>NZ_CP162743.1:0-4800000 GCF_054667615.1 Pseudomonas sp. S3_E10
GGCGGCGACAACAACATCTTTACCCAGATCGGCCTGATCGTACTGGTGGGCCTGGCCTGTAAGAACGCGATCCTGATCGTGGAGTTCGCCAAGGACAAACAGCAGGAAGGCCTCGACCCGCTCGCCGCGGTACTGGAAGCCTGCCGTCTGCGTCTGCGGCCGATCCTGATGACGTCGTTCGCGTTCATCATGGGCGTGGTACCCCTGGTGTTCTCCAGCGGTGCCGGTGCCGAGATGCGTCATGCCATGGGTGTGGCGGTGTTCTCCGGGATGATCGGGGTGACCTTCTTCGGTCTGTTGCTGACGCCAGTGTTCTACGTACTGATCCGTCGCTATGTGGAGCGCCAGGAAGCGCGCAAAGCGGCCAAGGCCTTGAAGCTGGAGACACAGCAATGAGTGTGAACGTGTTTTTGCCAAGCTTGCTGGTACTGGCGCTGAGCGCCTGTGCCGTGGGCCCGGACTACAATGCCCAAACCCCGGAGGCGGCGAACATCACCGCCGCCGCGGATGCCAAGCAATATGACCACGCCAAGTTCGAAGGCATCTGGTGGCAGCAGTTCGAAGACCCGACCCTGAACCAGTTGGTGACGCAATCCCTGCAAGGCAACCGTGACCTGCGCGTGGCCTTTGCCCGCCTGCGAGCGGCACGGGCGATCCGCGATGACGCCAGCAATGACGCCATGCCGACCATCACCAGCCGCGTCAGCAGTGACCAGGGCAAAGGCCAGATCCCCGGGCAAACCACGCGCAGGGTCAAGACCGAGCGTTACGACCTGGGCCTGGACATGGCGTGGGAACTGGACCTGTTCGGCCGCATCCAGCGCAACCTGGAAGCCACCGACGCCGACCAGCAGGCCGCCGAAGCTGACTTGTACCAACTGCAAGTCAGCATGATTGCCGAACTGGTCGACGCCTACGGTCAACTGCGCGGCGCGCAACTGCGTGAACGCATTGCCCTGGACAACCTGAAGAACCAACAGGAATCGCGCACCATCACCATCAGCCTGCGCGATGCCGGGGTGGGTGACCAACTCGACGTGGAGCGCGCCGACGCACGCCTGGCGGCGGTAGAAGCCAGCGTGCCGCAACTGCAAGCCGAACAGGTGCGCGAGCGCAACCGCATCGCCACCCTCCTCGGCCAGCGCCCCGACAAACTGAGCGTAGACCTGAGCCCCAAAGACCTGCCGGCGATTGCCAAGGCGTTGCCGATCGGCGATCCAGGACAACTGCTGCAACGGCGCCCGGACATCCTCAGCGCCGAACGCAAACTGGCCGCCGCCACCGCGCGCATCGGCGTGGCCAAGGCCGACCTGTTCCCACGGGTCAGCCTCAGCGGCTTCCTCGGCTTTACCGCCGGGCGCGGTTCGCAGATCGGCTCGTCCGCCGCAAATGCCTGGGCCCTGGGCCCGAGCATCACCTGGGCCGCGTTTGACCTGGGCAGCGTGCGTGCTCGCTTGCGCGGCGCGGATGCCGAAGCGGATGGCGCGCTGGCCACCTATGAGCAACAAGTGCTGCTGGCGCTGGAAGAATCGGAAAATGCCTTCAGTGATTACGGCAAACGCCAACAGCGTCTGGTCTCATTGATTCGTCAAAGTGAGTCCAGCCGCGCCGCCGCCGACCTCGCCGCCATCCGCTATCGCGAAGGCACCGTGGACTTCCTGGTCCTGCTCGACGCCCAGCGCGAACGCCTGGCCGCCGAAGACTCCCAGGCCCAGGCCGAAGTGGACCTGTATCGCGGGATTGTGGCGATCTACAAGGCGCTGGGCGGTGGATGGCAGCCGGATACGGTCGTAGCGACGGCCAAATGATGTAAAGAGCTCCTTTGGTTGGTCGCATCCAGCCAATTTTTAGCCCCGTGGTCCATTCGGCCATGGGGCTTTTTTTGTTTGGAGCGTCCTAAAATGTTGAAGGTTGCTTCTGTAAGTTAAAAACGAAGTACCTTGTAAGAAAACTCTTAATACTGCGCTGCGCCTGGCGATCAGACTCAAGTCATATATTCGTCGAAAAATGGACTTTCAAAAACAGAAATATGCCTTAACCTTAAAGCTCAATGTCTAGGGCGCCAACAAAAAAATGAGAAGATGGGGATTCTTAAAAAACAAAAACGACAACTTATATTATTCTCTATCGATATTTATGAACCTGGACGTTCAGAGAAGCCTGTTTGTACTTTACTTGCTGCAGCTGGGTATCACACAGGGCGAGATAGGCATTCTGCAATCCTTTTTATTCTTCTCTTGCGTAGCCTTGGAAATCCCATCCGGTTTACTCGCAGATCGCTATGGGCGTAAATACTCTCTTATCATTGGTTTTTCAGGGTTGTTTTTAAGTGGCATTGGCTTTTTACTGTTTTCTTCTTTTATTCCTTTCGCCATTATATTTTGTCTATTTGGCGCAAGTATTGCCATGGGCTCCGGCTCCGATAGGGCGTTACTGTATGACAACTTACTCGCTGAGAACCGCACAGCGGAATATCCTAAAATACTGTCACGCGCCCGTGCTATTGGCGCTGTGTCATTAGGCTTGTCCATGTTTGTGGGCGGCGTACTACAGGACACCTTGTCCTGGAACAGTGTTTACATCGTTTTTGCGGTATCAAAACTGATCGGTGCTTTTGTTGTTACATTCATTACTGAAGCCAAGCCCCCGCCCACCTCACTGACGCCCAATGAAAAAATCAATATACGCAATGAGGAAACCGAGGGGGTTTTTACTTCACTAACTAGGTTTTTCCGCTCGAAAAAAGGTGCCTTTCTTATACCCTTATTTATTGGATTCGCGTTATTCGAGCTATCAACGATCCCCTTGTTTATTTATGGTCAGCCATTTTTTTCAATGCAGGGATTGGAGATACCTACCATTGCCGGCATTTATGCTGCCGCTGAAGCCGTCTCGGCATTGATGTTCATGGCTGCGGGTTTTATTTGCAGCCGACTTTCTCTGGGCATCATTGCCTTCACTACAACCGGCATCGTCACGCTTCTGCTTTTCATTTTGTCATTCAACATCGGCATCGTTACTTCAATTGCTGCCTTCCTAGTTATTATGTCGCTGCCTGCTCTATATGAGACTTCCTATGAAACCTATATTCATGACAATGTTGAGTCACGTATTCGAGCCTCTTGCCTGTCTGTTGCGAATCTAGTCAACTCGATCATCATCGGCATCTCCTACAGCGTGTTTGGAGGACTGGTAGATGTCTACGGCTTCTCGCTGACGTTGATCATAGTTGCGGCCTTCTGCCTGGTTGGTTTGTTGGGTGTAAGCGCCACGTTGCTGTTAGGTGGACAAAAAAACCGTTTAAACCAACAAAACGCTTGAGATACGCAGTTTCATTTGCGAGCTGATCATCACACTGACAGGCATCCGACTGAAAACCTGACCTGTTTTGTCCGTACCCTTACGCCCTACATAGCATCGTTAAGAATCAAACTCCGATAATGCCCCGGATTCGACCCACTCCACTTGCGAAACGCCTTATAAAACGAACTGGTATCGGCAAACCCCAGCCGCTCTGCAATCTCGGCAAAGCTGATCTGCGGCTCCGCCAGCCACACAATCGCCAGTTCCTTGCGCACGCTGTCCTTCAACCCCTGATACGTCTGCCCTTCTTCGGCCAGGCGCCGCCGCAGGGTCGAGGCGGAGATACAGTGGGCCGCCGCCAGGCCATCGGTTTCCGGCCAGGTGTCGGGCGGCATTTGGCGCAGGTCGTGCTTGATGCGGGTGGCCAGGCTGTCGGGGTCGCGGTATTTGACCAGGATGTTGGCCGGCGCGTGGGCCAGGAAACGTTGCAGTTCTTGCGGGCTGCGCTTGATCGGCAGGTCGAGGCAATCGGCGGAGACGATCATGCGCGTGCGTGGCCGGTTAAAGCGCAGGTTGTCGGAAAACATCACCCGGTAGTCATCACAATAATCCGGCGGCGGGCAGCGCAACTCGATGGCCAGGATGGGGATGCGCCGCCCCGCCAGCCAACAGGCAACACCGTGGACAATCATCCAATAGGTGAAGTAGGTGAAGGCGCGATTGGGCTCGGCATCCGGTTCCAGCAGCACGATTTCCGCCAGACTCTGTTGGCGCACCAATTGGGCGGGCAGGCGCTCCAGCATCAGTGAGAGAAACCCCAAGCCGGTTTCCAGGCCGGCCGCCAGGGTCGGTTGCGCGATGGCCGCCCGGCAGAGAAACGCCAGGCTACCGGACTTGAGCCTGCGCGGGTCCATGCCGAAGAACTCATCGTCGCAACGCCTTGCCAGCAAGCGCCACAGGCGTGCATAGGCCGTGGCCGGTACACGGGCGGCGGGCTCTTGCAGCAGCGCCGGGTCGATCCCGACTTTGCTCAGGGCCTCGACGGTGGCCGCCCCCGGCGCGCAACTCTGCGACAAGGCCTCGCGCACGAGGTGGATGGAGATGGTGTCTTTTTCCGCCATGGAAGTTGGGCAATCCGGTCGTGCATGAGGTGGCGTGCATCATAAGGGCGCTTGCGCTTTGCCACCACCGTTCAGCCGGCGTTCAGCTAAAGTCAATATTTCCTGTTTGGCAATGAGTATCATTATGTTACAACTTAGCACCCTAACTAATTGCCCTGCGGTGCCGAATGCTTGTCCCCTTTCTCATCATGCTGCGCGAAGGCATTGAAGCCGCATTGATCGTCGGCATCATCGCCAGTTACCTGCAACAGACAGGCCGCGGCCAATGGATGCCGGCCGTGTGGATTGGGGTGTTCCTTGCCGCAGCGCTGGCCTTGCTGGTGGGCGGCGGCCTGGAATGGGTCAGCGCGGAGTTCCCGCAGAAACAACAGGAGCTGTTCGAAGGCGTGGTCGGCCTGGTTGCCGTGGGTATCCTCAGCTCCATGGTGTTCTGGATGCGCAAGGTTGCGCGCTCCATCAAGCATGCGTTGCACGCCTCCCTTGATCAGGCGTTGACCGGCTCCAGGCACCAGGTCACCGCACTGATCCTGATGGTGTTTTTCGCCGTGGCCCGCGAAGGCCTGGAAACCGTGTTTTTCCTGCTGGCGGTGTTCCAGCAGAGCGAAGGCCCCGGCGCGCCGATGGGCGCCCTGCTCGGCCTGGTGTTGGCGATTGTCATCGGCTGGCTGATTTACACCGGCAGCATGCGCCTGAACCTGGGTGCGTTTTTCCGTTGGACCGGCCTGTTCATCCTGGTGGTCGCGGCCGGCATCCTCGCCAACTCGGTGCAGGCTCTGCACGAGGCCGGGGTGTGGAACCATTGGCAAACCGTACTCTTCGATTTCAGCGCTGTATTGCCGATGGACAGCCCATTGGGTTCGGTGCTGGCCGGCATGTTCGGCTATCAGGAAGCGCCGACCGTCAGCACCCTGGGCGCCTACCTGATTTACCTGGTGGTGGCGCTGGTGATGTTTTTCCTGCCAGCCACGCCGGCCAAGCCTGCCGCCACCCCCTCCTCCGTTTCCAGCCAGTAAGGACCGTCTCTTGTCCAGCCCAACGCCTCAACCTGCCTCGCCACCCCGCGCCCTGCGCTGGGCGGTGGCCGGCTCGGTGGTCGTGATGATCGCCGCCGGTGGCCTGTTCTACTACGCCTCGCAGATGGCCGCCGCCAAGCGCCAGGCCAACGGCAATGAAATTGCCGTGACCATCCACGGCCACGCCTGCGAGCCCAACGCACTGACCGTTCCGGCCGGGCGCGCGAGCTTTCGTATCATCAACCGCTCCGACCGTGCCGTGGAATGGGAAATTCTCGACGGCGTGCTGGTGGTCGAGGAGCGCGAAAACATCGCCCCCGGCCTTAGCCAGGTTATCAACGCCAACCTGTTGCCCGGCGACTATGCCACCACCTGCGGCCTGCTGAGCAACCCGCGTGGCACTTTGCATGTGACGCCCACGGCGCAGTCCGACGCCCAGGCCAAGGCCAAGCCGTCGATGGTGGCGTTTATCGGCCCGCTGTCGGAGTTCCGCGTGTACCTGAGCAGCCAGGGCAATGCGCTTATAAAGGCCACGACGGCGCTGCAACAGGCGATCGAGGCCGGTGACCTGGCCCAGGCGCAGGCGGCGTATGTACCAGCCCGTGAGGCTTATCAACGGCTGGCGCCGGCGTCGCAACGCCTGGCGGAACTGGACAACGCCATCAACGCCCGCGCCGATTATTTTGAAAAACGCGAACAGGACCCGGCGTTCAGTGGCTTGCATCGCCTCGAATACAGCCTGTTCCAGCAACGCAGCCTCGCTGGCCTGGCCCCGGTGGCGCAGCGCCTGGTGACCGACGTCAGCGGCCTCAAACAACAACTGCTGGCCCAGTCGCTGCCGCCGGAGCAACTGGTGAGCATCGTGGTGCGCAACCTCAACAGCCTGGCGGATGTGCGCGCCATCAGTGGTGAGGAAGAGCGCTACAGCCACATCGACCTGAACGGTTTCGCCGCCAACCTGCAAGCCGCGCACAAGGTGGTCGAGTTGATGCGCCCGCTGCTGGCCAAGTCTGCCGCTGACCTGCTCCCCAAAGTCGACAGTGCCCTCGCCGCGTTCGATGCCGAACTCGCAGGCTTTAAGGTCAATAGCACTTACCGCACGTACGACAGCGTTACCGCCGATCAGCGTCAGCAGATCGCCGACAAGGCCAAGGCTCTGGCCGTTGCACTCGATGGAATCGACCCCGCCCTTGGCCTTTCCGGCCTGCAGTGAAGACGACCGAATTTATGAGCGATTCAGCACACTTTTCAGCACAACGTCGCCGCGTCCTGCTGGGCATGGCCGCCACCGGCGCGGCGATTGCCGGCAGCAGCCTGGCCTGCCCGGCGATGGCCGCCGCCGCCGAGCAAGTCACCACGGCGCCACGCAGTGACAAGACCCAGGACCACCATGACTTTTTCGGCCAGCACCAAAGCGGCATCGTCACGCCGCGCCCGGCCTGCGGCATGCTCGTGGCGTTCGACGTGCTGGCCCGCGACCGCGACGACCTGGAGCGGCTGTTTCGCACCTTGAACGAGCGCATCAGCTTCTTGATGACCGGCGGCGCCGTGGCACAAGTCGACCCGAAACTGCCGCCCACCGACTCCGGGATTCTCGGCCCGGTGGTGACGCCGGACAACCTGACCATCACGGTTTCGGTCGGTGAATCGCTGTTCGATGAGCGCTTTGGCCTTGGCGCGGTGAAGCCCAAGCGCCTGAGCCGCATGGTGGGTTTTCCCAACGACGCGCTGGAGCCGACGCAGTGCCATGGCGACCTCAGCGTGCAGTTTTGCTCCAACACCCCCGACACCAATATCCATGCCCTGCGCGACATCGTGAAGAACCTGCCCGACCTGCTGCTGGTGCGCTGGAAGCAGGAAGGCAGCGTGCCGCCCCAGGCCCCTGCCAAACCCGGCACGCCTGCGCAGAGCGCGCGTAATTTCCTGGGGTTTCGTGACGGTTCGGCCAACCCCGACTCCAACGACGACAAGGCGATGAACCAGATTGTGTGGGTACAGCCGGGCAGCGACGAGCCAGCCTGGGCGGCTCATGGCAGCTATCAGGCGGTGCGCATCATCCGCAACTTCGTCGAGCGCTGGGACCGCACGCCCCTGCAAGAACAGGAAAGCATCATCGGTCGGGTCAAGACCACCGGCGCACCCATGGATGGCCAGCAAGAAAGCCAGGTGCCCGACTACAGCCAGGACCCCCACGGCAAGTTGACCAAGCTCGATGCGCATATCCGCCTGGCCAACCCGCGCACCCCGCAGACCCAGGCCAACCTGATCCTGCGGCGGCCGTTCAACTACTCCAACGGCGTCAATAAAAACGGTCAGCTCGACATGGGGCTGTTGTTCATCTGCTACCAGGCTGACCTGGAGAAAGGCTTTATCAGCGTGCAGACCCGGCTCAACGGCGAACCCCTGGAGGAGTACCTCAAGCCGGTGGGCGGCGGGTACTTTTTCAGCCTGCCGGGGGTCACCGGGCCCAAGGATTTTCTTGGACGCACACTGCTTGCGGCCGCGCACCCTCAAACCACTGCCAATACCTAAAACAAACCCCACAGCGGAAACCGTCCCATGAAGAAGTCGACTCTCGCGTTGTCGTTGTTAATGACCCTTTCGCCCCTGGCCGCCTTCGCCGCCACCACGGCGCCGCTGGACCTGGTAGGCCCGGTGTCGGACTACAAGATCTACGTCACCGAAGAAATCGGTGAGCTGGTGACCCAGACCCAGGCCTTCACCGACGCCATCAACCAAGGCGACCTGGCCACCGCCAAAAAACTCTATGCGCCGACCCGTGTGCACTATGAGTCCATCGAACCGATCGCCGAGCTGTTCAGCGACCTCGACGCGTCCATCGACTCCCGCGTGGACGACCACGAAAAAGGCGTGACCGCCGAAGACTTCACCGGTTTCCACCGCATCGAATATGCGCTGTTTTCGCAGAACTCGACCAAAGGCCTGGAGGCGCTCACCGCCAAGCTCAACACCGATGTCAACGACCTCAAGACCCGCGTCGATGGCCTGACCTTCCCGCCGGAAAAAGTCGTGGGCGGTGCCGCCGCCCTGCTTGAAGAAGTCGCCGCCACCAAGATCTCCGGCGAAGAAGACCGCTACAGCCACACCGACCTGTACGACTTCCAGGGCAACATCGACGGCGCGAAGAAAATCGTCGACCTGTTCCGTGGCCAGATCGGGCAGCAAGACAAGGCTTTCCTGGCCAAGGTCGACAAGAACTTCGCCAGCGTCGACAAGATCCTGGCCAAGTACAAAACCAAGGACGGCGGGTTCCAGACCTATGACAAGGTCAAGGAAGCCGACCGTAAAGCCTTGGTCGGCCCGGTCAATACCCTGGCTGAAGACCTCTCGATGTTGCGTGGCAAGCTGGGCTTGAACTGATTGGCCGCCTCGACATGCGCGCAGCCTGTACGGGCTGCCGCGGGGCCTCGGCCGCCGTGGTCTCAACTTGCCTGCGGCACGAACCGCTCCAGAGGGCTCCCTTCGGGTCTTTGGGTCAGGGGATTGATCGCATACCAGGAACCCTGTTTCTGAACCGCATCGACCTGTTGATTACCGATGAAGCCTTTGCGCGATCCCGCCCAGTGATTGGCCGAGGTGCCTGGGCCGGCGAAGAGGGCATCGCGCGCACCCATGGTCCATCGCCACTGCTCAAAGGTTTTCACCGGCAATAGGGCGCTTGATCCAATGCGAAATGGGCGCCCTAGCGCAAACGTTGCAAGGGCGTTCGGAGTCGCGCGCAAAATCTCGGGGACGCTTTCCACTGGATTGAATACCCCACGCAAAAATGTACCTGCCCCTTTCAATGCAACCGTGCTGAACGGCTTGCCATTGAAGCGCATCAGCAACTTCACCCCCTTGGCAAAGCTCTTAGCTCCCGCCAGCCCACCGGTGGCGACAAAAGATGCCAAGTCTATCAGCAGCCCTTTTACCCCCTCGCCGGTATTGCCCTCGACCAAATCAGTCAATGCGCCCACAAAAGGGATCAGGCTGAGTACCGTATGCACATTTTCAGCGGTAAAAATATTCTTGCCGGAGGGGAATGGGTAGGCACGGCGCCATTCGAGGTTGGTGGGTTGGTTGGCGTAGTCGATCAGCGCCTCACGCTTATCGTCAAAGCCATAGGCCAACATTGTTTCCACAAGCTTAGAGGTCGTGGAAGAAACGAAGGTATCGGGTGTGCGTTGATTTGTCTTGTCCACTGCTCCGCGCAATGGGCTGCCGTACTTTTCAATGATCACCTGCGAATTCATCCCGGGGCGTGGCACGGAGCCTGAGCGATAGGCCTCAAAATCATAGGGCAGCGACACACCGTCCTGCACGTTGATTTGATAATAGCCACCCAGCCCAGTGGGCTCACTGCCTTTGGTGATCTTGTCGCCAAGCGGAAGATTATCGGGCAAGTCCGTTCGTTCGATCATTTTCATCGAATTGGGGAACACTTCGTAATAGCCATATTTGGGGTTGGCCTGACCCGTTTCGTAGCGCATCAACAGGCCGTGAGTGCCGCGTTTGTTGGCCACGTTCGAGTCCGGCGCCTTATCTTTTTCCAGGCGTTCCCCGGTCCCTGTCCGAAGGCTAAAAAACTGGATCTCGTTTGACGATTCCAGCGCCATGCGCTGTTTCAGTGGTAATTCAGCGAAAGCCAGTTTCATCGCCGTAGCCTGGGCCTTTCGGATGTCGGCGATGTATTTGTCAACGGCGGGTTCCACCAGGGGCGCGATCGGCGGCAGCTGGCTAATACGCTGGAAGAAAGTCGCCTGGGAAATAGCGGGGTGATTGAAGTTGTATTTCTTGTCACCTATGAACAGAGCGTCGAGAGAAGAACTGAGCTTGAGCCAAAAGCTCTCATCTTCGGCCTGCCCCGCCAAAATGAAGTCAACCAGCAACGGCTGGCGAGTCTCCAGGTGTCCATGATTGCGAGGGTCATAAGGTTCATCGGTAATGAGGTCCAGCTTAGCCGTGCGAATTTCTTCCTCGGTCATTTCAGGAAACAACAAGGCCAGTTGTTTGACCAATACACTGGCTCGGGTAGGCGGCTCACCCGTCAACACTTCGAATGCACCGCGCGTGGTGTTTTCTCGCTCAGTAAAGGCGTTAGATGCCGCTTCATAATCCGTACTGGAGTAGGTGCGATCCGAAGTTGCCGGATAGACGCCCACCATGACGCCCCAGTCCAACAGTGCCCGGGCCCCCAACGCTTTGATCAATTTTTCTTGGTTAGGCCCTGCCGACTCCTGGCGTGCCAAAGCCAGGGCTTGCTGAAGGTTCAACCGCGAATCGCCTGCCATTGCACTGGCCAGGCGTAAGTTCATCCAGGCCGTGGAGCCAACCTTGATAGCGCCCGGGTCTGGGTTGAGTACGTTCAGGGGTTCGGCAGCCAAGCCTGGGTCTCTCTTGATCAGCATCTCCGGCGCCGCCTGGGCCAGATACAGGTGAGCCATCAGCGCCGAGACCTTGGGATCAACGCCTTTGTCTGCCAAGTGCCGCTCGACGTCGCCACGTACCTCTTTAAGCGTGCGGCCCCTATTAGCGGGCTGGTACAGATCGTAGCCTGCCACAACCCCTGGCAGGCCCGGCACCGGCGCGTTCACACTGAATTTGAGGGCCGTAGCCAAAACTTGATGGCGGTCGGCCCTTGTCAGCGCTTGACCATCGGCCACGGCAAACAGCTTGAGGGATTTAGCGATTGTGTCGGCCAGCGCGGTGGCGCCAGGGGAATCAAAAAAAGCCGCGAGTTGGCTGTCCGGATCGGGAAAGGATTGGAAACCCGACGAGGCAGGGGAAAAGTCCTTGAACAACGCCATGACCTGCGTCGAGGCGCTTCTGAATGTTTGACTGGAGGCGTCAGACAGGGCTTCCGTGCCCTGCCCATAGGGCGTCATGCTTGCGTAATTACCGGCCAGTGGAGGGTTGGGTAATTTCACGTTGAAACCGCTCAGGGCCGCGCGCATCTGGCCGACGGTCTGCGGAACGTCGAGGGCGTAGTGCGCCATGACCTGACGGGCGTCATAAGTACGCGTGGAATACAATGCATCACCGATTTTTTTACTCAGCACCACTAACGATTCCAGCTCCGCCCCCATCGTTCGCGCTGCAGCTTGCTCTTGCGCACTTTCCCAGCCTGACAGCTTCCCGACCTCGTCGTCGAAAGCACGCCGCAGCGATACCCACTGACCTGCACCGTCGCGCGCCTGCAAGTCGCCGTCGGACAGCCTGTATTCATGCCGCCTGAATTCACCGTCCTGCCTTTGAAAGCCGGCCTTATGCAAAAAGGCTTCGAACCGGGGCGATGCCAGGAATTTCAGAAACCGTTCACGGGGCTTTTTACTGCGCTGGTCCAAGGTGGAGCCGGGGGCGGCAACCAAGCTCAGCTCTTTCAGATTCAGCGTGTCGTTGTCACCTTTGCCCTCAACCAAGGGTTGTAACAGTTCGGACAGACGCCCCCGTAAGGCACTGTCCTCGTGGGACCGCCGCTGTTGTTTGAATTGCGCCTCCCACTGATCACGCTGCGCCTGTGATATTTGCGGCCAGCCACCACGCTTGAGCTGTTTGCCCAATAGGGGTGCGGCTTTTTCATTGTGCGGTGGCGCAACCCCGTAAAACTCCAACAGCACGATCAGTGGGATATTCGCCTGTGCCGCACCCGTGGCGATCGGAATGCCTCGGTTGTTCGGCGAGAGGATCCTTTGCAGTGCGGATACTCTTAGGCCGACTTGCCCCCAGCCGGAACCGTCAGTGGCGGTAAAACGTTGGAACGTTTCCTTGCCCTCGCGCACCACTATCCCTACCACGGCGTCGTCGAGCACCCGTATCGTGGCGGGCTTGAAGCCTGTGGATTTGAACCAGGCCTGCAGGGCCGGCTCTTTTATCGCATCGTTGTATAAGGAAATAAAGGGCGCGATTGAGGCTTTTTTCGGCACTGCGTTATCAGGAGCGGTACCGGAATGCAGCCACCGCATCAGGTTCTTTTGCAGCCTTTTGTCGGCATCCTGAGCATCTGCGACGACCGGGAAAAGACCTCCCGCGCCGGCAGCGCTGGCGGGAGACTCCTCCGTCACAGAGCCCGCATGACGCTTGACTCGGGTTTTCGATTCGCTCGACGGGCCGGCGAGCCCGTCCATACGCAACGCGCGCAGCGAACGACTGTTGTGTGCAAGACCTTGAGGTTGAGTTGGAAACGCGGGTTGTGGCGCCGCGTGAGCCTGGGAGGTTTCTACGGCGGGAAGCGGCGTTTCAGCCGCATGGAGAACGGACAACGCCGGCGCAACAGGAGCTCTGTTTATGGCTATCATTCTGACGAACGCTCTCTATACCAAGGGAATGGCGAGAGTCCTGTCCCTAGAACTGTCAGCAGAAAACGTACAGACCAACACCTAAACAAAACGTAGGGAAATTCCCAACGCTGTGAGTGCAATGCCTGAGCCGCGCGATAGACCCAGGCTTACAAGATGCGATAGAGCAAACGTTCAATCCGCACCCGGCTGACACGCCGTAGGAATTTGCCGACCGCCTCCGGGTAATCCGGCAGCGTCTCCAGTTGCTGGTAGCGCTCGATACGCGTGGTGTGCTGGAAAATCTGCCCCAGCTCACTTCGGCGCGGCGCCAGCCACTGCCCTTGCGGGTCATCGATCAACAAGGCGTTTTCCAGGTCGAGGCGGAACGCACGCGGGTTGAGGTTGTTGCCGGTCAGCAAGGTGTAGCGCTCATCGACCCACATGCCCTTGAGGTGGTAGGTGTTATCGCCGTCGCGCCACAGGTGCAGGTTGAGCTGGCCTTTGTCGATCATCGGCTGATGGCGCTTGGCGAAGCGACGCAGGCTGATTTCGTACAGGTAAGGCAAGGCCGCGATGACCTTGAACGGCTCGCTGGGTGGGATGTAGAAGTCGTTGGCGGTCTTGTCGCCCACGATGATGTCGATCTTCACGCCACGCGCCAGGGCGCGGTTGATCTCGCGGGTCACCGGCAGCGGCAGGTTGAAGTACGGTGTGCAGATGGTCAGTTGATGCTGGGCGCCGGCAATCAGCTCCAGGATCACCCGGCTCAGCGGGTTGTTCTTGCCCACGCCGAGCAGCGGGCTGACCGACAGCTGGCCGTTGGGCAACTGCCCCGCCGTGGTGTCATAGGCCGCGTGTTTGAGACGGCTGCGCAGGTCGCCGATGTCGTTGCGCAGGCTGCGGGTAGTCGGCGGGTTCGGCAGGTCCAGGCGGTGCACGGCCTTGGACGCCACCAGGCCGTGTTCCACCAGGTGTTGCATCGAGTCGGCCAAGGGTTTGCTGTGGATCAGGTGGTACCGGTCGAAGCGGTATTTGTCGAACTTGTGCAGGTACACATTATTCAGGCTGGCGCCGCTGTAAAGCACGCTGTCGTCGATCACAAAACCCTTGAGGTGCAGCACCCCGAACAGTTCGCGGGTTTGCACCGGCACCCCATACACCGGCACTTCGCTGGCGTGGCGTTGGGTCATGGCCTGGTACCAGGCGCTGTTGCCCGGCTGTTTGCCGGCACCGATCAGCCCGCGCTGGGCGCGCAGCCAGTCCACCACCACCACGATGTCCATTTCCGGGCGCGCGGCCTTGGCGGCGTGCAACGCGTCGTAGATTTCCTGCCCCGCTTCGTCGTGCTGCAAATACAGCGCAACGATGTAGATGCGGCGGGTGGCCTGGGGGATGAGCTCCAGCAGGCGACGACGATACGCGTCAGCACCGGACAGCACTTCAAGGGTGTCTGGCGTGAGGGCAAAACCACGTAGTTTGGGCAACAGGGAGCGTTTGAAGAACGACGGCATAAGGCTCGCAATGGGTCGAATCCGAAGAGGCCCCGAGCTTACACCATGGGTGTGCTCAGGTCTCGCTGCCTGACATGGAAAAAGCCGATTGACCAAGAAGAACGATCGTTCTACTGTCACAAGCATGAACGACATGACCCGTAATGAAACGCGCGACATCATCCTCGACGTCACCGAAAAACTGCTCTATCGCCATGGCATCGCCGCCACTGGCATGGACTTTCTGGTGAAAACCGCCGGTGTGTCGCGCAAAAGTATCTACCGCTACTTCGCCAATAAAGACGAGTTGGTGATGGCCGCCCTGCAACGTCGCGATCAGCGCTGGATGGATTGGCTACGTGGCGAAGTGGAACGCGTCGACGACAGCGGCGAGCGCTTGCTGGCGCTGTTCGGCGCGCTGAAAACCTGGTTTGCCTCAGCGGACTTTCGCGGCTGCGCCTTTATCAATACCAGCGGTGAAACCGGCGACCCGCACGACCCGGTCCGCCTGCTGGCCAAGGCCCATAAACAGAAACTGTTCGAGTACGCGCTCGAACTGTGTCAAGTCCATGGCACCCCCGAGCCCGAACGGCAGGCCGCGCAACTGCTGATCCTGATCGATGGCGCCATTACCGTTGCCCTGGTGATGGGCGACTCAACCGCCGCCGATAACGCGCAATGCATGGCGCGAACCTTATTGGGGCTATGAATACACCGCTGCGCAACTTCGTTTTAACAGGAGCCGTCAAATGTCAGCCACCCCACAAACACGCCCGCCGCTGCCGCCGTTCACCCGTGAATCGGCCATCGAAAAAGTCCGCCTGGCCGAAGACGGCTGGAACTCCCGGGACCCGCAACGGGTATCCCTGGCCTACACCCCGGACACGCAATGGCGTAACCGCGCCGAATTCGTCTCCAGCCGCGAAGAAGCCAAGGCGTTTCTCACGCGCAAGTGGGCCAAGGAGTTGGACTATCGGCTGATCAAGGAGCTATGGGCCTTCACCGATAACCGCATCGCCGTGCGCTATGCCTATGAATGGCACGACGACTCGGGCAACTGGTTTCGTTCGTATGGCAATGAGAACTGGGAGTTCGACGAGAACGGCCTGATGGCCCACCGCTTTGCCTGCATCAACGATAGGCCGATCAAGGAAAGCGAACGCAGGTTCCACTGGCCGTTGGGCCGGCGCCCGGACGAACATCCGGGGCTGTCCGACCTGGGCCTGTAAACCTGTGGGAAGGGGCTTGCTCCCGATAGCTGCCCTGCTGTCATCGGGAGCCGGCCCCCTTGCCTGTGGTGGCTAGTCCTGGTTCAACCCCACCCGATACAGCGCGCCGTCATCCTCGTCGGTGAGCACGTACAGAAACCCGTCAGGCCCCTGCCGCACGTCGCGAATACGTGCCTTCAAGCCGCCTAGCAAGCGTTCCTCATGCACCACTTTGTCACCCTCGAACTGCAAGCGAATCAGTTCCTGGCTGGCCAGCGCGCCGATAAACAGGTTGTGCTGCCACGCCTTGAAGCGGTCACCGTCATAGAACGCCATGCCACTGATGGCCGGCGACTTCTCCCACACATGGTGCGGCGCCACGGTGCCTTCGGCGGTCTTGCCCTTGGCTTCGGGAATCGGCGCCAGGGAGTAGTTGATGCCGTGGGTGGCCAGCGGCCAGCCGTAGTTTTTGCCACGTTCGATGATATTCACCTCATCGCCACCCCGTGGGCCATGTTCGTTTTCCCAAATCGTGCCGCTCCAGGGGTTCAGCGCCAAACCCTGCGGGTTGCGCTGGCCGTAGGACCAGATTTCGGGGCGCACGCCCGGCTGGCCGACAAAAGGGTTGTCATCCGGCACGCGACCATCCGGGAAAATCCGCACGACCTTGCCTTGCAGCTTGTCCAGGTCCTGGGCGGTAGGCCGTTCGTTGTTTTCTCCCAGGGTCACGAACAGGTAGCCATCGCGATCAAACGCCAGGCGCCCACCGAAGTGGTTGCCGGTGGAGAGCTTCGGCTCCTGGCGCAGGATCACCTTGAAATCCACCAAGCCGCTGAGGTCGGCCGCCAGGCGTCCACGGCCCACGGCGGTGCCGGCCGTCCCGCCTTTGCCGCCGCCTTCGGCATAAGACAAATACACCGTGCGGTCCTGCTTGAAGTCCGGCGACAGCACCACATCAAGCAAACCACCCTGCCCCTTGGCCCAGACGTCAGGCACGCCACTCAACGGGGCGGAGAGTTTGCCGTCGGGGCCGACAAACCGCAGGTGCCCTGGCCGTTCGGTAACCAGAAAGCCCTGCCGGTCCGGCAGGAAGGCCACCGCCCAGGGGTGGTCCAGGCCTTTGGCGATCGGAGTTACCGTGATACTGCCTTGCTCACTGGGGAACTGCTGGATATCGGCCGCATAAACAGGCGTCAGGATCATTGCGCACAAGGCGGCTGACAGGGTTTTGCGTAGCAACATAGAGGAATCCTTACCGGCGATTGCCGTTGGCATCATAAGTGGGGGCTTTGGTCTCGGTGGCCGGGCGGCTGGGGGCGGCTTCGCGCTGGGGATAGCGGTTGCCGATGCCGCGGTTTTCCAGGGTGGGCGGGCGCGTGGTCGGCCCGGTCTGAATACCCCGAACCGCCGGCGCACTGGGCTGGGTGCCCTGCATGCTGTTGGGGTTGGCCCGGTGGATCGGGCCGTTATTCGGGTTGTTGTTGCCGGGCAGGTTTTGCGCCTGGGCGAACGGCCCCAGGCTCAGGCCCAGCAATAACGCGGCGACATGGCGTACACAGGTGTTCATGACAAAGCCTCTCTGGGACGCGGAGTACGTGCTTTCGATGCCACGCTACGCCTGGGGTTCGGCTTTGGTAACTAAATACTTCCTCATCAGATGTAACACGATCTGTCCGCATATCCGTCCGGCGAAACTTTTCCCACCGCGTTCAAGTCACCAGAACACACAGGCTTCTTATAAAGGAATCGTACTTATGCCACGGGCAATCTGGAAAGGCGCCATCAGCTTCGGCTTGGTTCATATCCCCGTGTCACTGGTCTCGGCCACATCCGCCCAGGGCGTGGACTTTGACTGGCTGGACAAGCGCAGCATGGACCCGGTGGGCTACAAGCGCATCAACAAAACCACCGGCAAAGAGGTGACCAAGGAGAACATCGTCAAGGGCGTGGCGTTTGAGAAAGGCCGCTATGTGGTACTCAGCGAAGAGGAGATTCGCTCGGCGCACCCCAAGTCCACCCAGACCATCGAAATCATCGCCTTCGTCGCCAGCGACCAGATCCCCTTGCCGAACATCGACACCCCGTACTTTCTGGCCCCGGATAAACGTGGCGGCAAGGTCTATGCGTTGCTGCGCGAAACCCTCAAGAAAACCCGCAAGGTCGCGCTGGCCAACGTGGTACTGCACACCAAACAGCACTTGGCGGCCGTGATGCCCCTGGAGTCCGCCATGGTGCTGGTGATGCTGCGCTGGCCCGCCGAAGTGCGCAGCCTGGACCAACTGGAACTGGGCAGCGACGTCACCCAGCCGAGCCTGGCCAAAGGCGAACTCGACATGGCCAAGCGCCTGGTGGAAGACATGAGCGCCGACTGGCAGCCTGACGAATACCGCGACACCTTCCAGGAAAAAATCATGGCCCTGGTGGCGAGGAAGGCTAAGGCCGGCAAGATCGAAGACGTGGAATCCCAGGAGGCCGGCGAAGAACGCAAGTCGGCCGATGTGGTTGACCTCACCGAGCTGCTCAAGCGCAGCCTGGCGGGTAAGCCGGCGGCGAAAAAAACGGCCGCGAAAAAGTCCACCAAGAAGGCCTCCTGAGCCCGCCGTACGTTGGAGAAAGCCATGGCAAAGCCTCTGAGTGAATACAACCGCAAGCGTGATTTCAACATCACCGCCGAACCCTCCGGCAGCGCGCCCGCCGGCAAGCGCAAGGCGTCGGCGCTGTCGTTCGTGATCCAGAAACACGATGCGCGCAACCTGCACTATGACTTTCGCCTGGAACTTGACGGTGTGCTCAAGAGCTGGGCGGTGCCCAAGGGCCCCAGCCTGGACCCCAGCCAGAAACGCCTGGCCGTGCATGTGGAGGATCACCCGCTGAGCTATGGCGCGTTCGAAGGGAGCATCCCGGCCGGCCAGTATGGCGCCGGCGATGTGATCGTCTGGGACCGTGGCGTCTGGCAACCCCATGACGATCCGCACAAGGCCTACGCCGCCGGCAAGCTCAAATTTACCCTGGTCGGCGAAAAACTCTCGGGGGACTGGGCCTTGGTACGCACCCGCTTAAGGGCCAGCGGCGACAAGCAACAATGGCTGCTGATCAAGGAAAAAGACACACAGGCACGCCCCGCCGCCGACTACGACATCGTAGAGGCCGAACCGAAAAGCGTGCTCAGCGATGCCTCGGTCGGCACATCCAAGGTCGACAAACCCAAGCCCAAGCCCAAGCGCCGGGCAACAGCGCAAAAGGCCG
The DNA here is from genome assembly GCF_054667615.1 of Pseudomonas sp. S3_E10. Classification (NCBI taxonomy): domain Bacteria; kingdom Pseudomonadati; phylum Pseudomonadota; class Gammaproteobacteria; order Pseudomonadales; family Pseudomonadaceae; genus Pseudomonas; species Pseudomonas sp. S3_E10. The sequence continues at coordinate 18,659 of NZ_CP162743.1, forward strand.
CGGCCGACCTCCCCGAACACTTCACGCCGCAGTTGGCGACCCTGGTGGACCGCGCACCGGAAGGCGACTGGCTGTATGAAATCAAGTTCGACGGTTATCGCATGCTGACGCGCATACGCGATGGCGAAGTGCGCCTGTTCACCCGCAACGGCCATGACTGGACTGACCGCTTGCCGCGCCAGGCCAAGGCGCTGCAGGCGCTCAAGCTCAAGGACAGTTGGCTCGATGGCGAAGTGGTCAGCCTCAACGGCGAGGGGTTGCCGGATTTCCAGGCGCTGCAAAATGCCTTCGACATCGGCCGCAGCCTGGACATCGTTTATTACGTGTTTGACGCGCCGTTCCTCGCGGGGCAAGACATGCGCCACAAACCCGTAGAAGAACGCCGCGCGGCACTCAAGTCGGCGCTGGCGGGCAGCAAGAGCAAGCTGCTGCGGTTTTCCGAAGCGTTCACCGCCCATCATCAGGATATTTTTGAAAGCGCCTGTGACCTCGCCCTGGAAGGCGTGATCGGCAAACGTCGGGGCAGCCCCTATGTGTCCAGCCGCAACGCTGACTGGATCAAACTCAAATGCCGCTTGCGCCAGGAGTTTGTGATCGTCGGTTACACCCGCCCCCAGGGTTCGCGCAGCGGTTTTGGCGCCCTGCTGCTGGCGGTCAATGACGATGCCGGGCTGGTCTATGCCGGCCGGGTGGGCACCGGTTTCGACCAGGCGTCGCTGGCCAGTATCCACGCGCAACTCAAGCCATTGGAGCGTACGTCTTCGCCGCTGCAAAAACCCTTGACCAGCGCCCAGGCGCGCGGAGTGCATTGGGTAGAACCGAGCCTGGTGGGCGAGGTGCAGTTCGCCGAATGGACCCGCGAGGGCGTGGTGCGGCAGGCCGCTTTCGTGGCGCTGCGCAGCGACAAACCCGCCGCGCAGATCGTGCATGAACAGCCGCGCACGGCCAAATCGCTCAAGGCGCAGCCCGCCAAAAAGGCCACCAGCGGGGTGAAGATCACCCACCCCGAGCGCGTGATCGACCGGCAAAGCGGCACGCAAAAACAGCAGCTGGCGCAGTTTTACGACAGCATCAGTGAGTGGATCCTGCCCTTTCTGCGCAATCGACCGGTGTCGTTGTTAAGGGCGCCGGAGGGCATCGAGGGCGAGCAGTTCTTTCAGAAGCACGCCGAACGCCTGGCGATTCCCAATATCACCCAGCTGGACCCTGCGCTGGATCCAGGCCATGCGCGGCTGATGCAGATCGACAATGCCCAAGCGCTGGTGGGCGCCGTGCAAATGGGCACCGTCGAGTTGCATACATGGGGCGCCACCACGGACAAAATCGAAACGCCGGACCTGTTTGTACTCGACCTCGACCCGGACCCCGCCCTGCCCTGGAAAACCATGCTGGAAGCGGCGCGACTGAGCTTGTCGGTGCTCGACGAGCTGGGGCTTGATGCGTTCGTCAAAACCAGCGGCGGCAAAGGCCTGCACCTGGTGGTGCCACTGGCGCGGCGTGATGGCTGGGACACGATAAAGGCCTTCGCCAAAGCCATTGCCCAGTTCATGGCGCAACAACTGCCCGAGCGCTTTACCGCCACTTCGGGGCCGAAAAACCGGGTGGGCAAGATCTTTATCGACTACCTGCGCAATGCTCGCGGCGCCAGCACCGTGGCCGCCTATTCCGTGCGTGCGCGGCCGGGGCTGCCAGTGTCGGTGCCGGTCAGTCGCGAGGAGTTGGAGCACGTGCGCGGCGCCCAACAGTGGACGGTGGCCAACCTGCAGCAGCGCTTGCAGGCGTTGAAAGACGATCCCTGGGCGGGGTATGCCAACCGGCAGAAGATCAGCAAAAAAATGTGGGACAAGCTGGGCGCCCGCCCCCCGCAGTAAAGGGCGCCCCGGCCAGGTCTCAGATCAGGATAAAAACCAGCGCCAATGCCGCGAAGATCGCCCACTTCTCCAGGTAGTAGCGCATGCGGTTGCGCTTTTTCAGCTCTTTGCCGCGCAAGCGAATTTTGTACAGCCGGGTGAAGGCGCGGTTAAGCCCGCCGGTCTTGTCGCCATCATCGTTGGGGGAGCCCGCGGCAGCCATCACCGTGCGGCTGAACCAGCGATTGAACGCGGCAGCCCAGCGGTACTTCATCGGGCGTTCGATATCGCAGAACAAAATGATGCGGTTGTGCTGCGTGGTGTTCTCGGCGAAATGGATATAGGTCTCGTCGAACATCACCGGCTCGCCGTCGCGCCAGTAGTAGTTTTCGCCGTCCACATTGATGTAGCAGCCCGGATCATTCGGCGTGTCCAGGCCCAAGTGATAACGGTAGGAACCCGCATAGGGGTCGCGATGACGCACCAGCTTGGAGCCCGGCGGCAACTCGGCGAACATCGCCGCCTTGATCGAACCGATGCTCTGCACCAACTGCGTGGTACGCGGGCACAGCTTCATCGCCGATGGGTGGCTGTCGCCGTACCACTTGAGATAGAAACGCTTCCAACCCGATTTGAAAAACGAGTTGAAGCCCACGTCGTTATATTGCTCGGAGCGCTTGATCGCCCCGGCGCGCATCAGGTCCTGGCCTTCCTGGCGGATCTCTTCCCAGTGTTCCTGCAACGGGCTCAGGTCGGGGAAGTCACTGGGCGACAGGTAAGGTCGGCTGGGCAGCTTGGAGAAGAGATAAAGCAAGCAATTGACCGGCGCCAGGAAGGTCGAATGATCACTGAGCTGGCGGCCCAGCTTGTGTCGCACCCGGCCGCGCAGATGAACATACGCAATGGAGGCAACATAGAGAGCAACAATGATGAGTTTCAAGGGATTTCGTCACACGTCAGAAGAGAACAGGCTGCTCCCGCGTGCCCACGACGGCCGGGGATGGATGCAGCACCTGAAATCACAATTCAAACCGTCATCACGAAGCGGTTGGAGGGCGCCGGTTCGTGACCAGTGGTAGTTATTTAGCCACAGATTGTAACCAAAAGTTAATCAAGAATTGTGAAAAGCTGTCTATTGGCCAGTCAAGTCGGCCAAGCCGCCGCGCGCAAAAAAGCAGACATTTTTCTACGCCCGGTTACACTTCAGCCGGTTCAGTACGCGGCAACCGGCTACCGCCGTCGCTTAGCCCTTCAGCAAAAAGGAAGTTGCATGTCATCCCTTTCAGACCCCGATTTTCAAGCCCTGCAAGGTACCTGGGAGCAAACGCGCCTCGAAGACAGCGGCGTGCTCAACCCCGCCGACGCCCACAGCGCCCCTGGGGCAATTACCACTATTTCGGGTGACCGCTTCGAAGTCCGAACAGTCGACGGCGCGGTGTTGCTCAAGGGCCGTTTTTTGCTCGACAGCACCACCACGCCCAAGAGCATTACCTGGGTAGACGCCATCGGGGATGACGCCGGCAAATACCTGCCCGCCAGTTATCGCCTGGAGCAGGACGAGTTTGTGTTTATTGCAGCGGACGAGCACCAGCCCAGACCGCAGGTATTCAGCACGGGCCCCGGCCAAACCATGCGTACGTTCATACGGCGTGCCCCGCATAACCGTGGCGCCTAGAAAAGAAGCCCGACGGCCCGGGATTGAAAACACTGGGCCGCGCGCGAAACTAATCCGCAGCCTTACAAGTCATTAAAGCAATCCGTGTTCAGCCGTTGAACGCGCTTCGGAAGATCTCGCCGTGGCCCATCGCTCCGACCTGCGTAATACCTTGTCCCTGGACAGCCTGAATTTCTTCCTGGCGGATGTGCGTGACGGCCTTGGCCCCTACCTGGCAATTTACCTGCTGGCGGTGCACCAATGGGACCCGGCCAGCATCGGTGTGGTCATGACGCTCGCCGGTATCGCGGCCTTGATCACCCAGGGCCCGGCAGGCGCGCTGATCGATCGTACCCGCAGCAAGCGCGCGGTGATCGCCGTGGCGGCGCTGCTGGTGACGGCCAGTTGCCTGATGCTGCCGTTTGTCAGTTCATTCGGATGGGTCGCGTTGACCCAGGCCGCCAGTGCCGTCGCCGCCTCGGTGTTCGCGCCGGCAATCTCGGCGATTTCCCTGGGCATTACCGGGCCGCGCGCGTTTACCCGTCGTACCGGACGCAACGAAACCTTCAACCACGCCGGTAATGCGGTGGCCGCGCTATTGGCCGGCGGCCTGGCTTATCTGTTCGGTCCCGTGGTGGTGTTTTACCTGATGGCCTTTATGGCGGTGGCCAGCGTTATCGCAGTCAGTTGCGTGTCGGCCAGGGCAATCGATCATGACGTCGCGCGCGGCTTCGACCCGGCCCATCACACCGACCACGAGCAACCCTCGGGCCTTGAGGTGTTGCTGGCCAACCGCCCGCTGCTGCTGTTCGCCATTTGCTGCGCGCTGTTTCACCTGGCCAATGCTGCGATGCTGCCGCTGGTCAGCCAGAAGCTGTCGCAGATCAACCTGCAGATGGCCACGCCCCTGACCTCGGCATGCATCGTCGCCGCGCAATTGGTGATGGTGCCGGTGGCCTGGCTGGTGGGGGTCAAGGCCGATGTGTGGGGGCGCAAGCCGCTGCTGCTCGCCGGTTTCTTGATCCTGCCATTGCGCGGCGTGCTGTACACCTTGTCGGGTGATCCCTACTGGCTGGTGGCGGTGCAGTTGCTCGACGGCGTGGGCGCGGGAATCTTCGGCGCGCTGTTCCCGGTGATCGTCAAGGACCTGACTCAAGGCACCGGACGCTTCAACGTCAGCCTGGGTGCCCTGTCGACGGTGTTTGGCCTGGGCGCGGCGTTGAGCAACAGCCTGGCCGGTTTCGTGGTGCAACAGGCGGGCTACAACGCGGCGTTCCTGACCCTGGCCGGCGTAGCAGCCGTGGCATTGGCGCTATTGTGGCTGGCGATGCCGGAAACCTTGGCAAAACCATCTTTCGCGTGCCATACAACTGTCGCCTGACATATGCGACAATGCGCGCCAAATTCCAACACACATCCCCCATTTTTTGCTCAGCGACCGGGTTTCGCGCCTTGATGTCGCTGTTGATGCCTGCCTGACGGCGCTTGCCGCCATGCTCGCAACCCATTGATAGGTAAAGTAATTGATCTCCACAGCTAACATCACCATGCAGTTCGGCGCCAAGCCGCTCTTCGAGAATGTCTCGGTCAAGTTCGGCGCCGGTAACCGTTATGGTTTGATCGGTGCCAACGGTTGCGGCAAGTCGACCTTCATGAAAATCCTCGGTGGCGACCTTGATCCGTCCGGTGGCCAGGTCATGCTCGAGCCGAACGTGCGCTTGGGTAAACTGCGCCAGGACCAGTTCGCCTACGAAGAATTCACCGTGCTCGACACCGTGATCATGGGCCACGAGGAGCTGTGGAAGGTCAAGGCCGAGCGTGACCGTATCTACTCGCTGCCCGAAATGAGCGAAGACGACGGCATGGCCGTGGCCGAGCTGGAAACCGAGTTCGCCGAAATGGACGGCTACACCGCCGAATCCCGCGCCGGTGAGCTGCTGCTGGGCCTGGGTATTCCCCTGGAACAACACTTCGGCCCGATGAGCGAAGTGTCGCCTGGCTGGAAGCTGCGCGTATTGCTGGCCCAGGCGCTGTTTTCCGACCCTGAAGTGCTGTTGCTCGACGAACCGACCAACCACTTGGACATCAACACCATCCGCTGGCTGGAAAACATCCTGACCCAGCGCTCCAGCCTGATGATCATCATCTCTCACGACCGTCACTTCCTGAACAGCGTGTGCACCCACATGGCTGACCTGGACTACGGCGAGTTGCGCCTGTTTCCGGGCAACTACGACGAATACATGACCGTGGCGACCCAGTCGCGCGAGCAACTGCTGTCGGACAACGCCAAGAAAAAGGCGCAGATCTCCGAGCTGCAATCGTTCGTCAGCCGCTTCTCGGCCAACGCCTCGAAAGCCAAGCAGGCGACTTCCCGTGCCAAGGCGATCGACAAGATCCAGCTGGCCGAAGTCAAGCCGTCGAGCCGTGTGAGCCCGTTCATCCGTTTCGAGCAGAACAAAAAGCTGCACCGCCAGGCGGTCATGGTCGAAAAGATGGCCAAAGGTTTCGACGGCAAGCCGCTGTTCAAGGATTTCAGCTTCCAGGTTGAAGCCGGCGAGCGCGTGGCGATCATCGGCCCGAACGGTATCGGCAAGACCACCCTGCTGCGCACCCTGGTCAACGAACTGACCCCGGACGCGGGCAGCATCAAGTGGACCGACGCCGCGGAGCTGGGCTACTACGCCCAGGACCACGCCCACGACTTCGAAGACGACATGAGCCTGTTCGACTGGATGGGCCAGTGGACCCAGGGCGAACAAATGATCCGTGGCACGCTGGGCCGCATGCTGTTCTCCAACGACGAGATCCTCAAGTCGGTCAAGGTGATCTCCGGTGGTGAGCAAGGCCGCATGTTGTTCGGCAAGCTGATCCTGCAAAAGCCGAACGTGCTGATCATGGACGAACCGACCAACCACTTGGACATGGAGTCCATCGAAGCACTGAACCTGGCGTTGGAGAACTACCCGGGCACGCTGATCTTCGTCAGCCACGACCGTGAGTTCGTGTCGTCCCTGGCCACCCGCATCATCGAGCTGAGCGCCGATGGCGTGATCGACTTCAGCGGCACCTATGACGATTACCTGCGCAGCCAGGGCGTGGTGTTCTAAGTACAACGCTCAGCGGCAAGCACAACGCAGGACCCACATGTGGGAGGGGCAAGCCCCTCCCACATTGATATTGCGGTGGCGTCAGAGTCGGGTTATGCCATCATGGCCCTTACCGCCCGCCAGCGAACGAATGTCCATGCCCAACGCCGCCCCCTCCTCCCTGTCGATCACCCTGCAGATCGTCTCCATCGTCTTCTACACCTTTATCGCCTTTATCTGCATCGGCCTGCCGATTGCGGTGATCCCTGGCTATGTACATGAGCAACTGGGTTTCAGCGCGGTGGTAGCGGGGCTGACTATCGGCTCGCAGTACCTGGCCACCCTGCTCAGCCGCCCGATGGCCGGGCGGATGTCGGACAACGTCGGCACCAAGCGTGCGATTGTGCTGGGACTGGCCGGCATCCTGATCAGTGGCGTGCTGACATTTTTCGCGACGCTGCTGCACGGCATTCCCGGCTTGAGCCTGGGCATTCTGATCGTCGCCCGGCTGTTGCTGGGCGTGGCCCAAGGGTTAATCGGCGTGGGCACCATCAGTTGGTGCATGGGCCAGGTTGGCGCGGAGCATACGGCGCGTTCGATCTCCTGGAACGGCATCGCCTCTTATGGCGCCATCGCCATTGGTGCGCCGCTGGGCGTGGTGATGGTCGCCGAGTACGGCTACAACAGCCTGGGGCTGGCACTCACCGTGTTGGCGGCGTTGGGCCTGGTGCTGATCCGCAACAAGCCATCGGTGCCGGTGGTGCGCGGCGAACGCCTGCCGTTCTGGGCGGTGTTCGGGCGTATCGCCCCGTTTGGCGCCAGCTTGTGCCTGGCGTCCATCGGCTACGGCACCCTCACCACCTTTATCACGTTGTATTACCTCAATCGCGGCTGGACCGGCGCGGCGTACTGCCTCACGGTGTTTGGCGTGTGCTTTATTCTGTCGCGGCTGGTGTTTATCTCGGCGATCAGCCGTTTTGGCGGCTTTCGCGCGGCGATTGCCTGCATGGTCATCGAAACCCTGGGCCTCACGCTGCTCTGGCTGGCCCCTACCACCGGCGTAGCGTTGATCGGTGCCGGGCTGACCGGCTTCGGTTTATCGCTGGTGTACCCGGCGCTGGGCGTGGAAGCCATCAAGCAGGTGCCCAACAGCAGCCGTGGCGCCGGGTTGAGCGCCTACGCGGTGTTCTTCGACCTGGCCCTGGCGATTGCTGGGCCGTTGATGGGCTTTGTAGCGCTGAACCTTGGCTATGGCTGGATTTTCTTCTGCGCCGCGCTGCTGTCGGTCACGGCATTGGGCTTGACCTTGCTGCTTCAGCGGCGCGCTTACTGATCAGCCGTTTGCAGGCCGGCGCGGGTAGGTTCGCTGAGGGTGTGGGCGAAAAAGCGTCCGGCCTCGGAAATAAGGTCGCGGTGAATGCCTTCGCGGTCGACGCCGTCGGCATCCGTGCAGATGGCCGGCATTGCCGCCAGTTGGTCGCTGTCGCACGGAGCCATGAACACGAAGTGCCCTGCCCCGGCCAGCAGTTTGAAATCCGGCGGCTGCGGCAGTTTGCGCGCCAGGGCCGCAGCGTTTTTGTCCACGGCCACCAGCTTGTCACCGTCACCGCTGTAGAGCAGCACCGGCACATGCACGTCGGCCAGGGTGTGCCGACCAAACATCAGGCTCAGGGGTGCCATCAACATCAGCGCGTGGATACGTGGGTCGGACTGCGGCTGCAAGTCATCCCGGTCGACCACCAGCTCGCCTTTGGTGGTACAGGCATCACGGTCTTCGGGGCGCTCCTGGCAATAGCGGCGCAGGCGATCGAAATCCGGCTTGGCACCCGCCAGGATCAATGCCGTCTCGCCGCCGGCGGAATAGCCGATAACGCCCACTTGGTCGACGTCAACGAAGGGGGACAGCATCGGGTCCGCCAGGGTCGCGGTGATGGCTTCGGAAATCTGGATCGGCCGCCCATATAGGTTGCTCAGCGTCCCCAGGCGGCTGTGATCTTTATAGTTGTCGCCGGGGTGCAGCACCGCCACCACCACAAACCCTTTGCGCGCCAGCGAGGTGGCCAGGTCATGCAACGCCAGTGGCGTGCCGGTGTTGCCATGGGACAGCATCAGCATCGGGAAACGGCCGATGGCGATCTTGGAGTCTTCCGTGGCGGCGACGTGATAGGCGCCCACCTGCGTGCTGTGCTCGGTGTCGGTGGAGGGATAGAACGCGACGGCCTTCATTGGCTGCAAATCCAGCGGGTCGAGAAACGTCATGCGATGAAAGCCCACACTCCAATGAGGGTGCGGCGCGGGCGCGGCGTGCACTGAAATCAGGCTGCCGAGCAGGGAAAGAACCATAACAGCACAAAGACGCATCATGGGGATGTCCACCTTTGCTGCGTGAGAACCGACATGTCGAATGAAAAGCCCAGGGTGTCGAACCCATGCTTGCACAACCTGGGCCACATTAAAAAAGACCGCGGGCAAACGAAAAAACTCCGCACTCCGGTCGCGTTCAGGCGAGCAGAATACAGAGTTTAGGCGCCCGGTTTCAGATTGAAACCGGGGGACAGCGAAATTTACACAAGCCTTACGCGGCGGCGAACAATTGTTCGTTGATCAGTACGTTGGCGTCGCTCATGGACTTGCTGCGCACTTCATCACCGTAGGCCAGGCCTTCGGCACGCACGATTTCGATATCGGTGATGCCAAGGAAGCCGAACAGCAGTTTCAGGTAGCCCTCGTGGGCCGCACCGGTGGCTTGACCGGCATGCATGCCACCGGAGGTAGACACGATGATGACTTTTTTGTTGCCGCACAGGCCTTCCGGGCCGGCTTCGGTGTAGTGGAAGGTCTGGCCGGCCACGGCGATGCGGTCGATCCAGGCTTTGAGCTGAGTCGGGATGGTGAAGTTGTACATCGGCGCGCCCACCACGATGGCGTCGGCGGCAAGAAATTGCGCCAACGACGAGGCACTCAGCTCGGCTTCGTGCTTTTGCGCGGCATCGCGCAGCTCGGCGGCGGTGCCCAATGCACCCAGGGTGGCGCCGGAAAAGTGGTTGATAGCGTCGTCGGCCAGGTCGCGGTAAGTCACTTCCACACCCGGTTCGGCCGCCTGCCAGGCTTTGACAACGCCGGCGCTGAGCTGACGGGAAGCCGAGTTGTCGCCGAGGATGCTGGAATCGATGTGCAACAGTTTCATGGTAGGTCTCCGAATGGGATCGACGGTGGCGATCAGATGGTGGTGATACTACGTATGAAACCAATGTTCGATAAGCCGTCTGAAATGCGATAGTTTGTCCCACTGACAGGACAATAGGCTCCGCCATGCAAGACCTTAACGACCTCTACTATTTCGCCAAAGTTGTCGAAGCCGGCGGTTTCGCGGCCGCCGGTCGGCTGTTGGGCATTCCCAAGTCACGGCTGTCGCGGCGCATTGCCGAGCTGGAAGAACGCCTGGGCGCGCGCCTGCTGCAACGCACTACCCGGCAGTTGACCCTGACCGCCGTTGGCGAGCGCTACCTGCGTCACTGCCAGGCAATGCTGCTGGAAGCCGAGATGGCCGATGAGGCCGTGGCGAGTATGTCCAGCGAGCCGCGCGGGCGGTTGCGAGTCACTTGCCCGGTGGGCTTGGCACAAAACATGATGCCCGACGTGGTTGCCGGGTTCCTCGCCGCCCACCCCCAGGTGCAATTGGAAATGACCCTGGTCAATCGCCGTGTCGACCTGGTGGCCGAAGGCATCGACGTGGCCCTGCGCGTGCGCGAATTGGGCGACGAGGACCCGCTGTTGGTCACCAAGCGCCTGCGTCCGGCCCAGACCGTGCTGGTTGCCAGCCCCAACTTTCTAAACGGCCGCCAGGTCAGCACCCTCGATGACCTCAAGCACTTGCCGATACTTGGCGCATTGGAGGCCGACCGCATGGTGCACCAGCGTATGCTCGACCCTCGGGGCAACCCGCACGACCTGGTGATGGAAGCGCGGTTGGGCGTGGATGACTTCAACGTACGCAAGGCCAGCGCGATCATGGGCCTGGGCTTTACCGTGCTGCCGATGATGTATTGCGAGGAAGAGCTGGCCAGCGGTCGCTTGGTGCAACTGCTGCCCGAATGGTCGTTGCCCGGCGGCTGGCTACAGGCGGTGTACCCCCATCGACGTGGCGTACTGCCGGCCATTCGCGCTTGGATCGATTATCTGGAAGAAGGCTTTAAAAGCTGCGGAGACCGCCTGCTATGAAGATGACCGAAGAACACGTCGCCACGTTCTGCCTGAGCCTGCCCGGCGCGCGGGAGGACTACAAATGGGGTGGCGTGCGGGTGTTTTCAATTGCCGGCAACAAGATGTTCGCGTTACAGAACCTGCGCGGCGACTCGCTGGCGTTCAAGGTCGATAAAGCGTTGTTCCTGGGCCACGTGGACCGCCCCGGCATCCACCCCGCGCCGTACCTGGCGCGTGCGCAGTGGGTGATCATGAACACGCCCTACCCGCTCGGCGCCGAGGAGCTGCGCGGCTTGTTGCGGCGTTCCCACCAACTGGTGGTGAGCAAACTGCCCAAGCGCACGCAGATCGGCTTGCTGCTAGAGGACTGACAGCCAGCTGCCGCCCAGGAACAACTGGTCCAGCCAGAATACTTGATGCAGCAGCACGATCACCCAGAACAGCACCTGGTAAGACACTTTGCGCGTCTTGTGGCGCAACACCTGCTGGGCAATCAACGCGCCTGGCCAACCGCCTGCCAGTTCCACCGCATGCAGGATGTTTTCCGGGGTGCGCCAACTGTCGGTGCGCGCCTTGCGCTTATCGCTCCAGTACAGCAAAAACGCGACCACACTGACCAGACCGTAGGCCGCCAGCGGGATCACGGTTTCACCGCGCCGCCACACCCCTATCGAGCCCAGCAGCGGCGCCGCGCACAACAGCGCAAAGATCGCCGCCTTCAAGCGCGGATGCTGGATGCTCATGCCTTGGCCGCTGCCCAGTCGATCCAGCCGAACTGCCAGGTCGCCAGGATCAACAGGCCAAACCCGATGCGGTACCAGGCAAACGCCGCATAGCTATGGCTGGCGATGAACTTGAGCAGCCCCTTGACCGCGATCATCGCAAAGATGAACGAGGTCACAAAACCGATGGCGAACACCGGCAGGTCCGCCGGTTGGAACAGGTCGCGGTACTTATAGCCCGAGTACACCGCCGCACCGACCATGGTGGGCATGGCCAGGAAGAATGAGAACTCGGTGGCGGTCTTGCGCGACAGGCCGAACAACAGGCCGCCAATGATGGTGGAGCCGGAGCGGGACGTACCCGGGATCATCGCCAGGCACTGGGCGAAGCCGACCTTGAGTGCGTCTTTCCAGGTGATGTCGTCGACACTCTCGGCGTGCACCTCATGCTCGCGGCGCTCGGCCCACAACATGATGATGCCGCCCACCACCAGCGCCGTGGCCACGGTGATCGGGTTGAACAGGTAATGGTGGATCAGGTCGGCGAAAATCACGCCCAGCACCACGGCGGGCAAAAACGCGATCAACAGGTTGAGTGTGAAACGCTGGGCGTTGCGCTGGGTGGGCAAGCCGGTGACCACATCCAGAATCTTGCGACGGAACTCCCAGACCACCGCCAGGATGGCGCCGAGCTGGATGATGATATTGAACGCCATCGCGCGTTCGCCGCCGAAGTCGAGCAAATCGGCGACGATGATCTGGTGACCGGTGCTGGAAATCGGCAGGAACTCTGTAAGCCCCTCTACTACGCCAAGAATCAATGCCTGAATGGCGGTCCAAAAATCCATGCTTCCCCCAAAGGTCATGCGCGGTGGCATGCCTTATCAATCTTTTTTAATGGTTCACTGACCGAGCGCGCGAAAGGCCCGGCGTTGATGGCGATCAATGCCGGCCTGCAAAATTTCGTGAAAAATCAGACAGTACTCAGGTTTTGCGACTTCAGGCCGAAAGCCTATCAGACAAGGCGTAAAAGTCGATGCGACGCCCACAATTATAAAAAGCCCGGAGTGACAGGACGATGAACAGTTTGCGCAATATGTCGATCAGCCGCCGCCTTTGGCTGATCCTGATAGTCGCCGTGCTGATGCTGCTGGCCTTGGGTTTGCTGATGCTCAAGCAGATTCATGACGATCTTTACCAGGCCAAAAGCCAACAGACCCAGCACGTGGTCCAGACCGCCAGCGGGATACTGACGTTTTATCACAGCCTCGAAACCACCGGCGTGATGACCCGCGAAGCCGCGCAAAAACAAGCCCTGAGCGCAGTACGTGGGTTGCGTTATAGCCATGATGATTATTTCTGGATCAACGACCTCACGCCCGTGATGATCATGCACCCGACCAACCCCAAGCTCGACGGCCAGAACCTTTCGGCTATCCGCGATCCGGACGGCTTTGCGATCTTCAACGAGTTCGTCAGCCTGGCCAAGGCCAAGGGCGCCGGCATCGTCAACTACCGCTGGCCCAAGCCCGGCTCCGAAGCGCCGGTGGCCAAGACCTCGTATATCCAACTGTTTGAACCCTGGGGCTGGATCATCGGCTCCGGCGTATACGTGGACGATGTGCAAGCCGAGTTCAGCGCCCAAGTGTGGAAAGCCTCGTTCATTGTGCTGGGCATCGCGCTGCTGATGGGTTTGCTGGTGGCGTTGATTGCCCGCAGCATCGTGCAACCGTTGCAGGCCGCAGTGAACGCCATGGGCAATATTGCCAGCGGCGAAAGCGATCTGACCCGCAGCCTCGACACCCACGGCCGCGACGAAGTCACCCAACTGTCCCAGCACTTCAACAGCTTTACCGCGAAGCTGCGCCAGGTGGTGAGCCAGTTGCAGTCGTGCGCCAACGCCCTTGGGCAATCGTCCACGGAGATGGGCAATAACGCCAGCCAGGCCCATGACCGCAGCCAACAGCAGTCGCAGCAGATGGAACTGGTGGCCACCGCCATCAATGAAGTCACCTACGGCGTGCAGGACGTGGCCAAGAACGCCGAACATGCCGCCAGCGAAATGCGCGAAGCCGAAGCACAGGCCCAACAAGGCCAGGTCAATATCGACGGCAGCCTGCAGCAGATCGATCAGCTGTCCCATACCATCAGCCAGGCCGTTGAAGTGATCCGCACCCTGTCCAGCGAAAGCACACAGATCGGTGGCGTGCTGGAAGTGATCCGCTCCATCGCCGACCAAACCAACCTGCTGGCCCTGAACGCCGCCATCGAAGCGGCACGTGCCGGCGAGCAAGGTCGCGGGTTCGCCGTGGTGGCCGACGAAGTGCGCCTGCTTGCCCAGCGCACGCAAAAATCCACCGCCGAAATCCAGGTGATGATCGAGCGCCTGCAAGGCCACTCGGAAGCGGCGGTCAAGGTGATCAGCGACAGCCACAGCGCCTCGCAACTCACCATCGAGCAAGCAGGCCAGGCCGGCGCCAGCCTCACGGCCATCGGCCAGGCCCTGCGCAACCTCAACGGCCTGAACGCCTCGATTGCCAGCGCTACCCTGCAACAAGCGCACGTGGTGGAAGACATCAACCAGAACGTTACCGAGGCTGCGGGCTTGTCTCACAGCACGGCGATAGCCGCAGAGCAGTCGAGCCTGGCCAGTACCCAGTTGCGCGGTTTGAGCGACCAACTCGACGGCCTGCTCCGCCAATTCAAGGTCTGACGTACATATCAAGATGTGGGAGGGGGCTTGCTCCCACATTTGCCCTTCAGTGTTTTGAAGATTGCTTACCTCTGGTTACAATCACCACCCTCTCCCACTCCCCCAAGGATCCGCCATGTCCGGGCTTGAACTGATCGCCGCCGCCCTGGGGGTGATCGCTGTCTGGCTGACGGTCAAGCAAAACCCGTGGTGCTGGCCCATCGGCCTGGTGATGGTGCTGCTCTATACCTGGGTGTTCTACGACGTGAAACTCTATTCCGACATGCTGCTGCAAGTGGTCTATGCGGCGCTGCAGGTGTATGGCTGGTGGCAATGGACCCGCGCCGGCGAAGTCAAGCACGGCCGCCAGGTCACCCGGCTGGGAGTGCCTGCGGTGATGGCCAGCCTGGCCGTGGGCGCAGTGGGCAGCCTGTTGCTAGGCGCCGCCATGGCCCACTGGACCGACGCCGCGCAACCGTGGCTCGACGCCGCCCTCACCGGCTTCAGCCTGGTCGCGCAAATGTGGATGGCGCAAAAGCGCGTGCAATGCTGGCCGTTGTGGATTGCGGTGGATGTGATCTTCGTCGGGCTGTTCCTCTATAAAGGCCTCTATCTCACCGCCGCGCTCTATGCGCTGTTCACTGTGATCGCCGTGCAAGGCTGGCGTGAATGGCGCGCCGACCCGGCGTTGCAGCCATGAAGGTAGTGGTGCTGGCCGGCCCCGAATCCAGCGGTAAAAGTTGGTTGGCGGCGCAGCTGCACGCGCATTTCGGCGGCTTGATGGTCGGCGAATATGTGCGGCATTTCATCGATGTTCATCAACGCGACACCTGCCTGGCGGATATTCCCGCTATCGCCCACGGCCAACTGGCCTGGGAAGACGCCGCGCGCGCAGCAAAGCCCAGGCTGCTGATCCTCGACACTCACCTGCTCACCAACAAGCTCTGGAGCCAGACCTTGTTCGGCGATTACCCCGCCTGGCTCGATGACGAGTTGCTGGCGCGCCACTACGACCTGCACTTGCTGCTCTCGCCCGAAGATGTCGAATGGACCGCCGACGGCCAACGCTGCCAACCGGAGCTGGCGGACCGCCGCGCGTTTTTCCAGGCCAGCCTGCACTGGATGCAGCAGCATCGCCAGCCCGTAGTGGTGATTCGCGGGGATTGGGCCGCGCGGCGCGCCCAGGCGTTCGCCGCCGTGACGCAGTTGCTCGCCACGCCCTCACCCGCCTGACGGCAGGCCGGATGCTGATCGGCGCGGGCATCAGCGCTTTTTACGCGTGCCCAGTTGAATCCAGGTCGGCGCATGGTCACTGGCGTGGGGCTCGTTACGCACCCAGGCGTCCACGCCCGCGTCTTTCAAGTACGGCTTGAGTGCCGGGTTGAGCAGCAGATGGTCGATGCGCAGGCCGGAATTTTTTTGCCAGTGCTGACGGAAATAATCCCAGAACGTATACACACGCTCCTCGGGATACAGGTGCCGCAGGGCGTCGGTCCAGCCTTGGTCGAGCAGCCGCCGGTAACAGGCGCGGCTCTCGGGTTGCAGCAAGGCATCCTTGAGCCAGGAGCGCGGGTTGTAGATGTCCAGGTCAGTGGGCACCACATTGAAATCCCCCGCCAACAGCACGGGATGCTTGCTGGCTTGCAGCGCGCCCGCGTAGTCGATCAAGCGCTCGAACCAGGCCAGTTTGTAGTCGAATTTCGGCCCCGGTTGCGGGTTGCCGTTGGGCAAATACAGGCAGCCAACCAACACGCCGTGCACGGCTGCCTCGATATAGCGGCTTTGGTTGTCGTCGTCATCGCCGGGCAAACCACGTCGGCTTTCCAGCGGCTGGGCGTCCCGCGCCAGGATCGCCACACCGTTCCACGCCGCCTGGCCCAGGCAAATCGCACCGTAGCCGGCGCTTTCGAAGTCGGTGTAGGGGAACAGGCTTTGCGGTGCCTTGAGTTCTTGCAGGCAGACGATGTCGGGCTGCTCGCGCGCCAGCCATTGCAGCAGGTTGGGCAGGCGCGCCCGCAGACCATTGATGTTGAAGGTGGCAATTTTAAGCGCTTTCATGGAACGGGCTCCTTCCAGGGCTCTTTGGGTAGAGCCTGGAAGGTGGGTCGATGTTCCGTCTTAGTAACCCAGCGACAGCCCGGTATTGCGACGCGGGTCATTCGCGCCGTAGAAGCGGTTGTTACCCACCGGTTTGCCCCCCAGGGATGGCGCGCCTACCAGGATCGCCGCCAAGTGGTTGGCATCCTGCGGGCCCGCGAACTGATGGCCCCAGCTTTCGAGGATCTTTTGCGTGTCCGGGCTGACCGCGAAGGTCTCCAGATTGGTGGTTTGCGGCATCCACTGTTGGTGGAAACGCGGCGCGTCGACCGCTTCCTGGATGTTCATCTTGTAGTCAATGACATTCAGGATCGTCAGCAAGGTCGCCGTGATGATACGGCTGCCGCCCGGCGTGCCCACGACCATCACGGCCTTGCCATCCTTGGTAACGATGGTCGGGCTCATCGACGACAGCGGCGCCTTGCCTGGGGCGATGGCGTTGGCTTCACCCTGCACCAGGCCATACATGTTCGGCACGCCGACCTTGACGGTAAAGTCGTCCATTTCATCGTTGAGGATCACGCCGGTCTTGCTCGCCATCACGCCCGCGCCGAACCAGTCGTTCAAGGTGTACGTGACGGAAACCGCGTTACCCCACTTGTCGACGATGGAGTAATGGGTGGTGTTGTTGCCTTCATGGGGCGACACGCCCGGCTTGATCGCCTGGGAGTCACCGGCCTTTTGCGGCTCAATCGCGTCGCGCAGCTTGGTCGCATAGTTTTTGTCGAGCAGATGCTCGATCGGGTTCTTCACAAAGTCCGGGTCGCCGAGGTAGCTGTTGCGGTCCACGTAGGCGTGGCGCATCGCTTCGATCTGGTAGTGCAGGCCCTGGGCCGAGTGATAGCCCAGGTCGGCCATCGGGTAGCCTTCGAGAATGTTCATGATCTGGCAGATCACTACGCCGCCCGAGCTTGGAGGCGGCGCCGAGACCACGTGGTAGCCACGGTAGTCGCATTCGATGGGCGCCAGTTCGCGGGTCTTGTATTTATCCAGGTCCGCCTGGGTGATGATGCCCTTGCCGGCCTGGCTGGAATCCACCAGCGCCTTGGCGACCCAGCCTTTATAAAAGCCGTCCGCGCCCTTGGCGGAGATTTCCTTGAGGGTCTTGGCCAGGTCTTTCTGTACCAGCTTCTGGCCCACCTGCATCGGTTGGCCGTTGTGCAGGAAGATACCGCGCAGGTCCTTGTCTTTTTCGAACTCGCCGGTGGCGGTGTGCAACAGGTCGATATCCCCTTGCTCCAGGGCGAAGCCGTTTTCCGCCAGTTTGATCGCCGGGGCGATCACCTGGGCGCGCTTGAGCGTGCCGTATTTGCTCAGGGCCAGCTCCATGCCGGAAACCGTGCCGGGTACGCCGACGGCCAGGTGGCCCTTGGCGCTGAGCCCTTCGATGACGTTGCCGTCCTTGTCCAGGTACATATTGGCGGTAGCCGCCAGCGGCGCTTTTTCGCGGAAGTCGAGGAAGGTCTTGCGCCCATCCGCCAGTTGCACGGTCATGAAGCCGCCGCCGCCCAGGTTACCCGCCGCCGGGTAGACCACCGCCAGCGCGTAGCCCACGGCCACCGCCGCATCCACCGCGTTGCCGCCCGCCTTGAGCACATCCACGCCCACATGCGTTGCCAGGTGCTGGGCCGTCACCACCATGCCATTTTCACCGGCCACCGGGGCCTGGGACGCGGCGTGCACGCCACTGACCGTCAACACCAGCGCGGTGGCAATCAAGGTACGGCTGAAGGGTTGGTATTTCATCCATGGCTACTCTGGTTATTGAGATGCACCAAAATAGCCCGTGGCGGGTTTAATCCCCAGCGCAATGGCGTTTTTATTACAGAACTTGTCGGTCACAGAACGGCCATCAAAACACCCATGCTATATTTCGCGCCACTTTCCGCCGCCTCCCAGACACGAGCGCCTCCATGAGCTTTGATTTCGACAAGATCCACCCACGCCTCGGCACCGGCAGCACCAAGTGGAACCGTTACCCGGCCGATGTATTGCCGATGTGGATCGCCGACATGGATATCGCCGCGCCGCCCGCCGTGCTGCAAGCCCTGCATGCGCGCCTGGACCAGCAGATCCTCGGCTACAGCGTGGCCGGCCCGGAGGTACGCGACGCCATCGTGGCCGACCTGTGGGCCAAGTACGCCTGGCGCGTGCTGCCTGAAGAACTGCTGTTTTTGCCCGGCGTCGAACCGGGGTTCAACATGGCGCTGCACGCGTTTGTAGCGCCTGGCCAGCCGGTGGTGCTGCAAACCCCGAACTATCGCCCGATTCGCCTGGCGCCCGGGCACTGGAATTTGCCGCGTATTGAAGTGCCGTTTCAATTGGTCGACGACGACTATGTCACGCCGATGTCCACCATGAACGAAGCGCTGAATGGCGCCGGCGCCCTGCTGCTGAGCAATCCGCACAACCCGATAGGCAAAGTGTTCCCGCGTGAAGAACTGCTGGCGCTCGCCAACGCGTGCCTGGAGCAAGGCGCGCTGATCATCAGTGACGAAATCCATGCCGAACTGTGCTTCGATGGCCGCCGCCACATCCCTACCGCCAGCCTCGGCCCAGAGATCGCGCAGCGCACCATCACGCTGATGTCGGCGAGCAAGGCCTACAACGTGGCTGGCTTGAAAACCTGTTTTGCCGTGATCCAGAACGCCGAGATCCGCGAGCGTTTCAACAACGCGCGTTGCGGCATGGTCGACAGCGTCAGCCCACTGGGCCTGGAAGCCACCCGCGCCGCCTACAGCCAGTGCGGCGAATGGCTTGAAGCGCTCAAGCACTACCTGCAAGCCAACCGCGACTACCTGCTCGATGCCGTGAACACTCGCCTGCCCGGTGTGGTGATGCATGCGCCGCAAGGTACCTTCCTGGCCTGGCTCGATTGCACGGCCCTGGGCCTGGAAGACCCGCAGCAGTTCTTTCTGGACCGGGCCAAGGTCGGCTTGAGTGCGGGGATTGAGTTCGGCGATGACAGCCAACAGTTCGTGCGCCTGAACTTCGGCTGCCCGCGGGCGATGCTGGAAGAAGGCTTGCAGCGCTTGGAGCGCAGCTTGCAAAACCGCTAAAGCACGCCCCAAGAACAGCCCCCCGCCGGTACGCGGGGGCCTGCGCCTACAACTTGGCGATAGACACTTCGGTCGACTTCACGAAGGCGATCACTTCACTGCCCACTTTCAATTCCAAGTCACGCACCGAACGGGTGGTGATCACCGACGTCACGATGCCGGACGCGGTTTGCACGTCGATTTCCGACACCACTTCCCCCAGCAGAATCTCTTTGATCACGCCCTTGAACTGGTTGCGCACGTTGATCGCTTTAATGGTCATGTCGGCTTTCCTTTTGGCTGTTGGGTCAATCCGCACGAATGCGCAGGCCCCCAAAGTGCGCCATCGGCACACACATCAAAAGGAATATATAACTCTTTATTTATTCATTTTAGATATATGCATGACAACCGATCAAGCCGCTGCCGTCCTCGCCACCCAACAGGTATCACGCCAATTTTTTGCGCAAGCTCACCCAATACCGCGTCCGCGCTTGCACCTCCAGGCCCAGTGTCGAGGCCAGCAGGCTGAGGATGCGGTCGGTGTCGTCCAGGCGGAAACTGCCGGTTACCCGCAAGGTTTCAAGGCCCGGCTCCCAGCGCAACACGCCGGGACGATAGCGCTCCAGTTCGCGCAAAAAGTCGCCGAGCGTTTGGTTCTGAGCGCTCAGCACACCATCGCGCCAACCGAGTTGCAGTACATCAAATGGCGCCGAGGAGCCGAGCCCACTGGCCTTTAACGGCGCTTGCCGCCCTGCCTGCAAGGTCGTGCTGTTGCCGTTCAAATCCCGCACTTGCACCGCGCCCTTGAGCACCGACACCCGACAGCCGGCGGCCAGTTGGCGCACACAGACTTCAGCCTGGCTGACCAGCAACTCGCCATAGCGGGTTTGCAGCGTCATCGGCGCCATGCCGGGTACATTCAACGCCAGTTCGCCATCGACCAACCTGATACGCCGCTGCGCCACGTCTACGTCAGCCGCCGTAGCGGTGTTGAGTTGCAGGCTGGCACCGTCGGCCAGCGGCAGGCGTTTGCGTTCGCCGGTGGCGGTGTGCAGGTCGGCGCGCCAGGTGTCGACGGGCAACTGACGGCTGATCAACCAGGCGGCCGGCAGCAACGCCGCCACACCCAGGGCGCGTTTGAGCACCGCGCGGCGACCGGGTTGCGGGCGATCGAGGCTGGCCATGGCCAAGGCTTGAGGCAAATCGCTGAAACGTCGGCGCAGGGATTGGGCTTTCTGCCAGGTGTGCTCATGCTGGGGATGGCTGTCGCGCCAATGCTGCAACGCGGCGTGGTCACGCTCGGTGGCGGCACCGGATTCCAGCAGCGCCAGCCACTGAGCGGCGGCACGCGCCACCTCGCGGCTCACAGGTCCACCAGCAGGCAGTGTTCGTAGGCTTGGGCCATGTAGCGTTTTACCGTGCGTTCGGAAACCTGCAGGCGCTCGGCAATCTCGCGGTACCCCAGGCCTTCCAACTGGCTCCACAAAAACGCACGGCGTACCAGCACCGGCAAGCCATCGAGCAATTCGTCCAGGGCTTGCAGGGTTTCCAGCACCAGCCAGCGCTGTTCGGGCGATGGCACGCAGGCTTCAGGCAAATTGGCCAGCGCGTTCACGTAGGCCTGTTCCAGGCTGCGGCGCTGATGAAAATTCACCAGCAGGCGCTTGCCCACTGTCACCAGGTAAGCGCGGGGTTCGTGCAACTGCGCCAGCGGCTGGGCACTGGCCAACACGCGCAGGAACGTATCCTGGCTCAGGTCCGCCGCGTCCCAGGCGTTGCCCAGGCGCCTGCGTAGCCAGCTTTCCAGCCAACTGCGGTGGTCACGGTACAGGCTCGATAGCGTCGGTTCAGGGGCGTGCGTCGGGGCAACAGCATCATTCATGGCAAGCAACCTGCGCGGCGCGAGTGAGTCTCAAATGAGATTCATTCTATTTAATATCGCGCCGTTGCACCATGGTCTTTTCAACGCTGCGTTTATAAGGTCGTCTCAGCGTCCCTCACAAAATTGAAATGAGCCCGCTTGCTGCCACTGAACAAAAAGCTGGTTTTCAACTCGGCGCCCGGACCGATAATGCAGTGCGCATCCACCCCGCAACCGCCACGCAGCAGTGAGCCGCCGGCAATAAAACAATGGGCGCCGATGATCAGCGGGGGTTTGGGCAACGTTGGCGATGTAGTCGGTGAGTCGGATCAAGCTCCAAACCTTCAGTGCTCAGAGACCGCGCTTGCGCAGCCATTGCATAAAGCCCTTCTTCACCGGCACCACCGGCGCCTCCTGGGTCAGGGCCTGCGCGGCGTGCAGGCGGAAATCCAGCAGGGTTTTCATCGCGTCGGCGATGTCTTTGCGCGCGTCCAGGCACGGGGTCAGGTATTCCTTTTCGATGCGGTACAACGTGCAGAAGGTCTTGGCGGTAAAGTCCGCCAGGGCCGCCTGCTCCGTCAAAATACCCGCCTCGCCAATCACCTCGCCCGGGCCCATGCGCCCGGCCTCGAACGCGTGCCCGCCCTTGATCAGCATCACCGAGACCACGCCGGACTCGACGATAAACAAGTGGTCGCTCACCTCGCCCGCCGGCAGGATCATCTCGCCGGCGCGGTAGGCATGCAGGGTCATGTTCTGGCTGAAGGTTTCCTTTTCTTCTTGGCGCAACGTGGAGAAAATCGACGAACTGTCCAGCAGCGCCCGTGGCCGTGAAGTCGCTACCGACGTGGCGCTTTCGACCGCCGACAACAGGCTCACGCCCGCCGCCTGCAAATGCCGGAAGGCCAGGTCATAGAGTTGGTTGCGCACCTCGCGCTTGAGGGGCATGGCGGGCACGAACCCACTGATTTCATACTCCACTCCGCCACTGGCCGAGGTCTTGAATGCCACGCTCGGCGCCGGTTTGGCCAGCAACGGTCGGCAGCCCTGCATCGCGCGCTCCAATGCTTCGATCACGGTTTGCGGGCGCGCGTGGGGGCTGACCTGCAAACTGACGGCCAGGCCGAACATATCCGCCGGGCGCGAAAAGTTGATGATCTTGGCCTTGGCCGCCAGGGAGTTGGGGATCACCGCCATGCTGCCCTGCGAGGTCTGCAAGCGCGTGGCGCGCCAGTCGATATCGGTGACCCGGCCTTCAGTACCATCGATGGAAATCCAGTCATCCAGCTGATAAGGCTTGGTGGTGTTGAGCACGATCCCGGAGAACACATCGCTCAAGGTGCTTTGCAACGCCAGGCCCACAATGATCGCCACCGCCCCGGACGTGGCCAGCACGCCTTTGACCGGCAGGTCGAGTACGTAGGCCAGCGCGGCGATGATCGCAATCAGAAAAATCACCGCGCCGATCAGGTCCTGCAACAACCGCCCGGTATGCCCGACCCGCTGCACCATCAGCGCACCGAGCAACACCGTGAGCGTACGCGCCGCGAACAGCCACCAGCCGATCTGCAAGGCCGTGGCCGCCATATGCAAGGCGGTGTTGTCGGCATACGGCGGGACCAGCATGGGGTTCATGCCGTCGTTGAACAGTACAGCGCTGAACACCGCAAAAATGACCAGGCGTGCGACGAGTTTCCAATTGGCGAGCCTGACCGAAATCAAGCGCCACACAGCGATGTCGATGAGGATCAACGCCAGGGCGCACAGCATCGGGTGATCAGAGATAAATGAGGGCATCCAGGCGACTCCAGGGCGAATGGCGTGAAGATCGCATGAATTGAGAACGCTGGAAAACAAAATGTGGGCGCCAACTTATCCGCGATGCAAACGCCTCAACGTATGCGTAACGCCACGGCGTTGCTATCGCAGTTCAAGCCAGCGGCCAGAGGGGTCGCGGTGAGGCTTCATGCGCCCATACGCCCAAACTTTCCCGACTGGAAGTCCGCAAACGCTTGGTGAATCTCCTGTTCGGTATTCATCACGAACGGCCCATGCCCAACGATGGGTTCGTCGATCGGTTCACCGCTGAGTAGCAGCACCATGGCGTCATCGTTGGACTCCAACACCAGTTGCGTACCGTCACGTTCGAACAATGCCAGTTGCCCTTGACGTGCCACTTCTTCGCCGTTGACCAGCACGGTGCCGCGCAGGATCACCAGGGCGGTGTTACGTCCGGCGTGCAGGTCTAGCGTGACGGGCTTACCGGCGTTTAGGCGCATGTCCCACACGTCGATTGGCGTGAAGGTCCGTGCAGGCCCTTTGACCCCGGCGAACTCTCCGGCAATCAAGCGCAGGTTGCCGGCGCCATTGGCCAGCGGCAGTGCGGGAATATCACCGTCGACAATCGTCTGGTAGCCGGCCTCGGCCATTTTGGACTTGGCCGGCAGGTTGACCCACAGTTGCACCATCTCCATTGCGCCGCCTTTACGGGCGAAAGCTTCGGAATGGAACTCTTCATGAAGAATGCCTTTGGCGGCGGTCATCCATTGCACATCGCCTGGGCCAATGGTGCCGCCGGCGCCGGTGGAGTCGCGGTGTTCGACTTCACCGGCGTAAACGATGGTCACGGTTTCGAAGCCGCGATGGGGGTGTTGACCGACACCACGACGTTGTTCGGTCGGGGTGAAATCGACCGGGCCGGCGTGGTCCAGCAATAGGAACGGGCTGATGTGTTTGCCAAGGTTGTCGTAGGAAAACAACGTGCGCACCGGGAAACCGTCGCCGACCCAGTGGGCGCGAGGGCTGGTGTAGATGCCGATGAGTTTTTTCATGGTAATCCTCCAAAGTGCATACACCTTATAGCTGATACCAATTCAGCGCTAGATGGCATAAACAGCCTTGAGTGTTCCATGCATAGAACGATTAACCGTCGCCTCACGCCGCTGAGACCAGGGCCCCGCGCCGGTTACGCAACAGGTGAAACGCGACAAACGCCATCAGCGCAAAACCCGCCTGGATCATGATCATCGGTGTCGCACTTGCATCACGCAGTTGGCTCAGCAACAGGCCGCTACAGGTGGCGCCGAACATCTGCGCAAAACCCATCAAGCCCGCGGCCAGGCCGGCGCGGTGCGCGTTGGGCATGACCCCGCCGGTGACCGCGCCAGGTAACACCAAGCCGCCGCCCAAGGTGGCCAGGGCAATTGGAATATCCAGGCCCAGCACCGACAAACCAAACAGCGCGTAAATCAGCGCGGCCGATACCCCGCCGATGGCGACCAGCGTCACCCCCATCGCCACAATCCGTTGCGGCCCCAGGCGCAGGATATTGCGTCGGGTGTAAGTAGACCCAACGATCAGCATCGACACGATCAGGCCAAAATTGATGCCGTACTCCAGGCTGCTAAAGCCCAGCAGGTTGATAAAGACCGCCGATGACCCGGCAATTACCGCGAACATCGCGCCATAGGTGCACGCCAACGCCACCGCGAATGCGCGATATTGGCGACCCTTGAGCAAATCCAGATAGTGCCCGCCCAGGGTGCGCCAGTGGCCGGCCTTGGGGTCCAGGTAGTGATTGCTTTCTCGAAAGAACAACAGCGCCAGCAGCAACACCGCGCTGCCGATCGCCAGCGCAAGCATGATCGGCGCGCGCCACCCCACCAGCTTGATCAGCAGGCCGCCGACCATCGGCGCAACCACGATGGCATAGAGCATGCCGATCATGGTCAACGCCAATGCCGGCCCCGCTTCGGCCTTCCACACATCCCGCACCACCGTGCGCGCCAACACCAGCGCCGCGCAGGCGCCCAGGCCTTGCAGTACGCGAGCCGCAATAAACTGATGAATATCGTTGACCAACAGCATCGACAAGGTCGCCACCCCATACAGCACCAACCCGCCGAGCAATACCGGGCGGCGGCCAATGCGATCCGACAGCGGCCCGAACACCAACTGCCCCAGGCCAAAAGCCGCGACAAACGCCGACAACGCCATCAAGGCCGAGCCCGGCGGCGCCACCAGCGCCTGCTCGATAACGCCAAGACCGGGGATGATCAATTGGGTCGAGACTTCGCCGAGTGCCGTCAGGGCCACCAATAAACACAACAAGCTGCGTGAGGGCGCCGGGGTATTGAGCATGGGGATCATCCGGGGGGCTGGATTAATTTATATTTCGACCATAATATGCGTAAAAAATTATGTCCATAATTTTTTGCCCACTGGTTACCCCGGAGTCCGCCATGCCCCCTCTCTCCCTGCGTCTTCTCACGCCCCTGGCTTTGTTGATCATCCTCAGTGGCTGCAACAGCAAGGCGGATACCGCCGCCCAAACGCCACAGCCGCGCCCGGTACTTGCCACCCATGTCGAAGCCGCCGGCAGCCAGCAAAGCGCCTATACCGGTGTGGTCGCGGCCCGTACGGAAAGTGACCTGGGCTTTCGCGTCAGCGGCAAGGTGATCGAGCGCAAGGTCGATCCCGGCCAGCATGTGTCCCGTGGCGACACCCTGCTGGTGTTGGATATCGGTGACTTCGAACTGGCCCTGCGCTCGGCCAGGAACCGCGTCAACGCTGCCCAGGCGCAATTACGCCAACGCCGCGACGATGCAAACCGCTACCAACGCCTGGCCAGTACCGGCGCCGTGTCGCGGCAGATCTTCGACCAGTCCGCTACCAACCTGCGGGTTGCCGAGGCCGAGTTGGCCGCGGCGCAATCGGACGCCAGCCAGATCGACAACCGCCGCACCTACTCAGTGCTCAAGGCCGATGGCGACGGCATCATCACCGATGTGCGGGTGGATCGCGGCCAGGTGGTCGCCGAAGGGCAAATCGTCGCGCGGCTGGCCCATGACGGGGCCCGTGAAGCCATCGTCAACCTGCCGGAAAACCAACGCGACCTGGCCGCCCAGAAAGCCCTGGCGTTCCCCTTCGGCGCTCCCGACCAAACCGTGACGGCGACCTTGCGCGAGCTGTCCGCCAGCGCCGACCCGACCACCCGCACCTACCGCGCCCGGTATGTACTGCATGGCAATGTCGAGCGTTTCGCCCTCGGCTCCACCATCACCGTGCGCCTGCAAGGCAACGGCCAGGCCCAACAGACCCGCGTGCCCATCGGTGCGTTGCATGACGCCGGGCAGGGAACTGGCGTGTGGCTGATCGGCGCGGACAACAAGGTCAGTTTTGCCCCCGTCAAAGTTGCCGGCCTGGGCCAGGAAGACGCCCTGCTCGACAGCGGCGTGAGCCCGGGCGCTACCGTCGTCGCCCTCGGCGCGCACCTGCTGCACAACGGCGACGTTGTGCGCCTTCAGCCCGCCCAGGCGCTGGCCCTCAACCGCAAACAGGACCAATGATCATGCGCGGCATCAACCTCTCTGAGCTGGCGGTCAAGCATCGCGCGGTCACCTTGTTTTTGATCATCGCGATCCTGGCCGCCGGTATCTTCTCGTTCGGCAAACTGGGCCGCGCCGAAGACCCATCGTTCACCGTCAAGGTCATGACCATTACCGCCGCCTGGCCCGGCGCCACCGCCCAGGAAATGCAGGAACAGGTGGCCGACCGCCTGGAAAAGCGCCTGCAGGAACTGGACTACTACGACCGCGTGGAGACCATCGCCCAACCAGGTTTTGTGTCGATGCGCATGACATTTCTCGAATCCACGCGCCCCAGCGAGATCCAGGACCTGTTCTACCAGACCCGCAAAAAACTCAGCGATGAAGCCGCCAGACTCCCCAAGGGCGTGATCGGGCCGTTCTTCAACGATGAGTATTCCGATGTGTACTTTGCGCTGTATGCCCTGGAAGCCGAACACCTGCCCCATCGCCAACAAGTGCAGATGGCCGAGGAACTGCGCCAGGGTTTGCTCAACCTGCCGGGCGTGAAAAAGGTCAATATCCTCGGCGAGCAGGCCCAGCGCATCTTCGTCGAATTTTCCTATGAGCGGCTGGCAACCCTGGGCATCAAGCCCGATCAGATCTTCGCCGCCCTCGCCGCGCAAAACGCGGTGGCGCCGTCGGGCTTTGTGGAAACCGCCGGTGCCCGCGCCTATATCCGTATCGACGGCGCATTTGACAGCCTGGCGCTGATTGAAAACGTGCCGCTGGTGGTCAATGGCCGCGTGCTGCGCATCGCCGACGTGGCCAGCGTGAGCCGTGGCTATGAAGACCCGCCCAGCTACCGCATCCGCCACCAGGGCGACCCGGCGCTGATGCTCGGGGTGATCATGGAAAAACACTGGAACGGCTTGGAGCTGGACAAAAGCCTCCAGGCCCAGGAAGCCAGGATCCAGGCTGACCTGCCTTTGGGCGTGAACTTCGCCAAGGTCTCCGACCAAGCCAAGAACATCAGCCTGGCGGTGAATGAATTCATGCTCAAATTCTTCGTCGCCCTGGCGGTGGTGATGGTCATCAGCCTGCTGGCCCTGGGCTTTCGCGTGGGGTTGGTGGTGGCGGCTGCGGTGCCGCTGACCTTATCCATCGTGTTTGTGATCATGCTGATGACCGGCCGCGAGTTTGACCGCATCACCCTCGGTGCGCTGATCATCTCGCTGGGCTTGCTGGTGGATGACGCGATCATCGCCATTGAAATGATGGTGGTGAAACTCGAAGAAGGTTTTGATCGGATTCACGCCGCCACCTTCGCCTGGAGCTCCACCGCCGCGCCCATGCTCACCGGTACGCTGGTGACCATCATCGGTTTTCTGCCGGTGGGCTTTGCGCGGTCGGGCGCTGGGGAATACGCGGGGAATATTTTCTGGATCGTCGGCTTTGCGCTGATCTCATCCTGGCTGGTGGCGGTGGTGTTCACGCCGTATCTGGGGGTGAAGTTGCTGCCGCAGATCAAACCAGTGCCGGGTGGCCACGACGCAATTTATGCCGGGCGCTATTACCAGAAACTGCGCAACCTGGTAGACACCTGCGTGCGCCGGCGCTGGCTGGTGACCGGCCTGGTGGTCGCAGCATTTGTGCTGTGCGGGCTGGGCATGGGCGTGGTGAAGAAGCAGTTCTTCCCCAACTCCGACCGTTCCGAACTGATCCTTGAGGTGTACATGCCGCCCGGCAGTGCCTTCAAAAGCACCGAGGCGGTGGCCGCGCAGCTGGAGAAAGCCCTGCTGCAAGAGCCGCAGACATCGATGGTCGACACCTATGTGGGCGGCGGCGCTCCGCGTTTTTTCCTGTCGCTGAACCCTGAGTTGCCCGACCCGGCATTCGCCAAATTGATCGTGCAAACCCCGGACTCCCACGCCCGCGACGCCCTGAAACTGCGGATGCGCGAGCGTATCGCCGCCGGTGAGTTTCCTGCGGCGCGGGTACGTGTGACGCAGTTGTTGTTCGGCCCGCCGGTGCCGTTCCCTGTAGTGTTCCGCGTGTCCGGCCCGAACGTGGACGTGCTGCGCAGCCTGTCCGAAGACGTGCGCAAAGTGGTCGCCGCCAACCCACTGACCAAGGACGCGTTTCTCGATTGGGGCGAGCGCACCAGCAGCTATCGCCTGGTGCTGGACCAAGACCGCCTGCGCCTGCTGGGTTTCACCCCCGATGAGGTCAAGTCCCAGCTCAACGCCTTGCTCAGCGGCAACCCCATCACCGAAGTACGCGAAGGCAACCGCACCGTCTCGGTGGTCGCTCGCGCCCAGGGCAACCAGCGCGAGAACCTCGGCAACCTCAACAACATGACCCTGACCAACAGCGCCGGCACCTCGGTACCGCTGGCCCAGGTCGGGCATTTCCAGGCGGTGATGGAAGAGCCGATCCTCAAACGCCGCGACCGCGTAACCACCGTGGAAGTGCGTGCCGACATCATCGACGGCGTGCAACCACCCGATGTGGAAATGGCCGTGTACAAAGACCTGCAACCGCTGATCGCCAGGCTGCCTGCCGGCTACCAGATCGACATCGGCGGCCCGGTGGAAGAAAGTGCCAAGGCCAACGTGGCCCTGGCGGCGCTGTTCCCGATCATGATCCTGCTGACCCTCACCGTGATCATGTTCCAGGTACGCTCCTTCGGCGTGATGTTCATGGTCTTCGCCACCGCGCCACTGGGCTTGATCGGCGCGGTGCCGACCTTGCTGCTGTTCAACCAGCCCTTTGGGTTCAACGCGATCCTGGGGCTGATCGGCATCGGCGGGATCCTGATGCGCAACACGCTGATCTTTACCGACCAGATCCGCCAGAACCAGGACCACGGCATGCCGATTCGCGAGGCCATCATCGAAGCCACGGTACGGCGCGCACGGCCGGTGATCCTGACCGCGCTGGCGGCCGCGTTGGCGTTCATTCCGCTGACGTTGTCGGTGTTCTGGTCGTCCCTCGCGTTTGTGCTGATCGGCGGCGTGCTGGTGGGCACCGTGTTGACGCTGTTGTTCCTGCCGGCACTGTGCAGCCTGGTACTGGGGCGTGAGAAGACAAAGGTTGTCGAAACCTCCCACATAAGCGCCGGATAAGCTCTACTCCCCTCCCCTGAGAACCTCTGCAAAGTCCCTCGCCTGAATACACAGCGCGAGGGAGTGCAGATGGTTTGTTTTGTGATGGCCCAGCTTGATGGGGCCGTGTTTTGAACCCGGCCATAGGCCGGTTGGCCCTGACCCCAATGGACGTCAAGACAGTCGATATCGACGGCGTCTTGCGTGATTTTCGTGAATGCCTGAATACGTTTGACGACTGGGCCGAGCGCTTTTGGAGCTTCTCGACACTGGACGTCGAGCAGGTATTCAAGGTGGGCGATCAGGTGGCATTGGCCGCCCCCATCAATCGTTCGATTATTCCCAACAGCACCGTCGCCACGTGCCCGGCCAACGGCACCTTGACCCTGGTGCACCTGTTTCAAAGCACGCAGTTTGTGCCCATCGGCAATACGCCGGTGGTACTGCAACGCATCGACCCAAACGGTGGCCCGCTGGGCGAGCCGATCCACAAGACCATTGGCCCCAGCGGCATCCTCGAAGTCACCGAGTGTGATCGCAACCAGCAATACCGCATCAACTTCTATCCCAACGTTTCCAAGGATCACGTCAAGGCGCTGTATGCGTCTTATCAGTCGGTGATCGCGGGGTTGGACATCCGTCTGCGTGAAGCGTGGACCACTACCTTCCAGGCCCAGTGGCAAGACTATGCCGAGGCCAAGCCACTTGATCGGCGGCGCATGCTGGAAGCGGCGTTTATCAGCGGTCTCGGAAAAGCTCTCTTCAACCTGTGGGACAACGTCACGCAGTTGTATGAGCTGCTGGCGGACCTCAAGGCCAACAGCGAGAAGTTGTTGGCCTACCTCTCCCACGCCGAACTTGATGCGCTGCTGAAACTGGGCAACGAAAAGATTGCCAACGGCTTACTGGTGCTCAGCGACGAGCCGCTGCTGTTTATCTACCTGTCGGCGATAGTCAGTTGGACGCGCATGTTGCCGCCGCCGCAGATGAATGAACTGTGGGGTGAGATCACCGGCGAGGTGCTGATCAATCTGCTGTTGATGCGTGTAATGGGTGCGATGGGCATCGCAGTTCGGCTGGGGGCTCAGGTGCTGGGCTCGATCAAGTCCGCCCGGGCGCGCGAGTTATTGGAACTGCTGGCCAAGCAGATGGTAGGGCCGGGTCTGGAACCGCATGTCGCAGTGGCCAGGCCATTGCTGCTGGGCAGCGCGCCAACGCCGATCAAGACGATTCCGGTTGCGCCGTTGAAGGCTGGGGAACACGTGGTTTCGAACCCTGTTCCGTTGGTTCGTAACAAGTCCCAGCGGACGGTATTGGTTCGGCAGGAGTCTGTCGATGATGTGCCGGTCGTGGCTACGAATCCCAAGGGTGACGCGGCGACTTCGGCGGACAAAACAGCGACAAATGGCTGCCCGGTGTCGATGGTCACTGGGGAGGAATTGCTCACCCTCACCGATGGTGTTTTGGACGGGATATTGCCGTTTGAGTGGACCCGTTTGTACCGCACCAGCGCGGTGGAAGTGGATGTTGGGCTGGGGTTTGGCTGGAGTCATTCGCTGGCGCAGCGGCTTTCTGTTTCGGGCGATTCGGTGGTGTGGACCGACCATGAAAACCGTACTGTTTCGTTTCCACTGCCGACCGAGGCGCGACCGGCGATCACCAACAGCCTGGCTGAAGCGGCGATCTATTTGGGGGCTTCGCCGGATGAGTTAGTGCTGGCCCAGGCCTCGCGGTTTTATCACTTTCGTGACGGGGTGCTGGTCTCGATCAGCGATGCGTATGACAACCGCCTGCGGATTGCGCGGGATGTGTTGGGGCGTATTGCACGGTTGGATAACGGTGTGGGTCGCTCGTTGTGTTTGCGCTATGAACTGGGCCGCATGGTGGCGGTGGATTACCAGGTTCAGCGGGCCAAGGGGTACGAGCCTTACGAATGGATCACGGAACAGAACGTTGTTTCCTACGCCTATGACGACGCCGGACGACTGGTTTGCGCGACCAACGCCGTCGGCGAAAGCGAGGTTTATCGGTACGACGAGCAGCATGTGATTCTTGAGCGGGGCTTGGCCGGTGGCGCGAGCTTCTTTTGGGAATGGGAGCGCTCTGGCAAGGCGGCGCGGTGTGTCCGGCACTGGGCCAGTTTTTCGCAGATGGATACGCGGTATGTCTGGGAGGACAACGGCCGCGTGGTCGTGCATAACGCCGATGGCAGTCAGGAAGTGTATGTCCACGATGACCGCGCACGGCTGGTGCAGCGCATTGATCCGGACGGCGCCCAGCACTTCAAATCCTACGATGACAAGGGTCGACTGACGGTCGAGCAGGATCCGCTCGGGGCGGTGACGGCGTATCAGTACGACGATGCCGGACGCTTGGTGGCGTTGTTTCCGGGAGATGATGAACCGACGTCCTACGAGCATGACAACGGCTTCGTACGGGTGGTGCGGCGTGGTGAGGCGGTCTGGAAATACGAGCGTAACGACCAGGGCGACGTGACGCGTAGGACCGATCCCGATGGTGAGGTGACGGACTACAGCTACAACAAGTACGGGCAACTAACGGGCGTTTGGTATCCCGACCACAGTTGTCATCGGCTGGTGTGGAACGAACGCGGCCAGCTCATTGAAGAGCAACTGCCCAATGGCGGCGCCAAGCGCTATCGCTACGATGATCTGGGCCGCCAGATTGCCCGCGAGGATGAACAAGGCGCGCTGACCCAATACCAATGGGACAGCGTCGGCCGATTGATTCGCATCGTGTTGCCAGGCGGTGCCACGCGAGAATACAGCTACAACCCCTACGGAAAAATCACCGCCGAACGCGACGAACTCGGCCACGTCACCCGCTACGAATACGCCGACGGCCTACACCTGATCAGCCGCCGCCTCAACGCCGATGGCAGCCAGGTCAACTACCGCTACGACAACGCTCGGCTGTTGCTCACCGAAATCGAAAACGAAGTCGGCGAAACCTACCGGCTCAACTACCACCCCAACGGCCTGATCCAGCAGGAAATCGGCTTCGACGGCCAACGCACCGCCTACGTCTACGACCTCAACGGCAACCTGCAGGAAAAAACCGAACACGGCGACGATAGCAGTCAGCTAGTTACCTTTTACCAGCGCGACCACGCCGGCCGACTCGTACGAAAAACCCTACCCGACGGCAACAAGGTCGATTACACCTACGACCGCCAGGGCAACCTCCTCAGCGTCGACGACGGCCACTGGGCGCTGGCGTACGAGTACGACTCGCAAAACCGCCTCACCGGCGAGCATCAGGGCTGGGGCACTTTGCGCTATGGCTATGACGCCTGCGGTCAGCTTCAACATTTACGCCTGCCAGACAACAACCGCCTGGTTTTTAGCCACGGTAAAGGCGGCGACCTCGCTACCGTCGAACTCAACGGCGCATTACTGACCTCGCATCTCTTCAAATCCGGCCAGGAACACCAGCGCCAACAAGGCCAACTCCTCAGCCACTACCACTACGACGACCAACACCGCCTGCACGCCCACACCGTCACCCAACAGGAAAACCACCTCTACCAACGCCATTACGATTACGACAAATCCGGCAACCTCACCCGCCTCAACGACACCCGCAAAGGCGAACACCACTACCGCTACGACCCACTAGCCCGCCTCACCCGCGCCGACCATTCGCAAGACCTGCACGAACGCTTCGGCCACACCCCAGCCGGCAATCTACTGATGCACGACCGCCCCGGCCCGGACATTGTGGCGGGCAATCGGTTGATGATTCAGGGCGACCGGCACTACGACTATGACGCCTTCGGCAACCTTATCCGTGAACGGCGCGGCAAGGGCCATCAACTCGTTACCGAGTACCGCTACGACTGCCAGCATCGCTTGATCGGTATTACACAACCCAACGGCCAGACCGCGAGCTATCGCTACGACCCATTCGGGCGACGCATCAGCAAAACCGTCGATGGCATAACGACCGAGTTTTTCTGGCAAGGCGACAAACTCATCGCCGAGCACCATGCGGATCGTCATCGAAGCTACCTCTACGAACCCGATAGTTTTAGGCCGCTCGCCCTGCTGGAAGGCTTCGGCCCACAAGACACCAAGCCCTACCATTACCAACTCGACCACCTCGGCACGCCGCAGGAACTCACAGCTCCTGATGGCGAAATCGTCTGGTCCGCCCACTACCGCGCCTACGGCCAAATCAGCCGACTCGACATCGGAAAAATCGACAACCCGCTGCGCTTCCAGGGCCAGTACTTCGACCCGGAAAGCGGGCTGCACTACAACCGCCATCGCTACTACAGTCCGGACATTGGTCGCTACCTGACGCCGGATCCGGTGAAGCTGGCGGGAGGGATCAACGCCTACCAGTACGTACTCAATCCTACGGGATGGATTGATCCGCTGGGCCTGACTTCTAAAAAGACAAACTGCCCGGAAGGACCGTATAGCGTAATAGTTCCAGGAGGAGGTTTAGACGCACATGAGGCAGCCGGAGGCCACTTAAAGGAAAAACACATAGGCAGAACTAACCAACAGTTGCTGTATCGTCTGAGGCAGGAGCCGAATATCCCGGCGGCCTCTACATTCCATGATCGCGCAGCAGCAGAACGGGAAATATCTGTTGTGCTAGATGAAAACCAAGATAAAATTGATAATTTTCTAAAAGGCAACCAAAATCAACTTATCATTAATCACGAAACCAAAGGACCTGTAGGGACCTGCATTAAAAAAAACACAACAGCGGCTGTTTCCGGAACAAGAATTTATCTAGTCATCCGCAAAGACATAAATATGCACCCCGGCTATCGAATTCATACTGGATATCCTGACCCATGAAACAAGATTATTTCGAACTGCAGCAATTTCTTGCCGGTTACTTTAATCAAGACTGGCCTGAAGACCATGAAAGCGCAAACGACGTTATTGATTTTTTTATCTCTGAAGCAGATGCAGACACGATAAACAAAGTACTAATAGAGCTAGACAAATTAATAGCCTGCAAAAAGACAGAACAAGAACTTGAGGATTACTTATTCAAATGCATAGGCTGCTACTATTATTATCGCAATGAGTGGAAAGACGGAGAGACATGGCTTAGGCATATTGCATCAACCCTGAAAAACTCCAAACCTTTAAAATAAATGAAAGCCCACCATAAACATCACCACCATTATCAAATGCCACGTTTTATACAGGAGATTAAATGAGATGCAGCGCTATGATTTAACCCACAACCAACCTTCCCATCAGTAATTTTCACTGAAATGCAGTGTTGCTCGTTATAAAGGAATACAATTACGAATCCAGTCCAAAACCACGGTCTCGAAATCGCTGACGAGTGGCGCACTTAATGACGAAAGTTATTATCACACTCCCACACCCACAATCCCCTGTAGTGAGCGAGCTTGCTCGCGCTGGGCCGCGAAGCGCCCCCCCGTCAGGCGATGCGATGTATCAGCTCAATCAGCAGTGTCAGGTTTAGGGCTGCTTCGCAGCCCAGCGCAGGACAAGCCTGCTCACCACCGGGCCTGCTCACCAAAAAGGCTCACCCATCAGCGTGAGCCCGGCCCAATTTCAAATTACCGCGTCGAAAGCTCCATAATCATCCGGCTAAGCAGGTAAACCCGCGGCACCACGCTCTCCACCTCGGCATACTCCTCGGGCGTATGAATATTGCCGCCCACAATCCCAAACCCATCCAACGTCGGCGTCCCTACCCCGGCCGACAGGCTCGCATCCGCCGCGCCGCCGCTGCCTTCAATGGTCAATGTCTTGCCCAATTCCCCATAAATCCCTTGGGCAATCGCAACCAATTTGTCCGACTCGGGCGTTTGCGGCATCGGTGGCAGGCCGCGCTTGAGGCTGGTGGTCACTTCGGTGTCCGGGATCAGTTTGTTCGCTGACACGCGCACCAGGTCTTTTTCGATGCGATCAAACTCTTCCGGCAATGCCGCGCGCACATCCGCCTTGGCCGTGGCTTGGTCAGGAATCACGTTGGTGCGGTCGCCGGCCTTGATCACGGTGAAGTTGATGGTGGTTTTCTTCTCTTCATCGCCCAACTTGCCCAATTGCAGGATCTGGTGCGCGGCTTCCATGGCGGCGTTGCGCCCCAGTGCCGGGGCGACACCGGCGTGGGCGGCTTTGCCTTTGACTTCAACCACTGCGGTGGCGCTGCCTTTGCGCCACACCACCAGGCCGTCGGCCGGGCGGCCGGGTTCGAGGTTCAGGGTCACGTCGTGAGCCTTGGCGGTGTTGCGGATCAGTTCGGAGGCGATGTCGGAGCCGGTTTCTTCGCTGGCGTCGAGCAGGAAGGTGATCTGTGCGTAGTCTGTGAAACCCTGGCTTTTCAGGACTTTGAGCGCATAGATGCCGGCAACGATGCCGCCCTTGTCATCCATCACGCCCGGGCCGTAGGCGCGGCCGTCCTTGATATGGAACGGGCGCTCGGCGGCGGAGCCTTCCTTGAATACCGTGTCCATGTGCGCCATCAACAGGATTCTGGCCTTGCCGGTGCCCTTGAGGGTGGCGATCACATGGTTGCTGTTGGCGGCGGCGTCCGGCACGCGTTCGATACTGAAGCCAAACTGCTTCAACTCATCTACGGCGATGTCGCTGACCTGGGTCAGGCCCGGCCCGTAGCCGGAGCCCGAATCGATATTCACCAGGCGTTCCAGCAGTTTCAACGCCTCGGCCTTGTACTGCTCGGCGTGCGCCTGGATCTGCTTGTGGGGTTCGGCGCTGTAGGCCGGGAGTGCGAAGGGCAAGGCCAGGGTGGCGGCCAGAAGGGTACGCGGGAAGATGAAGCGCATAAACCGATCCTTGTTTGGTGTAGGGGCCGCCACACCCTACCCCACTAGACAGACCGCAACCAAGCCCCCTGCACCGCGTTGACGCGGTTGCGCCCGCTGCTTTTGGCTTCATACAAGGCCAGGTCGGCGTCGTTGAGCCAACCGGTGGAATCGGCGTGCCCGGGTTGATACGGCGCCAGGCCGATGCTCAAACTGGCGCGCAAGGCCGGGTCCTGGGCATAGGCCAACGCGTTGAAGCGATCGCGCAACGCCTCCATCACGTCGGTGGCGTGGTTGAGCGGCATGCCCGGCAGGATCACACAAAACTCATCGCCGCCGTAGCGCCCGGCCAGGTCCGTGACGCGCAGGTTCTGGCGCAGTATTTTGCCCAGTTGACGCAGCACGATGTCGCCGGTGACGTGGCCGTAGGTGTCGTTGATCAGCTTGAAATGGTCGATGTCGATCAGCGCAATCGTCGCGCCCTGATGATCGCGACGGCAGCGTTGGAATTCAATTTCCAGGTGATCTTTCCACGCGCCATGGTTGAGCAGGCCAGACAAACTGTCGGTGCGGCTCAGGGCCAGCAATTCGCGTTTATGGCGCGCCAGGGTCACGGCCTGGCGATAGCAGATCCAGCCGAGCGCCAACGGGTACAGCATTAGAATCGGCAAGCAGGCATACAACTGCGCCTGTGTGGTCAAGGCCATGAACGCCGGAGCGAAGATCAGCAGCGCCGTGCCGATGCCCAGGGTCTGCGCCATTAAGCCGGCGAACATGAAGCGCGGCCCACCGATGGCGACATTGTTCATGGTCATCATCGACAAGGTGGTGACACTCGGCAGCGGGTTGAAATGCATCGCGCCCACCCAGAACCCGCCGCAAAACGAATCGAACAACAGGTTGCGGCGCTCACTGCGCAGTGCCTGGGTGGTGCGCAAAGACAGCTGGAAGGCCAGATGAGGCCAGGCAAAGGCGTTGATCACCATCCACGCCCAGACCCACATGGGAGGATTGAGCGGGTACATGCCAAATACTACGCACACAAAACCGAGCGTCAGCCCCAGGGAGCGGGATTTGTAGAGGCGCAAAGCGAGCGGAAGTCCTTTTCCTCCGTTGGCTGGCATGGTGGGGTGTCATCCAGGAAGAATACTCGGAGTCTATCAGCATACGGGCATATCGCCACCATCGCTCGTGCGCCCTTCGTCCAAAACACTCAGTGGGAAAACCCGCGCGCCAGCATCAACGCCACCCCCAACAGCAACACGGCCGCGATCCGCTGCAACAGCACCCGGCGCCTGGGGGTTTCCAGCACATGCTTGATGCGCTGGCCGAAATAGCAATACAGGCACCCACTGGCGAATTGCAGCAGCAGAAAGGTCGCCCCGAGGATGGCGATGTCGGCCGCCGAACTCTGCTCCCCTGCCCCGGCGAACTGCGGGAACACGGCACTGAACATGATGAGGGCCTTGGGGTTGGAAAACCCGGTCAACAAGCCCTTGCCGAACAGGCTGCGCGAACCCTGTGCGGCAGCGCCCTGGTCGATCGACACACCGCTGCTGGTCCACTGTTTGTAGGCCAGGTACAGAATGTAGGCCACGCCGACGAACTGGATGCCCTGGGCGATGGCGACGTTACCCTTGATCAATTCCGAGAAGCCCACGGCAAAGATCAGGATTGAAATCAGGTACGACACACTGGCGCCGATCTGCGCCGGGATCGACCTGCGCAGGCCGTCCTTCAAACCCAGGCTCAACAGCAACAGGGTCATGGGGCCGGGGCTGAAGGTCATGGTGGCGCAAAACAGCAGGAAATAGAGAAACGAAGACAGCGTTAACGCACTTGTCATGGCCTGTGACCTAGGGAAACGGAGCGTGCAGTCTAGGCAAGCAGCATTGCGCAAGGCAGGTAAAGTAATGCCTAATCCGGCCATACTTCACCGGTAAAAGCACCGGCAAACACAAGGAAGATTTATGTTTGTATCCGCTATTGCCTTCGTGGAAGGCACGCCGAAGGTGCAGCAGATCGTCGAAGCGTTCAGCCAGGCCATCGAGCACGGCGAATGGGCACCCGGCAGCAAGTTGCCCTCGGTGCGTGAACTGGCCCAGACCCTGGGCGTCAGCAAGTTCACCCTCAACGAAGCGCTGGACCGCCTGCGCGGGCGCAACCTGCTCACCTCAAGTCAGGGCCGTGGTCACTTTGTGACGATGGACAGCCCACGTCCGGCGTCGGTGGCGTGGGTCGACCTGCTGCCCCAGGACCTGCTCAGCGTATTGCGCCGACCACTGGCCACCGCCGATGGCGACCTGCGCCCCGGCGGCGGCCATCTGCCGGAAGCATGGCTGGACGCCGAGCCCCTGCGCCAGGCGATGCGCAGCGTGGTGCGCGCGCCGTCGCTGCGCATCGCCGGGCTGGGCACGCCGGCGGGCTTCCTGCCATTGCGCCAGGCCCTGCAACAGAAGCTGCATGGCGAAGGCTTGTCGGTGCCGGTGGAACAGGTCATCACCACCCCCAACACCGTGCAGGGCCTGGACATGCTGATGCGTCTGCTCGTAAGGCCCGGCGACACGGTACTGCTGGACGCGCCGTGCTATTTCAACTTCCACGCCAACCTGGCCTTGCATGGCGTCAAGGTGGTGAGCATTCAGCGCCGTCCCGACGGCTTGGACTTCGCCGCGCTTGAACACCTGCTGGCCGAGCACCGCCCCGGCCTGTACCTGACCACCAGCGTGCTGCAAAACCCCACGGGCCATTCCTTCAGCCCCAGCCAGGCGTTTCGCCTGTTGCAACTGACCCAGCAGTACCACTGCCATATCGTCGAGGATGACCTCTACGGCGACCTGCACCCCAACCCACCGCCACGCCTGGCCGCCATCGCCGGCCTGGACCACGTCACCTACCTGTCGGGTTTCTCCAAGATCCTCAGCGCCAACACCCGCGTCAGCTACGTGGTGGCCGCGCCACAGTTGGCGGCCAACCTCACCAACATGAAGTTGATGAGCGGCGGCGTGACCTCGGAGCTGTTCGAGCACATTGTGTATCGCATGCTCAGCGAAGGCAGCTACGCCAGGCATCGCAAGCGCATGGTCCAGCGTTTGATGGAGGCTGGCGGGCGCGTCGAACAATGGCTCAGGCGCTGTGGCTGCGAACTGCCGATGGCCTACGAAGGCGGGATGTTTATCTGGGCGCGCCTGCCGCCGGGGGTGGACGGCGAGTGGCTGGCCCAGGAGGCGTTGAAACGCGGCATGGTCCTGGCGCCGGGTGCGCTCTTCGGCTACGACACGGCCCATCGCGATTCGATGCGTTTCAATGTGGCCCATAGTGATGAGCCACGGGTGCAGCAAGTGTTTGAAGCGCTGCTCAAGGCCACCCGCCTCGCGGGCTGCTCAGCGTCGATGGGCCAATGAATGCACACAACGATCGCCCAGGCTTTGCACGCCTTGCACCAGCAGCACCAGCACGATCACCGTGACCACCATGATCTGGTTATTGAAGCGCTGGTAACCATAGCGAATCGCCAGGTCACCCAGCCCACCGCCGCCGATCACCCCGGCCATGGATGAAAAACCGATCAGCATCACCAGGGTCAAGGTCACCCCGGCGACCAGCGCCGGCAAGGCCTCGGGCAACAACACCTTGAGAATCACATGGCGGATATCCCCGCCCATGGCCACGATAGCTTCGATGCGGCCCTTGTCCACTTCGTCCAGCGCGGTTTCGACAATTCGCGCAAAGAACGGAAAGGCGCCGATGGTGATCGGCACCACGGCGGCGGTGCTGCCCAGGGTGGTGCCGACGATCAAGCGGGTCAGCGGGATCAGTGCGATCAACAGCACCACAAAGGGCAATGAACGCCCCAGGTTGATCACCGCGCCCACCGCCCGATTGAGGCGGGGCAGCGGCAATAAGCCATCGCGTCGACTGATAAACAGCAGCACGCCCAGGGGCAGGCCGATCAGCAAGGTGAAGAGCCCGGCCAGCAGCACCATGTATAAGGTTTCGCCGGTGGCGTTGAGCAGCAATTGCAGGATGTCGTTCCAATCGGTCTTCATACGGCCCTCACCACGTGCAGGCTGTGGCCCAGCGAACGGCCCAGGCGCGACGACGGGTCGCTCTGCAGTTGCAGCAACGTGCCGCTTTCCACTACGCGGCCGTCGGCCAGGGACACCGCGCTGTCGCAGATCGCCTTGACCACCTCCAGCTCGTGGGTGATCAACACGATGGTCACGCCCAGTTGCCGATTGATGTCGCGCAGCAGTTCAAGGATCGACGCCGTCGTCTCCGGGTCCAGCGCGCTGGTGGCTTCATCCGACAGCAGGTACGCGGGCCGCGCGGCCAAGGCGCGGGCGATGCCTACGCGCTGTTTCTGCCCGCCCGATAACTGCGAGGGAAACGCCTGGGCCTTGTCGCTGAGCCCCACCAGTGCCAACAACTGCGACACCCGCGCCGCGCGCTCGGCCTTGGGCACATTGGCGATCTCCAGCGGCACCGCCACGTTATCCGCCACATTGCGCGAATGCAGCAGGTTGAAACCCTGGAAGATCATGCCGATACGCTGGCGGTGCTGGCGCAGCTGTTTGTCGTTCAGCCGGGTCAGGTCCTGGCCATCCAGCAGGATACGCCCGGACGTCGGTCGCTCCAGCAGGTTCAAGCAGCGCAGCAAGGTACTTTTACCCGCGCCGCTGCGCCCGACAATGCCGAAGATCGCCCCATCGGCGATCTGCAACGACACGTTATCCAATGCCGCCGGCTGGCCGTTTGCGTAGGTTTTGCTGACGCCCTCGACAACGATCATTCGACCGCCACCGGGATCACAGAGCCGGCGTATTTCTCACTGATGAACTTGGCCAGTTCCGGTGAGCGCAAGTCCTTGGCCAACTGCCGAATACGCGGGTCATCCGCCAGCTTGGGGGTTGTGACGAGGATATTCGCATACGGGTTGCCCTTGGCCTGCTCCAGGCCCAACGCATCCTTGGCCGGTTCGAGCCCGGCTTCCAGGGCGAAGTTGCCGTTGATCACCGCAAGGTCCACATCGTCCAAGGCCCGGGGAATTTGCGGCGATTCAATTTCCAGAATCTTCAGGTGCCTGGGGTTTTCGGCGATGTCCTTGGGCGTGGCCTGTTCCTTGGCGGCGTCGTTGAAGCCGGGTTTGAGTTTGATCAAACCGTTGGCTTGCAACAGGTACAGCGCGCGGCTGAGGTTGGTGACGTTATTCGGGACGGCGACAGTGCCCTTGTCCGGCACTTGAGCGAAGCGGGTGTGCCGACGCGAATAAATACCCAACGGCTCGATATGCACCGTGGCCGCCACGGCGAACTTCTGGCCGAGGGCCTGTTCCTGGGAGTAAAGGTACGGCAGGTGCTGGAAGTAATTGGCGTCGACATCACCGTGGGCGAGCAACTCGTTGGAATTCACGCCGCTGGGGATCTCGATGATGTTCAGCTTCAGGCTCGGGTCGAGCTTTTGTACGTATTCGAGGATCTGCGCATGGGGAATCGGATCAGCGGCCACGCGCAACGCGTCGGCGGCCGACACGCTGAAGGAGGCCAGCAATGCCGCCAGGGTAAGGGTGGTGGTTTTCAACATCGGTGATCTCCTGATCAGGCGGACAGTGCTTCGGGCAACGTGGCGTCGGCGTAGAAACGTTGAGCCACATCGGGGTGGGAACGCAGGCGCCCCTTGAGGTAGTTCCAGCCCACATCGCGCAGCAATGGGTTGCGCGGGTCGCTCTCGGGGCCATGGGCATCGCGCAGCAACTCGGGCGCCAATTGGTATACCGGCACCACCGCGTCCAGTTGCGCCCCGAGGAAAAACGCCAGCGACAACCGCTCGCTGACCACCGGCGGCGACACCACGCGGTGAACGGTCGCGCGCAGGTAGCCATTGCTGGCCAGTTCAAGCAGTTCGCCGATATTCACCACCAGCGTGTCGGGGCGCGGCACCGCATCAATCCAACGGCCCTCCTCCACTTCCACCTGCAAACCGGCCTGCTGGTCTTGCAGCAAAAAGCTCAGGAACCCGGAGTCCTTGTGCGCGCCGACGCCCTGGCGACTTTGCTGCGCATGACGGCCGGGGTAGCGGATCAGCTTGATATGTTCGTTGGGTTTGTCGCCATACAGCGCATCAAAGGCGTTTTCCGGCAGGGACAGGGCCTGGGCGAACGCGCGTAGCAGGCGCAGGGCCATTTGCGTCATCGCCTGCTGCCAGCCGAGCACCAGGGGTTTGAGTTGTGGCAGAGCCGGCGGCCATTGGTTGGGGCCTTGCAAGCGTGCCCAGGCGGCCGGGTATTGCGCCGCGGGCAAGGGCTCGCGCTCGGCGCCGACGTCGAATTGTTCGCGCAGGTCGGGCTGGCCTCGGGTGATCTCCGAGGCGGCGCGGTTGTAGCCGCGAAAGTGGGGGGAGTTAAGCATGCCCACCGCCCGTTTATCGGCCTCGGGCAAGGCAAAAAACGCGCGTGCCTGTTGCTGCACCTGGGCCAGCAAGTCACGGTCGATGCCATGCCCGGTGAGGTAGAAAAAGCCGATATGGCGCGCCGCCAGACGCAACTCATCGAGAAACTGCCGACGCTGCTGCGGGCTGCCGTCGAGCTGCGCCAGGTCCAACAGCGGCAAGGCGGTAATTGACTGTACGTGGGCCATCGGCGGCTCGCTCCTTGAATAACATCCTGGGGAAGCGTCCAAGCTAAACGATCTTAAAAACCGCTAATAAATACCTTTTTAGCATTAGCTTAGGCATGCACACCCACGCCGCACGCGCTTGGCCCCTGCGACAGTCGAGCCGCTCTTGTGCGTTGACCAGAGGTGTTACACCCCATATAGTGTGCCGACCTACAAGACAGACCACTACATAGTGTGCAGAATCGGTATTTACCGACCACACTCCGCGCAATATTTCAATGCCTAGCAGTCTGCAAAATCACCTATTTT
The DNA here is from genome assembly GCF_054667615.1 of Pseudomonas sp. S3_E10. Classification (NCBI taxonomy): domain Bacteria; kingdom Pseudomonadati; phylum Pseudomonadota; class Gammaproteobacteria; order Pseudomonadales; family Pseudomonadaceae; genus Pseudomonas; species Pseudomonas sp. S3_E10. The sequence continues at coordinate 61,991 of NZ_CP162743.1, forward strand.
TAGACCGGGTTCACACCCCGCCGAAACAGATCAGGAAGGAGTATTTCAATGCTGAGTTGGGATGAAGTCGACAACGAAGACACCGGTGCAGCGGTAGTCAAGGGCGCCAACGCCGGCCACGCCAGCGAAGCCAACATGGACCGCCTCGACGGTGCCGGCGCCGCTGCCGCCGTCGAAGCCCGCGCCGTCACCGCCAACGACTCCGCCGCCATCATCCGCGCCAAGGCTGCCCTGGACAAACTCGACGTCGCCGAAGGCCTCGCCGAACTCGAAGGCGCCTCCGCCCGCGTCGCCGTTGACGAAAAACGCATGATCAACTGCCGCGCCGACCTCAACCAACTCGTGCCCTTCAAGTACGACTGGGCCTGGCAGAAGTACCTCGACGGCTGCGCCAACCACTGGATGCCGCAAGAGGTCAACATGACCGCCGACATCGCCCTGTGGAAAAACCCCGAAGGCCTCACCGACGACGAACGCCGCATCGTCATGCGCAACCTGGGCTTCTTCTCCACCGCCGATTCCCTGGTCGCCAACAACCTGGTGCTGGCCGTGTACCGCCTGATCACCAACCCGGAGTGCCGCCAGTACATCCTGCGCCAGGCCTTCGAAGAAGCGATCCACACCCACGCCTACCAGTACTGCATCGAATCGCTGGCCATGGATGAAGGCGAGATCTTCAACATGTACCACGAGATCCCATCGGTGGCTAAAAAGGCCGCGTGGGGCCTGAAATACACCCGCTCGATCTCCGACCCCAAGTTCGAAACCGGCACCGTCGACACCGACAAAGAACTGCTGCGCAACCTGGTCGCCTACTACTGCGTACTGGAAGGCATCTTCTTCTACTGCGGCTTCACCCAGATCCTCTCCATGGGCCGCCGCAACAAAATGACCGGCGTGGCCGAGCAGTTCCAGTACATCCTGCGCGATGAGTCGATGCACCTGAACTTCGGTATCGACGTGATCAACCAGATCAAAATCGAAAACCCGCATTTGTGGGATGCCGAGATGAAGGAAGAAGCGACCCAGATGATCCTGCAAGGGACTCAGCTGGAGATCGAATATGCGCGTGACACCATGCCGCGTGGGGTGCTGGGGATGAATGCGGCGATGATGGAGGATTATCTCAAGTTCATCGCGAATCGTCGTTTGTCGCAGATTGGGCTGAAGGAAGAGTATCCAGGCACGACCAACCCGTTCCCGTGGATGAGCGAGATTATGGATTTGAAGAAAGAGAAGAATTTCTTCGAAACCCGCGTGATCGAGTACCAGACCGGCGGCGCGCTGAGCTGGGATTGATCAGCATCACACACCCCAATGTGGGAGGGGGCTTGCTCCCGATGACGGTAGTTCAGTTAAAGCCTCTGTGACTGATGCGCCGCTATCGGGAGCCCCCTCCCACATTGGGAACGCGGTGTTCCGTAAACTTTGCAAATTGCCCTTTATGCCCAACCAAACCATCAAGACCCCGTGCATCGGTCTGTGTTCCACCGTTTACGGTGACCTGGTCTGCCGGGGCTGCAAGCGTTATCACCATGAAGTCATCCAGTGGAATGGCTACAACGCCGAGGAAAAACAGGCGGTGTGGCTGCGCCTTGAGCAACTGCTGGTGCAGGTAATGACCAGCAAGCTGGAAGTGTTCGACCCGCAACGCCTGCGCCGGCAGTTGGAAGAGCGCAAGATCCGCTTTATGCCGCACCAGTCGCCGTATTGCTGGGCCTACCAACTGATTGCCCGAGGTGCGCGGGTGATTTCCAAGCTGGATGCCTATGGGTTGGCGCTGTTGCCGGAGTTTCGCGAGCGCAACCTCACAGACCTGCGTGACGCGATCGACCGCGAGTTCTTCCTGCTCTCCGAGGCGCATTACGAGCGGTACATCGCCCCCGGCTTTCTGCGTGAGTCCTTTGGCCCAGCCTTGATCGCCACGCTCTGAGCAACAACCGCGCCCGATTGTGTTTAAAATGCCGCCCGCTCAACGACCGACGCTCAACGATGAACCCAGACGCACTCGCTACCCTGCACACCCACCTGCTCACCGCCCTGGCCAGCGCGCCGGCCGAGACCCGGCGCCTGTTTCATGGCCGGGGCCGCTGCTGGCCAGGGCTGGAGCAGGTGACGGTGGACTGGCTGCAAGGCGTCGTGCTGGTCGCCCTGTTCAAGGAAACCGAACATCTGCAAGCCTTGAAGCACCAATTGGCGCAGATCGACTGGGCCGGCTTCGGTGCACACGCCGTGGCCCTGCAACACCGTTATCTGCCGCAAAGCACCACCGAATGGCTGGTGGGCGACGCCATCGAGGAACGGGTCATCACCGAAGGCGGCCTGCGCTACCTGATCGACCTGGGTAAAAAACAGAACAGCGGGCTGTTCCTCGACATGCGCTACGGCCGCAACTGGGTGCGCGAACAGGCCCACGGCCAGCGCGTGCTCAACCTGTTTGCCTACACCTGCGGGTTCTCGGTGGCGGCCATCGAAGGCGGTGCCGACCACGTGGTCAACCTGGACATGGCCCGCGGCGCCCTGAGCCGTGGCCGCGACAATCATCGCCTGAATGGCCATGACCTGAGCAAAGTGACCTTCCTGGGCCACGACCTGTTCAAGTCCTGGGCCAAAGTCACCAACAGCGGCCCCTACGACCTGGTGATCATCGACCCGCCGTCCTTCCAGAAAGGCAGCTTCCTGCTGACCAAGGACTACCAACGCGTGCTGCGCCGCCTGCCCGATCTGCTCACGTCCCAGGGCACGGTGCTGGCGTGCATGAACGACCCGGCCTACGGCGAGGACTTCCTGATCGACGGCGTGACCCGCGAGGCCCCCGGCCTGCGCTTTGTCGAGCGCCTGGAAAACCCGCCGGAATTTCCCGATATCGACGCGCAAAGTGGCTTGAAAGCACTGGTGTTCCGTCAGGGTTGATGTCGAAACGTCCTACGCTTGCTACGCTTAGCGATACACCGGGCGGTGAACCTTATAACCCCCTTCCCGGTCGATACCTGCATTCCCCGGCCAGACTCGACCGCGTCACGTTGTCGGCTGCCCCGTTTGACCTTTTGGAGAACCGCCCGTGATATCGACCCTGCATGTAGCCAGAATCAAAGCCTGGGGCGCCCACGGCTTCACCGCCACCGGCGTGGTCCTGGCCTTCTTGGCCACCCTGGCGTTGCTGGAAAACTCACCCAAGGCCTGCCTGCTCTGGCTGGGCTTGGCGCTGGTAGTGGACGGCGTCGACGGTTCACTGGCGCGACGACTGAATGTCAGCACGGTGTTGCCCAGCTTCGACGGTTCGGTGCTGGACCTGGTAATCGACTACCTCACGTATGTGTTCATTCCCGCACTGTTTATCTACCGCTACATCGACCTGCCGGACTTCACTCACCTGTTCACGGTGTCGGTGATCCTGGTGTCGTCGCTGTTCTGTTTCTGCAACGTGAACATGAAGAGCAAGGACAACTACTTCGTCGGCTTCCCCGCCGCCTGGAACGTAGTTGCCTTATGCGTGTACATCATCCAGCCGCAGGCCTGGGTGACGCTGCTGACCGTGATCGGCCTGGCGCTGCTGACCGTCACGCCGATGAAGTTCCTGCACCCGTTCCGGGTCAAGCGGTTCATGCCGATCAACATCGCGGTGACCACGATCTGGTTGCTGTGCAGTTTTCTGATGGTGGTCGACTACCCCAACACCAACCCGTGGACATTCGGGTTGTGGTCGCTGATGTCAGCGTACTTCTTGGGGATTTGCGTGTGGCGCACGGCGCTGGAGTGGCTGGGCACCCACAAGTAGCCAAACATACACAGATCAACTGCGGGAGCGGGCTTGCTCCCACAGTTGGTTCTGCGCACATCAGGCAGGTAAGATGGCGACCCTCACCCGCCCCGCCAACAATAAGCCCATCCCATGCCCTTCGAACTCAGCGTTGACCTGACCACCCTCGCCATTCTCGCCTGCGTCGCGTTTATCGCTGGCTTTATCGATGCCATTGCCGGCGGTGGCGGCCTGCTCACCACGCCCGCCCTGCTCACCGCCGGCATGCCGCCGCACCTGGTACTGGGCACCAACAAGCTCAGTTCCACCTTCGGCTCGGCCACCGCCAGCTTTACCTTCTACCGCCGCAAGCTGTTCCACCCGCGCCAGTGGGTGCATGCCATCGTCGGCACGCTGGTCGGCGCCCTCGCCGGTGCGGTGGTGGCGCACTACTTGCCCGCCGAAACCCTGAACAAGATGCTGCCGGTGATCGTATTCGCCTGCGGCGTCTACCTGCTGTTTGGTGGTACGCCCAAGACACCGTTGGACGCCGAGGCGCCGATCAAGAAGAAATGGCAAGCCACCCAGGGCTTCGGCCTGGGCTTCTACGATGGCGTGGCAGGCCCCGGCACCGGGGCGTTCTGGACGGTGAGCACGATGCTGCTGCACCCCATCGATCTGGTCAAAGCGAGCGGCGTGGCGCGCAGCATGAACTTTGTCAGTAACGCGGCGGCCCTGTCGGTGTTTATTTTCAACGGCTCGGTGGACTGGATCGTCGGCCTGGCCATGGGCATATCGGTGATGGGGGGCGCGTTCTTTGGCGCACGCAGCGCGATCAGCGGCGGCGCCAAATTCATTCGCCCGGTGTTTATCACCGTGGTCCTCGGCCTGACGGTGCGCCTAGCCTGGCAACACTGGTTCAGCGTGGCCTAAACGACGGGCCAGGTAGAGGTCGATCAGGTAACGCGCAATCGAGCGTGACGCCGGCAACGGCGGCAGGTCGTGGATGTTGAACCACTGCGCGTCTTCGATCTCGTCGGCCTGGGGCAAGATATCGCCGCCGGCATATTCGGCGTGAAAGCCCAGCATCATCGAATGGGGGAACGGCCAGCATTGGCTGCCCATGTACTGGATATTCTTCACGCGCACCTGCACTTCCTCGTGCACTTCACGAATCAGGCAGTCCTCGGCCGACTCGCCCGGCTCGGCAAACCCCGCCAGCGTGCTGTACACGCCGCTGACAAAACGCGGCGAACGGGCCAGCAAAATCTCATCGCCACGGGTCACCAGCACGATCATGCTCGGAGAAATCCGTGGGTAGCTGCGCAGGTCGCAGGCCTCACAGAACATGGCGCGTTCCCGAGGCACCTGAACCATGGCCTGGCCGCAACTGCCGCAAAACCGGTGTTCGCGCGCCCAAGTGCCGATCTGCGCCGCATAACCGAGCACTTTGAACAGGGTGTGATCGCCCTGCAGCATGAAGCCGCGCAGGCCCTGCCAGCTGCACCCCGGTACCTCGCCCGCCGAGTCGAGCTCCAGCAAGTACACCGGCTCGCCATCGAGGTGGCCGAGGCCGTGTTCGGCGAACACCGCGAGGTCCTGGCGCTTGAGCCATTCGCGTGGGAACAGCGGGCCGTTGGAGTCATGTAAAAAACCGTCGCGGCTGCGGGCGACGGCCCAGCCGCCGGGGGTTTCGTTATCCAGCAGCGTTGTGGTGATCCAGCCTGGAGTCATGTCAGTCAATCCACGAATTCGGGTTTCTGCTTATTCATATGGGCCGCGATGGCCACGCGCAGGTCGTTGGATTGCAACATAGCCGAGTTCCAGGTGGCAACGTATTCCAGACCGTCATTGACCGTGTGGTCACGCATGTAGCTGATCATGGCCTTGGTACCGGCGATGGCAATCGGCGACTTGGCGGCGATTTCCTGGGCGATCTCCAGCACCCCGGCCAGCAGGCTCGCGTGATCGGCGTACACCCGATTGACCAGGCCAATGCCGCGAGCCTCTTCGGCGCCGAACTGGCGACCGGTGTACGCGAGTTCACGCAGCATGCCGTCGCCGATAATGCGCGGCAGGCGTTGCAGGGTGCCCACATCGGCGGCCATGCCGATGTCGATTTCCTTGATGGAGAACAGCGCATCTTCGGCGGCGTAGCGCATGTCGCAGGCGCTGATCAGGTCGATGGCGCCACCTATGCAGTAACCCTGGATCGCCGCCAGTACCGGCTTGCGGCAGTTGTCGACGGCGTTGAACGAGGCTTGCAGCTCAAGGATTTTGCGCCGCAACAGGCGTGCGTTGCGGCCCACGTCCTTACCGAATTCGTTGGCCACCGAGGCCAGCATCATCAGGTCGATGCCAGAGGAGAAATGCTTGCCGGCGCCACTGAGCACTACCGCACGCACGGCATCGGTGTCTTCGACCCATTGGAAGATGTCGATGATCTCGGTCCAGAACGCGGCGTTCATCGCGTTGATCTTTTCCGGACGATTGATCTGCACATGGGCAACGTTGCCGCTGAGTTCGACGACGAAAGCTTGGTATTCGGACATGGCAGTGATCCCTGACTGGCGAGTGATAAGGCCCGAACTATAACAAGGGTGCATGACGGCGCATCGGCCAAAAGCGGGACTGGCAAAAAACCTTGCCAGGCGCCATCCTTGGCGCTTTAAGCCGCCCTGAACGCGGCGCTCGATGTTTTAAGGAAATGCCATGCACGCCCAACCCCTCGCCGCCGCCGAATTCGACCTTATCGAAGAAACCCTGCTCAAGTACGGCGATGATCATTCGGTGCTGAACCTGGCCGAACTCGACGGCTACTTCACCGCGCTGGTGTCGAGCCCGACGCAAGTGGATATCGCCCAATGGTTCCCGGCCATCTGGGGCGGGCAGAATCCGGAATGGGAAAACATGGAAGAAGCACAGCGTTTCCTGGAGCTGTGCGTACGCCACATCAACACCCTGGCGGCACAGTTGGCCAACAACGCCCAAGACTTCAAGGCACGCTTTGATGACACCGAGCATCAAGGCCAAATCGTGACCCTGGCTGAAGAGTGGTGCTTTGGCTACATCCGTGGCGCAGCGATCGGCAATTGGCCGCAACTGCCGGTCGAACTGGCCGCGCAGTTGGAGAAAATCTCCTGGTGCGCCGAGCAGGACAACTTCGAGTTACCCGCCGACCTGGACGTGCAGGCCCACCAACAGCGCGTCAGCGAGATCGAGCCGGCCGCGCGGGCGCTGCACGATTACTGGCTCTCCCAGCGCTAAACCTCGACAAGCACCGCACCTTTGGCCGATTATTCGGGTCCGCCCGTCGGCCACTCCGTACCACCTTGCCTTGACCAGGAGCCTTGTACCTTGAGTTCGCAGAAAACCGTGACCGTTACACCGCCCAATTTCCCCCTCAATGGCAAGGTCGCACCGCCCGGCTCCAAATCCATTACCAACCGCGCCCTGCTGCTGGCCGCCCTGGCCAAGGGCACCAGCCGCCTGAGCGGCGCACTCAAGAGCGATGACACCCGGCATATGTCGGTGGCCCTGCGCCAAATGGGCGTGACCATCGATGAGCCCGATGACACCACTTTCGTCGTGACCGGTTGCGGCAAGCTGCAATTGCCGACACAACCGCTGTTCCTCGGCAACGCCGGCACCGCGATGCGTTTTCTCACCGCAGCGGTCGCCACCGTCGAGGGCACCGTGGTACTCGATGGCGACGACTATATGCGCAAGCGCCCGATCGGCCCGCTGCTGGCCACCCTCGGCCAGAACGGTATCCGGGTCGACAGCCCAACCGGTTGCCCACCGGTAACCGTGCACGGCGCAGGCAAGGTCCAGGCCAAACGTTTTGAGATCGACGGCGGGTTGTCCAGCCAGTACGTCTCTGCCCTGCTGATGCTGGCGGCATGCGGTGAAGCGCCGATTGAAGTGGCGCTGACCGGCAAGGACATCGGCGCCCGCGGCTACGTGGACCTGACCCTCGATTGCATGCGAGCGTTCGGCGCGCAGGTCGAAGCGGTCGACGACACCACCTGGCGCGTGGCGCCCACCGGCTACACCGCCCACGACTACCTGATCGAACCGGACGCCTCCGCCGCCACGTACCTGTGGGCCGCCGAAGTGCTGACCGCCGGCCATATCGACATCGGCGTGGCCGCGCAGGATTTCACCCAGCCCGACGCCAAGGCCCAGGCCGTGATCGCGCAGTTCCCGAACATGCAGGCCACGGTCGTCGGCTCGCAAATGCAGGACGCCATCCCGACCCTGGCGGTATTGGCCGCATTCAATAACACCCCCGTGCGCTTCACCGAGCTGGCCAACCTGCGGGTCAAGGAATGTGATCGCGTGCAAGCGCTGCATGACGGCCTCAATGAGATTCGCCCGGGCCTGGCCACCATCGACGGCGACGACCTGCTGGTGGCCGCCGACCCTGGGCTGGCCGGCACATCGTGCAATGCGCTGATCGACACCCACGCCGACCACCGCATTGCCATGTGCTTTGCCCTGGCCGGGCTGAAAGTGTCGGGTATCCGCATCCAGGACCCGGACTGCGTGGCCAAGACCTATCCGGAATACTGGAAGGCCCTGGGCAGTCTTGGGGTCGCGCTCAGCTACTGAGCCGGCCGCGTCGGTTTGGGGAGGGCCACACATGACAATTCGCCAACCCTGCCCACCCGGCGCCTGCGTCTGTAACCGCGAGCATTTGCTTGCAACCCCAGGCGCCGACCTGCGCATCCTCAACCTGACGCGCCAGGAAGAAAAACGCCTGCTCGAACGCCTTGAAGACCTCAAGAGCCTGCAAGACCTGGAGCGCATGCAACAGCTGATGTACCAGCAATTGGGCATTCGCGTGCATGTCGCGCCGGGTCATACCGAGGTCAAGAGCATGCGCGGGATTCAGATCGTCATCGACGAGTTACCGGGCATGTGTCGCAAGACCCGGCAATCGATTCCGGCGGCGATTCGCCGAGGCATGGAGAAGCGCCCGGAAATCGCCTATCGCCTGCTGGATGCCCACGATCTGTTTCGCGACGGTTGAATCAGCCGGCAACCGTCTCTGCCTTGAACAACCCCCGCCCCACGGTATGTGCAGTTTTCATATGTGCCTGCGCCGCGCCGCCTTCCGAGTCCAGCAGCAGCTCGGACGTCACCACCTGCGCGCCGCAATAATCAAAGATGCCGTAGTCGATCTGCGTGCGCATCGCCTTGGCATAGCCGTGGCGGTCAAACGCGCTGTGATCCGCCGCGCCGAGGGCGAGCAGATGCACCTGCAAGTGGCGCAGCTTTTTCACCACCGGGGTGTCCGGGCCGTAATCGATCGCCCAGCCGTTGACGAATACCCGATCTATCCAGCCCTTGAGCAGGCCCGGCAATGACCACCAGTAGATCGGAAACGCCAGCACCAGCGCATCGGCACGGTCCAGGCGCGCTTGTTCGGCCAGCACATCGGCCGGTGGCGTGGCGTGGGTGCGGTGTACCCGATGGTCGGCAGCGGTATAGCGCGGGTCGAAGCCTTCGGCGGCAAGGTCGGCGATTTCATAGGTGTGCCCCGACGCGCCGAGGCCGGCGGCGACGTGCGCGGCAATGCTGTGCGTAAGGGATTGCGGGTCGTGATGAGCAACAACGATCAGTGCGTGCATGACATTGACACCTTTTCGGTTTAGGCTGGCGTTAAGTTACGATTAGTAAGTTACTTTTGGTATATAAGCATGTCAAGCAGTGAATCCCCTGCCCCACGTCGGCGTTTGTCTCGTGAAGATCGCCTGCGTCAATTATTGGAAGTGGCCTGGCAGCTGGTGCGCGAAGAAGGCACAGACGCCCTGACCCTGGGCCGCCTGGCGGAACTGGCGGGCGTGACCAAGCCGGTGGTGTACGACCATTTCGTCACCCGTGCCGGCTTGCTGGCGGCCTTGTACGAAGATTTCGATGGGCGCCAGAACCAAGTGTTTGCCGACGCCATCGACGCCAGCAGCGCGACATTGGAAGACCGTGCGTGGGTGATTGCCGCGTCGTATGTCGATTGTGTGTTGTTGCAGGGGCGGGAAATCCCGGGAGTGACCGCAGCACTGAGCGGCTCGCCGGAGCTCGAAGCCCTCAAGCGCAAATACGAGGTGATCTTCCTCGACAAATGCCGCGACGCACTGGCGCCCTTCGCGCCCACGGGCACCGTCTCTCAAGCCGGCCTGCGCGCCATGTTGGGCGCGGCAGAGGCGCTGTCTCACGCGGCGGCCAGCGGCGAAATCAGCCGTGAAGAGGCGCAGCAGGAGCTGTTGGCGATGATTCTGGCGATGGTTCTTGGGTACCAACGCCTAAGCAAGTAAGGCAAAGGGGGCAGCATGGGGTTCTTTGATCGTTTGTTCGGCGGCCGTTTTACGATGCCGCCTCCCGATGAAACCAATGCCAGTCATGCGGCAATCATGCGGGAATTTCGCACACCTGAATCCAAGGCTCGCAAGCAAGCGCTCGCAACCCTGACCGAAACGCTGTTAAGCGCCGCACCCGAGCCAGAAAGAGCCAGGCTCGTACGGCGTGTGCTGCGCAAGTACGCCGTCGATCAAGACGCCACCAGCGCCTTGACCGACGGGCTGCTTGACCCGTCAAGAGGCCAGAAACTCGCCTACCTTGCATTGCTCAACGTCGATTGGCGTGGCTTCGACGGGTTCCAATACCTTGCCCCCCACCTGGCTTCGGCCAGTGGCGTGCAGGAACCCTACACCTACCTGCACACCGGCACACGACCGATGCAAGCCGTGTTGGACAGCTATGACCAATGGCTCACCGGCTTCGGCAAGCGCTTTGTGCATCTGGACTCCGGCGGTGACGAATACGTCGGGTTTATCGTGGATGCACAGCGCGTCGAAGCCATCGTTGAGCTGGCACAACAAGCAGGTGTGAAGGTCAGCCTGGAGGGCTTTTGAAGGGCGCCGTTGACGCTCAGCCCTCGGCAACCGCCTCGCGCACAAAAGCTTCGTAGGTGCGCAGCGGGTGCCCGACGATAGCCTCCAGACGCTTTACCGTACCTTCGGCCGCTTGCATGCCGAACGTCTGGATACCCGCCATCATCAAGCGCATGTCATACGCCAGCCAGGCCGGACCGTACGCGGCCAGTTGCGCTTCGAACGCGGCGACATCATCACCGCCATAGGTCACTTCGCGCCCCAGCGCCGTACTCCAGATCCCAGCCACAGACTCACCGCTCAGCGCTTGCGGCCCCACCAGTTCCAATGTCGTACGCGCCAGCGCCGACGGGGCCCGGTCGCGACGCAGCAACTCAGCCACTGCCACATCGGCGATATCGCGCGCATCGATCATCGACACACCCGCCGAGCCGATCGGCATTGGGTACACCGCGTAATCGCGGATAGTCTGCAACACCATGTGTTCGTTCTGCATGAAGTAGGCCGGGCGCAGAATCGTGGCCGGTATGTCGAGGGTCTCGATCATCCGCTCGACCGTGTGTTTACCGGTAAAGTGCGGGACATTGCTGAACCGATCGGCATGGATCACCGACAGGTAGACAATGCGCTCGATGCCCGCCTCTTGCGCCAGGTTCAGCGCGATCAGGGCTTGCGTCACTTCATCCGGCGTCACCGCATTGAGCAGGAACAGCGTGCGCACCGACGACAACGCGGCACGCATCGACACGACATCGGTCAAGTCTGCAACTACTTCGCTGACACCTGCCGCAAAGTCGCGTTTACCGGGCTGGCGCACAAGAGCCTTGACCTCTGCGCCGGCCTCGCTGAGGCCCTGGATGATAAGAGAACCGATGGTGCCCGTGGCACCGGTAACAAGAATGCTCATGGCTATTGCTCATGTTGAGGAGTGGAGACCAGACGATAGGCCGCTGCACATACAAAACGAAGACGCGACTATGTAGACACCCCGTCTCAAATGTGGAACAGCATGAACCTCAACGCACTGATTGATTTCGCCCTGGTCGCCAACAACGCCGGGCTGGGAAAAGCCAGCCGTGCCAGCGGCAGGTCCAAGGCGACACTTTCCAGGCGCATTGCCGAACTGGAGGAACAACTAGGCGTTAGGCTGATTGAACGCAGCGCGCGGGGCCTGAAGCTCACCGAGGCTGGAGCCACGCTGATGGCTCGCGCCGAGGGGCCGTTGAACGAAGTAGTCGAAGCAATGGCATCCGCTCGCGACGGCGTATCGACGCCGCGCGGACACTTGCGTGTGGCGGCTCCCGTGCTGTTTTCCCAACTGGCGATGGGCCGGATCGGCGCCGATTTTTGTGCGGCCTACCCGCAAATCACGCTGGACGTGGTGGCGGAGGATCGCCTGGTCGATTTGGTCGAGGAGCAATTCGACATAGCCATCCGCATCAACCCCAGCCCCGACAGCAATCTGGTCGGCCGTTGCTTCGCCAGGGACCGATTGGTGGTGGTGGCGGCGCCTGAAGTGCCCAGGCCAATGCCCGGCGCAACCCGACCCGTTCCCGGCATCGTGATGTCGGCTTCCCAGCCCGGCCATTGGACGCTCGATGGCGGCCAGTTGATCCTGGAGCCGGTTCCAACGCTGCGTTTCTCATCCTTCTTGATGATTCGTGATGCCGCTGTCGCAGGTGGTGGGGCTGCCCTCTTGCCGCAGTCCATGGCGTGGGGCCAGCTTGCCCGCGGTGAGCTGGTGCAGTGGGGCGTTGCTTCGGATGTGGAGGCTGAACTGTGGGTCTTGCACACCTCCAGGCGCCTGGCGGCACCCAAGGTGCGCGCTTTTGTCGATTTTATAGGTGCCAGGTACCCGGACATGTCGCTGCTGCTGAACGGATAAGCGCCCCTCTCAGGGCTGCTTGCGATACATCCCGGTGAAGTAATCCGGAAAATCCGGCGCCGAGTTGTGGTTGATCACCGCGAAGTGCTTCACCAGTTGGATGTGGTAAGGCCCCGCGCGTCGCGCCGCCAACGGTTCACGCACGATGATCAGGTTTTCGGTTTCCATCGGCACGGTGTGGTGCGCGCTGACGATAACCTTGCCGGTGCCGGTTTCCTTGAGCGTCACGGTGAACTCGGCCACTTCCCTGCCCTGGGCATCACGCTCGGGGAGAATTCTGAGGTCCAGGTCGCCGTCGCGGTCGAGGAAGTCATCGCGCATCTGGTAATGGCCGTCGCGTTGGTCGCGGGCAACGTCGCCAAACAGCTCGTAGTCGGGTTCACGGTATTCATCGTGCAGTTGGATCACGCGCTCGCGCTTGTCGCCCTTGGCACCGCTGACCCAAGTACCGGTGTAATCCGACTTGATGCGCCAGATGCCGGTTTGATGCCCGTCGTCGGTGTACTCGTGCAGGTAAAGGTAAGTGTCATCGCCATATTCGCCACGGTCCCCCACCAGCTTGATCGGCTTGCCGCTGCCGCTGTTGGTGTAGCGCAACTCGCCAATCACCACCGCGCCCTGCTGCTGGTACCAGATTTGCACCGCGATCTTGCCATCGAGGGTGCCGACCAACCGTTGCGCATCTTCATTGACCGGCCCTTCCAAGCGCGGGGTTTCCAGCCATTGGCCGTCTTTCCACTCGCCGGTGGTGCGCAGCATGTAGCCACTGGGCATGCTGTTGTTGGCGTCGTCGTCCGTCGCGGGCACCTCTTGCTGGGTGTACGAGCTGAGCTGTACCAGTTCGCCATCGCGCATTTGCCAGCGACTCACACGCATCCAGCAGCAGCCGCGATCGGTTTGCGAATGGATGATGCCGTCCTTGGGGTTGACCGAGAACATCCCGCCGGAGGTCTCGTTCGCCAGGGTGCTCAGCGGACCGTTGAGTACCCACTGCGTGTTGTGCGGGTCTTGCAGGTACACGTCGTAACTGTACTGGAAGTCCTTGGCGGCGCCGGTGTCGTGGCGGATAGCCAAGTCCTGGCGACCGTCGCCATTGATATCGGCGAAGTACAGCAAGCCGGACTCGCCCACCAGGTGCGCCGCATCGGTTTTACCGTCATTGTCCAGCGGCACATTGCCTGCCGGCGTTTCCAGCTGTTGGAGAATCTGCAGGGTGGCGTTGTCGCGCACCGTGACCAACGCCCGCGCCCGCTCGCGCAAGTCCTGGGGGACCTGCGGGAACAGCACCTCAACCAGGAACTGCCCACTGGGGTCATTGACCGAAAACGAACGGGGTTCGGCGATGGCCGAGGTGGCCAGGGACAGAGAAAGCAGCACACCGCTGACGAGCGAACGCATCCAAAGCATCCTTGCTGAAATTCGGGGGCGGCAGTGTAGCGGTTGTTTTCGAACAAATCGCTGTTTGGGTGCGCACATTGGCTGATATGTTTCGTGCCTCCCCCGCCAAGGAAAGTGCCATGCAACCATTAGCCGCAACCGCCGCGTTATTGATCATCGACATGCAGCAAGGCATGCACCAACCGGCGCTTGGGCGGCGCAACAACCCCGACGCCGAGCGGCACATGCAGCGCCTGCTGGGCGCGTGGCGGCAGGCGGGCGGGCCGGTCGTACACGTGCGGCATATTTCCCGCACGCCAGGCTCCGTCTTCTGGCCGGGACAGCCAGGCTGTGAGTTCCAGGCCGCGCTGCAACCGCTTGCGCACGAACATGTCGTCGAAAAAAACGTCCCGGATGCGTTCACACACACCGGGCTGGAGCGCTGGCTGCATACCCGTTCGATCAGGCAACTGGTGATCGTCGGGGTGATCACCAACAACTCCGTCGAGGCCACCGCGCGCTCGGGCGGCAACCTGGGGTTTGAGGTGATTGTGGCGTCGGACGCCTGTTATACGTTCGATCAGACAGACCTGTCGGGGCGCCTGTGGCCGGCTGAGGATGTACACGCGTTGTCGTTGAGCAACCTGGCGATGGACTACGCCAGGGTGGCCGCGACCGATGAGATCCTGATATCGAGTTAAAACACCGCCGCTTTCACGCGGGCCAGCGCCACTGTTGGCGCAGCAACAGTGGCCGGGCAGCTTGTGCTGAATCCACACACGCCATTGCGCCGCAAGACGCTCATATCCCTTTGAAATAAAAGCAATTTCCTCTCTGGCATGGCGCGTGCAATCACCCTTGCATTAACCCCGAAGGATGCTCCCATGCCCCACACCCTGCCCCAGGCGCTGTTGCGCCAAGCACACACGCGCGGTTCAGCGGTTGCCTTGCGCTACAAGCGTCTGGGCATCTGGCAGGTGCGCACCTGGAGTGAACTGGCCGGCGATGTCGGCGAGCTCGCCGCCGCACTGCACCAGCGGGGTTTGAGTGGCAACGACAACCTGTTGATCATCAGCCAGGCACGCCCCGAAGCCTTGCTGCTGGCATTGGCCGCGCAGTGGTTGGGCGCCAGCGTTACCTTGCTGGACCCCGAGCACGACAACCGCGCGGTGTTGGCCGAACGGCGGCCCAGCTTCGTGCTGGCGGAAGATCTGCAGGCGGTGCAGCAAATCGGTGAATACCGCGTGCTGATATACCTCGACGGGCGCGGTTTGAATCATCCGCACGCCGCCGGTTTGATCGCCTATGCCGACTTGAGCGCAAACGCTCCCGCCCCCGCCTGCGCCACGCAATCAAGCGCCCTCGCCTTTGTGTTTCACGCAGGCACCCCCGTGCAATTAAGCCATGCCCAATTGTTGGCCGGCGCCCGCACCCTGATCGCCCGAGAACACCTGACCTGCGATGAAGAAGCCCTCGCCGCGCGGGTATTCGCCGCCAGCGGCCAGGCGCGTTACCTGCTGGCGCCCTGGCTGCACGCCGGCTTCCGCCTGAATTTTCCCGAAGCGCTGGCCACCCGCGACACCGACCGTCGTGAGTTGGGCCCGACCCTGGTGCTGGGCACCCGCGAATCCTATGGGCGCCTGGAACAGTGGGTGGCTGAACGCCTGCCGTTGCCGGGTACGTTCAGTCATCGCCTGTACCGCTGGGCCATGCAACCCACCCCGTCGCCCGTTCGGCGTTGGCTGGGCCGCTGGCTGGTGCGCCGCCCATTGCTCGATGTGCTGGGCATGAGCCGCCTGCGCGTGCCGTTACTGGTGGGGCCGCCACTGGCCCCGCGGAGCGCGGCATTCTTTGGCGCGCTGGGTGTTCACCCCGGACATTGGCACGAGCCTTCCCCCCGCCACGCACCTACCGACCCCTTGCTGTCCCGGACTGCCTGAAGAGCCCTCCATGCGCGCACCCACTGACTCGGTTTTACTGCGGCTCGATGATATTTCCCTGTCGTTCAAGGGTATCAAGGCCATTACCTCTATCAGCTTCGACGTCAAGGCCGGCGACATTTGCGGGCTGATCGGCCCCAATGGCGCCGGTAAAAGCTCGCTGCTCAACGTGATCAACGGCGTCTACCATCCCCAGAGCGGCAGCATCCGCTATGCCGGCCGAACCCGCCGACGCATGCGCGCGCACCAGGCCGCCGAAGGTGGGATCGCGCGTACCTTCCAGAACATCGCGCTGTTCAAGGGCATGAGCGTGCTCGACAACGTGCTCACCGGGCGCAACCTCAAGCGCCGCAGCAGTTGGGTCGAACAGATGTTGCGCGTGGGCCGCGCCCCTCGCGAGGACGACGCCCACCGCCTGCATGCGGAACAGATCATCGCCTTTTTGCAGATTCATCCCTGGCGTCACGTGCCGGTAGGCACCCTGCCCTACGGCCTGCAAAAACGTGTGGAACTGGCCCGCGCCCTGGCCTCTGAACCGACCCTGTTGCTGCTGGATGAACCCATGGCCGGCATGAACGCCCAGGAAAAGGCGCAGATGAGCCAGTTCATCCGCGACATCAACCATGCGTTCGGCACCACCGTGGTGTTGATCGAACACGATATCGGCGTGGTCATGGGCTTGTGCGACCACGTGGTGGTGCTCGACTACGGTCGCAAGATCGGCGACGGCACGCCCGAACAGGTGCGCGCCAACCCGGCTGTCATCGCCGCCTACCTGGGTACCTGAGCATGCAATTTTTTTTCGAAGTGCTGATCGGCGGCCTGTTGGCGGGGGTGATGTATGCGCTGGTGGCGATTGGTTTTGTGCTGATTTACAAGGCCTCCGGCGTATTCAATTTTGCCCAGGGCGCCATGGTGCTGTTCGCCGCGCTGACCTTTGTCAGCCTGCTGGAACGCGGCTTTCCGTTTGCCTGGGCGTTCTTCGCCACCCTGGCGAGCATGGTGGCGCTGGCCTTGCTGATCGAAAAAGTGGTGCTGCGGCCGCTGGTCAATCGCCCGCCGATCATCCTGTTCATGGCGACCCTGGGCTTGTCGTACCTGATCGAAGGGTTGGCGCAATTTCTATGGGGCGCCCAGGTACACGGGCTGGACCTGGGCATCGCCGATGAACCGCTGGAAATCCGCGGCATGCTGCTCTCGCAATTCGACCTGTTTGCCGCCGCTACCGCCGCCGGGCTGGTACTGGCCCTGTCACTGCTGTTCAACAAGACACGCATCGGCCTGTCGTTGCGTGCGGTGGCCGATGATCCGCTGGCATCGATGGCGGTGGGCATTCGCCTGCCGCGTATCTGGGCGCTGGTGTGGGCGGTGGCCGGGTTTGTCGGGCTGGTGGCGGGCCTGCTCTGGGGCGCGCGCCTGGGCGTGCAGTTCTCGCTGTCGCTGGTGGTGCTCAAGGCGCTGCCGGTGCTGATCATCGGCGGATTCTCGTCCATCGGCGGCGCGATTGTCGGCGGCCTGATCATCGGCGCGGCAGAGAAAATCGCCGAGATCTACCTCGGGCCAATCATCGGCAGCGGCATTGAAAACTGGGTGCCTTATGTCCTGGCCCTGGTGTTTTTGTTGGTGCGACCGGCCGGGTTGTTCGGCGAGCGCGCAATCGAACGGGTTTGATGGTTTTTTGAGGAACTGCCTGCATGCTGTATCAAGAAGTCGGTCAAATCAGCACCTCCTACGCGGCCGAGCGCCGCACCTTTCGCCTGCGCCAGGACCGCATCGGGTTGTGGCTGCTGCTGGGCTTTGCCTTCGTGGCGATGCCCTGGCTGGGCAACGACTATTGGTTCAGCGCGATTCTGGTGCCGTTGCTGGTGCTGTCCCTGGCCGGGTTGGGCCTGAACCTGCTGACCGGCTACGCGGGGCAATTGTCGCTGGGCTCGGCGGCGTTCATGGCGGTGGGCGCGTTTGCCGCCTACAACCTGCAACTGCGCGTACCGGGTTTGCCCCTGCTGGTGAGCTTCGCCCTGGGCGGTGTGATCGCCGCGCTGGTGGCGGTGTTCTTTGGTCTGCCGAGCCTGCGTATCAAAGGGTTCTATTTGCTGGTGGCAACCCTGGCCGCGCAGTTCGTGGTGGAGTGGGTACTCACCCGCTTCAGTTGGTTTACCAACGACAACGCCTCGGGTGTGATCACTTCGCCGCCGCTGCGGGTTGCCGGGCTGGATTTCAGCTCGCCGCGTGGCCGTTATGTGCTGACGCTGGCGGTGGTGGTCGCGTTGTTCTGGCTCGGCAAAAACCTGGTGCGCAGCGAACTGGGCCGCAACTGGATGGCGGTGCGCGACATGGACACTGCCGCGGCCGTCATCGGCATCCGCCTGCTCAAAGCCAAGCTGCTTGCCTTTGCCATCAGCGGCTTTTACCTGGGCGTCGCCGGTTCGCTGTGGGCCTTCACCTACCTGGGCACCGTGGAGCCCCACGGCTTTGACCTGAGCCGCTCGTTCCAGGTGCTGTTCATCATCATTATCGGCGGCCTGGGCAGCGTGCTCGGCAATGTGCTGGGCGCGGCGTTCATCGTGTTGTTCCCGATCCTGCTGGGCAACCTCTTCGCGTGGTTGCCCGCTGGGTTGATGGACGCGGGCCAGCTGGAAAACATCCAGAAAATGCTCTTCGGCGCGCTGATCATCACCTTCCTGATCAAGGAACCTGAAGGGCTGGCCCGGCTGTGGCAGCGCTTTCGCCAACGGGCCAGGGTCTGGCCGCTGCGTTACTGAACTCCCCCCTACCGCTCTCGAGGAATTGCCTTCATGACACACCGCTTATCGCTGCGCCGCCTGGCACTGAGCCTGGCCTTGATGACCGCCGGGCTTGCCAGCGGCGCCCAGGCCGCCAACGAACAGTACTTCCCGCTGCAAAGCTACCGGGTCGGGCCTTACGCGGCCGGCGGTACGGGGTTCTTCGGCGGGTTTATAGACTACCTGCAATACATCAATGCCAAGGGCGGGGTGAATGGGGTCAAGTTGACCTGGAGCGAATGCGAGACCGAGTACGTGGTAGAAAAAGGCGTCGAATGCTACGAGCGCCTCAAGGGTGGGCTCAACGGCGCAGCGGCGGCGGCCACCAACCCACTGTCGGTGGGCATCGCCTACGCCACGCTGGACCGCTCGACCGCCGACAAACTGCCGCTGATCACCATCAACCACGGCCGTACCGACTCCACCGACGGCAGTGTGTTCCCCTACGTGTTTCCGCTGCAACTGAACCCGTATTCGGAAGTCTCGGCGATCATCAACTACATCGGCCAGCGCGAAGGCGGTGCCGACCAGCTCAAGGGCAAGAAAATCGCCGTGCTCTATCACGGTTCGCCCTACGGCAAAGAAACCAACGGCGTGCTGGAAACCCTCGCGAAAAACGCCGGCTTCGAACTGACGTTGCTGGAAGTGCCACACCCCGGCAACGAACAGCAATCGCAATGGCTGAACATCCGCCGCCTCAAGCCGGACTGGGTAATCCTGCGCGGCTGGGGGGTAATGAACCCGGTGGCGCTCAAGTCCGCGCAGAAAGTCGGCTACCCGGCCGATCACATCATCGGCAATATCTGGAGCAACTCGGAAGAAGACGTAGTGCCGGCCGGCAACGCGGCGAAGGGCTATATCGCGATCACCACGCACCCGTCGGGCACCGACTTTCCGGTGCTGCAAGGCATCAAGCAAAGCGTCGTCGACGCCGGCAAAGGCAACCTGGCCGACCCGAAACGCTTCGGCACGGTGTACTACAACCTCGGCGTGGTAAACGGCATTCTCAACGTCGAAGCCGTACGCCTGGCCCAGCAAAAATACGGTGACAAGCCCTTGACCGGCGAGCAGGTCCGCTGGGGCTTCGAACACCTCAACCTCGACGACGCACGCCTGCAAGCCCTGGGCGCCAAAGGCCTGGTGCAACCGCTGAAACTGTCCTGCGCCGACCACGAAGGCGGCGGCGCGGTGCGCTTTCAGCAATGGGATGGGCAACGCTGGAACCTGATCAGCGACTGGGTACAGGCCGACCGAGCCTTGTTGCGGCCGATCATCGAAGCATCGGCGGCGCAGTATGCGAAGGAGAAAGGCATCACGCCGAGGGATTGCAGCAAGGAACAGTAGGATTACTCAGCTGCAACGCAATTCAAACGTGGGAGGGAGCAAGTCGAACCGTCGCACCGCCCCTCCCACCTTTAGACCGCAGTGCTTCAGTTGACTCCCAGCTCCACCACCCCGCCATTCAACCGCACCGGCCACACCCGCAAGCGCTGGTTCGGCGCCTCCAGGCACTGGCCGTCCTGCAAACGGTAATGCTGTTTGTAGATCGGCGCAGCCACCACCAGCTCCCCCTTGATACTGCCCACCAAACCGCGCCCGATCACGTTCGCGCCGGATT
Source organism: Pseudomonas sp. S3_E10 (assembly GCF_054667615.1). Classification (NCBI taxonomy): domain Bacteria; kingdom Pseudomonadati; phylum Pseudomonadota; class Gammaproteobacteria; order Pseudomonadales; family Pseudomonadaceae; genus Pseudomonas; species Pseudomonas sp. S3_E10. The sequence continues at coordinate 82,226 of NZ_CP162743.1, forward strand.
CCGGGTCGTGGTTGTCGATGGCGTACAGCGTCTGGTCCTGCGCGCCGGGCAGGTAGAACAGCGCCACCTGCGCGCCGTCGAGCCACACCACCACGCCGGAGTTGCTCACCAGATCGGTCTCGTTGCACACGCTTTTCCAGGCGGCCAGGTGTCGCTGAGTGTTGGGCTGGCTCATCAGGCAATCTCCTCGATGACGGGAATCAGGTTGAGTTCGGCGGCCATGATCGGCCGGCGCTGGCCACGTTCCTGGACAAAGTGGATGTCCGGATCGGGGCGCTTGTCGTTGACGAAGGTGCGAAAGCGCTTGAGTTTTTCCGGGTCTTTAAGGGCATTGGCCCATTCGCATTCGTAGCGGTCGACCACAAGCTGCATCTGCGCTTCCAGCTCGGCACCCAGGCCCAGGCTGTCGTGCACGATCACATCCTTGAGGAAATCCAGGCCACCTTCCAGGCTTTCGCGCCACACCGAGGTGCGCTGCAGCTTGTCGGCGGTGCGGATGTAGAACATCAGGAAACGGTCGATGTACTGGATAAGCGTGGCGTCGTCGAGGTCGGTGGCGAACAGTTCGGCATGGCGTGGGCGCATGCCGCCATTGCCGGCGATGTAAAGGTTCCAGCCCTTCTCGGTGGCAATCACGCCCACATCCTTGCTCTGCGCTTCGGCGCACTCACGGGTGCAACCCGACACCGCGAACTTGAGCTTGTGCGGCGAACGCAGGCCCTTGTAGCGGTCCTCGATCAGCAAGGCCATTTTCACGCTGTCCTGCACGCCATAACGGCACCAGGTGCTGCCCACGCAAGACTTTACCGTACGCGTGGATTTGCCATAGGCGTGCCCGGTTTCAAAGCCGGCGGCGATCAGTTCGGCCCAGATGTCCGGCAGCTCGTGCAGTTGCGCGCCAAACAGGTCGATGCGCTGGCCGCCGGTGATCTTGGTGTAGAGGTCGTATTTCTTCGCCACTTCGCCGATCACAATCAGCTTGTCGGCGGTGATCTCGCCGCCCGGAATGCGCGGCACCACAGAGTAGGTGCCGTTCTTTTGCATGTTGGCCATGAAGGTGTCGTTGGTGTCCTGCAACGGCACCAGGGAGGCGTCCATGATCGGTTGGTTCCAGCAGGAAGCCAGGATCGAGCCCACCGCCGGTTTGCACACGTCGCAGCCGGTATGGCCGCGCCCGTGTTTGGCCAGCAGTTCTTCGAAGGTGATCACCCCTTCCACACGCACCAGGGCGTACAACTCCTGACGGGTATAGGCAAAGTGTTCGCACAGGCTCTTGTCGACGCTGACGCCACGGGCAATCAACTCATGCTCGAAGACCTGCTTGAGCAAGCCGGCGCAACCACCGCAACCGGTGCAGGCCTTGGTCTGCGCCTTGAGCTGGCCGAGGTCGCTGCAGCCGGCATCGATGGCCGAGCAGATCGCGCCCTTGTTGACGTTGTGGCACGAGCAAACAGTGGCCGACTCCGGCAACGCGCCTGGCCCAAGGGTGGGCGCGCCGGCGGACGACGGCAGGATCAGGCTGGCCGGTTCGGCGGGCAGCGCAATCGCGTTCTGCATGTATTGCAGCAAGGTGTCGTAGTAGCTGTTGTCGCCGACCAGCACCGCGCCGATCACATGCTTGCCACTTGCGTCCACCACCAGGCGGCGGTAGCTGGCGCTCGCCTCGTCGACGAACTGATAGCTGCGCGCACCCGGCGTGTGGGCGTGGGCGTCGCCAATGGAGCCCACGTCGACGCCGAGCAACTTGAGCTTGGTCGACATATCGGCCCCTACGAACGGCTCGGCGGCCTGCCCGCACAACAGCGCGGCAACCCCTCGGGCCATCTGGTACCCCGGCGCGACGAGGCCGAACAGGCTGCCGTTCCACGAGGCGCACTCGCCAATCGCGTAGATGTGCGGGTCGCAGCTCAGGCATTCGTCGTTGATCACCACACCGCCACGCGGGCCGATTTCCAGGCCGGCCTGGCGTGCCAGCGCGTCCTGGGCACGGATACCGGCCGAGAACACGATCAGGTCGGTTTCGAGAAACTCGTCATTGGCAAAGTTCATGCGGTAGCGGTACTGCTCGCCCGCGCTGATCGACTGAGTGGCGCGGGACAGGTGCACACCCACGCCCAACCGCTCGATCTGGGCCTTGAGCGCCAGGCCGCCAAAGTCATCCAGTTGCACCGGCATCAAGCGCGGCGCGAATTCCACTACATGGGCTTCCAGGCCGAGGCTTTTCAAGGCATTGGCGGCTTCCAGGCCGAGCAGGCCACCGCCGACCACCACGCCACGCCGGGCATTGGCCGCCGCCGCGCGAATGGCATCGAGGTCTTGCAGGGTGCGATACACCAGGCGCGAATCGCCTTCGGCGCCTTCAATCGGCGGCACGAACGGGTAAGAGCCGGTGGCCAGCACCAAGCTGTCGTAGGCCACACAGCCTTGCGCGGTGATCACCTCGCGGCGTGCGCGATCAATTTCCAACACCGGTACACCCAAGTGCAAGGTCACGCCCGGCGTCTGGTACAGCGACGCCTCGGACAGCGCCAACGACTCGGCGTCGCGGCCGGTGAAGTATTCGGACAGGTGCACACGGTCATAGGCACGCATCGGCTCTTCGCTGAACACATGCAACTGGTAGTGCTCCAGCGCCCCGCGCTGGATCAACTGCTCCACGCAATGGTGGCCGACCATGCCATTGCCGACGACGATCAGGGTTTTCAGCTCTTTCAGATTGGCGATCTTGGAATTCATATCAGCACCCGACGACGCTCATCACGGTTAAAAAAAGCAAAAAAAAACGCCTGAAACCTTACGGTTCCAGGCGTCTTTGCCTGTTCTTTTGCGGGATCGGTTCGGACGACATCGCCGGATCCATCGCTTTATGCCCATGACCTTTTATGGCCTGTCGATCGTCGTTGACCGAGTGGGGTTGAAGGGGAGCTTGCAGGCTCTGTGCCAATCCGGCGCAAGCCTGTTGTCACGGCTGCGCAAGGCCTTCAACCGCGCCCAACACCTGCGATTGCGCCTCCAAGTGGTGCGCCTCGCCTCAAAACAGCGCACCTGCCCCCGCCGGTTTACCGATGCGACGTGTGGCGAGCGAGCTTGCCCCGCGCAGTACAGCAAGCCCCGCGCCTCACCAAAAGCCGCTTATGCCACGGGTTGGAAAAGCTGGCGCGTGACTTGCTAGGAACACCTCAAGAGCAATCAACGCTGATTGCCCACACACGACAAAGGCGCCGTGCAGCCCCCGTTTTCAAACGGAGGGTTGCAGGGCGCTTTTTTGTTGTCGGGCAAAAAAAGTTTCGAGGGTTACAGATGGCAAACCAGAACGTACACAGCGTCTGTCCTTATTGTGGCGTGGGCTGCGGCATCGTCATGCAGGTCCAGAACAATAAAGTGGTCAAGGTCGTCGGCGACAAGGACCACCCCACCAACTTCGGCCGCCTGTGCACCAAGGGCACCACCTGCGGGCAAGCCATCGCCGAGTCCGGGCGCATGGAAAACGCTTACCTGCGGGAGAACCGCGAGCACGACCCAGTGCGTATCGCCATGGATACCGCCATCGACGAAACCGCCGGGCGCTTGCGCCACATCCTCGACCGCGATGGCCCCGATGCGCTGGCGTTCTACGTGTCCGGGCAGATGTCGCTGGAAGCCCAGTACCTGATCAATAAGCTGGCCAAGGGTTTTGTACGCACCCGCAATATCGAATCCAACTCGCGCCTGTGCATGGCCAGCGCGGGCAGCGGCTACAAACTCTCGTTGGGCTCCGACGGCCCGCCGGGTTCCTATGAAGATTTCGACCGCGCCGACCTGTTCTTTGTGATCGGCGCCAATATGGCTGACTGTCACCCGATCCTGTTCCTGCGCATGATGGACCGGGTCAAGGCCGGGGCGAAGCTGATCGTGGTTGACCCACGGCGCAGCGCCACCGCCGATAAGGCCAACCTTTATCTGCCGGTCAAACCGGGCACCGATCTCGCCCTGCTCAATGGTTTGCTGCACCTGCTGGTTAAAAACGGCCATACCGACCCGGCCTTTATTGCCGCGTTCACCGAAGGCTGGGAGGCCATGCCGGGTTTCCTCGAGGATTACCCGCCGCATACCGTCGCCCAGATCACCGGCCTTGCCGAAGCGGATATCCGCCAAGCCGCCGAGTGGATCGGCCACGCCGCCGAATGGATGAGTTGCTGGACCATGGGCCTCAACCAGAGCACCCATGGCACGTGGAATACCAACGCCCTGTGCAACCTGCACCTGGCCACCGGCGCAATCTGCCGCCCCGGCAGCGGGCCGTTTTCCCTCACCGGCCAACCCAATGCCATGGGTGGCCGCGAGATGGGCTACATGGGCCCGGGCCTGCCGGGGCAACGCTCGGTGCTGGTGGCAGCCGACCGCGCCTTTATCGAGGACCTGTGGCAAATCCCCCACGACAGCCTGCCGCGCGAAGCAGGCACCGGCACCGTGGCGCTGTTCGAGCAGATGGCCGCCGGGCAGATCAAGGCATGCTGGATCATCTGCACCAACCCGGTCGCCAGCGTGCCGAACCGTCAGACCGTGATCGATGGCCTGCGCGCCGCCGAGTTGGTGATCACCCAGGACGCGTTCCTCGACACCGAGACCAACCGCTACGCCGACATCCTGCTGCCCGGCGCGCTGTGGGCCGAAGCCGAAGGGGTGATGATCAACTCCGAGCGCAACCTGACCTTGATGCAAAAAGCCGTCGAGCCTCCCGGCGAGACCTTGCCCGACTGGCAAATCATCGCCCAGGTCGCCTGCGCGATGGGGTTTGCCGAGGCCTTCACCTACGCATCCGCCAGCGAAGTGTTTGAAGAAATCAAACGCGCCTGGAACCCCAAGACCGGCTACGACATCCGCGGCGCCAGTTACGCGCGCCTGCGCCAACAACCGCTGCAATGGCCGCTCGCCACGGCGGATGCGCCGGCTCGCAACCCGATCCGCTACCGTGATCACGGCACCCTCGCCTTCGCGACCGACAGCGGCAAAGGTCAGTTTTTCCCGCGCCCGCACATGCCGCCGGCGGAAATGCCCGATGACGCCTTCCCCTTCGTGCTCAACACCGGTCGCGTGCAGCACCAGTGGCACACCCTGACCAAGACCGGCAAGGTCGCCACCCTGAACAAACTGAACCCCGGCCCGTTCGTGGAAATCCACCCCGACGATGCCGCGCGGCTGGGCATCAGGGCCAAGGACCGGGTGCAGGTGCGCTCCCTGCGCGGCCACGCGGTGCTGCCCGCCGTGATCACCGAGCGGGTACGCCCCGGCAGCTGTTTCGCGCCGTTTCACTGGAACGATGTGTTTGGCGAGCACCTGGCGATCAACGCGGTGACCCACGACGCGGTCGACCCGATTTCGCTGCAGCCCGAATTCAAGTGTTGCGCGGTTGCCCTGGCGCGGGTCGAGTTGATCGATCACCAGTTCCTCGACCAACCGGCCTCCACCCATCCTGACCTTGCAGAGGACCTCGCCATGTCGCGCGCCGACGCTTTCGCCGAACTCGCCGGTATTCGCAATGTGCCTGCACCGTCACTCAGTGATAGCGAGCGCAGCTACCTCGCCGGGTTCCTCAGCGGCCTGCAATCCGTTGCCGGGAGCCAGGCCCACGGGGTACCGGTGATGCCGGCGAGCGCGCCGTTGGCCGAGCAAACGCGGCTGTGGCTGGACGGTATGCTCGCGGGGTTATTCAGTCGCGCGCACACCACCCCGGCGCCCTCCCCGGACGTCACCCTGTTGTGGGCCTCGCAAACCGGCAACGCCGAAGCCCTGGCTGAACGGTTCGCCAAGCGCCTGCGCGAAGGCGGCATCAGCGTCGAACTGAGCGCGATGGCGGACTTCCCGGCCAGCAGGTTGGCCAACACGCAGAACCTGGCGCTGATCAGCAGCACTTTTGGCGACGGCGACGCGCCGGACAATGGCGAAGCCTTCTGGCACAGCCTCAGCACCGTCGAAACACGCCTGGAGTCGCTGCGTTTTGCAGTGCTGGCCTTGGGCGATCCGAATTACGACCAGTTCTGCAAACACGGCAAGCGCCTCGACCAGCGCCTGCTGGAACTGGGCGCCACACGCCTGTTGGAACGGGTGGACTGCGACACCGAATTTGAAGAACGCGCCGATGCCTGGCTGACGCGCTTGCAGCAAACGCTGCACCCGACAAAATCCGTTATCCAAGCCACGCCCGCCGGCAAAACCAAGCTGCACGGCTCACGGCTGCTGCTCAACCGGCACCTGAACCCCCACAGCCAACACAAGGAAACCCGCCAGTTCGCCCTCGACCTCGCGGACTCGGGGCTGACCTATGAACCCGGTGACGCCCTTGGCGTGCGGCCGCGTAACTGCCCGGAATTGGTCAGCGAACTGCTCGACCTGACGCGCCTTGGCGCCAACACCACGGTAAACATCGACACCTTCGGCGATGTGCCGCTGCAACAGGCCCTGACCCAGCATTTCGAAATCGCCCGGCCCAGCAGCGAGACCCTTGCCTTTATCGCCGAGCGCAGCGCCAACCCAGGCCTTGAGCAATTATTGCGGCCCGAGCACAAGGCCCAACTGAACGAGTGGCTGTGGGGCCGGCAACTGGTGGATGTGCTGCAACACTACCCCATCGACTGTTCGGCGGATGAGTTGCTCTGCACCCTCAGGCGCCTGCAACCGCGCCTGTACTCGATCGCTTCCAGCGCCAAGGCGCACCCGCAGGAAGTGCACCTCACCGTGGCGGCCGTGCGGTATGGCAAGCGCAAGGGCGTGTCGTCGACCTTCCTCGCCGACCGTGTCGGTGACGGCGAGGTGCCGGTGTTTGTGCAACCGTCCAAGCACTTTCGCACGCCCCGCGACGGCGATGTGCCCATGATCATGATTGGCCCGGGAACCGGCGTGGCGCCGTTCCGCGCGTTTTTGCAGGAACGCCGCGCCCTCGGGCACCCGGGGCGCAACTGGTTGTTCTTTGGCGAACAGCACGCCGCCAGCGACTTCTATTACCAGGACGAACTGCAAGGCATGCAACGCGACGGTTTGCTTACCCATCTGAGCCTGGCGTTCTCGCGCGACCAGGCGCAGAAGATCTATGTGCAGGACCGCATCCGCGAACAGGGCGCCGAGCTGTGGCGCTGGTTGCAGGACGGCGCCAGGCTGTACATCTGCGGCGACGCCAGCCATATGGCCAAGGATGTCGACCAGGCACTGCGTCAGGTGGCGCAAACCCACGGCGGGCTTGGTGCGCAGAGCGCCGTGGAGTATTGGCGCCAACTGAGCGAGCAGAAACGTTATCTGCGTGATGTGTATTGATTGGATACAGAACAATCGCGTTTTGTATTGTGTACAAAAAACCCTAAAGATTTACCTTGGCCGGGCCGAAACATCAGTGATAGCAAATCGCCGTGGTTCTTTTTCTGGAACCTGACGATTTGGCCGCCCTCTACGCTGATGGTCGTCTCGATGAAAATTAAAAATAAGCTTGTACTGGCTTTTGTCTCCGTTGCGTTTATCCCGGTAAGCCTGGTGGCGGTGATCTCTGTGATGAATACACGGACCCAGGCGGTCGATCAGTTCATCGACGGCAGTACCCGCGAAATCCGCCAGATCGACGGTAACATCCGTCAGTTCTTCGACGGCACGCAGCAAAACGTCGATCAGATGGCCACCGATCCTGTATACACGTCCATCGACACGCTGAAGAACTACCAACCCGCCGACGCCGCGAGCCAGCCGATGCCGGCGGCCGCGCAGGCGGTTATCGAGCGCTTCGCGCGTTTCGGCGCGACCCACCCGGCGGCGGCGATCCTGTCCATCGGCCTGGAAGACGGTACCTACGTCAAATGGCCGGATGACCCGCAACTGGCTAAATACGATCCCCGCGCGCGCCCCTGGTACAAGGCGGCAATGGCCAGCCCCGGCAAAACCGTGCGCACCCCGGCGTATTACTACGACAAAGACGACGTGGCCCTGGTCGGCACCGCGCGCGCGTTGCTGGACAACGCCGGCAAAGCCAAAGGCGTCTTCGTGGTCAGCGTGTCGCTGAAAAACCTCACCGAGCTGGTCAAGAGCATCAAGCTCGGCGAAAGCGGCTACGTGATGCTGATCGAAGACGGCGTGGTGCTGGTCGACCCGCGCGACGCCGCCCACAGCTTCAAACCGCTCAAGGATCTCGGTGCGGCCTATGCGCAGCTGGCGAATACCGCCCAAGGCTCTACCGATGTGGAGATCGACGGCGTGCGTTACATGGCCAACGTGTGGACCTCCCCCGGCCTGGGCTGGCGTTATATCGGGCTGATCGAACACAACGAAGTGATGGCCGAAGCCACGCGCATGACCTACCTCACCGTGGCCATCGTCGGCGTGCTGGTGCTGATCTTCGGGTTGCTCGCGGCGGCGTTTTCCAAGGTCATCGTCAAGCCCATCGGCCAGGTCAGCACCGGTTTGCAGTCCATCGCCCAAGGCGAGGGCGACCTGCGTCATGAATTGCAGGTGCAGGGCAAGGATGAAACCGCCGAACTGGCGGGCTGGTTCAACAAGTTTCTCGCGGCCATTCGCCAATTGATCCAGCACATCGGCGCGGCCTCGGCCAATTTGCAGAACGCCTCGAAGGTCAACAGCGAGGTGGCGCATAACATGAACGAGGCCGCCGGGCGCCAACGCGAGGCAGTGGAACTGGTGTCGACGGCATTCAACGAAATGGTCGCCACCGCCAACGAAGTCGCCCGTTCGTGCAGCGGCGCCGCCGAGTCCGCCGAAAATGGCCACCGCCGCGTCGCCGAAGGCAAGCAGCAGATCGAGCTGACGACCGAAAACGTCAACCGCCTGGGCCGCCGCCTCACCGAATCGTCCCAGGCCATGGTCGAGCTGGAGGCCGGCAGCCGCAGCATCAACCAGATCCTCGGCACCATCCGCGCGATTGCCGAACAGACCAACCTGCTGGCGCTCAACGCCGCGATTGAAGCCGCGCGGGCCGGCGACCAGGGCCGGGGGTTTGCGGTGGTTGCAGACGAAGTCCGCGCACTGGCCAAGCGCACCTCCGATTCCACCAGTGAGATCGAGCAACTGCTCGGCACCCTGGGCAGCAAGACCGAAGAAGTCACGCAGAAAATGGGCAGTTGCCTGGACCTGTCAAAGGCCAGCGTGTCGTCCATCGAAAGCGCGCGGGACAGCTTTGAGGGTATCCAGTTATCGGTGAATGAAATCCGCGACCAAAACCTGCAAATCTCCGCCGCCGCCGAGGAGCAACACAGCGTCGCCGAAGAGATCAACCGGCACATCCAGCAGATCTACGACGAAGCACGGCTGGTGGAAAGCCTGGCCAACTCCGCACAGGACGACTCGGGACGGTTGTCGAACCTGTCGGATGAGCTGAATGGATTGGTGGGGCGGTTCAAATCGTAAAGGGCCGGATGCCGGCCCGGCGGTGAACACCGATGTCGGTAACAACAGAGATCAAATGTGTGGGGGCTTGCTTCCGATAGCGGTGTGCCAGCCACCCCACCAGCCAGCCCTGCCGCCGCCATCGAAGCCTCGCTGAAGCTCGACATCTCCCGCAGGGGGATTGGCGGCGGCTGCAGTTCTCATGTGCGATGCACCTCAATCACCACCCCCTCCTCCTCACTCGGCACACAGAAATGGCGTGTGATCAGATCAAACTCGGCATCCGTCGCGGCGAAATCATGGTCACCGCGCGCATTGCGCGCATGCAGCCGTGCACGGCACGTGTCGTCGTCGAGCTCGAGGTAGTGCAGGCGGTGCGGCACCTGGGCTGCCTGGGCCAGGCCAACCAGCCATTCGCGTTGGCTCAGGGTATTGGCCGGAAAATCCAGCACCACGTTATTGCCTGACGCCAGCAGGTTGATAACCAGCGGCCCCAACACCCCACGAATGCGCTGGGCGCAGCGCAGGTAGTCGCTGATCGACAGGATTTCGCCGGGGTACAACTGCGCAAGCCACTGGTCTTCGCTCAGCAGTATCGCGCCGTGTTCAACGGTGAGGCGGTGGGCAAGCGTTGACTTGCCCGAGGCGATCTTGCCGCACAGCAGGTGCAGGGTTGGCATGGGGATGCTTCCTTTGTGTGGCACTGAAGCATGCCATCTTTGACGCTGTTTCCTAACATTTCAGCGTCAATTGCCCTGAACTTTCCTACTTGCGCTGCGTTCACTTCCTATGTGCTGCCCCGACCTGGGGCGTTGATAACGTTGGAAAGCAACAAGGAGTCGCCGCCACCATGACTACCCTCTCCACCTACCGCCCTACGCCAGGCCCGCTGCACGCGACCTTGCTCGCCGGCACCGTGCCGTTGTTCCTTGGCGCCCTGCTCAGTGACATTGCCTACGGCAAGACCTACCAGATTCAGTGGGCCAACTTCGCCTCGTGGTTGATTGCCGGCGCGCTGGTGTTTGCCGGGCTTGCGCTGTTGTTTGCGCTGGTCAACCTGGTGCGCGCCGAACACAAGGCCGGGCAGCCGCTTGCGTACTTCCTGTTGTTATTGGCGACGTGGGTGCTCGGCTTGGTCAACGCGTTCCAGCATGCCAAGGACGCCTACGCGATGATGCCCACCGGCCTGGTGCTGTCGGCGATCGTTGCCGTACTGACGCTTGCGGCGACCTGGATCGGGCTGCGTTCGGGAGGTGCCCGATGAAAACGTCCAGCACATTGACCCTGTTGAGCGCCGCCCTGTTGCTGAGTGCCTGCGGTGGTGAAGGCGACAAGACCCAGGCCCACGGCCCCGATCCCAAACTGGCCGAGCAACAAAGCAGCCTGATACCAAGCATGAAAATCGCCGAACCGACCCCCTGGGGCGAGCAGAAACCCAAGGTACCCGAAGGCTACAGCGTCACGGCCATCGCCACCGACCTGGCGATCCCGCGACAGACGCTGGTGCTGCCCAACGGTGACGTCCTCGTCGCAGAAGGCCGTGGCGGCAGTGCGGCCAAGCTCAAGCCCAAGGATGTGATCGCCAGCCTGATCAAGGCCCAGGGCAACACCCAGGTCAAGGGCGGCAACCGCCTGACGCTGCTGCGCGATGCCGATGGTGACGGCACCTACGAACTGAAGACGGTGTTTGCCGAGAACCTCAACGCGCCCTACGGCCTGGCGTTTGCCGACGGCAAACTCTATGTGGCCAACCAGGACGCGCTGGTGCGCTTCGATTACACCGACGGCCAGACCAAAGCCGCCGGCGCGCCGACCAAAGTCACCGACCTGCCGGCGCAGATCAACCATCACTGGACCAAATCCCTGGCCATCAGCGCCGACGGGCGCCAGCTGTATGTGGGCATCGGTTCCAACAGCAACGTCACCGAACGCGGCATGGAAGTGGAAATCGACCGTGCCATGGTCTGGCAGATCGACGCCGCCACCGGCGCGCATAAACCCTACGCCACCGGCCTGCGCAACCCCACGGCACTGACCATGCAACCCGGCACCGGGCAACTGTGGACAGTGGTCAACGAACGTGACGAACTCGGCCCCGACCTGGTGCCCGACTACCTGACGTCGGTGCGTGAAGGCGCCTTCTACGGCTGGCCCTACAGCTACTGGGGCCAGAACGTCGACCCGCGCGCCCAACCGCAGGACCCGGCCAAAGTCGCCGCCGCGATCAAACCGGATTACAGCCTGGGCTCCCACGTGGCCGCGCTGGGCGTGGACTTTTCCATCCCGGCCATGGGCGACACGTTTGCCGACGGGGTGTTTGTGGGTGAACACGGCAGTTGGAACCGCCCGAACCCGGTGGGCTACAAGGTGATCTTCGTGCCGTTCAGCAACGGCAAGCCATCCGGCGAGCCGATTGATTTTGCGACCGGTTTTCACGGGGACGACGGCAAGACCCGCGGGCGCCCGGTGGGGGTGACGGTGGACCCAAAAGGTGCGCTGATCATCGCCGATGACCTGGCCAATACCGTGTGGCGGGTGACGCGGACTCAGTAACCGCTGATACCTGTCTGCCTGATGGAGATCCAAATGTGGGAGGGCTGTGCCCCTCCCACATTAAACTGCGCAGTTTGTAAGATTTTTATACGATCAATATTGATTTTTCGACTGGCGTTCGCGGGGGACGATGGCCCCCAAAGGTGCTCAGCTGTCGCCTTCACTCTGCAACTGCGCCTCCAGCCAGCCGAGCAACGCCGCTACCTCTGCCCGGCTGCCCGCCTCTTGATGCCGGTAAATCGAAATCGCCTCGGGCAGGTACACCCGCTCGGCGCATGGCCGCACCAGCGCACCACTTTCAATCAACCGGCCCGCCGTACGCTGCCAACCCATGGCGACTCCGTGCCCCTCCACTGCTGCCTGCAACATCAGCGGGTAGCTATCGAACGTGACACTGCGCGCATCCTCGGCCAATGCCTGACCGAACACTTGCAACCAGCTTTCCCACTCCATCAGGTGCGGAGGCTCGGAGCTGTGGTGCAAAAACGTGCATGACTGCAATTGGGCCAGCGACAGCGGTTTTGGCGCGGCGAGATAGGCCGGGCTGCACACTGGAAATACCTCGTCGGAGGCGGTGAACATCAACGGATGCGCGCCACTGGCGCGCCGCGTGCTTTGTAGGGCGACGTCGAAGGGGTCATTGAATTCCGTCAAAGGGCGGGTGGAGGTCACTACCTGGATTTCGATCTGTGGGTATTGCTGGTGGAAGCTCGACAGACGCGGCATCAGCCAATAAAACGCTTCGCACAACTGACAGAGCAACACCACCCGGTTGCTGTGTGGTGAGGCTCGCAAGCGGGCGGCGCTGTCACGGATGCTGTGCAATGCGTCGCTGACCACGCGCGCCAGGTCCTGCCCTTGCGGGGTGAGGAACACCGCACGGTTGCGCCGATAAAACAGCTTCACCCCGAGGTTGTCCTCTAGCCCGCGTATCTGGCGGCTGATGGCGGCCTGAGTAATGTGCAGCTCATCACCCGCCTTGGAAAAACTACCCAGGCGCGCCGCCGCTTCAAACGGCAACAAACTGGCCAGGGGCGGTAGGGTTTTGCCGAGCGTATTCATAATGGGAGGTTATGCATCCAGGGCCGAGAACTCGTTTGTAGCACAGCGGCAGGCCTGGGCACCATGCACCCACTCCCTGATGGATAACCCTGATGAACTCAATGCAAACGTCGATGCGCACCGGCGTGGCGCTGGCGGTGGTGGCGACCCTGGGCTGGGCGCTGAACTTCATCACCCCTTACGTCAGTGGCGCCTATAGCCTCTACGACCTGATGGTGGTGCGGTTTCTGATTGCAGGAATATTGGGCCTGATGGGTACCCTGCTGTACCGTGCCCACCTGCGTGTGCTCGGGCCAGGCCAATGGTGCGTCGCCGCAGCGCTCGGCGCACTCGGTTGCCTGGGGTACGGCGTGTGCATCGCTGCGGGTGTGGTATTCGGCGGCCCGGTACTGACGCCCACGTTGGTCGGCCTGGTTCCGGTGTTGCTGGCGCTGGTGGGCAATGCCAGCGACAAGACCGTGCAGTGGCGTCGGCTGGCGACGCCGCTGGCCAGCGTAACGGCAGGGTTGTTGCTGTCGAATCTCAGCAGCGCGCATCAGCCGTCATTGGGCATCGTCGCCTGGCTGGCCGGGTTGTTTTTTTCGGTGGGTGCAGTGGCCTTGTGGGTTGGCTTCAGTGTGATCAACCAACGGCAATTGATGAAACTGCCGGCGTCAGCCACCGGGCTCTGGAGCGCGCTGATGCTGCTGGGCGCAGGGCTCGCGACGCTGTGCCTGCTGCCTGTTGCGCTGGCGCTGGGCTTGCTCGAACTGCCAACCGCAGGTTTCAGCCTGCCCCAGGCAGGACCGTTGTATGCCTGGGGTTTGATCATCGCGGTGATGTCCACCGTGGTGGGCGCCTGGGCCTGGAACGCCGCAACCCGGCGCCTGCCCATGGTACTGAGCGGGCAATTGATTGCCCTCGAGTCGCTCTTCGCCACGCTGCTCGGCCTAGGGTTTCACGGGCGCTGGCCAACGCCGACGGAAACGGCAGGCCTGGCCGCCGTGCTGATGGGCGTGGTAATGGCGGTGCGGATCATCCTGAGCGGGGCAAGCGTCCCTGTAAAACGGGGCTTGATCGACTCAAGCCCCGGCCGCTTTACAGATCAGTGATTTCCTTGTGGCGCGGCACCAGCGTCTTCATCACGCTCCAGGCCACCAGATACGCCAGCGCGCAGATGGCGAACATGATCATGTAGCCGGTGTGGATGTCGTTGATCGACTTGTAGTAGTCGAACACCCAGCCGCCGATCTTGGTCATCACCACGCCGCCCAGACCACCGGCCATGCCGCCAATGCCCACCACCGAGGCCACGGTTTTCTGCGGGAACATGTCGGACACGGTGGTGAAGATATTGCACGACCACGCCTGGTGCGCGGAGGCGCCCACGCCGATCAACACCACCGGTACCCAGAAGCTGATATAGCCGAGCGGTTGGGCCAGCAACACCACCAGCGGGAACAATGCGATCACCAGCATGGCCTTCATGCGGCCGTCATACGGCGCATCGCCACGCGCCATAAAGTAGCTGGGGAACCAGCCGCCGCCGATACTGCCGACCATGGTCATGCTGTACAGCACGGCCAGCGGCATCACGATATCGGCGCCTTTCATGCCGTACTGCGCCGACAGGTAAGTGGGCAGCCAGAACAGGAAGAACCACCATACGCCGTCGGTCATGAACTTGCCGAAGGCAAAGGCCCAGGTCTGGCGGTAGGTCAGCAGCTTGAACCACGAGACTTTTTTCTCGGCCGTGCCGACGGGCGCCTTGGCAAACGGCTGCACGGTCTGGTCGCTGCGGATGTAGGCCAGTTCTTCGGCCGAAAGACGTTTTTGCTGCTCGGGTTTTTCATACACCGCCGCCCACACCGCCACCCACACGAAGCCGAGCATGCCGATGACCATAAAAGCCGCTTCCCAGCCCCACATGCCGGCAATCAAGGGCACGCAAATCGGCGCCAGGATCGCGCCGACGTTGGCGCCGGAGTTGAAGATACCGGTGGCCAGTGAGCGTTCTTTCTTGGGGAAATATTCGGCGGTGGCCTTGATCGCAATCGGGAAGTTACCCGCTTCGCCAATCGCCAGCACAGCGCGCGACAGCATGAAACCGGCAATCGACACCGGAATCACCGCCAGCCCGATGGCCCCGCTGACGGCGGCGATGCCCTCGCCCATCGGCACCGAGAACGCATGCATGATTGCGCCGGTGGACCAGATCGCAATCGCGATGACATAGGCGGCCTTGGTGCCGATCTTGTCGACAAAGCGCCCGGCGAACAGCATGGAAATCGCATACACAAACTGGAACACCGCCGCGATGTTGGCGTAGTCGGTGTTGCTCCAGCCAAATTGCGTGGACAACTGCGGGGCCAGCAGGCTGAGTACCTGGCGGTCGAGGTAGTTGACGGTGGTGGCGAAAAACAGCATCGCGCAGATGGTCCAGCGATAGTTGCCGACCGCCTGGCCAACACGATGGGCACTGATGGGCTCGTTCAGATTCATGGCATCACTTTTATTTTTGTTAGGTAGGACATAGGTAACGTCATATGTCGTCGTACAACTGTGGCTTTTATATCGGGCCGCTCGCGGGGTGTCAATCTGAAAAATCGCGAATTGTCGAGGTATCACGTGGTTACTAAACGTTTCAGGAAAGCCAGGTTGTAGGATGACAAACGGTTTTAATCCTCAATTGAGAAAAAACACGCTTAAAGGTGAATTATTTCATGTGCGCTTGTATCTGAACTGACAGAGCGGTGCTGTCGCAGTGATAGCACTCCCCTTGTTCAGTTTTAGAGTGGTTCGCATGAAATTACGTAAGAAGAGCGTCAAACCCATCGGGTTGAATGACATCACCATTGTCGACGACACCAAGGTGCGCAAGGCGATCACCGCCGCCGCCCTGGGTAACGCCATGGAATGGTTCGACTTTGGCGTGTATGGGTTTGTCGCCTATGTGCTGGGCAAGGTGTTCTTCCCGGACGCCTCGCCCAGCGTACAAATGATCGCCGCACTCGGCACGTTCTCGGTGCCCTTCCTGATTCGCCCGCTCGGCGGCCTGTTCTTCGGCGCGCTGGGCGACAAATACGGGCGCCAGAAAGTCCTTGCCGCGACCATCGTGATCATGTCGCTCAGTACCTTCGCCATCGGCCTGATCCCCGGCTATGCCTCGATCGGCATCTGGGCGCCGATCCTGTTGCTGCTGTGCAAGATGGCCCAAGGCTTCTCGGTGGGCGGTGAATACACCGGCGCGTCGATTTTCGTTGCCGAATATGCGCCGGACCGCAAGCGCGGTTTCCTCGGCAGCTGGCTGGACTTCGGCTCGATTGCCGGTTTCGTGCTCGGTGCCGGTGTGGTGGTGCTGATCTCCAGCGTGCTGGGCGAAGCCGAATTTGAAGCGTGGGGCTGGCGCCTGCCGTTCTTCCTCGCCCTGCCCCTGGGCATCATCGGCCTGTACCTGCGCCACGCGCTGGAAGAAACCCCAGCGTTCCAACAGCACATGGACAAGCTCGAACAAGGCGACCGCGAAGGCCTGAGCCAAGGCCCCAAAGTCTCGTTCAAGGAAGTTGCCACGCAACATTGGCGCAGCCTGCTGACCTGCATCGGGATTGTCGCGGCCACCAACGTGACGTACTACATGCTGCTCACCTACATGCCCAGCTACCTGTCGCACAACCTGCACTACAAAGAAAACAGCGGCGTGCTGATCATCATCGCGATCATGGTGGGCATGCTGTTCGTGCAGCCGTTCATTGGTTTTGTCAGCGACAAGATCGGGCGCAAGCCATTCATTATCGCCGGCAGCATTGGCCTGCTGTTTCTGTCGATCCCGGCGTTCATGCTGATCACCAGCGGCAAGATCGGCCTGATCTTCGCCGGCCTGTTGATCCTGGCGGTGATCCTCAACTTCTTTATCGGCGTGATGGCCTCGACGTTGCCGGCGATGTTCCCTACCCACCTGCGCTACAGCGCGCTGGCGAGTGCGTTCAACGTTTCGGTATTGATCGCCGGTGTCACCCCGACCGCCGTGGCCTGGTTGGTGGAAAGCACCAACGACCTGTACATGCCCGCCTATTACCTGATGGTGTTTGCGCTGGTCGGCCTGGTCACCGGCCTGACCATGAAGGAAACCGCCAACAAGCCCCTGCGCGGCGCGGCACCGGCGGCGTCGGACATGGAAGAGGCCAAGGAGTTGCTGCAGGAACACCACGACAATATCGAGCAGAAGATCGAAGACATCGATGCGCAGATTGCCGAATTGGAAGCCAAGCGCAAGAGCCTGGTGCAGCAGCATCCCCGTATCAACTAAACCCTTACCCCGCGTGGTGGCCGAGGCCACCACGCTGCCGGAGTGTTCAGCATGCTTTCGAGCGTCACCGCCCCACAATCGCTGCTCAGCCCGGAAGAGCGCGCTGCGATTGCCGAAATAGAAGCCACCACCAGCATCCTGCAACTGGTCACGCGCCTGACCAACATGCGATTTGCCGGCATCGCCAAGTTCACGGACCAGGACTGGATCGTGTGCTCGGCCTACGACCCCATGGAAATGGGCATCAACGTAGACGATGTACTCGACCTGGAAACCACCCTGTGCAGCGAGTTCTGCGTCAACCCGCAGACCTTGTTCATCCCCCAAGTCAGCGCAGACGGCCGCTTTGCCACGCGGCCCGTGGTCAAGCAATACGCCATCGAAAGTTACGCGGGAGCGCCGATCTTCCTGCCTGACGGTCGCCTGTTCGGCGCGCTGTGCGCGCTGGATTCGCGCGCGATGCTGTTCGACGACCCCAACCTGCCGGAAACCCTCAGCCTGTTCGCCCGGCTGATCGGCTGCATCTTCTTCGCTAATTTAACGGCGAATGATTGCTAGGCGCCGATTGGCCACGCAGGTCGGCGATATCGCGCTTGGGCGGCACACCGTGTCAGTGGCCGCGCCGTGCGCTGCCGCAGCGCCTGAACCTCTAAATATTTCGCCGGGGCCGCCGATAGCCTGTCATACCACTGACTTGCAGCGAGGCCCTGCGCAAAATAATGCCCAACTCTCTCGCCCCTATCGTCCGCTCGCTCTCCTCTCGCACCAGCTTGTCGCTGACGCGCACCTCACTGTTCAACTTCATGATCCTGCTGGCCGGTGTGTTTGCGGCCGCGGCGTACTCGCTGATCTACCTTGCCCACGACATGGACCGGTCAGAGCAAGCCGAGAGTGCATTTCATACGCGTAAAGCCATGCAGGCGATGGAAAAGTCCATGCGTTTGAACGTCAAGGACTACGCCTTCTGGAGCGATGCCTATCGGTATCTTCACCTGCATGTCGATGAAGACTGGGCCTATACGCGCGGCAATGTCGGGGCGACGTTGTACCAGGATTTCGGTTTTCAAGGCGTGTTTGTGGTCAACGATGCCGACCGCACGGTGTATGCAGTGGTCGAGGGCGAACAGCAACCCTTTGAGATCAGCGAGTGGCTCGACCAGCCCCTCACCGCCCTTCTCGAACAGGCGCGGGCGGGGGTTGAAAACGAAACATCGGTGAGCACCCTCATCAACGTGCGCGGCAACCCTGCGCTCGTGGCCGCCGCCGCCATCACGCCAGGCACCGACCCCACGGTGGTCGCCGATGAGCGGCGGGCCTCGGTGCTGGTGTTCGTCAATATTCTTGACGGCGCCAAACTGGGCGTGATCGGCGATGACTTCGGCGTGGCCAAGCTGCACATCGCCACAGCCGCCGACATCGCCAAGGGTGTGTCGCTGCCCCTCGGCGACAACGGCAGCGCGGGCAGCCTGTATTGGCAGCCGGAGCAGCCCGGCAAGCGTTTGATGGGCGTCGCCCTGCCGCTGCTGGGCCTGGCGGCGTTGCTGGTGTGCCTGATGACCTGGATGATTTTGCGGCGCAGCACTGCGGCCGCCCTTGCCCTCGATGCCAGCCATGACTCGTTGCAAAACAGCCAGAACGCCTTGGCCACCAGCGAAGCGCGCTTTCGCGATGTGGTGGAGGCCAGTTCCGATTGGGTGTGGGAGATCGATGCCGAGTGGCGCTTTACGTATTTGTCGGAGCGTTTCGAAAGCGTCACCGGCTTGGCCCGTGATACGTGGATCGGCGCGGCGATGAACGACCTGCTGGAGACCGAAGACGGCTTGCTGTCGCAATGGTTGTGCACGCCGGGGCGCCGCCCCGACCTCAGCGTGCAATGCCTGTACCTGGATGCTAAGGGGCAAGAGCGCACCACCCGGTTGTCGGCGCGGCAAATGCCCTGTGGCGGGTTTCGTGGCACGGCCACCGACGTGACCGAAGAAGTCGAGGCGCGCCGGCGTATTGAGTTTCTGTCCCTGCATGACGCCCTCACCGGGTTGCCCAACCGTACGCGCCTGCAAGCCTTCCTCGACAGCAAACTCAAAGCGCTGCCGCCGCCGGAACGCCCGCTGGTCATGCTCAGCCTGGACCTGGACCGCTTCAAGCCGGTCAACGACTTGCTCGGGCATGCCGCCGGCGACCGCGTGCTCAATGAAGTGTCGAGCCGCCTGAGCGCTTGCGTGCGCCATGGCGACCTGGTGGCGCGGGTCGGTGGCGATGAGTTTGTGCTGATCCTGACCGATGCCGGCACGCAGGACGACGTCGAAAACCTGTGTCGGCGCTTGATCGGGTCGATCGAGCAGGCCATCCGCATCGATGACCAGGACGTGTTTATCAGCGCCAGCATCGGCATCACACTGGCGCCCAATGACGCCAGCGAGGTCACCGAGCTGCTGCGTTACGCCGATATCGCGCTGTACGAGGCCAAGGCGGCCGGGCGCAATACCTGGCGGTTCTACTCGGGTGAGATGAACGCGAAAATCATCGAACGCCGCCGCCTGGAAAGCGACCTGCGCTATGCGATCAAACATGAGGAATTGCGCCTGCACTTCCAGCCACGCTATCGCATCGCCGATGGGCAGATGGTCGGGGCCGAAGCGCTGGTGCGCTGGCAGCACCCGGTGCGCGGGCTGATCGCCCCGGACACCTTCATCCCGATTGCCGAAGAGTCGGGGTTGATCCTGTCCCTCAGCGATTGGGTGCTGGCCACCGCCTGCGCCTGTGCCGCCAAATGGCCGGACAACCTGTTCGTGTCGGTGAACCTCTCGCCCATCGAATTCAAGCGCGGCCACCTGGTACAACGCGTACGCCAGGCGCTGAATACCGCGGGCATCGACCCGGCGCGGGTTGAGCTGGAAATTACCGAGAGTGTCATGCTCGAAGATGCCGTTGTCGCGCTTGAGGTGATGCACACCCTCAAGCAGTTGGGCATTCGCATCGCCATGGATGATTTCGGCACCGGGTATTCATCCCTCAGCTACCTGCGCGCCTTCCCGTTCGATGGGCTGAAAATCGACCGCAGCTTCCTGACCCGGCTCGAAGACAGCGAGGGTGACATGGCCATTGTCCAGGCCATCATCGGCCTCGGGCGCGCCCTGACACTCACGGTGACCGCCGAAGGCATCGAAACCGCCGAGCACCTGGCCATGCTCAAGGCCGTGGCCTGTGACGAGGGCCAGGGTTACTTCCTCAGTCGCCCCATGGATATCGATGCGTTCACCAACCTGCTGATGGATGATCACCAGCGAACCCATCAGGCATAACGCACGTGGGTCAGTAGGACAGTTCTACGCGCGAGGCGTGATGCGCTATTTGAAAAAGTGACTCGGCGTCTTGCCGAACTGCTTCTTGAACATGCTGGTAAACGCGCTCGGGCTGTCATAGCCGAGCGCCAGGGCCACGTCGATGATCTTCTCGCCCAGCGCGATGCGCTCCAGTGCCAGCAGCAAGCGTGCCTGCTGACGCCATTGGCCGAAGGTCATGCCGGTTTCCCTGCGGAACAAGCGCTGGATGGTTTTCTGGTCCAGGCCCAGGCGTTCGCTCCAGTGCGCGACGGTGGAGGCGTCGCCGGGGTCCTGTTGCAGCGCCAGGCAGATTTGCCGGATACGCGGGTCGCCAGGCTGCGGCAGGGACAACGGCAGGGCCGGCAACAGGGCAAGCTCATCGAGGATCAGGTGCATGATCCGGGCGTCCCGCGAGTCCTCGGCATAGGGCGGCTTCAAACTGACCGAGGCCTTGATCAGCTCGCTCAGCAGGGGCGAGATGCTCACCGCCTTGGTCTCGGTGGGCAAGTTGGGGAAGCTGTCGGCGCGGACAAACACGCTGCGCATCTTCAGCGGCCCCACGCACCGCAAGGAATGCACATGCCCGCTGGGCATCCAGAAACCGCGATGGGGAGGCACCGTCCATTGGTTCTGCGCCGAATGCACGACCATCACGCCTTCAGTGGCATAGAGCAGTTGATGCTTATCGTGGCTGTGGTCGGGGATCACCCAGTTTTCCGGGTAATCGGTGGCCGAACTGATCACGGCCCAATCGCCCTCGTCGATCTCTTGCAGGAATTTATCCAGGGATTTGATCATTTCGCCCTTTTTGCGACAGTTGTTGCCCCGATTTCGCGAGACAGGCATTTTTCAGGAATCTAGCATAAACCCCGAAACAATTTGAAATGGGCAGCCGGCTCAAGTACTGGCTGCCCCTGTTCGCTGCCTTGTATGGAATGCCTGCATGTCGACACTCACCGCGTCACCCGCTGCTGCAACCAGTACACCCCACGCCAGCCCCTTGGTTATGCGCATCCTTGGCGCGTGCGCCCTGGCGCATCTGATCAATGACCTGATCCAGGCCGTGCTGCCGTCGATCTATCCGATGCTCAAGGCCAACTACGGGCTGACATTCACCCAGGTGGGAATGATTACCCTGACGTTCCAACTGACCGCCTCACTGCTGCAACCGTGGATCGGTTACCACACCGACCGCTATCCCAAGCCCTGGCTATTGCCGGCCGGCATGGTGTGCACTTTGATCGGTATTTTGATGCTGGCATTTGTCGGCAGCTTCCCGGCGATTCTGCTGGCGGCCGGGCTGGTGGGCGTTGGCTCGTCGACCTTCCACCCGGAAACGTCCCGCGTGGCACGCCTGGCTTCCGGTGGCCGCTACGGCCTGGCGCAGTCGACGTTCCAGGTCGGCGGCAACACCGGGAGTGCCTTGGGGCCCCTGCTGGCAGCGGCGATCATCATCCCGTACGGCCAGGGCAATATCGCCTGGTTCGGCCTGTTTGCGGTGTTCGCGATTCTGGTTTTGTACGGCCTGAGCCGCTGGTATCGCAACCACCTCAACCTGTTCAAGCTCAAGCAGGGCGGCAAGGCTACCCACGGGCTGTCCAAAGGCCGCGTGACCTTTGCTCTGGTGGTGTTGGCCGTGCTGGTGTTTTCCAAGTACTTCTACATGTCCAGCCTCACCAGCTATTTCACCTTCTACCTGATCGAAAAATTCAACCTGTCGGTGGCCAACTCGCAGTTGTACCTGTTCCTGTTCCTGGGCGCGGTGGCGGCGGGCACCTTCTTCGGCGGGCCGATCGGCGACCGGATCGGGCGCAAGAAGGTCATTTGGTTCTCCATCCTCGGCGCCGCGCCGTTCACCCTCGCCCTGCCCTACGTCGACCTGTTCTGGACCGCCGTGCTCAGCGTGGTGATCGGCTTTATCCTGGCCTCGGCGTTCTCGGCCATCGTGGTATTCGCCCAGGAGCTGGTGCCAGGCAACGTGGGAATGATCGCGGGCGTGTTCTTCGGCCTGATGTTCGGCTTCAGCGGGATCGGCGCGGCTTTGCTGGGTTTGCTCGCCGATAGCCATGGCATCGAGTATGTCTACACGCTGTGCTCTTTCTTGCCGCTGGTAGGCATCCTGACGATCCTGCTGCCGTCGACCAAAGGCGTGTGACCGACCCGTTGCGCAGTGCCTTAGCACTGCGCAGCGTCATGCAGGCTAAATCGTGCTTAAATCCCCGTTTGGCAGCCCCGTGCGCTTCTCTGCGTATCGCCACTCGCTAGGATTACCGCATGCGCCTGTCAGACTTCATCCTTAGCAACCTCGAACCCATCCTGCAGGACTGGGAAGACTTCGCCAGCACGATCCAGACACCCGGCGCGGCACTGGACCAGGACGGCCTGCGCGATCATGCCGCGCAGATGTTGCACGCCATCGTCCAGGACCTGCGCACCACGCAGACCGTGCAGGAGCAGTTGGACAAGGCCCAGGGCCTGGCCCCCCAGGGAGACGCGGAAACCCCCGCCGAAACCCACGCGGTCACACGCTTGATGGCGGGGTTTTCCATCGACCAGATGGTGTCCGAATACCGTGCGCTGCGTACCAGTGTGCTGCGCCAATGGCTCAAGCGTGTCAAGGGCGGTACAGCGCTGGATGTCGATGACATGAACCGTTTTCATGAAGCTATCGACCAGGCCCTCGCCGAATCCATCGCCAGTTATTCGCGGGCAGTGGAAGCCTCGCGCAACGTGTTCCTCGGCATCCTCGGTCATGACCTGCGCACACCACTGGGCGCTATCTTGCTTGGTGCCGATACCCTCAGACGCTCACAACTGGGGGGCGAACGCGACAGCCGCGTGGCCACCCAGATCTACACCAGCGTCCAGCGTGCCAGCCAAATTGTCGGCGACCTGTTGGACCTGACACGCTGCCAGATGGGCCCCGGTATTCCGGTAAGACGCACCCAGGTCGACCTCGTGCCGATCTGCGAGCGTATCGTTGCCGAGATCCAGGCATTTGATCCGCACGCCCAGCTACGATTCGAGTCGGCCCCATCGGCGGCGGGACTGTTCGACGGCGCGCGCATGGAGCAGGTGTTTTCCAACATCATCAGTAACGCCGTGCATCACGGCGACTTGCATTCGCCCATTGCGGTGGCGCTGACGGTCACGCCAGACCACTGTGTGTTCAGCGTGCATAACCAGGGCCCGCCGATCCCGAATGACGTGCTGCCCTTCATTTTCAACCCCATGGGGCGCTTTTCCCAACGTTCGGTGATTGAGCATGGCCCGACGGAAGGCCTGGGGCTGGGTCTGTTTATCGCCTCCGAAATCGTCGCCTCCCACCAGGGTTTGATTGAGGTCGAATCCGACAGCCGGCACGGCACGGTGTTTCGTGTGACGGTGCCCCTCAACGGCGCTGGAGCAGCTTGATAGCCGATTGCCACTAATGCTCCGAAATGCCTGTGAAACGCTTACAATCGCGTTTGTCCACGCACCTCAGGCAGACCCGGCAACACATGACACTCGACCCTCCTACCATTTTGGCCCTCACCGTCGCCCTGGCCGCCGCGGCCGCCCTGTACCTCGCGGTGGAATGGCGCAGCGTGCGCGAACCGTCGCTGCTGTTGTGGAGCGCCGGTTTTGCCACCATTAGCCTTGGCTCCACGCTGGCGCTGCTGCGCATCAACGGTTTTTTAGTCATCGGTATCTGGTTCGCCAACGGCTTGCTGGTGAGCGCACATTTTCTGTTTTTGCTCGGCGTGGCACGGTTTACCCAGGTGCGCGTGTCGCGGGCGTGGTTGCTGATGGTCGCCGTCTGGTTTGGCATGCTGGCCCTGCCGGCCGACCCGTCATGGTCCAAAGCCATGCTGGTGGTGCAGTCGCTGCTGGTCGCCCTGCCCACCTTGCGTGCCAGCTTGCTGCTGCGGCCCCATGGCCGGTCCTTGAGCGTGGGTGCGGTGCAACTGCGTTTCGTGCTGCTGATCCATGGGCTGTTCTACGTGATCAAGGCCCTCTCGGTCGTGGTCCCCGGCACGCTGATCGACCTTGCCGCGTTCAAGGGCGAAATCATCCAGGTTTCCCTGGTGGAAGGCGCGATGGCGATCATGTTGATTGCCTTGTCCATGACCGGCTCCGAGCGCTACCGCCGCGAACAACAGATCGCCCGCCTCGCCGCCCGCGACCCACTCACCGCCCTCTACAACCGCCGCGCCCTCGACCTGCGCGCCCCGCGCCTGCTGGCCCAGATCTCGCCGGCCCAACCCGGCGCCCTGCTGCTGATCGACATCGACAACTTCAAAGGGGTCAACGACCTCCACGGCCACACGGCGGGCGACCGTCTGTTGATCGCCCTGAGCGAGATGATCCGCGGCGTCGTGCCCAAGGGCGCACTGGCGGCACGCTTGGGCGGCGATGAATTTGTGATCCTGCTGAGCCCGGCGTCTACCGAGCAGATTGTTGAGCTGGGCAGCGACTTGCGCGGGCAATTCCAGCAATTGGCCGCGCAGAGTTTCAGCACGCCGCAACCGGTGACGTTGAGCATTGGCGCGAATCTGTTCGATCAGCCGGAGAGCCTGGCGGTGTTGATTGAACAAGGGGATTGGACGTTGTATGAGTCCAAGCGGGGTGGGCGCGACAGTATTCGGTTGGTGGATAGGACCGGGCCGGGGGCCTGATGCGGATGAGGGAGCGGCGGTCTTGGAGGCCGTTCATAGCAACCGGGCAATGCTCACGCCGCCGAGTCCGAACAAATTAACGCCCAGCACCCGCACACACAGGGCGTAGAGCTTAATCGGGTCAGTCATCTCGCCGCCCATTCACCACGATGTAAAGCAATGGCCCCACCGACACGAACACGGCGGTCAGCAGAAAATACGGTAGCACCGACATCAGCCTGCGCCCTCGCCGACGCGCATCCCGATACATCCATACGCACGCCAGTACCGCCATCAGGTACAGATCAATCACCACCTGCGCGGTGTCGGGCCGTGATAGCAGTTCCCGTCCAAAGGCCGGCAGCGATTGCTCGGCGGTGAGCATCGTCACCAGGGTATACAGCGAAAACCCGAGCAAAGCGGCCAGGGCGAGAAAGGGTCTGGGCATGGTCTGTTCCTTGACGTGATCGAGCCTCACCTTAGTGATAAGGTTTGGCCCCTCGCAATGACCTCGGAGGTCATCAATACGCCATGGACAACCCTGCCACCGCCGGCGAACACCTGCGCCAGTTACGCAAACAGGCCAAGCTCAGCCAACTCGACCTGGCCTTGATCACCGGCGTGTCCCAGCGCCACCTCAGTTGCCTCGAAACCGGCCGCGCCAGGCCCAGCCCGGTTACGTTGCATGCATTGCTGACCGCACTGGATGCGCCGTTGGAACGCGCCAACCGCGTGTTCCTCGCCGCCGGTTACGCCCCGCGCTATAGCGCCACCCCGCTCGCGTCCCCGGCCATGGCCGCGATTCGTGAAGCGGTC
The DNA here is from genome assembly GCF_054667615.1 of Pseudomonas sp. S3_E10. Classification (NCBI taxonomy): domain Bacteria; kingdom Pseudomonadati; phylum Pseudomonadota; class Gammaproteobacteria; order Pseudomonadales; family Pseudomonadaceae; genus Pseudomonas; species Pseudomonas sp. S3_E10. The sequence continues at coordinate 108,256 of NZ_CP162743.1, forward strand.
AGCCATGTACTGCATGCCAACAACCCGGCGCCGGCGATTCTGCTGGGCAGTGAGTGGCAAGTGTTGGCGGCGAATGCCAGCACCGCCGTGCTGTTTGCGCTGCTGGGCATCGAGCCCCGGGCGGCCGACGACCTCAACCTGTTGACCACCCTGCTGCAACCCGGCGGCCTGGGTGACCACCTGCTCAACGCCGAAGAGATCCGCACCCTGGCCTGGCAACGGGCAGCTCGCGAGGCGCTGGGCAACCCGGCGTTGGCCACGTTGCTGGCGCGCCTGCCGCCGCCCACCCACACCCAACTGCCCAACGAAATGCCACCGCTGGTGCTGACGCGCGTGCGTTCAAGCCGGGGTGAGCTGAGCTTTCTGTCGACGTTCACCACTTTCGGCATGCCCCAGGACATCATCCTGACGTCACTGCGTATCGAGCATCTGATTCCTGCGGACGACGCGACCTGGCAGGTGATGCGCGGCGCCTACGCCGATTATGCCGCGCTGGTTTTGTGAAATATCTGTACGTAGACTGCGGCGATACCACAACTGAAGGCGGCGAAGAAAACGTCATGCAAGTTACCGAAGTCTCCATTGCCCAATTGCGCGCTGCGCTTGAATCCGGCCAGACCACTGCGGTGGAACTGGTCAAGGCTTACCTGGCCCGGATCGAGGCCTACGACGGCCCGCAGACCGCCACCGCGTTGAACGCCGTGGTGGTGCGCAACCCGCAAGCCCTGGAAGAAGCCGAGGCGTCCGATGCGCGCCGCGCCAAGGGCCAAACCCTGGGGCCATTGGATGGCATCCCCTACACCGCCAAAGACAGCTACCTGGTAAAAGGCCTGACCGCGGCCTCCGGCAGCCCGGCGTTCGCCAAACTCGTTGCGCGTCGCGATGCCTTCACCATCGAACGCCTGCGCGCCGGTGGCGCAATCTGCCTGGGCAAGACCAATATGCCGCCGATGGCCAATGGCGGCATGCAACGCGGCGTGTATGGCCGCGCAGAAAGCCCCTATAACGCCGGCTACCTCACCGCGCCGTTTGCCTCCGGCTCGTCCAATGGCGCCGGCACCGCAACGGCGGCCAGCTTCGCCGCGTTCGGCCTGGCCGAAGAAACCTGGTCGAGCGGACGCGGCCCGGCGTCCAACAACGGCTTGTGCGCCTATACCCCATCGCGCGGCGTAATTTCGGTGCGCGGCAACTGGCCGTTGACCCCGACCATGGACGTGGTGGTGCCGTTCGCGCGCACCATGGCCGACCTGCTCGAAGTGCTCGACGTGGTGGTGGCCGAAGACCCGGACACCCGTGGCGATCTGTGGCGCCTGCAACCCTGGGTACCCATCCCCAGCGTCGCCTCGGTGCGCCCAGCCTTCTATGCCGAACTGGCCGCTCCAGCCGAAGCCCTCGCCGGTAAACGCTTCGGCGTGCCGCGCATGTACATCAATGCCGATCCCGACGCCGGCACCAGCGAAAAACCCGGCATCGGCGGCCCGACCGGGCAGAAAATCAACACCCGTGTCAGCGTGATCGACTTATGGAAAGCCGCACGCGCGGCGCTGGAAGCCGCCGGCGCCGAAGTCATCGAAGTGGATTTCCCACTGGTCTCCAACTGCGAAGGCGACCGCCCCGGCGCGCCGACGGTGTTTACCCGCGGGCTGGTCTCCAAAGAATTCCTGCACGACGAGTTATGGGAGCTGTCGGCCTGGGCGTTCGACGATTTCCTGCGCGCCAACAACGACCCAGCGCTCAACCGCCTGGCGGAGGTAGACGGCCCGCAGATTTTCCCCCACGACCCCGGCACCCTGCCCAACCGCGAAGACGACCTCGCCGCCGGCATGGACGAGTACGTGCGCATGGCGCAACGCGGTATCACGCCGTGGGACCAGATCACCAGCGTGCCCGACGGCCTGCGCGGCCTGGAGCAAACCCGGCGCATCGACCTGGAAGACTGGATGGACACACTGGGTCTGGATGCGGTGCTGTTCCCCACCGTGGCCGATGTGGCCCCGGCCGACGCCGACGTGAACGAAGCCAGCGCCGACATCGCCTGGAGCAACGGTATCTGGGTAGCCAACGGCAACCTCGCCATCCGTCACCTGGGCGTACCCACCGTCACCGTGCCGATGGGCGTGATGGCGGATATCGGCATGCCGGTGGGGCTGACGTTTGCCGGGCGTGCTTATGATGATTCGGCGCTGTTGCGTTTCGCGGCGGCGTATGAGGCGACGGGCAGCAAGCGCCTGGTACCGCCGCGTACGCCGCCGTTGGCAGTTGAGTAAACGCGGCCCGGGTGCGAGATAAGCCCGTTTGATTGCAGTTCAAATCAGCGGGTATAGGGCACGGCAATCAACAGGATTGCCGTGCCGTGGGTCAGCGTCGCCGCCAGCACGCCGTAGCGCATACGCACCAAGGCGCAGGCCAAGCCTTCCAACAAGGTAAACAACAACACCGGCCAAGCCACTGCCTTTGACCCACACAACCAGTCGCCACAACTCGGGCGCCGCCCGTGCAAGCAACATAATCAGTAGCAGCGACAGGCAACCCAGTGCCCCCAACACGAGTGTATTGGCCGAAAAGGCGATCTGTACGTCGCTGCCGACCGCCCACAGGTCTAACGGCGTCATCGCATCTCGCATCAGCACAAACGCCGCCAGCAAGATCAGGATACGCATCGCCACCAGTGAGCGTGGCGTAGCCGCCCACCACACGCCAAATAGCAGCAGGCCAGGCAGCAGATGAAAGAGGTAGTTGACCAGCACGCCGAAGGCGGACGTCATCACCCCCGTGGGCCCGCATTGCGGCGTAACCACTCATCCACCACGTCACCCAGGGTCTTGGGCGTTTCGTCGCGAATCCAGGCCATGAACGGGCGGTCGAATTTGAACGCAGGGCCACAGTGCAACAGCATGAAGCGGCGTACGTTCTGGGTGTTTTTATAGCCAGGCGTCACCGGCGTGGCGCGGGTGAGAGGGTTGCTGTGCCAGTCAAAATCCATTTTTGTTCCCGGGCAGTTTTTGATGTCCGCAGTAGCATAGCTATCTGCCAGCTATCTAGGAAGCAACCGGGTATTCCGAGTAAAACTGATAGATGTGTTGAGACGTCGTATAAGGGCTTCCTATGCTAAACCGCCCATCTTTTCTGAATATTTCAGATTTCACTTCCCCTCCCCCTAAAAAATATTGCATGGTTGTACGACGACTCAAACTGTCGTAAACATCAACAACAATAAGGAACCCCCCATGCAAAACATCAAAGTGCTGATCGGTTTTCTGTGCCTGTTCTGCGGCTACGTCACGGCTGCCCCGGCCGATCAGGATGTCGCCCAAGCGGTCGACCACCTGACCCAAGCCATGCTGCACAAAGACATCAAGCAGTTGCAGGCGCTCACCGCCGAGCAGCTCACGTACGGCCACTCCAGCGGCAAGATCCAGAACAAACAGGAGTTCATCGCCGATATCGAGACCGGTCGCAGCGGCTTCAAGACCCTGGAAATGCAGAAGCAGACCATCACCCTGCAAGGCGATACCGCCCTGGTGCGCAACCACTTTCACGCCCAGGCAGTGAACAGCGGCGTTGAAGTACCCACCGACATCGAGAACTTCCAGGTGTGGCAGAAACAGAAAGGCCACTGGTTGCTGATCGGTCGTCAGGCGTTCAAATTCTGATCGCCCGCGGGCTCACCACGCCACCACCTGGCGCACCTTGAGCAACGCCCCGCGCAGCGCCGGCATATCCACCGAGCCCAAGGCCAGGCGCAGCGCGTGGGGCACTTGGGCCGAGACGGCAAATGGCTCGGCGGTCGACACCGAGATGCCCTCGCGCAGTAGGGTCATGGCGACTTGATCGGCGCGGGCCTCCTCTGCCAATGGCAACCACAAAAAGTACGATGACGGGTGACTGCTATACGCCAGCCCCTGCAACACGTGCGCCGCCAAGGCTTGGCGCGCCTGGGCGTCATGGCGTTTTTGCGTTTCCAACTGCGCCACCGTGCCATCTTCGAGCCAGGCCACGGCAATGGCGCTCATCACACCGGGCACGTTCCAGGTGGTCGCCATGACGGCGCGTTCCAGCTGTTTCGCCCAGGCCGGCGGTGCGGCGACAAACCCCACGCGCAGCCCGGTGGCGACACTCTTCGACAACCCACCCACGTACACCGTGCGCTCCGGCGCCAGGCTCGCCAGCGGGGGTGGTGCGTGTTCGGCCAGAAATGCGTAGGCCGCGTCCTCAATGATCATCAGGTTGTGCTGACGGGCGACAGCAACCAGCCGTTCGCGTTGCGGCAGGTCCATCACCCAGCCCAATGGATTGTGCAAGGTCGGCATGCTGTACACCGCGCGGACCGGGCGCTTGCGACACAGGGCGTGGAGGTAATCCAGGTCCGGGCCATGGGGGGTCACCGGGATGGCGACGATTTCCAGGTGCAGGGTTTCGGCCAACACCTTGAACCCCGAATAGGTCAACGCGTCCACGGCGATCACATCCCCAGGCTTGAGCAGCGCCATCATCGTTACCGCCAGACCATGCTGCGCACCGCTGACCATCAGCACCTGCTCGGCTTCCACCGTCAGGCCCCGGCGCAGCAAGTGCCGCGCCATCGCTGCACGCTCATGCAGGCGTCCGGCATGGGGTTGGTAACGCAGCAGCGCCTCCAGGTCGCCGGACAACGCCAATTGGCGCAACGCGGTGCGCAGCAGTTCGGCCTGGCCCGGCAACGACGGGTAGTTGAAGTTGAGGTCGAGCAGGCCGGTCGCTACCGTCATTTGCCCACTGCCCTGCCCCGGCGGCAACGAAATCTCGCGCACGAAGGTGCCGCGCCCGGTTTCGCCGCTGACCAGGCCCATGGCCGCAAGCTCCGAGTACACACGGCTGGCGGTGACCAGGGCAAGGCCATGCTCGGCCGCCAGTTGGCGATGGGTGGGCAGGCGCGTGCCGGGGAGCATGTGCCCCGAGCGAATGGCTTCGGCGAAGGAGTCGACCAGCAGCTTGTAGCGGGCACGGGGCATTGGCGATGTATCCATGACAATTTTTTGATTGTCTTGATCTTCGATCCTAGGATGGCTCTCACGCAACCTTTCTTTGTTTCGGACGCCGCCCATGGAACGCACCTCCCCGCTCGACACCCCGGACAGCAATACCCAGGGCTGGATCAACGGCTTTATCGGCGTGCTGATTTTCAGCGGCTCGTTGCCCGCCACGCGCCTGGCCGTGCTGGAGTTCGACCCGGTGTTCCTCACCCTGATCCGCGCCACCATTGCGGCGCTGCTGGGGCTGCTTTTGCTGTGGCTGTTCAAGGAAAAACGCCCCATGCGCAGCCAATGGGTACCGCTGGTCATCGTGGCGCTGGGCGTGGTGATCGGCTTTCCTTTGCTCACCGCCCTGGCGCTGCAATACGTGACCTCCGCGCACTCCATCGTATTCATCGGCCTGCTCCCCCTGGCCACCGCGATCTTCGGTGTGCTGCGCGGCGGCGAGCGACCGCGCCCGGCGTTCTGGCTGTTTTCGGTGCTGGGCAGCGCCCTGGTGATGGGTTACGCCTTGGCCCAAGGCTTGAGTGCCGCGCCTGCCGGTGACGTGTTGATGCTATTGGCGGTGCTGGTGTGCGGCCTGGGATACGCCGAAGGCGCCAAGCTGTCGCGCAGCCTGGGCGGCTGGCAGGTGATCTGCTGGGCGCTGGTCGTGTCGCTGCCGGTGGTGCTGCCGTTGAGCCTGGCCCTGGCGCCATCCAGCTTCACCGGCATCAGCTTGCCAGCGTGGCTGAGCCTGGCGTATGTGTCGTTGTTCAGCATGTTGATCGGCTTTGTGTTCTGGTACCGCGGGCTGGCCCAGGGTGGCATCGCCGCCGTCGGCCAGTTGCAGTTGCTGCAGCCGTTCTTCGGCCTGGCACTGGCGGCGGGCCTGCTGCATGAACAGGTAAGCCTGGGCATGGTACTGGTGACGGTTGCCGTGATCGGCTGCGTGGCCGGCGCCAAGGAGTTCGCCCGCTAGCGCTGCGGCGCGACCATCTTGAACTTGATACGGATGTCGTTGGACACCACGCTGTTGCCGGCCCACTCCCCCTCGCCGATCTTGAAGTCACCTCGCTTGAGGGTGAATTCGCCGTCGAATATGCCAATGCCATCCAGCTCCTTGAGCAGCACCTGCACGTCAACCGGGCGGGTGGTGCCCTTGATGGTCAGGTTGCCGCTGATCTTGAAGCGGTTGTCGCCCAGGGCCTTGACCGCCGTGGACTCATACACGCCCACCGGATAGGTGGCGGTATCAAACCAGGACGCGCGTTGCAGGGTGTCATTGGCATCGTCGCTCCCGGCGTTGATGCTGGCGAGCTGAATCTTCAGCAACGCGTGCCCCGCCTCAGGTTTGCGGGTATCGAAGGTCAACGTACCCTCGAACTGGCCGAAGGTGCCGTAGACCTGCTGCCCCAACTGTTTGTAGGTAAAGGTGATCTGGCTGGCGGTGGGGTTGACGTCCTTGTACTCCACGGCCTGGGCGCTGGCGATGCAGCCCAGCACAAGGGTAAGCCCCAACAGTCGACGTTTCATGCACCGCTCCGCAAAAAAATGGCTGTATTCCCATCAGGCGCGGGTCCTGCTAAACAGAGTAACCGCCCATTACAACAAGGAGTTTGCATGCACTTCCCTTCTCTGCAAGACATCACGGCCCCGGAAGGCATTTGCTACGGTTGCGGCAGCAGCAACCCCCACGGCCTGCACATCAAGAGCCGCTGGGACGAGGACCGCATCCACGTCATCGCCGAGCACCAACCCGAGCCTCAATACAGCGGCTGGCCCGACCTGGTCTACGGCGGCCTGATCGCCATGCTGGTGGACTGCCATTCCAACTGGACCGCCATGGCCTACCACTACCAGGCCGAACACCGCGAACCCGGCAGCCTGCCGCGCATCGACTGCGTCACCGGCAACCTGGGCATCAAATTTATCAAGCCCACCCCCATGGGCGTCCCGCTGACCCTGCGCGCACGGGTCGAAGGCGACGTGGGGCGCAAAAGCCGCGTGGTCTGCGAGGTATACGCGGGCGACGTGCTCACCGCAATCGGTGATTCAGTGTTCGTGCGTGTCGACACCGGCCATCTGGCCGCCGCCGCCCATGGCCGCGAGAGTTGAACCTGGTCTACATTGATTGCCACCACCCCTCGAGGATTGCACCGATGGCTCGTCTCACCGCGCAGGACTTTGCCCCCGAACTGCTGGAACTCTACGACGGCTACGCACATGGCAAGCTCAACCGCCGCGAGTTTCTCGACCGCGCCGCGCTGTTCACCTTCGGCGGCCTCACGGCATCGGCCCTGCTCGCCGCCCTGAGCCCCAACTACGCGCTGGCCGAACAAGTCAAATTCACCGACCCTGACATCGTCGCCGACTACGTCACCTACCCCTCGCCCAAGGGCAACGGCACGGTGCGCGGCTACCGGGTGCGCCCGGCCAAGGCGGCAGGCAAGTTGCCCGCCGTGGTGGTGGTTCACGAAAACCGTGGCCTGAACCCTTATATCGAAGACGTCGCCCGACGCCTGGCCAAAGCCGGGTTTATCGCACTGGCGCCGGACGGCCTGAGCTCCGTCGGCGGCTACCCCGGCAATGACGAAAAAGGCGTGGCGCTGCAACAGACCGTCGACCCTACCAAACTGATGAACGACTTTTTCGCGGCCATCGAATGGCTGATGCACCACGACGACAGCACCGGCAAGGTCGGCATCACCGGCTTCTGCTACGGCGGCGGCGTGACCAACGCAGCGGCGGTGGCCTACCCTGAACTGGGCGCGGCGGTATCGTTCTACGGGCGTCAGCCGCAAGCCCAGGACGTGCCGCGCATCAAGGCGCCGATCATGTTGCATTTCGGTGAGTTGGACACGCGGATCAACGAAGGCTGGCCGGCGTATGAGCAGGCGTTGAAGGCGGCGGGCACGACCTACGAGGCATTTATCTACAAGGGCGCCAATCACGGTTTTCACAATGATTCGACGCCACGCTATGACGAGGCCGCGGCGAATCTGGCGTGGGAACGCACCCTGGGATGGTTTCGCAAATACCTGGTTTAACCCGCGGCAGCCTGCAACAGCCAGCCCTTGAACGCCGCCATCGCCGAGGTCTCGCTGCGCGACTGCAAGCGCGTCAGCCAATAGCTGCCGGTGGTGATGCCCACGTCGAACGGCTGGCGGATCACACCCCCCTCCAGCTGTCGCGCAAACATCATCGCTGGCGCCAACGCCACGCCGGTACCTTGCAGGGCCGCTTCCATCATCGCCAGCGACGAGTCAAACATGATGCTGCGCGGCACCAGGGTGTCGGCCGGCAAGCCGGCGGCGTGGAACCACAGGCTCCATTCATCGGCGCGGTAGGAACGCAGCAAGGTGTGTTTCAACAGGTCACGCGGGGCGTGCAATTGCTCGGCAAGCTGCGGCACGCACAACACGGTCAGCGGCGCTTCCAGCAATGGGCAGGCGTACGTGCCGTGCCAGGCGCCGGCACCGAAGCGAATCGCGTAATCCAGGCCTTCGGCGGCAACATCGACGCGGTTGTTATGGGTGGACAGGCGCAAGTCAATAAACGGGTAGCGTGCGTGAAAGTCCGGCAGACGCGGCAGCAGCCATCCCACGGCAAAGGTACCGACCGCGCCGACCGTAAGCACCTCACGGTAGTGGCCGCCTTCGAACTGGCCCAAGGTGGTGGCGATGCGGTCGAAGGATTCGCGCAGCACCGGCAGCAGCGTTTCGCCTTCGCGGGTGAGCATGAGCCCCCTCGGCAGCCGCTTGAACAAGGTGACATTCAACTGCGCTTCCAGGCTTTTGACCTGATGGCTGACGGCCGCCTGGGTCACGCATAACTCAATGGCCGCGCGGGTAAAGCTCAAGTGCCGGGCTGAAGCCTCGAATGCACGCAGTGCGTTGAGGGGCAGGTGGGAACGCAGCATGGTTGACCCTAAATTTTCTAATGGCTGGTGCGAAATATGATCGGTTGCCTCCAGGCGCCAAACTGCCTAGATTTGCGGCGCCTGCTCAGGCTTTGACCGCCAATGCTTCACCTACATGGAAGCGAAACATCATGCACGAAAAGTCTTACCTCAACGTACGAAACATCTTTATTTGCGCCTTACTGCTCGGTTCCGGCACTTGCATGGCCGCCCCCGATTTGCGCAAGGTCGTGGACGATAACGTCGAACCACTGATGCGACAAGAACAGATCGCCGGCCTGTCAGTGGCCGTGGTGAGCCGAGGCCAGGTGCAATACTTTAACTACGGTGTCGCCTCCAAAGAACAACAGCAACCCATCACCCAAGACACCCTGTTCGAAATCGGCTCAGTGAGCAAAACCTTCACCGCCACCCTCGGCGGTTACGCCCAGGCCACCGGCAAGCTCAAGCTCGCGGACAAGGCCAGCCAACACCTGCCGACCCTCAAGGGCAGCGCCTTCGACCACATCAGCCTGCTGCAACTGGCAACCTACACCCCAGGCGGCTTGACCCTGCAGTTTCCGCCGTCGGCCGACAGTGCCCAGACCATGCTCAGCTACTTCCAACACTGGCAACCGACTTACGCCCCCGGCGCCCAACGCCTTTATTCCAACCCGAGCATCGGCCTGTTCGGCTACCTCGCCGCACAAAGCCTGGGCCAGCCGTTCAATACAGCCATGGAAAACACGCTGCTGCCCAAACTGGGCCTGAACAACACCTACGTCCACGTACGGGCCGACAAGGCCGCGCTGTATGCCCAGGGTTATGACAAACAGCACAAACCGGTGCGCGTCGGCCCCGGCGCACTGGACAGCGAAGCCTACGGCATCAAGACCAGCGCCCACGACCTGGCGCGCTACGTGCTGGTCAACATGCACCCCGACACCCTGGAAAAACCCCTGCAACAAGCCATCGCCACCACCCATACCGGCTACTACACGGTAAACGGCACCACCCAGGCCCTGGGCTGGGAGTACTACCCCTACCCGATCACGCTGCAAGCCTTGATCGACGGCAACTCCACGCCCATGGCAATGGAGCCGCACACGGCCAATTGGCTGGCGACACCGCACGTACAACCCGCCAACGTCCTGTTCAACAAAACCGGTTCAACCAGCGGCTTTGGTGCCTATGTGGCGTATGTGCCGAGCAAGGACATCGGCGTGGTGATCCTGGCAAACAAGAACTACCCGAATGCCGAGCGGGTGAAAGTGGCGCATGCAATTCTGAGTGCGGTGGATCAATAACGCCACTACCTGAGCACGCGCTTGTAGTAATCATCATCAGCAGCAGGTTGGAAGTGAATATCACGAATAAACGCTTCCAGCCTTTTGTTTTTTCGCTGGGTACAGGAGTGTCCAATAACGGCCAGACCGTTGAGGATCCGGCAGTAAGTTTCTTCCATCACGACTATTGCAAGATCGAGCACACCCGCGTCGCCAAATGCTCGGATGATTTCATTCTTTTGGTCAAAGGAGCGCTTTTCCTTAGATAACGGCTGCCCGGCCAGGATCATTAAAAATGACTTTGGCCCTCCTTCGAGATCCGTCGCGAAGCCTTTCTTCGCAAAATGCGGAATATGATTCACATCGCAATAATCATTCACGTATCGATAGTAGACGGCCAGGTCATACAGCAACGCTTTCAACGCCAAGTACGTGTCCTCATCCACAGGCTTCAAACACTGGCAGGCATTCAATAAAAAAACGAAAAAACAGCCCGTATTGGCCTGAGCGATCAACCTGTAGTCGTCCAGCGAAGGCAATGCCGTGCCTTCACTGGCACACACGTCAAGGTGCTGCCCAATATGCAGGGCTTCGAGGCTTTCGAGACCGGTGGTGATGACGCCCTCGTTACCCAGGGAAGCAAGACGTTGGAGACCAGCCAGGTACCCGTGCATTCCTGAAATAATCGCCACCGTCGCACCGTAGGTTTTCCATACCGATGGTTGCCCCCGACGTAGGCAGTCCGCATCGAACACATCGTCATGTATCAACGAAGCGGTGTTCATCAGTTCAACCGACTCACACAACACATGCGCCTGCGCTGCTGGCACACCAAACAGCATGGCAAGCGCCCAGCCAAGCTCAGTGCGGATCAACTTTCCCTGGAAGCGGGACTGGTAGGCGAACGGCTCGATCCACCGAGACTTAGCGCGTGCATAGCCCGTGTTATCAAAGCCGTAGAAAGAGCTGTTCATAGGGCAGGCCTTATTCGTGCAATGTGTTTACTCGCCAGTAAAAGACCCCTCACACTGCCAGGCCACCGCTTTACCCAGATATTGATTCCTGCACTTAACCTTAGCGACGTGCACGTCAAACATGCTTTTTTTTAGCAATTAAGAACACTCAACATATAACGCAGAGGCTTATCCCGCCCCGATAGTTAAATAACTGGCTTCGCCAGCAAATCCTAACTTCATTCAAAACCTCTAACGCTCGTTCCCAGGCTCATCTATCTTACATACCAAGTTCCTTTCAAACACCACTGGATACATAAGATGACCGGGTTACTGTCTGCCGGGACGACTTTTCCACTGAGCCCCTACACGGACGAAGCGCAACAACATACTCGTCAGTGGCTCAGCCGCATGGGACTTGGAACCACGCCCCATGCGGCCCATCAATTAGATATCTACGTACCGGGCACTTATGCCGGTTACATGTGGAGTGATGCGCCTGCGGACATACTGATGATTCTGTCAGACCTGGTGGGTTGGTTCAGTTGCCAGGATGACCTCGCCGACGAGGACTGCAGAGACCCTGAAGTCCTCGAACGCCTGATTCGTGGCGTATATACCCACGCGTTCACCGCAAATACGGTGAGCCGCGAACCGCTCGCCTGTGCACTCGCAGATATCATGCGCAGAGCTGCTCGGCTGATGCCACCTATCTGGAAGCAGCGCGTCGCAGAGCAATATGCAACTTACCTCGCTCCATGCGCCATCGCCCTGATGCATCGCTTGCACCACACCCAGCCGGGTAACGAAGGTTATGGACACCTTTGGCAAAATGCCGGTGGGTTCCAGGTGTGCCTGGAGTTCACCTACTTGGCGCAAAACATCAACTTGTCATCAGACCTTTACTACAGTGCTCCCTGGCAGGAACTGCGCAGCGTGGCGCTGAACTTGTTCAAGGCGGTTAACGATGTGTTGTCGTTTCCCATCATGGAAAACCCCGACGAGGACGTATTCAACCTGCTGACTCATCTCAGGCACGCCCATGGAAATTCCGTACACCAAGCAACCCAGAACGTTTCCCAGCGTATTGAGCAGTGGGCTGAGCGCTTTGCACACGCCCAGGCCGTGCTACCCGCACAACTGGCAATCCTGGGGTTTGACGAGCGCAGCCAGGAACAAGCGAAAATCTGCGCCCAGGCCCTGCATAATCAATGGCGCGGCAATATCGCCTGGCATCTGGTAGCGCCGCGCTACCAGACAGTACGCTTCAATGGCGAATGAAAAACACCGGGGACCTCTCCGGCCTGGAAAAAGGCCGATACACGGAGGGCCGCTTCACCGGCACGCAAGACGTGGAAAACGCCATCAACCCACATAGCACGGTGATTCATTCGCCAGCACTGAATGCGCTTCGACCTGGCCCGTTAACAGTCTTTGACAGTTTCTCGACAAAGCAGTCAAAGACCTTCAAGCCGCCCACCAATAGCATTCGAGCCTCCAAACCCTCTGTTGGAGGCTCCTCATGCTTGGCACATTGCGCAGTATTACGCTGCTTGGCTGCCTGTTGGGCAGTGTCGGCTGTCATCGCCAGCCGCCTGCCCCGCCGCCGATTCCCAAGGGCGACTACAGCGCGATCATTCGCTACCTGCAAACCCGCATTGTGCAGGACATGGCCCGGGAGCACATACCCGGGCTGTCCATCGCGCTGGTCAACGGCCAGGAGTTGCTCTGGGCCCGTGGCTTCGGCATGGCCGACACGGCCATGGGCATTGCGGTGACACCCAATACCGCGTTCCGGGCGGGCGCAATCTCCAAGCTGTTGACTGCCGGCGCGGCGCTGCAATTGGTGGAGCAGCGGCGCCTGGCGCTGGATGCGCCGATCCAGCAGACCCTGCGCGAATTCCATGTGCGCTCGAGGTTCCACCAGGACCCGCACGACGCTGACCGCGATATCACCCTGCGCCGCCTGCTCAGCCATCAATCCGGCCTGCCCAGCGAACATCTGCGCGACCTGCGCACCGCCTTCGCCATGGGCCAGATGCCGATGCGCGTGTCGGGTGTATGGCTGAGCGCGCCGCCCGGCACCCAGGTGGCCTATTCCAACCTGGGCTACACACTGGTCGGAGCGGCCATCGAACGCAGCAGCGGCAAGGACTTCGAAACGCAACTGCAACAGGGCCTGCTCACCCCTCTGCAGATGAACCACGCGAGCTTTGTGGGCACCGCCGCGCAATCGAGTTATCGCGCCGTGGGGTATGAGGACGGGGTCGCGAGTGCCGACGCTCAAGTGCGCGACCTCGCCGCCGAGGGCTTGTGGGCCAGCCCCAGAGACCTTAGCCATTACGTGCAAATGCTCTTCGCCGGCGGGCTCTACAAGGGCCAGCGGCTGCTGCACAGCCAATCGATCGATGAGATGTTCCGCCAGCAAAACACCGGCAATGCCCTGGACTTCGATTGCCAGATGGGCCTGGCCTGGTTTCTCGCGCCGTGCGGTGACGAGCCCATCGGCCCTGGCGTGCGAACCTTCCAGCACAGTGGCGGCGGCGATGCGTTTGCCGCGCAATTGAGCCTGCTGCCCGATCAGCAACTGGCCGTGATCATTATGGCCAACGACAGCAACGCCGAAGACCTGGTCGCCCGGCTGAGCACCGATACCCTGCGCCTGATGTTCCAGGCCGCCACCGGCGCACCCGCTTGCAGCGCAGACTGCCAGCCGCCGAGCCACGGGCTCAAGCTGCGCCAGGTACCGACAGCCACCGACCGCAAGCGCCTGGCCGGCTTCTACGCCACGGCCTGGGGCGTATTGCGCATCAAGGACGACAACACGCGGTTGGCCGTTGAATGGGCTGGCGACACCTTCGAACTGGTACGCGATGAAGAGGGCTGGCTACGCGCGCAGAAAAAGCTGCTGGGCTGGTGGCCCAGAGACCTCGGCGAACTGGGCCGCGTGCAATTGGATGTGGTCACAGTGCTGGGCAGGCGGATGCTTACCGCGCGCAGTTACGGCCAGCGCATTGCCGTGGGCGAACGCATCGAGGCACCGCCCCTGCCCATGGCCTGGGCCAACACCGTCGGCACCTATCAAGTACTCAATACCCACGAACCCAACGCGCCGTTGAGCGGCATCAGCGTGCGCCTGGAAGACGGCTTCCTGGTGATACGCGGCCAACTGCACAGCGAGCCCCTGACCGACTACATCCTGCTGCCGGTGGACAACGCCCATGCCGTACTCGCCGGCAGCGGTTATGGCCTGGGTGACACCGTCAGCCGCCAGATCAACGGCCTCAGCGCTTCGGGCTATGCCTTCAAACGTACCGACTCCCCGCACCCACCCTTGAGTTTCCGGCAAAAATAAAACCGGGCGGCTGGACGCCGACCGGCTCGAAGGCAGGGGTGAGATCAGGTCATGTGCGCAGATGGGGTGCTGGGCTACACGTTCCGATCGTCCGCGGCTTTAGACATGTTGTTCAGCATAGGCCCAGGTCATTCGAAACGAGGCCCCGCCCCATTCCGAATCCAACACATGCACCTGCCCGCCATGCCACTGCGACACCCGCTGCACCAGCGCCAGGCCGAGGCCGAAGCCGCCGGTACGGCGGTCGCGGCTGGCGTCCAGGCGCATAAAGGGCTGGAAGATTTTCGCCCGGCCCTCTTCGGGCACGCCAGGACCGTCGTCGCACACCCGCACTTCATAGCCGCTGCCGAATGTGATCAGCGACACCTCCACGCGGCGCTCGGCGTAACGGATGGCATTGCGCAGCAGGTTGATCACCGCCCGCGCCATAAAGCGCGGTTCGATCTCGATCACGTCCACCTCGCAGGTGCGCAACGACAACTGAATACCCGCCGCCTCAGCCTCCAGGGCCACGCTGCCGATCACACTGTCGAGCCAGCTATGGGCTTCGATGCGTTCGCGAGTGACCTGGGTCGCGCCGCGCTCCAGGCTGGCGTAAGTGAGCAGCTCGGAGACCATTTCTTCCAGCTCACCCAGGTCGGCATACATATCAGCGATCAGTTCGCCGCGCTGGCGCGGATCGGCCTGTTGCTTGAGCTGATCAAGCTCGAACGACAAGCGCGCAATCGGCGTGCGCAATTCGTGGGATACCGCGTTGGTCAGTTCGCGCTGGTTGGCAATCAGGCTTTCGATGCGTTCCGCCATCTGGTTAAAGTGCCCGGCCAGCTCACGCACCGTGGAACGGCGCGGTAGCAGGATGCGTGACCCCAGGTCGTTGTCGCCGAAACGCTGGGCGGCCAGGCGGATATGCTCCAGGTCGCGCCAATGCGGGCGTACCCAAAAATACAGCACGATCGCCAGGCACACTCCGAGAAACCCATAGGCCCACAGGTACAGCCACTTCGGCTCTTCCGGCAGCTTGATTTCCAGCAACTGCGGGCCGCCATCGATAGTCGCCAGAAACTCCATGAAGTCGCCGCGCACCACCAGCAGGCCGTCGTTGAGCAGCGCCTGTTCGCGGGCTGTGAGGCTAAGGCTGTCTTTGGGCACCAGTTTCAGGCGCAGCCCGTAATGGGCTTGCAGGTCGGCCAGGCGGGCCTGGCGCGCATCGCCAAGCACCGGGCGCAATTGCTCCACCAAACCATAGGCGGGGCCACGCATGGCTTCGCGGTTATAGGTTTCGTTGGCTTCGGGCAGCAGTTCGTCGAAGGTGTAATTGACCAACCAGATCGCCCCCGCCAGGCCGAAAGCCAGAATCACATACAGGCGCAGAAACAGGCGCAGCATCTAAACCTCCCACGCAAACGGATTGAACAGGTAGCCCTTGCCCCAGATCGTCTTGATGCACACCGGCTCGCGCGGGTTGTCGTTGAGTTTGCCGCGTAGCTTGCTGATGTACACGTCGACGCTGCGGTTGAGGCCGTCAAACGCGATGCCCCGCATGCGGTTAAGAATGTCATCGCGGGACAGGATGGTGCCCGCGTTACTGGCCAGCAGCCACAGCAGTTCGAACTCCATGGTGGTCAGGTCGATCTTGTCGTTCCCCAGGCTGACCACCCGGCAACTGCGGTCGATCGTCAACCGGCCGAATTCCACCGCACCGCGCACCGTTGGCTCCGGCGCCTGGCGGCGTTGCAGCGCACGCAGGCGTGCCAGCAGCACCGGCGGCTTGATCGGTTTGATCACATAGTCATCGGCGCCGGACTCCAGGCCGAGGATGTGGTCCAGGTCATCTTCCTTGGCGGTGAGGATCACGATAGGCGTGTCGGACACCGCGCGAATCCCACGGCAGACGTGCAAACCGCTCTGGCCGGGCAGCATCAGGTCGAGCACGACAATCTTGGGCTTGAAATCGAGGAACGCGGCCAACGCCTCGTCGCCCCGGTGCACCACCCGCACCTCGAAACCATGCTGCGCCAGAAAATGCGCGACCAGCCCTGCCAGCTTCTCATCGTCCTCAACGAGCAAGACCTTGCCCAGACCCAGGTTTTCCATAAGTTCTCAGTGTGCAAACGCCGATTGAAGAGGCGGCATTATAGGTGGCAAGCTGCGCAACTGAATCAACTGGCCAGCAGCGCCCGATGAAGCTTCATCCTTTTAAGAGTTTTTAACAAATAGCCTGCAATTTTTAACGCCATTCACAGGGAGTTGTATGCGCAAGGATTACCTGGCGTTCTTTGTCTCGCTGTTTCTGTCACGGCTGGCCGATCAGATTCTGCTGTTCATCGTGCCGCTGATGGTGTTCCAGAGCACCCGCAGTGTGTCGTGGGCCGGGCTGGCATTTTTTGTCGAGTCACTGCCGCGCTACCTGGCGTTTCCCGTGTGCGGGGCGTTGTGCGACAGGTTTTCGCCGGTGCGTATTCTGCATATCAGCCAGGTTTACCGCGCCGTGGCCTGTGGTGTGGCGGTGGCACTGTACGGGATGTTCGAAGGTATTTACTGGCTGGTGATGCTGTCGGCACTGTGCGGGGTGTTGACCACCCAGGGCATCATGGCGCGGGAAGTGCTGATGCCGCATATCTTCAAGCACTACACCTATGCCAAGACCTTGTCCTATTCCCAAATCGCCGACCAGAGCGGCCTGGTGCTCGGCCCGCTGGTCGCGGCGCTGTTGCTTGAGGTGTGGGCCTGGCAGTGGGTGGTGCTGGGCATCGGTGGGCTGTTTGGGCTGGCGGACCTGGCCATGCTGACCTGGCAACGCCACACCACGGTGAACCTGCAACGCCACGCCCAGCAACATGATATCGGGCTGCAACCGCTGCGCATCGCCTGGGGGCATATTCGTAGCCTGGTGGAGCTCAAGCGGGTCATTACCCTGGCCATCGGTGTGAACCTGTTGATCGGCGTGACGCTGGCCACTTCGGCGGCAATGGTCACGGGCCAATACGCGGCCAGCAAGGATGCCTACGCCCTGCTGCAAGGCGCGGGGGCGATGGTTACCCTCGTGATTCTGTTTTACCTGGCGCGCTCATCATTAGGCTTGAAGACCATGGGCGGGTTGTCGTATTCGATGATTGCCGCCGGGGCATTGATTATGGCGATCAGCTCCAATGTGTGGGGCTATGCGCTGGGTTTCCTGCTGGTCAGCGGTTTCGACAAAATGTTCAACGTGTACCTGCGCAGCACACGCCAGCGGGTGATTCCGGTGCAGGACTTCGGCAAGACGGTAGGCGTGATCACCCTGCTCAACAACCTGCCGCAACCGCTGGCGGGCTTGATGGTTGCCGTGCTGGCCGCACCGCTGGGCGCGCAAACGGTGATGCTGCTGCTCACAGCGATCACCCTCTTGATCGGCGTGGCGGTGGCCTCAGGCTGGCACGCCACTGTGAAAGCGGAACTCGATGTCGGGTGACTCGATCAGTTCCTGCTCGGCCGCCCTCACCCGCTCGATCACCTGCGCGACGTCCTTGGCGTCGCCGTACTGGTAGGCCAGCTTCAGGTAACCCTGGAAGTGCCGCGCCTCGCTTTTCAGCAGGCCGAAGTAGAACTTGCCGAGTTCTTCGTCCAAATGCGGCACCAGCGCTTCGAAACGCTCGCAACTGCGCGCTTCGATAAAGGCGCCGACCACCAGGGTATCCACCAGCTTCACCGGCTCATGGCTGCGCACCACTTTGCGCAAACCCGAGGCATAACGGCTGGCGTGCAGTTGGCGCAGCTCAATCTTGCGCTTTTTCATCAGGCGCATGACCTGCTCGTGGTGCACCAGTTCTTCACGGGCCAGGCGCGACATCATATTGATCAGGTCGACATGGCCGTGGTACTTGGCGATCAGGCTCAGCGCCGTGCTGGCGGCCTTGAATTCGCAATTCTTATGGTCGATCAGCAGCGTTTCCTGGTCGGCCAGCGCCGCCTGGACCCAAGCGTCGGGGGTGCGGCAACCGAGGAATTCGTGGATGTCTGGCAGGTTCATCGGGCTCACGGGCAAAAGGATCACAAAAGGTCGGCGATTATACCGACCACGCCGAAGACCACCAGCCACTGGCCTTGATGTGCATCAACATGACGTGCCGCGCCAGGCAACTATAGTTATTCAACGCCCGCCCCTTTTGGAGATCCCGACCATGCAAGCCATCCGCAGCATCCTGGTGGTCATCGAGCCCGAGCATTCGGAAAGCCTGGCCCTCAAGCGCGCCAAGCTGATCGCCGGGGTGACCGATGCACACCTGCATTTGCTGGTCTGCGACAAAAAGCATGAGCATTCGGCGCTGTTGAGCCTGCTCAAGGCCGGCTTGCAGGAGGCCGGCTACAGCGTCACCACCGAACAGGCGTGGAACGACAGCCTGCATGAAACCATCATCGACGTGCAGCAGGCCGAAGGCTGTGGCCTGGTGATCAAGCAGCACTTCCCCGACAGCCCGTTGAAAAAAGCACTGCTGACCCCGGCGGATTGGAAGCTGTTGCGTTATTGCCCGACGGCGGTGCTGCTGGTCAAGACCGCCACGCCCTGGGCGGGCCGCGTGATCCTGGCGGCGATTGACGTGGGCAATACCGACGGCGAGCATCGGTCGCTGCATAACTCGATCATTGATCACGGTTTTGACATCGCCAGCCTCGCCAAGGCGCAGTTACATGTGATCAGTGCCCATCCGTCGCCGATGCTGTCGGCCGCGGACCCGACGTTTCAGCTTAAAGAAACCATCGAGGCGCGCTATCGCGAGCAATGCAAGGCATTCCAAGCCGAGTTCGACGTGGATGACAGCCACTTGCATATCGAAGAAGGCCCGGCGGATGTGTTGATTCCTTTTGCAGCGCACAAATACCAGGCAGCCGTCACCATCATCGGCACCGTGGCGCGCAAGGGGCTTTCCGGCGCGCTCATCGGCAATACGGCGGAAGTGATCCTCGATGCCGTGGAAAGCGACGTACTGGTGCTCAAACCGCAGACGCTGATGGATCACCTGCAGGAGCTCGCAACCGAGCCCTGACGCTGATCTCCAAAACAATGAAGATCAATATGTGGGAGCAAGCCCCCACATTCTGGACTTGTGTTGTCAGTCGGCGAGCGCATCTCTCAGGAAACCGGGCGCGATATAGCGCTGGTAATGCGCCTCGGACAGGATAAAAAACTCGCGGTCGATGGCATCGCGCAAGTCCGGCAAGGGCCAGTCGCGAAACTCCGGCAACAGCACCATGCCATAGGCTTGCAGATTGGAAATCACCCGCGCGCCCCGAGCGATCAGTTGGTAGGCCCAGCAGTAAGGCGACTGGTGCGGCACGAAGCGGATCTTGCGCTGCTCCAATTGGCCACGCAGGGTGCCGGGGTCAAAAATTTCCACTTTGCCGGCCATGACCTGCACCAGCAGTTGCTCCAGGCGCAGCCATACTGCGCGCTTTTCTTCTTCGTCATAGCCGTTCCACTGGATCACTTCGTGGTGGAAGCGCTTGCAGCCGCGGCACACCAGATCGCCGTAAACCGTGGAGCACAGGCCGACGCAGGGGGTCTTGATGGTTTGGTTGGGCATGGGCAACGACACGCAAATCAGCGAAACAGTGCGCCATGTTAGCCCTTTGTCTAAGGTTGATCACCCAGCAAACTTGCCGTGGCAACTTACCTTTAGAAATTTTTTGCCGTAGAATCACCCGGCCTTGTAAGGCGCCAATAATCCGCTGGAAGCTGTTTTCAAAGCGTCACGAGCACAGTCGTTCCTTCAGAACGGTGTTGGCGATGGTTATTACCCGGTAGGTCAATAGCCAACGCCAACCCTCATCAGCTCCGTTCTGCAGGCGTAAAACTTTGAAAGCAGCTTCTGTAAGGAATGCCGGCAGCGCTGGCTTTGCGGCCCAAAAAGCCCCCGAGCGCATGCGTGCCGTTCATTTCTGGATGAGCGTCCCGTGGGACCACTGATGAGGGTAATAACTGTGCTTGAAGCCTACCGCAAACATATCGAAGAGCGCGCAGCCCTGGGTATCGTTCCCCAGCCGCTTAACGCCGAACAAACCGCAGGCCTGGTCGAGCTGCTGAAAAATCCTCCGGCTGGCGAAGAAGAATTCCTCGTTGACCTGATTACCAACCGCATTCCACCAGGTGTTGACGAAGCTGCCTACGTCAAGGCCGGTTTCCTGTCTGCCCTGGCCAAGGGCGAAGCCACTTCCCCCCTGATCGACAAGAAACGCGCCGTTGAACTGCTTGGCACCATGCAAGGCGGCTACAACATCGTGACCCTGGTCGAGCTGCTGGACCACGCCACACTTGCGCCTGTCGCCGCCGCCCAACTCAAGCACACCCTGCTGATGTTCGATGCGTTCCACGACGTGGCTGAAAAAGCCCGCAACGGCAACGCACACGCCAAAGCCGTGATCCAGTCCTGGGCTGACGGCGAGTGGTTCCGCAACCGCCCTACCCTGGCCGACAAGATCAGCCTGCGCGTGTTCAAGGTCACCGGCGAAACCAACACCGACGACCTGTCCCCTGCCCCGGACGCCTGGTCCCGCCCTGACATCCCGCTGCACGCCCTCGCCATGCTGAAAATGGCGCGCGAAGGCATCGTGCCGGACGAGCAAGGCAAGACCGGCCCGATGAAGCAGATCGAAGAAATGCGTGGCCAAGGCTTCCCGATCGCCTACGTCGGTGACGTGGTCGGTACGGGTTCGTCGCGTAAATCGGCGACCAACTCGGTACTGTGGTTCTTCGGCGACGACGTGCCTTACGTGCCGAACAAGCGTGCCGGCGGCTTCTGCTTCGGCAGCAAAATCGCTCCGATCTTCTACAACACCATGGAAGATGCGGGCGCTCTGCCGATCGAATTCGACGTGACCAACATGAACATGGGCGACGTGATCGACCTGTACCCACATGCTGGCAAAGTCTGCAAACACGGCACCGATGAAGTGCTGACCACCTTCGAAATGAAGACGCCGGTGCTGCTGGACGAAGTCCGCGCCGGCGGCCGTATCCCGCTGATCATCGGCCGTGGCCTGACCGACAAGGCTCGCGCTGAGCTGGGCCTTGGCCCTACCGACCTGTTCAAGCTGCCTGAAGCGCCTGTCGACACCGGCAAAGGCTTCACCCTGGCGCAGAAAATGGTCGGCAAGGCCTGCGGTCTGCCGGAAGGCAAAGGCGTTCGCCCAGGTACTTACTGCGAACCGAAGATGACCACCGTGGGTTCCCAGGACACCACCGGTCCGATGACCCGTGATGAACTCAAAGACCTGGCGTGCCTGGGCTTCTCGACCGATCTGGTGATGCAGTCCTTCTGCCACACCGCGGCCTATCCAAAGCCGATCGACGTAACCACCCACCACACCCTGCCTGACTTCATCATGACCCGTGGCGGTGTATCGCTGCGTCCAGGCGACGGCATCATCCACAGCTGGCTGAACCGCATGCTGCTGCCGGACACCGTCGGCACCGGTGGTGACTCCCACACCCGCTTCCCGATGGGCATCTCGTTCCCGGCCGGTTCCGGTCTGGTCGCGTTTGCCGCAGCCACTGGCGTGATGCCACTGGACATGCCGGAATCGATCCTGGTTCGCTTCAAAGGCAAGATGAAACCTGGCATCACCCTGCGTGACCTGGTTCATGCGATTCCTTACTACGCGATCCAATCGGGCCTGCTGACCGTAGAGAAAAAAGGCAAGAAAAACGCCTTCTCCGGCCGCATCCTGGAAATCGAAGGTCTCAACGACCTGACGCTGGAGCAGGCTTTCGAGCTGTCCGACGCCTCGGCCGAACGTTCGGCTGCCGGTTGCACCATCAAGCTGTCCAAAGAGTCCGTCACCGAGTACCTGAACTCCAACATCACCCTGCTGCGCTGGATGATCGGTGAAGGCTACGGCGATGCACGCACCCTGGAACGTCGCGCCCAAGCGATGGAAGCCTGGGTGGCCAACCCTGAGCTGATGGAAGCCGATGCCGACGCCGAATACGCCGAAATCATCGAGATCGACCTGTCGGAAATCAACGAGCCGATCCTCTGCGCACCAAACGACCCGGACGACGCTCGTCTGCTGTCCAGCGTTGCCGGCGAGAAGATCGACGAAGTGTTCATCGGCTCGTGCATGACCAACATCGGTCACTTCCGCGCTGCCGGCAAGTTGCTGGAACAGGTCAAGGGGCAGCTGCCAACCCGTCTGTGGCTGTCGCCGCCGACCAAGATGGACGCTCACCAATTGACCGAAGAAGGCTACTACGGCATCTACGGCAAGGCCGGCGCGCGCATGGAAATGCCGGGCTGCTCGCTGTGCATGGGTAACCAGGCACGTGTTGAGCCGAATTCGACCGTGGTGTCGACATCGACCCGTAACTTCCCGAACCGCCTGGGTGACGGCGCGAACGTCTACCTGGCCTCGGCTGAGCTGGCGGCAGTGGCGTCTACCCTGGGTCGCTTGCCGACTGTCGAAGAGTACATGGGCTACGCAGCGAAACTGGACACCATGGCCAGTGACGTCTACCGCTACCTGAACTTCGACCAGATCGCCGAGTTCCGCAAGATCGCAGCAAGCGCCAATATCCCGGTGATTCAAGCCTAAGGTGTTGATGTAAAAAAACGCCGCGTATCGCAAGGTACGCGGCGTTTTTTATGCCCGGAATACGGTGTTCACAACACTGAAAGGCAAATGTGGGAGGGGGCTTGCTCCCGATGGCGGTGATTCAGTCATTCATATGTGACTGATACACCGCTATCGGGAGCAAGCCCCCTCCTACATTTGGACCTGAACAGTCCTTGAGAACTGTCTCAGACTTCAAGCCATAAACGAATACACCAACGCCGTAATCGCCACCAACCCTACCGCCGTGACAAACACATTGGACGCTTGCCCACGGTACTTGGCCATGGCCGGCACTTTCCGGATGGCGTACATCGGCATCAGGAACAGGATCGAAGCGATAATCGGCCCGCCCAGGGTCTCGATCATCCCCAGGATGCTCGGGTTCAACGTGGCGACAATCCAGCACACCACGAGCATGAAGGCAGCGGTCATGCGGTCCAACGCCTTCGGTGCGGGGCGACGGCCGCTCTTGAGCACCAGGCCCTTGAGGCCTTCGCTGGCACCGATGTAGTGGCCCAGGAACGACTTGGCAATCGCCACGAACGCGATCAACGGCGCAGCAAATGCGATGGTCGGGTTGTTGAAGTGGTTGGCCAGGTACGACAGGATCGACAGGTTCTGCGCCTTCGCTTCGGCCAGTTGCGCGGGCGACAGGGTCAGCACGCAACTGAACACGAAGAACAGCACCATCACCACCATCAGCAGGTGCGCGCGGGACAGGATCTGCGAGCTGCGCTCATCGGCGTGGGCACCGTACTGGCGCTTCTGGTCGACCGCAAAGGCGGAGATGATCGGCGAATGGTTGAACGAAAACACCATCACCGGAATCGCCAGCCACAACGTATTAAGCAAGGCCGAGGGCGCCGGCACGACACTGGCCGTGCTGAGGATGCCGCCGTTCCAATGCGGCACCAGGTAAACCGCCAGGAACAACAGCGCAACGATAAACGGGTACACCATCAGGCTCATGGCCTTGACGATCACCTGCTCACCGCACCGCACCACGGCCAGCAGGCCGAGGATCAGCACGAACGACAGGATCGCCCGTGGCGGCGGCAGGATGTGCAACTGGTGCTCCATGAAGCTACTGACCGTGTTGGTCAACGCCACGCTGTAGATCAGCAGAATCGGGAAAATGGCGAAGAAGTACAGCAAGGTGATCAATGCGCCGGCCTTGATGCCAAAGTGCTCCTCTACCACGTCGGTAATGTCGGAACCTTCGCGGCCCGACAGCACGAAACGGGTCAGGCCACGGTGGGCAAAGAACGTCATCGGGAACGCCAGCAGCGCCAGGATCACCAGTGGCCAGAAGCCCCCCAGGCCGGCGTTGATCGGCAGAAACAAGGTACCGGCGCCAATGGCGGTGCCGAACAGGCCGAGCATCCAGGTGGTGTCCTGGCGGCTCCAGCTCGAAAGGGTTGCAGGTGTCGTTGCATAGCGTTCGTCGACGCTATTGGCCTGATCATTCATCCGGTCGGATCTCCGCATTTACACGGCCGGGACGAGTCAGAAAAACCTGACAGGCAGCGCCCCGACCATAGAAGGGGCCGGATTGTCCGGGATTCTCGTGAATAAGCAAAGACTTAGCTGAGGAACGGTTAGCCGGTGCAGATGTCGGAATAAGCCATGCGTGACACTGGAAAGCGTCGCCGTAGCCCGTAGGAAATGCCCTTACTGCTGTTGACAGTCACTTCTGCGCGCCCGCATGATCGGCCCATGATGCCTATTCAGTTGAACCTCACCCGTACCACCACCACGACCGCTTATGGCGGGTCTCGCGGTGGCTGTGGGTGCTTGAGCTAAACACTTCACGGATACACCCCAAGGCCCCGCCAGCAATGGACGGGGCCTTTTTATTGCTCCGTCCACCTGGCCTTCGCAAGGAGCAACACCATGGCTGACGCCCTGCTTATCATCGACATGCAAACCGGCTTGTACGATGGCCCGGACAAACCCTTCGAACGCGAACGCGTGCTGGGCGCCATCAACGGCTTGATCCAGCGTGCCCGTGCAGCCGCCGCGCCGATCTTCGTGGCGCGCCATACCGGCCCTGTCGGGTCACCGCTTGAGGCCGGCAGCCGGCCGTGGCAGCTGTGGCACGAACTGGACGTTGATGCAGCCCGCGACCACCTGTTCAATAAAACCCGCCCCAGCTGCTTCCTGGGCACCGATCTGGCACGGCAACTTCACACCGCAAACGTGAAGGAGCTGGTGATCGCAGGCATGAAAACCCAGTTCTGCATCGACACCACGTGCTGCGTAGCGGTAGAGCTGGGCTTTTCGGTGGTGCTTGCCGAAGATGCCCACACCTGCATGGACACGCCGACGCTGAAGGCAGAGGCGATTGTCGAGCATCACAACGCCACGTTGGCCGGCGCGTTTGTGAAGCGAGTAAGGGCGGCGAACGTAGCGTTCCGATGAACTGGGCGGGGTGGAAATTTTCCACCCCAACTAAACGATTCAGCCTACACATCCCGCATACTCTCTCCTCCAACCCCAAGGAAGATCCGTCCGATGACCCCTACCGTCCTGGTCCTGGTTGAAACCATCAACGACTACCTGCCGATCATCGAGAGCAATGACTTTCATGTGATCCTGGCACCGACGCCCGCCGAACGCGCCCAGGCCATCAAGGCCCACGGCGGCCAGATCAAGGCCGTGCTGACCCGCGGCCCCCTGGGTTTATACGCCGAGGAAATCGCCGCGCTGCCGCTGCTGGAGATCATCTGCGTGATCGGTGCCGGGTATGAACACGTAGACCTGCAGGCCGCCAGCAATCGCGGGATCGTGGTCACCAACGGTGCCGGAGTGAACGCGCCATCGGTGGCGGACCACGCGATGGCGCTGTTGCTGGCGCTGGTACGTGGTATCCCGCAGACCGACGCAGCCGTACGGCGCAGCGAATGGCCCAAAGTGATGCGCCCGTCCCTGGGCGGCAAGCAACTGGGCATTCTGGGCTTGGGCGCCGTGGGCCTGGAGATCGCCAAGCGCGCGGCCCTCGGGTTCGGCATGCAGGTGAGTTATCACAACCGCCAGCCACGCGATGACGTGGACTACACCTACTGCGCCACCGCCGTGGAACTGGCACGCACCTCGGACTTCCTGATCCTGGCCACGCCCGGCGGCGCCGGCACGCGCCACCTGATTGATCGCAACGCCCTCGACGCGCTGGGACCGAACGGTTACCTGGTCAATATCGGCCGTGGCAGCGTCGTGGTCACCGCCGACCTGATCACCGCCCTTGAGCAACGCCGCATCGGTGGCGCCGCACTGGATGTGTTCGACGACGAGCCGAAGGTGCCCGACGCCCTCAAGCGCCTCCCCAACACCGTACTCACCTCGCACGTTGCCGGGCTGTCGCCCGAAGCCGCCCATGACACCGTGCAGCGCGTGGCCGACAACCTGGTGGAGTTCTTCGCCGGTCGCGCGGTGCTTACGCCGGTCACCCTGCCCCCGCCCGCAAAATGACCGATCAGGCACGCTGATCATCATTTAACACGCTAACCTATTAAGCCGCCCCGACCTTGTCGGTGGGCGGTTGTGCGCATTAGATTAGCCAATAGTCCAAGGCCTTAAAAATAAGCAGAAGGGATAAGCATGGCGCTGAACGACCAATCGACCCAGATTCGACCCGGTGAAGAACTGGATGCCAGCCTGATCGATCCCTATCTCAAGGCCCATATCCCCGGCCTGAGCGGCACGCCGACCATCAGCCAATTCCCTGGCGGCGCGTCCAACCTGACTTACCTGCTGGAATACCCCGGCCAGGAATTCGTGCTGCGCCGCCCGCCCTTCGGCCACAAGGCCAAGTCCGCCCACGACATGGGCCGCGAATACCGCATTCTCAACCAGCTCAAAGATGGCTTCCCGTATTGCCCCAAAGCCTATGTGCACTGCACCGACGAGTCGGTGATCGGCGCCGAGTTTTATGTGATGGAGCGCGTCAATGGCATCATCCTGCGCTCCGACCTCCCGGCCGAACTGGGACTTGATGCCACCAGGACCGAGGCGCTGTGCAAGAGCTTTATCGACAAATTCGTCGAACTGCATCGGGTTGACTACAGCGCCTGCGGCCTAGCCGACCTGGGCAAGCCCGAGGGCTACGTGGCGCGCCAGATCCGTGGCTGGAGCGAGCGCTATGAAAAAGCCCTGACCCCCGACGCGCCGAAATGGGAGGCGGTACGCGCCTGGCTCCACGACAAGATGCCGGCCGATCACCCCACCTCCAGCATCGTGCACAACGACTACCGCTTCGACAACGTGATCCTCGACCCGCACAACCCGATGCAGATCATCGGCGTACTGGACTGGGAACTCACCACCCTCGGCGATCCGCTGATGGACCTGGGTAACACCCTCGCCTACTGGATCGAGGCAGCGGACCCCGCGCCGGTGCAACTGATGCGTCGCCAACCGAGTAACGCCCCCGGCATGCTCACCCGCCGCGAATTTGTCGACTATTACGCCGAACGCTCGGGCATCCGGGTCGACAACTTCGACTTCTACTACACCTACGGCCTGTTCCGCCTGGCGGGCATCGTGCAGCAGATCTACTACCGCTTCTTCCATGGCCAGACCCAGGACAAACGCTTTGCGCAGTTCATTCAGATGAACAAGCTGCTGGAGCAGATGAGCCTGAACGTTATCGGTAAATCAGCCCTTTAAGGAATTCCCATGTCCAAGACTCACTTGTTCGATCTCGACGGCAAAATTGCATTCGTGTCCGGCGCCAGCCGTGGCATCGGTGAGGCCATCGCCAAGTTGCTGGCCCAGCAAGGCGCCCATGTGATCGTCTCCAGCCGCAAGCTGGAAGGCTGCCAACACGTCGCCGACGCGATCATCGCCGCTGGCGGCAAGGCCACGGCCGTGGCCTGCCATATCGGTGAAATGGAGCAGATCAGCCAAGTGTTCGCCGGCATCCGCGAGCAATTCGGCCGCCTGGATATCCTGGTCAACAACGCCGCCACCAACCCGCAGTTCTGCAACGTGCTGGACACCGACCTGGGTGCGTTCCAGAAGACCGTCGACGTGAACATCCGCGGCTACTTCTTCATGTCGGTGGAAGCCGGCAAGCTGATGCGCGAGAACGGCGGCGGCAGCATCATCAACGTGGCCTCAATCAACGGCATCTCGCCGGGCGTATTCCAGGGCATCTACTCGGTGACCAAGGCCGCCGTGATCAACATGACCAAAGTGTTCGCCAAGGAATGCGCCGAGTTCGGTATTCGTTGCAACGCCCTGCTGCCGGGCCTGACCGATACCAAGTTCGCCTCGGCGTTGGTGAAGAACGACGCGATCCTGAAAATGGCCCTGGCGCAGATCCCGCTCAAGCGCGTGGCCGACCCAAGCGAGATGGCCGGTGCGGTGCTGTTCCTGGCCAGTGATGCGTCCAGCTACACCACCGGCGTGTCGCTGAATGTGGACGGTGGTTTCCTGTCCTGACAGCGCCTGGGTTTGCTCAGATCGATTTGCGGGTAACCTTGGGGCAGATCGATCTGCCTCAGGATGAAACATGGAATTGCACATCGTCATCAGCGGCCGCAAGGACCTGGCTGCCCAGCTTTATCAACAGTTGCGCGAAGCCATCGCCACCGGGCGACTGTGTGCGGGCGCGCAACTGCCGCCGAGCCGGCTGCTCGCCGAGCAATTGGGCATCTCGCGCAAAACCGTATCCGATACCTACGCCACCTTGACTTACGAAGGCCTGCTGGTTGGCAGGATCGGCCGCGGCACCTTCGTCAATGCGTGGGCGCCGCAGCCTGGTCGCGTGCAAACCGCCACCGACCTGGCCTGCGCCGATAACCTGGCGAAATGGGCCGCACTGCCCTCGC
Organism: Pseudomonas sp. S3_E10; assembly: GCF_054667615.1. Taxonomy (NCBI): domain Bacteria; kingdom Pseudomonadati; phylum Pseudomonadota; class Gammaproteobacteria; order Pseudomonadales; family Pseudomonadaceae; genus Pseudomonas; species Pseudomonas sp. S3_E10. The sequence goes on from NZ_CP162743.1 coordinate 137,162, forward strand.
CCATGCGCCACCCCACCCGCGACAGCATCTTGCGCTACGAATTTATCGGCGGCGCCACCAGCCGCCACCAGTTCCCCCAGGATGAATGGCGCCGCTGCACCCAGGACGCGCTGCGCCGTATCGCGCAAAACAGCGGTTTCTACAGCCAGCCCGAAGGCCTGCCGGCGCTGCGCAGTGCGATTGCCGGGCATATCGCGTTTTCCCGGGGAGTCAAATGCCGCGACAGCGACATCGTGGTCACCAACGGCGCGCAGCAGGCATTGGACCTGCTCGCCCGCGTCGTGCTTGAGCCGGGCAGCATCGTCGCCATGGAAGACCCCGGCTACAGCCCGGCGCGTCAGTTGTTCATGGCAATGGGCGCCCGCGTTGCCAGCGTGCCGGTGGATGCCCAGGGCATCCGGGTCGAGCAGATTCCCGAGGGCGCGCGGCTGATCTACGTGACACCGTCCCACCAGTTCCCCCTCGGCATGCCCATGAGCCCGGCGCGCCGCGAAGCGTTGCTGGCGCGTGCGTTCGAACTGGGGGCGATCATCATTGAGGACGATTACGACAGCGAATTTCGCTACGAAGGCCGGCCCACCGACTCCCTGCAAAGCATGGACACGCGCGGCGCAGTTGCATACGTGGGCACTTTCTCCAAGACCCTGCTGCCCGAGTTGCGCCTGGGCTACCTGGTACTGCCACCGGCGATATACCCCGCGGTGCTCAAGGCCAAGCAATTGACCGACCAACACAGCTCTACCCTGGCGCAGTGGGCGCTGGCCAAGTTCATCAGCGAGGGCTACCTGCTCAAGCACATCCGGCGCTGCCACACGGTGTATGCCGGGCGCCGCGAACGCATCCTGCAACGCCTGGCGGGCGATTTGTCGCCGTGGTTCGAAGCGGTGCCCAGCGTGGCCGGGTTCCACATGGCGGCCTTGTGCAAGGTGCCGGTGAATATCCCGCTGCTCAGAGAACTGGCGCGCCAAGTGGACGTAGGCTTGTACCCGCTGGATGTGTTCTTCCAGGACGCGCCGGTGCGCCAGGGTTTGATCATCGGGTTTGGGGCCATCGAGACCCTCGATATCGACCCGGCGCTGGACAAGGTGCGCGATATCCTCCAGCAGATTGGCTAGGGGTTTTTTCAGAAATGTGGGTGGGGGCTAAATGTGGGAGCAAGCCCCCTCCCACAGTTTTAACCGCCTTCAGTCACCGACTCACGGGCGTTTGAACTGGCGCCGCAGGTCTTCAATGCCCTCGCGGCAGAAGCACCCTTCAAGGTGATCATTGACCATCCCCATCGCCTGCATCAGCGCATACATCGTGGTTGGCCCCACATAAGTCCAGCCGCGCCTCTTCAAGGCCTTCGACAACCGCACCGACGCCGGCGACGTCGGGTTAACCGTCCAATAAGCCAGGTCCACCACCGCCGGGCGCTCATCCTCAGCGGGCTCGAACGCCCACAACCACCGCGCCAGCGAGCCGGTTTCAGCCACCAACTCACAGGCACGGCGCGCATTGTTGATGGCGGACACGATCTTCGCCCGATTGCGCACAATGCCCGGGTCTTGCATCAGCCGCTCGATATCCGCCTCGCCATACTGCGCTACCTGGCTAAAATCAAAGCCATCGAATGCACGTCGAAAACGCTCGCGCTTGCGCAGGATGGTGATCCACGCCATGCCCGCCTGGAAACCTTCCAGGCAAATCTTCTCGTACAGCTGGATATCGTCCGCCACCGGCACGCCCCACTCGTGGTCGTGTTAGTGCGGGTATTCGGGCGCCGAGGTGCGCCAGGTGCAATGGCTGCGTCCTGCCGCGTCGGTAGTCAGTCCTGGTGTGTCCATCCCTCACCTCATGAGCCGAGGGGCGGATGATAAGCGAAAATTTTTGCACCCCGCCAACCGCTCAAGCATCGCCCTCGGCGAACCACTGGTCAGACCGGGACCCGCCAGCCGACGAATAATCGCTTGTTATTTCAAAAATACCTGGCCTAGACTGACCACGCACTGGACTTACCGGTATGACCACAACAATTAAGCCCTGGAACCACCAGGGCACCGAATAGAGATCCCTCCCATGCTCAGATGGTGCTCGCGTTCGATTTTCCTCCAAGTCGTCATTGGCCTGATGCTCGGCATCGCCTGCGGCCTGGCCCTTCCCGAATTTTCCTCGCAACTCAAACCTTTGGGTGACGGCTTTATCAAGCTGATCAAAATGCTAATTGGCCTGATCGTGTTCTGCGTGGTGGTCAGCGGTATTTCCGGCGCCGGCGACCTGAAGAAAGTCGGGCGCATCGGCCTCAAGTCGGTGATCTACTTTGAAGTGCTCACCACCATTGCGCTGGTGATCGGCCTGGTCATGGCGTTCAGCACCGGTATCGGCCAGGGCGCCAATATCCATCTGGAGCAACTCTCCTCCGCCGGCCTGAATGAACTGGCCGACAAGGGCCAGCACATCAAGGGCACCAGCCAGTTCCTGATGGACCTGATCCCCAACTCGGTGATCGGCGCCTTTGCCGACAACAACGTGTTGCAAGTGCTGCTGTTCTCGGTGCTGTTCGGCAGTGCGCTGAACCTGGTGGGCGAAGCGGCCTCGGGCATCACGCGGCTGATCAATGAGCTGAGCCATGTGATTTTCCGCATCATGGGCATGATCGTGCGCCTGGCGCCTATCGGCGTGTTCGGCGCGATCGCCTTCACCACCAGCACCTACGGCCTCGATTCACTGCAACACCTGGGCAGCCTGGTGGGTTTGTTCTACCTGACCTGCTTCGCTTTCGTCGCGCTGATCCTCGGCGTGGTGATGCGCGTGTCGGGGCTGCGCATGCTGCCACTGCTCAAGTACTTGCGCGAAGAACTGCTGATCGTCATGGGCACCGCCTCCTCCGATGCGGTACTGCCGCAGGTCATGCGCAAACTCGAACACCTGGGTATCGGCAGCTCGACCGTGGGCCTGGTGATTCCGACGGGATATTCGTTCAACCTGGACGGTTTCTCGATCTACCTGACCCTGGCCATCGTATTTATTGCCAACGCCACCGGCACGCCGCTGTCGATGACCGACCTGCTGACCATCCTGCTGGTGTCGCTGATCACCTCCAAGGGCGCACACGGCATTCCCGGTTCGGCGCTGGTGATTCTGGCGGCGACGCTCACCGCGATCCCGGCAATTCCGGTGGTGGGCCTGGTGCTGGTGCTGGCGGTGGACTGGTTCATGGGTATCGGCCGCGCATTGACCAACCTGATCGGCAACTGCGTGGCCACCGTGGCGATTGCGCGCTGGGAAAAAGACATCGATATCCAGCGCGCCAACAAAGTGCTCGACGGCCAGCAAGGGTACGCCTTCCAGGCCAAGAAGCCGGTATTGCCGGCGCATCAGGAGTTCTGAAGCAATTCGATGAGCACCACAAATCAACGGTGGGAGGGGCTTGCTCCCTCCCACACTGGACCTTCCTCGTATCGAATAATGGGTTCGCAGCTTAAGGAGCATACGACGTGATCAGCACCTCAACCGTCGTCAATTCAGTGGTAGAAAAACTGCGCGCCGCGCTCAAGCGGGGCCAGTGGCGGCGGGGTGAAATGCTGCCCGGCCAACGTGAGCTGGCCGAACAGATGGGCATCAGCCGCCCCAGCCTGCGCGAGGCGGTGATCGTGCTGGAAACCCTTGGCCTGGTGCGCTCCATGCCCGGCAAAGGCGTGGTGGTGCTCGAAACCAGCGTCAGCGAACCGCAATCGAGCGACGCCGTGGCGCATGCCAGCCTCGAAGATATTCTGCAACTGCGCTACACCCTGGAGCCATTCATTGTCGGCCTGGTGGCCCAGACCATCAGCAGCAAGGATGTCGGCCAACTGCGCCTGACCCTGATGGACATGCGCGAGGCCCTGGAGGCTGGTGATGCCGAAGCCGGGATGAACGCCTACATCGGCTTCCACGAAGAGCTGTTTGCCCTCACCTCCAACCCGATCTTCCAGAACGTGGTGCAACAGACCCGCGACGCCCTCAAGCAAAGCGCCCAAGTGCTGCGCAATTCCCCCGAACACCTGGCCGAACGCCTACAGGAAAACGAAGCGGTAGTACGCGCCATACGCAACAAGAACAGTGCCTTGGCCAGCGCCGAGATGCGTCGGCACATCCTCCAGGAAGGCCTGCGCATGGGCATCGCCCTGAACATCCCGGACGACCATCTGGGCAGCTGATTTTTGGAGACGACCATGACCGTCCACGCTCTGCAACGCGAGCCTTTCCTCCCTGCCCTGCGCCTGGTGGCCGGTAAAAAGCCTTCAGTGGATGACATCTACCCACGGCTGTTCGACGCGATCCTTGAACAACGCATCGCGCCGGCCAGCCGTTTTACCGAGGAAAGCCTGGGTGAAACCTTCGGCGTGAGTCGCAGCGTGATCCGCCGGGTGTTGGCCAAGCTGTCCCATCAGCAGGTAATCATCCTGCGCCCCAATCAACGCGCCCAGGTGGCGGCGCCGGATACCCAACAAACCCGGCAGATTCTCGAAGCACGGCGCATGACCGAAATCACCGTGGTGCAGCTGGCGTGCGCCCAGGCCACACCCGCACACATTCGCCAGTTGCGCGAACTGATCGCGTGCGAACGCGATTGCATAGAACGCGACCAGCGTGGGCCGGCGATTCGTTTGTCGGGGGAATTTCACCTGCATTTGGCGTCGATCGCCGGCAATGGCCCACTGGCCCAGTTCCTGAACAGCCTGGTGCCGTTGACGTCGTTGGTCATTGCCCAATATGAAGCGAAAGCCTGCACGTATTGCGCGTGGCAGGAGCATGTGGCGATTGTGGACGCGATTGAGCATCGGGACTCAACCACCGCAGTGGCGTTGATGACCCAACACCTGGACCACCTGGAAAGCAAATTACTGAAACACCACTGACCTCCAGACTATAAGGTGGTCCAAATGTGGGAGGGGGCTTGCTCCCGATGACGGAGTGCCAATGAATGCACCTCTTACTGACCCACTGCTATCGGGAGCAAGCCCCCTCCCACACTGGACCTTCAGCACTTGATAAATAGTGTTCCAACAAAAAGCCCCCGCCTCTTACGAGACGGGGGCTTTTGGTTTAGTCGCTAAATCAAGCCGGTTGCAGTACCGACTGACCGCTCAACGCCAGGTCCAGCAGTTCACGGTTGGCGACCGCATACATGGCGTAGTCCGTGCCGACCGCGGCACGGATTTCCACCATCATGGCGCGCCAGCGATCGGCCATGTCCTGGTGCTGCTCAAGCCACAGGGCCACGCGGGCTTCCATGTCTTGTGGCGCATCGGCCATTTGCAGTACCGAGATGGTGATCGCGCGTTGCTGCCAGTCCACATCGTCACGGAACGCTTCGCGCGCCTGGGCCTGCCAGTTGTTGGCCACGGGCAGATCACTGATCTGCTGCAGGTACCACGGCAAGTCCAAAGCGCTGCCGACGGCGAAATAAGCCTTGGCCACTTCGGCGGCGTCATGCCCGGTCACGTCGGCGGCTTCGATGATCGGCAGCAAGGTGTACAGGTGGGTGGTACCTGCAACCATGCGCGCCAACAACTCCGGTACGCCGGCCTGGGTGTAGGCCTGGTAGCGGTTCTGCCAGCCTTCACGGGTCGGGCCTTCCAGCAACTCGTCGAGCTTGAGCCCCAGCGCGGCCAGGTGCGGACCGAAGTGCGCGGTGTCACGGCCAGCATCTTGCTCGTTGCGACGGCTGCGCAGGAACCAGCGCGTAGCACGACGGCCCAGGCGCATCAGCTCGTCCATCAGCTCCAATTGCACGTCTGCCGAAACCTGGTGGTCCAGGGCTTCGATCTGACGGAACCAGTGCGGGAGGTGGAAGATGTCGCGCACGATCACATATGCGCCCGCCACGTTCGCCGGGCTCATGCCGGTCGACTCTTTGAGTCGCTGAACGAAGGTGATGCCCATGTGGTTGACCAGGTCGTTGGCGATCTGGGTGCTGACGATCTCGCGCTTCAAACGATGGCGACGCATGGCTTCGCCGAATTTCGCCACCAGGCTCGGTGGGAACGCGGTTTCCATATCACGGGTGAGGTAGTCGTCATCCGGTACCAGCGACTTGAGCAACGCTTCCTTGAGGTCGATCTTGCTGTACGAGATCAGTACCGACAGCTCCGGACGGGTCAGGCCCTTGCCGGCGGAGGCGCGCTCGGCCAACTGGTCTTCAGTCGGCAGGTACTCAATGGCCCGGTCCAGCTTGCCACGGCCTTCCAGGTCGCTCATCAGGCGCTTGTACTCGGCAGCTCGCTCGTAAGCCTTGCGGGCAGCCAGGGACAGGGCCTGGGTTTGCTTGTAGTTGTTGCCCAACACCAGGCTGCCGACTTCGTCGGTCATGCTCGCCAGCAACTGGTTGCGTTGCTTGTCGGTCATGTCACCGGCCTGCACCACTTCGTTGAGCAGGATCTTGATGTTCACTTCGTGGTCGGAGCAGTCCACGCCACCGGCGTTGTCGATGAAGTCGGTGTTGGAGCCGCCGCCATTGAGGCCGAATTCCACGCGACCCAGCTGGGTCATGCCGAGGTTGCCGCCCTCGCCCACCACCTTGCAGCGCAACTCGTTGCCGTTGACGCGCAACGCATCGTTAGCCTTGTCGCCCACATCGGCGTGGCTCTCGGTGCTGGCCTTGACATAGGTGCCGATGCCGCCGTTCCACAACAGGTCCACCGGCGCCTTGAGCAAGGCGTTCAGCAGTTCGGTCGGGGTCAGCTTGTCGGCCTGGATGTCGAAGCGTTCTTTCATCTGTGGCGAGATGGCAATGCTCTTCGCGCTACGCGAGAAGATACCGCCACCTTCGGACATGATGCTGGTGTCGTAGTCGGTCCAGGCCGAACGCGGCAGCTCGAACATGCGCTGGCGCTCGACGAAGCTGGTGGCCGGGTTCGGGTTCGGGTCGATGAAGATATGCAGGTGGTTGAAGGCCGCGACCAGTTGCAGCTTGTCGGACATCAGCAAGCCGTTACCGAACACGTCGCCGGCCATATCGCCGACGCCGACCACCGTGATGCTGTCTTCCTGCACGTTGATGCCGCGCTCACGGAAGTGACGCTGCACACCCACCCACGCGCCCTTGGCGGTGATGCCCATCTTCTTGTGGTCGTAACCGGCGGAACCGCCGGAGGCGAACGCGTCGCCCAGCCAGAAGCCGTAGTCGATAGCGATGCCGTTGGCGATGTCGGAGAAGGTCGCAGTGCCCTTGTCCGCCGCCACCACCAGGTACGGGTCATCGTCGTCATGACGCACGACGTTGGCCGGAGGCACCAGGGCGCCGTCCTTCAGGTTGTCGGTGATGTCCAACAGGCCGGAAATGAAGATGCGGTAGCACGCGATGCCCTCGGCCGCGATCTCGTCCCGGCTGCCGCCCAACGGCAGGCGACGCGGCAGGAAGCCGCCCTTGGCGCCCACCGGCACGATCACCGAGTTCTTCACTTGCTGGGCTTTTACCAGGCCCAATACTTCGGTGCGGAAATCTTCTTCACGGTCGGACCAGCGCAGGCCGCCCCGCGCCACGTTACCGAAGCGCAGGTGCACGCCTTCAACTCGTGGCGAGTACACAAAGATTTCAAACTTCGGCACCGGCTTGGGCAGCTCGGGGATGGCACGCGGGTCGAACTTGAAGCTGAAGTACGACTTGTTCTGGCCGTTGGCGTCGGTCTGATAGAAGTTGGTGCGCAGGGTGGCCTTGATCAGGTCCAGGTAGCGCCGCAGGATGCGGTCCTCGTTGAGCACCTGAACGTCGTCCAGGGCGCTGAGGATCGCTTGCTCCAGGCGTTGCTGCTTGTCTTCCAGGTCATCGGCGGTGAGCTTGCGCGCCAGGTAGAAACGGGTCTTGAACAACCGGGTCAACTCGCGGGCGATGTCGGTGTGGTTGTTCAGGGTGCTGGCGATGTAACCGAGGTCGAAGCCCAGGCGGATCTGCTTGAGGTAACGCGCATAGGCACGCAGCAGCGCGACGTCGCGCCATGGCAGGCCGGCGGTGAGTACCAGGCGGTTGAACGCATCGTTCTCGGCATCGCCATGCACGATATGCACGAACGCGTCCTGCAAGGTGTCGTTGAGCTGCTGGATATCCAGGTTCACGCCTTCGGCGGCGATGAACGCAAAGTCATGGATCCAGAACTCGCGGCCATTGGCGTGGCGCAGGCGATACGGGAACTCGCCCAGCACGCGCAAACCGAGGTTTTCCAGGATCGGCAGCACGTCGGACAGCGCCAGCGGCGTGTCGGCGTGGTAGAGCTTGCAATGCAGCTCACGCTGGCCGGAGACCTGGCCAAGCGGCTGGTAGAAGCTCATCACCAGTGGGTTGGCTTCGGTCAGGCTGAGCAGGTGCTGCATGTCGACCACCGCCGAATGCGCGGCGAAACGCTCGCGGTAACCGGCGGGAAAGCCTTTCGGGAAGTCCGCCAGCACGTTGGTGCCGTGGGCTTCGCCGAAGCTCTCCACCACCAGGCTGGAGTAGTCGTCCTGCCAGCTGCGGCAGGCCTGTACCACTTCTTTTTCCAGTTGCAGCGGGTCGATATCGAGGCGGTTCTTCGGGTCTACCCTCAGAATCAGCTGGACCCGGGCCAGCACGGATTCGGAGAAGAAGGTCCAGAACTCGCAGTCCGAGGCTTTCAGGCGATCCATCAGCACTTGCTGGATCTTCTGGCGCACTTCGGTGGAATAGATGTCGCGCGGCACATAGGCCAGGCAGTAGCAGAAACGCCCGTACGGGTCTTTGCGCAGGAACACGCGGATCTTATTGCGTTCCTGGATCTGCACAATCGACATCACGGTGCTGAACAGCTCGTCGACCGGGGTCTGGAACAGGTCATCCCGCGGCAGCACTTCAACGACTTGTGCAAGCTCCTTGCCCAAGTGCGCCTTGGCCTGGAAGCCCGAGCGGCGTTCGATCTCGGCGACCTTGCGGCGGATGTACGGAATAACCCGCACGCTTTCGCCATACACCGACGAGGTGTACAGGCCCATGAAGCGGCATTCCTTGACGACCTTGCCGTCGGCGTCAATCTCGCGGATCGACACGTAGTCCGGGTAGGCCGGGCGGTGCACGCGGCTTGGGTGCGCGGCCTTGGCGAACGACAGCACGGTCGGTTCACGCAGGTACGACACGGCGTAGTCTTCGATGCGCAGGTCATCGGCGGTGAGGCCGGCGCGCAGCAGCTTGGTCAGACCGAGGAACGAGCCGGCGTCATATTCGATATGACCGCCGTCCGCCTCGTCACGTACCACGAATTCTTCATAGCCAAGGAAGGTGAAGTGGTTGCCCACCAGCCATTCCAGGAAGTTCTTGATCTCGGCTTTTTCTTCGCCGTCGATGCTGAACCGGCTGGCGTCGATCCCGGCGAGCAGGTCCTGGACCTTGGCTTTCATCGGCTCGAAATCGGCCACCGCCACGCGCACTTCGCCCAATACCTGTTCGAGTTCCTTGCTCAACACGCTCAACTCGGCGGTGTTGGCGCAGCGGTCGATTTCCAGGTACATCAGCGATTCTTGCTCGATGCCTTCGCCCTGGGTGCCTTTTGGCAGGACTTCCAGCAACTCGCCCTTCTTGCCACGGCGCACGCTGAGTACGGTGGTTTGCAGGGTATGGATGCTGTAGCCACGGCGATTCAGCTCGGTGCGTACCGAGTCCACCAGGAATGGCAGGTCATGGTGCAGCACTTCGACCGCGGTGTGGGTCGACTGCCAGCCATGACGTTCGTAATCGGGGTTGTAGACCCGCACTTGCGGTTGGGTGTGATCAAAGCGCTCAAGCAGGCGCCAGGCAGACAGGGTGCAACCGGCCAGGTCGGAAAGGCGACGCTGGGTCAGTTCGTCCAGGGAAATGATGCCGAAGAATTGTTCAGCGAACAGCGCCACTTGTGGCAGTGCCTGTTCACTGATGTGCTGCGCCAGTGCCGCTTGCAGTTGATGCTGGAAGTCGGCCTTGCTGGCTGCGGTGAAGAACGCCATCTGTGGTACTCCGCTTGGGCTTGTTATTGATGGAAGCGTCGCGTGTTATCCCCTTGCGGGGAGACCGTCAGCTCTGATCGCTGGTAGCCAGTTAAGCACCATAAACGAATCAGGGTGACAGGTGGGTGAAGCTGGACAGGACAGTCAGGTCACATACAACTTCCATAAGATGCGCACCTTGCCGGGTGACGGTACGACGGGCAGGTCAGGCGCCTGGAACGTGCACATCCGTTGCGCAGCTTAACGAGTGTAGAAGCCCTGCTCTTGCAGCGCTGCGACATATTCGGTCATCGGTAAGCAGGCTAGGGGTTGCGACGGGTGCAACCTGGGATTTGCGGCGGATAAACAGGCAATTTTCAAACCCGCGAGTACCGAAAATGACTGGTTTGGCCCGTAAGGTCATGCCCCGGTTGTGACAGGGCATGCAGCGAAAAATTCGCCGCAATGGCACAATTACCCCGCGCAACGCCCTACCCCACACAGGATTCCCCATGCTGCAGCTGAAAACCGACGCCCTGATGGCCACCCCGTGCGACGAAGAAGAAGACAACATGGCCATGCTCTGCTGCCACGGTAAAAACGGCGAGATGTTCATGCTCAGCCGTTACCCTGATGAAGATGAGGTTGAGCTGACCTGGGATTACGAGCCGTCAACCCTGGATGGGCTGAAAGTCACCTTGAGTGACACCACCCTGGTGATTGAGCTGGCGGCGGGCGATGCCGATGCGCTGGGTGGCAAGGACCAGTTGGCGATCACCCACGCCACGGCTGCCTCCGACCTGGCCGAGGTAGAGACAACCCTGCGAAACATCCTCAACGGAACCGGCACCTTCACCCGGACCTAAGCTGCACCAACGATCAAATGTGGGAGGGGGCTTGCTCCCGATAGCAGTGTGTCAGTCAGCTTATTTGTAGCTGATACACCGCTATCGGGAGCAAGCCCCCCCACATTGATCGTGCTCCTACACAAAATTCCTACAAGTTTTGCCAAAAATACCCGTCACTCCGTTAGTCGCCTTACCCCGCGATGCATTAAAGTAAGCGCCCCAGGCCGGTGTTTTTTCCCTGACACCCAGGCTCATCTTTCCAGGAACCGTCATCGATGGAACATCGTGAAGCGCTGCTTGCGCTGCGAACCTTTCTTTCTACGCAGATTCTCGGCCAGGAAAAACTCATCGATCGCCTGCTGATCGCCCTGCTCGCCGACGGCCATATGCTGGTAGAAGGCGCGCCGGGGCTGGCCAAGACCAAAGCCATCAAAGAGCTGGCCGAGGGCATCGAAGCGCAGTTTCATCGTATCCAGTTCACCCCCGACCTGTTGCCCGCCGACATCACCGGCACGGAGATCTATCGCCCGGAAACCGGCAGCTTTGTGTTCCAACAGGGGCCGATCTTCCACAACCTGGTGCTGGCGGACGAAATCAACCGCGCGCCGGCCAAGGTGCAATCGGCACTGCTCGAAGCCATGGCCGAGCGCCAGGTCAGTGTGGGGCGCAGCACCTATGACCTGTCGCCGCTGTTCCTGGTGATGGCCACGCAAAACCCTATCGAACAGGAAGGCACCTACCCGCTGCCCGAAGCGCAGCTCGACCGTTTCCTGATGCACGTCAAGATTGGTTTCCCGGACGCGGCCGTGGAGCGGCGCATCCTGCAACAAGCCCGTGGCGAAGCGCTCAACGGCGAAACCAAGCCCGAGCGCCGCGTCAGCCAGCAGGCAATCTTCGCCGCGCGCAAGGAAATCCTCGGCCTGTACATGGCCGATGCGGTGGAGGAATACCTGGTGCAACTGGTCATGGCCACGCGCACCCCGGCCAAGTTCGACCCGGAGATGGCCGAGTGGATCGCCTATGGTGCAAGCCCCAGGGGTTCCATCGCCCTGGACCGTTGCGCGCGCGCCCACGCCTGGCTGGCCGGGCGTGACTTCGTGAGCCCGGAAGATATCCAGGCCGTGCTGTTCGACGTGCTGCGCCACCGCATTATCCTATCGTTCGAGGCCGAAGCCGCCGGCATTGACCAGGACCGCGTGGTGCAACGCATTCTCGACGTCGTTGCCGTCGCTTGAAGCCGATGAACGCCAGCGATGGTATCCGCGTCACGCTCAGTGAGTTGATTGAGATGCGCCACCGCGTGCGCGAAGTGCAGCTGTTTTCCACGCCCAGTCAGCGCAGCCCATTGATCGGCCTGCACCACTCCAAGCTGCGTGGGCGCGGGGTCGACTTCGACCAAGTGCGCGTGTACCAGGCCGGCGACGATGTGCGCACCATCGACTGGCGGGTCACCGCACGTACCCAGGAGCCGCATACCAAGCTGTTCCACGAAGAGCGTGAACGCCCGATTTTCATCATGGTCGAGCAAAGCTGCCGGCTGTTTTTCGGTTCGGGGCAGATGTTCAAATCCGTGCTCGCGGCCCAGGCGGCCAGCCTGATCGGCTGGGCGGCGCTGGGGCATAACGACCGGGTCGGCGGGTTGGTGTTCGGCGACAACGAGCACTACGAAATCAAACCGCGACGCAGTAAACAAAGCCTGTTGCAACTACTGAACCGCCTGGTGCGGGTCAACCAGAGCCTCAACACCGAAAGCCGCCCGGAAGCCGACGCCCTGGGTATGGCCCTGCGCCGTGGCCGCGAGGTGCTGCGCCCCGGCAGCCTGGTGATCGTGATTTGCGATGAGCGTGCGTTGAGCGAAGGTGCCGAACAACAGTTGAGCCTGCTGTCACGCCATTGCGACCTGCTGCTGTTACCGGTCTCTGACCCGCTGGACCATGCCCTGCCCGCCGCCGGGCTGCTGCGTTTTGCGCAGAGAGGCGCACAGTTGGAACTGGACACGCTCAATTTTGATTTGCGCCAGGCCTACAAAGCCCAGGCCGAAGCACGCATCGCCCGCTGGGAATTGCTCGCACAGAAGCTGCGCGTGTTGCTGATGCCCTTGAGCACCCAGAGCGAAATGGTCGAGCAACTGCGCGAATACCTCAACCCGCAACGCCCGGCTAAAAAACAATGAGCAACCTCGACCAACTGCAACCGCTGATCGCCCCGCCGCCCATCGGCTTCTGGCCACCCGCGCCGGGCTGGTGGGTGTTGCTGCTGGTAATCCCTCTGCTCGGTTGGGGGTTATGGTCGCTGCGCCGTTTTGTGCCCGCGCGGCGCCCGCTGGCGCGTGCCGAACAACCGCTGGACCCGCTGCGCATCGCCGCCCTGGCGGAACTGGCACTGATGCCCAAGCCCTACGACGGCGCGCCTGCCGGTGCCTGGCTGCAACAACTCAATGGCCTGCTCAAGCGCCTGTGCCGCAACGACTACCCCTATAGCCAGAGCCACACCCTCAACGGGCGCAAATGGCTGGCATTCCTCGACAACCGTTGCCCGGCCGCCGGCCTCACGCGCTGGATGGTGCTGGTGGAAGGCGCCTACAAGCCCGAATGCAAACTCGACGACAAGGCCATCGCCGGCCTGACCCAGGCCGTCGACACCTGGATTCGCAAACATGTTTGAGTTCGCCTGGCCGTGGATCTTCGCCCTGCTGCCCTTGCCCTGGTTGATGCGCTTGATCCTGCCGGTGGCCGACAGCGGCGAGCCGGCACTTAAAGTCAGCTACCTCGGCGACCTCGAAGGCCTAGCCCGGCGCCGTGCCCGCGCGAACCTGCCGGGCTGGCGCCAACAAGCGCCGTTCGTGGTGCTGTGGCTGCTGCTGTTGAGCGCCGCCGCACGCCCGCAATGGTTGGGTGAACCGCTGCCGATTGCCGCCAGTGGCCGCGATTTGCTGGTGGCGGTGGACGTGTCCGGCTCCATGGATTTTCCCGACATGCACTGGCAGGACGACGATGTAAGCCGACTGAGCCTGGTCAAGCACCTGCTCGGTGACTTCCTTGAAGGCCGCGACGGCGACCGCGTGGGCCTGATCCTGTTCGGCAGCCAGGCCTACCTGCAAGCGCCGCTGACGTTCGACCGGCGCACCGTACGCACCTGGCTGGATGAAGCGCGCATCGGCATCGCCGGCAAAAACACCGCCATCGGCGACGCCATCGGCCTGGCGCTCAAACGCCTGCGCCAGCGTCCGGCGCAAAGCCGCGTGCTGATCCTGGTCACCGACGGCGCCAACAACGCCGGGCAGATCGACCCGCTGACCGCCGCGCGCCTGGCGGCCGAAGAAGGTGTGAAAATCTACCCCATCGGCATCGGCGCCGACCCGGAGCAAACCGGTTCCCTGGGCATCCTCGGCGTCAACCCGAGCCTGGACCTCGATGAACCGGCGCTCAAGGCCATCGCCGCAGCCACCGGCGGCCAGTACTTTCGTGCCCGCGACGGCGAAGAACTGCAAACCATCAAGCAGACCCTCGACCGACTCGAACCCGTCGAACAACAACCGACCCAGGCGCGCCCGGCCCAGGCGCTATACAGTGGCCCATTGGCGCTGGCGCTGATTCTGAGCATGTTGCTGGTGATTCAGGAACGTTGGCCGAACAATGCGCTGCAACGCTGGTTCAACAAACTGTCGAGCAAGGGGATCTTCCTGCAACAGCACCCGCAATGGCGTCAGCGCCTGCAACGCCTGCGTTTGCGGAGGCGTCGATGATCGACCTGTGGCCGCACTGGTTCCGTCCCTGGTGGCTATTGCTGCTGCCGCTGCTCGGCTGGTTGCTGTGGCAGTTATGGCACCGGCAAAAACGCGCCGGCCGCTGGCAGATGCTCCTGCCGCCGGCCTTCCATGCCGTGCTGCTCAGCGGTGGCAATGGCCGCGAGAGCAAATCCCCCTGGGTGGTGCTTGGCATGGCCTGGCTGCTGGCCGTGCTGGCATTGCTTGGTCCCAGTTGGCAACGGGTGGAACAAACCAGCCAGAAGCCTTCCGACCCGTTGGTCGTGTTGCTGGAGCTGACCCCGGAAATGCTCGCCACCGACAGCCCGCCCAATCGCCTGGAGCAGGCACGCCGCAAACTGTATGACCTGCTGCAGGCGCGCAGCGATGCGCAAACCGCCATCATCGTGTACGCCGGCAGCGCCCACACCCTGGTGCCGCTGTCGGACGACCTGGCCACCAGCCGCAACCTGCTCGAAGCCCTGCGCCCCTCGATCATGCCCGAGCCCGGCCACCGCGCCGACCTCGCCGTGGAGAAGGCCCTGGGCCTGCTCAACCAGAGCGGCCTTGGCCAAGGACGCCTGCTGCTGATCGGCTCGTCGTTGTCCAAACAGGAACGCCAGGGCATTCGCCTACTGCTGCAAAGCAACCCGTCGCCGCCCTTGTCGATTCTGGGCATCGGCAGCCGCGAAGGCACACCGGTGACCCAGGAAAGCGGCGAGTTCCTCAAGGACGAACAAGGCGCGATCCTGGTGCCGCGCCTCGACAGCCCGACGCTCAAGGCCTTCGCTAGCGAGATGGGTGGGCGTTACCGTGCGGCGCGCCTGGACGACAAAGACCTGCGCCAGCTCGGCGTGCTCGACCCGCCGCAAGCCCTGCGCAACGACGGCCAGTTGCTGCACCTGGACACCTGGGCCGACCAGGGTTACTGGCTGCTGCTGCCCTTGCTGCTGCTGGCGGCCTGCGCCGGTCGCCGTGGCTGGCTGCTCTGCCTGCCGCTGCTGCTGATGGCCGCGCCGCAGCCCAGCTATGCTTTTGAGCTTCAGGACCTGTGGCTGCGCCCCGACCAGCAAGGCCAATACCTGCTGAAGAAAAAGCGCCCGGCCGAGGCCGCCGAGCATTTTCAGGACACCCAATGGCAAGGCGTGGCGCTGTACGAGGCCGGCAACTATGCCGAGGCCATCAAACGGTTTGCCGAGGGCAACGATGCCTACTCCCATTACAACCGCGGCAACGCGCTGGCCAGGTCTGGTGAGCTGGAAGCCGCCATCGACGCCTACGAACAGGCCCTGGAAGCCCAGCCCGACCTGCAACCGGCGCTGAAAAACAAGGCCCTGGTGGAAACCCTGATGCAGCAGCAGGCGCAGCCCGAGCCCGAGCCGCCGGCAAAAAACGAAGATGACGAAACCACCCAACCCGGCCAAACTGCGCAACCGGGTGCCACGGGGCAAAACGCCACGGGTGGCGAGGAATCGGCCCAGGGCCAGGGCGAAGCCGGCGCCGGTGATACCCAGGCCGGCGCCCCGACGCACACCGGCAATAACGAAGTACCGGGCAGCGAGCTGGGCGACGAGCGCACCACCACGCCGCCGCTGCTTCCCGCCAACGCCAGTCTCGACGGCGAACATCGCCAAGCCCTGGAACAATGGCTGCGGGAGATCCCGGACAACCCCGGCGAGCTGCTGCGCCGCAAATTCTGGTACGAACAGCAACAACATCAGGACAAGACTCGATGAGCCGCCGCACCACCCTTCTGCTTCTGCTCGCGTTATCGGCAAGCGACGCCCAGGCGGCGAACCTGGTTGCCAGCGTCGACCGCAGCCGCCTCAATTCCGGCGAGACAGTAGAACTGACGGTGGAATCGAGCGACGTCACCCAGTTCGGCAAGCCCGACCTGTCGCCGCTGGATGCGCAGTTCGAAGTCAGCGGCACGCGCCAGCTCAACCAGCTCACCACCCTGGGCGGCGATAATCACGCCACCACGCGCTGGATCATCACCCTGCTGCCCAAGGAAAACGGCACGGTGGTGATCCCACCGTTGCAGGTGGGCGACTACCAGACCCAGCCGATCAGCCTGCAAGTGATGGAAACCGCCAGCCAGAACACCAACGCCGAACTGGCGCCGGTGTTTGTCGAGGCCAACCTCGACCAGACCAGCGTGTACGTGCAGGCCCAGGCGCTGTTGACGGTGCGCGTGTACCACTCGGTGTCGCTGTATGACGACAGCAGCCTCACCCCCTTGCAAATTCCCGATGCACGCGTGGAGCAGTTGGGCGAGTCGCGTACCTACGAAAAAGTCATCAACAGCATCCGCCACGGCGTGATCGAAACCCGCTATGCGATCTACCCGCAGCACAGCGGCACCCTGGATATTCCGACGCAGACCTTCAGCGCCACGTTGGTGGAACCCCGCCCGCCACAAGAAAACACCCTGCAAGGCACCAAGCCCGGCAAGCTGATCCACGTGAGTTCGGCGCCGCTGGCGTTGGCGGTCAAGCCCAAGCCGGCGCTGTATCCGGCCGACACCCCCTGGTTGCCGGCGCGCAGCCTGACCCTGAGCGAAGGCTGGAACCCGGAGCCTGAGCATGTACAAGTCGGCGATTCCCTGACGCGCAGCCTCACGGTCAAGGCCGAAGGCCTGTCCAGCGCGCAACTGCCCGCACTGCCGAGCACCGACATCAATGGCCTGCGCCGCTACCCGGACCAACCGGTGCTGGGCAACCAGACCAGCGACCGCGGCCTGATCGGCAGCCGCGAAGACCGCGAAGCGCTGGTGCCCAACCGTATGGGTACGCTGGAGTTGCCGGCCGTTGAAGTGGTGTGGTGGAACACCCACGAAGACCACCTCGAACGCACCAGCCTGCCCGCACGCACCTTGCAAGTGGCCAACAACCCGAGCCTGATGGTGGACACGCCCGCCACACCCACCATCATCACCGCGCCGGACGATAGCCGCCTGTGGCTGTGGCAACTGAGTACCCTGCTGCTGGCCTGCACCACCCTGCTGGGCTTCGGCCTGTGGTGGCGCGCACGCTCGCAACCGGCGGTACTGCGCGCCGCGCAAACCGGCCCCAGCCCACGCACCTTGCTCGACGACCTCAAGCGTGCCACCCAGGCCAACGACCCGCACGCCACCCGCCAGGCCCTCGACGCCTGGGCGCGCCAACAGCCGGAAACCCTGGCCGACATGGCGGCCCGGTTTGTACCGCTGTCGGACGCGCTGGATGGCTTGAACGGCGCGCTGTACAGCGAGAGCGGCCAGTATTGGCTGGGTGAAGACTTGTGGCGGGCGATCAAGGCCATTCCAATGGCCGAGCGTGAACTGGAAACGGCTGCGGATGCCACCAGCTTGCCGCCGCTGTATCCCAAATGACCCACTCTCTCTGGCATCACAAAACGCCTGTGGGAGGGGGCTTGCTCCCGATGGCGGTGAGTCAGTTACAGATAAGCCGGCTGACCCGACACTATCGGGATCAACCCTCCCACATTTGACCGGCGTCATCCCGGGCACCCCACCGGCTTTTACAGGTAAACTCCCCTCCTTTTCATCTTCTCCACGGAGTTCGCCTTGCGTCTGTTCCACACCTCCGACTGGCACCTTGGCCAAAACCTGCACGGCCAGGAACGCGACTTCGAACATGCCTGTTTCCTTGAGTGGCTGCTGCGCCAGATCAGTGACCACCACCCCGATGCGCTGCTGATCGCCGGCGATATATTCGACACGGTCAACCCGCCGCTCAAGGCCCAGGAGCGTCTGTATGACTTCATCATCAGCGCCCACGAGCAAAACCCTACGCTGACCATCGTGATGATCGCCGGCAACCACGACTCCGGTTCGCGTATCGAGCTGCCGGCGCCGCTGATGCGCCGTTTGCGCACCCATGCGCTCGGTTGCGTGCTGTGGCTGGATGACGGCCAACTGGATGCCGAGCGCCTGCTGATTCCCCTGCCGGATGCCAAAGGCAAGATCGCCGCGTGGTGCCTGGCGCTGCCGTTCCTGCGCCCCGCGCAAGTGACCGGCGCGCACCTGGGTGACGACTATCTGCGCGGGATCGGCCAGGTGCACGAGGGGTTGATCGCCGCCGCCAACGCCAAACGCAAAAAAGGCCAGGCGCTGATTGCCGTCAGCCACGCGCACATGGCCGGTGGCTCAGTGTCGCAAGACTCCGAACGCAGCCTGGTCATCGGCAATGCCGAGGCGCTGCCGGCCAGCCTGTTCGACAAAAGTGTCGGCTATGTTGCCCTCGGCCATTTGCACAAGCCGCAAAAGGTCAATGGCGAAGAGCGCATTCGTTACAGCGGCTCGCCGATTCCACTGTCGTTTTCCGAAATCGGCTACAAACACCAGATTCTCGACGTAACGTTCCAGGGCCAAGCGCTGGTCAGCGTCGAACCTATCCTGATTCCGCGCTCGGTCAACCTGCAACGTCTGGAAGCGGCGCCCCTGGCCGATATCCTTACGCAATTGGCCGACCTGCCCGACGTCGATCTGCTGGCCGAAACCCAGCGCCATCCCTGGCTGGAAGTGCGTGTGCGCCTCGACGAGCCGCAACCGGACCTGCGCCAGCAAATCGAAACCGCCCTGCAAGGCAAGGCCGTGCGCCTGGTGCGCATCGCCGCCGAATACGCCGGTAAACGAAGCAGCGAGCACCCAGACGACGAACGCTTGATCGAACTCGACCAGCTCACGCCCCAGGAGCTGTTCAGCCGCGCCTGGCAAGACAGCTACGGCAGTGAAGTGGACGAACAGACCTTGCAGGACTTCGCCGTGCTGCTCCAGGAAGTGCAACACCAGGAGGAGCAGCCATGAAGATCCTCGCCATCCGCCTGAAAAACCTCGCCTCCCTCGCTGGGCCGTTCGAGATCGACTTTACCGCCGAGCCCCTGGCCAGCGCCGGGTTGTTTGCGATTACCGGGCCGACCGGCGCCGGCAAAAGCACCTTGCTTGACGCCTTGTGCCTGGCGCTGTTTGGCGCCGTGCCGCGCCTGGGCGATACCGGCCAGGCCAAAATGCCCGATGCCGACAGCGATATTGCCATCGGCGACCCGCGCACGCTGCTGCGCCGCGGCACTGGCGGCGGCTATGCCGAGGTGGATTTTGTCGGCGTCAGCGGCCGTCGCTATCGGGCGCGCTGGGAGGCCAACCGCGCACGCGACAAGGCCAGCGGCAAGTTGCAGAACAGCCGCCAGAGCCTGATCGACCTGGACAGCGAGCAACTGCTGGCCAGCCAGAAAACCGAATACAAAACCCAGTTGGAACTGGCCCTGGGCCTGAATTTCGAGCAGTTCACCCGCGCCGTGTTGTTGGCGCAAAGCGAATTCAGCGCCTTCCTCAAGGCCAACGACAACGAGCGCAGCGAACTGCTGGAAAAACTCACCGACACCGCGCTGTACAGCCAACTCGGCCGCCGCGCGTTCGACAAGGCCAAAGAGGCCAAGGACGCCCACAAGCAGTTGCAGGACCAGGCCACCGGCGTAGTGCCCCTGGCTGCTGAAGCACGCGCCGACCTGGACCAGCAACTGGCCGACGCCCAGCAACAACTCAAGACCCGGCAGGCCCAACTCAAGCAGTTGGAGTTGCAGCACACCTGGCTCAAGGAATTGCGCGAGTGGCAGGAGCGCCAGCTCAGCGCCACCGAGCAACTGCAACGCGCCGAGGCCGAGTGGGCCGGCCAGGGCCAGCAACGCCAGGACCTCAGCCGCCTGGAACAGTTGGCGCCGCAACGCCATCACTTCGCACGCCAGGCGCAACTGAGCGCATTGCTGACGCCTCTGGCCGCGCAGATTCAGCAGCATATCGAGCAGCAGAGCGCGCTGCAGCTACGCCAGGAACAAGCCCAACAGCAGCAGGCAGCCGCCCAGGCCGCCTTGGCCGATGCCCTGAAAAACCAGGGCGATGCGGTCGCGCCGCTGCGTCAGGCTTTCGACGAACAAAGCACCCTCGCCCACTTGACCAAAGACCTGGCCAAGCGCACCGAAGAGCACCTCCAGCAGCAAACCGCCTACACCGAAGGCCAAACCCTGCTCAATGGCTTGCTCGAAAAGCAAGCGCAGGTTGCCGGGCGCCTGCAACGCCTGGGCGCCGAGCTTGAGCGCAGCACGGCCCTGGCGCCGTTGAGCGAGGGCTGGACCTACCAGCGCGAGCGCCTGCAACAACTCATGGTGATTGGCAGCCGCCTGAAAAAGGGCCAGGAAGAACTGCCGCAACTGGAAGAACGCGCCACCCGCGCCGCCGAACAACTCAGCGCACAACGCGAGTCGCTGGACCTGCTGTACCAAGAGGCCGGCGCCGAACCCCATGCGGTGGCCGAGCAGATCCAACTGCTCGCCAGCCTGTTGCAGGACAATCGCAAGCAGCAGCGCGCCTTTGAAGACCTCACGCGCCTCTGGGACAGCAGCCAACAGCTGGACCAGCAAGCCGTCACGCTGACGCAAAAACTCGCCGACGCCCAGCAACAGCGTGAACAACTCAACAAGGCCGGCCTGCAAGCCAAGGCCGAACTGACGGTCGCCGAGCAGACGCTGACAGTGACCAAGCAACTGCTCGAACGCCAACGCCTGGCGCGCAGTGCCAGCGTCGAAGAGTTGCGCGAGCAGTTGCAGGACGACCAGCCCTGCCCGGTGTGCGGCAGCCATGAGCACCCGTACCACCAACCCGAAGCGCTGCTGCAAAGCCTCGGCCGCCATGACGAAACCGAAGAGGCCACGGCGCAGAAAGCCGTCGACACCCTCAAGGAACAACTCACCGAGCTGCGTGGCGAAGTTGGCGGGCTGATCGCCCAGCAAAAGGAGTTCCTGCACCAACAGGAGCAAGTGGCCGCGCAACAACAGGCGCTCCAGCCCAGCCTGGATGCACATCCGCTGGCCGCTTCGCTGTTCAACCAGGACGCCGCCAAACGTAGCCCCTGGCTGGCCCAGCAACTGGCCCAACTGACGCAAAGCATCAGCCAGGACGAACAGCGCCAGGCCGCCCTGCTCAACCTGCAACAAAACGCCGGGCGCTTGCAGCAACAATTGCAAGCCGCCCAGGACGCCAGCCAGCAAGCCCGTCAGTTGCTGGTGGACCAGCAGCGCGAACTGTCCAACGACCGCGAACGCCTCGACGAAGAACTCAACGCCTTCGCCAGCCTGTTGCCGGCCGAAACCCTGGAGGGTCTGCGCAAGGAGCCCGCGGCAACGTTCATGCAATTGGACCAACAGGTCAGCCAACGCCTGGAGCAACTGGGCCACCAACGTGATGAGCTGGCCGAGCAACAGGAACGCCAACAGGTCATCGAGAAACAACAGACCCACCAACAGCATCGCCAGCAGCAACTTGAGGCATTGGCCCAGCAGGTCGGCGAGCTGGCCACACATCAGCAAGCCGCCGAGGGAAAACTGCGCGACTTGCTGGGCGAGCACCCCAGCGCCGAACAGTGGCAGCAGCGACTGGACCAGGCCGTGGCGCAGGCGCGCCAAGGCGAAACCGACGCCAACGCGCACCTGCAAGAGACGCGCAATGCGCTGGTGCAACTGGCCGCCGACCTCAAGGCCCAACAGGAACGTCAACAGGCGCTGCTCGCCGAACAGCAGGCGCTCGACGCCAGCCTGCGCGAATGGCGCGCGTTGCAGCCCGAGCTGGATGATGCCGGCCTTGCCCGCCTGCTGGCCTTCGACGACGCGCACCTCAACGCGCTGCGCCAGCAATTGCAACACAGCGAGAAGGCCGTGGAACAAGCCAAGGTCCTGCTGCAAGAGCGCGAGCAGCGCCTGGCCGAACACCAGGCCCTGCACAACGGCAACCTGCAAGCCGAACAACTGGACAGCGCCCTCGCCGCCCTCAACCAGCAACTGGCCGAGGGCGACAAACAGGTGGCTGAACTGCGTGCGCGCCAAGCCGAAGACCAGCGGCGCCAGGACGCCAACAGCGCCCTGGCCGACCAGATCGCCAGCGCCTACGACGAGTGGCAACGCTGGGCGCGCCTGAATGCACTGATCGGCTCGGCCACCGGCGATACGTTCCGCAAGATCGCCCAGGCCTACAACCTTGACCTGCTGGTGCACCACGCCAACGTGCAACTGCGCCAACTGGTGCGACGCTACCGCCTCAAGCGCGGCGGCAGCATGCTGGGCCTGCTGGTGATGGACACCGAAATGGGCGACGAACTGCGCTCGGTACATTCGCTGTCCGGCGGCGAGACGTTCCTGGTGTCGCTGGCACTGGCTCTGGGCCTGGCGTCGATGGCGTCGAGTACGTTGAAAATCGAATCGCTGTTTATCGATGAAGGCTTCGGCAGCCTCGACCCCGAGTCGCTGCAATTGGCGATGGACGCGTTGGATGGCTTGCAGGCCCAGGGCCGCAAGGTAGCGGTGATTTCCCATGTGCAGGAAATGCACGAGCGCATCCCGGTGCAGATCCAGGTCAAGCGTCAGGGCAACGGCTTGAGCACCCTGGAGGTCAAGTGAACGAGGCGCTGCTGTATTCGTTCAGGCGCTGCCCTTATGCGATGCGGGCACGCCTGGCGTTGCGCAACTCAGGGGTCGCGGTGCGCATTCTAGAGGTCAGCCTCAAGGCCAAGCCGGCCGAGATGCTGGCGCTGTCGCCCAAGGGCACGGTGCCGGTGTTGAGCGTGAACGGGCAGGTGATTGATGAGAGCCTGGCGATCATGCAATGGGCCCTGGCGCAAAACGATCCTGATGACTGGTTGCTCCAGGGTGAGCCGAGGGTGTTGGCGCTGATCATGGAAAACGATCAAGCGTTCAAACACCACTTGGATCAATACAAATACGCCGAGCGCTACCCACAGCAACCGATGGAATTTTATCGGGCGCAGGGTGAGGTGTTCTTGCAGCGGCTGGAGGGGTTGCTGGCGCAGCGAGACTACCTGCTGGCCGATCATCTGAGCCTTGCCGATGTGGCGCTGGCGCCATTCGTGCGCCAGTTCGCCCATGTGGATCGAGAGTGGTTCGCGGCGACGCCGTATCGGCGCTTGCAGGATTGGTTGCGGCGGTTTTTGGAGTCGCCGCTGTTTATCGCCGTCATGGCCAGGCCTTAACGCAAAGTCGGAGGGGGGGCCAACTCAGCTTGCCCCCCACATTGGATTTCAGTGTGCTTGAACCTTGTGATCCAACGCGGCGTAAAAATTGGCGCTTTGTTGCAGGTATTTCTGGGTGTAGGCGCTGGTGCTCGATGGCTTGCCGGCGACTTCCACACTGGCCGCAGCCGGCAGTGCAACAGTGGCCGATACGGCGGAAGCAGCGATAACAGAGAAGAGATTGAAGTTCATGGCGGTAACCCTTGTGTTCGTTTGGTTGAGTGGCCGGGAAGGCCTTGGAACCAAACTTACGCTCCGAGGGTTACGCCTTAGAAATGCTTTGAAACAGTAGCCGCTATCACTGCAATTAATACAAAGGCTCAGGCCCCGCACGGCGGGGCCTGTGGCTTATTGACGCAGCAGGAACTTGAGGTCGCTGGGCGCATCGATCGGCATTTTTTGCACGGTTTTACCCAGCAGGCCGGTGTTGGGGTCACGTTCGACCACTACGATTTCGTTGCTTTTCTGGTTGGCGATCAGCAAAAACCTGCCGCTGGGGTCGAGGCTGAATTCGCGCGGGTGGTCGCCCTCCACCGAGCGCTGCTGCACTTGCTTGAGGTGCGCGGTGGCCGGGTCAATGCTGAACACGAGGATATGGTTGGCCGTGCCACGGTTGCTTACATACAGGAACTTGCCATCGCTGGAGGCGTGCAGCGCGGCGCCGGCTTTGTCCGACACCGGTTGCCCGGCCGCATAGTCCACCAACTGGGTTTGGGTCAATGTGCCGTCGTGGTAATCGAACACCGCGACCTGGGCACTCATCTCGGTGGTCAGCCAGGCATGCTTGCCATCGGCGCTGAACAGCAGGTGGCGCGGGCCACTGCCCGGCGGCAATTGCACCGAGGCCGGGGCGGCCGCGGTCAACGGCTGCTCGTGGCTGGCCTTGGGGTCGTAACGGTAGACAAAGACCTTGTCGGCCCCCAGGTCCTGCACAAACACGTACTTGCCGTCCGGCGACGACACGACCGAATGCACATGGTTGGACGCCTGGCGTTCAGGGTTCACGCGGCTGGCCGGGTGCCCGCTCAGTTGCACCGGCGGCGACAGTTTGCCGGTGGTGTCCACCGGCAGGATCGCCAGGCTGCCGCCCGGATCTTCCTGCACCGAATAGTTGGCGACGAACAGGTAACGCCCGTCAGCGGCGACGCTGGAATGGGTGGGCTCGTTGCCCAGGCTCTGCACCTGATTGATCAGGGTCAGTTGGTGGCTCTGTGGGTCGATGCGGTAGCTGCTGACGCGGCCGACGGCGTCTTTCTGCCCTGGGCCGTTCTCGTTGACCACAAACAGGTGCTTCTGGTCCTTGGAGACCGTGAGCCACGAAGGGTTGGCCGCCTTGGCCGCCAATACCGGCTTGCCCTGCAACCGGCCGGTACGGCTGTCGAACTGCACACGGTAAATGCCTTCGCTGGTGCCGGCGGTGTAGCTGCCCACCAACAGTTCATAGGTGTCGGCGGGTGCGGCCTGTACCGACATCGCACCCACACTGCCCGCCATCAGCAGGGGCCAGAATTTACGCATCATCATCGGCTTCGTCCTCGTCGTTATTGTTGTCGCCTTTGACAGCCTGCAGGCAAGCCAGGTGATGCTCACCGTCGTCATTGCTCAAGCGCCAGCGCTGCAAGGACTCATCAAAGGTCGCGGCCTTCAGTTGTTCTGGACTGAACGTCCAACGCTTGAGTTCCCGACCGTCCATGCTTTCGATGCGCAAAGCTTCCTCGAAGGTGAAATCAAAGGCGTGCAGTCCGTCGATGATCAGCATATCGCTGTCTTTCAGGGCGGTGCTCAGGTCAAGGGCATTCATCACAAGTCGATCATCTTAAAAAGAAAGGCCGCCATGATAGGCGAGTTTCGCCCACACACCCACCGCTACCGTGAGCCTTGAGGTAACCCGATACCCCTTCTCCCCCTCTGGAACGGCGTTAAGTAATCGCGCATCGCTGCGATGCTCGATTATTCATTCCGGAGAACACTACATGCCGTCCCCCTCGCCCAGCGTGGCCAACACTGTCAGCGCGATGTTCGCCGACTGCCCCAGTTTCGAATCCGTTGTACAAAATCTACTGGCGAAGACCATCGCCGAGCAGTACCCCGACCTGAACCTGAACCTGGACCAGGTCCGACTGGCCAGCCCTGCCCCCACTGCCGGTTGGACCCATCAACTGCTCATGCCCCGCGTGCTCGACTACCTGGCGACGGGCGCCGTACTGGGCATGGGCGAGGTGGACTCGCGCGCGCCGTTTCTTACAGAACAGCCGCCGACCCGCTTGAGAACCCGCGCAGGCGCTGCACTGGATATGCAGCGCATCGACACCCTGATCAAAGAGCTGCCCTGGTCGGTCCCGATCGCCCTGCAAAACGCGCTGACCGACTACTGGAACAACACCGACGACCCGGCCCACAGCCGCTGGCGCCAGATCAGCGACCTGCTGGCGCAAACCCTGCAAATCGCCACCCTGAAACAACCGGGCCTGAGCGACGTGGAGCGCGAGACGCTGCAACAGATCATCGACTGCGCTGACTACGATCAACGCCAGGCGCAAAACGGCCCGACGCAGACCTATGTGTACGCCCTGGAAACCCGTCTTGACCAACAGGAGGCGTTGCTGAGCCCAGACCTGCTGCTGGTGCGCACCGTGCAGACCCGGATCATCGTTCTGCTGTGCCGGCCCGATGGCATGATCAAGTCGTTCGCCTCGATTGACGCGTTCGGTCAATATTGGGGCGCACACATTGCCGATCAGTACCGTTTCGATACGCTGACCTGGACGCGCTACGAGGTGCAAGGCAATGTGTTCGACCAACAGGCGGCGCTGATCCTCAACCAACAATTGAGCAACCTGCAAGCCCTGCGCCTGCCCTGCACGCTGGGACGAGCCACCCTGCAAGCGCTGTTTCGCGAACTCAGTGACCCCGCACGCTACTTTACCGACACCCCCCAGGCCGACCCGCTGCTGGCGAACCTGGGGCGCACGCAACTGCCGGCCTGGCTGCAAAACGCCTCGCCCACTCAACAACAGGCCTACCGCCAATACAGCCTGGGGTTGGCCGGCAGCAAAATCCTCAACAAAGGCCAGACGTTTCTCAGCGGCATTAGCGATATTCGCCGCTACACCGTCGGCGTGCTGTGCAAGGCCCTTGAGGCTGAACAGCAACGCGCCCTGAGCGGCGACGAGCAGCCCTCGCTCCCAGCCAGCTATGACCCCGATAACGTGCTGCTCACCTTCACCAAATACGCGGGCTACCCCGGCGCGCCCGGCATTGCCGATGCGAGGCAGATGAGCCTGACTGAACTGGCCATCACCAATCTGGCCGGGCGCCCCGGCGGGACCCTCACGTTGAAACACCGTGATGGCCTGACGCTGCCGAGCTGGTTGACGGCAGACTTCATCACGCGCACCGACGGCCTGATCGAAAGCGTCGACATCGGCCAACGCTACCCCGACGCTCTGAAACAACAGCTGCTGGGCGACGCCCCGCCCGTGGAAGCGCGTACGCGCCTGTTTGCCGAGCAACTGCGCTATCAATTGCCCCTGCAAGCACTGGAAACACACCTCAAGCAAGAAGGCGGGATCACCGCCACCGGCGCCCGCTACGTCGCCGCGTTGGTACAACCCGGGGCCGATGCGCGCAAGGTGGACGATCAAGCCGTGGCCATTCGCTGCCTGGCGTTGCTGCGCAAAGCTGAAGCGGTACCGGACATCGTCGCGAACATGTTCATCATCGAACCCCTGGACAACACGCAAGGCCCTCACCTGCTTTACCGCCCGCTGTACGCCGAGCCGCTGCTCGAATTCGCCACGCGCCAAGCGTTGCTCACTGCCATCGCGCAGCCGGGGGCGTTGCAAACCAGCGTGCTGACCTGGCTGTCCGACAAGGCCCGCCCGATCTACGACAACGGCGGTTTCCAGGAGCCGCATTACGTACGTTTCGGCCAGGGCGACGAGTTCGCCCCGCTTGAAACCCCGGCGCCGGCGCAACTGGCCAATGACGGCGCCAGCCACGAACTGCTGCAATACCTGCTCAACGGGCAATTGATGCAGTACCTGTATGGCAGCAACGCCAGGGCGCTGGTCGGCCAGGCCAGCCATGAATCGGTGTCCACCCGCAGCAGCCGCTGGTCCGCGCTGATGGAAGCCGGCGGCGTGGTGTTCAATACGCTGTTGCTACCGCTGCTGCGCGGGCCGGCGTTACTCACCGCCTGGTTGATGACGCTGACCGCCAGCTTCGAGCGGGACGTGCCCGCGCTCAACAGCGCGGATCCGGTCACGCGGGAATTGGCCGCCGCCGACGTGGTGCTGAACATGGCAATCGTACTGGGTGAGCTGGCCCCAACGGCGACAGCCGCCGCGCCATTGCCAACCGAGGTCACGGAGGGCGCACTGCGTCTGCCCGCACCGCGCCGCTTGCCGGAGCAGTGGCCGCAACCCAAGGCAGCCGCGATCACCGAAGGGGTGGTGGTCATGGCCGGCCAGTTCCCAGGCGAGCGGCGCACAGCCTTGGATATGGGTTTCGCCGGCGCACACCGGCGACTCTCGGCATTGCAGCAGGCGCGCCTGTTGCGCCTCAAGGTGCCGCGCCCGGCGGCGTTGCCGCAGCCGGTTGTTTATGGTCCGCGTAAAGGGCTGTACGTGATCCACAAAGAATGGCACGTGTTGATTGAGCAGAACCTGTACCGGCTCAGATTGCTGGACGACGACAGCGTGGTGATCGTCGACCCGTTCGACACCACTCGCCAAGGGCCCTATGTACGCGCGGATGCTCAGGGCCGCTGGTCGGTGGACCTCAACCTGCGCCTGCGCGGCGGCATGCCGCTCAAGCGCGTGGCAGCGGAGCGCGAGCGCAAGGCCAAGCGGAAACTGCAACTGACCGACCAGTACAACGACTTCGTGGCCCAACAGGTCGCGCTGCAGCAGGCGCTGGATGTGTCCCAAAGCGTCATGGAAAAATCCGAGCAGGACCCACGCTTCACCGCGTTGCAACGCGCCAGCCAACGGCGCAAGTTCGAGACCGCCCTGGAAAATCAGACCCGCGTGTTCCAACAGCTGCTCGATACCCAGGACGAACGGGTGCAACACGGCATTCCCTTGCCCGCGGATACCCTGCTGGTGCTGATGGAAAACACCATCAACAACGCGCGCAAAGCCGTGGTGATCGCGGAAAAAGACCGAGCGCAGCTTTACGCCGATAACCGCAGCTTCACCACGGGCGGGCTGCAACTGCAGCAAATCATCCGCAATCAATACGCCCGCTACCTGGCATTCATCAATGAGCTGATCGGGATCAATGAGCGCAGCATCCGCAACCTTGAACTCAAGGACCGGCAACTGGCGGCCCTGTATAACCTCGGCGAGGACGGCGTTAAAACCTACGAACGCCTGACAGCGGACCGGCCGGAAGATGAAATCAGCGCGCTGGGGGTGACCAAGCTGCAACTGCTGAGCCTGCGCGTGCTGAGCATCAAGGAGGTGGAACTGGACCTGATGGAAGGTCTGAACGCAATCATCGAGCCGTTGAATGTGCAGGTTCGCTCCCACTCCGAACTCAAGCTCACCGAACTGAGCCCGGTTGAACTGCGCGAAGCCCTGGAGAGCCTGGTCGAGCATTACGGGCAGGCACTGGACGGCCTACAGGGGTTGCGCGAAGTCAACGGCGAAGAGCTGGAAACCGAGCACTTCAATAAGATGTTCACGCTGGTCGAAAAACTCTACGAGGACGCCAGCCAACAATTGGCCAGTGAAGTCAAACCCGACCCCAAACCCCGTCGGCGCCCACCCAAACGCCCCAAAGTCAGAACCGGGCGGGCTTCCAAAAAACTCATCAGGACGCGCAGCGGCGGTGTGGTGATCGGTGACCTCACACCCGCCGCCACCAGCCAGTCGGTCGACCTGGTCGAGGTGCGCTCGGAGGACGATAACCAGCTCATCGCCACCTACTCACGCCGTGAAGCCGAGATCTGGGACGAAGTGCGCGTGGTACGCAAGCCGGACCCGCTGCCGTCCCGACCGATCAACGAGCTGCGGGGTAAAGCGCGCAAGCTGTTCAGCCAATTGGACGGCCACCTGAGCGGTGCCGAGCGCTATAAAAAACTCTGCCGTCACCCACAGGAAATCCAGGAACTGCTCAGCAACGAAGCCTCGCGCCTGGACAAACTCGCGACCGAACTGGACACCGCGATCCAGGCGCAGCCCAGCGCGTCCAGGCTGGCGGCGGACCAGGGCCTGGTTGAGCAGATGCGCGAAGGTGTCGCGCGACTCCTGCGCAAGGGGCATGAGCTGCGTATCGCGTTGAGCCTGGAACTGCCCCCCACCAATGGCAACCTGCAGTTTCTGGTCGATCAAAACCTGGTGCAGGTCGCGGCGCTCGGCGAGCGCATCGCGATGACCGGTGCGCGTAAAGACTTCATCCAGGAATATGCGATCAATGACCGCGAGGGCTACCCGCTGTGGTACGCACACTTTCACTACAGCACCGCGCAAACGCCCAAAGCCGATTACAGCGTGGCGCACCTTAAAACCAAAGAGCAACGCCGTCAGAGTTATTACGCCTTGCTGGAGAAAGCGCAAAGCTCACAGGCGGTGGTAGACATTCATCGCGGCATGCTCGGTAAACCACTGGCCGAACGCTGGTTTTTACCGTTGGCCCACTGAAGGCGAACAGCGGTAGCCGGCTAACACCTGGGTGGTCCAGCGGGCCTTAACGTACACAGGCATCCCTTCTCTCTCGTAAAGGAATACCTGTGACTGACAACCCTGTGAAATCCGCCGTTGAAGCCCAATTTGCCACGCGCCCCAGCTTACGCTCGGTGGTCGAGCGCCTGCTGGCCGACAACCTCAAGGAGAAATACCCACCGTTGACGTTGCCCGTCACGTCGCTGCGCCTGGCGCTGCCCCGTGACGGCGGCGGGCGTGGCCTGACACCGCTGCTCAGCGCCGCACTGGACTACCTCGCCACGCAACGCCTGCCTGACCTGGCGTCACACAGCGGCCTCGATGCCTACCTGAGTGACGCCACCGGCACCCGCCTCACCTTCGAGTCCAACGGGCCACGCAGCTACGACCTGACGGTGATCAGCGCGCTCATCCGCGAACTGCCGCTGATCCTGGCGGTGGGTTTTCAAGACGCCTTGACCGCCTACTGGAACCAACCCAGCGACGCAGACGGCAGCCGCTGGCAGTGGTTGGCCGCTGTGTTGCAGGGCCGGCTGCGCACCTCGGCGATCCGCCAAACAGGCAGCGATGCCCACGCACTGCAACGCCTTATACACCTGGCCGACTACCCCGCGCGGGAAACCCGCAACCGGCACACCGGCCCGCTGGCTTCGCTGCATGCCTACAGCGTGGAGACCCGGCTGGCGCATGGCGACACCCGCGTGACGCTGCAATCGAGCGATATTGTGCTGGTCGACGGCGAGCAGGTGTGGCTGTGCAGCCTGCAAGGCCGGATCGACAGCTTCGCCAGCCTGGACGCCTTCGGCGAAGCCTGGGGCCGGCGCATGGCGCAGCAGTACGTCGCCGACAGCCTGACCTGGCACCTGTACGAGCCCGACGGCAATATTTTTGAAGTGCAGGCCGCGCTGATCCTCAACGAACACCTGGACAACCTCGCGGCCATCGACTTGAGCGTCGTCACGCCCCTTAACGAGCTTGAGCAGGTGTTCCATAGCCTCACCGACCCCGCCGCACAACTTGACCCTCCAGCCGACACGCCGCCCCAGTCCCTGGCAACCCTGCGTACCGCCCTGCCCGGCTGGTTGCAGCACGCATCGGCCGGCGCGCGCTTTGCCTACCGCCAATGCCTGCTTGAACAAGCCAGCGCCCGGCGCGTGCATGCGGGTAAAACCTGGCTGGACGGCCTGCACAGTATCCGCAGCTATGCCACGCAACATCTGAACAACCAGCTGTGCCTGGCGCGCAATGCCTGGCTGACGGGCCAGCGCACCTGCGAATCCGGCGTCTCGATTTACCAGGCCGACAACCTGCAACTGAGCTTCGCCGTGCCGGTAGGTAGCCTCGGCAGCGGCTACATCGAGCCCGTGCGCATGAGCCTGGTGGACCTGGCCTTGAACAACCTGTCGGGCAAGCCCCAAGGCCGCATGACCGTGCGCAGTACCGACGGCCAGGCGATTGAAGCGTGGTTGACGCCGGACGTGGTGGCGCAACTGGTGCAACGGGTCGACGTCGGCCGCAATTACCCCAACTATATTCGCCGCGAACTGCTGGG
Organism: Pseudomonas sp. S3_E10; assembly: GCF_054667615.1. NCBI lineage: Bacteria > Pseudomonadati > Pseudomonadota > Gammaproteobacteria > Pseudomonadales > Pseudomonadaceae > Pseudomonas > Pseudomonas sp. S3_E10. The sequence goes on from NZ_CP162743.1 coordinate 168,976, forward strand.
CGACACCGACGCGGCACAGCAGCGTAAACGCCTGTTCATCGCCCAGCGCCCGCTTCAACTGAAAAGCCAGGCGCTGGAACACGCGACAAAGCGCGAAGCGGGTTTGACCCCCAAAGGCTTCGAGTATGCCGCCGCCGTGGTCGGCGCCAGCCACGCCGAGCGATATGTCGATGACAACGAGATCGTCATGCGCCCGCTGGCCTTTGCGCGTAAACCCGGCGCCACGGCGGACGTGGTGCAACACATGTTCATCATCGAGCCCCGTAACGGGCTGTCCGGGCCGCACCTGCTGTATCGCCCGGCCTATGCCCAAGCGTTGATGGAGTTCAGCAGCCGCGAGCAGTTGCTGGCGGCCATCGTGCAACCGGGCGAGTTGCAGGACAGTGTGCTGGCCTGGCTGGCCGACAGCGCACGCGCCATTTACAGCAACGGCGGCTTCACGCAACCGCATTACGTGCGCATCGGCGGCATCGGCGCGGAATTCGACCCGCTGCCCGCCGTGCCGAAACCGGCAAAACTGGCCGACCCCTTCGATGAAAGCAACGACGAAATCCTGCAGTCGCTGACCAATGGCCAATTGATGGAATACCTGTTTACTAGCGAGGCGCGCCAATTGCTGGAGCAGGCTGACCGCGAGTCGACCTCCAATGCCGAAAGCCGCTGGAAGCTGATCCTGGAAGGCGCGCAGTTGGGCTTCAACACCTTGTTGATGTTGGTACGCGGGCCCTTGGCGGCAGCGGGCTGGCTGTTGCAACTGGCGCAGGGCCTGGCCCAGGATCTGCCGGCCTTGGCCAGCAATGACCCGATCGCCCGGGAACTGGCCTGGGTCGACTTGCTGCTGAACACCGCAATGGTGCTGGTCCATCAGGTCACCTCCACCTCTGCATCGCCGCGCCCGATCATCGATGAGCACGCTCACCAACGGGCCCTTGCCCGGCTGCCGTTGAGACGCACGCCAGGCGAAGCCTCCCCAGCCCTGCCGACGGTCAAACGCGGGGCCTTAGGCCTGCCCGCCGAACCACCGGGCGGCGGTCATACGCTGCTCGATTTTGACCGTTCGCTGGCCAGCGATGCAGCAGCGGCGCGCTTGTTGGAAAAGCTGCTTGAAGTCAAGGTCGCCTGGCCCACACCTGTGCCGGAGCCCGTCAGCCTGGGCGCGCTCAAGGGCCTGTACAAAATTGACGGGCATTGGCATGCCTCGGTGGGCGGCCTGCTCTTTCAGGTCAACGTGGTTCCGGGGTTTGGCGAGGTGTTCATCGTTCATCCGCAAAAACCCGCGCATCCAGGGATCAAACTCAAGACCGACGGGCGCGGCCACTGGACCTTGGATCGCGGCCTCAAACTCGAAGGCGGCGGGCCGAAACGCATCGCCGCCCTACGCGAGGCAAACCGGCGCAAGACCCAGGAACTGGTGGATCGCATGCAAGCGTTGAGCCTTGAAATAACGCCCAGGATGCACACCTACCTCGAGTCCCAGGCGCGCATGAACAGCGCCTATAAGGCCCTGAAAAAACAAGCCGACACACTGCGCCTGGTGTGGACGCTGCTGCAAAACGCCAGCGAGGCACAGCAGCCGGCCTTGCAGGCGCGACACCTGCGCGAGATGCAGGACTACGCCAAGCGCCGGGCCCACTACGACATTCTGCTCGACGCCCTGCAAACCCAATTCGACCAATCACTGCCCTCACGCCTGGAACTGGTTCAGGTCGGCCAATCCCTGGAAAAAGTCGCAGGCGCCGCCGGCAACGTGCAAGACCGGGCCAAAGTGCTGAAGACCATCGGCGAACAACAGATGGCCCTGCACTTCTATCAGGTCGAGTGGGCGCGCAACCTGCAAATGACCGATCGCGGCGAATCCATGCTGGCCCTGAGCGAACGCATGGTGATCGACAACCTGTGGGGCGATAACACCGCGTTTGAGCAATACGTGGCTCAATCGATCAGCCTGGCGGACGCCATCGAGCGTATGGCCGAGTCCACGCGCAAGATAGAAACCACCCTGGATCAACTGGAGCAGGACTCAGCCGCGGGTCGCGCCATGCGTCAGCAACTGCTCGCACAAATCACCAACCCTCAGGAGTTTTTCCCTGACAGCTTGAAGCTGCGGGCGTTGATCCCCCTCATCAAGGCCAGCGTTGAGATCGGCAGAATGCTGCCGGCGCAGGAGGCCTTTTATGTCGAGCGCCTGAAGCCCGGTGCCTTGATCCAGGCGCTGTTTTCACACATCGAAGTGCGCAGCAGCGCGGACTACCCACTGGAAGACCAGCGCGGCGTGTACGAGACCGTCCTCGACAACTACCGCGAATACGAAAGTGCGATCCAGGCGCTTAAACTCATCAACCCCAACCGCCTCAAACCCGCCAGCGCGCGGTTGCTTGAAGGTCTTCACTACGCACGCACCTTGGCGCAAAACGAGCTGGAAGCGGTGGTGCGCAAACAGGAACAGCTGGAGGTGCAACTGCCGCTGTCCAAAACCCTGCGGCCCAAGGCAGCCACCAAGCGCGTGTTCAAAACCGCCGGCAAGCAATACCTCATCGGCGAACTCCAGCCGGCCGATGCTCAGGTCAAAGTCGAACGCTACACCATCAGCGATGCACTCTCCGGCACCACCGTCACCACGTTCGAACAGCGCCCGGACGGCTGGACCGACGTGCGCGAACCGCAACCTACCGCCGCGCCGCCGGTTGCACCGGCCCGCGAGTTGGCCACGCTCAAAACCCTCGGACAGGCGTTGATCAACGGGCGCGCCGCGATCGAACGCGTCATTGCGGCCCAACAACAAGCCCTCGAATCACCGAGTACCCGGCAAACCGTCAACCCCGGCGACTGGGATGCCCTGCTCAATAGCCAGGCCGCCCAACTCACGGCGCTCGCCGATGAAGTGGCGCGCGAGCATCTGGACAAACCCACGGCCAACGACCTGATCGATGACTTCAAGGCCAATGCCAGGGACATGCAGCGCATGGCGCAACGGGTATGCAGCGCGGCCTACAAACGGCAATGGCCGACGCAGGAGAGCCTGGATTATTTATGGCGCCAGGGTGAGATCGACATCAACCTGACAAGCCCGGCCGACCCGCAACGGCCCACCCTCAGTGGAGATTTTTTCACCGAGTACGCGGTGTATGACAAAACCCCCAAACCGCCGACGGTGCTGTGGTATGCGCATTTCCACTACGCCACCGCCGACGCGGCGCCGGCGGACTACACGCGGGCGCATCTGAAACTGGCCGAGCAGCGCAAATACACGCAGAAGGATCTGCTCAAAGCTCACGTACAGGCGGCGTTGCCGGGCACCGAGCCGGTGCGCCAGATTCTTTACGTGCTGATCACGCCCCCCGTGGACCAGTTGTTCCTGGCGATTGCGCCACGCAGCGGCCCGCGCTGATCGCGGCGCCAAACAAAACGCCCGACGGTCAAGGTCGGGCGTTGCATTTCAACGGCGTCGCGGCCGCGTCAGTGGGCAAACAACGAATTGCCCTTCTGGCCCGCGAGTTTCTCGGGTTTGATCAGGAACCGCGCCAGTGCCGGCAGCAGCCACAGCGCGCCGAACATGTTCCACAACAGCATGAAGGTCAGCATCAGGCCCATGTCGGCCTGGAACTTGATCGCCGAGAAGATCCAGGTGCACACGCCGATGGCCAGGCACAGGCCGGTGAACAGCACGGCTTTACCGGTGGACTTGAGCGTCTGGTAATAGGCTTCCTGCAACGGCAGGCCCGCACGCAAAAAGCTTTCCAGGCGGCTGTAGATGTAGATGCCGTAGTCCACGCCGATGCCCACGCCCAACGCCACCACCGGCAAGGTCGCGACCTTGACGCCGATGCCCATGAACGCCATCAGCGCGTTGCCCAGCACCGAGGTCAGCACCAACGGCAGCACGATGCACAGGGTCGCGGCCCAGGAGCGGAAGGTGATCATGCACATGGTCGCCACGCACAGATACACCAGAATCAGAATGGTCAGCTCCGACTCTTTGATCACTTCATTGGTGGCCGCTTCGATGCCGGCATTACCGGCGGCGAGGATGAATTCCAGGCCGTCCTTGTTGTTCTCCCTGGCGAACGCCTGCACCGCATGCACCGCGCGGTCGAGGGTTTCGGCCTTGTGGTCGTTGAGGAACACCAGCACCGGCGCCAGCGAGCAATTGTTGTTGTACAGGCCATCGGCACGCGCGATGGAGTTGTTCAACACATCCGGGTTGCGCGACAGGGTTTCCCATTTCAGGTTGCCTTCGTTCATGCCCTTGATCATCTGCTTGGACACCGTCACCAGCGAGATCGCCGACTGCACGCCCTCGGTGTTCTGCATCTTCCACATCAACTGGTCGATGGGCGCCATGGCTTCATAGCGCGAGCAGCCTTCGGCCTTGGTCTTGACCATCACCACCAGCACGTCGGAGCTGGTGGAGTAGTTGCTGATGATGAAGTTGTTGTCTTTGTTGTAACGCGAGTCCGGGCGCAGTTCCGGTGCGCCTTGGTCGAGGTCGCCGATCTTCAGGTTCTGGCTGTACCAGAGGCCGCCGCCAAAGGCGACCAGCGCCAGCAGGATCGAAACCGGTGCCACTTTGGCGCTGGCGAACCTGGACAGCAGGCGCCAGAACGGATGGTCACGGTGCGCGTCCTTTTTGCTCCTGGCAATGGCGCGGTGGCTGATGCCGGCATAGGAAATCGCCACCGGCAGCAGGATCAGGTTGGTAAACACGATCACCGCCACGCCGATGGACGCGCCGATGGCCAGTTCGCGGATCACGCCGATGTCGATGATCAGCAGGGTAATGAAGCCCACCGCATCCGCCAGGATCGCGATCATCCCCGGCAGGAACAGTTGCCGGAAGGTGCGCCGTGCGGCGGTGAGTGCGTTGTCTGCCTCGCTCGATTGCAGGGCGATGCCGTTGATCTTCTGCACGCCGTGGGAAATACCAATGGCGAAGATCAAAAACGGCACCAGCATCGAGTACGGGTCGAGCCCGAAGCCGAAGAAATGCATCAGCCCGAGTTGCCAGACCACCGCCACCAGCGTTGTGCTCAACACCGCGACGGTGCTGCGCAGGCAGTTGGTAAACCACAGCAACAGCACCAGGGTGATGACAAACGCGATGCCGAAGAACAACACCACCATCACCAGGCCGTCGATCAGGTCGCCGACCTTCTTGGCGAAGCCGACGATGTGGATCTTGACGTTGGGGTTCTGCGCTTCGAACTTGTCGCGGATCTTGTCTTCGAGCTCATGGGAGAACTTGCGGTAGTCCAGGGCCAGCAACTTGCCCTGGTCCTGCGGGTCCGGGTAGGCCTCCAGCAGCGGAATGTCGACGATGCTCGACTTGAAATCGTTGGCCACCAGGCGCCCGACCTGGCCGGACTTGAGTACGTTGTTGCGCAGTTGGTCGAGGCTTTGCGGCGAGCCGTTGTAGCTTTGCGGGATGACTTCGCCGCCGGCAAAACCTTCTTCGGTCACTTCGGTCCAGCGTACGCTGGGGCTCCACAGCGACTTGAGGCCCGAGCGGTCGACGCCGGAGATGTAGAACACCTCGTCGTTGATCTGGCGCAGGGTCTCCATGTAGTCCTTGGTAAAGATGTCGCCGTCCTTGGCCTCCACCGAAATGCGCACCGTGTTGCCCAGGTTGGCCAGGTCGTTGCGGTGTTCCATCATCTTTTCGATGAAGGGGTGCTTGAGGGGGATCATCTTTTCAAAGCTGGTGGAGGGGCGAATCAGGGTTGCCTGCCAGAACAGGAACACGCTCACCAGCACGCAGATCGCGATGACTGCCGGGCGGTTGTTGAAGATCAGGCGCTCAAGAAAGGTCGCTTTATCGTTGTGATGACTGCTCATTCTTTGCCCGCCTTCTTATTGTTTTGTCGGTTCAGCGCCGGCTGGCGTGGCCACACGAACGCCACCCTGCCCGACCAGAATCAAGTTGCCGTTGCCGGCTGCCGTGACCGCCGACAGTGAAATACGGTCCGGGCGATTGAACACGCTGAACGTTTGGCCGTCATCGTGGCTGACCACCACGCTGCCGCCGTTGCCGACCACCACGATGGAGCCATCGTCCAGCAAGGTCGCGCCCGACAGGCCGAACTCCAGGGCACCGCGCGCGGCGTTCAATGGGACCTGCTCCCAGGTGCCGCCGAAATCGGTGGACCGGTACAGGTTGCCACGCAGGCCATAGGCCAACAGTGTCTGCGCTTGCGCGGTGCCGATGACGCCAAACAACGAGCCCTCGTAGGGGCCTTCGAGCTTTTCCCAGGTCTGGCCGTCGTCGCTGGAGCGGAACATGCTGCCCTGCTCGCCGACGATAAACAGGCCGGCGTCCTTGATGGAGGCGATGGCGTTGAGGTGATATTGGTCTTCGTTGTCGAGGCGGTCGCTGACGTCGGCCCAGGTCTTGCCGCCGTCGGTGGTTTCGATCAGCGCACCGTAGGCGCCTACGGCCAGGCCGTGATTGGCGTCGTTGAACCACACATCGAGCAACGGCGCTTCGCGCTTGAGGTCCTGGTATTGCTGGGTCCAGGTGGCGCCGCCGTCAGTGCTGGCGAGGACTTGCGCATCGTGGCCCACGGCCCAGCCGTGTTGGTCATCGACAAAAAACACAGCGGTGAGCAACTGCCGGGTCGGCACTTTGGCCTGGGCCCACGTGGCGCCCTGGTCATCGGAATAGAGGATATGCCCGCGATCACCGACCGCCACCAGGCGCTTGCCGGCCTGCACCACGTCGATCATCAGGCCTTTGGCGGCCTTGGGGGATTCAATCGCAAACACTGCGCCGGCCGGGGTATCGCCGGCGGCGTGGACGGCGGTCGGCAACGCGACGGCTCCAAACAGCGAGAGCGCTGTGACCAGCAACGCGACCTTGCGTGCGGCGCGTGGGCGGCAAACAACCCAACCCATGACAGGCTCACTCATAGACCTTTCTCCCATTTATTATTGTTAGGTCTTGTCTTTGCTTGCCTTGCCGGGCGCTGAAACCTGCAATCTAGAGCGCCTGAACGAAGCAGGGGCCATCCTATCGGGCTTTGGAATCGTCTGACAATCAGCGCTACGTTATCTTTTGTTAACTGGCGGCTTTTGGCCATGTGGTGAATATAGCTGCATTCGCCAGGCTGATTGTCGGCGGGGGAATGAATTTTTATTCCATCTATTGAATTCAGGGAATTTTTATTCCATTAATGCACGATCTGAAAACAATAATCCAAAGGACCACGGCAATGCGTGAACTCGGAATCGGCTTGATCGGCACAGGCTTCATGGGCCGAGCCCATGCCTTGGCATTCAACAACGCGCGGGCGGTCTTTGAACTGCCGGTACACCTCAAACTGGCCGCGCTTGCCGATGCCGACACCGAACGCGCCCAACGCTGCGCCACCGCCTGGGGCTTTGCCCGGGCCCATGGCGACTGGCAAGCGCTGATCGACGACCCCAAGGTCGATGTGGTGGCCATCACCACGCCCAATCACCTGCACTACCCCATGGCCATGGCCGCGATAGCTGCCGGCAAAGCGGTGTATTGCGAAAAACCCCTGGCCGTGAGCCTCGAACAGGCCGACGCCATGCGCCGCGCCGCGACCGCCGCCGGCGTGGTGACACGGGTGGGTTACAACTACCAGCACAACCCCATGATCACGTTGGCGCGGCAGCTGATTGCCGATGGCGAGCTGGGCGACATCATCAGCTTCCAGGGCGAGTTCAGCGAAGACTTTATGGCCGACCCGGCCTCACCCTGGTCATGGCGCTGTGAAGTGGCGCACGCCGGCGGTGCGTTGGCGGACCTGGGCAGCCACTTGCTGTCGATGGCGCGTTATCTGGTGGGCGACGTGGTCAGCGTGTGCGCCGATACCCACACCGTGCACGCCCAGCGCCCGGCCACAAAAGGCAGCCACGACCTCAAGGCCATTGCCGTGGACGACCAAGTGCATGCGCTGCTGCGTTTCGCCAACGGCGCGCGCGGCACCGTGAGCAGCAGTTGGCTCAAGCACGGCTACAAAAACCACCTGAGTTTTGAGATCAGCGGGACCAAAGGCACGTTGGCCTTCGATCAGGAATGCTTGAATGAACTGCGCCTGTACCGTCTCGGCCAGGACGGTTTCCAGCGCGTGCTGGCCGGCCCCGCCCTGCCCGGTTACGCCGCGTTCAGCCCAGCGGCGGGGCATCAGTTGGGCTACAACGAACTCAAGACACTGGAGGTGCAGGAACTGATCATGGCGCTGGCGGGCCAAGGCGCGGATGGCACTGACTTTGAGGCGGCATGGGAAGTGGAGCGGCTGGCGACGGCCATTCGCGTGGCGGCCCAGGAAGAACGCTGGGTCAAGGTGAACTCGGTCTGAAACACAGCGCAACCCCCCTGTGAGAGGGGGGCTTGCTCCCGATGGGGGAGTGTCAGTTGATGAATCTGTTGCTGACCCACTGCCATCGGGAGCAAGCCCCCTCCCACATTTGGATCACCTGCATGCGGTTACATCAGCGCAAGGCTCGGCGCAGTACTTTGCCCACGGTGGTCTTGGGCAATTCTGTGGTGCGAAACTCCACATACTTGGGCACCTTGTAGCCGGTGAGGTATTCCCGGCAGTGGGCGAGGATCTGCTCCTGGGTCAGGTTCGGGTCTTTGCGCACCACGATGATCTTCACCTTCTCCCCCGTCACGCCATCCTCTACCCCAATCGCCGCCACTTCGCCTACACCGGGGTGCAACGCCACCACGTCTTCGATTTCATTGGGGTACACGTTGAAGCCCGAGACCAGGATCATGTCTTTCTTGCGGTCCACCAGGCGGATGTACCCACGCGCGTCCATCACGCCAATGTCGCCGGTCGACAACCACCCCTCGGCATCCAACACTTCGGCGGTGGCCTCCGGGCGTTGCCAGTAGCCTTGCATCACCTGCGGGCCGCGCACTTGCAGTTCGCCCTGCTCGCCAATGTCGGCCAGCTCGCCGTCTTCACGCATAAACCGCACCCAGGTCGACGGCAGCGGCACGCCGATGCTGCCGGTGAAGTCCATCTCGCGCATGCGTGAGATATCGATAGGGCTGATGCTCACCACCGGCGAGCACTCAGTGAGGCCATAGCCTTCGATGATCGGCAGCCCGGTGACCTCCTTCCAGCGCTTGGCCACCGCTGTGTGGGTGGCCATGCCGCCGGCGATCACCATGCGCAGGTCGGAAAAATCCCGCGCACAGAACGCTTTGTTCTCAAGCAAACCGTTGAACAAGGTATTGACCCCGGCAATGCCGTTGAAGCGCTCCTTGCGCAGGATCATCTGCACCCGTTTCACGTCCCGGGGGTTGGCGATCAGGATGTTGCGCCCGCCCAGGCACATGAACATCAGGCAATTCACTGTCAGCGAAAAGATGTGGTACAGCGGCAGCAAAGTGACGTTGGTTTCCTGCTTGCCCTGGTCCAGTTGATCGCCGACCCAGGCCTTGGCTTGCAGCAGGTTGGCGATGATATTGCGGTGGCTGAGCATCACGCCCTTGGCGTCGCCCGTGGTGCCGCCGGTGTACTGCAGGAAGGCCAGGTCATCAAGAGCCAGGCTCACCGGCAGGTGATTGAGCGCCCGCCCCTGCTTCAAGGTGTGGTTGAAGCGCACTGAACCCGGCAGATTGAACGCCGGCACCTGCTTTTGCACCCGGCGCAGGATGAAGTTCATCGCCGCGCCCTTGAAGGCGCCGAGCAAATCGCCGATGGCCGCCACCACCACGCGCTTGACGCTGCTGCCGACGATGACTTTTCCCAGGGTATGGGCGAAGTTTTCGAAGATCACGACGGTTTCGGCGCCGCTGTCCTTGAGCAGGTGCTTGAGCTCATGGGCGGTGTACAGCGGGTTGACGTTGACCACCACGGCCCCGGCCAGGATCGTGCCCAACAGGCAGATCGGGTATTGCAGGCAGTTGGGCATCATCAGCGCCACGCGGTCACCCGGCTTGACGCCCTGGCCCTGCAGCCAGGCGGCGAACGCGATGCCATGGACCTGCCAATCGGCGTAGGTCATTTCGGTGCCGATACTGACGTAGGCCACGCGCTCGCGGAATTTCTCCAGGTGTTCCAGGAACACTTCGCGCAACGAGGGGTAATCCTCGATAGCCGCATCGATGTCTGCCGGGACGCCGGGCAGGTAAGCGTTCAACCACACCCGTTCGGTGTGTTCCAGGCTGATAGCGTTCATGGCAGTCTCCTTGTTGTTGTTTTTGGGTTGGCGCTATTTTTCGACGATGGCGGTAATGCCCAGCCCGCCCGCCGCGCAGATCGAGATCAACCCGCGCCCCCCACCGTTTTCATGGATGATCTTGGCCAGCGCCGCCAATTGCCGGCCACCGGTGGCGGCGAACGGATGGCCGCAGCCGAGCGAGCCACCGTTGACGTTCATTTTGGCGCGGTCAATGCTGCCCAGCGGTGCATCCAGGCCCAGGCGCTCGCGGCAGTAATCGGCGTCTTCCCAGGCCTTGAGGGTACACAGCACCTGGGCGGCGAAGGCCTCATGTATCTCGAAGAAATCAAAGTCGGCAAAGCTCAGGCCCTCGCGCTTGAGCATGCGCGGCACGGCGTAGGCCGGGGCCATCAGCAGGCCTTCGCTGCCATCGACGAAATTCACCGCCGCCGTCTCGCCGGTACGCAGGTAGGCCAGCACCGGCCAACCATTGGCGGCCGCCCATTCCTCACTGGCCAGCAGCACCACCGAGGCGCCGTCGGTGAGCGGCGTGGAATTGCCCGCCGTCAGGGTGCCGTTCTGCCGGTCGTAGGCGGTTGCCAACCCGGCGAGTTTTTCCAGGCTGGCATCGGCGCGCAGGTTGTTGTCGCGAGCCAGGCCACGATGGGGGCTGATCAAGTCGTCGAAAAACCCGCGTTTGTAGGCGGCGTCCAGGCGCTGATGGCTGGTGAGGGTCAGTTCATCCTGAGCCAGGCGCTTGATCTGCCAGCGCTGGGCCATGGCTTCGCAGTGCTCGCCCATGGACAAGCCGGTGCGCGGCTCACCGTTGCGCGGTAACAGTGGCTTGAACAACATCGACGGACGCACCTTGAGCAACGCCTTCAGTTTGTCGCCCATGCCCTTGGCGCGATTGGCCGCGAGCAAGGTGTGGCGCAGGGATTCGTTGATGCCGATCGGCGCATCCGAGGTGGTGTCGGCGCCCCCGGCGATGCCCACGTCGATCTGGCCCAGGGCGATTTTATTCGCCACCAGCAACGCCGCTTCAAGGCCGGTGCCACAGGCCTGTTGCACATCGTAGGCCGGGGTATCAGGCGACAGCGTGGTCGACAGCAGCGATTCGCGTGCCAGGTTGAAGTCCCGTGAATGCTTGATCACCGCGCCGGCGGCAAACTCACCCAGGCGCTGGCCGTGCAGGTTGTAGCGATCCACCAGGCCTTGCAGCGCGGCCACCAGCAGATCCTGGTTGCTGTCGTGGGCATAGACGGTATTGGAGCGCGCAAAGGGGATGCGGTTGCCGCCGATAATCGCCACGCGGCGGGTCGCGGCCGGATTGAAGCTGTAGTCACTCATTTAACGCTCTCTTTCCAAATGAACAGCCCACGCATATGGGGTTTGTCGCCGGCAAAATTACGCACCTCGAACTCACGGCGCGGGCCGCACGAGGGGTGGTTCCACAGGGCGACCTGGCCGGGCAGGAAGATCGGCAGCTTGAAGTCGCAATGGGCCTCGGCCTGGTCCAGCCCACCCGGCGGTTGCTGGGCGGCAAGGGCGCGGCCCAGGGTCCACATGCCGTGGGCGATGGCACGGCGAAAGCCAAAGATCTTCGCGCCGATCACTGAAGTGTGAATCGGGTTGAAATCCCCGCAGACGTGGGCAAAACGCCGGCCCAGATCGGCCGGCAACACCCAACGCTGGGTGCGTAGCAGGCCGTCTTCCTGCAACGCCAACCCATCGTCCCAGGGCTCGCCGATGGGGTCTTTGACGTCGCGGCGCAGGTACAGGCTGTCGCTCTCCCACACCAGGGCGCCCGCGCCATAGGCCCGGGTGGCAATGCTTAACGCCTGGCCCTTGGGATGGGCGACCCAGCGTGCGCAATACACCTCCAGGCGCAGCACCTGGCCCGCGTGCAAGCGCTGGTGCTGACGAATACGGTTGGCCAGGTGCACCATGCCGCTGGCCGGGTACGGAAAGCTCGGGCGCGTGAGCAACATCAGGTGCAGCGCGAACGCCAGCACATGCGGATACGACAGCGGCACGCCCTGCTCGGGCCGGAAACCGCAGGCACGCCCATAGGCGGCGATGTCGGCCGCGTGCAGCTCCACCGCCGGGCGCACCAGGCGCTCCTTGGGCAGCGCCGGCATGCCGTCGGGCTTGGGCTTGCGCAGCGCGCGCGCGCCGTCCAGCAGCAGGCGCGTGCGTGAGGGTGGCGGGTCAATAATCTGCGTTACGTAGTCCATGAGGTCAGGCTCCCAACAGGCTTTGGCCGCACACCCGCACCACCTGGCCATTGACCCCGCCCGAGGCCGGGTGCGCGAGCCAGGCGATGGTTTCGGCCACATCGATCGGCTGGCCGCCCTGGCTCATCGAGTTCATGCGCCGCCCCGCTTCGCGGATCATCAGCGGGATCTTCGCGGTCATCTGGGTCTCGATAAACCCCGGCGCCACGGCGTTGACCGTGACCTGTTGCACCGCTGCGCGCGGCGCCAGGCCCTGCACCAGGCCGATCACACCGGCCTTGGAGGTGGCGTAATTGCTTTGCCCGAGGTTGCCGGCAATAGCGGAAATCGACGACACGCACACGATGCGCCCGCCGGGGTTCACGCCCTGGTTTTGCAGCAGTGCATGGCTCAGTTGCAATGGCGCCTCCAGGTTGACCGCCAGCACACTGCGCCAGGCCGCTTCGGGCATTTTGGCGATGGTCTTGTCGCGGGTGATGCCAGCGTTGTGCACCACCACATCGAACGCACCGTATTGGCTGACATGGGCCAGCAACCGTTCAGCGGCATCCGCTGCGGTGATATCCAGCGGCAGCGCCGAACCGCCGACGCTGGCGGCAGCCTGTTGCAGGGCGTCCTGGGCCTGGGGCACATCCACACACACCACATGGGCACCGTCGCGCGCCAATACCTGGGCGATGGCCAGGCCGATGCCACGGGACGCACCGGTGACCAACGCACGCCGACCCGCGAAGGGGGCGTCCCAGTTGACGGCGTAGTGGTCGTCCACGGTTTTATCCACGCGCACCACTTGCCCCGACACGTAGGCCGAGCGGCGCGACAGGAAGAAACGCAGGCTGCTCTGCAACGCGTCTTCGCCACCTGGCGCTACATAAAGCAACTGCACGGTGATCGCCCGGCGCAGTTCCTTGGCCAGCGAGCGCACCAAGCCTTCAAGGGCGCGTTGGGCGATGGCCTGGGCCAGGTCCTGGCAGTGTTCCGGCGCGGTGCCGAGTACCACCACGCGGGCGTGCTGGCCGAGGCGTTTGGCGTTGGCGTGGAAGAACCCATAGAGCTCGTCCAGCTGTTGCACGTCGCGGATGCCCGTGGCATCAAACACGGCGCCCTGCACCTTGACCGTGGACGGCGCCTGCAGCGTCGCCGGGGTGGCGGCCACTGTGTCGGTGGCGCTGAAGACACGCTGCACCTGATCAACCAGGCGCCCTGCCCCGGCGATGATCACCGGGTTGGCCAAGGCTGGCTGGCCGCTGCGATAACGCTGCAACGGCAAGGGTTGCGGCAAGCCGATAGCCTGGGCCAGGCGATGGCCCCAGGGGGAATTGACGAATGAAAGGTAGTTGTCACTCATAAACACAAATCCTGCCTTGTAAACCCAGTCAAATGTGGGAGGGGGCTTGCTCCCGATGGCGGTGGGTCAGCTACCCATCAGTTGGCTGAAGCACCGCCATCGGGAGCAAGCCCCCTCCCACACTGGCCGCGTTACCGATCTAATTTACCGAGGCGTTTTCGCCCTGGCTGGTACGCCGCTTGGCCGCCGGTTCGAGCGCTTGTTTGCGTTGCTGCAAGGCTTCCAGCAACCCGAAGTCCTGCGCAAAGTCGTCCACCTGGATCGCGTGGTCGGCGTATTCCACGTAGCGCGCCAGTAACGCTTCCTCGTCATCGCTGATCAGGTCCAGCGCCCGCGCCTTGACGCGCCAGGCGGTAAACGCCGTGGTGGAGATCGGCAACGGTTCGATCAGGCCCTGCTTGATGGCGGGCTTGAGCCGGGCGTCGATCAGCTCGACTTGCGGCAACAAACGCAAGCCCAGCTCGCCGTAAGCCAATTTGTCGATTTCCGGGCGTGGGATGTAGGAATCGGCCAGCAACCGGTCGCGGGTTTCGCCCGGTGTCTGCACCACATCGGCCACCTGCGCCAGCAACCGATCCGAGGGTTTGCGCAACGGGATGCCGAACGGGAATGTCAGGCCGCGCACCACGCCGGCGGCAATGTTGGAGGGGTAGTTCTCGAGCACTTCGGCGAGGGCTTCGTGGGCGCGCAGCAAGGCATCCTGCGCCGACCAATGCACCAGCGGCAGGTCGGCCTGGGGTCGGCCATCATCCTCAAAGCGCTTGAGCACGCAGGACAGGATGTACAGCTGCGACAGCATGTCGCCCAGGCGCCCGGTGATACTTTCCTTGCGCTTGAGCGCACCGCCCAGCACGCCCATGGAAATATCCGAGATCAACGCCAGCACCACCGACAGCCGATTGGCCTGGCGGTAGTAGGACGCCAGCGCCGGGTCGGTCTTGGCCGGGGCGGAAATCAGCCGCCCGCCGGTCAGCGCATGTACCGCCGCGCGCACGGTGTTGGCCAGTACGAAGCTCACATGGCCGAACATCGCGCTGTCGAAATCCTCCAGCGCCTTGCGCCGGTCGAGGTTGCGCGCCGCTTCCATCTCGCGGAACACATACGGATGGCAGCGAATCAGGCCCTGGCCAAAGATGATCAGGCAGCGCGTCATGATATTCGCGCCTTCCACCGTGATAGCGATGGGGCTTTGCTGGTAGGCCCGGGCCAGGAAGTTGTTGGGCCCCATGCAGATGCCTTTGCCGGCCACGATGTCCATGCCGTCATTGACGATGATCCGCGCGCGCTCGGTGACGTGGTACTTGGCGATGGCCGAAATCACCGACGGTTTTTCACCGGCATCCAGGGATGCCACCGAGACCTTGCGCACCGCATCGCAGGCATACAGATGCCCGGCCATGCGCGCCAGTGGCGCTTGTACGCCTTCGAACTTGCCGATGGGCAGGCCGAACTGTTTACGCATCGCCGCATAGGCCGTGGTACCGCGCACGGCGACCTTGCCCAGGCCGACGTTGGCCGACGGCAAGGAAATCGCGCGACCGGCGGCCAGGCACTCCATCAGCATGCGCCAGCCATTGCCGACCTGTTCGCGGCCGCCGATCACCCATTCCAGCGGGATAAACACGTCCTTGCCGGTGGTCGGGCCGTTCTGGAACACCGCGTTGAGTGGCCAGTGGCGACGGCCGCTGTTCACGCCGGGGTGGGAGGTCGGGATCAGGGCGCAGGTAATACCGAGGGAGCCCGGCGCGCCGAGCAAACCGTCCGGGTCTTCGGCGCGAAATGCCAGGCCAAGCACGGTAGCAATGGGGCCGAGGGTGATGTAGCGCTTGTCCCAGGTCACACGGAAACCCAGTACTTGCTCACCCTCGTGGGTGCCTTTACACACGATGCCCAAATCGGGAATCGCCCCGGCGTCCGAACCGGCATATGGGCTGGTCAGGGCAAAGCAGGGGATGTCTTCGCCACGGGCCAGGCGCGGCAGGTAGTAATTGCGCTGGGCGTCGGTGCCGTAGTGCAACAGCAGCTCGGCCGGGCCCAGGGAGTTGGGGACCATCACCGAAATCGCCGCCGCCGAGCAGCGGGTCGACAGCTTCATCACCACCTGCGAGTGCGCATAGTGAGAGAAGCCTTTGCCCCCGTATTGCTTGGGAATGATCATGCCCAGGAAGCCCGCGTCCTTGGTGTACTGCCAGCACTCAGGAGACATGTCCTGCCAAATCTGCGTGGTTTCCCAATCGTTGGCGATGTCGCACAGGGTTTCCACTTCGTTGTCGAGGAAGGCTTGCTCCTCGGCGCTGAGCTTAGCCGGCGCGGCGTGCAGCAAGCGCTGCCAGTCGGGTTTGCCGCTGAATAACTCGGCGTCCCACCACACGGTGCCGGACTCGATAGCCGCACGCTCAGTGTCGGACATTGCCGGCATGATCGTACGAAACAGGCCCAGGGCCTTGCTGGTTAACAAGGCGCGGCGCAGGGGTTTGATTGTCATCAGCAACGCGGGCGCGATCACCAGCAATGCCGCGACGCCAGCACCAACACCTGCCACCACGTTAAACACGTAACCCAGCGCCAGCCAGATTACGCCAGCGCCCAACCACAAGGTCGCGGCAGCTTGTCGATACGCCAGGGCAATCGCAGCCGCGAAACCCACCAATAACCAGATAACCATGGGGATACCTCTACTTGATTCAGGGTATGGCTTAAGTGCGGCAGGTCGGATGAGCTGCGGCGTAAAACCACACTACAAACTTGAGAAAGCAAATTCAAATTTTGTTTTGAAATTTTTATTTAATACGTGGGCGAAAAAACAGCGGCTGATCGGGTCAGCTCAATAGGTTGATTGAACAAGAAAATCGAAACGGGTCGCGTGGGCAACCCGTCGATGCTTCACCCAGATGCACGCCAACAGCGAGATGCGCTAACTGTTGGCGTCTCACGGATGTCGCCGGATCAAAACTCGTAAGTGGCCGATACGCTAACCACATCACCACGCGCCTCTGACTTGCCGTCCAGGCTGGCGCCACCAAGGCGATCGACGTTTTTGGTCCTCAACTTGACGGTCTCCACAAACTGGTGGGAATAAGCGCCGTCGACACTCAAGCCTGGAATTGCGCTGACTTTGTAACCAAAGCCAAGGGACACGAAGGTGCGGTCGCCATCAGGAATACGCGGATCACGGGTGGAGTCCGGCGTAGGCGTCTGGTCGAAAGAAACACCGCCACGCACTGTGAAGTCATCGGTCAGTTTGTAGTCAGTACCGTACGAGAACTGCCAGGCATCTTTGTAGCGATAAGGTATCGACACAATGGTGCTTCCCTCGGATTTAAGGGTCAGCGCCTTGAACGTTGACCAGTCTGTCCAGGTGGCACTAAAGCCGATACCCCAGCGATCATTGATTTGGTGCACCCAATCGAACGATGCGTTGGCCGGAATATCCAGTTGCGTGGAAGCATTCGCGCCATCGGGGTAAAGATGAAGGCCCGGGTAAGCCATCTCTACGAGGGTTTTTCCGTCGACCACAGGCGTGGTCATCAGTAACCGAGATTGTTCGTCGGCGTAGATGTTGTATTTACCCTCTAACTTGTTCTTTATTTTCGCGTGGTAGTTCAGGCCCAGGGTGTCTTGAGCCGTCGGCTTCCAGGCAATCCCGGCGAACCAGCCCAAGGATGTATTGTCGACTTTGACACGCATCAACGAGAAGCCTTGACCCGCTGCGAAGGGGGTAAAACCGAAGTCTGCGGATTGTGCCGCTGCGGCAAACAAATCGACGTTCTGGCTTACAAAGCCGGACGTATGCTGAAGAATTGCACCGCCCCCAATGGAAAATTCGTCTGTCACTTTAAACGACAGCGAACCGGTCACTCCGACCGTTTCGATCTTGGTATCGACCGCGAAGTCCCTGCCTTTCCAGTCACTGTCATAGCTTGTCCTCGCCCCCATCGGCACCACTTGGCTGAGGCCGAAGGCCAAGCGATCGTTAATAGGCATGACCATGAAGCCGGTAGGCACCCATGCCTCAAAACCCGCCTGTCCGCCGTCCCCCGTGCGTGTGTTATAGATCGCGTTAAAGTCAGGATCCAAGACCGTGGACGAAGTGGGTCGCCCCGAATAGTCGTACGCGCTGCCCTTGTACTTGATGTCGATATTTGCGTAGTTGAGCGTGAACTGAGAGATGTTCTTGTCGATAAATGCCATTGCTGCCGGATTGTTATAGGCCGCTGACGGGTCGTTTTTAAACAACGACCCCCCGCCAAAGGCACGGCCCCAACCGGCGGCGTTGGTAGTAGGCGTCATGTATGCCCCCGCCTGGGCAGAGCCGGCAGCAACCATCAACCCACCGAGCAATGCCAGCCCCAGGAAGGTTTGCGCCTGTGGTTTTTTATTATTCATGCTCCACTCCTTTGTTGTTTTTATGCAGCACCAACAGGTCGACCCCGATGGTTTGTCTCAACAGGTGCCTCTTGCGAGACACCTGTCTTTACATGGGTGATCAGCCCAACGAGCGCGGTAGAACGCTTAAGGAACGATCTGCAGCAGCGGCGTGGTGGTCACAGTGACACTCAGACTTTGCAGAGTGCAGGACGAACCCAGCGGCTGACTGGTCGGGCTGCTGGTCAGCGCGCCAGTGCTATTGTTGTAGGCCACCGTGACGGTCGATGGACCGCAGTTAGAAGCGGGGTACAACACAGAGGCCGGAATGGTGTAGCCAACGTTGGTCACATTCCCGGCGCCCGCAGTACCACTCAGGCTGGTGGCAGTCAGTGTCCACGGCACACCGGTGATCTTAGGCAGTTTGCACAAGCTGTTAGAGCCGGAGACGGTGACATTGGTGATACTCGCAACCCCCACCGTATTCACAGAACCATCAAACTTCACGTCACACGTGATGGGCAGTTGAAAAGAGGATGGCGACTTCACCGTTAGCGATCCGGAGGCGGAGAAATTACTGCTGACGGGAGCGATACTGACGGCGTTCGCCATGGAAGCCGCACCCATGCAAACAGTCAAAGCAGTCAACGACACGAGAGTTTTCAAACTTTTCATTGTTGTTCCTCACATGTAATGGCGAGTCATTCGCCAGGGGGTAATGGCCATGAACGAGAGGTCACGTTGAAACTGCAGAACTTCCCTTTCCAGCCAAATTTCAATTCAATGAGCGCTGTACACCTGAAGCGCGTTATTCAACAACTTTGAAGTTCGGTGGCATCTTGATCGACACCGTCTTGATCTTGCAGTCTTCGCCGATCGGGACATTGCTGGCTTCCAACTTGCCGGTGGCGTTATCCCACGTACCCTCGGCGGTCGAAGGACCGCATTTGCCCCCCAGGCCGAAGGCGTGCACATCCACGCTGATCTTCGACATCGAGCCGCTTTTTGTGTCTTTGGCAACCAGTACCCACGGTAAGTTGATGGCCTCGACCCGGCTGCACTTGAGGCCGCCGTCGAACTCGACTTTGTCGACATTGACCGAGGAGCCATCAGCCGCAACGTTGCCGGCCACCTTGATGGTGCAATCGGCGCTGATCAGCTTGCCCTTTGAAAAACTGATGGGGCCCTGGGCCGTGAAGGCGCTGCCGGCCGGTTCGATGCGTGCGGCCTGGGCCTGGTGATAGGCAATAAGGCCCAGTGCGGCCAACAGCACATGGGCGGTGAACTTGGCAGGTGCTTGCATGGTGTACGTCCTTCCCTTTAATTATTGTTGTTCGGGTCAAACCACTTTCTCGGGGCGATAACTACCCGCGCGGCGATTAAGCCCCGAGTACACATATAACGTGCAACGTGTTTAGAACGGCTTGGCGTTGCCGCTGTATTTCTCCAGATACTTCAAACGCTGGGACGGCTGAAGATTGGTCAACCTGATATCCCCGGCGTAATGATTAAGCACCCGATGGTCCATGCGCCTGCGCCACAAGTACGGCACATAAGCCCAGACAATCATGCTCGCGTAACCGTACGGAAGTTGCGGCGATTCATCGAAGTGGCGCAACGACTGGTAACTACGGGTCGGGTTGGCATGGTGGTCGGAGTGCCGTTGCAATTGGAACAGAAAGATATTGGTGACAATCCGGTTACTGTTCCAGGAATGCCGAGGCGAACAACGCTCGTAACGACCATTGGGCAACTTCTGGCGTTTAAGGCCGTAGTGTTCGACGTAGTTCACCACTTCCAACAGCGAGAACCCGTAGATGCCCTGGATAAGCAAAAACGGAATCACCGCCGCCCCCAGCCAGGCAATCATCGCGCCCCACAGCACTACGCTGTACATCCAGGCACTGAGCACACCGTTCTTCCAGTGCCAGGCCGGCAGGCCGAGTTTGCGCAGGCGTTCGCGCTCCAGGTTCCACGCCGAGTGGGCGCTGAACCACACCGAACGCGGCAGGAATGCCCAGAAACTTTCGCCAAGGCGCGAGCTGGCAGGGTCTTCCGGGGTGGCAACACGCACGTGATGACCGCGGTTATGTTCGGTGTAGAAGTGCCCATAGAACGTCGGCGCCAGCGTGACCTTGGCCAGGAACACTTCCAGTGCGTTGGGCTTGTGCCCCAGCTCATGGGCGGTGTTGATGGCAATACCGGTGGCCGCACCGGTCGACATGGCCATGCCCAGGTAGGTAAACCCACTGGGCGTGCCATGTAGCTGGGTGCGGGCGGTAATGTAGCTCGCCACGTGGGAGAGCCAACTGGACGGGTCGAGGCTGGCGGTAGCCTGCACCAGGCCACCCTGCATGATCCACTCTATGCCGCCGGCGGCCAGCCAACCGGTGATGATCACCGAACTGATCACCAACAGCACGCCGGTGTAGACGATCCAGCGGTAGTAACGTTGGGATTCAAGGTGGCTGACGGCGGATTCGGGCGGGTTGCTCACGTCTTCACCGAGCAGGCCGTCGATCAGCGGGATGAGGCCGAAGATCACCAATACGCCGACCCACCACAGCTGCTGGATACCGGTGGAGATGGCCAGGGCCCCGGAGAGTAATGGCGTGGCCAGAGGCATGATACCCAGCCACCACAGATGGCGCTTGCCATCGGCCCATACGCTTGGCGCTGCCAGAGTCTGGTTCATGGCAGCCTCCGCACGCTGGCAACAGGCAGGAAAAACAGGTTCAGGGAGTACTGGGTACTCCGGGAAATCAACCATGCGATAAAAGACGTTTTTTTCATTTTTATTCGCTCTTAGGCACTGCAAAAATCATTTCAAAATAAATATTGAAATATTTTTTTAAATAAATAACGCGGAATCGTTAGGTCGTCAACTACTTTTTCAAGGCCTTTTTACGATGACCGACCAGTCTCTTTTTCAGCGCTTTGGTCAGGTCTCTAGGGCAAGCATTTCGGACCGTACAACCCGCCATGAAGGCCGAGATTATTTGTTCACCAACGCAAAAGGCGCGTGCAGCAGCTTGGCGTTTTGCGGCGGCTTCGCGCGTTTGGCCACCTGCAGCACCGTCTCGACCACACGCGCCGTGGCGGTGATCGGCAACATATGGCCGCGCCCTTCCACCAGCTGCAGCTTGAGGCCCGGCACCTTATCGGCGAGCGCCTGCCCGTGCTTGCGAAAGTCCAATACCTTGTCGCGTGCGCCATAGATCAGGCCGATGGGCAAGCTCAGTTGCGCATAGCGCTTGACCATGTCCGGCAGGTGATCGTTGACCAGGGCGATTTCGCTGGAGGCTGCGTAAAAGTTGCCTGGGCGCATGCCCAGCAGCCCGCCGCCGCGAGTGGCGAAATCAGCAGGGGCCGGGTCGGGCGCGAATACGCCCTTGACCACCGCGCCTCGGGTCAACAGCCCGATGGGCACCGTGAGGGTGTGGGCCACCCAGCGCCGCAGCCAGGCCGGGCGCACCGCCAGCGACCAGAACACCGGTGGCAAGGTCGGTTGGGGATGGGTCAGCGGCGCCACCAGCACCAGGCCCGACACCGACTCGCGATGGTCAAGGGCCAGCGCCAGGGAAATCGCGCCACCGAGTGAATGCCCCAGCACCAGCGGTTTATCCAGGCCCAACCTGTCGATAAACGCCGCCACCTGCCGTGCCTGGGCCGGCAGGTCTGCCGCCGTGCCTTTATGGCGAGTTGAATAACCCGAGCCCGGACGGTCGAGAGTGATCACCCGAAAATGCTCACGCAACTGGCCGGACAAGGCATAGGTCAGGTTGCGACTGCTGCCCATCAACCCATGGATCATCACCAGCGGCGGGCCCTTGCCCTCTTCAACATAATGAAAGCGCTCGCCATCGACCTCCACGTAGCGCCCGTCGCTTGGAACGGCCGCTTCAATGCGCCGTGTCATCCAGGCACTCAACGCCCACAACACCGCACTTGCACCCGCCGCAGCGGCAACCCATTCCACAGCCATAGCTCGGTCCTCTGCATCCCTGCCGCTGGCGACCTGACCGGAATTGATCGAGACCGCAGCCACCGCGCGCGCCCTGGATTCGGATCTCGTTCCAGCTGAGCGCGTCCGTCGGACAAGTCGCACATTCGAAACAAGAACCTGGCGCAGGCGGTATTTTCAGGTAGATTATTTAAAATCTTTTTTAAAATAATTAATTCAATTTTCCTTTGCAATGGTGTTCTATCTAAAAGACACAACAAAAACAGGAGCACATCCGATGCCCACCAAGGACCGCCTATGAATGCCCACAGTGATTCAATCGACGTTGCCATCATCGGCTCGGGCTTTGCCGGCCTGTGCATGGCGATCCGGTTAAAAGAAGCCGGCTTCAACGATTTTTTTATCGCCGAGCAGGCCGACACCCTCGGCGGCACCTGGCGGGACAACCACTACCCCGGTTGCGCCTGCGATGTGCAGTCCCATGTGTATTCGTTTTCGTTTGCGCCCAACCCTGACTGGACGCGGCAGTTCGCGCCTCAGGCCGAAATCCGCGCCTACCTTGAGCAGTGCGCCAAGCGCTTCGAACTGGCGCCCTACCTGCGGTTTGGCATGGCCCTGCAACGGGCGGTGTTCGATGAGCAGCAGCAACGCTGGCAATTGAGCTTCAGCGATGGCCGCCAGGTGAGTGCGCGGGTGCTGGTGTCGGGGATGGGCGGCTTGTCGCGCCCGGCGTTGCCGGATATTCCGGGGCTCGACAGCTTCAAGGGTAAACGCTTCCACTCGCAGCAGTGGGACCACGACTACTCCTTGAAAGGCAAGCGCGTGGCGGTGATCGGCACCGGCGCCAGCGCCATTCAATTCGTGCCGCAGATTGCGCCGCAGGTGGCCCACCTCGATCTGTTCCAGCGCACCCCGCCGTGGATCATGCCCAAGCCCGACCGCGCCATTGCCCCGCTCGAACGTTGGTTGTTCAAGCACTTGCCCTTCACGCAACGCCTGGTACGCGGGGCTTTTTACTGGGCTCTGGAAGGTCGCGTGGTGGGCTTTACCTTGCACCCGCGGCTGATGAAAATGGTGCAGAAGATCGCCCTGCGCCACCTGTACAAGCAAGTGGCACGCCCTTCCCTGCGCAAAACCCTGACGCCGGACTACACCATCGGCTGCAAACGCGTACTGATCTCCAATGACTACTACCCGGCGTTGTCGCGCAGCAACGTCGAGGTGATCACCGACCACGTATTACGCATCGAAGCCGATGGCGTGATCACCGCCGACGGCATCAAGCACCCGGCCGACTGCCTGATCTTCGGCACCGGTTTCCAGGCCAGCGACCCGCTGCCCCGCGATTGCATCATCGGGCGTGACGGCGTGGACCTGATGGACACCTGGCGCGAGGGTGCCCATGCCTATAAAGGCACCACGGTGCCGGGTTATCCCAATTTGTTCCTGATTATCGGGCCCAACACCGGCCTGGGGCATAACTCGATGATCCTGATGATCGAGGCTCAGGTGACCTACATCCTTGACGCGCTCAAACACATGCAGCGTCAGCGCATCGCCACGGTGGACGTCAAACCTGCCGTGGAACAGGCCTACAACCGCCAACTGCAAGACAAACTCAAGCGCACCATCTGGAACACCGGCGGCTGCCAGAGTTGGTACCTCGACCCTCGCACCGGCAAGAACACCACCCTGTGGCCCGGCTCGACATGGCGCTTCAAGCAGGTCACCCGCCAGTTTGCGCTCAAGGACTATGTGACCGAGCAGTTGCCGGTCAGCCCACCCGCGCGCCCTGCCACGGCGCCCTATCCCAGCGCAGAAGGCAGGTTGTCATGAAAACATTCAACGGTCGCGTGGCGGCCATCACCGGCGCGGCATCCGGCATGGGGCGCGCCTTGGCCCTGGCATTGGCGCGGGAAGGTTGCCACCTGGCGCTGGCGGACAAAAACGCTCAGGGGCTGGAACAAACCCTGGCCCTGATCAAGTCCTCGACCCTGGCGCCAGTCATCATCACCCTCCAAGTGCTGGATGTGTCCGATCGCCAGGCCATGGAGGACTGGGCCGCGCGCTGCGTGGCAGAGCACGGCCAGGTCAACCTGGTGTTCAACAATGCCGGGGTGGCGCTGTCCAGTACCGTGGAAGGCGTGGACTATGCCGACCTGGAATGGATTATCGGCATCAACTTCTGGGGCGTGGTCCATGGCACCAAGGCCTTCCTGCCTTACTTGAAGGCCAGCGGCGACGGCCATGTGATCAACACCTCCAGCGTGTTCGGCCTGTTTGCCCAACCCGGCATGAGCGGTTACAACGCCAGCAAGTTCGCCGTGCGCGGGTTTACCGAAGCCTTGCGCCAGGAACTGGACCTGCAACGCTGCGGCGTATCGGCCACCTGCGTACACCCCGGCGGCATCCGTACCGATATCTGCCGCAGCAGCCGCATCGACGCGAACATGACCGGTTTCCTGATCCACAGCGAACAACAGGCCCGCGCCGACTTCGAAAAACTCTTCATCACCGACGCCGATCAGGCCGCCAGGGTCATCCTGCACGGCGTGCGTAAGAACAAACGCCGCGTACTGATCGGCCGCGATGCGTATTTCCTCGACCTGCTCGCCCGTTGCCTGCCGGCGGCCTACCAAGCGCTGGTGGTGTTCGCCAGCAAGCGCATGGCACCCAAGCAACGCCGACCGGTGTTTGAAACCAACGACGAGACCCGTCTCTGAACAGGAGCACGCACTATGCTGCCCATCCGCCGCGACCTCCGTTTTGCCCTGCCTGCCGAGCGCATCAAGGACTGGCATGAACAAGGCCCGTTCATCACGCATTTCTTCAACGCGTTATCGCTGCTGTTTCCCCAAGGCGAACTGTTTTTCATGGACAGCGTGCGCCACTACCGCCAGCGCATCGATGATCCTGAATTGAAACAGCAGATCCAGGGTTTCATCGGCCAAGAGGCCATGCACAGCCGCGAACATGTGGCCTACAACGACCTGATGCAGGCCGCCGGCCTGCCGGCACACACCCTCGACCGGCGCCTGAAATTTATCCTCGACCTGCAAAAAAAACACTGCCCGCCGGCCTTCAACCTGGCCATCACCATCGCCCTTGAGCATTACACCGCGATGCTTGCCGAGATCCTGCTCAGCGACCCGACGCGCTTCGGCGATTCGCTCAAGGGCTACCAACAGATGTGGTACTGGCACGCGCTCGAAGAAACCGAGCACAAGGCCGTAGCGTTTGATGTGTGGAACACGGTGATCAAGCCCGGCCCCAAGCGCTACCTGCTGCGCACCGGCACAATGCTGACCACCACGGTGTTCTTCTGGCTGGTGGTGCTGGACTTCCACCTGCGCCTGTTGATCGCCGACCGCAAGGCAGGTGGGCTGCTCAAGGGCTTCTGGCGCATGCTGAAGTTTCTGTATGGCCCCAAGGGGGTTTTCCCACGGATGCTGCGGCCGTGGCTGCACTACTTCAAACCGGGTTTCCACCCTTGGGATCACGACAACCGAGCGCGCCTCACGGGCATCGAGGGCTTGATCGAGGAAATCGAACAGACGCGACGCGGCTACGAATCAGCCTAGGTGTCGGCCAGGGCCACGCGCTCGCGCACAAAACCCTCCACCTGATCGCCCGGCAGTGCCTTACTGAAATACCAGCCCTGGATAAACAACTCGGTGCCGGTATTCAAGAAGGCCAGCTGCTCGGCGGTCTCGACCCCTTCGACCACCACCCCCAGGTTCAGCGCCTCGCAAAAACGCAGCATGCCGGTCAGCACCTGGGCGCCCTTGGGGTCGTGCTGGGCCACCACGAAACTGCGATCGATTTTGATGAAATCCACGGGAAACTGGTGCAGGTAACTCAAAGCCGAAAAACCGGTGCCGAAATCGTCGATATAGACCTTGGCGCCGATGGCCTGCAACTTCTGGATGGTGTGGCGCGTGGCCTGGATATCACTGACCAGCGCGTCTTCGGTAATTTCCACCGACACCTGCCCGTGGGCCTGGGCCAGGATCTCCACCAGGCGTTCGCCGTAGCCGGCGTCGGTCAGGGTGGCGCTGGAAATATTGATGGTCATCGGCAAGGCAAAGCCCAGCTTTTGCCATTTCTGGTACTGGCGAACCGCCTGGGACGCCACCCACACATCCACATCCGGCATCAACCGCGCCTGCGCCAGCCACTGCAGGAACTCCCACGGCGAATGCACGGTGCCCTGGGCGTCCCGCGCACGCATCAACGCTTCGCAACCGGTGCACAGGCCGGTGCGGGTCGAGACTTGCGGCTGGAATTCGAGATAGAACTCATAGTCGCTGATCTGTTGGATACGGCTCAGCTCGTTGGCTTGGCGCGCCAGGACTTTGTGGGATGCCAGCACCGGGTCCAGCTCGCGCAAGCGGCCTTTTTCTTCCAGGCCACGAAAGGTCATGTCCAGCGACTTGAGATACACCGTGCCACCCTCGGCGGGCTGGCGATGAATCGCCCGCACGTAGGGCGCATATACCAGGGTTCCCAGCCCCAGGAGCGTCACTTGCAACGCCACCGCCGCCAGGTCGCCATGAGTGCTGAGGTAGGCATTGAGCAGCACCGGTGCGGTGAACGGCACACTGGCCACCGCCGGGGACACCCACCCCAGTTGCACCACGCTCAGCGCCACCATGGCGTTCAAGGCGGGCACCACCAGAAAAGGGATGAACAAGCGTGGGTTGAGGATGATTGGCAAGCCGAACAGCAACACCTCACTGACGTTGAACAACGACAGCGGCAAGCTCGCTATCGCCACCAGGCGCATCGACTGGCTTTTGGAAAACAGCAGGATCGCCAGCAACAGGCACAACGCGCCGCCCGAGCCGCCGATAAAGGCAAAACTGCCGAGCAGGCCGCTGTTGAGCACATACTTGATCGGCTCGCCCGCCGCCAATGCGGCACCGTTGAGCACCACTGCCTGGTCCAGCACATCGAACAACGGCTGCAGGGCGTACACGCCGTGAATGCCAAAAAACCACAACAGCGAGTTCATCAGGGTGGTAAACAAACCACTGCCGTAAGGCGACTCCAGGGCATCCAGCACCTGCGGCCCCTGCAACTGCCCCACATAGGGCACCTGCAGGAGCAAGGACAGCACCACCACCAGCGCCAGCGCGGTGATGGCGCCAGGCACCACCATATTGATCGTACCTCTAAGGTTGTGCCCCACCAGGTCCTCATTGACCAGGCGCGTCCAGCGGTAGCGGTGCAGCCAGGCAATGGCCGGCACATTCAACAGCGGCGAAGCGATGGCGATAAACAGCACGAAGGTCGCCGAAGCACGCGGGTATTCGCGCAGGATATACGTGGCCACCACGACATGGGCCAGGCACAGGAACGCCACCGGCAACTGCGGCAGGCGATACTGGATCGCCAGCATATAACCAATGGACGCGGCCACCAGCAGCGGGATCACCGAGCTGATCTGGTTGTGCAGCCCCGCAAGAAAAGCCACGACCTGTCGATCAACACCCAACACCCGCGCACATTCGGACAGGATCAGAAAAAAAGCCGAGACCAACAGGCACGGCAGGATCCACAACAGCCCTTCGCGGATCGCGCGTAACGACTCGGTACCGGCCAAAGCAGCCAGACGCTGGGTAAAGAAAAGTTTGAATAGCGTTTGCGCCATGACACATCCCTCTGCCCATCGCCCACTGCCCTTGCAAGGCAGGGCCGGAAACTCCGGGGCTAACGCTACACGTCATGGCACTGGAAGCGAAAGCCTTTTGCCCGGTATACGGGTCATTTTTGCGCAATGAGTGACCGCCTCGACGGGCAGCGCCTCGCGGGCCCCGCTCGGGTACTGAGCGCCTATCTGGTATTGTTCGCGCACCGCCCGATACATGCCTGGGTAAATCCACCCTTACGCAGCCGCGTCCGCTGTCATGCGGCCCGGCACGCGGGCCTTGTTCCACCTGATTTGGAGCACACGCTTGTCACCACCTGGCGATAACCACCAGCGCGCGCTGGACCGATTCCTCAACGAGCACCCCGACGTCGCAGCGGAGCTGGACACCCTGAACCCGCTCGCCGCCCAGGCCAAGGGTGAAACCCAGGCGCAGTATCGCGCCGAACGGCTGCATGAAGCCTTCGAAGCCGAGGCGGAACGCCAAGGGCTATTTGCCTGGGAATTAACCCTCAAGCTCACGGCGGACTCCCCCGAAGCCTTCGAGACCCAGCGCCTGGAAGTGCACAAGGAAGTGGCCCAGATGGCCGGCCTGGGATGGGACGAATACTGCAAGTTGCATGACTTGGCCGGTTAACGCTCAAACCACAGCCACCCGCGGTGCCGCTGCCCGCCCAGCGCTTCGCGTAATTCGGCGGCGCTCAGGGTTCGATACGCCGGGTCCGTGGCCAACGCCGAACGCAGTGCCGGCCAGCAGTGTCTTGGCAATTGACGAGGCCGGTGCAGGGGTTCATTGAGCTGCCGCACACGCCCACGGGCCAACGCAAAGAGTACGCAGGCCGCGCCATACAGGTCGGTACTCGCGCACGGGTACGCGCCGGCTATCAGTTCCGGTGCCGCATAGGCAGGGGTCCAGGCGTTCAAACGGCTGCGGTTCAAACCGGGCAGCCCGGCGGCCTGCTGCGCCTGGGCATGGCCCAGGCCAAAATCGAACAAACGCACGCCCTGCTCGCCCACCATAATGTTGGTCGGCTTTACGTCCCCGTGCACAACGCCTTGCTGGTGGACGGACGCCAGCGCATCCAGCAGCTGCAAGGCCAAGGGTTGCAGCTCGTGCCAGGGCAACCCATCCGGGCATTCCAGCAGCAAGCGGTCCAGGGTCAGGCCTTGCAGTAACTCCATGGTGAAAAACGCCGCCTGGCAAGCGGTGTCGACCTCGAAGGTAAACAGGCGCACCACGTGCTCATGTCGCAGGCTTCGGGTCAGTGCGAACTCGCTGTACAGCAACACATGGCCATCGCACGACTCAGTCAGCGTTTCGCCCAACAGTTTCAGCGCCACCCGCGCATCGGGCTCGCCGAACGCCTCGTGCAGCAGGTCACGGGCACGATAGACCACCCCCATACCGCCAGAACCCAATACCCGCTCAAGCTGGTAACGGCCCGCAAGCAGGGTCGACGGGCCGATGCGCGCGCTCATGGTTGAACCACCACGGCCGTCAGGTCGTCGCGGGCCGGCCCACGCAACGCGTCGGCAAACAACCGGTCCACCACCTGCCGGGGAGTGCCCGCATTCAACGCACGGCCCAACTCGCCATGGCTGAGCCCCTGATACAACCCGTCGCTGCACAACAAAAATACATCCCCAGGATGCGTACTGAGCTCCAGTACCTCCAGGCTCAGAGGCTGTCGACCGCCGAGGGCACGGGTCAGCGCCCTGGCATCCGGATGGGCCCGAGCCTGTTCCGGGCTCAGTTGCTGGGTGTCCATCAGGTGTTGGCGCAGAGAATGATCCCGCGACAGCTGGTACAGGCGCCGCCCACGCCATAGGTAGCAGCGACTGTCCCCCGCCCAGACGCAGGCCGCGCGCTGACCGTCCAACAACAGCACGACCACCGTGCTGCCCATGATGCCCTCGCCGGCTTGCTGCGCCGGCTGCCCAAGCCGGCAGTCCAGCCATCGCAAGCATCGCCGCACCGCCTCGACCCGCTCATCGAGGCTGCCCTGGCCTGGCAACGCCGCCAGGCTGCTGATGACCCACTGACTGGCCACATCCCCGGCACGGTGGCCGCCCATGCCGTCGGCGACCGCCCAACAACCACGCTGTGGGCCGTCAAAGAACGCGTCCTCGTTGCGAGCACGCATCTTGCCGCGTGACGTACGCCCAATGCTGCGCCAGCGGGCAGGCATCTGGCTCACAGCTGCTCCGGCAGGCGAAAGGTGCGCCATGCGGCCATCTGAAACGGGCCGGGATTGCGCTGGCTGGTGAGCAGGAAGTTAGCGCGCAGCCCTCCGAGATCGGCCTTGAGCACTTGTGCATCGCGACCGCTGGCGGGCTCGCTGTGCATCAAGTCCAAAAACCGGAACAACGACCACGGCCCACTGTTCTTTTCGATCCCCAGCGGCCGCTCCATACCCCGCTCCAGCACCAGGCTGCTGCGGCCGTTGTCCGCGTCGCTTGGCCAATGGAATGCCATGGGCACGATCGGACCATGCCGGTACTCAAGCTGTTTATCGCCAATGCGCAGCACCGCACGGCTGACCGCCTGATCCAGGCTATAGGGTGCCAACGTGAATCGAACGGCCCACTCCCCCTGCTCTTCACTGAAAAAACCCTGGCGAATCATGTGTACTTTCACCAGTTGTTCCAACAACGAACGTGACACCGGCAGGCTGCGGCCATCCAGGCCGCGCAAGCGATAGCGGCCGCCCTCGGCACTTACGAAGGGCCGCAGGTAATGGTCATAAAAGCGTGCCATGCCTCCCCGAGGCTTGAAAAACTCCTGGAAGTCACCGAGGGCGACATCGCTGCCGGCATGGGCATTGAACGGGTAGCGGCGTTGAATCGCCTTAGCATAAAAACCATACACCTCACTTTGATAACGCTGATTCATAAACACATAGGCATCCTCCAGCAGCAACCGCCAACTGTCGTCGGCAATGCCTTCGAACCACCCCTTGAGCGGCGACGGCAGACGCACCGCGGTATCACGCACCTTGCCCAACAATGGCAACTGCCCCTCCATACGATGCTTGACCAGGTTGAATGCCGCCTGTTCGGGTGCGCCCTCGCGGTGAAGGGCCGCCAGTTGCTGCTGCCATTCATCGAGTAGCCGCAACGCCTGTGTCAGTTCGACGCCTGGGTTCTGCTCGGTGTCGAGCAAGCGGTGCAACGGTTCGAAGCGCCGTTGCAATGCGCGTCGCGCCGTATCAGGCGTCGCCTGCCCTGGCACGCGGCCGGCCAGCACGCTGGCCCCCTCGAACGGAACCTGTGCGGCCAACTCGCCTACCTGCTGGCTGATGGCTTCAGCGCGATCACCCGGCAGCAATCGGGTGTTTTCCCTCACCCGT
Source organism: Pseudomonas sp. S3_E10 (assembly GCF_054667615.1). Lineage (NCBI taxonomy): Bacteria > Pseudomonadati > Pseudomonadota > Gammaproteobacteria > Pseudomonadales > Pseudomonadaceae > Pseudomonas > Pseudomonas sp. S3_E10. The sequence goes on from NZ_CP162743.1 coordinate 200,030, forward strand.
TGCAACAGTTGCACCAACGGCGACTGGGCTGACGCCAGGCTGGCCAGCTCATCGGCATGCTGCTTGAGGCCGTCGCTCGGCTGCAGGCGGACTTGGCTGATGGCCTGGCTCCAGGCGTCGGCGTACTCGCTGAAATAGCGCTGTTCCAGCACCAGCATCAATTGGCGCAGGTCCATGGCGCTGAGGTCGCCGTTTTCTCCCAGCAGCCAATTATCCTGGGCAATGGCATTGACCAGCCTGGGGCCCTGCTTTTCAAAATACTGCACATACCGTTTGGTGTAGAAACCGGGGATAGGTTGCTCCGCAGCGGCAAATCCGGGGCCTTCTACCAGACGATAAGGTTCCAGGTCGCGGGCTTGTTCGCGCAGCACCCGATAGACCCCTTGCGCCAATGACTCTCCACGCAGGTCCTGGCGAGCGTCTGCCACCAGCGCAGTGTTCAAGGACGCCACGAAGGGTTGCTCTAATAGCTGCGCGAGGTGTTCATTCAAGCGGTTCTGCGCCGAGGCATTCCCGGCATAACGCTGCGACCAATAACCGGCCATGCGCCGCGCCAGCCATGCGTTGTCGCGACGCTCGCGCAGGCTGAGCATCAGGTAGGCGCGCAAGCTGTCCGGCAGCGCCTCGCGATCCCCCAGGTCGGCGCGCACCTGTTCTTCGAGCAGCGCGGTCAGCAAGGGTAGCAACTGCTGATGCAGCGCCTCTGCATAGGCCCGGGTCAGCAGTGGGCGGCTTGGTTCACCTTGATACAAGCCGGCCCGCTCGTGCCACTGACTGTCCTGCGCCGCCGGGAACAACCGCATTGCAGCCAAACGACTGTCCAGCAACGGCAGCAACGCCAGGGTAGCGTCCAAACCGGCATCGGCGGGCGACAGTGGTTGAGTCAGTTCCGCCAACCGCATCAGGCGCTGGTGGTTGAGCCCGTAGCTGTGAGCCCATAGCCCGCCCGCCCCGGCGAGCACCAGGGACGCCGCCAGCGCCAACAGCCCCTGGTGTCGCCGGATGCGTTGGCGCTCCGACGCATGCAGCCCGGCAAGATCGGCCTCGGCAAAGATCACCCGGTTGAATAACCCCTGAATGAAGTAGGCACGTCGCTCACCCGCCTGCGCACAGGTCAGGTAAACGCCACGCAACCCATTGATGTGCTGGAAACGATGAGCGGAAAACGCAGACTCCACGAACTGGCACAGGCGTTCGCCGATTTGCGCAACGTGCCGAGGAAAATCAAGCATCTGGCCACGACGCTCAAGGTTACGCTCGTGCTGCAAGCGCGCAGTCAGCTCTGCCACAAGGCGTTGCAGCAACCCCTCGAACGCCTGGCGGACCTCGGCCATTGCGGTCCCCGTGTTGCCTGCGCCGACATACACGCCCAATACCGCATCTGCGCTGTCACCCTGGGGCGCGTCGAAGAACTCAGTGAAGCCGGGCAGTCGATCCGCCTGGGTCAGCACCAGATAGATCGGCACGTCCAGGTGCAATCTCTGTTGGATATCCTGTAAGCGGGTGCGCACGTGGCGTGCATGCAAATCCAGGTCATGCTCATTGCTGCCAAGCAGCGTCTCTACCGCCAACGTCACCACCACGCCATTGAGCGGGCGCGCCCGACGCCGCGACTTGAGCAACCCCAGAAACGTCGACCAGCCCGCGCCGTCCACCGCACCTTCAGGTTGATCCAGGTATCGCCCTGCGCTCTCGACCATCACCGCTTCGTCGGCCAAGTACCAGTCAAAATACGCGGTTGTACCTGGGGGCACCGACTCGCCCCGATCCAATGGCAAGTGCAGCCCTCCGGCGGCCAGGACACCGGTCTTGCCACTGCCCTGCTGGCCAATCAATAGGTACCAGGGCAAGGCGTTACGCCAACGGTCGCTGCGCTGCGCATAGCGACGGGTAGTCTTCAGCGTGTGCAGGGCCTCCTTGAAACGCCCGCGCACCTGCCTTTGTTCGTCGTCGATCAGCCCCGTGCGTTGATACCGCTCCTGGTACTCAGGCTGCTTCAGTCGTGCAGTACGGCGCGCGCCCACCACGACCATCGCCAGCCCCCACAGCAGAAACAACCCACTGATGGTCACCAGGCGAGCCGTCGAGCCCTGCCAGAACCGGTGGTCAGCCACTGCCAGCAACGGCCCAAAAAACCACACCAGCAGTGCGCTGGACAGCACCAGCAACAGGCTCCAGACCCAACTTTTGCGCAGCACGGTGCCCGCGCCCTTGAAGAATGCGTTCATTCATTGCTCCCAGCGTTACAAGGGCGTCCGCGTCTGATCCGGCGCCAAAGGTTGAAAAAGTTGCAGCACCGTCACGCGCTCATTACCCAAGACCCAGGCAAACCCCGAGTACATCGCCAGCAAACCGGCACACGCCAAAACAGCGACCCAGGTGGCCGACACAATGCGCAGCCGCGCGCCTGGCACGCGCCCTGCGTTCGCGGGGGTAAATATCGGCAGGCGCTCGCCGCGTACATGCCGGATCTGTCGATACAAGGCATCTCGGATGTCCTCGAGCTGCGCCCCTCCCCGCTCCATAACCCGATACTTACCTTCAAACCCCATCGACAGGCACAGGTACATCAACTCGAGCATGGCCACGTGCTTGACCGGATCGCGGCTCAGCCGCTCCAGCAGTTGGAAAAACTTTTCGCCACCGAAGGTTTCGTTATGAAAGCGGCTCAGCAGGCTCGTCTTCGACCAGTGGCTACGACTACCCCATGCAGTGGTGACGACCGCTTCGTCAATTACGCTGCACAGCACGTAACGCGCGGACATCACCTGGCTGTTCGCTACGCCCTGGTGCAGGGCATGTGCTTCAAACGCGGTGATGGCCGACGACAGTCGGTCATTGAGGCTCTGCAAGCTCTCCCGAGCGGTGCTGCTTCTGAGTTCAACAACCTGTGACAGCAGGTCCCAGGCGGCTGCCACCAGAGCATTGGGCCCCATCTTGAAACCCTGGGCGCCTTGCAGGCTGGCGGTGTAGATCATCCGGTCTTCCAATTGCTCAAAGCGTGGTGGCGAGGGGTAATCCGTCACCGCCGCCTGCGCCGGGGCACGACCCTGGCGGTCGAGCAGAACGGTTTTTTCGTCCTGCGGGTATTCGCTGTCCATGGTCATGGCGTTCAGTTCCTGATGGCCCAGAAGTTGAGTTCAAGCGCCGCAAACTCGCCGCTGGCGTGGAAGGCAAAACCGCCGGACTGTTCCAGTTGCGTGATATCCCGGGCACTGAGTTCGAGCATGAAATAGGTCTTGCCGGCATGGAACGGAATCTGGCGTGGCGCCACCGGCAGCGGTTTTACCTTGATACCGGCCAGGTGCAGATTGACCAGCTCACGTATGCGCTCAACCGGTCCGACCTTGAGATGCGCGGGCAAACGGTGGCGCAGTTCTTCCGAATCGCAGTGGGCGGTTGCCGCCAGAATGAAGGTTGCCGCGCCCAACAATTTCAGATCGCTTACGGGGCACACCAGCACCCCGTATTGCCGTGCTTCCAGCGGGAGTTCGATGGCGTGCTGTTCCAGCACCGCTGACAGCACCTTGCGAATACCGTCCATTAGCCCACGAAAGCTCGCCCCCTGATCTCCATGCCGATAACACCCTTCCACCTGCGCGCGTTTGTCGTCGACGGCGAAGGTAGACAGCTCACCGAGAATCGACAGCAATACCCGGTACACCGCCTCCGGACGCACCTGGTTTTGGCTCAGGTAGTGACGCAATAGCACCTCGGTACGATTGATCAGTTGCAGCATCAGAAAGTCGCCGAGCTGGGCACCGGCCGAACCTCCATTGCCCTGGACGCGGGCGGCAATCGCATCGCCTCGGGCAGCCAGCAGGCTGACCACCTCCTTGACGCATGACGACACATAGCCGGCGCTCTGCACATAAATAAACGTCGGTACGAAGTCCGCGTCCAGCTGTACGCCGGCCTCTCGCGTGGAATCGAGCACCTGGGCTACCTGGAGCTTCACATGCAGCGAATCACTGGGTTGTTCCCCCAATTGCAGGTGTAGATCCGGGCGGGCGCAGTGGATCTGGCAGTGAGCGTTCATACCGACATTCGAGTCTGCGATCTGTGTTTCGTAACTCACATAACGCGCCAGCACATCGCTTTGCTCTGGCTGGCGCACGTCCAGTTGATTGCCGATGGCCAGGGGCAACGCCAGGAACACGGCTTGCCCAGCGGTGTCGGCGGGTACCTGCAACACCAGCGGCGGCATGGTGTTGTTCAATTCGAACAGGCTTCCATCGGGAAATACCCCGCTGGCCTGGTTGACGACCAGCTTGCCCAGATTCAGGTACTGCACATCGATGTCCAGCGTCAGGAACCCCCAGCCATCCCTGCTCAGCAAGCGGCTACGGTTGAGCTGTTGATGGTAATAACGGTCGTTGTGCTGCAAGTGCTGCGGACGCAGCAGCATGCCCTCCCGCCAGATGACTTTATCAATCTGCATTTCAGTTCTCCGACCGGCCGGCTTGAGGGCCGACAGCGCGAACCCCCGACTCGTCAAGTAACAACTGCGCGCGCGTCAGTTGCTGCCGGGTAACGGGCAGTACCAGGCGCCATTGCACATGCGGCAGGTCGCGATAGGCTGCCAACACGCCGATATAACGACTCTGCGGTTCGATGCTGAGCTTGAGCACCTGCTGTTCACCGGGGCGCAACTCCAGCTCTTCGCTGTTGACCCAGTCTTTGGGCAGTGCCTGCTCGGCGTGGCTATAGAGGCTGAAGAAGTCAGCATTTTCGAACGCCGCCGGGTGCCGCAACTCAAGCAGGCGCACGACCACCGGAGAGGGCCGGCCGTGAAGATCGGGGTTGACTGTGTCGCTGGCCGTCAAGCTCAGGTCGAGCTTGGTCAAGGTTGAAAACGGTGAAAGGCTGCCACAACCGGTCAATAGGCCCAGGGCAAGCAGCATTGATATAAAGGTGGCTCGATACATGATTGTCATCCCGGATAAGCCGCATGCAGGGCGCCGACGAGACGCACCTGCTCCTCATACGCTTTGGAAAAGTCGTTGCGTAACAGCTGCTCGCCCAAGGGGTGCTCCTCGCTCAGGCGCATGTAATGGCGTTGGTATGCCCGCCAACGAGCGCCGTCGGTAGCGAACCGGGGCGGGTTGCCCTCACGTTCGAAGCAGAGCAGCAGATGGCCGGGGGCAAACGTCGCGAGCGCGCTGCGCACCGCTGCACGGCAGGCCACGACCAAGGCCAATTGGTGAATTTGCATCTCCCGGCACGCCTGGGCGATCGCCAATTCGGCAGGCAGTTGGCCCGAATCGCCTGCGCCCAACAGCGACGCCAAGGCTGCCTGTGTGTCGCCGCAATCTTGCAAGGGGTTGCGGCGCGTGCGCGCCAGCGCTGTGCCGTCCAGGTTCAACTCACTGTTGAGCTCATCGCGGGTCCGCAGGCTCTGCTGCAACCCTTCGATGGTTTGCCTGAACAGTCTCGCCACCTTGATCGCCAGGGCTTCGCGCCCCAGGGTATCGAGTGCATCCATCTCCACGCCCAGCACAGCGCCGAACTGTGACCAGAACCCTTCACCTGCAGGCGTCGTAACGGTCTGCGCCGCACTGGAAGGCCCAGGGCTGGCGGGTTCGGCCCAACTCGGCACGATCAAGTGGTCTTGTTCTACGGCACCGTGGGAAAGCAGGCCTCCGGGCACTTCTGCACGGGGCTCCGATGCATCCAGATGCTCGGGTAACTCGCTGCCCGGTTGCTCACGCTCCAGGCCGTGCAAGGGGTCCAGTATCAGAAACGCATCGTCGGGAATCGTCTCGTTGCCGGCAAAGGCCGGCCGGTCATAATGCGCCCCCTGCCCTATCAGTTGAGCGCGAATGCTCACCGCCCCCAACTGGTACACATCACCTTCGCTGATCAGACGCGCCTGGCCTTTGCACAACCGCTCCAGTGCTGCCAGACACGCCGATACCATTGCTGCTGATATCGGTGAGAAAGTATTGGCCGTCTCGGTAACCGACCAAACCATGGAGACTGGAAAGCAAGCGATCGGGATCGGCAATCACCCAGTCACACCCAGCCCCACGCCCGATCACGCCGCCGACGCCGTCGAAAAGCTTGCGGGCCGGCGGTTCGCCGCTCCCGCTATCACACACCTCAAACACTAACTGCATGGCAGGTTTTCCCAACTCAATGGCCTCGACGGGGCGCCTGGGAGTCACCCAGCGCACGGTAATCAGCATCATCAAAAACGTAATTGCCGTTACAACCGCTCAGCAAACACAACACAAGCACCAAGGCGTGCCAGGGGCGAAGAAGCATCAGGTATCTCCCAGGAAAATGAGGCTGGCGTCGAAGCACCAGGTCCATGCGCGCACCATTCAGCCTTCCCCTCGGGCATCGCTGCAGGGAATATTCAGACGTGCCAGGCGGTACAGCAGCGTGCGGCGCGCAACCCCCAACTCACGGGCGGTGCGGGTTCGGTTGCCACGGTTCTTGTGCAGGCAGTCGATCAAAAATACCCGCTCAACCCGCTCCAGGCGTTGGCGCAACGTTGCATCGAGGGCCATGGCAGTCGGCGCTGGCGACAGGCACAAATGCGCGGGCAAGATCACACCGTCATCGCAGAGCAGTACGGCACGTTCCACCAGGCATTTGAGTTCGCGCACATTGCCGGGGAAAGCATGGCTCGACAGTTGATCCAAGGCCGCACTGGACCACTGCACCGACGTACAGCCGAGTGCCGTACACGCTGTTTGCGCGAACTCTCGCGCCAACAGCAACACATCACCGCCCCGCTGACGCAAGGCCGGCAGTTCGATGGGAAATTGCGCCAATCGGTAGTAGAGATCCTCACGGAAGCTGCCTTCGGCCACCATTGCAGCGAGGTCGCGATGGGTCGCGGCGATGATGCGCACATCGACCTTGTGGGCTGCACTGGCTCCCAACGGACGGATTTCGCCCTCCTGCAACACCCGCAGCAACTTGGCCTGTAATGACAGCGGCATATCGCCGATTTCGTCCAGCAGCAATGTTCCGCCATGCGCGGCGTCGAACAGCCCTGCATGGTTACGCTCGGCGCCGGTGAACGCACCCTTGCGATAGCCAAACAGTTCACTTTCCAGCAACCCTTCGGGAAAGGCGGCGCAGTTCTGCACCACAAAGGCTTTGCCGCTACGCGGCCCGCTGGCGTGAATGGCCCGCGCCACCACCTCTTTTCCGGTCCCGGTCTCGCCGCGCAGCAAAACTGTGTACGAGGTGTTCAGCACCTTGCCAATCAAACGGTAGGTTTCGTCCATGGCTGTGCTGTTGCCGATCAGCCCATACGCCGTCCGGGCGACCGGCGTGCCAGGTTTTGTCGGGGAAGCGCTTTGCACAAGGCACAGCCCCTTCAAAACGCCCAGCTGGTTCAAGGCGAAACTCCCCAGCAACCGCAATGACGGGCCATGGCCCTGCAAGGATCGGGGACGCTGGCTGGCGCATAACAACAGGCCCGTCACGCTCGCGCGCCGCCCCGACAATGGCACGCATGACAACGCCTGCCAGGGCAACCTCGCGGCCGGCAGAAAGGCACTTTCGTAGACGCTGTTGGCCAGGTCCTCCAGGCTCAAAGAGTGGCCCTGGCTGAGGACATAGTGCAGCAATTGCTCATGCTGGAAGTCATGGCTACTTGCCGGCTCGCCAAGCGCCAGTGCGCCGGGCAAATGCTGGGCAATCAGGTCGAGGCGCCCTGTCACCTCGTCGCGCCAATACAATTGGGCAAGTTCGCACTGGCTTAGTTGTGCCGCAGCCGTCACACAGAGCTGCGCTAATGTGGTCTCGTCAGCGTCGATACCCAAGCGAGCGAACCAGGTGAGCAGCACATCGGCGTAGTCCAAGGGATGGGGCAATTGGGCAAACAGATTGTCGCTCATTGGCTGAACTCACAGGTCGGTTGCCCGCCGGCATCCAGGCATGCATGGACCCGCGACAGGGTTTCGCCGCAGGCCATTGCCTCCAACAGGCGATCAACCATCTGGGGCAACAGGTGGATCTCGATCCATTGGTCGATATACCGCGCACCGCTGTCCCAGTGGTTGCAACGCTCGGCCATATAGGTGATCAGTTCGCGCGTGTAACCGAACGCCAGGTTGCGCAGTTTCAGCCGTTGCCCCAGGCGGTCCAGCTTGAGCCTTGCCAGGTCATGCAGCACTTCACCTACAACCGGGTAATAGGGCACGACACGCATGCGCGCCAGCAGCGCCGGCTTGAAGTAATCGCGTAGCAGCGGATGTATCGCGTCTTGCAACACCTGCGGATCTGGCCGCCGGCCCCCTGCGCATAGATCGACGATGCATTCGCTGCCCAGGTTGGAGGTCATCAGGATCAGCGTGTTACGAAAGTCGATCTCTCGGCCTTCGCCATCATTGGCCAACCCTTTGTCGAAGATCTGATAGAACAGGTTCAGTACGTCCGGATCGGCCTTTTCGACCTCGTCGAGCAGCACCACCGAGTAAGGTCGTTGGCGCACGGCTTCCGTCAGTACCCCGCCCTCGCCATACCCCACATAACCCGGCGGGGCACCGATGAGCCGAGACAGCGCGTGCTTCTCCTGAAACTCAGACATATTGAGGGTAGTGACAAACCGCTCACCGCCGTACAGCAAATCCGCCAGGGCCAGGGCCGTTTCGGTCTTGCCCACGCCACTTGGGCCCACCAACAGAAACACCCCAACCGGAGCGTCGGCCTTGTTCAGACCGGTGGCGACCGCGCGTTGGTTACGGTCGAGCGCCAGCACCGCGTGCTCCTGACCGAGGATGCGTGAGCGCAACGCGTCGGCAAAACCAGACACTGTTTCACTGTGTTCAAGTGCCAACTGCTCAACCGGAATACCGGTCCAGGCACTGATGACCTGTGCCACCAATCGCGGGCAGACACGCGCCGGTTCGACCCGCGCTTGCGACTCAAGCCAGGCTTGCTCCAAAACCCGACGTTCGATCTCGACAGCCGCCAATCGCACGTTCAATGCGCACAAGGATTGCTCGTCCACCGGTAGCCCGGTGTCCTTGTCTCGACTCATTGCCTCGCGCTGCTGCAAGCCTTCAGCATGCTCGGCGTTCAGGCGCTGGAGCGCCTCAGGTGCGGTTGCCTGGCTGATTCGTGCGCGGGCGCAGGCAGTATCCAGTACATCGACGGCCTTGTCGGGCAACTGCCGCCCGGCCAGGTAACGGGCGCTCATGTGAGCCGCCGCGACAACGGCATCGTCACGGACATACACGCCATGGCTGGCTTCATACACCGGCGCCAGCCCGCGCAGGATCGAAATTGCCTGCTCCACGCTGGGCTCGCCGACCAGCACCGGCTGGAAACGTCGCGCCAAGGCAGGGTCTTTTTCGAAGTATTTTTTGTATTCAGACCAGGTGGTGGCCGCGATGGTGCGTAGTTCACCGCGCGCCAGAGCCGGCTTGAGCAGGTTGGCGGCGTCACCGCCACCCGCCTGGGCGCCCGCGCCCACCAGCGTATGCGCCTCGTCGATAAACAGAATCACAGGCTGCGGCGAGGCGTTGACCACATCGATCACGCCTTTGAGACGGCGTTCAAACTCGCCCCGAATGCTGGCGCCGGCTTGCAGCAAGCCCATGTCCAGCGTGAGCACCCGTACCGCCTTGAGGGGCTCCGGCACCTGTGAGTTGACGATGCGCAGGGCCAGACCCTCGACAACGGCGGTCTTGCCCACCCCGGCCTCGCCGACGAGAATCGGATTGTTCTTGCGCCGGCGCATCAGTATGTCGATCAACTGAGCAATCTCTACGTCACGGCACAACACCGGGTCGATACGCCCTTCATGGGCCTGGCTCGTCAGGTCATGGGTAAAGCGCGCCAACAACGACTCACCCCTGGCTGACGAGGGGATAGCGGCAACCTGACTCAACGTAAACTCAAGCACACGCTGCGTATCCAAACGGCTCAAGACCCTTTGATAGGCGCTGCCCGCGTGCTGGGGGTGACGCAAGATCGCCAGTAACAAGGCACCGTGGTCCACTTCGGTCTGGCGCAGTTCCAGATGCGCCACCATCAACGCTTGTTGCAACCATTGCACAAGGGCCGGGGCGAACACCGGATTGCGCGACGCGCTCGCCTGCCCCTTGGGCTGCAGTGCGGCTTCCAGTTCGCCAGCCTCGACCTGCGCATCGGCCAAGGCCCGCACCAGCAGGCCATCCCGTTGTTCAAGCATGGCCAGCAGCAGGTCTTCAACCAGGACGTCGCTGCCACCGCGCATCACGCAACGTTCGGCCGAACGCTCCAAATCTCGACGGGCCAGGGGCGTCAATGTGTTGATAAGTTGTTGCAGGTCTACATTCATCATAATCACTCGTCCCTAATGAGCATTGCCGGCCACGATGACCACACCATCGGCGCACTCGTGCGCCAGCCAACTGGCCCAGCCCAATCGACAGACGTTGTGCTCGCCGATGCGCAACGGCCTTATTTCCTCCCTGGTCAACACCAGGCACAGGTCATATTCCAGGGGCGCCCGTGCGGTCAGTCGAACCAGCGAGCACAACTGCGGATAGTCCGCCCCCGTGGGTAAAAACCCATGAAAACGCTCCCAGTCCAGGTTTTGTATGTGCACCCTGAACTTACCGCTGCGATCCGCGACCCGGCTTCCCAGCACCTGGTCCGAACCCAACGCGCTGTGGGTGACGCCTAAGCGGTTTCGCTGCAAGTGAGCAATCACCACTGTGCGTTCAACCCATTGCTCGATAAACAAACGGTTGTGCTTGAAGTAGTAACGCAGCACCGTCTCGATCAAGGCAGCCGAATGCACTCTCAACCCAAGCAAGCCCAGGTACGGCAGCAGTCGCTTGCAATCCACTTGCGCCGCCGTGCGGATTTGTCGCCCCCTCAGCCCGATCAGCGCAAACATCTGCTCGGAAAAAGCATCAACTGCGCCTTTCTGGAAACTCGCGCGGTAGCGGTACTTGCGCCAGATCGGCAGCATCAGCCGCTGCAAACGATGGTGAAACACATCCAGGAAGTCTCGAGTTACGTGACCGCCCAACCCGTCGGCGAACGCCTGCTCGCCATAAAAAGCCGGCAGCGGCGAACCCGCACCGCAAAGGCCCAGCACATTGAGGCGAAGACGCGCGCGCAACTGCCCGCGCTCAACAAAAAATTCCACCCGCTCGATATCGTGGCCAGGAAAACCAAGACTTGGATTCGCCTGGAATTCCAACCGGTCATACAAGGCGTCGTCATCCAACGCAGGATGCGCGTCGCGCAGGCGCTTGAGCACCTGCACGACCGCCTGGAACAACGAATACTCGCGGATGACGCGAGTGAGTTCCGTCAAAGCAGAGGCTGCTGGCCCATCCGGGGTGGCCATAGGTACACGTCTCCTTGTGTGCTGATGACTCTGAGTTCGTGGTAAGCATTGAGGCTGGCGTAGAGCGCAAAAAATTCGTTGAGCACCGAGGCGAATACAAATGCTTCTCCCTGGCCCAGAAAGCCCTGGGCGTCGATGTTGAGGTCGACCCGCAATCCCCGAAACGGTATTCCACGGTGCAGGCGGTCGACGGCCACATGACTGATGGACCGCAATGCCCCCAGCCGCCGTTGGCTGATCTTCAATGCTTGCCGGTCGTGATAACGCGGCAGGTCGTAGGTTTCGAGGATGACCTTCAACGCGTTGATATCGCTCAGTGACAAGTAGTTGAGCGACATGTTGCTGATTAGCCGCCAGAGAAAATCCTGGTCCAGAGGCGGCGCAAAACTGGCGGTGGGGACGCTGATATTGCGAAACGACAACCCCTCCGGGGTCTGTTCGCAAGGTTGGTTGATCTGCCCAGCCTGCAATTGCCGGGGCAGGTTGTGATTGGTGCATGTCAGTTCGACCGAGAGTGTTTCCTGGACATGTGCCTGGCCACCGCTGAACCCCAGCCATGTATCGAGGCCGGTGTGTTGCGCCGAGGCGCGCTGGCGGATGCTGTAGCTCGGGGGCGCGGCCGACACATCGGTATCGCCGTCATGCTCGAAAGACTCAAACGGTACGTAGGTGTGATACCCCAACCCACCAGGGCGCCACCCCGTGACCTTATCCACGGAAAATACACAGGCGCTCCCTCGCGCATACTCCCCGGGAACCAGCAGGTACTCATCCTGTTTACCGTCCAGGCGAATCGGCACCGCATCGTGTTTGAACAGGTTGACGATGGGCGTGCAATACAGCTTTACGTTATCCAGTGTGGGTCGCTGGAGTTCCTGGGGCTGCGCGCGCAACGCGAAGCACAGCCTTATGCCGCAGGCCTGCTTGAGAAGCTCATCGGGCAAACGTTGCACTGCATCAAGCCCGGCCACCTCGACAAACAAGTACTTGTCAGGGAAAGCGAAGTACTCCTGCAGATGGCGGTACCCTCGAAAGGTATTTTGTGGATAGGGAATAAGCGCCTGCTCCTCGGCAAACCCCACCGGCTGTACCTGGTCGGCGTCCAATCGCAGCGACAGGGCCTCGCCGTCAACGCCTGTGAGTACCTCTCCATCGCGCCCCAACGGCAGCAATTCGATACCCTCCAGGTGACGCAACAGGCTCAGGTACAACCCTTGGCTTATATAGCGATCCCCCGCCAGATGCAGGCGCAACCGTTCGAACCGCACCCCACTGAAGTTGCCCTCGGCACTCATGTCCAGGCGCAGGCTCAACACGCCCTGCTCCCCTTGAACGTTGTAGTCGAGCGCGCTCAGTTGCAGCGGCAGGACCTCAGTGGCGTAACAGGTCTGAAAGCGGCAGCGCTCGCCCTCGACACATGCGCTTTCGACAGGCGTGCCTCGCGCCACCAGCACACCTGGACCTGCGTGCTTCAACGGGTCGAACTGCAAGATGCTGAACGCCGGCATGGGCCGCATGTAGTTGGGCCATAACAGGTGCATCAATGAGTGGGTCAGCTCAGGCAGTTCGTCATCCAGCTTCTGGCGCAGGCGACCGGTGAGGAACGCAAACCCCTCCAGCAGACGTTCTACATCCGGGTCTTGCCCAGGTTCCGCAAGAAAAGGCGCAAGCGCCGGATTGCGCTCGGAGAAACGTCGCCCGAGTTGACGCAATGCACTGAGCTCGCTTTGGTAATAACGGTTAAAAGACATCCGGCGACACCTCGACCTGTCCGGCGTCACGCAGTCGGGCGGTGAACACCACGGGCTGCGCCACCCCGTCGATGCTCAGCGTCGCTTCAATGGCAAACGCCAGGACCAGCACGTCGTGATCCCGAGGCAATGCCCGCACTCGCACATGCTTCAGGCGAGGTTCGTAGGCCCGGATAAAACGCTCGATGAGCAAGCGCGACTGGCTCAAGGATTCATGCAGGCTGCGGTTCATGTCATTGAAGTCCGGCAAGCCGTAATCCGGCAGCGCCTGCACACTTCCCGCGCGGATGCTGAGCATTTTCCCCAGGTGAACCGCCACCGAGGTCATGCCGCATGGCGAAGTCGCTGCCGGGCAATCAAGCCGCTCGAAAAGGCTTTGGTTGGGGCCCCTCCCCTGACGCCTGCTCATTCTTTGTCGAGCTTGCCAACCAGCGACAGCGTAAAGTCGGCCCCCATGTACTTGAAGTGCGGACGTACGCTCAAATTGACGCGGTACCAGCCAGGCTCGCCCTCGACGTCACTGACAACGATGCGTGCCGCGCGCAGCGGTCGCCGCCCGCGCACTTCGGCGCTGGGGTTTTCCTGGTCCGCAACGTATTGGCGAATCCACTTGTTCAGCTCCAGTTCCAGGTCGGTACGCTCCTTCCACGAGCCCAGTTGCTCGCGTTGCAGCACCTTCAAGTAATGGGCCAGGCGGTTGACCACCATCATGTAGGGCAGTTGGGTACCCAAGCGGTAGTTCAACTCGGCTTCCTTGCCCTCGGCACTGATGCCGAAATTCTTGGGCTTCTGCACCGAGCTGGCGGAGAAGAACGCCGCATTGTCACTGCCCTTGCGCATCGTCAAGGCAATGAAGCCTTCTTGCGCCAGTTCGTATTCGCGACGATCGGAGACCAGCACTTCAGTGGGAATCTTGGTTTCGATTTCGCCCATGCTGTGGAAGTGATGCAACGGCAAGTCTTCCACCGCGCCGCCGCTTTGCGGGCCAATGATGTTCGGGCACCAGCGGAACCGCGCGAAACTATCGGTTAAACGCGTGGCAAATGCGTAGGCGGTATTGCCCCATAGGTAGTGCTCATGGCTGTTGACCACGTTTTCCCTATAGGCAAAGGTCTTGACGGGGCATTCAAGGGGGTCGTATGGCGTGCGCAGCAGGAAGCGTGGCACGGTCAGCCCTATGTACCGGGCATCTTCGCTCTGGCGAAAGCTCTGCCATTTAGCGAATTGCGGGCCTTCAAAATGGTCCCTGAGGTCCTTCAGGTCAGGTAGGCCAGTGAAGCTTTCCAACCCGAAAAAAGCCGGCCCGGCGGCGGCGATAAAAGGCGCGTGAGCCATACATGCCACGCTGGAAACGTACTGCATCAGTTTCACATCCGGGGCGCTGGGAGAGAGAAAATAGTTGGCAATGATCGCGCCCACCGGCTGGCCGCCAAACTGACCATATTCGGCGCTGTAGACATGCTTGTAGAGCCCCGCCTGGGTAACTTCCGGCGAGTCTTCAAAGTCATCGAGCAGGTCTTGCCGTGAGACGTTCAGCAGCTCGATCTTAATGTTCTCGCGAAAGTTGGTGCGCTCGACCAACAGCTGAAGCCCTTTCCAGGCCGCTTCCAAAGCCTGGAATTGGGGGCAGTGCAAAATCTCATCCATCTGCCGGCTGAGCTTTTCGTCAATCTCGGCGATCATCCGGTCAACCAAGCGTTTCTTGACCGGTTCACCGCTGTTTTGCGGTTTGATCAATTCTTCGATAAATGCCGAGACGCCACGCTTGGCAATACCATAGGCCTCGTCGTCGGCGCTGAGCAGCGTTTGCGCAATGATGTTATCGAGGATGCTGCAATCATCAGCGGTGTGGGCAGTGATCGGGTTCTGTTGAATGCTCATGGCGTCAGTGTCCTTTTACTGAAAAGTGTCAGGCGCAAGGGCTATTGAGCCCCAACTCCGCGAGTACCCGGGCGCGGCTGTCGTCGTCGGCCAGGGCATGCTCAATGGCCTTGCGAAAGCCCGGCGTATTGCCCAGCGGCCCCTTGAGGGCCATCAATGCTTCACGCAAGGCCATCAGTTTGTGCAACTCAGGAATCTGTTCCACAAGGTTCGCCGGGGTGAAATCCTTCATTGAATTGATCTGCACCCGAATCGGTAACTCTTCGACGTCGGCGCCCTCCTGAAGGCGATTGGGTACGCTCAGGGTCAGGCTTAATGCCTGCTTGGCCAACACTTCATCGAGCGTGTTCTTGTCTATGGCGATGGGTTTGCGATCTTCGAGCTTGCGCACGTCTTCACGCTGGGTGAAATCCCCCAATACCAACAGTTTCAACGGCAGCTCGACTTCCTCTTGCGCCCCGCCGATGGCAGGTTTGAAGGTGATATTGATGCGTTCCTTGGGTGCTACCGAACCTTCTTTGGCCACGGTATTTCTCCTTTTTCATGGCTCGAAAGCCTATTCAAGTACCGCTTCAAGATCGAAGAGGCACAGCCTGCGGTGGGTGTCTTCCTTGCGCTCGCGAGCGGTATGGTTGTGTGGCATCAGGTCGCAGCAGCGGTACAAAAGCTGAGCGACCTGCAAGGCCAGTTCAGGCTCCCAGCGCTCCAGGCCCGTGCGCTGCAATTCGATATCCAGGTGCTCAAGCTGGATCTTCGCCAGCTCATGTTTACCCGCGTGTATACACAGTCGGGCCTGGACCAACTGCCAATGGAAGCGGGCGCGGTCACTCCGGGCGGCGCACGCGCCTTGCTTGAGTGCCTGCACGGCCGCCTTGAGCCCGTCCTTTCGCAGCCTGGGCAGCACTTCCTGCAACGCGACCTCCCAGGGTTGCGCATCCGCCACCCCAACGGGAGCCTCGGTTTTTTTCAGGTGACGGGAAACATGCAACGCAATCCAGTCGCGAGTGACCGTGTCGGCAAACGGGGCGCCATCGTGAAAGCGAAACTCCGGCAGATCCGGAAAGCGCTGTAGCAACAGGGCGAA
Organism: Pseudomonas sp. S3_E10; assembly: GCF_054667615.1. Classification (NCBI taxonomy): domain Bacteria; kingdom Pseudomonadati; phylum Pseudomonadota; class Gammaproteobacteria; order Pseudomonadales; family Pseudomonadaceae; genus Pseudomonas; species Pseudomonas sp. S3_E10. The sequence goes on from NZ_CP162743.1 coordinate 216,057, forward strand.
GCTGACCTCGAGTTCAGTCATGGCCAGGTCCGCCTGCAAGGCTTCAAGACACTGCCAGGCCATGCGTACCCCATCGAACCAGAACATCGCACCCGCCAGGCTGGCCTCGAGTTCAAGCAGCAGATCGGCATGCTCGCCCTGGGCGAAACGCTCCCGGTAACGCTTGAGTTTGTCCGGTGCCGGCCCACGCAATGCGGTGACCCGCTGATTGTCGGCGTTCGGATAACTGACGATGACCAGCCATGCCAGTGTGCGATTGAGGCTCAGCGCACGCAGGTCGGTAGCCTGCTGGCGCAGCCACCAGGCACATAACGGACGAGCCTGTTCCTGAAGGGCACGCAACAATTTATGTGCGTCTTTTTCGTTGTTGAGCACCGGCTCGGGCTTGAGCAGTTGGGTAGTCGCCTGCTTGACCTGGGCAATGACCCCACTCACAGCGGCTGCGGGCGCCTGGCCTTGCGCGGCGCGCTCAAGGCGTTGGTCCAATTGCCGGCGAATGGGCAGCAACAGTGGCGCGTCATCGCCCAAATGCAGACTCCAGCGTTCATCAAGGTGCGTCAGAAGCTCCAGCATCGATCGGAACAAGGGTTGCTGGTCTTGAAGCGCCAGGTTTTGCGCAAACAGCGAGTCAAGCCTCAAGGTCAACCAGCCGAATGCTGCGCTGCGGGTACGCAGCTTTTGCGGGTACACGGCAGCCCAATGGTGGTCACACAGGTGGCGCAGCAACCCGAGCCCCGCCAGCAGGCCAGGGAACGATTCGCGCTGGTACAGCGCCCAGGCCAGCCAGACAGCCACCCGTAGATCCTTGGACCGCTCACGCAACAGCAGCTCGCTGGTTTCCACGACTTTTTGCCAATCCGGCTGGCCGGCACCGTGAATGGACTGCACCTTTGCCAGCTCGACTTCCAAGGCTTCGTATTCATTCGAATAGCGCATATCGCTGCCGGCAAAACTTGTTTGCGAACAGGGCAACTGACCGAGATCAAGGTAATAGGCGCAGAGTTTATTCAAATAAGCCATGGTGAACCGCAGATGAACATCAAGATCCGAGCGACGAACCAACACACTGTTTAAATAGTGCGCCAGCGCATCAATTAAACTTCGCACCTTCTGCCGCGAAGTTCGCAAACCTTAGCCATGCAAATACCATTCGGCAAGTATTGGGACGACACTTAAGAAACATCCTACAGCCCAGTAAAACCCGCATGTGCGCAGCATTTTGCGCAGGTAAAACCTTGAACAGCGCAGGATTAAGCTGCAAACAGCACTCACGGGCTCGCCATCTCAATGAGCAACTAAATGCGCAGTAATGTGCAAACAACACTGCACTATAAGAACTTGAAAATCAGCAAACTTATTTAAATTAATATCTTATTGCCCATCAACCCCGCGCCGTTATTGGCGCTAGCACTTTCTGGCACACTTCTTGTTAGAGGCATAGTTCCAACCAGCACAGTTGCCGGCTGGAACTACCTCTCAAATAAGGCAAGGAAACCCGTCATGCCAACACCCGCGTATCTTTCTATCACCGGTGTCAAGCAAGGTTTGATTACGGCAGGCACATTTACCCAGGACTCGGTAGGCAACATCTATCAGGAGGGCCACGAGGACCAGATTCTGGTCCAGGCTTTTTCCCATCAGGTGATCATTCCGCGGGACCCGCAGTCGGGCCAGCCAACGGGCCAGAGAGTTCACAAGCCGTTGATGATCAGCAAGGTCTTCGATAAGTCCTCACCGTTGCTGTTCAGCGCATTGACCAGCGGCGAAGAGGTCAAGTGCAGGCTGGAATGGTTCCGGACCTCTTCGGCCGGCACCCAGGAACATTACTTCACCATTGAACTGGAAGGCGCGACCCTCGTGGACATCCAGTCGCGCATGCCCAACTGTCAGGACCCGGACAACGCGCACTTTACGCACCTGGAAGATGTGTACTTCACCTACCGCAAAATTGTTTGGACCCATGAAGTGTCCGGTACCTCGGGTTCGGATGACTGGCGCAGCCCGGTAGCGGGTTAAGTCGGTTGCGGGCAGAAACGGTCGCCAAGGACGGCGCCGTTTCTGCCCAGCCGCTACACCATCGCCAAAGGGTGCTTGCGCTTGGGCGCGCCAAACACACGGTCGATCGCGTCCAGGTCGTGCTCGTCGAGCACCAGGTTGGCGGCGGCCGCGTTAAGCCGCACATGCTCCGGCGTTACCGCCTTGGGAATGGCGATTACGCCGTCCTGGCGCAAAACCCAGGCCAGGGAAACCTGGGCGGGTGTGACGTCGTGGCGCTGGGCAATCTGCTTGAGGGTCGGGCTGGACAACAGTTCGCCGCCCTGCGCGATCGGGCAGTACGCCATCAACGGCAAATGGTGCTGTTGCCACCAGGGCAACAGGTCAAATTCGATACCGCGCTCTTGGATGTTGTAGAGCACCTGATTGGTGGCGCAGGCCGGGGATGCGAGCTCCTGCAGGTCGGCCACGTCAAAGTTGGAGACGCCCCAGCGGCCGATCTTGCCGGCCTCGCGCAGGCGTTCGAAGGCTTCGACGGTTTCTTCAAGGGGGTATTGGCCCCGCCAATGCAGCAGGTACAAATCGATATGGTCGCTACCCAGGCGCCGCAGGCTGGCGTCGCAGGCGCGCGGAACGCCCTTGTGGCTGGCATTGTGCGGGTACACCTTGCTCACCAGGAACACCTGGTCACGCTTGCCACGAATGGCTTCACCGACGACCTCTTCAGCGCCACCCTCGCCGTACATTTCAGCGGTATCGATCAGGGTCATGCCTTCGTCGATTCCCAGTTGCAACGCAGCGACTTCCTCCCGGCGCCGGCTCGGGTCTTCGCCCATGCGCCAGGTGCCCTGGCCAATGACAGGGACGGGCACACCCGCCAGATCGATGGTACGCATAACAACCTCCTGATGAGTTCGCGGGTTAACAGTGTGGCATTGACCGGACAAAAGGGTTCAACCGAAGTATGGTTGGCGTCTGCCAAGTCGCCAGGAAGGACCTGCAATGCTGTTTGTCGTTATGCTCGGGGGCAAGCACCCACGGGCCAGGATCGAAGTGCATGATGTGGTGTTTGCCGTCGCGGACACGCTGCAAGCCACCTACCCACAACTGCGTGATGCGTGGTTCGGCAGCCCCAAGGGCATGCACATTGATTCGTGGATGGCCGTGGATGGCGTCGACGGGTGGAAAATCGAACTCAGCCATCTGGCGCCACAAGCGGGTGCGCATCATCTGTACTTCATCAACCTGGGCGGTTATGAAGCCGACAGTTTCGGTGAGGCGCACCACTATTTACTGGTGGTCGCCCGTAACAAACAGGAAGCCAAGAGCAAGGGCAAGCAACAGATGCTGCGGCATTGGTCTCAGGCGCATACGGATGCGGTGATGGACATTGATGACTGCCTGCCGATCGACCTGGTGGACGGTCGTTACCTGCATCTGGTGCAAGACCCGCACCATCCCATCATCCGGCAGAACGACTATATCGTCCTGGGTTGAGCGCCCAACTGCGCCGCCCAGGCAATCCATGGGAACTTTGCCGGGAAATAACCGCCTGAATCCGGTACGCTCACCCTTTTCATTCAAGGAGTTACCCACCATGGCCAAAGCCACCGCCCGTCACATCCTCGTTTCCACTGAAGACAAGTGCAACGAACTCAAGGCCCAAATCGAAGGCGGCGCTGATTTCGCAGAGATCGCCAAAGCCAACTCCAGCTGCCCATCAAGCCGCGACGGCGGCAACCTGGGTTCGTTCGGTCCAGGCCAGATGGTTAAAGAATTCGACACCGTGGTATTCAGCGCTCCGGTCAATACCGTGCAAGGCCCGGTCAAGACCCAGTTCGGCTACCACCTGTTGGAAGTCACCAGCCGTCAGGACTGATGCCTGGATGATGCTTGAAACAACGGCCCGCCTTTTGGTGGGCCGTTGTGCATGTGATGACTGGCGACGCTGATGCCGTTAGCGTACAAATCCTTATTCTTCTTCACCCGGCGTTCAAGACTGATAATGCGATTGGCCTTTTCGACCCTATTGAGCTCCACCCTCGCCCTGCTGCTGGCCAGTGCCGCCGTGATCGCGGCGCCACAACCGTACCTTACGGTGTATGGCGAAGCGGCCAAGTACCCTGCCGGTTTCACCCATTTCGACTATGCCAACCCCAATGCCCCCAAGGGCGGCAGCCTGCGGCGCTCGGCGATTGAGATCGGGCGTTTTGACCATGTGCTGCCCTATATAGACAAAGGTATCGGCGTGTCGCAGGTCGATGGCTGGCTGTATGCGCCCCTGGCCCTGCGCTCCCTGGACGAACCCTATACGGTCTACGGCCTGGTCGCCGAAAAGATGGATCGCGCCGATGACGGCCTGTCGCTGCGCTTCTACCTGAACCCCAAGGCGCGCTTTGCCGACGGCAAGCCCATCACCGCCGAAGACGTGCGCTACAGCTTTGATGTGTTGATGACCCAAGGCAGCCTGCGCTTTCGCACGTTGTTCGCCGACGTAAAGCACGTTGAAGTGGAAAGCGAGCGCCAAGTGCGCTTCGACTTTTCCAGCAATGAAAACCGCACCCTGCCCCTGGATATCGCCACGCTGCCGGTGTTCCCCGAGCACTGGTGGAAAACCCGCGATTTTGCCAATGGCGGCGGCTACGAAGCGCCGCTGGGCAGCGGCCCGTACAAGGTCAGTAAAGTCGACGCCGGCAACACCATCACGTTTACCCGCGACCCGGACTGGTGGGGCAAGGACCTGCCGGTGAGTCGCGGCCTTTACAACTTCGATCACCTGAGCCTGGAGTATTTCGGCGATACCGAGGTGGCTCGCCAGGTACTGCGCGGCGGCGCCTACGATTTCAACCGTGAGTTCTCCGCCACCGGCTATTCCATCGGCTACAACGGGCCGGCCCTTGACGATGGCCGCTTGCAACGCGCGCATTTGGCCAAGGAAATGCCACAACCGGCCCAGGGCTATGTGTTCAACGTGCAGAAGCCGATGTTCAAGGACCGCCGCGTACGCCAGGCACTGGCAATGTTGTGGGACTTCGAATGGGCCAACCGGCAGATGATGCGCAATATGTACATCCGCCAGCAGAGCTTTTTCTCCAACAGTCCGTTGGCCGCCAGCCAGTTGCCCACGAAGGAAGAACTGGCGATTCTCGAGCCGTTGCGCGGGCAAGTGCCCGAGGAAGTCTTTACCCAGGTGTTCAAGGCGCCGGTCACCGATGGCAGCGGCATGATCCGCGACAAGCAATTGCAAGCACTGGCGCTGCTGGAAGAGGCCGGCTGGAAACCGGACGGTGACCGGTTGGTAAATGCCGAAGGTGAGCCGTTGGAATTTACCTTTCTCAACGCCCAGGCGGGCCTTGAGCGCCTGTTGCTGCCCTACAAGCGCAACCTGGCGCAGATCGGCATTACCCTGAACATCCGTCGCATCGATTCCTCCCAGTACGTCAACCGTTTGATGGCGCGGGACTACGACATGATCGTCACCGGTTTTCCGGTCACCACCTCGCCAGGCATGGAGCTGTACAACTATTTCGGTTCAAGCGCAGCCTTCGATCCGGGCGCCAACAACTACATGGTGCTCAAGGACCCCGCCGTCGACACGTTGATCAAGGGCCTGGTCAAAGCGGACACCCAGGCGCAGATGCTCACCTACGCCCATGCCCTGGACCGGGTGCTGCAATGGAATTACCTGTGGATCCCCAATTACTACCCGCCCGGCACCTCCGCCGCGTGGTGGAACCGCTTCGGTCGCCCGGCCATCGAGGCCAAGAACGACGAAGCCCTGGAAACCTGGTGGGAAATCAGCCCCACGCCACTGACCCATGAGCAAATGAACGCCGAGCTGAAAAAACGCGGAGGGGCACGCTGATGTTTGCGTATATCGTGCGCCGCCTGCTGCTGATCATCCCGACCCTGGTGATCATCCTGCTGGTGAATTTCGTGATCGTGCAGGCCGCCCCCGGTGGCCCGGTGGAACAGGCCATCGCCCACCTGCAAGGGATTGGCGGCGGTGGTGTCGGCGGCTCTTCCGGCGAAGGTGTGAGCAGTGGTTCACGCGCCAGCCGTGGCCTGGACCCAAAGCTGATCAAGGACATCGAAAAACAGTACGGTTTCGACAAGCCCGCGCCGGAACGCCTGTGGCTGATGCTCAAGAGCTACGCTCAACTGGACTTCGGCAACAGTTTTTTCCGTGGCAAGACGGTGATCGATCTGATCCTGGAAAAAATGCCCGTCACTATCTCCCTGGGCCTGTGGGCCACGCTGATCACCTATCTGGTGTCGATCCCCCTGGGCATTCGCAAAGCGGTGCGCCATGGCAGCAGCTTTGACGTGTGGAGCAGCACCGCGATCGTGATCGGCTATGCGATGCCCGCGTTCCTGTTCGCGATGTTCCTGATCGTGGTGTTCGCCGGTGGCACCTCGCTGAACTGGTTCCCGGTGCGTGGCCTGGTCTCGGAAAATTTCGAAGAGCTGAGCACCGTGGGCAAGATTGCCGACTACTTCTGGCACCTGGTGCTGCCGGTGACGTCCCTGGTGATCGGCGGGTTCGCCACGCTGACCATCCTTACCAAGAACTCGTTTCTCAATGAGATCACCCGCCAGTACGTGGTCACCGCGCGGGCCAAGGGCTTGAGCGAGCGGCGCGTGCTGTACGGTCATGTGTTCCGTAACGCCATGCTGTTGGTGATCTCCGGAATTCCCCAGGCGTTCATCAGCGTGTTCTTCGCCGGCTCGCTGTTGATTGAAGTGATCTTCTCCCTCGATGGCCTGGGCCGCATGAGCTATGAAGCCGCCGTTTCGCGGGATTACCCGGTGGTGTTTGGTTCGCTGTTTATCTTCACCCTGTTCGGCCTCTTGATAAAACTGATCGGTGATCTGTGCTACACCCTGGTGGACCCGCGTATCGACTTCGCCGCGAGGAACGCCTGATGCTCAATTTATCTCCCGTGGCCCGTCGGCGTTTTGAGCGTTTCAAGAAGAACCGCCGGGGCTGGTGGTCGCTGTGGCTGTTTATCGGCCTGTTTATCCTGACCCTCGGCGGCGAGTTGATCGCCAACGACAAACCGTTGGTGCTCAGCTACCAGAACGCGCTGTATTTCCCGGCATTCAAGCGCTACACCGAGCAGCAGTTTGGCGGCCAGTTGCCCTTTCAGGCGGATTACCGCAGCGATTACGTGCAAAAGCTGATCAAGCAGGACGGTGGCTGGATGCTGTTCCCACCCATCCCGTTCAGCGACGACACGCCCAACTACGAACTGACCCGCCCTGCCCCCAGCCCGCCCTCGGCGGTAAACTGGCTGGGCACCGATGATCAGTCCCGCGATGTGCTCGCACGGGTGATCTTCGGCGCGCGCGTATCGATCCTGTTCGCCTTGGCGCTCACCGCGATCAGCGCGGCCATCGGCATTGCCGCCGGGGCCTTGCAGGGCTACTACGGCGGCTGGGTCGACTTGCTCGGCCAGCGCGTTCTGGAGGTGTGGTCGGGCCTGCCGGTGCTGTACCTGCTGATTATCCTGTCAGGGTTCGTCGAGCCGAACTTCTGGTGGTTACTGGGGATCATGGCGCTGTTTTCCTGGCTGGCGCTGGTGGACGTGGTGCGCGCCGAATTCCTGCGCGGGCGCAACCTGGAGTACGTCAAGGCGGCACGCGCGTTGGGCCTGGGCGATGGCAAGATCATCCGTCGGCACATCCTGCCCAATGCGATGACCGCCACGTTGAGCTACCTGCCGTTTATCCTGACCGGGGCGATTTCCACCCTCAGTGCCTTGGATTTCCTCGGGTTCGGCATGCCCGCCGGCAGCGCCTCGCTGGGCGAGCTGATCGCCCAGGGCAAGCAGAACCTGCAAGCGCCCTGGCTGGGTTTGACGGCGTTTTTCACCCTGGCGCTGATCCTGTCGCTGCTGGTCTTTATCGGCGAGGCGTTGCGTGACGCCTTCGACCCACGTTCATGAGTGAGCCCCTATGAACCTGATCGAAATACGCGACCTCAACGTCGCCTTCAGCGGCCAGACCGTGGTGCGCAACCTGTGCCTGGACGTGCGCCCCGGCGAATGCTTGGCGCTGGTGGGCGAGTCCGGCTCGGGCAAGTCAGTCACCGCCCATTCGATCCTGCAACTGCTGCCCGAGGCCGGCACCCACACCACCGGTTCCATCAAGTATCGCGAACAGGAGTTGATCGGCGCATCCACCGCCACGCTGCAAAAACTGCGCGGCAACCGCATTGCAATGATTTTCCAGGAGCCGATGACGTCGCTAAACCCGCTGCACAGCATCGAAAAGCAAATCGGCGAAACCCTGCTGCTGCACAAGGGCCTGGGCGGTAAGGCGGCGCAGGCGCGCATCCTCGAACTGCTTGAACTGGTGGGTATCCAGAAACCCCAGGAACGCCTCAAGGCCTACCCGCACCAGTTGTCCGGCGGCCAACGCCAGCGGGTGATGATCGCCATGGCCCTGGCCTGCGAGCCGGAACTGCTGATCGCCGACGAGCCCACCACCGCGCTGGACGTGACCGTGCAACGCAAGATCCTGTTGCTGCTCAAGTCGCTGCAACAACGCCTGGGCATGTCGCTGTTGCTGATCAGCCATGACCTCAACCTGGTGCGCAGCATTGCCCAACGCGTGTGCGTGATGCGCGCCGGCGAAATCGTCGAGCAGGCCGCATGCGAGACCTTGTTCACCGCACCGCAACACCCCTACAGCCGTCTGTTGCTGGACGCCGAGCCTTCCGGCGACGTGTTGTGTGCCGACCCGCGCGAAACCGTGCTGGAAGTCAACGACCTGAACGTGCACTTCCCCCTCGGCGGCGGGCTGTTTCGGCGCAAGACCTATTTGCACGCGGTGAATGGCATCAGCCTCAGCGTGCAGCGCGGCAAGACCCTGGGGATTGTCGGCGAGTCCGGCTCGGGCAAGTCCACCCTGGGCCAGGCGATCCTGCGTTTACTCGACTCCACCGGCAGCATCCGCTTCCAGGGCCATGCCCTTGACCCGCTCAACCACCAACAGATGCGCCCGTGGCGCAAGCAGATGCAGGTGGTGTTCCAGGACCCTTACGGCAGCCTCAGCCCGCGCATGTCGGTGCAGCAGATCATCAGCGAAGGCCTGCAAGTGCATGCGCCGTGCAGCCTGGCCGAGCGCGACGCCCAAGTGATCCAGGTGCTCAAGGATGTGGGCCTCGACCCGGCCAGCCGCCACCGCTACCCCCATGAGTTTTCCGGAGGCCAGCGCCAGCGCATCGCCATCGCCCGCGCTTTGGTACTCAAGCCGGCGCTGATGCTGTTGGATGAGCCGACCTCCGCGCTGGACCGCACGGTACAAAAACAGGTGGTCGCGCTGTTGCGTGAGCTTCAGGAAAAATACGGCCTGACCTACTTGTTCATCAGCCATGACCTGGCGGTGGTGCGCGCCATGGCCCATGACATGATCGTGATCAAGGATGGCAAGGTGGTGGAGCACGGCGCGAGCCATGCCGTATTTGAATCGCCACAGCATCCCTACACCCAGGAGCTGCTGGCCGCCGCGTGTGGGCTGTCGACATGAACAGCCGCCTGACGGACTACCAACACGTTCGCGGGCTGGCCATCCAGTCGCTGTTCGAGATCATCGAGCAGTCCAGCGAAGGCACGGTGATTGTCGACCGTGACGCGAATATCGTCTGGATGAACGAGCGCTACGCCAAGCGCTTCGGCCTCAAAAGCGCCGAAGAAGCCATCGGCCAAGCGTGCGAACAGGTGATCTCCAACAGCCTGTTGCGCCAGGTCGTGCGCACCGACCGGCCGATTTTGCTGGATATCCAGGACACGCCCAAAGGCCCGCTGGTGGTAATGCGCCTGCCGATCCACGACGATGCCGGCGAGGTGATCGGGGCGATTGGTTTTGCGCTGTTCGACGAACTGCGCAACCTGTCGCCATTGATCGAGCGCTACCTGAGCATGCAGCAGGAGCTGGCCTCTACCCGCTCGCTGCTGCGCGCACGCCAGAGCAAATACAATTTCGCGCACTTTATCGGCACCAGCGCCGCCAGCCTCGAAGTCAAGCGCCGCGCCCGGCGCAGCGCGAGCGCCGAGTCGCCGGTGCTGCTGCTGGGGGAAACCGGCACCGGTAAAGAACTGCTCGCCCAGGCCATTCATGGTGCATCGCCCCGCGCCCACAAAGCTTTCGTCAGCATCAACAGTGCCGCCATTCCCCATGATCTGTTGGAGGCCGAATTTTTCGGCACTGCGCCCGGTGCGTTTACCGGCGCCGACCGCAAAGGGCGTCCCGGCAAGTTTCAGATCGCCCAGGGCGGCACGCTGTTTCTCGATGAAATCGGCGACATGCCCTTGCCGCTGCAAAGCAAGCTGCTGCGGGTATTGCAGGAGAAGGAGTTCGAGCCGGTCGGCTCCAACGAAATGCTGCACAGCGATGTGCGGGTGATTGCTGCCACGTCGATGGACCTGGAAGCGGCGATCAAACGTGGCGAGTTCCGCGCGGACTTGTATTACCGCCTGAATGTGCTGCCGATCCAGGTGCCGCCGTTGCGTGAGCGCTTGGAGGATATTCCTGCGTTGAGCGAGGCGATCCTGGAAGAGTTGCGCAGCCAGCATGAACTGGATCGCGAAGCGCTGGCCCTGCTCGCGCAACATGCGTGGCCGGGGAATATCCGCGAGTTGCGCAACGTGTTGGAGCGTGCCGCATTGTTAAGTGATGACCTGGTGTTGAATGCGGGAGAGATTCGCGCGGCGATTGGCACGTTCAGCCCGGTGGAACGCGGCACTGGCGTGGCGCCGGTTGAGGGCGAAACGTTTATGGCGGCGCGGGAGCGCTTCGACCGGCAAGTGATCGCGGCGGCGCTCAAGGCTTGTGAGGGGAATGTGGTGGAGGCTGCCAACCGGTTGGGGCTGGGGCGGTCGACCCTGTACAAGAAAATGGTCGCACTGGGCATCAACGATTCTCAGTAAAGAGACTAAATTCTCCATATAAAGACAAACCCTGTGGGAGGACGCTTGCTCCCGATAGCGGTATGAAAGTCACTGTATTAGCTAGCTGACCCACCGCAATTGGGAGCAAGCCCCCTCCCACAGTTGATTCATGCATGTCTCTAAAATGAGATATTCTTTCGAGATCGCTTCGAAGTACCGAAAAATACCTTTTAATATCAATACGTTAACTAACTGGCACAAATCTCGCTATAGCCCTCCCCAAAGCACCATCCCACAAAAATAACAATCCAATCTGGAGACACACCATGAGTGTGATCATTGCCCTGGCAGCCCTGGCGCTGCTGATGCTGGCTGCCTACCGTGGCTATAGCGTTATCCTGTTCGCCCCCATCGCCGCCCTCGGCGCCGTGCTGCTCACCGACCCGTCCGCCGTTGCCCCGGCCTTTACGGGGGTATTCATGGAGAAAATGGTCGGGTTCATCAAACTGTATTTCCCGGTGTTCCTGCTCGGTGCGGTGTTCGGCAAGCTGATCGAGCTGTCGGGCTTTTCGCGCTCGATTGTCGCGGCCGCGATCCGCTTGCTCGGCACGCGCCAGGCGATGCTGGTGATCGTGCTGGTCTGCGCCCTGCTCACCTACGGCGGCGTGTCGCTGTTTGTGGTGGTGTTTGCGGTGTACCCGTTCGCGGCGGAGATGTTCCGCCAGAGCAATATCCCCAAGCGCCTGATCCCGGCGACCATCGCCCTCGGTGCGTTTTCGTTCACCATGGACGCCCTGCCCGGCACGCCGCAGATCCAGAACATCATCCCCAGCACCTTCTTCAACACCACCGCCTGGGCTGCGCCTTGGCTGGGCTTGATCGGTACGGTTTTCGTGTTCTGCGCCGGCATGCTCTACCTGGCACGCCAACGCAACAAGGCGCAGCGCGCCGGCGAGGGCTATGGCACCGAACTGCGCAACGAACCGGAAACCGCCGAAAACCTGAGCCTGCCCAACCCATGGGTCGCGCTGTCGCCACTGATCCTGGTCGGCGTGATGAACCTGTTGTTCACCCGCTGGATCCCGCTGTGGTACGGCAAGACCCATAGCCTCAGCCTGCCGGGCATGAGCACCCCGGTGACCACAGATATCGCCAAGCTCACCGCGATCTGGGCGGTGCAGGCGGCGTTGCTGGTGGGGATTATCGTGGTGCTGGTGTTCGGCTTTTCGGCGATCAAGAGCAAGCTGGCCGAGGGCAGTAAAAGTGCGGTCAGCGGTGCGCTGCTGGCGGCGATGAACACCGCTTCGGAGTACGGCTTTGGCGCGGTGATTGCCTCGCTGCCGGGCTTTCTGGTGCTGGCGGACTGGCTCAAGGGCATCCCCAACCCGCTGGTCAACGAAGCGATTACCGTGACCCTGTTGGCGGGCATCACCGGTTCCGCCTCGGGCGGCATGAGCATCGCCTTGGCGGCCATGTCCGAGAGTTTTATTTCGGCGGCCCACGCGGCCAATATTCCTCTTGAAGTGCTGCACCGGGTCGCGGCCATGGCCAGCGGCGGCATGGACACCCTGCCCCACAACGGCGCGGTGATCACCTTGCTCGCGGTCACCGGGCTGACCCACCGCGAAGCCTACAAGGATATTTTTGGCATCACGATCATCAAGACGCTTGCGGTGTTCGTGGTGATCGCTACTTTCTATGCCACCGGCATTGTGTGAGGTTTGTATGACGACATTGAACGGCAAGACCGCGCTGGTCACCGGTTCCACCAGCGGCATCGGCCTGGGGATCGCCCTCAGCCTGGCCAAGGCCGGCGCCAACCTGATTCTCAACGGCTTCGGCGATGCCAGTGCGGTGATCGCCCAAGTGCAGGCGTTTGGCGGCAAGGTCGGGCATCACCCGGCGGATGTCAGTGACCCGGCGCAAATCGCCGACATGCTCGCCTACGCCGAGCGCGAATTCGGCGGCGTGGACATCCTGGTCAACAATGCGGGGATCCAGCACGTGGCCGCCGTGGAAGACTTCCCGGCCGAACGTTGGGACTCGATCATTGCCATCAACCTTTCTTCGGTGTTCCACAGCACACGCTTGAGCCTGCCGGGCATGAAGGCCAAGGGCTGGGGGCGTATCGTCAATATTGCCTCGGTGCACGGCCAGGTCGGCTCCGTGGGCAAGGCCGCCTATGTGGCGGCCAAGCATGGCGTGATCGGCCTGACCAAAGTGGTAGGCCTGGAGACGGCCACCAGCAATGTGACCTGTAATGCTATTTGCCCGGGCTGGGTGCTGACGCCGCTGGTGCAGAAGCAGATCGATGACCGCATCGCCACGGGCGTGGCCCCGCAACAGGCGCAGCATGATTTGCTGGCCGAAAAGCAGCCGTCGCTGGAGTTCGTGACGCCGCCGCAATTGGGTGAGTTGGTGTTGTTTTTGTGCAGTGAGGCCGGCGCCCAGGTGCGTGGGGCCGCGTGGAATATCGATGGTGGTTGGCTGGCCCAATAAGACCAAACACCACCCCTCCCACATAAGAATTCCAGTGCTTGGAAGACCTGCACAAGAAAAGAGACTTCGCTTATGTCCGACATCCTCTGGCAACCCTCCCAGGAACGCATTGCCAACAGCCGAATGGACCAGTTCCGGCGCTTCATCAACAACCGCCACAACGTGCAGCTCAATGACTACCCCGCCCTGCACCAGTGGAGCATCGACCAGCGTCCCGACTTCTGGCGCGCCATCGTAGCGTTCTTCGACGTACAGTTTCGCAGCCCGCCCAGCGCAGTGCTGGTCGAAGACCTTGAGATGCCCAGCGCGCAGTGGTTTCCCGGCGCGACCCTGAACTTTGCCGAACACCTGCTGCGTCGGCGCGATGAGCATGCGGCCGTGGTTGCGATCAGCGAAGACGGCCAGCGCGAACAACTCACCTACGCCGAACTGGCCCAGCACGTCGCCGGTTTACAGCGCAGCCTGCGCGCAGCCGGTGTCACCCTGGGCGACCGCGTGGCGGCGTGCATGCCCAACACTTGGCAAACCCTGGTCGGCATGCTCGCCACCACCGGTTTGGGCGCGATCTGGTCGTGTTCCTCGCCGGACTTCGGCACCCAGGGTGTCATCGACCGTTTCGGTCAAATCGAGCCCAAGGTGCTGATCACCTGTGCCGGTTACCGCTATGCCGGTAAAACCATCGACCAAAGCCGCAAACTCAATGAGATCCTCGACCGGCTGCCGTCCCTGGAGCAATTGATTGTGCTGCCGTATGCGCGGCCCCAGGCGCGGGTCGAGGACTACCACACCCAGGCGAACGTGGCGCTGTGGGCTGATTTTTACCAAGCCGGCGGCGAGCCCGAATTCGTCGCGGTACCGTTCGACCATCCGCTGTACATCCTCTACTCCAGCGGCACCACCGGCGTGCCCAAATGCATCATCCACGGCACCGGCGGCGTGCTGCTCACGCACCTGAAGGAACACGGCCTGCATGCCGATTTGTCGAGGGAGGACTGCCTGTTCTACTACACCACCTGCGGCTGGATGATGTGGAACTGGCTGGTGTCGGTGCTGGCGATCGGCGCCACGGCGGTGCTGTATGACGGCTCGCCGTTTCACCCAGGCCCCGAGCGCTTGATCGACCTGATCGATGCCGAAAGGATCAGCGTGTTCGGCACCAGCCCCAAGTTCCTCGCCACCCTGGAAAAAGCCGGGCTGCAACCGCGCCGCAGCCATGACTTGAGCAGCCTGAAGACGCTGATTTCCACCGGCTCGCCGCTGTCGCCGCAGAGCTATGACTACGTGTACCGCGAAATCAAGGCCGAGCTGTGTTTGTCATCGATGTCCGGCGGCACCGATATCGTCTCCTGTTTTGTGATCGGCAACCCGGTGTTGCCGGTACGGCGCGGCGAGATGCAGTGCAAGAGCCTGGCGATGGCGATCGAGGTGTGGGACGACCAGGGCCACCCCTTGATCGGTGAAAAAGGCGAACTGGTGTGTACCCGGCATTTCCCGGCCATGCCCATCGGTTTGTGGAACGACCCGAATCAAAAGCAGCTGCGCGCGTCCTATTTCAGCCAATTCCCCGGCGTCTGGGCCCAGGGCGACTACGCCGAGCAACGCCCGAACGGCAGCCTGTTGATCCACGGACGCTCCGACGCGGTGCTCAACCCCGGCGGCGTGCGCATCGGCACGGCGGAGATCTATCGCCAGGTGGACAAAGTCCCGCAGGTGCTGGAAAGCCTGGCCATCGGCCAACGCTGGCAGGACGATGTGCGCGTGGTGCTGTTTGTGCGCCTCGATGACGGGGTTGCGCTGGATGATGCGCTGGAGCAGCAGATCCGCCAGGTGATCCGCGCCAACACCACCCCTCGCCATGTACCGGCCAAGATCGTCGCGGTCACGGATATCCCCCGCACCCTCAGCGGCAAGATCGTCGAACTGGCGGTGCGCAACGTGGTACACGGCGAGCCGGTGAAAAACACCGACGCCCTGGCCAACCCGCAGGCGCTGGAGGAGTTTCGCAACCGCCCCGAGCTGGCGTGAAGATGAAAGGTTTCAGCCCACCGGCACTCCTTTGAAGACAACCCCCAAATGCGTGCTATTTTTGGGGGTAGTCACTCATTCCCGACTCACGGGATAATGAGTGTTGTCATTTTTCAAAGCGTTACGCTCAGGGCTTTTTATGAAGGAAACATCCACCGTTAGCGAAGCCGCAGCGTTGATTGCACGGCTGGACTGGGCACGAAGCCCGCTCGGTGAGGCCAATGACTGGCCGCAAAGCCTGCGCACCGCCGTGGACATCGTCGTCCACTCGCCGATGCCGATGCTCCTGCTGTGGGGCAGCCAACTCATCCAACTCTACAACGATGGTTTCGCCTTGCTGGCGGGCAACAAGCACCCCGAGGCCATGGGCCAGCCGGCGCACCAGACGTGGCCGGAGCTGGAGAGCTTCACGGCACCGATCTACGAGGCCGTGCTCACCGGCCAGGTGCGCACCTTCAGCGAGCAGCGGTTTGTGCTGCAACGCGATCACCGCGACACCGAGATCTGGCTCGACCTGACCTACAGCCCGGTTCGCGATGAAAGCGGCGATGTGGCGGGTATTCTGGTCACCGCCATCGAAACCAACGAACGTCGCAGTAAAACCCTTGAACTGCAGCAACGCTCCGAAGACAGCCTCAAGGCCCAGCACAACACCGAGCAACGCCTGCAACTTGCCCTGGCGGCCACCGACGCCGTGGGCACCTGGGACTGGGATATCGGCGAAGACCGCTTTATTGCCGATGCCCACTTCGCGTATCTGCATGGCGTTCACCCCAGCGACGCCGGCCTGCTGCCGATCAGCGATTACCTGCACGGCGTCCACCCCGAAGACCGTGGCACGGTGGCGCGCAGCATCAAGCACTGCATCACCCACGGCACCGAATACGCCGAGGAATACCGCCTGTTGCAAGCCGACGGCCAAGTGCGCTGGGTGTTTGCGCGCGGGCGTTGCTACCAGGACCGCCACGGTCGCCCGGCGCGCTTTTTAGGTGCCGCGCTGGACCTCACCGAACGCAAGAACACCGAACAGGCCCTGCGCCAGAGCCAGACCGAATTGCAGCTGATCATCAACGCCATGCCGGTGCTGATCGGTTACGTCGACCACGAACAACGTTTTCGTCTGAACAATAGTGCCTATCTCGAGTGGTACGGCATGACGCCTCAGGAGCTGTACGGCAAGACCATCCGTGAAGTGCTGGGCGATGAGGTGTATGCCGGGCGCGCAGACAAGATCGCCGCGGCGCTCAAGGGCAAGGCGTGCAGTTTCCTGACGGTCACCCCTCATCGCGACGGGCGGCCGCGCCATGCGCTGATGAAGTACCTGCCGCGCTTCAGCAATGACGGCTCGGTCAATGGCTTTTACATTTTTGTGATCGATGAGACCGAACGCAAACTCACCGAAGAAGCCCTGCGCCATCTCAACGAGAACCTCGAAGAACGCGTGGCCCAGCGCACCCAGGCGCTGGCCGAAGCCAACCAGCGCCTGCAAAACGAAATGTACGAACGTGAGCGCGCCGAAGACGCATTGCGCCATGCGCAAAAAATGGAAGCCGTGGGCCAGCTCACAGGCGGTATTGCCCACGACTTCAACAACATGCTCACCGGGATTATCGGCAGCCTCGACCTGATGCAGCGCTATATCGCCGCCGGGCGCAGTGAGGAAATCGGCCGTTTTACCGATGCCGCCGTGTCTTCGGCCCATCGCGCAGCCGCCCTCACCCACCGCCTGCTGGCCTTCTCGCGGCGCCAGTCGCTGGATCGCCAGCCACTGGACCCAAACCAATTGGTAGCGTCCCTGGAGGACCTGTTCCAGCGCACCAAAGGCGCGCACATCACGCTCAAGGTGCAACTGGGCCAAGACATCTGGCCGGTCAACACCGATGCCAGCCAATTGGAAAACGCCCTGCTCAACCTGGTCATCAACGCCCGCGATGCCATGCCGGATGGCGGTGAGCTGCTGATCGAAACCGCCAACAGTTACCTGGACGGCACCGACATCACCACCCTCGAACCGGTCAAGGCCGGCGACTACGTGATGCTCGGCGTGTGCGACAACGGCAGTGGCATGGCGCCGAAGATCCTGGCCAAGGCGTTCGACCCGTTCTTCACCACCAAACCCATCGGCCAGGGCACCGGCCTGGGGCTGTCGATGATCTACGGCTTTGCCCAGCAGTCCGGCGGCCACGTGACCATCCAGAGCGAACCGGGCCAGGGCACCTGCGTGCGCCTGTACCTGCCGCGCCTGCACGGCACCGCGCTGGAGAGCAGCCTGCCCGCCAGCCTCGGCGAAGCGCCGGTGGCATTGGCCGGTGAAGCCGTGGTGGTGGTGGAGGACGACCCGGCGGTGCGCATGCTGGTGGTGAATGTGCTCGACGAACTCGGCTACACCGCTCATCAGGCAGCGGACTCGCGCACCGCATTGCCACTGCTGGAGTCGGACCTGCGCGTGGACTTGCTGGTGACCGATGTGGGTCTGCCGGGGATGAATGGCCGACAACTGGCGGAAATCGCCCGCCAGCGTCGACCTGGCCTCAAGGTATTGTTCATGACCGGCTACGCCGAAAAAGCCGCCGAGCGCCAGGGCTTCCTGGAAGACGGCATGGACATGGTGGCCAAGCCGTTTTCGATTGACCTGCTCGCCACTAAAATCCGCAGCATGATCAACGCCGATGATTCAGTTCAGGCATAATCGCGCGCCGTCGCCTACCTGGTAGAGCCTTATGAAAGCCCAAGCCCGTCACATCCTGGTAAAAACCAGCGAAGAAGCTGAACAGCTCAAGCAGCGCATCGCCAAGGGTGAAGCCTTTGATGTGCTGGCCAAGAAGTACTCCACCTGCCCCTCCGGCAAGCGCGGCGGGGATTTGGGTGAAGTGCGGCCTGGGCAGATGGTGGGGGCCATTGATGCGGTGATCTTCAAGAAACCGGTCAAAGTGGTGCACGGGCCGATCAAGAGCAAGTTCGGGTATCACCTGGTGCAGGTGTTTTACCGCGACTGAGGGGTTGGCTTTAGAGCCGCTATCGGAGCAGGCAGCCATTCACCTCGGTATCAACGCCCCCCGCACCTGAATCACCCGACTCGCCAGCCGATGCCCCGCCAAAGCCGCCTCCTCTGGCGAACCGCCCTTGAGCCGACTGGCCACATACGCCGCACTGAACGAATCCCCCGCCGCCGTCGTATCCACTACCCTCTCGACCTTCAATGCCGGCACAGCAAAGTGCTCGGCATTGCAACGGATCAGGCATTCATTCGCGCCGCGCTTGAGCACCACTTCGGCAATCTCCGGGTACGCCGCAAACACCTGCTCGCTGTCGGCAAAACCAAACAGCGCCTGCTCGTCGTCCTCGGTCAGCAAGGCGATATCCACCTCGGCCAGCACTGGGCGATACGCCGCGCGCGCCGCCTCGACACTGGCCCACAAGCGCGGCCGGTAATTGTTGTCGAACACCACCTTGGCACCGCGCCGACGGGCCTCAATCAAGGCCAGCAGCAAGCGCTCACGCCCGACTTCGCCGATTACCGCCAGGGTGATGCCGCTCAAATACACCACGTCGTAACCCGGTAACGCCGCCAGAATGGGTTCAGCCGCAGGCGTAGTGAAGCACTCGCGCACGGCGGCCTCGTTGCGCCAGTACAGGAATTTACGTTCGCCGCCGGCATCGGTCTGGATGCAGTACAAACCGGGCAGCCGCCCAGGCAGGCGCTGGACCCTTTCCAGCCCCAGGCCCTCGTCGGCCCACTGCCGGCACATGGCGTCGCTGAAACTGTCATCGCCCAAGGCGGTGACGTAGTCGACGCTGCCGATAGCGCCCAGCTCGCGGCGCAGGTACACCGCCGTATTCAGGGTGTCGCCACCGAAGCTTTGCTGCAGGCTGCCGTCGGCGCGGTGTTGCAGTTCGATCATGCATTCGCCGATCAGGGCGATGCGCGGGTTTGTGTTCATGCCTTGTGATCTCAGGTGTGGC
The DNA here is from genome assembly GCF_054667615.1 of Pseudomonas sp. S3_E10. Taxonomy (NCBI): domain Bacteria; kingdom Pseudomonadati; phylum Pseudomonadota; class Gammaproteobacteria; order Pseudomonadales; family Pseudomonadaceae; genus Pseudomonas; species Pseudomonas sp. S3_E10. The sequence goes on from NZ_CP162743.1 coordinate 235,433, forward strand.
GGGTGGCCGCTGCGCGACTCGGTCTAGAAGCAGGTATGCAGGCTTTCGATCACGCGCAACTCTGAATCCACCAGGCACCCCACCTGCCACTTATCGAACGTCAAGCATGGGTGGGAAGTACCGAAGGACATAATGTCGCCGACCCGCAACTCGACCCCCGGCGCCACCACCATGAACGCGTGCTGATCCATCACCGCCGTGACCTTGCACGCGCTGACATCATCGCCTTCGGCCGGCACGATCCCGGCCTTGTAACGCTTGAGTGGCACCGGCAAGCCGGCGTCGTAAGCCACATCGCGCTTGCCCATGGCGATCACCGCAAAGCCAGGCTCAGGCAACGATTGCACATGCGCCCAGACTTCCAGCGCTGGGCGCAGGCCTTCGTTGAGATCAGTGCGGCGGTCGAGCACGCAGCATTGCGCGTCTTTGTAGATGCCGTGGTCATGGGCCACATAACTGCCGGGGCGCAGTACGCTGAGGAAACGGCCGGCAGCGTTCTGCTGCTCAAACGACTCAGCGATCAGGTCGTACCAGGCCGACCCCGACGCGGTGATGATCGGCTTGGGCAAGTCGAAAGAACCGCTGTTTTGCAGGTCTACCGCCAGACGCACCAGGCTCGCGGCGAAGTCGCGAATGCCACTGATGGCGTGCTCGCCATGGATCACCCCTTCATAGCCTTCAATGCCGGTGAGGGCCAGGGCCGGTTGGGCCTTGATCGCCTTGGCCAGGTCGCGCACTTGCTGTTCACTGCGGCAACCGCAACGGCCGCCGACCACACCGTATTCGATCATCACGTTCAGGCGCAGGCCACGGGCGGCGAAGAACCGCCCAAGATCGGCGACGTTGTCCGGGTGATCGACCATGCAATGGAAGTCAAACGCCTCGTCGGCCAGCAACTCGGCAATCAACGCCATGTTCGGCGCGCCCACCAGTTGGTTGGCCATCAATACACGACGCACACCACCGGCATAGGCGGCGCGGGTCTGTACCGCGTTGGCCAGCGTGATACCCCAGGCACCTGCCTCAAGTTGGCGCTGGAATAGCGCCGGCATCATGCTGGTCTTGCCATGGGGCGCCAACTGGGCGCCGCTGTTGCTGACAAAATCCTGCATCCAACGGATGTTGTGCTCCAGCGCCTCGCGATGCAGGACCAGGGCCGGCAAGCTGACGTCACGGACCAGGTGTGCACCGAGGGTAGCGGCGCCTTTTTCAACGGCGTTGATGGCGGACATGGAAAACTCCTATTCGTTGATGCGACGGGCCAGGTTGTTGGCGCTGTCGATCAACACCCGGCGATAGTCGTTGTAATTTTTAATCGCGTCGGCGCGTGGCGCGACAATGCACAGGGTCGCGATGCTGACGCCCTGCGCGTCCCGCACCGGGGCGGCAAAGCAATGGGTAAAGGTGTCGGCCACGCTGTCGAAGGAGAAGAACCCATCGAGGGTGGCCTGACGGATTTGCGCCAGGAACGTGTCCAGCGCCAAGCGCTGGCCGTCCGGCAGGATGAAATCGTCGGGGTCGATCAGCTCGACAATCTGCTGGTCGCTCAAGTGCCCCAGCAACAGGCGCCCGGAGGCGGTCCACGGAATCGGTGCGTTTTCGCCGATGTCCGAGGAAATCCGGAAATGCCGCTCACCTTCGCGCATCAGCGCCACGGTGTATTTGCGCCCGTTGAGCAGGCACATCTGCGCGGTTTCGTGGGTTTGGCTGACGATTTCCTGCAAGGCGTGGTCGGCCTCGCGGGTCAGGTCGAAGTGGCGCAAGTGCGCCTGGCCGAGAAAGTACAGCTGGCGGCCCAGGTACACGTGGCCGTCCTTGCCCACGGTTTCCAGGATGCGCCGCTCCAACAAGGAAGCGACCAGTTCGTAGACGGTGGACTTGGGGCTGCCGATGCCACTGGCAATATCATTCGGACGCAGGGGCTGGCCGATCTCCTTGAGGAAATCGAGGATATCGAATGCACGGTCCAGGCCTTTGGCGCGGCGTTTGATGGTGTCTTCGGTCATGACAGTTTTCGGTCCGGTAAAAGGGTTGTGCTGCACAGTGAACCCTGTGGGAGGGGGCTTGCTCCCGATAGCGGTGGGTCAGTGTCAGATGCATTCATTGACACCCCCTCATCGGGGGCTTGCCCCTCCCACACTTGATTTGCCGTGCTTTCAAGAGTCGGGCAATTTAGCCCTTTTTCTTGTAGGCCACGCAATCGATCTCGACCTTGCAATCGACCATCATGTTGGCCTGCACACAGGCCCGCGCCGGGGCGTGCTCGGGGCTGAAGTATTCGCCGAACACCTTGTTGAAACTCCAGAAGTCCCGCGGGTCTTCGAGCCACACGCCCACGCGCACCACGTCCTTGAGTTCGTAGCCGGCTTCTTCGAGGATCGCTACCACATTGCGCATAGTCTGCCGGGTTTGTTCGATGATGCCGCCGGTGATGATTTCACCGTCCACCGCAGGCACCTGACCTGAGACGTACAACCAACCGTCCGCCTCCACCGCGCGGGCGAAAGGGCGCGGCTGACCGCCGCCGGCAGTGCTACCGGCACCGTAACGAGTGATGCTCATAAAAAATGCTCCTGATTAAAAACGAATATTCTTCAAAAATTCAGCCAGGCGCGGCGACTGCGGCCGTTCGAATATGTCTTTCGACGACCCCTGCTCCTCGATACGCCCCTGGTTCATGAACACGATCTTGTCTGAAACTTCATAGGCAAAACGCATTTCGTGGGTAACCAGCAACATGGTCATGCCCTCTTCCGCCAGCCCCTTGATGACGCTGAGTACCTCCCCGACCAATTCCGGGTCGAGGGCCGAGGTGACTTCGTCGAACAGCATCAGGCTGGGGTTCATGGCAATGGCGCGGGCAATCGCCACCCGCTGTTGCTGGCCGCCGGACAACTGGCCGGGGAAGTGGTTGCGACGTTCCAGCAAGCCGACGCGGTCCAGCCATTTTTCGGCCAACGCCACCGCCTCATCCTTGCCCATTTTTTTGACTTTGAGCAGGCCCAGGGTGACGTTTTGCAACGCGGTCAAATGCGGAAACAGGTTGAACTGCTGGAACGCCATGCCGGTCATCGCACGGTGTTGGGCAATCACGCGCTCCGGGTGACGCACGCGCTTGCCACCGATATCGCTGTAGCCGATGGACTCGCCGTCCAGGGTGATCCGGCCGCCCTGGAATTCTTCCAGCAGGTTGACGCAACGCAACAACGTGGTCTTGCCCGAGCCGCTGGAGCCGATCAAGGTCACCACGTTGCCGCGCTGCATCGACAGGTCGACGCCCTTGAGCACTTCGACCGCGCCGTATTGTTTACGCAAACCGCAAATGTTCAGCAGCGGCTCGGTTGTTTGAGGTTGGTTCATGGCAAGGCCACCCGTTTTTCTATGTAGCGCCCGAATAACTCGATGGCGTAGTTGATGACAAAGAACATGAAGCCGGCGAACAGGTAGAACTCCAGGGTCATGAAGGTGCGCGCGATCACCTGTTGGGTGCTCAGCAGCAACTCGGCCACGCCGATCACCGAGAGCAGGGTCGAGGCCTTGACGATTTCCGTGGAGGAATTGACCCAGGTCGGCAGGATCTGGCGCAGCGCCTGGGGCAACAATACGTAGGCCAGGGATTGGCGAAACGTCAGGCCAATCGCCTTGCCCGCTTCCAACTGCCCACGGGGAATGGCTTGCAGCGCGCCGCGCACGATTTCCGAGACGTGGGAGCCACAGAATAAGGTCAGACCGACCGCACCGGCCTGGAATGCGCTGATCTGCCAACCGAGGGCCGGCAGCATGTAGAAACAGGCCAGCACCAGCACAAACACCGGCGTGCCACGGATCAGATCCACGTAAAGACGAAACGGCGCACGCATCCAGAATGTGCCGTAGGTCAGCACCAGCCCGGCAAAAATACCGATCAGAGTGCCGAAGATAATCGCCAGCGCCGAACAATAAATGCTGGTTTGAAACCCCGCCCAGAGGGTGTCCCGGGCGATCCACAACTCCTGCAGCCAACTGGGAGACTCGTACATGCAAACCCTCCTTAACGACGGATCGCCAGACGCTGTTCCAAGTAACGGAGCAGCATGGCAATGAGGTAACAGGCCGCCACGTAGAGCGCGGTCGTGACCAGCCAGGTTTCAATTACCCGGTAGCTTTCAACGTTGATCTTGCGGGCGTAATACGTCAGTTCGGGCACCGCGATGGCAGCGGCCAGCGAGGTGTCCTTGAACAGCGAGATAAAGTTGTTCGACAGCGCGGGCAGCACGTTGCGCAGCATCACCGGCACGGTGATATAAGCGCGGATACGCCACTCACCGAGGCCAATCGCCAGCCCGGCTTCACGCAGCCCCTTGGGAATATTCAACAGCCCGGCGCGGAATACTTCGGTCAGGTAGGCACCGGCGTAGAGCGACAAGGTGATGATGAACGAGGGGATCTTGTCCAGCCGGACCCCCAGGCTGGGCAAGGCGAAGTAGATCAACAGGATCAGCACCAGGATCGGCGTATTGCGGATCACCGTCACATACACCGAGGCGAAGAGGCGCAAGGCGCGGTGCCGGGACAGCATGGCGAAGGCCATCAGCAGGCCGATCACGCAACCGATGGCGATCGACAGCACAGCCAGTTGCAGGCCCAGGCCGAGCCCCGCCAGCAAGGTGTCGAAATCGCGCCACACGGCGGCAAAGTTCAACTGGTAGTTCATGGTCAGCAGTACCTGATTGGGGCGCCCTGACGGGCGCCCCGGTTAGTCCGAATCACTTGAATTCAACAGGGAAACCAATCGCCGGCTCGGGCAGATCAACGCCAAACCATTGCTTGAACGAGGCCTTGTAGGTGGGGAACTCCACACCGGTCATGGCTTCATGCAGGGCGGTATTGACGAAGTTCAGCCAATCCTGGTCGCCACGCTTGACTGCGCACGCATAGGTTTGCGGGCTCCAGGCGTAGGCCGGGCTGCGGTAACGGCCGGGGTTCTGCACCATCAGGTATTTGACCGAGGACTGGTCGGTGGCGGCTGCATCGGCGCGGCCGGAGTTCACGGCCTGGTACATCAGGTCGACGCTGTCGTACTGGTCGACCTTGGCCTTGGGCAGCGCCTGGTGCACCAGTTCTTCGGCATACACGTTTTGCAGCACGGCCACGGTAACGCCGTCGCCGGCGGCCTGCAGGTCTTCAATCTCTTTGTATTTGCTGTTGGCCGGTAGCAGCAGGCCCACCCCTTCGCGGTAGTACGGCAGGGTGAACGCCACTTGCTGCGCACGGCTGGCGGTGACGGTAATGAACTGGCAACTCATGTCGACCTTGTCGGTCAGCAGGTTGGGAATACGTGCGTCGGACGACTGCACCACAAACTCGACCTTGGACGGGTCATTGAACAACCCCTTGGCCACGATGCGACCGATGTCGATATCGAACCCTTGCAACTTGCCATCCGCTCCCTGGAAGTGCCACGGCGCATTGGTACTGCCTGTACCCACGATCAGGTGCCCACGCTTGAGCACGTTATCGAGCTTGCTGTCCGCCGCCTGCACGATGCCTGCGAGGGAAGCCGATGCGGCGAAGAGAAAAACACACGCTTTGAACACGGAAGGTCGGTGATGCATGACAAGCACTCCAAGGATTGTGTATTCCGCTATAACGGAACTTAGTATGTAACAACGGAATAGACAGCAGAAAGTGTGCCACACATCTGAAGGGCAACCTATCGTCGTCATAAACTCGTTTCTAATCAGCTAGATGGACGGAGCCAGGAGATGAGGCGTTGCGCCAGCATCTGAAATCAAATTGCTACCGAAGGCCCCACGCAGGGGTGACAGCGCCACGGAGGTGCATCACCGCCCCGTTACCGGGCATGACCGCCCATGGAAACTTCCTCGGGCTGAATTGGCGGTTGGCCCCGCAAAATGACAACGCGAGCGCGTCTACCTGTGAAGGTTGACAGTAGACGCTGGGAATCCTGTGACTTAGCGTACCCACGACAACATTAAAGCCGGGTGCACAAGGAGGTTCTCATGGGCGTAATCACTTCGGTTATCAAGGACCTTGATGAGTACCATCGGATCCTGAAGAAACACACGCTGGTCATCGTGCTGTTTACCTCACCGTACTGCCAGGCATGTCTCGGGCTTGGCCCACGCTTCCACCGCGTTGCCGAACGGTACGCCGACCGCGTCAAAAGCCTGCTGCTGGACACCAGCCAAACCCCGAGAATCGACGGCGTGGACGGAACCCCTACCCTGGTGGTGTACAAAAATGCCCTTGAGGTAGAAAACCTCAAGGGCATCGGTGAACCGCAGGAACAGGAAGCGATCCTAGAGGAAGTATTCAGTGACTATGCGCCAACGGTACTAACGCCACCTGTGTCACCCGTCGCTCCTCCACCGCCGCAACCGTCAAGCGCCAGCCCTCATGTTCCAGGCTGTCGCCCACCCTTGGCAGGCGATCTAGCAGACTCACTACCAACCCTGCCAGGGTTTGATAATCCTGGGTCGCGACCGCCTTGAAGCCGGTACGCTGACGCACTTGATTGAGGTTCAAGGCGCCGTTGGCACGGAAGCCACCGCCTTCCTCGACAATATCCGGCCCCTCGATCTCACTGGCATCCGGTAACTCACCGGCGATGGACTCAAGGATGTCGGTCATGCTCAATACGCCCATGAAATCCCCGAATTCATTGATCACAAAGGCGATATGGGTCGACTCCTGGCGCATCTGCTCCAGAGCATTGAGGATCGAGAAGCTCTCCAGCAGGTTGATCGCGCGGCGCGCCAGGTGCTCCAGGTTCAGCTCGTTGCCGGCCAGGCACGCCTTGAGCAACTCTTTTTTGTGCACAAAACCCAAGGGCTCATCCACCGCGCCATTACGGATCAGCGGCAAGCGCGAGTAGGACGAATGCATCAGCTTCAGACGAATCGAATCGGCATCGTCCGCCAGGTCGATGAAGTCGACCTTGGCCCGCGGCGTCATCAGGCTGCGGATCGGCCGCTCAGCCAATTGCAGCACACCGCTGATCATCACCCGCTCACGACGGTCAAACAGCGGGCCTTGCGCCGCATCCGTCTCGCCCAGAAGGTCGGCCACCTCCTCGCCCACTTCTTCCACCGCCAGGCTGCGACCGCCCAGCAAGCGCATCACCGCATGGGCGGTTCGCTCACGCACCGGCAACACACCCTGCGCCGACTTTTTGCGACGAGCGCGAGCAATCTGGTTGAACACCTCGATCAGGATCGAGAAACCAATCGCCGCGTACAGATAACCCTTGGGAATATGAAAGCCCAGGCCCTCGGCAGTCAGGGCAAAACCGATCATCATCAAAAAGCCCAGGCACAGCATGATCACCGTGGGATGAGCATTGACGAAGCGCGTCAGCGGTTTGCTGGCGACGATCATCAGGCCAATGGAAATGATCACCGCGATCATCATCACCGCCAGTTCATCGACCATGCCCACCGCGGTAATCACCGCATCCAGCGAGAACACCGCATCGAGCACCACGATCTGCGCCACGATCGGCCAGAACATCGCGTAAGCCACATTGCCCGCGCGCTGCGCCACATGACCTTCAAGGCGTTCGTGCAGCTCCATGGTGGCCTTGAACAGCAGGAACACACCGCCAAACAGCATGATCAGGTCACGGCCGGAGAAGCTCTTGTCGAACACTTCGAACAGCGGCTGGGTAAGGGTCACCAGCCAGGAAATACTCGCCAGCAGGCCCAGGCGCATCAGCAGCGCCAGGGACAAACCGATCAACCGCGCACGGTCGCGCTGTTCCGGCGGCAACTTGTCGGCCAGGATCGCGATAAACACCAGGTTGTCGATGCCCAGCACCAGTTCCAGCACAATCAACGTCAACAGGCCGAGCCAGGCCGTTGGGTCCGCTAACCATTCCATTTATAAAGCCTCTTTAACGATGTTCAGAATGCCAGACACAGCAATGCGCGATCAGTGGACCGGGACAGGATGAGTAGACGGAATACGGGATGCTTCAGCTGGAACAGCGACAGCGGGTGTCTTGGGAAAAGACGACTGGGAGGCTCCGAGAGGGTGTTCATGCAAGTCCTGCGATGGGAAAAGGACTTGAATCGTACAGGCGAAATACAAATGTCCTACAACGCAAAACTATTACAAAACCTGTCTCTATAAGCAGCGGATGATCACAACGTACGAGGGCTTGCCCCTTCCCACACTGTGATCCCCTGTTGAATCAGGATTTTCGGGTGGCGTCGTCCAACGCCAAAATGGTGTGGGCATTCGTGACGGTGGTTGCGAGGGTATTGATCACCCCCGAGCGCAAAGCCCCCAGCGTCGCCGCCGCCTTGGTGTTCTCACTGGCAATCGCCACCACGTCGGGAATCCGAAACAACTCTTGCACCGTCAAGCCGATCACTCGCCCCTGGATGGCGTTGACCGCCGGCTGGCCATGAATGTCGATAAAGTCATAGCCCATCATGTCGCCCACGGTGCCGGACAACCGCGCCTGGGCGATTTCCTGCGGCGAGAACCACCCCATGCGCACCATGTTGCTGTTTTCGCTCATGTCGCCGATGCCGATCAGCGCAATATCCGCCCGGCGCGCACGGTCCAGGGTCGAGCGCACCGTATCGTTGTTGATCAACACGCCGCGCAGTTCCGGGTTGGCCACCAGGGCCGGGGCGTACAGGCTTTCACTTTCACCGCCAAAACGCAGGGCCAGGCGACGGCAGATGTGGTCAGGGTTCATGTATTCGCCCGCCTTGAGCGAGCCGCCGATGGCGCAAACAAACGTACAGTTGCGCGTCACCGGCAAGAACACATTATCGGCAACGGCCCCGACGTTGCGGCCCATGCCCACGGCGACGATCATGCCGTCACTCAAGGTCTTGTTCAGGTAATTCGCCACCAGGCTGGCGACGGCCGAGCGCTGGGTGTCGGGGTCGCTGTGATCGACGGCGATCAGCGCGCGATCCAGCTTGAAGCGCTCCACCAACGCCCGCTCCAGCTCGTTGTTCATTGCCGGATGCTGCAACACACGCACCTCGACAATCCCCTCATCGCGCGCGCGCTTGAGCAAGCGGCTGACTTTCGCGCGCGACAGGTCGAAGCGCTTGGCGATGGCTTCCTGAGTGACGTTCTCGAGGTAATAGAGCATCGCCACTTCGGTCATCTGATCGATATCGCTGGCAATGCGCTGGGTACTGTCACTCATGGGGACGGGCTTCCGTTTCGGCGTCAAAGGCGCATTCTCCCGACTCTTGCCCTGTTACGTCCACTACTGATGCCCATCACGCTCGATCGCATTGATGCGCTCAACCTTGGCCCCGGAACGCGCCGCTTCGAACTCAGACTCCAGGAACGATTTGACGATGCTCTTGGCCAGCTCGGCGCCGATCACCCGCGCGCCGATGGACAGAATCTGCGCATCGTTACTCTTGCGCGCACGCTCGGCCGAGTAGGTGTCGTGAGCCTGGGCCGCGCGAATGCCCAACACCTTGTTGGCTGAAATAGCCATGCCGATACCGGTGCCGCACACCAGTACGCCGAGCCGCTGCTGCCCGTTATTGATCGCATTGGCCACCGCCAGCGCAATGTCCGGGTACAACACCGGCGCCGTGGAATGGGTGCCGAAGTCGGTCACCGGATAGCCCAGCGCCTCGATGTGGCGCTTCAACAGCTCCTTGAGCTCAAAACCCGCTTCATCGCATCCGATAGCCACCGCAAAAGGTGTGTTCATGGCGTCTGGCTCCACTGCCGTGATCGTGCCCAAGACCGATCATATGATCAATCAATGAAATTTTGCTCAGTCATTTCTCAGGCATCTTACAGCCACTGTCAAGCATGTTTTCACTGACTCGGCGGTCAAATCCGTCTAAAGGGGCCTTATTGACCCAATTCATCAGAATTGTAGCTTTTACATGAAAGGGATTGACTGATCAGAATTTCATTTGATACACATATGATCACAGCGAAACATGACTGTGCGACCTAATAAGAATTCACAGCACGAGGACACGCCGATGGCCACGCCATTACTGCTCCAGGCTGAACATGTCGCCAAGGCTTACGCCGGCATCCCTGCCCTGCGTGACGGGCGCCTCTCTCTGCGGGCCGGCAGCGTCCACGCCCTGTGCGGCGGCAACGGTGCAGGTAAATCGACTTTCCTGAGCATCCTCATGGGGATCACCCAGCGTGATGCCGGGACCCTCCTGCTCAACGGCGCACCGGTGCAGTTCAACCGCCCCAGTGAAGCTCTCGCGGCGGGGATCGCGATGATCACCCAGGAGCTGGAACCCATCCCCTCTATGACCGTCGCCGAAAATATCTGGCTGGGCCGCGAACCGCGTCGCGCCGGCTGCATCGTCGACAACAAGACGCTCAACCGCCGCACCCGCGAGCTGCTCGAAAGCCTGGAGTTCGACGTCGACGCCACCAGCCCCATGCATCGCCTGAGCGTGGCGCAGATCCAACTGGTGGAAATCGCCAAGGCGTTCAGCCATGACTGCCAGGTGATGATCATGGACGAGCCGACGTCGGCCATCGGCGAGCGTGAGACCGAGACCCTGTTCAAAGCGATCCGCCGCCTCACCGCGCGAGGCGCAGGCATCGTGTATGTATCGCACCGCTTGAGCGAGCTGGCGCAGATCGCCGATGACTACAGCATCTTCCGCGATGGCACATTCGTGGAAAGCGGGCGCATGGCCGATATCGACCGCGACCACCTGGTGCGCGGCATCGTCGGCCAGGAACTGACGCGCATCGACCACAAGGTCGGCCGCGAATGCGCCGCCAACACCTGCCTGCAAGTCGACCACCTGAGCCGCACCGGCGAATTCCATGACATCAGCCTGCACCTGCGCCAAGGCGAGATTCTCGGCATCTATGGCCTGATGGGCTCGGGCCGCAGCGAGTTCCTCAACTGTATCTATGGCCTGACGGTGGCGGACTCCGGCAGCGTCACCCTGCAAGGCAAGCCGATGCCGGCGGGCCTGCCCAAGGCGACTATCAACGCCGGCATGTCGCTGGTCACCGAAGACCGCAAAGACAGCGGCCTGGTGCTGACCGGCAGCATTCTGTCGAACATCGCGCTGTCGGCCTACAAGCGCCTGTCGAGTTGGTCGCTGATCAATGCCCGCAAGGAAAACCAACTCGCCCAGGACATGGTCAAGCGCCTGCAGATCAAGACCAGCTCCCTGGAACTGCCGGTGGCTTCCATGAGCGGCGGCAACCAGCAGAAAGTGGTGCTTGCCAAATGCCTGTCCACCGAACCGGTGTGCCTGCTGTGCGACGAGCCGACCCGCGGCATCGATGAAGGCGCCAAGCAGGAGATCTACCACCTGCTGGACCAGTTCGTACGTGCCGGCGGCGCGGCCATCGTGGTGTCGTCGGAAGCCCCGGAACTGCTGCACCTGAGCGATCGCATCGCCGTATTCAAGGGCGGCCGGCTGGTGACCATCAGCACCGACACTGCCCTTTCCCAGGAAGCCTTGTTGAGTCTTGCCTCATGAACGCCAAAACACTCTCCGCCCCCGCCACCGTGCCTGTCACCACCGCGCCGCGCAGTCGCCTGCGCCTGTCCCTGGACCGCTTCGGCCTGCCGCTGGTGTTTATCCTGCTGTGCGTGGTGATGGCGTTCTGCAGCGAATACTTCATGACCTGGCGCAACTGGATGGACATCCTGCGCCAGACCTCCATCAACGGCATTCTCGCCGTGGGCATGACCTACGTGATCCTGACCAAGGGCATCGACCTGTCGGTGGGCTCGATCCTGGCCTTTGCCGGATTGTGCAGCGCCATGGTTGCCACCCAGGGCTACGGCTTGCTGGCCGCCGTCAGCGCCGGGATGTTCGCCGGGGCGATGCTTGGGGTGGTCAACGGTTTCATGGTCGCCAACCTGTCGATCCCGCCGTTCGTGGCCACCCTCGGCATGCTCAGCATTGCGCGCGGCATGACCTTTATTCTCAACGACGGCAGCCCGATCACCGACCTGCCCGACGCCTACCTGGCGCTGGGTATCGGCAAGGTTGGCCCGATTGGGGTGCCGATCATGATCTTCGCGGTGGTCGCGCTGATTTTCTGGATGGTGCTGCGCTACACCACCTACGGCCGCTATGTGTATGCGGTGGGCGGCAACGAAAAAAGCGCGCGCACCTCGGGTATCGGCGTGCGCAAGGTGATGTTTTCGGTGTACGTGGTCTCGGGCCTGCTCGCCGGGCTGGCCGGCGTGGTGCTGTCGGCGCGCACCACATCCGCCCTGCCCCAGGCCGGGGTGTCTTATGAGCTGGACGCGATTGCCGCGGTGGTAATCGGCGGTACCAGCCTGTCGGGCGGTACCGGCAGCATTGTCGGCACGTTGTTTGGCGCGCTGTTGATCGGCGTGATCAATAACGGGCTGAACCTGCTCGGCGTTTCCTCCTATTACCAGCAGGTCGCCAAGGGCCTGATCATCGTGTTCGCAGTACTGATCGACGTATGGCGCAAGAAAAAACGCTAGAGAACGACCCACTACAACAATAACTGGAGTTCCGCTCATGAAACTGGGTACCACCTTTGCCGCCGCGGCGGCTCTCTCCCTGCTCGCCAGCAGTATCGCCCTGGCCGCCGACGGCAAGACCTACAAGGTCGGCGCGGCCGTCTACGGCCTCAAGGGCCAGTTCATGCAGAACTGGGTACGCGAGTTGAAGGAACATCCGGCGGTCAAGGACGGCACCGTGCAGTTGACCGTGTTCGACGGCAACTACGACGCCCTGACCCAAAACAACCAGATCGAAAACATGGTGACCCAACGCTTCGACGCCATTCTGTTCGTGCCGATCGATACCAAGGCCGGTATCGGTACCGTCAAGGCAGCCATGAGCAATGACGTGGTCGTCGTGGCCTCGAATGCCAAAGTTGCCGATGCCAGCGTGCCGTATGTGGGCAATGACGACGTGGAAGGCGGACGCCTGCAGGCCCAGGCCATGGCCGACAAGCTCAAGGGCAAAGGCAATGTGGTGATCATCCAGGGCCCGATTGGCCAGTCGGCGCAGATCGACCGGGAAAAAGGCGAGCTGGAAGTGCTGGGCAAATACCCCGACATCAAGATTATCGAGAAAAAGACCGCCAACTGGGACCGCGCCCAGGCCTTGGCGCTCACCGAGGACTGGCTGAACGCGCACCCCAAGGGCATCAATGGCGTGATCGCACAGAACGACGACATGGCCCTCGGTGCCGTGCAGGCCCTGAAGTCCCATGGACTGACCGCCAAAGACGTGCCCGTGACGTCGATCGACGGCATGCCGGACGCGATCCAGGCGGCAAAAAAAGATGAAGTCACCACCTTCCTCCAGGATGCCCAGGCCCAATCCCAAGGCGCGCTGGACGTGGCATTGCGCGCATTGGCCGGTAAAGACTACAAGCCCCGGTCGGTGATCTGGGAGCGGTATGGCAAGGATGTGAAATGGGCCGATGGCACCGCCAAGAACTACATCCTGCCGTGGGTGCCGGTGACCAATGCCAATGCGGATGCGCTGTACAAACAAGTCAGCGGCGGCAAGTAGTTATTGACTTGAAATACAGCCAAGTGTGGGAGGGGGCTTGCTCCCTCCCACACTTTGATCTCCCCTCTGCTTAAAAATGGAGTCTGTTCATGTCTGGTTTCTGGAACCAAGCCTTCGACCTCACCGGCCGCTGCGCGGTGATCACCGGAGGCGCCGCCGGCATCGGGCTGGCTTGCGCCCACCTACTGGCGGAGCGCGGCGCGCGCGTGGCCTTGCTGGACCGCGACCCGACGGTGGTGGACGTGGCCGCCAAGCTGGGTGCCGGGCACCTGGGCATCGCCGTCGACCTCGCCCAGGTCGGCCAGATACAGCACACCATCGACAGCGTATTCGAACAGTTCCAACGCCTGGATTACCTGATCAACAGCGCCGGCGTGGTACTGCTGGACAAGGCTCTGCAGGTCAGCGAAAGCGCCTGGGACACCACCCTGGATATCAACCTCAAGGCCAGCTTTTTCGTGGCGCAAGCCTGTGCCCGGCACATGCTCGCCCAAGGCAGCGGACGCATCGTCAACCTCGCCTCCCAGGCCGCCGTGATCGGCCTGGACCGGCACGTCGCCTACTGCGCGAGCAAAGCGGCCATCGTCGGCATGACCAAGGTATTGGCCATGGAATGGGCGCCCCGGATTACCGTCAACGCCATCTCGCCCACCATTGTCGAGACCGCCCTGGGCAAAAAAGCCTGGGCCGGCGACGTGGGTGAGCGGGCCAAATTGCAGATCCCGGCGGGCCGTTTTGCCCAACCCGAAGAAATCGCCGGGCTGGCGTTGTACCTGCTCAGCGACGCGGCCCAGATGGTCACCGGCGCCAACATGGTGATCGACGGCGGCTACAGCATTCAGTAATTGATTTTTTTCGTGAGGTCCTGTCATGTCCACCGCTACCGAACGCACACCAGAACAGCTGTCCCCGGCTATCCCGAAAACCATGCAGGCCGTGGTCTGCCACGGCCCGGAAGACTACCGCCTGGAAACCGTCGACGTCCCCACCCCCGGCCCCGATGAAATCCTCACCAAGGTCGAGCTGTGCGGCATTTGCATGGGTGATATCAAGACCTATCGCGGCGCCCCGTCGTTCTGGGGTGACGCCGAGCAACCCCGCTACGTGAAGCCACCGATGATCCCTGGGCATGAGTTCGTGTGCCGCGTGGTCGCACTGGGCCCTGGCGCGGAAAAGCGCGGCGTGGCCGTCGGTGACCGGGTGATTTCCGAGCAGATCGTGCCGTGCTGGGGCTGTCGCTTCTGTAACCACGGCCAGTACTGGATGTGCCAGAAGCATGACCTCTATGGTTTTCAGAACAATGTGCAGGGCGCCATGGCCCAGTACATGATCTTCACCAAGGAAGGCATTATTCACAAAGTGCCGGAGTCCATTGCGCCTGACGAGGCGATCCTGATCGAACCGCTGGCCTGCTCGCTGCACGCGGCGGAACGCGCGAATGTCGACCATGACGATATCGTGGTGGTCGCAGGCGCCGGCACACTGGGCCTGGGCATCATCGGCGCCGTGCGTTTGCGCAATCCGAAAAAACTCATCGTGCTGGACATGAAACCCGAACGCGCCGCCCTCGCCCTGCGCATGGGCGCGGACGAGGTGTGGAACCCCGCCGAAGTGGACGTACTGGCGAAAATCCGCGAGATCACCGACGGCTACGGTTGCGACATCTATATCGAAGCCACCGGGCACCATAAAGCGGTGAACCAGGGGCTGGCGATGCTGCGCAAGTTGGGGCGGTTTGTCGAATTCAGCGTGTTCAACGACGAGGCCACGGTGGACTGGTCGATCATTGGCGACCGCAAGGAACTGGATATCCTGGGCTCGCACCTGGGGCCGTACATGTACCCGAGGGCCATCGACTTTATCGGCAACCGCAAGATCGACATGCGCGATGTGGTGACCCACAAGTTTGCGCTGGCGGACTTCAAGGAGGCGTTTGCAGTGATGGAGCGTGGCGATAAATCACTCAAGGTTGTACTGCAGCCTTAAGCCCACCACCTATCCAAAGGTCTGAGGGGGCTTGCTCCCGATTGCGATTTAACAGTGATAGATAAGCTGACTGACACACCGCTATCGGGAGCGCCCTCCCACCCTGGATAGTGGTGAACCAATAAAAAAAAGGAGCCCGCGTTATGAATCGAGTCATCAACGATCCGGACCAAGTGGTCGAGGACATGCTGCGCGGCATCCTGGTCGCGCATCCCGAACTGCGCCAATACGAGGCCAACCCGCGCGTCATCGTCAAGGCCAGGCCATCGGGCCAGGGCCGCGTGGGCATCGTCACCGGCGGCGGTTCGGGCCATGAGCCTGCGTTTCTCGGCTATGTCGGCCCGGGCCTGGTCGACGCGGTGGCGGTGGGCGAGATTTTCTCCTCGCCCACCGCCAAAAGCTTCTTCGACGCCTTCCGGGCCGCCGACCAGGGTGCCGGCGTAGCCTGCCTGTACGGCAACTATGCCGGCGACAATATGAACGTGAAGCTGGCCATGAAGATGGCCGCCAGCAAAGACATGCGCATCCGCACAGTGGTCGCCAACGACGACGTGGCCTCGGCGCCCAAGGCCGAGATTGCCAAGCGCCGTGGCGTGGCTGGCGAAATTTTCATGTGGAAGGTCGGCGGCGCCGCTGCCGCCCAGCATTACGATCTGGATGGCGTGATTCGTGTTGCCCAGAAAACCGTCGATCACTGTCGCTCGATCGGCATCGGTCTCACCCCCTGCACCATTGCGGCCGTGGGCAAACCGAACTTCCAGATCCCCGCTGGCCAGATGGAGCTGGGCATCGGTCATCATGGCGAACCGGGCATTCAAGTCATCCCTGTCGAACCGGCCGCCGCGATGGCCGAACGCATGCTCGCGCCGATCCTTGAAGACCGCGATTTCAGCCAGGACGACAGTGTGGTGGTGCTGGTTTCGGGGCTCGGCGCCACGCCGGTGATGGAGTTGTACATTTTCTACGCTGAGGTCGAAAAACAGCTCAAGGCCAAGGGGCTGAAGATCCATCGCTGCTACGTCGGCAACTACTTCACTTCCCTTGAAATGATGGGCGTGACCCTGACCCTGCTCGGCCTCGATGCCGAACTCAAAACCCTCATCGACCAACCCTGCCGCTCCATCGGCATGACCCAGGCGGACTGAACCATGAGCCAGCATTTTTCCACCCACGAGGGCAGCGCCATCGTCGCCGACCTGGTCAGCGTGATCACGGCCAACCGTGAGTACCTCAGCGAGGTCGACGGTGCCATTGGCGACGGCGACCACGGCATCAATATGGCCAAGGGTTTCGCCCATTGCGGGCGCACGATCGAAGGCCGGCAGCTGACCCTCGCCGAAGCACTGGATGAACTGACCCTGAGCCTGATGGAAGGCATCGGCGGCTCTATGGGCCCGTTGTATGGCAGCCTGTTCATCGGCATGGCCGATGAAGTGCGGGGCAGCGAAGACATCGATGCCGCCATCTTCGCTCACCTGCTGCGCGGCGGGCTGACATCGCTTCAAGACATTACCGAGGCCGGTGTAGGCGACAAGTGCCTGATGGACACCTTGATCCCGGCAGTGGAAGCCTTTGAACAGGCACATGCCTCGGGGGTGACCTTCAACGGCGCGCTGGACGCGATGAAAGCCGCCGCGTCCCAGGGCCGCGATTCGACCAAGGACCTGGTAGCGAAGATCGGCCGCGCCAGTCGCCTGGGCGAACGTTCACTGGGCGTGCTGGATGCCGGAGCGGTGTCGTGCTGCCTGATCCTTACGCGGTTGGCGGACTCTATCCAGCCCCGCTTGACCTGACAGGGCCGCAAGCCCGCTCCCACAAGGGATTACCTGGATTTCAGTTTTGGGTTACCAGAAGCGCTGCTGGGTCAAGCGGCTCCACCAGGTCAGCAGCACGCGGTCCACCGAACCGCTGGCCGCCAGGCCCACGCGCTCCTGCAGGCTTTTACGCTCGGCATAGTGCAGGTGGAACACCTCGGCGGTCTTGGCCTTGGTGGCCAGGTATTCGTCGCTGGTCTGCAGTTCGTCGACCAGTTGTTTGTCGAGCGCCGCAACACCCAGCCACACTTCCCCGGTCGCGACCTCATCAATCGCCAATTGGGGGCGATAGCGCGACACGAAGTTCTTGAACAACTGATGGGTGATGTCCAGGTCTTCCTGGAACTTCTCGCGGCCTTTTTCGGTGTTTTCGCCGAATACCGTGAGGGTGCGCTTGTATTCACCGGCGGTCAGCACTTCAAAGTCGATGTCGTGCTTTTTCAGCAGGCGGTTCACATTGGGCAACTGCGCCACTACGCCGATGGAGCCGAGGATGGCGAACGGTGCGCTGATGATCTTCTCGCCGATGCACGCCATCATGTAGCCGCCGCTGGCCGCTACCTTGTCGATGCACACGGTCAACGGCACGCCCGCCTGGCGGATACGCGCCAGTTGCGAGGACGCCAGGCCGTAGCTGTGGACCATGCCGCCGCCGCTTTCAAGGCGCAGCACCACTTCATCCTTGGGCGTAGCCAGGCTCAGCAGCGCGGTGATCTCGTGGCGCAGGCTTTCGGTGGCCGAGGCCTTGATGTCGCCGTCAAAATCCAGCACGAACACCCGTGGCTTGGCCTCGGGTTTATGCTTGCTGTTCTTCTTTTCGGTTTTGCTTTCGGACTTGCGCAAGGCCTTGAGTTGGTCCTTGTCGAGCAGGGTCGATTCCAGGCGTTCACGCAGGCCTTTGTAGAAATCATTGAGCTTGCTGACCTGCAATTGGCCGGCGGATTTGCGACGACCTTTGCTGCGCAATGCCGCGAAGCTGATCAGTACCACCAGAATAGCGACCACCAGGGTGACGGTCTTCGCCAGAAAGCTCGCGTATTCGGCCAGGAAATCCATGTTGCTCCTTACAAGTGCAGTGCGCCAGGCGCGGATTGTCCCAGCATACCGGCGGCCAGGCGTTCGGGCCAGTGATCAAACCGCCAGCAACCCAGCACTCCAACAGCCTTTTAAAACAAGCGTATGTTTTTTCATTGACAGCTCCCTGGCATCCTCATAACCTCGCCAGACTTTCAACGTACCGGGAAAACGGACGTGGGCAGCATCTATCTGATTCGACATGGCCAGGCCTCCTTCGGTGCAGACGATTACGACGTGCTGTCGCCCCTCGGCGTGGAACAAGCCCAAGTCCTCGGTCGCCACCTGGCCGACATGGGCCTGGTATTCGACCGCTGCATAGCCGGCGACCTGCGCCGCCAACAGCACACCGCCAGCGCTACGTTCGATCAATACAGCGCCCGGGGCCTGCCGGTCCCGCCGCTGGAAACCGACGTCGCCTTCAATGAATTCGACGGTGAGGCCATTATTCGCGGGTTGCTCCCTGACCTGCTCGGCGTCGAACCCAACGCGATGCACATCCTGCGTAACGGCGCGCAAAACCGCAGCGAATTCCAGCGCATCTTCGCCCTGATCATCGAGCGCTGGCTGGCCGGCACCTATGATCCGCCAGGGCTGGAAAGCTGGCAGGGGTTCGTCGAGCGCGTTCAAGGCGGCCTGCAACGTATTCTCGAGGCAGCGGACAATTCGCACAAAGTCGCCGTGTTCACCTCGGGCGGCACCATCACCGCCCTGCTCCACCTGATTACCCGAATGCCTGCCGCCCAGGCCTTCGAGCTGAACTGGCAAATTGTTAACACCTCGCTCAACCAGCTGAAATTCCGCGGTCGCGAGGTGGCACTGGCTTCCTTCAACAGCCATACCCACTTGCAACTGTTGAAGGCGCCGCAGCTCATCACCTTCCGGTGAATTGCGGCCAACCGTGACCCCAGGGTCACTGGACTCTACCCCAAAGGATCGAAACCATGACTGACGTAGCTAAAGCCGTAGAAGCAATGAAAGCCAAATTCAACCCAAGCGCTGCCGAAGGCCTGGACCTGGTATTCGGTTTCCGCATTGACGACACCAAGAATTTTTCCCTGGTTGTCAAAGACAAGACCTGCGAGCTGCAAGAAGGCGAAAACCCGGACGCCCAAGTGACCCTGGTCATGGACAGCGAAACCCTGGAAGGCATCGTCGACGGTTCCACCGACGGCATGCAGGCCTTCATGGGCGGCAAGCTGCGCACCGAAGGCGACATGATGCTGGCGATGAAGCTGAGCGAGTTGTTCCCTTCCTGATTCTCGGGCAACCCTGAATCTCTGTGGGAGCGGGCTTATGCCCGCTCCCACATTTTTTTGCGTCGCTGGTAGCTCACCGTCAACGCCGGGTACCTACACAGTGGGGCGCAGCCCGGTTAGAAGATCGCGTAGGTGTAGTTGAAGATCAGACGGGTCTGGTCCTGGTCGGCGGTGCCGGTGTTTTTGCCGTGATAGGTACCGGTACGCAAGGTGGTACCGAAGCCTTTCAGCGGACCTGCCTGCACCACATAGTCCAAGCGGAAGTCGGCTTCGTTTTCTTTCTGGTCGGGGCCACCGGCGACATTGGACTTGATGTCCTTGCCGTCCAGATACGCCACGGACGCCTTCAGGCCCGGTACGTAGGCCTTGAAGTCATAGGCATACTGACCGAAGTTGACCTGCTCGCCTGCCCGGGAGAACTGGCCGACCACCGCATCGGTAAACAGGTAGAAGTCGCTGCCGCCGGCGCCTTGCGCGTGCGGGTCGGCCAGGCTGCCCTGGTTGACCCAGACGAAGCCACCGTCATCCCCCACGCCAATGTGGCCGAGCATCAGGCTGCTGCCACCCAACTGATAAGTGAAGGCTGCGCTGTAGGTTTTGTTGTCCACTTCGCCAGCATGCTTGGCATAGCCGCCGTTGTTGTTGAACGCATAGCCACTCGAACCATTCTTGCCGTCGCTGGTGCTGTCGAAGTAACGCAGGTCGGTCTTGAACGATTGGTCATTGCCCAACGGCAGCACGTGCACCAGGCCTACATAGTTCTGTTTGTAGAAGTCCTGCAGCTGCGCGTAGTAGTACTGCAGCGTCAGGTTTTTTGCCAGGCTGTTGTCGGATGAACCGAAGGGTTTGTAGTCCACGCCACCGAATTTGAAGCTGTCGCTATCGCGCTGGCCACCGGCAACGCTCAACCCCGTGGAGTTACTGGAAGCACGGCCTTCGACGCGGTTCAGCTCACCGCCGGTGAAGGTCACGTTGGGGATGTCGTTCGAAGTCAGAACGCCGCCGTCAAAGGTCTGCGGCGCCACACGGCTGTCGTTGGCGACCAGGATGGGCAACACCGGTGCCAGGCCACCACCGACGTGCAATTCGGTCTGGGAAATCCTGAACTTCACATTACCCGCAGCGCGACCAAAGGAGTCGGCAGGTTCGGTACCGTTGTTCCTGGTTGGAAAGAAGCTGTTGCCGTTGCCCGCCAGGCCGGGGCCGGCGGCGTGACCGTCGCCGCCATCGAGGCGCAAGGCACCGAACGCCATCACGTCGAAACCGACGCCGAGCGTGCCTTGGGTAAAGCCGGATTTGTAGTCAAAACGCAGCGCGGTTGCGGCTTCGCGCAGGTCGTTGTTGGTACCCGAGCGGTTGTCTGCGCTGTAGTACATGGTTCGTGAGCTGACGGACGCATGACTGTCCTCCACAAAACCGCTGTGACCGTTGCCCGTGCCCAGCGCGCCGAGCCCGAAATCATCCGCGCAAGCCTGCTGTGCCAGCACGGCGGCGGTGATGGATAACGCCAGTGTAGATAGCTTCATTAACGACGGCCCCTGAATATTTTTTTATGTAAAAGGTGTGCGAAACGGCGTTTTCATCCCTACAAACGTGACGATTGTTTCATGGGGGCCGGGGCGGACTCCGTGAAGAATAAGTTAGGAAAACCGCTCGAAAATGAAGTTTTGCCAGGCGCGGTTTTTGACATATTCGTGTCATCTCATTCATTTGCAGAATGAAGTCCAGAGGAATCTTCGTTTGCAAGCGCACCCTGGGCCCAACAAAATCCAGAAAACGGTCACACCTATCACGTCCGTCATCAGGAATTTTTCTATGCCAAGTACCGCACATGTGAGCCCCGACGAGATCCGCAAGGGCTTTTCCAAGGCCATGTCCGATATGTACCGAGATGAAGTTCCCCTGTATGGCGCGCTGATGGATCTGGTGGCCGAGGTCAACACTCGCGTGCTCCAGAGCGAACCGGGTGTGGCGCAACAACTGCAACGCACCGGCGAGATCCAGCGCCTGGACAGGGAGCGCCACGGTGCCATCCGCCTGGGCACTGCAGCGGAACTGGCGACCATCGGCCGCCTGTTCGCAGTGATGGGCATGCAGCCGGTGGGCTATTACGACCTCACGCCGGCGGGCGTGCCGGTGCATTCCACAGCGTTTCGCGCGGTCCATGAGCATGCGCTGCAAACCAGCCCGTTTCGTGTGTTCACCTCGTTGCTGCGCCTGGAGCTGATCGAAAATCGCGAGTTGCGCGCTTTCGCCGAAACCGCCCTGGCCAAACGGTCGATCTTCAGCCCAGGCGCCCTGGCGCTGATTGGGCAGGCGGAAACAGACGGCGGCCTCGATGCCGAGGACGCCGCGCACTTTATCCGCGAGGCCCTGGAAACCTTCCGCTGGCACCACGCCGCCACCGTCACCGCCGCGCAATACCAGCAACTGAGCGACCAGCACCGCCTGATCGCCGACGTCGTCGCGTTCAAGGGCCCGCACATCAACCATCTGACTCCGCGCACCCTGGACATCGACCAGGTGCAGGCCGCCATGCCCGGCAAAGGCATCACGCCCAAGGCCGTGATCGAAGGCCCGCCGCGCCGCCAGTGCCCGATCCTGCTGCGCCAGACCAGCTTCAAAGCCCTTGACGAAGCCATCGCCTTCACCGACGCCCAAGGCAGCCACAGCGCACGTTTCGGCGAAATCGAACAACGCGGCGTCGCGCTGACGCCCAAGGGCCGCGCCCTCTACGACCAACTGCTGAACGCCGCCCGCGACGAACTGGGCGCATTCCCCAACGAGGCTAACGCCGCACGCTACACACAATTGATGGAGCAGCACTTCCAGGCCTTCCCCGACAACCACGCACACATGCGCGAACAGGGCCTGGCGTACTTCCGCTACTTCGCCACGCCAAAAGGCCTCGCGGCACGCGGCCACGCCGACCAACCACGCACGCTGGAGGCTCTGGTCGCCGCCGGCCACGTCGATGTAGAGCCGTTGGTGTATGAGGACTTTCTACCGGTGAGCGCGGCGGGGATCTTCCAGTCGAACCTGGGGGATGGCGCGCAAAGCCACTACGCGGCCCATTCGAACCAGGCGGCGTTCGAACAGGCGCTGGGGCGCAACACAATTGATGAGCTGAAGTTGTATGCGCAAACGCAGCAACGCTCGGTGGATGCGTGCCTGGACGCACTGCTGGCCTAAACCCGATGCCCGCGCCGCTCCAATGGCAAAGGCGTGTGGGTGGCGAGGGCGTGTCAGTTGATGCATCGGTGCCTGACACACTGCTATCGGGAGCAAGCCCCCTCGCCACGGTCGTTGCGGGACTGCTTAACCCAATCGCCCCACAATTTCATCTTTGATCAGAAGCCGCTTTTTCTTCAGTTTCTCAACATCTTCATCGCTGGCACTGGCTGATTCCGCCTTGAGCACCTCCCCGTCGGCAGCGTCATATTGCGTGAGCAGCGAGTCCAGGCGTTTATCGTTCGCCCTGCGTTCGTGAACGACTTCCTTGCTCAACCCCAAATCCTGATACAGGTCGTGTTTCACTGGCATGGCGTACCTCCGCATGTTGATCAATGGTCTACGCCCTTGAAGCTAGCCCATTCCTGGCGGTCTTGTCATGTTTGCGCTCAATACGCCCCGTTCGTCGCGGTAACGGCGATGGGACAAAACCTTTGCGACGCCCTGCCCTCAACAATAGATCGTCCTTCGAGGGAGACCGGTTTCATGACTCACGCGGCTACCACTGTCGACACTCAATGCATCAACACCCTGCGCACTCTGGCCATGGACGCCGTGCAGAAGGCCAATTCCGGCCACCCCGGCACGCCCATGGGCCTGGCGCCGGTGGGGTATACGCTGTGGAGCCGGTTCCTGCGGTATCACCCGGCGCATCCCGACTGGCCCAACCGCGACCGTTTTGTGTTGTCGGTGGGGCATGCGTCGATGCTGCTGTATTCGCTGTTGCATCTTGCCGGTGTGGTGGAGATCGATGCCCAGGGCCAACGCACCGGGCAACCGGCGATCAGCCTGGACGATATCAAGCAGTTTCGCCAAGCCGACTCAAAAACCCCAGGGCATCCGGAATACCGCATGACCACCGGCGTCGAGACCACTACCGGGCCGTTGGGCCAAGGCTGCGCCAACAGCGTGGGCATGGCCATGGCCGAGCGTTGGCTGGCCGAGCGCTTCAACCGCGACGGCCAGGTGTTGTTTGACTACAACGTCTACACCCTGTGCGGCGACGGCGACATGATGGAAGGCATCAGCAGCGAAGCGGCATCGATGGCCGGGCATTTGAAGCTGGATAACCTGTGCTGGATCTACGACAACAACACCATCAGCATCGAAGGCCACACCGAGTTGGCGTTCAGCGAGGACGTGATCAAGCGCTTCCAGGCGTATGGCTGGCACACCTTGCACGTCGCCGACGCCAATGACTTGCAGGCATTGAGCGAAGCCCTGGAGACCTTCCAGGCCAACACCGGCGCACCGACGCTGATCGTGGTCGACAGCGTGATCGGCTACGGCTCGCCCCACAAGCACAACACCGCTGCCGCCCATGGCGAACCGCTGGGCGATGAAGAAATTCGCCTGACCAAGGCGGCGTATGGCTGGCCGCAGGATTCGAGCTTCCTGGTGCCCGATGAGGCACGCACGGTATTACGCGACGCGCTGCAGGCGCGCGCCGAGCCGCTGTACCAGCAATGGAACCGGACCCTGGCCGCTCTTGACCCGCAGTTAGCCGACGAACTGCGGCGCATGCGCGCCGGCGAAATGCCCGCGCAGTGGCAGGCAGATCTGCCGGGTTATGCGGCGGATGCCAAAGGCGTCGCCAGTCGTGCGGCAGGCGGTGAGGTGTTGAATGCCTTCGCCCGGCAAATCCCCTGGCTGATCGGTGGTTCGGCTGATTTGTCGCCGTCGACCAAGACCCACCTCACCTTCGACGGCGCCGGGCGTTTCAGCGCCGACGACTACCGCGGGCGTAACCTGCATTTCGGCATTCGCGAACACGCCATGGGCGCGATTGCCAATGGCATGGCGCTGTCCTACCTGCGCCCGTACACCTCGACGTTCCTGGTATTCAGCGACTATATGAAACCGCCGATCCGCCTGGCGGCGATCATGGAGTTGCCGGTGGTGTTTGTGTTCACCCACGACTCCATCGGCGTGGGCGAGGACGGGCCGACCCACCAGCCCATCGAACACCTGACGCAATTGCGCGCCACGCCGGGGCTGCTGACCCTGCGCCCTGGCGATGCAAATGAAACCCTGGAGCTGTGGAGAGTCGCCCTGGCGCAAACCCATCGGCCGAGCTGCGTGGTGCTGTCACGCCAACCGCTGCCGACCCTGGACCGCACGAAGTATGCGGCAGCGACTGGCGCAGCCAAGGGCGCTTATGTGTTGGCCGGGGCGAACAAGCCCGAAGTGGTCCTGATCGGTACCGGCAGCGAAGTCAGCCTGGCCGTGGCGGCCTATGAACAGCTCACCAACGAAGGGGTCGCCGCGCAATTGGTGTCGATGCCCAGCTGGGAATTGTTCGAAGAACAGGACCAGGCTTACCGCGACAGCGTGTTGCCACCGGCGATAAAGGCACGGGTAGTGGTCGAACAGGCAGGGCCGTTGGGATGGGACCGTTATGTCGGACAAACCGGCGCCAAGGTGGTGATGAACAGCTTTGGCGCGTCGGCGCCGCTGGCCAAGCTGCAGGAGAAATTCGGCTTTACGGTGGAGCATGTGGTGAAGCAAGCCAAAGCGCAGATCCAACTGAATCAACACTAAACCACATGTGGGAGGGGGCTTGCCCGATAGCGGTGAATCAGTCATGTAAATTTCTTCTGACCCACCGCTATCGGGAGCAAGCCCCTCCCACATTTGAAGCTTTTTTGCGCTTAGGTGAGTGCCCGTGCCAGGAATGGCGCGGTGCGACTCTTTTTGCTCCTGGCGACTTTCTGTGGCGTGCCACTGGCAACCACCTTGCCCCCCAGATCCCCTGCTCCCGGCCCGATATCGATCACCCAGTCACTCTGCGCGACCACGCGCATTTCATGCTCGACCACCACCACCGTGTGCCCCGCATCCACCAGATGGTTGAGCTGGCTGAGCAGGCGATCCACATCCCGTGGATGAAGCCCCGTGGTCGGCTCATCCAGCACATACAAGGTCGCGCCCCGGGCGTTGCGTTGCAGTTCGGTGGCCAACTTGATGCGTTGCGCCTCGCCGCCGGACAGTTCGGTAGCCGGTTGGCCAAGCCGCAGATAACCCAGGCCGATATCGCGCAATACCTGCAACGAACGCAACACACCCGGCTGCTCGGCAAACACCTCGACGGCCTGCTCAACGGTCAGGCCCAGCACCTGGGCGATGCTCAAGCCCTGCCATTTGATCGCCAGTGTCTCGGGGTTGTAGCGCGCCCCATGGCAGGTCGGGCACGGCGCGTACACGCTGGGCATGAACAACAACTCGACGCTGACAAACCCTTCGCCCTCACAGTTGGGGCAACGGCCCTTGGCGACGTTGAAAGAGAACTGGCCGGCATCGTATTGGTGCTTCTTCGCGGCGGGCGTGGCGGCGAACAGTTTGCGCACGTTATCGAACAGCCCGGTGTAGGTCGCAAGGTTCGAGCGCGGCGTGCGGCCAATGGGTTTCTGGTCTACCTGCACCAGGCGGCGGATATGTTCCAGCCCGCTGCTGATGCGGCCACCGAGGGGTTGCGGCGCGTCATCTTCCAGGCTCTGTTCTTCGTCATTGTCGACCACGCGCCCAAGGCCTGCGCCCACCAGTTCCAGCAGGGCCTGGCTGACCAGACTGGACTTGCCCGAGCCGGAAATGCCGGTCACTGCGGTGAAGCAACCCAGCGGGAATTCCACGCTCAGATCATGGAGGTTGTTACGCGTCACACCCGCCAGTTTCAACAGGTGACGGGGTTCACGGCGCGCCTGATTCGACGGGCGCGGTTCGGCAAACAGATAGTCACGGGTCTGCGATGCCTGCACATCCACCAAGCCGGCGGGCGGGCCGCTGTACAGCACTTGCCCGCCATGCTCGCCGGCGGCCGGGCCGACATCGATCAGCCAGTCGGCGCGGCGCATGGTTTCCAGGTCGTGCTCCACCACAAACAGCGAGTTGCCGGCGGCTTTCAAACGCTCAAGCGCGGTGAACAGCGCCTCGCCATCCGCCGGGTGCAGCCCTGCCGACGGTTCATCCAGCACATAGATCACGCCAAACAATTGCGAGCCCAATTGCGTGGCCAGGCGCAGGCGTTGCAACTCGCCGGACGACAACGTCGGCGTGCTGCGTTCCAGGCTCAGATACCCCAAGCCCAGCTCGGTCAAGGTGCTGACGCGCTCCAGCAAATCCTGGGCGATACGCTGCGCGGCCAGGCGCTTTTCCACGGACAGTTTCATCGTGTCCTGCCCCGCCGCCACCGGCCGCAGCAACTCGGCCAACTGCGCCAGCGACAGCTGCGACAACTCGCCAATGTCCACCCCGGCGAACTTCACCGAGAGTGCCGCCCGGGTCAGGCGCTTGCCCTCGCACAACGGGCAGGCGCTGCCCTGCATGAACTGCGCGACGCGCTTTTTCATCAGCGCGCTCTGGGTATGGGTGAACGTGTGCAGGATATAGCGCCGCGCGCCGCTGAAGGTGCCCTGGTAGCTCGGCTCCAGCTTGCGCTTGAGCGCGTCGCGGGTTTGCTGCGGGGTGAAGCCGGCATACACCGGTACCGTGGGGGTTTCTTCGGTGAAGAGGATCCAGTCGCGGTGTTTTTTCGGCAGGTCACGCCAAGGGGTATCCACGTCGTAACCCAGGGTTACGAGTATGTCGCGCAGGTTCTGGCCCTGCCAGGCCAGGGGCCAGGAAGCTACCGCGCGCTGGCGGATGGTCAGCGATGGATCCGGCACCATCAGCGCTTCGGTCACTTCATACACGCGGCCCAAGCCATGGCATTGCGGGCACGCGCCCTGAGGCAGGTTCGGCGAAAAGTCCTCGGCATAGAGCATCGCCTGCCCTGGCGGGTAACTGCCGGCGCGGGAGTACAGCATGCGGATCAGGCTGGACAAGGTGGTGACGCTGCCCACCGAGCTGCGCGCGCTTGGCGTACCGCGCTGTTGTTGCAGGGCCACGGCGGGCGGCAGGCCCTCGATGCTGTCCACGTCGGGCACGCCCACCTGGTCGATCAGGCGCCGCGCATAGGGCGCCACCGACTCGAAATAGCGCCGCTGAGCCTCGGCATACACCGTGGAAAACGCCAGGGACGATTTGCCCGAGCCCGACACGCCGGTGAACACCACCAAGGCGTCCCGGGGAATGTCCACATCGACATTGCGCAGGTTGTGTTCGCGGGCACCCCGCACCCGCACGAAGCCTGGGCGTTGGGCGGTGATCGAAGGGATGTTGCGCGGTGAAGTCATGGTCAACCTTGTCTTGCGGTAAGCACGCGGCGCACGCGTAACGTCAGGGCTTCGGGGCTGTAGGGCTTGCTCAGCAGATGAATGTCGCGGCTCAGCAGGTGGTTGCTGGAGAGGATGTCGCGGGTGTGGCCGGAGGTGAACAGCACCGGCACGGGAGGCGTTTGCCCGCGGGCCCACTGCGCGAGGTCGGTGCTTTTGACGCGGCCCGGCATTACCACGTCGGTAAAAATCAGGTCCGGTTGCAGGCCGTCTTTGAGCTTGAGCATGGCCTGGTCGCCGTCTTCGGCGGTGAGCACGGTGTAGCCCGATTGTTCGAGCACTTCCACGACGGTCAGGCGCACGCCTTCATTGTCTTCGACCACCAGGATCGTTTCCTGGCCGCCCTCGGGCGCCAAGGGTTCGGCCGATGTTTCCGGGCGTTCCTCGCCCAGGTTGCGCGGGAAATACAACTGCACCAAGGTGCCCTTGCCTTCTGCGCTGCACACATCCACGTGCCCGCCGCTTTGGCGCACAAAGCCGAACACCATGCTCAAGCCCAGGCCGGTGCCGTGGCCGTCGCGCTTGGTGGTGAAGAACGGTTCGAACACCTTGGCCTGGATCGCCGGTGACATGCCCACACCGGTGTCGCTCACCGCCAGGCGTACGTATTCGCCGGGGCTGATGCTTTTGCCGATGCAATCATCGGGGTTGAGGATGATGTTTTCACCGCTGATGCGAATCACGCCCTCGCCCTTCATGGCATCCCGCGCATTGATCGCCAGGTTGAGCAAGGCGTTTTCCAGTTGGTTGCGGTCGACATGAATGCGCCACGGATCACGCGGCAGTTGCACATCAATGCGGATGGTTTCACCCAGTGCGCGCTGCAGCAGTTCGCCGAGGTTTTCGTAAATGCGCAACGGGTTGTACACCGCCGGAGACAATGGCTGGCGACGGGCAAAGGCCAGCAGTTGTGTCGACAGCTTGGCGCCCCGCTCCACCGCTGCAATGGCCGCGCTCACACGCCGCTGCACCTGGGGGTTGTCCGGTTCATGGCGGGCCAGCAAATGCAGGTTGCCGGCGATCACTTGCAGCAGGTTATTGAAGTCGTGGGCCACGCCGCCGGTAAGGCCGCCGATGGCTTCGAGTTTTTGCGACTGGCGCAACTGCTCCTCGGCGGTGGAGCGCGCCTGCACTTCAGCGGCCACGCGCTGTTCGAGATTATGGGTGAGTTCCTGACGCACCTGTTCGGACTTCACCAACTCGGTGGTCTCGACCACAATCGCCAGGACGCCGGCCGGTTGCTGGTCATCGCCGGCGACGGGGCTGTAATACAGGTCCAGCCATACGGTTTCCGGTTGTCCGTTGCGCAGCAGCACCAAGTCCTTGTTGTTGAACGACAACGTGCCTCCGGCCAGGCAGGTGTCCACCACATGCCGGTTGAAGTCGGCCACTTCCGGCCAACCCAGCTCCACCGGCGTACCCAGCAGGTACGGGTGGCGACCACCGGCAAACGCCGAGTAGCTGTCGTTGTAGATCATGTGGCCCAGGCGCCCCCACAGCATCACCATCGGCACCGGTGAGGCAAGCATCATTTGCACGGTACAGGCCAGGCTGGTGGACCACTGGTCGATGGGCCCGAGGTCGGTTTTTGACCAGTCAAAGCCGCGTATACGCTGAGCCATTTCACCGGCCCAACCTTCACAGCCATGGGAATTGGATAAGAATTGCATTGTTAAGCTCTGGGCAAAGACAGGACAGTCGCCATTTTTGGAGCTTACACCGAGCAGATGGTTTCATTTGGTATAAATTTGGCAGTAACCACCACGCTGTCCCCAGGCTTCAGTGAAAATCCCGGCTGCGCACATCGATGCCTTCCAGCAATACGCTGAGGTCGGTCAAACGCCCGGCGATCAAGTGCCGCACCTCGCCCACCGCCTCCCACCGCCCGTCCACTTTGAGCAGCCGCGAGCCGACCAGGGCCTGGCGCTGACGTTCGGCCAGGTCGCGCCAGACCACCACATTGAGGTTGCCGAATTCGTCCTCCAGCGTCACAAAAGTCACGCCGCTGGCGGTGCCTGGGCGTTGCCGACCGGTGACCAGGCCCACCACGCTGACGTTACGCCCATGCTCCACCGCCATAAGCTCGCGGGAACTGCGACACCGACGCTTGCGCAACTCATCGCGCAGCAACGCCAGCGGGTGCGGCCCAAGGGTGGTGCCGAGGGTGGCGTAATCGGCGCGCAGGTCTTCGCCCAGCGTGGGCGCGGGCAAGTCCACCCGCGTTTCATCGCAGCCGGGCAACCCGGCAAACAGCCCCAGTTGTTGGTGTACGCCGGCCACGTCCCAGCGCGCCTGGTGCCGGTTGCCGGCCAGGGCGCGCAAGGCGCCCGCGTCGGCCAACAACGCTTGGGCGCGGGCATCCAGCCCGGCGCGCGCGCCCAGGTCGGCAATGTCGCTGAACGGCCGGCGCTGACGGGCGGCTTCGATGCGCCGCCCGTCCTCTTCGCGAAACCCGCTGATCATGCGCAGCCCCATGCGGATCGCCGGTTGCTGGCCGTCGATGGGCTCCAGGCTGCAATCCCAGTCGCTGGCTCGCACATCCACCGGGCGGATCTGCAAGCGATGGCGCCGCGCATCCTGCAGGATCTGGTCCGGGCTGTAGAAACCCATGGGCCAACTGTTGATCAACGCACAAGCAAACGCCGCCGGCTCGTGGCATTTGAGCCAGCAACTGGCGTAGGTCAGCAAGGCGAAACTGGCCGCGTGGGATTCCGGAAAGCCATAGCTGCCAAACCCCTTGATCTGCTCGAAAATCTGCGCCGCAAAGGCTTCGGTGTAGCCGTTTTTCAGCATGCCGGTGCGCAGGCGCTGCTGGTGCGGTTCCAGGCCGCCGTGACGTTTCCAGGCGGCCATGGAGCGGCGCAACTGGTCGGCCTCGCCAGGGCTGTAGTCGGCGGCGACCATGGCGATCTGCATCACTTGTTCCTGGAACAGCGGAATGCCCAGGGTGCGCTCCAATACGCTTTTAAGTTGCGGCGACGGGTAAGTGGTTGCTTCTTCGTTGTTCCGTCGGCGCAGGTACGGATGCACCATGCCGCCCTGGATCGGCCCCGGTCGCACAATCGCCACTTCGATCACCAGGTCATAAAACGTCCTGGGCTTGAGCCTGGGCAACATCGACATCTGCGCCCGCGATTCGATCTGGAACACACCGATGGTGTCGGCCTTGCTGATCATCGCGTAGGTGGCCGGGTCTTCCTTGGGGATCGTCGCCAGGGCCAGGTCGAGGTCACGATGACGGCGCAGCAGGTCGAAGCACCGGCGAATCGCGCTGAGCATGCCCAGGGCGAGGATATCCACCTTGAGCAGGCCGACCGCGTCCAGGTCGTCCTTGTCCCATTGGATGATGGTGCGTTCGGCCATGGCGGCATTTTCCACCGGCACCAGGGTGTCCAGCGGGTATTCGGAAATCACGAAGCCGCCGGGGTGCTGGGACAGGTGCCGGGGAAAGCCGATCAATTGCCCGGTCAGGGTCAACACACGGCGCAGCAACGGGCTGTCGGGGTCGAAGCCCGCTTCGCGCAGGCGTTCCAGTGGCGGCGTCGCATCACTCCAGCGCCCGCAGCAGTCGGCCAGGGCGTTGATCTGGTCCGGCGGCAACCCCAGCGCCTTGGCCACGTCGCGCACCGCGCCGCTCGCGTGGTAACTGCTGACCACCGCCGTCAACGCCGCGCGGGTGCGGCCATAACGCTGGAACACGTATTGCAGCACTTCTTCACGGCGCTCGTGTTCGAAGTCCACGTCGATATCCGGCGGCTCGTTGCGTTCCTCTGACAGGAAGCGCTCGAACAGCATGTTCGTCAGGCTCGGGTTGATCTCGGTGATACCCAAGGCAAAACACACCGCCGAGTTCGCGGCCGAGCCTCGCCCCTGGCAGAGGATCGAACGGCTGCGGGCAAAGCGCACGATGTCGTGCACCGTGAGGAAATAGCTTTCGTAACCCAGCCTGCCGATCAACGCCAGTTCGTGATTGATCTGTTGCAGGGTCTTGGCATCGATACCCTCGGGCCACCGCTGGGCGATACCTTCTTCGGTAAGAACGCGCAGCCAGGATTGCGCATCATGCCCCTCGGGTACCAATTCGCGCGGGTAGCGGTAGCGCAACTGGCCGAGGTCGAAGGTGCAACGGCGCGCGATGCTCAGGGTCTCGTCAAGCAAGGCTTGCGGGTACAACGCATTCAGCGCATCGAGACTGCGCAAATGCCGCTCGCCATTTGGGTGCAGGCGCGTGCCGGCGTCGGCCACCGAGACGTGATGGCGGATGGCGGTCATGGTGTCTTGCAGGGCGCGTCGACCACGCGCATGCATGTGCACATCACCGCAGGCCACTGCCGGGATATCCAGGCTCGCGGCCAACTGCAGGCGCTGCTCCAGATGGCGCGCATCGTCCTGGCCACAGTGCAGGTGCACCGCCAGCCACAGGCGCCCGGCGAAAGTACGGCGCAGCCACTGGATCGAGGCCTGGGTGTCGCTGTCTTGCGCGACCCACACCGCCAGCAGGCCGTTGAGGGGTTGGTCGAAGTCTTCTTGCAGCAGGCGATAACGGCCCTTTTCGGCGCGGCGTCGGGCCAGGGTGATCAGGCGGCACAGGTACTGGTAGCCGCTGAGGTCTTCCACCAGCAGGACCAGTTTCGGGCCGTTTTCGATGCGCACTTCGCTGCCGATAATCAATGGCAAGCCCACCGCCTTGGCCGCCTGCCAGGCACGCACGATGCCCGACAACGTGCATTCATCGGTGATCGCCAAGGCGCTGTAGCCCTGGCGCTTGGCGCGCTCGAACAACTCCAATGCACTGGAAGCACCGCGCTGGAACGTGAAGTTGGACAGGCAATGCAGCTCGGCGTAGCTCATGCGAACCAGCCTTGCAGCCACAGGCCATCGGCTTGCCCCACCGTGCGGTAGGCCCAGCCTTGCTGGCCGGCGCGGGTCTGGATCAGGTAGTAGTCGCGGCGGATGTCGGCGCCGTCCCACCAGCCGGTTTCGATACGCTCCGGCCCCATGAGGATCCGCACGCCCTGCTCGGCCAGCAAGGTGGGCTCGTTGAGCAGCCAGCCGGGACGTTGCACCTTGTTCAAGGTCGGGCATGGGCGAGTGTCCGCCGCCGCTTGCCAGGCGCATTCGGGCCGATGGTCGGCGTGAAAGCGCAGGCCTTGCACCGCCTCATCGCCCAGGCGCGCGCGCAGGCGTTCGCGCAGTTGCTCCCAGGGCAGGGTCTGTTGCGGGCGGTCGTCGAACAGGTCCTGGCGCTGCGGCACAAATACCGGCAAGTCGCGGGCCACCAGGCGAAAGCCGCGCACCGGGGCGCTGACTTGCAACTGCTCCAGGCGCCCACGGGCCAGTTCGAAGAGCATCGCAGGTTCACGCTCGGCGCTGAGCAGGCCGACCTTGATCACGCTGTCGGGCGCCTGAGCGTGTTCCAGATGCAGGTCAAAACGCTGCACGCCACTGTCGCGACCACACAGGAATGCCGACAAATCGCCGGTCAAGCGGCGCAGCGGAAACAGCAGCGCCTGGTGGGATTGCACGTCGAAATTCAATTCGATGCGTTCATCGAACTGGTCCGGCGGCTGGTAAAACCCAAGGGCCAAGGGGCGTTGTCCGGTCAGTGCATCCAGGTGTTTGAGCAACGTGGCGTCGAAACGCCGCGCCAAGGTGTGCCGGGGCAAAGCCTGCACCTGCGCCAGGGTACGCAGGCCCATGCGCGACAATGCGGTGGCGGCCTGGGGCTCAAGGCCGGCGCGGTCGATGGGCAGCGGCGCCAAGGCTTGCGCCAGGGCCTCATCCGCGACGGCCAGGCCATCGTAGAGATTGGCCAGCACCCGCGCCGCGGCCGGGTTGGGTGCGGCGACGATACGGTGACGAAAGCCCAGTTCGGTCAGCTCTTTGCGCAAACGCGCTTCAAACTGCGGCCAGGGCCCGAACAGTCCCAGGCTCGATTCGATTTCAAACAACAAGGCGCGTGGGTAATACAGGCTGACCTGGGAGCTGAACTGATAGGCCCAGGCGGCCAGGAACTGCTGCCAGCGTTCGATTTCGGCGGGGTCGTATTCGGCGCTGGCAAAGGTCTTGGCCAGGGCATGCGCCGCCGTCAGCGATTGGCCGGGACGCAGCCCCAAGGCACGGGCAGCATCGTTGACGGTTTGCAGCACACGCCGCTGCGGCGTGCCGGCCAGCAACGCCAGGGGTTGCTCGGGTTCGGGATGCACACGCTGCACGCCGTCCAGCGCCAATTGCGGGAACACAATACACACCCAGCGCATAGCAACCTCAATGCCCGCTCAGCGCAATCGGCGCCGGATGAGCCAGGCCGCCACGGCATTTGAGCACCCGCACTTGGGCAGGCCTGGCTTCGACGGCCAGGCGCAGGGCGGCGGGAGATGAGTTGACCGCCTCGCTGATGGATCGCCAGGCAAACGCCAGGGTCTGCCCGGTTTCCGCCGCCACCTGCAAACGCCGCAACGCGCGATCATCGGCCTTGCGCGGCCAACACAACACCGCGCCGCAACTGCCGGAGCGCAGGCATTGCTCCACCGCCCACAACGCGTCGCGCTCCTCGGCCTGCACCACCGAGAGTTGGCGTAAATCGACCCCGGCGTTCTGCCAGGCGTGGGGGTACGGCGTATACGGCGGGGCCACCAGCACAATGCGTTCTCCCGCCGTGGATAAGCGCGCCAGGGTCGGCAGCACCAGTTGCAATTCGCCGATACCTTCATTGGCCAGCAGGATTTCACTCAGGGCCGACTCAGGCCAGCCGCCGCTTGGCAGCACCGCATCCAGCGCCGTAAGCCCGGTAGGATGCACACTGGCCGGCGGCGCGGCGGGCCGGCCTTTCCAGACGCGGCCGCCATTGAACAGCGTATCCAGTGCAACCACGGCGCCCATCAACCTTGCCTCACCAGGCCGCAGAACACCCCTTCAATGGCCAAGTCCTGGTCAGGCCCCACCACAATGGGTTGATACGCGGGGTTGCGCGGCAACAGACGCACGCTGTCGCCATTGCGTTCGAAACGCTTGATGGTGACTTCACCGTCCAGGCGCGCCACCACGATCTGCCCGGTCAGGGCCTCGGCACTGCGGCGTACACCCACCAGGTCGCCGTCGAGAATGCCGTCTTCGATCATCGAATCGCCCTGTACCCGCAGCAGGTAATCCGGCGTTTTCGCGAAGGTAGCGGGGTCCAGTTGCAGGCGGCTGTGTACGTCGGCATCGGCGCCAATCGGCCGGCCAGCGGCGACACGCCCGAGTACCGGCACATCCAGCCATTCGGGACGGGCGGGTTGATTGAGCAGGCGAATACCACGGGCCTGATTGGGGTTGACCTCGATAAAACCGGCTTCGGTCAGCGCCACCACGTGTTTACGCGCGACGCTGCGCGAGGCAAAGCCGAACGCTTCGGCAATCTCGGCGAGGCTGGGGGGCTGGCCTTGCTGCGCGATACGGTCGCGGATAAAGGTCAGGATGGCGGTACGGCGGGGGGTCAGGTTCGTCATGGAGTACATTTGTACTCCTGTAGGAGTTTTCTTACAATAGCCGGTAGTCGCGTAGCGGGGAACGTAAGGCGCAGGTCCTCAACTCCACGCCACCACCAATAACCCTGCCCCCAACACTAGGCACAACGGCGAATAAAACCACGTATCCAGCCGCGCAAACCGCGACCCACTGACCTTCTTGAAAAAACCCACCAACTCCGAATCCCCAATTGCCCTGGCAAACATCACTACGGCAATCGCGCTGATCCCCCACTGCAACGCCCGATGGGACACCGGCGAAAAGTACAACCCGGCACGCAGGCACACCAACAGTGCAATCGCCACCAACCCCATCGCCACCAAAAAGGTGCCCAGTGCCGAAGGTTTGAACGCCGGGCGTGGCCCGCTGGCGAATTCACCGGGAAGTTGGGGGATGGCGGCGAGGCTGCCGAGTTTGCCGCCGGCGGCCCAATACAAGTGGACCATGCTGATGCAGGTAAAAATGCCGACAATCCACCGTGCGACGACGAAGCTCATGACTGGCTCTCCCTGGAAAAGTGCGAAAAAGCATAGTCGCCCTGAGATTTTTTGCAGGCATTTCGTCGGCGGCTGATGGTAAAGTGCCGCCCCATGAAAATCGCCCGTGCCGATCGCTCGCTCATTGCCTGGATGCTGTATTGCTGCGTCCTGTTCAATGTGTTCGCCTGCAGTATCGGTCACGGGCAGATGGTGGGGATGCAACTCAATGGGATTGGCGGTCAGTTCTGTACCGTAGACCCGCGCACCCAGGCCCCCAAGCCGACCCACTCCACCGGTGAGAACCTGCCCACGCTGTCCAAGGCGTTCGGTTGCCCGCTGTGTTCCACCGGCGGCATGGGGCCCGCGCTCAGTTCCAGCCTGAATGTGGCGGTGTTGCCGCAACCTCACGCCCCACCACCGGCCATCGTTCTGGCTGCTGACATCCCTGCCCGCTTCACCTGGCCCACGGCTAACCCGCGCGCGCCGCCCGCTTTCGCCTGATACCTGCGCTTTTTGATCTGCACTGACCTGCGTTTCCGTAAGGAAGTACGTACGGCTGTGCGTTGTTTTCAAGCCACGTTTTTCAGGATTCAACCATGAAGCATTTACCCCTGTTGGCAGGCCTGTTCGGCTGCCTGCCTGTCTGCGCCTGGGCGCTCGAACTGGCCCCGACCACCATCGATGGCCAACCAACGCCCGAGCCCGGCCTGGCCCTGGACCAACCCAGCGGCGTGGCGTCGCGGTTGGGGCTAAGCGTGCGGGAGACCCCGGCGTCGGTAGCCATCGCCAACCGCAATGATATCGAACGCCATGGCGCCAAGACCTTCCGCGATGCGGCCAACACCCTGCCCGGCGTCAACGCCAGCGCGCCGCCGGGGTTTGGCGGTTTTGTGTCCTATCGCGGGTTTACCAGCAGCCAGATCACCCAGATGTTCAACGGCATCAACGTCGCCACCGGCCTGGCACGACCGGTGGATGCCTGGATCTATGATCGGGTGGAACTGGTGGGCGGCCCCTCCTCCCTGATCAACGGCGCCGGCGCCGTCGGTGGCTCGCTCAACTATGTGACCAAGCTGGCCACCCGCGAGGAACAGGCCGCCGAGGGCCAACTGACCTATGGCAGCTACGACACCGCCGGCATGGCCTTCGGCGTCAACCATGCGCTCACCGAGCCGAGCGCCGAGGTGCAGCATTACGCGCGCCTGGATGTGAGCCGCAACACCAACCACAGTTATATCGACCGTGACCAGCGCGACGCCTGGAGCCTGGCGTTTTCCTTACTCAGCGACCTCACACCCAGCCTGTCCCACACGCTGGCCTTGGAGTATCAGGATGAGCATGAAGACAGTCCTTACTGGGGCACGCCGGTGCTCAACCCCAAGGCCGGCGAATTGAAGATCGACACGCACAACCGGTTCAACAACTACAACGTCGCCGATGGCCGCTACGAGCAGCGAACACTGTGGGCGCGCTCGATCATCGACTACCGGATCAACGACAGCACCACGCTGAAAAACACCCTCTACCATCTCGACAGCCAGCGCGATTATCGCAACCTGGAAACCTACCAGTACACCGCCGATAACCGTGCGGTGAACCGCTCGACTGCCTACCAGGTGCGCCATCAAGGTGAACAGAACGGCAACCAGTTCGAACTGCGCCATGACGCCAGCTTGCTGGGGCTGGCGACCACCTGGTCCGGCGGTTTTGAGTACAAGGTCAACAGCACCACCAACAGCCCATTGAATGTATCCGGCAAAAGCACGGTGGACCCAAACCACTACAACCCTGGCAATTTTTATGACATACCGGGCACCCGGCCGGGATTCGTAAGGGACAAGACCAACGCGGTGACCACCCAAGCGCTGTTTGTGGAAAACCGGCTGGGCCTTAGCGACAAACTATCCCTGCTCACTGGCCTGCGTTACGACGCTATCGACCTGGATGTCACCAACCACCGCGTGGTCACGGCGAGCAACCCCCGCCACTTCAAGCGCAGTTGGGAACCGGTGACCGGCCGCGCCGGCCTGACGTACCAGTTCATGCCATCCGCCAACGTGTACGTGCAATACAGCACCGCCGCCGAGCAGCCCACTACCACCACACAAGTATTTGATGTATCGACCGGCAAACAGTGGGAAGTGGGCAGCAAGTTCGACTACCTGGACGGTCGTGGCTCCGCCACCGTCGCGGCCTATCGGATCGAGCGCAAGGACTTTGCCGTGACCGATCCGCTGGACCCGACCAACAGCATCCCGGTCGGCGCGCAGTCGTCCAAGGGTATCGAGGTGGCCAGTTCGCTGCGTATCACTCCAGCGCTTCTGGCAGAGGGCAACTTCGCCTGGGTAGACGCCGAATACGATGAGTTCAACGAGAAGATCGCCAGCGGCGCTGTGGTCTCACGCAAGGGCAACACGCCAACCAACGTACCCAAGCGTGTAGGCAACCTGTGGCTGACTTATGATTTTGCCGATGACTGGCAAGGCGGGGTGGATACGCGGTATGTGGCCCAAGTGTATGCCGACAATGCCAATACGCTGACCGTACCGGCCTACACCCTGTTCGGCAGCTTCCTGCGCTACAAGGTGGACTCGCACACCTCGGTGACCGGTCGGGTACGCAACCTGACTAACGCGGTGTACGCCGAGTTTGCCCATGTGTCGCCGGCTTACTATTTGGGATCGCCAAGAACGTTCGAGGTGGCCGTACACACCCGGTTCTAAGCCCGGCAATACCCTCCGAACGCGGGAGCAGGCTTGCTTGCTCCCGCACTTTTGAGGACCACTCGAAAGCAAGAACGGGGGTTATTTCAGACTCGCTTCAACCTTCCCCGCCACCTCCTCGGTCAACCATGCCTTCCACACCTCAGGGTGTTCTTTCATAAACACCTGGGCCACCTCGCGTGGCGCCGTGTGATTCTCGCTCATGGTCGCCAAGGCTTTATTCAATGGTTCGATCGGAAACTCGACCTTTTCAAAGAATGCCGCGATCTGAGGGTGTTCTTTCTGGAACGGCGTGGACACGCCGATACTCAACCTGGATGCCAACGACCGCGTCGGCTTTGGATCAGGATTATCCGCATCCGTCAGGGTTTTCCAGGCCTCGGCGTCGAACGGTGGTTCCTCCAGCTGGATGAGTTTGTAGCGCCCCATCAAAGGCGTAGGCGACCAGTAGTAGAACAAGACCGGTTTGCCCCGGCGTATCGACGAGGCGATCTCGGCATCCAGTGCCGCGCCGGAACCGCTGCGGAAATTCACGTAGCTGTCGTCCAGGCCATACGCCTTGAGTTTCTGTTTGTTGACCACTTCCGAGGTCCAGCCGATGGGGCTGTTGAGAAAGCGCCCTTTACCGGGGGACTCCGGGTCTTTGAACACGTCCTTGTAACGCGCCAGGTCCTTCACGCTTTTAAGCTCCGGCGCCAGCGGCTTGAGCCCTTTGGCGGGGTCGCCCTTGACCA
The DNA here is from genome assembly GCF_054667615.1 of Pseudomonas sp. S3_E10. Classification (NCBI taxonomy): domain Bacteria; kingdom Pseudomonadati; phylum Pseudomonadota; class Gammaproteobacteria; order Pseudomonadales; family Pseudomonadaceae; genus Pseudomonas; species Pseudomonas sp. S3_E10. The sequence continues at coordinate 274,954 of NZ_CP162743.1, forward strand.
CGTACTCCGGCACCCACCAACCTTCGGTCGCGCCTTTGACCGTATCGCCCAGGCCCACCACCTTGCCTTCGGCCTCTGCCTTGACCCACACCGGGCTGCGGCCGGCCCACTCTTCGCCGATCACCTGGATGTCATTCTTGGCCAGGGCGGTTTCCAGGGTGATGGTGGTGCCGGGCAAGGTGTCGGTGGGCAGGTCATAACCCTTCTCGACAATCACTCGCAGTATTTCGGTGATCAGGCTGCCGCTTTCCCAGTTCAGGTCGGCAAAGTGCACCGGTGCCTGTGCGGCACAAACCGGCAGCGAAGCCATGGACAGGCTCAGGGTCGTCAGCGACGCGGCCAACAGCGTTCTCAATCCTTTCATGCCCTTGCACCTCGCGATATCGCAGCAGATAGCGGACGGCTTTGCTGCTTATGCGCGAAGCCTCTGAGTAGTTAAGTCAACTCAACTGTAGTAGAGGTTCCGGGAGATAGGAGATGTTCGCAGGATGTGCGGATTATTCACTGGCCTTGAACGTGACCAATTCACCCTTGCGCCACTTGGCGGCCTTGCCGGTCACGGCCTTGAGGGTTTTGGTCAGGCCTTCCTGCAATTGTTCGTTGGCGGCAAACACCAGCATCACACTGTGGCCTTCCTTGAACACGATGCCCTGGCCTTCGGCCGAAGAAACAAAGGCGTAGTCGCCCAGGCCATACACCGTCAATTTGATATCGCGAAACTTGAGTTCGAACTTGCCACCTTCGCGACTGGGTAATACCGCTGCGCGGAAATGGTCGCCTACTTTGAGTTCCAGGCGGGGTTTGTCATCCACCACCATCGCCGCTTCGGTATCGATTTCAGCGATGTAGATGCCTTCCGGCGTCTGCTCAGTGATGTAGACGAAACGGGATTGAAACTGCTTGACCAACTTTGCGCGCAAATCACCCAGCACGAACAACGCGTGCATATCCAGATTACTGACTGCCAAGGAAACGCCCCCACATCGAAAAGAGCGCCGTCCGCCAAAGGCGGGCAGCACAAAAAAACGGCCATTTCGGCACGGTTACACACATTTTTTGAAAAAAACTGAAGAAGATCCCGCTGCCCTGCCAGAGGCAGGTACAGGCGTACACGACAAGCCTCACGCGAGGTCATCCTGCGCCACAGGAAATCACAGGTTCAATAGCCAGAGAATACCGGTCGACCCGCTTCAGAGAATAACCCTATTAAAAACGCAGTTTCCGACAGCTCATACAATTGAAAACACGAGCGCTGGAACCAGGTGCCACCCGCCGACGACAATACTAAAACAGCTACGGGGGTCAAAACCACCCGTAACGCTGCTGGTGTATCAACAAGATCGATCGACAGGAGCTGACCATGCAACGACGTCACTACGACGCTACGTCTTCCCGCACTCGTTCATCATGTCAGGAAGAACGGCAATACTACTGCTTGCACAGCGTCAAGGGGTACTCCAATTCAATTCTTTACCAAGTGGTACCCGCCGGGCGCAACTTCTTTCATATCCTTGAAGTGACCAGCGGCAGAATCAAAGGCTTTCGCAGTGACCACATCCAGGCCTGCGAACTGGCCAAGCAGTTGGAAACCAGCCTGCACGGTGCAATCGTTTCGTCACCTGGATGACTTTACTGCGCCGTCGCCCCTCAACAACTGCCATACTGGCCCGTCGATTGAAACTTGCCCCGTGCGGGTCAGGTTTCATCAGTGCAGTTGATTACCTCGAAGGGAAGGCGATACGTGACGGAATTTGATATTGGCGAATTTTTCATCCATGGCGACGCAAGGGAAGTAGACGGTGAGTTTCAAGCGGTGATCGTGATGCGTGCCAAGCCGCCGCTGACTGCCGTCACCCTGCATCAGGTTGAAAAAGACCGCTGGTTCAAGACCCTGGACACCGCCGCTGCCGCCGGAAAAGAATCCGCCCTGGCACTCAAGACGGCCGTGGATTCAGGCGCATTGACTTCCTGACAATCCGATCGAACTCCTGCGCGGCACAGCTCTCCCATGCATAACGATGCTCAGCCTGCAGGGAGAAACCCATGGATACGACTAGCCCAACGCTGCAAACCTTGTTCGAACAACTGGGCCTGGATTCAAGCCAGGAAGCCATCGAACGATTCACGGCAGAGCACCGCCTGCCAGACGATATAAAGCTGATCGATGCGCCGTTCTGGAGCGAGCAACAGGCCGCTTTCCTCAGGGAGCAGTTGCATGTCGACGCAGAATGGGCGCCGGCCGTGGACGACCTCAACGCCCTGCTGCACGAACCTCCCCAGGCCTGACGCTCTTCGCGGCTTGCGGCTTATACCCCAGGCGCAAGCCGCCCCAATGCCGCCCCTTGACCATGATCGGCACCGACAAGTCGTGCATCAACTCGCCGGTATCGCGGGTGTAGGTCTGCAATAACACGGCTTGTTGATGGCTGCCGCAGCGAATCCCGGTACGGTCGTCAAACTTGCGCTTGGTGCGGTTCTGTACCGCATCGACCTGGGCGTCGCCGGTCAAGGCCTGGGAAAACGCATTATTGTGCGTGGGCACATAGCCCTGCTGTGTGCAGGCGATGGCAAACACCAGCCCCTCATGACGCGGCAACAACGCTTCCTGGATCGCCGGCAGGACCTGATCGGTGTAGCCGTCAAATCGTGTGTGGTACTTGCTCGGACGGGTGTTGGGAATGGGCGTGTAAGTGCGGTCGAACAAATCGTCCAGGCTGATGCGATTTTGCTGCACATCGGCCTCCATTTGTGCCGCTATGCGGCTGGCGCCCTCACGCGCCAAGTCGTAGACGCGCTGGTGATAGTCATCCAGCCCGACTTCCGCCAGGCGCTCGCTGATGGTTTCGGCCTGCCCTTCCATTTGCACCGCGGCATCGGCCAGTTGCCGGGTTTGCTGGTCGCTCACGTCCAGATCGCTGCGCATCTGCTCCACGGCATGGAACAGGCTGTCGAGTTGGGTGCGGTTGGTATCGGTGCCCAGGGCGATCTCATTGACTTGCCCTTCCACATCCGCCGCCAGGCTGGCGATGCTGTGCAGCTGTTCGCCGGCGCGTTCCACCTGCTCGACGCCAGTGTTCAGGTCCGCTGACAACTGGCGAATCTGCTCCACCACCTGGGCCGTGCGCTGCTGGATATCCGCGACCATCACCCCGACTTCATCGGTGGCCGTGGCCGTGCGGCCGGCCAGCCCGCGAACTTCGTCGGCCACCACGGCGAAGCCCCGCCCGTGCTCCCCGGCGCGCGCCGCCTCAATGGCGGCGTTAAGCGCCAGCAGGTTGGTCTGGCTGGCGATGGACTGAATCACCAGGGTCACGCGCTGGATTTCTTCGCTGCGCTGGCTCAAGGCCTCGATCAGCTCGCGACTGGCATTGGCGCGCTGGCTGAGCTGGTGCATGCGGGTGATCGACTGGGCCAGCACCTCACGGCCTTCGGTACTGCGCTGATGGGCCTGGCTGGCGGCGCCCAGGGCGTCGCGGCTCAATTGCGAGGTGACCTGCTCGGTGCTGATCATCACTTCGGCGCTGCTGACAATCTGCTTGGCCGCACTGAGTTGGGACTGTACGCGGGCGGCCAACTGCTTGACCGAATAGGCCACGCCGGCAGCAGACAGTGCGTTATGGCTGGTGGTGTAGGACAGGTCGCGGGTCAGGTCGCCAATCGCATCGTTGGCCGCGGATTGGGCCATGGCCGGCTTGGAATGTTTAAGGCGCGGTAGCCAGATCACCAGTACGGCCAAAGGCAGGCAGAGGTAGAGCGGCAGGTTGGCAAATGCCAGGCCCAGCAATACCAGCACCAGGGCGGTGCTCTGCATAAGCGGCGTGAGCCAACCGGGCAAACCGCGCACCACCGGTTGCGGTGGCACTGCTGCGCCCATCAGAGTTCCGTCTCCAGCCATCGTCGTTACCCCGCTGCTTGTCGTTATTGTCTCTGCATTAAACGCCACTACCAGGCCATTATCCATGGGCCTTTAGTGGGGTAGCGTGCAATAGATCAATAGACGGGAGGAGTAACGGGTCTTTCTCTGGGGGACCGCTTGAACAATCCCCCAGTTTCACCGCATCAGGCTTGGCGCTGGTGCTTGTCGATCTGCTCGTGGCGCTCTTGGGCTTCGATGCAGTACTTGGTGGTAGGGCTGATCAGCAGGCGCTTGAGGCCGATAGGCTCGCCGCTGTCATCGCACCAGCCAAAGGAATCTTCCTTGATGCGTTCCAGTGCCCGCTCAAGCTGCGGCAGCATGCGCTGGTCGCGGTCGATGGCGTTGACCAGCCAGGTGCGCTCTTCTTCCACGGAAGCGGCGTCGGCCGGGTCAGCCGGGGTATCCAGGCTTTCAATGGCGATACGGTTCTGTTCAATGCGCTCGTGGTGTTCCACTTTCATGTCTTGCAGCAACTTCTCAAAAAAAGCGTGCTGTTCGGCATTCATGTAGTCATCCGCCGGCATGGCCAGCAACTTTTCCTTTGTCATTGATTTCTCTATAAAAAATACGTGCATTAAGGCGAATAAGGGAGCGTTCCGGTCGACCTTTGCAGGCCTCGGAAGGGCGCCATCCATTCCAAGCGCCACCCGGCACTCAATTTACGAGGGGCGGCAGTCTAAGGCCGACTTGAGGGCGCAGCAACTGAAAAGACAGGCATTTTTACCGATACAACCCCAAAAGGCACCAGGACGGGCTTGGCGAACGGTTATCGGAGTGCGTTTATAGCAAGAAATTCAGTCTTGTGGAGCTATATAGAAGACAAACGGTTGAAACAGACGGTTGATGATCCATTGTGGGAGGGGCTTGCCCCCTCCCACATGGAGTTGTGTTGCCCTTTAAGCCGTATCAGCGCTTGAGCTTGCGCTTGTTGCGGTATTGGTCGATGACGACGGCCACCACGATGATCAAGCCCTTGATGATGTCCTGGATATACGCGTCCACACCGACAAAGGTAAACCCACTGGCCATCACGCCCAGGATCAGTGCGCCGATCACCGTGCCGGTGATACGCCCTACCCCGCCCGCCAGGCTGGTGCCGCCGATCACTGCCGCCGCAATCGCATCCAGCTCATAAGACATCCCCATGCCTGCCTGGCCGGTGGCGGCGCGGGCCGAGGCCACCACGCCAGCCAGGCCTGCCAGAAGACCGGCGATGCTGTAGACGATGATCAAGTGGCGCTTGACATTGATCCCCGAAGTCCGCGCCGCCTGCATGTTGCCGCCGATGGCGTAGGTGTACTTGCCGTACTTGGTGTAGCGCAGGGCGATATGGAAGATCACCGCCACCACCAGGAAGATGATCACCGGCATCGCGCCATGGCCGATGGCGGTGTACGAATCCGAGAGCATGCTCACCGGCTGGCCTTCGGTGTAATAACGCGCCAGGCCACGGGCCGAGACCATCATGCCCAGGGTCGCAATAAAGGGAGGAATACCGGTGACGGCGATGATACTGCCGTTGATCGCCCCGGCCAGCAACCCCACCCCCAGGCCCATGGCGACCGGGATCCAGACCGGCAAGTCCGTCAGGCTGGGGAATACCGCCCGGGAAAAATCGGAAGTCTGCGCCAAACTCGCGGCAATCATCGCCGACAGCGCCAGCACCGAGCCGGACGACAAGTCGATCCCCGTGGTAATGATCACTTGGGTCACGCCAATGGCCAGCAGGCCGATGATCGACACTTGCAGAATCATCAGCACCAGGCGCTGGGAATTCATCAAAAAGCTCTGGTCCCGCACAATCCAGCCGAACATCTCAAACACCAGGCCGATGCCGATCAGCACCAGGAAGATGCTCAGCTCGGTAGGCAATCGCCGCCGGTGCTTGACCGGTACCGTGGCAGGCTTGTTGTCTGTTATTGCGTTCATAGCCAATCACCTTCTTATTCTGTGGCGCGGGCCAACCGCAGGCCCGCGCGGCTGCTCGTCAGTGGACCGCGGTCATACCGGAGGCCAACTGCATGACTTTTTCCTGGGTCGCATCCGCGCGGTCCAGGGTGCCCATCAGTTCGCCTTCGTGCATCACCATCACCCGATCGCTCATGCCCAGCACTTCGGGCAGCTCCGAGGAAATCATGATCACCGCCATGCCTTCGCTGGCGAGGAACGAGATCAAGCGATAGATCTCGGCCTTGGCCCCCACATCGATGCCCCGGGTGGGTTCATCCAGGATCAACAACCGTGGGTTGGTCATCAGCCAACGGGCGAGCAAGGCTTTCTGTTGGTTGCCGCCCGACAGGGTGTCGATGCACTGTTCCAGGGACGGGGTTTTCACCCGCAGCTTCTTGCACATGTCTTCGCACAGCGCGCGCAGGGCTTTCTGCTGGATAAAGCCATTGCCTGAATAGTGCGACAGCACCGCCATCTCCATGTTTTCCAGCACCGACAGGCAGGGGAACAGGCCACTGAGCTTGCGGTCTTCGGTCAACAGCGCAAAACCTTTTTCAATAGCCATGTGCGGGTCGCTGATGCGTACCGCCTGGCCATCCAGGGTGATCTGGCCACCGTCGCTTGGGGTAATGCCGAACAGGGTCTCCGCCACGTTGGTGCGGCCCGAGCCCATCAACCCGGCGATGCCGAGGATCTCGCCGGCGTGCAGGTCGAACGACACGTCCTTGAACACTCCGTCCAGGCGCAGGTCGCGCACCGACAGCAGCAAGTCGCCAATCGGAGTCTCACGCACCGGGAACAACTGGCTCAGTTCACGGCCCACCATCATCGAGATCAGGCTGTCACTGTTCATGCTGTCGGCGCGTTGCAGGCCGATGTACTGGCCGTCACGGAACACCGCCACTTCATCGGCGATGGCGAACACTTCGTTCATTTTGTGGGTGATGTAGACGATCCCTTTGCCCTGGGACTTGAGGTCGGCAATGATCGAAAAGAGGTGGGCGACTTCCTTCTCGGTAATCGCCGATGTGGGCTCATCCATGATCAGGATGTCGGAGTCGTAGGACACCGCCTTGGCAATCTCGACCATCTGCCGCTCGGCGATGCTCAGGTTGCCCACCTGCTCTTCCGGGTCGAGGTTGATGCGCAGGCGCGCCAGCAACTCGGCGGTGCAGCGGTGCATTTCGCGATGGTTGACCATGTGCAGGCTGTTGAGCTGCTCGCGGCCGATCCAGATATTCTCGGCGATGCTCATGTGCGGCATCAGGTTGAGTTCCTGGTGGATCATGGCGATCCCGGCCTTTTGCGCCGCCAGCGGTGTTTCAAACACGATCGGCTTGCCGCGCAGGCGGATTTCACCGGCGTCGGGCTGGTAGATGCCGGCGATGATTTTCATCAAGGTCGACTTGCCCGCGCCGTTCTCCCCCATCAGCGCCAGCACGGTGCCGGGGCGCACGCGCAGTTGCACATCGGCCAGGGCCACGACGCCGGGAAAGCCTTTGCTGATATTGACGATTTCCAGCAGGTAGGGTTCTTCCAGCGGCAACGGCTGGATACCGGGAGGCTGCGAGACAGCGGCTTGAGCGAGCATAAAGAAGTACTCCATCGGCAAGGCGGGCACGACCGCCCTGCCGTTTCGTTGTTGTTATGTCAGGGCTACTTGAACTTGGCGACGTTGTCCGGCGTGATCAGTTGGAACGGGATGATCACGTTCTGCTCGATGGGTTCGTTCTTGGCCATCTTGCGCGCCGTTTCGACCGACTTGTCCGCCTGGCCCTTGGCATCCTGGAACGCCGACACCGTCATGTCGCCCTTGGTGATCGCGTTGAGGCCATCCGGCGTGCCGTCGACACCCGCGATCAGCACGCCTTTCTTGCCTGCCGATTTCAGCGCCATGGACGCGCCAATCGCCATTTCATCGTTATTGGCCAGCACCGCGTCGAAATCGCGGCCTTGAGTCAACCAGTCATTGACCAAGGTCATGCCCCTGTCACGCAACCAGATGCCGGTCTGTTCCTGCTCGATCTTGATGCCTGGGTACTTGGTCAGGACCTCCTTCACGCCCTTGGTGCGGTTGGTGGTGGAATTGTTCGCCAGGTCACCCAACAGAATCACGACGTTGCCCTTGCCGCCGAGTTTTTCGGCGATGTATTGCATTTGCAACTTGCCGGCCTCGATGTCATCGGACACCACCGCCGCGACGCCTGGGGCGAGCGTCGCGCTGTCAGGACGGCGGTTGACGAACACCAGCGGAATTTTTGCAGCGGTAGCGGCCTTGATAATGTTCGCCGTAGAGGCGGTGTCCACCGGGTTGACGATGATGGCGTCGACTTTCTGGCTGATAAAATTCTCGACCTGGCTCAGTTGCTTGACCACATCGGCGCGGGCGTCTTCGAACTGCAACTGCACGCCGTCACCTTTTGGATAGGACTTGGCTTGCTTGTCCATGTCTTCGCGCAGGTAGGTTAGGAACGTGTCATCGAAGGCGGACATGCTCACGCCTATCTTCAGGTCGGCAGCCGAGGCAACACCGCTGGCCAGGAGCATGGACAGGGCCAGCGCGGTAAAACGGATCGGGGTCTTCATGAACGGTCTGTCTCCAGTTTCTTGTTGGTTTTGTGGACGTTGCGTTTATCAGAGGTTGCGTTTATCAGCGCTCGGCGGGCAGTCGCACGACCGGTGCGCCGGGAATGCAGCAGACCAGCGCGCCGTGGTTTTCGACGCACAGCACATTAAGGAAGGAGAAGTAGAACGGCCGGGCGCGGGGCAGAGCGCGGGGCGTTTGGGCGGGGCGTAAAACTCGCAGTACAGCGTTGAAGATTTTCATCTGACGGTACCTGGTTGTTTTTGATCTTGTTTTTGTTGAGTCGCCGGGGATCGGGCCCAGACGTACTTTATGCAACCTGGAAAAGACTTTATTGGAAAATAATTTCCATATCAACTTGTTTTAGAATTTAATTCTATTTTTGTTGAAACCACCTGCTGGCGCTCGGCGCTCAGGCGTGCGGCGTCCAATATACGGGTGGTTTCCAGGGCGTCATAGGCGCTCACGGGCAACACGCCCTGCCCTTGCACAGCGGCTTGCAACTGGCGATAGAACTGCGTCCAGCAACCTTTCTCCGACGGCACCCGCTCGCGCTCCCCGCCGTGTTCGAACCAGCCCCAACGGCGATGCTCTTCAGCGCCCCAGTGCTCGCCTTCGGTTTTCGGTGATTTGCCGGCCATCAGCGCTTCTTCCTGACCGTCGAGCCCCTCCACGGTGTAACAGCCCGCACTGCCACTGACGCGAAAACGCGGGGCCTGGCTGTTTTGCAGGGCATTGCCCCACAGGTGGGAAATCACCCCGTTGGCGTGGGTCAGGGACACGAAAAAACCGTGGTCGACGCTGGGGTGTTCGGCCGTGTAGTGCAACTGCGCGAACACCCGGTCCACCGGGCCGAACAATTGCAGCGCCTGGTCCACCAGGTGGCTGCCCAAATCGCGCAGCCAGCCACCGCCGCTGGCGTTGCCCACCGCTTGCGGGCTGTAGCGTTCCACCCGCGACTCAAACCGGGTAATGGTGCCCAGGGCACCGGCGTCGATGAGCTTGCGCAGGGTCAGGTAATCCGAGTCCCAACGCCGGTTCTGGTAGACGCTCAGCAACACTTCATGGCGCTCGGCGGCAATGATCAGTGCATGGGCCTGTTCGGCGTTGGCGGCGAAGGGTTTGTCGCTGACCACCGCCAGGCCATGTTCGATGGCTTCCAGCACCAGCGCCGGGCGGCCTTTGAGAGTGGTAGAGATAACGAGGGCGTCGACCCCGGCTTCGACGATCTGGCCGATGCAGTCGAAGGCTTGGAGGCCGGGGTGGTCGGTATTCAACTGTTGGCGGCGCTCGGGGGAACGGGTGACGACGCCAACAAACGTGGCGCCGGGCAGTGTTGCAATCAGCGGCGCATGAAAAAAGCGCCCTCCATGGCCGTAGCCGACTAGTCCGATTCGCATGAACTCACTCCTTCTTAGAAGTGGAAACCGAGTCAAATGTGGGAGGGGGCTTGCCCCCGATAACAGTGTGTCAGTCAAAAAAATTTATCTGACCCACCGCCATCGGAGGCAAGCCCCCTCCCACACCGACTGCATTCCACCTGTGGATTTGCGATCAGCCGTAGAAGTGCGGGCGATCCGGCAGGCTGATCTTGACGATCTGCTCACTGCCCTGCGCCTGGATACACGCATCCGCCGCCACCGCCGCCGCGAAACCATCCCACGCCGACGGCCCACCGACCTGGCCAGCGCGCACGCTGTCGATGAACGCCTGCAACTCCACGTCATACGCGCCGATGAACCGGTCTTTCCAATCCATCAGAATCGCATTGGACAACTTCGCGCCGCTGCGCAGTTGCACCTGGGAAGGCTCCGGCAATTTGGCGATACCGGTCTCCCCCACCACTTCGCACTGGATGTCATAGCCGTATTGGCAGTTCACGAACACTTCCACGTCGATACGCGTGCCCTTGGCGGTCTCCAGCAGCACGATCTGCGGGTCGCGCAAGTGCGCCAACGCCTTGCTGGTCTTGCGCGGAAACACCACTTGCACGGAAACGTAGTCGTCGTTGAGCAACCAACGCAGTACGTCCAGCTCGTGGATCAAGGTGTCGGTGATCGCCATGTCGGTCTTGTAGTTCTCACCTACCGTCGGGTTGCGGTGGGCGCAGTGCAGCATCAACGGCTCGCCGATCTGGCCGCTGTCGATCACCGCCTTGAGGGCGCGATAGCCTTCGTCATACGGACGCATGAAGCCCACTTGCACCAGGCGCTTGCCGTGGGCCACTTCGGCGTCGACGATCCGGCGGCAGCCTTCGGCAGTCACCGCCAGGGGTTTTTCACAGAACACCGGTTTGCCGGCGGCGATGGCGGCGAGTACGAATTCTTCATGGCTGGGACCCCAGGAGGTCACCAGGATGGCTTCAACCTGTGGCGAGTTGATCAGCGCATGGCCGTCCGGGTACACCTCGGCGCCCAGTTTCAAATCCGCGACCACCTTGGCCGCTTGCTCAAGGTTGATGTCGGTCACCGCCACCACCTGGCTATTGAGCAGGGTCTGGCTGCAACGACGAATATGGTCACGGCCGATGGCACCGGTACCGATCACTCCAAGCTTCAACGACATACAAACACTCCTCTTGTTATTAGTACTGCCGGGCCTTCGCCAGGTGTTCATTGAGTTTTTTTGCAGCGGCATTCGTGCGTTCGCTGGTGGACACCTGCGCCACGCCCACCCGCCACCACGACAGGTAGCCGTGGACCATGGTTTTGGGCAGGACCTTGATGTCGATCAGGGTCGAGACCGTTTGCGTGCGCGCATCGGCCAGCGCGGCCTGGAGTTGCTCGACGCTGCTGACCTTGTAGGTCTTGCAGCCATAAGCCGCCGCGCTCATGGCGAAATCCACCGGCACCAGGCCGCCGTCGAGCTTGCCGCTCTCGGGGTTGCGGTAGCGGAACTCGGTGCCGAAGCTGTCCATGCCGTTACCGATCTGCAGGTTGTTGATGCAACCGAAGGCCATGTTGTCCAGCAGCACCACGTTGATCTTGCGGCGCTCCTGGATCGAGGTGGCCAGCTCGGAATGCAACATCATGTAGGAGCCATCGCCGACCAGCGCATACACCTCCTTGGTTGGTTCGGCCAGCTTCACGCCGAGGGCGGCGTTGATCTCGTACCCCATGCACGAGTAGCCGTATTCGACGTGATAGGTGTTCACGCCTTTGCTGCGCCAGGCGCGCTGCAGGTCGCCGGGCAGGCTGCCGGCGGCGGCGACGATGATCGCATCGTCGGCCAGGCTGTCGTTGAGCACGCCGAGCACCCGGCTCTGGGTCAGGCAGGAACCGGTCAGCTCGATAAATTCACGCAGTACCGCACGGTCCAGGTGGTCGTCGACTTCCGGCACGAAGGCATCGCCCGAGTACTCCACCTGATGCACACGGTCCACTTCGGCATCCAGTTGCGCCTTGGCGTCACGCACCTGTTCACCCCAACCGGAGCGGTAATCGCCCAGGGCGTCGGCCAGCGCGTCGAGGGCAACTCTGGCATCACCCAGCACCTGTACGCCGTCGAGTTTCAACGCATCGCAGGGGCTGATATTCAGGTTGAGGAACTTGACCTCGGCATGCTTGAACAGCGACTTGGACGAGGTGGTGAAGTCGGTGTAGCGGGTGCCGATGCCGATGATCAGATCCGCCTCGGGCGCCAACAGGTTGGCCGCCAGGCAGCCGGTTTCGCCAATGCCGCCGACGTTAAGCGGGTGGCTGGACACCAGCGCGCTTTTACCCGCTTGAGTCTCGGCGAACGGAATATCAAAGCGCTCGGCGAAGGCTTGCAGCGCGGCATTCGCGCCGGCGTACTTGACCCCGCCACCGCAGATGATCAGCGGTTTGCGCTTGCCGCGAAAAGCCGCCAACGCATCGCCGATCATCGCCGCGCTGGGCGGGCGCCGGTCAATACGGTGCACGCGCTTTTGCAGGAAGTAATCCGGGTAGTCCCAGGCTTCGGCCTGCACATCCTGGGGCAGCGCCAAGGTCACGGCGCCGGTTTCCGCCGGGTCGGTCAACACACGCATGGCATGGATCGCGGCGCTCATCAGTTGCTCGGGACGGTTGATGCGGTCCCAGTACTTGCTCACCGAGCGAAATGCATCGTTGGTGCTGATGCTCAAGTCGTGGAACTGCTCGATCTGTTGCAGCACCGGGTCGGGCTGGCGACTGGCGTACACATCGCCGGGCAGCAACAGCAACGGAATACGGTTGGCGGTGGCGGTCGCCGCGGCGGTGAGCATATTCGCCGCGCCGGGGCCGACCGATGCGGTGCACGCGTAGATCTTGCGGCGCAAATGCTGCTTGGCAAAACCGATGGCGGCATGGGCCATGCCCTGCTCGTTGCGGCCCTGATGCACCACCAGGTCGCCACTGTCCTGCTCCAGCGCCTGGCCCAGGCCCAGCACGTTGCCGTGGCCGAAAATCGTGAACACCCCGGCGACAAACTTGCTCTGTACGCCATCGACTTCGACGTATTGGTTATCCAGAAACTTCACCAGGGCCTGGGCCATGGTCAGTCGGGTTGTGGTCATGTCGCCCCCCTTAACGTTTTTGCAGGTGGGCAATGCTTGCGCCCAAGGCCTGCTGGATATCCGCCAACTCATGCACACTTTTCGCGAACGGCTCGAACGACAGGTAGCCGCTGTAGCCGGTGCTGAGCAAGGTGTCGATCTGTGCGGCATTGCCAAGAATATCGCCCTCGCCCACCAGTACGCGGTGGCCGTCACGGATCGAGTTGAGCGGCGCCTGGGCATCTTCCACGCCGGAGATATGGACCAGGCCGGTCAGTTGCGGGAAGAACTCCTGCTCGCCGGCCAAGTGATGGTGGAACGTGTCATGGACCAGGCGGAACACGTCCAGGCCACCGATGGACTGGATCGCGTCCACCGCCACGCGTTTGCGGCGCATCGAACATTCTTCGAACCCCAGGGGCTCGACGAAACCCAGAAGCCCATACTCGCGCAGGATCGGCGCCAGCTCGCTCAAGGCGGTGCGCAAACCGGCGGCGCGCTGCGCCTCATTGCGCGTGTCGCCGGGCTCATTGAACGGGCACATCACCAGGCCTTGGGCACCGCATTCACGGGCATAGGTGGCCAGCTCGATCGCCTGGGCGCGGCGTTCGTCGTTCCAGACGTCAAAGGGGTACAGCGCGTTGATCGACAGCACCGTAATGCCCTGCGCCGCGCATAACTCACGCACGCGGCTGGCGGGCGTGCCGTATTCGATTTGACGGTCTGCGAGGTCATTGCGGATCTCGATGGCGTCGCACTTGAGCGCAACCGCCAAGCCGATGAAGTCCGGCAGGGACAGGTTGGGCGCGACCATGCGGTTAAGGGCAAAACGTAGAGGCGACTTCATTGTTGTTGTTCTCCGTCCAAAACCGCTTAAAGGTCCAGCAGCCAGCTGTGCTGCGGGTCGTTGTGAAAGTGCCAGGCACGCTTGGGGCCGGCCATGACGTTGAGGTAATAAGATTCGTAGCCATACGGCACGCTGACCGGGTGATAACCCTTGGGCACCACCACCAGGTCGCTGTTTTCCACCGCCATGGCCTGGTCGATGCTGCGATCGTCGGTGTACACCCGCTGGAACACGAAGCCCTGGGGCGGGTTGACCTGGTGGTAGTAGGTCTCTTCCAGGAAGCTCTGGTGCGGCAGGTCGTCGGTGTCGTGCTTGTGCGGCGGGTAGCTCGATGAATGCCCCGACGGCGTGCGCACTTCCACCACCAGCAGCGAATGGGCCGGCTCGCTGTCGGGCAGGATGTCGCACACATAACGCGTGTTGGCGCCTTTGCCGCGCACACTGCGCTTGCAGTCTTGGGGGCGGATCAGGCGCGGTTCGTAACCCTGCGTACCGGGCGCGGCGCACACCGCAATCTGCACGTCGCTCAAGGCGGTAACCTGGGCCGAGGTGCCAGGCGGCAGGTAGGCGGCGAACGGCGACTTGTCTTCAAATACCGACTGGCGATCACCGAGGTTCTGCCAGTTGAACCCTTCGCCTTCGATATTCACCCGGCCGCTGAGCAGTACCAGGCACAGCTCCTTGTCGCCGGCGCTGACCGGCAGCGTTTCGCCCAGGCTCAAGCGGTAGGCACTGAAACCGACGTACTCAAGGCGCCCTTGTTCCAGGGCAACCATGGTCTGCCCGCGTTTGCTGCTTTTAACCAACAAGCTCATGGTTGGGTCCTCTCATTGAGCAGAGCGCGCAAGGTGTCGTAACCCTTTTTCGCGTAGATATAGCTGGGCGCCACGGCCGGGTCCTGCTCGGCTTCCACCACCAGCCAACCCTTGTATCGCGCGGCCAGCAGCACATCGAGCAGCTCGGCAAAGTCGATATCGCCATCGCCGGGCACCGTGAAGGTGCCGTTGACGATGCAATCGGGGAAGCTCCACATCTGGTTGCGCGCCAGTTGCACCACGGGCTTGCGCACGTCCTTGAAATGCACGTGGCAGACGCGCTCGATATGCGTGCGCAGCACTTGGAGAGGCTCGCCGCCGCCCATGTAGCAGTGGCCCGAGTCGAACAACAGACCGACTTCCGGCCCCGTTCGCCGCATCAGTTGGTCGATGTCTTCGGGGGACTCGACGTAGGCCCCCATATGGTGGTGGTACGCCAGGCGCACGCCCTGGGACAGGGTAAAGCGCGCCAGTTCCGTGAGCTTGTCGGCGTAGTCCTGCCAGGCCTGCTCGCTGTGAAAACGCGGGCGTTCGATCAGGCGAATGCGCGAGCCCTGGATCGAATCGGCCACCTCGCCGTACACCAGCACCGTGGCGCCGTTGTGTTTGAGTAACTCGACATGGCCGGCAATCGCGTCGATTTCCTCGGCCACCGAACGCCGCGCCAGGCGGCTGGAATACCAGCCGGAGACCAGCGCCAGGTCATAGGGGCGCAGTACCTCGCTCACGCCCTTGGCATCCTTGGGGAACTTGCCGTTGAGTTCAAAACCTTCGTAGCCGATCTCCTTGCCTTCGCTCAAGGCGGTGCTCAGCGGCGTTTCACCACCCAGGGCCGGCAGGTCGTCGTTGCTCCAGGAGATCGGGTTGATGCCAATTCGGATTGCGGGCATGGCTGCACCTTTTTGTTGTTTTACCTGAGATCGCTTGGATCTGCTTTATGTGGGAGGGGGCTTGCTCCCTCCCACATTTGATTGCATTGCACCTGTAGAGCGGTGTTCAGCCTCGGGCACTGCGCCAGGCGTTGATAAGCTGTTCGAACGTGGCCTGCACCTGCTGGACCAGGGTTTCATCATCGATCTGCCCCGCCATCCACGCCTTGCTCGGCTCCTGGAAGATCGTGCGACCCACGGCAAACCCTCGGCAGGTAGTGCTCAGGCGTGCTTGCCGAAAGCCGTCGGCCAAGCATTCCGGCGAGGCGTTGAGCCCCAGCAGCACCACGCCACGGCAATACGGGTCGCGCTCGTTGATCAGCGCATCGAGTCGTGTCCACTCCTCGGCCGTCTGCGCTTCGATCTTCCACCACGCCGGGTAGATGCCCAGGTTGTACAAGCGCTTGAGGCTGCGGTAGAGCACGTCCGGGTAGGTGGACGGATGATCCTTGGGCGGGATGACTTCCAGCAGCAGTTCATGACCGCTGACCACAGAGGCGTCGTACACCGCCTTGAGTTGCGCCTCCTGTTCCAGGCGCAGCATGGGCTCGTCGTCGGGATGGTATTGCACCAGGCACTTGATGATCTGCTCCTGGGGCCAGGCGATCAGATTGCTGCCAATCGAACGGCCGTGCTCGAAGGCCAGCGGGCGCGAGTTCTGAACCTCAACCGGGCGCGCGACCCACCAGCCGCGACCGCTGGCGGCGTTGAGCGCGTCCTGGCCGAAGCGCTGGTCGGCCAACAGGCCCACGTCGGCGTCAACGCCCTGCTCGGCGAGCTTGTGTTGCACACGTTCGATGGCCTGGATAAACAGCTGCTTGATATCGCTGATACGCGCCGGGTCCTGGCCGCCGCGTTGCGCCAGGTCGACCAATTGCCAGCGGTGGTCAAACGCGAAGATGAACAGTTGCTTCCAGGCCTTGCGCGGCACGCTGACGCGATGCAGTCGCTGCAGGGTCACGTCCTGGTCGGGCCGGGTGATCGGCACCGGGCTGTTGAACAGATAATCCAGCTCGGCCGGGGTTGGCATCGCCGGGGCGCAGGCGTGGCGCGACACCACCAGGCCACCGCAGGCGTTGGCCAGTTGGCTGCAACGCTCATCGCTGGCGTCGTTGAGCCAACCACTGAGAAAGCCCGACATGAACGCATCACCAGCGCCCAGCACGTTAAGCACCTCCACGCGCACACCGGGGTAGATCGCGCCGTCTTCCAGGCGCGCAGGAATCGCCCCGTGAATCACCGTGCAGCCCTGCGGGCCGAGCTTGACGACCAACGTAGCCGGGGTGATTTCGCGCACGGTACGCAGCGCGGTGAGCAGGTCTTCACTGCCGCCGGCGATCAGGAATTCTTCTTCGGTGCCCACGATCAAGTCGAAACGCGGCAGGATCTTCTGCACATGCGCGCTGACCGTCTGGTCGGCGACAAAACGGGTTTCACCGTCGGCCTTGCCCGCCAAGCCCCACAGCACCGGGCGGTAGTCGATGTCCAGCACGCGCTTGACGTTGTGTTTGGCGGCGTAGTCCAGGGCCTGGATGCTGGCCTTGTACACGCTGTCGGTAGAAAAATGCGTGCCGGTGATCAGCAGCGCTTTGCTGGAGGCGATAAAGGCTTCGCTGATGTCCTCGGCGCGCAGGGCCATGTCGGCGCAGTTTTCGCGGTAAAACACCAAGGGGAAGGTTTCGCGGTCCTTGAGGCCCAGCAACACCAGGGCGGTGAGGCGTTCCGGGTCGACCTTGATGCCGCTGACGTCGCAACCTTCGCGGGCCAGGGATTCCACCAGGAAACGCCCCATATGGTCGTCGCCCACACGGCTGAGCATCGCCGACTTGAGCCCCAGCCGCGCGGTGCCGAAGGCGATATTGGCGGACGACCCGCCGAGGTACTTGGCGAAGCTGGACACGTCCTCAAGCCGCGCACCCACTTGCTGTGCGTAGAGGTCGACGCCCAGGCGCCCGAGGCAAATCAGATCCAATTGACGCCCACTGGCAAAACGAGTCTGGCCCATGCTGGCTCCTGTTATTTTTATCAGCCTGCGTTGTGCCGCCGTGGCGACGGCAAACGCTCTTGGTGGGAGCAGACTAGAACGTTCAGCGACGCCAATCAATATTTATTCCAGAATTATTTTTAGTGGAATATTTTTTCCAATAAGCCGGCATAATGGCACGCCAGCCGCCGTGCATCGTTTCAGCAGGCCACGGGGGCCGTGATGCCGGGGTATTTTTTTGCGCCTACCCTGTAGACTTGCGCCACCCATCAGCGCATCAGACGAACACGCCAGAAGGATTGCCCATGTCCCGCACCGATCCCGAGACCACCCTGGAAGCCCCCCTCGCCAGCCCTCCGATCAATGCCGAACGCCTGTTGCAGCTGATCACCGACGAATACGAAAGCCTGCCCCGCCAACTCAAGCGCATCGCCAGCTACATGAGCCAACAAAGCGACCGGATCATGGTCGACCGCATCAGCGACATCGCCCGCGAATGCGAAGTACACCCCTCGGCCATCGTGCGGTTTTCCCAGCGATTCGGGTTCAGCGGGTTCAGCGAGATGCAGGCACTGTTTCGCGAGGCCTACACCCACAAGACCACGCCGGTGCAGAACTACCAGCAACGCATCCGCAGCATGATCGCCAATAAATCCCAGAAGGCCAGCGGCGGCGACCTGGCGCGCGAATGCGTCAACGCCACGCTGTCGGGCATCGAGCGCCTGGGGCTGGAACTGGATGACGTGGCGTTCGACAAGGCCGTGGACCTGGTGGTCAACGCCGACAATATCTATGTGGTTGGTGTGCGCCGCTCCTTTGCGGTAGCGGACTACCTGGTCTACAACCTGCAGCACACCAACAAACGCATTCACCTGATCTCTGGGCTGGGCGGCAGCTACCGCGAACAGATGCGCAGCGTGCGCGCCAATGACCTGGTGATCGCCATCAGCTTCACGCCCTACGGCAAAGAAACCCAGCACTGCCTGCGCATCGCCCAGCATCACCAGGCCAAGACCCTGATCATCACCGACAGCAACCTGTCGCCCCTGGCCAAGCGGGCGAATGCGGTGCTGTTGGTGAACGAAGGCTCGTCGTTTGCCTTCCGCTCGTTGAGCGCCACCCTGTGCCTGTGCCAGGCGTTATTTATTGCGGTGGCGTACCGGTTGGAGTTGAAGGTGGATGAGATCCACGAGCAAGTCGGGTTCGACGACTGACTAAATGGACCGCGCGGGGCTCGGGGTCAGTGCATGAAGATCGCGATCAGGATGATCACCGGGATCGGCACGCCGAGGAACCACAGAAGTAATGAACGCATGATGCTCTCCTTGAATGAATGGGCCTTGAATTAACGAACGTAGGTTTCGGTATCGACGTACACCACCGCATCGCGACGACGACCGCCGAAGGTGGCAGCGAAGCTGGCGAAGAATGCACCGATCAACAAGGCGATGAACATCCACAGCGCGGTCCAGGCCGCGACTTTGGCGGCGGTGTCGGCGGCCTGTTTGGCTTTGAGCTTGGCGTCTTCGACGGCTTTACGGGCGTCGCCGTAGACCTTGTCGATACGCGCTTCGGCGTCGGCCTGGCTGAGGTTGGTGCGTTGGCTGATCAACTGCGCCAGGTAGGCGCGGTCTTCAGCGGCGAGTTGGCCATCGTTGCTCAGGGTGCGCGCAAAGATCCGCGCGACCACGCCATGGGCGGCGTCATCGCTGACGGCCACGGGGCGATCATCGCGGAACAAGCTGTCGACGTAATAACCGAAGTCGTCGCCCTTCACGCCCTGCGTCGCAGTACCGGCGGCCTGGGCCGCACCCGAGGCCACGCTGGCCCCGGCTTGCACGCCGCCGCCGACCACACTGCTGACCGAGCCGACCACCAGGGTCGCCGTCACCAGCGTGGCCACCGCCCAGGCCAGGAAACCATGGGCGGTGTCGCGAAAATACACCTCATCGCCATGCATATTGGCCCACTTCACGCGCAAGCGGCCGGCGATGTAACCGCCCAGCCCGGACGCCACGATCTGGGTAAACGCCAGCCAAACAATGGTGGAAATGCCCAGCCCCTTGGCGCTGATACCGCTGCCGGCCCACGGCGATACCGCCGAAAAGCCCAGGCCGAAGCCCAGCAATACCAGGATCAGGGACAATGCGGCCGCCGCAGCGGCCCCGGCAAAAATCGCCCCCCAGGAAACCCCGGAGCGCGTGCTCGATTCTTGCAGCATGGATGAGGATGTGATCATTGTTGTTGTGCTCCTGGCAGAAAAAGGGTGTTACCCACTCCAAATTGCAGGCGCCGTGCCAGTCGACAAATAAAACAAAACCTTTATATTTCAACCACCTAACTAAATTGAACTTACCCGAACCATGCAACTTGCAATAAATGACAGCGTGAGGCGGGCGTAATGCATTCCCACGCCCAGCCCTGCGTGGGCGAGAGCGGGCGCGCGATTGAACGGCGGCGGTTCTGCAAAACATGAAGTTTTATTTAGGAAGCGTTCAGGCATTTGTTGGCAAAATAGCCGCACTTCAGTGTGAATCGCTCACCAGGTAATCCTATGACCCGCATTTTGACCATCGAGGATGACGCTGTAACGGCTCGCGAGATCGTCGCCGAGCTGAGTAGCCATGGACTGGACGTAGACTGGGTGGACAACGGCCGCGAAGGCCTGGTCCGTGCCGTGAGTGGGGATTACGACTTGATCACCCTCGACCGCATGCTCCCGGAATTGGATGGCCTGGCCATCGTCACCACCCTGCGCACCATTGGTGTGTCCACGCCAATCCTGATGATCAGCGCCCTCTCTGATGTGGACGAACGCGTGCGCGGCCTGCGCGCCGGCGGTGATGACTATCTGACCAAACCGTTTGCCTCCGATGAAATGGCCGCGCGCGTCGAAGTGCTGCTGCGGCGCAAAAGCACGGTCAAGGAATTTGAAACCGCGCTGCGCGTGGCCGACCTGGAGCTCAACCTGATCAGCCGCGAAGCCAGCCGCGCCGATCAGCCCCTGAGCCTGTTGCCCACCGAATACAAATTGCTCGAATTCCTGATGCGCAACACCGGGCAGATCCTGTCGCGAATGATGATTTTCGAGGAAGTCTGGGGCTATCACTTCGACCCCGGCACCAACCTGATCGACGTGCATATCGGTCGCCTGCGCAAGAAAATCGATCCCCCGGGCCTCACGCCGCTGATCCGCACGGTACGAGGTTCGGGTTATGTCATTGCTGAACCCCTCTAAAGGCTGGCGTTCTTCCAGCAGCCGTTTGCTGGCGCTGTACAGTTCGCTGTTCGTGGCCTGGAGTTGCATCCTCATGGGGGTGCTGTATTTCGAGGTGTCCGGTTACCTGAGTGATCTGTCGCGCCATTCGCTGATGCAGCGCCAGCACCTCTTCCAGCGTTTTGACGGTGAAGAGCTGGTGGAAGCGTTGACCACCAGCATGACCTTCGACATGAAGGGCGTAGACGCCTACGGCCTGTTCGACGAGCAATTCCACCCGCTGAGTGGGCCGATCCGCGCGATCCCGCCCGACCTGCCCCTGGACGGCAAGATCCACCCGCTGAGCAACTGTGTCGACTCCGACGACCCCAAGCTGCCCAAGGACAGCTGCGATGCCGTGGCGACCCACACCGACGACGGCCGCTGGCTGGTGCTGGTGCGCGCCAACGGTTCGCTGTTCGGCGTGACGCGGATTATCTGGCACGCGTTGTTGTGGGCGCTGTCGTTGACGATTATCCCAGGCGCGGCCGGCTGGCATTTGCTACGTCGCAGGCCGTTACGGCGTATCCGTGGGATCCAGGCCAGTGCCGAGGCCATCGTCGCCGGCGACCTCACCCACCGCCTGCCGCTGTCCAATCGGCGTGACGAACTGGACATGCTCGCGGCCATCGTCAACGCGATGCTCGACCGCATCGAGAAGCTGATGAACGAGGTCAAGGGCGTGTGTGACAACATCGCCCATGACCTGCGCACCCCGCTCACCCGCCTGCGGGCGCAGCTCTACCGCATCCGGCAAGAGGCCGATCAGGGTTGCGGCTACGCGCTGAAACTGGACGACGCGATTGCCGAGACCGACACCCTGATGGCACGCTTTCGCGGGCTGTTGCGCATCTCCGAACTGGAAGACCACCAGCGCCGTTCCGGTTTCCTGGTCATGGACCCGCTGCCACTGCTGCGCGAATTGCACGACTTCTACCTGCCGCTGGCCGAAGAAGGTGAATTGCAGCTGCGCCTGGAAACCCCGGAGTCCCTGCCGTGGATCACCGGCGATCGCGCACTGCTGTTCGAAGCCCTGTCCAACCTGCTGAGCAACTCGATCAAGTTCAGCCCGGCGGGCGGTACGGTGATTTTGCGCGGGGTCAACGATGCCGGCAGCACCCGCATCGAAGTGCACGATTCCGGGCCGGGCATACCGGTAGCGGAACGCGCGGCGGTGTTCCAACGGTTTTACCGCGTGGATGAAAGTGACCAGCAAGGCGGGTTCGGATTGGGCTTGTCGATCGTGGCGGCGATCATCAACCTGCATGGGTTCAGGCTGGAGGTGGGCAGCAGTCAGCAAGGCGGCGCACGCTTGGTGCTGGAGTGCCGCCAGCAACTGATGCCCGAAGCCTGATCGATAAGCCGGCGAGGTCCAAATGTGGGAAGCGGCTTGCCCCCTCCCACATGCGTCCGGCATTGCCGGCTAGAGCGAGTCAGGCCGGGAAGTTCGCGCGCAGCGCCTCAAGCCCACCCTGGTAGACGCCAGTAAACAGCTCTTGCGCCGCCTCCTCCGTAATATCCGCCGTCGGGGTAAACACACCGGACCAGGTCACCTTCGCCGACGTGTCGGTCAACGCCTCGACCTGCAACGTCGCCAGGTACGCACTCACCGGAAATGGCGACGCTTCAATGGTGTAGCTGTAGGTACGCGCCACATTATCGAAGGTCTGCAAACGCTCGATGATCGTACCGCCGTCAGCGGTGGTCAGGTGACGCAGGCGGCCGCCTTCGCCAGGTTCGCTCTTGGCGATCAAGGGTAGCCAGTCCGGCAGGCTGTTGAAGCCGCCCACTAATTGCCAGACCGTGTCGGCCGATACCGGGATTTCAATCACTGCAAATGCTGTTGGCACGGTAAATCTCCAAACGTCATGGGAAAACGTTGCCCAGCCTGCCACGCCATGGCCTTCAATGCATCAATTCCCGCAACTGATCGACCCGCTCGGCACCCTATGCCCCTGCCCCAGCGGCCCAAGCGCTCACTTTGAAATGCAGCTAAAAAGTGGGAGGGGGCTTGCTCCCGATTGCAGTGGGTCAGTCAACCGATGCAGTGACTGACCCACCGCCATCGGGAGCAAGTCGAATCGTCGCACCGCCCCTCCCACAGGTCGATCTTCACTTGGCTCGGGATCAGTTCTTGTAGTCGGTATCCGTGCGTTCCAATTGGCGAATCAGTGCATTCCAATGCCGCGCCACGCCGGGGCCTTCGCCGCTGCTGTGGGCCTTGGCCTGTTCTTCCACCTTCGCCACCACCGCCTGCGGCGGGAACACCAACTCCGCGTTGCCGGCCGCCTGGGCCGCGATCTGGATATTGCATGCGCGCTCCAGACTTTGCAGTTGCTGGAACGCATGCTCGACGCTGATACCCGCCGTCAACAAGCCGTGGTTACGCAGGATCATCACGCTCTTGTCGCCCAGATCCGCCACCAGCCGCTCACGTTCGTCCAGGTCGAGGGCGCTGCCTTCATAGCCGTGGTACGCCACGCGCCCGGAGAAGGCGATGGAATGTTGGGAGATCGGCAGCAAACCGTCCTTTTGCGCCGACACCGCAATGCCGTCGCGGGTATGGGTGTGCAACACCGCTTGCAGATCAGGCCGCGCACCGTGGATGGCGCTGTGGATCACATAGCCGGCGTAGTTGATGCCCAGGCCGGTGGGGTCGTCGACGAGGGTGCCGTCAAGATCGACCTTGACCAGGTTGGAGGCGTTGATTTCATCGAACAACAGCCCGAAGGCATTGATCAGGAAATGTTCCTGCGGGCCCGGCACGCGGGCGGAGAAGTGCGTGTAGATGTGGTCGGTCCACTTGTACAGCGCCGCCAGGCGGTAGGCGGCGGCCAGTTTGACGCGCACCTCCCACTCCTCTGGCGTAACGCGTTGGCGGACGGTGCTGGAAACGTTGGAAATCGAGGTGACGCTGCTCATGGCAAAACTTCCTGGATGGCCTTAAGGTCTTCCAGGCAAGCCTAGGGGTTTGCAAAAAATAATAAAAAGCACATTTTAATCTAAGCTAATTATTATTTTTTTTCATATCAAGCTGCATCCTCGATCTTCTGCAAAGAGGCTGCGACCCACTGGCCGAACGCATCCACCGGCCCTTGCAGGTTGCCCAGAAAATGCGGGTAGATCAGCCACAGGTTCATCACCGGCTTGAAGTCCTTGAGCGGCATCACCGCCAAGTGTTCGCGGTGCGCGCTGCGTTCCAGCAACGGGCGCGGCACCAGGCCCAGGCCCAGGCCATCGGCGACCAGGCCCAGTTGCAGCTCGGTGCCGAAGGTTTCCAGGTTGACCCGCAACGCCAGGCCCTGGTCGGACAAGGTGCGCAGCAAACCGGCACGGAACCCACAGCCGTCCGGGTTGAGGACCCAACCGTTCTGGTACACATCCGCCAGCTTGCACGGTTTTTTCGGCAGTTGCGCCTTGGCACACACCACCACCAGTTCCATCTTGCCGATGGACTCGCCGACGATGTTGTCCGGGAAGATCTTGCCGGCCGGGAACAACGCCGCCGCCGCATCCAGCTCGCCGCGCTCGATCTTGCCCACCAACTGGCTACCCCAGCCGGTGGCGACCTGCGCGCGCAGCTCAGGGTATTCGCTGCGCAGGTGCTTGAGCGCATCCAACAGCACCACATCGCCGATGGTCTGCGGCACGCCCAGGCGCAACAAGCCGGTGGGCGGTGCGTCGGTGGCCACCAGTTCGCGCAGGGCGTCCATCTCGCGCAGGATCAAGCGGCATTGTTCATACACACGGGTGCCGATCAAGGTGGGCTTCAAGGGTTTGGTGTTGCGGTCGAACAACTCCACCCCCAGCGCCTGCTCGAAGTTCTGCACGCGGCGGGTGATGGCCGGCTGGGTCAATTGCAACGACTCGGCGGCATGGCTGATGGACTGGCAACGAATCACTTCGACAAAGGCATCGATATCGTCAATTTTCATTTGGGCCGCACATAGAGAACAGTCATTAAGATGTGTGCGAAGCATAGTTGCGCGAACGGCATCTGGATAGCTCGGCCTGTGATCGATAACGTCTAAGCCTAGTCTGCCCGGTTCTAAATTACCTTCAGCTATAAGCTAATCATTAAAAAATAGCATATTAAATATAAACATTATGCTTAGATAAACCCATCACCACCGACCACTCACTGGAAGCGCCATGACCCAGGCCCGACACCCCGAGAGACTCAGAGCCTTTATAGGCGCCCTGGCGGAACTGATCGACGGCAACCCACGCGAAGGCGACCTGCTGCACCGTGGCGGCAAGCTCCTGGCGCAACTGGTCAGCCATGACGACTGGCTGCCCGACGAATTTGCCCAGCCCGATCCCGAGCGCTACCAGCAGTTTTTACTGCACGCCGACTCGCGCCAGCGCTTCAGCGTGGTCAGTTTTGTATGGGGGCCTGGGCAAAGCACGCCGATTCATGACCATCGGGTATGGGGGCTGATCGGCATGTTGCGCGGCGCGGAATTGTCCCAAGGCTTTGAACGCGCGCCCGATGGCCGCCTGGTCGCCGAAGGCAAGCCGATTGAACTGGTGCCAGGCCAGGTGGAAGCCGTATCGCCCAAGGTCGGTGATATCCATCAGGTCAGCAACGCGCACAGTGACCAAGTGTCGATCAGCATTCATGTGTACGGCGCCAATATCGGTGCGGTACGCCGCGCGGTGTACCAGCCCGACGGCAGCGAAAAACTGTTTATTTCCGGTTACTCCAACGCCTTTCTCCCGAACATCTGGGATTTGTCCAAAGAAAAGAGCCCTGCCCTATGAGCACACCGACCCGCAGCTTCTCGCAGATTCGCCAGGCCCTGTTGGCGCGTGAGGAAATCGCCCTGATTGATGTACGCGAAGAAGCGCCCTTCGCCCAAGCCCACCCGTTGTTCGCGGCAAACATCCCCTTGTCCAAGCTGGAACTGGAGGTGTATTCGCGCATTCCACGGCGCGATACCCAGGTGACCGTCTACGACAACGGCGAAGGCTTGGCCAGCCGCGCCGCCGAGCGCCTGCTTGCACTGGGCTACACCCAGGTGAGCCTGCTTGAAGGTGGCCTCCACGGTTGGCGCAGCGCCGGCGGTGAGCTGTTTATCGATGTGAACGTGCCCAGCAAGGCCTTTGGCGAACTGGTGGAGAGCGAGCGCCACACGCCGTCGCTGGCCGCCGAAGAGGTACAGGCCCTGCTCGACAGCCAGGCCGATGTGGTGGTGCTCGACGCTCGCCGTTTCGACGAATACCAGACCATGAGCATCCCCACCAGCATCAGCGTGCCCGGTGCCGAGCTGGTGCTGCGCGCCCGGACACTCGCGCCCGACCCGGCCACCCGCATCATCGTCAACTGCGCCGGGCGTACCCGCAGCATTATCGGCACTCAATCACTGATCAATGCCGGCGTGGCCAACCCCGTTTCAGCGCTGCGCAACGGCACCATCGGCTGGACCCTGGCCGGGCAGACACTTGCCCATGGCCAGGCGCGCCGCTTTGCCCCGACCGCAGAAGAACACCGCCACATTGCCGCCCAAGATGCGCGCCGCGTCGCCGACAAGGCCGGCGTCGGCCGCGCCACCCTGGCGGATCTGCAACGCTGGCAGCAGGAAACGACCCGCACCACCTACCTGTTCGATGTGCGCACCCCGGAAGAATTCGAAGCCGGCCACCTGCCGGGCGCGCGCTCCACCCCGGGCGGCCAGTTGGTGCAGGAAACCGACCACGTCGCCAGCGTGCGCGGCGCGCGGCTGGTGCTGGCCGATGATGACGGCGTGCGCGCCAACATGTCGGCGTCCTGGCTCGCGCAGTTGGGTTGGGCGGTACACGTGCTGGATGATTTGCAACCCGCGCACTTCAGTGAGAAAGGTGCCTGGGTCGCCCCGGTACCCGTCCCACCCCAAGCCGAACTGATCAGCCCGCACACCCTCGCCGACTGGCTGGGCCATGGCGATACCGTGGTGCTGGACTTCACCGCCAGCGCCAACTATGTCAAGCGCCATATCCCCGGTGCCTGGTGGGTGTTGCGCGCGCAACTGCCCCAGGCCCTGGCCAAGGTGCCCGCCACCGAGCGCTATGTATTGACCTGCGGCAGCAGCCAACTGGCGCGCCTGGCGGTGGCCGAAGTCGAGGCCCTCACCGGCAAACAAGTGTTCCTGCTGCAAGGCGGCACGGCGGCGTGGATCAACGCGCAACTGCCGCTGCAAGAAGGTGAAACCCACCTGGCCTCGCCGCGCATCGACCGCTATCGCCGCCCCTATGAAGGCACCGACAACCCCAAGGAAGCCATGCAGGCCTACCTGGATTGGGAGTTCGGCCTGGTCGACCAGTTGGCCCGCGACGGCACCCACGGCTTTTATGTGATCTGACCTGTCTTCCCGCCTGCACCTGACCGGTGCAGGCCGCACCGACCCCTTTCCCGGCGGAGGTAACCACACCTTTCAATATCTGCCTGGAGCCTATCGCCCATGACATTCGCCACGCCCTTCAAACGCCTGCTATTGAGCGCCGCCCTGGCCGTCGGCCTGGCGACCACCGCCCACGCCGCCGACCTGCAACCGTTGCGGGTGGCCAATCAGAAATCCACGATCAAGGCACTGCTGGAAGCCTCAGGCGAAACCAACAATGTGCCCTACACCATCCAGTGGTCGGAATTCCCTTCCGCCTCGCCGCTGGGCGAAGCCCTGAATGCCGGCGCGGTGGATGTGGGTGCCCTGGGCGATGCGCCGTACGTGTTCGCCCTGGGTGCCGGTGCCGCGCTCAAGGTGGTGCGCATCATCCACGCCGAAGGCCGCAACACCACGGCGCTGGTGGTGCCCAAGGACTCGCCGATCAAGACGGCGGCCGATCTCAAGGGCAAGAAGATCGTCACCGGGCGCGGCTCCATCGGGCATTACCTGGCGATCAAAGCGTTGGCCGACGCCGGCCTGACCAGCCAGGACGTGCAATTCATCTTCCTGCTGCCCGCCGAGTCCCGCCTGGTGCTGGATAACGGCACCGCCGATGCCTGGGCCACCTGGGACCCCTACACCACCGTGGTCACCTCGCAAAGCCATGCGCGGGTACTGGTCAGCGGCAAGCAGTTGCTGAGCAATCACCTGTACTTCGCCGCCACCAGCCAAGCCATCGCCGACAAGCGCCCGCAACTGGAGGACTTCGTCGCCCGCGTCGATCGCGCCTATGCCTGGGCCAACACCCACCCCGAGGAATACGCCGCCGCCCAGGCAAAAATCACCGGCCTGCCGTTGGCGGTGCACATCGAAGTGGCGAAGGACACCCATCTGTCTCCGGTCGCGATTGACGACAGCGTGATCCGTGGCCTGCAAGCCACCGCCGACACCTACCAGAAAGAGGGCCTGCTGCCGCGCCACATCGACGTGTCCCAGGGCTTCGACAAGCGCTTTAACGCCACGCGTACCCCCAACGATCAAGCCTCGCGCTGAAGGAGCAGAACATGAGCCAGTCACATCCATCCACACCACGGCATTTGAAACTGGGGGCCATGGTGCATGGCGTCGGCCACGGCTGGGGCGAATGGCGCCACCCGCAGGCGCAACCAAATGCCAGCACCCATTTTGCGTTCTACAAGCAGCAGACCGAGTTGGCCGAAGCCGCCAAATTCGACTTTGTGTTCATCGCCGACAGCCTGCATATCCATGCCAAATCCAGCCCGCATTACCTCAACCGTTTCGAGCCGCTGACCATTCTGTCGGCATTGGCCGCGCTGACGACGAATATCGGCCTGGTCGCCACCGTGACCGTCAGCTACACCGAGCCCTACCAAGTGGCGCGCCAGTTTGCCTCCCTGGACCATATCAGCGGCGGCCGCGCCGGTTGGAACGTGGTGACCTCCTGGCTCAGCGGCACCGCCGATAACTTCGGTAAAGCCCAACACCCACCCCATGCCGTGCGCTATCGCATCGCCAAGGAACACCTGAATGTGGTCAAGGGCCTGTGGGACTCCTGGGAAGACGACGCCTTCACCTATAACAAGCACAGCGGCGAATTTTTCACCCCGCACAAGCTGCATGCGTTGAACCATAAGGGCGAGTTTTTCTCGGTTAAAGGGCCGTTGAATATCGCCCGTTCGCGCCAGGGCCAGCCGGCCATTTTCCAGGCCGGCACCTCGGAGGACGGGCGCAACTTCGCCGCCGAAAACGCCGACGCGATCTTTGTGCATGTGGAGAGCATCGAGGAAGGCCTGGCCTACACGCAGGACCTCAAGCGCCGCGCCAAAGGCTTTGGCCGCGACGTGAACAGCCTGTCGATTCTGCCCGGCATTCGCCCGATTGTCGGCCGCGACGCCGCTGAAGTGGAAAGCCGCTATCAGCAAGCCGTGGACCTGGTCACCGTGGAAGACGCCATCGTCGCCCTCGGCCGCCCGTTCAACGACCACGACTTCAGCCAATACCCCTTGGACGAACCCTTCCCGGAACTCGGTGACCTGGGCTCCAACAGCCAGAAAGGCGGCTCCGATCGCATCAAGCAACTGGCGCGCGACGAAGGCCTGACCCTGCGCGAAGTGGCCTTGCGTTTCTCGCGGCCCAAGCGCGATTTTGTCGGCACCCCGGAGCAGGTCGCCGATGCGATCCAGGCGTGGTTCGAGGCCGGCGCCAGCGATGGTTTCATCATCAATTCGGTGCTGCCGGACGGTTTGCAGTACTTCACCGAATGGGTGGTGCCGGTGTTGCAACAGCGTGGCCTGTTCCGCAGCGAATACAGCGGCCAGACCCTGCGCGACAACCTCGGCCTGGCAGTGCCGGCCAATCGCTACAGCGTCGTCCACGCCCCGCAAACGGCATTGGCTTGAACAATGCCCCTGCCCTTTTTTTGACCGAGTACTTGTTATGACCCAACCGTCCTTACGCTCCGTGGAAGTCGCGCACTTCGACGCCCTGCTCGAACGTCTCACCCTTGAGCTGGCCGACACCGCGCCGCAGTACGATGAAAGCGGCGCCTTCCCCCATGCCAATTTCAAACGGTTGCACGAGCACGGCCTGCTCGCCCTGACGGTGCCCAAGGCCTTGGGCGGCAGTGGGGCCAGCCTGCCCCAGGCACGCAGGGCGATCAGCGCAATTGCCAAGGGCGAGCCGTCCACGGCGTTGATCCTGGTGATGCAATACCTGCAACACACGCGCCTGCAAGACAGCAAGAGCTGGCCTGCGCACCTGCGTACCCAAGTGGCGACGCAAGCGGTACGCAACGGCGCGCTGATCAACGCGTTGCGCGTCGAGCCCGACCTCGGCACCCCGGCCCGTGGCGGCCTGCCGGCAACCACCGCCGTGCGCACGGCCGAGGGCTGGCGGATCAGCGGGCGCAAGATCTACTCCACCGGCAGCCATGGCCTCAGCTGGTTCAGCGTCTGGGCGCGCAGCGACGACGCCGACCCGCTGGTGGGCACCTGGCTGGTGCCCAAGGACAGCCCCGGCATCCGCATCATCGACACCTGGGACCACCTGGGCATGCGCGCCACCTGCAGCCATGACGTGGTGCTCGACAACGTGCTGGTGCCGCTGGATCACGCGGTCAGCGTCAGCCCCTGGAGCGCGCCGCAACCCGAGCTGGATGCCGAAGGCTTGCTGTGGATGTCGGTGTTGCTGTCCTCGGTGTATGACGCCGTGGCCCAGGCCGCGCGCGACTGGCTGGTGAACTGGCTGGAAGAGCGCCAGCCGTCCAACCTGGGTGCCGCGCTGTCGACCCTGCCGCGCTTCCAGGAAACCGTTGGGCATATCGACACCCTGCTGTTTGCCAACCGCAGCCTGCTCGACGCCGCCGCCGAAGGCCATACCCCGGCGGCCCATGCGGCGCAGTTGAAGTACCTGGTGACCCATAACGCCATTCGCGCGGTGGAGCTGGCCATCGAGGCCTCGGGCAACCCCGGCCTGTCGCGCCACAGCCCGTTGCAGCGGCACTACCGCGACGTACTGTGCAGCCGCGTGCATACCCCACAGAACGACGCCGTGCTGCAAGGCGTCGGCAAAGCCGTGTTCGCCCAACGCCAGAAGGTACGCGCATGAGTCAGGTGATTATCGCCAGCCAACTGGACGAGGACTTCAACCAGGTGATCCGCGAACGCCTGGCGTCGCTGCATCCCCAGGCCCAGGTAATCGGCGTGCCCATCGGGGTACCGAGCGACCTGCCGCCCCACGCGAATATCCTGCTGCTGCGCCCGACCAACGTGCGCGGCTACACCGCCCCAAACACCCCACCACCGGGCTGGCCCTACGGTGCGCAATGGGTGCATCTGGTTTCATCGGGCATCGACTTCTATCCGCAATGGCTGTTCAACGGCCCGCCGGTCACCACCTCGCGCGGCAGCGCCGCCGACAACCTGGCCGAATTCGCCCTGGCGGCGATTTTTGCCGCATCCAAGCATCTGCCGGACATTTGGGTGAAAGACTCACACTGGAATTTCACCCCATTGCGCCCCCTCAAGGGCACCACGTTGGGCCTCTTCGGTTTTGGCGCGATCGGTGAGCGCCTGGCGCACAAGGCCCAGGCATTGGGCATCAAGGTGATAGCGCTGCGGCACAGCCAGGCGCCTTTTGCGCCAGGCGTGGAAGCCGCCAGAGACATCCACGATCTGTTCGCCCGCGCCGACCACCTGGTGCTGGCGGCGCCGTTGAACGAGGCCACCCGCAACATCGTCGACCGCGACGTATTGGCCGGCGCCAAGCCAGGGCTGCACCTGATCAACATCGCGCGCGGCGGGCTGCTGGATCAGGAGGCGCTGCTCGAAGCACTGGACAACGGCCGGATCGGCCTCGCCTCACTGGACGTGACCGAGCCGGAACCCTTGCCGGACGGGCACCCGCTGTACAGCCACCCACGGGTGCGTGTGTCGCCACACACATCGGCGATTTCAACCAACAGCCGGCAGGAGATCGCGGATACGTTTTTGGCCAACCTGCACCGCTACCTCCGTGGCCAGGCCCTGGAGAACCTCGTCACTGCGCCGCTCAACAGCCGCTAGCCAGGCGCTCGCGCAGAAACGCCACCAGCGCCTGTACCGGTCGCGAACTCTGCCGGTGCTGGGGATACACCGCCGACAAGGTCAGGGCCTCAGGCGCAAAATCTTCGAGAATCGTGACCAGGCGACCGTCCTTCAACGCATCGCCGACGATAAAGGTGGGCAAGTACGTGACACCTAAGCCGGCAATGGCGGTGTCACGCAGCAGATCGCCGTTGTTCACGCGCATGCGACCGCTGACATTCAGCGCCTGCAGCTTGCCTTTGAAGCGCCACTGCACCTGGCGGCCATGACCATAGGGCAGGCAGTCATGCTCGGCGAGGTCTTCAGGTTTTTGCGGCGTGCCACGCAGCGCCAGGTACCCGGGGCTGGCGCAGTAGACGCGTTCGATACTGGCAATACGGCGGGCAATCAGGGTGGAATCTTCCAGGATGCCGATACGCAGCACCAGGTCGTAACCCTCGCCGATCAGGTCCACCGGGCGGTCGCTGAGGTCGACTTCCACCGACACTTGCGGGTGGCGCTGCAGGAACAACGGCAACAGGCAGCCCAGGTGCGCCATGGCGAACGACAACGGTGCGCTCAGCCGAATGGTGCCGCGCGGTTCGCTGTTCTGGCCGGCGATACCCTGCTCCACCTGTTCGACTTCACCGAGCAGGCGCAAGGCCGACTCGTAGTAACTCTGCCCCAGCGGCGTGATATCCAGGCGACGTGTGGAGCGGTTGAGCAGACGTACGCCGAGGCGGTCTTCCAGCTGGATCAGGCGGCGACTGACGAACTGCTTGGACAGGCCCAGTTGCTCGGCGGCAGCGGTGAAACTGCCGGACTCCATGACCTGGCAGAACAGACGCATGTCTTCGAAGGGGTTCATTGTCGCTTCTCGGTGGACATTTATTGGATTTATAACTGGATAGTCGCAACACCACAAATCAAATGTGGGAGGGAGCTTGCTCCCGATAGCGGTGGGTCAGTCTCAGCATCAATGACTGATACACCGCTATCGGGAGCAAGTCGAATCGTCGCACCGCCCCTCCCACAAGGGACTGCCTACAGCTCTGAGACCGAATTACTTGGCAGTCAACGCCGAGTAGCTGTTCATCAGGTTGCGGTAGTT
The DNA here is from genome assembly GCF_054667615.1 of Pseudomonas sp. S3_E10. Taxonomy (NCBI): domain Bacteria; kingdom Pseudomonadati; phylum Pseudomonadota; class Gammaproteobacteria; order Pseudomonadales; family Pseudomonadaceae; genus Pseudomonas; species Pseudomonas sp. S3_E10. The sequence continues at coordinate 307,786 of NZ_CP162743.1, forward strand.
GGGGATGCGCGGCGACAGCAGGTTGGCCAGGCCTTCCATGTCGTTGCGCCAGTCAACTTGCAGCTCGCAGGCCACGGCGAACCAGTTGACCAGTTGCGCACCGGCAGCGGTCATGCGCGCCCAGGCGGCTTGTTGCACGGTTTCGTTGAAAGTGCCGGAAGCGTCGGTGACCACGAACACTTCAAAGCCTTCGGCGAGGGCGCACAGGGTTGGGAACGCTACGCATACGTCGGTCACTACACCGGCGATGATGATCTGCTTGCGGCCGGTGGCTTTTACCGCCTTGACGAAATCTTCGTTGTCCCAAGCATTAATCTGGCCAGGACGGGCAATGTACGGCGCGTCCGGGAACAGCTCTTTCAACTCGGGAACCAACGGGCCGTTGGGGCCGCTCTCAAAGCTGGTGGTGAGGATGGTCGGCAATTTGAAGAACTTGGCCACGTCGGCCAGGGCCAACACGTTGTTCTTGAATTCGTTGGGGGAGAAATCCTGTACCAGGGAGATCAGGCCAGTCTGGTGATCGACCAACAGTACGACGGCATCGTCTTTGTTCAAGCGCTTGTAAGTCATGGGTTAACTCCTTCGTGGGTTTTTAATAGTCAGAACGCAAAGCATGAGCAGCCAAACGCACCCCAGAAGCCCTGGAAGTCGCTGACCGGCACACTGGAAAGGCGGGCTTTTTCATGGCCGTGGGCATGCACGCCGCAGGGGCCACTGCATTGGTGTACTTGAGCTTGCAAAGGTGAACTGGGGCGCCAGTGGCCCGGCACCTTGGCCACCGGCGACCAGTCGGGCAGCACCGGCACGCGCGGCGGTGCGTAATCTTCGAAGTCGCCGGCGCCGTACACCACGTTGCCGCCGACCACGGTCAGTACCGATTCAATCCACTTGATGGCTTCTTCATCGACGCTGAAAAAATCCGCCGACAGCGCCGCAACGTCCGCCAATTGGCCGACCTTGATCTGGCCTTTCTTGCCCTGCTCGGACGAGAACCAGGCGCTGCCGTGGGTGAACAGCTCCAGCGCGGTGAGGCGCGGCAGGCCTTCGGCGTGCAGTTCCAGGCCACCGACGGTGCGCCCGCTGACCATCCAGTACAGCGAGGTCCATGGGTTGTAGCTCGACACTCGCGTGGCGTCGGTGCCCGCGCCTACCGGCACACCCTCGGCGAGCATGCGCTTGATCGGCGGCGTGGCCTCGGCGGCCTTGGCGCCGTAGCGCTCCACAAAATATTCGCCCTGGAACGCCATGCGGTCCTGGATCGCAATACCGCCGCCCAGGGCACGTACGCGCTCGATGTTTTGCGGCGTGATGGTTTCGGCGTGGTCGAAGAACCACGGCAGGCCATTGAACGGGATGTCGCGGTTGACCTTCTCGAACACGTCGAGCATGCGCGAGATGGATTCGTCGTACGTGGCATGCAGACGGAACGGCCAACGTTGCTCCACCAAGTGGCGCACCACCGGCTCCAGTTCCTGCTCCATGGTCAATGGCAGGTCCGGGCGCGGTTCGAGGAAGTCTTCAAAGTCCGCCGCCGAAAACACCAGCATCTCGCCCGCGCCGTTGTGACGCAGGTAGTCGTCGCCCTGGTGCAGGGTGACGCTGCCGGTCCAGTTCTTGAAGTCGCTGAGTTCTTCCTTGGGCTTTTGAGTGAACAGGTTGTAGGCGATGCGCACCGTCAGCTGTTTGTCCTTGGCCAGTTGCTCGATCACCGCGTAGTCATCGGGGTAGTTCTGGAAACCACCGCCGGCGTCGATAGCGCTGGTGAGGCCCAGGCGATTGAGTTCGCGCATGAACTGTCGGGTCGAGTTGACCTGATATTCCAGCGGCAGTTTCGGGCCCTTGGCCAGGGTCGAATACAGAATCATCGCGTTGGGCCGCGCCACCAGCATGCCGGTGGGGTTGCCATTGCTGTCGCGCACGATCTCGCCGCCCGGCGGGTTCGGCGTGTCCTTGGTGTAGCCGGCCACACGCAGGGCGGCACGGTTGAGCAAGGCACGGTCGTACAGGTGCAATACGAACACCGGGGTGTCCGGGGCGGCCTGGTTGAGTTCCTCCAGGGTGGGCATGCGCTTTTCGGCGAACTGGAATTCGTTCCAGCCGCCGACCACGCGCACCCATTGTGGCGTGGGGGTGCGGTCGGCCTGGTCCTTGAGCATGCGCAAGGCATCGGCCAGGGATGGCACGCCTTCCCAGCGCAGTTCGAGGTTGTAGTTCAAGCCGCCACGGATGAGGTGCAGGTGGGAGTCATTGAGCCCCGGGATGACGGTGCGACCCTTGAGGTCGATCACCTGGGTGCCGCTCCCCTTCAGGGCCATGGCTTCACCGTCGGTACCGACCGCAACGAAGCGGCCCTGGCGGATGGCGACGGCCGTCGCGCGCGGGTTTTCACGGTCCACGGTGTGGAATTGGCCATTGAACAGAATCAGATCGGCGTTCATAGGGTTTCCTTTACAGAGGCTTCGAGCCAGGGAGCGAACAGGCGGGTGGCGGCCGGCATCAGCAGGTAGACCACCAGCAGGACGATGGTCAGGGTGACCAGGAAGGTCGAGACCACGTAGTTGGACAGGAACGGGTGCAACCGCAGGATCGGGCCCCAGATAAAGGGCAGCAGCAGGGTTTGCGGCAGAATCACACACAGGCTGACCACCGCCTGCTTCCAACGCGGCGGCTTGGCCGCACTGTCGGCCAGGGGCGAGAACCAGAACTCATTGGCCGCGCCGATTTCGGTGTTGTCGCCGTCGGCCAGCATGGGCGAGGCTTCGGCGATCAGGGTGTTACGTTCGGCGGAGTCGAGCCAGGTTTGCAGGTCATGGGTGGAGCGGTAGCGCAATACGCAGGTGAACAGCGTCAGGCCGTTCTGCCGGCTGCGTACCACATCCACGCCGAGGTGGCCGGGACGCTCGCCGGCGATACGCACGATGCGGCGTAGCCAGGCTTCGTAGTTGGCTTCCTGGCCTTGTTTGATCAGGTGTTTGACCACCAGGGTGACGACTTCGTCAGGCCCTGTTTTTGCTGCTGGGTCCATGGGGTGCCCCTCTGCCTTGATGTTTCAGCGATGAGGGGAGTTTGCCGGGGTTGGGGCTGGGGAAAATTGGATGTACGTGCTGTTTGGAGTGAAACCACGGCTACCCCGGCAACGGAATCACCCGCAACGCCCGCACCGACTTATAAGAAAAACTCGAATAGATCTCCTTAACGCAAGGCAACGTCTGCAACACCTCCCGCGCAAACTCACCAAACGATTCGAGGTCCGTGGCCACCACTTCCAGCAAAAAGTCATAGCGCCCCGACACGTTATGGCACGCCACTATCTCCGGGATTTCCAACAACCGCTGCTCGAACGCTCGGGCGATTTCCTGGGTATGGCTCTCCATCATGATGCTCACAAACGCCGTCACCCCATAACCCAGCGCCTTGGGCGAGAGGATCGCCTGGTAGCCGCTGATCACCCCGCTGTCTTCCAGGTTGCGCACCCGGCGCCAGCAGGGGGAGGTGGTCAGGGAGACGCGCTCGGCCAGCTCGGCCACGGTTAAACGGGCATTGCCTTGCAGGGCGTTCAACAAGGCTTTGTCGGTACGGTCCAGAGTGACGGGCATGATTTGCCTCTATTCATGGTTTTTTGAGGATTTTCGTCCCAGGACACGGGATTTTTCGGCAAATTTTGCAATGTTCATCTGCCGTTATGAGCATAGCATCGTAGGAAATAAGGAGCGCCCGACATGAACAATAAACACCCTGCATTCGGCTTTTCCACCCGCGCCATCCACCACGGCTACGACCCCAAGGACCACCATGGCGCGCTCGTGCCGCCGATTTACCTGTCGGCCACATTTGCCTTTCCCACCGCCGAATATGGCGCGGCCTGTTTTGCCGGTGAAGCCTGCGGCCACTTCTATACGCGCATTTCCAATCCGACCCTGGCGCTGCTGGAAGCGCGCATGGCCAGCCTGGAAAACGGTGAGGCGGCGGTGTCGTTCAGTTCCGGCATGGGGGCGATTGCGGCCACGTTCTGGACCCTGCTGCGCCCGGGCGACGAGGTGATCGTCAGCCAGACGCTCTACGGCTGCACCTTTGCCCTGCTGCACCATGGCATCGGCGAATTCGGCATCAAGGTGCGCCATGTCGACCTCACCGACCTGGCCGCCCTGCAAGCGGCGCTGAGCCCCGCCACGCGCATGGTCTACTGCGAGACCCCGGCCAACCCCACCCTGCAACTGGTGGATATCGCCGCAGTAGCCGCCCTCGCCCACCAACAGCCGAATGTGACCGTGGTGATCGACAACACCTATTGCACGCCCTACTTGCAACGCCCCCTGGAACTGGGCGCCGATGTGGTGGTGCACTCGGCCACCAAGTACCTCAGTGGCCATGGCGATATCACTGCCGGTATCGCCGTCAGTTGCCAGGCCCTGGCCCAGCGTATTCGCCTGCAAGGGCTCAAGGACCTGACCGGCGCGGTGATGTCGCCCCAGGACGCGGCCCTGTTGATGCGCGGTCTGAAAACCCTGGCCCTGCGCATGGACCGCCATTGCAGCAATGCCCAGGCAGTGGCCGAGGCCTTGCAGGCGCACCCGGCCGTGGCGTGGGTCACCTACCCCGGCCTGCGCTCTTTCGCGCAGTACGAACTGGCGGCGCGGCAGATGAGCCAGGCCGGCGGCATGATCGCCTTCGAGCTCAAGGGCGGGATCGACACCGGCCGACGCTTCATGAATGCCCTCAAGGTGTTCACACGCGCGGTCAGCCTGGGCGATGCCGAATCCCTGGCCCAGCACCCGGCGAGCATGACCCACTCCACCTACACCCCGCAGGAACGCGCGCACCACGGTATCAGCGAGGGGTTGGTGCGCTTATCGGTCGGGCTGGAAGACGTCGCCGACCTGCTGGCGGACGTGCAGCAAGCCCTGGCCACGTGCACCCGCGCTTGTGCGGCGACGCCGTAACCCAAAAGGCCTCAGGTCGCCTTCACCTTCAAATGCCGCGCGTACCAGGGGCGCTGCGGCACCCGCTTGAACAAGCCCTTGAGCGCGTCTTCATCGGCGCCGAAGGTAATGCGCAGCGCGAGCTTCATGGTTTCCGGGTCCATCTCCATCGAGCGCCCAATCTGCAACCCCGGCGTGGTACTGCAGCCATGGGTGTCGGGCCCCAGCCACGGGTCGCCGACTTCGACCCAGCGCCCCGGCGCGAACCAGGCCACGCCGTTGACCTCCAGGCGGTTGACCTCGCCTGGGTGGAAGCGCTCGTGGGCGCGATACCAGTCTTCGATACGGTCGTCGATCCAGCCGTGGAAGTGCCAGAACACCGGGTTGACGTGGGAGGAGAACGGGTCGCCGAGGAAGTCGTTTTCCGCCGCATACCAACGCGCGGCGAAGTCCGCAGGGTCGCGGGCAAAAGGCACGGGCGCGCCGTTGGAAGGGTCGCGGGGCACCGAGGCCCAGCGCATGTGCAGCCAGTCGTGCAGGCCCAGCTCCATTTCGGAACCGAGTTGCCCCAGGGTGAATCTGGCCAGGTAGCGTGGGTCGCGGTACTGGGATTCCCAGACCTGGAAGTTGCTGTGGTAGGTCTCGGCCGCCTTTATGTCGCTGACCCATTGGGTGTATTCGCTGTCGTCCGGCGCCGACCAGGTGGGCGGCAGCGCGAAGCCGTCGTGGTTGTCGAAATAACGCACGAAACCCAGGCGGTCGCGCTCCAGCGCCGGCTGCGGCTCGGGAAACGCCGGCCACGACGGCAAATCCTGCAGGGCGCGCGCCGTGCCGAGCATATGCCGATGCATGAAAAAAAAGTCGATGCCCGAACCGTTACGGTCCTTGTGTTTGCCCCGTGCGTCGCGTTCCTTGCCCCGGGGGCCGGGTTGCCAGCCAATGCCTCGCAGGGCGTCGCGCTTGTCTTCGGAGAGCTTGTGCCACTGGTCGCGAGTGGCGTGCCACAGTTGGTGGAACAGCCGGTGCTCGGGGGCGATCAGCCAGGCCAGCAGGGTCGGGTTCAGGCCGATACGCTCGCGGGCTTCGGGAAACACCTGCTTGTGGGCGATAAAACGGTTGTCCCGCTCCGTCAGGGCCAGGGCGCGATTCAGGTCCAGGATCTGGCCGCTGAGCGTGCCGCTGCCGGCATTGCCGAAGTCGGCCCAGACCTCGTCGAGGGTCATCTTGAACTCATAGGCGGGCGCGCCATCGGCCGCATCGCGATCGATCAGGCGCCAATAGAGCAAGGCACCCTCGCCCGTCAGCACGTCACCCAGCACGCGGTAGCGCGGTTCGCCGTCGGCACGCAGGTGGGCGGCGGTATCCAGGTAGCCGCGCAGGCCACGGCCACGGGGGGCGATGTCGAGCATCAGCTCCAGGCCTTGCAACGGCAAGCCTTTGAGGCCCGCATCACGACCTTCCAGGCGCAGGCTCCAGACCCCACGCAAGCTGTTCGCCAACTGCTGGCCGGCGGTGTCGGCCAGGTCTACCGTGGCTTCGCCGGGGGTGATCGGAAACTCTTCCGCACGCGTCAACTCGCGATGGGCATAGAAGGCTGCCGGCACGGCCGCGCCGGTCAGCGCCAGGCCTGCGATGAACCCACGTCGAGAGATGGTCATTGTCTACCTTAGGAAACGGTTTTATCAGAGCTAGAACGTTTGCAGGCCGGGGAAATTTACCGCCCACCGGCCGGCGCCTAAATTTAAGCGCCCAGCACTCGTTCTTCCCTGATAGCGAAGGCCTCAACTGACTGAGATGGCAATGACAAAACCACGTTCGAAAAAGGCGCTGTATATCGGCTTGCCGCTGGCACTGGCCATCGGGGCCGGTTACCTGGTCTGGGATCACTGGTTCAAGGGCAACGCCGGCTACCCGCTGGAGGTGATCAAGCAGGCCAATGAGCTGCAGGACCGCCTGCTGTCGTTCGACAGCCATATCACCGTGCCGGTGGATTTCGGCACCGCCGGCAACGAGGCGGACAAGGACGGCAGCGGCCAGTTCGACCTGGCCAAGGCCAGTCGCGGCCGCTTGTCCGGTGCCGCCCTGACGATCTTCGGCTGGCCGGAAATCTGGAACGGCGCCAACGCACCGCACAAGCCCACCGAAGGGTTTGTCGAAGCGGCGCGCCACGAACAGGACGTGCGCTACAAGATCATCAGCGGCCTGGTGCGCGACTTCCCCAATCAGGTCGCCATCGCCTATACCCCGGATGATTTTCGGCGCCTGCACGGCGAAGGCAAATTTGCGATTTTCATCAGCATGCTCAATGCCTACCCCCTGGGCAACGACCTGAACCAGCTGGACCTGTGGGCCGCGCGCGGCATGCGCATGTTCGGCTTCAGTTATGTGGGCAATAACGCCTGGTCGGACTCGTCGCGCCCGCTGCCGTTTTTCAACGACTCGGTGGACGCGCTCGACGGGCTGTCGGACATCGGCAAGCAAGCGGTGCAGCGCCTCAACGACCTGGGCGTGATCATCGATGTGTCGCAGATGTCGACCAAGGCCCTGGAGCAAGTGGCACAGCTGAGCCGCACGCCAATGGTGGCGTCCCACTCGGCGCCACGGGCGGCGGTGGATATCCCGCGCAACCTCAGCGACAAGGAGTTGCAGTTGATCAAGCACAGCGGCGGCGTGGTGCAGATCGTGGCCTTCTCCGCCTACCTGCGCCCGCTGAGCCAGCCGACCCAGGACAAGCTCAACGCCCTGCGTGCCCGCTTCGACTTGCCGCCGCTGCCCAACCTGGCCATGGCCCTTATGCCGGGCGACGCGATCATTGCGGCCTGGCCCGAACACAAGTTCGGTGAGTACGCCAGCGCGCTGTACGCCATCCTCGATGAAGAACCCAAAGCCACCCTCAAGGACCTCGGCGACGCGATCGATTACACCGTGCGCAAAATCGGTATCGACCATGTCGGCCTGTCTTCGGACTTCAACGACGGCGGCGGCATCGACGGTTGGAACAATGTCGGCGAAATCCGCAACGTCACCGCCGAACTGATCCAGCGTGGCTACTCCGAGGCTGATATCGCCAAATTGTGGGGAGGCAACTTCCTGCGGGTGTGGGACCAGGTACAAAAAGCCGCCAAGCCATTGGCCAATCGTTAACCCTGCGCGAAGTAAGCCCATGACTAACCGCCGTACGTTTCTCAAGCAGGCCGGCGTCATCGCCGCCAGCCTGCCGCTGGGCACCGCCCTCTTGCCTCCTGCCCAGGCCGCCACGCCGCAAGACCCATGGACGGGGTTCAAGCAGCTGTTCAACCAGGACCCGAGCTACCTGCACTTCTCCAACTTTCTGCTGGCCTCGCACCCCAAGCCGGTGCGCGATGCCATCGAACGCTACCGCGCGCAGATCGATCGCAACCCTGGGCTGGCGATGGACTGGGACCTGCAGGAAACCTGGAAACGCGAAGGCCAGGTGCGTGAGTGGGCCGGTCGCTACCTCAAGGCCACGCCCGCGCAGATCGCCCTTACCGGCAGCACATCCGAAGGGTTGGCGATGATCTATGGCGGGATCAAGCTGCGGCCGGAGCAGGAGATACTCACCACCGTACACGAGCATTACGCCACCCAGAGCGTGCTGGACTTTCGCGCGCTCAAGCAAGGCACTCAGGTGCGCCGGATAGCGCTGTTCAACAGCGCCAACCAGGTGTCCACCGATGAAGTGCTGGGCAACATCCAGCGCGCCATTCGCCCCAATACCCGCGTATTGGGCATGACCTGGGTGCAGTCCGGCAGCAGTGTGAAACTGCCCATCGGCGAAATCGGCAAGCTGGTGCACGAACACAACCGCCACCGCGACGAGCAGGATCGCATCCTGTATGTGGTCGACGGCGTGCACGGCTTTGGCGTGGAAAACCTCGACTTCCCCGATATGCACTGCGACTTTTTCATCGCAGGCACCCATAAGTGGATGTTCGGCCCGCGGGGTACCGGCCTGGTCTGTGCCCGCGAAGCCGAAAACAAGTACGTCACACCGATGGTGGCCACGTTCTCCGAAGACCAGGACTTTGCCACCACCATGACGCCCGGCGGCTACCACGCATTCGAGCATCGCTGGGCAGCCGACGAGGCCTTCAAGCTGCATTTGCAATTGGGCAAGGCACAGGTGCAGGCACGCATCCATGCGCTGAATACCGAACTCAAAGATCAATTGCTGGCACAGCCACAGGTCGAACTGGTGACGCCGCGCAGCCCCGAACTGTCCGCCGGTTTCACCTTCTTCCGGGTCAAGGGCCGGGACAGCGACGCAGTCGTGGCCCACATGATGAAAAACCGCGTGGTGATCGATGCGGTGGAACGCGATGTCGGCCCGGTGATCCGCACCGCCCCCGGCCTGCTGAACAACACCGATGAAATCCAGCGTTTCATGAGCCTGCTACGCCAGCGCGCATGACACCCACTTTCCCTTTGAACGAGAGGCTCAGATGATCCCAGCCCGACTCAAACCCTTGACCGCCCTGGCGCTGACCGCCTTGTGCGGCGCCCTGCTGCCCAGCCTGGCCCAGGCCGCCGCGCCACAACCGGGCAAAGTGTTCAAGGACTGCAAGGACTGCCCGGAAATGGTGGTGCTGCCCGCAGGCACCTTCACCATGGGCACCCCGGAAGACGAAGTCGGCCGCGAACCGGATGAAGGCCCGATGCATGAGGTGACCTTCGCCAAGCCGTTCGCCATGAGCCGCTTCCACGTCACCGCCGCGGAGTGGGACAGCTATGTGCGCCAGACCGGCGTAAAAATCGCTGACGGCGACACCCGGCCCGGTCGCGAATGCATCGCCAGCAAGCCGCGCTACCCGCAAGGCCCACGCCAGCCGGCGGTGTGCATGGACATGGACGACATAAAAAACTACGTAGCCTGGCTGTCGAAAAAAACCGGGCAGTCGTACCACATGGTCAGCGAGGCCCAACGCGAATACGCCGCACGCGCCGGCTCGACCGGCCCCTTCCCCTTCCCTTTCGATGAAGGCAAGGGCTACAGCATCGCCAAGCACGCCAACACCTATGGCCCTGCGGATGGCTACAGCTATTCGTCACCGGTGGGCAGCTACCCGCCGAACGCATTTGGCATGTACGACATGCATGGCAACGTCTACGAGCGCGTCGCCGACTGTGAGCACGCCAACTACATCGGCGCGCCAACCGACGGCAGCGCGTGGGTGGAACCCAATTGCGAGGGGTATCAGATTCGCGGCAACGACTGGGGCGAGGCGCCGGTATTTTCACGCTCGGGCAACCGCAACACGATCTACCCGCAGACGCGGGGGGACTGGATCGGGTTCAGGGTTGTGCGTGATCTCTGACGGGGTTTGAGCCTGGTCGAAAAAATCCCTCGCCGGCCATCGGCGAGCGGCTAAATTTAGCGCCTGGCCAGACGTTTCACTGGGTATCTGTCTCGATCCCCAAGGAACTCACCCGTCATGTCCCAGCCCAAGCGCGGTGCAATTCATGAATTGTTCACCCTACTGAAACCCTTTCGATGGGTGGTCATCCTGTCCATCCTGCTGGGCATGGTTGGCGGCCTGAGCGTGACCACGCTGCTGGCGACCATCAACAGCGCGCTGCATGCTGAAACCGGTCTGACCCAAGCCGTGGTGCTGCTGTTTGGCGGGCTCTGCCTGATGGCCTTGTTCAGTTCGATCTGCTCGGATATCGGCACCAACTACGTAGGCCAGCACATCATCGCCAAGCTGCGCAAAGAACTGGGGGAGAAAGTCCTCTCGGCACCGATCGAACAAATCGAGCGCTATCGCAGCCACAGGTTGATCCCGGTGCTGACCCACGATGTCGACACTATCAGCGACTTCGCCTTCGCCTTCGCCCCCCTGGCCATTTCCCTGACCGTCACCCTCGGCTGCATGGGCTACCTGGCCATGCTTTCATGGCCTATGTTCCTGCTGCTGGTGGTGGCGATCATCATCGGCACGGTGGTGCAGTTCCTGGCCCAGGGTGCGGGTATCAAGGGGTTCATGGCGGCACGGGACGCCGAGGACGAGTTGCAAAAACACTACAACGCCATTGCCGAGGGTGCCAAAGAGCTGCGCATCAACCGCCCGCGCCGCCAACGCATGTTCGTGTCGGGCATCCAGGCCTCCGCCGACTTCATCTGCAAGACCCAGGTGCGGTCGATCAACACCTTTGTGATCGCCAAGACCTTCGGCTCGATGCTGTTTTTCGTGGTCATCGGCATGGCACTCGCGCTGCAAACACTGTGGCCCAGCGCGGACAAAACCGTGATGAGCGGTTTCGTACTGGTGCTGCTGTATATGAAAGGCCCGCTGGAACACCTGATAGGCACGCTGCCAATCGTTAGCCGGGCAAAAATCGCCTTTGGTCGTATCGCCCAACTGTCCGAACAGTTTTCATCGCCCGAGCCGCACCTGCTGCTCAATGCTCAAGGCGAGCAAGCCTGCCCGGTGCACAGCCTGCAATTGAACAATGTCAGCTACACCTTCCCGGCCGTGGACGGCAACGCGCCGTTTACCCTCGGCCCGGTCAACCTGAGTATTCGCCAGGGCGATATCGTGTTTATCGTCGGCGAAAACGGCTGTGGCAAAACCACGCTGATCAAGTTGCTGCTGGGGCTTTACGCGCCGCAACAGGGCGAAATACTGCTGAACGGGCAGCCCATCGATCCGACCAATCGCGATGAATATCGCCAGCTGTTCACCACGGTGTTTGCCGATTACTACTTGTTCGATGATGTGGTGCAGGGCGACCAGCAAATCCCCGAGGACGCCAATAAATACCTGGAGCGCCTGGAGATCGCCCACAAAGTCAGGGTCAAGGACGGCAATTTCACTACCACCGACCTGTCGACCGGGCAGCGCAAACGCCTGGCCCTGGTCAACGCCTGGCTGGAAGAACGCCCGGTACTGGTGTTCGATGAATGGGCCGCGGACCAGGACCCGACGTTCCGACGGATCTTCTACACTGAGCTGCTGCCCGACCTCAAGCGCCTGGGCAAGACCATCATCGTGATCTCCCACGATGACCGCTATTTCGATGCCGCCGATCAACTGGTCAGAATGGAAGCCGGAAGGGTACGGGTCGAGGCCGACGCCGTGGCCTGATCGGCACCGGCACGCAGGCGCGTCAGTAAAGCCCCTGGGAACTGGTGTTCCAGGGGCTTTTTCATGGGTGGGCTAAATTGCTGCGTACCTGGCTCGTATTTAACAGCAGCGAAGAACAGTACCGACGCACCACGTCTTCGCCGTCGCTATTGCCTGTTTCCCTTTAGCTGGTTTTTTGGAGCTTTTGATCCGGTTTTGCTTACGCGGCGCGTCTAATAATAATTCTTATTAACTAAAAGTCTGCCAAGACACCACTGGAGCCCTTTCACGCAATGAACACCCCAACTCCAAGCTGCTCTGCGACAACCGCCCTACGACCGATATTCAAGAAAACCCTGTTGGCCAGCGCCATGGTGGGCATGGTGCTGGCCTCCAGTCAGTCCCAGGCCACTCCTGTTGCATTGAATATTCCGGCGCAACCCCTTTCCAGTGCGTTGCAGGCCTTGGGCCATCAAGCCGACCTGCAAATTCTATACGGGGCTGACACGGTAAAGGGGCTGCAGTCGGCACCGGTGAACGGCACGCTTGAGCCCGCACAGGCACTTGATACCCTGCTGGGGAGCAGCGGCATCAACTATCAGCAAACCGGTAACACCATTTCGCTGACACCGCCCGGTACCGGCTCTTCGTTGCAACTGGGTGCCATCAGCATTTCCGGCAAGGCACCCGGCTCAACCACCGAAGGTACTGGCTCCTACACCACGGACTCCTCCAGCAGTTCGACCCGGCTGAATATCCCGCTCAAGGAAACGCCGCAATCGATCACCGTGATCACCCAGCAACGTCTTCAGGACCAGCACCTGACCAACCTGACCGATACCCTGGAAGCCGTTTCCGGCATTACCGTGGTGCGTGAAGGCCTGGGCGCCGATACCGACAGCTACTACTCGCGCGGTTTCGCCATCAACAACTATGAAATCGATGGCGTGCCCACCTCCTCGCGTCTGGACAACTACACCCAGAACACGGCCATGTATGACCGCATCGAAGTGGTCCGTGGCTCAACTGGCCTTATCAGCGGCATGGGCGACCCGTCCGCCACGATCAACATGATCCGTAAGCGCCCCACCGACGTGGCCCAGGTGAGCATTGGCGGTGAAGCCGGCAGTTGGGACCGCTATGGCGCCAGCGTCGACGTGTCCGGCCCGTTGACCGAGACCGGCAATATCCGCGGCCGCCTGGTAGTGGACTACAAGAACCAGGGCGCCTGGATCGACCGCTACAAGCAAGACAACAACCTGGTCTACGGCATCACTGAATTCGACCTGTCGGACACCCTGCTGCTGACCGTCGGTTTCAGCTACCAGACCCAGCACACTAACCAGCCACCGCGCAGCGGCTTCCCGCTCAAATACAGCGATGGCAGCCTTACCGACTTCAAGCGTTCGTTCAACACCAGCGCCGACTGGTCCTACTACGACCACGAGCAAACCACCTTCTTCACCTCCCTTGAAAAGCAGTTCGAGAACGGCTGGAGCGGCAAGGTCGAGTACAGCCGCAACGAAAACAAATACGACTCAGAAATCGTCTACCTGGCGGGAGACATCGACAAGACCACCGGCCTGGGTGCCTACGTCATGCCCAACAAGTTCCAGGGCAACCCGATCCAGAACGCAGTGGATGCCTACCTGACCGGTCCGTTCCAACTGTTTGGTCGTGAGCACGAGTTGATCACCGGCGTGACCTTGTCGCAGATCCGCAACGAAAACGCACCGGACTACGGCGGCTGGGTTCGTCCCGGCGGCAGCTACGACGGCACCATTGGCGCGATCGGCGACTGGAACGGCAATGTCGCCAAGCCGGACTTCGTCAATACCGGCCGCCAGGACTTCGAAGAGAACCAGTACGGCGCCTACCTGACGTCGCGCTTTCACCTCAACGATGACACGACGCTGATCGTCGGTGGCCGCGTAATCGATTGGAAGCAGGACGACGAGACCCGCTACTTCTCGGGCGACGTGACCCAATCCAATCGTAAGGAAACCGGGGTCACCATCCCATACGCCGGCCTGGTCTACGACCTGAGCGAGATCTGGTCCGTGTACGCCAGTTACACCAAGATCTTCAACCCGCAGTCGTTGCAGACCACCAGCGGTTCCTACCTCGACCCACTGGAAGGCACCGGCTACGAAGCCGGCGTGAAAGCGGCATTCAACGAAGGTCGCCTCAACACCAGCCTGGCCCTGTTCAAGGTCGAACAGGACAACCTGGGCATTGCCGATGGCAGCAACCTTACCCCGTCCGGCTGGCAAGCCTACAAAACCAGCAAGGGCACCACCACCCAGGGCGTGGAATGGGAATTCAACGGCGAACTGGCCGAAGGCTGGCAAGCGGCGGGCGGTTACACCTACAGCGTCTCCACCGACCAGGATGACAAGCGCATCGCGACCCAGATTCCGCGCCACAGCTTCAAGACCTTCACCTCGTACCGCCTGACCGGTCCGCTGGATAAGCTGACCGTCGGCGGCGGCATCAACTGGCAGAGCAAAACCGGCTTCGACCTCAAGTACTACGAGCAGAAGAGCTATGCGGTCACCAACCTGATGGCACGTTACGACATCACCAAAAACCTGTCGGCATCGGTCAACCTCAACAACGTGTTCGACAAGGAGTACTACTCCACCACCAGCGCCGGGGTTTACGGCGCGCCACGAAACCTGATGACGTCGTTCAAATACAACTTCTGATCACACATCGGGCTCTGGTAGTTCAGGAGCCCCTCTCAATAAAAAGGCGCATCAGCTTGGCTGATGCGCCTTTTTATTGGTTGCGATATTCAACGTGAGGTTTAACGGGACAACAGACACGCATTAAAAATGCATCACAACCTGACCGAACGGACAGTAGCAATAAACGCCTAAAACCCGGACATTCGATTTCTCACAAGAACTTAAATGCGTACCAAGGAGAGTCCTATGTCAGGATCAGGTGAAGGGCCCATTGAGTTGGGCCTTACTGAAATCAATGCCGTAAATGAATTACCCATTACTATTCCTGGCGGAATCGGCAGCGGGGGTAGTGGGGCCAATGCAACCAAGATCAATAATGAAGTCCGAACTATAAAAGCCATTGACCTTACGGCCAACAAACTTATTGACACATTGGACACTCATTACATAGCCGAGATCGATAAAAACGATAAAAATCTGTTAGTAGCCACTGAGGCTACGCTTACCGAACTTGAAGGGACGGCTGGTACCGGTAGCCAGTTGCCAATGGAGAAAATAAACCTCCGACTGGAAGCCATCAACAAACTGACAGCCTCGAAAAGCACGGAGCTTGAAATTCAAAAGAGTATTGTCAGTGCTTATTTCTATAAAGACCCGTTGACAGATACTCGAAGGAATGTAGTCGGTACATTCGGCACTCAACTTGGCCGTCAAGGAAGAGATAGGAATCACGCCAGCTTCATTCGTTCATATCAAGCGGCTTATGCAGCTAAACTGATCCAAGCACAAATTGACGTGCTCAACACGCAAGCAGCGGCGGCACGACAGGCATTGCTTGAGGCGCGCCAGATTCAAGCGGCCAACCGGTTTTCTGTATCCGGCCCAGCGGCAAAGGCCGGTGCGTTGCTTGTCACCACCGCCGGTACCGTGATTTCGGTGGAGACAACCACACTCTCGCTTCGCGCTGCGGTCAGTGCGGCCATCGCCGCACTCAATGGTTTGGTTGCCAGTGTCGGCGCTGGACTTATCGTGGGTATTTCAGCACTTTTCTACTCGCCAAAACTCGCGAATGGCGAATTGCCCGAACGCTACACGTTCAGTACCCCGCTCTCAGACCTCCTACCCGATACAACGGATGATCTAAGCGCTATTGCGGCGGAAGGTGGCACGATTGACTTGCCTTATCGACTCAGCTCAAAAACCGCCGCCAACGGGCAATCAGAAGTTTTCGTAGTCAAGACCGATGGGGCCATACTGCCTTCGCGCGTGAACGTCTTGGCAGCGACCTATGACGCGCAACAAAATCTGTATAGCGTCACGACGGCAAACACACCGCCCCGTACCCTGACGTGGACGCCTATCGTTGAGCCGGGCAATAACTCGTCCACCACACCCGCCGAACAGAGTGAACCTGCGATCTACCCCGGCGCCACGGTAACGCCCATTGAAGGGCGAACAGATATATTCCCTGGAGTAGTCGAAGCCAGCTTTGATGATTTCATCACAGTGTTCCCTGCAGATTCGGGAATCCCTCCAATCTATGTGATGTTCAAGGATAGACGGGAGGATCCTGGGGTGGTGACAGGAAATGGACAACCTGTAACGGGCAACTGGTTGGATGCTGCATCGCGAGGGGAAGGCGCGGCTATCGCATCGCAACTTGCTGATCAATTGAAGGGGAAAGAGTTTAAAAACTTCAAAAGTTTCCGAAAATTCTTTTGGACTATAGTATCTCTTGACCCCGTGCTATCGGCTCAATTCAAAGGCGCGAACAGGACGCTGATTAAAAATGGAACGTCTCCTTTCACAATTCCCAGCGAACAAGTTGGTGGACGTGGCCAATTTGAAATTCATCATATTATTCCCGTTCACCCCTCCGGGGCTGTATACGACATTGACAACATGCGCATCATGACACCTAGGCTGCACATCCAAACCCACTCAAAAAAAGGGGATCAATAACATGCTATTGAAAGAAAAGTACGAGGACTACACAGAGGCTGAATTCCTCGAACTGCTTGAGGAGTTTTTTACAAACAAACACAACCTTGAGGATGACGCACTTGGAAAACACATCAATACACTCGCAATCCACTTTACGAAAGTCACAGAACACCCAGAAAAAAATGGCCTTATCTTCTATCCGGCAGAAGGCGTAGAGGATAGCCCTGCTGGCATTCTTAACGTCGTCAAAAAATGGCGAGCCGCCAACGGCAAACCCGGCTTCAAACAGCCCTGAACCTACAAGCTCCCTACCGCACGTGACGGCAGGGAGCCGGCTCCTCCTCCAACCGTTACGCGAATACCTCCCGCAACGCCTGAGCGATCTGTTCCTGCGCTTGCTCAGCCTCGTCAATGATCGCCCCCATGCGCAAGAAGTCATGGGTCATGCCCGGGTACACCGTCACCTTTACCAACGCCCCGCCCTCGCGTAGATGCGCAGCGTAGGCCAGGCATTCGTCGTGCAGCGGATCGCATTCGCCCAACACCATCAACGTTGGCGCAAGGCCTGGAGGCACCGCGCCGAGCAGCGGTGAAAAGCGTGGGTCGCGGCGATCGGCGACGTCGCGCTCGTACAGCCCGTAGAACCATTGCAGCGTGTCTTTTTCCAGCAGGTAACCCGAGGCGTAACGCTCCAGTGAGGGTGTGCTGCGGCTGGCGTCAGTCACCGGGTAAATCAGCACTTGCAGGCGTGGCTGGACCGCCGCGCGTTCGGCGGTCAACTGCGTGGCCAACACCGCCACCAGGCTACCGCCAACGCTGTCACCGGCCAGCGCCAGGCGGCGGGTGTCGATGCCCAACTCGGCGCCCTGCTCTACCAGCCACTGCCAGGCGTCTGCGGCATCGTGGGCGGCGGTGGGAAAACGCCATTGCGGTGCCAATCGGTAAGCCACGGACACCACCGCGCAGCCGGCGATTTCAGCCAGGGCGCGACACAGGGCGTCGTGAGAATCAAGGCTGCCGACCACGTAACCACCACCATGAAAGTACAGCACGGCCGCCGAAGGCGTGGCTGGGCTCAGTGGGCGGGCACTGTATAACCGCGCAGCCAACCGCTGACCATCACGGGTCGGGATGCTCACGCTGTCGACCTGCTCGAGGTCGGCGGCACCGGCGTCCATCATCTGCGATGAAAGGTCGAATTGTGCTCGCGCCTCTTCAGGCGACAACTGATGCATCGCCAGGTTTTTTCCCGCCGCGCGACCGCTGTTTACCAACTCAAGAAACGCGGCGATATCAGGATTCAATGACATATAAAAACACTCGCTGAGCCGGGCGGGCGTGGTGCCTCGCCCGGCGTTTATTCCAATAATGTTCAGATGACCGCGGCAGGCTGTGCCAGCGCATTGACCAGCCCCTGCAACACCGACTCGGCGCGCGGCACATCGAAGTGACCACAGCCAAGCACATGCCCGGTGGTGGCCTGCCCCAGTTGCGCGGCCAGGCGCGCGGCCTCGTCGGCACGACCCTCGGTCCACCAGCATTCAGGTTGCACCGGCAGGTGTTCACACGCCGCCAGTTGCAACGAGAGGCGCTTGAGGTGACGTGCCACCATGAACACCTGGGCCAGTTCCTCGGCACCGAAGCCTGGACGGTGTGCATCGCCCCCTTCACAGGTCAAGGCTTCGGTAAACAGCTGGCGCAGGTTGTCGGGCGTTTCCGCGCCGGACGGTTGCAGGTGCGGTGCCAGGCTATGCCGCGTCACGTCGACAAATTCGCGCAGGTCGGCCTGCCAGTCATCCGCCTGGGCTGCCGGTTCACCGGGCACGTAAGTGTCCAGCAAGCCGAGCAGCGCCACCGTCTGCCCCTGGCGTTGCAACTCCGCCACCATCAACGCCGCCAGCGTGCCCCCCAACGACCAACCCACCAAGTGGTAAGGCCCTTGGGGCTGCTGTTGGCGCAAATAGCCGACATAGTCGCGGGCCATGTCCTGCAGCGATTGATCCTTCCACAGCGGGTCGAGCAGCATCCGCGACTGGAGGGCGATCACTTGCCGTTCAGCGCCCAACGCGCGAGCCAGCGGTTCATAGTCGAACACGGTGCCAAAGCCGGCATGCACGCAGAACAGGGGCGCACGCCCCGCCACTGCCGGGCTGAGTGCCAATAACGGGGAACGCTGTTCAGTGGCCGCAGCCTCGGTGGTGAGTTCACCAATCGTCGGTTTTTGCATCAGGTCGCGCAGCTTGAGGCTAAAACCCTGGCCCTTGAGCGTCCGGCAACGTGCGACCAACTGCAGGCTGAGGATCGAATCACCGCCCAGTTCGAAGAAGTTGTCGTCCAACCCAACACGCTCAACCTTTAGCAAGGTCTGCCAGATAGCCGCCAGCGCCTTCTGCACCTCGCTCATCGGTGCCACATAGCCCGCCGTCGCCACACTGGCGGATGGCTCCGGCAGCGCCTTGCGGTCCAGCTTGCCGTTTGGCGTCAATGGCAACTGTTCCAGACGGATCAAATGGGTGGGCACCATGTAATCCGGCAGACTGCCTTGCAGTTGCTCGCGCAGGCGCTGTACCAGACCTTCGTCGGCGCTGCCGTCAGCGGCGATGACATACCCCAGCAGCTGTTTGCCGCTGCCGGTATCGCGGGCGATTACCACGGCGTCACGCACTTGGGCACTGTCTTTGAGGCGCGCCTCGATTTCACCCAGCTCGATCCGGAACCCACGGATTTTCACCTGCTGATCAATTCGCCCCAGGTAGTCAGCGGTGCCGTCCGCACGCAGCCGCACCAGGTCACCCGAGCGGTACATGCGTGCGCCATCACGTCGCGAAGGGTCAGGCACAAACCGTTCGGCGGTCATTGCCGGCCGGTTCAGGTAGCCACGCGCCAGCCCTTCACCCCCCAGGTACAACTCGCCGGCCAAGCCATTGGGCAGCGGGTTGAGGTCCATATCCAATACCTGGGCACTGCGGTTACCGACGCGGCTGCCGATAGGTGCATAGGGCGCACCGCAAACCGCGTCGGGGCCGGCTTTCCAGATCAGCGGCGTCACGACTGTTTCCGTCGGGCCATAGCCGTTGATGATGAACTGCGCACGCAAGGCGCGTTGGGCCAACTCGAAACTGGCCTGCGCCACCGCATCCCCGCCAAAGCAATAGATGCGCACGGGCGGAGGGTTGCCGTCGCGCTCGGCGTGCTCGGCCAACTGTTGCAGGTACACCGGCGGGAACGCCGCCACCGTGACGCCATGGGCGTGCATGGCGGCATAGGTCTGCTCGGGGGTCCACAGGCTGTCATCGCGGATCAACAAGCGGCCACCGTGCGTCAGGGTGGTCAACCAACGCTCGTGGGCGCCGTCAAAGGCGAACGACATGAAGTGCAACTCGCAATCGGCCGGGCTCATCTCATAGCGCTCACCAATGGCCTGGCAATGCATCGCCAGCGGGCCATGACTGACCGCCACGCCTTTGGGCAGCCCGGTGGAACCTGAGGTGTAGATCACATAGGCGAGGTTTTCGGCGTGAATGCTCAGCTTGGGGGCGACGGCCGGGAAGGCGTCAAGCACCAGCTGATCAAGCGCCAGAACATGCACACTGGCCGGTATCGGCAACTGCGCAGCCAGGGCCTGCTCGGTCAACAACAGTGCAATACCGGAGTCCTGCATCATGTAGGCCAGGCGTTCGCTGGGGTAGCTGGCGTCCAGCGGTACATAAGCGCCACCGGCCTTGAGCACCGCCAACAGCGCGATGATCATGCCCTCGCTGCGCGGCAAGGCCACGCCGACCCGTACATCCGGGCCGACACCTTCGACGATCAATGCCTGGGCCAGGCGGTTGGCTCGCTGGTCCAACTCGCTGAAGGACAAGCGCCGCTCGGCAAACAACACTGCGCCGGCATCACCCTGAAGGGTCGCCCACTGAGCGATGCGCTCATGCACCCATTCCGCTGTGCGTGCCGCTGGCGCTACGCCGGCCCCGGACGCAGTGGCCAGCGGCAGACCGATGGCGCCCAGGGCTTGCCCGGCATCCTCGGCCAGACGCAGGAGCAGGCCTTCCATATTGGCGCGAATGCCTTCCACTGCGGCGTCGTTGAAGTGTTCGCGCAAGTACATGTATTCGATCACCAGGCCGTCTTCGAGGGTCACCATCAGGTCCATCGGGAAGTCGGTAAGGCCGGCGCTGGCGGCGTCGCCGAACGCCAGGCTGCCGTCCTGCCATTCGCGCAGGGCCTGGTCGATCGGTTGGTTCTCGAACACGATAATGCTGTCGAACAGCGCCTGTCCGGCCTTGCCTGCCCAGCGCTGGATATCCGCCAGAGGCGTGTATTCGCGCTCGCGCATATCCAGGTTATAGGCCTGCAACTGCCGCAGCCAATCACCCACGGTTTGCTGGGGCGCGATCTCCTGGATCACCGGCAAGGTGTTGATGAACAGGCCCAGGATACGTTCCGAACCCGGCAGGCTTGCCGCACGCCCCGACACGGTGGCGCCAAACGTGACACTGCGCTGACCGCTGTAGCGACTGAGCAGCAGCAACCAGGCGGCTTGCACCAATGTGTTCAGCGTGACCTGCTGGCTTTGGACGAAGCGTTTGAGCGCATCGGTCGCGGCCGCGTCGAAGCGGCTGTACAACGCCTTGTGGCCCTTGCCCTCGGGCATCGCGTTGACGGTATCGGCCAGGTAGGTCGGCTGGTCCAGTACGGCCAGTTGTCGGCGCCAGAACTGTTCGCCGGCCCTGGCATCCTGGCGTTGCAGCCAGCCAATGTAATGCTCGTACGGCAAGGCCGGTGCCAGCGCCTGCCCGGAGTATTGGGCCAAGACCTCGCCGATCAACTGCGAAATGCTCCAGCCGTCGATCAGGATGTGGTGGTAAGTCCACACCAGTTGATGGCTGTTGTCGTCCAGGCGCACCAGGATGATCCGTTGCAGCGGCGGCTGGTCCAGGTCAAACCCCTGCACGCGTTCGCTGTCGGCCAACGCTTGCACGCGCTGCTCAATGTCGGCGCAACCGCGCCAGTCGAGTTCGCGCAGCGGTACTTCCAGATGGTCCATGACAAACTGCAGCGGTTGCTCCAGGTCTTGCCAGACGAAGCCTGTGCGCAGGATCGGATGACGCGCGAACGCCACCGCCCACGCCTGCTTGAACCGTTCCACCTGCAAGCCGGTGACCGGCAGGCACAACTGGTTCACATACAGCTCGGCATCCGGGGCGTTCAGGCCCAGGAACAGCATGCCTTGTTGCATCGGCGATAACGGATAGAGGCTTTGCACCCGGGCGTGCGGGATCGGCAAGTCCTCTAGCTGCTCGGCGCTGAGGCCGTGCAGCACTTGGCCTGGAGTGGCCATGAATTGCGCGTCGCGATCATCCAGAGTGACCACACGCAGTGCCAACGTGCGCACGGTGGGGAACTGGAACAGGTCTTTGGGGCTCAGGCCCAAACCCAACTCGCGGGCGCGGCTCACCACTTGGATCGACACGATGGAGTCACCGCCCAAGGCGAAGAAGTTGTCGGTGACACCCACTTGCTCCAGGCCCAGCACCGCTTGCCAGATACCCACCAGGGCTGTTTCGACCGCTGATTGCGGCGCCACATACGCCTCTTGCACCTGCTCGGGCACCGGCAACGCCTTGCGGTCCAACTTGCCGTTGGCCGACAGCGGCAGTTGCGCCAATGCCATCCATTGCGCGGGCACCATGTAATCCGGCAGGCCGCTGTGCAGGTGAGCGCTCAGCTGCGCCTGCCAATCGGCGTTCGCCGCCGGCTCCAAAACGACGTAACCCACCAGCTGCTTGCCATCGCGAGCCACCACCACCGCTTCACGCACGGCGGCATGCTCCAGCAGGCGGGCCTCGATTTCGCCCAGTTCAATACGCAGGCCGCGAATCTTCACCTGGTGGTCGATACGCCCGGCGTATTCGATCACCCCGTCAGTGCGGTAGCGCGCCAAATCGCCGGTGCGGTACAGCCGCTCACCGGCCACGAACGGGCTGGCGACAAAGCGTTCGGCGGTCAGGCTTGGGCGCTGGTGGTAACCCCGCGCCAGGCCGACGCCCGCCAGGTACAGCTCGCCGGTCACGCCCGCCGGCAGCGGCTCCAGGCTGCTGTCGAGGATATATGTGGCCAGGTTGGCAATCGGCTGGCCGATCGGCACGCTGTCACGGCCTTCGTCCATGCAGGTCCAGTGGGTCACGTCGATGGCCGCTTCGGTCGGGCCGTACAGGTTGTACAGCCCCGCGTTCGGCAACTTGGCGAAGACCTGCTGCTGGATATCCACCGCCAGCGCTTCACCGCTGCACACGATGCGCTTGAGGCCGGTGCAGCTGCTGACGGCGTCGTCCTGCAAAAACGCCTGCAACATCGACGGCACAAAGTGCAAAGTGCTCACCTGTTCGCGGTTGATCAACTCGACCAGCTTGGCCGGGTCACGGTGATCACCCGGCGCCGCCACGACCAGGCGCGCGCCGGTCATCAGCGGCCAGAAGAACTCCCACACCGACACGTCGAAGCTGAACGGGGTTTTCTGCACCACCGTGTCGCTGGCGTCCAGGCCGTAGGCGCCTTGCATCCAGCACAGGCGGTTGGTCAGCGCCACGTGGCGGTTGCCCGCGCCCTTGGGCTTGCCGGTGGAGCCAGAGGTGTAGATCACGTAGGCGAGGTTTTCGCCGGTCAGGGTGATACCTGGGTTGACGGTGCTGTAAGCCGCCAGCCAGTCGCCCGGTTGATCCAACGCCACGCTGCGGATCGACACCGGGATCGGCAGGCGCTGCAACAACGCCTCCTGGGTCAGCAGCAACTGAATGCCGCTGTCTTCGAACATGTAGCTCAGGCGATCCTGCGGATAGTCCGGGTCCAGCGGCACGTAGGCGCCGCCGGCCTTGAGGATGGCCACCAGCGCCACGACCATTTCGATGGAGCGCTCGGCCGCCACGCCCACCAGCACGTCCGGGCCAACGCCTTGCGCGATCAGGTAATGCGCCAGTCGGTTGGCACGCTCGTTGAGCTGGCGATAGCTCAGGCGTTCTTCGCCGAACGCCAGCGCCGGCGCGTCCGGGGTGTGCTGCACCTGGGCTTCGATCAGTTGCTGCACGGTGTGCTGCAATGGGAAGTCGGTGGCGGTGGCGTTCCA
The DNA here is from genome assembly GCF_054667615.1 of Pseudomonas sp. S3_E10. Classification (NCBI taxonomy): domain Bacteria; kingdom Pseudomonadati; phylum Pseudomonadota; class Gammaproteobacteria; order Pseudomonadales; family Pseudomonadaceae; genus Pseudomonas; species Pseudomonas sp. S3_E10. Next base: position 331,547 of record NZ_CP162743.1, read on the forward strand.
GCCGTCGAGCAAGGTGCTGCGTTCGCTGGCCGGCAGCAGGTCGATACCCCCCAGCAGCGTCTCGCCCTCCAGGCAGCCCAACAGGTTCAACAGGCCTTCGGCGATCTGCTCGATAGCGGCCGTGCGGAAACTGCCCAAGTCATAGCTCAAGTGCAATGACAAGGTCTCGCCGAGGTTGACCAGCACCGTCAACGGGTAGTTGGTCTGCTCGTGGTTGGTCACGGTGCCGAAGCCCAGGCCACCGCTTGCGCCTTGCTCCAATGCGGCGGAGACCGGGTAGTTTTCGAACACCAGGATGTTGTCGAACAAGGCTTCACCGCCCTGCCCGGCCCAGCGCTGGATATCGAACAGCGGCGTGTGCTCCTGCTCGCGCAGGGCAACGTTCTGGCCTTGCAATTGCGCCAGCCAATCGGTCAGTCGCTGTTCCGGTTGTGGGCGGGCCACCACCGGCAAGGTGTTGATGAACAGGCCTATCTGCTGTTCAACCCCAACCAGTTCAGCCGGGCGCCCCGACACTGTCGCGCCGAAGGCAACCGTGTCGTGGCCGGTGTAGCGTTGCAACAGCAACAGCCACGCGCTCTGCACCAGGGTGTTGAGGGTGACTTTCTGCTGACGGGCGAACTCGCCCAGGCGCTGGGTAAAACCGCGATCCAACACACGCACATGCTCGGCGTGCCCGCCGGCCAGCGCCTCGCTACCCTGGCTGATGCTATGGGCCAGGCGCGTCGGTTCACTCAACTGGGCCAACTGCTGCTTCCAGAACGCTTCACTGACAGCCCGATCCTGGCGGTGCAGCCAGGCGATGTAGTCGTGATAGCGCCCGGCAAGCGGCGCCACCGGCGCACCGCTGTAGCGTTGCAGCACCTCACCGAACAACTGCGCATTGCTCCAGCCGTCCAGCAGGATGTGGTGATTGGTGTAGATCAGGTGATAACGATCGGTCGCCGTACGTACCACGGTCAGGCGCAACAGTGCGGGCTGTTGCAGATCGAACGGCTGAACGCGCTCTTGCTCGGCGAGGTCATCCAGCGCCGTTGCAAGCGCGCTGTGCTGTTGCCAGTCATGAAGACTCAACGGCACCACCACGTGCTTGTGCACCACTTGCACCGGCCGCTCGAACGCGCCCTGCCAGAGGAAGCCACTGCGCAGGATGTCATGTTCATCAATCGCCGCCTGCCAGGCCGCGCGGAAACGCTCGACCTGCAAACCGTCGACATCGACACGCAACTGGTTGATATACGCGCCGCTTTCCTGCTCGTACAGGCTGTGGAACAACATACCGTGCTGCATCGGCGACAACGGGTAGATATCGGCAACCGCGCGGGCCGCCCATGGCAAGCTGTCCAGTTGTGCCTGGGTGAGGTGCGCCAGCGGGAAATCCGACGGTGTGACCGCGCTGTGGGCGTCATCACAACAATGGGCGACCAGTGCACTCAGTTCGCGCACATAGTCGTCCGCCAGGGCCTGAATGGTCTGCGGTGCAAACATCCTGTGGCTGAAGGTCCAGCTCAGGCTCAACTCGCCGCCATACACCTGGCTGTTGAGCGTCAACCAGTTGGCCAGCTCGGCGTCCAGGCTTTGCTCGGCACCGGCCGACTCGCCCGCCGGCACGAACAAGGCCTGGTCATCGAACTGGTTATCGAACTGCCCCAGGTAATTGAACGTGATGCGCGGCATCGGCAGGCCACGCAGCGCGGCCTGGCTCGCTTCGTCACCGAGGTAGCGCAACGCACCAAAACCGAGGCCTTTGTGCGGGATAGCGCGCAATTGCTCCTTGACCGCCTTGATCGACGCGCCGAGGTCGTCCGCCACCTGCAAGCACACCGGGAACAGGCTGGTGAACCAACCCACGGTGCGGGTCAGGTCCAAGTCGTCGAACACCTCTTCACGGCCATGCCCTTCGAGGGCGATGCCCGTGGCGTGATCACCCGTCCAGCGGGCGATCACGCGTGCCAGGGCCGTCAATAGCAGGTCGTTGACCTGGGTACGGTAAGCGGCCGGCGCCTGTTGCAGTAATTGCCGTGTGGTGGTCACATCCAATTGCGTCTGGATCGTCACCGCATGCCGATTCAAGCGCTCGCCGCCCTGGAAGTCGCACGGCAACTGCGCGGTGCCGTGCAACTGGGCCTGCCAGAACGGCAACTCGGCTTGCACGCCGGTGCTGCGGGCATAGCCCTGCAAACGCGTGGCCCATTGCTGGACCGCACTGGTCTTGGCCGGCAGGCGTATGGCCTGGGCGGACGGAACCTGTGCGTAGGCGCTTTGCAGATCCTCCAGCAATACACGCCAGGACACGCCGTCGACGACCAAGTGATGAATGATCAGCAACAGGCGCTGGCTGCCGTCCGCCAGCGTCGCCAGCAAGGCACGCAGCAATGGCCCGTCTTGCAGGTTCAGGCTGCGTTGGGCTTCAAGGCCTGCTGCGGCAAGGTCTTGCGGCCGGTCAAGGTTGACCTGCGACAGCAGCGAATACTGCGCTTGCACGTCGCTGAAGTGGGCCGTCCAGGCGCCCTCCTGCTCGGTAAACCGCAGGCGCAACGCGTCATGATGGGTGCAGACCGCGTCCAGTGCGCGCGCAAGGCTCGCTGCGTCGAGGGCATGGCGTGGCTTGAGCAATACCGATTGGTTCCAGTGATGACGCTCGGTACTCACTTCTTCAAAAAAGTGCTGCTGCAGGGGCAACAACACTGCCGCGCCCGTCAGCGGGGATTGATCAATTACCAGCGCTTCGGCACCGGTCTTGGCCACCAACGCCAGGCTTTGTACCGTCTGATGCTGGAACAGGTCTTTGGGCGTGAAACGAATACCGGCCTGACGCGCCCGGCTGACCACCTGGATCGACACAATGGAATCGCCGCCCAGGGCGAAGAAGTTGTCGGTGACGCCCACTTGCTCAAGGCCCAGCACCGTTTGCCAGATACCCGCCAGCGTCACCTCGACCGCATTCACCGGTGCCACATACGCCTGTGCCTGGGCCGTTTCGGGGGCCGGCAACAGGTTGCGCGCCAGCTTGCCATTGGGGCTCAACGGCATCTGGGCCAGCAACAGGATCGACGCCGGCACCATGTACTCGGGCAGTGTTCGCAGCAAGTGGGCTTTGAGTTGCACCGCATGATCAACGCCGCCAAAACCGGCCTCGGTGGGCACCACATAACCCACCAGCTGCTTGCCATCGCGAGCCACCACCACCGCTTCACGCACGGCGGCATGCTCCAGCAGGCGGGCCTCGATTTCGCCCAGTTCGATACGCAGGCCGCGGATCTTCACCTGGTGGTCGATACGCCCGGCGTATTCGATCACCCCATCAGCGCGGTAACGCGCCAAATCGCCGGTGCGGTACAGCCGCTCACCGGCCACGAACGGGCTGGCGACAAAGCGTTCGGCGGTCAGGCTTGGGCGCTGGTGGTAACCCCGCGCCAGGCCGACGCCCGCCAGGTACAGCTCGCCGGTCACACCCGCCGGCAGCGGCTCCAGGCTGCTGTCGAGGATATATGTGGCCAGGTTGGCAATCGGCTGGCCGATCGGCACGCTGTCACGGCCTTCGTCCATGCAGGTCCAGTGGGTCACGTCGATGGCCGCTTCGGTCGGGCCGTACAGGTTGTATAGCCCCGCGTTCGGCAACTTGGCGAAGACCTGCTGCTGGATATCCACCGCCAGCGCTTCACCGCTGCACACGATGCGCTTGAGGCCGGTGCAGCTGCTGACGGCGTCGTCCTGCAAAAACGCCTGCAGCATCGACGGCACAAAGTGCAAAGTGCTCACCTGTTCGCGGTTGATCAACTCGACCAGCTTGGCCGGGTCACGGTGATCACCCGGCGCCGCCACGACCAGGCGCGCGCCGGTCATCAGCGGCCAGAAGAACTCCCACACCGACACGTCGAAGCTGAACGGGGTTTTCTGCACCACCGTGTCGCGGGCGTCCAGGCCGTAGGCGCCTTGCATCCAGCACAGGCGGTTGGTCAGCGCCACGTGGCGGTTGCCCGCGCCCTTGGGCTTGCCGGTGGAGCCGGAGGTGTAGATCACGTAGGCAAGGTTTTCGCCGGTCAGGGCCACGCACGGATTGGACGTGTTGTAAGCCGCCAGCCAGTCGCCCGGTTGATCCAACGCCACGCTGCGGATCGACACCGGGATCGGCAGGCGCTGCAACAACGCCTCCTGGGTCAGCAGCAACTGAATGCCGCTGTCTTCGAACATGTAGCTCAGGCGATCCTGCGGGTAGTCCGGGTCCAGCGGCACGTAGGCGCCGCCGGCCTTGAGGATGGCCACCAGCGCCACGACCATTTCAATGGAGCGCTCGGCCGCCACGCCCACCAGCACGTCCGGGCCAACGCCTTGCGCGATCAGGTAATGCGCCAGTCGGTTGGCACGCTCGTTGAGCTGGCGATAGCTCAGGCGCTCTTCACCGAACGCCAGCGCCGGCGCGTCCGGGGTGTGCCGCACCTGGGCTTCGATCAGTTGCTGCACGGTGTGCTGCAATGGGAAGTCGGTGGCGGAGGCGTTCCAGCCGTCGAGCAAGGTGCTGCGTTCGCTGGCAGGCAGCATATCGACCTCACCCAAGGCACGCTCGGCAGACTCGGCAAGCCGGGCCAACAGCGTCTCCAGGCAAGCCGCCAACCCGGCAACGGCGCAAGCATTGAACTTCGATTCCATGTAGCTGAACTGGAATGCCAGTTGCTCGCCCACGTTAACCAGCAACGTCAGCGGGTAGTTGGTGCGTTCATGGCTGTGTACCGCACCAAAGCTCAGCTCGGCAGGCTCGCTGTGCTGCAACGCTTCGGAGACCGGGTAGTTTTCGAACACCAGGATGTTGTCGAACAAGGCTTCACCGCCCTGCCCGGCCCAGCGCTGGATATCAAACAGCGGCGTGTGTTCATGCTCACGCAACGCACTGTTCTGTGCCTGCACCCCTTGCAGCCATTGCGCAACACTTTGCTCAGCGGATGGGCGAGCAATGACCGGCAATGTGTTGATAAACAGGCCGATTTGCTGCTCGACGCCTTTGAGTTGTGCCGGGCGCCCCGACACCGTCGCGCCGAAGGCTACCGACGCCTGGCCACTGTAGCGCTGCAACAGCAGCAGCCACGCCGCTTGCACCAACGTATTGAGCGTGACCTTGCTGGCCCGCGCGAAATCACCGAGGTGCCGGGTTTGCGCGCGATCCAGGGTCAGGAAGTGATCGCCATAACCGCTGGCGGATACACCCGCGTGCGGGTTGTAAGCCAGCGCCTGCGCCAGGCGCGTGGGCTCATCAAGCAAGGCCAGTTGTTCGCGCCAATACCCTTGGCTGACATCAGCGTCCTGGGCTTGCAGCCAGCCGATGTAATCGCGGTAGCGCCCGGGTGCGCCTGCAGGCGCCTGGCCGCTGTAGCGTTGCAACACTTCGCCGAGCAACTGGGAGCTGCTCCAGCCGTCCATCAGCAGGTGATGGCTGGTGAAGATCAAGTGGTGCCGTGCAGTGCCCGTACGTACCAATTGCAGGTTGAGCAACGGCGCCTGCGTGAGTTCAAACCCCTGCTCGCGCTGGCTGGCGGCCAGTTCATCGAGGTCGCTTTGCAGCGTCTGGCGGCCTTGCCAATCGTGCAGTGCGTAAGGCAGATCGACCTGCTTGAACACCACCTGAACCGGCTGCTCCAGCTCGCCCTGCCAGACGAAACCGCTGCGCAGGCTGTCATGCGCATCCAGCGCCGCCTGCCAGGCCTGGCGCAAACGCTGCGGATCAAGGCCGTCGACATCCAGACGCATCTGATTGATGTAGTCCACGCTATCGGGCTCATACAACGTATGGAACAGCATGCCCTGCTGCATCGGCGACAGTGGGTACACGTCCTCGATACGCGCCACCGCGATCGGCAGCGCATCCAACTGAGCCTGGTTCAGGCGTGCCAGCGGGAAGTCCGATGGCGTCACCCCTTGGTGGTGGGCGCAGTGTTCGATCAGGCCAACAAGTTCCTCCTGGAAATCAATGGCCAGGCGTTGAATGCACGCGGGATCAAACATCTGCGAACTGAAGCGCCAGTCCACACTCAGTTCCCCGGCGTACACCTGGCCATTGAGCGTCAGCCAGTTGCCCAGTGGAGCCTCCAGGCTGTGTTCGGCGCCCGCCTGTTCGCCGGATGGCGCAAACAGCGCGCCCTCGGCCTCGTCGAAGCTGCCATCGAACTGGCCCAGGTAGTTGAAGGTGATGCGCGGTGTCGGCAATGCCCGCAAGGCCTGCTGCACCTCTTCGTCGCCCAGGTAACGAAGCGCGCCGAACCCAATCCCTTTTTGGGGAATCGCGCGCAGTTGCTCCTTGATGCCTTTGATCGAATCAGCCAGGGTCGAGGCCGGCGAAAGCTTGACCGGGAACAGGCTGGTGAACCAACCCACGGTACGTGTCAGGTCCAGGTCGTCAAATACCTCTTCACGGCCATGACCCTCCATTTGAACCAGCGTGGAAGCCTGCCCCGTCCAGCGGCAAATCACTCGCGCAAGCGCCGTCAACAGCATGTCGTTGACCTGAGTCCGGTAGGCCGCGGGCGCCACTTGCAACAGCTGTCGCGTCTGCAGGCTGTCCAGGCGACTTTCTACGGTGTGGGCGTAACGGCTTTGCAGGCTGCCATCGGCACGCTGACGCGGTAAATGTGCAGGGGCACCGTCCAGCTGCGCCTGCCAGAACGGCAGCTCGGCCAGCAAGGCAGGGCCACTGGCATGCGCCTGCAAGCGCTCGGCCCAGGTTTTGAACGCGCTGGTCTTGGCTGGCAGTTGCGCCGTGCCGCCGGCGACCAACTGCCGGTAAACGCTCTGCAAGTCTTCAAGCAAAATACGCCAGGAGACACCGTCCACCACCAAGTGGTGGATCACCAGCAACAGTCGCTGGGAGCCGTCGGCAAGCGTCGCCAGCACCGCACGGGCCACGCTCCCACGCGCCAGGTCCAACGAGCGCTGGGCCTGCTCACACAGGTCCAGCAAGGCTTCGGCATCTGCGACCTGGGCTTGCCACAGCAGCGGCGCGGCCTGTAACTGAGTCGGCAGCAGGTACCGGGCAGCCGCTTGCGAGGTGAACGCCATGCGCAATGCGTCGTGCTGCACCACCAACGCCTGCAAGGCCTGCTCCAGGTAAGCCGCGTCCAACGGTGCGTAAGGCTTGAGCAACACTGACTGGTTCCAGTGATCGCGCTCGGGAACAGCCTGGTCGAAAAACACCTGTTGGACCGGCAACAGCGGCGCGTCACCACTGACCGGCGCTTGATCGATCACAACCCGCTTGCCGTCGGTGCGAGCCACCGCCGCAAGGCTTTTCACCGTCTGGTGCTGGAACAGGTCCTTGGGCGTGAAATGAATACCGGCCACGCGGGCGCGGCTGACGACTTGAATAGAGATGATCGAGTCACCGCCCAACTCGAAGAAGTTGTCGTTCAGCCCCACCTGGTCCAAGCGCAGCACTTCCTCCCAGAGGGTGGCAATTCGTTGTTCAAGCTCGCTGCGCGGGGCCTCATAGTCGAGCGCAGACACACCGGCCTGCGGCTTGGGCAATGCCTTGCGATCGAGTTTGCCATTGGGGGTCAAGGGAAAGGCGCTGAGCACGAGCACATGCGCCGGCACCATATAGCCGGGCAGCACCTCCTTGAGCTGCATCTTGATCAAGCCTGGCAGGCGAGCATCCTGCAGTTGCGCCGCATCGGCCGGCACCACGTAGGCAATCAGTTGCTGCCCGCTCAAGCCTGGCTGGGCGACCACCACCGCCTCACGCACGTGAGGCTGCCCCTGCAGGCGTGCTTCGATTTCGCCGAGTTCAACCCTGAAACCACGGATTTTCACTTGGTTGTCAATGCGCCCGATGTAATCGGTGGTGCCGTCTTCCCGCTGGCGCACGAGGTCGCCGGAACGATACAGCCGCGCACCGGGAACACCGAAAGGATCCGGCACAAAGCGTTCGGCGGTCATCGCCGGCCGATTGAGATAGCCGCGCGCCAGGCCCGTGCCGCCCAGGTACAACTCGCCACTGAGCCCTTGGGACAATGGGTTGAGCTGATCGTCCAGCACGTACGTGCTGCGGTCACCTATGCGGCTGCCGATCGGCGCGTACGCCGCGCCACATTCAAGGTCGGGGCCGGCTTTCCAGATCAGCGGCGTGACCACCGTTTCGGTAGGCCCGTAACCATTAATGATGTGTTCGGGACGCAAAGCGCGCCGGGCCAGTTCGAAGCTGGCCTGGGGTACCGCGTCGCCGCCGAAACAGTAGATGCGCACGGGCGGCGGGTTGCCATCGCGTTCGGCGTGCTCGGCCAATTGTTGCAGGTACACCGGTGGGAATGCGGCGACGGTCACCCCGTACTCGTGCATGGCGGCGTAGGTCTGCTCCGGCGTCCACAGGCTGTCGTCACGCATCAGCAGACGACCGCCGTGGGTCAGTGTGGTCAGCCAACGCTCATGCGCGCCGTCGAAGGCAAACGACATGAAGTGCAATTCGCAGTCCGTTGCAGTCATGGCGTACCGTTCGCCGATCGCCTGGCAGTGCATGGACAACGGGCCGTGGGCGACGCTGACCCCCTTGGGCTGCCCCGTGGAGCCCGAGGTGTAGATGACGTAGGCCAGGTTATCCGGGTGCAGGTCGAGCTGCGGCGCGGTTTCGGGCCCGTCGCGCAGGTCCAGGCGATCCAGCTCAAGCGTGTGCAAGCCTGGAATCTTCGGCAATCGCTCAGCCAGGCGCGAGTCCGTCAACAACAAGGCGACACCGGAGTCCTGCATCAAGTAGGCCAAGCGCTCCTGCGGATAGCTCGCATCCAGCGGCACATAGGCGCCGCCCGCCTTGAGCACAGCAAGCAGTGCCACCATCAGTTGCTCGCCACGCGGCATGGCCACGGCGACGCGAACTTCCGGGCCGACCCCTTCGGCAATCAGCGCATGAGCCAGGCGGTTGGCGCGGCGGTCCAATTGCGCGTAGGTGACCGGTTGGCCGTCGACAATCAGCGCAACGCTGCCAGGCGCCTGCATGGCGATGCGCTCATGCACATAAGGCTGCACGGCGTATGGCTGAGGGCTATTGCCGGCACGCAGCTGCGCCCATTCGTCGGCGGTCAGCAGGTCCAGTGCACCGGTCGGCCGCTGAGGCGATTGGCTGAACTGCTCAAGAAGGTGTAGCAACTGCGCATTCAGGCGGGCAATCACCGGTTCACAGAAACTGCGCAAGGCGTAGCCGTAGTGCAGCGACAACGTCTCGCCGAGGTTGATGCCCACTGTCAGCGGGTAACTGGTTTGCTCCAGCGTCGACACTTCACCGAAGCGTGGGCCGCTGCCTTGCCCTTGTTGCAAGGCTTGCGACAAGGGGTAGTTTTCAAACACCAGAATGCTGTCGAACAAGGCTTCACCGCCCTGCCCGGCCCAGCGCTGGATATCAAACAGCGGCGTGTGCTCGTGCTCACGCAGGCTCAGGTTCAGTGCCTGAACCGTTTGCAGCCATTGAGCCACGGTCTGCTGCGCCTGGCTGCCGGCAATCACCGGCAACGTATTGATGAACAAACCGATTTGCTGTTCGATCCCCTGCAAGGCCGACGGTCGGCCCGACACCGTCGCACCGAAGGCGACCGTGGCCTGGCCGGTATAGCGCTGCAGCAGCAGTAGCCAGGCGCTTTGCACCAGCGTGTTCAAGGTGACTTTCTGTTCCCTGGCAAAAGCGTTGAGGCGTTGAGTGGCGGCGCCATCCAGCAGATGTATCAGTTCGCCATGCCCAGTCACGCCGGCCACCCCTCCCGACACGCTGTCGGCCAGCCGGGTCGGCGCGTCCAGTGCGGCCAGTTGCGCCGTCCAGAATTGTTCGCTGGCGGCGTTATCGCGCGCCTGGAGCCAGGCGATGTAGTCACGGTAACGCCCCGCCGACTGAGCCACGGGGAGCCCCGCATAGCGTTGCAACACCTCGCCGAACAGCTGCGCGTTACTCCAGCCGTCGAGCAGGATGTGGTGATTGGTGAAGATCAGATGATGTCGGGCTTGAGCCGTGCGGATCAGACACAGGCGCAGCAATGGCGCACGATCGAGTACAAAACCACTGTTGCGCTGGGCCTCGGCGGCGGCGTCGAGTGCCGTGGCAAGGTCGTCACGGCCCTGCCAGTCGAGCAACTCCAGCGGCACCTGGACCTGACGCGTGATCACCTGCACCGGCTGTTCGAATACGCCTTGCCAGAGGAAGGCACTGCGCAAGCTCTCATGCGCCGCCAGGGTAGCTTGCCACGCGGCCTCGAAACGATCGCTGTCGAGGTCATCCACGTCCACGCGCAGCTGGTTGATGTAGTCCACTCCTTCCTGCTCATACAGGCTGTGGAACAACATGCCCTGCTGCATGGGCGACAACGGGTAGATATCCTCGATCGTGCGCAGCGAGTAAGGCAGCGCATCCAACTGCATCTGGGACAGGCCGGCCAACGGGAAGTCCGAAGGGGTTACTCCGCTGTGTCCAAGGTCGCAGCAATGGCTGACCAGAGCGGCCAGCTCAACGGCATACGCATCGGCCAGCCGTTGCACCGTGGCGTCGTGGAACATCTCGCGGCTGTAGGTCCACTCAAGACTCAGCTCCCCGCCATAGACCTGGCCATTGACGGTCAGCCAGTTGCCCAGCGGTGCATCAGCATGTTGTTCACTGCCCGAGGATTCACTGGCGGGCACGAACATGGCGTCCTGATCAAACTGACCGTCAAATTGCCCAAGATAGTTGAACGTTACGCGCGGCTCCGGCCGCTCAGCCAAGGCAGCCCGTTCAGCCGGCCCGCCGAGGTAGCGCAGCAGGCCATAGCCCAGGCCTTTTTCCGGTACGGCGCGCAATTGCTCCTTGACGGTTTTCAACGATTGCTCAAGGTCGGCGGCGGGTGTCAGGCGCACTGGGTACAGGCTGGTGAACCAACCTACCGTGCGGCTCAGGTCGATCTGTTCAAAGAGGTCTTCGCGGCCGTGGCCCTCCAGCTGGATCACACTGGAGTCGGCACCGGTCCAGCCGCAGAGCGCCCGCGCCAGCGCAGTCAGCAACAGGTCGTTGACCTGTGTGCGATAGGCCGCTGGAGCGTCTTGCAGCAGTCGCCGGGTCAGGTCGGCACCCAAGCGCGTCTGCACGGTAGCGGCGTGACGATTCTGCAGGCCGCCCTGGTGGTTGTCGCAGGGCAGATCGCCCGCGTCATCACCCAGTGTCTGCAACCAATAGTTCAATTGCCCTTGCACGCCCTCACTGATGGCGTGTTGCGTCATCTGCTCGGCCCAGGCTTTGAAGGCACTGGTTTTGGGCGCCAATTTTACCCGGCGCACCGAGGCCAGTTGTGCGTAGGCACTTTGCAGGTCCTCCAGCAAGATTCGCCAGGACACGCCGTCGACGACCAGGTGATGGATCACCAGCAGCAGACGCTGGCTGCCATCGGCCATTTGCACCAGCAGCGCGCGCAACAGCGGGCCGTCTTGCAGGTTCAGCGACTGCTGGGCCTCATTGCAACGGGCCTGCAGTTGCACGTCATCATCTGCCTGGGCTTGCCACAGCAATGCCTGGCCGGGTTCGACGCGAGCATGGCTGGCCTGGCCCTGCGGCGTGAAGGTAAGACGCAGCGCGTCGTGATGCGCCAGCAGCGCCTGCAAGGCCTGCTCCAGGCGCAAGGGGTCGATGGTCTGGGCACACGTGAGCAACAACGATTGGTTCCACTGATGCCGCGCGGGAATATCCGTGGCAAAGAACCACTGCTGGAACGCCAGCAACGGGGTGGCGCCAGTGACCGGTTGCTGATCGATCAGCCGCGCCGTGCCCACCTGGGCGACACGCGCCAGGCTCTGGACGGTCTGATACTGGAAGACATCCTTAGGCGTCAGAATGATGCCGGCCTGACGGGCACGGCTGACCACCTGGATCGACACGATGGAGTCACCGCCCAGGGCAAAGAAATTGTCAGTGACGCCCACCTGCTCACGCTTGAGCACTTCTTGCCAGATCGCCGCGATGCGCTGTTCCAGATCGGTTTCAGGCGCGATGTAGACCGCTTGTTGCAGGCTGGCGTCCGGCACCGGCAACGCCTTGCGGTCCAACTTGCCGTTGGCCGACAGCGGCAGTTGCGCCAATGCCATCCATTGCGCGGGCACCATGTAATCCGGCAAGCCGCTGTGCAGGTGAGCGCTCAGCTGCGCCTGCCAATCAGCGTTCGCCGCCGGCTCCAAAACGAGGTAAGCCACCAGTTGCTTGCCATCGCGAGCCACCACCACCGCTTCACGCACGGCGGCATGCTCCAGCAGGCGGGCCTCGATTTCGCCCAGTTCAATACGCAGGCCGCGGATCTTCACCTGGTGGTCGATACGCCCGGCGTATTCGATCACCCCATCAGCGCGGTAACGCGCCAAATCGCCGGTGCGGTACAGCCGCTCACCGGCCACGAACGGGCTGGCGACAAAGCGTTCGGCGGTCAGGCTTGGGCGCTGGTGGTAACCCCGCGCCAGGCCGACGCCCGCCAGGTACAGCTCGCCGGTCACGCCCGCCGGCAGCGGCTCCAGGCTGCTGTCGAGGATATATGTGGCCAGGTTGGCAATCGGCTGGCCGATCGGCACGCTGTCACGGCCTTCGTCCATGCAGGTCCAGTGGGTCACGTCGATGGCCGCTTCGGTCGGGCCGTACAGGTTGTATAGCCCCGCGTTCGGCAACTTGGCGAAGACCTGCTGCTGGATATCCACCGCCAGCGCTTCACCGCTGCACACGATGCGCTTGAGGCCGGTGCAGCTGCTGACGGCGTCGTCCTGCAAAAACGCCTGCAGCATCGACGGCACAAAGTGCAAAGTGCTGACCTGTTCGCGGTTGATCAACTCGACCAGCTTGGCCGGGTCACGGTGATCACCCGGCGCCGCCACGACCAGGCGCGCGCCGGTCATCAGCGGCCAGAAGAACTCCCACACCGACACGTCGAAGCTGAACGGGGTTTTCTGCACCACCGTGTCGCTGGCGTCCAGGCCGTAGGCGCCTTGCATCCAGCACAGGCGGTTGGTCAGCGCCACGTGGCGGTTGCCCGCGCCCTTGGGCTTGCCGGTGGAGCCGGAGGTGTAGATCACGTAGGCGAGGTTTTCGCCGGTCAGGGCCATGCACGGATTGGACGTGTTGTAAGCCGCCAGCCAGTCGCCCGGTTGATCCAACGCCACGCTGCGGATCGACACCGGGATCGGCAGGCGCTGCAACAACGCCTCCTGGGTCAGCAGCAACTGAATGCCGCTGTCTTCGAACATGTAGCTCAGGCGATCCTGCGGATAGTCCGGGTCCAGCGGCACGTAGGCGCCGCCGGCCTTGAGGATGGCCACCAGCGCCACAACCATTTCGATGGAGCGCTCGGCCGCCACGCCCACCAGCACGTCCGGGCCAACGCCTTGCGCGATCAGGTAATGCGCCAGTCGGTTGGCGCGCTCGTTGAGCTGGCGATAGCTCAGGCGCTCTTCACCGAACGCCAGCGCCGGCGCGTCCGGGGTGTGCCGCACCTGGGCTTCGATCAGTTGCTGCACGGTGTGCTGCAATGGGAAGTCGGTGGCGGTGGCGTTCCAGCCGTCGAGCAAGGTGCTGCGTTCGCTGGCGGCCAGCATCGACAACGTTTCAACCGGCTGTTCTGGCGCGGCCAGCATCGCGTCGAGCAGTGCGAGCCAATGGCCGGCCATGCGCTCGATGGTCGAGGCGTCGAACAGGTCCGAGGCATAGGTAAAGCCTGCCGAAACCCCAGTGCCGTGCTCAACGGTATTGAGCGTCAGGTCAAACTGCGCCGAGTGACTTTCCCACTCCAGCCCCTGCACCTGCAAATCGGGCAGTTGCATGGACGTAGCCTGCCGGTCTTCGGCCTGGTGGTTGAACATGACTTGGAACAGCGGGTTACGGCTCAGGCTACGCTCGGGTTGCAGCACCTCAACCAACTGCTCAAAAGGCAAGTCCTGATGCGCCTGCGCATCCAATGCGGTTTTGCGCACCTGTTGCAGCAGACCGCGAACACTGGTGCGGCTATCCACTTCAGTGCGCAGCACTTGGGTATTGACCAAAAAGCCGATCAGCCGCTCGGTTTCACTGCGACTGCGGTTGGCGATAGGCACACCGACGCGGATATCCGCCTGGCCACTGTAGCGGTGCAGCAGCAGTTGGAACGAGGCAAGCAATACCACGAACGTGGTGACGTTCTCACGCTGGCTCAGACGCTTGAGCGCTTCCAGGCGCTGAGCGCCCAGCTCAACGTTGACCGAGGCGCCGGCAAAGCTCTGCACCGCTGGGCGCGCATGGTCGGTGGGCAGCTCAAGTACCGGCTGCTCGCCGGCCAACTGGGCCTGCCAGTAGCCCAATTGACGCTCGCGCTCCCCCGCCTCCATCCAATGCCGCTGCCACAGTGCATAGTCGGCATATTGTACCGGCAGCGCCGGCAGTTGTGCCGGGTGCCCCTGGCTGAAGGCTGCGTACAGCTGCACCAACTCATTGACCATGACCTGCAAGGAAGCACCGTCACAGATGCTGTGGTGCAAGGTCAGAACCAGCACATGCTGGTCCTCGGCAAGCCGAAGCAGACGAGCCCGAATCAGCGGCCCCGTTGCCAGATCGAACGGCTGGGCGATCTCGGCTTCTACCACGGCCTGCAAGCCGGCCTCACCTTCGGCCGCCCATCGGGCTTCATGGGCCTCGGCCACCAGCGATGCGCCGCCTGTCGCGGCAATGCACTGCAGCACACGGTCTGCGCCCTGGACAAACGTGGTGCGCAGGCTTTCATGGCAAGCCATCAGTCCCGCCAGGCTGTTATTCAAGGCGTCAAGATTCAAGCTACCCGTCAGGCGCAGCGCCTTGGACAGGTTGTAGGCCGCGCTGTCAGGTTCCAGTTGCCACAGGAACCATTGGCGCTGCTGGGCGTATGAAAGCAATAGAGGCTCGTCGGCGTCACGCTTGAAGATAGGCGCAACACCGAACAGGTTAATTCCTTTTTGCTTGAGCAAGACGGCCAGCGCCTTCCTTTCCTTCGCAGAAAGCGCTCCCACCGACTCGATTAACTTTTGCACGCCATAGCCCTCAATTAAGAAATCAGTTTCTCAAGATCATTGGCTGATAGACGTTTGAGGGCCTCCAGAGATTTAGTCAGTTCATCCTGCAAAGGCTGTAAATCGCCTTGCAGGCCCTGTAGTTCACTGCAGAATTCGCCCAGGTTTTGTGTGCCGAACAGCAGGTTGAGCGGAACATCCAGCTCCAGTTGCTGGCGAATGCGCATGACCACTTGCGTCGCCAACAACGAGTGCCCGCCCAGCGCAAAGAAGTTGTCGTTGAGCCCCACTTGCGCGATTTCCAGCACGCTTTGCCAGATCTGCGCCACCTGTTGGGCCAGCTCGCTGTCCGGGGCCACGTAGGCCTGGGCCGCCTGCCCGGCGTCCGGCTTGGGCAGCGCCTTGCGGTCGAGCTTGCCGTTGGGGCTGAGCGGCATACGCTCCAGAACCTGCACATGGTTGGGCACCATATAAGCAGGCAGCGCCTGGCCCACATGTAGCTTGAGTTCAGTGGCCGGGGCTGGGTGTTCGCGCCGACCTTGCTCGCCAAGCACCACGTAGGCCACCAGTGACGTATCGTCGACGGCTACCACCACCGCCTCGCGTACATGCTCATGCTCAAGCAGCCGTGCTTCGATTTCCCCCAGCTCGATACGCAGGCCGCGCAACTTGACCTGGTGATCGATACGCCCGGCGTATTCGATGACCCCATCGGCGCGATAGCGCGCCAGGTCACCGGTGCGGTACATACGCTGGCCCCGCCCTTGCGGGCTGACGACAAAGCGCTCGGCGGTCAATGCCGGGCGCTGGTGATAACCCCGCGCCAGCCCTTCACCCGCCAGGTACAGCTCACCCAGCACGCCCGCCGGCAGCGGTTCCAGATTGGCATCCAGAATGAAGCACGCGAGGTTGGCGATCGGCCGCCCGATCGGCACGCTGTCACGGCCCTCGTCAAGGCACGTCCAATGGGTCACATCGATGGCCGCTTCGGTCGGGCCGTACAAGTTATACAGCCGCGCCTTCGGCAGCCGCGCGAACACCTGCTGCTGGGCGTCCACCGGCAGCGCCTCGCCGCTGCATACAATACGGGCCAGGCTCAGGCAACTGTCCACAGCGTGCGCCTGCATGAACGCCTGCAACATCGAGGGCACAAAATGCAGGGTCGTCACCTGCTCACGGTTGATCAGCTCAACCAGCCGTGACGGATCACGGTGGTCGCCGGGAGCAGCCATCGCCAAGCGAGCCCCTGTCATCAATGGCCAGAAAAACTCCCAGACCGACACATCGAAGCTGAACGGGGTTTTCTGCAAGACCGTGTCCGCGGCACTGAGCCCGTAGGCCTGCTGCATCCAGCACAACCGATTGACCAGCGCCGAATGCCGGTTGCCCGCGCCCTTGGGCTTGCCCGTGGAACCAGAGGTGTAAATCACATAGGCCAAGCCTTCGGGGTGCACGCTGACCCGCGGGTTGGCGGCACTGTAACCTTCAAGCCAGGTGGCCGGCTGGTCCAGCAGCAGGGTGCGCACACCGGCGGCGAGCGGCAGGCCATCAACCACCCCCGCTTGACTCAGCAACAACGAGACGCCGCTGTCCTCGATCATGTAGCGCAGGCGATCCTGCGGGTATTCCGGGTCCAACGGTACGTAGGCGCCCCCCGCTTTGAGGATGGCCAGCAAGCCGACCACCATTTCAATCGAGCGCTCCAGCGCAATCCCCACCAACCGCTCAGGGCCCACGCCGGCTTCGATCAGCTTATGCGCCAGGCGGTTCGCCCGCGCATTGAGTTGCGCATAGCTCAGACGCTCGTCGGCAAACACCAGCGCCGTGGCGTCGGGCGTGCGCAGCACTTGCTGCTCGATCAGGTGCTGGATGCTGCAGGTCAATGGGTAGGTGGTTTCAGTGGCGTTCCAGCTGTCTACGATCTGTTGACGTTGCGCACCGTCCAGCAAGCGCAAATCGCCAAGCCTGGCCTGCTCGCCGCTGTCCGCCATTTGCAGCAACAGGTGCTGAAGGTGCCCGGCCAATTGCTTGACCACGCCAGCATCGAAGTGTTGGCGGTCATAGGCAAACTGCAGCGACAGCGTCTGGCCGGCGTCGACCAGCACCGTCAACGGCACACTGGTCTGCTCATGGCTGCTGACCTCGCCAAACGCGATGCCCGCCGGCGCGCCCTGCTCCAGCGCTTGCGACACGGGGTAGTTCTCGAACACCAACAGGCTGTCAAACAGAGCGGTGCCGCCATGCCCCGCCCAGCGCTGGATATCAAACAAAGGCGTGTGCTCGTACTCACGCAAGGCCAGGTTGAGCGACTGCACGTCTTGCAGCCAGGCACTTACCAACTGTTCACTGCGAGGGCTGGCGATCACCGGCAATGTATTGATAAACAAGCCGACCTGCTGCTCGACACCCGCCAAATCGGCGGGACGCCCCGACACCGTGGCACCGAAAGTCACGGTCGGCTGCCCGGTATACCCCTGCAACAGCAGCAGCCAGGCACCTTGCACCAGGGTGTTGAGGGTGACTTTGCGAAGTCGGGCAAAGTCGCCAAGGCGCTGGGTGTGCTCGCGATCAAGCAGCTGCTGATGGCTACCGTGGCCAGGCTGCGACTCACTCTGCGGCGCGTCAAGACTGCGCGCCAGCAAGGTCGGCTCCTCCAGGCTGGCCAACTGCTGCTTCCAGAACGCTTCGCTGGCAGCGTCGTCCTGACGCTTGAGCCAGGCAATGTAGTCGCCATAACTGCCCGTGCGCGGGGCCGGGGCTTGCCCGCTATAGCGTTGCAACACCTCGCCGAGCAACTGCGAGTTACTCCAGCCGTCCATCAAGATGTGATGGCTGGTATAGATCATTTCGTAACGTTCGGGAGCCGTGCGAACCACCGCCAGACGCAGCAGCGGCGGCCGTGCCAGGTCGAAGCCCTGATGCAATTGCTGTTGCGCCAGCGTCTGCAGGGCGGGTTCCAGATCCGCGCGTTCAAGCCAGTCATGGGTTTCGAAGGGCAACTCGGCGTGACGCTGAACAATCTGCAGGGGCTGCTGATGTTCGCTTTCCCAGATAAACCCGGTGCGCAAGACATCATTGTTATTGACGCTGTCTTGCCAGGCCGCTCGAAAACGCTCGACGTCGAGCCCCTGGACGGCAACGCGCATCTGGTTGATGTAATCGCCACCGTTTTGCGCAAGGCGACTGTGGAACAACATGCCTTGCTGCATCGGTGACAAAGGATAGATATCGGCGATATCACGCGCAGGAACTGCCAGGCGGTCCAATTGCACCTGACCCAGGCCAGCCTGGAGGAAGTCCGTAGGCGTGACGCCTGCCGCCCTCCCGTCACAGCAATGTGCGATCAGCGCCTTGAGTTCGAGCATGTACTCGTCCGCCAGCCGCTGCACGGTGGTTTCAGCAAACATCTGCGTACTGAAACTCCAGTCCATGCTCAGCTCGCCGGCGTAGACCCGACCATTGAGCGACAGCCAGTTGCTTAGTGGCGCCCGCTCGCTCTGCTCGGCACCCGCGAATTCTGTAGCAGGGACGAACAACGAGGTTTCATCGAACTGGCCGTCGAACTGCCCCAGGTAATTGAAGGTGATCCGCGGTACAGCCAACTGGCTAAGTGCCGCACGGGACGCCTCATCGCCCAGATAACGCAACACGCCAAAGCCGATGCCCTTGTGCGGGACACCGCGCAATTGCTCCTTGATCGCCTTGATCGAACCGTCCAGCGAGACTTCGGGTGTAAGGCGTACCGGGAACAAACTGGTGAACCAGCCCACGGTGCGGGTGACATCCAGGTTGTCGAAGAGTTCTTCACGCCCATGGCCTTCCAACTGGATCAGCGCACTGCTTTGTGCGCTCCAGCGCGACACCACGCGCGCCAGCGCCGTCAGCAGCAGGTCATTGACCTGGGTGCGATAAGCCGCGGGGGCCTCTTGCAGCAACTGGCGGGTCAGCGCCGGGTCCAGACGTGACTGCACGGTTGCCGCATAGCGGTTTTCCAGGCTGCCCTCGATGTTGTCACACGGCAGTTCGCCAGTGGCTCCCTGGGCCTGCCAGTACGCGAGTTCAGCCTGCAACTGGGTACTTTGGGCGTATATCTGCAAACGCTCGGCCCATGTTTTGAAGGCGCAAGTCTTGGCGGGCAAGCGGATGGTTTGCGCGCCATGAGCCTGACGGTAGGCCAGTTGCAGATCCTCCAGCACTATGCGCCAGGACACGCCATCGACCACCAGATGATGCACAACCAATAACAGGCGCTGGCTGCCGTCGGCCATGTGCGCCAGCAATGCGCGCAGCAGGCCTCCCTGCAAGTCCAGCGAACGCTGGGCGCGATCGGCCCACTGCGCAAGCGCCTGGCTGTCGTCGACCTCGGCTTGCCACAGCACCACCGGCCGGTCAGCGGGTGAGCGGTGGCTGGCTTCCCAGCCCTGTGCGCCCTGGCTGAAACTCAGGCGCAAGGCATCGTGATGCCCGATCAGCGCCTGCAGCGCCTGCTCCAGTGCCTCGGCCTGCAAGGCCCGGGCAGGACGCAGCAACACCGACTGGTTCCAGTGATGGCGCTCGGCAATAGCCTGTGCAAAAAAGTCCTGTTGAATCGCCAACAGCGGTGTGGCGCCCGTCACCGGGCCCTGTTCGACCACGGCCTGCGGCGGCGCATGCCGCGCCACGCGTGCCAGGCCCTGTACGGTTTGATGGGTAAACAGCTCTTTGGCGGTGAAGTGAATACCGGACGCACGTGCGCGGCTGACCAACTGGATAGAGACAATCGAGTCACCACCCAGCTCGAAGAAGTTGTCGCTCACCCCCACCTGATCGAGTTTCAACACCTCCTGCCAGAGCCCAGCCAAGCCTCGCTCCATTTCATTGCGAGGCGCCTGATAGCCCGCCAGGGCAGGCTGTAATTCAGGTACCGGCAACGCTTTGCGGTCAAGCTTGCCGTTAGGCGTCAGGGGCAAACGCGCCAGCGTGACCCACTGCGCCGGCAGCATGTACTCGGGCAAGGTCTGCTTGAGCCAGTCACGCGCGTCTTCATGCAACGCCTGCGGCGCCGGCTGTTCAGACACCAGGTAGGCGATCAAACGGGTACCGTGCTCACCGTCATGGGCGACCACCACGGTTTCGTCGATCGAGGGGTGTTGCAGCAGCCGCTGTTCGATTTCCCCCAGCTCGATCCGGAAACCACGCATCTTGGTCTGGTGGTCGATACGTCCCAGGTACTGGATGTGACCATCGGCCAGGTAGCGCACCAGGTCACCGGTGCGATACAGGCGCTGCGCCCCCGCCCCGAAGGGGTTCGGCACAAAGCGTTCCGCGGTCAGGTCCGGACGCTGCAAGTACCCACGGGCGATACCGGCGCCGGCCAGGTACAACTCGCCCGCCACGCCGATCGGCACCGGCTGCAAATGCTCGTCAAGGACATAGCTGTCGGTACCCGCCAACGGCCGCCCGATGCTCGGCTGCCCGCCCGCTACTCGTCGCACATACGTCGAATAGGTAGTGTCTTCGGAAGGGCCATACAGGTCGTACACATGCTGCAGCGTCGGGTGACTGTAAAGCGCGTCGACCAGTGGCTGCTTCAACGGCTCACCGGCCAGGTTGATGATGCGCACGCTGGCGGGGATTTGCCCGGCCGCATGCAGGGCGGCAATCGCCGACGGCACGGTGTTGATCAGCGTGACGCGATCGCGCGCCGGCAAATCGGCGAGGGCCAGGGCGTTTTCGGCGAGCACAAAGAAGCCACCGCTGCCCAGGGTCACAAACAGTTCCCAAACCGACAGGTCAAAGCAGATCGAGGTAGACGCCAATACGCCCTGCAAGTCTTCGCGACGATAGACCCCCTGGGCCCACTGGACCAGCGACACCGCGTTGCGATGGCTGATGGCGACGCCTTTTGGCTTGCCCGTGGAACCCGAGGTGTAGATGACATAGGCCAGGTTGTCGGCATGCGCGAGTGCAGGCAGGTCGGCACAGTCCGGGGCGCTTGCATCAACGTCTTCGGGTACGACCACCAGCACGTGCGCACCACCAACCTGGGCCGGGTCATTGCTCAGCACCAGGCGCGCCTGGCTGTTTTCAAGCATGTAGGCAATGCGATCGGCCGGGTAATTCGGGTCCAGCGGCACGTAGGTGCCTCCCGCTTTGAGCACCGCCAGGAGCGCCACGACCATTTCCACCGAACGTGGCAGCAACACGCCCACGCGAACCTCAGGGCCTACGCCACGAGCCCGCAGGCGTCGAGCCAGGCGGTTGGCGCGCGCATTGAGCTGGCGATAGTCCAACGCCTGCTCGCCAAACAGCATCGCCAGTTGCTCGGGACCTGCATCGGCCTGAGCTTCGAACAGCTGGTGCAGGCCGCCGTCGAAGGTGGCCGGTAGTTCAAGGCTGTTCCAATCGCGCAGGATAACCTGGCGCTCGTCGGCGCCCAGCAGCGGCAATTCGCTGATCGCCTGTGCAGGCTGGCTGACGATAGCGCGCAACAGGTTCTGCCAGTGGCGCGCCAACTGCTCGACGGTGCCGCGTTGGAACAAGTCCGTGGCGTAGGTCAACGACGCCGCCAACCCGCCCGCCACTTCCACCGTATCCAGGGTCAGGTCGAATTGCGCCGTGCCACTGTCCCAGGCGATGCCTTCAATGGACAGGCCCGACAACCGGACCTGGCGTTGCTCGCGGTTCTGATGGTTGAACAGCACTTGGAACAGCGGGCTATGACTCAGGCTGCGCTGGGGCTGCAAGGCCTCGACCAGTTGCTCGAACGGTAAGTCCTGGAACGTTTGGGCCTCGAGCACCGACTGGTGAACCTGCCGCAACAGGGCTGTGAACGACAGCGCGTCGCCGAACTCGGCGCGCAGCACCTGAGTGTTGACGAAAAACCCGACCAGCCCCTCGGTTTCCAGGCGATTGCGGTTGGCCACCGGCACGCCGACACGGATATCGTTCTGGCCGCTGTACCGGTGCAGCAGCATCTGGAACGAGGCCAGCAACACCGTGAACAATGTGACCTGTTCGCGCCGCGCCACCTGCTGCAAGGCGCTCGCCAACTCGTCAGGCAAGGCGAAGTCCAGGCGGGCGCCTCGAAAGCTCTGCTCGGCCGGCCGGGAGAAATCGACCGGCAACTCCAGCACCGGCTGCTCGCCGCCCAGTTTGTCGAGCCAGTAGGCCAATTGCCGCGCATTGTCGCCACCGGCGACCCATTGGCGCTGCCAGGCGGCATAGTCGGCGTATTGCAAGGGCAAGCTCGCCAGCACGGGCTCGCTGCCCGCACAGAATGCGGCGTAAAGACTGACCAGTTCGTCGACCACGATCTGCATCGACCAGCCATCAGAGACGATGTGATGCTGGGTGATCACCAGCACATGGTGGTCTGCGGTGATCGCAAGCAATTTGACGCGCATCAGTGGCCCGTTGAGCAGATCGAACGGGCGCTGAATCTCCGCTTCGACACATCGTTGGATCTGCGCAGCTTCCACGTTTTCTCGCAGCACCGGCAGTTCAACGTGGGCATGGATCACCTGCAAGGTACGTTCGCCCTCCTCCACGAAGGTGGTACGCAACGCCTCATGCCGCTGCACCAGTGCCTGGAACGCTTGTTCAAGCGCAGGCACATTCAATTGGCCGCGCAAATGCAACGCCGTCGGTACGTGATACGCCGCACTGTGCGGATCCAGTTGCCAAAGGAACCACTGACGCTCCTGGGCCGACGACAGCGGCATCGGCGCCCCACGCTCCATCGCCACCATGGGAACACTGTCCTGCGCCTGCAGGCTCTCGCAAGCCTGGGCAAAACCCAGCAACGTGGGATGCTCGAACACGCTGCGCAGCGGCACTTCCCGCTTCAGTTCATGGCGCACACGGGAGACCACCTGGGTCGCCAACAGCGAATGCCCGCCACGCTCGAAGAAGTGGTCACCCAGGCCGACCTGCTCAACCTGCAACACCGCCTGCCAGATGGCCGCGAGTTGCTGTTGCAGAAGGCTCTGCGGCGCCAGGTAGGCGGCCCGCGGCTGATTCAGGTCGGGCGCGGGCAAGGCGCGGCGGTCGAGCTTGCCATTGTTGTTCAACGGCAAGGCGTCCAGCAGCACCCAGTGCGTCGGCACCATGTAGTCGGGCAAGGACTGGCGCAACACCGCTGCCAACCCTTGGCCGTCGATGCCGGCCTCACGGGCGACGACATACGCCACCAGTTGCGCGCCGGCTGGCCCGGCCACGGCAATCACTGCCGCCTCGCGCACCTGCGGCAGCGCTTGCAGGCACGCCTCGATTTCGCCCATCTCGATCCGGAAACCACGGATTTTCACTTGATGGTCGATGCGCCCTACGTATTCCAATGCCGCGTGTTCGTTGTAGCGCGCCAGGTCACCGCTGCGGTAGAGCCGCGCGCCGGGCACACCGGAAAACGGGTCCGGCACAAAGCGTTCGGCGGTGAGCGCCGGGCGGTCGAAATAGCCCTGGGCCAGGCCGGCCGCGGCGCCGATGCACAACTCACCAACGCCGCACGTCGGCAGCAACTGAAACGCACTGTCCAGCACGTACAGCGTACGCCCGTCGATAGCGTGCCCGATCGGCATGCCAAAGGTGTCATTGGCATCCGCCAGCTGACAGTCGTGCACGCTGGACACCACGGTGGCCTCGGTCGGGCCATAGGTGTTCACCAGGCGCACGTTGCCCAACCCCGCCGCGTGCCAGGCGCGTACGCCCTCCACCGCCATGGCTTCGCCGCCCACATGCACCTGGCGCAGGCTACCCAGAGCGCGGCCGTCAACGGCGCACTCCTTGGCCAGCAAGTACCAATAGGCCGCGGGCAGGTCGGCGAGCGTCACGCCCTGGTCGACGATTTCCCGAGCCAACTGCCCGGCATCCCACAGTTCGTCGCCGCGCATGATCAACGCCGCGCCGACGCACAACGGCGGGTAGCACTGTTCGACAAACCCGTCGAAGCTGAAGGTCGCAAATTGCAGCACGCGGTCTGCGGGTGTCAGTGCGCTGTAATGCGCCGCCGTTTCACAGAATTGGCCGAGGGCGGCATGGTCGATGGCCACGCCCTTGGGCCGCCCCGTAGAGCCGGAGGTGTAGATCACGTAGGCCAGGTCTGCCGCCATGGCCTGATTGGGCGGGTTGGTGGCCGGGTAGACGGCCAGTTCCGCACCCGACACGGTGAAGTCGACGCGCACCAGGGCGGCGGGTAACGGCAGATCCTGCAGCAACCCGGTTTCGCTGAGCAACAGGTCGAGGCGGCTGTCGGCCAGCATGTAGGCCAGGCGTTCGTTCGGATAGTTCGGGTCCAGCGGCACGTACGCGGCGCCACTCTTGAGCACCGCGAGCAGGCTGACGATCAGTTGCGGCCCGCGCCGTGAGGCCAGGCCGACCCGCTGCCCCGGCCCGACACCGTGCGCCAGCAGGCAATGCGCCAGGCGGTTGGCCCGCTCATTGAGCTGGGCATAGGTCAGGCGCTCATCCCCGGCCTGCACCGCCAGTGCGTGCGGCGAGGCCTCGGCCTGGGCCGCAATGCGCTCGTGCACACGGTCATGACGGGTCACCGAACCCAGCGATTGGCTCAGGGCAAGCAGGTCGCGCTGCCCGGCGGTGTCGAGCAGTTGCAAACGGCCCAACGGTGCATTGGCATCCGCCACCCATTGCACCAGCAGGTGCCGCAGGTTGGCGGCCAGTTGTTCAACCTGGCGCGCGCTGAAACGCGCACAGTCGTAGCTGAACTCCAGGCGCAGGCTGGCGCCCAGTTCTATCCCCAGGGTCAGCGGGTAGTGGGTGCGTTCATGGTTGTGCATCCGCCCGAAGGTCAGGCCTGCCGGTGCGCCTTGCTTCAGGGCCTCGGCGACCGGGAAGTTTTCAAATACCAGCAGGGTGTCGAACAAGGCGCCCTGTTGCCCGGCCCAGCCCTGGATGTCGTAGAGCGGCACGTGTTCATGGTCGCGCAGGCTTACGTTCAAGGCTTGCAGTTCACGCAGCCGGTCGCCGGTGGATTGCGCAGCCGAAAACGTGCTGATGATGGGCAAGGTGTTGATGAACAGGCCCAACTGCTGCTCGATCCCCGGCAACGGCGCCGAGCGCCCGGCGACAGTGGCGCCGAAGGCCACGCAGTCCTGACCGGTATAGCGTTGCAGCAAGAGGCTCCAGGCGCCCTGCAGCAGGGTATTGAGGGTGACTTTCTGTTGACGGGCAAATTCGCTCAGCTCACGCGTTATGGCGTCCTCCAGCACGAGCTGATGCTCAGCCGTGCCGCCGCCGTCAACCGGTGGCCGCAAGGCTTCTGCCAGCAAGGTCGGCGCCTGCAGCGGTACCAGGGCGGCTTTCCAGAACGCCTCGCCCGACCCTTGCTGTTGCAGCCATCCCAGGTAGTCGCGGAACTGCCCCAACGGTGCCGGTACGGCCTGGCCGGCGTAGTGGGCAATGACTTCACCGAGCAACTGGGCGTTACTCCAGCCATCCATCAGGATGTGATGGCTGGTGAAGATCAGATGCCAGGCCTCGCCGGCACCGCGCACCAGCATCAGGCGAAACAACGGCGCGGTATCCAGCGCAAAACCTTGCTCGCGTTCGGCGCCAGCGAGGGCATCGAGGTCGGCATTGAGGTCTTCAATCACGTGCAACTGCACGTCAACCTGGCGCTGGATCAGTTGGTGGGCGCTGTCCAGGCCCAGCCAGTGGAAGCTGCTGCGCAGGATGTCATGTCGGTCCAGCGCAGCCTGCCAGGCGCGGCCGAACGCCAACAGGTCGAGGCCCTGGATATCCAGGCGCAACTGGTTGATATAGGCCTGGGCGTCGGGCTCATACAGGGTGTGGAACAACATGCCCTGCTGCATCGGCGACAACGGGTACAGATCGGCGATGGCCGGCCCCGCCACGGGCAATGCGTTCAATTGCTGCTGGCTCAGGCGCGCCAGCGGGAAGTCCGAAGGCGTGGCCTGCCCCGCCGGCGTGGCGCAGCAATGTTCGATCAAGGCCTTGAGTTCCGTCGCGTACTCATCGGCCAGGCGTTGGATGGTCGCCGTGTCGAACATCTCGCGGCTGAAGCCCCATTGCAGCGTCAGTTCGCCGCCATACACCTGCCCTTCCACGGTCAACCAGTTGGCCAGCGGCGCCTCGGGGTCCTGGGCTTGGCCGCTGCCCTGGGCCGCTGGCACAAACAGTGCCGACTCGCTGAACTGGCGGTCGAACTGGCCCAGGTAGTTGAAGGTGATACGCGGCGCCGCCACGCCCGCCAGGGCTTCACGGGCGGCCGGCGCTCCCAGGTAACGCAACAGGCCATAGCCGATGCCTTTGTCGGGCACGGCGCGCAGTTGCTCCTTGACCGACTGGATCGCACTGGACAATGGCCCCTCAGCCTGCAGGCGCACCGGGAACAGGCTGGTGAACCAGCCAACGGTACGGGTCAGGTCAAGGCCATCGAACAGGTCTTCGCGGCCGTGGCCTTCCAACTGGATCAAGGCACCGGGCTGACCGCTCCACCGGCTGACGACACGTGCCAGGGCGGTCAGCAGCAAATCGTTGACCTGCGTGCGATAGGCCGCCGGCGCTTCTTGCAGCAACCGGCGGGTGTACTCGGCGTCGAGGCGTACGTCGAGTTTGCTGCCCAGGCGGTTTTGCAGGCCGCCGTGGGGGTTGTCGCAGGGCAAGTCCATGTCGGCGGACTGGGCCTGCCAGTACGCGAGCTGTTCATCGAGGTTCAGGGCATGGGCCTGCAACTGCTGCGCCCACTGCTGGTAGGCACTGGTCTTGGCCGGTAGCGATGCCTCGGCATACGCCTGCTGCACGTCTTCAAGCAGGATGCGCCAGGACACGCCGTCAATCACCAGGTGATGGACCACCAGCAACAGGCGTTGGGTGCCGTCAGCCATGTTCACCAGCGCGGCGCGCAGCAGCGGCCCCTGCTCAAGGTCAAGGCTGCGCTGGGCTTCGTCGCAGAGCGCGGCCAGCTCAGTGTCATCGACGGCATGGGATTGCCACAGGGCAGGCCCGGTGACCGGCGCGCCATGAGTTTGCAGCCAGCCGTCGGCCCGTTGCGCAAAACGTAGGCGCAGGGCGTCGTGATGGTTGAGCACTTGGGTCAGGGCGGCTTCCAGGCGCGTCGGCTCCAGGGCTTCACGCGGGGTCAATAGCAACGACTGGTTCCAGTGCTGGCGCGCCGGGATGGCCTGGGCAAAAAAGCTCTGCTGCACCGGCGTGAGGATCACCTCGCCGCTGACCGGCCCCTGGTCGATAACGCTGGCCTGCTCCAACGTCGCCACCAGCGCCAGGCTGCGCACGCTCTGGTACTGGAACAGGTCGCGCGGGCTGAGGCGAATCCCGGCCTGGCGCGCACGGCTGACCACTTGGATGGAGATGATCGAGTCGCCACCCAGCTCGAAGAAATTGTCTTCCAGGCCAACGTGCTCGACACCGAGCACGTCGCTCCAGATCGCCGCAAGGGCTTTTTGCAGAGCGTTCTGCGGCGCGACAAACCCCTGCTGCGGCGTGGCGTCCGGCAACGGCAGCGCCTTGCGGTCGAGTTTGCCATTGGCGGTCACCGGCAGCTTGGCCAGGTACACCATGTGGGTCGGCACCATGTATTCCGGCAGACTGCCGAGCAACCAGGCCTTGAGGTCCGTCGGCGCTTCGCCGTCCGGCACCAGGTAAGCCACCAGTTGCTTGCCGCCCTGCACCAGCACCACCGCCTCACGCACACCGGGGTGTTGCATCAGGCGTGTCTCGATTTCGCCCAGCTCGATACGCAAGCCACGCAGCTTGACTTGATGGTCGAGGCGCCCGAGGTATTCGATGACACCGTCGGCACGTTGGCGCACGCGGTCGCCGGTGCGGTACAGGCGCGCGCCGACGGCAAACGGGCTGGGCACAAAACGTTCGGCGGTCAGCGCCGGGCGCCGGTGATAGCTGCGGGCCAGGCCGGTGCCGCCCAGATACAGCTCGCCCGACACGCCGGCAGGCACCGGGTTGAGTTGGGCGTCGAGTACATAGGTGCCGAGGTTGGCGATCGGGCGACCGATAGGCACGGCGTCGCGGCCTTCGTCGGTGCAGGTCCAGTGGGTGACGTCGATGGCTGCTTCGGTGGGGCCGTACAGGTTGAACAGCCCGGCCTGGGGCAGTTTGGCGAACACTTGCACCTGCGCATCCAGCGGCAAGGCTTCGCCGCTGCACACGATGCGCTTGAGGCTGCTGCAAGCCTGCACGCCCGGCTCATGGATAAACGCCTGGAGCATCGAGGGCACGAAGTGCAAGGTGGTAATGCCATGGCGGCCGATGGTGTCGATCAGGCGGGCCGGCTCGCGGTGTTCGCCGGGGGCGGCAATGACCAGCCGCGCGCCGGTCATCAGCGGCCAGAAGAACTCCCAGACCGAGACGTCAAAGCTGAAGGGGGTTTTTTGCAGCACCGCGTCGCTGGCGTCGAGGCTATAGGCCTGTTGCATCCAGCACAGACGGTTGACCAGCGCGCGATGGCTGTTGCCCACGCCCTTGGGCTTGCCGGTGGAGCCGGAGGTGTAGATCACATAGGCGAGGTTCAGCGCCTGGATCGTCACGGCCGGTGATGCGCTGCTGTAACCGTCAAGCCAACCGGTTGCCTGGTCCAGGACCATCACACGGATTGCGTCGGTGGGCAGCAACGGCAGCAGGCTGTGCTGGCTGAGCAGCAATTGGATGCCGCTGTCCTCGATCATGTAGGTCAGGCGGTCCCGGGGGTATTCGGGGTCAAGCGGCACGTAGGCGCCACCAGCCTTGAGAACGGCCAGCAAGCCCACCACCATCTCCACCGAGCGCTCAACGCAAATGCCCACCAATGCATCGGGGCCCACGCCCTGTTCGCGCAAGGCATGGGCCAACCGGTTGGCGCGGGCGTCGAGCTGGGCGTAGCTCAACGTGGTGTCGCCGAACACCAGTGCCGGGGCCTGCGGCGTGGCCCGGGCCTGGTCTTCGATCAACTGATGAATGCCGCGCTCGGTCGGGTAGGTTTGGGTGGTCTGGTTCCAGTCCCGAACCAGCACCTGCTGCTCTGCGGCGGTTAGCATCGGCAGTTCGCCGATGCGCTGCTCGCCGTCGGCAACCATGGCCTGCAACAGGCTGATCCAGTGCCGGGCCATGCGCTCGATGGACGACGCGTCGAACAGGTCGTTGGCATAGGTCAGCGCGGCGTGCAGGGTGCCGGATTTTTCATAGGTATCCAGAGTCAGGTCGAACTGGGTGGTGCGGCCCTGCCACTCCACCAGTGCCAGTTCCAGGCCGGAGGCGGTACTGACGGACGCGATATCGGCGACCGCCGGCTGGTGGTTATACATCACCTGGAACAGCGGCGTGTGGCTGAGGCTGCGCTCGACTTTCAGGGCTTCCACCAAGCGCTCGAACGGCAATTCCTGATGGGCCTGGGCGCCGAGCGCGTGCTCCTTGATGCCTTGCAGCAACTCGGCAACGCGGGTTTGCCCGGTCAGCTCGGTGCGCAACACCTGGGTGTTGACGAAGAAACCGATCAGCCCTTCGACTTCACTGCGGTTACGGTTGGCAATCGGCACCCCGACACGGATATCGCCCTGGCCGGTGTAACGGTGCAGCAGCACGTTGAAGGCGCCCAGTAACAGCATGAACAGCGTGACGTTGTGCTGTTGCGCGCAACTGCGCAGCTGCGCGGCCAGTGCCGGCGCAATCGCGAAATTATGACGCGTGCCCTGGTAGCTGGGCATCGCCGGGCGTGGGCGGTCGGTGGGCAGTTCCAGCACCGGATGCTCATCGCCCAGGCGCGCCTGCCAATATTCCAGTTGACGCGCCTGCTCCCCGGCTTCCAGCCAGCGGCGCTGCCACAGGGCGTAGTCGCTGTACTGGATGGGCAGCGCCGGCAATTGCGGCGCCTCGTTGCGCTCATGAGCGTCGTAAAAGCGGATGAACTCGTCGATCAGCACGTTCATTGACCAGCCATCGGAGACGATGTGGTGCAGGGTCAGCAGCAGCACGTGTTCCCGAGCATCCAGCTTGAGCAACTGCACCCGTAGCAGCGGACCGTGCTCCAGGTCGAACGGCAACAGCGACTGGTGGGTCGCCGCATCATTGACCGCTTGCTCACGTGCCGCCGGCGCCAAGCCGGTCAAATCTTGCTGTTCAATCTCCAGCAACGGCTCCAGGGCGACCTGCCGCAGGCGCTCATCGGGCTGGCGCTGGAATACCGTGCGCAAGGTCTCATGCCTGGCCACCAGGCCGGCGAACGCCTGCCGCATCGCACTCAAGCTCAGCTCGCCCTTTAAACGCACGGCGCCTGGCAAGTTATAGGCGCCGCTGGCCGGGTCCAATTGCCACAGAAACCACATGCGCTGCTGCGCATAGGACAGCGCCTGGCGGTCCTCGGCCTCTACCCCTGCCGGAATCGGAAACCGCGAGAAATCGACCCCTTCTTTCTGCAGTGCCTGCTGGAACAGCTGGCGCTTTTCCAGGGGTAACCCGATAAACCGGCGAGCAAGTTTCAAGGAGTCTTCAGCATTCATTTGTTGGGATCCGGAGCAATAGGCAGGAAGCACAAAGGCACGTCGTCCCTATAAAACGAATCGCAAAGGGAAAAATTAGCGGCGGCTGGAAGGCTGGGAAGGAGGCGTCATCAAGGGTTACATCAATTTCAGGAAAGCCACGCAGACCGGAGCTAGCATTGACGCCCATCACTTTTTGCAACTACATTTAGTTACACGCAGGGAACGCCGTGTCCAAAAATGAAAAGCTGCTCGCCAAATTGCTCAATGAACAAACGTTATTTACCTGGCCCGAATGGGTCACGCTATTGCGACGGCTGGGCTACACACAGATTGAAGGGGCTGGAAGCCGCGTCAAGTTCGACATCGGCAACCCCAGTGCAATGATCACCTTGCACAGGCCTCACCCCGGCAACGAACTGAAACACTACATTCGGCGCCAGATCATCGAACACTTGCGATCAGGAGAACTGATTCCGTGAACAACCAACTCAAATACAAAGGCTACATAGGCTCCATCGAAGCCAGCCTCGAAGACAACTGCCTGTTCGGCAAGATTCTGTTCATCAAGGCTTTGGTCAGCTATGAAGGCAAAACCGTCGCCGAACTGGACGCGGCGTTTCACGAGGCGGTGGATGACTACCTCGCGACGTGCCAGTCGCTGGGGCAAACCCCGGAGAAACCTTGCAAAGGCTCGTTCAACGTGCGCGTCGGCCATGAACTGCATCTGGCTGCGGCCCTGGCCGCGGCACGAAAAAAGTCACGCTCAACGACCTGACCCGTCAGGCGCTGAACGAATTCCTGCACCATCACAGCGCGGATGCAGGCCCGGCGATTGGCTGATCAGCCCAAGCGCCGATAACCCAACACTGCCGAGCCCGATACCACCGCCCCTGCCGCCAACGCCACCCAGAAGCCGCTGGTGGCGCCGAAATGGTCGATCATCCAGCCGGAGCCGGCGGCACCGATGGCCACGCCGATGCTCAGGCCGGTGATCAACCAGGTCATGCCTTCGGTCAGGCGACTGGCTGGAACCACCTGCTGCACCAAGGCCATGGACACGATCAGAGTGGGCGCGAAGAACAGCCCGGAAACGAAGATCGCCACCGCCAGGCCCGGAATGTTGGTTACCAGCAACAACGGCAACGTGGTCAACGCCGTGGCCACCCCACAGAACAGGAACTGCCGGGGCAACGGCGCCTTGAGCTTGAGCGTGCCAAACGCCAGCCCCGCCAGGCACGAACCGATGGCGTACACCGACAGCACGATACTGGCCGCCGCCGGCTGGCCCTGATGTTGGGCAAACGCAACGCTGACCACATCCACCACGCCGACGATGACGCCCATGGCCAGCAGCAGGATCATCAAAATCAGTACCGAAGGCGAAGCGATCAGCCAGCCCGCGTGGTGCGCCTGGTGTTCATGCACGGGGGGTTCAGTGGCCCGTTGCAACACGAACGTGGTCACTCCTGCCGCCAGCAACAGCGCGGCCACCAGCGGCCCGGCTTCGGGAAACAGCACCACACTGAGGCCCACCGAAATCGGCGGGCCGATGATAAAGCACACCTCGTCGAGCACGGACTCCAGGGCAAACGCGGTTTGCAGCTGCGGCTGCCCCCGGTACAACTCGGTCCAGCGCGCGCGCACCATGGCCGACATATTCGGCATACAACCGGCCAGGGCGGCAAACAGGAACAACGTCCAGTTCGGCGCCTGCAAACGGGTGCACAGCAACAGCATCAACAACGCCCCGCCGCCGATCAACGCGGCAACCGGCAGCACCCGCCCCTGGCTGTAACGGTCCACCCACCGTGATACCTGCGGCGCGCAAAACGCCGTGGCCAAGGCAAACACGGCGGCCACCGAGCCCGCCAGGCCATAGCCGCCATGCACCTGAGAGAGCATGGTAATCAGGCCGATACCGGTCATCGACACCGGCATGCGCGCCAGCATGCCGGCCAATACGAAAGCCCGGGCGCCAGGCACCTGGAACAACTCGGCGTAGGGGTTTGCCATGATTTAGAAGCCTTCTGTCCTTAAATTGCGCAGCCTGTTATCACACCAGCCGCTTGATCTGCTTATGTCGCCACACCAACCGGTAGTACGCGACCTGCAAGGCCAGCATCGCCAGGTAAGTCACCGGAAATGCCATCCAAACCCCTTCAAGGCCAAAGTGCGCATTGAACAGATACGCCACCGGCAATTCCACGCACAGCACGCAGAATATCGAGATGGCCACCGGCATCAACACCACGCCGCTGGCGCGCATGATCCCGCCGATGACCGCCTGAAAGCCGAACACCAGGATGCTCCACAGCATGATGTGCAACAGGTGTTCGGCATTGACTCGCGCCGCGTCGTCGGTGATGAACAGCCCCAGCAACCAATGAGACAGCCCATACCCCAGCACAATCAGGCCACCGGTGAGACAGGTGTTGATCAACAACCCAGTGCACAGGATCGGCCCGATGCGCTCCAGGCGCCCGGCACCAATCGCCTGGGCGCCCAGGATCGAGGCGGTGATGGCAATCGACAGCGCCGGGAACTGCACGTAGTTGACGATCTGCGTCACGGCGCCGTAAGCCGCCGTGGCCTGGGAACCGTGGCCATTGACCAGCGCCAGGATGACCAGCTCGGACAACGACAACACCACCATCTGCAAGCCGGTGGGCAGGCCGATACGCAGGACTTTGCCGAGGATCGCGCGGTCCAGGCGCAAGGCCGCAAGCAGTTCGCGATCCGGCGCCATCACATGGCGCTTATGGCGCAGGCGCAACACCAAAAACAGCATCGCCAAGGCGTTACCCACCAGCCCGGCATACACCGCGCTCTGGATCCCCATGGGCGGCAGGCCGATCCAGCCGCGAATCAGCGCAGGCGTCAGCAACAGGCCTGCCAGCGTTGAGACCATCAACGCCAGCAAGGGTGAAACGGTGTCGCTCACGCCGCGCAGCAACTGGGTATAAAGGATAAAGACCAGCAGCAGCGGCATGATCAGCATCATCATCTGGGCGTAACCCACCGCGTCGTCAAGCACATCAATCGGTGTGCCCAATGCCTGCAACGCCGGCCGCGCAAACAGGCTGCCCAACACCGCCGCGATCAACCCCACCAGGGCGCCCAGGGCCAGCGTGGCGCCGGTAATCGACTTGACCATCGCCGTTTGCTGGGCGCCCCACGCTTGGCCGATCAGCACCGAAGCGCCCGCCCCCAGGCCGATCACCAGGGCGATAAAGAAAAATACGATGGGAAACATCCCCGAAACCGCCGCCAACGCCTGGGTACCCAGCATTTGCCCCACATAGATACCGTTGAGGGTGCCGGAAAAGCTCTGCAGGAAGTTGGACAGCACCATCGGTGCCAGAAAGAGCAGGTAGACCTGCCACAGCGGGCGTTGCAAAGGGCTTTGCATGAAAAACGGGGCCTCGAAGAACAAAAGCGTCCGAGGGTTATACCGTAAGTGGATCCAATGTTCTTGTGCTTTGACAGCCGAGCGTATTGGCGCCGAGCCCGCACAGCGGCCCCCGCATTGGCCCTGGCCGCGATCTGAAGGCGTGGGAACCAGGGCCAATCGGTTCGGCTGGAATTCGCGCAACCATCAAATGCTAGGGTGCGACAGGCAGCGCCCGCTTGTGCGCGGTCTTGCGGTACGCCCCCTCGACAATCGCTCGCACCTGCTCGCTCACCGGCTCGCCCATCAAGTACGCATCAATCTCGGCGTACGAGCAGCCGTATGCGGCTTCA
Source organism: Pseudomonas sp. S3_E10 (assembly GCF_054667615.1). Taxonomy (NCBI): domain Bacteria; kingdom Pseudomonadati; phylum Pseudomonadota; class Gammaproteobacteria; order Pseudomonadales; family Pseudomonadaceae; genus Pseudomonas; species Pseudomonas sp. S3_E10. Next base: position 365,710 of record NZ_CP162743.1, read on the forward strand.
TCCAACTTACCCGGAGCCAGTTCTTCGAGGTCGGCGGTGGGGTGTTTGTGCACCAGGTTCGCCGGGGCGTCGAGGGCGCTGGCCAGCAGGCGCACCTGGGTTTTGGTCAGGCCGGACAAAGGGGCCAGGTCGCAGGCGCCGTCGCCGAATTTGGTGAAAAAGCCCATCAGCGCCTCGGCGCCATGGTCGGTGCCGACCACCAGCCCGTTATGCAGGTTGGCCACCGCGTACTGCGCGATCATGCGGGTGCGCGCCTTGACGTTACCCTTGATGAAGTCGAGCTGGGCAGCGTTGGCATCGCCAGCAGACAAGCTGGCCATGAGGCCGTCGACGCCGGCGGCTATGTTGAGGGTGTCGATATGGTCCGGGACGATGTAATCGAGGGAGGCCTGGGCGTCACTTTCATCGGCCTGGGTTTTGTAGGGCAGGCGCATGGCGATAAAGCGTGCGGTGTAGCCTTCGTCGCGCAGTTGCTCCACCGCCAATTGGCACAGGCGCCCGGCGGTGAGCGAGTCCACCCCGCCGCTGATGCCAAGTACCAAGGCCTTGCAGCCCGACTCACGCAACGTGGTCTTGATGAAGTCGATACGCCGTTGGATTTCCTTGGCTTCACCGCCCTTCACCAGGGTGCGGTCGATCTTCAGTTCCCGCGCGATACGGTCTTGCATGTCACACCTCCACGTTGCCGACATTGAATACCTTGGCTGCATACTGCAAAAACGAGGCGTCTTCGCAGACGTTCTTGATCGGGTCATCCGAGAATTTCACCACCGGTTCGCCGTGGACCCGCACCAGCTTCATCACGATGCTCAGGGGTTCCACACCCTCCACATCGCAGGCAAGGCTGGTGCCCATGCCGAAGCCGAATTTGGCCTTGCCACGCACATGGCGCAGGATCGGCAGGCATTTTTCGAAGTTCAGGCCATCGGAGAACATAAGGTCTTTGGTCATGGGGTCGATACCGAGTTCCTTGTATTTGGCCAACACCTTGTCGGCCCAGGCGATGGGGTCGCCGGAGTCCTGGCGCAGGCCGTCATAGAGCTTGGCGAAGTACAGGTCGAAGTCCTTGAGGAAAAAATCGGTGCTGATGGTGTCGGTCAACGCAACGCCCAGGCGGCCACGGTATTCACGCACCCAGTTTTCCAGGCCGGCGTTCTGGCTTTCGCGCAGGCGGCCCAATTGCTGGTGCACCATCATCCACTGGTGCGCCATGGTGCCGATCAGCGGCAAGTCGAACGCGTAAGCCAGGTGCGCGTTGCTGGTACCGACGAACTGGCCGGGGAAGTCGCGACGCATGATGTCCACGACCTCGCGCTGGGCCTTGAACGACAGGCGACGGCGCGTGGAGAAGTCCGAGACACGCAGGTCGGCGAGCTCCTCGCGACTGAGGTTTTTTTCCAGCCAGTCGAATTTCTGATAGAGCTTGCGGGTGACAGCTTCCAGGGTCACGTCGGGGTATTTATCACGGTTGCGCAATTCGCTCACCAGTGCCAGCACCGGCTGCTCGAACATGATGCAGTGCAGCATCGGCCCGATGACACGGATGTTCAGTTGGCCGTCGACCTCGCTGACGTGGATGTAGCGCAGATTGAAACGGAACAGGCCAAGGAAGCGCTCGTAGTCCGGGGTGAGGTATTCGCGAAAGCGCGGGTTGAACAAAAAGCGCAGTTCGCCTTCACGCATCTGCAGGCCGGCGAGCTTTTCCAGCTCGTCGCGTAACGGCGGGATCAAGTGACCGAGGTTTTCCTTGGAGCGCACGATGAAGTTGTATTCCACATCCACATTGGGGTGCTGGTGCAGCACGGCCTGCATCATGGTGAAGGTGTAGTAATCGGTGTCGAGCAAGCCCTGGATCACCGGGGTTTCGTAGTCGTAGGCACTTTCCATGGTGGTTCTCCTTAACGCGTGGCCATCGCGGCCAGTTCTTCGCGGGTGCTGCTGATCACAGCACCGGCCTTGAGCAACTCATTGACAGCCTGTACGCCGCCCTCCTCGCTGATACCTCGGCAGGCCGGCAGGTGCAGGACGACCTCCAGGCCGGCCTTGAGCAACTGCAAGGCGGTGGTCTTGACGCAATAGTCCAGGGCCAGGCCACCGACAAGCACGCGGACCACGCCTTGGGCCTTGAGGTACTCGATCACGCCGGTGGACAGTTTGTCGTGCAGGTCGTGGTAGCACGCGCCGTACGGGTGAAGGTCGGGTTCGACGCCTTTCCAGACGAAGTAATCGTAGTCATACGGCGTGGGCAGTTCATCGAGCAGGGTAAAGCCGTCGGTACCCGGTACGCAGTGGCTGACCCAGGTGAGGTCGGCATGCACAAGGCCGGTGGGTTTCATCATCTCGCTCGGGTGGGTGACCACCCAGGGCGCATACGGGGTGTGCGCGTCTTTGCTACCAACGCGATGCCCGGCGAGGCCGGCCATGTAATTGAGTTCGGCGCCGATCTGGTCGCCACCGGCCACAGGCAACTCGTTGGGGCACAGCGGCGTGAAGCTCTTTTGGGCATCAACATCGAATGAAGCAAGGGCGGTTTTCGCAAGGGTCATGATGATTCTCCTATGGCCTGGAAACAAAAGTACACGTCATGTACTTTCATTGCAAGAAACATTTATTTACCTGTGCTGGAGCAAGTACATGACATCGCTGTTCGATCCGCTAGACTGTGCCCCACCGCCGTTCGGAAGGACTTCACATGCCACTTAGCGCCTATCTCCACACCGTCGACCTGTGCGTACTGTTTTACTGCCGCACCTCGGGCGAACTCAAACTGCTGCTGAACAAACGCGACGCCGAGCCCTTCGCCGGGCATTGGGCGCTGCCGGGTGTGGTGGTCAATGGCGGCGTGCAAGATCTGAGCCTCAAGGATGCCGTGGAACGGTTGCGCGCCAGTGACAAAGTCGGCCTGGAGCTGGCCTGGAGCGAGCAGGTTGGCACGGTAGGCGACGCGTTTCGCGACCCGCGATGCTGGTCGTCGTCCACTTATTACCTGGCGATTGTGGCGGATGAGGTAACCCTGGCTGAACATCAGGCCTGGTTTTCGCTGAATGCGGTGGCGGACGGCAGTATCAAGCTGCCGTTCGATCACAACCAGATCGTGGCGGCCGTGCAGGAACGCCTGCTGTCCAAGTCGCTGTACAGCAGCTTGCCGCTGATGTTTCTGGGCAAGGAATTCAGTGCGCCGCAAGCGACTGCGATTTTTTCCCTGGTGCTTACACGGCCCGTGTTGAAGACCAGTATTCGCCAGCGGTTGCTGAAGCTGACCGAGGCGGGGTATTTGCGTGAGACGGGGCGCAAAAAGCCGGGTGAAGGCGGCAGGCCCCAGGCGACGCTGGAAAGCCTGAAGCCCGGTGAGGTCTATTTCTTCGATCGCAGCTTTGCTGAATAGTCAGGCTCATGCAGATCAGCTGTGGGAGGGGGCTAGTTCATCCAATTGCCGCCATCGACGTTGTACGTCTGGGCCACTACATAATCAGCCTCTTTCGAAGCAAGGAAGATCGCCATGCCGGTGAGGTCTTCAGCCGTCCCCATCCGCCCAAACGGCACCTCAGCGCCTACCCGTTTCTTCTTCTCCCCCGGCGCCAGCCCTTCATGCCGGGCGAACAACGCATCCACCCCATCCCAATGTTCACCGTCAACCACGCCGGGGGCGATGGCGTTGACGTTGATCCCGTGCTTGATCAGGTTCAACCCCGCCGATTGCGTCAGGCTGATCACCGCCGCCTTGGTTGCGCAATACACCGCCACCAACGACTCGCCACGCCGCCCGGCCTGGCTGGCCATGTTGATGATCTTGCCGCCGTGGCCCTGGTGGAGCATCTGCCGGGCCGCAGCCTGCAATGTGAACAATGTGCCGGCGACGTTGATCGAGAACAGCCGCTCGAAGCTGTCGCGGGTGATGTCGACGATGGGCGCCAGGTCGAACAGCGCCGCGTTGTTGACCAGGATATCCAGCTTGCCGGCATGGGCCACCACGGCACTCATCGCGGCATCGATGGAGAGTTGGTCGGTGACGTCCATCTCCACCGCGTAGGCCTGTGGCCCCAGTTCGGCAGCCGTTTGCCGGGCGCGTTGCAGGTTGATATCGGCGATGGCGACGGTGGCGCCTTCGGCGATATATGCCTGGGCAAACGCGCGGCCGATCCCGCGCGCCGATCCGGTGATCAGCGCACTTTTACCTTCAAGTCGTTTCATGAGGATGTCCTGTAACAATCACTTCGGGTATCCGGCGCGTTTCATTTCGCGCTCTGTGGTCGATTGCGCCTGCATCAACGCCTGATCAACCGTCATGCCACCGGTCAGCGCCGCCGAGAACAACTTGCCGACCGAGGTGCCGATGGCCTGGAACTCGGGGATGGTCACGTACTGGATGCCCACGTACGGTACCGGCTTGACCGACGGGTGCGCGGGGTCGGCGTGCTTCATCATTTGCAGGGTCACCTGGGCGAACGGCGCGGCGTTCAAGTAGGCGTCGCTGTAAGTGGACTGGCGCGTGCCGGGCGGTACGTTAGTGAGGCCGTCTGTGTCGGCGACCAGTTGAATGTAGGCCTTGGACGTGGCCCAGGTGATAAAGGCCTTGGCGGCGTCCTTGTGCTTGGAGGTGGCCGGGATCGCCAGGGACCACGCGTAGAGCCAGGAGGACCCTTTGTCCGTAACTTCTGTGGGCGCGGCGGCGAAACCGACACGGTCGGCCACCTTGCTCTGGCTGGCATCCGTGGTAAAGGAGCCGGCGACGCTGGCATCCACCCAAATGGCGCATTTGCCGCTGTTGAACAGTGCCAGGGTCTCATTGAAACCATTGCTGGACACGCCCGGCGGGCCATATTGCTTGAGGGTATTGACGTAGAAGTTGGCGGCGGCGGTCCACTCGGGGCTGGTCAGCTCGGGCTTCCACTGTTCATCGAACCAACGCGCACCAAAGGCGTTGGCCATGGTGCTCAACAGCGCGATGTTTTCGCCCCAGCCGGCCTTGCCGCGCAGGCACATGCCGTATTCGCCCTTATCCTTAGCCGTGAGCTGGGCGGCGAACTCGCCGAGTTGGGTCCAGGTGGGGTGCGCGGGCATGCTCAGGCCGGCATTTTTGAACAGATCGGTGCGGTAATAGGTGACGGTGCTTTCACCGTAGAACGGCAGGGCGTAGAGCGTGTTATTGACCGACAGCCCCTGGCGTACCGAGGGGAAAATATCCTCGACGTCGTAATCGGCCGGCAGCTGGCTCAGCGGTTCCAGCCATTGCTTGGTACCCCACAGCGGGGTTTCGTAAGTGCCGATGGTCAGCACGTCGAATTGGCCGCCCTGGGTGGCAATGTCGGTGGTCAGGCGTTGGCGCAGCACGTTTTCTTCGAGCACCACCCAGTTGAGCTTGATCTGCGGGTGCTGCTGCTCGAACACCTTGGACAGGCGCTGCATGCGGATCATGTCGCTGTTGTTGACCGTGGCGATGGTCACGGTCTCGGCGGCATGACTGGGCAGGGCCAAGGCCAGGCCGCAGAGCAGGCACAGTGCTGTGGGGAACGTGGCTTTACACTTCGGGAGCATGGCGGTTTCCACCTGTTGTTTTTGTTGTGAGCGCCGATTACAGCAGCTTGGCCAACCCCTCACAAACGAATGGCGGATGCCCAGGTGATACTTTTTTAACCACGCCCCCAGGATCAAAAAAGTACCAGTGCCGGACAACATCGAGGGTAGCGCCTGAAGGCCTGGGGCGCGTATTTTTAGGGCATTCCAATAAAAAACCGACAGCACCATGCCCGTTAGCCGCGCCCAACTGTTTGAACACCGCCCCGCCGAACTCGAAGTGATCCTGCCGGAGCCGGATCACTGCTTCCGCTGGTTCGAGCATGATTACCCCTACGACCTGGCGCGCTGGAACCACCACCCCGAATTTGAGATCCACCTGATCCGCCAGGGCAGCGGCAAGTTGGTGGCGGGCGACTATATCGGCGCGTTCGGTGCCGGCCATGTCGCGTTGATCGGCCCGGACCTGCCACACGATTGGATCGGCGAACTGGCGCCCGGCGAACATCTGAGCGGACGCGATGTGGTGCTGCAGTTCGACGGCGCCGCCCTCCTCGCCCTGCGCAAGACCCTGCCGGAACTGGGCGATCTGCAAGCGCTGTTCGAGCAGGCGCGGCGCGGCCTGGAGTTCAGCGGCGCCACCGCGCTAGAAGCCGCCCGCTTGATGGAAGACATCGGCCGCGCCCATGGCCTGCAGCGGCTGATCCTGTTCCTGCAACTGCTCGACACACTGAAAAACGCGCCCCCTGCACACACCAAGCCCCTGGCCAGCCCCTGCTATGCGCCCACGCTCGACGCACGCAGCGCCGAACGCATCAACAAGGCCTTCGACTACCTCATGCGCGAACTCACCGGCGACCTGCGCCTGTCGGTGATCGCCCAGCAACTGCAGATGAGCGAACCAGGCTTCTCGCGGTTTTTCAAGCGCAATACCGGCCACGGCTTTATTGACCTGATGCGCAAATTCCGCGTGCAGCGCGCCTGCCGGCTGTTGCTGCAAAGCGATATGTCAGTGGCCGATATCTGTTTTGAAGTGGGCTACGCGAACCTGTCCAACTTCAACCGGCACTTTCGTATCGAGATGAACCAGACACCGAGCGAATATCGCCGTGAAACCGCCATGCACCTGTTCAATCGCAGCGAACAAATGACACCCAGTCATTTCTGATCGAAAGGTCGACTAATCCGGCTTTTTGTCAGCTCATTCAAGCTGTTGAGTAAAGTTGGTACAGCGTGTGCAAACGTTTGCGATAAGAGCTTGCTCGCCAAGTTCGCCACCACTCGCAGAAGCGGGTTCACATCGCGTACGAATAGGGATTTTCAATGCACTTCACCTCAAGGCCTCGTGCTTGCTTTGGTGTTTCCTTGCTACTGGCCGCCGTTACGGGAGTACTCAGCGCACCCATTTTGGCGCAGGAATCCCCCTCCAATGACTCAGCACAGGGCGAAACCCTGGCCCCTGAAGCCACCCCGGCGAAAAAAAACGTCTATCTGTCGGAGTGGTTCAACCAGGACCTGACGCTGATCGGCAGCAAAGACATCAGCTTCGGCCCCAAGCCGCAGGACGATGTCTACCTGGAATACGAGTACTTCGGCCGCAAGGGCCCCTTCGAGCTGTACGGCTACATTGACGTGCCTAAGATCCTCGGCATCGGTAACAGCAATGACAAAGGTGCATGGGACCATGGCTCGCCGGTGTTCATGGAGCATGAACCGCGTATTTCCATCGATTACCTGGCCGGTCGCAGCCTGGCCATCGGCCCGTTCAAAGAATGGTACGTGGCATTCGACTGGATCTACGACCACGGCAGCAATAAGCAAAACCGCGCCAACACCCTGTACAGCGGCCTGGGTACCGATATCGACACCCACTCGCGGGTCAACTTGTCGGCCAACTTCTACGGGCGTTACCAGTGGGAGAACTACGGCGCCAGCAACGAATATTCCTGGGACGGCTACCGCGCGCAGATGAAGTACATCGTGCCCATCGCCTCGTTCGACAACGGCGCCTCGTTGACGTACATCGGCTTCACCAACCACGATTTCGGCTCAAACCTGCACAAGGACAACCCGGCACGCACCGCCAACTCCACCGTGGCGACCAACGTGCTGCTGTATTCCTTCACCCACCTGCGCTTCACGCTGGTCGGCCGTTACTTCCACAACGGCGGCAATTGGGAGGATGGCAGCGAGTTGAATTTCGGCGAAGGCAACTTCCGCGCGCGCTCAGACGGCTGGGGTTATTACGCCGGCGTGGGCTATCAATTCTGATCAAGGAGCTTTAGATGAATACCTTTACCCACCTCTCGATAGCCGCAGGCCTTGCCCTGCTACCCCATGTGGCGCTCGCCCAAAACGCGCCGATCAAACCCAAGGTGATGCTGATCACCATGTTCGCCCCCGAGGCGCAAACCTGGATCGATCGCCTGGAACTCAAACAGGAAGTGCGCGTGCCGGGCCTGTCCGCCGAATACCCGGTGATCCGCTGTAACACCCAAGAGGTGTGCCTGCTGGTGACCGGCATGGGCCAGACCAACGCCGCCGCATCTACCCTGGCGCTGGCCTTGTCGCCCAGTTTCGACCTGCGCCAGAGCTACTTTCTGGTCGCCGGAATCGCCGGCATCAACCCCAAGCACGGCACGATCGGCACCGCCGCCTGGGCGCACTACCTGGTGGAGTTCGGCACTCAGTGGGAGCTGGACTCGCGCGATGCGCCCAAGGAATGGCCGACCGGTTACATCGGCATCAACACCAAAGGCCCCAACGAAAAGCCGCCGCTGGACTACAAGACCGAAGTGTTCGAACTCAACCCCAAACTGCAGGCCAAGGCCTTTGCCCTGTCGCACAAGGTTGAACTCACAGAGAGCAAGGAATCGACCGCCTGGCGCAAACACTACCCCGCCGCCCCCGCCAACCAACCGCCGCAGGTCACCCGCTGCGACACGCTGGCGGGCAATACCTGGTTCTCCGGCACGCGCCTGAGCGAACGCGCCGAAGTCTGGACCCGATTACTCACGGACAACAAAGGCGAATACTGCACCACCCAGCAGGAAGACAACTCCACCTACGAGGCGCTGCTGCGCGCCAGCCGTGAAGGCTTGGTGGATATCCAGCGCCTGGCCGTGGTGCGCGCGGGTTCCGATTTCGACCGTCCTTACCCAGGCTACAGCGAAGTGGATAACCTGTTGAAGTACGCGGACCAGGGCGGGTTTGTACCGGCGCTGGAAAACCTCTACCGCACGGGTAACCCACTGGTACAGGCGATCCTCAAGAACTGGTCGGCCTGGGAAAAAGGCGTGCCCGACGCCTAGTCAAAATCAAGCTGTGGAAGGGGGTTTTGCCCCTCCCACACTTGGCTCGTATCACGGCAGGAAGACGATCTTATCCACACTGCCGCCGTTGACTTCCTGGTAACTGCGCACGCCGTCCACCAGCGCCACTTCACGCAATCCCGTCGGCAACGGCAGCGAACCTTCATCGAAAAAGCGCCCGAACTGCTCCAGCATCACTGCGCATTGCTCGCAGTTATAAAGCAATGAATTGATGCCCACCACCGACCCGCCCTTGCGGTACAGCGCCAGGGCCGGCAACTGCACGTGGCCGTCCACCGGGGCCGCGATGATCGCGATGCGACCGAACGGTGCCAGGCCTGCGACGGCGGCGGGCAGCCAGAAACCCGTGGTGTCGAAGATCACGTCGGCGCCGCCCTGGTATACGGCATTGACCTGCGCGCCCAAACCTTGCGGCTCGCCCAGCACAATCGCCTGCATACCTTGCGCCTGCAATGCCTCGGCCTGATCGGCTTTGCGCACCGCCGCCAGCACCTGGGCACCGCGGATCTTCGCCAAGGCCAGCGCCGCACTGCCCACGGCACCGTTCGCGCCGATCACCAGCAACCGCGTGCCCTTGCCCACACCGCTGCGCTCCAGCGCGTCCCACGCGGTGGTGTACGGCACGCCGAGGCTGGCGGCCTGGGCAAAGCTCAGATGCGTGGGCTTATGCGCCACCCCCTTGGCCGACACCCTGAGGTATTGGGCGTGGGAGCCGTCGGCGAAAAAACCCAGATCGCGGCCGGTACCCCAAACGTCCCGACCCAGCAGCGCCTGCGGGCCTTCAACAACCACACCGGCGAAATCCCGGCCGGGAATACGTGGCAGCGTGGTGTAGGGGAAGCGACCGAGCACGTTCTTGACATCACTGGGGTTCAGGCCCGCCGCCTTGATCCGGACCAGCACCTCGCCGGCAGCCGGCACCGGGGTTTCAACGTCAACAAGGCTCAGCGCGGCGAGGTCGCCGGTGGCAGAAAATTGCAGGGCTTTCATGGGCAACATCCATCGCAGGAAAAAGGAGTCAAGACAACCAACCGCTGACCAGCTGCCGCCCCATGGGCCACAGTTTTTCGCCTAGCAGCATGCCCGTCAGGCCCACCAGGGCGATGGCGGGCGGTGCGGGTGAGCGGAAATCCAGGGCACCGTAGATCACGCCGACCAACAGGCCGATGGCGAGGGAAATCAGGTAATTCATGGGGGCAACGCCGTGTGGGTGGATGGGCTTAGTCTAAGCAGCCCCGCGTATCGCCATCGGCCAACTGCTTCAGCCTTTCGGCCAAACCTCAGCCGGTGTACTGCGAAGGCGCAACACCCAGTTCACGGCGGAACATGTCGCTGAAACTGCTCGGTGAATAGCCCAGGGAGCGGGCAATACCGTTGACCGGCCGACCCTGGATCAACTCGGCCGCCGCCGTGGCCAGTTGCACCTGGCGGCGCCATTCGGCGAACCCCATGCCCAGGTGGCTCTGAAACAGCCGCGCCAAGGTGCGCACGCTGGCACCGGCCGTTTCGGCGTGCTGTTCGAACGGGATATCCAGGGACGGCGCGGCCATGACCGCCTGGCATGCACTGACCAGACGACGGTCGGTGTCCGGCGGCATGGCGATGCGGATCTGCGAACGCCGCGCCCGTTGCAACGCCAACAGGGCCAGGCCGACCACCGCGTCGTAGTACGTCGCATCGTCGCCGTCCCCCTCCTCCACCAGCGTGACGATCAGCTCGCGCAGCAACCCACCCACCTCGATCACTTGCACCTGGCTGTCCAGCGTCGTCGCCAGGGCCGGGCGCAGGTAGATATTGCGCATCTGCAGGTCCGAGACCACGCGAATCCCATGCTCCACCCCCGGCGGCAGCCATACCGCGCGCTGGGGTGGCACCACCAGGGCTTCGCGAGGTGTCTCGACCCACATCACCCCGCTCATGGCATACAGCAATTGGCCCCAGTCGTGGCTGTGGCGCTCCACATACAAACCACGCGGATAGGTTCGCGCCAAAGGTTGCACGGGGACGGCGTGATCACTCAAATCGGGGGGCGCAGCCAGGGCCATAGGGCGCACATCATTGGAGGGACAGGCCACCATGGTAATGATGACCGCTCGACAATCCGAGTGAATTTTTACAGGCCCCGGGGATCACTTGTTTACACCACAGGATTGATGGACCAATGAATAACGCAAAACTGTTTGTAATCGACTACACCCTTCATGGCGAAGCCAAGTCATTCATTATCCGGCTGGAAAAGCTCGATGCCTTGGAAGCCTGGCATTGGGCGAGCTGCGACGCCGGCGTGGGGCGTATCGGCCGCTTCGCTCGCGAGCAGGTCAAGAAGACCAGCCGGGAGCAGGCCGAAAAGTTCGGCATCACCAACGTGCAATGGCGCCGCTCGGACGCGCGCGCCCAGGCGTGATCAAGGAGAAAACAGCATGAATTTACCCGCACTGTTCAATGGCAAGGCGCGCATTGACTACACCCAGGACACGCTGTTTGGGCCATTGGCCAAGCACGTCGAATGCCAGGTGAGCGTGCAACGACGACCCGGCTGGCTGGTGGTCAAGGTGTTCCAGCCGTTGCCGGAAGACTTGCACGATGCGCAGACCGTGGTGTTTGCGCTCGAAGGCCGTCGCACCAGCGGGGTCGTCAAGGATCGTCAACGCCTGTCGGACCACAGCCTGAGGCTTGAGCTGGAAACCCAATAGCCGCGGCACACTAACGTGTGGGAGCACATACGCCCCCACACGGTTTTGGCTTTCAGCCATGAGCCGACTTGGCGCACTCGCAGCCCGTGGCCGAAGCACAAGGCTCGCCATGGGCATGGTGTTGCGCACAGCCCTGGCAGCAATAACCCTTACCGTCTTTCATGACCGCGTCGGCGCCCAGCACGCATTTGCAGTGTGGGCAGGCACAGGTTTGATCTGGCATGTTCAGACTCCTCTTTCATGGTCGTCCCGGTGCGGCGAGCGCCGGCACCTTAAGCAATGACTGCGGGCTCATGCCGATCGTTCAAACCATCAGTCGGTGCGCGTGTTGCTGCGGTACATGAACACCAGCGCCAGCGCCAGGCACGCCATCGCCAACAACCGGCTGCCGGACAGTTCGATGGCAGGATTGCCCAGCCAGCCGAAGTTATCGATCAACATGCCCATGGCCAACTGCCCCGTGATCACTGCCACGGTCGCCACCGCCGCACCGACCACCGGCACCGCACCGACCATCACCATCATGTACACCACGCCAAACAGCGCGCCCGTCAGCTGCCATTTCGGTACGTCGAGCAAACTCACTGCCTGTGCCGGTTCAAAGAAGAAAATCAACAGCGCCGTGACCAGCGCGCCGACCGCAAAGGTCACCAGGCTGCTGCGCAGCACGCCGACCGTCTGGCCCAAGCGACCGTTGATGGCCGCTTGCACGCTCAATACCGCGCCGGCGGCCACCACCACGACCAATAACATCATCAGATTCATCCGCTTACCCTCGTGCAATCAAAACCAGTGCCGCCACAATCAACGCCAGCGCAATCCACCGCTCGCCGTTGACGCGCTTGCGCGCCGCGCCGAACCAGCCGAAGTGGTCGATCAACACACTCTTGCCCACCTGCCCCGACAGAATCGCGATCATGGTCATGGCGATACCGATGTGCGGCGTAGCCAGGGTCAGCACCACCACGTAAATCGGCCCCAGCAAGCCGCCGATCAGTTGCCAGCGTGGCAGCTCAGTGAGCGCCGGGCCTTTTTGCGGGCCGCTGAACAGCAGCAGCAAGACCAGAATCGCCGAGCCCACGCCAAAGATGCTCAAGGTTGCCCACAAATGCCCCACTTGCTCACCCAGCGGCCCGAGCAAACCGGCCTCGACCGACAAGCCCATGCCCGCCAGGATCACCAGCGGCAGTAACAACAACCGCAGAAGGTTATTTTTTGGCGCGGCTTGCGCCACACCCTCGACAGAACTGGCTCGCATACATCACCTGCGCTTCAACAAAGAATTGGATGGCGCGCATTATCCGGTGGTGGTCCTGTGCGATAAATGGGAGCATGCCGACAACACCTTTGCGTAAAACGCACAGCCTGGAGCCACGATGCAGGGTTTGAATGAATTGAGTTTCAAGGCGCTGCGCCTATTCGTCGCGGTGTTGGACCACGGCAGTTTTTCCGAAGTGGCGCGCCGCGAGGGCCTGGCGCCCTCCTCGATTTCGCGGCAAATCCAACTCATGGAACACGCCGTCGGCCAGCAATTGCTCTATCGCCATACCCGCGCCGTCAGCCCCACCGAAGCCGGGCGCTTACTGGGGCGGCATGCACGCTTGATGCTCGAACAGCTGGAAGCCGCCAGCCAGGCGTTGCAGGAACAGGACAGCGAACCCAGTGGGCTGGTGCGCATCAACGCGCCGATGGTGTTCGGCCAGCGCCATCTTTCGCCCTGGCTGGGCGAGTTGTGTCGGCGCTACCCGAAGCTGCAACTGGATATCCAGCAAACCGACACCTTCGTCGACCCGTTGCAAGACGGCACCGACCTGCTATTTCGCATCGGCGTGCTCAATGATTCCAGCATGCAGGCGCGTATTTTTGCGCCCCAGCGTTTCCGCATCGCCGCCAGCCCCGCCTACCTGGCAAAACATGGCACGCCCACGCACCCAGACGAACTGGCCAACCATCAATGCCTGGCCTACAAAGGCGTCAACGGCCAGGAGCGCTGGTTCTTGCGCCGCGACCAGGGCAACTGGACGCCTTACAGCGTCACAGGCCCGATCACCGGTAACCATGCCGACACCCTCACCCACGCCGCCGAACAGGGTCTGGGCCTGGTGGTGTTTCCATCCTGGCTGATCGGTGACAGCCTGCGTGCCGGCACCTTGCAAGCGGTACTGACCGACTATCAGGTGGCAACCACGCTGGAGCCGCAGCAGATCGCGGCGTTGTGGCCGGGGAGCCGGCGCTTGTCGCTGAAGGTCAGGACCGTGATTGACTACTTTGTGGCGTGTTTTGGGACGGTCCCGTATTGGGATCGGTAAGCGAATCTCATCGTCGCCTGGCCAAAACAGGGCGCAAGCCACCTGATGACCGTGCCCTGGGGTGAAGCAAAAACACTCGGTCAAACTACCAAATCCGTGAGGCCCCACTGTTCGATCAGAACAGCCACTGCCCTATCAACCACCCATTCGCCCCACTGATCACCGCAAACAGCAACCACACCAACGCCTTGGTAGGAAGCCGATTGACGAACGCGCCCATCAGCTGTTTGTCGCCGGTCATGCGGATCAGCGGGTACAGGGCAAACGGCAACTGCAGGCTGAGCACCACCTGGCTCAGGATCAGCAACTTGCCGATCGCGTCATCGCCCATCAGCCACACGCCCAGAAATGCCGGGATCAGCGCCAGCCCACGGGTGATCAGGCGGCGTTGCCAGCAGGGAATGCGCAGGTTCAGGTAGCCTTCCATGATCACTTGCCCGGCGATGGTGCCGGTAAACGTCGAGCTTTGCCCGGACGCCAGCAAGGCGATACCGAACAGGATGCTGGCAAATGCCCCTCCTACCAAGGGGTCGAGCAGGTGGTAGGCGTCCTGGATTTCCACCACGTCGGTATGCCCGGTCTTGTGGAAAGCAGCGGCGGCCAGTACCAGGATCGCGGCGTTGACCAACAAGGCCAAGGCCAGGGAGCCGATGGTGTCGATACGCGCCAGTTTGACCGCGTCCTGTTTGCTGGCCAGGTCTTTGCCGATCAGGCGGGTCTGCACCACCGAGCTGTGCAAATAGAGGTTATGGGGCATCACCGTGGCACCCAGGATACCGATGGCCAGGTACAGCGGTGCGGCATCGCTGATGGCTGACAGCGACGGCGCGAAGCCGCTGAACACGTCGGGCCAGTAAGGCTTGATCAACGCCAGTTCAATAAAAAAACACACGCCGATGGTTGCCACCAACGCCAGCATGATCGCTTCCAGGCGACGAAAACCGCGGTTTTGCAGGGCCAGCACCAACAACGTATCGAACGCCGTGATCACAATGCCGGTGGTCAGCGAAACCCCCAGCAGCAGGTGAAACGCCAGGGCGCAACCGAGCACTTCGGCCAGGTCGGTGGCAATGATGGAGATCTCCGCCAGCGCCCATTGGGTGCGGGCCGAGCGCTTGCTGTAGCGCTCGCGGCACAGTTGCGCCAAGTCCTTGCCGGTGGCGATGCCCAGCCGCGAGCACAGGCACTGCACCGCCATCCCCGCCAAGCTGGCGAGCAGTACCACAAACAACAGGCTGTAGCCGTAGCGCGAGCCGGCTTCGATAGCGGTGGCCCAGTTGCCGGGGTCCATATAGCCGATGGACACCAGCAGGCCGGGGCCCGCAAACATGAGGATGCGCTTGAAGAACGAAGCCTTGGGGTCGACGGCGACAGAACCGGCCACTTCCGGCGGGCAGAACGGGGCGGTAGCGATTTTCGGCAGGCTGAATTTCACGCGGTATCCCAGGCAAACACACTAAACAGGCGCGCAGCTTATCAGTCGGATGCAACCGTGCGCATCACCGTGTCACGGGGCAAGTCAAACGCCTCCACCACCTGCACCACCAAGTCCATCTCCTGGTTCAGCGCTTCACGCTCCATGCGCTGGCGAATCACCCCGATCACCAGCACCGCCAGGGTAGTGATCGAATAGGCCGGGCCGGAAAACGCCCGTACACCGCTCACCAACAGCATGGCCGCCGCCAACGCCTGGCCCACCACTGGAATAGCCGTGGCCGCGCCCCGGCGCAGGATAAACCCGGTCAACCCGGCCAATGCCGTACCGCTCAACGCGGTAGTGGCCGTACGGCTCACGTCGATGCGATGGAACACGCCCTGCTCTTTTTGCGCGGCGGCCCGGAGCTCGGCGTCGAATACCTGCCGATCGGCGTTGCTGAGCTTGTCCTTGTACTGCTCGATGAGTGTTTCGGCCACCTGAGCTTCAATGTCTGCCAGCACCACACTGTCAAGCGGCTGCTCAAACCTGATGCCCAGGCGTCGCGCCACGGCTTCGGCGATCTGGCGATAACCCACGCCATGGCCACGGGCCAGGTTCATAAAGCTGTCACCGCCCATGCGCTGTAACTCGATGGCCAACTTGAGCGGCTCGCGCACGCCGGCATCAATCGACGCGCTGCGTTTTTGCGCCATCAACTCGGCCAGGAACTTCAGTTCCTCCGGCCGCGCCCGCACCAGGGCCGGGAACAAGTCTGCGTCCTCCTCGGCAAAACGCACCTCGGCGCTGCGCTGGTCGGAGCGGATCAGGCCGCGCCGCTCCTGCAACAGGTCGGTGTACTGCACCACCGTTTGCAACTGCGGCCAGTAGGCGGCGTGGTCGAAGCTGGCCAAATGCACATTGCTGACCTTGGTCTTCAGCGCCGGCGTCAGCGGGATGGCATAACGGCCTATACAGCGCTCGGTATCGGGTTTCAGGGCCAGGGCCCAATCCTTGCTGGAATGGCAGTTGATCACCCGCCCCTTGAGCGGTGCCGCCACTTCATCCCAAGGGCTCGACGTACAAATCGCCCCGCCCATCAGCAGCAGGTTATCCAACGGCAGCTCCCGTGCGGTTTCGGGGCTGGCCAGCAGGCTCTTGACCAGAATCCGCGCGCCCAGGGAATGGCCGATCAGGTTGATGCGCCGCACCTGCAGCGACTCACCGTGCAGGTAGGCGGCCAGTTCCGGCAGTAAGCTGCCGGCCACCTCGTCCACCCGAGCCTCGACACTTTTGTAGTGATCAAGAAAATACGCGATCGCCTTGCCCACCCCCACGGTGGCTGCCCCCACGCCGCCGCCGAGCATCGCGGCGATCACCTCCTTGAAGGGCGCAAACAGGTTTTCCAGAAAGTGCCCCGCCGGCCAGAACAGCATCAGGTTGGTGGAGCCTTCGATACTCGCCAGTTGCGCCTTGAAATTGCCCAGTTGCTGGCGATTGAAGAACGCCGAATAACCATGGACATAGAGATTGAGCACATCGCCCCGGGGCTCGCCACACAGTACGAACGTGGGTTTGCGGGTGCGGTGCATTTCATCCCACTGGCGTTGCATGGGGCGGTGACTCCTGGTGACGGGGGCAGCGATAGTAACAAAGGGTGAGCGACAGGACGGTGAATCCTGACCGGCGCGGGTCCTGGCGCCTGAAGAGGCTCAATAAGCGCCATCAGCCCATAGAAATGGCGAGGCATCCCCCGACATGCCGCAAAAACACAATTTTCGAAATGTAAAAAGCGCTCTAATACGCACCTGTTGATTGGCTTTAAAGATCCTGGAGTTCGCAATGCCCCATGAAGGCAACCTGTTACAAGCAGCGGTGGTGTTCCTGCTCGCCGCTGTGCTCACCGTGCCGCTGGCCAAGCGCCTGCAACTGGGCGCGGTGCTCGGTTATCTGTTCGCCGGTGTGATCATCGGCCCCTCGGTACTGGGCCTGATCGGCAACCCGCAAAGTGTCGCGCAGTTCTCTGAGCTGGGGGTGGTGTTGCTGCTGTTCATCATCGGCCTGGAGCTGTCGCCCAAGCGTTTATGGGTGATGCGCAAGGCGGTGTTCGGTGTCGGCCTGGCCCAGGTGCTGTTGACCGGGGTGGTGATGGGTGCGGTGGCGCTTTGGGTATTTGGCCAGGCCTGGAACAGCGCCATCGTGCTGGGCCTGGGCCTGGCGCTGTCGTCCACGGCGTTTGGCCTGCAAAGCCTGGCCGAGCGCAAGGAGCTGAACCAGCCCCACGGCCGGCTGGCCTTTGCGATTCTGCTGTTTCAGGACATCGCCGCGATCCCGCTGATCGCCATGGTGCCGCTGCTGGCCGGCAGTGATCACCCCACCACCGAAGCCGAAGGCGTGCAGCACGTGCTACAGATCCTCGGCAGCATCGCCGTGGTGATCATCGGCGGGCGTTACCTGCTGCGCCCGGTGTTTCGCATCGTCGCCAAGACCGGGCTGCGGGAAGTGTCCACGGCCACCGCCTTGCTGGTGGTGATCGGGACGGCCTGGCTGATGGAGCTGGTGGGAGTGTCCATGGCCCTCGGCGCCTTCCTTGCCGGCCTGCTGCTGGCGGATTCGGAGTACCGCCATGAACTGGAATCCCAGATCGAACCGTTCAAGGGCCTGCTGTTGGGGCTGTTCTTTATCAGTGTGGGCATGGGCGCCAACCTCAGCCTGCTGATCAGTTCACCGCTGGTGGTGATCGGCCTGACCCTGCTGCTGATCGGCCTCAAGCTGCCGCTGCTCTATGCCGTGGGCCGGCTGGTGGGCGACCTCAACCGCGAAAGCGCCCTGCGCCTTGGCGTAGTGCTGGCCGCCGGCGGTGAGTTCGCCTTTGTCGTGTTCAAGATCGGCCGTGACCAGGGCCTGTTCGAACCCCACCTCTACGACATCCTCGTGCTGACCATTACCCTGTCCATGGCGGTCACGCCGCTGCTGTTGCTGGTGTGCCCGAAGTTGTTCAAGCCCAAGGTCAAAGCAGTGGAAGTGCCCGAGGAATATCGCGCCATCGAAAGCGACGCGCCGCGCGTGGTGATCGCCGGCATGGGCCGCATGGGCCAGATCGTCGCGCGGATCCTGCGCGCCCAGAACATCTCGTTCATCGCCCTCGATACCTCGGTGGAAACCATCGAGTTGACCCGCAGCTTCGGCGGCATGCCGGTGTTTTACGGTGACCCGCAACGCCCCGAGATCCTGCACGCGGCCAAGGTCGACCAGGCCGAGTTCTTTGTGATCGCCATGGACGACCCGGAGATCAACATCAAGACCGCGGAACTGGTGCGCAACCTCTACCCGCACATGAAGATCATCGCCCGCGCCCGTAACCGCCAGCACGTACACCGCCTGGTGGACCTGGACGCCTCGCCGGTTCGCGAAACCTTCTACTCCAGCCTGGAAATGAGCCGCCGCACCCTGGTGGGCCTGGGGTTGAGCCAGGCCCAGGCCGATGCACGCATCAACCGCTTCAAGAACCACGACCTGCAAGTACTCGCCGCCCAGCACGCGGTGTACGACGACGCGGCCAAAGTCATGCAAACCGCCCAGGAAGCCCGTGCGGAACTGGCGCGGCTATTTGAAATGGACAGACTTGAGGAAGAGTCCGACAAGGTGTGACGCTGCGGATGAACGATATTGCGAATTTTCTGACAGAATGCTCCGCAATCTCGTTCATCCCTTGGAGCGCTTCATGGCCACCTTCACCAAGACCGCTGCCCTGCTGGCCCTTGCGCTAACCGCCGGCAGCGTGTTCGCCGCCGCCAAACCGACCACCCAGACCGTCTCCACCCTGGGCGGCAAGTTCACGTTCACTCTGCCCAAGGCCTACACCGCCGACACCCTGCCGGCCGGCAAGGCCGAGGATGGCACCGCCGACACCCAGGGCACGATGTACGCCAGCCAGACCACAAAAAGTGTAGTGATCGTCGCCGAAACCGTGCGTAAAGACGGGGTCAAGATCGGCGACAACGACCCGCAGTTCCTCGATGGCGCGGTGGCCGGTTTCGTCAAGGACCAGAGCGCCGCCCTGCCCGACTTCAAAAAACAGGCCGAGAAAAAACTCACCGTCAAGGGCCTCGGCCTGCGCCAGGTGGACAGCACCGCCACCCAGGGTGGCGGCAAAACCCTGAACTCCACGTTTCTCGGTGGTTCGGGCAACCAACTGGTGGTGATCCAGGCAATCTCGCGGGCCGATGATGCCAAGGGGCATGCGGCGCTGGTGAAACAAATCACCGGCAATAAGTAACCCGATCGCCCCAACAGTGAATAGCCAATGTGGGGGCCACAGGTTTGCCCCCCTTTATTTCAGGCTTTTTTCCAGCCAGGCCTTCAGGTCCTGCACTTCCGCCTCACTGATGGTGTGGTTCATCCCCGGGTAGCCATGAAACTCGGGGTTGAGCCCCAACCCCACCAACACCTCATTCGCCCGCGTCGCCGAGTCATACGGCAGCGCCTGGTCCAGGGTGCCGTGGCCAATAAAGATCGCCAGTTTGCCCAAGCGCTCGTCCGGCTTGAGCTCGGCCCTGAGCACCGGCAGCACGCTGCCGCTGAGCGCCGCAATACCGCGCACCAACGGTGGGTCACGCAAGGCCACCTCGTAAGACATGATCGCGCCCTGGCTGAACCCCACCAGGAACACCCGGTCGGGCTGGGTGTGGTACTTGGCGGTGGCCTTGCCGACAAAATCCTTGATCAGCTTGGCGCTGCTCTGCAGATCAGCCGTTACCCCATCGTATTCGCCGTCGCCCGGCGTCTTGGTGAACCAGCGAAAGCCGTTCGGTTGCACCGGCGTCGGCGCACGCACCGACAAGTAAGTCCAGGTGGAAGGCAATGCGTCCTTGATGCCGAACAGGTCTTGCTCATCGCTGCCGAACCCGTGCAAAAAAATCACCAGCGGCTCGTTGCGCGCGTCGCTTTGGGTCTGTTCCAGGTACGCGAGCGGCAAATCGGTGTGCAACCTGGCATCAGCGTGGGCAACGCCGGCCATCAGGGCCAGGGCGAGGGCAATGGGTTTGAACATGGGACGCTACCTCAGGGTTTGCGCAATAAATAAGTGTCCATGATCCAGCCATTGGCCAGGCGCGCCGCCTTGCGCACCCGATGAATTTCGTCAGCTACCTCGCCGACCTTGCCGCTGACCAGGATTTCATCCGGCGTGCCCAGGTAGGCGCCCCAGTAAATATCCATGTCCTGGTCGGCCACGGTGCGGTAGGAGTCTTCGGCGTCGAGCATCACCACCAAGGTATCGGCATCACTGGCCTGCCCCGCCGCCAGGCGTCGACCGGTGGTGATCTCGACGGACTTGCCGATGCGGTTCAAGGCCACCTTATGCCGGGCGGCCAGGGCCTGCACGCTGGTGATGCCGGGGATCACCTCGAATTCAAAGGCACAACGACCACTGGCCAGGATCGCCTGCAGGATGCGGATCGTGCTGTCGTACAGCGCCGGGTCGCCCCAGGCCAGGAAGGCGCCCACCTCACCGTCCGCCATGTGCTCGTTGATCATGCGCTCGAAGGTGGCTTGCTTATCGCGGTTGAGGTCCTGCACGGCGGTGGTGTAGTCGATCTCGCCGCGCACGCGCTCGGGGCAATCGGCCTCGACAAAACGGTAGCCGGGCTCGGTGATATAGGTGTCGCAGATCTCGCGGCGCAGGTCGAGCAACTTGTCTTTGCTCTGGCCCTTGTCCATCAGGAAAAACACGTCGGTGCGGTTCAGCGCCTTCACGGCCTGCATCGTGATGTAGTCAGGGTTGCCGGCGCCAATGCCGATGATCAGGATGCGTTTCATGGGTTGCTCTCATTGCGGGACGTGAATGTTGCCATGTTTGCCCACTCAGGCGTGAGCTTCCAGGCGCAGGCGCCACACGTCGTTGAAGCGCAGCTCGGTGGCGGACAGCGGTTCGACGTCGATCAGGTAGAACATCGAGATCGGAAACTGCATGACGTACAGCATTGCGGCACGGATCACCAAGGGATGGGTCACGGCCACCACATGGCCGGGGTGGTGTTCGAGCGACTTCATCCATCGCCCTACCCGCGCGCAGACCTTGTCGACCGACTCGCCGCCGTGGGGCGCGCTGGCGTTGTCGGTCAGCCACTCCATCAATTCGTGGCGATCTACTGCGTTGACGTCCTGCCCCGCCCAACGCCCCCAGTCGCCATCACGCAGGGCTTTTTCGACCTTCGGGTCGCGACCGAACAGACCTGCGGTCTGCCGGGTGCGCTCTTCCGGCCCACACAGCAAGCGCGGGTTTTTCTTATAACGACCCGCCAGGGATAAGCTCGCATTGCGCCAATCCATCACCACCGACTCGTCAGCGGCAAAACGCCCCTGTTTTTGAAAAGGGGTGACGGCATGGCAGATAAGGGTCAAACGGGTGCCCTGCATCGCAGTTCGCTCCAACACAACGGACGAGACCACCAAGACTGGCGCAGATAACGCTGTTGCGCAACGCTAATCAAACCACTCCCGCCGCCCCTCGAATGTGCCGACGATCAGTTCCACAATCACCCGCACCGCCTCGGCATCGCGCACCTGCACGTTCACCGCCAGCCACACCTGGCGCTGCATGCTATCGGCCAACAACCCCGGCAACGCCACCAGCCCCCGGTCGAAGCTGCTCATATAGTGCGGCAGCAAACCGATGCAGGCGCCGCAGCGGATCATCTCCAACATCAGCGAATAGGCATGCACCTGCACCACCGCGGCCAGGCGCCGTTGCACCACTTGGTTCCACGGCTGCAAGGCGTCGACCTGTGCGTCGGGCTGCCATTGCACCAGCATGTAGTCATCAAGGTCCTCGACGCTGTCCGGCCGCGTGGTCAGGCGCGAATAGCGCTTGGCGATGTGCGGCAAATACTGCAACCGCGCAAGCGATCGCGGCGGTTCGATGGCGAAGCTTGGGCCAGGCATCGGGCCGTCGGTGTCCGACAACCACAGCACCACGTCCACCTCCACCGCTTGCAGGGACTGTTGGCTGTCGATGGCGATGATCTCCAGGCGCACGCTGGCATTGCGGCGCAGCAAGGCGATCAGGTCGCGACCGAGGATGTCGTGCAGGATCGGTTCGGCCACCGCCAGGCGAATCAACGGTTGCTCTACCACCGGCAGGCGTCGTTGATGGGCCAGGGCGACCAGTTGCGCCTGCAATTGCAAGCCGTCGCGACTGAGCACCAAGCCGTTACCCTGGTAGGTGAACAGCGAGTGGCGCAGGTGTTCCTCCAGTTGCGCCAGGCGTTTGCGCAGCAAGGTCGCCTTGATGTTCAGGCTGCGCGCCGCCTGCATAAAGCAGCCGCAACGCGCGCTCACCAGAAAGTAGCGCGCCACCTCCGGGTCGATCTGATGCGCCAGCGCCAGCCAATGGCCGCGTGGCTCGACCGCTGCGCGATAGGCTGCGGGCCCCTGAGGGCCGGACGGTTCCAGTAATGCCATGGGAGACTCCTTGTCTGATGGGCGTGTGCATCCAATGCGGGGTGCGGCGTCTACTCCAGCACCTTACTCAATTGGGCGCCGTCGATACTCAAGGTCGCGGTGTTGAGCATGCCTTCGAGGTAAGCCTTGGCGATCTGTTCCTGGCGCTGGGCACGCAGCGCCTCGGTGAGGCGCTCGCGCAGTTCGTCGAGGGTCGCGGTGCGTGCCGGTTGCTGGGCGATCAACTTGAGCACGTGAAACCCGGCCGGGCTCTGCACCGCCTCCGAGACTGCGCCGACCTTGAGTCGCGCCACCGCCTCGCGCACTGGCGGCACCAGTTGCTGCAACGGCTGCAAACCGGAATCGCCACCGCGCGCGGCGCTGTCCGGGTCCTGGGAGAATTGCGTGGCCAGCGCGGCAAAATCCCCCGGTGCGGCCTGGGCCTTGCGGCTCAGTTCCTGGGCCTGACGGCGTACCGCGTCGAGGGCTTGCGGGTCACTCACCGCGAGGAAAATCTGGCTCACCCGGTACAACGGCGGCGTCACCCACTGGGCTTTGCCGCTGTCATACGCCTGTTGCAACTCGGCGGCGCTGGGGTAATCGGCCGGGACCTGGCTGACCGACAGCATGTAATCGCGAAACACGATCTGCTCAGTCGCCGCGCGGGTCTGTTGCTCCACCTCCGGGCGCTGGCGCCAGCCCTGGGCATCGGCCTGTTCGAGTACGGCTTTTTGCGCGAGCCGCGAGCGAATCCAGGTTTCCAGGGCGCCACGGTTGCCGCGCAGTTGCTCGCGGGTTTCGGCCGGCAGGCTGGCCAGTACGCTGTTGAGTTCCGGCAGGTCGATCTGCTGGTTGCCCAGGCGTGCCACCGCCGGCACGCCAGGTACGGGGCTGGTCGAGGGCGCCGGTTGTTGCGCCGCCACCGGGTCGCTGCCCGGGCGCAGGCTCAAGCCCACCGCCACCACCAACAGGGCCAGCGCACCCGCGCCGACCATCAGGGTTGGCTTCTTCACAGTGCCGAGGCCTCTTCAGCGACCGCCGCAGGCTGGGCCTGCAACTGCGCCGCGTGCTGGCTGTACTCACGCAGGTAAACGATAAATTCCTGCAGCAGGCGATCCCACAGTTCCAGTTGGCTGCGCAAGTGCGTGGCGCCGACACCGGCCACCACCACGTCCATTTCCATCAGCAAGAATTCGCCCTGCACCGACAACCGTGCAAAGCGGCGCGAGGCATTCCACACCGGGGCCAGGCCCTCGGGCAACTCGCCCTGTACCCGCAGCGCGCAGCTGTAGGTGAAGTCTACGTACGCGCCCTGCTCCGTCGCCGGGTTACCGAAGCGCACCGCAAAACCGATGCCCTGGCTGGCGCTGAGCAACTGCACGATGCCGTTCTGTTCGCTCTGGTTGACCCGATAACCGGCTTCCTGCAACAGCTCGGTAAGGCTCTGGACGCTGACGCTGGTGATCAATTCGCTCATGCTCTGTGCTTCCTTGTCGATCAATGGGTAACGCCCGCCTGGGGCGCATCAAAACGGCTCTTGTACAGATCGTCGCCAAAGCCCTGGGCCAGTTCTTCGAACTTGACCCGCGTGCTGCTGGCGAAGGGCTGGCGGATACTCATCACCTGCGCCACATCGATTTTTTCGTAGGCCGCGAGCAACTGCTGGGCCACGCCGTACATCTGTTGATTCTTGACTGAACATTGCTGCACTTGTGTGTCACGTTCAGCCAGCCTGGCCTGGAGGCTGGCACGCTCAGCCTCCTTGCCCTTGGCCAGCACCAGCAATTCGTCGTAGGCCTTCTTGAACTTGCCGATCTGCTCGTTGCTCGCATTCACCTGCGCTTGCGCCTGACTGTGCAGGCTCTGCTGCTGGCCGGCCAGTTGCTCGGCCACGCCACGGGTCTTTTCCAGCTCGGCCGTCAATTGCTTGATCTGCGCCTGGGCCTGCCTGGCCTGGGTTTCGGCGGCCAGGCGCGCGGCACTGGCCTGGGCCTGTTCACTTTGCAGCGCCTGCAACTGCTGGGTGGTGCTGCGCAGTTGGGTGCGCAGGCGCTCTTCCATGCCTTCGGCCGAGGCGCCAGTGGCGACCAGCAGCAACAACAGCCCGCCTATTCGAATGTTCAT
Source organism: Pseudomonas sp. S3_E10 (assembly GCF_054667615.1). NCBI lineage: Bacteria > Pseudomonadati > Pseudomonadota > Gammaproteobacteria > Pseudomonadales > Pseudomonadaceae > Pseudomonas > Pseudomonas sp. S3_E10. The sequence goes on from NZ_CP162743.1 coordinate 390,539, forward strand.
GTGGCATCTCCCTGCGCGTCAGAAGCGCGTGTTGAGTTCCAGTTGCATCACATCGACTTCGAACGGCTGGCCATACACTTCGGACGCGCTCAACCAACGCGCGCTGGCGTAGATGTTCTTGTCGATGCCGTAGTTGGCGCCGATGAAGTAACCCTTGGCGTTGGTGCCGCCCAAGTGAAACGAGGAATCGTTGAAGCCATCGGGCAAGGCGTCGGGCTGGATGTACTTGTAGCCGGCCAGCACGTTCCAGTCGCCGCGCTTGCGCATTTCCAACGCACTGCCAAGGGTGAACGAGACCATCAAGGCATTGCCGCCACTTTCAAACTGGCCGTTGCCGTTGATGTTGTTGACGATCTCGCCTTCGCTGCGCTTGAGCATTTCGCCCTTGTCGTAGGCCAGGTTGTGGATGAAGTTGCCCTGGGTGCGCAGCTTGAAGTCGCTCGGCAGTTCGCTGTCCCAGACCAGGTTGAGGTCCAGCACATCGAACTTCGACGCCAGGCCGACGAACTGCGGGTCCGGCGTTTTGGCCGGGTCCGTCGGGTTGGTGGTGTTGTTGCGCAGGTTGAATACCGTGTTGCCTTTTTGCATAAAAGCCACACGCGTGCCGTCGGTGTCGCAGCCCGCCGCCCCCTTCCATGTGGAGCACGGGCTGGAGCGCTCGCCTTCGATGTCCTGGAACTGGTAATAAGCGGCGGCGAGCTTGAGGCGGTTGCTGCGGTTGATCTTCCAGTCTGCGCCGATCTGCCCGCCAAACAGCCATTTGGTCTGGCTGTCTTCCTTGTCGATCCCATTGCTGCTGGCGGTGTCGGAGGTGTATTCGACCGGGAACGCGCCCAGGGTCCCGAACAGGCCCCATTCGCTGTTGAGGCTGTGGTTGAAGATCGCCGCCACGCCATCGAAGTTGAGGTCATTGGAATACATCATGTCGGTGGAATAAAACGGGTTGCCGATGCGCCCGGCGGTCAGGGTCATGGCATCGGTGGTTTTCCAGCTCAAGTAACCCTGGTCGAGCCAGATGTCTTTTTTGCCGAAGCCGCCGCCCAGGGTCTGGGTGGTGGACACCGGGTTATTGTCCGAGCCGGTGGCGATGCGGATGCCGGCGGTCCATTCCGGCGAAATCACCGCTTTCATGCCCAGGCGTGCGCGCAGGCGGAACAGGTTTTCGCGGTCCTCGCGGGTGTTGAGCAAGGGCGGGAACCGGGTGTTGGAGTTTTTGTTGACGTCGTACGGGCCGGTGTCGTTGAGCTTGGCGTAGTCGGTGATGGTGTTGTCGTTGCGGCCCGAGAAATAGCGCGACTCGTCGCGCAAACGGATATCGCCATCAAAACTGATGCGCGAGATCCAGTCCGGAAACGTATTGGGCTGGGCCCAGTTTTCCTGCTTGGCGGTCGCCATGACTTCAGCCTTCACCTGGTCACGGATCTGATCGCGTACCGCTTGCGGCACGTACTGCACGCGCACGTCGCCAGGGGCTGCGGCGGGGCCGCTGGCAACCGTCGGCGCCGCATTGGCCTGGCGTGCCTGCCGGGCCTCATTTTCGGCCTGGGCGATCAGCCCGTTGGCGGTGTCCTGGGTCAATACACCCTGCTGCACCAGCAGGCGGATCAGGTTGATGGTGACGTTTTCCGAGGGGGCGACCGGGGCTGCCGCCGCCTGTCCGACCAGGGTCGCGATGACCATGCCAACCGCCAGGGTCAGTCGATTCACGGGGGAAATCATGTGTACGCAACTCCTGTAAAAAACCGTTGAGAAATGCAGTTGAAGAGTGCTCGATCAATCCGGGCGCCGGCCCTTGAGGGACAGGCGTACCGGCAGCGTTACCGAAGCCGGCACCCGTTGCGTGGCATGGGGCGCGCGCAAGGCCGCCAACACCTGGGCATCGGTTTGGGCATCGCCGCTGGACTTGGCCAACTCGGCGCGGATCACCTGGCCTTCAGCGTTGAGCCACAAGTCCGCCTGCACCGTGTAAGCCTTCTTGCGCAATTCCGGGTCTTCACGCAGCAGGCGTTGAAACACCCCGGCCAGGTATTGCTTGTACGTGCCGGCGCCAAGGCCACCGCCGCCGGAACCGGCCATGCCGCCGCCCTTGCCCGCGCCAATGTTGAAACCATCGTTGCCCGACTGCGCATCGCCATCGATCTGCATCGGGTTGGCCAGGTCATCGGCCGGTGACGGCGGCGCTTCCTCGGCCGGCTTGACCTCTTCCGGCGCTGGGGTAGGCACCGGCTCCGGGATTTTTTCTTCCACCTGGGGCTCGGGCTCCTTGGGTTTTTCCGGCGGCGGCGGTGGCGGTGGCGGCAACGGGATAATCGTCGGCACCTTCGGCGCTTCGCGGCGTACGCCACTCATGTCATTGGCCCACTGCCACAACAGCCAGGCCGCCACGGCCCCCAGCAACAGGCCGGCGCCCCACTTCAGCGGGCGCAACGGCGGCGTGTTCTTGACCGGTAACGGCCTGATCGGGATCTGTGCGGTCATGACTCAGCCCTGGCTCGGTTTGCCGGTAACCAGCCCGACCTGGGACAGCTCCAGCCGGCGCAACAAGTCGAGCACTTCAATGACCTTCTGGTACTGCACCATGGCATCGCCGCGCACGATCACCGGGAAGTCCGGGTTCAGCGCTTTCTCGATACGCAGGCGCTCTTCCAGCTCGCCGAGGGTCACCGGGTAAGCGTCGAGGAACACCTGGCCGCCGTCATTGACGGAGATGGCCTTGGTCTTGGCCTCTGACAACGACACCGAGGCGCTGGCCTTGGGCAAGTGGATCTGGATACCCGAGACCTGGGCGGTGGCGGTGAGGATAAACATCACCAGCACCACCATCAGCACGTCCACCAGGGGCGTGATGTTGATGCTGTCGACGGCGGCATCATCGTCATCGTCGTGGGAGGCATTTACGCTAGCCATGGCAATTCTCCTCAGGCCGGAACCGACGCGTGATGCTCGCGGCGGTGCGCCGCTTCACTGTGCTGGCTCTCGCCGTGCATCTCCGCCAGGCGAGTGATGAACTCATCGACAAACACGCGCATGTCGGCGCTCACTTCCTTGTTGCGCGTAATCAGGCGGTTGTAGCCAAACAGCGCGGGGATCGCGACGAACAGGCCCATGGCCGTGGCCAGCAACGCGGCGGCCATACCGGGGGCGATGGCGTTGATGTTCACGTCACCGGCCATGGCCGTGCCGAGGAACACCACCATGATCCCCAGCACAGTGCCGAGCAGGCCGATGTACGGGCCACCGGCGATGGCGTTGGACAGGGTCGAGAGTTTGGCGCTGAGCGCCTGGTTTTCGCGGGTGCGCACGCCGTCCATGGAGCAACGGATGGCTTCGATGGTGGCCGCCGACACCGACGAGGTATCGGCGCCCTGGGCGCGGCGGGTGCGAATCTCCTTGACGGCCACCAGGTACAGGCGCCACAGCGAGGAATGCGTCAGGCGCTCACCCAACTGGGCGTCATCGGCGTACATCTCCAGGCGCGTGCCGATCTGGGCGAAATGCTCGCGGAACACCTCGTTGGCAGCGCTCACGCGGCTGACCTGGCGGTTCTTGCGCAGCATGATGAACCACGACTGCACCATCATTGCCACCAGCACCAGGATGATCACCCAAGCATCCACCGGCACGGCGTTGAGCAGAAAGCCCAGGCTGCCGAAGCCCATGCCCGACTGTTCCTCATCCACCCCATAAGCCACCAGTTTCGACTCGGCGCCCTGAGCATTTGCGTCGGCCAGCAACAACGCGGCCGGGCGGGCCACTTTGGACAAGCGCAACTCATCCATGGCCCCGGCGAATGGCTGGTGTGTGCTGCTCGCTTGGGGCAGGTCGGCGCCCACGGCCAGTTGCGAAGTGAACGCCGGCATTGCCACGCCAAGGTTGGCGGTTTCGCGGCCGTTGACATACAACGCGACTTTTTCACCTTCAGCGGTAAACGCCAGGTGCTGCCATTGGCCGGGGTTCAGCGGTTGGGTCGATACGGCGCGCTGGCCGTCGATCTCGATAAACGGCATGCCCTGGTTCAGCCCCAGCAACAGGCTATGGGCGCCATCGCGACGCGCCAGAACGATCTGCTCGCCACTGGCCTGGTCCAGGCGCAGCCAGGCACTGAAGGTGAACGCGCCGCCGGCGGCGTGTTGCAGCGACGGGCTGGCCGGCAACAGCAGCGGCTCACCGGCGAACTGCAAGGCGCGGCCGATTACGCCGTCGATGCTTGTGCCGGTGGCGTTCAGCGCGGTGTTGGCGTAAGCCGTGGTATCGCGTGGCGGCGTCGCATTGGCACCGTCAAAGTGGTACAGCGCGGTGTAATTGGGGTCGAAGGTCAGCTGGCCGTTGGCGGTGGCCGGTGCCTTCTGGTTGCCGTAATACATCCACAGGTCCTGGCGCTGTCCGCCTTCGACCTTGGGCACATCCACCCAGATCAGCGCCATGCCCATCAGCGGGTCGAAGCTCTCGATCTGGTGATTGAACACGGTCTTGTCATCGGCGCTGACAAAACGCAGGTCGGCGCCGTCGTCCTTGACCCCGTCAAAGCTGAAATTGCCGGTGTGCAGGCGCACCAGCAGCGCAGTGCGGCCCAGGGCCTGGCTGATCGCGGCGCCTTGGGCGGTGGTGTCTACCGAAATCTGCTTGCGGTAGTGCCAGTCATCCTGCCACCAGGCATGGGCGGTGGCCGGGAGCGCGAAGCCCAGGCAGATCAACAGGCTCAGAAATAGGCGTTGCATGGGTGAAGTCTCCGGAAGAAAAAGTCAGAAAGTCGCCTGCACACTGAAGTGCAGCCGCGAGTCCTGTTTCTGGGTGTTCGGTCCATCGAGCAGCGGGTAGCCCCAATCCAGGCTGCCGGATAACCATTTGCTCAAACTGGCGCGGGTGCCCAGGCCGACACTGGCCAGGCTGTATTCATCTTCTTGCTCGGGCAGCGGGTCGTGCAGGCGCAGGCGCGCGCCTTCGGCGAACGCATAGAAACGCCACTCCTGCACATAGCTGCCGAGAAGCTTGGCCAGGGACGGCGTGCGCAGCTCCTGGGACAGCAGCACGCCCTCATCGCCGGTGCGTTCCGCCGCCAGGTAGCCGCGCACCGAGGTGGCGCCACCGGCCGAGTACTGTTCGTTGGATACCAGCGGCCCCGAGGCCAGTTGGAAGCCGGCCTTGGACGCCGACTGCCAATCGTTGGCGAAGGTGTAGCTGTAGGTGAGGTCGCCCTTGAGCACGGCGAAACTGGCGCTGGCCTTGTAGCGCTTGTAGTCGAACTCTTCGGCGTCGCTGCCATAGCCAAAGAAGGCGCGGGTGCCGACGATCAGGTTCAGGCCCAGGCCCAATTGGGATTGTTCGGTGTAGCGATAGCCGTTGTAGCCCAGGGTGAACGGCGCGTATTTGAGCGGCACCTGATCGCTGCTGGACCCGAATTTCATCTGCTCGTCGAAGTCTTTGAAGTCGATACCGAACGAGAAGGAATTGGCCCAGTTACCGGCGGCCGGCAGGCTGTAGATCGCCGACACCCCATAGGAATGGCCCTTGCCCAACACGTTGCTGCCGCCGATGGTGGCGATGTTGCTGTCGGACTGGTAACCGGAGAACTGCAAGGTCCAGCGCTCGTCCAGCGGCGCGCTGTAGGAGCCGGACCAGACCTTGGCGTTCGAGGTGTCCTCGGGCGCGGTGAAATAGGTCAGGGAAATGCTGTGGCCCAGTTGCCACAGGTTGTCGTAGCCCAGGGTTGCGACCGAGCGCAGTTCCTTGGTGTCGGCGCTGTAGTCGTTGTTCAGGCCAAGGCTGGCGTGCCAGGGGTTCTGGTCTTCGACCTGCAAATCCACGTCCATGGTGCCGGGGCGCTGGCCTTCGCGCACCAGCGGCGTGACCTGGCGCCCGGCACTGCGGTTGAGCCCGGCCAACTGGGTTTGCACGCTGGCGAAGTCCGGCACGGCGCCCTCCTCCAGGCCCGGCACTTGCTCGCGGATCTCCACCGGCGAGTAATGTTTGGCGCCCACCACGCGCACCCGGCCGACCTTGGTTTCACTGACCTGCAGGTAGACGATTCCGTCATCGACCTTCTGCTCCGGCAGCTCGACAAACACCGACTGGTAGCCGCGCGCCTGGTAGATCTTCTGCAGCGCATCGCGGGCGCCTTCGATATCGTCGAGGGTCTTTTGCGGCCCCAGGAACGGGTACACCGCCTCTTCGATGGTTGCCGCATCGAGCACGGTATTGCCGCGCACGAAGTACTCGTTGACGTCGACCCTGCGTGCCGGCTCCTGCGCCTGCGCCGGCAGGGCCATGGCCCCAAGCGTCAAGCAGCACAGCGCCAGCGCTGATTTGAACAGATGCTCCACACCGCCCCCTGACTTGCTGATTTTTTGCGCCGTCATTGCTACGGCGTTCGGCCGGCTCAATTGCTGGCGATCGAGGTGTTGCCGTGACGTGCCAGCCAGGTGTGCAGCAAGGCGAAGTTCAACGAGAACTCCGGCATGTGCAGCAAGGCGCCACAGAACACGTCACCGATGATTTTCTGGATGAGTTGCACCGCACGCGGGTTGCTCAGCAGCGTGGCGATGTCGCGGGTCAGCACGTGAATGCTCCAGACCTTGTGGTTCAGGTCCAGGCCGACGAACCAGCGGAACAACAGGTTGTAATTGAGCTGCTCATGCAGTTGCTGCTCGCTGGGCACCGAGTACAGCAGTTGCAGCAGCAATATCTGCAACACGGTCTGCGGCGCGATCAACATCGAGGGCTCGGCCACCAGCCACTCACGGTGCTGTTCGAGCACCTCGTCGATCCGCGGGCGCAGCAACACCAGGGAATGGCCGGCGGGGATGTAGCTGGAGACTTCCTTCAAGGCACCTTGCCAATCGTCCTGGGACACGATCCACACCCAGGGCGCGCCATAGCGATAGACCGACACCGGCTTCTTGCGCGCCGCTTCGACGATCTTCGACAGGCGCTGGTCGAGCTCCTGCATGCCCACTTTCGAATAACGTTCCATAGTTCCCATTGCCCCACTCCTGGCGTACAGCCGGCGCCTTGAACAACACCGTGCTGGTGTTCTTGAGCGCGTTACACAGGAGAGACGGGAGTGGCCATGGGCTACCGAACTTTTGTCATGAAAGGTTCATTCGGAATTGGGAGGGGGGCATTTTTTGGGCTGGATTGGGTACAACGCCGTGCAAAAAAACGGGGCGATCAGTGATCGCCCCCAAGGTACAACGAGAGGTCTGGGCACCGCCCTACAAGGTAATCTGCTTGCGCTCCTCATCCGTCAAACGCGCCCGCGCCTGTTCGCTCAATGGCCCCGCGCCCAGCACCTGCACCGGGCTGTTGGGGTTGTACGCCGAGGTTTTCTGCTGTTCCTGCGGCTCACGGGGCACCGGTTCGGTGCCAAACCCCAGCACCTCCACGGTCACGATCGAAGCCCGGCCCTGCTTGGCCGCCGCCTGCTGGCTGCGCGCCGCGTCTTCGGCCGCCTGGGACGCCGCCGCCCCCGCCGCGCTGGCCGAACTCATGGCGCCGGCGTTCACCGTCGCTGTCGCCGGCACGCCCGACGACTTGCCCTGGGTCTGGATATTCGCCGCGTTCACCACGCGCAAGGCCGCGATGTTGACGTTCCCGCTCACTCGAATCCCCGCCTCGCCCGCATCGATCGTGCCCAATGGCGCGATCAGGTCGATATCCCCCGCCGGTACTTCCGGGATCGGGTTGAGCGTGGCGATCCCGGCACCGGTGCTCGGCACCGACGGCGATAGGCTCACGTTGCCCCAGTTGTCATAGACGCGCTTGGGCGGTGTGTACACCACGGTGGTCTTGGAGCCGCGCCCGGCGTTGATATCGCCGGCGCTGGTCCAGCCCATGATCGAGCCGCCGAAGGTGGTCATGATGCGGCTTTGGCCAAGCAGGATGCTGCCCAGGGAGTACAGCTGGATATCCCCCGCGCCCTGCGTGATCACACCCGCCGTCGACGGTGGTGCCGCGCCTTCGATGCCGAAGGTCTGGCGGCCGCCGGGGGTGAGCATCTGGATCGAACCACCGAAGTTGGTGTGCACGCCTGCGCCGCCGAACATCGTGATATCGCCCTTGTAGGTGATCGGGTTGCCGGCCACATCCGTCTCGGGGAACAACCTGGCAATCGCGGTACGGCCGCGCACGTAGCTGCCCTGGCGCACACTGCCGTCCTGGTTGTACTCACGGCCGGCGGCCTTGAGTTCGGCGAAGTACACGTCGCGGGCGAAGATCCGTTGTTGCTCGCCAGGCAGTGCGGCGTAGTAGGCACGGGCCTGTTCGCTGTCGCCGCCGAAGCCGAAGCGTTCGGTGAGCCAGGCCACCAGCTCACTCTCATAGGTCTTGGCGACTTTGCCGCCCTGCAACGACTCACCCGGTTGCGCCAGGTTGGCGGGGTTCAGGTAGGCCTCGACGAAGCGGCGGTAATCCGGGCCGTTGGGGCCCATGCCGGCTTGCATGACGATGCTTGCGCCAGGGCGGCTGTCGCCGGCCGCCACAGCCCCCAGGCTGTTCACCGCAACTTTGTCTTCCATCTGGATGTTGCGCCCCGCCGTCAGTTCCAGGGTACCGGGGCCGGCAACGTTGAAACTGCTGTAGAGGATGTCGCGGCCAGCGCTGGCGATGGAGATATCGGTGGGGCTGTTGTGCACGAAGAGGTTGCCGGCGTAGGTGTATTCACCCGTGGTGTTATTACCGCCATTGGCACCGCTGAGTGGCGTACCGCTGCTGACGATGTCGCGACCGGCCAGCATCCAGACCGGACCGGCACCCTCGTAGTAAGTCTGCCCAAAACGCGGGTCCTGGAAGGCGGGTCTAGTCAGGGTGATTACACGCCCGCTATTGACACCCAGCAGGTCCCCGCTCAGCGCATAGAAACGTGCAGGCTCCAGGGTGTCGCCCCAGGCCATGCTGGCGGTGTTGGGGCCAAAGGCAAACAGCGGCGACACCCTGAAGGTGGCAATGCTGGCGTCGCTTGCCAGATTACCGCTGCCGTTTACCGCGATCTGATTGGTGAGGAAGCCTAGAAACGCCGGGCGCAAAATCGTCGCCAGGCTTTGCGCGGCTGCGCTGGAGCGGCTGATGGGCAGGTCGCCGCCGTAGATCGAGTCGCCGGCGAGCAGTTCCAGTTGCCCGTTGGCCGACGGCGCCAGCACCATGGCCCCGAGCGGCGGCACGGTGCTTGGGTCACCGTACGATGCGCGACCGTAGTACAGGCTGCCGCTGGCGGCGACGGCGCGCAACGTGGCGGGATAGACGGCTGCCATGTCGGTGTCCAGCGTCTGGGTCAGGGGCGTGAGGTTGCCCCCGGCGGAAAACAGGTCCACCGCCGTACGGTCGGTCCACAGGCTGAACCAGCTGTGTCCAATCCCGTTGACGCCAGCGTTCGCGTAGGCCAACGCGTTGACTTGCGGCGCGCGGCCCGGGTCGGCGACATCCTGCAGCACCAGGTCACCGCGGGTGGCCAGGCTGAAGGTAGCGTCACCCGGCAACAGGCTCAAACCACCCGCTGCCCTGGCGGACGTGGAGCGCAGCGGGTCGTAGGCGCGCACCTCGCTCGGGCTCTGGTAGCCGGGCTGGTCACCATACAGCAGCGTCAGACTACCGAGGGCGCCGCCAGTGAGTTGTACATGCCCTCGCGTGTTCACCAGGGCGCCATTGAGGTGGTCTCGGTTGATCTGGCTGACCGGGTTGAGCGCCCCGCCGACCCGCAGGTTCAGATCGCCGCCGCCGGTCAGTTGGACGCTGCCATCGGTGGCAACGCGGCCGGTGCCGCCGACGGCCAGGACCAGGCCTTGGCTGCGGGGGCTGACGTTCTGCGGCTGCGACGACGCGTTGAGAATCCCCGCATCGCCGCCCACATCAACGTTAAGGTTGCCTCCTCCCAGGGTGCCGAAGCCCGTGAACCCAACCATCTGGTCCGCGCTCGGGTAGGCCATGCCGGGCACGTAGGTACCAAAGTTGACCCACCACGCGGTGGCCTGCGCCTGGTTGCCACTGAGGCCGTTGCCCTGACGCCACAGCCAGTTGCCGACGTTGGCTGAATCCTGGCCCAGGTCGCTGGGTACCGGACGACCGACGCCGTTCAGCGCCGGGCTGGTGATATTGCCGGTCAGGTTGCCGCCCACTTTAAGCAGCAAGTTGCCGCCCGTATCCGGGTACCAGGCACGGTACAGGCTGGCGGTGTCTGCGTTGACCAGCTTTTCGTTGCCCCCGGCGTTAGCCAATACCTTGCCATTGCTGCCCAGGGCTCGCTTGAGGTTATACGGATCGTTGGCCGAGGTGCCGGTGGACGAGCTGCCCGCCGTGTATACGCCAAACAGCGACTCCATGCTCAGGTTGCCGGCGGCCAGCAGGTCAAGGTCTGCCGCGCCGGTGCGGACTACGCTGAAGCGAGTGCTGCCGCCCACCAGCAGCGTGTAGGCATCACCACTGATAACGCAGTATTCCGGGAGGTCGTCACATAGCCCTGGGTATTGTATTGCGTCGAAATCAATGGGTTGGCCTACCATGCTGTCATCGCCGAACCACCCCAAGGAGCCCTCCTCGGTCCAGACCTGGGCTCCCTTGCCGAACGCCCCGTAGTGACTGTCCGCCAATCGCAGATTGCCGCTTACCGGATGCGGCTGCAGCAGGCGACTGTCCGCCGCCTCGGTATCGGCCCCCGCGACCAGGCGTATCGACCATGACTGCGAGCCTTCCTCCAACATCGGTGCAATCGCCCAGTTCTTGCCCTGGCGACCGGCGTCGGCCACACGCAACTGCACCGACTCCACGCCACCGGGTAATTTCACGTCAGTGCCCGACGGCAACAGCGCGCCACGGGGCAACACTTTGCTGGCGGCCAGGGTCATGCTGGTGACCAAGGGCACGCCCTTGGGCCAGATCAGGCTGTCAACACTGGCTGAAGTGCTCAACAGGCTGCCAGCCTCCAGGACACTGCCACTGGCGAGGGTCTGGTCCTGAGCCAGCAAGGTGCCCGCCGCGAACAGCACAGTGCCCGAGGCATCCCGAACAGCCGCCGCCAACACCGTGCCCGCCGGGAGTACCAACGATTGGTTGAGCGTGGCCGCCACGGGCAAACGGGTACCCGCCGGCAGAAACAGCGGGTTGGTCAGTACATCGAAATTAAGCGCAGCGCCCGCGGGGAACACGGTGCCCACCTCCAGGGTCACGCCGCTGCCCGGCACCACCACGGTGCCACCGGTGTGGTCGATACCGGCGCGCAGCACCCAGCCATTGTCATCGTCGGTGGCCGGTGGCGCGGCAAAGCCATCGTTGATGCTGCCGTAGATATTCAGGTCACCGCCGGCGCGCAGGGTCAGGCTGCCGGACTCGGTCTTGGCCGTTGATTTGAGGCTGGCGTAGCGATAGCTGGAGAGGTCCAGATCGCCCTGCACCACCAGGTCGCCGTCCGCGGTTTTGCTGACGATCTCGACGCCGGGGCGCAGGTGGAACACGTCGCCGTAGGTCGCGTTGTTCAAGCCGGCGAGCTTGCGCAGCAAGTTACCGTTAACGCGCGCGGCGTCGATAAATTGCGTATTCGATGGATCGACGACGTCCCTGAGGTAGTCCTGGTCGATCACCTGGTACGGGCGCCCCTCTGGCGTTTCATCGGTTCTGGTCGGGGCATCGTCGTAGGTTCTCATGCCGTTGAGCGCAATCGAACGCGCCCCTTGGATAGTCAACACCCCACCGGCGTCGATGGCGACGTCATTGTTGCCCACGCGCGGCGCGTTGAGTTCCAGCGTGCCACGGCTGCGCCCGTCGTTGCCGGTCGTGGCAGCGGTGCCATGGCGCAGGTCGATGCGCGCGCCATTGGCCAGGGTCAGTTGGCCCTGGCCAGAGCTGAGGACCACGATGGCGCGGTTGGGCGAATCGATGATCTTGCCGTAGCTGTCCACGCGCAGTTGTGTGCCATGGGCGTCCAGCACGGCGCCGCCGTCGAGGCTCAGGCCATTTTTCGCGGCCAGGTTGATGCTGCCGACGCGCTCGCCACTGGCATCCACCAGGCCGGTCACGCGCAGGCTGCCGTTGTCGATCGAGACGTTGACGCTGTTGGCCTTGACGTCACTGCCGATGGTCAGGTCGCCCTGCTTGAGCTGGAAGCTGCGCGCACCATAGACCTGGCCCTGGTTGAGGCGCTGGTTGAGCGCGGCGAACTGGTCGCTGAGGATGCCATTGCCGCCCAGGCGCTGGGCCTGGATTTCCACCGCGCCGGCGAGGTACGGCACCAGGGTGCCACCGGCATCGTAGCCACCGCTGCTGCCGGCGATGATCTTGCCCGCCAGGTCGACGATCCCCGCTGCGCCGTCCACCGCCACCGCGCGCAACCTGCCCGCCTGGTTGTGCTGCGCCGACAGGTCGATGGTCGAGCCCGCGGCCTGGCTTACATTGCCTGTGCGGCTTTCCAGCAACACCTCGCCGCCTGCGCTGTATTTGGTCAGGTCGTTGAAGGGAATGGCCCGACCGGCCACATCAATCGAGGCGGTATCGGTGAGCACCACATCGCCACGGGCACCCAGGGTCACTTTGCCGCTGGGCATCACCACGGCACTGGCCAGGCGCAGGCTGTCACCCTGCAACGCCAACTCACCGCCGATACCGTTTACCTTGCCCACCGCGCCGGCCGAGGCGCTGACATTTATTGCGCCACCGGCGGTAATACGGTTGACCGAACCGGCCTCCCCGGTCATCAGCGGCGTGAGGATATTCAGATTGCCGCCGCTGTAGGCAAAGCCCTTGATCGGGTCAAACGCGCCCTGGCTCTGGTACACCGAGAGGCTGCCTTTGTGGTTGGCGGTGATGCGCTCGCCGGCATTGAGGTTGACGTTGGCAAAACCCAGGGCGAGGCGATCGAAGGTTTTAGTGGTGCTCGCCTGGGCAAATCCCCCATAGCCGAACTCGATGCGTTCGGCATTGATGTCCAGGCGCCCGCTGCCGCTGCCGGCACCACCGGTCACCGCCGCCGCAGGCGGTGCCTCGGCACCCTGCCAGATCAGGTTGGCGGTGTGGATGGCGGCCACGTCGTTGGCACCGCCAGAACCGTAGATCGCCGGCGTGGAGAGCATCAGGTTGCTCAGCAGCGACTTGCCGGTCACCGCGTCGTAGGTGTCCAGGGTGGTGGTGCCGTAGAAGTTGAAACTGTCGCGCGCCGACAGTTGCAGGGTTTCCAGGGCCGGGGCGCCGAATTGGGTGTCGCCGCGCAGCAAGCGTTCCAACACCTGCTGGTTGAGGGTCATGCCCACCGGCAGCCGGTTACCGGCGGCCGCGGCGGCCAGGGCTTCGGGGCTGCCGACGTTGATGCTGGACACCCCCAGGTTCAGGTGGCGGGTGCCATAGCGCACCTCATCCCCCATCTGCAGGGTGCTGTCGGTCAAGGTAACGATGCTGCCTTCGGAATACAGGGCCGTCTGGCCGCTGCAGGGCGCGCGGTTGCACACGCCTAACTGAATGCCCCCACTGATGACTCCGCCGGGTGACCGCGCGGCGACGACGTTGAGCAAACCGTTGGACACCGCCAGCATGTTCGCCACGTTGTAGACAAAACCGTCACGCGCGTCATAACTGGCCTTGCCGCGACCAATGGTGTTGATCGAGGCACCCTGCTCAACGACGATGCGCCCGGTGCCGCTCAGCAACAGCACTTCCGGCGCAGCCAGGTTGGCCCCATCGCGCAGCACAATGGAGCTGTTACTGCCGTTGGCGATGTTGATGTAGTTGCCGGCCTGGCCGTAATTGACCAACGTCATCCCACCGATCACCAGGCGTGAAGCGCCCAAGGCATTCAAACTTTGGGCCTGCACGCTGATCCCGTCAAAACCACTGCTGGCGTCTTGGCCCGCCGCCACGATTTCGATGTCCCGGCCCACCCCTGCGCTTGCGTTGGTCAGCGCCACGGTGCCGCCGTAACCGCCGTCAGCGGCCTCGAAGCGACCGGTGCCCTGGAACGAAAACGCCTGCGCACCGGCTCCCGCACGCAACGTCAGTTTCAACGTCTTGGCATCCACCGGCAGCAAGGCACGGGGCACGCCAAGCCTGGCCGCATCGGCCACGGCGAACTGGGCGTAACCGGTTTCGTTGTACTGGGAGTAACGGCGCAAGGTATCGGCGGAGGTCAGGATCACCTGGCTCGCCAGGCTGTTGACGATGCCCGTATTGGCGATGGACAGGCGCCCGGCGGTGGCCCATGAGCCATTGCGCATCTGTTGGGTTGCACCTTCGCCACCAGGCCCGGCCAGGCCATTGATTTCTACCCGAAACGCGCCCGGCATCAAGGCGTAGGTGGACGGCATCAGCGTATAGGTGCCCGCCGCCAGCCCGGGCACGCCGGCACCGATGGTGATTTGCTGGCCCATCAGCGGGTCGACCGCGCCGCCTTCCGGCGCCACCGGTGCATAGCCCGGTTGCACACCCGGCACAATCGCGTAGATCGGGTTGGTGCCAAGGCCCGGCAGCACAAAACCGCCGGTTGCGCCGAACTGCACCAAGGGGGTCAGGCGCGCATCGGTGGAACCGCCACGCCCGGAAATGAACCCGGCCCCGAGCAATTCACCACCGCCGGATAAATCCACCGTAGCGCCCGGCTGGACCGCCACCGATTGCCCACCCAATACCATCCCTATATACAAGCCACCGCCGTTATCCGTTGCGCCCTGGCCAACGAATGTGACTTTCTTGCCGTTATACAGATAGACCTGGCCATCTACCGTGCCGCCGTAAGGCAACACCAGGCCCTTGCCGCTCACGGAGGTCAGGCTGCCCGGCAACAGTTCAACCTTGCCCGAATTCAACACGCCGATTTCGATCAGCCCCAGCGGCGCACGCACCACGCCGCCTTGGCGAATATTCGCGCTGCCCAGTTGCAGGCGGCCGAAGGCCGAGTACGGCACAGCCGCTGTGGCGTCACCGATGCGTTCGATGCTCAAGGTGCGCGTCGGGTCAAAGCCCGAGTTGCCGTTCAAATACCCCGCCAGGACCCGCGCCCCGACCTCGGTCGCAGGGTACAGCTGCGCGGCGCGCAGGGTCATGTCGCTGCTGGTCGCCAGTTGCGTGCTGATGCCCTGAGAGATCACGTTCGCATCGGCACCGGCCAGAAAGCGCAGGTCGCCTTGGCTGGTCAGTCGTACGTCGTCGAACCCGCGACGCTCGACCGCGACCAGCGCGTCATTCGTCTGCGGCACGTTGCTCTTGTTGCCGAACACCACATTGCCGCGCACATCAATCACGTTGGCGCTGGCGCTGAACTGTGCCGTCGTTGCCAGCGGCGACGGGTTGGGCAGCAGCGGCACCGCACGCACGTAGGCCTCTTTACCACTTTGCGCAGGCGCGAGGATGCCGGCCAGTTGCAGGTACGGTGCCGACAGCGTGACCCGCGAGTTGGCCGCAGCCCCTTCACTGAGGTTGTAGCTGGCGCTGTACAACCGCAGGCTCTGGCCCATGTTCAACGACACGTCGCCGTCGAAACTCAGCAAGCCGTTGCTGAGCAGCGCCAGGTTGTCGAAACCGCCGGCGGTAATCTGGTCGACACCGAGACGGCCATGGCCGTATTCCAGGCTGGCGGCGGTCGGTAAGGCGCTGGTCTGATGGGTCTGGCTGAGCACCAGCTCGCGCACCTTGAGCACCCGGTCGTTCGCGCCGTTTTTCGCGTAGTAGGGGCTTTCCAGCGCCAGCGACAAGCTGCCGCCCGCCGCACCGGCGCCACCGGCGCGGGCCACAAAACTGCCGTCCAGGTACAGGCCATTGTTGGACGCAAAGCTGATGCTGCCGCCATTGCTGGCCACCGGCACACGGCCCTGGCCGGGAACATCCAGCATCGCCTGGGCCCCGGACGCGTCCAGGCGCGCGCCCTCGCGGACCACCACAAACACATCGCCGGCACTGGCAATGCCGGTGGCGAGGTTGATATCGCCGCCGATGCTGATCTTGCCGCCATTGAGGACCTGGCCGTACACGTTGCCCCGATGACTCACCGCCGTGACCGCTCGCGCGGCGACGTCGATCAGCGCCTGTTCACCCACCCAGATCGAGCGTTCATGGCCGGCGGCAATCGGCTGTTCCCAGGCCGGCGGCGTCACATTCAGGCCGCCCAGGCTGACGCTGCCGCCCCAGGCATTCAGGCTGCCGTTGACGGTCAACTGGCCGACGCTGCGCAGGTTGATGCCCTGGCCGGGGTCGACATTGATCACCGCGCCCCGGCCCACGGCCAGGGCGGTGCTCGCCAGTTGTGCGGCGGTGGAATCCCTGGAGCCGGCCGTCAGCGTCAGGCTGGCACCGCGACGCTGGGTCAGCACGCCTTGGGTCGGGTTTTCCTGGTAGAGCGTCGGTGTCCAGCGCTCCAGTGCCGTGGCAGGCTCGCTGCCACTTGGCGTCAGCGCTGTCTGCCGGCCCAGACGGTAGACCGGCGCATTCACGTCCACCTGGGTGCCGTCGGTGACGAGCAACCCCTCGTTGCCGGTGATGTCGTAGGCCGAGAAGCCCTTGTTGAAGAAGTCGCCGGTCAATTGCAGCGTGTCGGTAGCGGGTGCATCGGCGCTGTTGCCGATCTGCACCTTGCGCGCCTGCAACGCCAGGGTACCGCCACCGTTGACGCCATAACCGCGAATCTCGCCGTCCACGGCCAACGCGCCCCACGCCCCCAGGGTCACATCGCCGCCTTTGCCGCCGCTGAGCTGGCCGTCCACGCCCAGGGTGGCCCCGGAAGACACATCCACCGCACTGCCCGCCGCCAGGTCCACGTTGCCGGTGCTGCGCAGCGAGACCTTGCCACCGTTCACATACGCCACGCCGTCGCGGCGGTTGGGCTCCAGCAGCACATTATTCCAACGCCCGGTCGCGTCCAGCTTCACACCTGCGGCCACATCGACATGCCCGCCGCCCGCCAGGATCACATCGCCGACGGTATTGCCCGAATTGAGGTTGACCTGGTTGAGAATATTGCCCGCATTGATGCTGCCGCCATGGGCCGTGAGGTTGGCGTTGAGGTTGACCTGGGGCCCGAACAGCGTGATATCGCCGCCGTCCGCCACGTTGAGCGCGCCGTTGACACTGATCTGCTGTTTGGCCCCCACCTTGATCGCGCCCAACCGGTAGCCGTTGAGTTGGTCACTGTCGAGCACCATCTTGCCCTGGCGATCCGCTGGCAGCACGGTGGTGAGGTCCAGGCCGTCGGCGATTTTCTGCGTGTTGTCGGCGATCAGCACCTCGTCGGCAGTGCCGGTCAGCGCATAACGCAGGGTGCCGGTGGCCTTGTTGTAGACCGGCGTGTACCCGCCAATGATCAACTGCGCGCGCTGGGCCATAGCCTTTTGCGACTGTTGGTAACCGTCGAGGTTGATGTTCGGTGCCTGGGTCTGGCGATCGCCCTGGAACACATCGCTGACCACCTGGCCTTCGAGCACCGCGCCCGTCGTGCCGACTACCAGCTTGCCGGCATCGCGGCCCACCGTGTAGCCGCTCTCGTAACGGCGTTGCTTGGCGATCAATGGGTTGTAGTAGTAATCGGTCTGGCCCCAGCGGGTACTGGTGTCTTCATAGCCCTTGTAAAGCCCGGAATACAGAAGGTCGCCCGGCGCGTTGGACAGCTCATACAGGCGCCCGTCCGGGCCCTTGAGCCAGGTCTGTTGGATGTAACCGGCCTGCACGTCTACGGTGCCGCCCGACAGGTTGAGCTGCGCGCCCTTTTGCGTCACCACTTCCTTGCCGGTGAAGGTCAGGGTACCGCCCTGGGCCATCCATTCGCCCACCGAGTGGCCTTGGGTGCCGAGGTAGCCGCCGACTTCCAGCAAGCCGCCGGCGGTGTACCAACGGTCCGTGGCGTAGCCGTTGGTCCCGGCCGGTACAAATACCAGGTCGCGCAGGTCGACCCACACGTCGTTGTTGATCAGTTTGCCGTCGTCGCGGTTGACCGGCGCATCGCGCTGCTCGTTGCCCTGCACGTTGATCTTGATGTTGTTGGCTTCCATCGACACCTTGACGCCCACCGCGCCGGACACGTCGATCAGCGCCCCATCGCGCACGAGGCTGCGCCCTGCGGCACTGACGGCGACCTGCCCGCCGGTGGCCAGGGTGATCGAGCCTTTGTGAAAATCCACGGTGCCGCCGCTGACGATCTCGATGCGCGACTGATCGGTGCGGTCGGCCACGGCGCTGAGGTTGTTGAACCGCCCGGTGGCCAGGTTGGCGGGCATGCCGTCGAAGTTGACCAGGCCGTTGCTCTTCTGGCTGTTCAGCGCGGTGCTGGCGCTGCTGTCCAGCAGGATCGCGGTGGTGCTGCCCTCGCCCAGGGTCACACTGCCCGTGGTGTCGGTGGAGGAATTGAGCAAGTGGATTGTGCCGCGAGTGTCCACCGAGGTGCTGGCCAGGGCCACGCCGTTTTGCTGCACCTGGTGCCCGGTCAGGGTGATGTCACCGGTGGAGGCCATGATCAGCCCGTTGTTGCTGACCTGGCCGGCACTGCTGCCGGCCTTGAGGCTGGTCGCCACTTCATTGCCGCGCGTGGTGGAGCGGTCGTTGCCGGTGGTGCCGACGCCCTTGCGGATGTAAAAACTGTCACCGGCGGCCAGGGTGGTCTGGCCCTTGGCGGTGATGATGGTACCGGCGTTGTCCACTTCCGACCCCAGCAGCAAGGCATAACCGCCCGCATCCGTCGAAGTGGCCGGGCTGTGGGTCTGGATCAGCGCACCGCGCTGCACCTGGACCTTGCCCGCCGCATCGGTGAAGGTCGGCTGCGTGCCGGTCGCATCCACGTAAACACCGCGTTGGGTGAATTGCTCATCGGTGATATTCGCAGCGGCGGCAACGAGGTTGCGCACGTTGACCTGGCTGGTGCCGCCGAACACCACGCCGTTACGGTTCATGATCATCACCGTGCCGGCGCCGTTGATCTGGCCCTGGATCTCGCTCGGCCGAGCATCGGGGTCGTTGACGCGGTTGAGCACGGCCCAACTGGCCTGCTGCTGGAAATCCACCGTGGTGTTGCGCCCGACGTTAAAGGTTTCCCAGTTGAGGATCGCCTTGTCGGCGGTCTGCTCGATGGTCACCGTGGTCTTGCCGCCGGCCTGGCTTTGGGTCGGGCCCTTGGCGTTGGTCCAGCCCTGCGTGAGGCTGTTATCCACCTGCAGGCCACCTTTGCCGAGGCCATCGGGAATCGTCGAGACCTGGCCGAACGCCGCCTGACGCCCCGCCGCTTGCGCCGCCTGCTGCGCGGCAATCGCCGCGACGCTGGTGTTCAAGGTGCTGATGGAACGCGCCAACTGCTGGTTGGCCCGTGCCTGCTGGTTCAGCGAAGGAACCCCCGGCACCTGCCCGGCACTGATCCGCGCCGCCGTCGCCGCCTGAGTCGCGCCTTTCTCGGCAAACCAACTGGAACTGAACGCCGTGGCCGCGTGGGCATTGCCGGCCACCATCAACAAGGCAATCGCCTGGGCCAGGGGCTTGAGGCGCAGCACGGGTTCTGGGGCTTTCAGGTTAACCGGTGATTGGCAGCGGACCATCGGGGATCTTCCTTCTTTGTTATCACGCAGGGAGCACGACAGGCTCACGTATGAGGGTTAGGCGGTTGGCGAAGGGCGGGACCGAACTTCTGTCATGCAAAGTTCATATGGGGCTGGTAACGGCGCGGCGAAACGCAAAAATCAGCAACGGCGCAGGCCGTTGCTGATCAGGTGTTGCAGGTCGTTGGAAGCGGGGGTTACAGCGGACGACCGATACCGTTGCAAACGTTGGTGTTGCCGATGCTCAGGGCACTGCTCGCGGTCAGGAAGCTGGCGCGAACGGTGGCTTTCCAAGCGGTTGGCAGCGGAACGAAAGCGTTGGCGGTGATGGCTGCATCGTTGTTGCTGGAGGCGCCGTAGTGCTTGGTGAAGAAATCACGCACTTGGGTGGTCTGGGTGGCATCGGCGTAGCACTGGCTGAAGATCAGGTTGGTGAAGCCCAGGATCGGGTAGCCGGTGGTTGGGTAAGGCTGTACACCGGCGGTGTTGTCCGGACCGAAGACCGGAACCCAGGCGTCCGGGTTGGAACGAACAGCGGCAGCCGGTACCGGTACTGCGCCGATGGCGGCAGATACGTTGGCGGCAGCCGGCGAAACGCCCAGGGTGTTGGTGGCGACGTTTTTGCCCACGCGAGCCACTTTGGTGGCGTCGTCCAGGCCGGCCAATGTAGGGGCGGCGAAGTCCGGGCTCATGTAGGTAATGCCGCCGTCGGTTGCGCCCAGGGAAGTCATCACCCCTTGGCTACCGGTGGCTGCAACAGCACCGACCAGCGGGGTCAGGCCGAGGCTGTAGCTGTTGGCGAAGATAGGCGTAACGGCAAAAGTGCCCGCTTCTGTCGTGCACTTGGCGTTGAGGAAACGGGTGAACAGCTCGGTGGTACCGCTGCTTTCGCTGCGATATACAATTTTGATCGCACCGGTACGACCGGAACCGGAGATACCGCTCCAGTCAGCAATACGGCCCGAGAACACACCGCACAGCTCGCTGACACTCAGGTCAACCGCTGCGGTACCGCTTTTGTTGAAGGGGATAGCGACCGCAGTACCCACCGACGGCACCTGGATCAACTTACCCCAGGCCGGTTGCTTGGCGGACGCATAGGTCGACAGTTCGGTGGCGCTCAGCTTGGAGTCGCTGCCGGCCCAGTGCACGTTCTTGTTCGTCACGCCAGCCACGAACTTGGTGTAGTCGTTGTTCAGGAAGGCGGATTTGCCGTTGCCGCTGCCCACGCCGATGTAGGGGGCGAAACCGGCGGTCAGCACGCCGGAAGTCTGGTACAGCGCCTGTGGCAAGGTAGCACCGCCGCCGTTGATGTCAGCCAGTGCAGCCTGGGCCGAGCACAGTGCGGCGAGGGTCATGGATACCGCGAGAACGTTGCGCTTAAACATGAAGAATCTCCTTTCGTCGTGTTTGTACGTTTGGGGTAGATGGCTCTTGCATGACGCCATGGCTTCGGTCCCAGGCCGGTACGCGGGGGGTGGCCTGGGTGAAAACCATGGGAACGAAACTCGCAGTTTCCGATGACAGATATAGGAAAAAACCTCGGGAGGAAGCGCTTGATTTTAAAAAGATTCTCGGGTGTTTTGGTCATGCTTTCGAGCGGTTTTGGCCCACGTGACAGCGGCGTTTCAGTACGGCTTCGCAACCCTGGGCTGGAGACCGCACGGAGCGTGTCGAGCGGTTGAAACATGACAGGATGAGGAACCCGAGTTCGCTCCGCTGACCTAGGTGACCAACTGATTGATCTCGATGATCGGCAACAGCACCGCCATCACGATCACCAGCACCACCGCGCCCATCACCACGATCATCAGCGGCTCCAGCAACGCGGTCATGCCCATGGCCCGGCGTTCGATATCCCGCGACAGGGTTTGCGCCGCGCGCTCAAGCATCGGTGGCAGCGAGCCGGTCTTTTCGCCGCTGGCGATCAGGTGGATCAGCACCGGCGGGAAGACCTTTTCCACCGCCAGCGCCGGGGCCAGGTTGACCCCTTCGCGCACCTTGGCGGTGGCGTCGTTGACGCACTGGCTCAAGCGCTCGTTGGACAAGGTTTGCCGCGCCGCTTCCAGGGCGCGCAGCAGCGGCACCCCGGCACCGCCGAGGATCGCCAGGGTCGAGGCAAACCTGGCGGTGTTAAGGCCCAGCACAAAGCGCCCGATCAGGGGCAGGCGCAGCACGCGGCTATGCCAGTTCAGCCGCGCCACCGGGTTGCGCAGGTACAGGCGCCAGCCCCAAAAACCGCCGACAATGCCGGCAAAACACAGCCAGCCCCAGGCGCGAATAAAGTCACTGGCGTTGAGCATCGCCAGGGTCAGCCCCGGCAGATCCTGGCGCGCCTGGGAAAACGCGCTGACGACCTGGGGCACCACGTAGCTGAGCAAAAAAATCACGATACCGATGGACACCAACCCCACCACGCCGGGGTAGATGAACGCGGTGAGAATCTTGCCGCGCAGGTTGTTGCGCTCCTCGATGTAGTCCGCCAGGCGCTCCATGACCTGGGCCAGGTCGCCGGACTCCTCCCCCGCCGCGATCAAGGCGCGGTAAATCGACGGGAAATCCCGTGGCCGCGCCGCCAACGCATCGGCCAGGCGCATGCCGCCGCGCACATCGGCGCGCACGGCGGCCAGGGTCTGGGCAATGTGCTTTTTCTCTGCCTGCTCCACCGTGGCACTCAGCGCCGCTTCCAACGGCAAACTGGCGCCGAGCAGGCTCGCCAGTTGCCGCGTGGCCCAGGCCAGGTCGTTGTCCGACAGTTTCGCCGTAAACAGACCGCCGCCGGCAGCCGCTTGCCGAGTACCTTCGACCTGCACCCGCAACGCCGTCAGGCCACGGCTGCGCAGCAGCGCAAACGCCCCGCTCTGGCTGTCGGCTTCCAGATGCCCGGCCTCGACCTTGCCGTTGGCATCGGCGGCTTCATAGCGATAGCGATTCATCAGGCGTCCCGTGTCACGCGCAGGATTTCTTCGGGCGCGGTGGCGCCGCTGCGCACCCAGCGCTCGCCGTCTTCACGCAGGCTCAACATTCCGGCGCGGCGCGCGGCCAGGCGCAGGTCCTGCTCATTGGCGCCCTGGTGGATCAGGCTGCGCACGTCATCGTCGACGCAAAACAATTCATGGATACCGGTACGCCCGCTGTAGCCGATCTGATTGCAATGGGCACACCCCACCGGGCGCCACATGCCGGGCGCGGCCGGGTCTTGCTGCTTGCAGTGCGGGCACAGCCGCCGTACCAGCCGTTGCGCCAATACGCCCAACAACGACGAGGCCAGCAGGAACGGTTCGACGCCCATGTCGACCAAGCGATTGACCGCCGACACGGCGTCGTTGGTGTGCAGGGTGGCGAGCACCAAGTGGCCGGTGAGCGAGGCTTGCACGGCGATCTGCGCGGTCTCCAGGTCGCGTATTTCGCCGATCATGATGATGTCCGGGTCCTGGCGCAGAATCGCTCGCAGCGCCAGGCCGAAGGTCATGTCGATCTTGGCGTTGACCTGGATCTGGCTGATGCCGGGCAGGTCGTATTCCACCGGGTCTTCCACGGTCAGGATATTGCTGGTGCTCGCATCCAGCCGCGCCAGGGCGGCGTACAGGCTGGTGGTTTTGCCGCTGCCGGTAGGGCCGGTGACCAGCACGATGCCGTGGGGCTGGCGAATCAACGTGTCCAGACGCGCCAGCAATGCCGGGGCCATGCCCAGGGTTTCCAGTTGCAAACGCCCGGCCTGCTTGTCCAGCAAACGCATGACCACGCGCTCGCCATGCCCGGTGGGCACCGTCGACACGCGAATATCAATCGGCCGCCCGGCCACGCGCAGCGCGATGCGCCCGTCCTGGGGCAGGCGTTTTTCGGCAATATCGAGCTGGGCCATGATCTTGATCCGCGACACCAACGCGCCGTGCAGCGCCTTGCGCGGCGACACCACATCGCGCAGCGTGCCGTCGACGCGGTAGCGCACCACGGAATGGGTTTCATAGGGTTCGATGTGGATGTCACTGGCTTCATCCCGTGCCGCCTGGGTGAGCAAGGCGTTGATCATGCGGATCACCGGCGCGCCGTCCTGGGTGTCGAGCAGGTCGGTGATCTCGGGCATGTCTTGCATCAGACGGTCCAGGTCCACCTCGTTTTCCGCGGCGCCCACGACAGCCGCGGCGCTGCCGGTGTCGGCATAAGCACCGGTGAGCAGGCCGTCGAGTTCGTCGTCGCGCACCTGCTCGACGCGCGCCTGGCCGAATTGGCGCTGAACTTCGCTGATCGACCAGCCAGGGGTTGAAGGGCAGACGGTCAGCAGCATGCCCTCTTCGCCTGGGCGCAGGAGGATGCGTTGGGACTTGGCCCAGGCGTAGGGGAGCAGGCTCATGGTTGCGTACCTACCGGCACCGCCCGGATTACCGCCCTGGGCCCCTGCTGGCCGGGAATCGCCTTCTCCACCGACGGCAGCTGCGGCGCCTGCACGTCCGGCATCGCCCAGCTGTGCTCAGGCTGCAACCCACCCTGGGCCCGGCGCATGAACTCGTAGCGGTTCAACGTGATACTGCGCCCCGCCCCACTGTCGCGAATGATGTAGGGCCGCAGGAACACCATCAGGTTGGTCTTGCTGACACTGCGCTTTTCACTGCGAAACAACGCGCCCAACCCCGGAATATCAGCGAGCCACGGCACCGCGTCGTTGCTCTGGCTGTAACCGTCCTGCAGCAACCCGCCAAGCACCATGATCTGCCCGTCATCCAGCAAAATGCTGGTGTCGATCGCGCGTTTGTTGGTCACCGTGCCCGCGTCCACCGAGGTGCGCGTGTCCACGCTGCTGACCTCTTGGTAGATATCCAGCTTGACCGTGCCGCCCTCGGAAATCTGCGGGCGCACGTTCAACTTGAGCCCCACCTCTTCACGCTGCACGGTCTGGAACGGGTTGTTGCTGGTGCCGCCGCCACCGGTGACGTAACTGCCGGTGACGAACGGGATGGTCTGCCCCACGAAAATACTCGCCGCTTCATTGTCCAGGGTCAGCAGGTTGGGTGTGGACAGCACGTTGGTGCCGCCTTTGCTCTTCAACGCACGGGCCAGCACTTTGAGGTCGAGCACCTTGCCGATCCCCGGAATATCCACGGTGCCGTTGACCACGCCGACGTTCAGGCCCTTGGGCAGCACGTCGAGGCTGGTCTTGGCGGTGGTCGCAAGGCCGCTGCCGCCGAGGTTGACGCCACCAAAGCCGCCCTTGCCCGCCAGGTTGCCGGCCTGCCATTGCACACCGAACTCGGTGGCGTCGTCCTCGCCCACTTCGACGATCAGGCTCTCGATCACCACTTGGGCGCGGCGTTGGTCGAGCATGTCGATCACTTCGCGCAGGTTGCGGTACAGCGGGTCCGGCGCGGAAATCAGCAAGGTGTTGGTGGTGGCGTCCGCCTGGATGGTCACGCCGCCGGCGCTGAAGGCGGTGTCCTGATCCTTGGAGGTGCTGTTGCTGCCGGTGGTCGAGTTGGTTTGCCCATACCCCGGCGACACACCGCTGCCGGTGGGCGTGCCACTGCTGTTCTGGGCCGCGCCGCCTTGCGCGCTGTTCTGGCCGCTGCCGCCCATGCTGCTGAGCTTGCCGCGGGCGTCGTCGCTGACGCCGGACTCGCTTTCCCCGGTGAGCAACCCGCGCAGCGACTGCGCCAACTTGCCCGCCTGAGCATTGCGCAGGTACACCACGTGCATATTGCTCGGGTTGCTTTGGGCGTTGTCGAGTTTGTAGATCAGGTTGCGCGCCAGCTCGGTACGCTCGGGGCTGCCAGAGCGGATGATGATCGAGTTGGAACGCGGGTCGCCGATCACGTTGATTTTCTGGGTCTGGTCGGCGCCCTGGGTTTCCAGAAGCTCGGCAACCATGGCGGCGATGTCCACGGCGATGCCGTTCTGGATCTGCACCACATCGGTATCGATGGCGCTCGGGGTGTCGATGCCACTGATGATCTGCGCGACCCGCGCGAGGTTCTCCGCGTAGTCCGTGATGACGATGCTGTTGTTGCCGGGGTAGGCATTGATCGGGTTGTTGGGCGACACGATGGGGCGCAGCACCGGGATCAGGTTCACCGCGTTTTCGTATTGCAGGCGAAAGGTGCGGGTCTGCATGCCGCTGCTGCCGGCACTGTACATCGGCCCGCCAAGCAGCTTGGCATCGGCCTCTGGCACCACTTGGGCCACGCCGCCCACGTCCACCACGCTGAAGCCCTGCATGCGCAGCGCGGCCAGCAGCATGTCGTAAGCCTGGTGTGCGGGAACCTGGCCTTCGCTGACCAGGGTGAGGTTGCCTTTTACGCGCGGGTCCACCAGGAACTGCTGGCCGGTGGCGCGGGACAGTGCGCGCACCACCGCCTGGATATCGGCCTCGACAAAGTTGAGCTGCACCGGCTGGTCGCCCAGCGGGTTGCGCGCCTTGACGGTCGTCGGCGCCTGGCCTCGGGCGCTGTTGGTCAGCCGGTGGGGTGCGGCGGCTTTGGGCACGGCGTCGCGCTGGCGATCGAGCACGGTATCGCCATGGCGACGGGTGTCGGCCAGCGGCTGACCGAGTTCGCTGTCCACCAGCAATGGCTTGGCGGCCTCCTGGGTACTGCACGCACTGAGGGCCAGCAATAGCAATGGCGCAACGGTGCGAAACGGCGGGACTGACCACTTCATGAAGCTTCCTTAGCGCCAAGCGCCTGATCCATGCGAACGGTCCCGGACACAGTGCCGGCCGAGGTGTCGACGGCATCCACGGCACGTTGCAAGCGCGCCTCGGACACCTCCAGAGAAAACGAACGGGGATTGCCCAGCAACCAGCCCACCACGGCGTCTGCCGGGGCGTTATCGAAGGTCAGCCGCCAACCGGAGCCCAGCGCCTGCACCTGGTAATGGCCTTGCAGGCCGGCACTGTCCAGGGTCTGGCGCAGCGCGGTTTCATCGGCGAGCCGAGGCGCGGCGACGTCCTGCAACAGCACCTGCAAGGCGGCGGCCTGGGCGCGTAACTTGGGCGTTTCGGCTTGCCAGTAGTCGATTTTTTTCAGCGCGGGCTGCACCAGTACTAACCAGCTCAACAGGCTCGCCAGCACCAGGCCGGCACCGGCCAGCATGCGTTTTTCACGCACGGCCAGGCCGTTCCAGAACACGTTGGCCTGGCCGCGCATGCGCTGCCATTTATTCATCGCCAACCTCCGCTTGTTCAGCGGCGGGCGTCGGCGCGATGCTCCAGCCGTGGTCATCGCGCGTGGCGGCAAACCCTGCCTGGCCCAACGCGGCTTGCCACTCGCCCTCGGCGGCGGGGCTGCGGCTGTCGGCGAGCATTTGCAGGTGCAGGCGCCCCTGTTCAAAGGTCAACGTATCGACGCTGCCCACCATAAACGGCAGGTGGCTGCCCGCCAGTTGCAGCAGGCCGGGAAAGCGCTGGCCGGGGTCGGCGGCGGCGCCGGCCTGGCGGGCGGCCAATTGTTGACGCGCCTGTTGCAACGGGTTGAGCACCACCGGCAATTCGGGAAACGCCTGGCGCACTTGGCGGCTCATCAAGGCCTTGAGCCGCTGGCCCTCTTCGACTTGGCGGGCCGCATAGAGGTTGAGGCCCAGGCTCCAGATGGCCGTGGCCAGCGCGACGCACCCCAGCGCCCTGCCCCAGCCGCCGCTGGACGGTTGGCGAAGACGAGCGTGCAAGCCCCACGCGGGAACGGCACCGGCCCAACGCTGCGACGCGTCCACCAGCGGCACATCCAGCACCTGCACACCCAATGGATGCACCGCCGCTTGTTGCAGGCTGTCGCGCGTCAACAAATACCCTTCGTCCAGCGTCGCAGCTCCTGCCGGCAAGGCATAGGGCGCCGGGTACAGGCCACGCAACCTGAGCTGCGCCTGCGCCAATACCTGGCTCAGTTGCGCCAGCCCGGCCTTGGGCACCCAACCCACCTGCACGCGCCCATCGCTTTCGCGCGGGCCATGGGCCACGTGCATCGCCTCAAGCGGCCCCAGGATCAACGCCTGCGCCGCGCAGGCCACGGCGGCGGCGGTTTTGGCGGCGGCCAATGGTGGCAGCTCCAGGCTTGTCAGCAGGCTGTCGCGGGGATGCAGAAAGCAGTCCACTGCCGGGTGGTTTTTGCCCAGCCGCGCCAGGCTTTCATGACCTTCGCACACCACCCTGTCGCGCTCCAGCCAGGCAAATGTCACGCGGCTGTCCACGGTCAAATCAGCCAACGGCGGCAAGCCAATGCGCAAGCGTTTCATACGCCCACCCGCGCCCAGATCACCTGGGGCCGCTGGTTTTCCGGGCGATGCAGCAACGCGTCGAGGGTCACCCGGCGTTGGTCCTGGCGCGCCTGGCCTTGCAGGCGAAACCACTCGCTGGTGATGCCCACCTGTACCGCATCCACCGCCACTTGGGGCAAGTGCAGGCGGTTGACGAAGTCCCCCCGGTTGATAAACCAATGCCCGGCATCCCGCTCGGCCACCAACGCCTGGGCCTGGGACAGATTCAACGACGGCACCACGGCGCTGAGCACTTCGGCGCGGGCGGTGTTGCCGTTGACCCAGGTGATATCGGGCAGCACGCTGATATACGCCTGCATGCGCTGCAACAGCGCCGGGTCGAGGCCGTCGATACCGCTCAGGTCATGCAGGCTGCGCAGCATCGGGTAGCCGGCGGGCTGATCGAGCTGGTCATACGATGCGATCACCCGCTGGCTGACGCGCCGGCTTACCGCCGGGTCGACCCCGATCAGCCGACACAGGCGCTCGAAGCTTTGCAACTGCTCGGCATCCACCTGTCGCCGGTTGACCAGGTTACGCAGGTTGAACTTGCCCTGTTCGTCTTCCACCCGGCCGGTGAACGCACCGCCCTGGGCGCGGGCCCAGGGCTGGTCGAGACGGGTCAGCACGTCCTTCTGGCGTGCTTCCCACAGCATGTGTCGAGTGCGCTCGAGGCTGCCTTGCAACAACCATTGACCCTGGATGCGCGATTGCTCGGCTTCCAGGCTGCGGGTGAACACGCTCTGGCGCGTCAACATGGCGCCGGCAAGCACCGCCACCACCGCCGCGATCAGCAACGCGCTGATAATCGCCATGCCGCGCTGCTTCGCCGCTGCGGGCGAATACCGTTTCATGGCGCGCCTTATAGCTGCCAGGAGCCGATATCGGCATTCACGCCATCGCCGTCCGGCTGGCCGTCGGCGCCCAAAGAGAACACATCGACTTCACCGTTGGCGCCCGGGTTGAGGTAATGATACGGGTGGCCCCAGGGGTCGTTGGGCAAGCGGTCGAGGTAGGCCCGCCAGGTGTTGTTCTTGGCATCCGCCGGGCGTTCCACCAGCACTTTCAGGCCTTGGTTCATGCTCGGGTAAGTGCCGTGGTCGAGGCGGTAGAGTTTCAGCGCCTGCATCAAGCCGCCGATATCCTGCCTGGCCGCCGTAGCCCGCGCCTGGTCCGGGCGGTCGAGTACCTTGGGCACCACCATCGCCGCCAGGATCCCAAGGATGACCACCACCACCATGATCTCGATCAGGGTGAAGCCACGCTGGCCGCGAGGGCCTGGCAATGGGCGGGTTAGGCGCGCGATATCCATCTCGACATTCCTTGGGTTGAGTGCATTTCGTGGCGCAGTGTTGCAAGAACACATGTCAGTCGTATTGAAAATCCTCGGGAGTTTCGGTCGCCAATCGGTCAACTCAGGGCGCTAGTCTGCGGGCCTGTTTCCAGGCTTTGAGAGCGCCATGCACGGCCACCGCAACGAGCGAGGATTTACCCTGATCGAGGTGCTGGTGGCGCTGGCGATCATCGCCGTGGCCATGGCCGCCGCCGTGCGCGTGGCCGGGTTGATGACCCAGAGCAACGGCGTGTTGCGCGACAAATCGATAGCGTTGCTGGCGGCGCAGAGTCGCCTGGCGCAGGTGCGTCTGGAGGGCCATCTACGCAGCGGCAAGCACACCTTCGAATGCGACCAAGGGCGCTTGAAACTGCGGTGCGAGCAAACTGTCAGCGCCGATGGCCCGCTGTTTCAGGTTTCGGTGCTGGTGCTGGATGCCAGCCGCGAAGCACCGCCCCTGGCGCGCCTGGCCACTCAGGTCATGGCCGAGTGAGCCGTGGCAAGGCGGGCGCGTCCGGCAGCTTATCGAGGTTGACGCGCAGCTTCTCGCCGCCACGCTCAATCTCGACCGCGTCACCTTCGATGGCGGTCAAGCGCACGCCGGGGCTGAGGCGCTCACCCAACAGAAAACTGCGCGGCGGGCCGTCGTTGAGGCTGAGGATCGCCACCGCGCCGCGCGCCCCGGCCAGCACGCCGGTGACCTTGACCTGCAACGCCGTCGGCGCATTGGCAAACCATTGCAGCGCCGGGTTATCGCTGCGTGCCGCCAATGCCTGCGGGGTGGCCTGGGGCGTATGGGATTGGGCATTGGTGAGTAGCAGCGGCGCCCATACCGCCACGCCGGCCAAGGCCGCGAGGAGCGCGCCGACCTGCACGCCCTGTGCCGCTGAAAATCGCAGGGAAAACGCCATGAGCAGGACCTCCTGTTTGTCCGTGGCATCAGCCTACAGCTCAATTCGCACGTTTTTATTTCACAACCTCACCAGTTCAGCAGGTGCCCCGCGATGAAACAAACTGGCTTTACCTTGATCGAGCTGATGGTAGTGCTGGTGATCATCGGCATCGCCAGTGCCGCCATCAGCCTGAGCATCAAGCCCGACCCACTGCACCTGCTGCGCAAGGACGCCGAGCGCCTCAGCCAACTGCTGCAAGTGGCCCAGGCCGAAGCCCGCGCCGACGGCCGCCCGATCACCTGGCGCGCCGACGCCAAGGGCTTTCGCTTCAACCGCCGCAGCGATGACGGGACAGCGATGGAAGGGTTCCAGGGCGACGCTCAACTGCGCCCGCGCGCATGGGAGAGCACGCCGATGCAAATCAACCTCGAACCCCGGCAAACCCTGGTGCTCGACGCAGAATGGATCAACCCGCCGCTGCGCCTAGTGCTGTCCGACGGCCAACACAGCCTCAGCCTGCAACGGGACGCGGCAGGCTTGATGCGCGTGGTCAGCCAGCCATGAACAAACCCCAGCAAGGCTTCACCCTGATCGAAGTGATGGTGGCGATCATGCTGATGGCCGTGGTCAGCCTGATCGCCTGGCGCGGTCTCGACAGCGTGACCCGTGCCGACCATCACGTGCAGGCAAGCACCGAGCAGACCGAAGCGCTGCTGCGGGTGTTGAACCAGAT
The DNA here is from genome assembly GCF_054667615.1 of Pseudomonas sp. S3_E10. Taxonomy (NCBI): domain Bacteria; kingdom Pseudomonadati; phylum Pseudomonadota; class Gammaproteobacteria; order Pseudomonadales; family Pseudomonadaceae; genus Pseudomonas; species Pseudomonas sp. S3_E10. The sequence goes on from NZ_CP162743.1 coordinate 421,211, forward strand.
GCAACGGGACATCAGCCTGCGCGCCGGCGTGGAGCTGACCGGGCCCAAGGACGAGGCCGCCGGGCTCGCGGCCATAACGGTGCGCAGTTCCGACAGCCAAGGCTTTCGCCTGGACGTGATTCGCAGCGCCCCGGTGGCCGGCGATGGCCTGCAACGCGTGCGCTGGTGGCTCAAGGGCGACAGCCTGTACCGCGCGGCGGCGCCTGCACGGGATCGCTTCCCGCTGCCGCCGGCCAAAGACGGCGTGGTGGTGTTGAGCGGGGTCAGTGACGTGCAGGTACGGGTATGGGAAACGGACAAGGGGTGGCGGCAGTTGAGCGGCAACCGGCGCGAAGACCCGCTGGGACTGGAGATCAACCTGGTGCGCCAGACGCCGCAAGGGGTGGAGCGGTATCGGCAGGTAATCGGGCCGTTGCGATAAGGCCTGATGCCTGAGCTGCCGCCGAGCTAGCTCAACAGCACGACGCCACCGGGCAACTCGGTACATTTGGCCCCATACGCATCCCGAATCAACAGCGCCACCCCCGCCAATTGCTGCAAACTGAACCGCGCCTGCACCCGGCGCCGGCCCAGTTCCTGGTTGAGCAGCACCAGCATTCCCGGCCGGTAGCGGTTGATTTCATCCACCACCGTCGCCAGCGTGGCGTTGTTGAATACCAGCACCTGCTCACGCCAGGCCACCACCGCCTGGGTGTCCACGCTCGTCACTTCGCTGATGCCGGCCGCGCCGTAGCTCAATTGCCGGCCACTGCCCAGGTTCACACGATGGCCGCCAATGTCCACCGACAGCGCCCCGTCGATACAGGTGACGCAGACCGTGCGATCGGTGTGCCGCACGTTGAACCGCGCCTGCGCCGCGCTCACCCAGCCTTCGGCGGCCTGGACCTTGAGCGGCTGTACAGCCTGGGCGAGCACTTCGACTTCACCCTCAAGCAATTCGATACCCTGGCCCACCCGGCTGATGCGCGTCTGCGTATTGAGCTCCAGGCTCACACCCTCGCTCAACAGCACATGCCGCTGCTCACCGACCTCGGTGCGATAGTCCGCCGTGAGCCCGGCAAAACCACCCGGCACGCCGACCCGCACCATCACTACCGCCGCCGACGCCGCAATGGCGCCGCCCAGGAACGCGCGCCGGCCAAACTGACGCGGGCGCTGCGCCGTTTCGGCCGCCGCGCCCACGTGCCGCCACAACATTTTGGCGCGCTCGAACGCCTGGGCATGCTCCGGGCTCTGGGCGCACCAGGCTTTGAGCGCCTTGGCATCGGCCACGGTGGCGCGGCCCGAGGTCAGCAGAACCAGCCAGTCGCGGGCTTCGTCGTGCAAGGGGCTGGCGGCGTTTTGCCGGGCGATGGAGAAGCTAAAAATGTTCAAGCGCGCACGTACTCACGGTTTTATCAGGGACTCAACACTAAGACGGTTTTCCGGCCCCGGGACCGAACCGCTGGATGACTTTTCTTTCCAGGCGCTTGGCGCAGTGGCCCAGGGCGGCCTTGATTTCCTTTTCGACCATGCGCGTGGAAATGCCGAAACGCTGGGAGATTTCCAGGTGCGGCGCCTCCTCCAGGCGCGCGGCGATGAGGATCTTGCGTCGGCGCGCCGGCAGTTCGTAAAGGGCCTTGACCAGGGACTGGATTTCTTTCTGGCCGCCCACCACCCGCGACGGGTCCTGGGCTTCATCGGCACTTTGCAGCAGCTCTTCCACCTCGCTGCCGGTAAGCAAACGCGCGTCGGCCTGGCGGCGGTCGGCGGCGATGTTCAGGGCCATGCGGTACAGGTAAGCGTTGGGTTGCGCGAGGTTCGGCGGCATGTCCATGCGGTCGACGCGCAGGTACGTTTCGTGCAGCACGTCGTTGGCCAGGTCCTCCGAGCCCAGGCGCTTGCGCAAACGGACCTTGAAGTCTTCGTAGGAGGCCAGGAACAAGCTGACCATCGTACTGTGCCCGGTATTTTTCATCCGCCCCAGGCTCCTTTTGCTGCTGTGCATTCCATGCGCGTTCCTGTTGTGTCGGGCATCAAAAGTAAAGTCACCGGTTGGCGCAATGAACTGGGCGCCGGGCGCTCCACCCGTGCAGTGCCCAGGCTGCGTACCAGTGCTTCATCGCGTTGTTCGTCGCCGGTGGAGCTGACCAGCCGGCTGTGTTCGATCAGCCCCTCACGGTTGACCCACACCTGCACCAGCGCGCGAAAACTGCCGGGGCGCGTGAGGGGCGACCGGCACAGGCTGGTTTCGATGGCCTGCTGCAAGGCCGTGGCATAGCTGTTATTGATCCGCGCGGCATTGCGCGCCGCCACGCCATGGGCCGGCGGCGGCTGGCTGACCTCGGGCAACTGCAAGGTAAACGCATCGCCGCGTGCATAACGTGCCATCAGGCCGCTTCCTGTCAGCAACATCGCCAGAGCCTCCTGCGCCGTAAAGCGCCCGCGCACCCCGATGGCGCGCCGGCCCCGCGTCAGCTCGCGGTCTACCAGCACGGCCATGCCGGTGGCGCGGCTATACGCTTGCAGTGCAGGCTCCAGGTCTTGCGCCGGCAGGTTCAGCAGCAACAGCGGTGCTTCTGCCTGCGCCAGGCGACCGCCGATCAGCAGCAACAGCAAGCCCAGGGCGCATACGGCGCGCCGACAGGCTCCCTGTTCACCCCCTGCTCCGCATCGCTGCACGGCCGACGCACCCTAGAAAACCGTCATCCTGAGGCCCGTTTATGAACCTGATGTTACGGTGATAGCAAAAAAAACATCACGGTGACGAGCAGCCCGCTGCACTACACTTTGCAGCCTTACCGGCCCACTCCCGCGGCCCGCCAGGAGGCCATGATGAAGCTGCTCCCGTTGCTTGCCAGTGTGTTGCTGTATACCGCCGTGCCCGTGCTTGCCCAGGCCGACAACGCTGCGGGCGGTTGCACCGAGGTCACGGTGGATGGGTACAAGGCGCCCGACTATGGCTGCCTGGGCCAGCAGATGGGCAATGACACGAACGCGGCCAAGGCCGCGCAAAAGAACCGCGAGGCGCAGCAGCTTTCGGTCCAGAAACGAACGCCGAATGCGCTGGGCTTGTCGACCCCGGCGGCGACGGGAGTGCGCATGGGTAATACGTTTGGAACATCCGTCAAACCACAACGGCCGTAAGGCCAATCGACGCACGTAGACGCTGAAACGTTCAACCAAGCACGTCCATACAATTCCCCCCGCGCCCCTGCCCCTAACCTCACGGCTTTCTATCCCGTAGAAGCGCTGGAGAATGGGCATGCGTAACAAAGCAATCAAAGTAACCGTGGCATTGACGCTGCTGGCGAGCGCAATGATGGGCAATGCCTTCGCGGCAACCCCGAGCGTGGCCGTGGCGCCGCAATATGACACCAGCCATGTGTATGTCGCCCCGGCGGATGTGGACCGTTTCGCCCAAAGCTTCCTGGCCACCTTCGGCGGCAAGAGCACCGCCCAGGTGGTGGTGAATGTGCTGCCGGTGCCGAGCAGCACCACCTCGCAACTGCTGCAGACGCCGGCGGGCACGGTATCGCTGTTCGGCTTTACCACACCGATCCCGCACCCGTTTGGCCAGGAGCGCAACGGCTATCTGGTCAAGGACATGGACGTCGCGCTCAAGGCCGCCCGCGACAACGGCGCGGCGGTGATCGTCAGCGATTTCCCGGACCCCATCGGGCGCGACGCGGTGGTGCAATGGCCGGGCGGCGTCAACATGCAGCTCTACTGGCACACCAAGACCCCGGACTATGCCGCCTTCCAGACCGTACCGGAAAACCGCGTGTACCTCAGCGCCGAGCGGGCCGACGCCTTTATCAAAGGGTTCGTGGGCTTCTCCCACGGCAAAATACTGGCCGATGACCAGCACGCGCCGGGCATCGATGTAGGCCAAGCCAGCGGCACCTACCGGCGTGTCGATATCGAGTCGCCGTTCGGGCGCATGGCGGTGCTGGTAACCAACGGCCAACTGCCCTACCCCTTCGGCCACGAAACCACCGGCTACCAGGTGGCCGACCTGAGCGCCACGCTGGGCAAAGCCACCGGCTCCGGTGCCAAAGTGGTGGTGCCGGCGTTCGACAGCAAAGGTCGTCGCAGCGCGCTGGTCGAATTCCCCGGCGGCTACGTCGCGGAAATTCACCAACTCAACGCCGCAAAATGATGCGCCGTACAGGCTGGAGCCTGGCCGTGCTGTGGCCGCTGCTCGCCGGCAGCGTCCACGCCGACGAGCAACCGACGCGGCCGGCCATCAAGGCCAATCGCTGGCAGGAAGACTGGTCCGTACTGCAGAACCCGGCGCTGCGCACGCAAGCGCTGGACAACCTCAAGTACATCCCGTTGTCAGGCGCCAACCCGTACAGCTACCTGTCGCTGGGGGCGACCTTGCGCGAGCGCTTCGAGATGAACGACGCCAGTGGCTTCGGCGTGAAGAATGTGCAGCGTGATCGCTACCTGATCCAGCGCTTGCAGGTACACGCCGACCTGCATCTGAACGAACACTGGCGGGTATTTACCCAGCTGGAAGATGTGCGGGCGTACGACAAGACCACCGTCGGTGGCGCCGACCAGAACCGCGTCGATTTGCGCCTGGCCTTTGCCGAGTACGTCAACACCTTCGACAGCGGCACGTTCAAGGCGCGAGCCGGGCGCCAGGACTTTGCCTTCGACTTGCAGCGCTTTATCTCCTCGCGGGACGGCCCGAATGTGCGACAGTCGTTCGATGCGCTGTGGGCAGACTGGGAGACCACCCACTGGCGCTTTATCGGCATCGCCAGCCAGCCGGTGCAGTACCAGGACGGTCGACATTTCGACGACAAGTCCAACAGCGACGCGCGCTTTCACATGGTGCGCGTCGAGCGGCTGGTGGGTGGCAAGAACGAGCTGTCGGCCTACTACGGCGTGTATGAACGCAGCGCCGCGCATTACCTGGATGCCGACGGTGACGAGACCCGCCACCTGTTCGATGCGCGCCTGGGCGGCGCGGCCATGGGGTTCGACTGGGACATCGAAGCGATGCTGCAAAGTGGCTCGGTGGGCAGCAAGGACATTCATGCCTGGGCCGGCGGCAGCCGCACCGGCTACACCTTTGACAGCCTGGCCTGGAAACCGCGCATCGGCCTGCAACTGGACATCGCCTCGGGCGATCGCAAGGCGGGTGACGGCACCCTCGGCACCTTCAACCCGCTGTTTCCCAACGGCTATTACTTTTCCCTGGCGGGCTACACCGGCTACAGCAACCTGATCCACGTCAAGCCATCGATCACCGTCAAGCCCCTCGACAAGCTCAGCGTGCAAACCGCCGTCGGCCTGTTGTGGCGGCAAACCACCGATGATGCGGTGTACACCCAGCCCAACCTGCCGGTGGCGGGAACCGCCGGCCAGGGTGATCGCTGGACCGGGGCCTACGCGCAACTGCGTACCGACTATGGCTTCACCCCCAACCTCACCGGCGCGGTCGAAGCGGTGCACTACGCGGTGGGCCAGACCCTGCGCGATGCCGGCGGCGCGGACAGTAATTACCTGGGGGTCGAACTCAAGTTCAGTTGGTAGCCCCAAACAAGCACACCGGTACAAGCCGTGAAGCCGGTTTAACGGCCATAGTAATCCCGCGTTTTACCCACCCCTATCAAGGAGTTTTGCATGAGCACATTCGTTGCCAAAGACGGTACCCAGATCTACTTCAAGGACTGGGGCAGCGGCAAGCCCGTGCTGTTCAGCCACGGCTGGCCGCTGGATGCCGACATGTGGGAATACCAGATGGAATACCTGAGCAGCCGCGGCTACCGCACCATCGCGTTCGACCGCCGTGGTTTTGGCCGTTCGGACCAGCCGTGGACCGGCAACGACTACAACACCTTCGCCGACGATATCGCGCAGTTGATCGAACACCTGGACCTCAAGGACGTGACCCTGGTGGGCTTCTCCATGGGCGGTGGCGACGTCGCGCGCTACATCGCCCGCCACGGCAGCGCCCGTGTTGCCGGCCTGGTGCTGTTGGGCGCGGTGACGCCGATCTTCGGGCAGCAACCGGATTACGCCCAAGGCGTGCCGCTGGAAGTGTTCGCGGGTATCAAGGACGGTTTGCTCAAGGACCGTGCGCAGTTCATCTCAGACTTCAACACCCCGTTCTTTGGCCTCAACAAAGGCCAGGTGGTGTCTGAAGGCACCCTGAGCCAGACCCTGCAGATCGCCATGCTGGCCTCGCTCAAGTCGACCGTGGACTGCGTCACCGCGTTCTCCGAAACCGACTTCCGCCCGGACATGGCCAAAATCGACGTGCCGACCCTGGTGATCCACGGCGACGGCGACCAGATCGTACCGTTCGAAACCACTGGCAAGGTGGCGGCCGAGATGATCAAGGGCGCCGAGTTGAAGGTCTACAAGGACGCGCCCCACGGGTTCGCCGTGACCCACGCCCAGGCGTTGAACGAAGACTTGCTGGCGTTCCTGAACCGCTGAAACAGCTGAAACACCGCTCTCCTTATTTGGCCGGGCTTGCCCGGCCCTTTTTATTCAGGCAAACCGCCCGCCCAATGTGAAGCGACCCGGCCCGGCGAGCAGTACGCTGGTAAAGATGATCAGCAGCAACCAGCCGAACTGCCCTTCCAACAACGTCCACTGCGGATGCACCACCAGCATGGCGATCAACAGCACCGCCAGGATCGGCAAGCAGGCCAGGCGCACCAGCACCCCGGCGACGATCAACACGGGGCACAGCACCTCGGCAAAAATCGCCAGTAGCAAGGTCATGTGCGCGCCCAAATGAAACGGGTCTTCGATCTGCTTCAACTGTTCGCTGTAGTCGAGCACCTTGGGCAAGCCATGCACCCACAGCAGGAACAGCGCCCCGCTCGCCCGCAGAAACAACAGCCCCAGATCCTGGTGTTTTGATTCGTTCATATGCGCTCCCTGTAGGTGGTTATCGACGTCGATTGTGTCCACCGAGGCGCATGCACGCTTGCAAGCCTGTGCTGACCTTTACTCCCCCGTGCCGGCGAACGCCGTGACGATTTCCTCGATCACCGCGCGCACCCGTGCGGTGTGACGCAGGTCGGCGTGGGTCACCAGCCACACGTCATACGGCAACGGCCGTACACGCTGCGGCCACAGGCGCACCAGGCCGTCGCGTTCGCCGGTGCACACCGGGATCTCACCGATGCCCAGCCCGGCCGCGATGGCGCGGCGCACCAACAGGCTGGAACTCAACGCCGCGACGATGCGCCCCCGGCCCAAAGGTTCGCTGACCAGCGTCAGGTCCTTGTGGGTTTGCAGGTAGGGTTGGTAGACCACCAGGTCGTGGCCGTCGAACAGGCCGCCCGGCTCAGGGCTGCCGTGGCGCTCGATATAGGCCTGCGACGCAAACAGCCCCACCGGCCAACGGGCGATGCGCCGGGCGATCAGATCGGGATTGTCGGGACGGGTATTGCGCACGGCGATATCGGCTTCGCGCTTGGCCAGGCTGAGGATCTGGGTGGAGGCGTCCAATTGCACGCGCACATCCGGGTGCTTGCCGTGCAGGCTGGCGATGGCCGGGATCAGGAAATCGATGGCCAGGGAGTCAGTGGTGCTGACCCGCACGATACCGGTCAGGCGGTCGTCCAGGCCTTGGATCTGGCGCTCCAGGTCCAGGGCCGAGCGCTCCATTTTTTCCACCGAGTGCAGCGCGGCCTCGCCCACGGCGGTCAGCGCATAGCCTTCGGAGGTGCGCAGGAACAAGGTCGCGCTCAAGGATTTTTCCAGGGCATTGATCCGCCGCCCGACCGTGGCCTGATCCACCCCCAACACCCGTGCGGCACCGCGCAATGTGGACTCGCGGCATACCGCCAGGAAAACCCTCGCATCATCCCAATTCATCTCCGCTCCCGCTGCATATATGCATCATCGTGCCGTGTAATCGCTGCATTATTGCACCTTCAATCCTGGATATGCTGGGCACCGGAAAAAAATCCTCAGGATCGCCATCATGCACGACACCCCACCCCGCAGCGCTGTCTGGCTGCCGATCTTCGCCGGTTTGTGCGCCAGCCTGGTCAGCATCGGCCTGGCGCGCTTTGCCTACACCCCGTTGATTCCTTCGTTGATCCAGGCCCATTGGTTCAGCGCCAGCGATGTGGTGTACCTCGGCGCCGCCAACCTGGTCGGCTACTTGATCGGCGCGTTGATCGGTCGGCCCATCGCTCAGCGCACCTCCAACAAAACCGCCCTGCGCCTGATGATGGTGGCGGTGACCCTGGCGTTTTTTGCCTGTGGTTTTCCGCTGTCGCTGACCTGGTTCTTCGGCTGGCGCCTGCTGTCGGGCATCGCCGGCGGCGCGATCATGGTACTGGTGGCCGCGACCGTGCTGCCGCATGTTCCCGTCGCGCGCCGGGGCCTGGCCAGTGGTGCGATTTTTCTCGGGATCGGCCTGGGCATTGCCGGTTCCGGCACGCTGGTGCCGCCGCTGTTGAGCCTTGGCCTTGCGCAAACCTGGTTCGGCCTCGGCCTGCTGGCCGTGGCGCTGACGGCCGCCAGCTGGTGTGCCTGGCCCAGTGGCACGCCGCAGCAAGCGCCGACGCCATCGGGCGTCTCTGCACCCACACCGCCGGGCGTCTATCTGCTGTTTGCGCAATACGCCTTTATGGCTGCGGGCCTGGTGCCGGCGATGGTGTTCCTGGTCGACTACGTGGCCCGGGGCTTGGGTGCCGGGGCGCATGTGGGGGCGATGATCTGGGTGATGTACGGCCTGGGTTCGATTGCGGGGCCGGTGACCTACGGTTTTCTGGCGGATACGCTGGGCGCGCGCTTGAGTATCCGCCTGGTGCTGGTGGTGCAGGCCATCGCGGTGGGTGCATTGGCAATGGCGAGTGACTTCATGGCCCTCGCCACCCTGGCGGTGATCCTCGGTTCGTTCCCGCCAGGCATCGTGCCGCTGGCGCTGGCGCGGGTGCACGAGCTGATCCCCAACCATCACCAGCAACAAGTGGCCTGGAGCCGCGCGACCGTCTCCTTTGCCACGTTCCAGGCGATTGCAGGCTTTGCCTATTCGGCGCTGTTCAATCTCAGCGGCGGCCAGCATGCTCTGTTGTTCGTAATCGCCGCCGTGGCAATCGTGGTTGCGCTGGCGCTGGAACTGGGCATGATCCTGCTGAACCGCCGACCGCTCGATACGGTCCCAACCCATACGCTCATCGCTGCAGGTACTCTCAAATGACGCTTCCCAACGACATGACCCTGATTGAAATCACCACCCCTGGCGACCCGGATGTGCTGCAACCGCGCCAGGTCGACGTGCCGGTGGCCGGCCCCGGCGAGATCCTGATTCGCGTGCACGCCGCCGGGGTCAACCGCCCCGACGCCCTACAACGTGCCGGCAAGTACCCGATGAAACCCGGCATGAGCCCGTACCCCGGCCTGGAAGTGGCCGGTGAAGTGGCGGCATTGGGCGACGGTGTGTCGGCGTTCAAACTGGGTGACAAGGTGTGCGCGCTGACCAACGGCGGCGGCTACGCGCAGTATTGCGCGGTGCCTGCCGGCCAGGCGCTGCCGGTCCCCAAGGGCATGGACTGGATTCAGGCCGCTGCGGTGCCGGAAACTTTCTTCACCGTGTGGGCCAACCTGTTCGGCCTCGGTGATGCGCACACCGGCCAGCGCGTGCTGATCCATGGCGGCACCAGTGGCATCGGCACCACCGCGCTGATGCTGTGCCGCGAGTTCGGTATACAGGCCTTCGCCACCGCCGGCAGCGCCGACAAATGCGCGGCCATTGCCAAGTTGGGTGGGGAGCCGATCAATTACCGCGAGCAGGACTTCGCCGAGGTCATCAGCCAACAGACCGACGGCAAGGGCGTGGACGTGATCCTCGACATCATGGGCGGCTCGTACCTCAACAACAACCTCAAGGCCCTGGCCATGGACGGGCATCTGGTGATGCTGGGTTTCCTCGGCGGCGCCAGGGCCAATGACGTTGACCTGCTGACCATCCTCGGCAAGCGCGCGGTGATCACCGGCTCGCTGCTGCGCGCGCGCACCCGTGAAGAAAAAGCCGCGATCGCCGAACAACTGCGCGAGTACATCTGGCCGGTACTGGAGGCCGGGCGCTGCCTGCCGATCATCGACAAGGTCTATGCCTACACCGACGCGGCCCAGGCCCATGCGCGGATGGAGGGTGGGGATCATATTGGCAAGATTGTGTTGCAAGTCAGCTGACCTGACAGCCCCCGACGGCTCAAGGGGTTGAGGTGCTTGGCCTCAAGCCCGGCCTTGTGAAAATCTCAAACCAAATGGAGTTTCCCTGTGGGGGCCGCGTGTTTATCCGGGGTACGTGGGGTAGTCGGTATAGCCCACTGCCCCGCCGCCATACATGCCCTCTTCCCGCAGTGGGTTCAGCGGCCAGCCGTTGAACAAGCGTTGCGGCAGGTCTGGGTTGGCAATGAACGGTCGCCCGAACGCGATCAAATCCGCCAGCCCCGCGTCCACCAGTTTGGCAGCGCGTTCAGCGGTGTAGCGCCCGGCGTAGATAATGCGCCCGCTGAAGGTGCTGCGTACGGCTTCACGGAAGCTGTCGGGCAGCACGGGCGCGTTGTCCCAATCGGCCTCGGCGATGGAGACATAGGCAATGCCCGAAGCTTGCAGCACCTTGATCGCTTCGATATAGGTGTGGTGCGGGTCTTCTTCCACCAGGCCGATGTAGACGCGGTCCTCGTCGGTGCCGCTGAACAACGGTGAAAAACGCACGCCCAGGCGTTCCGGCCCGACCACCTTGCACACGGCTTCGACGATCTCGCGCAGAAAGCGCAGGCGGTTTTCCAGGGAGCCGCCGTATTCATCATCACGGGTGTTGGAATGGGCCGAGATGAACTGGTTGACCAGGTAACCATTGGCCGCGTGGATTTCCACCCCGTCGAACCCTGCGTCCAGCGCATTGCGTGCCGCTTGTGCGTAGTACCCGACCAGTTCCTCGATCTCCAGCACGGCCAAGGCACGCGGCACGGGTGGCGACATCAATTCTCCAACCCCAGCACCGGTTTCAATAAAGGCCTTGGCCTGCAACGCCGGCAGCGCGGAAGGCGCCACCGGTGCGGCGCCGCCCGGCTGCAAGGCGTTATGGGACACCCGCCCCACATGCCACAACTGAGCGAAGATCACCCCGCCTTCGGCATGCACCGCGTCGGTGACCTTGCGCCAGCCATTGATCTGCGCCGGGGTGTAGATGCCCGGTGTCCACGCATAACCCTGGCCACGCGGTTCGATCTGCGTGCCCTCGCTGATCATGAAACCGGCGCCGGCGCGCTGGCGGTAATACTCGGCCATCAGGTCGGTGGCGATATCACCGGGTTGCGCGCTGCGCTGACGGGTCAACGGTGGCAGCACCACGCGGTTGTTCAAGGTGCGGTGCCCCAGCTTTACCGGGGTGTTCAAAATACGGTCATTCATAGCGGATCTACCAAATTCAGGACGAGTAAACGCATTGGCGGCCCGTTTGGGTCGCCAATGAATGGAGCGGTCAGTCAGGTCAAGCGGTGAGTTTCAGCAGGGCCTTGGCCACCTCGCTGGAACTGCCGGGGTTCTGCCCGGTGACCAGCAGGCCATCGACGATCACGAAGGACTGCCAATCGGCACCCTTCTCGTATTGGCCGCCCAACTGCTTGAATTCATCTTCAATCAGGAACGGCACCACCTTAGTCAGGCCGACCGCTTCCTCTTCCGAGTTGGAGAAGCCGGTAACGCGACGGCCCTTGATCAACGGCTCGCCGTTGACCGCCTTGACGTGACGCAAGGCGCCCGGCGCGTGGCAGACAAAACCAACCGGCTTGCCGGCACGCTCAAACGCTTCGATCAGCGCGATGGACACCGGCGACTCCGCCAGGTCCCACAGCGGGCCGTGGCCGCCTGGGTAGAACACGGTGTCGAAGTCGTCGGCGTTGACTGTGTCCAGCTTCACCGTGGTGGCCAGGGCCTGCTGCGCGGCCGGGTCCTTGCCAAAGCGCTCAGTCTGCTCGGTTTGCGCATCCGGCTCATCGCTCTTAGGGTCCAACGGAGGCTGGCCACCGGCAGGGGATGCCAGCACCACCTCGGCACCGGCGCCCTTGAACACGTAATAGGGAGCGGCAAACTCTTCGAGCCAGAAACCGGTCTTGCGCCCGGTATCGCCAAGCTGGTCGTGAGAGGTCAGTACCATTAATACTTTCATGTTCCAGTGCCTCGATCAGTGAATGTCAGTGTGTTCAGGGTGACCCAAGAGCTGTCGGGTCAGCAGCAGCGCCTCGTCGAAAGGCGCGGGTGTACGGGTGATCTTGCTCATCACGCTGGCGCCCAGCCATAACGCGTAAAGCTGAGGGGCCAGTTGTTGTGCGCTGTGCCCAAGGTTCAGCGAGCCTTCGTCGACGCCACGTTGCAGGGCTATCGCCAGCAGTTCGATGGTGCGTGACGTACCGCGCTGCAACGCCAAACGCATCGGCTCTGAAAGATCGGACACCTCGGCACCCAGTTTGACGGCAAGGCATTTACCCGCGTCGGTGCAGCCGGTCTGGTTGTCGGTCCAGGCTTGCCAGTAGCGCATCAACTTGGCGCAGTGGGTCAAACCGGGCTGATCGAACAGTTGCCGCATGCCGCGCACGTAGTTGTCGAAGTAGCTATCGAGCAACACCACGCCGAACGCATCCTTGGAGCTGAAGTAGTGATAAAACGAGCCTTTGGGCACTGCGGCGGCCTGGAGGATTTCGTTCAGGCCCACCGCAGTAAACCCTTTGCGGCCGACAAGCACTTGCGCCGTGTCGAGAATGGTCTGCCGTGCACTTTTGGTTTCGCTGTTCATGCTTGATCCCGTCCGATTAGACCAGTCGTCTAGTTCGTTGGGGCCATGTTAGAAGCCGCGCCGGACGCTCACAATGTCAGATGCGCAAGGATTACGGACATGCCGCGAAGTCGGTTGCCGTTTGCCAGGCACGCGCCGACAATCGCCTCTCCCGACCGCTTGGAGAATGATGATGCACAGCGTTGCGCTGATGGTTTACCCGAACTTCCAGTCGCTGAGCCTCAGCCTGGGCTCGGTGTTCGAGTGCGCCAACCTGCTGCGTGGCGAGCCGGCTTATGAGTTCCACCTGGTGTCGGAATGCGGCGGCGCGGTGATGTCGTCCCTGGGGTTTTCGGTGAATACCTCAGCGGTTCGGCCCGAGGGCTATGACACGCTGATCGTCAGCGGCTACCTGGAATTTCGCCTGCCAGAGGCCAACCTGCTGGAGCTGGTCAAGGCCGCTTCGGCCCAGTCGCGCCGGGTCGCCTCACTGTGCATGGGCATCTTTGTCCTGGCCGACGCCGGCTTGCTGGAAGGCAAGCGCACCACCACCCATTGGATTCACGCGCCGGCATTTCGCAAGCGCTACCCGGCCATTCGCCTGGAAGAAGACAAACTGTTCGTCGTGGATGGCCAGGTGTGGACCGGCGCCGGCATGAGCGCCGGTGTGGACCTGGCGCTGGCCATGGTGGAGAACGACCTGGGCAGTGATTTGGCCCGGCGCATTGCGCGCAAACTGGTGATCGCCCAGCGCCGCGGCAGCGAGCAGTCGCAATTGTCGGCGCTGCTGGAACTGGACCCCAAGTCCGACCGCGTCCAACTGGCCCTGGCCTATGCCCGCGAAAACCTCACGCATGACCTGTCGGTGGAAGCCCTGGCCGATGTCGCGCGACTGAGCCCGCGCCAGTTCAGCCGGGTGTTTCGCGAAGAAACCGGGCAAACCCCGGCCAAGGCCATCGAAGCCCTGCGCGTGGAGGCCGCGCGGGCGATGATGGAAACCAGCCGTCATCCGGTTGAAGTGGTGGCGCGTGAAACCGGCTTTGGCGACCGCGAACGCATGCGCCAGGCGTTTCTACGCGCGTTCGGCCAACCGCCGCAGGCGATGCAGCAGGCGTTTAATGCAACGCCGCACGGGTGATCAGGTAACTCACCAACTGCGGCTCATCCTCAAGCTCGATGGCGTGCACCGGGCGCGGCAGGTTATCCAGCACCGTGCGCCAGAACGCTTGGGACACTTCGTCCTGGTCATAAAAACGCACCAGCCAATCGGCCTCGCCGCTGCACAGCACCTGGCTGGCGATGGCGCGGCCGATGCCTTTGCGGCGGTAGCGCTTGAGGATGAACAGGTCGGCCAGCTCCAGGGCGTCGACGCCAGGGACTTCACTGTCTTCGATCAACAGGAAACCGGCGATGAAACCATCGACCAGCAGCAGGTTGGCGCTCCAACGCGGGTCCTGCCAGTAGCGGGCCAGGTGTTCGTCGTGGATGTAGAAACGGCCGTCGGCCTCGACATCCTCCTGCTCCCAGTCCGAGGATTCATAAGCGTAGTACTGGTAAAGATTGCGGATCAGTTGGGCCTCTTCAGGGCCGGTCTGGATCAGTTCGACAGTGGTTTCAGGCATGGGGCTCTCGGTGAAAAATGCACGGCGACATTGTTCACAAATCGGCGGAACAGTCCAATACAGCGGCGAACCTTTCTACTTGCTGAACCGATTGCAAATAGCCGTGCCCTGCTGCCGAAGCGCTGAAACATTTCGAATAGACTTCGCCGAAATCCCCCTTTCTCAAGGACATGTATTTTGACGAACGTCTGTTCCGCCGGCCTGGATGTGGGCTTTGCGTCCCTGGATTATTTGCAGATCTTTATCCTGGGGGTGATCCAGGGCATCACCGAATTGTTGCCGGTGTCCTCTACCGCCCATATGCGCGTGGTGCCCGCCCTGCTTGGCTGGCAAGACCCCGGCTCGGCGTTTTCGGCGGCCATGCAGTTGGCGGCGCTGGCGGCGGTGGTGAGTTACTTCTGGCGCGACGTACGCCAGGTGACCACCGGCAGCATCGGCGCGGTGCGCCGAGGTGACTATAACGACCGCTGGTTCAAGCTGGCGGTGGCGATCGTTTTGGCGACTATCCCCATCTGCATCGCCGGGCTGGCACTGTCTTCGACCTTGAATGCCTGCAACTCGCCCTTGCGCGGGTTGATGGTGATCGGCATTTCCTGCCTGGTGATGGCGGTGTTGCTGGCAGCGGCCGAGCTGCGGGCACGGCACACCCGCGAGGTGGGCCAGATGCGCCTGCGGGATGCATTGATCGTGGGTATCGCGCAGATTGGTGCGTTGATTCCCGGGGTGTCGCGTTCCGGCTCCACACTGACCGCCGCGCTGTTCCTGAACTTCAAGCGTGAAGAAGCCGCGCGCTTTTCGTTCCTGCTGGGCCTGCCGGCCATCGCCCTCGCCGGTTTGAAAGAACTCTGGGTGTTGTTGCACGCCGACCTGCCGGCCCACGCCTGGCCGCACCTGCTGTTCGGGCTGGTGGTGGCGAGCGTCTCGGCGTTCTTTGCGATCTGGGGGCTGATGAAATTTCTGGAGCGCTTCTCGACCTGGCCGTTCGTGATCTACCGCGCGCTGCTGGGGGTGTTCCTGATTGTCGCGGTCAGCACCGGACTGCTGCCAGGGTAGTGGCTCTTTTGAGTCATGTGCTCTTCAGTCCCTCGTTTGGCACTCGCTCCACACCTGACGTATCAGTGCTTTGAGCCTCAACGCCTCGGCCCAGCGATCGCTGATCTCACGCCCATCCGCGCCGGTAATCGCATAAGGCGGCGGGCCCAGTTCGCAGGTGAACGACAAACTCCGCGGGGTATCAGCCCGGGCCAGCCAGTCGTCGATGCCGTAGCGCCACCAACCGGTAAAGCGCTCGACCCAGGCGTGGTGCTGGGGAAACTCAAGCGATACCTGCACCTGCTCGCTGCTGGCCACGCGCCCATGGAAGCCCCAGCTGTGACGCAGGATGGTGCGGATCTGTTCATCGTCCTCAACGGTGCCCGGCTCCGGCAACTCACGCCCGACAACATAGTGCGACAGGTCGGCGAGCAGCTTCAGGTCGGGCATTTGCGCCAGCAGGTCGAGGGTGAACAGCAGGTCGTTGGTCAGCCGATAGCGGTGAGTTTCCAGCAGCACCGGAAAGTCCACCTGCTCGGCCAGGCGTTGCCAGCCTTCGACCAGCCGGGCGGCTTCGGCCTGGGTGCGCGGGCGCACGTCGGCTTGCAGCGTGAGGTGGTGGCAGCCATAACCGCTGATCACATCCAGCGCGGCGGCCAGGTCGTCCACCGTTTGCGGGAACAACTGGCCTTCGACCTGTAAGCCCCGCGATGTGGCGGCGGCGTGCAAGCGCGCCACCTCGGCGGGCCGCCAATAGTGATCGGTGATGCCGTCGAAGCCGGCGGCGGCGATTCGGTCCAGCTGCGCTTCGAGCGGACCGGGTTCGGTTTGCATGGCCCACAGCGATTGAAATACCAGCAATTGGCGCATCGTCAGCCTCGCAGTAACTGTTTAAGGGGCCACTCAGGGTCAGCCAGATGGGCCGCGGTGAGCGGGATCCGAGCACTGATCAGGCGTTCGCACAGCTTGATGTCCTTGGCCACGCTGTTGCCGATGCCCCAGCCGCAGGCACCTTGCAAATGGCCCTCGGTATCGAGGTAAAACAGCAGCAGACCGCCGGCCGGCAGTACGCGACCGGCCGTCGTCGCGGTCATCACGCCCACCGTCTGCAGGCCCCAGTCGTATTGGTCGGACCAGAAACCGGGGATCGCGTCAAAAGCCACTTCACGGCCCAACAGATTCAGCGCCGCATGCCGCCCCTGCGCCTCGGCGTTACGCCAGGTTTCCTGGCGTTGATACTCGCCCCCCTGGCGAAACTCACAGACATCGCCGGCCGCATAGATGTTCGGCGCGCTGGTCCGCAGGTAGGCATCCACGCGAATGCCCTGCCCGACCTCCAACCCTGCGTTGGCAGCCAGTTCGAGATTGGGTTGCATACCGATGCCCACCACCACCAGGTCACAGGGCAACATCTGCCCGTCGACCAATTGCACGGCATCGTCATGGATGGTTTCCAGTGCCACATTCAAACGAACATCGACCCCTTGGCCGCGATGCAGGTCCAACAATGCCTGGCTGATCACCGGCGGCAACACCCGGCCCGCCAGGCGCGGCCCGGCTTCGAGCACGCTGACCTCACAGCCCAGGCTTCTAGCGCTCGCGGCGACCTCTAGGCCGATAAACCCGCCGCCGACAATCACCAGCCGCGTGCCCGGACGCAAGGCACTGCGCAGGGTCAGGGCTTCATCATGGGTGCGCAGGTAAAGCACGTTGGCCTGCGCTTGAGGCAAACGCCGCGCCCTGCCGCCGGTGGCCAGCAGCAACCCGGCATAGGCCAGCCATTGGCCGTCGGCGAGTTGCAGCCGCTGTTGCCGTGGCTGCAACTGGGTCACCGGGTTCCCGGCGATATGTTCGATATTCAACTCAGCCATCCGTGCGCTGTCGCACAGGCTGCAACCGGCCAGGTCCGCGGTGCCCTGCAGCAACCCCTTGGACAGCGGCGGTCGTTCATAGGGCAAGTGCGGTTCGTCGCCGATCAGGATCAGGCGCCCGGTATACCCTTCTTCGCGCAGGGTCAGCGCCGCACGGCCGCCGGCATGGCCGGCGCCGACGATGATCATGGGTGCGCTGATCATCACGCCGTGACCGCGAGCAATACCCGCCCCGCTTCAACGCGCACCAGGTAGGTCTTGAGGTTGACGCACACCGGCGCGCCGAGGGCCTTGCCCGAGCGGTAGTCGAAGCGCCCGTTGTGCTTGGGGCACTCGACCACATGGTCCATCACCAGGCCATCGGCGAGGTGGATTTTCTCGTGGGTGCACAGGCCGGCTGTGGCAAAAAATTCATTGTCGGCGGAGCGGAACACCGCGTAGGTGTGGGCACCGTGATCGAAGCGCAGCACGTCTTCTTCGTCTATTTCGCCCACGGCGCAGACGTCGATCCATTGATCGTTCATGGCGTTATCTCTTGTTTTAAGGAGGATTAGCTAACAGCAGCTTCTGCATGTGTCGGGGCACTGGCAGCCGGTTCTGCCTGGGGGCGAATCGGCCGCTGCACGAAATACGTCGGGTCGCGGCGCTGCTTCAGGATCGTCGGGATGATCTCTTTGTAAGCCTCGAACAGATTGGCGTAGGGCGGCGGGCAGTCGTTGCGGATCTCTTCGTGCAACTGCGCCAGGGCGTGGTACGGCACCATTGGGTACATGTGGTGCTCAAGGTGGTAATTCATGTTCATGTAGATAAAACGCAGCACGCGGTTCATGTAGATGGTGCGGCAGTTGCTGCGGTGGTCGAGCACGTCTTCGGCCAGGCCCACGTGCTGGGTCAGGCCGAACACGTAGCCGAGCCAGGCGCCATAAATACTCGGCAGGCCCACCAGCATCAGCGGCAGCCAGCTGTGCAGGTACAACGCCGTGCCGATGAGCAGCGCATATATACCCACCCAGATCCGCGCGGCGCGGTACACCTTGGGCCACTCCGATTCAGGGATAAAGTCCTGCTCCTGGGCGCTCATTTGGCCGACGGCATGGCGCGCCACACCGCTGAAGGTTTTCCAGGCGAGGGGCAGATTGAACAGGCTGAGAAACATCATCCACAGACTCGGCGGGCGCGGCTCGACGATCTCCGGGTCGCGGCCGACCACGATGGTGTCGGTGTGGTGACGGGCATGGCTCCAGCGCCATACATGCGGTTCGAAAATGCACATGAAGCAGGCGACCTGGTACAGCACGTCATTCATCCAGCGGGTCTTGAACGCGGTGCCGTGGCCGGTCTCGTGCCAGCGCGGGTTGGAGGCGGTGCCGTATAACACGCCATAGGCGAGGAAGAACGGCACGCAGGCCCACGAGCCCCAGAACCAATAGCCGCCAAAGCCGGTGGCAAACAGCGCGATCACCCAGATGGCGGTGTCGAGCAGCGCCGGGCCGTCTCGGCGTTGCATGAGTTCTTTCATGCGTTTACGGGAAATCGGCGACTGGTACCAACTGGCCGAGACCAGGCCTTTTTCGGCCGCGCGGGCAGCTTCGGGGCCGGTCAGGCTGTAGTCGCGCCGGGCGGTTTGGGCGGTGTGTTCAGGCATTGTTATTGTTCTCCGCAAGCGAAAAGTTTCAGATGCGTTGCGAGACCCACCATAGAGTGCGGCCAAATCCCCCTCAAGGCCTTGAATCCATTCCCTATCAAGCTATCATCCAGGCCCAGCGGGGCTTGATAGTTTTCTATCAAGACGCACAAGGGGCCAGCTATGCACACCACCAAACGCCCAACCATCGCCACCGTGGCCGCCCAGGCGGGCCTCAGTGTGGCCACCGTCGACCGCGTATTGAACGCGCGAGCGCCGGTGAACCCGGACACCGCCGAACAGGTGTTCCAGGCCGCCGAAGCCGTGGGCTACTTTGCCGCGCGGCTGATCGGCCAACGCATTCGCGAACGCCGCCCCACCTACCGCTTCGGCATCCTGCTGCTGGGCACGGCGCAGGCGTTCTATGCGAACCTGGCGCAGTCGATCAGCGACGCCGCAGAGCATCACGCCACGGCCAACCTCAGTTGCCAATTCGAATACATCAACGACCGCACCCCAAGCGCCATCGTCGCGCAGATCGAACAATTGGCCGTGCAGTGCGACGCCCTCGCGGTGGTCAGCTTTGCCCACCCGCTGATCAATGCGTGCCTGGCCCAGATCCGCGCGGCCGGCGTGCCGGTGGTGGCGCTGCTTTCGGATATTCATGAGCAGGCCCTGGAACCCTACGTGGGCCAGGACAACCACGTGGTCGGGCGCACCATGGGCTGGTTGCTCGCACGCACGTGCGGCGCGCGCAAAGGCAGCGTGGGGATCCTGCTCGGCGGCCATCGCTTCCTCGGCCACCAGGCACGGGTCGAAGGCCTGCACAGCTACCTGGCCGAACACGCGCCGGGGCTCAAGCCGCTGGAACCGCTGATCAACCTGGACAACTGCGACATTACCGAAGAAGCCACCCTCGACCTGATCAGCCGCCACACCGACCTGCGCGGCCTGTGCGTGGTGGGCGGCGGTGGCGACGGCATTATCAGCGCCCTGGCGCAACTGCCCAAGCGGCCCGCGCTGTGCTGCATTTTGCAGGAGTCCACCGAATTGTCACGCCAGGCGTTGAGCCAGGGCCTGATCGATGTGGTGATGGACTCGCAACCGCGCCAGACGGCGCTGGTACTGGTGCAGTTGCTGGTGGAGTTGCAGAGTGCCGAGGGGTTCGATGCGCTGCGGCATCGGGTGCATATAGCGCCGCAGATTGTTACCTCCGAGAATCTTTAGCGCGCCCGGCACTCGACCTTCAACCCGCCCTCCTCCTGCTCGTGGGTTTCAATCACTACCGGCAGGAAGCGGCAGATCACCGCCATATTGCTGTGCAGATGGTCGCTCATCTGCGGCGTGGTAAAACTGCCACCGCCCGCCAATGCCATCGGTAACAGCAGTTGATCGGCCAGGTGTTCGCCGACCGCCGTGTCGCTGGCCAGCCATTGCAGGGCCTGGTTGATCGCCTCATCGGCCACGGTTTCGGCGCGAACCCTGGCCATGCCAAAGGCGCTGAACACTTCGGTGACGTGCTCGTGTGTGTACTCCAGCATCAGCACATTGCCCGGGCCTTGATCGGGGTCTATCTCGACCGCAGACAACTGCTCCAGGCTGAAGTCCAGTCGCTGGCGTACGCGCTTGAACTCACGCTCGCTCACCTGGGGGGGCAGGCCGGCGCTCAGCGTGGTCGCCCGCGCTTGCAGCAATGTGCCACGCTGCATCAGGTGCAACGGCGCCAGTTCGCCGGGCTGGATAAACGCCTGCAACTCGCCGCCACCGGCCGGGACGAAACCATGCCGGAGCAGCGTCAACTCGACACGCGCGCCCATGCGCCGCAACAACGGCAACCAGGCACGTTGCAAAAAGTCCACTGGCGGCGCCAGCGGGTTATGAGTGCCGCCGCACAGGGTCACGCGGCTGGCGCCCGGTGCCCGCAACAACGCCGGCAACAGCGTTTGCAACACCAGGGTGCAACTGCCCGCCGTGCCAATCGCAAAGCGGTAGTCGCCGCCCTGAATCGGCCCCGGCGCAAAGCGCAGGGTTTGCGATCCCAGCTCAGCGCCTTCCACCCGCGCGCCACACACCTGGGCTGCGGCCAGCACGGCCGTCAAGTGTTGGCGCATCAACCCCGGGCGGCTGCGCCTGGCGCGGATGTTCCTGATGAGCAACGTCCGCCCGGTTACCATCGACAGGCTCACGCCACTGCGCAATACCTGGCCACCGCCGATGGCACCATCCAGTTCAATCACGTCCTGTTTCATAGTCGTCCTTATGCAAACCGTTTGACCGTGTCCCGCAGGTAGCGGTCCAGTCGTTGCGAGTCTTCCCGAGTGCGTGGCAATACCGGTACCTCGCGTTCCAGCTCAGCCACGATGAAGGCATGCAACGCCGGCCGCCGCGGACCATAAGCCGCCTCACCGGCATTGCGTTTGAGCGCCAGCAATGTCGCCACTTCGTCCAACAGAGGCGCGTCGCTCACCGTGCTCAGCAAGTCGGCGAAGGTCATCGGCGGGCGCCCCAGGCCCAGATCGATCCAGCGCACCGCCAGCAACGGCCGCAGCACGTAGAAGTACTTCTTGAAGCGTACCGTTTCGCCTTGCAGGTAACCGCGAAAGTTCTTCCTGGCCATCGACAGGTAGTGATTACGCGCAGCCGGCGGGCTGTAGAAGGCTTCGGCCAACGCCCGCAACTGCGCGGTGGCCTCGGTTTGCTGGCGATACACCAACGGCGAATCCAGCCACTCCAGTAACGTGGGATTGGATTTGCGCAGCAGACCCAAAGTCTTGCGCAGTTCCCAGCCACTCACGTCCAACTCGTCATCCAGCGGACGTTCGATCACGTCGCGCGGCGCATCCACCTGCATGAACCAATCAGGTTTTTCCACATAGACAAAGCGCACATCGTAGTCGCTGTCGGTAGAAGCAAAACCCCAGGCGCGACTGCCGGATTCGCAGGCATACAGCACTTTCACATTGCGCTCGCGCTCTATTCGGTCCAGTTCCTGCGCAACCCGGGCGCGCATGGCGTCGCTCAACGGGTGCCGTTCTTCCCTTTGCATTTCGATTCCTCCGTTTATCCCTTGACGCACACCACCTGATGCAAGGTGTGCAGCACCTGCACCAACTCGCGCTGGGCGTGCATGACGCGGTCGATGTCCTTGTAGGCCATCGGTATTTCGTCGATCACATCGGCGTCCTTGCGGCACTCCACATGGGCGGTCGCGCGGATCTGGTCGGCGACGGTAAAGGTGTTCTTCGCCTTGGTGCGGCTCATGGTGCGGCCCGCACCATGGCTGCACGAGCAGAACGATTGTTCGTTGCCCAGCCCGCGCACGATGAAGCTTTTTGCGCCCATGGAGCCCGGAATAATCCCCAACTCGCCTTTTTTCGCGGAGACCGCGCCCTTGCGGGTCACCAGGATGTCTTCGCCAAAATGCCGCTCTTTTTGCACATAGTTGTGATGGCAGTTCACCGCTTCCAGCGCCACTTCAAACGGTTTGCTGATCACTTGCCGCGTGGCCTGGACCACCGCGCGCATCATTAACTCGCGGTTCTGCCGGGCAAAATCCTGAGCCCATCCCACGGCTTGCACGTAGTCATCGAAGTGCTGGCTGCCCTCATCGAAATACGCCAGGTCGCGGTCCGGCAGGTTGGCCAGGTGCTGACGCATGTCTGCCTGGGCCAACTGGATAAACAGGTTGCCGATGGCATTGCCCACGCCCCGCGAGCCGCTGTGCAACATGAACCAGACACGGTTGGCCTCATCCAGGCACACCTCGACAAAGTGGTTGCCGGTGCCCAACGTCCCCAGGTGTTGGCGGTGGTTGCTGCGCTCCAGTTGCGGGTACTTGTCGGTGATCGCCTTGAAGCGCGGATGCAACGTGGCCCATACCTGATCGGCCTGGGCCGGCACGTCTTCCCACGCGCCTTTGTCACGGCCTTTACGGCTGCGGGTACGGCCATGGGGCACGGCGGCCTCGATGGCACAACGCAGGCCATACAGGTTATCCGGCAGGTCGCCGGCCATCAGCGTGGTGCGCGCGGCGATCATGCCGCAGCCGATATCCACCCCGACCGCCGCCGGGATGATCGCGCCCACGGTGGGAATCACGCTGCCGATGGTCGAGCCCTTGCCCAGGTGCACATCCGGCATCACCGCGAGGTGCTTGAAAATAAACGGCATCCTGGCCGTGTTCATCAGTTGCTGACGAGCTTCGGGCTCCACCGGAACGCCTTCGGTCCAGAGCTTGATCGGTTTGCCGTTGGCGACTTCCAGCAGTTGGTAGGTGTTGTTTTGCATGATCTCGGTTCTTTTCTGAAAAGCCGTCGTTACGGCGTCGTGCTGGTGATAGCAGCAGACGTGCCAGGTTTTACGCTCGGTGTTAAAAAACACGTAATATATTGTTTTATATAACTATTTTTATCCGCAATCTTTTTATCGCTGAAAAACGATGACAAACCCATCCCCCTATTTCTATCCTTACATATCGTTACTTATATTTTGGTCCAGTCATGAAACACAAGCGCACGGTCGCCATCGGATTTATCGGTTCCAAGCTGGATCGCGTCGGCAAGGGCGCCAATCGCTGGAACCACTGGCGCCCCAGCGTCGGGCTGTGCCAGCAGGATGATCTGCAGATCGACCGCCTGGAACTGATCCACGACGTCGACGCCCGCGATGTCAGCCTTGCCGAGCGAGTGCGCGCCGACATCCAGCAGATCTCGCTCCACACCGAGGTGCGCCTGCACCCGATGCCGCTGGCCAATCCCTGGGATTTCGAAGAGGTGTACGGCGCGTTGCACGACTTCACCAGTGCCTACCGCTTCGACACCGAGCGCGAGGATTACCTGGTGCATATCACCACCGGCACCCACGTGGCGCAGATTTGCTGGTTCCTGCTCACCGAAGCGCGCACCTTGCCGGCCCGCCTGATACAAACCTCCCCCAGCCGACGCCTGGATGCCGACGCACCCGCCACCGGCACCCACACCCTGATCGACCTCGACCTGTCGCGCTACGACCGCATCGCTTCGCGTTTCGCCCACCAGCGCCTGGAAGGCCTGGCGTTTCTCAAATCCGGGATCGCCACACGCAACCCTGCGTTCAACGCTTCCATCGAACAGATCGAACGCGTGGCCGTGCGCTCCACCGCGCCGATGCTGTTGATCGGCCCAACCGGGGCCGGTAAATCCTTCCTCGCCCGGCGCATCTACGAACTCAAGCGCAGCCGCCATCAACTGCAGGGCCGCTTCGTTGAAGTGAACTGCGCCACCCTGCGCGGCGATGGCGCCATGTCCGCGCTGTTCGGGCATATCAAGGGCGCCTTCACCGGCGCGCAAAACGCCCGCGATGGCCTGCTGCGCGCCGCCCATGGCGGCATGCTGTTCCTCGATGAAATCGGCGAACTGGGCCTCGACGAACAGGCCATGCTGCTCAAGGCCATTGAAGAAAAACGCTTCTACCCGATGGGCGCCGACACCGAAGTGGCCAGCGACTTCCTGATCATCGCCGGCACCCACCGCGACCTGCGCGGGCGCGTCGTCGAAGGGTTGTTTCGCGAAGACCTCTACGCGCGCATCAACCTGTGGACCTTCGACCTGCCCGGCCTGGCGGGCCGCCGCGAAGACATCGAGCCGAACCTCGACTTCGAGCTGGAGCGCCACGCCCGCGAACAAGGCCGTCGCGTGCGTTTCAATCTGGAAGCGCGGCGCCGCTACCTGGCGTTTGCCTGCTCCAGCGAAGCGGCGTGGCTGGGCAATTTTCGCGAACTGTCCGCCTCCATCACACGCATGGCGACCCTGGCCGACAGCGGGCGTATCGATCAAGCCCAGGTCGAGGAAGAAATACAGCGCCTGCGTTATGCCTGGGGCATCAGCGCACCCCACGCGTGCCTGCCGGCCGACCTGGATCTGTTTGACCAGCTACAACTCAAAGCCGTCATCGACGTATGCCTGCAAGCCGACAGCCTGTCCGATGCAGGCCGACGCTTGTTTGGCGTCTCACGCCAGGCCAAGGCGCAACCGAACGATGCGGACCGGCTGCGCAAATACCTCGCGCGGTTTTCGATTGATTGGAAGCAGTTGAAGCCGTAGCGCAGGTGGTAATCGCGGCGCAGGCGCTCGCTCACGCACCGTATTTTCCATGTGGGGCTAATTGCATTTGGTCATGGCTTGTAAAGGGCCAGCAAGGCGCCTCCCTTTTAATTGCAGGACGTTTCCTAGACAATCTCCGCCGCCTTGTGCCTGTTGCAATCGGTGGCTAGTCTTCGCTGCGTCGCTGGATTTCAGTGATCGGGTTTAGCAGCCTGACGTCAATAGGCACACGGTTCACCTCTGCGTTTTATGGTGGCTGTGCGCGGGGCACCCTCGGGTGCGCTGGTTTTCCTATTGACCGGTCTGCTAACCCGCGTACAGCTGCCACCCTCGTTTAGCAGCGTTGGCGGTAGCTCCCTTGCTCAATAGGAGTTACACAATGAATAAAGTCCTACCCGACCCACCCCGCGACCCCGCCAAAGACCGTGCCGCCTTTAACCGCGCCATCGACCACTATTTGCCCACCCAAGGCTTTCACGCCATCAACGAAGACCTGAGCTTCGAAGATGCTCTGCTCTACACCGCCAGTTTGCTCGACAGTGCTTCGGCAACTGCGCTGGATTGCGGCGAGGCACTCGACAATCCTCAGCGCGCGAAGATTCTGGCGGTGTGGCATTTGCTGGAGATTGCCAGGACCACAGTGGATCGCTCTATCGAGTGCATGAAGCCCTCGGCCTAAACTCAGTTCAAATGTGGGAGGGGCGGTGCGACGATTCGACTTGCTCCCGATTGCGGTGTGTCAGCTCAGTAAATTTCAACTGACCCACCGCTATCGGGAGCAAGCCCCCTCCCACATTGTCCGCGGCAGCCAAGCCACACCGACTCAGGTCGCCAGAGGCCAACCGATGCGCGCGGCACGGCGCAGGCTGGCCTTGACGACCAAGCGGTGAAAGGGGGCGATCACGAAGAGGTAGGCCCGGCCCAGACGGTTGTGGCACTGGACCACGGTTGAAAAAACCAGTTGGCGACTGCCTTCCGCCTCTGCCTCTTCAGAACACAGGATCGATATCCGGAAGTCGAGGTGCATGTCGTCCTCTCCCAACACGATTTCAGTCTGGTTCGTGCTGTAGACCTTGAAGGGGCCAACCCGATCAGCCAGTGATGCCAGATGCCTGGCTGTCTTGAGCCCCAGACACACAACGAGAGTGTCTCGCACTTTCAGGAGCCATCCGATCCAGGACGGCTGGTGGAAAAGGATGAATCGAGCCAGCAAATCCGGGTTGCTCGATGTGCCCACCGGGAGCCGGATCGCAAAAGCGTCTGTCAGGTTCGTTGACGTGTAAAGGTGGGTAATGCCGGACCTCGAGGGGACGGGTACGCACATAATGGGTTCAACTTCGCGGGGCATCGGGATCTCTCCTTAGATCTGACTACTCAATAGGTTTCTTGCTACCCAGCCGGCAGAACCGGGCGCAACGTCGCACGGCGCTTGCCGACATCGAACCAGATCAACCAACCATCCCATCCTATAGTGCGCCGACCGGCACCCGCCAGCGCAGAGTTGCGCCATACCCTCTCATCCGCCCCGAAAATCCCCGGCACTCAACCCAAACCGACTCATCTTGTTATACAGCCCACCCCGCGACACGTTCAGCTGTTGAGCGGCCAGGCGGATATTGCCGCCGGTGTTTTTCAGCGCGGCGACGATGGCGTGCATTTCGTGGCTGCTCAGGTCCTGCGTGGGTTGCGACTCATAGGCACGGACCAGTGGGCGAGGCTTGATGTCCAACGGCAGATCGCCGGGCTGGATCAACTCGCTCATGGCCAGGTTGGTTGCCCGTTCGATGGCGTTTTCCAGCTCGCGCACGTTGCCCGGCCAGGCATGCGCCGAGAGCAAGGCCAATGCCTGCGGCGAAAAACCCTGCACCGATTTACGCAGCGAGCGTGCACAGCGCGTGAGAAAGTGCCGCGCCAGCAGTGGGATGTCATCGCGGCGCATGCGCAGGGGTGGCACGGTCAGGTTCAGTACGTTGAGACGGTAATAGAGGTCTTCGCGGAATGCGCCCTGCGCCACTGCTTGGCTGAGGTTGCGGTGGGTGGCAGCGATGATGCGCACATCCACTGGGCGTGCGCTTTTGGCCCCGACCCGCGCAATCTCGCCCTCTTGCAATACGCGCAGCAGGCTCACTTGGGCGTCGAAGGACATGTCGCCAATTTCATCGAGAAAAATCGTACCGCCATCGGCCAGCTCGAATTTGCCCGCTGAGCCGCCACGGGCCGAGCCGGTGAAGGCGCCCTCGACGTGGCCGAACAATTCACTCTGCACCAGGTCTCGTGGAATCGCGCCGCAGTTGACCGCCACGAACGGGCCGTTGCAACGCTCGCTGGCGTTATGAATGGCCTGGGCGAAGAGTTCCTTGCCGGTGCCGCTTTCTCCCAGGATCAGCGTAGTGGAATCACTGCGGCTGGCGATGCGCGCCAGGTGCAACGCATCCTGGATCGCTCGCGAGGTGCCCTGGATGGTGTCGAACGTATAGCGCGCCTGGGTGCCGACGATACGCCGGGTGATTTCACGGATGCGCCGGTTTTCGCGCAGCGACACAATCACCCCGCCCTGCTCCAGCGGGCACACCGAGACCAGGCACGCGAGTTGGCTGCGGTCATGCAGTTGGAAGGTGCAATCCAGGTCGCGCACGGGCTCACTCAGCGGATCGCTCAACTCACTGCGCCCCAGTCGCTGGAAGGGACTGCCAATCAGCTCCAGCCCCACCCCGAACAACTGACGGGCATAGCGGTTGAGCGCCTTGATGCAGCCGCGCTCATCCAGCACCACGAGGCCTTCATTGAGCACTTCGAGCATGGCTTGCTGTTCTTCGAGCAAGGCTTGCAGGGCCATCTGCCGAGAGACAGCATCGGCCGCCGCCTGCACGGTGCCCAGGGTGTGGAAGTGGAACCAGCCGGGTTCGGCGGTGAGGGTAAGCATGGCCAGGGTCTGGCCCTGGGCATTTTTGATCGGCGCGGCGGCGCAGTGCATGCGGCGCTGGCGCAGGCCGACGGCGAAGTTTTCTTCGGCCAGCACATACACCAGACGGTCTTCGGCCAGGGCCAGCCCGGTGCAGTTGGTGCCTTGTACCGACTCCAGCAAGCGGCTGCCCACCGGCGTGATATCCAGCCCACAGAAATACAAGGTGGTGCCGTCTGCATCGGTGAGGTTGATGTGCCCGCGCGGGTTGTAGGCCAGCAAGCCATGCATGACCTGTGCGGCGGCGGCGATCAGTACGCGGTGGCGGGCCAGGGTGGCAGCCAAGGTTTGCGGCGCAACAAAGCGGTACTGGCTGTCGGCGGGGTCGATAGCGGCCTCGACACTGCGTCGCCAGGATTCCCAGATCACTTGGCGCACGTCGGCCGGGCGTTCGCTGCGGCCCTGCTGGCAATCACGCCACGCCTGCTCCAGCGCGGCAACCGGGCCGTCGTTCAACGCGGCCGGCCCCAGGGTCGTGAGGTAATCGAGGTCTTGTACGCTGAAGGCCAGGCTCATCCGATGCGTCCATGTTCATGTTTTTGACATGTCAGTATAGGCATGTCATCAAAATGAACATATTTTGTTTAATCGATTTTAAAAACACAATAAAATCAATGCGTTATCAATTGGCACAGCCTTTGCTCCCTCCTCTTTGCCCATCAGGATCGTCCTGAGGTCAACAATAAGAAGGGGTTACCACATGAGTACACAGAACATCCGCCTGGGCCTGATCGGTGCCGGTCGCATGGGCAGCTTCCACGGCCTGACTGCGGCGCGGCATATTGTCGGTGCCCGCCTGACAGCGATCGCCGACCCCACCCCCGGTCAGGCCGCGCGCTTGGCCGCTGAGCTGGGCGTGGACAAGGTCTACACCGACCCACAACAGTTGATCGACGACCCGGACATCGACGGCGTCATCATCGCCGCCCCTGCCCGCAGCCATGCCGAGCTGGTGATCAGCGCCGCCCGCGCCGGCAAGGGGATCTTCTGCGAAAAACCCATGGCCATCACCCTCGATGAAGCCGACCGCGCCATCGCCGCCGCCGCCGATGCCCGCGTTCCGTTGCAGGTCGGCTTCAACCGGCGCTTCGCCAAGAGCTTCCGCACGGCCCACCAAGATGTGCTGGCCGGGCGTATCGGTACACCGCAATTGCTGCGTTCGCTCACCCGCGACCCGGCGCTGAACAACCCGGCCGCGTCGCCACAATGGGTGATCTTCCTGGAAACCCTGATCCACGACTTTGACACCCTGCGCTACCTCAACCCCGGCGCCGAGGCGGTGCAGGTCCACGTGATGGCCGACGCGCTGATCGCCCCGGACTACAAAAGCAAAGGCTTGCTCGACACCGCCGTGGTCACGATCCGCTTCGACAACGGTGCGATTGCCACCGCCGAGGCGAATTTCCAGGCCGTGTATGGCTACGATGTGCGTGGTGAAGTGTTCGGCAGCGCCGGCATGCTCACCATGGGCGGCGTGCAGGAGTCCGACCTGGTGCGCTACCTGGCACCGGGCATCCAGGCCGACACTCAGCGCCTGGACACCGACCTGCTGCGCGACGCCTACGTCGCCGAGCTCAACCACTTTGTCGATTGCCTGCGCAGCGGCGCCAAGCCCTTGGCCAGCGGCGAAGATGCGCGAGCGGCGCTGGCGATTGCGCGCGCCTGCATCGAGTCCTATGAGCAAGGTCAGGCGGTGACCCTGTGATCCCGTTCAAGCTGGCGATCAGTGCCGAGATGGTATTTCTCGACCTGCCCTTCGTCGAACGCGTCAAACGCATTCATGCACTGGGTTTTTGCGCCGAAATCTGGAGCTGGACCGACAAGGACATCAACGCCCTCGCCGCCACTGGCGCCGATTTCACCTCGATGACCGGCTATATCAGCGGCACCCTCACCGACCCCGACGGCATCCGCCGCTTGCTCGACAGCGCCCGCGAATCCTTAAGCGTTGCCGAGCGGCTCAACTGCCCCAGCCTCAACCTGCACGGCACCGGCCTGGGTGACGACGGCCTGCCGGTGCAGCCCGTCAGCCAGACCACCGGACGCATGTGGTTGAGCGCCTGCAAGACCCTGGAGAAAATCGCGCGACTGGGGGAAGACGCCGGCCGCGTATTCCTGCTGGAAAACCTCAACACCGCGGTCGACCACCCCGGCACCCCGTTCGCCCGCGCCGACGACACCCTGGCGTTGATCGAAGCCGTGGGCAGCCCGCACCTGAAAATGAACCTGGACCTGTACCACGCGCAGATCGGCGAGGGAAACCTCATCGAACTGATCCAGCGCGCGGGCCCTGCCATTGGTGAAATCCAGGTGGCCGATGTACCGGGGCGCAAAGAACCCGGTACCGGCGAAATCCATTACCCGACCATTGCCAGGGCCTTGCATCGCATCGGCTACAACGGCGTGGTCGGCCTGGAAGGCTGGGCCAGTGGCGACAGCGAACTGGCCCTGGCGCGTTTCCGCCAAGCGTTCACCCTATAACAACAAAAGGAACACCCCCATGCCTCGCTATTCATTGCTCGTTGCCACTCTGTTACTGCTGTTCAGCCAATGGACCTTCGCCGGTTATCACATCGGCGTCAGCATCGCCAAGGTCGACGATAACTTCATGACTTACGTGCGCACCGGCCTGGAAGCCGCCGCCAAGCAGCAGGATGTACAGATCCAGTTCGAAGATGCCCAGGGCGACGTGGTGCGCCAACTCAACCAGGTCGAGGGTTTTCTCAACCAGAAGGTCGACGCGGTGATCGTGCTGCCGGTGGACACCTCCGCCACCGCCAACATGACTCGCGCCGCAGTCGCCGCCAAGACGCCGCTGGTGTACGTCAACCGCCATCCGGATGAACGCACGCTGCCCAAGGGCGTGGTCACCGTGGCCTCCAATGACATCGAGGCCGGGCAGTTGCAGATGCGCTACCTCGCCGAAAAGCTTGGCGGCAAGGGCAATGTGGCGATCATCATGGGCGACCTTGCGCAGAACGCCACCCACGACCGCACCGAAGGCGCCAAACAGGTGCTCAAGGACTTTCCGGGGATCAAAGTAGTGGAGCAGCAAAGCGCCGAATGGCAACGCAGCAAAGGCATGGACCTGACCAGCAACTGGCTGCTGGCGGGGGCGCAGTTCGATGCAATCATTGCCAACAACGACGAAATGGCCATTGGCGCGGCCATGGCCTTGCAGCAATCCGGCAGGGCCAAGGGCGAAGTGGCGATTGTCGGTATCGATGGCCTGCCCGATGGTCTGGCGGCGGTCAAACGCGGGATGCTGGCGGCGTCGGTATTCCAGGATCCCAAGGCCCAGGCCACCCAAGCGGTGGCGTCGGCGATTAGGATGATCAAGGGTGAACCGATCGAAGCCGAAGTTTGGGTACCGTTCGAGCTGATCAAGCCCGAACAGGTGGCGGTGTTCGAGCAACGCTACAAATAAACGGGTATACACCGCTCCAAATGTGGGAGGGGGGCAAGCCCCCTCCCACACTTGAATCTCAGTCAGTCCAGATCACTCGCGTCATGCCGCTCGGCCAACTGCTCTGAAAGCTCGCCCGACACCCGGTTAACCCGGCGCCCCCGCTGCACCGCCGGTCGCGCGTCAATCGCATCCGCCCAGCGCTGCACATGTGTGTACTCATGCACCGATAAAAATTCCGCCGCGCCATACAAGCGGCCTTTGACCAAGCCACCGTACCAAGGCCAGATGGCGATGTCGGCGATGGTGTATTCGTCACCGGCGATGTATTCGCTGACTGCCAGACGCTTGTCCAGCACATCCAACTGGCGCTTGGTCTCCATGGCAAAACGGTTGATCGGGTACTCCATCTTGCTCGGCGCATAGGCGTAGAAATGCCCGAAACCACCGCCCAGGTACGGCGCGCTACCCATCTGCCAGAACAGCCACGACAAACACTCCGCACGTGCGGCCGGTTCCTTGGGAAAGAACGCGCCGAATTTCTCGGCCAGGTATTGCAGGATCGCGCCGGACTCAAACACGCGAATCGGCGTGGCGCCGCTGTGATCCATCAAGGCGGGGATCTTCGAGTTGGGGTTGACCGCCACGAAGCCACTGCCGAACTGGTCGCCGTCGCCGATCTTGATCAGCCAGGCGTCGTATTCAGCGCCCGCGTGGCCCAGGGCGAGCAGTTCTTCGAGGAGGATGGTGACCTTCTGCCCATTGGGCGTGGCCAGGGAATAAAGTTGCAACGGGTGCTTGCCCACCGGCAGCGCCTTGTCGTGGGTGGCGCCGGCGATGGGCCGGTTGATGCTGGCGAAGGTGCCGCCGCTTTCGGTGTCCCACGTCCAGACGGCGGGAGGTACGTACTCGGTCATGCTCACTGCTCCTGAGGCGATCAACGAAGCGCTCCAGACTAAACCAAAGACTCGCTGTGCGGGAGCCCGCTGAATCAGCACCGCTCCCACACTCGCTTGCAGGGTCTGGAAAGTCGCGCGCTACACCCAGCCGCCGTCGACGATAAAATTCTGCGCCGAACACATCGCCGAGGCATCCGAGGCCAGAAACAACGCCATATTGGCGATATGTTCCGGCATGACACTGCCGGGCATGCACTGGCTGCGGGCGATCAGCTCCTTGGCCGCATCATCTACCCACATGGCCAGTTGTTTTTCGGTCATCACCCAGCCGGGCACCAGCGTATTGACGCGGATATGGTGAGGCCCCAGCTCCCGTGCCAGGCCGCGGGTCATACCGTGCGCGGCGGCCTTGCTGGCGGCGTACACCGGGTAACCGGCGGAGGCCATCATCCAGCCGACCGAACCCAGGTTGATGATCGAGCCGCCGCCGGCGCCTTTCATCATGGGCACCACCGCCTTGGCGGCAAAAAATGCGTGCTTGAGGTTGACCGCAATCAGCTGGTCGAACATCTGCGAGTCAACGTCTTCCAAGGTATGGCGCACGTCGTTCGCCGCGTTGTTGACCAACACCGTGATCGGCCCCAGCGACTGCTCAAACCGCGTGATTGCCGCCCGAAAGCCAATTTCGTCGGTGATGTCGCAGCATACGAATTCCACCGTACGCCCCTGTGAACTCAACAGCGCCGCCAGGCGTTCGCCCTGGCTTTGTGCGCGGTCCACAAAGGCCACCTTGGCGCCTTGCGCGGCAAAGGCGCGCACCATGAATTCACCGATACCCGAGGCGCCCCCGGAGATCAGTACGGTCTTGCCTTCAAGGTCGGGATAAACAGCCTGTGCAGTACTCATATAACGGTGCCTCGATCAATTAGTCTTATTTTATTTTACGAAATCGGCGTTTAAGGCTATAAATTCGCTGTCACACCGACAAAATATCGCTATTAGTAGAACTATTCCACTCAAAACAACAAAAGGAAGTTCGACCATGAAGCACCCTCGATACCTGCTCTCGGGCCTTGCCATGTCCATGCTGATCGCCAGCGGCGGCGCCCAGGCGGCAGGGCTCAGCAGCGAGCACAAGCCTTTCGGTAAAACCAACGACGGCACGCCCGTCGAACAGTACATCTTGCGCAACAGCCATGGCATGCAAGCCACCGTCATCACCTACGGCGGCGTACTGCAGTCGCTGAAGGTGCCGGACAAACACGGCAAGGTCGACGATGTGGTACTCGGCTTCGACGACGTACAGGGCTACCAGGCCGGTACGGCGTTTTTCGGCGCGACCATCGGGCGCTTCGGCAATCGCCTGGCTGGCGGCGCCTTTGAGCTCGACGGCAAACGCTTCCAGGTGCCGCTCAACGACGGCCCCAACGCATTGCATGGCGGCGCGCAGGGCTTCGACAAGCATGTATGGAAAGCCGAGCCGATCAAGGGCAAGGACTCGGTTGGGGTCACCCTCACCTACTTGTCCAAGGACGGTGAGATGGGCTTCCCCGGCAACCTGAAAACCGAGGTCACCTACAGCCTCAACGACAAGAACGAACTGCACATCGACTACAAGGCCACCACCGACAAACCCACGGTGCTCAACCTGACCAACCACAGCTACTTCAACCTGGCCGGCGCGGGCAATGGCGACATCCTCAAACAGGTTGCCACCTTGCATGCCAGCCACTACACGCCGGTCAATGCGACGCTGATTCCTACCGGCGAACTCGCCCCCGTCAAGGGCACGCCGATGGATTTCCTCAAGCCCACGCCGATCGGCCAGCACATCAAGGACGATCATCCGCAGCTCAAATTCGCCGAACCGAAGCAAGGCGGGTTTGACTTCAACTGGGCGCTGGACACCAAGGGCGACGTGAAAAAGCTGGCCGCCGAAGTGCATGACCCGGAGTCCGGCCGGCGCTTGCAGCTCTACACCAGCGAACCGGGGGTGCAGTTTTATACCAGCAACTTCCTCGATGGTTCGGTGAAGGGCAAAGCAGGCAAGACTTACCTGCACTGGAGTGGGTTTACGCTGGAGACCCAGCACTATCCGGATGCGCCTAACCAGCCCAGCTTTGCATCAACTCGCTTGAACCCAGGGCAGACCTACACCCAGAACACCGTCTTCAAGTTCAGCGCCGAGTAAAACTGTGGGAGGGGGCTTGCTCCCTCCCACCTTTGCCCCTCACAGGGCTTTTGATCAGCGTTGTTTCATACGGTCGATGACCACCGCCAGCAACAGGATCGAACCACGGATCACGTACTGATAGAACGTGTCGATGTTCTTCAGGTTCATCGCGTTCTCGATGATCGCCAGGATCAGTACCCCGGCAATCACATGGCGGATCATGCCGACCCCGCCGCTCAACGACACACCGCCCAGCACGCACGCCGAGATCACCGTCAGCTCGAAGCCCTGGCCGATCATCGGCTGGCCCGAGGTCATGCGCGACGCGAGGATCACCCCGGCCAGCGCGCCGATCAGACCGTGCACAGCAAAGATCAGGATCTTGGTGCGATCAACGTTGACCCCCGCCAGCAATGCTGCTTCCGGGTTGCCGCCGATGGCCATGGTGTTGCGCCCGTAGGTCGTGTAGTTGAGCAGCCAACCGAAGAACAGGAAGCACAGGATGGTGATCAGGATCGGCACCGGCACGCCGAACAACTGGCCGTTGCCGAAGATGAAGAACTGGTCCTGGGACACGCCCACTGCCTTGCCGTCGGCAAAAATGTAAGCCAGGCCGCGCACGATCTGCATGGTCGCCAGGGTGGTGATCAGCGCATTGACCCGCAGCTTGGCAATGACGATGCCGTTGATCAACCCGACGATCAGGCCCATCCCCAGCGCCGCGCCGATGCCGAGCATGACGCTGTCGGTATCGCGCATGACAATGGCCGCGACCACGCCGGCGCAGGCGATCACCGAGCCCACCGACAAGTCGAAATGCCCCGATGCCAGGCAAAACAGCATGGTGCACGCCGCGATGCCCACGGTGGACACCGCCAGGCCCAGCCCGCGCATGTTCAGCGGCGAAAGGAAGTTATCGATCAGCAAGGCGCACAGCACAAAAATGCCCACCGCCGCCAGCAGCATCGCCCAGTTGTCGAGCAGCGCGCGCATATCCAGGGGTTTGCGTGCGGTTGGCAACGCGTTGTTTTGAGTGGTCATGGTCTTCTCTCAGTTCGTCACGCGGCGCGGCAAGGCCAGCTGCAGCAGGTTGGATTCAGTGGCGTGCGCGCGCAGTTGTTCGCCGCGCATGGCGCCTTCGCACAGCACCAGGATGCGGTCGGAAATGCCCATGACTTCCATCAGGTCGCTGGACACCACGATCACCGCGATGCCTTGGGCTGCGAGGTTGTGAATGATCTGGTAGATCTCGGCCTTAGCGCCGATATCGATGCCCCGCGTCGGTTCGTCGAGCAGCAGCACTTTCATCGGCATCGACAGCCAGCGGCCGAGAATGGCCTTCTGCTGGTTGCCGCCGGAGAGGTACATGATTTTCTGCGCGGCGTTCGGGGTCTTGACCTTCATGGCCTTGATTTGATGCTCGGCGTTGCCCTTCTCCCAACCGTCGCGCAGCAGCCAGCCGAAGGTGGAATGGGCGCCCCGCGCGCTGATGTTGATGTTCTCGGCCACGCTCGACAGCGGAATGATGCCTTCCTTTTTACGGTCTTCCGGGCACAGCAAGACACCGGCGGCAATGGCGTCGCGGGGCGAGCGCAACTGCAACGGCTCGCCACAGAGTTGCAGGCTGCCGGCACTCGCGCGTTCCAGGCCGCTGAGCAGGCGGAACAGCTCGGTGCGCCCTGCCCCCACCAGCCCGAACAGGCCAAGGATCTCGCCTTTGCGCACCGCGAAACTCACCGGCTCACGCAGGCCAGGACCGAGCAAGCCGTCGACCTTGAGCGCTACCTCGCCATGCTCGCGCGGGCGGTAATCGTAGATGTCCTGAATGTCGCGACCGACCATGCAGGTCACCAACTGGTCGTGGGTCAGCGTGCTCATGTCATCGAAGGTGCGCACGTAACGGCCGTCCTTGAACACCGTCACCGCGTTGCAGATGCGGAAGACTTCTTCCATGCGGTGCGACACATACAGCACCACTTTGCCCTCGTCGCGCAGGCGCGTGATGATCGCCATCAAACGGTCGATCTCGCGCGCCGAGAGGCTGCTGGTGGGTTCATCGAAGGCAATCACATGGGCGCCACGGGACAGCGCCTTGGCGATTTCCACCAACTGGCGCTGGCCGAGGGACAAACGCCCGAGCTTCTCGTCCGGGTCGATTTCATCGGCCAGGCCCTTGAGGCAGGCCAGCGCCTGCTTGCGCAGCTGGCCGCGGTTGACCACGCCCAAACGCGTCGGCAAATGCCCCAGGAACAGGTTCTCGGCCACGCTCATTTCCGGCACCAGGTGCAACTCCTGGTGGATCACCGCCACGCCGCTGGCGATGCTGTCGGCGGCGCACTTGAAGGCCATGGTCTGATCGCCGATCTGCACCGTGCCGCTGCTGGGAATGTAGGCACCGCCGAGTATCTTCAGCAGCGTCGATTTGCCGGCGCCGTTCTCGCCCATCAAGGCGTGCACCTGCCCTGGGTGGGCGGTGAAACAGATGCCGTCCAGCGCCTTGACGCCGGGAAAGGTTTTGCCGATGCCATCAAACCGCAGACTGGCGCCGACCCTGTGTTGTTGTTCGTTGAGTTGCCCGTGCATAACCACCTCATCACACCGATCAGGCGGCGCCGTTACCGGCACCGCCGAGGAAAGCGAACTGCGTTACTTCCACAGGCCGATCTTTTCCAGTTCCTGCTTGAAGTTCTCACGGGTGATCAACGTCACTTCGTCCATGGCGGTGTACTTCGGCGGTTCGGTGCCTTTGGTCACCCAGTCGTACATCATCTCGGCCGTTTTATAGCCTTCGATGTGCGGGCTTGGCAGCATCGAGCCGAAGAAGCCGCTGTTGGCTTTCTTCAGTTCGCCGATGGCGTCGGTGCCGTTGATACCGATGCCGATCACGTTGGCGGCGGCAAAACCGGCGCTTTCAGTGGCGCGCACGCCACCGAGCACGGTGTTGTCGTTCATGCCGCCGATGATCAGGTTTTTCGCGCCACGGGGCAGTTTGACCAGGGCCGAGTTGGTGGCGTCCATGCTGCCGGGAACGTCGAGGGTTTTCAGCGGGGCGGTGAGGATGTGGTCCTTGGGAATGCCGGCCTCTTCCAGGGATTTGATCGAACCGTCGGTGCGCTTCTTGCCAGTGTCGAGTTCATTGAAGGTGTTGACCACGGCATAGGTCTCCTTCCAGTCCCAACCGCGTTTTTTCGCTTCGGCGGCCATGGCGGCGCCCTGTTTCTGGCCCACTTCGAAAGCGGCCATGCCCAGGTACGGCACGTCTTCCATGAAATTGCCCTTGGCATCGACGAAGCGGTCATCCACGGCGATCACTTTCATGTCGTTGAGCTTGGCCTTGGCCACGATGGCCGGGCCCAGGGACACGTCCGGCGGGCAGATCACAAAGCCCTTGGCGCCGTTGGCCGCCAGGCTGTCGATGGCCGAAAGGGTTTTTTCGCCATCGGGCACGGCGATCTTGATGAGTTTGAAACCCTTGTCCTGGGCGGCTTTTTCGGCAAAGGCCCATTCGGTCTGGAACCACGGCTCCTCGGCCTGCTTGACCAGAAAACCGATCTTCACTTCTTCAGCGGATGCGAGGCTGCTGAGGCTGCTTAAAGCAACGGCGGCAGCAAGGACGCGTAGAGCCTTTTTCATGAACGACACCTCTTGTTGTTGTTTTTTGAATGTTGGGGTTAACCGGCAAAACGATGGCAAGGCTTGCCAGGTACATCGACTTCGATAGCCAGCACGGCACCGTCCAAAGGGTGATTCAAAGGACTGGCCGCGCTGGTGATAAACAGGGTGGTGAGGTCGGGCCCACCGAACACGCAACTGGTGGGGCGGCTGACCGGCAGTTCGATGATGCGATCCACCTCGCCCGCAGGCGTCAGGCGCAGCAGGCAACTGCCGTCCCAGCGCGCGTTCCAGATAAAGCCCTCGGCGTCCATGGCCGAGCCATCCGGGCCGCCGCGCGCGTGCGGCCCAAACCACACCCGTGGCGGTGCGAGCTGGCCATCGGCGTGGATCGAATACTGATAGAGCGTGCCGTCCAGGCTGTCACCAAAGTGCACCTGGCTGCCCTCCTCGTTCCACAGCAAGGTGTTGGGAATGCCCAGGCCTTGCAGCAACGGCGTGACCCGCGCATCGGCATCGATACGGAACAGGCCGCCGGAGCGCCGGGTAATCGGCAGGTCTTCACCCTCCTCGCCAATGTTGTTCTGCATGGTGCCCAGCCACAGGCGCCCCTGAGCATCGCAGCGTGCTTCATTGCCACGGTTGCCCGGTTGCGGGTCGGCCACGCAGAGCAGGGTCAAGGCTTCGGTCGCCAGGTCCAGCCGATAGACGCCGCTGCTCAGGGTCACCAGTGCATCGCCGCTTTCACACGGGATAAACGCCGAGACATGCTCGGGCAACTGCCAGATGCGCAATTGCCCGCCCATCAGGCGCAGCGCTTGTTTACCGGCGATATTGACCCAATACAGCGCCTGGGTCGGCACGTCCCAGAACGGCCCTTCGCCCAACTGTGCACGGTGTGCAGTGACCGCATTCCACAACATGAAACCTCCGGGTTCCTTACAGCGACTCGCGCGATGGCGTGCCGTCCACCAGGCGCTGGATACGCAGCGGATTGGCGTTTTTCAACGCGTCGGGCAGCAGGCTATCAGGGTAATTCTGGAAGCACACCGGACGCAGGAACCGGTCGATGGCCAAGGTGCCGACCGAGGTGCCACGGGCATCGGACGTCGCCGGGTACGGGCCGCCATGCACCATCGAATCGCACACTTCGACGCCGGTCGGGTAGCCGTTGAGCAGGATGCGCCCGACTTTCTGCTCCAGCAGCGGCGTGAGTTCGGCGAACTGCTGAAAATCCGCCGGCTCGCCGATGACCGTCGCGGTGAGCTGACCGTGCAGGCCGTGCAAGGCGGCGCTCAGTTGAGCCTGGTCGGCCACTTCGACAAACACCGTGGTGGGGCCGAACACTTCTTCCTGCAGCGCCTCATCGCCGTTGATCAGCAAACTGGCATCGGCTTTGAACAGTTGTGGCTGCGCCTGGTTGCCGGACTGGGCATTGCCCGCCAGGTGCTGGATGCCAGGGTGCGCCAGCAGTTTTGCCAGGCCCTTGCCGTAGCTGCTCAAGGTGCCGGCGTTGAGCATGGTCTGCGCCGGTTGCGCGCCAATCAGCTGTGCCACCTGCTGGGTGAACGCGGTGAATGCCGGTGAGGCGATGCCGATCACCAGGCCTGGGTTGGTGCAGAATTGGCCGCAGCCTTGCACCACCGAAGCGGTCAGGTCGCGCGCAACGGTTTCGGCACGGGCTTGCAGGGCCTGGGGCAATACGATTACCGGGTTGATGCTCGACATCTCGGCAAACACCGGGATCGGCTGCGGGCGCGCCGCCGCCATATCGCACAGGGCACGACCGCCTTTGAGCGAGCCGGTAAAGCCCACCGCCTGGATGGCTGGGTGTTTGACCAGCGCCTCACCGACGCCGCCGCCGAAGATCATATTGAACACACCGGCCGGCATCTCAGTGGCTTCTGCTGCGCGAATGATCGCGTTGGCGACCTGCTCAGCCGTGGCCATGTGACCGCTGTGGGCCTTGAAGACCACCGGGCAACCGGCCGCCAGCGCAGCGGCGGTGTCGCCACCGGCGGTGGAAAACGCCAGAGGAAAGTTGCTGGCCCCGAACACGGCGACCGGGCCGAGGCCGATGCGGTATTGGCGCAGGTCCGGGCGTGGCAGTGGCTGACGATCCGGCAGCGCCCTGTCGATACGCGCACCGTAGAAATCACCGCGACGCAGCACCGTGGCAAACAAACGCATCTGGCCGCTGGTGCGCCCGCGCTCGCCTTTGATACGCGCAGCCGGCAGTGCGGTCTCGCGGCACACCAGCTCGACAAAATTGTCGCTCAGCGCATCCAGCTCATCGGCGATGGCGTCCAGGAACTGCGCGCGGCGCGCGGCACTCAGGGCGCGATAGGCCGGGTAAGCCTGCGCGGCGGCCTGGGCGGCGGCGTCGACTTCCTGCGCGGTGGCCTGGTAGAAATCCTGGGGCAAGGCTTGGCCCGTGGTGGCATCGACGCTTTGCAGCTTGACGCTACCGTTGGCGCTGCGCTGGCCGCCGATGAAATTGTGGCCGAGGAACTGGGTCATGGTGGTCTCCTTTAAAGGGTGATGACGTTGCCGGGTTCGAATGCCGCATCAACGCTGCCGACACTGTTGACCAGCGGCGCGCCGAACTCGGCCTGGCTGATCTCGAACACGTCGCCCGGCTGGGTACGTATACCGTCGGCAAATGACAGCGTGGCGGTGCCGAAAAAGTGGATGTGCACATCGCCCGGCTTGAGGAACTGGCTGTATTTGAAGTGGTGGTATTCGAGATTTTCCAGGCTGTGGCACATATTGGCCTCGCCGCTGAGGAATTCGTTCCGCCAGATTTCCTCGCCGTTGCGCAGGATACGGCTGGTGCCGGCCAGGTGCGACGGCAGTTCGCCCACGCGCAGTTCCGGACCATAGCTGCAACTGCGCAGTTTGGAATGAGCCAGGTACAAGTAGTTCTTGCGCTCCATCACGTGGTCGGAAAACTCGTTGCCCACCGCAAAGCCCAGGCGATAGGGCTTGGCGTCGTGACCGATCACATAGAGGCCGCCGATCTCCGGCTCTTCACCGGCGTCTTCGGCAAATGGCGGCACCGGGAACGCCTGGCCGGGACGCACGACGATGCTGCCGTCGCCCTTGTAGAACCACTCCGGTTGCACACCGGCCTGGCCGGCGGCGGGTTTGCCGCCCTCCACGCCCCATTTGAAGATGCGCATGGTGTCGGTCATGGCGCTGTCGTCGCCGGCCTGCTGGTGCATCTTGTCCCGCGCCGAGGCACTGCCCAGATGGGTGAGGCCGGTGCCGCTGATCAGCATATGAGCGGGGTCCGGATGGTCCAGCGGCGGCAGAATTTTCTGCTCGGCCAGCAAGGCTGCGTAGTCATGGCTGGCGCCCAACCCGAGGCTTTCGACCTGCTGTTGCAGCTTGATGCCCGCTTCGATGGCGGCCAGCGCCAGTTCACGCACGCTTTGCGCACCCAGCACTTCGCGCAATTGGCTGCCGTCTACGACGCCGACACGACGCTGGCCATTATTGAGTTCGAACTGCACTAAACGCATGAAGGTTCTCCAAAAATTAAGTACGTGTGACGCCACGGGCGCTGGCGGCGAATTGGTCGGCCGGCAGTACATGCTTGCGCTCAAGCACGCGATAGACCACGCCGGTCAGCACCAGCCCGAACACCATCACCGTCGACAGAAAGTACAGGCCCGAGGCCAGATTGCCGGTGTATTCCTTGAGCGCGCCGATCACGAACGGACCGATATAACCGCCGAGGTTGCCCACCGAGTTGATCAACGCAATGCCCGCCGCCGCACTGGCGCCGGCGAAGAAACGCCCCGGCAAGGTCCAGAACACCGCCGTGCAGGAAAACAGCGCGAACGCCGCCAGGCACAGCGCCGCCATTTGCAGCACCGGCGCGCTCAGCCAGGCGCTGCAGAACAGCCCGATGGCGCCCAGCACATAGAGCACGGCGAGGTGGCCGTAGCGGTCGTTCAAACGGTCGGAACTGCGCGGGATGATCAGCAGGCCAATGATGCCGAAGATGTA
The DNA here is from genome assembly GCF_054667615.1 of Pseudomonas sp. S3_E10. NCBI lineage: Bacteria > Pseudomonadati > Pseudomonadota > Gammaproteobacteria > Pseudomonadales > Pseudomonadaceae > Pseudomonas > Pseudomonas sp. S3_E10. The sequence goes on from NZ_CP162743.1 coordinate 463,257, forward strand.
CGGCACGGCGGAGATGAAACCGGTGGTGAGGTCGCTGCCGCCGAACTGCTTGATCAGGGTCGGCAACCACAGGCCCAGGCCGTAGATGCTCAGGGTCACCGGCAGGTAAAACAGCGCCAGCAACAGCACGCGCTTGTCTTTGAGCGCATGCAACGGGTTGCCGTGGCGGGTCTGGCCGTAGGCTTGCAGGTCTTTGTTCAGCTCACCAGTCAACCAGGCCTTTTCGGCGTCGTTCATCCACTTGACTTGTTTCGGGCCGTCCGGCAGGTAACGCAGCACCGGCCAGGTCAGCAGGATCGCCGGCGTACCGATCACGATGAACAGCCACTGCCAGCCGTGCAGGCCGAAGATGCCGTCCATGCCCAGCAGGCCGCCCGAGACGGGGCCGGTGATCATCATCGCGATTGGCTGGGAGAGAATAAACAGCCCCAGGATTTTGCCGCGATGGCGCACCGGGAACCATTGGGTGATGTAGTACAGCACGCCCGGAAAGAACCCGGCTTCAGCCGCGCCGAGCAAAAAGCGCATCACATAGAAGCTGTGCGGCCCCTGCACAAAGGCCATGCCGATGGTAATGGCGCCCCAGGTGATCATGATGCGCGCGAACCAGCGCCGCGCGCCGAAGCGGTCGAGCATCAGGTTGCTGGGGATCTCGAACAGGAAATAACCAATGAAGAACAACCCCGCGCCCAGGCCGTAGGCCGCGTCCCCGATGCCGACGTCGGCACCCATGTGCAACTTGGCGAAGCCCACGGCGGAACGGTCCACGTAGGCAATCAAGTACAGCAGGATCAGGAAGGGAATCAGTTTCAGCGTGATGCGCCGGATAAGCCGCAATTCCTCGCTCATGGGGGTCGATCTCCGATTGTTGTTCTTATAGGAATCGGGAACGCCTCTCGCGGAAATCCGCCAGGGTCGTGCCTCAGTTGAGATCGACTATATAGTAGTACTATTTGCGAAACAACTCTTCCAAATGGAAGAATTTGCGCTTATGTTTAGCCGCAGAGAGAACATATAGTCATACAATAAGAGAATCGATCATGTCTGATAAAAAGCCCGGCCTCCGCTCCGCCCAGTGGTTTGGTACCGCCGACAAGAACGGCTTCATGTACCGCAGCTGGATGAAGAACCAGGGCATTGCCGATCACCAGTTCCATGGCAAGCCGATCATCGGCATCTGCAACACGTGGTCGGAGCTGACCCCGTGCAACGCGCATTTCCGCCAGATTGCCGAGCACGTCAAACGCGGCGTGATCGAGGCCGGCGGTTTTCCGGTGGAATTCCCGGTGTTCTCCAACGGCGAATCCAACCTGCGCCCCACCGCCATGCTGACGCGTAACCTGGCGAGCATGGATGTGGAAGAGGCCATTCGCGGCAACCCGATCGATGGCGTGGTACTGCTGACCGGCTGCGACAAAACCACCCCGGCCCTGCTGATGGGCGCCGCCAGTTGCGACGTGCCGGCGATTGTGGTCACCGGCGGGCCGATGCTCAATGGCAAGCACAAGGGCCAGGACATCGGCTCGGGCACCGTGGTGTGGCAGCTCAGCGAACAAGTGAAGGCCGGCACCATTACCCTGGATGATTTCCTTGCGGCAGAGGGCGGCATGTCGCGCTCGGCGGGCACCTGCAACACCATGGGCACCGCGTCGACCATGGCCTGCATGGCCGAGGCGCTCGGCACCTCGTTGCCGCACAACGCGGCGATCCCGGCGGTGGATGCGCGGCGTTATGTGTTGGCGCACATGTCCGGCATGCGCGCGGTGGAGATGGTGCGCGAAGACTTGAAGCTGTCGAAGATCCTGACTAAAGAAGCGTTTGAAAACGCGATTCGCGTGAACGCCGCCATCGGCGGTTCGACCAACGCGGTGATCCATTTGAAAGCCATCGCCGGGCGCATCGGCGTGGAATTGGACCTGGACGATTGGACCCGCATCGGCCGCGGCATGCCCACCATCGTCGACCTGCAGCCGTCGGGGCGTTTCCTGATGGAAGAGTTCTACTACGCCGGCGGCCTGCCCGCCGTGCTGCGCCGCCTCGGCGAAGCCAACCTGATCCCGCACCCGAACGCCTTGACCGTCAACGGCAAGACCCTGGGCGAGAACACCAAGGACTCGCCGATCTACGGCCAGGACGAAGTGATCCGCACCCTCGACAACCCGATTCGCGCCGACGGCGGCATTTGTGTGCTGCGCGGCAACCTGGCCCCACTGGGTGCAGTGCTCAAGCCGTCGGCGGCCAGCCCTGAGCTGATGCAGCATCGTGGCCGCGCGGTGGTGTTCGAGAACTTCGACATGTACAAGGCACGCATCAACGACCCGGAGCTGGACGTGGACGCCAACTCGATCCTGGTCATGAAAAACTGCGGGCCCAAGGGTTACCCGGGCATGGCTGAAGTCGGCAACATGGGCCTGCCGGCCAAGCTGCTGGCCCAGGGCGTGACTGATATGGTGCGGATTTCCGATGCGCGCATGAGCGGCACGGCATACGGCACGGTGGTGCTGCACGTGGCACCGGAAGCCGCCGCGGGCGGGCCGTTGGCCACGGTGAAGGAAGGTGACTGGATCGAGCTGGACTGCGCCAATGGCCGTTTGCACCTGGACATCCCCGACGCAGAACTGGCGGCGCGCATGGCTGACCTGTCGCCACCGCAGAACCTGATCGTCGGCGGCTACCGCCAGCTGTACATCGACCATGTGTTGCAGGCTGACCAGGGTTGCGACTTTGACTTCCTGGTAGGGTGCCGTGGGGCGGAAGTCCCCCGTCATTCCCACTAATTGGGATGCTATGATGCCGCGAATTTAAGCCAGAGCATCCCGCACGTTATGGATCACCAGCCGCCCAAGCCGCGCAAGAGCATGCATGCCCAGATCGTTCAGGACTTGGGCATGCACATCGTTTCCGGTCGCTTCAAGCCCGAAGAAAGGCTGCCCATGGAGGCCACGCTCTGCGAGGAGTACAAGGTCAGCCGCTCGGTGCTGCGCGAGGCCACGCGAGTGCTCAGCGCCAAGGGCCTGGTGTATTCCAAGCCCAGGGTGGGCGCGGTGGTGCGGCCGCGCTTGAAGTGGCACCTGCTCGACCCGGACGTGCTGTCCTGGCTGATGCAGTCCACGCCCCATAGCGAGTTCTTCAATACCCTGGCGGGTGTGCGGCGCATCCTCGAACCGGAGATCGCCGCCATGGCCGCGACCACGGCCACCGATGAAGACATCGCCATTATCGAGAAGGCCTACTGCGGCATGGAAACCGCGAAGACCCACGAAGACCTGCTACAGGCCGACCTGGACTTCCACCGCGCTATCGCCGACGCCACGCGCAACGATCTGCTCGCGTACATGTGCAACATGCTGTCGTTGCCGCTGCGCGAATCGATCAACATCACCAACCGGCGCCCGGACATTCAGGGCTTGAGCCTGCCCCGGCACAAGGCGATCCTCACCGCGATCCAAAACCGCGACGCACTGGGCGCGCGGCATGCCTCGCTGGTGCAGTTGGATGACACGCGAGTGGCGCTGGATACGGTGATGAATGTGTTGACGCCGCTTTAAAGCCACTGGAGAGCCAAATGTGGGAGGAGGCTTGCTCCCTCCCACATTTGGAGTTTCACCTATCTTGAGAGCGTGGGCCTGCCCACACGTCCCGCAAGCGCTTTAACGCAAGCCGTAGGCGTGAATGCCGACGTCGTAAAGGTGACTTTGCCTGGCCCAGAACACGCGGTCGCTGGCGCCGTCGAAGCCGCGGATGCCGTGTTCAGCACCGTCCAGCGCCAGACGTCTCCACGACTGGCCCCAGTTCGTGGAATAGAACACCGCCCCCGACGAGATGCTCGCCTTGCCCCACCAGTACAGCCAGCGCGGGGGTTGATGTTGGCTGTAGGTGCTGATCATCAGGCTGTTGCGCCCCACCCACAGTTTTTGGGCCACGGTGCTGGCGGCCAATGGCGAGAACACGTTGGGCACCTCGCCCAAAGGTTGCCAGGCCAGGGTGGTGGTGTTCATTTCAGCGACCACGGCCTGCCCATCCGGGCCATGGTCGATCAGGCCAAGCACACGCCCCGCGCCATTGTTGGCAAGGTCGGTGATGTACAGGTCGTCTTCACGCTGGGCAGTGCCCGTCTGCCATTGCCCGTCCACGCGCGTCAGTTCCACGCGCGTGGTGACGCTGACGCTCACATTGCCACCCTTGTCATCGGGGGCGACGCCCCAGAAGCGCTGGGACACCCAGATGTAGGCGCGTCGGGCATCCAGTTGCAGCACGTGGGTCACCTGATCGTTCGAGTCGTGCCACTGCTTGATATCCGGGCGTTTGCGGCTCACGTATTCACGCCCTACCACCAGCGGATGTGGCGTCGCGATCAACGTACTGTGCAGGCCGCCATCGGCGGAGTAATACACCCCGGTCGATACACGGTTGGATTCATCCTCCATCTCATCGGGGAAGCTCCAGGCCCAGACCTCGTCCTTGCTGTAAAAGTACGGATCGAGCAGCATCAGCGCGCCCCCTATCGCGGGGAATAGTTCGCCGGCCAACAAGGTCCAGGTCTTGCCTTGGTCATCACTGGTGAACACCACCTGGCCATCGGCCCCGTTGGGCCGCTTGAGGTCGGTGAGCAGCAACACGCGCGCGCCATCGGCACTGGCCACCAGGGATGCGGCGCCGCTGAGCTGGGCCACTTGCTTGAACTGGCCGTCAGCCTCCAGCCGCGACACGATGGTGGTCTGGGGCTTGCTGCGCGAGAAATAGCCGAAATAGGTGTTTTGCTCTTGCGGCGCCTTCGGCGCCTTGCCGTAGAGCTGCTCGGTCAGGTTTACCGGCCCGGCGGACGGTTCGAAGGTGTGATATTCGTCGTCTACCAGCCCCACCAACCATGTGCCTTGAGCCGTCACCACCACGCCGGTTCCCGACTCGCCAAAATCACGTGGCGTCAGGCCCTGCAAGCCCCCCACCGCCTGCTGATCCGGGCTGGCGCCGCCGATTTCCAGCTTGGGGCCGGTGATAATCCACATGTACCACAGCGCAGCGCCGACCAGCAGCGCGACGACCAGGCGGGGGATAAGGATTGAACGAGGCATGGGATGTCCATCTCCGGGAAAATGGGCACGGTTTTCTCATCTATCGGGCAAGCGGTAAACGCTTATTTGAGGGAACGCGGGGTTTTCTGCCGAGACTGTGAGGTGGCGTGCAAACACCCGCGGATGATGCACGCCACCAGGCAGAATTACAGGGAGTAGGAGATACCCACCTGCACCGTGCGCGGCGCGCCGGGATAGGCGTAGATATTGCCGAAGGCGCCTTCTTCGTATTCACGATTGAACAGGTTCTTCACGTCCAGGTTCAGGCGTACTTGCTCGTTGACTTTGTAGTAGCTGAGGAGGTCGACGACGGTGTAGGCGTCCATGGAAAACGGAGTATTGGAAGTTTGCCCGACTCGTTCAGCGACATACTTGCCGCCGGCGCCCAGGCCAAGACCTTTAAGAGCGCCATCCTGGAACTCGTAAACGTTGAGCAAGCTGAAGCTGTTGCGCGGAATGTTTGCGAGACGAGAGCCAACACGGATTGAGTTGTCCTTGGTGACCTCAGCATCTACATAAGCGTAACCGCCTATTACACGCCATTCAGGCGTGATGTTGCCGGCGACGTTAAGGTCAAAGCCACGGCTGCGGACCTGACCTGCTGCGACCTTGGAGTTTTGATCCAGAGGGTCCGTGGTGAGTACATTTTTCTTATCGATCTGGTAGATCGCTGCGTCGACACTCAACTGACGGTCCAGCCCTTCCCATTTGATACCCATCTCATAGGACTTGCCTTTCTCCGGTTCGAACCCACTGCCCTCACGGCTGGCGCCGGTATTAGGCTTGAAGGAGCGCGCTGCATCAGCATAGACCGCAAGCGTATCGGTAAGGTCGTAGATCACACCCACGCGTGGGGTGACTGCGTTGTCACTAGCCTCCCAACTTTTAGCATCCGCCACATAGGTTTCATATTCGTGTTCAAAACGCTCAAAACGAGCGCCCGCCAATACTTTCAAACGCTCGGTCAGCGCCACCTGATCCTGAATGAACGCTGAGTAAGTCTTGAGGTTTTCTTTATCGTGGGTAGGGGTAAGCGTCAATGCCGGACGAGGCTTGCCGTAGACAGGATTGAAAATATCGGTTGTGTAAGGGTTAAGCGCCGGGTTGGAGCGCTGAATGATCGACTTGTAATCGTAATCTTCATACTCGATACCCGTCAGTAACGTGTGATCAAAACTGCCGGTGGAGAAATGACCGGTCAAATTGAGCTGATAATCCTTGTCCGTCCACTCTAGCTTGCGGTAGTTGAAGTTACGGCGGAGGGTCCGACCGTCGGCGGCTAAGGTGTTAGCTTCGATAGCATTGCCCTGTAATGTCCCATCCAACCACTGAAAACCACCACCCAAGGTCCAGTTGTCATTGAGCATATGCTCGAAGCGCAACTGCGCCATGTTGTTGTCGTTGTGCAACTTGCCTGCGTCCTTGTCGCCCCAGAACGTGTCGCGCGACGGCGTACCACGCTGGTTGGGGAAACGCGTCAAACCACGGTCCAGCGGGTGATTGTTGCGTATGAAATCACCCTCGAAGATCACCTTGGTCGCATCGGTGGCCTGCCAAGTGATCACCGGGGCTACGCCGTAGCGTTCGGTCTCGACGTGATCACGGAAGGTGTCGCCGCCCTCGCCCACCACGTTGAGGCGATAGGCCAGGCGGCCTTCTTCGTCCAGCGGGCCGGAGGCATCCAGGGTGCCGCGCTTCATGCCCTGGTCATTCAATTGGCTGCCAAGGGTCACAGTGCGTTCGGCCAGCGGCTGCTTGGACACCACATTGAAGGTGCCGCCGGGATCGCCACGGCCGTACAGCATGGTCGCCGGGCCGCGCAGCACTTCAAGGCGTTCGATGGTATTGGCGTCGGGCGTGGCCGGATAGCCGCGGTTTACGGGGAACCCATTGCGATAAAACTCGGCTGTGGTAAAGCCACGCACGGTGAAACTGGTAAGCCCCTGCCCGCCAAAGTTGTTGGCCCGGCCCACACCGCCAGCGTAATCCAGGGCGTCTTGCAGACGGGTCGCACCGATGTCCTCGACCACGTCCTTGGACACCACGCTGATCGACTGCGGGGTTTCATGAATCGAGGTATCGGTGCGCGTCGCACTCGCTGAACGCGTGGCGTGGTAGCCCTTGACCGGCCCCTGCGCCGTCTCGTAGTCCGCGGCGCCGGTCACGTTGGTCGCTTGCAGTTCGAGGCTGGCTTTTTCGGTGGGCGAAACCTCTGCCCAGGTAAAAGGCGAAAACGCCTGAAGCACGCAGATGGAAATCAGGGTACGACGCATGGATGTTGCACCTAGTGAATGAGCCAGATGGGGCGGCAAACCTGCCAAGAATTCGCGGCGCATGGTATATCAACGCATTCTTGTTTGATATCTATTCTCATTCGTTATTTTTTGGGTATCCGCTTTGTGACGTTCTCCCGCACCCGCGCGCCATCCAGGTACACACAATCCTTGCCATTACCCTTGGCGGTGTACAGGTTGCGGTCGGCACACTTGAGGACCGCCGACATGTCGGCACCCGCCGAGAAACGCGTCATGCCTGCACTGCAAGTGTAATGATGGGGCGGCGCGACGCTGCTGCGAATCGCCTGCAACAGGCGCAGTGCGAAATCGCCGGCAGCCCAAGGGTCATCCCCCAGCACCAACACACCGAACTCTTCGCCGCCGATCCTGCCGAAACTGTGGCTGCCTGGGGTGTTTTTGAGGCTGGCGGCCATGGCGCAGAGAATCCTGTCGCCAACATCGTGGCCGAACTGATCGTTTTTCAATTTGAAACTGTCGATATCCAACATCATGAACCAGCCGCCTTCATTGGCGGCGATCAACTTGGCGAAGCTCTCCATGAAAGCGCGCCGGTTGAGGATGGAGGTCAAGTAATCAGTCTGGGCCAATTCACGAAACTCACTTTCCACCAACAACACTGAGCGCAGGTTTTTCAAGTAGGAGAAGCTCAGGATGAAACCAATCGACACCGACGATAAGCAGAAAATGAACAGATAGGTCTGCGCACCCGGATAAAAACCCGCCGTGATGGTGGGCCACAGCACGGCCCACACCAATGCCGCGCAAAGCAGAAAATCCGCGACGGCGATAAAGAGGATGGCGCTGCTGATGACCACTGTCACCGCGAGCGGTAAGGCAAACACCTGCAGTTCAACGTTGGCGCTGATCACGTAGGCGAAGCCGGCGCAGAGCAGCACCGCGTAGACCACGCCCAATAGGCGCCACACCCGATAATTGACCGCCACGCGATGGCAGCCAAACACGATCAGCAAGCCCAGCGTGATCGCCATCAGGTCCAGCCCCCATATCACCGGGCTCGCCAGCAACACCCCCAACCAAGCGATGATTCCGAGCAATTCGGCCTGGGTGACTGCAGGCGATAACAAGCGCTGCATTCGCGGCCTGAGCTTCAAAATAGCCGGCATGATTTCCTTCCCTGTATTAGTTGCCTATGTACTATCGGCCTGGCTCAACTGAAGGCTGTGTAAGCACGTCGCAAACGAATACGCCATAAAGCGTCTGACCAAATAAATAAACGGCGGCAGCACTTCAAGTTGGGTCTTTGAATGAATCTTGAAATATCCCCGGTCCGCGCCCTCTTGTACCAAACGAATAACATGGGTTTTGGACACCGATAACTGCTCTGCGATTGCAAGATAGGAAGACGACCTGAAACTTGCACCCTGGTTATCCGGCGCACAGGCATCGTTATAAATCGCCAACATCAACATGTGCCCGGCATCGCGCTTTACCAGCCAATAACAGTCAGGCAGTAACAGATCGATGGTCGCGTTGTGCGTCAGCAGAACCGAAAAACCTTTGAAATAACGTGCCAGGTAAGTGCGGTCATCCAACCCCGCCATTTGCGCGACAACGGACTTTTCGGGGCACATCACGCCCAGTGGCTCCACCACGGACGCGAGCATCAGCCTGATCTCCCGGCAGGCCTGGGACGAAGGCCTGAATACCCGCAAGCGGCTGTCATCGGAATGGCCCGTGACCTTCATGAACCCCAGCGCCCGGAACAACAGGAAGATCGACTCCAAACTGTTTCCCGAACAGAACCCGCGCGTCATGCAAAACTCTTTGACCTCGGAGAGTAACGGCACGGGCTTGGAGAAATAAGTGCTCAACAGCGTAAAGGACACCATCAAACGGCTGAACTTTAACGCGGTCTTGTAAAAAAACGGTCTCTTTGAATAGGGTTCCAGCAACATTATGTAATGATTGCGCACGCACGCTTCAAACTTTTCATGACGCTCAAACGCTTGCGCCGAATGCTCCATTGCCAACTTCAACGAACTGCCACACATGAGAAAGAGCCCTGATCAAACAACTTGGATTCACTGATCTCAATTGCAGTACCGGTAATGGCTTTTTGCCTTGAGCGCAATCTATCGTAATTACGCCAACGGACAGCGTCGCTACCAAAATTGTTCCGAAAATGCCCGAGTGGCTTAACCGTTTCAGTGAGCCTTCGAACCTTCCCCCCAGCCCGGCGTCCGAGCTAAGGCACTGTTTGCTTACCGTTCACCGCGAGGTTGTCGTTTGAAAGCCGCCATCATCAAAAAATACCGTTTGATCATCAAGACCATGGGTTACGTAGGCTGGTCGCTGTTCTGGCTGCTGCTGTGGGATATCGCCGTCACGGTGGATTTCATGCTGTTTCTCAACGCCAAGGTCAACTTGCCGCTGATGCCGCTCACCTTGCTGGGTTCGGCGCTCATTGTGTTGATCAGTTTTCGCAACAGCAGTGCCTACAACCGCTGGTGGGAGGCGCGGACCTTGTGGGGCGCGATGGTCAACAACTCACGTAGCTTTGCGCGCCAGGTACTGACCCTGCTGGACGACCCCGGCAGCGACGTGAACCCGACCAAATCCACCCTGCTGCGCCGCCATGTGGCCTATGTGAACTGCCTGGCCGCACACCTCAAGGGCGAGCCGTGCCCGGATGAAGTACGCGCGTTCATCCCCACCGACGAATTCGCGCGCAACGGCGCTACCAATAATTTTGCCAACGATATCCTCACCGGTTCGGCGGCGTTGTTGGCTCGCGAATACAAGGCCGGGCACCTGGACAGCATTCGCCTGGCGCGGTTGGAGTCGACGCTGGTGGACCTGTCCAACGCCCAAGGCGGCATGGAGCGTATCGCCAACACGCCCCTGCCCTACCCTTACGTGTATTTTCCACGGCTGTTTATTTCGTTGTTCTGCCTGATCGTACCGGTGGGCCTGGTGGAGTCCCTGGGCTGGTTCACGCCGTTGGCGTCGACGGTGGTGGGCTTCATGCTGTTGGCCATCGAACGCATCGGCACCGATCTGCAAAGCCCGTTTCGCTCCAGCGAACACCAGATCCAGATGGAAGCCATCTGCGAAACCATCGAAAAGAACCTGCAATCGATGCGCCGCGACGCCCTGGCCGACGACCAAATCGGCTGATCACACCTCGCGCCCTAAAGTGCGTGCCCTACCGGTCGATAAACCAAGGGTACGCATGGCCATATCCCCTCATAACAACACATGCGGCGTTCAGCACTAGCGTTTCTCCTTGCCAAAACTACAAATACCCGCAGGTGAAGTCATGAATATCAAGCAGAAGTTGACCTGGGCGTTCGCGGCAATCGCGTGCCTTCCGGTCATACTCGTGGCCGTGTTGGTAGTGCTGAATCTGCGCGAGGGGGCCCTGGCCAATTTCCTCGACAGCAGCGGTCGCGAAATACGCCAGATCGACAACGGCATGAAGCAGTTCTTCGACGGCATCAGCCAGAACGTCGATTTCGTGGCCAAGGACCCGCGCGTTGTCGCGGCCAAGGACCTCAAGAGCTACGCCGGCGCCGAGGCGGCGCAAATCCCGCTGACCCAGACCAACAAAGAGCTGCTGGCGATTTTCGACCAGTTCGCCAAAAGCCATCCCACCACCGCCTACCTGTCCCTGGGCCTGAGCGACGGCGGCTACGCCAGTTGGCCGGACGACACCAAACTGAACAACTACGACCCACGTGTGCGCCCCTGGTACAAAGCGGCCATCGCCGCCCCCGGCGCCACCGTGCGTACCGGCGCCTATTACTGGGCGCCGGACGACGTGGTGTTGATTGGCACCGTACACACCGTCGCCGATGCCAGCGGCAACATCCTCGGTGTGGTCGGCCTGGATGTGTCGCTCAAGCAGCTCACCGAACTGGTGCGCAACATCAAGCTGGGCGACAGCGGCTACCTCATGCTGGTGGAAGGCAACGGCAACGTGCTGGTGGACCCCAGCGATGCCAAGCACAACTTCAAACCCCTGGCCGAGCTTGGCCCCAACTACGCCGAACTGGCCAAGCGCAGCGACGGCGTGACCCAGATCGACATCGACGGCGTGGCCTACATGGCCAACGTGGTCAGCTCCAAAGACCTGGGCTGGCGCTTTATCGGCCTGATCAAGCGCGATGAAGTGATGGCCGAAGCGACCCGCCTGACCTGGCTGATCGGTGCCATCGCGGCGGTACTCGCCGTGGTCTTCGCCATTGTCGGCGCCAGCTTCGCCCGAGTGATCGTGCGGCCGATTCGCGGCGTGGCCGACGGCCTGCAAGAGATCGCCGAAGGCGAAGGCGACCTCACGCGCCAGCTCAAGGTGCAGGGCAAGGACGAGACCGCCAGCCTGGCGGGCTGGTTCAACCAGTTCCTGAGCATGATCGCGCAACTGGTGCAGCGCATCGGCAACGCATCGTCGGACCTGCAAAGTGCCGCCGCCGACACCAGCGAAGTGGCCAACAACATGAACCAGGCTGCCGGCCGCCAGCGCGAAGCGGTGGAACTGGTGAGCACCGCGTTCAACGAAATGGTCGCTACCGCCAATGAAGTGGCGCGTTCGTGCAGCGCCGCGGCAACCAGCGCCGATGAAGGCTACCGCGACGTGCACGACGGCCAACAGCACATCGGCGAAGCCACCGGCAGCGTGCTCAAGCTCAGCGAAGACCTGCAGAAATCGACCCAGACCATGCAGTTGCTGGAGCAGGACAGCCAGAACATCAACACCATCCTCGACACCATCCGTTCGATTGCCGAGCAGACCAACCTGCTGGCGCTCAACGCCGCCATCGAAGCCGCGCGCGCCGGTGACCAGGGCCGGGGTTTTGCCGTGGTCGCCGATGAAGTCCGCGCGCTGGCACGCCGCACCGCCGATTCCACCGGCGAAATCGACAGCCTGCTGGGCAACCTCGCTCGCCGCACCCAGGAAGTCACGCAGCAGATGCAAGGCAGCCTGCTGGTGTCTCACACCAGCGTGGAGCGCATCCAGCAGGCCCGCGACAGCTTCGACAAGATCCGCGGCTCGGTGGACTCGATCCGCGACCAGAACACCCAGATCGCCACCGCGGCCGAGGAACAGCACCAGGTTGCCGAAGAGATCAACCGCCACATCGCACAGATCCATGCCGATGCGCAGTTGGTGGAAGGCTTTGCGCATTCGGCGCAAACCGGCTCAGGCCGCTTGACCGATATTTCCGGTCAGCTCAAGGGCCTGGTGGGTCGCTTCAAGTTCTAGCCGCTGTCACACCGGGGTCGCCTGCGGGGGCGTGTATTGGCTACTATAGCCACGCGTTTCCCGCCCTTTGCCCAACCACCCCGGAGCCTTAATGCCCAACCCCAAGGACACGGCCGCCGACAGCAGCACCCCGATGATTCCCGAGCAGCGCCGTGAGCAAATCCTGCGGCAGTTGCGCAAGCATCAGGTGATGAGCGTGCACCAGTTGATGGAGATGTTCGATTGCTCGCACATGACCGTGCGCCGCGACATCGCCTTGCTGGAGCAGGAAGGCCGCGCGTACTCCGTCACCGGCGGAGTGCGTATCGCCAGCCAGTTACACAGCGAACCCAGCCATCAATCCAAAGCCGTCGTGGAACTGCCGCAAAAGCAGGCCATGGCACGGCTGGCCGCGCGGCTATTGCACGCGGACATGACGGTATACTTGGACGCCGGCACCAGCACATTGGAGATCGTCCCGTATATCAAGGCGCTGTCCGGCATGACGGTGGTGACCAATGACTTCGGGATCGTACAGGCCTTGATGGATGCGCCGCAGGTCATGGTGATCCACACCGGCGGCCAGCTGGACCACGACAATCACTCCTCGGTCGGCGGGCTGGCCGTGGCGACGCTGCGCCAGGTGGTCACGGACATTGCGTTTGTATCGACCAGTTCCTGGGATCTGCACCGGGGCATCACCACCCCTTCGGCGCTGAAAGTCGAGGTCAAGCAAGTGGCCATGCAATCGGCGGCTCAAGTGGTGCTGGTGGCCAGCAGCTCCAAGTACGGCACCTTCAGCATGTACCGCATCGCCGGGCTGGAGCCGTTCGACGTAATCATCAGCGACGACGCCCTCGCCCCCGCAGCGGCCGATGGCATCCGCAAGCGTGGCATTGAATTGATGCTGCCGGGCGATCCGTCGCCGGCATGAGCCCCGTGCAATGGCGAGGCTTGGATGGCGGTGGCAGGGCTGGCTGATGGGGTGGTTGGCACACTGCCCCCTCCCACGCGACTAGTGGGCGGCTTTCCAGTCCCGCAACCATGTCAGGCCCGCCGAGGTATCGCCCTTTGGCCGGTACTCGCAGCCCACCCAGCCGTCGTAGCCCAACCGGTCGAGCAGTTCGAACAGGAACGGGTAGTTCAACTCGCCCTGGTCGGGCTCGTGGCGGTCCGGTACGCCGGCAATCTGGATATGGCCAATACCGTCGAAATCGCGGCGCAGTTTGGTGGCTACGTCGCCTTCGACGATCTGACAGTGGTAGCAGTCGAACTGAACCTTGAGGTTGCTTGCGCCGACTTCCCTGCAGATGGCCTGGGCCTGGTCCTGGCGATTGAGGAAAAACCCCGGCATGTCGCGCGTATTGATCGGCTCCAGCAATACCGTGACGCCGACCTTGGCCGCCGCCGCGCTGGCGTAGGCCAGGTTTTGCAGGTACACCGCGTGATGGCGCTGGCGCAGGTCTTCCGAGGGCAGCAAGCCGGCCATGACATGCACGCGGTTGTTGCCCAGCACGGCGGCGTATTCCAGGGCGCGATCAAAGCCACGGCGGAACTCGGCCTCGCGCCCCGGCAGGGTCGCGATACCCCGCTCCCCCGCCGCCCAGTCACCGGGCGGCGCGTTGAACAGGGCCTGCACCAGGCCGTTGTCCCTCAGGCGCTGGCCAAGCACCTCGGCGGGGTAGTCATAGGGAAACAGGTACTCCACCGCGTCAAAACCATCGGCCCTGGCGGCATCGAAGCGGTCGAGAAACTCATGTTGCGGGTACAGCATGCTCAGGTTGGCAGCGAAACGAGGCATAGAAACTCCCGAAAATCAGACAAAAGGCCAGATCAGCAGTGTAATCACGAAACCCAGGGTACCCAGCAAGGTGGTGATGACGGTCCACGTTCGCAGCCCATCGGCCACATTGAGTCCGGCGAGTTTGGTGAAGATCCAGTAGCCGGCGTCGTTGATGTGCGACATGGCCAGCCCGCCACCGCCCATGGCCAGGCACAGCAGCGCCAGGTGATTGGGCGTCAGGTTGAGGGTGGCGATCAGCGGGCTGATGATACCGGCCGTGGTCACCAGGGCGACGGTGGTGGAGCCCTGTACCGCGCGCAACAGCATGGTCAGCAGGAAACCCAGGGCCAGCACCGGCAGCCCGGTAGTACGCAACAGGTCGGAGACCACCGCGCCGATCCCGGTGTCCACCAGCACTTTACCGAACACCCCACCGGCGCCGGCGATGAGGATCACCATGGCCACGCCCGGCAAAGCCGAGCCGATCACGTCCGACACCTGGCTGCGGCTCCAGCCCCGGCGCGAGCCCAGCAGCCAGGCGCACAACAAGGTGTCGATCAACAGCGCCACCAGGGGCGCACCGAGCACCGTCATCACCCCGCGCAGTGCCGATTCAACCGGCAGCAACGAGGTGGCCAGGGTGCCCAACAGGATCAATACGATAGGCAGCAGAATCAGGTTGACGATCAGGCCAAAGCCCGGCGCCGGGGCCGGCGGCAGCTTGGCGACGATGGCGCTGGTGGATTCTTCCAGGCCCATCGGGGCTTCGGCAACGCCGGCCTGTTGCACCGCGTTGTCGTTACCGTGGGTCCAGGCGCGCAGGTCTTCATTGGTGACATGAGGGCCGTAGACTTCGGCGCGGATGTCGTCGGTCATCGGGTAGAAGCGCCGCGTCATGCGCCCCGCCACGCGGTAACCGACGTAGCACAGCAAGGCGGTGATCGGCAGACCGAACATCAACACCCGGCCCAGGTCCGCACCCAATTGGCTGGCCGCCGCCACCGCGCCCGGATGGGGCGGCAAAAACGCATGCACCGTCAGCAGCGCCGCGCACATCGGCAACGCAAACACCAGCAACGGCTTGCGTGCCCGGCGTGCGACACCATAGGCCAGCGGCATCAGGATAATTACCCCCACTTCAAAGAACACCGGCACGCCGATGATGAACCCGGCAATGGTCAGCGCCAGCGGCGTACGGCTGTTGCCAAACCGCTCGATCAACGACTTGGCCAAGGCCTCGGCCCCGCCGGACAGCTCAATGATGCGTCCGATCATGGCGCCCAGGGCGATGATGATCGCGATATGGCCGAGGGTCTTGCCCATGCCGCCTTCGATGGTCGCCACCAGATCAGCCGGTTTCACCCCGGCGACCAGCGCTACCACGATACTCACCAGCATCAGCGCGACAAACGGCTGGAATTTGTACTTGAGGACCAGAAACAGTAGCAGCGCGATGCCCGCGCCGGCGGTCAACATCAAAATCAATGGGCTCATTGGTAAATGTCCTGTTGTTATTGTTTTTGGGCGCAAGCGGGCCCCATCGAGCGCCGCGGGCGGTTCTCGAGTGGTGCTTGCAATGTCGGTCTACGGGTTACCAGTGCGCGCCGAACGTCTCGCGCAGTTCATCCAATGCGGCCTGGCCAAGCGGCTCGGGCCGGGGGTTGCTCATCAACCACAGGCGTGCGGTTTCTTCCAACTCTTCCAGGGCATAGCTGGCCTTGGCCACCGAGCTTTCCCACACCACCGGCCCGAGGCGTTCGAGCATCACGCCACGCACGCTGTTGGCCAGTTGCGCCACTTGCTCGGCGACGTTGGGCGAGCCGGGGCGCTGGTACGCAATCAGCGGAATGTGCCCGACTTTCATCACCTGATAAGGCGTGAGCGGCGGCAGGATATCGTCCGCCCGCCACACTCCGGCCAGGGTCAGCGCCACCAGATGCGTCGAATGGGTATGCACCACGCCGCCCACCGCCGGGTTGCGGTCATACACCTGGCGGTGCAGGGCCAGGGTTTTTGACGGCTTGTCACCCGACACCCATTCGCCGTCAAGATTGACCTTGGCAATGCACCCGGGCACCAGGCGACCCAGGCAGACATCGGTGGGGGTGATCAGCCAACCATCGTCCAGGCGCGCACTGATATTGCCGGCGCTGCCGACGGTGTAACCGCGTTGGTAAAGGCTGCGGCCCACGTCGCAGATTTCTTCGCGCAGGGCCTGCTCGTTGATGGCGCTCATTGGGCGCCTCCCGCCAGTTGCGCCAGGGCTTTGGCAAAGAAGTCGCGCCCCCCGAAGTTGCCCGATTTCAGCGCCAGCGCCAGCGGTTCGGCGCAACTGCTCACCGTGGCCGGCACGCCGGGATCAATCTGCGCGCCGATCTGCAACAGGGTGACGCCAAGCGCCTTGACCACCGCGCCGGACGTTTCGCCGCCCGCCACCACAAAGCGTCGAACGCCCTCTTGACGCAAACCGGCAGCGATCTCGCCCAGTGCATCTTCCACCAGGGCTCCGGCGCGTTCGACACCCAGTTGTTGCTGCACCGCCTTGACCTCGTCCGGGGTGCTGGTGGCATAGATCAATACGGTGTCGGCACTGTCGCGGGCAAAGGCCAGCGCTTGCGCCACCACCGGTTCGCCGTTAGCCAGGGCGATGGGGTCAAGACGCAACGCCGGGCGCCCCGCTTCGCACCAGGCCGCCACCTGGCCGAGGGTCGCCACCGAGGCGCTGCCGGCGAGCACCACCTCGCCACCGCTGACCGTGGGGCATGCCGTGACATCGAAGTCGCCCAGTTTACCGGCGCGGCGGAAATTGCCCGGCAGGCCCAAAGCCAGGCCCGAGCCGCCGGTGAGCAACGGCAAGTCGGCGCACGCACTGCCCAGGGTGTAAAGGTCCTGGTCCGACAGCGCGTCGGCGATGGCGATGCCCACGCCTTGCCCGCGCAGTTCGACGATCTTGGCGCGGGCGGCATCAACCCCCGCAGCGAGCGTGTCGTAGCGCAACAAACCGACCGGCAATTGCGTCTGCTGTTGCAGCACGCGCACCAGGTTCGCATCGCCCATGGGCGTCAGCGGGTGGTGCTGCATGCCGGACTCGCTGAGCAACTGGTCTTGCACAAACAAGTGACCGCGGAAAATCGTGCGGCCGTTTTCTGGAAACGCCGGGCACGCCAGCGTGAAATCGCTGCCCAGCGCCTTGAGCAACGCCTCGCTGACCTGGCCGATATTACCGGCGGCGGTGGAGTCAAAGGTTGAGCAGTACTTGAAGAAGATCTGCTCGCAGCCCTGCCCGCGCAGCCAGTCCAGCGCGGCCAGCGATTGCTCGACCGCCTCGGCTGCGGGCGTGGTGCGCGACTTGAGCGCGATGACGATGGCGTCGGCCTCCAGCCCCTGGGCGACTTCGCGGCTGGGGATACCAATACTCTGCACCGTGCGCATACCGCCGCGCACCAGCATGTTGGCAAGGTCGGTGGCGCCGGTGAAATCGTCGGCGATGCAGCCCAGCAAGGGACGTGCGTTGGAGTCAGTCATGCGGCGTTCCTCAAACAGGCTCGGGCTTGGCGGTGGGCAGGTCGATACCCGGGAAAATCTTGATCACCGCCGAGTCGTCCTCGCGGCCGAAACCGGCGCTGGACGCCTGCATGAACATTTGGTGCGCCGTGGCCGACAGCGGCAGCGGAAACTTGCTGGCGCGGGCGGTATCGAGCACCAGGCCCAGGTCCTTGACGAAAATATCCACCGCCGACAGCGGCGTGTAGTCGGCCTTGAGAATGTGCGGCACGCGGTTCTCGAACATCCAGGAGTTACCGGCACTGTGGGTGATGACTTCGTACAAGGCGTCGGCATCGACCCCTTCGCGCAGGCCCAGGGCCATGGCCTCGGCGGATGCGGCAATGTGCACCCCGGCCAGCAATTGATTGATGATCTTGACCTTCGAGCCCAGGCCATGCACGTCGCCCAGGCGATAAACCTTGCCCGCCATGCCCGCCAGCACCGCTTCGGCCTTGGCGTAGGCGGCCTGCGGGCCGGATGTCATCATGGTCATTTCACCGGCGGCGGCCTTGGCCGCGCCACCGGAAATCGGCGCATCCAGATACAGCAGGCCGTGTTCGCCCAGGCGCTGCCCCAACTCCACGGCGTACGTCGGCGCCACGGTGGCGCAGCCGATCACCAGGCTGGCCGCACGTAGCGACGCCACCGCCCCGCCCTCACCGAACAGCACGGTCTCGGTCTGTTCGGCGTTGACCACCACCGTGATGATCACATCGCAGGCCTGCGCCATCTGCGCGGGCGACGCACACGCCACCCCGCCTTCGACGGCGAACTGCTGGGTGACCGTTTCACGTACGTCACACGCATGCACATTGAAACCTGCGCGCAACAGCGAGCGGGCAATGCCCAGCCCCATCGCGCCCAAACCGATCACACCGACATTCTTATTATTCATGGGGTACTCCAGGGGAAAACGGCGGCTGACACCACACCGGCGAGCCGCGTTGGAATGGCGATCGATCATCCACCAATGAACGGATTATGTGAAGTATTTTTTCAATCTAACATTTTTTAACATCGGTAGCCCTGGCCGTTGTCGCCTCGCGCAGGGCCGGCGGCATGCCCGCGTCGTCCGGCGGCCAGGCTTTGTGTGAAAGGACGTGATGGAACACAAGCAGCAACGCCCGCGTGTAGGCGGGCCGATGATGCACAGGACAAGGAAGGCGCAGGCGTGGTGTATCGAGGAGGTAGTGACGGCGTTTCGTTGAACGTACCGTACGCGTCGCGCGGCACAGGCGCGACGCGTACAGCCACGCAGATCAGCTGAACAGGTCTACCCCGAGCTGGAACGCTACCCACAGTGCCAGCCCCGTGGCGAAGAGCAGCGCGATGTTCTCGAACAGGTTATTGCGGTATTCCTTGCCGAGCAGCGACTTCTGGTTGGACATGATCAGCAGGCCCAGGGAAATCACCGGCAACCCGATGATGTTCAACGCGCTGACGCCGATGGTCAGCGTGACGAAGTCCGGCATGCCAGGCAGCGACCAGACCAACGGGGTCACCAGGATGAACAGCATGAACCACTTATGCATCGGGTCATGGTGGAATTGCTTGCCGTAACGCTCGCGCCGCCCTGGCCGTACGTGCTGGAACGCGTCGGTGATCAGCATCGGAAACGCAGTGGTCTTGCCGGAGATGCTGGCAAACAGCGTGGCGAACACGCCGATGAAGAAGATGTACCAGCCAATCGGGCCAAAGAAGATTTCCAGCGCCTTGCCCAGATCGCCCAGTGTCTTCACTTCGATACCGTTGGGCCGAAGGATTTCGGCACCCACGATCCAGATCGCCAGGTTGATCACAATGCCGACGAACACCGCAAACAGCAGGTCGTTACGCTGGATGCGCTTGTGTTGCGGGCCCGTCCACCCCTTCTGGCGCATGACATACGGGTGCACGAAGTTGGCGATCGAACCCGCCACCGCGCCGATCACCGATACCGCGACCAGCAGCGCGCCATGCACGCCCTCGTCCGGCGGGATGCTGAAACCGATCGTGCCTTTGACGA
Source organism: Pseudomonas sp. S3_E10 (assembly GCF_054667615.1). NCBI lineage: Bacteria > Pseudomonadati > Pseudomonadota > Gammaproteobacteria > Pseudomonadales > Pseudomonadaceae > Pseudomonas > Pseudomonas sp. S3_E10. The sequence continues at coordinate 483,163 of NZ_CP162743.1, forward strand.
TCCCTGCCATGTCCGGCCCGGACATGACCGCCAAGGCAATGAATGCCAGGGTCATGATTGCCAACAGGCCTTTCATTACGCCTTCGATCATCGAGTAGATGTTGCGCCCGACCAGCATCCACACCGCCAGCACCACCGCCACCGAACACAGCAGTGCGTAGTCGGTCTTGAAGAGCATGGCCAGGGCCTCACCCGCACCCTTGATCATGTAGGCATTCATCAGGTGCCCCATGAGCAATGCGTACACCAGCAGGAACCAGGCAAAAAACGGGTTCAACTGGGCGTAGCCCTGCAGGATCGTCATGCCTTGGTTATTGCATAACTGGAAGCGCGCAATGATGTTGACGATCAGGTACCTGAGCAGCAGAGACACCGCCAGCACCCACATCATGGCGTAGCCATAGTTGGCGCCCGCCACCGAGGAGGTGATCAGATCACCGGCTCCCAACCAGGACAGCACGGCAATCACGCCAGGGCCAAGCAGCTTTAGAAGTCGTACAACACGGCCGGACGCAGGTGCCGCAGCCTTGCCTTCGATGGAAGGGAAACCGGTCATCGGAGAGTCTCCTTTGTTTTTTTTGTGAGAGCGCGGCTAGTCGAACACAGTTGATATGACGTCGTACAACCATAGGGGTTGGATAAGTATTAAAAAATGTTTCTTCTGCACGAGTGGCAATACAGCCCTCAATCACACGCCACGCCGTGCTGATACTCCCGTGGCGTACACCCGTACTCACGCCGGAACACGGTGTGCAGGTACTGCGCCGACTTGAAGCCGCACTGTTGGGCAATGTCGGTAATCGCCAAATCGCCGTGTTCCAGCCCCTTGGCCGCCGCCGCCAGTTTGAAACGCAGAATCTCGTCATGCACGCTGCAACCGCGCACCTTGCGAAAGTGCGACTCCAGGGATGAGCGCGACACGCCGACATAGGCCGCGACCTGGGCGGTCTTGATGCCCTGGCAGGCGTATTGCCGGATAAACAGCAGCGCCTGCATCACGTAAGGGTTGCCCAAGGGTTGATGCAAGCTGGAGGCCTGCACATTGATGGCCTCCGGCGGCACCAGGATTTGCGTACCGGCGCAAGGCTTGCCGTGCAGCATCTGATGCAATAGCGCGGCGGCGGTGCGGCCCATGGTTTCAGTGCCCTGGATCACCGAGCTCAAGGGCACGCGCGTAAGGGTGCGGGTCAGCGGGTCGTTGTCGATGCCGATCAGCGCCACCTGCTCCGGTACCGCGATACCGGCGGTAAGGCAGGCCTGCAGCAATTGCCGAGCGCGGGCGTCGGTGACGGCGATGATGCCGATGGGTTTGGGCAGGCTATGCAGCCAGGCGATCTGCAGTTCCACGGCGCTGTCCCAGAGTGGCGCGCTGGTGCCCAGGCCGCGATAGATCTCCACGTGCAAACCGTCGCGCTGCATCAGCCGGCGGAAGGCTTTTTCGCGCTCCTGGGCCCAACGGTTGGCCTGGGCTTCGGGCAAGCTGAAACAGGCAAACCGCGTCAGCCCGGCCTCGATCAGATGCTCATAGGCCAGCTTCATCAACGCGTCATTATCGGTCGCCACGTAGGGAATGCCCTTGGGGTAGGCACGCGCATCCTCATAAGAACCGCCCACCGCCACCACCGGCAACTTGATCCCCGCCAATGCTTCGCCGATCAACGGGTCGTCGAAGTCGGCAATGATGCCGTCGCCCTGCCAACGCTCTATGCCTTTGAGGCGGCATAGAAAGTCCTCTTCCAGAAACAGGTCCCACGACGCACGGGTGCTGCTCAGGTAATTGCCGATGCCGGCGATGATGCCACGGTCATAGATTTTGCTGCCGTTGAACAGCAAGGCGATGCGGTGAACGGGCGGTAGGGTTTTCATTGTTGTTGTCCTGTGGCCGGTCGCCAGAGACTAGCCCCCGCCACTCAAAATCGCACGCCCCTTTGGTGATTTTCATAATCAGCAGCCCCCAGGCCATTGCTAGTATCCAGACACCGCCAAGAACAATAAGGAAAACGCCATGCCGTACTTCCCAGGTGTCGAGAAGGTTCGCTTCGAAGGCCCCACCAGCGACGCCCCCCTCGCCTTTCGCCATTACGATGCCAACAAGCTGATCCTCGGCAAACCCATGCGTGAGCACCTGCGCATGGCGGCCTGTTATTGGCACACGTTCGTGTGGCCGGGTGCGGATATGTTTGGCGTGGGGACGTTCAAGCGGCCGTGGCAGCGCAGCGGCGACCCCATGGAACTGGCCATCGGCAAGGCAGACGCGGCCTTTGAGTTTTTCTCCAAGCTGGGCATCGACTACTACAGCTTTCACGACACCGATGTGGCCCCCGAAGGCAGCTCGCTCAAGGAATACCGCAACCACTTTGCGCAGATGGTCGACCACCTGGAGCGCCATCAGGAACAAACCGGCATCAAACTGTTGTGGGGCACCGCCAATTGCTTCAGCAACCCACGCTTTGCCGCCGGCGCCGCGAGCAACCCGGACCCGCAGGTATTCGCCTATGCCGCCGCCCAGGTATTCAGCGCCATGAACGCCACCTTGCGGCTCAAGGGCTCCAACTACGTGTTGTGGGGCGGCCGCGAAGGCTATGAAACCCTGCTCAATACCGACCTCAAGCGCGAGCGCGAACAGCTCGGACGTTTTATGCGCATGGTCGTGGAGCACAAGCACAAGATCGGCTTTAAGGGCGACCTGCTGATCGAACCCAAGCCCCAGGAGCCGACCAAACACCAATACGATTACGACAGCGCGACGGTGTTCGGCTTCTTGCATGAGTACGGCCTGGAACACGAGATCAAGGTGAATATCGAAGCCAACCACGCCACCCTGGCCGGGCACAGTTTTCATCATGAGATCGCCACCGCCGTGTCCCTGGGGATCTTCGGCAGCATCGACGCCAACCGCGGCGACCCGCAAAACGGCTGGGACACCGACCAGTTCCCCAACAGCGTCGAAGAAATGACCCTGGCCACCTATGAAATCCTCAAGGCCGGCGGCTTCAAGAACGGCGGCTACAACTTTGACTCCAAGGTGCGCCGCCAGAGCCTGGACGAGGTCGACCTGTTTTACGGCCACGTCGCCGCCATGGACACCCTGGCCCTGGCCCTGGAACGCGCGGCGGCCATGGTGCAAAACGACCAGTTGCAGCAATTCAAGGACCAGCGTTATGCCGGCTGGCAGCAGCCGCTGGGCAAGGCCGTGCTGGCGGGCGAGTTCAGCCTGGAGTCGCTGGCCGAGCATGCGTTTGCCCATGAGCTCAACCCGCAGGCCGTGAGTGGGCGCCAGGAAATGCTTGAAGGAATGGTCAACCGTTTTATCTACAGTTAAGGGGTTGTCGTGAGCGGGCTTGCCACAGGGGCGGCCCGCTAGCCACACCCACAGTGTTCGCCTAAAGTCTTCACCCAGTGTCTTTCCAACAACAATAAAAGGACGCACCACCATGAAGTCATTCAAACGTACCCTGCTCGCCACCACCCTGGCCCTGCTGACCCTGCCGGTCATGGCCGACCCGGCCCATCCGAAAATCGGCTTCTCTATCGATGACCTGCGCCTGGAGCGCTGGTCCCGTGACCGCGATTACTTCGTGGCGGCCGCGGAGAAACTCGATGCCAAGGTCTTCGTGCAGTCCGCCGATGCCAACGAACAAAAGCAGATCTCCCAGATCGAAAACCTGATTTCCCGTGGCGTCGATGTGATCGTGATCGTGCCGTTCAACGCCACGGTGTTGACCAACGCGGTGGCCGAAGCCAAGAAGGCCGGGATCAAAGTGGTGTCCTATGACCGCCTGATCCTCAACGCAGACATCGATGCCTACATCTCCTTCGATAACGAAAAAGTCGGCGAAATGCAGGCCGGCGGCGTGCTGCAAGCGGCGCCCAAGGGCAATTACTTCCTGCTCGGCGGCGCGCCCACCGACAACAACGCCAAGGTGCTGCGCGAAGGCCAGATGAAAGTGCTGCAGCCGGCCATCGACAAGGGCGATATCAAGATTGTCGGCCAGCAATGGGTCAAGGAATGGAACCCCACCGAAGCGCTGAGCATCGTCGAAAACGCCCTGACTCGAAACGACAACAAGATCGACGCCATCGTCGCCTCCAATGACGCCACCGCCGGCGGTGCGATCCAGGCCCTGGCCGCGCAGAAACTGGCGGGCAAGGTGCCGATCTCCGGCCAGGATGCCGACCTCGCCGCCGTCAAGCGCGTGATCGACGGCACCCAGACCATGACCGTGTACAAGCCGCTCAAACTGATCGCGACCGAAGCCGCCAAGCTGTCGGTGCAGTTGGCGCGTAACGAGAAGCCCACCTACAGCTCGCAATACGACAACGGCAGCAAAAAAGTCGACACCATCCTGCTCACTCCGACCCCGCTGACCAAGGCCAATATCGATCTGTTGGAGAAGGACGGGTTCTACACCAAAGAGCAGATCGGCGGGCAGTGAACGCCATGGCCGCCGACTACCTGTTGCAAATGAACGGCATCGTCAAAAGCTTTGGCGGTGTCAACGCGCTGAACGGCATCGATATCAAGGTGCGGCCGGGGGAATGCGTGGGCCTGTGCGGCGAGAACGGTGCCGGTAAATCCACCCTGATGAAGGTGCTGTCGGCGGTGTATCCGTACGGCAGCTGGGACGGCGAAATCCTCTGGGACGGGCAGCCGCTCAGGGCGCAGTCCATCAGCGAAACCGAGGCGGCCGGCATCGTCATCATCCACCAGGAACTGACCCTGGTGCCCGACCTGTCGGTGGCCGAGAACATCTTCATGGGCCACGAGCTGACCCTGCCCGGCGGGCGCATGAACTACCCGGCGATGTTCCACCGCGCCGAAGCGTTGATGCGTGAACTCAAGGTGCCGGACATGAATGTGGCGCTGCCAGTGTCGCAGTACGGCGGCGGTTACCAGCAGTTGGTGGAAATCGCCAAGGCCCTCAACAAACAGGCGCGCCTGTTGATCCTCGACGAACCCTCCTCGGCGCTGACCCGCTCGGAAATCGAAGTGCTGCTGGACATCATCCGTGACCTCAAGGCCAAGGGCGTGGCCTGCGTATACATCTCCCACAAACTCGATGAAGTGGCCGCCGTGTGCGACACCATCGCGGTGATCCGCGATGGCAAGCACATTGCGACCACGGCCATGGCCGACATGGACATCCCGCGCATCATTACGCAGATGGTCGGCCGCGAGATGAGCAACCTCTACCCCACCGAGCCCCATGCGGTGGGCGAGGTGATTTTCGAGGCGCGCCATGTCACCTGCTACGACGTGGACAACCCCAAGCGCAAGCGTGTCGATGATATTTCGTTCGTGCTCAAGCGCGGTGAAATCCTCGGCATCGCAGGTCTTGTGGGCGCCGGGCGTACCGAGCTGGTGTCGGCGCTGTTCGGCGCCTACCCTGGCCGCTACAGCGCCGAGGTGTGGCTGGACGGCGCGGTGATCGACACGCGCACGCCGCTCAAATCAATCCAGGCCGGGCTGTGCATGGTGCCCGAGGACCGCAAGCGCCAGGGCATCATTCCCGACCTGGGCGTGGGCCAGAACATCACCCTGGCGGTGCTCGACACCTACGCGCACCTGACCCGCATCGACGCCGAAGCGGAACTGGGCAGCATCGACCAGCAGATCGCGCGCATGCATCTCAAGACCTCCAGCCCGTTTTTGCCGATCACCAGCCTGTCCGGCGGCAACCAGCAGAAAGCCGTGCTGGCGAAAATGCTGATGGCCAAGCCCAAGGTGCTGATCCTTGACGAGCCCACGCGCGGGGTGGATGTGGGCGCCAAATATGAGATCTACAAACTGATGGGCGCGCTGGCGGCCGAAGGGGTGGCGATCATCATGGTCTCCTCGGAACTGGCCGAAGTGCTCGGCGTGTCCAACCGTGTGCTGGTGATCGGTGACGGCCAACTGCGCGGCGATTTCATCAACGAGGGGCTCACCCAGGAACAGGTGCTCGCCGCCGCGCTCAGCCAACACAATAACAATCGGAAGACCGCGTAGATGAATCAGCTCAAACAGCTGTTTACCCGCTACAAAATGCTCGCCCTGGTGATCGCGGTGGCCGTGATCTGGCTGTTTTTCAGTTGGCAGACCGAGGGTGGCTTCCTGACGCCGCGTAACCTGTCGAACCTGCTGCGGCAGATGTCGATCACCGGGATTCTGGCGTGCGGCATGGTGCTGGTGATTATCAGTGGCGAGATCGATTTGTCGGTGGGCTCGTTGCTGGGGCTGCTGGGTGGGTTGGCGGCCATCCTGGACGTGGTCTATCACATCCCGCTGCTGGCCAACCTGAGCCTGGTGGCGCTGTGCGGACTGATGATCGGCCTGGCCAACGGCTACATGACCGCGTATCTGCGCATCCCGTCGTTCATCGTCGGCTTGGGTGGGATGCTGGCGTTTCGCGGGATTTTGCTGGGGATCACCGGCGGCACCACCATCGCGCCGGTGTCGCCATCGCTGGTGTATGTGGGCCAGGGCTATTTGCCGCATACCGTGGGTGTGGGCCTGGGCGTGCTGCTGTTTGCGCTGACCTTGTTCCTTACCTGGAAACAACGGCGCAACCGCGCCTTGCATGGTTTGGCGGCGCATTCACGGGTGCGTGACGTAGTGCGCGTAGGGGTGATCGGCGCGGTGCTGGCCGGGTTCGTCACTACGCTCAACAGCTACGACGGCATCCCGGTGCCGGTGCTGTTGCTGCTGGTGCTGCTCGGCGTGTTCAGCTACGTCACCAGCCAGACCGTGTTCGGCCGCCGCGTGTATGCGGTGGGCAGCAACATGGAGGCCACGCGCCTGTCGGGCATCAACGTACAGGCGGTAAAACTGTGGATCTTCGGCATCATGGGCGTGATGTGCGCCCTCGCCGGCCTGGTCAACACCGCCCGCCTCGCGGCCGGCTCACCGTCGGCGGGCAACATGGGCGAACTGGACGCCATCGCCGCGTGCTTTATCGGCGGCACCTCAATGCGCGGCGGCTCGGGCACGGTGTACGGCGCGCTGCTGGGGGCATTGGTCATCACCAGCCTGGACAACGGCATGTCGATGCTGGACGTGGACAGCTACTGGCAGATGATCGTGAAGGGCAGCATTCTGGTGCTGGCGGTATGGGTGGACGTGAGCACGCGCGCGGGCCGGCGCTGAACCCATTCTCACCGACACCACATAACCCTTGTGGGAGGGGGCTTGCTACCGATGGCGGTGCATCAGCCAGCTTATCGGTAGCTGACCCACTGCCATCGGCAGCAAGCCCCCTCCCACAGTTGACTGCATTTCAAGGTTGGATCGAGGTGGCCAGTCTTATTCAAACGCCTGGCGATTCTCCGGCGTGATCAACTTGAACGGCACCCATACCACCGTCGACTCCAACACTTCGCCGCGGACCAGGCGGAGCGCGGTGTCCACGGCACCGCTGGCCTGGCCGGCGGCGTCCTGGAACACGCTGACCGCCATCTTGCCCTCGGCCATCAGTTTCAAGCCGTCCGGTGTGCCGTCGATACCGCCGACCCAATAGTCCTTGGCCTGCTTGCCAGCCTTTTCCAGACCCATGATCGCGCCGATTGCCATTTCATCGTTATTGGCGGCGACGATCGAAAAATCGACGCCCTGCTTGACCCAGTCAATGACAATCGTGGCGGCCTGACTGCGCTCCCAGTTGCCGACTTTTTTCTGTATCACTTTCATGTCCGGGTATTTGGCGACGACTTTTTCCACATCCTCCGTGCGCATCAACGAAGATGCGTTGGCCGGGTCGCCCACCAGAATCACCACGTTGCCTTTGTAACCGGCACGGCGCGCCAGTTCTTCCATCTGCAAAGTGCCCGACTCCAACTCGTTGGAGCCGACAAACGCGGTCTGCGCCGGCCACTTTTCCGGGTTCGGGTTACGGTTGACGAACACCAGCGGGATCTTGGCCTGCGAGGCCAATTGCATCATTTGCGCCGCGCTCTTGCCGTCCACCATCGCGATGATGATCGCATCCACCTTGGAATTGACCAGATTGCGGAATTGGCGCATCTGCAAATCGACGCTGTCCTTGCCGTTTTCCATAAAGATGTCGGCGTTCATGACGCCGGCCTGCTGCTGCACCCCATTGCGCAGCAGGGTCTGGAAGTTATCGTCGTATTTTGCCATCCCCACACCCAGCAAGGGCGTGGCGGCCTGGGTGGGGCCCGGAACGAACAGCGTCGCCCCCAGCGCGAGCATTAACCATGCTTTCATGTTCTGACTCCTGCGGCTCAAACGCTGAAATGATGGAGCAGCTCGCGCTGCACTTTGGCCATGTCCGACAGTTCCTGGCTGCTGACGGCGGACTGTTCGGCGCCGTTTGCGGTCAGTTGGGCCGAATCGTTGATCTGGATGACCATCCGACTGGTTTCCTGCACCGTGGCGCTTTGCTGCTCGGTGGCGGCGGCGATCTGAATATTCATGTCGCGGATACTGTCGACCGCGCCGCTCATGGACAGCAACAAATCACCGGCGCCCGAGGCCAGGGACACGCATTGGCTGGACTGCGCCTGGCTTTCGTTCATCACGTGCACCACCGAGTGAATTTTTTCCTGCATGAGCCCGATCATGTCCTGGATTTCGCTGGTCGAGGCCTGCGTACGGCTGGCCAGGGAGCGCACTTCATCGGCCACCACCGCAAAGCCGCGTCCCTGCTCGCCGGCCCGGGCCGCTTCGATCGCCGCGTTCAGGGCCAGCAGGTTGGTCTGTTCGGCAATGGTGCGAATGGCCACCACAATGCCCTCGATGTTCTGCCCATACTTCTGCAGCTCATCGGTCACCTGCGTGGCTTTGTTCACCTGGTCGGCCTGCTGGCGGATATTGACGATGGTCTCGGCCACGCGCTCCTGCACTTTGTGCGTGAGGTCACTGGTATCGTCCACCGCCTGGCGGGTGTCCTGGGCGCGCCGCGCCACTTCTTCGACCGTGCTTTCCATCTGCGTCATGGCCGAGGCCGCCGACTGCAAACGGTCTTTCTGTTCATCCACCACGCGGGTGGTCTGCTCGCTGTTCAAGGCGTTGCTTCCAGCGGTCACGGCCAGTGCATCGGCAGAGCTGATCAATTCACGGAAGGTTTTCTGCAGGGCCTTGGTCAGTTCGTTCAGGTAGCCGCCCAACTCACCGAACTCATCTTTGCGGCTGACATCGAAACTGACTCGCATGTCGCCGGCGGTGAGTTTCTTGAGCACTTCACGGAACGCCGCCAACGGCCGCCGCAAGCTGAAGGCGACCCACGTACCAATCGCCACCGCCGCCAGCACCGCCAGCACACACGCAATCAACAGCAAGCTGCGGCTGGTGCCGATGGTGGCATTGGCCGAGTGACTGGCCTGGTTGGCGACCTCCAGGGACTGGCTGCCGAACTCGCCAATCCGCTCCAGGGTGGCTTTGAGCGCCGCATCCACCGCATCGCGTTGTTGCTGCACCTGCGTGGCGAGTTTCGCCTCCACTTGATAGGCCTGGAACAGCCCGTCAGGGGCGGTCAGGTCCGTCAGCAGGCGATTGACCATCACGCCGGCGATACGCCCGGCTCGCGGGTCAATCGAGGTGAGGGCCTGGGCGCGAGAACTGATCACTTCGTCCTGCAGATTGAGCACGCGCTGTAATTTATCAATGGCGGGCGTGACGGTATGAGCGGCGAAGCCATCGTAGGATTTGTTGACTTCCAACAGCAGTTTTTCCGCGGCGGCCACCTGTTGCGGCTCGCCGGCACTGCGTGCCTGCGCGATGTAGTCGCGCAAGTAACTGGTCAACTGTATCGCCTGCGCACTGCTGTAGCCTTGCAGTTTGCGCGTCAGTACCAGCTGCTGCACATGCTGCAAGTGGGAGGTCATCAACGCTTGCGCCTGCTCGGCGTAGGCCGCGACCTGTTGACGCTGCTGCGCCAGGTTCGCCCGCAGAGCCTCATGCTCGCCGGTATAGGCAAGGGTGCTGTCGAGCAACTGGTTGAACTGGGCGACGCTCTCGGTAAACGGGCGCTTGCCGTCCTCGATCTGCTTGGGGTCGGCACTGATCTGAATGGCCAGCAACGCCTGGTTGGCGCGCAGGATATGCACGTACAACTCACTCGCGGCCCGGCTCAAAGGCGCCGACTGGCCGGTGATAATGGTCAAGCGGCTGCCGATGGACTGCGTGTTCTGATAGCTGATCCCGGCCATGATCAGCAGCAACAGCACCAACACCGCAAATCCGCCGATCACGCGCTGCAATATGGTCATGGCTACCCCTTTTTGATTTTTATTGGTTGACCTGAACGACGACCAGGTATGCACCTAGTGGCTATATCGGCCTGGCGGGCGGGGACTTGAGTGCTGAAGGCAGGTTGAAACGCGGTCAAAAAAAAGTGAGAGGGGCTTGCCCCCTCCCACATTTGGATCGGTTTACACCTGATGGGTCAGGCTGATTTTTACACCGCGGTTACTGGCTCAACACCACATCGCGCATCGCCGGGATGTAACCGTAGTCGTAAGCCTCCTGCACAAACGAGCGATCGCCCTTCAAGACAATCCTCACCGTGGGCGCTTCGGTGCCGCCGATGCGGAAGTCGTCACCGGTGGTGGGCACGCTGTCGATAAAGGACGTCACCAGGCCGTTGGGCATCACGCAATGAGAATAGGTCTGGAACGGCTGCGAAGGTGGGTTGCCGAGTACCAGCCCGGACGCGTTCATCGGCGTGTAAGGACCAAACAGATGATCGCCAACAAAGCCGTAGACGCCATCAGGGCCGGTCACCCCATCCGCGTAGGTGAATTTATGGCTGATGGTGAACAGGTAGTATTTGCCGTCCTGGAACACATAATGCGGCCGCTCGGTTTGATCGTTCACCCCCACGGCAGTGACCAGCGGCGGCAGGATTTCCCATTCGTCACCGGCAAGGTCCTTGGCGACCGCGAGGCCGATGCAGCCGACCTGATAGCGCGCGCCACCCACGCCCTCATGCCCGGGCGGCACCAGGCCCAGCTCATCCGGGCCCACGTCGTGGGTGCCGCGTTCGCCGGCGACGTTGCCTTCAAACACCATGTACAACTTGCCATCCACCGGGTCGATAAACGGGCTGGGGTCGCGAAAGTTCCAGGTCGAGTTCTGCGCTTCGGTCTGGTAATAGGTGCCGTCCGCTTCGAATAGCGCCTTGACCTGGGTGAAACCGCGTAGCTCCACACCGTTATCGGACGTGACGACTTGGCCCCTGACCTTGGCGATGGTCGCACCTGGAGTCACACAGGTGTAATACAGGTCGATGTCGCCGCCGTTGTTGAGCAGGATCGGCGTGCCGGCCCATTCACGCGTGGTCGGCGATACCCCTTCGGCCATGACCCGGCCGCCGAAGATCCAGTCCTTGCCGGTGCGCGAGTACCAGTAGCAGATGCGCGCATGGCCATGGCGATCTTCCCAATCGCGTTTGATGTCGTAGCGGCCGTCGGCATTGATGAACTGTGGATCGTGGGGACGACGGTCGGCCGTCAGGGTGAAAATAACGGACCAGCCGTCGACCGACACCACCGTGCCATCCAGCGTGCGCAATGGCATGGTGTCCCAGATAAAGACTTTGTCGCTCATCACTGGAAAGTCGCCAGGCACCAACGGCTGGGTAGTGGTCGGGTCGTTTTCGTTGACTTTGAGCGCATCGGCGCGCGTCCAGCGAGTGGGGATGATCGTTGTGTGTTTCATCATTAAGTCCTTTTAATACCGGTGAGTTAGTCCATGACTGCACACAGTGCCTTGGGTGGCTGACATGACCCTTCCTGGGTGATCAGCACTTAAACACTGTGTTTATATACAGTATTCAGCGTTCGCCACGCCGTCAACCCTTACGCAAAAAAAATGTGGAAGGGGGCTTGCTCCCGATTGCGGTCCGTCAGTCATGGAGAGGTCGACTGAACCACCGCTATCGGAGCAAGCCCCCTCCCACAGGGGTGCTGGAGTGCCTGTTGAATCCTATTTGGAAACCGGCATCGCAAACTCCGCGCCCTGTTCGATGCTCTCCGACCAGCGCTGCATGATCGACTTCTGCTTGGTATAGAAGCGCACGCCTTCAGTGCCATAGGCATGCATGTCGCCAAACAGGCTCTTCTTCCAGCCGCCAAACCCGTGCCACGCCATCGGCACCGGGATCGGCACGTTGATGCCGACCATGCCCACCTGAATGCGCCGGGCGAATTCGCGGGCGATGTTGCCGTCGCGGGTGAAGCAACTGACGCCGTTGCCGAATTCGTGGTCGTTGACCAGTTGCACGGCTTCGGCGAAGTCGTTCACGCGCACGCAGGCCAGCACTGGGCCGAAGATTTCTTCGCGGTAGATGCTCATCTCTTGGGTGACGTGGTCGAACAGCGTCGCGCCGAGCCAGAAGCCGTTTTCCAGGCCGGCTTCGGTGGGCACATAGTCACGCCCATCGAGCAGCAATTGCGCGCCGGCCTGCACGCCTTGTTCGATGTAGCCGCTGATGCGTTCCAGGGCAGCGCGAGACACGATCGGGCCCATTTCGGCTTTCAGGTCGCGGCCGTCGGTGATGCGCAGTTGCTTGGCACGCTCGCTCAGGGCGGCGATGACCTTGTCGCCCACATCGCCGACCAGCACGGCCACGGAGATGGCCATGCAGCGTTCGCCGGCACTGCCGTAGGCGGCGCCCATCAGTGCGTCGACGGTTTTTTCGATATCGGCGTCAGGCATCACCACCATGTGGTTTTTCGCACCGCCCAGGCCTTGCACACGCTTGCCGTGACGCGCACCGGTCTCGTAGATGTATTGGGCAATCGGCGTGGAGCCGACAAAGCTCACGGCCTTGACGTCCGGGTGTTCGATCAGCGCGTCCACCGATTCCTTGTCGCCTTGCACCACGTTGAACACGCCTTTGGGCAGGCCGGCTTCGCGCAGCAGTTCGGCCATGAACAGCGATGCACTCGGATCGGTAGGGCTTGGCTTGAGGATGAAGGTGTTGCCCGCCGCGATGGCGATCGGGTACATCCACATCGGCACCATCACCGGGAAATTGAACGGGGTGACACCCGCCACCACACCCAGGGGTTGGCGCATCGTCCAGTTGTCCATGCCACGGGACACCTGGTCGGAATATTCACCCTTGAGCAGGTTGGGAATGCCGCAGGCGAATTCGAGGATGTCGATGCCACGGTCGACTTCACCCTGGGCGTCGGTGAAGACCTTGCCGTGCTCGGCGACGATGATGCGCGCCAGGTCGTCCTTGCGCTCACGCAGCAGGTGCAGGTATTGGAACAGCACACGGGCGCGGCGGATCGGCGGGGTGTCGGCCCAGCCGTCGAAGGCGGCCTGGGCGGCGGCGACGGCTTCGGCCACGGTCTGGCGGCTGGCCAGCGCGACGCGTGCGGTTTTTTCGCCGGTGGCCGGGTTGAAGACGTCCTGATAGCGATCATCGCGGCTCACGCGCTGGTCGTTGATGTAGTGCTCGATGGTGGTGGTCATGGCAGTCGATCCAGGTGGGTAGCGGTGGAACACACCTTAGGCTTTCGCTTTGTTCCAAACCAGAGCAGAATCCTGAACTTATTGTCCATAAACGCGAACAATACACCCATGGAAAAAACTGAGATCGAGGGGCTTTGGACCCATATCCACTGGCTGTCGGTGCTGGAAGAGCAAGGCACCTATACCGCCGCCGCCGCGCGCCTGGGGGTGAGTAAATCGGCGGTGAGCCAGCGCATTTCCGATCTGGAAAAAGCCACCGGCACACGGCTGGTCACGCGCACCACGCGCAGTGTGCGCTTGACCGATGCGGGGCTGTCGTTGACCCGTGAAGTGCGCAGCGCCTACGCGCAAATCGCCCGCGGTTTTTCGTCCGTGCGCGACTCGGTCGGGGAGATTCGCGGGCTGGTGCGGCTGACCGCGCCGGTGGCGTTCGCCAGGCAGCAATTGGTGCCGCATCTGTCGGAATTTTTACAGCAGTACCCGCAGGTGCGTATCCAACTGGATGTGTCCGATGCCTTGAGTTCGCTGGCCGCCGAAGGTTACGACCTGGCCGTGCGCCACGGCTTCCAGGTGCCGGAAACCCACGTGGCGTGGAAGCTCTGCGACACCGGCTCGGTGCTGGTCGCCAGCCGTGATTACCTGCAGCGTCACGGCGAACCGCGCGCCCCCGGGGACTTATCCGCCCACAACTGCCTGTTTTACCCTCGGGGCACCGACCAACCGGCGTGGACTTTCGAGCGCGGCAGCCAGAACGTCGAGCGTCTCACCGTGCCCATCGCCGGCAGTTTCGCCACCAACAACAGTGAAGCCCTGCGCGATTCGGCCCTCAACCACCTGGGCATCGCCCTGCTCCCGGACTTCAGCGCCCACGCCGCGCTGGCCAACGGCACGCTGGTACAAGTGCTCAAAGACTGGACGCTCAAGGGCGCCTTTGCCGATGAGATCTACTTGATCCGGCCGTACTCGCCCCACGTACCGAAGTCGGTGAGCGCACTGGTGGGTTATTTGAAGGAAAAGTTGTCGCTTGGTTTTCGCTACGGTGGGTAAAGCTGACCGTGCACCGTTTGAAGACGTGACCAGCCATGACGTTTTTGCACAACGCATCGGTATTTTTAGGCGTTCATCTTCAGATTTATGCATGCCTATACTCGGTCCGGCCTGCTGTTGAGCCGCAGGCAGCCGCACAATAAAAAGGTCCCTACAACAATAATCAAGGACACCGACCATGACGCATCCCTTCCTGGCCGCCCGGGATTTCCTGCTCGCGCACCGCACCGACTATGCCACTGCCGTCCGTGACTTCCGCTGGCCGCAGTTGGATGCGTTCAACTGGGCCCTGGACTACTTCGATGTGATGGCCGAGGGCAATTCGGCCAACGCACTGTGGATCGTCGAAGAGGACGGCAGCGAGCAGCGCTACAGCTTCGCGCAATTGGCTGCGCGCTCGAACCAGGTGGCCAACCATCTGCGTGCCCTCGGGGTGCGTCGTGGTGAACGGGTGTTGTTGATGCTCGGCAACGACGTGGCGCTGTGGGAAACCATGCTCGCCGCCTTCAAGCTCGGTGCCGTGGTGATCCCCGCCACCGCCCTGCTCAACCCGGATGATTTGCGTGACCGTATCGAGCGCGGCCAGGTGCGCCACCTGGTGGTGGGTGCGGCGCATGTCGATAAGTTCGTCGGCCTGGGCGACGGCTGCAGCCGCGTTTGCGTGGGCGCGGCGCCCGCGGGTTGGGTCGCGCACAGCGCCGCCTTCAATTACCCCGAGCAGTTCCAGGCCGAGGGCCGCACCCTGGCCACCGACCCGATGCTGCTGTATTTCACCTCCGGCACCACGTCCAAACCGAAGATGGTGCTGCACAGCCACCAGAGCTACCCGGTGGGGCATCTGTCGACGATGTACTGGATCGGCCTGCAACCGGGCGACCTGCACCTGAACATTTCGTCTCCGGGCTGGGCCAAGCACGCCTGGAGTTGCCTGTTCGCCCCCTGGAATGCCGGTGCGTGCATCTTTATCCATAACGTGGCGCGGTTCAGCGCACAGGCTTTGCTCGGCGCGCTGCAACACTATGGCGTGACCAGCCTGTGCGCCCCGCCCACGGTGTGGCGCATGTTGATCCAGGAAGACCTGGCCAGTTACAAGCCGCGCCTGAGCCTGCGTGAACTGGTGGGTGCCGGTGAGCCGCTGAACCCGGAAATCATTGAGCAGATCCAGCACGCCTGGGGCTTGCCGCTGCGCGACGGTTTCGGCCAATCGGAAACCACCGCCCTGGTCGGCAACACCCCCGGCCAAGTGCTCAAGCCGGGCTCCATGGGCCGCTCATTACCGGGCTACCGCGTGGCGCTGCTCGACCCCGATGGCGTGCCCGCCGGCGAAGGCGAAGTGGCGCTGCCCCTGGATGTGCGCCCGCTCGGCTTAATGCTGTGCTACGAGGACAGCCCGGAAAAAACCGCCGAAGTGATGCGCGACGGTTACTACCGCACCGGCGATACCGCGCAGATCGACAGCGACGGCTACATCACCTTTGTGGGCCGCGCCGATGACGTGTTCAAGGCCTCCGACTACCGCATCAGCCCGTTCGAACTGGAAAGCGCGCTGATCGAACACCCGGCGGTCATGGAAGTGGCCGTGGTGCCCAGCCCCGACCCGCTGCGCCTGGCGGTGCCCAAAGCGTTCCTGATCCTGGCCCACGATGCGCCGGGCAGTGCGGAGCTGGCCGCGCACATCCTCGCGTTTGCCCGCGAGCATCTGGCGCCCTATAAGCGGGTGCGCCGTATCGAGTTTGTGAGTGAACTGCCCAAGACCATTTCCGGGAAGATCCGCCGGGTGGAACTGCGGCAGATGGAGGTGGTGCGGCGCCAGGGGCAGACGCGGGGCGAGCACGAGCATTTCGAGGAGGATTTTTCTTGAGGGCAAAACCTGGTGTTGCGGCAGGCTACCAGTGGTACCAGATGCTCCAGATAATTGAGGCACCGAACCATATAGCTCCAAAATTATAGGGCCACAACGCCCAACGCTTAAGGGATAGGGGGATGGCGGCCAGCTCGGCTTCGGTCACATCCCCTCGCTTGATATGCGTTTTGGGCATCGCCAACAACTGATTGATCAGGCACATGCGGTGAAACCTGTCGATATGGGTATTTCTGCCCCAAAAACGTTTGTTATCGCAGACCACCTTGTTCTCGCTGAAGTAGCTTTCCAACTCTTCGAGCTTTGTGTATTCGGCGTAGAAAGTGAGCCCCGAGAAAACCAGGCACGCTGCAAATACAAGAACTGTAAAGATGAGAAAAAAATCCATGGTTAGGCGCCTTCTGGTTGATAGATAAAGTCACCATCGATCTCCAGGATGTTGCCGCCCAGAAATGCGCCCCCGTCGCCAAATATATTGCCTCCCGCATACCCTCCCGCAGCGCCGCCAATAACTGCACAGGCCAACGCACCGTTTCCTTTAGCCGCAACGCCCAAAAGAATCGTACAGACTTGAGAGGCGAATTTTGCACCGAACTTCCCTCCTCCATAAGCTCCCGCCACGCCAGCCACCAACCTCCCAGTCTCCACATACTTGGCCCGCCGACACTGCGCCTCTCGCCCTTCGACACACGCTTGCTTGATCTCCAACCCTGCCACTCCCACATCCATCGCCAATCCCACGTACGTCCCCTTCCCCAACCATTTCGACGTCTGCGCAATCGCCCGCATCCGCTGCGCATACCCGGCAATCTCGCCCTTGTGCAGATAGCTTTTGGTGGAAATCCCCAGCACCTTCTTCAACGCCTGATTGCCCCGCAACCCCGTGCCAAATCGCGCCGCGCCTTGCAGCTGGGTTTCCAGCAGCCCGAACAGGACCTTGCGCTGGTGAAAAAACGCTTCTCGATCCAAACCGCCCTCCCTCAGGCGCTGATGCAATCGCTCGATCTCCTCCAGCGTATGCGCCACCTCATCCAGATGCCGTGACCATGCCGATGTTGCGCTGCCGATGCCCAACGAGCTGTACCCCAACAGGCTTTGCAACAAGTCATAGTCATTGACCACCTGGGTTCCGCCCGCATTGTCCAGCTCCCGGCGAATCGCCTGCGCCTGACGCACCAGCCAGGCCTCCTCCATGGAACAGCTGGCGCTGTAGGCATCGGGAATAATGACCAACTGCCCGGGCATCACCAGCCCACGGCGCAGATGATGGTTCAACACATCGAAATGGTCCGAGCGTTCCCGACTCAAACCGCTGGCCATCAAGCGGGATTTCAAGCTCTGGTAGTCCGCCGTGCGGTCGTTGATATAGCCCTGCGCCATGTCCTACATCCCAGGAGGCAATGAAGATGGCGTCGGAATATAAGCAAGGGAATAGACCCCGGACACAAGCCCAGGGGGTCTGAATTACATTTGGGAAGTTGCCTACATTTCAGGGAAAAAGCGCCTACGCAAAAGCCGCACTTGAACCTCGACGGACAACTGCCCCCATTCAGGGCAGTGCCGCCAAGCTGCGGTGTGACCGTGCGAAACCGGCCCCGCGCGAGTGGTGAAGGGGTGCCGCTTACAGGTCGTAACGCAACGCCATGCCAAAGGTGCGTGGCGCTCCCGCATCGATGATTTCGTCATCGCGGTTGTTGGTGACGTAGCGCTTGTCGAAGGCGTTTTTCACGAAGCCCGACACCGCCACGTGCTGGGTGACTTTGAATTCGCTGCTGAAATTGGCCAGCACGTAGTTGTCACTCCTGCGCTCGCCATTGACCTTGCCCGCCGCATCGAACTCGTACGCGGACGGGGTCGTGCTCTGATACGTAACGTCGGTGTTGAAGGTCAGGCGGTCGTTGATGCGATAGATGCCGCCCACCGACATCTTGTACTTGGGCGCGTACAGGAACGCCTGGCCACTGCGGTCCTGGCCATTGCCCGCGATGAAGTCCTTGTATTTGCCGTCGGTGATCGCCCCCCCGACGGTCAAGGTCAACTGCTCGCTGAGGTCTTTTTCGACGAACACTTCCAGGCCCTTGATATCACTGCGACCGGCGTTGTAGACGTCAATGATATTGGTGTTGGCCTGGCGCACGCTGACCTGTTGGTCTTTCCAGTCGGTGTAATACAGGTTGGCGCGGGCGCGCAGGGTGTCTTCGAAGAATGAACCGCGGTATGACAACTCGTAGTTGGTGGTGTACTCAGGGTCGTACGACTGGTGGCCGCTGCCGGAGCGCACATTCACGCCGCCGCCGCGATAGCCCTTTTGCACCATAAAGCCCAGGTACTGGCCGGCGGCGAGTTCGTAGTTGATACCGAGTTTGGGCAGCACGGCGGCGAACGACTTGTTGACCTTGGCGGCGTCGGACAGATCGTCCTGCTTGATGTCAGTGTCGTTGGTCTCGTGGTCGTAGCGCAGGCCGGTGACCAGCGTCCAGCGCGGGGCAAAGGTCCAGTTGACTTCACCGAACAGCGCTTTGTTTTCGATAGTCGTGTCGCCTTTGACCGTCGCTGCCAACTCACCAGCAGACAACAACCGGTCGTGGAAATTGTTGGTGTTGTGGCCGTAGTAGGCCCCGATGAAACTCTTCACCGTGTCCGAGCTGTAGTTGAGGCGCAGTTCCTGGCCGAACAGTTTGCCATCCTGCTTGCGCAGAATGACGTCGTTGTCCACGGCGTTCTGGTCGAAATCCAGGCGGTTGCTGTAGTCCGAATTCGTGTTGGTGGTGAGGCTGGTCAGCGACCACTGGTCGTCGAGGCGGTAGTCGAGCTTGGCGCTGACGGTGTCCTGGAGAAGGTTGTCGAACGCCTGGGTGTTGGAAGACACCTTGTAGTAACGCACCTTGTCCGGGTTGCGGATGACCGAGTTGTCACCCTGGCGGTGTTCGTTGTGGGCATAGGTGAGCAAGACGTCGAGGTCGTCGCTGGGCGTGATCAGCAGCTTGCCGCGTGCATTGCTGGTGCGATGGGGGTTGGCGTCCTTGCCGAGCGCGATGTTATCGATATAGCCATCGCCATCCTGGTAATCCAGGGCGATGCGCCCGGCGATCTTGTCATCGACAATGCTCCCGCCGCCGGCAACCGCCGCGCCTTTTTCACCGTAGTTGCCCACATTGGTTTGCGCCGAAAAGCTGGGTTGGAACGTCGGGTTGCGGGTCTGCACCACCACCGCACCGGCCAGGGAGTTGCGCCCCTGGGTGGTGGATTGCGGGCCGAGGAAGACCTCGACTTGCTCGACATCCCACAATGTCGTGGGGCTCAGGGTCAGGGTACGGTTGGGTTGCACGGCGCCGTCCACATACACCGACACAGCGCCGTTGAGGGTGGCCGGGCCCTGGTCGTCGAAACCGGACACCGGCACACCGCGAATACCCCAGTTTTCGTTACCGGCCTGGCTGTACACGCCCGGCGTACGAGCGAAGACATCGACCAGGCTGTGGTCGGCCTTGTCGCGCAGTTGCTGTTCAGTCACCACCACTACGCTGGATTGGGTTTGCTCAAGGCTGCGGTTGATTTTTTCCCCGCTCACCGTGATCGGGGCAATTTCCAGGGGGGCCGTTTCAGCCGCCCAGGCGCCACCTGTCACGCACACCACCGACCCTACCGCCAGTGCAATTGTATTCTTTTTGAAATTCACGCCCGCGCCCCTGTGACCGATCATTATTGTTTTTGCGGCGTGCCAAAAAGCAGCCAAACGCCAGCAGGGCGGAGTTTAAGGGATACCCAACAGGAAGTGAATGTAATTGATAAACAATATCATTCGTCATGAATGCGCATTCGTGTATCCGATTGATTACATCGGCCCTGCGTCAGCGTGATCCGGCCGCAACGCAGTCAGAAATCGACCGTGGCCGACAGCTGCAACGTACGTGGATAACCCGGCGAAAACGCCCCATACGACGCCACACCCGACCAATACTCGCGATCAAACACGTTCTGTACGGTCGCGCGCAAAGTGGTGGGCCGCCCTTCTATCTTCGTCACATACCGCGCGCCCGCGTCGATGCGCGTCCAGGAATCCAGCGCCTGGGTATTGGCCTGATTGACGTATTGGCTATCGGTGTAGATCGCGCCGCCGGTGAGGGTAAAGCCTTCCAGCCACAGGGTGTCGTACTCGGCCCACAGGTTGGCCTGGATGTCCGGCACGCCCACGGGTTTGTTGCCACGGTTGGCTGCGGTGGCGGACTTTGTCAGCTCACCCTCAAGAAAGGTCACGCCGCCCATCAACCGCGTGCGGGGTGCCACTTCGCCGTACGCGCTCAGTTCGACGCCACGGTTGCGCTGCTCGGCCTGTACCGAATACACACCATTGGCGCCCAGTTCGCCGCTGGGCTTTTCGATCTGGAACAACGCCACGCTGGTCATGAAAGTACCGTGCTCATACTTCACGCCCAGCTCATGCTGCTTGGACTTGTACGGCGCAAAGGTGTCGCCGGCGTTGCTCGCCGTGCCTGGGGCGGTGTCGCCTTTGCTCAGGCCCTCGACATAGTTGTAGTAGAGCGACACGTCATCCCACGGCTTGACCACCACGCCCACCAGCGGCGTGGTCGCGTTGTCTTTGTAGCGTGAGCTGACCGCGCCCGCGGCGTTGTAGTTACGTGACTCAATCGCCTGGCGACGCACGCCCAGGGTCAGTTGGATGCGCTCATCCAGAAAGCCCAGGGTGTCCGTCAGCGCCACGCCGGACAAATCCGATTCGGAAACGCGCAACACCCGGGGCGCGTTGATTGATTGCTTGGGCGCGTCCACCGGGTGATACAGATTGGAGCGAACCAGCGTGCCACTGTTGATGCCACGGGACAGTTCGTCCTGGTAACGGGTTGCCATCAGCGTAGCGGTATGGGTCACCGGGCCCGTCGCGAACAACCCGCGCAGGCCCACATCGGCGGTGGAGCGGTCAACGTTGAACTTGTAGTAACCGGGCGTGTTGCTGGTATCACCGGCGGCGTTGAGAATTTGTGGCACCTGGTCGGACATGCGCTTCACATCCGACCTGCCGCCACCGGCGTGGGCGAACACGGTGAGCGAGTCGCTCAGGTCATATTCGCCGCCGAGCAACGCCGACTGCTCCTTGGTGTCCGACCAGCCCCACTTCTGCGGCAGGCTGGTGCGGCCGTTCGCGGCAGACGGCACGTCCGCGCCCGGCGCAATGGTGAAAGGCCGCGAAGCGCCTTCAAAGCTCTCTTTCTGACTGAGGTAATCGAGGTTCAGGCGCAGCCGCTCGCCGCGATAATCCAGGGCGATGGCGCCGATACCGACATCGCGGTTCTGGCTGTCCACGGCAGTGTCGCCGCCCTGGAGGCTACCGTTGAAGCGCACGCCAAACTGGTTTTCGTCGCCAAAGCGCCGGCTGATGTCCAGGTGGCCACCCACTTGGGTATCGGAGGCGTAACTGCCGGTGAAGCGGGTCAAGTCCTGATCCAGCGGGCGCTTGGGCACGATATTGATCACCCCGCCGACGCCGCTGTTGGGTGAAATGCCGTACATCAACGCTCCCGGCCCCTTGAGTACTTCGACGCGTTCGGCGTACTCGGTAAATGCACGGTAGTTGGGCGCCACGCCGTACACGCCGTCATACGCCAACTCGCCCAGGTTGCCCTCGCCGATCGCAAAGCCACGCACGAAAAACGAGTCGACGATACCCCCGGTCTGCCCGGTGGAACGCACCGAGGGGTCGCGCTCCAGGGCATCGGCCACGGTCACGGTTTGCAGGTCGGCGAGGGTCTTGGCGGTGTAGCTGGTAACGCTGAACGGCGTGTCCATCACATCCTTGTTGCCCAGCATGCCCAGGCGCGCGCCACGGGCCACCTGGCCACCGGCGAGCACATCGGGCAGGTCGGTGGGGCCGGTGTAGCGAGCGTTGACGTTCGTCGCGTCAAGGGTCAGGGGCGGCGGGCTGTCGTCGGTCGGCTCGGCGATAGCGGCCCAGGCGTTGCTGCTGGCAGCCGCCAGCAACAGGGCGGTACGAATGGCGAGTGTTAACCGGCTGGCAACAGGCATGGCGTCAGGGTCCTTTCATCGAGAGCAGAGGGGAATTACTGCTGATGCCAGCCGACGCGCGAAAAAGTATCACCTGCCCTGCGTTTTCTTTCGAACCAGGCGGTCGCCGCGTGCGCGATTGCAATGCGCGGCGGTTGTCATTTAGTATTGGGAATACTTCTCAGTTGCACGAATCCGCACCATGAGCGACAGCCTCCCCGCCCCCAACACCTCTCACCTGCGTGCAATCGAGGCGCTGTACAGCGGCCATCACGGCTGGCTGTACGCCACGCTCAAACGCAAACTCGGCAACGCCATGGATGCGGCGGACCTGGCCCAGGACACCTTCACCCGCATCCTCGCCTCCCAGGTCACGGTGATCGACCAGCCCCGCGCTTATCTGACCTGCGTGGCCAAGGGCATCCTGGTCAACTGGTACCAGCGCAAGGCGTTGGAGCGTGCGTACCTGGAAGCGCTCGCCAGTGTCCCGGCCCACGAGGTGCCGTCACCGCAAGCGCACTTCATCGTGCTGGAGACCCTGCACGAAATCGACGCGATGCTCGACGCGCTGCCGCCGCTGGTCAAGCGTGCGTTCCTGCTGTCGCAGCTCCACGGTCTCAAATACCAGGCCATCGCCGAGCAACTGGGCGTGTCGCTGATCACCATCAAGCGCTACATGAAACAGGCGTTCATGCAATGCCTGATGCGGGTCGAATAAGTGCTCAGCCTGGGCAAGGAACCGCCGCTGCCCGCCGATGTTCTGGAAGAAGCCGCCGAGTGGCTGATGCGCCTGAGCGAAACCGACCTGAGCGCCAGCGAGCGCGCCGAATGGGAACGCTGGAAGGTCAGCAGCCCCGAACGCGCTCGCGCCTGGACTCGGGCCCAATTGCTGCAAAGCACGCTCGGTGGCCTGCCGCCGTCCCTGGCGATGTCGACCCTGGACCGCCCAAGCAACCCGCAACGCCGCGCCGCCCTGGGCAAACTGGCGCTGCTGTTGGCGGTGATGCCGGTAGGCTGGGGCAGTTGGAAGCTGACACAGTCCCAGCAATGGACAGCCGACCACCGCACCCGCGTCGGCGAACGCCGCGAACTGACCCTGGCGGACGGCTCGCGCGTGACCCTCAACACCGACACCGCCATCGACGTGCTGTTCGACAGCCAGCAACGCCTGCTGCACCTGCGCGAAGGCGAAATCCTGGTGCAGACTGCCGCAGACACCGCACGCCCGTTTCTGGTCAGCACGCGCGAGGGCCGCCTGCAGGCCCTGGGCACGCGTTTTACCGTGCGCGAACTGAACGAACGTACCCACCTGGCTGTGCTCGAAGGTGCCGTTAAAGTAGTGCTGGCCGAAAACGACCAGCGGCCGCCGTTGATCGTCAACGCCGGGCAACGCATAGACTTTTCCACTCAACATTGGGGCGCGCTCAGCCCCACTGATCGCAATGTCGGTGCCTGGACCCAAGGCATGCTGATGGCGGACAACATGCGCCTGGCCGACTTTGTCGCCGAACTGACGCGCTATCGCCGTGGCTTCGTGCGCTATGACCCGGCGATTGCCGACCTGCGCATTTCCGGCGCGTTCCCCATCGCCGACACCCAGCGCACCTTGAACATGCTGGTGCAAACCTACCCGGTTCTCGCCAGCGGCCATCTGAACGGCTATTGGGTCACCCTGTCCCCGGCCTGACAGCCGCAACAATAAATCCGCGCCGGGTGATACTTTTTTTGATCTCGACTGGCAAACACAAGCCCCCTTCCCTCTTATCCATAGGGCTGCCTTCCATGCTTGTCATTCGCAGCGCGCTGCTCAGCCTGGCCCTGGCCGGTACCGCCCTGGCGGACGTGCCGGCGCCATTGGAGACGGCGCGGGTGCGTGCTTATCAGATTGCCCCCGGCCCGCTCGGAGCCACGCTGTCGAGTTTTGCCATGGAGGCCGGGATTGCCCTGTCGTTCCTCCCTGCCCTCACCGAAGGCCTGACCAGCCCGGGTTTGTCCGGTAACTACTCGCCCCGGCAAGCCATGAGCCGGTTGCTGGCCGGCAGCGGCCTGGAGGCGGTACTGCGCAACGACGGCAGCTACACCCTCGTATTGCGCCAAGTCACGCTGTCGGACACCACGGTCAGCGGCGTCGAGCCACGCACCAACAGCCTGCCACCGCTGTACTCCGGCAACCAAGTGGCCACCGGTGGACGCCTGGGCATGCTCGGCAATACCGACATCATGGACGCGCCTTTCAGCGTCAGCACCTACAGCGCGGCGCTGATCAAGGACCAGCAGGCGACCACCGTGGGCGATGTGCTGGAACGCGATTCCTCGGTACGCTCCACCGGGCAGACGGGCGGCATTGTCGACTCGTTTTTCATCCGTGGTTTTCCGGTAGGTGAAGGCAACCTCGGCGAGTTGGCATTCGACGGTGTGTACGGCGTGGCATCCAATTACCGCGTGTTTACCGATTACGCCGAGCGCATCGAAGTGGTCAAGGGCCCCGGCGCGCTGCTGTACGGTATGGCGCCCAACAGCGCGGTAGGCGGGGTGATCAACATCGTGCCCAAGCGCTCTCTCGATGAAGACCTGACCCGTTATACCGCCAGCTACGCCCAGGATGCGCACTGGGGCAACCACCTCGATATCAGCCGACGGCTTGGCGAGGCGCGGCGCTTGGGCGTACGCATCAATGCCAGCGTGCAGAATGGCGACACGGTGATCGACCAACAGTCGCGCAATATCGACATCGGCGCCCTGTCTCTGGACTACCAGGGTGAACGCCTGCGTACCAGCCTCGACCTGATCTCCCAGCAAGAGACCTTCGATGCGGCCTCCCGCCCGTTCCTGATCGATAGCGGCGTGGCCATCCCAACCGCCGCCAACGGCCGCACCAACGTCAGTCAGGACTGGGGCTGGTCGCGCACCCGGGACAAATCGGCTTTGCTCAGCGGCGAATACGACCTCACCGAGGCCCTCACCGTGTTCGCCCACGCCGGCGGCGGCAAATCGGCCGTGGCGCGCCTGTCCGACCAGACCCCGAGCATCGTCAACGCCGCCGGCGACACCTCGTCGATCCCCGGCTACTACCGCTTCAACGTGCAGCGCTACACGGTCGACGTCGGAGCATGGCTGCGCTTTGACACGGGGCCGATCAGCCACCGCAGCACGCTACAGGCCAGCCGTTATCGCGATGAACTGTCGCGGGGGATCATTTCTGGTGCGCCGGTACTGTCGAATATCTATCACCCGGTGAACCGGCCAGAACCGTCGATTGCCAAGCCGGATATGCCCAAAGTCTCGGCCTCCGAACTCTCCGGCGTCGCCATCGCCGACACCTTGTCGATACTCGACCAGCGGGCGCAGATCACCCTCGGCCTGCGCCAGCAGCGTATCCAATCGAGCAACTACAACAACGCAGGCGCCGTCACCAGCGCCTATGACGACAGCCAGATCACACCGCTGTTTGGCGTGGTGCTCAAGCCCTGGGAGCATGTGGCGTTCTACTACAACGCTCTCGAAGGCCTGAGCAAAGGTGACGTGGCGCCCTCCAATGCCGCGAACGCGGGGAGGTCTTTGCGCCTTACGTGTCCAAACAACACGAAGTCGGGGTCAAGATCGACTACGGCACGTTCATGTCGACCCTCGCACTGTTCCAGATCCACAAGCCCAGCGGCGAATTGGCCGCCGGGCGCTTTTCGGTACAGGGCCAACAGCGCAACCGCGGCCTCGAACTGAGCGTGTCTGGCGAAGTCACCCAAGGCACGCGCCTGCTCGGCGGCGTGACCCTGCTGGACGCGCGACTGACCAAGACCGCGAATGCCGCCAACCAAGGCAACGCACCGGTGGGTGTGCCCAAGGTGCAAGCCAACCTGTGGGCCGAATGGGACACGCCATGGGTCGAGGGCCTGACGCTCACCAGCGGCGCGCTCTATACCGCCCGCCAGTACGCCAACCAGGCCAACACGCAACAGCTCGATGCCTGGACACGCTTCGATATCGGCGCGCGCTTCAGCACCCGCATCGCCGAACAGCCAACCACATTTCGCGCCACGGTACAGAACCTGTTCGATCGCCAGTATTGGTCAGGCGTTGCCTCATACGGCGCGTTTTCCCAAGGCTCGCCACGCACGTTGTCGTTGTCGGCTACGGTTGATTTCTGATCGAGACCGACAGTCAAGGCCACACAAAAAAAGCCCGCAAGCGCACCCACATGCACTCACGGGCAACACCAAGCGACCTGCTTCAAAAACGTGGTTTGACGGTTTTCCAGTCCGGTTGATAACGCCGCATCTGTTTCACATCGTCGCGCTGGCGAATGCCGCAGCTCAGGTATTGATCGTGCAGCATGCCCAACTGGTCATGGTCCAGTTCCAGGCCCAGCCCCGGTGCGCGGGTGACCTGCACGCAGCCATCGATGATCGGCAATTTGCCGCCCTTGATCACTTCCTCGTCCGGTTCCTGCCACGGGTAATGGGTGTCGCAGGCGTAGTCGAGGTTGGGCACCGACGCGGCTACGTGGGCCATGGCCATCAGGCTAATGCCCAGGTGTGAATTGGAATGCATCGACACGCCCAGGCCAAAGGTCTGGCACATCTTCGCCAGCACCTGTGTGTCACGCAGGCCGCCCCAATAGTGGTGGTCGGCGAGTACGATCTGCACGCTGTCCAAGGCCACGCTGCGCCGAAATTCGTCAAAGTCGGTCACGACCATATTGGTCGCCAGGGGCAAGCCGGTGCGTTTGTGCAGCTCGGCCATGCCGTCCAGGCCGGGGGTCGGGTCTTCGTAATATTGCAGGTCGTCACCAAGAAGTTCAGCCATGCGAATCGAGGTTTCCAGCGACCAGTTGGCGTTCGGGTCGATGCGCAATGGCACGCCGGGGAAAGCTTTCTTCAAGGCCTTGATGCACGCCACTTCATGTTCGGGCTCCAGGGCCCCGGCCTTGAGCTTGATGCTTTTGAAGCCGTAGGTTTCGAGCATGCGCCGGGCCTGGGCGACGATCTGTTCTTCGTTGAGCGCTTCGCCCCAACTGTCGGGCTTGTAGGGCGAGTCGATGTGCTGGGCGTATTTAAAGAACAGGTAGGCACTGAACGGGATCCGATCGCGAACCGCGCCACCGAGCAGGTCCACCAGCGGTACATTCAGCGAATGCGCCTGCAAGTCGAGAAACGCCACCTCGAACGCCGAATAGGCATTGCTCACCGCCTTGCTCGCGTGGGAGCCCGGCGCCAGCTCGGCACCGGCCAGGCTTGCCGGTTTATGCGCCGCCACCGTGGCTTGCACAATGGCGCGCAGTTGGTTGAGGTTGAACGGATCGAGCCCGATCAGCTGCGACTGCACCTGTTGCTGGATCGCCAGCGCCGGGGCATCGCCATAGCTCTCGCCGAGGCCGATGTAGCCGGTGTCGCTCTCGATCTCGATGATCGAACGCAGCGCGAAGGGTTCGTGAATACCGCTGGCGTTGAGCAATGGCGGGTCACGGAAAGCAATCGGGGTGACGGTAACGCGGACAATTTTCAAGAGGCGGCTCCCTGTGGACCTGGACGCATGGCGTGATGATGAGAAGAAGGAGTTGGCCCTCGAGGCGTGGCGCGGGCAAAGAACACCATCACCGCAGCCACCAGCGAGGTCGCGGCGAGGCCATACAAACCACCCTCGATGGACCCGGTGGTCTGCTCCAGCAACCCGAAAGTGGTGGGCGCCACGAAACCGCCCAGGTTGCCCACCGAATTGATCAAGGCAATTACCGCCGCCGCAATGCGCGCATCCAGGTAGCCCTGAGGGATCGGCCAGAACAGCGCCGAAGCCGCCTTGAAGCCGATCGCGGCAAAACAGATGGCGACGAAGGCAAACACCGGCCCGCCGGTGGTGGACATGAACATGCCGAACGCGGCGATCACCAGCATCAGCGACACCCACGCCTGCTGGTGTTTCCACTTGCTGGCCAGGGATGCGAACCCGTACATGGCGACGATCGAAATCAACCACGGAATCGAGTTGAACAAGCCCACCTGGAAGTCGCCCAGATTGCCCATTTTCTTGATCATGCTCGGCAACCAGAACGTGGCGCCGTAGATGGTCAGGGCGATGGAAAAGTAAATAAAGCAGAACAGCGCGATCTGTTTGTCGGCCAGCAGCTTGAACATCGATGGCCGCACGCTCTGGCTCGCCTCGCGTGCCTGCTGCTCAAGCGCAATGGCGCTGACCAGCGCGTGTTTTTCGTCGTCGCTGAGCCACTTGGCCTGCTGCGGGTGGGACTGCAACCAGAACCACACACACCCACAGAGCGCGATGGAAGCAAAACCTTCGATCAGGAACATCCACTGCCAGCCGTGCAGGTTAAGACCGCTGACATTAAGCAACGCCCCCGACACCGGCCCGGAGATCACCGAGGCGATGGCCGAACCACTGAGAAAAATCGCCATGGCCTTGCCGCGCTCGCTGGCCGGCAACCATTGTGTGAAGTAATAGATGATGCCGGGGAAGAAACCGGCCTCGGCGGCGCCCAGGATGAACCGCAAGATATAGAAGCTGGTTTCCCCGCGCACAAACGCCATCGCCATCGCCGCCGCGCCCCAGGTGAACATGATGCGCGTCAGCCAAGCCCGCGCGCCGTAGCGCTGCAGCAGCAGGTTGGAGGGCACTTCGAAGATCGCGTAGCCGATAAAAAACAACCCGGCCCCCAAGCCGTAGGCCGCCGCGCCGATGCCCAGGTCGGTTTCCATATGGCTGCGTACGAAACCGATATTGACCCGATCGATGTAATTGACGATGAACATCACCACGAACAGCGGCAGCACATGGCGCTTGACCTTGGCCGCCGCGCGGGCAAGCACGGTCGGGTCTGGCGGACTCTGGAGGATATCCACGGGCAACTCCCATTGATTGTTTTTTTAAGGGACGAGTCGATGATGGACGCCGAGGATTGTTCCCGTCTAATCTAACCTGACATGCGATTGATACCGGAATTAGATCAATGTTTGAGCTGACGCAATTGCGCTGCTTCACCACCGTGGCCACCGAGCTGAATTTTCGCCGCGCCGCCGAACGGCTGAACATGACCCAGCCGCCACTGAGCCGGCAGATCCAGTTGCTGGAGCATCACCTGGGGGTGGAACTGTTTACCCGCACCACCCGCAGCGTCGCGCTCACCGCCGCCGGCCGGGCCTTTTTCATCGAGGCGCAGAACCTGCTCGAACGCGCCCAGCAAGCGGCCATCACCGCGCGGCGCTTTGCCGAAGGCGATATCGGCACGGTCAATATCAGCTTCGTCGGCAGCGCGGTGTATGAGTTCCTGCCCAAGGTGATCGCCGAAGCGCGGCTCAAGCAGCCGCAGGTAAAGATCGACCTGTCCGAGATGAACACCTACCAGCAATACGAAGCCCTGCGCGCCCGGCGTATCGACCTCGGCATCGTCCGCGCACCGCTGCTGGAACCGGGCTACGCCACCGAATGCCTGGTGCGCGAACCGTTTGTACTGGCGGTGCCGAGCAGCCATCGGCTGGCACACGCCGATACGGTGAGCGTGCAGGACCTGGATGCGCAGCCCTTTTTGATGTACGCCCACGCCGCCTACCCGCCGTTCAACGAACTGCTCACCGGCCTGCTGCGCTCGGCCCGCGTCGCGCCGCAATACGTACAGTGGCTGGGCTCGTCACTGACCATCCTCGCGCTGGTCAACGCCGGCATGGGCCTGGCCCTGGTGCCGCGTTGCGCCAGCAGCGTGGTGTTCAAGAACGTCATGTTCCGCGACATCGACCTGGGCGAAGGCGCACAGAGCGAACTGCACCTGATCTGGCGCGAAGACAATGACAACCCGGCGTTTGCCATGTTGCTGGAAGGGATTCGCAGCGCGGTGCGCGAGGGCTGGGCGTGAGTGTCGATGACCGACAGGCCATTGTGGGAGGGGGCTTGCTCCCGATAGCGGTGGGTCAGAAGAAAGTCACGTGACTGATTCACCGCTATCGGGAGCAAGTCGAATCATCGCACCGCCCCACCCACATTTGCAGCACGTTCGGCGTTGCATACCGGTCGGCTCTAAGGCCGCCGCGCTTTTGATCTTGATCTTGGATCGCCCCGTCAAACACGCTGGCCGAAATTCGATATTGATTGGGGGGGCAAACCGGCAGGGATGCCGGTTTAGCCGCCCCGCGCCATGGATGGCGCGTGGCGGCGGCCCCCAAATCAATGTCGGATTACGGGCACACCGAGCCTGAGCGAGGTGCCGAGTGTTGGGGCGAAGGCTTTTTGGTTACTTTTGTGCCTTTACAAAAGTGACACGCCGTAAGGGCGTAACCCTAAGTGGCCGTTACCGCAGCAACGGATATGTACTCGATCTGATCCAACATCCTGGCCGGCTGTCAGGTCGCTATCGGGAGCAAGCCCCCTCCCACAGGGGATCTGCGCTTGACTGACTGGCATTGGGGCAAGCCCCCTCCCACACAGGCAGCCAACCACCAAAGCCCGACGCAGTCACCCAATCCTGTTGAATACTTGCCTGATCCTCTGAACTTGAGCCCCATCAGATAGATAGCCCTTGCGCCGTAGTCTAGAGTTCGACGATGGGCGACCTGCGGTCGCACCCTCCTATAAGAAACCCGCACCACCAACCGATGATCAGCAGGTGAGCCCGCCATGGAATTACGTATCAACCAAAAGGCCTATCAGGTCGATGCCGACGCCGACACGCCACTGCTGTGGGTGATCCGCGACGATCTGGGCCTGACCGGTACCAAATACGGCTGCGGCCTGGCCCAGTGCGGCGCCTGCTCGGTGCTGGTGGACGGCAATGTGGTGCGCTCGTGCGTGACGCCAGTGGCCGGGGTGGTCGGTCGCGAGATCACCACCATCGAAGCCATCGAAGCCGATGAGGTGGGCAAACGCGTGGTCAGTGCCTGGGTCGAGCATCAGGTCGCGCAATGCGGTTATTGCCAGTCCGGCCAGGTAATGGCGGCCACAGCCCTGCTCAAGCACACCCCTGCCCCCACCAAGGGCCAGATCGACGCGGCGATGGTCAACCTGTGCCGCTGCGGCACCTACAATGCCATCCATGCCGCCATGGATGACCTGGCCGCCGGGAAGGAGACCGCCTGATGAACACGCCTGAACTGATTCCCGGTGTGCCCCTGGGCGAGCCGATCAACCTGTCGCGTCGACGCTTCCTGGCCAGTACCGCCGTGGGTGCGCTGGTCATCGGCTTTGGCCTGCCACTCGGGTCTGGCCGGGTGCAGGCCGCCACCGGCGTGGAGCGCGGCACCCAAGTGCCGGCATTTCTGGAGATTCGCCCGGACGGTACGGTGCGCCTGCTCAGCCCGTTCATGGAAGGCGGCCAAGGCACCCACACCGCCATGGCGCAAATCGTCGGTGAAGAACTGGATGCCGACCCGGCCACGTTCATCGTCGAAGCCGCGCCGCCCGGCGATGCCTACGTGGTGATGGACAACGGCATGCGCATCACCGGCGGCAGCATGTCGGTGCGCATGAGCTACCCGACCATGCGCCGCCTCGGCGCCCTCGCCCGCGCCATGCTGCTGCAGGCCGGCGCCGAGCAACTGCGCGTGCCGCTGAGCGAACTGAGCACCCAACCCGGCCGCGTGGTACACGCCGCGTCCGGCCGCTCCGTGGGCTACGGCGAGTTGGCCGCACGCGCGCTGGATATGCCGGTGCCTGACCCGGCCACTATTACCTTGCGCGATCCGAGCCAGTTCCGCTGGATCGGCAAACCGGTCAAACGCGTGGACGCCTACGACAAATCCACCGGCAAGGCGCTGTACAGCATCGATTTGAAGGTCGACGGCATGCTCCACGCCGCCGTGCAGCACGCGCCGCGCCTGGGCATGACCGTGGGCGGCCTGCGTAACCAGGCACAGGTCGAAGGTATGAAGGGCGTGCATTCCGTGCACACGTTGCCTGGCGCGGTGGCCGTGGTGGCCGAACGCTGGTGGCATGCCAAGCGCGCGGTGGAGGCAATCCAGGTTGACTGGCAAGAACCGACTGCCGACTCCACAGTGCGCACCATGCCCGCTGAGTTTTCCAGCGATGGCTACCGCGACTTCCTTGCGACCCAGCAAGGCCCGGCCCGCGACGATGAAAACGAAGGCGACGTGGCCGCCGCGCTGAAAAACGCCAAGACCCAGGTCGAAGCCACTTACCACAACCAATACGTCAACCACGCCCAGTTGGAGCCGCCTTCCGCCCTGGCGCGTTTCAACCCCGACGGCTCGTTGGACATCTGGTTGCCCAACCAGGCACCGGACATGTTCCGCGCCGACATCGCCAAGCGCACCGGCCTGGCCCTTGAGCAGATCAACCTGCATTCGCCGCTGCTCGGCGGCTTTTTCGGCCGCCACTTTCTGTATGACTCGGCCAGCCCTTACCCACAGGCCATCGCGTTGGCCAAGGCCGTGGGCCGCCCGGTCAAGCTGATCTGGAGCCGGGAAGAAGAGTTCCTGCGCGATGTACTGCGCCCGGTCGCGGTGGTCAAGTTCCGCGCCGCGCTGGATGCCGACGGCTTGCCGGTAGCCATCGAAGCGGTCAGCGCCACCGAAGGCCCCACCGAAGCCATTGCCGGCAAACAGGGCGATAAAATCGACCCCACGGCCCTTGAGGGGTTGTCGGGCAAGAGCTACGCCATCCCCAACAAACGCATCGCGCAGATCTACGTCAAAGGCCCGGCGATGCTCGGCTACTGGCGCTCGGTGGGCAACTCGCTCAACGACTTTTTCTACGAAGCCTTCCTTGACGAACTGGCCGACACCGGCAAACGCGACCCGTACGAGCTACGCCTGCATTTGCTGCGCGACAATCCGCGGCTGACCACCCTGCTCAAGGCGGTGGCCGAGTTGTCCGGCGGCTGGAAGCGCGGCCCCTACACCGCCGAAGACGGCACACGCCGTGCCCGTGGCGTGGCCATGGCCTCACCGTTCGGTTCACACGCGGCGGTGATCGCCGAGGTGTCGATTGAAAGCGGCCAGGTCAAGGTCCACCACATCTGGGAAGCCATCGACCCAGGCAGCATCGTCAATCCGGCGATTGTCGAGGCGCAGGTCAACGGCGCGGTCGCGCTGGGGTTATCGCAAACCTTGCTGGAAGAAGCGGTGTATGTGAACGGCAAGCCACGGGCGCGCAACTACGACCTTTACCCGATCCTGCCGCCCTCACGCATGGCGCAGGTACACGTGAAGATCGTGGAGAGTGGCGAAAAGATGGGTGGCATCGGCGAACCACCGCTGCCCGCCGTGGCACCGGCCGTGGCCAATGCCGTGGCGCAGTTGACCGGCAAGCGTATTCGCAGCCTGCCCCTGAGCCGATACACCTTCAGCTAACCGAGCGAGACCGCCCATGAACACCCGTCGATTCGCAAGAACCGCAGGCTGGCTCGCGCTGCCCTGCGTGGTCGCCGCCGGCCTGCTGGCCTGGTACGTCACCCGTCAACCCGCGACACCGTTTGAACAGCAACAAGCCGTCAGTTTCGACCCGGCCCAGGTCAGCCGTGGCGAGTACGTCGCGCGCCTCAGTGACTGCGTGGCCTGCCACAGCCTGCCGGGCAAGGCGCCGTTTGCCGGGGGCCTGGAAATGGCCACGCCGCTGGGGGCGATTCATGCCACCAATATCACGCCGGACCGCGATAACGGCATCGGCACCTACAGCCTCGCCGACTTCGACCGGGCGGTGCGCCACGGCGTCGCGCCGGGCGGCCGCCGGCTCTACCCGGCCATGCCGTACCCGTCTTACGCCAAGCTCAGCGACGACGACATTCGGGCGATGTATGCGTTTTTCATGAAAGGTGTGCAACCGGCCAGCCAAGCGAACATCCCCAGCGATATCCCCTGGCCGCTGAACCTGCGTTGGCCCATCGCGCTGTGGAACGGCCTGTTCGCGCCAACCGCCCCCTATGCCGCCAAGGCTGATCAGGACGCGTTGTGGAATCGCGGCGCCTATGTCGTCCAGGGCCCCGGCCACTGCGGCAGTTGCCACACGCCGCGTGGGCTGGCCTTTAACGAGAAAGCGCTGGATGAATCCGGCAAGCCGTTCCTCGCCGGTGCCTTGCTTGATGGCTGGTATGCACCGAGCCTGCGCCAGGACCCCAACACCGGGCTGGGCCGTTGGGGCGAGCCGCAGATCGTGCAGTTCCTCAAGACCGGGCGTAACCGCCACGCCGTGGTCTACGGGTCGATGACCGAGGCGTTCAACAACTCCACGCAGTTCATGGCCGACGATGACCTGGCCGCCATTGCCCGCTACCTCAAGTCACTGCCCGGCGACCCGCAGCGTGACGGCACGCCCTGGCAGTACGTGGCCACCGAGGTGCGCCCGGATACCCCCGGCGCCCACACCTACGCCACCCGCTGCGCTTCTTGCCATGGTGCCGACGGCAAGGGCCAGCCCGACTGGATGCCACCGCTGGCCGGTGCCACTTCGGCATTGGCCAAGGAAACCGCGTCGGCGATCAATATCACCCTCAACGGCTCGCAACGCGTCGTGGCTGCCGGGGTGCCGGACGCGTATCGCATGCCGGCGTTCCGTGAGCAGTTGTCCGACCAGCAAATCGCCGAGGTGCTGACCTTTGTGCGCGGCACCTGGGGTAATCAGGCGGGTGCGGTGGCCCCCGAGGCAGTGGGCACGCTGCGCGGGCACACCGACCCGGCCAGCAGCAGCCCGATCATTTTGCATATGCGCTGATGCCTAGCCGCGCAGGGAAGCGAGAATCTCTGCGCGGCACACCTGGAGAATTTCGTCGGCGAGGGGCGAATCATCCGGGCAGGCGCGCGAGAGGATGACGGCACCGACTGCATGGGCCAACGTGTCGAGCATTTTTGCACGGCTGTCCTGCCCCGTTGCCTGGGTATCCGCCGAGACGCTTTGCTGCAGCGCCCGCACTGTGTTTTCAACGCCGTCGGCAAAGGTCGTCTTCAGCGCACCGGATTGACGCGCGGCGTCCGCACACAACGCAGCCAAGGTGCAACCGTCGCCCCGTCCGTCGCGGTGCTCGCGCGACACGTACAACTGGATAAATTGCTCTACATCGAGGCCTTCGGTGCTGGCCAGCGATTGCGCAAGACTGTTTTGCGCCGCCTCGGCCATCAGGTCCGCCTTGGAACCGAAGTGCTTATAGAAGCCGCCCTGGGTGAAACCGGCGGTGGCCATCAGCTCTGCCACCCCCACCCCATCGTAGCCACGCTCGCGAAACAGCTCTGAAGCCGTCTGCACGATATGCGCGCGGTTGGCAGCCGATTGCGTCTTGGTGATTTTCATGGACCTGTCCCTCTACGGCCTAAAACAATGGCCTGAGCATACTATGATTACGACCATAATCAAAACTGTTGACAGCTTTGATTATGGTCGACATCATAAAACCGCCAACGCAAATTGTTGCCGGCATGGCGCACGTCGCCCTCCCCTGTATTCGAGGATCCATTCATGAGCAGCTCCAAGACCGTTCTTATCACTGGCGCTTCCACCGGCATCGGCGCCACCTACGCCGCGCGCTTTGCCCAACGTGGGCACGACCTGGTATTGGTCGCTCGCGACAAGGGGCGACTGGACGCCTTGGCAGCCAAGTTGCGCGAGGCGCACAACGTTAATGTTGACGTGATCCAGGCCGACCTGACCCAAACCAGCGACCTGAACCGCGTAGAAACCCGTCTGCGCGATGACGCGGCGATCGGCATCCTGGTCAATAACGCCGGCGCCGCGCAGTCCGGTAGCTTTATCGAACAGTCCACCGACAGCGTGGCGCAGTTGGTCACGCTCAACACCACCGCCTTGGTGCGGCTGGCCAGCGCCATCGCCCCACGCCTGGCCCAGGCCGGCGACGGCGCGATTATCAACATCGGCTCGGTGGTGGGCCTGGCGCCGGAATTCGGCATGACGGTATACGGCGCGACTAAAGCCTTCGTGTTGTTCCTGTCCCAGGGCATGAGCCTGGAACTGACGCCCAAAGGCGTCTACGTACAAGCCGTACTGCCGGCCGCCACGCGCACCGAAATCTGGGATCGTGCCGGCATCGACATCAACACCCTCAGCGAGATCATGGAAGTGGGCGACCTGGTCGATGCCGCGCTGGTCGGTTTCGACCGTCGCGAGCCAGTGACCATTCCGCCCTTGCAGGACGCTGCGCGTTGGGATGACTTGCAGGGCGCCCGCCAGGGCTTGCTCGCGCAGATCAAGCAATCCCAGGTGGCCGAGCGCTACACGGCCAAGGCATAAACCGCACTACACTCACTTCGGCGCACTGAGAGTTGAATCACCATGAAGGCATTTTTGATCGACCGTTACGGCAAACACAACGGACGCATCGGCGAGGTTCCCACGCCTGAGGTGGGCGACCATGACGTATTGGTCCAAGTGCGCGCCGCCAGCGTCAACGTGCTGGATTCGAAGATCAGAACGGGCGAGTTCAAGCTGATCCTGCCGTATGCATTCCCGCTGATATTGGGCAATGACCTGGCCGGCGTGGTGATCCAGGTGGGTGCCGCCGTGAGCGGTTTCAAACCCGGCGATGAGGTTTATGCACGTGCGCCCGACGCGCGCATCGGCAGCTTCGCCGAGTTGATCGCGGTGCATGAAGACGCGCTGGCGTTGAAACCCGACAACATCGACATGGAACATGCCGCCGCCCTGCCCCTGGTGGCGCTGACGGCATGGCAGGTACTGGTGGAAACCGCCCAGTTGAAAAAAGGCCAAAAGGTGTTTATCCAGGCCGGTTCCGGTGGCGTCGGCAGCATCGCTATCCAACTCGCCAAGCATCTGGGTGCCTTCGTCGCGACGACTACCAGCAGCGCCAATGTGCAATGGGTCAAGGCGTTGGGCGCGGATGTTGTCATCGACTACAAACAGCAGGACGTCTACAGCGCCCTGCACGATTACGACGTGGTGTTGCATAGCCTGGGCGCGGACGAACTGGAGAAATCCCTCGGCATTCTCAAGCCGGGTGGCCGCCTCATTTCCATCTCCGGGCCGCCGACACCGCAGTTCGCCCAGGCGCACACGCTGCCCTGGGTGCTGGGGTTGGCCATGCGTGTGTTGAGCAGCGGTATCCGCCGCAAAGCACGCAGGAAAACCCTCAACTATGACTTCGTTTTTATGCGCCAGAGCGGCGCCCAACTGAAGCAGATCAAACAGCTGGTGGAGGCCGGCGCGATCAAACCGGTGGTTGACCGCGTGTTCCCGTTCGACGCGACCGCCGATGCCCTGGGCTATGTGGAACAGGGGCGGTCAAAAGGCAAGGTGGTCATCAGCCTGAAATGACCGCCCCCTCACACCGCAGTGCCCTACTGGGGTGCCGGCTGCACTGCTTCGAAACTCAATCCTGAACTGCCCGTCACCTGCCAGGGGTTGGCGGCGCCGTAGTGGCTGAACACCACGTTTTCGAAGCGCGAATTTTTCAACCCGTCGATCCGTGCCCCGGCGGCGCCACGAAAACGCACGCGCTGGAACACCAACCCCTCGTGGTAGGCATTGTGCTGGCTGTCGCCCTTGACCTCGATGGCCCGGCCCTGGGCGTCCTCGACGCTCACATCGCTCACGTGGATGTCCTTGAACTGCCCGGCCACTGTGGAGCGCTGGTAATCGAGTTTGGCGTTGGGGTCGTTGTAATCCAGGGTAAAGATGAACGCCTGCTTGACCGTATTGCGCAGCGCCGAATCACGGAAGATGACATTGCGCGCCCCGCCGCCCATGAAGTTGGTGCTCTTCATGCGCAGCCCGGCGTCGGTGCCGTCGGAGACGTTGTCTTCGGCCAGGATGTCCTGGATCCACGCACCGGTATGACTGCCGGCCACCACCATGCCGTGACCTTTGCGGAAGTAGTTATTGAAAATCCAGGCGTCCTGCTGGGGCGGTTGATGCACCGCATTCGCACCGGTGCCGGCGGCGAAATTGACGCAGTCGTCGCCGGTATCGAAGACGTTGTTAAACACCATTGCGCCTTTGCTGTTGGCGAACTCGATGCCATCGCCGTTGTTGGCGTCGTAGGTCGTATGGGTGGTATTGGCCAGCACCACGTTTTCGCTCTCCAGGTTCATGATGCCGTGGAACGCCGGGTTCACCACGGTGAAACCGCCGTAGAACACGTTCTTGACGTTGCGCAGGGTGATCAGCGACGAGCGCATTTGCCCGTAGGCATCCTTGACATTCATGCCCCGCGCCACGGCTTGCTCCACCTGGGCTTTGGCGAGGATGCCGTCCTGGGCATATCGGGTGTTGTCGCTGGGCAGGTAAAACGGCAAGGCCCGGCCTCGCTCATCGATCACATCCGGGTTACGTTTCCAGCCATTGCCGTCGAGGGTGCCTTTGCCGACGATGCGGATATTTTCGAACGCCTGATGCGCGCGCGGATCGCGCGGCAGGGCATTGATCAACGACGCCGGGCGCACGGTGGTGGAATAGGGATATTGGATGTAGCCCGCCAACGGGTAATCCTCGGCGCGCTCAGAGCCGAGCAAGGTTGCGCCTTCGGCGATCTCCAGGGTCATGTGGCTCTTGAGGTAGAGCGCGCCACTTTTGTAGATACCTTTGGGTAGCAAGACCTTGCAGCCCGGCGTGCACGCATCGATCGCGCGCTGGATCGCCAGCGTGTCGAGGTGGCTGCCATCGCCCTTGGCGCCGTATTTTTTCACGTCGAACAGCGCCGCCACAGGGGTGGTGCGCTGCACGACGGCGGGGCTGTCGGCAGACTCCGCGCCGTTGCCATCCACCGAACGTACGGTGAAGCGGTACGCGGTATCGGGCTTGAGGCCCTGTGCGGTGTAGCTGTGGATGCCGATGCGGTGGTGAAAGTGCGCGGTGTCTTGGCGGTAGAACTGGTCGATATAGGGCTTGGCCGGCGACACCTGATCATTATTGGCATGGGCGCTGCCCAACAGCGTGCCGTTGGCGTAGACCCGGTAGTCCTGGATATCGGCATGATCGGTGGGTTTTTCCCACACCAGAATAATCTGCCGGTCATCGTAAGCCAGCGTCGGCACTTGCAGCCCGGACGGCGCCTGCAGCGCCCAGGACAGCGGGCTGCAACCGAGGGCGACGAGGGCCAGGGCAGCGCGTGCGAAGGTGTCTCGAGGGGGTTGGTACGGCATGTTGTTCTCCTTGTTGTTGCCGGTTATCCGTGTTGTGTGGCTGGCGTGCTTCAGCCGACCTGGCGGCGTTCCGACGCCTGGCTGAAGTCACGACTGGCCTGCACCAGCATGCGCGTGTAATCGTGCACCGCCTGGTCCTGGCTGAGCGCCTGGCAGTCGAGCAGTTCAACGAGCTTGCCGTGTTGCATCACCGCCACCCGGTCGCACAGGTGCGTGACGACGCCCAGGTCATGGGTGACCAGCAGGTAAGTGAGTTTCTCGCGCTGGCGCAGGTCTGCCAGCAGGTTGAGGATTTCGGCCTGCACCGACACGTCCAGGGCCGAGGTCGGCTCATCCAGCAACAGCACGCGCGGTTCCAGGATCAGCGCGCGGGCAATGGCCACGCGCTGG
The DNA here is from genome assembly GCF_054667615.1 of Pseudomonas sp. S3_E10. Taxonomy (NCBI): domain Bacteria; kingdom Pseudomonadati; phylum Pseudomonadota; class Gammaproteobacteria; order Pseudomonadales; family Pseudomonadaceae; genus Pseudomonas; species Pseudomonas sp. S3_E10. Next base: position 522,962 of record NZ_CP162743.1, read on the forward strand.
CGCTGCCCACCGGACAATTGGTGCGGGTAGCGAAAGCGAAAACTGTCGTTCAGGCCGACCTTGAGCAGGATCTCGTTGATGCGGTCATCCTTGTCCCCTACCCCATGGATAATCAGCGGCTCACGCAGGGCGGTGTCGATGGTGTGCCGGGGGTGCAGGGAGCCGTAGGGGTCCTGGAAGACCATCTGCACCTTGCGAAAATGTTCCTTGGGGATTTTGTGCTGCAACGGTGCGCCGGCAATGCTCAGCGCGCCGCTCCAGTGCCGGTACTGCCCGGCCAGGCAGCGCAGCACGGTGGTCTTGCCCGAGCCGGACTCCCCCACCAGGCCGAACGATTCGCCGTCGGCCACACTCAGGTTCACGTCGTGCAGCACCTGGTTGATGGCGGCACCGGTGCCGAAGCTAAGGTTCAAGGCGTGTGCTTGGATCATGGGCATGCTCAGGGTCCTTATTGGGTCAGCCAGAGGGGGTCGCGCTTGAGCACCGGCAGGTGCGCGCGGCGGTTGTCCATGCTTGGCAGCGCGGCCAGCAGGCCCCGGGTGTAGGGGTGTTCGGCGTAGTGCAGGTCGCAGGCCGCGAGGGACTCGACGACGCGCCCGGCGTACATCACCAGCACGCGGTCGCAGTAGTTACGTACCAGGTTGAGGTCGTGGCTGACAAAGATCAGCCCCATCTGCTGTTGGTCCACCAACTCTTCCAGCACGTTGAGCACTTGCTGGCGCACCGAGACATCCAGCGCCGAGGTGGGCTCGTCGGCGATGATCACTTCGGGGCGGGTAATCACCATCATCGCGATCATGATGCGCTGCCCCATGCCGCCGGACACCTCGTGCGGGTACAGGTTGTACACGCGCTGGGGGTCGCGAATGTGCACCTGTTCGAGCATCCGCAGCACACGCTCGCGGGCATCGCTGCGGCTAGCCTTGTGGTGGGCCAGGTAGGCTTCGGCGATCTGCTCGCCCACCTTGACCACCGGGTTCAGCGAGTACTTGGGGTCTTGCATGATCATCGAGATGCGCTGGCCCCGGATCTTCTGCATGGCCTTTTCACTGGCCGACAGCAAGTCCACTTCGCCAAACGTCATGGCCTTGGCGGTGATCTTCGCACTGGGCGGATGCAGCTTGAGCAGGCTGCGCCCGACGGTGGATTTGCCCGAGCCGGACTCACCGACAATCGCCAGTTTCTCGCGCCCCAAGGTGAAGGACACATCGCGCACGGCGTGGGTTTCTTTCTGGCCACTGACAAAGCGCACGTCAAGCCCTTGGACATTCAATTTAATCGCGGACATCAGGTGGTCCTCCGGTTATTCGCTACGCGGATCAAGGATGTCCCGCAGGCCATCGCCCAACAGGTTGAAGGCCAGGCTGACCAGCATGATTGCCGCGCCGGGAACCGCCACCAGCCACCAGCATTCGAGCATGTAGCGCCGGCCGGTGGAGATCATTGCGCCCCATTCGGGCAACGGCGCCTGGGCACCCAGGCCGAGAAAGCCCAGGGCGGCGGCCGTGAGGATGATCCCGGCCATATTCATGGTCAGGCGGATGATCACCGACGACAGGCACATCGGCACGATATGGCGCAGGATGATCCGCGCCGGCGACGCCCCTTGCAGCTCCACCGCGACCACAAAATCGGCATTGCGCAGCGACAGGGTCTCGGCCCGCGCCAGCCGCGCAATCGGCGGCCAGGACGTCAAGGCAATCGCCACCACCGCATGCTCCAGGCCAGGGCCGAGGGCTGCGATAAACGCCAGCGCCAGGACCAGGCTGGGAAAGGAAATAAAGATATCGGTCAAGCGCATGAACACGGTGTCGACCGCCCCGCCGAAATAGCCCGACACCGTGCCGATAAACAGGCCGATCGGCCCCACGATCACCGTGACCAGGCCAATGATGTACAGGGTAATGCGCGAGCCGTAGACCAGGCGGCTGAAGATGTCCCGGCCATATTCATCGGTGCCGAACCAATGCGCCGAGCCTGGCGCCTGCAAGGCATTGGCGAGGTTCTGCGCCACCGGATCGTGGGTCGCGATCCACGGTGCGAAAGCCGCCACCACCACCAACAGCAGCGCCACCAGCAGGCCCGCCAGGGTCATGGGGTTACGCAACAGGTGTCGCAACACCCGCACGCCGCTTTTGCACAAGGCGTCGAAGCTCGAGCCCGGGGAGCGATCCACCGGGCGCTTCGCCGCCGTTTCCATGGAAGACAGATTGGCATTCATAAGCATCTTCTCTGTGTGAATTCTGGAAGCACTCAACGCTGCTTGTAGACACCCAGGTAACGGGTGGCCTCGGCATCGTCACCGCTGAAACCCTTGACGTCGGCCGCGCTGACCACGGTGTCGGTCATCTGCGAGATCATCAGGATCGGCCCCACCTGCTGGTCGTAGAGGTGCTGCGCCTGGTGGTACAGGCTGATGCGCTGCGCCGAGTCGCGGGTGACCCCGGCCTGGTCGATCAGGCTGTTGAGCTGCGGGTTGAAGAACGAGGCGCGCCAGCCCTGGAAGTTCGGCAAGCCGGCATCGTCGCTGTTGTTGGGGTTGTAGGCGAAGGTGCGCAGGCTGAAATACGGGTGCGGATAACGCTCGGCGCCCCGCGCCACGATGATTTCGAAATTGCGCGCACGCATCGCGCCGTACACCTGGTTGCCGGTGCCGGTGACGATGCTGGCCTTGATCCCGCCTTCAGCCAGGGTCGCTTGCAGGCGCGCCGCGATATCAATGAACGGCGGCTCCGACAAGGTGCGAATGGTGGTGGTGAAACCGTTGGGATAGCCCGCCTCGGCAAGCAGCTTTTTCGCCTTGGTCACGTCCATGTGATAACCCGGGTCCGGCAAGCGCGCCTCCAGCCCCAACTGCATCGGTTGCTGATTGAGCTTGCCGTAGTACGGCATCACCTGTTCATCCAGGCCCTTGTAGTCGATCAGGTTGCGCACCGCTTCACGCACCTGGGGCTTGGCAAACTCGGCTTGCTTCATGCTCATCGCCACGTAATACATGGTGCCCCGTGGCAATGACTGCACCTGGATCTTGTCCGAGCCGTCGATGGCGCGAATGTCCGGCGCGGCCATGCCATAGGCCAGGTCGAGATCGCCACGTTCAAGCATCAGGCGCAGCGACTGCGATTCGGTCATGTGCCGCACCACCACGCGCTTGAGCTTGGCCGCGCCGCCCCAGTAACCGTCGAAACGGGTCAGCAACAGCGAGTCGTTGGCGCTCCATTTGCTGAGCACGAACGGGCCGCTGCCCGCTTCGTTGGTCACCAGCCAACCGGCGCCCAGATCGCCGTTCTTTTCATGGGCCAGGGCGGTCTTGCGGTCCACCACCACGGCGCTGGGCGAGATCGCCAGGGAATCCACCAGCAGCAGCGGGTCCATGGTCTGCGGCAGGTCGACCACCAGGGTATGGGCATCGGTGGCGCGAATCAGCGATTGAATGTTGTCGAGGTTGTAGCCATAGGCCTTCCAGGTGGTGGCCAGGCCGAAGTTGAGTTTCATCACGCGGTACAGCGACCACGCCACGTCCTCGGCGGTCAGCGGGTTGCCCGAATGGAACTTAACGTCCTGGCGCAGGTGGAAGGTCACCTGCTTGCCGTCCTCGCTGATGTCCCAGCGCTCGGCCAGTTGTGGCAGGTGTTTTTCCGGGTTGCCCTGGTCACGCTTGATCAGCGTGTCGTAGAGGTTGGCGTTGACGCCGGACGCATCCAGGCCAGGCGCGTTGGCGGGGTCGATGGAAAACAGGTTGACCATGCTCATGCCGACGATCAGTTGATCGGCCGGGGTTTTGGCGTGGGCCATTGTCATCGGCCCGAGGGCGAGAACGGCCGCGAACAGGCCAAGGTGCAGTGTCGAAAATGTCATGGAAAATTCCTTGTTTTTATTGGTTTTATCCGTGCCGCGTTTTGGGTTAACGGGTGCGCGGGTCGAATACCTTGTACAAGGCATCGCTGATCAGGTTGAGTGCGACGAAAATCAGGCCGATCACCAGCACGCAGCCCATCACCGCATTCATGTCACCCAGCATCAGGCTGCTGGTCAGGTACTGGCCGAACCCCGGCCAGGCAAACACCGTTTCGATCAACACCGCGCCCTCCAGCAACGAGCCGTAGGCCAGCGCCACCACCGTCAGCAACTGCACGAGGATGTTGCGAAACGCATGCCCCCACACCACTTGGCGACGGGACAAACCCTTGACCCGCGCGGTGATGATGTACTCCTGGGACAGTTGCTCCAGCATGAAGCTGCGGGTCATGCGGCTGATGTACGCCACCGAGTTCAAGCCCAGGATCAGCGCCGGCAACACGATATGACGCAAGGCGCTCGCGAAGGCGTCCCAGTCGCGCGCCAGGCTGGTGTCGATCAGCAGCAGGCCGGTGACCTCGGGCACCATGCCGTCGTAGGCCAGGTCGATGCGCCCCGCTCCACCGGCCCACCCCAGCCAGGCGTAGAACACCAGCAGGCCCATCATGCCCAGCCAGAAAATCGGTGTGGAGTAGCCGAACAACGTGATCACCCGTGCGACGTGATCGCCGAGGCGGCCTTGGTTACTGGCCGCGCACACGCCCAGTGGCAAGCCGATAAGTACGCCGAACAGGATCGCCAGGGTGGCCAACTCGATGGTCGCCGGGAACACGCGCAGGATGTCGTCAAGCACCGGGTGGCCGGTCAACAGCGCATTGCCGAAGTCACCGTGGAGCAGGTCGTTGAGGTAAAGCCCGAACTGGGTCCAGATCGGTTTGTCCAGGCCCATTGAGCGGTACACCTGGTCGTAGGTGGACGCGTCCGCGTCGGGCCCGACCACGGCCAGCACCGGGTCCAGCGGCATGACGCGGCCGATGATGAAAGTCAGCGCCAGCAGGCCGAGCAAGGTCACCAGCACGGTGCTGGCGCGCCGCAGGGTGTTGGAAGCGCGAGCGCCCATGACAGAGGCAGTCATAACAAACATAGTGAGCTCCTGATTAATCGATCAGCGCTTTTTGTAGACGTCTTTGTAGCGCGTGGTCGCAGCGGTGTGGCCCTGGAAGTCGGCTACGTCGGTGTATACCACCACGGTGTCGGTCATTTGCGAGACGGGCAAAATAGCCCCCACCTGCTGATCGACTTGCGCCTGGATATCCCGGTACTGGGCCAGTTGCTTGCCGGCGTCGGGCTCGACTTCCGCGCGCTCGATCAGTTGATTGAGTTCAGCGCTGTAAAAAGAAGTACGCCAGCCCTGAAAGTTGGTGAGCTTGGCTTCATCGCGGTTATCCGGGTTGTACACCAGGGTGCGCAGGCTGGAATGCGGATGCCGCTCTGCGCCGCCACCGCCGCGTCCGACAATGATGTCGAAGCTGCGCTCACGCATCGCGCCATAGATCTGGTTGCCGGTGCCGGTAATGATGCTGGCCTGGATACCGGCCTGGGCCAGGGTCGACTGCAGGTTGGAGGCAATGTTGATGAATGGCGGCTCGGCCAGCACGCGGATGGTGGTCTTGAAGCCGTTCGGGTAGCCGGCTTCGGCCAGCCAGGCCTTGGCCTGCTCGACATTGAGCGTATAGCCGGGGTCGGGCAGGCGCGCGGCCAACCCGAGCGGCATCGGCCGTTGGTTGATCACGCCGTAATGCGGCATGACCGTCTGGTTGATGCCCTGGTAATCGATCAGCGAACGCACGGCCTTGCGCACGCGCGCATCGGCGAACATCGGCTGCTTTACGCTCAGCGCCACGTAATACAGCGTGCCGCGTTGCAGGGTCTGGGTGCGCACCTTGTCGCTTTTTTGCAGGGCTTCGATGTCCGGCGCGGACATGCCTTTGGCGATGTCCAGGTCGCCGCGCTCGATCATCAGGCGCAACGACTGCGACTCGGTCATGTTGCGCATGACGATGCGCTTGAGCTTGGCCGGGCCACCCCAGTAACCGTCGAAACGGCTCATCAGGATGACATCGTTGGCGCGCCAGTCATTGAGCACGAACGCGCCACTGCCGGCCGCATGCGTCACCAGCCAGGCGGCGCCCATGTCGTTGTTTTTCTGGTGTTCGAGGACTTTTTTGCGGTCGAGGATAAACGCACTGGGCGAGGTCGCCAGGGTGTTGAGCACCAGCAGCGGATCGGTCGGCCGTGGCAGCTCTATCACGAAGGTCGCGGCATCGGTGGCGCGCATATAGCGTTCGACGTTTTCGGCGGTGAAGCCGTAGGCCTTCCAGGTCGACGCCAGGGCCAGGTTGAGTTTGAGCACGCGGTGCAGCGACCAGGCCACGTCTTCGGCGCTCAGGGTGTTGCCGGACTGGAACCTCACCCCGTCGCGTAAATTGAAGGTCAGGGTCTTGCGGTCATCACTGACCTGCCAGCGTTCGGCCAGCGCCGGCACCAGGCGGTCAGGCTGGGCGACGTCCTGCACCAGCAGCATGTCATAGAGGTTGGCGTTGATCTCCGACACGTCCAGGCCGGTGGCGGCCGCCGGGTCCAGGGACAACAGGTTGATCATGCTCATGCCGACAATCAGTTGATCAGCCGGGGTTTTGGCAAAGCTCTGGGGTACCGCGGTCACGGCCAGGGCGGCGACGAATACCCGCGCCCACAGCGAAGGGAAAATAGTCATAACAAGAGTGCCTTTTTTATATTTATAGGGCTCTCGGCCAGCCCGGCTTATGCCGAACGGGCCGTGTATACGTCAGAAGCTCTTAAGCGTGTTGGTCTCGATGTAGTTGAAGTCGATGTCTTCACCCAGGCCCGGCAAGTCGGACAGGTGCACAAAACCGTCATTGTCCATCGGGTCCACCAGGCGCTTGAGGTAGGCCGGAACGTCGTCGTAGTCCAGGTACGGGTGCAGCAGGCCGCGTTCGTACCAGGTGCAGTTCTTGATGGCGCCGACCACCGCCAGGTTGGCGGCGCCGTTGCCATGGATCTCGCAGTCCATGCCAAACGACTCAGCCAAATGCGCCACCTTCAGGCACGGTGCAATACCGCCGACGCCCGCCACGCCGGCACGCAAGATATCGCAGACATCGTGCTTGACCCAGCTGGCGCGGCTCAGGTGCTTGCCGGACAGGGTTTCCGGGCCCAGCACTGGTATATCCAACTGCCCCGCGAGCCAGGCATAGGACTCGGCGGACTCTTCCATCATCGGCTCTTCGAACCAGGCAAAGTCGAGCTTCTCCAACTCGCGCCCGATGTACAGCGCCTCGGTGCGGCTGTACCAGTGGTAACCATCGAGCATCAATGCAATGTCCGGCCCGACAGCTTCGCGCACGGCCGCACAGGCTGCGACATCGATGCGCGGGCTTGGCGCAAAAGACACCGGCGGCATCCACGTGTGCAATTTGATGGCCTTGTAACCGCGCTGCACCAGGGTTTCGGCGAACCGGCCGTAGTCGTCGGGGGTCGCCAGGCCGCCGGGCAACTCATCGCCGCACATGGTCGAGCCATAAGCCGGCACCTTATCGCGGAACCCGCCGATCAACTTGTGCACCGGCACGCCCAGTGTGCGCCCCGCCCAATCCCACAGCGCCTGCTCAACCAGGGCCAGCGCGCGGTCAGTCAACTGGCTGGCGCTGCCGCGCTGCCAATGCGCCAGGTCGTGCCAGATCTTCTCGCGGTCAAACGCGTTTTGGCCCACCAGCACTTTGCGCACAAAGCCGTCCAGCACATAGGGGCGGATCAACTCGGGGGCGCCAAAGGCATAACCCTCCTGGCCATCTTCGGTCTGGATACGCAGCAGCGCCATCTGCGCCTGGGAGACATCACCGGGGTGAGCATGGCCGGCGCTGTCCACTGCGCGGCGGGTCGGGTAGGAAAACACCTGGACGTTGACTGCTGTGATTCTCATGGACGTCTTAAGCCTTCTTATTGGATTTGAGACAGGAATGTCGTCTGTTGCGACCGATCATAGGTCATCGTACAACACTTGAAAAGACCCAATAATCCGCCTCCATTTCTGCGGTTTTCTCGGCAAAACCCCACATAAGCCCGATTTTTAAAGACAACCAAGGAATAACAGGATTGGCTGTAAAGCCCTATTCACTGGGCACATATATTTCAAGATGTTTCAAAACCACCGATAACCCGTAGACGAGTCGTCTTGTCGTACGATAACGTATATCGGCAGCATAGATGATATCCATACGCAACAACGTACTGCCGCAGCATCCTCAAACGACCCTAACAAAAACAAAAAAGAAGACCGTATGAACACCACCCTACGCACGCTCGTCACTGCCCTGGCCCTCAGCCTGCCGCTCTATGTCAGCGCTGACTCTGCCAGCATCAACTACCGCCACCAGTTCACCGAGGAAGACAGCGCCCACGCTGATCGAATCAAGCTCAATTACCGCCTGGACAGTGGCCTGGGTTTTGAAGCGGAAATGAAATACCGCACCGCCGGGGACCGCGAAGACGTCGCCTATGACAACCTGGTCAACAACGGTCACGAGTTCACCGTCAGCTACAACTACAAGCTCAGCCCGCAGTCGACGTTGACCCCGGCATTCCAGATGGACAGCTCGAAGGACTCGACCACCTACAAGCTCGGCCTCAAGTACAACTACAAGATCAACGATGCTTTCTACGCGGCGACGCGCTACCGGCTGGATACCAAAAAACTCGATCGCGACCAGGTCGACGAAGACCTGCCCGACCACATCAAGGATGACCAGACCACCCACCGCTTTGAGGGCTGGCTCGGCTATACGCCGGCGAGCAAATGGGCGTACGAATACCAGTTCATCTATTTCAAGACGGACTACATTCGCTACGACAACAAGAAGAACGACTACGAACAGAACCTGATCGTCAAATACAAACTGACCAAGGAATGGGCACCGTTCATGGAGATCGGCGACGTGAAGGTCAACGCCACCTCTGAAGACCGCCAGGCACGCTGGCGCCTGGGTGTGCAGTACAACTTCATGTAATGCCCCGCGCCACTTGCCTTGCTTGTGCGCATCGCTCGCCAGGCAAGTGGCACGCAGTCAACCAGCAGTAAAGCGCCACGAGCAGCCTGCCTCCGTTGGGCCGGGCTGCCGGCTCAGGGCCGCGCGGTTACTACGGCCGGGCCGTGCGACAACTGCGCGGCAGCCGCTTCGTAGGCACGGCGCATACGCTCGCGGCTGTTGGACAGGTGCAGGCGCATCGCGGCACGAGCGGCGTCGGCATCGCGCCGCAGGATGGCTTTGTAGATATCCTCATGCTCACGACTCAAGCGCTCCAGGTAGGGCTCCTTGTTGTCGTTGGCCAAGCGTTTGGAGTGCAGGCGCGTACGCGGCAGGATGTTGACCCCCAGGTGCAGCATGATATCGGTGAAGTAGCGATTGCCGGTGGCCAGCGCGATCTGCTGGTGAAACTGGAAGTCCGCCGATACCGCATAATCGGCACTCACCGCTCGCGAGTTAAGCGCATCCAACGAGTCGCGCATCACCCGCAACTGCTCATCGGTACGCCCCACACAGGCCAGCCCCGCCGCCTCCACTTCCAGACTGATGCGCAACTCGAGCACCGCCAGCACATCCTGCAAGGTCACGATGGTCTCTGGGTCGATCCGGAACCCACTGGGGCTGGGCACATCCTTCACAAACGTGCCGACGCCATGCCGGGTTTCGACCAGGCCCGCAGCTTGAAGACGCGAGATGGCCTCACGCACCACGGTGCGGCTCACGCCGTGCTCGGCCATCACTTGCGATTCGGTCGGCAGCTTTGTGCCACGCGCCAGCTCACCGGCGCAGATGCGTCGGGAAAGTTCGGTGACCAGCTCTTCGGCCAGGCTTCGGTGTCGGCGGCGAACCGTGGGCTGGACGTTCGGGTTGTCCATCAAGAACACAAGTCTCGGTTTACGAAGGAAGGCGCATCATAGCGCATTGGTTGTACGACAACGTAGACGCGCGTGATGGACACCCCGGTTACTTGCTCTCTTGAGCCTTGCCCTCCTGCATTTGCACCGACGATTTGCTGCCATCGGTGTTGTTCTTGGTGGTGTTATCGGCGCTGTCGAAACAGCCCTGAAGCATCAACATGCTGCACATTACCAGGCAGAATCTGTTCATGACGGGTCACCTGCTGACGGGTTTTATGAACGAGCCAAGCAGTGGCTCAGCCCCTTGATTTATCAGGCCGCCCGACCGACCCATACGTTCAACAAAACCGCTCAGGGCCTGACAAGTGGTTGCGGCGGGCAACGCAAAACCGGTGGCAAGCCGTATTACCCATTAAAAAAAGCTGCCCTTTGGCACCGATAACATCGTTTCTCGGGCGCACAGCCAGTCCCTATATTGAGCCGCACTATCCAGTGAACGAACCAACGTTCACGCCTCTTCAGTGCGAGTAGTCTCAATGAACAAAAAACCTGACAGCGCAGGGCTTGATAATGCGGGCGCCGGGACCCGAGCGGTCTGGGGTGGAGAGCAAGTCAGGCACCCCTACAACGCCACCCAAACCCCCATCGTAGTCAGCGCGGCTTACGGTTACGACGATATCGACGTCTGGTATGACGTGGCGCTGGGCAAGGCTCCAGGCTTCATCTATAGCCGAATGAGCAACCCGACGGTCGAAACCCTCGAAGCCAAAATCAGCGAGCTGGAAATGGCCGAGTCCGCCGTCGCGTTCAGCAGCGGCATGGCGGCCATCAGCAGCGTGCTTTACACCTTCCTGGCCCACGGCGATCGCGTGGTGTCCACCAAGGACAGTTATGGCGGCACCAACAAGATTTTCGAAGAATTCCTGCCGCGCATGGGCGTGGAGGTCACCTTGTGCGAAACGTTCGACCACGAGGCCATCGAACGCGAAATCGCCCGAGGCTGTCAGGTGCTGTACCTGGAAACGCCGACCAACCCGACCCTCAAAATCCTCGATATCCAGCGCCTGGTGGCAGCGGCCAAGCGCGTCGGCGCCCTGGTGGTGGCCGACAACACGTTCGCCACACCGCTGAATCAGAACCCGCTGGCGCTGGGGGTGGATGTGGTCATCCACAGCGCGACCAAATTCCTCAGTGGCCACGGCGACGTATTGGGCGGCCTGGTCTGCGGCGCTCAAGCGCTGATGAGCAAGGTTCGGCATTACCGCGAAATCAATGGCGCGACGCTCGACCCGTTCTCGGCCTACATGATCATCCGCGGCATGAAAACCCTGGTGCTGCGCATGCGCCAACAACAACGCAGCGCCCATGCCCTGGCGGAGTTTCTGTGCACTGAACCCTTGGTCGCGTCCGTCAATTACCCCGGCTTGCCCAGCCACCCGAACCACGCAGTGGCCTGCGCGCAAATGGGCGGTTTTGGCGCCATCGTCAGTTTTGTGCTGATTGGCGGCATGGACACGGTCAAGGTGCTGCTGCCGCGCCTGCGATTTGCTCACTGCGCCGGCAACCTCGGTGCGGTCGAAACCATCTACGGCCCGGCCCGCACCACCAGCCACGTGGAAAACACGCTTGAAGAACGCCTGGCGCTGGGTATTTCCGAAGGGCTGGTGCGTGTTTCGGTGGGGATCGAGGACACCGACGACTTGCTCGACGACCTGAAACAGGCGTTCGCGTTTGTGCGCTGCCTGCGCGAGGAAACAAGCCACCAGCCTGCCTGAACGCAAGTCTCAAACCCCACGACAGGGCCGTCTGTGGGGCGTTTCATGAAGAGGAATAATAATAAAACCAAGTGGCGAGGTTCCGACCTGCCCTAACAACTTTCATGAGAACAACCATGTCCATAAAAGAACAAAAACTCAACGCGCGCGCCGGTTTCAAACAGGAAATGCAGACCCGCCACATTGTCATGCTGGCCCTGGGCGGCGTGATCGGCACCGGGCTGTTCCTGACGTCCGGCTATACCGTCAACCAGGCCGGCCCCTTAGGGGCGGTCATCGCCTACATCATCGGCGCACTGATGGTCTACATGGTCATGATGTGCCTGGGTGAGCTGGCGGTGCAGATGCCTGAAACCGGCTCGTTCAGCACTTACGCCACGCGCTTTCTCGGCCCCGGCACCGGCTACACCGTGGCCTGGCTGTACTGGCTGACATGGACCGTGGCCATTGGTTCGGAGTTCACCGCTGCCGGTATCTTGATGACACGCTGGTTTCCGGACACGCCCGTATGGATCTGGAGTGCGCTGTTCGCCGGCACGGTGTTCCTTACCAACGTGGTCTCGGTCCGTCTGTTTGCCGAGACCGAATTCTGGTTGTCGCTCATCAAAGTGGTGACGGTGGTGGTGTTCCTGGCCATCGGCGGCGGGGCCATTCTCGGGCTGCTGAATATCGACCAGGCGCACAGCATCGGCTTGGCTAACTTTACTCGCGAAGGCTTGTTCCCCACCGGTTTCATGTCGATCGCGATGACCTTGCTGGCGGTCTCGTTCGCCTTCTCGGGCACCGAGTTGATCGGCATCGCCGCCGGCGAAACCAAAGACCCTCAACGCAATGTGCCGCGAGCCATTCGCACCACCGTGCTGCGCCTGGCGGTCTTTTTTGTCGGCACCATCTTTGTGCTGGCCACCCTGCTGCCACGCGAACAGGCCGGTTTGGTGGAAAGCCCCTTCGTAACGGTGTTCACCTACATCGGTATCCCCTACTCGGCCGACATCATGAACTTTGTGATCATTACCGCGCTGTTGTCGGCGGCCAACTCCGGGCTTTACGCCGCCTCACGGATGCTCTGGACCTTGAGCGACCAGGGTCACCTGCCCAAGCAGTTCTCGCAGCTGACCCGCATGGGTACGCCGTTGAATGCCATTATCCTGAGCATGATCGGCGGCGGCGCGTCCCTGCTCAGCAGTGTGTTCGCCGCCGACACCGTTTACCTGGCACTGGTATCGATTTCCGGGCTGGCGGTGGTGGTGGTGTGGATGAGCATCGCCGCCAGCCAAATTGCCTTTCGCCGGCACTATGTGGCCAACGGCGGCGATGTGCGCGCGCTGAAGTTCCGCGTCCGGGGTTACCCGTGGGTGCCGCTGGGCGCGCTGGCCTGCTGCAGCCTGGCCTGTGTGGGGATCGCTTTTGACCCGGAACAGCGGGTCGCGCTGTACTTTGGCGTGCCCTTCATCGCCTGGTGCTACTTCGTGTATTACATTACCCGCAACAGCCGCGAGCGACGCTTGTCGCTCGCCTCCACAGTGCAACCGTCCGATGCGTTCTAGGCTCGTTCGACGCCGTGGGTCAGCGTGCTCAGTGCAGCGTCAATGAGGTCCAGACCATGAAGCAAAAGCCGCTCCCCCCCTTGAACTGGCTGCGGGCCTTCGAGGTGTCCGCCCGCTGCTTGAACTTCACCCACGCCGCCGACGAACTGTGCTTGACCCAGGGCGCGGTCAGCCAACAGATCCGCCAACTGGAAAGCCATCTGGGGGTGGCGCTGTTCAAACGCCTGCCTCGCGGGCTGGGCCTGACCGAAGAAGGCCAGGCTTATCTGCCGGTGGTGCAGGATGCGATCACGCGATTGGCGGTGGGTACCAGCGAGATTTTTGGCCAGCACAAACGCCGCCCCATCAAGGTGCGCGGCAGCCTGGCGTTTTTCGTGCACTGGTTGGCGCCCAAGCTGGTGGACTTCCGTCAGTTGCACCCGCACGTCGATATCCGCTACATCAGTAATATCTGGGTCAAGGAACTCGATGGCGAAGACGATATGGAGATTCGCTGGGGCCATGGCCAATGGCCCGGCCTGGTGTCCCAGCGCCTGACCTGGGATACCCTGTTTCCGGTCTGCTCGCCGGCCCTGATGACGCGCTCGCCCCTCAAGGCGGCAAGCGACGTGGCCCAGCACACGCTATTGCATGTGCTGGGGTACGAAGAGGGTTGGGGCTACTGGCTGAAGATGGTCGGCGCCGACGCGGTCGACTCATCGCGCGGCCTGCAGTTCGATACGCTGATCTCGACATTGCGTATGGCGGAATTAGGGCAAGGCATTGCATTGGCCCGCTCTTCAATGGTCGACGAAATGCTCCACGACGGGCGCCTGGTTGAACCCTTCGACCAGCGCATCGAAGCCAGCGAATCGTTTTACCTGGTACGCGGTTCCGGCGCCGACGAGCATCCCGACGCCGTGATGTTTTCCACCTGGCTGGTCGAGCAGGCACACCGTTATAAATAAGTGGCCGGAGCCAAACCATGCGCTACGTGAGTACCCGAAACACGGCCGTGCAGGCCGACTTCGAACAGGTTGTATTATCCGGCATCGCCGATGACGGCGGGTTATTCGTCCCTTTGGCGCTGCCGTTGTTCGCGCCCCAGGACATCGCTAACTGGTCAACCCTGCCCTACGCCGAACTGGCGTATCGGATCATCCGACCGTTTGTGGGGGCGGCGATTGCTGAAACAGACCTCAAGCGCCTGCTCAACGCAGCCAGCAGTCGGTTCCAGCACCGTGCCGTAGCGCCGTTGCATCAGGTCGACCGCAATGAATGGGTGCTGGAGCTGTTCCACGGCCCTACCTGTTCCTCGAAGGATTTTGCCGCGCAACTGCAGGCGCAGTTGGTGCAGCATTTTCTGCAGCAGCGGGGTCGACGCGCAGTGCTGCTCGGCGCCACCAATGGCGACACCGGCCTGGCCGCCATCGAAGCGTTCAAACACAGTGCCGAGGCCCACGTGGTGGCGCTCTATCCCGAGCGCGGCGTGCCCCCGCATCAGTTGCAGGCGCTGTTGGCGGTGGCGCAGCCCAATGTGCATCTGTTCGCTGTCGACGGTAGCTTCGATGAGTGCCAGGGCATTGTGAGCGGGTTGTTCAAACAGTGGCCGTGCGCGCCGTACGCGGCGATCAGCTTCAACTCCAGCAACTGGGTCAACGTGCTGGCACAACTGGTGGTGTATTTCCACGCGGTCCTGCAACTGGGCGGCGGCCAGCGGCCGATCGGCTTCAGCGTGCCGGCGGCGAGTTTCGCTGAAGTCTATGCCGGCTATATCGCCCAGAAGATGGGCTTGCCCATCACCCAACTGATCGTCGCCACCAATACCAACGACGCCCTGCATCAGTTGTTTTTGAAGAACCATTATTCCAGGCTGCGCGCCAACAAGACCTTGTCACCGGCCATGGACCTCTCGACCTTCTCCAACCTGGAGCGTTTTCTCTGGGAGGTATACGAACACGACGCCGACGCGGTGCGCGCGTTGATGGACGGGCTGGAGTCCAGCGGCGAAATGACCATCGCCAATGACTGCTGGCTGCGGGCGCGAGTGATCATTGACTCCTATGCGGTCAGCGATGAGGAAACCCTGAACGAAATAATCGCGCTGCACCGTGACACCGGCTACATTGTCGACCCCCACACCGCCACCGGCGTGATTGCCGCCCGCCTGTACCGGCGCAGCCTGGTGGCGCCCATGGTCACGCTGGGGGAAATCTCGCCGGTCAAATCGGCGGCGCTGCTCGACGAACTGGGGATCAGTGTGCCGCGCCCGGCGTGCCGCAGCGCGCAGCACAACGGCCCGGCGCATCAGCGGA
Source organism: Pseudomonas sp. S3_E10 (assembly GCF_054667615.1). Taxonomy (NCBI): domain Bacteria; kingdom Pseudomonadati; phylum Pseudomonadota; class Gammaproteobacteria; order Pseudomonadales; family Pseudomonadaceae; genus Pseudomonas; species Pseudomonas sp. S3_E10. The sequence goes on from NZ_CP162743.1 coordinate 538,338, forward strand.
TCAGGCCCGACAATATCGCCCTGCTCCTTCAACAGCTCGACGCGCTGTGAGGGCGCTGTCACTGGAGGCTCAATGAAGCGCATTCTGGACCCTCTCGATGAACGCATCATCGCCGAGCTTAGGCTCAACGCCCGGGCCGCCCACGCGGAGCTGGCGGCCAAGGTCAACCTGTCGCGCAACGCTGTGCGCCAGCGTATCGAACGTTTGGAACGTGACGGCGCCATCCTGGGCTATACGGTGCTCACCGGCGACGGGCGACAAGCCGCCGCGCAGATCAATGCGGTGATCTTCGTCTATCGCTATGACCGTATGCGCGGCGAGGATGTATTGCAGGCACTGCGCGCAATACCCGAAGTCATCCAGTGCGACGTGATGAGCGGTGAGTTCGACCTGATGCTGCGCGTCGGCGCAACGAGCCCGCAGCGGGTGCACCAGGTGTGGACCCAGATCTCGGCGCTGGCGGGCGTGGAAAACACCGTGACGTCCTTCGTCTTATCGTCTGTGGTCTGAGCCGTCGCTGCGATAAAAAAGCCAACCTGCGTTGGCTTTTTTTATGCCCGGCGTATGCGCCGCTCCTTGGTCAAAACGCCCATAAAATAGAGCAAATCGGCATATTTCACTGCCCTGGTAGCGCCCTTAACCTAGAGCACAACCACTCCTCACCCAGATCAGGGGCAATAAAAAAATGACTGAATACAAACTGGCGCTGGTCGGCTTCGGCGGTGTCAACCGGGCCTTGGCGCAACTGATTGCCGAGCGTAATGAGCGCTGGAAAACCGAGTTGGGTTTCAGCCTGACAATCGTCGGCGTTACCGACTTGTTCCAAGGCTCGGTGATCAACCGACAAGGGCTGGATGCCGCCGCATTGGCCGCGCTGCCCGTGGTCGAAGGCGCGTTGGCGCAATTGCCGGGCGGCGACGCGACGGCAAGCAATGAAGCCGTGATCAAAGACTGCGGCGCCGACATGATTGCCGAAGCCACGTTCACCAACCCGGTGGATGGTGAGCCGGCAACTTCGTTCTGTCGTTGGGCGCTGGAAAACGGCAAACATGTGGTCACCACCAACAAAGGGCCGATTGCCCTGCACGGTGCCGCGTTGAAGGCTCTGGCCCAGCGCAACCAGGTGGGCTTTGAATACGAAGGGTCGGTGATGAGTGGCACGCCGGTCATCCGCCTGGCCAGGCAGTTGCTGGCCGGCAGCACCATCAGCGGTTTCGAGGGCATTCTCAACGGCACCTCCAACTTCGTGCTCACCCGCATGGAGAGCGGCCTGGGTTTCAGCGAGGCGGTCAAACAGGCGCAGACGTTGGGGTATGCCGAAGCCGACCCGACGGCGGATGTCGAAGGCCATGACGTACGCCTCAAGGTGGTGATCCTGGCCAACGAACTGCTCGATGCAAAAATCAATGTCAACGATGTGCGCTGCAACGGTATCAGCGCCCTCACCCTCGGCGACATCGAGCAGGCTCGCCAGAACAATGCCCGCTGGAAACTGATCGGCGCCGCCACACGCAATGCCGACGGCTCGGTCAGCGCCAGCGTCGAGCCGCGCCTGTTGAGCAACGATCATCCGTTGGCCAGCATCGGCGGCGCCACCAATGCGGTGTCGTTCACCACCGACCTGATCGGCACGGTGACGGTTTCGGGGCCTGGCGCCGGGCGCACGGAAACCGCGTTCGCACTGCTGTCGGACATCATCAGCCTCCATCAATGCGCCACACAGCACCGGAAAACATGCCCATGAACGTCTCGAATCTGGCCCGCACTGTCGTGGCACCGCAGATCCAGGTCTTCAACCCTTTTGACGGTACGCCGGTCGGTGCCGTCGCGGACGTGTGTGCGTCGCAGGTTGCGCACCTGTTGGAACAGGCTCGCCACGGCGTTCGCGCTTGCGCTGCGTTGCCGCGTTACCGCAGGGCGCAGATCCTCGAACAGACCGCCTTGCACGTTGAACGCGACGCCCGGGCGTTCGCCCGGCTGATCGTCGACGAAGCCGGCAAGACCCTCAAGCAGGCCGAAAAGGAGGTCAAGCGGTGTATCAACACCCTCAAGTTGTCTGCCGAAGAAGCCAAGCGCAATGCCGGAGAAGTGATTCCATTCGATGCGTACGAAGGCTCGGAGTCGCGTCAGGGCTGGTTCACCCGTGAACCCCTGGGGTTGATTGTCGCGATCACGCCCTACAACGACCCATTAAACCTGGTGGCCCATAAACTCGGGCCGGCCATCGCTGGTGGCAACGCGGTGATTCTCAAACCGTCCGAACTGGCGCCGTTGTCGGCGATAAAACTGGTGGCGTACCTGGTCGAGGCCGGGCTGCCCGAATCGGTGGTCACGGTTGCCACCGGCGGTGCCGAGCTGGGCAAGGCCCTGGTGGCGGCGCGGGAAGTTCGCATGATTTCGTTTACCGGCGGCTTTGCCACCGGCGAGCAGATTTCCCGCACCGCGGGCTTGAAGAAACTGGCGATGGACCTGGGCGGCAACGCCCCGGTGATCGTCATGGCGGACTGCGACCTTGAGGCCACCGTGGCGAGTTGCGTATCGGGCGCGTTCTGGGCGGCGGGGCAAAACTGCATCGGCACCCAGCGGCTATTGGTGCATGCGTCGATCTATGCGGCGTTCCGGGCACGATTCGTCAGCCAGACCGAGGCATTGACGGTCGGGAACCCCCTGCTTGCCACCACCGATATCGGCCCGATGATCACCCAACAAGCGGCACAGAATGCCGAGCGCGTGGTGGCCGACGCACTGGCCCAGGGCGCCACGTTGCTTTGCGGGCATCGGCGCCAGGGCGCCTGCTACGCCGCCACGGTGCTGGAAAACGTCGATCACGCCAGCCGCCTCTGGCGCAACGAGGTCTTCGCGCCGGTGGTGGTGTTGCAGCCGTTTGAATCGTTCGAGGAAGCCATCGCACTGGCCAACGAACCCGACTACAGCCTGCACGCCGGGATCTTCACCCGCGATCTGGCCACGGCGATGACCGCTGCGCGCCGGATCGAAGCCGGCGGCGTGATGATCAATGATTCCTCCGACTATCGCTTCGATGCGATGCCGTTTGGCGGTTCCAAATACGGCAGCCTGGGCCGTGAGGGGGTGCGCTTCGCCTATGAGGAAATGACGCAACCCAAGGTGGTGTGTTTGAACACGCTGGGTTGAGCGATGCAAATCAGGTAGTTGTGCATTGGGCCGGTCCAGCCAACCGCCCAATGCGTTTTTCCGCTGATCAAGCCGCTTGCGCAGTCAAAGGCGAAAGCCGATCAGCACCTCAATCGCGGCGCAAAAGCGTATTCGGCGCCACCCCAAAGGCTTTGCGAAACGCATGGCTGAAATGAGAGAAGTCAGAAAACCCGAAGTCCAGCGCCGCCTGGGACACACTGCGCACCTGACCGCGTTCAATCGCTTCGCGGCTGGCGTTCAGGCGCTCTTTCCAGATTTCCGCCACAGGGGTTTTCTGGTACCGGGCAAAGGCGCGCGTGACGGTACGGGTGGACACATTGTGCGCCTGGGCGATGATTTCGATCGACAGGTCCGGCTCGGTCAGATGCCGTTGGATGTACTTCATGATGCGCCCATACAGGTCCAGTTCCTGGTGGGTGGTGTTCAGGTCCTGGAGTTCCAGGCTGAGCACCAGCAGGTCAAGCAAGGCCGTCGAATAACGCTTGGCGATGTGCTCATCCTGCAGCGACGCCGGCGTATTCGCAGCCTGACGCAGCATTTCACGCAAGGGAATGACGCCAGGGCGGCGGTCATCGAGGACCATTGCGGTGTACTCCGCAATGCGCGGCAGACGCTCGGTGAGCAAGGCTCGCGGAATCCGCACCAAGTGGTTTTCAGTACCACCGAAGCTGAATCGAAACGCCTGGGTTGCGTCATAAAGAAACAAATTGCCCGCGGCCAGGTTGGCTTTTCTTGAGCCTTGTTCAATTTGACCATGGCCATTTCGAGCGAAACCCAACCACAGATCCTCCGCCGGACAGCTGCGCAGGTGCCGCTCGGAGCGCTCCCAATAATGCAGTGGCGAGGACAGTGAACACAGGTCCAGATCGCCGACGGTATTGACCGCCAGCGCGCCATCGAAACTGCTCTGGGACAAGGGTTTGCTATCGGCCGCCAGGCAATGGCGACAGACCACTTCTTTCCAGTAATCAAAGCGACGTGGTGCAGGAACGGCAAGGGTCGAATACTGGGTGCTTGGGTTCATGGCACGGACCTCGGTACAGCGATGTCGTAACAGCGCGAGAAGGTGTAACTGACCTGTCACTGTTAGCAATTAATAGGCCAAGCACATTTTCATCGGCCCCAGGCGCCCAACCTGGTTATCCGCGCGCCGGGGCGGCAAAGGTTGCCTTCGCCCTGCTCACTTAAAGGTCGCCGTGCACCAACGCCGATCATCGGCGGGCCGGCAGTTCCAGCGTGTCTTTTCCAACCAAACGGTTGTCTTGACGAACCAAGCGGCCCCTCGCCGTCCCGCCTAATTTCCTCCTCACAGCAGCTCATACCCCCGCTGATGAGGCACGCCATGCATCGACCCTACGCACAACGCCTGTCTGATGCCTCCTGGCTTCTACAGGTGCGCGACCTGGTACCTGAAGAGTCGGCTTGTTGGTTGATCGAATGGGGGGCCATGAAGTTGCTGCATCGAGCGGCTACCGCCGCAGCGCTGACGCCCACCCGTAGGCCTGAACGAAAATAACGAGGAGCTCACCATGGAATCTGCAATCGACACCCATCTCAAATGCCCGCGCACCCTGTCCCGCCGGGTGCCCGACGAGTATCAACCGCCCTTCCCGATGTGGGTCGCCCGCGCTGACGAACAGCTGGAACAGGTGGTGATGGCTTACCTCGGCGTGCAATATCGCGGCGAGGCCCAGCGCGAGGCCGCACTGCAAGCCATGCGTCACATCGTCGGCAGTTTCAGCCTGGCCGATGGCCCGCAGACCCATGATCTGACCCACCACACCGACAGCAGCGGCTTCGACAATCTGATTGTCGTGGGCTACTGGAAAGACCCCGGCGCCCACTGTCGCTGGCTGCGCTCGGCGCCGGTGAACGACTGGTGGGCTTCGCAGGACCGCCTCAGCGACGGCCTGGGTTATTTCCGTGAAATCAGCGCGCCGCGTGCCGAGCAATTCGAGACGCTGTACGCCTTCCAGGACAACCTGCCCGGTGTCGGCGCGGTCATGGACACGACCAGTGGCGAAATCGAGGAACACGGTTACTGGGGCTCGATGCGCGACCGCTTCCCCATCTCCCAGACAGACTGGATGAAGCCTACGACCGAACTGCAAGTGATCGCGGGTGACCCGGCCAAGGGTGGGCGTGTCGTGGTCATGGGGCATGACAACCTAACGCTGATTCGTTCAGGCCAGGACTGGGCGGATGCCGAGGCGGACGAACGCTCGCTGTACCTCGACGAAATCCTGCCGACCCTGCAGGACGGCATGGACTTCCTGCGTGACAACGGCCAACCCCTGGGCTGCTACAGCAACCGGTTCGTGCGCAATATCGACCTGGACGGCAACTTTCTCGATGTCAGCTACAACATCGGCCACTGGCGTTCGGTGGAGAAACTCGAACGCTGGGCCGAGTCGCACCCTACCCACTTGCGCATTTTCGTGACGTTCTTCCGTGTGGCCGCCGGTTTGAAAAAGCTACGGCTGTACCACGAAGTGTCGGTGTCGGACGCCAAGAGTCAGCTTTTCGAATACATCAACTGCCATCCGCACACCGGGATGCTGCGGGACGCACAAGCGGCAACCGCCTGAGCATTCGCACGCTGAACGCCCATTTTCGCTGGCTTGCCACCTTACCGGGTGGCACGGCATCCCTTTGCGAGGAACACACCATGAACAAGATCCGCTTGCTGACACTTACCACGGTATTGCCGATGCTCCAGGCTCAGGCCGTTGAGGTCGCCCCTGGCGACTATGAGCAATACCCCGTGGGCGCGACCATCGGTGCGATCTATTACCAGCACGCCACCACCGACTCGGCCTACGCCAACGGCCATAAGGCAAGCTCGGATTTCAGGCTGAATTCTGACGTCGGCATCCTGCGTCTGCTGCATGTGTATGCGTTGAGCGACACCGTCACTATCGACCCACAGTTCCTGCTGCCCTTTGGGCACGTCTCCAGCGACGGTGACGCCTCGGCCCTGGGCAGTACGCGCGGGATTGGCGACTTGATCCTGACGGCGCCGCTGAAGTGGCGGTTCAACGCTGCTCGCGACACCCTCAGTATCGCCCCCTATGTATATGTGCCCACGGGCACCTACGACAAAGATGACGCGCTCAACATCGGTGAGAACCGCTGGAAATTCGAACTGCAGAGCGCCTACGTCAAGCACTTCACGGAACACTGGGCGATGGACATGGTGGGCGGCGCGACCTGGTATGGCGATAACACCGACTACGGCGCCAATGCCGACCGGCTAAAGCAGGACGTGTCCTACGCAGCACAGGTGATGGGGCGCTATATGCCCGATGCCACCACCGCGTTCGGGATCGGCTTCGGACGGACCTGGGGCGGTGAGACCAACATCGAGCACGTCAACCAAGATAACGAACTGGGAACCACCAACGTGCGCCTGACGGCCACCAAGTTCGTCACGCCCCAGGACCAGATCCAGCTGCAATTGGGCAAGGACCTGTCGGTGGACAACGGGGCCAGGGAGGACTTCCGGATGAACCTGCGCTACGCGCGCGTGTTTTAAGGCGCTCCCGAAGACAGCGGCCGACCGCCCCTCGCGCTCAGCGCCGGGGGGTGTCCGGCCCAGCCAAGTCGCTGTCCGTTTCAACCAAGCCTCTGCCCGCAGGCGCGGATTATCTTGAGCGCCAGGCCACTTACGATAAGGACTGCCCTCCATGGCAATCGTTCGCCCCACCCTTGAGCAGCTACTGGACATGACGAGCCGCCTGCATATGCGGCTCAGCCCCGAGCAAGCCAGTGAATACCTGACCCTTATGCAGGCGAGTTTCGACGCCTATGACCTGATTGACGCACTGCCCGACTTCGTCCCGCCGACGCGGTATGAACGCACTGCGGGCTATCGCCCCTCGGCGGCGCACAACCCGCTCAACGCCTGGTATTACCGCACCGAAGTCAACGGTGCCCGCGAAGGCAAGCTGGCGGGCAAGACGGTTGCGCTCAAGGACAATATCTCGCTGGCCGGCGTTCCGATGATGAACGGCGCCAAGCCGCTGGAGGGCTTTGTGCCCGCGTTCGATGCCACCGTTGTCACCCGCCTGCTGGATGCGGGCGCAACCATCCTCGGCAAAGCCACCTGCGAGCATTACTGCCTGTCCGGCGGCAGTCACACCTCCGACCCGGCGCCGGTGCATAACCCCTACCGTCACGGTTTTGCCTCGGGTGGCTCGTCCTCCGGCAGCGCGGCGCTGGTTGCCGCGGGCGAGGTCGACCTGGCGGTGGGCGGAGATCAAGGCGGCTCTATCCGGATTCCTTCCGCATTCTGCGGCACCTACGGGATGAAACCGACCCACGGCCTGGTGCCTTACACCGGCATCATGGCCATTGAAGCAACCATCGACCATGCCGGCCCCATCACTGCCACCGTGCGCGACAACGCGTTGATGCTGGAGGTCATGGCCGGCGCCGACGGCCTCGACCCGCGCCAGGCCGCGCCGCAGGTCGACACGTACAGCGCTTACCTGGACCGTGGTGTGAAAGGGCTCAGGATCGGCGTTTTGCGCGAAGGCTTTGAACTGGCCAACCAGGACCCGCGCGTCGCCGCCTCGGTGCGCAATGCCATTGCCCAGTTTGAGCGGTTGGGCGCGCAGGTGGAGGACGTGTCGGTTGCCGAACATGCGATTGCCGGCGCCCTGTGGCACCCGATCGGCTGTGAAGGTCTGACCATGCAGATGATGCACGGCAATGGCGCCGGTTTTAACTGGAAAGGGCTGTACGACCTTGCGTTACTGGACAAACAAGCCGGATGGCGCGAACAGGCGGATGACCTGTCCGCGTCCCTGAAGCTGTGCATGTTCGTCGGCCAATACGGGGTCGAGCGCTACAACGGGCGTTACTACGCCAAGGCGCAAAACCTCAGGCGGCTGGCACGGGCCGGTTATGACGCGGCCTTGGCACGCTATGACCTGCTGGTGATGCCGACCGTGCCGATCATTGCCCAGCCCCACCCGGAGCCGGGTTGCTCGATCACCGATTACGTGGCGCGCGCTCTGGAAATGATCGGCAACGCCTCTGCCCAGGACATCACCGGCCATCCGGCCATGTCGATTCCCTGTGGCCTGGTGGAGGGGTTACCGGTCGGGCTCATGCTTGTGGGCAAGCACTATGCCGAAGGCACGATTTACCAGGCTGCCGCCGCGTTCGAAGCGGCTGTCGACTGGAAAAACGCCTGACCGGTTCGTCCCATGCAGCGCAAAAAAAATAAAGCCGCCAGGCGCTGCTTCGAAGTTCAACGATGAGGAATCCACTGATGACCAGCCAACACACCCCCTCTACGCCCGGCGAACGCGCACAGGCGCTATTGCAGGTACTCAAGCAAAAGGACCTGATCCCCGAGGGCTACATCGAACACATGACGCAACTGATGGCGCACGAATGGAGCCCGCAAAATGGCGCCCGCGTGGTCGCCAAGGCCTGGGTCGACCCGCAGTTTCGTGCACTGTTGCTCAAGGACGGCACCGCCGCGTGCGCCCAGTTCGGCTACACCGGCCCGCAGGGCGAGTACATCGTCGCGCTGGAGGACACGCCCGGGGTCAAGAACGTGATTGTCTGCAGCCTGTGCTCGTGCACCAACTGGCCTGTCCTGGGCCTGCCGCCTGAGTGGTACAAGGGCTTTGAGTTCCGTGCGCGCCTGGTCCGGGAAGGCCGCACCGTGCTGCGCGAACTGGGGACGCAGCTGCCGGGTGACGTGGTGGTCAAGGTCTGGGACACCAGCGCCGAAACCCGTTACCTGGTGCTGCCGGTCAGGCCTGAAGGCTCCGAGCACATGACGCAAGAGCAGCTGCAGAACCTGGTGACCAAAGACGTGCTGATTGGTGTCGCCCTGCCCCGCGTTGGCTGAACAAACCACGCATCACCGTTCAATTCCCGGAGTTTTCATTATGGATGGCTTTCACGATCTCGGCGGTTTCCAAGGCTTTGGCAAAGTCCCCCACACCATCAACAGCCTGAGCTACCAACCGGTATTCAAGCAGGACTGGGAACACCTGGCCTACAGCTTGATGTTCATCGGTGCCGATCACTTGAAGAAGTTCAGCGTGGACGAAGTGCGTCATGCCGTCGAACGCCTGGACGTTCGCCAGCATGTCGGCACCCAGTACTACGAACGCTATGTCATCGCCACCGCCACCTTGCTGGTTGAAACCGGCGTGATCACCCAGGCCGAGCTTGATCAGGCCTTGGGCTCGCACTTCAAGCTGGCAAACCCCGCACACGCCAACGGGCGCCCGGCGATCACCGGCCGCGCGCCCTTCGAGGTGGGCGACCGGGTGGTGGTGCGAGACGAGTACGTGGCCGGGCATGTGCGCATGCCGGCCTACGTGCGCGGCAAGCACGGTGTGGTGCTGCACCGCACCTCACAGACGTGGCCGTTCCCGGACGCGATTGGCCATGGCGATACGAGCGCGGCGCATCAGCCGACCTACCATGTCGAGTTTCGCGTGAAAGACCTGTGGGGCGATGCGGCCGATGAGGGGTTCGTGGTGGTCGACCTGTTCGAAAGCTATCTGGACCACGCCGACCGCCCGGTGAGCGCATGATGGACGGCGCCGTGACAGGCCGACTGCCGGTGACGGTGCTTTCCGGCTTCCTCGGCGCCGGCAAGACCACCCTGCTCAACCATATCCTGCGCAACCGTGAAGGCCTGCGCGTGGCGGTCATCGTCAATGACATGAGCGACGTCAACATCGACGCCGCCGAGGTGCAGCGCGACGTGTCGCTGCACCGTGGTCGCGATGAGTTGATCGAGATGAGCAACGGTTGTATCTGCTGCACACTGCGCGCCGATCTGCTGGAGCAGATCAGTGCCCTGGCACGCCAGCAGCGTTTCGATTACCTGCTCATTGAGTCCACCGGTATCTCTGAACCGATGCCGGTCGCGGAAACGTTCGCCTTCCTCGACGCAGAAGGCTTCAGCCTCAGCGAACTGGCGCGGCTCGATACCTTGGTGACGGTGGTCGATGGCAGCCGCTTTCAGGCGTTGCTCGAATCACCACACACGGTTGCCCGCGACGACGCACAGGCGCATACGCCGATGCGCCCTCTGGCGGATCTGCTGATCGAACAGGTGGAATACGCCAACGTCATTCTGGTCAACAAGCTCGACCTGCTCGACGAAGCAGGTTACCAGGCCGTGCATGCGATCCTCGCCGGCCTTAACCCCAGCGCGCGGATCGTGCCCATGGCGCACGGCAATACCGAGTTATCCGGCATCCTCGGTACCCACCTGTTTGATTTACCCAGCCTTGCGGCGGCACCGGGCTGGATGAGGCAGATGGAAGCGAGCGACGCAGCAGCCTCCGAGACGCACACCTATGGCGTGACCTCCTGGGTCTACCGCGAACGCGCGCCTTTTCACCCTCAGCGCTTGCTCGACTTTCTCAATCGCCCCTGGAACAACGGACGGCTGTTGCGCAGCAAAGGTTATTTCTGGCTCGCCAGCCGGCACCTGGAAACCGGCCTGCTGGCGCAAAGCGGCAGGCAGTTCCAATGGGACTATGTCGGGCGCTGGTGGAATTTCATCGAGCCGTCGCAATGGCCGCGTGATGCGTATCGGTTGCAGAGTCTGATGGACAAATGGGACAGCGTTGTCGGCGACTGTCGGCAAGAGTTGGTCTTCATCGGCCAGGACCTGGATACCCACGCATTGCAACGCGAACTCGACGCCTGCCTGCTGAGCGCCGAGGAAATCGCCGCCGGCCCGTCGGCCTGGCAAGCCCTGCCGGGGGCGGCGGCCTTTGACAGCCGGGCCTTGTCGGCGCCGACGCCGTCCTTGCCGGCAGATCCCACTTGACCGAGGTAGAGGTGCTCCATGCTTTTTTTCAGCCGAACCACCCGCTGGGTACTGGCACCGCTCGCCGACAGGCTGGACCAGCCTGATCAGGCGAACACGCCGCTGTCGTCGAACCACCCGCTGTTGCGCCGCATCCTGGCCGGCGTCGAGCGGTTGCTGCAAGAGCGGCGCAGCCTCAACGAGCAGACCCGCGCGTTGACGCTGGAGGTGACGCAACTGGACGAACGCCTGACCCGCAGCGACAGCCAGTTGCGGCAGTTGCAAGCGCGCTGGGCATTGATCACCCGCGGGGCGGATGAACTGTTCTGGGAGCTGGACCTGGATGACAGCGCTGCACCTGCGCCGGAGTGTGCGCTGGAGTGGACAGGGTCTACGTCGATCCAGACCCAGGGTATCGATCAGTTGGCGTGCTGGAGCGAACAGCTGCACCCGGCTGACCGGCAAGCGCACCTGGAGACGCTCGGCCGGCACCTGGCCGACCGCAGTGGGCGCACGCCCTTTGCGTTGAGGGCGCGGATGAGGTCCGCAAGCGGCGGTGACTATCGCTGGTGCAGCATCAGCGGTGTTTCGCGGCGCGATGCGCAAGGCTTGCCTGTGGCCATCGGTGGGACCCTGCGTGATGTCCACGAGCAACACCTGCACAACGAGACGCTCGAACTGGCGGCCACTCGTTTCGACATCGCCCGGGAAATGCTCCACGACGGGCTCTGGGACATTGAAGTCGTGGCCGGCGACCCGGCGAACCCGAAAAATACGATTTGGTGGTCTTCGCAAATGCGCCGGCTGCTGGGCTGCAACACGGTCGAGGAGTTCCCCAACACCCTGGAAAGCTGGACCTCGCGCCTGCATCCCGACGATAGCGCACGGGCGATTGCAGCGTTTGTCGCGCACGTCGACGACCGCAGCGGCAAGACGCCGTTCGACGTGGACTATCGCCTTAAACACAAAAATGGCAGTTACCGCTGGTTCCGCGGCCGTGGGCAAACGCGCCGCGCCGCGGACGGTTCGCCGCAGAGGGTGGTAGGCGCCATTACCGATATCCATGCCCACCATGAAGAAAGCGCGATGCGCGAGGCGCAGGCACAGCAACATCGGGTGATGCAGGAAACCCTCAGCAAGTTGACGCAAATCGTCGCCACCATCCAGGGCATTGCCAGCCAGACCAACCTGTTGGCGTTGAACGCCGCCATCGAGGCGGCGCGGGCAGGCGACGCCGGGCGCGGGTTTGCGGTGGTCGCCGATGAGGTTCGCAAGCTTGCCACCCGAACCAGCCAGGCGACCCGGCAAGCGGCCGAGATGATGGACAACTAGCCGGATCGACACGCCTTCGCTCGACGCGGGCACACAACACATTCCAACAATAACAATCAGGTACGTTATGCGCGATTACGACTCAGCAGTGACCTCCTTCGACTATCTGCAACTGGCTGCCCAGGACTTGCACGGCAAACTGAATGCCTTGAACGCCTGCATCGAATGCTGCGACCGGCACGCCCACGGCAATGCCGTGGCGTTGTACTGCGAAACGCGCGATGGCCGCGCCACGCGCTACACCTTCAGCGAGTTGCAGGCGCACGCGGCGCGCTTCGGCAATTTCTTGCGCGAGCAAGGGGTCAAGCCGGGCGACCGTGTGGCGGGCCTGATGCCCCGCACGGTTGAACTGTTGATCGCCATTTTGGGCACCTGGCGCATCGGCGCGGTGTACCAGCCCCTGTTTACCGCCTTCGGGCCCAAGGCGATCGAGCAGCGCCTGGGCTGCTCCGGGGCACGCTGGATCGTGACCGATGCGCACAACCGTCCCAAGCTGGACGACATTCCCGACTGCCCCCGCATCCTCGTCACCGGCGGCCATGCAAGGCTCTCAAGCGATTACGATTTCTGGAGCATGCTGGAGCGCCAGCCGGCTGAGTGCGCACCCGAGATGCTGGACGCCGACGCGCCCTTTTTGCTGATGTGCACGTCGGGCACCACGGGGCCGGCCAAGCCGCTGGAAGTACCGCTGAGGGCCATTCTGGCCTTCAAGGGTTATATGCGTGATGCGATTGACCTGCGTGAGGACGATCGCTTCTGGAACCTGGCCGACCCCGGTTGGGCCTATGGCCTGTATTACGCGGTGACCGGCCCTTTGGCGTGCGGCCATGCCACGCTGTTCTATGACGGCCCGTTCACGGTGGACAGCACCTGCCAGATCATCGCCAAGTACGCGATCAGCAACCTGGCGGGTTCGCCCACCGCCTACCGCTTGTTGATCGCGGCAGGGGCCGAGTTCGCCAGCGCCGTGCGTGGCCACTTGCGCGCGGTCAGCAGCGCCGGCGAGCCGCTCAACCCGCAAGTCATCCGTTGGTTCGCCGAACAGCTCGGCGTGGTTATCCACGACCATTATGGCCAGACTGAAATCGGCATGGTGCTGTGCAATCATCACGGCCTGCGCCACCCGATACGTGAGGGCTCGGCCGGTTATGTGGTACCCGGGTACCGGATTGTCGTGCTGGACGAGGCCGCCCGTGAATTGCCGAAGGGCCGGCCAGGCGTGCTGGCGGTGGATCGCGAGCACTCGCCATTGTGCTGGTTCAACGGCTACTTCGAGATGCCCACCAAGGCCTTCGTCGACCGTTATTACTTGAGTGGCGACATCGTGGAGTTCAATGACGACGGCAGTATCAGCTTCGTCGGCCGTAACGACGACGTGATCACCACGTCCGGCTACCGCGTCGGGCCTTTCGATGTCGAAAGCGCGCTGATCGAACACCCGGCGGTGGTCGAAGCCGCCGTGATCGGCAAGCCCGACCCGCAACGCACCGAGCTGATCAAAGCGTTTGTCGTACTCAATACCCAGTACCCGCCAGGCGCCGAGTTGGCGGAAACCCTGCGCCTGCACGTGCGGGAGCGCCTGGCCGCCCATGCTTACCCACGGGAAATCGAGTTCGTCGAACAGTTGCCCAAGACGCCTAGTGGCAAGCTGCAGCGGTTCATTCTGCGCAACCAGGAAATCGCCAAACAACAGGCGCTCGACGCATGACACAGGAGGAATTCCAGCACCGAGCGCTGGAGTTGTTCCAGGCCCGCAGCTTCAGCCAGGTCAGCATGCGCGAACTGGCGGCTCACGTGGGCATCAGCCCGGGCGCGATTTATCACCATGTCGAGAGCAAGGAAGCGCTGCTGTTCCAGTGGTTGATGGAGCTGTACCAGGCGTTGCTGTCGCACGTTGAGCAGATCAGGAAACGCCGACTGACGCCCGCGCAACGCCTGACAAAACTGATCGAGTGCCATCTTCAATTGCACGAACACATGCACGCGCACTTCAAGCTGGCCGTCATGGACGCCGGCTGCCTGAGCGCGTCGATGCAAGACAGTGTCCGGCGAGCGAGAGAGGCCTATGAGGCAGAAATACTGAGTTTGGTCGAACAGCTCGGCCAAGGACCTGGCGGCCCTTTGCGCGAGGGTGCGCTCACGGTCATCCTGCCCATGCTCAACAGCCTGCCCGCCTGGTTGAACCCGTTGATGGAGCGCACTCAGCGCCGCGTCATTACCAGGACCCTCGTCAACGCGCTCGTGCAGGCCATCAAGTCGCTGCCTTGAGCCGGGTATTGCGCGCAACGCCACGCCGGCAAGCGGGTCCATTCGGGCCTGGGTGTCTACACGACGTTGGGGTGGGCCTGAACCTGGAATGAGGGAGCTTGCTCCCCCCGTGACGGCTCGGGGACAAACGACGACCTAACTGACACCCCACATTTAGGTCGCGGCGCATCAAGTAGATGTCTACCCGCTGTCCGGCCGTCACGTGAGCAACCTCACGACAACGAAACGCCATCGCGCCCCCGTGCTTCGTTCGATATCCAGTTTCTTTTGCACCTCGCAGGCCCATCCGCCATGCCCACGCACTGCCATGAGGCACGTTGAAACCGCCCGATAAAATCGTTGAAAAAACCTGGGGACAGCGAAATTTCGCCGTGTTATGTTGATAACACAAACGCCACAAATGATCCTTCGATAACATTTTGGCCAGACTTTTTGATACCGCTGCGGGCTTCTCATGGACAAAACAGGTTTCCTGGACATGCTGGACAGCCGGTTCGCCGACCTCACGCCGACCGGTAAACGGATTGCCGGCTACCTGCTGGCCAACCCGCAGAAACTGCCGTTCGAGACCGCGGACAGCATTGCGCAGCAGACGGATACCACCGGCATATCGGTCGGCCGATTCTTGCGCTCGCTGGGTTATCGCAACATTGACGATGTGAAAAAAAGCCTGCGTGACGATGACGACAGCGCCTGGGTCATCACTGACAGGCTGGGGGCGTTTCGTGAGGAAAAGGTCCATGGCGATACGCTTGAGCGGTCAATGAAGCGTGAAGTCGAAGCCATCCAGCGCGTGTATGCGCTGGCGCGTGGGCCCACGTTCGCGCGGATCGTCGACCGGCTGTGCACCGCCGATGCGGTGTTTATCGTCGGCATCCAGTCGACGCGTGGCATTCTGAATGCCTTCTTCAGCCACCTGGAGTACATCAGGCCCAAGGTCTATTACGTGGATGGCCTGTCGGGCACCTATGCGGAGTCGTTGAATTCTCAATTCGAAAACCCCTACGCAGTGATTGCGGATTTTCGTATGTATTCAGCCGTGGCGCGGACCTTCTGCGATGTCGCCCACCAACAGCACCTGCCGCTGGCCTTCATTACCGATTTTCAGTGCCCCTGGGCACGGGATTATCCGCATGACCTGCTTCAACTGGATTCGGACGTGGGGCAATTCTGGGACTCGCTGGCGCCGCTTTCCTGCCTGCTCAACCTGATCGTTTCCGCAGTGGCCGAGCAACTGGGCGACAGCCTGGATGAACGCCTGGCAAGGAACCGCGAGTTGCAACAACTGTTCGGTCAATTTGATTGATCACGTGGCGATGCCCCATTCAACGTCTGTGCTGGAGCCTTGAAGTGAATAACAACCCCCTCATCGAAGTGGATGCCCAGGCGTTGAAAATCGAGGTCGACCTGGTGTACGCCAGGGCCGATAACCTGGCCGGCAAACAGATCTATCAGGACCCGCGCTGCCTGTTACACCCCGACGCTCACGCCTGCCTGCGCAAGGCCTGCCAACTGGCCCACCAGGCGGGTTTGAGCCTGCGCATTCTCGACGCCTACCGGCCGCCGTACGCTCAATACCTGTTGTGGGCCGCGCTGCCCAATGCCGAATACGTTCGCGACCCCGCCCTGGGCTCGCATCACAGTCGCGGCGTGGCCGTCGATCTCACGCTGATCGATGCCAATGGCAAGGCATTGGATATGGGCACCGGGTTTGACGACATGCGCGAAAAGTCGCACCAGTTCTATGTTGATCTTCCTCCCCAGGTGCAACAGAACCGCTTGATCCTGCTAGGGATCATGCTCGCGTCCGGATTCACCTACATAGACAGCGAGTGGTGGCATTACGAATTACCTGATGCACAGCAGTACCCACTGATTGACGACCCGTCAGTCGCGCCCGCCCCTTGATCCAATGACCGTGACACCCGACCGGGGCCTCTATAAATCCCGGCGTAGAACAACAGCAACACTGGGTTGCCCTGACGCAGCCCGTTTACTGCCCGGTAAAGCACCAATAAAAAACCTGAAAAATTCCATACATCGAACGATAAAGGAACCGGCATGAAATCAATCGTTGAACCTCGTCATCTGGCGATGGCTGTTTTCTTCAGCGCAATGGGCCTCGGCTCATTTCAGGCGGCCAGTGCGGCCGTACCCCAGGACACCTTGATGATCGGTAAACCGTCCGATCCTCAAACGCTCGACCCGGCGGTGACCATCGATAACAACGACTGGGCCATTACCTACCCGGCTTATCAGCGCCTGGTGACGTACAAGGTCGAAAACGGCAAAGGCAGCACCGAAGTGCAAGGCGAACTTGCCGCCAGTTGGTCGACCTCACCGGACAACCTCACCTGGGAATTCAAGCTCAAGCCCGGCAACAAGTTCGATGACGGCTCCGAGGTGAATGCCGAGGCGGTCAAGTTTTCCTTTGATCGCGTGATGAAACTCAAACAAGGGCCTTCGGGAGCGTTCCCTGAAGATATGGACGTCAGCACGGTCGACCCAATGACGGTGCGCTTTACCCTCAAAGCGCCCTATGCACCGTTTCTGTCGACGCTGGCGCACAACGGCGCCGCTATCGTGAACCCCGCCGTGGCCAAGAAGCCTGAAGGTGCCGAGACCTATCTGTCGACGCATACCGCCGGCTCCGGGGCGTTCAAACTGATCAACTGGCAGAAAGGCCAGGCCCTGACCATGGAACAGAACAGCTACTACGCCGGCCCCAAGCCGACCCTGAACAAGGTCGTCGTCAAGATCATCGGCGAGGCCTCGGTACGCCGCCTGCAACTGGAACATGGCGACCTGGACATCATCGAAGACATGCCGGAGGACCAGCTCCAGGCCCTGGCGAAAAAACCCGGGATTGTGATCGGTGATTACCCCTCGCTGCGGGTGACAATGCTCTACCTGAACACGCAGAAAGCGCCGCTGAACAACCCGGATGCCCGCCGCGCAATCATTGAGTCGGTCGACTACAACGGGATTATCCAAGGCATCCTGGGCGGCAAGGCAAAACCATTGAACGGCCCGATTCCACAGGGCATGTGGGCGTATGACGAACAGCTGCCGGCGCTCAAGCAGGACCTGAGCAAAGCCAAGGCGGACCTGGCCAGGGTCTCGCCAAAAGTCAGTAACCTGACCTTCATGTATTCCGACAAAGACCCGAACTGGGAACCCATCGGCTTGACCTTGCAAGCCGGCCTGCAATCGATCGGCGTCAACCTGAAGATGGAAAAACTGGCCAACGCCAGCATGCGTGAACGCTTGGGCACGGGGGATTTCGACGTCGCCATCGGCTCATGGAGCCCGGATTTTGCCGACCCCTACATGTTCATGAATTTCTTTTTCGACTCCAAGCTCAAGGGGCTGGCGGGCAACCGTTCCCTGTACGACAACCCGGCGGTCGACAAACTGATTCGTGAATCGGCCACCACCAACGACATGGCCAAGCGTGTCGAGCTGTATCAGCAGGCGCAGAAGATCGTGCTCAATGACAGCGTCTACGCCTATCTCTACCAAAAGGCCTACACCTTGCCGATGAGCGACAAGGTCAAGGGGTATGTGTTCAACCCGATGCTTGAGCAAGTCTTCAACATCGGCACGATCACCAAGTAAGCCACGGCGGGCGGCAGCGGCCTCGCGGCTCACGCGAGCCCGCTGCCACGCCATGCCCGCGAGCAGCCTGGCCCTGCCCCCCTTTATAGAGTGACCGAGGTGCCCTATGGCCTTCCTGAATACAGTGCGAAAACGTCTCGGCGGCCTCCTTCTGGTGGTGTTCGGGGTTTCGCTGATCACCTTTTCGATTTCCCATCTTATCCCCGGCGATCCGGCGCGCCTGATCGCGGGCGACCGCGCCACGGATGCGATTGTCGAGAATATTCGGCATCAATTGGGCCTGGACCTGCCGCTGTACCAGCAATACGGGCGTTACATGCTTGACCTGTTTCATGGCGACCTGGGCACCTCGATCCGAACCAGCCGCCCGGTGCTTGAAGACTTGCAGGCGTTTTTCCCGGCCACCCTGGAGCTGGCCTTCGCCGCGCTGACATTGTCGATCCTGGTGGGCGTGCCGCTCGGTGTGTTGTCGGCGGTCTACCACAATCGCCTTATCGACCAGATCGCCAGGACGCTGGCGGTAACCGGCATCTCCACCCCCGCCTTCTGGCTGGGCCTGGGGCTGATCGTCGTCTTCTACGGTCATCTGAACTGGCTGCCCGGCAGCGGGCGACTCGATGAAGGCTTGACCCCACCGCCGACGTTTACCGGCTTCTACCTGATCGATTCACTGATTGCCGGCGACATGGCGCTGTTTTGCAACGCACTCAAACACCTGATCCTGCCCGCCGTCACCCTGGGGTTCGTCAACCTGGGGGTTATCGCGCGGCAGATCCGCTCGGCGATGCTGGATCAGCTCGGCGAAGACTACATACGCACGGCACGCGCCTACGGGTTGTCGAAGTGGACCGTGATCCTTCGCCATGCGCTGCCCAATGCACTGATTCCTTCCATCACGGTGCTGGGCTTGACCCTCGGCGACCTGCTGTATGGCGCGGTGCTGACCGAAACGGTGTTCGCCTGGCCGGGCATGGGCGCCTACGTCGTCAAGTCAATCCAATCGCTGGATTTCCCGGCCGTCATGGGCTTCGCCATCCTGGTGTCGTTCATCTACGTACTGCTCAACATGACCATCGATCTGTTGTATCGCGTGATCGACCCGCGCATTGGCGAGGTTAACTGACAATGTCTGATTCCCTGGTTGCACCTGCCGTCAAACCGCTGCCGAAAATGAACCGCTGGCAGGACAAGCTCGCGTACTTGGCCCACCAGCTAAGGCGCAGCCCGCTGACCATGGCCGGGCTGCTGATCACCCTCGCGGTGCTGCTGGTGATGCTGTTCGCACCGTGGCTCGCGCCCCATGACCCCAACGCATTGAACCTGGCGCAGCGGCTGGCGGCGCCTTCGGCGCAGCATTGGTTCGGCACCGATGAAGTCGGGCGTGACCTGTTCAGCCGGGTGCTGTACGGCAGCCGGCAATCGGTGGGCGTCGGCCTGTTCGTGGCCTTCACGTCGTGCCTGGCCGGTGGCTTGCTCGGTTGCATGTCCGGGATCATTGGCGGGCGCTTCGACCGCCTGGTGATGCGTGTGATGGACATCATGCTGTCGGTGCCGTCGCTGGTGCTGATCATGGCGCTGGCCGCCGCGTTGGGCCCCAGCCTGTTCAATGCGATGCTGGCGATTACCCTGGTACGAGTGCCGTTCTATGTGCGCCTGGCGCGCGGCCAGGCCCTGAGCATTCGGCAGATGGGCTACGTGAAAGCCGCCGAAACCTTCGGCGCGGGGCGCTGGCACATGGTGAGCTGGCATGTCGCCCGCAACGCCATGCCGCCCCTGCTGGTGCAACTGAGCCTGGATATCGGCAGCGCGATCCTGATGGCCTCCGCCTTGGGCTTCATCGGCCTGGGTGCGCAGCAACCGACCGCCGAATGGGGCGCCATGGTCGCCACCGGACGCAACTATATTCTTGACCAGTGGTGGTACTCCACCTTTCCAGGGGTCGCAATCTTGATCACCGCGACCGGGTTCAACTTATTGGGCGACGGCGTACGCGACCTGCTCGACCCACGCCAGCAGGGGAAATGAGCATGCCTATCCAGCCACAGGTCACTGCCCATTCACGCGAACCCGTGCTGTCCATCGACAACCTGCGGATTGAATTCCCGGCATACCGCAGCACCGTAAAAGCGCTCAACGGTGTCTCCCTGGAGGTCAAGGCCGGCGAAATTGTCGGCGTGATCGGTGAGTCGGGCTCGGGAAAATCGGTGACCGCCATGCTGAGCATGCGCTTGCTGCCGGAACGCGCCTACGCGGTCAAAAGCGGGGCGCTGCGCATTCTGGGACGAGACATGCTGGGCGCGGCGGAAAAAGAGTTGCTCAAGGTGCGTGGCAAAGACGTCGCGATGATTTTCCAAGAGCCGATGACCGCACTCAACCCGACCCGGCGTATCGGCCGGCAGATGCTCGATGTGATCATTCATCACCAAAAGCTGAGCACGTGCGCAGCCCGCGCCAAAGCCATCGCCTTGCTGCGCGACATGCACATCGCCGACCCCGAGCAGGTCATGCACAGTTACCCGTTCGAACTGTCCGGCGGCATGCGCCAGCGGGTCATGATCGCCTTGGCGTTCTCCTGCGATCCGCAATTGTTGATCGCCGACGAGCCGACCACCGCGCTCGACGTCACCGTGCAGCGCCAGGTCTTGTTGCTGCTGCGCGAAAAGGCTCGCCAACGGGGCACTGCGATCCTGCTGATTACCCACGACATGGCCCTGGTTTCGCAGTTTTGCGACCGGGTGTACGTGATGTACACCGGCGCGGTGGTCGAACAAGGCATGACCGCCCAGGTAATGGCTGAGCCGCGTCATCCTTACACCAAGGGTTTGCTCTGTGGCTTGCCGGAACAGGTCGAGCCAGGTCAGGACCTGATGACCATCCCAGGCCAGGTGCCCAACCTGGCCGCCTTGCCCGAAGGCTGCACGTTTCGCGACCGCTGCCCCCATGCCATGGCGCGCTGTGCCGAGCGCCCGCCGATGCAGACCGTCGATGCCGCAACCGGCCACCAAAGCGCGTGTTGGTTGGTCGAGGCGCCCTCCCCCTCATCCCTGGAGTTGCACTCATGAATGACATCGCCACGCTCGCCACCCGCCCGCCCATCCTGGGCTTGCAGGACGTCAGGGTGCACTACCCGATGGGCACTGACTGGTTGGGAAGACCCAAAGCCGTGGCACACGCGCTCAATGGCATTGACCTGCAGGTGCAGGCCGGTGAAACCCTGGGCATCGTCGGCGAATCAGGCTGCGGCAAGAGCACCCTGGCGCAACTGTTGATGGGCTTGATCAAACCCACGTCAGGCCGGCTCGATTGGGTGTACAACACCGACAGCGAGCGCAGCAGCCATGTGCAGATCGTCTTCCAGGACCCGCAGTCCTCGCTGGACCCACGCCTGCCGATCTGGAAAATCATCACTGAACCGCTCTACGTACAACGTAGCGCTCCCCGCCAGAATATGCGCGACATTGCCGCCAAAGTCGCCGCGCAGGTCGGCATCCGGGCTGAGTATCTCGACCGCTACCCTCACCAGTTTTCCGGCGGGCAGCGCCAACGCATCGCGATCGCGCGGGCGCTGTCGTCGGACCCGGACATTATCGTCCTGGACGAGCCCACCTCCGCGCTGGACATTTCGGTACAGGCGCAAATCCTCAATCTGTTGAGTGAGCTGCAGCGCGCTCGGCAACTGACCTATATCCTCATTTCCCACAACGTATCGGTGGTGCGCCATATGGCGGACCGGGTGGCCGTCATGTACCTGGGACAGGTGGTGGAGCTGGGTTCTGCGGCGCAGGTGCTGGAGCATCCGCGCCATCCCTATACGCGCTTGTTGCTCGAAGCCGTTCCCCGCCTGGGGGCCCGCGTGGACGATGCGCATGTCTCGGCACCGACCGAGTTGCCCGGCAATCGCAACTTGCCCAAAGGCTGCTTTTTCCGTGATCGCTGCCCGCAGGCGACGGTTGGCTGTGAACGACCTCAAGCGTTACTGCCGGCCAGCCGCTCCAGTGGCACTGAGCAAGTCAGATGCCACCTGGCGTCAGCCGGGCAAGGGCTGCCAACCCAACCGGCCGGTTAGCGCGCGGCACAGGCATTGATCGGCGGTACCCGCCCCCGCCACGGCTGCGCCCGCTCCAACTGTGCAGCAAGCGCGAACAAGGTACTTTCTTCGCCAAAACGCGCAGCAAAATGCGCCCCCATCGGCAGGCCGGCCGCGCTCCAGTGCAACGGTACCGACATCGCCGGCTGCCCGGTGGCGTTGAACAGCGCGGTGAACGGCGAGTAGCTGTGGAAGCGTTCGATCAACTCTTCCAGGCTCAAGCGGTCGTCCTGCAGGTCCAGCTCACCGATCGGTACCGGCGCACGGGCCAGGGTCGGCGTGAGGATCAAGTCGTAGTTCTGCATGAACACCGCCAGTTGCCGGCCCAACGCATGGATCCACTCCACCGCGCCGGCGTACTGCGCACCACTGACCTCGCCCTTGCTGCGCAAGATGATCCGCGTACGCGCCTCCAGCTCCTCGGGCTGCACCGCAAAGCCGCGCATCTGGCCCAATACGTCGAGGTAATGACGGGTGCTGGCGCCAATGATGGTAAACACCTGATCGAGAAACTCCGGCAGCGCCACCGGCAGACTCACCGACTCGACACGGTGGCCCAGGGATTCGCACAGCCTGGCCGCCGCGCGCACGGATTCGACCGCTTCGCTGGATGTCGCCCACGGCCCGAGTTGCTCCACCAGTGCAATCCGCAGCGGCCGTGGATCACGTTGCAGCGCCGAGACATAGGGCTGCGCCTGCAAGGGCGCGGCGTATGGCGCCCCAAGGTCGATACCCGCCGTCGCATCCAGCAACGCGGCACTGTCGCGTACCGACAAGGTGATGGCGTGGGGCGTGCCCATCCCCGCCCACCCTTCGCCAATCATCGGCCCCGAAGGTAACAACCCGCGACTCGGCTTGAGGCCAAACACCCCGCAGCAGGAGGCCGGCACGCGCAGCGAACCACCGCCATCGTTGCCATGGGCAAACGGCACCACGCGCGCCGCCACCAGGGCCGCCGCGCCGCCGCTGGAACCGCCCGCGCTGTGGCTGATGTTCCAAGGGTTGCGCGTGGCACCAAAGCGGTTGGACTCGGTGGAGTACGAGGTGCCGAATTCGGGCGAGGTGCTGGTACCGGCAATCACGCAACCGGCTCGGCGCAGACGGGTCACGAGCTCAGCGTCGAAGTCGGCGCGAAACCCTCCCAGCGCCTGGGAACCATTGGTCATGGCCGCGCCGTTGACCGGCGAGAACAGGTCCTTGATCAACGTCGGCACGCCGGCAAACACCCCGGCACCGGGCTGCAGGGTGCGAGCGGCTTCACGGGCCGAATCGTACAGGCGCTCGGCCACGGCATTGAGCTGCGGCTCGACCAGCTCGATGCGGTCGATGACCGCCTCCAGCAGCTCGCCGGGTTGCAGCTCGCCGCGCCGCAGCCACTCGGCCAAGCCGGTGGCGTCTTCGGTGTCCAGCAGGTTGTGGATGTCCATGTGCATGTCCTCTTGATTACGAATGACTTGAGCCGAACGTTCGGGTCGCCGCCTTGCGTCGCGCTTGCAGGCCGGCCAGCGCCCAGACCAGGGCGGAGACCACACTGGCGAACGCCAGCCACTGAATGGAAAGGCGCAGGTCGCCAGAGCGGGCACTGAGCAGTGCCACCACCAACGGGCTGACGAACTGGCCGAAATACAGGCAAGAGGTGAACCCGCCCAGGCCGCGCCCACGGGTTCTGGCGCTGAGGGCATTCATCACCGGCGCCATCGCGTTGGGCACCAGCAGCCCGGCGCCCAGGCCGTGAATCAGCACCGCCAGCAGTACTGCGTTGTAGCTTTGCCCGCGCATCAGCAGCCACAGCCCCAACCCCAGCAACGTCAGCAGCAACGCGTTGCAGCCGGCGATACCGATGCGGCG
The DNA here is from genome assembly GCF_054667615.1 of Pseudomonas sp. S3_E10. Taxonomy (NCBI): domain Bacteria; kingdom Pseudomonadati; phylum Pseudomonadota; class Gammaproteobacteria; order Pseudomonadales; family Pseudomonadaceae; genus Pseudomonas; species Pseudomonas sp. S3_E10. Next base: position 562,463 of record NZ_CP162743.1, read on the forward strand.
GCGCAGCAACGGCCAGGCCAGCGAACCGCCGAGGGTCGCCAGCAGGCTCAACCCCGCTGACAGCCCGATCATCGTGCTCGACGTTACGCCCAGGCCGACCAGCAGAATCGGCGCCTGGATCGGCACCACAAAACTCAGGATCATGCCGCACAGAATCAGCAGGTAACCGATCACCACGGGCAGGATCGCCACCCGCCCCTCTTCAGGCCTATCGACGGGCTGTCGGCTGGCCGCGGGCTCCCACAGCACTTTCATCATCACCGGCACCAGCAACAATGGCAGCAGGTACAGCAGGAACGGTTGGCGCCAGGAATGCTCGCCCATCGCCCCGCCCACTACGAAGAACAGCGCGCCCACCAGGCCGATGGTCACCACTTGCCGGTTGATGTAGCGCATGCGTTCCTCGCCGTGCCAATAGTCGGCGATCAGCGTGGCGCAACAGGTCATGACCGCCGCTTCGGCGGCACCGAACAACAGGCGTATCCCCACAATGGTCGGCAAATTGTCCAGTACCGCCGGCAACGCGCCGAGCACGGCGTAGAGCAAGGTAGCGAGGATCAGCAAGTTTTTGCGCCCGACCCGGTCGGCCAACCAGCCGGCCAGGGGCGCGCACACTGCAATCGCCAATGCCGGCCCGGTAACCACCAGCGGCACCAGCATGTCGGCATGCGATTGCAGCGGGCCGAACTCGGCGCCGAGCTTGGGCAGCACCGGCGCCACCATGACCGCGCCCATGATGGTCAGGCTACTGCCCAGCATCAGCACCAGCCCTTCGCGGCGCCCGGTGGCTTGACGGGGTGATGCGCTATCAGAACGTAATGGGTTCATGGCCAGCCCCTTAAAAGCTTTGAGAAATACGCAGCGCCACGGTGTAGCCTTCGGCCCGGTTGCGGGCGTCGGTTTCCTTGTAGGCATGCAGCCAGATGGGTGGCAGGCCGGGCTTGAAGTAGCTCACCGCCGGCCCCACCGCCAACACTCGTGCGCGATTGCCCGATTGCAGCCCCGGCGCGTCGTCATCGCTGAACTGGCGGTAGTAGTAACCGCCCAGGCCCAGGGTCCAGGGACCCACATGCTGGCCCACGGCAAATTCGTGGCGGTACTCGACACCGTTTTTGTAGTCGGTCGCGGGGTTGCGCGTGTTGACGTCGACTTCAAAGCTTGAAGACACCTCAAAGCCACTGTCGGTGATGTAGGTGGCGTTGACGATCGGCGAGAACGTCCAGTGGTTGAGCCCCGGGGAAATCAAGCGATTCTTGTCGTAGTCGCCGGTGGGTGCCTGGATCTGCAACTGGGTGTTGATGAACAGGTTCGGCGACAGGTTCCACTGCAGGATCAGCGGCAGAAATTGCATGTCGGCCATTCGGAACGGATCGGCTTCCAGATGCAAGGGCCCGACCGGCGTCGGCACCTTGACGGAAGCGTCCATCTTGAAGAACGGCACCACCACCCCGTAGCCGTAGTTGGCGCCCAGCACGGTGTGATCCGTCATGCGCATGTAGGCGACGCCGATGGACAACACATCCAGTGAGAAGTGGTTGTCGACGGAGCGCCCGTGGCGATCCTTCTGCACGTTGGCCGAATAGAACGCCGTTCGCAGCCCCAGCGTGCCGAACGGCGTGGCCGGCGGCATCATCCCCGCGCCGAAGTCATACACCCCGACCGCCGTGGTCGGCGCACCGTTCTCGGTAGCCTGGGCCGCGGCGCAGCAGCCGAGCAACCCCAGGGTGAACAGCGTCATGCGTGCGGCGCTTGCGTTATTGTTGTTGCTCATCGAATGCCCTCCCATCAAGTGGTGTGGGCCATCGTATTGAGCAGCGCTGGGGGCGGGTTATCCGTTTTCAGCAGAGTTGAGCGCGTCGCAGGGTCTGCGAAGGGCTTTCGCCAAACATGGTGCGGTAATCGCCCGAGAACCGGCTCAGGTGCCAGAAACCCCAGCGCGCCGCCACGGCCTGGACCCCTTGCGGCGGCATGCTCATACGCAGTTCGCGACGCACCGCGTTGAGGCGCAATGCACGCAAATAGGCCACCGGGTTGATCCCCAGGGTTTCCTGGAAGCAGTACTGGAGTTTGCGCCGGCTGGCGCCGATGTGGTTGCACAGGTCGAGGATCGACAGCGGCTCATCGAGATGACTGAGCGCGTACTCGCGGGCGCGGTCGACCATTCGTTTACGCGCCGTGGGGTTCAGGGGTGGCGCCTGGTCCGGCGCAATCAGCTCCAGTACGTGCAGCATCACCGTATCGCGGATGCCGCGACGGATCGCGTCATGCCCGAACAGCGCGTCACGCTTTTGCTCGCACCCTGCCAGTGCGTCGAACAAGGACGAGAGTGCCTGTTGCACCGGTGAGTCGCCCAAACGGTAACACTTGGGAAGATCGGTAATTCGAAAGGGGCTGCCCTGTCGTTCCAGAATGTGTTGCAGCACGTGCTCGTCAATCGCCACGCTGAGCAGGTCAAGGTGCTGGGGCGTATGCAGCTCGGGCAGGTTGCGCCCGTGGGCAACCAGCAGGCTGGGGTCGTGAATCGGGTGCCCGGCACAGTACACCGGCCCATGCGCACTCAGCGGCAAGCTGAAGGTGATCGCACCGTCCCAGGCTTCTCCGCTCTTGATCATGGCTTGATTAGAGCGGTCGCGGGCCAGTTGCATCCAGCCCGAGCGGAACTCAATCAGCTCGCCTTCAAAGGCACCCGGCGATAACTGATCGTAGCGAACTTGCCAGCCCTGCATATTGCGGGCGTGCTCATCGATGTCACTCGTCAGGAAGCGCTGGAGGGGCGGCATAGACCGCACCGTCTTCGAAACCGCGGGCATCCGCTCATTATTGTTGTTCATGGACCCGACCTTTTTCAGTTGCAAGGCTTACGGGTCACCTACAAGGCAAGTTCCATTCCGAACTCAGGACAGGTCGCGCATTTGTGCCGAAAAGGGATAGTGCGCGGGACCAACACAGGTCGCCCGCGGGCCAATACGTTCATCTGTTAACGATTTTTTGCGCATCACGGCTTTATATTTTTCAGCTCGTTGAGCAGGCCCAGCAACTGCTCCATTTTTTCCGCGCCAAACTGTTCTTCGATCTTGCGGTAGTTGCTTTCCATGCCTTCGCTCATCGACACAAAACACTGCTGGCCGCGTTCGGTGAGGCCGACGAATACGCGCCGCTGGTCCTGGCTGGACTTTTGCCGACGCACCAGGCCATCGCGCTCCAGGCGGGTCAATACGCCGGTCATGCTGGGTTTCAGGATACAGGCCTGCTGGGCAAGTTGATGGCTTTCCAATTCGCCCTGCTGGCGCAGGATGCGAATCACCCGCCACTGCTGTTCGGTCAGTTCATGCTTGTTCAGCGCCGGCCGGAAAAACGCCATGGCGGCTTCACGGGCTTGCAGCAGGGTCAGGGTCAGCGAAGGTCTGGGGTTGGCCATATCGGCACCACGTGGATGATCGAGTCGGCAGCTTAGTGTCGCCGCCCGGCGCACGCAAGCCTGTGAAAAGTGCAATCGGTTCCGTGTAAAAGCCATTCTGTGCGAGCGCCGCGCTGGTCATGCTGACCCGACGAAATCAACAAGACCAAGGCGCAACGGCCCATGCCTGGCTCAACGCAAACCCAATTGCCGCTGGCGATACTCCCCCGGCGTGAGCTGTGCGTAGCGCTGGAAAAAACGACTGAAATAGGCCGGGTCCTTGAACCCGAGCTGGTAGCAGATTTCGTTGGCGGAGCTGCCGGTGAACAACAGCAGGCGCTTGGCCTCCTGCATCAGGCGCTCCAGGATCAGGCGCTTGGACGGCAGGTCGGCGATGCGTCGGCACACATCGTTGAGGCGCGCCTCTGTCACGCCGATGCCTTGCGCATACCGCGACAACGGCCAGTGTTGCAGGTAGTGCGCTTCGATCAGTTCGTTGAAACGGTGGAAGATCTTCAAGTCTTCGTGCCGCGCGGGCGTGGCTTTCAACGAATGGGAGCACAGCCGCAACAGGCTGACCATGATCAAGCGCGTCAAGCTGTCCAGGGCCGCGCCATGCCCTGGGCGACGGGCGTCCACCTCTTCGCTCAACTCATCGAACAAAAAATCCAGCCGGCGTATTTCACTCGCGTAGTGCGGGCCCAGGTGTGCCAGCGCGACGCACGCCGCCGGCAATTGCGCACCGGCCGGCGCCAGGCTGGGGTCGGTCTCGATCAGTTGCCAGACCAACTGCTGGCGCACCGTCAGCACGTGCCCATCGCTGTCGGCCTCGGTGACGAAGGAGTGCGGCACGGTAGGCGGCGTGAGGAAAAACATCGGCCCGGACTCGACGTACTGCTGGTCGTCCAGGTACACGCGCACGGTGCCGCTCTTGACGTAGTGCACCTGGAAGAACCGGTCATGCCGGTGCACCGGCATGTTGCGTCCGAAGAAACCCGCCAGGTTGGCCAGCCGGTCGTAATGCACCTGCGCGTCGCGGTAGCGCTGGTCGTACACCTGGCCAATGTTGATGTTGGGGATGGGTTGGCGGTCAGTCATCGCACGCTACTCGTTTTTATTGTGATTGCCGTGGCGCCCATCCTGCACCGAATCGCGCAGCGCAACCACCGTGAAGAACGTTTGCCACGCTTGACGATAGTTAACATCTTAATTATAACTGTTAACACATTAACAAACGGAGCCACCCATGGCTCTGCCAGGAGAAAGCATGAGCCGTGCCTTGCATGACGTCGCGACCGGCACCCTGTTCGGTGTCGCGCTGAACTACCAGGGGCTGCTCAAACAGCGCTTTGGCGAATTCGAACAGCCGCCGTATCAAACGCCGCCGATCAAACCGGTGCTGTTTATCAAGACGCCCAACACGCGCAATCGGCACGGCGCCGCGGTGGTACATCCAGGCCAGGGCCAACGCTTGCAACCTGGCCCGGCGCTGGGCGTGGTGATGGGCAAAAGCGCCAGCCGTGTAAGCGCCGCCGAAGCCCTCGACTACGTCGCCGGCTACACCATCGTCAATGAGTTCAGCTTGCCCGAAGACAGCTACTACCGCCCTGCCGTCAAAGCCAAATGCCGTGATGGTTTTTGTGCCGTGGGGCCCGAGTTGATCCCCACCGCGCAAGTCACCGACCCCCATAGCCTGGCGATCACGCTGTACGTCAACGGTGAGGTTCGCCAGCAAGACACCACCGCCAACTTCGTGCGCAACATTCCTTTGCTGATCGCCGAAATCAGCGAGTTCATGACCCTGCACGCCGGCGACGTGTTGATCACCGGCACCCCGCAAGGTCGTGTCGATGTGCAGCCGGGCGACACCATCGAAGTTGAAATCAGCGGTTTGGGCCGCCTCGCCAACCACGTCGTGGCCGAGTAACAGGAGCTTGCATGAAACACGCCCGTATCCAATTTGAAGGCGAAGTCCACCTCGCCCATGTCGAAGACAACAACGCCGTGCGCCTGGCCGATGGTCGGCTGCTGGCCGAGGACCAGGTCCAGTGGCTGCCACCGGCCACCGGCAGCATGTTCGCCCTGGGCCTGAACTACGCCGACCACGCCGCCGAACTGGCGTTCAAGCCGCCCACCGAGCCGCTGGCCTTCATCAAGTCCCCCGGCACCTACACCGGCCACAACCAGGTGACCTGGCGCCCGGATAACGTCGCCTACATGCACTACGAGTGCGAACTGGTGGCCGTCATCGGTAAACCTGCGCGCAACGTCAAGCGCGAACACGCCCTGGACTACGTGGCCGGCTACACGGTGTGCAACGACTACGCCATTCGTGACTACCTGGAAAACTACTACCGCCCCAACCTGCGCGTGAAAAACCGCGACGCCACCACGCCTGTCGGCCCGTGGCTCATCGACGTGGCCGATGTGCCCGACCCGAGCAACCTGAGGCTGCGCACCTGGATCAACGGTGAGCTGCGCCAGGAAGGCAGCACAAAGGACATGATTTTCGACATCCCCTACCTGATCGAATACCTGTCCAGCTTCATGACCTTGCAGCCCGGCGACATGATCGCCACGGGTACGCCAGAAGGCCTGGCCGACGTCGTGCCCGGCGATGAAGTGGTGGTGGAAGTCGAAGGCGTAGGCCGCCTGGTCAATCGAATTGTCAGCGAAGCGGCGTTCTTCAACGCCCGTAAAGAGGCTTGAACAGCATGATCAACCATTGGATCAACGGCCGTGAGGTCGAAAGCAAAGACGTGTTCGTCAACTACAACCCGGCCACCGGTGACGCCATCGGTGAAGTCGCCAGCGGCGGCGCCGAGGAAGTGGCGCAGGCGGTGGCGGCGGCCAAGGAAGCCTTTCCGAAATGGGCCGGCACCCCCGCCAAAGAACGCGCGCGCCTGATGCGCAGGCTCGGCGAGCTGATCGAACAGAACGTACCGCGCCTGGCTGAACTCGAAACCCTGGACACGGGCCTGCCGATTCACCAGACCAAAAACGTGTTGATTCCACGTGCATCACACAACTTCGATTTCTTCGCCGAAGTCTGCACGCGCATGGACGGTCACAGCTACCCGGTCGATGACCAAATGCTCAACTACACCCTGTACCAACCGGTAGGGGTTTGCGCATTGGTCTCGCCATGGAACGTGCCGTTCATGACCGCCACCTGGAAGACCGCGCCATGCCTGGCGCTGGGCAATACCGCCGTGCTGAAGATGTCCGAGCTGTCACCGCTGACCGCCAACGAACTGGGGCGCCTGGCCGTCGAAGCCGGCATCCCCAATGGCGTGCTGAACGTGATCCAGGGTTACGGCGCCACCGCCGGCGATGCATTGGTGCGCCACCCGGACGTGCGCGCGATTTCGTTCACCGGCGGCACCGCCACCGGCAAGAAGATCATGCAGACCGCCGGGCTGAAAAAATACTCCATGGAACTGGGCGGCAAATCGCCGGTGCTGATCTTCGAAGACGCCGACCTTGAGCGTGCCCTCGACGCGGCGCTGTTTACGATTTTTTCGCTCAACGGCGAACGCTGCACCGCCGGCAGCCGGATCTTTATCCAGGAAAGCGTTTACCCGCAGTTCGTCGCCGAGTTTGCCGCGCGCGCCAAACGCCTGATTGTCGGCGACCCGCAAGACCCGAAGACCCAGGTCGGCTCGATGATCACCCAGGCCCACTACGACAAGGTCACCGGCTACATCAAGATCGGCCTCGAAGAAGGCGCCACCCTGCTCGCCGGCGGCCTGGAGCGCCCGGCCAACCTGGCGGCGCACTTGAGCAAAGGCCAGTTCATCCAGCCGACGGTGTTTGCCGATGTGAACAACAACATGCGCATTGCCCAGGAAGAAATCTTCGGCCCGGTGGTCTGCCTGATTCCGTTCAAGGACGAAGCCAGCGCCCTGCAACTGGCCAACGATACCGAATACGGCCTGGCGTCTTACATCTGGACCCAGGACATCGGCAAGGCGCATCGTCTGGCCCATGGCATCGAAGCCGGCATGGTATTCATCAACAGCCAGAACGTGCGCGACCTGCGCCAGCCGTTCGGCGGGGTGAAAGGTTCCGGCACCGGCCGTGAAGGCGGCCAGTACAGCTTCGAGGTGTTCGCCGAAATCAAGAACGTGTGCATCTCGATGGGCAGTCATCACATTCCACGCTGGGGCGTCTGAGCAACACCAAAATCCCCTAAGACAACAACAACAATTTCAGGAGAATCATCATGGGCGAAGTCGTCCTGGCCGCGAAAATCTGCCACGTCCCCTCGATGTATTTGTCGGAGCTGCCCGGCAAACACCATGGCTGCCGTGAGGCGGCGATTGCCGGCCACAAGGAAATCGGCCGGCGTGCCCGCGAACTGGGCGCCGATACCGCCGTGGTGTTCGATGTGCACTGGCTGGTCAACAGCGCCTATCACGTCAACAGCGGCGAGCACTTCAAGGGTATCTACACCAGCAACGAACTGCCGCACTTCATCAAGAACATGGAGTACGAGTACCCGGGCTGCCCGGAGCTGGGCGAGCTGATCGCGCTGGAGGCCAACGCCGCCGACGTGCGTACCCTGGCCCACAACATTCCGAGCCTGGAGCTGGAATACGGCACGCTGGTGCCGATGCGCTACATGCACATGGGCGTGCCGGACGATCAGAAACTCAACGTGGTCTCGATTGCCGCCTGGTGCGCCTGGCACCGCCTGCAAGACAGCTTCACCTTCGGCGCCGCCGTACGCCGGGCCATCGAAAAGAGCGATCGCAAAGTCGTGGTGCTGGCCTCGGGGTCGCTGTCGCACCGCTTCAGCGACGACCGCAACGCCGAAGCCAATATCCACAACTGGACGCGCGAGTTCGACAAGCAGGTCGACCTGCATGTGGTGGAGCTGTGGCGCCAGGGTCGCTGGAAAGAATTCTGCGCCATGCTCCCCGACTACGCCGAGCACTGTTTTGGCGAAGGCAAGATGCACGACACCGCGATGCTTCTGGGGTTGCTTGGCGGGCCGGATTACACCCAGCCCGCCGAGATCATCACCGAACCCTTCGGCAGCTCGGGCACCGGGCAGATCAACGCCATTTTCCCTGTTTGACCGCATGGCCGCCCGGCATCCCCGCGCGGCCAGAAGGAGCCACCATGCCCCACTTCATCGCTGAGTACACCGACAACCTCGAACAGCAGGCGGACCTGCCCGGCCTGTTCGAAAAAGTCCACGCCACCCTGGGTGACAGCGGCGTGTTCCCGCTGGGCGGCATCCGCAGCCGTGGCGTGCGCCTGGACACCTGGCGCATGGCTGACGGCAAGCACGACTACGCTTTCGTGCACATGACCCTGAAAGTCGGCCATGGCCGCGACCTGGCAACCCGGCAGAAGGTCGCCGAAAAACTCTTCGAGGTGATCACCGCGCACTTCGCCGCGCTGCAAGCCCAACGCCTGCTGGCCTTGTCGTTTGAAATGGTCGAACTGCACGAACAGCTCAATTTCAAGCAGAACAATGTGCACGCTTTCCTCAAGGCACAGGTGGGCTAACCCGCCCTGCCCGTTCGTTCCATCGGCCTCTCAGACAAAAAGTATAAAACCATGAGCACAGCCAATACCGCCGACACACCGGCCACCATCGCCCGCGACCGCACACACGGCCTCATCACCTGGCGGCTGATGCCGCTGTTGTTGATCTGTTATCTGTTCGCACACCTCGACCGCATCAACATCGGCTTCGCCAAGATGCAGATGAGTACCGACCTGAACTTCAGCGACACCGTCTATGGCTTCGGTGCCGGTCTGTTCTTCATCGCCTATGCGCTGTTCGGCGTGCCGAGCAACATGGCCCTGGACCGTGTCGGCCCGCGCCGCTGGATTGCCACGCTGATGGTGGTGTGGGGCGCGCTGTCGACCTGCATGTTCCTGGTCGACAGCGCGATGGGCTTTTATGTGCTGCGCTTTTTACTCGGGGTGGCCGAGGCGGGTTTCTTTCCGGGCATCCTGGTGTTCCTGAACCGTTGGTACCCGGCAGGCCGGCGTGCGCAAATCACCGCCTTGTTCGCGATTGCGGTGCCGATGGCCGGGGTGATCGGCGGGCCGCTCTCGGGCGGCATCCTCGAACATTTTCATGACCTGGGCGGCCTGCGCGGCTGGCAGTGGATGTTCGTGATCGAGGGCGCGCCGGTCATCCTGCTCGGGCTGGTGGTGCTCAAATGCCTGCCGGACAGTTTCGAGACCGTTACCTGGCTGACGCCTGCGCAAAAACAACAACTGCGCGAGCAACTGCACGGCGAAGAACAACGCAAATCCATCACCTCGTTCTCCGCCATCCTGCACAACCGCCAGGTGTGGTTGCTGGTGGCGGTGTATTTCGCGGTGATGCTGGCGGTCAACACCTTGGCGTTCTGGATGCCGACGCTGATTCACGGCGCCGGGGTCGGCAGCGACGGCAAGGTCGGGTTGCTCAGTGCGGTGCCGTACCTGGCCGGTTGTTTTTTCATGATCGGCTGCGGGCGCTCGTCCGACCGGCACCGTGAACGCCGCTGGCACCTGTGCGTGCCGTTGCTGATGGCGGCGGGCGGCATCGCCATCGCCGGGCTCGCCCCGGCCAACCCGGCCCTGGTGCTGGGCGGCCTGATCATCGCCGGCATGGGCGCCAGCGCGGCGTTGCCGATGTTCTGGCAGCTACCGCCAGCGTTCCTGTCCAACCACACCCAGGCCGCCGGCATTGCCTTGATCAGCTCCTTGGGCAGCATCGCTTCGTTCTTCGCGCCCTACCTGATCGGCTGGATGCGCGACACCACCCACAGCGCCAGCCTGGCCCTGTACGTCCTGGCATTGCTGATTGCACTCGGTGGCGTGCTGGTGCTGCGCACCCAGGCGGCCATCGTCAACCCTCACTAAGAGACCCTTGTCATGCTCGATCAACCGCTTATCCAGCAAGCCGCCGCCCGCCTCGACCAGGCGGAACGCTCCCGCGAGCAGGTGCGCCAGTTTTCCCTGGAGCACCCGGCAATCACCCTTGACGACGCCTACGCCATTCAGCGTGCGTGGGTCGCGCAAAAAATCCGCGACGGGCGCAAACTGGTCGGCCACAAGATCGGCCTGACCTCACGCGCCATGCAGGTGTCTTCCAACATCAGCGAGCCGGATTACGGTGCGCTGCTCGACGACATGTTCTTCGACGAAGGCAGCGATATTCCCTTCGAGCGCTTTATCGTGCCGCGCGTCGAGGTCGAATTGGCGTTCATCCTGGGCAAGCCGCTCAAAGGCCCGAATGTGACCGTATTCGACGTGCTGGACGCCACCGAATGGGTGATCCCGGCGCTGGAGATCATCGACGCGCGCATCCAGCAGGTCGACCCGCACACCCAGGCGACCCGCAAGGTGTTCGACACCATTTCCGATAACGCGGCCAACGCCGGCGTGGTGATGGGCGGACGCGCCGTGCGCCCCACCGAGATCGACCTGCGCAAGGTGCCCGCCGTGTTGTACCGCAACGGCGTGATCGAAGAGTCCGGCGTATCGGCCGCCGTACTCAACCACCCGGCCAAGGGCGTAGCCTGGCTCGCCAACAAACTGGCCGCCTACGACGTCACCCTGCAACCTGGGCAAATCATCCTGGGCGGCTCCTTCACCCGCCCGGTGGCGGCCAACCCCGGCGATACCTTCCATGTCGACTACGACATGCTCGGCTCGATTGCCTGCCGTTTTGTGTAAGTGGAGGATTGCTCGATGGATATGCCTGTGAACACCTTCAAACAACGCCTGCGCAGCGGCGAAACGCAGATCGGCCTGTGGCTGGGACTGGCCGATGCCTACTGCGCGGAACTGGCCGCCAACGCCGGCTTCGATTGGCTGCTGATCGACGGCGAACACGCGCCCAACGACCTGCGCGGCATGCTCGGCCAGCTCCAGGCCGTAGCGCCTTACCCCAGCCACCCGGTGATCCGGCCGGTGATCGGCGATACCGCCTTGATCAAGCAAGTACTGGACATCGGTGCGCAGACCTTGCTGGTGCCGATGGTCGAAAGTGCAGCGCAGGCGCAAGCACTGGTGAACGCCATCCATTACCCGCCCAACGGGGTGCGCGGCGTCGGCAGTGCGCTGGCACGGGCATCGCGCTGGAACAGCATCGCCGGTTACCTCGACCAGGCCGATGCGCAAATGTGCCTGCTGGTGCAGATCGAAAGCCGCGAAGGCCTGGCCAACCTGGACGCCATCGCGGCCGTGGAAGGCGTCGACGGCGTGTTCATCGGGCCGGCCGACCTGAGCGCCTCAATGGGCCATCGCGGCAACCCCGGGCACCCCGAGGTGCAGGCGGCGATTGAAGACGCCATCGCCCGCATCCGCCAGGCCGGCAAGGCAGCCGGCATTCTCAGTGCCGACCCGGCATTGGCCAGGCGCTACATCGAACTGGGCGCGGCGTTCGTCGCGGTGGGCGTGGACACCACGGTGCTGATGCGTGGGCTGCAAAGCCTGGCGGCAGCGTTCAAGGGTTCAGCGGCGCCCGCCAACGCGGCGGGAGCTATTTACTAGAGCGTGCGATAGCGAGGGGTTGAGGTGTTCGGCCTAAAGCCCCGGCAAGATCTCAAGATAAATGGAGATCCCCTGTGGGAGGGGGCTTGCTCCCGATAGCGGTGTATCAGACTGTCCTAACAGTTGCAGTCTCGGCTCAGCGCTTCAGGGTTTTGAGCTCATTGAGCAAACCCAGAAGCGTCTGCAACTTCTCCTCGCCAAACCCCGCTTGCAAGCGCTGATAATTGGCCTCCATGCACTGGCTCATCGAAGCAAAACAAGCGTGCCCCTTCTCGGCCAGCCGCACCAGCACGCGCCGTTGATCCTGGTGCGCCTTGCGCCGCTCGACCATGCCCGCCGCCTCCATGCGTACCAGCACCCCCGTCATGCTTGGCTTGAGGATGCAGGCCAACTCGGCCAGGCGATTGATCTCCAGCTCTGGATGCTGGCTCAAGATCCGGATGACCCGCCATTGCTGCTCGGTCAACCCGTGCTGGTTCAATGAAGGACGAAAAAACCCCATGGCGGCTTCCCGCGCATGGAGCAAACTGAGGGTCAGGGATTGGCGCAATTGAGGCATATAAAGGTCGACGTCGTATTTAGTTAACAGATTAACAAGATTCTAGCATCGGCACCGGCCCCCCGTGTGCAGCTTTACCCTTACGCAGGCTTCAGTGGCAGCCACGGTCAAGCGCGGCGGCACACAGAATCAAGACACCTAACGCGCGGAAGGCACCTAATAGCAGCCAACAAGCATAGAGCTCAAACCCGGCTCTGCAGTGAGTTCCCCTTCACTTTTCCAGGCTGCGCAATGATTAATATCGAAACGCCCACCTACTATTCGGCCACCAAAAAATACAACCTCAGCTTCCCGACCCTCGAACAGGACGTAGACGCCGACGTGGTGGTGATTGGTGGTGGTTTCTCCGGCATCAACACCGCGCTGGAACTCGCCGAAAAAGGCATCACCAACATCGTGGTGCTTGAGGCGCGCTACCTGGGCTTCGGTGGCACGGGCCGCAATGGCGGGCAAATCATGGCGGGGATCGGCCATGACCTGGAAAAGATCAAGCAGCAAGTCGGTGACGAAGGCCTGCGCCAGATCTTTGAAATCAGCGAGCTGGGCGCCGGCATCATCAAGGACCGCATCGCCAAATATTCCATCGACGCCGACTTCTGCCACGGCTACGGCTACATGGGCTTCAATGCCCGCCAGGAAAAAACCCTGCGCGCCTGGGAGAAGGACTTCAAATCCATCAACACCAAGGACGAAATCCGCTTCATGGCGGGGTCCGAGGTCAAGCAGATCATTGGTTCCGACGCCTACAGCAGCGCGTTGCTGCACATGGGCGGCGGGCATGTGCACTCGCTCAACCTGTTGCTGGGCGAAGCCAAGGCGTTGGCCGGGCATGGCGTGCGCATCTTCGAGCACAGCCCGGCCCTGGAAATCAGCTATGGCGAGCGCATCACCGTGCGCACCGGCCGTGGTTCGGTCAGGGCCGCCAAGTTGCTGTGGGCCTGCGACAGTTTCCTCAACAAGCTTGAACCCGAGTTGCACCAGACCACCGTCAACACCTACGCCTTCCAACTGATGACCGAACCGCTGTCGGACGAGATGATCAACCGTATCAGCCCTATACGCGGGGCCTACAGCGACATTCGCCCGGTGATCGACTACTACCGCGTCACCCGCGAAAACCGCCTGCTGTTCGGCGCCGCCACGCCTTTTGTCGAGCACATCCCGCTGGACCTCAAGGCCTGGAACCGCAACCTGATGTTGAAGATTTTCCCGTACCTCAAGGACGTGAGGATCGACCTGGCCTGGGGCGGGCCGATGGCGACCGGGGCCAACCTGTTCCCGCAGATCGGCACGCTCAGCGGTCGCCCCAACGCGTTTTACGTGCAGGGCTACGCCGGCTTCGGGGTCACGCCCAGCCACATTATCTGCAAGGTATTGGCCGAGGGCATGAGCGAAGGCTCTTCGCGCTATGACCTGATCAGCTCGGTCAAACACGCACAGATCCTCGGCAAAGACCATATCCGCCCGCTGCTGCTCACCGCCGGCAAAAGCCTTCACCAACTGTCGGGCTACTTCAACGGTCGCCGTTGAGCCCCCGCTGTTTCATTCACAGGAGAACCGCCATGCCCGTTACCCCCCTGAAGAAAGACATTCAATTATCGGAGCTCGACCCCTGGGGCACGGTTGCCGACCTCGGCTCCGAGATCCTCGAAGGCGAGGTCAAGGCCTTCGGCAAGATGACCTTCGGCGCCCCGACCGACCCGGTCAGCAGTGCCTATTTCGGCACCACCCAAGGCAAGTTCCGCATGGTCTACCCGTTCGCCGAACAGGCCACCGTGGTCACCGGCGAAGTGGTACTGACCGACGAAAGCACCGGCCAGAGCACCCGCTACAAGGCCGGCGACAGCTGGTTCGTGACCAAAGGCACACCGGTGCTGTGGGACGTGGTCAGCGAGAGCTTCGTGAAGCACTATTTTGCGGTAGGCTGATCGCTCCCGCTGCCGGCGTGTGCCGGCAGCGTTTTTTCCGGCGCAGGTAACCGACCATGCACGCCATCCCCGCCCAGGAAGTCGCCGGCCACTGCCTGCAGGCTTTCACCCAACTCGTACCCGCCAGCCAGGCGGCGTTCTATTGCGTCGACCGCCACCTGCAAGCCCGTGATTTCAGGCTGCTGGGCATGAGCGGTGAGATGCACCGCGATTACCTGGACAACTACCGCCAATTCGATCCGTTGCAGCCGCGCAACTGCCTGTCCACCGGGCTCACCGTGGTGCCGCTGGGGCTGGCCATGGCCCGGCAGCCGCTGCGTGACAGCCGCCGCTACCGCGACTTTCTGGCGCGCTACGGGGTGGTCGATGTGGTGGAGATCGTCGCCCATCGCGCCGACCAGCCCCAGGCCGCCATCTCGCTGCTGCGCACGGCTGAACAAGGGGTGTTCACCCTCGACCAGTTGGCCCAGTTGAATGCCTTGCAGGTGATGCTGCAAATGGCCGTGGCTAACATGCAGCCCACAGACGACGGGTTGGCCGGGCTTACCCCCAAGGAGCGCCAGATCGCCTGGTTGCTTCGCCAAGGCGCGAGCAACAAACAATTGGCCCAGGCGCTGGACGTCGGCCTGCCCACCGTCAAGACCCACCTGATTCACCTGTTTCGCAAAACAGGCGTCAGCAGCCGCACCGAGCTGGTGGCGGCGCTGTTTCTTTAAGCGGGGTCAACCATTCGGTTGATAGGCGCGCGCCCTTCCCCACCGCATGCTCCGGGTTGTCAACTCAACCCCGTGGAGCCATGCAATGACCACCCCATCCGACTGGATCACCGTAGGCGCCCTTGCCGACGGTTTCGCCCCTGAAGCCTTTATCCTGCCCAACCTGGCCGACCTCAACGGCAAGACGTTCACGCTGTACTTCGCCAACGGCTGGCAGATCGAGCACCGCTTTGAAACCGACACGCTGCACTGGAACGCCGCCGATGGTCACTCCAGCGGTGCGGCCGCCTACCGCGCCACCTCGGTGCGTCCGGGCCTGTACCTGGTCGATTTCATCAAGCACGAAGCCGGGCAAGCCTGGTCGATCAGCCTGGTGCTGGATACCGCCACGTCGTCGTTCACCGCCGTGATCGGCAGCATGCCGAGCCGCGAGCAAACCGAACAAGGTCTGTACAGCCGCGCGCTGGCCGGCAAGGCCCTGACCTCGGTGCACGTGGAATTTCTACAGGGCAGCCTGAATCAACCCTGGCAGGCTGGCCAGTGCCCGCACGCACCGACCCAGGAACTGACCGGCTTGCGCAACCTGTACCGCTACAGCCCCAGCGAGGTCTACGAGCACATTTACCTGAACGATCAGTTCTACTCCTGGCAGTGCATCAAGGGTGTCGAACAGGGCCTGTGCGATACCGATCGCTGCCACTACTACAAGATTGCCGACCAGTTGTACCTGTTCGTCTGGCGCGAAAAGATCATCCCGACCCTCGGCCTGGTGTTGATCGATCTGCAACAGCACCGCAGCGACGGCAAGATTTTCGGCTACGCCGGTGCGTCCTTCGATGAGCTGTCGAACTTTCCGGTCAGTTCCTACTGCCAGGTCCTCAACCATACGGAGTATCCCGATGCCTGACGCCCGAACCGTGGTCATCACCGGTGCCGGCACGGGCATCGGTGCCGCCTGCGCGCGGCTGTATGCTGCCGAAGGCGCCAACCTGGTGCTGATCGGCCGGCGTCGCGAGCCATTGGAGCAGGTCGCCGCACAAACCGGTGGCCTGGTGCTGGTCGGCGACGCGGCCTGCCCGGATACGTGGGACAGGTTCGTCGCACAGATTCGCGCACACCATGGCCGACTCGATGTGCTGCTGGCCTGTGCCGGTGGGCATGGCGTGGGCAGCGCCAGCCAAACCAGCCCGGCCACCTGGGTAGCGGCGCTGCGCAGCAACCTGGACAGCGCGTTCTACAGCGCCCGCGCCTGCCTGCCGCTGCTGATCGAGAGCGCCGGGTGCATCGTGCTGCTGGGCTCCATCGCGTCGTTGGCCGCCGGGCCCGAGGTGTGCGGCTACACCACCGCCAAACACGCACTGCTCGGGCTTAACCGCTCACTGGCGCGGGACTACGGGCCGCGTGGCGTGCGAGTGAACGCCGTGTGCCCTGGCTGGGTCACCACGCCGATGGCCGACGAGGAGATGCAGCCCTTGATGAACTTCCACGGCGATACGCTGCAGCAGGCCTACGCCCGTGTGTGCGCCGACGTACCGTTGCGGCGTCCCGCCAGCGCCGAAGAAATTGCCAGGGTATGCCGCTTCCTGGCCGGCCCCGACGCCTCGATCATCACCGGTGCCAGCGTGGTCGCCGACGGTGGTTCGAGCATCGTCGATGTACCGACCCTGGCCTACGCCCATATGGAGCAGCCCTATGTCTGAAGACCTCGATTTCAGCGGCAAAAGCGTGCTGGTCACCGGCGGCGCGCAAGGCATCGGCCGGGCCGTTGTCGAAGCGTTTGCGCTGCGTGGCGCGCGCGTGATGATCGTTGACCTGCGTCGGGCGCAAGCCCAGGCGTTGGCCGACGAATTGGCTGCGCGGGGGTGCAGGGTCCAAGCCATCGAACTCGATCTGGCCGAGGCGACGGCGGTGTTCGACGGGATCAAAGGCATCGAGCGCGACTGGGGCCGCCTGGACATCCTGGTGCACAACGCTGGCTATTTTCCGTTGACCGCGTTCGAGCAGATCACCCCGGCCGTGCTGGAGCGCACGCTGGCGGTCAACCTCTCGGCGCTGTTCTGGCTGACCCAGGCCGCCTTGCCGATGTTTCAGCGTCAAGGCGGCGGTTGCGTGCTGGTCACCTCATCGGTCACCGGGCCACGGGTCGCCTATCCGGGGCTGAGCCACTACGCCGCGTCAAAGGCCGGGGTCAACGGGTTTATCCGCAGTGCCGCACTGGAACTGGCCGGCAACCGGGTAAGGGTCAACGGCGTGGAACCGGGGATGATCGCCACGCCGGCCATGGGCAACCTGGGCGATGCTCAGGTCAACGCCGACATCGCCAGCCGCGTGCCACTCGGCCGCCTCGGCGCGCCGCAGGACATTGCCGGGGCCATGCTGTTTCTGGCCTCGGACCTGGCGAGCTACATCACCGGGCAGACCATCATTGTGGATGGCGGGTCGACGTTGCCCGAAGTGAAGTAAGGCCTGTCAGGCATAACCCACAGTTGGATCGCGGGGCATCAGTTGGGTAGTTGCCTGCTCCCGAGCCGTGATGTTGCCTGAGGTGAAACAAGGCCACCTAAACCGCGCCCACCGCCTGTTGCAGATGGGTCGAACGAAAATCCTTGGGCGACAGCTCGAATTGCTTCTTGAACGAGCGACTGAAGTGCGCCGAGTCGGTGAAGCCCCACTTGTAGGCAATCGAGGTGATCGACTCGCTCTTGAGGAACGGGTTGGTCAAGTCATCCGCGCTGCGCTTGAGCCGCGCACGCTGGATGTAGCGGCAGACACTGTCGTCCTGTTCTTCGAACAAACGGTACAAATGCCGCACCGAGATATTCAAGCGACTGGCCAGGCCCACGGGGCTCAGGCCGGGCTGGGTCAGCGACTCGTCGATGACTTTCTGCACATAGCTGCGCAGGTTGTTGCCCTGCAGGCAGGCCATGCCCTCACCGGGCGCGTCATGCGCTTCGAAGGCGGAACCGAGCAAGGATACAAACGCCGCTTGCAGGGCCTGCGCCTCCTCGTTCGGGTCCTGGTCGCCCAACCCTTCCCGGCACAGTTGGTCCATCAGCACATGGAGCATGCGGCCACAGGCCTTGCTCGACGAGATCTTGCCGAAGGTTTTCGCGGCGCCACCCAGTTGCTTGCACACTTCATTGCGCGAGAGTGACAGCGAGGCGTGTTCGATCAGGCCAAACGGGCTGATCTCGATCGAGCCCGTGGAGTCCATCAGCAGCATGTCGCCGGGGGCCAGTTGCACCACCTGGCCGTTCTGGGTGATCTGGCAATAGCCACTGCGTTGGCTGACGAGAAAACAATGCTGGTCCCTATCGTGATCGGCGTTGGGTCGTTCGCGCTTGATCAGCCCGGCATTGGTGCGCAGGTTGGCCAGTGACAGGCCACCGCGCTCGCGCTTGGACACCTCACCGATAAACAGTGAGCGGTTAAACGCCAGTTCCGTGTCGAAATGGCCGCAGGCCGCGCGCAAATCCCGAGTCCAGGTTTCCAATCCATGGTGCGCAGATTGATAGGTGCTCATGGCAACTCCACAGTGGCTTATTGTTTTTGTCGGCCAATAGTTAACATGTTATCTATATAGGCGCAACAAGCACAGCATCCCAACTGTAAAAGCACTAATGATGCCAACTCATCACAACCCGCTCAGCACTCGCTGCAAGCCCGCCAGCACCGTGAACAGACTGGCGCGCTGGGCTGGGCTCAGGGCGATGTAACGACGAAACGCCGGCATGCGGTTGACCACTTCGCTGCCGCCCATGTGCTCCAGCCGGACGCGCCATTGCTGTGCCTGCAACTCGATGCGCAGGTGCTTGAAATCCAGCGCCATCAGGGCTTCGTGCAACGACGCATCACCCGCCAACGCAGCCTCCAGCCGGGCCAGCAAAGTCGCTTCGCCCGCCCGTTGCCGACACGCCAGCCCCGTGCGCCGAATCGACCCGCGGTGGTGCAGGTCCCAGCGTGCGCTGCCCTGCTGTGAAGCGGGCAACTGAATCCTGAACTCGGTCATCACCAGGTGCATCAGCAGTTGCGCTTCGGTGCGCTCGACAATCGTCACCTCAAGGCCACTGGCGTCCAGGCTGAACACCGCACTGGCCGGCCCGGTGGAGGTAAAACTTGCCAGGCCAAGGTTGCGCCGCAGGTATTCAAGCGTGACCCCGGGCCGATAGCCGGCCGGGGCGCGTTGCGCACTGAACAGCTCAGACAGCTTTTGCAGCATGCTCGAAAGGCTCGTTGTAAAGGTTGCCAGGCTCATGGGAAAACTCCTTGGCCAGCACGTCTTCGACCGACGCCGGCTTGAATGGATTGACCTTTTGCACCACCAATGTCCAGAACAGCGCGTAGGCAGCGGTAATCGCCAGCATCACGCCGAACGGCACGTAGATGTCGGCGGGGTTCATGCCCGGCGGGGTGATGAACCACATCCCGAGCAAGATGCCGATGCTGGACAGGATTTGTGGCAACGGGAAGAACGGCGAGCGATAGGCCCGTGGCAGATCAGGACGGCGAATGCGCAGGATCACCACCGACAGCGTCACCAGCAGGTACGAGAAACTCCAGGCACACACCGCCGCCAGCACCAGATGCATGATGTTGTCAGCGTTGCCGCCCAACCACAGGGCGTGCAGGCACGGAATCAGCATCGCCACCAGGATGCACAGCAACGGCGTCTTGAAGCGTGGGTGCAGGTAGGTGAACACCTTGGGCAGCGCGCCGTCCACGGCCATGCCATAGAGGATGCGCGGCACGCCCGCCATCAGCGTGTTGATGGTGGCGGCACCGGCAAACAAAAAACCGATGCCCAGCCACAGCGGGCCGACCTGCCCCATGACCTGCTCGGCAAAGCGCGGAATCGCCATCGGCGTGTCCAGCAGGTGCACGCCGGTGGCGGCATCCAGCAACACGTTTTCGACCTGGCGCTTCATCGCCGCGCCGTAGATAAACATACAGGTGGCCACGCTGAGCAAGCCCAACAGCATGGCCTTGGGCATCACCCTGGCCGAATTGCGCAAGTCCGGAGCCAACGGCGTGACGAACTCGCAACCGACAAACATGAACATCGCCATGCCTACCAATGACAGGACGGTGACCACGTCGGTGCCCACCAGTGACACACCGAACCAGCCCTCCAGTTGCACCGCCGGCGCCGCGATCAGGCCCAGCACGCCGAACACCATCAACGTGGTCCACATGCCGAAGGTCAGGATGATCTCGGCCCTGCCGAAGGCGCTGACGCCAAAGGCATTCAAGATGCCGAACACCACCACGAAGCCGACCCCGAGCAACCACGAGCCCCCGGCGGATTCCGCCAGGGTGTTGAGGTGCTCGAAGTTCACCAGCGCCATGACCCCGGACAGAATGGTTTCAGCGGTACCGGCAAACACATGCACGATCAGGTACGCCGACAAGGTGCCGGTGATCGCAAAAAAACGGCCCATGCCGCAATTGATGTAGTCGTAGACCGAGCCGGTGGTCGGCAGGATCGCGGCGGCTTCGGCGAAGGTGGTCGCCTGCGCCAGCATCATCACCACCGCAATCAGCATGGCCACCGCAAAGGCGCTGCCGCCGATCCCGAAACCCATGGTCGCGGTGAGAATCACCGGGCTGGCCATGATCAGGCCAATGGTGCTGGCCAGCGCGGTCGGAAAGCCGACGCTGCCTCGTTTCAAATGCTGCGTGAGCCGGTCATTGATCGACATGGTGCGGATCCTCGAAAGCGGATTTCTGATTGGATGCATCGAGCCGTACAAGGAGCCGGCGTTGAAGCCCTCCCCAGCCAGTCCCTGATCGAAACGGCCTCGAGCGAAAATCACTGTGCGCCTCCAACGCGCCGAGCGTCTTGCCCATGTGTGCCGTCACTTTTGTTGCTGTCTGCCACGGCACACCGCTTGGCGGGCAGGATCAATTACCTGGCACGCAGATGAAAGACTTCCCCCGCTCCCAGCCACTTAATGCGCCCTCCACCTAACCATGCTGGGGATTATAAAAATGGAGCACACACTCAAAACCCGCACGTTGTCCAAGGCTGTCGGCCTGGGCATCGCGCTCTTGATCACCCATTCGTCGGCCCAGGCCTACGCGCTGTACGCCGACGAAGACACCCACCTCAACGCCGACTTCCTGGCGGTCTACGGGATGTTCAACAGCCGCCACAACTACAATGGCATGCCGGGCGGCTCGACCTGGCGCGAAGGGTTCATCAAGTACGGGGTCAGCGGCGATCAGGGCCTGGCCGGGTACGGTACCGGTTATGGCGCCCTCAATTGGGTCAGCTCCGGCACCTGGGGCGACGGCGATGCGGGGGGCAATACCGTGGGTTCGGAACGCACCACAAAAATCGAAGACGCGTACCTCGGGTGGCGCTCGGCCGAGCTGTTCCCGGCACTGGGCAAGGACGGGGTGGATTTTTCCATCGGCCGCCAGGTGGTCAAGGTTGGCCGTGGTTTTTTGATCAACGACGACGGCCCCAACCTGGGCAAGGGCCCGGCTGACGGTACGTTGAACCGCGGGGGCGGTTTCTACCTCGGCGCCCGCCACGCCTTCGACCGCACGGCGGTCCTGCGCCTGGGCGGGCAGGATGGCCTGCATGGTTCGGTGCTGTGGCTCAAATCCGACAACCGCGCCCAGGCCGAAACCGAGCTGGCGGCGGGCACCCTCGACTACACGGCGGCGGCCGGTACGCTGGGGTTGACCTGGGTTCACGGCATGGGCGTCACCGACCCATGGGCCAGCGACTTCCAGAAACAGCGCGACGGCATGAACACCTACAGCCTGCGCGGCGAAGGCAGCGCGGGCATCGACAACGCCAGTTTCGCCTTCGAATACGCTTGGCAGGACAAGGACGCCGGGCCGGAAAAAGCCTGGTACGGCGAAGCCGGCTACACCTTCGCCGACGTCAGTTGGGCACCGAAACTGACCTATCGCTACACCCGTTATTCGCAAAAATGGGACCCGCTGTTCACCGGACTCAGCACCGGCTACGGCACCTGGATCAAGGTGAAGTGGCCGGCAATTACGCCGGCCCGTTCAACAGCAACACCGGGGTCCACCATGTCGGCCTCAAAGCCACGCCATTGGAAAACCTGACGATTGCGGCGCTGTACTTCGATTTCAATACCCTGCGCAAGCACGATGCGCTGAACCTGGACGCTCGCGAGCTGGACCTCTACGCCGAATGGGCCGTCAACAGCCACCTGATCATCAGCCCGCTGGTGGGCCTCTACCAACCGAAAAAGGGCGCAGACACCGGCGGCAACCAAGTCGGTGGCAACGGCACCAACCTCTACAGCCAACTGACCGTGGCCGTACCCTTCTGAGCCCTTTCAGGCGCTGCCCCGCGCAGCGCCTGCGGCACGCCGGGGTGCGTGCTGATGCAGCATGCTCCCTTGCCACATGCAGCAATCAGCAATGGCGGATCAGTTGCTTCAATACCGTCTTGAACGTTTCGATCTGCGCCTCAGTGAACTCAGCGAATACCTTGTCCTGCTGTTCGCGCGCAATCGCCCACAGGTCTTCGGTTTGCTCCACGCCCGCAGCGGTCAGGCGCACGCCGCTGTCGTCGTCGCTCACCAGCCCCTTGCGCTTGAGGTTGGCCACGGCTTCGTCGATTTCGCGCACCGGCATGGCCACCTCGCGTAGCAGGTCGCCGGCGCTCAGCCGGGCGTCGTTCTCCAGCACCATCAGCATGCGCGCCTCGTTGGTGCGCAGGCCGGTGGACAGTTGCCGGGGTTGGTAGGCCGATTGGTAGGCGCGCACCGCCTGGGTCATCAGGTAATACAGGTTGTGGCTCAGGCGCCCCTGGAAATGGCTGCTCGGCGGCTGGCTGTCGTCACGCTTGGTCATGCGCGTGTGGGGTAGGACCATCGAGTAGGCGCCCTGGTGATAGAGCAGCGGCGCACGCCCGAAGTCATCGAACGCCACCACCTTGCCGATCATGATCCAGTGATCGCCGCCGTCCACCTGCTGGTAGTTCTCACAGTGAAACCGCGCCGAACAATCGGCGAACACCGGCGCGCCACCCTCGCCTGGCTGGTACTCGATCTCGGCGAAGCGATCGTCCTTGGGCCGGGCAAAATTGTTCGACAGGTCGATCTGGTCCGCCGCCAGCACGTTGACCGCGAAATGACTGGCCTGCTCGAACACTTCATGGCTGTTGGAGCGTTTGTCGATACTCCATAACACCAACGGTGGGTCGAGCGACACGGAGTTGAAGCTGTTAGCGGTGACGCCCACCTTGCGCCCGCTGGCGTCGGCGGCGGTGACCACGGTCACGCCGGTGGCAAAGTTGCCCAAGGCGCGGCGAAAGGCGCGTGGGTCGAAGGTCGATTCAGACATGCAAGACTCCCGGGCTGCGTCAGGCGCAGCCCTGATTGTTGTTATCAAAGACGGGTTCAGATCATGCTCGGGTCGGGCTCCAGGCCCATCAGCTCGCGGCCGAGGATCTGCGCGCACACGTCGTAGTCGGTGTAGGCATGGGCGCCGGTCATGTGCGAGTCACGGAACAGGCGTTGCATCTCGTTGTGTTCGAACCAGGCATTGCCGCCGGCGGCTTCAAACAGGCGATCCACCGCCTGGATGCACATCTTGGTGGCGTACGCCTGGTTGGTGCGCCAGAACGCCAGGGTTTCGCGGCTGGGGTAGCGCTGCTGCTCACTGTGCTCGGCATGATCGGCCCAGGTCTTTTCAAGAAACGCACGCGCGGCGCCCACTTGATGCGTCGACTCGGCCAGCCGCATCAACGCCGGCGTGGCCGCGCCGACCGCCGCCCCGGTGTAGGCGCGCACGCGGGTCTTGGTCTTTTCGCGGAACACATCGAGCATGCGCTCGGCGACGCCCAGGCTCACGGTGGAAAAGCCGCTGGCAAAATACGGACGGTACGGCGAGTAGAACACCTTGCTGTCGGGGTACAAGCCAAAGCCCGCGGACTTGCCCTCCATCATGTCCTTGGCCTTCTGGATACGGTGCTCCGGCACCCAGGCCTTGTCGATGAGCAGGGTCTTGGTGCCGCTACCTTTCATGCCGGCGGCAAACCAGTCGTCGCGGATCTGATAGTCACTGCGCGGCAGCACGGCGAAGCAATAGTCCTGCGTGCCTTCGGCATTGGGCCGGCGGAAACCGACAATCGCCCACTCGGCATGGTCGCAGCCGCTGCTCCAGCCCATCTCACCGCTGAACAGCACGCCGCCCTCGACCTCTTCGGTACGCCCAAAGGGCGCGATGCTGCTGCTCGCCGTGGCGTTCGGGTCGGTGCCCCAGACTTCCTGTTGCAGGGTGGCCGAGAACAGCGCCAGCTGATGGCTGTGGGTGCACAACAGGCTCATGGCCCAGGCGGTACTGGCACATGCCCCGGCGAGCGCGGCGATGCAGTCGGCAAACTGTGGCAGCGACAACTCCATGCCGCCGAACGCCTTGGGCTGGAACGCACGATGC
The DNA here is from genome assembly GCF_054667615.1 of Pseudomonas sp. S3_E10. Lineage (NCBI taxonomy): Bacteria > Pseudomonadati > Pseudomonadota > Gammaproteobacteria > Pseudomonadales > Pseudomonadaceae > Pseudomonas > Pseudomonas sp. S3_E10. Next base: position 587,003 of record NZ_CP162743.1, read on the forward strand.
AGGCCGATGCCCTTGAGCAACGCCATATTCTCGGCGGGCACCTGGCGGTGCTGTTCAGCCTGCGCAGCATTGGCCGCGATGGTCGGCAGGATGGACTTGAGGTCTTCAAGGAGCGGGTTTGGCTTTTTCATGGATGGCCCTGCTTATTATTGGATGTCCGGACAACCACAGGAATCGAGGCGGGGCGCCGGATGCAGGGCCAGTATGGCGGGCGCCCCTGGGGCATAAAATGCACGTTCCACAGCCAAGATTGCACTTTTCATAGGCCTGGCAGCCACAGACATAGCACGCGGCAGGCACAGTCAAGCCTGGCATGAAGCGGTGGCTTAACCTCGGGGTTTTCTTTGTTCACGACCAGGAAAACCCCATGAGCGATATTCCACTGCTGCCTCAGGTCGAAGCGTTTTTGCGTCGACAACACGCGCTGTTTATCGACGGTGGCTACGTACAGAGCCACTGCGGCCAGACGTTGGAGGTGATCAACCCGGCCACCGGCCAAGTCATCGCCCAGGTCGCCGACGCCGACGCGGCCGACATCGACGCAGCCGTGGCCTCCGCGCGCCGTGGTTTCAAACAATGGTCCCAGGTCGCCCCGGCGACACGCGGCACGGTGTTGTTCAAACTGGCCGACCTGCTAGAGCAGCACCGCGAAGAACTGGCGCAGATCGAAACCTGCCAATCGGGCAAGATCATCCAGATTTCCCGCGCCTTCGAAGTCGACCAGGCCGCGCATTTTTTGCGCTACTACGCCGGCTGGGCCAGCAAAATCACCGGGCAGACCATCACTCCCTCACTGCCCTCGTTCGCCGGTGAACGCTACACCGCCTTCACCCTGCGCGAGCCGGTCGGGGTGGTGGTGGGGATCGTGCCGTGGAATTTCTCCACCATGATCGCGCTGTGGAAACTCGCTTCGGCGCTGGTGACCGGTTGCAGCATCATTATCAAGCCCAGTGAGTTCACGCCGCTGACCATCCTGCGCATCGCCGAACTGGCGATGGAGGCCGGGCTGCCGCCGGGTGCGCTCAACGTATTGACCGGTGCTGGCCTGGTGGGCAAAGGGCTGGTCGAACACCCCGGCACCAACAAGGTGTCGTTTACCGGCTCGGTGCCCACCGGCATTGCCGTGGGCCAGAGCGCCATGGGCGCCGGGCTGACCCGCGCCACCCTGGAACTGGGCGGGAAAAACTCGGCGGGGTTCCTGCCCGATGTGGACCTGGAAACGGCGGTCAACGGCATCATCGAGGCGGGCTTTTTGCACTCCGGGCAAATCTGCGCCGCGGCCGAACGCTTCTTTGTGCATCGCTCGCAGATCGACGCGGTCATGGACAAACTGGCGCAGCGCTTGAGCGCGCTGAACATCGGTTCGCCGCTGGATGAGCGCACCGAGTTCGGCCCGGTCGCCAACCGTCAGCATCAACTCAAACTGGGCGCGTTCTTTGACAAGGCACGAGCGCAAAACAACCGCATCGTGCACGGCGGCAGGCTGCTTGACCGGCCGGGTTGCTACGTCGAACCGACGATCATCCTGGCCAATGGGGTCAACGACACCTTGCTCAACGAAGAGACCTTTGGCCCGATCGCTACGTTTTTGCCGTATGACACTGAGGAGGAACTGCTGGCGTTGATGAACAACACGCCCTATGGCTTGAGCGCCAGCCTGTGGACTAATGATTTGGGCAAGGCGCTGCGGATGGTGCCGGCCATTGAAGCGGGTACGGTGTGGGTGAATATGCATACGTTGCTGGACCCGGCGGTGCCGTTTGGGGGCAGCAAGTGCTCGGGGGTGGGCCGGGAGTTTGGCGGCGCGTTTATCGAGGAGTACACCGAGTTGAAGTCGGTGATGATTCGTTACTGACGATAATCCGGCTATACCGGGAACCAAATGTAGGAGGGGGCTTGCTCCCGATAGCGGTGTGTCAGTCAATGGATCTGTCACTGACCCACTGCTATCGGGAGCAAGCCCCCTCCCACATGGATCTCACTAATGGATCCACTAATTAATAGGCTGTTCGATAATCGCCCATTAAACCCCCTTTCACAGCTTGACTACCCCCTACCCCTCCAATCTAATGGATCCAACAAATAAAAATAATCCATTGCCTGGAGAGTCACCATGTACCCCAAGAACACGTGGTATGTCGCCTGCACCCCCGATGAAATCGCGCACAAGCCGCTGGGCAGGCAGATCTGCGGTGAAAAAATGGTGTTTTATCGTGGCCTGGAAGGCGCGGTGGTGGCGGTCGAGGACTTCTGCCCCCATCGTGGCGCGCCGTTGTCGTTGGGCTATGTCGAGAACGGCAACCTGGTGTGCGGCTATCACGGCCTGGTGATGGGCTGCGATGGCAAGACGGTTGAGATGCCTGGCCAGCGGGTACGCGGTTTTCCCTGCAACAAGACCTTCGCGGCGGTTGAGCGCTACGGCTTTATCTGGGTATGGCCGGGTGATCAGGCCCAGGCCGACCCTGCGCTGATTCATCACTTGGAATGGGCCGTGAGTGACGAGTGGGCGTATGGCGGCGGGCTGTTCGATATCCAGTGCGATTACCGCCTGATGATCGACAACCTGATGGACCTGACCCACGAAACCTACGTGCATGCCTCCAGCATCGGCCAGAAGGAAATCGACGAGGCGCCGCCCGTGACCACGGTGGAAGGCGACGAAGTGGTCACCGCCCGGCATATGGAAAACATCATGGCGCCGCCGTTCTGGCGAATGGCCCTGCGCGGCAATAACCTGGCCGATGACGTGCCGGTGGATCGCTGGCAGATCTGTCGCTTTACCCCGCCCAGCCATGTGCTGATCGAAGTCGGCGTGGCCCATGCCGGCAAGGGCGGTTACCACGCCGCGCCCGAACACAAGGCGGCGAGCATTGTGGTGGATTTCATCACCCCGCAGACCGACACGTCGATCTGGTACTTCTGGGGCATGGCGCGCAATTTCAACCCTCGTGATGAAGCACTCACCGCCAGCATTCGCGAAGGCCAGGGCAAGATTTTCAGCGAAGACCTGGAGATGCTCGAACGCCAGCAACAGAACCTGCTCGCTCACCCGACGCGCAACCTGCTCAAGCTGAATATCGACGCTGGTGGCGTGCAGTCGCGCAAGGTCCTGGAGCGCCTGATCGCGCGCGAACGCGCCGGAGCGCCATCATGATCGAGGTGGTGGTGACGTCGCGGCGCGTCGAGGCGCTGGACATTTGCAGCTATGAACTGGCCCGTGTCGATGGCGCACCCTTGCCGCCGTTCAGTGCCGGGGCGCATATCGATGTGCACCTGCCCGATGGGCTGACCCGTCAGTATTCCCTGTGCAATCACCCTGAGGAACGCCATCGCTACCTGATCGGCGTGCTCAATGACCCTGCCTCGCGGGGCGGCTCGCGCAGCCTGCACGAACAGGTGCATGAAGGCGCCCGCCTGACCATCAGCGAACCGCGCAACCTGTTCCCGTTGGTCCATGAAGCCCGGCGCAGCCTGTTGTTCGCCGGTGGCATCGGCATCACGCCGATATTGTGCATGGCCGAACGCCTGGCCCAGGGCGGGGCCGACTTCCAATTGCATTACTGCGCCCGCGCCAGTGAACGCGCGGCGTTTGTGCAGCGCCTCAAGGATTCGTCGTTTGCCGAGCGGGTATTCCTGCATTTCGATGAGCAACCCGACACGGCGCTCAATACCGCCCAGGTACTGGCGGCACCGGCGGACGACGTGCACCTGTATGTCTGCGGCCCCGGCGGCTTCATGCAGCATGTGCTCGACAGCGCCCGCGCCCAGGGCTGGCAGGAGGACTGCCTGCACCGCGAATACTTCTCGGCGGCGCCGTTGGACAACAGCCTGGACGGCAGCTTTTCGGTACGGATCGCCAGCAGCGGCCAAGTCTATGAGGTACCGGCCGACAAGAGCGTGGTCCAGGTGTTGGAACACCACGGCATCGAGATTGCCGTGTCCTGCGAACAAGGCATCTGCGGCACCTGCCTGACCCGCGTGCTGGAAGGCATACCGGAACACCGCGACCTGTTTCTCACCGAGCAGGAACAAGCCCTGAATGACCAGTTCACGCCGTGCTGCTCACGCGCAAAAACCGCGCTGCTGGTGCTCGATATCTGAACCGCGTCACGACGCGGGCAAGATCACCTTCATGCGTGCATCGGCGGTGGCGCTGCTGAAGATCTCGGCGTAGCGCAAGGTTGCATTGGCGTGTTCGCGCATGATGGCTTCGGCCCGGGCGCCCTGGCGATTGACCAGGGCGTCGAACACCGAATGGTGTTGCATGTGGGCATAGTTGAAGCGCCGGTATTCGCGGGCCATGTCCTCACGGTCCACCGCCAGCGCCGTCACCGAGGCGAACGGCAGGTGATCGTTGCGCGCCAGCGCATCGGCAATCGCCGGGTTGTGGCTGCCTTCGACGATGACCTGGTGAAAACGCATGTTCAGGTCGTGGTAGACCTCCAGGTCGTCCTCGGTGACGTAGCCCTTGTCGAACAGTTGATCGCCTTCGACCAGGCAACGCTCAAGCACCCTGCGCGCCTCGTCGGACAAGCCCCGCTCAGCGGTCTGGCGCGCCGCCAGGCCTTCAAGCACACCGCGCACTTCGACCGCCCCGGCAATATCGTCGGGGCTGACCGAACGCACCTGATACCCGCGCCCGCCAAACGGCACCAGCAACCCTTCCTGCTCCAGGGTACGGAACGCCATGCGTACCGGCATGCGCGACACACCAAAGCGTTGCGCCGTGGGGATCTCCATCAAGCGCTCGCCTGCCGCCAACTCGCCGCTGGCAATCATCTTGCGCAGCGCAACCAGCACCAATTGACCGGGCTTACTCATCCAGGCAACTTCCAGAAAACGTGGGCCGCCATAGTACCGCAAGCCTGCGGTGCCGTCAGACGAACGCCAGAGCCAGAACAGACGGAGGTCTACCTGATGTATGGAGATCAAAATGTGGCAGGGGCTTGCCCCCGATGGCAGTCTGTCAGCCGACCACTGAGTGATTGATGCACCGCTATCGGGAGCAAGCCCCCTCTCACATTTAGATCGCGCGATGTCAGTCAGGTAGTTGCCGGCTCCCGAGCCGTCACGGGTGCCAGGCCGGGTTTTCGATCAACAACGCCATCCCCTGCCCGCCCCCCACGCACGCAGCCGCAATCCCATAACGCAAATGGTGCCGACGCAGTTGCCGAGCCAGGCTCATGACCAGCCGCAGCCCGGTGGCGGCCAACGGATGCCCGAGCGCAAGGGAGCCGCCCTCGACGTTAAGCCGTGTGCTGTCCAGTTCCAGCGCCTGGGCCACCGCCAGCACCTGCGCGGCCTGGGCCTCGTTGATCTCGAAGCGGCCGATATCGCCCTGGCTCAGCCCGCTGCGTTGCAACAGCAGGCGAATCGCCGGGGCCGGGCCGATGCCCATGAACTCCGGGGCCACCCCCACCACCGCACTGGCCACCAGCCGGGCCAGCGCCGGGCGCGTGCTGTCGCAGGCTCGCCCTACCAGCGCCGCCGCCGCGCCGTCGACCACCGCACAACTGTTGCCGGCGGTTTGCACACCGTCGGCATGAATCGCGCGCAAACGCGCCAGGGCGCCCAGGTCGGTAGGCCGTGGGTGGCTGTCCACGCTGACCGTACCGGCTTGGCGCGCCAGGCTGATCCCCCTCGGCTGGTACCCCTCAAGTTCGAATACCTGGCTCTCCACCGCCACGATCTCTTCCACCCAGGCCCCATCACGTTGCGCCTGCAATGCGCGCTGGTGACTGTCCCAGGCATACCGATCCACCGCCTCGCGGCTCAAGCCGTATCGGCGCGCCAGGTTGTCGGCGGTGGCGATCATGTCCACCGCCGGGGCCGGGTCGTACAGCGCCTCCCAGAGGAAATCCTTGAATTGCACCTCGCCCCCCAGGCGAAACCCGCCCCGGTGGGTGTAGGCGGCAATCGGGTTGCGCGACATCGACTCAGCCGCCACGCACAACGCCAGTTGCGTCCCATCGCGCAGTTGCCCGGCGGCCTGGCGCAACAGCTCGAAACCGGTGGCGCAGATGCGCTGCACCCCCAGCGCCGGGACCGCTTGCGCCACACCGCTGTACAACCCGATATGCCGTGGCAGCAAGTAGGCATCGAAACTGGCCTGGGCCATGGAGCCGGCCAGTACGCTGTCCACCGCCTGCGCTTCGATGCCGGCGCGGGCCAGCACCTCGCGGCCGACCTTGATGCCCAGGTCGATCGGCGACACTTGCGACAGCGCCCCGCCAAGGTCGACCCAGGGCGTGCGCACCGCGTCGAAAATCGCTACATCGGCAAACGCCGCGTACTGCCCGGCGCCGCTCACGCCTTGGGCTCGGCGCGCAGGATCGTCGGGTCTTCACCGCGATACAACGCCTCGACCTTGGCCGCGCGCCATTGCAGCACTGCGCGCTGGTTGATCGAGCCTTTGTCGGTGATTTCGCCACGGTCGATGGACGCCGGTTCGTCGAGCACGGCAATCCACTCCAGGCGGCTGGCATTGCCGGTGGCTTCGCGGTTGAGGCGCTGCAACCAGTCGCCGAACCACTGGCGCACCGGCGCGCTGGCCAGTACCTCGGCGTCACTGGCATCAACGCTCAAGCCCGCCAGGCGACGGCATTCGTAGGGCCTGGGAAAAACCAGGGCCCCCAGGCATTCACGGTCCGGCGCGGCGATCACCAGGTCCTGCACGTACGGCGAGCCTTCGAGCACCGCGCGATTGCGCAACGGGCCGACGCTGACAAACACCCCGGAAGACAGCTTGAAGTCCTCGGCCATGCGCCCGTCGAACATCAGCCCCAGTTGCGGCCGCTCAGGGTCGGCGAGCTTGATCGCATCGCCCGAACAGTAAAAACCCTGCTCATCGAATACTTCGGCGGTTTGCTCGGGCGCCCGCCAGTAGCCCGGCATGATGTGCGGCCCGCGAAAGCGCCCTTCGAACTTACCGTCCAGCGGCACCAGGCGCACCTCGCACCCCGGTGCCGGCAAACCGATGTAACCGGCCATCGACAATGGCCCGGTGGTGAAGGTGCAGGACGGCGCGGCTTCGGTCATGCCCAGCCCTGCCATCATGCGGATGCGCTCGCCACAGTGCTGCTCGGCCACTCGGTCGAGGCGGTCCCAGACCCGTTGCGAGAGACCGGCGGCCGCAAAAAAGAACAGCTTCATTCGCGCAAAAAAGCGCTCGCGCAACTCGGCGTCCTGTTCCAGGGCCGTGACCAGCTCTTCCCAGCCCTTGGGCACGGTCAGGTAGGCGGTGGGCGAAATCTCCTTGAGATTGCGCAGGGTCTCGGCAATGCCCTGGGCGGTGGGTTTGCCATTGTCCAGGTAAAACGTGCCGCCGTTGTAGAGCACGATGCCGACGTTGTGGCTGCCGCCAAAGGTGTGATTCCACGGCAGCCAGTCCACCAGCACCGGCGGTTCCTCGCCAAACACCGGAAACGTCTGCAACAGCATCTGCTGGTTGGCACAGAGCATGCGTTGGGTGGTGACCACCGCCTTGGGCAACTTGGTCGAGCCGGAGGTGAAGAGAAATTTGGCGATGCTGTCCGGCCCGGTGGCGTCAAACGCCGCCTCGGCCTCGGCGCCACCCGGCGTTTGCAGCAGGCTCGCAAAGCTTGCCTGGCTGCGCCCCGACACTTGGCCGCGCACGCAGATCAGCGGGGTGTCGGCCGGCAACACGGCGTCGATCGCGCGCTGGTATGCCAGCGCATCACTGACGAACACCAGCCCCGGCTGCAGCAGGTCGCACACATGCCGCAGCTTGGCGAAATCCTGGGACAACAATGAGTACGCGGGCGACACCGGGCAATAGGGAATACCGGCATACATGGCGCCGAGCGCGAGCTGCAGATGCTCGATATCGTTGCCCGACAGCAGCGCCAACGGCTTGTGCGCCGACAGCCCATAACCGAGTAAACCCTGGGCAATGGCGCGCACGCTGTCGAGCATTTCCCGGTAGCTGACGCGGCGCCACGCGCCGTCGGCCTGGCGTGCGGCGATAAAGGTTTGCTCGGGCCGCACCTGCGCCCAATGCACCAGCCGGTCGAGTAAGCGCGGCGGCAACTCGGCCAGGGGTTCCAGGGAACGCATATGCAGCACGCCCTGTTCTTCAGTGACCTCGACCGGCGCATGGCCGATGGACACCGCGCGGTATCGCGGCGGGTGCTGCTCGGGCTGGGGTTGCGCTCTGAATTCGGAACTCACAAGGATGTCCTCCGTCAAGGCGGGCCAACGCCGCCTTGTTATTGTTAGGTCGCGATGCCTGCTCAGATCGGATAGTGCCGTGGCCCGTTCTGCAAGGTCACCCAGCGCAGTTGCGTAAAGTGTTCAATCGCAGCCTTGCCGCCGAAACTGCCGTAGCCGCTGGACTTGACCCCGCCGAAGGGCATCTGCGCTTCGTCATGCACGGTCGGGCCGTTGATGTGGCAAATGCCCGACTCCACCCGTTGCGCCAGCGCCAGGGCACGCCCGGTGTCGCGGCTGAAGATCGCCGCCGACAGGCCAAATTCGGAGTCATTGGCCAGGCGCAGCAGCGCTTCATCACCCTCACCACGCAGCAGCACCGCCACCGGGCCGAAGGACTCTTCGCGGTACAGGCGCATGTGTTCGGTGACGCCATCGATCAGCGTCGGTTGCAGAATGCTGCCGTCCAGTTGCCCACCCGTCACCAAGCGTGCGCCTTTGCTCAGCGCGTCGTCGATCAGCGCCTTGATGCGCGTTCCGGCGCTGGCATCCACCAGGGAACCCAGCACAGAATCCGGCGCAGCGGGATCGCCCGCGTGCAGGGTCGCGACCTTGGCCGCCAGCTTGGCGACAAACGCATCAGCGACCTTGGCGTCGACAATCAGGCGTTCGGTGGACATGCAGATCTGCCCCTGATTGAAATAGGCGCCAAAGGCCGCCGCCGCTACCGCCGCATCCAGGTCAGCGTCGTCGAGCACCAGCAACGGCGCTTTACCGCCCAGTTCCAGCAACGCCGGCTTGAGGTGACGTGCCGCTAGCTCGCCGACAATCCGTCCGACATGGGTGGAGCCGGTGAAGTTGACCCGCCGCACCGCCGGGTTGGCGATCAGCCGTTCGACGATGGCGGCGGCATCCGCCGGGGCATTGCTGATCACATTGACCACGCCATCGCCAAGGCCGGCGTCTTGCAACACCTGGCCGATCAGACGGTGCACCGCCGGGCTCAACTCCGACGCCTTGAGCACCACGGTGTTGCCGCAGGCCAGCGGCATGGCGATGGCGCGGGTGGCGAGGATGACCGGGGCATTCCACGGCGCGATGCCCAGCACCACGCCGCACGGCTGACGCAAGGCCATGGCGAAACTGCCGGGCACATCGGAGGGGATCACGTCGCCCGTGATCTGGGTGGTCATCGACGCGGCTTCGCGCAGGATGTTGGCCGCCAGGCGCACGTTAAAGCCATACCAGTTGGCCATGGCGCCGGTCTCGCCGGCAGCGGCGATAAATTCGGCGCTGCGCGCCTGCAAGTGTTCGGCGGCAATGAGCAAACGCGTGCGGCGCTCGTTGGGCGCCAGCGCCGCCCATGTGGGGAACGCGGCCTGGGCAGCGGCCACGGCGGCGTCGGCGTCGTCCAGGGTGGCGGCGGCCACCCGCGAGACCACGTCACCGGTCACCGGGTTGCGACGCTCAAAGGTTCGACCGTCGCGGGCAGGGCACGACTGGCCGCCAATCAGTAGGGGCACGTCCAGCATGGTGATTCCTCTTTATTATCTTTATCGGGAATACGTTCAGCTTCGGTCACAGCAGCGCGGCCCGAGGGCCGCGTGTCTCAGCGTTTATACGCCTGCAGGCCAGGCTTGATGCTCTTGTCGTCGAGGAACTGCTTCATACCCTGCTCGCGACCGCCCTCGGTGTCGAGCAAGCGCGACTGATCGAGCTTGGCGTAGAGGTAATCCTCGTTCTGCTCCCAGGTCAGTTCGCGGCAACGTTTGAAGCCATGTTTGGCCGCACGCAGCACCACCGGGTTTTTCTCCAGCAGGTTACGCGCCAGCTCAATGGTGACTTCGCGCAGCTGGGCCAGCGGTACGCTCTCGTTGACCAGGCCCATTTCGGCGGCTTTGCGCCCGTCGAAGGTCTTGCCGGTCATGATGTAGTACAGCGACTGGCGATGGCCCACGGTGTCGGCCATGGCCTTGCTTACCAGGTTGCCCGGCGGGATGCCCCAGTTGATTTCCGAGAGGCCGAAGGTGGCTTCGTCGGCGCAGATCGCCAGGTCGCATGCCACCAGCGGGCTGAAGCCGCCACCGAAGCACCAGCCATTGACCATGGCGATGGTCGGCTTGGCGTACATGCGCAGCAACTTCCATTGCCATTGCGAGGCTTCGCGGCGGATTTTTTCCTGGAGGATTTCCGGGCCGGCGTCCACTTCGCGAAAGTATTCCTTGAGGTCCATGCCCGCGGTCCAGGCTTCACCGGCGCCGGTCAGCACCAGAACACCGGCGGCCGGGTCCTGCTCGAGGGTCTCCAGCACGTCGATCATTTCCCGGTTGAGGGTCGGGCTCATGGCGTTGCGTTTTTCCGGACGATTGAGAATGACCCAGGCAATGCCTTCCTCGATCTCGACTTTGACGGTGGTCCAACGGCCTTCGTAATTGCTCATGGCGGTACGCTCTTGTTCTGGTGTGAAGATGATTCGAAATTAAACCGCAAATATAGTTATGTCAATTAACTATTAATCCAGATAACCACTATTTTTCGCGCCGGCACCCAGGTTTTTTTCGGGCGGCGTAAAAAGCCGGCATAGCCATTGCTCGCCAACCCCGGCAAACTAGATAGCCTTCTTAACCGCCACCTTCTGAGGACTGCACTGCCCATGGCCAAGCCTTCCAACATCGCCGCCAGCCAGGCCCTACCCGACCACGACGAGGGGCGGCCGCCGCTGGATTCAGCCCTGGACGATCTGATCGGTTATGCCATGCGCCGCGCCCAGCTCAAGCTGTTCCAGAACCTGATCAGCCGGCTGGCGGACCACGACCTGCGCCCCGCGCAGTTCTCGGCCCTGGCGATCATCGAGCAAAACCCAGGGCTGATGCAGGCCGACCTGGCGCGCGCCCTGGCCATCGAGCCGCCCCAGGTGGTGCCGTTGCTGAACAAACTGGAAAGCCGCGCCCTCGCCGTGCGCGTGCGTTGCAAACCGGACAAGCGCTCCTACGGGATCTTCCTCAGCAAACCCGGTGAAGCGCTGCTCAAGCAACTCAAGGACATCGCCACGCAAAGCGACCTGGACGCCACCGCAGCCCTGGACGTCGAGGAACGTGCAGAGCTGCTGCGCTTGCTCAAGAAGGTCTACCAGGACGGATGACCTACCACAGCGCCACGGTGTAGAGCACCAGGAAGCGGGTCTGGTTTTCATCGCGAAACGCCGCGCCACCAGGGAAGTCGTTACGGTAGATCGACTTGCGCGCCATCAGCCCGAGGTTTTTCAGCGGGCCACTCTGGATCACGTAGCCCAGTTCCATCTGGAACTCGCGCTCCTTGCGCTCCTCGGCATTGAAGGCTGCCAGCTCAATGTTGTCACCCCGCACATAGCGCAGCCGGGTCTTCAGGCCCGGCACGCCCGACGCGGCGAAATCATAGTCATAGATGGCCTGCCAGGTGCGCTCCTTGGCGTTGAGAAAGTCCGAACTCATGGTCAGTTCGCTCATGCCCATCAATTCGGTGCCGGAGATATAGGGCGTGGCCGTCTCCCCACTGGAACGCATGTAGCCCAGGCTGACCCGGTGGCCGCCCAGGCGGTAGCCGAACAGCGCCGAGAGGTTGCGGTTGTCGACCTTGCCGGCCTTGGCGCTGCCGTCCTCGCGGCTGAAGAAACTGCGCAGGTCGCTGGTGAACACGCCATCGCCCACCGGCAGGTTGTGCAGCAACGCCAGGGTGTCCTGCTGGTACAGGTCCGCCACTTCGGCGTGGTACGCGCGCAGGCTGAGGTCCTTGTTGACCTGGTAATCGCCGCCCACATACGCCAGGTGCGAGGTGGTGGCCGTGGCATTGAAACGCCGGTTGGGCGAGGCAATGGTCATGGCCTGGTAGTCGGTGGAGTCGCGCTTGTTGATGCGGTCGATGTAACCGGTGTTAAGCGTCAGGCCGTCGATGTCCTTGGAGCTCAAGGTGGTGCCGCGAAAGGTTTGCGGCAGCAGGCGCGACGGGCTGGCAAACGCGAACGGCAGGAAGATCGACACGTCGCCGGCCTTCACCGTGGTTTGCGCAAACCGCAGTTTGGCCGTCGGCGCCAGGCGCGAATATTCATCGGCGGCACGCTTGTCGCCGGCCGACACCGGCAATAATTCGGTGCCGCTGCGGTCCGGCGACGAGTCCAGCTTGACCCCCATCAACCCACGCACATCCAGGCCAAAGCCCAGCGGGCCAGGGGTATACCCCGATTCCAGGTTGAGGATGAACGCCTGCGCCCATTCCCGCGCGGCGGTCTTGGCGCCGTCGTCCTTGTAGTCACGGTCCAGGTAGTAATTGCGCAGCGTGAGGGTGCCATGGCTGTCGTCGATAAAGCCCGCCGCCCAGGACGGCGCTGGCAGGGCACTCAACATCAGCAACGCGCTGATCAGGCGTGGAGCGCTGTGAGGCACACAGCAGGCGGCCGCAACGGCGCCGGTGGGAAGTTTCGGCATGTTCGATGTCCATTTTTTGTTGTTGTTTTCGGGGCAGCACGCGCTTGGTCCAAGCGGCTTCGCGAATAGAGAATGGAAACAGCAGGCGGCACTCGTCAACAGCCACTGACCGATAATCGAACATTAATAAACGTATCTATTTGGCATTTTCCTACGCGCGCTAATCTCAAACGGCCGGGGTAGACGGCTCTTTTCATGATGGCGTGCGCAGATCCGCCGCCCTTCTTTTTATAGTTATATTTGTTATCTTAATTGCCAGCGGCCGGCCAGGCTCGCCACAACAAAAACAACAATGAGGTTTGCCCATGAACAGTCCATCGCGTCGTTCGACGCTGACGATCGCTCTGTGTTTTATCGTTGCGCTGATCGAAGGCTTCGACCTGCAAGCGGCCGGCACCACCGCCGCAGGGTTGCGCCACAGCTTTGCCCTCGACCCGAAAATGCTTGGCTGGGTGTTCAGCGTCGGGATCATCGGCCTGCTGCCGGGCGCGTTCTTTGGCGGCTGGATCGCCGACCGTATCGGCCGCAAGAAAATCCTGGTGATGGCGGTGCTGCTGTTCGGGCTGTTCTCCCTGAGCACCGCGTTTGTCGACAGCTACGGCAGCCTGTTGCTGGTGCGCTTCCTTACCGGCCTGGGCCTGGGTGCTGCGCTGCCCAACCTGATCGCCCTGTGCGCCGAAGCGGTGAGCGAGCGTAACCGTGGCACCGCCATCAGCGTGATGTACTGCGGCGTACCGCTGGGCGGCGCATTGGCGGCGGTGGTGGCGATGTTTTCCAGTGAACACTGGCAAACCACGTTTATCATCGGTGGCCTCGCGCCCTTGCTGGCCGTGCCATTGATGATCCTGCTGCTGCCTGAATCCAGCGCCTTTCGCCAACAGTCGCCCACCACGCCCGGCGCCCGCGCCTCTACCCGCCAGGCCCTGTTCGGCGAAGGTCGCGCGCGCACCACACTGGCGTTGTGGCTCAGTTATTTCTTCACCCTGACCGTGATGTACATGCTGCTCAATTGGCTGCCGTCGTTGTTGCTGGAACAAGGCTTCAGCAAACCCCAGGCGGGCATGGTGCAGATGCTGTTCAATATCGGCGGCGCCCTGGGCTCGCTGCTCGGCGGCGTGCTGCTGGACCGCTGCAATGCGCTCAAGGTGGTGGCGTTCGTATACGTCGGTTTGCTGGGCGCGCTGGCGGGTGTCGGCCTGTCGGTGGGCATCGTGCCCATGGCCATCGCGGGCTTCGCCGCCGGTTTGTTCGTGATGGCCGCGCAACTGGTGCTATACGCCAGCGCCCCGCCCTCCTACCCCACTGCCGTGCGCGCCACGGGTGTCGGGGCGGCCGTGGCCATCGGGCGATTGGGCTCGGTGGCCGGGCCGCTGGCAGCCGGGCAATTGCTGGCGGCGGGCGCCGGTACCACCGGCGTGCTGCTGGCGACTTCGCCAGGGGTGGTCATTGCCGCACTCACCATCATCAGCGTGATGGTGCGTACGGCGCCCCTGAACCTGCCCGGTACCTCGACCTCTAGAACTGATGCAGCCAGTTGAGCACCAGTTTGTTGCCCTGGGTACGGTTTTGCGCCTGCTGCTCAAAGTAGGCGTTCACTGACAGCACGTTTTCCTTGTTGAACGCGTAGACCAGGCCTGGGCCGATGGCCCAGACCTTTTCGCGACGCCCGCTCACCGCGTCCCCATCAACCTTGGTGTCGGTGATCTGCTTCAACCAGTAGCCGTTCAACCCCACGCTCAGCTGTTGGCTCACGGCGTATTGCAACGTCAGGTTGGCGTGCAACGCCTGGCCGGCCTGGGTGCTGGAGACATCGCCAAAGCCGGCCGCCGGCTCATCGTTCTTGCCATTCCACAGGTACATGAAGCGCCCACTGGCCGACCACGTGGGGTTGAACCAGTAGGTGGCTGCGTAGTACGGGTTGAATGACCAGAAGTTACTGCCGGGGTTGATCGAGCGCTTGCGATCATAGGCGCCCACCGGCACCGAGATGTCGGCCTCGACACGCTGGGTCAGCAGCGGGCTGCCGTCAGCGCGGCTCATGGTCGGCAGTTGCAGGAAAGGCCCGATCACCACATCGCCAAACCCCGCGCGGGAACTGAGCGCAGCATTGTCCAGACCGTCATCGACATCCACATGGGCCAGCGACGTATTGATCAGGGTAAGGCCCGGCATCGCGCCGTTGGCCAGGGGTTGGCCGACGTAAATGATCTGCGTGGTCGGCGCCACCACTTCGACGTCCTGGCGGGGCAGCGCCAGCTTGTTACCGTGGGCATCGTTGAATCGGCTGGCCCGGGAGTACGTCAGGTATTCCTCCAGGTACCAACCGGGCCCGGCGGGTGCCGGCGAGCCATCATAGAAACTGGTGCTGCCCAGGTTAAGTCCTGGCAGGTCGTAGGCGTATGCGGTTGACGACAGCGCGACAAACGTGGTGGCCGCAACCGTCCGCAAGATAGGCTTGAGCATCTTGTATGTCCTGTATTTTTGTTGTTGTTCAAGACCCCCGGCGCGGTGGCTGCGCACCGGGACTTAACGGGGTGGCAAGGCCTACACGTAGGTGGCCGCCAAGCCACCATCCACCGGCAGGTTGACGCCGTTGACCCAGCGCGCCGCGTCCGAGCAGAGGAAGGCAATCACCGCCGCCACCTCGTCGGCCATGGCCGGGCGAGTCATGCGCCGGCTGTCCTGGGCCACCCGCTCCGGGCCGAGCATGCTGACGAAGTCACCGAGGATCGGCGTGAACACCGGCCCCGGCGCGACGCAGTTGATGCGCACACCGTGATCGCGGAACCAGGCCTGGGACTGCGCAAAGCTCCAGACAATCAGCGCCTCCTTGAAGTACTGGTAACAGCTAGCCTGCTCGACCGGATGGTCGTTGAGCCATTGCTGCCCGGCGCGGTAGCTTGCAGTCGCCGCCAACGCCTTGTGCTGCGCCAGCCGTTGCGGCCACTGCGCGCCGAGGACCGAGGCGACATTGACGATGCTGCCGCCCACCGGCAGGCGGGGCAACAACGCTTGGGTGAGATGGCGCAGCCCCAGGTAATTGACCTTGGCCACCGCTTGCACCGGTGCCGTGCCGGGCACGCCGGCAATGTTGCAAAGCGCGTCGACCCGCGCCGGCAGGCGCGTCACCAAGGCATCAATGCTGGCAGGGTCGCCCAGGTCGGCCTTAAAAAAACCATCCAGGGTCAACTGCGGTTCATGGCGATCGACACCAATGACCGTGGCGCCCTGGAAGCGCGCAAGCCGTGCCAACTCGGCGCCAATGCCTGAGGCGACGCCGGTGACGACCAGGGTTTTGTTGTGCAGGTTCATAGTCAAGCCCTCTTGTTTTTGTATAGGCGTGGGTGCATCAAAACCGCGAGCCGGGGCTCAGAAAGGGTAAGTCGGCGCAGTGTTTTTCACGGTGACCCACTGCCACTGGGTGTACTCGTCCCAGTCGGCCGGCCCGCCGACACTGCCGCCATTGCCGGACGCACCGCGCCCACCGAAGGGGTTGATGCATTCGTCTGCCACGGTCTGGTCGTTGATGTGCAGCAAGCCGACGTCAAGCCGCTCGCCGATGGCCATGGCACGCCCCACCGACGGCGAGATGATGCCGGCCGAGAGGCCGTATTCCGTGCGGTTGGCCAGCTCGATGGCCTCCTCGTCCGTGGCAAAACTGACCAGCGTGGCCACCGGGCCGAATATTTCATCTTCAAAGGCGCGCATGCCCGGCCGCACGCCGCTGAGCACGGTGGGCTGGTAAAACAACTGGTCGTATTCGCCGCCGGCTTCCAGCCGCGCACCGGCTTGCAGGCTGTCGCTGACGATCTCGTGTACACGCTGCAATTGGCGCGCGTTGATCAACGGGCCGAGCGCGGCTTCACCACGGGCGGCATTGCCCACGGTCAGGGCCCGAGCCTTGTCCACCAGCTTGCGCGTGAAGCTGGCGGCAATCGATTCATGCACCAGGATCAACCCGGTGGCCATGCAGATTTGCCCTTGGTGCAGCCAGGCGCCCCAGGCGGCGTTGCTCGCGGCCAGGTCGAGGTCGGCGTCTTCGAGGATGATCAACGGGTTCTTGCCGCCCAATTCCAGCGCGACTTTTTTCAGGTGTCGTCCGGCCACCTCGGCGACTTTGCGCCCCGCCGCCGTGGAGCCGGTGAACGCGATCATCCGCACATTGGGGTCGCGGCACAGTGCCTCGCCCGCCGGCGCGGCACCCGGCAACACGTGCAGCAGGCCCTTGGGCAGGCCAGCCTCCTCGAACAGCCGGGCGATGAGGAACCCGCCGCTGACCGGGGTTTGCGGGTCCGGCTTGAGCACCACTGCATTGCCCGCGGCCAGGGCCGGCGCCACCGAACGCATCGACAGCACCAACGGGAAGTTGAACGGGGAAATCACCCCGACCACGCCATGGGGTTGGCGCCGCGCATACGACAAGCGTCCCGCCGCACTGGGCAGCACCAGCCCATGGGGTTGGGACAACAGCCCCGCCGCCTGATGCAGCAGCACAATCGCCTCGCGCACTTCGTGTTCGCCCTTGAACAGCGCCGCCCCGGTTTCCCGCGCGACATACAGCGCCAGTTCGGCAAAGGACTGCTGGGCTAGATCGGCCGCCCTGCGAAACACTTCGGCGCGCTCCCGTGGGCCGAGGGCGGCCCATGCCGGTTGGGCCAGGGCCGCGCTGCGGCTGGCAATGGCGACGTCGGCGGGGCTGGCCATGGCGCAACGCATCAAGGGTTCGCCGGTGGCCGGCTCGATAACAGGGACCGCAGCCCCCGAGGCGGGTATCCAAGCGCCGTTGAACAGGCACTCGGACTCAATGGCCCGCTGTAGCAGGTGGGTGGTTTCAGACACTGACATGGCAACTCCGGTTCTTGTAATTGTCATCGTCCGCACAGGGTGCAAACGCCGCCTCAAGCCTTGAGCAAAGGCTGTGCCGTTTGCACGCGCCGGCCGGAGCATCCGCCGGCGAAGGCTCTAGGCCGGGGCCTGCCGCACACTACCCAGGCACGCCGCGCCCAGCGCCGAGAAAAACCGCAGCCTTGCCACTTGTTCAATTGATAAGGTTATGTTTAATAACTATCTCAGCGGTTACTCATATCGATCATTCGCTTTGCAGGGGCATAACAATGACTAATCCCCACGGCGCTGTGCCTGAACATCCGACGGCCACTGCGCCCTATCATCCGCGTGGCGACAGCCGCCAACTCAGCGACAACAGTTCGCCGACGCCGGCGGAACTGACCGACTGCCTGTTTTTTTCGCCCGAAGACGGACGCATCTGGCTCAACGACCAACGCATGCTGCTGCTGCACAGTTCCGCCTTCGGCACCCTGCGCGGGGAGGTCATCGAAAGACTCGGGCTGGAGCAGGCGCGCGGCCTGTTCACACGCACCGGTTACGCCTCGGGCTTGCGCGATGCGCGCCTGATCCGTGAACGCTGGCCCCAGGCCGATGCCGCTGCGGTGTTTCGCGCCGGCACGCACCTGCATACCCTGGAAGGCATGACCAAGGTAGAGCCGCTGCACTTCAAATTCGACGCTGACTCGGGGTTCTATGAAGGCGAGTTTCTGTGGCACCACTCGTGCGAGGCCGACGAACATGTCAGCGCCTATGGCATCGGCCAGGACCCGGTGTGCTGGACGGAAACAGGCTATGCCATCGGTTTCGTCAGCGGCCTCTTCGGGCAAATGGTGATTTTTCGCGAAGTGCAATGCCGTGGCATGGGCCACAGCAGTTGCCGGGTGATCGGCAAGACGGCCGAACAATGGGGCGACGTGGAACAGGACCTGCGCTACCTGAATGTATCCCAACCCATCACCAGCCCCGCCGTTACCACGCCCACCCCACCGCTCAATGAGGGCAGCAGGCTTGATGCGCCCCCACCGCTGATTGGCGCCAGCGCCGCCTTCAACGCCGCGACCCAAGCCCTGCAACGTGTCGCGCTGACCCCGGCGACGGTACTGATCAGCGGTGAGTCCGGCGTGGGCAAGGAGATGTTTGCGCGCCAGTTGCACCAACTCAGCGCCCGCCGCGACAACCCATTCGTGGCCCTCAATTGCGCGGCCATCCCCGACAACCTGATCGAGGCCGAGCTCTTCGGTGTGGAGCGCGGCGCGTATACCGGCGCCACGCATTCGCGTCCCGGGCGTTTCGAGCGCGCCCAGGGCGGTACGTTGTTCCTGGATGAAATCACCAGCCTCAGCCTGGCCGGGCAAAGCAAACTGCTGCGGGCCTTGCAGGAACGCGAGATCGAACGCGTCGGCGGCGTGCGCGGCATCAAGGTAGACGTGCGGGTGGTGGCCGCCACCAATATTGATCTGCGTAAAGCGGTGGCGGACGGCACGTTTCGCGAAGACCTGTTCTACCGGTTGAATGTCTACCCCATCGCCCTGCCGCCACTGCGCGAACGCCGGGATGACATCCCCCTGTTGATTAATGCGTTCCTCACACGGTTCTGCCAGGAATATGCACGCACGCCCGCAGGCTTGACCATGCGCGCCCTGAAAGTCCTGCTGCGCTACGACTTCGCGGGCAATGTGCGCGAACTGCAAAACCTGATCGAGCGCGGCTTGATCGCCAGCGATGAGGGCCAAGCCATCGACTTGGTGCACCTGTTTCGCAACGAAGCCCTGCCCGCCGCTGCGTACAGCCTGGACGATCACGGCAGCCTGTCGAACAGCGGCCCGGTTGCGTGCCCCGCACTGCTGGACACCCTTGGCCAACTGGACCAGGGGTTTTCCATCGAAGGCCTTGAATCTCGCCTGATCAACGAAGCCCTGCAACGCAACGCCGGCAACCTGGCCGCCGCCGCCCGGCTGGTGGGGCTGAGCCGCGCCCAATTTGCCTACCGTTTGAAGAAACATCAGCGCCAAACCCGCTGAGTTTGCGCAGGCAAGCGCGCTGCCCGGCAATCAGTGCTTTAAAAGCTTTACCCATTTAAGTATTTTGCTGGGGTAACGGGCGACCAGCGCCCTCTTTTTCCTCGTGACAAGGACCTCCCGTGAGCGGACTGCGTGAACGTCAGAAAGCCGAACGACGGCAAGCCATCAGCCAGGCAGCCATCGAACTGTTCGAGCGCCAGGGTTTCCAGAACACCACCATCGAACAGATCGCCAGCCAGGCCGGCGTGTCGCCGCCCACGGTGTTCAAGTACTTCGGCAACAAGCAGGAAATCATCCTCGAAATCCTGCACAACGCCGACCAGCGCGCCATCAGCGACACCCGCAGCCTGATCCAGGACATCCAGGACCCGGTCGATGCGATGTGCCATTTGGAGCGGCTGTTGACCGGTTACGCCTTGGAGGTCATGCACCCCAGCCTCTGGCGCGAACTGCTGCCGCTGATCCTGTTCGGTGGCAGCAATGAATTGCCCGCAGGCTACAGGGCCATGAACGATGCGCTCAGGGCCGAAATCAGCCAATTGCTCCGGGAACTGCAGCAAGCCGGCAAACTGCGCCCGCAACTGGATGTGGAACTGGCCGCGTTCCTGTTGAACGACTACTCACACCTGCAACTGTTCAGGCTGGTCAACCAGGAACAGCCGGATATCGAGGCGCACTCCTTGCAGGTCAGGCGCATCACCGAGTTGCTGTTTTATGGCATGCAGGCCTGATACCGGTAGCGGTAGGTCAGTGACCCATGTACTGACTGACCCATTGCTATCGGGAGCAAGCCCCCCTCCCACATTTAACTTGTGCTGTTTCTGGGGGCTCAGCGGTGCAGGTACGCCATAAGCCACCTGCTCGGCCGTCCCTGACCACCACAGCCCCCCTCCTACATGGATGAATCCGCGACCCACCCCGTCAGCCGCGCTGCTCAGCGGTTGGTCTTGATGGCGGTCCAGGTACGGTTGCGGATGCGCTCCACCGCGGAGGGCACCGGCTCCAGGGCGAACAGGGTCTTGCGGGCCTCTTGCGGCACGTACATGTTGGGATTGTTGCGAATGCCGGCATCCACCAACGCGGTGGCGTCCTTGTTCGGGTTGGGGTAGCCGATCTGGTTGCTGATGCGCGCAATCACGTCCGGGCGCAGGATGTAATTGATGAACACGTGGGCCTCGGCAGTGTCGGGCGCATTGGCCGGGATCATCATCACGTCCGACCACATCGGCGCGCCTTCCTTGGGCAGCGCCATCGCGACCTTGACGCCCTTGCCGGCGGCATCGGCCAAGCGCGTGGCCAGGGCCACACCGCCGGACCAGCCCACGCCGATACAGATATCGCCATTGGCCAGGTCCATGCCGTAGCGCGACGAGTTGAAGTAGGTCACGTAGGGCCGGATCTTCATCATCAAGGCCTGGGCCTGGGGGTAGTCCTCACGTTTCTGGCTGTTGGGGTCCAGGCCTTTGTAGTGCAGGGCAATCGGCAGGATTTCATTACCGGCATCGAGAAAGCCCACGCCGCAACTGGCGAGCTTGGCGAGGTTTTCTTCCTTGAAAATGATGTCCCAGCTGTTCATCTGCACGTCCGGCCCCAACGCCTTGCGCACTTTGTCGACGTTGTAGCCGATCAGCGTGGTGCCCCACAGGTAGGGCGCGGCATAACGATTGCCGGTGTCGCCCACCACCTCCAGGGATTGCATGAACTGCGGGTCCAGATGCTGCCAGTTCGGCAACTGCCGGCGGTCCAGCGGTTGCACGGCACCGGCCTTGATCAAGTGCCCCAGGTTGGCGGTGCCAGGGAACACCACGTCATATCCCGAGTTGCCCGTCAGCAGCTTGGACTCCATGGTTTCGGCACTGTCGAACACGTCATAAATCGGGCGAATACCGGTTTCTTCCTGGAAGCTCTTGAGTACGTCAGGCGGCAGGTATTCGATCCAGTTGTAGATGCGCACGGTTCGTTCTTCGGCCAGGCAAAAACCGCTGATCAACAGCGAAGCAAGCGTGCCCAGCAAGGTGTTACGCAAAAAACCATTCATGATGAAAACACTCCAGCGCGGCCGCGATGGCTCGCAGCACTTAATAGCGATAGGTGAAATACAGCTCCAACGCACTGAACTTCTGGTCGTTGCCGAATACCTGCCTGGCAGCGGCCAGTGGCTTGACCCAGTTATACGACAGCGACGTATAGAACGACGGCGTGGGCGTCCAGTCGAGGAATATCACGCTCTCGTCGGCAAAGCGCCGGTCACTGACCGCCGCGCCCATGTAGTTTTTTTCATCCAGCCAGAACTGGTAGTGAATCGCGCCGAGGGTCAGGGTTTCGTTGAGGTGGGTCTTGAGCGAGAACTGCTGGACATTTTCGTTGCTGTTGAACAGCAAGTAGTTGCCGACCACGTCACCGACCAGCCACGTGCTCCAATCGACGAAGCCTTTGCTCAGCGGGTCCCAGGCTTTCTGGCGGTTATCGGCCAGGTTGTCGTCACCGGAAAAACTCGCGTAGCGATAGCCGATCACCGGCGTCAGCGGCAACGTGTTGAAGGCATAGTCGGCCTGGCCGTACCAGGCGTTGGCAGCGTAATCGACACCCTCGCCGCTGCCGCGCTCAAGGGCGTATTCGGCATTCAACGTCAATGCCTGAACACCGGGCACCTTGGCATTGAGCGCCCGCAGGTTGTACACCTGCATCCCGTCGCGACGACGCGGCAGCGTGCTGCCTTTGGGCCCCAGGGCGTTGACCTTCATGGCCATGGCGCCCAGCGTAACCTGGTCAGCGAGGTTGTAATCGAGGTTGACGCCGGTCATGCGGAAATCGCCCAGGTCATCATCGGTGCGCAAGGTGAACACCTGCGACTTCAGCGCGCCGTGGGTCCAGGCCAGGATCGCCGAATCCTCGAAGGCCGTGCGCGGGCCCAGCCAGTAGGCGGCGTCCTTGAACTGGTCGAGGTTGCCATCCATGACGATGAACCCCGTACCGATCATGTAGTTCTGGCGCCCGGCGGTGAAGGTCCATTCGCCGGCGCGCACGCCTGCATAGAGTTCTTCGGCGGCGACCTTGCCGTCGGAGCTGCGGGTGAAGCCGCCTGCATCGCCGTCGCCGAAGGTGGTGGCCGCCACCAGGGAACCGCCGGCCAGCAGGCTGAAATCGGGTTGCAACGCATACTCGAGCTTCACCCCCGGCTTTACGTAGAACTCTTGCCAGTTGATCCGGGTGCCGCCATTTTTGCCGTTGCGCCCATCGACACGGCCACTGCCGAAGTTGACGCCACGGGTAGACAACGTCGCGCCGCCCGCCGTGAGATTGACTTCACCCTTGAGGTTACCGTCCTCAAAGGTGTAGCCCGCCCACGCGACATGGGTGGTCAAGGGTAAGCCGAACGCTAAGAGCGCTCGAGAGAAACGCTGGGTGAAAACCATAAGAAGCTCCTGTGGAATTATTGTTGTTACAGGGCAGTCAATGGCGACGCAGCGCGCCGCCAACACCTGGCCAAGCCAGGTGAATAGAACGCAAGACTCTTATTGTTTGGCGTGTATCAGTGGCTCAGGTGGGCGGCGATGCTGCGCAGCATGCGCACGCTGTCGCCATCGAACGGGCTGACCGCCTCGGTCAGCGAGGATTGCTTGACGATCACCACGCCGGACGGTTTGTCGATGAACAGGTATTGGCCGTGGATCCCACCGGCCATCAAGGCCTGGCTGTGGTCGTTGAATACGTACCACTGGCTTCGATAGGACGCACCCGGCGTCCAGCGGGAGAACTCGGTATTTTGCGCGTAGATCGCCGGATCGGCCCCGGCGGCGATACGTGCCACGGTGTGTGGCGAGAGCAGCTCAACCCCTTCATGACGCCCGTCATTGGCCAGCAGACGGCCGAAACGCGCCATGTCTCTCAAGGTCGCGCTGAACCCCGCCCCGGCGACATTGCGCCCCCACGGGTCGGCCATGAAATAGCCGTCGCGCTCGCAACCCAGGCGCTCCCAGATCTGTTCCAGCATCTGGCTGCACGCCTGGCCCGAAGCGCGCTCCATGACCCAGGCCAAGGCCTCGGTGGTCGCGGTCACGTAATGGAAAAAGCCCCCATGAGCGCCGCGCTTTTGCAACGACGGCAGGTACTGATACAAGGACTCGTACCGCGTGTATTGCGCCGGTGCCGGTTGGAAGCCGCAGGCATAGCCGTATTGCGAGCTCTCTGAAGCGGGATCGTCATACACCTCGCTGTAGTCGATGCCCACCGCCATATCAAACAGCTGACGCACCGTGGCATCGCCAAACGCGCTGCCCGCCAATTCAGGCACGTAGTACGCGGCAGGCAAGTGGGGCTTGAGCGCGCCCTGGGTGACCAGTTGCTCACCCAGGGTACCGATCAGCGACTTGGTCACCGAGAACATGATGTGCCGGTCACCTGCGCGCTGGCCATTGAAGTAACGCTCGAACAACACCGTGTCGCCCTGCATCACCAAGAAAGCGTCGGTCTGGCTGGCCAGCAAATGATCGATGACACGGATGCTCAACCCGCATTCACTGTCGAAGTACAACGCATCCAGTGCCGTGGGCGCGTCCTTGAGTGGACCGGCAGGCGCCGCGCCGGCCTGCACATCAATGGTGGGGCGCAGGCGCGCCAGGTTGCGAAACCCCCATTGGCTGTAGGGCGAGCGCATCCAGTTGCCCCACGTTACCCGCTGATTCGGCTCTGCCGGGAAGCCCTGCATCAGTAATGGTGCCAAGCGAGGCTCGGCTAAGGATTGCGCAGCCTGGGCATACAGGCTGGCGAGTGACGGCGTGATTTTCTGACCCATGGCATAACCCTGGAAATGACTCTGCGTTTGAGCAGATGCGCCGCAATCATTAACCAGGCATTATTCTTTAGTCAATAAAATATTTTACCGACACTCACAACTTTCAGCCTTCGAACAATGCCGTCAGCAGGCCTTCGACGCGTGGCCCAGACGGTGGTAGGCACGGTTGAAATACACCAGCCCCTCGTCGGCGCCGCTCTGGCGAATGGTCTGGATCTGGCAGTAAAAAATACTGTGAGACCCCACCTCGTGTACCTGCACGATACGGCAGTCGAAATTCACCAGCGCTTGGAGCATCACCGGCGCGCCGCTTTCCAGCGTGGTCCACTCGGTGACGGCAAACCGTTCATCCATTGTCAGCGTGCGGTCGGCAAACGCGCCGGACAGGTGCTGATGATCACCACACAAGGTGTTCACGCACACCGAACCGTTACGCTTGAAATGCTCGTTGGAATGCGAGGAACGGTTCATGCACACCAACAGCGTGGGCGGTGAATCGGTCACGCTGCACACCGCCGAGGCGGTAAAGCCGAACCGACCCGCCACGCCGTCGGTGGTGATCACCGACACGGCACCGCCCAGCATGGCCATTGCATTGCGAAAGCTGCCTACGTCTACCATGGTCGTTCCCCTTAGATATCCAGCACGAGTTTTTTGGATTTGGCGCGTGAACAGCACACTAGAATTTGATCATTCCCGGCCTTCTCCTCGTCCGTGAGGTACACGTCCCGATGGTCCGGCTCGCCTTCAAGCACATCGCACAGGCAGGTACCGCACACGCCCTGCTCGCAGGAAATCTCGATCTTGATGCCGACCTGCGCCAGCGCGGCGAGAATGCTCTGCCCTTGCGCCACCTGTACGGTCTTGCCACTGCGGGCGGCCACCACTTCGAAACTGCCGCCCGAGCTGTCCACGTCCACCTGGAAATACTCCCTGTGGATGTGCGCCTCGGTGTAGCCCCGGTCGCGCGCGCCCTGGATCACCCAGTCCATGAAACCGGCGGGGCCGCAGGTGTACAGGTGCACGCCGGCCTCGCCACGGCCCAGCACCTTGGCCAGGTCGAGCTTCTGTTCGGCGCCTTCATCATCGAAGTGAGTGAACACCTGCGCAGCAAACGGCGCGCCGGCCAGCTCTGCGAGAAAGGCACTGCGGCCGCGCTCACGCCCGCAGTAATGCAGTTCGAATGACTTGCCGGCCGCGTGCAGGGCGTAGGCCATGGCGATCATCGGCGTGATGCCTATGCCGCCGCCCAGCAGCAGCGAACGCCGCGCCTGCGCCGCCAGCGGGAACAGGTTGCGCGGTGTGCTGATCTGCACTTCGCGGCCTTCGAACAGGGTGTCGTGCACCCCCACCGAACCGCCGCGCGAGGCCGGGTCTTTGAGCACGCCCAGGCGATACAGGCTCGGGTCGGCGGGGTCGCTGCACAGCGAATACTGGCGCACCAGCCCCGGGCCGATATGGATGTCGACATGCGCACCGGCATCGAACAGCGGCAGCGGCGCGCCGTCACGACGGGTCAGGTCCAGGACGACAACGCCGTCCCCTTGCAGCTCGCGCTTGCGCACGACTACGTCCAACAGTTGTTCAGTCATGGCCGTTATTCCATGGAGTTCGCAAAGGCCGCCGTGGCGGCCGTTATCAGTCAGCGCATGAACAGGCCGCCATTCACGTCCCAGGTGGCCCCGGTGGTGAAATAGG
Source organism: Pseudomonas sp. S3_E10 (assembly GCF_054667615.1). Classification (NCBI taxonomy): domain Bacteria; kingdom Pseudomonadati; phylum Pseudomonadota; class Gammaproteobacteria; order Pseudomonadales; family Pseudomonadaceae; genus Pseudomonas; species Pseudomonas sp. S3_E10. The sequence continues at coordinate 612,994 of NZ_CP162743.1, forward strand.
CTTCGGGCCGTGCCAACTGCACAATCAGGTCACCCAGAAAATCCGCATCGCCAAGACGCTGCACCGGAATATTGGCCAGCAGGCCCGGCAGGCGTTCGGGCGGGATCGCCGCGCGCACCGCCGCCGACTCGATCGGCCCCGGAGCGATCGCGTTCACGGTCACCCCGCGCGCGGCAAATTCCTTGGCGAAGATCTTGGTCAACGTGACGATGCCGCCCTTGCTCGCGGCGTAATGCGCGCCGGTCGCGGTACCGCCGTTCTGCCCGGCCAGGGACGCCATGTTGATGATGCGTCCGTAGCCGGCCTCGGCCATGTACGCGCCCAACACCTGGCAGCCGAGGAACACGCTGCGCAGGTTCAGGCCCACCACGGCGTCGAACTCCTCGGGGCTGATCTGCAGCAACGGCGTGGTCTTGGTCACCGCGGCGTTATTGACCACCACGTGCAGCGTGCCGAAGCGCACCAGCACCTGGTCCAGGGCCGCTTCGAAATCGGCCTTGCTGCCGGCGTCCAGTTGCAACGCAAGCGTGCGCTCTGCGCCGGGGTCCAACTGCCTGGCGCAGGCTTGTGCGGCCTCAAGGTTGAGATCGCTGATTACCACCGAGTACCCGGCCCGCAGCAGGCTGGCACAGAAATGCTGCCCCAGGCCCTGCCCCGCGCCCGTCACCAACGCAATCTGGTTCATATCGGCGCGCCTCAGAGGATGTAGCCGATACCGGCGAGGGCATCGTCACTGTTAATCAGGCTGACCACCTTGCGGTGGATCTTGAAACCGCTGTCGCTGCGGATCAGGTCGTAGGTCAGGTCGGCGCTGTAGAATTTCAGGCTTTCCTTGCGAAACTCGCGCACGTTCTGCGCACAGCGCACGCTGACCTGGTTGCCGTCGTCGGCCAGCACGCGGAACCGCGATTGCAGGCGCACCGTGCGCGGTTGCGGGCTGGTGGAGATCGACTCGCCGCCGGTCAGGCGCTGCACCCGCAGCTCACGCATGGCGTGGTCGTCGTAGGCGTAGTTAAGGCTGTTCTCGAAGTCGGTTTCCTTCGGGTTGATCGGAATGATGTAGGTGCCCTTTTCGGTCCACATCTTCAACCAGCCGTCGTATTCACCGTGGTCGAGCATGTCGCCTTCCTGCCAGATGAAAGCGGTGACTTCTTGCAGTAATTGCAGGTTCATAAGGTTCTCCACAGGTCAGGCCGACATCATCTTCTTCCACTGCTGGTACCCGGCGCGCATGCCGGTCTCGGCACTCACGTCGGACACTCGCCCGTCCTCACTGGCCTGCTCGCCGGGCAGGCCGCGATTGAGCATGATCCACAGGTCTTCACCGGCGCCGGCGCCTTTTTGAACCCGTTCCCAGGCTTCGGAGTCGTCGGGAGTGCCGAAGCCCATCGGGCCCTGGAAGTGCTCGTGCAGGCGCAGGCGGTAACGGTTGGCCACGGCCGGGCCGCCGTCCATGGTGATCACCGCGTGGTGGATTTCGGTCTCGGTCACCGAGATCGGTTGCAGTACACGAAAGAACGCCATCGAACAGGCGACGTTGGGAAACAGGTTGAGGTTGAAGCCAGTACCACCGACCGCACGCACGATCCGGCGGACTTGTTGCTCGTCGATGCCTTCGTCGCGCAGCTCGGCCGCCAGCCCTTCGAAACGCTCGGGGATCGGTTTGTCCAGGTCGGCCTCGAGGTCGATCAGGTCGGGAATCATCACCATCACGCTGTGGCCGTTGCCCAGGTCTTCGACGTAGCCGGGGCCTTTGACGAAGTCGAACAGCGCCATGGTCTGTTCGTCCACCGATGACAAAAAGCTCTTGTGTACCAGCGGGAAGTGGTAGGCGTCGGTGGTGTTTTCCAGTTGGATCTTCCAGTTGCCGGGGAAGCGGAAGCGGTGTTCGCCCGGCACCTTGATGCCGTAGCCGGCGCCCTGTTTCATGAACAGGTCCATCCATTTTTTCGCCGCGCCAAGATAGTCTTCCAGCGGCTCGATATCGTCCTTGAACGTGGCGAAAATCATGCCGGCATAGCTTTCGGTGCGCAGGCTGACCAGCGGCAGCTCGGCCTTGTCGATGCAGTCGCCGTAGCTTTCCGGGTGCGGAACGCCGCGCAGCGATCCATCCAGTGCGTAGCCCCAACCGTGGTAGGGGCAGACGAAGCTGTTGGTCTTGCCCTTCTTGTGTTCGCACACCGTGGCGCCACGGTGGCGACAGCGATTGAGCAGCACGTGTACGTCTTTCTTGCGATCACGCACCACAATCACCGGCTGCTTGCCGACGTAGGTGGTCTTGTAGCTGCCGTTGTCGGGTATCTCGCTGTCGTGGGCGACCCAGATCCAGGTGCTGTAGAAAATCTTCTCAAGCTCGGCGTCGAACAGTTGCGCGTCGGTGTACATCGAGGTGTGGACGCGGTCGGCCTGCACCAGGTCGGCGGGGTCTACGGCGAGGTTTACAGCGGGAATCAACTTGCTCATGGAAGTGTCCTCGTCGGCATCAAGTACGCTGGATGATCAGCTCGCGCCCAACCCGGGCTTCAACCTTGGTGTAGCGCCACAGCTTGTAAGGGCCATCGCCCACCGGCGTGCTGCGAAACAGGTTGCACGCGGCATGCACGGTCTCGATGTCCGGCACGTCGGCCAGCAGGTAGGTGGTCCAGGGGAAGCCATCGGACGGCCCGACCATGCTCTGGTCGTCATCCATGTTGCCCAGCACCTTGACCCCGGCGAGGTCGTGGATACCGTTCCACATGGCGCTGAACGCTGCCCACACCTGCAATTGCTCATCGCGCGGGGCGTCGAAAAAGTTCTGGTTGATGCCCATGCAGAACAGCACGCGCAAGGTCTTTTTATCGCTCATTTTTTTGTTCTCGATGGTTAGAGGTAGCCAGGCAGAGGCTGTTTGCCGAAGAACATGGCTCCGGCGTTCTGATAGGTGATGTCGCCCATGAAGGCGTGCTGGGTGACCACTTGGGCATCGTTGACGCAGCGCGCCAGCGGGCTGTCGTTGTACACACCGCTCATGCCCGAGAGCATTTGCGCGGTACGCGCCACGTCAGCGGCGACGCGGGTGGCATGGGTCGACGACAGCCGCAACAGGTTGGTCGCGGCCACGGGGACCGCGTCGCCGGCCAGCACGTAGTCCCAGGCGCGGTCGATGGATTCGTAGAAAAACGCACGCGCGGCGCGCAGTTCGGCTTCGGCGCGGGCAATGTCGACCTGGGCCAGTGGCCGATCGGCAATCGCCGGGGCGCCGGTGACCGACACGCGACCGCTGGCCATGTCCGCCAGCGCATCGAGTGCCGCACGCGCCACACCCAGGCCGACCACCGAGAGCACCTGGGTGGCGAATGACAGCGATGGGTAGCGGAAAAACGCCTCGTCCAGATTCGGCAGGCCACCGCGCACGAACGTCCATTGCTCGTCGACCCGCACGTTGTCGGCGACCAGATCATGGCTGCCGGTGCCGAGCAGGCCGACGGTGTCCCAGGTCTGCTCGACGCGAATCGCGCTGCGCGGCATCACCGCAATGCGCGGTAGGCCGAAGGTATCGCCACTTTTCGGGGCGATGCCGACACCGACGATGTCCGCGCCCAGGGAGCCGCTGGAGTACTTCCAACGGCCATTGACCACAAAGCCGCCCGCGACCGTTTCAGCCGGTTGCGGCGGGAAGATGCCGCCGGCGAACACCACGTCAGGGCCGTCGGCATACACCTGGGCAATGCTGGCGGGCGGCAGTGCCGCGAGGTAGACCGGGCTCATGCCGAAACTGGCGACCCAGCCAGCAGATCCATCAGCCTGGGCAATACGCTCGATCAGTTGGCAGAACTCGGCCGGCGAACACTCCAGGCCCCCAAAGCGCTTGGGCACCAGCGCCCGGTAGACACCGTGCTGCTTGAAGGCTTCGATCACATCCGGCGAGATATGGCGCTGGCGGTCGAATTCACCGGTACGGGCCCGTTCACGCACATCGACGAGCAACGCTTCGAAAGCGGGGCCACTGGCAAGCGGACTCACCGCACCCACCGCTGGTTTTTTTAGCGAATGCATACATTTACTCCGTTGTCAGGAACGGTATTGGGCTGGGCAGGAAATCAGGGTCGAGATGGGGCGAGACGCGCAACGAGCGGGATGGATCGGCATAGTGATTACCTTTGTTTTTGTGGGTGCCGTTGGCGGTGAATCTGGTCCTTAATACGTGAATTGTCAATTGATTTATCACGCTAAACAACACCACTAATCACGCAATTAAAAGCGGGAATTACTGGAACAAACAACTATATCTATTTGTTTTTAATCAATAAAAAACACACAAAACCACCTCGTATAAAACCTGAAACCCGCGAAAAATTATTTATTTTTTACACAAAAATATGGGGGCGGGCTTTCTCCCGAAGGCGGTGTATCACGTCAACATGAGTCGACTGATACACCGCCTTCGCGAGCAAGCCCGCTCCCACAGGGGGTCTGCGTTGTTTTGGGGTACGGGGTTATGCGTCAGCGCTTGAGGGCACCGGTAGCTCGGCGTCGCTGTTCCATGCCTGCACCGGGCGGCCGAACAGGTTTTCGGTCTGGAAATGCGCCATGCGCCAGTGCCCATCTTCCTCGGCGAAGCGCACCGTCAGGCGCGCCGCATTGAGATGGGAGGCACCGCTGGCGAAGGTCGACGTCTGCAACATCACCCAACTGCCGATGACCGCATCGTCGCGCACCTCGATCAGCTCACTGGTGAGGAAGTGCACGTTGAGGGCAAAGTGTGCCGGCGTTTTCATGTAGCCGGCGAACATTGCCGCAATGGCCTCGCGCCCACGGTAGCCACCAAAACTCTTGGCGTACCTGGCGCCCTTGCCCTCCCACACCGCGTCCCGGGTGAACAGGCCGGCCAGCTCATCGAGCGGGGTGTGGGCGTCGAGGGCATCACACAACACCATGTAGCGGTTCATGCAGGCGCGGGCGCTGTCCTGGGTTTCAAAACGGCGCAGGCGTTGTTCCAGATCGGCGCGTGGGGCGGCTGTGTTCATGTCAATCCTCCTGCCCGGCGTAAAGGCGTTCAAGCAAGCGCCCGGCGATGGCCAGCAGTTGTTCATCGGCGCCCTTGGCCCCGACCAGTTGCAAGCCGACCGGCAGGCCCTCGGCACTGGCCAGCGGAATGCTCAGCGCCGGGTGCCCCGACAGGTTGAACGGGCGCACGAAGGCGGTCATGCCCAGCACCGCCTGGGTGTCGCCCGCCTCGGCCAGGGTCAGGGGTAAGTCCGGCATAGTCGGCAGCACCAGCACGTCGACCAACTGCAAGGCGGCGTCGACTTCGGCACTGAACTGCACGCGCACCTGCTCGGCCTGCGCCAGTGCCGCAGCCGTGGTGTGGCCGGCGGCGGCCAGGCGCGCGGCGATATCGGCGCCCACTTTGCCGGTTGCCAGCAAGTGCCCGCAGGCATCGAAGGTCTCGCGGTTGATCACCACCATGCCGGCCTCATAAGCCGCCTGGAGGCTGGGCAGTGCAAGGGTTTGGCCCGGCAACCGGCTGCCGGCGATGGCCGCGTCGATCACGCGCTGTACGGCTGCACTCGCCTGCACGGCCACGATGCCCAGGCGCGGCGAAGCCGGCGCCGAGACAGGTTTGAAGGTGACGTCGATGGCTTGCATGGCGGTAACCAGCATCGGCAGGCTCGGGGCAAACGGGCCAACGCAATCGAGGCTGCTGTGCGCCGGCATCACCCCGCGCCGGCTGACCCGCCCGAACGTTGGTTTAAAACCGAACACGCCACAGCAACACGCCGGGATGCGCACCGAACCGCCTGTGTCGGTCCCCAGGGAAAAATCCGCCAACCCGGCCGCCACGGCCGCCGCCGAACCACTGGAGGAACCACCCGGAATACGCCCAGGGAAACGCGGGTTCGGCGCGGTGCCGGTCCAGTGATTGATGCCCGTGGTGCCGAACGCCAGTTCATGCAGGCTGGTCTTCGCCACTATGCGGCAGCCTTGGTCCAGCAGCGCCTGTACCACATCGGCGTGGGCGGCTGCCGGTGCGGCATCCGCCAGGGCCTGGCTGGATGCGCGGGTCGGCGAGCCGGCGATATCGATGGTGTCCTTGACCATGACGGTCGGCCCATCGCCGCCAAGGGAAAGCTGTTCAATCACCAGGGTCATGTCACGTCACCTTCAGTGCAAAATGCGCAATCAGGGCGCCCGATGCGCCCTTTGCTTTTTTCACACTCACCGAATATTACGTGAATTGTCAATTATATTTCCGCGCACAATGGCGTCTGTAGGGCGGTCAAAACCCGTGTCGGATTCACGAGAAAAGTCTATGATTACTCGCCTCCTTCGACATGAGCAGACCATGAGCCCACCCAAGAAACACGCAGGCCGCTACGACCCCGGCAGTGAAGACTTTCACAAGGAAGATTTCCCGTTCTACTGGCTCGCCATGGTGCATGGCCGCTACAGCCAGTACATGGAAAAGGCCCTGAAAAAAATCGGCCTGGACATCCCGCGCTGGCGGGTGCTGTTCATCCTCAAGGAGAACGGCCAGTCGAGTATTTCGGAAATTTCCACGCATGCTATCGCCAAGCTGTCGACCATCACCAAGACGGTTTACCGCATGAAGGAAGACGGCCTGGTGGATACCGCGCCGTGCGAGGACGACGGCCGGGTCACCCAGGTGCGCATCACCGCGCAGGGGCGCGAGGCGATTGAACGCATCCAGGCGGCCACCGGTGACGTGTTCAAGCGCAGTTTCACCGGCATGACCGAAGCGCAGATCCAGCGCCTGAACCGCATGCTCGAAACGGTGTTCGATAACCTCGGCGAACCCTAGGCCGGCGCGGCACTGCCTGTCAGGCATAACCAAGTTCCAGGCGGGCTCGCACAAGCCGGCAAACGCGCATCCGTTTTTAATGCAAAGGTCTTTCGAGCGCGCTTCGGGCGCGACGAACCTTTCATTGGAGCGCCGCCATGCACATTGCCTTACTGCCTTCAGTCGTTGCCTTCCTGGGCCGCGACCACTCCAACTTCATCGACGGCGCCGCGCACACCAGCGCGTCCACCCAGCGCATCGGCGTGGTCGACCCCGGCACCGGCGAAACAATCGCCCATCTGCGCGACGCCCAGGCCGAAGACGTAAACCTGGCCGTCAACAATGCGAACGCAGCCTTCAAGGGCGCCTGGGCGCAGGTCACGCCCTACCAGCGCGGTGTCCTGCTCAACCGCCTGGCCGACCTGATCGAGGCCCATGGCGAAGAACTGGCGCAGTTGGAAACCCTGAGTTCCGGCAAGTCGATCAACCTGTCGCGCCATATCGAAGTGGGCCAGAGCGCGGTGTTCCTGCGTTATTTCGCCGGCTGGGCGACCAAGATCGGCGGCCAGACCATGAGCCCCTCGTTTCCCAGCCTGGACGGCGAGCAGTACAGCGCCTATACCCTGCGCGAACCGGTAGGCGTGGTAGCGGCCATCGTGCCGTGGAATTTCTCGCTGATGATCGGCGTGTGGAAACTCGGCGCCGCGCTGACCACCGGCTGTACCGTGGTGCTCAAACCCAGCGAGTACACCCCGCTGTCCCTGTTGCGCCTGGCGGAACTGGCAATCGAGGCCGGGATTCCGGCGGGCGTGATCAATGTGGTCAATGGCCGTGGCCAGGTCGGCCAACAGTTGATCGAACACCCTGGCGTGCGCAAGGTGTCGTTCACCGGCTCGGTACCCACCGGTATCGCCGTGGGCAAGGCCGCCATGGCCGCCGACCTGACCCGTGTCACCCTGGAACTGGGCGGCAAGAACGCCGCCGCGCTGCTGGCCGACGCCAATGTGGATGACGCCGTGGCGCGCTTCGTGCAGTCAGCCTATGTGCATCAGGGCCAGGTGTGTGCATCGCCCGAGCGTTTGTTCGTGCACCGCTCTCTCATCGGGCACGTCACCCAGAAAATGGTCGCGACGTTGTCGCAGCTGGTCATCGGTTCGCCCCTGGATGAACATGCCCAGTTCGGCCCGCTGTCGAACAAGGCGCACCTGGACAAGATCCTCGGCTTTTTCGACCGAGCCCTGCAAGGCAACCAGGTGGTATACGGCGCGCGTGCCGTGGACCGCGCCGGCTACTACGTGGAGCCGACGCTGATCGTGGCCACCGGCAGGGACGACCCGCTGCTGCACGAGGAAACCTTCGGCCCGGTGGTGTGTGTGCTTGCGTTCGACGACGAAGAGGAACTGGTCGAACTGATGAACGACAGCCCGTTCGGCCTTACGGCGAGTATCTGGACCAACGACTTGTCCAAGGCCCTGCGCCTGATCCCGCAAATCGAAGCGGGCACGGTGTGGGTCAACATGCATACGTTTGTCGACCCCAGTGTGCCGTTTGGCGGCGTGAAGGCTTCGGGCATTGGTCGTGAATTCGGCAGTGCGTTTATCGATGATTACACTGAGCTGAAATCGGTGATTATTCGTTACTGAGATGGGTGGGGGTGCTTGTTTGCGTGGCGGCCTTAGGGCCGACCAGGTTCGTTGGGTGTGAGTACATATCCGTTGCCGCGGTCACGGCGGCTATGGGTTCCGCCCTTACGGCGGGTCACTTTTGGAAAAGAGCCCCAAAAGTAACCAAAAGGGCTCTTGCCCCAACACTCGGCACCTCGCTTAGGCTCGGTGTGCCCTCACTCCGGCTTGAATACGTGGGCCGCCGCCACGCGCCATCCATGGCGCGGGGCGGCTAACCCGGCGTCCTGCCGGGTTACCCACGGATTCAAGCCTGCGTTCGGCCAGCGTGTTTAACGGGGCGCCTAAGATCAAAAGCAAAAGCAAAAGCCAGATCAAAAGATTGCTGACTTCGTCAGCGGCTGAGGAAGTAGAAGCGGCACCGCGTACGCCTCAACGGTCAGGTCGGCTCTAAGGCCGCCTCGCTTTGTTTTTGATCTGGAGCGCCCCGTTAACCACGCTGTCGGATTACGGGCACACCGAGCCTAGGCGAGGTGCCGAGTGGTGGGGCAAGAGCCTTTTGGTTACTTTTGGGCTCTTTCCAAAAGTGACCCGCCGTAAGGGCGGAACCCATAGCCGCCGTGACCGCAGCAACGGATATGCACACACTAAACCCCAAAAAAAGCGTTCACCCCGAAGCCCCCAGCAACCCAGCCTCAGTACCCACGATGTCTATAACTGCTCGGTGTCAGCCCCGTCTGCCTCTTGAACGCCTTGGAAAAATGCGCCGAATCGGCAAACCCCCAGTAGCTGCCAATATCAGTGATCGAACGATGCGCGCAAACGGGGTCGCGCAGGTCTTGCGCGGCCTTCGACAACCGCTCCCGCAGGATGTAGCGGCAGACACTGTCGCCACTGGCCTCAAACAACCTGTAGAGCTGACGGCTGGAGATGCCCAGCTCTTCGGCCAGCAACGCCGGAGACAGCCGGGGTGATTCAAGCCGTTGCTGAATGAGCGATTGCACCTCATGCAACTGCCATCCCGGCGAGTGGTCGCTCGCACGGTACTCCAGCACCGAGGCCAGCAAGGCCACCAGCGCCCTTGGCACACCCTCGCCATCCTGCGCGCAAGACCACTGCGCCAGCTCGCCCGCAGCGAGCTGACGGACCAGCGTGCCCAGCAGTTGGCCGCACACCCCGGTGGTCGACAGCTTGCCGAAGCGGTTGCGGTCCAGGCCCTTGAGCAACTCGCTCGGCAGCGGAATCGACACATGGGCGAACAACCCCATGGGGGTCATTTTCACCGCGCCGCAAAAGTCCAGCAAAGCCAGGTCACCCGCGCGCAGGTCAAGCACCTTGTCGCCCAGCTCGATACTCATCGAGCCCTGCTGCTGCAACACCAGAAAACACCGCGCCGATGAGTCGCGCCCGCTTGAGCCGGCGGCCTTGGCAATCACACTGGCATTGCTGCGAATATGGGCGACCGCCGTGGTGCCCACCAGCGTCTGTTGCATGTCGCCGATGAACAGGCTCTGGCAATGGTCATAGCGCGTATCGAAACGGCCACAGGCCGCGTGCACACGCTCGTTCCACGCCGACAACGCTTGACCGCGCATGGGTATTCCCCTTGTTACTCGCTCACACCCCGGACATAACGGCGCTGCCCGCAGCCTGGGTACGCTGGAATGCCAGTTGGGCTCTCAACACCGCCGCACCATAGATGGCCAGCACCGCCACCGAACAGGCACCCGAGAACACCAACACCGCCGAGTAGCCGAATGCCTCGATCAGAAACCCACCGATGGCCGGCCCGAACGCCGCGCCGAGGGACAGGCAGAGCGCGCCCAGCGCGACGAGCTTGCCCGAGAGGTCAAACTCGGCCATGACGCCAAAGGTATAGGCCAGCACGAAGCCGATCGAAAACAGAAAACAGATCACGCCTATCACGTAGCTCGTCAGGGAAGCGAACTGCGCCAGTGCCACCAGGCCCAGCAACTCTGCGAGGATAACCACGGCCACCGGCATGAAGCGCCCCACGTTCAGGCCGATCGCCGACGCGATGAAGCCACCGCCCGCATTGATCAAAAACCCCAGCGCCAGCACCATGCCGATGGTGTCGGAAGCCAGGCCGGTCTTTTTGCCCATGAGCTCGAGGAACGCCCATACCGACATAATGCCGGTCAGGAACACCAGGCTGGCCACCAGGCTCAACCACACGATGGTGCGACTCTCGGCGCTGGCAATCCGCACCTGGGCACCGGCCGCATCCCGTTGCCGCTCGCTGCGACGCGGCACCCAGGGCAGCGGCAGGATCCCCATCACCACCATGGCAATCGCGATGGTGATCAACATACCTTCAAACCCCCACACCGGGGCCACCGCCACCGGCAGCACGATGAGCAGCAAGGCGCCCGGCACGGTCTCGATACCCAGCTTGAAACCAAACGCACGTTCGGGCTGCGAGCTGTCACCGAAAATCGTCATCGCCAGGGCATACAAGGCACCTGTGCCGGCGCCCGCCAGGGTCATGATCACCAGCAGCGCTTGATAGGACGGGTTGCGCAGCACAAACAGGATCGCCCCCACCACCAGCGCCGACGACAACGCCGAAATGACCCGCCAACTGAGCCGGTGAATCCACAGCAAAGACGCCAGCCCGAACGCGCCAAACCCCAGGTTCATGGCCATCGCCAGGTTGCCCAGTTGGTGCTCGCCAAGCCCAAAACGCTCGGCAAACGCGCCAAACAGCAAGGGCAGCACGTTCAACAACAGCGCACCTGCGCCCGAGACCAGCCCTGCACACACATAGACGGAGGTTTTATCGATCGGATTTATTTTTGTAGTTTTCATTCCAATATCCTGGTTTTTTTAACAGCGGCTCACGTTTGCTCGACAACATCCTGCACCGCGACCGCGCGGGCAGGCATACGCAGGCTGACTGCATAGGCAACAAGGCAACCCAGCCCACAACATCCCACCACCAGGCACATCGGCCAGGCGCTGCCATCAGCCAAGTGGCTGACCCACAGGCTGGCCAGCGCTCCAATAGCGAATTGCACCGAAATCCCCAAGGCCACGCTTGCACCGGCCTGGCGCGGGAACAGCGCCATCAGGCTGGCCGTGCAATTGGCGCCGAGCAAGCCGGTCACACCCATATAGAGCACCATGCAACCCACGATGCTCGCCAGCCCGCCCCAGCCGGTAAACCCCACGATCAGCAGCGCCAGCCCTGCCCCGCACGCCAGCATGGCGCCCACCCCGAGCATGCGTTGCGGCCCATAACGGCCCACCCAGCGTGCGTTGATAAAGGTCACCAGGATGATGCCGAGGATATTCAGGGCGAACAGCGCGCTGAACATGCGTGGCGACACCCCGAAGTACACGACATACACAAACGGCGAGGCGGTGATAAAGGCGAACATGCCGCCGAACGCCAATGACATGCACAAGATCAGCGCCACCGCCCTGGGTTGCCGGGCAATGGCCAGGTAAGCCGCGAACGCCGCCTGCACCGACGCCCCCCGCTCCTGCGGCGGCAGGCTTTCTTTCAAGGTCACCGCAACCAGCAACAGGCACAGGCTGGACAGGATGAACAAGGCCGCGAAGATCGTGCGCCAGCCCTGGATCAATACCAGCCAGGTGCCGATCATCGGCGCGACCAGTGTCGCCATCATGGTCAGCACGTGCATCCACGACAGCACTTTGGCCGCCTGCACCAGGCCCACCAGGTCCCTGGCGACCGTGCGGGCCAGCACCAACGCACCCGCCCCGCCCAACGCCTGGACAAAGCGCCAGGCAATCAACTGCTCGACGCTGCCGGCAAACAGGCAACCCAGGGTCGCCACGACATACAACGCCAGGCTGCCCAGCAACAGCGGACGACGGCCATAACGGTCCGACAACGGGCCGTAGCACAACATGCCCAGGCACAACCCGGCGAGAAAGGCGCTGATGGTGTGTTGCACCTGCGCGGTGCTGGTCGACAGGTCCTCGGCGATCTGCGGGAAGCTGGGCAGGTAAGTATCAATCGAAAAGGGCCCGAAGGCCGTCAGCGATGACAATAGTGCGATCAGGCGTGCTTGCGTCTTCATTGACCCGCAATCGCAAGGCTATCCAGGAACTCGATGACCAGCCGGTTGAAGATTTCGCCCTGGTCGTCATGCACATAGTGACTGGCATCCGCCACCTGCGCCGTGCGCACCCACGCATTGCTGTCACGCAGGGCTTGCAGCGTCGCCGCCGGCAGAAAGTCCGAGCGCATACCTCGAATGAACAAGGTCGGGCAATCCAGGGCGCGTACCGCCGGCCACAGGTCGGTCGGCTCAATGCTCAGGCGCGCCTCGGCGATACCTTGTTGGTCGTGGCGCCAGGTAATCGCGCCCGCGCTTTCCTTCATCGAATGCGCCAGCCGCGACGTCAGGCCCGCTGCCGACAAGCCGGGCCGCGACGCCTGCCAGAAGGCGCGGGCGGCGTCCCAAGTGTCGAAACGCAACGGGGTCTGGGCCATCTCGCGACGAATGCGCGCCGCACCGTCGCCCTGGCTTGAGGAACCGGGCCCGATGTCTTCGATGATCAGGCCAATCAAGCGCCCCGGATGCTGGCGTGCATACTCCAGCGCGTTGGCGCCCCCCAGCGAGTGCCCCAACAACACGAAGCGCTGCAAGCCGACATGGGCGACGAAGTCCTCCAGGTCGTGCACATAGGATTGGGTGTGGTAGCTGGCGGCCGGCGCCCAGTCACTCAGCCCGCGACCGCGCTGGTCCAGGGCATAGATGCAATAGCCATCGCCCAGTGCATCGACCAGTGACTCCCAGGTCTGGGCGTACGCGCGCAAGCCGTGCAGCAAGACCAAAGGCACGCCGCTCGGGTTGCCCCAGCGCAGCACATGCAGGTTCAGGCCTGAACGATTGGTGAAAAAACGGCTGTCCGGGTGCATAGGGTGGCTCCGCTAATCCGGGTAAAAGCGAGGGGCGTGGGGGGTGGACCTCGTTAGAAACGCTCAAACCGATAGGGGCTCGGGTCGATGATCGGGGTATGCCCGCTGACGATATCGGCGGCCAAATGGCCTGCCGCCGGCGAGGTGCCGAAGCCGTGCCCGGAGAAACCGGTGGCCACGGTCAGGCCGGGGATTTGCGCAACCGGCCCGATCACCGGGTTGGAGTCCGGCGTCACATCGATCGTGCCCGCCCAGGCCTCGGCTATCCGCGCTTGCTCGAACACCGGCCAGGCGGCCTTGAGGTTGTTCATCGCATCGTTATTGAGCCGGGGGTTGGCCGCCGGGTCCTGTACGCGCACGCGTTCGAACGGGCTGACACTGTCAGCCGACCAGCGCCGCGCAAGTGCCAGGTCGTTAAAGAAATATTTGCCCAGCGACACGTTCAACACACTGCGCTGCGCGCGAAATTGCGGCATGTATTGCTTGGCCAGCAACAGGTGATCGAGGGTCAGGAACGCGTCCAGCTTGCCGCGCTGGGTAATGATGAAGCCGCCATCCTTGTGCTTGCGAAAGGAAAAGTCCGGCGCGCCCACGGCAATTTCGGTGGGGCCCTGCATCGGATGGGTGCGCAACACCGAACAGGTCAAGGCCAGGGTCGGCAACGACACCCCCAGGTTACCCAGGAAGCGCCGCGACCACATGCCGCCGGCGAGTAACACCTGGTCGCAACGAATCTCGCCTTTTTCGGTGACCACGCCACTGACCTTGCCGGCCGACATCTGCAGCGTACGCACCGCGCACTGTTCGATGATCACCACGCCCAGCGCCATGGCGGCCTTGGCGATCGCGCTGCTGGCCAGGGTCGGTTCGGCACGCGCATCGGACGGCGTGTAGATCCCGCCGGCCCAGGCCCCCTCGCCGCCCGGCACCAGCGCTTCGATCTCGCGCTTGCTCAGCAACCGCGAGTCAAGCGACAACTGCTCGACCGATTTAAGCCAGCCTTCATGCATTGCCATTTGCGCCTCGTTATGGGCGACAAACATGATGCCTTCCTGGCGGTAGCCCACGTCCGCACCGACCCGCTCGGGCATTTGCGCCCACAAGCGGTCAGCGGCCAGGGCCAGTGGAATATCGTGCGCGTGGCGGCTGGTCTTGCGCACCCAGCCCAGGTTGCGCGAGGACTGCTCGCCGGCGATACGGCCTTTTTCCAAAACCACCACCGGGATATTGCGTTCGGCCAGTGTCAGTGCAGCGCTCAAGCCGATAATGCCGCCGCCGATAATGACAACGGCGGTGGCGGTGGGAAACTCGGTGGACGTATTCACGGGCGCAATAGTCGGGGCCATGATCAGGACTCGCAAAACAATTGAGGTCGGCCGCGCGAGGGCGCGGCCGCGGGACGGGTTATTGCGCCAGGCGAATCACTTCGACCTGGGCCTTGGAGGCGTTGCGATACGCCGTCACTTCCAGCTCCACCTTGTACACCGTCGAACCCAACGGCGGGCAGGTCACGGTGCTCGCCGGATCGACACCGCGGAATTTCTCGCCGATCAGGCCCATCACCGCCGGCACGTCCTTGGGGTCCTGGATAAATACCCGCGAGCACACCACATCGGCCAGGCTTGCATCGACGGCGGCCAGCGCGGTTTCGATGTTGGCGAACACTTGGTGCGTCTGCTCGAGGATGTCTTCAGGGATCAGTTTGGTCTGCGGGTTGCGCCCGGCGGTATTGGACACATAGATCCAGTTATCCACCACCACCAGGCGCGAATAGCTGGCCTGGTCTTCAAAGGGGGAACCGGTTTTGAGCTTGATGATTTTAGTCATGTCACAGGTCTCGTCAGTGGGGTAAAGGTTGGCTTAGCGCAGGACGGGGGTTTCCCACAGGTTGAGCTTCACGCCGATGCCTTTTTCCACGGCATTGCGGTACACCACGGTGCCCCAGGCGACGTCTTCCACCGGCATGCCGCCCACCGACATGATGATGATCTCTTCATCGTTGCGACGGCCCTGGGCATCACCGGCGACGATCTTGCCGATGTCTTCAAGCTCTGCGTGCTGCATCTTGCCTTCGGCGATCATGTCCATGAACCGCACACCAATCACCGGCACGCAGTGGTGCGCAGGCTTGGGCAGCTCTTCGAACCAGGCTTCGTAGAGGCCGGTGTTGTCGAGTACCTTGCGCACGTCGGCGCGCTCCATGCCTTCATCCAGCGAGCACGATGCCGGCATCGCCATGAAGCACCCCGGCTTGACCCACTCGCGCTTCACAATTGGGTAGATCGAGGGGTCGCCTGTCTCGCCGGAGCTACAATAAGTAACAAGGTCGGAACCACGCACCACCTCTTCGAGACTGTCGACCACCTTGATCGTGGTCACCTGCGGGTAAGTGTTTTTCACCCAGGCAATAAAATCGTTCAGGCTTTTCTCGCCACGGCCTTTGATCTTCAAGGTGTCGATGTGCGGGCAAACGGCGATGAATGCGGCGAGCGTGGTCTTGCCCATCACCCCGGGGCCGAGCAGGCCGACTACCTTCGAATCCTTGCGCGCCAGGTGCCGCGCGCCCACGCCGGGGATGGCGCCGGTGCGGTAGGCCGACAGCAGGTTGGCGGACATATGCGCCAGCGGTGCGCCGGTGTCGGGGTCGTTGAGGGTGAACATCAGGATCGAGCGGGGCAGGCCTTTTTCGCGGTTGGCGATATTGGAGCCGTACCATTTGACGCCCGCGGTGCAGAAGCTGCCGCCCAGGTAGGCCGGCATCGCCATCATGCGGCGGTCGGCGGTGGGCTTGGGCATGTTCGGGAACGGCGAATCCTTGGGGAATACCACCATCGCGCCATGGGAATCATTGTTCGGCCCGGCCATGCGATAGTCGCCGCTATAGAGCAGGCCGAACATCTCTTCCATGGTATTCACACAGGCGAGCATATCGGTTACGCCAGCGCGGATCATGTCCTGCTCGGACAGGTAGATGAAGTCTATTTTTGTAGTAGTGGACATAGTTATTCTCGGGCTGAAGGTGATATCGCTGCGGTAGGCGCTGCTCCCACGCTATCGAGGTCGAGTATCACGGCGCGTTTTGCGCCGGTATTGTAAATTTCGGACATCAAGGCCCGGCCCGCTCGTCTGAGTTGGCGCGAAAAATGCGTGAATATTCCCGCTTTTAGCCAACCCGAGTCCGCTCATGATCAACCCGAGTACGCCAACGCTGCGGCACCACACCGCGTACGAACAACCCTGGTTCGTGCTCAACTCATCGCGCTATTCGGTCATGCCTTCCCAACACCCGGCGATCTCGCATTTCTACGCCTTCGATGTGGCCCACTCGGCGGACCTGCTGGCGGTGCCGGACGGCTGCGTGGACATCGTGTTCGACTGCGACGCCACGCGCCCCAGCGTGAGGATCTGTGGCACACCGCTGCAAGCGCAACGGGTCGAGCTGCTGCAGGATCACCACTACTTCGGCGTGCGCTTCGCGCCGGGGGTGATTCCAGGCTTCATCAATGTGGTGGCCGAAGACCTGACCGAACAGGAATGGGACCTGCTGGAAGTGTCGGCCTTTGCCCAGCGCATTTTCGAGAGCATCGTGCAGGCCCCACAGCTGCACGAGCAGATGAAATTATTCAGTGACTACCTGGCCCCGCGCCTGATGGGCAGGACCTCAAAACTCACGGCCATGGTCATTCAACAAGCGCTGGCCCATCGGGGCGACCTGCGCATTCAGCAACTGGAAGACCTGAGTGGCTACACCAGCCGCACGATTCATCGCCAGTTCAGCCAGGACACCGGCGTGTCGCCCAAGACGTTCTGCCGGATCATTCGCTGCCAGGCGGCGCTGGAAACCCTGAACACCCGCAACGACGTATCGTTTTCGGACCTGGCCCTGGACCTGGGTTTTTCCGATCAGTCGCACTTTTTGCGCGACTTCAAGAAGCTGGTCAGCACGACCCCCTGCGACTACCAACGCAAAATGCTGCAGAGCGCCTGCAACGAGCGCATCCGTTTCGCCTGAGCGGCCCCTCCTCCCAGCTCGACGAATATTTATTCGCCTCTCCATCATTTCTCCATAAAACCTTCGCTGAACGTGCATGCTTGCGGTGCATCATCCAACCCGTTGCTGAAAAACCGTGCACCGAACGAGCAGACCATGACTGAATCACTCCCTGCATCACCCGCCCACCAGGCGCTGGTGCTGATCGCCGAAGACGAACCGGAAATCGCCGACATCCTCACGGCCTACCTCAAGCGCGCGGGTTTTCGTACGGCGCATGCGCCGGATGGGCGTCGCGCGCTCGAACTGCATCAGCAGCTCAAACCGGACCTGGTGCTGCTCGATGTGATGATGCCCAAGCTGGACGGCTGGAAGGTGCTGGCAGAGCTGCGCCATCGCGGCAACACGGCGGTGATCATGCTGACCGCGCACGACCAGGATATGGACAAGCTCATGGGCCTGCGCATCGGCGCGGACGACTACGTCGTCAAACCTTTCAACCCGGCGGAAGTCATCGCCAGAACCCAGGCCGTGCTGCGCCGCTGCGGCGAACAGGGCCATGGCGCCGACCGCCGTGTACTGCGCGTCGACGCCTTTGAAATCGACATCGACAGCCATGAGGTGAACGTCCACATCGGCACGCAAAAACAGCCGTTGCACCTGACGGTCACCGAGTTCAAGTTGCTCGCCCAGTTGGCCAAGGCGCCGCGCCGAGTGTTCAGCCGTGCCGAACTGCTGGTGCTCTGCTCGCCGGAAAGCGACAGCCTGGAGCGTACCGTCGACAGCCATATCAGCAAGCTGCGCCGCAAGATCGAAGACCTCGGCCTGCAGGGCGTGCCCGCCAGCATCCGTGGCGTCGGCTACCGGTTCGGGAGCCAGGCATGAACGTGGCCAACAGTCTGAGCCGGCAGATCATCGTGTCGATGTCGGCCGTGGTCCTGTGCGTGATTGCGCTCGCGGTGGTGGGTTCCTATGTGTTCTACGCAGTGCTCTGGACAATCGCGCCACCCACGGAGTTGGAAATGGAAGCGAACGAATGGCTGCCCACAGGCGTGGAATGGGTGTGGATGGGCCTGATCACCTGCGTCAGCCTGGGGGTCGGCGCGGCGGTGGCCGTCAAGTTGTCCAAACGCATTCTGGCGCCGCTCAATTCGGTGGCGGCGAGCCTGCGCAGCCTGGCTGACGGTGACCTGGATGCCCGCGCCGTGGCGCCCGATCTTTCCCTGGGTGAAGCCGCCCTGTTGGTCAATGACTTCAACAGCATGGCCAACCGACTCAAACGCATGGCCGAGGAACAAGCCTTCTGGAACGCTGCCATTGCCCACGAACTGCGCACCCCGCTGACTATCCTGCGCGGCCGTCTGCAGGGGCTGGCCGAGGGCGTTTTCGCGCCGGATACCGCGCAGTTCTACAGCCTCCTGGGCCAGGTCGAGGGCTTGACCCGACTGGTCGAAGACCTTCGCGTGGTGGGCATGAGCGACAACGGCCATTTGGAGCTGGCACTTCAGGAGGTGGAACTGGCCGACGCACTGGAGGCTGAAGCTCGCTTGTTCGAACCCAGCCTGAACGGTGCCGGTTTTGCCTTGCAATTAAACCTGCGCAAGGGCCCCGTGCACTGCGACGCCGATCGCATCCGCCAGGCCTTGCTGGCGCTGCTGGACAATATTCGTCGGCATGCCACGCCGGGCATCGTCAGCATCGAACTGGGCAGTGACGAGCGCGGCCATTTCCTGAGGGTCGCGGATGAGGGCCCGGGGGTCGACGCGGCGTTCGCCGAGCACATTTTCGAGGCGTTCCAGCGCGGCGAACGTTCACGCTCGCGCGCCCAGGGCGGCAGCGGCCTGGGCCTGACCGTAGTACGCGCGATTGCCATCGCCCATGGCGGCGCAGTGACCTGTCGAACCGCGCTCAACAGCGGCACGTTATTTGAACTCAGCTGGCCTGGCGCCGCGCTGTTTAAGACTCAACCCTGACAACTTATCCGTACTAAATCGCACCAAGGTGATGGCATGCATTGCTCTATTGGCCTGTTCAAAAGAGTCAAAAAATACCGCCACTTTGCCTTACTGGACACACACGGACGTTGTATTGCTTTTATGAGTTGCCAAGGGATTCCCGCCAGGGGTGAATGGGTGGAAGTCAACGCAGTCAATGTCGCCTGGCTCGGCCAAACGCTGCCAGGCCGTGGGCACCCGGGCCAACAATAGCCACATCGTCGATGGCCCGGCTCCGATGTTTAACGTTGTTACTTGGATAACTGTTATGCCTACACAGCATTCAGCTCGGCACTCTATCGACCTTAAACAACTGGAAACGTCATTGACGCTCTATGCGTTTAAGTTGAGAAAGTTGCAACGCGTGTGGATCCCCCTGCAGCAGTACGCGCCGCAATGTGTATTGGCGCTGTGGTTGATCGGCGTGTGCGTTTCATTAGTCACGCTGTCGTATTACCACTGGCTGGTCATTGCCCCGGCTATTGGCCTGTTGATCACGCTGGAAATCATTATCGAGGAAGTCCAGATCGACCTGTTGTTGATGACTGACGAAGCGCGTTATCTGCTCGACGTCACCCGTGACATCTATCACCGTTCGACGCACTCCACAGGTGCCCCATGCCGTCCGTAACGCCGCCAAATGTGGGAGGGGGCTTGCCCCCGATGGCGGCCTGACCGGCGACCAGGATGTTGGATCGAGTAAATATCCGTTGCTGCGGTAACGGCTGCTTAGGGTTCCGCCCTTACGGCGGGTCACTTTTGGAAAGGAGCCCCAAAAGTAACCAAAAGGGCTCTTGCCCCAACACTCGGCACCTCGCTTAGGCTCGGTGTGCCCGAACGCAGGCTTGAATCCGTGGGTCGCCGCCACGCACCATCCATGGCGCGGGGCGGCTAACCCGGCGTCCTGCCGGGTTACCCACGGACTCAAGCCTGCCTTCGGCCAGCGTGTTTGACGGGGCGCCTGAGATCAAAATCTAAAGCAAGATCAAGAGCGGCTCGCTTCGCATCGTAGTTACCGATCCAGCTGATACATGGCGATCAAACATGTAGAAGCGCGCTTTGTCGTGTCAGTACTGTGCCCGGCGTGTTTCGGACGGCGATTCGCCGAACAGCTCACGATAGTGCGTGGCGAAATGGCTCAGGTGGAAAAACCCCATGGCCACAGCAATCTCACCCACGTTTTTCTCGCACGCGGGGGTGGCGATCAACTGTCGCCGGACCGCGTTGAGGCGCAGGTTGCGCAGGTATTCGACCGGCCGCATATCAGTCACGGCCTGGAAGCTGTTCTGCAGGGTCCTGCGACTGACGCGCAGTTGCTCACACAGGTCAAGAATGCTTAACGGCGCATCACCACTGGCAATAAGCAGTTCCTGGCTGCGCCGGACCAGGTAGGCACTCACCGCGAAATTGCCACGTCGGCAACGCACCTCATCGCCGGCGTGGCTGAACAGATCGAGGAACGCACCGAGCAGTTCGTCCTCGAGCATTTTTTCCGACGCCGGGCTGATCGCGTGCGCATGTTCCAAAAAGTGACGAAACAACGGG
Source organism: Pseudomonas sp. S3_E10 (assembly GCF_054667615.1). Lineage (NCBI taxonomy): Bacteria > Pseudomonadati > Pseudomonadota > Gammaproteobacteria > Pseudomonadales > Pseudomonadaceae > Pseudomonas > Pseudomonas sp. S3_E10. The sequence goes on from NZ_CP162743.1 coordinate 633,842, forward strand.
TGGATGCGCTGGCGAATACGCAACAGTAACGTTTCATCCACGCTGAGCGCCGACACGCTGGTGAGGCGCTTGAGCTGATCATTGGATAATTCCACCGCAGCCAGTTTGGCAAAACGTACGGCGTCGACGTTGAGCGCAAAAAAGTGCGTGCCTTGCGGCGCATGTAACACGAACTCTTCGCCGTCGCGCAGCAACACCACACTTTGCGCATTGACCTGCTGCCCCTGAACCACCGGCGGGCTGCCCAGGGACATGGCCGCGCACAAGCGTCCCTTGGGCGAGCGGCCGTGCTGCACCACGCGCTTGTCCAGCACCTCCTGGAAGATCTGAAAGCGATCGCCGGACAACTGCCACAGCTCGCTGGTCAGGCAACCACGGCCGAGCTGGTCATACACCTGCTGCCAGCCCTGGATCGAAACGGCGTGCTGTTGAGAGTCATTGAAGGTGCGGACTTGCGCGAGCATATTCGTCGTTCCTCGGCGGCCGGTTGCGTGGCTTGGGCCTGAAGGGGGCTTTGTCATCCCTGACGGCAGCTGGCGTTTACGCGGACGCGATGCCCGCGTGAAAAACCAAAGCCAGTTCCGTGCCAAGCATGTGCAGACGATACGTGCCCGGCTGAATATCCAGCGGTGCCAGCAGCGCACCGGACAGCACAACCTGCCCGGCCTCAACGCCCTGCCCGGCTGCCAACAGGCGCCGCACCAGCCAACACAGGTTCAACAGCGGGCTGTCTTCACGCTGCTGAGTGTCGCCGCTCCCCAATGGCGCACCGTCGTGTTCCAGGCGATAGGGCACGCAGCCATGCAGTGCCGGATCGAACGGCGTACGCGGGCCAACGCAATACAGCCCGGCGGCGGCGTTATCGGCAAGGAAGGCACCAAGCCCGAAACGCCAGCCCTGCCAGCGGCAGTCGGCGATCTCGAACGCCGGCGCCACTTCGGCCACGGCCGCCAGAATCGCCTCGTCGCTGTAGGCGCCCGGCGCCAGCGTGCGCCCGAATACCAGCGCCAGTTCGATCTCGAGCTTAGGCTGGATCAGCCGCGTAAACGGCACCGTGCTGCCCGGTTCAACTTCCATCGCAGGTGTAAGGGCGCCATACACCGGTTCATCCAGGCCAAAACGCGCTTGCGCCGCACGGCCGGCGAGGGCCACTTTCCAGCCACTCACACGCTCGCCCGCCGCCTGGCGGCGCGCCACGCCCTGATGCAGCAGCGCGTAGCCCTGCTGCCGGTCCAGCGCCTCTAGCGCAAGGGGTGCGAGCGCCCGAGCGCGGCGCCCGGCCTGGTGCAATTGTTCAAGCAGGTCATGGTCGTGGCTCATGACAGTTGCTCCGCCAGTTTGCGCAGCACGCCATCCAGGCGTTCAGGGGTGGTGATGGCGGCGACAAAGCGGTCCGGACGCACCACGACGATGCAGTCGCGCACCTTGGAGAACCATTCGCCCAGGCGGTTATCCACGTCCTCCACGCTCAGGGCGTCGGTGGCCGTCAACGGCTGGTTGCGCCCCACACCGCTGCGCGACCGGTTGACTTGAATGAACCGCGTGCCCCAACGCGCCCAATACTCGGCCATGGGTTGGCTGAGCTGGTCACGCGGGTTCACCCGGTAGCCAAGCACGGCATAGCCACTGCCCAGCATCTCGTCCAGGCGGCGGCGCTGGCCCTGGGCGTCTTCGATGTTCGGCTGGATGAACAACTGGCCCACCAGGTCGTCTTCACGCAGCTCGGCGCGCTCGTGATAAACCAGGCCCTTGGTGATGGTGGCCTTGGGTTTGAACTTGAACTCCAGCAAGTGCGAGCGCAGGTTGTCGACGCTGTTCACCGCCTGGAACAACCAGTCGCGCACGCCGGCCATCAGCGGATTGGTCAGGCCCAGTACCGCCCCCATGTTGTCGGCCAGCGCCACCAGCTCGGTGGCGTGGCCACGGCGTTCCTGGTCGTAGCTGGCCAGAATCGACGGCGCCGCGCGGCCCTGAATGATCGCCGCCAGTTTCCAGGCCACGTTGGCCACGTCGCGAAGGCCGGAGTTGAGGCCCTGCCCGGCCCAGGGTGGCGAAATGTGCGCCGCATCGCCCACCAGTGCCACTCGCCCTTGGACAAACCGCGCCGCGACCCGCGAATGGTGGGTATAGGCACGAATGCGGATGATATTGAGCTGGTCGACAGCGTCGCCGATATGCCCATGGATCAGTTGGCGAATCGTCGCCTCTTCGCACATTTTGGCTTCGTCTTCGCCCTCCATCAGCATGAATTCCCAGCGCCGCTGCTGATAAGGCAGGTAGATGCACACAAACGGCCGCTGCGGATCGGCATGCAGCGCGGTATAGGGCGCATCCAGGGTGTCGTTGGCCGTATCGACCACCACCCATTTGCGCGGATGGGTCAGCCCGAGCAGCTCGATACCCAGTTGTTTGCGCACGGTGGAACGGCCACCGTCGGCGCCGATCACGTAGTCGGCCTGCAGTGCATAGACCTCGCCAGCGGCGTCGCGTACCTGCAGGGTCACGCCGTGCTCGTCCTGCTCCAGCTCAAGCAGTTCATGGCCCTGGCGCAATTGGACACTGGCATGCTGCCCGAGCCGTTCGCGCAAGGTGCCTTCGAGCAGCTGCTGCATGAAAATATTGCGCATCGGCCAGCCGTACTGCGCGGCACTTGGCTTGACCTCGGCGAAACACACGCCGCGCGCGTTGTAATAGCGCAGCGGTACATCGCAAATCATGTCGCGCACCGCCAGCTCGGCAATGCCGATGCCCTGCAGCACGCGCAACGCCTCGTCGTCCATGCCCACCGCACGCGGGTAAGGCAGGATGCCGTCGGCCAGCTCAAGGACGACGCAGTCGATACCGTACATGCCCATAAAGTGCGCGGCCGTGATCCCGTTGGGGCCACCGCCCACGATGACAACCTGGGTTTTCTCCTGCTTCATCGCTATTCACCGCTTTCTTGTTGTGGTTTTTGTTCCAGCATCGCTCAAGCACGGGCGCGTATCAGTGCAGCCCGTCGATACCTTTTACATCCTCGGCGCGCAGGCCGCCCAGCCGCGCATGCAAACGCCCGCGCGTGGCGAAGGCCCAGATCACCACCACCTCATCCGGCGACGGGCCGTCACCGAAGGTCAGGGAAATACTGTCGTAATGCGAGCGCACGTACAGCGCGTCTTTATGGGCCAGCGGCACGTCCATGGTGGTGCCGGGGCCGCCACGCTTGCCGGTGGACGGCACCCACGACTTGCCGCCGCCCAGCGCCACGCGAATCGGATCGGCCGCCGGGTTGGTCAGGAACGCGTTGCCGTGCTCGTACTCGCCCGCGCTGCCCACCAGGATCGCCTTGCCATAACTGACAATCGGCTGCGCGCCGGCCAGGGCCTGGATGCGTCGACCAAACTCTTCGCCCAGCAGCGGCGACGGCTCGACCAATTGCCCGAGGTCTTCGCTGTAGCGTCCGGCATAGGGGTTGGCGATCACGGCGGCCACGGCGTATTTGAACAACGGCTCGCCATCGGCCAGTTGGCCGGTCTCATTGGCCAGGGTTTCTTCAACGAAGCTGTACCATTTGCGGATGTGATAGCTGGCGAAATTTGCGCTTTTCATGCTGTTTACCTTTGTTCAAATAGGGTCGAGGGGGTCGAGCGTGTAGTTGCGACTCGGCGCGCCGGCCGCCTTGAAGCGAGCCTTGCCGCGCGCATCGTCGTGCTCGGTCTCAAGGAAGAATTCCATGCGGTTGCAATCGGGGTCGTTGAAGTACAGGCCATGGCCGATTTCGTGGTCGGTGATCTTCACCACCTCCACGCCCTTTTTCAGCAACATGCCGTAGAGCTGGCGCAAGGTGGTCATGTCACCGGCGATTTCCAACCCGTAGTGCTGCAGCCCCAGCCCGCCCTGGTGAGCGCCGGGTTCTGCGCGAATCAACGCGATGTCGTGATGCTTGGTGCCAAACGCCATCATCACCCAGCTCTCGCCACGGGCGCTTTCATGCATGCCCAGGATGTCGGCGTACCAGCGCGCCGACACATCAGGATCACTCACCCATAGCGATAAGTGAGTGCGAAGGATTTCGACTTTCATCGCTCGCTACCTCAATGCTGTTTGACGATGGATTGGTGCCCGGCCTTGATCTGCGCCACCGCGGGCGTCCAGAGCACATCGGCGATTTCACTGAACTCGCGCCAGTGTTTCTGCCAGCCGTCACCGCCATTGTCGGAGGTGAACAGGTGACCGTACTTGGTACCGGCGACGATTTGCCGAGGGTTGGCCGGGTTGAACGCCAGCGCCCACACACACGAGTTAGGCTGTTGCGGCAGCGGCAGCACTTGCCAACTGAGCGCGGCGTCACGCGACACCAGCACCTTGCTGGTGGTGCCGGGGGTGCCGTCGGAAATGCTCAGGTACACGGTGTCTTGCGAGCCCGGCGGTGCGTTCATCGCACGCAGGTAATACAGGCCGAAGGCTTCACGGCCGATGATGCCGGTCCAGGTCAGCCCCTCGTCGAGGCTGCGATAGACCGCGTTGACGCACACCACCACGATGACTTTCTGGCCATGGTTGGGCAGCACGACGATGTTGTGAACGTCCGAGTTGAAGTCCCACAGCAGGCGGTCATCGACGCGGGTCCAGCTGTCGCCACCGTCGCGGGAATGGAACAGCCCACCCTCCTCCAGGCCGAACCACAGCTGGTTGCGGTCGCAGGGGTCATAGGCGAAGGCCAGCAAACGCGGACGGCTGACGCCATCGCAGAATTCAGGAATTTCCACCGGCGCGCGGTCCCAGCTTGCACCGCCGTCCAGGGTGCGCCACAGCACCGCGCGCGAGGGCGCCCCGGTGCCGACGAAAATCCGCCGGGCATCCTGCGGGTCCACCGCCACCTTCCACACGGTCCGGCCGTTGAACGGCGAGTCGACCTGTTGCCAGCGCCCGCCGGTGTCATGGCTGACGCACAAACCGATATCGGTGCCGGCATAGATCACCTCCGGCGTGCCGGGGTGCAGGCTCAGCGAACGGGTGATCGCATCGAATTCCAGGTCTTGCCCCAGGCCCAGGCGATGCCAGGTCTTGCCGTCGTCGGCGCTGCGGATAACCGCCTGGCCGACGGTGGCGACTAACAGGGTTCCGTTACTCATCGCAGTTGCTCCTCAGATGAAGATGCCACGGGTCAGGCCGCCGTCGATGCCGATGGATTCGCCGGTCACCGCGCCTGCCTTGGGGGATGCGAGGAAGCCGATCAGCCAGCCCATTTCGATCGGCGCCAGGGTGCGGCGAATCGGCGTGGCATCGATATAGCCCTGTTCGACCTGCTCCGGGGTCTTGCCCTGCTTGATCCCTTCGCGCTCGTACAGCTCACGGATGTGCGGGGTGTCCACGACGCCGGGGTGGATCAGGTTGACCGTAATGCCGCTGGCGCCCAACTGGTCGGACAGGGTCTTGGTCATGTGCGCGATGGCCAGGTTGCGCATGCCCGACAGCACTTTGCTGCTGCGCCCGGTGAGGCCACCGATATTGATGATGCGCCCGAAGCCGGCGGCCTTCATGTGTGGGGTCACGGCCTTGGCGCAACGGAAATAGCCGATCACCTTGGTATTGAGGTCCGACAGCAGTTCGTCGTCGCCGGCATGTTCGATGTCATTGCGCACCACGCCGGATGGCGCCGCCGCACCGTTGACCAGAATGTCGATGCGCCCGAAGTGCTTGTGCGCCGCTTCGACCATGTCCGACACGGCCTTCATGTCATTGGTGTCGCAGAACAGCGGCAGCACTTCATTGCCGGTCTGTGCGCTGATCTCTTCGGCGGCCTGGGTCAGGAACGCCATGCGCCGTGCGCAGATCACCACCTTGCAGCCTTCCTCGGACAGAAAACGTGCGACTTCCTTGCCGATGCCCATCCCACCGCCGGTGACGATGGCCACGCGGCCTTTCAATTCCAGATCCATAGCAACTACCTCGTAGTGATGATTCAGTTCAGGCCAGATCGACGAATACGCTTTTGGTCTCGGTATAAGCGTCGATCACGTTCTTGCCCATTTCCCGGCCCCAGCCGGATTGCTTGTAGCCACCGAACGGCGAAGCCGCATCGACGACGTTCCAACAGTTGACCCACACCGAACCGGCCTTGAGCTGCGCCGCCAGGCGGTGCGCCGAGCGCAGGTCGCGGGTCCACAGGCCGGCGGCCAGGCCGTACGGCGAATCGTTGGCGCGCAGTACCAGTTCGTCGACTTCGGTCCAGCTCATCACGGTGAGCACCGGGCCGAAGATTTCTTCGCGGGCCACGCAGGCGCGCTCGGCACGGTCGAGAAAGACGCTGGGCTCAATGAAATGACCGCGCTCCAGGTGCGCCGGACGCTCGCCGCCGCAGATCAGTTCGGCGCCCTCTTCCCGACCACGCTGCAGGTAGCCCTTGACCGTCTCCAGTTGGCGCCCCGATACCAGCGGGCCCATGCTGCTCGCCGGGTCCAGGCCGTTGCCGAGCACATGCGCGGCGGCATGGCGTTGCAGCTCTTCAAGCACCTGGTCGAGCACGCTGGCGTGTACATACAGACGCGAAGCGGCGGTGCACACCTGGCCCTGGTTGTAGAAAATGCCATCGGCGGCGCCCTTGGCGGCACGCACGATGTCGGCGTCGGGCAAGATGATGTTGGGCGACTTGCCCCCCAGCTCCAGCGAGACCTTTTTCATGTTGCGCGTGGCCGCCTGGGCGATCAGCCGGCCGACCTGGGTGGAGCCGGTGAAGGCGATCTTGTCCACATCCGCATGCTGCGCCAACGGCGCGCCGGTTTCGGCGCCCAGGCCGGTGATCAGGTTGACCACGCCCGCCGGAAACCCCGCGGCCTCGATCAACTGCACCAGCCGGATCGCCACCAGCGGCGTCTGCTCCGCCGGCTTGAGCACCGCCACGCAGCCGGTCGCCAGCGCCGGGCCGAGCTTCCACACGCACATGTTCAGCGGGAAATTCCACGGCACGATCAAGGCACATACGCCCACCGGCTCGCGCAGGGTGTAGTTGAGCATCGGCGCGCCGCTGGCCGGCGAAACCGGCAAGGTGCCGCCTTCGATCTTGGTCGGCCAGCCGGCGAAGTAACGAATGATGGTGGCGGCGCTGGCCGCTTCACCGCGAGCGGTGGCGATGGTCTTGCCGTTCTCCAGGGTGATCAGTTGGGCCAGCTCCTCGCGGTGCTGGTCGATAAGGTCCGCCAGGCGAAACAGCAACAGACCGCGCTGGGCCGGCGACTGCATGGCCCAGGTGCCGGTAAAGGCGGCGCGGGCGGCCGCGACGGCGGCATCCACGTCGCGCTCGTCGCTCTGCGCAACCTCCGTCAGGGTCTCCTGGGTAGCCGGGTTTTCCACGGCAAATCGACGACCGCCGGCGGCGTCCTGCCAGGTTCCGCCGATGAACAGGCGACCGGGTTGCGCCAGGAACGCGCGCACTTGGGGTAACACATCAAGCTGCTTCATCATCGACTCCTTCACAGTGCCATTTCGATCAGGCAAGGCCCCGCATCGGCGGCGGCGTTGGCCAGTGCGCGTTGCAGTTCGGCGTTGGTGTGTACGGTGCAGGACGGCACGCCGTAGCCTTTGGCCAGGGCTTTCCAATCGATGCGCGGACGGTCGAGCACGGTCAGCTTGAGGGCCTGGGGGTCGAGTTCGGTCATGCCGAAACGGCGCAATTCGTTTTGCAGGATCGCGTAGCGGTGGTTGGCGGCGATCAGGATCACCACCGGCAATTGCTCGCGGGCGATGCTCCACAGGGTTTGGATCGTGTACTGCGCGCTGCCGTCCGATTGCAGGCAGAACACCCGATTGCCACGCTCGGCCAGCGCGGCGCCGAAGCCCACCGGAATGCCCTGGCCGATTGCGCCGCCGGTGTTGGTCATGACCCGATGCCGTTTGGCGCGCGCCGAGGCGGTAAAAAACGGATAGCCGCAGGTGCCGCCCTCCACCGAGACAATGCAGTCGTCCGGCAGCGCGGCGGCCAAAAGCTGGCCGACCGACTGCGCGCTCAACGCCGCTTCGTCCGGCGGCAGCTGGATGTCCTGCGGCGTGGGCACATAGGCCGGGGCATCCAGCGCATCGGCCAGCGCGGTCAGCGCCCCGGCCACGTCGTCGCCGACCTCGGCCAGCGACAACAGGCGCTCACGCTCGGCCAGCCGCGACGGGATACCTTCATAACCGAAGTAACTGATGGGCTCGGGTACACCGGCACACACCACTTTGTCGTATTGCTCAAGGATTTCGATGGCCACTTCCGGGAAATACGGCAGGCGATCCAGGTCGGGCAAACCGCCGCCGCGGTAGCTCAGGCGCGGGAACGTTTCGGCGAACAGCCGCACGCCGGGCAGTTGCGCCAGGCGCCCCGCCGCTTCCAGCCCGGCCACCGACAAGCCATGGTCACCGACGATGAACACCAGGCGCTGGCCATCGCGCACCGCCTGGGCCACGGCTTCAATGCGGTCGCCGGCAAAGCGCCGCACCGGCGCCCGCAGTGGGCTGAACCGGCCGGTGTGGGTCACGGCGTTGGCTTGCAGGTCCATCGGCAAAATCAAGCTGGCAATCTGGCCCTTGGCTTGCCAAGCGGCACGCATGGCTTCTTGCAGGTCTTCGCCGACTCCCGAGGCGGTGCGCGAGGTGCGCACCCAACTGGACACGCTGCCGGCCAGGGCCTGGATATCGCTGGCCAGGGGCGGATCGTAATTGACGTGCCACGAGGCGTGATCACCGATCACATTGACGATGGGCGTGTTGGCGCGCCGTGCGTTGTGCAGGTTGGCGATGCCATTGGCAAAGCCCGGGCCCAAGTGCGTGAGGGTCATCGCCGGTTTGCCGGCGATACGGCCATAGCCGTCCGCGGCGCCGGTGCACACCCCTTCGAACAACGACAACACCGGTTTAAGGGCCGGCGCGCTGGCCATGGCCGCCACCAGTGGAATCTCGGTGGTTCCCGGGTTGGCGAAGCAGTACTCGATACCGCTTGCCGCCGCCGCATTCACTATCAGTTGCGCGCCATTCATGCTCTGCCCTCTCGCTTGAGCGTTTTATGTGGTGAGATTTATCACATACAAAAACACACCAAACAAGCATTTTTTATTAGTTTGTCTCTTATTTTGAGATTTATGAATATTTAATGCCTGTCGAAATTGCATTTATCGCGAGCTGATGTAATGTGGCGCAACCCCGCAGGCCGTCTGTGGACGCGGGCTTGGATCTGCGCTGTTTTCGCCTATAGTGCTTAGCCGCGTGCCACCCCCCTTTCTAGGAACGAAATGAGCAGCCTGAGCAAATTGCTGAGTGTCCTGGACCTGTTCGGTCCAGCGACGTTGAGGATCGACCCGGACACCATCGCCGAACGCATGGGCCTGTCGCGCGCCACGGCGTATCGCTACGTCAAGGATCTGTGCGACGCCGGCCTGCTGACCCGTGTGGATGCCGGCAGCTATGGCCTGGGGCCGCGTGTGATCGAACTGGACTGGATGATGCGCCAGTACGACCCTATCCTGCTGGCGGGGCGCGAGCTGATGCACGAGCTGTCGGCGCAGACTGGCCTGGCGGTGTTCGCCAGCGTTTTTTATGACGGGCGCATCATCAATACCTACATCGCCGAACCCACCGATACCTACCACTTCTCCTTCGGGCGCGGGCACCCGTTGCCGTTTTTTCGCGGGGCGCAATCCAAGGTATTGATCGCCTTTCAGAAGGGCCGACGCCTGCAACGCCTGTTCGACGAACACATGGCCGGCGACCCGGACAGCCCCTACGACTGGGCAAGCTTCGCCAAGGCCACGAAAAAGATCCGCAAGGACGGCTATTGCCTGACCCACGACGAACTCAACCTGGGCCTGACCGGCATCGCCGCGCCGATCATCCAGCCGGATATCGACGAGGTGATCGGCAGCCTGTCCGCCGTCGGCAGCACCCAGAGCTTCAAGTTGCTGCGTCAGGAAACCGTGATCGAAATGGTGATGGACACCACGCGGCGCATCGCCGAGAACATGCGCAATCACCCCCGCACCGCCGCGCCCTGAAACGCGACGGTGATGGCGGGTCAGAACGGTACGGCGACGGTCAGTTGGCTGTACAGGTTGGTGCCGTTGCCGACGGCCTGGTTGCCGCCGCTGGTGGCGTCTTCCTTGGGTTTGTAGAGGCCGATCAGCGGCGTGATGATCAAGTGCGGGTTGACCGCCCACTCGGCATACAGGTCCAGCTCCTGCGCATTGAGGTTCAGCGCATTGCTTTTGCGCACCGTGTCGAAGTCGAAGTACAGCGCGCCCAGCGTCAGGTTTTCCAGCGGCATGGCCTTGAGGCTCACATGCTGGATGCGCGTGTTGCTGTTGAACGGCCCGGCATAGTTGCCGGCCACTTCACCCTGCAACCAGGTGCCGTAGCCGGTGCTCAGGCCGGTGAACAGCGAATCCCACTTTTGTGAATAACGGGCATAGCGATAGGTGACCTTCGGCGTCCAGGCGACATCGGCGAAGGTGTAGCCGGCTTCGCCGTACCAGGCTTTTTCGGGCCCGCTGTCCTTGTCCTGCCAGGCATATTCGAACGCCAGGTTCACGTTCGGCAGGCCGGCGTCGCCTTCACCGCGCACACTGTAGACGTTCATGCCCTTGCGCTGGCGCTGAAAATCGCTGGCCCAGCGCTCGTTCACATCGATGCCATGCACCCAGGTCAACCCCAGGGTGCCGGGCTTGGTGGTGTAATCCAGCGTGCCGGCGGCCACTTCGCTTTCAGCCTGGGCGCGGTTGTCGGATTTAAGCCACAGCAGGCTGCCGTGCAGGCCGTCTTTGCCGCCCAGGCGCAGGAACGCGGTTTGATCGAAGGCATGCCGCGCGGCCAGGTAATACGCACCGCCACGGTTCATCGCGCCATCGGCCGGGCCCTTGCCCAGGTTCGGGCCGTCATCGTTGATCAAAAAGCCACTGCCGAGCTTGACCACCTGGCGCCCACCGGAAATATCCACGCCGTCCTGGCCCAGGGCCGGAAACAGATCGCCGGAGCGCCACCCCAGGTAGGCGTCTTCGATCTTGGTGGTGCGTTCGCTGCCGAGGGTATTGCCGGCCGGGTCGCCATCGCCCCAGGTGGCGGAACTGACCAACGCAAAGGCGCCATAGGCAGTACCGTTACCGGCCAGGGACTGGTCGCCGCTCACGCCATACTTGATGAAGCCTTCGCGCCAGGTAGAACCGCCCGCCGTGCCGTCGTAGTTTTTGCGGCTGTTGAACATGCCGAATACGGCGGTCATGTCGGCGTTGAGATGACGGCTTTCATCGCTGTACAGCTCGTAGGCCTGGACCTGGCTGATGGCACCGAGCGACAAGGCGCAAGCCAATGTGCCGCCCAGCATTGAAGTGGATGGATACCGCATGATCGAAGCTCCTCAGGGTGCGCCTTTAAAGGCTGTCTTAGCTATTGGCATGAGAGCGGCGCAGCTTTGCTGCGCCAGGTGGGCAAGGCTTACTCGGCCGCGCGCTTATTGACGAACAGCAGCTGTTGACCGGTGAATTCGAGCAACCCTTCCAGGCCGAACTCGACGCCGAAACCAGACATTTTGCTGCCGCCGAACGGGGTATTGGGCTGGATGCGCGCGTGGCAGTTGACCCACGCCACACCGCTTTCCAAACGGCTGGCCAGCGCCTGGGCCTGCGCCACATCCGGGCCCCATACCGAGCCGCCCAAGCCCATGTCGCCGGCGTTGGCGCGGCTCAGTACGTCTTCGACGTCGCGGTAGGCGATCAGCGGCAAGACCGGCCCGAACTGCTCTTCATCGACCAGGCGCTGGCCGTCGGTCACATCGGCGACCAGCGTGGGCGGGTAAAAGAAGCCTGGGTGATCCAGGCGCGCGCCGCCGCACAACACGCGCGCGCCTTGGGCCCGCGCATCGTCGACCAATGCCTCGACCAGCTTGAGTTGATCCAGGTTCTGCACCGGGCCGAAGTTGACGCCGGGCTCCAAGCCATCGCCCACCACCTGGCGCCCCGCGATCAGCGTTAATGCATCGGCAAATGCCTGGTACTGGGATTCGTGGATATACAAACGCTTGAGCGCCGCGCAGGTCTGGCCCATGTTGAGAAACGCCGCCTGGAATATCTCCTCGGCCACCTCAACCGGCGTGCCGGGCAGGACGATGGCGGCGTCGTTGCCGCCCAGTTCCAGGGTGAGGCGCTTGAGGTTACTGGCGGCGCCGCGCATGACGCTCTGGCCGGTGGCGGTAGAACCGGTGAAGACGATTTTCTGGATACCCGGGTGCGACGTTATCGCACTGCCGAACCCCTGCTCGCCAGTCACGCAGTTGATCACCCCCTTGGGCACATGCCGCGCAATGATGTCGACCAGGCGCAGGGTACTCAGCGGCGTCAGGCTCGACGGTTTGCTGATCACGCAGTTACCGGCCCTCAGCGCCGGCATGATGTGCCACACGGCGATCATGAACGGCCAGTTCCACGGTGTGATGGAGGCCACCACCCCCAGGGGCTTGCGGTGCAGCTCGACGCGCTGGGTCGGGGTTTCTTCCACCAGCTCGACGTCGATCTGTTGCCCGGCGGCGTAGCGGGTCCAGGCGGCGCCCCCCATGACTTCGGAAAATGCCAGCTCCAGCGGTTTACCTTGCTCAAGCACGATCAGCCGGGCCAATGCGTCGGCATTTTGCTCAATATCATCGGCAATCGCCATGAGGCGCTCGCAACGCAGCGCATGGGTACTCAGGCGCCAGGTTTTGAACGCGGCCTGGGCGGCGTCTACCGCCGCGTCCAGTTGCGCCAGCGAACCGGCCGGGCACTGCGCGAAGGCTGTGCCGGTGGCTGGATTGATCACATCAAACTGCCCGTTTTCACCGGCAACCTGAACCCCGTTGATAAGCATTGTGTAGTGCTGCATGTGGACGCTTCCTTTAACGCAGACGAGCTTTGGCGTGCGACGCAAAATAAGTCGCAGTGGGTGTGTCGGAACGTGCTTTAGAGCTTGTGGCTACCCAGGGCCAGGAACCGCTGCGGCGCAACCTTGCGCAGGCGCGCGGCCAGGTAGATGCCGGCCAACAAGGCCGCCGGAATGACCGCACACAGGCTGTAGGACAACAGTTGGCTGGCACCGGTCAGCACATCGAAATGCACCACCGCCAACACCAGCACCATCAGCAAGGCCAGGCAGGAGAAAATCGGCAGGATGCGTCCACGCCAGATCCCGACTTTGAGCTCGGGATGCCGATGGAAGTACACGCACACCGCGACCGAGGTCATCGCCATCAGCAGGATCACGCACAGGGTGGCCAGGTTGGAGAACCAGGCGAACAGTTGCAGGATCGGGTCGGCGTCCATCGCCGCGAAAATCAGCACGACCACCGCGGCGATCAGGCTTTGCAACGCCGAGCCCATGTGTGGGCTCTGGTGCACACGGTGGGTGGTGCCCAGCAGGCTGTGCAGCAAGCCGTCACGCCCGATGGCGTAGAAGTAACGCGCCGCGGCGTTATGAAACGCGAGCAGCCCGGCGTAGATGCTGACCATGAACAGCACGCGGATAACCTGGGTCAGGTGCGGCCCGACAAAGTGGTCGGACATGCCGTAGATAAACGTGGTCGGGTCCTGCAGGGCTTGCAGCATCGGCACGATCTTGTCCGCGCCCACGCCCACCACCATCGCCCACACCGACAGCGCATAAAACCCGCCGATCAGCAGCACCGAGCTGTAGGTTGCGATTGGAATCGTGCGCTGCGGGTCTTTCGCCTCTTCACCATAAATGGTGGTGGCCTCAAAGCCGATGAAGGCGGCAAAGCAGAACAGCAGGCCGATTGACGGCGTGCCGCTGAACACGTGCTGGCTGCTGAAGGAATCAAGGTTGACCCCGCTGTCGCCACCGGTCTTGAGAATGGCGAAATCCAGGGTGAGGATCGCCAGGTATTCAGCGATCACCACCACCGACAACACCCGCGCCGACAGGTCGATCTTGCGATAGCCGAGAATCGCAATGCTGACCATCGCCAGCAGCGAATAGGACCACCAGGGCAACACCAGGCCGAAGACACTCTCCATGGTGCCGCTGACCACACCGCCGAACATGCCGTACAGGGCGATCTGCAAAATGTTGTAGGCGAACATCGCCAGCACCGCCGCCGAGCCGCCGGCCAGGCCGCCCAGGCCACGCGAGGTGAAGGCGTAGAAACCACCGGCGTTGGTGACGTGCCGCGCCATGGTGGTGTAACCCACCGAAAACGCCATCAGCACCGCCAGGGCCAGCAACAGCAACGCCGGGGTGCCGGCGCCGTTCCCCAGCATGATGCCGATCGGGAATCCGCCGGCAATCACACTGAGCGGACTCGCCGCCGAAATCACAAAAAAGATGATGAAGCCGACACCCAGGGCGCCACGCTTGAGCTCCGTAGAGCCATTGACCGGCATAGTTACACTCATGTTATTGACCTTATTGTATGAGGCAGTCGCTGTGGGGTGGCGCCGACTCAGGCTCTATCGGTGCCGGGTAGCGCTTTTATTCTTGAGGTTGCACGCTGGATTCGATCCTATGCCCGCCTACGGAACCCTCGCTATCCCAAATCGGTAACATCGCCGCCAGCGCCCCAAAACAGGTCACCCGCCGCGACACTCCACGCCGATTTGGGATAGTCGCGCGCAGCTGCTGGCCTGCATGCTAGGTTCAGGCCCCCTCTGCCCGGCTGTCGGCCAGTGGCACCAACCGCCAGTCGGCCCGTGGCAAACGCCTGTGCGCAAAACGCGGCGCCGGCCGATGCACTGACAAACCAATAAGAAATCGGTGGCCCAGGCCAACCGATGATCGTTCAATACGCTGTTCACCCGTGAGATAGCCCAATGTTCGACACCCTCTCCATTCGCTTGAAAATCGTGCTGCTCTCGGGCTTGTGCCTGCTGGGCGTGATCAGCCTGATCGTCGGCATGAACCTCTACCAGAGTAGCCAGAACAACCGGTTGATCAGCACCTCAAGCAGCCGGATGCTCACGGACAGTGGCGAGAACCTGCTGCAGGCCAAGGCCGCCGAGCAGGCCAGCAACCTGCAACGGGTGTTCGGCAGCAGCCTGCAGACCATCAGCGCCTTTGCCGACCAGGCGAGCCACCTGCGCGACATGGCCGCCCAGCGCGGGTTGGCCGCCACGACCTTGCGTGAAGAACTCAACCAGGCGCTCAAGACCACGTTCGACCACAACCCGCAGGTACTGGGGCTTTGGCTGGTCTACGAACCGAATGCGCTGGACGGCAGGGACGCCGAATTCGCCAACGACGCCGCACGTGCCTCCAACGAAAACGGACGCTTTGCCAGCGCCTGGAACCGGGGCGCCGGCCAACCGATGAATATCCTGATACCCGAAGCCGATTTGCAGAAAACCGAACTGAGCATCAGCGGCACGCCTTACAACAGTTGGTACACCTGCCCGCGAGACACCGGGCGTACCTGCCTGATGGCGCCCTACGCCGACACACAGGCCGGGCAGGTGCAACTGATGACCACCTTGTCCATGCCCTTGATCGTGGATGGCAAGGTGGTCGGCACGCTCGGCGTGGACCTTGCGCTCGGCGCCCTGCAAGCGGCCGCGAGCGATGCCCAGCGCGCACTGTTCAACGGTTCGGGGCGCATGCTGATTGTGTCCGACAGCGGGGTGCTTGCCGCCTACAGCAGCGACGCCAGCCAGATCGGCAAACCCATCAGCGCGCCGTTGGCGCAGGAAGGCCAGGCGGTGCTCAGCGCCCTGGCGCAAAAAAAGCCGGTCGTGCTGGCCCAGGATCAATCGATTCGCGCGGTCTACCCTGTCGCGCCGATCCCGCAGGCGGCGCCCTGGGGCGTGGTCATTGACCTGCCCAGGGAGGTCTTGCTGGCCGACTCGGTGAAACTGCAAGCCTTGCTTGACCAGACCCAGACCCGCGACACCCTGGAGTCGCTGCTGGTGGCCATCGGCGCCGGGCTGCTGGGCCTGCTGTTGATCGGGTTCACCGCCTCCGGCGTGACGCGCCCGATCAACAGCGTCGCGCAGATGCTCAAGGCGATTGCCAGCGGCGACGGCGACCTGACTCAACGGCTCAATTACCGCAAAAAGGACGAACTGGGCGAACTGGTGCAGTGGTTCAACCGCTTTCTCGACAAGCTGCAACCCACCATTGCGCAGATCAAGCAGAGCATCACCGATGCACGCGGCACCGCCGACCAGTCTTCGGAAATCGCACGGCAGACCAGTGAAGGCATGCAGGTGCAGTTTCGCGAGATCGACCAGTTGGCAACCGCCTCCAACGAAATGAGCGCCACGGCGCATGAAGTCGCCAGCAGCGCGTCGAACGCCGCCCAGGCGGCCCGGGGTGCCGACCAGGCGTCCAAAGACGGCATTACCCTGATCGAACGCAGTACCCACGACATCAACGCCCTGGCCAATGAAGTCAGCAAGGCCGTGACCGAAGTCGAGGCGCTGGCGGTCAACAGCGAGCAGATCGGCTCGGTGCTGGAGGTGATCCGCAGCATTGCCGAACAAACCAACCTGCTGGCACTCAACGCAGCAATCGAGGCCGCACGCGCCGGAGAAAGCGGGCGCGGTTTTGCGGTGGTGGCCGATGAAGTGCGCAACCTGGCCAAGCGCACCCAGGATTCGGTGGAGGAAATCCGCCTGGTGATCGAACGCATCCAGACCGGCACGCGTGGCGTGGTGGCCACCATGCATTCAAGCCATGCACAGGCCCAGAGCAATGCCAGGCAGATTCACCAGGCCGTGCAAGCGCTTGGCAAAATCAGCGAGGCGGTGACGGTCATCAGCGATATGAACCTGCAGATCGCCAGCGCGGCGGAGGAACAAAGTGCGGTGGCCGAGGAGGTCAATCGCAATGTCTCGACTATTCGCGGGGTGACCGAAACGCTGACCGAACAGGCGGCCGAATCGGCGCAGGTCAGCAGCCAGCTCAATGCGCGGGCCAATCATCAAATGCAGTTGATGGACCAGTTCCGCGCCTAGGCGGCGGCCGGTATCGCTACAGCGGCGCCAGGCCATTGATGCGCCATGGCGGGCGGGTGTTCAGGCGCGCGCGCAGGCAGGGATGGCGGCACGCGCGGTTTGCGAGGGCAACTCGGCGAACAGGGCGTGGTACTCCTCGGCAAAATGGCTGAGGTGATAGAAGCCCCATTGGGCGGCGGCATCGCCGACCGAGAGACGGGACGCCGCGGTCGACATCAAGGCGCGGCGCACACCGTTGAGCCGCACCGAGCGCAGGTAGTTCAGCGGCGTCGTCTCGGCCACCGCGCGAAAGCTGTTCTGCACGGTGCGGCGACTCACCTGGAGGCGCTCGCACAGTTCGTTCACGCTGGGCACGTTGAGCATCTCGGCCGTGGTCAGCCGGTGGCATTTCTCGACAATGAAGCTGCGCGTGGAGCTCGGGCTGCGCTGCTGTTTGTCACAGGCCGGGTCGGTGAGCAGCTGCATCAGTTCATCGAGCAGGGCCTGCTCAAGCCTGGGCTCACACGCGCTGTCGGGCGCCTGGTCGGTCACCGCCAGGGACAGCATCGCCAGCAATCGCCCTCGGGCCTGGGCAAAGCGCTGCGCGCAGACCCGGATCACCGGCTGACGCAACAACCGACCGATCTCCCCGGCCGACGCCGTGTGCGTCAACGCCTGCTCGAACCATTCGCGCTCGAACGTGACGGACAACAGCTCCATGCCCATCGGCATATGGAACATGAACTCCTCGCCGCCGTGCAGGAAAAACAGGCTGCTGTCGTCCACCTCGCGGCCCTGCATGCGCGTCGAGCCCGGCACGCTGATCGGCACGGCGAAGCACATCTTGCCGCGCGGCGCCACGCCGTGCTGCACCACGCGTTGGTTGATCTGCTCGCGGAACACGTGGCAACGCGCCGTCGTCAGTTGCATCAAAGAACTTTCGGCCTGGCCGGCGGTTAACTGGCTGTAGTCCTGGCTCCATTCCTGGACAGTGGCGGCATGCACATGGATATCGCGAAAGTGGCTCACATGATGGTTTTGCATGATGGGTGAAAACCTCTGCCGATAGTGTTGTTTCCAGCCTGCCGTGTTTTGCGATAGTCCCACATAGGTCACGCATTGCAAATTCTTTGTATCTGCCGCCATGCATCGGCAACGGCGCAGCTCATGCGCGTCGATTTGCCGATTCGGGCTAACGGTCAAGGCCCTGTCATGAGAATGATCGGCTCACTGAAAACCGTCAGCCAGAGAGTTCGTCATGAGTGAGTCCAAATTAGAAGCCCTGCATTTTGCGGATGCGCCGCGAATGATTTCCACAACCCTGCCCGGCCCCATGACCCGCGAGGCGCTGGCATTGTCGGCACGCACCGAGTCGATGGCGCGCGGCGGCGGGCGCATGCCGATCGCCATGGACCGCGCGTTCGGCGCGACCTTCAAGGACCCCGACGGCAACACCTACATCGACCTGTCGGCGGGCGTGGGCGTCAGCAGCGTCGGGCGCTGCCACCCCAAGGTGGTGCAGGCCATCCGCGATCAATCCGAAGTGCTGATGCACGCCCTGGAAATCAACAGCACCCGCCGCACCGCACTGGCGGCCAAGCTTTCGGAGATCGCGCCCGAGGGCCTGCGCGGTGACTGCATCACGTTCTTCACACAAAGCGGCAGCGACGCGCTGGAGGCGGCGGTCAAGTTCGCCAAACGCATCACCGGGCGTCACCAGATCCTGGCCTTCCACGGCGGCTACCATGGTGTGTGGAATGCCTCCGGCGCGCTCACCACCGGCACGGCCTACCGCAAGGGCTACGGCCCGATGATGGGTGGCGTGATCCATGCGCCCTACCCCTACGCCTATCGCTTTCCCTTCGACACCTCGCACGCAAGCGCCGAGCAGATCGCCGGCGACTACGTGGATTACCTGCTCAACAGCCCCTACACCGCCGCCGATGATGTGGCCGCCGTGATCGTCGAACCGGTACAGGGCGAAGGCGGCTACGTGCCGCCCTCGCCGCAGTTCCTGCAACTGCTGCGCAAAGCCTGCGACCGCGCCGGCGCGCTGCTGATTGTCGATGAAGTGCAATCCGGCGCGGGGCGTACCGGCAAGATGTGGGCGGTGGAGCATTCCGGCGTGAAGCCCGACATGCTCACCTTCGGCAAGGGTATCGGCAGCGACCTGCCGATGGCCGGACTGATCATGCGCTCGGACCTGGCGGCCGCGATTCCCGACGGGTCGATGCCCAATACCTTCGCCGCCAACTCGTTGTCGGCAGCCGTGGCGCTGACCAACATCAGCATCCTGCAAGACCCGGAACTCGGCCTGCTGGAGCGCGCCCACACCCTGGGGCTGGAAGCGCAGGCACACATCCGCGCGTTCAACAGCCCGCTGGTGGGTGAAGTGCGCGGTCGCGGCCTGATGATTGGTATCGAGCTGGTCGAAGACGCCGCCACCAAGACCCCGCTGGCGGGCGAAAAGATCGGCCGGCTCATGGGCTACCTGATGAATCACGGCGTGCTGATGATCCCGTGCGGCCGCTACGGCAACGTCATGCGTGTGATGCCCTCGCTGACGATCCCGCGCGCAATGTTCTTCAAGGCGCTGGACGTATTCGGCGACGCCCTGGCCTCCCTTGAGGCATGAGGTATATGCCCCCTGCTCATCACCCCCGGACACTCACATGAATCAGCACCTGAACCACTTCATCCAAGGCGCGTCGTGCGAAGCCAGCGACAGTGGTCGCATCCCGCTCATCAACCCCGTGACCGAACAGATCTACGGCAGCTGCGCCAGCGGCACCGTCGACGACGTGGCCCGCGCCGTGGCTGCGGCACGCGCCCAGCTTGAAGGCGGTGATTGGAGCCGGCTTGACGGCGCCCAGCGCGGTCGGCTGCTGTCGAAACTGGCGGACCTGGTGGAACGTGACAGCCAATTGCTGGCCGACATGGACGCCGACGCCATCGGCCGTTCGCCACTCGAACCACGCCGGATGGACCTGCCCAACGCCATCGCCAACCTGCGCGCCGCCGCCGGCTGGGCCAACCAGTTGGAGGGCCGCACCATTCCCACCGGCGGCTACTTCGGCAGCAAGACCCTCTCGTACACCGTGCGCGAACCGGTGGGCGTGGTCGGCGCCATCGTGCCGTGGAACTCACCGCTGATGATCACGGTGTGGAAGCTCGCCGCCTTGCTGGCGGCGGGCTGCACGGTGGTGGTCAAACCCTCGGAAGAGACCCCGCAGTCGGCCCTGCACCTGGCGGTGCTGGCGCAGCAAGCGGGCTTTCCGGACGGGGTGATCAACGTGGTCACCGGCTACGGCGCGCAAGTGGGCCGCGCCTTATGCGAGCACCCACACGTCGCCAAGATCAGCTTCACTGGCAGCCCCGAGGCCGGGCGCGAGATCCAGCGCACCGCCGGTGTGCTGTTCAAGCGAGTGGCGCTGGAGCTGGGCGGCAAGAGCCCGCAGATCGTGTTCGACGACGCGCCATTCGATGACGCGCTGTTCGGCTGCACCCTGGGCCTGTTCGTCAACCAGGGGCAGATCTGCGCCTCCGGTTCGCGCATCCTGGTGCAGCGCAGCCTGGCCGAACGCTTCGCTGCCGCGCTGGCCGATGCCGCGCGCGCGGTCAAGGTGGGTGACCCACGCGAACCCGAGGTGCAGATGGGGCCGGTGGCCAAGAAAGCGCAGTTCGACCGCGTCAACCGCTACATTCAGTTGGGCATCGATCAAGGCGCGACGCTGTTGGCCGGCGGGGTCTCCCCTCCTGGGCAAGGCTGGTTCGTGCGACCGACGATCTTCGCCGACGCGCGCAACGACATGGCCATCGCCCAGGACGAAATCTTCGGGCCCGTCGGTACGGTGATCACGTTCGACAGCGAAGAAGAGGCCGTGGCACTGGCCAACGACTCCGCCTACGGCCTGGCGGCCACGGTCTGGACCACCGACCTGGCGCGCGCGCACCGCGTGGCCGCGCAGGTCAAGGCCGGCGCCATCGGCGTCAACTGCTGGAGCCCGCTGGACGCCAACCTGCCATGGGGCGGCGTCAAGGCCAGTGGTCTTGGTCGTGAAGGCGGGTTGAGCGGCGCGCTGGCCTATACCGAGGAAAAAGTCATTACCGTGCTGCTGCCCGACTGACCCTATACCGCCCCAGCCACTCTGCGGCCCTGTGCCCGCGGGGTGGCCACCCAACCGTGCATTCCTCACGCCGTTGAGGATCAATGGAGAGCCCACGATGAACCCAATAGATCAACCGACAATAGATCGGTATCCGACCTCCCTGCGCGCATTGCACTGGGTACGTGCCGTGCTCGTCCTGGGCCTGCTCTGGGCAGGCTGGCACATGACCGGCCTGAATGATGAAGTGGCGAGCAAATACGAGTTCTATTACCCCTGGCACAAGTCCTTCGGCGTGCTCACGTTTTTGCTGATACTCACCCAGATCGTCCTGCGCTGGCGGGCGCCGAGCATTCCCCAACCACTGGAAACACTGGCCCCGTACGAACGGGTGTTGTCCAGGCTCACACAACGTGTGATGTATGCGCTGTTGGTGATCGTGCCGCTGATGGGCTACTCCATGTCGAGTACATACACCATGAGTGACGGGGTGTTCTTTTTCGGCGTGAACCTGCCGGAGCTGCTGGCCAAGAACGACGATTGGTTTGTCGTCTTCCAATGGCTGCACAAAGTGCTCGCCTACACCCTGCTAGGGCTGATCACGCTGCATGTGGTGGGCGCCCTCAAGCACCGCTTTTACGACCCAGACCCTCGCAACGATGTGCTGCGCCGCATGCTCTGATCGGCACGCCTATTGCGTTCGCGAACTCGAGGGAGCCGGACGCAAGCATGCCGGTGTACCGCTTTGAATCGCCGGCATTGGCACCCGCACGTCTTGATCATCGACGCGCATCAAGCGACTCAGCTGAGCGCTGCATCGATTACCGCGCACGTCCAAGGTGACTTCGTATTCAGCGTAGGCTTGTGGGGTTAAATCGAGTTGCAGACCGCACGACCAGTTGTATCCGTCGGTGCTGAGAAAGATATAACCCGGGATGCGCGGCCTGACCTTGATTTCCAGAAAGCCTCGGGCTTTGGCCGGTGGCGCAATGATCATGTCTGCACGGCGTGGGGTGTCAGGCACGTATAGGGTGTTGAGCTCGCCCGTCGCACCCTCGCAGCGCTGGTCGTCAAGGTAATAGAGTTTTGCGTTAGAGGTATTGGCAACGAATCGCAGTTTCGCCGCGTCGGGCTCTACGGCGTCAACGTAGGTGTTCCTGGCTGCACACCCAGCCAGCAATGTGGAAAACAACGCGGCGACGCCAATGGCGGCGGTGAGCCGAAGCGAAAAAAACGGCATGGGTTTCATCCTTGAGGCGCTAAAGCGAACGCGTGATGCTACGGAAGGGCATTAGCGCTGTCCACTTAAGCTATCAAGGCCGCAGGCGCAGGCATTGCAGCAAAGGACTACAAACCAAACGGAAACGGCCGACTGGAACGCGTACAAAAAAAGACTTCTTACTAAACGCCCACCACCCCAACAGGTGGGCCGATAACAATAAAAAGAGGTCTGTGCCATGAACGTATCCACGAGTCCCGTGCGCGTCGCCGTTGTGCAATTCGATCCGCAAGTCGGTACGCAAAACCGCCCCGCCAACCTGAACACCAGCCTGAGCCTGGCCCTGGAAGCGGTGAATAACGGCGCCAATCTGATTGTGCTGCCGGAGCTGGCCAATACCGGTTACCTGTCCTCGTTGCTGGGGGTGCTGGTGTGGCGTCAGCAATGGCGCAAACGGGGCTGGTACCCGACCTATGTGCCCTTGGTGTCGGTGGTACCTGCGGTGGTATTGGCCTATGGCGGCAGCATGACGGTGATTGTGAGCAGTGCGCTGCTGGGGGCGCTGGTTGCTCCGCCGCTGGCGTGCTCGATTGCCGGACGGCTGCCGAGTTATCTGCATCCGTATATTGGGAATGTACTGTCGATGGCGATCAGCACGGTGTTGATCGTGCCAACCATCGGCTATTGGCTCGCCCAGTGACCCGCTGACGGGCTCGCCCATTTTCACCTCCGCCGGTCGCGTGCGCTGCCCTGTTTGAGTGGCAGCGCATCCAGGCCGGTATCACCGGCTCATTTACCCCCCGTCACATCCAGGAACGTCCCGGTGACGAATGACGCCTCGGCGCCGGCCAGCCATAAAATGGCCTGTGCCACTTCCTCCGGTTGGCCACCCCGCCCCATGGGGATCGAGTCCTTGACGCGATCGACCCGCCCCGGCTCGCCGCCGCTGGCATGCATGTCGGTATAGATGTGCCCAGGGCGAACACCGTTGACGCGTATCCCCTCCCGGGCCACCTCCTTGGCCAAGCCTATGGTAAATGTCTCCAAGGCGCCCTTTGATGCCGCATAGTCGATGTATTCATTGGGGCTGCCGAGGCGCGCCGAGGCCGAAGACACATTGATCACCACGCCGCCCGGGCCGTTGTGGCGGTAAGACATGCGCTTCACCGCCTGCTGGGCACAGAGTATCGGCCCAATGGAGTTGACCGCGAATATGCGCTGCATCCGCTCGAAGCCCAGGTCCTCCAGGCGTGACTGCTTCTCCAGCATCCCGGCGTTGTTGACCAGTACGTCGATGCGCCCGAACGAGCGGTCGATGGCGGCAAACAAATCGGCCACCTGTCGAGGGTCCGCACTGTCGGCGCGGACGGCCAATGCCCTGCGCCCCATTGCTTCGACCTGCGCCGCCACCGCCAACGCCGCCGGCTCGTTGGCAACATAGCTGATCGCCACGTCATAGCCCTTTGCGGCGGCCAGCCGGGCGGTCGCCGCCCCCACTCCGCGCCCTCCCCCGGTGATAAGCATCAGCGGAGCCTGCAAGACGTTAACCATGGAAAATCCCCCAGAGCAGTGGGCTGCATCAGCCGATGATGATGGCGCCGCTGACGATCACGACGCACGCCAGGATCCGGCGAACGGTGAGCGTCTCGCCGAGAAACAGGTAACCGATCAGTAGCGCAAACAGCACGCTGGTTTCGCGCAATGCCGATACCGCGCCCAACGGCGCCTCGTTCATGGCGTAGATCACCACGCCATAGGCGAGCAGCGAGACCAGCCCGCCGACCACGGCGGTCACGGTGCCGGGCCGTACGGAAAACAGGCTGCGGGCGTCGCGCAGGCCGATGTACACCAATGGCATCAGCACGCCCCACAACGCGCACATCCACACCGTGTACGCCAGCGGCGCGCCGGAAAGCCTGGCCCCCATGCCATCGACGACGCTGTAGGCCGCGATAAAGCAGCCCGTGCCCAGCGCATACGGCAAACTGGGCACCGACAGGCTGCGCCCCCTGAAGGCCAGCGAAATAATCCCGCCTGACACCAGGGCAATCCCGAGCAACTGGCCGGGAGCGATGCTTTCCCCGGCAAAGGCCGCCGCCCCCAGAGTGACCAGCACTGGCGAGGACCCACGCGAAATCGGATAGACCTGCCCCAAATCGCCGACCCGGTAACTGCGCACCAGGAACAGGTTGTAGCCCACATGCAACAACCCCGAAAGCAGCGCATAGCCCCAGCTTTCAGGCGCGGGGGGCGCCATGAATGCGGCGGCGACCACACAGGCAATGGCGATGGCGATGCACATCACCGTCATCGACCACAGCCGATCGGCACCGCCGCGCAGCAACGCATTCCAGCTGGCATGCAGGAGCGCGGCAAACAGAACGAGGACAACGAGATGGATAGGCATGCGCCATCTTAGACAACCCGGCCCCCGGACAACAGAGAAGTCTCCTCATCGCAGCATGAATAGATGCTCATGCATCATTCATCCGCCCGCCGCACTTTCAGCGCCTCGCCGATCAACCATTGGCGAAAGCTGACCACGTGCGGCTGCGACTCCAGGCCCTTGGGGCACACAAAATAGTAGGCAAGCGGCGATGGGAACGGCACATCGAACAGTCGCACCAGACGGCCATCGCTGATTTCGTTCTCGACATGCCCGCTGCGCACCAACGCGACGCCCTGGCCGAGCAAGGCGGCCTCGACCGTCATGTTGGTATCGCCGAACCTGACGCTCTCCTTGAGCGGCGAAAACACCAGCCCGACCGCTTGAAACCACACCTCCCATTTCGGCACCAGCTCGGCGCCATCCCGGGTCAGCAGCGGAAACTGCAACAGTTCGGCGGGGCTGCAGGGTGTGCCGAGGCGCTGCAGCAGTTCGGGACTGGCCACGGGAAATACCTGCTCGCCGAACAGAAACTGCGCATGCAGGCCAGGGTAATTGCCCTTGCCGAGCCGGATCGCGACATCTGCCTGGGCATCGGAGAAGTGGATGATTTTGTCGGTGGTGTCCAGCGAGACCAACAGTTCGGGGTGTTGGCGAGAGAGACTCGGCAAGCGAGGCAGCAGCCATTTCAACGCGAACGAATAGGTGGTGCTGACGCTCAGCCGCACCCGGCCTTTTTGCTCGCGCAGGTCAGCCAACGTCGCTTCCAGGCTCATGAAAAACTCGCGCACGATAGGCGCCAGCGTGGCCCCCGCTGCCGTGAGGCGTAACGCCTTGCCCCGTTCAAACAACTGCAACCCCCACAGCGCCTCAAGGTGCTTGAGCTGGTGGCTGACCGCGCTCTGGGTCACATGCAGCTCCTGGGCGGCAGCCGTAAAGGTCGGGTGCCGGGTGGCGACTTCAAAGGCGCGCAGTGTCGCGGTCGGCGGCAGGTCTTTCATGGGTAGGGCATCCGGCGAGTGGTAAGGGCAATTGCACACATGAGCATTGGCTCATAGTAGAGCAGATCCGTCACCTATCGCCGTTGGCGAGAGACGCGCACCGCCGGCAGGCACCGGTTTGTTTTAGGGGACACGGGGATGAGCAGCGTTGGCGTATTGCTCCAGCAGCCAGGCCAAGTCCTGGTAACAGATCGCCAAATCAGGCGCCCCAAGCCTTCTCATCGACCTTGCTGTGCGGCGCGCCTGCGCGGCGCTGATCGCCGGGTCGTAAGCATATCGAGCCATCCGCCGAGCGCCGGTTTGCGCGCATTGGGCCACCGGCGATCCAGGGGCAATGCCGCTCGCTTCACGCTGTAGCCGGCTCAATTGCTTACTCAGTTGCAGCGACAGGTAGCCCGCCTGGTCATCGTGCTGGTGATCGGCGCCCAGCACTGTTGTGAGCGCGACGATCCGGTGGTGTTGTGTGGCTTGCCATCTAGAGTGATCGACAGCACCCGCCTGGCGAAGTAGCCGACGGGTGTCCTGATGGAGCGAACGCCTCAATGCCTGAATATGTTTAGCCGGGTCCTTGGGCAATATCTGGAACGCCAACAGGCAGATAAGCATGGCCGCGAACCAGGCCAGCGACTGGTTCGCGAAACCGGCGAAATCATAGAGGGCGGTATCACCGGTACTCACCAAGGTGTTAAACCCGATCAGGTAGGCAACGCCTTGCAGGGCGCTGCGTGGTTGGCTCGTCGCGTGAATCCCGAACGACCAGAACATCGCCAATAGCAAAAATAACAGCGGGAACCCGTTGATCTGCGGCATCAGCAGGAACTTGCACAGCGCTGCCGCCAAAACCGCATAGAGCGTGCCGCGTATAAAGCTGGCAATGCCTTGGGCGGGTGCGGGCGCCGTTGCCAACAGCGTGCAGCACGGGCCAAGGACCGCCAGCAGTGTGGGCCCTTGATCCCAGCCGCTGATATACCAGACCCCACCGGCGGCCAGCGTGGCGAGCAGCGCCCGGATGCCGTTTCGCGCCGCATCGGCGTAGTTGCGGTGATAGCCCACGGCGCGCACCCGCTGTGGGCGCGCGTGATCGAGGCTGGAGAAATTCAGCAGGGCCTCGCTCAGGTCCGTCAATTGCTCGTACAGGCGTTCACCGGGCAAGCGTGAATCAGGGTTTGAGTCAGCCAGAGCCTGCGCCAAGCCACGCAGTTGCCCCACCGTATCGGCCGCGGCCAGAAAGTCGCAGCGGGGGTCGAGCATCCGCTCACTCAACTGTTGTAGCGCGGTGCTTATTTGAGCCCGCGACGTGAGGTCGATGCCGGGGTATGGGTCGCCCGCCTGCACGTCGAGCACAGCGGAGCGCAGATGCGCCAGGCCTGCCTGAATCGCCAACTGCCGGGAGCGAATCAGCGACGACTCGCCCCGTGCGAGCCCCAGTTGGTCGTCCACCTTGCCAATCTGCATCGCGAGCGGGCGACCTTGCTTTGCCCGTTCCGCAGGCTGCTCGCCAGACAGTCTCGCGGCAATCAGCCGGGCACTGCGGGCACAGACGTCGACCAGCGAGCGTCGAACTGCATGCTCCATCGTTTTGGCGCTGAACAGCGTGACGACCAGGCTCAGGCTCAGCACCCCTAACGCCACCGCCGTGCCACGGGTGATGATGTGGTCGAACCCCTGCTCAGGCGCGACGATGGCCGGGCCCAACGCCAGGCACACCGTATAGCCCGCCACCACGGCCGCCGTGGCCTGGTAATGGCGCAAGACGGTCATTGCCCCCACACACAGGCCCAGCCACAGGCCGATGCCGAGGATGAACAACAACATCTGTTGCGCGAACAACCCTGTCAGCAGCAAGGCCGCGAACAGGCCGATCAGGGTGCCGAGCATCCGGTGGACGCCCTTGCCACGAACCGCCCCCTGGATCGGCTGTACCAGCAGCAGCACGGTGGATGCGCCCGAGAACGGCGAGTCCAGATGTAGCTGGAAGCCGAGCCACAGCGCCAGACCCGCCGCCACGATACTGCGCAGCACGTAAAAAAAGGTGGCGGGCGTCCAGGGCCGGGGGATCGCCGCGAAAAGGCGTGTCGCCATACGCGTCATCACATGAAGGCCTGTAACCATTGCGTGAGCCGCCAGCGCGGCGCGGC
This sequence comes from Pseudomonas sp. S3_E10, assembly GCF_054667615.1. Lineage (NCBI taxonomy): Bacteria > Pseudomonadati > Pseudomonadota > Gammaproteobacteria > Pseudomonadales > Pseudomonadaceae > Pseudomonas > Pseudomonas sp. S3_E10. The sequence goes on from NZ_CP162743.1 coordinate 661,605, forward strand.
GTTGGGCTGTGTCACTTCGACACTGGCGGTCATGCCGGCCGCCAACTCAACGCCGTCCGGTACGTTGTCCAACTCGATGCGCACGGGTACACGCTGTGCCAACCGAATCCAACTGAAGGTAGGGCTCACCGTGGGCAAACCGCTGTCGTTGCGCAGTTCATTGGCGTCGGCGATCCCCCGGCCCATGCTTGCCACATGCCCTTGCAACAGTGCGGCAAACCCCATGAGTTTGATTGACACCGGCGCGCCGATGCGCACGCCCGGCAGCTTGGTCTCCTCAAAATATCCGGTGACCCAGAAACTATGGCCATCGACCACGAACAGGTTGGTAGTGCCGGCCTGCGCATAGTCACCAGGCTGCAGCCGCAGTTGAGTGACGTAGCCGTCTACCGGCGAACGCACCGTCGTGTGGTCCAGGTCGAGCTGCGCCTGGGCTAACTGGCTTGCCGCAGCGTCCAGGCGCGCCTGGGCCACCGCCAAGTCACGCGCCGCATTGTCAATTTCTTCCCGGGCGATGGCGTCGGCCAACTGGGCTCGGCGCTTGAATTGCGCACTGCGCTGCTCGAACACACTGCGCGCCTCTGCGAACTCCGCCGTGCGCAACTGCACCGCCAGCCGATAGGCGCGCGCATCGATGCGATAGAGTAAATCGCCCTTTGCCACCCATTGGTTGTCACTGGCCGACAACCGATCGATCTGGCCGGAAACCTGCGGCGCAATACGGATAACCTGCGCGCTCACCCGCCCGTCCCGCGTCCAGGGCGCCAACACATACGCCCGCCAGAGTTGCAGGCAGAACACCACAGCCAGCAAGCCAAGCGCCAGCGTGGCGGCAGGTTTGAGAATTTTGACGATAACCATGGCCGACCTCGCTCAGCAGTTGACGACCATCGCCGACACGACGATGAGTGAGATAAAAAAACGCGCCAGCGCCGGGTGCCACGCCGCGTCCAGCCAGCGACGGCTCAGGCGGTCGATAAGCGTGTAGACCAGCACCGATACGCCCAGGTAGATCAACAAGGGCGGAAAATAGAGGTTGGCAATGGAGATTTCGCTGAGCATGGCAAGCACCGGATTCGCAGGCTTCTGACATTCGCCCGCATCCAGAAGGGGCTTGCCGGGGATGCTAAGTGATTAGCATCGCTGCCGATATTGAGTAGACTGCCAAAATATAATCAAATCCAGACACGCTTCGATTGCACGCCATGGCCCAGATCCAGCCCTTACCCACCGATCAGCTCGAGTACGACAACCTTGCGCAACCTGCCGTAGCGCTGATGCTCGAAACCCAGCGCAACGACAGTGAGTCCGCCGTACATACGCACCGCAAGGGGCAACTGGTAGTCGCCTATGGCGGCGGCATTGTGTGTACGGGAGAAGATGGCGTGTGGATGGTTCCGTCAGGGTTCGGCGTGTGGATACCGGGGGGCGTTGCTCATAGCAACCGTGTCACGGCCAACGGCCAAGTCTGTTTTTTGTTCGTGGAACCCGGCGCCGCGTCACTGCCGGATCGCTGCCGTACGCTGGCGCTGTCACCGCTGCTACTGGAGCTCATCCGCCACTTGAGCGGCCAGGCCCAGGACTACCCGCCCCACTCTCGCACCGCACGCTTGGCCAGCGTGTTGCTCGAAGAACTTGAACTGGCCCCCACTGAACAGCTCTACCTGCCGTTGCCCGCCTCTACCCCGCTGCGCACCATCGCCCGGGCGCTGGCGCAAGCCCCCTCCGACCGCGCCACCATGGCGAGTTGGGCACAGCAAGTGGCCATGAGTGAACGTTCACTGGCCCGCCTGGTAAAAAGCGAGACCGGCCTGACCTTCGGCCAATGGCGCAAGCAATGGCAGATCATTGTCGCGTTGCAAAGCCTGGCCGAGGGGCTGTCGGTGCAGAGCACCGCTGAAACGCTGGGCTACGAGTCTGTCAGCTCGTTCATCAGCATGTTTAGAAAGACACTGGGCACGTCGCCGGCGCGTTATGTGCGCAATACCCGGCTACGGCAGTGAGCCGGTGTGCATCGATACCGCGGCCACTTTGCAGTCGCCGGGCTTCAGAGGTCAGCTACATTGCATTAAGATGCGCCAGCCAACGCTATTCAGAACCGCGGATTTCAGCCGATATCAAAAGCAATCGGAATTCCTGACCCCGCTGGGGGCTTTCGCAGGTTTGGCACACAAAAGAACTGCAGCGGATGCAAACATATAATTAATAAGGGACACCATGCTGTCGGAAAAACACAACACACTGTTCATTCACATACCCAAGTGCGGCGGAACATCAGTCGAGTCGGCCATCTGGGAAGAACATGAGAAGACTGAAGAAAACCTTTGGATGGGATTTCTTGATCAGTACCACAACAAGTTCCAGACCGGAGGTTTGCAACACCTGAAAGCGATGCAAATCAGGCAGCAGATTGGCCGCGAAAAATTCGACAATCTATTCAAATTCTCAATCGTCCGAAATCCATTCGCTCGAAGTGTTTCGCAATATCTATACATGTCCTCCAGGGCTGACTTGCGAGACTACATAGGCATGGAGGCAGGCGATAGTTTCTTGACGTACCTGCATAAAATCCAAAGAAGAAGCCACGTCCAATGGCAGCAGCAGGTTTCGTTCCTGTATGACTATAAAGGCAACCTTCTGGTTGACCTGGTTATTCCCTTGGAGCAAATAAGTGGTCTTCCCGAGCTCTTGAGAGAAAACACATCAATTAATATAGAGCGCGTCCCGAAGACAAATACCTATACGAAAACGTATGACTACCAAGATTACCTTTGCAATGAATCCGTGGCGCTAATCTCCGATCTGTACCTGGAAGATTTCGAAGCGTTCGGCTATTCCATTACGCCTTGATTTATCAACATAAGTAATACGGCTCTTTACCACTCTATCAAGACACTGTGTACACCTCGAGCGACGCATTGAAGGTAGCAAAACACTTTACGATAGCGTCGGCGGGTCTGGGCGTAGCTTACTCACGACGGAGCACCTTCGCTTAGGTCTCCTATTACGAGAACATAGGGCATTGTGCGCTCTGTATGTGTGACCAATTCTGAAGCACTACCCGCATGCGTTTGTGCTTCACGCTAAGTTAAGATCCGTCAATGCTGCTTATTTCAATGTATGTCGCACAAGACAGCGGGGTTGTGAGCGTTTCGCAAGCGCGGGCTTAAGTACACCGACAGATAGCAACGTCTGTGTTTCTCTTGGGGGCATTTCGTTCAGGCTAGCGTGATGGCTACGGCAGCCCGACGCCCCCAAGCGCGATCAGTTAGCACATCTGTACTGCCAGGTGTTGCCTTGGCAAGACAGGCATGGAATGTTGCAAGCAAATACTGTAGATTTCGGCCCTTCTCGAAAAATTGTTCTTTCAAAAATCGAAGGCGCTTGGGGATATGAGTCATCGGAAGACAGCTACAGCGAGGCTTAATCGTTGGCGGTACAGAGTGTCGATGGTTATAGTTTGTGCAGTTTTTATCGTTAGTTTTATCCCTACGCTGCTGGCGATCTTGCCGTCGCTTACAGAGGGCAATCGGGTCACTTCGACAGTTAGTAGTAATTATCTCAATAAATTTTCGGACTGGTATTCAGCTAAAGTTGAGCCTGTCCAAGAGCTGAGAAAACTGCAGACTTTTCCTAGTACTTGGGTGGGCGGCCCCGTTGACCTTGACAAAAACTACGCGAATTTTGAGAAGTGGTTTTCTGACAACTTAGGTCTGCGCAATCTAATGATTCGGGGAAAGAACGAACTGGACTACCAGCTTTTTCGATCATCGTCCAGGGTGTACTTCGGAAAGGATAATGAAATCTACGGAAGAAACCTCGTTGATCGGCGAATTCCAGCAATGGAAGCAATGTTAAGAACCCAGGCGAATAGAGACATCATTCATCGAGGTATTGTATATTTTTCCGATGAAATGAAAGCGCAAGGGGTTACAGTGATAGTCGTAATGCCGATGCAGAAGCCCTATTTCTATAGTGCAAGGCTTCCTTTTTTTGCTCCGGAGCTCCCAGAAAAAACTAATTTTATGGCGCTGTATAAGGATCTTAGCGTCGACTCCCAGCTGCACATGGTAGATGTCTACGGAATCCTTAACTCGATCAAGGATGATTACCAAATATTCTACACGCAAGATTTTCACTGGACTGAGGCAGCTGCGCTCTCAGTGTCTAAAGACGTGGTCAATCGAATCGCTGCGCTTGAAGGCACCCATAACCGATGGAATCACGACATAAAGATAGAAGAGAAACCGTACGTCGGCTCTGATGCCAGGTTTTCTGCTCGTCTAGACTCTTCGCGCACGGCTACAGAACCATTTATCGTCCCCGACTGGCCCGTAACTCATCAAAAAATACAGCTCAATCCGAAGGTTACAGGCTTTGAATTTGAGACTGATGATTTAAGTGACAAGGGGCTGCTGCCAGCCACCTGCATGTATGGGAATAGCTTTAGTGATGGGATGGTCCAGTCAGGCATTTCTGAATACTTTCAGAGATTTACCAAAATTGATCGAGAGCGACCACTCTCGGACATCCCTAAACTGGTGAGTGGCAAGTGCAAGTATTTGATTGTCCAGATATTGGATATATCTACTGGGCACTGGATGTCGTTTAAAAAATAGCGTCTGTGCCCATACAAGAAATCACAAAAGAGCCTTTGCATTATGGTCTTCTCATCCCCGGCATTTCTGTTTATCTTTTTCCCTTTGTTTTACGGGATATATTTCCTAGCGCCCAAGTCGCTTAGGAATGGCTTTGTATTGATTGCTAGTTTCGCGTTTTATGCGCTTGGCGCAGGAGCTTTAACGCTAGTAGCGCTGCTATTGTTACTGATTAACTGGATTATCGCAGGTGTAATATCTCGATTGCTTGAGCGCAGCGAAAAAGCCGCACTTGCAAAGATTGTATTCATCATTTCCATCATTACGAATCTTGCGCCCCTCATATTTTTTAAATATCTATTGTTCTTCGCACAGATGGTCAGCGATGTAACCGGCATGCCTGCGCAGTCTGTAGTGGGTGGATGGGAGATTGCACTACCGCTTGGGATATCTTTTTACACGTTTCACTTTATTTCTTATCTGACCGATGTTTATCGTCGTCAAATTTTGCCCGAGAGAAGCCTTCAGAAATTCGCAATTTATATATTTCTGTTCCCTCACCTTATCGCTGGCCCCGTGGTTAGATTTTCTGAGGTCAAGCAACAACTGGATGTGAAACGTCGAGTATTGGTTAGCCGTGATATTTTCTGGGGAATGGTTATTTTCGTAATCGGCCTTGCGAAAAAAATCCTGATAGCCGATCCATTGGGCTCTGTTGTCGATGCTGTGCATGTACCGGGGCATGTGCTTACTACCTATTCAGCATGGCTGGGCGCAGTCTGCTATTCCTTTCAAATTTACTTCGACTTTTCCGGTTACACAGACATGGCCATAGGCATGGCGCGGATGATGGGGTTCAGGTTTCCTCGAAACTTCAATCGACCTTACGCGGCCCAAAGCATCACCGAGTTCTGGCAGCGCTGGCATATGACGCTGTCACGGTGGTTTCGCGACTATGTATATATTCCACTTGGTGGAAACCGTACTACTTCATTCAAGATATACCGTAACTTGTTCGTTGTGTTTGGCCTGTGTGCGCTTTGGCATGGTGCCGCTTATACGTTTCTAATATGGGGTTTCGGGCATGGGTGCCTGATAGCGCTGGAACGTGCAGGCGTATTGAAAATTCACAAGTGGAGAATGGCAAGTTTTCCTGTGTTTGTTTTCGCTACCCTGCTGTGGGTACCGTTCCGAGCGGAAAACGTGTCTCAGATGAATTCATTCTGGCGAGCAATGACAGGCCTGGATTCCACTATCCCCTTTTGGACGGCGGCCGACATGGGCCTGGCCGATATCAAGGTGATCTTCCTGCTTGCGCTTGCTTTTCTGATTTGTCTTGTTGGCGACAAACTGTTCTATCGCTTGAGAAGGCGAAGCTTCAAGATGCCTGTCACTGTGGGAGCCTACGTATTCGTGCTGTATGTGCTCTCTTGCATTTCAGTGGTTGAGCGCGGCTTCAATCCGTTTATCTACTTCAAGTTCTGACTTGGTCTGGCCGCGAGGGAGGGCGGCATGATGCCGGCCCATCCTGCATTGCATACGGCAACTGCTCCAGTACGTCCCGCAGTGACATATAGGCTCTTGGCCGTTGAGCTGCTTGGCGGTCTCAAACAGGCCTAGTTCCGAACGCATGCCTGCTCTTGTTGAGGAAGACGAAAAATACAAGCTATCACCGCCACCTTAATGCCCAACTCGGCCAGCGCGGCGAGGCCATCGACGGACTTTTCAGAAGTCCGCAGGCCTGAGATAGAGATAGATTTTTTCGACGTTTGCGTGGGGACGCATCTGATTTACTGGCCCAGGAGGGAAGCAGGAACACAGCATCCGGTTGCAGCCAAGTGCGTTGAACGCGGGTTCGTGAAGCGGATACGCGTATCCTGCATGCGTTCAGCTCCTTCCCTTTATTGATTACGACGTGTCTGCGATACTCTGGACAACTCGCCCAAAACCAGCCGCTGACAGAGAGGTGAGCCCCATGTGCGTTGGTTCACTGATGTATTAAGGAACCCTTGCGCCAAGCGCACCCTGTGATAGCACCACTGTCAAGCGGATCTGCATCCGCAGGAATTCAATGCAACGAAGTCTAATTCAGTTCGCTCGCTACCTGCTCGTAGGGGGCCTAACTTATGGCGCAGACCTTAGCGTATTCCTTCTGCTATTTAATATTTTCGGTATGGACTTACTCCTTGCCAATATGATCAGCAAGGTTTTAGCCGGGCTATTCTCGTTCGCGGCACACCGAGCCTTCACTTTTGGCGTGATCGACGCCAAGGGCCGGACGAGGCAAGCGGTACGTTATTTCACGCTCCTGGCGCTGAACATTCCAATTTCAGCCTTGATTCTGTCTGCCATGCTATGGATCACATCGCTGGAAGTCGTCGCCAAAATTCTGTCCGACGTACTTCTTGTGCTCATTAGTTATGCACAATCGAAATTTATAGTTTTCAAAAGGAACGAAATTTCTCATGAGTGACTTATTGGATGATGGCATTCATATTGTCAGGCGTAACAGCTATAGCAATGATCTGATTGCGCAATGGACTCGTTTATTCCAGAGATGCTTCGGAGGCTCCGAGGACAATGCGACCCGCGTGTTTCAGAAGTACTTGCTCAACGACTCGAGAATTTGTTATTCGGTCAAAGAAGGCACCATGGTGGCTGCGTACTGTGGGTTACGACTAAGCCACGAAGACGGCGCCGTTTTTCTTTCGACAGACACGATGTCCGACGGCACCCAAAAAGGGTCGTCGGTGATTCTTGGGAAACGGCTGTATAAATCCTTCGTTGAGGAAGGTATTGATATCGTTTGTGGCTACCCTAATAAGAACATCAGAAGAATACGCGAGAAAGGCCTGGGTTGGACGCTGAATGGAAACTTGTACTTGTACATGGGCATTCCCTTTCTTTGGCGTTTTTTCAAAAAACCGATGAACCAGAATGCTTTATGGAAACTGGCAAGACCCGCCGGTGGTTGGTTCACTAGAAAAAAACCACCCTTGGTCAATCTGCTCGGCAGTGATGGGTTGTACTCCTCCAATCCCGGACTTGTCATTACCTTGTCTGCCTACCGGCCTGGCGTCTTTTTTATCAAAGTGCCAGGTTTTCTTTTCGAACCGAGAAGTTTTGGCTACAAATGCCTTACCGAGCAGACAGAAAAAAACAATGCCTTCTTGGAAAAAATCAAGTACCTCAATATCGACACCATTGATATACCTTGATAGCGGGTACCGACATGAAGCCAAGTTCTATATTTTTGATGGCCCACCAGGACGACGAGTTCGGGGTATTCCATCAAATCGAGCACGAGTTGAAAGCTGGCCGTTGGGTCCGTTGTGTATATGTCACCGATGGGGCTGCCACTGCTGATTCCGACCGTCGAGATCTGGAATCGCGAGCCGTCCTCCAAACATTAGGGGTTGCAACAACCGACATCCTTTTTGTTGGCCGACAATTGTCAATTGGTGATGGTCAGTTACATCAACATGTTGGCGTATTTGCAGACTGGCTGGATGGTTTCTTTAATGATCATTCAACGCTTCAGTCGTGTTTTGTGCCTGCCTGGGAAGGCGGCCACCCTGATCATGATTTGTTGCACGCTATTGCGGTGGAGTTACTGACGACTCGTGCGACCTCGGTCACCGTCAGGCAGTACTCCCTTTACAATGCTCGAAATTGCAAGGGGCCATTCTTCCGCGTCTTATCACCACTTCCAGAAAATGGGCCCGTTGAACAACAACCTATTGCCTGGAGAGATCGGCTTCGATACATAAGGCTTTGCCTGTCATACCCTTCTCAATGGAAAACTTGGCTGGGCTTATTTCCATTCGTGGGCGGGCATTATCTGTGTCATGGCGTCCAGCGCTTACAAGATGTCAATCGCCAGCGACTGGACCAACCTCCGCACCAGCAACCTCTTTATTACGAACGACGCGGCTTTCTCGATTGGCCTACGATGCAAAAAGCTATTGCTGAGTTGCAGCAAAAATTGTCGGGTTTGAACCCACCGTAAGTGATCGCCCCATTGAGCCGGGGGGTCGAATCCACCCTCTCGGCAGCGGGCATTCGCCTTCAATGGGCCTCATTGCCGGCACCGCATGCCTGCATCAGCAAAAGCACAAAATGTCGCACTTTGCTTTACTGCTTCAAAAAAAAGCGTAGATTGCTTTTTACATGCAGAATAAGCAGGTCAATTTAGAAATGGCACATTTTGCGACACCCGCTGACGCCGCGTTGCTCGGCTTGGACAGTGAAGACGTCTGGGATACCGAGCGGGCCTTTGCGCACCTCAAGGCGTTGGGCGAGGCGGATACCAAGCGCACCGCAGAACGACGCCTTCACACGCTGGGCCTGCTTCCTAACGAACTGTCAGAGCACGACCTGCGGGACGAACTGGATCGCCCTGCGAACCAACTCATTCTGCATTGGGCTCTCGAACAGGCGCGCAAACGGCGCGACCGTGTGCTCTTTGCCCAACTCTACCCTCTGCCCAGCGGCAAGCCGGCACTGCATGCCAACGATGCCAGGGGCGCACGCTTCTGGGTACCGCTCGCCAGCGCCGAAGATGAAGTCATTCAAAAAGCCTTGGGCGCACTTCAGCAGCACCTGGGCAAACCCATTGCGCTCTTTGCGCATGGTCAGTTGGTCGGCGTAACACGTTCAATGCATCCGAACGCCAACATCCATTTCTGCCCACAAACCTTCAAACCCGTGCTCCCCGCGCACTTGCACCTCCCCAGCCCTCACGCCGAGGTGCAGCGTTTTGCGCACCTCAAACGCCTGGAAGCCGAAAGCATCCACGTTATTCGCGAGGCTGTCGCAGAGGCGCAAAACCCGGCCATGCTGTACTCCATCGGCAAAGACAGCGGCGTCCTGCTGCATTTGGCGCGCAAGGCTTTCCTTCCTTCTGCGCCGCCCTTCCCTTTGCTGCACATCGACACGCGCTGGAAATTCCAGGAGATGTACCTGTTTCGCGATTTCATGGCGCGCGAAACCGGTATGGAGATGCTGGTGCACACCAACGCGCAGGCGATCGAGAAGAACATCAACCCCTTCGACCACGGCTCGGCCCTGCATACCGATATCTGGAAGACAGAGGGCCTCAAACAAGCGCTGGACCATTACAAATTCGATGTGGTTTTTGGTGGTGCCCGTCGCGATGAAGAAAAGTCCCGCGCCAAGGAGCGGTTTTTTTCCTTCCGCAGCGCCACTCACTGCTGGGACCCGAAGAATCAGCGCCCGGAGCTCTGGAACCTGTACAACACCCGTAAAAAACAGGGTGAGAGTATCCGGGTTTTCCCGCTTTCCAACTGGACCGAACTCGACATCTGGCAATACATCTACCAGGAAAAAATCCCGGTTGTACCGCTCTATTTTGCACAGCCTCGGCCAGTGGTGGTGCGGCCCGAAATGACCATGATGGTAGACGATGACCGGTGTCGGCTGTTACCGGGCGAGGACATTCAGATCAAGAAAGTGCGCTTTCGAACGCTGGGCTGCTACCCCCTCACCGGCGCGATAGAGTCTGATGCGCAAACCCTGGAAGACATCCTGCTGGAAGTTGCCAACACCCGACAGTCCGAGCGCCAGGGCCGCGTGATTGATGCCGACAGCGCCGGCTCCATGGAGAAGAAAAAAAGGAGGGATACTTTTGATGCCCACACATTCGACTTCAATACTCATCGTCGGCGGGGGATTCAGTGGCACGCTCACTGCGATTCATCTATTGCACGCCACCGCCGGTCAAAGCCTCTCGATCACGCTGGTCAACCCCGCATCGGCACTGGGTCGTGGCCTTGCCTATCGCAGCAACGACGACAATCAGATTCTGAATGTGCCTGCCGGCAATATGAGCGCGTTTGCCGAGACACCCTCGCACTTCGTCGAGTTCTGCCAGGGCATTGACCCCTCGATCAACCCAGGCAGCTTTGTATCGCGCCGCCTCTACGGACGCTACCTGGAGCAATGCCTGCACACAGCGGTTTCAGCACACCCCGAGCGCTTTCATGCGGTGGAGGGGGAAGTCGACGAGGTTCACGCGCTCCCGGCCAAAGACGGGTTCACGGTCAATCTCGCGTCAGGACACTGCTTTATTGCCGCGCATGTGGTCCTGGCCATGGGGCATCAGTTGCCACGCTTCCCACTGGCACTGGACGAGAAGACGCGTGCTTTCGTGATAGACGCCTGGGACTTCGACAGCATGAACCGGCTTGCGCCCGACGCATCCGTTCTGATTATCGGAACCGGCCACACCGCAGTGGACGCGCTCTTTCATCTGACGCAGCAAGCTCAACCGCGCATGATCACGATGCTTTCACGGCATGGGCTTTTGCCTCAACCTCATCGACTGAACCCCAACCCGCCCCCCGTTGGCCAGTACCCGGAATACCTGGGTGAGGCGCCATTGCGTATGCGCACGCTGCTGCGCCGACTGCGGCAAGAGGTCGCGCGCCACGCCGACTCAGGGGGGGACTGGCGTGATGTACTCAACCAGCTTCGCCCCCACACGCCACGGCTCTGGCAAGCACTATCGCTGGTCGAACGGCGGCGGTTCCTACGCCATGCGGTGGCCTTCTGGGACGTGCATCGCCATCGCCTGGCGCCGCAGGCCGCCGACCGCCTGAACGCTCTGCTCCAGACACAGAAGGTGCAGGTGCTGCCGGCACGACTATTGGCCATGCACGTTTGCGCCGCTGGTGAGCTGAGCATTGAACTCAGGCCACGGGGCCAACACGCCGCGCAAACACTTGCGGTGACAGCGATCGTCAATTGCACCGGCCCGAGTATGGCGATTGGCCCGAGATCGCAGCGCTTGTTTCAACAACTGGTCGCAGACCAACTGCTGACCCCTTCCCCTTGCGGCTTGGGCCTCCAGATCAATGACCGATATCAACTCATCGGTGCGCAGGGGCATGCAGTAAAGGGGTTGTGGTACGTGGGCCCGATGCTCAAGGCGCGCCACTGGGAAGCCATCGCCGTACCTGAATTGCGCGTACACGCACAGCAGCTTGCACGGGAACTGGCCAAGCAATTGGCTGCATGTTCCGCGCTGCCTGCTCAACCCGAGTCAGTCTGAATATGCCTACTATCAAATCGCGCCTGCGCAAGCCTCAACCCGCGCCACACACACTGAGCCTGGCTGACCTCTTCGAGCAGCAGCGCCATCAAGACTTGCTGCGCTTCATTACCTGCGGCAACGTGGACGACGGCAAGAGTACGCTGATTGGCCGCCTGCTCTGGGAATCCCGGCACGTCTTCGACGACCAGCTACGTGACCTGCAGATCGACTCCAAACGCCATGGTACGCAGGGCAATGAGCTGGACTTCGCACTCCTCGTCGACGGGCTGACTGCCGAGCGTGAACAAGGTATTACCATCGATGTGGCCTATCGCTTTTTCTCGACGCCTCGGCGCAAGTTCATCGTCGCCGACACCCCGGGGCATGAGCAGTACACCCGTAACATGGTCACAGGCGCCTCAACCGCCGATGTTGCGGTGTTGTTGGTCGATGCTCAACGAGGCGTGCTCACCCAGACTCGACGGCATGCCTACCTGGCGTCGCTGCTAGGTATCCGCCACATCATTTTGGCCATTAACAAGATGGATCTCGTGGCTTACGACCGGCAGGTCTTTGACACAATCCGGGCGACCTTCCAAACGGTGGCCGAATCACTGGGCTTTCAAACCCTGACGGCCATTCCGTTATCGGCGCTCAAGGGCGACAACATCACCACTCGGTCAGCCAACACGCCCTGGTACACGGGCCCAACCTTGATCAGCCACCTGGAAACCATCGAGGCCCCGCGCTCCAGCGGCGATAAAACGGTGTTTCCAGTGCAATGGGTCAACCGCCCCAATGCCGATTTCCGGGGCTTCAGCGGCACACTTGCATCCGGTGAACTGGCCCTGGGTGACCAGGTACGCATTACCGCCTCAGGGCAAACCGCAAAAATCGCGCGGCTTTTAACCGTTGATGGCGACCAGCCCAAAGCCAGTGCTGGGGATGCGATAACGCTGGTGCTGGATCAGGACGTGGACGTCTCTCGTGGGGATGTGATCGCGCGGGCAGATCAGCCGTTGGAAATGACGGATCAATTCGAAGCCACGCTGGTATGGATGGCCGACGAAGCAGGGCTGATCAGCCGGACTTATGATCTGAAGCTCGCCACCCAGTGGGCCGCTGCCAGCATCACCACCTTGAAGTTCCGGGTGAATGTAAACACTCAAGCACACGAAGCGTGCCGACAACTCAGGCTCAATGACATTGTCGTGGCGAACCTGGCCCTCAGTAAGCCGCTGGTATTTGCGCCCTATGCACAATCGCAGACGCTGGGTGGCTTCATCCTGGTCGACCCTTTTACCCAAGCCACCGTGGCCGCCGGCATGATCCGGCACAACCTGCGCCGGGCCCAGAATGTACATCGCCAAGCGTTGAGCATCAGCCGTATAGACCGCGAGCGGCTCAACGGGCATACCGCGAAAGTTATCTGGTTTACCGGCCTTTCCGGCTCCGGTAAGTCAGCCCTTGCCAACGCGCTGGAAAAAGAACTCCACGCTCAAGGCAAGCGCACCTACATATTGGATGGTGACAACGTTCGCCAAGGCCTGAACAAGGACTTGGGGTTTACCGACGCTGATCGGGTAGAGAACATTCGTAGAGTGGCCGAAGTCGCCAAACTGATGATGGATGCCGGCCTGATCGTAATGACAGCCTTCATCAGCCCCTTCAGGGCCGAGCGCGAGATGGCGCGGCAATTGATCGGAGAGGACAACTTCATCGAGGTGTTTGTGGACACGCCACTGGACATCTGTGAGCGACGTGACCCCAAGGGGCTCTACAAAAAAGCGCGAAGCGGTCTGTTGCCGAACATGACGGGTATCAACAGCCCCTACGAAGCGCCCGAACAGCCAGCCCTCAAGCTTGACACGTCGGATCTGGACATCGAGATGACGGTCAAACACTTAATGGCACTGCTGCTCAATAATCGATGAAGCCAACCTGCCGGCCAGGCGCCGGGTAATCAGTTCCAGGGCGGGCACGTCTTCCGACTGCCCGACCTGACTTGCCCCCTGCCCTGCAAATCGCAAGGCAGCTTATACGCGCGGCCCCACATTATTGACGCCGGGTCTGCGAATACTCCGGTGAAGGGGGCGCACGGGAACCGAAGCTACGTCGTAACTGATAAACCCCAGCAGGAACTGTATGCCGGCGATAATCGGCAGCGCCGACATCATTACCGTTCCAGCCGGTGTGGGCACGCCCATCTGGGCGGAACTCACCCAATGGTAGCCACCGTACAAAAGCCCGAAACCCAGAAAGAGCAGGCCCAGCGGCAACTCCAGGGAAGCGACAGACATGTCTCGCAGGTAATAGCTGTAAAAGATTCGCTTGTTGAAGTTGCGCACGTGCTTGACCAGAAACTCGCCGACAATCTTGGAGATTTTCAGATTGCTGACTTCGTCGACATACTTGGCATTCATCGGCACATCCACCACCACCGCGCGGATGGTGTTCAGCCGAAACAGCATGTCCGTTTCGAAAAAGTAACGATGACTTATTTTTTTGAAAGGCAAGTGCCTGGCCACTGTCACATGAATAGCGGTATAGCCATTGGTGGGATCGAACAGATCCCAATAACCTGACGACAGCTTGGTCATGAACGACAACATTGCATTGCCGAACAAGCGCATACGTGGCATTGCCCGAATTTCTTCCAAATCGAAAAAACGATTGCCCTTGGTGTAATCGGCTTCACCGGCGAGGATCGGCGCAATGAAATCAGGGATCAGGCTCGGGTCCATCTGACCATCACCATCGACCTTCACAATGATTTCCATATTCTCGTCAATGGCGGCTCGATAGCCCGTCATCACCGCACCACCAACGCCCTGATTCTCGGAATGTCGTAGAACAGTCACCCGTTCATCGGTGCAGTTGGCCTCGATGAAATCACCCGAACCATCAGGGCAGCAATCGTCGATAGCATAGATACGCACCACTTCAGGACCGATTCCGCCAATCACGCCAAGAATATGGTTCTTGACCTTATAGCAAGGAATCACCACGGCTACTTTGGGTGGAGAACTATTCGTCATGGTCATAATTTTTCCGTTTGCAAGTACGAGACTGACCGTTAGCCAAGCGTGCGGGCAGCGTGCTCCGCAAGGTGCATCCGCCCTTGCACATCATTGGGTGACTTCATACATTTCCACACCCCACAACTCCGCCATTCGCGGGAAATGCTGTTGGATGTACGGGCCAAGCGCCGCACGTACTTCTGGCGTCGTACAGCCATCCATAACGATGTGGCTTACTTGGTTTTCCGCCAGGTAACGTGCGAATTGCGCAGTATCGAGCAACTGTGATTGCCGGCTCGCCCAGCTGTAGTTGTGCCACGTCGTGTAAATGGTTCGACCTTTGAAATAGGCGCCATAAGGGCAACCCAGCAGCAATACCGTGGGGGTTTTGCGCAGCGAAGCAGCGAGGATATTGCCCATGTATTGGTGGGCGTTGAGCATTTCTTCGGCGTAATTTGCCGATGTCACTCCACGATAAGGGCTCGGCGATAGCATGTTCATCGCTGGAATATGCATCATCCCGTTAACAAAGCGGCTCGCCGGCAACCCGAACAGATTCGCGGCAAACAGGCAACCGAGGATGATCATCCACAATACGTTTTGTGGCCGCTTGATAACGATATGCAGGTAGTAGGCGATGCTCATCGCCAGCAGGGCCATACCCGGTAAAAAGTAACGCAGATACTGGACCTGGGCACCAACCGCAACCAGGTAGATCACCCCGATACCCAATGGCACCAACGCCAGCAGGTTGCGCCGGCACACCGCAACCAAACTTCCCGCACAGGCCAACAAAAACAAGATTATCAGCCCCATGGAACCATCACTGGATTCCTCGTAGCGGGACGATTCAAAGGTCATTTTCCAGGGCAAGTCCCAGCTGAGGTGACCAGCCCAACGACCATCCAGGAAGTTGATAGGATCCCAGTAGGGTGATTTGAACACGCCGTTAAAGAACGGAAAGAGTGGGTTGCCGGTCTTCAGCCACGCCACCACGTAAAAAAACAGTGCCAGCGCCAATGCAGCCAAAAGGATCAGCGACAAACGAAGCCGATCGGTGGTCTTGCCGATCTCGCGCCAATTGACCACCAGCACCGCCAGGATCACTGGCGCCAGCAGCAAGCCGAACGTCTTGGTCGCACTGGCGCCTGCCGCGCACAGAGCCGCCAACAACGCCAACTCGATGGATTTGTGACGCAGCGAAGACGTTAACAGGACCGCCGATGCGAGGATGAAACCACACAGGGTCACCTCGATGAACAACCCCGAAACCTCACGCACGAACATCGGCACAAAGGCCAACACCGCCGCCATGGCCACGCCGGTGGGGCGCAAACGGAAACCGCCGCCCGTAGCGACGAGCGCCAGCATGACGAGAAATTGCAGTACAAGCTCAACCTTGACCGCCTCGACGTTCCCGGCAATGAACATTGCGCTGAAATTAAGCTGAGGCGCGAGTGGCATGACCGCAAATACGTACTCACGGACGTCGTAACCCCACATGCCCTTACTTTGCATCTCACGGGCGATGCGCATATGCATCGTCATCGCGTCCCCGTCAAACCCGGGATGCACGGACGCCACAATTAACAGCATGATGGACAGAAGCAGGAAGAACCGCGGAACTTTCCAGCCCCCCACCGCTCTCAATTGCCTTGGACGAGAAACGAGAAGCTCGCGCAGCACACGCACGACCTCGCCACGCCCAATCGGAGAAAGCAGCAACAGCGCGCCCATCAGCGCGCCTTCCATGAAACGTGTATTGATCGGGAAAAAACTGAGTGCGGCGAGGATGAGCAAAAACATCGCTTTTCCCACCCAGAATGCCAGCGCTATACGCGCCAGGTCCGAGCGGGCAAGCTGCGCGCGTGCCTTCAGCCCAATAAGCTGATACCCCAACGCGGCGGCAACGAAGCTTGCGGCCAATGCCCATAACGTTGCGACCGGCCCCGCCATGAGGACAAACGCTGCAAGTACCGCCACTACGCCATTGACCGGATGAGGCCGAAAGGTAGCGACAAATGCAACGAGGGTGAGCACCACTACGATGGTTGCGGCGTTGCGTACCTCATAGATATTGCCCCAAAGCGCGGTCAGAGCGCTCGCAGGCTTACCGGTAAGGAACACGATGAGAACTACGCACATTAAACAGGCCAGCAGGACCTGGAGCCCCAGCGGAAAAGTCCCGTTTGCGCGCCACCAGGGAGCCTTGGCACTCAGCTTATTTCGGATAGAACTCACGTACTCGCATTCCTTTATATTCACGGGACATTGGGTAACGTCCACGCCAAAGCATCCATTGACGATATCGGCTGACAGGACGGTACCGCGCACCCACTTCTGCGACCCTTGCCGCTTGGGATAAACCGGGCGCCGACCAGATCATTCAACGGTTCAACAAGCCAATCAGCGAGCGACGTGGCTAATACGCAAGCCCACGAAATGCTTCCCTGACTCTTGCCTGGAAATTGGCACGCGCGAAGCGCTCGATGGACTTTTGCGCTCGTTCACCGATTTGCGCCAGCATTTCAGGCGAAGCGTTAACCAACATCCCCATTTGAGTCGCCAGCATTTCGTAAGTCGAATAACGAAACCCGAGATCCTCACTGGCGACGATTTCCCGCTGGCCGGCCGCGTCGAATACTACCGGAACACAGGCACAAGCCATAGCCTCGCAGGTGGTCATGCCAAAGTGCTCGAAGCGCTCCGGAAATTGTTCGACGCGCTCTCCCCAGCCAGCACCGTGCCAATATATCGACGCCTTGCGATAGTAGGTCAGCAGATCAGCAAAAGGCAGGTCGGGAAGAATATCAATGGGGTGGCCCGCGCACAGTTCCGTGAGGCGATCAAAGTAATCAAGATGCATCTGGTGCTCACGATGCCGAGAGCCAACAAATACCAGGCGCCAGCCGTCTGGAATGACGCCTTCCTGCCGCAGGCGAATAAATGCGCTCGCGATCTCGTGGTGCTTCTTGTTATGGCCCCCGGCAAAAAAACGCCCGACGGTAAGAATGATTTTTTCTTTTGCAGGCGGACCGTCGAGGCCAAAGAGTTTAGTGTCGATCGGCGGCTGCAATTCGGTGGAGGGCAATTGCCAGCGCCGATCAATCCACTCCGACGTGAAATTCGATATGGATATGATCCGGTCATAAGCTCGCAGCGCATCACGCGGACTGTGTCGTTTAAGAGCCCCTTCACTTCCCCATTTGAGCGAGCGCGTGTCGATACAAGCGCCCAACTGTCGAGAGTCGGATGAAAGCGCCAGTTCGCTCATCACGACCGGCTTGCAAAAAATCGAAAGAAGACGGCTATGGCGCTTATCATTCGGCTTGCAGGGCACGTGCAGGATATTGCCTTCCATGTGCCAAGGCAGCTCTTCGCCATCCAGTCGAATCATTTCAATACCGTTGTAGGCCTCTGGCCACAGAGGAATCCTGACAGGGCGGGACTGTGCGCCAGCCACCATCAAAATAGCCTCGGCACTGATCCAGGCACGCCCATCAGGCTCAACGTCATACACCCCGGCAACTGGCGTAATGACGTCACCTCGCCGACGGCCGATACGCAGTAAGTCTCTCTTGCTGCCGCGCACAAGTTCGCGAACCCATTGCACGGCTCGCCCACGCATCGACGACAAGGCATCGACACGATGTGGAAAATAACAAATCAATGCCGACTTCTTCGCGCGCGGCATCAGCGATGATGAGTAAGTGCTGTTGACGAATAAATCGTAATGCGAAGAACGGGGCGACAATCGCTCGCATGGCTCGTTCGGCCATTCCCGCATGGTGCATCGGGACAGATCCAAGTGAAGCCTTGACTCCAGACGGCTCCAGTCCACAGGTTCAATCGATATCAACTCAACTTCGTGATCTCTGGACAATATTTCAGCTACCGAACCCGTGTAGTTTTCGCCGCCACCAAACGTATTCCAGTATCGATTGTAAATGCCGATTTTCATTAGCGATCCTTTCGCATTAGTACCCGCAGACGCTTCCCTAAAATAGCGGGAAGCATCAACGTCGCTTTCAGAAGTGCCTTGAACTCGATTTGCTGAGGCGTCATCTCATTCAATGACCTTCCGCGCCACGACAATAAGCCGAGACGTCTATTAACTCGAACTGCCCGCACAAGCACACGGATAAACCGAGCGGTTTGTACCACCAAGTGGCTCGCCCCGGCATTTTTAAAAACGTTAAGCCAGTAATTACGCGTCACGTGGTAGCGAAAAACCGGCGACCATTCACCACTGCTTCCCGCATGAATGTGACGAACCACCGAACGGGGCTCATACAGAAGCTTCCAGCCCGCCTTGCGAATGCGCCAGGAAAGATCGGCATCTTCGTAATACATGAAGAAGCGCTCGTCGAATCCGCCATGGTCGATAAACAGCTTGCGGGGTATCAGCACACTGCAACCGCAAAAAGCCTCCAGCTCCCGAGGCTGATCAAATTGCCCGGCATCGGGCTGATTGATCCCGATATCCGCAGCATTCCCTCGGCCATCAAGGGCGCTGCCCGCATTGTTGACAACCCACTCGGCGTTATTTGCCACATCGGCGGGGACATCGAACTGGAACTGCGCGAACCCTTCATGCACGAGACAAGTGCCGAGCGAATGCCCGTCGCATTCAACTTCCAGGCAAACGCCTTCAGGCCGCCCAATGGCAGTCGCTACGACACTCAGCGTCAGTGGCCCGCCCAGTTGCGCCTCTCCTACAGGTAGCATCAACTCGGCCGTCTCGCCGGTCCAACGCACGACCCGGCCCTCGGGCCAGCGCTCCTCGTGATAAAAACCCTGGCCGACGATAGGCTTTATGTAGGCAACGCCCACAAATGCAGTTTCCGATAGATCGACTGCCACCCCCAGCATCCGCCCATCGTCACCGCCTGGCGATTGAGTCGGCGCACGCAGCTTGATCTTCAGGAACCGTTTGAAATAAACAATTTTAGGAGATACGGCACCCACCTTCTCTCCCGCTGCGGTGCCTTGCGTCCAAGTAGCCACGAGCCCTTCAAGCCACGTGTCGGAAACCACCGTATCGTTGTTGATCAACGCCAACAACGGAGAAGTGGCGGCACTCACGCCCAGATTGTTACCGCCTGCAAACCCGAGGTTGACTTCGCTACGCACGACCTTGACCGAGGGAAACTCCTCACGCAGAAACTCTACAGAGCCGTCATGAGAGGCGTTGTCGACCACAATAATTTCTGCAGGCAGATAGGTCTGGCGCAGGAGGCTCGCGATCAGCTCGCGCAAGAACGCTTTACCGTTGTAGTTGACCGTTACCACGCTGACGTTGGGCGAAATCCGCTTCATCATTTCGGTACGCCGCGCCTCGACGTAGGCAAAATGTTCTTGTCGCGCCGACCAGACTTTATCCTTGTCCTGAAGGATCAGATCCCGCTCATGTGAAATTCGCTGAACCTCTGCGACATGTTCCGTTGCTACCTGCCCGAGGCGCTCGGACCATATCCGATCCTTTTCCGTCAGCATTACATCGCGCTCGTGCGCCAACCGCTGAATCTGCGCGACATGATCAATTTCTATCTGCTCGACACGCTCCGCTAGCGTCTCATCCTTGGCGATCACAATTTGCTGGGCCAGCGCGGCATGATCAGCCACCACCTGCTCGACCCGGGCCGCCCAGATACGGTCCTTCTCCTGCAACTGTTCATCACATTCGGCGACACGCCGCTCCAGCCTTACGGCCAGCCCCTTGCTGTCGCGCAGCGACGAGGTCAGTCGGTCGACAATACTCTGGCTCAACGGCCCCAAGGCATTCAGCAGCACTTCTGTATCAAGTACCGAGACGATCGAATAGATTTCGAGGGCATCCAAACTGATGCGCCCCTTCTCCACCCACGTCGTAACGTCCAGCGCCACTACCGTGGCGGACGAAAGGTGAGCTTCGTCGATATTGCGCGAGCAACTCAAGCCGACATAGAGCAGCTCACCCACTACGCAGATACCCCGCGTATACCCGTCCAGGACTGCGGCGCGTACAAGCTTGCCGTCCGACGAGTACTCACGGATTTCCTTGGTCTCGGAGTTCGCAAGCAACAGGTTGTTGCCGTAAGGAACCAGGCTGTGGGGTTGCGACAGGCCCTCGATATATTTTTGCCCAGAGAACAAATCCTGAACAAACCCGGCGCCCTGGGTGTTGCCTTTATATCCACGGGTTGTTTCAGACATTCCGAAGGCGGAAAAGACGATGGTGTCTTTCCAGCGGGCCAAGCAGTTCAGGTGCCAGGAGTCGGGCTGCTCAGAAAACGTCCAGCGCTGCGTCTCGATGCCTGCCTCGTTGAAGCAGACAACTTCGTTTCCGGTGGTGCCAACGACGTAGCACAGCTCGCCATCAAACAGGACGTCATGCACGTCATCGACCAACTTCGCGTCACCTGTCAGCGACCAATTGCGATGGCCTGTCAACGACAACCCGGCGGGCTGAAGCCCCAGCAGAACGGAAGCCCCGCTGACATCAAGGCCGGTGCAACCCGCAGAGTCCAGACGGTTTGCCTTCCCCCCATGAACCAAGAAAAGTCCACCGTCATTCGGGCACGAAACCAGCAAACCATCAAACAAGCTATGCATTCATTTCCACCGAACATTCAAAGCCAAAATCGATCAGTTCCGTTGCTCGATTATCGACGACAGGCAATACACGGAAGGCGACCACATCAACCTTGCGATGCAGCACCATTTCTTCTTTCGAATCATCGCAACCGAACACACCCGCATTCAGGAAAAACACGCCGGGGTTCAAATGACATTTAAAGGAGTACTCGACCGATATCCGGGTGCCCGGCTCGACCACTAAAATCGCGTCGGTGGACCTCGAGGCAGATAATCCACCGCCCAAGGGCATTCCGCTGGATGACCTGATCGACATCCCAAAACGGACATTGGTCACAAGCTGGTCGAAGGATACGTCGTAACGGAAAAGGTAGGTGCGCCCCCGCACCAGCCCATTTACCTGGACGCCTTCAGGGGTAAAGATCCGCGTATCGCCGATCGTCGCCCCACGGGATTCGAACACGATCGTACTCTGGGGTACGAACTCAGGATCAAAGGACTCTTGATCGGCGTCGGCGCTCTCGCTGACGCAAGCGCTGCCCGTCACGACCGGCGCGTCACCTTCCTGCTCGGCGCCGATCGGATCATGGCGATTGGCACGCATTGCCTCACGAAGCTCTTCTCGCGTAGCCGCCGGCGCATAAAGGAGTTTTTGGTAGCTACCGACAATACGTTTCGGCTCTCCGACCGCGAGCAGCTCCCCAGAGTCCAACAAGATAGCGCGGTCACATAAGCCCACGACTGTTGATGCGGAGTGAGAAACGAATAGAATCGTCGCCCCCGAGCTTCGTATGGTTTCTATGCGTGAGAAACATTTGCGCTGAAACAACTCGTCGCCAACCGACAGCGCCTCGTCAACGATAAGAATGTCCGGGTCAACGTTGATGGCTACCGCAAACGCCAACCGTACGATCATTCCGCTTGAATAGCTTCTGATCGGTTGCTCGATAAACGTCCCGATTTCGGCAAAAGCCGCGATATCGTCAAAGCGCTGATCGGTTTCCTCTTTGCTGAGGCCCAATATCGCCGCGTTCAGATAGACGTTCTCACGCCCGGTAAACTCCGGATTGAAACCCGCCCCCAACTCCAGTAACGCGGCAACTCGCCCCTGGGTTTGAATGCTGCCGTCAGTCGGGTTGAGCGTGCCGCAGATCATTTGCAGGAGCGTCGACTTGCCACTGCCATTACGGCCGACTATTCCGACGGTTTCTCCTTTTTTTACCTCAAAATTCACCCCTCTGAGCGCCCAGAACTCTCGATAATACTGGCGCGAACGCATACCGAGCGTGCGCTGTACGGGAGGGAGCACAAACTGCCTGAGCCGGTCGCGAGGCTGGTCGTAGATGTGGTAGCACTTGCTAAGGTTCTCGACCTTAATGGCAACTTCAGAGGACATCAGCAAACCCCTTGCGTGTTTTCTGGAACCAGGCAAAGCCCAACCAGGCAACAAGGCAGGTAGCCGCCAAATAGGCCGCCAAGAGGGCAAAGTCCGGCGACGCTCCGAAGTAAAGTACCGCCCTGGCCTGCTCGATGACGGTAGTGAGCGGATTGAGGTAGAGCAGATAGCGATAGGTTTGCGGCAGTGCCGTGACTGGATAAAAAATCGGACTTAAAAACATCAGCGACATCGTGACCACGCCAATGAGCTGCGAGACATCCCGCAGATACACGCCAAGCGATGCCAGCGCCCAACTCAGCCCCATGATCAACAACGCCAGCGGTAGCAGGATGAGCGGTAGATAAAGCACGGTCAGGTGAGGCGGCCCGATCAGGATCACATAGGCCAGCAACCACACCACCAAGCTGACGCCCATGTGAAACAGCGCCGACAGCAGCGTGACGAAGGGCAGGATTTCCAGCGGAAACACCACTTTCTTGACGTAGTTGACGTTGGAAAGAATAAGGCCCGGCGCGCGATTTATGCACTCGGAGAACAGGTTGAAGACCATCAACCCGGCAAACAACACCAAGGCAAATTCAGCTTTTGAATCACTGCCGCTGCTCCATCGGGCCTTGAACACCACGCTGAAAACAAAGGTGTACACAACTAGCATGAACACGGGATTGAAGAACGACCAGAGCAACCCCAAGGCCGACCCGCGGTACCGCCCGAGCACTTCTCGCTTGGCTGAAGCCCAGATAAGTTGTCGGTAGCGCCATAAGTTGACCAGCATTGCCGTAGGACCCGCAGAATGCACTTGCATCAGGCTATGTACTCCCTGATCGTTACAGGCACATTGCCATCATTCGACATCTCCGTAAAAAAAATCGCGGGGCTTTTTTGACCGCTTAAAAAGATGCTGCCGTTGTGTTTCATGCTGATCCTTAACCTAATAATCTTGCATCATTCAGGGCTATGGCGTTCCCAGCGAAGCTCGCCGCAGAGCTTACCAGCAGCAAACACAAAGCTGTTGGACGCCATGCCGGCTTGTTGCAGAAAATGGGAATACTTTGCCGCGGCACAGTGCCGCTCGATTTCAGGAGTAAGGTTTTCGCCAATGATGCATCTGGCAGAGGTCTCACCACGAGCCTGGCTGGCATGCCCACGCAAAGCGCTGCCGCAGGTTAATCGAGCAGCAAATGGCTTTCCGTGAAGACACTACTCATGATTGCCATTGATTAAATTTTCCCGAAGACGGCTGCCGTGATAAGCCCGATATTTCCGAGCAACGTTTGACGGTAAATACCCGTGCGTTTCAGACAAATCAAACGTGGGATCAAACTCATTTTGCGGGCTGCCATAAAGCGGTGAAGTATTTTCCGGTTTTCGGGAGTGAGTCGATGCTCGAGTGCGCTCAAGATGACAATATTGCTATCACCCCACTGTTTAAAACGCCCCTGAAACAACATGCGAATACGCTTGAAGCGAGACATCCAGCCAGAGTTGGTGCCCACCAGGTTACAACCATGTTGACGGTAACGCAGAGTCGGCTCGGGGTCGTAAAAAACCTGGCCACCACAGCCCGTCACTAACATATATGCCCACCAGTCATGGGTGACGACCGGTCTGTGTTCCCCGGCCTCACGCAGGAGCTGCCTGGCACAGTTATTGAACACCATGGTGTTACCACCACCGATGTTTTGCATCAGCGCATTGGCGAAACTGGGAGGTTTGGAAAAGAGTGGCGAAAAGCCGATTTCATGGTTGTCGGCATCAACCAACCGGGTGCGGGAGCAATATAAGCCAGGTACATCTGCGGGTAAGGTTTGCAACCACTGCACTGAGCGGGCCAGCTTATCCGCCTCCCAAATATCGTCCTGATCGGAATAGGCGTAAAAATCCGCTTGGATGGTGTCATTACACGTCAGCGAGACAAAGTTGGCGGCAAAGCCCTCCGCCGGCCCAGAGAACACATGCAACGAACCTTCAGGCCACTTTTGCTGGTACGCCGCAAGAATCCCTCGCGTGTCATCCTTTGAACCGTCATCGGAGGCCCAAACGCTCCAATTGGAGTGAGATTGGGTCTCGAAAGAAGCCAATTGCTCAGCCAGATAGCGTTGCCCCTGGTAGGTACAGAGCAAAATAGCAACTGTGGGCAAAGCTGTGCGCGCACCCGTCCTGGAATCCAAGTCGGAATTAGGTTGCTCACCTGAAGGGTTTGAGTCGCAGTTCAATTGATCTGCCAAATTAAACTGAAGCATCCATTTATCCGCCTTAGCCGCTTGATTTCATACCGACAATGCACCTTCCGTGGCCCTTTAAACCCATCAAAGTCCAACACTTACCCCCCAATACGAAAAGGCGCATGAGCTTACCTTTACATATACGGTCAGGCAACTGCGCACTTTCCCACCCGCTCCAAAGCAGCGTCCCATGTCAAACGCCGCTCTTCTCGCAGCCTAAGCCGCTGTAATACGAGGAAATACTTTATGCAGACACCGCCCGATCAAATAAGTTGCGCATGGTTTCCGGTGTTTGTGCGATGAGAGTAGACGCACGCCGCAATGGGGCGCCGGCGCGGTCCGCGCCGGCCTCTCATCACCTGCGCGCCGCATCAAGCATTCAACCCGATCCAGCCATGAAAGCCCACGTACAAGCCAACACCGATGATCAACGCACTGGACAAGTATGGCGCCCGGCGAGCCACGGTACCCAACCATGGCCAACGGCTGGAAGCCTGCCTGGCACCCACCGCCGCCGCAGCGCCGACCGTAACCAAGGTGAGCGCCAATCCGATGCTGAAACACAGGACCAGCATGCCCCCCAGGGCAACCTCTTTAACCTGCAGACACAGCAACAGCACGGTGATGGCTGCCGGGCAAGGAATCAGGCCGCCCGTCAGGCCGAACATGACGATCTGGCCGGTCGTGACTTCGCGGCGGGTGAAGCGCTTGCGGATATCGTTGGCATGGGCACGTTCATGCGCATCCTGATAGCCATCAGTCGACAGCTCCAGTCCGGCATGCGCATGGTCATGCTCCTGGTATTCCAAATCGTAGTCGTGGGAGTGGCCCGCATGCCCAAGACTCAAGCGTGCGCTGAACTCATGAGGCTCCGGGACATCGATGGCAGACTCCAGGTAGCCGTCGCGCTCTACGAAAGAGAACGATTGCCTGGCGCCGTCCGGACGGGTTGTCATCAGGCGAACATCGGCGGCGCCCCACGCATGGCCGGTCAACGTTGTCAGGCGCCAGCGCGGCGGAACGCCGTCTTCGAAGATCGCCAATTCAACACGGCCATGGCCAGTATCGATCCGGTGGGTCTCATCATGAGGGTCATGGGAATGACCAGCGCCCTGCTCGGACATAAACATCCGCTCACCACGCCAGGTGCGCCACAGCATCCAAAGCGCAATCCCGATGATCAGTGCCGCAGACGCAAGCTGGAAGTAAGGTTCGGTGGTTTGCGCGTCCAGCCCCTTGCCCAGGTACATGCCACCGATGGCGACCAACCAGACCACGGCCGTGTGCGACAACGTCGCGGCCAGCCCCAGTAAAACCGCCTGTTTGACCGAGCCACGGATGGCCACGATGAACGCGGCCATCATGGTTTTCGAATGGCCCGGCTCCAGGCCGTGCAGCGCCCCCAGCAAAATAGCGCTGGGGAAATACAACCAGGCGTTAGCCCCGCCTTGTTGCAGCAGTTCAGCAAAATTAGGCATGTCGGCTCAAAGGTACTTAGTGATTTGTTTGAACGCTTCCAACGGACCGCGCTCGCCGGTGCCCAGCGCCGAAACGGTATCTTCCAGGCAATGATCGATGTGGTCCTGGATCAACGTGCGCTTGGCCTGGCACACCGCTTTTTCCACCGCGTGCATCTGCTGGGCGATGTCCACGCATTCACGACCTTCTTCGATCATGGTGATGATGCTGCGTAGATGGCCGTCCGCGCGCTTCAGGCGCTTGATGATCGCCTCATGACTTTGATGGGTATGTGGGTGGCTGTGTTCGTGCTCACTCATGACTTGACCCTCGGGAATCAGTGAATTGCGCCGGCATCCTATCCCCCCTGGGGGGATATGGTCAAACCGATCATCGTTGACCTGGCAGGTTTCTATCGCTGCTCCCGATCGCGCCGCGCGATGACGTTTATTGCCGACCGGGCTATGCTGATGCGCCATCCGCCCGGCTGGCCTGGCTTGCAAGGAATGCGTCATGGAGTTCGTGGTTCATAGCTATTGCCTGAAAGGCGCACGCCAGGAGCTTTTGCTGCCGCCTGTCACCCTGATACCGGCCTCCCTGACCTTGACCGTCGCCGAGCTTATTCGCCTGACCGTTACCGAACAGATTGCCGCGCTGTCGGTGCAGCACTGGCTGGAACACCTGTCGGTGCGCGAAGTGCTCGACCGCCAATACCTGAGCGAGCACGATATTCGCCAGCAAGCCGGTGCCGGCGCGATTGCGATGCCTCAGGCCAGCGCGCCTGCGCAGTTGGATGTCGGTGTTGAGGTCGAGCGCGCCTTGAAAGGGTTTGAAACCCGTGCGTTTCGCGTTCTGCATAACGGCGTCATGCTGCAACGGCTTGATGAGTCGATCCAATTGGGCCCACCTTCCACCCTCGCATTTATCCGTCTGGTGCCGCTGATTGGCGGTTGATCCTCGTCGCTCACTTTCTCGGATACCCATCATGCACTCACGCCGCCCTGCGCCCGACCAAGCCACCCGCCTCGCTGCGCTGCGAGCATTTTGTGACAGAGCGCTGGATGACTATCCCGAACTCAGCCGATATGACGAATTCGAACTGGACTTCTGGGACGGCATCGACTTCCTGCGCATCGCCGATGACTGGGTCAGGCACCAGCCCAAGGATGGGCCCAAAGCCCTGGCTGATGGTTTTGTGTTCCCTACCGTCTGGGACGACCTGGAGGATCGCCGCGATCAACAGCGCTATGGCCTGCAATATCGAGTCTGTGATGCGTGGGTCACGGCGCATCCGGACGCCTACGCGCTGGAGCAGATCTGCGCGCGACTGCGGCACATGCTGCAATTTGCCTTCGAAGACAGCGACTACCCACTGCCCACTGACGAAGACGGCCCCGCCTATTACCGCAGGCGCCCGGACCAGGCCTGGGCCTTTCCTGACGTTCAAGCTTGCATCAACCGCCTGAGCAACTACCCGCCAACCGCAGCCTGGCAGGCGTTCGCCGAATGGTTGCTGGACGGCGACTGGAACCGCGAGCAGCCCCCTTCAACGCCAGACGAGGAGCCTACGAAAGTCGCCGACGCGTATCCCTACGTGCACCAGGAAATCGAGCGCATCGCGCTGGGCCTGCTCGAAGCCGGCCGCCTCGATTACCCGCGCTTCGTGCGGGCGGCCACTACCTGGGGGCGCGCCATGATGTTCTACACAGACGACACCGGGCTGGACAGCGATGATGTGGACATGGATCGGTACGCCGATGACGTGCTCGACGATGACGAATCATCCCACAGCGATGCCCCCACTACGCGAGCACCCGCAGCCAGCCATCCTGAGCTGGCACGCTTCACCGTTCGCTATATCGAGGACGCCTTGGCTGGGTTGCCCGATAACGCCCAGAAGCTGGCCGACACGTTCCGTTCGGTTGAGGTGTATCAGGCCCGCTGGCTGCTGCAGGCCCTGGCGGTCGTCGAACGACTGCGCATGACGCCGGAGGATTTTTTCGAGCGTTGGGCCGATACCGCCGCAGTGCTCGAGCGCTTCCTGTTGCTTCAGGCATTGCCCAAGCCCTCGTCGGCGGAGCTGCTCGCGGCACTCGGCGGGTTTTCAAGAAACAGCCTGCTGACCGCCCTGCCCTATGCCGGGCAAGCCAGCCGAGTGGTACTCGACGCTCTCGGCTGGAGTGACCTGCAAGCCTTCCAGCGTGAATACCTGAGCATTGCCCTGGCACCTCAGTCCGACTGGGGCACCGACCTGCCCAATACGCTAGATGAAACCGTGGGCGTGGTGGACCGTTACCTGCTGGACAAGGCGCTGGCCGAAGCCGACCCAAACCACCTGCGCGAGTACCTCGCGGCACTCGCCCCCTCGCCCTGGGCGTTTCCCGAGACGCGAATACTGCTCGACGCCTACCAGGGCATCGGCCGAGCGGCGCTGGAAAAGAAGTTGACCCGCCACGCACAGGCGGCAATGCGCATCTACGGCGTGCTGCCCGTCACGGAGGCGGACGATGTACGCCAACGCTATCTGACATTCAAGAAACTGCATAAAGACGTGCGTAAATACGGCGCCGAACGGCAGGCCAACTCCCATGCGGCGATACAGGCTGGCCTGGAAAACCTCGCACGCGTCGCCGGTTACCCCTCGGCAATCCGCCTGGAATGGGCCATGGAAGCGCAGATCGCCGAAGCCGCCGTAACGGCCGCCCACATCGATGGCTACGACATCACCCTGCTTATTGACGGTTTGTCGCCCACGCTGCACATCGGCAAAGCCGGAAAAACGCTGAAAACCGCACCGCCTGCGATTCGCAAACACACCGCCTTCATCGCGCTCAAGATGCAGCAAACCGGGCTCAAGGAGCAGATCGCGCGCTTGTGCCGCACCCTCGAAGCGATGATGAGCAGCGGCGAAACCCTGGCGCTCGAAGACCTCAAACCCCTGTTGAACATGCCGGCGGTTCGCCTGCTGATGGAACAACTGATCGTGCAGGCCGACGACACTGTGCTGGGCTGGCTCGATAGCACAACGCTGACGGTGACTGACCTTGAGGGCCGCCAACATCTCGCGAAAAAGAACCTGCGTATTGCTCACCCTTTCCATCTGTTCACCGCAGGCCAACTCTCGGCCTGGCAAAAAGAAGTGATCACCCATCGCCGCGTGCAGCCGTTCAAACAGGCCTTTCGCGAGTTGTACTTGTTGACGCCTGCCGAGCGAGACAGCGGCCTGTGGACCCACCGTTTTGCCGGCCATCGCCTCAAAAGCAAAGTCGCCGCCCGGCTGCTGCAGGTCCGTAACTGGTCGACCTCAAGCGTCGAAGACATCTATTACGAGAGCAAGGAGCACGGCATTTACGCCCTGTTCAACTTTTTGGACACGGGCCATTACCTCTCGGAAACCGAGCACGTCACCTTCGACACGATCGCGTTCTACCGCGACCATAAAGCTATCCCCCTTGAGCAAGTGCCGCCGCTGTTGTTCTCGGAAGTCATGCGTGACGCCGACCTGCTGGTCTCCGTGGCCCACGCCGCAGACGACTACAGCAGCAGCAACGAAACCCTGCAACGCCGCGCCGAACTGGTCGGCGAATTGATTCAGGGGCTAGGGTTGAGAAACGTTAAATGCGCAGGGCATTTTCTGTACATCACCGGGCAGCGCGCGAACTATCGCATTCATCTGGGCAGCGCAGCCATCCATATCGAGCCCGGCAATTACCTGTGCATCGTGCCCGTCGGCAGCGGCGTCAAGGAGTTCTACCTGCCGTTTGCCGACACCGATCAGAAAATGGCCGAGGTGCTGAGCAAGATGTTTCTGTTACTGGACGACATGAACATCACCGACAGCCTGATACTGGAGCAGATACAACGCCGCGAGTGAGTCGGTTTTTATCCCTGACTCAGCGAAGCATCCAGGGGAATAACCAGGGTAAACGTCGCGCCCTGCCCGGCGCCGTCGCTGTGTACAGTCAAGCGCCCCCCCATTTCCTGTGCCGCGAGTGCGCAGCTGTGCAGACCAAAGCCGTGACCGTCTTTGCGAGTGGTGAAGCCATGCGAAAAAATCCGCGCCAGGTGCTCCGGGGTAATTCCGCTGCCGTTGTCGGCCACTGAAATGCGCAGTGCTGATGCGTCATCCAGGCACGCTTGGAGCGTGACGCTCGGGCTACGATCGACCACGCCCTCCAACGCGTGCTTGGCATTGCCGATCAGGTTCACCAAAATCAGCAGCACCCGGTGCCGGTCCAGCGAGAGCAGGGGCAACTCGGCAATCGCCTTAACCACCGCTACCCCCTGGCGCTCCAGTGAGCCGGCACTCATGCGCAAGGCATCATCGATTAGCGCCGTGACCGAGACTGCCTCCACGACACTGACAGCAACGGCGTAGGACTGCTGGGCCGCAACTATGGTTTTGATGTGGTCGATGCCCTTGGTGAGTTGCCCGAGCTCTTGGACAATGCCTTGCTGCTCTGCCGTCACCGCCTGCGCCAGCTTGACCAGGTAATCGGGCAGCATCTTGCCTTTGGGGTCTTGGGTGAGAAAGTCGCCCAGGTCGTTGGCGTGCTCGCTCATCAACTGAGCCACCCTGCTCAAGCCCTGGGCTTTCGAAGCGCGCAACTGGTTGCTGACCAGGTCTGCCGAGACGTTCACGCTGTTAAGAACGTTGCCGACGTTATGCAGCACCGCCGTGGCGATTTCGGCCATGCCCGCCTGGCGGGACTTTGCGTGCAGTTCGGTTTGTACCTGGCTCATGCGTAGCGCCGCGCGGACGCGAGCCTTGAGTTCCAGCGGCGAGAAGGGTTTGGCGAGGTAGTCATCGGCGCCACTTTCCAACCCGGTTACGCAGGCATCACTACCGCCGCGGGCGGTCACCAGGATCACGGGCAAATGGGCAAAACCCGCGCTGGCTTTGATCCTGGCGGTCAGGCCGAAGCCGTCGAGCAGCGGCATCATCACATCCGAAACGACGACATCGATGGGTCGACGCTGCAGGAGTGCCCACGCCTGTTCGCCATCCGTGGCGGTGGCGACGAGGTAGTCGTCGTGCAACAGCTCGCGCAGATAGCTGAGCATTTCCGGGCTGTCGTCGACCACCAGCACTCTGGATCGCGAGGCGTGTTCCGGCAGCTGCTCGTCGTCTGCGTCATGCGTCGAACCGTCCTGGCGGCCGTCGTCGAAACGCAGCTGGCGCTGCTCGGCCGAGCCTGTCGCGCTCGGTGAAGACTGCTCGCGCAGCGTGCCGGCGTCGGTCGGCACGGTGTTTTTCTCAACCCCCAGCGCCAGTCGAACGAAGAAACACGAGCCGCGTCCGGGTTCGCTGTTGACGCCGACTTCGCCCCCCATCAATTCGACCAGATCCTTGACCAGCGCCAGGCCGATGCCTGTGCCGCTGTAGTGGCGCGTGGCGGAATTATCGATCTGGGAAAAACGCTGGAACAGCAGCGGCAGTTTGTCGGCAGCAATGCCAATCCCCGAGTCTTGCACCGCCAGCTCAAATCGCTCGCCATCGATCGGCGTGACTGCCACGTGCACCGTGCCGCCAGCGGGGGTGAACTTGATGGCATTGCTCACCAGGTTGAGCAGGATCTTCTCGAAGTGCCGGGGGTCCAGGAACACCGTGCCCAGCGAGGGATCGATGCTGCACGTCAAGGTGCAGCCTTTGCTCTCGGCCACCAGGGCGGCATCCTCGGCCAACACGCCCACTGCTTTGTTCAAGTCGACGGGCGCTGGGCACACTTCGAACTTGCCCGCTTCGGCCTTGGAGAAATCGAGGATGTCGTTCACCCGGTTCATCAAGCGCAGCGCATTGCGCTGGGCGCGCTCGATCTGTACTCGCCAGTCTGCGGGCGGGGTGGCCGCCGCCGAAAGCTGCTCCAGAGGCGCGAGAATGAGCGTCAAGGGGGTGCGCAATTCGTGGCTGACGGTGGCCACGAAATCGCTTTTCGCCTGGTTGGCCGTATCGGCCTGGTTGCGCGCCTCAATAAGCTCGACGGCCTGCGCCTCCAGCACCTCGGTCTGGTGATGCAGGGTGTCGGTGCGCTCGGCGACCATGCGCTCCAAAGAGGCCTGGACTTGCTGTCGTTCGGCTTCGGCCTCGGCCTCCAGCACGCGGATGCGCAGGGCAGTTTCCTGGAACACCCGAACGGCGCGGGTCATGATGCCAATCTCATCACCGCGCCCGGCGCTGGCGATTTCGGCGTGCAGGTCGCCCGCCGCAAGCCGGCGCATGACCGAGGCCAGGGCCACAATGGGCTGCGCGATAAATCGTGAGGTGCTCCAGGCAATGGCGCCGGCCAGCAGGATAGCGACGGCGACCGCAATGATCGTCGCCAGCATGCCGCGATCATTGTGGACCAAGGCGTCGGAGCGCGCTTGGCCCGCAAAACGAGCAACCAACAGGCCCGCGCTGCGTGCTTCATTGCGAACCTGGTCGCGCGCGTCGCTCAAGGCGTTGCTCGCTTGATGGAACCTGGCGAATGCCGCCCGATAGCCGGCAATCTGTTCGCTGACCGTCAGCGGCGTCGCCGTGGCTTGCAGCCCCACGGAGGATGGAAGCACCCGAGAGAGACGGGATAGCTCGTCCAGGAGGGTGACGACGGATTTGGCGACCTCGGCCGACGGTGACAGACGAAACGACAAGGTCTGCGCCTCCAAGGTCGCCACGCGCTCGGCGAAACGCTTGGATAGCGCGGCGGCATTGTGCAGCAAGCCGGTGGCCGCCTGAATATCGCTGGCGTCGTGGGCGACGTCGCCATCCACATCATCCAACATCGTCTCGAGGCGTCCCGCCACATCTGCGACGGCGGCCAGATGCCGCAAGGCTTCGCCCCCTCGCAGCCTGGGCGCCTCGCCAAGGCGCTCAACCGCCACGCCAGCCGCCGCGAGCGCTGCGGCCAACTGGTCGAGGGCCTCGCTCTGCTGCGGCGCCCCCATCACCTCGCGCAATTGTTCGACCACGGGCTGGAGCGCGACGCTAGCGCTATGCGCCGCAGCGGCGGCTGCCGCATCCCCGGTCACCAGCACCCTGGCGACATTGGCGGTAATGATCCGTTCGCCGTTGCGCAGGACATTGAGGATGCGGTGGGCACTGTCGATGTCGCTCACCCGCGCCTTGTGCTCAACGGCGCGAGCGTCGAGCCCCTTCAACC
This sequence comes from Pseudomonas sp. S3_E10, assembly GCF_054667615.1. Taxonomy (NCBI): domain Bacteria; kingdom Pseudomonadati; phylum Pseudomonadota; class Gammaproteobacteria; order Pseudomonadales; family Pseudomonadaceae; genus Pseudomonas; species Pseudomonas sp. S3_E10. Next base: position 695,074 of record NZ_CP162743.1, read on the forward strand.
CATCGGCGATGCCCTGTTCGACCAGGGTCGTTGCCTCTCGCATCCGGCCGTAATGGGCGGTCATGTTCTCGGTTTCGCCATCCATGGTCAGGCTCGCCACGCGCAAGGCCGTGATCGCTGCGGCGAGCCGCTCCAGGCTGCCGTTGAGCGACTGCGCTTCGGCCACCGGAATAGCGGTGAGCCCGGCGATAGCCGTCGCAACCATGCCTTCGGCCTGGGCCAGGCTTTGCTGGTCGCGGGTGGCGATGAAGTTTTCCACGCGACCGGTGGCCGCGTTGACCGACGCCAGAATTTCTGCGGAATGGCTGGCAGAATCCACCGCGCGCACCATGCCTCGCAGCCCGTAGAGGTTCACTAGCGAAACCGCCAGCATCAGGAACACCAATGCGGCGACCGCCAGGCCAATTTTGACGGCAATGGGCCGGTCCACGACCGGTTTGAATGTCAACATGGCGCCCCGCATCCTCGCTCCCTGCCCGCCATTACTGCTTCATCACCTCCGGCAAAGGCGCCGGCGGCGCCGTATGGTTGATGGCCGCGTCGATCATTGCCGCAACGGAAGCCTGGCTGTAGAACGGATTGGCGGCCCCCCCCACCGGCATGTCGGCAAGCCAGGCGTCCAAGTCTTTCGCATCGATACGCACCAGAGGCACCTCGACGAATTTGGGCACCTGCTTGCCCGCCAGAACCTGCTGGGCGACCCAGAACCCCACTTGGGAGACACTGGGGGAAGCCGAAACAGAGACGGTCTCGTAGCCATTGGCATCGCGTTCCTGTTTCCACAGGGCAAGTTCATCCTGACGGTTACCCATCACGATGATCGGCAATGGTCGGCCCGCCGCCTTGAACGCCATCGCCGCGCCATACCCGTCGCCCCCCTGGGTCGCGACGGCATCAATGCCGGGCAGCGACGGCAGCGCCAGCGCCACCTCCTTGCGCGCCACAGCGCCTGTCCAGTTCCCGTACACGGTCTTGGCGAACTTCAGGCCCGGATATTCACTGGCGGCCTGGCGAATGCCGTCGCTGATATTTTTATCGGTGGCATCACCAGCAATGCCGCGGATCTCCAGCAGCGTGCCGTTACCCTTGAGGCGCTTGGCAATGTAATCAATTTCTATGCGGCCCATGGCGGACCAGTTGTAGTCCACGGTATAGACGCAGCCTTCGGTGACCAGGCTGGCCATGACCACCACCACGATGCCGGCGTTACACGCATCGCGGATCACCCCATCGAGCGCCGTGTCGGACGCGGCCAGGATGACGATGGCGTCGACGCCCCTGACGATCAAGTCCTGGATATGGGCCGCTTGTTCCGACGCCGAATTATTGGCACTGACCACCGGCGCCTCACGGATCAAACCCTCCTTTTGCGCTTGCGCTGCTATCTCCTGCCAATTGCGCACCATCACCTTACGAAAATCGCTGCCCGCGTATGAATTGCTGAAGGCAATGCTATGGCTTGCGGTCGGGCCGCCGGCGATACCGCTGTCGGCAGCGTGGGCCGGACTGGCGGCAATCATCAGCAACCCGCCCATGCAGGCGGCGAAGCGCCAGAGGACTGTGTAGATCGGGTCAGCCTTCATACCGATCTCCATCGTGCCTGGGATTGACTGCCTGTGGGTGAGGCCACTGCGGCGCTGCCGGCCAACGCTTCTTCGGCGGGCCGGACGGCTCATGAGGCCATTGCGATAATAAAACCGGGTATGAAGAACCAGACACGTACAGACTCCTTTCCTTGGCGGACGACAACTCAAACCAGTACATGGCCTGCAGTGGCGATTAGCATAGTCTTAACATGCCCACTGCGCGCAGACCCGGCGGATTTTGGGGGTCGGTGCTGGCGTGCCATGCATTCTGGGACTGCGTTTTTACACAGCATGGGCCGGAAAGACCTGTAGGCATGGGCGAAAGCAATTTTCAGGCACAAAAAAAAGCCACTCATCTGAGTGGCTTTTTTCTGAATCTTGGAGCGGGAAACGAGACTCTTATCTGGCGTCCGACTCGTTGAAATCTAAGGGGTTTCTTTTCTTGCCGGGGCGGAAAAGACTTGATTCTGGACTTGTTTTCAGGGTGTATCAAGAGCAAAAAAAGATGACTCCAAGCCATGCTAGCGAGCTCTACCTACAGCACTCGGAAGAGCAGTCGTCCGGCCGACGGTATCAATTGCGTAGGACCAATTCGAGACGAGTCCTAAAGCGAGCACGAAGCGGCAGGCCGGAGGACTCCACATTCCGGCTCTGCCTGTAGTGAGCGGCGTTAACTACTGTGCAGCGTGTTTGAGGTACCAGTGCTGTGTCGCATCCAAAGAAGCCGCAAAAACTCCAAGGATTTCATTTATATCCTTCTCCGTTGAGATCAACGGAGGACAGAATGCCAATGCATCTCCCATGACTCGGTTGATCATTCCGCGCTCCTGGGCCTGAGAGGACAGATACCGCCCGAGTCTGCCAACAGCCTCAAAAGGCTCTTTTGTGTGCCGGTCGGCTACCAACTCAACGGCAGCAATCAACCCCACACCACGAACCTCCCCAACCATTGAATGATCAGCAAACTGCTGAAGCCCTTTGCGAAGGATAATCCCCATTTCAGCAGCATGCTGAACCAGGCCCTCCTCTTCGATAATTTTAAGATTCTCTAGGGCGACTGCAGTAGCTACCGGGTGCCCGCTACCAGTGAAGCCATGACCTAAGGTGCCAATCGACTGGCTCTGGTCGGCAATACCTTGGTAAACGGCATCGTTAATCAATATGGCTGCAATGGGCTGATAGGAGGACGACAGCTGTTTGGATACAACCATGACGTCTGGTTTGATATCAAAAGTTTCGCAACCGAACATATTGCCGGTTCGACCGAAACCGCAGATGACCTCGTCCGCGACAATCAAGACGTCATGCTTGCGGCACACCTTCTGGATCTTTTCCCAGTAAGTTTTCGGCGGAACGATCACCCCCCCTGCGCCCATCAGCGGTTCGCCATAAAACGCTGCGACCGTCTCAGGGCCTTCCTTGATGATCAGATCATCCAGTTCTCGGGCGAGGCGATCGGCGAACTGCTCTTCTGTTTCACCCGCTCGACCATATCGGTAAAAGTGCGGGCAGCTGACATGCAGGAAGCCCGGCAGGGGAACGTCAAAACCGCGCTGATTTGCCGGCAGCCCAGTGAGGCTCGCACTTATGGTAGTGGTACCGTGATATGCGTTCTGCCGACTGATGAACTTTTTCTTGGCGGGGTTGCCCAGAGCATTGTTCCGGTACCACAAAAGCTTAACTACCGTGTCGTTTGCCTCAGAGCCGGAGTTGGTGAAAAACACTTTGCTCATCGGCACCGGAGCCATCTCCACCAATTTTTCGGCGAGCTCAATGCTGGGACGGTGTGCCTTACTGGAAAACACGTGATAGAACGGTAGTGTACGTAGTTGCTTTTCGGCAGCCTCTATCAGCCGTTGGTTGCTGAAACCAAGCGCTACACTCCATAGCCCTGACATCGCCTCGATGTATCGCTTATTTTGGTTGTCATATACATGAACTCCTTCTCCACGCTCGATGATGAGGGGGCCATCCGCTTCATGAAGTCGAGCATCCGTATAAGGGTGGAGGTGATTTTCAACATCTTTTTGTGCAAGCAAATCCGTCATGATTTTACCTCGAAGTGAAAGAGGATTCGTTAAACCAAGGGCTGTGTAGAAACCCAAATTAAATACCCAGGCAACCGCACCAGGCTCCACAGCTACAACAGCTAACTGTCGCCAATAGCCATGGAGTAAAAAGCGGCATAAACACCGTAATCGGTGTCCGGACTTACTTGACCAATTCAGGCTCGCCTACAGGTTGTGCGCTAAACCTGTGGGCGAGCCCGCTCGGGGAAAGGACTTTAGGGTTGTTGCCAAAAATCCGGATCAGAAGTAATAACCGATGTTCATGTACAACTGGTTTTCCCACTGATCACTACCACCAGCCCCCAGACTCTGGGTGAGGCTGCTGCCACCGATGACCGGATCATTCTTGCCGTACAACCATTCCGTGGCGATCCACAGTTTGCTGAGGGAGAACGAGGTGCCGAAAATCATCCGTTGCGAGGTCTTGAAATCGTCTGCGGATTTATCGAAGGCGCTGTAGTTGGCGTACAGCTGCACACCGCTGATCTGATCGAACAGGTACTTGCCGCCAACGTCGTAGCTCACATCCGCCACGTACAAGTTGCCGCGACTGGCGACGTTGTAAGTGGCGTCGTAACCGCCGAAAGTCACCAGTTCATCAGTGCCGGGGTTGCGCGGTGACATCTGCTGTCGCGCAGCTTGCAGTTGCACGCCCCATGGTCCGTTTTTACCGATGTAGTGCACCGCCACGGCATTGCGCCGGCCGTCGTTGTTGGTGTCGCGGTTCTCCAGGGATGAGGTCAGGCCAGAAATCCCGACTTCGGACTTCCACGGCCCCAGGTCCAGCGCCTTGGCCACCCGCAGTACCAAGGTGTTGCGTTCCTGGTTGTTGCTGCTGTCGATGACATAGCTGTCCGCTTCAGAGACAACGCTGGAGTAGGTTTCCCCCTTACTCGTACCTTTGCCCTGCGAGGCCGGGCGAAGGTAGTACCCAGCCTGGATGTTCCAGTCACCGCTTTGCTGGATGTACTTTGCGCCCAGTTCTTCCAAGTCTTCCAGCCCCACGACGTTGCCCAGGGTTTGATAAAACGTGCTGCCGAAGTACGGCTGCAAACCGAACGGTACTTGGTTCAGGCCGACTTGGACCTGCTGGTCGGGGTTGAACTTGTAGCCGATCCAGGCGAACTCGGCGAACTGGACGTCCCCGACGTTTTCTGTGTACTGGTAAGGGTAGGCTCGGCCGTAGAAACGGTACTTGACCTGGCCGATCCAAGTGTCGGAGTTATACTTGGCGGAAAGGATCACGGTATCAAAGTTGAACTTCTGGATATCGCGATCCGGGTCATAGTCCCAACGCGCCCGGACAGCGCCACCGAGATCGAGATTGTCGGTGACCTGGACCGCCTGCGCGTGGATGGAAAGTGCACCCGACAGCGCCAGCGGGATCAATGAGCGCAAGGCCCGAGTGGTGTTCAATTTCATGGTCGCTCCGTCTTTAAGTTTTATTTTTGGCAACAACCATCCCGGCCACGGCAAAGCGCGGTCTGGATGAAATAGGTATGGCCCGCCGAGACTGAAGCTGGAACAGCGTCCAGGTGCTAGCGGGCTAAACGCTGTTTAAGAAGCCGCAGTCGTTTAAACTTCGGCGTCAGTTGCGTTGAAGTTCTTCAACTACAGCGGCACAAGCACGGAAGGTATCCAACGTCCACTCCGGATTGATGAAGTCCGGCCAGCTGGAAAGCTTTACGATCGCCACTTCAGCAGCCGGATCCCAATAGATACTCTGACCAAATACTCCGCGCGCCGAGTAGGTGCCTTGCTCACTGTCCAATACCCAGCACTGATTACTGTAAGCCGCAGTCGGAAAGTGCTTGGTGTAGTAGCCGTATAGGACTTCAAAAGCGGGTGTGGAACCACGTCCGCATGCACGCACAAACGTCTCTGGGACGATCTGCTGGCTATTGAAATGTCCACCCTGCAAATACATCTGGGCAAAACGCCCGAGATCACGCAGCGTGGCGCTCATCCCGCCGTCGGCCAATGCAGTTCCAACACAATCGAGGGTGATATTCGCGTCTTGCTCTGCCCCTAGTCTTGACCAGATCTCCCGACTCAGCAAAACGGGGAGCCGCTCGCCGCAGGCCCGCTCACAGACCCAGGCCAACATGTCGGTATCCACCGAGCGATACTCGAAGAACTGATCATGCTCACGATCTTTACTCAGTGATTTCAACAAACCGTAAATGCTGTCAGGAGACTCTCGCTCTCCCCGTTCACGCCAACCCGAGGCGATATCCAACTGGATGAATTCAGCATCTGGATCGGTGTAGTCCTCCCTGAATCTCACGCCCGTTCGCATATCCAGCAGATCCTGCACGCGGGCGTCGCCGTAGCCGCTTGCCGACAGCTCGGGCACATAGTGGCTGACATGCGCTTGGGGATCGATTTTGCCCTGGCCTATCAACCTGCCGACCAGGCTGCCGACGACGGTCTTGGATACCGATTGCAACAGATGCAACGTGTGCGGCTGCATACCGTTGAAATACTGCTCGGAAACCACCTTGCCTTGATGCAGCACCAAGAAACCATCGGTGTAGCTATCGGTGAGGAAGGTCGCCAGATCGGTTTGTCCGCCGTCGACCCGCTGGAACGTGACATTGTCCAGGGAGCGTTCATTGCGCTTGAATTCACTGACCGGTCCGGGACCGCGATGAATGGCTGCCACCGGAAACAGCTGGCTCATATGCTGGAAAGACCAACGGTTATACGGCGGACTGTCCCAATTATGCTGACGGACCTGCTTTTCCTGGGGTGGCGGATAGCCCTGCATCAGCCTTAGGTCCTGATAACCAATACCAGGAGCGGTCATGTCGTTTTTATTGTACATAGGGGTCAGTTCTCATCGTTCAGAGGGTGGTGGCAAGAAAAGCGGTGGCCGTGATCCTCGATCTCGGCTGGCACCTCTCGGCGACAACGATCGCTAGCCCTCGGGCAACGGGGCGCGAAATGGCACCCGGTAGGCCTGTTCAAGGGGCTCGGGATCTCGCCGCTGAGGATTTGCAACTGGTCACGGCGTTCCGGGTCGATGGAGGGCACTGAATCGAGCAGAGCACGGGTGTAGGGATGACGCGGTCGACCGAACACCTGCCCCACAGGCCCGGCCTCGACGATGCGCCCCAAGTACATCACCAGCACCTGCTGCGCCAGGTACTCGACCGTCGCAAGATCGTGGCTGATAAACAGGTAGCTCAGTCCATTATCGGTCTGCAGCGTCTTGAGCAATTGCAGCACTTGGGCCTGGACCGACACGTCGAGCGCCGCCGTAGGCTCATCAAGGATCAGCAGTTTAGACTCCAGCGCCAAGGCCCGGGCGATAGCGATACGCTGCAACTGGCCTCCAGAAAATTCATGGGGATAGCGCTCCATGTGTTCCTCGCCCATTCCAACATTTCCCAACAGCGAAAGGATGCGCGCGTGCAAGGCGCTGCCGCGTAAACCAAAGGCAACCTTCAGCGGCTCGGCAACAATCGCCTTGATTGTCATTTTTGGATTCAGCGAGGCGTAGGGATTCTGGAACACCATGCTCAAGCTTCTGCCCCGCGCCCTGGCATCAGTCGGCAGCGGCCGACCTTCGACCAGAATCTGCCCACTGTCGGCTGGCAGCAGACCGAGCAAGGTCGCGGCAACCGTACTTTTGCCACAACCGGATTCCCCCACCAGCGCGACCGTCTCACCGGCCTGCACCTCCAGGCTGATGTGGTCGATGGCGGTCACCAGGCCGTCGCGGCTGGCGTAGGTCTTGTGCAGCTGAGTGACGCTCAGCAGTGCGGGCTGTTTGTTGTTATTCATAGCCGTTTACCTTTCAAAGAAGCCTCACACCTTGACCAACGTGTTGTGACAAGCCGCCCAGTGTCCCTCGCCGATCTCTACCCTCGGCGCAGCCTGAACGCATCGTCCAGTGGCGCGTTCACAGCGTGGATTGAAGGCGCAGCCTGCCGGAGGAGCCGCCATGTTCGGCACCTGCCCGGGGATGAAGCCCAGGGGCTGGGATCCCTGCCCCAACTTTGGCACGGTGCCCAGCAATTTCAGGGTGTAGGGGTGTGCTGGTCGCTTGAACACCTGGCCCACCGGACCGCTCTCCACCACTTCGCCGGCATACATCACCGCCACCCGGTCACAGAGCGAAGCCACGACGCCAAGGTTGTGGGTGATAAACAGAATCGCAAGGTCCTGCTCCTGCGCCAGCTTGCGCAGCAGGGCGATGATTTGAGCCTGCACGGTGACGTCCAGCGCCGTGGTCGGCTCATCGGCGATCAGCAGTTTCGGTCGGCAGGCCAGCGCCATGGCAATCACCACTCGTTGCAACTGGCCGCCGGACATCTGGTGCGGATACTTGCCTAGCGCCAGATAAGGATCGGGCATGCTCACCGCCTCCAGCGAGCTCAGCGCCTCGGCGCGAATCTGGGCCTTGCTCAGTTGCCGATGGCAACCGATGACATCGAACATCTGTCGTCCGACCGTGAAGAACGGGTTGAGCGCCTTCATCGGATTCTGAAAGATCATCGCCGCCCCTCCGCCGCGCAAATCCGCTAGCTGCGATACCGACGCACCGTTGACCTGCTGTCCGGCGACCTTGACACTGCCGCCCAGCCGAGCGGCCTCAGGCATCAATCCCAAGCAGGACATGGCCGTCATGGACTTGCCCGAGCCCGACTCCCCGACCAATCCAAGGATCTCGCCGCGCCTTACCTTGAGGTCGATGCCGCGTACGGCCTTTACGGTCTTGAACAAACCAGGGAAGGACACCGTCAGCCCTTCCACTTCCAGCACCAACTCTTGAGCTGCGTCGTTATTCGAATCAGCGAGACGTTCGGGAGTAGACGGTTGCAAGGATTCGTTGATCATCAGCGCGTCCCCTTCTTTGGATCGAGCACATCGCGCAGCCCGTCACCCACCAGGTTGACGGCCAGTACCAGGACAAAAATCGCAACGCCGGGAAACAGCACCGTCCAGGGATTTTCGAGCAATTGCGAGCGCGCCGCCGCGGCCATCAGCCCCCATTCGACCATGGGCGGCTTGGCCCCCAGTCCGATAAAGCTCAGCGAGGCAGCGGCGAGAATGGTGTATCCAAAGTCCATGGAGCCCTGCACGATCACAGGCGTGGTGGCATTGGGCAGTACATGGCGAAGCAAGATACGGAAATGACTGACTCCCATGGAGCGAGCGGCATGGATATAGGTTTCTGAACGAACCCCTACTACCGCACCGCGCATGATTCTCGCGTACCAAGGGAACCAGGAGACGGCGAGCGCTAACATGGCGTTGGCCAATCCCGATCCGAGCGCAGCGGTAATAGCGATAGGTAACAACAGCGGCGGAAAAGCCAGGAATACGTCCGAGACACGCATCAGCAGCGTATCAATTCGACCACCGAAGTAACCGGAAACAAGCCCAATCGGAATCCCGATCAGCATCGCAATCAGGGTCACGCTCACTCCGATGATCAGCGAGGTGCGTGCGCCATAAAGCACCCGTGAAAGAATGTCGCGACCAAACTCGTCGGTGCCCATCCAGTGTGCCCAGTTGGGTGCCATTAATTTTTGGGAAAAGACAATCTTGTTGGGTTCATAAGGCGCAAGCCAAGGGGCGAAGATGGCCGCCAGGATGATCAGCAGCAGCAACAGCGCGCCAAATACAAACAACTTGTTATCGCAGGCAAAAGCCAGGGCCTTGATGCGCCACGAGGGGGCTCGCGAGGCCATGGCCAGGGATACGTCTTGGATACTCATTGGACTCGCAGCCTCGGATCAACAAGGTGATACAAGAGATCAACAATCAGGTTGATCGACAGATACGTCGTGGCCAGCACCAGAGTGGCCCCCATCACAGCGGGGAAATCATTCTGGGCAATCGAAAACACCACGAAACCGCCCAGGCCGGGCCAATCGAAAACGAACTCGACAACGACTGCACCGCCGAGCAGGTAGCCGAAGGTCAGGCCCACCACGGTCAGCAGCGGAATCATTGTCGCCTTCAGGGCATAGGCGTAATGGATACGCCACTTGGGTACGCCGTAGGAAACGGCCGTACGGATGTATTCCTCGGAGAGCACCTCGACCATCATGTTGCGAGTGATACGGGTGACAGTGGCTAACGTCACGACCACCAGGGTGAGCACCGGTAGCGCCAGGTGTTTGATGGAGCTCCAAAGTGCTCCGAAATTGCCGGCCAGCAGCGTGTCGATCAAGTAAAAACCGGTCACACGCTCGAAGGGGCTATCGAGGAGAATGGAGGCATCGATACGTCCTTGCAGGGGCAACCAATTGAGCTTGCCGTAGAACAGCAATTGCAAGCCCATGGCCAGGATGAATACGGGAAATGCCGTCCCGGCAATGGACCCCGCTCGTGACACATTGTCGACCACTGAGTTCTGCCGCGCCGCCGAGATGACACCGATAGGCACCCCGAGCAGCACCACCCAGAACATCGCAAGGAATGTCAGTTCAAACGTCGCGCCTACCCGCCTGATGACCTCCTCCGCCACCGGCCGCCCGGTGCGCAAACTGGTGCCAAAATCACCCTGGAGAAGATCGCCAATGTAATTGAAGTATTGGATAGGCAGAGGTTTATCCAACCCCAGTTTTTCCCGCGCGACGGCTATCTGCTCCGTCGTGGGATGGTTCCCCAGCATCATCTCTACCGGAGAACCGGGAAGAGCTCGGCTCAAAACGAAGGTGATAGTCAACACACCCAAAAGAATGAAGAACATGACTATCAATCGCTGAGCTATATACTTCGCCATTTATACTACCTTTTGTGGCTAATAAACTTGACCCTGACTTCTTACGCCCAGCATAAATCCTCAAAAGCGAATTAACTTTTGAGGAATGACCAAGCCAATCAACCAACTATCGGATTACAGGGCAAATTAGGCATTACACCTATAACTTCATCGAGAACAACTCAGCATTCAACGATTTAAGTTGTAGTAGAGAATCGCCTCATAAGCCGGATTCAGGCTCTTTTCTATGCCCTTGATGTCTTTGCGGGAAACACGTATCTGCTGCACGTCTGCGTACCAGATCGCCGGGGCGTCCTTCGCCAGTATCTGCTGGGCCTGCTGGTACTTTTCAGTGGACTGAGCCCGATCACTGCCTTCTAACGCCGCCGCCTCTTCGATCAACTGATCAAAACTTGGATTGCTGTAATGAGACAGATTGAACAGCGTCGTTTTCTCTGTATGAAATTCACTGAATAGCCAATCACTCGGCGTCGGATACGTCGGCCACCAAGCCATGGATTGCAGGTTGGGAGCAGTTTCCAGCTTCTTCGCCTTATCCCAGATCACACCCCACTCTCCGGGGCGTAATTCCACTTCCACGCCAACCTGAGACGCCGTTGCCTGGAACAGCTCAGCGGCGTTTGCATAGATGCCACTGATGTACTGCATCGAGACCTTCCAGTCCTGCTTGGGCACACCAGAGGCTTCCAATAATTGTCGGGCTTTCTCCAGATCGTAAGAAGCCATGGGCACGCTGGCATGCCCCCAGATGCTACTGGGCAAAGGTCCCTTGGGGACACTGCCGTAGCCATGCAGAATATCGTTGGTGACACCTTCATAGTCCCAGAGGTATTGCAGCGCCTGACGAAATGCCACGTTATCCGTAGGGTACTTCTGGGTATTGATCAAGAACTGGAAGTTCTTCCACGAAGGCGCGGTACTCACCTTGATCACAGGGTTCTCTCCTAACGCCTTGAGCTGATCAAGAGGGATATCCCAAGCGACACCGGCCTCGCCATTCTTGATCATCTGGGTACGAGTCGAGGCTTCGGACACGACTTTCACGATGACCCGATCGAATTGCCCTTCTTTCCAGCCCCCCCAGTAGCCATCGAAACGTTCAAGCACCACTTGCTGGCCCTGTTCGACCTGCCCAAGCCTATAGGGACCGGTACCGATAGCGTTGGGAGCCATCATCCAGTCATGCCCCTTATCCACCGCCGCCGGGGCAATGATATAAGCAGCGTATTGACCTGCCGCGATCAGATTGGCCGGAGTGGGATTCTGGAACTTGAGCACCACGGTGTCATCAGCGACGACCTCGATGGAATCCAGCGCTTTCCATACATACGCAGCGCCTTGTTTTAGCGCTTTGACGTAGTCAATGGATTTTTTGACCGCCGCGGCGTTGAAGGGCGAACCGTCATGAAATTTAACACCGTGCCGCAGCTTGAAGGCCCAGGTCTTGCCGTTGTCGCTGCTTTCCCAAGACGTGGCGAGCCCAGGGGAAAATTCCTCGGCACTGCCGGGCGCGTTATAGACGAGAAGTGTCTCGTAGATATTGCCCAGCACTCGCACCTCTTCCGAAAAAGCCGAGGCCGGGTCCCAATCCTTGAAAGAGGCCCGATCAGCGACAACCAAGGTATTGTTTGCCGCACACACCAAGCCACTGGTCAACGGTGCAGAAACGGACAGCACCATCAACCCTGCCATCAATGTTCTTTTGAAGTTCATCGGTGTTCCTCTTATTTTTATGATGGGCGCAGCGGGTCACTTGCACAAACAGGCAGTAATCCAACTGGAATAAACGACAAGACGGGCCGTTCGTAAAACTGCCTGTTAAGCGGTGTGACCCATTATTCATCTGCCTCACGGCCAGCTCAATTTCGCGAGCGCTAAAAAAATAACGCCTGATGACGCTTGAAAGCGTCACCTAGCGTCTATTTTTAAAGCTGAGTCAGAACAACGGCGGAACGAGGTTGAACTCACCCTCGGATGGGCGAATCAGCAGCCGCGCCCTCACCTCGCTGGGGATTTCAGGGGAATCAATCGGGAAGCAGCTGCAACTGGAGAGTGCGTTACGCAGATCAATCGACTCGCCCAGATGTTCAAACACAATCTGAGCACCAAAAGGACGGCGAAAATTGTCGCCCGATACGCCGAGCACCAAGCCATTGAGAAAGCGGAAACGACTGCGATAGGAGGGGTAAAGCGCCGACCAGATATAGCCTCGAGACGATAGGTACTCACGCTCGACGATGTAAATCAAATCGGATGAAGCAAAGCAGAACCCCCGATATTTATTGATGCCAAAACTCTTCAGTTGGTCATCACCTAACCTCATTCGTTCGTAGGTTTTGCTGAGGATCTTGTTGCCGGAACGGGACAAGCGGGTAATCGACTTAATGACTTCGCCAGACCCGGAGGGCGACATCAAATAGACAAAGTAGTAACCCTGATACTTCGACAGCGCCTGTGCGGAGCTTGGAAAAAAATCGGCCGGTACCGCGCTGTCCGGCTCGCGCGCCGCGCGCTGCCTGCTGAGCAAAGCCCGGAAGGACTCATGTTCGGAGAAGATCTCGTCCTCATCTACCCCAAAAAAGGCGCATATCTTACGAAGGGTGAAGAGCGAGGGAGCCGCCTGCGCGCCCAAGTATTTGTTGAACTGCTGGCGGTTGATATCGAGGGAGCGGCACACCATCGCCACCGACTTATAGTACCCGCAGAGAAGGCGCAGGTTTTGACTGAAATCCTGCATCGACCGGGGTGAATTGGAACTCACCATTAAAATATTCCTAACGCCACCATTGACAACACACTGGACTGATCGTCGCTTGGATCAGGGCCTCAGAGCTTGGCCTTGCCAACCCGTGATTCGTCCGAGCATCAGCCCGACCATAGCGCCTGGCCGGAGGAGTATCCAACAAATACACGCCACGGTGTTTGTTTGATCACGTTGAGAATGCTCCAACTGACAACAAAGCAGTAAACCGTCGTCAGTAACACGCCTTTGCTTTGCGTCACGCCCCCTGGTCTGCATCGTCCCGCCTTTGACCATGTTTTTGCGCGATACCTACCAGCACGAATACCGATTGGTTTGCGGGATATCCACGGCCTTATATTTGGGTGTTGAAAAACAATCAGATGAATAACGACGCACTAAAGTGCATTTAAGTCAAAGATCCGTTAACCCTGCCAATAGCGAGAACGCCTCATGATCAAAATCCTAGCCGCTGTACGCAGAAAACCAGGAATGACGCATGCCGAGTTTATAAACTATGTAGAGCACACCCACGGAGAAATCGCTAAAGCCAAACCGTTAGGCGTCAAACGGTACGTGCAGAACCATGTCATCGACGCGGCTTTCGGGGTTGACGCCGACAGTGCCTACGCACAGTCCTTCCACAAAGACTCCATTACGGAGCTGTTTTTTGAAGACGTGCCAGGCTTGATTCGCACCTTCAGCGATCCCTATACCCAGCAAACCGTGGGCCCTGATGCAAAGAACTTCGCTGACCTTTCCGAGCAGCTCGCTCAATTGATGGATGAAGCGGAGACGGCTAGCACCGCTACAGCGCCTCTCCCATGGAAAGTGATGATCCTGCTGAAGAAAAATCCATCCATGGCGCTCGATCGTTTTTTCGACGCTTGGGACGCAGCTCACGAGAGCATTACCCGCGAACAGCCCGACTTCCAGAACGCCCTACGCCGGTATGTTCGCTCCCGGTATCTGCCCGAGGGTGACAAGGTGACGGCCTATTTCGGGCCAAACATCGCCGTATACGAAGGCGCCTCTAGCCTGTGGTTTGAAAATGAAGCGGATTTTTCGACCTTTCGGCAGTATCAGCGAGCGCTGTTTCAAAAACTTGCCGAGGACGGCGTGGCGCTGACGTCGGCGTCTTTTTTCGCTTACGTCAAAGAGGTCGTTATTTTCGATCACTGCTCCTAACGACCAGAAGCGCGACCCTTCTCATCCAGCAGGGTCGCAATCAATCAGATAGGCTCAGCCAGCGTCGCAGTGGACTCACGCATGATCTGCGCATGCTCTTCCTTGTCCCCGCCACTTTTCTCTATCTCGCACAGACGCGCGGAGTTCTCGACCACGAGTTGGCAACGCTCCCAACGCCGCTTTTCGAACCGGTTCAGGGCCGTCTGTAGATTGCTACTGGCGAGCAACTCTTCGGCAAGCACGATGGCGCTCTCAATACCGATGCCAGCCCCGGAAGCCAGATGCGGCGTGGTGGCATGCACCGTGTCGCCGATCAGCACGATACGGCCCTTGTGCCAGGGCAGCGGCACCAACAGATTGGACAGCGGACGATAGTCGATATTGGCGCCCGCCTCGTGCAGTTGTGGCACCAGCGCTTGCAGGATCGGGGCTGGGAACTCACTCAGCAGGCGCGCCATTTCACCCGGCCAACTGGCCGGATCAATCCACTCGGAAAACTCGCGGTTTTCCATGAGGAACATGTACATGTGCGTTTCGGAGATTGGATTGACGCCAACCTTGGTGCGACCCAGCCAATGAGTGGGGCGCACGATTTCCGGCGGACGCTTCAGCACCGCGCGCCAGACGCTCTGATGAATGGGTTTTGGCGAGGGTGCTTCCGGGAAAAACTCCTTTCGCGTGCGCGAATGCACGCCGTCAGCGGCGACGACCAGGTCATAGCGTTCAGTGGTCCCGTCGGTGAAAGACACATCAATGCCATCATCAAGCTCGATGACGCTGTCGTAGGTGATGCCCAGGCGCACGCGGGTCCCCACTTCCCGCGTCCTGTCGGCAAATATTCGAGCCAGTACCGGGCGCAGGATGCCGCCACCACAGGGAATCGGCTTATCGCTGACCGGCGGTCGAAGCGCCAATTGCACGATCAGGTCGCCCACCGGTGAAAACACATCGAAATTGGTCGACAGGTACCCTTCCCCGGCGACCCTTTCCAAAATCCCAACCGTATCAAGCGCTCGCAGCGTGGGCCCACTGAGCGTAATCCCCGCTCCCAAAGGACACCACAATGGATCGATTTCGACGAGGTCCACTTCGACGCCCTGGCGGGCGAGCTGGATAGCCGCGGTCATACCGGAGAACCCTCCCCCGATCACCAGGACCTTGTTGACTGCTGCAATCATCACGCTCTCCTAGTTATTCTTATTCACTCGGGTAGACATTGCATGGCGCACCAACGAGCGCTGCGGCGTCATTGCGTCAATGCCGCAGCAACATGGAATGCCGACGAAAAATGCCGGATCAGCCACGAGACTATCGAATCGGCTATCAGGGCTGAAATCGCTTTGCACAATCCGAGGTATCGCTGGCGGCGATGGGTCGCGCAGGTAAGCCGGGGGCATTGCTCGGAGTGCCTGTCTTTGCGGCAGAACAAATACAAAAGCCGATGAACGACGGCTCACACGAACCGCCGGCCACCGGCCTTTAACGACGGTTGTTTACACGCTTTCCAAGCCATCCCAGCAGAGGTATTTAACCTCTAGGAACTCGTCTATTCCCAGGTGAGATCCCTCTCGCCCAAGACCGCTCTGCTTCACGCCACCGAAAGGTGCGACCTCATTTGAAATCAAGCCACAGTTGATGCCCACCATGCCCGACTCGATGCGCGCGGCGTTGCGCCAGATACGCGCCGCGTCACGGCTGAACAGATACGCGGCCAGGCCAAACTCGCTGTCGTTGGCCATGGCAATGGCTTGGTCATCGGTGTCGAAACGCACCAGCGGCATGACCGGGCCGAAGATCTCCTCACGAGCAACCCGCATCCCATGGGTCACATCAGCCAACAAGGTGGGCTCGAAAAAACACCCGCCCAGCGCATGGGGCTTGCCGCCAGACAGCAGTCGAGCGCCTTGGGCCAGCGCATCATCAACCAGCGCCTGGGATTTTCGTACCGCCGCGTCATCGATCAACGGCCCGACTTGTACACCCGGCTCCAGGCCATTGCCCAGCTTCAGGCGTGCCATGCGCTCGACGATGCGTTCGGCCAGTGCGTCATAAACCGCGGACTGCACCAGCACCCGATTCGCGCCGATACAGGACTGTCCACCATTGCGAAACTTGGCCAACATCACCCCGTCAGCCGCAGCATCCAGATCAGCATCATCGAAGACAATGAACGGGGCGTTGCCGCCCAACTCCATGGAGCATTTCTTGACCGTCTGCGCCGCTTGCGACAGCAGCAGCCGGCCCACTTCCGTGGACCCCGTGAAGGTGAGCTTGCGCACCAGCGGGTTGGCCATAAGCTCACCGGCAATGTCGCGGGTGTCGTTGCCAGTGATCACACTGAAAACGCCGGCGGGCACGCCAGCGCGCTGCGCCAGTTCGGCGAGTGCCAGCGCGGTCAGCGGTGTCTGGCTGGCCGGTTTCACCACCATCGTGCAACCGGCCGCGAGGGCCGGAGCGGCCTTGCGTGTAATCATCGCAGCGGGGAAATTCCAGGGCGTGATCGCCGCGCAGACGCCGATGGGTTCGCGCAGGACCACGATGCGCTGAGTGTCCTTTACGCCCGGAATCAGATCACCGCGCACCCGTGTGGCTTCCTCGCCAAACCAGCGCACAAAAGACGCCGCGTAATCGACTTCACCCCGCGCCTCCTCCAGTGGCTTGCCCTCCTCCAGGGTAATCAGCGTGGCAAGGTCCTCCCGATGTTCAACCATCAACTCATACCAGCGGCGCAACACCTCGCCACGGCGTTTGGCCGTCAGGCGACGCCATGGGCCAAAGGCCTCATTCGCCGCGTCGATGGCGTGCCGAACTTCAGTTTCACGACAACGCGGCAACTCGGCCAGCACCGTTTGGTCCACCGGATTACGCAGCGTGTAGTGACCGTGCGGCGTCTCGGTCAGCCACTCACCGGCGATATAGGCACCGTCACGCCACAGCGTGGGATCTTTAAGTAAATGCTTCACTGTGCAACCCTCCTGATCAGCACGGATGACGCCCGATCATGAAGGCGCTGTCAGGATCCGAAGTCACCGGCAACCCCGACGCAACCAACCCTTGACGCAGCGACTTCATGAAGCGATCCGGCACGCGCATCGCCGGGGCACGCAGTGGGCCGCCGTTGAAGCCGGCGAGCCAGTCCTGGTATTTCCACATCGTGCGATTGAGCACACCAGTGCCGCCAGCATAGCTTTGCGCGGCGGCGCCGTTGGCGCTGCGTGCCGGATTGACCTTCCAGTACAGTTCCATCGCCTCTTCAAAGCGGCCCGTGCGTGCCAGTTCGAACGCTTTCGGGTAGTAGTCGCTCATCCAGGCGGTGTTGCTGGTGCCGGAAAACTGCAACTTCATCAGGCTCATCAAGGGGATTGCGTCGCCTTCGATCGGGCAACTGATCACCACCTGGTCACGGAAGTGGTAATACATCTCGCAAATGCCCGCCGGCAGCGGGAACCCTTGCTCGGACTTGATGGCCGCGATATTCGGGCAATCGGCCAACAGCCGACTGACCAACTCCAAGGACATCCCTGCCGGATGCACGCGCTCAAAGCCCCAGAGCGGAATCGGGAAGAGCATGACGGCGAGGTCCGTCGCGTCACAGAACGACTTGGTGTAGGCGTAGATTTCCTGCTCGCTGGTCGGCCAGAACTGTGGTGGATAGGAGAGTAGGACGATGTCCGCACCGGCATTCTCGGCGAGCTTCACCGCCTCGATATTCTCGGCAAGCGTGCCAAAGGCCGCATGGAAAAACAGGATCAGGTCTTTCCCTGACTCACGGGCCCAGGCAGTGAACTGGGCATTCTCCTGGATAGAAATCGCCAGCTCGCTGCACAGCAACGTAGCACTGTAGCCCAGGCCAACCGTATGTTCGATGTCGTGGCGTATGCCACGCTCATTGAGACGCTTCAAATCAGCACTGAAACTTGGGATGGTGACAGCCGAGCAGCCCACCAGGTTTTCCCGCGCCCAGGCACGGGCATCCGCTTTCTTGTATGTGGCCATGATGATGTTCCTTTGCACAGTGAAGGGAGTTATTTCGAGACAGGGACAATGCTGGCGGGCAACTCGATGCCGAGGCCTTGTTGCCGGGCGCGCTCGTACAGCGCTTGGGCGATGACGACGTCCTGCAGCGCCGAGCCAACAGACTTGTAGAGAACGATGTCGCTTGCGTGCTGGCGCGGTATGACACGGCCCGCGACGAGGTCCGACAGCGCGACCAATTTGTCGGCGACATAAACGCCGGCACTGATCGCCGCAATGGCGTCACCGGTATCGTGAAGCACCTCTTGCGGCATATCGGCGACGATGCAGACGGCTCGCTCCATCGTGACCGGGTCAACTTCCCGTTGCTCAGGCAAGGTGGAACCCAACGACACAACCGTGGCCCCCGGGCAAAGCCAGGCGCCTTGCAGGACCGGAGATTCGTCACGACTGCGGGCGGCACAAATCACCACGTCGCAATCCTGCACAGCTTCTTGCGCGCTGTTCACCGCTTGGATCTCCAGCCCTGGCCTGAAGCTCTCGGCAAAACGCTCGCGGCTAGCGGGCGTTGGACTGAATACCCGGACATGCGCCACATCGCGCACGGACTTGAGGCAGTCCAATGCGCCACGGGCCTCAAACCCCGAGCCAATCACCCCCACCCGCAGCGCGCGCTTGGGCGCCAGTAAATCGACTGCCAGCGCAGCGGTTGCCGCGGTGCGCAAACCTGTCACCCGGTTGCCGTCGATCAGGGCACTGAGCGCCATGGTTTTCTGATCGAACAACGCAATCAGGTAGCTGGCGCAGCGCGCCCGCATGGAGGCTGCGATCAACTTGCAGCCCATATGGCCGCCAGCCGGAGGTACGGCAGTCAAACTGCGCAGCCAGATGCCATCGCCCCGGGCCATGGAGCGAGGCGGCACCATGGCATCCGATGCAGGGCGTGCATACGCCTCGGCGAGCGCGGCGACGGCGGTGCTCCAGTCGGCGAGCGAGGCCACATCGGCGTCACTGAGAAAAAGCGTCGGGGCAATGACTTGGAGTTCTTGGGCGTGATGCATGGCGCAAACCTCGCAATCGGGGATCAGTCGTTGGTTGACTGACACCCTACGAGGCGCGCCCCCCACCGAATACTGCTGGGGATGCAAAGCAGCTATCGCTTAAATCGATGGCATGGACAGATTGCAAATCAGCCGTCGCACTTCACGGGAAGCACGGGTCAAGGGGCGCCGGGGCGATTCGACCAGCACGACAAAGCGCTCTAACACGGGCTCTATAATGCGCGATGAAATAAGTCGGTGATCCAGCGAGCCCGGCAACACCGAGGCAATCGCATAGCCTCCGCCGGCCGCGACGACTTCGTACTGTAGCTGGACCGAGTCGGCTTCCACAGCCACGCACAGTTCCACGCCTTGCTCCGCAGCCAAATGATCGAGCCTGGCCCTCAGCAGATGCGGCCGCCCAGGCACGACCAATGGCAACCCAGATAGATTTTCCAGTGCAATATCTCGATTGCCGAACAGCGGATCGGCGGCGGGTCCGACCAGGTGCAGCGGTAGCCTGGCCAACAGATGAGCTTGGCCGATGCTCGCCTCGCTCTCGCGCAGCACCAGCGCCATATCCAGACGACCATCGTGCAACTGCTCTTCGAGCTGAGCACTCGCGCCTTCGATCAGGTGCAACCTCACCCCTGGCATCTGGGCACGCACCGCAGCAAAAAGCGTCCCCGCAAACCGACGCACCGCGGAAGGCAACATGCCCACGACCACCTCCCCCACCGGTTTGCCTCGCAGGTTGCGAATGTCATCGGCAAGGCTTTCAGCGTTCGCCAAAAGCGCCGATATACAGGGCAACAACTGCTCGCCAAATTCGGTCAGGACCACCCCGCGCCCGGTACGATGAAACAGCCGCTCCCCACATTGCGATTCAAGCAACGCAATGTTGCGACTCACCATGGACTGCGGCATGTCCAGCAGTACGGCCGCTTTGCTCAGGCTGCCAGCCGCCACGACCCGGACGAACAAGGTCCAGCGCGCATCGATTATTGTCAGAGCGGATGCCGGAGAGGGCGAGGCGTTGTCAGGCCTATCGACGCTCGTCATGTCATCAGCTCCTGGCGGGCCTGATGCAAGTATTCGCGACTGTCTTGAAGGTGCAGGCGCATCGCAGCGCGTGCGCATTCTGTGTCCTGATGGAAGATCGCCTGGTAAATCTGTTCGTGCTCGCTTTGCATCCGCTGCTCATAGTGCAGAGGCTCATCGTGAAACAGGCGCGCAGAATCCAGCCGGCTACGCGGGATGATCACCTCGCCCAGGTTGCGCAATGTGTGGGCGATGTAGTGATTGCCGGTCGCCTGGGCAATACCCAAATGGAACTGAAAATCCAACGCGGCCCGGTCATTGACGCTGACATTGGGCTGCCCGAGCTGATCGAGAAGCGCCCGCAACCCCGCCAACTGATCCGGGCCACGTCGCTGGGCGGCGAGCCCGGCGGCTTCCACCTCAAGACCGATCCGAAATTCCATGATCGCCAGCGAATCATTCAGGATGCCGATCGTCGCAGGGTCGATGAAGGCCTTCAGCGACAGGGTGCTACCGCGCACGAACGTGCCGATACCGTGGCGCGTCTCAACCATTCCAGCGGCCTGTAGACGCGACATGGCCTCGCGCACCACCGTCCTGCTGACCCCATGCTCCAGCATGAGGGCCGACTCGGTGGGCAACTGCTCACCGCCGCGCAGTCGCCCCGCGACAATGTGCTCCGACAGCAGCGCCTCAAGCCCCCGGGACAGGCTGGCGCGCTTTTTTTCACCGGCCGCCGGCGCGTTCATTCCTCGAAAATCGCGACGGCGCGGACGAAGCCGGCCGAGGCGTGCCTGATCTTGTAGGGGAAACACGACACCTGGAAGCCGTGGGCCGGCAGGGATTCCAGGTTGGCCAATTTTTCCATCTGGCCGTAACCGATGTCGCGTCCGGCCTTGTGCCCTTCCCAGATGATCGAGGCGTCGCCCGTGGCGGCGAAGCGTTCGCGGGTGTACTTGAACGGCGCGTCCCAGCTCCAGGCATCGGTGCCGACCACGCGCACGCCGCGTTCCAGCAAGTACAACGTGGCCTCGCGGCCGATGCCTACCCCGGCGTCCAGATACCCTGGCTGACCGAACAGCGCGCCGGCACGGGTGTTGACCAGGACAATGTCCAACGGCTGTAGAACATGGCCAATACGCTCCAGCTCGGCTTGCACTTGGGCGGCGTTGACCACATGGCCATCCGGTAAATGACGAAAGTCCAGCTTCACGCCGGGTTGCAGGCACCAGTCCAACGGCAACTCGTCGATGCCAAACGCCGGCTTGCCACCGTCCGTGGTCGAGGCGTAGTGCCAGGGAGCGTCCATATGCGTACCGCTGTGGGTGGTGATCTGCAGGCGCTCAGCTGCCCAGGATTCGTCACCAGGCAGTTGCGCCTTGGACAAGCCGGGAAACATCGCGGCCATCTCCGGCCAGCCTTGCTGATGGTCCATGTAGTCGATTTTCGGCAGCAACGGCGGCGGATCGGTGTAGGGGTTGTTGTCCAGGGTCACGGACAGGTCCACCAGGCGGCGTTTAGTTGATTGCATGTTCGCTCACTCCAAGTCCCACCCGCCCACGCGCACGACGCGTCGGGGTAGCGGCATTCAAACTGTTACGTATCAAGGCAGCTGCCGAGCCGTCATGGCGAAAGCCAAGGGCACGGGCCAGAGGGGTTTTCATTGCGGGAAAGCTGCCGAATAACGCTTGCAGCCCCGCGTCCGGTGCGAAGCTGATCAGCGCGCGGCGTTCCTGGCCGTAGGCAGCGGCCAGGGCATCGATGACCTGGGCAATGGACAGGCGCAACAGCGGCAGTTGCCAGACGCGTGACGCGCCGAGCTGGGCAGACGGCAGTTCGGCGGCCCGTAGCAGGTTATCCACGCAACACCGCACCGACATCCACCATGCCTGCGCCTGCGGCGACACCGGGCAGCAATAGGGCTGGCCTTCGGCGAAGGCGTGCAGCACGTCGCTCATAAACGCCGAGCGCAGCCCATTGGGTTCACGTGGACGGGCAACGATGCCGGGCAGACGCACGGCGCGACCGTCCACCTCGCCTCGTCGGGCAAGGTCATTGATCGCCATTTCCACCATCGCCTTGTGCGCACCGTAACTCAACTGCGGGTGCGGCACGGCACGCTCATCCATGCGGGCTGGCAGGTCGCCGCCGTACACCGCCACGCTGCTGGCGTACACCAGCACCGGCGCGCCTGGCTGTTCGCGCAACTGGTCAAGCAACTCCAGGCTCGCCTGCAAATTGACCTGATAGCCCAATGAATAATGCTGCTCGGCCGCGCCCCCCGGAATGCTGACCAAGTGAAAAACCACATCGATGCCATCGGCCAAGGCGCGGCGCAATAACGCGGCGTCGGTGACACTGCCGCAATGCCGGCGCAGGCGCTTGTCCTCGGCAAACCCCACCAACTCTTTATCCAGCAGGATCAACGCGCTGATCGAGCGGCCTTGTAACGCATTGGTTTCGAGCAACCGTTTCACCAGCGTCCGGCCAACAAAACCATTGGCCCCGGTAATCATCACGCGCATGGGAGGCCTCCGCGCACGATGCACTGGTCTATCGCCCCGAACACCGACTGACCTTGCAGATCGAGGACCTCCATGCGCACGCGGTCGCCAAAGCGCATGAAGGACGTCCGTGGTACGCCGTGCTCGATCATCTCAACGGCACGACGTTCGGCGATGCAGGCAGCGCCCACAGTGGGGTCAGCATTGGAAACCGTGCCGGAACCGATCAGGCAGCCCGCCCTGAGGCGCCGGGTCAGCGCCGCGTGAGCAATCAACTGATGAAAGCCGAAATGCATGGCACCGCCCTGGGCATGACCGAACCACTGACCGTTCCATTCAACCTTCAACGGCAAGTGCACGCGCCCGTCGCGCCAGGCCTCGCCCAACTCGTCGGGGGTGACCGCCACCGGGGCAAAACTGGACGCGGACTTGGCCTGGATAAAACCGAAGCCGGTCTTCATTTCTCGGGGGGCGAGCGCACGCAGGCTGACGTCGTTGACTTGCACAATGAGCCGAATATGCTCGACGGCGTCTTGCGCCGAGCAGCCCATGGGAACCTCATCGACCAACACCGCAAACTCGCCTTCGAAATCGATACCGTGGGTTTCGCTGGGCAGCTCGATGTCGTCGTGGGCGCCTAGAAAGTCGTCGCCACAGCCCTGATACATCAGCGGCGTATGTTCAACACCTTCGATCGGATCCAGCCCAAAAGCCTTCTGCATGCGCTCGCCATGACTGAGGAAAGACGAGGCGTCCAGCCACTGCCAGGCACGTGGCAGAGGCGCGGCGGCTTGCTGAGGATCGAAGGCGAAGGCACCGGCCAGCGTGCCTTCGTTCAAGGCGTCATACCGCGCGCGTAAAACGCTTTCGACATGCGCCCAGCGCTCAACGGCCTCCTGCAGCGTCGCGGCAATATCGCCGGCATCCACCGCCCAGGCCAGGTCGCGCGACACCACCACCAGGCGACCGTCGCGATTTAGGTTCTTGAGGGTGCTGAGCTTCATGGGTGTTCTCCTTGCAGTTCAGGAGCAAAGCGGCCATCGAGCAGCACAAAGAGCATGCGGGCCATCTGCTCGGTGCGATTGCTCCAGGCGTGGTTGGTGCCGCGCTGCACCACGATGTCGCCGCGTTTGAGATGCACCTCCTCGCCATCGAGCACCAGCCAGACCTCACCCTCGGTGACCACGCCGTAATCCAGCGTTTGGGTGCGATGCATCAGCTTGTGCCTGGAATCCGCCTGCCCCGTGCCGGCATGGGCCTGGCCAATTTCGGCGAAGGCCGCCGCGGCCTCCTCGGCGCTGACCTGGTTCTGCACACTGTCCGGGGGAATATCCACCACGCGGATGACACTGCCCAATGGCGCGGGGCTCAGTTGAAGCGGCTGGTGGGTGGGGTCGTCGCCGTTATCCAGCACGGCCGGGCTGGCGCCGCTGTTCCAGATCTCATGGAAGACCGTGCCGGGCACGGCCTTGAGCGGGAAACTGTTCGGCGTTGGCCCGCTGAGCGCGACCACCGCCTGGCCCTGGGCATCGTGCCCGGTTACCACGCGTTTGAAACCAGGAAGCTGTTGCATATTCGAGTCCTCAATCTGTTGGCGAAACGCGCCAGCGGGTAACGATGAATTCATGAAAAAACCTTAAAGATCGAGTACCAGCCGCGCGCTCTTCGCACGGGAGCAGCAAGGCGTGAACTGGTCGTTGCGGGCTCGCTCGGCATCGGTCAGGAACATGTCACGATGCTCCGGCTCGCCGTCCAGCACGCGCGTGATGCAGGTGCCA
Source organism: Pseudomonas sp. S3_E10 (assembly GCF_054667615.1). Classification (NCBI taxonomy): domain Bacteria; kingdom Pseudomonadati; phylum Pseudomonadota; class Gammaproteobacteria; order Pseudomonadales; family Pseudomonadaceae; genus Pseudomonas; species Pseudomonas sp. S3_E10. The sequence goes on from NZ_CP162743.1 coordinate 719,737, forward strand.
CAGATGCCCTGTTCGCAAGACAGCGGGATGTCGATGCCAGCCTCCAGCAATACCTGGGCAACGCTGAGCGTGGCCGGCACTTGGAAGCACTGCCCGGTGCTAGCCAGTTGCACCTCGAACCCGCCCGCTTCACCCACCGGGGCAGCGGCGGCGGTAAAGTACTCATGGTGCAGTTGCGCCTCGGCCCAGCCTTGCGCGCGCGCCGTGCCAAGCACGTGGTCCATGAAACCGTTGGGGCCACAGACGTACAGATGACGGTCACTGGCCGGCGTGGACAGGACCCGAGCACTGTCCAGGCGCTGGGCATCCTCGCCATCGTCCATATGAACGTGCACGCAATCGGCGAACGCCGAATGACGCAGGTACTCAATAAAGGCCATGCGCCCGGCCGAGCGGCCGCAATAGTGCAGCTCGAAAGGCGCGCCGATCCGCGCCAGGCGCTCGGCCATGCAAAGGATCGGCGTGATGCCGATACCGCCGGCGAACAGCACGCTGTACCCGGCCCCATGCTCAAGCGGGAACAGATTGCGAGGTTCGCTGATGCGAAGTGGGCTGCCTTCGTGCACCTGCTCGTGCATGGCCTGCGAACCGCCGCGAGACGCCGGGTCGAGTAACACCCCCAGCAGGTAGCGGTGGCGTTCTTGCGGGTGATTGCACAGCGAGTACTGGCGCACCAGGCCATTGGGCAGATGCACGTCGATATGCGAGCCGGCACTGAAAGCCGGCAACATGGAGCCCTCGGCGGGGGCCAGTTCGAAGCTGTAGATGCCTTCGGCTTCGAGGCGCTTGCGAGTGACGATGACTTCAATCATCACTTGGCACCCGCAGGCTGCTCGGCAGCAATCATGCGGTCGAGTACACGCCGCGCCCGGACCGCTCCTGCATCACCGATCAGCAGCACCGGTTTCAAGTCCCAGAACGATGCAGCGCCCATCATGCGCTGCTGCGCCTCGAGCATTGGCAAGTCTTCATCGGCAAAGGGCCGGCTGATCGCGGCCGCCTGCTCATCAGCGAATCGCTCGGCAAATTTGCCCATTGCCTTGGGGAAACAGACTGAGAACCAGTAGTGAGTCGTGGTCTCGGTCTCTGGAGTGAACAGATGCGGAATCGGTGTGGAAACGCCCTTATCTCTTGGGAGACCGGTCGCCACTGCACCGGAAAACAGCAACATGTTCGCAGGCGCATCCCAACGTACATCGATCCAACGATCCACCGGCGTACCTTGGGGGATGTTCCAGGCGGTGTAGAGGAACTCTGGCATAATTTCCGCAACCGTCTGGCGGTTGGACCAAACGGTGTTGTCCTCCTCTTGCACGCTAGTCAATGCACCCTTGACGCCATCGCCACCCAACGTAGACGGATGCAAAAATTCGATATGACTCAGGTCCATGATGTTGTCGGTTTCCAGCACGTAGTTGGCTTTTGCGTGCAGGTAGCGTTTGCCGACATACCAATGGTCTTCATCCATGCAATTGAAATCCGGAATCAGCGCCGCATCGGCCAAGTGAGGATCCCCCATCCAGATCCACAGCAAGCTGTAGCGTTCAACCAGCGGGTAGGCCTTGACCTTAGCCGCCTTGGGAATGGCACCATCGCCGTGGGGGTTATGCACACAGGCGCCACTGCCATCGAATTCCAGGCCGTGGTACGGACAACGCACCGCATCGCCTTTGAGGATGCCCATGCCCAGGGGCGCGAAACGGTGGGGACATCGATCGGCAATGGCTTGGGCATTACCTTGGGTGTCGCGAAAAAACACCACGGGTTCATTGAGCAAGGTTCGTTGGAACAACTCGCCAGCCTTGATCTCGTTTCCCCAGGCGGCCGCGTACCAGACGTTGCGTAGAAAGCTCATCGCAGTTCCTCTTTTTCATAGTTTGATGACCGACTGGCTTGCGTCTCCGCTCGCTCGGCTTCCATCAATCGACGCAGAACACGTCGACAGCGCACGGCCCCTGCATCGACTGGCAGCAACACAGGGTTGAGGCCAAGCAGTTCAACCTCACCAATCTGGCGCTGTTGAGCCTCGACCATGGGTTTGTCTTCACCGGCGAAAATACCGATCAACATCTCCTGGACGAAGGCATTCAACTGCGCATTGTCCTGCTCGAAACTGCGCGTGTTGGCAAAGAAATAATGGGTGTTGGCCGCGTCCTGCGGCGTCATCAGATGCAGGTTCCATGTCACTGGTCCCTCCGCCCTGGGGCGCCCTGGCGCCGTGGCGCCACTGCCGAGCAGCATCAGGCCGGGGGCGTGCCAGATGACTTCGGCCCAGACGTCTGCCCGGCTCGGATCTTCAAGGTGAGCGCCGAAAGCCGGCGGGGGCACATCGTCCGGCGCCCACCAACTGATGCGTACGCGATCGTTGGGCAATTCCTCGATGGTGGCTCGGGTGTGTGACAACGCCCCGCCACCGAGCGTATCCGGGTGCAGGAAATCAACATGGCTCAGGTCCATGATGTTGTCGGACAGCAACTCGTAGTGCGCACGGGTCGGCAAATACCCATGCCCTTTGGCATGGGTGGGCGCCTGCTCGAAAAAGGAAAAATCAGGAATCAAGGCATCGCTGGCCAGGTGACGATCGCCCGGCCAGACCCAGATCGCCCCGTGGCGCTCAACGGCCGCGAAACCGCGAACACAGGCGGCCTTGGGGATGTTTCCTTCGCCATGGGGATTGTGCGTGCATTGGCCACTGCCATCGAAACGCAGGCCGTGGTACGGGCACTGGACGCTGTCGCCGACAACCTTGCCCCTATGCAGCGGGGCAAAACGGTGCGGGCAACGATCGGCGAGCGCCTGGATCACACCGTGGCTATCGCGAAAGAACACAATGGGTTGCTCGACGATGGTTCTGCCCAGCATGCCACCTTGCGCCAGCTCGTCTGCCCATCCAGCGATGTACCAGGTATTGAGCAAATAACTCATGCGGTTCTCCTCGTTGTTCTTATTGTGTTGAAGCGTCGAATGGGCAGGTCAGTGCTCAGGGTCTGCGGCCACCGCCGTGGCAAAAACAGACCCGCTGCCACGCAACCGGAGACAGGCCAGGGCTACCATCAATTGAACGCCCGCGACGATGCCCAAGGCCGCTGGCAAGGCGCCGATTACGCCGCCGGTGATCGCCAGCACCACCAGCGGGCTGGCGAACTCCCCGGCAAAGAACATCGCCGTGAAGCCGCCGGCGGCGCGGCCGCGCTGTTGGAAGTCGACCTGGCTCATGATCCAGGTGAGCAGGGTCGGCATCATCAGGCCGATGCCCAGACCGTTGATCAGGACGGCGATCACCACCAGCCCGTGACTGTCGGCTACCGCCAGCAGCCCGCCACCGATCCCGGCCGCGACGAAGGCCAGGAGCATCTGCCGCTGCGCCGGCACACCGCTCAACAGACGAAAACTCAGGGCGCCGACCAGTACGCCGAACTGACTGGCGCCCATGGTCAGGCCGATCTGCTGCGAACCTTCGACATGCAGCAGGTTAAGCAGGTAACCGACTTGTACCGGCACGATGAACAGGCTCAGGCCCGCCAGGAATGCCAGGGCATACAACGGTGCCAGCGGGCGCCAGGGGAATGCCCTGCCCGCCGTTGTGAGGGTGGCCGCCTGCGCACGCGGCTCCCACAGCAACCATGCCATCAGCGGCAGGAACACCAGCCCCAGCCCATACAGGGCAAACGGGGTACGCCAGCCGTGCTCGCCGAGCACTCCACCGATGGCAATGAAGATCGCCGCCGACAATGAGGTCGCGACCATTTGCAGGGCGAACATGCGTTCACGTCGCGCGCCGCTGTAGTAGTCGCCCATCATCGTGGTGCAGCAGGTCATGATCGCCGCTTCGGCCACACCGATGCCGGCGCGGCTGATCACGATGACCTGCAGCGACTCCAGCCATAGCGGCAGCACGCCGCAGACGGTGTAGAGCACCATCGCACCGATCAACAACGGTTTGCGCCCCAGTCGGTCAGCGATGATTCCGGCCACGGGAGCCAACAACGCAATCATCAACGCCGGCAGCGTCAGGGCAATGGGCACCAGCACGGCCACACCCGGTGTGTCGGCGAAGTGTTGCTGCATAAGCGGCAGGACGGGGGCCAGCAGCACCGCACCGAGCACTGGCAGGCAACTGCCGAGCAACAGCAACAATGATTGTGGCAAACCTGCCTGGCGCTCAACGCTCATCGTGCACCTCCGCAGGTTGCGCCGCGCAAAACGCCATGCCAAAGGCGCTCAGACCGGCGAAGAGGTCAAGCCATAGGGACCGCTGGAACAAATGCACACGAGGCATGGGAACGTCCTTTCTTGTTGTTATGACGCGACGGGATTGGCGTCTTTTATCGTTTGATCGTGCTCTGAAGTCAGGCGTAGCGAGTGCTTCACGCAAGCCCCCTCCTCGGCTACGGCAGGCATCAGCGGCAAGCTCGTCGAATGGCTGGGGTTGGCCTCGGCCGGCCCTGTACTTATCCGCTTGCTCGGCAACAGAAAGTGAGCCAGGGCCGGCAACAGGACCAGCGCGCCCACCATGTTCCAGACGAACATAAAGGCCAGCAGCACGCCCATATCAGCTTGGAACTTGATCGGCGAAAACATCCAGGTCGCTACGCCGATCGCCAGGGTCACACCGGTCAGCATCACCACCTTGCCGGTGGACAGCAGTGCCCGGTAATACGCCTGCGACAGGCTTGTGCCCTGGCGCATATGACCGAGCAGGATGCTCATCACATACAGCGCGTAGTCGACGCCGATGCCCACGCCGAGGGCGATTACCGGCAAGGTCGCGACCTTGACGCCGATGTTCAGCCAGACCATCAACGCCTCACAGAGGATCGACGTAAGCATCAGCGGAATCACCGCGCAAATCGTGGCGCGCCAGGATCGGAAAGTGATCAAGCAGAGCAGGATCACCGCGCCGTAGACCCAGAACAGCATTTCGCGATTGGCCTGCTTGACGACGATGTTGGTCGCGGCCTCGATCCCGGCATTGCCCGCGGCCAGCAGGAACTGGACCTCGTCGGTATTGTTCGCCGCGGCGAATTGTTCGACGTGATCCACCAGACGGTTCAGGGTTTGCGCCTTGTGGTCGGAGAGGTAGACGTACAGCGTCAGCAGGCTGCAATCTTCGTTGTACAGCCCGCGCGGCGCCCCGGCGGTGACCATGTTGAGCATTGCCTGGTTGTTCTGCAGCTCATACCACTTCGGGCTGCCTTCGCTCAGGCCAACCAGCATGCGGCGGTTGAGCAGTGCCAGGGAATTGGTCGAATCCACCCCTGGCAAGGTGCGCAACTGCCAATCGAGGGCATCGACCTTGTTCAGGATGTCATAGCGCGAACAGGCGCTGGCGGGGGTCTTGATCATGACCGCGAACAGATCGCTGCTGGCGCCGTAATGCCGGGTCAGGAATGCATCATCCTGGTTGTAGCGCGAGTCGGCCCGCAGCTCGGGCGCGCCGGCGTCCAGATCACCCACTTTCAGTTGCAGGCTGACGATGAAGCCGAGCGTCGCCAGCGCCAGGCTCAGCGCGATGCACAGCGCCGCCCACCGGCGCTGGGTGAACAGGTCGAGGAAGCGCCAGAACCCGTGGCGATTGTGGCCAGCCAGCTCGGCGTGCTCGCTTTTCAGGCTCAGTTGCGCCGCGCGGCCGCTGACCCCGACATAAGAAAGCAATATCGGCAGCAGGATCAAATTGGTGAAGATCAACACCGCCACGCCGATACTCGCGATCATCGCCAGGTCCTGGATCACCTGGATCTTGATGATCATCAGCACCGCGAAACCGACCGCATCACACAGCAGCGCGGTGAGCCCGGCAAGGAACAGGCGGCGGAAAGTAAAGCGTGCGGCGACCACCCGGTGCATGCCGCGCCCGATGTCCTGCATGATGCCGTTCATCTTCTGTGCGCCGTGGCTCATGCCAATGGCAAACACCAGGAACGGCACCAGCACCGAATAGGGGTCCAGTTGATAATTGAGCAGCGGCAGCAAGCCGAGCTGCCAAACCACCGCCACCAATGAGCAGAACACCACCAACAGAGTGCTGCGAATGCAGCGGGTGTACCAATAAAGCACCACCGTGGTGATCAGGATCGCCACGGCGAAGAACATCAGGATTTGCCGCAGGCCGGCAATCAGGTCACCGACTTTCTTGGCGAAACCGGTGATGCGGATGTCGATGCTGTCGCTCTGGTATTGGCTGCGCAGCGATTCCAACTGTTGCGACAGTTGGCTGTAGTCCAAGGGTTTGCCGTCGGGGGTGCGCTGCAACAGCGGTACCTGGATGATGCTCGAGGCCTGGTCGAACGCCACCAACTGGCCGATTTCGTTGGACAGCTGCACGTTGCGCCGCAATGCCGCAAGGCTCGCTGCGCCGCCATCGTAGTTATCCGGAATGACCGGCCCACCCTCCAGGCCCGCCTCGGTCACCGCCACCCAGCGGGTGGCCGGCGTCCATAGCGACTTCATGTACGCCCGGTCGACACCGGGCAGCAGGTAGATCTTGTCGCTCAACGCCTGCAGGGTCTTGAGGTAGGCGCTGTCGTAGATGTCGCCCTGCTTGTTGACCACCGCAATGCGCACCGCATTACCCAACCCGCTCAACTCCTTCTGGTGCTCAAGGTAGTTGGCGATGTAGGGCTGATGGGTGGGGATCATTTTTTCGAAACTGGCATTGAGTTCAACGCGAGCGGACTGCCAGCCCAGCACCAGCGTGGTCGCCAGGCACAGCAGCAACACCCACAGACGATGGTTGAACAATGCGCGTTCGAGCATCGAACCGGAGCGCGGATCAAAATCATCGAGCGCATTGGCAGGGGGCTGGAAAAACTTACCAGGAGACGTCATAACCTCACTCCGAAGCGGCAGTGGCTGGCCGCGCAAGACGCTGCAGCCCGGTGAAACCGGCAACGATCAGGCTGCCATCGGCGGCCTCGATCACACTTGAAACAGGTTTGCCCAAGGGCGCTCCCAACGGCAGCATCGCCGCGCCGGTCTGCTCGCTGTGGCGAAACAGCATGCCGCCCTGATTGACCAGCAACAGCTGGCCGTCGGCCAAACGGGTGGCATCGTTGAAGGAGATCGGTACGGGCACCGACAGACGCTGGAAACTGACGCCGGCGTCGCGGGAGACAAAGGCATTGCCCTTCAGCCCGGCAACCACCAGCGCGCCATCGTCACGACGTTGCAGCGTGAAATAGCTGCCTTCGTAAGGGCTGTCCAACTGACTGAACGACACGGCGTCATCGTCCGAACGGGCCAGGTAACCTTGCTCGCCAGCCAGGAACCAGCGGGTGCCCTGGTGACTGATCGCGTACAAGTGCATCCCGTTCGGGTTGGCGATATGCCCCATCAGCGAGTGCCAGGTAGCACCGCCATCGGTGGTCTGCAGCGCCACACCGTAGGCGCCGACGATGAGCCCACGGTGCGCGTCGACGAAATCCAATGCCAGAAAGGGTTTGTCCGGACCATCGGCCACCAGACGCTCGGCATTTTGTACCCGCGCCAGGGCGGCATCCGGGTCGGCAGCCGTGGCTTGCTCCGCCTTGGCGGAGTCCAGCTCCAGCTGTGCCACGCGCGCGCCGTCGAGCTGCAGCGTCCAGTGCTCGCCGCCATCCAGCGTCGCCAGCACCACGCCCGCGTGACCGACTGCCCAGCCCTTTTGCGCATCCACGAAGCGCACCGCCGTCAGGCTGACCGAAACCGGTACCCCAGCCTGTTGCCAGCTTTGCCCGTTGTCGTCGGAGAACAGCACCAGGCCGCGCTCGCCCACGGCCACCAGACGTGTGCCGGCACGCGCCAGGTCGATCAACACGCCGTTTTGTGCAACCGGTACCCGCATGGCCGGGGTATTGAGCGGCACGCCCACCGCAGCCGACCCGGCCAGGCACTCGCTCGTGGCGAAGGGCAAATACAGGGCCAGGAGCAACGCGCTCGCCTGATTGATTCTGTTCATAACCTACCTCGGACAAACACTCGTATCCCAAAGGCAGGCGACCGGCCTGCCCTTCACGCTCGGCTCAGGTCTAACGCACGCCGCGCCCCGCCATCGCTGCCGGCGAGAACTCCGAGGCCTTGTAGCGATCCACCGCGCGGTACTGCTCCGGCAACCCTGCATAGAGGTTCTGGATAAACCACGCACCGGACGTCAGGTCATAAAAACCTGAAGAGAGCTGCACCAGCCCCGGCAGGTCGGGCAATACCGACGGCAGCGACCAGAGGGTTTTGGCCAGTTGGCCGCTGGCATCCCAACGATCGCCGAGCAGCGCTTGCCAGGTGTCTTCATCGAGGTAGTAACGGCCCTTGGGCAGCTGGTGACGCTTGCCGGCGGCCACCGTCGATTCAAGCACCCAGACGCGGTGCAATTCCCAGCGCACGTAATCGGGGTTCAGATGGTGCTTGCCCAGCAGGTCCTGCGGCTGGGCAGCGTTTTGCACCTTGTTGGTGTTGTAGGGGACATACATCTCCTGCTTGCCCACCAGCTTCCAGTCGAACCGGTCTGTACGCCCCCCCCACACACTCAACTCATCGAAGGACATGACCCCAGCGGTGGACGGCGTCGGCGTGTCGCAGCAAGCGTTGGGCAGCGTGCGTACCCGGCGTTGGCCGCTCAGGTAGACATGGGCCTGGGATTTGTCACCGTTGATGTTCTCGCGCCCCAGGATTTGCTCGCCGGCACGAATCGCCGGGCCGAGATTGACAAAGTGCACCTGCCAGTAGTCGCCCGAGTAGTTTTCAGGGCCGCCCTCCTGGAAGTAGTAGGGCATTTCCTGGGTCAACAGGCCGTCGCTGGTCATCACCTGGTTGCCGTCGGCCGTCATCAGATAGTGGCGAAAATGCCCCGCCACCGAAGTGCCGCGCCAGTTCAGCACATGGTTCCAGATGGCTTCGGTACCGTTTTGTGGAATCGGAAACGGGATCCCGCCATAGGCGCCATCCGGGATCAGGCCGGCGCTGCTATTGACCAGCTTGGCGCGGGTCGCATTCTTCAGCGTGTTGTCATAAACCCACTGCGGCGCGGCCGCCGTGCGCCGGGTCGGATACACGTCGATGCGATAGGTGTCCGGAAAGCGCTTGAACAGCTCCTTGGTGCCGTCGCTGAGCTTGTCGGCGTACTTGGCCAGGTTCTGGGCGGTGATGCTGAACAAGGGTTTGTCTGCGGCAAACGGATCGCCGCGCTTGCCGCCCGGAACATAAGCCGGATCGACCTTGGTGTAGCCACCGTCCCAGGCCGGAATGCTGCCGTCGGAATTGCCGGCTTTCTCGGCACCGAAGGGCGTCAGGGTCTTGCCCAGCGCGGCCGCTTGTTCGGCGCTGGCGGCCAAGGCCATCGGCGCGGCGGCGACCAGCAGGGTTAAGCACAAGGCCTTTAGAGTGAACTGAATGGTCATGCGCAAATCCTCTTAGAACGTGGTCTTGACGGAGAAAGCCAGGTAGTCCCGGTCCTTCAACGACTGCTTGTAATTGAATTGGTTGGCGGCGTTGAGGCTGGTGTCCTCGGGACCGTAGAAGTGGGTGTAGGTCAGCCCCACGGTCACTTGGTCCAGGTAGGTGGCGGAGACGCCGATGTTCATGTCCCCTCCTCTGTCGGCGCCGAACCCGCTGATCACCGCCGACTTGCCCATGGGGAAATAGCTGATGCCCACCGGCAGGCTGATATCAATGCCTGGGAAGAACTGGCGGTAGGTTGGCGTGTACACCAGCTTCAAGCCCAGGCCGTCATCGGTGGCGTTGGGGTCCAGGGCTGCGCGATTGCGGGTCACGGCCAATAGGCGGTTCCAGGCCACCTCCGCTGTCAGGCTGGCTTCATTGGCGACGAAGGAAGGCCCCAGCGATGCCAGGACGTTGAGGTTGACGTGAGCCGTTCGGCCGACGGCGTACAGAGCGTCATCGTTGTTGTCCGCGTCGACACCCGCCAGGACGGTCTGGGCGTTGGAGACCAGCGGCATGTTCCAGCGCATCGATGCCTCGCCGGCAAAGCTGTACTCGTCCACGGAGGTGGCGAAACTGGCGCCCAGAACCCGGATGTCTTCCGGGTAGACCCAGGAATATTCGCCGATTTGCCCGGTACTGAAGTTCGGCCCGGTGGCATTCGGCTTCAAGTACAACGTGGGCGTTTTTTCGTGATACTGCAGCGCGTACAGGCCGTAATCCGTCGTCCCGGTGTTGTACTTGAGCTGCAGGCCGCCCTGGCCGGAGTTCCTGGCTTTCTTGTCTTTGCCATGGAAAAACGCAGCCGGGCTGTTGGCATTACCGCCCAGGAAATCCGGGAACGGCGCTCCGGTGATCAGCCTTTCATTGCCATCACCGATGGTATCGCTGGTGGAGAAATAGCTGCCGGCGCCCGGCAAGCGGGTGGCTTCCCACTCCAACTGATAGAAGGCGCCCAACGACACATCGTCGGTCAGTTGGTAGGCGGTAGACAGTTGGTTGACCGGCCGGGTGATTTCCTTGAATTGCGTGTTGGGCACCGATTGCGCCTTGACCACGTCCACCGGTGCCATAGCACCGGCAATGCCGTTGCCGCCGAAGAATAGGCTCTCGCCCCAGATCAGACCGTGGCGCCCCGCACGTACCGACAAGGCACGGTCGGCCAGTTCACCGTTCCAGTAGACAAAGGCATCCAGCAGTTCACTATCACCACCGTGCAGTTGACGGGTATCGCTGGTGAATTCATCGAAGCCCACCGAGCGCTGGTTGGCACTGGCCGCGTCGTGATTGTCGTTGCGTTCCTGGTAGACGGTGTCATACCAGGCGGCACCGCTCACACGGGCACCGAAGTTGTGAAAACCGATGTCCAGCTCGGAAAGAATATCCAGGCGATTGGAGATCAACCCCTTGCCGAAGTTGTGATCACCGTCATTCTGGTTCAGGGCCGTTTGCCCCTCGCTGAGTTTGCTGCTGGGCGCCTTCAGGCGCCAGGCCGCGCTGTACTTGAGCGTGTTGTCCCAGCGCAAGCTGAGATCGGGATTGCCGGTGTCGATCTGAAACGCCTGGGCTGCCGAAGCGCCAAGCCCCAGGCTTGCCGCAAGGGTCAGGGTGAAGGGGACGCGCCGCGACGCAGCGAACTTGCGAGTAGCCATCGAAGTAACCCTCTTATTGTTGTTGTATGTCAGCTCTTCTGGTGAAACGGCGCCCGCAGTCGAACCGGGCCAAGCCTGCACAGGCATGAAGCATCTATGGGAGAGTGAGTTTCAGGTTTGTCGGCGCCTCAGATGGGCGCAGCCGTGACGTCGAGAATCCGTCTGCGTTCATGCTTGTCTCACTCTTATTCTTGTTATTCACGCCAGCGTTCTGCCGGGGCAACCCCAGGCTTCACCACCGGCTGTGTTTGCACGCACTCGCTAACGCGTTGTGTTCACTTTCTCGGCAAAGCAGGCGTTTGACTAATCGCATGTAGGGATACGATGTATCAGCAACCGCGATACGTTAATCACGATGCATCGGCCCCCAGCTGACCCGCTTCGAGCACCAGCCAATCGGCCTCGGCACGCCATTTCAGCGCACTCAGGCGTTCCCCCAGGCACGGCCCGTAGACGCACAGGCCTGTGCCGGGAAGAAACCGCGCACCATGGGCGTAACAGACGATCTGGCGGCCATCGGCGCTGAGGAAACGATCCTTGCGGTACTCCAGGCGCACCGCCAAGTGCGGGCAACTGTTGCGATACACCCGCACCTGGTCGTCATGGCGCAGGGCAAATACGCTGTCCTTGCCCGACTCCAGAGGGTCGAACCCGCGAGCCTGCCCTTCGAGCAACTCATCCAGGCGACAGAGAACCATCGCGTCGTGGCTCATGGACGACCTCCGCATTCAGCCCTGCTTGGGCGGCGGGCCGCTCGGGAACCATTTTTCCCGGGACGTGAACAGGAACAGTTGCGAGTTATCCGCCGACAACGGTGCCTGGCGCGCTTGCCAGGCGTCATCGTGCTTGTCCATGTCGGCGTCGTATTCGATGTGACAGCCCAGCGGACTGTTGAAGTACCAGAACCAGTTGGAACCGAAGAGGTGGCGGCCCGGCCCCCAGAAACTGGTCCAGCCCTGCTGCTCGAAGCGCCGCCCGGCCAGCAGCACTTCCGTACCGCTGCCCATGTGGAAGGTGAAGTGCTCGCAGCCTTTCATGTGCGGCGGCGTCTGGATCATGAACAGGCAGTGATGGTCATCGGAACCGGCCGGCCGCATAAACGGGCCGGCGCCGACAAAGGTGTCGGTGGTGACGAAACCCAAGCGTTTGTAAAAAGCCTCGGCCTTAGCTGCATTCGGCACGAAATACACCACGTGGGACAGGGTCCGTGGCAGCGCCTGCATGTCGGGATTGATGCCAGGTTGGTTGACCGGGCGTTGAGGCGCATGGCCCGGCGCATTGGTCAGATCGGCTGGCGCGCTGTACGCACGCCGCACGCTGACCTGGAAAGCAAGGGCAAAGCCCATATCGTCCACACTGTGCACGGAGCCATCGGCACCGCGGGTCACCGGGCGATCGCGCCCCAGCTCATCAGCGATGGCCTCAAGATCAGCCTCGCTGGCCACGCCATACACCGTTTCACGTATCGAAGGCGCCGGCCCGATGGCCGCCGGCAGGCTGGCATCGTCTGCCCGGCGGATAATCACGGCAGTGCCGTCCAGCGCTTCAAAACGGCCCCCCTCGCTGTCGACATCGACAGGAAGCAGGCCGTAGTCACGCAGGCAATCGGTACAGGCTTGAATGTCGTCGACACCAAAAATAAGCGCGTCTAGGCCAATGATGCTCATTGAGTTACCACTCCATTGTCATTATTCAGCGCAGGCCTGGCGTCCCGCTATGGGAGCAGTGCCCGGCGGTACGCTGCCGAGGCGGGTCTTGGAGCCGATAAAGCGCCACGGCCAACCGACTGTGGGCTGATAGTGAAGGGCTAAAAACTCACTGACTAATCGCTTGTCAGGATGTGACCTATCGGCAAATGCGATACCTGGCCGCGAAGCGCAAAGGGCTTGAAAATCGAACACGGACCGCCCGATTCGCCCATTCACGCCTCTTGACGCCGCGATGGGAAGGTCGGAAGGTATTTACAAAATAAATACAAAAATCGAGACCGCCATGCGTTTTAACCACTTGGACCTCAACCTCCTGGTGGCGCTGGATGTGTTACTGGAAGAGCAGAACATCACCCGCGCCGCCGAACGCCTGCATATGACCCAATCCGCCACCAGCGGTGTACTGGGCAGGCTGCGCCTCTACTTCGAAGATGAGCTGCTGGCGCAGGTCGGACGCAAGATGCAGCCCACGCCTTATGCCCGTGAACTGGCGGCGCCGGTGCGCCAGGTGCTGCTGACGATCCAGTCCTCGATCACCGCCAAACCGGTGTTCGACCCCGCCACCAGCAAGCGCCATTTTCGCCTGATCACGTCGGACTATCTGATCAGCGTCCTGTTTGCCCGGGTGATCCAGAAAATCTCCCTGGAAGCGCCGCACATCACCTTCGAACTGCTGGGCCCCGGCGACACGTCCACCGAGATGCTGATGCGCGGTGAGGCCGACATGATGATCGTGCCTGAGCACTACCTCATTGAAGGTCACCCCTCGCAACTGCTGTTTGAGGAAGAGCACGTTTGCGTGGTGTGGGATGGCAACACGTTGGTTGGCGATAGCATCAGCCTCGATCAGTACATCGAGATGGGCCATGTCTCGGTGATTTTTGGGCGCAACCGGCAACTGAGCGTCGAAGAATGGCTGATGGGCCAGTATGGTTTTACGCGCCGCATGGAAGTTGTGACCCACGACTTTAACACCCTGCCGCAGTTGATCGTCGGCACCCAACGCGTCGCCACCATGCTCCAGCGCATGGCCAGGCTATACGCCAATTACCTGCCGCTGCGCATCGTGCAACCCCCGGTGAAAATCCCGGTGATGCGTGAGTTCATGCTCTGGCACCGGACCATGGAGGGGGATCCGATGCACCGCTGGCTGCGGGCAAAAATCAGTCAGATCATCAATGAGCTGGAGCAGTAGTCGACTCTATCTCCATTCGCAATACCTCCCATCCCGACTTGCGATTAGCCAAACTATGGGACTGCCCTTAGCCTGCTTCGAACCGTCAGGTCTAGCGATTCCCGTTCAGAACCTGGCCGCCTGCCTTTGCTTGCACAAGGACAATAACAATCATGTTTCGCTACTTCCCGACCAATTACGTGTGGAATCTTTCAGTCGACCTGGCCATTGAAATGGGCGCCCGTATCGGCGAAATCGAAGAGATGTGCGCGCCACTGCAAGAGGCCGCCAAACAACCGGACGCCGCCGGTAGCAAGGCCTTCCGTGAAACCTGGGCAAACATGGCCGACAAGCTGTGCAGCCTGGCGGAAGAAGACGAAGGCAAGGGGCGGATGCTGTCCGCCGGTGAAAAATATAACCGCGCCGCAACGTATTACCTGAGCTGCGAACGCCTGCAGGCCCATGGCGCCCCAGGCCGCACGGAGCTGTACCAGCGCTTTCTGCAGACGTTCCAGCGCAGTATCGAACTGGCACGAGAAAACTGCGAGCGCGTGGAAATCCCTTACGAAGGCAAACATATTTCCGGCCTGCTGGTGCGTGCCGAAGGTGTCAGCGGCCCGGCGCCGATTCTGGTGCAGGTCAATGGACTCGACTCCACCAAAGAAATGAAATACCGCGTCGGCCTGCCCGCCTGGCTGGCCAAACGTGGCGTGTCGTCGCTGATCATCGACCAGCCCGGGACAGGCGAAGCGCTCCGGCTACATAACCTGACTGCGCGTTTTGACAGCGAACATTGGGCCAGTCGCGTGGTGGATTGGTTGGAAACCCGCGACGACGTCGACGTCAAACGCATTGGTCTGGAAGGTGTGTCGCTTGGGGGCTACTACTGCCCGCGCGCGGTAGCCTTCGAGCCGCGTTTCGCGTGCGGTGTCGTGTGGGGAGCCAACCATGACTGGCGCGACGTGCAGAAACGCCGCTTGGAAAAGGAAGGCAGCTTCCCGGTTCCGCATTACTGGTCGCACGTCTCATGGGTATGGGGCGCCAAGGACACCGACGAATTCATGACCATCGCCGAAGATGTTCATCTGGACGGCATCCTGGATCGCATCAAGGTGCCTTTCCTGGTCACCCACGGTGAAAAGGATTCACAGATTCCCTTGAAGTGGGCACACCGCACCTATGAGCAGTTGGTCAACAGTCCCAAGCGCGAACTGAAAATTTTCACCGAACGCGAGGGTGGCGTGCAGCATTCGAGCTTCGACAACAGTATCAATGCGGGTCACTACATTGCCGACTGGGTGGCTGAAGTGCTCGGTGGTCGCATTGCGTGACGGGCATGAAGTGGATGTTCCGTCACGCTGCGAGGGGTTGAGCTGCACGGTGTCACTGCGCAACCGGGCGATGGGCGTCAATGGGTTGGTTTGATCACCCCAATACTGCGCCGACTCATTAATCCGTAGTAAGCGCATGCCGGGAACAGCAGACCAACAAGCCACGCCAGATCGATACCCTGCAGTGCGGAGGCAATAGGGCCGACGTAGAGGGAAGTATTCATGAATGGAATTTCCAACACGATGGTCGCGAGGAACACGCAGATAGCAATCCCGTTCACCCGACCGTAAATCCCCGACGGGTCAAAGATATCCGCAATCTTGTATACGCCTTTGCGTAGCGCGTAGTAGTCGACCAGGTTGATTGCCGTCCAAGGGATTAAAAAATAGCTCATGAAAAAGATGAAATTCAGGAAAAATTGAATGAAGTCATCTTGAGCCATGGTGCATAACGCCGTTGCAACAGCACAGATAACGAGCATAAAGCTGGCGCGCACCTTCGGAGTGACCTTGAGCGCAGCAAAAGGCTCGATAACGGTAACCGTCGACATGAAGGCTCCATAGAGGTTGAACACGTTGATGGCGATCTGACCATAGAGCACGAAGGCCACGGCCAGCAAGGTGCTCCCCCCCAGAACACCGAGCAAATGGAGGCCAACGTTATCTGAGAAACCTGTGACGCCCTTGGTCAATACCGCACCCAGCAGCATCATCCAGCTTCCACCAATAACCGTGCCCGTGTAGCTGTACCAAAAGACCTGGCGTGCAGAAGTATAGGTAGGTAAATAGCGAGAATAGTCGGCCACATAAGGGGCGTAGGACAGTTGCCAAGTCACCGCAATGCTCACCGAGGCGAGGAAGCTCGCCAAATTGAAGCCCTGCGCCGTCCATTGGTCCGCGTCGACTGGCAGTGCAAGGGCGAGCAGGGTCGCGATCCCGAAAAAAACAACCGAAACCAACGACAGCACTTTTTGCAGGCGGTGGATGAGCGTGTAGCCAAACAGCGCTACCAGAAAGCAGAGTAAACCAAGCAGCACAATGTTCGCCTCACTGCTGAGGGGGCTTGAGGCGGCGACCGCTTGGGCTGCCAACAAGGTATTACTCACAAAAAAACCCAAGTAAATGAGCATGACGAACAACAGCGGAACAATGGCTCCAAATACCCCAAACTGCGCACGACTCTGAATCATCTGCGGGATGCCCAACCTCGGCCCCTGGGCAGAATGCGAAGCCATGAATACCGCCCCGATCAAGGAACCAAGCAGGATCGATAAAGCGCTCCAGAACAGATTCAGTCCCAGGCTGACCGGCAGCACACCGGCCGCAATCGTGGTGATGTTGGCGTTCGCCCCAAACCACACGAAGAACAGAGAACGGGGTTCGCCGTGACGTTCGGTTTCCGGGATGAAATCGATGCTTCTTTTTTCTACGTTCATCATGCTCTCCGCTCAGTCTTGGCAACGAGGCAGCTTTCCAGGCGCGCAATGGCTTGCATAAACTCTTCCGGCTGGAAGGCAAGGTGGTCTGGTTCCATCGTACGAAGTGAAGGTGCTGGCTCGCCCCTCCAGCGCCGCAACAGCTGTTCGGTAGAAAGCATGTCCAGTCCGTAAAGCCAGTTGGAGAGAATAAACAAGGCCGAGTAATGGGCTGCGGAAGTTGTCGCCGTACAAGCGTCGGCCACGAGGCTCAAGTGGAAGTCGTTCTGATAGGCATCGAACAGGCTACTCATCACACAGACGTCAGTCAGCACGCCCATCACCACGAGATGTTTGATGCCGCGCTCCTTCAGCATCGGAGTCAGCCGAGTACCGTGGAAAGCACTGTAGCGTTGCTTATCAATGACAACGTCGCCGGTTTGTGGGGCTAACACATCGATGATCTCTATGGCAGATGTGCCAGCGCGATAGCTTGTCGGTTTGCCCTCGGCATCTACGGGCTCGCCCAACGCCAAGCCGAAACCTTGGGCATCGTTGACATGACGGGTGTAGAACAAAGGGATGTTGTTTTTTCGAGCGCAATCAACCAGCGCTGTTGCGTTTTTGATTACTTGATCGAACCGCTCCAGAGGGAAGCCGTCTTCTTTCTGAAGGTCGATCACGAGCAAAGCCGTGTCTTGGGTCATCAGGTTTCTTCCAATTGCAGAGTACCAGGCAATAGCCGCAAGGCTCGCTGATAGCTATGAATAACCAGGCGCAGGCACCGCAATCGCGGGCTACGGAAAGTACGAGAAATATTCTCTAGGAAGGACTATCTGACTATTTGCCAAAAGCCGTTTTGCTTGGCGGCAACGCAGGAGGGAAGACGCTTCAGAGTCACATGGGAAGGCGCAACCGAACGACGTAGAAAGTTCTTCATGGCTCCGCACGGGACTAACGTTGCCCAGCCAAGTAGGCTGATGCACGTTATGCCGGGTCGAAATGCGAAACTGACCATGACGTAGACTCTTGGGGTAAGTCCCATCAGACAAGTAATATGCACGCCATAATATCGGAAGGCTCGGAAAGCGGCGGGATAGAGCGATATCAGAAATATCGTGATGTCTTATGGTATTCGGTATGCCGTAACACCACGCTACGAAACGTAGCACGCAACGCCGAAGTGCATCTTTGTGAACTTCCCGCTACAGGTGGGCAGCTTTGGCCACTTCTGTTCCTGGAGGTTTTGTCAGGCGCCCAGCATTGCGCTTCATACGCCGATAGTGTTTTCACGGGACGGCGCGGCAAAAGTCAAAGGGAGACTTTTCTTTGGACGAAAAAAATGGACCTCTTTTCAGAGATCCATTTTTTAATACTTGGAGCGGGAAACGAGACTCGAACTCGCGACCCCGACCTTGGCAAGGTCGTGCTCTACCAACTGAGCTATTCCCGCTTGGTGATGCGCATTCTATAGAATCCAGCGCACCCGTCAAGCTCTTGATTCAAAAAAGTTTTATTTCTTTTCAACAGTGGTGCGCAGATGCGGCCAGGCGGCGCGCAGGTACTGGAGCATGGACCACAGGGTCAGGCCCGCAGCGACGAGCAGCAAGGCGTAGCCCAGCAGGACCCAGAAGGAGAAGTCAGACGGGTTAGCCAGCAGGATGACCAGCGCAAGCATTTGCGCGGCGGTTTTCCATTTACCCATGTTGGAGACGGCGACGTGGGCACGGGCGCCGATTTCGGCCATCCATTCGCGCAGGGCCGAGACGACGATCTCGCGGCCGATAATCACCGCAGCCGGCAGGGTCAGCCACAGGTTGCCGTGTTCCTGTACCAGTAGCACCAGGGCGACGGCCACCATGAGTTTATCGGCCACCGGATCGAGGAACGCGCCGAAGGGCGTGCTTTGCTCCAGGCGGCGGGCCAGGTAACCGTCAAGCCAGTCGGTGGCGGCCGCAAAGGCGAACACTGAACTGGAGGCCAGGTAGCTCCACTCGTACGGTAAATAGAACAGCAAAATAAAGATCGGGATGAGCAGGACGCGTAGAACGGTGATCAGATTAGGGATATTCATCGGCACAACTGGCTACGAGGTGGAAAGGCATTCTATTCGCTGTGCAGATTCGCATAAATCAACTCAGCAAGCTTTTTACTGATACCGGGTGCTTTGGCTATCTCGTCAATGCTGGCACGGGACAGCTCCTGCAAGCCACCAAAATGTTTAAGCAAGTCACGACGCCGTGTCGGGCCTACCCCCGCCACCCCTTCCAGGGTTGAGGTTCGCCGGGTTTTGCCGCGACGGGCACGGTGGCCGGTAATGGCGAAACGGTGGGCTTCGTCACGAATCTGTTGGATCAAATGCAGTGCCGGGGAGTCGCCCTTCAAAGTGAACTCATGGGCGGCATCATTCAAGTACAACGTCTCGAAACCAGCCTTGCGCGTGGCGCCCTTGGCCACGCCGAGCAGGATCAGGTCGGGCACCGCCAGTTCGTTGAGCACGTCACGGGCCATGGACAACTGGCCCTTGCCGCCATCCACCAGCAGGATATCCGGCAACTTGCCCTCGCCGTCCTTCAATTTGCTGAAGCGCCGCGTGAGTGCCTGATGCATGGCGGCGTAGTCATCGCCGGCGGTGACGCCTTCGATGTTGTAGCGCCGGTAGTCGGACTTGATCGGCCCTTCCGGCCCGAACACCACGCAGGAGGCTACGGTGGCCTCGCCGCTGGAATGGCTGATGTCGTAGCACTCCAGGCGCTGTGGCGGCTCGTCCAGGTTGAGCACTTCGGCAAGGGCATCAAAGCGTGCGGCGACGTGCTGTCGGTTGGCCAGGCGCGCGCTCAGGGCCTGCTCGGCGTTAGTGACGGCCAGTTGCTGCCAGCGGGCGCGGGTGCCACGCACGCGGTGGCTGATGTCCAATTCGCGGCCACGCAACTCGTGGATCGCTTCGATCAACGTGGGGAAGTCTTCATGCACCACGTTGACAATCAGCTCCGACGGCAGGTCGCGCTCGGGGCTGCTGACGTAGTACTGGCCGAGGAACGCGGCCATCACTTCAGCCACGTCTTCGTCGATACCGGTTTGCGGGAAGAAGTTCTTGCTGCCCAACACTCGCCCGCCGCGCACGCTGATCAGGTGCACACAGGCGCCACCTGGATTGACGAAGGCGGCGATCACGTCGACATCGCCGGTGCCGCCTTCCATGCTTTGCTGGTCCTGCACACGACGCAGTAGGGAGATCTGGTCGCGCAACTCAGCGGCCCGCTCGAAATCCAGGGTGCCGGCCGCCTCTTCCATGGCCGCGGAGAGCTCATCGGTCAGCGCATTGCTGCGTCCTTCGAGAAACATCACCGAATGGCGCACATCCTCGGCGTATTCCGCCGGCTCCACCAGGCCCACGCAAGGTGCCTTGCAGCGTTTGATCTGGTATTGCAGGCACGGCCGCGTGCGGTTCTTGTAGAAACTGTCTTCACACTGGCGCACAAAAAAGGTTTTTTGCAACAGGCTCAGGCTTTCACGGATGGCCCCGGCGCTGGGATAAGGGCCAAAGTACTTGCCCTTCGCCTTCTTCGCACCACGGTGAATACTCAGCCGTGGGAAGTTGCCGTCGGATAAAAACACGTAGGGGTAGGATTTATCATCACGCAGCAGGATGTTGTAGGGCGGCCGCCACTCCTTGATCAGCGTCTGCTCAAGCAGTAGCGCTTCGGTTTCGTTGGCGGTGATGGTGGTTTCAACCTGAGCGATACGCGCCACCAGTGCGGCGGTTTTGGGCGCGAGACCGGTCTTGCGAAAGTAGCTCGCCAGGCGGTTTTTCAGGTTTTTGGCTTTGCCGACGTAAAGCAGGCGCGCCTCGCTGTCGAACATGCGGTACACGCCGGGGCGGCCACTGCAGGTTGAGAGGAAGGCACTCGGATCAAACGGCGTAGTCATGTCAGGCGCTGGCGTCCACCATGCCGTGGCGCACCGCGAGCAGGGTCAATTCAACATCACTGCTGATGGCGAGCTTCTCGAAAATGCGATAGCGGTAGGTGTTGACGGTCTTGGGCGACAGGCACAGCTTGTCGGAGATGGATTGGACTTTCTGGCAACCCACAATCATCAGGGCGATCTGGATTTCCCGCTCCGACAGCGCGTCGAATGGCGAGTCGCTGGTGGGTTGGAAAGACTTGATGGCCAATTGCTGGGCAATCTGCGGGCTGATATAGCGCTGGCCGGCGAACACCAGGCGAATGGCCTGCACCATCTCCGCCAAGCCTGCACCCTTGGTCAGGTAACCCGCAGCGCCCGCCTGTAGAAGACGGGTCGGGAACGGGTCTTCTTCGCACACGGTCACCACCACGACTTTGATATCCGGATGGCTGCGCAGCAATTTGGTCGTGGCACCAAGACCGCCGATCCCAGGCATCTTGACGTCCATTAACACCACATCGGGCTTCAACTCCCGGGCCTTGATCAGGGATTCCTCCCCCGACTCGGCCTGGCCGACTACTTGCAGGCCATCGATGTCAGCCAGCATTCGTGTAATGCCTGTACGAACGAGATCATGGTCATCGACTACTAGCACCCTAATCAAGCAGACACCTCGCGAAATGGTCTTATAGGTTGCTGAACACCTTAGCAAAAAACCAAGGCGCAGACCTAGCTGCAAGCGTCATATATATGGAGTTTGGGTAAGCGGCAGCCATCCGCCGGGAGGCAGACGGCTCAATTTGTTGGGCGAAGAGTCAGGAATCCTGGGCTTTCGGCTTGGCCTTTTCATTCACAGCAACGCAATGTTTGGCCAAGGTCGACGTCAGGCGACGGATCGCATCCTGGTCTTCCTTGAACATCGCACGGTAATCGCCGAGCACCTTTTCTTCGATCTGGCTCAGGTTTTCCAGTTGGATGGGCGTGGCCGTGCCGGTCAACACGTACAACACATCCACACCTCGTTCAGCGACGCGAGACAAATAGTCCGCTTTAGGCGCGCGCCCGCCACTTTCGTATTTCCCTTGTGCGTTGGCTTCAACGCCGCCGATCTCGCCGAAACTTTTTTGCGACAAGCCAAGTCGCTCTCTTTCTTGCCTCAAACGCGAACCGATTCCACTCATTTGGATGTATTATCCTGTCTGGCACACCCCAAGAGGTGACACACTCATCTCTTTATTAAACAAACTTGAACGGTTTTGAACTATGCCCGGAATCCGTACTGCCGCACAAGCCAAGGCCTGGCTGGAACATCAAGGAAAGTCAGTTCAAGCGTTCGCCCGTGAGCATGGCGTTGATCCGGCTACCACCTATCAAGTGCTCGCGGGGCGCAAAAAGGGACGGCGTGGAGAGGCCCATAAGGTCCCGGTCCTTCTGGGTATGAAAGAAGGGATCATCCTTGCTGAGGCTGATGGCCAAAACAATGATCAGGAAGTCGGCTCCTGAGAGCTGTATGCGCTTATTCGGCCTGTGCGCAGGGTTTAGCTTGAGCGGCAGACACGCTCCATTCGCCAGAAGTAGTCTTCTTCACCAACGTTACTGAACCCCATGCGCTCATAGAGCAGCTTCGCCGGGTTCGTCTTGAATACCGTCAGGCGCAACAGGCCAAGCGCCTGCGCCTTGAGCGCCATCTGCTGCAATACCCAGCTCCCTGCGCCACCCCCACGATACGCTTCGAGCATATGCAACTCGCGGATATACAGCGCGCGGCTGTCGCGGCTCAGGCTGACAAATCCCAAAACGACGTCGCCCCGGCAAATCAGCCAGTTTTCCCGACCGGCCCAGGCGGTATCGAAGCCATCGTTGGACCACCACAACCCGTACTCTACGTAGTAACGGGTCATGGCCTCGTGGGTCAGCGTTCGCGCAAAGGGCAGGTCCTGGTCCGTCGCAGCGCGTAGATAAAATGCCATTTACAGGGCGACCACTTCGCTGGCCCAACGCTCGCCATCGCGACGGGCGATCAGCAGCGCCTCACCCAGCCCTGGCACAGCGGCAAGCAAACCGCCATCGGTGCCCCAGATCGCACTGCGACCGGCACACGCCCAACCGCCCGACGGGCCGCCATGGTTGGCCATCAACACCAACAGGGCATGTTCAGCTGCATAGCCTCGGAGCAGCGCACTGTCCGTTGCGTACCCTCCCTCACTGATCAACACTCCGGCGGCATACACCGTAGCGCCCGCTTGCGCTGCAGCAAGCGGATGGCTGGCATGGGAAAAGTCTGCACACACTGCCAGTGCAACCTGCTCCCCCTCGAATTCAAGGGCCGCACCGCCCTGCCCTGGGACAAACGCGGTCTCTTCGCCGTCGTGCAAATGCTGCTTGGTGTAGACCGCCAGGGAGCCATCCGCACCCAGTACCAGTGCAGCAATAAACACACCCGCCTCCGGCGCCAGTCGAATCGGCATCCCCACCACCGCCGTCAGTCGCAGTTCTTGCGCCATTTCGCGCAGGGGCGCCAGCACCCGGTCCTCTGGCGCAATCGCCAGTGCAGCGGCCAGCGCCGGCTCATAGCCTGTCAACGACAACTCCGGGAACACCAGCAGTTGCACACCCTCGGCCGCCGCCGCCCGCATACACGCCAAGTGGCGTTGGATATTGGCCCGCACATCGCCCGCAATGGAGATGGATTGAGCTGCAGCAACAGTGAAGGCAGTCATGGTCGCGTCCAAGCAATCGGTAACTAAGTATGACCAGCATATCGACACTCACCCCATAGCCGTAAGTCCCTTCACGCAATAGAAATTACTGATTGAATCTCCCCGCGTGCCTCTAGTAAGCTCCCCGCATCATTTGGAGACACACCATGTTGCAACTCACCCACACTCAGGTTTGCCCTGCCGCCAGCGCCCCGCGCTCGGTGTCGGCCAGCCGTGTGAACGGTTCGAGCGCAGCTGTCAGCTTTTATTTTGGGTATTGGTTTAGCCACTGGCGCGCCTGATACCTGAAATCGGCGCCCACCATTCAAGGGGTCGCCTGCCAGAGAAATCTAACCCCCGGTCGGCTCCCCGACCGGGGGTTTTGTTTTTCCAGGCCCCTGAACATTTTGTTTGATCAAGAACACTTAAAAGGACTCACGACATGAACTACGCCACCTATTACCGCTGCGACACCTCCACTGCATGGCGATTTAGCCAGCTCCGCTCGGGACAGCCTGCCGCCTCCGATCGGTCACCTATTGGTGGCAAGCCAACACACCAGGCCAGTACGGCCAATTGTCGAACACCCCAGTAGGCCAAGCGCGCGGGAACAACCCGCCGCTTGCCCAGGAAGCCTTGAATATGAACTCGTCCATCGCCGCTCTGCCCGTTTCGAACCTGATCAGCGCCAATGAAGCCCTGACCCAGCGCCTGCCCAGCTCTCTTGAGCTCAAGCATCAGTTGCCCCTCAGCCCGTTCCTCAATGAACAGATCCACGCCCATCGCCAGGCCGTGCGCGCCATCCTCAAGGGTGAAGATTCACGCTTGCTGGTGATTGTCGGCCCGTGCTCGATCCACGACCCGGAATCGGCCATGGAATACGCTCGCAACCTGAAGAAACTGGCACTCGACGTCAGCGACCAGATGCTGCTGGTGATCCGCGCCTACGTCGAAAAACCGCGCACCACTATCGGCTGGAAAGGCCTGGCCTACGATCCGCACCTGGATGGCAGTGACGACATGGCCGCCGGCTTGACGCTGTCCCGCGAGCTCATGCGCGAAATGCTGCGCCTGGGCCTGCCGGTCGCCACCGAGCTGTTGCAGCCCATGGCCGCCGGCTACTTCGATGACCTGCTCAGTTGGGTCGCCATTGGCGCACGCACCACCGAATCGCAAATCCACCGTGAAATGGCCAGCGGCCTGGGCATGCCCGTGGGCTTCAAGAACGGCACCGACGGCGGCGTCTCAATCGCCTGTGACGCGATGCGCTCGGCGTCGCACCCGCACCGCCACTTCGGCGTCGACAGCCAGGGCCACCCGGCGATCATCCAGACCCCGGGCAACCCCGACACACATCTGGTGCTGCGCGGCGGTCACCGTGGGCCGAACTATGATGCAAAGAGCGTGGCGCAGATCAAGCAGGACCTGGCCACGTCCAAGGTCACGCCGCGGATCATGATCGACTGCAGCCATGCCAACAGCGGCAAAGACCCGTTGCGCCAACCGGCGGTGTTCAACGACGTGCTCGAACAACGCCTGCAAGGCGATACTTCGCTGATCGGCATGATGCTTGAGAGCCACCTGTTCGAAGGCTGCCAACCGTTGAGCCCCTCGATGAAATACGGCGTGTCGGTGACCGACGGCTGCCTGGGCTGGGCAGGTACCGAGCAGCTGTTGCGCAGTGCCGCCGAGCGCTTGCGGGCTCAGGGCTGATGGCCAGGGAAACCGAGCTTGAGCGCGGCCATCGCTGGCTCAGCCCCAAGGCCATCGCACCGACGCGGGACTAAACCCCGGCCACGGGCCTGCGGGATAATTCCCGCAGCCACGGCAACACCCGCAGGCCCTTGGTGGCCTCGGGTGGGTCGATGATGTCCATGAAGTGTTCAAGGGTGACGTTGTCCGGCACGCCGGGCAGGCGTACCAGCACCGCCGGCGTTGCACCGGCAGGCTTGCCCAGGTCCAGATGGTCGTAGACCAGCACGTGGCGGACCTGGGGTTGCGGCTCACAGGCATTGACCGCCAAGCCCGCATTGATGATCAGCACATCAAAACGCTCAGCGGGGATGGCGGTGAGTATCTGGACTTCTTCAAAGGTTTGTACCGGGACAATCCGGTGGTACCCCAACTGGTTGAGCATTTTTTCGATGTGCAGTCGTTGCAGGTGCTGTTCATCGGCAATCAGGATAGACAGTGCTTTGTTCGGCATGGCAAACCCCTGGGCTGGCAGCGCTCGTCAGTAAGAGGCGATCATTTTCCAGACATATCCCGCAGACAAAATCAGCGATGTTCCCCCTTCGCGTAGGACTTATCCCAAAATCGCCAAATGGCTATCTACTGCCGTCAAGCCCGATTGCATTGCCGAAGCAGGCTGTGATGCACCTGCGCAATGGCCACGCCCAACGCCTCAACCGAAACGCCCAACGCCTCGGCATCCCGCCGTTCACATACACCCTCCAAGGCCTCGCAGCAAACCACCAGCCCCTCGGCCTTAACCATGCGCGCGCCGCCTTTTACCCGATGGGCCAAGTCATGCAGCTTGGCAAAGCTCACCGGGTTTTGCAGGGTCGGCAACAACGCGCCGTCCTCTTCCAGGCTGGCGAGCAAGGGCACCAGCAATTCGTCGAGCGCGGCCGTGTCCTCCCCGGTCAGCGCAATCAGCAGGCTTAAATCAATGACCGATTCAGCGGTGGCCGTGGCGGTCGTGCGCGATGCCAAGGCCAAGCGCAAGTCCTCAAGCCCGGTCGGTTTGAACAGACAGCCATCCATGCCCGCCTGGCGGCAGCGCTCAGCCTCCTCTGACTGGGCGTTGGCGGTAAAGCCCAGCAACAGGCAAGGAATCAGGCCGCGCTTGCGCTCTTGCGCGCGAATATCACGCGCCAACGCATAACCGTCCTTGAGGGGCATATTGCAATCGGTGATCACCCCATCAAACTGCCCGGCCTGCCACAGGGCAAGCCCTTGAATGCCGTCCTGCGCCGTGACGATGCGATGCCCCAGGAAACTCAATTGCCGCTCCAGCAACAGGCGGTTGGCGGGGTAGTCATCGACCACCAGGATGCTTAACGCACGAGCCGGCGGAAGAGACGGAACGGTCAGGGCCGCCGGCGTTGCCGTGGTCAGCGCCAATGTCAACATCAGATCCACCCGCGTGCCCTTGCCCAGCACGCTGCTCAGGTGCAACTGGCCACCCATCATCTCGCACAGGTTGCGGCTGATCACCAAACCAAGGCCTGAGCCGCTGCGCGCCGATTGTTCATTGTTGCTGCCCTGGATAAACGGATTGAACAAACGCTGCTGATCTTCAGCGCTTATGCCCATCCCGGTGTCTTCCACCCAGACCCGCAGGCTCAGATGGTCGTCGGACAATGCCGGTACGCCCTGGGCGCGCAGGCGTATCTGGCCGGTGGCGGTGAACTTGATCGCATTACCCAGCACATTGAAAATCACTTGTTTAAAGCGCAGCGGGTCGATCAACACCAGGCGGTCGATCAAGGGGTCCAATTCCACTTGCAGGACCAGCCCCTTGTCCCGCGCCAGCCCCTCGAACACTCGCGCCACCGAGGCCAGCAGCTCATGCACATTGGCCGCCTCCAGGCTCAGGGACAAGTGGCCGGATTCGATCCGCGCAATGTCGAGAATATCGCCGATCAACTCCAGCATGCTCCGGGACGCCACCGACGCCACCTCCAGCGCATCGCGGTCTGCGCGCCCTTGCTCGGCATTTTTCAGGGCCAGCTCAATCATGCCGATCACCGCGTTCATGGGCGTGCGGATCTCGTGGCTCATGGTCGCCAGGAAGGTCGTCTTGGCACGGTTTGCGGCGTCGGCCTCCTCCTTGGCCTCCTGCAACTGGCCCAACAAGCGCTGGCGCTCACTCACGTCCACCCAGCCGGCGATCATGCCCACCACTTTCTCGTCGCCATCGCGGTACGGCAACATCCACTGATAAATAGTCAGCACATCGCCATTGGGCACTTTGAGAATGCGGTCATGAATCTGCGGCTCGCCCTGTTCCATCAGACGCAAGTAGTCGGCATGGAACGACCGGGCCTGGGGCGGGTTGCCGGTATCGGTTTGCACCACGGTCTTGCCGATGACGTCTTCTAACTTGAAACCAAAGACGTCCAGGTAAGCGTTGTTGCAAGCCATCAATCGGCCCAGGCGATCACGCACGTAAATCGGGTGGGGCGTGCCGTCGATCAGCACGCTCATAAAGCGCATCTGGTCGCTCAAGGCCCGTTCGGCCTGGGCGCGCTTGCGGATCAGGTTACGCAGGTAAAGCACCCAGCCCAGGGTGATCAGCAGCAACAGTGCGGCCAAGCCAAAGCCCTGGATAATAACGTTGCGGTGACGCGTCCAGTAGCTGTCCTCGATGAGGATCTCGCTGCGCCAATGGTTGGTCAGTTCGTCCATCTCTTCGGGCGTTATGCTCAACAGTGCTTTGTCGAGGATCGAGTACAACTCCAATTGGCCGCGGTTGACACCAAACGCAATCCGCGCAGGCTCCGTACCCACCGTGCTGGTGATGCGCAGGCGGTCCCGATAGTTACGCGCAATCATGTAGCGTGCGCTGATCAGCGACAACAGCGCGGCCTCGGCCCGCCCTTTGGCAACCGACTCCAGGGCCTGCTCAGGATTCTCGACGTCGACAAACCCGATGTCTGGATAATCCCGGGCGATCTGCGCGGCAAGGCTATTGCTGCGAATGAGCGAAAGCCGTTTGCCAGCCATGTCTTCCAGGGTGATCAGGCGGTCATTGTCGGCACGCACCACCAGAACGTAGGGGTTGGACAGGTAAGGCCGGGTAAAGCGCATCTTGTCGGCACGCTCGACGCTCGGCGTGATCGCCGCCACCATATCTACCCGGCCGGCGTCCACATCATCCAGTTGCCGAGGCAGTGAACTGCCGCGTACCACCTCGAACTTCAACCCGGTGCGCAAGCTGATCTGCGACAGCACTTCGGCGCTCAGCCCTTCGAATTGCTCTTGTTCATTGAAGTACGACAGCGGTACCAATTTATCGAGCACAGCCACCCTCACCCAGGGGTGCTTCTCCAGCCAGCGCTGTTCGCTGTTACTCAAGCGCAGCCGCCCGGCCTCCAGGAAACCACTGCTGCCGGCGCTCCAGCGACGCAGGATTTCCATCTGTTGGTTGACCGGCACCACCGCCAGTGCGGCATTGAAAATATTCAACAGACGCGCATCGCCCTTGGCGAACGCGAAACCGAAGGGGTTGACCTCCAGCGCGGAAAAATCCGCCATGCGCACGTTGTTCAAATAGTTCTTGTTGATCAGGTAGCGAGTGCTGATGGCGTCGCCCAGGTAGACATCCGCCTGGCCGAATGCAACGGAGCCGATGGCTTCGAAGGTCGAGCCAAACAACTGCAACCGCGCTTTGGGATAAAACGCCTGGACAGTATTGGGCTGCATGTAGTGGTAGAGCATCGCAACGCGCTTGCCCGAAAGATCAGCTTTCAGCGCGTGATTTTCGCCGGCGCGGGTCACTAAGACGGGCTGATCGTTGGCGTAGGAGCGCGACAGCAGCAATTGCGGATCGGCTGCCTCATAACCGTTGGACGACCCCACGAAATCCACGGCACCGGTCTTGAGGGCTTCGATGACTTCGTCACGGGTATCGTATCGGCGCACCTCAATCGTGACATTCAGCGCCTGCCCGATCAGCGCGGCGTAATCGGCGGTAATGCCTTCCAGCTCGTTGCTGTTGCTCAGGTCAAAGGGCGCATAATCGGGCGCCGACACGCCCATCGACAGCGTGCGGCGCTGGCGTAGCCAACGCCAGTCAGCTTCGTCCAGCGTCAATGAAGGGTTTGCCAGGGTGGAATGCCCCAGCAGGCGCAGGCTCTGTGGTTCATCAAGGGCCACCGCCGCACCGGGCAACAGCCCCAGCAGCACGATGGCCATGCATTTCAGCCGCCGCGAAGTGGCCATTTCAGATCAAATGATTACGCTGGGCAAACTTGGACAGGTGTACCACCGACGACATGCGTAACTTCTCCTTAAGCCGCGTCTTGTAGGTACTGATGGTCTTGTGGCTCAACAGCATGTCCTCGGCGATATCCTTGTTACCCAGGCCCAAAGCCAGTTTTTGCAGCACAGTCAATTCGCGGTCGGACAACGCGTCCACCAACTCCTGCTCGGTAGATTGCAGATCATCGCGGCGCACCGAACTGGTAGGCAGGCTGGGGAAGCAACTGTAGCCGGAGCGGATCGCCCGGATTGCCTTTTGCAACTCATCGAGTTCTCCAGTCTTGGCGACAAACCCCATCGCTCCGGCGCGCATGCAGCGGGTGGAAAAAAACACCGCCAAGTACGAGGTCAGCACCAGGATCTTACAGGGCAGTTCCAGCGCCTTGATCCGACTGATCACCTCCAACCCGCCGAGCTTGGGCATTGCCAGGTCGAGGATGACCAGATCCGGCCGCTCTTCGCGTGCAACCTGCATGGCGTCGGCACCGTTACCCGCCTCGAAAATCGTATCGAAGCCTTCCTGCTTCAACAGATGCTTCACGGTGGCGCGTATAAAAGGATGATCGTCCACAATTAAAGCTTTATTGCTCATAAGACTCCCCTAGGAAGATCAGTACGCTTACATATCACGCGAGGCCCAACTACCTGTGAAAAGTAACAGTTCCGATAAACGGCACTGATTACGCTGCGCAACGCCTCAGGCAGTAAAAGCCCCTCATCTTGAAATCACAGTCACCACGTAACGCCGCACCTTGACTGCTGAGCAGGCGCAAGCGCGCAAACCTTAACAACGGCATGCCGTTTTGGATGAAGGGATAGTCTCGCGTAGTAGTAGGACTTTTCCTCGGCACAGTCAGCCTGCGCCCAGGCAGCTATTCGGTGGTACTGGGGCTCCAGAAGGCCTGTACCACCAAGGTTGATCTGGAGATCCGCGCCACCAGCGCATCCAGCTCGTCACCATCTACTGAGGTCACCGCCAATGTGGCTTCGATCTCCACTTCCTCGGTACCGAAGGGCCGCACATCGACATCGCTGGCCGGGTAGTTACAACGCGCCAACTCGGCTTCCAGCAATGCCAACACTGCGGTTTGCTGGGTCCGTCGCGCAATCACATAGAGGATGTTGGTGACCTCCGCCGACACCACATCCAGCGGTTGGCGGTTGATGTTATTGACGATGGGCCGCAGCAGGGTGTTGGCCGCCAGCACAAACAGCGTGCCCAGCAGCGCTTCAAGCACCAGATCGGCACCGGCGCATGCCCCTACCGCCGCCGACGCCCAGAGCGTGGCGGCGGTGTTGAGCCCGCGCACATTGCCTTCTTCACGCATGATCACGCCGGCCCCCAGAAAACCGATGCCCGACACCACGTAGGCGACCACGCGCACCGCGCCTTCCGCGCCACCGAGGCGGCTGGCCATGTCGACAAAAATCGCCGCGCCCACCGCCACCAGCACATTGGTGCGCAAGCCCGCCGTGCGCTGGCGGTACTGGCGTTCGAACCCGATCAGCCCGCCAAGGATAAACGCGGCGGTCAGGCTGACCAGGGTGTCGATGAGGGAGTCGAGGTTAATGTTGTTGATTGCTTGCATAAGCACTTTCCCTGTATGCCGCCGCCGACCCCTGCGGGGGCCGGGGGCATTTGAGCTGAGGTTGTTACTGCCAGCCGAATGTGCGGATGTAGTAGCCCTTCACGGCCTGGGTAAGCGCCATGTACGCCAGCAAAATCACCGGCAGGAACACGAAGTACAGCGACGGCAACGCCTGCAGTTTGAAGTAATGCGCCAGCGGCCCCATCGGCAGGAAAATCCCTACGGCCATGATCACGCCGGTCATCACCATCAACGGCATCGCCGCACGGCTTTGCAGGAACGGGATTTTCGGGGTACGGATCATGTGCACGATCAGCGTCTGGGTCAGCAGCCCCACCACGAACCAGCCCGACTGGAACAGCGTCTGATGGTCTGGTGTGTTGGCATCGAACACGTACCACATGAGTGCGAACGTAGTGATGTCAAAGATCGAACTGATCGGCCCGAAAAACAGCATGAAACGGCCCACATCCCCAGGCTGCCAGCGTTGCGGCTTGGCCAGCATTTCGTCGTCGACGTTATCGAACGGAATCGCGATCTGGGAAATGTCATACAACAGGTTTTGCACCAGCAGGTGCATCGGCAGCATCGGCAAAAACGGGATAAACGCACTGGCCACCAACACCGAGAACACGTTGCCGAAGTTGGAACTGGCGGTCATCTTGATGTACTTGAGCATATTGGCGAAGGTGCGCCGGCCTTCCAGCACGCCCTCTTCCAGGATCATCAGGCTCTTTTCCAGCAGGATGATGTCGGCCGCCTCCTTGGCGATGTCCACCGCGCTGTCCACCGAAATACCGATATCAGCCGTGCGCAATGCCGGCGCATCGTTGATCCCGTCGCCCATAAAACCCACCACATGCCCGTTGGCCTTGAGCAGGCGCACGATGCGTTCCTTGTGGCTGGGCGTCAGCTTGGCGAACACATTGGTGGTCTCGACGGCCTTGGCCAGTTCAGCGTCGGTCATGTCCTCGATGTCGTTGCCCATCAACAGGCCCTGTTGCTCCAGGCCCACTTCGCGGCAGATCTTGGCGGTCACCAGTTCGTTGTCGCCGGTCAGTACCTTCACCGCTACGCCATGGGCTTTGAGGGCTTTGAGCGCCGGCGCGGTGCTTTCCTTGGGCGGATCAAGAAAGGCCACGTAGCCGATCAGCGTCAGGTTGTTTTCATCCGCCAGGCTGTAGGTATCGCGCCCCGGCGGCATCGGTTGTGCGGCCACGGCCACCACGCGCAGGCCTTCTTCGTTGAACGCCGCGGTCACTTGGCGAATACGCGCCAGCAATGGCTCGGTCAGCGCCTCGCTGGTGTCGCCATGGCGCACGGTGTTGCACACCGACAGGACTTCTTCCACGGCGCCCTTGCAGATCAACAGATGCGGCAGGCCTTGCTCGGCCACTACCACCGACATGCGCCGGCGATTGAAGTCGAACGGGATCTCATCGACCTTATGGAAGGCGGTACCGACCTTCAGCTCCCGATGTACCTCCACATGCTCCAGCACCGCCACGTCCAGCAAGTTTTTCAGGCCGGTCTGGTAGTAGCTGTTCAGGTAGGCCATTTCCAATACGTCGTCGGACTCTTCACCCCACACGTCCACATGGCGTGCCAGGAAAATCTTGTCCTGGGTCAGGGTGCCGGTCTTGTCGGTGCACAGCACGTCCATCGCGCCGAAGTTCTGGATCGCGTCCAGGCGCTTGACGATGACCTTTTTGCGCGACAGAAACACCGCGCCCTTGGCCAGCGTCGAGGTCACAATCATCGGCAGCATTTCCGGGGTCAGGCCCACGGCGATCGATAGCGCGAACAACAGCGCTTCGGTCCAGTCGCCCTTGGTGAAACCGTTGATGAACAGCACCAGCGGCGCCATCACAAACATAAAGCGAATCAGCAGCCAGCTGACCTTGTTCACGCCATGCTGGAACGACGTGGTGGCGCGGTCGGTGGCTGTCACACGCTGGGCCAGTGCGCCGAAATAGGTGCTGTTGCCGGTGGTCAGAATCACCGCCGTCGCCGCACCGGACACCACGTTGGTGCCCATGAACAGGATGTTTTCCAGGTCCAATGGGTTACGGGTGTTGGCGTCCTGCTGCTGGGCAAATTTTTCCACCGGCATCGATTCGCCCGTCATTGCGGCCTGGCTGACAAACAGGTCCTTGGCGCTGAGCACGCGGCAATCGGCGGGGATCATGTCGCCGGCCGACAGCACGATCAGGTCGCCCGGTACCAACTGTTTGATCGGCAGCTCTATGCGCTTGGCGCCATCGCGGCGTAGCACGGTGGCCGTATTGCTGACCATGGCTTTGAGCGCATCGGCCGCTTTGTTGGACTTGGCTTCCTGCCAGAAACGCAGCAGCGTCGAGAGCACCACCATGGAGAAGATCACGGTGGCGGCCTTCATGTCTTCGGTCAGCCAGGAGATCACCGCCAACAAGGTCAACAGCAGGTTGAACGGGTTTTTATAGCAATGCCACAGGTGCGCCCACCATGGCAGCGGCTGCTCGTGCTCGACTTCATTGAGACCGTATTGCACGCGCAGGGCGTCGGCCTCTGGAGCACTCAGGCCCTCGACATGGCTGCCCAACGTACCGAGCAACTGCACGGTGTTGTGGTTGGCCGCGGCCACCAGGGTTTGCGCCAAGGTCGGCGGCACTTCGCGGCTGACGCTGGCGTCGGCCACGGTGTCGAGCATGGCCAGGCGGCGGAAGTGCCGGGCGATGTGCCGGGTCCGCAGAAAACCGGCAAAGAACTCTTTCAACAGGGTGAGGTTCATGGTGTAACTCCTGCGCGAGGAAAAAACCGTCGTGCAGGTACCGCCACGCCGCGCCACGCCTGTCACACAGGCACAGCCGGCTCGGCCCGCCCACCGTAAAAAGGCAGGCGCGTCCGTAACATCCCGAGGTTATCGGGGTGCTGGTCAGCGTCGATGAGAGGGGATCAGGCAGGTGCCAGGACTGGCCGCTGCCGGGATGCCGCTTCTCGCTTTTTTGGCGAGACAACGGCATCGAATAAATGCGCGTTACCTTGCCAAGCCTGTGCCGGTTAACGAAACCGGCCGACTACTGTCACTCGAACAAGTACCCACTGAGGGTCTCCGCTATTGATGAAAACGCGCGAAGCTTACGCCCCGACTTCAGGAGAGTAAACCGTAGGAAAGTTTCCCAATGGTGAATAAGAAGATTCTTCAGGATGGGTTCAGGAACCGGCTTCTGCACATGCAGAAGATCAAACGTGCGGGCTTGTCCCGCTCACCACCACAGCCCATTCGCCACAGATTCTTCGCTCACCGGCAATGGTGCACAGACCTATGCCCCTAGGGTGTGCCTGGTCGATCCCGCTCAACCAACGCCAGGTAGTCCTCAACCTTCCCACCCGCCAACGCCTTGACCTGAATCGACACCCTGTTCACCTGCCGCCCCATCCTAACCCCGTCACGCATGCGCACTGGCACATACCCAAGCCTGGGCCAGAAGCGCTCGGCCCTGGTGTTACCCACCACCACCGTCAACCGCAGCCATTGGGCGCCGCTTTTTGCCGCCCAACGCTCAAGGTCCGCATGCAGCCGCTGCGCAAGGCCAGTGCCGTGCCGGCGCGACTCCACCAGCAACAACCCGATATGCCATACCCCCTGCGCGAGCAGATCCGCCGCGATATTCACCACGGCGACCAAACGATTGTCAGCGTCGCGATAGCCCAGCCAGTACATCCGGCTGCAATGCCAGCCCGCCGGTAACTGCCCCTGCAATTCGTCATGCGCTTCGGTCGGCGTGGCAGGTTCGCCGTTGACCGCGACGAAGTATGCCGGCGCCTGCTCGAAAAAATGCTGTAGCTCGGCTGCGTCGCCGGCAGTCAGCTCATCCACCCGAAGCCCCTCAACAGAGCACGTGATATCCATATCTGGCGTCTCTCTCAATCATCCCGCGTCAGCACTTCCAGCAACTCGATTTCAAAATGCAGATTGCTGTTGGGCGTGATATGCGCGCCCATCGACCGCTCGCCATAGGCCAAATGCGCCGGCACGAACAACGTGCGCACCCCGCCGACCTGCATGCCCATCAAGCCCTGGTCCCAGCCTTTAATGACGCGCCCGGTGCCGATCACACATTGGAACGGCTTGCCACGCGCCCAGGACGAGTCGAACACCGTGCCGTCTTCCAGCCTCCCGGTGTATTGGGTGGTGATCAGCGCGCCTTTGACCACGGCTTTGCCGGTGCCCAGGCGGGTGTCAATGATCTGCAGTTCGTCGTGGCTCATGGGGTTCTCGTTGAAGGCGTAAAGGCTGGGGTTTTCCCAGAATCGGTGGGGTTTGGCAAGTACAGCGCACAAGAACGTCCGGCGCAGAGGCAACGGCCTGCCGGGTGCTTGCATAGCGCGATCAGGGGCAGTTTCTCTGCACTATCCTGAAGCACGGATGTCGTATTCCCATGCGCCCAACCCCAAGGAGAACCCATGACTCAGGATGTGCTCGCCAAAGAAACCAACCGCCGCCAACTGCAGCAGATCATTTCCGGGTTGTCCGACGGGGTGATTCTGGCGGAGGTTGACCAGACCATCCTCTGGGCCAACGAAGCCGCGTTGAACATGCATGGGGTGGGTGACGTGATGGGCCTGGGCGCCAGCGGGCAGCAATATGTCGAGCGTTTCGCCCTGCGCTATCGCAACAACCATCCCGTGCAACCGGACAATTACCCGTTGGCCCGCGCAGCGGCGGGTGACGAGTTCAGCGACGTGGTGGTGGAAGTCACCCCCACCGCCGACCCGGACAAAACCTGGGTGCATCGTCTGCGCAGCCTGGTGATCAATGATTCTCGCGGCGAGCCGGAGTTGCTGGTGCTGATCCTCAGCGACGCCACCGAATGGGCCAGCGCCGAGCAGCGTTTCGAGAAAACCTTCAACGCCAACCCGGCGCCCGCGGTGATCTGCCGCTTGAGCGACCTGCGTTATATCAAGGTGAATCAGGGCTTTCTGGAAATGACCGGCTACAACCGCGACCAGGTCATCGGCAAATCGGTCTATGAGCTGGACGTATTGGAACAGGCCGAGCGCAAGGACCTGGCCATCCAGCGCCTGGGCGAAGGCTCGACCATCCCGCAGATGCAGGCGGAACTCAGACTGCCCGAAGGCGGCAGCAAACTGGTGATCGTGGCCGGCCAGCCGTTGGACATGAACGAAGAAGACTGCATGCTGTTTTCATTCATGGACCTGGAGCCGCGCCGCAAGGCAGAGATTGCCCTGCGCCAGAGCGAGGAGCGCTTCGCCAAGTCGTTCCGCCTCACGCCGGTTCCCACCCTGGTGTGCAACGCCGCCAACCGCCAGGTGGTGGACGTCAACGAAGCGTTCATGAGCATCACCGGCTATATCAGCGAAGAACTGATCGGCAAATCCATCGAAGACATCGACTTTATCGACAACGCCGCAGTGGGTTCGCAGCTGTTCGCCACCCTGGAAAAAGCCGGCAACCTCGACGGCCAGGACCTCAAGGTGCGTAAGAAGGGCCATGAGGTGATCGACTGCGTGGTGTCGGCCGACACGGTGATCATCCAGGACGTACCGTGCTACCTGTTGGTGCTGATGAATATTACCGAGCGCAAACGCTCGGAACTGGAGCTGGTGGCGGCGATCGAGGAAGTGATGCAGGACGCCTCCTGGTTCAGCCAGACCCTGATCGAAAAACTGGCCAACGCCAAGAGCGTCAACAGCCCCAACGCGCCGAACGTCAGCTACACCGACCTCACTGCCCGTGAGCGTGACGTGCTGGGCCTGATCTGCGAGGGGCTGGCCGACAAGGAGATCGCCTCGCGCCTGAAACTGGCGCCCAACACCGTGCGTAACCATGTGGCCACGGTGTACTCGAAGCTGGGGGTGCACAGCCGTAGTGCAGCCATCGTATGGGCCCGGGAACGCGGGCTGTTTGCGGGGGAATTACGGTTAAAAAACCAGCGTTGACAGTGCAAATGCACTAGTAGGGCTAGTGCGAATTCGCCTTATGGTGCTTGCGGGCAATCAATAACCTTTAAAGCATGAACCTATGCTTTGAAGGAACCCGCATGTTTACCCTCGCCCAACTGCGAAATTGCATCGAAGAAGGTTTGTCGCCCCTGACCTGCGAATTTACGCTGTGCCGGGATGCGTCCTTGACCCTCAAGGTCTACGACGCCGAAACCGGCCGGGTGGACCTGGTGGTCACCGGGATCAGCACCAACCGGCTGCAGACGCCGCAGGAAGTGGAAAAGATGGTTGAAGAGTTGCGCTACGAACTGCACAGCAACAACGTAGGCAAACTCACGCTGGAGGATTGGCCTTCAACGACGCCCCGATGAAATAGAACACCCCACCGCCGATGATAAAGGCACCCAGCATGTAGAACATGGAGTGCGCCGGCAGGCTGGCCAATACCAGCCCACACAACACCGGCCCCAATGCCGCGCCAAGGTTGGACAGATTCTGCGCCCCGTAGTACATGCCCCGCAGGTGGTCCGGGGCGATTCGGTCGATAAACATGTACTCGGCCGGGAACACGATAATCTCCCCTACCGTGAACACCGCCATCGCCAGCACCCACCACAGCACGCTGGTGGACAACGCAAAACCAATCAACCCCAGCATGAACATGCTCAAGCCGACAATCAGCCACTGGCTCAGATAACGATGGGAGATACGCTTGCCAATCAGGTATTGCAGGGCGATCACCAGCACGGCGTTGGTGGTGAGCACGGCACTGATCACGGTGTAGGTGTATTCGGCGGTGGTGGTGGTCACCAGGTATTGCGACAGGTATGCCGTGAACTGTCCGAACACCACCGCACTGAGCAGGCCGCCGAGGGTGAAGCACACCAGACGGTGGTCCTTGAGCAGCACACCGCCCACCGCCAGGAATGACACCGGTTTTTGTGCGACATCCACACGGGTCAGCGTGCGGTCGCCCCAATGCCAGTACAGCAGGAAGAACCCCGCCCCCAACAGCGCCGACAGCATAAATGGCAAGCTGATATCCAGCTTGGCCACCATCGCCCCGAAAAACGGCCCTACCGCATAACCGATATTGGTCAGGGTGTATTTGATGGAAAACACTTCGCTGCGTGCGTCTTCAGGCAACAGGCTGGCAAACCCGGCCTTTACCGCGATGTCGATGACCGCGTAGGCCAGGTTGATCAGAATCAGGCAGCTATAAAACGCCCAGATGGTCTGCGCCAGCAGCGTGCCGATAAACCCCAGCACAAACAGCAGGCTCATGCCGAGCAGCAAACGATAGTTGTTGATGCGGTCAACAAGAAAACCACCATAGACACTCAACAACGAACCGACGATCAGCGAACTGCCGATCACCAGGCCGACCTGGCTGATATCCAAGGCAAAGTGACGGGTGAGGTAGATCACCAGGTACGGAAACGTGATCGCTTTGGCCAGCGTCAGCAGCAACGTGGCACACAGCAACAGGTTTACGGTGCGAGGGTAATTTCTAAGGGTGGCAAGCATCCTGCTCTCATTCTTCCAGAGGTAACGCGACCATAGAGGCCGGTTACCTTAACGCAAGAACAGCCAAAAAGGAGGTCACTTTTTAACAGGCGTGATCTCCAGAATGGTGCCGTTGGTGGTTTTGAGCAGCACGTATTTATCGCCCACGCGGGCCCACTGGCTTTCTTCTTCCGGCTGTTTGAGGCCGCGTTTTTTCCAGTCGCTGATGGCCGACTCCTTGCGCATCAGAATATCCGGAGCACGGTCGCCCTCTCTTAAATCACGGGCGTTGATGTTGGAAGGCTGCACGGTTTCCTGGGGAGTATCACCGGCCTGCACCACAAAGCTGGCGGTGGACAGGCTGGCAGCGACTAAAACGCAGGCAAGCAGGGATTTGGACGTCATGGGTACTCCTTCAATGAATGGCGCGTACCCAGGTTCCGACCGCAGGCGCGCGCAATCATTCACCGAATGAAATCGGCCTGGTATCGCGCGCTATGTTTGTGCCACTCCAGATTCCCTGCCACCCATGCCTTAAGCCCCATGAGGTAGCGTTGCAGCAGCGGGGTTGCGTCCGTCAATAGCGCACGCTCAACTGCTTCGTATTGATGCATCACGTCGTCATGGATATCGGCAATCCTGTTGATCGCTTCCTGAAGGGAGCAGTGGTGTTGTGCCGCCAGCAGATACGGCAGTTTGAACGTGCCAACCTCGTTCAGGTGCTCCTTGTAGGCCGAGTACAAATCGTTGACCAAGGTAGTAGCAAGGGACGCCAGGGCCGTGACACGGTGCACCTGCGGTTGCGAATACAGATTGGCCGGGACTTCATAACCGCCGACGGGGTCGATCAAGACCAGGCACGGCCAGAAGCTGTTGATATGCCGACTGGCAAGGTACTCGGCGACAGTCGGCCGGGTGCCATACACACGCCAGGCTCCCTCGGCGGCCATCGCTACAAACATTGCAATACTGATTTGGCGCACCCTGGCAACTTGGGACGGTGTGCAAAACTGGCTGACGCGCCGCATATACGCGCGCAGGCCAATCAGCACCGGATCGCAGTTGAGCTGAATGTCCAGTTGAGCATCAAAAGGCGCAGGCAGGTAAGCGGGGTCCATGGCGGCAATCGCAAACGATAAGCGCGGCGCGACTTGGCGGGGATCGCAGCCAAGTGAACGGTCGTCGCAATAATGGTCGTCGACGGCAAACAATGCCGCCAGGCATTGGCCCTGGAGCAGCAGCCGGTCGGGATCATCGGTATCCACATGGCACAACATGGCGTAGCGACCAAAATCCGAGGCGCGAATTTTGTCCCGTTTGCCGGGAAAAATACCGATATGTTCGATCCATTTCATAAGCCGCTCATTCACCTCCCGCCCCAATGCTTCGTCGATGCGGATGGGAGAGGGGCAATGAAGCGCCCGCACCGTAAAGGGCGGAATAACCGACGTTGGGTCAGCAGAACACTCGTTCATAGCAATATGCCTTTATCTTTGCGACTGGGCAGTACTGCTGACCCGACTGCGTGAAGGATGTGTATGAAAACTAGCGAATAACCTCTCGTTTCTCCATGGCGCGAATAGAACAATTGGCTCTATTAAGGTCAGCTCGAACAAACTGCGTGCGCCCGGCACGTCCGCCACCGTTCACCTGCTAACCTTGCGCCAGCCCTATTCTCGAGTCTGACAATAATGAAAACCGCCCTGACCCGAACCAAACTCCTCGCCAGTTCCTTGGTGGTTATCGCCATACTCGGTGGCGCGACCTATTACCTGGTTGACCGTCACGTTGTCACAGGCTTGGTCAGCGGCCCCGACTACAGTGAAGAACAGCTCAATGAAGGGGCGGTGGACGACCTACATAGCCTGACACTGGAGCAAGCGAAAAAACGCCTGAACTACCTGGTGATGGATGCACGCGACAGCATCAACCAGATCGCAATGATCGAGAGCATGCGCCTGGAGATTTCGCCGGTAGCCGACACCGCCGCGTCGTCCGGCGAGAAAAAACAGCTGCGCTATGACGAGCCTTTCGTGCCCTTCCCCGCTGCCGAGCTGAAAACGGCGCTGGAAGCGCTCGCGCAGAAGATGCCTGCGTTCGAGCAGTTGTTCTTCGACAACCAGTCGGGGCTGAAACTGAATGTGGAGCCGATCCGCGAGGTGCTCAAGCGTGGCGCCCTGCCCGACCAGCGCGAGGAAGAACGTTATGCGGTACAAACCGTGTACTTTCGCGACGGGACGCAACAACACTTTGCCGCTGTTGGGGTCGACAACGCAGAGGAGCAGGACACGTCCAAAGTCGAACTCAAGGTCAATAAGCCGGTGGAGCGCGTCAGTGTCACTCTCACGTACCCGAGCTACCCCGGCGTCAAAAAAATCGTGCTGGACGCGAAACATCCGAAAGTCACCGGCGACGACGGTGAGGTCTACCAGTTGACTGCCCTGGCTGACGATCGCGCGTCCCTGCTGCTGGCCACCCCCAAGAACAAGAGCTACGTGATCGAGGGTCTCAGCGCCGACGGCAAGACGCTCTACAGCGGCGGTAACAGCAGCAACTCCTCACCTACCGCCGAGCAAAAGGCCAACCTGCGCGCGTACTATGACGAACTGCTGCGCATGCAGGACAATTTCTCGCGCTATACCACCAGCGCCGCGCTGCAGGAACACCTGGAGCAATTCGTCAAAGGCCTGCCGGATAGCGCCGGCGCCCTGACCAACGTGCACGCCACCTACCAGTTCGAAGACACCCCGGCGAGCATCGTCATCTACCTGCTGGACCCCGCCCAACCGCAAACCCTGGCGCTGGAGATGCACAACAGCGTGCCAGCCCAGGCTCGCTATATCGCTTACGACAACGCCACGCAAAAAAGCGGCTTTATCGACAACCACGGGCAATGGGTGGTCAAGCCGCGCTTTGAGCGCATCGAGTACAGCCCGATGCCTGGTGTGTTCAACATGCAGGTGGGCCGCACACCGCAGAAAGATGGTTGGAGCCAGTTGCTGTTCAAATACTTTGCGTTCGTGCCCGGCGGGCATACGTTGAAGGAATTGCCGTTCGAGATTATCGAGAAACCTATCAACGCGGACCTGATGATCGTCGAACGCGAAACCAACGGCCCTTATGGCGTGTACGACGTGAAGAAACAGCAGGTGGTGGTGCCGATGAAATACGTCAATGTCGAGGTAGTCGGCGACCTGTTCATTGGCCGGCCCGGGCTGAAGACCTACGGGGGCGA
Organism: Pseudomonas sp. S3_E10; assembly: GCF_054667615.1. Taxonomy (NCBI): domain Bacteria; kingdom Pseudomonadati; phylum Pseudomonadota; class Gammaproteobacteria; order Pseudomonadales; family Pseudomonadaceae; genus Pseudomonas; species Pseudomonas sp. S3_E10. Next base: position 761,301 of record NZ_CP162743.1, read on the forward strand.
TTCGTCCTATGGCGTGTGGAACCTGGCCGGCAAGGAACTGCTGGCGCCGCGGTTCTCCAACATCGAAGTCATCGGTGACTTCCTCTACAGCACCTCCGATGACGGTCGCCAGAAAGACATCTACACCCTGCAATTGCAAAAGCTCAACCCACCCGGCAGCACGGCCATCGGGGCGTTTATCCAAGGCCAGCCGCAACTGCTGCAAGACCGCAAGAGCGGGAAGTACCGCTTCATCAACCCAGAAGGCAAAAGCGTGCCCATCAGCCTGCCCTATGACGAAGTCGAACCGTTCTCCAACGGCATGGCCGTGGTCAAAAAGGGTGAACACTACGGCGCGCTCGATCTCACCGGCAAGCTGCGCGTGCCCCTCAAATACACCCGACTCAACCCCTTCCAGAAAAACCTCGCCTCGGCGGAAATGGATGGTTTCAGGGGCCTGGTACTGATCGACAAAAACAACACCCTGGTGAAAAAGCTTGGCTCGTACACCACCTACAGCCTACCCACCAACAGCAACGACGCGACTTACAGCATCTGGGACGCGAAAAACGAAAACCGGGTGAATGTGTTCAATGCCGACGGGGAGCAGGTGGACAGCTACGAACGCGAGTAACCACCGCTGCGGTGAGGGAGCAAGCTCCCTCGCCACCCGGAGTCAACGACCTGGCTCGCCATTGCCAGCATGAAATTAATCCTGTATTTTTTCATGAAATTTTTAGACGTAAATTTCATGACACCACAAGAAGAACTCGCTACCCTCGCGGCCTTGATCCACGATCTGCGCAAGCACAAGAAGCTGACCCTGGCCCAACTTGCCGAAAAAATCGAACGTTCGGTGGGCTTTGTGTCCCAGGTCGAACGTGGCCTGTCGCGCCCCACCGTGGCCGATCTCACCGCCATCAGCCACGCCCTTGATGTGCCCACCACGTATTTCTACAGCCAGCCCAAACCCAAGGCGGTCGACTGGATCACCCGCCCCAACGAGCGGCGCACGCTGTATTACGCCAACGGCATCACCGACATCCTGGTCTCCCCCAGCATGAACGGTGCCTTTTCCATGCTCGACAGCCTGCTGGCACCCGGCGCCAACAGCGGTGAACAGCCCATGAGCGACCGCGCCGAGCAAGCCGGTTTTGTGCTGGAGGGCGAGTTGACGCTGTGGGTGGAGGATGAGGCCGATGCGGTCACCCTCGGCCCTGGCGACAGTTTTCACCTGGCCAGTTTTGCGCATTGCCGCTATGCCAACCTGACCGACCTGCCCGCCCGCGTGCTGTGGGTCTACAACTAGGAGCAACACCCGTGAAAAGCCATTCCCCCGCGTTGCTCGCCGAAGTACGGACCTTTCGCCAGCAGCATCCCGACGTGCGTTATGTCGACCTGATCGCCCTGGATATACCCGGACACTTCTACGGCAAGCGTTACCCCATCGAGATGCTGGAAAAGGTCGCCGCCGGCAGCCCGTTGAAACTGCCGCAGAACGCAGTGCTGCTCGGGGCTCAGGGTGGCTTGTTCAACATCGGCGATTACTGCTTCAACGACGGTGACCCCGACGCCAACCGCCGCCTGGTGCCGGGAACGCTCAAGCCAGTGAGCTGGGAATCGCAACCCTTGGGGCAAATGTTGATCACCTCCGACGGCACCGAAGCGCCTATCGAATTCGAACCTCGGGAAGTGCTGGCCAAGGTGCTCGAGCGCCTGCGCCACAAAGGTATTCATCCGGTGGTCGCGTTTGAGCTGGAGTTCTACCTGTTCGACAAAAAACTCGACCACGGCCTGCCGCAGTTCGCCCGCGACCCACTGAGCGACGATGCCGATGACCAGCCCAACCTGCATATCGAACGGCTGTCGCGTTTCAGCGAGGTGCTCAATGACATGGCGCAGACAGCCAGGGACCAGGGCATCGACATCACGGTGATCACCGCCGAACTCGGCCCGGGCCAGTTCGAGATCAACTTCGGCCACCAGGACGACAGCCTGCGCGCCGCCGACTGGGCCGCACTGTTCTGCCGCAGCACCCGTGGCGTGGCGCTCAAGCAGGGTTACCGAGCCAGTTTCATGGCCAAGCCGTACCTGCAATTTCCGGGCAGTGGCATGCACGTGCATGTGAGTCTCTATGACGGTGCGGGCAATAACCTGCTGGCGGCCCACCAACAGCAACCGCTGCGCCATGCCGTGGCCGGATGCCTGGAATTGCTGCCGCACTGCATGCCGATCTTCGCGCCCAACCACAACGCCTTCCGCCGCCTGGGCGGCACCGTGAACGCCGCCACCCGCGCCTGCTGGGGGTTTGAAGACCGTGATGCGTGCGTTCGCATCCCCGAGTCCGACCCGCGTAACTTGCGTATCGAACATCGCCTGGCCAGTGCCGACGCGAACCCGTACCTGGTGCTGGCGGCGATCCTTGTTGGCCTGGAACATGGCCTTGAAGCCAGGCAGGAACCCATCGCGCCCCTGAACGAGGACCGCACCAGCGGCGCCGACTTCCCCGTGGAAATGCTCGACGCCGTGCGCGCCATGCAACATCAACCTGTGTTGCGCGATAAGCTTGGCGCCGAATTTGTCGACGTGTACTGCGAGAACAAACGCCAGGATCACCTGGCCTTTCAACAAGAAATCAATGCGCGCGAATACCGCTGGTTTCTCTGACGATGGCACTCCCATGACCGCCCACAGCGCCCCGGCTCTCAAGGAAGTCGTTAACGGCGTGCCACTTTCCCAGCCGGTTTTATCGGTCAGGCCTCGCCCAGCAACAGCTTTTGCTCGCGCGCGCACAACTCCACCACGTAATCCCACAACACGCGCAGGCGCACCGACTTGTGCAGCTCCCGGCGCGAACTGATCCAGTAGCTGCGCTGGATGCCCTCCTCGGGCAGCAATGCCACCAGGTCCGGGTCGCCGGCGGCCATGAAGCAGGGCAGCACCGCGATGCCCAACCCCGAGCGTGCCGCCTGTTGCTGGGCGATGACGCTGGTGCTGTGGAACACCACTTTGGGGTTGCGGCAGAAACTGCTGAGGAACTTCAATTCCTGGCTGAAGAGCAGGTCGTCCACATAATCAATCCACGAATGAGCCGCGAGATCTTCGCGCTTTTCAATCGGCGGATTGCGCTCCAGGTAGGCACGGCTGGCGTAAAGGGAGAGGCGGTAATCGGTAAGCTTGCGCGTGACCAGTTGATCGACGCTGGGGCGTTCGAGGTGGATGCTGATTTCCGCTTCGCGGTTGAGGATGCTCACAAAGCGCGGCACCGCTACCAGCTCCACTTCCAACCCCGGGTAGCGTTCGAACAGCCCACTCATGCGCCCGGCCAGAAACATCACACCCAGGCCTTCGGCCACGCCGAGGCGGATCTTGCCCAAGGGCGCGGCGCAATGGGTGAGTTCGTCTTCGGCCAACAGCGCGACGTTTTCCATGGCTTCGGCGTGTTTGAGCAGGGCTTCGCCGGAGGGGGTCAATTCGTAGCCTTGGGCGTGCTGCACGAACAACGCCGTGCCGAGGCTTTTTTCAATGGCCTCGATATGCCGCGCCACGGTGGCATGGGTGGTCTTCAAACGTTGCGCGGCGGTGAGCAGGCGGCCGCTGCGCTGCAACTCAAGAAAGAACCGCAGGTCATTCCAGTCGAACATGTCGCCTCCATTCCATCAGCCTGGGCAGCGCTGTTTAAAAACGCACAGCAGCTGGGTAAAAACTAACATTTTTAAGACGAAAACTAACAACTAGGATGGGGCCAATAAGAAAAACAAGCGAGACCTCAGATGCCCATTGCAGCTGCTGAATATGATTACGTGGTAGTAGGCGCCGGCCCCGCAGGCTGCCTGCTGGCCAATCGACTGTCCGCCAACCCCGCCCACCGCGTGCTGCTGCTCGAAGCCGGTGGTCGCGACAATTACCCCTGGATCCATATCCCCGTCGGCTACCTGTTCTGCATCGGTAACCCGCGCACCGACTGGTGCTTCAAGACCGAAGCCCAGGAAGGCCTGCAAGGGCGTGCGCTGAGTTACCCACGGGGCAAAGTGCTGGGCGGCTGCTCGTCCATCAACGGCATGATTTATATGCGCGGCCAGGCCCGGGACTACGACGGCTGGGCGGCCGAAGGCAACTCCGGCTGGGCCTGGAAAGACGTGTTGCCGCTGTTCAAGCAAAGCGAAAACCACTTTGCCGGCAGCTCGGAGTTCCACAGCGACGGCGGTGAATGGCGGGTCGAGCAACAGCGATTATCGTGGCCGATCCTTGATGCCTTCCGTGAAGCGGCGGCGCAGAGCGGTATCGCGCCTATCAATGACTTCAACCAGGGCGACAACGAGGGCTGCGGCTACTTCCAGGTCAACCAGAAAGCCGGGGTGCGCTGGAACGCGGCCAAGGCGTTTCTCAAGCCGATCCGCCAACGGCCCAACCTCACCGTGCTGACTGGCGTGGAAGTAGACCGCGTACTGCTGGAAAACGGCTGCGCCTCAGCCGTGGTCGGGCGCCAGCACGGCCAGCAGGTGCAGTGGAAGGCGCGCAAGGAAATCGTACTCTGCGCCGGCGCCGTCGGTTCGCCAGGCATTCTGCAACGCTCGGGCATCGGCCCCGCCGGCGTGCTCAAGCCGCTGGGCATCGAGGTGCTGCACGACCTGCCCGGCGTCGGCGGTAACCTGCAGGACCACCTGCAACTGCGCCTGATCTACAAGCTGGAAAACGCCCGCACCCTGAACCAGATCGCCGGCTCCGTATGGGGCAAGATGGGCATGGGCCTGCGCTACCTGTATGACCGCAGCGGCCCGCTGTCGATGGCGCCCAGCCAGCTCGGTGCATTTGCCCGTTCCGGCCCGGAGCAGACCTCGGCCAACCTTGAATACCATGTGCAACCCCTGTCCCTGGAGCGTTTTGGCGAGCCGTTGCACGGGTTCCCGGCGTTCACCGCCTCGGTGTGTGACCTGCGCCCGCAGAGCCGTGGACGTATCGATATCCGTTCGGCCAACCCGGCGGATGCGCCGCTGATCCGGCCCAACTACCTCAGCCATCCCGAAGACCTGCGCGTGGCCGCCGATGCGATTCGCCTGACCCGACGCATCGTCGCCGCCCCGGCCCTGGGCCAGTTCAACCCGGTCGAATATCTACCGGGCGATTCACTGCAGACCGAAGCCCAACTGCACGAAGCCGCGGCGCGTATCGGCACGACAATCTTTCACCCGGTGGGCACCTGCCGCATGGGCAGCGACAAAGACGCGGTGGTCGATGCGCAATTGCGCGTGCATGGCGTACCCGGCCTGCGCATCGCCGATGCCTCGATCATGCCGCGTATCACCTCCGGCAACACCTGTTCACCGACGCTGATGATCGCGGAGAAAGCCGCGCAACTGATCCTTTCGCCGCCTACAAGGAGCCTCGCCCCGGAGAAAGAACTGATTCATGCAATCTGAATAGCGGCGCCGTACCCGGCGCCGACAGTGGAACAACAATAAATAATCACTGTGAGGGCTACCCGATGTCAGAACACGCTCAAACCCTGGGCTCGACGCGCGACGCGAGCACCAGCAACGACTCCAAGAAAGTCATCTTCGCCTCGTCCCTGGGGACGGTGTTCGAGTGGTATGACTTTTTCCTCTACGGCGCCCTGGCGGCGGTGATCAGCAAGCAATTCTTCGCCGGGGTCAACGACACCACAGCGTTTATCTTTGCCTTGATGGCCTTTGCGGCCGGCTTTGTGGTGCGCCCATTCGGCGCGTTGGTGTTCGGCCGCCTGGGCGACATGATCGGGCGCAAGTACACCTTCCTCGTCACCATCATCCTGATGGGCGTGGCGACCTTCTGTGTCGGACTGTTGCCCAATTACGCGAGCATCGGCATCGCAGCCCCGATCATCCTGATCGTGCTGCGCATGCTGCAAGGCCTGGCGCTGGGCGGCGAGTACGGCGGCGCGGCCACCTATGTGGCGGAACACGCGCCGGCCGGCAAGCGCGGCTTGCACACCAGCTGGATTCAATCCACCGCGACCATCGGCCTGCTGCTGTCGCTGCTGGTGGTGCTGGCCTGCCGTTACTTCACCGGTGACCAGTTCGAGGTGTGGGGCTGGCGGATTCCGTTCCTGTTCTCCATCGTGCTGCTGGGCATTTCCACCTGGATCCGCATGAGCCTGCATGAGTCGCCTGCGTTCCTGAAAATGAAAGAGGAAGGCAAGGCCAGCAAGGCGCCGATCCGTGAGTCGTTCGGCAAATGGGAAAACCTCAAGGTGGTGCTGATCGCGCTGTTCAGCATCAACGGCGGGCAAGCCGTGACCTTCTACGCGGCGCAGTTTTATGTGCTGTTCTTCCTCACACAGTTCCTGAAGATGGACCCGGCGCTGGCCAACATGCTGCTGATCATCAGCGTGGTGATTGGTGCACCGTTCTTCATCTTGTTTGGCTGGCTGTCGGACAAAGTCGGGCGCAAGCCGGTGCTGATGCTCGGCCTGCTGCTGGCAACCGTGCTGTACTTCCCGATCTTCAAAAGCCTGGCGCACTACACCAACCCGGCGATGGACCAGGCCAGCCGCCAGGCACCGATCACCGTGCTCGCCGACCCCGCCACCTGCACCTTCCAGTTCGACCCGGTGGGCAAGGCGCGTTTTGACAGCCCATGCGACAAGGTCAAGACCTTCCTGGTCAAACAAGGCCTGCCGTACAGCAGCGTCGCCGCACCTGCCGGCAGCCCGGTGCAGGTGAGCATCGGTGAGGTGCGCATCGACGGCTTTGACGAACAAGCACTGCGTGGCGCCGTGACCCTGGCCGGCTACCCGAGTTCGGCGGATGTGGCGCAGGTCAACAAAGTGATGGTGGTGGTGCTGATCGTCGCACTGATCCTGATTGCGGCCATGTGCTACGGCCCGCTCGCGGCGTTGATGGTGGAGCTGTTCCCGACGCGTATCCGCTACACCTCGATGTCGCTGCCCTACCACATCGGTAACGGCTGGTTTGGCGGGTTCCTGCCGACCGTGTCGTTTGCGCTGGTGGTGTATACCGGGGATATCTTCTACGGCTTGTGGTACCCGGTGGTGATTACCGGGGTGAGCCTGATTGTGGGGTTGTTCTGCCTCAAAGAAACCCGGCATGTGGATATCGATAAGAACTGATTCGACACACACCGCGACCTCTGTGGGAGGGGAGCAAGCCCCCTCTCACATTAAAAGTTCAACCAGCCACACACATTGCTGTACATCCATACAGATAATAGTTGCCGAATCGGCCTTGACTGCGCATCCTGCACAGCATCAACCCGATCTGATGTGACGACCATGCGGCTGTACCTCTGTGAAAAACCCTCCCAGGCCAAGGACATCGCGGCCGTGCTCGGTGCCAGCCGACGCGGCGACGGCTGCTGGCTGGGCAATGGGGTCACCGTCACCTGGTGCATCGGCCACCTGCTGGAAACCGCCCCGCCCGATGCCTACGACGCCAAGTACAAACGCTGGGTGCTGGCCGACCTGCCGATCGTCCCGGAAAAATGGAAAATGCAGGTCAAGCCCAAGACCGCCAGCCAGTTCAAGGCCGTCAAGCGCTTGCTGGGGGAGGCCCAGGAACTGGTGATCGCCACGGACGCCGACCGCGAGGGCGAGATGATCGCCCGCGAGCTGGTGGAGCATTGCCGCTATCGCGGGCCGATTCAGCGCCTGTGGCTGTCGGCGCTGGACGATGCCTCCATTCGCAAGGCCCTGGCGGCGCTCAAGCCCGGCGCGCAAACGTTCAGCCTGTATCACTCGGCCCTGGGCCGCTCGCGCGCCGACTGGCTGATCGGCATGAACATGAGCCGCCTGTTTACCCTGCTTGGACGTCAATCCGGCTATCAAGGTGTGTTGCCGGTGGGCCGGGTGCAAACGCCGACCTTACGCCTGGTGGTGGACCGCGACCGCAGCATCGCCGATTTCGTACCGGTGGCTTACTGGGCCATCGATGTGGACCTGCGCCACGCGCGCATGACCTTCACCGCGCAATGGCGCGCAGCCGAGGACGCCTGCGACGATCAAGGTCGCTGCCTCAACCCGCGACTGGCCCGCGAAGCCGCCGATGCAATGAGCAATGCCGCCAGCGCCCGGCTGCTGAAACTGCGCACCGAGCGCATGCGCGAGGTGGCGCCCCTGCCCTTCGATCTCGGCACGCTGCAGGAGATCTGCTCCAAGAAGCTCGGCCTCGGCGCCCAGGAAACCCTGGATATCGCCCAGTCGCTCTACGAAACCCACAAAGCCATCACCTACCCGCGCAGTGACTGCGGCTACCTGCCATTGAGCCAGCACAGCGAGGCCCCGAAGATTCTTGCCGCGCTGGGCCGCGCCGACCCGGCGGTGGCCGAGCTGATGCCCCATGTCGATCCGCAGCGTCGCTCACGGGCCTGGAACGACGCCAAGGTCAGCGCCCACCACGGCATCATCCCCACCGGGGCCGGCAAGGAGGTGGGGCAACTCAGTGGCAAGCATCGCGCGGTATACACGCTGATTCGCGCGCGGTACCTGGCGCAGTTCCTGCCCAACCATGAGTACGATCGCACCCAGGCGGATTTCGACTGTGCCGGGTTTGCGTTGCGCGCGGTGGGCAAAGTCATCATCGAACCGGGCTGGAAGCGCGCCCTGCCAGAAGCCCTGGCGCCAGCCAAGGGCCGTGAGGCCCCCGCACCGCAAGCCCTGCCGGCGCTGATGCAGGGCCAGGACTATGCCGTGGCCAAGGTCAACCTCAAGGACCTGTGGACCCAACCGCCCAAGCCCTACACCGAAGGCGACCTGATCAAGGCGATGAAAAACGTCGCCAAACTGGTGGAGGACCCGCTGCTCAAGCAAAAGCTCAAGGACACCACCGGCATCGGCACCGAAGCCACCCGTGCCGGGATTATCCAAGGGCTGCTGGACCGAGGCTACCTGGTCAAAAACGGCAAGGCGCTATCGGCCACCCCGGCGGCGTTCAGCCTAATCGACGCGGTACCCCGTGCCATCGCAGATCCTGGCACCACCGCCATCTGGGAGCAGGCGCTGGACATGGTGCAAAGCGGCGAGATGAGCCTGGAAGAATTCGTCGCCAAGCAGGCTGCCTGGATGAGCAAACAGGTAGCGCGCTGCAATGGCATGCGCATGACCATCACCGGCCCCGCCAGTCCGGCGGGCAAAGGCGCCACGCCATGGAAAAACAAGCGCAAAACCGCATCACGCAAAGCAGCGGCCAGCCCCAAGCGCGGTAAAAAACCGGTTATTGCAGGGTAAACGTACAAAAAAACCGGTAAATGACGTTTTTCGACGGGTTTAACGCCGCTTTAGATCTTGCCCCGACGCAGGCGGTCTAGGATTCTGTAGGTGACCCGCTGACGTCCCAATAACAACTCCGGAGTGGCTGCCATGAAAACCGTCGCACAATTGCTCAAAGCCAAGGACCAAAAAAACCAGGACGTCCACACCATCAAATGGGATCACACCGTGTTTGAAGCGCTGGTGCGCATGTCGGAGAAAAACGTCGGTGCCTTGCCGGTGGTCAAGGATGACGTGGTGGTGGGCATCATCAGCGAACGTGACTACGCGCGCAAAATCATGCTCAAGGGCCTGTCGTCGGTCACCACCAAGGTCCACGAAGTGATGAGTTCGCCAGTGATCACCGTCGATACCCATAAAAGTGTCGAAGAGTGCATGAACATCATGACCGACAGTCACCTGCGCCACCTGCCCGTGGTCGAAGACGGCAAACTGCTGGGCCTGCTCTCCATCGGTGACCTGGTCAAGGAAGCCATCGCGGAACAGGCTGACCTGATCAAGCAACTGGAGCAGTACATCCGCGGCGAATAGGAGAAACCATGCTCGATACCCTGGCACATCAGGAAGACCATCTCGATACCTTGTACCGAGCCATGGCCGATCGACGCTTTCTGGTGTTGACGGGGGCAGGCATCAGCACATCATCGGGAATCCCCGACTACCGCGACAGCGAAGGGGTGCGTCGAGGCAAGGCGCCGATGATGTACCAGGAATTCCTGGCCACCGCGCAAGCACGACGCCGTTACTGGGCGCGGGCGATGCTCGGCTGGCCGCGAGTACGCATCGCCCAGCCGAACAATGCCCATAGGGCGCTCGCGAACCTGCAACAGCGCCAGCGCATCACCGGCCTTGTTACCCAGAACGTCGACACCCTGCATGATCAAGCCGGCAGCCATGATGTGATCGAGTTGCACGGTAGCCTGCACCGCGTGCTTTGCCTGGATTGCGGGCAGTGCAGCCAGCGCGATGTGATCCAGCGAATGATGGAGCTTGATAACCCCTACCTGGCCGGCGTCGATGCCGTGCAGGCACCCGATGGCGATACCCTGCTCGACCCGGCGTTTGAAGAGCGCTTCCAGGTCCCACACTGCCCCCACTGCGGCGGCCAACGCTTGAAGCCGGATGTGGTGTTTTTCGGCGAGAACGTCGCCCCACCGACGGCGGCGAAGGCAATGGCTGCAGTGGAGTGTGCAGAAGGACTGCTGGTGGTGGGCTCGTCGCTGATGGCTTATTCGGCGTTTCGCCTGTGCAAGGCCATGGTCGAGCAAGGCAAGCCGGTGATCGCTATCAACCTGGGCAAGACCCGTGGGGATGAACTGTTGCAGGTGAAAATCCAAGCCTCTTGCGAGGCGCTGTTGCCGCTGCTTGCAGAGCGACTCGGATAGGGCAAACAACACACGGCAATGAGGGGCTTGCGTGGAGTTTCCCCCTCGTTCAAGCGACCAACCGTTCCAAAAAATGACGCCAAGGTCACGTTTCCACGCATCCCACCGCCCCGCCTGAAGTTTATGTAGTGCGCAAAAATAATCACTACATAACCGTTGACGTAACCTTTTTGTCCTTGCATGATCTAGACGTCTCCCGCATCGGGAGCGTTGGTAACAGATGTTTTGAAAGCGCTCGTCTGACCGCCGAGCTGTTTTTTCCGGATGTGCACTGCCCACAAGGCAGATTGATGAAGCTGACCGGTTCCGAAAGGAACGGGTACAAGAAGCTCAAAGGCTGCTTGTCTTCGTTATGAATGCATTGCGTAGCAGTTCATCAGCAAAACTACATGCATCAGGTTCAAGACCCTGCCCGTATTCGGCAGACCGTCACTGACGCCCGGCGTTTAACGCCGGAGACAACTAAGCAGTTTTAACGGAATCAACTGATAGATCGCCAACTGGTCAAGGGGCTTACACATGAATCTGAACAATCAACCTACTATCGATGAATTGGCTGAGATGTTCGCAGCGCAGAAAGATACACTCGACGATCATATTCTGTGGGTAGGAAAATCGGGCGAAGTGCAAATTGACTGCCTGGCGCCCCATACCGAAGAAGCCGAGTTTGACCGCAATCACCGTGAGCTGGCGGCGCGCCTGAAGATGTACCGCCGCGGCCAGGGTTATGTCGGCAAGAAGGCCGCAGCCGATCGCAACTTTATCGAGCAGGTATTCGACACACTTAACCATGCTTGGGACTCTTTCAAAGACAGCTCGCAAGTTAAAGTGATCGATCGTTACTACTAACTAAATCTCGACCTCAAGTGGGAGTTGGCTTGCCAACTCCCACTTGTGTTTGTTGGCACTTTTCAAAAAGTTGGAAACCTGCGTTGTTCCGCCTCACTGCGAAAAATATCGAATAACACCTGCGCCGCCGCCGACAGTTCATGCCCCGGCTTGGTCAACACGCCAATCGGTCGTTCGATCACCGGGCCATTCAATGTAATGCAATGGGCCCCCGCCTCCTCCATCTGCTGCGCGCATAACGCCGGCACGGCACTTACGCCCAGGCCGCTGGCAACCATCTTACCCACCGTTGCCAATTGATGGCTTTCCAGGGCCACGGGCAGTTTCATCTGCAAGGCACCCAAGTGCTCCTCCAGCATGACCCGCACGGTGGACGGCCGCTGCAAGGTGATGAAAGGCTGTTCCAGCAAGGTTTTCCAGGCGATCTCGTCACATTGCGCCAACGGCGAGTCACCCGGCACCACAGCGATGAAACGGTCCAGGTACAGCGGCGTAAACGCTAATGAAGACCCCTCTGCCGGCTCAAACGCAACGCCCAGCTCCACCTGGCGGTCGCGGACCATCTCCAGCACCTGCTCGTTGATCAGGTCATGCACCGTCACATTCACCTGAGGGTAACGCGCACGGAATATCTTCAGGATCGGCGGCAGTAAATTGCCTGCGAACGACGGCATCGCCGCCACCGTGACGCGCCCACGCTGCAAGGTAAAGCGCTGGCGCAGCTCATCTTCGGCATTGTCCCAGTCGGCAATCAATCGACGCGCCAACGGCAACAAGGATTCACCTTCGGGAGTCAGCGCCACGTTGCGGGTGTTACGGCTAAACAGGCGACCGCCCAGCCCTTCCTCCAGCCCCTTGATGGTCAGGCTCAGCGCCGACTGGGACAGGTGCAGGCGCTCGCAGGCAGCGGCAAAACTCAGGCTCTGGGCCACGGCCAGGAAGGCACGCATTTGTTTAACCGTCATGGCGCTGCTCCGAAAGGGATGGACTATGCTGTTTTCTAAATCAATCGACCTAAAAAAACAACTTAACAAATCAATGCGTCGGCGCAACACTCGGCTCATTGGCTGGCCCACACATAATAAATAGAGGTGCATGCACATGGCAGGTTTCGACAAACGCGTGGCGTCCTACGAGGAAGCACTGGCAGGCCTGGAAGACGGCATGACCGTGCTTGCCGGCGGTTTTGGCCTATGCGGCATTCCGGAAAACCTCATCAATGAGATCAAGCGCAAAGGCACTCGCGACCTGACGGTGGTTTCCAACAACTGCGGCGTCGACGGTTTTGGCCTGGGCGTGCTGCTGGAGCAAAAGCAGATCAGCAAAGTGATTGCCTCCTACGTGGGTGAAAACGCCCTGTTCGAGAAGCAATTGCTCAGCGGCGAAATCGAAGTAGTCCTCACCCCCCAAGGCACCCTGGCGGAAAAAATGCGCGCAGGCGGTGCCGGCATTCCGGCCTTCTTCACCGCCACCGGCGTCGGCACCCCCGTCGCCGAAGGTAAGGAAACCCGCGAATTCAACGGCCGCCCCTACCTGATGGAAGAGTCCATTATGGGCGACTTCGCCATCGTCAAAGGCTGGAAAGCCGACCACTTCGGCAACGTCATCTACCGCCACACCGCCCAGAACTTCAACCCACTGGCCGCCACCGCCGGCAAGATCACCGTGGTCGAAGTCGAGGAAATCGTCGAACCGGGCGAGCTGGACCCGGCGCAGATCCATACCCCTGGCATCTACGTCGACCGGATCATCTGCGGCACATTCGAAAAGCGCATCGAACAGCGCACCGTGCGCAAATAATCTGCCCCAGCCCGAACAATAAGGACTCATAAAATGGCTCTTACCCGCGAACAAATGGCTCAACGCGTCGCCCGCGAAATGCAGGACGGCTTTTACGTGAACCTCGGCATCGGCATTCCGACCCTGGTGGCCAACTACATCCCCGAAGGCATGGAAGTGATGCTGCAATCGGAAAATGGCCTGCTCGGCATGGGTCCGTTTCCGACCGAAGAAACCATTGACGCCGACATGATCAACGCCGGCAAACAAACCGTGACCGCGCGTATCGGCGCGTCGATCTTCTCCTCCGCCGAGTCCTTCGCAATGATTCGCGGCGGCCATGTCGACCTCACCGTGCTCGGTGCGTTTGAAGTGGACGTGCACGGCAACATCGCCTCGTGGATGATCCCCGGCAAGCTGGTGAAGGGCATGGGCGGCGCCATGGACCTGGTGGCCGGCGCGGAAAATATCATCGTGATCATGACCCATGCCTCCAAGGACGGTGAATCCAAGTTGCTCAGCCAATGCAGCCTGCCGCTGACCGGTGCCAACTGCATCAAGCGGGTACTGACGGACCTTGCGTACCTTGAAATCGAAAATGGCGCTTTTGTCCTCAAGGAACGCGCACCTGGCGTCAGCGTTGAAGAGATTGTGAGCAAGACCGCCGGTAAACTGATCGTCCCGGACCACGTTCCAGAAATGCACTTCCAGTGAGGACAGATTCCATGCAAGACGTCGTGATTGTTGCTGCCACCCGCACCGCCGTGGGCAGCTTCCAGGGTTCGCTGGCGAATATTCCGGCACCGGAACTGGGCGCCGCCGTCATCCGTCGCCTGCTGGAACAGACCGGTCTGGACCCGGCCCAGGTCGACGAAGTGATCCTCGGCCAGGTGCTCACCGCAGGCAGCGGCCAGAACCCGGCGCGCCAGGCCTCGATCCTCGCCGGCCTGCCCCACGCCGTGCCGAGCCTGACCCTGAACAAAGTCTGCGGTTCGGGCCTCAAGGCGCTGCACCTCGGTGCCCAGGCGATCCGTTGCGGCGACGCCGACGTGATCATCGCCGGCGGCATGGAGAACATGAGCCTGGCACCGTACGTACTGCCCGCTGCGCGCACCGGTTTGCGCATGGGCCACGCCAAGATGGTCGACAGCATGATCAGCGATGGCCTGTGGGATGCGTTCAACGACTATCACATGGGCATCACCGCCGAAAACCTGGTGGACAAGTACGGCATCAGCCGCGAAGCCCAGGATGCCTTTGCCGCCGCTTCTCAGCAAAAGGCCAGCGCGGCAATCGAAGCCGGACGCTTTGTCGACGAAATCACGCCGATCCTGATCCCGCAGCGCAAGGGCGACCCCGTAGCTTTCGCGGTGGACGAACAACCTCGCGCCGGTACCACCGCCGAATCGCTGGGCAAGCTCAAGCCGGCATTCAAGAAAGACGGCAGCGTAACCGCCGGCAACGCCTCCAGCCTCAATGACGGCGCGGCCGCCGTGTTGCTGATGAGCGCCGACAAAGCCAAGTCCCTGGGGCTGCCCGTCCTGGCCCGCATCGCCAGCTATGCCAACGCAGGCGTCGACCCGGCCATCATGGGCATCGGCCCGGTTTCGGCCACCCGTCGATGCCTGGACAAGGCCGGCTGGAAGCTCAGCGACCTGGACCTGATCGAAGCCAACGAAGCCTTCGCCGCGCAATCACTGGCGGTGGGCAAAGAGCTGGAGTGGGATGCCGACAAGGTCAACGTCAATGGCGGCGCCATCGCCATCGGCCACCCGATCGGTGCCTCGGGCTGCCGCGTGCTGGTGACCCTGCTGCATGAAATGATCAAGCGCGATGCCAAGAAAGGCTTGGCAACGTTGTGCATCGGTGGCGGCCAAGGCGTCGCCCTGGCCCTTGAACGCAGCTGATTCAAAGAGCAACACTGGAAAGGCCCGGTTCCACGAAAACCGGGCCTTTCCTTTATCCGGTAGACCTGAAAAAACGCCGTTCAAATGTGGGAGCAAGCCCCCTCCCACACCCGATCTTCGTTACCTGTGAGATTGAGGCACCGCAAACACCGCATTCGCCCGTGCCACCACCTTCTCCCCTATCTGCAGGCTCACCGTGGCAAACGCCATTTGGCGCCCGCGCTTGTGATGCTCCAACCGCACCACGACCCACTCCCCCACCTGCACCGCCCCCAGGTAATCCACGGTCATGCTCGCTGTAATCAATGGCAACGGCGGCTCGCTGGAAAACGCCATGGCGTAGCCCATGCCGATATCCGCCAGCGTCGCCAACACCCCGCCATGCACGGTGCCGCGCCCGTTGGCATGGCGATTGTCGGCGCGCAGGCCGATTTCTAATCCCAGGCCTTCGCCCCGGCAGTATGCCGGGCCAAGCAGATCCAGCAGTGGGCTGCTGCGGGGCAACGAAACAAACCCTTCGGGCACAGTGTGAGTGATCATGATGCGTTCTTCCTTGATGTCAGGCTCAAGATGTACGCCTGCTCCCGAACCCCGGCCACCACCATCAGGCGTGCAAATCTTGCGCGATACTTTGCGTTAATCCGCCGGACCCGCTTTAATCGCCGCCAATTTCCCCCGCACATCTTAAGGATCCGCAATGCGCCATCTGGACGGCAACCCGCTTCGCGTCCCGCTATTGATCTTGCTGACCGGCCTGGCGCTGGGCGGCTGCTCGCCCAAGGAGCACTCCCGCGCCGCCGCCATCAGTGGCGAACAAGGCCGGGCCGGCGCACAACTGGCCTACGAACACGAACTGACCTTGGCCCTGCCCGGCGCCCTGCTCGCGCCGCGCATGCAGGCCACCCGTGAGGCCTGCGAAACGGCGCGGTTCGGCGCCTGCAATATCCTGGGCATCACCGAAGACAGCAACGGCGGCGAGATCATCCTGCGCATCGCCCCCAACGGCGTAGAACCAATGGTCGCCCTGGCCGCTGAAGGCGGTAAGCTCGGCCAGCGCATCACGACCGCCGAGGATCTGGCCGACGCCGTCGACGATGTGCGCCGCCGCCAGGACCGCCTGCTAGCCCAGCAACAACGCCTCGACGAACTGGCCAAGCGCAAGGACATCACCGTCAGCGACCTGATCGCCTTGAGCAAGGAAGAGGCCGCCATCGAAAATGATCTGCAAGCGCTGGCCCAGGTCGCGGCCGGCCAGCAACGTCGTCTCGACACCAACCGTGTCACCTTGAACTTCCGCTCCGCGGACGGCGCGAACCAATCGTCACGCTTGAGCCGGATGTTCAGCAACCTGGGTACGAATATGCTGGAAGGCACCGCTGACGCCCTGGAACGCGCCAGTTACGTGCTGCCCTTCGTGATCCTGGCGTTCCCGGTGGTCTGGTTGTGGGTGTGGCTGTGGCGCAAGTTTGTGCGCCGCCGCACGTAGTCAGCGCTTCATACAGCGCTGATAGCGCTCATCGACGCGCTTGGCAAACCAGGCCGTGGTGAGGTTGCGGGTGATCTTCGGGCTCTTGAGCACGATGCCCGGCAGGATCGCCCGTGGCATCGGCGCGCCGTTGGCCTTGTCGGCCAGGGCAAACACGCGTTTGTAGAGGGTGGTGTCTTCAAAATCCAACCGCTCGCCCTGCTCCAGTTGGCTGCGAATGCTGGGGTTACGCACGTCCAGCCTGGCGCCCAGGGAACGTACCGCCAGTTCGGTGGTGCCGGGCAGCAATGAGCCATAACGGATCAAGTCGCCATCCAGCGCCAGCTCAGTGCCCGAAGCCCGGCTGACCGCCGCCTGGAACGCGGCATTGCGACTCGCGTACCAGCCGGCATTGAAGTCGGCGAAGCGGTACAGCGGCTGGTCGTAGTTCACCGGATAACCCAGCAAGTGGGCGATGCCGAAGTACATGCCGCCACGCCGGGTGAAAACCTCCCGACGAATCGTGCCGTCCACCGTGTAGGGATAACCCCGCGCCTGTTGCTGCGCAAAGTCGATGCTGACCTGCATCGGGCCGGCGGTATGCACCGGGTTGAAGCCGCCAAACAGGGTGTTGCCCAGTGGCACCATGCTGATGAAATCATCGAAGATACCGCTGAGATCTTTCTCGGTGCGCGCCGCGTTCAAACGGTCGGCGTAGGACTTGCCGCTGGGCGACTTCAGCTGCAGCGCGCTGCGCACCACAAAGGCCGGCACATGCACCTTGCCGGCCCGGCGCAGGATTTCGTCCTGGGCAATCTTGCCCATGTTCGGCACGGGTGGGTCGACCTGAAACGTCGACTCCTGCTCGGTTACCGCCAGCACGGCGCAGATGTTCTCGGTGCTGGGGTAGATCTTCTGGGTATCGAAGGCAGTGTAGATGTCCTGGGCCCAGCCATTGCGATCCGCTACCTTGGCCGGCAGCAAGCGCACGATCTGCGCCTTCACCTCGGCCTCGCTGCGCTCCGGCTGCTGCGGGCCGCGTGAAGTGGAACAACCGGCCAACACCAGCCAGGGGGTGAGGCACAGGATCAGGCGGCGTAGGGACATTGGGCTTCCTTGAAGGCGATGGGCCGGGCGTTGCGATATGGACCGGTAAGTCTGGCGTGGGTTCGCCAGGTTGCCGGGAACGTTCGGCCTGCGCCATCCCGCGCGGACACGCTTTTCCTCCGGTCGCACAGATACTGTGATTGACCCTACCGGTAACTTGAAGCTGTAGGACTGCTTAACCTGTAATCCAGCTCCTACGACGGCCCCCGCATTTACCCGAAGTTTTGGCGAAACCTCCTAGCCGTCCTGGCGAACAGCGCCGACTTCTTTACCTGATAAACCTCTCCAAAGTCTCTCGCCTGATCATTCAGTGCGAGGGACCGCCATGTACCTATCCGTTAATGCCCTGCCCACCAGGGCTGCCTCTTGATTCCGGTTATTGCCAGCTTCGTTCTGGCGCCCATGGATGCCGACGCGCCGGATGTTGAACGCGTCCTGCGTGACTTGCGTAATTGCCTGAACACCTTCGACGACTGGACCGAAAGCGTCTGGAGTGGCTCGGCGCTTGAGGTGGAGCAGGTTTTCAAAGTCGGCGAAGAGGTTGCGTTGATCGCGCCGGTCTCTTCCAGAAAACCCAGCACAGTGGTCGCCACGTGTGATGCTCAGGGGTCGATGACCCTGGTGCATCTGTTTGAAAGCACGCGCTTCGTGCCTATCGGCAACACGCCGGTAATGCTGCAGGCCATCGCCCGGGATGGCAGCCCGACGGGACCGCCCATCCATCGAACCATCGGCCCCGGCGGCACGCTTGAAATCCAGGAATGTACCCGCGACCAACAATACCAAATTACGTTTTATCCCGACGTTTCCACGGATCACGTCAAGGCGCTGTATGCCTCCTATCAATCGGTGATCGCCGGGCTGGAAACGGGCCTGCGCGATGAGTGGGCGAAGACCTTCAAGCCCCAGTGGGACGAGTTTGCCGACGCCCCGTCTTTGCAACGCAGCGCAATGCAAGGCGCGGCGTTTTCCAGCGGTTTGGCTCAGGCGCTCTACAACCTGTGGGACAACATCACGCAGGTGTATGAGCTGTTATCGGATCTACAGGCCAACAGCGAAAAGTTGTTGGCGTACATCTCTCAGGCCGACCTCGATGAACTGCTGACGCTCGGCAGCGACGCCATTGCCCACGCGTTGCTGGTGCTGAGTGATGAGCCGCTGTTGTTCATTTTTATCTCGGCGATGGTCAGCTGGATACGCCTGCTGCCGCCGCCGCAGATGTTCGAATTGCTCGGCGAGATCACCGGCGAGGTCTTGATCAATCTACTGCTGATGTGGGCGACGGCAGGCACGGGCGTGACGCTGCGCCTGGGTGCTCAGGCGCTGGGGGCCATCAAGTCCGCACGGGTGCGGGGGTTGTTGGAGCTGCTGGCCAGGCACCTTGTGAGGCCAGGGTTGGAACCGCATGTCGCAGCGGCCAGGCCATTACTGCTGGGCAGTGCGGCGACGCCGATCAAGACGATTCCGGTGGCGTCGTTGAAGGCTGGGGAACACGTGGTTTCGAACCCTGTTCCGTTGGTTCGTAACAAGTCCCAGCGGACGGTATTGGTTCGGCAGGAGTCTGTCGATGATGTGCCGGTCGTGGCTACGAATCCCAAGGGTGACGCGGCGACTTCGGCGGACAAAACAGCGACCAATGGCTGCCCGGTGTCGATGGTCACTGGGGAGGAATTGCTCACCCTCACCGATGGTGTTTTGGACGGGATATTGCCGTTTGAGTGGACCCGTTTGTACCGCACCAGCGCGGTGGAAGTGGATGTTGGGCTGGGGTTTGGCTGGAGTCATTCGCTGGCGCAGCGGCTTTCTGTTTCGGGCGATTCGGTGGTGTGGACCGACCATGAAAACCGTACTGTTTCGTTTCCACTGCCGACCGAGGCGCGACCGGCGATCACCAACAGCCTGGCTGAAGCGGCGATCTATTTGGGGGCTTCGCCGGATGAGTTAGTGCTGGCCCAGGCCTCGCGGTTTTATCACTTTCGTGACGGGGTGCTGGTCTCGATCAGCGATGCGTATGACAACCGCCTGCGGATTTCGCGGGATGTGGTGGGGCGTATTGCACGGTTGGATAACGGCGTGGGGCGCTCGCTGTGTTTGCGCTATGAACTGGGCCGCATGGTGGCGGTGGATTACCAGGTTCAGCGGGCCAAGGGGTACGAGCCTTACGAATGGATCACGGAACAGAGCGTTGTTTCCTACGCCTATGACGACGCCGGACGACTGGTTTCGGCGACCAACGCCGTCGGCGAAAGCGAGGTTTATCGGTACGACGAGCAGCACGTCATTCTGGAGCGTGGACTGGCCGGTGGGGCGAGCTTCTTTTGGGAGTGGGAACGCTCCGGCAAGGCGGCACGCTGTGTCCGGCACTGGGCCAGTTTTTCGCAGATGGACACGCGGTATGCCTGGGGTGAGGACGGCCGCGTGGTCGTGCAGAACGCCGATGGCAGTCAGGAAGTGTACGTCCACGATGACCGCGCACGGCTGGTGCAGCGCATTGATCCGGACGGCGCTCAGCACTTCAAATCCTACGATGACAAGGGTCGACTGACGGTCGAGCAGGATCCGCTCGGGGCGGTGACGGCGTATCAGTACGACGATGCCGGACGCTTGGTGGCGGTGTTTCCGGGGGATGACGCGCCGACGTCCTACGAGCATGACAACGGCTTCGTACGGGTGGTGCGGCGTGGTGAGGCGGTTTGGAAGTACGAGCGTAACGATCAGGGCGACGTAACGCGTAGGACCGATCCCGATGGTGAGGTGACGGACTACAGCTACAACAAATACGGGCAACTGACGGGGGTTTGGTATCCCGACCACAGTTGTCATCGCCTGGTGTGGAATGAACGCGGTCAGCTCCTTGAAGAGCAACTGCCCAATGGCGACACCAAGCGCTATCGCTACGATGATCTGGGCCGCCAGATTGCCCGCGAGGATGAACAGGGCGCGCTGACCGGGTATCAATGGGACAGCGTTGGTCGGTTAACGCGTGTTGTACTGCCGGGCGGCGCAACCCGCGAATACAGCTACAACCCCTACGGAAAAATCACCGCCGAACGCGACGAACGCGGCCACGTCACCCGCTACGAATACGCCGATGGCCTGCACCTGATCAGCCGCCGCCTCAACGCCGATGGCAGCCAGGTCAACTACCGCTACGACAACGCCCGACTGCTGCTCACCGAAATCGAAAACGAAGTCGGCGAAACCTACCGGCTCAACTACCACCCCAACGGCCTGATCCAGCAGGAAATCGGCTTCGACGGCCAGCGCACCGCCTACGTCTACGACCTTAACGGCAACCTTCAGGAAAAAACCGAACACGGCGACGATAGCAGTCAGCTAGTTACCGTTTACCAGCGCGATCACGCCGGCCGCCTTGTACGAAAAACCCTGCCCGACGGCAATACCGTTGATTACGCCTACGACCGCCAAGGCAACCTCCTCAGCGTCGACGACGGCCACTGGGCGCTGGCCTACGAGTACGACACACAAAACCGCCTGACCGCCGAGCATCAAGGCTGGGGCACCTTGCGTTATGGCTACGACGTCTGCGGTCAACTGCAACACCTGCGCTTGCCGGACAACAATCGACTGACCTTCAACCATGCCAAAGGCGGCCAACTCGCCACCGTTGAGTTGAACGGCACACTGCTGACTTCCCACCTTTTCAAAGCCGGCCAAGAGCACCAACGCCAACAAGGTCAACTGCTCAGCCACTACCACTACGACGACCAGCACCGCCTGCACGCCCACAGCGTCACGCAGCAGGAAAACCACCTCTACCAACGCCACTACGACTACGACAAAGCCGGCAACCTCACTCGCCTGAACGACACCCGCAAAGGCGAACACCACTACCGCTACGACCCACTAGGCCGCCTCACCCGCGCCGACCACTCGCAGGACCTGCAGGAACGTTTCGGCCACAACCCGGCCGGCAACCTGCTGATGCACGACCGTCCCGGCCCGGACATCGTGGCGGGCAACCGCCTGATGATCCAGGGCGACCGGCATTACGACTATGACGCCTTCGGCAACCTCATCCGCGAACGGCGCGGCCGCGGGCATGCGTTAGTCACCGAGTACCGCTACGACTGCCAGCACCGGCTGATCGGCATTACCCAGCCCAACGGCCAAACCGCCAGCTACCGCTATGACCCGTTTGGGCGGCGCATCAGCAAAACCGTCGATGGCATAACGACCGAGTTTTTCTGGCAAGGCGACAAACTGATCGCCGAACACCATGCGGATCGGCATCGCAGTTTTATCTATGAACCGGACAGCTTTCGGCCGCTGGCGCTGCTGGAAGGCTTCGGCCCAGACGAAACCCAGCCCTACCACTACCAACTCGACCACCTCGGCACGCCCCAGGAACTCACCACTCCAGACGGCGAAATCGTCTGGTCCGCCCACTACCGCGCCTACGGCCAAATCAGCCGTCTCGACGTAAAAAAAGTCGACAACCCGCTGCGTTTCCAAGGCCAATACTTCGATTCGGAAAGCGGACTGCACTACAACCGCCATCGCTACTACAGTCCGGACATTGGTCGCTACCTGACGCCAGATCCGGTGAAGCTGGCGGGTGGGATCAACGCCTACCAGTACGTGCCCAATCCTACGGGGTGGGTGGACCCGCTAGGGTTGAGCAGGTGTCCGGGGGAGGATGGATGTAAACCCAAAAAACGCTCAGAAAATCCGGCGGAAAACGTTAAAGTCAATGAGGGTGACGCTGAGATACCCAAAGGCTTTGATACCAATCTTTCTAGAAATGGAGCTCTTAAAAGGGCAAAAAAAATTGGAGGTGTACCTAAGACTCAGCATCCCGAACGTGTTTACCGAGAGATCATCACTGACCAAGATCGCTACATTCAAGGAAGGGTTTACGAATTCAAATTACTTTATAGAGATGTAGAAATTCGTGAACATTCGTTAGGTCATGAAAAAGGCAATCATGCTCCACACTTCAATACCGAGGTAACCGTAGAGGGTGTAAAAGTTCCGTTAGACATCGGCACTGACTCTCATACGTATTTTAAAAGGTGATCAATGGACACAGTCTTCATACACAAAACCGGTATACACCCCTGGGCCTACCCACATCCAACAGAAGACCAAGGGTATGTCACGATCACATTTCTCAATCAAGACTTTGAAAGCGTATGGAAAACTTGGCTCGCCCTCGCACTAGTATTGAAACATGAGTGGCCAGTAATACTCACTTGGTACACCACAAGAGCTCCCAAATACAGCAAGACACAGGAGTACCTAGCGTTAAAGCGCTTTGCGAAAAGCTCAGCACTCAAAGACATATTCAGAAAAAATGAAGAAACCTCAATTTATTCAGGAGTTGAGCATCTAAACACCAATCCAGAACATATAGATCCAAAAAAGTTAAAGACATATCGTAGCCATGTAACCTTAATGGCAAAACAAGACTACCAAGTAGAGCTATTGTGGCAGCGACTAAGTCATTTAAAATACATCTCCACTACTGACGACTTGAAATTAATATTGGCAGATGAAGAAAATTTGGCATTCAGGTTTTATGACACTGAAACACATGGCGTCGCTCAAGTCATATGTCACTCTATACATGCACCCAGACTAGAACATGCGATCAGCACCTTAAACATTGAGGAAATCTCCCATACAGGGGTGTACGAATACATTCACAGCTAACCTCACCCAAACATTCAGCGTCAACATCGGATAAAGATATTCTTGCAAATAAGGTAAGCACCCCCTAGTCAAACGGTAAAATAGTTGAAATTCGCGAACATTCCTTAGGTCATAAAAAAGGCAATCACGGCCCACACTTCAATACCAAAGCAATCGTCGATGACAAAAAATCGCCACTCACAATTGGCGATGACTTCCCCACATAATCGCACAGCTCATATGTCATGGCGAACATGCAAACAACATCATCGAAAAACTCTTTAAATATAGAGAGAATCAAAAAAAGATGTGTACGACTATCTCCACAGCTAGACAAAAACAGATTAAATAAATTAACACTGAAACCTCTATGAAAACCGTTAATAGGCAAAGTATCAATAAGAGAGCCCTTTCCAACAGAACCGTGCGAATTGAAAATAACAAACAAAGCGACAGAAAAATATACCCAGCCCACCACCTACCAAGACGATGAAAACCCAGACCCTAGAAAACTTGATAACCGAGTATTTAGCGCAAGTAAAAAAGCGACAGATTTACTTGAGCAATCATTTGGAACAAAAAACATTCTCAGGCTATGGCGCTCAAAGAAGATCCCGCAACGAGGCTCAGTCACGGACGACGTAACTTACGAGCTGCATGGGATTGGTTGCAGTGTTTATCTATCTGAAATATGTGTCAACTTTGATTACGGCCCAGATGAACGGATCGATGGTTTCGACTCTTGGAGGTTATATATGTACGCTTGCGAAGTGCCGAGCAAGTATAAG
Source organism: Pseudomonas sp. S3_E10 (assembly GCF_054667615.1). Lineage (NCBI taxonomy): Bacteria > Pseudomonadati > Pseudomonadota > Gammaproteobacteria > Pseudomonadales > Pseudomonadaceae > Pseudomonas > Pseudomonas sp. S3_E10. Next base: position 785,477 of record NZ_CP162743.1, read on the forward strand.
AAATACACTCATAAAGAGTCTCTAGAACTTGAGTTCAGCGAGTACCTGAAAAAAGGCAAAGCCAAAAAAATTACTGGATCCCTGTCCAACTTGTACTTCATGCAACCTTGACTGCTTGGTCTGTCCCAGGGACAGGTCGCCAATCACTTATCCCCACCTCCCTCCAACACCAGACACCACGGCGAATAAAACCACGGCGCCAGTCAGGGCAAAGCGATTCTTCAGATAGACCGGCGGTCAGTAGTGGGGCTGCTACGCAGCCCAACGCGAGCAAGCTCGCTCACCACAAAAGCTCGCTCGCTGAACCACAGGGTTTCGCAAAGGCTTTAGATCCCCGCCAACGCCAAATCCAGCGCAAAGTAGGTAAAAATCAAATCCGCACCCGCCCGTTTGATCGAGCCCAGGGTCTCGCGAACCACGCGGTCCTCATCAATCGCCCCCGCCTGGGCGCCGAACTTGATCATCGCGTATTCACCGCTTACCTGATATGCCGCCACCGGCAGGCGTGAGGCTTCGCGGATGTCGCGGATGATGTCCAGATAGGCACCGGCCGGTTTGACCATCAGGGCGTCCGCGCCTTCCTGTTCGTCGAGCAGCGATTCGCGCACGGCTTCGCGGCGGTTCATCGGGTTCATCTGGTAGCTTTTGCGGTCGCCCTTGAGTGCGCTGCCGCCGGCTTCGCGGAAGGGGCCGTAGAGGGCCGACGCGAATTTGGTCGAGTAGGCCATGATCGGGATGTGGGTGAAACCGGCGTCGTCCAAGGCGCGGCGGATGGCCTGGACCTGGCCGTCCATGGCGGCAGACGGTGCGATCACGTCGGCACCGGCACGGGCGGCGGCCACGGCTTGTTTGCCGAGGTTGATCAGGGTCAAATCGTTGTCGACATGGGCGCCGTGCATGACGCCGCAGTGGCCGTGGTCGGTGTATTCGCAAAAACAGGTATCGGACATCACGATCATTTCCGGCACGGAGTCCTTGATGATCGAGGACATGCGCGACACCAGCCCGCGTTCTTTCCAGGTGTCGCTGCCGTTGGCGTCCAGGTGGTGGGACACGCCAAAGGTCATCACCGACTTGATGCCGGCGCGGGCATAGCGCTCGATCTCGCCGGCCAGTTTTTTCTCAGGGATGCGCTGCACGCCCGGCATGCTGGTGATCGGCACGAAGTCGTCGATTTCTTCTTCGACGAAAATCGGCAGCACCAGGTCGTTGAGGGTGAACTCGGTTTCCTGGAACAAACCACGCAGCTCCGGAGAGCGGCGCAGGCGGCGTGGGCGGGCTTGGGGGAACTGGCTGGTCATGGTTTTCCTGGGCAAGACAAAAAACTGTGGGCAAAAGCTTATGCCCCAGCCCCCCGTAGCACAAACGCCCAGGGGCCAACAGTGTATTGCGCGGCCCGTAATAATTCATTGATCTAGAGCTGTAGACGCCCTTCAATACACACCGCGACGGCACCACCGACCCAGATATTTTCGCCTTGGCGTTCAATGCGAATACGCCCCGCGCGCCCCAATACCGTGCCTTGGCTGACCACATAGTGCTCAGGCGCCAGTTCCTCACCCAGCAGCCATTGCGCAACGCCGGCATTCAGGCTACCGGTGGCGGGGTCTTCCGGAGCGCCGTCACCGGCGATAAACCCGCGCACTTCAAATTGCGCGTCCACGTCGTCGTGCGCCGGGTTGCAAGGGCCGATCACGCCTACCGCAAGGCCGAGCAATCGGGCGTAGTCAGGTTGCACGTCGAGTACCGCCTGGCGATCGGCCAGCATCACCGCCAGCCAACCAGCGCCGTTGTCCACCCATTGGCTGCGCACGATTGCCTGCGGCGCAAGGTTCAGCCCCTGGCGCACGCGCTCCAGCACGTCGTCTTGCACCGGGCCTGAGCGCAACAAGGGCGGCGCAATAAACGCCAGCTCGTCGCCTTGACGGCGGATATGCACCAGGCCGACTTCGCACTCCTGGATGATGACTTCGCCTTTGGGCACGCCGCCCGCTTTCAGCCACGCGTGGCAACTGCCCAGTGTCGGATGCCCGGCGAAGGGCAGTTCCTGCACAGTGGTGAAAATTCTTACCCGATAGTCAGCCCTTGGATCGCGCGGTGTCAGCAAAAACGTGGTTTCGCTGAGGTTGGTCCAATTGGCGAAGTCGGCCATCTGCTGGTCGCTGAGGCTGTCCGCCCCAAGCACCACCGCCAGCGGGTTGCCTTTGAGCGGTACGCTGCTGAAGACATCCAGTTGCTTGAAATCGAAGGTCGGCATGCTTCAGCTCGGAATATTCAGGCCACGGATCACCGCCGGTCGAGCGATAAACCCATCCAGCGCGCGCAGTACATTGGGGAAGTCGGCGATGCCCACCAGATCGCCCGATTCGTAGAAGCCGATCAGGTTGCGGATCCAGGGGAAAGTGGCGATATCGGCGATGCTGTAGTCATCGCCCATGATCCAGGTGCGCCCCAGCAGACGTTTTTCCAGCACTTGCAGCAGGCGGCGCGATTCGGCGGCGTAGCGGTCGCGCGGGCGTTTGTCTTCGTAGGCTTTGCCGGCAAATTTGTTGAAGAACCCCAGTTGGCCAAACATCGGACCGATGCCGCCCATCTGGAACATCAGCCACTGAATCGTTTCATAACGTGTCGCCGGATCTTCGGAGAGCAACTGGCTGGTTTTCTCGGCCAGGTAGATCAGGATCGCGCCGGACTCAAACAGCGCCAGCGGCCGGCCGGACGGGCCATTGGGGTCGATGATCGCGGGAATTTTGTTGTTGGGGTTCAGGGACAGAAACTCGGGGGACAACTGGTCCTGCGTGTCGAAGCTGACCTTGTGCGCCTCATAAGGCAGGCCCAATTCTTCAAGCATGATCGAAACCTTGACGCCGTTGGGCGTGGGCAGCGAGTACAGCTGCAGGCGCTCAGGGTGTTGGGCAGGCCATTTGCTGTGGATCGGAAAGTCAGCGAGTGAGTTCATCGGGCGGTCCCTGGGGCAGAAAGTACCCATCATAGTCATCTGGACGCTGTCCTGCATGGGTCATCAATACGCAATATCCGCTGGCTATTATCCCGCGAGGGCGAACCAATACGCCCTCGCGCACTCTTAAGAGCGCTCACGGTGAATGGAGGCACCTCGCTATTTCGACAGGGAACACCGCAAGACGCCCCCGGCGTCATCGGGGCCAGGCTTGTCCGCCTTAACGTGACGCACGAAGACTCGAACCGACCATGAAGATCAAGCCTCTGCGCCTTGTGCAACGCCTTAGCCACTACGCCTACATCATGCTGCCGCTGCTGCTGGTCAGCGGCGCCATGGTCGCCGCCCTCGACGCCCGTGAAAGCCGCGCCCAGCCCGTGGACGGCGTGCAAACCCTGGTATTCCTGCGCCACGGTGAAAAACCCGCCGGCGGCCTGGGCCAGCTCAATTGCCAGGGCCTGAACCGCGCAATGAACCTGGCGACGGTATTGCCGGAAAAATTCGGCAAGGCCGATTTCGTTTTCGCCGCCAACCCGACGCGCAATGTCGAGGAAGGTGAGCTGGACAACTCCTACAGCTACATTCGCCCCTTGATGACCATCAGCCCCAGCGCCATCAAGTTGGGCCTGCCGGTGAATATCAAGTTCTCGGCAAACGACACCAGCGACCTGGCTGATGAACTGGTCGAAGACAAATATCACAATGCCACCATCTACACGGCCTGGTCACACGGCTATCTGCCGGAGTTGATCAACAAAGTGGCAAGTGAAGCCTCCGGTGAAAAACACACCATCACCGACGACTGGTCCGGCAGCGACTACGACACCTTGTATGTACTGACACTGACCTGGCACAACGGCAAGGCCTCGCTGCTGAGCCGCAACTACAAACAAGGCTTGAACGACGGCGAACAGACCTGCCCGGAACCTACACAGGTGAGTGCTGACAGCTGAGAGCGTATGATGCGCCGCTATTGACTCATCTACGGATCATCACCATGTCCAACCCTGCCTCCATCCAGCCCGCCCGGGGCTGGTCATTCTGGTGCAAACCCGCGCTGTTCCTGCTGGTCGCCTGCGTCGGCCTCTACTACGTGAAATGGTCGCCCTACTACTTCAAAGCGTTTGTGGCGGCGGATAACCACAGCATCGGCGCCTCGATTCTCAATGATCAGCAAAGTTCGCCCCTGGCGGCGGCGCTGGCCTACGCCCAGGTTTACTTCCTGGCGATCTGGAAAGCGGCTGTGCTGGCGGTAATCCTCGGTTCCTTGCTGCAAGTGCTGATCCCCCGCGACTGGCTGCTGCGCCTGTTCGGCCGTGCCGGGCTGGGCTCGACCGTGCGTGGCGGGCTGTTCGCCTTGCCGGGCATGATGTGCAGTTGCTGCGCGGCACCGGTGGCGGCGGGCATGCGGCGCCAACAGGTCTCGGTGGGTGCGGCGCTGGCGTTCTGGATCGCCAACCCGGTGCTCAATCCGGCCACCCTGGTGTTCATGGGCTTTGTGCTGGGCTGGGGCTTTACCGCGTTGCGGCTGGTGGCGGGCATCGTGCTGGTGGTGGGCGTTTCGCTGGTGGCGCAGCGCATCGCACGCCCGGACCAAGTGCCGGAAGCGGCGCTGGATGCTGTGGCCGAAGTCAGCGCCGCAGAGTCCAAACCGTTCCTGACCCGCTGGTTGCGCACGCTGTGGCAACTGTTCTGGAGCACCATCCCTATCTACATCCTCGCGGTGCTGGTGCTGGGCGCGGCGCGGGTGTGGTTGTTCCCCCACGTGGACGGGGCCATGGCCAACAGCCTGGTATGGCTGGTGCCGCTGGCGATTGTCGGCACGCTGTTTGTGATTCCTACAGCAGCCGAGATCCCTATCGTACAAACCATGATGACCCTGGGCATGGGCGCCGGCCCGGCCGTGGCCTTGCTGATGACCCTGCCGAGCGTGAGCCTGCCGTCACTGCTGATGCTGCGCAAGGATTTCGATGCGCGGGTACTGGTGACGGTGGCCGGGTTGACCATGCTGGTGGGGGTGGTATGTGGGCTGATCGGCGCCGCTATCCTTTAATCAAGGCGCGCTCGCGCAGGTAAGCAATCACGGCGCCCTGCTCTCCCGCAAACTCGATACGTGCGCCTTTGCTTTCGCGCTGGAAGGCGTACATCGGGTCGTAGTACTCGCGCAATAACCCTTCGATCCAGCCGCGATGCAGCTCCACGGCGCCGCTGCGCGCCTGTTCCGCCAGGGCGTCCTGCATGATCGCGTGCAACCGCTGGAAGCGTTCGCCGCCCAAACGCTTGTGGATATTGGCCAAGCTCTGGGTCAGGCGTTCGGCAAACAACGCGTAGCCGTTTTCGCCAAACACCGCGATAAACTCGGCGCACAGGTTGATCACATAATCGCGCAGGATGCGCTCGACGCGCCCTTCAACGCTGTCTTCCAGCCATACCATCGCAAAGCCCTGCATGCCCTTGTGCAGTGGCAATGGCAGAGCGCAGCTGCCGATCATGCGGCTCTCGTCCTCGACCACGAAGCGTTCGATACCCGCCGCGCGTTTTTTCAGCAGGTCCACTGCCAGGCGGTTTTCGAAGTCGATGTTGGACGGCTGCGTCGTGGCACGCTTGCCGAAGCTGGAACCGCGATGGTTGGCGTGGCCTTCCAGGTCCAAGGCGTTGTTCAACTGGGTGAGCACCTCGGTCTTGCCGGTGCCGGTCAAACCGCCCAGCAATACGAAGTCACACTGGGCCGTAGCCTGCTCGATGGTCTCCACCAGGAACGTACGCATGGCCTTGTAGCCACCGCCGACGCGCGGGTAGTCGATGCCGGCTTCGGTTTTCAGCCATTGCTGCACGATCTGCGAACGCAGCCCGCCGCGAAAGCAATACAGGTACCCGTTGGGGTTGGCCTGGGCAAACTGCGCCCACTGCTCGATACGTTCAGCCTTAGTGGCACCGGATACCAACTGATGCCCAAGCACGATGGCCGCTTGCTGGCCCTGTTGCTTGTAGCAGGTGCCGACCCGCCGACGCTCGTCATCGGTCATCAGCGGCAGGTTGACCACGCCGGGGAACGCGCCCTTGGTGAACTCGACCGGCGCGCGGGTATCCATCATCGGCCGGTCGTTGAGGAAGATGTCGCGGTAATCGGTGATGTCAGCCATCAAGCCACCTCTACCGCGTTGCTCTGTCGCTCAACCAGTACGCCAATCGGCTCCAGGCTCAGGCCCAGTTCGGCGGCCACCGCCTGGAATTGCGCGTCGCCCTCCGGGGTGACGGCGATCAACAGGCCGCCGCTGGTCTGAGGGTCGCACAGCACACGTTTGTGCAACTCCTGCAAACGCCCCAGTTTGCTGGCGTAGCTGTCGAAGTTGCGCAAGGTGCCACCGGGTACGCAGCCTTGTTCCAGGTAGTACTCGACCCCTGGCAGGCGTGGGACTCTTTCATACTCGATACGCGCAGTCAGGCCGCTGCCGTCAGCCATTTCTACCAGGTGGCCCAACAGGCCGAAGCCGGTGACGTCGGTCATCGCGGTCACGCCAGGCAGTTTGCCGAAGCGGCTGCCCGGGGTGTTGAGGGTGCACATCCAGTCACGCGCCAGGCCGATATCCGCCTCGCGCAACTTGCCCTTCTTTTCGGCGGTGGTGAGGATGCCGATGCCCAAGGGCTTGGTCAGGTAAAGCTTGCAGCCTGCAGTGGCGGTGTCGTTGCGCTTCATATGGCGCTTTTGCACGATGCCGGTCACGGCCAGGCCGAAGATCGGCTCCGGCGTGTCGATCGAATGCCCGCCCGCCAGGGGGATACCGGCGGCGTCGCACACCGCGCGACCGCCACGGATCACTTCCCGGGCGATTTGCGGCGCCAGTACGTTCACTGGCCAGCCAAGAATGGCGATGGCCATCAAGGGGTCACCGCCCATGGCATAGATGTCGCTGATGGCGTTGGTGGCGGCGATACGGCCGAAATCGAAGGGATCATCGACAATCGGCATGAAAAAGTCGGTGGTGGAGACCACGCCGCGCTCGTCGTCGATGGCGTATACCGCTGCATCGTCGCGCGAAGCGTTGCCGACCCACAGGTTGGGATCAAGGTTCTGGGCGCCGCTGCCGGCGAGGATCACTTCCAGGACCTGTGGCGAAATCTTGCAGCCACATCCCGCGCCGTGGCTGTACTGGGTAAGGCGAATCGGCTCGTTCATGGTGGACCTCAAGCTATCAAGTGCGCCGATTCTACCAGACAGCAAAAAGCCGGCTGGGCTCTTGTGAGCACAGCCGGCCTGTTTGTTTCAGCGGTTACTGGCGGGCAGCGAGCAAACGCTTGTGGCGGTTGCGCCGTGCAATGTTCAAGCACTCGATGGCCGCCGAGAAGGCCATGGCCGCATACACATAGCCTTTAGGCACATGGGCTCCGAAGCCTTCGGCGATCAGCGTCATGCCGATCATGATCAGGAAGCCCAGGGCCAGCATCACCACGGTCGGGTTGTCGTTGATGAACTTGGCCAACGGTTCAGCCGCCACCAGCATCACGATCACCGAGGTCACCACGGCAATGATCATGATCGGCAAGTGTTCGGTCATGCCTACCGCCGTGATGATGCTGTCGATGGAGAACACCAGGTCGAGCAGCAGGATCTGCCCGATGGCCGCCGCGAAACCGATGGCCACGGTGTTACCCACTGTGGCTTTCTCTTCGGGCTCCGGGTCCATGCTGTGATGGATTTCGGTGGTGGCCTTCCATACCAGGAACAAGCCGCCGGCGATCAGGATCATGTCCTTCCACGAGAACGCTTGGCCGAACACTTCAAACACCGGCGCCGTCAGTTGCACGATAAACGCGATGGTGCTCAACAGACCCAGGCGCAATATCAACGCCATGCTGATACCGATGCGCCGTGCCTTGGCCCGGTGCTGCTCGGGCAATTTGTTGGTGAGAATCGAGATAAAGATCAGGTTATCGATGCCCAGCACGATTTCCATGACGATCAAGGTAGCCAGTGCAACCCAGGCGGTCGGGCTGGCGGCCAGTTGTAAAAGGTAATCCATGGTTCAGTCCTGACGTTGTGCTGGGAAATTAGGCTTCTTTGCTGTTCGATTCAGACGCTTGTTCTTGCTGATCGTCCTTTTTTTGCGGCGTGATCAAGCCTTGCGTCGCTTCACTCAATGCCTGCTCGGCGGCCTTGTGGGTGTCATCGATGGCTTGCTTGGCCGACTCAGTGGCTTTGCCCAGCACCTGTTGCGCACTTTTCTCGACCTGGTCGCAACCGCTGGTCATCACCAATGAAAGCGCAAGCAACGACGCCGCGCCCAGGGAATTGAGTGTCATGTTGTATTCCTCGTTAGAACCATTGGGTCCAAATAGTGGCCCCGCGATAGCGAGGCATTCTATGCAGGCGAACACTTCAGGAAAATTCGTATTTTTTTCGCTTATACTTCGGTTTTTACGAAGTGACCGCACCCATGCTCAATTACCGACAGTTGCATTACTTCTGGGTTGTGGCCAAGACCGGCAGCATCGTGCGCGCCTGTGAGCAACTGAACCTCACACCCCAGACCATCAGCGGGCAAATCAGCCTGCTGGAGCAAACCTTCGGTATCGCGCTGTTTCAACGGGTCGGCCGCCAGCTTGAACTCACCGAAGCCGGGCGCCAGGCCCTGCCCTACGCCGAGCAGATGTTCCAGACCGGCAATGAGTTGGAAGCCATGCTGCGCGCGCAACCCAATGAACAGCAGATTGTGTTTCGCGTCGGCGTCGCGGATGTGGTGCCCAAGTCCATCGTTTACCGGCTGATCGCACCGACCATGGAGTTGAGCGAGCCGATCCGTATCACCTGTCGCGAAGACAAACTCGAACGGTTATTGGCCGACCTGGCGATCCAGCGCCTGGACCTGGTGATTTCCGACAGCCCCATGCCAACGCACCTGGACATCAAGGGCTACAGCCAGAAGCTGGGCGAATGCGGCATCAGTTTTTTCGCCACCCAGGCACTGGCTGACCGCCATCGCGGCGATTTCCCACAATGCCTGCAAGGCGCGCCGTTGCTGATCCCTGGCGCAGAGACCGTGGTACGCAGCCGTTTGCAGCGCTGGTTCGCCGAGCAGCAGATCCAACCGAAAATCATCGGTGAATTCGACGACAGCGCCCTGATGCAAGCGTTTGGCCAATCCGGCAGCGGGATTTTTATCGCCCCCAGCGTGATCGCCGATGAGGTTGTGCGCCAGTACGGCGTGGCGTTGATCGGCCAGACCGATGCAGTCACCGAGTCGTTCTACGCGATCTCGGTGGAGCGCAAGGTCAAGCATCCCGGCATTGTGGCGATTACCGAGGGCGCACGGCGCGAGTTGTTTACCGCCCTGCCCTGACCGGTCAGGCGCTGGACGCGACCGGTTGTCTGGCAGTCATCAACCATAGCGCCAGCAGGATCGACACCAGGATAAACCCGGATGCGGCAAACCCCAGGCTGCCCAGGCCAAAAGTGTCGATCACATGCCCGCCGACCAACGCCCCCAGACCAATGCCCAGGTTGCCCCCGGCAATGCTCAGCGACGCGGCAAAGGCCGGGGCATGGGGCGCGGCCTTCATCAGTCGCACATGGCTGACCAGAAACATCGCGGCCTGGGTCACGCCCCACACGGCCATTGCCGCCGCCAGGCCGGCGCTGGAGTGAATCGCCGGCACCAGCGCCACCATGCCCGCGATCATGAACCCGCAGAACACCATGGACGCAGCCCGGCCTGGGCGCGGGTGACCGAATGCCGCACAGGTCGGGCCGTTAGCAGCGGCATGCTAGACTCCGCGCCCTGTTTCTTACAGAACATTCCGCCCGTACTGCTGCGTCCTATTAAAAAAACTAGAGACAACTGTTTATGACTGCTGCCCCCACCCTGTTACAACGACTGATGCGCGTCAGCCTGGTCACCCAAATCGTCATCGGCCTGATCGCCGGGATTCTGCTGGCCCTGCTCCTGCCCGAGGCCGCCAGGGCTACCGGTTTTATTGGCAAGGTGTTTGTTACGGCGTTGAAAGCTGTGGCGCCGATCCTGGTGTTTGTGTTGGTGATGGCGTCGATTGCCAACCATAAGCACGGCCAGGAAACCCATATCAAACCGATTCTGTTCCTGTACTTGCTAGGCACCTTTGCCGCAGCCGTCGTGGCGGTGGTTGCCAGCATGTGGTTTCCGTCGTCGCTGGTACTCGCCAGCCATGACGTCACCGTCAGCGCGCCGGGCGGCATCGGCGAGGTGCTGCAAAGCCTGCTGCTGAGCGTGGTGGACAACCCGGTGAGCGCACTGATGAACGCCAACTTCATCGGCATCCTGGCCTGGGCCATCGGTATGGGCATCGCCATTCGCCATGCGGGCGCTGCCACCCGCACCGTGCTGGACGATTTGTCCAACGGCGTGACCCTGATCGTACGTGTGGTGATCCGCTTTGCGCCGCTGGGTATCTTCGGCCTGGTCGCGTCGACCCTGGCCACCTCCGGCTTCGGCGCGCTGCTCGGCTACGCGCACCTGCTGGTGGTACTGATCGGTTGCATGCTGTTCGTGGCACTGGTGGTCAACCCGGCGATCGTGTTCTGGAAGCTGCGTCGCAATCCCTACCCACTGGTGCTGATGTGCCTGCGTGAAAGCGGTATTACCGCGTTCTTCACCCGCAGTTCGGCGGCGAACATCCCGGTGAACCTGGCCTTGAGCAAGCGCCTGGGCCTGCATGAAGACACTTATTCAGTGTCGATTCCACTGGGGGCCACCATCAACATGGCCGGGGCCGCGATCACCATCACGGTATTGACGCTGGCGGCCGTGCACACCCTGGGCATCAACGTTGACCTGCCCACCGCCGTGCTGCTGAGTGTGGTCGCCGCCGTTTGTGCCTGCGGCGCCTCGGGCGTGGCCGGCGGCTCGCTGCTGCTGATCCCCCTGGCCTGCAGCCTGTTCGGTATTCCAAGTGAAATCGCCATGCAGGTCGTGGCTGTCGGTTTCATCATCGGTGTGTTGCAGGATTCTGCGGAAACCGCACTCAACTCCTCCACCGACGTGCTGTTCACCGCTGCCGCGTGCCTGGGCAAGGAAGAACAACCGGCCTGAATAATCCCCCGATAAAAGCCCGGTACGTTCCCGCCAAGAAACGACCGGGCGTTTTGGTTTTACGGGCCGTCAGGCACTGGAACTTTCAACGCGAAACCCCTCAAGCGGCACGCCATACCTTTTCTTGCTTTTAGGATCGTATGCGAACCACTTACCCAGCACCTCGTCAAATTTTGCGGTGATTTTTGATGTATCGCCGAGGGTGTAGGTGCCTACCGCAATACCCTCCTGTTTATCCTGATAAGCCCGATTTACACCGCGGTTGGTGGAGACTGCCTTCCAAGAAAAAGTGCCTTTGCCCAGCAATGACTGATGCAGTGGCAACCCCCTGCTGACAATTGCCTTGCCTCCCGCAAACGGATTGGCCGCACTGACGGCTGCGCGTGCCAGTATGCCGCCGGCCTTTTTCACCTGGCCCCCCAGGCCTGCAATTTTACCGGCGGCGAAATAGCCACCTAACGCAAAGCCAAAAACGTCGAAGCCCAAAAATGCGAGCCCGCCGCTGACGTCGCCTTTTTGGAAACGATCGATGGCCGATGCAAAAGGCACCAAGGCTCGGGTGACTGCCTGGATTTTTTCAAACTCCGTCACTTCACTGTCAAAGGTGGTAAAGCCCCTCGCCGCCTTGACCAGCTCATTGCGCTCGCCTGGTTTGAAGAGGTTATTGAGGACCGTATCAGCAATATATTGGGTCCTTGCAGAGTTGAAGGTCTGCACGAGCGCTGGAGATTCGTCCCGCGCTTTGCGTTGCTCAGCCTCAGCCCCCTGCGCCTTGATTTCCCGTATCGACTTGTTGCGCCCCAAATGCACCCACTCACCTTGTCGGCCTGGCTTAAGATCGGGCGACAGATCCGTTCGCTTACGCACAAACCCTTGCTGGGGATTCACCTCGTACACGGTTTTACGCCCTTGGTAGGTTGTCACGAACAGGAGCGAGCGGTTGTCGTCGGGCTGCCGACTCTCGTAGGAAAACTGTTCGACCCGGTTTGCAAAGTGGCTGGTACGCGTCACATCTTCTTCGGCATAGACACTCAATTCACCGTATTCCAAGGCTTTCTTATCATCCTCAGGCAGTAGCGACATTAAATGTTTGATCGCAACGTCCGCGCCCCCCTTAAGCCCGGCGTAGTAATCCGTGACGTTTTTTTCGAACACTTCGTTAATCGGCGCAAGACGGTAGAACGCCTCTGAAATTTGCTCAAAAGGGACGGTTGAGTCCTGCGAATACCAGCGTGTGTGTTTGGGCCTGTCGAGATAGAGGTCCAGCATCGAATAAGGTCCGAGCAAATCCCGTTCCCTCTCAGCAGGCATCAGTACTTTTTTTTCGAAGTCTATGTCGCCGTAGGCCTTGAAGTGCGCCTTTAGAGTTGCGAGCGCCAACTCTTTTCGGGTGGCTAACTGCTTACGGGACGCTTGCGAGGCTTTTTTCAACGTATCGAAGCGCTCACCGGCCAGGGCACTGGCACGTTCGATCTCTTCGGCCGAGTAATTATTGTCAGGCCGCTTCTCGATGGCACCGTCCGCCACCGCCCAATGGATCAACCCCTCCCGCCCAGCCAATGCCTCGACGTTTTTTTCTTCGGCAGAAATCGGACCAAGGTCGTCCTTGAGCAATTGCTCGTAGGATTTACCTGCCGTGGAGCCGGGGGCACGGTATTCGGCCTTGGCGACAATAGACTTCAGGCTGACCCAGGCAGGCGAGCCATAAGACACGTCATCCGGAATATCCTTGACCAGTAATTCGGGCGCATGGTGTGACAACAGCAGGTAGGCGGCAACCGGAGCATTTTTGCCGTAAGACCGACGCAGATGTTCAGTCAGACCATGAGCGACCACAGACAGTGGCTTACCCCAATGCTCACGTTGCGACAGGTCGAACCCAGCCAGCCTGTTCTTTTCTTCCGGGTGCCAGAACGCCTGCGGATTCAAGCCGATCTGCAAAGCGGAGAGCGCCCACTCCTGCGCGCTGCCAGCCCCCTGAAACTGGGCTCGCAGCGCTTCACCCAGCGCCTGTGCGGCGGGGGTTTTCAACAGTTTCGTTATCGCATCGCGCGGATTTTGCAGATCCGCCTCGGACCAGTTGACGGTTTGACTCAGAAACCCGAACGCCGTTTGGCTCAACTTCAGCGACTTGAACTCGGGCAATTCAAATGTGTTGTAGTTAACCGCGTCGTAAATTCGCTGCTGTTGTGCCCGATCAAGCGGAATGGGCCACGACAACCCGCCGCCCAGATCACCGTGCGGCGGTCGGGAGACCTGACGACGGAACAGCACTTGGCCCATGTTTTTAAGTTCGGCCAGATCGACGGGGCGATCCCAACCTTGCCCCTCCATGAATTGTAAAAGGCTCACGGACTGCCCCGCCTTCGGCTGGTTATCCACGTGAAACCCGGAACGCGGGTCCAGCTTGAACGGTTGATTTCGCAAAAAAGTCGCCAACCCCTCTGCATGGTCGTAGGGCGCGCGGCTTCGGCGCGAGTGAATAATCGCCTGCTCATCGAGATAGGCCGGTGCCTTGACTATCGCCGCCACCAACGCATCCCTGAACCTGAGCAGGTCGCGTTTATCGGCAATAAGGCTTTTATGGGCGTTGAGTGCCTGTTCGGACCTCGCTTCTCCCGCACCCGCGGTCGCAAATCCGCCGTGCTGTTGCAGTTGCTGAGCACGCTGACCATCTTTGAGCGGGTCGTCGTGGAACGTTTCGCCATAGAACTGCGCCACCATGGAAACCGGCACACTGTCGGCATACACGGCCTTGCGCGTAATCCCGTTGGGCGCCAAAGCGTGAGCGGCAGTCAGAATCGCTTGGGATACCTGCGCCCACCCCGAGTCGTCATCGAGAGAGAACCTGCATTGCTCGCCGTTTTTATTCCACGCCTGCAGCTCCCCCGGTTGAGGGACGGAGCGTCACCAAGGATAGGTGAAGTCCGTTCGCGTTAAACCATGTCAAAAAGTCTTTGTCTTCTAACGCCGCACGTAATTGCGCGCGCCACTGGCCGAAGCTGGAGTTAAGCGCAATGTCCGTGATGTCCCCAGCGCGCCAAGGAGGCAGTGTGCTTTCTTCGAGGGCCTTTGCGTATTTGGCCGCCAATTCACTGTTGCCCTGATCGCGTAATGAGGACCGATGGGCGCCCGCCTGCGTCGATGAGCCGTCTTGCGCCACCTCGCGCCGGCTGCGCGTCTTTGGCTCAAGTGGGTTATTCGGGGCTGGTTGCGGTAGGACACAAGCTTGCGAAGGTGCGGCAGCGGGCGCCGACTGGAGGGTATTTATCATTAAGCCTTTCGCCTCTAAAGCGTTAGATGAGTGAAGTGGGTACCTCCCTTGAGTGTGTCCGCTGACGCATCGGTTGCCCGCAATTGTGTAACGCCCTGCGAACAGCAGCAGGTCAAACACCCGCACACAAAAAAGCCCGGAATCGCCCATTCAAGGGCGGTTCCGGGCTTTTTCAGCGCCTGGGTTTAGAAAGCGCCCATGTAATCACGCTTGCCCACTTCCACGCCATTGTGACGCAGCAAGGCGTAGGTGGTAGTGACATGGAAGAAGAACTGCGGCAGGCCGTAGGTCAGCAGGTAGGATTGGCCGCTGAAGCGCTTCTCTTTAGGCGTGCCCTGGCGGGTGATGATCTCGATGCCTTCCTTGCCGTCGATCTGTGCTGGCGTGATGGTATCGACGAATGCCAGGACCTTGGCGATCAGCGCTTGCAGCTCGGCGAAGGTCACTTCGTTGTCTTCGTATTTCGGCACTTCGATTTCAGCCAGGCGGGCGGATACGCCCTTGGCGAAGTCGACGGCGATCTGCACCTGGCGCACCAGCGGGAACATGTCGGGGAACAGGCGCGCCTGCAGCAAGGCATTAGGCTCGATGTTTTTGGCGCCCGCGTGGGCTTCGGCTTTGTTCAGCACATCGCTCAGGGCGTTGAGCATCTGCTTGAAGACTGGGACGGAGGCGGCGTACAGGGAAATAGTCATGACAGTCTCATCGGTAATGGCAGGGTAGGAACCAGCGGCGATTATAGCCATGCCTGCCGCTTGTCTTTTATTTTTTCAGGATTAGGCTAGTGGGCTTCACAGCATAGGGAACGCGCGATGACCGCCGAGCACGACACCGACACCCCTGAGCCGCGCCTGAACAGCACGGAAATCCGCGTCCTGGGCTGCCTGATCGAAAAACAGGCGACCCATCCGGAAACCTACCCCCTGACCCTTAACGCGCTGGTACTGGCCTGCAACCAGAAAACCAGCCGCGAGCCGGTGATGAACCTCAGCCAAGGCCAGGTTGGCCAAAGCCTGCGTGTACTCGAAGGCCAAGGCTTTACCCGCCTGGTGATGGGCAGCCGCGCCGATCGCTGGGAACATCGCGTGGACAAGGCACTGGAGCTGGTGCCGGCGCAGGTCATCCTGATTGGGCTGCTGTTTTTGCGCGGCCCGCAGACCGTCAACGAGCTGCTGACCCGCAGCGGGCGCATGCATGATTTCGAAGATGCCGAGCAAGTGGTTCATCAGCTCGAACGCCTGATCGCGCGCGGGCTGGCGCTGCTGGTACCGCGCCAGGCGGGGCAGCGGGAAGACCGCTACACCCATGCGCTGGGCGACCCGGCGGATATCGAGGCGATTATCGCGGCGCGAGCAAGCCCGGTGGAGCGCGGGGCTGGAGTGTCTGTGGACCGGATTGAAGAACTGGAAGCACGCATTGCGGCGCTGGAAGAACGCCTGGCGCAGTTGGAACAGGCGTAATACAGGCAAAATGGGCGGTGCGACGATTCGAATTGCTCCGATAGCGGTGTTTCAGACATATGAGCATTGACTGACCCTCTGCTATCGGGAGCAAGCCCCCTCCCACATTTGATCACCAGTGCCCTTCAGCTTCGGGCAAATGCCACGGCTTTTTCGAACTGTGCCTGGGTTGGTCGCACACCGGTGTAAAGCACAAACTGCTCCAGCGCCTGGATCGCAATCACTTCCAGCCCGGTAATCACCCGCTTGCCCTTGGCCCGCCCCCGCACAATCAACGGTGTTTCGGCGGGGATTGCCACCACATCGAACACTGTTTCGGCTTTATCGATAGCATCGGCCTCGAACGCCAACGCATCGGCCTCAGGCCCACCGGTCATGCCAATCGGTGTCACGTTGACCAACATCCGTGGGCGCAACCCGCCAAGGTCGGCCTGCCATTCATACCCCAGGTTCTGCGCCAATCGGCGCCCCGCCGCCTCGTTGCGCGCCACGATCACACCGTTGGCATAACCGCCGTCACGCAAGGCACTGGCCACGGCCTTGGCCATGCCGCCGCTGCCGCGCAGGGCGAAGGTCGAGTCCTTGGGCACCGCATGCGTCTTGAGCAGTTGCTCGACCGCAATGTAGTCCGTGTTATAGGCCTTGAGGTGGCCGTTGGTGTTGACGATGGTGTTCAGTGAGTCAATCGCTTGAACCGAAGCGTCGAGTTCGTCCACTAAGGCAATGGCAGCCTCTTTGAACGGCATGGACACCCCGCAACCCCGAACCCCCAAAGCCCGGATACCGCCGATCGCGCCGGGCAAATCCTGGCTGCTGAAGGCCTTATAGTAAAAATTCAGACCCAGCTGTTCATACAGGTGGTTATGAAATCGCAGGCCGAAATTGCCAGGGCGGGCGGACAGCGACATGCACAGTTGGGTGTCCTTGTTGGGGTGCATCTGCATGGAAAACTCCTTTGAGTAAGCAAATCGGTACAGACCTTACACAACCTTTACTTAGCGGCTGTGCTGTTTTTCAGAAATACGTTGTCTTAAAAGTATCCCCGCGACGTTACTTGAGTCTATTGACTGCAGACCACAAGCGCAGGGGCTAATCGAGGAATGACCATGAATCGTAAAATCCCCAAGATCGCCTTGCTTATCGGTGCACTCGCCATGGCAGGCCAAGCCTCCGCCCACGGCGGTGGATGGGCGGGTCCGGCCGCCTTGGGTGCGTTGGTCGGCGCCGCCGTGGTGGGCTCCGTGGTTGCCAGCCAACCTCGTGAGGTGTACGTGCAACAGCCCGTGTATGTACAACCGCAGCCGGTGTACGCCGCGCCACCGCCGGTGTACTACGCCCCGCCACCACCGGTGTATGTACAACAGCAGGTCTATTACCGCCCGGCGCCGGTTTATTACGGCCCGCCACATGGCTACTACTATGGCCCTCCTCACGGCTACTACCGTCGCGGCTGGTAAACCCCTGGTGTCACGTGCGAAACAGGCCTCGCCCCCGTGCGAGGCCTTTTTTTGCGCGCAAAGTCCGGATTTATCGCGTCAAGGTCGCTATAAGGACAATGGTGCCGACGCCAATCCCACAGGATAAGGCCCAAAGTCTACTTGCTCGACAGGGGCCAGCGCTGTCATGTTTGTGTCACGCCGCACTCCCACTATCGATCCTGTCCACTCAATAACAACAAGGACGACTGACCATGCCCACACAAAACCCGCACCGCACCGCTGGCCTCTGCACGTCCAGCAAGGTTTACAGCGCACTCACCGAACTCAAGCACTTGGAAGGCCACCGCAGCGCGAAATTCCTGGCGTTGCTGGCAGAAAACCTGGTGCGCAAGGGCCTGCTCAACGAGCAGGAAGTGGTGAGCATGCTCGATCAGGTGGTCGACTGACACGTTGCGTTGATGTCGACTATCGAGCCAGGTGATTTTTCCTTGGCCGCCTGGCCTCGTAAGGTGACCTCCATAGCGATTGGAGGTATCTATGCCCACTGTTCAAATCATGTCTGTCATCGGCAGCGCCGTCCCCGCCCCGCTTCGCGCGTTGGGAGTGCTTGCCTGCTGGTACCTGGTAAGCGACGGCGAGGCCATCAGTGGCCCCCTCACGTCGCTGTCCGCCGCCGAAAAACAGCTGCAGCAAGCGTCGAGCTTCAGGCTTGACGCCTGAGACTCAAGGCAGTGGCAGCTTGACCCGCGGCTTGCTTTCGACAAACAGCGCCCAACTGGACATGAACAGCGCCGCCACCAGCGGCCCGATCACGAACCCGTTGAGGCCGAACACCGATAAACCGCCCAGGGTCGAGATAAGGATCAAGTAGTCCGGCATCTTGGTGTCTTTGCCCACCAGGATCGGACGCAGCACGCTATCCACCAGCCCGATCACAAACACGCCAAACAGGCCCAGCACCACGCCCTGCCAGATCGAACCGCTGAGCAGGAAGTACGCGGCCACCGGCCCCCACACCAGCCCAGCCCCCACCGCCGGCAGCAGCGACAGAAACGCCATCAACACCGCCCAGAGCAACGCGCTGGGAATGTCCAGGAACCAGAAGATCAAACCGCCCAGCGCGCCCTGGGTCACGGCTACCAGCACGTTGCCCTTGACCGTGGCGCGCACTACCCGGTTGAACTTGAGCTGTAGACGACGCTTCTGTGGTTCGGCCAGCGGTACCGCCGTGCGCACTTTGCGCACCAGTTCCGGGCCGTCGCGCAGCAGGAAGAACAGCAAATACAGCATGATGAAAAAGCTCACCAGGAAATCAAACGTCCCCTGGCCGAAGCTGAACGCCTGGGTGGCAAAGAACTGGCTGCCCTGCATCGCGCTCTTGACGATCTTCTCACGCAGCCCTTCCAGGTTGCCCATGCCAAAGCGGTCCAGCAGATGCTGGAAGTACGGCGGCAGAAAGTGCTTGAACTGCTCGATATAACCGGCCACGTCGAGCTTGCCGCTCTCGATGTTCTTGTAGAGCGCCGCGCCCTCTTGCACCAGCAAGGCGCTGGTGATGATCACCGGCAGAATCGCAATCACCAGGCACACCATCAAGGTGGTCAGGGACAACAGGTTGCGGTTCCAGCCGAGGCGTTGCTGCAGGCGGCGCTGCATCGGCGCAAAGATGATGCCCAGGATCACCGCCCAGAACACCGCGCCGTAAAACGGCAGCAATATCCAGATAAACGCGATAGTCACCAGGACCAGCAACAACAGCAGGGTCTTGAATTGCAGAGTGGTTTGATTCATGTCCGGTCCATGTCAGAAAGCTCGGCGCGCGTGCGCCCTGCTGCTTAGTCCGTTGCAAATCCTGTGAGTGCCATCTTTGTTGCGGTAAGCGTAGACCCAGATCAATAACCCCTTCGGCGCCGCCCGGTACCCTCGCGCCCTTTTGCGGTCCGATTTGCCATGCCTCTGCTCCTTAGCCCTGAACTGTTGGCCCCCGCCGGCACCCTGAAAAACATGCGCTACGCCTTCGCCTACGGTGCCGATGCGGTATACGCCGGCCAGCCGCGCTACAGCTTGCGCGTGCGCAATAACGAGTTCGACCACGCCAACCTGGCCCTCGGCATCGACGAAGCCCATGCGCAAGGCAAGCGCTTTTACGTGGTGGTGAACATCGCGCCGCACAATGCCAAGCTCAAGACCTTTCTCAAAGACCTGGCCCCGGTGATCGCCATGGGCCCGGATGCGCTGATCATGTCCGACCCGGGGCTGATCATGCTGGTGCGCCGACACTTCCCACAGATGCCGATTCACTTGTCGGTACAGGCCAATACCGTGAACTGGGCCAGCGTCGAGTTCTGGCAGCAGCAAGGGATTTGCCGGGTGATCCTGTCGCGGGAGCTGTCCCTGGAAGAGATCGGCGAAATCCGCCAGCAGGTGCCGGCCATGGAGCTGGAGGTGTTTGTGCATGGCGCCTTGTGCATGGCCTATTCCGGCCGCTGCCTGCTGTCGGGGTATATGAACAAGCGCGACGCCAACCAAGGCAGTTGCACCAACGCCTGCCGCTGGAAATACCAGGCCACGCCGGCGGTGGAAAACACCACGGGGGAGATCGTCCAGGCGTATCAGCCGACCCTGGGGATTGGCACGCCGACCGACCAGGTGTTTGTGCTGCAGGAAGCCAACCGCCCCGACGAGCACATGCCCGCCTTCGAAGACGAGCACGGCACCTACATCATGAACGCCAAGGATTTGCGCGCGGTGCAGCATGTTGAGCGTTTGACCCACATGGGCGTGCATTCGCTGAAGATCGAAGGTCGCACCAAGTCGCACTTCTATTGCGCGCGCACCACCCAGGTGTATCGCCGGGCCATCGATGACGCCGTGGCCGGTCGCGCGTTCGACCGCAACTTGATGACAGACCTCGAATCCCTGGCCCAACGCGGCTACACCGAAGGCTTCCTGCGCCGCCATGTGCACGACGAGTACCAGAACTACCAGAACGGCAGCTCGGTGTCCGAGCGCCAGCAGTTTGTCGGCGAGTTAACCGGCGAGCGCCGGGGCGAATTGGCCGAGGTCAAGGTGAAGAACCGTTTTGCCGTGGGGGATCACTTGGAATTGATGACGCCCGCCGGCAACCTCCACTTTGACCTGGACACCTTGCACAACAGCAAGGGCCAAGCCATTGACGTGGCGCCGGGGGACGGGCACACGGTGTACGTGCACGTTCCGGCGCAGATGGACCTGCGTTTTGGCCTGCTGATGCGTGACGTGTAAACACTGTTGGGGCGAGCAAGCTTCCTCGCCACAGGGTCAGATCTTGAATTGCCCCACCAGTTGTCCGAGCCGCTGGCCAAGGTCGGCCAGGCTGCGCGAGGTCTGCGCGCTCAACTGCGTCTCATCGGCCACGTTGTCCACCGCCACGGCAATCTGATGCACGCTGCGGTTGATCTCTTCGGCGACGGCGGTCTGCTCTTCGGCGGCGCTGGCAATTTGCGCGTTCATCGAGTTGATGGTGCCGATCAACTGGGCCATGGTGTCCAGCGACGCCCCAGCTTGGTTGGCCTGGGCGGAGGTGCCGTCGCCGGCATCACTGGAGCGGCGCATCGCGTCCACGGCGGCCACCGTGCCGGTTTGCAGGCGGTCGATCATGCCCTGGATTTCCTGGGTGCTGGTCTGCGTGCGGCTGGCCAGGGCGCGCACTTCGTCGGCGACCACCGCAAAACCACGGCCGGCCTCCCCTGCCCGCGCGGCCTCGATCGCCGCGTTGAGGGCCAACAGGTTGGTCTGTTCGGCAATCGAACGGATCACGCTGAGCACACTGACAATCGATGACACATCCTGCTGCAAGCTGTCGAGGGACACGCCGCTGCTGCGGATGTCATTCACCAGCGCATGGATCTGCGCAATGCTGCCGTCCACCACGCGCTTGGCGGCCTGGCCTTCGGCGTCGGTCTGTTGTGCCGCCACGGAGGCGCCTTGCGCACTGCGCGCAACTTCCTGGGCCGCAGACGACATCTGGTTAATGGCGGTGGCCACTTGGTCGGTTTCGTGGCGCTGGCGCTCCATGGCCTGTTCGGAACGCTGGGCCTGGTCGGACACCTGGCTGACCAGCCCGGTCAGTTGCGCGGTCATGTCAGTGATCTGGCGTACCAGGCCGTGGATCTTGTCGACAAACCGGTTGAACGCCCCCGCGAGGTCGCCCAACTCATCCTGGCTGGTGATCGCCAGGCGGCGGGTCAAATCGCCCTCACCGGCGGCGATGTCATCCAGGTTGGCTTTCATCAAGTGCAACGGACGCAGGATGGTATTGGCCAGCACCATGCCCACGGCGGCAATCACCAGCAACACCACCACGGCCACGCCGAGGATGCTCAGCAACACACCCTCCATGCGTTTTTCCACCTTGGCTTCGACCACCGCCACCTGGGCTTCGATGCCATCGAGGTTCACCGAGGTACCGATGACCATGTCCCATTTAGGCAGGTATTCGGTGTAGCCCATCTTGGGCACCAGTTCGGTCTGGCCAGGCTGGGTCGAGCTGTATTGCAGGTAGTGAGTGCCGTCCTTGCCGACCTTGACCAGGTCGCGGTTGACGTACACACCGTTGGGGTCGCGATTGTCCTTGAAGCTCTTGCCCACGCCGTCCGGGCTGTTGCCCTTGAACAGGCGAATGGTCTCGGAGTCGTAGCCGAAGAAGTAACCGTCCTTGCCGTAGCTGGTGTTGGAGAGCAACTTCACCACCTCTGCCCGCGCCGCCGTATCACCGGGAGCGGCGGCGTCGTAGAGCGGTTTGACAGTGCTCATGGCCACTTCCACATAACTTTGCAGGGTGGCCTTGGCGTTGTTGAGCAGGCGCTCGCGGGTTTCAGCCACCTCGTTGCGTGCCTGGCCCTGGAGAATCCACACGGTGGTCAGGCTGATCACCAGGGCAAACAGCAACACCGGGACGACGGCGAGGGACAGGACTTTGGCCTTCAGACTCAGACGCATGACTTTTCTCTCTTATTAAGCGGCTTGAGAGGTTATCGGCCAATTACCCTGATTCTGTAGGACAACACGCATTTGTGGTCATGGGCGAGCAATGAGGTTACAGGGTCATGGCGGCCAACCAGCCAAATGCCAGCAACGGCAGGTTGTAGTGCAGGAAGGTCGGCACCACGGTGTCCCAGATATGGTGGTGCTGGCCGTCAATATTCAGCCCGGAGGTAGGGCCGAGGGTGGAGTCCGACGCCGGCGAGCCCGCATCGCCCAGCGCACCGGCCGTACCGACGATGCACACGATGGCCATCGGGCTGAAGCCCAGTTGCACGCACAGCGGCACAAAAATCGCGGCGAGGATCGGCACCGTGGAAAACGACGAGCCGATCCCCATGGTCACCAACAGGCCCACCAACAGCATCAGCAAGGCGCCGACACCACGGCTATGGCCGATAAACGCCGCCGAGGCTTGCACCAGCGAACGCACGTCACCGGTGGCCTTGAGCACTTCGGCAAACCCTGAGGCGGCGATCATGATGAAGCCGATCATGGCCATCATCTTCATGCCTTCGGTGAACAGGTCGTCGGTATCGCGCCAGCGCACGATGCCCGACACCGAGAAGATCAGGAACCCGGCAAGGGCGCCGATGATCATCGAGTCCAGCCACAGTTGAATGATGAATGCCGAAGCAATCGCCAGACCGGCCACCAGGAGGGTCAGCGGGTTGTACTGCACCGCCACTTGCTCGACCCGCTCGATTTTCTCCAGGTCGTACACGCGTTTTTTGCGGTAGCTGATAAACACCGCCACCAGCAGGCCGGCCACCATGCCCAAGGCCGGCAGGCTCATGGCGTGGGTCACGTTGACCTGGCTGATGTCCACGCCGCTGCCGGCGACGTTGGCCAGCAGGATCTGGTTGAGGAAGATATTGCCGAAGCCCACCGGCAGGAACATATAGGGGGTGATCAGGCCGAAGGTCATTACGCAGGCGATCAGGCGGCGGTCCAGTTGCAGTTTGGTCAGCACGTACAGCAGCGGCGGCACCAACAGCGGAATAAACGCGATGTGGATCGGCAGAATGTTCTGCGAGGCAATCGCAACCACCCACAACAGGCCGATCAACAGCCATTTGACGTGGCTGCCACCCGTGGCGTCCTGGCGGTCGACCAGCAACAGGGCCTTGTCCGCCAGCGCATGAGCCAGGCCGGACTTGGCAATAGCCACCGCGAAAGCGCCGAGCAGTGCGTAGGACAACGCCACGGTCGCGCCCCCACCCAAGCCGCCATTGAAGGCCTTGAGCGTGGCCTCGATGCCCAGGCCACCGGCCAGACCACCCACCAGGGCGCCGACAATAATGGCAATGACTACATGCACGCGGGACAGGCTGAGCACCAGCATGGTGCCGACCGCGGCGATGACTGCGTTAATCATGGTTACCTCAAGCAGAAACATAAAAGACAGGCATGCCCGCGCCCAGATGGCCATTGACTGGCAACCCGCTCGCAGACTTTAAGGAGGTCTTATTAGAGGGCGCGCACTTTGCAGCAGGCGGGCGCGCATGTCAAAAAGCGGCGCCGCTTTCGGGTTTGGATTGATCGCTTGAATAAACAAAACTGTCGATCGCCACGGCTGAGCCAGGCGTTGAACCGTCTGGCAAATCCGCCGCAGGGCTTGAGGGAGCAATTTTGGATTGAATGCCTTTACACATCGTGGGAACGAAGACTTTTCCCACAGCTTGATGGGGGCATGTCAGGCGTGGCGCTTGGGCAGTTCGATCAGCACCTTGAGCCCACCCAATTCACTGTCCTGCAATTGCAACACGCCACCCCACACCTCGACGATATCCCGCACGATGCCCAACCCAAGCCCGTGGCCCTCAGTCTGCTCGTCCAGCCGCGCGCCACGACTGAACACCTGGTCCCGTTGGGCTTCGGGGATGCCGGGGCCGTCGTCTTCCACCGTCAGCAGGTAAACGTGCGCGGTATCGCTGACGCTCAGGCGAATTTCGGCGTCCGCCCACTTACAGGCGTTGTCCAGCAGGTTGCCGAGCAGCTCCAGCAGGTCTTCGCGGTCCCAAGGCAGATACAGGCCAGGGGCGGCGTGGTAGCTGAGGTCCAGGTGTTCGCCGTGGATCATGTTCAGGGTGGCGAGCAAGCCAGGCAGTTCTTTTTCGCAGTCGAACAACGCCCCCGGCAGGGTTTCGCCGGCCAGCCGTGCGCGGTTGAGTTCACGGTTGAGGCGTTGCTGCACTTGTTCCAGTTGGTCGCGCAGCAGTTGGCTCAGTTCGGGGCGGTCCTTGAGCGCCTCGCTTGACGCTGCGCTCAATAACACGGCCAACGGGGTTTTCAGCGCATGCCCCAGGTTACCCAGGGCATTGCGGGAGCGCTTGAGGCTGTCTTCGGTGTGGGCCAGCAGGTGGTTGATCTGCGCGACCAGCGGCTCCAGCTCCTGTGGCACCTGGGTGTCGAGTTGCGAGCGTTGGCCCTGTTGCAACTGAGCGATCTGGTTGCGTGCGTTTTCCAGCGGGCGCAGGGCGCGACGCACCGTGAGCCGTTGCAGGATCAACACCAACAGCAGCGCCGCCAGGCCCAGCACCAGGCCGATCTGACGCATCAGCTGGAAACTTTCCCGCACCGGTGTGTAGTCCTGAGCCACGCTGATGGAAATCGAGTGGCCAAAGCGCTTGTAGTCCGAACGCAGCACCAGCAGTTGTTGGCCTTCGGGGCCCAGTTGCAGGTTGCCCTTGAGCCCGGCTTCGGGCAGTTGGGGCAATTCCTGGTCCCACAGCGAACGAGAACGCCAGTGCACATCGGCAAAGTCGATACGAAAGTAATGCCCGGAAAACGGCCGTTGATAGGCCGGCGACAGACGCTGCTCATCCAGCTGCACGCCGTTGGGCCCACGCACCAGCGCCACCAACAGGTTTTCCGCGTCGTTACGCAGCCCGGCTTCCAGGTAACGCTGCAAACCGGCCTCGAACAACCACAGGCTGGTTTGCGCCAGCACCACACCGACGACCACCATCACGCTGATCAGGCCCAGGCTCAGGCGTCGCTGAATCGACCTCATGCGGGGTTGGCGCCAAACCGGTAACCCTGGCCACGCCGGGTTTCGATCACGCTGCGGCCCAACTTGCGGCGCAGGTGGTTGACGTGGACTTCCAGCACATTGGAATCGCGTTCGGTCTCGCCATCATACAAATGCTCGGCCAGGTGGCTTTTCGACAGGATCTGCTCGGGGTGCAGCATGAAATAGCGCAGCAGGCGAAATTCCGCGGCGGTGAGCTGGATCTCTTCGCCGCCGCGCAACACGCATTGGCGGCCTTCATCCAAGTGCAGGCCGGCGGCTTGCAGGGTGGGTTGGTTGGCCTGGCCGTGGGACCGGCGCAACAGCGCCTGGATGCGCAGGTGCAGCTCTTCAGGGTGAAAGGGTTTGCTCAGGTAATCGTCGGCACCGGCCTTGAGCCCTTCGATACGCTCGGCCCAGGAGTCGCGGGCGGTGAGCACGAGCACCGGAGTGGCGAGCGCGGCGGCGCGCCATTGCGCCAGCACTTCGAGGCCAGGCAAACCGGGCAGGCCAAGGTCGAGGATGATCAGATCATAGGGTTCGCTGCGGCCCTGGTAAGCGGCGTCGCGCCCGTCAGCCAGCCAGTCCACGGCATAGCCCTGGCGCTGCAAGCCGGCCAGCAGTTCATCGGCCAGGGGTACATTGTCTTCTACCAGCAGCAGGCGCATCAGTCTTCCTCATCTTTAATCAGCGCACCGGTGGTAGCGTCAAGTTTGATCTCGCGCACCACACCCTCGGTGGTCACCAGCTCCACTTCATAAGCATATTGGCCGTGTTTTTTCTCAAGCTCGGCCTCTAGCATACGGGAGCCCGGATAGCGCGCCATGGCCTGCTGCAACAGCTGCTCCAGCGGCAGGATCACGCCCTGCTGGCGCAACGCGAGGGCTTCGTCCTGGTTGAGGTCGCGGGCCTGCAAACTTGAGCAGAACACCACAAGCACCAGTGCCACCCGACTGCCGGTGCGTAAATTTACCTTCATTACGTATCCTGATGATTCTTGAGAACCTGCCCGGTGAGCGCGTCCAATTCAACGTCCCATTCGATACCGTTGCGATCTTGCAGCTCGACCTCATAAACGTACTTGCCGTAGGCCTCATCCAGGTCGGTGTCCAGCAGCGTAGAACCGGGGTGCAGGGCCAGGGCCGTGGCTTCCAGTTGGTCAAAGGCGACAATTGTAACAGTGCCGGGTACGACCAGTGGTTTGTCCGGGTCCACGGCTCCGGCCTGGGGCGCCGCACAGGCGATGATAACGGCGGCGACCAGAGCGGTGAGGCGTTTCATGATAAATCTCCGTTACGCGATGTTATTCCTACACACGCCACGGTAACGGCTGCAACTTAACTGAAACTGAATTGCCACCATGGCAATTGCGCGTAGGCCTTTTCCCACAACCCGCGAGATTTTCTATACTGCCCCCTCGCTTCAATCGAGACCGGTATGACAGCCATCCACATCAAGTTTCCCGCCCTGACCCTCAAGGCCGGCAAACGCGCCCTCGCGCGCATCCGCGAACAGGGCCTTGCGCCTGCCGACGTCGGCATTCTGCCCGGTGCGGCCGGTGGCCCCAAGGCGCTGGGTATCCAGGGTCTGGACCTGGCGCTGTTCGGCGACTGGCTGCCGCGCGCGCCACGGGAACGGGCGCTGATCGGTGCGTCCATCGGCTCCTGGCGCTTTGCCAGTGCCTGCCTGCCCGACCCGGTACAAGGCCTGTTGGACCTCGGCCGGCTGTACAACGAGCAGCGCTTTGCCAAAGGCGTGACCATGGCCGACGTCAGCCAGAGCTGCCGGCGCATGCTCGACGACCTGCTGGCCGGCCGCGATGCGCGGGTGCTGGACAACCCCGACTATCGCCTGAACATCATGGTAGTCAAAAGCCACGGCCTGCTCGCCGATGACCATCGCGGGCGCCTGGGCCTGGGCCTGTCCTCGGTGATCGCCGATAACCTGCGTGGCCGCGCGCGGCTGTCGCGGCATTTCGAACGGCTGATCATCCATGACCCGCGCCAGCCGCCACCGGTGCATCCGCTGCAGGATTTTCCGTCGCGCTTTGTCGAATTGGATGCAGGCAACCTGCGCCAGGCATTGCTGGCCTCCGGCTCGATCCCCATGGTGATGCAAGGCGTACGCGACCTGCCTGGCGCCGGCAGCGGCACTTACCGCGACGGCGGCCTGCTGGACTACCACCTCGACCTGCCCTACCACGGCGACGATATTGTGCTGTACCCGCACTTCACCGACCGGGTCGTCCCCGGCTGGTTCGACAAGGGCCTGCCGTGGCGACGCAGCAATCAACAGGGCTTGCAGGATGTGTTGCTGCTGGCGCCGTCCAGGGACTACTTGGCCCGCCTGCCCCACGGCAAACTGCCGGACCGCAGCGACTTCAAGCGCTTCGTGGGCGATGACGCGAGCCGCAACACATACTGGCAAACCGCGATGAGCGAGAGCCGGCGGCTGGGGGATGAGTTCCTACAGTTGGCCGATAACGGCGGGCTGGGCGAGCGCTTGCAGGCGCTTTGACCGAGCGGTATGCGCGGCGAGGGATCAAGCTGTTAAACTCGCCGGCTGCCAGATACCTGACCGAGCTGAAAATACTGTGGAAATCTTCAAGGAATTTACATTCGAATCCGCCCACCGCCTGCCGCACGTGCCGGACGGCCATAAATGCGGGCGCCTGCATGGGCATTCGTTCAAGGTGGCTATCCACCTGAGCGGCGACCTGGATCCCTATACCGGCTGGATTCGCGACTTCTCGGAGATCAAGGCGATTTTCAAGCCGCTCTATGAACGCCTCGACCACAACTACCTCAATGACATCCCCGGCCTGGAAAACCCGACCAGCGAAGTGCTGGCCAAGTGGATCTGGAACGAACTCAAACCCCTGTTGCCGGAACTCAGCGCAATTCGCATCCACGAGACCTGCACCAGTGGCTGTATTTATCGCGGCGAATAAGCCTGCGATGTGTGTAAAAAACCACCCTTGCGGTGGTTTTTTTCGGCCTAGATGATTTACCACGCAGCCACCGTTTGACTGATCCATTTTGTATCACCCCTGCACCGCTTTCGTGCCCGACTGGGCAGCGCGAACACTCCCTCCGGCATTTCTTGCCTGTTTGGCTATAAATACTGTGCACGCTGCACAACTCACACCGTGCGCCCGTCACTGCTGCTGATTTGGCACGGGCGGTGCAATAGGCCTGCGTCACTCATTCAGGGAGCACGGCACATGACGCAGCAAGAACCGGGCAACGATTACCCTTTAAGCGAAGTCCCCATGCATGCGCGCAAAGGCCTGGCATCCACCGCCATGGTGCTGCTGGGCTTTACGTTTTTTACCGCGACCATGTTTGCCGGCGGCAAGCTGGGGGTGGCGTTCAGCTTTATCGACATGCTCGGCGTGGTGGCCTTGGGCAACCTGCTGTTGGGTATTTACGCGGCGGGCCTGGGTTATATCGCGTTCAAGAGCGGCTTGAACTCCGTATTGATGGGGCGCTTGTGCTTTGGCGAAGTCGGCAGCAAGCTCAGTGACTTGATCCTCGGCTTCACCCAGATCGGCTGGTACGCCTGGGGCACCGCCACGGCTGCCGTGGTGCTGGGTAAGTACTTCGAACTGAGCCAGGGCAACGTGCTGGTGTTGATGCTGGTGTTTGGCCTGGTATTTTGCGCCACGGCTTACGTGGGCTATCGCGGGCTGGAGATTCTTTCCTACATCGCGGTGCCAGCCATGGGGCTGCTGCTGTTTCTGTCGATGTGGGTCGCCACGGCCAAAGTCGGCGGTTGGGACGGCCTGCTGGCGGTGACGCCAACCGCTGAATTGGATTTGTCTACGGCGATCACCCTGGTGTTCGGCACCTTCGTCAGCGGCGCGACCCAGGCCACCAACTGGACGCGGTTTTCGCGCTCGGCCAGGGTCGCGGTGCTGGCCAGCCTGATCGGTTTCTTTATCGGCAACGGCCTGATGGTGCTGATCGGGGCCTACGGCGCCATCGTCTATCAACAACCGGATGTGGTCGAGGTGTTGCTGCTGCAAGGCTTTGCGCTGGCGGCGATGGCCATGTTGCTGCTCAATATCTGGAGTACCCAGGACAACACCATCTACAACTTCGCCGTGGCCGGCTGCAACCTGTTGCGCACCCAACGCCGCAAGACCGTGACCCTGGCCGGCGCGGTGATCGGCACCCTGCTGGCGCTGCTTGGCATGTACGACATGCTGGTGCCGTACCTGATCCTGCTGGGCACGGTGATACCACCGATTGGCGGGGTGATCATGGCCGACTTTTTCTACCGCTATCGTGGCCAATACCCGCGCCTGGCCGAGGCTCGCCTGCCGGCGTTCAACTGGCCGGGGCTGGCGGCCTATGCCGTCGGCACCGTGCTGGCATTCAACTCGCCCTGGGTCGCGCCGCTGGTAGGGATCGCAGCCGCGTCGCTTACCTACATCGTGCTGACGGCCGTACTACGTGTGCGTGCGCCATTGGCTGACGCTCAAGCATGAGCCTGACCGTCGCCGATGTGCTGGCCCTGCCTGGCCTTGAATCCATGCGCCTGCGCGCCGGCGAGGCAGGCCTGGACAACCCTGTGCGCTGGCCCTACGTGGCGGAAAACAGCGGGATCGCCGAGTGGGTGCTGGGCAGCGAGCTGGTGTTTGTCACCGGCATCAATCACCCACGGGATGAAGCGAACTTGCTGCAATTGCTGCAAGAAGCCTGTCAGCGCAAGGTGGCCGGGCTGGTGATTCTCACCGGGCCGGCGTATATCCAGGCGATACCCCAGCGGCTGCTGGATGCCGCGCACGCAGCGGGCATGCCGCTGATCGAGCAACCCTACTCGTTGAAAATGGTGCTGGTAACCCAAGCCATCGGCTCGGCGCTGATCCAGTTCGAGCAGTTGGGGCGTTCGCGCCATGATGTGTTGGAACGCTTGCTGACCGGTGACTTTCAATCCCTGGAAGTGCTGCTGCACAGGGCCGCGCAACTGGGTATGTCCCTCAACGGGCATTGGCAGGTGGTGCAATTGCAATTGGAGGGCAGCGAGTCGCTGTTTGCCCAGAACGATACACAACAGGTCGAAGCGCACCTGGCTCAGCAACACGACGGCATCAGTCGCCGCCTACGTCAGTGGTCGGCGGGGTTGCCGTTATTGGGCCGGGCCGGGAATTGGACACTGCTGCTGCCGGCCCCCGACGCGGTTGCGGCCCTGGCTAACCGCCAACAATTGGCCACCTGGTTGAAGCCGCTGAACCTGCGCCTGGCGCCGCTTAAATTGTTTACCGGCCTCAGCGCCGCCGCGCACCCACCTGCGCGCCTGGCCCAGGCCCAGGATGAAGCGCGCCAGGCGTTGGCCGCCGCGCGGCGTTTCAGCGAACGCGCCGGGCTGTGCGTGTACGACGAACTGGGCGTGCTCAAGTTACTCAGCGGCGTGCGTGATCGCGCCCTGCTCGACCACTTTCTCAATGAACGCTTGGGCCCGTTATTGCGCCACGACTTGCACCATGGCCCCAGCCTGATGCCGACTCTGGAAGCCTGGTTTCACGAGAATGGTAACCTGATGGCCGCCGCCCAGCGCCTGGCCCTGCACCGCAACACTGTGACGCACCGCGTCCAGCGCATCGAAGCCCTGTGCGGGCTGACGCTGGATAACGCCTATGACCGCCTGGACATCGGCATCGCCCTGATGATCTGGCGGCTGTCTGCCTGATTGTTTTTAGCCAAGAGGAACTTGCCCATGCACATCATCAACGCCCGCCTGCGCAACCATGAAGGCCTGCATGATCTGCACCTGGAAAACGGCCGGATCGCCAGCATCACGCCACAAACCAGGGCGCCGATTTTAACCGCCGATGATGTGGACGCGGCCGGCAATCTGGTGATCCCGCCATTCGTCGAACCGCATATCCACCTCGATGCCACGCTCACCGCCGGCGAACCGCGCTGGAACATGAGCGGCACACTGTTCGAAGGGATCGAGTGCTGGGGCGAACGCAAAGCCACCATCACCCAGCAAGACACCAAGACCCGCGCCAAGCAGACCATCCAGGCGCTTGCCGCCCACGGCATCCAACATGTACGCACGCATGTCGACGTCACCGACCCGGACCTTACGGCGCTCAAAGCCATGCTGCAAGTGCGTGAAGAAAGCACGCACCTGATCGACCTGCAAATCGTCGCGTTTCCCCAGGAAGGCATCGAGTCGTTCCACCATGGCCGCGAACTGATGGAAGAAGCCATTCGCCTGGGCGCCGACGTGATTGGTGGCATCCCTCACTTTGAATACACTCGCGACCAAGGCGTGAGTTCGGTGAAGTTCCTGATGGACCTGGCCGAACGCACCGGTTGCTTGGTGGACGTGCATTGCGACGAAACCGACGACCCGCACTCGCGCTTCCTCGAGGTGCTGGCCGAAGAGGCCCGAAGCCGCGACATGGGCGCCCTTGTCACCGCCAGCCACACCACGGCCATGGGTTCTTACGACAATGCTTATTGCGCCAAACTGTTCCGCCTGCTGGGACATTCCGGCATCAGCTTCGTGTCGTGCCCGACCGAAAGCATCCACCTGCAAGGCCGTTTCGACAGCTTCCCGAAACGCCGTGGCGTGACCCGCGTCAACGAGCTGCTCGAAGCCGGCATGAATGTTTGCTTCGGCCAGGACTCCATCGTCGATCCCTGGTACCCCCTGGGCAACGGCAACATCCTGCGGGTGCTCGAAGCCGGTTTACACATTTGCCATATGCTCGGCTACCGCAACCTGCAAAGCGCCCTCGACCTGGTGACCGATAACAGCGCCAAGGCGATGGCCCTGGGTGATCGTTATGGCCTGGAACCCGGACGGCCAGCCAATTTGCTGATCCTCTCGGCGCACAGCGACTACGAGGTGATTCGCAGCCAGGGCCTGCCGCTATACTCGATTCGCAACGGCAAAGTACTGATGAAACGCCAGCCGGCCCAGGTTGAGTTTATGTAACCACCGTGATCAGACGATGGAGTCGATATCCAACGTTTGTGCCCTGCCCCGATCGCTATCCGTCACGGGCGGAATGCTGGCGATTGGGGACAGTGCTCGGTTTTCACGATGGCTGAACCAACGCATGAGGCTCGGTTGCAAGTGCGCGGCGTGAGCATGGCTGCCGTAGACATCGCGCGCCCCAAGACGACGCCACCGCAGGCTTTGCAGGCGCTGGCGACTGAGGTGCAGGCGTTCGATTTCGGCATTCAACGGCTCATGATGTTCATAAGCCCGGTCATTGGCCGGTCGATGCCGAGTCAATTCTCGCCGCTTGTCTTGCAGTTGCTTGCGCATGGTCGCGAGGGCATGGTCGAGCAACTCAAACTCTCTTTCGGTCACCAGCGGGACGTTGCTGTCCAGGGTCTGTTGCCAGCGCCGCAATGTGGCCCAGGCAGCCGGGATGTAGCTGGCGGTCATGAAGTGCTGCTTGTATTGCACCAACTGCCTGATCAACCCGTCGCGCTCAGGCATATCGCCGCGCGCATGCAACGCCCGATTACGACCGGCCTCTTCAATGGACTCACATCCGGGCCTCCACAACACCGATGAATGCGTGCCATCCGGCAGCATGATCGGCATGAAATGCTGTTGTTCACCATGGTGTTGGTAGGGGTTGCCGCCGAAACGCACCAGGCCGGCGGCGAACAACAGGCCTCCGGCGGCGGGAGCGCTGAATAACGTGACGGCGCCAGGGATCCAGAGCTTGGCGGTGGTGTTCATCCAGGGCGCCGGGACGCTGGGAACGGGGTCGTTGTGGTTGACGATACGGTGGTGGACCAGAGCGGATGCGCCGACAGTGAATTCGGAGTCGGCGGCACGCGGGGCGCCGTAGGTGTAGAGGAGGATGTTGTAGTTGGCCTCCGGTATTCTGCGCAGACCTTCTGCCAACAGCAACGCAATGGCACCGCCGAGGCTGTGGCCACAGATGACTATTCGTTGGGCTGTGTAAAATTGGTTGAGGTATCGCAGCACAAAATCACGCATCGCCCGATAAGCCTGATAGAACCCCTCGTGAGCCTTACCGACGCCTTCGGTAAAAGGTGTCTGATGAGCGTTGGCATCGCGCAATCCGTCGCTTGGGCTGGCAGTACCACGCACGGCTATCAGGATGACCTCATCGTGGTGAGTAATGAACGCCTGGGTGTCGGTACCGTCTTTTTCGTCATCAAAGAAGTGCAGGCGCGAAGGGTATTCCTGTTGTTCCTCAAGCTCTGGACGATTTTGTGGATACAACTCGGGATCGAAGGGCAAAATTTCAAAACGCCTGGAGTAAGGAACGTCTTCGTAGAGCGGATAAAAACGCTGAGTTTGTTCAGGATCAATCCGCCAGGCCTCGTCGTACCCCGAAAGCTGTTCGGCAAAGAGATTTCCAACGCTCGGGCCCAGTGGAAAATGAACTTTATCCAAAGGCTTCTCTGGTGGCTCCTGGCCGAAATTGCAGTAACTCAATGCTGCGAATAATGCCAAATGATACAAGTTCAAGGCGCAGAATTTGTCTTCAGTGGAAAGTAGCGGACGTAACGAACGCAGCGGCCGTACTTCCAGAGCGGTGTGGTTGTTGGGGAATAAGACGATGCCCGATAACGTTGACTGGGGTGGGCCGAAGCCCAGGTCGGCCAGCATTTTCAGGGCATGCCGTGGGGGCTGGTGAGTCCGGGGCGCGATGGGAGGCAAGTGTGCGACATGCCTGACCAGATCGCGTACTTCGACCTGATAGAACCGATTGGCCTGCTGTCGAGCGGGATTACTTTCAACGCGCCGACCATCCGCCGCAGCAAATCGAGTTCTTTCTGCGCGATACTGAAGTTCTGTAATAGGAAGCTTATAAGTGGAGCGCGTCATTAAGTACTCATAGGGTTGCGCCGTCCCTGAATAAAGATCGTCAAAAACCAGAACCACCGGGCCACAGTAACTATCCGTTAGTTTGGCAAAGCCGTCCCCATTCAAGCGTCCTTTATAGTGTTGCCCAACACTGTCGTAGAGGGTGTACGGCAGCCCCCCATATGAAGAGCCTGCTCCGAACTCATCAACCAAACAAAAACTGATCCAATGCCCTCGCAACGAGCAGGCAGGTTTTATATCACTGAAAAAAGGTTGCTTCCGTGCGTCAAGCTTCATGAATTTCTCCTTTTTACTTGCAGGATGGATAAACCTCGCAGGTGCGACCATCCGGCATTTTTATAGGTTTAAAGTCGGTGACATTACCGTTGCAGAAAGCGTACGGGTCTTCGAAGCTTTTCCCTTTGCAGCGCTTCCAACCATCCGGAACGGCTACCCAGTTATCGTCGATAGCGGGCGCCTCCTCATCAATTACCCTCAGCGCCATCCTGAGGGTTTTCCCCGCTAGCTGATCTCGTTGCGCCAAACCACCAATGGGTGTTTTTTGCAGTTGGCCCAAGGCGTCCAGCGAATTGCATTTAAGAAGTTTTATGATTGCCTGCTTGGGCCCCACCGTCCGAAATAACCACTGACACTGCCCAGGCAACTGCTGAACACCTGAATCTGGCATTTCCGATGAATGGATATCGGAGCGATCCAAAATTGCGATACTGCCCAGATCCCCGTCAAGATCTGAATCGCGACTCCCCCACTTCGCATATACATCGAACTCCACCCCTCGCAATACCAACGGGCATCCATTGACAGTTTCCGTCAGCGGCAGTTGATAACTCAGCCGATGGGCCACTGGTGTGTAATCGGTAAAAAATACCTTGCGCTCAGGCCTCTTGCCTCGACGCTGTGGCAAGGTGCACGTTTCCCCGGTCGCTGGTCGGTAATTGGCGGCAGTTTTGAGTTTAAAATTCGCCGGCAAATCCACCTCCAGCGTGAAGCTGTCAACCGGCCGCCCCACGCACCCAAAAAGCCCGGTGATACCCAGTGCAAACAGCACGCCTAAAACTTGTCTATTCATCCTTGTTCTCCATCAAACACCACTGCCGCACCACTCGTTCGAAATGATCTTCGGGGGTTTCGCCAACCTTTGGCTGCCAGCAAATCACACTGCTGCGCGTAGCCTCTTCCAACCTGCGTACGACTAAAAATTCCAATTGTTCGGGCCGGGTCCATTGCCAGGCGCGAGCCTGTTCCAACACGTGGGTCAACCAGACTTTGGGGTCTTGAGACTCGACCAGCACAACCAGGTCTTCACTGTGTTCAGCCAGCAGGTAGCGCAGGATATTGGCGTGCAGAATGGCGCCGGCGTTTGGGTTGGGCGTGTTCAGCCAAGGGGCGGGATCGGGCACCGGGTACTCGTCTGGAGCGGGATTATCGGCAGTGTGCCAGCGGTCTTCGTGCCAGTAGCACACGCTGAGCAATGGGCCGAGGAAGGCCGGCCGATGCTCCAATGGCAAATAAGCCACTGCACGTGCCAGCGTGCGATTGTCGTGAAAGCGGTACAGCGACTGGTTACCTGGCGACCCGAGCAGCATCCGGTTACGCCAGTGGCGAGTCACGGCCGTCAAGTCAGCGGTTGGCAGGCTGCCCAGCCAGCCCCAATTCGTTTCCGGCTGCGTTAACAGATCACGCAGCGCCGCTTCGTTCACCTGATCCAGCAGCAGGATCACCGGGCCCGCCATGACCATTTCCGCCAGCGGCGTTTGCGCGTAAACGTTGCAATACCCTGATAACTCGCGGGTGGCCATCATGGGTTGGCGTGCCGCGTTATCGCCCTCAAGCACCAGGCACAGCCAGCGTCCCGCCTGTTGTTGTTGGGCCATCCATTGGTTTGGAAGGTTGTTCATCAGGCTACCCTTTCACTGAGCTCGCACAGCCCTTCGCGGCAGCGCTCACAAACAGGGCAGAAGTCCGCGCCCAGTTGCCTGGCCAAGGTCATGATGGCGCCTTGTGCGGCGGCGACTTTCGGCCCCTCGACCGCCGATGGAACACTTGTTGATGAGGTTGCACACGGCGCACCGCCGAGGGTGATAGGGCGACTGCAAAAAATACCCCCCGCCTGGATAACCAGGTGCTCTCCACCGGCCATGAAGCTCAGTTGTGCGCCTGCGTCGATCACCAGCCGGGCACCGGCCTTGAGGTGAATCTGCTGGCCGGCTTCAACTTCCACGGTCTGCCCCACATACGTACGGCTGTCGCCCTGCACATCCAGGTGATCGTTAGCCCGCAGAACCACCGTGCGATCTCCGCTGACATGGCGATGCTCGTCGTTTTCCAGGTGAACCGTGCTCAAGCCGCGAATGATTTCCCGCCGCGCCCCCGCCACCTCCAGGCGGCTGTCATGGCCCACCTGTTGTTCCAAGTCTCGTTGGGCCCTCAAGTAGATGAGCTCTTCACCGTGGCGGTCTTCCAGGTACAACTCATTGCAACCATCGCCGCCCAAGGTGCTGCGGCTACGCAGGACGCTGCGGGTCTTGTGCTGCGGCAAGGGGTAGGTGGGAAGATGCGAGGCATTGGGTAGGCATCCGTTGATCAACGGTTGGTCCGGGTCGCCTTCCAGGAATGTCACCAACACTTCCATGCCCACCCGCGGGATCACCGTTGCGCCAAACCCGTCACCAGCCCAACTGGACGCCACCCGTATCCAGCAACTGCTTTTGTCATCGGACTTGTCCAGCCGGTCCCAGTGAAAGCGCACCTTGACCCGGCCATACGCGTCGCAATGCACCTCTTCACCGGCAGGCCCGGTTACCGTTGCGGTCTGGCTGCCATTGATGGTCGGCTTGGGGTGGTTGAGGGGCGGTCGATAGGTCGCGCGCCAGGGTGTCGCCTTGAAGCGATTGCGATACCCCTGGAACCCTTCAACCTCACCTGTCGCCTCCTCCAGCACCTGGGGCTGATACCCCTCGTGACGTACCGAGGTAATCAACCACAGGTCATTGCAGGATGGGTCCGGGTGATCGCGCAATTCCAGGAAATGCCCGCTGCGCAGCGCCGGGAGATCGCTTCTGCCCAATGCTCGATGGCGGTCGCTCTGATGGCGCTCGAGCCCCCTGCGAGCCAGGCGCCCGCCCCTTGCACGGCCCTTGAAACCTGCGGGGTAGTGGTAGTCTTCAAGAGGCTGTATCGAAGCGTCGCCTGCCGTGTCCTGCAAGCGCAGGGAAGGATGCTCGAAATCATGATCGCGTCGCACCGTTTGCCGGCTGCGCGTGGCCAGGCGCACATCGAAACGCTGGATAACCTGCGTTTCGGCCGCCGGCCCTCCGACAGGTGAGTAACGCTGCAAGGGCAAGCGGCGAAATACGGTCTGGTCATCGCCAAACACCAGTACATGCGCGTCGTCGCTGTGGCGGAAGTGGTAATGAATACCCTCCTCCGCGCACAGCCGTTGGATGAAATGCAGATCGGTTTCCGCGTATTGCACGCAAAACGTACGCGGCGGATAAACCACCGGGCCTAGTTCGAACACGTAGGCGTCGGCCAGGATGCCGTGGTGTTCAAGGACTGCCGCGATGATCTGGGGCACGCTGCGTTGCTGGAAAATCCGCTGGTCACGCCGATGAGCCAGGTTGGCCAGGCGCGGTGCCAGCGTCAGGCGATACCGGGTGAGTCGGCGCCCGGGGTCATCGCGGCCGATCGCGTAAACCTGCCCGTGCAGCCCCTCTGCCCCTTCGCCAAAATCGAGATAGGCGGGTTGATGAAGCAGTGCTTCCAGGTCCAGGCTGGGGTTCTCACTGAGCACCTGCACCTGAATGAAAAACGGTTGATCGATGACCTCGTGGCCTTTAAACGCAAGCACCTGAAAGTCTGTCTCTATTCCTGGAACGATAAAGTT
This sequence comes from Pseudomonas sp. S3_E10, assembly GCF_054667615.1. Taxonomy (NCBI): domain Bacteria; kingdom Pseudomonadati; phylum Pseudomonadota; class Gammaproteobacteria; order Pseudomonadales; family Pseudomonadaceae; genus Pseudomonas; species Pseudomonas sp. S3_E10. Next base: position 823,434 of record NZ_CP162743.1, read on the forward strand.
GAAACGTGACGAAACAAACGCGTTAACCATCCGTTGTTACCCGCCATCTTTTTTATTGCTGAATTGAAATACTTCCCCTCGGCCATACAGCGAATGAATGACCGAGAAAAAGCACCTGAGCGCACTGAAGCTTAGCGATTTCAGGTAAAAATCGGCCGCTTAAAAATAAAAAAGAAGTTTCGTACAACGGAGATAGAAGTATCTTTTACAAAATAATAAAACGAGGCATTAACTAATTTTTAAATATAAGAAATACCCTACAAAAACTTACAACTAAATATCTAACTCATTACGAAACAGCTGACACCCAGCCAAGGTATCAGCCGCACATAAAACCTCATGCCTGACGGCGGGCAGTCCCGAACAGACTGACGTTTAGCAATGTGCCGGCCTGCGTATGCAAGCGCACCGGCGCGGTGCCACCTGGCATCACCACCGCAACTTCGCCGCCCTCGACCCAGCCCGCACGCCACGCTGCAACAGCCACTGCGCTGGCGCTGGTTCCGGAAGACGCGGTAGGCCCCTCTCCCCGTTCGAACACGCGTGCGACAACCCGGTTACCGGATTGCCTGGCGGCCCACTGCAAATTGATCCCGGCTGCACAAGGTTGGCCGGCTCCCGCCGGAGGCGCAAAGGCAATCGCCCGCAGTGGTTCGAACAGGGTTGGCTGGTGCATCTGCAGGTTCTCCGGCAATGCTGAAAGCTGTTCGACCAAGGTGACACAGTGAGGATTACCCACCCGCACAAACTGGCTGTGAGCCCAGTGCGGATTGATCGCCGCCAGCGCATTCACACGGTTCAGTTCGGTGCCGCCCAGAAAGGCTGGATCAACCCCTTGCGCGCCCACGGCAGACGGCCCGAACGCGGGCAAACCCAGGTCCAGCCAGAACCCGTCGACCTGCTCATATACCGCCGGTTCAACCCGAGTCGCCACCGGCGATGCCGCGTCGGCCTTGTCATGATGGACCCGCAGTTCACAGGCTGCAGTCATCAAACCCTGGTCGGTGAGCGCCTGGGCAAAAATCGTCAAACCGTTACCGCTGCGCTCGGCCAGGGTGCCGTCGGTGTTGACGATCAACAGGTCAAACGGCGGCTCGGTCTGAAAAGGCCCGACCAACAAACCATCACAGCGATGCACCTTGGCGCCGACCGGGCGCACCCCCCAACCGCATTCGGAGGCAATGGCCGACTCGGCCCACACGCTGCGGGCAGCTGCGGCCAGAGAAGCACTTTCGGGCACCTTGATGCCTCGGCTCCTTAGAAAGACTGGGCTGACCACCCCATAAATGTTGCCTCGTGCGTCATAGAACAGGGTCATGGCGCTGCCCGCCTGAAAACTTTCATCGGTTCGTCCGTTCGGTTGCCTACATGCTGGCCAAGCAGCGTATTACACAACGCGGTTTTTTTGTGAAGCGGCCTGGAAGGTGGCAATCCACCGTAAGACCCCCGGGGTTCACCGACTCTCGCGGGGATTACGCACCTTCCAGAACGCCTCCTGCGAACTCGACCACCTCTATGTGATGCTCAAGGCCAATCGCGTTCCCGGTTTGTACAAATAAAATTCATCGACAGTCATCCCAAGGGAACCCTGGCTCGCTCGCCAAGGCCTGATGTGCAAGGATGTCGCGCCGGACATCGTTCGTAGAACGCAAAACCAAGGACTTTTCATGACTGCCATTCCCACCTCAGCGCCTGTGGTTCCCGGGCGGCTGGAGCAAATGTCGACGCGTATCGCATTTTTCATCGCCGGCTTCGGCATTGCTGCCTGGGCCCCGCTGGTGCCGTATGCCAAAGCGCGTGCGCAACTGAATGAGGGCACGCTGGGCCTGCTGCTGTTGTGCCTGGGTGTAGGTTCGATCATCGCGATGCCCGCGGCAGGCGCATTGGCCTCACGTTACGGCTGCCGGCGTGTACTGACCGCCGGTACGATCATGATCTGCCTGGCCTTGCCGATGCTGGCGACGGTCAGTTCGGTTCCGTTGCTGATCGCCAGCTTGTTCCTGTTCGGCGCGGGCCTGGGCACGGTGGACTCCACAGTGAACTTGCAGGCGGTGATCGTTGAACGGGCCAGCGGCAAGACCATGATGTCGGGCTTCCACGGGTTGTTCAGCCTGGGCGGTATTGTCGGCGCGGCAGGGGTTGCCGGGTTGCTGGGGCTGGGCATGTCACCGTTGCAGGCAACCTTCGTCGTGATCATCGTCATGGCCGTTGCGCTGCTCAAGGCCGGGCCGCATTTGCTGCCCTACGGCAGTGAAAGTTCGGGCCCGGCGTTTGCGATTCCCCATGGCGTGGTGCTGTTTATAGGGTGCCTGTGTTTCATCGTGTTTTTGGCCGAAGGGGCGGTGTTGGACTGGAGCGCGGTGTTCCTCAGTGCCGAACGCGGGCTTGATGAGGCCTACGCAGGCCTCGGTTATGCGGCTTTTGCACTGACCATGACCGCAGGAAGGCTGACCGGTGACGCCATCGTGCGGCGCCTTGGCGCGACTCGGGTGATCGTGATCGGCGGTGCACTGGCAACTGCCGGCTTGTTACTGGCGACCTTGTTACCAGCGTGGGAAACCGCGCTGCTGGGTTATGCACTGGTTGGCGCCGGCTGCTCGAATATCGTGCCGGTGCTCTACACCGCCGTCGGCAAGCAAACCGTCATGCCGGAACATATTGCAGTGCCCGCCATCACCACCTTGGGGTATGCCGGAATTCTCGCAGGCCCCGCGGTGATCGGCTTTGTCGCCCACGGTAGCAGCCTGAGCACGGCCTTCGTACTGATCGCAGTGTTGCTGGCGGGTGTGGCCATCAGTGGCAAAATCCTCAGGGTGTAAGCCTGGCCATCAGCGCGCCTTGTGAGCCTCGTCCTGCTCCAGCCAGCGGTCGAGGCTTTTGTTGCTGAGCCAGCCGTCCTTTTGCGGTGGACCAAACAATCGACCCGCATTTGCACGCTCCAGTGCGGGGAGTAAACCGGGGCGCTCAAGAATGTTCTTTGCCGTGTAGACGCAGAACTCGCTGTATTTGGGCCTGGGCATACCGGTGGACGGGTCCAGCACCGGGGCGCCCTCTCGGTCAACAGCATAAGGGTCCTGCATGACGGCCTTGAGCGCGGCAATTTCGACGTACTGATGATGCTCGAAGAGAAACGTCCGATCGTGTGCCTTGTCTCTCAATTGCTCAAACTGACCTTGCAGCGCGTGGACCACCTGGGCGTTGCTGCTGGCATGAAACGGATCCTGGCTGAAAACGTTTGGCGAGCTGTTGCCCTGCAGGGCTCGGGCCGCGGCCCTGAGACTGTCCCGTGTGATATCACCGTCGCGGCTCACGATTGCATCGTTGAGCCGCGGACGCTTGAGAATTTCGCAGACCACTTGGATCGTTCGACCCAGCGCTTCACTTTCACCCGTAGGTGCGGCGGTAATCCGTTGTAATGACGACTGGGTCAAACGCCCGTCGTTCAGGAACGGGTGCAGCAGGCCAAAGGCTTTTTCAAGGGCCGTGGTCAATTGGTTGTCGGTGGACGTTGCACCCGGCGGGGAAAGATTGGCCCGCTCAGCAGGCAAGTTCTGCAACGCCCGGTGGTGCAGCACCGACAAGGTCCCGCGCAGCAGCCGCGGCCTGCGTGGTTCGAAGGCCGGGCGCTCAGGGCCGTCGTCGAGCCAGGTTTCAGTGGCGGTGACCGGTGCTGGCGCCGTGGGTCGTAACGCTGGCCCGTCGAGGGCCAGGGGTCGAACGTGAGGTAATGCACCCTCGATTGTCATGGGTTTCTCTCCAACTTTTCCGATACATACCTGCCCGATGATCGCCACCGCGGCGGCCAAAAAAATCGAATGGACTCCACCCAGGCAAGCCCCTCATAAGTGGTTGGGTGGGGACGCCGGTTCCAGATGATCGACGGATACCCATGACAGCATGTAAAAACGTGGCGAGCAGGTCAGGTGGCTGCCACTGTCAGCGACGCCACCAGGCCGTGAGGCTGCTGATCAGCCCGGTGTGTTTGGGTGGCCGCCCATCGTCACTTGCCATGTGTTCAATGGCGAGCATGGCCCGGGAAAAGTCATCCGCGACAGGTGCCTGGAATTTGCGTTGGCCCTCGAAGGTCTTCATTCGTCGGGCTTCGACGGCATGCACATTCGACACGATCGGTAGCTCCTGTTCAGCACGGTCAATGGTGGACACAACCGGTTCGGCAATGTGGGCACCGCGAAAGCATTCATGGCAGCCGTGCTGGGAATGAAACGAGGTTGAAGTCATTGCTTGGCCCTCACTCGGGATCTGGAACGCGACCGACTGATCAAAGCCGATGGATATCACCTATGTGGCGAACCGGCGTAAGCAGTTCCTGACACAACAAAGGCAGGCGCCGCCCTGGGGTTGCGGCGCCTGGGTTGCGGTCAGCGAGACAGCAACAGAAGCGCTTTGCGGCTGATTCGACCGTCATTATCACGCCCCGCGAGGTTGTCCATGGTTTTCAAGACATCACCGCGTCTGAGGATTTCCCGGGCCAACTGGATCAGGTGACTCTTGGGCGAGTCGCCCGTCAGGCTCTGGCCCGCCAGCGCTCGCAGATCGCTGAGTTTCAGGTCTCGCCCCCACCCCCTGCCCTTCAAGGCATCGAAATGTTCAAGCATCTCCTGGGCCAGTTGCTTGTCTGAGTTGTATTTGAAGAAGTTCGTGTCGCTGATGACCATGCCCAGTTTTTGCCGGTTGATCAGGCCATCCAACGCCCCCGTGGAGCGATGCCGGTCGATGGCATCCACCAGCTCCGGGCGCCGCAGCAACTCTTTGGCCAAGCGGATGTTCTGATTCATGACGGGGTCATGTGACCAGCCTTTTTTGGCCATTTCGCGAATGCTGTTGACGCTGACATAACCGGCGTTCCCGCGATCCTTGAAGGCGTCGAAGTTGTCCAGCAACTGCTGGGCCAACTGCTCTCTGCTCTTGTTTGCGTACCCAGGATCAATGCCGTACGAGGGCGACGGGTAAGGCCTGCCGCCAACCGGATGTGGCCTGGCGGGGGCGCAATCACCCGGCATCGGCCTGGGTGGCGCACTGCCGCAACCCGGATGCACAGGCGGGCGCTGCCCACCCCACCATTGGCTCATCCAATGGCTGAATTGATGCATAACGCTCGTCGGCGCAGGAGTGCCGTGGGGATGTGCGCTGTGACCGGCATGGCCGTGATGCAGTGCCGGCGCTGGATGCCTGCCGAATACCGGGCCGCTCGGATTTGCCAGGGGGGAGAAGTTGACGTTTGCGGCGTGTTGACCATTGAAGGACAACGTGGACAACCCAGGACGGCTGGCTTTGGCCTCGGGCTGTGCAGTGGCGTTGGCCTGCACACGCTCAGGGGGCAAGGGGTTGGATACAGGTGTATCGAGAGACGATACCGACATGGCTTTCTCCATTACAGTGGGCGCGATTTTCAGCTACCCCTGTGTGGCGTTTGTGTCGGAATCGGTTCCTGATCCCACGCTGATACGCGGTGTGGGGCTGTAGGAAACAGGCAAAAAAAATCGCAGCCCGTTGTGGCGCTGCGATTTTCCCAAGGGTTATAGGTCAGAAGCCTACGCTGGCCTGTACAAAGAACGTACGAGGCTCGCCCAGGTACAACCCGGCGTTGTTGTCGCTGGAACGGGTGTAGTGCTGCTGGTCAAATAGGTTTTTCACCCCTACCCCAACCTTCAGATTCGATAGCTGCTGGCCAAAGTCATAGCCACTGCGCACGTTGACGGAGACATACCCCTGGATATCACCGAACTGGCCGTCCGCCGTGCCTTGGGTGACGTAGGTGCTGGTGGTGCCCGGCGCCCGCTGGCCGGATTGGGCGTATACATCCAGGTTATGGGTCCAATGATTGACGTGGTAGCGCACGCCCAGGGTCGCCACTTCACGGGAATACAGCGGCAGGTCGCGGCCTTTAAATGGCACATCGCCTTCGGCCGTGGCCTTGGTATAGGTGAAGCCGGCATTGGTGGTCAGGCCGTCGAGGCGTGGGTCCAGGTTCGACAAATCATAGTGTGCCGACGCTTCGATACCGGTGTGCTTGGTGGCACCGAGGTTGGTCCAGCCCACGTCGTTGCTGACGTATTGCAGCTCATCCGAGAAGTCGATGTAGAAGAAGGTCAGTTCACCGCCCCACACGCTGTCGTTATAGCGGGTGCCGACCTCGTAGGTCTTGGCTTTTTCCGGGTTCAGGCCGTTGGCGGTCTGGTCGCCGGTGCCGCCCTGCCCCAACTGGAAGTATTGCAGGCTGCCAAACGAGGTCTCGTAGTTGGCGAACAGTTTCCAGGCGTCGGACAGGTGATACATGACGCTCAAGGCCGGCAACGGTTCGTTGTTGTGAATCTCGCGGTGTTTTTCCTGGGTACGGGTGCCGTTCAAGGCGACCACGGGGCGGTCGTGCCATTCGGTGCGAATATCTTCGAAGCGGATGCCGGGGGTGATGGTCCACTTGCCGATGTCCACTTTGTTATCGATATAGAACGCGTTGGCCTCGGTGCCGCCCGTGCGATCCTGATACACATGGCCGTCGCTCTGACCGCCTGGTGTCGGCACGTTGTTGACCAGGTTCAGGCTGGTGGCCTGCTCGTGCATGCCTTCTTTGAGGTAGCGATAACCGACGCTGACTTCCTGGGTGCTGGGGCCTACGTCAAATACATGGGACACGCGCGGCTCGATGCCGAAGGTGTAATAGGTACGCGGGTAGGAGCCGAGGGTTTTGCCGTCGCGGTTGGCGATGTTGCTGCCACGGAAGCTGTCGGAGTAATAGGTCAGCACTTCAGCCTGGGTCCGGTCGTCGATCTGGCGGATGTACTTGAAGGACACGTCTTTGCGGCGGCCGCTGAAGTTGTCCCAGTCGCGCACCGATTGGTACGGGTTGGCGTCGAACTGCCGCTGTGTCAAGCCACCCGGCATGTCGGCGCTGGCGTCGTAGTAGTGCACGTTCAGCGAAAAATCGTCTTGATCGGTCGGCGCCCAGTGGGTCTTGAAGATCACGTCGTCTATATCGTTGGCGTTGTTGCTGTTGCGGTAGCCATTGCCATTGACCCCGGAGTACAGCAGCGCCACGCCGATGCCGTTGTCTGCGGTGCCACCGATAAAGGCGTTGTCGACATGCTTCCAGCCACCGTGGGCGGAGGTTTGCAGCGTGGTGCCGACTTCACCGGAAAATTTCTCGGGGATCGCGCGAGTGACGAAGTTGATCACACCCCCGACGTTTTGTGGCCCGTAACGCACGGAACCGGCTCCACGCACCACGTCGATGCTGTCCAGGTTGCCCGCGGAAATCGGCGCCATCGACAGTTGCGGTTGGCCATACGGCGCAAACGCAGCCGGCACGCCGTCGATCAATACGGTTGAGCGTGGCGACAAGCGAGACGTCAGCCCGCGTACACCGACATTGAGCGAAATATCGCTGCCACCGGTACCGTTGGACTCTTGCACCTGCACGCCAGGCACGCGGCGCAGCACGTCGCCGACGTTCATCGCGCCCTGCTCCACCATGGCTTCGCGGCGGATCACCGTGCGTGCGCCGGGGTGGTTCTGCACCAGCTCGGCGTTGGCATCGCCGAGCCAGTCGCCCACCACTTTGATATCGGTGGCCCCCAACTCCAGGGGCGAGCCGACGTCACCGCTGCCACTGCTCAGTGGGCGCAAGGTCACGGAGCCGGCGTCGATCTGGTAGTCCAGGCCACTGCCTTGCAGCAATTGGTGCAAGGCTTGTTCGGGTGAAAGATTGCCGTCTACCGCAGGCGCCTGTTTGCCCGCAACCATGTCCGGGCTGAAGAACACTTGCAGGGATGTCTGTTGGCCCAGTTGGCTCAGTGCCGCGCCGAGGGGTTGGGCCTGGATATGGATAACGTCGCCAGCAAAGGCGCAAGGCATCGCGGCACTGACCGCAAGGGCCAGGGCCAGCGGGACCCAGCAAGCGATTTTATTGTTGTGAACGGCAGTTTTTTTCACGTTGAGCCTAGTCCTGTGAGCGCAAAAGTAAGCGGCTGTTAATGCAAACCAGTTGCAGTTGCAGGAGAAGACGAAGAGCTCGGAAAAAACCTGAATGTCAGCGTGAAATTATTTCCTGGCTGCCATCCGGCAGTGCTCGCACCGCGACAGGCAGGATGTGCGGCAAGGCCTTGAGCAAGGCGTCGGTGTCGTTGGCCTTGAATACGCTGGTTAACCGCAGGTTGCCCACGCCAGGCGTACTGACCCGCAGGGGTTGCTCGCGATAACGCGACACCTCACGCACCACGTCCGCCAGCCTTGCGTTGGTGAACACCAGCTTGCCGCTACGCCAGGCTGTCAGTTCCTCGGTATTTACCGTGTAGGCCCCCGCCACCAAGCCTTTTGCGTCCACTTGCGTGCCCAGGCCCGCCGTCAGTGTGACCACGTCGTTTGGCGAACGGCCCTGTACCTTCACCGTACCCGTTTCGACCGCCACGCGGGTCTGGTCTTCATCGCGGCGCACATCGAAGCGTGTGCCGGTCACGGTTACCTGTCCGGTCCCGGCGGCGACCACAAAAGGTCGGCTGGTGTCATGTTCGACGCTGAACAGCGCTTCGCCCTGTTTGAGTTCCACAGTGCGCCGGGCTTTTTCGTAATGCACCGTGACCACGCTGCGACTGTTCAAATCCATCACCGAGCCATCGGGCAACGCCACCTGGCGATGCTCGCCCAGGCGCGTGCTGAATTCGGCGCTGTACGGCTTGGGGTGTTCGAGCCCGCTGAACAGGCCCAACCCCAGCGCCACGGCAACTAAGCTGGCCGCGACGGCATAACGCAACGCCGCACGGCGTTTGGGGCGCTCGGCCGGGGCTTCGCACAACGCCTGCAAACGGGCCTTAGGCAGCAGGTCAGCGGCACGCCACATGCCTTGCAACACGTCGAACTCGTATTGGTTCTGGGGCTGCTCCGCACGCCAGGCGTCGAAGCGCTGGCGCTCGTCGGGGCTCAGCTCGCCCTCTTGCAGGCGTACAAACCACTGCGCGGCTTCGTCGCGGGCACGGCTATCCATCATGGAAGGTCCTGTTTCAGAGCGAGCTTGGGTCATGGGGCCATCGCGTCCAAGCGATCACGCAGATGCCGCAGGGTGCGGATCATATACTTTTCCACCATATTCTTGGACAAACCCAGGCGTTCGGCGATTTCCTGCTGAGTGAGGCCCTCGATTTTCTGCCAGATAAACACCTTGCGACAGGTGAGCGGCAACTCGGCCAACGCCCTTTCAACGGAGTCTGCCAGTTGGATCGCATGCATGAACTGCTCGGGGTCGCCACTATTAAGCGGGCTCTGGTCAAGGGCCTCCAGCGCAATTGCCTCGCGCCGGTCTTCGCGGCGGTAGGCGTCCACCGCGATATTTCGCGCGGTCTGGTGCAGATAGGCGCGCGGTTGCACCACTTCGGTGGAGGCGGACTCGAGCACCCGCACGAAGGTGTCATGGGCAATGTCTTCGGCCTGCTGGCGGTTTTTCAGGCGGCGCGTCCAGGTCCCGATCAACTCTTCGTAGTGCTCGAAAAAGCCTGTTCTGCGGGGCGGCTGGGGGATCATTGCGGGAGGCACCGGGGAGGCGGGCGTGAATAGTAATGCTTCCTATTAAGTGGGGCAATTGCTACCCGTCGAGCCCGACCCGGTGATGTAACTACAACGCCTGTTTAAGGCGACTCAACTTCTCCCGGCTACCACACACACTCATCTGGCACCATTTGCGCAGCTTGTTCTTGGAGCTATCGAGGAAGATCCAATCGCAGTCGGTGGCGGTGCAGATCTTGAGTTCGCGAAGGTCGCCCGACACCAGCAATTGCGTCGCATCGATTGCCAGGCGCCCGATCAGCAGGGCCGTCAGTTCCTGGGCATTGGTACAAGGTTTCCATGCCCAGGCCGGCATGCCGTTCACCGAGTGCAGCACGCGCCAGGTGACGCCTTGCTGGAAGGTCAGGTTGATCTGCTGCAAGACCTCAGCGGGCGCGGCCTGGCCCAGGGACAACGGATGAAACACCGCGTACAGGCATTCCCTGAACGCAATCACGGCATCCAGGTCCGGCTGGTACGAGATGGGCGAGTCAAACACCATTGAGCTGTAGGCATCGAACTCCTGGGCAGAGACCAGCGAGGCATGCTGGGCCCATTCAAAGAAGAACTGAAAGCTGGTGAGGCGTTCTTCCATCACCTTGAGTGCAGTGCCAGGGCGCCGGCCATTGGTGGTATTGATAAAGTCCAATACCCGGGCCCCGCCAACCAAACGAATCGATTTTGCAGTGCCGGTGAAATGCGTCATGCCTGCTCCTGAAAAACGCGGTAATGCTGCGATGACGCACATTACCTTGTTTTACGCACGTGCAGACACTGGCGGCCTACCCAACATGAACACCATCATGCATTGCACGAACAGCAACAGGGCAACCACCCAGTACACGCTGGAGAACGAACCGGTCAGGTCCTTGGAGAGCCCACCCAGAAAGTTGCCGCACACCCCGCCCAAGCCAATCAATACGTTGGCGATACCAAAGGCCTGGGTCAGACGGCTGACCGGTACGATCTGGCCGATATAGCTGGGGACCAGCCCGAAGATGGGATAGAACGCCAGGGCAAACAAAAACGCTGCCACGTAGAACAAAGGGAGGCTGTTGCAACCGAACACCACTGCGGCGGCCAGGCCGGCGCTTAAAAAACACATCGCCAGCGACGCCCGCACCCCGACCTTGTCGGCAATCCACCCCACCAGAAAGCCCGAGGCCATGCCCACCGCGCCAATGGTGGTCCAGATAAAACCGGCGTCCTGCACCGACACCCCCAATTCATCACGCAGGTACGGCGCCAGGTAGGTCTGGAATGGCAACAACGCCATGCCATTGAGAAAGGCGATGGCCCAGGTCAGGTACAACGAGCGGCTCAGCCAGGGCGTGCGGTTGTCCAAGGTTACCGAGCCCTCCCGCGACGGACCGCCCGTTCCCATCGTGCGCAACAAGTACCAGGCCAGCGCACACAGGCCCAGCGATATCAGGCCCGCCGTCAGCCAGATAGAACGCCAGCCGCCCTGCAAGGTCAGGAACGACACAAGCAAGCCGTTAATAAACACGCCGTAGCTGGTGCCACTGGAAATCAGCCCCATGACACGCGAGCGATTACCGGGGCTGAAGCCCTTGGCCACGATCTCCGCCAGCGGGATGTACACCGAGGCAGAACAGCCCCCGAGCAAAATCAACAGCGCACCGGACAGCCAGACATTATTGCTGACGCTCAGACCCAGCAGCGCGAGGGACGTGATCAGCGTCGACACCAGGCTGATTTTCCAGCCCTCGACATAACGGCTGATCACGCTGGTCACCGATGAAAACAACAGGAAGCCGATCTGCGCGCCACCGGTGATCAGGCCTACGGTGGTGTAGCCAAAACCGATGTCGCGGCGCATATCCACCACGAGATTGGCGAACAGGTAAACGCCAAAGCCGTAGGTGCTGGCCACGAAACCGGTCAACACCACCGCCAGCACCACACTGTCCACTGGGCGGGCGCTGCTCTGGGGCAGAGTGGTCATGCCGTTTTCCTCGCCGTGTGGATGACAAAATCACACTGCATCATGTCGTAGTCAGGCTGAAAATCACCGTAACTGCGATGCTCCGAAAACCCCGACGCAAGCACCTCGGTCTTTAACTCGCCCGGCAACAGCGGATACACCTGCAGCCGGTATTCTTCTGCGTTATCAAAGGAGTAGATGAACTCACACAGATCGGCATGCACCTCGCCCAAACTGACCGACGCATGCGTGCCGCAATAATAGTAATTACCGCTGGATTTGAATTGACCGGCCCGTATGGCGAAGAAGTTGCGTTGGTCGACAACCAACAAGCCACCCGGCTTGAGCAATGCCCTGAACTTTTCCAGCACATTGCGCCGGGCTTGGGCCTCAAACACATGGCACAGCGAGCTGCCCAGGCAAACCACCGCATCGAACTGCCCCAGTTCTTGCGGATCCAGGGAAAGCCAGTCTCGGTAATGGGATTGGATCTGCAACCCATGCATTCTGAAATTCGCCCGAGCCTTGGTCAGCATCGTGCTGCTGCCATCCGTGGCGACCACATCCAAGCCCGCCCGTTTAAGCTGCACCGCATGAAAACCACTGCCCGTGGAGACGTCGATCACCGACTTCACGCCGTGCCCCTTGAGCAAGTCCTCAAAGAAACCGTTCTCCCCGGCCTTTCTTTTTTCCCAGTCGATCAAATCATCCCAGCGCTCCACGAAACTCTTGGAATATTGCGCGGAGTAACTGGCGACTGCGTTGTGCTTGTGGCGAGATAACTGACTCATTACACACCTACCAGGTTGAATGCTGAAAAGACTGGTACTTGCTCGCCAACTCGTGGGCGAACTCGGCTGACTGCTCGATGGACATGGTTTTTTTGGAGTACCCGAGCATCGCCTGCATCACCGCCATGCAGTGCGGGTTGAACGTGACCGAACCATCGCAATGGATCTCGTCGATGCCATCGTGGCTCTGGCAGATGCTATTGATGCGCACGGCCTCATCCTGCGGGCAGGCGTCAGAGAACTGCACCTTGATCTGCCCGTTGTGCAGCCACACCGGATAGCCGCCCGGAAGCCCCAGCGGGCCGGGCGCATGCACCAGCACAGGCGTGGCTGAGCACAACCCTTCGATCACCGTGACGGCCGAGCACGCGGTGAGGAACTGCCCATCGACCCCACCCAAGCGGCGGAAGTCGGTTTTGACCGTGGAGAAAATCGCCTCGGCCGGCAGGCGTGCCGCCTCCGGGCGGCCTCGCTGCTCATACAACAAGCGATAACTGGCACGCGGCGGCAAACCACCGCGCGGTACGTAATGGCTGAAATAGTGCTGGGCATACAGCTGCACCTGCACATCGGCAGGCGCACACTCCAATCGCCGTGCAATGGCAAAACGTACTGCAGGAATCAGGTTAGCCACGTTGCCCACGCCGATATCCGGCGCCAGGCCGAGCCTGGCCAGAATCGGATTGACCGCATCCGGGAATGCCGCGTTGATTGTCGTGGTCACGATGCCGGAGGCTTTCACTGCCTGCATCACGTACTGCATCAACGTGAGGTGCATGGGCAGCCAAGGGCCGAACTGGGCCTGATCGAGCTGCTCGAACACGCGCTTGGGCAAGCCGGTGATGACCCGCCAGGACTGCAATGACGCGCAGTTGACCAGCATATCCGGCGCCTCTTCACGCAGGATCCGCGTCACCTTGTTCACATCCGTCAGGTCGGCGATCACCGGTTTGATCGCAATGTCGTGCCCCAATTGCGCACACGACAGCGCCACCAGGTTGCACAGGCGCAGGGTCGATTCCTCGTTGCGCCCCAGCACCACGAATTCGAAGGCATTTTTGGGCCCGAGGATCTTCAGGATTTGCAGGCACAGGTTGCCCGCGCCCACCAGCAGCAGTTTTTTCTTGGGGGTCTGCGGGTTCATCGTGGGTAGGCTCCGTTGTCCACCGGGATAACCCTGCCGCTGATATGGCGCATGGCATCGCCCACCAACAACAAAATCACCTCGGCGACGCCGCCCGGCAGGATGGGGTCCTTGAGAATCTCCTGGCGCGCATATTCGTTGCGCCGGTAGGCGGGGATGGTGTCGTAGATGGCGGTGTCGTGGATCAGCGCGGGCGACACCGCGTTCACCCGCACGAACGGCGCAAAATTCCAGGCATTGGCTTTGGTCAGGCCGATCACCGCCGCCTTGGTGGCCCCGTACAACGCATCGCAACTGCCCACTTCGCCGGCGACCGAGGCGATATTGACGATACTGCGCGCCGCTTCGTGGCGCATTTCCCGCTCGGCAAAGTCTTTGGAGAGATAGACCAGCGCCTTGAGGTTTACATTGAGGATCTCGTCAACTTCGTCATCAGAGTAGTGATAGACACTTTTGCCGTGATAAATCCCGGCATTATTGACCAAGCCATAAATAGTGTCGTGGCGTTCGTACAGCGCTGGAATAAAACCTTTGATCACCGCGCTATCCGAAAAGTCGGCGACGTGTGTCTCTAATACTTGCGAGCCGTGAATACGTTGCAAGGCATTTAGCCCTTCGCCGTCCTTGTCGACGCCAATGACGAAATAACCTTGTTGAATGGCCTTTTCCAAGGTCGCCCGCCCAATTCCATTGGCCGCCCCGGTAATAATCAACTTTTTCATAAAACAATCCTTATCGACAAAATGCATTCATGCGCGCGTAAAAGGGGCGATGGTATTCGTACAGGTCTTTAAGTTTGGGAGAGCGTTCGAGCATATCCATATCCACCTGTTGTGGATCCGAGCAAACAATGCGCTCGCTGTTTTCCGCCGCCACATGCCAACGCCTCCAGGTTTTCCATTGTGGCGGGCACTCACGCTTCCACGTCATGGCATGGGGCAGGAACTCTATGTGCAAGTAGTCGCACAATGAGCGAATTATTCGCTCGGGCTCGGCGGCAAGATCATCGGCGTTAATCACATAAGGCACGTTGCCCGTGAGTTCGGTCACGACACAAAAGATCTCGTATAAGGCTTTATGCCCAATGGCTTGCAACGGCATATCGGGGTGAACCCGATAATGGGAAACAATGCTGCTGGCCGGTTCACGGATAATAAAAATATTGTGTTGTTGCGCCAGGAACTCGCGATCAACTTTCAGATCATCCAGGCAGTGGTAGCACATGTCTTTGTGGAACACATTGCCACGCCCTTTAGCCTCAAGCAGTTGCGCTTTGATGCCCTGATATGTGGTGGGCGCGCTGTGGTCCCACTCATCCGACGGGATCGCCGACGCCTCGGAAAACGCCATGTGCGCGAAGGGTTCGTGAAACACTTCGAAATCCCCGCGCTCAATAAACACCCGCTCCAATACCGTGGAGCGTGAGCGCGGGTGTGCCCATAACCCGACCATTTTGTTCATGCCAACACCCCGTATTCGGCGGCCAGGACGGCATTGAGCGAGCGGCTGAACGGCTTTGCCACGGGGCACAGGCGCACGCAGTAATCGATCAGACGCCGGTGCGCGCTGTTGGCTTCGTTGCAGGCGTTGATAAACGCTTCGTGGTTGCCGAAGTCGTAGGGGTCGATGCCGTCGCGCCAATAGGCTTCGCAGAAGTACGGAATACGGATGAGTTTTGCCAACGTCTCGGGCGGCGCCTGCCAGGGTTCGCTGGCGGGGACCACGGGTTTGCCGTGGCTTTCACGTTCGATCAGAAACTCCACCACATCCGGGGTCAGCGTGTAGCAGGTGGCTGTCAGCCCGGTTTTTTCCAGGTGCCAGCAGTGCTTGTGACCACGCGCGTCGACATCGACCTTGATGCTGGAAAGCAGGGTCTTGACCGGCACTTTCGACGCAGCCACCAAGGTTTGTATCTGCTGGTAAATCAACAGTTCGGCCCACCGCAGCTCCTCCGGCCCCAGCACCAGGCCGCGTTCCGCGGCCTGCAACGTGAACTCAGGCTGACAGGCGAAACGCCCGATCATAAAGGTGATCACGTACTTGCAACGGCGGGTGTCGATACCCTGGCTATGCGCCATGGCGATGCCCCGTTCTATCGCCTGGAGACCGGCCTGGAACTGCGAGACGGTAAAGCAGAACGTGACGTTGACAGAAACGCCCTGGGCCACCAGTTGCTCGACCGTCGCGACTCCCTCCAGGCTGCCGGGTACTTTGACCATGACATTCGCGGCCAGGCGATGCAGTTCCAAGCCACGGGTGGTCATGCGCTCGCTGCAGCGCACGTCCGAGGGGTCGACCTGCGCACTGATCCAGCCGTCGGCCTGAGCTGAATGCACCCACAGCGGTGTGAGTGCCGCAGCCCCTTCGAGGATCACCTCGTTGTAGAGCTTTTTGCGCAACTCGGCAGGCGTCAGGCTGGCCAGGCTGAAGCGCGAGGACCAGTATTCGCGCTTATCCAGGAGCGCCGCCGTCACCAACCGAGGGTTGGTGGTGACGCTGCTGAACCCTCTGGGCTGCGAAATATCATCCGGCATCAATTGCTCGATATGCGCCAGTGCGGCCGGGTATTTATCCAACAAATGTTTTTTATAAGGCGCGTAGATCACCGGCGATGAATCCCACCACACCTCGGAACATTGATCGTTATGTTTAAGCCGTTCCAGATAACCCTGTGTGCCCACAATGCGTGCTCCTTGAGTGGGTGGATCAAATAATAGTCAGTAGTTCACGCATATCGGCAAACGGTAACGCCCCCGCCTCGGCCAACTTCGCATGCCGATGCACCGGGCCAAAACCCAGGACTTTTATATTGGCCGCGCGCGCGGCTTGAATACCGGTCACACTGTCTTCAATCACCCGCGCATCGGCGACCGCCACGTTGTAAGTTGCACAGGCGGTTAAAAACACTAACGGGTCGGGCTTCCAACGTCCCAATTCATAACAACTGAATATTCGCCCTTCGAAATAAGGAAGCAGCCCCACCAGTTGCAAACAATGTTCTATCTTCTTGCGCGGCGCGCTGGAGGCGACACAGTAGGGAATCGTCAGTTGCTCCAATACCTCCAGGATGCCATCGGTCGCTTTCAACTCAAGCGTCAAAGCGGCCAATGCCTGCGCCCGAAAATCTTCTTCGAACTCACGACTCAAACCAATATTCAATAACTGCTCGGCTTCACGTAAACACTCGGCAATCCTGCGCCCACGGAAGTGTTCAATAAAATACGCACTTTCCAGTGTCTTGCCGTCATGCACGTGAGCATTAAGCAGGGAGATCAATACAGACAGGGTGATTTCTTCACTTTGAACGAGTACGCCGTCGCAATCGAAGATCACTAACTTAGGCAACCGTGTTGCCCCCTGCTCTGGTAGTTCCCCTATAACTGCCGATAAACACATAGGCATCTCTTATAGGTGACTCCGCATGACTTCCGAACTACCAGCGGAGCGGGTTGAGGTGTGCCTATAAGACACGCGGGTAAAAATCCTGTCAAACGCTTTTGAGCGGTTTTTTAGTATCTTATGGTTATTTTTTATAGTTCTTTTATTCCATTTACCACCATGGTTGTAGTCGTCAAAATCACAGCGCTGAACTTCCATTGCGCAGCGCCAGTCAGCTGATTGAACTCACGAATTAAAAGGCTGGGTGGCAATGCATATCTCGCTGGAGCAACAAGTGGCCTTGGTGACGGGCGCCAGTTCAGGCATCGGCGCCGGCGCGGCCAAGGCCCTGGCTCAGGCCGGCGCGGCCGTGGTGCTCAATTACAACCGCCAGGCAGCGCCGGCTGAAGCCCTCGCGGCGCAGATCAACGCCAATGGCGGCCGGGCGATTGCAATCGGCGCCGACGTGTCCCAGGAAGCCGATGTAGAGCGGCTGTTTGCCAAGACGCTTGAGGCCTTTGGCCACCTGGACATCCTGGTGGCCAACTCCGGCATGCAAAAGGACGCCGCCGTGGTCGACATGACCCTTGACGACTGGAACAGC
The DNA here is from genome assembly GCF_054667615.1 of Pseudomonas sp. S3_E10. Lineage (NCBI taxonomy): Bacteria > Pseudomonadati > Pseudomonadota > Gammaproteobacteria > Pseudomonadales > Pseudomonadaceae > Pseudomonas > Pseudomonas sp. S3_E10. The sequence continues at coordinate 840,848 of NZ_CP162743.1, forward strand.
GTGATCGGCGTCAACCTCACCGGTCAGTTCCTCTGCGCCCGGGCCGCCGTGCGCATTTTCAAGCGCCAGGGCATCCGCGAAGGCGTGTCACGGGCCGCCGGCAAGATCATCCACATGAGCTCGGTGCATCAACTGATCCCATGGGCCGGGCATGTGAATTACGCCGCGTCCAAAGGCGGTGTGGACATGCTGATGCGCACCCTCGCTCAGGAAGTCAGCGCACAGCGCATCCGCATCAACGGTATCGCGCCCGGGGCCATTCGCACGGCGATCAACCGGGTAGCCACCGAGGGTGCCGCGCAGCAAGAACTGCTGAAGCTGATTCCCTATGGCCGCGTCGGCGATGTGCAAGACGTGGCCAATGCGGTGGTGTGGCTGGCCAGCGATGCGTCCGATTATGTGGTCGGCAGCACCCTGTTCATCGATGGCGGCATGAGCCTTTATCCGGAGTTTCGTGACAATGGTTGAGTTGAAGAACGAACCCCAAAGTGCCATCGACGCTCACGGCATCATCGGCGACATGCGCAGCGCCGCGCTGGTCAACGATACAGGCAGCATCGACTTTTTCTGCTGGCCGGAATTCGACAGCCCGTCGATCTTTTGCGCGCTGCTCGACACCCCGGACGCGGGCATTTTCCAGCTGACTCCGGACCTGCCCAACGCCCGCCGCGAGCAAATCTACCTACCCGACACCAACGTGCTGCAAACCCGCTGGCTGAGCGATGAGGCCGTGGTGGAAATCACCGACCTGTTGGCCATCAGCGAAGACGTCGACGACCTGCCCCTGCTGATTCGGCGGGTGCGCGTGGTCAGCGGCACGGCCCATTTTCACCTGCGCTGCGCCGTGTGCCATGACTATGCACGCGCGGCCACCCACGCCAGCCTCGATCACGCCGCGGTGTGCTTCAACGCCGAGGGCCAGCCCGGCTTGCGCTTGTCCAGCAGCCAGCCGCTGCGGATCGAGGATAACGCCGCCGTGGCCCGCTTTACCCTGGGCCAGGAAGAAGACGCCGCGTTTGTTCTCGGCGGCCAGGACGATGGCCGGGTCGACAGCCGCTGCACCGACCTGGCGCTGGCCCACACATTGAAGTTCTGGCGCGCCTGGATCGCCCAATCGAACTACCGCGGGCGCTGGCGTGAAATGGTCAACCGTTCGGCCCTGGCGCTCAAGCTGCTGACCTCGCGCAAGCACGGCGCGATCATCGCTGCGGCGACGTTCAGCCTGCCCGAATCACCCGGCGGCGAACGCAACTGGGACTACCGCTATACCTGGATCCGCGACGCCTCGTTTACCGTCTACGCCTTTATGCGCCTGGGCTTTGTCGACGAGGCCAATGCGTATATGCGCTGGCTCAGGGGCCGGGTCAGCGACTGCCGCGGCCAACCGCTCAAGATCAACATCCTCTACGGTATCGACGGCCGTCGGGAGCTGCCCGAAATACACCTGGAGCACCTCAGCGGTCACGGGGGCGCCAGGCCGGTGCGCATCGGCAACGAGGCGGTCGACCAGATCCAGCTGGATATTTATGGCGAGTTGATGGACGCGGTGTACTTGGTCAACAAGTACGGCGAGGCCATTTCCCATGAGGGCTGGAAGCACGTGGTGGAAGTCGTCGACCAGGTCTGCGAAATCTGGAACCAGCAGGACGTGGGCATCTGGGAAATGCGGGGCGAGCAGCATCACTTCCTGCACTCGCGGCTGATGTGCTGGGTGGCACTTGACCGCGCGATCCGCCTGGCGTCCAAGCGCTCACTGCCGGCGCCGTTCGCGCGGTGGGACCAGACCCGTCAAGCGATCTACGCTGACATCTGGAGCAACTTCTGGAACGAAGAACGCGGGCATTTTGTGCAGCATATCGGCGGCACCGCACTCGACGGTTCGATGTTGCTGATGCCGCTGGTGCGCTTCGTCGCGGCCACCGACCCGCGCTGGTTGAGCACGCTGGAGGCGATTCAGAAAAGCCTGGTGCGCGACGGCATGGTGTACCGATACCGTAACGACGACAGCCAGATCGACGGCCTGCAAGGCACCGAAGGTGCATTCGCCGCGTGCTCGTTCTGGTACGTCGAATGCCTGGCCCGCGCCGGGCAGGTGGAGAAAGCTCATCTGGAGTTCGAGCAGCTGTTGCGCTATGCCAACCCATTGGGGTTGTATGCCGAAGAGTTCGACAGCCAGGCGCGGCATTTGGGCAATACGCCGCAAGCGTTGAGTCATCTGGCGTTGATCAGTGCGGCAACGTTTCTGGATCGCAAATTGAGTGGGGAGAAAACCGTGTGGCAACCCTGAAAAACGTACGAACCCGCATGCTCGACATCGCCTACGAGACCCACGGGCCTGACGACGGTGAACCGGTGATCCTGCTGCATGGTTTTCCCTACGACCCTCGCAGCTACGACGCGATCGCGCCCGTGCTTGGCGAGCGCGGCTACCGGGTGCTGGTGCCCTACCTGCGCGGGTATGGACCCACGCGGTTTATCGATGACCGGGTGATGCGCTCCGGACAACAGGCGGCGCTGGCCAAGGATCTGCTGGACTTCATGGATGAGTTGGCCATCACGCAAGCGACGTTGGCCGGCTACGACTGGGGCGGGCGCGCCGCGTGTATCGTTGCCGCGCTATGGCCGGAACGCGTGCGCGGCTTGGTGACGGGGGATGGCTACAACATTCAGGACATTGCCAAGTCGCTCAAGCCGCGGCCGCCGGAGACGGAACATCGGTTGTGGTACCAATACTACTTCCACACCCCGCGTGGCGTGGACGGTTTGACCGCCAACCGGCGCGCGCTGTGCAAGCTGTTGTGGTCGTTGTGGTCGCCCTCCTGGGCCGAGGGACCGCTGCTGTATGACCAGACCGCGCCTTCGTTCGACAACCCGGATTTTGTCGAGGTGGTGATTCACTCTTACCGCCACCGTTTCATGTACGCACCCGGCGACCCGGCGCTGGCGTTCATCGAAGAGAAACTCGCAGAACAACCGCCGATTTCGGTGCCGAGCATTGCCTTGTTCGGCGCAGATGACGGCGTGGGCCCGCCGTCGCAACAGGACGAGGATGTAGGGCTTTTCAGCGGCTTTTACCGGCGCCGGGTGCTGCCCGGCGTGGGCCACAATATCCCGCAGGAAGCGCCGCAAGCCACCCTCGACGCGCTGCTGGAGCTGCTTGCCTACGACACCGGCGAAAAGCGTTCGCGATAAGCCTGGGGCGTCACCGACAAGGCCCGCAGGAAACTGCGGCGCAGTGTTTCTTCGCAGCCAAAACCGCATTGCACGGCGATGCGCTTGATTGACGCGTTGCTGTCGGCCAGTTGTCGACGAGCCGTTTCGACGCGGATCAGCTCGACGGCACGCGCCGGGGTCTGACCGGTCTCGGCGCGGTAATGGCGCACAAAACTGCGCTCACTCATGCCGACCTGGGCGGCCAGGGTTGCGATGTTCAGGTCCAGGGTGAGGTTTTCGGCCATCCATGCATGGAGTTCGGCAAAGCGGCTGTCGCTTTTTTGCAGGGACAGCGTGACGCTGAACTGCGACTGCCCGCCAGGGCGCTTGAGAAACACTACCAGGTGCCGCGCCACCTCCAGCGCGACCGCGCCGCCGAGGTCTTCTTCCACCAGGGCCAGGCACAGGTCGATGCCGGCGGTCACACCGGCGGAGGTCCACACGGCGCCCTGCCGGATAAAGATCGGGTTGGGCTCGACCGTCAGCGCGGGAAACTTGCGCGCCAACTCTTCGCAGCGCGTCCAGTGGGTGGCCACGCGGCAACCGTCGAGCACGCCGCTGGCGGCCAGCAGAAACGCGCCCGTACACACCGACGTCATGCGCCGGGTGTGCCGGGCTTTTTCGCGTACCCAGTCGACCAGCGCGAGGTCTTCGGCGGCGCCGTATACCCCCCAGCCGCCAGCGATCACCAGCGTGTCGCAAGGCGCCTCGGCGGCGGGCAGCGGCTCGGCGACCAACGCCAGCCCGGCGGAAGTCATCACCGGTTCGGTTTGCGCGGCAATCACCGAGACGGCGTACGGCAACGGCAAGTTGCGCTGCCGGGCCAAGTCGTTGGCGCAGGCGAAGACCTGCAACGGCCCGGTCACATCAAGCACTTGGGCGTTATCAAAAGCGAGGACATGGACGATTCTGGGCATGATTGGCGTGATTTGTGGGCCCAATGGCGTATTCGCCAAAGCCTAGGCCTCTAGAGTGAAGCCGTCCACCCCTTTATCGGAGCAGCATTGATGACCTTGCAGATCGGCTTTGTAGTGTTTCCCGGCATCCAGCAACTGGACCTGACCGGCCCCTATGACGTACTGGGCTCGCTGCCGGATGTGAAACTTCACTTGGTGTGGAAAGACCTCGCGCCGGTCGTTTCCAGCACCGGGTTGGCGTTCACCCCGACCACGACGTATGCCGAATGCCCGGGTCTGGATGTGCTCTGCGTGCCAGGCGGCGCAGGCGTCGGCGCGTTGATGGAAGACCCGCACACGCTAGACTTCCTCAAGGCACAGGCGCAGACCGCGCGCTACGTGACGTCGGTGTGCACCGGTTCGCTGGTCCTCGGCGCGGCGGGTTTGCTGCGCGGTCGCAAGGCCACCACCCACTGGGCCTACCACGACATGCTCGCCCCGCTCGGCGCCATCCCGGTGCAGGAGCGCGTGGTGCGCGACGGTAACCTGTTTACCGGTGGCGGCATCACCGCAGGTATCGATTTTGCGCTGGTCCTGGCGGCAGAGTTGTACAGCGAAGCGGCGGCGCAATTGGTGCAGTTGCAGATCGAATATGCGCCGGCGCCGCCGTTCGATGCCGGCAGCCCGCACACGGCACCGGCGCATGTGCTGGAAGAAGCGAAGAAACGCACGGTGGAATCGCGCAGGGTGCGCGGTGAGATCACGGCGCGGGCGGCTGCGCGGTTAGGGTGAGCCCACTCCCTGGCGATCTCAAGACTGATGGCGAGCACGCCTGCTCGCCTATATCAATTGGGACGGGACATCACGGCCAAGCGCACGGCCAGTAGCATCAGCACGGTCGCCAGGCCCCATTGCTGAAGCCGTGCGCTCTTTGAACGCCGCGCAAAAAGCCGGCTGAGCGCCCCGCCAAAAACCCCCAACAGTGCATGAAACACAACGGCGATCAAGGTCAACACGCCGCCAAGCAGCATCAGTTGCGTGGCGATGGGGCCTGCCTCGGGCCTGACAAACTGTGGCAGGAACACCACAAAAAACAGTAACGCCTTGGGGTTGAGCAAACTGTTGAACATGGCCTGCCAGCATACCCGGCCCAGCGGTATGAGGCTGACGCGAGCCGTGTCCAGGCCCGGGCTTTTCTGCAACGTCTTGAACACCAGCCACAGCAGGTAGATCACCCCGGCATACCGGATGACATCAAACGAGGGTGGCCAACTGGCGACCAGCGCCGTTACCCCGGTGGCAGTCAATGCCGTCAGCAGCAGGTCCGCCACACCGATACCCAAGGCCGACGCCACCCCGCCTCGCCAGCCGTGGGTCACACCATGGCTGATCACAAAGGCCATATTCGGCCCCGGCGATAACAACAGCAGAAACACCGCACCGGAAAAAACCGCCAGGGTCGCAAGGTCGATCATGCTCAAACACTCGTCCGGGAAAACCCGCAGATTACTGCGCGGGCAGGCATCAAACAAAAAATTGTGCTGGATACATTGCCCACCGCAAATGCCTGCGCCAGCGATTGCCCATTGCCATCCACCGCGCATAGAATGCGAAACATTATCAATTAAAACTGCTGCGCCAGGATGCCCATGTCGAGCGATCACCCACTGGACCATGCCGCCATCGGTCAGCTGTACCATGCCCATCATTCCTGGCTGCGCGGCTGGCTGAACCGCCGCACCGGTTGCCGGGAACATGCCGCCGACCTGGCTCAGGAAACCTTCGTGCGCCTGCTCAAGGCGCGCAAGCAGCAGACCTTGCAGCAGCCACGTGCGTACCTGAGCAGCATCGCGCGCAGCTTGATGATCGACCACTACCGGCGCCGTGAACTGGAGCGCGCCTACCTTGAAAGCCTCGCGCATTTCCCTGAAGTCGACGTGCCGTCGGAAGAAACCCGGTGGCTGATTCTCGACAGCCTGGAACGTATCGACCGCCTGCTCGACCAGCTCAAGCCACGTGCGCGCGAGGCGTTCCTGCTGGCGCAACTGGACGGTTTGACCTGCGCACAGATCGCCGCGCGGCTGGGCGTGTCCAAGGCCACCGTGGAGCGCGACCTGTCCAAGGCGTTGCACGCCTGCTATCGGTTGCGCTATGCCGAACTGTGACCCGCGCCTGCTCGACCAGGCTATCGAGTGGATGATCAGGCTGCGCTTCAACGTCGCCGACGACGCCAGCACCGCTGCGTTCGAGCGTTGGCTGCACACCAGCGCCGAACACCAGCAGGTGTGGCAACGTGTGGCGACGATGAATGATGATTTCAAGCAACTGCCGGCGCAGGTCGGGCGCCACGCCCTGCGTGGTGCGCGCCAACGCATCAGCCGCCGTGAAGGCTTGAAACTGCTGGGGCTGGTGGCCGGTGCGGCGGGGTTGACCTGGCTCGGTCGCGACTACACACCGTTGCCGGCCTTGATGGCCGATTACCGCACCGCTACCGGCGAACGACGCTGGGTGGCATTGGACGATGGCAGCAGTGTCCAGCTCAACAGCGCGAGCGCCATTGATACAGCGTTCAATCAAGAGCGGCGCCTGGTGCAGTTGCGTCAGGGGGAAATACGCGTGGACACCGCCGCCGACAGCCGGCCGTTCTGGGTCAGCACCCGCGATGGCCACCTGCGCGCCCTCGACACGCGTTTGCTGGTGCGCGAAGACGACCAGGGCACGCTGCTCGCCGTGCAACAGGGCAGCGTGACGCTGTTTGCCGACAGCCATGGCGCCAGCGCGCGGCAGGTGATCAACCCTGGCGAACAAGTGGTGTTCGACCGCCACGGCATCCGCCCTCCCATCGCCAACGGCCTTGACCCCTGGGCCTGGAGCGATGGCGTGATCAGCGCCCAGAATATGCGCCTGGATGACTTTCTTGCTGAGCTGGGCCGTTATCGAAATGGCTTGCTGCGCTGCAGTGAAGCAGTGGCCGGCCTGCGCGTATCGGGTACATACCAATTGGACGACACCGATCAAGTGCTGATCCTGGTGGCGCAATCGCTCAAGGTCGATGTCACCTTCCGCAGCCGATATTGGGTGACCGTTTCGGCCCGCGTATAAAACGCTAAAAATAAATGAGGTGAATTCGCATCTCCACTCGACCTGTAAGGAAAGGCCGATCAACAGGCCGGTTCTGTTCACTTCCTTCAGGAGCATCCCGCGGTCATGCAAGCGTTCCCCTCCCAACGTTCCTCCCTCAAGCGCGCGGTGCAGGCCGCCTTGCTCGGCGCCTGCCTGGGCGGCGGCGCCGCGCCGTTGGCCGTGATGGCCGACACCGCGAGCAGTGATACCCAGGCCCGCGACTGGAGCATCGCCGCCGGCTCGCTCGCCGGTGCGCTGGACCAGTTCGCGCGCCAGGCGGGCATCAGCCTGTCGTACGACGCCACCAGCATCGCCGGCAAGACCAGCCCAGGCCTGCGCGGCAGCTTCGACCGCGAGCAGGCACTCGGCCAATTGTTACGCGGCCAAGGGCTGCAAGCCCAGCGCCAGAGCAACAGCACCTGGTTGCTGTTGCCGCAGGTGGCGGACAGCGGCGCCCTCAACCTGGGCGCCACAATGGTCACTGGCGAGCGTCTCGGCGCCACCACCGATGGCACCGGTTCCTACACCACGGGCGCAGTGACCATCGGCAAAGGCCAGCATAGCCTGCGGGAAACACCGCAATCGGTCAGTGTGTTGACCCGCCAATTGATGGACGACCAGCACCTCACCACCATCGACGACATCATGGAACGCACGCCGGGGATCACCACTTATGAATCGCCTATGGGCGGCAAATATTTCTATTCCCGTGGTTTCAAGATGCTCGGCCAGTACCAGTACGACGGCGTACCGCTGGACATGGGCAAGGACTTCGTACAGGCCGATAGCTTCAGCGCCAACATGGCGATCTACGACCGCGTGGAAGTGCTCAAAGGCGCGGCCGGGATGCTCAAGGGCGCGGGTACCGCCAGCGGCGCGGTGAACTTCGTGCGCAAGCGGCCCCAGGCCAAGCCCACTACCAGCCTGTCGCTGTCCGCCGGCACCTGGGACAACTACCGCACCGAGGTCGACACCGGCGGCCCGTTGAATGACAGCGGCACCGTGCGTGGCCGTGCGGCCGTCAGCCAGCAGACTCGCGGCTCTTACATGGATATTGCCAAGCGCCAGGACCGGGCATTCTACGGCGCGCTGGATATCGACCTGAGCCCCGACACCACGCTGGGCGTCGGCGCCAGCTACGAAGACGTCGATGCCACCCCCTGCTGGGGCGGCCTGCCGCGCTACGCCGACGGCAAAAGCGCCAAGCTCAGTCGCTCCACGTGCCTGGGCCAAGCCTGGAACGATTGGCAGAGTCAGCGCACCACGTTTTTTGCCGACCTGACCCACGCGGTCAACGACGACTGGAAACTCAAGGTATCGGCAGTCCACAGCCGCAACCTGCAAGACACCAAATATGCCGCCAGCGAAGGCACCATCAACTATGGCAACCCGGCGCCCACGGCCGGCTCCTATGCCGCGCTGATGGACTACGATCACAAAGACTTCGGCCTTGACGCCTACCTTGACGGCAAGTTCGAAGCCTTCGGCCTGGAGCACGAACTGATCCTTGGCGCCAACGGCAGCCGGGGTACGCAGGACGACATGTATGCGATCCAGAGCCTGCCTTCGCGCCAGAGCATCTACCAACCTGACCATCACTTCACGGAACCGGCCGACAGTACCTTCTGGCCAAACATGTATCGCGGCGGTACGGTGAAGGAAACCGCCACCCAATACGGCACCTACGCCACCTTGCGCCTGCGCCTGGCCGAACCGTTGATGCTGATCGTGGGTAGCCGCGTAAGCTGGTACGAGAATCGGCGCACGTCCAACAACCTGGCCTGGGGAGAATGGGCGGTACAGGATGCGCGTACTCGGGAAACCGGCGAAGTCACGCCGTTCGCAGCGCTGATCTACGACCTTGACGAACACCTGTCGGTGTACGCCAGCTATGCCGATATCTTCCAACCGCAAAGCTCCTACGCTACCGTCGACGGCGCCGCGCTCAAGCCGAAAATCGGCGATAACTATGAGCTGGGCATCAAGGGCGAATGGTACGACGGGCGCCTCAACGGCTCCCTGGCGCTATTCCGTGCCGTGGAAAAAAACGGCGCCGAATCGGACTACATCGCCCAATGCGCGACATCCGTCGATGGCTTTTGCTACACCGATAAAGGCAAAGTGCGCGCCCAAGGCGTGGAGGCCGAAATCAGCGGTGAGGTACTTGAGCGCCTGCAACTGTTCGGCGGCTACACCTACACGCAGACCAAGGCGCTGAATACCATCGACGTGGCGAAAGAAGGCGGTGTTTCCAACACGTATGTGCCGCGCCACATGCTACGCCTGTGGGGCGATTACCAGCTCGACGGCGCGCTGTCGAAATGGAGCGTGGGCACCGGCGTAAATGCCCAGAGCAGCAACTACCGCGTGCAGACCATCAAGCTCGAACAGGCCGGTTACGCAACGTGGAACGCGCGCCTGGCCTACCGCATGGACGACACCTGGACCGTGGCGCTCAACGGCAACAACCTGTTCGATAAAACCTATTACAACACCGTCGGCACCGCCTCCTGGGGCAACTTTTATGGAGAACCACGTAACTTTACGGTGAGTTTGAAAGGCAACTTCTGATCCAGCGAAAACCTGTGGCAGGGCGCGCAATGCGCCCTGCTCGCCTGTCAGCGCTATCAGTCATCCAGTGGTTGCGGCGCAGCTTTGCCGCCCGGCTTGGCCGGCTTGACGGGTTTTGCACCCTTGGCCGGAGCGGGCTCGACCGGCGCGGGTTCAGCAGCGGCAGCGGCTTCTTTCTCCGCCATAGGCATCTGATCAATCGCGCTGAAGAACTCCTTGAGCTCGAGGGTATCCGGTGGCACGGTCTTCTCGAGTTTTTTCTCGCCGTCCTTGCCGATCAGGATCACCTTGGTACCACTGCCGACACCGAGTTTGAGGGCGCGAATCAGCGCATTGGTTTCCGGCGGTGTCAGCTTTTTGCTGTCCTTGGGGTCCTTGGCGAACTTCTCACCTTCGGCACCGATGCTGCCGAACTTCACGGTGTAGAACACCATGCTGCGCTCTTCAAAGGACTGTTTGGTCGCAGGTTCTTCCAGCTGTTTTTTCAGCGTCGTCAACGTGGGGTTACCCGCATCGAGTTCCACTACCACCAGCGGGCGGGCCTTGCCCATGTCCTGCTTCAGCGGATTATCATCAGCAGCCAACAGCGGCCCCGTAAAAGCCATCAAGGTAGCCAGGGTCAGCGACCGGATGAGCATGCGCACCTCCTTTGAATTCCATGCAGGGTTCTTGAGTTTCATGTCTGCGACAGCCAAATTCAAGGATGATTCCTACACAACTTTAAGAAAGCGTAGGTCAGGGCGCCCACTACGCAAGGGGCGCGGGGCACGGCGGTGATTGTTTCCTCTGATTGCGGAAACATTACAAGACCTCCCACTGCGGCCAATGCCGTGCAAATACGGGCGCCACGATAGGGTCGGCATCCACCTGCGACAGGGTTTTGGCAAAGGCTGGCGCCACGGCGCTCAACGCCTCCCGCGCCTCATCCCAGCGCGACACCGCTGCCGCCATGATGCCCAAGGCATTCGGCTGACCGCTGGCGGCAAACAATTGCCCGGCGAACTGATCGGCAAATACCACCCTGGCTTGGTGCAGGTAACGGCGCGTGCCCGAGGCCAACCGCGCCTTCATGCAAGAGCCAGACTTGTCCGTGCCATCGAGCGTGTACATGGGCGTTCCTCCGGATAATCATCACCAATGACAACAATGCTGCGCCTTGGCATCACGACGCAAGCGTTCTAGAACAAGCCCATTTGCCCCCCGACCAGCGTGCCAAAGTCGTCATTCACGAACGGCAGGATCGCATCGGCCACCGGCTGCAATTGACGGGTGACGTAGTGGTCGTAGTCGATGGGTGCTTGGCGCACTTCCAGGGGTTCGGGGCCGTTGACGCTGATCACATAGCTGATCCAGCCACCACGTTGGTACTGGCGCGGGCGCCCCAGTCGATCGTTATATTCATCGGCCAGGCGTGCAGCGCGCACATGAGGCGGCACGTTGCGTTCGTAGTCGTTTAATTGGCGGCGCAGGCGCTTGCGGTAGATCAGCAGCTCGTCGAATTCACCGCTCAGGGTTCGACGCACATAGTCGCGGATGTAGTCCTGGTGGGGCTGGCGGTGGAAGATGCGCTGGTAGAGTTCCTGCTGGAATCGCCGGGCCAGGGGCGACCAGTCACTGCGCACGGCTTCCAGGCCTTTGTAGATCATTTCTTCGCTGCCATCGGCACGGGTGACCAGCCCGGCGTAGCGTTTTTTGCTGCCCTCCTCCGCGCCACGAATGGTGGGCATGAGAAAGCGTGTGAAGTGGGTTTCGTATTGAAGTTCCAGGGCACTTTGCAGGCCGAACGCCGTTTGCAGGTGCTCACGCCACCAGTCGTTGACGTGCTTGACCAACGCCTGGCCGATGCGGCTGGCGTCTTCCTGGGAATGGGCGCTGCCGAGCCAGACGAAAGTGGAGTCGGTATCACCGTAGATCACTTCATGGCCCTGGGCTTCAACCAATTGGCGAGTCTGGCGCATGATCTGGTGGCCGCGCATCGTGATCGACGATGCCAGACGTGTATCGAAAAACCGGCAACCGCTGGAACCGAGTACGCCGTAGAAGGCGTTCATGATGATTTTCAGGGCTTGGGACAGCGGCGCGTTGTGTTCGCGCTTGGCCACTTCACGGCCTTCGGACACCCCCGCGACGATGGACGGCAGGCAGTGTCGCGTGCGGGAAAAGCGTGCACCACGAAAGCCTTCCACCGAGTCGCTGTCATCGGGGTGCTTGAGGCCTTCGATCAGGCCAACCGGGTCGATCAGGAAGCTGCGGATGATCGACGGGTAAAGGCTTTTGTAATCGAGCACCAGCACAGATTCGTAGAGGCCGGGGCGTGAGTCCATGACAAACCCGCCTGGGCTGGCCTCGGGAGGTTTGTCGCCCAGGTTGGGGGCGACGAAGCCCTGGCGGTGCATCAGCGGCATGTACAAGTGGGTGAACGCAGCAACCGAGCCACCGTTGCGGTCGGCCGGCAGGCCGGTGACGCTGGCCCGCTCCAACAGGAACTTGAGCAGGTCGGTCTTTTCGAAAATGCGCGTGACCAGCTCGCAGTCCTTGAGGTTGTAACGCGCCAGGGCGGGCTTGTCCTCGGCGAACATGCGGTTGATTTCATCCATGCGCTGATACGGTGTGGAGATGTCCTTGCCTTCACCGAGTAGAGTCTGCGCGACGTTTTCCAGGCTGAAGGATTCGAAGCTCCAAGTGGCCGAACGCAGCGCCTCGATACCGTCAATGATCAAACGCCCCGCCGCTGCCGCGAAATAATGGTTGCGGCTGCCATGCTCGCGCCAGGCCATCGGCTCGTCACCACGCCCGAGCATGAGCGGCACCTTGAGACGTTGGGCATGTTCATGCAGCACCCGCAGGTCAAATTGCACCACGTTCCAGCCGATGATCGCATCGGGGTCAAAGGTGGCGAGCCATTGGTTGAGGCGTTCGAGCAATTGGGCGCGGGTATCGCAGTAGTCGAGCTTGAAATCTACCGCGGTGGTTTGGTTGGGTGGGCCGAGCATGTAGACCTGGCGCTCACCGCAGCCTTCGAGCGCAATGGAATACAGGTCGCCCTGGGCAGTGGTTTCAATGTCCAGGGAGACCAGTTTGAGCGGAGGGCGGTATTCGGGGGCGGGTTTCATCTGCGCATCGCATAGGGTGCCCGCCGCATCAGGCGTACCACCAAACCAAACCGGAGCGGTGATGAAGCGCTCCATCATGTAGCGCTCCGGCGGGCGCACGTCAGCTTCGTAAACGTCGACACCGGCGGCACGCAGGCGCTTTTCCACATCCATCAACTGACGGTGCTGGCGGGTGTACAGGCCCAGAACCGGACGGTGATGGAAATCGCACAACTGCAGCGGGCGCAACTCGATATCGCGCTCGCCCTTGAGCAGCCAATCGAGCGGTTTGCGATGAGCCTCGGGGATAAACATCACCGAGGTCTGCACAGGTAGGCGGATGTACCGTGGCCCCTGGTCGGTGGCCAGCCAGAAACTGACCTCCGTGCCCGCCGGGGTGTCGCGCCAATGCCGGGTCAGGACAAACCCCTGCTGTAAATCCACCGTGCCGCACCTCAAGAATCGCTTTCAGGCAGTGATTCTACGCGGCATCTGCCCAAACGCGGCGGGTAAACCGCAAACTGCAAAATTTGTTGCATGTCGTTGTACGTCCAAAGCGGTCAGCTCTGGTGCGTACCGCCTTCAAAAAAGAAGCGTGCTTGAGCGTTGGGGATAACACGGATGGGCATCAGTGATGATGCCCACTTTGTGGGTCGCGCCTTGGGGCTTCGTTCAGATAGTTTTCGATATTGCCCATTTGTTCATCCCAGCCACGTGAGTTCATCTTGAATGCCTTTTTCCGACGAGCTTCAGGCACCCTGTCGAAACCCGACTCCATCACCCGTAGCAGAATGCCCGGCGCGCGGTCCTCAATTGTGAACTCAACCAAGGTCGGGGTTTCGATGTCGTAGTCGACGCCCTCCTCCACCGCGAAGGGATGCCACCGGAAAGAGAACAGTGTTTGCGGCAGGATGCGTTCGATTTTGACCTTCCAGATTACGTGCTCGTAACCGGGGTAAGTAATCGGCGCCTCAATGGTATCTCCCGCGACAAAGGTTTTGCCCTTGAGAGCAATGCCGAACCAGGTGCCGAATTGCTCGGCGTTGGTCAGTGCTTCCCATACTTGTTTACGTGAAGCCTTGAGCAGGACTTTTCGCTCTATGCGATCTAATACGTGCATAAGTCACCTCCTTCATTGACAGTAGGCGACATCAAATAATGCGCAACCTGAGGTTGTAAGCAATGATGATGCCCCGTCCTTGAACCGGCAATACGTTATGACTGACCCATTGAATGGAAGTTGCTTCTGCAAAGGCGTGCACTACCAGATAAGCCGCCTGGATATGCTCATCAGCCACTGCCACTGTTCCACTTGCCGCAAAGTACATGCGGCGCCATTTGTCGCAACCGCCGGGGTGATGCGTGAACATTTTCGCTGGACGCAGGGGGAGGAGTTGTTGTCGTCATTTGAATCTTCCCCTGGAAAATTCAGGCATTTCTGCTCGCGTTGCGGCTCACATCTGATGGCGGAACGTGGGCATCAGCCCCATGTGATTGTGCGGGTGGCGACGCTGGATGATGATCCAGGCGTCAAGCCTACCTCGCACATCTGGACGGCACACGATGTGCCATGGCTTGCCCATGAAGGCATCGAGCACTGGGGCGAGGGGCAGGTATGACTTAAACGTGCGGATCCCCTGGGGCTTTTGCCGGCGTCGCGTATTGCGGCTTCAGGTGGCCTTCCTGGTCAAGTAACCAGGCGTCCATGATCTGCCGTACCACGGGCCCGGCGACACGACCACCGGCTTCGCCGTTTTCGATCATCACCGAGATCACGATCTTCGGATGCTCAGCGGGTGCGAAACCCACGAACAGGGCATTATCGCGATGGCGTTCCAGCGTCTTCTCACGGTTGTAGCGCTCGCCCTGCTTGATCGCCACCACCTGCGCGGTACCGCTCTTGCCGGCGATGCGGTATTGCGCACCTTGCGCTGCCGCCCGTGCAATTCCACGGGGGTCATGCATGACCAATTGCATACCGTGGTTGACCTGCTCCCAGTCATGCGGGTCCTTCAGGACAACGTTCGGCATGGGGTTTTCGTCCACCGGTGGCTCGCCGTTGATGGTCTTCGCCAGATGCGGTCGGTTCCACACGCCTTTATTGGCGATCAGTGCGGTGGCCTGGGCCAGTTGCAACGGCGTAACCTGCATGTAGCCCTGGCCGATGCCAAGGATCACCGTTTCGCCCGGGAACCAGGGCTGACGACGCGTGGCACGTTTCCAGGCCTGGGATGGCATCAAACCAGCCGATTCCTCGAACATATCCAGGGACACTTTCTGGCCAAGACCGAATTCGGCCAAGTAGTCGTGCAAGCGATCAATGCCCAGTTTGTGGGCTAGGTCATAAAAGTAGGTATCGTTGGAACGCATGATGGCGGCGTCCATATCCACCCAACCGTCGCCGCTGTGATTCCAATTGCGGTATTTATGGTCAAAGTCGGGCAGTTGATAGTATCCGGGGTCGAACACGCGTGTCTGAGCGGTGACTACACCGCTGTCGAGCCCGGCAATGGCCACCTCTGGCTTGATGGTCGAGCCCGGTGCGTACAGGCCTCTAAGGACACGATTGAACAGCGGTCGGTCAATGGAGTCATGCAATGCAGCATATTCCTTGAAGCTGATGCCAGTGACGAAGAGGTTGGGGTCGAAACTCGGCTTGCTGACCATGGCCAGCACTTCGCCGGTCTGTGGGTCGAGGGCGACCACCGAGCCACGGCGATCACCAAGGGCTTGCTCGGCCGCTTCCTGAAGTTTTACGTCAAGACTCAAGACAATGTTTTTACCAGGGGTCGGGTCTGTGTGTTTGAGCACCCGCAGTACCCGACCTTGGGCATTGGTTTCGACCTCTTCATAACCCACATGGCCGTGCAACTCGGACTCGTAGAAACGCTCGATGCCGGTCTTGCCGATGGATTGCGTGCCACGATACTCCACTGAATCGAGAGCCTTGGATTCTTTCTCATTGATCCGTCCTACATAGCCGATCGAGTGAGCAAAGTGAGCGCCCAGTGGGTAGTGACGGACGAATTGCGGTTCGACATCCACGCCTGGTAGACGGAATTCGTTCACCGCCAGCAATGCGATTTGCTCCTCGGTCAACTCATAAAATAACGTCACTGGGACGAAGGGATGGCGTGCCTGCTTCAAGGCCTTGTCAAATATGGCGCGGTCTTCGACGGGCAGGTGCAGCAAGTTGACGATGGCGTCGAGCTCACCTTTGAGATCGGTGGTGCGCTCCCGGGTGATGGTCAGATTGTAACTAGGGCGGTTGTCGGCCAGTACTACGCCGTTGCGGTCGTAGATCAGCCCACGCGTCGGCGTGATGGGCAACACGTGTACACGGTTGTTTTCGGAAATCGTGGAGTGATAATCGAACTGCACCACTTGCAGAAAATACATGCGCCCTACCAACGCGCAAGTGATGCTGACCACCAACAGCGCGCAGGCAAGAAGGCGCTTATTGACCAGGCGGTTCTCTTTTTCGTGATCTTTGATCGGTATCGGCTCAGGCATTTCTACAGCATCTCTTTGAAGAAGGTCGACGCCGCATCCTGCGGATAAAAATCAGTCCTTGTGAAAATGTGCTGCACCATACCAAAAATGCAGAAACACTTTGCATCGTTTTCCCCCAATGGCATGTTGAAAAATCTTTTTTGTCAGGATGGTTGCACGAGCTTCTTGCACTTTCCGAGCGCCCAAAACAAAACCCCATCTGCTTTCGCAAATGGGGTTTCGGAATTTAATCTTGACGATGACCTACTCTCACATGGGGAAACCCCACACTACCATCGGCGATGCATCGTTTCACTGCTGAGTTCGGGATGGGATCAGGTGGTTCCAATGCTCTATGGTCGTCAAGAAATTCGGGTACTGACTCGTGACCAAATGGCCTCGCTTCAGCAAATTGGGTATGTGGCAGCAGTCGGTGTTTTGTGAGTTACAAACTTTCGGTTCGTTTCGTCTTCACACACCGCAATCTGATGCTCTTTCGAGTAGTCAAATTGCTTGGGTGTTATATGGTCAAGCCTCACGGGCAATTAGTATTGGTTAGCTCAACGCCTCACAGCGCTTACACACCCAACCTATCAACGTCGTAGTCTTCGACGGCCCTTCAGGGAACTCAAGGTTCCAGTGAGATCTCATCTTGAGGCTAGTTTCCCGCTTAGATGCTTTCAGCGGTTATCTATTCCGAACATAGCTACCCGGCAATGCCACTGGCGTGACAACCGGAACACCAGAGGTTCGTCCACTCCGGTCCTCTCGTACTAGGAGCAGCCCCTCTCAAATCTCAAACGTCCACGGCAGATAGGGACCGAACTGTCTCACGACGTTCTAAACCCAGCTCGCGTACCACTTTAAATGGCGAACAGCCATACCCTTGGGACCGGCTTCAGCCCCAGGATGTGATGAGCCGACATCGAGGTGCCAAACACCGCCGTCGATATGAACTCTTGGGCGGTATCAGCCTGTTATCCCCGGAGTACCTTTTATCCGTTGAGCGATGGCCCTTCCATACAGAACCACCGGATCACTAAGACCTACTTTCGTACCTGCTCGACGTGTCTGTCTCGCAGTCAAGCGCGCTTTTGCCTTTATACTCTACGACCGATTTCCGACCGGTCTGAGCGCACCTTCGTACTCCTCCGTTACTCTTTAGGAGGAGACCGCCCCAGTCAAACTACCCACCATACACTGTCCTCGATCCGGATAACGGACCTGAGTTAGAACCTCAAAGTTGCCAGGGTGGTATTTCAAGGTTGGCTCCACGCAGACTGGCGTCCACGCTTCAAAGCCTCCCACCTATCCTACACAAGCAAATTCAAAGTCCAGTGCAAAGCTATAGTAAAGGTTCACGGGGTCTTTCCGTCTAGCCGCGGATACACTGCATCTTCACAGCGATTTCAATTTCACTGAGTCTCGGGTGGAGACAGCGCCGCCATCGTTACGCCATTCGTGCAGGTCGGAACTTACCCGACAAGGAATTTCGCTACCTTAGGACCGTTATAGTTACGGCCGCCGTTTACCGGGGCTTCGATCAAGAGCTTCGCGTTAGCTAACCCCATCAATTAACCTTCCGGCACCGGGCAGGCGTCACACCCTATACGTCCACTTTCGTGTTTGCAGAGTGCTGTGTTTTTAATAAACAGTCGCAGCGGCCTGGTATCTTCGACCGGCATGAGCTTACGGAGCAAGTCCTTCACCCTCACCGGCGCACCTTCTCCCGAAGTTACGGTGCCATTTTGCCTAGTTCCTTCACCCGAGTTCTCTCAAGCGCCTTGGTATTCTCTACCCAACCACCTGTGTCGGTTTGGGGTACGGTTCCTGGTTACCTGAAGCTTAGAAGCTTTTCTTGGAAGCATGGCATCAACCACTTCGCTAACTGAAAGTTAGCTCGTCATCAGCTCTCGGCCTTAGAATCCCGGATTTACCTAAGATTCCAGCCTACCACCTTAAACTTGGACAACCAACGCCAAGCTGGCCTAGCCTTCTCCGTCCCTCCATCGCAATAACCAGAAGTACAGGAATATTAACCTGTTTTCCATCGACTACGCTTTTCAGCCTCGCCTTAGGGACCGACTAACCCTGCGTCGATTAACGTTGCGCAGGAAACCTTGGTCTTTCGGCGTGGGTGTTTTTCACACCCATTGTCGTTACTCATGTCAGCATTCGCACTTCTGATACCTCCAGCAAGCTTCTCAACTCACCTTCACAGGCTTACAGAACGCTCCTCTACCGCATCACTTACGTGATACCCGTAGCTTCGGTGTATGGTTTGAGCCCCGTTACATCTTCCGCGCAGGCCGACTCGACTAGTGAGCTATTACGCTTTCTTTAAAGGGTGGCTGCTTCTAAGCCAACCTCCTAGCTGTCTAAGCCTTCCCACATCGTTTCCCACTTAACCATAACTTTGGGACCTTAGCTGACGGTCTGGGTTGTTTCCCTTTTCACGACGGACGTTAGCACCCGCCGTGTGTCTCCCATGCTCGGCACTTGTAGGTATTCGGAGTTTGCATCGGTTTGGTAAGTCGGGATGACCCCCTAGCCGAAACAGTGCTCTACCCCCTACAGTGATACATGAGGCGCTACCTAAATAGCTTTCGAGGAGAACCAGCTATCTCCGAGCTTGATTAGCCTTTCACTCCGATCCACAGGTCATCCGCTAACTTTTCAACGGTAGTCGGTTCGGTCCTCCAGTTAGTGTTACCCAACCTTCAACCTGCCCATGGATAGATCGCCCGGTTTCGGGTCTATTCCCAGCGACTAGACGCCCTATTAAGACTCGCTTTCGCTACGCCTCCCCTATTCGGTTAAGCTCGCCACTGAAAATAAGTCGCTGACCCATTATACAAAAGGTACGCAGTCACCCAACAAAGTGGGCTCCCACTGCTTGTACGCATACGGTTTCAGGATCTATTTCACTCCCCTCTCCGGGGTTCTTTTCGCCTTTCCCTCACGGTACTAGTTCACTATCGGTCAGTCAGTAGTATTTAGCCTTGGAGGATGGTCCCCCCATATTCAGACAAAGTTTCTCGTGCTCCGTCCTACTCGATTTCATGACTAAGAGATTTTCGCGTACAGGGCTATCACCCACTATGGCCGCACTTTCCAGAGCGTTCCGCTAATCTCAAAGCCACTTAAGGGCTAGTCCCCGTTCGCTCGCCACTACTAAGGGAATCTCGGTTGATTTCTTTTCCTCAGGGTACTTAGATGTTTCAGTTCCCCTGGTTCGCCTCTTGCACCTATGTATTCAGTACAAGATAACCATCTTATGATGGCTGGGTTCCCCCATTCAGACATCTCCGGATCAAAGTCTGTTTGCCGACTCCCCGAAGCTTTTCGCAGGCTACCACGTCTTTCATCGCCTCTGACTGCCAAGGCATCCACCGTATGCGCTTCTTCACTTGACCATATAACCCCAAGCAATCTGGTTATACTGTGAAGACGACATTCGCCGAAAATCTGTAATCACTCACAAATTTTACCTTAGCCTGATCCGTTACCAGTGAAAGTAACGTTCAGTCTATCTTTCTATCACATACCCAAATTTTTAAAGAACGATCTAATCAAAGACTAGAAATCAACATTCACCATCGCCAGGATGGAATGCTCATTTCTAAGCTTTCATACGTCAGAAGCAGTAGTGGTGGAGCCAAACGGGATCGAACCGTTGACCTCCTGCGTGCAAGGCAGGCGCTCTCCCAGCTGAGCTATGGCCCCATATTTCTACAGGCGTTTCCCACACAAAATTGGTGGGTCTGGGCAGATTCGAACTGCCGACCTCACCCTTATCAGGGGTGCGCTCTAACCAACTGAGCTACAGACCCAATTTCGGGCTGCTTCTTATCGTCTTCTTCAATGAATCAAGCAATTCGTGTGGGAACTTATGGAGCAGCTGATGTCGTCGATTAAGGAGGTGATCCAGCCGCAGGTTCCCCTACGGCTACCTTGTTACGACTTCACCCCAGTCATGAATCACACCGTGGTAACCGTCCTCCCGAAGGTTAGACTAGCTACTTCTGGTGCAACCCACTCCCATGGTGTGACGGGCGGTGTGTACAAGGCCCGGGAACGTATTCACCGCGACATTCTGATTCGCGATTACTAGCGATTCCGACTTCACGCAGTCGAGTTGCAGACTGCGATCCGGACTACGATCGGTTTTATGGGATTAGCTCCACCTCGCGGCTTGGCAACCCTCTGTACCGACCATTGTAGCACGTGTGTAGCCCAGGCCGTAAGGGCCATGATGACTTGACGTCATCCCCACCTTCCTCCGGTTTGTCACCGGCAGTCTCCTTAGAGTGCCCACCATGACGTGCTGGTAACTAAGGACAAGGGTTGCGCTCGTTACGGGACTTAACCCAACATCTCACGACACGAGCTGACGACAGCCATGCAGCACCTGTCTCAATGTTCCCGAAGGCACCAATCTATCTCTAGAAAGTTCATTGGATGTCAAGGCCTGGTAAGGTTCTTCGCGTTGCTTCGAATTAAACCACATGCTCCACCGCTTGTGCGGGCCCCCGTCAATTCATTTGAGTTTTAACCTTGCGGCCGTACTCCCCAGGCGGTCAACTTAATGCGTTAGCTGCGCCACTAAGAGCTCAAGGCTCCCAACGGCTAGTTGACATCGTTTACGGCGTGGACTACCAGGGTATCTAATCCTGTTTGCTCCCCACGCTTTCGCACCTCAGTGTCAGTATCAGTCCAGGTGGTCGCCTTCGCCACTGGTGTTCCTTCCTATATCTACGCATTTCACCGCTACACAGGAAATTCCACCACCCTCTACCATACTCTAGTCAGTCAGTTTTGAATGCAGTTCCCAGGTTGAGCCCGGGGATTTCACATCCAACTTAACAAACCACCTACGCGCGCTTTACGCCCAGTAATTCCGATTAACGCTTGCACCCTCTGTATTACCGCGGCTGCTGGCACAGAGTTAGCCGGTGCTTATTCTGTCGGTAACGTCAAAACAATCACGTATTAGGTAACTGCCCTTCCTCCCAACTTAAAGTGCTTTACAATCCGAAGACCTTCTTCACACACGCGGCATGGCTGGATCAGGCTTTCGCCCATTGTCCAATATTCCCCACTGCTGCCTCCCGTAGGAGTCTGGACCGTGTCTCAGTTCCAGTGTGACTGATCATCCTCTCAGACCAGTTACGGATCGTCGCCTTGGTGAGCCATTACCTCACCAACTAGCTAATCCGACCTAGGCTCATCTGATAGCGCAAGGCCCGAAGGTCCCCTGCTTTCTCCCGTAGGACGTATGCGGTATTAGCGTCCGTTTCCGAACGTTATCCCCCACTACCAGGCAGATTCCTAGGCATTACTCACCCGTCCGCCGCTCTCAAGAGAAGCAAGCTTCTCTCTACCGCTCGACTTGCATGTGTTAGGCCTGCCGCCAGCGTTCAATCTGAGCCATGATCAAACTCTTCAGTTCAAACATCTTTGGGTTTTTAAGAAACCCTAAACTTGGCTCAGCAATCGTTGGTTACATCTTTGATTTCTCGCGGAGTAACTTATGATGCTGATAATCTTGTTGACTATCAGTCTGACTCCACAAGCACCCACACGAATTGCTTGATTCAGTTGTTAAAGAGCGGTTGGTTAAGAGCTTTCGTCTCAACCGAGGCGCGCATTCTACAGCAGCCTCATTTGCTGTCAAGCGGTTATTTTCAGAAGCTTTCGAAGATTTCTTCAACAACTTCAACCACTTGCGCTTCCGATCTCTCGTCAGCGGGAGGCGAATTCTACAGCGTTACACGCTGCTGTCAACACCTCTTTTTCAACTTCCTTTTGGCTTCGATGAACTGAAGCAACTTGCTGCCGAAAACTGCGTAACTCATTGTTTACCAAGGAGTTTTCCGTTTCGACTGCGCCGGAAGTGGGGCGAATTATAGGCTTCCAGAATCTGCGGTCAAGCGTTAATTTTGTTTTTCTATCAGACAGCCTTAAATCCTAAGAACGTTCTATCTATATAAAAAACCCAACCCTAATATTGAGCAATATATTGCTCAATTTAAAACAGTTAAGCATCATAACGCCCTCTGCTACTCACTCATGATCCGGATCTCCCCCAATGACCACCTCCCCCCGCAGCCTGGCTTCGGCATTGTTCCCAGTCGGACTGCTGCTGATCGCCATGGCCTCCATTCAGTCCGGCGCCTCGCTGGCCAAGAGCATGTTCCCTATTGTCGGCGCACAAGGCACTACAACCCTGCGTTTGATTTTTGCCAGTGTGATCATGCTGCTCATCTTGCGCCCATGGCGCGCCAGCCTGACAGCCAAGTCCCTGCGCACCGTGATCATTTACGGGATGGCATTGGGCGGCATGAACTTCCTCTTCTATATGTCCTTGCGCAGCGTCCCACTAGGTATCGCAGTCGCCCTTGAATTCACTGGGCCACTCGCGGTAGCCATCTACGCGTCGCGACGAGCAATAGACTTCTTGTGGATTGGCCTCGCGATCATCGGCCTGCTCCTGTTGATTCCCCTAGGGGAAGCCAGCAGCGGCATCGACTTGCTCGGAGCGGCCTATGCCTTAAGCGCAGGCGTTTGCTGGGCCCTCTACATTCTGTTCGGACAGAAGGCCGGTAACGACAACGGCGTCCAGACCGCCGCCCTCGGCGTAATGATCGCCGCACTGTTTGTGGCACCTATCGGTATTGTGCACGCCGGCAGTGCGTTGCTGACGCCCGCGTTGATCCCGGTCGCCATCGGCGTCGCCATACTGTCCACCGCCCTGCCCTACACCTTGGAGATGGTGGCACTGACGCGCTTGCCCGCGCGTACTTTCGGCACCCTTATGAGCATTGAGCCGGCATTCGGCGCACTCTCTGGCCTGCTCTTCCTGCAGGAACACCTGTCCCTGGCGCAATGGCTGGCTATAACGTGCATCATCATGGCCTCGGTAGGTGCGACGCTGACGATGCGCAATGAGACAAAGCCGCTGGTACCGGTGGACTGAATCATCTTTGAAGGTCGCTCTAGTATTTGCCGCCCATTTAGGCCATGTTTAGCCTGCAAACGAATGTCATTCATGGAGATTTTCGACAAGGACAGCGCGAACGCTACACTCGAGAGCGAGTAAAGCCTGCTTCAAGCAATGCGAAGCGGCTATTAAGGATAGGAATGAAGCGAATTTTGATGCTGTTAATCGTCGTGGCCATTGCAGGTTGCGCCGCGACGACCAAGACAGAAGTAAAGCGGGGCAAAAAAGGACTGCATATCAACTGTTCCGGCCTGTCTTCCTCCTGGGACCAGTGCTACACGAGTGCAACCAACTCTTGCGGCGCCAAGGGCTACCGAGTTATCGCTAAGTCCGGTGACAATTCAGAGGAGCCAGGGGACTACCCCTTCGGCCTCAACCCAGCGGGCTATACCAGCCGCAGCATGATCGTCATTTGCAGATAATCGACCGAGCAGTCCACTCGCGACTGCTCCGTCGCCCCACCGCGCAAACCCGTCTACTTAATCGCATAGCGCCGTTTCCAGCGCTGGGCGTTTGCTGTCGTGCCTGAACTGCAACCGATCAAATAGCCGCCGTACGCGTCTGCAACCATTGCAACCCAGCACCATTAAGCAATGGACTCAGCCGTTCACGCACTTCGGCATGGTAGGCATTGAACCACTCACGCTCATCCTGTGTGAGCAACGAAGTTTCCAGGCAACGGGTGTCGATCGGGCACAACGTCAAGGTTTCAAACTTAAGGAACTCACCAAATTCGGTCTTGCCCGCTTCGCGGTTCAATACCAGGTTCTCGATACGTACCCCCCAACGACCAGGACGGTAAGTACCGGGCTCGATCGACGTAATCATCCCCGGCTGCATCGCGGTTTGCGGGGCAGCGACGGCCTGATAGGCAATCACCTGCGGACCCTCGTGCACATTAAGGAAATAACCTACGCCGTGCCCAGTACCGTGGCCGTAATCCACGCCTTCGGCCCAGATTGGCGCGCGAGCAATGGAGTCCAGCAGCGGCGACAGAATCCCTTTGGGAAAATGGGCCCGGGACAGTGCTATGACGCCCTTCAACACACGTGTGCAGTCACGCTTCTGTTCTTCACTCGGCGTACCGACGGGCACCATCCGCGTGATATCCGTCGTACCGCCCAGATACTGGCCACCCGAGTCAATCAGCAGCAACCCGTCGCCTTCGATCACGGCGTGTTCTTCTTCGGTTGCATGGTAATGCGGCATTGCCCCATTGGCGTTGAACGCTGCAATGGTGTTGAAACTCAGTGATACATAACCAGGGCGGCGAGTACGCGCAGCCGTGAGATGTTCGTCAATGGTCAGTTCAGTGATGCGCTCACGCCCCAGCGCGCTGTCCAGCCAGGCGAAGAATTCGCACAAGGCCGCGCCGTCCTGTTCCATGGCCTGTCGGATATGTTCCGCATCCGCCAAACTCTTGCGGGATTTGGCCAGCGTGGTCGGGTTAAGCCCTTCGATCAGCTTGACGCCGCCCACCAGGTTTTCCAGCAAGCCCGCGGTGACACGGGCCGGGTCAACCTGCAAGCTTGCACCCGATGGGACCTCGCGCAAGGCAGCCGCCACTTTGCTGTAGTCACATAGCGTTACGCCGTCCTGTTCAAGCACAGCGCGCAACTCGGCATTGACCTTGTCTAGTGCCACAAACAACGTCGCCTGCTGCTGATTGATCAGCGCGAACGACACAAACACCGGGTTAAACGAAACATCGCCGCCACGCAGGTTGAACAGCCAGGCGATGTCATCCAGGGTGGCGATGAAATGCCAGTCGGCCCCCTTCTCTTGCAAACTGGCGCGCAGTGCGGCGAGTTTTTCACCACGGCTGACGGTTGCCTGCGGCGGCAGATGCTCATAGATCGGTTGGTTCGGCAGCGCCGGGCGGCCTTGCCAGACTTCATCGAGCAAATCGATATCGGTGCGCAGTCGCGCGCCGCGCTCCGCCAGCTTACCGCTCAAGGTGCGCGCCGAAGCCACCGCCATTACGGCGCCGTCCACCGCCACCACGCCGCCTTCCGGGGTGTGCTCGGCCAGCCACTCCAGTGGCCCAGGCTGGCCCGGTTGCAGCTTCACCAACTCGATGCCACTGCCCTTGAGTTCCTTGGTTGCCTGCTCCCAGTAACGGCTATCGGCCCACACACCGGCGAAATCCGCAGTGACAATCAACGTCCCCACCGAGCCATGGAAACCCGACAACCATTGGCGCCCTTGCCAGTAACCCGGTAAATACTCGGACAGGTGGGGATCAGCCGATGGCACCAGCAAGGCATGAATGCCCTCGCGACTCATCAGTTCACGGATGCGCGCCAAGCGCTGGGGAACCGTTCCATGGGTCAAAGGCTGCGTACTCATTGTGTCTCCTGTAAACACTCATAATTATTGTAGAAATCAGACGGCCCAGAACGCCGGTGCACTGGCGAGCGCGGCCTTGATCAGTTGCACGGCCTGATCGATGTCCTGCTCGGTGGTAAACCGGCCCAGGCTCAAGCGAATGGTCCGGCCAGCGCTGCGCGCGTCGTGGCCCAGGGCAAGCAGCACGTGGGATGGCGCATTGCTCGCGGAGTTGCACGCCGATGTCGCGGAAAACGCCATACCCACGCTCAATGCCGCAGAATTGAATTCACCTTCGCTGAAGGTCAGGCTCAGGGTATGGGGGATACGCTGCGTGGCGCTGCCATTAAGGCGCACACCGGCAACCGACGCCAACTGATCCAACAGGCGCTGACGCAACCCGACAATCAGTGCTTTCTCCTCGGCAAACGACTGCGCCGCCAATGCAAACGCCTTGCCCATACCGGCAATCTGATGGGTCGCCAAAGTGCCGGAGCGCAGACCGCCCTCGTGACCACCGCCATGAATCTGCGCCAACACTTTCTGCTGCGCCCGCGCCCCGACATACAACGCACCGATCCCCTTGGGGCCATACAGCTTGTGCGCCGAAAACGACATCAAATCCACTGGCCATTGCGCCAGGTCGATAGCCACTTTGCCCGCCCCTTGCGCCGCATCCACATGCAACAGTGCGCCGTGCTCACGTACGCGCGCGCCAATGGCGGGGATGTCGTTCAGGGTGCCCAGTTCGTTATTCACCAGCATCAAGGAGACCAGGAAAGTGTCGTCACGCAACGCTTCACTGACGGCTTCGGCACTGATCAGCCCATCGGCGTCCGGCACCAGGTAGGTCACGGCCACGCCGCTCTCCTGCAACTGTCGCGCGGTGTCCAGGGTGGCCTTGTGTTCAATCTGGCTGGTGATGATGTGCCCGCCCGCAACGCCGCGCGCCTGGGCGACACCCTTGATAGCGAGGTTGTTGGATTCAGTCGCGCCAGAAGTCCACACAATCTGTTCAGGCTGGGCGCCCACCAACTCGGCCACCTGCAGCCGTGCCAGTTCAACCGTTTGCCGGGCCGCCTGGCCAAACGCATGGGAACTGGACGCGGGGTTACCAAAATTGGCGTTGAAGCCCAGGCACTCGACCATTACCTGGATGACCCGCTCATCCACCGGGGTGGTGGCGGCATAGTCGAAATACAACGGACGTTTATTCATGACGTAAAGACTCGCAGAGCAGGTTCCCGAGAGCAGCGTCTCAGGGGCATCGACCAGAAACAGAGGTCGTCAGGTTTACCCGATCGAATGCCGTTAAAGAAGGACCACTTTATGTAAATGTGCGTAGGAACGCTCCTGAAATTCAGCTTAACAGGCTGAAGTAACGCCAGGGCAAACAAAAAGCCCGAGGTTCCTTAGGGGAAACCTCGGGCTTTTTGCCGCTGAGCACCGGCTCAACTGGGACGACCATGCAATGTCACGCTACGTTCGGCGTTCATTTCACCCTGGCGATCAAAACCAAAGGGCTTCTGTGGCTGGCCAGTCAGTGCAGCGCGCTGCTGTTGATATTCATCAAACGATAAGCCGCGACGGCTCAGTGCTTCGAGAGCCAGTTGCCTGGTTTCTTCAGCCGTGTAAGGACGCAACTCGGGCGAAGGATGGGTCGCACACCCGGCGAGGACAGCGGTGACAAACAATAAGGAAACGGCGAGAAATCGGTTCATGGCGTTGGCCTGCAAAGGAGGTTTCGAGTCAATGAACACAGGCTACTCGCGGCCCGTCCCGGTGAAAAATCACCTCACGTGATAGTCGCTATCAACCGCCAAGGCACCTTCAATAGTCCGCCGCATTTATATCTTTATGATCTATAAATATGTAAATACATTAATTTACGGAATAACAATAAGCCTCTATAAATAGCTTCACAGCACAGCGGCACTGTTCGCCGAGCAACTGTTGCCCAGGCAACAGCCCTTCAACAAATCAGCAGGCAGACAACAGCAGCATTTTTCAGCAGTGAGCCCGCAGCCCCCGCCAATCAAGGCCTGCACTCGTTGGTACAGCTCTTGCTCAACACCTCGCACCTCACCTGCTTTGAACCACTGTTGAAAAGGAACTGTTCATGACGCGTCCCCTGAATGTCGTTGCCCTCTCCGGCGGAACCTGGCGTCCGTCCCGCACCCTGGTACTGACCCAGGCCGTGCTGGTCGAACTGGCCAATCTGTTGCCGATCCAGACCACGCTGATCGAGCTGGGCGACATTGCCCGACCATTGGGCGGTGCGCTGTCCCGAGACGAACTGCCCGCCGACGTCGAAGCGCAACTGCTGGCCATCGAACAGGCCGACCTGCTGATCGTCGCCGCGCCGGTCTATCGCGGGTCCTACCCCGGCCTGCTCAAGCACTTGTTCGACCTGATCGGTCTCAACGCACTGATCAACACACCGGTATTGCTCGCAGCCACAGGCGGCAGCGAACGCCACGCCCTGGTTCTCGATCACCAGCTAAGGCCGTTGTTCAGTTTCTTCCAGGCGCTGACCTTGCCGATCGGCGTGTACGCCACCGAGGCCGACTTCACCGACTACCAAATAACCAGCGAGCCCCTGAAGGGCCGGATACGCCTTGCGGCAGAACGCGCAGCGCCATTATTTGCAGCGCACTCATCCTCTCTGCTGAAAATCGCTTAAGGATTGGTCATGGATGTTTTCTGGTTTTTACCGACACATGGCGACGGCCATTACTTGGGCACCACCCAAGGTGCACGGCCCGTTACCCTCAATTACCTGAAACAAGTCGCCCAGGCGGCTGACAGCCTGGGTTATCACGGCGTGTTGATTCCTACCGGACGCTCGTGCGAAGACTCCTGGGTCATCGCCTCGGCGCTGGTACCACTGACAGAACGCCTGCGCTACCTGGTGGCGATTCGTCCAGGCATCATCTCGCCCACGGTTTCCGCGCGCATGGCCGCCACTCTGGATCGCCTGTCCAACGGCCGCTTGCTGATCAATGTCGTCACCGGCGGTGACCCCGACGAGAACCGTGGCGACGGCAGCTTCCTCGACCATAGCGAACGCTACGAAGTCTCCGACGAGTTCCTGAAGATCTGGCGCCGCGTTTTGCAGGGCGAATCGGTGGATTTCGAAGGCAAACACCTGCGCGTACAGAACGCCAAGGCGCTTTACCCTCCGGTGCAAAAACCTTACCCACCGCTGTACTTCGGCGGTTCGTCCGACGCCGCCCATGACCTCGCCGCCGAACAGGTGGACGTCTACCTGACCTGGGGCGAGCCCCCCGCCGCCGTCGCGGAAAAACTCGCGGATGTGCGTGAACGCGCCGCTCGTCACGGGCGTACGGTGAAGTTCGGCATTCGCCTGCATGTAATCGTGCGCGAAACCGAAGAGGACGCATGGAAAGCCGCCGAAAAACTGATAGAGCACATCAGCGACGAAACCATCGCCGCCGCGCAAAAATCCTTCTCGCGTTTTGATTCCGAAGGCCAGCGCCGCATGGCGGCCCTGCATGATGGGCGCCGCGACAACCTGGAAATCGCCCCCAACCTGTGGGCCGGGGTCGGGTTGGTGCGCGGCGGCGCGGGCACCGCGCTGGTGGGCAGCCCGCAACAAGTGGCCGCGCGCATCAAGGAATACGCCGACCTGGGCATCGAGAGCTTCATCTTCTCCGGCTACCCGCATCTGGAAGAGGCCTACCGCTTTGCCGAGCTGGTGTTCCCGCTGCTGCCGGAACCTTACGCCAGCCTCGCCGGGCGTGGCATCACCAACCTCACTGGCCCGTTCGGCGAAATGATTGCCAACGATGTGTTGCCGACGACCAAGGCCTGAGTTCAGTGAGATCGGCTCTAAGTGGGGCGAACAAGCCCGCTCCACATTCAGCCTCATTGCCACATAGACATTTGAGGAACACCGCGTGACAGCCAAACCTCACAGCGTCCTGCCATCCCCGATGCAGACCGCCAAACTGCTGGCCGCCGAGTTCGCCCTCAGCGCCGTCGAACGCGACGAGCGCGGTGGCACCCCCAAGGCCGAACGCGATGCCCTGCGCCACAGCGGCCTGCTGGCCCTGAGCATTCCCACCCAATATGGCGGCCTCGGCGCGCGCTGGAGCGAAACCCTGGGCATCGTGCGCGAATTAGCCAAGGTCGACAGTTCCATCGCCCATGTCTTCGGCTTCCACCACCTGATGCTCGCCACCGTGCGCCTGTTTTCGCGCCCCGACCAATGGCAACCCTGGTTCGAACAAACCGCACGCAAAAACTGGTTCTGGGGCAACGCCCTCAACCCCTTGGATACGCGCACCGTGGTCAAAGACTTCGGTGGCTGGCGCGAATTCTCGGGCAAGAAGAGTTTCTGCTCCGGCGCCAGCGACTCGGAAATGCTGATCGCCTCGGCGGTCGACGAAAACGCCGGCGGCAAGCTGCTCATCGCCGCCATCCCCAGCGGGCGCAGCGGCATCACCTTACACAATGACTGGAACAATATCGGCCAGCGCCAGACCGACAGCGGCAGCGCCAGCTTTGAGCGGGTACGCGTCGAAGAGTCGGAGTTACTGCTCGACCCAGGCCCACTGAGCACACCCTTCGCCTGCTTGCGTCCGTTGATCGCCCAACTGACGTTCACACATATGTTTCTCGGCATTGCCGAAGGTGCTTTTGACGAAGCACGCAATTACACCCTCACCGAAACCCGGGCCTGGCACAAATCATCAGCCGAAGACGTGCGCCAGGACCCTTACGTGCTGCAACACTACGGCGAGTTCTGGGTCGCATTGGAAGGCGTGCGCCTTTTGGTGGAACGTGCCGCCGGGTTGCTGGACCAAGCGTGGGCCAAAGGCCCAACTCTAAGCGAACACGAACGCGGCCAACTGGCGATTGCCATCGCTACCGCCAAGGTCGCCGCCACACGCCAGGGCCTGGACCTGTGCAGCCGCCTGTTTGAAGTCACCGGCGCGCGCTCCACCCATGCCTCCCTGCGCCTGGACCGTCACTGGCGCAACCTGCGGACACAAACCCTGCACGACCCGGTGGACTACAAACTCCACGAACTCGGGGACTGGGCGTTAAACCAGGCCCTGCCGACTCCAACGTTCTACTCATAAGAAGAGGTGCCCATGCAGCTTTTAACCTTACCGCCCTCGCCCGCCCTCGCGACGTCGATCCGCGCCACCGCCCAGGTTTTCGAAGACCCGAAATCCCAGGCGCTGCTCGACCATATCCAGCAAGTGGCGCCCAGCGAAGCCAGCGTGCTGATCATCGGCGAAACCGGCACCGGTAAAGAGCTGGTGGCGCGCCACATTCATAACCTCAGCGCGCGGCGTAACCGGCCGTTCGTGGCAGTGAACTGCGGCGCGTTCTCTGAATCACTGGTGGAAGCCGAACTGTTCGGCCATGAAAAAGGCGCCTTCACCGGCGCCCTCAGCGCCAAGGCCGGCTGGTTCGAAGAGGCCGACGGCGGCACCCTGTTCCTGGACGAAATCGGTGATTTACCGATGGCGATCCAGGTCAAATTGTTGCGCGTATTACAGGAACGCGAAGTGGTGCGCCTGGGTTCGCGCAAGAGCATTCCTATTGATGTGCGCGTACTGGCCGCGACCAACGTGCAACTGGAAAAAGCCATCAATGCCGGGCACTTTCGCGAGGACCTCTATTACCGTCTCGATGTCGTCAGCCTGGAACTCAGCCCGTTGCGCGACCGCCCCGGCGATATCCTGCCGCTGACCCGGCACTTTATCGAAGCCTACAGCCAGCGCCTGGGCTATGGCCCGATCACCATCAGCCGCGAGGCCGAGCACAAGCTCAAAAGCTACAGTTGGCCGGGCAATATCCGCGAGCTGGAGAACGTGATTCACCACACCTTGCTGATCTGCCGCAACGGCGTGATCGAACGCGACGACTTGCGCCTGTCGAACATGCGCATCGAGCGCCAGGATGACGGCCAGCACACTGCCGACAATAGCGCCGAGGCCTTATTGGAGCGCGCCTTCAAAAAACTCTTCGAAGAACAGGCCGGCGCGCTGCATGAAAAGGTCGAGGACGCGCTGCTGCGCGCGGCCTATCGCTTCAGTCATTACAACCAGGTGCACACCGCCAACCTGCTGGGCCTGAGCCGTAATGTCACGCGTACGCGCCTGATCAAAATTGGCGAACTGGCGGTGAACAAACGCCGCCCCGGGGAAAATATCCAGGGTGAGCGGATGCTGCACCTATCCATATAGGCGGCAGTGCAAGGCGTTGTCATGACTGCGCTCAAAGCTGCGCAGCACCTGGAACGAACCAAAGGTCACGGCCGTGGCCTGATGGGCGCGTATCAGCGTCCAGAAATCTTCGTCGCCCTGCTCAAAACGCTTGAACGCCGCCTCACCGTCCGCGCGGGACTGCCATTGCAAATAGTTGAGCACCCGCCGCCCGTCGTCGCTGACCTGCACACTCGCACTCAAGAATCCGACATGGCCCTGGGCCAGGCGCTCGCTCTGGGTGGATAAGGCCGCCACCAACGCGCCTTGTTGCTGGGGTTCGATATGAAACTCGATCAGTTGAGTGAAACTGCAATTCCTCTCCAATACCTGCATGAAAACTCCCCTCTTGCTGTAGGCAGAATCTTGCGATTCGATGCCACGCAGGGTAAAACCTCCAGTTAAGTCAAGGTCAAGCGTTTAATCGGAGCTTTATGGTCGCCAAGGAACTCACCGTTGGCCAATTGGCTGCACGCAGCGGCGTAGCGGTCACGGCCCTGCACTTTTACGAAACCAAGGGGCTGATCACCAGTCGGCGCAACGCCGGTAATCAACGGCGCTATCCGCGGGATGTATTGCGCCGCGTCGTGGTGATCAAGATCGCGCAGCGCTTGGGCATTCCGCTCGCCACCATCGGCGAAGCGCTGCAGGCGCTGCCCGATGGCCGCACGCCCACCGCCAAAGACTGGGAGCGTCTGTCGGCGCAGTGGCGCGAAGACTTGGATGAGCGCATCAACAAGCTGTTGCTGCTACGCGACAAGCTCAACGGCTGCATCGGTTGCGGGTGTTTGTCGCTGGAGGCCTGCCCGCTGCGCAACCAGGACGATCAACTGGGTGAACGTGGGCCGGGAGCGCAATTGCTCGAGCCCAGCTAAGTCTTCTTGTCGGGAGCCACGGAGCCCTTGATTGGCGTGGCCTATAGTGAAAAAGCCACCCCTTCGCAAAGCCAATCAAGGAGAACGCTATGAACGTTAAACCTATCCCCGAGGGCTATCACGGCATCACGCCCTACCTGGGCATCGACAAAGCCTCCGATGCCATCGAGTTTTACAAAAAGGCCTTTGACGCCACCCAAGTCATGCGCCTGGACATGCCCGACGGCAAGGTCGGCCACGCCGAGCTGCGCATTGGCGGCTCGCCGATCATGCTGGGTTCGCCTTGCGATGAAATGGCCCTGCGCAATCCGGCAGAACACACCAGTGTCGGCTTGCATCTGTATGTGGAAGACGTCGACGCGCAGTTCAAAAAAGCTGTCGCTGCCGGTGCCACGGTGGTGTCCGAACCCAAGGACCAGTTCTATGGCGACCGCTCCGCGAGTGTAACGGATCCTTACGGCCATCTCTGGTTCCTGGCCACCCATAAGGAAGACCTTACCGAGCAGCAGATTCACGAGCGTGCCAAAAAGATGTTCCAGCAGAGCTGACCACCCACATGGGAGCTTGCTGCGGCGAGGGCCCCGCCCTTTCTGCGCAGCAGGCTCCCTTTCTAGAGGGCCGCCATCTTCGCGAAAGCCCCCCATCTCCTTGATCCCAGCCGCTGAAACATTTTATTTCATTTAAGGCTTAGGGATTTCTCATTCTCATCCGTCTTAACTTAGATACAGCCTGTCGCGTAAGCAAAAGCTACGACTGGCCTTTTCCGGGCCTCCATCGCCCCCCTCCGATCAAGACCCTCATTCACATGTCGAAGAAGTCACGCTCAAAACTCTGGTTTCTGGTACATAGCTGGCTGGCGTTGCCCATCTGGTTCTTTGTACTGATCGTCTGCGTCACCGGGACCCTGGCGGTGGTCAGCCAGGAAATCGTCTGGCTGGCCAACCCGGACATCCGCGCAAGCAAGCCTTCGGATGATGCCGAACCGCTGAGCTACGACCAGGTCATCCGCGCCATCAAGCGCGCCGAGCCTGAAGTGATCGTGCAGTCTCTCAGCCGTCCGGACGAGTCGCACTTTGCCCTGAGTGTCGACCTCAGCTACCCCGACGGTCGCTCGGTAGAGGTCTACGTCAACCCGTACACCGGGGCGATCCAGGGCATCAGCCCCTCGTTCGATTTCCGGCAGTTCACCCGCGCGCTCCACGGCTGGTGGCTGGTACCGTTCACCAATGGCTACAGTTGGGGCTGGTACCTGGTGTCACTGCTCGGCTTGCCGATGCTGGCGTCGCTGGTTACCGGGCTGGTGGTGTACAAGCGCTTCTGGAAAGGGTTTCTCAAGCCGACCCTGCGCATCCGGCACGGGGCGCGGATCTTCTGGGGGGATTTTCACCGCCTCAGTGGTATCTGGTCCATTTGGTTTATCGCGGTGATCTCCATCACCGGTACCTGGTTTTTGATCCAGGCGATGTTGGGCGATAACCAGATATCAATCTCCAGCGAACCCATTGTCCCCGTGATCGCGCGGGAGAACGTACCTGGTTCGGCGCCCGGCGTGCCGGCCCCCATGATTCCCCTGGATGACGCCATCAAGATCGCGACCCAGCGCATCCCAGGCCTGGAAGCGAGTTTCGTCAGCCTTCCCCTCAACGCCTACAGCCACCTGCAGATCGGCGGGCGGGGCTGGTACCCGCTGATGTACCAGACCGCCCAACTCAACCCCTATAACGGCGAAATCGCTGTCTCGCACCTGCTGTCCGACCGCACCGCGCTCGAGTTCGTCACCGAATCCATGCGCCCGCTGCACACCGGCGACTTCGGCGGGCTGTGGGTCAAGCTCATCTGGGCATTCTTCGGCCTCGTGCTGAGCATGATGGTCTTGAGCGGCCTGCTGATCTGGACCAAGCGCACGGCCCTGGCCACGCTCAACGCCCTCAAGCGCGAAACCAAGCAACAGCGCAAGCCCCTGTCCATTCCAGCGATGCAGGCTGAAACGTCGGAGGCCAAGCCATGAGCAAGGTCGCCGTCGCTAAACCGTCCTCACCGCTGCGCACCTTTTGGCTCAAGTGGCGCTTCCACATCAATATATTGCTGCTGCTGGTCCCTTTGGGCTTCATGCCCAAGTACTTCGCCGATGCCGCACTGTTTCGCGGCGACACCGGCATTGGCGAGCGCGTGGCCGGTGACGTGCAGGTCGGTCCCTGGAGCCTGACCCTCGCCGAGTTCCGCAATGAAGGCCCGCGCCCGGACCCTGCCGGTCCCATGAAGGCCTTCAACGCCGCCTTGTGCGGCACCTGCGCCGATCAGGTCAAGGCCACGTACCTGCGCATCGGCAAACCGCGCAGCCTGCGCGCCGCCGGCGTGATCTTCTTCGGCACGCCGTACCGCATGGGTGCCGCCTTGCCGATACCGGAACGCACCCCCGCCGACGCCGAACTGTGGGTCACCATGGAAGGCTGGGACGGCAGCATGCACCAGGGTTCCATCCCGCTGAGCCAGGCCTCGCCTGCCACCATCGCCTGGCTGAACAAGCAAGGAGTTAAACCATGACATTCAAGCGCCTGACACGTGCCGGTGCCGCGCTATTGCTGTGTGCCGGTTTGAGCAACACCGCCCTGGCCCACAACCCGATGTGCGAGTGCAAGGAAATCCCCGGCGAACAGATCCAGTGCAAAGGCGGCTTCTCCGATGGCAGCGGCGCACCGGGGGTGACCCTGGATGTGATCGGCTACGACGAAACGATCCTGGTGCCCGGCAAGCTCGGCGAGGATTCCACCCTGACATTCAAGAAACCGTCGGCCGAATTCTATGTGCTGTTTGATGCCGGCCCCGGCCACGTCGTGGAAATCGACCAAGCGGATATCCAGCCACAATGAGTACCACACAGGTTGTACGACCCGCCGGGGCCGGCCACGAAACCCTCTACGTCCTGCTGCTGTGCCTGATCATCCTCGCGGTGGCCGGCACCGTGGTGGCGATGCACGGTGAGCCCCGGGAAGTCGCCGCGCTACCCAGCCACCAGTTGGACGCACGCCGTGACCTGAACGCCGCTGAACAAGGAATCTACGCAGACCTGCGGGTAACCCTGGACGAAATCCATCTGCTGCAAGAAGAGCAAAGCGCGCTGCCGACGCCTGAACAACTGGCCGAAGAAGGCTTCGCGCCCTTCGCTCAGGATGCCAGTTCGGTCAGCCGTGGCGACCATCGCTGGCGGTTGCTGGCGCCTTCGGCGTATGTGGGCTTGAGCCAGGCGCCGAGCACCAGCGGTTCACTGCTGATGCGCGTGCAGGGCACCGAGCCGGATATCTGGCTCAACCGCCGCCAGGACCTCCCCGCCCCTTCCGACCTCACTGACCAGGCGCTGATCGCGGCGGGCTGGCAGCAAGTGGTCGCGCAATTCGATGCCGGCGTTACCCGCCAGCACCGTCACTGAACGAGAAGACCGATTGCCCATGTCTATTTCATCTCCCTTGTTGCGTCTGTTGCTGGTCAGCCTGTTCAGCCTGATGCTTGCTCCCCTGGCTAATGCCGAGGCCGCCAAACGCCTGCGTATCGGCATCACCCTGCACCCTTACTACAGCTATGTGACCAATATCGTTGGCGACAAGGCCGACGTGGTGCCGCTGATTCCGGCCGGTTTCAACCCCCATGCCTACGAGCCGCGCGCCGAAGACATCAAGCGCATCGGCACCCTGGACGTGATCGTGCTCAACGGCGTTGGCCATGACGACTTCGCCGACCGCATGATCGCCACCAGCGAGCGCCCGGACATCCCGGTGATCGAAGCCAACGCCAACGTGCCACTGCTGGCCGCTACCGGTAATGCCGCGCGCGGTGCGGGCAAGGTGGTCAACCCGCACACCTTCCTGTCGATCAGTGCATCGATTGCCCAGGTCAACAACATTGCCCGCGAGTTGGGCAAACTCGACCCGGACAACGCCAAGACCTACACCCAGAACGCGCGCGCCTACGGCAAGCGCCTGCGCCAGATGCGCGCCGATGCCCTGGCCAAGCTCACCAGCGCGCCCAACCCGGACCTGCGCGTGGCCACCGTACATGCGGCCTACGACTACCTGCTGCGTGAGTTCGGCCTGGAAGTCACAGCTGTGGTCGAACCGGCGCACGGTATCGAGCCGAGCCCCAGCCAGTTGAAAAAGACGATCGACGAACTGCGCGCCCTGGACGTAAAGGTGATCTTTTCGGAGATGGATTTCCCGTCCACTTACGTCGACACCATCCAGCGCGAATCCGGGGTCAAGCTGTACCCGCTGTCGCATATTTCCTACGGCGAATACAGCGCTGAAAAGTACGAAGTGGAGATGACCGGCAACCTCAACACGGTGGTCCGCGCGATTCAGGAGTCGGGCGCATGACGGCGGCTGAGCAACTCAAGATGGCCTGCGTCGGCCCGACCGTTGAGTTCGACAAGGTATCCCTGACGCTGGGCCGCACCGTAATTCTCGATAGTGTGTGTTTCCAGGTGCAGCCGGGCAGCATCCACGCCCTGGTCGGCCCCAACGGCGGCGGTAAAAGCTCGCTGATCAAGACCCTGTTGGGGCAAACGCCGCACCAGGGGCGTTTGAGCCTGGAATGGCCGACCACGCCCGGCACCATCGGTTATGTGCCCCAGGCACTGGAATTTGACCGTGGCTTGCCGATGACCGTGGACGACTTCATGGCTGCCATGTGCCAGCGGCGTCCGGCGTTTCTGGGTTTGTCCAAACATTACGCCGCCGCGATTGGCGAAGCCCTGGAACGGGTCGGCATGCAGGACAAACGCAAGCGGCGCATGGGCGCGTTGTCCGGCGGCGAGCGACAGCGTGTATTACTGGCCCAAGGCCTTATCCCCGCACCGCACTTGCTGGTACTGGATGAACCGATGTCGGCCCTCGATGAGGCGGGCATCCAGGTCTTCGAGCGGCTGCTCAATGACTGGCGCCTGGCCGGGATCACCGTACTGTGGATCGAACACGACCTGGAAGCCGTCGGCCGCCTGGCTGACCGTGTCACCGGCCTCAACCGCCGCGTGCTGTTCGACGCCACCCCCAAACAGGCACTGACCCCGGAGCGCCTGCTGAGCCTGTTTTCCACCCACCCTCGGAGCCCGGCGCAATGAGTTATGAAGCATTTCGCCTGATAGTCCAGGGCTGGGCTTCCTCCGGCTACCTGCCGGAGGCGCTGGCCTACGGCTTTGTGGTCAACGCCCTGCTCGCCGGCCTGCTGATCGGCCCGGTGTTGGGCGGCCTGGGCACGTTGGTGGTAGTCAAGCGCTTTGCGTTCTTCTCCGAAGCGGTCGGCCATGCCGCACTGACCGGCGTGGCCGTGGGCATTCTGCTCGGCGAGCCCTATACCGGCCCCTACGGCAGCCTGTTCGGCTACTGCCTGCTGTTCGGCATCCTGCTCAACTACCTGCGCAACCGCACCGGCCTGGCGCCGGACACCTTGATCGGCGTGTTCCTGTCGGTTTCCCTGGCGTTGGGCGCGAGCCTACTGCTGATCCTGGCGGGCAAGATCAACGTGCATATCCTGGAAAACGTGTTGTTCGGCTCAGTGTTGACCGTCAACGGCAATGACCTGCTGGTGCTGGCCATTGTCGGTTCACTGGTGATGGCCCTGGCGCTGCCGCTGTACAACCGCATCATGCTGGCCAGCTTCAACCCGCAGCTGGCGGCGGTGCGCGGCGTGGCGGTGAAGACACTCGATTACCTGTTCGTGATCCTGGTGACACTGATCACCGTGGCTGCGGTCAAGGTCATCGGCGCGATCCTGGTGGGCGCCCTGCTGGTGATTCCCGCGGCGGCGGCGCGGCTGTTGAGCCAGTCGCTCAAAGGCTTCTTCTGGGTCTCGGTGGTGATCGCCACCGTCAGCACCCTATGCGGGATCCTGTTACCGATCATCTTCGACCTGCCCATCCCCTCCGGCGCGGCGATCATTCTGATGGCCGGTATCGCTTTCGCCCTCGCCGCCATTGCGCGCGGTACCGTGCCCAGCCTTAAAGGGAACCTTGGATAATGCGCTCTGTTCTTCAGCCTCTGGCCCTCGCCATCGCCTGTTTAGCCACTACGCCATTGATGGCCGCCCTGCCCGCCAAACCGGCTGCGCACGCCGCTAAACCCGTCAAAGTGCTGGCCTCGCTGCCAATCACCTATGGCCTGGCCGAGGTACTGCTCAAGGGCACCGACGTGCAACTGGAGCGCGCGGCACCGGCCAACCTGCCTGGCTCACGCCAGGTGTCGTACTTCACCGGGCGTGGCGCGCCGGCATTGAACGCGCTGGCCCAGGATGCCGACGCCGCCATCGGCCTGCGCTCGCTGTGGGCGGATGACCCGCTGTACCCGGTGGCTCGGCGCAGCAACATCCGCATCGTCGAAGTCGACGCCGCGCGCCCGGTGGATGGCGGCTTGCCTGGGATCGCGGTGCAGCCCGGCGTTGCCGACGGTTTGAACAGCCAGCCCTGGCAATCGAGCAACAACCTGGGGCGCATGGCCGACGTCATGGCTGCCGACCTGAGCCGCCTGGCACCGGGTGCCAAGGCGAAAATCGACGCCAACCTGGCCGTACTCAAGCAACGCCTGCTCAAGCTCACCGCCGACAGCGAAGCGCGACTGGCCAAGGCGGACAACCTGAGCGTGGTCAGCTTGAGCGATCACTTCGCATACCTGCTCAGCAGCCTGAACCTGGAGCTGGTCAGCACCGACGCACGGCCGGATGCCGATTGGACGCCTCAAGCGCTGCAAAAACTCAGCGCCGAGCTGAAGGCCAACGACGTCGCGGTCGTGCTGCATCATCGCCAGCCCAGTGAGGCAGTGAAAACCGCCATCACCGAAGGCGGCTCGACATTGTTGGTACTGAATGTCGACGGCGCCGATCCGGTATCAGAGCTGGAAACCAATGTGGATCAGGTGATCAAGGCGCTGACCCCATGACATCCACGCCCACATGGATCGCATCATGCCGCCAGAACTCCAGGTCGCAATCGATCAACCGCTGATGCTGGTCGTAATTGACCCGGGCGATACGCAAGCCCGGGCTGCCCACCGACACGCGTAATGCGGCGGCGGCTTCCACCGGCAGTGAAGTCGGAACAATCTCGAAACGCACCCGCCCGTAATGCAAGTTGTACTTGCGGGCGTACAACTCGGTCATCGACTGATTAAGGTCGCACTCAAGAATCCCCGGAAAATACTGCGGGTTCAGATAGTGCTCCACGTACAACACCAAACGCCCGTCTATCCGCCGGCCCCGGCAGATCTGGATCACACTGGACAGCGCCGGCAGTTGCAACCACGCACACACCGCCGCCGACGCAGGTTGCAACCGCGCAGAAATCACTTCGGTCGAGGCCACGCGCCCCTGGTCATTGACCATGGCGTGAAAGTGGCTGCGCTGCATCAGGTTGTAGGCCAGCCGGGGCGGCGAAACGAACCAGCCACGGCGCTCCTCGCGATAAATCTGGCCTTGGGCCTCCAGTTGTAACAAGGCTTCACGCACGGTGATTCGAGTGGTACCAAACAACTCGCTGAGCTTGCGCTCGGCGGGCAATTTGCTTGCAGGCGGCAACAGGCCGTGGTCGATCTGCTCTTGCAGCGCCAGGCCGATGGAGGTTACCGCCTTGATTGCCTCATCGCGCATCAACGTTACCTATCTGGACTAGACCAGCACCGTTCAGGTGCATAAAACGCTCCGCAATCGGGCTCTTGTGGCTGCGTGCAAGCGTAGGCATTACAGATGACCGACAGATGACAGCCCACCGCAAGTACATGTCGCACGTCTTGCAATACATCGGCCAAGTCCAGCGCCTGCGGGCGCTTGAGCATGGTCTACGCTGAACCTGCGTCGAGCGACACCCGCACGATAAAAACGACATCGACATGAAACTGTCATCCATCGAGCCTAAATTGGCTCAGGTATTGCTGACCTAGACCAACACCACCGCAAACGTTCATAAAAACGCCGCGTTGAAAACGCCCAAAGGAGCTTCGGATGAAACAGCTTTTCCTGGCATCACTGTTAGGCTCGACCATTGCCATGTGCACCGCCGCCATGGCTGCTGATACCGATCTAAAAACCTTGGAAGCCGCCGCGAAAGCGGAAGGCGCCGTCAACAGCGTCGGCATGCCCGATGACTGGGCCAATTGGAAAGGCACCTGGGAAGACCTGGCCAAGAACTACGGCCTCAAGCATATGGATACCGACATGAGCTCGGCCCAGGAAATCGCCAAGTTCAAAGCCGAGAAAGACAACGCCAGCGCTGATATCGGCGACGTCGGCGCAGCCTTCGGCCCGATTGCGGTAAAGCAGGAAGTCACCCAGCCGTACAAGCCTTCCACTTGGGCTTCGGTACCGGATTGGGCAAAAGACAAAGACGGCCACTGGGCCCTGGCCTACACCGGCACCATCGCGTTTATCGTCAACAAGAAACTGCTGCATGGTTCCGACGTACCAACCAGTTGGGCGGACCTGCAAACCGGCAAGTACAAAGTATCCGTGGGTGACGTAAGCACCGCGGCCCAGGCGTCCAACGCTGTACTGGCTGCCGCCATTGCCAACAAAGGCGACGAGAAAAACATCGCCCCCGGCCTGCAGTTTTTTACCAAGATCGCTCAGCAAGGTCGCCTCGGCCTGTCCAACCCCACCATCGCCACCATGGAAAAAGGCGAAGTCGAAGTGGGCATTGTCTGGGACTTCAACGGCCTGAGCTACAAAGCCAAGATGGCCAACCCGGATGACTACGTGGTGTTGATCCCGTCTGACGGCTCGGTGAAATCCGGCTACACCACCATCATCAACAAACACGCCAAGCACCCGAACGCGGCCAAGCTGACCCGCGAGTACATCTTCAGCGATGCCGGCCAGCTCAACCTGGCCAAGGGCAATGCGCGTCCGATACGTGCCGAAACCGACCTGAAACTGCCGGCCGAAATCGCCAAGAACCTGATCCCGGGCGAGCAGTACACCAAGGCCAACCCGCAGCCGATCAAGGATGCCGATGCCTGGGAAGCGACGTCCAAAAAACTGCCTCAATTGTGGAACGAGCAGGTCATCGTAGAGATGAAGTAAGGGATCCATCCCACATTGGAACGCCAGTGGCGGTCCAATGTGGGAGGGGCAAGCCCCCTCCCACATTTTTGCCCCCCCGTTCCTCCAGAGGCATTGAGCCAAGTCAATCGTTGCGGAGCGTCGCCGCCCATGAAACACCCAGTCATCCTTGTCGTGCTCGACGGCCTTAACTTCGAGGTTGCCAGGCATACCATGGGGCACTTGCAGGCCTATGTCGGCGCAGGACGCGCAGCCCTCTACACACTGGAATGTGAATTGCCCTCGCTGTCGCGCCCGCTATACGAATGCATCCTGACCGGCGTGCCACCGATCCAGAGCGGCATCGTGCATAACAACGTCTCGCGCCTGTCCAACCAGCGCAGTATTTTCCATTACGCCACCGACGCGGGTCTTACCACGGCGGCAGCGGCTTACCATTGGGTCAGCGAGTTGTACAACCGCACGCCCTTTCTCGCCGCCCGTGATCGTCATACCGACGACAAGGCGCTGGCGATCCAGCACGGACATTTCTACTGGAATGACCACTACCCGGATTCCCACCTGTTCGCCGACGCCGAAAGCCTGCGGCTCAAGCACGCGCCGGACTTGCTGGTGGTGCACCCGATGAACATCGACGACGCCGGCCACAAGCACGGCCTCGACACCGCGCAATACCGCAACAGTGCCCGCTCGGCCGACATCATCCTGGCCGATTACCTGCAAGGCTGGCTCGACGTCGGCTACCAAGTGCTGGTGACCGCAGACCACGGCATGAACAACGACCGCTCCCACAACGGCCTGTTGCCGGAGGAGCGCGAAGTGCCGCTGTTTGTGCTCGGCGATGCTTTCAGCCTGGATACCAAGGCCGCACCCAAACAGACCGATCTGTGCGGCACCATCTGCCAACTATTGGGCGTGCCCCACGACAAAGCTGTGTGCCGGGAGCTATTGAAGTGAATGCCATGACTCGCGGCAAATGGCTGGCGCTGCTCTGCCTGGTGCCTTTCGCGCTGTTCTTTATCGTGTTCGAAATCGCACCGCTGGTATGGGTGCTGATCAACAGCCTGCAAACCGAAGAGGCCGGCTGGAGCCTGGAAAACTTCACGCGCATCTTCAGCTCGAAGTTCTACCTGCAAGCGATCCAGTTCAGCCTGGAGATCAGCTTTTACTCCAGCATCTTCGGCATCATCATCGCCACCCTCGGCAGTTATTCGTTGCGCCGTGTGGATTCGCCGCTGCGCAACTTCGTCACCGCCTTCGCCAACATGACCAGCAATTTCGCCGGCGTACCCCTGGCCTTCGCGTTCATCATTTTGCTGGGATTCAACGGCAGCATCACCATCATGCTCAAACAGGCGGGGATCATTCAGGATTTCAACCTGTACTCCAAGACGGGCCTGATCATTCTCTACACCTACTTCCAGATCCCCCTCGGCGTACTGCTGCTGTATCCGGCGTTCGATGCATTGCGCGAAGACTGGCGTGAGTCGGCGTCCCTGCTCGGCGCCAATGGCTGGCAGTTCTGGCGGCATATCGGCTTACCGGTGCTGACGCCCGCGCTGCTGGGTACTTTCGTGATTCTGCTGGCCAACGCCCTGGGCGCCTACGCCACCGTGTATGCATTGACCACCGGCAACTTCAACGTGCTGCCGATTCGTATTGCGGGGCTGGTTTCCGGCGATGTATCGCTGGACCCGAACATGGCCAGCGCGCTGGCCGTGGTGCTGGTGGCGCTGATGACGGTGGTCACGGTGGTTCATCAACTGCTGCTCAAGAGGAGCTAC
Organism: Pseudomonas sp. S3_E10; assembly: GCF_054667615.1. Lineage (NCBI taxonomy): Bacteria > Pseudomonadati > Pseudomonadota > Gammaproteobacteria > Pseudomonadales > Pseudomonadaceae > Pseudomonas > Pseudomonas sp. S3_E10. The sequence continues at coordinate 884,500 of NZ_CP162743.1, forward strand.
CATGTCTCGCGCTGAAGCCGGCCCGGCCTCCCTCTACCACCGGGTGGTGGTGACGCTGTTGTTTGTGATCCTGGTGTTGCCGCTGGTAGGCACCTTTGTCTACTCCATCGCCAGCAGTTGGTCGGCGACCATTCTACCGGCGGGCTTTACCCTGAAATGGTATGTGCAACTGTGGAGCGACCCGCGCTTCTTGATGGCCTTCGGTCAGTCATTGTTGGTGTGCGTGGGCGCGCTGATCCTGTCGGTGGTGCTGATTCTGCCGCTGTTGTTCGTGGTGCATTACCACTTCCCCAAGCTCGACGCGCTGATGAACATTCTGATCCTGCTGCCCTTCGCGGTGCCGCCGGTGGTGTCGTCGGTGGGCCTGCTGCAACTCTACGGTTCAGGCCCCTTGGCGATGGTGGGCACGCCGTGGATCCTGATCGGTTGCTACTTCACCGTGGCGCTGCCGTTCATGTACCGGGCGATCACCAACAACCTGCAAGCGATCAACCTGCGCGACCTGATGGACGCCTCGCAACTGCTGGGCGCGAGCACCTGGCAAGCGGCGATCTTCGTCGTGCTGCCCAACCTGCGCAAAGGCCTGATGGTGGCGCTGCTGCTGTCGTTCTCGTTCCTGTTCGGTGAGTTCGTGTTCGCCAACATTTTGGTGGGTACCCGCTACGAGACCCTGCAGGTGTACCTCAACAATATGCGCAACAGCAGCGGCCACTTCACCAGTGCCGTGGTCATTTCCTATTTCTTCTTTGTGCTGGTGCTGACCTGGGCCGCCAATACCTTGAACAAGGACAAAAGCCAATGAGCTTCGTCAGCGTCCAACATTTGCAAAAGAGCTACGCCGGTACGCCGGTGTTCAGCGATATCAACTGCGAGATCGCCAAGGGCGAGTTCGTCACCCTGCTCGGCCCGTCCGGTTGCGGCAAATCGACCCTGCTGCGCTGCATCGCCGGGCTGACCTCGGTGGATAGCGGCAGCATCCTGCTGGACGGCCAGGACATCGTGCCGCTGAGCCCGCAAAAACGACATATCGGCATGGTGTTCCAGAGCTACGCGCTGTTCCCCAACATGACCGTGGAACAAAACGTCGCCTTCGGCCTGCGCATGCAAAAGGTCAACGCCGACGACAGCCACCAACGCGTACAGCAAGTGCTGCAACTGGTGGAACTCAAGGATCTGGCCGGGCGCTATCCGCACCAGATGTCCGGCGGCCAGTGCCAGCGCGTGGCCCTGGCCCGCTCCCTGGTAACCCGCCCTCGCCTGTTGCTGCTGGATGAACCGCTGTCGGCGCTTGACGCGCGCATTCGCAAGCACCTGCGCGAACAGATCCGCCAGATTCAGCGCGAACTGGGCTTGACCACGATTTTCGTGACCCATGACCAGGAAGAAGCCCTGACCATGTCCGACCGCATCTTCCTGATGAACCAGGGCAAGATCGTACAGAGCGGCGATGCCGAAACACTCTACACCGCGCCGGTCGATGTGTTCGCCGCCGGGTTCATCGGCAACTACAACCTGCTCGATGCCGACAAGGCCAGCCGGTTGCTGCAACGCCCAATCAGTGGGCGCATCGCGATTCGCCCCGAAGCTATCGAGTTGAGCCGCAGCGGCGAGCTGGATGCGCTGGTGCGCAGTCATAGCCTTTTGGGCAATGTGATCCGCTACCGCATCGAAGCGCGTGGCGTGGAGCTGGTGGTGGACGTGCTCAACCGCTCGGCCGATGACCTGCACCCGGACGGCCAGCGCCTGGCACTTTCCATCGACCCCAGTGCGCTGTGTGAAGTAGCCTGATGCAACGATTGATTGAGAGAGCGTAAAGGATGGCATTGGTAATTTTTGATCTGGACGACACCCTGATCCACGGCGACTGCGCCACCCTGTGGAGCGAGCAGATGGGCCGCCTGGGCTGGGTCGACCCTGAGTCGTTCATGCGCAGGAACAACGAACTGATGGACGCCTACAGCCGGGGCGAGTTGGCGATGGAAGACTTCATGGATTTCAGCCTGGAGCCAATGATCGGCCGTACGCCGGAGGAAATCGAACACCTGGTGGAGCCATGGGTCGAGGACATCATCGAACCGCTGATCTACAGCGACGCGACCAAAACCATCGCCCGCCATCGCGCCAACGGTGACCGTATTCTGGTGATCTCCGCCTCGGGCACGCACCTGGTGAAACCGATTGCGGCGCGCATCGGCATCGATGAGGTGCTGGGGATTGAACTGGAGATCAGCCATGGCGTGTACAGCGGCCGTACGGTGGGTGTACTGACCTACCGCGAAGGCAAGATCACGCGTTTGCTGGACTGGCTGGAACAGGAAGGTGAGACGTTGGAGGGTGCGTATTTCTACTCGGATTCGCGCAATGATCTGCCGTTGTTATTGAAGGTCGATTACCCGCACGTAGTGAACCCAGACCCGGTGTTGCGCGAACATGCCGAGAAGGCCGATTGGCCAATCTATCACTGGACCTGATTCAACAGAGATCCAAATGTGGGAGGGGCGGTGCGACGATTCGACTTGCCCCCGATGGCGGTGGATCAGTGAAAAATGTTTCATCTGACACACCGCCATCGGGGGCAAGCCCCTCCCACATTGACCCTATTCCAATCCGGAATCAGGTGAAGCTTTCGTCAATCACCAACACCAACTTCCCGGCAACCCGGTTGGTCGCCAGTTCGGCAAACGCCGCCTCGGCATCCTTGATCGCAAAGGTCCTGGCCAGTTGCGGGCTCAGGCGCCCTTCGGCGAACAACGGCCACACGTGCTGGCTCAGGTCACTGAACAGGTCGGCCTTGAACTGGTCATCGCGGCTGCGCAGGGTCGAGCCCAGCAACTGAATGCGCTTGCCCAGCACCTGCGCCAGGTCCAACTGCGCCTCACGGCCCCCCATCAAACCAATCAACACCCAACGCCCATCCAGGGCCAGCAGCTTGAGGTCCAGCGCCGCATAGTCGCCGCCCACCGGGTCGAGAATCACATCGAACGGCCCGAAGTCGCGCAGCCCTTCGATCCCGTCGGTGCGCACCACGCCGCCCTGGGCGCCCAGCTTCTCACAGTACGCCAGACGTTCCGCCGACCCCACACTGACCCAGCATGGGCTGCCAAACGCCTTGCACAGCTGGATCGCCGCCGAGCCCACGCCGCTGGCGCCAGCATGCAGCAGCGCCTTCTCCCCGGGCTTGAGCCCCGCCAATTGGAACAAATTCAGCCACGCGGTGCTGTACACCTCAGGCAATCCCGCCGCTTCGATCAGCGACAAGCCTTCCGGTACCGGCAACACATGCCGTGCATCCACCACCACTTCTTCGGCCATACCGCCACCGGCGAGCAGCGCACACACGCGATCGCCCACTTGCCAGGACGAGCCCGCCCCCACTTCGCTGATCACTCCGGAACACTCCAGGCCCAACACTTGGCTGGCGCCGGGTGGCGGCGGATAGAACCCCGCACGTTGCAATAAATCGGCGCGATTAAGGCCGGCCGCCGCTACACGAATGCGAACTTGGCCTACATCACATGTAGGACTTGGTTCGTCCAACCACTCCACATGACCTTCAACGCCTTGCAATGCTTTCACAGTGCCTCCATAGTGAGTCTGGACTGAGCCCGTAGCAGTAGCGCCGGGCTTTTTGCATTATGCGACCGGCCCCTATGGAACCGGCAACTTCAAAGACGGCCTAATATGCGTTATCAATTGCCCCCGCGTCGAATCAGCATGAAGCATCTGTTCCCCAGCACCGCCCTCGCTTTTTTCATTGGTCTCGGCTTCGCGTCGATGTCGACCAATACGTTCGCAGCCAACAGCTGGGACAACCTTCAGCCGGATCGCGATGAGGTGATTGCCAGCCTCAACGTCGTCGAGTTGCTCAAGCGTCATCACTACAGCAAGCCGCCACTGGATGACGCTCGCTCGGTGATCATCTACGACAGCTACCTCAAGTTGCTGGACCCGTCGCGCAGCTACTTCCTGGCCAGCGATATCGCTGAGTTCGACAAGTGGAAAACCCAGTTCGACGACTTCCTCAAGAGCGGCGACCTGCAGCCCGGCTTTACCATCTACAAGCGTTACCTGGACCGTGTCAAAGCGCGTCTGGACTTCGCCCTGGCTGAGCTGAACAAAGGCGTCGACAAGCTCGACTTCACCCAGAAGGAATCCCTTCTGGTGGACCGCAAGGACGCCCCTTGGCTCACCAGCACCGCCGCACTCGACGACTTATGGCGCAAACGCGTCAAGGACGAAGTGCTGCGCCTGAAGATCGCCGGCAAAGAGCCCAAGGCCATCCAGGAGTTGTTGACCAAGCGCTACAAGAATCAGCTCGCGCGTCTGGACCAGACCCGCGCCGAAGATATCTTCCAGGCCTACATCAACACCTTTGCGATGTCCTACGACCCGCACACTAATTATCTGTCGCCAGATAACGCGGAAAATTTCGATATCAACATGAGCCTGTCGCTGGAAGGTATTGGTGCCGTCCTGCAAAGCGACAATGACCAGGTGAAAATCGTGCGTCTGGTGCCGGCAGGTCCAGCCGACAAGACCAAGCAGGTCGCCCCTGCCGACAAGATCATCGGCGTGGCCCAGGCCGACAAAGAGATGGTCGATGTGGTCGGCTGGCGCCTCGACGAAGTGGTCAAGCTGATCCGTGGGCCAAAAGGCAGCGTGGTGCGTCTGGAGGTTATCCCGCACACCAACGCGCCGAACGACCAGACGAGCAAGATCGTATCCATCACCCGTGAAGCGGTGAAGCTCGAAGACCAGGCCGTGCAGAAGAAAGTCCTCAACCTCAAGCAGGATGGCAAGGACTACAAGCTGGGCGTCATTGAGATTCCGGCGTTCTACCTGGACTTCAAGGCCTTCCGTGCCGGCGATCCGGACTACAAGTCCACCACCCGTGACGTTAAGAAAATCCTCACAGAGTTGCAGAAGGAAAAAGTCGACGGCGTGGTCATCGACCTGCGTAACAACGGCGGCGGTTCCCTGCAGGAAGCCACCGAGCTGACCAGCCTGTTTATCGACAAGGGCCCGACCGTGTTGGTACGCAATGCAGACGGCCGTGTCGACGTGCTCGAAGACGAGAACCCGGGAGCCTTCTACAAAGGGCCGATGGCGTTGCTGGTCAACCGTCTCTCGGCCTCGGCGTCGGAGATTTTCGCCGGTGCCATGCAGGACTATCACCGCGCAATGATCATCGGCGGCCAGACCTTCGGCAAAGGTACCGTGCAGACCATCCAGCCGCTCAACCATGGCGAGCTCAAGCTGACACTGGCCAAGTTCTACCGGGTTTCCGGGCAGAGCACCCAGCATCAGGGCGTACTGCCGGACATCGATTTCCCGTCGATTATCGACACCAAGGAAATCGGCGAAAGCGCCCTGCCGGAAGCCATGCCTTGGGACACCATCCGTCCTGCGATCAAGCCTGCTTCGGACCCGTTCAAGCCGTTCCTGGCGCAGTTGAAGGCTGACCACGACACCCGCTCCGCCAAGGATGCCGAGTTTGTGTTCATCCGCGACAAGCTGGCCCTGGCCAAGAAGCTGATGGAAGAAAAAACCGTCAGCCTCAACGAAGTGGACCGTCGTAAGCAGCACACCGACATCGAGAATCAGCAGCTTGTGCTGGAGAACATCCGCCGCAAGGCCAAGGGTGAAGACCCACTCAAGGAACTGAAGAAAGAAGACGAAGACGCGCTGCCAACCGAGGCGGATAAAACCAAGCCGGAAGACGACGCTTACCTGGCCGAGACAGGCCGGATCCTGCTGGATTACCTGAAGATCAGTAAACAGGTGGCCAAGCAGTAAATGATGGCAATTTAATGTGACCGCTCTGCGGAGTGTCATCAAATAGACATCATTCTGTCGTGAAATGAAGGACCCCAGGCGCAACGCCTGGGGTCCTTTTTTTCGATCGAGATCGCCATGACCATGAACGAACAGCTGAATGCACTGGGCTCTATCCTGGCTCAAGGCAGTTTGCACAGCCTGTTCCAACCGATCATCTGCCTGTCCGAACGGCGCGTTCTTGGCTACGAAGCCCTCAGCCGTGGCCCCTCCAACAGCCCGCTGCACTCCCCTGTCGCCTTGTTCTCGGTGGCCAGCCAGGCCGGGCGTCTCAGTGAACTGGAAATGGCCTGTCGCCTGAGTGCATGCCGACGTTTCAGCGAACAAAAGTTACCAGGCAAGCTGTTCCTGAATATCTCCCCGCAATCCCTGATGGAAACGGCGCACCAACCGGGGCGCACCCTGCAACTGCTGCGCGACTTCGGCATCCCGCCGAGTCAGGTAGTGATCGAACTCACCGAGCAAACCCCCACCGACGATTTCGACCTGCTGCAAACCGCCCTGCATCATTACCGCAACATGGGCTTTTCGATTGCCCTGGATGACCTGGGCGCTGGCTATTCGAGCCTGCGGTTATGGTCGGAGTTGCGCCCGGATTACGTGAAAATCGACCGACACTTTATCGATGGCATTCATCAGGATGCACTCAAGCGCGAGTTTGTCGGTTCGATCTTGCAAATCGCCAAGGCGTCCCGTGCCCAGGTGATTGCCGAGGGCATCGAGTTAGCTGAAGAACTGGCGGTGTTGACGGAAATGGGCGTGGACCTGGTCCAGGGTTACCTGCTCTGTCGTCCGCAGGAACAGCCGCCGCAGGAAGCGCGCCTGATGCTGCCCAAGCCAGACCAAAATATCGCAACCCTCAGCGAGGAAGGCAGCGACCTCAGCGCTCTGCTCAATGAACAACCGGCGGTGGACCAGGACACCGCCACGGCGCAAGTGCTGGAAGCGTTCCGCCGCCAGGCCAACCTCAACTCGCTGGCGGTGCTGGATGGGCGCGGCCACCCGGTGGGCATCGTCCATCGGCATTCGCTGTCCGACGCACTGCTCAAGCCGTTCGCCACCGACCTGTTTGCGCGCAAGCCCATCAGCCGTTTAATGAGCACCGACTTTTTGGCGGTAGAACTGAGCCAGTCGCTGCAACAGGTCAGCCGCCTGCTCACCAGCCGCGCGCGGCAACGCATCGAAGAAGACTTCATCATCACGCTCAATGGCGACTACTTGGGTCTGGGGCGGGTGATCGATGTACTCAAGCTGATCACCGAGTTGAAGATCCAGCAGGCACGCTATGCCAACCCGCTGACTCTGCTGCCCGGCAATGTACCGATCCAGCAATGCCTCACACGGCTGTTGCAACAGCAACGGGAGTCGGTGATCTGCTACGTGGATATCGACAGCTTCAAGCCGTTCAACGACATCTATGGCTACGGGCGAGGGGATGAGGTGTTGCTGTGCCTGGCCCAATGCCTGAATGACCGGGTGGACCCCAGCCGCGATTTCGTCGGGCACATCGGCGGCGATGACTTTTTGCTGGTGCTGGGGCCGCAGGACTGGCGCAAGCGACTCAATCAACTGCTGGACGACTTCCACACCCAATGCCGGCGCTTCTATCGCGCCGAGCACCTCGACGCCGGCTGTTTTGTCGCGTTGAACCGTCAAGGCGTGCGCCAGGAGTTTGCATTGCTGTCGCTGTCGATTGGGGTGGTGCATTTGTATCCACAGGCCTGTGGACAACTCGATGCCAGCCAGTTGGCAGAGCTGGCGTCGCAGGCCAAGCATCACGCCAAGGATGTGGCCGGTTACAGCATCCATGTGATCGACAGCATGGACACGCTGCCCCAAGCCCTTTAAGCCTCGGCAGACTCCGGGTATTGGTACTCAAACACCCGCACCACTTCCGAAGCGTGCCAGGAGGCGGCGGCGACGCCATCGGACGGCCCACTGAAGCGCCCCAGGCGCTCCACGCATTCGAAGAACCCGGTGCGCGGCAGGCGGCTGGCGCCCTGGCTGATCACCAGAGAGCTGCGCAACGGCTGCTCGGCCTTGGCGTCCAGCGCCGCCAAGTGTTCCAGGGCCGCGGCCAGGGTTTGCATCGCCGGCGTCGGAAATTGCAGGCGTTCAAGCAGCGCGCGGTACGTCAGCAGATGCCGCTGGCGGCGCGCCTGATCCAGTTCATTGAGTAAACCATCCCAATGTTGACGGCTGATACGTAGGCTCAAGATTCATCCCTCCAACCTGCAACGCCCAATTCCCAGGCCAGGCTGCGGCGGATCGCTGCATCCGGCTGACGTTCACCACTTTCGATCAATCCGAGATACGAAGGGCTGATGCCCACGGTGCGAGCCAGGGTTTCGATAGCCAGGCCCTTGGCTTCACGCAATTGGCGCAGGTCCGCCAGCGGGCGCAGGTCCCGGTCGGGTGCGGCGTGTACAGGAGGAGAAGGAGTGTGCGTCGGTTGTTGCTGACCGGCAGCTTTTAGCAGCGCCTGGTACTGATCCCATGGCAGCACCGCGTATTCGGGCTCGCCATTGCGTGAAATTATCTGAATATCCATGACTGCCCCGTAGGATAACAACACTTACCAAGTAAGCCCTTTCCTTAGGAGTGTAATCCTAACAGCCACAAAGGTCGCAGGGGGATAGCCGAGTCGTCAGTTTTTTTGCGAGTTTTCCTTGGCCAGCAAGGCTGGCGTGGCAGGCAGCCGCTCTACAACAGCAAGCTTTTCCGGGCGCAGGGCGTCGCGCCAGGCACGAAAAGCACTGAGTTCGCCCTCCAGAGTTTTCATGATCCAGGCCAGTACAGCAATGTCATCGAGCATGCCGAACATGGGGATGAAGTCCGGGATCGCATCAATCGGGCTCAGGAAGTACATCAGCCCCGCCACCACCGAGATCAGCGCCTTGGGGCTGATCGCCCGGTACTCGCCCCGCCAGTATGCCAGGCAGAGGGACTGCAGCAATTTGAAATCATCCTTGAGCTTGCCCAGGCGATTGCCCTGGTTCGAACTCTTGGCGGCCACGGCGAACAACAGGGTCGGCAAGCGCCCACGGCCCAGCAAGCGTGCGGCCATGGGCAGGAAACGGGTGAAATTGAAGGGTGGTTTCATCTGTCACTCCAGTTCCATCAAACAGAAAGGTTATCCACACAAATTGTGGATAACCTTGTGAACAGAGCCTTTTTAAATGCCTGAAAGCCACGGACTACAAGGCTTCCAGTCAGATCGGGCGTTTTTTGCGCACATGAAAAAAACCCAAGATTTCATTGACTTGGCGAAGGCGTGCGGCTAGCCGCACTTGAGTCTTATATCAGACTGTTACCCACTACGGACGTTCGTTCGGATTTGCAGCGGCGCCCCATGTGGGAGCAAGCGCCCTCACCCATGTGGATCGATGCATGCCGCAGAAACAACAACGCCCCGTCGAGACGGGGCGTTGTGTGTTCAGGCGCCGATTACTTCTTGGCGGCAGGTGCAGCAGGTGCGTCAGCCTTGGCTGGGTCCTTGATGGCCAGCAGCTCCAAGTCGAATACCAGCACGGAGTTGGCTGGAATCGCCGGGCTCGGGCTCTGGGCGCCATAAGCCAGGTCGGACGGGATGTACAACTCGACCTTTTCGCCCACGTGCATCAGTTGCAGGCCTTCAACCCAACCCGGGATCACGCCGCTGACCGGCAGGTCAATCGGGCTGCCGCGATCCACGGAGCTGTCGAACGTGGTGCCGTTGGTGAGCTTGCCGGTGTAGTGAACAGTCACCACGTCAGTCGGCTTAGGCTGTGCGCCGTCGGCCTTCTTGATGATCTTGTACTGCAGACCGGAAGCGGTAGTGACTACGCCGTCTTTCTTGGCATTGTCTTCGAGGAATTTCTTGCCGGCGGCTGCCGACTCTTCGCTCATCTTGGTCATGCGTTCTTCAGCACGTTTTTGCAGTGCGGCAAACGCTTCAACCAGTTCGTCGTCCTTGAGCTTCTGCTCTTTCTTGCCGACAGCATCTTCGATGCCCTGGGCTACTGCTTTGGAGTCCAGGTCATCCATGCCTTCTTGGGCAAGGCTTTTGCCCATGTTCAGGCCGATGCCGTAGGAAGCTTTCTGCGCCGGGGTTTTCAGCTCTACGCTGGTCTGCGAATCACAACCCGCAAGTACCAGGCTAACCAGGGCCACCGCCGCCGCCAACCGATGCTGTTTCATGCTATTTCCTTGTTCATGCGCCAATAGGGCATTCGAATAAAGTCGCGAGCTTATCAGGCGGCCACGACCAATGGCTACCGGCATGTGAGCAGGAAACTTCCGATAAGTTCACGTGTTTAAAAGCATTTTCATTCATGATGGGGCCCCGCGAAGGATCGTGGGATCGCCTACTACCGGGCTCAGGGTCACTTGCCGCATGTGTGGCGTAGTGGCATAACAACACGACTCCTCGACAAGACCGAGACAAGGATAGCCATCTTGCGCATTTTTCGCCGTGTATTACTCCTGTTACTTGCCGCGCTGGGCCTGATCCTGGCCGTGGTGCTCTATTACACCGTCAACCCCAGGCTGCCGGACTATGTGCCCGTGGAACAGGTGCACTACCAGGATCAATGGAGTGCCGCCGACCGTCAGACGTATTACTTCACGCCTCAGGGCACCCAGGTCAAGGGCCTGCATTACGACTGGTTCACCGCCCTGGAACTGCCGTTCTCCGAGCGACGTTTTGCCACGCCCGACTACCTGGCGCGTTTCGGCTTCCTGGTCGACCCCAAACAAGTGCCCTCCGCGCAAAACCCCGGCAACCTGCCGGTAGGTTTCGCCCGGCACAAAAATGCCGGCAGCAACGTTGAATACCTGGATATCACCTGCGCCGCCTGCCACACCGGCGAGCTGCATTTCAAAGGTCAGGCAGTGCGTATCGACGGCGGTTCGGCGCAACATGTGCTGCCTTCCAGCGTGCCGACCTTGCGCGGTGGCAGCTTCGGCCAGGCCTTGGTCGCCAGCCTCGCCGCCACGTATTACAACCCATGGAAATTCGAGCGTTTCGCCCGCCAGGTCTTGGGTGACCGTTACGACGCCGAGCACAGTCAACTGCGCCAGGACTTCAAGCAGTCGTTGAACTCGTTCATCAAAGTCGCCTGGAACGACACGCACCGCGGCCTCTACCCCACCGAAGAAGGCCCTGGCCGTACCGACGCCTTCGGCCGCATCGCCAACGCCAGCTTTGGCGACGCCATTACGCCGGACAACTACCGCGTCGCCAATGCGCCAGTAGACTACCCGCAGTTGTGGGATATCTGGACCTTCGACTGGGTGCAATGGAACGGTTCGGCCCAGCAACCCATGGCCCGCAATATCGGCGAAGCCCTGGGCGTGGGCGCCACCCTGACCTTTTTCGACAGCGCCGGCCAGCCGCTACAAGGGGATGCCCGCTACCCATCGAGCGTGCGCGTGCGCGACCTCAACCTGATCGAAGAAACCCTGCAACGCCTCAAGCCACCGACTTGGCCCGAGGACGTGTTCGGCGCTGTCGACAAGCCTCTCGCCGCCCAAGGCCGTGCGCTGTTCACCGAGAACTGCGCCAGCTGCCACGTACCCAGCGTCACCCAAGAAGGTGGCCGCCCGGTGCAGCACCTGAAGATGCTGCCCGTGGATTACATCGGCACCGACCCCGGCACCGCCAGTAATATTGCCGACCAACGCTACGACCTCAGCGCCCTGCAATGGGACCCGGCGGAGCTGGCCAAGCTCAATGTCCAACTGCACCCGACACCGACCGAGCCGCTGGACCTGAAAAAAATGTCGGTCGCCAAGGGCCTGGCCTACGTCACCGCCTTCGTTGAAGACCATGCCTACCGCGCCGCCGGCGTAACCCCCGCCGAACGCCCACGCCTGGACGGCTATGGCCTGCCCATCGGCGTGCGCGAGTTGCGTGCCTACAAAGCCCGCCCGCTGGCCGGCGTGTGGGCCACCCCGCCGTTCCTGCATAACGGCTCGGTGCCAACGATCTACCAGTTGCTTTCGCCCCAGGACGAGCGCAGCACCACCTTCTATAAAGGCACCTTCAATTACGACCCGCGTCACCTGGGCTTTGAGACCGGCGCGTTCAAGAATGCCTTCCTGTTCGATACCAAAATTACCGGCAACCACAACAGCGGCCACGAATTCCGGGCTGGCGAGCGTGGCAAAGGCGTGATCGGCCGCGGCTTGCTGCCGCAGGAACGCTGGGCGCTGCTGGAATACCTCAAAGTGCTGGGCGGCCCGCTGGAGCAACAATTGCCATGATGATCCGATCTCGATATGACCAACCGTCCCTGCTCGCCCGCCTGTGGCTGCGCCTGGGTGCGTTTCTCGGCAAGACCCTGTTGTGGCTGGTGGGCCTGGGCCTGCTTGGCTGGCTGGCGGCCACCGCCTGGTACGCCTGGCAACACAGCGGGCCAGTGTCGCCGGATGAACAGGTCCCGGCGGGTGAAGCAGCGATGACCCAGGGCATCATTCAGACCGCGGTGCGCATCGTCGACCAACACCGCGAAGGCACCCGCTACCTGCGCGATGCACACGCCAAGGCGCATGGTTGCGTGAAGGCCGAGGTCAGCGTGCTGGCCGACCTTGACCCGGCACTGCGCCAGGGCGTGTTCGCCGAGCCTGGCAAAACCTGGCAGGCGATGATGCGGCTGTCCAACGGCAACGCCTACCCGCAATTCGACAGCATTCGCGACGCCCGCGGCATGGCGATCAAGCTGCTCGACGTGCCGGGCAAACAGCTGCTCGCCGACCAGCAAACCCGTGCCGAACAGGACTTCGTGATGTTCAGCCATCCGAACTTTTTTGTCAGCGATGTGGCGGAATATGCGCAAAACATTGGTGCCCAGGCCGATGGCAAGAAAGTCCTGGCATTCTTCCCCAACGTCGACCCGCGCAGTTGGCAGGTGCGCCACCTGTTTATCGCGCTGGCGACCCTGGCACCCGCTCCGGCCAGCCCCACGCAGACCACTTATTTCTCGGTCTCGCCCTACAAGTTCGGCGCGGCCAACGCCAAGTTCCGCGTCGCCCCCGACCCGCAAAGCTGCCCTGAATATGTATTGCCTAAACAGAATCAGGACCTGCCGAACTTCTTGCGCAGAGCCCTGAGCCAGCAGCTTTCCACCGACCGCGTACCGGCGTGCTTCGTGTTGCAGATCCAGCGGCAGAACCCGCAGAAATTCATGCCGATCGAAGACACCAGCATCGAATGGAAGGAAAGCGACGCGCCCTATGAAACCGTGGCCAAGGTGAAGATCCCGGCACAAGACTTTGATACCCCGCAACTGAACCTGGCCTGCGACAATCAATCGTTCAATCCGTGGTTTGGTGTAGAAGAGCACCGCCCGATCGGCGGCATCAACCGTTTGCGCAAGGCCGTTTACGAGGCTGTCAGCGACTACCGCCATAGCCGCAACGCGCCGTAAAGGATAAAGGTGGAATCAAGCAGGAGGCGGCTCTATAGCCGCCCTCCTCCCACGCCACCGTACTTACGGGCTCGGGGGCATGTTTAACCGGTCGCCATAAACGCAGGCTTGCTCAGTAATGAGCATGCCGGCATGAATGCTTGCGGCATCAATGATGGCATTAAAATATCAAGTAAGCGCTTGTTTGAATTTTCGTATGTGATTTCTTGAAATCCTCTCGTCCTTGGTCAATCTTATAGGCCTGCTCATTCATGGATGAAGCCGTCATGCCAGCCAAACAAGCGAACCGTAGTTGCGAAAAATTCAATAAAATCTACGAGCCTGCTACGGAAGCGGAGCCCGCATATAGGGTGTCTACTTTTTCGGAACGGTTATGCCCTAAGTGCAAACAACAGTACTCACTAGAGTATGTCAGCAGTGCATTACGCGTTAATGTGGAAAAGTTATGCATGTTAGCGAACAAGAGAAACGGTTGACCTGATTTATACACGAACGTATGGACTTTTTGCGGTAGTGCATTCATTCGGGTGGAGGGGGAATGTAGGGCTTCGGGTTAAATGGCACAGTGCCAGACGGCCGCCACCTCACGTTTTCAAGCCCATAGCGCTCTGCCATCGGTTTGCTGATGCGTTTGAGCTTGTCATTACGTGACCTCGGAATGATGCCTATCCCCGCATCGCAACAAGCCCAGTGCCAAGCCTCTGCATTATTCATAACTTCGCTTCTTATAATGAAGGACCGGGGTGTGTGATGAAGTTCATACTCGATGATATATAAATAGCTTGTCATGTTTGCTCCTTCTGAATTTTTTTGTTATCTCGTCAGAAGGAAGGTTCAGATTTTTTTCCTGTACAAATCATACCGTTTCGTACAAGTTTTCCCCTTGCCGGCTTATTACGCCGTTGGTCGGCATCGCACAAAAGAAAATAAACTTGCGAAGCGTTTTATGTTTCTCACTACTGAGTCTGTGCACTCACGCAGTCTCTAAAACTCCTGTCTTGCCCGCACTCTGCGGGCTTTTTTAATGTGGGTTTAGTCCGACGGAGTTGGCCGATGTGTGCCATTCACCAATGACGTCAATCGATCCTTTTTCTGCCTTTGCGCATAGGCAGCTTTGGCTCAGCCTCAACCCGCACAAATCTTCTAAACTTCCTGTTCAAAAGCGCGGTAATTTAGCCGCCCGCACCGTTCAAAACTGACCCCTACCTCTGGAGCCTTCCGTGGATAAACGCAACTGGATTGAGCTGTCCCAGGATGCCGATACCGGGATTGAATCGATTCGCGCCCATTTTCAGGGGCATGCCTACGATCCGCACTGGCATGACAGTTTTCTGATTGGGGTCACCGAACAGGGGGTACAGCAGTTCAATTGCCGACGCGTTCGCCATCTCAGTACACCGGGCAAGGTATTCATGCTGGAGCCGGGGGAAATCCACGACGGACATGCGCCGACCGAGGAAGGGTTTACCTATTCCATGCTGTACCTTGACCCGCACTGGCTTGAACGGGAGCTGCATGCGTTGTTCGAGCACGCGCCGGCCAATAGTCAGCCGGGCTTTGCCGACACCCTGAGCCAGGAACCGGGCCTGGCCGCTGCCGTTTATCAAGCCTTCCACGTGCTTCACGGGGGTGATTTGCGCATCGTGCGCCAGAACGCCATCGATACCTTGTTAGGGTCGCTCACTTGCCACCTTGATTGGCGCAAGCGGCGGGTGTTTGATCCGCGCCTGCCGTTGGTGGCCCAGGTGGCGCGTGACTATCTGCATGCCCATGTCTACGAGGACATCGGGCTGGATGATCTGGCGCAAGCCTGTGGGGTTGATCGCTTTCGCCTGACGCGGGCCTTCAAGGCCGCCTTTGGGCTGGCGCCTCATGCTTATCTGATCCAGTTGCGCCTGGCCAAGGCGCGGCAGCTACTGGCGCGGGGCGAGTCACCGGCGCAGGTGGCCAGTGCGCTCGGGTTCTCCGATCAAAGCCATCTGGGGCGCTGGTTCCGCCGTGCTTACCAGCTCACACCAGCGGACTACCGCAAGCGCTGCTCAAACCTTCCAGACTGAATCCAGCTGACCCGCGACCATGGCCTCCCATCTGATCAAGGAGTCCATGCCATGTTTTTTTCGCTGTTCTTTTCTGCCCCTTCGACGCGTCCACTGGGAGCCTGAGCCATGGAATCGTTGTTGCCGTTCCTGCTGTTTGCGATCGTTGCCTCGATCACCCCGGGGCCGACCAATATTCTGGTGCTGAGCCACAGTTCGAGGTGGGGGCTGGGCGCCACACTGCCGATCATTTTTGGCGCATGCATCGCGGCGGCGCTGATTGTGTTTGTCGTCGGGTTCGGCGTGGGCGAGACACTGCTGCGGTTTCCGCGCGTGCAGCAGGCGATGGCCTGGGCCGGGGTGCTGTGGTTGACTTGGCTGGCCTGGCAGATTTTTCAAAGCGCGCCGCCGTCGCTGAACCCGACTACCCCACGCGACGAGGGCCTGAGCGTGTTCGGTGCCGCGACCCTGCAATTGCTCAACCCAAAAGTCTGGATGATGGCAGTGGCGGTGGCGAGCGTGTTTGTCGGTGGCGGCGACAAGACCACGCGGCTGGTGGTGTTGTCGCTGGTGTTCCTGTTGGTCTCCTTGCCGTGCATGACCCTGTGGGCATTGCTCGGGGTGGCGAGCGCGCGGCTTTTTGGTTCGCCACAGGCGTTCAAGCGCGCGAACTATGCACTGGCTTTTTTGCTGCTGGTGTCGGCCTGGCTGACGGTGCTGGCGTAGAGGTCACTGAAATAACGTACTTAAATGTGTACTTAAAACCCGTGGCTGGAGATGGATCGCAGCGCAATGCTGCAGACGAAAAAAAGCCCGCTCAATGAGCGGGCTTTCTGTGGTGACCGGGCGTTCAGCGTTCCAGGTTACCGAATATGGCGCAGCGGACGGGACTCGAACCCGCGACCCCCGGCGTGACAGGCCGGTATTCTAACCGACTGAACTACCGCTGCGCGTAACACATGAAGCGAATGGTGGGTGATGACGGGATCGAACCGCCGACCCTCTGCTTGTAAGGCAGATGCTCTCCCAGCTGAGCTAATCACCCTTCGTTTCGGTGTGGGCGGCATAATACAGCAAAAATCTGCAATGTCTTGATTTAAATGCAATTTATTTTAAATATTTTCTGGATAGCACCACAGCCCCCGTAAATACGGGTGTTTGCCCTCAATCCTGGCGCTTTGCGCCGAATGTAGATGCCGTCTACGTGCTGAACGAAGCCGAGGTAGACAGAACCGGCCCGGCCGCAGCGATTGGCTTCAAGCCACGGGACAACTGCCCGCCCTCCCTTTTGTCGTCTTTGGAGCATAAACCCGTTTCCGGGACTTGCACTGCCGGTATTATGGTATACCATCAGACGCATAGACACCCAAACCCCTCTACGGAGCAGCTCATGAGTTTCGAAATCCGCAAGATCGTCAGCTATGTCGAAGAAACCTTTATCGAAGGCGGCAAGGCTACTGACAAGCCTGTGACTATGGTCGGGCTGGCCGTAGTGATGAAAAACCCTTGGCTGGGCCGCGGGTTCGTTGAAGACCTGAAACCGGAAATCCGCGCCAACTGTTCCGACCTCGGTGCGCTGATGGTCGAACGCCTGGTGAACATCATCGGCGGTGCCGAAAAGATCGAAGCCTACGGCAAGGCCGCGGTAGTCGGTGCCGACGGCGAAATCGAGCATGCTTCGGCGGTGATCCACACCCTGCGCTTCGGTAATCACTACCGCGAAGCCGTTAAAGCCAAAAGCTACCTGAGCTTCACTAACAAGCGCGGCGGCCCGGGCACTTCGATCCAGATCCCGATGATGCACAAGGACGATGAAGGCCTGCGTTCGCACTACATCACGCTGGAAATGCAGATTGAAGATGCCCCGCGTGCCGACGAAATCGTGGTGGTTCTGGGCTGCGCCGATGGCGGCCGCCTGCACCCACGCATCGGCAACCGTTATATCGATCTGGAAGAGCTGGCGGCCGAGAACGCTCAGTAATCCAGGTTAGTCACCAAAACAAGAAAGGCATGCAGGAGCGCTCCATGATTCGGCTCACCGCTGAACGCACCCCGGCTGGCACCAGTTACCTGGCGACCGGCCAAGGCCAGCCCGTGGTTTTGATCCACGGCGTGGGCCTGAACAAAGAAATGTGGGGCGGCCAGGTTGTCGGCCTAGCCACGAAGTACCGTGTGATTGCCTACGATATGCTTGGCCATGGCGCCAGCCCGCGCCCGGAAAGCGGCACGCCTCTGCTCGGCTATGCCGATCAGTTGCTGGAGCTGCTCGACCACCTGCAATTGCCCCAGGCGACCGTGATCGGCTTTTCCATGGGCGGGTTGGTCGCGCGGGCTTTTGCCTTGCATTACGCGCAACGCCTGCAAGGCCTGGTGGTGCTCAACAGCGTGTTCAATCGCAGCCCCGAACAGCGTGCCGGCGTCATCGCACGCACCGCTCAAGCGGCCGAGCACGGACCGGATGCCAACGCCGAAGCCGCCCTGTCGCGCTGGTTCAGCCGTGAATATCAGGCGGCCAATCCGGCGCAGATTGCGGCCTTGCGCCAAACCCTGGCAAACAACGACCCTCAGGGTTACCTGACCACCTATAAGCTGTTCGCGACCCAGGACATGTACCGCGCCGACGATCTAGGCAGCATTCAGGTGCCGACACTGATCGCCACCGGTGAGTTGGACCCGGGTTCGACAGCGCAAATGGCCGAGCAATTGGCCGCACGCATTCCCGGCGCGACCGTTGCCGTGCTCGCCGAGCAGCGGCATATGATGCCCGTAGAATCACCGCGCCTGGTCAACCAGCTGCTGCTGGAGTTTCTCGACACCGCGCACTCCCGACAAAACCAAATAAAGGGGATCGTTGCATGACACTCGCACGCTTCCAGATGTGCATCGGCGGTGAATGGGTCGATGCCCTGTCCGGCAAGACCTTTGAAAGCCTCAACCCGGCGCTGGCCCAGCCTTGGGCCGAATTGCCCGACGCCGACGAAGCCGATGTCGAGCGCGCCGTGCAGGCCGCGCAAACCGCTTTCGACAGCTCGGCATGGCGTGGCTTGACCGCCACCGCTCGTGGCAAATTGCTGCGACGCCTGGGCGACCTGATCGCCGAAAACAAAGAACAACTGGCGCAGCTGGAAAGCCGCGACAACGGCAAGCTGATTCGCGAAACCCGTGGCCAGGTCAGCTATCTGCCGGAGTTCTTCCACTACACCGCAGGCCTGGCGGACAAGCTCGAAGGCGGCACTCTGCCGCTGGACAAGCCGGACCTGTTTGCCTACACCGTGCACGAAGCCATGGGTGTGGTCGCCGCAATCATTCCGTGGAACAGCCCGCTGTACCTGACCGCGATCAAACTCGCCCCGGCCCTCGCGGCGGGCAATACGATCGTGATCAAGCCGTCGGAACACGCCTCGGCGACCATCCTTGAACTGGCGCGCCTGGCGCTGCAAGCCGGCATCCCACCGGGCGTCGTCAACGTAGTGACCGGCTACGGCCCGAGCACCGGCGCCGCCCTCACCCGCCACCCGCTGGTGCGCAAGATCGCCTTTACCGGCGGCGCCGCCACGGCACGGCATGTGGTGCGCAGCAGCGCCGAGAACTTCGCCAAGTTGTCCCTGGAACTGGGCGGTAAATCACCGAACATCATCTTTGCCGACGCCGACCTCGACAGCGCCATCAACGGCGCGATTGCCGGGATCTATGCCGCCTCCGGGCAGAGCTGCGTCTCGGGCTCGCGCTTGCTGGTTCAGGATGAAATCTACGACGAATTCGTCGAGCGCCTGGTGGAGCGCGCCCAACGCATTCGCATCGGTAACCCTCAAGACGACGCCAGCGAGATGGGCCCCATGGCCACCGCGCAGCAACTGGCCGTGGTCGAAGGCCTGGTAGCGGTGGCCATCGCCGAAGGCGCGCGCCTGCGCACCGGCGGCAAACGCCCGCAGAACCTCGGCGAAGGCTGGTTCTACGAGCCGACCTTGTTCGAGTGCGACCGCAATTCGATGAAGATCATGCAGGAAGAAGTCTTCGGCCCGGTGGCCTCAGTCATCCGCTTCAAGGATGAAGCCCAAGCGCTGGCCATTGCCAACGACTCGCAGTTCGGCCTCGCCGCCGGTATCTGGACCCGCGACCTGGGGCGTGCCCATCGCCTGGCCCGGGACGTTCGTTCGGGGATTATCTGGGTCAACACCTACCGCGCCGTCTCGGCCATGGCGCCGATCGGCGGTTTCAAGAACAGCGGCTATGGACGCGAGAGCGGCATCGATTCGGTGCTGGCCTACACCGAGCTGAAAACGGTGTGGATCAACCTCTCTCAGGCCCCCATGCCTGATCCCTTCGTGATGCGCTAGGAGCCCTGAAAAATGATCGAACCCGGCATTTACAAAGACGTCATGAGCTCGTTCCCATCCGGGGTCACGGTGGTGACCACCCTGAACCAGGACGGTGAGATCGTCGGCATCACCGCCAGCGCCTTCAGTGCGCTGTCGATCGATCCGGCACTGGTGCTGTTCTGCCCCAACTATGCCTCGGACACGTACCCGATTCTGCGTGACAGCAAGCAGTTCGCGATTCATCTGCTATCGGCCGACCAGACTGCCGAAGCCTATGCGTTTGCGGGCAAAGGCAAGGACAAGGCCAAAGGCATCGAGTGGCACTTGAGCGATCTGGGCAACCCGCTGCTGCACAACGCCACGGCGATCATCGAGTGCGAACTGTGGCGTGAATACGACGGCGGCGATCACGCGATCATCGTCGGCGCGGTGAAGAACCTGATTCTGCCCCAGCAACCGGTCACGCCGATGATCTATCACAAAGGCAAGCTGGGCCCGCTACCCACGCTGGCCTGACGATGACATGGGGGCTGCGTCTACCCGCTCAAATACACCTGGATGGGCGGGCTCGATGACTTTGGGAGCACACAGCAATGAACAACGAAAAATATGAAAAAGGCCTGAAAATTCGCACTCAGGTGCTGGGTGAGGCTTACGTGAACCGCTCCATCGAGCAAGCCGACGACTTCACCCGGCCGCTTCAGGAGATGGTCACCGAGTACTGCTGGGGCCACGTCTGGGGGCGTGAGGGTTTGTCGCTTAAAGAGCGCAGCATGATAAACTTGGCAATGATTTCGGCCCTCAATCGGCCTCACGAACTCAAGCTGCATGTACGCGGCGCCTTGCGTAACGGGCTGAGTCGTGAACAAATACGCGAAATTCTGCTTCAGGTCGGTATTTATTGCGGCGTTCCCGCTGCCGTAGACAGTTTCCGGCTCGCCCGTGAAGCGTTCGCCGAAGCCGATGCCGAGGCCTCCAGTTAACCCTTGGCTGTTGTGATGACCTGAGCACGATGATCCTGGATCGACGTGCTCTTTTTGCATGGACAGCCACACTCAGAGCGGACCCCATGAAACGCCTGCCACTCGACGACAGCTTCAAGGTCAATCGCAACCCCGTTACCCTGCGCGAAATCGTGCTGGATAAACTGCGAAGCGCCATCATGAACTTCCAGCTCTTGCCGGGAGATCGTCTGGTTGAACGCGATCTGTGCGATCGCCTGGGCGTCAGCCGCACGTCCGTACGAGAAGCCTTGCGTCATCTGGAATCCGAAGGTCTGGTGGAATTTGCCGACGCCAAGGGCCCACGGGTGGCGATCATTACCCTGGCCGATGCCGTGGATATCTATGAGCTGCGTTGCGTGCTCGAAGGCCTGATCGTCCAGCTGTTCACCCTGCGTGCCAAGGCCAAGGACATCAAGGCCCTGGAAAAAGCCCTCGAGGAAAACCGCAAGGCCCTCAAGGAAGGTGAACTGCAACAGGTGATCGATTCGGTTCAAGGTTTCTACGACGTCCTGCTCGAAGGCTCCGGCAATCATGTCGCGGCCACTCAACTGCGTCAGTTGCAGGCACGGATCAGTTACTTGCGGGCGACATCGGTGTCCCAGCAAAACCGCCGTGGCGCGAGCAATCAGGAAATGGAACGCATGGTCGAAGCGATCAAGAGCGGCGATCCCCTGGCCGCCCACCAGGCTTGTGTCGACCACGTGCGCGCCGCCGCGACTGTCGCGCTCGATTACCTCAAGCGCAAACAGGAAGAGACCGGAAAAATCCCCGAGATCACCCTGCCCATCGCGCTCAAAGAACCTCGCATAGGTCGCTAAGCATGTTCAGCCCGAGCTTTTGTCCAAAGTGCGGCGGCGGTGACCTCGGTTACCAGCTACCACCGGGCGATACGCACGAGCGTCTGATGTGCCGCGGCTGCGACTACATCCATTACGTCAATCCGAAAATCATCGCCGGCTGCATCATCGAGCAGGACGGCAAGTACCTGTTGTGCCAACGCGCGATCCCGCCGCGTCCGGGCACCTGGACGCTGCCGGCGGGCTTCATGGAAGGTGGCGAGACCACCGAGCAGGCAGCACTGCGTGAAGTCTGGGAAGAGAGCGGCGTGCGCGCGGAAATTCTCTCGCCCTACTCGATCTTCAGCGTGCCGAAGATCAGCGAGGTGTACATCATCTTCCGCGCCATCGCGCTGGAAATCACCGGCCAGTACGGGCCGGAAACCCTCGACTACCAATTCTTCGCGCCCGAGGACATTCCTTGGGACAGCATCTATTACCCGGCAATCCGGCAGATCCTCGAACGCTATATCGAGGAGCGCCAGGCCGGGGTCTACGGCATCTACATCGGCAACGACGATACCGGCAAGATCCACTTCATTCGCTGACATCTACTGGGGCGTCACGCCCTCGACAATGATCACCTCAGCCCGGGCCACGCCCTCACGGTGACGTTTCGCCTCCTGATAGGGCTCGCTGTGGTAACAGGCCAGCGCCTGCTCGTAGGAATCGAACTCGATGACCACGCTGCGTTGCGGTGTCGACCGGCCTTCCATCGCTTCACTGCGCCCACCGCGAGCCAACATCCGCCCGCCATATAAAGCGAACGCCGCCGGAGCGCGCTGGGTGTATTGGCTGTAGTGATCGGGGTCGGTGACATCCACGTGAGCAATCCAGTACGCCTTCATAGTGACCTCTTGGTTTATTTTGTATTATGGTATACCAACAAATATACCCACCAATCACTGAGAGTTCCAGCATGGCCTTCAACAGCATCGAAGAAATCATCGAAGATTACCGGCAAGGCAAGATGGTGCTACTGGTCGATGACGAGGACCGGGAAAACGAAGGCGATCTGCTGCTCGCCGCCGACCGCTGCACCGCCGAGGCCATCAGCTTCATGGCTCGTGAAGCGCGGGGATTGATTTGCCTGACCCTGACCGATGCGCACTGCCAGCGCCTTGGCCTGGAGCAAATGGTGCCGAGCAATGGCAGCGTGTTCAGCACCGCGTTCACGGTTTCCATCGAGGCCGCCGTGGGCGTGACCACCGGTATTTCCGCCGCCGATCGGGCGCGTACCGTGGCCGCCGCCGTAGCGGCCAATGCAGGCCCAACGGACATTGTGCAGCCCGGCCATGTCTTCCCGCTACGCGCCAAGGAAGGCGGCGTGCTGACCCGCGCCGGCCACACCGAAGCGGGTTGCGACCTCGCTCGCCTGGCCGGTTTCACGCCCGCCTCGGTGATCGTTGAAGTGATGAACGACGACGGCACCATGGCCCGCCGCCCGGATCTGGAAGTGTTCGCCCGCAAACATGCCATCAAGATCGGCACCATCGCCGACCTGATCCACTATCGCCTCAGCACCGAACACACCGTGGTGCGCATCGGCGAACGCGAGCTGCCGACGGTGCATGGCACCTTCCGCCTGATCACCTTCGAGGACCGCATCGAAGGTGGCGTGCACATGGCGATGGTCATGGGTGACATTCGTCGAACAGAACCCACCCTGGTGCGGGTGCATGTGATCGATCCGCTGCGCGATCTGGTCGGTGCGCAGTACAGCGGCCCGTCCAACTGGACGCTGTGGGCCGCACTGCAACGGGTGGCCGAAGAGGGTCGTGGCGTGGTGGTCGTCTTAGCCAATCACGAATCATCCCAGGCGCTGCTCGAACGCGTCCCTCAACTCACCCAACCGCCAAAACAATTCAGCCGCTCACAATCGCGCATCTATTCTGAAGTAGGGACTGGGGCGCAAATTCTTCAGGAGCTTGGCGTGGGCAAATTGCGTCATCTCGGCCCACCGTTGAAATACGCAGGTTTGACCGGCTACGACCTGGAAGTGGTCGAGAGCATCCCTTTCACCGAATGAGTCCGGGGTTGGCCCCGTTCTACGCAAGTCACTCATAAAGGGCCTGACGGCAAAAAAACCGCTTTTGCGCTGATAGCCGGCACGGCAAAGTGCTTGCACAAAGTTTGGAATACCATAATATGATATTCCATAGGCCAGCTGCTCGTCATTGACCAGATGGACCTACTGCTCCCGATAGGCGGGCACTCGAAGCCCCGCTCATAAACACAACAATGAGGGCGTGAAAATGGTGTTGAACAAACGTGCGACCGCAGTTCTTTTGGCGGGACTGCTGAGTGTGACCAGCCAGGCATTGCTGGCGGCTGAAAGCGTCAACTTCGTGAGTTGGGGCGGCAGCACCCAGGATGCGCAGAAACAGGCCTGGGCCGACCCGTTCAGCAAGGCCAGCGGCATCACCGTGGTGCAGGACGGCCCGACCGACTACGGCAAACTCAAGGCCATGGTTGAAAGTGGCAACGTGCAATGGGACGTGGTCGATGTCGAAGCCGACTTCGCCCTGCGCGCTGCCGCCGAAGGCTTGCTCGAGCCCCTCGATTTCAAAGTCATTCAGCGCGACAAGATCGACCCGCGCTTCGTCAGCGATCACGGCGTCGGCTCGTTTTTCTTCTCCTTCGTCCTCGGCTACAACGAAGGTAAGCTCGGCGCCGGCAAGCCTCAGGATTGGTCCGCGCTGTTCGACACCAAGACCTACCCCGGCAAACGCGCCCTCTATAAATGGCCAAGCCCCGGCGTGCTCGAACTCGCACTGCTGGCCGACGGCGTGCCTGCCGACAAGCTGTATCCGCTGGACCTGGACCGCGCCTTTAAGAAACTCGACACCATCAAGAAAGACATCGTCTGGTGGGGCGGCGGCGCGCAGTCGCAGCAACTGCTGGCCTCCGGTGAAGCAAGCATGGGCCAGTTCTGGAACGGCCGGATTCATGCCCTGCAAGAAGACGGCGCCCCGGTCGGCGTAAGCTGGAAGCAGAACCTGGTCATGGCCGACATCCTGGTCATTCCCAAGGGTTCGAAAAACAAGGACGCGGCGATGAAGTTCCTGGCCAACGCCAGCAGCGCCAAGGGCCAGGCGGACTTCTCCAACCTGACCGCCTACGCTCCGGTCAACGTCGACAGCGTGCAGCGCCTGGACTCGGTGCTGGCGCCTAACCTGCCGACCGCTTACGCAAAGGATCAGATCACGCTTGATTTCGCGTACTGGGCCAAGAACGGTCCGGCCATCGCGACACGGTGGAACGAATGGCTGGTCAAATGAAAATGACGGCCACTGCGTCCCGTCCCTCCACTGCCACCGGGAGCGCGACCAGCGCTGCCGGTTCGGCCCACGGCAAGGCCAGCGCAATAGCGCAAGCCCCGTCCTTCAAACAACGCTGGCGTGGCGCCGGCAATCTGTTGCCGGCGCTGCTGTTCCTCGGCCTGTTCTTTCTCGCGCCGTTGATTGGCCTGTTGTTGCGCGGCGTGCTGGAACCGACCCCGGGCTTTGGCAACTATGAACAATTGTTCGCCAACTCGGCGTACGCAAGGGTGCTGCTCAACACCTTTTCGGTGGCTGGGTTGGTGACGATCTTCAGTCTGTTGCTGGGCTTTCCGCTGGCCTGGGCGATCACGCTGGTGCCACGCGGCTGGGGACGCTGGATCCTCAACATCGTGCTGTTGTCGATGTGGACCAGCCTGCTCGCCCGCACCTATTCGTGGCTGGTGCTGCTGCAAGCCTCGGGGGTGATCAACAAGACCTTGATGGCGCTAGGCATCATCGATCAGCCGCTGGAGATGGTGCATAACCTCACCGGCGTGGTGATCGGCATGAGCTACATCATGATCCCGTTCATCGTGCTGCCGTTGCAGGCGACCATGCAGGCCATCGACCCGATGATCCTGCAGGCCGGCTCCATCTGCGGCGCCAGCCCGTGGACCAACTTCTTCCGGGTGTTCCTGCCGCTGTGCCGGCCGGGCCTGGCGTCCGGCGGGTTGATGGTGTTCGTGATGTCGCTCGGTTACTACGTCACCCCGGCGTTGCTCGGCGGTGCGCAGAACATGATGCTGCCCGAGTTCATCATTCAGCAGGTGCAGTCGTTCCTCAACTGGGGCCTGGCCAGTGCCGGCGCCGCGTTGCTGATCGCGATCACGCTGGTGCTGTTCTACTTCTACCTGAAGCTCCAGCCGGAATCCCCGGTTGGCGCCAGCAATGCGAGGTAAGTCGTCATGCTCCTGACCCCCAATGCCATGAGCCGGCGCATGCGCTTCGGCCTGTATGCGACTACCGGGCTGATTGGTCTGTTCCTGCTGCTGCCGATTGTGTTCATCGTGCTGCTGTCGTTCGGATCGTCGCAATGGCTGGTGTTCCCGCCGCCGGGCTGGACGTTGAAATGGTACGGCCAGTTCTTCTCCAATGCCGACTGGATGAACGCGGCAATGGCCAGCCTCAAGGTCGCGGTGTTGACCACCTTTTTCGCCGTGGCCCTGGGCCTGCCGACAGCGTTCGCCCTGGTGCGTGGCCGCTTCCCCGGCCGCGAAATGCTCTACGGCCTGTTCACCCTGCCGATGATCGTGCCGCTTGTGATCATTGCGGTGGCGGTGTACGCGCTGTTCCTGAAACTGGGTTACACCGGCACCCTGTTCGCGTTCGTGGTCAGCCACGTCATCGTCGCGCTGCCGTTCACCATCATCTCGATTATCAATTCGCTGAAGCTGTTCGATCAGTCGATCGAGGATGCGGCGGTGATCTGCGGCGCCTCGCGCCTGCAAGCGGTGTTCAAGGTGACCTTTGCGGCGATCCGTCCGGGCATGGTGGCCGGCGCCCTCTTCGCCTTTCTCGTCTCGTGGGACGAAGTGGTGCTGAGCGTGATGATGGCCAGCCCGACCCTGCAAACCCTTCCCGTGAAAATGTGGACCACCCTGCGCCAGGACCTGACGCCCGTGATCGCCGTCGCCTCGACGCTGCTGATCGGCCTCTCGGTATTGGTCATGGTGATCGCCGCCGCTCTGCGCCGGCGCAACGAAATCAGCGCCTGAGCGCCAGGAGTACGACATGAGTGCAGTGATCAAAAATTCCGCCCAGCACCACGACACACCGCTGGTCAGCCTGCGCAACCTGAACAAGTACTACGGCGACTTTGCCGCCGTGGACGACATCTCGCTGGACATCAAGGACGGTGAATTCCTGACTTTCCTCGGCTCCAGCGGCTCGGGCAAAAGCACCACGCTGTCGATGCTCGCCGGCTTCGAAACCCCGAGCAGCGGCGAAATCCTGGTCAACAGCCAGTCGCTGGTGAACGTGCCGCCGCACAAGCGCGACATCGGTATGGTGTTCCAGCGCTACTCGCTATTCCCGCACCTGTCGGTACGCGACAACATCGCGTTCCCGTTGGCCATCCGCAAACTGGCCGCCGCCGAACGCGAGCGCCGGGTGGATGCAATGCTTAAACTGGTGCAGCTCGAGCAGTTCGCCCATCGCCGCCCTTCGCAACTGTCCGGTGGCCAGCAGCAACGGGTCGCCATTGCCCGTGCGCTGGTTTACGAACCACGCATCCTGCTGATGGACGAACCGCTCGGTGCCCTGGACAAGAAACTGCGCGAAGACCTGCAAGATGAACTGCGCCAGCTGCATCGGCGCCTGGGCATCACCATCGTCTACGTGACCCACGACCAGGAAGAAGCCATGCGTTTGTCCCAGCGCATCGCGATCTTCAGTCACGGCAAAATCGTTGGCTTGGGCAGTGGCTATGACCTTTACCAAAATCCGCCAAATGCCTTCGTTGCCTCGTTCCTCGGCAACTCGAACTTTCTCAAACTCAAAGCCCAGGGCAATGCGGTCGCTTCGTTTGAAGGTCAGTCTCTGTCGATTCGCCTGAGCGCAGGGCTGCAGACCGATCAAGATGTTTTGCTGATGGTACGACCGGAGAAAGCGTTGGCCTTGAGTGCCGAGCAGGCCACGCAGGAACCGTTGGCGGCGGGCTGGAATGAAGTGTCGGCCAAGGTCGTGGAGGTGCTGTTTCTGGGTGAAAGCCAGACTTGCAGCGTGGTCACTGGCGGTGGCACGTCGATGACGGTCAAGGCACTCTCCGCTGCGGGCATGCCGCTCAAGGCCGGCGATCCGGTGTTGGTACGTTGGGCCACCGCCGATGCATGCGTTTATACCGAATGGGCCGAGAGCGATCTGAACAAGGCTGCTGGCGCTCATTGATCCTCAAGCGGCCCATGCCAGTGGGCCGCGCGTTATCGGTCACCCTTGGGCCGCTGCAACGTCGGGTTGCAGCGGCCTTTTTTTATCTCACTCTCCCCTCTGCCTGACTCTTTGCTTTTAAGAACAAAGGTCCCGGATCGCCACGAACACAGCACTCGAACTCGGTACCAATCAACTGTGCGCCTTCAACTCCCCCTCTGTTTGCCATCCAAACGAAAATGCCCGGCACAGGCCGGGCATTTCACACATACAGAACACGAGTTTGATTAATCGGCATAACCGAATCTGGAAGCTTTGCGCGCGTGCACTTGGCTGCGGGTAGCCAGGCAGTAATACAACGGGCAAGTCACCACCAACCCCACCAGCCACGACAGATCAGCCCCTTGCACCCAATTGGCATACGGCCCGACATACAACACGTATTGGCAAACGGCAACTGCACAATAATCCCGATGAAATACGCAACGATCGCATGCAGGTTGAAACCGCCGCGGGTAAAGAAGTCCGCGGGCAAGTCATGAGCGAAGATGTATAGGAAACCGGCGAGCAAGGCACTGCCCATGACCCAGCTGCCAATGCGATTGAGGGTGTGAATGAAGCGGTAACCGATCACCCCGATCGCGGTGGCGCTCAAGGCGCCGATGAGGATGCTCGCCGGCACCGGAACCGAAGGCACGATACCGACAATGGACTTGCCGGCCAGCACGATATTGGAGATGAAAAAGCCGATGTAGATAATCGCCGCAAAGCACACGATCAGCAGCGCACCATAACGGCCGAACTGGCCGCGGCTCTGGACCATCTGCGCAATCCCCATGCGCGGACCTTGCGCCGACGCCAGGGCAATCACCAGACCGCCGACCATATGCCCGAGCGCGATCGCCAGCAGCCCCCAGAACAGGTCGAGGTGGAACACCTGAACCACCATGGCACCGGTCACGATGGGCAACGGCGCGATGTTGGTACTGAACCATAAAGTGAAAAGGTCGCGGGCCTTCCCGTGGCGTTCCGCGAGTTGAACGTAATCGACCGTGTGATTCTCGATGAGGGGGGCTTGCCGGGACATCTGGGACATGTGTATGAACTCTAGTTTGTCTGATCTTATAGTTGTACGAAGCCAAACCGGGGGAGCTCTTGGGCCACCCCTCAGATGCAAACCATATTATGGTACTCCAAACTTTTAACAAGGCTGACCCGGTGTTTTAGAACCCATCTGAGCCGCAACCTTAAAGCGACAGCACGTGTTCAATCGGGCTAAAAGCCCAGTAAACATTAGGTAAAAGACCAAAGGCGTACGTTTATTGGGTCCAAAAAAAAGCCCTTGCAAAGCATGTATTACGGTATACCATAAGACCTACAAACACATAAAAACCGCCAGAGGACCCTCCCATGATCGATGCCGCCATCTACAAACAAGTGATGGGTTCGTTTCCTTCCGGGGTGACGGTGATCACCACGCTGGATGACGATGGCCAAATCGTCGGCCTGACCGCCAGCGCCTTCAGCTCTCTGTCCATGGACCCGGCCCTGGTGCTGTTCTGCCCCAACTACAGCTCCGATTCCTATCCAGTACTCATCAAGAACAAACGCTTTGCCATTCACGTCCTGTCCGGCGGCCAGCAGAGCGAAGCCTATGCCTTCGCGCGCAAAGGCAAAGACAAGGCGCAAGGCATCGAATGGACATTGAGCGAACTGGGCAACCCGATTCTGGCTAACGCCACGGCGGTGATCGAATGCGAGCTGTGGCGCGAATATGAAGGGGGCGACCACGCAATCATGGTCGGCGCGGTGAAGAACCTGATCGTGCCCCAGCACAACGCCGGGCCACTGGTGTATTGCCACGGCAAAATGGGCGCCCTGCCTGCCGTCGCCTGATCCAGACGTATTTTGCGCATAGTGCGAATTTCGATTATTCAATAAGCCGCCAGCCGACTCCCGATCGACAGGCCAACAACAAAAGATCCGAGGTAAGCGTCATGAAGTTTTCCCTGTTCGTGCACATGGAACGTTGGGACGAAAGTGTCAGCCACCGTCAGCTGTTCGACGACTTGACCGAACTGACCCTGATGGCCGAAGCGGGTGGTTTCAGCACCGTCTGGATCGGCGAACACCACGCCATGGAATACACCATCTCGCCGAGCCCTATGCCGCTGTTGGCCTACCTGGCCGCCAAGACCACCACCATTCACCTCGGCGCCGGCACCATCATCGCGCCGTTCTGGCACCCGTTGCGGGTCGCGGGCGAATGCGCCTTGCTGGACGTGATCAGTAACGGTCGCATGGAAGTCGGTCTGGCCCGTGGCGCTTATCAGGTGGAGTTCGACCGAATGGCCGGTGGCATGCCCGCCTCCTCCGGCGGCCAGGCGCTGCGCGAGATGGTTCCGGTGGTGCGCGCCCTGTGGCAAGGCGATTACGCCCACGATGGCGATATCTGGAAATTCCCGACCTCCACCAGCGTGCCCAAGCCGATCCAGAAGCCTAATCCGCCTATGTGGATCGCCGCTCGCGATCCGGACTCGCATAACTTCGCCGTGGCCAACGGCTGCAACGTCATGGTCACGCCGCTGATGAAGGGCGACGAAGAAGTCCTCGATCTGAAGAACAAATTCCAGGCCGCGCTGGATAACAACCCGGACGTGCCACGCCCGCAACTGATGGTGCTGCGTCACACCCACGTTCACGCGGCCGACAACCCCGAGGGCTGGAAAGTCGGGGCCAAGGCGATCTCGCGTTTCTATCGCACCTTCGATGCCTGGTTCGGCAACAAGGTAACGCCGGTCAACGGCTTCCTGGAACCGAGCCCGGAAGAGAAGTTCGCCGAGCGCCCGGAGTTCCAACTGGAGAGCCTGCACAAGACCGCCATGATCGGCACCCCGGAAGAAATCATCCCGCGCATCAAGTACTACCAGCAATTGGGTGTCGACGAATTCAGCTTCTGGTGCGATAACAGCCTGCCTCACGCGGAAAAGAAAAAATCCCTGGAGCTGTTCATCAAACACGTGGTCCCGGCGTTCCGCTGAAAGTCCACCACCCCGGCCCCTCGGACGCAAAGCCAGGGGCCGCCTGACGTGTAGGGTCGATTCCAATGATCAATGATCGCCGCCCATCACTCGCCCTTCCCTCCGGCGCCGAGCAGGCTTACCTGCGCGGCGAATCGACCGTTTCACATCTGCATTTCAAGCGCCTGCGCGCCAGCGTGACTGCCAAGCAGAACGGTTTCTGGCAACCCGTTTATTGAGCTGACCCGAACTGGAATTCACGCACCCGCGTCTCTTCAAAACGAGGCGTGCCCGGTGCTTTGTGCTTCGGCCCATGATCAGGTTTGCTCAATGAATAATAAAAACGCGCTGTTGATCATCGACATGCGGCAGGAGGACGGATTCGTCCTGGAACACTTCGACACCGTGGCGGCCAACACCGTCGCCCTGCTCAAGACCGCCCGCCGCCAGCGGGTGCCTGTCATCTATACCCGTCACATCAACCAGGCCGACGGCAGTAACCTGCCGCGCGGCGAACCGCGGGCGGCCGACGGCGGCCCCAGCAGCTATCGCGCGGGCACCCGCCAAGTGGAAATCCTCGAACTTTTGGCGCCGCAGCCTGATGAGCTCGTTATCGACAAGAGCCGTTACAGCGCCTTCCACCGCACCGACCTGGATGGCCGGCTCAAGGCGCTCGGGGTCGATACCCTGATCGTCTGCGGCGTGTTGACCGATGTTTGCGTGCTCAGCACGGTGTTCGACGCCTTCGCCCTGGGTTATCAGATTCGGCTGGTCAGCGATGCCTGCACCACGACCACACTGGCGGGGCATTACTCGGCGCTGCTGATGATGGCCAACTGGATCTACGCCATGGAAATCCTCACCGGCGCCGAATGCCTGCGAGCCCTGGAGAACCGCGATTATCTAAGCCTGATCCCCGAGCGCCCAGACCTGTTCGCCCACCAGCCCCATGAGCTGGAACGCACCATCGCCCGCTTGCAAACCCACCTCGCCCGGACTCAGGAGTAATCGCCATGCAAGTTGAAAAAAGAAGCATCGATTTCATCCCTGAGGCTGAACGCCATGGCCAACCCGGCTCGCTGTTCTTCATCTGGTTTGGCGCCAACATGAACATCACGACCATTGCGTCCGGCGTGTTGCCGGTCGTGATGGGGCTCAATCTGTTCTGGAGCGCGCTGGCGATCATCATCGGTTCGCTGCTGGGGGCCATTTTCATGGCCTCCCATTCTGCCCAGGGACCGAAACTGGGCATCCCGCAAATGATCCAGAGCCGGGCGCAATTCGGCGTGCTGGGGGCGGTATTGCCGCTGCTGTTCGTGATGCTGATCTACCTGGGGTTTTTCGTCAGCAACACCTTGCTCGCCGCCCAGGCATTGGAGTCCGTCAGCCCGTTGCCGGCCACCGGCAACATCTACCTGATCGGGGCATTGTGCTTTGTCGTCGCGCTCTACGGTTATCGCCTGATTCACCGCTTGCAGAAGCTGCTGTCGATCCTTTCGCTGCTGGTGTTTATCGGCGCGACCGTGTCAGCGCTCCAGTTGCCAATTCCTGCGGAGCAATGGCTGCCAACCGACTTCTCGTTGTCGAAGTTCCTGGTGGCGGTGAGCATCGCCGTGACCTGGCAACTGTCCTACGCGCCGTACGTGGCTGACTACTCGCGTTACTTGCCGAGTAGCACGCCAACCTCAAAAGTGTTCTGGTACAGCTACGTCGGCACGGTCAGCGGCGGTGCCTGGATGATGATTTTAGGGGCGATTCTCAGCGTCGGTATCACGGGCTTTTCCAGTAACGTCGGCAGCCATATCGCCGGCCTGTTTGGGAGCGGCGCGCTGCTGCTGTTCGCCTTCATCGTCTATGGCCAGGTGTCGATCAATGTGTTCAACCTGTACGGCGCCTTTATGTCGACCATCACCGTGATCGAACCCTTTGCCCAGCTCAAGGTGACACCTCGTGTACGCGGCCTGTTCATGCTGCTGATCAGCCTGGTGGCCACAGCCTTGTGCACCATCAGTCAGGACGACTTCATCAACTTTTTCCTCAATTTCATTTTCTTCATGAGCTACTTCCTGATCCCTTGGACGGCAATCAATCTGGTGGATTACTACTGCCTGCGCAAAGGGCAGTACCGGATCGATGACATCTTCGACAAGGACGGGATCTACGGGCGCATCAACTGGATCGCTTGCGGCAGTTTCGTGCTGGCGATCGCGCTGGAAATCCCCTTCATGAACACCACGTTGTATGTCGGCCCGGTGGCCAACGCCCTGGATGGCGTAGACCTGGCGTGGATGGTCGGGTTGCTGGTACCCGCCCTGAGTTACTACTGGCTGATGAAACTCGGCAAGCGTGCCCAGGGGGTGGGCGAGATGTCTTGAGTGTGAGGCAGGGCAGCAGGTGTAAGGCCAACATCGATCGGTAGCCAACATGCCCTTGCTCGCAGGTTTGTGATGGATCATCGGGGCGCAACGATGCCTCGATGATCAGGTCTGTTTTCGGATCGAGGTCTTGATCGGGGCACAGGGAGCAAACGACCGTGTTGTTTCGCTGCTCACCCGGTGCGAATATTTCGCTTTATGTACCAGGCAATAGGGAGGCTTCGAACGTGAGCGCTACTGCTTCAATCTGGTTATTTGTCGTGCCATTCGCCATTGCAGCCGCAATCCCCGGCCCTGCTCAGGGAGCCCTGCTCGGCCAAGTGGTGTCGCGCGGCGCAAGGTCTACGATACCCTTCATCGGCGGTATGGTGCTGGGAAATGCGGCCTGGCTGGTGGTTGCCACCCTCGGTCTTGCGGCGCTGGCACTGCAGTTCGAGCATGTGTTCATCGCGGTGAAATGGCTGGGTGTTGCCTTTATTCTGTTCATCGCATGGAGCCTATGGTGCAAGAGCACCGAACAACCTCAAGCACCTCCCAAGCGCTCAGTGGGCCGAGGCCTTCTTGCAGGCGCTGTGCTGACCCTGAGCAATCCAAAGGCGGTGGTATTTTTCGGCGCGGTGTTGCCTCATGCATTTGATCTGACGGCTCTGTCCTGGCCCGAAGTCCTCTTTATCACCGCACTCGGCATTGGGATTGATCTGACCATCCAATTGGCTTACCTGGTTACCGCATCGCGAATCAAGTGCGCCCTCCAGTCACCCAAGGCAATGAAGCGTCTGAACAGAACATCCGCCGGCGTAATGACTGGCTGTGCGGGCTGGATGGCTGTTTCACACTGATCTGCTTGCAGCAATGTTCACCGTTGAACGTCTACGCCGCCCCAGGTTGGCCTTTTGCATCAAGGATGAAATGCACAATGCTGCAGACGAAAAAAAAGCCCGCTCAATGAGCGGGCTTTCTGTGGTGACCTGGCGTTCAGCGTTCCAGGTTACCGAATATGGCGCAGCGGACGGGACTCGAACCCGCGACCCCCGGCGTGACAGGCCGGTATTCTAACCGACTGAACTACCGCTGCGCGTAACACATGAAGCGAATGGTGGGTGATGACGGGATCGAACCGCCGACCCTCTGCTTGTAAGGCAGATGCTCTCCCAGCTGAGCTAATCACCCTTCGTCTCGGTGTGGCGCGCATTCTACGGAGCGACCCTGGGTCTGGCAAGCACTTTCTTAAATCTTTTTTTTGAGGCCTTCCAATGGCTTAGGCAGGGTTGGCCTGGGGCGTTATCAAGAGAATAATGCCCCCCTTTGTATAAAGGAGAGACTCACCCCATGTGGTTCAAGAACCTGCTTATCTATCGCCTGACCCAAGATCTGCCTGTTGATGCCGAGGCGTTGGAGACTGCAATGGCCACCAAACTGGCGCGCCCTTGTGCAAGCCAGGAGTTGACCACTTACGGTTTCGTCGCGCCTTTTGGTAAAGGCGAAGACGCTCCCCTGGTACACGTCAGCGGAGATTTCTTGCTGATCGCCGCACGCAAGGAAGAACGCATTTTGCCGGGTAGCGTGGTACGTGACGCGCTCAAAGAGAAAGTCGAAGAGATCGAGGCCGAGCAGATGCGCAAGGTCTATAAGAAGGAACGCGACCAGCTCAAGGATGAAATCATCCAGGCCTTCCTGCCGCGCGCGTTTATCCGTCGCTCGTCGACCTTCGCCGCCATCGCGCCGAAACAAGGCTTGATCCTGGTGAACTCGGCCAGCCCCAAACGCGCCGAAGACTTGCTGTCGACCCTGCGTGAAGTGATCGGCACCCTGCCGGTACGCCCACTCACCGTAAAAACCGCACCGACGGCGATCATGACCGACTGGGTGACCACCCAAAAACCTGCCGATGACTTTTTTGTCCTCGACGAGTGCGAACTGCGCGACACTCATGAAGACGGCGGCATCGTGCGCTGCAAGCGCCAGGACCTGACCGGCGAAGAGATCCAACTGCACCTGACCACCGGCAAGGTCGTGACGCAACTGTCCCTGGCGTGGCAGGACAAGCTGTCCTTCATGCTCGACGACAAAATGACCGTCAAACGCCTGAAGTTCGAAGACCTGTTGCAAGACCAGGCGGAACAGGATGGCGGCGACGAGGCCCTGGGCCAATTGGATGCCAGCTTTACCCTGATGATGCTGACCTTCGGCGAATTCCTGCCGGCGTTGGTTGAAGCGTTGGGCGGCGAAGAGACCCCACAGGGCATTTAAAGCCATGTGAATCAAACTGTGGGAGGGGGCTTGCTCCCTG
The DNA here is from genome assembly GCF_054667615.1 of Pseudomonas sp. S3_E10. Lineage (NCBI taxonomy): Bacteria > Pseudomonadati > Pseudomonadota > Gammaproteobacteria > Pseudomonadales > Pseudomonadaceae > Pseudomonas > Pseudomonas sp. S3_E10. The sequence continues at coordinate 919,812 of NZ_CP162743.1, forward strand.
CCACATTTGATAGGTGTTCAACTTCAAGAATCTGATAACAAGGACATCCCCATGCGCGCACTCGCCGCCCTGAGCCGCTTCGTCGGCAATACCTTCGCCTACTGGGTGCTGATTTTTGCCGTGCTGGCCTTCCTTGAACCCGGTTGGTTCATCGGCCTGAAAAGCGCCATCGTCCCGCTGCTGGGCCTGGTGATGTTCGGCATGGGGCTGACCCTCAAACTCGATGACTTCGCCGAAGTCGCGCGCCACCCATGGCGAGTGGCGCTCGGCGTGGTTGCGCACTTTGTGATCATGCCGGGCGTGGCCTGGTTGTTGTGCCAAGTGTTCCACCTGCCGCCGGAAATAGCCGTCGGCGTGATCCTCGTCGGGTGCTGCCCAAGCGGCACCTCGTCCAATGTAATGACGTGGCTGGCACGCGGCGATTTGGCGCTGTCGGTGGCCATCGCGGCCGTCACCACCCTCCTCGCCCCACTGCTCACGCCGGCGCTGATCTGGCTGCTGGCCTCGGCCTGGTTGCCCGTGTCGTTCATGGAACTGTTCTGGTCGATCCTGCAAGTGGTGCTGCTGCCGATCGTGCTCGGCGTGGTTGCACAACGCCTGCTCGGCGAGCGGGTGCGTCATGCCGTGGAGGTGTTGCCGCTGGTGTCGGTGATCAGCATCGTGATCATCGTTGCGGCGGTGGTTGCCGCCAGCCAGGCGAAGATCGCCGAGTCGGGCCTGTTGATCATGGCCGTGGTGATGTTGCACAACAGCTTCGGTTTCTTGCTGGGTTACTTCACAGGCCGCGTGTTCAGGTTGCCATTGGCGCAACGCAAGTCGCTGGCGCTGGAGGTGGGCATGCAGAACTCCGGGCTGGGCGCTGCGCTGGCCAGCGCGCACTTCTCGCCACTGGCGGCGGTGCCGAGTGCACTGTTCAGCGTCTGGCACAATATTTCCGGGGCATTGCTGTCGACCTACTTCCGTGGCATGAGCGAAAAGGAAGACCGGCGCATGGTGGAGAACACTCCGCAAACTTGATCGCCCGATCCGTTTTCGGCACTCTACGGGCTTCGCGGGGACGACCTCGCGACGCCAACGAGCGTTGAATCCGGGGACGACCCCGCCTGAAGAAGCGAGGTCATCATGTCCTGGATCATTCTGTTTTTTGCCGGGTTGTTCGAAGTCGGCTGGGCCGTGGGCCTTAAGTACACCGACGGTTTCAGCAAGCCGCTGCCCACTGCCCTCACGATTGTCGCCATGGCCATCAGCCTCGGCCTGCTGGGGCTGGCAGTCAAAGAGCTGCCACTGGGTACCGCCTATGCCGTATGGACTGGCGTAGGCGCCGTGGGTACGGTGATTGCGGGCATTGTCCTGTTTGGTGAATCCATGGCGTTGTTTCGGTTGGCCAGTGTGGCCTTGATCATTTGCGGGCTCATTGGTCTCAAGATCAGCACTTAGGCCACTGCCGCTTCCCAGAGCGAGCCCCACATTTTGATGTGTGAATGTGGGGCTTGCTCCCGATGAGGCCGACCCAACCCATGCAGGGCTACCGGACACTCCCCCGCAAACCGCCCACCACAGCCTGCAACTGCACAGGCGTTGCAGCCTGCGCGGCAATCGGCTCCCCGGCCACCAACACCACCCGCGACCAAATCCGGTGGAAAAACCCCTTGTTTGGATCGCGACTGAAGAAACTTCCCCACAGCCCCTGCAACGCCATCGGGATCACCGGCACCGCCGTCTCTTCCAGAATGCGTGTCACCCCGCCACGAAACTCATTCATCTCGCCATCGGCGGTCAGCTTGCCTTCCGGGAAGATGCACACCAGTTCGCCGTCCTTCAGGTACTGCGCAATCCGTGTGAAGGCCTTTTCGTAGATCTGGATGTCTTCATTGCGCCCGGCAATCGGAATCGCGCCGGCGGTGCGGAAGATAAAATTGAGTACCGGCAGGCGGTAGATCTTGTAGTACATGACAAAACGAATCGGCCGACGCACTGCGCCGCCAATCAACAATGCATCGACAAACGACACGTGATTGCACACCAGCAACGCCGCGCCTTCATCAGGAATGGCCTGCAGGTTGCGATGTTCCACCCGGTACATGGAATGGCTGAGCAGCCAGATCATGAAACGCATGGTGAACTCGGGGACGATCTTGAAGATGTAGGTGTTGACCGCGACGTTGAGCAGCGACACCACCAGGAACAGTTCGGGGATCGACAGCTTGGCCACGCTCAGCAGCACGATCGACACAATCGCCGACACCACCATGAACAGCGCGTTGAGGATGTTGTTGGCGGCAATCACCCGTGCGCGCTCGTGCTCGGCGGTACGCGACTGGATCAGCGCATACAGCGGCACGATATAGAAACCGCCGAACACCCCCAGGCCGAGGATATCGAACAACACCCACCACGCCTGACCGACACTGAGCACCGCCAGCCAGTCGTTGGCCTGGATGTTCTGCACGAAGCCGCCGGAATGCCACCACAGCAACAGGCCGAACACCGTCAGGCCGAATGAGCCAAAGGGCACCAGGCCGATTTCCACCTTACGCCCGGAAAGTTTCTCGCAGAGCATCGAACCGAGGGCGATACCCACCGAAAACACGGTGAGGATCAACGTCACCACGGTTTCGTCGCCATACAACCACTCTTTGGCGTACGCGGGGATCTGCGTCAGGTAGATCGCCCCGACGAACCAGAACCATGAGTTGCCGACGATCGAGCGCGACACCGCCGGCGTCTGGCCCAGGCCCATGCGCAAGGTGGCCCAGGACTGGGTGAAGATGTTCCAGTCCAGGCGCAGCTGCGGGGTCGACGCCGCCGCACGGGGAATGCTGCGACTGGCCAGGTAACCCAGCACCGCGACGCCAACAATCGCCACGGACACCACAGGCGCATAGTGGGCGGACGACATCATCACTCCCGCACCGATAGTGCCGGCCAGAATAGCCAGGAAGGTGCCCATTTCCACCAAGCCGTTGCCGCCCACCAACTCGTCGTCGTGCAGGGCCTGGGGCATGATCGAATACTTGACCGGGCCGAACAGCGCCGAGTGCGTGCCCATGGCAAACAGCGCCAGCAGCATCAGCTCCAGATGGTTGGTCAGGAAGCCTGTGGCGCCCACGGCCATGATCACGATCTCGCCGATCTTGATCGCGCGGATCAGCGCATCCTTGTTGAATTTCTCGCCAAACTGCCCGGCCAACGCCGAGAACAGGAAAAACGGCAGGATAAACAGCAGCGCGCACAGGTTGACCCAGATAGAGCGGTCACCGTCGATGGTGAGCTTGTAGAGAATGGCCAGGATCAACGACTGCTTGAAGATGTTGTCGTTGAAAGCGCCCAGCAACTGGGTAACGAAGAACGGCAAAAAGCGCCGTGTGCGCAGCAAGGTAAATTGCGAGGGGTGGCTCATCGTCCGTGTTCCTGCGTGGCCTTTATTTATCAGGCCACGACTTTACCTAATCGCGCTTACTTATTCCCTAATCCTGCAATGCAGGGTGAAACAAAAAGCTCACCTTTGTAGGCGCCTTGCACGGTGCGCTTGGCGACAACCCACCACATCAGCGCCAAGGCCGCTACCAACACGCAGCCCATTACGCCGAAGAAGCCCAGGTGCAGCACGGCTGCCAGTTTCAGCGTGGCCAGGGCATACACCCCCAATGGGAAGGTAAACCCCCACCAACCGAGGTTGAACGGGATACCGGCGCGCAAGTAACGCAGGGTGATCAGCACTGCGATCAGCATCCACCACAGGCCGAAGCCCCACAGGGTGATACCCGCGATCAGGCCAAGGCCGCCGGCAATTTCACCGACGCCGGGCAAGCCATTGGCGGCAAAGATGACGGGAGCATCGCCGCCCAGCAACAACATCCCAAGGGCCCCGGTGCCGATGGGACCGAGCGCCAGCCAACTCGACGCGGCCATATTGGCGTGGGGCAATTTATGCAGGGCCATGCGCAGCATCAGGATAGTCAGGATGCTGAACGCCACCGGCAGGGAAAACGCCCATAGCACGTAGCTGGTCACCAGCATCACCAATTGCCCATGGGCATCTGCCAGGTGTGGCGCGAGCAAGCCACCGCTGGCTGCGGCGACTTCAGCGGCGACTACAGGCAGCAGCCACACGGCGGTCATCTGGTCGATGCTGTGTTCCTGACGGGTAAACATCATGAACGGGATCAGCACACCGCAGGCCAGCGCCATGGCCACGTCCAGCCACCACAGCGCTTCGGCCAGCGGAATCACATCGGCACCCCAGCGCGGCAGGCCGAACAGCAACAAGCCGTTAAGAATGGTTGCCAGGCCCATGGGAATGGTGCCGAAAAACATCGAAACCGTGGAATGCCCGAAGATCCGGCGCGCCTCGTGAAAAAACATCACCCACCGCGCCGCATACAAAACGCTGAACAGCAGGAACAGGCCAATGGTCAACAGCCAAAGCCCTTCGGCGAGCGCCTGCACACCTGGCAGAGTGACGGGCAACTGCGCCAAGGCCAGCGCCAGCACCCCGGTGCCCATGGTCGCGGCAAACCAGTTGGGGGTGAACTGGCGAATCACTTCCCGAGGGCGGGTCAGGTGGCTGAAGGGTTTGAAGCGGGCAGTAGTCGAGCAGGTCATGATGGCAATCCTCTTCCTCGCATGAGGGTGGGACCATGGTAGAACCTGATCGAATATCTATATAACGGGTAATATCTCTAACTGTTATCTATTTTGCCGATAAGCGCTAAACACTGCCCTCGCTTTCTATCACCAGAATTCGCGCAGGGCCCTGGGGATGAGCCACGTGCTCGGTGCCGACGCTGGCGTAGAAAATATCCCCCACCGCCAGCTCCGCCACCTGCTCCAACCCATGGTCGCGGTAGTACATGTTTACCCGCCCATCCAGCACCACAAACACTTCTTCACCGTCGTTGGTGTGCCAGCGATACGGCTGGTCGGTCCAGTGCAAACGGGTGGTGATGCCGTTCATGTTGGCAATATCCAATGCTTCCCAGGCACGGCTGCCGGTGAAGTCCTTGCTGCGAATGATCTTCATGCTTGAATCTCACGGCTTTTTGAATCGGCGATTATTACCGGATCAAGGGCTGGATGTCGCCTTGCGCCTGGAAGAATCCTGCATGAGCAGCGCGACCAAGGCACTGAGTGTCAGCCCGATCAACAGCGCCCCATACGCATCCGTAGTGGCAATTAAACCAACGCTGCGGATCAGATTACCCGCCAACAGTGATGGCACGCAGAACGCCAGGTAACTCAGCACATAGAACGCCGACATCAAACCCGCCCGCTCGTGGGGCAAGGCCAGCGGTACGACGCTGCGCACAGCCCCAAGGAACCCGGTTCCGAAGCCACTGCCGGCGATCAGCGTGGCGACAAAAAATAACGGCAAGCTGCCGGCGTGCACAGCGCTCAGGATCAACGCCACACCCACCGCCAGCAATACAGCCCCCAGGCGCAGGAGCCTGTCGGCCGAGCGATTGCGCAGGCTGTAGATCATCAGCGCTGCGCTCAATGTCAGCACGGCCACCAACCCGCCACCGATCAGATGGGATGTGGAGCCGGTCGCCGCCCGCACCAGCGACGGCGCGAGGGACAGATAAAAACCTCCCATGGCCCATACCGCGACGTCTACCGGCAACGCCACCCATAACGCGCGGCGAGCCTGGGCCGGCACGTGCAAGGTGGGCCACAGCGAGGCCAGCGCTCCCGGTATCCGGCTGACGGTTTCCGGCAAGCGCACTACATACAAGGCTTGTAACAGCATCAGGCTGAACAGCACCGCGTAAATCAAGGTGGTCGGGAACGGTGCAAACTCCACCAGCAGGCTGCATCCCATCGCCCCGCACGCCATCCCCAACATCGGCGCCACACTGTTGATCAGCGGCCCTCGCTGGCGATCGGTATCGAGCAACGCCGCCCCCAGCACCGCCGTGGCCATGCCGGTGGCAAAGCCCTGCAATGTACGCGCGGCAATCAGCCAGGCCACGCTGCTTTCATTGATAAATAGCAGCATCGCCAGCATGTTCAGGACCAGCGCGGCAAAAATCACCGGCCTGCGCCCCAGATGGTCCGACAACGACCCCACGGTCAGCAGCGCCGCCAGCAGGCTCAAGGCGTACACGCCAAAGATCAGCGTGAGCATGCCTGCCGAGAAATGCAGGCCTTCCTGATACAGAGGGTACAACGGCGTCGGCGCGCTGGAGGCGGCCAGGAATGTGAGCAAGGTGATCGCGAGGAACACCAGACTGGAACGATGAGACGTCAGGTTGGGCATGGGCACGCTCCGCTAAAGCTAATATTTTGCTTTTGTGGAGTGTGCGACCGGCCAGCACTTAAAGCAAATTCTTTGTGTTAAGGTCACAAACATGGTGATTAAAGAAGGCCTCCGCCCGGGAGGCCGTAGTGCCCGGGTACAAGAATCCGTTCATTCGGCAATGCGCGAACTGCTGGAGACCCATGAACGCACGAGCGTGACCGTGCCGATGATAGCCGCGCGCGCAGGCGTCACCCCGTCGACCATCTACCGACGCTGGGGCGACCTGTCGGTGCTGCTCGCCGACGTGGCCCTGGCGCGCATGCGCCCCGACAGCGAACCGGCCAACACCGGCAGCCTGCGCGGTGACCTGCAAGCCTGGGCCGAGCAATATCTGGATGAAATGAGTTCGGCGCCGGGGCGCAACATGATGCGTGACGTGCAGTGCAGCGTGACGCCAGGATATTGCGTGAGCATCTTGAGTGGGCAGTTGCAGGCGATTGTCGACCGCTACCCGGACCAGGCGCCACCGAGCGTGGACCGTTTGATCAACCTGCTGGCGGCGCCGACGGTGTTTCGCATTCTGTTTTCAAGCGCACCGTTGGAAGTTGAACAACTGCACGAGCTGATCGAGCTGGCGCTGAAGTCATAAGGCCTCATACAAAACCAAATGTGGGAGGGGGCTTGCCCCCGATGGCGGTGTAACAGTCCACATAGTTTTGACTGCGCCACCGCTATCGGGATGTAAGCCCCCTCCCACATTTTTTACCGCGTTCAGATCAGTACTTACGTACGCATCCCACGCCCACTCACCAACAACCGCGCGCAACCGATATACAACACCACGGTGGCCACGATCATGAAGGTGATCGCCACGCTGATCTTGATATCCGACACACCCAGGATGCCGTAGCGGAAGGCGTTGACCATGTGCAGCACCGGGTTGGCCAGTGACACGGTCTGCCAGAACGGTGGCAGCAAGGTGATGGAATAGAACACGCCGCCCAGGTAGGTCAGCGGCGTCAGCACGAAGGTTGGGATGATCGAAATATCATCGAAGTTGCGTGCAAACACGGCGTTGATAAACCCCAGCAGCGAGAAGATCGTCGCCGTGAGCACCACCACCAGAATCGTCACCCCGAGGTGATGCACTTGCAGCTGCGTGAAGAACAGTGACAACAGCGTCACGATCACCCCGACCATCAAACCGCGCAGCACGCCACCCAAGGTGTAGCCGATCAGAATGGTGTGCGGCGACACCGGCGACACCATCAATTCTTCGATGGAGCGCTGGAACTTGCTGCCGAAGAAACTCGACACCACGTTGCCGTAGGAGTTGGTGATCACTGACATCATGATCAGGCCCGGCACGATGTACTCCATGTAGGTGAAACCACCCATGTCGCCGATCTGCCGACCGATCAGGTTACCGAAGATCACGAAATACAGGACCATGGTGATCGCCGGCGGCAGCAACGTCTGCGGCCAGATCCGGGTAAAGCGCTTCACTTCGCGGTAGACGATGGTTTGCAGCGCAACGAGGTTAGGTTGCAGTTCGGAACTCATACCGCCACCTTCGTCAGATTTTTCTCCACCAGGGACACGAACAACTCCTCAAGGCGATTGGTTTTGTTACGCAGGCTCAGCACTTCGATGTTCTGGGTTGCCAACTGCGTGAACAGCGCGGTAATGCCCATGGCTTTGTCGACCTGGACTTCCAGGGTGTGGCTGTCCACCAGGCGGCTCGGGTAGCCGAGCAGTTGCGGCGGCACCGACAGATTGTTCTTCAGGTCGAGCAGGAAGGTTTCCACATGCAACTGGCCCAGCAGGTTACGCATGCTGGTGTTCTCGACGATGGTGCCGTGGTCGATGATGCCGATATTGCGGCACAGCTGCTCAGCCTCTTCCAGGTAATGGGTGGTGAGGATGATGGTGATGCCCTTCTCGTTCAGCTCGGTGAGGAAGGTCCACATCGAGCGACGCAGCTCGATGTCCACGCCGGCGGTGGGCTCATCGAGGATCAGCAGGCGCGGTTCGTGCACCAGTGCGCGGGCGATCATCAAGCGGCGTTTCATACCACCGGACAGCGAGCGCGAAGGCACATCGCGCTTGTCCCACAGGCCCAGTTGGGTCAGGTATTGCTCGGCGCGCTCCTTGGCGACTTTCATCGGAATGCCGTAGTAACCGGCCTGGGTCACGACGATGTCGAAGGTCTTTTCGAACTGGTTGAAGTTGAATTCCTGGGGCACCACGCCGATAGAGCGCTTGAGCGCCGCCGGGGATTTATCCAGGTCATGACCGAAAATATTCACCGTGCCGCTGGTCTTGTTCACCAGGGTCGAGAGGATACCGATGGTGGTGGATTTACCTGCGCCGTTGGGGCCGAGCAAGGCGAAGAAGTCACCTTCGGCGACGTCCAGATCGATACCACTCAGGGCCTGGAAACCGTTGCCGTAGGTTTTGGTTAGCTGCCGGATGGACAGAGCGGAACTCATATCGGAATACGCACCAAAGAAGGGAATAGAAAGAATAGATGAGGGCGCACCGCAGGTAGTTCAACCCGCGGCGCATGGCGAGCATGGTGCGTGCCCGCGTCGCACAAGTACAGTCACCTGTATTAATAGTCAGTATTAAGTCAACACGGTCATGACCGCTTTGCGATACGCCGGCCGCTGCTGCAGGCGTTGGTACCAGGCCTCTAGATGGGGCATTGCAGGACGTTCGATGGGCATTTCGAACCAGGCGTAAATGAAACAGCCCAAGGGGATGTCCCCCATGCCGAAAGCGTCGCCGGACAGGTAAGGCTGCCCGGCGAGGGCCTGCTCGACCGTCTGGAGCGCATCAATGCAGGCTTGGCGTCCTGCGTGGATGGCGTGCCAGTCCTGTTTTTCTGCGGGGGTACGCAATACCCCCCAGAACACGATCTTGAAGGGCTCGGCCAGGGTCGAGGTGGTCCAGTCCATCCACTTTTCGGCATTGGCACGGGCTTGCAGGTCGCTTGGGTAAAACGCCGACGCGTGCTTGGCGCAGAGGTAACGCACAATGGTGTTGGACTCCCACAACGCAAAGTCGCCGTCCTGAATCATCGGCACCCGGCCATTGGGGTTCAGCGCCCGGTACTGCGGGGTATCGACCACACCAAAAGCCCCGCCCGCATCAATTGCCTCATAGTCCAGGCCGAGCTCCTCGGCGCACCACAGTGCTTTCCTGACATTGGATGAATTTTTACGACCCCAGATCTTCAGCATGACCGCGCCTTATTGTGGTGAACATGGCTTGATGAACGCAGCAGCATACGCCGGTTCACCCACGGCTTAAATCGCTCTGCAAGTCGCCCAGCAGGCTCGGCATGTGTTCGGCAAACAGGTGCGGGTAACATTTCTGAATATGAGCGAAGAACATTTCTTCGGGCACATCGGCAAATTGCCCATGGTCCAGCACGTACTCCATCGAACGCTGGCCTTGGCGATTGAACGCATGGAACACGCTGTCGTTAACCCCATCGAATTCCAGCGGCGGCACATCGAATAGCTCACACAATTGCTGATTGAACGCCGGCGTGGCCTTGACCCAGCCACCGTCCAGGTACAGCTCGGTGTAACCGTGCATGGCGAACACATCACTCTTGAGCAACGCGAGCAGACGCGGGGTCGACAGGTGATTACGCACATCCGCCAGGCCGATGCGCGCGGGGATACCGCAATGGCGGGCGCAGGCGGCGAGCAAGGTGGCCTTGGGCACACAGTAGCTCTCGCGGGTAGCCAGGGCGAAGCTGGCGTTCAACGTGCCGGGGTCGCGGCTGAAGGTGTAGGGGTTGTAGCGCACAGCCTCGCGTACGGCGAGATAGAGACTGACTGCCTGGTCACGTAAATTCGCATGGGTTCCGCGGTTTTTTTCGGCGAACTCCACCACCGCAGGGTGGTCACTATCGATGAAGCGGCTGGGACTCAGGTACGTTTCCATGAGCTTTATCTCCAAAGGAAGCCTGAAGTCTAACGACCGGCCTGCCGCAGAGATAACGACGATTCGGCCAAATGTCGGCGCCTGCTGATCGTTGCCTCCCGTACAACTCGTTACACCCCGACCACCGCGCTTTCTAGGATGCCGACTAAGCTCCTTGGTGGTTTCGCCCTGGTTCACGGAGGATTGAATATGCTGTTGTTGTGGATACTGGTTCTGGTGGTCGGCGTTGCTTACCTGGCGCACCGCCGCACGGCGCCCCTGCCCGCCTTGGGCGTGGTTGCCGTTTACTTGTTGGCGATGGGGGCCTGGAGCCATGCACCGGATTGGCTGCTGCTGATCTTCTGGGTGTTGATCGCCATCGTCGCCGCGCCCTTGTTGCTGCCCGACCTGCGCCGCCAATACTTCACCAAACCACTGTTCAGTTGGTTTCAGAAAGTCCTGCCGCCGATGTCCGAAACCGAGCGCGACGCCATCGACGCCGGCACCGTGTGGTGGGACGGCGAGCTGTTCAGCGGTCGCCCCGACTGGGACAAATTGCTGGCCTACCCCAAGGCCCGATTGACCGAAGAAGAACAGGCCTTCATCGACGGCCCCACCGAAGAACTCTGCGCCATGGTCAGCGACTGGGAAATCGGCCAGGCCATGGACCTGCCGCCCGCCGCCTGGGAGCACATCAAGACCCACGGTTTCTTTGCCCTGATCATCCCCAAGGAATACGGCGGCAAGGGCTTCTCCGCCTACGCCCACTCCCAGGTCGCGATGAAGCTGGCCACACGCAGCGGCGACCTGGCGTCCACTGTGATGGTGCCCAACTCCCTCGGCCCGGCCGAACTGTTGCTGCATTACGGCACCGATGAGCAACGCAACCACTACCTGCCGCGCCTTGCGCGTGGCGACGACATCCCGTGTTTCGCCCTCACCGGCCCGCTGGCGGGCTCCGACGCAGGCGCCATGCCCGACACCGGCGTGATCTGCAAAGGTGAATGGGAAGGCCAGGAAACCCTGGGCCTGCGCCTGAACTGGGAAAAACGCTACATCACCCTCGGCCCGGTCGCGACCTTGCTCGGGCTCGCCTTCAAGGCCTATGACCCGGACCACCTGCTGGGTGAAGAAGAAGACCTGGGCATCAGCCTCGCGTTGATTCCTACCGATACCCCTGGCGTGGAAATCGGCCGTCGCCACCTGCCGCTCGGCGCCGCCTTCATGAACGGCCCCAACTCCGGCAAGGATGTGTTCATCCCCCTGGACTACCTCATCGGCGGCCAGGAAATGCTCGGCAAGGGCTGGATGATGCTGATGAATTGCCTGTCGGTAGGCCGTTCAATTTCCCTGCCGGCGGTCGGCACCGGCGCGGCCAAGTTCACCAGCCTGGTGACCGGCCAATATGCTCAGGTGCGCGAGCAGTTCAATGTGCCGCTGTCGGCTTTCGAAGGAATCCAGGAAGCCCTGGCGCGTATCGGCGGTAACGCCTGGCTGATGGACAGCGCCCGCATGCTCACCGCCAACGCCGTCGACCTGGGCGAGAAACCCTCAGTGCTGTCGGCGATCCTCAAATACCACCTCACCGAGCGCGGCCGCGAGTGCATCAGCCACGCCATGGACGTGCACGGCGGCAAGGGCATCATCATGGGCCCGAACAACTACCTGGGCCGCAGCTGGCAAGGCGCGCCCATTTTCATCACGGTGGAAGGCGCGAATATCCTCTCGCGCAACCTGATGATCTTCGGCCAGGGCGCCATCCGCTGCCATCCGTTCGTGCTCAAGGAAATGGCCCTGGCCGGTCGTGAAGACCACGACCAGGCGCTGAAAGAGTTCGATGGCCTGCTGATGCAGCATATTGGTTTTGCCGTGGGCAACGCTGCCAGCACCCTGGTACTGAATCTCGGCGTTGGGCATTTCGAGAAAGCCCCCGGCAACCGCTTGAGCCAAGGCTATTTCCGTGCACTCAATCGCCAGGCCGCCGCGTTCGCCCTGCTCGCCGACTTGAGCATGATGCTGCTGGGCGGCGAGCTGAAACGCCGCGAACGCCTGTCGGCACGCTTGGGCGATGTGCTGAGCCACATGTACCTGGCGTCGGCGGCGCTCAAGCGTTATTACGACCTGGATTCGCCCGACCATCTGGAACCGCTGTTTGCCTGGGCCATGGAAGAAAGCCTTGGCGAATCGGAACGCGCACTGGATGAACTGCTGAGCAACTTCCCGAACAAGGTGCTCGGCTGCCTGCTGCGGGTGATCGTGTTCCCGTTCGGCCGTCGCCACACCGGGCCGTCGGATGCACTGGATGCCCAAGTGGCTGCGGTGATCGGCCGCGCCAAAGGCGACCCGACCCTGGAAGAATTGCTGGCCGGCTGCTACCGCCCGCAATCGGCGGACGATCCGGTAGGCGCGCTGCAACAGGCTTACGATCTGCTCGGCGCCAGCCATCCGCTGCAGAAAAAACTCCACACCGCGCTGAAAAGCGGCCAGGTCAAACCGGCCGCCGGCGAGCATGCCATTGACGCCGCGCTGCACGCCGGCGTGCTGCAACCGGCCGAAGCGCAGGCCCTGCGTGACGCCGAAGCGGCGCGACGCAAGGTGATCGACGTGGATGATTTCAGCAAGGAAGAACTGAGCCAGGCAGAGGGCAAAACCCGCTGAGTCGAGCGGTCATATAAATACGGGCGCTTGAGCTATATACTCTCGCGCCCGTTTTTGCTTTAGAGGACTTATCTCGTGTCCAACGTCGTTGCCGATCATCTCGTCTTGCTCGACCACCTGCGCAGCATCCTGGTTGCCGTCGGCGAAGCCGAACAGGTGCCCGAGGAAAGCCACACCCTGTTCCTGGAGCGCTTTGACGAATTGCGCGCTCTGCTGCCCATCGACCCGATCGAGAGCCAGTACCTGGGCCAAGACCTGATGAGCCAGGTCATCCTGCGCTACCCGCAAATTGCCCACCTGGTGCCGCGCGACCTGCTGTGGTTCTTTGGCGGCGATTGCCTGCACTTTATGCCCGACGAAGAACTGGACCTGTACCAGGCCCTGGAAGAGCGTCGCTATGAAGCCGAACAGAACGACGAACCGTTCGATTGGAACCAGGAAAAGCAGTTGATGGCGATGCCCCAGGATCAGAGCAAGCACTGATCTGGAGAATGCTGAATTCCAGTCTGTGTGCGAGCACGCCCGCACACATTTCCATTGCGTTTCTACCGTCGACGCAATGTCGGCTCCTTCGCCATGCACTCCACCAGATAGTCGATAAACACCCGCAACTTCGGCGGCAGGTAGCGCGTGGGCGAATGCAGCAACCATGCGTCGCCATGGTAGGACGCAATAAAATCCCACCCTGGCAACACCTGGACCAATCGCCCCTCCTCCAGCGCATGACGCGCCGTAAAGTACGGCAGGCTAGCGATACCCACATGCTGCAACACCGCATCCAGCCGCACGCCGGTGTGATTCGCCACATAGCGCCCGCGCACGCCGACGGTGACGGCCTTGCCGCCCTGACGAAATTTCCAGCGTGAGTCAGCCGGGGTTTCGCCAAGGTAAATGCAACTGTGCTGCAGCAAATCATGGGGATGCGCCGGCGTGCCGTGTTCGGCCAGATAGTGCGGCGTCGCGCAGAGCAAATGCTCGATCGGCAACAACTGTCGCCCCACCAGCCCCGGCGGCGGGCTGTCGGTAATGCGGATGCTCAGGTCGACGTTATCGTCGATCAGGTCCACATGCCGGTCTTCTAGGATTAACTGCACATCCACCTTGGGATAGCGCCGCAGGAACGCCGGCATATGCGGATGCACCACAAACCGCCCCACCGCCTTGGGCACGCTGACCCGCACCAGGCCCTCGGCTTCATGAGTGAACTGGCCACTGACCTCCATTACCGAGCGCGCCGCACTGACCATCTCCTTGCAGCGCTTGAAGACTTCTTCACCGCCTTCGCTCAGGCGCAATTTGCGCGTGGTGCGTTGCAGCAAGCGCGTGGCCAGGGCCTTCTCCAGGCGCGAAATACTGCGGCTCACCGCCGACGGCGAAACGCTCAACTGTCGCGCCGCTTCGGAGAAGCTGCCGGTTTCCACCACTTTGACGAAAATTGCCATTTCGCCCAGTAGCGGCAAAGGAAGATTGATGCTCATGACGCATAGGTCCATTGATAATTGCGCGGATTATCACTCATCGGCGCACTATTTATACTGCCCACAGAACCCTGATGCGGATGTAGAAATGACCGAGCGCCTGTTTTTCACCCATGACCACCTGACCGCCGAACTTGAAGTGATCAGTTGCATACCCCGCGAGGGCCAGTTTGCGGTGATCCTGCGGTCGACGATTTTTCACCCGCAGGGCGGCGGCCAGCCCTTCGACACCGGCCAGCTCGGCGAAAGCAACGTACTGCGCGTGGCCCTTGAGGCCGATTGCGTGGTGCATTACCTCGACCAACCCGTGGCGCCCGGGCCAATCACCGTGCGCGTCGATGCACAACGCCGCGCCCTGCATAGCCGCCTGCATTCGGCCGGGCACTTGATCGGCAACGCTGGTGAAACCCTGGGCTGGAAGCCGATCAAGGCGCACCACTGGCCAGGTGAAGGCAAAATCACCTTTATCCGCGGCGAGGCCGCTCAAGCGATGAATGCCGAAGTGATTCAACAGCAAGTCAACCAATGGATCGCGGCGGACTTCCCACGCCATACGGCCCTGGAAGACGGCACCCGTGAAGTGGGCTTCGGTGAATTGCCCGTCTATGCCTGCGGCGGTACCCACGTGCAAACGCTCAGCGAATTGGGCCAAGTGACGATCCTGGCCTTATCAGAGAAAAAGGGCGCACTGTCGGTGCGTTACACCCTCGATTGAGGGGTGTGGCCATACCCTGGCCAGCCTTGACCATGGCCACCCGAGTAGTGGTAGTGTGTAGAAATGTTTCTGACAGATCGATCAGAAACGCCCTACTCCCACCTTGCAAAGGAATGCTTTCAACAATGCACTTTCCACTCAAGCAATTGGCGGCGGCCACCCTGTTCGCGGCTGGCCTTTCGTTAGTGACCTCGCCCGCCTTCGCTAATATCACGCCGTCACAAAGTACGGCGATTCTCAAACAGTTCAACGAAACGTCCGTCACCGATTTTCGTGGTTTCCTCGGCACCCTGGCCAAGGGCGACCTGGGCAAAACCGATGACGTGGGCCCGGCGATCGGCGCCTTCCTCGATAACCAAACCTTGAGCGCCGACCAGCAAAACGAGATCAACCGCCTGCTGGGCATTTATACGCGGGTGAAATACGGCAAGGCAGCCCTGGAAACCCTGCGCGAGCTGGTGGAAATTCCGACGTTCAATGTGGACGGCGTGCCGCAATACCAAAACCCGGAGTTCCTCAAGATCGCCGACAAGATCCAGGCCCTGGCCAAGACCTTCAACCTGGACTTCCGCAACGTCGATAACCGCGTGTACGAAATCTCGCTGGGAGGCAGCGGCGACGAAGTGGTCGGCATTCACGCACACGCCGACGTAGTGCCGGTGACGCCGGAAAACTGGGTGCTCAAGGACGGCACCAAACTCGACCCGTTCAAGGTCACGTTGATCGGCGACCGCATGTACGGTCGCGGCACCGAGGACGACAAGAACGGCATCGTGGTAGCGATGTACGCGATGAAGGTGATCAAAGAAGAAAAGCTGCCGCTGGCGCGCCACTTCAAGCTGCTGGTGGACACCACCGAGGAGACCTCCGGCGACGCGATCCCTTATTACTTTGAACACAACCCCACACCGCAATACAACCTGGCGCTGGATGGCGGCTACCCGGTGGTGATTGCCGAGAAGGGGTATGGCACCGTCATGGCCACGTTCCCGCGTCGCACGGGCGAAGGCAAAGGTGCAGAAATCGTCGCAATGACGGGCGGCATGGCGACCAACCAGATTCCGTCGGCCTCGGTCGCCACCTTTATCAGCGACACGCCTGCGCAATTGGCGGCCAGCCTGCAAACGGCCGGCACCGAATACGCCAAGCGCAACGGGGGCGACTTCGAGGTCACCGCCAAGGTCGATGGCAAGGACGTCAAACTGACCGTCACCGGTGTGTCGGCCCACTCCTCCGAGCCGGAATCCGGTATCAACCCGGTGGCGCGCATGCTGGAGCTGATCCACAGCGTCGACGGCAAGATCGCCCTCAAGCACAACCACATCACCGACGCTGCGCGGTATGCGTCCGATAACTGGGGCCTGGATTATCTGGGCGGTAAATTGGGCGTGGGTTTCTCCGATGAATTCATGGGGCCATTGACCACCTCACTGACCTTTGTCGGCCTGGATGACAACACTTTCAAGCTGGCGGTGAACCTGCGGGTGCCGAAGGGCAAGTCCCCGGAGAAACTCAAGGCCCAGATCGCCGAGAAGCTGAGCGCCTGGGACAAGCAGACCAAGGTCAACGTGAACTTCACTTACTCGGTCGCCGAGCCGATGTTCCGCAACCCGGAAGGTGAATGGGTGAAGGCCTTGCTCGCGGTAGCCAGTGAAAACCTGGGCATGGAACACAGGTTCGGCACCTCGGCCGGCGCAACCTCGGTGCATGAGCTGCCGAACGGCGTGCAATTCGGCCTGGCGCGGCCGGAGGTGAAGTACACCGGGCATACCGACAATGAGTTCAAGACGGTCGAGCAGTTCTTGCTGGACCTGCAGATCGTCACGGAAATGATGGGGCGTGTGGGGCAGTTGCCGAAACTCTGAAACCTCTGCTCTCACCCATATGAAAACGCCGCTCCCCCTCAGAGCGGCGTTCTTGTCTGGGCAGAACATGCGTAGGAAACCTCCTGTTTTGCTCGACCTCAGCCCCTATGAGTCTTTCAGGCTGCTGTTCGACACCACTTTCCATGGCATTGGGTGCTAGTTTCGACAGGCCTCTCCAACTACCTACGCAGATAGGAGTGCCATAATAATGAACAACCCACTCAAAGCACTGCTCGCCGCCACTGCGCTCGCCGGCAGCCTTTCAACATTCTCCCTGCCCACATACGCCAACATTACCCAGCAGCAGAGTTCAGTCATTCTCTCGACTTTCAGTGAGACATCGTTCACCGATTTTCGTGAGTTCCTGAGACGCCTGGGCACCAGCAGCCTCGCCGTCAGCCAAACACTCGCACCGGCAATCAATGCCTTCCTCGATGCCAAGGACCTTACCAACGAGCAGCAAAACCAGCTTCATCGACTGCTTGGCTTGTATGCACGACTCAAATACCGTGATGCAGCCATCGATACCCTGGGTGAACTGGTGGCCATCCCAACCTTCCGCGTGGAAGGCGTCGCTCAGCATGAAAATCCCGAGTTCCTTCGGTTCGCCTACACCCTCGAACGCATTGCCCGATCGTTCAACCTGACATTTCGCAACGTCGACAACCGCGTATATGAAATATCCTTGGGCGATAGCGGCAACGAGGTCGTGGGAATCCATGCGCATGCCGACGTGGTACCAGCCAATCCAGAGGACTGGGTGCTTGAAGACGGCACACGCCTCGATCCATTCCAGGTTACTCAGGTAGGTAACCGCCTGTATGGCCGAGGCACGGAGGATGACAAAAACGGGATCGTCGTGGCGCTATATGCAATGAAAGTCATCAAGGAAGAACAACTGCCGCAGGTACGCAGTTTCAAACTACTGGTGGATACCACCGAGGAGATCGCCGGCGATGCGATCGCCTACTACTTTTCACGCAACCCAACCCCCAACTACAACATCGCACTCGATGGCGGCTATCCCGTGGTGATCGCCGAGAAGGGCTACGGCACGCTAGTTACCCATTTCCCCCGGCGCGACGCACAGGGCAAGGGCGCCGAAATCACCTCCGTGACGGGAGGACTTGCCGCGAACCAGATCCCGCGGACGGCCGTCGCGACTTTTGCCGATGACAACCCGGCACAATTGGCGGCCGTCCTGCAAAAGACTGGCGCCGACTATGCCAAGGGCAATGGCGGCGACTTCGAGGTGACCGCCGAGGTCGTCGGCAAGGACGTCAAGCTAACGGTTACGGGGGTTGCGGCCCATTCCTCGGAACCCGAGTCAGGTGTAAACCCCGTCGCCAGGATATTGGGCCTGATCCACGAGTTGGCGGGAAAAATCGCCCTCAAGCGCAACCACATCACTGACGCAGCGCGCTACGCCACCGACAACTGGGGCCTGGATTATCTGGGCAACAAACTGGGGATTGGCTTTACCGATGCATTCATGGGGCCACTGACCACCTCCTTGACCTATATCGGTATGGACGAAAGAGCTTTCACCGTGACGGTCAATCTGCGAGTGCCGAAGGGCAGGGCCACAGAAGTACTCAAAACCGATATCGATGAAAAGCTGCAAGCCTGGAGCCAACAGACCGGGGTGGCGATGACCATCGATTGCTCGATTGCCGAGCCGATGCACCGCAACCCCGAGGGTGAATGGGTCAAAGCATTGCTGGCCGTGGCCACCGAGAACCTTGGCATGGAGCCCAAGTTCGGCGCGTCCGCAGCCGCTACATCGGTCCATGACCTGCCCAACGGCGTGCAATTCGGCCTTGCCAGACTCGATACCAAATATACCGGCCACACCAACGGTGAATTCAAGACAGTCGACCAGTTCCTCCTGGATTTGCAGAACGTGACCGAGATGATGGGGCGAATCGGGCAAATGCCCAAGCTCTGACGACGAGGTCTTTATAAATCAAGCACAAACAAAAACGCCGATCATCACTGATCGGCGTTTTTGTTGAATATGGAGCGGGAAACGAGACTCGAACTCGCGACCCCGACCTTGGCAAGGTCGTGCTCTACCAACTGAGCTATTCCCGCAAATGGCGTCCCCTAGGGGACTCGAACCCCTGTTACCGCCGTGAAAGGGCGGTGTCCTAGGCCACTAGACGAAGGGGACACGCTACTGAAACACATGGTGTGTATCTCAGTGCCCAGAGGCCTCGCCCGAAGACGCGGCCCTGGTTTCACTCAATGTCGCCCAAAGGCAACACTGCTTAAAATTTGGAGCGGGAAACGAGACTCGAACTCGCGACCCCGACCTTGGCAAGGTCGTGCTCTACCAACTGAGCTATTCCCGCAAATGGCGTCCCCTAGGGGACTCGAACCCCTGTTACCGCCGTGAAAGGGCGGTGTCCTAGGCCACTAGACGAAGGGGACACGCTACTGAAACACATGGTGTGTATCTCAGTGCCCAGAGGCTTCGCCCGAAGACGTGGCCCTGGTTTCACTCAATGCCGCCCAAAGGCAACACTGCTTAAAAATTGGAGCGGGAAACGAGACTCGAACTCGCGACCCCGACCTTGGCAAGGTCGTGCTCTACCAACTGAGCTATTCCCGCATATGGCGTCCCCTAGGGGACTCGAACCCCTGTTACCGCCGTGAAAGGGCGGTGTCCTAGGCCACTAGACGAAGGGGACACACGTACAACATTCACTACTCAACGCGTTTTGCTGTGTGCTTTACGCTTTAAGTGGCGCGCATTCTATGGATGGATTGGTAGATCGTCAACCCCCAAGGATAAATTTATTAAAATCAATGACTTCGCCTGCGCTTGCAGGCTTTCATGGGCATTCTGCCCGTCCAGGCCTTGGCGCCTATATTCTGGCGCACGACAAGACGTTATAGTTCGCTCAAGCAAATGATGGCAATGTGCATCCATGCAGGGAGCGCGTACCTATATAGAAGAAACTACCTGGGCAATTGGTCGATCAGTCCTATCCGATAGCTGGCCCAGTCACTACACTCCACTGTAAACCCTATAAAGAGGTCACACCGGTGACACCACTCATGATCACCCTGCTGGTAATAGCCGGGATCGCAATACTGATCGCCATTGGCTACATGAACCACGTGGTGGAAAACAACAAGCTGGAAAAACAACGCACCGTGATCGAGCTCAACGATCGCATGCGTCGTTGCGGTGAAATCACCGAGACGTTCCCTGGCCAATTCATGACCCCGGCGCTCAAACTGTTGTTGACCCGCCTGGAGCTCAACGTCAACCAGCGCCTGTTAAACCTCAACAAGACCAGCGCAGCTCACAAGGCGCGCATCACCGAGTTGAGCGCGCTGGTGGCCCAGGGCGAGTCCATTCCGGTAAACAACCCACCCACGCCGATCCAGACCGAAGCCAAGGCCAAGGACGTACGCTTTTTGCTCGAAGCCCTGCATGGCCAGGTCACTCGCGCCGCCCAGGACGGTTTCCTGCCGGCAAACGAAGCCAAGCACTGGATCAAGGAAATTCGCCATATCCTGGTGCTGCTGCACATCGAGTTCTTCAATAACCTCGGCCAGCACGCCTTGCAGCAGGGTCAGCCGGGCCAGGCGCGCCTGGCCTTCGAGCGCGGCGCGCAATACCTGCGCAAGCAACCGGAGCCTGTGCTCTATAGCGCGCAGCTGCAGCAGCTGGAAGCCCAACTGGCGCGTACCAACGCTACCGTGCTGGCCAACAGCCAACAGACGATAGAAGAAGCCAGCGAATTGACCGAGGGCATGAAAGAGGTCGAGGCCGACGCCGAGTGGAAAAAGAAAGTCATCTACGACTGACCAAGCCTCCCCTCGTGGTGAGCCCTGCTCACCACGAGATGCCATCACTTTGCACCTATCCCCTTGCCCAAGACTCGCGTAAAAACATGCCCCTCACTCCGTGAAGTTAGAGGTCGTGCCATGCCTTTCGCCGTGATTGATGGACAACCGCTGCACTATATCGACCAGGGCACAGGCCCCGTGGTCCTGCTGGGGTCAAGCTACCTGTGGGACCGCCATATGTGGGCACCGCAGATCGAGGCCCTGTCGCAACAGTACCGCGTCATCGTTCCCGAGCTGTGGGGGCATGGCGAATCGGGCCCGCTGCCCACGCACACCCACTCCCTCGACGACCTTGCGCGCCAGGCCCTGGCGCTGCTGGATCAGTTGGACATCGCGCAAATCAACCTGGTTGGCCTTTCGGTGGGGGGCATGTGGGGCGCGCGTCTCGCATTCTTGGCGCCCGAGCGCATCAACAGCCTGGTGCTGATGGACACCCACCTCGGGGCCGAACCCGAAGCCACGCGCCAATACTACTTCTCGCTGTTCAAGATGATCGAAGACGCCGGCGCCATTCCTGAGCCGTTGCTGGATGTGATTGCCCCCATCTTCTTTCGCCCGGGTATAGACCGCGAGTCGGCGCTGTATCAGGATTTTCGCTCGTCGCTGCAAGGCTTCCCACGGCAACGCCTGCTGGACAGTATCGTGCCATTGGGCCGCCTGATCTTCAGTCGCGAGGATGTACTCAAGCAACTGCCGAGCCTGGACCGCGACACCACATTGGTGATGTGCGGCGAGCAGGACAAGCCGCGCCCCCCGCACGAGTCCGAGGAAATGGCCGAACTGATCGGCTGTACCCTGACATTGATTCCAGACGCCGGGCATATCAGCGCACGGGAAAACCCGGACTTCGTCAACGAAGCCCTGCTGACCTTCCTCGCCAACCACGCCTGACCACCCTCGCCTTTGCTCACCGCTCCCCGGCGGCGATCAGAGGCGGAAGTGCCCCACCATCCCCTTGAGCTGCGCCCCCAACTGCGCCAGTTGGATGCTGGACGCGGCGTTACCCTGCATGCTCAACGCCGACTGATCGGCGCTGGCACGGATACTGGTGACACTGCGGTTGATCTCTTCGGCCACCGAGCTTTGCTCTTCGGCCGCGGCGGCGATCTGCTGGTTCATCTGTTGAATCAATGACACCGCCGCCGCGATGCTGCCCAAGGCACTTTCTGTTTCCAGGGCATCACTGACCGCCAACTTCACCAGTTCGCCACTTTGCTGGATCTGTTGCACCGACGACTGCGCCGCGCTGCGCAAGGTGCTGACCAGCCTCTCGATTTCTTCGGTCGATTGCTGAGTCCGCTTGGCCAGCGCCCGGACCTCATCGGCGACCACGGCAAAGCCACGGCCTTGCTCACCTGCACGGGCGGCCTCGATGGCTGCGTTCAAGGCCAGCAGGTTAGTCTGCTCGGCCACGCTCTTGATGACGCTCAACACCGTGCCGATGTTCTGGATTTCGGCGCTGAGGCTTTGGATGCTGGCACTGGCACTGGTGCTCGAATTGGCCAACAACTCGATGCGCTGCAAACTCTGGCGGACCACTTGTTGGCCGCTGTCAACCTTGTCGTCCGCCGTCTGCGCGGCTTGCGCGGCCTCTTCGGCATTGCGCGCCACGTCGTGCACGGTAGCGGTCATCTGGTTCATCGCCGTGGCCACTTGCTCGGTTTCTTCCTTCTGGCTGCTGACCTCGACATTGGTCTGCTCGGTGACGCTGGACAACGAATGCGCCGAGCTGGCCAATTGCTCAATGCCAGCTTGCAGCCCACTGACCATATCGCTCAAGCCGTTCCCCATCTGTTGCATCGCCTGCATCAACTGCCCGATTTCATCCCGGCGGCTGACCTCCATGCGCCCACTCAGATCACCGGCTGCGATTTGCTGCGCCACCGCGATCACACTGCGCAGCGGCGCGACGATCAGGCGCGTAATCACCCAGGCCGCAATCAACCCCACCAGCAACGCCAACGCCGACGACCCGATGATCAACATCGCGCTTTTCTTCAGTTGTGCCCGCATCGACACATCTTCAGCGTCATAGGCCTGGTTGACCCGGCTGACCACTTGGTCGGCCCGATCATGCAACTGTTTGTAGACGACCTTTTCCTGCGCCAGCAGGCCGGTGTATTCGCCCAGTTTCTCGCTGAAGGCGGCGATATGCCCCGAGACTTCGCCGAGTACCGTCTGGTAGCCAGGGTCCTTGACCGCGGTTTTCAGCTGTTCCACCTGAGCCAGGGCTTGATCGGCCTGCTCGATCTTGCCTTGCTCGGCGTCATCCGCATCGACCCTGCGGCTCTGGTCCAGGCGCACGTGGGCTTCGTTCATGGCCTGCAGCATCAAACGCGAGACCTGACTGACCTGGCCGGCCTGCTCGATAAACTCGGCGCCCTCCTTGCCTTGGCTTTCCTTGAGACCATAGGCGCCGTCGTCCGCCAGCCCGGCCTGCAACACGTCGAGGTTATTGGCCACACTGGACACCGACCAACTGGCCATTTCCAGGGCCAGGTCCTTGGTCTGGGTCAGTTCGACAAACTCGTCGAACGCCTTGCGGTAGGCGGCCAGAGCCTGCTCTACATCCGTCATCACCGGCACATTCGCCGCAGACTGGGCCTTGAGGCTGGCCGCCTGCGCGGCCAGGGCATCGATACTTTCATGCAAGGCATCGACCGCCTTGGGGTCGGCATGCAATGCATAGTCCTGCTCGATCAAGCGCACCTTGAACAAACCGCTGTTGAGCGACGACATGGCCTTGAGGTCTTCGAAACGCTGACCAACGGTTTGCAATGACCACACGCCGATAGCCGCTACCAAGGCCGTCAGCAGCAGCACCAGAGTGAATCCAAGAGCCAGTTTTTTCGCCATACCGAGGTTGGCGAAACGTCGTTGCACGCCCGAAATCATTGCACGTGATCCTCTTGCAATGGCAGATGCCATCAAGCCCGATTGACAAGACACGAGATTCGCAACGACCAGGCCATCAACACAAGGCGTCGGCGCCACAATAATGGCAAAAAGCTACACGATCGTCGTTTTCAGGATGGTCGAGGTCGATCTGGCAGGTGCCATGGCACGGAACAAGGCCAAGGCCCGCTGATCAGCAGCATAGGCCACATTTATACGCAGCCACTCACTGTGTTCACCGGTCGGGCTGAACAGCGCCCCAGGCGACAGCAGCACCCCCAGCCGTCGGGCACAGGCTTGTAGCCGCGACAGCTCACTCTCGGCCGGTCGCGCCCATAACAACATGCCGCCGGCGGGCACGGCGAACACCTCCCATTCTTCGTCCTCCAGCACTTGCAACGTGGCGGTCATTTCCGTGCGCAGCCGCTTGCGCAAGCGCTGCACCCACTTGCGGTACGTACCATTGGCCAGCAGCGCGGCGACCACTGCTTCGGCAAACCGCGAAGTGCCGAAACCGGTCAACGTCTTGAGGCTGACCAACTGCGCGATGATCGCCGCGCTGGCACAGAGGTAGCCCACGCGCAACGCGCTGCTCAGGGTCTTGGAAAAACTTGCGATGTAGATCACGCGATCGCCATGGGGCAGCGCCGAAAGCCGTGTGCAGCTGGCGTGCTGCAGATCCCCGTAGACGTCTTCTTCAATGATCAGGAAGTTGTCGCGATGGGCCAGCTCCAGCAAGCGCTCGGCCACCGCCCGACCGAGGCTGGTCCCGGTGGGGTTGTGATACAGGCTGTGAATGAACAGGCATTTGGGGCGATGCTGCTGCAACAGCGTTTCCAGCGCCGGCAGGTCCGGGCCGCCTCGGGTGCGCGGCACTTCCAGCAGGTGCACGCCCTGGAACGCCAATTGCCGATAGAGGTTGCCATACCCCGGCGTTTCCACCACCACGCTGTCACCGGCCCGAAGTAACGTGCGTATCAACAGGTCCTGGGCATGGCTGGCGCCTGCGGTCGTGAGGATGCGATCAAGGCTGGTGGCGATGTGAACCCGGGTAAGGTGCTTGAGCAGTTGCTCGCGCAGCACGGGCAAACCCAACGGGGTGCTGTAGTTGAACAGGCCCGCCGTGTCGGAGCGGGTGACTTCACGAATGGCATAACTGATGTCATCGCTTTCATGCCAGGTATCCGGCAGCCAGCCGCAGCCGAGTTTAAGCTCGCCCACGGGGTTATCGGCAAACGCCCCCCAATCGCGCTCCGCGCCCTCATACCAGTGGCCCTCGTGCGAGACAGGCGGCTGGGCCACCACAAACCCCGAGCCCTGCCTCGGTGCCAGCAACCCTTGAGCGACCATCCGCTCGAAGGCCTCGATGACGCTGGATTGGCTAAGCAGGTTATCCAGGGCCACCTGCCGGATGGACGGCAGGCGCGTGCCGGGACTCACCCCGTCCTTGCGGATCCATTGCGCCACCGCGCTGACGATTTGCTGCACCACCGGTACAAGGGCTTGTCGATCGATCCCTAAATCCATGAGCCACTCACTTCAACTGTCTGATTTCAACCCGAAGAGTTAAGCACAGAAGCCCGTAGTGGCCGGCGGCAAAAATCTATTAAATTATTGATTTTATTAGCTTATTTACCTAATGATACACATTCGATCACAGCGTTTTGCCAGCTTTGGAAAAGCCCCACAGCACCCCAGACTTTTTCGAATAGGGTGCGGCGCAAGGTCCTAGATCGCCGTCGCGCCACCGTCGACCGCCAGGGCGTGGCCGGTGGTGAACGCAGCGCCATCGCTGCACAGGTACAACACGGCGCTGGCGATTTCCTCGACTTTGCCGATCCGCCCAACCGGGTGCATGGCCGCAGCGAATTCGGCCTTGCGGGGGTCGGCCTCATAGGCGCGGCGGAACATATCGGTGTCGATCACCGCCGGGCACACCGCGTTGACGCGGACTTTCTTCTTCGCATACTCGATGGCCGCCGACTTGGTCAGGCCGATCACGGCGTGTTTGGAAGCCGCATAAATGCTCATTTTCGGCGCCGCGCCCAAGCCCGCCACCGATGCGGTATTGACGATGGCACCGCCGCCCTGGGCCAGCAGCAACGGCAACTGATACTTCATGCACAGCCACACCCCCTTGACGTTGACGCCCATGATGGCGTCGAACTCATCCAGGCTGCCGTCCGCCAGCTTGCCTTTCTCGATCTCGATCCCGGCGTTATTGAAGGCGTAGTCAAGACGGCCATAGGCGTTGACGGTTTGCGCCATCAGTTGTTGCACGTCCGCCTCCAGCGTGACGTTGCAGCGCACGAACAGCGCCTCACCGCCAGCTTGCCGGATCAACGCCACAGTGCCCTCGCCGCCCGCCACATCCAGGTCGGCAACCACGACCTTCAAACCTTCTGCGGCGAACGCCAGCGCGGTGGCGCGGCCAATACCGGCGGCGGCGCCGGTCACCAGGGCGACCTGGCCGGAAAACGTCATGCTCATGGGAATGTCCTGTGGAAGAAATAGCGGTGGCGCGAGTCTAGCCAACGCCGGGACTTGCACGTCAGCACTATCAAACGGCCGGTTAGCGCTGCATGAGTGCGGGTGATAAGCCTCCAGGGCCGACTATCAATGACACCTATCGACAAGCATTCGCCCCCAGCACGAACCTTGCCCGCAGGCCCTGGAAGGTCTATCACTCATGCTTCATTTCTAAAGAGCCGCTGCCATGACCGCCCAGACCAATCGCCAATTCCTGCTCGCCAAACGCCCGGTCGGCGCAGCCACCCGGGACACCTTCACCTACCAGGAAGTGCCGGTGGGCACGCCGGCGGACGGGCAAGTGTTGGTACACAACGAATACCTGTCCCTCGACCCGGCCATGCGCGGCTGGATGAATGAGGGCAAGTCCTACATTCCGCCCGTCGGTATCGGCGAAGTCATGCGCGCGTTGGGCGTGGGTAAAGTAATTGCGTCGAACCACCCCAACTTCGCCGTCGGGGACTACGTGAACGGTGCCCTGGGCGTGCAGGATTACTTCGTCGGCGAACCGCGGGGTTTCTATAAGGTTGATCCGTCACTGGCGCCTCTGCCCCGCTACCTGTCCGCGTTGGGCATGACTGGCATGACCGCCTACTTTGCCCTGCTGGACACCGGCGCGCCCAAAGCCGGCGAAACCGTGGTGATCTCCGGCGCGGCCGGCGCGGTGGGCAGCATTGCCGGGCAAATCGCCAAACTCAAGGGCTGCCGCGTGATCGGCATTGCCGGCGGTGCCGACAAGTGCAAGTTCCTGGTGGATGAACTGGGCTTCGACGCCGCCATCGACTACAAGAACGAAGACGTACCCGCCGCCCTCAAACGTGAATGCCCCAAAGGCGTGGATGTGTATTTCGATAACGTCGGCGGCGACATTCTCGACGCGGTGCTCAGCCGCCTGGCGCTGAAGGCACGGGTGGTGATTTGCGGCGCCATCAGCCAGTACAACAACAAGGAAGCCGTGAAAGGCCCGGCCAATTACTTGGCACTGCTGGTCAATCGCGCGCGCATGGAAGGCTTTGTGGTGATGGATCATGCGGCGAACTTTGCCGCTGCCGGGCAGGAGATGGCCGGTTGGATGGCCCAGGGCAAGCTCAAGAGCAAAGAAGACATCGTAGACGGGCTGGAGACCTTCCCGGAGACGCTGATGAAGCTATTCAACGGCGAGAACTTCGGCAAGTTGGTACTCAAGGTCAACTGAACCACCCTGGAACCTCTCAACAGGGGAGCGGGCTTGGCTCGCTCCCCTGTTTTTTTACCGCGTATGCCCCAAGGTCAGGCGATCTCGGCCACTACCGCCGCCAACGCCTTGGCCGGATCGGCCGCCTGGCTGATCGGACGACCGATCACCAGATAGTCGGAACCCGCGTCCAGCGCCTGGCGCGGGGTCAGGATACGGCGCTGATCGTCGTGGGCGCTGCCTGCGGGACGGATACCCGGCGTCACCAATTGCAACGACGGGTGAGCGGTCTTCAGCGCCTGGGCTTCCAGGGCCGAGCACACCAGGCCATCAAGGCCGGCTTTCTGTGCCAGGGCGGCCAGGCGCAGTACCTGCTCCTGGGGCTCGATGTCCAGGCCGATCGCCGCCAGGTCTTCGCGTTCCATGCTGGTCAGCACGGTCACACCGATCAGCAGGGGCTTGGGGCCGCTGCGCTGTTCCAGCACTTCGCGGCAGGCACTCATCATGCGCAGGCCGCCTGAGCAGTGCACGTTGACCATCCACACGCCCATTTCGGCGGCAGCCTTGACCGCCATCGCGGTGGTGTTGGGGATATCGTGGAATTTCAGGTCGAGGAACACTTCAAAGCCTTTGTCACGCAGGGTGCCGACGATTTCCGCGGCGCAACTGGTGAACAGTTCCTTGCCGACCTTGACCCGGCAAAGCGCGGGGTCCAACTGGTCAGCCAGCTTCAGTGCGGCGTCACGGGTGGGGTAATCCAGGGCGACGATGATAGGAGTCTGGCAGACGGACATTGGGATGGGCTCTCAGGCAAGTCGAAATCGGCGCGGATTGTAGCGCAAGCGGCGCCGTTGCGGGATCCGATGATCGGTAAATACTGACCAAGCGCTACCCGGCGGGCATTGGCGGGCATTATGTCAAAGCCGATACATTCACGACATGCCCCCAACACGCCCCGCCGCTAGCCTCGCTCGCACGACCTACCGACCAGCACTTCCAGCCATGGGGCTGGGCGCCTATGCTGACCGCAACAACCAGGCAGACGATCGCACTATGCAGACCCCCTTTGTCCCAGTGAACGGCGAACAGAAAGGCGCGGTAATCGCCGATGAAAAACGTTGGAACACCCGCGCGCTGATCGTCGATGACGATGTGCCGATCCGCGAATTGCTGATCGACTACCTGGCCCGCTTCAATATCTTCGCCACCGGCGTCACTGACGGCACCGCGATGCGCCTGGCCATGCAGGCCGAAACCTTTGACGTGGTGGTGCTCGACCTGATGCTGCCAGGCGAAGACGGCCTGTCGCTGTGCCGCTGGCTGCGCGCGGAGTCGGATATCCCGATCCTGATGCTCACCGCCCGCTGCGAGCCCACCGATCGCATCATCGGCCTGGAGCTGGGCGCCGACGACTACATGTCCAAGCCGTTCGAGCCGCGCGAGCTGGTGGCGCGTATCCAGACCATCCTGCGCCGGGTGCGGGATGACCGTACCGAGCAACGCGCCAATATCCGCTTCGACAACTGGCGCCTCAACAGCGTGCTGCGCCAGTTGGTGGCCGACAACGGCCTGGTGGTGCCGCTGTCCAACGCCGAGTTCCGTCTGTTGTGGGTGTTTATCGAGCGCCCGCGCCGGGTGCTGAGCCGCGAGCAATTGCTGGATGCGGCCCGTGGGCGTTCCATCGAAGCATTTGATCGCAGCATCGACCTGCTCGTCTCGCGCCTGCGCCAGAAACTGGGGGACGACCCCAAGGCCCCGCAGTTGATCAAGACCGTGCGCGGCGAAGGCTATCTGTTCGACGCACGGGATATCGGTTGATGCGTGCGCCCTTCAACACACTGTTTGGTCGGTTGTTCGGCGTGTTGCTGGTGGCGATTGTGCTGGCCCATGCGCTGGCGTTCTTCTGGTTTCACCACTACGGGCAACCGCCTCCGCCGCCGGAGCGTTTTATCGAGCAGCCGGGCGCGAGCAGCATGCCGCTGCGCGAAAAGCCCCCCGCCCTTGGTTCGGCGGCCCGGTCGTGCCCCTGACCTTTCAATTTTTCTCGCTGATTATTGCGGCCTGGTACGGTGCCAAATTGTTGAGCCGACCGATCCAGCGCCTGAGCGAAGCGGCAGAACGCTTGAGCCTGGACCTCGACAGCCCGCCCCTCGACGAATCCGGCCCACGGGAAGCGCGCCAGGCAGCCTCGACCTTCAACCTGATGCAAAAGCGCATTCGCGAACAGGTCAGCCAGCGCGGGCGCATGCTCGGCGCTGTCTCCCACGACCTGCGCACTCCGCTGTCACGCCTCAAGCTGCGCCTGGAGCAGATCGACGATACAAAATTGCAGGGCCAGATGCGCCAGGACCTGGACGACATGATCGGTATGCTCGACGCCACCCTGAGCTACCTGCACGAACAGCGCACCAGCGAAACCCGACACTGGCTGGACGTGCAAGCCCTGGTGGAGTCGACGAGTGAAAACGCCCAGGACCAGGGGTCGGATGTGCAATTCACCGGCACCTGCGCCCCACTGCAGGTGCAGCCCATGGCCTTGCGCTCCTGCTTGAACAACCTGATCGACAATGCGTTGCGCTATGCCGGCACGGCACGTATCGAGCTGGCGGACAGCAGCGAAGCCTTGGTAATTCGGGTGATCGACCAGGGCCCGGGCATTGCCGCCGACAAGCGCGAGGCGGTGTTCGAGCCGTTCTATCGGCTCGAAGGCTCCCGCAATCGCAATTCCGGCGGCGTGGGTTTGGGCATGACGATTGCCAAAGACGCCGTGGAACGCCTCGGCGGCCGCCTGAGCCTGGAGGAGACCCCAGGCGGCGGCTTGACGGCGGTGATGTGGTTACCCCGCACCTGACCCGGTAGCCACTACGACGGTTTGTCTTCGCGGCGCCCCTGCGCCTGGGTGGCGCTCCAATCCGTCAGCAGGCTGTACGCCACGGCCAACAGGGTGGGGCCGATAAACAGGCCGATAAAGCCAAAGGCGATCAAACCGCCGAATACCCCGAGCAACACGATCACCAGCGGCAGGTTGCCGCCACGGCTGATCAGGTACGGCTTGAGCACGTTGTCCACGCCGCTGATGATGAACGTGCCCCACACGCCCAGGAACACCGCGTAGGTGTAGTCGCCCTTCCATGCCAGCCAGGCCGTGGCCGGGATCCACACCAGCGGCGGGCCCATGGGGATCAGGCTGAGCAGGAACGTGACGATCCCCAGCACCAGCGCGCCCGGCACACCGGCGATCAGGAAGCCGATCAGCGCCAGCACGGCTTGGGCGGCGGCGGTGCCGATCACGCCGTTGACCACCCGTTGCACCGTACCGGCCACCAGTTCGATGTAGTACCCCGCGCGGTCACCGATCAGGCGCTCCAACAGGCGGTGCACGAACATCGCCAACCGTGGGCCATCGCGATAGAAAAAGAACACGAACACCAGACTCAAGGTCAGTTCAAGGATGCCGCCGCCGATCTGCGCACTGCGCGCCAGCAACCAGTTGCCCACCTGGCCCAGGTAAGGCTTGAGGCTGACCATCAACGCCGCGCCCTGCTGATCGATGCTGTTCCACATCCCGACCAGGCGCTCCCCCACAAAAGGGATCGAACCCAGCCAGGTCGGCGCCTCGGGCAGGCCGTCGACCTGAATATCCTTGATCAATGCCACGGCGTCGCGCACATGGTCCGCCAGGTTGAACCCCAGCCACACCAGCGGCACCGCCACCAGCAGCATCCAACCCAGGGTCAGGATGCCGGCCGCCAACGATTCGCGGCCGCCCAGCCAGCGCGTCAGCAGCACCATCAGCGGCCAACTGGCAAATGCCAGTACCGCGCCCCAGAACAGCGCCGACCAAAATGGCGCCATCACCCAGAAGCTGGCACCAAACAACACCAGCAGCAGGATTTGCACCAGCAGGCGATCGTTATTGAGCATGGGTATCTCGAGAAGAAGACTGTAGGAAGAGAGCTTAGGCGAACGGCGCGGGTCCGTTCGCCTGGTAGCGGTCAGCGTATCAGATGCAGGTGCAGGCCTTTGGTTTCAGCGGTACCGGTTTCCAAACGGGCGGCGCGCACGCCTGTGTCGACCAAGGCCTGGCGCCAGGCCTCGGCATGCGGGCCGGCCAGGCTGACGCGCAACGTGGTGTCGAGGTTCAAGCCACGGGAGATCAAGGTCAGCCAGGTGGCGTCCGGCTCTGCGCCGAGTGCGGGAAAGTCCAGCTCGCCGGTGCTTTTCAACTCGCGCAACAACGTCGCCGAGGTGGGCAACAGAGCCCCCAGCGGCGCGCTCGCGTTCATTTGCTCTACATGCAGATAGGCGCGGCGGTTACCGCGGGTGATGCCGTACAACGCTACCAAGGCATTGTCCTGCGGTGCGGCCAGACGCAGCAGCAGGTATTCCTGCTGGCCATCGGCACCCACCAACTTGGCGTTGCCGAAAACCTCGTTGGCCCACAGGCTGCTTTCGCCGCAATCGCGGGCCTGGCACCAGAACAACAGTTGCGCGCCGTTGGCCTGCAATGCCTCGCGGGTGGCGGTAAACGCAGCGCTGGAGCTGTGTTCGGCGGGCATTTCATAGGTAATGGCGGTGGTTTGGCCGCGCGCGGTGGCCTGGCCTTCATAACGCAATTGGCCGCTGATCTTGCGGATCGCGCCCATGGGGTAGATACGTTCTTTTTCTTCGGCGGGGCGGTAATCGACGATTTGCGCATCGACCTGACGGGCCACGGCAGGCAGGTCCTGGCTACCCGGTACGTCGGCGGCAAACACCCAGGGGCTGAGAAGGCTCAACCCGAAGATACGGATACATCCGTTACGCACGCTCATAAGATCAACGCGCCTTGGCCATCGTAGGTCGCAGCGGTGTTGAGATTGTTCATGGTTGACTCCCTTTCAATCCGCCCAGCCTCGGCAGTTGACCGCGCCAAGTCAAGGCGCGGAGAAGAACCGATTGAAACAGTCTGCAACAAGAACCGCACCGGGCTCATCATTCAGGTGCAAATGATGGCCACCTGGCAGCGTCGTCACGCTAAAGGGGAGCTGGGAAAGCAATTCCGGATGTTTCGCCAGCATGCCGTCGGCTGCCACCACCAACTGCGCAGGGCAAGCGACACGACGCACGAAAGCCATGGCCTGTTCGTCGGTCAGACGCATCGGCGAAGCCAGGGTCAAGCGGCTATCGGTGCGCCAGGTATAACCGCCCGGCACCGGCATCAAACCACGCTGGGCCAGCAGTTCGGCGGCTTCACGGCTGACGGCCACCAAGCCTTTCATCCTCGCCTCGACGGCGCGATCCAGGGTGGTGTACACCGGCTTGCGCTTGCCTTGCAGGTTCAATTGCGCCTGCAACGCCATGCCCAGGCGCTCGGCCGCGTTCTCGCCACTGGCCGTCGGAGGGATCACACCGTCGATCAACCCCAAGTGCGTGACCCGTTCCGGCAAGGCACCGGCCAGCACCAGAGAAACGATGGCGCCGAGGGAATGGCCAAGTAATGCAAAACGTTTCCAACCCAGTTGCTCGGCCACTTGCAACACATCGAAGACGTAATCCCACAATGCATAACCGGCGCCGGTTGGACGGTGCGCCGAATGCCCATGGCCCGCCATGTCCAGCGCCACGATGCGCAAGCCTTCGAGCTTGGGCGCCAGGCGCGCAAAGCTGTTGGCGTTGTCCAGCCAGCCATGCAGGGCGATCACCGGCACGCCATCCTCCGGGCCAGACAAATGCGCGGCCAATTCGATATGCGCCAGGCTCAGGCGGACTTCTTCGACCGGCGTGCTCATGCGCAACTGCGCTCGCGGGCCTGCCAGCGGGCGAACAGGGTCTTGATCAAGGTCGCCGTGTCTTGCGGACGTTCAAGCGGGAACATATGTCCGCCCGGCATGGTGAGCATCTCTCCCATCGGCAGGCGGTCTACGCCGCTGGCATGGTGACGCATCACCACGCGGCTCTGGCGGCCGCGCACCACCGCCAAGGGCACCTTCAACTGGCGTACCTGGCCGGGGCTGGTGTGGGGCACACCACGGTAAATGCTGATTTCAGTGGCCGGGTCGAAACGCAAACGCAGGCGATCACCCGCCTGGTACAGGCCATGTTGCAGGTAAGCCTCGAAGCAATCCGGGTCGAAGCCACGAAACAGTGTCTTGCCGGCGAAGTAACTGCGCGCGGCGTCCAGGTCGCTGAACTCCTCACGCCGGCCCAGGGTGCGCCCCGCCGGGGTCAGGCGGTCGATAAAGCCGAAACGCTTGGCCGCGCGTATCACCCAGCGGTCCGCACGGGTCAGTACCGGCGAGTCGAGCATTACCACCCCGCGATACAGTTGCGGCCGGCGCAGGGCCGCGTGCAAATGCAACACGCCCCCCAAGGAGTGGCCCACGCCCCATACTGGTTCCGGCTGTTGTTCCAGATGGTGGATCAATTCATCCACCAGGTTCTGCCAGTTATCGTCCACGGGAAACCTGGGGTCGTGGCCGTGCTGCGGCAAGTGAGCCACGCTGTATTGCGGGGCCAGGGCGGCAAACAGCTTGCCGTAGGTGGCCGATGGGAAGCCATTGGCGTGGGCAAAAAACACGTGCTGCGACATACCGGCCCCCTCTCCAAAACAAAAGTGGATTGTCACAACGCCAGGTCGGCACAGCAATGACTGTAACTGCCAGGAATGATGACACTCACGCCACGCCTATCGCGCCGGCGGGTTCTCGCCCAGGGGCACCACGGCCATGGTCAGGCGCGAAACGCAGTTGGCCTTGCCATCCTCGGTGGTCAGGCGAATGTCCCACACCTGGGTGGTGCGGCCGATATGGATCGCCTTGGCCACCGCCGTCACGCGCCCGCTGCGCACGCCGCGCAAGTGGTTGGCGTTCACCTCCAGGCCCACGCAGTAGAACTTGCTGGGGTCGATGCACAAGTAGGCGGCCATGGAACCGACGCTCTCGGCCAGCACCACCGAGGCGCCACCGTGCAGCAGGCCGTAGGGCTGATGGGTGCGGTGATCGACCACCATGCTGGCGGTCAGGGAGTCGTCGTCGAAGCTTTCAAAGCGAATATCCAGCAGTTCACCGATGGTGTTTTTCTGCGCGGCATTGAGCTGTTCGATATTCGGTTGGGTGCGCCACAGGCTCATGGGGGTAGTCCTTGTTGGTTTTATGATGGGCCTAATCCTGCCACACAACGGTCTCGGAACGCTCGCTCCAACGCTGCAATTGCGCGCCGTAGGTCGACTCGATGACGTTGCGCTTGATCTTCAAGGTTGGCGTCAGGAAGCCGTTTTCCACGCCCCAATTGTCGTTGACCAACACCAACTGACGCAGGCGCTCGTGCTTATCCAGCGCCTGGTTGACGTGTTCCAGCCAGCGCTCAAGGCTAGCGCGCAACGCTTGTCGGTCATGGCCTGCCGCCGACAGCACGCACAGCCCTATCGGCGCCGCGAGGCCATCACCCACCACGCACACCTGCTCGATGCTCGCATGTTCGGCCAGGCGGTTTTCGATCGGCGCCGGGGCCACATATTTGCCTTTGCTGGTTTTGAAGATCTCCTTGAGCCGCCCGGTCAGGCGCAGGCGGCCGTCGGCATCCTGCTCGCCTTTGTCGCCCGTGCGCAGGAAACCATCGGCAGTGAGTGTCTCAGCGGTTTTTTGCGGGTCTTTGAAATAGCCGAGCATGGTCGCGTCGCTGCGCACCTGCACTTCTCCCGACGGTTCGATCCGCACCTCGACGCTCGGGCACGGCGGGCCGATCCAACCGATTTTCTGCGCGCCCGGGCGGCACACATGGGAATAACCGCAGCTCTCGGTCATGCCATACACCTCAAGCACGTCCAGGCCCAGCCGCCAATACCAGCGCAGCAGGGCTTGCGGCACCGGCGCCGCGCCGGACAGCGCAATACGCAACGCATCCAGGCCCAAGCCGGCAAGCACCTTATGGCCAACGTACTTGCCGATAAACGGCAGGCGCAGCAAGGTGTCGAGGCGCTTCTGCGGGATCTTGGCGTACACCCCCATCTGGAATTTGGTCCAGATACGCGGCACGCCAAACAGCGCGGTCGGGCGTGCCCTGCGCAAGTCCGCCAGAAACGTGTCCAGGCTCTCGGCGAAAAACACGGTTTGCCCGGTATAGATCGCGGCCATCTCCACGAACATACGCTCCGCCACGTGGCACAGCGGCAAGTACGACAGCAAGCGGTCACCCTCCCCCAGGCCAAACAATTCGGCGCCGCGGGTAGCGGCGAAGCCCAGGGCACCGAAACTGTGCATCACGCCTTTAGGCAGGCCGGTGGTGCCGGAGGTATAGATGATGGTTGCCAGGTCGGCGGCCGCAGGCGCGGGGTTGTCCTGGATCGGCGGGCAGGCTTGGAGGTCGGCCCAGCTGAAGTCGAACGCGCCACCCGGGCACAGCGGCAGGCTGATGGTCGGCAAGCCGCCAGGTACGCCAGGGGCCATGGCGGGCCAATCGTCGAGCTTGCCGACAAACACCAGCGCCGCTTCGGAATGCCTGAGCACATGGGCAACCGAGTCAGCCGTGAGGTTGGGGTAAAGCGGCACCGAGACATGCCCGGCCATCCAGATCGCCAGGTCGGCGATGACCCAGTGCGCACAGTTTTTCGAGATCAGGGCAATGTGCGAACCCGCCGGCAATTCCCGCTCGCGCAGCCAGCGCGCAGCGCAACGGGCCTGGTGGCCTACTTCACTCCAGGTGAGCGTCTGCACCTTGCCCCCGCGAAGGGGCTGAACCAGAAAGCGCTGGCGCGGATGGCGCGCCTCACGTTCGAAGAAGACGTGCAACGGCAAACGAACAGCGACGGGCATGGGACGCGCTCCTTTGTGATCCGACCATAGCCAACCAAGCACTTGCTTGGTCTACGGTATAGCACACACAAAGCAGCGCCAGCGCCTAGGGGTTCTTCACGCTCACCAGGCTCATCAGCCCCGCCAGCGGGAAGTCGCCCTCCAATTCCGCCAGGCTGGCGGTGTACATCGGCTGCGGCTGGCGTTGATGGCCATGCTGCAAAAAGCTGATCAGGCTGCCGACCAATGGCTGATGGCTGACCAGCAGCACAGTGTCATCGGTCTCGAGTTTTTGCAGCACCTCCAGTGGGTTGCCCTCCGGGGTCAGCCACGGCACGGTGCGGACCTGAGGTTCAAAACCAAGGGCTTCGCGCACCAGTTGCGCGGTCTGCTGCGCCCGTACGTAGGGGCTGGCGATGATCGCCGTGATCGGCTGGCCGATCAGGTGCGCGGCGCTGCGCAGCACTTCGGCGCGGCCATGCTCGGTGAGGTTGCGTTCAGCGTCGCTAGGGGCATGCCCCTCGGCCTCACCGTGGCGCAAAATCCACAGCTTCACAGTTTCGGCTCTTCATCACGCACCGGGTGCGGCGCCGGCGGCACGCTGTGGGCGGCCTCGCCCTCCGGTGCGCGCGGGGTGGGCCAATCGGCGAAAGGCCAAGGCTTTTGTTCGCTGTGAAAGCTGCCGAAGCGGCCGATCTGCGCCAGGAACTGGCTGAGGCTGTCGCCGAAGTTCATCAGGCCCAGGCTCGGCGCGCCGTACACCAGGCGGTAGATCAATTGCACCACGACCAGCGCGCCAAGGAGGAACTGCGCCACTTGCCACACCAGGGCAAACACCAGCATCCAGAGAATGCGCAGAACAATGGATTCGTATTGGGGGGCTGCTTTCGGATCGTTCATGACGCGTTCCTCAGTTGAAACCACTGGTGGAAATAAAGTCGACATCGGTTTTCGGCTCGGCGCGCATCAGCAACTCGATGACCTGATTCAAGGTGCGCCCTTCGAACAGGATCGCGTGCAGCCCGGCGACCAGCGGCATATACACGCCCACTTCCTGAGCCTTGGCCTTGAGCACCTTGAGCGTGTTGACCCCTTCGGCCACTTCGCCAAGACGCGTCACCGCGTCGTCCAGGCTCAAGCCCTGGCCCAGGGCGAACCCCACCTGGTAGTTGCGGCTTTTCGGCGACGAGCAGGTGACGATCAAGTCGCCCACGCCCGCCAGCCCCAGGAAAGTCATCGGGTTGGCCCCCTGGTTCACCGCGAAGCGGGTCATCTCCGCCAGCGCCCGGGTGATCAGCATGCTCTTGGTGTTTTCGCCCATGCCCAGGGCCACCGCCATGCCGGCGATGATCGCGTAGACGTTCTTGAGCGCGCCCCCCAGTTCGACGCCGAAGCGATCGCCGCTGGCATACACCCGGAACGTACGCCCGTGCAACACCGCCTGGACGCGCTCGCACAAGGCCTCATCTTCACTGGCGACCACGGTGGCGGTCAGCGCATGCTCGGCCACTTCCCGTGCCAGGTTCGGCCCCGACAGCACACCAATGCGCGCCTGGGGGGCGATGTCTTCAAGGATTTCGCTCATCAGCTTGAAGGTCTGCGCCTCGATGCCCTTGGTCAGGCTGACCAGCATTTTGCCCGCCAGGCGTTCGGCGTGAGGCGCCAGCACTGAGCGCAACGCGCTGGACGGCAGCGCGACAAAACACAGCTCGCAGTCGGTCAGGGTGGCCAGCAGGTCGGTAACCGGTTCGACCGCCGGATGAATCTTGATGCCTTTAAGGTAACGAGGGTTTTCGCGATGCACGCGAATGGCCTCGGCTTGCTCGGGATCACGCATCCACTGGCGCACCGCGTGGCCGTTCTCGGCCAGCAGGTTAGCCACGGCGGTACCAAAACTTCCGCCTCCCAGGACCGCAATAGGGCGCTGTTCAGTCATATGCAATCCGTTAATCCATACCAGTGGCGATGGCGGCATTATACGGAGCGGCCCGTTTGCGGCCAGCCCCCGTGTCAATTCGTGCGCCTGTCGGAAAATGCCATGTCTGTGTGAAGTAATTGCAAGGGCGACGACTGGCAAATGGCCCCGCCTCGGTTAACATGGGCGGCTACCCGTCATTATCAAGGCCGTGTCGTGTCTCTGGGCCCTCCTCCCCGTTCATCTGTATTGCTGATGCTGCTCTGCAGTGGCGCCGTGCTGGCCGACGACCTGTTCCTCGACAGCCAGCCGCTGCCGCAGGTCTTGACCGCCACCCGCCTCAAGCAGTCGGCCGCCGCCGTGCCCGGCAGCATGACCGTGATCGACAGCGAATTGATCAAGGCCAGCGGCGCGCGGGACGTCAGCGAACTGCTGCGCCTGGTGCCGGGGATGATGGTCGGCTACACCACCGGCAACCAAGCGGCGGTGAACTACCACGGCACCAGCGCCAGCGATGCGCGACGCATGCAAGTGTTGATCGACGGCCGCTCGGTGTATCGCGCGGGCCTGGCCACGGTGGACTGGAGCGACATTCCGGTGGCCATGGAGGATATCGAGCGCATCGAGGTATTCCGTGGCCCCAACACCGTCAGCTACGGCGCCAATGCGCTGATGGCAGTGGTGAATATTCTTACGCGCTCGCCGGCCAACAGCCATGGCTCGCGGGTAAAAGTCATTCGCGGCGAACGCGGAATCAACGACTTTTACGCCAGCCAGGGCGTGGGTTGGGAAACCGGTGATTTGCGCCTGACCTTGTCAGGGCAACAGGACGAGGGCTTTGACAGCGATGCCGCCGGCGCCGACCGCCGCGACGGCCGCCGCCTCAACCGCTTCAGCCTGGCAGTGAGCCAGACGTTGAATGCGCAGCAGAGCATCGACTGGCAGCTGGACGCCAAGGAAGGCACCAACCAACGCCCGTACACCTACACACCGGTATTTGCGGGGATTAACGAAGGTGGCGACAACTCCGACGTCAGCGCCAAGGACTACGCAGGCTCCCTGCGCTGGAACGTCGACTTCAACCCCGAACACAGCCTGTATGTGCAAGGCTCGGCCCAGCAGTGGGACCGCCGGCAAATCTGGAAAGCCTGCGACGCCAAGGTCTCGTTCAGCCCCGAGCTGACCCAGTTGTGGCAGCTCAACCCCAACTACGCCGAGCTTCTGGCCCGGCATATGGATACCTTCAGCAGCGCCCCACCCGGCAGCGCCGCCGAGCAGGCCTTGGCCAACCAGGTGCTCGATCAATGGCGCAACGGCGCCAACCAGAGCGTGTGCGGTGACATCGACCAAAGCACCCGCGAAAGCCGATACGACCTGGAGATCCAGGACACCCTCAGCCTGTCCGACAGCCTGCGCCTGGTCAGCGGCATCAACTACCGCTACGACCGCGCCGACTCCGACACTTACTTCAACGGCACCCTGGACGACACCACCTGGCGCCTGTTCGGCCAGTTGGAATGGCGTGCCAGCGAGCATTGGTTGCTACAAGGCGGCGCCATGTATGAAGACACGCACCTGAGCGGTCATTCCTTGACGCCCCGAGTGGCCGTCAACTACCTGATCAACCCGCGCCACGGCCTGCGCGCGGTGTATTCCGAAGCGATCCGCTCGCCGGACATGTTCGAGAACAACGTCAACTGGAGCTACCGCGTCACCAACCTCAGCTCCCCCACCTATGGGCAGAACACCGGGCAGTACTTCGTGAAGACCCGCGGCCCGGGCAACCTCGACAAAGAACTGATGCGCTCGCGGGAACTGGGCTACAACGGTTTTTTTGCCGACATCGGGCTGAACATGGACGTGAAGCTGTTCTACGACGAAATCACCAACATGATCAGCTCGCCCCTGCGCAACAACCAGTACATCGCCAGCAACGCCAACCGTTCGCGGTTCACCGGGGCGGAGTCGCAGTTCGACTGGCGCCTGAGCAACGCCGACCGCCTGCGGCTGACCTACGCTTACGTGGACGCCACGACCAGCAACCCGCTGGACAAAGCGCAAACCGCGCGTAACAGTGGCTCGGCCGGCTGGTTGCGCGAGTGGGGCCAGGGTTGGTCCAGCGCGCTGTTCTACTATGGCGACGACGCACTCAACCAATATCGCTTCGAACGGGTCGACCTGCGGGTGGCCAAGCGCATTGCCCTGGGCAAAGCCAATGTGGAGCTGGCCGGCATGTTGCAACAACGCCTCGATAACCAGCCCACCACCTGGGCCGACAACCATTACGACCATCGCCATGTGCTCTACTTCAGCGCGGAGTTAGAGTTCTGACATGGGCGACTCGTCACGGATGACCTTCTTCTTTATCCATACGCTGTGGCGACGCGCCGTGCTGCTCGCCTGCCTGCTGCTGGCCACGCCCGCGTGGAGCGCCGACATCCTGCTGACCGCCGCCGACGACGCTGCCGGCGTGCAGGCCTTTACCCACGCCCTGGCCGCGCAGCGCCCTGAAGACCGCATCACCTTTACCGCCCTCAAAGACTTGCCGGCACCCAACCGGCTGCCTGCCGGCACGCGCCTGATCCTGCTGGACCTGCCCGGCCTCGACTGGCGCCTGCAAGACCCCCAAGGGCCACCGACCCTGGTGCTGCGTATCAGCCGGCTGCAAGCCCATCAGCGGCCAGGTGTCGCGCAGCACGCGCGCATCAGCCTGTTATGGAGCGATCCACCGCTGGAACGTCAGTTGCAGCTAATCACCAGCATCCTGCCCCAGGCGCGGCGCATCGGTGTGCTCTATGGTGCCGAAAGCGAATTCCTGCTGCCCGAGCTGCGCCACCGGGCGTCGGCACTGGAGCTGGAGATAGTGCCCCAGCGCTGGGACAACACCAGCGACAGTCGCCCGCTGCAAACGCTGTTCAGGAACAGCGACGTACTGCTGGGCCTGGACGACCCGCAGTTATACAACCCGAAAACCGCGAAAAATCTGTTGCTGAGCAGCTACGCCCAGCAATTGCCCCTGGTGGGGCCCAATGCAGGGTTTGTACGGGCCGGCAGCCTGGCCAGCACCTACAGCGACCAGACCGACTGGCTGGCTGTGCTCGACCGCCTGTTGGATCACCCGCCGGCCAATTGGCCACGCACGCTGTACCCGGAACACTTCAAAGTCGTGGCCAACCCACAAGTCGCGCGCTCACTGGGCATCGAACAGATAGACGAAGCCGGCGTCGCCGCCCGCCTGGCCGAAGGAGAAAAACGCCCATGACCTTGCGCCGTCGTTGGGACATCAATACCCGCACCCAGCTCATCACCCTGGGCCCGGCGCTGTTGCTGACACTGCTGTTGATCAGCTTCTTTACCTTCGTGCGTATCCAGGACCTGCGCCAGGAACTGGACCACACCGGTCAATTGATCGCCAACCAGTTGGCCCCCGCCACCGAGTATGGGGTGATTTCCGGCAACAACGAGGTGCTCGAAAGTTTGCTGCGCGCCACCCTGGCCACACCGCACGTGCGTTTCCTGGAGATTCAGGACAGCACCGAAAACATCCTGGTGTACGTGGAGCAACCGTCGGAAAAACACGACCGCTCGCTGTCGGTAAAAGTGTTCCAGGCGCCGATTCGCCTGCAGCATATCCAGTTGGGCAATGACTTTTTCCAGGACAACCTCAACGAACCCAAGGCGCCGCGCGCCGATTACCTGGGCCGGGTGATCGTCGGCATGTCCAACGATGCCTTCAGCCAGCGCCAACAGGAGATCCTGTTCAAGGCCGGCATCCTCGCGCTGTTCGCCCTGCTGTTTACCTTCCTGCTGGCCCGGCGCCTTGCCGCCAGCCTGTCGCAACCGATCAGCGCCATGGGCCATGCGGTCAAGGCCATCCAACAAGGCGACTACAAGACGCCGCTGCCGATTGTGGATGACTCCGAGCTGGGCGACCTGTCTCGACATATCAATAACCTCGCCGAAGGCCTCAACCAGGCCAGCCGCGAACAGCAGCAGGCCATGGCCCAGTTGATCCAGACCCGCGAAGAAGCCGAGCGCGCCAACAATGCCAAGTCGGACTTCCTGGCAATGATGAGCCACGAACTGCGCACGCCGATGAACGGCGTGCTGGGCATGCTGCAGTTGCTGGAAACCACCGAAATGACCGAGGAACAGGCCGAATATGCGGCGCTGGCCTCCGAGTCCACCGAACACTTGCTCAAGGTCATCAACGACATCCTCGACTTTTCGCGCATCGAGCGTGCGGCGCTGGAGCTGGAACACATTCCGTTCAACCTGGCCGACCTGATCAACAGTTGCGCCCAGGCCTTCCAGCACAGCGCACAGCAGCGCGGGCTGGAGCTGAAGCTACCGATTCCGCCGGGCATGGAGACCTTGCGGGTGCAGGGCGATCCGACGCGCATCCGCCAGATCCTGGTGAACCTGATCGGCAATGCGCTGAAATTCACCGAGCACGGCAGCGTCAGCGTCGAGCCGCACTGTCAGCCCCTGGATCATGAGCTGGTGTGGTTCACCTGTACCGTGCGCGACAGTGGCATTGGTATTTCCACCGAACGCCTGG
The DNA here is from genome assembly GCF_054667615.1 of Pseudomonas sp. S3_E10. Taxonomy (NCBI): domain Bacteria; kingdom Pseudomonadati; phylum Pseudomonadota; class Gammaproteobacteria; order Pseudomonadales; family Pseudomonadaceae; genus Pseudomonas; species Pseudomonas sp. S3_E10. Next base: position 962,417 of record NZ_CP162743.1, read on the forward strand.
AGTTGATGTTCGATGCGTTCCAGCAGGCCGACAGTTCCATTTCAAGACGTTACGGGGGTACCGGCCTGGGCCTGCCCATCGCCCGCACCCTGGCCGAACGCATGGGCGGCACCCTGCGCGCCCAGAGTGAAGAAGGCCGTGGGTCAGTGTTTACCCTGGAAATCCCTCTGGCCATCGACCAGCACAGCCTGCCCGCCATTGCCTCGGATGCCGAGGGCAAAACCAGTGCCGGTGATGGCCGCCATGTGCTGCTGGTAGAGGACAACCCGGTCAACCGCGCGGTGGTCGAAGCCATGCTACGCAGCCTGGGTTTTGAAGTGAGTTTGGCTACCGACGGCGCCGAAGCGATCCGCAGTGCCGAAAGCCTGATTTTCACGGCCATCCTGATGGACTGCCGCCTACCATTGATCGACGGCTATGAAGCCACTCGGCAGATTCGCCAGTTGCCGGGCTGCGCCGACCTGCCGATCATCGCGTTGACCGCCAATGCCTTGCAGGGCGACCGCGAAGCCTGCCTGGCAGCGGGAATGAACGATTACCTGGCCAAGCCGTTCAAACGCACCGAGTTGCAGCAAATCCTGCAGCGCTGGGTACAGTAGCGCCGCGCCATCAGCCAACTGCGACTGGCGTGAAAGACGAAAGTGCGGCAGTCTTAGGCACCCGAACGGGCCTATAAACAGACCCGGTTTAAAATTTCAGTGAACAAGTGTACATTCAGTGCCTTGAAGCTGTGACTTTCACTACAACGCAATAGTCTATGTGTAGGCTGCCGACATGAGGCATGAACGCTTCATTCGGTTCGGGAAGATTTGCCCTACCCTGCCGCATGGGATTATTGAGGAGCTCGCATGACCAAACAAAACGCCTTTACTCGGGAAGACCTGCTGCGCTGCAGTCGCGGTGAGCTGTTCGGCCCAGGTAACGCGCAATTGCCCGCCCCGAACATGCTGATGGTGGATCGCATCACCCATATCAGCGAAGAGGGTGGCAAGTACGGCAAAGGTGAATTGGTCGCCGAGCTGGATATCAACCCGGACCTGTGGTTCTTCGCCTGCCACTTCGAAGGTGACCCCGTGATGCCAGGCTGCCTGGGCCTCGACGCCATGTGGCAACTGGTCGGCTTCTACCTGGGCTGGCAAGGCCTGCCGGGCCGCGGTCGCGCCCTGGGTTCGGGCGAAGTGAAGTTCTTTGGCCAGGTCTTGCCGACCGCCAAGAAAGTCACCTACAACATTCAAATCAAGCGCGTCCTCAAGGGCAAGCTGAACCTGGCCATCGCCGACGGTTCGGTGACTGTCGACGGTCGCGAGATCTATACTGCCGAAGGCCTTCGGGTCGGCGTATTCACTTCCACTGACAACTTTTAAGGGTTATCCGCATGCGCCGCGTCGTTATCACTGGTCTGGGCATCGTTTCTTGCCTGGGCAATGACAAAGAGACCGTCACCGCTAACCTGCGTGCAAGTCGCCCTGGCATCCGCTTCAACCCGGAATATGCCGAAATGGGTCTGCGTAGCCAGGTTTCCGGCTCCATCGACCTGCCCCTCGAAGAGCTGATCGATCGCAAGATCTATCGCTTCGTCGGCCACGCTGCCGCCTACGCCTACCTGGCCATGAAAGACGCCATCGCCGACTCAGGCCTGAGCGAAGACCAGGTATCGAACGTACGCACCGGCCTGATCGCCGGCTCCGGCGGCGCATCAACCCTCAACCAGATGGAAGCGCTGGACATCCTGCGCGAAAAAGGCGTGAAGCGCGTTGGCCCCTACCGTGTAACGCGGACCATGGGCAGCACCGTTTCGGCCTGCCTGGCCACGCCGTTCCAGATCAAGGGCGTGAACTACTCGATCTCCTCCGCCTGCGCCACCAGTGCTCACTGCATCGGTACCGCCGTAGAGCAGATCCAGTTGGGCAAGCAGGACATCGTATTCGCCGGCGGCGGTGAAGAAGAGCATTGGAGCCAGTCGTTCCTGTTCGACGCCATGGGCGCACTGTCCACCCAGTACAACGAAACCCCGGAAAAAGCCTCCCGTGCCTACGATGCCAAGCGTGACGGTTTCGTCATCGCCGGCGGCGGCGGCATGGTGGTGGTTGAAGAGCTGGAACACGCTCTGGCCCGTGGTGCCAAGATCTACGCGGAAATCGTTGGCTACGGCGCAACGTCCGACGGCTACGACATGGTTGCGCCAAGCGGTGAAGGCGCCATCCGTTGCATGCAGATGGCGATGTCCACCGTCGACACCCCAATCGACTACCTGAACACCCACGGCACTTCGACTCCGGTCGGCGACGCCAAGGAAATGGAAGGCGTGCGTGCGGTATTTGGCGACAAGGCTCCGAAAATCAGTTCCACCAAGAGCCTGTCCGGTCACTCCCTGGGCGCCGCCGGTGTTCATGAAGCGATCTACTGCCTGTTGATGATGGAAGGCAACTTCATGGCCGGCTCGGCCAACATCGACGAGATCGACCCGGTCGTCGCCGATATGCCGATCCTGACCAAGACCGTTGAAAACGCGAAAATCGACACCGTGATGAGCAACAGCTTCGGCTTCGGTGGCACTAACGCCACCCTGGTGCTGAAACGCTGGCAGGGTCAGTAAGCCCTGTAGCCCCATGAAAAAGCCCCGACTGGTTCGGGGCTTTTTTATGGGTGAGCCCATGTGGAACCGCCTCGCCTTTACCGCACCTTCATTGCATTCAGCGCTTGGGCAGGATGGCCAGGAAGTTATCGCGGGCCACCTTGCGGGCGATGTCCTCAGGCAAGGCGTCCAGGAAAGGCTCAAAGCGGCGCATTTCCTTACCCAATTTGTTGAAACGCCCCACTACGTCCGAGCCCAACATAAACCGCTCCGGAAAGCGCTCCACCAGCTCGACCCACTCCGCACGAGGCACGCCTGCGTCATCAAGCAAATACGGCGTGAGCATGCTCCAGGACAGGTCGATGTACAGATTGGGGTAAGCCTCCAGCAGGCGACTCAAGGTGGGCAGCAAAAAATCCATCTGCACCTGATGTCGATGGATCTCTTTGCTGGTACCCGCGTGCGCCCAGATAAACCGTGTGTGCGGGTGGTTGCGCAGTGGCTCTTCGATTTCGGCCAGGTACAACGGGTTGCGCTCGCGCTTGGAGGTGATGTTGGAGTGCAGCATCACCGGCAAGTCGTTTTCGGCGGCCAGGTGGTAAATGCGCGTCATGGCTTCGTTGTTGGCGCGAGGGGTGTCGCCGGACGTCAGGGCCGTGAGGTCATCGTGGCGGGTAAACACCTCACCGATGCCCTGCCACAGGCCTGGGTTAAGGTCGAGCATGCGCTGGATATGCGCGTCGGAATTCTTGTCGTTGGGGTTGAAACCGCTTAGAAACGGATGAAAGTGCTGGCGCTGTTCAGGCGTCAGCTTATTCACGGCCGCGGCGACAATAACGTCGGTGGCGCTGTACCAATAGGCATCTGCGTCATCGCCCGCGTAGTAGCGCGGGCGCTTGGGTTCGTCTTCGTGCCACTTTTTCGCCACGGGGATGCCGGAAATCATCACGTGCTCAATGCGATTTTCGTGCATGGCCTTGAGCAATTTTTCCATGCCCGCCGTTTCCTGGAAAAAATCCACGTAATGCAGGTGCGCGTCGCTGTAGGCATAGTCGCGGGCCTGCACGGCAAGGCTGCTGGCGGCGAACAACAGGGCAACACTCAGGCGGGTCCAGAGCACGATACAACCTCGATCAGGGCGAGTACGAGTAGACCTTGCCTTGCGCGCCGAGGTTCATCATGCAAAAACGTGGAACACCCCAAGGCCCGCATGCTCTATAACTGCATGACCTACATCCTGCCACCCTGTGAGGTTTGCCATGCCTGTTACCGTGAATACACTGAACGCTGAAAATTTTCGCCACAGCGTCAACATCAATAACCACGAGTTGTTTACCGACCTGCCCAAAAGCCTGGGCGGCGACGACTCCGCGCCCTCCCCCCACGATTACTTCGACGCGGCATTGGCGTCCTGTAAAGCCCTGACCGTCAGGCTGTATGCGCAGAAGAAAAACATCCCGCTCACCGGCGTCACCGTGGAAGTGACCCACGACGCCGCCGAGGAACAAAAGGGCAAATACAAACTCGGCGTCAAGCTGACCCTCAAGGGTGTGCTCACCGACGCACAGCGCGACGAGTTGCACCGCGTTGCCGACAAATGCCCGGTGCACAAGCTGATGACCACCGCCGAGATCAGCATCGAGACCACGCTATCGGAAGGTGCGTTCAGCCAATAGCAGCAACCTCTCGTCGAGCGGGTTATGCTCACGGCCAACTAACCCGCTCAGATTGGGACGCACCATGACCCTCCTCACCGTGATCCGCCCTCGCCAGGAAGAGGTTGAAGGCCAGCCGATCCTGCGCCCGCTGCCCTCGCGCGAATGCCGTAGCGTCGGACCTTTTGTATTTTTCGACCATATGCTGTCCACCCGCTACGCACCGGGCAGCGGCATGAATATCCGCCAGCACCCGCATATCGGCCTGTCCACCCTCACCTACCTGTTTGAAGGCGCGTTGCAGCACAAGGATAGCCTGGGCTCCGACCAAGTGGTGCAGGCCGGCGATGTGAGCTGGATGACTGCCGGCAGCGCAATTGCCCACGTCGAGCGCACACCAGAAGCCCTCAAGGCCAGTGGTTTCAGCCTGCATGGGTTGCAAGTATGGCTGGCCTCGCCCAGGGACCACGAAACCGGACCAGGCCATTACAGCCATCACCCCGCCAACAGCCTGCCGGTGAGCGACAACCTGGGCGTGTGGACTCGCATGATCGCGGGCAACGGGTTCTGCCTCGAATCACCGGTGCCGGTGCTGTCGCCCACGCTGTATGCCGAGGTGCGCATGCAGACGGCCACCACCCTGCCGATCCCGGACGAGCATCAGGAACGCGCGGTGTATGTGCTGGAGGGAGAAGCGCAGCTCGACGGCGAACTGTTGCAGGCACATAGCCTGGTGATATTGCCGAGCGGCCAGGCGATGACGTTGTTTGCCGAGTCCGATTGCCACCTGGTGGTGTTTGGCGGCGCGCCATTGGATGGACCGAGGCGGATCAACTGGAATTTTGTCGCGAGTGATCCCGCAGTGATCGAGCAAGCCAGGCAGCGTTGGGCGGCTGGGGATTGGCCGACGGTGCCGGGGGAATCCGAAAGAATTGAGTTGCCTGCGAGATAGCCATCGGAAGCAAGCCCCCTTCCACATTTGAAGGTGTATACCAATCAAGTGTGGGAGGGGGCTTGCTCCCGATGGGGTCGGAACAGGCGCTAGAGAATCAACCCTTGAACACTTCATCCAACAAGTTATGCATCGAGCGGAACGCCCGTGCAGCAGTCTTCGCGTCGTACATCATCTTGCCCGGCACATTGGCGTGCGGGTCGGTGAAGGAATGCACCGCGCCACCGTAGCTCAGCAGTTGCCAATCCACACCGGCGGCGTTCATTTCGTCTTCAAAGGCCGGCAGTTGCTCTTTGGGCACCAACGGGTCGGAGGCGCCATGCAGCACCAGCACCGAACCCTTGATGTTATTGGCATCTGCCGGGTTTGGCGTGTCGAGGGTGCCGTGGAACGATACCGCTGCCTTCAATGGCGCGCCCGTGCGGGCCAGCTCCAGGGAGCAGCAACCGCCAAAGCAGAAGCCGAAGGTCGCCAGCCTGGACGTATCAACAGCCGCTTCAGTCTGGCTTTGCAGTTGCTCAAGGGCCGCCTGCATGCGCTTGTTCAACAATGGGCGGTCATTTTTCAACGGCATCATCGCCGCACCGGCCTCATCGCCATTCGATGGACGCACGGTTTGCCCGTACAGATCGGCAATCAGCACCACGTAGCCCTTGCTCGCGACGGTCTTGGCGATTTCTTCCGCGCCGGCACTCACGCCCATCCAGTTCGGCGCCATCAGCAAGCCCGGCAACGGCCCTTTTTGGCTCGCATCGAACGCCAGGCGGCTCTCGTAAGACTGGCCATCAATCTCATAGACCACGGAACGCACAGTGACTTGGCTCATCATTCTCTCCAGTTGAGGTGCACTAGAACGAAAAAACCCGCCGAAGCGGGTTTTTCTACAACGGTGTTAAACCGACAGTTCAACCAACAGCTTGTTCAGTCGGCGCACATAAGCGGCAGGGTCTTTGAGGCTGTCGCCAGCGGCCAGGGCCGCCTGGTCGAAGAGGATGTGCGACAGGTCGCCAAACCGCTCTTCGCTCTGCTCGCCGTCGAGTTTCTCGATCAGCGGGTGAGCCGGGTTGAACTCGAAGATCGGCTTGGAATCCGGAACCTTCTGCCCGCTGGCTTCGAGGATCTGACGCATCTGCATGCCCAGGTCCTGCTCGCCGATGGCCAGGATCGCCGGGGAATCGGTCAGACGGTGGGAAACCCGCACTTCGCTGACGGCATCGCCCAGGGCAGTCTTGATCCGCTCAACCAGGCCTTCTTTGGCCTTGGCGACTTCTTCGGCTTCTTTCTTCTCTTCTTCGGAGTCCAGGTTACCCAGGTCCAGGTCACCACGGGCCACGTCGACGAAGGTTTTACCGTCGAACTCGCTGAGATAGCTCATCAGCCACTCATCGATACGGTCGGTCAGCAGCAACACTTCAATGCCTTTTTTGCGGAAGACTTCAAGGTGCGGGCTGTTCTTGACCTGGGCGTAGGTTTCGCCGGTCAGGTAGTAGATCTTGTCCTGACCTTCCTTGGCGCGCGCCAGGTACTCGGCCAGCGACACAATCTGCTCGCCCTCTTCGCCCTGAGTGGAGGCAAAACGCAGCAGGCCGGCGATTTTCTCTTTGTTGGCGAAATCTTCCGCCGGGCCTTCTTTCATGACCTGGCCGAAGTTTTTCCAGAAGCCTTTGTATTGCTCAGGCTCGTTCTTCGCCAGTTTTTCCAGCATGTCGAGGACGCGCTTGGTCAACGCCGACTTCATGGAGTCGATGATAGGGTCTTTCTGCAGGATTTCCCGCGACACGTTCAGCGACAGGTCATTGGAGTCGACCACGCCTTTGATAAAGCGCAGGTACAGCGGCAGGAACGATTCCGCCTGATCCATCACGAACACGCGCTGGACATAGAGCTTGAGGCCTTTGGGCGCTTCACGCTGGTACAGGTCGAACGGCGCACGAGCCGGCACGTACAGCAGCGAGCTGTACTCGAGCTTGCCTTCGACCTTGTTATGGCTCCAGCTCAGCGGGTTCTCGTAATCGTGGGCGATGTGCTTGTAGAACTCCTGGTATTCCTCATCCTTCACTTCAGTGCGAGGACGGGTCCACAGGGCGCTGGCGCGGTTGACCACTTCCCATTCCTGGGCAGGGGCCTCTTCGCCTTCGGCGGCCGCTTGTTCTTTGGGCAGTTCAATCGGCAGCGCGATGTGGTCGGAGTACTTTTTGATGATGTTGCGCAGGCGCCAGCCGTCGGCGAATTCGTCTTCACCGTCTTTGAGGTGCAACACGATACGCGTACCGCGGTCGGCCTTATCGATGGTGGCGATTTCAAACTCGCCCTCGCCCTTAGAGGCCCAATGCACACCTTCGCTGGCATCAAGGCCGGCACGACGGCTGAATACTTCAACCTTGTCGGCCACGATGAAGGCCGAGTAGAAGCCCACGCCGAACTGGCCGATCAGGTGCGAGTCTTTCTTCTGGTCGCCCGACAGGTTTTTCATGAAATCGGCGGTGCCGGATTTAGCGATGGTGCCCAGGTGGGTAATCGCATCGTCACGGCTCATGCCGATACCGTTGTCTTCGAGCGTGACGGTCTTGGCGTCTTTGTCGAAGCTCACACGGATTTTCAGTTCGGCGCCACCTTCCAGCCACTCGGGCTTGGACAGGGCTTCGAAACGTAATTTGTCGACAGCGTCAGAAGCGTTCGAGATCAATTCGCGAAGGAAGATTTCCTTGTTGGAATACAGCGAATGGATCATGAGGTGCAGCAGTTGCTTCACCTCGGTCTGGAAGCCCAGGGTTTCCTTTTGAGTTTCCACACTCATGGTCATCAAACTCCAATTGGATGGCAGTGGCCGCCCCCGAAAGGGTTAGCGGCGGGTTGTCATCAGAGTTGGGGCCTAAGACCAGGATTTCAAGGGCGGCTCGTTTCCTCAATCTTGAAATGCGCACGGGCGGTGGCAATGGGTTCCGCCGGCGTGCTTTGCCAGGCGGTGATCGCCACATTCGCCACCCGGCGGCCTTGGCGCCAAACCTGGCACTTGGCGTAGGTGTCGCGGAACTGGCCCGCACGCAGGTAATCCAGGGAGAAATCGATGATCTTCGGCAGGCCGGGGGCGCCGGTAAACACCAGCAGGTGCAGCGCGGCCGACAGCTCCATGAAGCCTGCAATCACGCCACCGTGCAGCGCCGGCAATATGGGGTTACCGATGTTGTCCTTGTTGGCGGGCAGACGAAACAGCAATTCGTCGCCCAGGCGCGTGCATTCGATGCCGATCAGCTTGGCATAGGGGATCAGGTTGAGCAGCGCCTCATAATCTGCGCGTTCATGGGCTTGTTCGAGGCGGGTCTTGAATCGGTGCGTCATGCCTGCTCTCCCTTGATCGTGCTGCGAAAGCCTTGGGTGCCGCTGAGACGCTTACCCATGCGTATGAACGTGCCGACCACATGGGCGATGGGTTGCTGCGGGTCGTCCTGGTAGGCGACACCACGAGTGAAGATCACGTCGGTGGTCACCCGGTAGCACTGAGCGAAACCGTAGACCGGTTTGTGCGGTTCAGCGGGATGCATGTAGTCGATGCGCAGGTCGAGGGTCGGGCACACCTCGAATTCCGGCAGCACGCACAAGGTGGCCATGCCGCAGGCGGTATCCATCAACGAGGTCAGGGCGCCGCCGTGGATGACGCCGGTGGTGGGGTCACCCACGATCGCCGGGGTGTAAGGCAACACCAGCGTCATGCCCTCCTCGCCAGCTTCGTGCACGTTAATACCCAGTACCTGGCAATGGCGCAGGGCCGATACAAATCGCGTCGCACGCTCTAACAATAGGTTTTCGGTCATTCGATCCAGACTCTTATTAGTGTTGATTCGCGCAGTAGGCGGTGCGCGAGAAAGTTCCTTGAACAACGCGGTTTATATATCTGCGTCATAAAAGGAACTAAAACTGAGCCCTCGGGCTCGAAAGGCCAGTAGATATCTTCAATAAGGAGAAACACCCCATGCGCAAGACTTTAGCTATTTCCATGATGTTGGCCGCTGCCCTCGGTCTCGCTGCCTGCGACAAAAAATCCGAAGACAAAGCCCAAGACGCTGCGGCACATTCTGAGCAAGCTCAGAAAGACATGGCCAAGGCTCAGGATAAAGTGAACGACGCTGCGAAAGAAAACGCCGATGCTGCCAAAGCTCAGGCTGAATCGAACGAAGCCGCCGCGAAAGAAGCAGCACCTGCTACCCCTGCCACCGGTTCTTGATACCGCGGCTTGAAATAGCTTGGCTGCAAAAAGAAAGCCCGCTTAGATAGCGGGCTTTACTTTGTCTGCCGTTTTTATTCGCAGCGTTAATACGCGCAAGTGGACTAGGCCGTCTCTTTGACGGTATCAGGCGCCGTCGTATCCGTTTGCGTATACACCATCACTTGCAAGACGTCGGAATGAAACTCGCGGCGATACAGCACGAACACCACCCCCGCGCTCATCAACATGAACAACCAAGGGCTGACGAACCACGCCAGCATGGTCATGCCGAAGTAATAGGCGCGCAGGCCAAAGTTGAACTGGTTGGCCGCCATGGAAATCACCCGTGCCGCGCGCAACGCAAACGCCCTGCGCTCCTGCTCCGACACCAGCCGTTCACCGATCATCGGCGCCGACCCCACCAGCACTGCCGCAAAGTTGTATTGGCGCATGCACCAACTGAACGTGAAGAACGCGTAGACAAACACCAGCGCCAGGCACAATAGCTTGATTTCCGACATGCCCTGGGACGCCTGTTGCACCATGGGAATGTCCGCCAGCAACGACACGGCCCGCTCGGATGCACCGAGCACGGTGAGAATGCCAGCGAGGATGATCAGGGTACTGGAGGCAAAGAACGAGGCATTGCGCTCCAGGTTACCGATCACACTGGCATCGGCGATACGGTTGTCCCGCAGCAGCATGCGACGCATCCAGTCTTCACGGTACAGATGCAACACACTGGCCAGGCATGCCGTGTCGCGGGCCTTCCAAGTGGCATAACGGGTATAGCCGCCCCAGCACAGCACAAACCAGAGGGCGGCAAGCAGATTGATCTGATTGGTTTCGACGAATGACATGCGGGTCCTTTTTACACGGTGTTGGCTGGCGGAATGCAGTACGAATGTGGAAGGGAGTTTGCCCCGATGGCGGTGGGACAGTTACAGGTTTATCCACTGACACACCCTCATCGGGCAAGCCCCCTTCCACCTGTTGAAAGCGTGCCAACTCTAGAAGGTTGTCGCCTCTCAAACATAAAATGCCCCGTATCGATTGATACGGGGCATTTCAGTACTGCGCGAAACCGGTCGTTACGCGATCGCTTCGCTGCGCTTGCCGAGCATACGGTCAATCCCCACCGCTACCACCAACACCATCACCGACGGTATCAGCCAGGCCAGGCCTTGCTCGCTCAGTGGCAAGTTCGCCAACTGCGCCGGCATCCAGCCCGCCAGCCCTGCCCCCTTGAGCGCGTCGATGCAGCCCAAGATGAACGACACCAGCATCACCGGGCCAACGATACGGCCCTGCTCCTGCCAGAAGTCTTTGCAGAAACTCAAGGCCACCAGCACGATGCACGGCGGGTAGATGGCGGTCAGTACCGGGATCGAGAAGGCAATAAGCTTGGTCAGGCCCAGGTTGGATACAAACAACGAGAACAACGCCAGGATCACCACCAGTGTCTTGTAGGACAGTGGCAGCACACGGCTGAAATACTCGGCGCAGGCGCAGGTCAGGCCGACGGCGGTCACCAGGCACGCCAGAGAGATCAGTACGGCGAGGAAGCCGCTACCCAGGGAGCCAAAGGTGTGTTGCACGTAGGCGTGCAGCACAGCGGCGCCATTCGCAGCGCCGGCGGCCACTTCATGGCTGCCCGAACCCAGGCGAAACAGGCTCACATAGACGAGGGCCAGGCCCATGCCGGCAATCAGGCCGGCGATGATCGCGTAGCGGGTGATCAGCTTGGGCGATTCGACGCCACGGGAGCGAATGGCGTTGACGATCACAATGCCGAATACCAGCGCGCCCAGGGTATCCATGGTCAGGTAGCCATTGATAAAGCCCTGGGAGAACGGCGCGGCGACGTATTCCGGAGTGGCGACACCCACGTCACCGGCCGGCAAGGCAAACGCGGCGATGCCGAGGATGGCCAGCGCAATGATCTTCAACGGCGCAAGAAAACGACCCACGGTGTCCAGCAGTCGACCCGGGTACAGCGAAACGAAGAACACGACCAGGAAGTAGACCGAGCTGTAAAGGAACAGCGCCAGCGGGCTTTCACCCGTCAACGGCGCCAGGCCGACTTCAAAGGACACGGTCGCGGTACGCGGGGTGGCGAACAGCGGCCCTACCGCCAGGTACGCCGCCGCCGCGAGCAGGCCACCGGCGATCTTGCCGATCGGGCTGCTCAACGCGTCCATGCCACCGCCGACCTTGGCCAGGGCGATTACGGTAACCACCGGCAAGCCTACTGCGGTGATCAGAAAGCCCAGCGCCGCCATCCAGACGTCAGGCCCTGCCTGCAAACCCACGATAGGCGGGAAGATGATGTTGCCGGCGCCCACGAACAGGGCAAAGGTCATAAAACCCAACGCCAGGATGTCCTGGCTTTTCAACACTTTCATTTGAGGAAATACCACACTACTGAATCGGAATTTAGAGAGGGATTCCCTATGGATGAGGGAAATACTGCCGGCCCTTGTGGGGACCGACCGGTCTGGCGCGCAGCGGCCTTTTGGGATGCGGGCGCATAAAGAGGCGGCTAGGGTACAGAATTGGGCTGACAAACGCACTGTTGCGGGGCGCACTGTCCGATAAGCGACAGCTCGATGTCGCGTTTTCGTACTTAATTCGGCAATACGATCCAATGCGGGAGGGGGCTTGCTCCCGATAGCGGTGGTTCAGTCACATCATCAGTGGCTGGCTCACCGCTATCGGGAGCAAGCCCCCACATTGGATTGAGTACATTTCAACCCAAAACGCACAAAGGCCACCCGAAGGTGGCCTTTGTGTGGTGAAGCGTCAGTTAAGCGAGAGGCTTACTTGACAGCCCAACCGGTCAGCTCGGCCAGGGCCTTGCCGATGTCTGCCAGCGAACGCACGGTTTTTACACCTGCGTCTTGCAGTGCAGCGAATTTCTCGTCTGCAGTGCCTTTGCCGCCGGAGATGATTGCGCCAGCATGGCCCATGCGCTTGCCCGCAGGGGCAGTCACACCAGCGATGTAGGAAACAACCGGCTTGGTCACGTGAGCCTTGATGTAGGCTGCCGCTTCTTCTTCAGCCGAACCGCCGATTTCACCGATCATGACGATCGCTTCGGTCTTCGGGTCTTCCTGGAACAGCTTCAGGATGTCGATGAAGTTGGAGCCTGGGATCGGGTCACCGCCGATGCCGACGCAAGTCGACTGACCGAAACCGGCGTCAGTGGTCTGCTTCACAGCTTCGTAGGTCAGGGTGCCGGAGCGCGAAACGATACCGACTTTGCCTGGCAAGTGGATGTGACCTGGCATGATGCCGATCTTGCATTCGCCTGGAGTGATCACGCCTGGGCAGTTAGGGCCGATCAGGACTACGCCCAGCTCGTCGCACTTAACTTTAGCGTCCAGCATGTCCAGGGTAGGAATGCCTTCGGTGATGCAGACGATCAGCTTGATGCCGCCGAATGCCGCTTCCAGGATGGAGTCCTTGCAGAAAGGAGCTGGAACGTAGATCACGCTGGCGGTGGCGCCAGTGGCAGCTACAGCGTCTTTCACGGTGTTGAACACTGGCAGGCCCAGGTGCTCGGTGCCGCCTTTGCCCGGAGTTACGCCGCCAACCATCTTGGTGCCGTATTCGATGGCTTGCTGGGTGTGGAAACTACCTTGCGAACCGGTAATACCCTGGCAGATAACTTTGGTGTCTTTATTGATCAGGACGCTCATTATTTGCCCTCCGCAGCTTTGACAACTTGTTGAGCAGCGTCGGTCAGGCTGGTAGCCGCGATGATGTTCAAACCGCTTTCTGCCAGTACTTTAGCGCCCAGTTCAGCGTTGTTGCCTTCAAGGCGAACAACAACCGGGATTTTAACGCCGACTTCTTTCACTGCACCGATGATGCCTTCGGCAATCATGTCGCAACGAACGATGCCGCCGAAGATGTTGACCAATACTGCAGCGACGTTGGAGTCGGACAGGATGATCTTGAACGCTTCGGTAACGCGTTCCTTGGTAGCACCACCGCCCACGTCGAGGAAGTTGGCTGGTTTGCCGCCATGCAGGTTGACGATGTCCATGGTACCCATGGCCAGGCCGGCACCGTTGACCATGCAACCGATGTTGCCTTCCAGGGCTACGTAGTTCAGTTCGAACTTGGCAGCGTGCGCTTCGCGCGGATCGTCTTGCGACGGATCGTGGAAAGTCTTCAGCTTAGGCTGACGGTACATGGCGTTGGCGTCGATGTTGATCTTGGCGTCCAGGCAGTGCAGATCGCCGTCAGCCTTGATCACCAGCGGGTTCACTTCCAGCAGGGCCAGATCGTGATCCTGGAACAGTTTGGCCAGACCTACGAAGATCTTGGCGAACTGGGCAACTTGCTTGCCTTCCAGGCCCAGCTGGAAAGCCAGCTCGCGACCTTGGAATGGCTGAGCGCCAACCAGTGGATCGATAGTGGCTTTCAGAATTTTTTCTGGGGTTTCGTGAGCGATCTTCTCGATGTCCACGCCACCTTCGGTGGAAGCCATGAACACGATGCGACGGCTCGAACGGTCAACGACAGCGCCCAGGTACAGCTCTTTAGCGATATCAGTGCACGATTCAACCAGGATCTTGGTGACTGGCTGGCCATTGGCATCAGTCTGGTAAGTCACCAGACGCTTGCCCAGCCACTGCTGTGCGAAGGCCTTGGCGTCTTCTTTGCTGCGAACCAGCTTAACGCCGCCCGCTTTACCGCGACCACCTGCGTGGACCTGGGCTTTGACAACCCACTCGGTGCCACCGATTTTGTCGCAAGCTTCTGCTGCTGCTTCCGGGGTGTCTACTGCGTAGCCCTTGGAAACTGGCAGGCCGTATTCAGCGAACAGCTGCTTACCCTGATACTCGTGAAGATTCATGCTTTTTACCGTCTTCGTTAGGTACTGCGCATTCGGCGCTGCGCTCATTATGAGTGCCGCGCCACCTGTGACTGCTGCTTGCGCAACTTGCGGGGCTTATGGCCCGTAAAGCTGCGCAAGGCTGCGTCCAGCGGATATTCCGCGGTGAGTCTTGCGCGCAAGGCTCACGACGGGCAACTCCGCCGTGGTTTCTTATTATCTCGCTTAGCGCTTCTTGCGGTTGGCGATGTGGATGGCGCCGCCATTCACTGCCAACGCAGCTTCGTGCAACGCTTCGGACAGGGTCGGATGGGAGAAGACCATCATGCCCAGGTCCTCGGCACTGGTGCCGAATTCCATACCGATTGCGCCTTGCTGAACCAGTTCTGCAGCGCTCGGGCCAATCACGTGGACGCCCAATACGCGGTCAGTCTTGGCATCAGCGATGACTTTGACAAAACCACCGGTGTCGTTGGCTGCCATGGCACGGCCAGAAGCGGCAAACGGGAAGGTGCCGACGTTAACTTCAACGCCTTCAGCTTTCAACTGCTGTTCGTTCTTGCCGACCCATGCAATTTCCGGGTGGGTATAGATGACCGATGGGATCAGGTCGTAGTTCATCTGGGTTTTGTGGCCCTTGATGCGCTCGACAACCATGATGCCTTCTTCGGACGCCTTGTGCGCCAGCATCATGCCGCGAACCACGTCGCCAATGGCGTACACGCCAGGCACGGTGGTTGCGCAGTGATCGTCAACGTGGATGAAGCCACGCTCGTCGATGTTCACGCCGCTGTCAGCCGCCAGCAGGTCGGTGGTCACTGGACGGCGACCAACGGCTACGATCAGCTTGTCGAACGTGATGGTTTGTTCGCCATCCTTGTCGGTGTAGGTCACGACCACTTCTTCGCCGTTGACCTTCGAACCGGTCACGCGAGCGCCCAGCTTGATGTCCAGACCTTGTTTGGTCAGGGTTTTCAGCGCTTCTTTGGACACTGCGGTGTCGGCAGCCAGCAGGAACGTGTCCAGGGCTTCCAGCACGGTCACTTCGGAACCCAGGCGGGACCAGACCGAACCCAGCTCCAGGCCGATCACGCCGGCGCCGATTACGCCCAGACGCTTAGGCACAGCCTGGAATTCCAGGGCGCCGGTCGAATCGACGATCACGTTCTGGTCAACCGGGGCCGGTGGAATGTCGATTGGACGCGAACCTGGCGCCAGGATCACGTTTTCGGCTTCGATGACTTCTACCGAACCGTCTGGCTTGGTGATTTCAACTTTCTTGCCGGCCAGCAGTTTGCCGTGGCCTTGCAGGGACGTTACGCCGTTGGCCTTGAACAGGGTTGCAACGCCGGAAGTCAGGCCTTTGACGATGTTGGCTTTACGGCCGACCATCGCTGGCACGTCCATGGTCACGCCAGCGTGGTTGATGCCGTGGATGGCAAAACCGTCTTGCGCTTCGTGGAATTTCCAGGAGCTGTCCAGCAGCGCCTTGGAAGGAATGCAACCAACGTTCAGGCAAGTACCGCCCAATGCCAGTTTGCCTTCCTTGTCGGTGTATTTTTCGATGCAAGCAGTCGAGAGGCCCAGTTGTGCGGCCTTGATGGCGGCAACATAGCCGCCAGGGCCTGCACCAATCACTACAACGTCAAATTTCTGCGACATGAAAATAGTTCCTCTATTTAGCAGCAAGCTTTCAAGCCGCAAGCTCCGGGCAAGGCCGCCTCATGGGCGACCCGCCACGGAGCCTGCAGCTGCTTCTATCAGATATCCAGCAGCAGACGAGCCGGGTCTTCCAGCAGGTTCTTGATGGTCACCAGGAAAGTCACGGCTTCTTTACCATCGATCAGGCGGTGATCGTAAGACAGTGCCAGGTACATCATTGGGCGGATCACGACTTGGCCATTGATGGCCATCGGACGCTGGATGATGTTGTGCATGCCCAGGATCGCGGCTTGTGGCGGGTTGACGATCGGCGTCGACATCATCGAACCGAAGGTACCACCGTTGGTGATGGTGAAGGTACCACCGGTCATCTCATCGATGGTCAGCTTGCCGTCACGGGCTTTCTTGCCGAAGCCGGCGATGCCGCCTTCGATTTCGGCCAGGCTCATCAGCTCGGCGTTACGCAGAACCGGAACCACCAGGCCACGGTCGCTGGATACGGCAACGCCGATATCCGCGTAGCCATGGTAAACGATGTCGGTGCCATCGATGGAAGCGTTGACGGCCGGGTAGCGTTTCAGCGCTTCGGTAGCCGCTTTCACGAAGAACGACATGAAGCCCAGGCGCACGCCGTTGTGGGACTTCTCGAACAGGTCCTTGTACTTCGAACGCAGCGCCATGACTTCGGTCATGTCGACTTCGTTGAACGTGGTCAGCATCGCCATGTTCGATTGTGCTTCAACCAGGCGCTTGGCCACGGTGGCACGTACGCGGGTCATCGGCACGCGCTTCTCGGTGCGATCGCCAGCGGCGAACACAGGCGCGGCGGCAGCCGGTGCGGCAGCCTTGGCAGGTGCGGCGGCTGGCGCGTTTTTCTTGGCTTCAACAGCGGCAACCACGTCTTCCTTGGTCACGCGGCCGTCTTTGCCGGTGCCTTTGATGGACGCCAGGTTGATGCCGTTTTCTTCAGCCAGCTGACGAGCAGCCGGTGCGGCGATTGGATCTTCACCGCCAGCGGCCGGAGCGGCAGCCGGTGCCGAGGCAGCCGGGGCTGCAGCGGCGGCAGGTGCTGCTGCGGCGCTGCCCTCTTCGATCGAACCCAGTACCTGGTTCGACAGAACGGTAGCGCCTTCTTCGGCAACGATTGCGCCCAGCACGCCGTCAGCTTCGGCCAACACTTCCAGAACGACTTTATCGGTCTCGATGTCGACGATCAGGTCGTCACGTTTGACGGCCTCACCTGGTTTCTTGTGCCAGGTGGCAACGGTGCCATCGGCAACCGATTCCGGGAATGACGGGGCTTTGATTTCGATAGCCATTATCTGTGGGTCCTTAAAATTCGGTTTCAGTCAGCGCGAAGGCGTTAAACAGTGAAAGCATCTTGCAGCAGTTTTTCCTGCTGCTCGGCGTGCATCGACGCATAGCCACACGCAGGCGCAGCAGAAGCATCACGACCGGCATACTCCAGGCCCAGGGCCTTGTTGTGATTGCCGATGCTGCGACGCAAGTGATGCTGGCTGCTGTACCAGGCGCCCTGGTTCATCGGTTCTTCCTGACACCAGACCACGTTCGTGAGGTTGGTATAAGGCGCGATGATCTCCATGAGGTCATCTTCCGGGAACGGGTAAAGCTGCTCGATACGCACAATGGCGATGTCTTCGCGGCCTTCGGCACGGCGTTTTTCCAGCAAATCGTAGTAGACCTTGCCGCTGCACAGGATCAAGCGAGTGACCTTGGCGGCGTCCAGCGTGTCGATTTCCGGAATAACGGTCTGGAACGAACCTTCGGCCAGATCTTCCAGGGTCGAGATGGCCAATTTGTGACGCAACAGCGACTTGGGCGTCAGCACGACCAGCGGCTTGCGCAGCGGGCGGATCACCTGGCGACGCAGCAAGTGGTAGATCTGGGCCGGGGTCGTCGGCACGCACACCTGGATATTGTGCTCGGCGCACAGTTGCAGGTAACGCTCCAGACGGGCCGAGGAGTGCTCAGGCCCCTGACCTTCATAACCGTGCGGCAGCAGCATGGTCAGACCGCACAGGCGGCCCCACTTGTGCTCGCCGCTGGTGATGAACTGGTCGATAACCACCTGGGCACCGTTGGCGAAGTCGCCGAACTGGGCTTCCCAGATCACCAGCGCGTTAGGCGTGGTGGTGGAGTAACCGTATTCGAACGCCAGCACGGCTTCTTCGGACAGGAACGAATCGTACAGGTCGAAACGTGGCTGGCCTTCGTACAGGTTCTGCAACGGGATGTAGGTGCCCGCGTCTTTCTGGTTGTGCAGCACCGCATGACGGTGCGAGAACGTACCGCGGCCGATGTCCTGACCGGTCATGCGGATCGGGTGACCTTCGAACGCCAGGGTCGCGTACGCCATGGTTTCGGCGTAGCCCCAGTTGATCGGCAGGCCACCGGCTTGCATCTTCTGACGGTCTTCGTAGATCTTCGCAACCTGGCGCTGCACCACGAAGCCTTCTGGGATTTCCAGCAGCTTGGCGGACAGTTCCTGCAGGGTCTTGAGGTCGAACGAGGTGTCGTGACGCGCGGTCCAGGTGTGACCCAGGTACGGACGCCAGTCCACGAACAACTCTTTGTTCGGCTCTTTGACCAGGCTTTTTACTACATGCAGGCCGTTATCCAGGGCGTTGCGGTATTCATCGATCTTCGCCTGAACACGCGCCTCATCCATCACACCGGCCTTGGTCAGGCTTTCGGCGTACAGCTCACGGGTGGTGCGCTGCTTGGTGATCTGCTGGTACATCAACGGCTGGGTGCCGCTCGGTTCGTCGGCTTCGTTGTGACCGCGACGGCGGTAGCACACGAGGTCGATCACCACGTCACGCTTGAACTGCATGCGGTAGTCGACAGCCAGTTGGGTCACGAACAGCACGGCTTCCGGATCATCACCATTCACATGGAGGATCGGCGCCTGGATCATCTTGGCAACGTCGGTGGCGTACTCGGTGGAGCGCGCATCCAGCGGGTTGCTGATGGTGAAGCCAACCTGGTTGTTGATGACGATGTGAACAGTACCGCCGGTCTTGAAACCGCGGGTCTGCGACATCTGGAACGTTTCCAGAACCACGCCTTGACCGGCGAACGCCGCGTCGCCGTGGATGGAAATCGGCAGAACCTTTTCACCGGTGGTGTCGTTGCGACGGTCCTGACGAGCACGGACCGAACCCTCGACCACCGGAGAAACGATTTCCAGGTGGGATGGGTTGAAGGCCATGGCCAGGTGAACTTCACCGCCGGTGGTCATCACGTTGGACGAGAAGCCCTGGTGGTATTTAACGTCACCGGAACCCAACTCGACCTTCTTCTTGCCTTCGAACTCGTCGAACAGCTCGCGCGGGTTCTTGCCGAAGGTGTTGACCAACACGTTCAAGCGACCACGGTGAGCCATGCCGATCACGATTTCCTTGGTACCGTAGGAACCGGAACGCTGGATCAGCTCGTCGAGCATCGGGATCAGGCTTTCGCCGCCTTCCAGACCAAAACGCTTGGTACCCGGGTATTTGGTACCCAGGTATTTTTCCAGGCCTTCGGCTGCGGTGACGCGCTCAAGCAGGTGGCTGCGCACGTCGGCGGACAGCACCGGACGGCCACGCACGCCTTCCAGACGATGCTGGAACCAGTGGCGTTGCTCGGAATCGGTGATGTGCGTGAATTCAGCGCCAATGGTGCGGCAATATGTCTGCTGCAACGCTTCGTGAATTTCGCGTAGGCTCGCTTCCTCTTTGCCGATGAACAGGTCGCCGGCACGGAAGGTCGTATCAAGATCGGCATTGGTCAAGCCGTAATGATTGATCGACAGGTCAGCCGGTGCAGGACGCTGCCAGAGCCCCAGCGGGTCAAGCTGGGCCGCCTGGTGGCCGCGCATGCGGTAGGCCTGGATCAGTCGCAGTACTTCAACTTGCTTCTTCTCATGCTCACTGCTCACGCTGCCGGCGGAAACCGGTTGGGCGCGGCGCTGGTTCTTTGCCAGCAGCACAAATTGATCGCGAATTGTTGCGTGCGATACATCGGTGGCAGCGTTGCCGTCTGAAGACAACGTCTGAAATTTGGTGCGCCATTCTTCTGGCACAGCGTTAGGGTCGTGCAGGTAGAGCTCATAAAGCTCTTCCACATAGGCAGCGTTACCACCTGAAAGATAGCCGCTGTTCCACATGCGCTGCATCACGCTTTCTTGCATGCTTGGTCACCCTCGATTTGGGGACACCACCGGCGAAAACACCGAGTTTGCTTGCAAAAGGCCAAGTGCAGCGACCAAAACAAGCCACTTAGGATCACGCTGATAGTTCGGGTACCAACCCGAATGCCCCTGCTTGTCTCATTTCTTCAAAATAAGAGCTGCGGCTTTGTAAGTCGCTGCTCAAGTTAAAACTACGGCGCCGGTTGAAGCCTGCGCCGCAGCATTTACGGGCACAACGGTCCTGCTCTATTGCAACGTCAGTTACACGCCGCTTTGCAGCAACATGTTACGGATGTGACCAATGGCCTTAGTCGGGTTCAGGCCTTTAGGACATACGTTGACGCAGTTCATGATCCCGCGGCAGCGGAATACGCTGAACGGGTCATCCAGCGAAGCCAGACGCTCGGACGTCTTGGTGTCACGGCTGTCTGCCAGGAAGCGGTACGCTTGCAGCAGTGCAGCTGGGCCCAGGAACTTGTCCGGGTTCCACCAGAAGGACGGGCACGAAGTCGAGCAGCAGGCGCACAGGATGCACTCGTACAGACCGTCGAGCTTTTCACGTTCTTCAGGGGACTGCAGACGTTCGATGGCCGGAGCCGGCGTATCGTTCTGCAGGAACGGCTTAACTTTCTCGTATTGCTTGTAGAAGATGCTCATATCGACGACCAGGTCACGGATAACCGGCAAACCTGGCAGAGGACGAACGATCAGCTTGTTGCCTTTGACCACGGCCGACAGCGGCGTGATGCACGCCAGGCCGTTTTTGCCGTTGATGTTCATGCCGTCGGAACCGCACACACCTTCACGGCAAGAGCGACGATAGGAGAAACCTTCGTCCTGCTCTTTGATCAGTGCCAATACATCCAGCACCATCAGGTCTTTACCACCGGTATCGACCTGGAATTCCTGCATGAACGGCGCGGCGTCCTGATCAGGGTTGTAGCGATAAACACTGACTTTCAACATGGCAGCCACCCTTAGTAAGTCCGAATCTTCGGTTCAAACGTCGGCACCGTCTTCGGCGAGAAGTTCACGGCACGCTTGGTTACGCGCTTGTCACCCGGGAAATACAGGGTGTGGCACAACCAGTTTTCGTCGTCGCGATCTTCAAAGTCTTCACGAGCGTGAGCACCACGAGATTCTTTACGAACCTCGGCGGCGATCGCAGTCGCTTCAGCCACTTCCAGCAGGTTTTGCAGTTCAAGGGCTTCGATACGAGCAGTGTTGAACGCCTGGCTCTTATCGTTGATCTTGACGTTGGCGATGCGCTTGCGCAGGTCAGCCAACTGGGCGATACCCTTCTGCATGTATTCGCCGGTACGGAACACACCGAAGTAGTTCTGCATGCAGCTTTGCAGTTCACGACGCAGGGTCGCCACGTCTTCACCATCGGTACGCTCGTTCAGAGCGTTCAGGCGCGCGAGGGCGGTCTCGATGTTGGCGTCGGTGGCGTCATCGTATTCGATGCCGTCGGTCAGGGCTTTTTCCAAGTGCAGGCCGGCAGCGCGACCGAATACCACCAGGTCGAGCAGCGAGTTGCCGCCCAGGCGGTTGGCACCGTGAACCGATACGCACGCCACTTCGCCTACGGCGAACAGGCCATGAATGATCTCGTCCACGCCTTCGGCGTTCTGGGTGATCGCCTGGCCATGAATGTTGGTCGGCACGCCGCCCATCATGTAGTGGCAGGTTGGAACAACCGGAACCGGAGCAACCACTGGGTCAACGTGGGCAAAGGTCTTGGACAGCTCGCAGATACCTGGCAGGCGGCTGTGCAGTACTTCTTCACCCAGGTGATCGAGTTTCAGCAGTACGTGATCGCCGTTAGGGCCACAGCCGTTGCCGGCGATGATTTCTTTAACCATCGAACGGGCAACCACGTCACGACCGGCAAGGTCCTTGGCGTTCGGAGCATAACGCTCCATGAAACGCTCGCCGTGCTTGTTGATCAGGTAGCCACCTTCGCCACGGCAACCTTCGGTTACCAGTACACCGGCGCCGGCGATGCCGGTTGGGTGGAACTGCCACATTTCGATGTCTTGTACCGGCACGCCTGCACGCAGAGCCATGCCGACGCCGTCACCGGTGTTGATCAGGGCGTTGGTGGTCGAGGCGTAGATACGGCCTGCACCGCCGGTCGCCAGCACGGTAGCCTTGGCGCGGATGTAGGTGGTTTCACCGGTTTCGATGCAGATGGCGATCACGCCAACAAATGCGCCGTCGGCGTTCTTTACCAGGTCGACCGCGTAGTACTCGTTCAGGAACGTAGTACCGGCTTTCAGGTTGCCTTGATAAAGGGTGTGCAACAGCGCGTGACCGGTACGGTCGGAAGCCGCGCAGGTACGGGCAGCCTGGCCGCCTTTACCGTAATCCTTCGACTGGCCGCCGAATGGACGCTGGTAGATACGACCTTGCTCGGTACGGGAGAACGGCAGACCCATGTGGTCCAGCTCGAACACCGCGGCAGGGCCTTCCTGACACATGTATTCGATAGCGTCCTGGTCACCGATGTAGTCGGAGCCCTTGACGGTGTCGTACATGTGCCAGCGCCAGTCATCGTTCGGGTCGGCGGAGGCGATGGCGCAAGTGATGCCACCCTGGGCCGAAACGGTGTGGGACCGCGTCGGGAACACCTTGGTGATCACGGCAGTCTTGTGACCACCCTGGGCCAGCTGCAGCGCTGCGCGCATGCCGGCACCGCCGCCACCAATAATGATGGCGTCGAAGGAAATAGTAGGAATGTTAGCCATGAATCAGATACCCCAAAGAATCTGCACACCCCAGACGAAGTAAGCGAACATCGCGACGCCGCATACAGCCTGGAAGAGGAAACGGACTGCGGTCGCAGACTTGCCCAGCGCCATCGGCGTGAGGTAGTCGGTCGCGATGGTCCACATGCCGACCCAGGCGTGAGCGCCCAGGGCTACAAGGGCCAGCAGACTGAAGATTCGCATCGCATTGTGGGAAAACAGGCCGTGCCATTGCTCATAGCCGATGCCCGGATTTGCGACGAGGTATCCGATCAGGAAAATGAAATAAGCCGCGAGAACGACCGCAGACACACGCTGTGCCATCCAGTCATAGAGGCCCGAACGCGACAGATTCGTTACGCTGGTTACCATATCCAAACTCCTGCCAGAACGATCAGCACCACGGAAATGGCGATGATGATTTTCGAGCCCAGGCGGCCGCCTTCCAGCGTCTCACCGATGCCCATATCCATGATCAAGTGGCGCACACCGGCTACCAGGTGATACAGCAGAGCGGACAGGAGGCCCCATGCTACGAACTTGGCCAGCGGGCTGGTCAAGCATGCCTTCACCTCGGCGTAACCTTCCTCGGAACCCAGGGATTTGCTCAATGCATAAAGCATGATGCCCAAGCCCAGGAACAGGATGATGCCGGAAACACGGTGCAGGAACGACGTAACGCCGGTGATGGGGAGTTTGATGGTCCTTAGGTCTAGGTTTACAGGTCGTTGGCTATTCACGGCTTTTTTTCACACTGAAGAGCCCCTAACAATCAGGGCAAAGTTGTTGGGGAGTGCGACTGGTCAGGTAAGCACCACCCAGGGAGTGCGACCCCCAATGAAAGCAAGCCCAAAAGCCCTTGGCGGTCGGTGGCCGAGTATAGACAGTTAGGTTACTAATGACAACGCGCGCACCTCACCCTAATAGCGGATTGCGCTGGCGGGATAAAAGGCGTAAATGGCAGTTAATTTCGACGAAAAAGTACGGTTAAAGCCTTCTGGAGCAAGACTTTAGGCAAATTGACATCTGAATTTATCTCACTATAGTGGTGCGGGCCCTGCGTGGGGGGTCTGTCTGATGATTTGAAGCATAAATAGGAGGCCACATGGCTGACAAAAAAGCGCAGTTGATCATCGAGGGCGCAGCCCCCGTCGAGCTGCCCATTTTAACCGGCACCGTTGGTCCCGATGTAATCGACGTACGGGGCCTGACGGCCACGGGCCGTTTCACTTTCGACCCAGGCTTCATGTCGACCGCCTCTTGCGAGTCGAAGATCACCTATATCGACGGCGACAATGGCATTCTGCTGCACCGGGGCTACCCGATCGAGCAACTGGCTGAAAAGTCGGACTACCTGGAAACCTGCTACCTGCTGCTAAATGGCGAATTGCCAACAGCCGAGCAAAAAGCCCAGTTCGTCAGCACCGTGAAGAACCACACCATGGTTCACGAGCAGTTGAAGACCTTTTTCAACGGCTTCCGTCGCGACGCCCACCCGATGGCCGTCATGTGCGGCGTGGTCGGCGCCCTGTCGGCCTTCTATCACGACTCCCTCGACATCAATAACCCGCAGCATCGCGAAATCTCCGCGATCCGCCTGGTTGCCAAGATGCCGACCCTGGCCGCAATGGTTTACAAGTACTCCATGGGTCAACCCATGATGTACCCGCGCAACGACCTGACGTACGCGGAAAACTTCCTGCACATGATGTTCAACACCCCGTGCGAGATCAAACCGATCAGCCCGGTACTCGCCAAGGCCATGGACCGGATCTTCATCCTCCATGCCGACCACGAGCAGAACGCCTCGACGTCCACCGTGCGCCTGGCGGGCTCTTCGGGTGCCAACCCGTTCGCCTGCATCGCCGCCGGCATCGCCGCGCTGTGGGGCCCTGCCCACGGCGGCGCGAACGAAGCCGTATTGACCATGCTCGATGAAATCGGCGATGTCTCCAACATCGACACCTTCATCGCCAAGGCCAAGGACAAGAACGATCCGTTCAAGTTGATGGGCTTCGGTCACCGGGTCTACAAGAACCGCGACCCGCGCGCCACCGTGATGAAGCAGACCTGCGACGAAGTGTTGAAGGAACTGGGCATCAAGAACGATCCGCAACTCGAACTGGCCATGCGCCTGGAAGAGATCGCCTTGACCGACCCGTACTTCATCGAGCGCTCGCTGTACCCGAACGTCGATTTCTACTCGGGGATCATCCTCAAGGCGATCGGCATTCCAACCAGCATGTTCACCGTGATCTTCGCCCTGGCGCGGACCGTGGGCTGGATCTCCCACTGGAAAGAAATGCTCTCCAGCCCGTACAAGATTGGCCGCCCGCGCCAGCTGTACACCGGCTACGAGTCGCGCGACATTACCAAGCTGGAAGATCGCAAGTAAGCAATCAGCTTAAGTTGTACTGAAAACGGCCTCCCTTAGTGGAGGCCGTTCTTATTTGTGTCTCCTGATCTACCGCTATCGGGAGCAAGCCATAGCCCAGACACCCCAGAACCCCAGATAAAAAAATACCCCGGCCTTGCGACCGGGGCACTTCTTATCCAGCGACAACCTTAGTGGTTAACCGCCCCACTCGCCCCCAAGCCAGTCTGCGAACGCACAAACTGCGGGAAGTACAGTGCACGCTCTTTCTCTGCCGCCGCCGACTTGTCGGTGATGGAGAAGAACCAGATACCCACGAACGCGATGATCATCGAGAACAGCGCCGGGTATTCGTACGGGAAGATCGCTTTTTCATGGTGCAGGATCGACACCCAGATGGTCGGACCCAGCACCATCAGGCCCACGGCACTGATCAGGCCCAGCCAGCCGCCGATCATCGCGCCACGGGTGGTGAGGTTTTTCCAGTACATGGAAAGCAGCAACACCGGGAAGTTACAGCTGGCGGCAATCGAGAACGCCAGGCCCACCATGAATGCGATGTTCTGGCTTTCGAACAGGATACCCAGACCGATGGCCAGCACGCCCAAGGCCACGGTGGTGATCTTCGACACACGAATCTCGTCCTTATCGTTGGCCTTGCCCTTCTTGATCACACTGGCATACAGGTCATGGGACACCGCCGAAGCACCGGCCAGGGTCAAACCGGCAACCACCGCCAGGATGGTGGCGAAGGCCACGGCCGAGATGAAGCCCAGGAAGATACTGCCGCCCACTGCGTTGGCCAGGTGCACCGCCGCCATGTTGTTACCGCCCAACAGTGCGCCGGCAGCATCCTTGAACGCCGGGTTGGTGCTCACCAGCAGGATCGCGCCAAAGCCGATGATAAAGGTCAGGATATAGAAGTAGCCGATGAAACCGGTGGCGTACAGCACGCTCTTACGCGCTTCCTTGGCGTCGCTTACAGTGAAGAAGCGCATCAGGATGTGCGGCAGGCCGGCGGTACCGAACATCAGTGCCAGGCCCAGGGAGAATGCCGAGATCGGGTCTTTCACCAGGCCGCCAGGGCTCATGATCGCTTCACCTTTAGGGTGAACCTTGATCGCCTCGGAAAACAGCATGTTGAAGTCGAAGTTGACGTGCTTCATCACCATCAGCGCCATGAACGAAGCACCGGACAGCAGCAACACTGCCTTGATGATCTGCACCCACGTGGTGGCCAGCATGCCGCCGAACAGCACGTACATGCACATCAGGATGCCGACCAGGATCACCGCTACATGGTAGTCCAGGCCGAACAGCAGTTGGATCAGCTTGCCCGCGCCGACCATCTGCGCGATCAGGTAGAACGCCACCACCACCAGCGAACCACAGGCCGACAGGCTGCGGATCTGGGTTTGCCCGAGGCGGTAGGACGCCACGTCGGCAAAGGTGTATTTACCCAGGTTACGCAAGCGCTCGGCGATCAGGAACAGAATGATCGGCCAGCCCACCAGGAAGCCGATCGAGTAGATCAAGCCGTCATAGCCAGAGGTATACACCAGCGCGGAAATCCCCAGGAAGGATGCCGCCGACATGTAGTCACCGGCAATCGCCAGGCCGTTCTGGAAACCGGTGATCTTGCCGCCGGCCGCATAGTAGTCGGCCGCCGACTTGTTACGCTTGGAAGCCCAGTAAGTGATGCACAGGGTGGCACCGACGAATGCGATGAACATCACGATGGCCGAGATGTTCAGCGGCTGCTTGTGCACTTCACCGGTCAATGCGTCCGCCGCCCAAACGGCAGGAGCAAAAAGCGAAGCGCCGAATACTGCCAGTAGACGACGGATCATTGCGCAGCCTCCTTGAGAATCGCATTGTTCAGGTCGTCAAACTCGCCATTGGCCCGACGCACGTAAATGCCGGTCAAAATGAAAGCGGACACAATCAGCCCGACGCCCAGGGGAATGCCCCAGGTAATCGACGAACCAGGGCTGAGCTTGGCCCCCAGTACTTGTGGCCCGTAAGCGATCAACAGGATGAAAGCGGAGTAAAGCCCTAGCATGATCGCCGAGAGAATCCAGGCGAACCTTTCCCTTTTTCTCACCAGCTCCTTGAAACGCGGGCTGTTTTGAATCGAGAGGTAAATGCTGTCGTTCATTGTTTTTATCCTCGCAGCACAGCTTTTTTATTATTGGAACATGGCCACTGTATGCGGCTGCCGAACAGGTTCCAGACGACCTTAGTAGTAGATCGAGTGTAGCGAGGGATTGGGAGGGCGCAGAAACATTTGCGGGAGGGTGAAACCAATGTGGGAGGGGGCTTGCTCCCGACTGCGGCATGTCAGTCAATATTGCTTAACTGGCACACCGCAATCGGCAGCAACCCCCCTCCCACAAGGGATTGCATCAAGGTAGTGAATTACTTAGCGGTCCACTCGGCCACACGCTCAGGGTGCTTGGCGACCCAATCCTTGGCCGCTGCTTCAGGCTTGGCGCCCTCCTGGATGGCGAGCATGACTTCACCGATTTCATCCTTGGAGGCCCACTGGAATTTTTTCAGGAAGGCCGCGACTTCCGGCGCTTTCTTCTCCAGGCCCTTGCTGCCGATGCTGTTGACGGTCTCAGCAGCACCATAAATCCCTTTTGGGTCGTCCAGGAAACGCAGTTTCCACTTGGCGAACATCCAGTGTGGCACCCAACCGGTGACGGCAATGGATTCCTGCTTATCTTCGGCACGCGTCAGTTCAGCGATCATCGCCGCACCCGAACTGGCTTGCAGTTTGTAATCGAGACCGTACTGCTTGATGGCTTCGTCGGTCTTGAGCATTACGCCTGAACCGGCGTCGATACCGACGATCTTGTTCTTGAAGGTGGTGTCGGTCTTGAGGTCTTCGATGGACTTGGCCTTGACGTACTCCGGCACGATCAAGCCGATCTTGGCATCTTTGAAGTTGGGGCCGTAGTCGACCACCTTGTCCTTGTTCTTGGTCCAGTACTCACCGTGGGTCACCGGCAGCCAGGCGGAGAGCATGGCGTCGAGTTTGCCGGTGGCAACGCCCTGCCACATGATCCCGGTGGCGACCGCTTGCAGTTTCACGTCATAACCGAGCTTTTGTTTGATCACTTCTGCCGCCACGTGGGTGGTGGCAACGCTGTCCGACCAGCCATCCACGTAGCCGATGCTCAGGGTTTTGCTGTCGGCACTGGCCAGTGTGGAGCTCATCGCAACTACCAGAGTGGCAGCCGCGCCCAAGAGTCGTCGCATCTTCATCGTACTTCCCCGAAAGTGCTGCGCCCGACGGATGCCGAGCGACGTCAACCTGTTGTTATGTGGTGCACCACGCCCCCTTCACGCGCATCGATCCGGTGGCTGCGGTATCAGTGGAGTGCTGACAGCCTGATCATCAACCTGCCGGGTTCATCGACCTGCTCTGTCAGCGACCTCAGGTAAGCAAGAAACGACATCACATCGCCAGCAGGACGATTATGAGGACATGGCGTCAAAATCCCGCCCGAAGTTTGCATGTCAAAAACATGCTGCTGCCACTGGCGAGGGCCAAATCCGGGTAAGATGCGCGCCTTTGCTCCCCCAGATAAGCCGACCATGCCCGCGACTGCCCGCTTCCCTGCCCTGCCCTATTGCTTCGCTCTGATCCTTGGCCTGCTGGCCATTGCCGGCTACTGGTACGGCCTCGGCCGGCCGGTGGTGCTGCCGGACGTGGCCAGTGCCAGCCACAAGCTGCAATGTGCGTCCTACACGCCGTTCGACAAGGACCAATCGCCGTTCGACCAGCCTTTCACACTGCGCCCTGCACGCATGGACGCCGACCTGGCGCTGCTGGCCACGCGCTTCGAATGCATCCGCACGTACTCCATGACCGGGCTGGAAGCCTTGCCTGGCCTGGCGCGCAAACATGGGTTGAAGCTGATGATCGGCGCCTGGGTCAGCAGCGACCCGGTGGCGACCGAAAAGGAAGTCGATCAGTTGATTGCCTCGGCCAACGCCAACCCCGATGTCGTGACTTCGGTGATCGTCGGCAATGAAGCCTTGCTGCGCAAAGAGGTCACCGCCACGCAACTGGTGCGACTGATCCAAAAAGTCAAAGGCCAAATCAAGCAACCGGTGACCTATGCGGATGTCTGGGAGTTCTGGCTGCAACACCCGGAAATCGCCCCGGCGGTGGATTTCCTCACCATCCACCTGTTGCCGTACTGGGAAGATGACCCGTCCGGCATCGACCAGGCCCTTAAGCATGTGGGCGAAGTGCGCCAGACCTTCGGCAACAAATTCGCGCCCAAGGATGTGCTGATCGGCGAAACCGGCTGGCCCAGCGAAGGTCGCCAGCGCGAAACGGCGGTGCCGAGCCGGGTCAATGAAGCCAAATTCATGCGCGGCTTCGTGGCCATGGCCGAAGCCAATGGCTGGCGCTACAACCTGATCGAAGCCTTCGACCAGCCGTGGAAGCGTGCCAGTGAAGGGGCCGTGGGCGGGTATTGGGGCCTGTTCGACGCCGACCGCCAGGACAAGGGTATCCTCGCCGGGCCGGTGACCAATGTGCCTTATTGGCCGCTATGGCTGGGCGTGGGCGGCGCCATCCTGTTGGCTACGTTGGCACTCGGTGGTCGCGTGCGCAGCGCGCGCAACGCACTCGCGCTGCCGCTGCTCGGCGCCGTTGCTGCGTGTTCCATCGGCACCTTTGCTGAACTCACCCGTATCACGGCCCGTTTTAATGATGAGTGGGTATGGGCAGGCTTGCTGGTGCTGTTGAACCTGCTGGTGCTGGCTCACGCCGCCTTGGCCTTGGGCGCCCGCGAAGGATGGCGCCAGCGTGCCTTCAACTGGCTGGAGCATCGTGCGGGCTGGCTGGTCGCGATCGCAGGGTTCGCAGGCGCGGTGATGATGCTGGCGCTGGTGTTCGACCCGCGCTACCGCAGCTTCCCGAGTGCGGCACTGGTGCTACCGGCGTTGATTTACCTGGTGCGCCCGGTGACCGGGCCGCGTCGGGAGATTGCGTTGCTGACCTTCATTATCGGGGCCGGCATTGCGCCGCAGCTGTATCGGGAAGGTCTGTTGAACCAACAGGCATGGGGTTGGGCGGCAGTCAGTCTGTTGATGGTTGCAGCCTTGTGGCGTTGCCTGCGGGTGCGCAAGGCTTAAGAGCGATATCGGCAAGCCACCCTCTCACCTTTGGAGTGCGTGCTCAGGTGGGAGGGGCGGCACGACGATTCGCCTTGCCCCCCGATTGGCCTTATCAGGCGCCGCGAGGCTTCCTGACCAGCCGCAACCCCGCAATCACCACCGCAAACACGGCAAATGTGGTGTTGTACAACGCCAGCGCCGGCACCCCGAACACCAAGCCCAACACCGCCAACCCCCACCCCGCGCGCCCCGGCACAAAAAACGCGAGTACCGAGGTGATCAATGCCGCCCAGCCCAGCACCTGGAAGTGGATCATCAACCCCAGGTTCGAGCGCAACTGGCATTCCCAGCGACTGGCCTCATCCGCGCAAATGCCCACCCACCGGCCATCTTCCATAAAACCGTAGCGCGCGCCATAACTGGCGGCCAGCCAGAGCGGCAGGGCAATAAGCAGCAAAATCAGCGGCAAACGACGGGACATGAGGCACTCCGATAGGCAAAAACGGCGCTCAGCTTAATGCCCCGACGGCCGTTAGCAAGGTACATACACACAATTAGTGTTCACCCATGCGTGGCAAAGTGTATCGTCTGGCTACTATTACCCCGATTCTGACGTTTATTTCCGACTTTTCGTGCCGAGTACTGGCACTTCGGACGCTACGCGGTGGTCATAGCCTGCGAACTTCATTCAGCACGTTTCCTCTTAGGGATTAAGTCATGCTCCGTTCCTTGCGCTGTGCTGCCTTACTGGGCAGCCTTTTTTTGAGTGCGTCAGCACTGGCGGTCGACATTGACCAAGCCAGCTATGGCTACCCTTTGACCAACCCGTTCGAAGCGACCATCGCCACCACCCCGCCTGACCTTCGGCCCACGTTGCCGACCGACGACGAGATCAACCAGTCCGACTACACCCTGACCATGCGCCCCGAGCGCGAGTTCAGCCTGCCGGACAACTTCTGGGCAGTGAAGAAACTCACCTATCGCATCGCCAAGCAAGACCGCGCCGCACCGCTGATCTTCCTGATCGCGGGCACCGGTGCGCGGTTTGACAGCAGCATCAACGAATACCTGAAAAAGCTGTATTACCAGGCCGGCTACCACGTGGTGCAGCTGTCGTCGCCCACCAGCTTCGACTTCATCAGCGCCGCTTCGCGCTTCGCCACCCCGGGCATCACCCAGGAAGACGCCGAGGACATGTACCGCGTGATGCAAGCCGTGCGCGCGCAGAACGCCTCGCTGCCAGTGACCGACTTCTACCTCACCGGCTACAGCCTGGGCGCCCTGGATGCGGCATTCGTCAGCAAGCTCGACGAAACCCGCCGCAGCTTCAACTTCAAGAAAGTCTTGCTGCTGAACCCGCCGGTCAACCTCTATACCTCGATCACCAACCTCGACAAGCTGGTGCAGACCGAGGTGAAGGGCATCAACAACACCACCACCTTCTATGAGCTGGTGCTGAACAAGCTGACCCGCTACTTCCAGCAAAAGGGCTACATCGACCTCAACGACGCCCTGCTCTACGACTTCCAGCAATCCAAGCAACACCTGACCAACGAACAGATGGCCATGCTGATCGGCACCTCGTTCCGCTTCTCGGCGGCCGACATCGCCTTCACCTCGGACCTGATCAACCGCCGCGGCCTGATCATCCCGCCGAAGTACCCGATCACCGAAAGCACCAGCCTTACGCCATTCCTCAAGCGTGCGCTGCAGTGCGACTTCGACTGCTACCTCACCGAGCAGGTGATCCCGATGTGGCGCGCGCGCTCCGACGGCGGCAGCCTGCTGCAACTGGTTGACCAGGTCAGCCTGTACGCCCTTAAGGACTACCTGCATACCAGCCCGAAAATCGCCGTGATGCACAACGCCGACGACGTGATCCTGGGCCCAGGCGACCTCGGCTTCCTGCGTAAAACCTTCGGCGATCGCCTGACCGTCTACCCGCTGGGCGGCCATTGCGGCAACCTCAATTACCGCGTCAACGCCGACGCCATGCTGGAGTTCTTCCGTGGCTAAATATCTTTTGCTGCTCGCCGCGCTGATGTGCGCAGGCGTCGCCAATGCCGACAACAGCAAGGCCCACGAGCCGGTGACGGTCGATGCCGATGGTTTCAAGGAGCCGCTGACCAAGCTCAAGTTCAACCCAGGCCTGGACCAGCGCGAATTCGAGCGTTCATCGCTCACTGCGCTCAACGTGTATGACCCATTGGAATCGTGGAACCGTCGCGTGTACCACTTCAACTACCGCTTCGACCAATGGGTATTTTTGCCCGTGGTCGACGGTTACCGCTATGTCACCCCAAGCTTCCTGCGCACCGGTGTCAGCAACTTCTTCAACAACCTTGGCGACGTGCCCAACCTGTTGAACAGCCTGCTGCAGCTCAAGGGTCATCGCTCCCTGGAAACCACCGGCCGCCTGCTGCTCAACACCACCGTCGGCATCGCCGGGCTATGGGACCCGGCCACCGCCATGGGCCTGCCGCGCCAGAGCGAAGACTTCGGCCAGACCCTGGGCTTCTATGGCGTACCCGGCGGCGCGTACCTGGTGCTGCCGATCTTCGGCCCATCGAACCTGCGCGACACCGGCGGCTTGCTGGTGGACTACACCGCAGAGTCCCAGATCAACTTCCTCAACGTCTCCGAAGTCAGCTCCAACCATCCGGAAATCTGGGCCCTGCGTGCCGTGGACAAGCGCTACCAGACCAGCTTTCGCTACGGCCAGATGAACTCGCCGTTCGAGTACGAGAAGGTGCGGTATATCTACACCGAATCGCGCAAGTTGCAGATTGCCGAGTAAACAGCGCACACAAAAAAAGGCCATTCGATCGAATGGCCTTTTTTACACCTGAGATTTACCCCTTGAGGGCTTTCCAAGCCCTGCCGACCATGCTGACCAGCGCCAACACCACCGCCCCGGCAATAATCCCCGCCACCGCATTGAGCAACGTCGGCATCAACCACGCCAGGCCACCGACACTTTGGCTCACCGTCTCGATCCAGTGATGCACCACCGGCACGCCGTGGGTCAGGATGCCGCCACCGACCATGAACATCGCCGCCGTGCCGATCACCGACAGGCTCTTCATCATGTACGGCGCCGCACGCAGGATGCCGCCACCGATACTGCGCGCCACCTGGCCGGGCTTCTGCGTGAGCCACAGGCCCAGGTCATCCAGCTTGACGATACCGGCCACCAGCCCATACACGCCCGCCGTCATCACAATGGCGATACCGGACAACACGATCACCTGCTGCGTCAGTTGCGCATCGGCCACGATGCCGAGAGTGATGGCGATGATTTCCGCCGAGAGAATGAAGTCGGTGCGGATCGCGCCTTTGATCTTGTCCTTTTCGAAGGCCACCAGGTCGGTCGCCGGGTCGGCCACGGCTTCGACCAATTGGGCATGTTCGGTTTGATCTTCTGCCTTGCTGTGCAGGAATTTATGCGCGAGTTTTTCGAACCCCTCAAAACACAGATACGCGCCGCCGAGCATCAACAGCGGTGTGACCGCCCAGGGTGCAAACGCGCTGATCAGCAGCGCCGTGGGCACCAGGATCAGCTTATTGACGAACGAGCCCTTGGCCACCGCCCATACCACGGGGATTTCCCGCTCGGCACGCACGCCGCTGACCTGCTGGGCGTTAAGCGCAAGGTCGTCGCCCAGCACGCCGGACGTCTTCTTCGCGGCCATTTTTGTCATCAGGGCGACGTCATCGAGTACCGCGGCGATATCGTCGATCAACACCAACAAGCTGCTTCCTGCCATGAATCGGGCATCCGTATAAAGAAAGATGGCGCGAGCATAACGCGGCGCAAAGCTTTGCGGGCACATTGTTGAGGCTCGCGGATGGCCGGTGCTACCATGCGCAACCGCCGGTCTTGGCAAGGAAGTTCCTGGTTTATGAGCAGCATTCGCGAGCGCAACAAAGAAAAAATCCTGCGGGCGGCCAGCGAGGAGTTTGCCGACAAGGGCTTCGCCGCGACCAAAACCAGCGACATCGCCGCCAAGGCCGGGCTGCCCAAGCCCAACGTCTATTACTACTTCAAATCCAAGGACAACCTCTACCGCGAGGTGCTCGAAAGTATTATCGAGCCGATCCTGGCGGCCTCCACACCGTTCAACCCAGACGGCGCCCCTTCGGTGGTGCTCGGCAACTACATCCGCTCGAAAATCCGCATCTCCCGCGACCTGCCGTTTGCCTCAAAAGTGTTCGCCAGCGAAATCATGCACGGCGCCCCTCACCTGAGCGCCGAGCAGGTCGAACAGCTCAATGCCCAGGCCAGGCACAATATCGAGTGCATCCAGAGCTGGGTGGATCGCGGTTTGATAGCCGCCATTGACCCTCATCACCTGATGTTCAGCATCTGGGCCGCGACCCAGACCTACGCCGATTTCGACTGGCAGATCTCCGCGGTAACCGGCAAGGCCAAGCTGGATGAAGCCGATTATGAAGCGGCGGCGCAGACGATTATCCGGTTGGTGCTCAAGGGCTGCGAGCCGGACTGATACACCGAAGGGCCTTTGCCCATCGGGAGCAAGCCCCTCCCCCATTTGAACGGTGAACACGGTCAAAACTGTGGGAGGGGGCTTGCTCCCGATGAGGTCCTGACAGTCACTCAATACTCAAGCTGACACCCCCGCATCCGCCCGCAACCCCACCCCCTCAATCGCCGTAATCGCACACTGCTCGTCAATATCCGACGTATCCCCGCTGATCCCGATAGCCCCCAGCACCACACCGCCGTGATCGCGAATCAGCACGCCACCCGGCGCCGGCACGACGCTGCCCTGCCCCAGGCTGTTCAGCGCAGCGATAAACGCCGGGCGTTGCTGTGCGTCCAGCGCCAGCAAGCGCGAGCCCTTGCCCAGGGCAATCGCGCCCCAGGCCTTGCCGATGGCAATGTGCGGGCGCAGCAGGCTGGCGCCGTCTTCGCGTTGCAGCGTGATCAAGTGGCCGCCGCTGTCGAGCACGGCGATGGTCAGCGGCGCGGCCGCGATGGTGCGCCCGGCGTTGAGGGCATCGCTGGCCAATTGGCTGGCGAGTTTCAAGGTTAAAGCGCTCATGGTGCCGTCCTTCTTTTGTTATTGAGAATACGGGTGGAGGTCTGTTTGATCAGATGCTCGGCAC
Organism: Pseudomonas sp. S3_E10; assembly: GCF_054667615.1. Lineage (NCBI taxonomy): Bacteria > Pseudomonadati > Pseudomonadota > Gammaproteobacteria > Pseudomonadales > Pseudomonadaceae > Pseudomonas > Pseudomonas sp. S3_E10. The sequence goes on from NZ_CP162743.1 coordinate 997,899, forward strand.
AACAAATAGAACACAATGATTTATATTTTTGTATACAATATTTTCTCCAACGCCTTCCATCTGTCGAAAAAACGCCTTCCACCACGCGTAAACACCCATCAATAAAATGAATTGACCTGCGTCGCTTGTCGTGAATACACTTCGACCCAACACCACTTGTATACAATTACAAAACGCAAGAGGCACCAAAACATGAGCAAAATGAGAGCAATCGAAGCCGCCGTCCTTGTCATGCGCCGCGAAGGCGTGGACACCGCCTTCGGTATCCCTGGCGCCGCGATCAACCCCCTGTACTCAGCCTTGCAGAAGGTGGGTGGCATCGATCACGTCCTTGCTCGCCACGTTGAAGGCGCCTCGCACATGGCCGAGGGTTACACCCGCACCAAGGCCGGCAATATCGGCGTGTGCATCGGCACCTCGGGCCCGGCGGGCACCGACATGGTCACCGGCCTGTACAGCGCCTCGGCCGACTCGATCCCGATCCTGTGCATCACCGGCCAGGCGCCGCGTGCCCGCCTGCATAAGGAAGACTTCCAGGCCGTGGACATCACCAGCATCGTCAAGCCGGTGACCAAGTGGGCGACCACCGTCCTCGAACCTGGCCAAGTGCCCTACGCGTTCCAGAAAGCCTTCTATGAGATGCGCTCCGGCCGTCCGGGCCCGGTGCTGATCGACCTGCCGTTCGACGTGCAGATGGCCGAGATCGAATTCGACATCGACGCCTACCAACCGCTGCCATTGGCCAAACCGCTGGCCACCCGCGTCCAGGTGGAAAAAGCCCTGGCCCTGCTCGACACCGCCGAGCGCCCGCTGCTGGTCAGCGGCGGCGGCGTGATCAATGCCAACGCCAGCGAGTTGCTGGTTGAATTTGCCGAACTCACCGGTATCCCGGTGATTCCGACCCTGATGGGCTGGGGCACCCTCCCTGACGACCACCCGTTAATGGTAGGCATGGTCGGCCTCCAGACCTCCCACCGGTATGGCAACGCGACGATGCTCAAGTCGGACATGGTGCTGGGTATCGGTAACCGCTGGGCCAACCGCCACACGGGTTCGGTGGAGGTCTACACCGAGGGGCGTAAATTCATTCACGTCGACATCGAACCGACGCAGATCGGCCGGGTATTCACCCCGGACCTGGGCATCGTTTCCGACGCCGGTTCCGCGCTGACGATGTTTATCGAAGTCGCCCGCGAGTGGAAAGCCGCCGGCAAGCTCAAGGACCGCAGCGCCTGGCTGCATGAGTGCCAACAGCGCAAGGCCACCCTGCACCGCAAGACCCACTTCGACAACGTCCCCGTCAAACCGCAACGCGTGTACGAAGAGATGAACCAGGTGTTCGGAAAAGACACCTGCTACGTCAGCACCATCGGCTTGTCGCAGATTGCCGGCGCGCAATTCCTGCATGTCTACAAGCCGCGCCACTGGATCAACTGCGGCCAGGCAGGTCCCTTGGGCTGGACCATCCCCGCCGCGCTCGGCGTGGTCAAGGCCGACCCGAGCCGCAAGGTAGTGGCGTTGTCCGGCGACTACGATTTCCAGTTCATGATCGAAGAACTGGCCGTGGGCGCACAGTTCAAGCTGCCGTACATCCACGTGGTGGTGAACAACTCCTACCTGGGGCTGATCCGCCAGGCCCAGCGCGGGTTTGAAATGGACTACTGCGTGCAGCTGTCTTTCGACAACCTCAACGCGCCGGAACTCAACGGTTATGGCGTCGACCACGTCGCCGTCGCCGAAGGTCTGGGTTGCAAGGCCCTGCGCGTGTTCGAACCGGGCCAGATCCAGCCGGCGTTACGCAAAGCCCAGGCGATGATCGAAGAGTTCAAGGTGCCGGTGATCGTGGAGATCATCCTGGAGCGCGTGACCAATATTTCGATGGGCACCGAAATCAACGCCGTCAACGAATTTGAAGACCTGGCACTGGTCGGCAACGATGCGCCCACTGCCATATCCCTGCTCGATTAAGGAGAACCCTATGCCACGTTTTGCCGCCAACCTGTCCATGCTGTTTACCGAGCAGGACTTCCTCGCCCGCTTCAAAGCGGCCGCCGAGGCCGGGTTCGAGGGTGTGGAATACCTGTTCCCGTATGAGTTCAGCTCCGCCGAGATCAAGGCGCAACTCGATGCCAATGGCCTGACCCAGGTGCTGTTCAACCTGCCGGCCGGGGACTGGGCCAAAGGCGAGCGCGGCCTGGCGTGCCATCCGGACCGGGTCGAGGAGTTCCGCGCCGGGGTCAAGCTGGCCATCGCCTACGCCCAGGTTTTGGGTAACACCCAGATCAACTGCCTGGCGGGCATTCGGCCAGAGGGGGTGGATGATCAAATGCTGCAAAAGACCTTCGTCGCCAACCTCAAATACGCCGCCGACAAACTGCAAGCGGCGGGTATCAAGCTGGTGATGGAGGCGATCAACACCCGCGACATTCCAGGCTTTTACCTGAATAACACGGCGCAGGCCCTGTCGATTCGCGAGCAGGTGGGCAGTGACAACCTGTTCCTGCAATACGACCTCTATCACATGCAAATCATGGAAGGTGACCTGGCCCGCACCCTGTCCGCGCACCTGGGTGAGATCAATCACGTCCAACTGGCCGACAACCCCGGCCGCAACGAGCCGGGGACCGGGGAGATCAACTACCGCTTCCTGTTCGAGCATTTGGACCGCATTGGCTACACCGGCTGGGTCGGCTGCGAGTACAAGCCGTTGACCACCACCGAAGCGGGACTGGGTTGGCTCAAAACCCATAACGCCATCTAACAAACACAACACAAAGCCCAATGTGGCAGGGGGCTTGCCCCCGAGGGGTCTCTGATTCAACAGGTGTGTCGGCTGGTACACCGCTATCGGGAGCATGCCCCCTCCCACAGGGGACCTGCGGTGTCATTACAAGAGGATTTCATCATGGCTAAAATCGGCTTTATCGGCACCGGCATCATGGGCGAACCCATGGCCGCGAACCTGCAAAAAGCAGGTCACCAACTGTTTCTGTCCGAACATCACGGCAAGGCTCCGCAAGCGCTGATCGACGCCGGCGCCGTGGCCCTCGCCACCCCGCAACATGTCGCGCAGGAAGCCGAGTTCATCATCGTCATGGTGCCCGACACTCCGCAGGTGGAGGACGTGCTCTTCCGCGCCGATGGCGTCGCTGCCGGCCTGTCGCCAAACAAGGTGGTGATCGACATGAGTTCGATCTCCCCCACCGCCACCAAGGCCTTCGCCGAGAAGATCAACCAGCACGGCGCGCAGTACCTCGATGCGCCGGTGTCCGGCGGTGAAGTCGGCGCCAAGGCCGGCACCTTGAGCATTATGGTCGGTGGCGAGCCGCGGACCTTCGAACGCGCCCTCGCGTTATTGCAGAGCATGGGCAAGAACATCACCCTGGTCGGCGGCAATGGCGACGGCCAGACCGCCAAGGTCGCCAACCAGATCATCGTCGCGCTGAACATCCAGGCGGTGGCCGAAGCGCTGCTGTTCGCCGCCAAGAACGGCGCCGACCCGGCCAAGGTGCGTGAAGCGCTGATGGGTGGCTTTGCCTCGTCGAAGATCCTGGAAGTGCATGGCGAACGCATGATCAAAGGCACGTTCGATCCGGGCTTTCGCATCAACCTGCACCAGAAGGATCTGAACCTGGCCCTGGCCGGTGCCAAGGAGTTGGGAATCAACCTGCCGAACACCGCCGGCACCCAGCAGGTGTTCAGCACCTGCGCGGCAATTGGCGGCGGTAACTGGGACCACTCGGCGCTGATCAAGGGCCTGGAGCATATGGCGAATTTTTCGATTCGCGATGAATAACTCCTGATGTGAAATGCGATCAACCTGTGGGAGGGGGCAAGCCCCCTCCCACAGGTTGATCGCATTTCAATCCAAAACTTGATGCACCTCCAATAACAAAAATCCCCCGGGAGCCCGCTTATGTCGGCCGATCCGCAACACCTGCTTCGCGAGCTGTTTGCCACAGCCATCGACGCTGCCCACCCCCGGCAAGTGCTTGAACCCTTTCTGCCCGCCGACCGCAGCGGTCGCGTCATCGTGATCGGCGCCGGCAAAGCCGCGGCAGCCATGGCGCTCGTCGTGGAAAACTGCTGGCAGGGCGAGGTCTCGGGCCTGGTGGTGACCCGCTACGGCCACGGCGCGCCGTGCAAAAAAATTGAAGTGGTGGAAGCCGCGCACCCGGTTCCCGATGCCGCCGGCCTGGCCGTGGCCACCCGCGTGTTGGCGTTGATCAGTAACCTTGGCGAAGACGACCGCGTGATTTTCCTGCTCTCCGGTGGCGGCTCGGCGCTGCTGGCGCTGCCCGCCGAAGGCATCACCCTGGCCGACAAACAAACCCTCAACAAAGCCCTGCTCAAATCCGGTGCCACCATCGGCGAGATGAATTGCGTGCGCAAGCACCTCTCGGCGATCAAAGGCGGCCGGTTGGCCAAAGCGGCGTGGCCGGCGACGGTGTACACCTACGCGATCTCCGATGTGCCGGGCGACCAGGCCACGGTGATCGCCTCCGGCCCTACCGTCGGCGACCCAAGCACCTCGCAACAGGCGCTGGCGATTCTCACGCGCTACGGCATTGAGGCTCCGGCGTCAGTGCGCAGTTGGTTGCAGAATCCGGCCTCGGAAACCGTCAAGCCCGGTGACCCGGTGCTCGCCCGCAGCCACTTCCAATTGATCGCCCGCCCTCAGCAATCCCTGGAAGCGGTGGCGGTCAAAGTGCGTCAGGCCGGCTTCAGCCCGCTGATCCTCGGCGACCTGGAAGGCGAAGCGCGGGACGTGGCCAAAGTGCACGCCGGGATCGCCCGGCAAATCGTGCAGCACGGCCAGCCGTTGGCGGCGCCGTGCGTGATCCTTTCCGGCGGTGAAACCACGGTGACCGTGCGCGGCAACGGCCGTGGCGGGCGCAACGCCGAATTCCTGCTGAGCCTCACCGACAGCCTCAAGGGCTTGCCCGGCGTGTATGCCCTGGCCGGCGATACCGACGGCATCGACGGCTCGGAAGACAACGCCGGCGCAATCATGACCCCGTGCAGTTATTCGCGCGCCGAGGCCTTGGGCCTGAGCGCCGCTGATGAGCTGGACAACAACAACGGCTACGGCTATTTCGCCGCGCTCGACGGCTTGATCATCACCGAGCCGACCCGCACCAACGTCAACGATTTTCGCGCCATCCTGATCCTTGAGACTGCCAACCATGACGCCTGACAAGAAGGTCAAAATCCTGGCCACCCTGGGCCCGGCCACCGACGGGGTCGACGCCATCCGCGAACTGGTGGAAGCCGGGGTGAATATCTTTCGCCTCAACTTCAGCCACGGCGACCACGCCGACCATGCCCGGCGTTATCAGTGGATCCGCCAGGTGGAGCGCCAGCTCAATTACCCGCTGGGCATTCTCATGGACCTGCAAGGGCCCAAACTGCGGGTCGGGCGTTTCGCCAAGGGCAAGGTGCAACTGGTGCGCGGCCAGGCGTTGCGCCTGGACCTGGATGAAACCCCCGGCGACCAGCGCCGGGTCAACCTGCCCCATCCGCAGATCATCGCGGCCCTGGAGCCGGGCATGGACCTGCTGCTCGACGATGGCAAGTTGCGCCTGCGGGTGATGACCAAGCATGCCGATGCCATCGACACCACGGTGCTCAATGGCGGCGAACTGTCTGATCGCAAAGGCGTGAACGTCCCACAAGCGTTGTTGGAACTGAGCCCACTGACCGCCAAGGACCGACGTGACCTGAGCTTCGGCCTGGAGCTGGGTGTGGACTGGGTAGCGCTGTCGTTCGTGCAACGCCCGGAAGACATTCGCGAAGCCCGCGAGTTGATCGGTGACAAGGCGTTTCTGATGGCCAAGATCGAGAAACCTTCGGCCGTGCAGCGCCTGCGGGAAATCGCCGAACTGAGCGACGCGATCATGGTGGCCAGAGGCGACCTGGGCGTGGAAGTGCCGGCCGAGAGCGTGCCGCAGATCCAGAAAGACATCATCCGCACCTGCCGCCAACTGGGTAAGCCGGTGGTGGTGGCCACGCAGATGCTCGAATCCATGCGCTTTTCACCCGCGCCCACCCGCGCCGAAGTCACCGATGTGGCCAACGCGGTGGCCGAAGGCGCGGACGCGGTGATGCTCTCGGCGGAAACCGCATCGGGCGAGTACCCGCTGGAAGCCGTGCAGATGATGAGCAAGATCATTCGCCAAGTGGAGCGTGGGCCGGATTACCAGGCTCAACTGGACGTCAGCCGCCCAAAAGCCGATGCGACAGTCTCGGACGCGATCAGTTGTGCGATCCGCCGCATCAGCAGCATCCTGCCGGTAGCCGTGCTGGTGAACTACAGCGAGTCGGGCAACTCCAGCCTGCGCGCGGCGCGAGAGCGGCCGGTGGCGCCGATCCTCAACCTTACGCCGAACCTGTCCACGGCACGCCGCTTGAGCGTGGCGTGGGGCGTGCATTCGGTGGTCAATGACCGGCTGCGCCAGGTGGATGAAGTGTGTTCCACCGCGCTGGAAATCGCCCAGGCCCAGGGCATGGCGCAGCGCGGGGATACGTTGGTGATTACCGCCGGGGTGCCGTTCGGGCAGTTGGGGTCGACCAACTCGCTGCGTATCGAGACGCTGATTTAGCGCCGGTAAGGGCCTTATCGGGAGCAAGCCCCCTCCCACACTGGACTGTTTTCACACCTATGAATGTGAACCCAATCAAGTGTGGGAGGGGGCTTGCTCCCGATGAGGGCAACTCGGTCTCACTGACAACCCATCATGCACAACCCAACCTGCCCCGACTGGGCCGAAGCCCTGCTCAACGGTTTCAGCCAGATTTTCCTGCAGCGCCACCCGCTGTGTGGCCTGCTGTGCCTGCTGGCGATCCTGATCGGCGCCCCGGCCGTGCTTGGCGGTGCGCTGCTGGGTGGGCTGGCGGGGCTGCTCACCGCTCAGCGCCGGGGCTATCCCAAGGCTGAACGCCAGGCGGGTCTATATAGCTACAACGGCGTATTGCTGGGCGTATTGATCAGCCAGCACTTTACCTGGTCAGCCTTGGTGCCGCCGTTGATCCTGGCGTGCGGCGGCCTGAGTGCGATCCTCACACGACAGTGGCTAAAACGCGCGCCACATCCCGAGAACCTGCCCGCCTACACCGCGCCGTTTGTCCTGCTGGGGTGGCTGCTGTTGGGCAGCATCCCGCCACCCCCGGTCGCCTTCAGCGAACCCGAGGTCTTGACCCTGCTCGCTGCGCCTCTCACCGGCCTGGCGCAAGTCATGCTGCTGGACCAGCCCCTGGCCGGCGCCTTGATTGCCATCGGCCTGTGGCTGGCCGACCGGCGCGCCGCCGCGTGGGCGCTGGCCGGTGCGATCAGCGGCGTGTCGGCCGGCCTGCTGCTGGGCGATAACACCGCTACCCTGTTGGGCCTGCACAGCTACAACCCGGCCCTCGCGGCCCTGGCCTTGAGCCCGGCACGCCGCCAACCCTGGTTGCCACTGCTCGGCATCCTGCTGGCGATTCTGCTTACGCCGGGCTTTGCCAGCCTGCCCGTGCCGGCGCTCACCGCGCCGTTTATCCTCGCCTGCTGGCTGGTGCGCGCCGGCCGCCGAGTGCTTGCGCAACCGCGCATGGACAGCCCCTTCGAATCGCCCTAGGCTTGCTCGATATTCGATTCGGGCGGGACTTATGGACAGCAACAACGACTGGCGCCAGCGCCTCTACGTCATGGTTTTTCAGAGCGATACGCCGGCTGGGCGGCGCTTTGACGGCATCCTGCTGCTGATCATCCTGGCCAGCCTTGTGATCGTGATGCTCGACAGCATCGACCAGATCCACCAGAACTACGCGGATGTGCTGGCGTATATCGAGTGGGGCTTCACCGTGATTTTCCTGATCGAGTACGGGCTGCGCCTGTATTGCTCGCCCAAGCCGTTGCGCTATGCCTTCAGCTTTTACGGGCTGGTGGATTTGCTGGCCATCGTGCCCGGCATCCTCGCCCTGTATTACAGCGACGCTCAATACCTGCTGATCATCCGCATCATCCGCATGCTGCGTATCTTCCGCGTGCTCAAGCTCAGCCCGTACCTCAAGCAGGCCAATTACCTGATGGCGGCGCTGCGCGGCAGCAAGCAGAAGATCGTGGTGTTCCTGGTCAGCGTGTGCACCCTGGTCACGGTGTTCGGCACCTTGATGTATGTAATCGAAGGCCCGCAACACGGGTTTACCAGCATCCCCAAGGGCATCTACTGGGCCATCGTCACCCTGACCACCGTGGGCTTTGGCGATATCGTGCCCAAAACCCCGCTGGGCCAGGTGATTTCGTCGCTGGTGATGATCACCGGTTACTCGATCATCGCGGTACCCACCGGGATTTTTACCGCCGAACTGGCCAGTGCCATGCGCGGCGAGCAGTTGCAAACCGATTGCCCGGTGTGCAAAAAAAACAGCCATGAGCCCAGCGCGGCATTCTGTTCACGCTGCGGCAGCAATCTGTTTAAGAAAGTGGAATAAGCAAAGTTCTTTTTAATCTTTAAGCGACTATGGCGCCCCGGCTATAGTCGCTGGCAAATGGCCTTACCCTTCTCTCGAACAACAAGGAATGAGCAGTGAAAAAAATCCTCAGCGCCTCTCTATTGGCCGCCGGCCTGGCCCTGGCGGGCTCCGCCCAGGCAGCGACCACCCTGCTCAACGTCTCCTACGACGTGATGCGCGATTTCTACAAGGACTACAACGCCGCCTTCCAAAAGCACTGGGAAGCCGAGCACTCGGGCGACAAGCTGACGGTGCAGATGTCCTTCGGCGGCTCCAGCAAACAAGCGCGCTCAGTGATCGACGGCCTGCCGGCTGACGTGATCACCATGAACATGGCCACCGACATCAACGCCCTGGCCGATAACGGCAAACAGGTGCCGGACAACTGGGTCACGCGCCTGCCGGACAACAGCGCGCCGTTCACCTCGGCCACTGTGTTTATCGTGCGCAAGGGCAACCCAAAAGCCCTGAAAGACTGGCCGGACCTGCTCAAGGATGGCGTGCAGGTGATCGTGCCCAACCCGAAGACTTCGGGTAACGGCCGCTACACCTACCTGTCGGCCTGGGGCTATGTGCTCAAGAACGGCGGCGATGAAGAAAAGGCCAAGGCCTTCGTGGGCAAACTGTTCAAGCAGGCGCCTGTGCTCGACACCGGCGGCCGCGCCGCCACCACCACGTTCATGACCAACCAGATCGGCGACGTACTGGTGACGTTCGAGAACGAGGCCGAAATGATCGCCCGGGAGTTCGGCCGTGATCAGTTCGAAGTGATCTACCCAAGCGTCTCCGCCGAAGCCGAGCCACCGGTGTCGGTGGTCGACAAAGTGGTCGATAAGAAAGGCACCCGCGCCGCCGCCGAAGACTACCTGAAGTACCTGTGGTCGCCACAGGGCCAGGAAATCGCCGCCAACAACTACCTGCGCCCACGTGACCCGAAGGTGCTGGCCAAGTACACCGACCGTTTCCCCAAAGTCGACTTCCTGTCGGTGGAGAAGACCTTTGGTGACTGGCGCACCGTGCAGAAGACCCACTTCAATGACGGCGGGGTGTTTGACCAGATTTACTCCGGTCAATAACTGACAAAACGCGGTAAACCTGTGGGAGGGGGCTTGCTCCCGATAGCGGTGGATCAGTCAATACTGCGTTGACTGATACTCCGCTATCGGGAGCAAGCCCCCTCCCACATTTGGTTTTTGTGTAGTTGTTTCTGAATGTATCATCGCCCTGCATAAGTGATATCACCACAAACGGCCTACTCAGCATGGAGCCTTGTCTTTACTCTCGCTCGCCATCTTCCTTCGCTTTTATGAGAACACCATGAACGCAACTTCCCACGCTACAACCACCATGACCCGAGGCATGGTGATGCTGTTTGCGTTTTGCTGCGGCGCGATTGTCGCCAACATTTACTACGCGCAGCCGATCATCGAATTGATTGCCCCGGACATCGGCCTCACGCCGGCAATGGCCAGCCTGATCGTGTCGCTGACGCAGATCGGCTATGCGTTGGGCTTGTTCTTCCTGGTGCCGTTGGGCGACCTGCTGGAAAACCGCAAGCTGATGATCCTCACTACCGTCGTGGCGATTGCCAGCCTGTTGGGCGCTGCATTTACCGAGCAGCCGAACCTGTTTTTGCTGGTGTCATTACTGATCGGCTTCAGTTCGGTGTCGGTACAGATCCTGATCCCGCTGGCCGCGCACCTGGCACCCGCCGAATCCCGTGGCCGGGTGGTCGGTAGCATCATGGGCGGCCTGCTGCTCGGTATCCTGCTGGCACGCCCGGTGTCCAGCGTGGTGGCGGATCACTTCGGTTGGCGTGCAATGTTCATGGCCGCCGCAGCGTTGATGGCGTTCATCAGCGTGGTGCTGATGCTGACCATTCCCAAGCGCCAACCCGACCACAGCGCCAGCTACGGCCAGTTGCTGGGCTCGCTGGGCACCCTGTTGCGTCGCCAGCCGGTATTGCGCCAGCGCGCGTTTTACCAAGGCTGCATGTTTGCCGCCTTCAGCCTGTTCTGGACCGCAGCCCCGCTGGAACTGGCGCGCAATCATGGCCTGAGCCAAAGCGAGATCGCCCTGTTTGCCCTGGTCGGTGCCCTGGGCGCTGTCGCTGCGCCCATCGCCGGGCGCCTGGCCGATGCCGGCCACACTCACCGTGCTTCGCTGCTGGCCATGCTGTTTGCGGCGCTGAGCTTCCTGCCGGCCTTCATACACCCGCTGTTCAGTGTGATCGGCCTGGCGGTGACCGGCGTGGTGCTGGACTTCTGCGTGCAGATGAACATGGTCATCGGCCAACGCGCCGTCTACGCCCTTGACGCCCACAGCCGCAGCCGCCTGAACGCGCTGTACATGACCAGCATCTTCATCGGCGGCGCCTTCGGTTCGGCGATTGCCAGCAGTGTGTATGAACACGGCGGCTGGCTGGGGGTAGTGGTGGTGGGCAGTGCGTTGCCGCTGGTGGCGTTGTGGCGGTTCTTCAGTGCGTCACGGCAGACGGTTACGGCAGTGGCCTGATCGCAACTCCCACCGAGCTCGCATCAGGAGCGGACCAACTGTTGGCTGAGACTTCATCACGTCCGACAGTTGATCCAAGCTCCGTCAGGCTACGCCCCTAGCCCAGGCAGCAGAGCAAACGCTCGACCGTGTGCTCCAGCGGGCCGGAGTTATCCAGCACGCACAACCCCGCGCCATTGGCGGCGATCAGTTCCTCGGTGAACCGTGTGTTGCGCGCCAGGCGTTCCTCGATATCCGCCAGCGACTCACGCCCGCGTGCGAGCAAGCGCTGGCGCAATACGGTTTGATCCACCGTCAGCAACAGCACCAGCAACGTCGGGTAACGCTCGCGGGTTTGCGCCAGGTGCGCGCGGGAGCCATTGACCAACACGTCCTCCCCCGCCGCCAGCCATTCGTCAATCGCCTTGGGAATGCCGTAGCACAGGCCGTTGGCCTGCCAGCTGAGGGCAAATGCGCCCTCGGCCTCCATCACCGCAAACTGCGTCGGGCTCACGCCCTGGGCGGCTTCGCCTACCGCCTCCGGCGAACGCGTGATCACCCGGCGCGCAATGCGGCAGCCACGCTCGGCCAACCGTGGGCGTGCCGCGTCCAGCAGGCTGTCCTTGCCCGAACCCGAAGGCCCGATGAGATAGATCAACCTGCCTGACATCACCACACTCTCTTTGCTTGTTTTCAGACTTCTTGGACCACGGCGCTGGGTAGTCGGCACGGGAAAGTTCACCCAGCACGCGCTCGGAAGCCAGGCCCGCGGCGGCCACATTACCGGAGTGCGACATGCCGTGCATCACGTTCTGCGTATACGCAAAGGGGTGCTTGCGCCGTAACGATGGAGCTTGGATGTTCCCTGACGGAGGGGCGGTGCCACTTGCTCCCGATATCGGTGTGGTAGCCCGGTTCCTTCATAGATCCCCAAAACGCTCAAGGGCGTTTTTTTGCGCGGGCTGCTTTGTGGCGGCTGTGCATGGGAGGCTTCGGCCTGCCGGGTTTCTATGACCGGTCTACCACCCCGTGTACAGTCGCCTCCTTACATCGTGTGGTAGCGAAATGGAGGTGCTCATTCATAGGAGCTTCGCCATGAAAAAGTTACTTCGAGTCCCCCACCATCCGCCTCGGATGACACCCCGCAACCCCCAGCCGACGTCATCTTCGGCGTCCGCCCCGGTCTCGGCACCGAAACAGGCCTGAGCAATGCCGCATTTTGACCCCGGTGTTTGGAAGGATGCATTTCACAGATATTAAAAAGGCGACCTCGTGGAGGTCGCCTTTTGTCATTGCGCGTACTGCTTGCTCAACCCCGGCGGTACGCCCTGCACGTCGGTGTCTTCCCACGGGCCGTTCGGGCTGATGGAGCGGCTCCAGCCGTTGCTCCAGCGGTAATAGGTGCGCTGGCGGTAGAAGGTGTCCGGCTGGTCGTCGAGCACGTAGACCTGCATCTTGCCGTCCCAATGGCTGGCGGCGCCGGGCGGTGGGGCGAATGTCGGCGATTTGGTCGGTAGCGGTTTTGGCGCCGGAGTGACTGGGCCGGAAGGTTGTTTGCTCGGCTGGCTGGACGGGCCCGACGGCGGGATGGTGGGGCCGGTGGGGCTCGGAGGTGGCCGGTGGACCGCACAGGCACTCAGGCCTAATACGAGGCTGAGCAGGGTAATGCGTGCGAATGCGGTCATGGTGTTTCCTCGAATTACTGGTCCGGACTGTCGATGGTCAGTTGCTGCTGCGCAGTGGTGCTGCTGGCCAGGGGTTGGCTGCGGCCGATCCACTCGCCCTTGGTCGGCTGACCGGCCCGGGAGATGCGCGCAACCAGTTGGACTTCAGGGAAGTTGGACAGTTTCAACTGCGGCATCATTGCGTCGGCATCGCCCAGTTCGACGGTGATGGGCAACTCGGCAACGGTGACGCGTTTAGCCGCCAACGGCGCCGGCGGGCCGCTGACGGCGCGGGCGAAGATGAATACGCTGTCGGTCGGCAGGGCGTTGGCCTTCACGTTGGCGGCCAGGTCCACGCGCACTTTAAGCCGCGCCTTTTGTGCGACGGTGCCGCCGCTCTCTTTGAGTTTTTCCGTCGCCCGGTCGATGCCGCCTTGCAGCGCAGCGCGGGAATTATCCTGCGCGGGTAACTGCGCCAGCAGGCGGCCCCAGTAATCAATCGCGTCCTGATAACGCTGGCCTTCAAAGGCGGCAATGCCCAGTAGACCCAAGCTGGTGACTTCGTTCGGGTCAAGCTTCAACGCTTCATCGGTCAGCGCCTGCACGTTGGGCGACCACTGTTTGTTGTCGGCAAAGTACTGCGCCTGGGCCCATTGGCCGAGCAGTTCCGGCTGGCGACCGGCCAGGGCCACGGTGCGTTCGAAGACCTTGGCGGCATCGGCGGCACGGTCCTGGGCCATATACGCGCGGCCGAGGAAGTACAGGCCTTCGGCCGAGTCCGGCTGGGCGGCGGCGGCGCGCTCCAGGCGCTGGGTCATGTCTTGCAGGGACACCGGCGGCTGGGAGAATTCGCGAGTCAGTTCGACCTTGTCGCTGGCGCCGAAGTGCAGGTAGAGCCCCAGGCCCAACACGGGCACCAGCACGGCGGCGAGCAGCGGCAGCGGTTTGCCCAGGCGCGATTCGCGGGTTTTTTCCACGCCTTCGGTATCGGCGAGCAATTCGCGGGCGGCTTCGGCGCGGCCGGTGTCGAGTTGCGCGGCGTTCAATACGCCTTCGTCCTGCTGCATTTGTAATTCGGCGACGCGCTCTTGATACAGCGCCACGTTCAGCGCGGTACGATCCTCTTCACGCTGGGCACGACGGCCGCGCAACACAGGGATCAACAGGAAACTCAGGGCAATCAGAAGCAGCAAGCCGGCTGCGAGCCAGAAATCAATCATCAGTCTTGGTGTCCAGCAATTGGTCGAGACGTTTGCGTTCTTCAGGGGACAGCGCGTCACTGCCATCGGCAGGCGCGGCGCGGCGGCGGCGGACGATCACGGCCATCACCACCACACCGGCCAGCAGCAGCCCGGCGGGGCCAAACCAGAGCAGCGCGGTCTTGCCGGTAAGCGCCGGTTTGTAACGCACGAAATCACCGTAGCGGTCGACCATGAAGTCGATGATCTGCTGGTTGTTCTTGCCCTCCCCCAGCATGCGGAAGATCTCTTTGCGCAGGTCGGCGGCGATGGGGGCGTTGGAGTCGGCAATGTCCTGGTTCTGGCACTTGGGGCAGCGCAGTTCCTTGGTCAGGTCGCGAAAGCGCTCACGCTCGGCGTCGTTGGCGAATTCATAGGTGTCGATGGCGGCGTGGGCCACACCGACCAGCCCCAGGGCCAGGACAGCAGCGGCTAACAGACGCTTCATGGCTTGGCCTCATCGACCAGCGCCTGGTACTTGGCGGCCAGTTGCTCGCGCCACACCACTTCGTCGATCACGCCCACGTATTTGTCGCGGATCACGCCCTTGGCATCAATAAAGAAGGTTTCCGGCGCGCCGTACACGCCCAGGTTCAAACCGAGGTTGCCGTCTTCATCGCGGATATCCAACTGGTACGGGTTGTGGAACTCCGCCAGCCATTTCAGGGCCGCCGCGTTGTCGTCCTTGTAGTTGATGCCGTAGATCACCACGCCTTTGTCGGCCAGTTTGTTCAGCACGGGGTGCTCGACGCGGCAGGAGATGCACCAGGTGCCCCACACGTTGACCAGCGCCGGTTTGCCCAAGAGGTCAGCACGGGTCAGGGTTTTGTCGCCCTGCACGTTGGGCAGCGAAAACTCGGGGAACGGCTTGCCGATCATTGCCGACGGCAACTCGGCCGGGTCCAGGTACAAGCCGCGATAGAGGAACACCGCCACCACCAGAAACGCCGCCAGCGGCAACACCATCAACCAACGCTTCATACCGCCGCTCCCATGCCGAGGGCGTCACGCACCCGGCTCTTGACCTTGACCCGATAACGCCGGTCCAGCGCCGCGAGCAACCCACCAAACCCGGTAAGCAAGCCGCCGAACCAGATCCAGCGCACAAACGGTTTTACATGTACGCGCACCGCCCAGGCACCCTCGCCCAGCGGCTCGCCCAATGCCACATACAGGTCACGGGTGAAACCGGCGTCGATACCCGCCTCGGTCATCATCGAACTCTGCACGGTGTACAGGCGTTTTTCCGGGTGCAGCACGGCGATTTCCTTACCGTTGCGTACTACGCGCACGGTGCCTTTGTCTGACGTGAAGTTAGGCCCCTCGAAGTGCTTGGCGCCTTCGAAGATGAACTGATAGCCGGCCAGGTCCATGGACTCGCCCGGCGCCAGGCGCAGGTCGCGCTCGGCACTGTTCTGGCTGGAGAGCACCACGCCCAGGGCGCATACGGCGATGCCGAGGTGGGCGATTTGCATGCCCCAGTAACTGCGGGTCAGCGTCGGCAGCCCTTTGATCAGGCCTTTGTGGCGGGTCTTGTCGGCGATATCACGCACGCCGGCCAGCAACACCCAGGCCGCCAGCAGGAACGTGGCCAGTACCGCCCAGTTGAAATCGCCATAGGCCACGCCGGCGATCACCGCCAGGGCAACACTGCCCAACAGCACCGGCATCAGCATGCCGGCCAGCCATTTCACCGGGGTGTCTTTCCAGCGCACCAGCACGCCCACCGCCATCACCACCATCAACAGGCCCATCAACGGAATAAACAACGCGTTGAAATACGGCGGGCCGACGGACAACTTGGCGCCGCTCAAGGCATCCAGCACCAGCGGGTACAAGGTGCCAAGCAAAATCATCGACGCGGCCACCACCAGCACCAGGTTATTGCCCAGCAACAGGGTTTCCCGCGACCACAGGTTGAAGCCCACCTGACTCTTGACCACCGGCGCGCGCAGTGCGAACAGGGTCAGCGAACCGCCCACCACAAACAGCAGGAATATCAGGATAAACACGCCGCGCGCGGGGTCGGAGGCAAACGCATGGACCGAGGTCAACACGCCCGAACGCACGAGGAAGGTGCCGAGCAGGCTGAGGGAAAACGCCGCGATGGCGAGCAACACGGTCCAGCTTTTGAACACGCCGCGTTTTTCGGTGACGGCCAGCGAGTGAATCAGCGCCGTGCCCACCAGCCAGGGCATGAACGAGGCGTTTTCCACCGGGTCCCAGAACCACCAACCGCCCCAGCCGAGTTCGTAGTAGGCCCACCACGAGCCCAGGGTGATACCGATGCCGAGGAAGGCCCAGGCGACGATGGTCCATGGCCGCGACCAGCGCGCCCAGGCCGCATCCAGGCGCCCACCGAGCAAGGCGGCGATGGCAAACGCGAAGGCCACCGAGAACCCCACGTAACCCATGTAGAGCATCGGCGGGTGCACGATCAGGCCGATGTCTTGCAGCAAGGGGTTGAGGTCATGCCCGTTGGCCGGGATCTGCGGCAGGATGCGGCTGAAGGGGTTGGAGGTCATGATCAGGAACAGCAGGAAACCGATGCTGATCATGCCCATCACCGCCAGTACCCGCGCCAGCATCACCTGCGGCAGTTGGCGCGAGAACACCGACACGGCGAAGGTCCAGCCGCCGAGGATCAGCGCCCACAGCAGCAACGAGCCTTCGTGGGCGCCCCACACGGCGCTGAACTTGTAGTACCACGGCAGCGCGCTGTTGGAGTTATTGGCGACATAGGCGACGGAAAAGTCGTCGGTCATGAAAGCGTAGGTCAGGCAGCCAAACGCGAACAGCAGGAAGGCGAACTGGCCCCAGGCGGCCGGCTGCGCCAGGCTCATCCACAGGCGGTCGCCACGCCAGGCGCCGAGCAACGGCACCACGGCCTGTACGATGGCGAAGCACAGCGCGAGGATCATCGCCAACTGGCCCAATTCGGGAATAAACAATGCGGGCATCATCACTCAGCCCTCCTTCGCGGGTGTTGGCGCGGATTGGCCGCTGTCCTTGAGCGCCTTGGTGACCTCCGGCGGCATGTATTTTTCATCGTGCTTGGCCAGCACTTCATCGGCCACCACCACGCCGTCGGCGTTGAGCTTGCCCAGGGCGACGATGCCCTGGCCTTCGCGGAACAGGTCCGGGAGGATGCCCCGGTAGGTGATGGTCACGGCCTTATTGAAGTCGGTGACCACGAAGGTCACGTCCAGGGAGTCGCCGGAGCGCTTGAGCGAGCCCTTCTCGACCATGCCGCCGGCGCGGATGCGGGTATCGACAGGCGCTTCGCCATTCGCGATCTGGGTCGGGGTGTAGAACAGATTGATGTTCTGCTGCAGGGCGCTCAGGGCCAGGGCCACGGCAATGCCGACGCCGGCCATGATGGCGAGGATGATCAACAGACGCTTTCTACGCAGCGGATTCACTTTTCGGTCTCCCGGCGCAGACGACGCGCCTCTTGTTGCAGGTAGCGCTTGCGGGCCAGGATCGGCGCGGCGACGTTGAGGGCCAGCACCGCCAGGCAGATGCCATAGGCCGTCCAGACATACAGGCCATGGTGGCCCATGGCGAGAAAATCACTGAAAGAAGCAAAACTCATCCGCGCACTCCCAGGCTGCTTTGCACGTGGGCCTTGACCCAACTGGTGCGGGCTTCACGCTTGAGCACTTCGAGGCGCATGCGCATCAGCAGCACCGCCCCGAAGAAGCAGTAGAACCCCAGCACCATCAGCAGCAGCGGTGCCCACATCTCCACGGGCATCGCCGGTTTTTCGGTGAGGGTGAACGTGGCGCCCTGGTGCAGGGTGTTCCACCACTCCACAGAGTATTTGATGATCGGGATGTTGATCACGCCAACAATCGCCAGCACCGCGCAGGCCTTGGCGGCGCTGTCACGATTGCTGATCGCGTTGCCCAGGGCAATCAGACCGAAGTACAGGAACAGCAGGATCAACATGGACGTTAGTCGCGCATCCCACACCCACCATGAACCCCAGGTAGGTTTGCCCCAGATAGCGCCGGTGACCAGCGCCACGGCCGTCATCCACGCACCGATAGGCGCCGCGCATTGCAGGGCCACGTCGGCCAGTTTCATCTTCCACACCAGGCCGACGATGCCGCACACCGCCAGCATCACGTAGCAGGACTGGGCCAGCATCGCGGCGGGCACGTGGATATAGATGATGCGAAAGCTATTGCCTTGCTGGTAGTCCGGCGGCGCAAAGGCCAGGCCCCAGACCAGGCCGATGCCGATCAGCAACACGGCGGCGACGCTCAACCATGGCAGCAGCTTGCCGCTGATGCCGTAAAACCATTTGGGCGAGCCGAGCTTGTGAAACCAGGTCCAGTTCATTGCTGTTTCTCACGGTTGCTTCTTGTCGTTGCAAGAAGCGTAGGGTCTTTACTGGCCAGGCGTGCAAAGCCTGACCAGACCTCATTATTCGCCGACGCTGATCTTCAGGCCGGCGGCTATGGCAAAGGGTGTCAGGGTTACCGCCAGGGCGGTCAGGCTGCCAAGCCACAGGAGGTAACCGGTCGCCGGCATGCCCATGAGCGCGGCTTGCAAAGCGCCGCTGCCGAGGATCAGTACCGGGATGTACAAAGGCAGAATCAACAAGGCCAGCAACAGGCCGCCGCGCTTCAAACCCACGGTCAACGCTGCGCCCACCGCCCCCAACAGGCTGAGCACCGGCGTACCGAGCAACAACGACAGCAGCAATACCGGCAGGCACTCCAAGGGCAAGCCGAGCATCATGGCCAGCAGCGGCGAAAGCAAGACTAGCGCCAAACCGGAAAAAGCCCAGTGTGCCAGTACCTTGGCCAGTACCAGAAGTGGCAAGGGGTGCGACGAAAGGACCCACTGCTCCAGGGAACCGTCTTCGAAATCACTGCGAAACAGCCCGTCCAGCGAGAGCAGGACCGATAAAAGCGCCGCCACCCACACCAGCCCCGGAGACAAGGTTTGCAACAGTTTAGTCTCAGGGCCGACCGCCAACGGGAACAGCGCGATGACGATGGCGAAGAACACCAGCGGGTTGGCCAGTTCGGCCGGACGACGGCACAGCAGGCGCGCTTCGCGAGCGACCAACAAGGCGAATACGCTCATGCCGACCACCGCCCCAGGTCCAGATCGCGGTAACCGGCAGGCATACGGGTGAGGGTGTGATGAGTGGTGAGCAGTACCGTGCCGCCCTGCTCGCAATGGCGCGCCAAGTGTTCTTCAAGCTGGGCGACGCCTTGTTTATCCAGGGCGGTGAAGGGTTCGTCGAGAATCCACAGCGGCGGGCCCGGCAGGTACAAGCGGGCCAGGGCCACGCGGCGCTGTTGGCCGGCGGACAGGGTGTGACAGGGAACGTCTTCGAAGCCCTTGAGGCCCACGGCCGCGAGTGCCTGCCAGATGGCGTCACGCGAGGCGGGGTGATGCAGGGCGCTGAGCCAACTGAGGTTTTCTTCGGCGGTGAGCACGTCTTTGATACCGGCGGCGTGGCCGATCCAGATCAGGTTGCGCGCCAGCGTAGTACGTTGCTCATTGAGCGGTTTGCCGTTGAGGCGTACAACACCGGCCGTAGGCTGCATCAACCCGGCCAGCAAACGTAACAAACTGGTCTTGCCGCTGCCGTTGGGCCCGCTGACCTGCACCATGTCACTGCCCGCCAGTCGCAGTTCGAGGTGCTCGAACAACAGGCGCAGGTCGCGTTCACAGGAGAGCGCTACGGCTTCAAGAAGAGGGCTGGTCAAGAGATCGCGGGCCTTTACGGTTCAAGTCGGCGGTGCAGCGGCCGTTAAAGAGAGATGCACAATAACGGCTTTGGCGACCGATTTTAGAGAGCTGGATCAAATAGTTGTGAGGTTTTTACCGCTCTCTTTACAGACGGGCGGCATTATACATGCGATGCCCTACGCTAAAGAGGGCTATTTCCCAGAGACGATGCGCACGATGACCGGCGAGATCAACCTTCCTACGCTTGCTCCCCCTCCCGCCGCCGGGCAAAGCCCCGCGCCTGCACCGGGAGCCTTGCTCAAACTGCTGGAGCCGCAGATCGGTTTGATCGATCCGGGGAAAACCGCGAACGCCGAAGTCATCGCCCTTAAACAAGGCGGCGAAGCCTTTCAGTTATTGCTCAAATTGACCCTTGAGGGCGGCCGCCAGACCCTGGTACAGGCCAGCAGTGCCCAACCGTTGCCGCTGGGCAGCAATGTGGCCGTGAGCCAGACGCCAGCGGGCAACCTGACCCTCAGTTTGCAGCAGGCCTTAAGCGCCAATGTGGCGGCCCTGACCCGCATCGACATCGACCGGATGCCGATGGGCACGTTGTTGCAAGCCAAGGTGCTGACCACTCAGATGCTGCCCCAGGGCACCACGCAGCCGGCGATCTACCGCTCGCTGGTGACCGTGCTCAACAACGCCCTGGCGGGTGCGACGCTGACCGTGGAAAGCCCCCAGCCCTTGCGCGTGGGTAGCCTGCTCAGCGCCGTGGTGCAGGACGCGCAAACCTTGAGCTTTGTGCCGCTGAGCGGGCTCAAGGATCAATTGGCCGTCGCGCAACAGCTGGCTACCCAGCAGAGTCGCCAAGGCTCGCTGGATGCAGTGTTCACGGCCTTGCAGAACCTGCCGCGCGGCGACAGCACCTCGGCCGACCTGCGCGCCGCGGCGGATCGTTTGCTCGCCGCCCTGCCCGACCTGGCACAGGTGAGCAACCCCAAGGTGCTGGCCCAGGTGATCCAGAACAGCGGCGCGTTTCTGGAAGCCAAGTTACTCGCCGGGCAAAACCCCCAGGTACCGCCGCTGGATATGAAAGGCGCGCTGCTGCGCCTGGTCGCCGATCTGCTGCCCGCCCTGCCCACCGCCACCAACCTGAACGCCATCCTCGCCGCCAACACCCTGGCCCAGGTCATGCCGAATTTCGTGCGCAGCCCGCTCAACACCCTCGGCCAGGTCAGCGCCCGGCAGGCACCGATGGGCTTCCCGCTGCCGGAGCGGCTCATGGCCAAACTGGAAGGCGAAGGCGACCTGGAAAACCTGCTGCGCCTGGCCGCCGGCGCGATTTCCCGCCTGCAAAGCCATCAACTGTCGAGCCTGGAACAAACCGGCACCACCGCCGATGGCCGCCTGCAGACCACCTGGCAGTTGGAAATCCCCATGCGCACCCTGCAGGACATCGTGCCGCTGCAGGTCAAATTCCAGCGCGAAGAACCGGCGCAGGAGAAGGAACAGCCGGAACGCAAGGCGAATAAAGAGGCCAAGCAGATGCTCTGGCGCGTCGAACTGGCCTTCGACATGGAGCCGCTGGGGCCGTTGCAGGTGCAGGCGCAACTGAGCCAGGGCAAGCTGTCCAGCCAGCTCTGGGCAACGCGGCCGTTCACGGCGAGTTTGATCGAAAGCCATTTGGGCAGCCTGCGCGAGCGCCTGGTGACATCGGGCATCAACGTCGGCGACCTGGATTGCCACCTGGGTACCCCGCCACGCGGGCCGAAGACCGGACTGGAGCAACGCTGGGTGGATGAAACCGCATGAAGAACACCGAATCACCACGCCAGGCGATTGCCCTCAAATACGACGGCCAGCAGGCCCCCACCCTCACCGCCAAAGGCGACGATGCCCTGGCCGAAGCGATCCTCAAGCTGGCGCGGGAAAATGAAGTGCCGATCTATGAAAACGCCGAGCTGGTAAAACTGCTGGCGCGCATGGAACTGGGCGACAGCATTCCCGAGGAGCTGTACCGCACGATTGCCGAGATCATCGCGTTTGCCTGGACGTTAAAGGGCAAGTTCCCGGTAGGGTATGACCCGGATGCGGGGCCGGTGGAGCGGGATGTGACGGAGCGCGGCGACGATTACTGAATAGCCATAGGCACGCACACGTCCAAAATGTCGGAGGGGGCTGGCTCCCGATAGCGGTGGGTCAGCTACGGATGTATGGCTGAGCCCCTGCTATCGGGAGCAAGCCCCCTCCCACAGTTGGATTTGTGTTCAGTTCAGGACTTCACTCAGGGGAATGAAATTGACTCGATCGCCGACCTTGAGCGTCGTCCCTTCCACCACTTCCACAAACCCCTCGGCCCACGCCGCGCTGCGCAGCACGCCGGAGCTTTGGTTGCGGTAGATGATCGCCTGGCCCTGCTCGATACGCCCGCGCAGATACTCGCGGCGATTGCCCGGCTTGGGCCACTCAAAGCCCACCGGCACCTCCAAGCGCAACGGTTCCACGTCGGCCACGCCTTGGCGCCGCAGGATGTAAGGCCGCGCCAGCAATGCGAAGGTCACCAGGGTCGAGGCCGGATTACCCGGCAGGCCGATCACCGGCACACCACGGAAATGGCCGACGGTCAGCGGCTTGCCCGGTTTGATCGCCAGCTTCCACAGCGCCAACTCGCCCTCTTCGCGCAGGGCGACACCGAGGAAATCCGCTTCGCCCACCGACACGCCGCCAGTGGACAGGATCAGGTCGACGCTGCCCAGGCTCGCCAACCGTGTACGGGTCTGTTCGAGGTCATCCGGCAGGATCCCGGCGTCGAGCACTTCGCAGCCCATGCGTGCCAACCAACTGCACAGCACGCGGCGGTTGCTGTTGTAGATCTGGCCCGGGCTCAGCGGCAAACCGGGTTCGATCAGCTCATCGCCCGTGGACAACACCGCCACGCGCACGCAGCGCACCACCGCCAAGCTGTCACGGCCCAGGGAGGCGGCCAGGCCCAGTTCGATCGGGCCCAGGCGTGTACCGGCCGACAACACGCATTCGCCGACCGTGGTTTCCTGGCCCTGGGGACGAATGTTCTGATGAAGATGCAGGGGTTCGGTAAAGCTCACGCGCGCGTCGGCGTGGAGCACAGCGTTTTCCTGCATTTCGACGCAGTCGGCGCCCGCCGGCACCGGCGCGCCGGTGAAGATGCGCGCGCAGGTGCCGGGCGCCAAGGGCTCAGGCGCAGTGCCGGCGAAAATGCGCTGGCTCACCACCAGCGGCTCGCCGGTCCAGTCGGCCAGGCGCAGTGCGTAACCGTCCATGGCGCTGTTGGGCCAGGGCGGCAGGTCGAGGGTGGAGACCAGGTCCTGCGCCAAGACCCGACCATCGCATTCAGCCAGCGACAAAGCGTGCGACTCACGGATCGGCGCGGCTTCGGCCAGCGCCAGCAGCTGCTGCAGTGCGGTTTCCACCGGCATCAGAGTGCCGGTCTTGCCGGGCTTACCCACGGGATTCACAAGGCTCGGCCTGTTTCAGATGCGGCACGAAGTTGCACGGGCGATGGCGGTTATCCAGTTGCTCGGCAAGGATGCCGTCCCAGCCGGTGCGCACCGCATTGGTGGAGCCCGGCAGACAGCACACCAGCGTACCGTTGGCCAGGCCGGCCAGGGCGCGCGATTGCACGGTGGAGGTGCCGATATCGGCCACGGAGATCTGGCGGAACAGTTCGCCAAAGCCATCGACCTGTTTGTCCAGCAGGCAGCTCACGGCTTCGGGGGTGCTGTCGCGGCCGGTGAAACCGGTGCCGCCGGTGATCAGCACCACTTGCACCACGTCTTCGGCGATCCAGTGGGCTACTTGGGCGCGGATTTTGTAGAGGTCGTCCTTGAGCAGTACGCGCTCGGCCAGGTGGTGGCCGGCGGCGCTCAGGCGGTCGACGAAGACCTGGCCCGAGGTATCGGTGTCCAGGGTGCGGGTGTCGCTGACAGTCAGTACAGCAATATTCAGGGGTACGAAGGGCGCATCAGCCTTGGCTTTCATGGCACGGTCCGGTTGTCGAAGGAACAGCCCGGTGTTATATCACAGGCCCCCATTTACCTGCCGCAGCGGAACCGCCATGTCTCTTGATTCTTCGCGCCTGCCCTGTTCGATTCTGCTATTGGCCGGTGGCCGTGGCCAACGCATGGGGGGCCAGGATAAGGGCCTGGTGAAGTGGCGCGGCCAACCCCTGATCGCCCACTTGCAGCGCCTGACGCGCCCGCTGACAGACGACCTGATTATCTCGTGCAACCGCAATCACGACCGCTACGCCCCCTATGCCGATCAACTGGTGAGCGACGACAGCCCGGACTTCCTTGGCCCCCTCGCGGGCATCCGCGCCGGTTTGGCGGCGGCACGCCACTCGCGTCTGCTGGTACTGCCGTGTGATGTGCCGACTATTGACGCTGACTTACTCAACGCCCTGCGTGACACGCTGGAGCGCAACCCGCTGTGGCCGGTCATGGTGCGTCACGGCGAATTCTGGGAACCGTTGATCTGCATCATCCCGACCTACCTGCGCGCCGAGATAGAACAGGCTTGGCACGCCGGTGAGCGCAGCCCGCGCCAGATCTTCCTGCAACTGGGTGGCATCGGCGTGGAATGCGCGGCGGATGACCCACGCTTGGCCAACCTGAATACGCCTGAGCTGTTGCACCCAAGGTCCGACGTGTCAGAATGAACCTTCGCACAAGGAACTTTGATGACGTCTTACACGTCTCAAGGTCAGCACTTAAAAGTATTCTCTTGGAGACAACACCCATGACTCAACGGACCATCGCCGCTTTCATGCTTGCACTGGGCCTCGCTACCCTCGCCGGTTGCGCCTCGCCAACAGTGATCACCCTGAATGACGGTCGCGAAATCCAGGCCGTCGACACCCCGAAATACAACGAAGATTCGGGTTTCTATGAATTCGAACAACTGGACGGCAAGCGTACCCGTATCAACAAGGATCAGGTGCGTACCGTTAAAGACCTGTAAGTCTTAACGTTTGCCATCAAGGCCCGCCTCGCGCGGGCCTTGTCGTTTCCGGGGTTACCAGTCGAGCGTGATCCGGCTGCGGAAACTGCGCGTTTGACCGGTCACCGGGTCGACAAATCGCACGCCCTGGGCCAGCAGTTTGAGGGGGTTGGCGTAGTCGTCCACGGCGTCCTGGATCACCTGCGGGTAGAACGGGTCGTTGCAGATGCTCGCGCCGAGCGCGGCCATGTGCACGCGCAACTGGTGCTTCTTGCCGGTCACGGGGAACAGGCCGTAGCGCCACAGGCCGGCGTGTTTTTCCCGCACCTGCACCGCCGTTTCGGTGTTGCTGGCACCTTCGCCTTCCTGCATGCGGAAAAAGGGTTCGCCCTCCACCAGGCGGCTTTTGTGCACCAACGGGAACGTCAGCCCAGGCAGCGCCGGGGCGATGGCTTCGTAGAATTTATCGATCCGGCGTGTGGGAAACAGCTGCTGATAGGCCGAACGACTGGCTGGATTGGCCGAGAACAGCACCAACCCGGCGGTGTGCCGGTCGATGCGATGCAGCGGCACCAGCGAGGGGTTGTCCAGGCGGCGGATGAGGCGGCGCAACAGGGTTTGCTCGACATACTCACCGGCAGGCGTCACCGGCAAGAAGTGTGGTTTGTCCGCCACCACCAGGTGTTCATCGGCGTACAGGATGGTTTCCTGAACCGGTATTACCTTTTCGTTCGGCACTTCGCGGAAGTAGTAGATGCACAGCCCCTCTTTGTACGCGAGGTCCTGGCGGATCGGGCTGCCGCTGATATCCAGCACCCGACCGCGGGCGATGCGGTCCAGCCAGTGTGCGCGGCTGACGGCCGGGAAGTGTTCGCACAGGCAGTCGAGCACCGTCGCCCAACGGCCTGGAGGCAAGTACAACGTGCTGGCTTGATGCTGGGACGCGGAAAAACCGGAAGTGGACATGCCGATGCTCGAAGCCTTGAGAAAACCGGCGGGCATTATCCCGCATGAAGCGGGATTCGGCCTAGGGCGGATATCACGCCTTGGCCAATTGCGCCCGCAGGATCGGCGACGCACTGGCGGCCTCGGTGAACTCCTTGAGCCAGCGCAGTACGTCCACTGCTTCCCAGCGGCCCGGATCGTACAAGGCGTAGAGCAAGCCCTGGTAGCCCACTACGTCCAACTGCTTGTGGTAACCGGCGCGCTGGAACAACGCTTCGATCTCGGCAAAGCAGGTATTGAAATGCACCTTGTTAAACGGCGTCTTGCCTTCCGTGACCAAGCCATCGAGGCGCAGCTCGTTCACCGCATCGCGCACGACGTCGGCAGACATGCGATTGACGCTGCTTTTCAGTTGTTCAACATTCACCACGGGCGTTCCCTCTATTCAATCGCTGTACAAACATACAGTAACTTAATATTTGGAAACCCGCCATCGCATAAACCTCAGCGAAGGAAGGCGACAACCTGTTCAGTGTCGAACGGCCAGTCCAGTTCCGCGCCCGTGTCCCTGCGTCGAAGCACCGGAATTCTTAGGCCATAGGCCTCGGTCAGGTCGTCGGGGTCGGTGATGTCGACCAATTCAACGAGCAGTCCGTGTTCGACGAGCGGCATGATTTCAGCTTCAGCAATCTCACACAGATGGCAACCCAGGGTGCCGAACAGCTGGCATTCAGGAAGCATGGCGAATAGACCTGGCAGGGGACGAGTGAGCATTCTAAAGCCGCCCTGGCGCTGTGACCCACAAAAAAAATTGACCCAGATCAGCATGGCCTATAACTGATTCAGCGATTCTCGCGGCTTTTTGCCCGCTCACCCTGCAACGGAGATGCTCGTGTTTGCCAACCTGCTGATCATTCTGGCCTCCTCCCTGGTGGTGATTGCGCTGTTTCGCCGGCTGCAACTGCCTCCCGTGCTGGGCTACCTGTGTGTGGGCCTGGCCGTGGGGCCGACGGCTCTGGATTGGGTGAATGACAGCGAAGAGCTGCCCGACCTCGCGGAGTTGGGCGTGGTGTTCCTGCTGTTTTCCCTGGGTTTGGAGTTTTCCCTGACCAAGATGCTGGCCCTGCGCCGCGTCGTATTCGGCCTGGGCAGTTTGCAAGTGCTGGGTTGCGCGGTGCTGCTGGGCGGTATGTTGATGGCCTTGGGCGTGGCGCCAGGCATCGCCTTGCTGCTCGGTGCGGGGCTGGCGTTGTCGTCTACGGCCATCGTCAGCAAGGAGCTGACCAGCCTCGGGGAAATCTTCAGCAGCCATGGCCAGAATGCGATCGGCGTGCTGCTGTTCCAGGACGTGGTGGCCGTGTTGCTGCTGACCCTGGTGCCCGTGTTTGCCGGCAGCAGTGACCACGCCTGGTACTGGGCCTTGCCGCTGACCCTGGGTAAAACCGGGGTGCTGTTCGTGGGCCTGCTGCTGGCCAGTCGCTGGTTGTTACCGCGCCTGTTTCACGAAGTCGCCGCGTCCCATTCGGCCGAGCTGTTTGTGCTGTTGGCGCTGGTGATTGTGTTGTTGACCGCCTGGCTCACGCACTTGCTCGGCCTGTCTCCGGCCCTTGGTGCGTTCCTGGCCGGCATGCTGCTCGGCGAAAGCCATTATCGCCACCAGATCGAAGCGGATATCCGACCGTTTCGCGACATCCTCCTGGGGCTGTTTTTCGTCAGTATCGGCATGCTCATCGACCTGCAGTTATTCCTCAGCCACGGCCTGCTGATCCTCGGCCTGACCCTCACCTTGATGCTTATCAAGGGCGCCGTGGTCGCCGTGCTGGTCAAGCTGCGCGGCAGCGACAGTGAAACCGCCTGGCGCAGCGGCCTGGCCCTGGCCCAGGGTGGTGAGTTCTGTTTTGCGCTGATGGCGCAGATGCAGCAGAGCCAACTGATTCCGGACCAGTTCAATGGCGTGCTGCTCGCCGCGACCTTCTGCTCGATGCTGCTGACTCCGCTGTTGTTGCGCGCCGCGCCGGCGATTGCCCTGCGCCTGCACCGCAAACCCAACCAACAGGTGCAACTGGAAGCAATCACCGCGCTCAACGCGCAGTTGCACGGGCATGCGGTGATCTGCGGCTATGGCCGTGTCGGGCAGTCCATCGGGCGTTTTCTGCACCGCGAGCGGCAGGCGTTTATCGCCCTGGATGACGACCCGGAACGGGTGCAGGAGGCGGCCACCGAAGACAGCAGCGTGCATTACGGCGACTGCCGCCGAGGCGCGCTGCTCAGTGCGGTGGGCCTGGAGCGCGCGCGGTTGGTGGTGATCGCCGTGGACAACAGCGATGTCGCCCTGCTGGTGTTGAAGGAGGCACGCCGAATCAACCCCGACGTGCCGATCCTGGTGCGTACCCGCGATGACAGCCAACTGGCTGAGCTGAAAGCCGCGGGCGCCAGTGAAGTGGTGCCCGAGTTGTTGGAGTCGAGCCTGATGCTCGCCTCCCACGCCTTGATCCTGCTGGGCCTGCCGGACCAACAGGTACAGGCCCGGGTCGATGAAGTGCGGCAAACCCGCTACCGCCTGCTGCACGGTTTTTACTCCCACCCCGGCAATGACGACGAGGCGCCGATCAATCCTGACTGACCGCGCCGATCTTGTGGATCGACAGGTCCGCGCCGTAGTACTCCTGCTCCTGGCTCAGGCGCAGCCCGCTTGCGCGCTTGATCACACCGTACACCAGCAGGCCGCCGCCAAACGCCACGGCTACGCCCAGGCCGGTGCCGATCAACTGGCTGATCAGGCTCACGCCGCCCAACCCGCCCAGCGCCGTCTGGCCAAAGATGCCGCAGGCGATGCCACCCCATACGCCGCACAAACCGTGCAGCGGCCATACGCCCAGCACGTCGTCGAGCTTCCAGCGATCCTGGGCCGCAATAAAACACCACACAAACAAGCCGCCGGCGACCACACCGGTCACCAGCGCGCCCACCGGATGCATCAAGTCGGAACCGGCGCAGATCGCCACCAGCCCGGCCAGCGGACCGTTATGTAGAAAGCCTGGGTCATTGCGGCCGATCACCAGCGCGGCGACGGTGCCACCGACCATGGCCATCAACGAGTTGACCGCCACCAGCCCGCTGACGCCGCTCAGGGTCTGCGCACTCATCACGTTAAAGCCGAACCAGCCGACGATGAGGATCCACGACCCCAGCGCCAGGAACGGAATACTCGACGGTGCAAAGGCCACCAGGCGCCCTTCGCGGTAGCGCCCATTGCGCGGGCCGAGCAGCAACACCGCCGCCAGCGCCAGCCAGCCGCCCATGGCGTGCACCACCACGGAACCTGCGAAGTCATGGAAACTGGCACCAAAGGCGGCAAGCAACCAGGCTTGCAGGCCGAAATTGCCGTTCCAGACCATGCCTTCAAAGAACGGGTAGATAAACGCCACGATCAACGCAGTGGCACACAGCTGCGGGGCGAATTTTGCACGCTCGGCAATGCCTCCGGAAATAATCGCCGGGATCGCTGCGGCAAACGTCAGCAGGAAGAAGAACTTCACCAAACCGTAACCGTGGTCGGCGCTGATCACGGCCGCCGGTTGCATGAAGCTCACGCCGTACGAGATCCAATAGCCTATAAAGAAATAGGCCAGGGTGGAGATGGCGAAGTCGCTGAGGATCTTGGACAGGGCGTTGACTTGGTTTTTCTGGCGCACCGTGCCGACTTCGAGGAACGCGAAGCCGGCGTGCATGGCCAGTACCATGACCGCACCGATCAGGATAAACAGGGTGTTGGAGCTGTGGACCAGAGTGTCCACCGCGCTTTGCAAATTTTCCATGGAGGTTGGCAGGCCTGTGTTAAACACAAAAAGCACCAAAGCGGTTCGAGCCAGGGTTGCGCGCACTAAATTGGCACCGACGGCCCCGCCCCTCTGCAGAAGGCGTGAACCGCTTTAGCGCAGCGATCAACCTGAAAAGCCGTGGCCGACAGGGTTTTTCCGCGAGTTTGAGTTATTTAAGGTAAGGTTTTTGATGGCTTGAGGCCTTACCGCCCAGATTCAGCGCAGCCTTCAGGGCCTGCGCACCAAGGCAAAGCAAAAGCTGTACCAGACAATTGCACTGAACCTTCACCGATGCCGGTGACTCGAAACCACACGTACAGATCAGCCCATCACGGAGATACCATGGCCAGAAAAACAGCACAGACCGCGCAGGAAATATTGATGGCGGATTTTCAAACCCTGGTCAGTGACACCGAAAAGTTGCTGGACGACACCGCGATCCTGGCCGGTGACCAGGCCGACGAACTGCGCAGCAAGATCCATGAAAGCCTGCTCAAAGCCCGCGAAACCCTGCAACTGACCGAAGACTCCCTGCGCGAACGCGGCCAGGCAGCGGTAACCGCCACTGAAGATTACGTGCAGGCCAACCCTTGGCAGGCGGTGGGCATTGCCGCTGGCGTGGGGTTTCTGATCGGCCTGCTGGCTACAAGGCGCTAACACTATGTCTATCGACGAAAGCGGCTCGTCCACGGGCACACGTTCTACCTCACGACGCCTGGGCGCGGCCGTTCTAGGGCTGCTGCACAGCCACGTCGAATTGTTTGGCATCGAACTGCAGGAACAAAAGGCGCGTACCGTCAGCCTGCTGCTGTTTGCAGGCCTGGCGCTGGTGTTTGCCCTGCTGTTGCTGGTGGGGTTGTCGACGCTGGTAATGATTCTGGTATGGGACACCGGCTATCGCCTCACCGGGATCATCTGTCTATGCGTGTTTTATACCCTCGCCGCCGCGTTCTGCGGGGTGCGCCTGAAGGCGGCGGTGTTCGATGAATCCACGCCCTTCCACGCCACGCTCGAAGAGCTGGCCAATGATCGGGAGCGCCTGCTGCCATGAGCCTGACTGAAATCCCCCACACCACCTCCCGCCGGGAAATGCGCAAGGCGTTGATCCGCCTGCGCATGGAAATGCACCGCCAGGAAATCCGTCACGAGTCGCAACAATTGCTCGCGCCCCTGCACAAAGTCCGCGATATGCGCCACAACTGGCAGGACAGCCTGGGCATCAAGCACGCGCCGCTGTGGGGCGTGGCGGCGGTGACGCTGATGGGCTTCTTTACCGGCAAGGGCGCCAAGGGCGGCAGCCTCAGCAGCCTTACGCGCCTGGTGCGCCTGGGTGCCGGTTTGATCCCGTTGATCAAATTGGCGATGGCCAGCTCTTCGCGTAAAGCTTGAGCCCTGCTGGCTGCATTCTTGCAAACAGAATCGGCCCGGCCCTCTTGAATGAGGGCCGGGCCTTTTTTTCGCCACCTCGCTTAAGGAGGCCCCGTGATCGACGGGCAACCGCTCGCCTGCTTCCAGCCGTTTATCGATACCGCCACCGGGCGCATTGCCGGCGTCGAGGCCCTGGGCCGACTGCGCCAGCCGGACGGCCGTTTGCAATCCGTGGGCCCGCTGTTCGACGACCCGCGCACACCGGGCGTGGCGTTGCGCCGCCTCGACCGGCAGATACGCGACAACGCGCTGAGCCGCCTGCATGAAGCCCCCGACGATTGGTTCCTGAGCCTGAATATGTCGCCGCGCTGGATCAACCGCCTGCGCCCGGGCCAGGCGTTGCCGAGCCTGAAACAGATACACAGGCATGGCGTCGACCCTGCGCGCATTGTGTTCGAGATCACCGAGTTGGGCGGCGATATACAGCGCCTGGCCGACGTGGTGGCGCGCTATCGCGCGGCGGGCGCACGTATTGCCATTGACGATTTCGGCGCTGGCTACTCCCAGCTCGACCGGGTACTGGCCTTGCAACCGGACATTCTCAAGCTGGACATGCGCCTGTTCCAGGCCGCCGCCCGAGGCGGACCGAGCAGCGACGTGGTGCGGGCGCTGGCGCAGATGGCGGAAAAGACCGGTTGCTGGATCATCGCCGAAGGCGTGGAGACCGAGGCGCAACTGAGCTTCGCCCTGGAATGCGGCTCGCGGTATGTGCAGGGCTATCTGTTTGCCCAGGCGCAGTTGGACTGGTTCGCCACCGACGCCTTCGTACCGCGTTTTGCGCAACTGCGCACGGCGTATGTGCAGCAAAAACTGGCGGAGCGCGGACGCCTCATGCACCTGCGCCAGCAACTGACCGAACTGATGAAGATCCTGCAAACCTGGGCCCAAGGCCAGGCGCCGCTGGCCCTGCTGCCGCAGCTACCGGACTTCCCCTGGTTGCTGCGCTTTTATCAGTGCGACCGGCATGGAACGCAGTTGACGCCCAACTTCGAGTGGCGCCAGGACGCCTGGCAGTCCGACAGCCGCTACCTGGGCCATAACTGGTCGTGGCGCCCGTACTTCTATCACTTGCTGGCCGAAGGTTGGGAGGAACGGCGCCTGACCCTGTCCTCGACCTACCGCGACGCCACCACCAACCAGTACTGCCTCACCGCCGGACAATTCTTCGATAATGGTCAGCGCCTGCTGTTAATCGATATTGACGCCGCCGGCCTGTAGATTTTCGCTTGCCCCGCCAAGGCGGAACCGGGAAGCTGGGAGGGTCATTTACCGCCCGGAGAGTACTCGCCTTGGATTGGCCCACCCTGCTTACCCGCGAACGTCTTGGAAAACCCCTCCACAGCCCGGAAGAATTGGGCCGCAGCCCGTTTCACAAAGACCACGACCGCATTATTTTCTCCGGTGCGTTCCGCCGCCTGGGCCGCAAGACCCAAGTGCATCCGGTGTCGAGTAACGACCATATCCACACGCGCCTGACCCACTCGCTGGAAGTCAGTTGCGTAGGCCGCTCCCTGGGCATGCGCGTTGGCGAAACCCTGCGCGGCGTCTTGCCCGATTGGTGCGACCCGAGCGACCTGGGCATGGTGGTGCAATCGGCTTGCCTGGCCCATGACATCGGCAACCCACCCTTCGGGCATTCCGGCGAAGATGCCATCCGCCATTGGTTTCAACAGGCGGCGGGGCGCGGCTGGCTGGACGACATGAGCGGTGCCGAGCGCAATGACTTTCTCAACTTCGAAGGGAACGCCCAGGGCTTCCGGGTGCTGACGCAGCTTGAATATCACCAGTTCGATGGCGGCACACGGCTGACCTACGCCACCCTGGGGACTTACCTGAAATACCCCTGGACCGCTCGCCACGCCGACTCCCTGGGCTACAAAAAACACAAATTCGGCTGTTATCAGAGCGAGCTGCCGATCCTCGAACAGATCGCCCACAAACTCGGCCTGCCGCAACTCGAAGAACAACGCTGGGCCCGTCACCCGCTGGTGTATCTGATGGAGGCCGCGGATGACATCTGCTATGCCTTGATCGACCTGGAAGACGGCCTGGAAATGGACCTGTTGGACTATGCCGAAGTCGAGTCGCTGCTGCTTAACCTGGTGGGCGACGACCTGCCGCAGACTTATCGGCAACTGGGCCCACTGGACTCACGCCGCCGCAAGCTGGCGATTTTGCGCGGCAAAGCCATTGAGCACCTGACCAACGCCGCCGCGCACGCGTTCGTCGAGCAGCAGGACGCCTTGCTGGCCGGTACCCTCCCCGGCGACCTGGTGGAGCATATGCACGGCCCGGCCAAACGCTGTGTACTGGATGCCAAAGACATGGCGCGCAAGAAAATCTTCCAGGACAAGCGCAAGACCCTGCATGAAATCGGCGCCTACACCACGCTGGAGATTCTGTTGAACGCCTTTTGCGGTGCGGCGCTGGAGCAACATGGCGGACGCACGCCGTCCTTCAAGAACCGGCGCATTCTCGACCTGCTTGGCAACAATGCGCCCAACCCTGCATGGCCATTGCACACCTCGTTCCTACGCATGATCGACTTCATCGCCGGCATGACCGACAGCTATGCCACCGAGATGGCGCGAGAGATGACCGGGCGCTCCAGCCCTCAGTAACGGAATTGATCAAGCCGTCTGCCGCCTTCAAAGAATCCCCCTACACAGGGAACAGAGCGGCCTGATCGAATTCGCACAAACACCCGGAGAATAATCGCGCACGCTCCGGGCAAACGTGGATAACTGCCCTGCGTCCCCATCGACGCTTGACTCATCGTGTACTTTCTATGCCCAGTTACCCCCTTCGTATCCTGTTGGTGGAGGACCATCCCTTTCAACTGTTGGCCACCCAGTGCCTGCTTAGAAGTTTTGGCTTCGAGCAACTGACACCGGCGGAAAACGCCGAACAAGCGATCCGCTTGATGACGCTGGCCGAGGCGCCCTTCGACATCCTCCTGTGCGACCAATGCCTGCCCGACCTGCCTGGGCTTGAGTTGATAGACATCGCCAGTCGCCAACGCTTTATCAACACCGCGATCCTGCTCAGTGGCTTGCCCTTGGCAGAACTTTCCATGCTGCAAACCCAAGCCTTGGAACGAGGCCTTCCCCTGCTCGGCTACTTGCCAAAACCCTTAAACAAA
This sequence comes from Pseudomonas sp. S3_E10, assembly GCF_054667615.1. NCBI lineage: Bacteria > Pseudomonadati > Pseudomonadota > Gammaproteobacteria > Pseudomonadales > Pseudomonadaceae > Pseudomonas > Pseudomonas sp. S3_E10. The sequence goes on from NZ_CP162743.1 coordinate 1,031,794, forward strand.
CATGAACTTTCATGCTTGATCCGAGCATTGAGCCCGGCCTGAATGTAGGACGTTAAACCTATTAACCCGTCGAAAACATTCCGGCTTATCTTCACCTAATCCATCGCATCAGCATTCAGCCAGCTAGTTGCAAAACACCGGAATGCCGCTTCAGAAAGCCTTAGCAACTCGTAAGTCTTCACCTTTTTTTATGTAGGACCTTTCCTGTTTTATATCTGCCCCCCTTCGTGCTCATGCTCCACACCCTCTTCTGAGCTAATGTGCCCGCTTTATTTGCACCAGCATGGAATGTGACTATGAACACCGTTTTTATTATCGATGACCATCCGGTTATAAGGCTTGCCATCCGAATGTTGTTGGAACATGAGGGCTACAAAGTAGTGGGTGAAACGGATAACGGATGCGACGCCATACAAATGGTGCGCGAATGCCTGCCGGACCTGATCATCCTCGATATCAGCATTCCAAAACTGGACGGGCTGGAAGTGCTCTGCCGATTCAACGCCATGAATGCCTCAATGAAAACGCTGGTGCTGACGGCCCAGTCGCCGACACTCTTCGCCACGCGATGCATGCGGTCGGGCGCCGATGGGTATGTGTGCAAGGAAGGCGACCTGAGCGAGCTGCTGAGCGCTATCCGTGCCGTGCTATCCGGTTACAACTACTTCCCCAGCCAGGCATTGAATGCCGCCGGCATCGACTCCAAAGAACTCGAACTGTTCAAAGCGGTCAACGATCGCGAACTAATGGTATTGCAACTTTTTGCACAAGGCCGCACCAATAAGGAAATTGCAAAAGGTATGTTCTTGAGCAACAAGACAGTAAGTACTTATAAAAAGCGGCTGATGCAGAAACTTCAAGCCAAGTCCTTGGTAGAACTTATCGAGATGGCAAAACGAAACGCGCTAGTGTGAGAAAGCGGATGCCCAGGTGTATAAAGGACTATCTGATTATATTGAGTGCCGGTTTGTGCTTCAGCACCGCTGTGCCTGCAAACACTCAAACAAGCCCGGAACACTTCAACTTGTTGAGTCGCGCAAGCGCCATACAACTGGAGCCCAATCTGGACAAGGCGCAACGCCTGTGGTTGCAGAACAAACGCGAACTACTGCTGGGGGCCGCATCACCCGACTATCCGCCCTTCGACCTCACCTCAAGCGGTCGCGACTATGAAGGCCTTACCGCCGACTACGCTGGCCTGCTGGCTCAGGCACTGGACCTTCCGGTGAAAGTGTTGCGATATCCGTCCCGTGAGGCCGCCATACGCGCCCTGGAAACAGGCGATATCGATTTGCTGGGTTCCTCCAACGGTTTTGAAGCGGCGAACCCCAACCTGACCTTGTCAGAACCCTATGCCGTGGATCAGCCGGTACTGGTCACCCGCGAGGGCGAAACCCGCAGCCTCAGTGATGGCCTGGCGCAACTGCGCCTAGCCCTGGTCTATCACTACCTGCCGCTGGACGAGGTAGAGAAGCTGTACCCAGAGGCAATCATCCGCGCCTACCCCTCCTATCAAAACGCCCTGAATGCGGTGGCATTCGACCAGGCCGACGTGTTCCTGGGCGATACCATTTCCACCCATTACCTGATCAACAAGGGCTACCTGAAAAACATCCGCATGGCCAACTTCAGCAAGCATGAAGCCTACGGTTTCAGTTTTGCCGTGCCCCAGCACCAGCGCACCCTGTTGAGCATCGTCAACGCGGTATTAATGGCCGTGCCCATCAATGAACGGGAAGCGATTGCCAAGCGCTGGAGTGCCGGCAGCGATATCTTGCTGACTGACCACAAGCTGCAACTGACCCTTCGCGAAGAGCGTTGGCTGAAGGACAACCCGGTGGTCAGGGTGATCGTCAACGAAGCCTATGCGCCGTTGACGTTCTTCGATGCCGAAGGCAATTTTCGCGGCATCACCGCCGACCTCCTGGAGCTGATTCGCCTGCGCACCGGGTTGCGCTTCGACATCCAGCGCGGCCGGGATGTGGACGCGATGATCAACCAAATCGAGGCCGGCAAAGCGGACATCATCGGCGCCATCGTTCCCAGCACCGAACGAGAAACCCAGCTGAACTTCAGTCGCCCCTATCTGGAAAACTCCTACGTGATGTTGACGCGCAAGGAGAACCAAGCTCCCACTGGCCTGGAAGAAATGGAAGGCAAACGGCTGGCGATCACCGTAGGCAGCCCGTTGGAAAAATTCCTGCGCGAGAATTTTCCGAAGATTCATCTGGTTGAAACAGGTGACTCCTTCAAGTCGACCGAACTACTGGTAAAAGGCGAGGTGGAGGGTGCGGTCAATACCCTGGTGGTCGCCAACTATTTCCTGTCATCGCGGGTGTTCCAGGACAAAACTCAAATCAGCTTCAGCATCGGGACGATGCCCGCCACTTTTGCGCTGGCGACCTCACGCAGCGCTAACGAACTCAGCTCGATTCTCGACAAGGCCCTGCTCAGCATCGCGCCGGATGAACTGGGGGTGATCAATAGTCGCTGGCGAGGCTACAGCGTCGACTCCGACAGCTACTGGCGCGATTACCACCAATTGATCGCGCGCATCATCATCGGGACCGGGCTGCTGCTGCTGACGTCCCTGATCTGGAACGCTTACATGCGCCGCCAGATCAAGCATCGGAAGATGGCCGAACGCGCGCTCAATGATCAGTTCGAGTTCATGCGCGCCCTCGTCAATGAAACCCCGCACCCGATCTATGTGCGTGACCGACAGGGCTTGCTGCAGACCTGCAATGACAGCTACCTGCAAGTGTTCGACGTCAAGCGTGAAGACGTGATCGGTAAAACCGTGACCCAGATCGGCACCGCCCAGGCGGCGGAGGCGGCGCAATATCACGCCGACTACCAGCGCGTGGTCGCCGAGGGCAACCCGCTGATCCTGGACCGAACCCTGCACATTCATGGCAAGAAGCTGACGATCTACCACTGGATCCTGCCGTACCGCGATTCCGTCGGTGAAGTCCAAGGCATCATCGGGGGCTGGATAGACATCAGCGAACGACGCCAACTATTCGATGAACTGCGCGCCGCCAAGGAGCAAGCCGATGAAGCCAATCGCGCCAAGAGTACGTTCCTCGCCACTATGAGCCATGAAATACGCACGCCGATGAACGCGGTGATCGGCATGCTCGAGCTGACTCTCAAGCGAGCCGACCAGGGCCACCTGGATCGGCCGGCCATCGAAGTGGCCTACAACTCAGCCAAGGATCTGCTGGAACTGATCGGCGATATCCTCGACATCGCGCGTATCGAGTCCGGCCGCCTGAGCCTGGCGCCGGAACGCGTCAACCTGCGCGAGGTGATCGAGTCGGTGGTGCGCGTCTTCGACGGCCTGGCCCGCCAGAAAACCCTCAGTTTGTTGCTGGAGTTCAAGCCCGACCTGGTCCATACCGAAGTGCTGATCGATCCACTGCGCTTCAAGCAGGTGCTGTCGAACCTGGTGAGCAATGCCATCAAGTTCACCGAGCGTGGCCAGGTGAAAATCAAGGTGGAGGTATTGCCCACCCAACTGCCGCAACAGGTCGAAATGAAATTGGTGGTGGAAGACACCGGCATCGGCATCAGCCGGGACGATCAGGCGCGCCTGTTCGAACCCTTTGCCCAGGCCGACAACTCCGGGCAACTGGCCAGGAGCGGTGCGGGCCTGGGGCTGGTGATCTGTCGCAGCCTGTGCGAAATGATGGGCGGCCAATTGAGCCTGAGCAGCGTGCCGATGGTGGGCACCCAAGTGCACGTCAGCCTGAAGATGACGCGCCTTCAACCTGAGCTGGCGAGCACCGAACCCAAGCCCGAGGCGACGGCGACCGCACCGGTGCTCAGTGTGCTGGTGGTGGACGATCACCCGGCGAACCGCTTGCTGATGTGCCAGCAGCTCGGTTTCCTGGGCCACCAGTTCACCGCGGCCCAGAACGGTGCGATGGGCTTCCAGGCCTGGCGCCAGGCGCACTTCGATCTGGTAATCGCCGACTGCAACATGCCGATCATGAATGGCTACGAGTTGAGCCGTTCTATCCGCGAATACGAGCAGCGCGAACAACTCACACCTTGCGTGGTGTTGGGCTTTACCGCCAATGCCCAGCCCGAAGAGAAGCAGCGCTGCGCCCAGGCGGGCATGAACGATTGCCTGTTCAAGCCCATCAGCCTCACGGCATTGGAGCGGCAATTGGCCCATATCCACCCTAAACCGGCTGGCCCGATGCTCGACCTCGGCAACTTCGATGCCCTGACCGGCGGCGACCCAGACATGCGCCGACGCTTGCTGGAGGAGCTGTTGAACAGCAGCCGGCATGACCGACAGCAATTGCTCACGCTGATGGCGCCGCCGGCCAAGCCCCAGGAGATTATCGAGCAGGCCCACAAGATCAAGGGCGCCGCCCGCATCGTTCAAGCCCGCTCATTGGCCGCGCAATGCGAAGTCATCGAGCAGGCCTGTGCGCGCGGCGATGACCCACCCTCGATCGAAGCCGCCGTGAAAACCCTGGAAAAGCTGATGTTGGAATTGGAAGAGAGGCTGCACATCCAGCTCGGGGAACTGAATGACCAATAACGGAGGGCGGTCCCAAGACCGCCCCTGCCGGATCAGCAATCGGTCAGGCGCAGGAAAATCGCCGCCAGCTGTTCAATACCCACTTGGTCCTGCGGGGTAAAGCGGGCCAGCGAAGGGCTGTCCAGGTCGAGAACGCCGATCAGTTGGCCGGCCTTCACCAACGGCACTACCAACTCACTGTTGGATGCACTGTCACAGGCGATATGCCCGGGGAACGCGTGTACATCCTCCACCCGTTGGGTTTGCCGCGACGCCGCCGCAGCCCCACACACCCCTCGCCCGAACGGAATACGGACACAGGCGATCTGGCCCTGGAACGGCCCCAGCACCAGCTCATCATTACGATTGAGATAAAAGCCGGCCCAGTTCAGATCGTCCAGCTGGTTAAACAGAAAGGCGGAAAACTGCGCGCTATTGGCGATGAAATCACGCTCATCGGCCAACAGCGACTCCAGCTGTGCGCAGAGCATGGCGTAGCCGTCCAGGCCGGTGCCGGCCTGCTGTAAATCGATCATGGTTGACGCTCCAGCAGTTTCAGGCCCACCCAATAGCGGGCGAATTGATACGCGCAACGGCCATTGCGGTTGCCGCGCCCGGTCGCCCAGCGCACGGCAAGAATGTCGAGTGCTTCATCCCGCTGCCATTGCAAACCGGCCTTGCCGGCCAGCTCACCCACCCAGTGCTCCACCACCTCCAGGAAGTGCTCTTGAGTAAAGGGATAGAACGACAGCCACAAGCCAAAACGGTCAGACAAGGCAATCTTGTCTTCCACCGCTTCGCTGGGGTGCAGTTCACCCTCCACACGCTTCCAATTGTCGTTGTCGCTCTGGTTTTCCGGCACCAGGTGGCGGCGGTTGGACGTGGCGTACAGCAGCACGTTTTCCGGCGCCTGCTCCAGGGAGCCGTCCAGCACACTCTTGAGTACGCGGTAGTCGCCTTCACCGGCCTCGAACGAAAGGTCGTCACAGAACAGAATGAACCGCTGCGGCAGCTTGAGCAGTTGCTCGACCACCCGCGGCAGGTCGGCCAGATGGTCACGCTCGATCTCGATCAGGCGCAAACCGGCCTGGGCATGCTGGGCCAGCAAGGCGCGCACCATCGACGATTTGCCGGTGCCACGCGAACCCCACAGCAACGCATGGTTGGCGGGCAGGCCATCGAGGAATTGTTGAGTATTGCGCGCCAGTGTTTCACGTTGCTTGTCCACGCCGATCAAGTCGGACAAGCGCATATCCAGGCTCACCTCCAGCGGCAACAGAAAACCGCTGCGGCCTTCGCGCTGCCAGCGGGCGGCGAGGCACTGGTTCCAGTCGATGGTTTGCCGTGGCGCGGGCAATAAGGGTTCCAGGCGGGCGAGCACGGCGTCAGCGCGCTCAAGAAAGGCATTCAATCGAGAATCCACAATTATTCCTCTGGCAACTTCCTGCAAAAGATGGCGTATTGGCAACCCTGCGACAGGCCGTACAGGGCTGCGTAAAGAACGATTCATGCCGGGCAGCAAACGCTTGTGGATGTTCAGCTATGCTTGCCGGGCGAAGGGAAACGTAACGTGGTTCAACACTCGATGGATATCAAGTTCGCCCACCGCTTGTCTTATAAACAAGCCAGATTGACTGTGCTGGTCGGTTTCGTCTTGGGAACCTTGCTCAGCCTGATCCAAATCGGCATTGATTATGCCAGCGAAGACGCATCCATCAACCGTGAAATTCGCTCGTTGATTGAAATCAGCCACAACCCCGCGTCACGCATTGCCTACAACATCGATGCCGAACTGGCCCAGGAACTGACGTTGGGCTTGTTGTACTCCCCCGCCATTACGCACGTGCAGTTGATCGACAACAACGGTGTGGTGCTGGCCGATGTCGACCGGCCGCGCAAAGAAAGCACCTATCGTCCCATCAGCGACTTTTTGTTCGGCGCCAACCGCCAGTTCGAAGACCGGCTGTTCCTGAGCCACATGCCCAACGAGTCCCTTGGCGTGCTGCGGCTGGACGTCGACACCTACGCGTTTGGCAGCCGCTTCCTGCGTCGCGCCGAGATAACCCTGCTCAACGGTTTTGCCCGCAGCCTTTTGCTGACCGGCATCCTGCTGGGCTTGTTCTACGTGATGCTGACGCAACCGCTGGTGCGCATTATCGGTGAGCTGAGCACTCGCAAACAGACCCGCCTGGACTGCCCGCCGGGGCATGAACACGATGAAATCGGCGTGCTGGTAAACGTCGCCAACCAGCAATTCGACACGCTGGAAACCGAGATCCAACAGCGCCGCCATGCGGAAGACCGGTTGACGGAATATCTGGGGCAACTGGAGAACATCGTCTCCGCGCGCACCCTGGAGCTCAAGGCCAGCAACCAGCGCTTGAGCCAGTCCAACGATGAGTTGGAAGCCGCAAAGATGAGTGCATTAGGCATGGCTCAGGCCCGGGCGGCGTTCCTGGCCAATATGAGCCACGAGATTCGCACGCCGCTCAATGGCCTGTTGGGTATGATCGCGCTGTCGCTGGACAGCCCGCTGAACGCCGAACAACGTCAGCAACTGTCCATCGCCCATGACTCCGGCAAAGTACTGGTGGAGTTGCTCAACGATATTCTCGACCTGTCCAAATTCGACGCCGGCCAACTGGAGCTGGAGCACATCCCGTTCGACTTGGGGGCGCTGGTGGAAGACACCGCCAACCTGCTGTCGCAGAACGCCGCGCCAAGCGTCGAGCTGACGTGCCTGATCGACCCGCAGTTTCCATCCCAGGTACTGGGCGATCCGACCCGGGTACGGCAAATTGTCAGTAACCTACTGTCCAACGCGTTGAAGTTCACACGCTTCGGCCGGGTGGACGTGCGCCTGCGCACCCATGACGGCGGAGTGCGCGTTGAAGTGTGTGATACCGGCATCGGCATTGCGCAGGAAGCCCAGGCGAAAATTTTCCAACCGTTCACCCAGGCGGGCGCAGGGATCACTCGCCAGTTTGGCGGTACCGGCCTGGGCCTGGCGTTGACGCATAACCTGTGTGACGCGATGAAGGGACGCTTGAGCATCAGCTCGGAAGTGGGCTTTGGCAGCCAGTTCTGCGCAGACCTGCCACTGCCCACCCACCTACCGGCGGCCCAACTCGCGCCGCTCACAGGCGCAGTGATCGTCATCACCAATACCGGCAGTGGCCTGGCGGAGTTGCTCACGACCCTGCTGCCCAGTTGGGGGCTGGCACCGCGTTGCTTAACCCTGGATGACGACTTGAGCGGGCAAACGCCCGACCTGCTGATTACCGACTGCCCGGAATGCCTGTTCCGCATACGGCCGGGTATTACCGCGCCCATTTTGCTGGTGACGGCCTACGGCAACTTTATGCCCAGCGAAGAAGTCGCCGCCCTGGCGCCGCTGCAGCAACAGGCACGCCCTTTGAGCCGCAGCGCGTTGCACCAGATCCTGCAACGCAACTTGCGCACCGACGCGCACCTGGTACTTGACCCGATCCAGCTGGACGCCGCCCCGCTCGCACATCGGGCGCGAATCCTGCTGGTGGAGGACAACCCCGTCAACCAATTGGTGGCCAAAGGCATGCTCAGCAAGCTGGGTTGCGAAGTGATCGTGGCCGCCCACGGTGGCGAAGCGCTCAGATTTCTCGAAGAACAACGCTTCGACATGGTGTTGATGGACTGCAACATGCCGGTGATGGACGGCTACGAGGCCAGCCGGCAGATACGCCACAGCGGACGCTGGCCGGAATTACCGATTGTCGCGTTGACGGCCAACGCCATGTCCGAAGAACGCGAGCGCTGCCGTGCGGCGGGAATGAACGATTACCTGGCCAAGCCGTTCCGCCGCGAAGAACTCAACGCCCTGCTGGACCTGTGGGTGCCGACGACGACAGCGCTGTGACCTGTGCCAGCAATTGATCCAGACCGTCGCGCAGGGCGTCGGCCTGGTTCAGGTCGACGCCGCTGTCGCACAACAGCCGGGCCTTCAGGGCGAGGGTCCGATCACGCAGTTGCGCGCCGGTGTCACTCAGGCTCAGGTGCACTTCGCGTTCATCCTGGGCACTGCGTCGGCGTCGCACCCACGCCAGTTGCTCCAGGCGCTTGAGCAAGGGTGTCAACGTGCCTGAGTCGAGCATCAGACGCTCACCCAAGGCCTTGACCGTAGGTTGTGCCGGGGGAGCGTCGTGCCACTCCCACAACACCAACATCGCCAAATATTGCGGGTACGTCAGGCCCAACTGATCGAGCATCGGCTTGTAGGCGCGGGTTACCGCGCGTGAAGCCGCGTAGAGCTTGAAGCACAGCTGGTTGTCCAGCGCCAGGGATACAGCGGGCAAATCGGTCATTTGAGCAGCGCTTCGATCTCTTGAGTCAGGTCCTGGGGCTTGGTAGTCGGGCCGAAGCGCTTGACCACCTGGCCGTCATGGCCGACGAGGAACTTGGTGAAGTTCCACTTGATACCCTTGGAGCCGAGCAAGCCCGGCGCGCGTTTCTTCAGTTGGACGAACAGCGGGTGGGCGTCGCTGCCATTGACGTCGATCTTTTTGAACAACGGGAAACTGACACCGAAGTTCAGCTCGCAGAACTCGGAAATAGCGCCTTCGTCACCCGGCTCCTGCTTGCCGAACTGGTTGCAGGGGAACCCCAGCACCACCAGGCCCTGATCCTTGTATTGCTGCCAGAGCTGTTCAAGGCCCTTGTACTGCGGGGTGAAGCCACATTTGCTGGCAGTGTTGACCACCAGCACAGCCTTGCCCGAGAAGTCGGCCAAGGTCTTTTGCTCGCCCTTGATGGTGGTGCAGGGGATGCTCAGCAGGTTGTCGCTCATGGCAGTGCCTCGACGTCAGAGAAAGGCGATAAAAATAGCGAGCAATTCAATTGTGTGCAATTTAATTGACCACACTTATAACCCGTTATAGATCGCCCCCGCACGCAAATGCAAAGGCTGGGGGCGATCATGGCTTAGCGCGGCACCAGGTCCAGGCACACCGAGTTGATGCAGTAACGCAAGCCTGTCGGCGGCGGGCCATCCGGGAACACATGGCCCAGGTGCGCGTCGCATTTGGCACAGGTGACTTCGGTGCGAATCATGCCGTGGCTGACGTCACGGATCTCGACCATCGCGCTGTCGGCGATCGGCTCATAGAAGCTGGGCCAGCCGCAGCCGGAGTCAAACTTGGCCTTGGAATCGAACAGCGGCTCATTGCAGCAAATGCAGTGGTACACGCCGTCGGTCTTGGTGGCGTTGTACTTGCCGCTGAAAGGTCGCTCGGTGCCCTTGAGGCGGCACACGTTGTACTGCTCCGGATCGAGCATGGCCTTCCATTCTTCAACGGTCTTCTGCAACTTTTCCATCGGTACACCTCGGCAACTGAAAAAGCCTGATCTGTGTCTTTTCCATGGATCAGGCGGCACGTATGATTGCGCCTCTTCAAAACGCCAGTCTGGCACCCGCGCTATCGGCATTCAAACGTATTTATGGGTGCGCGCCTCGCGGGATTTCACAGTACGGTAGTGTCCACGCCGTCTGGATCGTTCATTTTCAGGATCACATCGCCATGCAGGTCAGCAAATCGAACAAGCTCGCCAACGTCTGCTATGACATTCGCGGCCCAGTGCTCAAGCACGCCAAACGCCTGGAAGAGGAAGGCCATCGCATCCTCAAGCTGAACATCGGCAACCCGGCGCCCTTTGGTTTCGAAGCGCCCGACGAGATCCTGCAGGACGTGATCCGCAACCTGCCTACCGCCCAGGGCTACAGCGACTCCAAGGGCCTGTTCAGCGCGCGCAAGGCGGTGATGCAGTACTACCAGCAAAAGCAGGTGGAAGGTGTCGGCATCGAAGACATCTACCTGGGCAATGGCGTGTCCGAGCTGATCGTGATGTCCATGCAGGCACTGCTCAACAACGGCGACGAAGTGCTGGTGCCCGCACCTGACTACCCGCTGTGGACCGCTGCCGTGACCCTGGCCGGCGGCCACCCGGTGCACTACCTGTGCGATGAGGGCGCCGACTGGTTCCCGGACCTGGCCGACATCAAGGCCAAGATCACCCCTAACACCAAGGCCCTGGTGATCATCAACCCGAACAACCCTACCGGCGCGGTGTATTCCAAGGAAGTGCTGCTGGGCATGCTCGAACTGGCGCGCCAGCACAACCTGGTGGTGTTTTCCGACGAGATCTACGACAAGATCCTCTACGATGACGCCGTGCACATCTGCACCGCCTCCCTGGCACCGGACCTGTTGTGCCTGACGTTCAACGGGTTGTCCAAGTCCTACCGCGTGGCGGGGTTCCGCTCCGGCTGGATCGCCATCTCCGGCCCGAAACACAATGCCCAGAGCTACATCGAGGGCATCGATATGCTGGCCAATATGCGCCTGTGCGCCAATGTGCCGAGCCAGCACGCGATCCAGACCGCCCTGGGCGGTTACCAGAGCATCAACGACCTGATACTGCCCCAGGGCCGCCTGCTGGAACAACGCAACCGTACCTGGGAGCTGCTCAACGCAATCCCGGGCGTGAGCTGCGTAAAACCCATGGGCGCGTTGTACGCCTTTCCCCGGATCGACCCGAAAGTCTGCCCGATCCTCAATGATGAGAAGTTCGTGCTCGACCTGCTGCTGTCGGAAAAACTGCTGGTGGTCCAGGGCACCGCGTTCAACTGGCCATGGCCGGATCACTTCCGCGTGGTGACCTTGCCGCGTGTGGACGACCTGGAAATGGCCATTGGTCGTATCGGCCATTTCCTCAAGTCCTATCGCCAGTAGCGAAAATCGCGCTGTACGAGCGACATCCGGTCGTACAGCGATTATCTGGCAACACTTCTCTGTGCGTGGCCGTTCGAAGCCCTTGAGTTGCCCCTCTTCAGCCGCCGGCCCCCTATAATTGCAGGGCTGTGAGGCAACCGGAGGCTAATCAGGGGTTATATTCCGGGTCGGAAAATCCCTTCAGGGCTCTACATCCAGGCTGTAGGACACAGTTTGAAATAGTCGCCCGGTTGAATCACCCCAGGCTGCACCTTATATACCCCGCAGTAAGCGACATATTAAGCATGAGGAGAACTCTACAACCATGATGCGCATCCTGCTGTTCTTGGCCACTAACCTGGCGGTCGTGCTGATTGCCAGTGTCACCCTGAGCCTTTTCGGGTTCAACGGGTTCATGGCGGCCAACGGGGTTGATCTGAACCTCAATCAGCTGCTGATCTTCTGTGCGGTCTTTGGTTTTGCCGGCTCGCTTTTCTCGCTGTTCATCTCCAAGTGGATGGCGAAGATGAGCACCAGCACCCAGATCATCACTCAACCACGCACTCGCCATGAACAATGGCTGATGCAAACCGTGGAGCAGTTGTCTCAAGAAGCAGGTATCAAAATGCCCGAGGTGGGGATTTTCCCTGCTTATGAAGCCAACGCCTTCGCCACGGGCTGGAATAAGAACGACGCCCTTGTGGCCGTGAGCCAGGGGCTTCTGGAGCGTTTTTCGCCCGATGAAGTAAAAGCGGTGCTGGCCCATGAAATCGGTCACGTGGCCAATGGCGACATGGTCACCCTGGCATTGGTGCAGGGCGTGGTGAACACCTTTGTCATGTTCTTCGCGCGGATCATCGGTAACTTTGTCGACAAGGTGATCTTCAAGAATGAAGGCGGTCGCGGCATCGCCTACTTCGTGGCGACCATCTTCGCTGAAGTGATACTGGGCTTCCTGGCCAGCGCCATCGTGATGTGGTTCTCGCGCAAACGCGAGTTCCGCGCAGACGAAGCCGGCGCACGCCTGGCGGGCACCAGCGCAATGATCGGCGCACTGCAACGCCTGCGCTCCGAACAGGGCCTGCCGGTGCATATGCCCGACAGCCTGACCGCCTTCGGCATCAACGGCGGCATCAAGCAAGGCCTGGCTCGCATGTTCATGAGCCACCCGCCGCTGGAAGAACGCATCGACGCACTGCGTCGTCGCGGCTGATAGCATCGGCAAACACAAAAGGAGCGACTGGATCGCTCCTTTTTTGTGAGCCCCGGTTTATTCCAGCACGAGCCTGTAGACCCGCTCGTCGAGGTGCGTGACGCCGTCCTGCACGAACTTCCAGCTCTCGCTCAGGATGTCTTGCTCTGCAAGCTTCCGCTGGGTCCAGTGCGACCCGAACAGAACCCTCACTTCGTCATCCGTTACTGCAAAGGGTGGGCCGGCCTTTTGCGTCTGGTCGTAGTCGAGGGTGACCAGCAACCCTTGGCAGCCCTGCTGCAACAGGCCGCTTAGATGCTCGGCGTACCGCGCGCGCATCAATGGCGGCAAGGCAATCAACGCGGCACGGTCGTAGAGCGCGGTGCAATCGGCCACTGCGTCCGCAGCCAGGGCGAAGAAGTCACCGCACCACAGTTCAATCGAACCCGCCTGGTACACCTTGAATTCGCCCCGTCGAGTGATGCGAGGCGTCAGATTCTGCTCGTCAAAGAACGCTTCAACCGCCAGCTCCGACAGTTCTATACCGAGCACAGGGTGCCCATGACTGGCCAGCCAGATCAGGTCCAGGCTTTTGCCACACAATGGCACCAGCACCTTGGCGCCTTCAGCCAAGTCCAGCTGCGGCCAATACTGGAGTAGGTAAGGGTTGACCTCGGACAAGTGAAAGCCGATCTGATTGCGCGCCCAGCGCTCTTGCCAAAATGTGGGCTCCATGGGGTCACCTCTGAAAAATCGATCAAATAGCGCTAAAACTTATATTAGATTTAGATCAATGATCTGATTGAAGATGGGCTCATGTTAACGCTCAGGACCCCTCTTATGCTCCCTAGCCTGTTTATCTCTCACGGTTCGCCGATGCTCGCCCTGCAACCCGGCGCCAGTGGCCCGGCGCTGCAACGTTTGGCGGCGCAAATAACCCGCCCGAAGGCGATTGTGGTGGTGTCGGCACACTGGGAAAGCCATGAACTGCTGGTCAGCGGCAGTGCGGCGCCCGAAACCTGGCACGACTTCGGCGGCTTCCCTCGCGAGCTGTTTGCCGTGCAATACCCGGCACCGGGCGACCCGCAGCTGGCGGGCGAGATCGTCGAACGCTTGCACGCCGATGGCCTGGCAGCTCGAATCGATGACAAACGCCCTTTCGACCACGGCGCCTGGGTGCCGCTGTCGCTGATGTACCCCGAGGCGGATATCCCGGTGGTCCAGGTTTCCCTGCCCAGCCGAATGGGCCCTGCCCTGCAAACCCGAGTCGGACACGCCTTGGCGGGGCTGCGTGAACAAGACATGCTGCTGATCGGTTCCGGCAGCATCACCCATAACCTGGGAGAGCTGGACTGGCATGCCGGGCCTGAAAGCATCGAGCCCTGGGCACGCGACTTTCGCGATTGGATGGTAGACAAGCTGACTGCCGATGATGAAGCCGCGCTGCACGATTACCGGCGCCAGGCCCCACATGCCGTGCGCAGCCACCCCAGCGATGAGCATCTGTTGCCGCTGTACTTTGCGCGCGGTGCCGGCGGTCAGTTCAACATCGCGCACCAAGGCTTCACCATGGGCGCCCTGGGAATGGACATCTATCGCTTCGGCTGACGCAGATCCCGAATTTCCAGACAAAAAAAATCCCCGAACCAGTCGGGGATTTTTTATCTGCGATCAATCAGCCAAGAGGCGGATCAATCTTCGCGGTAGCGACGCAGCTTCAACTGCTTACCGGCCACGCGAGTGTCTTTCAGCTTGGTCAGCAGTTTTTCCAGACCGTCTTCCGGCAGCTCTACCAACGAGAAGCTGTCACGAACCTGGATGCGACCGATGGCTTCACGTGCCAGGCCACCCTCATTGAGGATAGCGCCCAGCAGGTTCTTGGCGGCGATACCGTCACGCGCGCCCAGCGCGGTACGGCAACGAGCACGACCTTCAGCCAATGGAACCGGAGCACGACGCTCACGATCACCACGGTCCGGGCGGTCGCCGGTACGCTCTGGACGATCACCGCGTGGCGCGTTGTTCGGTACCAGCGGGCGTTCTTTCTCGATGGCGGCCAGGGTCAGGGCCTGACCGTTGGTAGCTTTGCGCAGCAGGGCTGCGGCCAGGGCACGCGGGGTGCACCCGATATCGGCGGTCAGGCGGTCCAGCAGATCGCCGTGGGTCGATTCGGCGTCAGCCACCAGCGGTGCCAGGCTGTTGGTCAGTTTCTTGATGCGGGCATCAAGAACGGCCTGGGCATCCGGCAGGCGGACTTCGGCGACTTTCTGACCGGTTACGCGCTCGATCACTTGCAGCATGCGGCGCTCACGTGGAGTCACCAGCAGCAGTGCGCGACCTTCGCGACCCGCACGGCCGGTACGGCCGATACGGTGAACGTAGGACTCCGGATCGTAAGGCATGTCAACGTTGAACACGTGGGTGATACGTGGAACGTCTAGACCACGAGCGGCTACGTCGGTTGCCACAACGATGTCCAGGCGGCCATCCTTGAGGGAATCGATGACGCGCTCACGCTGGTTCTGGGCAATGTCACCGTTCAGCGCAGCGGCTTTATAGCCTTTGGCTTCCAGGGCACTGGCCAGGTCCAGGGTCGCTTGCTTGGTGCGCACGAACATGATCAGGGCATCGAAGTCTTCGACTTCCAGCAGGCTCAATACAGCCGAGGTCTTCTGGTCAGCGTGAACCAACAGGTGAGCCTGTTCGATCGCGGTAACGGTCTGGGTCTTGGTCTGGATCTTCACGTGTTGCGGATCGCGCAGGTGGCGTTCGGCAATGGCACGGATCGACTGTGGCAGGGTAGCCGAGAACAGTACGGTCTGACGGGTCGGTGGCAGAGCCTTGAAGATGACTTCCAAGTCATCCATGAAGCCCAGCTTGAGCATTTCGTCAGCTTCGTCGAGCACCAGGTGATTCACGGTCGACAGGACTTTTTCGTCGCGACGCAGGTGGTCGCACAGACGGCCCGGGGTGGCGACGACGATCTGTGCGCCGTTACGGATGGCTTTCAGTTGTGGGCCCATAGGCGCGCCGCCGTAAACGGCCACAACGGTTACGCCTGGCATTTGCTTGGCGTAGGTTTCGAAAGCGGTTGCTACTTGCAGCGCCAACTCACGGGTTGGCGCCAGGATCAGGGCTTGCGGTTCGCGCTTTGCAGGATCGATGCAGTGCAGGATAGGCAGGGCGAACGCGGCGGTTTTACCGGTACCGGTTTGCGCCTGGCCAATCATGTCCTGGCCGGCCATGATGATCGGGATCGATTGCTGCTGAATAGCCGAAGGTTCTTCGTAGCCGGTCGCAATGACGGCAGCAAGAATGTTCGGGTTAAGATTAAAAGCGGCGAAGCCGCCGGTTTCCTGGGTCATGGGTCTGCCTCTAAGTGCATCCGCAAAGACCCATGCTCCAAAGCTGCGCATGCCGTGTTGAGACTCAAGAGTCGCCCTGGCTGCTTTGTCGGCGGGGATTTGCGAAAACGAATGAATGAAAAAGATTCGTCAAGGAAGAGTCCGCTGTGCGGACGTGCAGCCGAAGCTGACTTCGGGGAATTGCGCTACCTAAACGCGGCCCGGTTAAAGGCCGGCGCGCACTATACCGGAAATACCTGAAAAAGGGAGCTTTTTTTATCAGCAAGCGCCGATAAACCGCGCTGAATCACAGTCTTTGCAGATAACACCGCCAGGGTCTATTTTTTACAGGCCCGGCGCTGTTGGTCATAACGCTTAAACGGTTCACCCAACCCTGAAGACCTTTGGTCCGAAACCCTTCCCCCGCACCCGAGGGCACCCCCGATGAATCTAGCCAGCAGCAGCCGTGTCAGTCGTGAACTCCAGGGCCATGTCCTGCTGTTGGGCCTGGACCGGGTGGCCAAGCGCAACGCCTTTGACCTGGAGTTACTCAACCAATTGAGCCTGGCGTATGGCGAATTTGATCGAAACGAGGCTGCACGCGTCGCGGTGGTATTTGCTCACGGCGACCACTTCACCGCCGGCCTGGACCTGGCCAATGTCAGCGCCGTGATGGCCGGGGGCTGGCAGCCGCCACTGGGAGGCTGTGACCCATGGGGCGTATTTGCCGGCCCACGCGTGAGCAAGCCGGTGATTGTCGCCGCCCAGGGTTACTGCCTGACGCTCGGTATCGAGTTGATGCTGGCGGCTGATATCAACCTGTGCGCGAGCAATACGCGCTTTGCGCAGATGGAAGTACAGCGTGGGATCTTTCCGTTTGGCGGCGCGACATTGCGCTTTCATCAGATCGCCGGCTGGGGTAACGCCATGCGTTGGCTGCTTACCGGCGATGAATTCGATGCCCATGAAGCGCTGCGCCTGGGGCTGGTGCAGGAAGTGATGGCCAGCGAGGACCTGCTACCGCGTGCCATCGAACTGGCCAGCCGCATCGCCCGCCAGGCACCGCTGGGCGTGCAGGCTACGTTGATGTCGGCACGGTTGGCGCGCATGGAAGGCGAGACGGTGGCCGCCGCAGCCTTGCCGCCGATGGTGGACAAATTGTTTAACAGCGAAGATGCCAGGGAAGGGGTGCGGGCAATGGTCGAGAAGCGGCCGGGAGTGTTCAAGGGGATTTGAGTTGGCTGTACGGCCGCCATCGGGAGCAAGCCCCCGATGGCGTCAGGACAGACAACTAGGTCGCCGGCCGAATCGCCTTGATCAACGCCTGCAACGAATACCCCAAACGCGGCGCCAGCGCCTCGGCGCGGGCCGTGAGCGCGCCAAGGTCGAGTTCCTGATCAAGCTCCGAAGGCACCAACAGAATCACATTGCCCTCCTTCACCGGCAGTTCCCAGTAATGCCGGTGATACAACCCACGCAACAAGGCCGCCCCCAGGGGCTTGCCATCGTCGGTGGCCCACTGGTTGATCACCAGCCAGCCGCCGGGGTTGAGTTTTTTCTGACAGTTTTCCAGGAAAGTCCAGGCCAGGTGCCCGACTCCGGGGCCGACATCGGTATACAGGTCGACGAAAATCAGGTCAGCCGATTCAGCGGTCTCCAACAAATCCAGGGCGTCGCCGATGCGGATGTACAACCGCGGATCGTCATCCAACCCCATGAATTCAATGGCCAGGCGCGGCACATCGGGGCGCAGTTCGATGGCTTCGACGTCCTCCAGCGGCAGGAACTTGAGGCAGGCCTGGGTCAACGTACCGGCGCCCAAACCGAGGAACAATGCACTCTCCGGCTGTTCATGGCACAACGCGCCGATCAGCATCGCGCGGGTGTAGTCGTACTCCAGCCAACTCGGATCGGCGGTGAACACGCAGCTTTGCTCGATGGCATCGCCGAACTCGAGAAAACGGTAATCGGCCACTTCGAGCACGCGGATCATGCCGAAATCATCATGGACTTCAGCCAGCAGGCGCTCGACACGCTCCTCGGTCATCACTACTCCTAAAGGGTTTACCGCACGGCAAAGGCGCGATTGTCGGCCAACCGGCAGCAGCAGGTCACGCACTAATTGCTGATAACATTGGCGCCCGACCGTCAATCACCCAATCGAGTTCATGATGAGCCAACCCTGGAGCCCCGACAGCTGGCGCGCCCTGCCGATCCAGCAACAACCCCAGTACCCGGACGCCGCACACCTGTTGCAGGTAGAGCAGAGCCTGGCCAGCTACCCGCCATTGGTGTTTGCCGGGGAAGCGCGCGAGTTGCGCCGTCAGTTTTCCGAGGTAACCCAGGGCCGCGCCTTCCTGCTGCAAGGCGGCGATTGCGCCGAGAGTTTCGTCGAGTTCTCCGCCGCGAAAATCCGCGACACCTTCAAGGTGCTGCTGCAGATGGCGATCGTCATGACTTTCGCCGCCGGCTGCCCGGTGGTGAAAGTCGGGCGCATGGCCGGCCAGTTCGCCAAGCCGCGCTCGGCCAACGATGAGACCATCGACGGCATCACCCTGCCCGCCTACCGTGGCGATATCGTCAACGGCATCGGCTTCGACGAAAAAAGCCGCGTGCCGGACCCGGACCGCCTGCTGCAGTCCTACCATCAGTCCACCGCCACCCTCAACTTGCTGCGTGCCTTTGCCCAGGGCGGCTTTGCCGACTTGCATCAGGTGCACAAGTGGAACCTGGACTTTATCGCCAACTCTGCCCTGGCCGAGAAATACAGCCAACTGGCCGACCGCATCGATGAAACCCTGGCGTTCATGCGCGCCTGCGGCATGGACAGCTCGCCGCAACTGCGCGAAACCAGCTTTTTCACCGCCCACGAAGCGTTGCTGCTCAACTATGAACAAGCCTTCGTGCGCCGCGACAGCCTGACCAATGACTACTACGACTGCTCGGCCCACATGCTGTGGATCGGCGACCGCACCCGTCAGTTGGATGGCGCTCACGTGGAATTCCTGCGCGGGGTGAACAACCCGATCGGCGTCAAGGTCGGCCCGAGCATGAACCCCGATGACCTGATCCGCCTGATCGATATCCTCAACCCGGACAACGACCCCGGCCGCCTCAACTTGATCGCGCGCATGGGCGCCGGCAAGGTCGGCGATCATTTGCCAGACCTGATCCGCGCCGTGCAGCGCGAGGGCAAACAGGTGCTGTGGAGTTCGGACCCGATGCACGGCAACACCATCAAGGCCAGCAGCGGCTACAAGACCCGCGACTTTGCGCAGATCCTCGGTGAAGTGAAGGAGTTCTTCCAGGTACACCAGGCCGAGGGCACCTATGCCGGCGGGATTCATATCGAGATGACCGGGCAGAACGTCACCGAGTGCATCGGCGGCGCGCGACCGATCACCGAAGACGGCTTGTCCGACCGCTACCACACCCATTGCGACCCACGGATGAACGCCGATCAGTCGCTGGAGCTGGCGTTTCTGATTGCCGAGACCTTGAAGCAGGTCAAGCGCTGAGAGACTTGCCGACTGAACTGACGCCCTCGCGGGCAAGCCCGCGATCAGCCCCTAGAAATCAATCTCCAGCCTGATCATCGCCGCCCTTAACCGGGCGGCACTCGGCCTTTGGCAATTGAGCTGGACCTGCTCCAGCCCAAGCCAGCTCGCCATTTGCCGCAGGTTCAGCGCAAGCGCCAGCAGGCCTTCCTCATCCAGCCCCGGTTCTTCTTCGTGTACCGCATGCACCGCCAGGCGCCCGTTGGCGCGTTCGGCACGCAGGTCGATCCGCGCGGCAATCCGCTCGTGATGCAAAAACGGCAGCACGTAGTAGCCATACACCCGCTTGTGTTGCGGGGTGTAGATCTCCAGCCGGTAACGGAAATCAAATAAACGCTCGGTGCGGCTGCGCTCCCAGATCAACGAATCGAAGGGCGACAGCAAGGCGCTGGCTGCCACCTTGCGTGGCACCTTCGGCTCGGGGAGACAGTACGCCGCTAGCTTCCAGCCCTGCACCTGACACGCGAGCAACTGGCCATCCTCGACCAATTCAGCCAAGCGACTGCGGCTATCGGCGGGGTCCAGGCGAAAATAATCGCGCAGGTCTTTTTCGGTGCCCACGCCCAGGGCTGTCGCGCTGTGCAACAGCAGGCCGCGCTGGGCCTCGGCTTCGGTCAGGGGCGCGCGTTGCAGGATGTCGGCGGGGATGACACGTTCGGGTAGATCGTAGAGCCGTTCGAACCCGCGTCGCCCCGCGACGGTGACCAGGCCGGCGGCGAACAGCCATTCCAGCGCATGTTTTTCATCGCTCCAGTCCCACCAGGGGCCGGCGCGCTCTTCACGGGTGGACAAACTGCCCGCGCCCAGCGCGCCCTGTTGTTCGACGGTCTTCAACACACGCTCGATAGTCGCCTGCCGCTCGCGCCCAAAACGCGCCATTTGCGAGTAAATGCCTTGCCCGCGCTGCGCCCGCGCCATGCGCCAACGCATCAACGGGTACAGCGCCATGGGCAGCAATGACGCCTCATGCCCCCAATACTCGAACAACGAACGCCGTCGTCCCTGGCTCCAGGCCGCCTGTTCAAGTATCAACGGGGAATAACTGCCCAGCCGGGAAAACAGCGGCAGGTAATGAGAGCGCACCACCGCGTTGACAGAATCGATCTGCAACACGCCCAGGCGTTCGATCAGGCGGTTAAGGTGCGCAGCCTTGATCAGCGCAGGCGCCTGGCGCCCGGAAAAGCCCTGGGCCGCCAGAGCCATGCGTCGAGCTTGCTTGAGGGAAAATGCCAGGTCGGCGAGCATGTACATCTCCTTGAGTGCGCGCGACCTACCCTACTGCATCCCGCGTCATTTTCGCAGCGGGTCTTCCCAGAAATGCCGATGATTTTCGTGCTCCACATCGGCGCGGTTGAGGCCGATGTCCTTGAGCGCATCGTCGCTCATGCTCGCCAGCATCTGGCGCTCGCGGTGCAAGGCCTGCCAACGCGCCAGGGTGTGGAACAGCCCGACTAGCGGCCGTTTAGCCATCAATACAAAACCTTGTTGACCTTTCATCTTCTCGCCCTCCCTTGGGGATGACGGAAGTGTGTGCCCGGCCTTATGATCAATCCAACGAATGTTTTTAATGCAATACATCTCAGAGTTTGATCAATTGTCCAGCTACCCGAGTATCGACACCGATGTGCTGCGCACCTTCGTCGCCATCGCCGACCAAGGCGGTTTTACCCGCGCCGGCGAGCAGGTCAACCGCACGCAATCAGCCGTGAGCATGCAGATGAAGCGCTTGGAAGAAGACGTGCTGCAACGCAAGCTGTTCGAGCGCGATGGCCGGCAGGTGCGGCTGACTCCCGAAGGCCAGGTGTTGCTCGGGTATGCGCGGCGCATCCTCAAACTGCACAGCGAAGTGTTCAACACCCTGCGCGAACCGCACATGGTGGGCCTGGTGCGCATCGGCACGCCGGATGATTATGTGATGCGCTTTCTTCCTGGGATTCTCAAACGGTTTTCCAAGGCTTATCCGCTGATCCAGATCGAGATGCACTGCGAGTCGTCGCAAGTATTAATGCAACGCAGGGATTTGGCCTTGACCGTGATCAGCCGCCAGCCCGGCGATGACATTGGAGAACTGTTGCGCACTGAGCGCCTGGTATGGGCAGCGGCGCAGAGTTTTTGCGTGGATGAGCACCAGGTCGTGCCTTTAGCCGTTTCGGGGACCGATTGCTTCGGTACCCAGTGGATCCAAACGGCATTGGATGCGGCCGGGCTCGACTACCGCCTGGCCTATCACAGCTCCAATTGCGCGGCGATTCAGAGCGTGGTCGGCGCCGGGCTGGCGGTCATGGCCAGCATGGAAAGCCTGGTGACCGAAGACTTGCGGATACTGGGCAGCAACGAAGGCTTTCCGCCATTGCCTTCGATGAACCTGCGCCTGCTACGCAACCCGGCGATGGCGTCGCCCATCACCGAATGCCTGGCCGATTACATCCTCGAAGGCTTCAAACTTTAAAGGTGAGCATCACCGCGCAGAGCACCAGGAAGCCGCAGAACAGGCCGCGCAGCAGACGCTCCGGCAATGCATGGGCGACCTTCACCCCCCAACTGATGCTGAGCAGGCCACCGATGGCCAGGGGGATGCCGATCATCCAGTCGACTTCGTGGTGCCAGGCGTAGGTCACCAGCGTCACACCGGTGCTGGGCAGCGCCAGGGCCAAGGACAAGCCTTGGGCGACGACTTGGGTGGTGCCGAAAATACTTGTCAGCACCGGTGTCGCAACCACCGCGCCGCCGACCCCAAACAAACCGCCCATGGAGCCGGAAGCGGCGCCCAACACCCCAAGCCATGGCCAGGAGTAACGCATCTGTGCTGTCGGCGGCGCATTGCGGGTGAACATGCGCACCAGGTTGTAGGCCGACAGCGCCACCAGAAAGGCAATAAAACCGATACGCATGGCACCAGCATCCAGGCCTACTGCCCAGATCGACCCGAGCCAGGCAAAGGTGAAACCCATCACCCCCAGCGGCAACGCATGGCGCAATTCAATCCGGTTGCGCTGGTGATACCGCCACAGCGCAAGCATCACGTTCGGCACCACCATCACCAGCGCGGTGCCCTGGGCGATCTGCTGATCCAGGCCGAACAGCACGCCCAGCACCGGGATGGCGATCAGCCCGCCGCCAATCCCAAACAGCCCGCCCACCGTGCCCAAGGCCGCGCCCAATACCAGGTACATCGCTAAATCCAACACCACGCATCACTCCATAAACCCAGGCCTTGCATGCTACGCAGTCGGCTCTGGCGCGCAAAGGCACAGCAACGCACAATGGCTGTGCCAATCTCGCATAAGCGTTTGCTCATGAACCCCAACACCCTTACCGACCAGTTGAGCCTGTTTCTGGATGTATTGGAGACCGGCAGTTTTTCCGCCGCCGCCCGCCGCCATCCGCTGACGCCCTCGGCGGTGGCGCGGCGTATCGACAGCCTGGAAAGCTCGGTGGGCAGCCGCCTGTTCCAACGCAGCACCCATGCCGTGGTGCCAACGCCCGCCGGCTTGGCGTTCGCCGAGCGCGCGCGGCGGATCGTCAGTGAGTTACAACTGGCGCGCGCCGAAGCGGTTTCCCTGAGCCATGCGCCCGAGGGGTTGATCCGGGTGGACGCACCGGCGGCATTTGGTCGGCGGCACCTGGCGCCGGTGATTGCAGACTTTCTGAAGGTGTACCCCGGCCTGGATGTGCACCTGCATCTGATCGACAGCTTTGTGGACATGCAAGGCGCGCATTTGGGCAAAGTCGATCTGGTGCTACGCGCCGGGCATATCGTCGATACCCGACTGATCGCCACGCCCCTGGCCAGCATCGTACGCATCGCCTGCGCCAGCCCGGCCTACCTGAAAAGCCGTGGCACGCCGACCCATCCCCGCGAGCTGAATGAACACGACGGCCTGGACTGGGATGGCCTGGCGCCGATGTTCGCCTGGCGCTTTGAGCTGGACGGGCGCCGTGCGACGTACCGCCCGCAACGTATCCGCATGAGCGCCAACAACGCCGAGGCCCTGCTTTGCGGCGCGCTGGCCGGTTTGGGTATCGCCCACTTGCCGACCTGGCTGGCCAGCGAGTACCTGGTGCGTGGCGAACTGCTGCCCCTCTTTTGCGAAAATGGCCTGCCCAGCCCGGAAACCACCGGGATCTATGCCCTGCGCCTGGAACAACAGCCCAATGCGCGCAGCCGTTTATTGCTGGAGTACCTCAAATCCCGTTTCAGCCCGGTTCCGCCCTGGGACCTGGCACTGCAAAGCGGCCTGGCCTGACCGTTCGGCCAGAATTATCTGGCGCATTAAACATTTGCCCGCTAGATTCCAGGCCAGACACGTTTTTTAAAGGCCCCGCCATGAGCAAGAACCCTGACCCATGCGAATCCCTGATGCTGAACAATCAGCTGTGTTTCGCCCTGCATTCCACGTCGCTGTTGATGACCAAGGTCTACAAGCCCCTGCTGCAGGCTCTCGGCCTGACCTACCCACAGTACCTGGCCATGATGGTGCTGTGGGAAGAGGACGGTTTGACCGTCGGCGAAATCAGCAGCCGCCTGCTGACCGATCCCGGCTCCCTGACACCTTTGCTTAAACGCCTGGAGGTCGAAGGCCTGCTCAGCCGCACCCGCAGCCGTGAAGACGAACGCGTGGTGGTCGTGGAATTGACCGACGCCGGGCGCGCCTTGCAGGACAAGGCCATGGGCATTCCCCACTGCATCCTCGGCGCCAGCGGGCTGGAGTTGGACCAACTGCGCAAGCTGCAAGGTGAATTGATTGCCCTGCGCAACAACCTGCAAAACGCGCTCTGACAGGCGATAAAGCACGCCAAAAAATGTGGGAGGGGGCTTGCTCCCGATAGCGCTGGGTCAGTGACATAGGGATTGACTGACGCACTGCTATCGGGAGCAAGCCCCCTCCCACACTGGTTTCAGGGGCACAGAAAAAATATTTGTAGATTTATCTTGCGCACTAAACATTAGCGCTATACATTCGCCTCACCAACTACTTAGCGCGCAAATGTTTAGCGCAAAACACCACAAGAGGAAAACCTCATGCAAACGCTCTATACCGCAGTAGCCACCGCCACCGGCGGCCGTGATGGTCGTGCTGTTTCCAGCGATAACATCCTCGACGTCAAGCTTTCCACTCCGAAAGAACTGGGCGGCGCCGGCGGCCAGGCCACCAACCCGGAACAACTGTTCGCCGCCGGTTACTCGGCCTGCTTCATCGGCGCACTGAAATTCGTGGCCAGCCAGACCAAACGCAAAATCCCGGATGACGCCTCGATCACCGCCCACGTGGGCATCGGCCAGATCCCCGGCGGTTTCGGCCTGGATATCGACCTGCACATCAGCCTGCCGGGCCTGGCCCAGGATGATGCGCAAAGCCTGGTCGACGCCGCTCACCAGGTGTGCCCGTACTCCAACGCCACCCGTGGCAACGTCGATGTCCGCCTGCACGTGACCGTCTGATCACCTCTACCGCCCTCAGGAGAAGAACATGAACACTATTGGTAAAGCGCTCACCGGTACCCTGCTCGCCCTGTCCATCAGCAACGCCTTCGCCGCCGGCGGCGATGTCGAGCACAACACCCAGGCTTTTCTGGATGTGTTGAACGCCGGCACGGGCAAGCCGATCGAGCAGCTGACGCCCAAGGACGCCCGCGCGGTGCTGACCGGCGCCCAGGCCGGCGTAAAGCTGACGCTGCCCAAGGCCGATGTGAGCCAGAAGACCATCCAGGTCGATGGCAAGCCACTGGAGCTGACGATCGTGCGTCCGGCCGGGGTCAAGGGCACATTGCCAGTGTTCATGTTCTTCCACGGCGGCGGCTGGGTGCTTGGGGATTACCCGACCCATGAGCGTCTGGTGCGAGATCTGGTGGCGGGTTCGGGGGCGGTGGCGGTGTTTGTCAATTACACACCGTCCCCTGAAGCGCACTACCCGGTGGCGATCAACCAGGCCTACGGCGCAACCAAATGGGTGGCCGAGCATGGCAAAGAGATCAACGTAGACGGCAAGCGCCTCGCGGTAGCGGGCAACAGCGTCGGCGGCAACATGGCAGCCGTGGTCAGCCTGATGGCCAAGAACAAGGGCACGCCGGCCATCAAGTTCCAACTGCTGCTATGGCCGGTGACCGACGCCAACTTCGACACGGGGTCCTACAACCAATACGCCGAAGGGCACTTCCTCACCAGGAACATGATGAAGTGGTTCTGGGACAACTACACCACCGATGCCAAGCAACGCGCCGAGATCTATGCCTCGCCGCTGCGGGCCACCACTGAACAACTCAAGGGCCTGCCGCCCGCGCTGGTGCAGACCGCCGGTGCCGACGTGCTGCGTGATGAAGGTGAAGCCTATGCCCGCCAGCTGGATGCGGCCGGTGTGCCGGTGACCGCGGTGCGCTACAACGGCATGATCCACGACTACGGTTTGCTCAACGTGGTCAGCCAGGTGCCGGCGGTGCGTTCGGCAATGCTGCAAGCCTCGGATGAGCTCAAGCAACACCTGAAGTAAAACCTGCGCTCATAAAAAACCCGACTCATGGTCGGGTTTTTTGCTTCGTACGGCAGGGCCAGAATTACTTCTTGGCGCGACCTTTGTACGAACCGCCTTCGCGGGTGTCGATCTCGATGTCATCACCGATTTCGATAAAATCTGCAACTTGCAGTTCGGTACCGTTTTTCAGTTTGGCTGGTTTCATCACCTTGCCAGAAGTGTCGCCGCGAGCGGAACCTTCGGTGTAGTCAACGGTACGAACGATAGTGGTCGGCAGTTCTACGGAAACCAAGCGCTCTTCGAAGAAGATGGCTTCGCAGACGTCGGTCATGCCTTCTTCCACGAACGGCAGAACGGCTTCGATGTCTTCAGCGTTCAGCTCGTACATGGTGTAGTCGGTGGTGTCCATGAACGTGTAGGTGTCGCCGCTGATGAACGACAGGGTCGCTTCTTTACGGTCGAGGATCACGTCGTCCAGTTTGTCATCGGCGCTGTAGACGATCTCGGTTTTGTAACCGGTCAGCAGGTTCTTCAGCTTGGTCTTCATGATTGCGCTGTTACGACCAGACTTGGTGAACTCAGCTTTCTGAACCAGCCAAGGGTCGTTTTCAAGACGGATCACTGTACCGGGTTTCAGTTCTTTACCAGTTTTCATTGCATATATCCGAAATTTGGATGGGATTTACAAAATTCAAGGTGGCGTATCATATCCAACTTTCATAAAACTGTACCAGCGCCGTTGCAAGATCGGCCTGCAAGGCCTGTTCCAGAGGCCACGTTTGGGCGTGCCGACTCACTTGCGGCCAGTGCTCCAGCAGCATTTTCCACGGCTGCACCATATCGCCTTCGGTGTTCCAGGCTTGCCAGAGCGCAACCAGTGCAGCCTTGGCGGCCGGCGATAACGCCGCGGTGTACAACGCAAGAAAAGCATCGAGCTTGTCGAGATGGATGTCTTCGTCCTGGCGATAGATATGCCACAGCAACGGCCGCCCGGCCCACTGGGCGCGCACGAACGAGTCTTCACCGCGCACGGCATTGAAGTCGCAGCACCACAGCAAGCGGTCATATTGCTCCTGGCGCACGAACGGCAGCACCTGCACGGTCAGGCCGTCGCGTTGATGCACATCCCCCGCCGCCAGCCGCTCTACACCGAGCCAACGTTGTACGTCGCCGAGGATGCGCCCCTCCGGCACCAATAGATGAGTGGCATGCCCGTCCGTCGACAAGACGTCCAGCCAACCGGCCAGGCCGGCGTTTTCGTAGGCAAACAGGGAAAACAACCGCGCACCGGCTGCCGGAAATACACCCAACCCCTGCAAGAATTGTCGCTGTGCTGTGGCATCCGCCTGAAATGCCTGACGTTGCTCAAGCAACCCCGCCTCACGCAACAGACCACCGGTACCGGCGCGGAAGCCAGGGAAAAAGAAGTACTTCTGCACCCCCTTGAACTTCACCGACGGCAGGCGATGACAGCCCACCACCCAGTCCTCGGCGCTCAGGTAATCCAGATTCATCCACAACGGCGTGCGCTCACGCTCGGCCATGGCTTCCATATAGTCAGGCGGTAACTGGCAGGCGAACGCGGCAATCACCACGTCGGCCGCCGGCGTTGCCGACCATTCGGCCGGCCAGTGGCGTACTTCGACGCCGTCTTGCCATTGTTGGGCCGACTGCACGTCAATGTCGGGGCACATGCGCTCAAAGGCGCGCAGGTCATCGACCCACAAGCACACGGCACAGCCGTGCTCCGCCACCAATTGCCGGGCCAGGCGCCAGGTCACGCCGATGTCGCCGTAGTTATCGACAACGCTGCAAAAAATATCCCAGCGGGCTTTCATTCCGGGCTCCAACACTCAAAGGCTCGATTGTCCGCATAAAAGCGCTGATGCAGAAGGCTTGATCGCGATTATTCTGCACAGTGGCTGTGCGACAATCGCGGCCACGCCGTCAATGCCTGCCAGGAGGCCATCATGTCCGAACGTCCGTTGTCGCTGTTCAAGCTCAGTGCTGCCGTGGCTTTTGGCCTGTGGCTGGGGTTTATCGCTATTGTGCTGACCGCCTGGCTGGCATCGCGCTACCTGTTCCCACACAGCCTGGCCCCCGTCGCCCAAGCGGTTCAGCAGTTGGGCAAACCGGCCGCTGCTGCGCCGGAGCCGCCCAACCGCATGTTTGAGCAGTACCAACAGAACCTGCAAAAGCAGGAACAGCAGCAAACCCTGGACCAGGTACGTAACAATGCGCGCAACCTGTCCAACCCCAAATGCCAGTTCTGGCTGCAACAGGACCAGAACGCCCCGAATGAAAAAAGCCGGGCGAATGTCCTGCAATTCTGCGATTGATGACCCATTACCCCATGAATAAACACGCCGTTCTCCAACTGATCCTGGAAAAACTCAACGTCGACCTGGAGACCGCCCAACGTGCGGCCCAAACCGCCTACGAAACCGCGACCCACGAAGAAAACATCGCGGAAAACAAATACGACACCCTGGGGTTGGAGGCTTCTTATCTGGCGGCCGGACAGGCCAAGCGGGTCGAAGAGATCCGGCAGTCGCTGGCGCTGTGCCAGAACCTTCAGTTGCGCGCATACGATGATCAGCGCGGGATCGAACTCGGTGCGCTAGTGGGTCTGGAGGATGAGAACGGGCGCCAGCAATGGCTGTTCCTGGCACCCGATGCAGCGGGGTTGAAGGTGGATGTGGTCGGGCAACCGGTAACCGTCATCACGGCGCGCTCCCCCTTGGGCAAAAACCTGCTGGGCAAGCGCATCGATGATGAGGTGGAGATTCTGGTGGCGGGCGCCCAGCAACACTTCACTGTCACCGAGGCCCGCTGACGCCGTTAGTGGACAGGCAGTTCTACGCCGTCAAACAGCTCTTCCAGTTCCTGTTTGTTATGGCACTGAATCGCCTTGGCCATGACTTCACGGGTCAGGTGCGGCGCGAATTTTTCGATGAAATCGCACATGAAGCCACGCAGGAAGGTGCCACGACGGAAGCCGATCTTGGTCACGCTGGACTCGAACAGCTCGCTGGCATCGAGCACCACCAGGTCTTTGTCGAGGTTGGTGTCGACCGCCATCTTGGCGACGATCCCCACGCCCAGGCCCAGGCGCACGTAAGTCTTGATCACATCGGCGTCGGCGGCGGTGAACACCACTTTAGGCGTAAGGCCGCGATGGCTGAAGGCTTCGTCGAGCTTGGAACGCCCGGTAAAACCAAAAACGTAGGTGACGATCGGGTATTCAGCCAGGGCTTCCAGGGTCAGCTTCGGCAGCTTGGCCAATGGGTGGCCCTGAGGGACGACCACGCAGCGGTTCCAGCGGTAGCACGGCATCATGACCAGGTCGCCAAACAGCTCGAGGGCTTCGGTGGCGATGGCGAAATCCACGGTGCCATCAGCGGCCATCTCGGCAATCTGCATCGGCGAACCCTGGTGCATGTGCAGGGCCACGTCGGGGTATTGCTTGATGAAATCGCGGATCACCGGCGGCAATGCATACCGTGCCTGGGTGTGCGTGGTGGCGATCGACAGGGTGCCCTTTTTCTCGTTGGAGAACTCCTGGGCGATCTGCTTGATGCTTTCGACTTTACGCAGGATCTCGCCGGCGGTGGTGATGATGCGCTCACCGGCCGGGGTGACACGGGTCAGGTGCTTGCCGCTGCGCGCGAACACTTCGACGCCCAACTCATCTTCGAGCAGGCGGATCTGCTTGCTGATACCGGGTTGCGAGGTGTAAAGGCTTTGAGCGGTAGCGGAAACGTTGAGGTCGTGGTGCGCCACTTCCCAGATGTAGCGCAGTTGTTGGAGCTTCATATGTGTCCCTCAAAGCAGATAGACGCCACGGGTATCAGCGACGGTATATAACTATATTAAAGGTCAGACAGATAAATCTAGAACTTTTTTATCGTTTTCACCCTTCACATGTCATCACTGCGTCGACGTTGTAACGACGGCACCAGGTAAACCGGCACCGTAGACAGCTGCAACACACGTGCAGCGGTGCGCCCAAGGGGCGTGGCGGCTGGCGTTGCATCGCTGTGACTTCCTACGATCAACAAGTCGACGGAAAGTTTGCGCAGTTGGTCGAGAATCACCTCGCATGGGTCCCCCTGGATCACCCGTACCGAGCGGATCAACTGCAGGTCCTGCCCGCCCTCTCCCAATTCCTCGCGGAAACTGTCGAGCACCCGTTGCTCGATAGTCGCCAATACTGTGGTCATCCCCTGGCTCTGCCACTCAATCAAGGCCTTTTCATCCAGGTAACTTTGCAACACCGACTCAGCGAACAGCCCGATTGGCTCGACCACGTGGATCACATACAGGTCCGCCTTGAACGTTCGCGCCAGCGCCAGTGCATGCTGCATCACATACGGGGCATACAGACCGAGGTCCGTGGCATACAGCATCGAACGAATCATAAAACCTCCTGGACTGCCAGGCTGGAGGAGATTGAATGAGCTTAGCAGCGCCCTCAGGGCTCGGCCTGAATCCTCACTTCGTTACTGATGCCATGGGGCACATGCCCGGTGGCCACCACTTCCCTGGCTTTTTCGCAGTGACCGGCCTGGTCGTCGAAAAACACATCGGCGGCAAACGCTTCCAGAAACGCGGATTTCTCCAGCCCACCGAGAAACAACGACTCGTCCAAACGGATATCCCACTCACGCAGTGTGCGAATCACGCGCTCGTGAGACGGCGCCGAGCGGGCGGTAACCAGCGCCGTGCGGATCGGGCAGGCATCGTCTGGAAACTCGCGCTGCAACAAGTTGAGCGCCGCCAGGAACCCCTTGAAGGGGCCGCCATGCAAGGGCTGTCGGGCCGATTCGCGCTCGCTGGCCTGGAACGCCGCCAAGCCGCCGGCCTGGTAGACACGCTCGGACTCATCGGAAAACAACACCGCGTCACCGTCAAAGGCGATGCGCAACTCTTCACTGCAAGCACGACGCGCGCCGCCGGACAAAATGGTCGCGGCGGCGAAGCCGGCGTCCAGGGCACTGCGCACATCTTCAGCATGAGTCGAAAGAAACAGGTGGCAACCAAATGCCGCCAAATAAGGATAAGGACTACGCCCGCCTACGAAAGCGGCGCGGGAAATATCCAGGCCGTAATGCTGGATCGAGTTGAACACACGCAGGCCGGTGTCTGCGCTGTTACGCGACACCAACACCACCTCGACCCGGGCGCGCCCCAGGCTGGCGTTGAGGCTCAGCAGTTTCTTGACCAGCGGGAAGGCATCGCCGGGTTCGAGGATTTCCTCCTCGTGCTCGATCTGGTATTTGCGGTACGCCTCCACCCCTTGGGCCAGGTAGACCTTGTGGCTGTCGCTCAGGTCGAACAGTGCCCGCGACGAAATCGCCAGCACCAGTTTGTCGCCCAATCCCGTTGCCATGACGCTTCCCCCCGACTCAGCGGTTGTGCCGATCAATAAAACTCAAGGCCTGGTACAGCGCCTGTATGCGCGGCAACTCGCAACCGGCGGCCTTCGCGGCCGCCAGAGGTCGAGCATAGATTGCCGCCAGCTCCAACGGGCGTTTGTGCACGTGATCGTGGTACATGCTCGGCAGGTAATCCTCCATGCTCTCGGTCATGGTGAACATCTGCTCGGCGTAACTCTGGGGAATATCATGGCCGCAGGCATGGGCGCCCTGCACCACTTCGGCCATCAGCGCCTGGATCAACGCGCGGCTGGACTCGTCCGCCATCATCGCGGTGGTGCCGCTGCCCAACAATACCGAGAGACCGTTATAAGGCACGTTCCACACCAGTTTGTGCCAGCGCGCCTGATGCACATTGGCCATGGCCTGGGATTCGATGCCGGCTGTATGAAACAACGCAGCGCCGGCTTCGACAATGGCCTTCTGGCGGGCCTCATCGTTGGCCGCCGTGCCGCTGTGGTAGCCCAGATTGACGCGCCCCAGCGCCTGGTGCTCGACCACACCCGGGCCCGAGCGGTGCACACCGATGTAGCACAGGCCACCGAGCAGATGCAGCGACGCCGGCAGGTGCTCACGCAGGCTGTCTTCCACATCCAGGCCGTTCTGCAGCAAGATCACTTTGGCGTCGGGAGCCGCGACCTGAGCAATGGTCGGCGCCAGGTCGACATTGCCCGTGGATTTGGTGCCCACCAGCAACCAGTCGCACGGCGGCATGTCGGCGGCCTGGGCGTAGGCCTGCACCGGGTGCAGGTGCAATTCGCCGTGCAGCGTGCTGTTCAGGCGCAAGCCGTGCTCGTTGACTTGGGCGTACTCGCTGCGCAACAGGAAGTGCACATCGAACCCGGCGCGCGCCAGCATCACACCGTAGAAACCACCGATGGCGCCGGTACCGATGATGCCGATGCGCGGGGATTGAGTGGTCATGGCAAGTCCTCTGGTGTGCGGGTAAGCGCTTGATTGATCGCGTCGGTAAGGTCGGCAGACGTAAGGCGGGCCTGTAGCTGTCCGAGGAATTGACCCTCGCACACCACGAACAACGCGGGCAAATGAAAGATTTGGTAACGCTCGACCGCGCCGCCGTTGTGCCCGGCATCCACCCAGCACACGCGGTCTACCGGCAGTTGCCAGCCGGGTAATTGCTGGCGCGCACAACGGCAACTGGAACAGCCCACACTGGTGAACACCACCAGCGAAATGCCTGGCAATCCCAGCAATTGCTGGTCAATATCCAGGTCGGTCAATTCCTGTTCCTTCACTATACTGCTGCTGCCGCCGTCAACTGGACGGTGCTCGGAGTCCGTGTACATGGGTCGTTTTTTACCTCACCCTGATGATGTCGCCGCACTGTTGATCCAACGTCCTTCCCCCGCCCTTCCCCGCCAACGCCTGCACACTATCGGCCTGGGCGGCATCGCCTGCAATTGCCCACGTGCCTGGCGCCAGGGCACAGCGGTGGATCTGCATATCCCGTCCCTGGGCGCCACTGCGCGTTATCCGGGCTACGTGGCGTGGTGCCGCAAGGTCGAAAGCGGCTACCGCGTCGGTATTTCATTTACCGATGAACATGCGTTGTTCGGTGCGCGAATGGGTGAGCAAGCATGCCGGATGGAACGCTACTGCCGCCAGCACGAAGATGCCGAGCCAACCCCCGCGCAAGTCGAAGCCTTGGCCCGCGAGTGGGTGTCGCGCCATGCCGGCGAGTTCTCCCATGAGGCATTTGTGCGGCCGGCACTGGATTAAAGCGGGCTTTGCCCATTGTCGCGGCCCCGTGTTACGCGCTAAGGTTCCTCCCCCCTGCATCCAAATCATGCTGTGCTCCGCCGCACGGGGATGGCTGGCGGCCGGCACCCGTGACCCTGACGAGTAACACGATGGCTGATTTACCGATCAATGACCTAAACGTCGAATCCAACGAGACCCTGATCACACCTGATCAGCTCAAGCGCGAAATTCCTTTGAGCGAGGCTGCCCTGCAGACCGTCACCAAAGGCCGCGAAGTCATCCGTGAGATTCTTGACGGCACCGACCACCGCCTCTTCGTCGTCATCGGCCCTTGCTCGATCCACGACCTCAAGGCCGCCCACGAATACGCCGAGCGCCTCAAGGTGCTGGCGGCGGAAGTGTCCGACACCCTGTACCTGGTGATGCGCGTCTATTTCGAGAAGCCGCGTACCACTGTCGGTTGGAAAGGCTTGATCAACGACCCGTACCTGGACGACTCGTTCAAGATCCAGGACGGTTTGCACATCGGTCGCAAATTGCTGCTGGACCTGGCCGAGATGGGGCTCCCCACCGCCACCGAAGCGCTGGACCCGATTTCTCCGCAATACCTGCAGGACCTGATCAGTTGGTCGGCCATCGGCGCGCGCACCACCGAATCCCAGACCCACCGCGAAATGGCGTCCGGCCTGTCCTCGGCCGTCGGCTTCAAGAACGGCACCGACGGCGGCCTGACCGTGGCGATCAACGCGCTGCAATCGGTCTCCAGCCCTCACCGTTTCCTGGGTATCAACCAGGAAGGTGGCGTCTCCATCGTCACCACCAAGGGCAATGCCTATGGTCACGTGGTGCTGCGCGGCGGCAACGGCAAGCCAAATTATGACTCCGTCAGCGTTGCCCTGTGCGAACAGGCGCTGAACAAGGCCAAGATCAAGCCAAACATTATGGTCGATTGCAGTCACGCCAACTCCAACAAGGACCCGGCCCTGCAACCACTGGTGATGGAAAACGTCGCCAACCAGATCCTGGAAGGCAACCAGTCAATCATCGGCCTGATGGTCGAGAGCCACCTGAACTGGGGTTGCCAGGCCATTCCAAAGGACTTGGCCGACTTGCAGTACGGCGTGTCGATTACCGATGCCTGCATCGATTGGGCCGCCACCGAAAACACCCTGCGCAGCATGCACGCCAAGCTCAAGGACGTATTGCCCAAACGCAAACGCACCTGAATTGCGCACACAAAAACGCCGGGCTAAGCCCGGCGTTTTTGTGTGCGCAGTTTATTCCTTACAGCTTCGCGGCATGGCGCTGATGGCGCTCCATGTAGCGTTCGACATAGGAACAGGATGGAATCACCGTGTAGCCTGCCTCTTCGGCAAACTTCAAGGCCTCTTCGGTCAATGCCGCCGCGATGCCACGGCCCCGCAGTGCGTTGGGCACGAAGGTCCGATAGATATCCAGGGTCTGCTTCCCGAGGTCCATATAGGTCAGATAGGCACGATGACCGTCCACATTGGTCTCGAACTGATGACCAGCCTGGTCATGGTGGATGGACAACGCCTCGCTCATCACTACTCCTCGCGGGTCTTGGTTTCTGACCCCTACCTTACCGATGTTTTTCCGGCGAAGGAACATCTACGCCACCCCGTGCCGGTTTCGACAACGAGAAAACCTTTAGCGCTCACAACCAGCACGTAGGGAATAGTAGGCACCAATCCTGCGATTGCTCAAGGCGCACTCGTCATCCCCTGCCGCTGGTGGATAAAGAAAGAGCCCCCGACCCATCTGTGATCGAAAGCCTGAACATTGCCGGCAGTTGAACCTTGAGACGAACAGGCGCTCTTAAAGTCACCTCTACATGCGTGAAAGATACGCGACCCGGCAACACCCAACTGAACGAAAGTGTCGGCGCAGATATATAAAATTTCATCTATTCACGCGGCTCAACACATGCGGGCCGGCCCTTTCAGCCTGGGTAGCGTTTGCCTCCAATGAAAAAAATTGGACACTTTTTATACAAATCCCCAAAAGGTTAGCCAAAATAGATTCGCCGCGAGAATTTTTTTTGCTTCTTGCGCTACGTCAGTTTACTTACTACAAGTAATGGGTAGTATGTACGCCGGCTATTAGCTCACTCTGAGAAAGTAGCCATTTAATAGAAAGTCCTTGAAGGGGAACACGATGAACAACGTTCTGAAATTCTCTGCTCTGGCTCTGGCCGCAGTTCTGGCTACCGGTTGCAGCAGCGTCTCCAAAGAAACCGAAGCTCGTCTGACTGCAACTGAAGACGCAGCAGCTCGCTCCCAGGCCCGTGCAGACGAAGCCTATCGTAAAGCTGATGAAGCTCTGGCTGCTGCTCAAAAAGCACAACAGACTGCTGACGAAGCTAACGAGCGCGCTCTGCGCATGCTTGAAAAAGCTAGCCGCAAGTAATAATCCCTCGGGGTTGTTATCAAGCCGATCCATTTATGGGTCGGCTTTTTTATTGCCTGAATGCATGAAGGGCTTGCTCCCGATAGCAGTGTAGCCGCCAGCACATCAGGTACTGACCGACCGCTATCGGGAGCAAGCCCCCTCAAACATGGTTGTTCGCTCGGGTTTATTGCTGCAGATCGATCGGCATGCTCGAGGCTATAGGCGCTGCACCCGGCACCCCGATTTCGGTGGGCAAACCATCTTCCGCCGCCACCACATCACGCACTTGGTCCCAATTGACCCGCAGGTTATTGGCCAGGTCTTCACGCTTGAGCAAAGCGTTGATCACCGCCGTGTGCTTGTCGACCACCGACGGCGTGCCATCGTCGTTCAACGGCGTATGCGCCTCCAGATAGACCTTGCCGCCGCTGCTGCCGAACTTGTACGCATCGTTGATGATGCGCACCGAAGTGCCCACCGGCACCATGCCGGCCATCTCCAGCACGTTGTTGTTGAACATGCGGAAGCAACCATGGCTGGTACGCGTGCCGATGCCGAACTTCATGTTGGAACCGTGAATCAGGTAACCCGGCGTGCCCAGGGTGAACTTGAACGGCCCCAAGGGGTTGTCCGGGCCGGCCGGTACCACATTGGGCAGCGGGTCGCCGTTGGCGGCGTGTTCTGCCTTGATCGAGGCGGGCGGCGTCCAGGTCGGGTTCGGCGTCTTGGCGATGATGCTGGTATGGGCAATCGGCGACCCCCAGCCCTCACGACCAATCCCCAGCGGGAAGGTGTAGACCACGTTCTGGCCCTTGGGGAAATAATAGAGCCGATATTCCGCCAGGTTGATCACGATGCCCTCACGCGGCCCCGGTGGCAGGATGAAGCGTGTCGGCAACACGACCTCGGTGCCCGCCCCCGGCAACCAGGCATCGACCCCCGGGTTGGCGGCAACCATCTCCGAATACCCCAAGTCGTAAGTGGTGCCCAGGTCGGCAAAGGTGTCTTCGTACTTGGCCTTGATCACCTGCACTTGCCCGACGATGTCTTCACCCGGCGGCGGCAAAGGCAACTGCAAAGCGGATGCAGAACCGGCCGCACAAAGTGCAGCAAGAGACAGGCAGCAGGTAACGACGGAAAGGCGCGACAACATCCGGAAAATCCTTCGCAGAACGACGGGTAGGTAAAAATCGATTGTATACGTGAAGCGAGCTTGTAGCTGCAAGCGTGTAGAAGCTACTAGAGTTCGAAACGCAGCTCCGGCCAGATTGGCGGCGTGCCACGCTTTTGGGACTCCAGGATCGCGCGGCACAAGGGGCACAGGCGCTGGTCCTGAAAGATCGAACGGTCGACCACCGACCAGCGTGGTTGCGCCGGCAATAACGTGCCGCACAGCGTGCGATCAATGGAGCCGCCCAATTCCAACTGTCGCGTCACCAAATGCACCCGCACTTCCTGGCAGGCGAACAGATCCAGCTGCTCGTCAGGCTCGATCAGTTGGTAGTTAAACAAGGACCAGGCAGGACGCGACATCAGGGGCTCCAGATCGGGGGGCGCCACCTTAGCCGAAAGCCTGCCGGTAGAAAAGCGTCACAGCAGGGGTTTTAGCGTCGGCCAGACATTTTCCAGCAACTTGCCTTGCGCGGCGACCGCCGGGTGCAGCCCATCAGCCTGCATCAGCTCCGGATGGCCACCAATGCCTTCAAGGAAAAACGGCACCAACGGCACCTTTTTCTGCTCCGCCACGTCACTGAATACCTTGGCGAAAGAATCGACATAACGTTTACCGTAATTGGGCGGAATCTGCATGCCCAGCAGCAACACCTTCGCGCCGCTGTCCTGGGACTTCTGGATCATCGAAGCAAGATTTTGTTGCAATTGCGCCGGCGGCTGTCCGCGCAGGCCATCGTTGCCACCCAACTCGATAACCACCACGTCCGGCTTATGCTCTGCAAGCGCCGCGGGCAGCCGTGCCAGGCCTCCGGCGCTGGTATCACCGCTGATGGAGGCGTTGACCACTTTATCGTCGAAACCCTCCTTCTTGAGCCGTTGCTCCAGCAAGGCAACCCAACCTTTGCTGGTATCCAGGCCGAAACCGGCACTGATACTATCGCCAACGATCAGGACTGTACCCGCCGCTGCGTTCTGGGCCATGCACATCAAGGCCAGGCCAGCACTCAAAAACCACATTCGCATCGGATTCTCCATGGGCGCAAGCATTCTCATCGCGCGGGACCTTAGCAAAGTGGTTCCCAGCGCGGAAGGTGAACTGACTATCCTGCACGAACTGAGCCTGGAACTGAACACAGGCGATAGCCTGGCTATTGTCGGCAGCTCCGGCTCAGGCAAATCCACCCTCCTCGGCCTGCTGGCCGGCCTCGACCTGCCAAGCAGCGGCGAGGTCATCCTGGCCGGGCAAGCCCTCAGCACACTCGACGAAGACCAACGGGCGCGCATCCGCGCCGAACACGTAGGCTTTGTGTTCCAGTCGTTCCAGTTGCTCGACAGCCTCAATGCATTGGAAAACGTCATGCTGCCGCTGGAACTGGACGGCCGCAAAGACGCCCGCGAGCGCGCCAAACATCTGCTGGAACGCGTAGGCCTGGGCCAGCGCCTGACCCATTCGCCGCGCCAATTGTCTGGTGGCGAACAACAGCGGGTAGCGATTGCCCGTGCGTTTGCCGCCGAACCGGACGTGCTGTTTGCCGATGAACCCACCGGCAACCTCGACAGCCACACAGGAGAGCGCATCAGCGACTTGTTGTTCGAACTCAATAAAGAGAGTGGCACGACCCTGGTGCTGGTCACCCATGACGAGCGCCTGGCCCACCGCTGCCGACGTCTCATCCGCCTTGAAGCCGGCCTGATGGTCGCACCCCTGGAGCCTTGATGGCACGTTTGCCGCTGTTGCGCCTGTTCAGCCTTGCCATGCGCCAATTACTGCGCGACGCTCGCGCGGGCGAATTGCGTGTGTTGTTTTTCGCCCTGCTGGTAGCGGTAGCCGCCAGTACCGCCATCGGTTACTTCGGCGCGCGCCTCAATAGCGCCATGCTGTTACGCGCCACCGAGTTCCTGGGCGCCGACCTGGTGCTTGAAGGCAGCTCGCCGGCCCGCCACGAACAAATCAAATCCGGCACCGAACTGGGCCTGAACCATGCTCGCGTGGTGGAGTTTTCCAGCGTCATTGCCACCGACAACGGCATCCAGCTGTCCAGCATCAAGGCCGTCAACGAGCAGTATCCGCTGCGTGGCGAGCTCAAGAGCGCCGCGGCCCCCTTCGCGGATGAAACGGCGGGGGGCGGCCCGAAACCCGGCGAAGCCTGGGTGGAGGCTCGGTTGCTGACAGCGCTCGAACTCAAGGTGGGCGACAGTATCGATGTGGGCATGAAAACCCTGCGCCTGGCCCGTGTGCTGACCTATGAACCCGATCGCGCCGGCAATTTCTATAGCCTCACGCCTCGGGTAATGATCAACCTGGCGGACCTTGACGCCACGGGCGTGGTCCAGCCCGGCAGCCGCGTCAGTTATCGCGAGTTATGGCGCGGGCCGCAAGACAGCACCGCACTGCAAACCTATCGTGACCTGATCAAACCCGGCCTTGCGGCCAACCAGCGCCTGCAGGATTCACGGGACGGCAACCAGCAGATCGGCGGCGCCCTCGGCAAGGCCGAACGCTACCTGAACATGGCCAGCTTGGTGGCGGTGCTGTTGGCCGGTGTGGCTGTGGCCTTGTCCGCCAACCGCTTCGCCACCCGACGCTTCGACGCCAGCGCACTGTTGCGCTGCCTGGGTTTGTCGCGACGTGAAGCCATGATGCTGTTCAGCCTGCAACTGACTGTGCTGGGCCTGTTGGCGAGCCTGGCCGGCGCCCTGCTCGGCTGGCTTGCGCAGTTTGGCCTGTTCTACTTCCTGCACGACTTGTTGCCAGCCGATGTCCCACCTGGCGGCCTGTTACCGGCCGTTGCCGGGGTCGGCACCGGGCTGGTCGCGCTCGCTGGTTTCGCGCTGCCGCCGCTGGCCGCGCTGGGTCGCGTGCCACCGCTGCGGGTATTGCGACGCGACTTGCTGCCTATTCCGTCCAGCACGTGGATGGTCTACGGCGCCGCGCTGTTTGCCCTGGGCCTGATCATGTGGCGCCTGAGTCTCGACTTGGTGTTGACCTTCGCCCTGCTGGGCGGTGGCGTGGTGTCTGCATTGGTGCTGGGCGGCTTGCTCCTGCTGTTGTTGCAAAGCCTGCGGCGCCTGTTGGCTCGAGCATCCCTGCCCTGGCGCCTGGGCCTGGGCCAGTTGCTGCGCCACCCCCTCGCGGCGGCAGGCCAGTCCCTGGCGTTTGGCTTGATCCTGCTATCCATGGGCCTGATCGCCCTGCTGCGTGGCGAATTACTCGACACCTGGCAAAACCAGTTGCCCAAGGACGCACCCAACTATTTCGCCCTGAATATCCTGCCGGCCGACAAGGACGCCTTTGGCGCCCGCCTGCTTGAAGTCCAGGCGCAATCCGCGCCGTTGTACCCCGTAGTACCAGGGCGACTGATCAGCATCAATGGCGAACCGGTGCAAGAGATTGTCAGCAAGGACTCCAGCGGTGACCGCGCGGTACAACGCGACCTGAACCTGACCTGGGCCGCCGACCTACCGCCCGGCAACGCCCTGACCGCGGGCTCGTGGTGGTCGCAGCAACCCACCGATGACATTCCCGGCGTCTCGGTGGAGGCCAAGGTCGCGCAAAGCCTCAAGCTCAAGCTCAACGACCACTTGGTGTTCACGGTGGCGGGGGAAAACCGCGAAGCTCGGGTGACCAGCCTTCGCACCATCAACTGGGATAACTTCCAGCCCAACTTCTTTATGATTTTTCAGCCGGGCACCTTGAAGAATCTGCCCGCCACCTACCTGACCAGTTTTTACCTGGCGCCGGGTCATGACCAGCAGATCGTCGACCTGTCGCGGGCCTTCCCCGCAGTGACCATCCTGCAGGTCGAAGCCCTGCTGGAGCAATTGCGCAGCATCCTCGCCCAAGTAACCTTGGCGGTGGAATATGTGCTGTTGTTCGTACTGGCAGCCGGGATGGCGGTGTTGTTCTCAGGCTTGCAGGCCACACTGGATGAACGCATCCGCCAGGGCGCGCTGCTGCGAGCGCTGGGCGCGGAACGCGCGCTACTGGTGAAGGCCCGACGCATCGAGTTCGGCTTGCTGGGCGCGGTAAGTGGTTTGCTGGCGGCATTGGGCACCGAGCTGGTGACCTGGGTGCTCTACCGCTACGCCTTCGACCTGGCCTGGCACCCGCACCCGTGGCTGTTGCTGCTGCCGGTGATCGGCGCCGTACTGATCGGCGCCGCCGGGGTATTCGGCACACGTCGCGCGCTGAATGCCAGCCCACTGACGGTATTGCGCGAAGGCTGAAAAGTTGATTGCCCGCGC
Source organism: Pseudomonas sp. S3_E10 (assembly GCF_054667615.1). NCBI lineage: Bacteria > Pseudomonadati > Pseudomonadota > Gammaproteobacteria > Pseudomonadales > Pseudomonadaceae > Pseudomonas > Pseudomonas sp. S3_E10. The sequence goes on from NZ_CP162743.1 coordinate 1,072,627, forward strand.
CCCCAAGGGGCGCGGGCCAATGCTGTTTACTTCACGTACTCAATGGCCGTAATCCACCAACAGACTTCGCCACCTGGGGTCTGCACGATGGCCTCATCGTCAACCTCTTTGCGTAACAGCGCGCGCGCCATCGGCGAATCGATGGAGATGTAGTCCATGCGATCATAAATTTCGTCATAACCGACGATACGAAAACGCTTGGTCTCGCCCTGCTCGTTTTCGATTTCCACCCAGGCACCGAAAAACACCTTCCCTTCCTGCTCGGGCACGTACTCCACCACGCGCATGTCTTCCAGGCGTTTGCGCAAGTAGCGCACACGGCGGTCGATCTCACGCAGCAGTTTCTTGTTGTACTGGTAGTCGGCGTTCTCGCTGCGATCCCCCAGAGACGCAGCCCACGTTACCTTTCGCGTGGTATCCGGGCGCTTCTCTCGCCACAGGTAATCCAGTTCCTTCTTCAGCGCTTCATGACCTTCTTTGGTAATCAGCTTGGTACTCAAACGCTTGCATCCCCAGGCAATGTCCATCGGTGCCGATACGCCAGGGCTCACGCTCCGGCGTCGACTGGCTGGCATTGATAATAAATGAACCGAGAAAAGTAGCCAGGGCAGTTCTAACGATCCAAAGCCTGATCCAGTTCATGCAGCACGCCTTGCAGACTCTGGCGCAAGCTTAATAACTGCGACGTCATCACATTCAATGCTTCGGCCTTCCGGTTGACTGCCGACGCCTGCTCCTGCAGTTCAAGGTTGCGCTGCTCTTGGGCTCGCGCGGTGTCGTCCACTTGATCCTGCTCGCGCTGCAGCCGAGCCTTCCATTGAGCCAATACTGTCTCCTGCTCGACCGCAGCGAGTTTCTGCTGGGTCAACTCCTGCGCAACACGAGCAAGGTTGGTGAGCGTGCTGTCCACCTGGAACAAAGCGCTCTGGTCCAGTGGCGCCGCCAGCCCTGGCTGCATTGACAAGTCGGGCTCAGCCGTGGAAATGGACGCTATTTGCGATGGCACCACGGATGGCGTCTCGACGAGGGCCGGTACTGGCTCTTCAAGCCTTCGCTCGGGCAGTGCCTGCGGGGCAGGTTCAGGTCGGCTTGGCGCTCTGGGCGGCGAGACCATTTGCGATGAGAAGCGAATGGACGGCACGATCAACGTAGCGCTTTCAATGGCCGGCAAAGTGGGCGCGGATATGCCCAAGGTGATCACTTTCATCACCAGCGCTTTCTTGATGATCAGCGAGTGATGATCCTCTGGCCTGGCAGGCGGCAACTTACTGCCCTTCAGATCAACAAAATGGTACGGCACCTGGGTTTCATTGGTACCGCCAGCCTTGGTCTCCAGTGCGGCCGCCAGTATCAGGATCTGCTTGAACACATGCATGGCTATTTGCAGGTCTTCCTTGGACTCAACACCGCCCAAAAAATACCGTTCGGCTTTTTTGCGCAAGGTCGCGATATACACCCGTGAACTACCAGGCTCAACCTCCTCATCCAGGCTGTAGGCAATAAAGTTAGAGGCAATCTGACCGACAGCAAAACCACACAGCAACGCGCCGTTGACAGGAGCATCTTGGCCATTGCGTTCAAGAACTAACGTACGTAGAAGCATCATGATAATCAGGCCTCACTGAGACATTTAAAAATACACACCAATTGTTTCAGTGACGCGCCCGACACGCACGTAGGATTTTTCTTATTAATACCAATGGACATTCCCAAACGAGACCATTAACCGTACTCTTTTTCAAATCTCAGCACCTGCGTCATACACACTTATTCGGTAAAACCCGTGATCGAAATAAGCAACCTGACAAAATACCTGAACAAAAAGAATAGACTTAGCGATATTTCATTCAACGCAAAGCCCCGCGAATGCTTGGGATTATTTGGGGATGACCCCATTGCCAAAACGACACTTTTGAATTTAATGTCGGCTTCAATATTTCCCTCCAGTGGAAATATAAATATTCAAGGCTTGGATACACGTACTCAAACGCGCGAAGTCAAAAGACTGGTTGGTTATCAACTTTACCGACACGTTAGCCATGCCACTCTGACCGTAAAAGAATTCCTTTACTACATCGCAGCGACGTATGGATTTAAAGGCGCCGAACAGCGTGCACGCGTGGAACAAGCCGCCACGCGCCTGGAATTGCTGACGGCGCTCAATGCCCCCCTCGACGCCTTGTCCATCGGGTTGAAGCGCAAAGTCGGGATCGCCCAGGCCATTTTGCACACGCCCCTTGTGTTGCTGATGGACGAACCAACGGAAGGCCTCGCGCCTGATCAGAAACATGCATTCACCGGGCTGATCCAGTCGTTGAAGCAGGACATGACGCTGGTCATCGCTTCGCGTAACCCTGATGAACTGTCGCAGTTCTGCACGCGTGCGCTGGTTATCGCCGACGGCCGCCTGGTGACGGACGCCCCCTTGCAGAAACTGCAACGTGATTCCCGTCATTTCCAGGCGGTCACCCTCACCGCCGATACCCCCTTGGACTTGCTGGCCCTCGCTGTGCTGCCTGGAGTCGCGGGTATTGAAGAACATCAACATGCACCGGGCACCGTCACCGTTCTGGCCATGCCCGGGCACACCATCTACACCCACATTCACACACTCATTGCCAACCGTGGCTGGAAAATCAACACATTGGATCTGGAGCCCGGTCGCGTGAACGAGGTGGTTCCATATCCGAGCCAGGAGAGGCGCCTGTGAGACTGTTGCCCGTTATTTTCAAGCATCAACTCACCAGTTATGCCTCAACGCCTGCGACCTACTTGAGCATTGCTCTGTTTTTGCTCATGTCCGTCACGCTGGGGCTTTATGCACACCGCTGGCTGGAGCAAGACACGCTTGATCTGCAGATTTTCTTCCAACTGCATCCCTGGCTCTATTTGGTGCTGATGCCTACCCTGACGACGCAACTCTGGGCAGAGGAATCCAATGCCGGTTTTCTCGACGTGGTCAAAATACTTCCCATCACTGCGTCAGAACTGGCTATTGGCAAATTCCTGGCCGCCTGGGCCGTGGCATCGGCGGCCTTGATCTCAACGTTCCCTCTCGTCATCGTGGCTAACTATCTCGGCACCGCAGATAACGGGCTTATCGCGTCTCAATTTATAGCGAGCTGGCTGTTAGCGGGCAGTTATTTGGCGGTAGGCTGTTTTATATGTTCCTTTACACGCCAGCATATAATTATTTTCATATTCACGTTATGTTTGCTGTTGATCGCCAGTGGCTTGTCTACGGCCATCGATAATCTTGAACATCAGGCACCTGTGTGGTTGATCGACAGTTTAACTGTTCTCAACCCACTATCACGCTTCAGCACTATCGACAACGGCAAGCTGACACTTCATGACGCGGCTTACTTCATCAGCATTATTGTCGCCTTTCTCACTGCGACAACTGTCATTCTCAACCATAAACACCGCTGAGGAGGACAGATCACCATGCGATCCACTTTGCGTACGGGCATGACACTTACTGTCATATTGCTGCTGTTCCTCGCTTTTAATCTGGTTTGGGTAGCAAAAATCCCTGATATCCGGTGGGACTTTTCTGAAAAAAAAATCCATACCCTATCCCCTTCGGTCCACTCGTTATTGGTATCCCTGAATAGCCCTCTGGACTTGTATTACTTCAACGCACACAACACCCCAACACGCAGCGATGCCTTGAAACGCTACGGCAAGCGCATTGAAGATCGGCTTCGGGAATACGAAAAGGCAGCGAAAGGCATGATCAACCTGCACGTTATCGACCCCGAGCCTTTTTCAGAAGACGCCTACAAAGCCGGGTTGTTCGGCCTCAACGGCGAGACGGGTTTCATGGGGCTGATTGGCACGCGTGCGAATCGCGGAGCACAACGGATAGAGTCATTCAGTCTGGATAGGGAGCCGTTGCTTGAATATGAGATCAGCCAGTTGATCTCCCGGTTGCAGCACCCGCAACCTCCTACCGTAGGGCTGCTGCCAGGGCTGACCCTCGACGAAACATCGGGCCGGCTATTGGGGGAACTCCAGCAGCACTTCAAGGTGGTCAACTTGGGAACGACCACCGATCGCGTGCCGGAGAATGTCCAAACGCTGATGGTTGTGTATCCGCAAGCGCTGTCCGAACGGACGTTGTATGCCATTGAGCAGTTTGTACTGAAGGGCGGCAGGCTCATGATGTTTATCGACCCGATAAACGAACAGGACTCAACCCCATCGGTGGTCAATCCCAAGCTGGATGAACTGCTCGCCGCATGGGGCATACAATTGCCAGCGGACAAATTGCTCATCGATAACCACTATGCAATGTCGCAGACACAGGGTGCCGGCAAGCCCACCGTGCAGCATCCGGCCAGGTTGAATCTGCCCCGACAAGCAATGAATACACACGATATCAGCACCCGGAAAGTGAATACCGTGACGGTATCGAGCAGCGGCGCCCTTTTTCAGCGCAAAAAAGCGCGCACAACCTTCACCCCTCTCCTACAAAGCTCAAGGCACTCCGCACTGCTGGAAACCGAGCGTTTCGCTTCAGCAACCACGTTCAGTTCGGTATTCGAAGAAGCCTCCACTGCAGCGCAACGCCATGTGATCGCGGCCCGTATTGAAGGGCCGGCTTACTCAGCCTTTCTCGACGGCATGGCGGGACAGCCGCCCGGTTTGCAGCAAGCGGCGAACATCCATGTGGTGGTAGTCGCCGACACAGACCTGCTCACGGATCAAGTCAGCAACTGGGCATCCGACAGCAATGCGCTGTTTGTACTCAATACACTGGATAACTTGGCGGCCCCCGATACGCTCGCCAATATCCGCCCACGCGCAGCGGCGCAGGGGTCGACAAGTAAGCTGGGGCGACTGCGTGATGATGCCGCACGCGCCTATCATCAACAGGCGCTTGAGTTGGAGCAGCGTCTACAGCGAACAGAACGGGAATGGCAACGGCTGAGCCCACAAGCGCTGGCTCCCGGGTCCCAGGCTGTGGATACGAACTCAACCTTACAGGCGCTCAATAAAGAGCGCCTGCGCTTGCCTATCGAATTGCATGCTTTGAAGGTAAAGACGTATGCCCCCGTGCATCGCATGGAGCAGACGATAAAGGGGGTGTTGAGCTTGGCGATGCCACTGACATGGTGCCTGCTCGCCTGGTTTATTTTCCTGCGCCAGCGTCGCCGGCTGCGGCATGAAGCGGTCCTATACTGACGCGCTATCAACGACGGGCAATCAACCCCTGGCGGGCGATTCGGGTCAACTGACGGATCACTTCATCCGCTTCATCGGCACATGGCGCCTGGATAACCGCTAGGTCAAAGCTGTCACTGGCAAAGCGCGCAAGAGAATCGCCATCCTCAACGAATTGAATCAAGAACGCTGAAGGGCGCCCGGTGCGACGTGGCCAGCCGTCCAGATAACGCAATAGCGTCGGCTGGTGCTTGCCGCCCAGGAGAATCTTTGGATTGCGTTGAGTGAGGTCCGCGGTGATCGGGGCCAGGCGTATCAGGGGGCGTAGTGCATTCATCGTGTCGTGTCTCTGCCTCAAAAGTCTGCGGGCAGGTGAGAGGCAACACCGAACCAGCGCTTTAGCGGTATTTCGAAGTGCTCTCGTCAGGCGAGAACAAGCTTCTGTCGGGCTGCATCGAGTCCCAGTGGCGCCCCGCAATTAGCTGTTTAAATCGGCGCATGAACGGCATCCTAGAGAAGCCGATGGGCCGGTGTCAAGAATCCCAGGCAACGAAAAGGCCCGCATGGCGGGCCTTTTCGATGTGTCAGCAGGCAATCAGTTGGCGATGGCCCGGTCGGCAGACAGTTTGCCGGCACCTTCCAGCAACACTGCCAGCGAGCCGCCCAACAAGGCCAGTGCGAACTCGTAACCGTTATTGGCCATGAACAGACCGTTATGGATATGCACCGAGAAGATCGCCACCAGCGACAGGATGGTCAGGCCCAACGCCGCCGGGCGTACCAGCAAGCCAATGATCAACGCCAGGCCGGCAAAGAACTCGGTGCCACCCGACAGCAGCGCCATCAGGGTACCCGGTGCCAGGCCAATGCTTTCCATCCACTGGGCAGTGCCCGCCAGACCGTAGCCGCCGAACCAGCCAAAGAGTTTTTGCGACCCGTGCGCGGCGAAGATGATGCCGACAACAATGCGCAAAATAGTCAGGCCGTAGCCGGCACGGGTGGACAGAAGACTTTTGATCATTGGGCTCATGCTGAGAATCCTTTTCGGAGTAGGGGTTGGTTGGCCGCTATATTAATCAGTTTAAGCAATGATAAAAGCCGAAAAAATGCTTAATTAATATCGATAAACCTGATCACTTGCGTGATGCCACTTTCGCCACCGGGGGCTCCAGAGACTCCCGCTCCCGGTCAAACGCCAAATAATACTTGTTGACGCTATTAACATAGCTGACCCCGCCCATCCCCACCTGCTCCATGGCGATGCGTTCGACCTGGAAGAACCACTGGTTCGGATTAAGCCCCCGGCGCTTGGCCTCGGTACGCATGCCCTGCACCCGCTCCGGCCCCATGTTGTAGGCCGCCAGCACAAACGCCATGCGTTCGCGCTCGTTAAGCTTGGGGCTGGCAAAAAATTTGCGCCGGATCAACGCCAGGTAACGTGCGCCCGCCTGCACATTGCTGTCGAGGTTTTCAATGTTATTGACGCCCACCCGTTGCGCCGCCGAGGGTGTGATCTGCATCAGGCCGGTGGGGCCACCGCTGTTGCGTGCACCGGGGTCGAAAGCGGACTCCTTGAAAGCCAGTGCCGCAAGGTTCAACCAGTCCATACCCTGCTCCCGGGCGTGCTTTTGCAACACCGGGCGCAGTTTTTCCAGGCGTTGGCGGTCGACACGGGCCAGTGGATTACGGACTTGGTAGAGGCGACGGTAGATACGTTGAAAGGCCACATCCTGATCGGACGGCGTTCGATAGGTCTTGAGAAATCGATCAATACTGGCTCGCAGCATCGAAGCGTCCTGGCTCACAAACCAGTACTCATCGCCCGGCTCACTGATCACCACCTGCTTGTCGAAACGCAGTTTAGGCAGGACCTTCGACCAGCGCTCGGCAATCGGCTTTTCGACAATGGTCAGGTGAAAGATGCCCGCCTGGACCATCTCCAGCACATCTTCCACGGCCAGGGTCGGGTCGACCCATTCCACTTTGATCGGCGGCTGCTTGTGCAACGCCAACTTCTGGTTGACCTGGTTGATGGCGTCCGCCGCCGCACTGCCGGTGGTCAGCGCCAGCGTGCGCCCAGACAACTGCTCCAGCTTGGTAAAGCGTTTTTCGCCTTTTACGCCAACCAGCCACAAGGGTATGCCGCTGGCAATCGGATCGCTGGTGGTGATCTTGTGAGCGGCGGTTACATCAAGCAACTCGCCGGGTGCCACGAGGTCGCCTTCGCCACGTGCCAGCGCGCCGAGCAACTGGTCCTTGGCCTTGGGAATGATCTTGAGGTTGATTTCCTGGCCATCACGGGCGTGGCCATTGAGGTATTGCTCGAAGGCCCGCAGGCGATGGTACTCGACACCGATGGCCTGGCCCTGTACTTCGCCGGAACTGTTGCGACTCTGGTTGACCAAAACACGCAAGGTGCGGCTGGCGCGGATCTGCGCCAGGTCGCGCACCTTGCCGGGCTTGGTCACTTCCAACGGCCCGTCCAGACGCGCGACCGCCGCCATGGGCAGCAGTAATGTCAGGCACAACACAAGCAACGCCGAGGGTCGGATCATCCGCTCTCCGGAAAGAATACTGGCCAGTGCCCTCGCGAAAACGAGGCGCTGGGAGTCAGAAACAGAGCGCTTTAAGCGCAGGCTTTGCGCGCAACGGTGGCACAGTGCAAGGCAGCCAGCCAATCACGATGTCACTTGCGACGTTCAAAGACAGCTATAACTCGTTGTAGTTCTTCGATTTTCTTATAAATCTACAGCTCTGATATGCTTTCCGGCCGCAGGCGGAGATAGCACCATGCAACTCATTGATATCGGCGTCAACCTGACCAACCCCAGTTTCGACGACAAGCACCAGGCCGTTCTCGACCGCGCCTATGCCGCCGGCGTGCACCAGTTGGTGCTCACCGGCACCAGCGTCGACGGCAGCGAACAGGCTTTGGAGCTGTGCGTAAACCTCGATGAAAGCGGCCAACGCCTGTTCAGCACCGCCGGCATCCACCCCCATTGCGCCAGTGACTGGAATGATGACAGCGCCCAACGCTTGCGCGGTTTGCTCAGCGAAAGCCGTGTGCGGGCGGTGGGCGAATGCGGCCTGGATTTCAACCGGGACTTCTCGCCGCGCCCGCAACAGGAAAAGGTCCTCGAAGAACACCTGGCCCTGGCCGTGGAACTGAAACTGCCGGTATTTCTTCACGAGCGCGACGCCAACCAGCGCTTGCTGGACATCCTCAAGGGCTACCGCGACCACCTCAGCGCAGCCGTGGTGCATTGCTTCACCGGCGAACAGCAGGCGTTGTTCGGCTATCTCGACCTCGACTTGCACATCGGCATCACCGGCTGGATCTGCGACGAGCGCCGTGGGACGCACCTGCATCCACTGGTCAGGGAAATTCCCCGCGGCCGCCTGATGCTGGAGAGCGATGCGCCCTACCTGCTGCCGCGCACCCTGCGACCCAAGCCAAAGAACGGCCGCAACGAACCGGCCTACCTGACCGAAGTACTGCGCGAAGTCGCCCTGCACCGTAACGAAAGCATGGAAGACCTGGCCCGCCACAGCACCGCCTGCTCCCGGGCGTTTTTTGGGTTGCCTAGCGTGGATTGATGCGGCGCATTGACCCATGTCAAAACCGGATTTCTGAGTAGCGGCACAATAATGGCACCTTGCCAATGCTGTTTCCGCTATCAGAGAAAACCTTCCATGGGTGCCTGGCTTAGCAATATCTCGCTGAAGTACAAATTCTGGGCCGTGAACGCGGTCGCCTTTATCACCACCCTGCTGCTGGTCCTGTACGCCGTGCAGCTCGAACAACAAGCGCGCAGCACAGCGTCCCAGGCCTCGGCGCAGGCCCAAGGGCAACTGCTCGGCGCCTGGCCGGCCGACAAACCGTTGCCCAAGGGCGAGCATTGGCTGGCTTTTGCACGCGGCCAAGTCCCACAGCTTGGCGACCTGGATCTGTCCGCCCTGAGCAGCAGCACCGGCTGGGTCGAACTCAACCCTATGCCGCTGTTCGGTGAAAACCCGCTGCTGGGCGCTGAAGTGGTCGCCCGTCCTGACGGGCAATATATCGCCGTGCTTGCTCACGCCCCCAGCCTGAGCCAGGTCTTCGGCGAACGCTTCGCCAACTATGCGGTGGCGGTCCTCATCCTGATGCTCGCCATGCTCGGCGCTTCGCAGTTGCTGATCCGCTTCCTGCTCAGCCAACTCAACACCCTCAAGGACGTGATGCTACACGTGGAGAAAACCGGCGACCTGTCGGCCCGCGTGCCGTTGGCCTGCAAGGACGAAGTCGGCCAGATGGCCAGCGCATTCAATGCCATGCAGGCCGGTTACCAGCGGGTCGTCAACACTGTGGCGCGCACCGCCCGGCAACTGGACGAGGGCGCCGCACGCCTGGCCGGCAGCATGAACGAGGTGCAACACGGCATGCTCGGCCAGCAAAGCGAAACCGACCAGGCCGCCACTGCCATCAACGAGATGACCACTACCGTCCACCACATCGCCCAGCATGCCGGCGCCACCCGCGATTTATCCCAGACCGCCGACACCCTCGCCGGCAGCGGCCAGGCCGTAGTAACCCGCGTGCAACACTCTATCGCGGGCCTGTCCAGCGGCGTGCAACAGACCGCCGAAATGATCCAGAAACTGGCCGAAGACAGCCAGAAAATCAATGGCGTGGTCAGTGTGATCCACAGCATCGCCGAACAGACCAACCTGCTGGCCCTCAACGCCGCCATCGAGGCCGCTCGCGCCGGGGAAATGGGCCGTGGCTTTGCCGTGGTCGCCGACGAAGTACGCAACCTCGCCAAACGCGTACAAAGCTCCACCGATGAAATCACTCACATGGTCTCGGCGCTGCAAGCCGGCACCCGCGACGCCGTGGACTTCATGCAGGAAAGCTCGTTCAAGGCCGACGATTGCGTGCAGCAGGCTCAGGAAGCCGGCGCCGCTCTCGCCGAAATCACCGGTGCCGTGGCGCAGATGCGCGAGAGCAACACCCAGATCGCCGTCGCCGCCGAACAACAAAGCCATGTGGCCGAAGAGATGAACCGCGCGGTGGTGAGCATCCGCGATGTGACTGAGAACACGGTGCGGCAAACCGTGGACTCGGCCACCACCAGCCAGGAGCTGGCCACCCTGGCGGGTGAGTTGAGCAAGGCGATTGGCCAGCTAAAACTGTAGGACCGACCAGCCTGTAATCCGACTCCTACGATCGGCCCTGCATTTACCCGCCGTTTTGGCGAAACCTCCTAACCGTCCTGGCGAATAGCGCCGACTTCTTTACCTGACGAACCTCTCCAAAGTCTCTCGCCTGATCATTCAGTGCGAGGGACCGCCGATGCACCTACCCGTTAATGCCCTGCTCGGTGGGGCTGCCTCTTGATTCCGGTCATAGGTCAGCTTGTCCTGTCTCCCATGAACGCCAAGGCGCCGGACGTTGAAGGCGTCTTGCGTGATTTGCGGGCATGTCTCAACACCTTTGACGACTGGGCCGAAAGCGTCTGGAGTGGCTCGGCGCTTGAGGTGGAGCAGGTTTTCAAAGTCGGCGAAGAGGTTGCGTTAATCGCGCCGGTTTCTTCCACAGAGCCCAGCGCTGTCGTCGCCAAGTGTGATGCCCAGGGCTCGCTCACCCTGCTGCACATGTTCGAAAGCACACGGTCGGTGCCTATCGGCAACACGCCGGTAGTGCTGCAGGCCATCGACCAGGATGGCAGCCCGACGGGACCGTCCATCCATCGAACCATCGGCCCCAGCGGCATTCTTGAAATCCAGGAATGTACCCGCGACCAGAAATACCAGATCACCTTTTATCCCAACGTTTCCAAGGATCACGTCAAGGCGCTGTATGCGTCTTATCAGTCGGTGATCGCGGAGCTGGAAACGCGCCTGCGTGATGAATGGGCCAAGACTTTCAAACCCCAGTGGGACAAGTTTGCCAACGCTACATCGTTGCAACGCAGCGCGATGCAGGGCATGGCGTTTTCCAGCGGTTTGGCTCAGGCGCTCTACAACCTGTGGGACAACGTTACGCAGGTGTATGAGCTGCTGGCGGATCTCAAGGCCAACAGCGAGAAGCTGTTGGCGTACATCTCCCAGGCTGAACTCGATGCGCTGCTGGCGCTCGGCAGCGACGCGATTGCCAACGGTTTGCTGGTGCTTAGTGATGAGCCGCTGCTCTTCATCTACCTGACAGCGATGGTCAGTTGGATACGCCTGTTGCCGCCGCCTGAGATGTACGAAGTACTCGGAGAAATCACCGGTGAGGTGTTGATCAATCTGCTGCTGATTTGGGCGACGGCGGGCACCGGCGTGGCACTGCGCTTGGGCGCCCAAACGCTGAGTTCCATCAAGTCCGTACGGGTGCGAGGGTTGTTGGAGTTGCTCGCCAAGCACCTTGTGGGGCCGAGATTGGAACTGCATGTCGAGACGGCTAAACCATTGCTGCTGGGCAGTGCGCCAACGCCGATCAAGACGATTCCGGTTGCGCCGTTGAAGGCTGGGGATCAGGTGGTCTCGAACCCTGTTCCGTTGGTTCGTAACAAGTCCCAGCAGACGGTGTTGGTTCGGCAGGAGCATGTCGATGATGTGCCGGTCGTGGCTACGAATCCCAAGGGTGACGCGGCGACTTCGGCGGACAAAACAGCGACCAATGGCTGCCCGGTGTCGATGGTCACTGGGGAGGAATTGCTCACCCTCACCGATGGTGTTTTGGACGGGATATTGCCGTTTGAGTGGACCCGTTTGTACCGCACCAGCGCGGTGGAAGTGGATGTTGGGCTGGGGTTTGGCTGGAGTCATTCGCTGGCGCAGCGGCTTTCTGTTTCGGGCGATTCGGTGGTGTGGACCGACCATGAAAACCGCGCTGTTTCGTTTCCACTGCCGACTTCTGCTCGGCCGGCGATCACCAATAGCCTGGCCGAAGCGGCGATCTATTTAGGTGCTTTGCCGGACGAACTGGTGCTGGCCCAGGCGTCGCGCTTTTATCACTTTCGCGACGGTGTGCTGGTCTCGATCAGCGATGCGTATGACAACCGCCTGCGGATTTCGCGGGATGTGTTGGGGCGTATTGCACGGTTGGATAACGGCGTGGGTCGCTCGCTGTGTTTGCGCTATGAACTGGGCCGCATGGTGGCGGTGGATTACCAGGTTCAGCGGGCCAAGGGGTATGAGCCTTACGAATGGATCACGGAACAGAACGTTGTTTCCTACGCCTATGACGACGCGGGACGACTGCTTTCGGCAACCAACGCCGTCGGCGAAAGCGAGGTTTATCGGTACGACGAGCAGCACGTCATTCTGGAGCGGGGCTTGGCCGGCGGGGCGAGTTTCTTCTGGGAATGGGAAAGAGCTGGCAAGGCGGCACGGTGTGTCCGGCATTGGGCCAGTTTTTCGCAGATGGACACGCGGTATGCCTGGGGTGAGGACGGCCGTGTTGTCGTGCATAACGCCGATGGCAGTCAGGAAGAGTATGTCCACGATGACCGGGCGCGGTTGGTGCAGCGTATCGACCCGGACGGCGCTCAGCACTTCAAATCCTACGATGACAAGGGTCGACTGACGGTCGAGCAGGATCCGCTCGGGGCGGTGACGGCGTATCAGTACGACGATGCCGGACGCTTGGTGGCGTTGTTTCCGGGAGATGATGAACCGACGTCCTACGAGCATGACAACGGCTTCGTACGGGTTGTGCGGCGTGGTGAAGCGGTCTGGAAGTACGAGCGTAACGACCAGGGCGACCTGACGCGTAGGACCGATCCCGATGGTGAGGTGACGGACTACAGCTACAACAAATACGGGCAACTGACGGGGGTTTGGTATCCCGATCACAGCTGTCATCGGCTGGTATGGAATGAACGCGGCCAGCTCATTGAAGAGCAACTGCCCAATGGCGGCGCCAAGCGCTATCGCTACGACGATCTGGGCCGCCAGATTGCCCGCGAGGATGAACAAGGCGGGCTGACCGGGTATCAGTGGGACAGCGTTGGCCGGTTGATTCGCATCGTGTTGCCGGGCGGTGCAACCCGCGAATACAGCTACAACCCCTATGGCAAAATCACTACCGAACGCGACGAACTCGGCCACGTCACCCGCTACGAATACGCCGACGGCCTGCACCTGATCAGCCGCCGCCTCAACGCCGATGGCAGCCAGGTCAACTACCGCTACGACAACGCTCGGCTGTTGCTCACCGAAATCGAAAACGAGGTCGGCGAAACCTACCGGCTCAACTACCACCCCAACGGCCTGATCCAGCAGGAAATCGGCTTCGACGGCCAACGCACCGCCTACGTCTACGACCTCAACGGCAACCTGCAGGAAAAAACCGAACACGGCGACGATGGCCGTCAGCTAGTTACCCTTTACCAGCGCGACCACGCCGGCCGACTCGTACGAAAAACCCTGCCCGACGGCAATACCGTTGATTACGCCTACGACCGCCAAGGCAACCTCCTCAGCGTCGACGACGGCCACTGGGCGCTGGCCTACGAGTACGACACACAAAACCGCCTGACCGCCGAGCATCAAGGCTGGGGCACCTTGCGTTATGGCTACGACGCCTGCGGTCAACTGCAACACCTGCGCTTGCCGGACAACAATCGACTGACCTTCAACCATGCCAAAGGCGGCCATCTCGCCACCGTTGAGTTGAACGGCACACTGCTGACTTCCCACCTTTTCAAAGCCGGCCAAGAGCACCAACGCCAACAAGGTCAACTGCTCAGCCACTACCACTACGACGACCAACACCGCCTGCACGCCCACACCATCACCCAACAGGAAAACCACCTCTACCAACGCCACTACGATTACGACAAATCCGGCAACCTCACCCGCCTGAACGACACCCGCAAGGGCGAACACCACTACCGCTACGACCCGCTAGCCCGCCTCACCCGCGCCGACCATTCGCAAGACCTGCACGAACGCTTCGGCCACACCCCAGCGGGCAATCTACTGATGCACGACCGCCCCGGCCCGGACATCGTCGCCGGCAATCGGTTGATGATCCAGGGCGACCGGCACTATGACTACGACGCCTTCGGCAACCTGATCCGTGAACGGCGTGGCAAAGGCCATCAACTCGTTACCGAGTACCGCTACGACTGCCAGCATCGCTTGATCGGTATTACACAACCCAACGGCCAGACCGCGAGTTACCGCTACGACCCGTTTGGGCGGCGCATCAGCAAAACCGTTGATGGCATAACGACCGAGTTTTTCTGGCAAGGCGAAAAGCTGATCGCCGAGCACCATGCGGATCGGCATCGCAGCTACCTCTACGAACCGGACAGCTTCCGTCCGTTGGCCTTACTGGAAGGGTTTGGTCCCAAAGAAACCAAGCCCTACCACTACCAACTCGACCACCTCGGCACGCCCCAGGAACTCACCGCTCCAGACGGAGAAATCGTCTGGTCCGCCCACTACCGCGCCTACGGCCAAATCAGCCGACTCGACATCGGAAAAATCGACAACCCGCTGCGCTTCCAAGGCCAATACTTCGACCCAGAAAGCGGGCTGCACTACAACCGCCATCGCTACTACAATCCGGATGTTGGTCGTTACCTGACGCCGGATCCGGTGAAGCTGGCGGGTGGGATCAACGCCTACCAGTACGTGCCCAACCCGACTGGATGGATTGACCCGCTAGGGCTAAATGCAAATTGTCCAGCAACAGGCAGAAAAAGCGCCGAATGTGAAAAACAAGCGGAACTAACTGCACCGGAAGTTTCTAGGAACGGGGCGTTTAAGCAAGCAAAGTCCGATGCCGGAATACCGAGAACACAACATCCGGAGCCGGTGTTTGATCCTAGATTGGGGAAAACCAGGCAATACTCAATGGTCACGATGAGAGACAGACAAAAAAATGAAGTTTTGGACGAACACGGCAAACCGATAATGACTCGGGAATACCTATTCACTCGTGGTGACCGCTTTCCAGTCTTGATTCAAGATCACGGAGCCGGACACAAATACTCAGATCCCGACGGTAAAGGAAATCAAACCGCGCATTTCAATCTTCGACCGAAAGAAAGACCTCGAACTGGCAAACTAGATGAAGCCAAAACCCATTACTACTTCAAGGATAAAAAATGAAGCACTGGAACGAGTTAAACGACACGATCTTTTTCAATAAAGTATTTACTTTCCCCGTGGAAATTGGAGAAATCACCCTCTACTCACTAACCATCGATAATGACAGACCCAATATCGGAATGGGTTTTGACATCAAAGAGTTACCGGACGCCCCACCAGAAAAATGGATTAAAGAAGGATATAACACTTGCAGGATAGGCTTGGATTTCGGAGGGGTAAGCGATGTAAAAATCGAAAATATCCCTACTCGCGAACCTCTGAGAATGAAAATAACCAAGCTTGAAGATCATTATGCAATCCACGCTAAATCCGGTACATCTACAATCGAATTAAAAGCCAAATACGTTTCTCTGTGCGGACCTTCCGTTTATATCTGCGATCCAGATTCCGCTGGTTATTAGCTTTTATAGCTTACGGACTTTGCTTTTTCTATGCCTCCCATAGCCAACCCCAATTCGCCGCCCCGCCCTCTCCCACCTAGACTCCATCCAAGCCATTTCAACGGACAGAGGATTCACCATCATGGGCAAACGTCATCCCAATCTCCCCGCCTGGCAATGGCGTAACTACCCCCGGAACCACCAGCACCCGACCAATCTGGCGCTGCATATGATTGCCGTGCCGCTGTTCATCATTGGTTTTCTGTTGATCGTGTCGGGTGTGTTCAGCCTGAGCCTGGCCAGTTTCGCGGTAGGCATCGTCGGTCTCCTCGCGGGCCTGGCGCTGCAGCGTCACGGCCATAGCCTGGAAGCCGAGGCGAGTGAGCCGTTCAGTGATCGTAAAGATGCGGTGCAGCGCCTGGTGGTCGAGCAGTTTGTGACGTTCCCGCGGTTTGTGTTGAGCGGTGGTTGGTGGCGCGCCTGGCGGCAACGCCATCGGCATTGAGGTTCAGGCGAAGACCACCACGGTCTGGCGGCTGAGGGCGATCAACTCGCCGGTTGGGCTCCACAGCGCGGCGGCGGCATGGCCGTAGCCGTCGCGGGCGTGTTCGATATTGACGTGGTATTGGCACCAATCGAGGGTCGTCAAGTTTTGTAAGGGCTGGATGAACTCGATGGTCCAGGTCAGGGTGCTGCCCGGCGCCGGTTTTTTCAGGTGCGGGAGCAAGGCCGGGGGCCAGGCATCGACCAGGGCGAGGATATGCGCTTCGGTCAGGGGTTCTTCTTTTACGTCACCACGCAAGCGTACCCAGCCGCCCATATCGCGGGATTTATTGCCGGTAAATGGCAGCCCGCCGACACTCCAACGCATTGCCATATGCCGCATGAATTCAGGGGTTACGCCCTTGATATAGGGCAGTTCCTGGCACTCGTCCCAATGTTTGAACACTGGCGGCGCTTCACTTGCCACATCAATTTCTGACTCACGGGACGCACCGAAGCTGGCCTGCACCAGCGTCGCCGTTTCACCGTTCTGCACCACGCGCCCGAGCAGTTGGCTGACCGCTTTGCCCTCGCGCAACACCTCGACGTGGTAACTGGCGGGCACGTCAGGCGCCACCGGGCCGACGAAGGTCACCGCCAGCGAGCGCAATGGACGATCGGCAGGCACCTGGGCGCGCAATGCTTCATATTGCAAAGCGGCGACCAGGCCACCAAAGGTCGCGCGCCCCTGGGCCCATTCGGCGGGGATGGTCACATCCAACGGGTTGCTACGGGCGGCGTCGAGCAAATCACTGAAGCGCATGGCGACCTCACGTCAAAAGAACAGATGGGGGATCTTAACCATCGGGCCGGCGAGGTACAGCGCTCATTCCGGCCAAAAGCCGGACCGATTCAGAAACATTCGGCGCTGAGTTTGTCCAGCACACGATCCGCCTTCCCTTCGGCCTTGACCATGGTTTTATGCCATATCGCCACGCAGGGTTGCAGGTCGGCTTGCTGTTCGGCCTGGGCCAGCCACTGCCAGCAGTCGTGCCAATCGCCCAGGGCTGCCTGGGCTTTCTTCAGGCGCGACATGGCGTTGGCAGGCAATCTGTCCAGTTCGGGATAGGCCTCGGCGGCGTAGCGCACACGCTTGATCAACAAGCGCAGGCGGTGGCGATCATGGTCGGGATCCTTCAGGGCCTCGTCGAGTGCCTGCCATTGCTTGGCCAGACGTTTCTCGACGCGCGAACGCAAGCCCTTGAGGAGTTTCTGATGTTCTGAGGCGCGAATAAAACGCGGGAAGGCATCCAGGATCAGCAGCAAATGCGCAAGTTGAGCACTTTGCGCCACCTGGCGATACGCATCGGGTTGCAGGCGCAAGCGCCGATCCGCCGCTGCGTGATGACCATGCTGATGCAGATAGGCCGCCAACACTTCACGGTCACGCAGCGGCGTGGTCAATTGGCCGACCGCGGCGGCGGCCATTTCAAGCTGTTCGACGCCTGGCAACCCACGCAAGGGGCGCAACAGGCTGCGCAGGCGCCGCACGGTGGTGCGCAAATCATGCAAGGCTTCATCGTCGGTGACGGCAGCAAGGCGAGCCTGGCAGCTCAGTAACCCTACTTCCAGGCCAATGACCTGAGCGACTAACTGATCGACCAACGCTGACATCCTGCCCTCACTTTCCGATGAAAAATCCTACTTGCTATACCTCAACGCCCGGCGCGCGACTCACGGATATAGAACCGCGCCTTCTCAGCCTTGTTGGAGCAACCTTCAAACGCTTCAAACTGTTGCTGGGTCTTGGCGCCCGTCAACAGGGATAAAGCCTTGGAGTAACTGACGGTGCCGGCAAACCCTTCTGCCTTGGCCAGGTCGAGCTCTTTCCAGGCGGCGTCCAATTGCGAGCCGCAGCTGTCGCGGTAGGCAGTCTTCCCGGCACAACCGGCCAGGGCCAGCATGATCACAGGCACACACATCCAGGCTTTCATCGATGACACCTCAAAAATAGAAAAACAGTCGTAGCGTGTAGACGTTACCTACGACAAAAAGTGCCTTGTCCATAGCCTGAAATCGGTAGTACCTATTGCCAGAGCATACCCGAGCCTAGTGGTTTTTCTGGAAAAATATTGCGCAGCTCAGCGAAGATTGAAGCCGCCCCCTCAATAGGTGCATTGTGGGCACCTGCCGATAAAGGACATGGACCATGAAGAAACGTGTTGCCTTGGTGCTGGGCTCCGGCGGCGCCCGGGGCTACGCCCATATCGGAGTGATCGAAGAGATCGAACGGCGTGGCTACGACATCGCCTGTATCGCCGGTTGTTCCATGGGCGCCGTGGTAGGCGGGATTTACGCCGCCGGCAAGCTGGATGAATACCGCCGCTGGATTGAAAGCCTCGATTACCTGGACGTACTGCGCCTGGTGGATGTGAGTTTTCGCCTGGGCGCAATTCGCGGCGAGAAAGTCTTCGGGCAGATCCGCAAGATCGTCGGCGATATCAATATCGAAGAGCTGCGCATTCCCTACACTGCCGTGGCCACCGACCTCACCAACCAGCAGGAGATCTGGTTCCAGGAAGGCTGCCTGCATCAGGCCATGCGCGCTTCGGCGGCGATCCCCAGCCTGTTCACCCCGGTAATGCAGGGCAACCGCATGCTGGTGGACGGCGGCCTGCTCAACCCGTTGCCGATCGTGCCGGTGGTGTCGAGCCACTGCGACTTGATCATTGCGGTCAACCTCAACGCCACTAACCAGAAGCACTACCAGTTGCCGGTGATCCAACGCCCGCCCGCGTTCAAGAGTCGCTTTAACAGCCTGGCCAAGTCATTGGGTTCGCACCTGCCGTTTCGTCGCAAGCAAGCCGAGCAGTTGATGAAACTCGAGCAGGAAGCCCTGCACGCCCAGGCCGCCGAGATCAACCCGTGGCTGGAATCGGCCGAACCCGAATCCCAGCAACCCGCCGCCGCGCCGGAAAAACCCGGCGCGCCGAAGTCGGCCACCGGGTCGTTCATCATCGACAACGTGGGGCCGGCGTCGCTGCTGGACCTGATCAACCAGAGTTTCGAAGTGATGCAAACGTCGCTGGCCCAGTACAAGATCGCGGGCTACCCGCCCGATGTGTTGATCAACGTGCCGAAGCGGGTGTGCCGGTTCTTCGAGTTCTACAAGGCGCCGGAATTGATCGCCCTGGGGCGGGAGATTGCCAGTGACACATTGGATCGATATGAGAGTGAGCAGCCTTGAACGCGATAGCGGCGGTTCAGACAACGAAATGCATCAGGCTCAAGCACTGAGCAACCGATACCCCACCCCCGCCTCGGTCACGATAAACCGTGGCTGAGTGGGGTCATCCGCCAGCTTCTGGCGTAGATGGCCCACCACGATACGCAAGTAGTGGCTGTCTTCGGTATGGGTAGGGCCCCAGATATCCTTGAGCAGTTGCTGCTGCGTAATCACCCGTCCCGCATGCCGCGCCAGCTGCGCCAGCACTGCATATTCCTTGCGGGTCAGCGCCACTTCGGCACCGTCCAGCAACACGCGGCGATAGGCCAGGTCCACCGTCAACGGGCCAAAATTCAACGCCGCTTCCTGCGCCTCCCCCGCTGGCGCCTGGCGCAGCAATGCGCGCACCCGAGCGAGGAACTCCTGGATGCCAAACGGTTTGGTCACGTAATCGTTGGCGCCACCGTCGAGGGCTTCGACTTTCTGCCCTTCGCTGGCGCGCACCGACAATACCAGCACCGGCACCGTCGACCATTCGCGAAACTCACGTAGCACCTGCTGGCCGTCCATGTCCGGCAGCCCGAGGTCGAGCACCAGCAGGTCCGGTTTGTTCAATGCTGCCTGGGCCAGGCCTTCGTTACCGGTACCGGCCTCGATCACTTTGTAGCCCTGGGAGGCCAGGCTGATGCGCAAGAATTTGCGGATCTGCGGTTCGTCATCAATGACCAAAATCGTCGCGGTCTGGCTCATGGTGTCCAATCAAAATACGAGGAGCAAAGAGGGTAGCTCACGAGTCGCGCTCCAGGCCAGGCTGTGTCGGCAACGGCAGGAACAGCGTGATGCAGGTACCGCGCCCTTCGATGCCATCGGCCACGCTGATGTGCCCACCGTGCGCGCCGACCATGCCCTGGCAAATCGCCAGGCCCAGGCCCGTGCCCTGCCCGCCTCGATCGCCACGCGCAGCGGTGTAGAACATATCGAAAATCTTCACGCGCTCGTCCTCGGGAATCCCAGGCCCCTCATCGGCCACGGCGAAAAACAGCTGGTTATCCAACACCCCCGCGCTCAATTGCAAACGGCCCTGGGGCGGCGAAAAACGAGCGGCGTTTTCCAGCACATTCACCAGGGCCTGCTCGATCAGCGCCGCATGCACGTACAACAACGGCAACTCGGGCGGCACGTCGGTGCTTACCTGCAACGGCGCCAGCACCGCGCGCAAGCGGCCGAGGGCGCTGCCGACGATATCGCCGGGCGACACCCAATCGCGCGCCAGCTTCAGCGCGCCGTGCCCCAGGCGGGTCATGTCCAGCAGGTTCTGGATATAGCGGTCGAGGCGCTCGGCCTCGTCGCGGGTGCCTTCGAGCAACTCGCGGCGATCCTCCAAGGGGATGGCCTCTCCCAGCGCCAGCAGGCTGTCGATGCTGCCGCGCATAGAGGTCAACGGCGTGCGCAAATCATGGGACACAGAGGCGAGCAAGGCGCTGCGCAGTTGCTCGGTTTCGCCGTGCAAGCGCGCTGACTCCAGTTCCTGCGCCAATTGAGCCCGGGCCAGCGCCTGAGCCAGCGGCTGGCTCAAAGCCGTGAGCAAACGCCGACGTTGGCCGCTCAGTTCCAGCCCTGGTTTGGCGCTGACACCGAGCAAGCCCAACGGGCCTTCTTCACCTGACAACGGCCACCACCACCAGCGCCCAAACGGCAAGGTGCCAGTGCCCATACCGGCGGGTTGATCATGCTGCCAGGCCCAGTCGGCGGCAGCGCGTTCAGATTCGCTGAGGGTCAGCGGGCCGCCCGTCTCAATTTTCCAGCCACCCTGACCATCGCGATTGAGCAGGCACAGGTCCAGGTCGCTCCAGCCCTCCAGGTGATGGGCCGCAGCGCTGACCACCGCCTGACGATCGGTGGCGGCGGTGAGTTTGCGCGACAGGTCGAGCAGTTCGCTGGTTTCTTCCTGTGTGTCTCGCAAGGCTTGCAGTTGTCGGCGCTGGCGGGCGGCGAGGTTGCCGGTGAGCGCGGCCATCAGCAGGAAAAACAGCAGGGTCAGCACGTCTTCTTCGCGCTGGATGGCGAAGGAAAAATTCGGCGGGATAAACAGAAAGTCGTATGTGAGAAATGACAACGCCGCACACACCAGGGACGGTCCCAGGCTGCTACGCACCGCGACCAGCAGCACGGCGGCGAGAAACACCAGCGAGATATTCGGCAGCGGCAACACACTGGACACCGCCCACGCCATCGCGGCGGCCACGACGGTGGCAACCACCGCCAGGGCGTAATCGAACCACACCAGTCCACGCACCTCCGGCAAGCGTGGCGGTGCCGGCGTGTCGTCGCTGTCGAGCACGTTGATTTCCAGGCTTCGGGCATTGCGCAGCAGGCGCGACGCCAGGCCGCCACCAAACAGGCGACGATGCCAACGCATTCGCGACTGCCCCACCAACAACAGACTGGCGCGACGTTCGAGGGCGTGCTGGATAAGCGTCTTGGCCACCTCCCCCGCCCGTAGCAACACCACCTCCCCACCCAGGCGCTCGGCCAGTTGCTGAGCGTTTTGCAAGCGCAGGCGCGACTGCTCATCCCGCGCACGGCCGTTATCGATATGCACCAGGCTCCACGGCAGGTGCCGACGCTGCGCCACACGACTGGCATGCCGCACCAGGCGTTCGGCCTGCGCGTCGCCATCCACGCCCACCAGTAAACGGCCGCGCACAGCCGGGGCGGCCTGGCCAAGTTGGCGATAACCCTGGGCCAAGTCGTCGTCGACATGGGCCGCGGCGGTCTGCATCGCCAGCTCGCGCAAGGCCATCAGGTTGGTCTGGGTGAAAAACGCGTCGATGGCGGCACGCGCCTGTTCCGGCACATACACCTTGCCATCACGCAGGCGCTCCAGCAGCTCGCGCGAAGGCAGGTCGATCAGCAGCAGTTCATCGGCCTCTTGCAGCACCCAGTCGGGCAAGGTTTCACGCACTTGCACGCCAGTGATGCCGCGCACCTGGTCGTTGAGGCTTTCCAGATGCTGGACGTTGACCGTGGTGAACACGTTGATACCGGCGGCGAGCAGTTCCTGAATGTCTTGCCAGCGCTTTTCATGGCGGCTGCCGGGAGCATTGCTGTGGGCCAGTTCATCCACCAGTACCAGCTTGGGCTTGGCGGCGAGCAGGCCGTCGAGATCCATTTCTTCGAGCATCACGCCACGGTACTCGCTGCGCAGCAACGGTTGTTGCGGCAGACCGCTGAGCAGGGCCTCGGTCTCGGCGCGGCCGTGGGTTTCGACGACGCCGGCGATCAGCTTCACGCCCTGGCGCAGTTGAGTGTGGGCGGCCTGAAGCATGGCGTAGGTCTTGCCCACGCCGGGCGCGGCGCCGAGGAAGACCTTGAGCCGGCCACGGCCGTTGCGGGGTAAGTCGGCTAACAGGGCGTCGGCGCGGCCGGAGTCGCTCATGCGTGGGGTTCCTTCAGGTGTTGATATCGTCAGTTCAATCACGATCAAAATGTGGGAGCAAGTCGAATCGTCGCACCGCCCCTCCCACAAGGGTTCAGAGTTTTTCCAGGGCCATGTTCAGTGCCAGTACATTCACCACCGGCGGGCCCACCAACGGGCTTTCGGTGTGCTCATCCAACAGCCGTTGCAAGGTCGACACCGGCAGATTCCGCGCCGCCGCCACCCGCGCCAGTTGATAGGCAATCGCCTCGGGTGGCAAGTGTGGATCAAGACCGCTGCCGGAGGTAGTCAGCGAGGCTAAAGGCACCGGGCCCTGGCCGGGCACCTGCTGTTTGTTGGCGTCGTCGAACACGCGGGTGGCCAGCGCCGGGTTGCTCGGGCCGAGGTTACTGGCGCTGCTGGAAACCGTCGCAAAGGCGCCGGCCGAAGGACGCGGGTGGAACCAGCTGTCACCGCTAAAGTCCTGGGCGATCAGGCTGGAGCCGCGCACTTTGCCACTGGCATCGCGCACTAGGCTGCCATTGGCCTGGTCGGGAAAAGCGACCTGAGCGACGCCGGTCACCACCAGAGGGTAGGCGACGCCGGTGACCAGGGTCATGAGCACCAGCAGGCTCAGGGCCGGACGGATGATGTTGGACATATTCAAATCCTCAATTGAGTCGAGAAACCCTGTGGCGAGCGAGTGTGCTCCCTCGCCACATAAGCACCGTTCGGGTTACACCAGGTGCAACGCGGTCAACAGCATGTCGATGGCCTTGATGCCCACGAACGGCACCAGCAGCCCGCCCAGGCCGTAGATCAGCAGGTTGCGCCGCAGCAACGCCGCCGCACTCGCCGCCTGCACCCGCACGCCACGCAGCGCCAGGGGAATCAGCACCACGATGATCAGCGCGTTGAACACGATGGCCGAAAGGATCGCGCTTTGCGGGCTCTGCAGATGCATCACGTTGAGCACGCCCAACTGCGGGTAGATCGCGGCAAACAGCGCCGGCAGGATCGCGAAGTATTTGGCCACGTCGTTAGCGATGGAAAACGTGGTCAGCGCGCCACGGGTCACCAGCAACTCCTTGCCGATCTGCACCACATCCAAGAGCTTGGTGGGATCGCTGTCGAGGTCGACCATGTTGGCGGCTTCGCGGGCGGCCTGGGTGCCATCGTTCATCGCCATGCCCACGTCGGCCTGGGCCAGCGCCGGCGCGTCGTTGGCGCCGTCACCGCACATGGCGACCAGGCGACCGTCGTTCTGCTCATGGCGAATACGCGCGAGTTTTTTCTCTGGGGTGGCTTCGGCCAGTACGTCATCCACGCCTGCTTCTGCGGCAATCGCGGCGGCGGTCAAGGGGTTGTCGCCGGTCACCATCACGGTGCGGATGCCCAGTTTGCGCAACTCGGCGAAACGTTCGCGGATGCCGGGCTTGACCACGTCCTTCAGGTGGATCGCACCGAGCAGTTTGCCATCGACGCAGACCAGCAACGGCGTGCCCCCGCTTTGGGCGATTTTGTCGATTTCCCGCGACAACGCCGGTGGCAAATCACCGCGTGGCTGGCCGATGAATGCGAGCAGCGAGTCCACCGCGCCTTTGCGGAATATGCGGCCCTGGTAGTCGACACCGGACAAACGGGTTTCGGCACTGAACGGCACGGCGGTCAACTCATCCAGGGACGGCTCGGCCTGGGGATGCAGGGCGCGCAAGTACTCGACAATGGATTTGCCTTCCGCCGTGTCGTCCGCCAGGGAGGCGAACAGCGCGCCTTCGGCCACCTCACGCCCGCTGACGCCAGGCGCCGCGACCACCGCCGCGCAACGCCGGTTACCAAAGGTGATGGTGCCGGTTTTGTCCAGCAGCAACACATGCACGTCGCCGGCAGCTTCCACGGCGCGGCCGGATTTGGCGATCACATTGAGGCGCACCAGGCGGTCCATACCGGCGATGCCGATGGCCGACAACAAGCCGCCAATGGTCGTCGGAATCAGCGTCACCAGCAGTGCGACCAGGAACACCAGCGGCAAGCTGCCATTGGCGAAGTGGGCGAACGGCTGCAGGGTGACGACCACCAACAAAAAGATCAGCGTCAGACCGATCAGCAGAATATCCAGCGCAACTTCGTTGGGGGTTTTCTGGCGTTTGGCGCCTTCCACCAACGCGATCATGCGGTCCAGGGTCGACTCGCCCGGGTTGGCGGTGATGCGGATCAGCAGCCAGTCCGAGACCAGGCGTGTATTGCCGGTGACGGCCGAACGGTCACCGCCGGACTCGCGGATTACCGGGGCGGACTCGCCGGTGATCGCCGCTTCGTTGACCGCCGCGATGCCTTCGATGACCTCGCCGTCACCGGGGATCATCTCCCCAGCGGCAACACGCACCACATCGCCTTTGCGCAGGCTGGTGGCCGGCACCACCTTGAAACTGCCGTCGGCCTCCTTGCGCCGTGCACTGAGGCCCTCGCTGCCGGCCTTGAGGCTGTCGGCGCGGGCCTTGCCGCGGCCTTCGGCCAAGGCTTCGGCGAAGTTGGCGAACAGCACGGTGAACCACAGCCACACGGCGATTTGTACGGCGACAAACGTGGGCACGGCGGTATCAGGCACAAAGCACAGCACGGTCGTGAGGATCGCGGTCAGCTCAACCACCAGCATCACCGGTGAGCGTTGCAACTGGCGCGGGTCCAGTTTGACGAACGCCTGGATCAGCGCCGGGCGCCACAGCGCGGAAATGGCGGTTTTGGCAGGCGCCTGAGTATTGGTCGGGGCCGCGTTTTTTGCAGGCATATTCATCTTCATATCCCCTTTTAGAAGCCCATGCTCAGGTGTTCAGCAATAGGGCCCAACGCCAGCGTCGGCAGGAAAGTCAGGCCGCCCACCAGCAAAATGGTCACGGTCAACAGGGTCACGAACAGCGGTCCGTGGGTGGGGAAGCTGTTCTGGCCAATCGGTGCGCTCTTTTTCATCGCCAGGCTGCCGGCCAGGGCCAGTACCGGGAGGATGTAGCCGAAGCGCCCGATCAACATGCCCAGGCCAAGCATCAGGTTGTGAAACGGCGTATTGGCGCTGAAGCCCGCGAACGCCGACCCGTTGTTGGCGCTGGCCGAGGTGTAGGCGTACAGCAACTGGCTGAAACCATGGGGGCCAGGGTTGCTGATGGCACTGGCCGGGCCTGGCAGGCTGGCGGCAATAGCACCGAGCACAAGCACGCCCACCGGCATCACCAACAGCGTCACGACGAGTAACTGCACTTCTTTGGCCTGGAGTTTTTTGCCGAGGTATTCCGGGGTTCGACCGATCATCAGGCCGGCCAGGAACACCGCAATCAACACGTTGAGCAACATGCCGTACATACCCGCGCCGACGCCGCCGAAGATCACTTCGCCGACCATCATGTTGACCAGCGCCACCATCCCACTCAGAGGGCTGAGGCTGTCTTGCATGCCGTTGACCGAACCGTTGGACGCCGCCGTGGTGGTCACCGACCAGAGCACCGTGCCGGTGGTGCCGAAGCGCGCTTCCTTGCCTTCCAGCGGCGCGGTTTGCTCCACGGCCGGGTTGTTCAGGCTCGGGTTGGGCTGGTACTCAGCCCACAGTGACGTCGCGCCGCCGATCAGGAACAGCGCGAGCATGCAGCCCAGAATGGCGCGGCTCTGGCGCAAGTCTTTGACGTAGTGGCCGAAGGTGAACACCAATGCCACCGGGATCAGGATGATCGACGCCACTTCAAACAGATTGGCCCAGGCGGTAGGGTCTTCAAACGGGTGCGCCGAGTTGACGCCGAAGAAGCCACCACCGTTGGTACCCAGTTGCTTGATCGCGATCTGACTGGCCGCCGGGCCCAGCGGGATCACCTGATCCACGCCTTGCATCGTCACGGCATCGACGTAATGGGCGAAGGTCTGCGGTACGCCCTGCCACACCAGGAACAGTGCCAGCACCAGGCACAACGGCAACAGCCCGTAGAGGGTGGCGCGGGTCATATCGACCCAGAAGTTACCGAGAGTCTGAGAAGATTTGCGACCAATCCCACGGCATAACGCGACCAGGACTGCCAGACCAGTGGCTGCACTGACGAAGTTCTGCACGGTCAGGCCGGCCATCTGGCTGAGGTAACTCAGGGACGCTTCGCCGCTGTAGTTCTGCCAGTTAGTGTTGGTCATGAAACTGACTGCGGTGTTGAAGGCCAGCGTCCATTCCTGGCCCGGCAATTTCTGCGGGTTCAGTGGGAGAGATCCCTGGAACAGCAAAATCGCGAACAGCAGCAAAAAGCCCGCAAGGTTGAACGCGAGCAACGCCAACATGTATTTGCGCCAGCTTTGTTCCTGCTGCGCGTCCACGCCGGCCAGGCGATAACAGGCCCGCTCGACAGGCCCCAGCAGCGGGCTGAGCCACGTGCGCTGGCCTTCCATCACCTTGTAATAGAACCGCCCCAGGAACGGCGCCGGCACCAGCACCACGGCAAAGAAGGCGATGATCAGCCAATAGTCATAACTGTGCATAGCCCGCTCCTAGTTCCGATCCGCGCGTAACAGCGCAACCAGCAGATAAATGAACAGCGCCACGGCCAATAGCAGTGACACCCCGTCCAGAACGCTCATGGAAGTCTCTCCGTTTAGCGGCGAGTGCCGCGTGTGGGGCAATTGTCCGCAGGAGTGGCGTAAAGGAACGAGAGCATGAGGGTAGGCGGGGCGTAAAGATGGCGTAAAGAGTGGGTTTATGCGGGGTTTACGCCGGGGTATTCGGCGTTTGGGCGGGCGTTATCGGGAGCAAGCCCCTTCCCACATTGAACCGTATTCCAAGGATGTATCCGGTCAACATGTGGGAGGGAGCTTGCTCCCGATAGCGCCGGCACAGTCACCGCCGCACCCCTCTGGTGCAACGCCGAGAAATTTCAAACGCCAAACCGTCCCCCAGGCGACAGTTGCGTCGCTTTACGACAATGATTCTCAGGCTGGCATGGCCGCTGCAACACCTTGAATCATTCCAAACCGTTCCGGGAGCGCAGCACAATGAACACACAACTCAAACCCACCTTGGGCACCCTGCACTTATGGGGCATTGCCGTCGGGCTGGTGATTTCCGGGGAGTATTTCGGCTGGAGCTACGGCTGGGGCGTGGCCGGGACCTTGGGCTTTCTGGTGACCTCGTTGATGGTCGCCGCGATGTACACCTGCTTTATCTTCAGTTTCACCGAGCTGACCACCGCAATTCCCCATGCAGGCGGCCCGTTTGCCTACAGCCGCCGCGCCTTTGGTGAGAAAGGCGGCTTGATTGCGGGGCTCGCCACTTTAATCGAATTCGTCTTCGCCCCACCCGCTATCGCGTTGGCCATCGGCGCTTATCTGAACGTGCAGTTTCCGGCGCTGGACCCGAAACACGCGGCCGTCGGCGCCTACATCGTGTTCATGGGCCTGAACATCCTCGGCGTGAAACTCGCCGCCACCTTCGAACTGGTGGTGTGCGTGCTCGCCGTGGCCGAGCTGTTGGTGTTCATGGGTGTAGTCGCGCCAGCCTTCAGCTTCAGCAATTTCGCACTGAACGGCTGGGCCGGTTCCGACACGTTTGGCGCCCCGGCGATTGCCGGGATGTTTGCGGCAATTCCGTTTGCCATCTGGTTCTTCCTCGCCATCGAAGGCGCGGCCATGGCCGCCGAGGAAGCGAAAGATCCGAAGCGCACCATTCCAAAGGCCTACATCAGCGGCATCCTCACCCTGGTGATCCTGGCCATGGGCGTGATGTTCTTCGCCGGCGGCGTGGGTGACTGGCGCACCCTGTCGAACATCAACGACCCGCTGCCACAGGCGATGAAAACCGTGGTGGGCGACAGCTCCGGCTGGTTGCACATGCTGGTGTGGATCGGCCTGTTTGGCCTGGTGGCCAGCTTCCACGGGATTATCCTTGGCTACTCGCGCCAGTTCTTTGCCCTGGCTCGCGCCGGTTATCTACCGTCTTTCCTCGCCAAACTGTCGCGTTTTCAGACGCCCCATCGCGCCATCATCGCCGGTGGTGTCGTCGGTATTGCCGCCATCTACAGCGACGGCCTGATCAACCTGGGCGGCATGACCCTGACCGCGGCGATGATCACCATGGCCGTCTTCGGCGCCATCGTGATGTACATCATGAGCATGCTCAGCCTGTTCAAACTGCGTAAGACCGAACCGCTGCTGGAACGCACCTTCCGCGCACCGGGTTATCCAATCGTGCCCGGCATTGCGCTGGTACTGGCGGTGGTGTGCCTGGTGGCGATGGCCTGGTTCAACACGCTGATCGGCCTGATCTTCCTGGGCTTTATGGCGGTGGGTTTTATCTATTTCCAACTGACCGCGCAGGACCGTGCCGATGCACCGGTGGACGCAATGTTGACCGGGCTCTAAGGTTTCGAGGCAGAACGGGACTACACTGAACTACTCAGAAAGCCCGTTACTCAAAGCAGCTATTGCCGTGGGAAAATTCTCCCACGGCAAGCTGCCTCAAGGAGAGCCTTATGCCGTGGTATGCGTGGTTGATTATGGTGGTTGCGATCGGGTCGATCGTCGGTGGGCTGATGATGCTGCGTGACAGCGCCAACAAGGTGGAGCTCACCGACGAACAACGCAAACGCGTAGCCGAGCGCAACGCCCAGGCGGATGCCAAGGATGCGCAGGATCGCTAGGGCTGCTTACTCCCAGTCCGCCTTGGCGATATGCAACCCGTGCTGCCCCTTATAGGCAGCACGCTCCGGCTGGCTCCAGCCGCTCAATAGTTCATCCTCCAGCTTATAGATCTCAACCCCAAGCGGACGGCAGACCGTCAGCGGGTCCTGTGCATCCGGCCCCCACATGGGCAGCGACAAATCCCCACCCGGGCACGTCGACAGCGCGCACAACACATCTATCTCGGCAAAAAACTCCAGGTAATCGCCCTTCTGCGCCGGGCACGCCTTCATGAAATACATGTCGTCGTGATTCAGGCCCGTACATTGGAAGATATTCAGCACGTCATGCACATCAAACTCTGTCAGACCGTGGGGTAATACCGCACGGGTCAGGTTCGAATGGCAATGGTGATGGAAGTCCTCACCGGTCAACATGCGGTTCACATAGGGATCGCAACGCGTGCCCAGCAAATCGTGCAGGCGCCCGCCGTGTTCATCGATGCCGTAACTGGCCAGGCTGTCATCGGTGATGGTTACCAGAGGCCGCAAAAATGGCAGGTTCGACCACAGCCGATCATGGGTGCTGACATGCGCCCCCTGCAACTGGCGAGTACGCGCCGCCCACAGACGCTCGCGCGGATCATGGGCATTCCACACGTTAAAATCCCCCACCTGCGGCCCCACCGGCGTGGTCACACGAAACACATGCCCTGCCGGCACCTTCCACGCTTTGCCCGTTCGAATCGGTACCTCGAACTGCTCGATCAACGTACGTTTATCCGCCCGATCACGAATACGCTCATAAAACGCAGTGTCGACCTGCAGCGCTGAACCCTTACTGACCTGATAAGCGGCCGGATAGTCTTTGTACATGGTGCAAGTCCTCGATCAGGGATAGGAAAACAGGGCCAATGACAGGCGTTCCGAATCATCCAGGTACAAGCTCATCGCCTCCCCTGCCGCCGGCTTGTCTTGCTGGACCAATAATTGATAAATCTCACGGTCACGCTCCAGCCAGGGCGATTGAAAACGCTGCTCATCAGGCGCCGCGCAAAACACCAGGCGCAGTTGCGCGATGACTTGGGCGAAAAACTCATCGAACAACGGGCTGCGCATCAACCCCACAATCTGCTGATGGAACAGCAAACTGTGAGTCGCCACGGCTCGCCAATCTTCACGTTCGCGAGCCAGGGTGGTGGCGTCAATCGCGTTTTGCATGCACTCCGATTGCTGCAGGGTGAGCGCACCGCTCAGGGCTATGGCCTGCAATTCAAGGGTGCGACGGACGACGAATAAATCCCGCACCTCTGCGCGCTCCAATCGTCGGACCACCACCCCCTTATTGCGCACATAGCGGGTCAGCCCTTCCTGCCCCAGGCGATGCAAGGCTTCCCGGATGGTATTGCGCGACGCGTTATAGGCCTTGACCAATTCCACCTCCACCAACGCCATACCCGGCAACAGCCGCCCACCGATGATATCGGCGCGCAACTCCAGAGCTATCTGGTCGGCTAAAGACAAACTGAGCGTCATGGCTACCTCGGGATTGTTGAACAATCTTTCGGGTAGATGTAATCACTTTTCATGCCAAGGCCGGCGCACGAGGGGAAATACAGAGTGGTTAACTTGCGAGTCTGTAACCGAGGCTGCGCTATGTTTTTTTCTAACGGCTATGTAAAACGGCATCAGGGAATGGATGTGAGCAAAAGCGCTTGGCGACAATGTCGACCCTGATGGTCGCATTGGGGTTGGCGAGAAGTGGAAAACGCAAAATTGGCGAACCGCGTCATGAACAGGCTGCGGGGAAGAGCTAAGGCACAGGTTTCGAAATGGCAAAAAGGCCGGCCAACGACCGGCCCCCTTTACTTAATTGACAACAAGCCTTTCGCGGTTCTTTTCCAGCAACGCTTTACCGATGCCTTTTACTTCCAGTAACTCGTCCACCGCCGTAAACGGGCCGTTACTTTCGCGGTAAGCGATGATTGCCTTGGCTTTGGCGGCACCAATACCGAACAGGTCGCGACGCAGGGTTTCGGCATCAGCGGCGTTGAGATTGACTTTGGCGGATTGCTCGGCCTGGCTCATCTGCGCCGAGACAGGGGCTGGGGCTTCGGGTTTGATGGAAGGGGCTGCGGTGGTCGCAACCGAAAACGCGGTGACGACGGCAAAGATCAGGGAAGAGATGTAGGTATTTTGCATTGGTGACGCTCCATGACATCGGTAGAAGAGAAGCAGCTTTCCGAAGCTGCTTTTCAAACTTAGGCGATGTCTGGAAGGAGTCAAAAACCCAGGCGTTACAGAGTGTGAGCTTAAGGCTCCAAACGGCGCTGTTGAAAAATAAGATCGACGATTTCACCATCCGGCGAATAGCCACTTACCGTGTCGCGCAGCAGCTGTCGAACACGGGAGTAATCGTCCTGATCCAAGGCCCCCAACAGTTCGTTCAACTTACCTTTGAGAAGATCCCAAGCCAGATGATCTTCATTGGCGCTCATGATCATCGGGTGCTGAGTTGCAACTACGTTGTCGCCGATAAGTAATTCTTCGTAAAGCTTTTCACCGGGGCGCAGTCCTGAAAACTCGATGGCGATATCGCCATGAGGGTTTTTATCAGAGCGCACACTGAGGCCCGACAAATGAATCATCTTCTCAGCGAGCTCGACAATCTTCACCGGCTCGCCCATGTCTAGCACGAATACGTCGCCGCCCAAGCCCATGGAACCGGCCTGAATTACCAACTGCGCAGCTTCCGGAATAGTCATGAAGTAGCGGGTGATTTTCGGGTGAGTGACGGTCACCGGGCCACCCGACTTGATTTGCCTGTGGAACAGCGGAATCACCGAGCCAGAGGAGCCAAGGACATTGCCGAAACGCACCATGGTGAATCGGGTCTTGTTAACGCGCGAGACGTTTGAATTGTCGCCAAACAATACGGGGGCTACCTCTCGACTAAGGGCTTGCAGCGTCAGTTCGGCGAGGCGCTTCGTACTGCCCATCACATTGGTCGGGCGGACCGCCTTATCGGTAGAGATCAGCACGAAATTGGCGACGCCCGTCTGCAATGCGGCTTGCGCCGTATTCAGTGTGCCCATGACATTATTCAACACGCCTTCGGCGATGTTGTGCTCCACCATCGGCACATGTTTGTACGCGGCAGCGTGATAAACAGTGCTGATGTGCCAGGCTTTCATGACATCGAGCAACTTGGATTGGTTACGCACCGAACCCAGGATGGGTAAAATTTTGACCGGTAGCGACTCGCGGTTAATACGCTCTTCGAGTTCGCAAAGGATGCTGTATAAATTGAACTCACTGTGTTCGAACAGCAGCAGCGATTTAGGGCGCAGTGGAAGAATCTGCCGGCACAGTTCTGAACCAATTGACCCACCCGCCCCCGTTACCATCACGTTCTGCCCTTTGATACAGCGTTCGAGCAATTCGTGCTGGGCTGGCACCGTGTCCCGACCCAAAAGGTCTGCAATATCGACTTCCTGGATATCGTCGACCTTCACCCTGCCACTGGCCAAGTCCATGAAGCCGGGAACACTGCGCACATGCAGAGGGAAACCTTCAAGAAACCCGAGGATTTCACGGCGGCGACCGCGGTTGGAGGATGGAATAGCCAGCAGTATTTCCTGCGCCCCCGTGGCATCGATCATGCGTTGAATGTGCTTGGGCTTATACACTTGCAGCCCGGAAATAACGCGCTCGGAAATACTAGAATCATCATCAATAAAAGCCACCGGCCGCATAACACGCCCCATTCGCAAGGCGGCTACCAATTGATTGCCGGCAGCGCCTGCGCCGTAGATGGCGACGCGCGGCAGCCCATCCTCACGATTAGTAAACGGCACATGTTGCGCAGCGGAAAACCAATCACCCAAGAAGTATTGGCGCATGCCAAGTCGCACGCCGCCTACCATGATCAGACTGAGCCACCAGTAGTTGAAAATAATGGAGCGCGGAACCACATTTTGATGGTTGCTGTACCAGTAAACCACCACGCCAAGAATGAGCGAAGACAAGCTGACCGCCTTGATAATCGCGATCAATGCGTCGTTGCCGAAGTAGCGCATCACAGCACGGTACATACCAAAGCGAATGAACAGCGGAATTGAAATCACTGGAGCGGCAATGAACAACCAGAGGTGAAGACGAACCGGGTTGGCCAATTCATCGATGCCCAGGCGTACAACGAAAGCAAGCCATAAGGCAGCCCAAACGACAAACACATCCGTGCCGACCTGAATCAGTCGTTTTTTTCGTCTAGGCAAAGCGACCAAGTAGGCCCTTAACTTATCCATAGCGTTTTCAAACACCTCTTAACATCCTAATGCTTTGCCTTGGTAAAGCCATCCATGAGCCCTTCGAGGCGTTCTGCCCGGCTGCACGTGCGGCTCAGTCAATAACGTCTGATCGCTCAAGTTCTCCAGCATGAAACTTGATCGCCAGGAAGATCAGCGGTAGATAAGCGACAACCAGAGCCCACGTTCCATCCCATCCATATAGAACAACACCGAGTGCAATGGGCAACAACCAAACGATATTAATGGCCGCCACCGCCAACGTCACTGGCAGGTGTCTACCGAACTTGCGTGAAGCAAACTGATAGGCATGACTGCGATGCGCTTCGTAGACCTTATCGCCCCGTAGCAGGCGGCGCACCAGAGTGAACGTTGCATCAACCACAAACACACCCAACAAAATCAACCAGGCCCAGAAAAACGATGATTGAACCCAACCGGCCTGAATCGCAAAACAACCCAAGATAATGCCCAGAAATCCGCTTCCGGCATCCCCCATGAAAATTTTGGCAGGTGGGAAATTCCAAACCAGGAACGCGCTCACCGCAGCAGCTAAGAGCAGCGGTAACCAAATCATGTCCTGATGACCACTCAACGCAAAGAGCAAACAGCCACCAAGGCACGCGCAGATGGCTTCAACACTGGCAATCCCATCTATACCATCCATAAAATTATAGAGGTTGAGCATCCAGACCAGAAACACAGCGGCCAGAATATTCCCGATCAGCCCCAGATGCAGTTCCCAGCCGAACACCGTCAGCGGGCCAAGTCCGTCCATCCAGAACAACGCCCAGATCGCTGATGCGAAATGGCCAGTCAGGCGCCAGCGGGCAGCGATATGGCCATGATCATCCATAAAACCCAGTACGGCTACCAGCGCGCCGGCTCCTCCCATTGCGATCAACGTATGGGCCGAAACCAAATCCAGCCACCCCAAAACAGGAGTCACCGCCAGAAACGCCAGCACGATTGCAACACCACCACCGCGTGGCGTGGGAATCGAATGCGAACTGCGCGCATTCGGGATATCCATAATGCTTCGCGAAAGCGCATAACGCCTAAGTACAGCAGTCATCAAAAATGAGGTTAATGCAACAACAAGAACAATCCACCCTTCACTCATTTCTTTTCATTTTCCATGTAATCCGAGGCAGTGAGCCTCAACGCCTGTTCCACTGACAATGGCGGCGTCCACCCCAGAACGGCACGCGTTTTGGCGATATCAACCTGCAATGAACCACACAACCGTTGAGACAAGCTGCGCTTGCCTAGCATGCGGGCAGCGGCATTCAGTAAAACGGCAGGGACGGGAAGCAGACGCGCCGGCCTTTCCAACGCTGATGCCATCTTGCGTAACAGGGCGGTGGTGGACAAATCTTCGCCATCGCTGACCATAAAGGTCTGGTTGGCAGCCGCCGGATGACTCAGACACAGAACGGTCAGATCAACCAGGTTATCCAACGCTACAAGGCTGCGAGCGTTATGAATGGCGCCAAAAGGCAAAGGTAACCCCTTATGCAGCCAACGCATCATGCTCAGAAAATTAGCTTTCACACCTGGCCCATAAACCAGTACGGGGCGAATGATCACCACCTCCATACCCGTCGTTAGGGCCAACTCCCGAAGGCGCTGCTCGGCTTCCATCTTTGAAACCCCGTAAGGGTCTACCGGGTTGCCTGGCTGATCAGCAGTAAACGGCACACCGGGCTCGGTGCCTTCGCCGTTGACCTTGATCGAGCTGAGAAACACAAAGCGACGTACCCCAGCCTCCGCAGCCTGACGCGCCACGTTAAGCGTGCCTTCGACATTGACCACGCGGAATGCGTGAAGGGGGTTAGCTTCCAAGTCGTTCATGACGTGAACACGAGCGGCGCAATGGACCACTGCGTCCACCCCAGACAGTTCCGCCGAGAAACTCGCCGTTGCAAGGTCCTCGAATCGAACCACCCGCTCGGCCGTTGCGCAGGTAAGATGACGGCCCCTTGCGGCAACAGTGACACGAGTGTCAGCACGAGCGGCTAACACTTGAACCAACCGGCTGCCGACAAATCCCGAAGCTCCAGTGACGAAAATGTGCACGTAAAGCTCCTTGCCTACGACTTAGACCAAACAGTGCGATTAATATAATCAGTATAACTGTGCACAATACGCACGACTTTCTTGGATACAGCACCGCCAAGATAATCATCGACCACCGCAAGCGCCCGCTCGCCACGAACATGTTGCGTGGTGACGATACGCACCGAATCAAGAACGCGCTCGGCTCTCAACCCACACATTATCAGCGTGCCTGCATCCATGCCCTCTGGTCGCTCATGAGCATTGCGGATGGTGACTGCCGGCAAGTTCAGCAACGAGGCTTCTTCGGTGATAGTACCGCTGTCGGACACCACGCAAAACGCCTCCATCTGCAATTTGATGTAGTCGAGCAGGCCAAACGGCTTTACGAAGCGAATCAGTGGATGATCCAGAGACTCGCCCAGTGCCTCAAGGCGCTTGCGGGTGCGAGGGTGAGTAGAGACGATGACCTGATAGTGGTATTCGTCTGCCAGTGCCTTCAGTGAACCGAGCAAATCCTTCAAATTGTCTGGGGTATCAACGTTTTCCTCACGGTGCGCGCTGACAATAAAATATTGCCCCGCGACCAGCCCTTCTCGAACCAGAACATCCGATGCTTCAATTTTGGGCATGTAATGCTGCAAGACTTCCGCCATATGCGACCCGGTCTTGATAATGGTCTCGGGACGCACACCTTCATCCAGTAAATAACGACGTGCATGCTCGGTGAGTACCATATTGATATCACTCAAATGGTCCAGCACTTTGCGGTTGAGTTCCTCGGGTACACGCTGGTCGAAACAGCGATTCCCCGCCTCCATGTGGAATACCGGGATTTTTCGACGTTTGGCGGATATAACCGCCAGACACGTATTCGTATCCCCGTAGAGCAACAGGGCGTCGGGTTTTTCCAACTCAAAAAGCGCGTCTGATTTGGCGATCACCTCTGCAATTGTCTGAGCCGCAGTTTCGCCAACGGCGCCTAAAAAGTGGTCGGGCTTGCGAATGTCCAGCTCGTCAAAAAACACTTGATTAAGCTCATAGTCATAATTCTGGCCCGAGTGAACCAAAATATGCTGAGTCTGTTTATCGAGTTCTGCGATCACCCGACTCATCTTAATAAGTTCCGGGCGAGTACCGACTAGCGTCATGACCTTAAGCATTGAGCTGCTCCTGAATAAACTCCAACTTCAACAACAGCGTTTTAACACCTTCGACGTCCAAACGTTCTGTATTATGGGAGGTGTAATCATCCAACTCGGAAATATGCGTTTCGCCTTCGACAAAGTACTTCTCATAATTCAAGTCGCGATTATCCGCCGGAATCCGATAGTAGCGCCCCATGTCCTCGGCCTTGGCCATTTCCTCCCGCGAAATCAGCGACTCATAAAGTTTCTCACCGTGTCGAGTGCCAATAACTTTAATCGCATTTAAACGCTTGAACAGTTCTTTCAGCGCTTGCGCCAAATCCTCTACCGTAGAGGCCGGAGCCTTTTGCACGAAAATATCGCCTTGCTCGGCAAACTCGAAAGCATGCAACACCAAGTCCACGGAGTCTTCCAGCGACATCAAGAAGCGGGTCATATTGGGATCGGTAACCGTCAATTCGCCGCCTTGTTTCAGCTGATTGACGAACAACGGGATGACCGAACCCCGCGAGGCCATGACATTGCCGTAACGCGTGGAGCAAATAACCGGGCCGCCTTGTGGGATCATTCTGGACTTGGCAACCACCAGCTTTTCCGCCATAGCCTTGGAAATACCCATGGCGTTGATCGGGTACACCGCTTTGTCAGTGCTCAACACCACGACACGTTCTACATTGTTCGCAATGGCCGCGTTGAGCACGTTCTCTGTACCCAGAACGTTGGTTTTGACAGCCTCCATTGGGTAAAACTCACAGGACGGAACCTGCTTGAGTGCCGCCGCGTGAAAGATATAATTGACGCCCACCATGGCTTGGGAAATGCTCGCGTAGTCACGCACATCACCAATATAGAACTTGACTTTGTCATTGCCCAACGCAATGCGCATATCTTCCTGTTTTTTCTCGTCGCGACTGAATACCCGAATTTCTTTTACTTGGGTGTCGAGAAAGCGCTTTAAAACGGTATTACCGAAAGAACCAGTGCCACCGGTAATCATCAAAATTTTGTTATCAAACATAAAACCTCCTAATTTATCGCTGTGCGCGCATAAACTGAATCAGCTCCGGCCATGACGGCGGATTATAACCCACGGCCTCCCGAAAGCGCGTCGAGTCAAGGGAACGATCGATCGCTAATTGGTTATCGGGAATAATATCGATATTTTTCTGGTAGACCTTAGCGATTTCGGTCAGCAGCGTAAATTTATCAATTGGTTTGGCAGAGACGTGATAAAGACCGGATAACTCTGGTTTTGGCAGTACAAACTCAGCGATGATACGAGCCAGCTCTACGGTAGGCACACCGGAAAAAATAGCTTTCGTGAAGCCCTTTACCGAACCTTCCTGGGACAGAAACCAGTCGACCAGAGATGCACTACTTGCTAACTCATGGCCAATAATCGAAGTGCGCAACGTTATCGCATGAGGCTGATCATTCACCTCACCAATGAATTTGGATTTACCGTAAAGGTCCACTGCATCCGACGTATCGGATTCGAGGTACATGCCCTTCGTTCCAGTAAATACGCAGTCGGTACTGATATGAATCAGCCGTGCGTTAATCAATTGGCATAACTTGGACAGGCGATGCGGCA
The DNA here is from genome assembly GCF_054667615.1 of Pseudomonas sp. S3_E10. NCBI lineage: Bacteria > Pseudomonadati > Pseudomonadota > Gammaproteobacteria > Pseudomonadales > Pseudomonadaceae > Pseudomonas > Pseudomonas sp. S3_E10. The sequence continues at coordinate 1,111,134 of NZ_CP162743.1, forward strand.
GCATTGAATTGAGCGGCAGCGTCGACAGGGGATCTTTGGCTTGGGCTAATTGCTTGATCAGGCCGACACAGTTGATCACCACGTCAGGACGGTTTTTTTCAAACACCGCTACCAAAGACTCGTAATCCAAAACATCAACATCCGAATAAAAGCAGCACGCATGCTTCTCTTCGAAGTAATTGGCCCCGCCTTTGCCACGCATAGTACCGAAAACGCTATGTGAAGTGTGATTGGAAATGTACTTGAACACGGTACTTCCAAGCATTCCCGTCACGCCCAGCACTAATATTTTCATGATTGATCTCTAAGAGTTGGCAATACGGTTTTCAATAATTTGTACCAATCGATGGCATTGCGTCTTCATTTCGTAATTGTCACAGAAAAACCTGAATGCCGCCGCTCCGTAGGCGGCTCTTTTTTCCGGCGTAGCCTCGTAGAGCGCCTCAATGTTCTTGGCCAGCGCTGCGGCATCCTCTGCTTGCGAACATAAGCCAGCCCCCGCCTGGGCCAAAATCCTGGCCCCTTCGCCATCCAGAGCAGCCAGAATAGGCTTGCCTGCTGCCATATAGGCTTGGATCTTACTGGGTATGGTCAATGCGAATATCTCTTCTCGCTTGAGTGTCACCAGTAACGCCCCACTTTTTGCGAACAATTCGGGCATAGCTGAGGAGGGCAAACGGCCTACGAGTTCCAGATTGTGCAGATGGTGCTGGCGTTTTTGTTCCTGCATCCAATCCAAACGGCTACCACTGCCCACCACGACAATCTTGCAATCCAGGTGCACCAGAGCCTTGGCGGCATCGACAATAGTCTCCAAGGACTGTGCAAACCCAAGGTTCCCGGCAAAGACCACGCAAAAATTCGACAGCAATAACTGGCGGACCTCAAGCGGCACGCCATCAACAGCATTCGCTTGCGTGGCTGCAACGCGGTAAGAGTTGGGGTAGTAGACGAGCTTGTCTTTCGCCACGTACTTGGACGCAGAGGAAATGAACGCTTCAGATTGAACCAAGACCGTGTCCGCCCGTGCGTAGATAAAACGCACCAAGACACCTATTGCCTTCAACAGCATTGGATTTTTGATAAACCCTGTTGCCTTGAGCGTTTCCGGCCACAAATCCTGCACCCAAACCATCAAGTGAGCCTTGCTGGAACGTTTTAACACGATGGCAGGAATAGCTGCTGTAATCGGCGAAACCGCAAAAACGATGATTGCGTCAAATTGCTTACCAGCGTTTTGTTTCGGGAAGTACCTAACGCCATTTGCCACAAAGGAAAGGTAGTTGAGAAGCAAGTTTTTAGCGCCACCTGACTTTCTGGGCCTCAACGGAACCCTATGAACTTTTACTCTGTCCTTGTAGATCTGCTCACTACAAGCAGTGGAGTCATAACCTTTGTAGGTATCGCCTTCGGGATAATTAGGTTGTCCTGTAAAGACTTCAACAGTGTGCCCGAAGCACGCCAACTCCTCGGCAACATCATTGATAATGAAGCTCTCAGGATAAAAATACTGAGTGACAATCGCTATATTCAAAGACATATCATCCCACACTATAAAATCGGGACTTAAGCGCTTTAGGCCCCTGAAGAATAACTGACTTGACAAATGACAACATGGCAACCCAGCGATTAATTGAAATATCAAATACAGGGGTCCGATTAGACAGCTCAACAAACCGCTTTGATGTTTCAACGATATCAAACGATTTGGCTTTTTGCCGATGTTTATCAGAAACTTCGCTGTATCCCTCAGGACTCATACTATGTAACATCTCGATTGTTTCCCGAATCCCTACTCTCACTGTAGTCGCTGACACTTCGTTGTAGGAATACCCTGAGACATCCGAAAATAGACCACACGTCAGCGGTAACTCTATGGATTCAATGCCCACCACCGAAGGAATACCGGCTGCAGATGCTTCAATGATCGTCGTACCAGAGCCCACGAAACAAAACGCGCCGTCGAAAATGCTGGGGAGCTCGGCATACTCCACTTCGCCCATAAAGTGCACATAATCACTGACACCGCATGTCTCAGCCAGCGAGATAAGCGCAGCGTGCTCTGGACCGGCGCCGTAGATAAAATACTCAAAATTTGCACGTTTACGAAGCTCTGACAGCTGTGCGATGACATGCTTATTATAAACTTTAAAATCGACTAAACGGCCTATGGAAACGATGCGCAGAGACGATTGAAGTGGTTGACGAGTACTATAGCTTTCAAAGGATACCCCCAGCGGCAATACATCCAGCGTCGCCACATCGACATTAGAAAGCGCCGCTGCCATCTCCGCGGTTCGCTCATTAGGAAACAGCGTCAAGTGGACGTTTTTATCATACAATTCGAGCATTTTCTTTCTGAAATATATATTTCGACCCCGCCACCAACTGATTTCCATAGAGTGATAGATACCAATACTAAGGAAAGTGAACTTCAACCGCGCCTTATTCAAAAAAACATAAGCCAACGTTAACACGTCCACCACATGAACGACATCGTATATAACCGGATCCTTTGGCACGGGCAACAGCGCATTTATCCAACTGGACGCAGGAAAAAATGGCAGATGTTCTACGATATTGACTGTAGCGTAATTAGACAACTCATTGAACAGGCCTGCGTCATACTTATTCGAAAGTAATGTAACTGTTACATTACACCCGGACTGACTGAGGTATTTAGACAACCTGACAACATAGGTCTCAACGCCACCAATGGCCAAGCCACCCAATACAAGCAAAATATTCTTCATACACTCACCGAGAAAAATTATAAAAAATCAAAAAAAATTTCAGAACCGCCCGTCCACCTTAAATTGCTGCTCAGATTCAAATAAAGTGCACCGAGGGCGTAGACAGCGACAATCAAAAAGCCATTTCTCTTGCCAAAAAGATGCACTGCAATCATAGGCAACAGTATATATTCAAACATTGATATACTCGCGTACCCGCGACCTGCAAGAATTGCAAAGTCGCCCAAGACAATTCGCAAGAACGTCGCGCAATAAAAAACGCAGAAAACGAGATTGAAAGTGGGATAGCTTACCTCCAGCTTTTTCCACCACACCCACCCAGCTATAATCAGAAGTAAATTCTTAATATTGACCATATCAAAAAGTGGCAATGCGTAGCCGTACTTTTCAGTGGTTAGATATGAGTCAATTTTTTCACTGATAAAACTGATGAACGCCATTTGCCGCAACAACCATTTCGAGTCAACAAAGGATGTCATCAAAACAAGAACTACCGTGAGCAACAGATACATCACGCGTGTTGGCCTGAGCATATACAACACGACAGGAACTATAAAAAAAGCCGACGACACGTGTACAGTCATCGCCAGCGCAAGATAAAACGCCAACAGCATATATTGTTTTTTATGAAGATACGTCGCGGCTAAAAATACTATGCCAGAGGCTATCCCCAGACGTATCGCGTTCAAGTCCTTCGCAAGATAAAAATGCGTAAAGTAAATCAGCATACCCAAGGCAAAGTAAGGAGAGAAATACCGAATACTCCTAACATTGAAACTTATCGCCGCCAGTGAACTGACCCCAAATAACATATAAGAGTTTCTCGCTAACGCCGCGAGCGTTGAGAGAAGCATAAAGAAACCGAATTCGATATTAAATGTTGTATAGCTGTAATCACAATAAATATTGCTGCATTCCAAAATTGAAGGAATTTCATGCAGCATTGTCAGGTAAGCAAGATCGTCATTGCCCACACCGGCCACCCTGAAGGTTGCCAATAGGAAAAGCGGCACCCCCATCAGAGCAGAAACAACCGCTTGCGGCAGTTTCTGTTCACCCAGTATGTCCCACGCGGCGACGATGACCAGAAATCCGAATACGAGATACAGCGGGAGAAAAAACTGCATGCCCATCAGTTACGTGCCCAATAAATAAAACCGGCCATCGAAATCATAAAGTATATGATATATGCTAGCATGTAAGCATACATGACACCGTGCACCCCACCCACTTCGCGCCCTACAGTAAATGTCAAGCCGATAAAAAGTAGCGCCTGCAGCACTTCAGCCAAGATATATAGTTTCGTTGCCGCCTTCGCCACCGCGACGAAACCAACAACATAAGCAGAGACTTTAAAAAAATCGCCAATCAACTGATAAATTATATAGCCTTCCAATTCATGAAATTCGGAAGATAATAATGCTGGGATAAAAAAACTACGCCCAAAATAAAGAACACTACCGCCAGCTAAGAAAGCCGCCATTACCAATAGAAGAAATTTCACTACCTGGGCTTTAACCGCTGCTTTATCTTGAGTCGATGACACCAGCGGCATGTAATATGATGCTAAAAAAACGCTGAAAAAACCAATATACGCGCTCGAGAGCTTGATACTCCCTTGCCAAATTCCCGCCTGGGCATAGCCCACCTGCGTTATTAGCGATTCCCTGATGATTATTTCGACCACTGGAAACATTAAGGCGCTGACAAGCAGCATCAATCCGAATCGGGAAAAATTCCTGCCAAGTGTTATATCAAACTTCTGCCACTTGACCATTCTGAAAATCGACATCCTCCTCAGAAAAAACAAAGAAATGAGCGCGGGCATGGTAAACAATGACACCATTGCCATCGCTGCACCAGACACACCCCATGCGGAAATTAACCACCAGATTATGGGGAGCACAAGAATATTGGAAATAACCTGAACGCTGGCGTTTACCTTCAGTTTCCCTAGACCGTTAAAAAAACCGGAGAACAAAATATTGAACGCAAATACAAATTGAGCAAAGGCCAGCACTATAACAATCCAGAAGTCTTCACGCCGCCCGAATATTAGCGTCGAAATTTTTTCTGAAAAAACAAGCAGAAAAACAAACGCCACAAGGCAAAAACCCAAGGCGTAGAATATTGACGTCGAGAACAATTTGTACATTTTAAAATGACTTTCTTTAAACTCCGCGACGTACTTGATTACGCCGTGGCTTATACCGCCCCCTGCCAGCAACACAGCGATAGATACCAAGCTCATGAAATGACCCAGCTTGCCGAGGCCATCCGCCCCCATGTACACGGCGATTAATTTTAGTAAACAGAAGCCAACCAATATCTTTGACGCTTGAGCAGCGCTTGTAAAAAAAGCGCCGATCAGCATACCTCGGTTTGAGCCATCCAACTTACCGGCCGAGGGCATTAACTGCACCTATCACGGAATTGATAACATGCTGGATCTCAGCCTCTGTCATACCATGCCAGACAGGCAAACGAATAAGACGCTCGCTTTCCCTGGTAGTAAAACGGTCTTCACCGTTGAATCGACCGAGCAAAACACCTGCAGGCGCGCTGTGAAGTGGAACATAATGAAAAACCGCCCCCACGCTGGCATCCTTCAAATGGCTGAGAACTGCCCCGCGTGCAGCGATATCTTTTACTTTGATATAAAACATATGCGCATTGGCCACACAGCCATTTGGAATGGTCGGAACTTCAATCAGTTCCGTCGCCGCCAACTCTGCGAAGGCCGTACGGTAGTGCTGCCAAATACTGAGTCTAGAATCATTAATGAGCGTCGCGTATTCTAATTGCCCAAATAAATAAGCGGCCTGCAATTCCCCCGGCAAATAACTACTACCAATATCAACCCATGTATATTTATCAATCATACCTCTAAAGAACTGGCTGCGATTAGTACCCTTTTCCCTAATGATTTCGGCGCGACCAATAAAGCGCTTATCATTGATTAACAACAAACCACCTTCACCGCCACTGGTGTAGTTTTTTGTTTCATGAAAACTATAAGCAGCCAAATGCCCGATGGTCCCTAGCCAACGCCCTTTATAAGTCGACATCATGCCCTGAGCAGCATCTTCCACGACAAACAAGTCATGTCGCTGCGCAATATCCATGATCACATCCATGTCACAGGCAACACCGGCATAATGAACGGGCACAATCGCCTTAGTTTTTGTAGTGATCGCCGCTTCGATAAGCGTTTCATCAATATTCATTGTGTCTGGCCGAATATCTACAAAAACAATCTTCGCGCCTCGAAGTACAAATGCGTTAGCAGTACTTACAAAGGTATAGCTTGGCATGATGACTTCGTCACCCGGCTGTATATCTATCAAGATAGCAGCCATTTCGAGCGCTTGAGTGCACGAAGGTGTCAATAACGCTTTTTCACAAGAGAATGTTTTCTCAAACCAACGCTGACAACCAATGGTAAACTCACCGTCACCAGACATCTTGGCACTGCGCATGGCACGTATTACATATTGATCTTCGTTACCCGTATAGGGTGGTTTATTAAATGGAATCTGCATCGCGCTCACCGTAAAATTCTTTTGCTTACTGGGCTTAAGCCAAATATTGCTTAAAGACAAGACCCGCAAATAGAATTGATCGCGAGCCGATTAATTGCTGCCTCGGCATTTGTTCGAACACAAAACTGGAGGAGTTTTCACACAGATATGAGGGTATTCACAGTAGCAGATCGCCGGCCGAATCCCGCCTAACTACTAGCACTGAAAACGCAAGACGCCAGCTATCGTTGATGGGCTGCATTTTACCCGATAACCGGTGCGCTTTGAACCTTGACGTGGCGCTTTTATAACGCCAACCCTAGGCAATCTATCCGCAACTGACTGATTTTTATGAAGAAAATCCTAAGTTCAAGGTATCGATTAACTCGACTGAGCAAGAGGAAGGGCGCGCTTTCAGTAGAGCCCCTCCAAATAATGCGGGCCTCACTTGACGATTACCCGGAAGGAAAATAGCCCCCTACACAACCCATAGGGAGAAGCGGTCGCGAGGAGGAACTTTATCCGCGCGCAGCCGACGCTCGCTTATTACGGCGGACACTGGCTGCCAATACGCAAAAAAAGGGACCTATCAACAACCCGACGATTAGCGCAGCGACGACATAAACGGCCACTGGCAGTTGCATGGTGGCCCACCCCAGGAACGAAAGAGAGACGCCTTGTTGGTTCTCCAACACAAAAGCTGCAACCATCAGTGCAACAGCTAGCACTACCAACATCAGAAAAACACGTTTAATCCCACGCATGACTTACTCCCACCCTAACGCCACTCAGACGCCTTCTTCCTCATCTTCATTCACCCGATCCCGCAGTTCCTTCCCCGGCTTGAAATGAGGCACAAATTTCCCATCCAGACTTACCGACTGCCCAGTCTTAGGATTGCGCCCTACCCGTGGCGCACGATAGTGCAGCGAAAAACTCCCAAATCCACGGATCTCAATCCGATCCCCGGTAGCCAGGCACTGGGACATTTGCTCAAGCATGGTCTTAATAGCCAACTCCACATCCTTGGATGAGAGCAGCCCTTGATGGGTGACAATTCGTTCGATCAACTCCGACTTCGTCATATTTTTCCCTTCTTTTTCAAGCAGCTAGGAAAAGCGCTTCGAAGGTTTTAGCATGACTTGATGAATTTGAACAGCCCATGCATAAACTTATCTGCTGGTTAAATAAACACCTGAATAGAACACAAAACCTCTCAATTGCATATGACGAGCATCTTGCGAGTAACCGCGCCGGCGGGGTTCCAGCCGAACAGGTAGTCGCCCTCCTCATCCTTGGCGTCGCTGGATCGAGTGATGACCTTATAGCCCTGCATCTTGCATTCACGAGCGGCGCGCCTCTCGCACTTATCCCAGCCGTTGCCAAGACCGGAGCAGTCGACCTCTATGCCGCTGACGCCGCGCCTGGCGTGAGTTTTGGCGCTGGTGACTGAGCAGCCTGCAAGCATTACCACTGCGAATATTACGATAAGCTTGTTCATTGAAATCCTTATTAAAACAACAACAAAACGGGTAACGCTTTTACCAAGACTATAGTCAGTTCTGACCCCGAGCTAAATGCCTTGGTTCTCGCTTGTTGATTCAACAAATTGCAGGCACAAAAAAGGGCGACCGAAGTCGCCCTTTTTACAGCCTTACAGAACTTAGTTCTGCTTAGCCATAGCTTCGCGCAGCAGGGAGGCCATAGTGGTCTCGCCTTGTGCAGCTTCCGGAGCCGATTTCAGGCTCTGGATTGCTTCTTTCTCTTCCACTTCGTCTTTGGACTTGATGGAGAGCTGGATTACACGGCTCTTGCGGTCAACGCTGATGATCTTGGCTTCTACTTCCTGACCTTCTTTCAGAACGTTGCGCGCGTCTTCAACGCGATCACGGCTGATTTCGGAGGCTTTCAGAGTCGCTTCGATATCGTCGGCCAGAACGATGATGGCGCCTTTAGCGTCAACTTCTTTCACAGTGCCTTTAACGATGGCGCCCTTGTCGTTCTCTTGAACGTACTCGGAGAACGGATCGCTTTCCAGTTGCTTGATGCCCAGGGAGATGCGCTCGCGCTCTGGGTCAACCGACAGGATAACGGTGTCCAGCTCGTCGCCCTTCTTGAAACGACGAACAGCTTCTTCGCCAACTTCGTTCCAGGAGATGTCGGACAGGTGAACCAGGCCGTCGATGCCGCCGTCCAGACCAATGAAGATACCGAAATCGGTGATCGACTTGATGGTGCCGGAGATTTTATCGCCCTTGTTGAACTGGCCAGAGAAATCTTCCCATGGGTTAGATTTGCACTGCTTGATGCCCAGGGAGATACGACGACGCTCTTCGTCGATGTCCAGAACCATAACTTCCACTTCGTCGCCGACTTGTACGACTTTCGAAGGGTGGATGTTCTTGTTGGTCCAGTCCATTTCGGAAACGTGTACCAGGCCTTCCACGCCTTCTTCCAGCTCAGCGAAGCAGCCGTAGTCGGTCAGGTTGGTTACACGCGCGGTAACGCGAGTGCTTTCTGGATAACGGGCTTTGATAGCAACCCATGGATCTTCACCCAGTTGCTTCAGGCCCAGGGAAACACGGTTGCGTTCGCGATCGTATTTCAGAACCTTGACATCGATCTCGTCGCCAACGTTGACGATTTCGGAAGGATGCTTGATCCGCTTCCAAGCCATGTCGGTAATGTGCAGCAGGCCATCGACGCCACCCAGATCGACGAATGCGCCGTAATCGGTGAGGTTCTTGACGATACCTTTGACTTGTTGGCCTTCCTGCAGGGATTCCAGCAGAGCTTCACGCTCGGCGGAGTTTTCTGCTTCCAGGACGCTGCGACGGGAAACGACAACGTTGTTGCGCTTCTGGTCGAGTTTGATGACCTTGAATTCGAGTTCCTTGCCTTCCAGGTGCGTGGTGTCGCGCACTGGACGAACATCGACCAAAGAACCTGGCAGGAACGCACGGATGCCGTTAACGTCGACAGTGAAGCCGCCTTTAACCTTACCGTTGATAACGCCCTTGACCACTTCTTCAGCTGCGAAGGCTGCTTCGAGAACAATCCAGCATTCAGCGCGCTTGGCTTTTTCACGGGACAGCTTGGTTTCACCGAAACCGTCTTCAACCGAGTCCAGAGCAACGTGAACTTCGTCACCGACATTGATTGTCAGATCGCCAGCATCGTTGTAGAACTGTTCCAGCGGGATCAGAGCTTCAGACTTCAGACCAGCGTGAACGGTTACCCAGCGAGCTTGGTAATCGATATCAACGATAACACCGGTGATGATGGAGCCTGCCTGAAGGTTCAGGGTTTTTAGGCTTTCTTCAAAGAGTTCCGCAAAGCTTTCGCTCATTTTAATTCCTGTTGATAAGGGCGAAGAATACGCCCATCTCCACACCCCAGACGGTGTGGGTCAGTTTCAGTTAAAAGAAGCCACCGCAGGACTATGACTGGTCCCCTGCGGCCTTCTTGATCACCCGGCGATATCGCGAATGGCGATTTCGCTCAAGATGCGTTCCAGTACCTGCTCGATGGACAGCTCCGTGGAATCCAGCTGGATGGCATCAGCCGCCGGCTTTAGCGGGGCTACTGCGCGCTGGGTATCACGCTCATCGCGTGCACGGATCTCATCTAGCAGACTCGACAGACTAACACCATCGACTTTGCCCTTCAACTGCAAGTAGCGGCGGCGAGCCCGTTCCTCGGCGCTGGCTGTCAGGAAAATCTTCAGCGGCGCCTCGGGAAATACCACCGTGCCCATGTCGCGACCGTCGGCCACCAGGCCCGGAGGTTCCTGAAAAGCCCGCTGACGCTGCAGCAGCGCATCACGCACCGCCGGCAGCGCGGCAACCTGGGACGCCCAGGAGCCGACCTGCTCGTTGCGCAGATCATCGGTCACATCATCACCTTCGAGGATGATGCGCTGGGGATGGCCTTCCGTCGCCCCGACGAACTGCACATCAAGGTGCGCCGCCAGTAGCTTCAGAGACTCTTCGTTGGTCAGGTCGACGCCATGGTTGCGTGCGGCAAATGCCAGCAGGCGATAGAGCGCGCCGGAATCCAGCAGGCACCAGCCCAGGCGCTTGGCCAGGATGCCGGCGATCGTGCCTTTGCCCGAGCCGCTTGGCCCGTCGATGGTAATCACCGGAGCTTTGATATTCACAATTGAGCCTCTTGGGCAACACGCATGCCGACATGGGCACACAGTGTAAGAAAGTTCGGAAAAGACGTAGCAACATTGGCGCAGTCATGGATACGAATCGGCGCCGTTGCCCGCAGGGAAGCGACGCTGAACGCCATGGCAATGCGGTGATCGCCGTGGGCATGTACATCACCGCCGCCTATCGGGCCGCCGTCAATGATAATCCCATCAGGGGTCGGTTCACACTTCACCCCCAGCGCCAGCAGACCGTCGGCCATCACCTGGATTCGGTCGGACTCCTTCACGCGCAACTCTTCAGCGCCACACAAAACGGTCCGGCCCTCAGCGCAGGCCGCCGCCACAAACAGCACTGGAAACTCATCGATAGCCAACGGCACCAGCGCTTGAGGAATCTCGATACCCTTCAGCGCAGCCGCACGTACACGCAGGTCAGCAACCGGCTCGCCACCCACTTCGCGTGGGTTTTCCAAGGTGATATCGGCGCCCATCAACCGCAGAATATCGATCACACCGGTTCGGGTCGGATTGATTCCCACGTGCTCCAGCAACAACTCGGAGCCTTCGGCAATCGAAGCGGCCACCAGGAAGAACGCCGCTGAAGAAATATCCCCCGGCACTTCAATGTGGGTCGCTGTCAGTACATGGCCCGATTCCAGCGATACGGTAGCGCCCTGCACTGCCACCGGATAACCAAACCCGCGCAACATGCGCTCAGTATGGTCGCGGGTCGGCGCAGGCTCCGTCACCGCGGTGACGCCTTTGGCGTACAACCCGGCAAGCAACAGACAGGACTTGACCTGAGCACTGGCCATCGGCAGCGCATAATTCATGCCTTTCAACGATTGCCCACCACGGATGGTCAGCGGCGGACATCCTTGCGGGCCTGTCTCGATCAGCGCCCCCATTTCCCGCAAGGGCTTGGCCACGCGATTCATCGGGCGCTTGGACAGCGACGCGTCGCCCGTCAACACGCTGTCGAAACTTTGCGCCGCCAGCAACCCGGCCAACAAGCGCATGGACGTACCGGAGTTCCCCAGATAAATCGGCCCCGGTGCAGCCTTCAAACCATGCAAACCCACGCCATGAATGGTCACGCGCCCATGGTGCGGGCCCTCGATGACCACCCCCATGTCGCGAAACGCCTGCAAGGTGGCCAAGGCATCTTCACCTTCAAGGAAACCTTCGACTTCGGTCACGCCTTCAGCCAACGAACCCAGCATGATCGACCGATGGGAGATCGACTTGTCGCCCGGCACGCGGATACGCCCGCTCAAGCGACCGCCCGGGTTGGCGATGAAGATCAGCTCATCGGCATTCACAGCTGTTTCCATATAGGCCCGGCGCGCCAGGATCTTGCTGAAGTGCTCTCGCGCCACTCGTGCACGCGTAAACACGCCCAATAATTGATGGCCGTCCCCCGCATCGACCGCGTCGCGCAAAGCGTCGAGGTCACTGCGAAAAGTGTCCAGAGTGCGCAACACCGCTTCGCGATTGGCGAGGAAGATGTCGTGCCACATCACCGGATCACTGCCGGCAATCCGCGTAAAGTCGCGAAAGCCACCGGCGGCGTAACGGAAAATATCCAGGTTCTCGTTGCGCTTGGCCAAAGAATCCACCAGGCCGAACGCCAGCAAATGCGGCAGATGGCTGGTCGCAGCCAAGACCTCGTCATGACGCTCGACCTGCATATGCTCGACATCCGCTCCCAGCTCACGCCAGAGACGATCTACCACCGCCAACGCGGCCGGATCGGTTTGCGCCAACGGCGTGAGGATCACTTTATGCCGACGGAACAACTGCGCATTGGACGCCTCCACCCCGCTCTGCTCGGAGCCTGCAATCGGATGGCCCGGCACAAAGCGCGCAGGCATGCCGCCAAAGGCCAGTTGCGCGGCGCGCACCACATTGCCCTTGGCACTGCCGACATCCGTGAGAATCGCGCCGCCCAACTCCATGCCGGCCAGCAACGCCAACAGTTTTTCCATGGCCAGGATCGGCACGGCGAGCTGGATCACGTCGGCGCCCTGGCATGCGAACGCCAGGTCAGCCTCACACCGATCCACCACCCCCAACTCAACGGCCAGCTTGCGCGATTGCGGGTCCAGGTCCACACCGACCACTTCGCCGCATAGCCCGCTTTCGCGTAGGCCTTTGGCGAAGGAGCCGCCGATCAACCCCAGGCCGACCACCACCAGGCGACCGATCATAGGCACAACAGGTTGCAATGCAGTGACATCAACCACGAGCCAGAACCTTGGCCAGCGCCTCCAGGAAGCGGCTGTTTTCAGCCGGCAAACCGATGGTGATGCGCAGGTGGTTCGGCATACCGTAGTTGGCCACCGGACGCACGATCACGCCTTCACGCAACAGCCCCTGGAACACCGGGGCCGCCACCTGGCCGAGGTCGACGCAAATGAAGTTGCCCTTGGACGGAATCCAGCCCAGGCCCAAATCACGGAAGCCATCCTGCAACTGCAACATGCCGCTTTCATTAATGCGTCGACCTTCTGCCAGGTACTCGGCATCTTTCAACGCCGCACACGCCGCCGTCAGGGCCAGGCTGTTGACGTTGAACGGTTGGCGCACGCGGTTCAGCACATCAGCCACCACCGCCGTGGACAAACCATAACCAACGCGCAACGACGCCAGGCCATAGGCCTTGGAGAAGGTGCGCGACACCAGCAGGTTCGGGTAGGCCGCCAGGAAGTCCAGCCCATCCGGCAGGTCGCTGCCTTCGGCGTACTCGATGTAGGCCTCATCCAGCACCACCAGCACATGCTCCGGCACGTCTTGCAGGAATTCATTCAGCGCCGCTGCATCAAACCAGGTACCGGTCGGGTTGTTCGGGTTGGCGATAAACACTACGCGCGTCTGGGCATCGATGGCCGCCAGCATCGCGGGCAGATCGTGGCCCCAGTCTTTGGCAGGAATCACGCGGGCTTGAGCGCCAACGGCCTGGGTGACGATCGGATAAACCGCAAACGCGTGCTCGCTGAACACCGCATTCAGGCCCGGCGCCAGGTAGGCACGGCCGACCAGCTCGAGGATGTCGTTGGAGCCGTTACCCAGGGTCACCTGGTTCAGCTCGACACGACACTTTTGCGCCAGCAGCGATTTAAGAGCAAAACCATTGCCGTCCGGGTAGCGGGTCAGCTCGGCCAGCTCTTCACGAATCGCCACCAACACCTTGGGGCTCGGGCCGAGCGGGTTCTCATTGCTGGCTAGCTTGACGATCTTTGAAGGATCCAGGTTCAACTCACGCGCCAGCTCGTCCACAGGCTTGCCCGGTACGTAAGGCGACAGTTGTTGCACGCCCGGCTGAGCCAGGGCGAGGAAGTTGCCACTCATGTTAACGCCTCACAAAACCGCTTTCGGGTAAGAACCGAGCACCTTGAGCGCCACGGCTTCCTGACTTATTTTCTCCAGCACGCCCTTGACCAGCGGGTCGCGGTGATGGCCGATGAAATCAATAAAGAACACGTAGGTCCATTTACCGCTGCGCGAAGGCCGCGTCTCGATGCGTGTCAGGTCAATCCCGTTGTCGTGGAATGGCACCAGCAACTCATGCAACGCGCCGGGCTTGTTGCTCATGGAGACAATGATCGACGTCTTGTCATCGCCGGTCGGCGGCACTTCCTGGCTGCCGATCATCAGGAAACGCGTGGAGTTGTCCGGGCGGTCCTCGATTTTCTCGGCCAGGCGCGTCAGCCCGTAAAGGCCCGCCGCCATATCACCGGCGATCGCCGCCGAATTCCACTCACCCTTGACCCGCTTGGCCGCTTCGGCATTGCTGGACACCGCCACCCGCTCGACATTCGGATAATGGGCGTCCAGCCACTTGCGGCACTGAGCCAGGGATTGGGCATGGGAATAGATACGACTGATGCTGTCGGTCTTGGTGTTCTCCCCCACCAACAAGTGATGGTGGATACGCAACTCGACTTCGCCACAGATCACCATGTCGTGCTCGAGGAGGCTGTCCAGCGTGTGGTTGACCGCGCCTTCGGTGGAGTTTTCCACCGGCACTACGCCAAAATTCACCGCGCCGGCCGCCACTTCACGGAACACTTCGTCGATGGCTGCCATCGGCTTGCTGATCACCGCGTGGCCGAAGTGCTTCATGGCCGCCGCCTGGGTGAATGTGCCCTCGGGCCCGAGGTAGGCGACCTTGAGCGGCTGTTCCAGGGCCAGGCACGAAGACATGATTTCACGGAACAACCGCGCCATTTCTTCGTTGCCCAACGGCCCCTTGTTGCGCTCCATCACCCGCTTGAGTACCTGGGCTTCACGCTCGGGACGGTAGAACACCGGCACCTCACCTTCCGCCAGGGACGCCATCTTCACCCGCGCCACTTCCTGGGCGCAGCGCGCGCGCTCACTGATCAGTTCCAGGACTTTCTCGTCCAGGCTGTCAATGCGCACGCGCAGGGCCTTGAGCTCTTGTTCAGACATTAGCCGTGTTCCTTTTCGAACTCTGCCATGTAGGCAACCAGCGCGTTGATCGCGTGAATGTCGACGGCGTTATAGATGGAGGCACGCATGCCGCCCACCGAGCGGTGGCCCTTGAGGTTCAGCAGGCCGCGCTCGTCGGCGCCGGCCAGGAACGGCTTGTCCAGGCGGTCGTCCGCCAGGCGGAACGGTACGTTCATCCATGAGCGGTCGGTGAGGTTGATCGGGTTGCTGTACAGGCCGCTGGCGTCGATAAAGTCGTACAGGACGCGCTTTTTCTCTTCGTTGAGCTTGCCCATGGCCGCCACGCCGCCCTGCTCCTTGAGCCATTCGAACACCAGGCCCGACAGGTACCAGGCGAACGCCGGCGGCGTGTTGTACATCGAGCCGTTATCGGCCGCGACCTTGTAGTTGAGCATGGTCGGGCACAGCGAGCGCGCGCGGCCCAGCAGGTCTTCGCGGATGATATTGACCAGGATGCCGCTAGGGCCGATGTTCTTCTGCGCGCCGGCATAGATCATGCCGTACTTGGAGACGTCGATCGGGCGCGAAAGGATGTCCGAGGACATGTCGCACACCAGCGGCACGTCCCCCACTTGCGGCACCCAGTCGAACTCCAGGCCACCGATGGTTTCGTTCGCAACGTAGTGCACGTAGGCCGCGTCCTTCGATAGCTTCCACTCGTTCTGACCGGGAATGGCGAAGTAGTCGTAGGGCTTGGCGGTGCCTGCCACGTTGACATGCCCGTAGCGCGAAGCTTCTTCGATGGCCTTCTGGCCCCAGATACCGGTGTCGATATAGTCGGCGGTGCCGCCTTCCGGCAACAGATTCAGCGGGATTTGCGCGAACTGCTGGCTGGCGCCGCCTTGCAGGAACAGCACTTTGTAGTTCGATGGGATGTCCAGCAAGTCGCGCAGATCCTGCTCGGCCTTGGTGGCAATGGACACGAACTCATCGCTGCGATGGCTCATTTCCATCACGGAGAGGCCTTTTCCATGCCAGTCGAGGAGTTCACCCTGCGCACGCTGCAGGACTGCTTCAGGAAGCGCCGCGGGACCGGCACAGAAGTTATAGGCTCTCTTGCTCACATCCAATCTCACTCTGATCTGGTGGGGTGGTGCAATAAACGGGTATTCAATACTTTCATAAGGGACAAACAACAAGGGGGCGAATCTTCATCCGCCCCCCTGTGTGCCCGCTTATTCCTGCGGTTCTTCTTCGTCTGCGGCAGCGTCGAGGGTCGGCTCGTCGACGTTGTCATCGCCTGCTGCGATCACCTCGCCTTCAAACGCGTCCCCTTCCAGCTCTTCGCCTTCGACTTCCGATGGTTCCTGGACGCGCTCCAGGCCTACCAGTGTTTCGTCGCTAGCCAGCTTGATCAGCGTCACGCCCTGGGTGTTACGGCCCAGGCTCGACACTTCGGCCACACGAGTACGTACGAGGGTGCCCTGGTCGGAAATCAGCATGATCTCCTCGCCATCGAGCACCTGCACCGCGCCGACCAGACGACCGTTGCGGTCGTTGCTGACCATGGCGATAACGCCCTGGCCGCCACGCTTGTACTCCGGGAACTCGCTGATAGCGGTGCGCTTGCCATAACCGCGCGCCGAAGCGGTGAGGATCTGGCTGCCTTCTTCCGGAATCAGCATCGAAATCAGCTTCTGCCCTTCCGGCAGGCGCATGCCACGCACACCGCGGGCAGTACGGCCCATGGCGCGAACGTCGGATTCCTTGAAGCGCGTGACTTTGCCGCCGTCGGAGAACAGCATGACTTCGCGCTCGCCGTCAGTGATGGCTGCGGAGATCAGCACGTCGCCTTCATCCAGCTCCAGGGCGATCAAGCCCACGCTGCGCTGGCGGCTGAAGGACTCCAGCGGGGTCTTCTTCACGGTGCCTTTGGCGGTCGCCATGAAGATGAAGTGACCTTCGGTGTACTCCTCGACCGGCAGCATGGTGGTGATGTATTCATCGCTGTCCAGCGGCAGCAGGTTGACCAACGGACGACCACGGGCGGCACGGGAGGCCTCCGGGATTTCGTAGGTCTTGAGCCAGTACACCTTGCCCTTGCTGGAGAACAGCAGCAGCGTGGTGTGGCTGTTGGCGACCAGCAGGTGAGCGATGTAGTCCTCATCCTTCACGCCAGTAGCCGATTTACCCTTACCACCACGACGCTGAGCCTGGTACGCGGCCAGCGGCTGGGTCTTGGCGTAGCCACCGTGGGAGATGGTCACCACGCGCTCTTCTTCCGGGATCATGTCACCCAGGGTCAGGTCGAGGCGCGCATCGAGGATTTCGGTGCGGCGCACGTCGCCGTATTCGGCGCGGATCACTTCCAGTTCTTCGCGGATCACTTCCATCAGGCGCACGGCGCTGTTGAGGATGCGGATCAGCTCGCCGATCTGGTTGAGAATCTCCTGGTACTCGGCCAGCAGTTTCTCGTGTTCCAGGCCGGTCAAGCGGTGCAGACGCAGTTCCAGGATGGCCTGGGCCTGTTCCGGCGACAGGAAGTACTTGCCGTCACGCAGGCCGTATTGCGGATCCAGGGTCTCCGGACGGCAGGAATCGGCGCCGGCACGTTCAACCATCGCCACTACGGCGCTGGATTCCCATGGCATCTTGATCAGCGCTTCCTTGGCTTCCGACGGCGTCGGCGAAGCTTTGATCAGGGCGATCACCGGGTCGATGTTCGACAGCGCAACCGCCTGGCCTTCCAGGATGTGGCCGCGTTCGCGAGCCTTGCGCAGTTCGAACACGGTACGGCGGGTGACCACTTCGCGACGGTGACGCACGAAGGCTTCCAGCAGATCCTTGAGGTTCAGGATGCGCGGGCGACCGTCGATCAGCGCGACGACGTTGATACCAAACACGCTTTGCAGCTGGGTCTGGGCGTAGAGGTTGTTGAGGATCACCTCCGGCACTTCGCCACGACGCAGCTCGATCACCACGCGCATACCGTCTTTGTCGGACTCGTCGCGCAGCTCGGTGATGCCTTCGAGCTTCTTCTCTTTAACCAGCTCGGCGATCTTCTCGATCAGGCGCGCCTTGTTCAACTGGTACGGCAGTTCGGTGATGACGATCTGCTGGCGACCACCGACCTTGTCGATGTCTTCGATGATCGAGCGGGCGCGCATGTAAATGCGGCCACGGCCGGTGCGGTAGGCTTCGATGATGCCGGCGCGACCGTTGATGATCGCGGCGGTCGGGAAGTCCGGGCCAGGGATGTACTGCATCAGCTCATCGACGGTCAGCTCGGGGTTGTCGATGAGGGCCAGGCAACCGTCGATGACTTCACCGAGGTTGTGCGGCGGGATGTTGGTGGCCATGCCCACGGCGATACCGCTGGAACCGTTGACCAGCAGGTTGGGGATCTTGGTGGGCATTACAGCCGGGATCATTTCGGTGCCGTCGTAGTTCGGCACCCAGTCCACGGTTTCTTTATGCAGGTCGGCCAGCAGCTCGTGCGCCAGCTTGGTCATGCGCACTTCGGTGTATCGCATGGCCGCGGCGTTGTCGCCGTCGACCGAACCGAAGTTACCCTGGCCGTCTACCAGCAGGTAGCGCAGGGAAAACGGCTGGGCCATCCGAACGATGGTGTCGTACACCGCAGTGTCGCCGTGAGGGTGATACTTACCGATCACGTCACCGACAACACGGGCAGATTTCTTGTACGGCTTGTTCCAGTCGTTACCCAGCTCGCTCATCGCGAACAGCACACGCCGGTGCACGGGCTTCAAGCCATCGCGCGCATCAGGCAGTGCCCGACCGACAATTACGCTCATCGCGTAGTCGAGGTAGGACTGTTTCAGCTCGTCTTCGATATTGACCGGGAGGATTTCTTTGGCCAGTTCGCCCATGAGAAGCCTGATTCCTTTTTCGGGTGAAACCTCGTCACATCCATATGGGACGAACGAAGCTCGCCGCTGCCGACAGAGTGCCTGGCAACGACTTACGACAAATCAACGAGTTATGACACGGATCTGCGCGTTATAGGCCACCCCTTGGGGCAGCCCTGGAAACCGCCGGATGTTATCACAATCGCCGCCACGCACCTATCCCCCTGATGCGCATGGAGCATAGTAAGTTGACGGATGACAGGCTTGAGGGGGACGAGAGAGGCTCAGAGGTGGGGTGGTGCTGTTTTTTGAGGGTGGATCCGGGAGTTTTATTGACTTTAAGGGCCAATCGGGGGCAAGCCCCTCCCACACTTGAAGGGTGAACACAGTCAAAATGTGGGAGGGAGCTTGCTCCCGATAGTCATTTCACAGACACCACGGCCCTCAATGCAGGCGTTTACGGCACATCAGTTGGGCCAGCTTGGCAGTGTCGGGCCGTTCAACGATGCCTTTTTCGGTCACGATCACGTCAATGAGGTCGGCGGGGGTCACGTCAAACACCGGGTTGTAGGCGCTCACATCGGCAGCGAAACGCTGGCCGGCCACTTCCAGCAGCTCGCCCGCATCACGCTCTTCAAGGGCAACGTCATCGCCGGTCGCCATCATCAAGTCGAGGGTCGAACTCGCGGCCACCACCATAAAGCGCACACCGTGGTGCATCGCACACACGGCCAGTTGATACGTGCCGATCTTGCTGATGACGTCGCCATTGGCCGCGATGCAATCCGCGCCGACGATCACCCAGGTCACGCCCTTGGACTTGAGAATATGCGCACCGGCCGAGTCGGCATTGATCATGACTGGGATACCCTCTCCCACCAGCTCCCAGGCGGTCAGCCGTGAACCTTGCAACCACGGCCGGGTTTCGTTGGCGTAAACCTGCTCGACCATGCCTTCCAGGAACGCGGCGCGGATCACCCCCAGAGCCGTGCCCACGCCACCGCAGGCCAAGGCGCCGGCATTGCCGTGAGTGAGGATCGCCTGGGCATTGCCCTGGTGCTTGCGGATCAGCTCAACGCCAAGTTGAGCCATGGTCAGGTTGGCTTCGCGGTCGGTTTGGTGGATCGCAATCGCTTCGGCTTCGAGCAGCGCCAGCGGGTCGGCGTGTTTTGTGATGCGGTCCAGGCGGTCGCGCATGCGCTTGAGGGCCCAGAACAGGTTGGATGCCGTCGGACGGCTATCGGCCAGGAGTGCGTAGTCTTCTTCCCACGCAGCCTGCCAGTCACCGCCCTCTGCGATGCGTTCACGGGCGGCAAGCACCAGGCCATAAGCCGCGCTGATCCCAATGGCCGGCGCACCACGCACGACCATCGAACGAATGGCTGCAGCCACTTCGTCAGCCGTGGAGCAGGCCACCCAGCTTTCCCGGGACGGCAAGGCGCGCTGATCGAGCAGGTACAGCGTGCCGTCGCGCCAATCGATGGCCTTCACTTTCTCCGCAGCCAACAGTCGATCGCGCATCCCTTACTCCGCACTCATGAACAAAAGCCGCCGATTATAGCGATCCGCCAGCCAGGACGCTCGGGTATACTTCGCCCTTCTTTATATAGCTGCCCAGGAAGAAGCCTGCGATGACCGCCACTGCCGCCCCGCTCGACTTGCTGTTGCTGCCAACCTGGCTGGTACCGGTCGAACCCGCCGGCGTGGTGCTCAAGGAGCATGGCCTGGGCATTCGAGATGGGCGCATTGCATTCATCGGGCCACGCGCGGCGGCGCTGAAACTGGCGGCCACCGAGGTGCGCGAGCTACCGGGCATGCTGCTCAGCCCCGGCCTGATCAACGCTCACGGGCATGCGGCAATGAGCCTGTTTCGCGGGCTGGCCGACGACCTGCCACTGATGACCTGGCTGGAAAAACACATCTGGCCCGCCGAAGCCAAATGGGTCGATGAAGCCTTCGTGCGTGACGGCACCGATCTGGCCATTGCCGAGCAACTCAAGGGCGGCATCACCTGCTTCAGCGACATGTACTTCTACCCCAAGGTCGCCAGTGACTGCGTGCACAACAGCGGCATGCGCGCGCAAATTGCCATTCCGATCCTCGATTTCCCGATTCCCGGCGCCAGCAGTGCCGATGAGGCGATTCGCCAGGGCATCGAGCTGTTCAGCGACCTCAAGCATCATCCCCGCATCAAGATTACCTTCGGCCCACACGCGCCCTACACCGTGTGCGACGACAACCTGGAAAAGATCCGGGTCATCGCCGAAGAACTCGACGCCGCAATCCACATGCATGTGCATGAAACCGCCGTTGAAGTGCAGCAAGCGATCGAGAGCACCGGCGAGCGGCCACTGGCGCGCCTGAGCCGCCTCGGCCTGTTGGGCCCACGTTTCCAGGCCGTTCACATGACCCAAATCAGCGAAGACGACCTGGCTTTACTGGTAGAAAGCAACACCAGCGTCATCCATTGCCCGGAATCGAACCTCAAACTGGCCAGCGGCTTCTGCCCGGTGGAGCGTCTGTGGCAGGCTGGGGTCAATGTGGCCATCGGCACCGACGGCGCCGCCAGCAATAATGACCTGGACCTGCTGGGCGAAACCCGCACCGCGGCGATGCTGGCCAAGGCCGTCGCCGGGTCGGCCACCGCCCTGGACGCCCACCGCGCCCTGCGCATGGCAACGCTCAACGGTGCCCGCGCCATGGGCCTGGAAAGCCAGATTGGCTCGCTGGAAATCGGCAAGGCCGCGGACATTGTCGCGTTCGACCTGTCGGGGCTGGCGCAACAACCGATCTACGATCCGGTCTCACAGCTTATCTACGCCACCGGACGCGATTGCGTGAAACACCTTTGGGTCGCCGGCAAGCAGTTGCTCGACGACCGGCAACTGACCCGCATGGATGAACAACAGTTGACCGCCACGGCCATTGCCTGGGGCCAACGCATCAGCGGCCACCGCGAATAACGTCGGCGTTGAACCCGCGTTCAACGCCGACAAACCGATTATCAGCTTCAGAGGAACCACCATGAGCAACGTCGACCACGCCGAAATCGCCAAATTCGAAGCCCTGGCTCACCGCTGGTGGGACCGTGAAAGCGAATTCAAGCCCCTGCACGACATCAACCCACTGCGGGTCAACTGGATCGACGAGCGCGTCAACCTGGCCGGCAAGAAGGTCCTGGATGTCGGGTGCGGCGGCGGCATCCTGAGCGAAGCCATGGCCCAGCGCGGTGCCACGGTGATGGGCATCGACATGGGCGAAGCGCCTCTGGCCGTGGCCCAACTGCACCAACTGGAATCCGGCGTGAGCGTGGAATATCGCCAGATCACCGCCGAAGCCCTGGCCGAGGAAATGCCCGAGCAGTTCGACGTGGTGACGTGCCTCGAGATGCTCGAACATGTACCGGACCCGTCTTCGGTGATCCGCGCCTGCTTCCGTATGGTCAAGCCCGGCGGCCAGGTGTTCTTCTCCACCATCAACCGCAACCCCAAGGCCTACCTGTTCGCGATCATCGGCGCCGAATACATCATGAAGCTGCTGCCGCGCGGCACCCATGACTTCAAGAAATTTATCCGCCCGTCCGAACTCGGCGCCTGGAGCCGCCAGGCCGGCCTGACCGTCAAGGACATCATCGGCCTGACCTACAACCCGCTGACCAAGCACTACAAGCTGGCCAGCGACGTCGACGTCAACTACATGATCCAGACCCTGCGCGAGGAGTAAGCCAGTGAAGTTGCGAGCGGTTCTCTTCGACATGGACGGTACGCTGCTGGACACCGCGCCGGACTTTATCGCCATCTGCCAGGCCATGCGCGCCGACCGTGGCCTGGCGCCGATCAACCCCGAACACATCCGCGATGAAATTTCCGGTGGCGCCCGTGCGATGGTCGCCGTGACCTTCTCGATGGACCCGGAGTCGCCAGGTTTCGAGGAACTGCGCCTGGAATTTCTGGAGCGCTACCTGAAGGGCTGCGCGGTTCACAGCCGCTTGTTCGACGGCATGGCCGAGCTGCTGGAAGACATCGAAAAGGCCCACCTGATCTGGGGCGTGGTCACCAACAAACCCGTGCGCTTCGCCGAACCGATCATGCAGCAATTGGGCCTGGCCGAGCGTTCGGCCGTGCTGATCTGTCCGGACCACGTTAAAAACAGCAAGCCGGACCCGGAGCCGATGATTCTCGCGTGCAAAATGCTCGGCCTCGACCCGGCCAGCGTGCTGTTCGTGGGCGATGACCTGCGCGATATCGAATCCGGCCGTGACGCCGGCACCCGCACGGCGGCGGTCACCTACGGCTATATCCACCCGGACGACAATCCGCGTCATTGGGGCGCGGATGTGGTGGTGGACCACCCGCTGGAACTGCGCAAGGTGCTGGACAACGCGCTGTGCAGTTGCTGATAGCGCCCACACGCTAATGACCGATGAAGATTAAAAAATGTGGGAAGGGGCTTGCCTCCTCCCACAGGGGATCTTCAGTGTTTTCAAATTCGAGGCTATTTATGTTTGATTATTCTGCCCCCCCAGAACTGCTCAAAGGCCGGGTCATCCTGGTGACCGGCGCCGGTCGCGGGATTGGCGCGGCGGCGGCGAAAACCTATGCCGCCCATGGCGCCACCGTGCTGTTGCTGGGCAAGACCGAAGCCAACCTGGCCCAGGTGTATGACGAGATCGAAGCAGCCGGCCACCCGCAACCAGTGGTGATTCCGTTCAACCTGGAGACCGCCCTGCCCCATCAATACGATGAGTTGGCGGCGATGATCGAAAAGGCGTTCGGCCACCTCGACGGCCTGCTGCACAACGCCTCGATCATCGGCCCACGCACGCCCATCGAGCAGCTGTCCGGCGAGAACTTCATGCGTGTGATGCACATCAACGTCAACGCGATGTTCATGCTCACCAGCACCCTGCTGCCGCTACTCAAGCTGTCACAGGATGCGTCGGTGGTATTCACTTCCAGCAGCGTCGGGCGTAAGGGTCGGGCGTATTGGGGGGCTTACGGCGTATCGAAGTTCGCCACTGAAGGCTTGATGCAAACCCTGGCCGACGAGCTTGAGGACGTGGCGGCGGTGCGCGCCAACAGCATCAACCCAGGCGGTACGCGCACCAGCATGCGGGCCCAGGCGTATCCGGGAGAAAACCCGATGGAAAGGCCGGCACCGCAAGAGATCATGCCGGTATACCTTTACCTGATGGGGCCGGACAGTAGCGGCATCAATGGGCAGGCGTTTGATGCGCAGTAAACCCTGACACCACCGGAACAACAGGTGGGAGGGGGCTTGCTCTCGATAGCGGTGAGCCAGTCACAGATGCGGTGACTGACACCCTGCTATCGGGAGCAAGCCCCCTCTCACATTTTTTTACAGCGGTGCTTCCTAGTTTTTTACCACTTCTTCAAGCGTGAAACGGCCGAGCGGGTTCTGCAGGAAGTGACTCACATTCTTGCGTGAGATATTGATGTACGGGCTGTAGTACAGATCGATCCAGTTCACATCCTGTTTGGCCAGTTTCTGCAACTCCACATACATCTGCTCGCGCTTGACCGGGTCGGCCTCGATGCGCGCTGCCGCGACCAGGTCCTTGACCTTGTCGTTCTTGTAGCGGGTCATGTAGTTCTGGTTGGTGTCGTGGCCCAGCACGAAGGTGGTTTTCTGGTCCGGGTCGAGGATGTCGTTGGTCCAGTACATCACCGAAATATCGTATTCACCGTCCACCAGCATCTGCCAGCTTTGGGTTGGGTCGACCTTTTGCAGGTTGGCGGTGACGCCGACCTTGGCCAGCTGATCCTTGATGATCACCGCAATCTGCTCGTCGGCTTCGTTGCCGGCGTTGACCACGTAGTTCAGCTTCAAACCCTCGGCGCCGGCAGCGGCCAGCAATTTCTTGGCCTCGGCCGGGTCGTATGGGCGTTGCAGGTTGTTGGCGTAGTGGTACAGCGAGCCTTTGGGAATGTAGGAATAGGCCACGGTGCCTTGACCATAAGTGGCGGTCTTGACCAGCGATTGTTTGTCGATGGCCATGTCCAGCGCCTGACGCACTTCGGGTTTGGCCAGCAGGCCGTGGGCGTGGTTGATCAGCAGGTGATCTTCACGGGTGGACGGGTCGGCATGGATCACCACGTTCTTGTCTTTCTTCAATTCGTCAACCCGCGAGAACGGTACGAAGATCGCCGTGTCGAGTTCGTTGTTCTGCACCATGCGCATGCGCGTGTTGTCATCGGTCACCGAGACCCATTCCACGCCGTCGAGGCTGACGTTCGTGGCCTGCCAGAAGTTCGGGTTTTTCTTGAGGATTACCCGATCGCCCTTGCGCCACTCATCCACGGTAAACGCCCCGGAGGTCACCGGGTTTTCCGAGTAGGCGTCTTCGCCCATTTTGGTCATGGCTTTTTCCGACAGGATCGACACGGTCGGCGACGCCAATTGCGAGAGAAAGGCGACCGCCGGGGTCTTGAGGGTCACCACCAGGGTTTTCGCGTCTGCGGCCTTGGCCGTATCGATCAGGTTGAAAGGGTCTGCCCACAGCGAGGCTTTGTTATCGCGGATGCGCAACAGGCTGAATGCCGCGTCATCAGCAGTGATCGAGGTGCCGTCGGAGAACTTCGCGTCGCGCAGTTTGAAGGTGTAGGTCAGGCCGTCCTTGGAAATCTCCCAGCTTTGCGCCAGGCCCGGCACCATCTTGGTGCCCAGGTTATCCACGCGGACCAGGGTGTCGTAGACGTTGGCGAACACCCAGGTATCGCGGTTCTGCGCGCTTTTGATCGGGTCAAACGTGGTGCTGTCTTCACGGCAGCCGATGGTCAAAACGCCAGCGGCCTGGGCCAGGCCGGCAGTGAGGGACCAAGCGGTCAGCGTGGCGGCGGCGAGCAACTTCAAGTGGCGCGATTGCATGTCATAACTCCTTGTTTATGGACGGCAGAAAGGGTCAATGGCTCTTCAAGCACGCAACTGTACCGATGCTCGTGCAGAAAATGGGTCGGCGGCAACACCACGGAACACATGGCGCGCGCATAGCCGCAACGCGGGTGAAAGGCACAACCGGTGGGTAAGTTCAGTGGGCTGGGCGGCTCGCCCGGCAAGGGCTCGGCAGGCAATGGCCGATGCGGATCGATCTGCGGAATCGCCTGGATCAACGCCGCCGTGTACGGATGACGCGGTGTGGTGAACACCGCCTCCACCGGGCCTTCCTCGACGATCTTGCCCAGGTACATCACCGCCACGCGGTCGCACAGGCGCCGCACAATGGCCAGGTCATGGGCGATGAACAGGATCGCCAGGTTCATACGCTGTTGCAGTTCCAACAGCAGGTTGATGATCTGGCCCTGGATCGACACATCCAGCGCCGCCACGCACTCATCGGCGATGATCAGGCGGGGTTCTACCGCCAGGGCCCGGGCGATACCGACGCGCTGGCATTGCCCGCCGCTGAGGGAGCCGGGTTTGCGGCCGGCCAACTCAGGGCGCAGCCCCACCAACTCCAGCAGTTCATTGACGCGGGCGGGAATGTGCTCTGCGGTCACTTTGCGCTGCACGCGCAAAACTTCGGCGATGGTTTCGCCAATGGTATGGCGCGGGTTCAGCGCGGCGTAGGGGTCCTGGAAGATCATTGCCGTTTCCTGGCGCAGGCGCGTGATGTCGATCGCGCTGCCATGGGCCATGTCGACCCCGTCGAACAGCACCTGCCCGGCGCTGATCGGGTTGAGGTGCAAAATCGCGCGGCCGAGGGTGCTTTTGCCGCTGCCGGACTCGCCCACCAAGCCGAGGGTTTGGCCTGCGGCGAGGTTCAGCGAAACCCCGTTCACCGCCCTCACCCACTGTTTGTTCAGGCCCAACAGGCCAGTGCCGGACGCGGCAAAACGTACCTCCAGGTCCTTGATCTGCAACAGGCTCATGGGCGCGCTCCCAACGGATAGTGACAAGCCACCCGCACGCCTTCAGGCAAGCGTTCGGTACACAAGGCGCCGACCTGCGGGCAGCGCGGGTTGAAGCGGCAGCCGGCGGGTAATGCATCGAGCAAGGGCGGTTGGCCGGCGATGGTGCGCAACAGGGCGTGGCCGCTGCTGTGGGCCGGCTGGCAGTCGATCAGGCCAGCGGTGTAGGGATGTTGCGGATGCGCCAGTACGTCGTACTTGTTGCCGTGCTCGCACAGGCGCCCGGCGTACATCACCGCGATGGAATCACAGGTTTGCGCCACCACGCCGAGGTCGTGGGTGATCATGATGATCGACAACCCGTGCCGGTCACGCAGCGCCAGCAACAACCGCAGGATTTGCGCCTGCACGGTCACATCAAGCGCCGTGGTCGGCTCGTCGGCGATCAATACCTTCGGCTTGCAGCCCAGGGCCACTGCGATCATTGCGCGTTGGCGCATGCCGCCGGAAAACTCGTGAGGGTAGTTGTCGACCCGCGCCTGGGGGTCGGGAATGCCCACTTGGCGCAGCACGTCGATGGCCGCCAGGCGTGCGTCTTTTTTCGACGCGCCTTGATGCAGGCGAATACCTTCGGCGATTTGTTCGCCGATGCGCATCAGCGGGTCCAGGTGGCTGCTGGGGTTCTGGAAAATCATGCCCAGTTGCCCGCCACGCACCGCGCGCATGCCGGCCTCGTCCAATTGCAGAAGGTCCTGGCCGGCCAGGCGCACCGCCGCGCCTTGTACCCGCAAACCGGGCGACGGCAGCAGGCGCATCAGGCCACGACAGGCCATGGTCTTGCCCGAGCCGCTCTCGCCCACCAAACCAAGGATTTCGCCTTCGGCCAGGTCAAACGACACGCGGTCGACCAGGGTCACATCGCGCCCGGCATTGTTGGCGATCACACTCAGGTCGCGCACCTGTAACAGGCTCATGAGCGCTCCCCCAACACTTGCGCCACGCCATCGGCCAGCAGGCTGAAGCCCATGGCCAGGGTCACGATGGCCAGCCCCGGAAAAGTGCAGATCCACCACGCAGTGGTAATAAACGCCTGCCCTTCGGCGACCATGGTGCCCCACTCGGCGGTGGGCGGCTGCACGCCGAGGCCCAGATAACTCACGGCCGCGCCATTCAGCAGCACCAACACCGCATCCGACATGGAAAACACAATCGAGCCAAACAGGGCATTGGGCAGCAAGTGCCGGAACAGGATGCGCCCATGGCCAAAACCCAGGCTCTTGGCGGCCAGGGCGAAGTCGCTTTCCTTGAGCACCAGGATCTGCGAACGGATCAGCCGTGCATACGAGACCCATCCCACCAGCGCCATGGCGATATAGAAACTCTTCAAGCCCGGGCCGAGGATGGCCATGATCGCCAGCATCAGCACCAGGAACGGGAACGCCAGGACCACATCGATCACACGCATGCAGAGGCTGTCGAAACGCCCGCCGATATAGCCCGACACCGCGCCGATAAAGGTGCCGATCATGAACGGGAAGATCACCCCGATAATCGCCAGTTGCAGGTCGATGCGCGCGCCCCAGATCACCCGCGACAGAATGTCTCGGCCGTAGTTATCGGTGCCGAATGGATGGGCCAGGTGAGGGCCGAGCAAACTGATATCGGTGTTCTGCGCAATCGGGTCATACGGCGCGATCCACGGCGCAAACAGCGCGAGGCCAAACCACGCCAGCAGGATCGACAGCCCCCACGCCGCCGTCAGCCGACCATTGCGAAAACCAAAACGCAGACGCAAGCGCCAAGGGGCAATCAGTGGGCGGCTGCTCATCGCATATTCACCCGCGGGTCGAGGGCCACGGTCGCCACGTCCGCGAGGAAGTTGACCACCACCGTCGCGCAGGCCAGCACCATGGCCACGCCCTGCACCACCATGTAATCGCGGGTAAAGATGCCGCGGACCAATAGCTGGCCAATACCGGGAATGGCAAACAGGCTTTCAATCACCACCGTGCCGCTGATCAGCCAGCCGATATTCACCGCCAGCAGGTTGACCGCCGGCACCAGGGAGTTGGGCAACACATGCCGGCGAAACACCGCTGCCTCCGACAACCCGCGCGCCCTGGCCGCAGTGACGTGATCGGCCTGCAACTCCATCAACATGCCCGCCCGCAGGTTGCGTACCAGCACCGCCGACAGCGCCAGCGCGATAGTCAGGCACGGCAACACCATGTGGTGCGCCTTGTCCAGCCAGGTGCGCCCGTAGCCCGACACAGGGAACAGCCCCCATTGGACACTGAGCAGCAAAATCAGCATCAAGCCCAGCCAAAAGGCCGGCATACCCAGGCCAACGGTGGTGAACACGCGGATCAGGTTATCCGCCCAGCGGCCTTGGTTGCGCGCGGCCAACGTCGCCAATGGCAGCGCAATCAGCAGTGCCAGCAGGACACTGCCGAGCACCAGCACCAAGGTCGGTTCGATGCGGGTGACGATCAGTTTCAAGGCGTCGACCTTGTACAGCAGCGATTGCCCGAGGTCGCCCTTGAGCAGGTTCTTCAGGAAGTAGAAATATTGCAGCCACAACGGCTGATCAAGGCCGTACTGGGCGCGGATTTTCAGCAAGGCATCCGGCGTGCTGCGTGAACCGAGCAAGGCGCGCGCCGGATCGCCGGGGATCGAGCGCACCAGCACAAAGGTGATCAGGCTGATGCCAAACAGCACCGGCAGCAATTGCAGCGGCCGGGACAGCACAAAACGGTAGCGCGCCAGGTTCATCGGTCAGCCTCGATGACGAGCGAGAAAGTCGAGCAGCACCGGGAAATACGCCTGGGGTTCTTCATAAAACGGCATATGGCTGCTGTTGGGAAAGACGTGCAATTGGGCGTGTCTGGCGGCCATTTTCATGCGCATGGCGCAGGCGGGGGTGAGTTCGTCGTGCTGGCCGGTGGTGATCAGTATGGGCATGGTGAAATCGGCCATCTCCTTGAGGCGGTTCCAGTCCTTGAGGTTGCCGACGTAGAGAAACTCGTTGGGGCCCTGCATGGTTTCGTACGGCCCCATGTTCCAGTCGCCGAGGGAGCGTTTGACCGGCTCGGGCCACTCATCCAGGCGGCACACGTGGCGGTAGTTGAGCAAGGTGATTGCGGCCTGGTACTGCGGGTGGTCGAGGGTACCCATGGCTTCGTGGCGTTGCATCATGGCCACGGTTTCGCTGCCCAGCGCGCCGCGCAGGCGTTCGAGCTCCTGGGACAGGTGCGGAATGTCGCCGACGGTGTTCTCGAGGATCAGGCTTTTGAGTGCGGCGGGGTAATAAATGGCGTATTCGATGCCCAACCAGCCACCCCATGAATGCCCAAGCAAATGCACGCGGCCCAGACCGAGGGCCTGGCGCACGGTTTCGACTTCTTCGACATAACGGCGGATTTCCCACAGGGAAACATCGGTCGGTCTGGCTGATGCGCCCGTGCCAAGCTGATCGAATGCAACCACTCGTAGGTTATGGTCCTTGAGCCAGCCATGGGCGTCGCGCAAGTAGTCACACGGCAAGCCCGGCCCGCCGTTGAGGCACAAGAGCACCTCATCGCCTTCGCCAAAGCTGTAGACCGCGAGGTTGTGGCCGTCGACTTGCACGGTGTACCGCTGGTCGGGGGCAATTTCACGCCACATGCATACATTCCTTGTGTTATCGGCCTGGTGGGTAGTGGCCGTTTACCACGCCAACACTACCGAGGATGCCGTGCGTCCATAACCTAGTATTTCTTATAGGTTTGGCCTGGCTGTCCTTCGCCGGGGCGTGGCATTCTACTTGCAGGAAGTCGAGATTCAAATGAATTCGGGAGCAGAACGGATGCTGGCCAAGCTAACTGCCGTCAATAATCGTCTGATGCCGGGCAGGAGCCTGGACGAGCAGATGGACAACGCTTTTATCCTCGCCCAGCAGTTGGGTTTCGATGCCTTGGTGTATGACTACACCCCGGTGCCGATCGATCAGGATGGTGCATTGATCACCCCCTCGGTGCTGGAACTGCGCAATACACCGCCAGGCTGGCACACCTTGTGGTGCAGCGAAGGTTTTTACCAGATAGACCCGGTGCAGCATCTGGCCCTGAGCACGGTGTCACCGTTTGTGTGGTCCTACGAAGCCAAGGCCGATACCCCGCTGCAGAAGATCATCGACCCCTGCCACGCGCCAGTTTCAACCTACCTGCACGACCAGCAACTGACCTGCGGCGTGAGTGTGCCCATCCACCTGCCCCGCGGCGGTTTTGCCTCGTTGACCGGCCTGCGCACCGGCAAGGCCCAGACCGTGCTGCAAGAGGCGCAGCACACGTTGTCGGATTTCAGCCTGATTTCCCACGCCTTGCAGGAAGCGGCCTACCCGTTATTCAGCAAGGAACTGCGCACCTACCCACATATCCACCTGACCAAACGAGAACGCGAATGCCTGAAATGGGCGGCCGAAGGCCTCACCGCCGCTGAAATCGCCACGCAGTTGAGCCGGTCACTGGCCGTGGTCACCCTGCACCTGGCCTCGGCGATGCACAAACTGGGCGCCAAAAACCGCGTACAGGCTGTGGTTCGCGCCACCCATTACCGCCTGCTCGACGACTGACTCCTCGGCAAAACCTAGCTGTTTTGCTAGTTACTTAAATGTTGCCGGCGGATTATCGTGCCCCTGATCGTTTTCTTCAGAGCAGGGTACGAAATGGAGTTCATCGAAAAGATCCACGAAGGGTATGCAACGTTCGGCGCCTACCAGACCTGGTACCGCGTCACCGGCGACCTGGCCAGCGGCCGCACGCCGTTGGTCATCATCCACGGCGGCCCCGGTTGCACCCATGATTACGTCGACGCCTTCAAGGATGTCGCCGCCAGCGGCCACGCCGTGATCCACTACGACCAACTGGGCAATGGCCGCTCCACGCACCTACCCGATGAAGCCGCGTCTTTCTGGACCGTCGACCTGTTCCTCAAAGAACTGGACAACTTGCTGGATCATCTGCAAATCAGCGACAACTACGCGATCCTCGGCCAGTCCTGGGGCGGCATGCTCGGCAGTGAACACGCGATTCTGCAACCTAAGGGGCTGCGCGCGTTTATCCCGGCCAACTCACCGACCTGTATGCGCACCTGGGTCAGCGAAGCCAACCGCCTGCGCAAATTGTTGCCAGAAGGCGTGCATGAAACCCTGCTCAAGCATGAAGCCGCCGGCACCTACCAGGACCCGGAATACCTCGCCGCCTCGCGAGTGTTCTATGACCAGCATGTGTGCCGCGTCAATCCGTGGCCGGAAGAGGTGGCGCGCACTTTCGCCCAGGTCGACTCGGACCCCACGGTGTACCACGCGATGAGCGGCCCGACCGAGTTCCATGTGATCGGCAGTTTGAAGGATTGGAAATCCATTGGCCGCCTGTCGGCGATCAAGGTACCAACCCTGGTGATTTCCGGTCGGCATGACGAGGCTACACCGCTGGTGGTCAAGCCGTTCCTGGATGAAATTGCGGATGTGCGCTGGGCGCTGTTTGAAGACTCCAGCCACATGCCCCATGTGGAAGAACGCCAGGCGTGCATGGGCACAGTGGTGAAGTTTCTGGATGAGGCGTGTCCGGTGCCGCACGCAGAGCGCAAGGCCGGCTGAGTTCAATGTGTGGGAGGGGCGTGCCCCTCCCACACATTCAGACCTCGGAGGTCTCAGGTTTCGATGCGTGCCTTGAGGCTTGCTCCATCAACGGAATCTCCTTGCCCTCGGCATCGAACAACTTGCCGCCCCTGAAATAGTCCCCATCACGCAGCGCCGCCACATCGTGGAAGCACAAGCTGCGCTCGGTCCCCGCCACAAACACCGACTGCTGGTCCGAGTTGCCCGCCGTGAAATGGTTGAACGCCAGGTTCAACGCTATCGCCATGATCGCCGACGAACTGATGCCCGAATGGAAAATGGTCGCGAACCAGCTGGGGAACTGATCATAGAAACTTGGCGCGGCGATAGGAATCATGCCGAAACCAATGGACGTGGCGACGATAATCAAATTCATGTTGTTGCGGTAATCCACCTTGGACAAGGTGCGAATACCGCTGGCCGCCACGGTGCCGAACAGCACAATCCCGGCGCCGCCCAGCACCGACGTCGGCACTGCCGCGATCACCCGGCCCATGAACGGCAGCAGGCCGAGGATGACCAGAAACAGACCACCGGTGGCGACCACAAAGCGACTCTTCACCCCGGTCACCGCCACCAGGCCGACGTTCTGGGCGAACGCGCTCTGGGTGAACGAACCGAAGATCGGCGCAAACATACTCGACAGCATATCGGCGCGAAGGCCGTTACCCAGGCGTTTGGAGTCGACCTTGGTGTCGATGATTTCGCCCACGGCCAGGATGTCGGCAGAAGTTTCCACCAGAGTCACCATCACCACGATGCACATGGAAATGATCGCGGCGAGGTGGAAGGTCGGCATGCCGAAATGGAAGGGTGTGGGAAAACCGAACATCGGCCCCTGGGTCACACCGGAGAAGTCTGCCATGCCGAGCAACACCGCAATCAGGGTGCCGATCACCATCGCCAACAGGATGGACAAGCGTGAGATGGTCGCGCTGCCGATCTTGCTTAGCAGCAGCACCAACACCAGCGTCAAGGCGGCCAGGCCGATATTGGGCATGCTGCCGAAATCCGCCGCGCGGCTGTTGCCGCCCATGGCCCAGCGCGCCGCAACGGGCATCAGGGTCAGGCCGATGGTGGTGATCACGATACCCGTGACCAAGGGTGGGAAGAACTTGGTGATCCTGGAGAACACCGGCGTGATCAGCAGCCCGATGAACGACGCAGCCATCACCGCCCCGAGAATCGCAGGCACCCCGCCAGCACCGTCGCTGCCGACAATCGCGACCATGGTGGCCACACCGGCAAACGACACGCCCTGCACCAGCGGCAACTGACACCCAAAGAACGGCAGGCCAAGGGTTTGCAACAGGGTGGCCAGGCCACCGGCAAACAACGACGCGGCGATCAACAAGCCAATATCCGCTGGGGATAACCCAGCCGCCTGGCCAACGATCAGGGGTACCGCGACGATGCCGCCGTACATGGTGAGCACATGCTGCAGGCCGTAAGCCATGTTGGCGGCGACGCCAAGATTCTCATCTTCCGGCCGCTGCGGTGACGCCTTCGGGATAGTCATGGTGAGGGGTTCTCTGTTTTTGTTGTGCGGCCACTGTATGCAATGTGAGGACTAGATGTCCATAGAGTTGTATACAATCAACCGAACAAGATACCCTCCATCGGCGTTACAAAAACCACTCGGCCGCGATGAGCCAGAACGCCAAAGGACCTAGAACAATGAAAAAGGCATTACAGGGCGCCACCGTTGCACTGACCCTCCTCGGCGGCGGCGAGGCCGTTGCCATGGAATGGATGAACAACAGCGTCGGCTTTCGCTACGGCCAGCATTTCACCAATCCCAATAACCCCGACGACTTCAGCAAGCGCATCTACAGCTTCACCCACGCCAGCGGCTACCGCTACGGCAGCAATTTCCTCAACCTGGATGTGTTCCTGTCCGACAGCCGCGACCCGCGCAAGGGCACCGACCATGGCGGCAGCGAGGTGTACGCGGTGTATCGGCACCAGCTGTATGCCTCACGCGTCTTCGACATGCCGCCGGGCACCGGGCTGATCAAGGATTACGCGTTGACCCTGGGTTTTGATGCCAACCGCAACAACAACTTCGCCTCGGCCAGAAAACGCGCGCTGGTGTTTGGCCCCACGCTGAAATTCAACAGCGTCGGTGTGCTGGATTTGAGCCTGATGTACTACAAGGAAAAGAACCACACCGGCATCTCCGGCGCGCAAGAATCGAACCACACGTTTGATGACACCTACCTGCTCAACCTGACCTGGATGCGCCCGTTCGAGATCGCCAACCACGCGGCTAAATTCCAGGGGTTTATCAATTACGTCGGGGAAAAAGGCGAGGACTATCATGGCCGTGACACGGCGCCGGAAGCGCTGATGCGCACGGCGCTGATGGTGGCGGTGCGGCCAGGCAAAAGCGTGAAGCCGAACCTGTACCTTGGGGTAGGTTATGAATACTGGCACAACAAGTTCGGTGTGGACGGTGGCCGGGGGAGCCGCACCTCCACGCCGACGCTGAACATGGAAGTGACGTTCTAGCGATGCACTTCATTCACTCAATCCACATGTGGGAGGGAGCAACCCCCTCCCACATTTTTACGCATTCTCAGTTCAGGCATTGGCCAGTTCGGCGGGGTCCGCCTTCGGCCGCGCCAGCCAATAGCCCAACACCGCCAACGGCGCAGTCGCCAGCATCACCATCACCGTGATCAACAACGGTTGTTCGATCATCGATGACACCAGCAGGCTGCTGAGGAAGCACAGCCCCAACTGCAAGGTGTTTTGCAGTGCTGCGGCCTTGCCGGAATTTTCCGAAAAGGGCATCAGCGCATTCGCTACCACGATCGGGTAACTGGCGCCGTTGACCAGCGCCATCAGGCAGAACGGAATCAGTAAGGTGGTGAGGGTCGGCACAGTCCAGGTGGCGACCATGTACAACGCCACCATGCTGATGCAGTAAGCCACCAGCAGCCAGGGCAGTAATGTCTTGCCCTGGAAACGCTGCAAGGCACTGCGACAACTGTAGCCGCCTACCAGAAACGCCAGGGTTGGCGGCACATAGCTCAGGCCGATGTCATTGGGGCTGTAGCCCATGTCGCCAAGGATGAACGGCGAAGCCGTCAGCCAGGCGAAGAAACTGGCGGAGCAGGCGGCGAAGATCATCACGTTGCCGCTGAACACCCGAGACCTGAACAACTGCGCATAACCGAGGCGCGACGGCGTATGCGTCACATTTTTTGGCGTACGGCGCAGGCACACCGTCGGCAGCAGCAACAGCAGCGACACCCCCAGCAACACCCCGAAAATCGCCTGCCACCCCAAGTGATTCAGCACCATCGCGCCCAACAGCGGCGCCAGGGCGGGCGACAGTGACATCAACGGCATGATGCTGGCGAACACCCGGTGCGCCTTGTCGGCCGGGTAACGATCAATCACCAACGCTTGCCAGCTCACGGCAGCCGAGCACACACCAATCGCCTGCAGAAAGCGCAAGGCCAGGAGCTGCGGCGCCGTCTCGACCCAGAACATACCCGCGCAGCCCAGTACGAACAGACTCAACCCCACCAGCAGAATCGGCTTGCGCCCCAGTCGGTCGGACAACGGCCCCCACAACAACTGCCCCAACGCAAAGCCGGCGAGGAAGATGCTCAAGCTGGCGCCCACCGCGCCAGCGCCGATCTGCAATTGCTCGCCCATGGCGCCGAACGCCGGCAAGTACATGTCCATGGCGAGATAACCAAGCATGCTCAGCCCCGCCAGGTACCAAGTGAACCCAAAAGAATTTTTCATCGAAACCTTGTTGAATCTGCCATCAAACCATTTGCTGACTGGCAGCCATTATGAAGCTGACATATTTTGTGTGAAGCGATAATAATTGGACACTATCATCAAAAAATTTGAAGGCAGCCCGTATGTGGTCTGAATACTCCCTGGAGGTAGTCGACGCGGTAGCGCGCCATGGCAGTTTCAGCGCCGCCGCCCAGGAATTGCATCGCGTGCCGTCGGCCATCAGCTATACGGTACGTCAGATTGAGGAGTGGCTGGCAGTGCCATTGTTTGTGCGGCGCCATCGCGACGTCGAACTGACCCCCGCCGGCCGCCTGTTTATCGACGAAGCCCGTGGCGTGATGAAAAAAATGCTCGGCACCCGGCGTTTGTGCCAGCAGGTGGCCAACGGCTGGAGTGGCCAGTTGAAGGTGGCGGTGGACTCTATCGTCAAACCTCAGCGCTGCCGGCAGTTGGTGCTGGATTTCTATCGGCGGTTCCCCGAGGTGGAGTTGCTGCTGGAGTACGAGGTGTACAACGGCGTGTGGGATGCCTTGGCCGACGAGCGTACCGACATTGTGATCGGCGCCACCAGCGCAGTGCCGGTGGCCAGCCGCTTTAGCTTTCGCGACATGGGGTTGTTGAACTGGCTGTGTGTCGTCAGTGCAACGCATCCCTTGGCCAACATTGAAGGGTTGCTCAGCGATGACCAACTGCGCCCGTTCGCCTCGCTGTGCATGACCGACACGTCGCGCAACCTGCCCAAGCGCGACACCTGGACCCTGGATAACCAACGTCGCCTGGTCGTACCGAACTGGGCGTCGGCCATCGATTGCCTGCGCGATGGCCTGTGCGTCGGCATGGCACCGGCGCATCAGGTATTGCCGTGGATCGAACGCGGCGAACTGGTGGCGCTGCAACTGACCCGGCCCTTCCCCGCCAGCCCGTCGTGCGTGGCCTGGGCACAGGACAAGCTGTCCCCGGCCATGGCGTGGTTGCTGGCGTATCTGGGAGACACCGAGACGATGAATCAGGAATGGCTGAATGGGCATGACCTATAAGCCCGCAGTTTCAGCGCACTTCAATCCAATAGCCGGGTGATGGCCCGTACGATCATCTCGACCTCCTTGGCCTCCAGGGTCAGGGGCGGCAACAGGCGAATGACTTTGCCCCGCGTCACATTGATCAACAGCCCATGCTCGTGGGCGGCGCGCTGCGTCAGGTCGCGACTGGGGCTGGCCAGTTCGATGCCGATCATCAGGCCCCGCCCCCGAATCGCCAGTACCTGCGGATGTTCATCCAATTCCACCCGCAACCGCGCCAGCAAGCGTTCCCCCTGTTGCGCCGCGTTCTGCAACAGGCCTTGCTCTTCGATAATGTCGAGCACGGTGCAGCCTACTCGGCAGGCCAGCGGGTTGCCACCGAACGTGCTGCCGTGACTGCCCGGCGTGAACAACTGGGCCACCGCCGTGCGAGCCAGGCAGGCGCCGATGGGTACCCCGTTGCCCAGGCCTTTGGCCAGGGTCATCACGTCCGGCACGATACCTTCGTGCTGGAATGCAAACCAGGTACCGGTACGGCCGATACCGGTCTGGATTTCATCGAGCATCATCAGCCAGCCATGCCGGGTGCAGTGATCGCGCAGGGCGCGCAGGTAACCCGCGGGCGCCGGCATGACGCCGCTTTCGCCCTGGATCGGCTCCAGCAAGACCGCCGCGATCCGCGAGCCAAACGTTTGGGTGATCGCTTCAATGGCCGCCAGATCACCGAACCGGACCTTGAGAAAATCGCCGGGCAAACGTTGAAACCCAAGGCGTACCGACGGCCCATCGCTGGCCGCCATGGTGCCGAGGGTGCGGCCATGGAAGGCGTTTTCCATCACCACCACCAGCGGCTCTTCGATGCCTTTTTTCCAGCCATGCAACCGCGCCAGCTTCAGTGCGGCCTCGTTGGCTTCGGCGCCGGAGTTGTTGAAGAAGGCGCGGTCCAGGCCCGACAGCTGAGTGAGGCGCCGGGCCAGGCGTTGCTGCCAGTCGATGCTGTAGAGGTTGGATGTGTGCAATAACAAGCCGGCCTGTTCGCTGATGGCCGTCACCAGTTTCGGGTGAGAGTGCCCGACATTGGTCACCGCCACGCCTGCCACCGCATCCAGGTATTCGCGCCCCTGCTGATCCCACAGGCGCGTGCCCAGGCCGCGAGTAAAGCTCAAGGCCAAGGGTTGGTAGGTCGTCATCAGGCAGGTGGCGGTCATGGTGGCAAGCTCCAGTGCATCGTAGGGGTAGCTGAAGTATCGTTAACCACCCCAACTGGATAAACTGCGCCTTTCTGCAATGACTTTAAATCAGGGATTGATAATGGATCTGTTCCAGGCGATGTCGGTGTACGTAAAAGTGGTCGAGGCCGGCAGCATGACCGCCGCCGCCCATGCCTGCGGGATGTCGACCACGATGGTCGGCAATCACTTGCGCGCCTTGGAGCAACGCCTGGGTGTCAGCCTGCTCAAGCGCACCACGCGCAAACAAAGCCTCACGGAATTCGGCGGCCAGTATTACCAGCGCTGCCTTGAAGTACTGGGGCTGGTGGCCGACTCCGAGCAATTGGCGGAACAAGCGCACAGTGACGTGCCCAAAGGCACCTTGCGCATCACCGCCCCTCCGGCGTTCGGCACCGAGCGCCTGGCGCCGGCCTTGAGCGAGTTCTCCCAGCGCTACCCGCTGCTCAAGCTCTATGTCGTACTCAGCAATGAACGCATGGACCTGGTCGACAGCGGCTTCGACGTAGCGATCCGCCTGGGTGAACTGGAACCTTCAAGCCTGATCGCCCGGCCCCTGCAGGATTACACCATCACCCTCTGCGCGTCCCCGGACTACCTGGCGCAGCGCGGCACGCCTGCTCGCCCTGAAGACCTGCAACAGCACGACTGCCTGGCGTTCGCCTACCCCTCCACCGACGATTGGCGCAATGCCGACAAGCTATGGCGCATGACCGGGGAGCAAGGCGAAGTGGAGATTCCGGTGTCCGGCTCATTGACCATCAACAGCTCCCAGGCCCTGCGCCAAGTGGCGGTGCAAGGCATGGGCATCGTCATGCTGCCCGATGCCCTGGTGCAGCCCGACCTGCAGAGCGGCAAGCTCGTGGCCTTGCTGACCGACTATCAACTGCCCAGCCGGCCCATGCATTTGCTCTACGGCCAGGACCGTTACCGCCTGCCGAAACTGCGGGCGTTTGTCGATTTCGTCATGGAAAAGTGGGCGCGCTAAAAGCTCACGCCCAGCTCACGCAATCGTGCGGCGGTATGCTCGGCCGACACATGGTGAATGCCCTGCCAACCCAACGCGACGGCGGCGTCGATATTGCCGGCCACGTCATCGATAAACACCACTTCTGCGGGGCGGATATCCGGCAGGCAGGCACGCACCTGAGCCAGGCTGGCGTGGTAGATCGCCGGATCGGGCTTGATGAGTTTCAATTCGCCGGACACCACAATGTTGCGAAAACACTGCAGGAATGGGTAATGGGCCCGCGCATAGGGAAAGGTTTCGGCAGACCAGTTGGTGAGCCCGAACAGGGGCATATGGGCAGCATGCAGCGCATTGAGAATCGCCACCCCTTCCGGCAACGGGCCGCGCAGCATCTCGTGCCAACGCTCGTAATAAGCCTGGATCAAGGTTTCATGGCACGGGTATTGGTCGATGAGGGTGCGCGTTGCGTCGGCGAGCGTGCGCCCGGCGTCCTGCTCGGTGTTCCAGGCCTGGGTACAAATGGTGTCGAGAAACCATTGCCGTTCGTGGTCGTCGGCAATCAGCTTGCGGTACAGATGGTGCGGGCTCCAGTCGAACAGAACACCGCCGAAATCAAAAACTACTGCACGAATCGTCATCAGATCCTCCGTTGGCGCGGCTTGATAGCCGAAGGAGTCTGGCAGATCTGAAAAGCGGGAACTGCGCGCCGAAGCGTAAGAATTTTCTGAAACGTACACAACCAAACGTGGGAGGGGGCTTGCTCCCGATTGCGTCGGGCCAGACAGCTTATCGCTAGCTGACCCCTCGCTATCGGGAGCAAGCCCCCTCTCACATGTTCAACCGCGTTTAGGCTTGGACCAGACCGTTGATTTTGACGGTCGGGTTCACATCAGCATCGTAGTCCACACCCTTGACTTCAAAGCCGAACAACCGCATGAACTCTGCCTTGTAGCCGGCAAAATCGCTGATCTCGTTGACGTTCTCGTCGGTGACCTGGTTCCACAGCGCTGCCACGGCGTCCTGGACTTTCGGCTCCAGCTCGGCCAGGTCGGCACGCAGGCGGCCGTCGGCGTCGAGTTTCGGCTGGCTGCCGTACAGGCTGTCCTTGAACAGGCCGTAGACCTGCTCGATGCAGCCTTCATGAGTGCCCTGCTCTTTCATCACCTTGAACAGCAGCGACAGGTACAGCGGCATGATCGGGATCGCCGAGCTGGCCTGGGTGACCACGGCCTTGAGTACCGACACGCGGGCATCGCCCTTGAGCGCGGCGAGGTTGTCACGCAGGGTCAGGACTTTCTTGTCCAGGTCTTTCTTGGCTTCGCCGATGGAGCCGTTCCAGTAGATGTCCTGGGTCAGCTTCTCGCCGAGGTAGGTGAACGCGGTGGTCTTGGCGCCTTCGGCCAATACGTCGGCGTCACGCAGGGCGTCGATCCACAGCTGCCAGTCTTCGCCGCCCATGACCTTCACGGTGCCGTCGATTTCTTCCTGGGTGGCCGGCTCCAGGGTGGTGTCGACCACAACGCCCTTGTCGGTGTTGATACCGCGCAGGGTCACGGCCTTGCCGATCGGCTTGAGGGTGGAGGTGTGCACCACGCCTTGCGGGTCGGTACGGCGTGGCGCGGCCAGGCTATAGACCACCAGGTCGATCTTGCCCAGATCTTTTTTGATGGTCTCGATGGTCAGGCGCTTGATCTCGTCGGAGAAGGCGTCGCCGTTGATGCTTTTGGCATACAGGCCTTTTTCAACGGCAAACTTCTCGAACGCGGCGCTGTTGTACCAGCCGGCGGTGCTCAGCTTGCCTTCTTCGCCTTCTTTCTCAAAAAACACGCCCAGGGTGTCGGCGCCGCAGCCAAACGCAGCACTGATGCGCGCGGCCAGGCCGTAGCCGGTGGAAGCGCCAAGAACCAGCACCTTCTTCGGGCCACCTTTGATTGCGCCGTGTTTGGTTACGTAGTCGATCTGTTCCTTGACGTTCGCCTCACAGCCAACAGGGTGAGCGGTCACACAGATAAAGCCACGAACCCGCGGTTTGATGATCATAAAATTTCTGCCTCTTCCAAGGTGCCGAAGGCCAGTGGTGGCCATTCAACTTCAATCGTACCGGTCTATGACGCCCGAAAAACCGAAGCGTCACGATAGTCGCAAATCTTCTGTTTACAAAATCCAATCCAAACACGGCCAGCAGCGCTTAAAAATGTGCAGGGTTTTCACAATTTCGCACTATTAAAAAACGCCTTTGCGGCGCGGAACGGCTTATTATGACGCAGTTGTTTCAATATGTTTCAAAACCCAACCACTCGCGGCCACGGATCCGGAACTGTCGAATGGCGTCCTGCTGGAGCGAAGTTGCATGAACACGCTGGCCTTGCGTAAAAAAATGGTATCGGTTGCCTGGGTACTCGCCGTCCTGTTGATCATTGATGTGTTCCCAGAAACCACCCTGGTATTCCTCTGCCTGGTGCTGGTGTGCGGTATTTACGACTTCCTGCGTAACGGTTTGTATGACGCCCCTACGTTCAAGAAGTATTTTATCGGCAGCGGCCGCAACACCTGGCTACTGGCGCCGTTCAACACCTTGTTCGACCTGTTGAGCTCGCGCAACCGCCATGTTTACACGATGAGCGACCTGCCACCCGCCTGGCGTGAAGACCTGCAACAGGTCCTCGACGACGCCATGGCCCATAAAGATGAAATCATCGGTTACCTGGATGAACGCATGGCCGAGAAAAAGCGCGGCATGTTGTTTTTCCAATGGTACGGGCGGTCAATTGAAACCACGCTGGATATTCCCGAACTGCGCAAAAAACTGCCGTTCGTGAAGACCATCGGCGTGTCGGTGTTCAATGAAAACCGCTCGACCTCGTTTCACTTCGGCCCCCTGCGCATGATGTTCCGCGTGCTTTACAACATGGCGCCGGCGCCCCATCACGACGGCGTGTACATCCAAGTGGGCAAGCATAAGCATTACTGGCATGACGACCCGTTGTTCATCTTTGATGACACGCTGATGCACGCGTCCTTCAACAAGAACGATGCCAAGCGCTACTGCCTGTTTATCGATATCGTGCGGCCCACTCCAGTGCCGACGGTGCTTAACGCTGTGATTGCCGGGTTTGCCGGGATGGTCTTTACCCTGCGTCGGGTTTTCTACAAAAACTGGAAGCTGATTCAGTAAGTTCTGCGGCATGATGGTGTTGGACGGTATTTGCGCTCGGCCTTGTGCCTGAGGTAAATAGTCGGCTCGTGCGCTTCAACCGCGCCCACCATTCTCAAGCCATCGCGCCTCACCGGGTGCGGTGGCTGTGCTTTCAAGGAATCAGAATGCCCCAACGTCAAGTCATCAACGCCTCCGTCAGCCCCAAGGGCAGCCTCGAAACCCTTTCCCAACGCGAAGTCCAGCAACTGAGCGAAGCCGGTACCGGCAGCATCTACACCCTGTTCCGCCAGTGCGCCCTGGCAATCCTCAACACCGGCGCACATATCGATAACGCCAAGACCATCCTCGACGCCTACAAAGACTTTGAAGTGCGCATCCACCAGCAGGACCGTGGCGTGCGCCTGGAGCTGCTGAATGCTCCGGCCGACGCTTTTGTCGACGGCGAAATGATCGCCAGCACCCGTGAGATGTTGTTCAGCGCCCTGCGCGATATCGTCTACACCGAGAACGAACTGGACAGCCAGCGCATCGACCTGAGCAACTCCCAGGGCATCACCGACTATGTGTTTCACCTGCTGCGCAACGCCCGTACGTTGCGCCCGGGTGTCGAGCCGAAGATCGTGGTGTGCTGGGGCGGGCATTCGATCAATACCGAAGAATACAAATACACCAAGAAGGTCGGCCACGAACTGGGCCTGCGCAGTCTCGATGTGTGCACCGGTTGCGGCCCTGGCGTAATGAAAGGCCCGATGAAGGGCGCGACCATTTCCCACGCCAAACAACGTATTACCAGCGGGCGCTACCTGGGCCTGACCGAGCCGGGCATCATCGC
Organism: Pseudomonas sp. S3_E10; assembly: GCF_054667615.1. NCBI lineage: Bacteria > Pseudomonadati > Pseudomonadota > Gammaproteobacteria > Pseudomonadales > Pseudomonadaceae > Pseudomonas > Pseudomonas sp. S3_E10. Next base: position 1,154,342 of record NZ_CP162743.1, read on the forward strand.
CGCCGAAGCCCCGAACCCCATCGTCAATGAACTGGTGATCCTGCCCGACATCGAGAAGCGCCTGGAAGCCTTCGTGCGGGTCGGCCACGGCATCATCATCTTCCCGGGCGGCGCCGGTACGGCGGAAGAGTTCCTGTACCTGCTGGGCATCCTGATGCACCCGGACAACCGCGACGTACCGTTCCCGGTCGTCCTCACCGGGCCGAAACAGGCCGCGCCGTACCTGCAACAATTGCATGCGTTCGTCGGCGCCACCCTCGGTGAAGCGGCGCAGGCGCACTACCAGATCATCATCGACGACCCGGCCGAAGTGGCGCGCCAGATGACCGCAGGTCTCAAGGCGGTGAAACAGTTCCGCCGCGAGCGCAACGACGCCTTCCACTTCAACTGGCTGCTGAAGATCGATGAAGGCTTCCAGCGCCCGTTCGACCCCACCCACGAAAACATGGCCGGCCTGCAACTCAACCATGCATTGCCGCCCCATGAGCTGGCGGCCAACCTGCGCCGGGCGTTCTCGGGGATCGTGGCGGGGAACGTGAAAGACAAGGGTATCCGCCTGATCGAACAGAACGGTCCTTACGAGATCCACGGCGACCCGGCCATCATGCAGCCGCTGGACGAACTGCTTCAGGCATTCGTCGCCCAGCACCGCATGAAGTTGCCGGGCGGCGCGGCGTATGTACCGTGCTACCGCGTGGTGCAGTGAGCTAACGCTGGATGATCGGGCTGGATACCAACGTACTCGTGCGCTATGTCACCCAGGATGATCCTGTCCAGTCCCCCAAGGCATCCGCCCTGATCGAATCCCTCGCCACCCTTTCGCCAGGCTTTGTCAGCCTGGTGTGCGTGGTGGAACTGGTGTGGGTTTTATAAAGCTGCCCATCGACCAAGAGCGAAGTCGTCACCGTGCTGGAAACGCTCTTGCGCACCCGTGAGTTGACCGTCGAACATGCCGAAGTCATCTGGCAGGCGTTGCGACGATTGGCAGGCTTTGGTAGAAATCGCCTTCACCTTCCGATGGAGAGAAAGCCCACGTGCGCACGCTTCTTCTTGCTGCCCTGGCCACATTGCCTGGCCCGACCTGCCAACAACCTGCTTCGTGAGCGGCCGCTCTGCCACCAGCGTAGGTTCAGCGAACCCAGCCCCCTACCTGCCAGTGATACCCATCGCTGCGTTGCACCCAGTGCGGATGCACATAGCGATAGCCTTCGCGCACCGGCTCCCAATGGCCGTGCACCGCCACATAGCGCCCGCCTTCCCAGCGCCAATAGCCGCGTGACCACAAGTAGCCTTCACGTACCGGTGGCTCGACCTCAATCACCTGCACCGGCGGCGGTTGCGGCGCCACCACCTCGACATATTCACGTTGCACCGGCCGACGCTCATGCACAACGCGCTCTTGCACACACCCGGATGCCGCGACGACGACCGCCGCCAATGCCGCATAACGTAACAACATAAAAACCCCTCGGGCGCTGACGCCCAACACGTGCACCAGTAAAAAATCCCCCTGTGTTTCAGCCGCGCTCCTGCTTGGCCTGGGTACTTTTTTAACAGGCGGTGTCTGTCAGATTGCTGAACCCGAGGGCATCAAGAAGTGCAAGCGACAGTCGGTCGTTGGCGCTGATCGGCGGGAAACCGCCGGTCGCCGCTCAAGCAAAGGGCATCACGCGGGACCGAAGCGCTGAACCACTGCCTCGACAAATCGCCGCAGCTTGGCCGTGCGCTGCCGGTTGGCGGTGTAGACCAAATGCATCGACCGGCTCGGCGCGTCAAAGTCCGGCAGTACCCGCACCAACTCGCCCCTGGCCAGGGCCCCGCGCAGAAAATCCTCCGGGCCAAGGACAATGCCGAAACCATCCAGCGCGGCCGACATCAGGGCCCGGCTTTCATTGATCTGCAAACGGCTGGCAACCTGCACCCTGTGCGCGGTCGCCCCCTGGAAAAACACCCACTCGCGATCGGCCGGGCGCGACCAGAAGGCATATCCCAGGCATTCGTGATGCTCAAGGTCTGCCGGCACCGCCGGTGTACCGCGGGCCGCCAGGTAGGCCGGCGCCGCGCAGACCACCAGGCGATAAGGCGCCAGCGGCCTGGCCGTGAGGCCGGTGGTTGCCAGGGGCCCGATACGAAAGGCCGCTTCGTACCCCTCCTCCACCAGGTCGACAAACCGATCCGTCAGGTGCAGGTCGATTTCCACATCCGGGTGGTCACGCAGGAACCCGGTAATCAGCGGCATCAAGCTGTGGGAGCCAAACGTGACCGGCGCGGTGATTTTCAACTTGCCGCGCGGGGTGTCGTTCATGATCTGCGCCAGGGAATCGGCGGCCTCGGCCTCTGTGAGGATGTGTTTGCAGCGTTCGTAGTACGCGCTCCCCAACTCCGTCAGGCTTTGCCGGCGCGTGGTGCGGTTGAGCAACCGTGCACCCAGGCGCAATTCCAGCGCGGCGACATGTTTGGCCACCATCTGCGGCGACATGCCCAGGCGCTCAGCGGCACGCGCGTAGGAGCCCAGCTCAGCCGCCGTCACGAACGCATTCATACTTGATAGGCGATCCATCATTCCCCACTCCCAGTAACAACATCCACACCAGAATGACGATTTATCACCCATTGGTTGCCAATCATCATAACGGCTCCCCCCATTCACAGGAGCACAATCATGAAGATTGGCGTTATTGGAGCAGGCTTTATCGGGCGCGCCGTGGCTCAACTGGCACTGGCGGCCGGGCATGAGGTGATGTTGAGCAACTCACGCGGCCCCCACACCATGAGCAGCGTGGTAAGCGGGATACTCGGCGTGCAAGTGGGCAGCGCCGAAGACGCCGCTCGATTCGGCGATATCGCCCTCGTGGCGATTCCCCTGGAGCATTACCGCAGCGTCCCGGCTCAATGGCTGGAAGGCAAAACAGTGATGGACGCCAATAACTACTACCCTGACCGCGACGGGCATATCCCGGTGCTGGATCGCTTTGAAACCACCACCAGCCGACTGCTGGCTGACCACCTTCCCCACTCGCACGTAGTGAAGGTATTCAATGCGATCTTCGCGCCCGAGCTGACACAGGATGCCCGCCCCCACGGCGCGCCCGACCGCCGTGCCCTGCCGGTGGCCGCGGACGACGCCGCCGCGAAGGCACACGTGATCCAGTTGCTCGACGAACTCGGTTTTGATGCCGTGGATGCGGGTGGGCTGGATGACAGCTGGCGGTTTGAGCGGGCCAAGCCTGCGTATTGCGTGCCGCTGGACCAAGCCGGCTTGAAGGCGGCGCTGACGGCGGCTGAACGCACGGTTGAACTGCCTCCCGTCGAGCGCTCGCGCCCTCGCCCCTAAACACCACGCCATGAAAAAGCCCGCTGACCGTCACCGGTTCAGCGGGCTTTTGCACAGCTTTGTTTACAGCGCCAGATCAGACGCCGGCTTGCTCGGCTGGGCCGCAGGCTTGGCCGCCTCGGTCGCCGCCGGAGCGGTCCTGGCCGGAATCACAGGCGGTGTTGGCAGTTGCAGAACGCCAGCGGTGTAGGCCCATTCCTTGGCAACCGCTTCAGGGCTGTCGTTCAGCTTGGTGCCGTAGCTCGGTACGATCTGGTGCAGTTTTGCCTGCCACTCAGGGGTCGCGACCTTGTCCTTGAACACCTTCTGCAGCACGGTCAGCATGATCGGAGCCGCGGTCGACGCGCCTGGCGATGCACCCAACAGGCCCGCGATGGTGTTGTCGGCGGAGCTGACCACTTCGGTACCGAGTTTCAGGACGCCGCCCTGCTCTTCGTCACGCTTGATGATCTGCACGCGCTGACCGGCTTGCCACAGGCGCCAGTCTTCTTTCTTGGCATTCGGGAAGTACTCTTGCAGCGCCTTGAAGCGGTCGTCGTCCGACAGCATCAGTTGGCCGGCAAGGTACTCGACCAGTGGGTATTCACGAATACCGACTTTGGTCATTGGCCAGATGTTGTGGGTGGTGGTGCTGGTCAGCAGGTCCAGGTACGAGCCTTCTTTGAGGAACTTGGTGGAGAAGGTTGCGAATGGGCCAAACAGGATCACGCGCTTGCCATCCAGCACGCGGGTGTCCAGGTGCGGAACCGACATCGGCGGCGAACCGACCGAAGCTTTACCGTAGGCCTTGGCCAGGTGTTGCTCGGCCACGGTTGGGTTATCGGTCACCAGGAACGAACCACCCACCGGGAAGCCGGCGTATTCCTTGGCTTCAGGAATGCCCGACTTTTGCAGCAGGTGCAGGGCACCGCCGCCGGCGCCGATGAACACGAACTTGGCGTCGGTTTCAGTCTTGGTGCCGTCTTTCAGGTTTTTGTAGCTGACACGCCACGAACCGTCATCGTTCTTGGTGATGTCCTGCACTTCGCTCGACAGTTTCAGGTCGAACTTGGGCGTGGTCTGCAGGTGGGCAACGAACTGGCGGGTGATCTCGCCGAAGTTCATGTCGGTACCCAGCGGGCTCCAGGTGGCCGCGATTTTCTGGTTCGGGTCACGCCCTTCCATCATCAGCGGCACCCACTTGGCGATCTGCGCCGGGTCTTCGGAGTACTGCATGCCGGCGAACAGCGGGCTGGCCTGCAGCGCTTCGTAACGCTTCTTGAGGAACTTGATGTTGTCATCGCCCCACACAAAGCTCATGTGCGGTGTGGAGTTGATGAACGAGCGCGGGTTCTTCAGCACGCCCTGCTGGACCTGCCAGGACCAGAACTGACGGGAGATCTGGAACGCTTCGTTGATCTCGACCGCTTTGGGGATCTCAACGTTGCCGTTCTTGTCTTCCGGGGTGTAGTTCAACTCAGCCAGGGCCGAGTGACCGGTACCGGCGTTGTTCCAGCCGTTGGAGCTTTCTTCGGCCACGCCATCGAGGCGTTCGACCATTTCCATCGACCAGTCCGGTTCCAGCTCGTTGAGCCAGACACCCAGGGTCGCACTCATGATGCCGCCGCCGATCAGCAGCACATCGACTTTCTTTGCCTCTTGCGCGTGGACGGTCGAGATCCCCATCGACAACGCCAGCCCCAGCAAGGCAGTGTTTACTTTTTTAAACATCAGTAGCACCTATGATAAAACGCCATCCGCCCTACCGCCCCTGACTCTTCAGGCCGTAGGGTGGGCACACAAGGCCGACGTATCGACCTCACTTTTATGTCCCTTCTGCGCTGACTTCTTATCATTATTGGCTTCAGCTACCTGGACGACAGCCAATCGCCGGGACGTATACGGGTGTACGCACCAGGAAAGACTAGCCCAAGACGGCGCGCAGAATATCACGGCAAACAGCGTTTATGCGCCGTTTGGCCAATTGACAGCTCTGAATCGCGGGTTTCGCCGCGCCAGTGTCAAGTGCATCGAGCGCGACGTGGCGTCACAGGCCCGGAACTCTCGCGCGTGCGGCGGTTCTAGACACCTTCACCGTCGCGTGCGTAGCATCGGCGACTGACTTTCGTGCCCCTATCCAACAGAGCAATCCATGTCTACCCACCAAACACTCGGGCACGTGCTGCCTGCGCGCAGTGCCGCCAAAATGGAAGCGGCCATGGCCGTGGGCGCTTTCGCAATCGGTACCGGCGAATTCGCCATCATGGGTTTGATGCCCGACATCGCCCAGAACCTGGGCTTGAGCGAACCCCAGGTGGGCCACGCCATCAGCGCCTACGCGCTGGGCGTCATGGTCGGTGCCCCGCTGCTGGCCATCCTCGGCGCCAAGCTACTGCGCAAACATATGCTGCTGTTGTTGATGGGCCTGTATGCCCTGGGCAACTTCGCCACGGCGTTTACTCCGAGCTTCAGCTCATTGGTGGCCTTCCGCTTTATCAGCGGCCTGCCCCACGGTGCCTACTTCGGCATCGCCGCCGTCGTCGCCTCCAGCATGGTGCCCACCGACAAACGCGCCGGCGCCGTGGCCCGGGTAATGATGGGCCTGACCCTGGCCATGCTGCTGGGCAACCCCATCGCCACCTTCCTCGGCCAACACCTGGGCTGGCGCTCGGCGTTCGGGCTGGTGAGCGTGATTGCCCTGTGCACCATCGCCCTCGTCTGGCAGTTCGTGCCGCACCGCCACGATGAAGAACGCAGTGACCCACGCAAGGAAATGCGCGCCTTCACCAAACCGCAGGTGTGGATGGCGTTGTCCATTGGTGCGATTGGTTTTGCCGGGATGTTCTGCGTATTCAGCTACCTGGCGCCGACCATGCTGGAAGTGACCAAAGTCTCGCCGCAGTGGATCCCCTTCGGCCTCGCCGCGTTTGGCGTGGGTGGGATCATCGGCAACATCGCTGGCGGCAAGCTGTTTGACCGCCTGCAATTTCGCGCGGTGGGTTTGATATTGGTGTGGTCGATTGCGGTGTTGCTGTTCTTCCCCTTTGCGGCGTCGTCACTGTGGGGCGTGCTATTGAGCATGGGCCTGGTCGGCACCATGGTGGCCTTGGCTGCGCCGTTGCAGATCCGCCTGATGGACATTGCGCACGAGGCACCGAGCCTGGCGGCCGCGTCCAACCACGCGGCGTTCAACCTGGCGAATGCACTGGGGCCGTGGTTTGGCGGGATGGCGATTACGGCGGGGTTGGGCTGGACCAGCACTGGGTACATCGGCGCAGTGACGGCGCTGATCGGCCTGGGCCTCTACCTGATTGCCCGGCGCATGAAAGGCGGCCACTAACGACGCTAGTTTTGCGCCGATTATAGATCCAATGTGGTAGGGGGCTTGCCCCCGATAGCAATAGGTCAGTCACTACCCCAATGACTGACCCACCATTCATCAATCATCATGCAACAACCCCGACCCATACTCCCCATAACTGCTCCCCAGCCCACTCCCGCCAAAATTCATCTTGGCCGCCTTGCTCGGGCTATGGTCCCCAAACGCCTGGCATCCGCCAGTAAAACAAGGGTCACCACTCCCGCCCGACGTTCCCGTCGAACAAGCACCCAACAGCAACGTGCCAGCAATCAGCACGACTTTAACCAGGTTCGAGATCATGTTTTCAGTTCCCTATGGGCTGGAGGTACGGGGGGCCTCTCTTGAACAGTAGCGTAGTCCCCAAATACGCAGGGAATTATGAAACTTTGCGCGGTGACAGCAGGGGTTCAGGTTGCCGCCTTGGGGTAAGGCGGCGGGGTTGGCAGCAGGCGCGACTTGCTCTTGGGCGCGGGCGATGAGTAGAGCGCTTAGGTCGATGAGTTGGTGGATGCCCAGGATGATGGCGCGGTGCGGGTCTTCGAGGTCAAAAGCCAGGGTTGCGGCCATTTGGTTGGCGGATGCGAGGTTTTCGGCGGCGTTGGCTAGGAGGGTTTCGGGGTCGATGGTTGGATTGACCAGAAAGAGGGTGCCGCTTGGGCGTTCGCTAACGGTACCGTCGTCAGATGGCGGCAAGTGATGCTCGATTGCTCGCTGGGCTGCGGCTTGAAGATTGAGATCAGAGGATGTGGCGCTTGAAGCATAAGGCGGGTTAGGTGTGGCTTTGTACATGGCGAAGCTCCTTTAGCGTTTAAGGAACTGCCTATCTCACTTCCACATGAGAGGTGGCAGCTGTACGCAGGTGTGGAAGACCAGGGCTAAAGGACCCGGCGCACCGAAGTGCCCCGCGCACAGCCGCCATAAGCAATCATACAGACGTAAAAAAACGCCGGTAGGTGTTTATGGGCGATTGAGCGCCTTCAGCTTGGTCGGACTTCCACATCCGGCCGCTGGGTTGGCAGCGGCTGGGGGAGGTTAGCTAGCAGGAGTCTGAGGGGCAAGCTGAGAAAAGTGTGGGAAATTTCTTATAAACAATTGAATCAGCTTAATTTTTTATTGACTCAAAAAAGTCAGACTTCAAAAGCTCATCGCCTTTTAATGACTTGCGCAAATAACCGCGCTCATAGTGAACAGCTTCAATATGAACTAGATGTGCAATAACTTGTAGGACCTCCGAAGCAGGAACCCCCTCACACTTACGAACAATATCATCATCACGCAAAAAAGCCCCACTGGAAATCTTAGCCATAATCAATTTAGCAAGTTTGTAATCATCATTCTTCTTTTCACTTTCTGACTCCAAACCTAAACCTTTAGCAGGGGCTCCATGCGATATATCGCCAGATCTCTTCTGCCCAACGAAATCCACACCAGCAGAATTTATGGATCTTTTACGACCTAACAAAAAGAACAAGATAGCAGTAACCATCAGCGAACAAAACCACACAGACAACGGTACTGTTACGGAAAAAAACAAGAACCCAAATGTAGACTTAATGAAACCCCACACAGTCCCATCTAAAATATATGCAGCAATAAGACTGCCAATCACACCCAAAACCACTGTCACTACTAAAGCTCTAATTTTATACATTATAAAGATCTCTTCACTAAACCCTAACAGCCCTACAAAAAAGCTAAGCTACGGAAATAACTGAGTCGACAAGAGGGAGGGGATAGAACTTACCACCCTCAGAAACCTTTCTGATCCAGGCTTCCGACAGCGCAGCAGATAAGCTTGACTCAGGGACATTGCTAAATAGATTTGCATCATATCTAGCAGCATCATCGTCTTCCTCTTTACCTGCAAAGTACAAGCTAGCAGCATACAATCGCTGGAGCAATAAGACAGCAGTGTGCCCACGACATAAACGAGTACAAATGTCGATATCAGTATTATCTACCACGACCAAAAAACCCTCATAAATATTGACAAATTTTTCCATAAACTCGTCCTGCACAGGTTCATTTCGAAACCCTAGATCTATTACACCACCTTCAAAAGCAACATTATGCCACTTAACAATACTTGCCGGATAATTCGCACAATTTAACACTTTCGCCGCTAATGTTACTGCAGCAATTTTCCTTATCGAATCATCAAAACAATCATTAAAGAGACGAAGAGCCGCATCCTTACTCCCCGAACCACTTAAAAATCTAAATCCTTCACTTAACATGTAAGGACTTAAAAAATAATTCTCAATAGAGTGACCTAAAGTCCATGATAAATTCCCATCTACCTCATGCACCACACTAAGATCCTTTATTTCATTCTCAATAGTAAAATTTCGAAACTCTCTATCACATAAGAAAAACAATTTACGATGGGTGCTTGCCGCCTTACACTGCAAATGAATACCTTCAATCTTTGCGCGATTATTAGACCTGGTAGCATTACACTCCCCTAAAATATCAACAGCAATATCAACTTTAATCCTTAGTCTTGGCGCAAGTATTTTCAGCAAGTTTAAAACATGCCCCCTATCATCCTTGCCCTCAACCAAAACGCGAATTTTAGAACTCATTCTCGCCATAGCTATGTATTCAGAGATATCGTATTTCAACTCCATTAGTTCACCTCCTCCTCATCATCAGCAATCTCGAGGCGAGAGCTAGCAGAGTTCGACAAAACCGGAACGACTTCTATCATAAACTCCCTATAGTCTGATGCTATGGAAGGGGAGTGAGTGCATACAATTATTTGTCGACCACCAAGTTGCCCCATCATTTTCGAAAGGAGCTCTTCTTGCCAATCTATGTGCAAGGATAATTCAGGCTCATCAATTAAAACCAATGAATCAGAACTCATTTTGGTCACAGCATATAACATTGTGAGCAACTGCCGCTCACCAGAGGACATCACCCTAATGCTGCTCCACGCACCATCCTTAAACTTAAGCCCGACTTTCGGCACCCGTCTACTTGAGTCGGGTACATAGTGAAGCTCTTTTTGCTCAAGAAAAGCATTTACTGCATCAAAATACTTATCAATTTTCGCAAAGATACTAGCTTGAAAATCTCGTCGCTCCTTAAGTGCGTCACGATAAACTTTTAACGCCCCTGTCGCGGAACTTGCGAGCTCTTTCGACTCCCTACTTTTTCCAACCAAATTTTGCAATTGCCCATAGGTGTGCGAAGGCCCCTCCAAATTCGCCAACTTGTTCAATGCCGTCTCGGTAGTCAGTTCCGAGATTTCTTCCAGCAGTCTTTCGGCTTCCTGAGCCGTACCTTCCTCATCACTCAAAATCGCTGAAAAAACCTTGACAAAAGACTCGGAAAACACCGAGCTTTCATATCTTGCTATTTTAAGGTGAGCATCTCTAATCTCCTCCCGCAAATTATGTTCAATACTTAATGGCGACGGATAGTTAATCACCGGAAGAAACTTCCCAAATAAATTCCGTGCGAAAGCCGTAACCTTTTGAGTTGGAATCGAATAAGAAGATGTTCTTCCGAAACGCCTAAAATCCTCCTCAAACTGACTTGACCAAGCTTCCAGCATAGTTCTAAACGCAGGAAAATAAGATGTTTTTATCCGGGGTATTCCATTTTTCTCAACAAATACTCCTAATCGCGCTGTCAACTCTGAAACATATTCGCGAGAAGGAGCTTTATCTTCTTCAGTCATAGCTAAAGACTTTAAAGCTTCTTCGGTAAAAAAGATAAATCCGGGATCAAATAAAGAGTTTAGATTCCTGATTCTATAGGTATTCTCACCCTCAGACTTGAAAATCCCCAACCGCAACCCACTAGAGTAACCCACAATAATGCTTTTAAAATCCAGATATATAAACCGTAAAAAATCGCAATTTGCCAAGTTAGCCAAAATATGAACTAACGTAGATTTCCCTGTACCATTTTGCCCATGTAAAACATTCAAACTATCAAAAAAATTTATATTCAAATCATATCGCTGATGAATACCTTCAAGCTCGATACTTTTGATTGTTACGTTATCCATACGCTTATGCATCCCTGATGGGGAGAGCCCGCTGCGCCCTCGAAGTGCCATCATAGCGCCAGCCTACGCACTAAATATAGAGGGAAATTGGAATAATCAGATTCAGAAGGAAATATGAGTCAGACGGAAACGTAAAAGCTGCCAATTGAGTTCGCTCTAGCTTGACTCTGAAGATGTTGGGGTTAGACCACGATATTCTGACGCAATGGCCGCCTTCAAACCCTGGGCATTTCCACACGAAGCATCATTACGTGCGAAGTGGCGTGAGGCGCGGAACACACACCTCCCCGACATCCAAGACCCATCCCTGATAAACTGCTCCCCATTCGCCCCGCTGACTTATATCTCCAATGCCCCTACAAACCGCTCCCCTCTCCCGCCGCTTCTCCGTTGCACCCATGATGGATTGGACCGACCGCCACTGCCGGTTCTTCCTGCGCCTGCTCTCCAAACACGCCTTGCTCTACACCGAGATGGTCACCACCGGCGCGATTCTCCATGGCGACCATGACCGCTTCCTGCGCCACAACGAAGCCGAGCATCCTCTGGCGCTCCAGTTGGGCGGCAGTGTGCCCGCCGACCTGGCCGCGTGTGCGCGCATGGCTGAAGCCGCCGGCTATGACGAAGTGAACCTGAACGTCGGCTGCCCCAGCGATCGGGTGCAGAACAATATGATCGGCGCGATCCTGATGGCGCATCCTGCGTTAGTGGCCGATTGCGTGAAGGCGATGCGCGATGCGGTGTCGATTCCGGTGACGGTGAAGCATCGCATCGGCATCAATGGCCGGGACAGTTATGCCGAGCTGTGTGATTTCGTCGGGCAGGTGAAGGACGCCGGTTGCACGAGTTTCACCGTGCATGCGCGGATTGCGATTCTGGAGGGGCTGTCGCCCAAGGAGAATCGCGACATTCCGCCGTTGCGCTATGACGTGGCGGCGCAGTTGAAGCGGGATTTTCCTGAGTTAGAGATTGTGCTTAACGGCGGGATCAAGACGCTGGAACAGTGCCAGGAGCATTTGCAGACGTTTGATGGCGTGATGCTGGGGCGCGAGGCTTATCACAACCCGTATCTGCTGGCGGAGGTGGATCAGCGGTTGTTCGGGAGTGAGGCGCCGGTGGTGGGTCGGGCGCAGGTACTGGCGCAGTTGCGGCCTTATATTGCTGAGCATCTGGCGAGTGGTGGCGTGATGCATCACATCACTCGGCATGTCCTGGGGCTGGGCACCGGTTTCCCAGGGGCGCGCAGGTTCAGGCAGTTGTTGTCGGTGGATATTCATAAGGCGGCGGATCCGTTGGCATTGCTGGATCAGGCTGGGGCTTTGCTGGAAGGGCGTTAACCCGATTGCTTGCAGGGGGGTCAGTTAGTTGTGGATTGACTGACACACTGCTATCGGGAGCACGCCCCCTCGCACATTTTGTGCGGGGGCAGGCAAGCCGGTCTGCACAGTTTTATCCACGTGTCATCGGGCATTGGGTTGAACCTGCCCTGCATTTTGCCCTCCTATTGAGCAGTACGGCCGGGCTTTCAAACGGCTGTTTTCAGGTTGTTGCCCGCGCAAACGATCGAACGCATTTGCGCCTTGAGCGCCTGCCAGCGCTCGGGTAATGTCACCAGACCCATAGGACAGAGCACGCCCATGACTTCCAAGCTGGAACAACTCAAGCAATTCACGACTGTCGTAGCCGATACCGGCGATTTTTCTACCCTCGCCAAGCTCAAGCCGCAGGATGCGACCACCAACCCTTCGCTGTTGCTCAAGGCTGCGTCGATTCCGGGCTATGCCAAGCTGCTGGATGAGTGCGTGCAGGATTGCAATGGCGATGTGGGCCTGGCCAGCGACCGTTTCGCGGTGGCGGTGGGTCAAGAGATCCTCAAAGTAGTGCCGGGCCGTATATCCACCGAGGTGGATGCGCGCTTGTCGTTCGACGAGGGCGCTATTCTCAAGCGTGCGCACCGTCTGATCGACCTGTACGAAAAAGCCGGGGTTGGCCGTGACCGCGTGCTGATCAAGATCGCCTCCACCTGGGAAGGTATTCGTGCGGCGGAGAAGCTGGAAAAAGAAGGCATCCAGACCAACCTGACACTGCTGTTCTCCTTCGCCCAGGCGGTTGCGTGCGCAGAGGCCGGCGTGTTCCTGATTTCGCCGTTCGTGGGCCGTATCTATGACTGGTACAAGAAGGCCAACGGCAACGACTACACCGGTTCCGATGATCCGGGCGTGCAGTCGGTGACGCGTATCTACAACTACTACAAGGCCAATGGCTACAAGACCGTGGTGATGGGTGCGAGCTTCCGCAACCTGAGCCAGATCGAGGAGTTGGCCGGGTGTGACCGCCTGACCATCAGCCCGGACCTGCTGGAAAAACTGGCGGCGGATGAAGGCAAGCTGGAACGCAAATTGTCGCCAGGGCACGCGGGTGAAGCGCGAGTGCATATGACTGAAGCGCAGTTCCGTTGGGAGTCCAACGAGGATGCGATGGCGACTGAGAAACTGGCGGAGGGTATTCGTCAGTTTGCTCGGGATCAGGAGAAGCTGGAGGCGTTGTTGTCTGCCAAGCTGTAAGGGCAGATAGCAGCAAAAAGGGCGGCACCTGTGAGGGTGCCGCCCTTTTTTGTGTCTTCGCCGGTCTCAAGCCGAGCAGACTCCAACTGTGGGACGTGTTTCAGGAAGGACGTCAGTGACGCTCGAGGGCGTTGACGAGGTCGTGGAAGGCTTCGCGATTGGACTCGTTGAGACCCATCAGGATCTTGTGCGCTTCCAGCACTTTGACCCGCACCACTTCTTCGGACTGGTCCTGCGACGGCAGGTCGGTCAGGCATTCCGGGCAGGGGATCGGGCGGTCAACAATGTTGAACACTTGGTCGAAACCCATGGACTGCAGCAGCCGGGTGATGTCTTCGTGGGTAGTGACGACGGTCGGCAGCAAGCCGACCTTCTGCCGCGACAGAATGGACAACTTGGCCAACAAGCCCAGCGTGGTGCTATCAATGCTACGGGTTTCGGTCAGATCGATCACGATCGCCGAGAAATTCAGCGCAGTGAAGATCCGCTCAATCGTCGCATCCAGTGCCGAACACAAGGTCAGGCGCACTTCACCGACAAACTTCAGGACAAAAGTCCCATCTTGCTCGGCGAATTGGATTCTTCCGGTACTCATCAAAGATTCCTGCTCAACACCAATAGGGCGATATCATCCGGCATCTCCCCTAGCGTGGCCAATCCAAAAACCTGCCGCAGGCCATCCAGGCTGCCGCCCGCCGACTTGACCCGTTGGGGCAAGGCGGCTTCTTTCTCTTTGAGTGTAGGCTCTGGCAAAAGGTCCAGGATACCGTCGGACATCAGCGTTAGGCTGAAGGTCGGCGGCAGCTCCAGGATGTGGTCTTCGTACGTAGCCTCATTGAACAAGCCTACGGGCAGACCACGCCCTTCCAGGTAGCGCACACTGTCGGGAGTGTATAAAACAGGCATCGGCAGGTGACCGCCAATGCTGTAGGTCAAAAGACCCGTTTCTTCATCAATAACGCCGCCGACCATCGTCACGTGCTTACCCAGCTTGCAGCTGATCAGGCCTCGGTTGATGTGGCCCAGCACTTGCGAAGGGGTGAACTCCGGCAAGGTGCCATTGCGCTTGGATTCGAACAACAGCCGTGTGGTCATGAACTTCAACAACACGGTTACAAAGGCAGAAGACGCACCGTGGCCGGACACATCAGCCAGGTAGAACGCGACGCGCCGCTCATCCACGCGAAAATAGTCGACAAAGTCCCCTGAGAGGTACAACGAGGGGATGATCTGGTGTGCGAACTGGAACTCATCAATGGTCCAAGGGCTCACCGGCAGCATGTTCATCTGCACCTGGCGACCGGCGTTCTGGTCTTCCTGAAGCAGGTTCAGGCTGGCTTCGAGCTCGCGGTTGGCGGTCTCGAGCTTTTCGCGGTAGCGCTGGTTCTCCAATAGCAAACGCGCACGATCCAGGGCGCGGCGCACCGAATGCTCCAGCACCGCCAGGTCTTCCAGGGGTTTGATCAGATAGTCGGCGGCACCCAGGCGCAAAGCCTCGACAGCATCGCTCATGACCCCGGCACCGGACACGACAATTACCGGCGTCTGCGGGGCAAGCTCGGTCACCTGGCGGATCAGCTCGAGGCCGCCCATCTGGGGCATGCGCAGGTCGCAGATCACGAGGTCGGGCTGGTCGCGCTCGAATACCTGGAGACCCTGTTGACCATTGCTGGCCTGCAATACGCTGAAGCCGCTGTCTTCCAAATAGGCCGCGAGGCTCGCACGCACTACTTCGTCGTCATCGATTATCAGCAGCGTGGCACTGGTTTTTTGCATGTGGGCAAACGGCGCCAGAATTAGGTTGGCGTAGGCGGCTCGGCAATGGCCGGGCTCACACTACTGGATTCGCTTTCTAGCCTCTCTGTCCTACAAAGCATAGGCGTTTTGCCCACGCACAACTGTAAAGCAGAGGTGCCCTT
Source organism: Pseudomonas sp. S3_E10 (assembly GCF_054667615.1). Classification (NCBI taxonomy): domain Bacteria; kingdom Pseudomonadati; phylum Pseudomonadota; class Gammaproteobacteria; order Pseudomonadales; family Pseudomonadaceae; genus Pseudomonas; species Pseudomonas sp. S3_E10. Next base: position 1,169,520 of record NZ_CP162743.1, read on the forward strand.
CTAAGGCGCAGACGGTACTCCCATCCGACAGGCGTTTCAAGCTCACGCCGATGGTCGCCGGGCGTCTTTACACCGCAAATCACCGGGAGTTATAAGAACAGCCACAACCACAACACAATGTAAGGATGGAACCCATGAGCGAACACGAGCGCGACTACGCTGAAAAACGCGATTTCATCCGCATGAAAGTGGATGCCGATGTGGCGCTGATCCACGCAGGTCAGGAGATTGCAGGCGTCTGTGTGGACCTTTCAAGCTCGGGCATGCAGGTGCAGGCGCCTCGTCAGTTCAACGTGGGTGACCCACTGACGGTGCGTATCGAATCGGAGCACCCCGCGCTCAAGGGGCTGGAGGCGGACACTGAAGTGGTGTGGGCTAAAACGGTGGGTGATGAGCAGCAGCTCGGCCTCAAGATCCTGAAAATGCGCTGAAATGCGCGCATAAAAAAGGCGATCACCCAGGATCGCCTTTTTTCGTTTCAAAACGTCACAGCTTAAAAGTCGTCGACAACCTTGCCATCCTTGACCTTGAACTCGCGGTTCTGCAGGTAAGCGTTACGGATGAAGGTGTACTTGTCACCAGTGATCAGCCGCTCGCTGTCGAGCAGGCTGGCGCGAGTGTCGACAATGTTCAGGCCCATGACGCTGTTGCGCACGGACACATCATCCATATAGCGGTACGGCTGGGTGTAGCTGTCCACGTATTTGGACGGCGCATCACGCAATGTGCTCGGGCCCAGCAACGGAAGCATCACGTACGGACCGCTGCCGACCCCCCAGTAACCCAGGGTCTGGCCGAAGTCTTCGTCGCTGCGCTGCAGCCCCATTTTGGTGCCTACATCAATGAAGCCCAGCACGCCAAAGGTGGTATTGACCAGCAAACGGGCGGTGTCGACGCCAGCGTTATGAGGCTTGAGCTGCAGCACGTTGTTGGCCAGGTTGCCGACATCGCCGATGTTGCGGAAGAAGTTGTGGATACCGTCTTCGACAAATTGCGGGGTGACCCACTGATAACCTTGGGCCAGGGGCTTGAGGGCATAGGTGTCAACAGTGTCGTTGAAGGTGAAGATCGGGCGGTTGATGCTTTCCCATGGGTCATCTTCCGCAGCCTGGACGGCGAGCGGGGCCAGCAAGACAGTGGCACACACCGACAGCTGAGCGAAATAGTGGCTCCAGCGCATAGCTTTAGCTCCTTGAATGGTCTGTCATGGGCGCTATGCCCTGAATAAGGCTGTCAGTATATGACGGAAGCGCCCATTTAGGCAGTCGCTAGGAAACGTCTTAACTAAAATGGACAAAATTCCTACAATTAGCCGGACTGTCATCGGCCTGTCATCCTGCCCCGATAGCGTCACAGCTATTTCAGGGATGTCGACATGCCTCACGCCGAGATAGCCATCGCCAGCGCCCCCGCCTTGACTGCTGTGTTGTTTGGCCTGAGTGGCTGCCTGGTGGACTTTGGTTCCCAGGCGCGCACCGACTCTCCCACCCTGAGTTCCCAAGCCACACCTGGTGCCCTGAAAGTCCTGCGCCACCTCAAGGAACAAGGCATACCCTGCGCCTGGCTGGATGAGCTACCCCCGTCGATAACGACCCCACTGGCCGCCGCGCTACCCGACTGGCTCAAGGCCGCCTCGCCCTCCTCCATCCGCTGGCCTGCGCCCCATGCTTGTTGGCAAGCCTTGATGGAATTGAACATCGAACGCCTGGAAGGCTGCGTATTGGTCAGCGGCGAGCCGCGCCTGTTGCAATCGGGCCTGAACGCAGGGTTGTGGACTATCGGCCTGGCCTCCTGCGGTTCACTGTGCGGCCTGGCGCCCGAGCAGTGGCAAGCGCTGAGCGACAAAGAACGCGAACACAAGCGCGGCAAGGCTACCGTGGCGCTGTATGGGCTGGGGGTGCACTCGGTGATCGATCACCTCGGCGAGCTGGGCACCTGCCTGGCGGACATCAGCCTGCGCCGGCTCAAAGGCGAGAAGCCCTGATCGAGATCATGCACAGTCGGCGCCGGTGGATTAATCTACACGTCAGCCCGTAGACCTTTCACGGCGTGCCGCGGTCTATGCCAGTGCCTATCGATAAAAGGAAAGAACGTCATGCCTGATCGCAAAAAACTGGAAGAACAGGTCGAGATCCTGCGCGGGCAATTGGAACAGGACCCGCCACTGCCGGAAGAAAAACGTGAAGCACTGGAAGCCTTGATTGCCAAGTTTGAAGTGCAACTTGAACTGGAACCGGCCACCCAGTCGCCCAGTATTTCCGACGACGTGAGTCAAGCGGCTATAGAGTTTGACGCTGAGCACCCAGTCATTTCCGGGACATTGCGCAATATCATGATCAGCCTGGGCAACATGGGCATCTAACCCGCCCGCCAGCCAAGCGCAGATGCAAAATGTGGGAGGGGGCTTGCTCCCGATAGCAGTGGGTCAGGCACAAATACCGTGACTGACACCCCGCCATCGGGAACAAGCCCCCTCCCACATTAGGTGTTGCGTGAAGGCTTATTGCCGTGCCAGACGCACGTTCTGGAACGCCACATCCTCGGTACTGCGATACGGGTTGATATCCAACCCACCGCGGCGCACATACCGCGCATACACCGTCAATTTTTCCGGTTTCAGCAGGCGCTGCAAGTCGAGGAAGATGCGCTCCACGCACTGCTCATGAAAATCCGAGTGCTGACGAAAGCTCACCACGTATTCCAGCAAGCTGGCGTGATCCAGCGCGCGGCCACGGTACTCCACCACCACACTGCCCCAATCAGGCTGGCTGGTGACCGGGCAGTTGGATTTGAGCAGGTGGCTGTGCACGCTCTCCTCCACCACACGCGAGGCATCGCAGCGCAGCAACTCCGGACGGGGGTGTTCGTAGCTGCTGACGTTGATGTCCAGGTCGTCGATACACACACCCGGCAACGCCATCACACCTTCGGCCTCGACCTCGACCAGGCTGCGGATACGCACGCTCACCGGCTTGCCGGCGGCGGCACTGAGGTCAGTGCGCAGGGTCGCCTCCAGGCTGCTAGTGTCGGTAAACGCCGTCTGGTTCAACGAATTGAGGTACAGCTTGAACGACTTGGACTCGATGATATTCGGCGAGTCGGCGGGAATGCTGAACTCACCGATCGCCACCACCGGCTTGCCCGACGGCAGCAACCAGGACAATTCGAAGCAGTTCCAGAAATCCACACCTTTGTAAGGCAGGGTCTCGGCACTCAGGCCCAGCTCGGCCCACTTGGCGGCACGAGGGATCGGGAACAGCAACGAAGGGGTGTAAGTGGAGATGTATTCACTGGACTTGCCCAGCGGCGAATGTTCGGCTGCGGGATGCATGGCGGAAACCTGGCTAAATTAACCGCGCCAGTCTACCAGCCTTTGCCCCCGCTCTTAAGCTGCGCCTCACTCAACGGTCAACTTGCCGACCATACCCGCCTGGTAATGCCCGGGCAGGTTGCAGGCGAACTCAAGGCCAGTCGCCTGGGTGAAGGTCCAGGTCAGCTCAGCGGTTTTACCGGGCTCGACCAGCACGCTGTTAGGGTCATCATGTTTCATGCCGCCCATATCACCATGGCCCATCGCGCCGTGGTCCATCTTGCCCATCCCGGTGGACGTAAGCATGCCACTGGCCTGCATCTGCATCATTTCCTTCTGGTGCTCGGCATGCATCGCCGCGTCACCAAGGTTGAATTCATGCAGCAATCGGCCCTTATTGACCAGTACAAAGCGCACCGTCTCACCGGCTTTTACAGCCAGGGACTTAGGCGAAAAGGAAATATCCTGCAGCGTGACTTCCACGGTCCGCGTGGCTTTATCCGCCTTTGCCGGCTGGCCAAACGCGTAGGCGTGGGCCGTATCGGCCATTGCGTTGACACTCAACGCCAACAGGCAACCAGCCAACAGCAAGGGGGTACGCAACGTCATGGCTCTTCTCCAAAAATCTATAAGCATCTTGGGCTGCACTCTAAGATGACGCCGCTGCCAGCCAGCTGACTGCTAGATTACAACTTTGTCAGGTTGCGCCCTTCGCCTGGCACCCACGGTATAAAGCCCTTCGTCACCCGTTGCCAAGAGCCGCCCATGAAACTGCTGATCGTCGAAGACCAACCAAAAACCGGCCACTACCTGCGCCAGGGCCTGGCCGAGGCGGGTTTTACCACCGAACTGGTGGCCGACGGCACCAACGGCCAGCATCTGGCGCTGACCGGTGACTATGACTTGCTGATCCTCGATGTGATGCTGCCCGGCCGCGACGGCTGGCAAATCCTGCAAGCGGTACGCAGCGCCGGCCTGGACATTCCGGTGCTGTTTCTCACCGCGCGCGATGCCGTGGAAGACCGCGTGCACGGTCTGGAGCTGGGTGCCGATGACTACCTGGTCAAGCCCTTTGCCTTTTCCGAACTGCTCGCGCGCGTGCGCAGCCTGTTGCGCCGCGGCGGCAGTACACCCCAGGAAACTACCCTGCAACTGGCTGACCTGCGCCTGGACCTGATCCGCCGCCGCGTTGAGCGTGACGGCCAACGCATCGACCTTACCGCCAAGGAATTCTCCCTGCTGGAGCTGCTGCTGCGGCGCCAGGGCGAAGTGCTGCCCAAGACCTTGATCGCATCCCAGGTGTGGGACATGAATTTCGACAGCGATACCAACATCATCGAAGTGGCGATCCGCCGCCTGCGTCTGAAAGTGGACGACAACTTCCCCAACAAGCTGATCCACACCGTGCGCGGCATGGGGTACGTGCTTGAGGAGCGCTTGCCGTGATCAAGCGCCTGTCCCTCGCCAGCCGCCTGGCGCTGCTGTTTGCCGCTTGCACAGCCATGGTCTCGCTGGTCGCCGGCGTGTTGTTCAACCATGCCAGCGAGGCGCATTTTATCGAGCTGGACCAGCAACAGCTCGACAGCAAACTCATGGCGCTGCGCAGCACCTTGCAAGGCGTCGACTCACTGGAAACCTTCGCTCAACGTGAAGCGCAATTGCGCGCCGAACTCACGCGCCAGCCCGACCTGAGGCTGCGTATCAGCGCTGACGGTCGACGCTGGCTGGACGATGCGCCGAGCGTCAACCTGCCGACGGCGCCCGGCCTGTACAGCCTGCAAACGGCCGACACCGATTACCGTGTATACAACGCGCCGTTGACGCCAGGCCAGCCCGGCTCGCCGCAACTGAGCTTGATGCTCGACATCACCCACCACCAGCATTTCCTGCAGCGCATGCAGCATTTGATCTGGCTCACCGTCGGGCTGTCCGCCCTGGCCACCGCGCTGTTGGGTGCCTGGGCCGCACGCAGCGGGTTGCGCCCGTTGCGGCGCATGGGTGAAGTGGCCGCCGGTGTGTCCGCCCATTCCCTGACCCAGCGCCTGCCTCAACAGCACATGCCGATGGAGCTGGCGGAACTGGCCCAGGCCTTCAACGCCATGCTTGGCCGCCTGGACGATGCGTTCCAGCGCCTTTCGGCGTTCTCCGCCGATATCGCGCATGAACTGCGCACCCCGTTGTCGAACCTGCTGACCCAGACCCAGGTCATCCTTACCCAGCCGCGCCCGCTGGAGGATTACCGTGAAGCGCTGCACAGCAACCTCGAAGAGCTGCAATGGATGGCCCAACTGGTCAACGACATGCTGTACCTGGCCAAGGCCGACCACGGCTTGTTGATGCCCAAGCGTGAACCCTTGGCACTGGCGGATGAGGCAGAGGCGCTGCTGGAATTTTTTGCATTGCTGGCGGAAGACGCACAGGTTTCGCTGGTACGCGAAGGTAGCGCCCATACGGCTGGGGATCGCGGCATGCTGCGCCGGGCGCTGTCGAACCTACTGGATAACGCGCTCAGGTTTACCCCGGCGGGCGGCGAAGTTCGCGTGAGCCTGAGCGAACACGCAAAGGGCGTAACGCTGACGGTGGCGAACACCGGCGACGGGATTCCGGCGCAGCTGTTACCCAAACTGTTCAATCGGTTCTACCGGGCCGATCCGGCGCGCTATGAAGGTAGCAGCGAGCATGCGGGGCTGGGCCTGGCGATTACCCAGTCGATTGTGCGGGCGCACGGAGGGCGGATTTTTTGTGAGTCTGAGGCGGGGTTGACGCGGTTTGTGATTGAGTTGCCGGCTGGAGATTGAGGCAAGCTGTACCGGCCCAATCGGGGGCAAGCCCCTTCCACACTTAATTCGTTAACACCGTCAAATGTGGGAGGGGGCTTGCCCCCGATTGCAATCTAAAGGCTTACGAATACCTCAGCGCATGCGCCGGCTCAATCTTCGCCGCCCGATACGCCGGGTACAGCGTCGCCAGGAAGCTCAACACAAACCCGGCCGTGCAGATCAGCAGCACATCCGCGCCTTGCAGCTCCGAAGGCAGGTTGCTGACGAAATACACGTCCGAACTGAAGATATGCTGCCCACTCACCCGCTCGACCCAACCCACCAGCTCACTGACGTTGAGCGCCGCAATCACCCCCAGCACCCCACCTATCAGGGTGCCGACGATACCGATCACGGTGCCCTGCACCATGAAGATCGCCATGATCTGCCGTGGCGTGGCGCCGATGGTGCGCAAAATCGCGATGTCCGCGCCCTTGTCGTTCACCACCATGATCAAGGTGGCGATGATGTTGAACGCGGCCACGGCGACGATCATCAGCAGCAACAGGCCGATCATGGTCTTTTCCATTTTCATCGCGCTGAACAGGCTGCCCTGAGTGTGGGTCCAGTCATCGGCCTTGTAAGCCGCGCCCAGGCCGGTAGCGATAGCCGCCGAGACGCTTGGCGCCGCATACAGGTCTTTCACCGCCAGGCGCACGCTCTGCACCTGGTTGGGCTGCCAATGTTGGATTTGCGCCGCGTCGGCCATATGAATCAACGCCATGGAACCATCCAGCTCGGCGCCGACCTTGAAGATCCCGACCACGTTCAACCGCTGCATACGCGGGGTGATCCCCCCTGGTGCGCTGCTGATTTCGGGCACGATCAACGTGAGCTTGTCACCCACGTTCAGGCGAAAACGCCGCGCCGTGATTTCGCCCACCACCACGCCGAACTCGCCGGGCTTCAGGTCATCCAGTTTGCCCCGCACGATGTGCTGCGCCACGATAGACACCTTGCCTTCCTGGGCCGGGTCGATACCGCTGATCTCGATGGGCTGCATCGCGCCTTTGTAGGAGAACATGCCGTCCATTTGTGTGAACGGAACAGCGGCGGTCACTTGCGGGTTCTTCATCGCGGCGGCGGCCACCGGCTGCCAATCATCGATCGGGTTCACGCCGACGATGGTGGCGTGCGGCACCATGCCGAGGATGCGCGAGCTCATTTCGCGCTGGAAACCGTTCATCACCGACAGCACCACGATCATCGCCAGCACGCCCAGGGCGAGGCCGATCATCGAGGTCATCGAAATAAACGAAACAAAACGGTTGCGGCGCTTGGCGCGGGTATAGCGCGTGCCGATAAAAATCGATAACGGTCTGAACATTCGCGGGCACCGTTGAAAAAATAGAAAACCCGGCGTCGAACGCCGGGCTTGAAACAGGTCAGATGGCGACCAGATGACCTTCCTGCAGGTGCAGCACACGGTCCATCTGACGGGCCATGCTCATGTCATGGGTCACCACCAGGAACGCGGTGCGCATCTGGGTGCTCAGTTCCAGCATCAAATCCTTGATGCCCTGAGCGGTGTGGGAGTCGAGGTTGCCGGTCGGCTCGTCGAGCATCACCAAGCCTGGGTTGTTCACCAGGGCACGGGCAATCGCCACACGCTGACGCTCACCGCCGGACAACTCGGCCGGCTTATGCTCCAAGCGATGGCCCAGGCCGACGCGTTCCAGCAGGGCCTTGGCACGCTGGCGCGCTTCGGGGATTGCGGTCTTGCCGATCAACAACGGCATGCACACGTTTTCCAGGGCGGTGAACTCCGGCAACAGGTGGTGAAACTGGTACACAAAGCCCAACGAGCGGTTACGCAATTGGCCACGCGCCTTTTCGCCCAGGGCCGACAGCTCTTCACCGGCCAGCCAGACGCTGCCCTGGGACGGCGTATCGAGGCCACCCAGCAGGTTCAGCAAGGTACTTTTGCCGGAACCGGAACTGCCGACGATCGCCACGCGCTCGCCCGGATGCAGCTCCAACTGCAGATTGGACAGCACCACCACCGACTCCGGACCTTCCTCATAGGATTTGCCCAGGTTGCGGCAGCTCAGGATTGCTTTTTCACTCATGCCCGATTCACTCATAACGTAAGGCCTGTGCTGGCTGGGTACGTGCCGCGCGCCAGGCTGGATACAGGGTGGCAAGGAAACTCAAGACCAACGCGGCGCCGCCCACCATCAACACGTCCTGGGCCTGAACCTGGGACGGCAAATAGTCGATGAAGTAGACATCGGCGTTGAGAAACTTGTGGCCGATCACTTTTTCCAGCAAGGCGATGGCGGCGCTGACGTTCAGCGCCGCCAGAATACCGACCGCCGTGCCGATCAGCGTTCCGACCACGCCAATCACGGTGCCTTGCACCATGAAGATCGCCATGATCTGCCCCGGCGTTGCGCCCAAGGTGCGCAGGATGGCGATGTCACCCTTCTTGTCGTTCACCACCATCACCAGCGTGGAAATGATGTTGAAGGCAGCAACCGCGACGATCAGCAGCAACAGCAGGCCGATCATGGCTTTTTCCATACGGATGGCCTGGTACAGGTTGCCGTGGGTACGGGTCCAGTCGCGAGCGTAATATTGGCTTTCACCCAGGTGCTGGGCGATTTCCCAGGCACCGCGCGGGGCGTCGAACAGGTCGGAGAACTTCAAGCGCAGGCCCTGCACCTGGTCCGGCTGCCAGCGATGCAGGCGCGCCAGGTCGGTGAGGTTGGTCAGGCCCAGGTAGCCATCGATTTCGCCGGCGCCAACGTGGAAGGTACCGACCACGGTAAAGCGCTTCATGCGCGGGAACATGCCGGCCGGGGTCACGGTGACTTCCGGCGCGACGAACGTCAACTTGTCGCCCAGGCCCACGCCGAGCTTGGCCGCGGCCTTGTCGCCAATCACGATGCCGAAACTGCCGGGCGCCAGGTCATCGAGTTTGCCCTGCAGCATGAACTTGTCGATGATCGAGACGTTGCGCTCCTGGGCCGGGTCGATGGCATTGAGCAGGATCTTCTGCACCTTGCCGTCGTTGGTCAGCAGCCCCTGCATCTGGGTGAACGGCGCGACGGCCACCACCTTGGGGTTCTGCTTGACCTTGGCGGCCAGGCTTTGCCAGTCGCTGATGGGCGCATCGCCCTCGATGGTTGCGTGGGGCACCATGCCCAGCACGCGGGTGCGCATCTCATGATCGAAGCCATTCATCACCGACAGCACCACGATCATCACGACCACGCCCAGGGCGAGACCGATCATCGAGGTCAAGGAAATGAACGACACAAAATGATTGCGACGCTTTGCACGGGTATAACGCGTGCCAATAAATACGAAGAGAGGTCTGAACATGTCGGGGCTTGTTCGGAGGAAAAGAAGACGTCCCGGTGGCGGGGTCTGATAAGCAGCTTTACACTCAGACCATTACCGTTACCTGGGGTTCGCCATGTCGACATTAGATGAAGAAGAGCGCCGCGAATACTACCGTATCGATGACATGATCGCACTCCAAATCAAAAGCCTGTCTGCCCCCGAAGCGGCGAGCAAGGAAGTGTTGCTGGATGATTCGCCGCTGTTCAACCTGCTCAGCGAGCTGCACCTCAGTGAATTCGAAGCCCAACACCTGTTGCGCCAGCTCAGCGAGAAGGATCGCACCCTCGCGGCCTTCCTGCGCGTACAGAACAAACGCCTGGATTTGCTCAGCCAGATCATGGCCCGCGGCCTGCTGGACGAGGTCGGGGCCCCGCAGCCGGTGATCATTTCCGAAGGCGGTATCGACTTTCAACACCCTGCCCCACTCGCCACCGACACCCACCTGGCCGTCAAGCTGGTGCTGATGCCCCAGGCACTCGGCCTGCTGCTGCGCGCAAAGGTGACCCACTGCGATCCCAAGGGCGACGGGTTTGATGTCGGCACTGAATTCGAAGCCATGACCGATGCCCAACGCCAACTGCTGGCGCGCTACATTCTGCAGAAACAAGCCCAGCAACGCCGACTGGCGCGGGAAAAGAGCGACGCCCAAGACACCTGATTTCGTATTGACCTGGCCAGAAGACCTGGCATTGAGGAGCAACTGTGACCCTGATTTACGGCCATCGCGGTGCCAAAGGCGAAGCACCGGAAAACACCCTGAGCAGCTTTCAGGAATGCCTCAAGCACGGTGTACGCCGTTGCGAACTGGATTTGCACCTGTCCATGGACGGCGAGTTGATGGTCATCCACGACCCGACCCTCAAGCGCACGACCGACCGGCGTGGCAAGGTCGTCGAATACTCGGCGGCCGACCTGGTAAAGATGGACGCCCGTAAAGGCGGCCCGGGCTGGGTCACGCCGTGCCCGATTCCACGCTTGGAAGAACTGTTCGAACAGTGCGATTTCGATCACTGGCAACTGGAAGTCAAAAGCGCTTCGCGCACCCGCGCCGCGACCACCGTGCTGGCGATCCGTGAAATGGCGGTACGTTTCGGCCTGATGGATAAGGTCACCGTGACCTCGAGCTCGCGGGAAGTACTCAAGGCGGCGGTTGAACTCACACCGGACCTGTCGCGCGGCCTGGTGGCCGAATACGCCTGGCTCGACCCGTTAAAGGTCGCGCAGAACTATGGGTGTGAGTACCTGGCGTTGAACTGGACGCTGTGCACCCCTGAGCGCCTGGAAAAAGCCCAGCGCCAGGGTTTGCACGTGTCCGTGTGGACGGTCAACGAACCTGCACTGATGCGCAGGCTCGCGGACTTCGGCGTAGATAGCCTGATTACAGACTTTCCCGGTTTGGCCACTGCCACCCTCGGGAATTACTGAAATCGGTCTCCCCGGCCGGCTCAGGCCACCGGCCGGAGCCGCTCAAAAAAGCCGGTTGAGGCCGTCGTAGGCGGCGACCCGATAGGCTTCGGCCATGGTCGGGTAGTTGAACGTGGTGTTCACAAAATACTTGAGGGTATTTTGCTCACCCGGCTGGTTCATGATCGCCTGGCCGATGTGCACGATTTCTGAAGCCTGATAGCCAAAGCAATGCACGCCGAGCACTTCCAGGGTCTCGCGGTGGAACAGGATCTTCAGCATGCCTTGCGGCTCGCCGGCGATCTGCGCACGCGCCATGCTCTTGAAGAACGCCTTGCCTACTTCGTAAGGCACCTTGGCCTTGGTCAACTCGTGCTCGTTCTTGCCGATCGAGCTGATCTCGGGAATCGTGTAGATCCCGGTCGGCACATCGTTGACGTAACGCCAGCTGCCATTATCGACAATGCTGCCGGCCGCCGAACGGCCCTGGTCATGCGCCGCACTGGCCAGGCTCGGCCAACCGATCACATCACCGGCGCCGTAGATGTTCGGCACGCAGGTGCGATAGTTCTCATCCACCTCGATTTGGCCACGGCTGTTGACCTTGACCCCGATGTTTTCCATGCCCAGCTTGTCGGTGTTGCCGGTACGGCCGTTGCACCACAGCAAGGCGTCGGCCTTGATCTTCTTGCCGGACTTGAGGTGCAGGATCACACCGTTGTCCAGGCCTTCGACGCGCTCGTACTCTTCGTTGTGGCGCACGGTGATGTTGTTGTTGCTGAAGTGGTAGCTCAACGCCTGGGAAATTTCCGAGTCGAGGAAGCTCAGCAACTGGTCGCGGTTGTCCACCAGCTCCACCAGCACACCCAGGCCGCTGAAGATCGAGGCATATTCACAGCCGATCACGCCGGCGCCGTAGATAATCAGTTTGCGCGGGGTGTGGCCCAGGCTCAGGATGGTGTCGCTATCGTAGATGCGCGGGTGGTGGAAATCGATGTCCGCCGGGCGATACGGGCGCGAACCGGTGGCGATGATGATGTGCTTGGCCACCAGTTTCTCGACCACGCCGTTGGAGCACACCACTTCAATGGTTTGCTCGTCGGCGAAGCTGCCGGTGCCGAAGAACAGGTCGACACGGTTACGGGCGTAGTAGCCGGTGCGCGAAGCGACTTGCTTGGAAATGACTTTTTCGGCGCTTTTCAATACGTCCGGGAACGAGAACCAGCGCGGCTCACCAATGGCCCGGAACATCGGGTTGGTGTTGAACTGCATGATCTGGCGGACCGAGTGACGCAAGGCCTTGGACGGGATGGTGCCCAGGTGGGTGCAGTTACCGCCGACCTGGCGACGGCTATCGACCATCGCGACCTTGCGCCCAGCTTTGGCGGCATTCATCGCCGCACCTTCTCCAGCCGGGCCGGAACCCAGTACCACCACGTCGTAGTTGTAGACAGCCATGCGTACTCCTCAGAACAGGCCAGGCGTACGGTTGGACGCCGGGCTAAATCATGCCGCGGCCAGCGGGCATGAAGGACAATTTGGCTCAAGTGTGTGAACCGGGGCACAGTCTATATAAGGCTCAACGCCGCGCACATTAACCCTTGGTCGCGTCGTAGGCCAGTATTGCCATACTACATGACGCAAATCAGCGCCAATTTCAGGATGAGCCATTATGCGACAACTCTTTATCTGTTTGATGCTGATGATGTCGATCACGGCTCACGCCAACGATGCGAATCGACTCAAGCATGCTGATTTCCCCGCACAGTTCGAGGGCCTGGCCCGCAAAAACCAGGCGGTGCTCACGTATCTGTGGGCCGATGTATACGCAGCCGCGTTGTATGCCTCTGCGGATGTGAGCGCCAGACAGGCCTGGGCCCAACAACAGGACCTGCGCCTTGTGTTGTATTACTTTCGCGACATCGACCGAAAGGATGTGATCAAAGCCGCCACCGCGACGTTGGAGCGCCAGCAAGCCAGTGCTCGTTTGAAGCCTGAGCTGGATCAACTGCATGCGCGCTTTCGCAATATCCGCAGCGGGGATCGTTACGCCCTGGATTTTCGGTCGGGGCGCGGTTTGAACCTGGAGATCAATGGCCAGGTGGTGTTCAGCAGTCGGGATACTGAATTGGCGAAAGCCTATATGGGTATCTGGCTGGCACCGAAGGGGTTGTCGGACAGTTTGCGTGGGCAGTTGCTCAATTGATGCGTCGGCTGAGCTACCAAGCCTCTTCCCACATTTGAATATATTCACAAATCAAACTGTGAGAGGGGGCTTGCTCCCGATGAGGCCCATACCCACACCACAAACCACCAGCCATAAAAAAGCCCCGAACCAGTCGGGGCTTTTTCATTCAGCACTCAGGCTTAGCGCGGAAACGCAGGCGGGTTGACCCCGGCCATGTCTTCCATCACGCGAACCACCTGGCAGCTGTAGCCGAACTCGTTGTCGTACCACACGTACAGCACAACGCGGTTGTCCTGGGTGATGGTCGCTTCCGCGTCCACCACACCGGCGTGGCGCGAGCCCACGAAGTCGGTGGACACCACTTCCTGCGAGTTGACGAAGTCGATCTGCTTGTGCAGGTCGGAGTGCAGCGCCATGTAGCGCAGGTACTCGTTCATCTCTTCACGGGTGGCGGCTTTCTCAAGGTTCAGGTTGAGAATGGCCATCGACACGTTCGGCGTCGGCACGCGGATCGCGTTACCGGTCAGCTTGCCGGCCAGCTCAGGCAGGGCCTTGGCAGCAGCGGTGGCGGCACCGGTCTCGGTGATCACCATGTTCAACGCGGCGCTGCGACCACGGCGATCGCCTTTGTGGAAGTTGTCGATCAGGTTCTGGTCGTTGGTGTACGAGTGAACGGTTTCAACGTGACCGTTAACGATGCCGAACTTGTCGTTCACTGCCTTGAGCACCGGCACGATGGCGTTGGTGGTGCAGGAAGCGGCGGACACGATCTTGTCGTCAGCGGTGATTTCGGCGTGGTTGATACCGTGCACGATGTTCTTGAGCTTGCCCTTGCCAGGCGCGGTCAGCACAACACGGTCAACACCCGGGCATGCGAGGTGCTGGCCCAGGCCCTCGGCATCACGCCATACGCCGGTGTTGTCCACCAGCAGGGCGTTCTGGATGCCGTACTGGGTGTAATCCACCTCAGTCGGGTTTTTCGCGTAGATCACCTGGATCAGGTTACCGTTGGCGGTGATGGTGTTGTTTTCTTCGTCAATGGTGATGGTGCCGTTGAACGAGCCGTGTACCGAATCGCGACGCAACAGGCTGGCGCGTTTGGTCAGGTCGTTTTCGGCGCCTTTGCGCACCACGATCGCACGCAGGCGCAGGCCGTCGCCGCCGCCGGTTTTTTCGATCAGGATGCGCGCCAGCAGGCGGCCGATACGACCGAAGCCGTACAGCACAACGTCGGTGCCTTTGCGGGCCGCCGCGTTTTGCTGGCCAACCACATCGGCCATTTCTTCACGCACGAACTGCTCGGCGCTGCGGCCATTGCCTTCGTTGCGGAATTTGTACGCCAACTTGCCCAGGTCTACCGAGGCCGCGCCGAGCTTGAGCTCACTCATGGCCTTGAGCAGTGGGAATGTTTCGTGGACGGAGAGTTCGCTGTCGTCGGCGGAGCGATGGCGCGCAAAGCGGTGCGCCTTGAGAATCGCGATGACAGACTGGTTGATCAGGCTGCGGCCATAGATCGAGCTCACCACATTGTTATTGCGGTACAGCTGACCGATAAGCGGGATCATCGCTTCTGCGAGTGCTTCACGGTCGATCCATTCACCAAGACACTGGTCGGGCTTCTGAGTCACGGGAACCTTCCACATGTAGGGGCTGAAAAAAGGGGCTACATTATGTCGCCCGACTGCGCGTTGAGCAATGCGCGACGGGCAACAAAAAGCCCTTGCAAAAAAATACCACCCCGCTACAGGCCAGGAAATACGCGGGTTTCAGAAGGCCACCATTGGCACAAGCCTGCCGACTTGTCCGTAACCCTCCGAAATATCCGCGCCGTTTGGCACTACATATTGAGTCAAAAGGCTGCATTGTTTGTCTTAACCACTACATTTCCTACAAACCGCATTACACACAGTCAGCAACTGACAGGCGGCACCTCGGGCCGCTACAATTACCGACTTTGTCGCAACGCTTGGAGCTCAACCTTCCGTGCCCGTTCTGCGTCTACCGCTACTCCCTGCCGCGGCAGGTAAACAGCATTGGGGCAACCTGCCCGGTGCCGCCCTGAGCCTGGCCATCGCCGAGGCTGCCAGCGCAGCCAAGCGCTTTACCCTGCTGCTCACCGCCGACAGCCAAAGTGCCGAACGGTTGGAGCAGGAGCTGAGCTTCTTCGCCCCCGATTTGCCGGTGCTGCATTTTCCCGACTGGGAAACCCTGCCCTACGACCTGTTCTCGCCGCACCAGGACATCATCTCCCAGCGCATCGCCAGCCTGTACCGCTTGCCGGAACTGGCCCACGGCGTGCTGGTGGTGCCGATCACCACGGCGCTGCATCGCCTGGCGCCGACCAAGTTCCTGCTGGGCAGCAGCCTGGTGCTGGATATCGGCCAGAAGCTCGATGTGGAACAGATGCGCACACGCCTGGAAGCCAGCGGTTACCGTTGCGTCGACACGGTGTACGAGCACGGCGAGTTCGCGGTGCGCGGCGCCCTGATCGACCTGTTCCCGATGGGCAGCAAGTTACCGTACCGCATCGACCTGTTCGATGACGAAATCGAGACCCTGCGCACCTTCGATCCGGAAAACCAGCGTTCCATCGACAAGGTGGAATCGGTCAAGCTGTTGCCGGCGCGGGAATTTCCACTGCAAAAAGATGCGGTCACCCGTTTCAAGGCGCGCTTTCGCGAGCGCTTCGACGTGGACTTCCGCCGCTGCCCGATCTTCCAGGACTTGAGCAGCGGGATTACGCCGGCCGGTATCGAGTACTACCTGCCGTTGTTCTTCGACGAAACCTCGACCCTGTTCGATTACCTGCCCCAGGACACCCAAGTGTTCTCGCTGCCAGGCATTGAGCAAGCGGCCGAGAACTTCTGGAACGACGTGCGCAACCGCTACGAAGAACGCCGCGTCGACCCCTCCCGGCCTTTACTGCCGCCCGCCGAACTGTTCCTGCCGGTGGAAGACTGCTTCGCACGCCTCAAAAACTGGCCGCGCGTGGTCGCCAGCCAACAGGACGTGGACGCAGGCGGTGGCCGCGAACGTTTCCCGGCGCAAGCGTTGCCAAACCTGGCGATTGAAGCCAAGGCCAACCAGCCGCTGGAAGCGCTGTCGAACTTCCTGGGTGGCTTCCCCGGCCGCGTGCTGTTTACCGCCGAATCCGCCGGGCGCCGTGAAGTGCTGCTGGAGCTGCTGGAGCGCCTGAAGCTGCGGCCGAAAACCGTCGACAGCTGGCCGGACTTCATCAGCAGCAAAGAGCGCCTGGCGATCACCATCGCCCCCCTGGATGAAGGCTTGTTGCTGGACGACCCGGCCCTGGCCCTGATCGCCGAGAGCCCACTGTTCGGCCAGCGCGTGATGCAGCGTCGTCGCCGTGAAAAACGCGCCGACGCCAACAACGACGCGGTGATCAAGAACCTCACAGAGTTGCGCGAAGGCGCGCCGGTGGTGCATATCGACCACGGCGTCGGTCGCTACCTCGGTTTGCAGACCCTGGAGATCGATAACCAGGCAGCCGAATTCCTCACCATGGAATACGCCGAGGGCGCCAAACTCTACGTGCCAGTGGCCAACCTGCACCTGATCGCCCGCTACACCGGCAGCGACGACGCCCTGGCACCGCTGCACCGCCTGGGCTCCGAGACTTGGCAGAAAGCCAAGCGCAAGGCCGCCGAACAGGTGCGCGACGTGGCCGCCGAACTGCTCGACATTTATGCGCGCCGCGCGGCCCGCGAAGGGTATGCGTTCGCCGACCCGAAAGCCGACTACGCCACCTTCAGCGCCGGCTTCGCCTTCGAAGAAACCCCAGACCAGCAAACCACCATCGAAGCGGTGCGCGCCGACATGCTCGCGCCCAAGCCGATGGACCGCCTTGTCTGCGGCGACGTAGGCTTCGGCAAAACCGAAGTGGCCATGCGCGCCGCCTTTATTGCCGTGCACGGCGGCCGCCAAGTGGCGATCCTGGTACCGACCACCCTGCTCGCCCAGCAGCACTACAACAGCTTCCGCGATCGCTTTGCCGACTGGCCGGTAACCGTCGAAGTGATGAGCCGCTTCAAGTCGGCCAAGGAAGTGAACGCGGCCGTCGCCGATTTGGCCGAAGGCAAGATCGACATCGTGATCGGCACCCACAAGCTGCTGTCGGACGATGTGAAGATCAAGAACCTGGGCCTAGTGATCATCGACGAAGAACACCGCTTTGGCGTACGGCAAAAAGAACAGCTCAAGGCCCTGCGCAGTGAAGTCGACATTCTTACGCTCACTGCAACGCCAATCCCACGCACCCTGAACATGGCCGTGTCGGGCATGCGCGACCTGTCGATCATCGCCACGCCGCCGGCGCGACGCCTGTCGGTGCGCACCTTCGTCATGGAACAGAACAAAAGCACGGTCAAAGAAGCCCTGCTGCGCGAACTGCTGCGCGGCGGCCAGGTGTACTACCTGCACAACGACGTGAAGACCATCGAGAAATGCGCCGCCGACCTCGCCGAACTGGTGCCCGAAGCACGCATCGCCATCGGCCACGGGCAGATGCGCGAGCGCGAACTCGAACAGGTGATGAGCGACTTCTACCACAAGCGCTTCAACGTGCTGATCGCCTCGACCATCATCGAGACCGGCATCGACGTGCCGAGCGCCAATACCATCATCATCGAGCGCGCCGACAAGTTCGGCCTGGCGCAACTGCATCAGCTGCGCGGCCGCGTTGGGCGCAGTCACCACCAGGCTTATGCCTACCTGCTGACGCCGCCGCGCCAACAGATCACCTCCGACGCAGAAAAGCGCCTGGAAGCTATCGCCAACACCCAGGACCTGGGCGCAGGGTTTGTGCTGGCCACCAACGACCTCGAAATCCGTGGCGCCGGCGAACTGCTGGGCGACGGCCAGAGCGGGCAGATCCAGGCGGTGGGTTTCACCCTTTATATGGAAATGCTCGAGCGCGCCGTGAAAGCCATCCGCAAGGGTGAACAACCGAACCTCGACCAACCCCTGGGCGGTGGCCCGGAAATCAACCTGCGCCTACCGGCCTTGATTCCCGAAGACTACCTGCCCGACGTGCACGCGCGGCTGATCCTGTACAAGCGCATCGCCTCGGCCACCGACGAAGAAGGCCTCAAGGATTTGCAGGTCGAGATGATCGACCGCTTCGGCCTGCTGCCGGAACCGACCAAGAACCTTGTGCGCCTGACGCTGCTCAAACTGCAGGCCGAGCAGTTGGGAATAAAGAAAGTCGACGCCGGGCCTCAGGGCGGGCGTATCGAGTTCGAAGCGCAGACGCCGGTAGATCCCTTGGTGCTGATCAAGTTGATCCAGGGCCAGCCCAACCGCTACAAGTTCGAAGGGGCTACGCTGTTCAAATTCATGGTGCCGATGGAACGTGCCGAAGAACGCTTCAATACCCTGGAGGCGTTGTTTGAGCGCCTCATTCCGAAATCTGTTTGAAGGACGCCCCAATGCGCTTGTTCCGCATGCTGAGCTTGTTGTTGGTAGTCGTGGCGCCTTCGGCCTTCGCCGACAGCCCGTACCTGGTAGAAATGATTTTGGTACGCCAGAACGCGGAGCCCGTGATCAACAGCCGCGCCGCGCCGGAAAACTGGGATGCCGGGGCCGTGCGCCTGGGCGATAAAATGAGCCCGCCGCGCCTGAACAACATCGTCGACAAGCTCAATGCCGATAGCAGCTACACCGTGCTGGCGCATAAAACCTGGGAGCAGAACCTGGGCGAGCAGCCGGTGAAAATCGCGATCACCGACGGTCAGGAGCAGTTCGGCCAGTTTCCCATTGAGGGCACATTGAGCCTGCAACTGGGCCGCTTCACCGATATCGATGCGCAGTTCTGGGTCAACCAGTTCGACAGCAACGCCAGCGTGATCGCCAGCGAACACCTGAGCCAGACCGACGTGCGCACCAAGAACAATCAGCTCAATTACCTGGATGGCGGCCACCTGGCGCTGCTGATCAAGATTACCTCGCTGACCGCCAAGCCACCCAGCGCACCACCGCCCGACATCCAGGACTGATCCAGCGCCATGCCCCTGACGTCGTCGTTGACCAAGCCCCTGGCCCCTTCGTGGGCCAATCGCTTCAAAGAGCAAAGCCTGGAGCGCGGGCGGCGGTATGCCTTGGAGAACCGCGTGCGCATCGTCGAATCCGGCGACAGCACCATCATCGCCAATTGCGAAGGCTCGGGCGGCAACGTTTATCGGCAGACCATTTCACTGCGCGAGTCAGCCAAGGGCACGTTGATCCTGGTGGACAGCCGCTGTACCTGCCCGGTGCACACCAACTGCAAACACATCGCGGCCGTGCTGCTCAAAGTCCAGGAAACCCTGGCCTACCCGGCAGCGGCCCAGGATGCCGAGTTGTTGCAAAAACTCCAGGCCGTGCTGGATAACCGCGTGGTGCTGCCGCAAGTGGTGATGGACGATGTGCTACCGATCCCGCGCCTGTGGCTGGCCAGTGTCGAATTCAGTGCGTTTGAGCCGCGCAACGGCAAGATGCAGCGCTATATCCAGCACCGCGCGGCGCTGTCGTTCAACTATTTGGGCAACTATGTCAGCGGGCAGAAGAACGCCGACATTATTGTGCGCCAGGAAACCCAGAGCCTGCGCATCAAGCGGCATCCCGAGCTGGAGCAGCGCTATCGCGAGCAACTGCGCCTGCTGGGCTTCAAAATCGCCACGCGCCAAAGCAAGGCCTTGCCTGAAAGCGCCGGCGAGCTGTTCGAGATGGTCAATGACAGCGCCTGGCTGAACTTCACCCTCAATGCATCGCCCACCTTGCGCAGCGCGGGGTGGGAGTTGCAGATCGATGAGGATTTCGGCTTCGACCTGAGCCCGGTCGATGACTGGTACGCCACCGTCGATGAAGGGCCCGAGCGTGACTGGTTCGACCTGGAGCTGGGGATCATCGTCAACGGTGAACGCCTGAGCCTGCTACCGATCCTGCTGAACCTGATGCGCTCCCACATCGAGATCCTCAACCCGGAAAAAGTCGCGCGCCGCCGCGATGACGAACTGATCCTGGTGAACATTCCCGGCTTGCCCAACGGCGGCCACGGCCCCCTGCAAGTGGCACTGCCCTACGGCCGCCTGAAACCGGTGCTGGCCACATTGGGCGAGTTCTACCTGCAAGAGCCCGGCACCACCACCCTGCGCCTGGCCAAGGCCGATGCGATTCGCTTGAACCCTCTGCAAGACCTGCCCCTGCAGTGGGAGGGTGGCGAGAAGATCCGCCACTTCGCCCAGCGCCTGCGGGATATCAAGGACTTCACGTGTGTGGCGCCCGAAGGCTTGAATGCGACGCTGCGCCCCTATCAGCTGGAAGGCTTGAGCTGGATGCAGTCGCTGCGCCAGCTCGACGTCGGTGGCATTCTCGCGGATGACATGGGCCTGGGCAAAACCCTGCAGACCTTGGCACATATGCTGAGCGAAAAGATCGCCGGGCGCCTGGATCGGCCGTGCATGGTGGTCATGCCCACGAGCCTGATCCCCAATTGGCTCGATGAGGCGGCGCACTTCACTCCACAATTGAAAGTGCTGGCGCTGTACGGTGCCGGGCGCAAGAAGCATTTCGACAACCTGCAGGATTACGACCTGCTGCTGACCACCTATGCGCTGCTGCCCAAGGACATCGAACGGCTGGCCGCCCTGCCCTTGCATGTGCTGATTCTCGATGAAGCCCAGTACATCAAGAACCCCTCCAGCAAGGCCGCCCAGGCCGCAAGCGAGCTGAACGCGCGGCAACGCCTGTGCCTGAGTGGCACGCCACTGGAAAACCACTTGGGTGAGCTGTGGTCGCTGTTCCACTTCCTGTTGCCGGGCTGGCTGGGCGACGTAAAAAGCTTCAACCGCGATTACCGCGTGCCCATCGAAAAACGCGGCAGCGAGGTGCGATTGCAGCACCTCAATGGTCGGATCAAGCCGTTCCTGCTGCGGCGTACCAAGGAACAGGTGGCCACGGAATTGCCGCCCAAGACCGAGATCATCCACTGGGTGGACCTCAACGAAGCGCAGCGCGACGTGTACGAAACCATGCGCCTGGCCATGGACAAAAAAGTCCGCGACGAGATCACCCGCAAGGGCGTGGCGCGCAGCCAGATCATCATTCTTGAGGCGCTGCTCAAGCTGCGCCAGGTGTGTTGCGATTTGCGCCTGATCAACGACGCTACCCTGCCCGCCCGTGGCAGCACCTCGGGCAAACTCGACAGCCTGCTGGAAATGCTTGAGGAGCTGTTTGCCGAAGGCCGGCGCATCCTGTTGTTTTCCCAGTTCACCTCGATGCTGAGCCTGATCGAAGCAGAACTGAAAAAACGCGGGATTGCCTACGCCCTGCTGACCGGCCAGACCCGTGATCGACGCACGCCGGTGAAGGATTTCCAAAGCGGCAAGCTGCAGATTTTTCTGATCAGCCTGAAGGCAGGCGGTGTCGGCCTGAACCTGACCGAAGCCGATACCGTGATCCACTACGACCCTTGGTGGAACCCGGCCACGGAAAACCAGGCCACCGACCGTGCGTATCGCATCGGGCAAGAGAAGCCGGTATTCGTCTACAAGATGATTGCCCGCGGCACGGTGGAGGAGAAAATCCAGCACCTGCAGAAAGAAAAATCCGACTTGGCAGCGGGCGTGCTGGATGGACGTACCACCGGGGACTGGCAGTTGGGCAACGAAGATATCGAAGCGCTGTTTGCGCCGTTGCCCACTAAACAAGAGAAGCGCGGTTAGAGTGCGCCGGATGCCCAATCATTCGATGAGTTGGGCGGCCCTCAGAGCAGTCAGCGCCGCCAACCAACGCGGATCCTGCTTGTAGTCCGGTGAAGCGATCCCCTGGCCGCGCATGCGCGCGATCCGTGCCGACGGCTTGACATTCATGCGCTGCGCTGCGGTGAGTGCCAGCTCGGCAGCCGCGCGATCATTGCACACCAACCCCATGTCGCAACCGGCGGTCAGCGCCGCTTCTATGCGACTGGCTGCGTCACCAACCACATGGGCACCGGCCATGGACAGATCATCGCTGAAAATCACCCCGTCAAATTGCAGCTCGCCACGCAGAATCTCCTGCAGCCAGCGGCGCGAAAAGCCGGCGGGCTGGGCGTCGACCTGCGGGTAGATCACATGCGCCGGCATCACCGCCGCCAGTTGCTTGCTCAAACGTGCGAAAGGTATCAGGTCATTCGCGCGAATCTGTTCCAGGCTGCGTTCGTCATTGGGAATGGCGACGTGGGAATCGGCCTCAGCCCAACCGTGGCCAGGGAAATGCTTGCCGGTAGCGGCCATACCCGCGCTGTTCATGCCACGAATAAACGCCCCGGCAAGCACGGCGGCGCGCTCGGGATCGCCCTCGAAAGAACGCGTGCCCACCACGGCGCTGCGCTGGTAGTCCAGGTCCAGCACCGGGGCGAAGCTCAGGTCCAGGCCGACGGCCAGCACTTCGGTGGCCATGACCCAGCCGCACTGTTCGGCCAGGTACTCAGCGTTGGGGTTGTCCGCCAACGCGCGCATGGCCGGCAGACGCACAAAGCCCTGGCGCAGGCGCTGTACCCGACCGCCCTCTTGGTCGACAGCCAGCAGCAGGTCCGGGCGCACCGCGCGAACCGCCGCACTCAGCTCCCGCACTTGGCGCGGGTGTTCGATATTGCGCGCAAAAATGATCACGCCACCCACTTCCGGCTGGCGCAACAGGTGGCGATCCTCGGCCGTCAGCCAGGTACCGGCAACGTCGACCATCAAAGAACCTTGCAGGGCAGCAGTCATAAACCTTCCTTAAATAACGCGCACAACCCGTTGCCCTCAAGCGGCGCAATAAGCACAGCGAGGTACAACGGGTTGCGAGTAAATAGCTGAAATCGGCATGGCGGCTAGCTTAGCGGATGCAAGCGGCCGCGCACACCCGGAGCGGTCAAACCTTGGCGGGAACCGGCACGGTTTTGCTGCGTGGGCGCAACTGTGCGGCGGCCATGGTCGGGTCGGTCACACCGGTTTCGGCGCGCATGCCGGCGGCGAGGAACGGCACCATCAGGCGCATCACCTGCTCGATGGACGTGTTGACGCCAAAATCGGTCTCGGCAATCGCGCGCAACGCCTTGATCCCGGACATGCTGAACGCGGCCGCACCGAGCATGAAGTGCACGCGCCAGAACAATTCGATCGGCGGAATACGCGGCGCGGCGTCGTTGACCAGCAGCATATAGCGACGGAACACCTTGCCGTACATGTCTTCCAAATAACGACGCAAGTGACCCTGGCTCTGGCTGAACGCCAAGCCCAACAAACGCATGAAGATCGACAGGTCATTGCCGCTGCGAGGCTGAACCACCAAGGCCTGCTCGACGAGGATTTCCAGCAGTTCTTCCAGGCTGGGCTTGTTGTCGGCCTTGGCTTGGCGACGCTCCAGTTCGCGGTCGAGACTGGCGCAGAACGGGCCCAAAAAGCGCGAGAACACCGCCTGGATCAGGGCCTTTTTCGAGCCGAAATGGTAGTTCACTGCGGCAAGGTTGACCCCGGCCTTGCTGGTGATAAGCCGCAATGAAGTTTCGGCAAATCCTTTTTCCGC
Source organism: Pseudomonas sp. S3_E10 (assembly GCF_054667615.1). Taxonomy (NCBI): domain Bacteria; kingdom Pseudomonadati; phylum Pseudomonadota; class Gammaproteobacteria; order Pseudomonadales; family Pseudomonadaceae; genus Pseudomonas; species Pseudomonas sp. S3_E10. The sequence continues at coordinate 1,193,134 of NZ_CP162743.1, forward strand.
GAACAATTGCTCGGCAGCATCGAGAATGCGTTCAACGGTTTCCGACTGGGCCATGGCTACTCCGCCTGACAAACACTTGTTTGAAACATACGTTTCAGGGTGTGTCTTGTCAAGCCTGCAGGTTCGTTTTGCGGCCGGGCAGTCATCTATTTGAGCGCTATTTAATCACATCCTTTCAGGTCTGTAGGCAGCGCTATCTCAACGGCGTAGGACGGCGGACCAATGACCGTCCAGCGGAGTCATGTAAAAGGATGATTGCCAAGCGCAGTTCACTGTATATAATCCCAGTCACTGTATAAAAAGACAGAGCGATCAACATGCTAAAACTGACGCCACGCCAAGCTGAGATTCTGGCTTTTATCAAGCGCTGCCTCGATGACAACGGTTATCCGCCGACACGAGCCGAGATTGCGCTGGAACTGGGGTTCAAGTCCCCCAATGCCGCCGAAGAACACCTCAAGGCCCTCGCTCGCAAAGGTGCGATCGAAATGACCCCCGGTGCCTCGCGAGGTATTCGCATCCCTGGTTTCGAAGCCAAGGCCGACGAATCGACACTGCCGATCATTGGCCGCGTCGCCGCCGGTGCGCCGATCCTGGCGCAGCAGCACGTCGAGGAATCCTGCAACATCAACCCGACCTTCTTCCACCCGCGCGCCGACTATCTGTTGCGGGTACATGGCATGAGCATGAAGGACGTGGGTATCTTCGATGGCGACCTGCTGGCCGTTCACACCACCCGCGAGGCCCGCAATGGCCAGATCGTCGTCGCGCGTATCGGTGATGAAGTCACGGTCAAACGCTTCAAGCGTGAAGGCAGCAAGGTCTGGCTGCTGGCCGAGAACCCTGAATTCGCCCCGATTGAAGTGAATCTGAAAGACCAGGACCTGGTGATCGAAGGCCTGAGCGTCGGCGTTATTCGCCGCTAAAGGAGGCATCATGCAGCTCGTGCACACCCCACAACACACGCAACTGTCGCTGTTCGAAGCCTTTATGGCCCAACCCCTTGTGCCTACTCTCAAGGAAACAGTCGAGGCGCCCTGGAGCGCCGAACCTGAGGCGTTCAGTGAACTGTCGTTGCGCGGCGCTGCCGGAAGCTGCCTGAGCCTGCTGGCACCGATACTGCGTGAGTTGAGCGAAGAGCAGGATGCCCGCTGGCTAACGTTGATCGCCCCGCCCGCCAGCCTCACCCAGGCCTGGCTGCGGGATGCCGGCCTGAACCGCGAGCGCATCCTGCTACTGCAACCACGCGGTACGCAAAGCGCCCAGCAGTTGACTTGTGAAGCGCTGCGCCTGGGGCGTAGCCACACGGTGGTGAGCTGGTTGAACCCGTTGAACGCGACGGCCAAACAGCAGTTGATCAGTGCTGCGCGCACAGGGGATGCGCAGAGTTTGAATATTCGATTGGGATAAAATCACAGGCTTGGCCTGTAGTGATCGGGCTCGCCACTAAAGCCCGTTCACCACGAGACTCAGTGAAGAATCCGCGGTCCGTCGTCTTTTTCCGGTTCGCCTTCCGCCAACCGACCGGCCATCTGCACACCCACGCTCAACATGGCTTTTGCCACTTCCACGTGCTGGCCTTGCAGAAACACTTTGGCGTCTTCGGAAAAATCCAGAGTAACCAGAGAACCTTCGTCCTCGGCCCGGCGCAGTTCGATTCGACCGTCAGGCAGTTCAACAATTTCCAGAAAGGACGTCGGCATAAAAGTCTGTTCTCCACGAAAGGCCGGGATTATATCAGTCATACACCCAGCCTCGCTGAGGATCTGAACAGGTTTCTTTACAGCTTGATGAACGGTGCTTTTTGAGTCCGAGCCGCTATTAGCACTCGTTAAGACCTTCACGAAAGCGCAGTGCCATCTTCTTCAGCTCTTGCCGCCAACCTTCCAGCTCCGCCCGACTCAGTGGCTGGGGCTCCTCCTCGTCCAAGGCTACCGCTACGATCAGCGGTTGAGTGACGTCACCCTTAGGCACATGGGGAACACGCGGCGGCTGGAACATATCAGCATGGGCCTTGAGCAAACGCGCCACCCAGCTGTCGGGGCTCTGAGCCATCTCTACCAGCTCGGCCAATTCGGGGATGGCCATGGACTCCAGCACTTCATGGTTCATGATCATTTCCGCACGAGGCGAACCGGCCTGGGGCAAACGGTAGAACCCTGCGATCTCATGGCACAGCCCGAGCAAGGCGCCGTACAAGTGGAACAACGCCGCCTCGCGCCCTGCCTGGACCAGCGCGATAGCATTCATCTCCTTGCCTTCCTCCGCACGGCCAAGGGCCTCCAGAGACAAACCCGCGAAGTAAATTTTCTGATTGGTACGGGTATAGAGTTCGTTGGCCATACGGCAATCTCCACAACGAATGAGGCAGGATGCTGGCTGAACAGTGTCACGGATCAGCCGAGCCCACTGCAAGTGCCATGAACGGCCGCTTACGTGAGAAGAAACTTCACTTACAGAACCACGCAGATGCAAAAGGGGCTTGCTCCCGATAGCGGTATACCAGTCGACGTGTATATAGACTGATGCACCGCTATCGGGAGCAAGCCCCCACACTCAAGCGTCGGCGTCTCCGGCGGATCAAGCGCCCTGGCGCTTGTCCTCGACTTTCCACTTGCCACCGTCGTAGAACGCTTTCCAGCCGGTAGGCTTACCGTCCACTTCGGTCTGCACGTACTGCTCCTTGGTTTTACGGCTGTAGCGGATCACGGCTGGACGACCATCCGGATCCTTCTTCGGCGCTTCACACAGGAAGTGGTACTTCGGATCGATCTCATCCTTGTGCGGCACGATCTCCAACACCAGCGGTGCACGGGTCTCGCGGTTTTTCGGGAACTGGCTGGCAGCCAGGAACAACCCCGAGGCACCGTCACGCAGGATGTAGGTGTCGTTGACCTTCTCGCACTTGAGTTCAGGCATCTTCACCGGGTCCATCTTCGGCGGCGCTGCGTCACCGCTTTTGAGCAGTTTGCGGGTGTTCTTGCAGGTCGGGTTGGTGCAGCCGAAGAACTTGCCGAAACGACCGGTCTTGAGCTGCATCTCGCTGCCGCACTTGTCGCATTCCAGGCTCGGACCTTCGTAGCCCTTGATGCGATAAGTGCCCTCTTCAATCTCGTAGCCGTTGCAATCCGGGTTGTTACCGCAGATATGCAACTTGTGCTTCTCGTCGAGCAGGTAGGCATCCATCGCCGTGCTGCAGATTGGGCAACGGTGCTTGCCACGCAATACCAGCGACTCGGATTCACCTTCGTCATCGGCAGCGATTTCATCACCCGGCACCAGGTTGACCGTGGCCTTGCAGCGCTCTTTTGGCGGCAGGCTGTAGCCCGAGCAACCGAGGAACACACCGGTGGATGCGGTACGAATCTGCATCGGGCGGCCGCAGGTCTGGCACGGGATGTCGGTCATCACCGGCTGGTTGGCACGCATGCCGCTGTCAGGGCTTTCGGCCACTTCGAGTTTCTTTTTGAAGTCGCCGTAGAACTCGTCCAGCACGTTTTTCCAGTCACGCTCGCCCTGGGCCACGTCATCGAGGTTCTCTTCCATGCCGGCGGTGAAGCCGTAGTCCATCAGGTTGGAGAAACTCTCGGACAGACGCTCGGTGACGATGTCACCCATCTTTTCCGAATAGAACCGACGGTTGTGCAGCGCCACGTAGCCACGGTCCTGGATGGTGGAAATGATGGCCGCGTAGGTCGAAGGACGACCGATACCGCGTTTTTCCATTTCCTTGACCAGGCTGGCTTCCGAGTAACGCGCCGGCGGCTTGGTGAAGTGCTGCGACGGATCGAGCTTGATCAGCTTCAACGTGTCGCCCTGGGCCATGTCCGGTAGCACATCGTCATCGCCCGGTTTGGCGATTTGCGGCATCACACGGGTATAGCCGTCGAACTTGAGGATACGGCCCTTGGCACGCAGCTCGAAGTCGCCGGCGCCCACGCTCACGGTGGTGGACAGGTATTGCGCCGGCAGCATCTGGCAAGCCAGGAACTGGCGCCAGATCAGCTCATAGAGGCGCTCAGCATCACGCTCCATGCCGCTCAGCTTGGCCGGCGTGGTGTTGGCGTCGGAAGGACGAATCGCTTCGTGAGCCTCCTGGGCGCCTTCCTTGCTGCTGTAGACGTTTGGCTTCTCCGGCAGGTACTTCTTGCCGAATTCGCTTTCAATATAGGTGCGCGCCATCGCCACCGCGTCTTGCGACAGGTTGGTGGAGTCGGTACGCATGTACGTGATGTAGCCGGCTTCGTACAGACGCTGGGCCATCATCATGGTTTTCTTCACACCGAAGCCCAGGCGGTTACTCGCGGCCTGTTGCAGGGTGGAGGTGATGAACGGCGCCGACGGCTTGCTGCTGGTCGGTTTGTCTTCACGCTTGACGATGCTGTAACTGGATGCCTTGAGCTTTTCCAGCGCGGCCATGGCCTGGGCTTCGTTCAGCGGCTTGAAGGCCTCGCCTTTCTCGCGGGCCACTTCAAAGCGCACGTTGGCGCCCTTGGCGGTGCCGAGGTCAGCGTGGACTTCCCAGTACTCTTCGGGGTTGAACGCACGAATCTCACGTTCGCGCTCCACCACCAGCTTGACTGCTACCGATTGCACACGACCGGCGGACAGGCCACGAGCGATCTTGGCCCACAGCAGCGGCGAGACCATGTAGCCCACGACGCGGTCGAGAAAACGTCGCGCCTGCTGGGCGTTGACGCGGTCGATATCCAACTCGCCCGGCTTGGAGAAGGCTTCCTGGATGGCTTTTTTGGTGATTTCGTTAAACACCACGCGTTTATAGCGGCTGTCATCCCCGCCGATGGCTTCGCGCAGGTGCCAGGCAATGGCTTCCCCTTCGCGGTCCAAGTCCGTTGCGAGATAGATGGTGTCGGCATCTTTGGCGAGCCGGCGCAGCTCTTCGATGACCTTTTCCTTGCCCGGAAGGATTTCGTACTTGGCCTTCCAGCCATGATCCGGGTCCACACCCATGCGCGAGACCAGTTGCTTGCGCGCTTTCTCTTTTGGCGTGAGTACCGGGCCTTCACCCGCAGCCGCCTTGCCGCGCTTGGCGGCAGGCTCCTTGCTGGCGCTAGCCGAACCGCTGGTGGGCAGGTCTCGGATATGGCCGATACTCGACTTCACCACGTACTCGTTGCCCAAGTACTTGTTGATGGTCTTGGCCTTAGCCGGGGATTCCACAATGACCAGCGATTTGCCCATGGATCGGAAAATTCCTGAATTCGAGAAGTGAAAGGCAGTTGGCGCCTGACGCGGCAACGCTATATATAGTGGCAACCGGGTGAGGTCAAGCGCAGCATTCTGCGCGACCTGCCGTTATTGCCCTGAAAAAACACTGGGTTCGGCCTGGACCAAAGCAAAGCGCGGGACCTGCTCGCCGTCAACTTCGACGGACTCCAGGAACATGCTCAAGGGGCGCACCCAAAAGCCGTAATCACCATACAGAGCTTGGTAGAACACCACTTCCTCTTCGGTTTCGGAGTGCCGCGCCACACTGAAAACACGGTACTGCGGCCCCTTATAATGTTGGTAGAGCCCTGGTTCGACTTTCATGCTCCGGCCCTCTTACAAAATTTGTTTAAAAAAAAATACAAAACTGCCCAAAAACAAAAACCGGGGCACTGGGCCCCGGCTTCCGTCAACCCAACGCTCAGACGCGTTCGAAGACGGTGGAAATGCCTTGGCCGAGGCCAATGCACATGGTAGCTACCCCGAGGTTGCCGCCATTCTGCTTCATCACATTGAGCAAAGTGCCAGAAATCCGCGCACCAGAGCAACCGAATGGGTGGCCCAGGGCGATCGCACCGCCGTGCAGGTTAACCTTCTCGTTCATCTTGTCGAGTACTTTCAAATCTTTCAGCACCGGCAGGGCCTGTGCGGCGAAAGCTTCGTTGAGCTCGAAGAAGTCGATATCGGAGATGGAAAGGCCCGCACGCTTCAAGGCTTTTTGCGTGGCCGGTACAGGACCATAACCCATGATCGCAGGGTCCACCCCCGCCACCGCCATCGAGCGGATCACCGCCAGCGGCTGTATACCCAGGTCCTGGGCACGCTGCGCCGACATCACGATCATGCACGAAGCGCCGTCGGTGATTTGCGACGAAGTACCGGCAGTCACGGTGCCGCCCTTTGGATTGAAGGCAGGTTTAAGTGCCGCCAGGCTTTCCAGGGTGGTGTCCGGACGAATGGTTTCGTCATAGTCAAACAGTTTCAGGAAACCGTTTTCGTCGTAGCCGTTCATCGGGATGATTTCATCCTTGAACTTGCCTTCCACGGTGGCCTTGTGGGCGAGCTGGTGAGAGCGCACGCCGAACGCGTCCTGGGCTTCGCGGGTAATGCCATGCATTTTGCCGAGCATTTCCGCGGTCAGGCCCATCATGCCCGAGGCTTTTGCCGCGTACAGCGACATGTGCGGGTTAGGGTCGACGCCGTGCATCATGCTGACGTGGCCCATGTGCTCCACGCCGCCGACCACGAACACATCACCATTGCCGGTCATGATCGCCTGGGCGGCAGTGTGCAACGCGCTCATCGACGAACCGCACAGGCGGCTCACGGTCTGACCCGCCGCAGTGTGCGGGATCTGAGTCATCAAGGAAGCCATGCGCGCAATGTTCCAGCCCTGCTCCAGGGTCTGGTTGACGCAACCCCAGATCACGTCCTCGACTTCATTCGGGTCGACCTTGACGTTGCGTTCCAGCAGTTTGCTGATCAAGTGCGCCGACATGTCTTCGGCACGGGTGTTGCGGTGCATGCCGCCCTTGGAGCGGCCCATCGGTGTGCGACCGAAGTCGACAATCACCACGTCTCTTGGATTCAAGCTCATAAATATTCTCGCTCTAGTCGTTTGGGCGCTTAACCGAAGAAGCTCTGGCCGTTCTTGGCCATTTCACGCAGCTTCGCGGTCGGGTGGTACAGCGGGCCCAAATCAGCGTATTGATCAGCCAGGGCAACGAATTCAGCCACACCGATCGAGTCGATGTAACGCAGCGCACCGCCACGGAATGGAGGGAAACCAATACCGTACACCAGGCCCATATCGGCTTCGGCGGCGGTCTCGACGATACCGTCTTCCAGGCAACGCACGGTTTCCAGGCACAGCGCGATCATCATCCAGTTGATGATGTCCTCGTCGGACACCTCACGCTGCTCATAGATAACCGGCGCCAGTACTTCGTGCACCGACGGGTCAGCAACTTTCTTCTGCTTGCCCTTCTTGTCGGCCTCGTAGGCGTAGAACCCCTTGCCGTTCTTCTGGCCCAGGCGCTTGGCGTCGTAAAGTGCGTCGACAGCCGAGCGACGGTCGTCCTTCATGCGGCCCGGGAAACCTTCAGCCATCACGTCACGACCGTGATGACCGGTGTCGATGCCGACCACGTCCATCAGGTACGCCGGGCCCATTGGCCAGCCGAATTTTTCCATGACCTTGTCGATACGCACAAAGTCCACGCCGGCACTGACCAGCTTGGCGAAACCGCCGAAGTACGGGAACAGTACGCGGTTGACCAGAAAGCCCGGGCAGTCGTTGACCACGATCGGGTTCTTGCCCATTTTCTTGGCGTAGGCAACGGTAGTGGCAACGGCCAGCTCGCTGGACTTCTCGCCACGGATCACTTCCACCAGCGGCATCATGTGCACCGGGTTGAAGAAGTGCATGCCGACGAAGTTTTCCGGACGCTTGAGAGCCTTGGCCAGCAGCGAGATGGAAATGGTCGAGGTGTTGGAGGCCAGGATGGTGTCGTCTTTGACCTGGGCTTCCACTTCAGCCAGCACGGCCTGCTTGACCTTCGGGTTCTCGACAACCGCTTCGACCACCAGGTCGACATGACCGAAATCGCCGTAGGACAGCGTAGGACGAATACCGTTAAGCACTTCGGCCATTTTCGCAGCAGTCATGCGACCTTTATCAACGCGGCCCACCAGCAGTTTGGCGGCTTCCGCCAGGCCCTGCTCGATGCCGTGCTCGTTGATGTCCTTCATCAGGATCGGCGTGCCTTTGGACGCCGACTGATAGGCGATACCGCCGCCCATGATCCCGGCGCCGAGCACGGCGGCCTGTTTCACGTCTTTGGCGATTTCGTCGTAGGCCTTGGCTTTTTTCTTCAGTTCCTGATCGTTCAGGAACAGGCCGATCAGGCTTTGGGCAGCCGAGGTTTTCGCCAGTTTGACGAAGCCTGCCGCTTCTACTTCCAGGGCTTTGTCGCGACCGAAGTTCGCGGCTTTCTGGATGGTCTTGATCGCTTCAACCGGCGCCGGGTAGTTCGGGCCGGCCTGGCCAGCCACGAAACCTTTGGCGGTCTCGAACGACATCATTTGTTCGATGGCGTTGAGCTTGAGTTTTTCCAGCTTCGGCTGACGCTTGGCCTTATAGTCAAATTCGCCGCTGATGGCGCCCTTGATCAGGTTAAGCGCGGCTTCGGCCAGTTTGTCCGGGGCAACCACAGCGTCGACGGCACCGACTTTCAGCGCGTCTTCCGCTTTGTTTTCCTTGCCGGCGGCAATCCACTCGATCGCGTTGTCCGCGCCAATCAGGCGTGGCAGGCGCACGGTGCCGCCAAAACCTGGGTAGATGCCCAGCTTGACTTCAGGCAGGCCGATTTTGGCAGTGGCCGCCATGACGCGAAAATCCGCCGCCAGGCACATTTCGAGGCCGCCGCCCAGTGCGATGCCATTGATGGCGGCAACGGTCGGCACATTGAGGTCTTCGAAATCGCTGAAAATCTTGTTGGCTTCGAGGTTGCCAGCCACCAGCTCGGCATCGGGCAGCTTGAAGTTGTCGACGAATTCGGTGATGTCAGCGCCGACGATGAACACGTCCTTGCCGCTGGAAACGATCACACCCTTGACCGAAGCATCTGCTTTGATGGCGTCTACGGCCTGACGCAGTTCGTTCAGGGTTAGACGATTGAATTTGTTGACGGACTCACCCTTGAGGTCGAATTTCAATTCGACGATGCCACTTTCAAGAGCCTTAACCGTGATGGCTTTACCTTCGTAAATCATCAACTGATCTCCACGATATGGAAGCTGAACAGTACACATTGGACGCTGGCCTCTGGTTTGACACTGACAGTTGCATCAATGCTCACGCCAATCCGCCAGGCACACCCGCCAATGCGATAGTCGGGATTCTGTATGAACGGTCTGACAGACAAACGCTCAATTCATACGCCCGTTTGATTTGGGTACGCCACCTTCATCCAATTCAGGGCAATTGTCAATCGCCCGAAAGGCTAGGAAAAAGGCGACTTTCCAGTCATTTTCAGAACCTCGCCCCAGGCGTGCGCCTCGCCAATATCTAACTATTCACGAAATCAATAATTCAAAAATTTTACGAAAGACTGTACAGAACGCGATATGCCGCTAGGCTTGCGGCAACCGTACCGCGCGCGGATCAACATCCGACGCGCCAAACCCTGATTTACCGGCCTGCCTGGCCAACTCCAGCCCGATGATGATGTCGGGCTTTTTATTGCCTGCTTATTTTAACCAAGTGCTATCAAGCCAATGCCTTGAGCAGTGCATCGATGACCAGCAAGTCACTTGCCTGACCCTTCTCGCCCCAATACAGGGCGATCATTTGTTTGTCGGCGTCGACTTTGTAGACGTTGGCCGGCAACGTCGCAAAATGCGGCAACAACCTTTCATCCACACACACTTCGCGCCACTGATTGACCCACACACCTGGCTCCAACTGCCAATAACTCCAGATCGCCGGCGTACCGCCGCGCCGTGGCCGGCAGTACTGCGCGCACGGGCTTGGCGGCTCATGCTTGAGCCAGTGGGGCCACTCCTGAGGCGCCAGTTGCATGGCCAGGCCAATGCGGCGCGCCTCCATGCGCAAGGCCATGCGCCCGCTCTGATGGCGCGAAGGGCGCAGCCATGCCAGAGGGCTCAAAACCACGACAAGGATTGACACCACTATCCAGACCGTCATATGTGTACTCCCGATTTTTCTGATGAGCGGATTTGACCTGACGCAAGCCGATCCGCTTGAAAGCAGCCATACTGAATTTATTGCAGTCCCCCTGGAGGAACGCCTCATGCCCTACGAACATATTCTGGTCGCTGTCGACCTGACCGAAGAGTGCGATCCAGTGATCAAGCGCGCACAGGAATCTGCATTGGCCAATGGCGCCATACTGTCGCTGGTGCATATCGTCGAGCCCATGGCCATGGCCTTTGGCGGTGACGTGCCGATGGACCTTTCCCAGTTGCAGCAACAACAATTCGACCAGGCCAAGGAGCGCCTGGACCGTTTGATTCTCAAATACCCGCACCTGAAAAAGGAAGACTGCCACCTGACATACGGCCAACCGCGCCAGGAAATCCATCACTTGGCCAAGGAAAAGGCTTGCGACTTGATCGTGGTGGGTAGCCATGGTCGTCACGGTTTGGCGTTGTTGCTGGGTTCTACTGCCAATGATGTACTGCACGGCGCGCCGTGCGATGTGTTGGCCGTCAAACTGGTCAAAGACAAGTAAGACCGATGAAGATCCAACGTGGGAGGGGGCTTCCTCCCACATTTGAACTGCATTTCATATAAAAAAGCCCGACGCTCAATCAAACGAGCGCCGGGCTTTTTATCAGACCGCCATCACTCAGCCATCCAACTCAGCCCAACGCTCCACCAACACTTCCAGCTCCTGGTTCAGCGTCTCCAGGGAAGCGATGACCTTGGCGGTTTCCGCCGCAGGGCGCTGGTAGAAACCCGCGTCAGCCATTTCTGCTTCTACGGCGGCGATCTGCTGTTCCTTGGCGTCGATATCGCCCGGCAAGGCTTCCAGTTCGCGCTGCAGCTTATAGCTGAGCTTCTTCTTATTGGCCGTCGGCGCTGCCTCCGGAACCGGCGCAGCTGCCACAGGGGCGACCACGGCCGACGTCAGGTCGGCTTTGCCCGACTTACTTTCAGTCACGCCCAGCAAACGCGGCGAACCACCCTGGCGCAGCCAGTCCTGGTAACCACCGACGTACTCGCGCACCTTGCCTTCACCTTCGAAGACCAGCGTGCTGGTAACCACGTTATCGAGGAATGCCCGGTCGTGACTGACCATCAGCACGGTACCGTTGAAGGTCAACAGCACTTCTTCCAGCAGTTCGAGGGTTTCCACATCGAGGTCGTTGGTCGGTTCGTCGAGCACCAGCAGGTTTGCCGGTTTGCTGAACAGCTTGGCCAGCAGCAAACGCGCACGCTCGCCACCGGACAAGGCCTTGACCGGCGTACGTGCACGCTGCGGGCTGAACAGGAAGTCGCCCAGGTAACTCAACACGTGGCGGCTCTGGCCGTCGATATCGATGAAGTCGCGACCCTCGGCCACGTTATCGATCACGGTTTTTTCCAGGTCCAGTTGATGACGCAACTGGTCGAAGTAGGCCACGTCGATGCGCGTACCTTCCTCCACGGTGCCGCTGGTCGGTTGCAAGCCACTGAGCATCAACTTGAGCAAGGTGGTCTTGCCGGTACCGTTGGCGCCCAACAGGCCGATACGGTCGCCGCGCTGCAGGACCATGGAGAAGTCCTTGATCAGGAACGGGCCGTCCGGGTGGTGGAAGCTGACGTTCTCCAGCACCATCACCTGCTTGCCCGACTTGTCGGCGGTATCCAGCTGGATATTGGCCTTGCCGGTGCGCTCGCGACGTTCGCTGCGCTCAACGCGCAAGGCTTTCAGCGCACGTACGCGGCCTTCGTTACGGGTGCGGCGGGCCTTGATGCCCTGGCGGATCCAGACTTCTTCCTGGGCCAGTTTCTTGTCGAACAGCGCGTTGGCGGTTTCTTCGGCGGCCAGCGCGGCTTCCTTGTGTACCAGGAAGCTGGCGTAGTCGCCGTTCCAGTCGATCAGGCCGCCGCGGTCCAGTTCAAGGATGCGCGTGGCCAGGTTCTGCAGGAAGGAACGGTCGTGCGTGATGAACAGCACGGCGCCCTGGAAATCCTTGAGGGCTTCTTCCAGCCAGGCGATGGCCCCGATGTCCAGGTGGTTGGTCGGTTCGTCGAGCAGCAGCAGGTCCGGCTCGGACACCAGCGCCTGGGCCAGCAGCACGCGACGACGCCAGCCGCCGGACAATTGGGCGAGGGTCTTGTCGGCCGGCAATTGCAGGCGGCTCAGGGTGCTGTCGACCAGTTGCTGCAGGCGCCAGCCGTCACGGGCCTCGAGGTCCTGCTGAACATGCATCAGCTTGTCCAGGTCTTCTTCGGTGACGCAGTTCTGCGCCAGGTGGTGGTATTGCGCGAGCAACTCGCCCACGCCGTCCAGGCCTTCGGCAACCACGTCGAACACTGTCCGTCCGTCGGCCACCGGTAATTCCTGGGGCAATTCGCCAATCTTGAGGCCCGGCGCGCGCCACACAGAACCGTCATCGGGCTTCTGGTCGCCTTTTACCAGCTTCATCATGCTGGACTTGCCGGTGCCGTTGCGGCCGATGATGCACACCCGCTCACCACGGGCGATCTGCCAGGACACCTTGTCCAACAACGGCATAGCGCCGAAAGCAAGGGACACATCGCTGAATTTGAGCAGGGTCATACGCTTCTCCAAAAACTGGGCGCGCATTCTACCTGAGTTGAGGGTGGGATGCGGCCCGCATTTTCTCTGTCGACACGTTCTGTAGGACATTTCCGATGAACTTGAATGAACCGCCCGGCAAAGCTTTCGCCGGTCGCTGGCAAAAGGCTAAGCTAGGGGCAATCAGTGTCGGCGGTGCCGGTGCTAGTCGTGATTTCTCTGCACGGACGTCTCATGCGCAGTCGCCTTTTCAACTTTTTATCTTGTCTGCTTCTTTCCGCCACCGCCGTTCAATCCGCCCAGGCCGTGGACCTCACCACCCAACGTCAATATTACGATGAAGCCAAACGCGCCCTCGCCAAGGGCGACAGCGGCCCGTACATGCAATACAGCCAGGCCCTGGCCGACTACCCGCTGACCCCCTACCTGGCCTACGACGAACTGACCGCCCGCCTGAAAACCGCGAGCAACCCGGAAATCGAACAGTTCCTTGCCAAAAATGGCGACCTACCCCAGGCCAACTGGATGAAACTGCGCTGGTTGCGCTGGCTGGCGGAACGGGGCGACTGGCAGACCTTTGAAAAGTACTACGACTCCAAGCTCAATTTCGTCGAACTGGACTGCCTGCACGGCCAATACCAACTCACCCACAACCTGAAGGCCGAAGGCTACAAGACCGCTGAAAAGCTGTGGATGACCGGTAAATCCCAGCCTGCCGCCTGCGATGCCACCTTCGGCCAATGGGCGGCGGACGGCCAGCTCACCGAACAGAAGATCTGGGACCGCGCCAAGCTCGCCGCCGAAGCGCGCAACTACGCGCTGGCCAATAGCCTGGTGAAAACCTTGCCCACCCTGGGTGCCCAAGGCCGCCTGATGGTGGACGTGGCGCAGAAGCCCGACATGCTCAGCGACCCATCGCGCTTCCTGCCGGCCACCGAGGCGATGTCGGATGCCGTCGGCCTGGGCTTGCGCCGCCTGGCACGCCAGGACCCGGACAAGGCCATGGCCCTGCTCGACGGCTACGCCAGCAGCATGCACTTCTCCCGTGACGAAAAAGTGTCGATCGCCCGCGAAATCGGCCTGACCCTGGCCAAACGCTTCGACCCGCGCGCCCTTGACGTGATGACCAAGTACGACCCGGAACTGCGCGACAACACCGTCTCCGAATGGCGCCTGCGCCTGCTGCTGCGCCTGGCCCGCTGGGAAGATGCCTACCAGTTGACCCGCAAACTCCCACAAGACCTCGCCACCACCAACCGCTGGCGCTACTGGCAGGCCCGCAGCCTGGAACTGGCCGAACCGAAAAACCCGCAAGCCCTGGTGCTGTACAAGAACCTGTCACGCGAGCGGGACTTCTACGGTTTCCTCGCCGCGGACCGCTCCAAGGCCCCTTACCAGTTGAACAACAAGCCACTGGTGATGAGCCAGGCGCTGATCAACAAAGTGCGCAATACCCCTGGCGTACGCCGCGCCCTGGAGTTTTACGCGCGTGGCCAGGTGGTCGATGGCCGCCGCGAGTGGTACCACGTCAGCCGCCACTTCAACCGTGACGAAATGGTCGCCCAGGCCAAGCTGGCCTACGACATGAAGTGGTATTTCCCGGCCATCCGCACCATCAGCCAGGCGCAATACTGGGACGACTTGGACATCCGCTTCCCAATGGCCCACCGCGATACCCTGGTGCGCGAAGCCAAAGTCCGTGGCCTGCATTCAAGCTGGGTGTTTGCTATCACCCGCCAGGAAAGCGCCTTCATGGACGACGCCCGCTCCGGCGTCGGCGCCAGCGGGCTGATGCAACTGATGCCCGGCACCGCCAAGGACACCGCACGCAAGTTCAGCATCCCGCTGGCCTCCCCGGCCCAAGTGCTGGACCCGGATAAAAACATCCAGCTCGGCGCTGCCTACCTGAGCCAGGTGCACAGCCAGTTCAACGGCAACCGCGTGCTCGCCTCCGCCGCCTACAATGCCGGCCCCGGCCGCGTGCGCCAGTGGCTGCGCGGTGCGGACCACCTGAGTTTCGACGTGTGGGTGGAAAGCATTCCATTCGACGAAACCCGCCAGTATGTGCAGAACGTGCTGTCTTATTCGGTGATCTACGGGCAGAAGCTCAACTCGCCACAGCCGTTGGTGGATTGGCATGAGCGGTACTTTGACGACCAGTAAGGCACCCTTGGCAGAACGAAACCCCTCCCACATTTGGTTATTTGTAATGTCTGAACTGTGAGGCTCGTTAGCGCTCGCCACCACTGAACTGCAACGCCGCCAACCGCGCATACAGCGGATTGCTCGCGATCAACTGCTGATGCGTGCCCACCGCCACCAGCTTGCCCTGGTCCATCACGGCAATCCGGCCTGCATTTTTCACGGTGGCCAGGCGATGGGCGATGACCAGGGTGGTACGTCCCTGCATCAATTGCGGCAGGGCTTGTTGGATCAAGTGCTCACTCTGTGCATCCAGGGCGCTGGTGGCTTCGTCCAGCAGCAGGATCGGCGCATCCACCAGCAAGGCGCGGGCGATGGCCAGGCGTTGGCGCTGGCCGCCGGAAAGGCCCATGCCGCCATCGCCCAGATGGGTCTGGTAACCGTTAGGCATTTGCAGGATGAAATCGTGGGCGTGGGCGATGCGCGCGGCGGCTTCCACCTGCTCGCGGGTGGCGCCTGGGTTGCCGTAGCGGATGTTTTCTTCGACGCTGCCAAAAAACAACGCCGGGCTCTGCGACACCAGGGCGAAGTGGCGGCGCAGGTCCATGGGGTCGAGTGCGGTCAGCGGCTGGCCTTCGAGCAGGATGCGCCCCTGCTGGGGGTCGTAGAAGCGCAGCAGCAGGTCGAAGATCGTCGATTTGCCGGCGCCGGACGGGCCGACCAGCGCCAGGGTTTCGCCGGGGTTGATGGTCAGGCTCAGGCCATCGACGGCGTAACTGTCAGGCCTTGAAGGGTAGGAAAACCGCAGGTCCTGCAATTCCATGCGGCCGCTGACCCGCTGCGGCAATTTCACGGCGGCGGTGGCGGGTGCCTGGATGTCGTTGCTGGACTGCAGCAGTTCACCGATGCGCTCGGCTGCGCCGGCCGCGCGCTGCAACTCGCCCAGCACTTCACTCAACGTACCGACGGCGCTGCCGACGATCAGGCTGTAGAACACAAACGCCGCCAGCTCGCCGCCGGAAATGCGCCCGCTGATCACGTCCATACCGCCCACCCACAGCATCACACCCACGGCGCCGAGCACCAGCATGATCACCAATGTGATCAGCCAGGCGCGTTGCGCAATGCGCTTGCGCGCGGTGGCGAACGCCTCTTCCACCGTCACGGCAAAGCGCTGCTCGTCCTGCACTTGGTGGTTATAGGCTTGCACGGTCTTGATCTGGCCGAGGGTTTCGGCCACGTAGCTGCCCACATCGGCAATACGGTCCTGGCTCAGGCGCGACAGACTGCGCACACGCCGGCCGAAAATCAGAATCGGCGCCAGCACCAGCGGCAGCGCCACCACCACGATGCTGGTGAGCTTGGGGTTGGTCACAAACAACAGCACAATGCCGCCGATCACCATCAAGGCATTGCGCAAGAACAGGGACAGCGATGAGCCGATCACCGATTGCAGCAACGTGGTGTCGGTGGTCAACCGCGACTGGATTTCCGAGCTGCGGTTGTTCTCGTAGAAACCGGGGTGCAGGTAGATCAGGTGGTTGAACACCTGGCGCCGAATGTCCGCCACCACCCGCTCGCCGATCCAAGACACCAGGTAAAACCGCGCAAAGGTGCCCACCGCCAGGCCCAGCACCAGCACCATGAACAGGCCGATAGATTGGTTGAGCAAGTGCGGCGACTGGGTCATGAACCCTTGGTCCACCAGCAGGCGAATGCCTTGGCCCATGGACAAGGTGATGCCGGCGGTGACGATCAGCGCCAGCAAGGCACCCAGCGCCTGCCAGCGGTAGGGCGCGATAAAGCGGCTGGCCAGGCGAATCGCGCGGCGTTGACGGGTAGAGAACATAGAAGGCATCACCGATGAGGAACCTACCCCTCAACATTGGGGGAACTCTGGCAAATAACAATGAGTCAGGTTAATTATGCCAACCGATGCGGGCCGCTAGAGGCTATTGGTCTAATGCCTGGCTGGCAATTGGCCGCCGTTTCTGGTGGACTGAGCGTTCGAACCGCCGACCCGCCAAGGAGTTGTAACAGCGTGGTCACGCGAGGGTTTTAGAGTAGGTACACAACCTGATGAGGAGACAGGCCATGACCTTGCAACACAGCAGCGATGCCAAAATTGAAGTCATCCGCCAACCGCAGCAACTGCCTTGCTCGTACATCGACGCCAAGGGCCGCGAAGTGCAGATTACCGAAGAAATGATCCAGCAAGCCTGCAGCGAGCTGGAACAGCGCCTGGTCAAACCTGCCCAGCAAGGCTGAAGCGCCCACGCTCTTTCAGACCCGGCCTAGATGGCCGGGTTTTTTATGCGCGTCAGATCAGTTCAGCGCCCAAGGCCGAGACGATCTGCGACAGCGCGGCGGATTCGCCGTTGATCCGCACCTTCAACCCCTCGATCTCACGGCGTGCGGGGTAGTGCTTGCGCAGCAGGTCAAACGCCGTGCGCTGTTCTTGCACTGTTCCTACAAGGCTGCGACGAAAATCCGCATCGTCGCGGCGCGGGTCGTAGACACTGCGGCACAAGATCGCCAACGCCCACGCCGGGTCGGTTGCCGCATTCAAGTGCACCTCGGCCAGCCACAGGGGCGGCAGCAGGTCATTCAGTAGAATGCCTGGCGCCTGGCCCAGGTGCGCGCAGAACGCCTGATAAATCTGCGCCGTGCCGCGCTGCCGGCCTTCAAGGCTGTAACCGGCGATATGCGGCGTGGCCAACACGCACAGGTCGGCGAGGTCGACGTCCACCTCGGGCTCGCCCTCCCACACGTCCAGCACCGCTTGCAGGTCTTCGCGTTCCAGCAACACCTCGCGCAGGGCGGCGTTGTCCACCACCGCGCCACGGCTGGCGTTGATCAGCCAGGTGCCGGGCTTGAGCTGTTCAAGGCGTTGGCGATCAAGCAAATGCCAGGTGGCGCCGTTACCGGACTTGATCAGCGGCGTGTGCAGGCTGATCACATCGCACTGTTCGATGACCTGCGCCAGGCTCACATACTCGCCACCTTCGGCGCTCTGCCGTGGCGGGTCACACACCAGCACATTCCAGCCCAGGCCCTTGAGCACCTTGACCAGGCGCCCGCCCACTTCACCGGCACCGACGATGCCATAGGTGCGCGTGGCGAGGTCGGCGCCTTCGATCTCGGCCAGGGTCTGCAGGCTGCCCAGCACGTAGTCCACCACCCCACGGGCATTGCAGCCAGGGGCACTGGCCCACTGGATACCGGCCTGCTTGAAGTAGTCCAGGTCCAAGTGGTCGGTGCCGATGGTGCAAGTTCCCACAAAGCGCACCTTGGAACCCTCCAGCAGCGCACGGTTGACGTTGGTCACCGAACGCACCAGCAACACATCGGCCTGCTCGACGCTGGCGCGATCCATGGAGCGGCCGGGTACCCGGCGAATCTCGCCAAACCCTTGGAAAAATGCATCGAGTAGCGGGATATTTTCGTCGGCAACAATCAGCATGGCAGGCTCCTTTGGCGGACCGGCAGTGTACAGGCTTGCGAAGATCCAATGTGGGAGGGGCACTGATCTTGGGAGTGCTTACAAATCGCTAACACAGGTTTTTTCCTGACCGTTGCGTCAAAGCGTAGAATCCGCCGTCCTTGCGCCCCTTCTATCGGACACCTGTACGTGAACACTGCCATCGCCCCACTCACCCGCCCCGCCCGCATCCGCCGGGAAGTGCGCGACCTGCTGACACTCGCCCTGCCGATCATGATCGGCCAACTGGCCACCACCGCCATGAGTTTCGTCGACGCGGTGATGGCCGGGCGGGTCAGCCCTCAGGATCTGGCGGCGGTGGGCCTGGGCAACTCGATCTGGATCCCGGTGTACCTGCTGATGACGGGCACCCTGCTGGCCACCACGCCGAAAGTCGCCCAGCGCTACGGCGCAGGTCACTTTAGTGAAATCGGCCCGCTGGTACGTCAGTCATTGTGGTTGGCGGTGGTCGTGGGGGCCATCGGCGCCTTGCTGCTGCTGTGTGCCGAACCGATCCTGCAGGCGATGAAGGTCGAAGCCGACCTGATCGAACCGTCCATGGGCTATCTGCATGGCATTGCGGCCGGCATGCCGGCGGTGGCGCTGTATTACGTGCTGCGCTGCTTCAGCGACGGCCTGGGCCGCACCCGGCCCAGCATGGTGATGGGGCTGGTCGGCCTGGCGCTGAATATTCCACTGAACTACATCTTCATCTACGGCCACTTTGGCGTGCCGGCCATGGGCGGCGTGGGCTGCGGCTGGGCCACGGCCATTGCGATGTGGGTGATGATGCTCGGCATGGCCGTCTGGACGCGCTGGGGAGCGGCGTACCAGAGCAGCGAATTGTTCAAACGCTTCGACTGGCCGCAATGGGCGGTGATCAAACGCGTATTGGGGATTGGCCTGCCGATTGGCGTGGCGATCTTTGCCGAATCGAGCATCTTTGCCGTGATCGCCCTGCTGCTCGGCAGCCTGGGCGCCACGGTGGTGTCGGGGCATCAGATCGCGCTGAACGTCAGTTCGCTGGTGTTCATGATCCCCTACTCCCTGAGCATGGCGGTCACCGTGCGCGTCGGCCAGGCCCTGGGGCGTGGCGAGGCGCGTGAAGCTCGCTTCGCCGCTGGGGTCGGCATGGGCACCGCGCTGGCGTATGCCTGCCTGTCGTGCAGCCTGATGTTGGTGTTTCGCGAGCAGATCGCGGCCATCTATACGCCGGACCCGATAGTGATCCACCTGGCGTCGACGCTGATCGTGTTTTCCGCGTTGTTTCAGTTCTCGGACTCGATCCAGGTCACCGCCGCCGGCGCCTTGCGCGGCTACCAGGACACTCGGGTGACCATGGTGCTGACCTTGTTTGCCTATTGGGGCGTGGGGCTGCCGGTGGGCTATGCCCTGGGGCTGACCGATTGGCTCGGCGAACCCAGCGGCCCGAGCGGGTTATGGCAGGGGCTGATCGTGGGCCTGAGTTGCGCGGCGGGGATGCTGCTGGTGCGCCTGGCGCGCAGCGCACGCCGGCGCATCCGGGCCGACAAGGCGCGGGGTTAATCGGCCTTCTTGCGGATCCAATACAGGTAGGTACCGGCCTGTTCCTGCTGACCCACCAACTCGTGGTCAAGGAACACGCAGAACTTGGGGATATCGCGACGGGTCGACGGGTCGGTCGCGATCACCTTGAGCAAACCGCCAGCCGGCAGGTCGCGGATGTGCTGGTGCAGCATCATCACCGGCTCCGGGCAATTGAGGCCCGTTGCGTCGAGGGTGCCATCAACGGCGGTGTTGAAAATATCGCTCATTGTCTACTCCTGAAACCGGCGCTCAGTTCAGCGGGCCTTGGTTTTCTTCACATCCACCAGCCGACGCAGGTGGCACGTCACTTCCTCGCGGTCGTGGTACAGCTGCTTGCAGCCGATTTCCACGCGAATGCCGCGCGCCTTGAAGCCGTCTTCGATGCGCTCCAGCAGGCGCTTCACTTCGGCATAACGCTGTTTCATCGGCAACTTCAGGTTCACCACCGCTTCGCGACAATGCCCCTCGCCGATCCAGGTTTCCAGCAGCGCGGCGTTGCGCGCGGGTTTCTCGACGATGTCACACACCATCCAGTCCACCGGTTGCTTGGGCACGAAGGTAAAGCCGTCGGCCATCAGGTGTTGTACCAGGCCGGTGTCCATCAGGCTTTCAGCCATGGGGCCGTTGTCGATGGCCGTCACCAGCATGCCACGGTTGACCAATTGCCACGTCCAGCCGCCCGGTGCGGCACCGAGGTCGACGCCGGTCATGTCGCCATGCAAGCGCTCGTCCCACTGGTCGCGGGGGATAAAGTGGTGCCAGGCCTCTTCCAGCTTGAGCGTCGAGCGGCTCGGCGCTTCACGCGGAAACTTCAGGCGGGGAATGCCCATCGGCCACATCGCCGAGTTGTTCGACTCGGCCAGGCCCATGAACACTTCGCGGCCACTCTTGAACGTCAGCAACAGGCGCGGCTTGCTCGGGTCTTCCACCAGCTTGCCGGCATTCAACAAGGCTTTGCGCAGGTGCACTTCGAACTTTTTGCAGAAATTCGACAGCTCCTTGCCATCGTTGGTGTCGACCATCTCCAGCCACAGGCTGCCGCAGACTGGGAAGCTTTGCAGGTGGGTGAGGATGACGCTGATGCGGTCGGTTTCCGGCAGGTCGATGAACACCCCGCGCGCCCACTGCCGGGGGAAGATCAGCTCGGCAAAACGTTGGCCGTGCATCAGGCGCTGGGCGCCGTCCTCTTCGGTGCAGACGAATTCGGCGCAGGCGCTGCCAGTCTTGGCCTTGGCGTAGCCGGACACGTTCAAGCGCGCGGCGTGTTCCGCGATCTCGGAACAGACTTCGCCTTCAAACCCCGGGCGGCAGTGCATAAAAAGGGTGTTCATTGCATCTCCTGGTGAATCAACCGGCGTTGCGCTATCGCCATGCCTGTCATGAAAACGCGCGCATGATAGCCGAGTTCGGAACCTTGGACTCAGCGATAGAGTCCAGTTATTAGCCTGCTAATCAAAACAGAGCTAGTTTTAAAGCTCTGTTCGTCCCGTCAGGTCCGTAGCCGTGCGGACCATAAGGAGTTGCGTCATGTCATCGCTTGATAGCCTGAGAACCCTTAAGACCCTGCAAATAGACAGCAAAACCTACCACTACTTCAGCCTGCCCGAAGCCGCCAAGAGCCTGGGCGACCTGGACCAGTTGCCAATGTCGCTCAAGGTGCTGCTGGAAAACCTGCTGCGCTGGGAAGACGACAAGACCGTCACCGGCGCCGATCTCAAGGCCATTGCCGCCTGGCTCAAAGAGCGCCAGTCCGACCGCGAGATCCAATACCGCCCCGCCCGCGTGCTGATGCAAGACTTCACCGGCGTGCCCGCCGTGGTCGACCTGGCCGCCATGCGCGCCGCCGTGGCCAAGGCCGGGGGCGACCCGCAGCGCATCAACCCGCTGTCGCCGGTGGACCTGGTGATCGACCACTCGGTGATGGTCGACAAGTTCGGCAACGCCGACGCCTTCGAGCAAAACGTCGACATCGAAATGCAGCGCAACGGCGAACGCTACGCCTTCCTGCGCTGGGGCCAGAGCGCCTTTGACAACTTCAGCGTGGTGCCGCCCGGCACCGGTATCTGCCATCAGGTCAACCTCGAATATCTGGGCCGCACCGTCTGGACCAAAGACGAAGACGGCCGCACCTATGCCTTCCCCGACACCCT
Organism: Pseudomonas sp. S3_E10; assembly: GCF_054667615.1. Lineage (NCBI taxonomy): Bacteria > Pseudomonadati > Pseudomonadota > Gammaproteobacteria > Pseudomonadales > Pseudomonadaceae > Pseudomonas > Pseudomonas sp. S3_E10. The sequence continues at coordinate 1,214,973 of NZ_CP162743.1, forward strand.
GGTAGGCACCGACTCGCACACCACCATGATCAACGGCCTCGGCGTACTCGGCTGGGGCGTCGGCGGTATCGAGGCGGAAGCGGCGATGCTCGGCCAGCCGGTATCGATGCTGATCCCGGAAGTGATCGGCTTCAAGCTCACCGGCAAATTGAAAGAAGGCATCACCGCCACCGACCTGGTGCTGACCGTGACCCAGATGCTGCGTAAAAAGGGCGTGGTGGGTAAATTCGTCGAGTTCTACGGTGACGGCCTGGCCGACCTGCCCCTGGCGGATCGCGCGACCATCGCCAACATGGCTCCGGAATACGGCGCCACGTGCGGTTTCTTCCCGGTGGATGAGGTCACTCTCGACTATCTGCGCCTGTCCGGCCGCCCGGCCGAAACCGTGAAACTGGTGGAGGCCTACACCAAGGCTCAGGGCCTGTGGCGCCATGCCGGTCAGGAACCCGTCTTCACCGACAGCCTGGCCCTGGACATGGGCAGCGTCGAAGCCAGCCTGGCCGGGCCGAAACGCCCGCAGGACCGCGTGGCCCTGCCCCATGTCGGCCAGGCCTTCAGTGACTTTCTCGACCTGCAATTCAAACCCACCAGCAAGGAAGAAGGCCGCCTGGAAAGCGAAGGCGGCGGCGGTGTGGCCGTAGGCAATGCCGACCTGGTGGGCGAAGCCGATTACGAATATGAAGGCAGCACCTATCGCCTGAAAAACGGCGCGGTGGTGATTGCCGCAATTACGTCGTGCACCAACACTTCCAACCCCAGCGTGATGATGGCCGCCGGGCTGGTCGCCAAAAAAGCCGTGGAAAAAGGCCTGGCCCGCAAACCCTGGGTCAAAAGCTCCCTGGCGCCCGGTTCCAAAGTGGTCACCGACTACTACAAGGCCGCCGGGCTCACGCAATACCTGGACGCCCTCGGCTTCGATCTGGTGGGCTACGGCTGCACCACCTGTATCGGCAACTCCGGCCCGTTGCCCGAACCGATCGAAAAAGCCATCCAGAAAGCCGACCTCAGCGTCGCCTCGGTGCTGTCCGGCAACCGCAACTTCGAAGGCCGCGTGCACCCCCTGGTAAAAACCAACTGGCTGGCCTCGCCGCCGCTGGTGGTCGCTTATGCCCTGGCCGGCACCGTGCGCATCGATATCAGCAGCGAGCCGCTGGGTAACGATAAAAACGGCAAACCGGTGTACCTCAAGGACATCTGGCCAAGCAGCCAGGAGATCGCCGACGCCGTGGCGCAGGTCAGCACCGGCATGTTCCACAAGGAATATGCCGAGGTATTTGCCGGCGACGCGCAGTGGCAGGCCATTGAAGTTCCGCAGGCCGCAACCTACGTATGGCAGCCGGATTCCACTTACATTCAGCACCCGCCGTTCTTCGACAACATCGCCGGCCCGTTGCCGGTGATCGCGGACGTCAAAGGCGCCAACGTGCTGGCCCTGCTGGGGGACTCGGTCACCACCGACCATATCTCGCCCGCCGGCAACATCAAGACCGACAGCCCCGCCGGCCGCTACCTGCGCGAGCAAGGCGTGGAACCGCGTGACTTCAACTCCTACGGCTCACGCCGGGGCAACCATGAAGTGATGATGCGGGGCACCTTCGCCAATATCCGTATTCGTAACGAAATGCTCGGCGGCGAGGAAGGCGGCAACACGCTGTATATCCCCACCGGCGAGAAAATGCCGATCTACGACGCTTCGATGAAATACCAGGCCTCGGGCACGCCGCTGGTGGTGATCGCCGGGCAAGAATACGGCACTGGCTCAAGCCGCGACTGGGCGGCCAAGGGTACCAACCTGCTGGGGGTCAAGGCGGTGATTGCCGAAAGCTTCGAGCGCATTCACCGCTCCAACCTGGTGGGCATGGGTGTGCTGCCGTTGCAGTTCAAGCTGGACCAGAACCGCAAGACACTCAAGCTGACCGGCAAAGAGAAGATCGACATCCTCGGCCTGACGGACGTGGAGATCGTGCCGCGCATGAACCTGACGCTGGTGGTTACGCGGGAGGATGGCAGCAGCGAGAAGGTCGAGGTGCTGTGCCGGATCGACACGCTCAATGAAGTGGAGTACTTCAAGTCAGGCGGGATTTTGCACTACGTGCTGCGCCAGTTGATCGCCTCTTGAAGAACGACGCAAACCAATGTGGGAGGGGGCTTGCCCCCGATGGCGGTCTGTCAGTCAATACATCAGTGACTGAACCCCCGCTATCGGGAGCAAGCCCCCTCCCACATTTTGACCGCGTTTAACGCTTCGGCTCAGCCGAACAACCACTTCCACAGCAGTACGAGGACAACCACCGCCAACACCGGCCGCGCAATGCGGTAAGCCTTGGGATGCTTGCGCTTCCACTGTTTGACCTGGCCGCTGAACTTATCGCTGAAGGTCTTGCTCCAGGCATAGGCCTGGTTGATCCCACCGACACGCTCGTCATCCAGGTTCTGCGGCGCGGTGGCACGCCCCAGTTGCTTGCTGACCCAGCGATTGACGCGGGTCATCAGGCGGTTGCTCAGCGGGCGTTCGATATCGCAGAACAGGATCACGCGGGTCTGCTCGGTTTCGTTCTTCACCCAGTGCACGTAGGTTTCGTCGAACATCACATCTTCGCCGTCGCGCCAGGCATAAATCTGGCCGTCGACGAAGATGCGGCAGTCGTCGGAATTGGGCGTGGACAGCCCCAGGTGATAACGCAGGGAACCGGCAAACGGATCGCGGTGCGGGTTGAGGTGGCTGCCGCCCGGCAACAGCGCGAACATGGCGCCCTTGACGTTGGGAATGCTGCTCACCAGTGCCACGGTTTTAGGGCACAGCGCCTCGGCGGATGGCAGCGGCTTGTCATACCACTTGAGGTAGAAACGCTTCCAACCCTTCTTGAAGAACGAACCGAAACCGGCGTCGTTGTTCTTTTCGGCGGCGCGGATGTAACCCTCGTCAAACAGGTGCATGGCCTCCTCGCGAATCACTTCCCAGTTGTCCTTGAGCACATCCAGTTCAGGGAACTTGCTGCGGTCCAGATAGGGTTTGGAGGGCACCGCCGAGAACAGGTACATCAAGGCGTTGTACGGGGCGAACAGCGCCGAATGGTTGACGAACTGGCGCAACATCGGCAAACGGGCCTTACCGCGCAGGTGCACATACAGCGTGCTGCCGATAAACAACAGCAACACCGACAACTTGGCGGCCAACGAAACGGTCATGCAGCAACTCCTGAAAATAAGCGCCTAGCCAACAGCAGACATAGCAGCTGGCCATGATAAACAGTTGGGCCAGTATGCAGAAGGCCCTGGCTATCGGCGCTGACCCAAATCAAGCCTGGTTTTCCTGCTCGGTAAACAAATCGCTGAACAGCATGCTCGACAGGTAGCGCTCACCCGAATCCGGCAGAATCACCACGATGGTCTTGCCCTGCATTTCCGGCTTCTCGGCCAGTCGCACCGCCACCGCCATCGCCGCGCCGCAGGAAATACCGCACAGAATCCCCTCCTCCTGCATCAGGCGCAGGGCCATGGCCTTGGACTCGTCGTCACTCACCAGCTCCACGCGGTCAACCATCGACAGGTCGAGGTTTTTCGGCACGAAACCGGCGCCGATCCCCTGGATCTTGTGCGGGCTCGGCTTGATCTCCTGACCGGCCAGGGCCTGGGTGATCACCGGCGACACGATCGGCTCCACGGCCACCGACAGAATCGGCTTGCCCGCGGTGTTCTTGATGTAGCGCGACACGCCCGTGATGGTACCGCCAGTGCCCACGCCGGCCACCAGCACGTCTACCGCGCCGTCGGTGTCATTCCAGATTTCCGGGCCGGTGGTTTTTTCATGGATCGCAGGGTTCGCCGGGTTTTCGAACTGGCCGGGCATAAAGTAGGTAGCCGGGTCGCCAGCCACGATTTCAGCAGCTTTCTCGATGGCGCCCTTCATCCCTTTGGCCGGCTCGGTCAGCACCAGTTCGGCGCCGAGGGCCTTGAGCACCTTGCGGCGCTCGATGCTCATGGATGCCGGCATGGTCAGCAGCAGCTTGTAGCCACGCGCGGCGGCGACGAACGCCAGGCCGATGCCGGTATTGCCCGAGGTGGGTTCGACGATGGTCATGCCGGGCTTGAGTCGGCCACTGCTTTCCGCGTCCCAGATCATATTGGCGCCGATGCGGCACTTCACCGAATAACCCGGGTTACGTCCTTCGATCTTGGCCAGGATGGTCACGCCACGCGGGGCGATGCGGTTGATCTGAACCAGGGGCGTGTTACCGATCGAATGCGCGTTGTCAGCAAAAATGCGGCTCATGACGGGTCCTATTGGGCAATTTCAGGAAGGCAACAAGGGTATGCCTCGTCTTCCAAGGCGTCCAGTCGGAGGAACGTTGCGCCCATCGCAACAGTCCATCCCCTATATGGCACAGAGGACCCTTCCCATGAAACGTCGCTACAGTTGGCCGCTCCTGACCATCGCCGGGCTGGTGGTGGTTCTGGTTGCCTTGACTATCGCCCTGCCCTACCTGGTGCGCAATTACTTGAATGACAAGCTTGCGGACATGGGCGACTACCGTGGCCAGATCACCGATGTGGACCTGGCCCTGTGGCGAGGCGCCTACAAGATCAACGGGCTGCAGATCGTCAAGGTCGACGGCAAGGTGCCGGTACCGTTCGTCAAGGCACCGCTGATCGACCTGGCAGTGAGCTGGCACTCCTTGTGGTACGACCATGCGGTGGTGGCCACCGTGCTGTTTATCGACCCGCAAGTTAATTTTGTCGACGGCGGCGCCAACAAGCAGGCGTCCCAGACCGGTAAGGGCACCGACTGGCGCGAGCAACTGGGCAAACTGTTGCCGATCACTCTGGATGAGGTGCGCATCCAGAATGGCAAGGTCGCGTTCCATAACTTCAACTCCCAACCGCCGGTGAACATCAACGCTACCGAGGTCAACGCCAGCTTCTACAACTTGACCAACGTGGTCGACCTCAAAGGCAAGCGCGACGCACGCTTCGACGGCAAAGCCCTGCTGCAAGGCCAGGCACCGCTGGAGGCCAGCGCCACCTTCGACCCGCTGAGCAATTTCGAAGACTTCGAATTCCGCTTTCGCGCCAAAAACTTGCAGCTCAAGCGCATGAATGACTTTGCCTCGGCCTACGGCAAGTTCGATTTCAGGGCGGGCACCGGGGACGTGGTCATCGAAGCCCAGGCCGACAAAGGCCAATTGACCGGCTACATCAAGCCGCTGATGCGCGATGTAGAGGTATTTGACTGGCAGCAGGATGTGGAAAACAAAGACAAAAACATCTTCCGCTCGATCTGGGAGGCCGTTGTGGGCGCCAGCGAGACCGTGTTGAAAAACCAGCGCAAAAACCAGTTCGCCACCCGCGTCGAACTCAGCGGCAGCGTGCATCAGCAAGATATCAGCGCCTTCTCCGCATTTTTAGCGATCCTGCGCAACGGTTTTATCCAGGCCTTCAACGCACGCTATGAACAACCCAAGCCGTCAGCGGATTGATGTAACGCTGACCGGCCATTCAGAGACTGAATAACCCGTCTGCGTTCACAGTCGCCAGGGCTGCGCGGTATAGTCCGGGCATTGATGAATTCGAGGAAACACCGATGAAGTTCGAAGGCACCCAGGCCTATGTGGCTACCGATGACCTGAAACTGGCCGTCAACGCCGCCATTACCCTGGAGCGTCCGTTGCTGGTCAAGGGCGAACCGGGCACCGGCAAGACCATGCTCGCCGAGCAGCTGGCCGAGTCTTTCGGCGCCACGTTGATCACCTGGCACATCAAGTCCACCACCAAGGCGCATCAGGGCCTGTATGAGTACGACGCGGTCAGCCGCCTGCGCGACTCGCAACTGGGCGTGGACAAGGTGCACGACGTGCGCAACTACCTGAAGAAGGGCAAGCTCTGGGAGGCCTTCGAGTCCGACGAGCGGGTGATCCTGCTGATCGACGAAATCGACAAGGCCGACATCGAATTCCCCAACGACCTGTTGCAAGAACTCGACAAGATGGAGTTCTACGTCTACGAAATCGACGAGACCATCAAGGCCAAGAAACGCCCGATCATCATCATCACCTCCAACAACGAAAAAGAGCTGCCGGACGCGTTCCTGCGCCGCTGCTTCTTCCACTACATCGCCTTCCCCGACCGCACCACGTTGCAAAAGATCGTCGACGTGCACTACCCGGACATCAAGAAAGACCTGGTCAGCGAAGCGCTGGACGTGTTCTTCGACGTGCGCAAGGTACCGGGCCTGAAGAAAAAGCCGTCCACCTCCGAACTGGTCGATTGGCTCAAATTGCTGATGGCCGACAACATTGGCGAAGCGGTGCTGCGCGAGCGCGACCCGACCAAGGCCATCCCGCCGCTGGCCGGTGCCCTGGTCAAGAACGAGCAAGACGTGCAATTGCTGGAGCGTCTGGCGTTCATGAGCCGTCGCGGTAACCGCTGATGTTGCTCAACCTGTTCAACGAGATGCGCGCCGCCAAGGTGCCGGTGTCGGTGCGCGAGCTGCTCGACCTGATCAACGCGCTCAAGCAGCGCGTGACCTTCGCCGACATGGACGAGTTCTACTACCTGGCCCGGGCGATCCTGGTCAAGGACGAGCGGCATTTCGACAAGTTCGACCGGGCTTTCGGGGCCTACTTCAACGGCCTGGAAAAGCTCGACGACCACCTGCAGGCGCTGATTCCCGAAGACTGGCTGCGCAAGGAGTTCGAACGTTCGCTCAGCGATGAGGAACGGGCACAGATCCAATCCCTCGGTGGCCTCGACAAGCTGATCGAAGAATTCAAGAAACGCCTGGAAGAACAGAAGGAACGCCACGCCGGTGGCAACAAATGGATCGGCACCGGCGGCACCAGCCCCTTTGGTTCAGGCGGCTACAACCCCGAAGGCATTCGCGTCGGCGACGCCGGCAAGCGTCAGGGCAAGGCGGTGAAGGTCTGGGACCAGCGCGAGTACAAAAACCTCGACGACCAGGTTGAACTGGGCACGCGCAATATCAAGATCGCCCTGCGCCGCCTGCGTAAATTCGCCCGCCAAGGCGCGGCGGACGAATTGGATATCGACGGCACCATCGACCACACCGCCCGCGATGCCGGCCTGCTGAATATCCAGATGCGCCCGGAGCGGCGCAACACCATCAAGCTGTTGCTGCTGTTCGACATCGGCGGCTCGATGGACGCCCACGTGAAGATCTGCGAAGAGCTGTTCTCGGCGTGCAAGACCGAGTTCAAGCACCTGGAATATTTCTACTTCCACAATTTCGTGTACGAATCCGTGTGGAAAAACAACCTGCGCCGCACCTCGGAGCGCACCTCCACCCAAGACCTGCTGCACAAGTACGGTGCCGATTACAAAGTGATCTTTATCGGCGATGCGTCGATGGCGCCGTATGAAATCACCCAGGCCGGCGGCAGCGTCGAGCACTGGAACGAAGAGCCGGGGTATGTGTGGATGCAGCGCTTCATGGCCAAGTACAAGAAGCTGATCTGGATTAATCCGTATCCGAAAGACACCTGGGACTTTACGGCCTCGACGGGGATTGTGCGCGAGTTGGTGGAGGACCAGATGTACCCGCTGACGCTGCGCGGGCTTGAGGAAGGGATGCGGTTTCTCTCCAAGTAACCACACATCCAGATAATTCAGGTAATCCAATGTGGGAGGGGGCCCCCTCCCACATTTGGACCTCGGTGTTTTTCAGGCGGTGCTCAGCCGCTGCAGGAATTCGATGTGCTGCCGATGCGCCGTCTCCTGCACCACCGGCGCCAACCTCACCTTTTCCCCCGGCAAACATTGCGCCAGTCGCGCCAGCGATAAAGGCGTCAACGCGCCCAGACGCGGGTACCCGCCAATGGTTTGCCGATCATTGAGCAACACAATCGGCTGCCCATCGGGCGGTACCTGGATCGCGCCAAGCGGGATCCCTTCGGAAATCAACGACGGCCCCTGGTACTGCAATGGCGTACCCAGCAAGCGCATGCCCATGCGGTCGGCGCGGCTGTCCAAGGCCCAGTCGGTGTTGAACGCATCAAACAGGCTTTGCCCACTGAACTGGCCAATTTGCGCGCCGACGATCACCTGCAGCGCTGCTTTAGCGGGCAAGGCGGGCTCGCTGAGCATTTTCATCGCCCCGCCTGTGCCCGAATAAGCCAACCGCCCGCCTTCGCCCAAGGCTTTGCCAAAACCGTCCAGGCCGCCCAATTCCTCGCGCACTACCGTGGCGCAACTGCCCAGCACAGCCGGCGCCTGGAACCCACCCGGCGCCGCCAGGTATGCCCGCGCGCCGCTGAATGGCTGGGTAAAGCGCAGACGCTGGCCCTTTTGCAGGATAAAACTGCGTCCAGGGCTGATGGCGCGCTCGTCGATGTACGCGCCCAGATCCGCTCCGGCCAGGGCCAGCAGGCAATAATCCTCGGCCTGCACGGTAAACCCGCCCAAGGTGATTTCCACCACCGGCGCATCCAATGCATTGCCCAGCAGCCAGTTGGCCCAGGACATCGACACCCAATCCAGCGCGCCGCCCTGGGTCACGCCCAGGTGGCGCACGCCAAAGCGGCCGGCGTCCTGCAGTAGGCACAACGGCGTGCTGGCCTCGATGATCAAGCGGCTCATGGTTGCGCCTCCAACGGTGTGTCATCGCCACCCAAGTTGATGAATTCGGCACGCTCGACGGGTTCAAAACGCACCGTGTCACCGGGTTGCATCAGGCTATAACCGTCACGCTCGCGGTCGAACAGTTTGGCCGGGGTGCGGCCGATCAGGTTCCAGCCACCGGGGGAGACCACCGGGTATGCCGCGGTCTGCCGTTCGGCAATCCCAACGCTGCCGGCGGCCACGCGCTTGCGCGGGGTGTTGAGGCGCGGCGCGGCGAGGATCTCGTCCACCAGGCCCATAAAGGCGAAACCGGGAGCGAAACCGAGGGCGAACACCTGGTATTGGTGAGCGCTGTGGCGACGGACTACCTCGCTTACCGCCAGGCCGCTGCGTTGGCTGAGCAAGCTCAGCTCAGGGCCGACGCTCAGGTCGTACCACACCGGCAGCACATGGCACTGGCCGCTGCCCTGGGCCTGGGGTTGCAGGTCGGTCAGGGCCTGGTCGATCAGTTCGCGTGCCTGGGCCGGGTTCAACGCGGTGAGGTCGTAATGCACCATCAAGGTGGTGTACGACGGCACCAGATCCACCAGCGCCGCGCCGAACCCGCTGCGCAGGCGCTGGGTGGCGGCGAGCATCCACGGCATGTTGGCTTCGGCGATCACGTTAAACAGACGCACCATCAGGCAGTCGATGGCTACCACTTCAATGCGTGGCTTCATGCTGGCTTCAACGCCTCGCGGATACGCTTCACCGCCGCGACGGAACTGGCATTGTCGCCGTGTACGCACAAGGTGTTGGCCTGCAAGACCAAGGGGCTGCCGTCACTGGCGGTGAGCGGTTGGCCACGGGAGAGGGTCAGGGCCTGTTGCACGATGGTGTCGGAATCGTGATGCACCGCGCCCGGCAACTGCCGGGACACCAACTGGCCGTTGTTGTGATAGGCGCGGTCAGCGAACGCTTCGAACCACAGGGTCACGCCGTACTCGTCGCCCAAGGCTTGGGCGGCGCTGTTGTCACGGGTGGCCAGCAGCATCAGCGGCAACTCGCCATAGGCGGCGACGGCCTGGATCACCGCGCGCAACTGCACGGGGTTGGCCATCATGTCGTTGTACATCGCGCCGTGGGGTTTTACGTAGCTGACCCGACCACCCTGCGCCCGGCAAATACCGTCAAGCGCGCCGATCTGATAGTGCAACAGGTCCTGGATTTCCTGGGGTGTGTACTGCATGGAGCGCCGACCGAAGCCTTGCAGGTCTTGATACGCCGGGTGCGCGCCGACTTGGACGCCATGCTTGAGTGCCAGGCTGACGGTCTTGCGCATGATGCTCGGGTCACCAGCGTGGAAGCCGCACGCCACGTTGGCGCAATCGATGAACGGCATGACTTCGGCGTCCAGACCCATGGTCCAGTTGCCAAAGCTCTCGCCGATGTCGCAATTGAGTAAAAGGCGGCTCACGCTGGTCGCTCCTGTAGGCTTTGTTTTTTTGTAGTGTGGGATCTTTTACCAAGATCCCGCAACGCTGTTGTCCTGAAACCCAACCACGCTTATCGTGGAATGGCTCGATTTTTGGCGCTGGCCGGCAACGGCGTCCAACTAATAAAAACCGATCCATGCATAAGAAAAAGTTGATCCCATGAATTTGAAGTTCCTCGAAACCTTCGTCTGGGTGGCCAGGCTCAAGAGCTTTCGCCTGACCGCCGAAAAGCTGTTCACCACCCAGGCTTCGATTTCCAGCCGCATCGCAGTGCTGGAAAGCGAGCTGGGCGTGAAGCTGTTTCTGCGTGATTCGCGCGGTGTGAGCCTGACCCCGGACGGTGTGAAGGTGCTCGATTACGCCGAGCAGATGATGGTGACCATGCAGGGTTTGAAACAGTCCCTGGAAACCACCAGCAGCAAGGTCGGGCGGATTCGCATCGGCGCGATGGACACCGTCATCCACACGTGGCTGAGCCCGTTCGTGGCGGAACTGATGGAGCATTTCCCGCTGGTGGAAATCGAATTGGTCGCCGATACCGCGCTCAACCTCAGCGATCAGCTGCAAAAAGGCTTCCTCGACCTGATCCTGCAAACCGACCTGCTGCGACTCGAAACCGTGCGCAGCCTGGAGCTGTGCAGCCATCCCATGGCCTGGATCGTCGCCAGCCGGTCGATCTATAACCGCGACTACGCGTCCCTCGCCGAACTGGCCCAGGAGCGCATCATCACCTACTCGAAAAACTCCCACCCGCACCAGGATGTACTGAGCCTGATGCAGGCCAACGGCGTGGCCGCGCCGCGCATGAACTGCGTGAATTCGGTGTCGGCGATCACGCGCTTGCTGCGCGACGGGTTTGGAATTGGCGCATTGCCGCCGGTGCTGGTCAGCGAAGAACTGGCGCGCGGGGAATTGGTGGTGTTGCCGCTGGCGCAGCGCTTGCCGCACTTGCAGGTGGTAGTGTCGTGGCGCGTGGGCGTGGAGCTGGTGGAGGAGATTGTGGGGTTGTGTCAGAAGGCGGTGGCGCGGTATGCCGAGGAAGTCGGCGAAGAGCGGATGGTGCTGCCTGCCCTGACGAAACACGATTAAAAATGTGGGAGGGAGCTTGCCCCCTCCCACAGTTTGACCGAGTTGGGTCTTTAGAGGCCTTTGAGGTCACGCTCTTCGATCGGCCGGCTCTGGCGCATGCGCTTGCCGCCCAGCACGATCCAATCGATCAGGCGGAACAGGCATTCCAACCCGAACGACAACAACATCGCCCCGCCCAGGCCCCAACCCATCGCCTCTGGCGTCAGCAGAATCTGGTAGCTGTAGCCGTTCCAGGTTTCCAGGCGGATATCCGGGTCGGCCGCCACCGCCACTTGCAGCGCGCGGATGTACCACGGGCCTTGCATGGCCTGGAATTGCTTGTCCAATGCCACCTGGCGATCGAGCATGGCGCCCAGGCTGTTGGCGTCGCTCTGGAACACCGGGTCATCGCTGGCGCGGTAGTGCGCCACCAACGCGTGCAAGTCGCCCTTGAAAAACTGCTGCGCGGTGGATTCAAACCCGCGCAAGCCGGTTTGGGCTTCGATCAGGTGAGCTTCGACGCGCTTGGCGTAGTCGTTGATAAACCCCGGCACTTGCACCCCGACCAACAGGCCAATGGCAAACAGCACCAACCGCAGATAGCTGAGCAGCATGGTCGATATCCTTACTCGGTAATGCCCTGGCTGACGCATTCACCGCGTCGCCACAAGCTCCATTGGCCCGGTTCGTAGCGGGTCCAGTTTTCATTGTCGGTCAACGGCTCGGTGGCGATCACCGTCACCACGTCATTGGGGGTGGTTTCGGCCTGAAAATCAACGATCACGTCGACATCCTTCAAGCGCGCCGGGCCAAACGGGGCGCGGCGGGTGATCTGGGCCAATTTGGTCGAGCAGTAGCAGAACAGCCAGTCGCCATCGCTGAGCAGGCAATTGAATACGCCTTTGCTGCGGTATTCGGCACAGGCCGCGATCAGGTCGGGCAGCATTTGCTCGATGTCCACAGGCTCCGGGAAGGCTTCGCGCACACGGTTGAGCAAATCGCAGAAGGCCGCTTCGCTGTCGGTATCGCCCACCGGCCGGTAAAAGGTGGCTCGCGGGCTGAAATCCGCCAGTTGGCCGTTATGCGCAAAACACCAGTTGCGCCCCCACAGTTCGCGCACGAAGGGGTGGGTGTTGGCCAGGCTCACCTTGCCCACGTTGGCCTGGCGAATATGGCCAATGACCACTTCACTCTTGATCGGGTAACGCTGCACCAGCAGCGCGACTTCAGACTCACTGCTGGCGGCCGGGTCCTGGAACAGACGCAGGCCGCGCCCCTCATAGAAGGCGATGCCCCAACCGTCGCGGTGGGGGCCGGTGCGCCCGCCGCGCTGCATCAGCCCGGTAAAGCTGAACACGATATCGGTGGGGACGTTGGCACTCATGCCCAATAATTCACACATGCCAGGGCTCTCGCTGCAACGTTAAAGGCGCGGTTCGACCCGCATGCCGCCCGGCGCCGGGCGACGGAATGTCTCGTCGTCATCCTCGTGCGGCTCGGCGGCCAGGGCGGCATCCGTAGCGGCCTTGCGCTCACGGCGCGCATTGGCCGCGCGCTCGATGGGCCAGCGGATCAAGACAATGATGAGATACACGCCAAAGGCGATCATCGTGTACATGAACAAATCGGAAATCGCCCGCCAGGCGTTGTTGCCGACCTTGAGCACCAGGTCCAGGGCGGTGATGGCCACGGCCGGTGCAAACTGGGTCTTGACCGGGTCGACGATGGTCGGGCTGAACAACAGCACCGCCATCAGCAATTGCAGCGGCTCGCGCAGCCAGCGCCAGATCCAGCGGGTCATGCGCCACCACACCAACAGGCAGCCCAAAGCGGCAAAGGCGTAAAGGCCCCACGCGGTCAGATAGTCGTTCTCGGTCATGGTGTCCATGGCAAGGTAGGCAAACAGGCGGCTATGATAACGGCTTTTGCGTGTCGCGGCTGCAATGCCTGCCACCGTCCGCCAGACAGAGAGTGATCCATGCCTATATCGACCGCCCCGATCGCCCGCAAGGCCCCAGGCCAAGACCCGTACGCCTGGCTGCAAGAGCGTGACAACCGCGAAGTACTCGATTACCTCAAGGCCGAAAACGCCTGGCAGGACGCCCAACTCGCCGATCAGGCCGCATTGCGTGAAAGCCTGTTCGAAGAGATCAAGGGCCGCATCCTCGAAACCGACCTGTCGCTGCCCTCGCCATGGGGGCCGTACCTGTATTACACGCGCACCACCGCTGGCGACGAGTACGCCCGCCACTACCGCTGCCGCCGCCCGGCCGACGACAGCAACCAGGTGGACGAGCGCAGCGAAGAGCTGCTACTGGACCCGAACGAACTGGCCAACGGCGGCTTCTTCTCCCTCGGCGCGTTCAGCATCAGCCCCGACCACCAGCGCCTGGCCTACAGCCTCGACACCAGCGGTGACGAGATCTACACCCTGTTTGTGAAGGAATTGGCCAACGGCAAGGTCAGCGAACTGGAGTTTCAGGACTGCGACGGCAGCATGACCTGGGCCAATGACAGCCTGACCCTGTTCTTCGGCGAACTGGACGACACCCACCGCCCGCACAAACTCTACCGCTATCGCCTGGACGGCACGGCGGCGCAGGAAGTGTTCCACGAGCCCGACGGACGTTTCTTCCTGCATTGCTACCGTTCCAGCTCCGAACGCCAGTTGCTGCTGACCCTGGGCAGCAAGACCACCAGCGAAGTCTGGGCGTTGGACGCCGACCAGCCGCACCTGGCCTTTACCTGCCTGGCGCCTCGGGTCGAGGACCACGAATACGATGTCGACCACGGCCAACTCAATGGTGCCTGGACCTGGTTTATCCGCAGCAACCGGGACGGCATCAACTACGCGCTGTTCGTGGCCACCGACATTGGCGACGTGCCCACCGAGGCTGAGTGGCAAAACCTGATCCCCCACAGCGATGACGTGATGCTCGACGGTGTGAGCCTCAATACCGGTGCCATGACCCTGAGCCTGCGCATCGGTGGCCTGCCGGTGATCGAAGTGCACCCTCAGGGCGTGCCGGCGTATCGCGTGGAATTGCCCGACGCCGCCTACAGCCTTTACGTACAGAACAGCCTGGAGTTCGCCAGCGACAAGATTCGCCTGCGTTACGAGGCCCTCAACCGCCCGGCCCAGGTGCGTCAATTGGAGCTGGCCAGCGGCGCGCAACAGGTGCTCAAGGAAACTCCGGTGCTGGGCGTGTTCAACGCCGACGATTACGTAAGCCAACGCCTGTGGGCCACTTCCGCCGATGGCACCCAGGTGCCGATCAGCCTGGTGGTCAAGCGCGACCAGCTCGGTAAAGCCGCGCCGCTGTACCTGTACGGCTACGGCGCCTACGGCTCGAGCCTCGACCCATGGTTTTCCCACGCACGCCTGAGCCTGCTCGACCGTGGCGTGGCGTTTGCCATCGCCCACGTGCGCGGCGGCGGCGAGTTGGGTGAAGCCTGGTACCGCAACGGTAAGCAGGCCCACAAGCAGAACACCTTCAGCGACTTTATCGCCTGCGCCGAACACCTGATCAACAACGGCCTGACCACCTCCAAACAGTTGGCGATCAGTGGCGGCAGTGCCGGTGGCTTGTTGATCGGCGCGGTGCTCAACCAGCGCCCTGAGCTGTTCCAGGCGGCGATTGCCGAAGTGCCGTTTGTCGATGTGCTCAACACCATGCTCGACCCGGAACTGCCGCTGACCATCACCGAGTACGACGAATGGGGCAACCCCGAAGAGCCCGAGGTGTATGAACGCATCAAGGCCTATGCGCCGTACGAAAACGTCCGGCCCCAGGCCTACCCGCACCTGCTGGTGATCGCCGGCTACAACGACAGCCGCGTGCAGTACTGGGAAGCGGCCAAATGGGTGGCCAAGCTGCGTGACACCAAGACGGACGACAACCTGCTGTTGCTCAAGACCGAACTCGGTGCCGGCCACGGGGGGATGAGCGGTCGTTACCAGGGATTACGTGACGTAGCGCTCGAATATGCATTTGTGTTCAAGGCGCTGGGGCTGGTTTAAGGAACTAAGGGCGGCGGTTTTGTCTGAACACAGGACCGCCCACGGATTGATGGATCAAGATTGCAGCCATGGCACTACCGACTTTGATGAGTTCTTCCCTACAAACAGAAATCCGCGAAATGCTCATGGATTGCGGCCTGTTTGACCCTCTGTTGCCGGAAGATTTCCACATCGCCGCCGGCTACTTCAACATCAGCACCATAGCCCGCGATGAAGCGATTTTCCTCGAAGGCGATGCCGGAACCTTCATGTGCATCATCCACAGCGGCCAGGTGGCGGTGCAAAAAACCAACCATGACGGGCAACGCCTGACCATCGCCACCCTGCGCAGTGGCCGGGCCTTCGGTGAAATGGCGGTACTCGACGGCGAGCGACGTTCCGCCAGTTGCGTGGCCGCCAGTGACTGCGTGCTGCTGAACCTGGGCAAGGACTCCCTGGAAAAGATGCTCAACGAAGCGCCCAGGATTGCCGCCAAGATCATCCGGGCGATTGCGATTGCCTTGTCCAAGCGCCTGCGCATGGCGGATGGCCAATTACTCAATCAACAGTTTTAACCGCCGGGCGTCTTCGGCTTGCTGTCGTTCTGCTGCAGGCCAGGCACGGTCTGGTCCTTCGGCGGCGCGGGCAGCACAATAGGCGTCAAGGGCGGCGAGCCGTTGGTCTTGGGCAGTGCCGGCGGGGTGACTTGCGGGTACAGCGTCGGTGTCGGCGTGCCCGGCGCACCGGGGGTTGGCGCGGGTGCGACCGGTACGGTTTGCAACTCCTGAGCCCGTACCCCACCGCAGGCGAGCGCGCTCAACACAATGACCGTTAGAATGCTGCACTTCATCGATGGCTCCATGGCCTGACCGGAATGTCGTAAGGCTACTCCCAACCGCGCAAGAATGCCCTTCCCAATGAGATTTCCATGAAACGTTTCGTTCTGCTGGACACCACCCCGATCCCCGACAACGGCGGTGCCTTGTGCCTGTTCGAATACGGTGAGGATTTTGTCATCAAGATCCAGGGCGGTGATGGCGGCCAACTGATGAACACGCGCATGCACGGTTCCGAAGACGCGCTGGCCGAAATCCCCTGCCGCAAGGTCGCTGGCCGCCCGGCTTCACGGGTGCTGATCGGTGGCTTGGGCATGGGCTTTACCCTGGCGTCGGCGCTCAAGCATTTGGGCAAGACCGCCGAAGTGGTGGTGGCCGAACTGGTGCCCGGCGTCGTGGAGTGGAACCGTGGCCCACTGGGGGAAAAATCCGGGCGCCCGTTGCTCGACCCGCGCACGGTGATCCGCCTGGAAGACGTAGCCAAGGTGCTGCAAGCCGAGCCTCAGGGCTTTGATGCGATCATGCTCGACGTCGACAACGGCCCCGAAGGCCTCACGCAAAAAGCCAACAGCTGGCTCTACTCCGCCGGTGGCCTGGCCGCCTGCGCCAAGGCCCTGCGCCCCAAGGGCGTACTGGCGGTGTGGTCGGCCAGCGCCGACAGGCTGTTCAGCGAAAAACTGCGCAAGGCCGGCTTCAAGGCCGAGGAAGTGCAGGTGTTCGCCCATGGCAACAAAGGCACCCGGCACACCATCTGGATTGCGGAAAAGCTCAAGGGCTGAGCACAACACTGAAGATCAATGTGGGAGCCAGCCCCCTTCCACATTGTTGATCCCTGGTCAGTTATGGGAATTGCGGTAGTCGATCACGTACGGGATTTTCTTATCGAAGGTCTTTTCCAGTTCATCGCGGTCCAGCTGGGTCATGCCGCCCAGTTGCTGGGCGGTGAAGCCGCTGTTCCCGACCTGTGCGCCCGGTGCCAGGCGGACCATGCGTTTGGCCACCGCTTCGATAGCGTCCCTGTAGCCGCTTTTTTTGTTCAGGTCGTACTGGCCCAGATCCATTTGCGTGCGCAGCCAGTTGCCCCAATAGAACTCCAGAAATTCCGGTGCGACCGCCCCCGCGTCCGGCTTGCCGTAGGCAGCCTTGCGGGTGAAATACACCAGGCTGCGAAAGGTGTCGTCCTGCAAGTTCTTGAACCCCAGGTGCGCCGGCAGTTGCCCGGGCTGCAGGGGTTGCCCCTGATTGTTCTTGAGCCAAACCTTGCGGGCCGCTTCCATGCGTTGCCAGAAGGTGGCGAGGTCCGGGCTGTTGCTGAAATCGTCGGTGACCTTGACCCACATTTTCAGCTGCGGGCCACCACCGGGGGCTTCCCATAATGTGGTGAAACTGTGATGACCGTCGGTCAGGTACAACTGGCCGCCGGGGCCGACAACCACGGTTTTCATGTCCTCGGGGTGCGCGCCTACCGGGTCTTTGCAGGTGAAGCTGGTGGGCTGGAGCAGCTTGGCGTTCTTGGGCACCTTGTCGGCCTCGCCCTGACCGTTGGTCTCGCAGTATTCATCGAAGGCTTTGGTAGGTTTGTCGGCAAACAACCCGAGGCTGTAATAGATCTGGTCGAACCCGACCACGGCCTGGGTCGGGTGCAGTTGCTCAAGGGCGACCTCGATCACCTGCCCGGGCCTGGGCGTCGACAACGCCTGGGCCTGAGCCGCCAGGGCGCCGAGTAGCAGTGCAAGTATCCAGGTGTACCGGCGCATAGGGTTCAGCTCCTGATGAATTGAATGAACTGATACTACAAACGCGCGCCGGCGGCTAGAATCAAGCTTATCCGTGACCCACCAGACAGCCAGGAGCCATGATGAGCTCGACCAACCCGCCCTCCCACACCGCCAAGCTGGACCGCATCCTCGCCGATGCCCAGCGCGACCGGGAAATGGGCTATCGCGACAAAGCCCTGAAGATGTACCCCCACGTATGTGGCCGTTGCGCCCGTGAATTCGCCGGCAAACGCCTGAGCGAACTCACCGTTCACCACCGTAACCACAACCATGATGACAACCCCCAGGACGGCTCCAACTGGGAATTGCTGTGCCTGTATTGTCACGACAACGAACATTCGCGCTACACCGACCAACAGTACTTCGGCGAAGGCTCCACCAGCAGCCCGACCATTGCCAAGGCCACGCACAACCCGTTTGCGGCGTTGGCCGGGTTGATGAAGAAAGACGACTGAAGAGGCCCTTGCGACCTCATCGGGAGCCAGCCCCCTCCACACGTTGATGGGTGAATACGTTCAAACGGTGGGAAGGGGCTGGCTCTCGAGAGCGGTGGCCCAAGCAATACATCACCTTCAGGCCGTATAATCGCCGCTTTTCTCCAAGGCACCTTCCCCCGTGGGCAATAAACGCTACAGCTGCATCGGCCTGTATAACCCCAAATCTCCTGAAAACGTCGGTTCGGTCATGCGTGCCGCCGGCTGCTACGGCGTGGCCTCGGTGTTCTACACCGGCGTGCGCTACGAGCGCGCCCGAGACTTCATCACCGACACCAAGAAGGTCCACCACGACATTCCGCTGATCGGTATCGATGACCTGAAAAAAATCCTGCCCCTGGGCTGCATCCCGGTTGCGGTGGAGCTGGTTGAAGGCGCCCGCCCGCTGCCCGAGTACACCCACCCCGACCGTGCGCTGTATATCTTCGGCCCGGAAGACGGCTCGCTGGATAAAGAGATTCGCGACTGGTGCGAAGACGTGGTGTACATCCCCACTACCGGCTGCATGAACCTCGCCGCCACCGTCAATGTGGTGCTCTACGACCGCATGGCCAAGGGCAATAACACCCGCTCGGGCCCCAAGTACTGAGTTTTCGGGAACATCCGGCTCTCGCCGACAGTCAGCTACTTACACTTGCCCTTGTTGGAGACAGATTATGAGCGACAGCAAAACCGTGCGACCTATCATCGAACCCGCGCCACTTCAGTCCCCACCCACGCAAAACGTGCATGGCTGGGAGCGCATCGGCTCGGTGGCCGGTGGCGTGATGATGGTGGGCAAAGGCCTGCGGCGTGGCGGGATTTTCGGTTTGATCCAAGTGGCGATCGGCGGCGTGGCGCTGGCCCGTGGTTTTACCGGGCACAGCTCGCTCAAGGATAAGCTGGAGCAGGGTCGCCAGGAAATGAACAGCGTGCGTACCAAGATTGAGCGCGCGGGTGAAGAGTTGAAAAACTTGAAGACCAAGGCGGAAGTGGCGGCTGAAAAAGCGGTGAAGACCACCGGCTGACCTCGGCCTCCAGACTATTGGAGATTCCAATGTGGGAGGGGGCTTGCTCCCGATAGCAGTGTGTCAGTCAATACATCAGTGACTGAACCACCGCTATCGGGAGCAAGCCCCCTCCCACATTTCGTTTTGTGCAGGGCTACGAATCAGCGCAGGAGTTTGGAATCGAGCACCACCGACGATTCGCCCAGGATGCTCTCGGCCAATTGAACGAAGCCTTGGGTATTGACGCTATCGGCCCGCATCACCGCCTGCGCCAAATCGTCCAGCGAGCGCTTGTTATGGGTTTTCACGCGAATCTCGCGGTCCAGCTCCTGCATCACCAACACCGCCCGTGACACCGTCGCGCCGCTGACGTGTTCGCCGCGCAGGGTGGTCACGTCCTGGCCTTCCCTGGCCAAGCGCACCTGTATCGCTTTATAGCGCTCATCGGTGATGCCGCCGGCACGCCGCAGCAGATCGATGGCGTAGTACTGCGCCAACCCTTCGCTGATCCAGTCACTGGTGTCGTGGTCGTTGAAACGGCCAATGGCTTGCACCACTTCACGCATCAACGGGCTGCTGCCGTTTTCGCTGACCAACGGCGTGCGGCTGTTGAGGTAAATCGAGTCATGCGCCGCAAATGCGCCACGGCGCATCGGGTCACTCGCCCCCACCACCAATAGTTTGCCCGGATGGCGCGGGAACACGGCTTCCACCTGCGGCCAGACGAACGTCAGCAACGTCAGCACATCCATGCGATGCATGGCCTGGCCCTTGGGCGACGCCACGGTGACTTCGGTTTCGCCCAGGCGCACGCGGCGGCTGCCGAGCGTGCCGGCGAGCATCCAGCCGGTGGGGCGGTCGAACAGGCGGGACACGTTGTCGATACGGAACTTGTTTTTGCCGATGCGCGGCCAGGCGGTTTCGATGCTTTTCCAGCCGGCCGGCAGTTCGAACACCAGCCGCGCGACCAACTCGACGCCGTCCTGCTGGTCCAGCCGCGCGCCAGGCACCAGGTCTTCGCCGCGAAACAGCGCCCAGCCCGGGGTGATACGCGCTTCATAGCTGCCCGGCTTGAGCGCCTGGGTCAGGCGTACGCGGTAGCTGAGGCTGGCCTTGTCGGCGCTGGGCTGCCACACGCCGCGGCTGCCCGTGACCTGCCACCGGCCGTCGGCCTTGAAATCGCTGTAGCGACCGTCGCGGCCAAGGTCGAAGTCCAGGCTGCGCACCGCCGAGCCCTGGGCCAGGCTCACACGCACCTGCGCCTGATCGCTCTGGGGCAGCAGCTTGACGTGATAGTCCAGGTCGACTTTGTTGGCGCACCAGGCCGGAGCGCTCAGCACCAGCAGCACCAGGCCTGCCGCCAGCCGGGTTCCCAGCTTCATACACACTCCTTGTTCAGCCCGCGCGGAAGATCAGGTAATCCTCCCAGTCGTCTTCGGGCACGCTGCCTTCACTGAGCATGCGCCCGGACTGGGAAATGCGTTCGTGGTGCACGGCGTCGCGGTCACCGCAGACCAGGTGGTGCCACAGCGGCAGGTCCTTGCGCTCGCTGACCAGACGGTAGCCGCAGGTGGGCGGCAGCCATTTGAACTGGTCGGCCTGGCCTGGGGTGAGCTGGATACAGTCGGGGACCGAGGCGCGCCGGTTGGGGTAGTCGGTGCACTGGCAGGTTTTCAGGTCAAGGAGTTTGCAGGCGATTCGCGTGTAATAGACGCTGTTGTCCTCTTCATCCTCAAGTTTCTGCAGGCAGCACAGGCCACAGCCGTCGCACAACGACTCCCACTCCTCCTGATCGAGGTGTTCGAGGGTTTTGCGTATCCAGAAAGGTTCGACTTTGGCGGCCATGGTTCTACATCAGTATCGGTAGGTGAAAAGGCCGCCAGTCTAGTACCCAAGGCCTTCGGAACCAAGTGCTTACGACTGGCGGCGTTACAAGACTTGTCAGCCCAGTGGGCGCGCAGTAGCTTGGAACGCCGAATCGTCCTTCAGGAGCCGCCCATGAGCGCCAATCCACGTGTTGCCGACCACTCGATCCACACTCAATTCACCGACCGCTGGTCGCCGCGCGCGTTCACCGGCGAGAGCATCCCGAAAGACACCCTGCTGAGTTTCTTCGAAGCCGCACGCTGGGCGCCGTCGGCCTATAACTCGCAGCCATGGCGTTTCCTCTATGCGCGCCGCGACACGGCAGACTGGGCGCGTTTCCTGGGCCTGCTCAATGAATTCAACCGCGGCTGGGCGCAGCATGCGTCGGCCCTGGTGATCATCGCCTCGAAAACCGACTTCATCGCTCCGGGCGCCACCGAAGAAACCCCGGCGCTGTGGCATACCTTCGACACCGGCTCGGCCTGGGGGCACCTGGCGCTGCAAGCCAGCCTCAGCGGCTGGCACACCCACGGCATGGCCGGCTTCGATCAGGACCTGACGCGCAAGGAGCTGAAGATTCCAGACGGTTATGCACTGCATGCCGCCGTGGCGATTGGCAAGCTGGGAGACAAGTCGACCTTGCCGGCGTACCTGCAAGATCGTGAAGCGCCAAGCCCGCGCAAGCCGTTGAGCGAGCTGGTTTGCGAAGGTGACTTCAGCCTGTAGGCCTCCCACATTGGTATTGCGTCGTGTCAGTAACCCCGTGCGAAATCAACTTCCCCGCGCAGCGTTTCCTTGGTCCGGTAGGCACGCAGGTTCTGTAAAAACAACTCGACCATCATCGGCGGCGACGTCGGCGCGGAACTGTGCCCGGTCAACAACAGGCCCCAGGCGGTCCAGAACGGGTGGCGCTGCGGCAGCGGTTCCTGGCGGCACACGTCGATCACCGCGCCGGCCAGGTGCCCTTCTTTCAATGCCTCGACCAGGTCGGCATCGACCACCGCCACACCACGGCCCACGTTGATGAGCAAGCCCGTCGGCTTGAACTGCTTGAACAGCGCGGCGTTATACACATCGTGGGTATTAGGCGTGTTGGGCAGCAGGTTGATCACGTAGTCCACCTCCCCTACCAGCCGGCCCAGTTGTTCGAGCCCGGCCACTTCGATAAAGGGTGCTTGCTCGCGCGCGGTACTGGCGATGCCGTACAGCTTCACGCCAAAGGGTACGAGGAACTCGGCGACGCTCTGGCCGATATCGCCCGTGCCGACGATCAACACCTTGCGCCCCGCCAGGCTCTGGCCCGTGCGGTTGTCCCACTTGCGTTCGACCTGGCTGACCAACCGCGCCAGCACTTCGCGCTCATGGCCCAGCATGTAGGTGAGGACAAATTCGGCCATGACCTGGCCAAAAATGCCGACCGCGCGGGTCAGGCGATAATCGCGCGGCAAGCCTTCGGCCAGCAGCGGCGTAATGCCAGCCCAGGTCGATTGCAGCCATTGCGGACGATGGCCCTGGCGCAACAGCGTTGCCAACAGGTCCGGCTGGCCCAGCCACACCGGGCAATCGGCGGCCAGGCGCGACAGTTCGGCCGAGTCGCCGCTGGTGAGCACCTCAAGGTCCGGCGCCACGTCGTTGAGCAATTGTGCGTAGAGCGGGTGATCCTGTTCAGCAATCAGAACGCGCATGGTTCAAACCTTTCAAAAACAGTGCAGACGGCCGCCCGCATCCTTACGGCCACCGCCCACTAATACGATTTCATTGAAGCAGGTGCCCAGGACAGAGCACCGGTCGATCACATCGGGTCGTTGCGACGCAGCAGCTCTTCGGGCAAGTGTTCGATGTACTCGTCCTCGGCCGGCGGCATTTGCAGGTGGTAGCCCTGCGTGTCGAGGTTTTCCAGGACCACGGCGATGTCTTCGCGCGACAGCTTGCGCTCGGGCGTCAGCACCATGTCGAACGCGTGGTGCGGCTTGCCGAAGGCGGCCATCAAGGGCTCGGGCACGCGCTCGAGGGCATCGCTTTTGAGCACGTAGAGGTACATGCCGTCTTTTTTCAAGCTGCGATAGATGGAGCAGATACGTTTCAAGGCTGTTCTCCGGCAGTGGCCAGGCTGTCGAGCAGCGCCTGGCCCATCAACTCGCGGCGCCAGCCACGCAGCGAGTCTGGCAATTGGTAAGGCCCATCGGGGTAGCCACTTTTAACCAGGGCTTCGAGGGTTTTCTTGCGCAGCATCAGTTCCGGCGCCATGTCCAGGCGCTCGGCGAACGTTTGGCCCAGGGCACGCAGTTGCTTGATCAGCGCGGCGGCATCCACCGGCAGCGGTTCAGCCACGGCGGGCGGCCATTGGTCCATGGGCAGGCTGCCGGCACGTTTGATCAAGTCCAGCAGGAACTGGCCATCCTGGCGCACGGTGCGCGGGTGCATGTCTTCGATCTTGCCCAGTGCGGCGAGGTTGTCCGGCTGGGACTTGGCCAGGGGCCACAACGAGTGCTCGCGAACGATTCGGTTGCGCGGCAGGTCGCGGGCGCGGGCTTGCTGCTCGCGCCAGGCGCACAGCTCTCGCAGCACGGCAAGTTGAGCGCGGGACAGTTTCCAGGCCAGCTTGGCGTCGCGGTACACCTCGTACGGGTCGACTTCGCGGCGCAGGTTGGCCACCAGTTCGGCACCGTCCTCCAGCACCCAGGCGTATTTGTCGTCGGACAGCTGCGGGCGCAGGCGAATGTAGACCTCGGCCAAATGCACCGCGTCTTCGGCGGCGTAGCTGATTTGCGTCTCGGACAATGGCCGCTGCAACCAGTCCGAACGCGTCTCACCCTTGGGCAGTTCGATGTCGAGCACGGCTTGCACCAGGCGCGAATAGCCCATGGAAAAGCCGAGGTTCAGGTAAGCCGCCGCCAATTGGGTGTCGAACAACGGCACCGGCAGGCTGCCGGTCAGACGCAGCAAGACTTCGAGGTCTTCGCTGCAGGCGTGCACCACCTTGATCACCGCTGGGTTTTCCAGCAGCGCGGCCAAGGGTTGCCAGTTGTCAATGGTCAGGGGATCGATCAGGTAAGCGCGTGCGCCATCGCCGATCTGGATCAACCCGGCAATGGGATAAAAGGTGTCGACCCGCATGAATTCGGTGTCGAGGGCGACGAATGGCAACTGCTGCCATTCGGCGCAGTGCTGGCCGAGGCTATCGTTGTCGCAGATCCAGTGAATATCGATGGCCACACGGCTCTCCCTTGAAGAATGGCGCGCAGTATATATCGCGAAAGGGACTTGCGAGCATCCACAGTGCACAGGCAACCATGAAAACTCAGACAGGAGACGAAGAATAGCCCTACAGGGGATGGTTATCCTTTCTTACGCAGCACGTAGACACGCCACAGCGCGGAGCCCGGAATGAATTCCTGGTAATTCAGGACTTTGAAGCCGGCCTGGCGAAACTCATCGTCCACTGCCGTACGCGAGTTGACGGAGACAATCACCGTGTCGCGGCTGACCCGGTGAAACTCGCGCAGCAACGCCAGTCGCCCTTCACTGCTGGGCACATGACGAAACAACTCCAGGCAGAAGATGCAATCCACCGCATTCGCCGACAGACCAATGGAAAACGCCGAGCCCTGAAAGGTCTTGATCCGCTTGAGCAATGCCGCCGGGTGATGGGTACAGGCGTGATCGAGCATGGCCTGGGAGTTGTCCGACGCCAGGATCACCCGGTTGACGTGCTCGGCCAACACCGGCCAGAACCGCCCCGCGCCGCAGGCCAGGTCGAGGATCAGCCCCGGTTCGCCGGCCACTTTGAGCGCCTGGCGTACCAACCACTCGTCGCGCCACGACGCCAGGCGGCGGCGTAGCCCAGGCGGGCGCGTGTCGCCGCAGGCCCTGGCGTGTTCGCGGTCACAGCGTTCGGCGTATTCGATCTCGATCGAGGAGGGAGGTTGTGGCGACATCATCGGCTCATAAGGGTTAAACGGGAGTGAACGACCTTGATTCGCAGCTTAACCACTGCAACGTGAAAAAAAGGTCGAAGCCATCACGCCCGTTGATCGGCTCAGGCCTGATGCAAATACCAACGCCAATCCTGCTCCCCCACCTCACCCATGAACTGGCGATATTCAGCACGTTTGACCGCCAGGTACACGCCAAGGAACTCGCTGCCGAATGCCTCCCTGGCCCAGCTGGAATCTTCCAGCGCGCGCAGGGTGGTGAGCCAGTCGGTGGGCAAAAGGCTCCTGGCCTGGGCGTAACCGTTACCCTCGACCGGCGCGCCGGGGTCGCATTGTTCGCGGATTCCCCGGTGGATGCCGAGCAGGATCGCGGCGGCGGCCAGGTAGGGATTGGCGTCGGCGCCACAGATACGGTGCTCGATGTGCCGGGAGCTGGCCGGGCCGCCCGGCACGCGCAGGCTGACGGTGCGGTTGTCCACCCCCCATGTGGCGGCCAGGGGTGCGTAGCTGTTGGCCTGGAAGCGCCGATAGGAGTTGGCGTTGGGGCAGAACATCAGCAGCGAGTCGAGCAACGTGCCGAGCATGCCGCCCACCGCATGCCGCAGCAGCGGCGTACCGTCGCCGGCCTCGCTGGCGAACAGGTTGTTGCCCTCGGCATCCGCCAGGCTCACGTGCATATGCATGCCGGTGCCCGCCAGGTCGTCGAACGGCTTGGCCATGAAGCAGGCGCTCATCCCGTGCTTGTGGGCCACGCCCTTGACCAGGCGCTTGTAGCGCACGGCTTCGTCCATCGCCTGCAGGGCATCGGCGCGGTGTTGCAGAGTGATTTCCACCTGGCCCGGGGCGTACTCGGAAATCGCCGTGCGCGCCGGAATGCCTTGCAGCTTGCAGGCGCTGTAGAGGTCAGCGAGGAAGGGTTCGATCTGCTCCAGTTCGCGCAACCCGTAGACCTGGGTCGAACGCGGGCGACCGCCGTCGACATCCCGCGCCGGTTGGGGGCGGCCGTTGCCATCGGGTTTCTGGTCGAGCAGATAGAACTCCAACTCGGCCGCCATCACCGGGTAATAGCCGTCGGCCTTGAGCGCGTCGATTACCCTGGCCAGCAAATGCCGAGGGTCGGCCACGGTGGCGGGCAGGCCTTCAGTGGGGTGCATGCTGACTTGCACCGCGGCGGTCGGGATCAGGCGCCAGGGCATGCGTTGCAAACTGCCGCTGATCGGGTAGGCGCGGCAGTCGATGTCGCCCACGTCCCACACCAGGCCGGAGTTTTCCACGTCGTCGCCATTGATGGTCAGGCCCAGGATGGTGCTGGGCAACGGGCGCCCGCATTGATACACCGCCAACAGTTCATCCCGGTGCAGCAACTTGCCGCGCGGTACGCCGTTGTTGTCGAGGATGAACAGCTCGAACATCTCGATGTCGGGGTTGTGCTCAAGGAAGGATTGGGCTTCGTGCAGGCTGGCAAACACACTCATGGCGGTTCTCATACGGTTGCGACTGGCGGGCGCGCGGGCGCCGCCGGGCAGATGCGCACAGGCGCGCGTCATCCATGGGGTAGATCAACGTAGGAGAGAGGTGTCTGGAGGGCGTGCATGCCGACAGTGAAACAACGCCCAGAACGCCAGCGTGGACGGCAGTGTCGCAAGGTGCGTATCAGCGGAACCGTCCATGGGCGAATCACGGTGAGGTACAGGCCCGCAGCGTCACACGCCTGGGCAGGCGGTTAAATTCAGGGATGCCGGAGTGTGGTTGCAACCCGGCTAAACATTCGCCGCGCCTTGCCACCCTGCCCCGCGCTGGAAATAATGGCTGCCCCCGACCATGCCCCAAGGACTCGACCGCATGAAAGCTCCGCTCGCCCTGTGTGTACTGGCAACCCTGGCCACCAGCGCCCTGGCCGACACCGCCCCGTCGCGCCTGGATGAAGTGCTGCAACGCGGCACCCTCACCGTGTGCACCACCGGCGACTACAAGCCCTATACCTCCCTGCGCGCCGACGGCACCTATGAAGGCATCGACATTGCCATGGCCGAGTCCCTGGCCAAGAGCCTCACTGCCAAGCTCATCTGGGTGCCCACCACCTGGAAAACCCTGATGCCGGACTTTCTTGCCAAGCGCTGTGATATCGCCGTAGGCGGTATTTCGGTGTCGCTGGAGCGCCAGAAAAAGGCGTTCTTCAGCCAGTCTCTCGGCGAAGACGGCAAGATCCCGCTGGTGCGCTGCGCCGATGTGCAGCGCTACCAGACCGTCGAACAGATCAACCAGCCGCAGGTACGGGTGATCGAGCCGGCCGGCGGCACCAACGAAGTGTTCGCCCGCGCCCACCTGGGCCAGGCGCAGATCCGCCTGCACGACAACGTGACCATCTTCGACGAACTGCTCGCCGGCAAAGCCGATGTGATGATCACCGACGCCAGCGAAGCGCGTTACCAGCAAAAACTCAAGCCCGGGCTGTGTGCGGTCAACCCGCAGCGGCAGATGCAGTACAGCGAAAAAGCCTTTTTGCTGCCGCGCGACGATATGGCCTGGAAAAGCTATGTCGACCAGTGGCTGCACCTGAGCGTGGCCACAGGCGAGTACCAAGCCATCGTCAAGCAGTGGCTGGCGGCGCCTTGATCAACGGGCACGCGGCGCGGCGGCAGGCAGTTGGAGGGTAAATACCTCCCGACAAACCGCTCTGATCAGCCGGCACCGTCTACGCTCTTGGAAATCAACAAAACGAGGGACGGGTCATGAAGGCACTGTTGCGGATCACCTGGCTGCTGTTGTTGTGTTTCAGCCAGGTGCACGCCAATCCAACTCAGGCTCAAGACGCCGAGGCGGCCAAGGCCCTGCTGGAAAAAGCCCTGGCTTACTACCAGAGCCATGGCGACAAGGCATTCGCCACGTTCAGCCGCCAGGGCGACTTTATCGACCAGGACCGCTACGTATTCGTGGTCGATACCCAAGGTGTGTTGCTGGCCAGCGGCGGGCCCTCTTCGGCCTTGATCGGCCGCGACGTGTCTGAAGTATTGGGGCCGGACTTGCGCCAGTCATTCAAGGACGCCCTCAAGGTACCCGAAGGCCAGGGTATCCAGCAGGCCGACTACCGCTGGCAGAACTGGAACGACGGCAAGGTCGAGCACAAGCATGTGTTTTATCAGCGCGTCGGCGAACGCATCCTCGCGGTGGGTTATTACCTGCCACGGGCCACGCCGGAACAGGCGCGCGCCCTGCGCAACAAGGCGGTGAACGCGCTGGTCAAGGATGAGGCCGGCACGCTCAAGGCCATCAACTCATTGCAGGGTGGCTTCCTGCAGGACGACCTGTATGTGTTTGTGGTGGACCTGAACACCCGACGCTACGTGGCCCACGGCACCAACCTGAGACTGATCAACACGGACTTCAGCAAGATCAAGGACCCGGATGGCAAACCGGTGGGCGAGCCGATTCTCAAGCTGATGGCCGAGCAGGACCAGGGGGAATACAAGTACCGCTGGAAAAACCCGGTGACCGATAAGGTCGAGAACAAACATGCTTATATCCGCAAGAGCGGGCACTTCATGGTGGCGGTGGGTTACTACAGCCCCTGAAGCTGAAATGCGGTAAAAAAATGTGGGGGGGGCAGGCCCCCTCACAGATTTTGATCTCTATGGTGTCCGTTATCTGGCCTTGTCTTCGCGGCCGCGCAGTACCCGATTCGGCATGGCGATGGCGGCCGCGAGCCCCAATAGAGACACCGCTGCACTCACCATCAGCAAATGCCGGAACGTCACCGCCAGTTCCCCGCGCAAGGCATCCTGCGCCGGGCCTGGAGCGGCGTTCAGCCCGTCCAACAACACGTTGCCGGAACTGCCCTCGGCCACCAGCGCACCGCTGGCCAGGTGGGCGAAGCTGGAGTCCTGCAACAACGCCAGCAGCAACGCCGACATACAGGCCACGCCCACCGCGCCACCAAGGGAGCGGAACAGGTTAGTGGTGCTGGTGGCAACGCCGATGTCGCGCTGTTGCACCGAGTTTTGCGAGCCCACCAGCGAGGTCGGAAATTGCATGCCGGCGGCGATCCCGCACAGCAGCATGAACACGCCGGTGAGCAGCACGTCCTGAGGCGCACTCACAGCCATGCCCATAATCGCCAGCGGGCTCAACAGCGCACCGCTGAGGATCATCGGTTTATAGCGCCCTGTCACCGAGGTCATGCGCCCGGCGGTATACGCGCCCATCGGCAGGCCCATCGCCAGGGGCAGCAAGTGCAAGGCCGCGCTGTCGGCACCGCCGCCGGTCACGGCCTGAAAGCGCAGCGGCATCAACACTGTCAGGGAAATGGCCTGGAAGCTGGTGAAGAAAATCGTGCACCAGCACAACACCGCGCTGCGGTTGGCGAACAGGTGCATCGGCAGCAAGGGCTCCGGCGCACGGCGTTCGTGCCACACAAACAGCGTCAACGCCACCAGCGCGCACGCCAGCAGGCCGAGCACCTGGCTGTCACGCCAAGGCCGGCCCTGGCCGATTTCGGTGATGCCCAGCAGCAAGGCGGTCAGGCCGATGATCATCAGCACGGTGCCGAGGTAATCGATGATCGGCTTGCGCTGCGGTATCGGCAGCCCCACCAGGGTGCGATAGGCCACGTACCAGGCGCCGGCGCCCAGCGGCAGGTTGATCAGGAACACCCAGCGCCACGACAGATATTCGGTCATGTAACCGCCCAGCACCGGCCCGGCCACGCTGGCGACCGCATACATGCTGCTGAAATAGCCCTGGTAACGCCCGCGCTCACGGGGCGCGATGATGTCGCCGATGATCGCCTGGCTCACCGAGATCATCCCCCCCGCCCCGATGCCTTGCAGCACCCGCGCCAGCACCAGTTGCTCCATGCTTTGGGCCAGGCCGCAAAACAGCGACGCCACGGTGAACAGGCCCATGCCGATCAGCATCATCGGGCGGCGCCCGTACAGGTCGCCCAGCTTGCCGTAGATCGGCACCGCCACGGTCATGGCCACCATGTAGCCGGAGATCACCCAGGCCAGCAGGTTGACATCGTGGAACCGCGCGGAGATGGCGGGCATGGACACTGCGACGATGGTCTGGTCCAGGGCGCCAAGGAAGATCGCCATCATCAACGAGGCGAGGATACTGCGCACCGCCGGGAGCGGCGGTGCGGGCTGATTGAGCTGAGTCACGGTAGAACCTTCGAGCCAGGCCGGCAGGCAACGGCAGCCCACGGCAATGCTCGATACGATAGCAGGCTATTCGATAGCCTCGTAAGGAAGCCCGACGTAATTTTCCGCGATGGTTTTACGCCCGGCTTCGGAGTGAATGAAGTACTCCAGCTCGCTCTGGGCAATGCGCTGGCTGAAGCCATCGGCCTCCGGGAATTGATGCAGCATCGAGGTCATCCACCAGGAGAACCGCTCGGCCTTCCACACGCGGCGCAGGCAAATGGCGGAGTAGCGTTCCAGCAAATCCACGCGTCCTTCGCCATACACCTTGAGCAGGATCCGGAACAGGGTGCTCACGTCACTGGCGGCCAGGTTCAGGCCCTTGGCACCGGTGGGCGGCACGATATGCGCCGCATCCCCGAGCAGGAACAGGCGCCCGTATTGCATCGGCTCCACCACGAAACTGCGCAGCGGCGCGATGCTTTTTTCAATCGAGGGGCCGGTGACCAGCTGTGCGGCCAGGGCGCTGGGCAGACGGGTTTTCAGTTCGTCCCAAAAGCGCGCGTCAGACCACTCATCCAGCGGCTCCTCGGCCGGCACTTGCAGGTAATAGCGGCTGCGGGTGGGCGAACGCATGCTGCACAGGGCAAAGCCACGCGGATGCTTGGCGTACACCAGTTCATCGTGCACCGGTGGCGTGTCGGCGAGGATGCCCAACCAGCCAAAGGGGTAGACGCGCTCGAAGACTTTCAATGACTCCGCAGGGATCGACTGGCGCGCCACGCCGTGGAAACCATCGCAACCGGCGATGTAGTCGCAGTCCAGGCGATACGCCTGGCCCTGGTGCTCGAAGGTCAGCCAGGGGCGATCGGTTTTCAGGTCGTGGGGCTGCACATGGCTAGCTTCGTAAAAAGTCTGGGCCCCGGCGGCGGCGCGAGCGGCCATCAGGTCACGGGTGACTTCGGTCTGGCCGTAGACCATCACCGACTGGCCGCCGGTGAGGGCCTTGAGGTCGATATGGGTGAGCTGGCCATTGAGCGCCAGTTCGAAGCCATCATGCACCAGGCCTTCGGCCTCCATGCGCTGGCTGACACCGGCCTCGCGCAGCAGGTCGACCATGCCTTGTTCCAGCACCCCGGCGCGGATACGGCCTTGCACGTAATCGGCGCTCTGGCGCTCCAGGATAAGCGTCTGGATCCCGGCGTTATGCAGCAGCTGGCCGAGCAGCAGTCCGGAGGGACCGGCGCCAATGATGGCGACTTGGGTTTTCAGCGTTTTCATTATTTTTATCGCCCGCACGTTACACCCGAACGGATCAGGTGAAAGAGTTGTCATTGCTGAGGTAGCTGACATTTTTCACTTGAGTGGGCGGCATAAGAAGGTGAAAACTTAGCCAAAGCCTGCGCTTTTTGCCAATTGGGGCGATTACCGAACAACTATCCTGAGTGTCGGATTGAAACCATGACTAAAACCGCGATTCCGGTCTTCAAGCTTTACGGAGAAAGCCAGCAATGGCCGACCCCCGATTTGTTGCACTGCGAAACCATTTCCCGCCGCAGTCGGGAATACCAGTGGGAAATCCAGCCCCACCGGCACGCGGATCTGTGCCAGTTGTTGTATGTACACAAAGGCCAGGCACAGCTGGAAATCGAGGGCCAGCGCACCACGCTCAACGAAGCCACGCTGCAGGTATTGCCGCCGTTATGCGTGCACGGATTTCGCTTTGCCGAAGATGTCGAAGGCTATGTGGTGACCCTGGCGGCGCCGCTGGTCAGCCATTTGCAGGCCCAGTTGGGCGCCACGGCAGGCGGCCTGCAGGCGTTGGGCAGTTACCCGGCGGGCGCGGACAGCGACTACCTCAACAGCCAGTTCGCCCGCCTGCAAGCGGAATACGCCAACGAACAACCGGCACGGGACATGATGATGCACGCCTTGATCAGCGTGCTGCTGGTGTGGATCAGCCGCCAGGCCATCCAACGTCGCCACCCGCGCGCACCACGGGGCAGCGAGTATTTCCGGCGCTTTACCCAACTGGTCGAACAGCATTACCGCGAACACCCGAAGATCGAGGACTTGGCCCACAAGCTGGGTATTTCGGTCTCACACCTGAATGGAACCTGTCGCGAGCTGGGTGGGCAGCCAGCGTTGCAGATCATGCATGACCGCCAGTTGCTGGAAGCCAAGCGCTTGCTGACTTACACCAGCATGACCATCAATGAAATGTCGGAGGTGCTGGGTTTTTCCGACCCCACCAACTTCTCTCGGCTGTTTCGCCGACGGGTCGGGTTCTCACCCAAGGCGTTTCGCGAGCAACTCAAGGCTGAACCGCCGCTTACCTGAGTGCACTGAAACTGCCGGAGTGGGGAACGCAGTGGTCCTGATGGCAGCTGATCGCGAAGGTCGGCTGCATACGGGTCTGTTCCACCCGGTAGGCGGCAGTCCCGTAGAGTGCGCTGGCCAAGGCGCAGAGGGTGAAAATCATCAGGTATTTTCTGGTTTTGATGCTCATGGCACAGACCTCTGGACGGATCCACACGGTGCTGTTTAAAGCATAGGCCAGCCAGGGCGAGTTGCCATTATTGGGCGACATTCAACAGCGTTATGTCGCCCTAGAGACCGATATCCCATGCCGGCTCTTCGGGGAACCTCAGCACCAGGAAATCCAGCAGGCTGCGCAGCGCCGAGGGCATGTGTTTACGCGAGGCATACACCGCGTAGATGTTCATTTGCCGGGGGGCGGCCTGGGGCAGCAGTTTCACCAATTCGCCGCGGCGGATGTGATCACCGGCCTGGTAACTGGGCAGCATCGCCACCCCGGCCCCGGCCAGCGTCACGCGCAGCAGGGTGCTGGCCTCGTTGGCCGTGATATTGCCGTGCACTGGCACCGACACGTGCTCACCCTGCTCTTCGAAATGCCACAGGCTTTTGCCGAAATACGAGTGGGTCAGGCAGTTGTGCCGCGCCAGGTCTTCGACTTTTTGCGGCGCCGGATGCTCCAGCAGATACGCCGGGGACGCGCACACCACCGAGCGACACACGGTCAGGCGCCGGGCGATCAGGTTGGGGTCCAGGTCGTTACTGGTGCGGATGGCCAGGTCGATGCGCTCATCCACCAGGTTCACCGTGCGGTCGAGCATTTGCAGGTCGACCGTGACCAAGGGGTAGCGCTTGACGTATTCGGCAATGGCCTCGGCCAATTGCGCCTGGCCAAATGAAGTGCTGACGCTCAAGCGCAGCAGGCCGCGAGGCGCATCGTCGGGTTCGCTGACGGCGGCCTGCATGTCACCGCACAGTTCCAAAAGTTGCCGGCAGCGCGGCAAGGTTTCGCTGCCGGCGGCCGTGAGGCTCAGTTTGCGCGTGGTGCGGTGCAGCAGGCGCGCGCCGACCCAGTCTTCCAACTCGGCCAAATAGCGCGACACCACCGGGCGCGACAGGTCCAGATGATCAGCCGCGGCAGACTGGCTGCCCAGGTCCACCACGGTGACGAATACCCGCATTGCTTGAAGACGATCCATGATTTGCCCGATTTCAGAAACAAACTATGTCCCAGCATCGCATTTTTAGTCTTGTTTGGTGCAACTAAGCTCTATGCACTCTTTGAACCGATTGCTGGAGCTGCCCGATGTTCTCAACCTTCAAGCGCTTGACCCTGGCCACCGCCGCCCTGGCATTTGCCGCCCATGCGGCAGCGGCCGACCTGAGCCTGGACGTGTACAACCCTGGCGAGGCGGCGATCTTCCCGGTGACCTCGGTGCTGGTCAGCGGCGCCAAGGACGCGATCCTGGTGGACGCGCAATTCGGCAAAGGCCAGGCCGAGCAGTTGGTGCAGAAGATCCGCGCCAGCGGCAAAAACCTGACCACCATCTACATCAGCCACGGCGACCCGGATTATTACTTCGGCCTCGACACCCTCACCGCCGCGTTCCCGAAAGCCAAGGTAGTGGCGCCGCAACCGGTGGTCGACCATATCAACGCCACCGTGGCCGGCAAATTGGCGTTCTGGGGCCCGAAAATGGGCGCCGACAAACCGGCCAAGACCATCGTGCCGCAGGTGTTACAAGGCCATAGCCTGACGCTCGAAGGCCAGCAGCTGGACGTAATCGGCCTGGACGGCCCGCAGCCGGATCGCAGCTTTGTGTGGATCCCCTCGATAAAAGCCGTGGTCGGTGGAGTAGTGGTCGCCGAGAACATCCACGTGTGGATGGCCGACACCCAAAGTTCGCAGTCTCACAAAGACTGGCTGGCCACCCTGCAACGCATTGCAGACCTGAAGCCGCGCACCGTGGTCCCCGGCCACTACCTGGGCACACCGTCGCCGGCCTCGGTGGCATTTACCGCCGACTACATCAAGGCGTTCGACCTCGAAACCGCCAAGGCCAAGGACTCCGCCGCGCTGATCGCGGCCATGAAAAAGCGTTACCCGACCCTGGCTGACGAAAGCTCGCTGGAGCTGAGCGCCAAAGTCGCCAAGGGCGAAATGAAGTGGTGAAACCGTTCAAACCTTAACCGTACTGGAGAACATCATGAGCACAATCGCAATTATTGGGGCCACTGGCCGTGCGGGTAGTCAACTGCTGGAAGAAGCGCTGCGTCGCGGGCATAGCGTGGTGGCTATTGCGCGTAATACCGACAAGCTGGCCGCGCGCCCGGACGTCACCGTTAAACAGGTCGATGCGCTGAACGCCGAAGCCCTGCAACAGGCAATCAGCGGTAGCGATGTGGTGATCAGTGCCGCGCACTTCGCCACCCTCCCCGCCAGTGCCGTGATCGGCCCGGTGAAAAAGGCCGGCGTACCACGCTTGCTGGTGGTGGGCGGCGCGGGCTCGCTGTTGCTGCCGGGTGGCGGCCGGGTGATCGACAGCGAGGGGTTCCCTGCCGAGTACAAGGCCGAGGCCAGCGCAGGTGCTGAATTCCTGGAGGCCCTGCGCCAGGAAGCACAATTGGATTGGACGTTCCTGTCGCCATCGGCGCTGTTCGATGGCACCGAACGCACCGGTAAATTCCGCCTGGGCCAGGATAATTTGCTGGTGGGCAGTGACGGTAAAAGCTCGATCAGCTTTGCCGACTATGCCATCGCCATGCTCGATGAAGTGGAAACACCGAAGCACTCGCGCCAACGCTTTACCGTCGGTTACTGACCCAACGCGGTCAAAAATGTGGGAGGGGGCTTGCTCCCGATAGCCGCGGATCAGTCAGGATGTAACCACTGAACCACCGCTATCGGGAGCAGGCCCCCTCCCACATTTTGATAGGTGCTCTTGCAGCCACTGCAATTTTTCAATAGTGCCTGCGACTTTCTCATTTGCCCCACTCCCCCAACCATGGCCTGATTGCCCCTTGTTCACCCAAGGCAGGCCCATGGAAAACGTTCAGGCAAAACCCACCACCGCCCTCTGGCTGATGATCAGCGTGGTACTGGTCGCCCTTAACCTGCGCCCATCGATGGCGGCGGTAGGCCCCTTGTTGGCGTCGATTCGCGGCGATGTGCCGTTGAGTTTCAGCAGCGCGGCGTTGCTGACCATGCTGCCGGTGATGGCCATGGGCCTGGCGATGTTCTTTGGCATGGGCCTGGCCAAGCGTGTTGGCGAGCACCGCAGCATTGTGTTGTCGCTGGTGGTGATTGGCGTGGCGACGTTGTCGCGGTTGTTCCTCGATTCGGCGCTGGAGCTGATCGTCAGCGCCATCGCGGCGGGCATCGGTATTGCGATGATCCAAGCGTTGATGCCGGCGCTGATCAAGTCGCGCTTCAGCAACAATGTTTCCCTGTTCATGGGCCTGTATGTCACCGCCATCATGGGCGGCGCGGCGCTGGCGGCAGCGTTCTCGCCCTTCGTGCAAGTGCACACCGGCAGTTGGCGCATCGGCTTGGCGATCTGGGCAGTGCTGGCGCTGGTGGCGGTGGTCGTCTGGTACGCCCAGCGCTCGGTGCTGCCACCGTTACCCCACGCCGGTTCAGGCGCACAGGAAGCTTTTTTCGGTAATGGTCGCGCCTGGCTGCTGGCGATCTTTTTTGGCCTTGGCACAGCGTCCTACACCTGTGTACTCGCCTGGCTGGCGCCGTACTACGTCGAGCAAGGCTGGAGCGAACAAAACGCCGGTTTACTGCTGGGTTTCCTGACGGCGATGGAAGTCGTGTCCGGCCTGGTTACCCCGGCCATTGCCAATCGGCGCCGGGATAAACGCAGCGTGGTGGCGGTGTTGCTGGTGCTGATCATCATCGGCTTCTGTGGGCTGATCCTGAGCCCGCACCAGCTGAGCCTGTTATGGCCATGCCTGCTCGGCCTGGGCATCGGCGGGCTGTTCCCGATGAGCCTGATCCTTTCCCTGGACCACCTGGACAACCCGCGCCGTGCCGGTGGGCTGACCGCGTTCGTACAAGGTATCGGCTACCTGATTGCCGGCTTGTCGCCGCTGATCGCCGGGATGATTCGCGACCAATTGGGCAGCTTCGAATGGGCCTGGTGGGCGCTGACGGCGGTTGTGGTGGTGATGCTGTTGATCGTCATGCGCTTTGACCCCAGGCATTACGCGCAACATATCCGCTGACGTCGTGTTGCAAACAGTATTTGTCCCACCCAAAACATAGAAAAAACCTACAGCTCTTTCTATTGGCACGCCCGTTCCGTTAAGCTTTTGCGCTGTTGTGTACTGAGTTCGGTACAGCGGGTTTACGGACGGAATGGATGCTAAACAGTAACTTGCTCAGAAAACTCGATATGCAGGACTTGATGGTATTTATCGCCGTCTACGATCAGAGCAGCGTTACCGATGTTTCAGAAACGCTGTTCGTCAGCCAGTCCACCGTGAGCTACAGCCTGAAGAAGCTGCGCACCAGTTTTGAAGACGAGTTGTTTATCAACACTCGGGCGGGCATGCGTCCTACGCACAAGGCCACGACCATGTACGGCCATGTGCAAAAGATCCTCGAAAGCATCAACCTGTGCCACGCCGGTGGCCAGGCCTTCGATCCCACGCAGAAGGCCGTGACCTTCAATATTTGTGCCCCGGAATACTTCGAGCAATTGATCCTGCCGCGCCTGTTGAAAACCTTCGACCGCGCCGACCTGCCGGTGATCGTCAATGTGCAGAAACTGGAAACCGACATCCCCGCCGACGACCTGCGCGAAGGCCGCCTGGACCTGGTGATCTGTTTCGGCCCGCATTTTCACCGCGCCCATAAAGACTTCAAGACCCAGATGCTGCTGGAAGACGATTTGGTGTGCGTGTTCGACAAACGCTCGGCTCCCCGGGAGCCCGCATTCAGCCTGCAATCGTTCGTCGAGCGGCGCCACGTATTCCCCACGCCATGGACGTCCGATACCAACATGATCGACGGCTGGCTCGCCCGCCAGGCCCACAAGCGCCACGTGATCGCCCGGGCCAACAGCTACAGCGCAGCCTTAAAGATGATCACCGGCACCGACTTTATCGTCACCCTGCCCCGCCGCGTGCAAAAGCTGCTGGCTTTGGCCCCCGCCTACGGCCACTGCGAGGCGCCCAACGGGTTGCCTGGGTTCACGCTGGATATGCAATGGAATGAAACCAGTGAACAGGACAGCGCCAATACCTGGTTTCGCGAGCAAGTGGTGAAGGTGTGTGCCGAGCAAGGTCTGCTCTGAACACCGGTGGTGAGGGAGCTTGCTCCCCCACCCGCCGTGTTAATGCGTATCAGCCGATTGCGACTTTGCTATAAGCGTCGCGATCCATGTCGACCAGTTGAACACTGAGTTGAACCTGCACGTCAGCCGGCCAGTCGCCCAGATCCTGCAATGCCGCCAACAGGCTCTGGGACAACTGCTGTTTGACCTGCGCCGACCGCCCGCTGAGCAACGACAGCTTCACCGCGATAAAGCCGCGTGAACTGAGCGATGTACCCACCTGGAAACTCTCGACTTTCACCGCGCGGCTTTTGATATCGAATTCAGAACCGAACTGCCCGGATGCCATCAACACATTGTTAAGCCGCAACAAGGCCTTTTCGACGGCCAGGCCTGTAAGGTTGGCGGTGTATTCGAGGTGCAGGTGGGGCATGGGTGTCTCCGAGTTCTTGTAGGAAGATTCTTAGATATACCACGGATAAACGCTTCAGGCCTTGGCCCCAAGCCCTCGATCACTCATAAACGCCTCCAACCGCGAGCGTACCCAGCGCTCGGCCGGGTCGGTGTCCACGTGGCTGAGCCAGACCATGGACAAGTCCAACGTCGGTGTTTCGAACGGAAACGGCTCACAGAACAGGTTGCCCGACACCGCCATGGCTTCGGCGGTGTAGTCCGGCAGGCTGGCGATCAGGTCGGTACCGGCCAGCAATGCGGGCAAGGCGCTGTATTGCGGCACCGACAGCACCACATGACGCTTGCGGCCGATTTCTGCCAGCCACTCATCGGCAAAGCCCGACACGTTGGCGGTGTGAGACACCAGCACGTGGGGGCGTGAGCAATATTCATCGAGGGTCAGCGGCGTGTCCGAGGCATCGGCGCGCAGCAGTCGCGGGCGGATATGGCGCAGCAATTTGCGCTTGGCATTCGCCGGCAGCCCACGGGTTTGGGTGATGCCGACGGTAATGTCACCGGAGGCCAGCAGGTCAGGAATGCGCCAGTAATCCACGTGTTGCACCACAAACACCACCTGCGGCGCTTCCTGGCGCAAGGCGCGCAGCAACGGCGGCAGCAGGCCGAATTCCACATCGTCGGACAGGCCGATACGAAAGGTCATGGTGCTGATGGACGGGTCGAAATCGTGGGTCAGGCTCAGCGCCGAGGACAACGAATCCAGGGCCGGTGACAGGTGCAGGATGATCTCCTCGGCGCGCGCCGTGGGCTCCATGCGGTGGCCGACCCGAATGAACAACGGGTCGTTGAACAAGGTGCGCAAGCGGTTGAGGGCAGAACTGATGGTCGGCTGGCCGAGAAACAGCTTCTCGGCCACCCGCGTGACATTGCGCTCCAGCATCAGTGCTTCGAAGACCACCATCAGGTTGATGTCGGCCTTGCGTAATTCATTGCGATTCATCGGCGCCTGCCTCTTCCCCACGACAGGCCGCAGTGTAGAAAGCGCGGCGCGCGGCGTCTATGCGCCTATCTGCCGATACGCCGCAAGGCCCGCGGCTCAAGGCTTGAGCGGAAACTCCTGATCCCGCTCAGAAAGCTCCGTCCCGTCGTCCGGGTGCTTCCAGGTCTGCGGTTTCTCCTCTTCGTGCTGCCGCTGGGGTTGTTCGCGTTCCGGCTCGTCTTGTTGCTTGCGTTCGTTACCCATAGCCATCTCCCATCCGTAAGAATTGGTCACACCTTTAAGCATAGAACAGGCTGGATGATTTGAACGCTGTGCCCGTCCGGTAAGCGGCTCACAAAAATAAAAAGAAAAATATTCACTTATCATTTCTAAATGTGTCAGCCACTATCTCAGGTCGTAAGCGAAACAAGCACTTTAAAAGAACGCTGGAGACACATAACCATGACTAGCCCTTCCCGGCCCGATTCTGCCAGCTCGAAAATTGGTGCGGTTTTCCGCGTTACTTCGGGCAACTTTCTTGAACAGTTCGACTTCTTTCTGTTCGGCTTCTACGCCACCTACATCGCCGCCGCGTTCTTCCCCGCCGCCAATGAGTTTGCCTCATTGATGATGACGTTCGCCGTGTTCGGCGCAGGTTTCCTGATGCGCCCGCTGGGTGCGGTGATCCTGGGGGCCTACATCGATGACGTGGGGCGCCGTAAAGGCCTGATCGTGACCTTGTCGATCATGGCCAGCGGCACGCTGTTGATCGTGCTGGTGCCGGGCTACCACACCATTGGCCTGTGGGCACCGTTGCTGGTGCTGCTCGGTCGCCTGTTGCAAGGCTTCTCGGCCGGCGCGGAACTGGGCGGTGTGTCGGTGTACCTGGCGGAAATGGCCACCCCGGGCCGCAAAGGGTTCTACACCAGTTGGCAGTCGGGCAGTCAGCAGATTTCCATCGTGGTCGCCGCTGCCCTGGGTTACGGCCTGAACGTGTGGATGGAGCCGGCCGTGGTTGCCGACTGGGGCTGGCGCATTCCGTTTGCCGTCGGTTGCGTGATTATTCCGTTCATTTTCCTGCTGCGCCGCAACCTGCAGGAAACCGAAGAGTTCGCCAAGCGCCAGCATCGCCCGACCATGCGCGAAGTGATGGCGACCCTGGCAAAGAACTGGACCGTGGTGATCGGCGGCATGCTGATGGTAGCCATGACCACGACTGCGTTTTACCTGATCACCGTGTATGCGCCGACCTTCGGCAAGACCGTGCTGCAACTGAGCACCTCCGACGCCCTGCTGGTGACCTTGCTGGTAGCCGTGTCGAACTTTGTCTGGCTGCCCATCGGCGGCACATTGAGCGATCGCTTCGGCCGCAAGCCGGTGCTGCTGGCCATGACTGTGCTGACCGTTCTCACGGCTTATCCAGCCCTGTCCTACGTGGTGAATGCCCCAAGCTTTGCGCATATGTTGGAGACGCTGCTGTGGTTCTCCTTCCTCTATGGCATGTACAACGGCGCGATGATCCCGGCGCTCACCGAAATCATGCCGGTGGAAGTGCGCGTGGCAGGCTTCTCCCTCGCCTACAGCCTGGCGACCGCGGTGTTTGGTGGCTTTACCCCGGCCATTTCCACCTGGTTTATCCACATCACCGCAGACAAGGCCTCGCCGGCTTACTGGATGATGTTCGCCGCGCTGTGTGCCCTGTGCTCGACCCTGGCGTTGTATCGCCGCGCCGGCAACCGTGGGCAGGTGGTTCAGCAGGCGATGTAACGTCGCCTCGGCGCCTCACGACCTGCGTGCCACCCACCCGTGGTCGGTGGCACGCGCTTGCTACACCTGAAAGCGTGCCACCGCTTCGTTGAGTGCAACCGCCAGCCGCGCCAGCTCCTGGCTGGAACCATTGATCTGCCCGGCACCGGAAGACGATTGCGCCGACAGGTCGCGAATGTTCACGATGTTGCGATCCACTTCCTTGGCCACCTGGGCTTGTTCCTCGGCAGCGCTGGCAATCACCAGGTTGCGTTGGTGAATCTGGTCGATAGAGTCGGTGATCTGGCTCAAGGCCCCCCCCGCCCCCTCCGCCAGGGCCAGGGTGTCGGTAGCACGCTGGGTACTGGACTGCATTGAAGTCAATGCATCATTGGAGCCGGTGCGCATGGCGGTCACCATCTGATCAATTTCCAGGGTCGATTGCTGGGTGCGATGGGCCAGCGCACGCACTTCGTCGGCTACCACCGCAAAGCCACGCCCGGACTCACCGGCGCGCGCAGCCTCGATCGCCGCGTTGAGCGCCAGCAAGTTGGTCTGCTCGGCGATAGAGCGAATCACATCGAGGACCTTGCCGATATCCCGTGACTGCTCCGCCAGGTTCTGCACCAGGGTCGAGGTTTCGCCGATATTGGTGCTCAGGGCTTGAATCGCGCTGACGGTCTCGCCCACGCGATGCTGGCCTTCGCGCGCGGTTTCGTTGGACAGCCGCGTGGACTCGGAGGTGGACACCGCATTGCGCGCCACTTCGTCCGCCGCCGAGGTCATCTCGTTGACCGCGGTAGCGGCCTGCTCGATTTCCGCCGTCTGCTTTTGCAGGCTGCGACTGCTTTGATCGGTGATGCCATTCAGGTCGGTGGCAGACGACGCCATCTGCCCCGCTGACTGGCGAATCAGTTGCAAGGTCCCGCGCAGGTTGGCTTGCATGCTCTTGAGAGCCACCAGCAGGCGAGTGACTTCATCGTCGCCAGTCACCGCCACCGTTTGCGTCAGGTCACCCTGGGCAACGTTCTCGGCAGCCCGAACGGCCTGGCTCAACGGGCCGACAATACTGCGCGTGAGTAACCACGCCAGCACCACGGTGCTCAACGCGGCAAGGAGCACAAAACCGAACACCATGGTGCGCGAGCGGCTGTACTGCGACTCCGCCGCTTGCCCCTGTTGGTTGATCTGGGCGTTGTAGTAATCGGCGAGCGCATTGAGTTGAGCGCCGGAGCCATCGACCACGGTTTTCATATCCACCAACAGCAACTTGTTAAGTTCGGCGCCCTGCTGCTTGTCGGCCAGCACGAATGATTGAGCCAAAGCTTGCTGGTATTGGCGAAGCGAGACCTGGAACTGGTCGTAGAGCGTACGGACTTCAGGCGTGTCGATCACAGCCTCCAAATCGGCCAGCCGTTTCGTCAGGTCCTGGCTGCGAGTGTCCATCTGACTGCGGTATTGCGGGATGCCCGCAGGGTTCGGGTCCAGCGCCATTCGCAAAGAGATCGTACGAATGCGCAGCATGATTTCACGAATATCAGCGACCAACCGCATCTTGGGCACTAGCCCGCTTTCAACCTGTACCGCACTGGCGCGGATGCTCGCCATGTTCGATAGCGCAAAAAAACCCAACAGGGCCACGAGCAAAGCAATCAAGGCAAAACCCAGGCCCGCACGGCGGGCGATAGACAGGCTGCGAAGGGACATTTAGGCGGGATACTCTTATTTTGGGATACGACATCGTATGACAGCATTTCGACCAGAAGGAGGCGGACTTTAGGAATCGACCCTCCAATGCACGAAAAGCCTGCTGAGCATTGAGATCAGCGGGCTTTTTTCAGTCATCTGAGCAGAGGCTCACCAGCAGTGACACTTCACCGGTTGACTACTGACAAGTGCCACCTTTGTGATGCGACCCGGTCCCGCCAACCGGATGCGTGCCCTTCGGGCAACCCATTGCAAACATCGGGCTCGCGGCCAATACCATCAGCACAACCACCATCGATAACGTCTTCATAACATCCCCCGTGGCCAATCACGACGCGTGATGGCACAAAGATATCATGCATTAGCAGAATTAACCGCGCCGGGTGCTAGGGGTATTTACTGAGGTTTGGGTGTAGCTGACTGGAGCGCGCCTTTCGCTGGGATATGCGCGCTGAATGGCAGGAAGTTTCTGCCCTAAAACAAAAAACCCCAACAACATTTAAGTTATCGGGGTTTTTCGTTTTTCAATAATGGCGGAGAGATAGGGATTCGAACCCTAGGTACCGGTGAAGGTACAACGGATTTCGAATCCGTCCCATTCGGCCACTCTGGCATCTCTCCAACGGCGCGCATCATAACAGCATGACTCGTGGATGCAAAGCGCCGAAGCGATTTTTTTCCGTGCTATCAGATGCTTGCGTCGATTAAAGCGGTACGCCTAGACGATTGGCGACTTCTTCGTAGGCTTCGATGACGTCACCGAGGCCCTGGCGGAAGCGGTCTTTGTCCATCTTCTTCTTGGTGTCCTTGTCCCACAGGCGGCAACCGTCCGGGCTGAATTCGTCACCCAGGACGATGGAGCCGTCGTGGAATACGCCGAATTCCAGCTTGAAGTCCACCAGCAGCAGGCCTGCGTCGTCGAACAGCTTGCTCAGCACGTCGTTGACCTTGAGGGACAACTCCTTCATGCGCGCCAGTTGTTCAGCGGTGCCCCAGCCGAACGCCACGACGTGGGATTCGTTGATGAACGGGTCGCCCTTGGCGTCGTCCTTCAGGAACAGTTCGAAGGTGTAAGGGTTGAGCTTGAGGCCCTCCTCCACGCCCAGGCGCTTGACCAGGCTGCCGGCGGCATAGTTACGCACGACGCATTCGACCGGGATCATGTCCAGCTTCTTCACCAGGCACTCGTTGTCGCCCAGCAGTTTGTCGAATTGGGTCGGAATGCCGGCCTCTTCGAGTTTCTGCATGATGAAGGCGTTGAACTTGTTGTTCACCATGCCTTTTCGGTCCAGCTGTTCGATGCGCTTGCCGTCGAACGCCGAAGTGTCGTTGCGAAACAGCAAGATCAGGCGGTTAGCGTCGTCGGTCTTGTAAACCGACTTGGCTTTGCCGCGGTAGAGTTCTTCACGTTTTTCCATGATGGGCTCCGCTTTGAGTGAGGTGGGCTAGGCGATGTGTCGCCAGTCGAGCCCTGAATCTTGATCGGCCAATTGCAGCCAGTCCGGGTCACACCCTAGGGTGTCGACAAAACATTGCCGGGCAAGCGTCGGCAGGTTGTTCTTGCTGCTCAGGTGGGCCAGGACCAGGTGTTGCAGGTCTTGCCAGCCCAACTCATACACCAGGTACGCCGCCTGGTGGTTGTTCAAATGTCCCAGTTCGCCGCCCACCCGCTGCTTGAGGAAGTACGGGTAATGACCGCGAGCCAGCAGGTCTCGGCAGTGGTTGGACTCGATCATCAATGCGTCGAGGTCTCGATAGCCGTCCAGCACCTTGCTGCAATAGGAACCCAGGTCGGTCAGTACGCCGAAGCGCCGCTGCCCATCACTGAAGACATACTGCGTTGGCTCCTGCGCATCATGCGCCACGGCAATCACGTCAATGCTCAAGGCACCGATCTGGAGTTGCTCGCCACCGGCCAGGAAACCTGCGGGTTCAATGGGTTTGCGCATCCCGCGCAAGGTGCCGCGACTTAAGTACACCGCAAGATTGTAGCGCCGAGACAGCAAACCCACGCCATGCACGTGGTCGGCATGTTCGTGGGTCACCAGAATCGCACTCAGCTGCGCGGGGTGAACCCCCAGGCGCAGCAGGCGCCGCTCGGTTTCTTTTAACGAGAAACCACAATCCACCAGTATGTACGTGTCGTCGTGGGCGACCAGCGTGCCGTTCCCTTGGCTACCGCTACCGAGAACAGCAAAACGCATCGGATCAGCCCAGGTTGTCCTGAATCACGCCCAGCAC
The DNA here is from genome assembly GCF_054667615.1 of Pseudomonas sp. S3_E10. NCBI lineage: Bacteria > Pseudomonadati > Pseudomonadota > Gammaproteobacteria > Pseudomonadales > Pseudomonadaceae > Pseudomonas > Pseudomonas sp. S3_E10. Next base: position 1,259,808 of record NZ_CP162743.1, read on the forward strand.
TTTGCGGGCTGTTTCAGCCGGCGCAACGGTGTTGATGTTCTTCTCGACGGTGACTTGCACGCTTTCGCCAACTTTGCTCAAACGCACCTGATAACGCTCGGCGCGGGTCTCGATTTCTTCCTTGGTCGGCTGGCTGCCGAACAGCTTGCCGAAGAAACCAGGCTCGTCGTCTTTGCGCTCGGCCTTTTCAGCCACGTTGATGTAGTAAAGGCCCAGGCTGCGGTTGATGTCTTCAACACGCCATGGGCCTTGCTCCAGGGCACGACCCACGCTGGCCCAGGCACGGTCCAGGTCTTCACCCAGGTTCAGCACCACGTTGCCGCTGCCGTCTTCGGTGAGGCTGACGCGGCTCGGGGTGTCGTAATCACGTGCGGCGAGCAGGGAAACGGAACCGCCCTTCTCGGAAATACGGCTCATGCTGGCCAACATCTCGTCGACCAGTGCCGAATCGACGCCGGTGTTGACCGAACGGTTGGTGAAGGCGACATCGGCGGTGCTGCCGGCGGGACGCTCGGCGCTGACTACGTAGACTTCACTGGTATTGCGCTGCACGCCTGGCTCGATGCGCACACGCACGCGCGCTTCGCTGTCGGCGGCTACACCGCCGGCCTGCAGGCGCTTGGCCATAGTGGCGGACAGTTCGCTGCCTTGCTGCCATGCCGTGGTGAATTCCCCGGTCTGCGGGCGCTGCTCGTCGATGCGAAAGCCGTTGTCCTGGAAGAACTGCACAGCCACCGGCCAAACTTCCGCGGGAGGGCGTTGAGCCACGATCCAGCGCGAGTCACCGCTCTTCTGCAGGCTGTAGTCGCTGGCATCCGCCACGGCCGAGATCGGCTGCGGACGAGGCACCACGTACTCACCCTTGGTGGTGTCGTCGGCAACGTTGCGCGGGATCGGCAGCAACGGATCAAGGCGCTTGGCGACGTTGACGCCCGGCGGCAATTCCATTGGTTTGGTGGGTTGTGCTTCCAGGTAATCGCTGCCGCGGTCACGGAAGTAGCCTTCCGGGCCCCAGATCCAACCGCAGCCACTGGTGCTGGAGATAATCAAGGCAAGTGCGGAAAGTCCGGCCAATCGCTTCATGCGTAGTGCTTCCTCAATTAAACCAGGACGCCGGACTGGCGCAGGGCCTGTCGCAGCGGTTCGTGACAGGCTTCGCTGAGACGGGTGAGCGGCAGACGGATACCGTCCGGCATCATGCCCATTTCAGTCAGTGCCCACTTCACGGGAATAGGGTTGGATTCAATAAAGAGTGTCTTGTTGAGCGGCATCAGCTTCTCGTGGATCGCCCGGGCGGTCACGGCGTCACCGGCGATGGCGGCGGCGCACATGTCGCTCATGGCACGCGGGGCCACGTTGGCGGTCACGGAGATGTTGCCCTTGCCGCCCAACAGGATCAGCTCGACAGCGGTGGCGTCGTCACCGGAATACAGCAGGAAATCGCTGCTCACGCCGGCCAGGATGTCCTTGGCGCGCTGCAGGTCGCCGGTGGCTTCCTTGATACCGATGATGTTCGGCACGGTGGACAGGCGGATCACCGTCTCGGCCTTCATATCGCACGCGGTACGACCCGGTACGTTATAGAGGATCTGCGGGATCTGGACGGCTTCGGCGATGGCTTTGAAGTGCTGGTACAAGCCTTCCTGGGTCGGCTTGTTGTAGTACGGGGTCACCAGCAGGCAGGCGTCGGCGCCGGCCTTCTTGGCGTTCTTGGTCAGCTCGATCGCTTCACGCGTCGAGTTGGCGCCCGTACCGGCGATGACGGCGATACGGCCCGCAACACGCTTGACCACGAATTCGATCACCTGGATGTGTTCTTCCACATCAAGGGTGGCCGACTCACCTGTGGTGCCGACGGCCACAATGGCGTTGGTGCCTTCTTGCAGGTGAAAGTCCACCAGTTTGCCCAGGCTGTCCCAGTCGAGATTACCTTGTGCATCCATGGGTGTGACCAGTGCCACCATACTGCCCGCAATCATGCAACCGCTCCTGCCGGAAAAAGAGAGCCGTAATGGTACTGGCGCCAAGATGCTTGTACAAGCAAAGTACCGCGTGTGGATGCGTTCTGGCGCAACTAAACGATGGGCAATGCCATCATCGGGCCAGAGCATGGCTTTGAACGGGGTGAAATCCAGCCGATCACGCAATGAAAACGCCACCTCCTATCCCTTAGCGATGCTTTTCGCTACCCTTGATCCTTTGATCGATACGGCCCCCATAGTATCGACCGCTCATCGTTTAGGAAGGCTGCATGTCCACCCCCACAGTTCGCGAACAATTCCTTGTTATCAGTGCCCTCGGCGCCAACCCCATGGAGCTGACCAACGTCCTGTGCCGCGCCAGCCATGAAAACCGCTGCGCCGTCGTGACCTCCCGCCTGACCCGCCACGGCGAGTGCAGCGCGCTGGTGTTGCAGATATCCGGCACCTGGGATGCGCTGGCGCGTCTGGAGACCGGCCTGCCGGGCCTGGCCAAGAAGCACAATTTCACCGTCAACGTGGTGCGCAGCGCCGCCCTGGAAAATCGCCCACAAGCCTTGCCTTACGTGGCCTACGTAAGTTCGGCCTACCGCTCGGACATCGTCAATGAGCTGTGCCAGTTCTTTATCGACCATAACGTCGAGCTGGAAAACCTCACCTGCGATACCTACCAGGCCCCGCAAACAGGCGGAACCATGCTCAACGCCACCTTTACCGTGACCTTGCCGGCCGGGGTGCAGATCAGTTGGTTGCGCGACCAGTTCCTGGATTTCGCCGATGCCCTGAACCTCGACGCACTGATCGAGCCATGGCGCCCACAGAACCCAATGTAAGGAAGTACTCATGGCGGTAGTCATCGATAAACCGGTCGCCGATTTCGACGCCCAGGCCACCAGCGGGCAGACCTTCAGCTTGGCCGCGCTCAAGGGCAAGCAAGTGGTGATCTACTTCTACCCGAAGGACAGCACCCCAGGCTGCACCACCGAAGGCCAGGGTTTTCGTGACCAGTACGCGGCGTTCAAGGCGGCCAACACCGAAGTATTCGGCGTGTCGCGCGACAGCGTGAAGTCCCACGAGAACTTCAAGGGCAAGCAGGCGTTTCCCTTTGAGCTGATCAGCGACAAGGACGAAGCGGTCTGTCAGCTGTTTGATGTGATCAAGCTGAAGAAGCTATACGGCAAGGAATACCTGGGCGTGGATCGCAGCACTTTCCTGATCGACAGCCAGGGTGTACTGCGCCAGGAATGGCGCGGCGTGAAAGTGCCAGGGCATGTGGATGCCGTTCTGGCGGCAGCGCAGGCACTGAACAAGGCCTGATGTAACGAGCGGGCTTGCCCCGCTCACTAGAAAGGGTGATGCCGCTACAGCAGCGGCGCCACCACTGGCTCCCGTCGCGGCCACGCATCCAGCACCGCCTTGAACAGCGTCGCCAGGGGTATCGCAAAGAACACTCCCCAGAACCCCCACAACCCGCCAAACAGCAACACCGCGCAAATGATCGCTACCGGGTGCAGGTTGACCGCCTCCGAGAACAGCAGCGGAACCAGCACGTTGCCATCCAGCGTCTGGATAATCCCGTACACCGCCATCAGGTAGATGAACTGGTCGCTCCAGCCCCACTGGAACAGGGCGATCAGGGTGACCGGCACCGTCACCACCACTGCGCCGACATACGGCACCACCACTGAAATGCCGACCAGCAATGCCAGCAGCGCTGCGTAGTTCAGGTCCAGGGCGATAAACGCGATGTAGGTCACGCCGCCGCAGATAATGATCTCAATGACCTTGCCACGGATATAGTTGGCGATCTGCCGGTTCATCTCCTCGGCCACTCGGGTAATCAGCGCCCTTTCGCGCGGCAGGTAGCCACTCACCCAGCGGCCGATCATTGCGCGGTCCTTGAGAAAGAAAAACACCAGGATCGGCACCAACACCAGATAGATCATGATGTTGACCAGCAGCGGCAGGCTGGACAGGGAAAAGGTCAGCGCCCATTGCCCGAACTTTCCGATTTCACCGCGCGCCACTTCAATGGCCTGCAGCACCTGCTCATCTGACACCAGGTGCGGGTAGCGCTCCGGCAGTAGCAGCAACAGCGACTGCCACTTGGCGAGCATGCCGGGCAGTTCATTGAACAGCGTGATCAGTTGATGCCACAGCAGCGGCAACACCACCACGATAAACACCACCAGCAGCCCCATGAACAAGGCAAACACTAGCCCTACCGCCGCCCCGCCCGGCAAGCGCAAGCGTTCCAAGGTGGTGACCAGGCCTTGCATCAGATACGCCAGCACCATTCCCGCCAATACCGGCGCGAGCATGCCACCCAAGGTGAGCACCGCCGTAAAGGCCAGAAACAGCAGGACGGCCAGCACCACGGCTTCTTCATCGGAGAAGTAGCGCTGGATCCAGTCTCGTAACACTTTGAACATCAATCAACCTCGAGCGATGGGAGCAAACGGTTCAGGCCTTGCGCAACCAGTAACGGTACACACCGGCGGCGTCTTCTTCGTGCAGCAACGTGTGCCCGGCCAACTTGGCAAATGTACGGAAATCACGCTGTGACCCTGCGTCCGTGGCGATTACCTTGAGCACGGCGCCACTGGCCAATCGATTGAGCTCCAGCTTGGCCTTGAGCAAGGGCAACGGGCAATTGAGGCCGCTGGCATCGAGTTCGGCATCAAAGGCTACAGCGTCGGTCATGGTTTTACTCCGGGCAAGCGTTCGGGGGTGCTTAGAATATCTGGTCCGAAGCTCAGTGTCCGGCTACAGTAAGCTCTTTGTTGAAAGGCTTTGTGCATGACTTTTTTGCGCCCCACTATGCTGACGCTGGCTTGCCTGCTGGCCTCCCCAGGCTTCGCCGACGACCTGCCGTCGCTTGGCGACGCCAGCTCTGCCATTGTCTCGCCGCAACAGGAATATCAATTGGGCCGTGCCTGGCTGGCCTACCTACGTGGGCAGGTTTCGCAACTGAACGACCCGCAACTCAAGGACTACGTCGAAACCAGCGTGTACAAACTGGTGGAGACCAGCCAGGTCAATGACCGGCGCCTGGAGTTCATCCTGATCAACAGCCCGCAACTCAACGCTTTTGCCGCGCCAGGCGGCATCGTGGGCGTGAACGGCGGCCTGTTCCTCAATGCCCAGACCGAGGGGGAATACGCCTCGGTAATGGCCCACGAATTGGCTCACTTGTCCCAGCGTCACTTCGCTCGTGGCGTTGAAGCGCAACAACGCATGCAGATCCCAATGATGGCAGCCCTGCTCGGCGGCATCATTGCAGCGGCGGCGGGTGCCGGCGATGCCGGCATTGCCGCGATTGCCGGCACCCAGGCCGCCGCCATCCAGGAGCAGCGACGGTTCTCTCGGCAAAATGAACAAGAAGCGGACCGCATCGGTATCGTCAACCTGGAAAAAGCTGGCTATGACCCTCGCTCCATGCCGACCATGTTCGAGCGGCTGGGTCGCCAGTACCGCTTCGACGCCAAACCACCGGAGTTCCTGCTGACCCACCCGGTCACCGAATCGCGGATCGCCGACACTCGCAACCGCGCCGAACAATCCAAGCCCGGCGGCAAGGAAGACAGCCTGCGCTACCAACTGATTCGCGCCCGGGTGCAACTGCAATATGAGGACACATCAGGACTCGCAGCCAAGCGCTTCCAAGCGCAATTGGACGAGAACCCGAAAAACGATGTGGCGCGCTACGGCCTGGCTATCGCCCAAATCAAAGCCTCGCAGTTCAAGCAAGCGCGGGATAGCCTGCAAGCCTTACTGGCCAAGGCGCCCAACGACATTACCTATAACCTGGCGCAGATTCAGCTCGATATCGATAACAACCGTTTACCCGACGCCCAGCAACGCACCGATCGGATGCTGAGCCAATACCCCGGCAACTATCCGCTAAATCAGATGCGCGTAGACCTGCTGCTTAAACAGAACCGCACCGCCGATGCCGAAAAAGCGCTGGATGGCTTGCTCAAGTCCCGCCCGGATGATCCTGACGTGTGGTACCAGGTCGCGGAGACTCGTGGATTGTCCGGCAACATCATTGGTCTGCATCAGGCACGCGCCGAGTACTTTGCCCTGGTGGGCGACTTTCAGCAGGCGATCCAACAGTTGGATTTTGCCAAACGTCGCGCCGGCAGCAACTTCCCCCTTTCGTCGCGTATCGACGCACGCCAGCGTGAGCTGATCGAACAGGAACGCTTGGTCAAGGGGATGATGGGCTAAAACCCGATACAAAAAAGCCCCGCCTTCGTTTAACGAAGGCGGGGCTTTTTATCGGGCCGTGGAAGTTATTCAGCCAGCTTGAAGGTGATAAAGCTGGCACGCCCTTCACGCAACACGCGCATCGACACGGAGCGGTTCTTCGGCAATGCCTTGGCGATATCCGTGAATTGCTTGGTCGTTTCAATCGCCTGATTGTTCAGGTGTGTGATCACATCGCCCGGCTGCAGGCCGATCAAGGCGGCAGGACCGTCCTGCACTTCCTTGATCACGACACCGCTCTTGAGGTCGAACGCCTTCTTCTGCTCATCGGTCAACTCCGCCACGGCAATGCCCAAGCGGTTGCTGCTGCGCTCGGCGCCCGGCTTGGTGTTGCCCAGAGCATCCAGCGTTGCGCCTTCTTCAGGAATGGCGCCAACGGTGAGCTCCACATTCTGGCGTTTGCCATCACGGATCACTTCCAGCTTGGCTTTGCTGCCCGCCTTAAGTGCGCCGACCAGGTGTGGCAGGTCTGCCGACATGATGATCGGCTGGCCGTTCATGCTCAGGATCACGTCACCAACTTGCAGGCCACCCTTGGCAGCCGGACCGCCGTCCTGGATCTGCGCAACCAACGCACCGGCCGGCTTGTCGAGGCCGAAGGACTCAGCCAGGTCCTTGTTCACTTCCTGGATCACCACGCCCAACCAGCCGCGGCTCACCTTGCCGCCGCTTTTCAGCTGATTGGAAACATCCATGGCCACGTCGATCGGGATAGCGAACGACACGCCCATGAAACCACCGGAACGGGTGTAGATCTGCGAGTTGATGCCTACCACTTCGCCCGCCAGGTTGAACAGCGGACCGCCGGAGTTGCCTGGGTTGATTGGCACGTCGGTCTGGATGAACGGCACGTAGTTTTCATTCGGCAGGCTGCGGCCGATGGCACTGACAATGCCTTGGGTCACGGTGTGGTCAAAGCCAAACGGCGAACCGATGGCCACGACCCACTGCCCGGCCTTCAAGTCTTGAGACTTGCCCAGCTTGAGCACTGGCAAGTCCTTGCCCTCGATCTTCAGGAGCGCCACGTCGGAGCGCGGGTCGGTGCCCACCAGCTTGGCTTTCAACTCACTGCGATCGGCCAGGCGCACGAGAATCTCGTCGGCGTCGGCAATCACATGGTTATTGGTGAGGATGTAGCCATCGGGCGAAATGATGAAGCCCGAGCCCAGCGACTGCGCTTCACGCTGGCCACCGCCACCGCCACGAGGCGCGCGCGGTTGAGGCATGCCACGCTCAAAGAACTCGCGCAGCATTGGCGGCAGGCCCTCCAGATCGGGCATCTGCTGGTTCGAGACCTTGCGATCCGGCAGCTTCTGCGTGGTGCTGATGTTCACCACGGCTGGCGAGGCTTGCTCAACCAATTGAGTGAAGTCAGGCAGCTCGACCGCTTGCGCGGTCACAGCCTGCCCCAGCACCAGCACCGTGGCGACTATGGATAGGTAGGATTTCAAACGTGGTATCGACATACAGCTCCCGTTACGACGAGCAGGGTTGAGCGACAGGGTTCAAGAAACGCCGAAAACTGCGACCGACGTCTTTGTTCCGCGAACAAAACAAGGCCAGAGCCGAGAAGCCCTGACCTATAAAAAACATGAGAGATTTTTGCAAGTGAAAATGCTGATCCGGACATTTCATGTCTCTCGGTAGCCAACGTGGCACAGACCAACAATGAAAGCGCTGGATGAACATAGGATTAACGGCTCACGGCTGAGTGATCGCCTTTTTTTCACCGCGCACCGACAGCGCGATACGTTCGGCCGTACCGATCGGGATTTCCCCCACCACCGTTACCATCATTTCCCCATCCACCGTGTTCAACCGACGGGACACCGCGACCGTGGGGCCCAACTGGGTACGCGTCTCGGTGATGCCCACATCACTGATCGGCTCAAGAAAAACCGAGAAACGCGCCAGCCCATCTTCATACATCAAGCTATCGACGGTGGCTTTGGTGTGGGTGTCTTTGCGCGAAGTGCTATTGGTCAGTTGAAAGCCAGGCGGCAACCATTCCAAATGCCACGCCTCGGTGGACTCAACGGCCGGCGCCCTGCCATCAACCACAGAAATAGGCGTGCACTCCTTGCTGGGCAGCAAGTCGCTATCATCGGGCGGCTTAGATGTGTTCAAACGTGTGAATTGAAAGCGCTCCAACAACTGCCCTTTGTCATTGAGCAAAAGAGACTTGAGCGGTAGCGCGGTTTCCCGATCCAGATGCAGCTCGAAACCGTAGCGGTACTGATCACGCGGCGCGATTGAAACAATCACCGCATTTCGACCAGCCACGCGGGATTTGCCAATGACAGCCAGTTCATAGAATTGATTGAGTTTCTGTGGGTCAAGCGCGCGTGAAGATGCATCACGCGAATTGCCAAGGCCGGCGACAAGGGTGCCACTGACGCATTGGGTTCGGCCATCTACCCGCACGACTTCCTGGGCGGAACCATCAAGCTGCAAGAGCCGCTCACGGACCTGACCGTTCTGGACACGATGCCAGATGTCATGGGTAGAAAAACTGCCGTTACGCTCGTAGACGAACGTCCCTTGGAAGCTTTGCTGCTGCTCTGCACGCCCAAGCCGTGTCAGCCAGTCTTGGGCTTCATCGGCATGGGCGGGGAGTGCAAACCAGCCACTGAGCAAAAGCGTAAGGAGCGGTATGGCGCGCATAGAGCCCCTTAGTGGTTTAGCGGTTTTCCAGGCTTGCAGCGCGAGCGTATGGCAGAGCGCTTTCAGTGCCTTTCAAGGCCGATTCCTGTGCGTGTTGGCGCAGGTAGCCTGGAAGACGCTGGTCTTGCCAGCCGGATTGCCCTTGCAATACACCGTTAGCCATGGGGCCGGTGGTGTCGGAGCTTTCCTTGTAGCCGGCCAGTACTGCTGGGCCTTTGACTTGCGGGCCGGCCATGACCGGTTGCTGCGTCTGCTGAGCCAGTTCGGCACCGGCAATTTCGTCCTGGTTGTACAAGCGAACACCGGCCAGCACTGCAACAGTTACCGAGGCAGCGACCGCCAGACGGCCCAGGCTACGCCAAGGACCACGAGCAGCTTTTGCCGGAACGGCTTCATCGGCCAACGCAGCAGAAACGGCCGCAGCAATATCCAGACGAGGGATTAGAAGATCCTTGTGCATCACCGCCCGAGCGACTTGGTAACGAGACCAGGTATCACGGGTTTCGGCATCATCAAATGCATTGAGCACTCGACGAAGTTCCAGTTCATCCGCTTCGTTATCCATCACTGCGGACAGCGATTCCTGCAGGGCATCACGACTCATGGCGGTTCCTCTCTTGGCTGTCGCCGCTGTCTTTAGTTTTCCTGCAACAACGGTTGCAAGGCTTTATCGATGGCTTCCCGGGCCCGGAAAATCCGGGACCTTACAGTCCCCACCGGACACTGCATGACGCTCGCAATGTCTTCGTAACTCAGACCATCAAATTCACGTAAAGTTAACGCCGTACGTAAATCTTCTGGCAGTTGCTGAATAGTGCGATGAACGGTGCCTTCGATCTCATCGCGCAGCAATGCACGCTCCGGCGACTCGAGATCTTTGAGGCCGTGATCACCATCGTAAAATTCTGCATCTTCTGAACTCACATCACTATCCGGCGGGCGGCGTCCGCGAGACACCAGATAGTTCTTCGCCGTGTTGATGGCGATGCGGTACAGCCACGTGTAAAACGCACTGTCACCGCGGAAATTGCCTAGTGCACGGTATGCCTTGATAAAGGCTTCCTGTGCAACGTCCTGCGCTTCATGGGTGTCGTGCACAAACCGCACGATCAACCCGAGAATTTTGTGCTGGTATTTCAGCACTAGCAGATCAAATGCTCGCTTGTCGCCGCGTTGTACGCGCTCGACCAGCTGCTGATCCTCTTCCTGGGTTAGCATGAACACTCCTCGTTGTGCTTTAAGGAGGCTTGCATAACTAAACGATCAGGCTTGCAAACATAGACTCGGACTTTTCGCAAAAGTTCTCCCCCTTCAAGCAAGTTTCCGGCATGCACTGATTTGGCACACACGAAAAACGCAGCGCGGGCAACGCCGGCTGCGCGAATAATCTTGTCGCCGGTTTTCTGACGCGTCCACTGCTCCCGACGGGCCAATAAACTCAACGTTTTCCCAGCTTTCGGGCAACCTGCTATTGAGTCAGGGCTTATGCAAAAAGTTCCCGTTTCAATAACCGGTTGATTTTACCCAAGCCGTGCACCGTAATCTCACATTGCCACGAATGCCTGACTATTGTGCCGCTCCCCCCTCTATATACTAGTGGGCCGTGTGACCCTTTGATTCGCCGATCCGGGCGTCCTGTTTGCGCCACCCCCTTTGGATCGCTTTTTGCGGAATCCTTCAAATGAGCCAACAGTTTCAACACGATGTTCTGGTGATTGGCAGCGGCGCGGCCGGGTTGAGCCTTGCGCTGACCCTCCCCGGCCACCTGCGCATTGCAGTACTGAGCAAGGGCGACCTGGCCAATGGTTCGACCTTCTGGGCCCAGGGCGGTGTAGCCGCCGTGCTGGACGACACCGACACAGTGCAATCTCACGTCGAAGATACCCTTAACGCCGGCGGCGGCCTGTGCAACGAAGACGCTGTTCGCTTTACCGTCGAGCATAGCCGCGAGGCAATCCAGTGGCTGATCGACCAAGGCGTGCCCTTCACTCGCGATGAACACGCGGGCAGCGATGACGGCGGCTTCGAGTTCCATCTAACGCGCGAAGGCGGCCACAGTCATCGCCGCATCATCCATGCGGCCGACGCCACCGGCGCCGCTATTTTCAAGACACTGCTCGAACAGGCCCGCCAACGTCCCAACATCGAATTGCTCGAACAGCGCGTCGCCGTCGACCTGATCACCGAGAAACGCCTGGGCCTGCCGGGCGAGCGCTGCCTCGGCGCCTATGTGCTCAACCGCACCAGCGGCGAGGTCGACACCTACGGTGCGCGCTTCACCATTCTTGCCTCGGGCGGCGCGGCCAAGGTCTACCTCTATACCAGCAATCCGGACGGCGCTTGCGGGGATGGCATCGCCATGGCTTGGCGCTCGGGCTGCCGGGTGGCCAACCTGGAATTCAACCAGTTCCACCCCACCTGCCTGTATCACCCGCAAGCCAAGAGCTTCCTGATCACCGAAGCCCTGCGAGGCGAAGGCGCACACCTGAAACTGCCCAACGGCGAACGCTTCATGCAGCGCTTCGATCCGCGCGCCGAGTTGGCCCCGCGCGATATTGTCGCTCGCGCCATCGACCACGAGATGAAGCGCCTGGGTGTCGACTGCGTGTACCTGGACATCAGCCACAAGCCCGAAGCCTTCATCAAGGCCCACTTCCCCACCGTCTACGAGCGCTGCCTGGCGTTCAACATCGACATCACTAAAGGCCCGATCCCCGTCGTACCGGCGGCGCACTACACCTGTGGCGGCGTGATGGTCGACCAGCACGGTCGTACAGACGTACCCGGCCTGTATGCGATCGGCGAAACCAGCTTCACCGGCCTGCACGGCGCCAACCGCATGGCCAGCAATTCGCTGCTCGAATGTTTCGTGTACGCCCGCTCGGCGGCGGCGGACATTCTCGAGCAACTGCCGCGCATACCGGTGCCGGCCGCACTGCCGCGCTGGGACGCCAGCCAAGTGACCGACTCGGACGAGGACGTGATCATCGCGCACAACTGGGATGAGCTGCGGCGCTTCATGTGGGACTACGTCGGGATCGTGCGCACCAACAAGCGCCTGCAACGCGCGCAGCACCGAGTGCGCCTGCTGCTGGATGAAATCGATGAGTTCTATAGTAATTACAAGGTCAGCCGCGACCTGATCGAACTGCGCAACCTGGCCCAGGTGGCCGAGTTGATGATCCGCTCGGCCATGGAGCGCAAGGAAAGCCGGGGCCTGCATTACACCCTCGACTACCCGCAGATGTTGCCCGAGGCCCGGGACACTATTCTGGTGCCAACCACCTACGCCGGCTGAACTTCAGACGAACCCGCAGGCGCCGATGCACATCGGCGGCCTGCGAGTCCTTTGGTACACAGATCGATCGCACCCACCATTCGCCTTGCACGCGATAGCGCAGCACCACGAGCAGCGGCAAGGCCAGGCTGTCGGGCCGCAATTGCACGCTGTGCCAACCTCGCTCGTGACTCAATAGCTGCCAGCCATCTTCATCACGGCGCAGGCCCCGAATCGATGAGCGGTGAGTCAACAGGACATGGCGCGGCAGCACCCAGGCGGCGTGAGCCAGGCACAGGAACCCGCCAAGGAAAGCAAAAGGCAGGTCCAGCGCCAGCAGAGCCCCCAGGGCGACTACCTGGGCAAGCAGATACACCGCGAGCAGCAACCGTGAGGCCTGCCAGCGGCATTCAAAGCGATTATTTGGGCTGGACACGATCCAGAATCATCCGAACCATGCGCTGCAACTCAGGGTCCTCAGATTCGGCACGCTCCATGAACCAGCCGAACATGTCCTGGTCTTCGCACGTCAGCAGCCGTACATAAAGGTCGCGGTCCACTGGGTTGAGCGTCGCATAGACCTCTTTGGTAAAAGGCACCAGCAACACATCCAACTCCAGCATGCCGCGGCGGCTGTGCCAGTACAGGCGATTGATTTCTACGTCTTCGACCATGGAGCGCTCCTCAAATAGCGCGTCAGTATACAGGCCCGAGTACAGCGGAACAGTCGGCTTTGGTCGCCCCATATCGAAACTATCCATTTGCCGGGCGCCCCTCTATGATGCACCCATGACTTTTTGACCTGCGATGACCCATGGCCGACTCCGCTTTTTTCTGCCCCCTGTCCCACGAAGGCGTTCTCGCCGTCCGCGGCGCCGACGCTGCCAAGTTTCTGCAGGGCCAACTCACCTGCAACCTCAATTACCTGAGTGACGCCCACGCCAGCCTCGGTGCGCGCTGCACGCAAAAAGGCCGCATGCAGTCGAGCTTCCGCATCCTGCTGCAAGGCGATGGCGTGCTGTTGGCGATGGCCAGCGAGTTGCTGGAACCGCAACTGGCCGACTTAAAGAAGTACGCCGTATTCTCCAAATCCAAACTCACCGACGAAAGCCCCGCCTGGGCGCGCTTCGGTGTAGCCAATGGTGATCACGCCCTTTCCAGTCTGGGTCTTGCGCTGCCGGCCGAGACCGACAGCGTGGTGCGCGCGGACGCACTGATCGCCCTCCGCGTCTCCCCCGGCCGTGCCGAACTCTGGGTGCCTGCGAAGCGGGCCGACGCCGTGCGCAGCCAATTGGCCGCGCACTTGCAGCAAGCCGAGTTGAACGAATGGCTGCTGGGCCAAATCCGCGCCGGCATCGGCCAGGTGATGGCGCAGACACGCGAACTGTTCATCCCGCAGATGCTCAATCTGCAGGCCGTGGGCGGCGTGAGCTTCAAGAAAGGCTGCTACACAGGCCAGGAGATCGTCGCGCGCATGCAGTACCTAGGCAAACTCAAGCGTCGCCTGTACCACCTGAGCCTTGATGCGACACACATGCCCGAGCCAGGCACTCCGCTGTTTTCCCCCAGCCACAACAGCGCGATCGGCGAAGTGGTGCTTGCAGCGAAAGCTGACCAAGTGATTGAACTTCTGGCGGTATTACAAGCCGAAGCAGCCGATAGTGGCGATGTGCATGTAGGCACGCTGGAGGGTCCTGGCTTGCACCTGCTTGATCTGCCCTACACCCTCGACCGCGATCGAGAGATCCAGCGTTAGTCGCCGTACCTTTTTGCAACACCCTAGAGAGCATGAATGAACAAACTGGCGGAAAAAATCCAACAGGCGTTGGTTAAGGCCATCGATAACGATGACCTGGTTCTGCCGACATTGCCGGAAGTGGCCCTGAACATCCGTCAGGCCGCCGAAGACCCGGAAATCAGCATCAACCATTTGAGCAAAGTGATCGGTCGCGATACCGCGCTGTCGGCGCGCCTGATCAAAGTGGTCAACAGCCCGTTGTTGCGCGCGACCCAGGAAGTCACCGACCTGCACACCGCCATTACCCGGCTGGGCACCAACTACAGCAGCAACCTGGCCATCGGCCTGGTGATGGAACAGATCTTCCATGCCCGCTCCGAAGTCGTCGAACAGAAGATGCGCGATGTGTGGCGCCGCAGCCTGGAAGTGGCGGGCGTCAGTTATGCCTTGTCTCGCAGCCACAGCCAGCTCAAGCCGGACCAGGCAGCGCTGGGCGGCCTGGTGCACCAGATCGGCGTGCTGCCGATCCTTACCTACGCCGAAGACCACTATGAGCTGCTTTCCGACCCCGTCAGCCTCAACCACATGATCGACAGCATCCATCCGGTGTTGGGCGACAAACTGCTCAGTCGCTGGGACTTCCCGGAAATGCTGGCCAAGCTGCCGGGCCAGTACCTGAACCTGGAACGCGACTCTGCCAGCCTCGACTACATCGATCTGGTGCAGGTCGCCGTGCTGTATTGCCATTGCGATACGGATCATCCGCTGGCCAGAGTGGATGTCTCAAGCGTGCCGGCGATGAAGAAACTGTCAATTGACCCCTACAGCGAGAAGCTACGAGCGGAGCTGGATGAAGCACGGTCGATGTTCTACTGATCAACCGGCGATAAAACTCACCCGCACCTTCAACCCCGCCAGTTCGCCATCGTGCAGGCTGATCTGCGCCAGATGCGCCCGGCAGATTTCGCCGACAATCGCCAGCCCCAGGCCAGACCCCATGCCCTGCTGGCTACGCCGATAGAATCGCTCGAACACACGATCACGCTCGTCGGCCGGAATCCCCGGCCCGTCATCTTCAACTTCCA
This sequence comes from Pseudomonas sp. S3_E10, assembly GCF_054667615.1. Classification (NCBI taxonomy): domain Bacteria; kingdom Pseudomonadati; phylum Pseudomonadota; class Gammaproteobacteria; order Pseudomonadales; family Pseudomonadaceae; genus Pseudomonas; species Pseudomonas sp. S3_E10. The sequence goes on from NZ_CP162743.1 coordinate 1,274,823, forward strand.
GTACCGCTGGCGCCGTGACCCGTAAAATCACATTGCCGCCGGGTGGCGTGTGGGCCAGGGCGTTGTCCACCAGGTTGCTCAGCAGCTCATTGAGCAACGTCGGTTCGCCGCGCAACCACACCGGTTCATCGGCCTCCAGCGCCAGCGCTACGCCTCGCGCGTGAGCCAACGGCGCCATCGCCATGCCCAGTTCACGGGCCAATTGGCTTAGGTCCAGCAATTGCGCGCCGCCTTCGGCAATCGCCCGGGCACCGTTTTCGATACGCGCCAGGGACAGCAATTGGTTGGCCAAATGGGTCAGCTTATCGGTGTTCTGCGCGGCCGTTTCCAGCGTGCTGCGCCAGGTCGCCGGGTCTTCGGCGCGCAGGCCCAGCTCCAGGCGCGCCTTGAGTGCCGCCAACGGGGTGCGCAGTTCGTGGGATGCATCGGCAATAAACTGCGCCTGGCGCTCAAACTGGCCGCGCAGGCGCTCGGTGAAGTGGTTGAGCGAACGCACCAACGGGCCGAATTCATGTTGCACCTCCACCAACGGCAATGGCCGCAGGTCGTCGGGCTGGCGCTCTTCCACCGCAGTGCGCAGGCGTTCCAGTGGACGCAGCGCCGCGCTCACGGCGAACCACACCAGCAGCAACGCGCCGATGGCGAGCATGCCCAGGCGTAGCAAGGTGTCGGCCATCAGGCTGCGGGCCATGCTCACCCGCGCTTCATCGGTTTCGGCCACGCGGATTTCCGCCATACCGTTCATGTTCGGTTCGGAGACGGCCTTCAGCAAGCTCACTACCCGCACTTGCTGGCCTTGATACTTGGCGTTGTAAAACCGTGCCAGCGCCGGATAGTCATCGGTTCGCGGCGTGCCGGGCGGCGGGCCGGGCAGGTTCTCGTAACCGGAGATCAGCTTCTGGTGGATGTCATTGACCTGATAATAGATGCGCCCGGCGCTGTCGTAGGCGAAGGTGTCCAGGGCCACGTAGGGCACGTTGGCGCTGAGGGTACCGTCCACCTGGGTCAGGCCGGCGGCGATGGTCCGCGCCGAAGCCAGCAGTGTGCGGTCATAGGCGGTGTCGGCCGCCTCGCGACCGTTCCAGTAGGCGCTCATGCCGCTGGCCAGCATCAACAACACCAGCAGCAGCGCCAGGTTCCACAGCAGGCGCCAGCGCAGGCTGCTGGGCTTATGCATCGCGAGCTTCCAGCAGGTAGCCGAGGCCGCGGAAAGTCACGATGGCGATAGGTTGGCCGTCGAGTTTCTTGCGCAGCCGGTGCACGTAGATTTCGATGGCGTCGGGGCTCGCTTCTTCATCCAGGCCGAACACCTGGGACGCGAGCTGCTCCTTGCTCATCACCCGGCCCGGGCGCGCGATCAACGCTTCAAGCACGGCCTGCTCGCGGGAGGTCAACGTCATCAGTTCGCCACCTACGGTGAACCGCCGCGTATCGAGGTCGTATACCAGCACGCCGCAGGACTGTTGGCGCTCACCGCCCAGCACACTGCGGCGCAACAACGCCTTGACCCGCGCTTCCAACTCCGTCAGTTCGAACGGCTTGGCCAGGTAATCATCAGCCCCCAGGTTCAGGCCATGCACGCGGTCTTTGACATCACTGCGCGCGGTCAACATCAGCACGGGCAGGTTTTTTCCACGGGCGCGTAAACGCGCAAGCACCTCAAAACCATCCATGCGCGGCAACCCCACATCGAGGATCGCCGCCGCGTATTCCTCACTGCTCAAGGCCAGGTCCGCGGCCACTCCATCGTGCAGCACGTCGACGGTCAACCCCGTGCTCTTGAGCGCTTGGGCAACACTTTCGGCGAGTTGCAAATGGTCTTCAACCAGGAGGACACGCATGGATTTCTACCTTATTCGAAAGTGGTCAGTGCCACGCTTTGCGAGGCAGTTTACAGGCGCCGCCTGCCCTGTGAAGCCCGAAAACATTGAAAGGCGATTGAAAGGTTGATGAAAGCTTCGCCCTTTAGCATCCAGACAAGGTAGGCCATGCCCGCCCAGCTACCTCAACCGTAGCGCCCGAAAAACGCCTCGAAGCGTTTTCGCCAAAATAAGAACAATAACGGAGTGCACCACGATGCTGTCGACACAGCCCCACGCTTGCCCGCCTGTTCGTTTTTCCCGCCTGACCCAGACCGCCCTTGCCAGCGCCGCCGCACTTGCCGGCTTTTCGCCGCTTAGCCAGGCTGCCTTCTTCGAAGACAGTAGCGCGACCCTGGAAACCCGCAACATGTACTTCAACCGCGACTTCCGCGACGGCACCAGTGCCCAGCAATCCAAGCGCGACGAATGGGCTCAGGGCTTCATGCTCAACCTGCAATCGGGCTACACCGACGGCACCGTCGGTTTTGGCGTGGACGCCCTGGGCATGCTCGGCGTCAAGCTCGACTCAAGCCCCGACCGCACCGGCACCGGCCTGCTGCCCACTCACGACGATGGCCGCGCCGCCGATGAATACTCCAAACTGGGCCTGACCGGCAAAGTGAAAATTTCCGCCACCGAGTTGAAAATCGGCTCGCTGATGCCTGAACTGCCGATCCTCAAGCCCAACGACGGGCGCATCCTGCCGCAAACCTTCAATGGTGGCCTGCTGACCTCCAAGGAATTCAAGAACCTGGTATTCACCGGTGGTCGGCTGGATAAAGCCAAAGACCGCGACGACAGCAACTACGAAGACATCGCCCTCAACAACAAGAACAGCCGCTTCCTCAGCGGCGCCACCGGCAAGCATTTCAACTTCGGTGGCGTGGACTACAAGTTCGCCGACAAAATCACCGGCAGCTACCACTTCGCCCAGCTCGACGACGTCTACCGCCAGCACTTCCTCGGCCTGGTCGCCGCCCGCCCCATGGGCCCCGGCACCTTCGCCACCGACCTGCGCCTGGCCATCAGTGATGACACCGGTTCAGCCCGTGGCGGCAAGATCGACAACACTTCCCTCAACGGCCTGTTCAGCTATGCCCTTAATGGTCACAAGCTCAGCGCCGGCTACCAGCACATGTCCGGCGACAGCGCCTTCCCGTATGTGGACGGCAGTGACCCGTACCTGGTCAACTTTGTGCAGATCAACGACTTCGCCGGTGCCCAAGAGCGCTCCTGGCAGGCGCGCTACGACTACGACTTCGCCAAGTTGGGCATCCCCGGCCTGAGTTTCATGAGCCGTTACCTGTCGGGTGACAACATCAAACTCAAGAACGGCGACACCGGCAAAGAATGGGAGCGCAACACCGAGATCAAGTACGTGGTGCAAACCGGTACGTTCAAGGACGTGGCCGTGCGCCTGCGCAATGCCACGTACCGCTCCAACTACTCGGCCCGCGATGCGGACGAAATGCGTGTGCTGGTGAGCTACAGCGTCGCGCTCTGGTAAGTAGAACCCCATAACAACAACGATGGAGATAACCATGACCCCTTCACTGCGTAAATTGGCCCTCGCCGCCGGCTGCATGCTGTTTGCCGGCCAACTGCTGGCCGCCGATGAGCCCAAGCGCCCGGAATGCATCGCCCCGGCCTCCCCCGGCGGTGGTTTTGACCTGACGTGCAAACTGGCGCAAAGCGCGCTGGTCAACGAGAAGTTGCTGAGCAAGCCGATGCGCGTGACCTACATGCCCGGCGGCGTGGGCGCGGTGGCCTACAACGCGGTGGTCGCCCAGCGCCCTGCCGACGCCGGCACCCTGGTGGCCTGGTCCAGTGGTTCGCTGCTGAACCTGGCCCAGGGCAAGTTCGGGCGTTTCGACGAAAGCGCGGTGCGCTGGTTGGCCGCGGTCGGCACCAGCTACGGCGCCATCGCGGTGAAAAGCGATTCGCCCTACAAGTCTCTTGACGACCTCGTAAAAGCCTTGAAGAAAGATCCGGGTAGCGTAGTGATCGGTTCCGGCGGCACCGTCGGCAGCCAGGACTGGATGCAAACCGCCCTGATCGCCAAGGCCGCCGGGATCAACCCGCGCGAGTTGCGTTACGTGGCCCTTGAAGGCGGCGGTGAAATCGCCACCGCTCTGCTCGGGGGTCACATCCAGGTCGGCAGTACCGACATCTCCGACTCCATGCCGCACATCCTCAGCGGTGACATGCGCCTGTTGGCGGTGTTCTCCGAGAAGCGCCTGGACGAGCCCGAAATGAAAGACATCCCGACCGCCAAGGAGCAAGGCTACGACATCGTCTGGCCGGTGGTACGCGGTTTCTACCTGGGGCCAAAAGTCAGCGATGCCGAGTACGCCTGGTGGAAAGACGCCTTCGACAAACTGCTGGCCTCCGACGAGTTCGCCAAGCTGCGTGACCAACGCGAGCTGTTCCCGTTCGCCATGACCGGCCCGGAGCTGGACACCTACGTGAAGAAGCAGGTGGCTGACTACAAAGTGTTGGCCAAAGAGTTTGGCCTGATCCAGTAAACGCCCCCCCTGTTCGCGCAGCCACGTCTTTGCGCAGCACAGACGTGGCCCAGGAGTTTCCCATGCTCTTACAACGCATTTTCGCGGCCGTGCTGTTACTGGCCTGTGTCGGCTTGGCGCTGATGGCCTGGCCGTATCAGGCGGCCTTTTCCTACGAGCCCGTAGGGCCCAGGGCCTTCCCATTGCTGCTGCTCGGGCTGATGGGGCTGGCGCTTGTTTATATGCTGATTCGCCCGCAACCGACCAAACACACCGACGACGAACCCGCGCTGGACCGACCGACACTGATCAAGATCGCGATCTGTGTGGTGTTGTTGCTGGTGTTTGCCGGCACTTTCGAATCCCTGGGTTTCATCCTCAGCAGCATGCTGATCGGTATACCGATGGCACGGCTGTACGGCGGCCGCTGGTTGCCCGGTGCGGTGATCATCACCTTGATGAGCGTCGGTCTTTATCTGTTGTTCGATAAAACCATGGACGTACCGCTCCCCCTCGGTCTGCTCGACGTTCTGGAGAACTGATATGGATACTTTTGGCTATTTGGGCCAGGGCTTCGGCATCGCGCTGAGCCCCTATAACCTGGTGACCGCGCTGTGCGGCACCTTGATAGGTACGGTGGTCGGCCTGTTGCCGGGCCTGGGCCCGATCAACGGCGTGGCGCTGTTGATCCCCATCGCGTTCGCCCTGGGCCTGCCGCCGGAGTCGGCACTGATCCTGTTGGCGGCGGTGTACCTGGGCTGTGAATACGGCGGCCGTATCAGCTCGATCCTGCTCAACATTCCGGGTGAAGCCTCCACCGTGATGACCACCCTCGACGGCTACCCAATGGCCCGTAAAGGCCTGGCCGGCGTAGCGCTGTCGTTGTCGGCGTGGAGTTCGTTCATCGGCGCGTTTATCGCCACCTGCGGCATGGTGCTGTTTGCCCCGCTGCTGGCCAAATGGGCGATTGCCTTCGGTCCGGCGGAATATTTCGTACTCATGGTGTTCGCGATTGTCTGCCTGGGCGGCATGGCCGGCGACAAGCCCCTCAAGACCTTTGTAGCGGCGCTGATTGGCCTGTTCCTCTCGGCCGTCGGCATCGACGCCAACAGTGGCGTGTACCGTTTTACCGGCGACAACATCCACCTCACCGACGGCATCCAGTTCGTGGTGTTGGTGCTGGGCCTGTTCTCCATCAGTGAGATTCTGCTGCTCCTGGAAAAAACCCACCGTGGTCAGGAAGCGGTGAAAGCCACCGGACGCATGATGTTCAACGTCAAGGAAGCCTTGTCGGTGTTGACCGTGAATATCCGTTGCGGCGTGTCGGGCTTCATCATCGGTGTGTTGCCGGGTGCCGGAGCGACCATGGCTTCGGCCGTGGCCTACATGACTGAGAAACGTATCGCGGGTGCCAGCGGCAAATTCGGCCAAGGCGATATGCGTGGCCTGGCCGCGCCGGAAACAGCCATCGGCGCGTCAGTCTGCGGCGCCATGGTGCCGATGCTGACCCTCGGCGTTCCAGGCTCGGGTACCACGGCGGTGATGATCGGTGCCCTGTCGCTGTACAACATCACGCCGGGCCCGCTGCTGTTCCAACAGCAACCGGACATTGTCTGGGGCCTGATCGCGTCGTTGTTTATCGCCAACATTATGCTGGTGATCCTCAACATCCCGATGATCCGCATCTTTACGCGTATCCTCGCCGTGCCGAACTGGGCACTGGTGCCGGTGATCGCCATTATCACTGCGATAGGCGTCTATGCAGTGCATGCCACCACCTTCGATCTGTTCCTGATGATCGCCATCGGCATCTTCGGCTACATCCTGCGCAAGCTCGACTTTCCGCTGTCGCCGCTGCTGCTGGGCTTTATCCTCGGTGGCCTGATGGAGCAGAACCTGCGGCGCGCGCTGTCGATCTCCAACGGTGCGCTGGAGATCCTCTGGTCGAGCCCTATCACCTTCGGCGTCTGGGTATTGACCGCGATCATGCTGTTCGTACCGCTGCTGCGTATCTGGCGTAAACGTGTGCAACAGCGTCGTGCACTGGCCGATGTCTGAGGTCACCTTTAAACAATGGTGGGCAACACCGCTGGTCGGCCTGGCCGGCGGTTACCTGGCCAGCCTCGTCGGCTGGCCGTTGCCGTACATGGTCGGCTCGCTGCTGGCGATCATCCTGGTGCGCTGCCTCACGCCGTGGCAATTGGCCGAAATTCCCGGCGGGCGAAAATGCGGCCAATGGGTGGTGGGCATCGGCATCGGGCTGCATTTCACGCCGCTGGTGATCGAGCAGGTGATGAGCCACTTCGGCCTGATCTTCTTCGGCGCGCTGGTCACCAGCCTGTCGAGCGTGGTCGGTGTGTGGCTGATGCGCCGCAGTGGTGAAGACCGAGCCACCGCGTTTTTCTCCAGCATGCCGGGCGGCTCCGGCGAGATGGTCAACCTCGGCGCCCGCAATGGCGCGGTGCTCAGCCGTGTCGCGGCGGGTCAGAGTTTGCGGGTGCTGGTGGTGGTGCTGTGTGTACCGGCGATCTTCAAGTATTTGCTGGGAGGCGGCGCGCCGCAGTTTCATCCGGCACCGGTCAGCTGGGCCTGGCTGGCGTTGCTGTTTCCCGTCGGCGCGCTGGTGGCGTGGGGCTGGCAGCGTTTGCATCAGCCAAACCCGTGGTTGTTCGGACCGTTGTTGGTCAGCGCCACCGCCAGCGTGGTGTGGGACCTGCATATCGGCCTGCCCGACGGCGGCAGCCAGATTGGCCAATGGCTGATCGGCAGCGGCCTGGGTTGCCACTTCAACCGTCAGTTTTTTCGCAGCGCGCCGTCATTCATGGGGCGCACCCTGATCGGCACGGCGCTGACCATGGCCTTGGCGACACTGGCGGCGGTGGGCTTGAGTGCCCTGACCCACCTCGACCTGCGCTCCCTGACCCTGGGCATGATGCCGGGCGGCATTGCCGAGATGAGCCTCACGGCCGAGACCCTGCAACTGTCTGTGCCGTTGGTCACGGCGATGCAAGTGATGCGCTTGTTGTTTGTATTGTTTTTGGCGGAGCCATTGTTCCGGCATTGGAACCGCCAGCCGGATAAGGCCTGAGCCCTCAGAGCGGTGGCAACCGCCATTCAATCGGCGTTTCGCCGTTCTGCTCAAGAAACTTGTTGGTGCGGCTGAAATGACCGCACCCCAAAAACCCGCGATACGCCGACAACGGCGACGGATGCACCGACGTCAGCACCAAGTGCTTGGTGGCATCGATCAGCTTCTGCTTGCTTTGCGCATGGGCGCCCCACAGCAAAAACACCAGATGCGGCTGATGCTCGCTGACCACTTCGATAATCCGATCGGTAAAGAACTGCCAGCCCTTGCCCGCATGGGCGTTGGCGTTGGCGCGTTCAACGGTCATGGTGGTGTTGAGCATCAGCACCCCTTGGTCGGCCCAATTTTGCAGGTAGCCGTGGTTGGGGATGTCGATGTTCAGGTCGCGCTTGAGTTCTTTATAGATATTGACCAACGACGGTGGCGCCGGCACGCCCGGCTGCACCGAGAAGCACAAACCGTGGGCCTGGCCAGGGCCGTGGTAGGGGTCTTGCCCGAGGATCACCACTTTGACGTTGTCCAGCGGGGTTGAGTTAAGCGCATTGAAAATCAGCGGGCCGGGCGGGTAGATCTCTTTGCCGGCGGCGTGCTCCTGGCGCAGGAACTCGCGCAACTGAGTCATGTAAGGCTTGTCGAATTCATCGCGCAGGGCGTGTTTCCAGCTGGGTTCGAGTTTGATGCGGTCGCCTTCGGTCATCGTGAGGTCATCGTGTAAAAAAGAATGGGCGAACCCTAGGAAAGCCGACCCCGCTTGTCAATTGATCTAACACACCAACCGCACTTTCCCTTGGCGCGACCATACTCATCCTTCACCTTCTTGAATGAGGTCATGATGAACCTGCACTTCCAAGAGCTGACCGGCAGCGCCGGCGCCCGTATCGGCATCGCCAGCCTCGATGCTGAAAAGTCTCTCAATGCCCTCTCCCTGCCGATGATCCTGGCCCTGGGCGAGCGCCTGGATGCCTGGGCCAAAGACCCGCAAATCGTCTGCGTGTTAGTGCGCGGCAACGGCCCCAAAGCGTTTTGCGCGGGTGGCGAAGTGCGCAGCCTGGCCCTGGCCTGCCTTGAGCAGCCAGGCGAAGTACCGGCACTGGCCTCGCAGTTCTTTGCTGCGGAATACCGTCTCGACTATCGCCTGCATACCTATCCAAAACCGCTGATCTGCTGGGGCCACGGCTACGTGCTGGGCGGTGGCATGGGCCTGCTGCAGAGCGCGGCCATACGCATCGTTACGCCGAGCAGTCGGTTGGCCATGCCCGAGATCAGCATCGGCTTGTATCCGGACGTGGGTGCCAGTTGGTTTCTGTCGCGCCTGCCGGGGAAACTGGGGGTGTTCCTCGGGCTCACCGGCGCCCATCTCAACGGTAGAGATGCCTTGGATTTGGGGCTGGCCGACCGTTTCCTGCGCGACGATCAACAAGACGAACTGCTCGACGGCTTGCTGCAACTGAACTGGCAGGAACAGACCGCGATGCAGCTCAACAGCCTGCTCAAGGCCCTGGCTCAGGAGGCCGTGGGCCAGCTACCCGAAGCGCAATGGCTGCCCCGCCGGGCGCAGATCGACGCGTGGCTGGATGTGGGGGATGTACACGGCGCCTGGCGCGCCATCAGCCAATTGCGCGATCACGCCGACCCATTATTCAGCCGCGCCGGCAAAACCATGAGCGAAGGCTGCCCACTGACCGCCCACCTGGTATGGGAACAAATCCAGCGCGCCCGCCATTTGTCCCTGGCCCAGGTGTTCCAGATGGAATACACGCTGAGCCTCAATTGTTGCCGTCACCCGGAATTCAGCGAAGGCGTGCGCGCGCGGTTGATCGACAAGGACCAGAAGCCCCACTGGCATTGGACGGACATCGACAAGATCCCGGAAACCGTAGTGCAGGCGCACTTTACCAAGGCGTGGGAAGGTCGCCACCCGTTGGCCGACTTGTCCGATTATTGAGATATCGGCCCACAAAAAAGCGGCGCTTCATGCGCCGCTTTGTCATGGGACCTGTCAACGGTGCCCACCCCGGTCACCGCCATGACCGCCGCGTCCATGCTCACCGCGCCCACGCCCACCGTTGCCCCAACGATCGCCCCAGCCCTGGTTCGGGTAAGGCCGATAACCGGCCCTTGGTCCCGACGGATAGTAGCGCGGTGCAGGCTGGTAATAACGTGGCGCAGAGTAGTAACGCGGTGCAGGCGCGTAATAGCGTGGCGACGGGTAGTAATCCCGGCGGTACGGGTACGCGGAGCCACCACCGTAGTAGTACGCCGGCGCCGGTGAGGTGTAGACCTCGGATCGATAGTAGCTTTGGCCTCCATCGTAGTAGGGCACACAAGCGCAAAGGGTTAGACCGAGTAAAGCGCTGAGCAGCAGTCGTCGATACATGGCGGCCTCCTGGACCGCGAAAGAGCACCTCCAGCGACGCTGAAGGGCGGCATACAGCTTTCACTGAATGACGAAATATCTGACATCAAAAACCGAATCTGGTGCGTTTCGGTAACAACTTGATACATGATGTGATCCGCAGCATTACCGACCAGACCAAGCTGCTGGCGCTCAACGCGGCAATCGAAGCAGCTCGCGCCGGTGAGGTGCGAGCACAGGCCCATCGCACCCAGACATCCAGGCCCTGTCGCGCCTGGCCACTTCGTTCAATGGGCTGGTCAGCAAGTTCCATTTGTAAGTAGCCGGTCGAGGGTGGGCGCTGTATCGTGCAGGTCCAAGCGAACCATGCCCGATGCAGCCCGCCCCATGACCACGCCAACCCTTTGTCCCGCCTGCGGCGCCCGCAACGACTGCTCCCTGGCCGACCCGCGTACCGCCGACCAGGCCTGCTGGTGCTACAGCGTCACCATCGACCCTGCGGTGCTCCAAGCACTGCCCGATGAAGTGCGCAACCAGGCTTGCCTGTGCCCACGTTGCGCCCAAGTGGACGAACAGTTGCGCAACCGCAATGCGGGTTGATCGCTTCCTCAGCAACTTGCCGCGGTTCAATCGCCAGCAAGCGCGACGGTTGTTGGTTGAACGACGGATCAGCGTGGATGGCGTGACGGTCAGCGACCCTCACTACGAAGTCCGCGAATTCAGCCGCGTATGCCTTGATGCTGAAGTGCTGCAGGCGGGCAAACCGGCGCGTTATTTTATGCTGCACAAGCCCCAGGGGTGCGTGAGCGCAACGTCGGACCCGCAACACCCCACGGTCCTCGACTTACTGCGTGAGTCGGATAAAAACGAGCTGCATATTGCCGGGCGCCTGGACTTCAATACCACCGGGCTGATGTTGATCACCAATGACGGCCAGTGGTCGCGGCGTCTCACGCAACCGACGACCAAACTGCCCAAGGTGTACCGGGTAGAAACTGAAGACGTTATCGGCCCCGATTACGCGGCGACGTTTGCCGCCGGCCTGTACTTCGCGTTTGAAGACCTCACCACCCAACCTGCCGAGCTGGCAGTGCTGGGGCCGACGACGGCGCGCTTGAGCATCATCGAAGGGCGTTACCACCAGGTGAAGCGCATGTTCGGGTACTTCAACAACAAAGTGATTGGCTTGCATCGCGAACGCATGGGGCCGCTTGAGCTGGATCCTGCACTCGCGCCGGGCGAATATCGCGCGTTGACCGTTGAGGAAATCCATCAGGTTTGACGACCGTTCGGCCGGTGAAAGCCAAATCTCTTTTTAACCACTTGCGTGATACCGAGTCTGTGCTTGACTCCCATTCACCAGCCCAATGATGACTGGCGAGTCGCCTATAACCTCCAAGACCTACCTTGCCATCGCCCGCGCTTGATCTACGGGCCCTCCAGGCAAACAGCCCGCCATAACAACACCCGCCGGCCAGCCGTCATCGGACCGACATGGGCCTTCCTTTTCCAGGCGTATGCCTACCTGTCACAAAGCTCGTGCAGAGTTATCTGCGCGCCCTACCCGCTTGCCAGGAGTCTTACGACATGAGGCCAGAAATCGCTGTGTTGGATATACAGGGTCAGTATCGGGTTTACACGGAGTTCTATCGCGCGGACGCTGCTGAAAAGACCATCATCCTGGTCAACGGCTCCATGGCCACCACGGCATCCTTCGCCCAAACCGTGAAAAGCCTGCACCCGCAATTCAATGTGGTTTTGTACGACCAGCCCTACGCTGGCCGCTCCAAAATCCATAACCGCCATGAGCAAATGCTGACGAAGGAAGTCGAAGGCCAGATCCTTCTGGAGTTGATCGATCACTTCGCCGCCGAACACGTGCTGTCATTCTCATGGGGCGGCGCCGCCACCCTGGTCGCCCTCGCCCACCGCCCGCGCCGTGTGGAAAGAGCGGTGATCAGCTCGTTCTCGCCCGTCATCAATGCGCCCATGCGCGACTACCTGGAACGCGGCGTCGACTACCTCGGTAACCTCGACCGCGATCGCGTGGGGCACCTCGTCAACAGCACCATCGGCAAACACCTGCCGTCGCTGTTCAAACGTTTCAACTACAAACATGTCAGCAGCCTGGCCGAACACGAATACGGGCAGATGCACTTCCATATCAGCCAAGTGCTCAACAGCGATCGCCTGTGCTACCTCAAGGCAGCCAAGGCCATCGACATTCCGGTGTTGTTTTTGAACGGTGAATGGGACGAATACACCAGCGCCCAGGATGCCAAGCTGTTTGGCCAGCATGTGGTCAACAGCAGCTTCAGCACCATTGCGGCGACAGGACATTTTCTGGACATGGAACACAAAGCGGCATGCCGGGACAGTCGGGACGCGGTCGTGGGCTTTTTGAAACCGCAGCGGCCGATCAGCCGGTTGCGTTACAGCCAAGGCCAGACACAGCATGCATTTGCGGTTTGAGGCGGCACCTGACGGTGGCGAGGGAGCGCGCTCCCTCGTCATAACTTGCACATTTCCAAAGAAAAACTTCAAATCCAGGCGAACATCTGGTACAAAGTCAGCCGCTCTGAGCGGGTATAGTTTAGTGGCAAAACGAAAGCTTCCCAAGCTTTAGTTGAGGGTTCGATTCCCTCTACCCGCTCCACTTTTTGCGTTCCCCTCGTTTTTCCGCATCATCCCCCCTACGTTTCCACATCAGCGACCTGCCCGGCAACCTGCGCTCTCTGCGGTCGTGTACGCTCATTGCGTAGCGCTAGCCGCACAACTTAGGGATAAGTTGGACATGCACACCTTCATAACAGAATTGCCAAAACCCTAATTTTTATCAAAATCAAGCCAAGGATGACGCTGTGTCACAACCCAATGCAAATATCGACGCCAACATCGTAGACTGGACCTTCCAGAACTACGCCACGCTGGCAAGCATGCTGAGTGGAATTGCAATCTGCGCGTTGATTTTTTATATCTACAAGCGCTCAGGTTCACTAATATTTTTGCGCGACCTCATGTGGCGCTTTTTTGGGGGTTCTACTAAATTCGAAGATGAAGAATATGAACTCGTTCGAAAAAACTTGCGCGAGGTTGAGTACTACCGTTTCGAATTTAATATACCCGCGCAAAATCTGACCGAGACAAAACTTGCTGAAGAGTGGATCAAAAAGCATGGCTTTTGTCACAGGGACGTGGCAAAAGTAAGAAACTACATAAATTGGAATAACTTCAGTACATTAACATTTAAAGAAACGCTATTTTCCAAGCTCACCCAAAACATCACCATTGGATTGCTTATATTCTTTTTTATTATCATTTCTTTCATCGTACCTGTCACAAACTCACCCTACCTGATGGTCTCGTTGAAAGACGCCCCCGAAGCCCCGTCATTTTATCTTTCAAAAGAGAATGCAAAATTCTACTTTTTCAAATCCGAGCCAACGCTATCAAATACGGAATGCCAATCGGCTGAGTCGCTTGAAGCCTTCTCCGAACTTGGATTCACAACAGACCAGTTAGATACTATTTGCTCGTTCTTCTTGCTCGACAACTACCGCACGCATATCGCCGATGGGCTAAAAGGGCAACGAGGCATCTTACTGAGCATTGTCGCCATCTCGATATTTTCCGTATTTTGCATGCTGGTCATGCTCACTAGGCAAGACGTAGCGAGAAAGCTTCATAAAAAAATAAACCTACCGAAAACAACCAATAAATAATAAATCGACTTTCCACTGCATCGCGACTCTACTGCCCTCCTTTAGAGTCGCCTTACATAAGCTATAGCGCATTGAAACTTAGCTAACGCGCTGCTCGAACCAGCATCAAATCCAGATTGCCGCTGACACAACCCCCCCAAGCTTCTCGCAGCCGTCCTGACCCATTGAAAGTCCGAGAAGGCTGCGTGGCCGATAAAGGGGCTCAGTAGTTCCTTGACCAAAAATCTATACAAACACAAAATTCTGTACAACTATAAGACCTTGAGCGCTGGCATGACGCCTCGCACGATCAAGGAGCCAGGCAATGAAACGCCTGCTGGTTTCACTGTTCCTGCTATTGAGCCTGTGCAGCTGCGGTAACGTCGGTGTCGAGCACTATGCCGACCAAAAGCCGCAATTGGACTTGGAGCGCTTCTTCAGTAAACCCGTCAAGGCCTGGGGAATATTCGAGAAACGCTCGGGCGAAGTCGCCAAGCGTTTTGAGGTGGATATTGCCAGTCATCGCGAGGGCAACAACCTTATTCTCGACGAAAAATTCCTGTACAGCGATGGCACGCGCCAGCAACGCGTATGGACGCTCACGCCCGATGGCCCGGGGCGCTGGCGCGGACGGGCCGGGGATGTGGTCGGTGAGGCCATCGGCGAAGTGGCCGGGAACGCATTGCGTTGGCGCTACCGCCTCAACCTGCCCGTGGACGGGTCGGTGTACGAAGTGAGCTTTGACGACTGGATGTACTTGATGGATGAAGACACGATGATCAACCGGTCGAGCATGTCCAAATTCGGCGTGGAGTGGGGCCAGGTCACGCTGTTCTTTCGACGCCAATAACACCCACAGCGAAGGTGAATCATGAATCTGCGCAGGCTGACCGCACTGGCCGAAAAAGGCGAAATACGTGAGTTGGAGTTACTGTCGTTGGAAGGCGGTTTCTATATTGCGCGTATAAAACTTGCGCACCTCGAGATGACGTTACTGGACGACAGCGGCAAGACTTTGCGCATCCGGTCGAGCACGCATTTACGCGACCTGTTGCAGCAAGTGCCGCCATTCCCGTGTGTGCTGGTGCAGCAGTGCGTACATGACGAAATGTGCGGTACCCGTGAAGGGGCGATCGGTGCGTTGCGCATTCCTTTTTCGCTAGCGGCACCCTTTTAAGATCGCGGTGTCTCTTGGCTGCGCTGCCCTTGATAGGCGCCTTCAGGTGCAAGCGGCGCCGGATAACGTCACGATGTTCGCTCCCGTAGAGGCTACGCTGGCCGCCACCCGGTCAGCGCTATGACCAGAGTCAGCAGCTGAAAACCCATGATCAGCGCCACACACCCCGCCCAGCCCCACTGCTCCCAGATCAACGCCGGAGCGATAGCGCCGCAACTGCCACCCAAGTAGTAACACGTGAGGTAGACCCCAACGGCAGCGGCTTTGTTATCGCGAGCGGTCGCGGTGGTGAAGGCGTTGGCAGCGGCCTGGGCGAGGAATACGCCGGTGGAGCTCAGGGCGAGGCCGGTCACGATGCACCACAAAGATGGCACCAGGGTCAGGGCCGACCCACTTACGCCAAACAACGCAGCACCCGTCAGCAATTGGCCATGCGGGCGGGCTTTACTGAGGCGCCCTGCGATAGGGATCACAACCAGCGCCAGCAGGAACACCATGTACAGCGTACCCAAGGCCGCAGGCCCGAGGTTGAACGGCGGTAGGCCAAGGTACAAGCCCGCGTAGGTGAATGTCGCGACCTGAGAGAACAACACGCAAAAGCCTACGGCATAGGCGGCCAACAACGGTTGACGAAAAACACCTGAAACGGACCCACTGAGCCGCTTTGCTCGCGCACGATTGGCCGGCAGCAGGAACTGAATAAACCCGCCAACCATGAGGCTCAACGCCGCAAGCAATTCAAAGGCTTCGCGCCAACCGACATATTCAGTCATCACGCCGGTGACAAAACGCCCGGCAAACCCGCCCAACACCGTGCCGGCGACATACAGGCTGGTGACTTCAGTGACGGTACCGCCGCTCCAACGGTCGCCGATGTAAGCCACGCTGGTGGCAAACACCACCGGTATCAACATGCCTTCTACGAAGCGCCACACCAGCACTTCGGCAAAACTGTCGGCATACGCGGTCATGAGCGTCGGCAACGCCAGCAGCAGCGCGGCCGCGGCGATGACCGCGCGCTGCTCGAAACGCCCAGTCAGGCGGCTGACAAACGGCGCAGTGAGCGCCACCGCCAGCGTGGTCACGGTGATACTCCACCCGGCAGCCTTCGCGCTGATCTGAAACTGCGCGGCAAAGATTTGCAAGATGCTCTGGGTGGCGTACAGGTTGAGAAACGCCGCGCAACCACACAGGAAGAGGGCAAGGCGGGCACAATGCAGGCGCGGTTTCATGAAACCTCTCGTTTTATGTTGAAAGGCCTTTATAGAATGGCCGAAAGGTTTTGCACCAATACCGAATGACGACCGATTGATACCCAAGGACCTGGATGCTCGACCTACGCAAGCTGCGTTACTTTCTGACAGTCGCCGAAGAATTGCACTTCGGCCGCGCGGCCATTCGCCTGCACCTGGCCCAGCCGCCGCTGACACGTCACATTTCGGCGCTGGAAACCGCGTTGGGCTTCAAGCTCTTCGATCGCACCAGCCGCACAGTGGCCCTCACCGCGCAAGGCCGGTCGTTCCTGCCCTACGCACGTGGTGTGCTGGAACAGGTGGCGCTGGCTCAGGTCATGGCGGATAAACTGGCCGCGGGCACCGCCGGGCAACTGGCGCTGGGCTATGCCAGTTCGATCGCCCTATCGGATCTGTTCAGCCAGGCGATCCAGGCCTTCGCCCAACGCTTTCCCGACGTGCAGTTGACCTTGGTGGAGTGCGCCTCCGGCAACCTGGGCGCACAGGTGGCGGATGGGCGCTTGGATATTGGCCTGAGCCGGCTGTTGCCGCAACGCACAGACGTGCAGGCGCTGTCGCTGGGTGAAGAGCGCTTGGTCGCGGCGGTGTCCACCGACAGCCCGCTGGCGAACCTGGCGCAGATCAGCCTCGCACAGTTGAGCGCGTATCCGCTGATTCTGTTTCCGGCGGACTACGGCTCGGGGCTGAACCAATCCATCGAAGCGCTTTACCGCCTCCACGACCGGCCCTTGCGACGGGGGCCTACCGGGCGGCAGATCACCTCGATCATCGCGCTGGTGGCAGCCGGGCAAGGCGTGGCGCTGGTACCCGAATGTGCGCAAAGCCTGATGAACAAAGGTGTGACGTACAGGCCGATGATGGAATTGGAGGCGTGTGCACAGTTGCTCGTACTCACTCGCGCTGAAACAAAAAATGTATTGATCGACGCGTTTCTGACAGTCCTCACAGAGGCACCACACACGCTGTAATACCATCGAAAAACCCCGCAATACCTCTCTCCTGCGCCCTCTGCGCGCACTCATACACTTCCTTGACCCCCTACCGAAATACCGGTCATCGACTGTCGGTAGGTAGCGTATTGATAATTTATTTTCAGTGGTTATAGTCACCACCAACACACACCACAAGGAGGTGCTGTGGATAGCCGATATTTGATAGGTCACATCGTTGCGGACGGTTGGTATCTGGTGCGCACAAGGGGCAGTCATCATCATTTCAAACACCCTGTGAAGCCGGGGCTGGTGACGATTCCCCATCCAAAAAAGGACCTGTTGGACAAGACCGCCAAGAGCATTTTGAAACAAGCTCTAATGAGCTAACCGTCCCTGGAGGACAACACACATGCTGTATCCCATCGCAATTTCAACGGGCGATAACGACCATGCCTGGGGTGTGGAAGTCCCGGATATTCCCGGCTGCTACTCAGCCGGCGACGACCTGGACGACGCCATGGCCATGGCCCGGGAAGCGATCGAAGGGCACTTCGAGATCCTCGCCGAAGACGGTGCACCGATTCCCAGCGCGCGCAAAGTCACCGTGCATGCCGCCAACCCGCAGTACGCCGGCTGCACATGGGCAGTCGTGGATATCGACGTCACCAAGTACCTCGGCAAGGCGCAGAAACTCAACATCACCTTGCCGGGTTATCTGCTTAACCGCATAGATGAATACGTTCTGCACCACCCTGAAGAGAAAAGCCGTTCAGGTTTTCTCGCATCCGCGGCGCTGAAGGTGCTGCAACAGGATCGGTAGCATCACGTCAGCATTGCCTGACAGCCACCCACAGCAAGTACCCCGACAATGCCGGATTGTTGGCCTGAAAGCGGAAACACCCCATGCTGGAACCTGGACAACCCACACCAAAGTTCATAGTGCGCCAGGTATTCGGTTGGGTGCTGGTACTGCCCCTGCTGGTCTCGTTTATAAAACTGCCGTTTCCCTTGGCGCTGGTACTCTCGCTGGGCGTTTTGGCGGCCTCGCTTTACGGCGTACAGTTAGCCAGGCGCCATGCCAGTCGACGCGTGGCCCTGTTCGCCGCAATCGTCACCGCGCTCAATGGGGTCTCGTTTCTGGCAATGTCGACACCCTCAGTGCTCAAAGCCCTGTATTACATCGTCTGGTTGTACGCGTATCCGCATTATTCAAACTGGGCGTACTGGAGCTTTTAGACCCTGCAGAATTTGATCGCAAGAAACGTAGTTTCCCACCCGGCTGATAGAACTACAGTCACGACGTAACCGTTTGAACCGGCCTTTTGAGGAGCCCATCCATGCCCTACGACTACAAGCTCATGCCCTCCCCCGTCGGCCAGCTCACCCTGGTGGCGCGTGATGGCAAACTCAGCGCCATTTTGTGGGAGTGCGAGCGCGCCAACCGAGTGCGCCTGGGCGAATTGCGCGAGGCAAACGACAGCCGGGTGCTGCTGGAAGCCGAGCGCCAGTTGCGGGAGTACTTCGCCGGCACACGCAGCACATTCGAGCTGGAACTGGACTTCACCGGCACCGACTTTCAAAAGCAAGTCTGGCAGGCACTTCTCACCATCCCCTTCGGTGAAACCCGCAGCTACAGCCAGATCGCCCGACAGATCGGCAACCCCAAAGCCGTGCGTGCGGTCGGCGCCGCCAACGGGCGTAACCCGATCTCGATCATTGCCCCCTGCCATCGAGTGATCGGTGCGTCGGGCGGCCTCACCGGCTTCGCCGGAGGGCTGCAAGCCAAGCAATATTTGCTCGCGCTGGAAGGCACAGGCCAGGCGGCTCTGGCATTCTGAGCCAGGCAAAAAAAACGGCGGTTGAATCAAATCCAACCGCCGTTTTTTATTTCAACCCAAGGCCTCAACCGTCGCCTTGATGACCTTTGCCGTAGGTCGATGCCAAAGCACGGGCTTTGTGCAAACGCTCTTCCAGCTTAGGCAGTGTTTCGTCCACCAGGGCTTTGATTTCCGGGACATCCGAAGCAGCGCCTCCCTGCTTGAACAGGGCGATAGCGTCTTCATTTTCCTTGACCTGTTGCGCGGTGTAGGCGGCATCAAAGGAGTCGCCGTCCTTGAGTTCAGGCATCAGGGTCTCGGCTTTGTCGACGATCTTCTCGCGCGGCGCCACAGGCAGGTCGAGCTTCTTGGCAATGGCGGCCAGGTGCTGGTTGGCAAGGGTGCGCTCGTTGATTACCTCGATGGTGTAGTCCTTGATTTCCTGGGACGAGGTTTTGGCGTGGGCCATGCGACTGGTTTCGATATCGGCCATGCCTTTGGCCGATGCCTGCTCGATGAATTCAGCAGGCGACTGGGCGAAAGCATTGCTGGCGCCGAGGCCCAGCAGCATCGCGAAACTGGCGGTGCGTAACCGGATAGCCATGCGGCTCATGATGGGTTCCTCCAGGGCAAAAATAAGTGCGGGGGAACACGCCCCGCCCTGAATTCGAATTTTCAGGACGGTAAAGGTTTAGAAAAAACTTGCCCGCACGACGAACGGTCGTTGCCGCATCAGGCCGGTTTACTGCCGAACAGGCCGGGTAATGCATGCGCCAAGGCGTTGATGGCGAAACCGATAAACATCACGCCGCAGAGCTTGGTGATAAGGATTTCATGACGTTGATACACCGTGCGCACGCGCTGCGCGCCGACCACGCCGACCAGGATCGCATAGGCCAATAGGCCGCCGATAAAGCTCAAAACAATCAACCCCGGCAGCATCGCCCAGGTCAGCATCTCGGCACGACTGGACAGCAACGCAGTGAAGGTTGCAACCGCCACCGGGTAAGCCTTGGGGTTGGTCAAGCCGAACACGATGCCGTGCCAGAACGGATGCCGCGCCGCGCCCTGTGGCGCATCACCGCTACGCTGGCGGGTGCGAATCGCGCGCCAGCCAAGCCAGAACAGGTACAGCCCACTGAGCACGCCCAGCACATCAAACGCACTGCTGCCCACTTCCCGCGCGCCGACAATCGCGATCAGCGCCGTGCTGCACCACACCACATCCCCCAGCAAATGCCCGCAAAGAAAACCCGCCCCGGCGCGACGGCCTCGGGCGGCGCCGATGCCGAACACAGCCAGCACACCAGGGCCAGGCGTGATGCCATAGATAAAGCCTGAAGCAAGGACCGCGAGCAGCAGGGATGGGGTCATGGCGGCGACTCTGGAGAGGTTGAACGTGGAGGGATTCTGCCTGTTCTGCCAAGGAGTGCAAATGCCACGAGCGGGTTACGTCAATACGCCCTGCACCCGCCCAATCAACCACTGCAACCCCGAATCCCCGCCGCGCCGCGCGTGCCATGCCAGCTCAAACGCAAACGCCGGGATATGAAACGGCGGTGGCACGGCCAGCAAATGCTGCTGATCGATATTCAGCAACCCCCGCGACGACACCGTCAGGATCAAGTCCGTGCCTTCAATCAACTGCGGCGCCACGCCCCAGTGCGGCAGGCTGACTGCCACATGGCGCCGCTCGCGAATCGCCGTCAGCGCCCGTTCGATTTCCGGGGTACCGCTGCCGCGCATTTCCAACAGCACGTGGGGACGCGCCAGGTAGGTAGGCAAATCGAGCGTGGCGTTTTCCGGCAGGCTATTGCGGTCCACCAGGCAGGTATAGTGCTCTTCGAATAATGGCGTAGTACGCAGCTCGCAGGGCATGTCGGGAAATACCCCGGCGGCCAGGTCGAGATCGCCATTGAGCACGCCGTCCACCATGCCCTCACGGCTGGCCTGGATGATCTGCAAGTCGATGCCCGGCGCTTCACGACGCAGCACACGGATCAACTTGGGTAGGAAAATTGCCGCGCTGTAGTCCGACATCGCCACGCGAAAACGGCGTTTGGCCGAGGCTGGGTCGAAGCGATTCGGCGCCAGCAGTGCCTGCACCTGGGCCAGGGCTTCGGCCAGTGGGGCAGCCAGCTCCAGCGCACGCGCGGTCGGCACCAATGCGCCGCCCTGGCGCACCAACAACGGGTCACCCAACAGGTCACGCGAGCGCGCCAGCGCATGGCTGACCGCCGGTTGGCTGAGGTGCAGGCGTTCGGCGGCGCGGGTGACATGTTGCTCACTCAGCAAGACGTCGAGGATCACCAACAGGTTGAGGTCGATACGGCGCAGGTCATTCATCAGCTGCATACTCAGCATAAAAACTTTGAATTTAAATTTGCGCGACGAATAACTTAGAGTCCAGCAAAACCTCTAGGAGTTTCGACATGACGATGTGGCATTGGGCAGGTTTGGGCGCGCTGGCGCTGATGGCTGGCGCGGTGGTGCCGTTTCAAAGTGCGATTAACGCCAACCTCGGGCGCGGGCTCGGCCACCCGTTGTGGGCCACTTTGGCCTCGTTGCTGGTGAGTATCATCGTGTTGTTGCCCGTGATTATCGCCCTGCGACTGCCCTTGCCGAGCCTGGCGTTTATCACCCAGGCACCCTTGTGGATGTGGGCTGGCGGTGCATTTGGCGTGTGTTTTATTTCCCTGGCGTTAATGCTGTTGCCCAAGCTGGGGGCATCGGGGTTTATTGCCTTGGCCCTGGCCGGGCAGATGCTGGCATCGCTGCTGCTCGACCACTTCGGCCTGTTCGGCCTGGCGCAGCGCCAACTGACAACGCCCCGTGTCGTCGGGGCGCTGTTGTTGATGGCCGCAGTGGCGTTGATTCAGTTCGCCAACGCGCCGGCCAAAGCCTTGGCCGCTGCGTGAAACGAGGTCAGCGCTTGTCGGAGGTACGCATTTTTTGCGGCAGGCCCCACATCAGCAGCGCCGCGGCAACCAACGCGCACACGCCAATGACATACAGCGCCGGCGTGGTGCTGCCGGTGATGTCCTTGATGCGCCCCACCATTACCGGGCTGACGATACCGCCCAGTTGCCCCAGGGTATTGATCAACGCGATCCCGCCCGCCGCACCGGCGCCGGCACCTGCCAGCAATTTGGGCGGCAACGTCCAGAACGTCGGGATCGAGGCAATAATGCCGGCCCCCAGCAAACCCAGCGCAATGATCAGGAAGGTGGTGTGGTTATCAAAGATCCCAGCGCAGAAGAAGCCAATCGCCCCCAACACCACCAACCCACTGACGAACTTGCGACGCTCACCTGTGGCGTCCGACCAACGCCCCACCACGACCATGGTGATGGCCCCGCAGATGTACGGGATGGCGGTCAACAAGCCAATCACCATCGGGCTTTCGATACCCGCGCTTCGGATCAACTGTGGCGCCCAGAAGTTGAGGCCGTAGGACGCCACCTGGATCAGGAAATAGATCAGCCCCAGCATCAGGAAACCCGGGATGCGCACAGCCTGGAGCAACGAGCCTTTCTTGTGCACTTCATGCACCGCGATGCGGCTGGCCAACAGGGCCTTTTCGTCGGCGCTCAGCCAATGTGCATCTTCAATGCGGTCCTTGAGTTGCGTCAGCACCATCCACGCCAACAGCAGGCACGGAAGGCCACCCAGCAGGAACAACCAGTGCCAGCCGCGTATCTGCAGCACGCCATCCATGTGTTCCAGCACCAGCCCGGAAAACGGCGCGCCCACCAGCCCGGAAAACGCCGAAGCCAGGAACAGCATTGACGTGATGCGCCCACGGAAATCCTGCGGGAACCAAAGCGTCAGGTAATACAGCACGCCAGGGGCAAAACCGGCCTCCATGGCGCCGATCAGAAAACGCAGCGCGTAGAACTGCCACTCCGCGGTGACGAACACCATGGCGGCGGTCGCCAGCCCCCACGACACCATGATCCGTGCGATCCAGCGCCGTGCACCGAACTTGTACAGCATCATGTTGCTCGGCACTTCGAAGAGGACGTAACCCACCACGAAAAGACCCGCCCCCAGGCCATACGCGGTATTGCTCAAGCCCAGGTCGGCTTGCAATTGAAACTTGGCGAAACTGATGTTGATCCGGTCAAAAAACGCGAACAGGTAGCACACCATGATCAGCGGCATCAGGCGCCAGGCGACCTTTTTAACCACCGCTTTAATGGCGTCGTCTTTGCCGACCGGGTGCGCGCCAGTCTCTAACGTATCAGTGCTCATTGTGCTTCTCCAGCGGACCGCTCATGGGCGTCCGATTGTTTTTGTTGTCTGGTATGGCGTTACAACGTGGCGATGTAAGCCGCAGGTGAATGCAGGTCACTGTTGCGCCCGGCCTTGACCACCTGGCCGGGTAACTCATGGCCCAATAGCGCCGGCAAACGGCGCGACAGGGTCAGCAGATGCGGCAGGTCGATACCGGTGTGAATCCCCACTTCCTCACATAGGTTGACCAGGTCTTCGGTACAGATATTGCCCGACGCCCCCGGCGCAAACGGGCAGCCGCCAAGGCCGCCGAGCGCCGCGTCAAAACGCCGTGCGCCGGCCTCGTAGGCGGCCAGCACATTGCACAAACCCAGGCCACGGGTGTTGTGGAAATGCAGGGTCAGGTCGCTGACCGGCACGTGTTGCAGCACGCGTTTCACCAAACGCTGCACCTGACGCGGGTTGGCCATGCCGGTGGTGTCAGCCAGGGTGATGCCCTGGATGCCCAGCTCGCGATAGGCCTGCACGATCTGCAGCACGCGGTCTTCGTCGACCTTGCCTTCGAACGGGCAGCCGAAGGTGGTGGCGATGCTGCCGTTGAGGCGCACCGGATGGTCGGCGGCAAACCTCACCACCTCGGCAAACGCCGCCAACGATGCTTCGCAGCGCATGCGCATATTGGCCAGGTTGTGGGTCTGGCTGGCGGACATCACCAGGTTCAGTTCATCGGCGCGGGACTCGATGGCGCGCTGGGCGCCCTTGAGGTTGGGGATCAACGCGACATAGATCACACCCGCTTTGCGTTCGATGCCGTGGAACACTTGCTCGCCGTCACGCAGCGCCGGGATGGCCTTGGGCGAGACGAACGAGCCCGCCTCGATCCGTGAAAACCCGGCGAGAGAGAGTTGGTCGATCAGCGCGATCTTATCGGCCGTCTCGACCCAGGTCGGTTCGATTTGCAGGCCATCGCGCGGCGAGACTTCCTGCACGATCAATGGCTCGGAATAATCCTGGATCATTGCACCACCCCCGTATTTTTTAAGCGTTGGATATCGGCGTCGGCGAGGCCCAGCCCACTGAGGATGTCGTCGGTGTGCTGGCCCAGCGCCGGGCCTTGCCAGTTCACGGCGCCCGGTGTCTCGGAGAGCTTGGGCACGATGCCGGGCATCTTCACCGACACGCCGCCGGGCAACTGGGCGTTGAGCAACATGTCGCGCGCCTGGTAGTGCGGATCGCTGACGATGTCCGCCACCGAGTAAATGCGCCCGGCCGGTACTTCAGCGGCTTCCAGCGCGCTGAGCACTTGTTCGATGGGCAGGCTGCTGGTCCAGTGGGTGATGGCGGCATCCAGCACGGCGCTTTTGGCCGCGCGGCCATCGTTGTGGGCAAACTCAGCGGCTTCGGCCAGGTCGGAGCGGCCGATGGCGGTCATCAGGCGCTTGTAGATCGGGTCGCTGTTGCCGGCAATCACCACGTAGGCGCCATCGGCGGTCAGGTAGGTATTGGACGGTGCAATGCCGGGCAACGCGCCGCCGCTGCGTTCACGCACATGGCCGAGCATGTCGTATTCGGGCACCAGGCTTTCCATCACGTTGAACACACTTTCGGCCAGGGACACATCGACCACCTGCCCATCACCCTGGCCGGTCTTGACCCGCAGCAAGGACATCAAGGCACCGATCACACCGTGCAGGGACGCAAGGGAGTCACCCAGGCTCACCCCCACCCGCGCCGGCGGCGAATCCGGGTTGCCGGTGGTGTAGCGAATGCCGCCCATGGCCTCTCCGATAGCACCAAACCCCGGGCGGTCGCGATAGGGACCGGTCTGGCCGTAGCCAGAAATGCGCACCAGCGTCAGCTTGGGGTTTAGAGCGTGCAATACGTCCCAGCCCAGGCCGAGTTTTTCCAGGCCGCCGGGGCGCAGGTTTTCGATGAGGACGTCGGCGTCGCCGAGCAGTTGCTTGATAAGCCCCAGGCCTTCGCTGGACTTGAGGTTCAGGGCCAACGACTTCTTGTTGCGCGATTGCAGGTACCACCACAACGACGTGCCTTCATGCAGCTTTCGCCATTTGCGAAGCGGATCGCCCTGGCCCAGGGATTCGATCTTGATCACTTCGGCGCCAAACTCGGCCATCAACCGTGCGGCAAACGGTGCGGCGATCAGGGTGCCGATCTCGATCACCTTGATGCCGCTCAGGGGAGTCGTCATGAGGTGTACCTCTTATTCTTGGAATGTGAACCAAGGCTAGAGGACCGGCATTAGAGAAATCCAACCGTCAGTCGGCAAGGTTCGTTCGCAAAACGCGAACGCTCAGCGAATAGTCTGTAGGACAGAACTCACAGGCAGCTCAAGGGCAGGCATCGAGAGGCTCAGATAATCGAACAACAAACGGCTCACCGGCGACAACTGCGCCTCGTCACGCGCCACGAGGATCAATCGGCGGTCCGACCAGGCGTCGGTCAGCGGCACCGCGTGCAGGCCCAGCGCACGTCCAAACAGTTCGTAGGCCTTCTGCGGCAGGATACCGATGCCCATATTCGCCTGGACCATGCGGCACATTGCATCAAAGCCCGGCACATGAATGCGCAGGCGCAACATCTTGCCGGCCTCGCGCGCGGCGGCATGGGTGCGCATATTGATGGAACTGGCAACATGCAGCCCCACGTAGTCACTGCCCAACGTCTCGGCGAAAGCCAAACTGTCGCGCGCGGCCAGCGGATGATGAGCGGGCATCAGTACCATCAGTTTGTCGTGGCGATAGGTCACGCTGAGCAGGCCCTTGGTATCGGTATCGCAGGAACAGATGCCCAGGTCCGCCACGCCATCCAGCACGCCTTGCACAACGCCGGTACTCGGGCGTTCTTCCAGGTCGGTCTTCACTTCGGGATGCAGCTCGGAAAAATCCCGCAAATCTTCCGGAAGGAACTGAATGATCGCCGAGAGATTGGCCAGCATCCGCACATAACCGCGCACACCGTGGCTGTGCTCGCCCAGCTCCATGCCCATTTTTTCGACGTTGAACAGCATCTGCCGTGCGTGGTGCAACAGGGTTTCGCCGGCGGCCGTCAGGTCCATGCCCTTGGCGCGGCGCACGAACAGGCTCACGCCCAACACATGCTCCAGATCCATCAGGCGCTTGCTGGCGGCCGATACCGCTATGGCTTCGCGGGCGGCGGCGCGGGTCAGCGTACCCTCCTCGAACACCGAGACAAACAACTGCAAGGTGATCAGGTCGAGGCGGCGCACCAGGCTTTTGTGCAACATCAGTGACGCTCGCCGGCCAAGCGATGGAGATCGGCCTGCTCCACCACCGGTTGCGGCGCGCCCTGACGCACCGCCTGCAACATCGCCCGGCCGACCGTCTCGGTACTCACCACCCAGCCCGGCCTGACACGGCGCACCAGCGACAGCAACGGGCCCAGGACGGCATAAAAACCTTGATACAGCGGCGTCTTCGAGCGCACGCCGTGCAGCGGCTGGATCAGCCCCGGCCGGAACAGGTACACGGCCTTGAACGGCAAGCGCAGCAACGCATTTTCGGTCTTGCCCTTGACCCGCGCCCACATCGACTTGCCCGCTTCGGAACGGTCGGTACCGGCGCCGGACACATAGATAAACGTCATCTGAGGATTGAGCCGCGCCAAGGTGCTGGCGGCAACCAGCGTGAGGTCATAGGTGAGGTGGGTGTAGCGGGTTTCATTCATGCCTGCCGACGAAACGCCGAGACAAAAGAAGCACGCATCAAAGCCTTGCAGCAGGTTTTCCAGGGGATGGAAATCGAGCATGTCGCTGTGCAATACCTGGTGCAGCTTGCCGTGCTCCTGAGGCAACGGCGTGCGGCCGACGGCGACGACCTCCTGCACGTCGGCGGCCAACAGGCATTCACGCAGGACGCCCTGGCCAACCATGCCGGTGGCGCCGAATAACAGAACTCTCATAAGGGGACCTCAGCGGCACGCCGCAAGCTCAAGTTAAACGCATTCGACTTGTAGCTTAACGCGTGCAGCGTGCCGCTGCCCCTATTCAAAACGCGCTGCGAAAGATCTCCTCGATCTGCCGCTGATCCGCGCGTCGTGGGTTGGTGAGCCCACACGCATCCTTGAGGGCATTGCCGGCCAGCAGCGGAATATCCTGCAATTTGGCCCCCAGTTCGCGCAGGCCGGCGGGAATTTCAACATCCTGGGCCAGGCTGCGAATGGCGGCGATGGCCGCTTGGGCGCCCTCTTCATGGCTGATGCCCCTGGTGTCAGCGCCCAATGCGCGGCCCACGTCGCTCAGGCGTCTGGCGCAGACGCTGGCGTTGAAGCTCTGCACATGGGGCAGCAGCACCGCATTGCACACGCCGTGGGGCAAGTCGTAGAAACCACCCAGTTGGTGCGCCATGGCGTGCACGAACCCCAGGGATGCGTTGTTGAAGGCCATGCCGGCGAGGAACTGCGCGTACGCCATGTTTTCCCGGGCGGCCTTGTCACTGCCGTCGCGTACGGCCAGGCGCAGATTGGCGCTGATCAACTCTATCGCCTTGATGGCGCACGCATCGGTGATCGGCGTGGCGGCGGTGGACACGTAGGCTTCGATGGCATGGGTCAAGGCGTCCATACCGGTGGCGGCGGTGAGGCCCTTGGGCATGCCGACCATCAACGAGGGGTCGTTGACTGACAGCAGCGGCGTGACGTTGCGGTCAACAATGGCCATTTTCACGTGACGGGTTTCGTCAGTGATGATGCAGAAACGGGTCATCTCACTGGCGGTGCCGGCGGTGGTGTTGATGGCCACCAAGGGCAGTTGCGGCTTGGCTGATTGGTCGACACCTTCATAGTCACCAATGTGCCCGCCGTTGGTCGCGCACAGGGCGATGCCCTTGGCACAGTCATGGGGCGAACCGCCGCCCAAAGACACCACGAAATCACAGGCACTTTGCTGCAGCAGCGCCAGGCCTTTCTCGACGTTTTCCACATTGGGGTTGGGCTTGGCGCCGTCGTAAATCACCGAATCGATGTCCTGCATCGCCAGTTTCTCGGCGATCATGCTCGCCACGCCCGCCTTGGCCAGGCCGGCGTCAGTGACAATCAGCGCCTTGCGAAAGCCGTAGTTGCGAATCGCGTTCATGGCTTCGTCGAGGCAGTCGGTGCCCATGATGTTGACGGCGGGAATGAAAAAGGTGCTGCTCATGGCGAATCCTCGGATAACGTTTATGCCTACAGCATCGACCTCGCGCGCCAGCGGCATCTTGATCAGGATCAACGCCGGCTCGTGATAAAGTCACCACCCAGCCGATTTGAGTAGACCCGCCGCAATGAAGGACTTCCAAGCTATTGACGCCCACCTTGAAGACTGGAGCGCACTGCGCAGCGCCATCCACTTCAGCGGGATTTTGATCGGCAACGGCGCAAGCCGCACGATTTGGGAAGACTTCGCCTACGACTCGCTGTTTGAAAACGCACGCACCGTGGAAGAAAAACCCCTGAGCCAATCCGAACTCAGCGTGTTCGACGCCCTGCAAACCCGTAGCTTCGAGCAGGCCCTGGGGGCGCTGAAAACCACCAGCCGGGTCAACAAGGCCCTGGCGGTCAGTTCGGCCGCACCGCGCAATCGCTACTACGCAATCAAGGAAGCCTTGATCAATACCATCCACAGCGTGCACATCCCGTGGCGTCTGGTGCAGCCATCGACGCTGGCGACGATCAACGCCGAGTTGAAGCACTACTCAACGGTGTTCACCAGCAATTACGACCTGCTCAATTACTGGGCGACCCTGCATGCCCCCGGCATCGACGATCTATTCGGCAGCGCCGACGCCAGCTTCGACCTGCGCCACACCCACTGCGAGGCCACGCGCATTCTGTACCTGCACGGCGGCCTGCACCTGGTGCGCAACCTCGACGGCACCGCGCGCAAATTGCCTTCCACCGACAGCACCTTGCTCAGCAGCTTTGCCATCAACCATACGATCAAGACCCTCGACGACGTGCCGCTGTTCGTCAGCGAAGGCCAGGTGCAAGAGAAGCTCAAAACCATCCGCAGCTCCGATTACCTGTCGTTCTGCTATGAGCAATTGTTGAACCACGAGGGCGCGCTGTGCGTTTTCGGCCATGAGTTGGGGCCGCAGGACAAACACTTGGTGGATGCGATTCGCCAGGCCCGGCTGACGACCCTGGCGATCTCGGTATCGGGGCGCAGCGAGGGGTTTATCCGCCAGCAGAAGCGGCGCTACTCGGAGTTGTTTGACGGCACCGGCGTGCAGCTGAAGTTTTTTGCGGCGCGCACCCATGCATTGGGTAATCCGGCGTTGTCGGTGCCGGTCGAACGCTGATTTCAAGCCCCATCGCTATCATTCCTCGGCGCTGTGCACCACCACCAGCAACTGCGCCTGCACCTCCCCCACCGAGCGAATCCGGTGGGGCTTTTGCGCGTTGAAATGCAGCGCGTCACCGCGCTCCAGAATCACTCGCTCATTCATGAAATCCACCTCGACCGAACCTTCATGCACAAACAAAAACTCTTCCCCGAGGTGCTCCTTGAAGGTCTTGTCGCTGAATTGCGCCGGCGGGTAGATGATGAACGGCAACAGGCTGCGTTCGCTGACCTGATGGGCAAGTACCGCGTAACCCGGTGAGGTGTCGGGCCGCTCGTGGCTGCGTACCAGGCTGTAGCTGTCGAGGCTGACACGGTCTTCGCTGAACAGTTCTTCGACGTTCACGTTCAACGCCTTGGCCAGTTTCAACGCGGCGGCGATGGACGGCGTATTGAGCCCGCGCTCGACCTTGGACAAGTAGCTCTTGGTCATCCCGGATTTTTCGGCCAGGGTCTCCAAGGTTACGCCAAGTTTTTTTCTCAATAATTTCAAACGGATAGACATGTGCTGCAGTTAATCCATGCAAGAAACGATAGGCTGCGCTTGCCAATGACACAAAGTGTCATATAGCATCATTAGTGTCATTTGCCTTCACCCAACGACCTTGCGAGCAGCGGGAAACAGCAAATCCGACGTCCATTGAACCACCCAAAGGACACCGATATGGCCAAGACATTAGCACTCCCCAAAGACCAACTGGTCAAGCAAGCGCTGGTCCAGATGCAAAACACCCTGGCGGATAATACGTGGACCGACCGGCAAAAGCTGGCGCTCACTTGCCGCATCCTGTTCGAGAACGGCCACGACTCCGGTCTGGCCGGACAGATCACCGCGCGCGGGCCGCAACCGGGCACCTATTACACTCAACCACTGGGCCTGGGTTTTGACGAGATCACCGCCAGCAACCTGTTGCTGGTGAACGAAGACCTCGAAGTGCTGGAAGGTCATGGCATCCCCAACCCGGCGAACCGTTTTCACAGTTGGGTGTACCGTGGCCGCCCGGATGTGAATTGCATTATTCACACGCACCCGACGCATATCGCGGCATTGTCGATGCTGGAAGTACCGTTGCAGGTGTCGCATATGGATCTGTGCCCACTGTACGAAGACTGCGCCTTCCTGGAAACCTGGCCAGGGGTGCCGGTGGGCAATGAAGAAGGCGAAATCATCACCGCGGCCCTGGGCGATAAACGCGCGATTCTGCTCTCGCACCATGGCCAATTGTCCACCGGCGCGAGCATCGAGCAAGCCTGCGTGATCGCGCAGTTGATCGAGCGCGCGGCCAAGTTGCAGTTGCTGGCAATGGCGGCGGGCACCATCAAGCCAATCCTGCCGGCGCTTGGGCGCGAAGCCCACGACTGGATCTCCCGGCCCAAGCGTGATGGCGCCGCGTTCAATTACTACGCCCGGCAGAACCTGCGCCAACACGCCGATTGCCTGAACTGACCTGCCCTTTTTCGACCGGAGACTTTCCATGTCCAGCCCAACTATTCACGGCATCATCGGCTACACCATCACTGCGTTCAGCGCCGACGGCCAGCGCATCGACCTGGATGCCCTCGGGCGCTCCATCGACCGTTTGATCGACAGCGGCGTGCATGCCATCGCCCCCTTGGGCAGCACCGGCGAAGGCGCGTATTTGAGCGATGCCGAGTGGGATGAAGTCAGCGCCTACAGCCTGGCAAAGATCGCCCGGCGCGTACCGACTATCGTCAGCGTGTCCGACCTGACCACCACCAAAGCCGTGCGCCGTGCCCGGTACGCCGAGGCCAACGGCGCCGATGTGGTGATGGTGCTGCCGACCTCGTACTGGAAACTCAGCGAGGCGGAAATCCTCGCCCACTACGCGGCGATCGGCGACAGCATCGGCGTGCCGATCATGCTGTACAACAACCCGGCCACCAGCGGCACGGACATGTCGGTGGATTTGATCCTGCGCATCATCAAGCAGGTGAGTAACGTCACGATGGTCAAGGAAAGCACCGGGGATATTCAACGCATGCATCAGTTGCATCGCCACAGCGACGTGCCGTTCTACAACGGCTGCAACCCGCTGGCGCTGGAAGCCTTCGCGGCGGGCGCCAAAGGCTGGTGCACGGCGGCGCCTAACCTGATCCCACAGCTGAACCTCGCGTTGTATGACGCCGTATTGGCCAACGACCTGACCAAGGCGCGGGATTTGTTTTATCGCCAGTTACCGTTGCTGGACTTCATCCTCAAAGGTGGGTTGCCGGCGACGATCAAGGCGGGCTTGCGCTTGACCGGGCTGGAGGTGGGCGATCCGCGCTTGCCGGTGTTTCCATTGGGCGAAGCGGCAATGGAACAGCTGAGAACATTGCTGCGCTGAAGCGGCGATCGAGTGTGGGAGGGGGCCCCTTCCCACCTTTTAAATAGAGACAAATAGCAATAATTCTCGATATCATTCGCGACCTTTCCAAGCCGTGCTTCGTCAAGAAGGATATCCATGTCTCGTCCCAAGCCCGACCCGTTGTCGGCCGATGCCTTTCGCGGGTTTTATACGGACATTCTGTATTTCCTGTGCAAACGCACCGACAACGTCAACGACGCGGCCGACATGACCCAGGATGTCTTTGCGCAATGGCTCAACTACCGCGACCGGGCCAACGTCGAGCAGCCACGGGCGTTTCTGTTCCAGATGGCGCGCAACCTGCTGCGTGATCACTGGCGCAAACAGAAGGTACGGCACACCGTCCATGCGGGTCACGATGACATAGACGCGGAACCTGTCACCGACGAGCAAAACGAACCCATGGCCGCGGCGCTGCGCCTGCAACGCCTGGAACAGTTGAAAGAAGTCCTCGCCGAACTCTCGCCCCGCAGGCGAGAAGCCCTTATGCTGCACCGCTTCGAAGGCCTGAGCCAGGCGCAGATCGCCGAGCGCATGGGCATTTCGACCAGCATGGTGGAAAAGCACATCGCCTTTGCCCTGCTGCATTGCAAGCGACGCCTTCACACCGAACCCGGCACGGAGCAGCCAGAATGAACCGCCTGAGCGACACCGACGCCCTCGACATCGAAGACAGCGACGCCATCGATGCCCAGGCCGCCAGTTGGTTTGCCCGCCATCGCAACGACGCCGACCGTGCCGACCGCAAGGCCTTTGCCGCCTGGCTGGCAACACCCGCGCACGCGCGCGCCTATGCCGAGTTCGAACAACTGTGGGCCGACCTGGCCCAATTGCAGCAACTGAACAAACCCGTGGCGCTGCCGACGCGCAAAACCTCCGTGTGGCGCCCTGCCCTGGCCGTGGCCGCCGGGTTGCTGTGCGCCGTACTGGCCACCCAGATAGGCGCGCCCCGCACGCTTTACCACACCCAGGTCGCGGCGCATGCCAAGGGCATGCGCACCTTGCCCCTGCCGGATGGCAGTACCTTGTATGTGAATGCCAATACGCGCCTGCGCGTGGATTTCACCGCGCACCAACGCATCGTGCATCTGGACAAAGGCCAGCTGTACATCGAAGTGGCCGCCGACAAGGAACGGCCGCTGTTCGTGCAAGCCGGCGAGGCCAGCGTGCGGGTAGTGGGCACCGGGTTTGACGTGCGGCGCAGCCCGCAACAGCTGGTGGTCAGCGTCGCCCATGGAGAGGTCGCCTTCGAGCCGGACGCAAAAAGCCCGGCCACCCTGCTTGGCGCCCGGCAACGCGCCAACTACAGCTACGCCCAGGGCACCGTGCAACAACAAACCCTCACCGGCGAAGAGGTCGCCGACTGGCGCGGTGGCCACTTGTCGTTTCGCAACCGTGAGCTGGCCGGCCTGATCGATGAACTGAGCCTGTACCGCCCCCAGGCACCGATGCAGGTCAGCAACGCCGTGGCGCACCTGAAGGTCTCGGGCAATCTTGATGTGAACGATCCAGACGCCCTGCTCAACGCATTACCGGCCCTGCTGCCGGTGAAAACCGTGGTCTCGGCCGATGGCATCGTACGGATTGAATCGAGCAAATAACTCGCTGAAAGCCACACATGAGAATATTTTTCATTCGCAGGTGTGGTTTTTTTTGCCTGCTCCGTCTTCCTCCGGTCTGCGTTTGATACGCGCACCTTTCTGGCCATTTGGCCGCACCGGGGGATTTCATGTTTCGCGCGCCTTGCCATGCTTCGCACCTGTTTCTTCGACCGACCCTCATCGCCACCTGCCTGGCCTTAAGCCTCAGCGCCCAAGCCGACTCGCTCACGCTGCAGCTGCCTGCGCAGCCATTGGCAACATCCTTGAGCCAAGTGGCGCAGCAGGCAAAAATCCAGCTGCTGTTCGATGAAGAGTTGCTCAAGAACGTAAAGGCGCCGGCCCTCAGCGGTGACTTCACGCCGGAAGTGGCGATCCGCACCCTGCTGAAAAACGGCGAATTCACCTTGATCAAGGTCGGCAGCACCTACGTGGTAAGGCCCGAAGAGGCCAAGACCACCAACAGCGGCGCGATCCAGCTGGACGCCCTGAGCGTGATCGGCACCGGCAATGAAGTCGACTCCAGCACCGTAGGGCGTTCCACCTTGAGCCAGGCGGATATCGATCGATACCAGCCCGACAACATTCCATCGCTGCTGCAGACCCTACCTGGGATATTCATGGGCGGCTCACCCAAGCCAGGCGGCCAGACCATCAACATTCGAGGCATGGGCGACGCCGAAGATGTGCCCATGACCGTGGATGGCGCGACCAAAAGCGGCTTCGAACGCTATCAACAAGGCACGGTTTTTATCGAGCCGGAGCTGATCAAAAGCATTGAGGTAGAGAAAGGCCCCTACTCGCCATTCAACGGCAACGGCGGTTTCGGCGGCACGGTCAACATGACCACAAAAGATGCACCGGACCTGCTCCAGGACGGGCGCAATGCCGGAGCAATGACCAAGTACGGCTACTCCAGCAATACCCACGAGCAGGTGTACAGCGGCGCGCTGTATGGTCGCACCGATGACGGGCGCATGGACGGCCTGATCTACCTGACCAAGCGCGACGGCGCAGACATGAAGCTGGCAGGCACGCCGCCGGACCCGCGCAATGAATACCCTATAAACCCCAAGCGCCTACCCAACAGTGCGCAGGATGTAGAAGGCGAGCTATTGAAGTTCA
This sequence comes from Pseudomonas sp. S3_E10, assembly GCF_054667615.1. Lineage (NCBI taxonomy): Bacteria > Pseudomonadati > Pseudomonadota > Gammaproteobacteria > Pseudomonadales > Pseudomonadaceae > Pseudomonas > Pseudomonas sp. S3_E10. Next base: position 1,309,196 of record NZ_CP162743.1, read on the forward strand.
ATGCTCACTTCACCGACGAACACAGCATGGGACTGTCCTACTCCAGCGCCAAAAGCGAACGCATGGCGCCGTTTTCGGCTAAAAGCTACCCGTCACCACCCACGCAAACGACCATCAACCGGTATGGCTACGAAGGCGCGCTGAAACGTCTTCTGGCCGACCGAGAAACCGTCGACACCACCTGGTCGGGCAAATACCAATACCAGCCGCTGAACAATCCGTTGATCGACCTAAAACTCAGCTACTCATTCTCTCAGACCGACCAGACTGACGAGCGCGCCGAGAACGCCGTCATAGGCCTGAGTACCGGTGGACGCAAGATGGAAACGTCTTACACCGATCGAATACTTGAGGTACGCAATATAAGCCTGCTGACCACCGGCCCGCTGGAACACGCGGTCACCACCGGCGTGCAGATCCGCAAGCACAGCCGCGAAACCGAAAGTTGGATGCCGGGGGCGACCTACAACACCGCTAGATACAACTATGGGCATTTCCAGCCCTACTTCATGCCTCACGGCAAGGCCGATACCAACGCTTTCTATGTGCAGGACGCCGTAACACTCGGCGACGTAACAATCACCCCGTCCCTGCGTTACGACCATGTGCGCAACCGCGGCGAAGCCAATGATGCGCCGTACTACAGCAACCCGGACCCGCGTGTCGGCCATGACTACAGCGACCGCACCTATACAGGATGGTCGCCGCGCCTGGCCGCGTTCTGGAACGTGACCCCGGATGTGGCGTTCTTCGCCAGCTGGAACCGCACGTGGCGTGCGCCGGTCATTGATGAACAATACGAGGTCCAAGGTGCCAACAGCACTCGCAGCGCCACCAGCCTCAACCTCGAACCGGAGCGTATTACGGCCATCACAGCGGGCAACGTCACCCATTTTTCCGGTGTCTTTACCCGCGATGACAACCTGCAACTGCGCACCACCCTGTTCCACAACCGTATCGAAGACGAAATCATGAAGGCCACCGGCATTGGCTGCGAACGGCAAATGACGGTGCCGGGCAATATCGATACGGTGTGTACCGACACGGCGTCCAGAACCAACTATCGCAACGTCGGCGGCATGACTATCAAGGGTGTCGAACTGGAGGGCTACTACGACTCGACGTACCTGTTCGGCTCCCTGACTTACTCCTGGGCTACAGGTAAACGCGATAACCCCTACACCAACCCCTGGGCTACCGACCGTCACGTATGGGCACGGGATATCCCCCCGGCCAAATGGGTCGTGGTATTGGGCACCAAGATTCCGAGCTGGAACGCGCAAGTGGGCTGGCAGGGCCAGTTCGTACGCAAGACCGATCGCGTACCCACCGACATCTACTCTGGCGGCTTGAACTCAACCATCGGCGACTTTATCTATGACCAAACCGAAAACGCCAGCTACGACACCCAGGGCCTGTTCGCCAACTGGAAACCGCAACAGGCAGGCCTCAAAGGCACCGAATTCAACTTCACCGTAGACAACCTGTTCAACCGCAGCTACCAACCTGCGCTCAGCGGCGAAGGTGTCTACAGCGAAGGCCGCAACGCCAAGATCAGCGTCACCCGCTTCTTCTAAAACTGTACGGATAAATCCGCGCCCAGCTGTAGGCCCGCGTTCGGCGGGGGTTGTGGCTAGATGGGCTTCCCTTGAAGCCCTCTGGATTTCGGTTACCCCATGAACTCGCGCGAAAACACCGGCATGGCCCTCGGCCTGTTGGGCGTCATCATCTTCAGCCTGACCCTGCCCTTCACTCGTATCGTGGTGCAGGAGATCCACCCGCTGCTCAACGGCCTCGGCCGTGCGCTGTTTGCGGCAGTGCCGGCGGCGGCGCTGCTGCTGTGGCGCCGCGAGCGCTGGCCTGGCTGGCGCCAGGTGCGCGGGCTGTGCCTGGTGATCGCCGGGGTGATTCTGGGCTTCCCGGTGCTGTCGGCCTGGGCCATGCAAACCTTGCCGGCGTCCCATGGTGCGCTGGTCAATGGCCTGCAACCGCTCTGCGTGGCGCTGTACGCGGCGTGGTTGTCCCATGAGCGGCCATCCAAAGCCTTCTGGGCTTGCGCGGCGTTGGGCAGCGGGTTGGTGCTCGGTTACGCGTTGATCACCGGGGCCGGCAGTATCCAGGCGGGCGATCTGTTGATGCTCGGCGCCATTGCGGTAGGCGGCCTGGGCTATGCCGAAGGCGGCCGCCTGGCCAAGGAAATGGGCGGCTGGCAGGTAATCTGCTGGGCACTGGTGCTGTCGACACCGGTACTGATCGGCCCGGTGTGGTACCTGGCGGCGCAGCATCAAGGTGTGATTTCCATGCGCACCTGGTGGGCGTTTGGCTATGTGTCGCTGTTCTCGCAGTTCCTGGGGTTCTTTGCCTGGTACGCCGGGTTGGCCATGGGCGGCATTGCGCGGGTCAGCCAGATTCAGTTGCTGCAAATCTTCTTCACCATCGCGTTTTCGGCATTGTTCTTCGGGGAACATATCGAACCGATTACGTGGGTGTTTGCGTGTGGGGTGATCGTGACGGTGATGTTGGGGCGCAAGACAGCGGTGCAGCCTGCGCCCATCCCCAAGGTACACACCGTCTAACGGTGAGGTGCTGTGTTCAGCCCAGCAACCCATCCGCGCGCAGCAGGGTTTCCAGGCAGTGTTCGCTGATGTGGTAGAACGCCTTGAGCTCTTGAATCTTCTCCAGCAACTGCGCGTTGTCCACCGGCTCGGCGCGCTTGACCGCCAGGATCATCTTGTTCTTGTTGGTGTGTTCCAAAGAGATGAACTCGAACACCTTGGTCTCGTAACCACAGGCTTCAAGGAACAACGCACGCAAGCTGTCGGTGACCATTTCCGCCTGCTGGCCCAGGTGCAGGCCGTATTGCAGCATCGGCTTGAGCAACACCGGGCTCTGGATCTGCAGGCGGATCTGTTTGTGGCAGCACGGCGAGCACATGATGATCGACGCGCCGGAACGGATACCGGTGTGGATCGCGTAGTCGGTGGCAATGTCGCAGGCATGCAGGGCGATCATCACGTCCAACTCGCTGGGCGCCACGCTGCGCACGTCACCACACTTGAACACCAGCCCCGGGTGTTCCAGGCGGGCGGCGGCGGCGTTGCACAGGGTTACCATGTCTTCGCGCAGTTCCACGCCGGTGACTTCGCCTTCGGCCTTGAGGGTATTGCGCAGGTAGTCGTGGATCGCGAACGTAAGGTAGCCCTTGCCCGAGCCGAAGTCGGCGACGCGCACCGGTTGCGCAAGCTTCAGCGGTGACGAGGTCAGGGCATGGCTGAACACTTCGATGAACTTGTTGATCTGCTTCCACTTGCGCGACATCGACGGGATCAACGCCTGCTTGGCGTCGGTCACGCCCAGGTCGGCGAGGAACGGGCGGCTCAGGTCGAGAAAGCGATGCTTCTCGCGGTTATGTTCGGCCGAGGGCGCCTCACGCAGTTGCTGCGGCTTGCTTTTGAACAGCGAACTTTTGTTCTTCTTGCTGTATTCCAACTGCGCTTCATCGGTCAGCGCCAGCAAATGCGCGTTCTTGAACGCTGCCGGCAGCAGTTCGGCAATCGCTGCCACCCCGTCGGCCAAGGGCAAGTTCTTGGTGATGTCGCGAGTTTTGTAGCGGTAAACGAAGGACAGGCATGCCTGCTCCTTGACCGTCACAGGCTTGATGATCAGCCGTTGCAGTTCGGCTTCGTCACCCACGTACTTGGCCAGTACCAGTTTGATAAAGGCGTTCTGCGCCAGGTTTGTGCTCAGCAGTTCGATGAACTGGGCGTGATGATCCGGTTGAGCGGTGACAGACATGAACAAAAACGCCTCGGGCAGGGAATACCAGGCATTTTAGGGGGGATGGGGGTTAAGGGCACGGGGTTATTTGATCAGTGGTAAATTCCTGAGCCACTGTAGATCCAATGTGGGAGGGAGCAAGCCCCCTCCCACACTTTTGCTCAGTGGTGGCTGGGCTATTCGAGTACCACCAGGCGATTGGGCAACTCATTGCGAGCCTGCGTCACCGGCACATGCACCTTGAGCAACTCGCCACAGGCTTCAATGCAAGCGATAAACCCGGCCAGCGTCTGCCCCTGTTTCACCTGCTGGGTAAACGCCTTGACGATGGCATCCCAACTGCTGTTATCCAGGCGCTTGGAAATGCCCTCATCCACTAGGATCTCCACATACCGCTCGGCCTCGCTGACAAAAATCAGCACGCCGGTACTGCCCAGGGTGTGGTGCAAGTTCTGTTCGAGGAATTGGCGACGTGCCAGGTTCGAAGCACGCCAGTGGCGCACCGACCGGGGGATAAGCCGCGTGGTGACCTTGGGCAGGCGAAACACCAGGCACAGCACAATGAACGTCGCCCATTGCGCCAGCAACAAGGTGTACATGGTCAGGTAGCCCGACAGGTAATGCACCACACCTGGCACCACCAACGCGATCAAGCTGGCCCACAACAACGGGATGTAGGCGTAATCATCGGCACGCGCGGCCAGTACCGTCACCAGTTCGGCGTCGGTCTGTTGCTCGACCCGGGCGATGGCTTCGGCGACTTGGCGTTGCTCGTGTTCAGTCAGTAATGCCATGGTTGTACATGCTCTTTTCTCGTTATTGTCATCACCAGCCACCTGAAGCGCCGCCGCCGCCAAAACCGCCACCACCGCCACGGAAACCACCGCCACCACCGCCTCCCCCGCCGCCGCGCCCGCTGCTGAGCAGCGCCAGCAAGATCGCCCCCACCGGCAGGCCCATGCGGTTGCACAACCACAACACGCCGATCAGCAGCACGAACAGGCCAATGGAAAACCCGGGATTATCCTTGGCGAAATTGGCATCCGCCACATGGGCGGGCACCGCCAGCGGCTCGCCGCCCACCACCTGGATCATCGCGGCCACGCCGTCGCTGATGCCCTGGCTGAAGTTGCCGGCCTTGAATTTGGGAACAATGACCTGGTTGACGATCACCCAGGACTGCGCGTCGGTGAGCACGCCTTCCAGGCCGTAACCCACTTCGATGCGCAATTTGCGCTCATCGCGGGCGACGATCAACAGTGCGCCGTTGTCCTTGCCCTTCTGGCCAATGCCCCACGCACGCCCCAATTGATAACCGTAGTCTTCAATGGGCACGCCCTGCAGGTCGGGCACGGTAACCACCACGATCTGGTCACCGGAGGTTTGCTCCAGCGCCTGCAACTGTTGGGTTAGCTGCTGGCGCGTCGCCGGGTCGAGCATCTGGGCGTTATCCACCACCCGCCCGGTCAACGCCGGGAAGGTCAACGCCGCCTGGGCCGCGCCCACGCAGGCCAACAGCCACAGCGCCAGGCCTATCCGTAATAAACGCATCGACACCTCAGTGCAGCCTTATTTGAACTTCACTTGCGGTGCTTTATCGGCATCGGCGCTGGTGGCTTCAAACGTGGCGCGGATCGGCAAGTCGCTGTACATCACGCTGTGCCACAGGCGACCGGGGAAGGTGCGGATCTCGGTGTTGTAGGCCTGCACAGCCTGGATGAAATCACGACGGGCCACGGCAATGCGGTTTTCGGTGCCTTCAAGTTGCGATTGCAGGGCCAGGAAGTTCTGGTTGGCCTTAAGGTCCGGGTAACGCTCGGACACCACCATCAAGCGGCTGAGGGCGCCGCTCAAACCGTCCTGGGCTTGCTGGAACTGCTTGAGTTTTTCCGGGTTGTCGAGGGTGCTGGCGTCCACTTGGATCGAGGTGGCCTTGGCCCGCGCCTCGATCACGGCAGTGAGGGTGTCCTGCTCGTGGGCGGCGTAGCCCTTGACCACTTCCACCAGGTTGGGGATCAGGTCGGCGCGGCGCTGGTACTGGTTCTGCACCTGGCCCCAGGCGGCTTTGGCCTGCTCATCCAGCGTGGGGATGTTATTGATGCCGCAACCGCTCAGCACGGTGCTGATCAATAGCAAAGCCGCGGCCTTGAAGCCCCAGCGGTAACCGTGTGCTGCTTGCATGGTGTATCTCCTGCCCAATCTTTGATGGAATTTGACGACTAACCCTATAAACCACGCGCTTGGGGCATAATCCGCCACCACTGGAATGCATCGAGCCAATCAGCTACAAAGATGCCCAGCGCGAAAAAGAGTTCAGAGTGTGCTGCATTTATCTGAACAACACCCGAACAACAATAGACGCTCCCCACATTTTGGCCGACGGCGCCCATGGTGCTGTGCAGTGAGCCGAAAAAGGATATTCATGAAAAAGCTGTGTTTGCTCGGCCTTGTTGCCACTCTGGCCAGTCACCCCGTATGGGCAGAAACAAAGCCTGCTGCGCTTAAAGACAAGGACGCCTTCGTCAGCGACCTGCTCAAGCAGATGACCCTGGATGAAAAGATCGGCCAATTGCGCCTGATCAGCATCGGCCCCGAAATGCCCCGTGAGCTGATCCGCAAGGAAATCGCCGCCGGCCGCATCGGTGGCACGTTCAACTCCATCACCCGCCCGGAAAACCGTCCGATGCAGGACGCGGCCATGCGCAGCCGCCTGAAGATCCCGATGTTCTTCGCCTATGACGTGATCCACGGCCACCGCACCATTTTCCCGATCAGCCTGGCCCTGGCGTCCAGCTGGGACATGGACGCCATCGGCCGCTCCGGGCGCATCGCCGCCCAGGAAGCCGCCGCCGACAGCCTCGACATCACCTTCGCGCCGATGGTCGACATCTCCCGCGACCCACGCTGGGGGCGCACGTCCGAAGGTTTCGGTGAAGACACCTACCTGGTCTCGCGCATTGCCCAAGTGATGGTGCGCGCCTTCCAGGGCGCCAGCCCCGCGAACGCCGACAGCATCATGGCCAGCGTCAAGCACTTCGCCCTGTATGGCGCGGTGGAAGGCGGGCGCGACTACAACGTGGTCGACATGAGCCCGGTCAAGATGTACCAGGACTACCTGCCGCCCTACCACGCGGCAATCAAGGCCGGTGCCGGCGGCGTGATGGTGGCGCTCAACTCGATCAACGGCGTGCCCGCCACCGCCAACACCTGGCTGATGAACGACCTGCTGCGCAAGGACTGGGGCTTCAAGGGCCTGGCCGTGAGCGACCATGGCGCGATCTTCGAGCTGATCAAACACGGCGTGGCCAAGGACGGGCGTGAAGCCGCCAAGCTGGCGATCAAGGCCGGCATCGACATGAGCATGAACGACTCGCTGTACGGCAAGGAGCTGCCAGGGTTGCTCAAGTCCGGCGAGATCGAGCAGAGCGACATCGACAACGCCGTGCGTGAAGTGCTCGGCGCCAAATATGACATGGGCCTGTTCAAGGACCCGTACCTGCGTATCGGCAAGGCCGAGGACGACCCGGCCGACACCTACGCCGAAAGCCGCCTGCACCGCGCCGATGCGCGTGATATCGCGCGCCGCAGCCTGGTGCTGCTGAAAAACCACAACCACACCCTGCCCCTGAAAAAATCCGCGACCATCGCCCTGGTCGGCCCGCTGGCCAAGGCGCCGATCGACATGATGGGCAGTTGGGCGGCTGCTGGCAAACCCGAACAATCGGTGACCCTGCTTGACGGCCTGAACGCGGTGATCGGCGAGAAAGGCAAAATCATCTACGCCCGTGGCGCCAACATCACCAACGACAAGGCGGTGGTCGACTACCTCAATTTCCTCAACTTCGATGCCCCGGAAGTGGTGGATGACAAGCGCGCGCCGCAGGTAATGATCGACGAAGCGGTCAAGGCCGCCAAGGAGGCCGACGTAGTGGTCGCCGCCGTTGGCGAGTCCCGTGGCATGTCCCACGAGTCGTCGAGCCGCACCGACCTGAACATCCCGCAAAGTCAGCGCGACCTGATCAAAGCCCTCAAGGCCACCGGCAAACCGCTGGTATTGGTGCTGATGAATGGTCGTCCATTGTCGATCCTCGAAGAGAACCAACAGGCCGACGCCATCCTGGAAACCTGGTTCGCCGGCACCGAAGGCGGCAACGCCATCGCCGATGTGCTGTTCGGTGACTACAACCCGTCGGGCAAGCTGCCGATCACCTTCCCACGCTCCGTGGGGCAGATTCCGACCTACTACAACCACCTGACCATCGGCCGGCCGTTCACCCCAGGCAAGCCGGGCAACTACACCTCGCAGTATTTCGATGACACCACCGGGCCGCTGTTTCCATTCGGCTACGGCCTGAGCTACACCACCTTCAGCCTGTCGGACATGGCGCTGTCGTCCACCACCCTGAACAAGACCGGCAAGCTCGACGCCAGCGTCACCGTGCAAAACACCGGCAAGGTCGACGGCGAGACCGTGGTGCAGCTGTATATCCAAGACGTGGCCGGCTCGATGATCCGCCCGATCAAAGAGCTGAAGAACTTCCAGAAAATCATGCTCAAGGCCGGCGAAGAGCGCACCCTGCACTTCACCATTACCGAAGAAGACTTGAAGTTCTATAACACCCAGCTCAAGTACGCGGCGGAACCGGGTGAGTTCAATGTGCAGATCGGGTTGGACTCCCAGGACGTGCAGCAGCAGACGTTCGAATTGTTGTAATACCCGCGGCCCCCTCTTCAGCAAAAGAGGGGGCCACGTGCTCGCCCGTGTCGAGCCGCGCTAAGTTAACTTTCGCTCACCTCTCCAAGCCAAGTCCTACATCAAGCCCCCTGCGTACTCGCACACCCTGTCCGCCCAATTTCATGTGCAGGTGTGTGGACTATGTCGCCCACGAAAAACGCCCGAGCGGCAACTCGAAAGACGTTCGATCCATCATCGTTCAAGCGGAATGCGTTCGCCCTCTGTGTCCTTGGCGGCCTCTCGGGTACGCCCGTTGATGCTGCAAATTATGTGGAACAAGGCCGGCTGCACGACGCGGCCAGTTGGCGCAGCGAAGAATTCAAACGTAACTGGGGGCTGGGCGCCGTAGGTGCCGATTACGCCTATGCCCGAGGTTTGAGCGGCGCGGGTGTACGCCTGGGGGTGTATGACTCCGGAACCGACCTGCGTCATAGCGAGTTTGCGGGCAAGCCCAATAATGGCGTGCGTCTGGCAGACCCTGGGTGCATGAGCGATACCGTGCTGTACGACGGCTGCTTCTACAGCGAAGGTGACCGTGGTGCCGTAAACGTTGTGGATGCACTGCCACCCGAAGCGTTGCTCGCCCTGGAAGAGGCCATTGAAAATGGTGACCTCACCAGAGAGGAACTGGACAACTACCTCAAGAACGTGAGCAACCGATACGACCCGCACGGTACTCACGTTGCGGGTATCGCGCTGGCCAATCGAAATGGCGAAGGCGCACAGGGCGTTGCCTACGCCGCCACCGTGAGTGCGGTGCGCCGGTTCAGCAATACCTACCAAGGGACGCCTGGTGAATCACCCTTCATGGTCGCCAATATGACGCGCGAAGCGGTCGACCTCGCCTACGCCGACCTGCACAGGCAGGGCGTGCGTGTGGTCAACCACAGTTGGGGCGCCCCGACATTGCCGGCGGATGAAGCAGCGCTGGACGCGTTGTTAAACAACACCAGTAACCTCCAATACCCAGAGCTCAAGGCCATTGCCGACAGCGCGGTCAAATACGGCATGCTGCAAGTCTGGGCAGCGGGCAATACCCGGGTAGAAAACATGTCCCCGCAAACGGCGCCCTTTCCCGGACTTCATGCCAGCCTGCCACGCGCCATGGCAGAGCTTGAGCCGTATTGGTTGAGCGTGGTCAATTTAAATAAAGAGCTGACCTTGAGCGATCGTTCCTACCGCTGCGGTTTCAGCAAAGACTGGTGCCTGGCCGCACCGGGAACGGGCATCCAATCCACCTGGGTGGCAGGCTCGGTAAACACCGAAAATCACTACGACGACGAAGGCGCGGTCGACGGTTTCAAAGTGACCGGCGACACACCCGAACTCGCTTACTCGACTCAGTCAGGCACCTCCATGGCCGCCCCCCACGTCACCGGCGGGCTGGCGTTGCTGATGGAACGCTTCCCTTACCTCAGCAACCCGCAGATCCGCGACGTACTGCTGACCACGGCCACCGACCTCGGCGAGCCGGGCGTGGACGACGTCTACGGCTGGGGCCTGATGAACCTGAAAAAAGCCATCGATGGGCCCGGCCAATTGCGCGTCGATACCGTGGTGAATATGGACCGTCCTGCCGGCGGCGCCATCGTCTGGCAAGGCGCTGCCTGGGACGACTGGCGCAACGATATCAGCGGCCCCGGACGCCTGGAAAAAACCGGTATCGGCTGGCTGCGCCTGAGCGGTAATAACAGTTTTGCCGGGGCCACGCTCAAGGAAGGCGTTCTGGAACTGGACGGTACCAACCGTCTCAAGGGCGACGTCGCACTCGACGGCGGTGTCCTGCGCCTCAATGGCACGCTGGCTGTAGAGGGTGATTATCAGCAAGCCGGCGGCGCAACCTTGATGACCGGCCTGGTGGCTCAGCCCGCTGCGGCAAACCTGCAGGTCAGCCGGCAGGCTTCGATCAACGGCGGCACGCTGTACCTGAACGCATCGCCCAACAGCTACCCCTTGGGCCAGCGCTACAACATCCTGCAGGCCAAAGGCACGTTGAACGGCGAGTTTGCCTCGATTGACCATCGTGAGTTCTCCCCCTTCCTGAGCGTTTCGCAGCTCAAGCAGGGCAATGACTTGCTGGTGGAATTCGGCCGTGGGCGCTCCCTGGCGTCAGCGGCCGACACTGCCAACCAACGCGCCGTCGCCGCTGCGGCAGACGCGCAAACCTCGCCCACCCCGTTGCTGCAACGCCTGACAGCACTGTTTCCGGACCAGGCGCCGTCCGCCCTCGACCAGTTGAGCGGCGAACTGCATGCCAGCACCCAGGCGGTGTTGATCGAAAACAGCCGTGTGCTGCGCCAGGCGGTGCTTGAGCGTCAACGCGTTGCGCACGACAGCCGCGCCGACGAATCAGATGCGGCGAGCCGTGGCGCATGGGTGCTGCTGCCCCGCCAATCCGGCCAACTGGCAGGCGATAACGGCAGCGCACGCACGTCGCACAGCAGCACGGGCCTGCTGGTCGGTTTCGATCATCAACTGGAACAAGGCACGCGCATGGGGCTGGTGGCCGGCACCGGTAGCACCGAAATCAAGGCCGGGCCACGCGGCAAAGCGACTGTCGACACCTACCAGTTGGGCCTGCACGCCGGGCACACCTGGGACGCGTTCGGCCTCTATGGCGGCATCGCCTATGCGCAACACGACATCCAGACCAAGCGCCGCGTCAGCTTCCCCGGCGTAGAGAACCGCCTGTCCGCCCACTACGCCAGCCGCACGGTGCAGACGTTTGCCGAAGCCAACTACAGGTTCATCCATGACTTCTGGGATTGGCAGCCCTATGTGCAACTGGCCAACGTGCAGCAGCGCAGCAAGGGTTACAACGAGCGAGGCGGCGTGGCGGCACTGCGCGGCAAAGGTTCGAAAGAAAGCGTCAACCTGACCACCGGCGGTGTGCGACTCAACCTCGACCTGGGCAAGGCGCAAATCGGCCCATCATGGCTGAGCGTGCGTGGCGCTCTGGCCTACACCCATGCCAGCGGCGACCTGCAGCCTTCCACCCAGGCCGCCTGGGATGGCGCAGGGGTGATGACTGTCAGCGGTGCGCCGCTGGATCGCCTCAGTACCCGCATGGAGTTGGGCGCCACCGCGCGCCTGACCCGCGCGAGTGCCATCGACCTGAGCTTCACTCGGCAGCGGGGCGAACGCACGCGCGACCAAAGCCTCACCGCCCAGTACACGCTGCAGTTTTAAGCCACCGGCGGGGGTGCCTTACCCCCGCCGATCCAACAGGTTGACCACCAACCGATCAATCCAGCCCCACACCCGCTGCTTAACCCGCCGCCACAATGGCCGTGCTTTCCAGGCCTCCAGGCTCACCGCCTGGCTTTGCCCGAAATCACGCTCGAAACTGCCCGCGACCGCCTGCGTCAACTCAGGGTCCAACGCCTCAAGGTTGGCTTCCAGATTGAACCGCAGATTCCAGTGGTCGAAATTGCACGAACCGATGCTGACCCAGTCGTCCACCAGCACCATCTTCAGGTGCAGAAAACACGGTTGGTATTCAAATATCCGCACGCCCGAGCGCAGCAAACGCGGGTAATAACGGTGCCCGGCGTAACGCACGGAGGGGTGATCGGTACGCGGGCCGGTGAGCAGCAAACGCACATCCACCCCACGCCCGGCCGCTCGGCGCAACGCACGGCGCACGCCCCACGTGGGCAGGAAGTAAGGCGTGGCCAGCCAGATGCGTGCCTTGCTGTTGTTAAGTGCACGGATCAACGATTGCAGAATGTCGCGGTGTTGACGGGCGTCGGCATACGCGACGCGACCCAGCCCAGGCCCGGTGGCCGGCAGCTTGGGCAGGCGCGGCAACCCAAAGTGGGTGGCCGGCTTCCACTCCCGGCGAGCCACGTTGGCGTGCCATTGCCGGTCGAACAGCGCTTGCCAGTCCAGTACCAGCGGGCCGCTGATCTGCACCATGACTTCATGCCAGTCGGCGGTGTCCTGCCCTGGCGTCCAGAATTCATCGGTAACGCCGGTACCGCCAACCACGGCGATGCTCTGGTCAATCAACAGCAACTTGCGGTGGTCGCGATACAGGTTGCGCATCCAACGCCGCCAATTCAGGCGATTGTAAAAACGCAACTCCACACCCACCTCGGTCAAGCGCTTACGCAGCCCGAGGGTAAACGCCAGGCTGCCGTAATCATCGAACAGGCAGCGCACCCGCACGCCGCGCTCGGCGGCCAGCACCAACGCCTGCACCATGGCTTCGGCGCAGGCACCGGCCTCCACCAAATACAACTCCAGATCAACCTGACGTTCGGCGCGGGCAATGCCCACCAGCATCTGCGGAAAAAAACGCGGCCCGTCGATCAGCAACTCGAAACGGTTGGCGCTGCGCCACGGGAACACCGCGCCACTCACTTCAGCGCGCCGTAAAAATCAGCACCGCACCCACCGGCACCGACAAACTGATCGACTTGAGCCCCGCCGCCTTGCGCAACGCCGCCACACCCGGCGCGAGGTCGAAATCCTCGGCATGCAACACCACAGGTTCCAGGGTGACCACTTGGAAGCGCCGGTCATCCAGGCGCGTGGCGAGTAATTCGGCGCTGTAGGTCTGGGTTTTGCCGTGCAGGGTCACGCTCAGCGGCAAACGCAATTCCAATTGCGCGCCGGGGGCAAGTTCGTTGATGGGTTGCAGGTTGATCTGCGTGTTGATAAGCGCTTCAGGGAAGGTCTTGATCTGGAACAGGCTATTGCGCATGCGCTCGTCACGCAGCGGGATGCCGCTGTTGACCGACTCCAACTCCACCTCCAACTGCGCGGCGCCCTTGCCATCGACCTTGCCGTGCAGCACCAGAAAGCGCTGCACTTCGGCGATCTCGGTGTTTTTGGTGGTGACAAACGACAGGCGTGAGGACTCGTTGTCCAGGTACCAGTCGGCGTGGGCGGGCACGGCGGCACCGGCCAGCAAGGTGAAGGCCAGGGGTTTGAACACAGACGCGTTGAACATAAAAACTCGTGGGGCGAAAAACCTGGACGAACCTTAAGCGCATGTCACGAGCGGCGCAAATCCAAATGTGGGAGAAGGGCTGAATCAGGGGGTCAACCGACACCCCTGCCGCTCGCCCAACCACCGCGCCGTGTGCGTGCGCCCCAACCCAGTCGCCGTCACCTCGCTGCGCTGCGGGTTATCCCTGAACGCGCTGGTGGGTACGTATTGCTTTACATACCCCAGGCAATACGGCGCCGGGTTATTCGCCACGTACCGGCACGAGCAGTATTCCTTGGCGGTGTACGCCGCGATGATGTCGGGGAAGGCCTGCAGGTTGACGCGCTCGTGCCACCCCCAGCCGAGCAAGGCGAGCAACAGCAGCAGGAACAGGCTGGTAAACGGCCGACGACGGATCATGGCTGCACCGCTGCGAGTACGCGTTTAAGCAGTTCGTTGTGACGATAAGTACCGTCGCGATCATCGCCGTAGCGCACGATCACCACGTGTTCGGCGGGCATTATGAACAGTGCCTGGCCCCAGTGGCCAAGGGCGGCGAAGGTGTCGGCGGGGGCGTCGGGCCAAGGCTTTGGCGTGCCCTGGTTAAGCCACCAGTGGCCGCCGGGAACGGCTTCGTCCTGGCCGGTGTTGTAGTGAGCGAACGGCTGGCGGTTGAAGGCGACCCACTCCTTGGGCAGCAATTGCTGCTGGTGCCAACGCCCGTCACGTGCCATCAACAACCCTACGCGAGCCAGGTCGCGGGCGGTGAGGTAGGCGTAGGACGAGGCGACGAAGGTTTCGTCGGCATCGGTTTCCCAGGTGGCGTTGCGAATGCCCAGCGGCTGGAACAGCACATCCCACGGGTAACTCATGTAGGCCTTGTGGCCGAGCATGCCCTTGAGCGCGGCGGACAATAAATTGCTGTCGCCACTGGAGTAACGGAAAGCCTGACCGGGGGCGCTGAATGAGTCGGAGTTGGCGGCGAACTCGGCCATATCGCTGCGGCCTCGGGTGTAGAGCATCGCGACCACCGAAGATTTCAGCGGCGCGTATTCGTAGTCTTCCTGCCAGTCCAGGCCCGAGGCCCAGTGCAGCAGGTCGGCCATGGTCACCGTCGGGTGCTGTTTCATTGGCGGGTAAAAACGCGCCACGGGGTCGCTGAGTTTGAAGCGGTTATCGCCGTAGGCCACGCCGAGCACGGTGGCCATCAGGCTTTTACTGATCGACCAGGTCAGGTGCGGCGTGCTGGCGGTGGTGGGCGCGGCGTAGCGTTCATAAATGACCTGGCCGTCGCGAATCACCAGCAACGCGTCGGTGCGAATGCCTTGGCGGGTGGCGTCATCACGCGCAGGGAATGCGTAGGTTTCGAGGGCTTCGACGGCGGGGCCGGACAGTGGCGGGCCCTTGACCCAGTCCGTGTCGGGCCAGGTTTCAGCGCGGGCGGTAACGGTGATGAACAGCAGGGCAACACACAACAAGCCTCTGACCATGGACGCAGACTCAAGGGGGCATTCGAGCCCGCGAGCCTAGCCCAGGCGCATGACAGATTGACGACAGAGGGGCTGTCATCCAAGCGTCACCATAACTTCATGGAGATGACACCGGGGCTACATAGCCTGAGTTTGGACAAACAAGTCGACCGGCCGAAAGTGGCTGGCACTCGGAGATTCGCCATGACTCAGATCGCCCGCATCAGCGACACCGGCAATGAACGCCGCCTGCAAGCCGAACGCCTGGTTGGCGCCAACGCTTTGCAGGAAGCCCAGGCCCTGCGGTTCAACGTGTTCAGCGGCGAATTCAACGCCAAGCTGAAAGGCGCGGAACATGGCCTGGACATGGATGACTATGATGTTCACTGCAGCCACATCGGCGTGCGGGATTTGAACAGCGGTCGATTGGTCGCCACCACCCGTTTGCTCGACCACCAGGCCGCCAGCACCCTGGGCCGGTTCTACAGCGAAGAAGAATTCAGCCTGCATGGCCTGCTGCACCTGCAAGGGCCGATCCTGGAAATCGGCCGCACCTGCGTCGACCCGGCTTACCGCAACGGCGGCACCATCGCGGTGTTGTGGGGCGAGTTGGCCGAAGTGCTCAACCAGGGCGGCTACAGCTATTTGATGGGTTGCGCGAGCATTCCGATGCACGACGGCGGTATCCAGGCCCACGCCATCATGCAGCGCCTGCGCGAACGCTACCTGTGCAACGAACACCTGCGCGCCGAACCGAAAAAACCGCTGCCGGCGCTGGACTTGCCGTCCAACGTAATTGCCGAAATGCCGCCGCTGCTCAAGGCCTATATGCGCCTGGGCGCGAAGATCTGCGGCGAGCCATGCTGGGACGAAGACTTCCAGGTCGCCGACGTGTTCATCCTGCTCAAGCGCGACGAGCTCTGCCCGCGTTACGCACGTCACTTCAAGGCGGCCATGTGATGAGCCGGCTACGCATCTACGGGCGCATCGCCCGCGTGCTGGTGGTGGTGGCGCTGGGCTTGAGCATGGCCAGTGTATTTGGCCTGTTCGAACGCTTGGGCGTGGCCAATTCGATGGTGCGTCGCCAGCGCTGGTCGCGGTTCTTTATGGCCCGGCTGACCAACGCCCTGCCCTTTCGCGTGACGGTGCACGGCGAGTTGCCGACGCAGCCGATGCTGTGGGTGAGCAACCACGTGTCCTGGACCGATATTCCACTGCTGGGCGCGGTGGCGCCGATGTCGTTCCTGTCCAAGGCGGAAGTGCGCACCTGGCCGGTCGCCGGTTGGCTGGCCGCCAAGGCAGGCAGCCTGTTTATCCGTCGCGGTTCGGGTGACAGCCAACTGATCCGCAAGCAGATGACCCGTCACTTGGAACAACAGCACCCGCTGCTGATGTTCCCCGAAGGCACCACCACCGACGGGCGCAGCCTGCGCACGTTCCACGGGCGTTTGCTGGCCAGCGCAATCGACGCGCACGTATCGCTGCAACCGGTGGCGATCCGCTACCTGCGCGACGGGCAAGTGGATGCGCTGGCGCCGTTTATTGGCGATGACGATTTGCTGTCGCACCTGATGCGCTTGTTTGCCAACGATCAGGGCGATGTGGAAATCCACGTACTCAAACCGATTGCCTGCGCCGGGCAGGAACGCGCGGCGCTGGCGTATCAGGCGCAGCAGGCGGTGCAGAAGGCGTTATTCGGGCCGTTGCCGGAGACCGAACAAGTGGCTGTTCGGCCAGCGTTCGCCGCCTGATATGAGCTAAACACGGTTCCAATGTGGGAGGAGGCTTGCTCCCGATAGCAGTAGTTCAGTCAACCTATACAGTGACTGACCCACCGCCATCGGGGGCAAGCCCCCTCCCACAGCTAGATCTCAGTAGTCAGTTGGTCTTGTGCAAATGCCTGCAATTGTGGATAGAACATCCGGAAGTCCTCACTCAGCGGCTCATACAACACACGCAACTCCTGCATCGCATGTTCCAACGCCTGCGGCTGAGTCAACCGCCGCGAAATCCCGCGCAGCACCTGCTCCATCACCGCGAACTCACGGTACGAGCCCAGCCAATCGTCCGCTGCCATATACGGTGCAATCTGCGCCAGCCGCCCCGGCAGTTGCGGTTCGGCCGCGAGCACGCGGTACACCTGCGAAGTGAAATGCTCCAGCGGCTGGTCGGCATACAGCGCCCAATCCCGCGCCAGGCAGTGGTCGAAAAACACATCGAGGACGATCCCCGCATAGCGCCTGCGCGTAAGGCTGAAGCGCGATAACGCCGCCCCTACCAGCGGGTGGCTGTCGGTGAAGCGGTCGATGGAACGATGCAACTGGATCGCCGATTCGATCGGCAGGCTGAACTGGCCCTGCAGGCGACCTTTGACAAAGTCGCCATAAAGGCTACCCAGCAGTTGTGCCGGAAGTTGGCCGCCCAGATGCAGATGTGCGAGATAATTCATGGCGCGCAGTCTAGCACTGCCAACCACGTATCGTTATAACTCGATATACCGATTCAGAAGGGTCTCAGATCAAAATCATATTGGTATATCGGGATGTAGCGATTTAAAGTTCGCCTCATCGCGATATAACGCTTTCCGAAACGAGCAACTGCCATGTCCATCGACCTCGACGAAATAATAAAAGCCCTGGCGCACCCAGTACGACGAGACATTCTCACCTGGCTCAAAGACCCGAAAGTGCAATTCCCCGAGCAACTGCACAACCACGAATACGGCATCTGCGCCGGGCAGATCGACCAACGCTGCGGCTTGTCCCAGTCGACGGTGTCGGCCCACCTGGCCACCTTGCAACGGGCGGGATTGATCAGCAGCCAGAAGGCCGGGCAGTGGCATTTTTTCCGGCGCAACGAGGAAACGATCCAAGCCTTCCTCGCGGCGCTTACCACTGAACTCAGCGCTGAATTCAGCGCGCCGCTGTAAAGGACACGAAAATGCCTCTCTCGCTGCTTATCCTGGCCTTGAGCGCCTTCGCTATCGGCACCACCGAATTCGTCATCATGGGCCTGCTGCCCGATGTTGCGGCGGACCTCGGCGTATCGATCCCCGGCGCCGGTTGGCTGGTCACCGGCTATGCCCTGGGCGTGGCCATCGGCGCACCGTTCATGGCGCTGGCCACCGCCAAGCTGCCGCGCAAGGCCGCACTGGTAGCGTTGATGGGTATTTTCATTATCGGCAACCTGCTCTGCGCCCTGGCCAGCGACTACAACGTGCTGATGTTTGCCCGGGTGGTCACCGCGCTGTGCCACGGCGCGTTCTTCGGCATCGGTTCGGTGGTGGCGGCTAACCTGGTGCCGGCCAACAAACGCGCATCGGCCGTGGCCTTGATGTTCACCGGCCTGACCCTGGCCAACGTGCTCGGCGTACCGCTGGGTACCGCGCTGGGCCAGGAAGCCGGCTGGCGCTCGACGTTCTGGGCGGTGACGGTGATTGGTGTGGTGGCGTTGATCGGCCTGATCCGTTTCCTGCCCGCCAAGCGTGACGAAGAGAAACTCAACATGCGCGCCGAACTGGCGGCCCTCAAGGGTGCCGGTATCTGGTTGTCGCTGAGCATGACCGCACTGTTCGCCGCCTCCATGTTCACCCTTTTCACCTATGTGGCACCGCTGCTCGGTGATGTCACCGGCGTGTCGCCCAAAGGCGTGACCTGGACGCTGCTGCTGATCGGCCTGGGCCTCACCGTGGGCAACATCATCGGCGGCAAGCTGGCGGACAAGCGCCTGGCGGCCACGTTGATCGGCGTGTTTATCAGCATGGCGGTGGTGTCCACGGCGTTGAGCTGGACCAGCGTCGCGGTGATCCCGACCGAAATCACTTTGTTCCTGTGGGCCACCGCCTCGTTCGCCGCCGTGCCCGCGTTGCAGATCAACGTGGTGACCTTCGGCAAGGCCGCACCGAACCTGGTGTCCACGTTGAACATCGGCGCCTTCAACATCGGCAACGCCCTCGGCGCCTGGGTTGGCGGCAGCGTGATCGCCCACGGCTTCGGCCTGGCCAGCGTGCCTTTGGCGGCGGCGGCGCTGGCGATCCTCGCCCTGCTGGTAACCCTGATTACTTTCCGTCAGAGCGGCAACGCCGACCTGGCCCCTGCGACCAACTGATCAACTCACTTGAAAGGTGTTATTTCATGACGACTATTTTCGATCCGATCACACTGGGCGACCTGCAACTGTCGAACCGCATCATCATGGCACCGCTGACCCGTTGCCGTGCCGATGAAGGCCGGGTGCCCAACGCGCTGATGGCCGAGTACTACGTGCAACGCGCCTCAGCCGGGCTGATCCTCAGCGAAGCCACGTCCGTGACGCCGCTGGGCGTGGGCTACCCGGACACGCCGGGCATCTGGTCCAACGACCAGGTACGCGGCTGGGCCAACGTGACCAAGGCCGTTCACGGCGCGGGCGGCAAGATTTTCCTGCAACTGTGGCACGTGGGCCGCATCTCCCATGAGTCGTACCTGAACGGCGAGACCCCGGTAGCCCCTAGCGCGATCCAGGCCAAAGGCCATGTCAGCCTGGTGCGCCCGCTGGCCGACTACCCGACGCCGCGCGCCCTGGAAACCGCGGAAATCGCCGAGATCGTCGACGCTTACCGCACCGGTGCCGAAAACGCCAAGGCGGCCGGCTTTGACGGCGTGGAAATCCACGGCGCCAACGGCTACCTGCTCGACCAGTTCCTGCAAAGCAGCACCAACCAGCGTACCGACAACTATGGCGGCTCCCTGGAAAACCGTGCACGCCTGTTGCTGGAAGTGACCGATGCGGCCATCGAAGTCTGGGGCGCCGGCCGTGTGGGCGTGCACCTGGCACCGCGTGCGGATGCTCACGACATGGGCGACGACAACCTGGCGCAAACCTTTACCTACGTCGCCAGCGAACTGGGCAAGCGCGGCATCGCGTTTATTTGCTCCCGCGAGAAAGAAGGCGCCGACAGCCTCGGCCCGCAACTGAAGAAAGCCTTCGGCGGCGTGTACATCGCCAATGAGCGCTTCACCAAGGACAGCGCCAATGCCTGGCTGGCCGAGGGTAAAGCGGACGCCGTAGCGTTCGGCGTGCCGTTCATTGCCAACCCGGACCTGCCTGCGCGCCTGAAGGCCGATGCGCCGCTCAACGAAGCGCATCCGGAAACCTTCTACGGCAAGGGCCCGGTGGGTTACATCGATTACCCGACGCTGTAATCACCTCAGACGCAAAACCAAATGTGGGAGGGGGCTTGCTCCCGATGGCGGCGGGTCAGTCACTGTATGTGTTGACTGATCCACTGCCATCGGGAGCAAGCCCCCTCCCACATTTTTGACTGTATGTTTCACCTTTGAAACATTGCTTCACATAGCGGCAACAATATCGCTACAAAATACTTAGGCGACTACCTATCAACCGCCTGCCAGCCCGTATATAAAGTCACCCCACCAATCAGGCAGAAGGACGATTGACTGTCCTTAGGCTTTACTGTTGACACAACCTGATGCAATTACGCATTTTGTCTCAATTGCGCAGGCTAGGGCTCAGGCGCAGCATGTCGAGCCCTGCATCCACCCAGCGTTCGGCTTCCTGATGTAACTGAAAGCTGTCGGGCACCAGCAACCACTGGCCAATCAACCCGTTGATGTAGGCATGGATGCAAACAGCGCCCCGGGTAGTGTCGAGGTTTTGCGGAAGCTGCCCGCGATGGACCGCGTTACGCAGTGTCAGGCCGATGCGCAAGTTGCATTCCAGGCTATGGGTTTGGCGCTGGCGGCGCATGTCGCACATTTCATCGGTGAATTCGCACTTATGAAACAAAATCTCGTTGATGCGCCGGGTTTTCGGGTCCAGGGCCACTTGATGAAACAGATGAATCAGCAGCTTGCGCATGCAGCCCAGTGGGTCGAGTTCATCCTCGCTTTCACTGGCCCTGGCCAATTCATCCAGCGGTTCATGCAACGTATCGAGCAGCGCCCGCAGCAGATCGGATTTATTGCTGAAGTGCCAGTAAATGGCGCCCCGCGTCACACCGGCCAACGCGGCGATGTCGGCCAACGTGGTGCGCGCGACGCCGCGCTCATAGAAGGCTTGCTCGGCGGCATCGAGAATCTGGCTGCGCGTTTCCTGAGCTTCCTCTTTGGTGCGACGAACCATGGCAGTAAAACCTCAATCAAGACACTTGAGACTATCGTTAACGCAACGTTAATAGACGCGGACGATCATCAAAATATTTGTGGGACGACACCGTCACGGGTGCCGAACGTAATGGAATCGAGGTTTCGGGCGTTGCTTTGTCAACAAAGCGCGAAACCTGTCAAGAGTTTACAAACAACCATGAACGTAAGTATATTGCGTAGCAAGCTACTTATCTACTCACCGTTTGTTTTTTACCCTTCCACACTGCTTGTGCGCACTCTGCGCGCCTGACCCGAGGATCTTCATGCAACTTAAGCCAGCTGTTACCGCTCTGGTCACTGCCGTCGCCCTGGCATCGCTGCTCAGCGGATGTAAAAAGGAAGAAGCGGCTCCGCCCGCTCAAACCCCTCAGGTCGGCGTGGTCACCATTCAACCGCAAGCCTATACCCTGACATCCGAGCTGCCTGGCCGCACCACCGCCTACCGCATCGCGGAAGTTCGCCCGCAGGTCAACGGCATCATTCTCAAGCGCCTGTTCAAGGAAGGCGCAGACGTGAAGGAAGGCCAGCAGCTCTATCAGATCGACCCGTCGGTGTACGACGCGACCCTGAAAAGCGCACAAGCCACCCTGACCCAGACCAAATCCATCACCGACCGCTACAAGCAGTTGGTCGATGAACAAGCCGTCAGCCGCCAGGAATACGACACCGCCGTCGCCAACCGCATGACCGCCGAAGCAAACGTTCAAACGGCCCAGATCAACGTGCGCTACACCAAAGTGTTCGCGCCGATCTCTGGGCGTATCGGCCGTTCTTCGGTGACCGAAGGCGCACTGGTCAGCAATGGCCAGGCCGATGCGATGGCCGTGATCCAGCAACTGGATCCGATCTACGTCGACGTCACGCAGTCGTCGGCTGAAATGCTCAAACTGCGCCGCGACCTGGAAAGCGGCCAGTTGGAAAAAGCCGGCGCCAATGCCGCCAAGGTCAAGCTGACCCTGGAAGACGGCAGCGACTACGGCCAGGAAGGCAAGCTGGAGTTCTCCGAAGTGTCGGTCGACCAGACCACCGGTTCCGTGACGCTGCGCGCCGTGTTCCCCAACCCTGACCACACCCTGTTGCCGGGCATGTTCGTACACGCCCAATTGCAAGCCGGTGTGAACAGCAAGGCCATCCTGGCGCCACAGCAAGGCGTGACCCGCGACATCAAGGGCATTCCGACGGCGCTGGTGGTGAACAAGGACAACAAGGTCGAGCAACGCACCCTGGTGGCCAACCGCACTGACGGCGCTTACTGGCTGGTGGAAAAAGGCCTGAACGCCGGTGACCGCGTGATCACCGAAGGCCTGCAATTCATCAAGCCGGGCATCGAAGTCCAGGTCAAGGACGCTGACAACGCCAAGCCCGCCGGTTCCGCTCCTGCTGCCGCTGCTGGCAAAGGGGAGTAACCCATGTCGAAATTTTTTATCGACCGTCCCATTTTTGCCTGGGTAATTGCCCTGGTGATCATGCTGGTCGGGACCCTGTCGATCCTGAAGTTGCCCATCAACCAGTACCCGGCCATCGCGCCGACCGCTATTGATATCCAGGTGACCTACCCAGGCGCGTCCGCACAAACCGTGCAGGACACCGTGGTGCAGGTCATCGAGCAACAGCTCAACGGTATCGACAACCTGCGTTATGTCGCCTCGGACAGTAACTCCGACGGCAGCATGACCATCACCGCGACGTTCAACCAGGGTACCAACCCGGACATCGCCCAGGTTCAGGTGCAGAACAAGCTGAACCTGGCGACCCCATTGCTGCCGCAAGAAGTGCAGCAGCAGGGTATCCGCGTGACCAAGTCGGTGAAGAACTTCCTGATGGTGATCGGTCTGGTGTCGGAAGACGGCAGCATGACCAAGGACGACCTCTCCAACTACATCGTGTCCAACATCCAGGACCCGATTTCCCGTACCGCGGGTGTCGGTGACTTCCAGGTGTTCGGTTCGCAGTACGCCATGCGTATCTGGCTGGACCCGGCCAAGCTGAACAACTACCAGTTGACCCCGGTCGACGTCAGCACCGCCATTTCCGCGCAGAACGTGCAAGTGGCCACTGGCCAATTGGGCGGCCTGCCCGCCCTGCCCGGTACCCAGCTGAACGCAACCATCATCGGCAAGACCCGCCTGCAAACCGCGGATGAGTTCGGCAAGATCCTGATGAAGGTCAACGCCGACGGCTCGCAGGTTCGCCTGCGTGACATCTCGCGTATCGAACTGGGCGGCCAGAACTACAGCATCAGTGCGCAGTTCAACGGCAAGCCGGCGTCGGGCATGGCGATCAAACTGGCCTCGGGCGCCAACGCCCTGGACACCGCCAAGGCCATCCGTGCCACCGTGGCGTCCCTGGAGCCGTTCTTCCCGCCAGGCATGAAGGCAGTGGTGCCGTATGACACCACGCCAGTGGTAACCGAATCGATCTCCGGCGTGGTGCACACCCTGGTCGAAGCGATCGTGCTGGTGTTCCTGGTGATGTTCCTGTTCCTGCAGAACTTCCGCGCCACCATCATCACCACCATGACCGTACCGGTGGTATTGCTGGGTACCTTCGGGATCCTGGCGGCGTTCGGTTTCACCATCAACACCCTGACCATGTTCGGCATGATCCTGGCCATCGGCTTGCTGGTGGACGATGCCATCGTGGTGGTAGAGAACGTTGAGCGGGTGATGGCCGAGGAGCATCTGTCGCCCAAAGAAGCGACGGTCAAGTCCATGGGCCAGATCCAGGGCGCCCTGGTGGGTATCGCCCTGGTACTGTCGGCGGTATTGCTGCCGATGGCGTTCTTCGGCGGTTCCACCGGTGTGATCTACAAACAGTTCTCCATCACCATCGTTTCGGCCATGGCGCTGTCGGTACTGGTTGCGCTGATCTTCACCCCGGCCCTGTGCGCCACCATGCTCAAGCCGATCGACCCCGAGAAGCACGGCCAACCCAAGCGTGGTTTCTTCGGCTGGTTCAACCGCACCTTCGACCGTGGCGTTATCAGCTACGAGCGCGGCGTGGGCAACATGATCAAGCACAAGTACCCGGCGTTCTTCGTGTACCTGATCATCTTCGTCGGCATGATCTGGCTGTTCACCCGCATTCCAAGCGCGTTCCTGCCCGAGGAAGACCAGGGTGTGATCTTCGCCCAGGTACAGACCCCGGTCGGCTCTTCCGCTGAACGTACGCAAAAAGTCATCGACGACATGCGGGCTTTCCTGCTCAACGACAAGGAAGGCGAGCCCGGCGAAGGCAAGGCCGTGAAATCGGTCTTTACCGTCAACGGTTTCAACTTCGCTGGCCGTGGCCAAAGCTCGGGCCTCGCGTTCGTGATGCTCAAGCCATGGGATGAACGCGATGCTTCGCAGTCGGTATTCGAAGTGGCCAAGCGTGCCCAGGGTTACTTCTTCGGGGCCTTCAAGGACGCCATGGTTTTCGCCATCGTGCCGCCTTCGGTCCTGGAGTTGGGTAACGCCACCGGTTTCGACGTGTTCCTGCAAGACCAGGGCGGTGTCGGCCACGAAAAGCTGATGCAAGCGCGCAACCAGTTCCTCGGCATGGCCGCCCAGAGCAAGATCCTGGCCGGTGTGCGCCCCAACGGCGTGAACGATGAGCCGCAGTACGAACTCACCGTCGACGACGAGAAGGCCAGCGCCCAAGGCATTACGCTGTCGAGCATCAACCAGACCCTGGCGATTGCCCTGGGTGGCAGCTACGTCAACGACTTCATCGACCGTGGTCGTGTGAAGAAGGTGTACGTGCAGGGCGACGCCGCCAGCCGGATGTCCCCGGAAGACCTGAACAAGTGGTTCGTACGCAGCGACTCCGGGAAGATGGTGCCCCTGTCGGCCATTTCTTCGGGCAAGTGGATCTACGGCTCGCCCAAGCTCTCGCGCTACAACGGTGTTGCGGCAATGGAAATCCTCGGTACGCCGGCACCGGGCTACAGTACCGGTGATGCCATGGCCGAAGTCGAACGCATCGCCAAGCAATTGCCGGCGGGCGTAGGCTATGCCTGGACGGGCCTGTCGTACGAAGAACGGCTGTCCGGCTCGCAGGCACCGGCGTTGTACGCCCTGTCGCTACTGGTGGTGTTCCTCTGCCTCGCGGCGTTGTACGAAAGCTGGTCGATCCCGATCGCGGTGGTACTGGTAGTGCCGTTGGGTGTGGTGGGTGCGTTGATCGCAACCAGCCTGCGCGGCCTGTCCAACGACGTGTTCTTCCAGGTCGGCTTGTTGGTGACGGTGGGCCTGGCGGCGAAAAACGCCATCCTGATCGTCGAGTTCGCCAAAGAGCTGCATGAACAAGGCAAAGGCATTGTCGAATCGGCCATCGAAGCATCCCGTATGCGTCTGCGCCCGATCATCATGACCTCCATGGCATTCGTGCTCGGCGTGTTGCCGCTGGCGATCTCCTCGGGCGCCGGCTCCGGCAGCCAGCACGCGATCGGTACCGGTGTGATCGGCGGTATGATCACGGCCACGGTCCTGGCGATCTTCTGGGTGCCATTGTTCTTTGCAACCGTGTCCGCCGCAGGCGAACGCAAACAGACTGAACCCAAGCAAACTCCTAAAGAGGCTGGCCAATGAGCAAGTCGCTACTTTCCTTAGCCGTCACGGCATTCGTGCTCAGTGGCTGCTCGCTTATACCTGACTACCAGCGCCCCGACGCGCCGGTGGCGGCACAGTTCCCGCAGGGCCCGGCGTATTCGTCGGCCCAGGCGCCGAACCAGGCCGCTGCCGAGCAGGGCTGGAAGCAGTTTTTCCATGACCCCGCGCTGCAACAGCTGATCCAGACCGCGCTGGTGAACAACCGCGACCTGCGTGTCGCGGCCCTGAACATCGACGCCTATGCCGCGCAGTACCAGATCCAGCGCGCCGACCTGTTCCCGGCCGTCTCGGCCACGGGCAACGGCAGTCGTTCGCGTACGCCGGCCAAGCTGTCGCAGTCCGGTCAGGCGACCATCGCCAGCCAGTACTCGGCGGGCCTGGGGATCAGTTCCTATGAGCTGGACCTGTTCGGCCGCGTGCGCAGCCTGAGTGAAGAAGCACTGCAAAAATACTTCGCCACTGAAGAAGCGCGGCGCAGCACCCAGATCAGCCTGGTGGCCAGCGTGGCCAACGCCTATCTGACCTGGCAGGCCGACAAGGAACTGCTCAAGCTCACCCAGGACACCCTGGGCGCGTATGAGCAGAGCTTCAAGCTCACCTCGCGCAGCAACGAAGTCGGCGTGGCTTCGGCCCTCGACCTCAGCCAGGCGCGCACCTCGGTGGAAAACGCCCGGGTAGCCCTGGCGCGCTATACCCGCCAGGTGGCCCAGGACGAAAACAGCCTGACCCTGCTGCTGGGCACTGGCCTGCCGGCCAATATCGCCAGCAAGCCGCTGTCGGATGACCTGCTCAGTGAAGTCCCGGCCGGGTTGCCATCGGACCTGTTGCAACGTCGCCCCGACATCGTGCAGGCCGAGTACAACCTCAAGGCGGCCAACGCCAACATCGGCGCGGCCCGTGCCGCGTTCTTTCCGAGCATCAGCCTGACGGCCAGCGCCGGTACCGCCAGCCCGACACTGGGCGGCCTGTTCAAGGGCGGTTCGGGTACCTGGTCGTTCGCGCCACAGATCAACATCCCGATCTTCAACGCCGGTAGCCTGCGCGCCAGCCTGGACTACTCGAAGATCCAGAAAGAGATCAACGTGGCCAACTACGAGAAGGCCATCCAGACGGGCTTTCAGGAAGTGTCCGACGGCCTCGCCGCGCGTGAGACCTACAAGCAGCAACTGGACGCCCAGCGCGGCTTCGTCGCGGCCAACCAGGACTACTACCGCCTGGCCGAGCGCCGCTACCGCATTGGTGTCGACAGCAACCTGACCTTCCTTGATGCCCAGCGCCAACTGTTCAGTGCCCAGCAATCGCTGATCACCGACCGCCTGGCGCAGCTGACCGCCGAGGTCAACCTGTACAAGGCCCTCGGTGGCGGCTGGAACGAGCAGACCGCGAAGAACGAGCCGTTGAAAGAAGAAGCACCGGCGCTGAAGTTGTTCTGATCGTGCTGCTGTAAACAAAAAAACCGCCTCCTCACCAGGAGGCGGTTTTTTTATGCCATTTTTTACACCATCGATTAAATGTGGGGGCTTGCTCCCGATGGCGGTCTGTCAGTCAGCTCATCTGCAGCTGACCCACTGCCAGCGGGAGCAAGCCCCCTCCCACATGGAATTGCATCAAGCCGCCCTAAACCTGCCGCCTTGCTTTTCCGCCAACCTTTCAGGGTAAAATTAGTTACTGATTCTTACAGACCACAGAGGGAGCTTGTCGTAATGATCGTAGGAATCGACCTGGGGACCACCAACAGTCTCGCCGCTGTCTGGCGGGGTGACGCCGCCGAATTGGTGCCTAACGCCCTTGGCCATCTGCTCACGCCAAGCGTAGTCGGGCTGGATGATCAAGGCCGTGTGCTGGTCGGCCAGGCCGCCAAAGAGCGCCTGCATACCCACCCGCACCTGACCACTTCGCTGTTCAAGCGCTACATGGGCAGTGCCACCGAAGTACGCCTGGGCGACCGCTCGTTCCGCCCCGAAGAACTCTCGGCATTGGTGCTCAAAAGCCTCAAGGAAGACATCGAGCGCACCTACGGCCATACGGTCACCGAAGCCGTGATCAGCGTGCCCGCCTACTTCAGCGACGGCCAACGCAAAGCCACGCGCATCGCCGGTGAGCTGGCCGGGCTCAACGTTGAAAAACTGATCAACGAGCCCACCGCCGCCGCCCTGGCCTACGGCCTGCACCAGCGTGACAAAGAGACATCATTCCTGGTCTTCGACCTCGGCGGCGGCACCTTTGACGTGTCGATCATCGAGCTGTTCGACGGCGTGATGGAAGTACGCGCCAGCGCCGGCGACAACTTCCTCGGTGGCGAAGACTTCGACACCCTGCTGCTGGAGCACTTCGTCGACAGCCAACGCAACGCCGCCGACTTCCCACCCACCAGCAGCGTGCTGCACGCCCTGCGCCGGGAGGCCGAGCGCGTGCGCAAAGCCCTGGGCCAGGACGACAGCGCCGAATTCGCACTGCGTGTCGACGGCCAGCAGTGGGTCAAGACCATCACCCAGCAAGAGCTGGCCAAACTCTACACGCCGCTGCTGGAGCGCCTGCGCGCGCCGATCGAACGCGCCCTGCGCGATGCGCGGATTCGCGTCGGCGACCTCGATGAAATATTGCTGGTAGGCGGCACCACGCGCATGCCGCTGGTGCGCAAACTCGCCGCGGGATTGTTCGGCCGCTTCCCTTCCATCAGCCTCGACCCGGACCAGGTGGTCGCCCACGGCGCCGCGATCCAGGCCGCGCTCAAGGCGCGTTCCGCTGCCCTGGAAGAAGTAGTGCTGACCGACGTGTGCCCCTACACCCTGGGCATCGAAACCTCAAACCAGTACGGCGGCCATATCGAAAGCGGCCACTACCTGCCGTTGATCGAACGCAACAGCAGCGTGCCGGTGAGCCGGGTCAAGAGCGTGGTCACCCTGTACGACGACCAGACCCGCGTGCTGCTCAAGATCTATCAGGGCGAAAGCCGCCTGGTCAAAGACAACATCGAACTGGGCCAACTGGACATCAGCGTGCCCAAGCGCAAGGCCGGTGAGGTCTCGCTGGACGTGCGCTTCACCTACGACAACAACGGCCTGTTGGAAGCCCAGGTGAATATCCCGCTGACCGGCGAGCAACACTCATTGGTGATCGAGAACAACCCTGGCGTGCTCAGCCCGCAGGAGATCCAGCAACGCCTGCAAGCCCTGGCGCAGTTGAAGGTTCACCCGCGCGACCAGCAGGTCAACACCGTGCTTACCGCGCGCCTTGAGCGGCTCTATCAGGAAAACCTCGGCGAACTGCGCGAGCAACTCGGCCACTGGGCGGCGCAGTTCCAGCAAGTGCTCGATACCCAGGACGAACGCCGCATCCGCGAGGCCCGCAGCGAACTGACCCGTCAACTCGAGCAGTTGGACAACGGCTTCTGGCGCTGAGGGAGGACCCGATGGAGTGTTGGAACGTACTGCAACTGCCCGAAGATGCCGACGAGCGCACCATCAAGCGCAGCTATGCGCGGCTGCTCAAAAGCTGCCGTCCGGACGACGACGCCGCAGGCTTCCAGCGCCTGCGCGAAGCCTACGAGCAAGCCTTGAGCGAGGCACGCTGGCGAGCTGACCGCGAGCCACAAGAACGCGTCGAAGTGCCGGTGGTCGAACCGACCTATGCCAACCTCAACGATTTGGCCGAGCTGATGGACATCCGGCCCCTGCAACCGGCCCCCTACGAAGCCCCGGCGCCGGACCCGGCCCACGCCCTGCTCAGCGGCCTCACCACACACAACCTCGACGCGCGCTGGGCCCAGGCCCAGCAACAGCACTGCACCGAGGCCTTCCAGGCCGGCCTGCTGCGCCATTGCTTCGATACGCCCGGCGAGCGCAGCGCCATCGCCCAGTGGGCGGTGCAACACCTGGACTGGCTGACGCCGTGGCAACAGATCGCCATGACCCCCTGGCAGCACGAAGCGCTGACCGGCGAGCTGTTGCAAGACTACCGCCGCACCTTGCAGGAATTGCTGGAGCAAAAGGCCGAGCGCGAGTTCATCAGCCAGCTCACTCACTACAACAACCAAGCGTGGCTGCGGGTGTTCGACCTGCAACAACAATGGCAACGCATCATTTTGCAACTGCTCCACGATACCCAGTGGAGCGTGCCGCTGTTCGAGCGCGTGTGCCAGGCCTTCGCCTGGGACGACCAGAAAGGCGTGTACCCGGAGCCGGCGTGGATGTGGCGCGAACTGGTGGGGCGCTGCGAACAGGAAAGCTTCTACGCCCACTTGCAGGACAAGGCCCAGGACACGCGACGCACCTCTGCCGACGCCATGGCCGCACGCTTGCTGCTGACGCCCATGACGGCCACTCAGCAAAACAACATGATCGATGGGTTTGGCGAGAACGAGTGGAATGCCTGCCAGCACCTGGCCCAGACCCTGACCTGGCGCTACCCGCAACTGGTTGAACGCTTGCCTCAGGCCGATGTGTTTTTCTGGCGCAAGTTCGTGCCGCGGCCGATCTACACCCAGGTGTTTATCCGACTGTGGGCAATCCTCGCCCTCGCCATCGGCCTGAACATTGCCCACGACACCCCGGGCAAGCTGGACCTGATGTCGGTGGTTCTGTTCATGCTGATGTCATTCGTGCCGGCCCTTGTGGCCTTCCGCGTCACTCAGTTCTGGGCGGTCATGAGCTCGGTGTATCGGGTGCCGGACGTCTGGCTGAGCCAGTACCTGATTCCCAAACGACTCAACCCCAACGACTATTGGCTGGTGATTCGTCACGGCGTTCCCCAGGCGATCATGCTGATCGCCTGTGCCTTGATGCTCGGCGTACTCGGCGCCGTGACCTATGCCGGCGCGCTGCTGATCAACCTGCTGCACACGAAACGCATCGGCCAGATGAGCCAGAAACTCAGCGAAGGTTACCCCTGGCTGAACGGCCTGCACTGGGCATTCTGGAGCCCGCTGCAAGCGGTGTTCGTGGCGGTGATGGTGGCGCTGATCATCGCCGCCCAGCATTACTTGCCGGCGATCCCCTGGACCCACCTCACCCCGCCCAAACCCTGACCGCCACGGCCGGGCCTCAGCGCCCGGCAACTTGCGTTCGATCATCGCCCACAACCCGCCCTCCCCCAATTGAACCGCCCCCGCACCGCCACGCACCATGGCCGCCACCTGCATAACCCCAATAACAACAGGTCCACCGCCATGAGCACGTTCCGCCCTCGCCAGCTGTTGCTGGCCACCGCTGTCGCCAGTGTTGCCTTGCCTGTCTTCGCCCAAGAACAGGGTTTTCTCGAAGACGCCAGCGCCAACCTCAACCTGCGCAACTTCTTCATCAACCGTAACTTCACCAACCCCACCAAGAGCCAGGGCGGCGCACAGGAGTGGACCCAGAGTTTCATCCTCGACGCCAAGTCCGGCTTTACCCAGGGCACAGTAGGTTTTGGCGTGGACGTGTTGGGCCTGTACTCGCTCAAGCTCGATGGCGGTCGCGGCACGGGTGGCACCCAGCTGCTGCCGCTGGACCATGACGGCCGCCCGGCGGATGAGTTCGGCCGTCTTGGCGTAGCGTTCAAAGCGCGCATGTCAAAGACCGAAGTGAAGGTCGGCGAATGGATGCCGGTGCTGCCGATACTGCGCGCGGACGATGGGCGCTCGTTGCCGCAGACCTTGCGCGGCGGGCAGATCACGTCAAAGGAAATCGACGGCCTGACCCTCTATGGTGGCCAGTTCCGCGCCAACAGCCCGCGTGACGACAGCAGCATGAACGACCTGTCGATGACCGGTAAAACCGCATTCACCTCCGACCGTTTCAACTTCCAGGGCGGCGAATACACGTTCAACGACAAACGCACCCAGGTTGGCCTGTGGAATGCCCAGCTCAAGGACATCTACCGCCAGCAGTTCATCAACCTGATCCACAGCCAGCCCCTCGGTGCCTGGACCCTGGGCGCCAACCTCGGCTTCTTCTATGGCGAGGACGACGGCAGCGCCCGCGCCGGCAAGCTGGACAACAAGACCTGGTCCGGTCTGCTCTCGGCCAAATACGGCGGTAACACCTTCTATGTGGGCCTGCAAAAACTCACCGGCGACAGTGCCTGGATGCGCGTCAACGGCACCAGCGGCGGCACCCTGGCCAACGACAGCTACAACGCCAGCTACGACAATGCCCAGGAAAAATCCTGGCAAGTGCGCCACGATTACAACTTCGCCGCCCTCGGCGTGCCGGGCCTGACGCTGATGAACCGCTACATCAGCGGCAGCAACGTGCACACCGGCACGATTACCGACGGCAAGGAATGGGGCCGTGAAAGCGAATTGGGCTACACCGTGCAAAGCGGCAGCCTGAAGAACCTGACGGTACGTCTGCGCAATTCCAGCATGCGCCGCGACTACAGCAACAACGAGTTCGATGAAAACCGGTTGATCGTCAGTTACCCGATAAGTCTGCTGTAAACCCGCGCGGCACTTACTGTATCGTGCGCGCCTGCCGCTGCTGATCCACACAGCAGCGGCCTCTTATTCGAGCCTGCGCCCACCATGAAATCCTTTGCCATCGCATCCGCCGTGCTTGCCCTGGCCATGAGCCTCAGTGGCTGCATTGGCGCGCCCATCGCCTTGACGCCACAGACCGCGCAACGCCTGCAAGCCCAGGCGCCGATCCGGTTTTTGCTGACCTTCGATGACGGCCCCAGTGCGTCGGGCTACAACAACCCGAGCCGTTCGGTGGTGGCCGACCTGGCCGACAACCCGGTATTGCCGGGTATCAAGGCCGTGTTCTTCCTGCAGACCGAAGCAACCCGTTCCGGCGGCAGTTCACGGGGCCGCAAGACCATGGAACGGGAGTACGCCGGCGGCCATGTCCTGGCGTTCCACACGGCTACCGCGTTTCATACCAACCACCGCTGGCTGAACAACGCCGAGCTGGAAAGCACCCTCACCCAGGGCGCCGCAGACATTGCCGCCATCACCGGCGCGCCGCCGGTGCTGGTGCGCCCGCCCTTCTGGAACTATGACCGCCGCACCTTCGCCGCCTATCAGCGCCACGGCATGCAGGTGTTGCTGACCGACCTGAGCGCCAACGACGGCAAGATCTGGGGCTTCAACGCCAGCCCGCGTCGCCGCGCCAACCTGTATCGGCAACTGTCGGTGGTGCGCGAGCGCATTGCCCTGGGTGAATTGCCGACGGTGGACGGCGTGATACCGGTGGTGGTGACCTTCCACGACATCAACCGCTACACCGCACGGCATATGCAGGAATACCTGCAAATCCTGATGGACAGCGCCCGCGTCAATGGCATGAAGACGGCTGCCGAGCCGTTCTACACCGACCATGGCGCCCTGGAACGCGCGGCGCTGGCGCGGACGGTGAAGGATGTGAGCGAGCCAGTGCATCTGCCGGGGGTATGGAACTGGGTGTGGGATGGCGATTCCCACTGAAATCTACAGTCCTTGTGAAGAACACACATGTGGGAGGGGGCTTGCTCCCGATAGCGGAGTATCAGTCAGTACATATATCGACTGACACACCGCTATCGGGAGCAAGCCCCCTCCCACTTTTTCTACCGTATTTCAGTCCTGGCGGGACTCCACGCCAAGCTCATCCCACACCGACTCCGCCAGATGGAAAGTGGCATTCGCCGCCGGGATCCCGCAGTAGATCGCGCTCTGCATCAGCACCTCCTTGATCTCGGCCCGGGTCACGCCATTGCTGGCGGCGGCGCGCAGGTGCAGCTTGAGTTCTTCGGCGCGGTTCATGCCGATCAACATGGCGATGGTGATCAGGCTGCGGGTGTGCCGCGGCAGGCCCGGGCGGGTCCAGATATCACCCCAGGCGTGGCGGGTGATCATTTCCTGGAACTCGCTGTTGAACTCGGTCAGGGCATTGAGGCTGCGGTCGACGTGGGCATCGCCCAACACTTCGCGGCGCACCTGCAGGCCTTCGGCATAACGTTGTTTCTCGTCCACAAAATGCTCCTTAGCGGGCCAGCAGAAATTCAATCACCCGGTCGCTGAACGCAGCACCGGCCTGGACATTGGACAGATGCGCCGCATAGAACTCGGCATACTCCGCGCCCCGCACATGGCTCTGGATAAAGTGGCCACCGGCCGGCGGTGTAACGGCGTCTTCAGTGCCGGCAATCACCAGGGTCGGCGCCTGGATTGCCGCCAGTTGCTCACGGAAATCGGCATCCCGCACGGCGGCGCAATTGGCCGCATAGCCTGGCGGCGACGTGGCCGCCAGCATGTCGGTGATCTGCTTGGCCTGGTGCGGGTTGGCCGCGGCAAAATCGGCGGTGAACCAGCGCGCGATGGACGCATCACGCAGCGCAACCATGGCCGCCGCGCCGTCGCGCAGTACCATTTCGATGCGTGGGTTCCAGATGTCCGGCGTGCCGATTTTGGCGGCGGTGTTACACACCACCAGGCGCTCCAAGCGCTCGCCGGCGTTGATCCCCAGCCATTGGCCGATCAAGCCGCCCATCGACAACCCGCAAAAATGCGCGCGTTGAATGCCCAGCGCATCCAACAAAGCAAGCACGTCGCGCCCCAACTGCTCGATGCTGTAGGGCCCTTCGGTGACCAGGGATTTGCCATGGCCACGGGTGTCGAACCGCAACACGCGAAAATGCTCGGTAAAGGCCGGGATCTGGATATCCCACATATGCAGGTCGGTGCCCAGGGAGTTGGAGAGCACCAACACCGGTGCGTCGACGGGCCCGTCGAGTTGGTAATGCAGTTCGCCGTCGGCGAGTTGTACATAGGCCACAGTGGCCTCCTCAGGCAGTCAATTGAAAGTGTTCGGTTACTGCGCGAGTGACCCAGGTGCGCGCCTGGCCCAGGTAGTGGGCCGGGTCGAGCAGGCGGTCCAGCTCGGCGGCTGACAGCTGGGCGGTGACCTGCGGTTCATCCGCCAGCACCGCGCGCAGGTGGCGACCCTCTGCGACGGCACGTTTGCAGCACTGCTCAAGCAAATGGTGCGCGGTTTCGCGGCCCAGGCGTTGGGCCAGCACGATGCTCACCGCTTCGGCCAATACCAGGCCTTGGGTCAGGTCAAGGTTCTGCCGCATGCGCTCGGGGTCGACTTCCAACCCTTCGCTTATCAGCAGCGCCTGTTGCAGGGCGCCGGATACCAGCCGGCAAATCTGCGGCAAGGTTTCCCATTCGGCGTGCCACAGGCCCAGGCTGCGTTCGTGCTCCTGGGGCATGGCGCTGAGCATCGTCGAGACCAACCCCGGCACGCAGGTAGCCGCGCTGATCAGCACGGCGGCGCCCACCGGGTTGCGCTTGTGGGGCATGGTCGAGGAGCCGCCTTTGCCCGGCGCCGACGGTTCAAACACTTCCGCCGCTTCGGTTTGCATCAACAGGCTGATATCCCTGCCCAGCTTGCCGAGGCTACCGGCGATCAAGCCCAGCACGCCGGCGAACTCCACCAGGCGATCACGCTGGGTGTGCCAAGGTTGTTCGGGCAAGGTCAGTTGCAATTGCGCCGCCAACGCTTCGGCCACCGGCAGGGCTTGGTCGCCGAGCGCGGCCAAGGTGCCGGACGCGCCGCCGAACTGCAGCACCAGCAAGCGCGGCTTCAACTCGACAAGACGTTGCCGGTTGCGGCTGACCGCCCCCAGCCAACCGGCGATTTTCATGCCCAGGGTCACCGGCGTTGCATGCTGCAACCAGGTACGCCCGGCCAATGGCACATCGGCGTAACGCTGCGCCTGGTCAGCGAGAACCGCGCCCAGCCGAGCCAGGTCGGTTTCGATCAGTTCCACGGCGCGGCGCAGTTGCAGCACCAGGCCGGTGTCCATCACGTCCTGGCTGGTCGCGCCCAGATGCACATAACGCTCGGCGCCGGCGTCTTCAGCGGCAATCAATTTGCCCAACGCCTTGACCAACGGAATCGCCGAATTCCCCGCCGTGGCAATCGCCGCGCCCAAGGCATCGACGTCATACAGCGACGCCAGGCACGCCTGGGCAATCGGCGCCACGGCGGCCTGGGGGATCAACCCGACCTGGGCCTGTGCGCGAGCCAGGCCGGCCTCGACATCCAGCATGCCCTGCAAGCGGCCCTGGTCGCAGAACACTTCGGCCATGCTGTCGGCCGTGAAGTAAGCGTCGAACAATTGGTTGCTCGTGCGCAGCGTCATAACGTATCCCTTACAAATCGTGGTGCAGGTACGCCGCCTGCTTGGGCAAGCGCAAACTGAACAGGAAGGCCACGGCCATCATCGCAGTGACGTACCAGTAAAAGGTGTTTTCCATGCCCATGGATTTCAACCCCAGGGCGACGAACTCCGCCGAACCGCCAAAGATCGCGTTGGCCACCGCATACGCCAGGCCGACGCCGAGGGCACGGACCTGGGGAGGAAACATTTCCGCTTTCACCAGGCCGCTGATCGAGGTGTAGAAGCTGACGATGGCCAGCGCCAAGGTGATCAGCGCGAACGCCAGGAACGGGCTGCTCACGGTTTTGAGGGTCAGCAGGATCGGCACGGTGAACAACGTCCCCAGGCCTGCGAACCACAACATCGAATTACGTCGGCCGATCTTGTCCGCCAGCATGCCGAATACCGGCTGCATGCACATATAGAGGAACAATGCGCCGGTCATGATGTAGCTGGAGGTCTTGGCGTGCATGCCCACGGTGTTCACCAGGTACTTCTGCATGTACGTGGTAAAGGTGTAGAAAATCAGCGAACCACCGGCGGTGTAGCCCAGCACCGTGATAAACGCCGCCTTGTGGTCGCGAAACAGCGCAGCGACGCTGCCGGCGTCCTTGTCTTCGCGCATTTCCTTGCTGGTGGTTTCTTTCAGGGTACGCCGCAGCAACAGTGAGATAACCGCCGCAATCGCGCCGATCACAAACGGAACGCGCCAGCCCCAGGCACGCAGCTCTTGCTCGGTGAGGATCTGCTGCAGGATCACCACCACCAGCACGGCCAGCAACTGGCCGCCGATCAGCGTCACGTATTGAAAGGACGCAAAGAACCCGCGCTGGCCCTTGAGCGCGACTTCACTCATATACGTGGCGGTGGTGCCGTACTCGCCGCCCACGGACAAGCCCTGGAACAGGCGCGCTACCAGCAGCAGGATCGGCGCCCACACGCCAATGTCGTTGTAGGTGGGCAAAAACGCGATGACCAACGAGCCGGCGCACATCATCAGCACCGAAATCATCATCGAGTTTTTGCGCCCGTGTTTATCGGCTACGCGACCAAACAGCCAGCCGCCGATGGGGCGCATAAGGAACCCGGCGGCGAATACACCGGCGGTGTTGACCAACTGGACGGTGGGGTTGTCCGACGGAAAAAACGCCGGGGCAAAGTAGATGGCGCAGAAGGCATAGACGTAGAAGTCGAACCATTCGACCAAGTTACCGGAGGACGCACCAACAATCGCAAAGATCCGTTTGCTGCGTTCTTCTCCGGTGTAATGACTGGTTTCTGTGGTCATGGCGTTTTCACTCAGTGGGAACGGTTATAGCCTAGACATACTTTGCAACAACCATGTTCCGCAAGCAGACATTTGGGTAGGTGCCTTCTGAAGCGGCCCTATCGGGGGCTTGCCCCCGATAGGGCCTGACAAGCGACTCAATAATCGAAGAACACCGTTTCCTTATCGGTCCCCTGCAGGATCACATTCCACTGATATACCCCCGCCCCATCCGGCTGGGCAATCAAGGTGCCCCGCCGCTCTGCCGGCACACAGGCCAGCAACGGGTCATCGCCATTCAACGCTTCCCCGTCGAAGTAAATCCGCGTGAGCAGGTGCTTGACCAAGCCACGCGCAAACACCAGCACCACCAAATGCGGCGCCTGGGTCGTGCCTTGAAGGCCCGGCACGCTGCCCGGCTTGATCGTGGTAAACCGGAAGCGCCCTTCGGCGTCCACCGGCACGCGGCCAAAGCCTTCGAAGTTCGGGTCGACGGCTTTGTCCTGCTCGTCCTCGGGGTGGTCGTATTTGCCGGCGGCATTGGCCTGCCAGACTTCGAGCATGGCGTCGTTGACCGCATCACCGTTGCCGTCCACCACTTGCCCACTGATCGCCACGCGCTCACCGAGGGTGGCGGCGCTGGTCAGGTCTTCGCGGTTCAGCCAGGTCAGGCCGATGTGGTAATACGGCCCTACGGTATGGGACGTGGTTGCGTAAAGACTCATCTCATTTCTCCATCGGCGTGGCGTCGCGGCCGCGCAGGACGATGTCCCAGCGGTAGCCGAGGGCATAGGAAGGAATGGTTTTCTCCAGGTCGAAACGCGCGATCAGGCGTTCCTTGGCGCTGGTATCAGGCACACAGTTGTAGATCGGGTCGTATTCCAGCAACGGGTCGCCGGGGAAATACATCTGCGTCACCAGGCGCGTCAGCACGCTGGGGCCGAACAGTGAAAAGTGGATGTGCGCCGGGCGCCACGCGTTGTGGTGGTTGCCCCACGGGTAGGCGCCGGGCTTGATGGTCTGGAACTGATACCAGCCGTCGGCGTCGGTGACAGTGCGCCCGGTGCCGGTGAAGTTCGGGTCCAGCGGCGCGTTATGCAAGTCGCGTTTATGGTTGTAGCGTCCGGCGGCGTTGGCCTGCCAGATCTCCACCAGAATGCCCGGCACCGGCAGGCCGTTTTCATCCAGCACCCGGCCGTGGATGATGATGCGCTCGCCCTGAGGCTCGCCTTCATGCTGGGCGGTAAGGTCGTTGTCCTGCGCATTGATCCGCTCGGCGCCGATGGTCGGGCCGGTGATTTCCGACAGGGAATGGGGCAAAAACACCAAGGGCTGAGACGGCGAACGCAGGTTCGTCGACTGGTAGGCCGGGTGCAGGTAATCAGGTTGGGTGCCCGCTTGCGGGCGCCGGTAACCGGGCTTGTCACTCATGGAGCAATCCTCTCTTATTAGACGCGTTCAATCGCCAGGGCCAGGCCTTGGCCGACGCCCACACACATGGTCGCCAGGCCTTTGCGGCCGCCGGTTTTTTCCAACTGATGCAGGGCCGTCAGTACCAGCCGCGCTCCGCTCATGCCCAACGGGTGGCCAAGGGCGATGGCGCCACCGTTCGGGTTGACCTGCGGCGCGTCGTCGGCGATGCCCAGCTCACGCAGCACCGCCAGGCCTTGGCTGGCGAAGGCTTCGTTGAGCTCGATCACGTCAAAATCGGTGACGGCCAGGCCCAGGCGCTCGACCAACTTGCGCACTGCCGGCACCGGGCCAATGCCCATCACGCGCGGTGCGACACCGGCGCTGGCCATGCCCAATACCCTGGCGCGGGCGGTAAGGCCATGTTTTTTGACCGCTTCGGCCGAGGCCAGAATCAGCGCGGCGGCGCCATCATTGACACCCGACGCGTTGCCGGCGGTGACGGTCTTGTCCGGGCCGTTGACCGGCTTGAGTTTGGCCAGGGCGTCGAGGGTGGTGTCACGCGGATGCTCATCGCGCTCCACCACGGTTTCGCCTTTTTTATGCGCAACCCGCACCGGCACGATTTCTTCGGCAAAGTAGCCGGCGGCCTGCGCGGCAGCGGTACGTTGCTGGCTACGCAGGGCGAAAGCGTCCTGGTCGGCGCGCGACACGTTGTAATCGTCGGCCACGTTATCGGCGGTCTGCGGCATCGCATCCACGCCGTACTGGGCTTTCATCAACGGGTTGATAAAGCGCCAGCCGATGGTGGTGTCCTCCAGCTTCATGGTGCGCGAGAACGCCGCGTCGGCCTTGCCCATCACGAACGGCGCACGGGACATCGACTCGACGCCGCCGGCAATCGCCAGCTCCATCTCGCCGCTGGCGATGGCACGGAAGGCAGTACCGATGGCGTCCATGCCTGAGGCGCACAAACGATTGAGGGTCACGCCCGGAATACTCTCCGGCAGGCCCGCGAGCAACAGCGCCATGCGGGCGACGTTGCGGTTGTCTTCGCCGGCCTGGTTGGCGCAGCCGAGGAATACCTCGTCCACCGCCGTCCAATCCACCGACGGGTTGCGCTCCATCAGCGCCTTGATCGGCAGGGCGGCCAGGTCGTCGGCACGCACCGTGGCCAGCCCCCCGCCGAAACGGCCGATGGGGGTGCGGATGGCATCACAGATAAATACGTCGCGCATCAGGCTTCTCCTGGCGCTTGGCCATGGGCGGCGGCGGTGCGCGCTTCGAGGTCACGCAGGGCCGTGAGTTCTAGCTCGGTGGGTTCGGCGGTGGTATCAACCTGGTCGGCAAACCGAATCGCCCAACCGGTGGCCGCCACGACTTGTTCGCGGGTCACGCTCGGGTGCAGCGCGGTGACCACAAACTCATGGGTGCCCTCCTCCGGCTCCATGATGCACAGGTCGGTAATAATCCCGACAGGACCGGCTCCCGGCAGGCCCAGGCGCTTGCGTGAATCGCCGCCTTCGCCGTGGCCTACGGAGGTAATGAAATCCAGCTTGTCGACAAACGAACGCGAAGACTGCTTGAGTATGATCAGTACGCTCTTGGCCGAGCCGGCGATCTCGGGCGCGCCACCGGCACCCGGCAGGCGCACTTTGGGCCGGTGATAGTCACCGACCACGGTGGTGTTGATGTTGCCGAAACGATCAACCTGGGCCGCGCCGAGAAACCCCACGTCAATGCGCCCGCCCTGCAGCCAGTAGCGAAAAATCTCACCGGTCGGTACCACGGTGTCGGCGGTTTCCGCCAACTCGCCGTCACCGATGGACAGCGGCAGCACCGAGGGCTTGGCGCCAATCGGGCCGGACTCGTAGATCAGCACCACATCGGGCGACGACGTCAGGCGCGCCAGGTTGGCCGCTTTCGACGGCAAGCCGATGCCGACAAAGCACACCGAACCGTTCTTGAGGCGGCGCGCGGCGGCGACGGTCATCATTTCATTGGTCGAGTAAGCCATTAGTTGGCCTCCTGCGCGGTGGCCAGTTTGGCCTGGAATTCACTGAAGTCGGCAGTGCCGTGGATGTATTCGTCAATCCATGCGGTAAAGGTCTCACGGTCACGGGCGATCGGGTCCCACGCTTGGTAGAAGCGGTTATCGCGCTCGTTGTAGCCATGGGCATAGGACGGATGCGCGCCCCCCGGTACGTGGCACACCGCAGTCAGGGCCCAAGTCGGCAACACACAACTGTTCATCGGTGCGTTGAGGTCGTCGACGATTTCTTCCACGGTGACGATGCAACGCTTGGCCGCCAGGGCCGCTTCCTTCTGCACACCGAGGATGCCCCAGAGCAGCACGTTGCCCTTGCGGTCGGCCTTCTGTGCATGGATCACGGTGATGTCCGGGCGTACCGACGGCACCGCTGCCAGCACTTCGCCGGTAAATGGGCAGGTCACGCTTTTGATCAGCGGGTTGACCTTGGGCAGGTCGGAACCGGCGTAGGCCCGCAGCACCGCGAACGGCAGGCCGGACGCGCCGGCGACGTAGGCGTTGGCCAGGTCGGCATGGCTGTGTTCTTCGATCTCCAGCGGCAGCGGCCATTGCTTTTCAACCGCGTCACGCAGCCGGTGCAGGGACCCCACGCCGGGGTTGCCGCCCCAGGAAAAAATCAACTTGCGTGCACAACCGGCGCCAATCAACTGGTCGTAGATCAAGTCAGGCGTCATACGCACCAACGTCAGGTCTTTCTTGCCCTGACGAATGATTTCATGGCCTGCGGCCGTAGGGATCAGGTGGGTAAAGCCTTCGAGGGCAACGGTATCGCCGTCGTTCACGAAGCGCTTGACCGCATCACGCAGGGTGAGAATTTCAGCCATGGGGTTGGGCTCCCGGTGTTGATCGAAAAAGGCGCGCAGGCGGCGCCGAAGTGACTGCAGATTAAGCCGGGCAAATGGGCCAAACAATCCGATAATCGACTAACCGTTCGATTATCGAACCGATTGTTATCAAGCTACTCACTTGTGCGAACTCGCCCCACACTTGCTGGCGTCAGGCTTCAGGTAGCGTCGGCGTGGCTGACCATGCCTTTGATAACGACCGCTGCGGTGGCCAACGCGGCCGGGATCACCAAGGCGGTAAGCACCTGTTCGAAATTCCAGCCCAGGCCGAGCAAGGTGGCGCCCATCCACGCACCGAGAATGGCGCCGAAGCGGCCGATGCCGAGCATCCACGACACGCCCGTGGCGCGGCCCTGGGTCGGGTAGAAACGCGCAGCCAGGGATGGCATCGCCGATTGCGCACCGTTGACGCACATCCCGGCGATCAACACCAAAGTGGCCAAGAGCGTGATATTGCCCAGGCTCTGCCCTACCGCGTAGGCAAACACCCCGGCCAGCAGGTAGAAAGTGCCGATCACCTTGTGAGGGTTGAAACGGTCCATCGCCCAGCCGACGCCGACAGCGCTCAGCACGCCACCAAACTGGAACAACGCGCCGATAAACGCGGCCTGCTCCATGCTGGCGCCGCTGTCACGCATCAGGGTCGGCAGCCAACTGGTCAGCAGGTAAACAATCACCAGGCCCATAAAGTAGGTGAGCCACAGCAACAAGGTGCCGGCGCTGTAGGTGCCGGCGAAAATCACCGCCAGCACATTGCGGGCCTTTACGGTTTTTTGCTCGGGCACGCTGAAATGGGTGGCTTGACCCACGATATGGGGCTCGATGGGTGACAGTGTTTTGCGCACCTTGTCTGCGCCGCGATTGCGCACCACCAGGTAACGCGCCGATTCCGGCAACCACACCAGCAGCACCACGGCCAGGATCAACGGCAGGATGCCACCGATCAGCAACAGGCTGTGCCAGCCGAACGCTGGTATCAGCTTGGCCGAGATAAACCCACCACCGGCCATGCCCAGGTTGAACCCGCAGAACATGCTGGTTACCAGCAGCGACTTATGGCGTTCAGGGGTGTATTCGGACAGCAGCGTGGTGGCGTTGGGCATCCCCGCCCCCAGGCCCAGCCCGGTCAGGAAGCGCAGCACCAGCAGTTGATCGACGTTGCTGCTGTAGGCCGACGCCAGGCTGAACGCGCCAAACACCAGCACCGCGCCCACCAGCACCACCTTGCGGCCGAAGCGGTCGGCCAGCGGGCCGGAACCCAGCGCGCCAAACACCATGCCGATCAACGCGGCGCTCATCACCGGCCCGAGGCTGGCGCGGTCGATGCCCCAATCCTGAGACAGCGCAGGCGCGATAAAGCCCATGGCGGCGGTGTCGAGGCCATCGAGGAACACAATCAGGAAACACAGAATCACCACGCGCCACTGATAGCGTGACAGTGGCTGGGCGTTGATAAAGGACTGTACGTCCAGGGTGGAACCGACAGAAGGCTGATTCATTATTTTTATTCCACACCGATGGCGGGCCGACCACCTGGGGTCGTCATTATTATTGGGGGCACTGGCAAGAGCGCTGCCGCACATTAATAAGCCTGGGGAAACACCGTCAATTGATCACGCCGGGATCTGTGCGGTCACCGAACACCTTAGGCAAACAGCTGCGCGCTCAACTCACGGCTGGCACTGAGCATGCTCGGCAGGAAGCGCTGTTCCAGCTCGCTGCGGCTGACCCGTCCGGCGTGGGTGCTGACATTGAGCGCCGCCAGCACTTGGCCCGACGCGTCATACACCGGTACGGCAATCGAACGCAGGCCCTGTTCCAGTTCCTGGTCGACGATACACCAGCCCTGCTGACGCACTTGTTGCAGGCACTCGAACAGCGCTTCGGGGGTGGTCAGGGTGCGGCTGGTCTTGGTGGGCAGATCGGCGTGGTCGAGGTAGTCCTGCAGTGACGCGTCATCCAGCGCCGCGAGCAGGATGCGCCCCATGGAGGTGCAATAGGCCGGCAACCGCCCTCCCACTGACAGGTCGACCGAAATCAGGCGCTGGGTCGTGGCCGAACGAGCGATGTAGAGAATGTCATCACCTTCGAGGGTGGCCATGTTGCAGGCTTCGTGAAGCTGCTCGCTCATGCGGTCCAGATAAGGTTGCGCCGACACCGCCAGCGGCGTGGACGACAGGTAGGCATGGCCCAGGGTCAGGACCTTGGGCAACAGCGAATAGGTACGCCCGTCGGTGGTGGCGTAGCCGAGTTTGATCAGGGTGTGCAGGCAACGGCGTACGGCGGCGCGTGGGATTTCGGTGCGATGGCTGATCTGGGCGATGGTCAGGTGGCGCTTGCGTTCTTGAAAAGCCTGCACCACGGCCAGGCCACGGGCCAGGGAAGTCATAAAGTCCGGATCACCCGTGAAAGCCTGGATGCGCTTGGCTGGCGATGCAACGATCGGCGGCGCCACTGACGCGAAAGAGTTGCGCAATTGATCGTTCATGTGGGGGTCCTATTCTCTTATTGTCAACCACTGGAGGGATGGGGCTGCTATTACAAGCCGCGTCGGCCGCGATGCACAAGGCAGCGCCAAGAACATTGGGCGATTATCGGACGATCCGGCGATTATCGCAATTTGGCTGCCGCCCATGGGCTACGAGCGAGAAAACCGCGTAAACCCACCGCAGCGTTAAGGAGAAGTTGTTAACTCTGACCACTTTATACAATCTACGACGCCAGAACGCCTGCAAACTACCCACGCGTTGGTGTAATAAAACGCTCATACAACGTTGACGCTTTTTAACTTTATGCCGATAGTGTTATTCAAATGCGCCGCTATAATGCACCCTGTGCGCGGGTCACCCTTTATCGGGGCCCACGTTCGCCAGGCCATGCACATGCAGTGCATCGGCGGTTGCAACTACCCGCCTCGAAAGGCTGCCGACACCCAGTAATCTCGCCTCATTCAAAGTTGAACACCCACGGTTCAACTTTGGACAACGCGAAGGTGCCAGTCAGGCATAACGTTGCACTGTAATTACACTCAACTCAATTAGGTAACAATGTGACGAAAGATGAACTGCGCGCGGAACTTGAGCGCCAGGAGCAACGTTACAAGGACGTTTACGGCGGGGAAGTCACCACCTACGCCGCCCAGCCTGAACCTGAGCGCAAACCATGGCGCAAACGCGCCAGCTTGCTCGACCAGGCATTTGCCCAGGAAATCCAAAAGATTGAACAGGAACTCAAAGCCGAAGAGCCATAAGCGCTTCGGTTTGAGCCCAGGGCCGGCCTCGGCTGCTCGCCATGCCGGCAGCCGGCAATCCCGCGCCCTTAATCACCTGTAAAATTTCTTACAAATATTTCAGGCATGACGTTTTGATGACAAAACCCTGCCTTTTCGCCCCGGCGCGTTATAAATCAAAGGCTTGCCAAAGCCCCGAAAACCCTGGGACAGCCCGCTTCTACCCGGTTTTTTTCACTGAAGATTGTTACCGATGAGCAGCTAGTGCATCGATTACCGAGGTTTTCTGGCATAATCGCGCCCCCTTACGACCGGGTCAGAAAACC
Source organism: Pseudomonas sp. S3_E10 (assembly GCF_054667615.1). Lineage (NCBI taxonomy): Bacteria > Pseudomonadati > Pseudomonadota > Gammaproteobacteria > Pseudomonadales > Pseudomonadaceae > Pseudomonas > Pseudomonas sp. S3_E10. The sequence goes on from NZ_CP162743.1 coordinate 1,354,103, forward strand.
TTCATGATCGATTTATTCAGCGGACTGGATGCTTGGGTTCTCGTGAGCCTGTTGCTCGCCCTGGCCTTTGTCCTCGCCTTCGAGTTCATCAATGGCTTTCATGACACCGCTAACGCGGTGGCCACAGTCATCTATACCAAAGCCATGCCGCCGCATCTGGCCGTGTTCTTCTCCGGGGTGTTCAACTTCCTCGGCGTGTTGCTCGGTGGTGTCGGTGTCGCCTACGCCATCGTGCACTTGCTGCCGGTTGAGTTGCTGATCAACGTGAACACCGGCCACGGTCTGGCCATGGTCTTCTCGTTGTTGGCAGCGGCGATCACCTGGAACCTGGGCACGTGGTACTTCGGTATCCCCGCTTCCAGCTCCCACACGCTGATCGGCTCAATCCTCGGTGTCGGCCTCGCCAACGCCCTGATCAACGATATCCCCTTGGCTGACGGTGTGAACTGGCAGAAGGCTATTGATATCGGCGCCTCCCTGGTGTTCTCGCCGATGGCCGGCTTCCTGGTCGCAGCCCTGGTGCTGATCGGCCTGAAGTGGTGGCGCCCGCTGTCGAAAATGCACAAGACGCCGGACCAGCGCCGCAAGCTCGACGACAAGAAGCACCCGCCGTTCTGGAACCGCCTGGTGCTGGTGATCTCCGCCATGGCCGTAAGCTTCGTGCACGGCTCCAACGATGGCCAGAAAGGTATCGGCCTGATCATGCTGGTGCTGATCGGTATCGTGCCGGCCCAGTTCGTACTCGACCTGGGCAGCACCACCTACCAGATCGAACGTACCCGCGACGCCACCGTGCATTTGAGCCAGTTCTACCAGCGCAATAACGCCACGCTCGGCGAATTCCTGGCACTGGGTAAAAGCGTGAAGGATGACCTGCCGGGCAAGTTCCAGTGCAACCCGCAGCAGACCGAGCCGACCATCAATGCGCTCGTCAGCACGTTAAAGGGTGTCTCCGACTACCACTCGTTGACCTCCGACCAGCGTATCGAAGTGCGCCGCTACCTGCTCTGCCTGGATGACACCGCGAAGAAAGTCGGCAAGCTACCGGGCCTGGAAGCGCGTGAGAAGGCTGACCTGGACAAGCTGCGCAAAGACCTGACCGCCACCACCGAGTACGCACCGTTCTGGGTGATCCTTGCGGTAGCACTGGCCCTGGGCCTGGGCACCATGGTGGGTTGGAAGCGCGTGGTCCTGACCATCGGCGAGAAGATCGGCAAGCAGGGCATGACCTATGCCCAGGGCATGTCGGCGCAAATCACCACCGCGACGATGATTGGTTTTGCCAACATCTTCGCCCTGCCGGTATCCACCACCCACGTACTGTCTTCCGGCGTGGCCGGTACCATGGTTGCCAACAAAAGCGGCCTGCAAGGCGGCACGGTCAAGACCATCCTGATGGCTTGGGTGTTGACGCTGCCGGCAACCGTTGGCCTGTCGGCCGGGTTGTTCTGGTTGGCATCAAAGGCGCTCGGCAGCTGATAGTCCGCTGCAATAAAAAAAGGTGCGATCCGCAAGGGTCGCACCTTTTTTATTGCGTGTTTCAAACGCACCATTGTCCAACTGCGGGAGCCCGCGCCCCCGCTTCATGTATCAAATAACAGGCAAAAAAAAGGCGACCGAAGTCGCCCAAAATGCCTTGCGTGCTCATGTAACCCGGAAAAACCTATGGTTTTTTACGCTTGTTCGCGTCTTTCCAGATAAAAAATCCAAACCCTACAAAAAACAGCACCATGAGGCTTACAGTCAGCACTCCGGCGAATACCACATTATCGATAAACATGACCGGCCTCCTGTGCTTGCCCTGTTGCGATAGGGCTAAGTTAATGGAGAAGGCGGGTTGGAAAATTGACGAGGATCAATGTCGCCCACAACAGGGCGTAAAGAAGGGCAATAACTGACCTGCATCAATAGATGCAGGGGGGGGTTCAACGCTTTTTAGGTTTGTTTTTTGATTTTTTCTTGGCTTTCCCTAAGGGCATCGCCTGCTCAAACGCTTGGCGAACTTCATTCAGGCGCTTGTCATTGAGGTCATGAACTCGCTTGGCGCGTTCGGCACTCAGGTCAATCAACTTGTCGTCTTCACTCATGGCTTGGCTTACGTCGTGGCGGGAATGGCCCAATAATGCGGCCTCTCCCGCCTGACGGCAAATCAGCGCAAGACAAAAGGCAGGCCCTCGCCCAAAATCGACATTCTCGACCCGACCCAGGAAGCCCATTCAGGTGGCACTGCACAAAGACCTTCCGCCGTTGCTGGCCCTGCGCGCCTTTGAGGCGGTGGCCCGGCACTTGAGCTTTATCAAGGCGGCGGATGAGTTGTCGGTGACCCAGAGTGCCCTCAGCCATCAGGTACACAAGCTTGAGCAATACTTGGGCAAATCGCTGTTTGTACGACGCACCCGCGCCATCGACCTGACCGCCGATGGCCAGCAGTACTACAACGAAATCCGTCCCGCCCTCGACATCATCGCTGCCGCGACCCGCGCGCAACGGGTAGCCCCCGGCACCACGGTGTTGCGCATCGGCCTGCTGGCGTCCTTCGCCACGCTGTGGCTGGCCCCGCGCCTGGCCGGGTTTCTCAGCCGCTACCCGCACATCCAGGTGGAACTGCTCCCGGCGATTCAACTGGCCAACGTTGCCGCTGCGCACGTCGACCTCGCCATTCGTTACGGCAAAGGCGGTTGGCCCGATGTAAAGGCCACGCGACTGATGCCGGAAGTGATCTCACCGGTGTGCAGCCCCGCGTTCAAGGCCAGCCGACCGCACAACGCACCGCTGTTGATGGCCACCTCGCACAGGCCGTTCGAGTGGACGGATTGGTCCCGGCATTATCAAGTCGACCTGCAACTCCACCCCCGCGTGATGCTGCACGACTACAACATCGTGGTCGAAGCCGCCGTGGCCGGCCAAGGCATTGCCATGGGGCGTCACCGCCTGATCGAGCGCCGGCTCCAGGACGGCAGCCTGGTCGAGGCTTTCGACTGGCCGCCCTACCACAGCGACATCGGCTACTGGCTGATCAGCCCTCAAGGCGCCACCAACGAAGCGGCCGACTGCTTTGGCCAGTGGTTGAAACAAGCCTGCGGCGATGCTTGAGTTATTTCGATACGTCGAGTGAGTTCTATCCGTTTGTCGCCGCCTCCCGAGCACCACATGCTCGCGCCTTTAGAACCCGAAGGATTGAGATCATGAGCGACTCCCTGCACCTGGGCGTGTTTATCGCCAGCAGCGCCGATTTCCAGCGCCAAGGTATGGTGGCCAACGGTGCGTCGAACCTATTGGTCAATGTCCTCGGTGAAAAGGGCCGCCATGTGCGCACGGCGGTGGGTGTTTGCAGCCTGCCGGCCGGCGTAGCGGTGGAGGTTGACGCGATTTTCGAGCTGCGCCCATGAGCCCGCTCGACGTGCGGCAATTGCGGGCCGCCACCCCCGGCTGCCAATCGGGCATCGTGCACTTCAACCATGCCGGAGCCTCCCTACCGAGCCAGGCAACCCTCGATGCCATCATCGATCAACTGCAACGCGAAGCCCGCGACGGCCCCATGGAGGCGGGTGAACAGGGCGCCGTGCTGATGGAAAACGCCCGCAGTGCCGCCGCGCAATTGCTCAACGCACCCACCCGCGCGGTAGCCTTCGCCGGCAGCGGTTCGGCCGCCTGGAATATGGCGTTCCAGGCCTTGGGCCCCTGGCAGCCGGGCGACCGTATTCTGGTGGGCCGTCATGAATGGGGCGGCAACCTGGCAAGCATGCAGTTGGCCGTGCAGGCGGGCGCGCGCGTGGAAGTGATCCCCTGCGATGAAACCGGCGCGGCCTGCCCGCTGGCGCTGGCGTCAATGATCGACGCGCACGTAAAGCTGATCGACCTCACCTGGCTGCCGGCCAACAGCGGCCTGATCAACCCCGCGCAGGCCATCGGCGAAGTGGCCAGGCGCCATGCGATCCCCTATTTCATCGACGCCGGCCAAGCCGTGGGCCAAGTGCCCGTGGATGTGCAGGCGCTGCATTGCGATGTGCTCAAGTCAGCCGGTCGCAAACACCTGCGCGGGCCTCGGGGCACAGCATTGCTGTACGTACGCCCGGATTTCCTGCAGCGGTTGAACCCTGCTCAGCGCGACGTATTTTCGGCACCCTGGAGCCCCCAGGGGTTCGACCTGCGCGACGACGCCCGGCGTTTTGAAACCAGTGAGGTGTCTTTCGCCTTGTTGGCGGGGTTGGGCAATGCACTGCAGGAGATGAATCGATTGGGGATTGAGCGCGTGTGGGAACACGTCTCCCGAACCAGCGCGCGAATCCGCGCAGCTCTGTGTGAGATTCCGGGCATTTGCCTGCATGACCTGGGCGCGAAGCAATCCGGCTTGATCGCGTTCAACCTCGCAGGTTGGGACGCCTTTGAACTGAAGCGACAATTGGGTTTGAAGCGGATCAATATCGGTGCCAACGGCGTGGCCTACACCCCACTGGATATGCAGGCGCGCGGCCTGCCCAGCATTGCGCGAATCTCCGTCAGCCCCCTCAATAACGATCACGACATCGAACGGCTGATGGCTGGCCTGCGGGAACTGCGCGGTTAAACCTCGACGTCCACCCACAAGCCCTGGCGCGGTGCATCTTCGATCAGCGGCACCACGGGTACCGTGTTATCGGCGTTGAGCAGGTCGCCGGGGATCGCCAGGTGCTGGTCGGGGTCCTCGTCGGCTTCGCGCCGGCGTTTCTGTTGTTCCTGCTGGCGGCGCTGTTCTTCACGCAGCAAAAAGGTCGACTGCTCGGCATCGCCCTTTTTCAGGTCGATCGTGCTTTCGTTGGCGCCCGCTTGCACGGGGACCACGGGCGGGATATCCGGTTTCTGGCGGACCGGGTCGAGTTGTGACGTAACCGGCACAACGCTCACGGGCAGCATAGGTGGCAACATAATCTTTCTTCTCCTGATCAACAGGCTGTCGGCGCAACACAGGGCGACTTGAACACCCGTTCGCCAACCTGTGACCCAGTCGACACTCGCAAGTGCCCGCCACCTGTCGATTCACGGCTCGCCGCCGCCCTCAAACGGAGTAGTTTTTGTCAGAGTCCTTTGGCTGAGGACCTTGTTCCGTTAAGATAGTCGGCTTTTTCACGGCGGGAGTCAGGCAGCATGGCGCAGGAGTATCAACCGGGGCAACGCTGGATTAGTGACAGCGAAGCAGAGCTGGGGTTAGGCACCGTTCTGGCACAGGACGGCCGCTTGTTGACCGTGCTCTATCCGGCCACTGGCGACACTCGCCAGTATGCGCTACGGAATGCGCCCCTGACCCGCGTGAGGTTCTCGCCGGGCGACTCCATCACCCATTTCGAAGGCTGGAAAATGACCGTACAGGAAGTCGACGACGTCGACGGCTTGCTGGTCTACCACGGCCTCAACGGGCAGAACGAGCAGGTCACCCTGCCGGAAACCCAGCTCTCCAACTTCATCCAGTTCCGCCTGGCCAGCGACCGTCTGTTCGCCGGGCAGATCGACCCGCTGGCCTGGTTCTCGCTGCGCTACCACACTCTGGAGCACACCAGCCGCCAATTGCAGTCCTCGCTGTGGGGCCTGGGTGGCGTGCGTGCGCAACCTATTGCCCACCAACTGCACATCGCCCGCGAAGTGGCTGACCGCATCGCGCCACGGGTGTTGCTGGCCGACGAAGTGGGCCTGGGCAAGACCATCGAAGCCGGCCTGGTCATCCACCGCCAGTTGCTGTCGGGCCGCGCCAACCGTGTGTTGATCCTGGTACCGGAAAACCTGCAGCACCAATGGCTGGTGGAAATGCGCCGCCGCTTCAACCTGCAGGTTGCGTTGTTCGATGAAGAACGCTTTATCGAAAGCGATGCCGCCAACCCGTTCGAAGACACCCAGTTGGCCCTGGTGGCCCTGGAATGGCTGGTGGACGATGAGAAGGCCCAGGACGCGCTGTTCGCCGCCGGCTGGGACCTGCTGGTAGTCGACGAGGCCCACCACCTGGTCTGGCATGAAGAAAAGGCCAGCGCGGAATACGCACTGGTGGAGCAACTGGCCGAGGTGATTCCTGGCGTGCTGCTGCTCACCGCTACTCCGGAGCAACTGGGCCAGGACAGCCACTTCGCGCGCCTGCGCCTGTTGGATCCGAACCGTTTCCATGACCTGCAAGCCTTCCGCGCCGAAAGCGAAAACTATCGCCCGGTGGCCGAAGCCGTGCAGGAACTGCTCGACAAAGGCCGCCTGTCACCGGCGGCGCACAAGACCATCCAGGGTTTCCTCGGCAACGAAGGCGAAGCGCTGCTCAGCGCCGTCAACGATGGCGACACCGAAGCCGGTGCACGCCTGGTGCGTGAGCTGCTCGACCGCCACGGCACCGGCCGCGTGCTGTTCCGCAATACCCGCGCCGCCGTGCAGGGCTTCCCCGAGCGCAAGCTGCACGCCTACCCGATGCCGAACCCGGACGAATACCTGGAACTGCCACTGGGCGAACACGCCGAGCTGTACCCGGAAGTCAGCTTCCAATCGCAGCCGGACATCGAGGAAGAAAACCGCTGGTGGCGCTTCGACCCACGGGTGGAGTGGCTGATCGACCAGCTGAAAATGCTCAAGCGCACCAAGGTGCTGGTGATCTGCGCCCACGCCGAAACCGCCATGGACCTGGAAGACGCCCTGCGCGTGCGTTCCGGCATCCCGGCCACGGTGTTCCACGAGGGCATGAACATCCTCGAGCGCGACCGCGCGGCGGCCTACTTTGCCGATGAAGAATTCGGCGCCCAGGTGCTGATCTGCTCGGAAATCGGCAGCGAAGGTCGCAACTTCCAGTTCGCCCACCACTTGGTGCTGTTCGACCTGCCGTCGCACCCCGACCTGCTGGAACAGCGCATCGGCCGTCTGGACCGGATCGGCCAGAAGCATGTGATCGAATTGCACGTACCCTACCTGGAAACCAGCCCGCAAGAGCGCCTGTTCCAGTGGTACCACGAAGCGCTGAATGCGTTCCTCAACACCTGCCCGACCGGCAACGCCCTGCAGCATCAGTTTGGGCCACGCCTGTTGCCGCTGCTGGAAAGCGCCGACGACGGCGAGTGGCAAGCCCTGATCGACGAAGCCCGCGCCGAGCGTGAGCGCCTGGAGCAGGAACTGCACACTGGTCGCGACCGCCTGCTGGAGCTTAATTCCGGCGGCGCGGGTGAAGGCGATGCGCTGGTCGAAGACATCCTTGAGCAGGACGATCAGTTCGCCCTGCCGATCTATATGGAAACCCTGTTCGACGCGTTCGGCATCGACAGCGAAGACCACTCGGAAAATGCACTGATCCTCAAGCCGAGCGAAAAAATGCTCGACGCCAGCTTCCCCCTGGGCGACGACGAAGGCGTGACCATCACCTACGACCGTAACCAGGCGCTGTCACGCGAAGACATGCAGTTCATCACCTGGGAACACCCGATGGTGCAGGGCGGCATGGACCTGGTGTTGTCCGGCTCCATGGGCAACACCGCCGTGGCGCTGATCAAGAACAAGGCGCTCAAGCCGGGCACCGTGTTGCTCGAACTGCTCTACGTCAGCGAAGTGGTTGCGCCGCGCTCGCTGCAACTGGGCCGCTACCTGCCGCCGGCTGCGCTGCGCTGCCTGCTGGACACCAACGGCAATGACCTTTCCGGCCGCGTCTCGTTCGAAACCTTGAACGACCAACTCGAAAGCGTGCCCCGCGCCAGCGCCAACAAGTTCGTACAGGCCCAACGCGATCAACTCACCCCGCGCATCAACGCCGGTGAAGAGAAGATCACCCCGCGCCACGCCGAACGCGTGGCCGAGGCCAAGCGCCGCCTGGCAGCGGACACCGACGAAGAGCTGGCACGCCTGAGCGCCTTGCAAGCGGTCAACCCGACCGTGCGTGACAGCGAACTGGTTGCCCTGCGCCACCAGCGCGAGCAAGGCCTGGCCATGCTCGACAAGGCAGCGCTGCGACTGGAAGCGATTCGGGTGCTGGTGGCGGGTTGATCAGCATTTGAGTCAAAAAAAGGCCCGCAATGCGGGTCTTTTTATTGGCCTTTAGGGCCTCATCGGGAGCAAGCCCCCACATTTGACCGCGTATCCATGTGGGAGGGGGCTTGCTCCCGATAGCGTCACCACTGTCTCAGGCCGTAGCCACCGCAACCGGCACCTCAACCGCACTCAACCCCTCTTTCATCCGCTTGGCATCGCGCACAAAACTGCGCGAGGCCTGGAACAGAAACAGCATGGTCAAGAACAGCGCCACCGGGATCAGGTACATGGCGTCGTGCAGGCCCACCGCTTTATAAGCCTCGGTCATCTGTTCAGCCCCCGCTGCGTACATCGCCGAATGGGCAAAGTGATCGGACAAGCCGCCCACCACGATCGGCCCCATGCCGCCGCCGAGCAAATACAACCCGGCAAAGAACAACGCCATCGCGGTCGCCCGCAGGCGTGGCTCAACCACATCCTGGATGGCCGTGTACACGCAGGTATAGAAGTTGTAAGCGAACAACCAACCCACACTGAACAGAGCCACGAACACACCAATCTCGATGCGCCCGGCATGCAAGGCCCAAGCGGTGGTGACGGTGGAAATGATCAGGCTGAACGCGGCGAACAACAGCCGTCCATTGGCGATGCGTTGATGGATCTTGTCGGCAATCCAGCCGCCCAGGGTCAGGCCCACCAGGCCGGTCAAGCCGACGATGACGCCAGTGGCCACCGCCGCGTCCTGCAACGGCATGAGGAAATAACGTTGCAGCATCGGCACCAGAAACGAATTGCACGCATAGGTGGCGAAGTTAAAACACAGCCCCGCCAACACCAGCCAGAGGAAGGTCGGTACCGCCAGGACGCGGCGAATCGGGCGGTCGACGCGTTCCTGGGACACTTGCACGGTTTCGGCCGCACCGCGCTTGGGCTCCTTGATATAGAACATGAAGACCGCGAGGATCAGCCCCGGCACCGCGGCAATAAAGAACGGCGCACGCCAGCTGTCGAACGCCTTGACCATTGCGCCGATGGTGAAGAACGCCAACAACAGCCCCAGCGGCAGGCCCAGCATGAAAATCCCCATGGCCCGGGCCCGGCGGTGCGCCGGGAACAAATCGCCGATCAGCGAGTTGGCGGCCGGCGCATAACTGGCTTCGCCGATACCAATGCCCATGCGCACCAGCAAAAAACTCCAGAAACTGCCGACGAGCCCGTTGATCGCCGTCAGCCCGCTCCAGGCAAACAGGCCCCACCCCATCAGTTTGCTGCGCGAACCGGTGTCGGCCATGCGCCCCAGCGGCAACCCGGCGATGGCGTAGACGATGGTGAAGGCGGTGCCGATGATGCCGAGCTGGAAGTCGCTCAGGTGCCACTCCATGCGGATTGGCTCGATGATGATCGCGGGGATGGTGCGATCGAAGAAGTTGAACAGGTTGGCGAGGAACAGCAGGAACAGAATGCGCCAGGCATTCGCCGCTTGGGTCGAGTTCTGCATGGGTCCGTCTCTTTTATTGTTATGAGAGCTGCGATGCCCGATGCATCCTGCTCAGGTACCTGCAACATAGTCAGGCGCGCGACGGTTGTCTGTAATGATTCGTAAGGCTGATAGGGCGTAATTTCGCCCGTCGTTACGGGACTTTCCTGACAAAAATATATGTGTGTGCCCCCCTTCCTAATGGCCATGGCATGGATAGAATGGCGAGCCTTCCCGTCGTTCCCCTCCCTTACTTTTTATTGATGACGCCCATGTCCGAAGCCAGTCCGTGTCTGAGTTGCGGTGCCTGCTGTTCATACTTTCGTGTGTCTTTCTTCTGGGGCGAGTGCGCCTCATCGGGCGGCACCGTGCCCGATGACCTGGTGGTGCAGATCAACCCCACCCGCGTGGCGATGATCGGCACCGACCAAAAACCCGCACGATGCTGCAGCCTTGAGGGCGAAGTGGGCAAAGGCACGCGTTGCTCGATTTATGAGCAACGCGCAAGCCCTTGCCGAGAATTCGATGCATCGTGGAGCCAGGGTGAACACAACGTCGATTGCGATGCCGCGCGCGCCGCATTCGGCCTGCCGCCGCTGCAAGCCCCATTCGATTTGGACCTGCCCATCAGCGCTTAGCAGCGAACGCTATGGATGCGATGCCAAATTAGTTAAAGGCAAAGTGCCATTATCCGTGGAAAATCCCGCGCGGCTTCTATACTCGAGCCCATAGGTCACCGCCCTAGGCAGTGACGTGGGAGCTATGACGGGGCGTGCTATGGAATGGCTGGGGCTGATTTTTTTCACCGACCTTCCAGAAAACGGGCACTTATTGCTCAATTGCAGCCATAACCCTTTTCTGGTGCTGCTGGCTTATTTGGTCGCCTGCGCAGCTGGCTTCGGCACGCTGGACATGGCTGAGCGGGTCGGCCATGTCGAAGACCCCACCGCCCGTCGCCACTGGCGCTGGCTCGGTGCCAGCTGCCTGGCAGGCGGTATCTGGTCCACCCACTTCATCAGCATGCTGGCCTTCCAGGCGCCCATCGCCATTCATTACGAATTGATCACAACGTTCGCCTCGCTGGTCATCGCCCTGATCGCCTCGTTGTTCGCCATGCGCACCCTCAGCCATACGAACCTGCAGCTGCATCAATACCTGCTGGCATCGCTGTGGATGGGGCTGGGCATTGCCTTGATGCATTACGTCGGTATGTCGGCCATGCGCTCCCAGGCCCTGGTGTATTTTGAGACCGGGCGCTTCTTCGCCTCAGTGGTTATCGCCATTGGGGCCAGCCTGGCCGCGCTATTGTTGTCGAGCTACCTGCGCACCGGCGCGGGCATGTTTCATCAATTGCTCAAATACGCCGCCAGCCTGGTGTTGGGCGCGGGCATTCTGAGCATGCATTTCACCGGCATGGCCGCCATGCAGATGCTGGTGCCGGACGGGGCGGACCTATCATTGCCCCTGGCCGATAACCCCACGCAACTAGGCCTGTCGGTGGCGGTGATCACCCTGCTGGTGATCGGCAGCAGCATCAGCGCGGCCCTGGCGGACAAGAAGCTGCAACACAAGGAGCGCGACCTGCGTCGGGTCAATACGCTGCTCAGCGAACTGGACCAGGCCCGCGTCTCACTGCAACAGGTCGCGCATTACGACGCGCTGACCGATTTGCTCAATCGCCGAGGCTTCAACCAGATTTTTGCAGAGAAAATCGCGGAAAAAACCGTTTCAGGTGGCATGCTGGCGGTTATCTTCCTCGATATCGACCACTTCAAGCGTATCAACGACAGCCTCGGTCATGACGCCGGTGACCAACTGCTCACCGTACTGGCCGGCCATATCAAAGGCTCTGTGCGAAGCCATGCGGACGTAGTCGCACGGTTTGGCGGCGATGAATTCTGCATCCTGATCAGCATTCACCACCGCGACGAAGCCCGGCACCTGGCTCAACGCATTTTGCAAAAAATGAAAGAGCCGGTCGAACTGGCCGGCCGCCGCATGGTGATGACCACCAGTATTGGCATCAGCCTGTTTCCCGACGACGGCCAGACCTGCGAAGAACTGCTCAAAACCGCCGACATGGCGCTGTACCAGTCCAAAGACGCCGGGCGTAACAGCTTGCATTTCTTCAGCTCCAACCTGAAGACCCGGGCCTTCCTCGAGCTGCAATTGGAAGAAGAGCTGCGCAGTGCCCTGCACACCCAGAAACAACTGGTGCTGTTTTACCAACCGATCTTCGACATGCAACTGGGCAAGGTAACGCGCCTGGAAGCCTTAGTGCGCTGGCAGCACCCGCAGCATGGTTTGCTGGCCCCGGACCGCTTTATCGGCATCGCCGAAAGCAATGGGTTGATCGCTGAACTGGATCACTGGGTCCTGCGCCAGGCCTGTCATGACTTGAGCCTGCTCTCCGACAAGGGTTACACCGAACTGACGATGGCCATAAATTGCTCGGCCCTGAACCTGGCCCGTGATGAACTGGCGGACGAAATCGAAGATGCCCTGCGCTTCAGCGGGATCGCTGCAAACCGCCTGGAACTGGAAGTCACTGAAAACGCCCTGATGGGAAATATCAGCAGCACCCTCGCGTTGCTGCGCCAACTCCGCGCCCTGGGCGTGTCGCTGGCCATCGATGACTTTGGTACCGGTTACTCCTCGCTCGCCTACCTCAAGCGCCTTCCGCTCAACATGTTGAAGATCGATCGATCGTTTATCCAAGACATTCCCAAGTCGAGCGCTGACCTCGAGATCGTCCAGGCGATTATCGGCATCGCCCACACCCTGCACTTGCGGGTCGTGACCGAGGGCGTGGAAACCCAGGCCCAATTCGAGCTATTGCATGACCACGGCTGTGATTTCATTCAAGGCTATCTACTGAGCCCGGCGGTGCCCGTCAGTGACATCATTGGCGTAATGCAAGGCATCGACAGACACAACCCGCTTCGTTCGCTCGCTACGGCGGGTGCCCAAAAGGCGCGTTCGCCAAACGAGCCAGCCCCTGGTCGAAGCGGTGCTTTCATCGTCCGGCCAATACGCTGACGCCCAAACTTTGGCATTTCGCCATCAGTTAGCTAAAGATCGCCGACAAACGGCCGATTCATCAGAGTCCGGCCAGGTTTTCCTTGAGAACACAGGGACACGCCCGAACACGCCGGACAAGGACGCACTGCAAAGTCGCGAACACCCATTCCGTGATGGCCATTTGATTCTTTTCAGCCATCCGCCCAGGCACATGGCGCACAATGACTTCTAAAAATAACCCTGCCACCGTGGTATCCGACGTGTTGCCCACAGCTCCTGCGGACAAACCCTCAGGTTCAAAGTCATTGAGCACCACACGCCCGCTGGCCACCCAGCAGTACCTGTACTTCACCGAAACCAATACTGACCGCATCCTCGACAACCTCGACGGCCTGCGCGACATGGTGTTCCCGCGCCCGCCCCATCTTGAAGGCGACAGCGATCCGCGCAGCGAACAGGAATTTCCCTCGGTGTGCCTGATCGGCCTGGGCCGCTGCGGTTCCAACATTGCGCTGGACGTGGCGGAGTTGGTCTATAACGCGCGCAAGTTCTACCTGAACGAATTCAGTAACGAAGACAAACTTCAATTTAAAAAGACCCAGGGCTACAGCCCCACCCAGTGGATCCGCAATAACCTGCGCCTGGGCGGCGGCAAACCCAGCAAACCGGTGTTCCTGGTGGAGCCACTGGTGATGCTGGGCGACCTGGACAAAGACATTGCCGGGCGCATCCGCTTTTCGCGCAAGGGCGAAAAAAGCGGGTTCCTGCGCGACTACAGCAAGATGAAAATCATGGACCTCTCCGAAGTCCATGCCGGCGGCGCCGGTAACGCGCCGATCCTCGGCCAGTACCTGGCCAAGATCATCCTCAACAAAGACACCCAGCGCTTCTCCAGCCCCGACTGGAAGATGATCCACTCGTACCTGATCGACTCGTGCGGCATCAAGGCCAACCAGTCGCGCCTGTATTTTTCGATTTTCAGCGCCGGCGGCGGTACCGGCTCGGGCATGGCCTCGGAGTTCGGCCTGGCCCAGCAGCACTCGTACATGAACAAAACGTTCGACACCAAGCCCGCCGACGAGCACGACAGCAAGAGCGGCCACGCATTTGTGTTCGAGCCGATCTTTACCAGCGGCATCTGCGTGCTGCCGAATATTTCCGATCACCGCAGTGAAATGTCCGAGGCGCTGCACATCAACGCCGGGCGACTGCTGTGCAAGTACCTGTCGGAGGAATGGGACTTCTCGTACAACTTCGCCAATGAAGACAGCAGCGAAGCCAGCGTGAAAGGCCGTATCCGCCCGTGGAACGCGATGATGCTGATTTCCAACGACATCATGCGGTACGCCGAAGAGAGCGATGACGGCAACATCCAGAACATTGACGTCAATGCCATGGAAAAACACGCCAACCAGTACATCTCCCAACAGATCTTCAACATTCTCACCGCCCAGGCCGTGACCACCGACTACGACCAGAACTACTTCCGTCGCGCCGGCATCGACATCGGCGAAACCATCCGCCTGGATGCCAACGACCTGTTTATGAGCCTGGCGGGCCCGGTGGCAATTGCCTACGCCGAATCCGTCGTCCCGGAAACCCCGGCGCCGTCGAATGACAAGTTCAAAGTGTTCGAAAAAGAGCCGCAGCGCCTGAACATCGACGACCTGTTCTTCCGCTCCATCGACTTGCCGCACTTCAACAAGGTCACCCAAGCCATCGAAGGCATCAGCCTGTTGCCGATCGAATCCAAGCGTTACAAGGCGTCTCTGGAGCAGTACAAGAACTCCGGCTACGACGCGGCGGCGCTGCACGACCTGCACTTCTTCAAGAACTGCTCGTCGGTGGTGTCCATCGTCTCGCTGCCCAAGGACTACAAGCTGTCCTATATGGACCTGAACCGGCTCAAGACCCACCTCAACAGCCTGTTCCCCAACACCACGCTCAAACGTTACGCGCTGGTGATCGGCGCGTCGGCCAACCTTTCGCTGACCACCCTGATCGCCAAAAGCCCCTGCCTGTCGGATGATTTCCTGACGCTGATCGTGGCCTTTATCAAGCGCTGCTTCGCCCGTAACCCGTACCGCTTCGACGATACGCTGGACAACTCGATCCTGGACTTCATCATCCATGAGGACTTCGATGAAGACCGCATCGACGAGTTGCTCAACGAATTCGAGAACCCGGCCAAGATCCTCGACACCAACTGGTATGCGATCAAGCCGATGTATGAGAAGAAGTACCGCGAGCTGATCAACGACAAAGACAAGTTTGTGTCGATCAATGACATTCGCCTGTCACGCGATTGCGTGAAGAAGGCGATTAAGTACCTGCGCGAGATTTACCGTCATCGCATCGGCAAGACCAAGGTTATTTCGCTGAATAACCATACGGGCAAGACCGCTTAGACCAAGGCGCCCGTTCGCGAGCAAGCCCGCGCCCCTACCTGACCGCATGTGTGCTGAGATTCGGTCATGTGGGGGCGCGGGCTTGTTCGCGAACGGGCGCTAGACCCGGCAACTGATTTTCTCAGCCTGGAATACTTGGAAACAATTGCCCGCCGTCTCGGCCGCTCTTGTAACTGTTCCCGTGACGTTTACGTCACCCTGACCTGTGACCTTTCTCTACGGCAAGGTGCCATCACGGGCTCGGCGGTTACTCCGCTACACACTTGCCGCACCAGGATCACGCACCTTTTTCGTGCGGACTTTTCTTACACTGCCCTTTCCTGGATCAGAATCCACGGCGAAACCACCACCGCCCACAGGCTCGGATCGCGCTCAACCAGGTCCAATGCCCGCGTGGCAGACACTTCGCCAAGGCTCCCGGCGGCCAGCCAGGCGGCGACTTTGTCGCGGTTATCCTCGGCCATTCCTTCGGCTGCCTCGATCAAATCCAGACCGGCGTCGACCCACAATAGGGCACCCTTGGCAAAGAACGGTTCAAGCTCCTTCCAGGAAATTTCGGCGGTTTCACCGAGCAGCTTGGCATAGAGGGTGCTAGGTTCTTGCGTCATGGGAATCCACCTTGGGAAAAAATCGGCGCAATCATAACGTCGCAGCCCAGGTAGAAAAACCCAGTTGCAAATGAGTCATCGAGAGAAAGTGTCAGGAACGCCAAGGATTGCCCGAAAGTCTGGCACCACCCCGCCGCTATTCTGTCTCTTTCTTTCATTTATGCGACACACCCGGGTTTTGCCCCCAGCAGCCAGCTTTTCAAGCGATCAACCGGCGCTCTACACTGTACCGGTACAGTTGCCAGGGCACTGCCGGGGGGATATCCGAGATATCTGATCCGGTTCAGCAGCTCACGAGGCCGCTAGAACTATAAAAAATACAACAGTAAGAGTGGAGCACTATGAATAAGGCTACTAAGCAGATTTCCAAACTGTTTGCCGCTATGGTCCTGGCTGGGGTTGCCGGCCATTCGTTCGCAGCTGACACCATCAAGATCGGCATCGCCGGCCCCAAGACCGGTCCTGTAACGCAATACGGTGACATGCAGTTCATGGGTGCCAAACAAGCCATCGCCGACATCAACGCCAAGGGCGGCGTTGACGGCAAGATGCTTGAAGCCAAGGAATACGACGACGCTTGCGATCCTAAACAAGCCGTTGCCGTGGCCAACAAAGTGGTCAACGACGGCGTCAAGTTCGTGGTCGGTCACCTCTGCTCCAGCTCCACTCAGCCCGCGTCGGATATTTATGAAGACGAAGGCGTCATCATGATTACTCCTGCCGCTACCAGCCCGGAGATTACTTCCCGTGGCTACAAGCTGATCTTCCGTACCATCGGCCTCGACAGCGCCCAGGGCCCGGCGGCCGGCAACTACATCGCCGACCACGTGAAGCCGAAAATCGTTGCCGTGCTGCACGACAAACAGCAATACGGTGAAGGTATCGCCACCGCCGTCAAGCAGACCCTTGAGAAGAAAGGCGTGAAGGTTGCCGTCTTCGAAGGCCTGAACGCCGGTGACAAGGACTTCTCCTCGATCATCCAGAAACTCAAGCAAGCCAACGTCGACTTCGTCTACTACGGCGGCTACCACCCAGAGCTGGGCCTGATCCTGCGCCAGTCCAAGGAAAAAGGCCTGAACGCCAAGTTCATGGGCCCAGAGGGCGTCGGCAACGACTCCATCTCGCAAATCGCCCAAGACGCCTCCGAAGGCCTGCTGGTCACCCTGCCGAAGTCCTTCGACACCGACCCTGCCAACAAAGCCATCGTTGAAGAGTTCGCCAAGAACAAGCAGGACCCAACCGGTCCGTTCGTATTCCCGGCCTACTCGGCCATTGAAGTCATCGCCGGTGGTATCAAGGCAGCCAAGAGCGAAGACACCGCCAAAGTGGCCGAAGCCATTCACGCCGGTACCTTCAAGACCCCAACCGGCGACCTGAGCTTCGACGCCAAGGGCGACCTGAAGGACTTCAAGTTCGTGGTCTACGAATGGCACTTCGGCAAACCTAAAACCGAAGTTTCCCCTCAGTAAGCCAGGCGTTACTGGCCCTACAAGCCCACTGTGAAAGCAGTGGGCTTTGTTTTACGAGGTTTATGGGCCTGTCACCCGCGATCCGGGCGCTGGCTCACCTGAAAATCTTAAAACCGTCACCAGCGGTTCGCTGGCAAACGCTTTGTGCAAATGTGCTCACAGAACACAGCACGGGGCCGGAACATGACTCCACCAGTGAAATGCGTATCGGGTTTTTAGGAGCGCTGTAATGCCTGAGATCTATCATTTTTTCCAACAGCTGGTTAATGGCCTGACCATTGGCAGCACCTATGCCTTGATAGCCATTGGCTACACAATGGTTTACGGCATCATTGGAATGATCAACTTCGCCCATGGCGAGGTGTACATGATTGGTTCCTACGTGGCCTTCATCGCCCTTGCCGGGCTGGCCATGATGGGTATCCACTCCCTGCCGCTGTTGATGACCGCCGCGTTCCTTGCGTCGATCGTCGTGACCAGTGCCTATGGCTACAGTATCGAGCGCGTTGCCTACCGTCCCTTGCGTGGCAGCAACCGTTTGATCCCGTTGATTTCCGCCATCGGCATGTCGATTTTCCTGCAGAACACCGTATTGCTGTCCCAGGACTCCAAGGATAAATCCATCCCCAACCTGATCCCGGGGAGCTTCTCCTTCGGCCCGGGTGGCGCGGAAGAAGTCCTGATTTCCTACATGCAAGTGCTGGTCTTCGTCGTCACCCTGGTGGCCATGCTCGGCCTGACCCTGTTCATCTCCCGCTCCCGTCTGGGGCGCGCCTGCCGGGCGTGCGCTGAAGACATCAAGATGGCCAACCTGCTGGGCATCAACACCAACAACATCATCGCCCTGACCTTCGTGATCGGCGCCGCGCTGGCAGCCGTCGCGGCGGTACTGCTGAGCATGCAGTACGGGGTGATCAACCCCAACGCCGGTTTCCTGGTAGGCCTCAAGGCCTTTACTGCGGCGGTATTGGGCGGCATCGGCAGTATCCCGGGCGCGATGCTCGGCGGGCTGGTGCTGGGTGTGGCCGAAGCGTTCGGCGCCGATATCTTCGGCGACCAGTACAAGGACGTCGTGGCGTTCGGCCTGCTGGTTCTGGTGCTGTTATTCCGTCCGACCGGCATCCTGGGCCGTCCGGAGGTTGAGAAAGTATGAGCAGATATCTTAAATCGGCGTTCTTCAGCGCCCTGCTGGTGTGGGCCGTGGCCTTCCCGGTACTCGGCCTCAAGCTGAGCATTGTCGGGATCAACCTTGAAGTGCATGGCACAGGTCCCGTGACCCTGACCATCATTGCCCTGTGCTCGGTGCTGATGTTCCTGCGTGTGCTATTCACCCAGCAGGTCGGTGCCTTGTTCAAGGGCAACCGCGCTCCGTTGGTGTCGCCCAAGGTCAGCCAATTCCTGACCCTGCCGCGCACCCAGCGCTACATCATCATCGGCCTGATCGTGGCCGCGCTGATCTGGCCGTTCTTCGGCTCGCGCGGCGCCGTCGACATCGCCACCCTGATCCTCATCTACGTGTTGCTGGGCCTGGGCCTGAACATCGTGGTGGGTCTGGCCGGCCTGCTTGACCTGGGTTATGTGGGTTTCTATGCCGTGGGTGCCTATACCTACGCGCTGCTCTCGCACTACCTGGGCTGGAGCTTCTGGATCTGCCTGCCGCTGGCGGGCATGGCGGCGGCCACGTTCGGCTTCCTGCTGGGCTTCCCGGTGCTGCGTCTGCGCGGTGACTATCTGGCGATCGTGACCCTGGGCTTCGGCGAGATCATTCGCCTGTTCCTGCGTAACCTCACCGATATCACCGGTGGCCCCAACGGCATCAGCAGCATCCCCAAGCCAACGTTCTTCGGGCTGTCGTTCGACCGCAGCGCCGCTGAAGGCATGCAGACCTTCCACGAGTACTTCGGGATCGCCTACAACCCGGTGAGCAAAGTGGTGTTCCTGTACCTGGTGGCGCTGTTGCTGGCATTGGCCGCCCTGTTCGTGATCAACCGCCTGCTGCGCATGCCGATCGGCCGTGCATGGGAAGCGCTGCGCGAAGATGAGATCGCCTGCCGTGCCCTGGGCCTCAACCCGACCATCATCAAGCTCTCCGCATTTACCCTGGGCGCTGCGTTCGCCGGTTTCGCCGGCAGCTTCTTCGCCGCGCGCCAAGGCCTGGTGACCCCGGAGTCGTTCACCTTTATCGAGTCGGCGATCATCCTCGCCATCGTGGTACTGGGTGGCATGGGCTCGCAGTTGGGCGTGATCCTGGCCGCGATCGTGATGATCCTGCTGCCGGAAATGATGCGTGAGTTCAGCGAATACCGCATGTTGATGTTCGGCGCCATGATGGTGCTGATGATGATCTGGCGCCCTCAAGGCCTGCTGCCCATGCAACGTCCTCACATGGAGCTGCGCAAATGAGCCGCGAGATCCTGAAAGTCGAAAACTTGAGCATGCGCTTCGGCGGCTTGCTGGCGGTCAACGGCGTAGCCCTGACCGTGAAAGAGAAACAAGTGGTTGCGTTGATCGGCCCCAACGGCGCGGGCAAAACCACGGTGTTCAACTGCCTCACCGGTTTTTACAAGCCGAGCGGCGGCAGCATCCTGCTGGACGGCCAGCCGATCCAGGGCCTGGCCGGTCACGAGATCGCCCGCAAGGGCGTGGTGCGGACCTTCCAGAACGTGCGGTTGTTCAAGGACATGACGGCGGTCGAAAACCTGCTGATCGCCCAGCACCGTCACTTGAACACCAACTTCTTCGCCGGCCTGTTCAAGACCCCCGCGTTCCGCAAAAGCGAGCGCGAGGCCATGGAATATGCGGAGTACTGGCTGGACAAGGTCAACCTCACCGAGTTTGCCAACCGCCCTGCCGGCACCCTGGCCTATGGGCAGCAACGTCGCCTGGAAATCGCCCGCTGCATGATGACCCGCCCGCGGATCCTGATGCTCGACGAACCGGCCGCCGGCCTGAACCCCAAGGAAACCGAAGACCTCAAGGCGCTGATCAGCGTGTTGCGTGAGGAAAACAACGCCACGGTGCTGTTGATCGAACACGACATGAAACTGGTCATGAGCATTTCCGACCATATCGTGGTGATCAACCAGGGCACGCCACTGGCCGACGGGACGCCGGAGCAGATCCGCGACAATCCTGAAGTGATCAAAGCCTATTTGGGGGAAGCGTAAAATGCTGCAATTCGAAAACGTTTCCACTTTTTACGGCAAGATCCAGGCCCTGCACAGCGTCAATGTGGAAGTGCGCCAGGGTGAGATCGTGACCCTGATCGGCGCCAACGGCGCCGGCAAGTCCACCCTGCTGATGACCTTGTGCGGTTCGCCCCAGGCGCACAGCGGCAGCATCCGCTACATGGGTGAAGAACTGGTGGGCCAGCAGTCGTCGCAGATCATGCGCAAGAGCATTGCGGTGGTGCCGGAAGGCCGTCGTGTGTTCTCGCGCCTGACCGTCGAAGAGAATCTGGCCATGGGCGGGTTCTTCACCGACAAGGGCGACTACCAAGAGCAGATGGACAAGGTGCTGCACCTGTTCCCCCGGCTCAAGGAGCGCTTCAGTCAGCGCGGCGGCACCATGTCCGGCGGCGAACAGCAAATGCTCGCCATCGGCCGCGCACTGATGAGCAAACCCAAGCTGTTGCTGCTGGACGAACCGTCCCTGGGCCTGGCGCCGATCATCATCCAGCAGATTTTCGACATCATCGAACAGCTGCGCAAAGACGGTGTGACCGTGTTTCTGGTGGAACAGAACGCCAACCAGGCGCTAAAAATCGCCGACCGCGCCTACGTACTGGAAAACGGCCGGGTAGTGATGCAAGGCACGGGTGAGCAGTTGCTGACCGATCCGAAGGTGCGCGAGGCCTATTTGGGCGGTTAACCCACGGTTGCTGTAGATACCGGCGCAAAAAATGTGGGAGGGGTGTTGCCCCTCCCACATTTGTTTTGTGTGCTATGAAGTTTTTTTGACTGAGGTTGTAACGAACTCAGTCCCCCCGTCTCTAGTGGTGCATGCAGGCAATCGAGCCTGCGCATTCAACCACTGCTGGAGAAACACCATGACCACCAAACTGTCCGCCGCTACCCTCGTCCTGGCCCTGGGTTCCGCCCTGAGCCTGTCCGCCCTGACAGGCACCGCCCACGCCGCCGACGACATGCAAAAGTGCTTCGGCGTCGCTGAAGCCGGCAAGAACGATTGCGCCGCGGGCGCCGGCACTTCCTGCGCCGGCACCTCGAAAACCAAAGACCAGGCCAACGCCTGGAAACTGGTCCCCGCCGGTACTTGCACCCAAACCCCAAGCTCCACCTCGCCGACCGGCTTTGGCCAGGAAGCGGCCTTCACCGCCAAGTCCTGAACCGCCACCACAGCCTGAGCACCGATGATGCCCCGTTCATCCCCGACAGCCGTCTCCCAGGCCCAGGCGCCCGGCCTCCCCTCTCGGGCGGGGCTGGGGCTCAAGCGCGAGCACTTCAGCGAAGTGCTCCATACCTGCCCCGACATCGGTTTTTTTGAAGTGCACGCCGAAAACTATATGGTGGCCGGCGGCCCGTTTCATCACTACCTGGGGTTGATCCGCGAGCAGTACCCGCTGTCATTGCACGGCGTGGGCCTGTCCATCGGCGGCGAAGGCCCGCTGAATGCCGAGCACCTGACACGTTTGAGCAGGCTGATCGAGCGCTATCAACCTCAGTCCTTTTCCGAACACCTGGCCTGGTCGAGCCATGGCGAGGTGTTTCTCAATGACCTGCTGCCCCTGGCCTACGACGCCGATACCCTGGACCGGGTGTGCGCCCACGTCGACCAGGTACAAAGTGCCCTCAAGCGACGGATGCTGCTGGAAAATCCGTCTACCTACCTGCAGTTCCAACGCTCCACCCTGGACGAAACCGAGTTTCTCAGCGAGATCATCCGACGTACCGGTTGCGGCCTGCTGCTCGATGTAAACAACGTGTATGTGTCGTGCATCAACCATCAGCGCGACCCGTTGGCCTACATCAACGCCTTGCCACTGCACGCGGTGGGTGAGATTCATCTGGCCGGTTTTGCCGAAGACACCGACAGCCTGGGTGATCGCCTGCTGATCGATGATCACGGCGCGCCCGTTGCCAGCACCGTATGGCATCTGTACGAGCAAGTACTGGCGCGCATCGGCCCGATGGCCACGCTGATCGAGCGCGACAACCACGTGCCCGCCTTCGGTGTATTGATGACCGAAGCCCGGCGGGCCGAATGGCATCTGACGCAGGCACGCTCATGAGCGTTCAAACCATATTTGCCAACGCCTTGTTGGCGCCCGACCAGCCTTGCCCCGACGGCCTGTTCAGCAGCAACGGAGCCGACCCGCAAAGCCGCTTTGCGGTGTACCGCAACAATGTGCACAGCTCATTGATCAACGCATTGGTGGCTGCTTACCCCGTCACCCTGCAACTGGTGGGCGATGATTTTTTTCGCGCAATGGCCAGCGTTTACGTACAAACATCGCCACCCGGCAGCCCGTTGATCAGCGAGTACGGCAGCACATTCGCCGATTTCATCCAGGGCTTCAAACCTGCCGCCAGCGTGCCTTACCTGGCGGACATCGCACGCCTGGAGCGCCATCGAGTGCGCGCCTATCACGCAGCGGACGCCCGGCCACTCGACCCGCTCAGCGTGCTCCAGCAACTGCAAGGCTCAACAGACCTCGGGCAACTGCGCCTGCAACTGCACCCGTCCCTCGCCACGCTCACTTCGCCCTACGCCATTGTCGCGATTTGGGCAGCGCACCAGGTCGAGGGCGCCGTGGCCACCTTGAACCCCTGGCATGCTCAAGCCGCACTGGTCTTGCGCCACGGGCTGGAGGTCAAGGTGTTTGCCATCGACAGCGGCGCGGCGGCGTTTATCGACAGCCTGAACCAGGGCACGGCATTGGAAATGGCCGTGGCGCAGGCCCTCGAAGCCTCGGCCGACTTCAACCTGCAGCAATGCCTGTCGCTGCTGATCAGCCACGACGCCATCACTCAACTCCTTCCAGAACAAAAGGTATCGCTATGAATATCCGCCCTTCGTGCCTGATCAAACAGGTCATCGCCGTTTTCGAAAAAATCCCCTACAGCCTGATCGCCTTTATCGCACGGTTCTCCATTGCCGCCGTGTTCTGGAAGTCCGGGCAAACCAAGGTTGAAGGTTTTGCCATTGACCTGGTCAGCGGCACCTTCCAGCTCGGCGAACCCAGGCTTGCCGCCTCCACCTTGCCGCTGTTTCGCAGCGAATACCACGTGCCGTTGCTGTCGCCGCAGGTGGCCGCGCATATGGCGGCATTCGCCGAACACTTCTTCCCGGTGCTGATCCTGGTGGGGTTCGCCACGCGCTTCTCGGCCCTGGCCTTGATCGGTATGACACTGGTCATTCAGCTATTCGTCTACCCCGACGCTTACCCCACCCACGGCACTTGGGTCGCCTTGATGCTGCTGTTGGTCGCCAAGGGACCGGGGCGTTTGTCCATCGACCAACTGATTGCACGCCGCTATCGCTAAAGCCGATCCAACGCCTCGCCGCTGCGCTTGAACCAATCCACCAGGTAGTCTGCCAGCACTTGGGTGCGACGCGGCAACCCCCCTTGATAGGGATGCACCAGGTACATCGGCAGGCTCCGCGTCTGGTAATCACGCAACAGCCAGCGTAATCGGCCGTCAGCCAACTCCGCCGGCAGCACGTAGGACGGCAGGCGGGCGATACCGGCGCCCACCAAGGCGGCCTTCTTCAACAAGTTGTAATGGTTGGAGGCGAACGTGCCGCTGACCCGCACGCGCAATAGCTCATGCTGTTGGTGATACAGCCACTCTTCGCGGCCACTGTAGTGGCTGTTGAGCAGGCAGTTGTGGGCGGCCAGGTCGGCGGGAGTCTGGGGTTCGCCGTACTGGTCCAGATAGGCCGGGCTGGCACAGGTCATTTCGTGCCAGGCCAGCAGCGGCCTGGCCACCAGGCGCTGGTTTTCAAGCGCGCCCGAACGCACCCCCAGGTCAAAACCGTCCCGCGCAAGGTCGCGGTAGCTGTTGTTGAGTTCCAGCTCGATCTGCACCTGGGGGTACTGCCTGGAAAATTCCAGCAACAACCCATCGAAGAATGTATCGCCTAACGAAACGGGAACTGTCATACGCACCGGCCCGGCCAAATCATCCTTGAGTCGCGCCAAGGCCTGACGGGCGCGATCCACCTGTACCACCAGCGCCTGGGCCTGCGGCAACAACGCCGCGCCGGCTGCCGTGAGGCTCAGTTTGCGGGTGGTGCGATGCAGCAGCACCACGCCAAACTGCGCCTCCAACTGGCTGATGCGCTTGGACAACTGCCCTTTACTGCAGCCCAGTTGCTCGGCCGCCACGGTAAAGCTGCCGGCTTCGATAAGCACGGCAAAGGCTGCCAGGTCATCCATCTCGCTCATGGATTGTTTCCAATTGAAAACCAAAGGTTGCCTATTAGCACGTTTATCCACCTGAAAAGCCACCCTAGACTGGACCCTCATTGACCCCTGGAGTAACTGCATCATGAAAATTCTATTGATTGGCGCCAGCGGCACCGTCGGATCGCAGGTCAAGGCGGAACTGGCCCAGCGTCACGAGGTGATCAGCATCGGCCGCAACAGCGGTGACTTTCAGGTAGATATCAGTGACAGCGCCTCGATCCGCAAACTGTTCGAACAGACCGGTAAGTTCGATGCCCTGGTGTGTGCGGCAGGCCGCGTGAATTTCGTGGCACTGGGCGACATGAGCGAAAGCGATTTCGAGCTGGGCCTGCGTGACAAGCTGATGGGCCAGGTGAATCTGCTGTTGATCGGCCGCGAATACGCCAACGACGGTGCGTCGTTCACCTTGACCAGCGGCATCCTCAACCGTGACCCGATTCGTACCGGCGCGTCGGCCGCGCTGGTCAACGGCGCAATCGACGCTTTTGTGAAAGCGGCCGCGATCGAACTGCCACGGGGCTTGCGCGTCAATGCCGTCAGCCCGACGGTGCTGGTGGAGGCCATGGGCAGCTATGCACCCTATTTCCGCGGCTACAAACCGGCCAGCGGCGCCGATGTGGCCTTGGCCTACGCCAAAAGTGTGGAAGGCTTGCAGACGGGTCAGACATTCATCGTGGGTTGAATGCCACGTCTGTCAGAAACGCCTGAAGCTGGCAGGCGGGCTTGTGATGCATCGCCAGCCTGCGTAACGTGGCGGCACTTGTCTGGAGACCCCTTATGCGTGCCGTCCGTACCCTCGCTTTATGTGCCTTGCTTCCTTTGTTCGCCGCTTGCCAGATGTTCGAAAGCGAGCCGGCCAAGCCGTCTACCGTCGGGCTGACCCGCATGCAGGGGCAACTCACGGCGGTCGGTGGCAAGCTGTTGTTCCAGCCGTGCCGCGATCAGCGCAACTACTTGGTCAAGGACACCGGCGGCACCAACATCCTGCAGGAAGCGGCCTCTTTGGCCGGCCAGCAAGGCGTGCTGTTTGCCGATCTGCGCGGCAAGTTTTCCGGGGTCGCCGCCGGCACCCAGGGCGAAGTGGAGCTGCAGCAGTTGTACCGTGTCGAGCGGTCGACCGCGGCCTGTGACGATCCGGACTTCAAACGCATGATCCTGCGCGCCAATGGCCACAAGCCAGCCTGGGCAATGAACGTGACGGCCAAGGGCATGGTGCTGGAGCGCGAAGGCCAGCCACCCCTGGCGGTGCCTTATGTGGAAGAGCAAATCGGTGACGGCCGCTTCAACCTGATGACCGAAGCCGATAACCAGCACATTGAGCTGTGGGTGGCCCCGCAACGTTGCGTCGACAGTGTCAGCGGCAGCCTGCAACACATGACCGCGCAGTTGCGCGTCAACGGCCAGGTGCAGCAGGGCTGCGCGGCGTTTGGCGGTTCGCGCGACGACTGAATCGGCCCTGCGCTGTTTTAACATGACGGAAACCGGCCATTGGGGCTTATAATCGCCGGTTTGCTAAAACAGCCGGCATCGAAGCCCGCCGCCTACCGGATCCCGTCATGTTACGAATCACCGAACTCAAGCTGCCCATCGACCATCCCGAAGAAGACCTGCGGCCCGCCATTGTGCAGCGCCTGGGCATCGCCAGTGATGACTTGCTCGATTTCACCCTATTCAAGCGCAGCTACGACGCCCGCAAGAAAACCTCGGAGCTGTGCTTCATCTACACCATCGACCTGAACGTAAAGGGTGAAGCCGCCCTGCTGCTCAAGTTTGCCGATGACCGTAACGTCAACCCGGCCCCGGACATCAGCTACAAAGTGGTGGGCCAGGCGCCGGAAGGTCTGGTCGAGCGGCCGATCGTGGTGGGTTTTGGCCCCTGCGGGATCTTCGCCGGGCTGCTGCTGGCGCAAATGGGCTTCAAGCCGATCATCCTCGAACGCGGCAAGGAAGTGCGCCAGCGCACCAAGGACACCTGGGGCCTGTGGCGCAAAAGTGTGCTCAACCCTGAGTCCAACGTACAGTTTGGTGAAGGCGGCGCCGGCACCTTCTCCGACGGCAAGCTCTACAGCCAGATCAAAGACCCGAAATTCCACGGCCGCAAAGTGCTGCACGAGTTCGTCAAGGCCGGTGCGCCGGAAGAGATCCTCTACGTCAGCAAGCCGCATATCGGTACGTTCCGCCTGACCGGCGTAGTGGAGAACATGCGCCAGCAGATCATCGCCCTGGGTGGCGAAGTGCGCTTCGAGCAGCGGGTTACCGACGTGCTGATCGATGATGGCCAGTTGAATGGCGTGGTGTTGGACAGCGGCGAACAACTCCTGTCCAGGCACGTGATCCTCGCCTTGGGCCACAGCGCCCGCGACACGTTCCGCATGCTGCACAGCCGTGGCGTGTACATGGAGGCCAAGCCGTTCTCGGTGGGCTTCCGTATCGAGCACCCGCAGTCGCTGATCGACGCGGCACGCCTGGGTAAATACGCCGGGCACCCGAAACTGGGCGCCGCCGACTACAAGCTGGTACACCACGCCAAGAACGGCCGCTCGGTCTACAGCTTCTGCATGTGCCCGGGCGGCACGGTGGTAGCCGCCACCTCCGAGCCGAACCGCGTCGTGACCAACGGCATGAGCCAATACTCGCGTAACGAGCGCAACGCCAACTCGGGCATCGTGGTCGGCATCACACCTGAAGTGGACTACCCAGGTGGCCCGTTGGCAGGTATCGAATTGCAGGAACGCCTGGAGTCCCACGCTTATATCCTCGGCGGCAGCAACTACGAGGCCCCGGCACAGCTGGTGGGTGACTTCATCGCGGGCAAGCCATCCACGGCCCTTGGCAGCGTGGAACCGTCCTACAAACCGGGCGTTTCGTTGGGCGACCTGGCCCTGGCGCTGCCGGAGTTCGCCATTGAGGCGATCCGAGAAGCACTGCCGGCGTTCGAGAAACAGATCAAGGGCTACTCGCTGCACGATGCAGTATTGACGGGCATCGAAACGCGCACCTCCTCGCCGCTGCGGATTACCCGTAACGAATCGATGCAAAGCCTGAACGTGAAAGGCCTGTTCCCGGCCGGTGAAGGTGCCGGCTATGCCGGTGGGATTCTCTCGGCGGGTGTCGACGGGATCCGGATTGCCGAGGCGCTGGCGCGGGATATGTTGGGTATCGAGGCGTGAGAAACGCCGCATGTTGAATGTGGGAGCAAGCCTCCCACATTTGGTTTTGCGTTGTTTTCAGATATTCGCGCGCAGGATGCTATCCGGCAATGGCTCGCCCCGCTCCACGCTGGCCGCAACGGCCGCGATCAACCCTGGCAGCGCATACCCCTGCGCCGCCAACCACGCCTGATCGTAATAGGTAGTGGCATACCGCTCGCCGCCATCACACAAGATCGCCACGATCGAGCCCGACTCGCCGGCGGCTTTCATCTGCTGCGCCGCCATCAACGCGCCGATCAGGTTGGTCCCGCTGGAACCACCGACCCGGCGCCCCAACCGCTCGGCCAGGTAATGCATGGCCGCCAATGACAACGCATCCGGCACCTTGACCATTGCATCGATCACCTTCGGCAAAAACGACGCCTCGACCCGTGGCCGGCCAATGCCTTCGATCCGTGAACCACAGTCCAGGCGCAGGCTGGCATCACCCGTCTGGTAGTAATCAAAAAATACCGACCGCTCGGCATCGGCGCACAACACGCGCGTGCAATGCTGGCGATAACGCACGTATCGACCGAGGGTGGCCGTGGTGCCGCCCGTGCCGGGGCTGGAAATCAGCCAGCTCGGCTCGGGATGCCGTTCAAAACGCAGCTGCTGGAAGATCGACTCAGCGATGTTGTTGTTAGCGCGCCAGTCGGTGGCGCGTTCGGCGTAGGTGAACTGGTCCATGAAGTGACCACCACTTTCCTGCGCCAAGCGTTCGGATTCGGCGTAGATCTGCGTCGGATCCTGTACCAGATGGCTCTTGCCGCCATAGAAAGCAATCTGTGCGATCTTTTCCTGGGACGTGGTGGCGGGCATGACGGCAATAAATGGCAGGCCGAGCAGCCGTGCGAAATACGCTTCGGAAATCGCGGTAGAACCGCTGGACGCTTCGATCACGGGCGCTCCCGGCTTGAGCCAGCCATTGCACAGCG
The DNA here is from genome assembly GCF_054667615.1 of Pseudomonas sp. S3_E10. Classification (NCBI taxonomy): domain Bacteria; kingdom Pseudomonadati; phylum Pseudomonadota; class Gammaproteobacteria; order Pseudomonadales; family Pseudomonadaceae; genus Pseudomonas; species Pseudomonas sp. S3_E10. The sequence continues at coordinate 1,382,600 of NZ_CP162743.1, forward strand.
CGTACAGGAACAGCGAGCGGGCCAACCGGTGTTTCAGGCTGCCGGTGGGGTGGCTCGACTCGTCCTTGAAATACAACTCGATGCCAGGCAAACCCGGCAGCGGCAAGGGGATGAGGTGTGTATCGGCGCTGCGCTGGAAGTCGGCTTCAATGATGCGAATGGCTTCGCGGGCCCAGGGACGGTGGTCGCTCATAAGGGGGATCTCTAAGGATTTTCAATCAGAATTTTAAGATGTTTCCAACACCGCATACCGATACAGTAACGACTCAATTGGTCACACAATTGCCGGGCCAAGGCGCAACGCCAAATCTGTCCATTTTTATAACAAATAAGAATATAACTTTTGTTTTAACAACTAACGGTACGGGTTAGGGTACCCACCTATTGAATCCGGATTGGAGAGCATCCCTTGGCTCTGCGTAGCACGTTCACCCGTTTCTTCCAGCTGGAAGCCGCCAGCGGTCTGTTATTGATCGCCGCCGCCGCTCTCGCGCTGATCGTCAACAACTCACCGTTGTCACACCTGTACGCCGCGTTTCTGGATGTACCGGTGGTGGCGCAGATTGGCGCGCTGAAAATCGCCAAGCCGGCCCTGCTGTGGATCAACGATGGCCTGATGGCGCTGTTCTTCCTGCTGATCGGCCTGGAGGTCAAGCGCGAACTGCTCGATGGCCACCTGTCCAAACCATCCCAGGTTGTCCTGCCTGGCGCTGCCGCCATCGGCGGTATGGTGGTGCCGGCGCTGATCTACTGGGCCATCAACAAAGACTATCCCGCCGCGCTCTCGGGCTGGGCGATCCCGATGGCCACCGACATTGCCTTTGCATTGGGCGTGCTGGCGCTGCTGGGCAAGCGTGTACCCGTGTCGCTGAAACTGTTCCTGATGACCCTCGCCATCATCGATGACCTTGGTGCGATCATCGTTATCGCGGTGTTTTATTCCGCCGATCTGTCCGGCGCGGCCCTGGCGGGTGCGGGCGCCTGCCTGGTGGCGTTGATCGCGATGAACCGCCTCGGTGTGATCAAGCTCGGCCCCTACCTGATCATCGGCCTGATCCTGTGGGTGTGTGTACTCAAGAGTGGCGTCCACGCCACACTGGCCGGCGTGACGCTCGCGTTCTGCATTCCGATGCGCACCAAAAACGCCGAGACCTCACCGCTGCTGACGCTCGAACACGCCCTGCATCCGTGGGTGGCCTATGCCATCCTGCCGCTGTTCGCGTTTGCCAATGCCGGCGTATCCCTCACCGGCGTCAGCCTCGATAGTTTCACCCATCACGTCCCCATGGGCATCGCCGCCGGCCTGCTGATCGGCAAGACCATCGGCGTATTCGGCCTGACCTGGCTGGCCATCAAGACCGGCCTCGCGGCATTGCCCAGCGGCGCCAGCTGGGGCCAGGTGTTCGGCGTGGCGATCCTGTGCGGCATCGGCTTCACCATGAGCCTGTTCGTCGGCTCCCTGGCGTTCGTACCGGGCGCCAGCGAGTTTGCCGGCGAGGATCGAATGGGCATCCTGACCGGGTCGATACTGGCGGCCTGTATGGGTTATGCGGTAACGGCGATGGCGAGTCGCAAAAAAGCCTGACCGTTTGCAGGAGCCGGCAAGCCGGCTCCTGCTTCATCCGATTCCTCCCTCTTTAGCAGTTCCTTCCTACACCCACCCTCCTCGGCTTGCTCTAACGTCAGCACCCGGCTTCTACGCCGGATTTCGTTAAGCATCACGCCAGGAGGGCAAATGGCAAACAACAAGGACGTATTTAAAGTCTGGCGGTCCTACGGCACGGGTACCGGCGGATATCGCCGACTTGAACCCATGACTGAGGCTGAGTCAGCGGCCTGGACGGCAATCCGGCAACAAGCTCAACGAGAATCGATCGACCGTCAGATTGCCGAAGACGCGTACTTTCAGGTTGAATCGCCACCGCCTGAACTGCCCAAGGTGGGGTGCGTGAATTGCGCTCCATGGCCAGGGCGCGCACTCGGGTACGCCTGCATATCGAGCAACGCGACGACGGCACGCTCAAGGGGTATGCCTTCTATACCGGAAAAAATCCCGGCTGGGAGATGATCGACGTCGTGCAGTTTGAGGTATCCGACACGCAGTACATCGCCCACTTGGGGGATGGCATTGAGCTGATCTGGACACCCGCCGCAGACACCGCCGATACACTCGGAATACCAGCACTGGAAGCGGCGCCATCGACACCACACATATGGGTGTATCCGCCGACCGAAAAAGCCGCCGCTATCATCGTGGACCCGATTTATCCGCCTGAGTACAGGGATTTCATTCTTGTCTTCCCGGCGGACTCCGGTGTCAGGCCCCTGTATGTCGTTGTGAGCTGGAAGTATGAGGATGCGCCTTATCACAGCAAGAAGGGCAACTCGGTTAAAAGTAAAAACCCCACTAACGGCCTGGACGCTTTGAACGACTCAGTGTTGGTCAAGCCTGGAGAGCCTCGCCGGATAGGTATTGACCCGCATACGAAGGAGTTTGTGATTGTTGACAAGTCAACAGATGACACTTTTCACGGCCACGTACGACCATGGAGCGCACTTAACCAACATATGAAAAACGCATTGATAAGGGCTGGAAAAACTAACCGCAAAGGAAAAGTCCTAGGAGACCTGAAATGAATATGCGCTATCACGATCCTGACTTGACTCACGATGAATCAGTGACTGATCTTGCCACTGGTGACGTAAGCAAAGTCACCACAGCACTGATTTCAGTGGGGCTCAACGAAACCGATTGTACCTGGGCACAAAGCGTTTGCTTACAACATATGCGTGACGACAACGAAGACATCGCGTCAGCTGCCATAGTTGCCATAGGCCACATTGCACGTCGATTTGGGACATTGGACATGGACAAGGTAATGCCGGCACTGCAACAAGCTATGCGTAAATGCCCTGCGCTCAGCGGTGTCATTGGAAGTGCAATGGATGACATCGAAATGTTTACCTGACACCTTCCGAAAAGCCATTCAACAAAAACCCCAACCGGTCACCCGGTTGGGGCTTTGTGTTTCTACAACCGATGTTCAGCGAGTAACGCGGCTGGTGCCGTCGACGGTCATGATGCGCACGCGGTCGCCAATGCGGAAGATTTCATTTTCCTGCACGGCCTGTACGTAGGCGCGCATGCTGCCGTCGTCTTCACGAACGGTGATTTCCACGCCTTGTGTGCGGGTCAGGCCTTCTTCGGTGGCCGAACCCAGCAGGCCGCCGGCAACGGCGCCGATCACGGCAGTGACGATACTGCCACGGCCACCGCCAATGGCGCTGCCGCCCACGCCACCAATGACAGCACCGGCCGCGCCGCCGATTGGGGTCTTGGTGCCTTCGATTTTCACCGGACGCAGGGATTCGATGGTACCCATGCGCACAGTCTGTACACGACGCGCTTCATCACGGGAGTACGAGTCGCCGGTCAGACTCGAGGCGCAGCCACCCAACAGCAAGGACAGGGTGGTAAAGCAGGCAACCAGTAAAACGGACTTACGCATAGCATCAACTCCAAAGGACAGGTATTCATTAGACGCTGCGGCTTGACGCCTGTCACGGCAAGCGCGGCAGAAAATTGCTTTCATTCAGCCTTAGTACAGACTGCCAGCACCAAAAACCTCGACGAACGGTAGCACTCTTCTCAACAGGGACGTTCATGGATTACTTCATCATTGTAGTCACTACTCTAGCCGGCCTGTATTTCCATGGCTGGCTGTACCTGCGGATCAAACGGTGGGTAGACCGCGACCTCGCACTGTCTCTGGCCGGCGATGATCCGCTCAAGCGGGCCTTCATGCTGCAACAGTTGGAGCAGGCTCGCACCTTGAAAATCAAACGCGGCGACTTGCCGGGCTGGCTGAAAAACGCCGCGCAGCACTACACACCCGATGCCTCGTTATAGAGACGTCGGGGTGATGTGCATCATTCAGGTGAGGTGACGAAAGGTGCCGCTCAGGGCGCCAGGCGCTCGCGGGTCCAGTCGGCCCCTTGCAGGCGGTAGTTCAGGCGGTCATGCAGGCGACTGGCGCGGCCTTGCCAGAACTCGATGCGCTCGGGCAACAGGCGATAGCCACCCCAATGCTCGGGGCAGTCAGGCTGGGTATCGCTGAAACGCTGTTCGGTGGCCTTGAGCAAGTCTTGCAGTTCTTCACGGTCACGAATGACCTGGCTCTGCGGCGACGCCCAGGCCCCCAGACGGCTGCCCAGTGGGCGGACCTGATAATACGCGTCCGACTCTTCGGGCGTGACCTTGACCACCCGCCCTTCGATACGCACCTGGCGCTCCAGGGTCGGCCAGAAAAAGGTCATGGCCGCAAACGGCCGCGCCGCGAGCTGTTGGCCCTTGGCGCTCTGATAGTTGGTGAAGAAGGTAAAGCCCTGCGCATCCAGGCCTTTGAGCAACAGGATACGGCAGTGCGGGCGACCGTCCTGGTCGACCGTGGCCAGGGTCATGGCGTTGGCTTCCACCGGCGGCTGCTCGGTGTTCACCGCATCGGCAAACCACTGGTGGAATAACGCAAACGGCTCGCTCGGGGCCTGGGCCTCGCTCAAACCGTCCCGTGTGTAGTCACGGCGCATATCGGCCAGTGCCTGAGTCATGCGGCTTTATCCTTCTGGTTCAGCAAATCAGTTTTTTGCCTGGTCGTTCGCCGGTGCATCGGCCTTGGCTTTGGCCGGCGCGGGTTTCTTCGCTGCTGGCTTGGCCGGGGCCTTCTTGGCGGCTGGTTTGGCGGCGGCTTTCTTGGTGGTTGCCTTGCTGGCGGCGGCCTTTTTTGCCGGGGCTTTTGCAGCCGGTGCCGGGGCGGGAACGTTCTGCACCGCGACCATTTCAGCCACAGGCGGGGTCTTGCCCGAGTTGTACTTGCTCAGCAACGCCAACATGGTGCTGCGTTGAGTGAACATGATTTCCATGCGACGGTTCAGGGCACGGCCCTGGGAGCTGTCGTTGGCGGCACGCGGCATCAGGTCCCCCATGCCACGCAGCATCAGGCGATCCTGCTTCAGGCCGCTGAGGCTGAAAATCGAAGCGATGGATTGCGCGCGCTCCTTGCTCAACGCCTGGCTGGCTGGCGCCGTGCCAGTGGCATCGACGTGGCCCAGAACCAGAACGGCGGTTTTCGGGTCGGCTTCAACCGCCTTGGCCACGCGTGTGAACGGACCGAGGGTAACCGGCAGCAGCATGGCCGGACGCTTCGGGTTGTAGGAACCGTCTACCGGAGCAATGACCACCAGCACGTTGTCGCGACGTTCCAGTTGCAGGTTGCTGTCCTTGATGGCGGCGCGCAGGCGCGGCTCATAGTCATCCAGCCAGGCCTGGGTGATTTTCGGGTCAGGCATCGGCACGTTGGTCACATCGACCTTGGCCAGTGGCTTGGGTTTGCTTTCGAACGGCCACCACCAGTGGGTTTCAGTCTCGTTTTTGGCAGCGGACGGGGCTGGCTCGGCGGCCTTCAGATCGGCCTTCAGGTCAGCCTTGGCGTCAGCGGCCTTTTCATCAGCGGTTTTGGAACCAAACGGCCACCAGCTGGAGCCGGTGTCGGTTTTCGCGGCCGGCGCTACGGCTGGAGCGGGAGCGGCGGTGGCGGCTACCGGTGCGGCAGGCTTGGCGCCAGCGGCGGGCTTGGCATCCGGCTTGGCGTCGGTTTGGGTGACTGCGTCCTTGGTAACGGCCTTATCAGATCCAAATGACCACCAATGCCCACCTTCGGCATCATTTTGTGGCGTTTGTGCGCAGCCGGTAATGGTGAGGCAAAGAGCCAGTGCCAAGGACTTGTTCGATAACATGAGATATCCACAAAATGAGAAAAGAAACGGGGGTCTGGATGACCCGTTAAACAGACGCTTACAGAACTTTAAAGTTACAAAATTTCGTTCAGCGCCTTCTTATAGTTGCCTTTGTAACAAAAAATTGTGAAACAGCAAGGGGTTTACAGACAACCGGCCAATATTCCGACCAACTTCTGCGCGCGCGGGTCCATAAGTACATAGGGTCCCAATGTATTAGTTACGAAACCAAAGGCTACATCATGCTCCGGGTCGGCAAACCCGACCGAACCACCCGCGCCAGGATGCCCGAAAGCACGCGGGCCAAGGCCGAACGTCGCATTGGGCAACTGCGGTTGGTCCAACATGCAGCCCAGGCCAAAACGGGTGTTGGTCAATAATGTTTTGTCCGGCCCGATACTGTGTTCACGGGTCAACTCTTCGAGCATGTCGGCTTCAAGCAAACTACCGTCTAACAAACCACTATAAAAACCGGCCAGGCTGCGTGCATTACCGTGACCATTTGCCGCCGGCTGCTGCATGCGTCGCCATTCTGGCTTATTAGTACTGGTCAGAATGGACGGTGGGTTGGCAAATGCCCGCGTCGTCATTGCAGTCGGCTCACGCATCATTACTTGCAGTAAACGTTGCGCAGCTTCGTCGCCCATGTTGCCTTTGCTACGCGCTATATGGGCTACGCGATGAAACTCTGCGTCCGCCAGCCCCACATGAAAGTCCAGCCCCAGCGGGCGTGCCACCCGCGCCACGATGGACTCACCCGGCCCACACCCGTCAGCGCGGCGCAGCAATTCACCGACCAGCCAGCCGTAAGTGATGGCCTCGTAGCCATGGCCCTGGCCCGGCGTCCACCACGGCGCTTCGGCGGCCAGGGTATCGACCATCAACTGCCAGTCATAAAGGGCTTCGGCGGGCAGCATCTCGCGGATCGCCGGCAACCCGGCCTGGTGGCAGAGTAACTGGCGCAGGGTGATGGCCTCTTTGCCGGCTGCGGCGAATTGCGGCCAATACCGGGCCACCGGCGCGTCCAATTGCAGTTTGCCCTCGGCCACCAGTTGCAGGGCCGTGACGGCGGTGAAGGTCTTGGTGCAGGAGAACAGATTGACGATAGTGTCGCTGTGCCAGGCCTCGGCGCCGTCCTTGTCAGCGGTACCGGCCCACAGGTCGACGACCGTCTCACCGCCGACCTGAATACACAGCCCGGCGCCACGCTCCTGCGGGTCATCGAACAACGCGGCGAACGCTTCACGCACCGCTTCGAACTGGAGCTCGTAATGACCCTGAACCTGCACCTAAGCCCCCTCGAAAAACACCATGAAAAGTGGCCGACATTGTTCCAGCCCTGGTGGGTTTTGTGAACCCGTCAACGCGCAATCAATGGCCATTTCCCGAATGCCCGCCGGCGTGCCCGGCGCCCTGCCCCGCGCCTTGGCCTGCATGCCCCGGCTTGCCGCCCTCGCTTTCGCGAACCACGTCGGCGGCCTGGGTTTTCTGCGCTTGCCTACCCAGTTGATCGACCGCCGCCAGGTTGCTTTTGCGCACGCTGTCGACAAAGCCCTGATACGGCACATCGGTAATGCCCACCAGGCCGAAGTGTCCGTTTTCCCCGTCAAGCAAACGGCCGGTCACCGGCTGGTCCAGGTACTGGAACCAATGCACACCGACAATCGACGGTTCGGCCATGGCCTGCTTGAGGAAGTTGGCGTACGCCACGCCGCGATCGTCTTCCTTGGCCAGTTGGGTCACGCCGCCCCAGAACGGGCCACGATCGGCCGAGCCAAAGTTGAACTCAGTGATCAGCACCGGCTTGTCCAGTGCGCGCAGCGCCGCGAAGTCATAACCGTCCTGTGGCTTGAGGGTGTACATGTTGAAGCTCAACACGTCGCAATACTGTGCGCAGGAAGCAACCGCTTCCGGGGTGCTCACCGCGTAACGACCGCCCAGCAGCAGCTGATTGGGGGCATGCCACTTGAGCGAATCGGAAAGGGTCTTGAAGTAAGCGTCGGCGAAGGTCTTCTGGAAGTATTTGAAGTCCGCTTCGATTTCCGGGTGCTCAGGGCTAGGCATCGGTGGCTCGAAACCGGGATCTTCCATCAGTTCCCAGCCCGCCAACTGAATGCCCCAGGCTTTCGACAAGCCCGCTTCGTTGCGGTACTTGTCGCGCAATTGCTTGAGAAACGCACGCTTGGCCGGTACGTCGGTGGTCATGCGCAACGTACCGTAGGCCAAGGCGTAACGGGATTTGGGGTCATCACCGGGGCCGGCCCAGGCCAGTTCGTTATCGGCAAAGAAGCCGATCAGCCACGGGTCATCACGATGATCGCGGGCGGCAATGGCCACGGCGCGCTCGGTGGCCATGGCGAAGCGCGGGTCGAACGGGTCGGGCATGCCGCCCCACCAATCGGTGCCGGTACTGATGCTGGTGTAGTCGCCGACGATCGACAGCGGCAAGGTGTAGGGCACGCGGTCGGCGGCGGCCAGCGCATCGTCGCTCCAATTGCCGACGGTGTTGAAACCCCAGGCTTGCAGACGGTCGAGGGTATGGCTGACCCAACGTTTCGGGTCGAAGCCTTCGCCACCATAGGTGCGCTGCAGGTTGGCCGCATAAAAGTCGTACCAACGGCCGGCACCGAAACTGCGCCCTTCGCCCGCACCATTACCGGTGCGGTTGTCGCCGCTGCCGTAATACTTGTCGAACGGCTCACCGGCCTTGGGCAATGCGGCAAACATCCACTCACGGCCGGCTACGTAGGTCTGGCTGTTGTCCGGGGCCACGGTATTGACGCCCAGGGAATAAAACGGATGGCCCAGCGGAGTTACCAGGTACCAGCGACCGTCGCGCTTTTCGGTGCGGAAGAACCCGCTGGCCTTGAACGCCGGGCCCTTGCTCCAGCCACCGTATTGATCCAGTGAGGATTTGTCCCGCGCGGCCAGCCAACCTTGGAGCTGGGTGTGTTCCCTGGCTGCGGCGGCCTTGAGCTGTTCGTCGCTGCTGACCTTCTCGGGCCAACGCGCACGGGTAGATTGCCCGTAAGCATCCACCAATTCGCTGTAGGCCGCCTTTAGCACCGGCTCACTGTCCTGCACGCCAAAGCGCTCCAACAGAATGCTCTGGGCCGCGTTGGGCTTGAGCATCGACAAGGTCACCGAGACCACCTGGCTGCGGTCGATTTCACCGGCGCTGGCGGCCAGCAACACGCGTTGGCCATCCACGGTGATCGGCATCGGCGGGCCGGCTTTCATGCCCTGGCTCAGTGGTGAGTTGGCTTGTAACGGAACCAGCAGGGTCTGGGCCGGACCGGCCGGCAGGTCGATGCGACTGACCAACGTTCGGCCGTCATTGCTCTGCACCTTGACGTAGAGGGTCAATGCCCAGTCCATGGCACTCTGGATCCGCAGGCTCATGGCACCGGACTGCGACCAGTCCCACACGCCGCTTTGCGGGCTGAGCACCAGGCTCGGCTCGGCGGCAGGGTTGAACGTGATACGACGAAGCACCTCGCCTTCAGGGGTTTGTTCGGCGTTGTATTGCGGCAGGCTGGCGTCCTGGGTCGCCACCTTGACCACATCGGCAGGCCGGACGAAGTTGAACAGCGTTTGTTGCCCGGCGGGCGCGGCCATCAAGGGCGCCGCGAACAACAAGGCAAAAAGGGCGGGCAGCGTGCGAATCATACGAGCAAGGTTCTCCCAGAGGGCCGATGAATGGCCTGATGAACGACATGAGATAGACCACGAAGTGGGCGAAACCGCCCACGGTGGCTTAAGAAATTTCGCGCCTGAAGGGCGGCAAAGCATTAAGGATAGCTTTGCCGTAGCGCTGAGTGACCAAGCGACGGTCGAGCAAGGTGATAGTGCCGCGGTCTTCTTCGGTACGCAGCAAGCGCCCGCAGGCCTGCACCAGTTTCAGAGAGGCATCCGGCACGGAGATTTCCATGAACGGGTTACCGCCACGCGCTTCGATCCATTCGGCCAACGCCGCCTCGACCGGATCATCCGGCACCGAAAACGGGATTTTGGCGATCACCACGTGTTCACAGTAGGCACCGGGCAAGTCCACGCCCTCGGCAAAACTCGCCAGGCCGAACAGCACGCTGGAGTCGCCACCATCTACCCGTGCCTTGTGTTTGTTGAGGGTTTCCTGTTTGGACAGGTTGCCCTGGATAAACACCTGCTTGCGCCAGTCGCGATCCAGGCCGTCGAACACGTCCTGCATTTGTTTGCGTGAGGAGAACAGCACCAGGGTGCCGCGCGAACCTTGCACCAGCTCCGGCAGGTCGCGGATGATCGCAGCGGTGTGCGCCGCTGCGTCCCGTGGGTCGGCCTTGAGATCGGGTACCCGCAGCACGCCGGCATCCGCGTGGTGGAAGGGGCTCGGCACTACCGCAGTGACGGCTTTTTTCGGCAACCCGGCGCGCATGCGGAAGCGATCGAAGGTGCCCAGGGCGGTCAGCGTGGCGGAAGTCACCAGGCAGCCGTAAGCCACGTTCCACAGGTTGCGGCGCAGCATTTCGGCGGCGAGGATCGGGCTGGCGTTGACTTCGATATCAAACAACGCACCGCTTTCCGACAGGGTCAGCCAACGGGCCATGGGCGGGTTGTCTTCAGGGTCTTCAACGGTAAAGGCGGTCCACAACTCCCAGTTACCCTGGGCGCGGGACAACAGGCTGCCGAACAGCGGGTACCATTCTTCGGCCTGGTTGCTGGCGATACCGATATTGACTTCGCCATCCATGCCTTCCTTGAGCAGGTCGGTCAGGCGCGTGAACAGGTCGGTCAAGCGTGAAAAACCCTTCTTCAGCTCGATGCCCATTTCGCGCATGTGCTCGGGGATCATCCCGCCGACAAAACGGTGGCGCGGCCGCTCGCGGCCTTCCACGTCTTCGCCGGGCTTGAAGTCGGCCACCTGTTCGCAGGCACTGAACATGAATTGCTGTTGGGTCTTGATCTCCCGCGCCAGCTCCGGCACTTGTTCGATCAGCTTGCCCAAATCGCCGGGCAGCGGGTGCTGGGCCAGCAGCTTGGTGAGGTTCTTGGCGGTGGACTCCAGCCAGTCGGCGGTGGAGCGCAGGCGCGTGTAGTGGGCAAAGTGGCCGATGGCCTTGTCCGGCAGGTGATGGCCTTCGTCGAACACGTAGAGGGTGTCGCGCGGGTCGGGCAGCACGGCGCCGCCGCCCAGGGCCAGGTCGGCCAGCACCATGTCGTGGTTGGTGACAATCACGTCGACCTTGCCCATACCCTCGCGGGCCTTGTAGAAAGCGCACTGGCCAAAGTTGGGGCAATGGCGATTGGTGCATTGGCTGTGGTCGGTGGTCAGGCGCGCCCAGTCGGCGTCTTCCAGGGCGGTGGGCCAGCTGTCGCGGTCGCCGTCCCATTTGTTGCCGGCCAGTTTCTCGATCATGCTGGTAAACAGCTTCTGGCTGACTTCATCAACCTCGATCTTGAAGCCTTCTTCTTCGAACAGCGACGCCGTGGCGGTTTGCGCGTGGCCTTCCTGCAACAACACGTCGAGCTTGGACAGGCACATATAGCGGCCACGCCCCTTGGCCAGGGCGAAGGTAAAGTTCAGGCCGCTGTTGCGCATCAGGTCGGGCAGGTCTTTGTAGACGATCTGCTCCTGCAGGGCGACGGTGGCGGTGGCGATCACCAGGCGCTTGCCGGCGGCCTTGGCGGTCGGAATCGCCGCCAGGCTATAGGCCACGGTCTTGCCTGTACCGGTGCCGGCCTCGACGGCCACGACCGCGGGCTCACCTTCGCGGCGACCTTCATCGTCGGTGTCGATATCCCCGAGGACCTTGGCCACTTCGGCGATCATCAGGCGTTGGCCATAGCGCGGTTTCAAGCTTTTGGCTTCGAGAAAACGCGAATAGGCGCCCTGGATCGTGGTTTTGAGTTCAGTGCTGATCATGAATAGTCGGGCGCAAAAAACGCTGGATAAATTTTCAGTGGTTCGGATCGGCCGCTATCATACCCCGCTAATTAATCCCGCGCAGAACGGAGTACCACCATGACCGCGTTTAGCCTCGCTTACACCCTGCATGTATTGGCCGCCCTGATCTGGGTCGGCGGTATGTTTTTCGCCTGGATGATCCTGCGCCCCGCCGCTGTGGCGGCACTTGAAGGCCCTGCCCGCCTCACGCTGTGGGTAAATGTGTTTCAACGTTTTTTCGTATGGGTGTGGGTTGCGGTGCTGATTTTACCGATCAGCGGTGTGGGCCTGTTGCACCTGCGCTTCAGCGGGTTTGAAACCGCGCCGCGCTATGTACAGGTGATGATGGGGTTGTATCTGGTGATGACGGCGTTGTTTATCCGCATCCAGGCGTTGAAGCTCCCGGAGCTGAAGGCAGCCGTGGCGGCGCAGGATTGGCCGGCGGGCGCGACTGCGCTGGGGCAGATCCGCAAGTTGGTGGGGATTAATTTGAGTGTGGGCTTGATCGTGGTGGCGATTGCTTCGGCTCGGCCGATGTTCTGAAGCAGCGTTAGAGGGACCCATCGCGGGGCACGCCCGCGATGGCCTCAGAGCAACCGAATCAAAGCCTCTGGATCGTCACAGAACCCGCAGGCCCCACCGGCCCCGGTTGCCCTTCCAACCCTGGCCGCCCCTTCTCACCACCATCGGCGCGGTACACCAGGCAGCCTTTGGATTCGCCGCCCTTGCCGGGTTTACCCGCCGTGCCGGGCAAACCGCCCGCACCGCCGTCCACCCAGACCTTGATCTGTTGTGCCGGGAAGTCCTTCGGCAACTCGACACGCACTTGCGCCCCCGCCGCGCCCGGCAGGCCATCGCCGCCGTTATCGCCATTGAAGCCGCGCCCGGCCGAGCCCCAGGTGCAACCTGGGTCTTCGCCGTTGGCGCCGTCCAGCCCGGCATAGCCCTTGGCCCCGCTGCCACCACGGGCATCCACCGACAGTTCTTCAGCCGTCAGCTTATTGATCCGCAAGGTCAGGTCACGTCCGGCCTTGGCGGGTTTCTCGTGGGTACCGGGGGCGCCGCGCGAGGTAATCTGGCTGCCATGCTCGAGTTGCGCAGCCCCCACCTGCAATTGCAACGCAGTATTGCCGGGCACAATGGTGATGCGGGCGTCGCGCCCCAAATGCAGTTGATCCACAGTGACCTGGCTGATGGTCGCCGGAATCAGCAATGTGCCGTAATCCGCCACCTCAAGGCGCTCCAGTTGCAACACACCGGTGCTGCTGGGCAGGCGCATCAAGGAGTTGGTTTCAACGCTGACGCTCTGAGCCAGGGCAACGGGGCTGACCAACAGGGCCAGCAGGAAAACCTTACGCATCATGGGGCTCCTGAGTATTTTTTGAATTTTTCTTTGGACGCACAGTAACGACTTCTACAGGCGCTTTGCCAGTGAAGGATCAAAAAAGTTAATAAAGGGGAGGCTTCAACGAGGATCGCCGACAATGCCCCCGTGGAAACCACGGGGGCAAGGGTTATCAGCGGTTGATCTGGATTTCCGTGCGACGGTTCAGTGCGCGGCCGTCAGCGGTTTTGTTGTCGGCCACCGGATGGCTTTCACCCGCGCCGGTCACCGACACAAAATTGCTGCGCGGCACGCCGGCACCGATCAGGTACTCCGTGACCGAATGCGCACGCTTTTGCGATAGTTTCTGGTTATAGGCCTCTGCGCCGACGCTGTCGGTATGCCCGCTGACCCGCAGTTGGGCGCTGGGCGCTTCCTGTTTCAAACGAGTGGCGATGGTGTCGAGCTTGGTTTTGTCGGCCGCCGTCAACTTGGCCGAGTCGAACTGGAAGTGCACATCGCGAATCACGATGGTTTCTTCCTTGACCGCCACGACGTCCTCAACCACCGCCGCCGGGGGCGCAGGAGGGCAACCATCGGCATCCACCTGTACGCCTTTGGGCGTACCTGGGCATTTGTCGCGGCTGTCCGGCACACCGTCGCCGTCCTCATCGCCGTCGCCATGTACCCAGCAATAGGCGCCGGCCATACCGCCGATCAACAGCGCGCCATAGCCCGCGTAGGCTGAGCTTTCCGTTGCGCCGATCGCCGCACCGGTCACACCGCCGACAGCGGCACAGGTAGGCCAGTCGGTTTTTTGCAAACCTGCGCAACCTGTCAATACTCCGGTTAGCAGAACCAAGGGTAGAGCTGTCCGCATGATGCTCATCTGTTTTCTCCTGAGGGCGTCGGCGGGGGCCGACAAAGCAAGTAAAGACCGCTCTTTTCAACTGCGCCACTACGCCACGCCCCCGTATTCATTGAGCTTTGCGCTCCATGTAGGACTTTTCGCCGCCGCCCGCTCTAGGCCCACACGCTCAGCCGCGCTAGTCTCTAGGGTTCTGATGTGAGGATCTGTGATGACCGCTGGTATTTCTGCCCGTACACCCCAGCAGGCGCTGGCCGCCTTGCTGGATCTGCACCAGCCAAAACGCCTGTTATTGTTGGGCGCCAGCCGGTTTCCGGCGCTGGATGCGTTCATAGAAGCGCATCCCGAGACGCAGGTGTCCGTCGCCGGGCCCGGGGCGCTGCCTGCGGAGTTGGCCGCGCAGCGTTTTGACCTGGCGCTGGTGGTCGACTGCCTGGAGCACCTGTCAAAACCGCAAGGCCTGACCTTGCTCGGCGGTATTCGCAACCTCAATGCCAGCCGCATTGCGGTGCTGGTAGACCTGGCGGCCTGCGACTGGAAGGACACCGACTTCTTCTCACTGGCCCTGGAGGCCGGCGAACGCTTCCAGCGTGATGAACAGGTGTTGACGCTGTTTACCTATGATCTGCTTGACTATAAACAGGTGCCGGACTGGCTTAACGCGCGGTTCTGGGCCAACCCGGAAAACTTTGGCAAGTATTGGTGGTAACCCAATGAGTACATCCATTTGCCCCTGCGGCAGTGGCAACCTGCTGGACGCCTGCTGCGGCCATTATCACGCCGGCCATCCCGCGCCCTGCGCCAGCGCACTGATGCGTTCGCGCTACAGCGCCTATGTGCTGGGCCTGGTGGACTATCTGGTTGCCACTACGTTGCCCGCGCAACAGGCCGGCCTCGACCGTGACGCCATCGGCGCCTGGAGCGCGCAAAGCACCTGGCTCGGCCTTGAAGTGGAAAGCTGCGAGGTATTCGGCTGCCAGCCGGAACATGCCTTCGTGACCTTTACCGCGCGCTGGCATGACAGCAGCGGCGAACATAGTCACCGCGAGCAGTCGTCTTTCGTACAGAATGACGGGCGCTGGTACTTCATCGACCCGACGGTGGAAGTGAAAACCGGACGCAACGATGCGTGCCTGTGCGGCAGCGGGCAAAAATTCAAGAAGTGCTGCTCCAGCTATCTCTGACCCCCAAGGACCCACGCCATGCTCCGGATCTACAGCTTGATGCTGGCGTTAACGTTCGGCCTGACCGGGTGTACGTCGTGGTTCGAAGACGATTCGCCGCCGCCCCATGTCTCCCTGGTCAAGGTCGAAGTGGTGCGGGCCAAGCTGCTGGAGCAGAAATTCAAGCTGTACTTTCGCGTAGACAATCGCGACGACGCCGACCTGACCGTGCGTGGCCTGATCTACAAAGTGACCCTGGACGACTTTGTGCTCACCGAAGGCGAGTCCAACGAATGGCTCACCGTACCTCCTCGCGGCCATGGGTTTTTCAAGGTATCGGTGCGCACCAACCTCTGGCCGCAGATACGGGATGTGGTGCAGATGCTGAAAAAACCCCGCAAACCCGTGCCTTATCGTCTGGAAGGCGAGCTGAAAACCGGATTATTCATCGGTTATGACGTGCAGGTGGCCCACAATGGCGAGATAATCCCCGGCGATTTTATTCCGGAGCAACATCGATGACTCAGCAACCCCATGTCCACGGTCCTGACTGCAACCACGATCACGATCACCATGATCACGACCATGGTCATGTCCACGGCCCGAACTGCGGCCACGCCCACCAAGAACCGGTGCGCAACGCCCTGAAGGATGTTGGCCGCAACGATCCTTGCCCATGCGGCAGCGAAAAGAAGTTCAAGAAGTGCCATGGCGCGTAAGCCACACAGATAATCCTGATGCCTGATGTGGGAGAGGCGTGCTCCCTCCCACATTAATTTGCGCAAATCCCAAGATTTCACGCCCGGCCACAACTCCCGCTTGCGTCGTTTCACCGCGCTCACTAACGTAGCGCCTTTACTGACGCTACCCCCGCAGGAGCTTTGCCATGGCCTCGCCAGCCCTCTCACATTTTCTTCCCCGGTTCGGCGTAGCCGCGGCAGTGGCCAGTGCTTTAAGCCTGGCCGGTTGCCAGCTCCAGAGCACCCAGGACACCCTGCCGCCGGTTACCGGCGTGCAGCCGATCAAAGGTCTGGCACAGAATGTGTCGGTGCGCCGCAATGCCCAGGGCATGCCGCTGATCGAAAGCAACACCTTCCACGACGCGCTGTTCAGCCTCGGTTATGTGCACGCCAGTGACCGCATCACCCAAATGGTCACCTTGCGCCTGCTGGCCCAGGGCCGTCTGGCGGAAATGTCCGGGGCCGAGGTGCTGGATATCGACCGCTTCATGCGGGCGGTCAACCTGAAAAAAAGCGCCGGCGAGCTGTACAGCGCCTCTTCGCCGCGCCTCAAGCGCTTCTTCGAAGTGTATGCCCGAGGCGTCAACGCCTACCTGTTCCGCTATCGCGACAAGCTGCCGCCAGACCTGGCCCAGACCGGCTACAAGCCCGAGTACTGGAAGCCGGAAGATTCGGCGCTGTTGTTCTGCCTGCTCAATTTCAGCGAGTCGGCCAACCTGCGCGAAGAGCTGGCCTCCCTGGTGCTGGCGCAAAAAGTCGGGGTCGACAAACTGGCCTGGCTCACCCCCAGCGCACCGGATGAACCGATCCCCCTGGCCGAAGCCGACAAACTCAAAGGCGTGAACCTCAGCCAGATCACCGGCTTGGCCGGGTTGGACACGGTCAGCCAGCAACTGGGCAGCCTCAATTCGCTGGCGGTCACCACCTCGAGCAACTGGGCGATCGGCCCGCAACGCAGCCGTAGCGGCAAAAGCCTGTTGGCCGGCGACCTCGCCGCGCAGCCACAGGCCCCGTCGCCGTGGAACTACGTACAGATCCGCGCACCGAAATACCAGGCCGTCGGCGCCTCGATTGCCGGCCTGCCGACCCTGCTGTCCGGGTTCAACGGCAAAGTGGCGTGGAGCATGAGCACGGTCAAGGGCGACACCCAGGACCTGTTCCTGGAGAAGGTCAAGCGCCAGGGCAACGCGCTGTACTACGAGAACAACGGTAAATGGCTGCCGGCCGGCGTGCGTAACGAAACCTTCTTTATCAAAGGCCAGCGCTCGATTCGCGAAGTGGTGTACGAAACCCGTCATGGCGCCCTGCTCAACAGCAGCCAGGCCCTGACCAGCGGCCTGGGCCTGGCCCTGCAAACCGCCGACTTCAAAGACGACAAGAGCCTGGATGCGTTCTTCGACCTGTCTCGCGCGCAAAACGTCGCCAAGGCTTCGGATGCCACCCGGGAAATCCGCGCCATCGCCTTGAACATGGTGTTTGCCGATGCCACCAATATTGGTTGGCAGGTCACCGGCCGCTTCCCTAACCGCCGCGAAGGTGAAGGCCTGCTGCCCTCCCCTGGTTGGGACACGCGCTTTGACTGGGACGGATACGCCGACGCGATGTTGCACCCCTATGACCAGGACCCGGCCCAGGGCTGGATCGGCACCGCCAACCAGCGCACCGCGCCGCGCGGCTATGGCATGCAATTGTCCAACTCGTGGGACGCGCCGGAGCGCAGCGAGCGCCTGGCGCAACTGGCCAATGCCGGCAAGCATGACAACCGCAGCCTGATCGCCATGCAATACGACCAGACCACCACCTTCGCCGCCAAGCTCAAGACCATGTTCCAGGCACCGGGCATGGCCCTTCCGTTGAAGCAGGCAATCGACGCATTGCCGGTGGTCGAACAGGCCAAGGCACGCGAAGCGTTGAATCGCCTGATGGCGTTCGACGGCCGCCTTGCCTCGACATCCGCCGACGCCGCGCTGTACGAATTGTTCCTGCAGGAAAGCACCCGGCAGATCTTCCTCGACGAACTCGGCCCGGAAAACAGCGCCAGTTGGAAAGCCTTCGTGAGCAACGCCAACCTGTCCTATGCCGCTCAGGCCGACCACCTGCTGGGCCGTGAAGACAGCCCGTTCTGGGATGACGTGCGCACCGCCACCAAAGAAGACAAACCGGCGATCCTCGCCCGCAGCCTGGCCGCCGCGATCACCGCCGGCGACAGCCAACTGGGCGCCGATCACAAGGCCTGGCAGTGGGGCAAACTCCACAGCACCACCTGGAAGAATGCCGCCGGCCAGATCATTCGTGGCCCGCTGGCGTCCGGTGGCGACCACAACACCCTGAACCCCGCGCCGTATAGCTGGGGCCAGGACTTCAACACCACCCAAGTGCCGGCGCTGCGCATGATCGTCGACTTCGGCCAGGCGGAACCGATGATGGGCCAGGGCGGCATCGGCCAATCGGGCAACCCGGCCAGCCCCAACTATGCCAACGGCATCGACCCCTCGCTCAAGGCGCAATACCTGAGCTTCCCGATGCAGCCGCAGAACTTTGAGAAGGTGTATGGGAAGGCGCGGTTGACCCTGACACCGGGGAAATAACAGCCACCCAATGTGGGAGGGGCCTGCCCCCTCCCACATTGGGATCCCATGCATTCAGATAGAACTTCCGTGTCCGGCCTCATCTCATAAGTAACAAGCCCACCTCCCCGGTCACCCCATGGACCTCGTCATCGCCCGCCCCGAAGGCCTCTATTGCCCCGCCGCAGATGTCTACATCGACCCCTGGCGCCCGGTGGAACGCGCGGTCATCACCCACGCCCACGGCGATCACGCCCGTACCGGCAACGAGCATTACCTGGCGGCGGCCCCCGGCGAAGGCATCCTGCGCTCACGTCTGGGCCAGGACATCAACCTGCAAACCCTGGCCTACGGTGAAAAACTGCTGCATCACGGCGTCACCCTGAGTTTCCACCCCGCCGGGCATGTACTCGGCTCGGCGCAGGTGCGCCTGGAATACCAGGGCGAAGTCTGGGTCGCGTCCGGCGACTACAAGGTCGAACCCGATGGCACCTGCGCGCCTTTCGAACCGGTGCGTTGCCACACCTTTATCACCGAGTCGACCTTTGGCCTGCCGATCTACCGCTGGCAGCCCCAGGCGCAGATCTTCGCCGGGATCAATGACTGGTGGCAGGCGAACATCGCGGCCGGCAAGGCCAGCGTGCTGTTCTGCTATTCCTTCGGCAAGGCGCAGCGCATCCTGCACGGCATCGATGCCGGCATCGGCCCGATCCTCAGCCACGGCGCGGTCGAACCCTTGAACCGGGTGTACCGCGAGGCCGGCGTCTATATCCCCGAAACCCTCTATGCCGGTGATTTCAAAAAGACCGACCCCTTGCTGCGCCAAGCCCTGATCATTGCCCCGCCCTCCGCCGGCGGCAGCAGTTGGATACGCCGCTTCGGCGATTACAGTGATGCGTTCGCCAGCGGCTGGATGCGCCTGCGGGGCACACGGCGGCGGCGTGGCGTGGACCGTGGCTTTGTGCTGTCCGATCACGCCGATTGGCCGGGCCTGTTGTGGGCTATCGAACAAACCGGCGCAGAGCGGGTGATGGTCACCCACGGTTCTGTAGGCGTATTGGTGCGGCACCTGCGGGAAAAAGGCCTGGACGCCCAGGGGTTCAGCACTGAATACGGCGATGACGAAGAGGAAGCCAGCGCATGAAGGCCTTCGCCGAACTGTACGCCAACCTCGACGCCACCACGTCCAGTAACGCCAAGCTCGCGGCGTTGCAGGCTTACCTGCGGCAAGCCCCCGCGCAAGATGCTGCATGGGCCGTGTACTTCCTGGCGGGCGGGCGCCCCCGGCAATTGGTACCGACACGCCTGCTGCGCGACATGGCCAGCGAAGCCTCGGGCATCGAGCCGTGGTTGTTCGAGGAAAGCTACCAAGCGGTGGGGGATTTGGCCGAGACAATTTCCCTGCTGCTGCCAGAATCGACCTACACCTCAGAAGACGGCCTGGCCGTGTGGCTGGAAGAAAAACTCCTACCCTTGCGCGGCCTGTCTCCCCAGGACCTGGCCGCACGTTTGCCGACTTTGTGGGCACAACTGGATCAACCCAGCCTGATGGTGTGCATCAAATTGATCACCGGCAGCTTTCGCGTCGGCGTGTCCAAACTGTTGGTCACCCGCGCCCTCGCCGCCTTGGCCGAGCTGGACAGCAAGCGCGTGGCCCAGCGTTTGGTCGGCTACACCGACCTGTCCAACCGGCCCACGCCTGAGGGTTACCTCAAGCTGATCGCCGCCGAATCGTCTGACGAACATGCGCAACGCGGTGGGCAGCCTTATCCGTTTTTTCTCGCCCATGCCCTATCGCAACCGGTGGAGCAGTTTGAGGCGCTGCTCGGCTCACCCGCCGACTGGCAGGTGGAATGGAAGTGGGATGGCATCCGCGCGCAATTGGTCAAGCGCGAAGGCCGGTTGTGGGTCTGGTCGCGTGGAGAGGAGCTGGTAACCGAACGCTTCCCCGAACTCCACAGCCTGGTGAGTGGCTTGCCCGATGGCACGGTGATCGACGGCGAAATCGTGGTGTGGAAGGACTCGGTGCAACCCTTTGCACTGTTGCAGCAGCGTATCGGCCGCAAAACCCTGAGCAAAAAAGTCCTCGAAGAGGCGCCGGTCGCGGTGCTCGCCTACGACCTGCTGGAGTATCAGGGCTGCGACTGGCGCAACCACCCCCAGGCCGAACGTCGCGCCCGACTGGAACAGGTGATTGCCCAGTGCAACCAGCCCGTCTTGCAGCCCTCGCCCGTATTGACGGGCGCGACCTGGGAGGAACTGGCCCAGCAACGCGAAGCCTCGCGCAGCCTTGGCGTGGAAGGCATGATGCTCAAGGACCGCAACGGCCTTTACGGCGTGGGCCGCACTAAGGACATGGGCTTGTGGTGGAAGTGGAAAGTCGACCCGTTCAGCGTCGATGCGGTGTTGATCTACGCCCAACGCGGGCATGGTCGGCGCGCCAGTTTATACAGCGACTACACCTTCGCCGTGTGGGACGGCCCGCCCGGCAGCGAGCGCAGCCTGGTGCCGTTCGCCAAGGCATATAGCGGGCTGACCGACGAAGAAATGCGCAAGGTCGACGCCATTGTGCGCAAAACCACGGTGGAAAAATTCGGCCCGGTCAGCAGCGTGACGCCGAGCATGGTGTTTGAGCTGGGGTTTGAAGGTATTGCCTTGTCCAAGCGCCACAAAAGCGGGATTGCGGTGCGCTTTCCGAGGATGCTGCGCTGGCGCCAGGATAAGGCCGTGGATGAGGCGGATAATTTGGCCACCCTACAAGACCTATTGGCCTGACGCAGAACCCTGGTGGGAGCCCCCTCCCACACGCCCCGAAAAAGTGCACTCAATTTTCAATGCCCATTTTCGGGCACCTCCTACACTCCAAACTTCCTAGTCCTACCTTTTAAAACGAGTATTCGGAAACAAATCCGGAACTATGGTGCAGAAATTGCTACCAGTGATCCGTCTGACACCGTTCAGTAACAGTCCTACACGCGCCACAAGCGCTTATCTTGGTTTCCAGGGATTACATAATGAAAAAAGCATTGCTGACCCTTTCTGCACTGGCACTGTGCATGGCCGCAGGTTCCGCCTTGGCCAAGGAATACAAGGAATTGCGTTTTGGTGTCGATCCGTCCTACGCGCCGTTTGAATCCAAAGCCGCCGACGGCAGCCTGGTGGGCTTCGATATCGACCTGGGCAATGCCATCTGCGCTGAGCTGAAAGTGAAGTGCAAGTGGGTCGAAAGTGACTTCGACGGCATGATTCCGGGCCTGAAAGCCAACAAATTTGACGGTGTGATTTCGTCCATGACCGTGACCCCGGTGCGCGAAAAGGCCATCGACTTCTCCAATGAACTGTTCTCCGGCCCCACGTCGCTGGTGTTCAAGAAAGGCGCGGGTTACTCCACCCCTGAATCGCTCAAGGGCAAATCCGTGGGCTATGAGCAAGGCACCATTCAGGAAGCCTACGCCAAGGCTGTGCTGGACAAGGCCGGTGTGACCACCAAGGCCTACGCCAACCAGGACCAGGTTTACGCTGACCTGACGTCCGGCCGCCTCGACGCGTCCGTGCAGGACATGCTGCAAGCCGAACTGGGTTTTTTGAAGTCGCCAGCCGGTGCCGGCTACGAAGTGAGTGCGGCCATTGACGACCCGCTGCTGCCATCGAAAACCGCAGTCGGTATCAAAAAAGGTAACACTGAACTCAAGGCGCTTTTGGATAAAGGTATCAAAGCGTTACACGATGATGGCACCTACGCCACTATCCAGAAGAAACACTTTGGCGATCTGAACCTGTACAGCGGCAAGTAATGCCCGGGGCGCCCCTCCTCTGGAGGGGCGCTTTTTTATCGCCATAGGTCCTGATTTATGTTCGAAGATCTGTTGCAAACCCTCGGGCTGAGCGCGTTCAGCTTGAAGGGTTTCGGCCCGCTGTTGCTGCAAGGCACCTGGATGACCCTTAAGTTGTCGGTGCTGTCCCTGGCCGTCAGCGTATTGCTGGGCCTGCTCGGCGCCAGCGCCAAACTGTCCAGCCTGCCCTTCCTGCGCATTCCCGCCCAGCTCTACACCACGCTGATTCGCGGGGTGCCCGACCTGGTGCTGATGCTGCTGATTTTCTACAGCCTGCAAACCTGGCTCACCGGTCTTACCGACTTTATGGAATGGGAATACATCGAGATCGACCCATTCAGCGCCGGGGTCATCACCCTGGGCTTCATCTATGGTGCCTATTTCACCGAGACGTTTCGCGGCGCGATCCTGGCCGTCCCCCGTGGTCAGTTGGAAGCCGCCACCGCGTATGGCCTCAAGCGCGGCCAGCGGTTTCGCTATGTGACCTTCCCACAGATGATGCGCTTTGCCCTGCCCGGCATCGGCAATAACTGGATGGTGATGCTCAAGGCCACCGCGCTGGTGTCGATCATCGGCCTGGCCGACCTGGTCAAAGCCGCCCAGGACGCGGGCAAAAGCACCTATCAGCTGTTCTATTTCCTGGTCCTCGCCGCGCTGATCTACTTGCTGATCACGAGCGCCTCCAACTTTGTCTTGCGCCGTCTTGAACGCCGCTACTCCGCGGGCGCCCGGGAGGCCGTGCGATGATCGAACTCTTGCAGGAATACTGGCGCCCGTTCCTTTATAGCGACGGCCAACACATCACCGGCCTGGCCATGACCCTGTGGTTGCTCAGCGCCGCGCTGGTGATCGGCTTTCTGGTGTCGATCCCGTTGTCCATTGCCCGCGTGTCGCACAAGCGGCTGGTGCGTTGGCCGGTGCAGTTCTATACCTACCTGTTTCGCGGCACGCCCCTCTATATACAGCTGCTGATTTGCTACACCGGCATCTACAGCATCGCCGCCGTGCGCGCCCAACCGGTGCTGGATGCGTTCTTTCGCGATGCGATGAACTGCACGATCCTGGCGTTCGCCCTCAACACCTGCGCCTATACCACGGAGATTTTCGCCGGGGCAATCCGCAGCATGGCCCACGGCGAAGTCGAGGCGGCCAAAGCCTACGGCCTTAGCGGCTGGAAGCTGTACGCCTACGTGATCATGCCCTCGGCCCTGCGCCGCTCGTTGCCTTACTACAGTAACGAAGTGATCCTGATGCTGCATTCGACCACCGTGGCGTTTACCGCGACGATCCCGGACATTCTCAAAGTCGCGCGGGACGCCAACTCGGCCACCTTCATGACCTTTCAATCGTTCGGCATCGCGGCGCTGATCTACCTGGCCGTGACCTTCGCCCTGGTCGGCCTGTTTCGGCTGGCGGAGCGGCGCTGGCTGGCCTTCCTCGGGCCGAGCCACTAAGGAGATCCTATGCGTCATCAGGTGCATGAACTGATCGCGCCGGTGCCAGGTACCGCGCGGCAGATTCACAGCTTCCACTTCGGCCCTGCCCAGGCCGAAGGCAAGGTTTATATCCAGTCATCGCTGCATGCCGATGAGTTGCCGGGCATGTTGGTGGCCTGGCACTTGAAGGTGCGCCTGGCCGAGCTGGAAGCGGCCGGGCGATTGTCGAGCGAGATCGTACTGGTGCCCATCGCCAACCCGGCGGGCCTGGAACAGGTGCTGATGGACACGCCGCTGGGCCGCTACGAGCTGGAAAGCGGGCAGAACTTCAACCGCCTGTTTGTCGACCTCGGCGAAGCCGTCGGCGATCGGGTCGAGGCATTGCTCGGCGATGATGCGCAACATAATGCCCGGCTGATCCGCGCGGCATTGAGCGCCGCCCTGGCCGAGCAACACGCCGCGACCCAATTGCAGTCCCAGCGCTTGGTGTTGCAACGCCTGGCCTGCGAGGCCGACATGGTGCTGGACCTGCATTGCGACTTCGAAGCCGTGGCCCACCTGTACACCACCCCCGAAGCCTGGCCGCAGGTGGAGCCGTTGGCGCGCTATATCGGCTCGGAGGCCAACTTGCTGGCCACCGATTCCGGTGGGCAGTCCTTCGACGAATGTTTCACCCTGGTGTGGTGGCAGTTGCAACAACGCTTCGGCGAGCGCTTCCCGATTCCCTTGGGCAGCTTTTCGGTGACCGTCGAACTGCGCGGCCAGGGCGATGTGAACCACGGCCTGGCCCGCCTCGATTGCCAGGCGATCATCGACTACCTGAGCCACTTCGGCGCCATTACCGGCGACCCGGCGCCACTGCCCGCGCTGCCCTACCCGGCCACCCCGCTGGCCGGCGTCGAGCCGGTGGCCACGCCGGTGGGCGGCTTGCTGGTGTTCAGCGCCCTGCCCGGTGAATACCTGGAGGCCGGGCAACTGATCGCCGAAATCATCGACCCCATTACCGACCGCGTAACGCCCGTGCACTGCCGGAACGCAGGCCTGCTTTACGCCCGTTCGCTACGCCGCATGGCCACTGCCGGAATGGTCATCGGCCATGTCGCCGGGACCCAGGCTTACCGTAGCGGCTATCTACTTTCGCCTTGAGGATGCACGCCCCATGTACAAATTGACCGTTGAAGGCCTGCATAAAAGCTATGGCGACAATGAGGTGCTCAAAGGTGTCTCGCTCAAGGCCAAGACCGGTGACGTGATCAGCCTGATCGGCGCCAGCGGATCGGGCAAGAGTACCTTTTTACGCTGCATCAACTTTTTGGAAACCCCCAATGACGGCGCCATGACGCTGGACGGCCAGCAGATCCGCATGGTCAGCGACCGCCACGGCATGCGCGTGGCCGACGAAGCCGAGCTGCAGCGCCTGCGCACGCGACTGGCGATGGTATTCCAGCACTTCAACCTGTGGAGTCACATGAGCGTGCTGGAAAACATCACCATGGCCCCGCGCCGGGTGCTGGGCTGCAACAAGAAGGACGCCGAAGACCGTGCCCGTCGTTACCTCGACAAAGTCGGCCTGCCGGCGCGAGTGGCCGATCAATACCCGGCGTTTCTCTCCGGCGGCCAGCAGCAACGGGTGGCCATTGCTCGTGCATTGGCGATGGAGCCCGAGGTCATGCTGTTCGACGAACCGACCTCCGCGCTGGACCCGGAACTGGTGGGTGAAGTGCTGAAGGTGATCCAGGGCCTGGCCGAAGAGGGTCGCACCATGATCATGGTCACCCACGAGATGAGCTTTGCGCGCAAGGTGTCGAGCCAGGTGCTGTTCCTGCATAAGGGCCTGGTGGAGGAGCAAGGGGCGCCGGAAGACGTGTTGGGTAAT
Source organism: Pseudomonas sp. S3_E10 (assembly GCF_054667615.1). NCBI lineage: Bacteria > Pseudomonadati > Pseudomonadota > Gammaproteobacteria > Pseudomonadales > Pseudomonadaceae > Pseudomonas > Pseudomonas sp. S3_E10. Next base: position 1,408,123 of record NZ_CP162743.1, read on the forward strand.
CCGAAAAGCGAACGCCTGCAACAATTTCTGAGTGGCAATTTGAAGTAAACCTTTGCGGTGCCTGGAGGGTCTGTGGCAATAGACCCTCCGGAATGTCAGCCGCCGTATGGCAAAACCCACCGACTTCGCCAAGCAATGGTTTGCCGCCAAAGGCTGGAAGCCGTTCGCCTTTCAAAAAGACGTGTGGGCGGCGGTCAAGCACGGCCAGTCCGGGTTACTGCATGCCAGCACCGGCGCCGGCAAAACCTATGCGCTGTGGTTCGCCGCACTCAATCGCTTGGCCATCACCCGCGTGCCCGTTGCCGGTAAACGCAAACCACCCGCCGAACCGCTGACGGTGTTATGGATCACGCCCATGCGTGCGCTAGCGGCCGACACCGCGCGCGCCCTGCAAGCGCCGCTTGAAGCCTTGCAGATTCCCTGGAGCGTCGGCCTGCGCACAGGTGACACCAGCAGCAGCGAGCGCGCCCGTCAGACGCGTAGCCAGCCGAGCGCACTGGTCACCACGCCCGAAAGCCTCACGCTGATGCTGGCCCGCGCCGACAGCGAGGTGAGCCTGGCGCACCTGCGCATGGTCGTCGTGGATGAATGGCATGAATTGATCGGCAACAAGCGTGGCGTGCAGTTGCAATTGGCATTGGCGCGGTTGCGACGTTGGCATCCGGGGTTGATGGTATGGGGGATCTCGGCGACCCTGGGTAACCAGGCCCACGCGCTAGAGGTCTTAGTCCCACAGGGCGGTGGGGTCAATGTGCAGGGGCAAACGGCCAAACAGCTGACAGTCGACACCTTATTGCCACCGATTGCCGAGCGTTTTCCCTGGGCTGGGCATATCGGCTTGAAGATGCTGCCGCAAGTCGTGGCGCAGGTGGACGGGAGCCGCAGTTGCCTGGTGTTTACCAATACCCGGGCACAGTCGGAAATCTGGTACCAGGCGCTATTGGAGGCGCGGCCGGATTGGGCCGGCGTGATTGCCCTGCACCATGGTTCGCTCTCGCGGGAAACCCGTGACTGGGTGGAGCGGGCCTTGAAAGACGGGCAACTCAAAGCCGTGGTATGCACATCCAGCCTGGATTTGGGGGTGGATTTTCTGCCGGTGGAGCGGGTGTTGCAGATCGGTTCAGCCAAAGGCGTGGCGCGCCTGATGCAACGCGCGGGGCGCTCCGGCCATGCACCGGGGCGGCCGTCACGGGTGACGCTGGTGCCCACACACAGCCTGGAATTGGTGGAAGCGGCGGCAGCCCAGGACGCGATTGCCGCGCGACGCATCGAAGCCCGCGAATCACCCTACAAGCCGCTGGATGTGCTCGTACAGCACTTGGTCAGCATGGCGCTGGGGGGTGGTTTTACGCCGGATGCGCTGCTGGAGGAAGTGCGCGGTGCCTGGGCTTATCGCGACCTCACCGACGCCGATTGGGCCTGGGCCCTGGGGTTTGTGCGCCATGGCGGCCTGTCGCTGACGGCTTATCCGGATTACCGCCGCGTGGAACCCGATGAGCACGGCGTGTGGCGCGTCCCCGACGCACGACTGGCGCGGCGCCATCGCATGAGCGTCGGCACCATTGTCAGCGATGCGAGCATCCAGTTGAAGTTCTGGAGCAAAGGCGGCGGCGGCAAGAACCTGGGTAGCGTCGAAGAAGGTTTTATCGCGCGGCTCAAGCCCGGTGATGGCTTCCTGTTCGCCGGGCGCTTGTTGGAACTGGTGCGCGTGGAAAACATGACCGCCTATGTGCGCCGCAGCACCGTCAAGAAAGCCGCCGTGCCGCGCTGGAATGGCGGGCGGATGCCGCTTTCCAACGAACTGGCCCAAGCCGTGGTAGAGCGCTTCGAAGCGGCGGCGCGCGGGCATTTCGAAGGCCGGGAGATGCAAGCGGTGCAACCCTTGTTGCAAATGCAGTTGCGCTGGTCGGGCTTGCCCACACGCGAGCATCTGCTGGCCGAAGCGTTGACATCGCGGGAGGGGTGGCACCTGTTCCTCTACCCGTTCGCCGGGCGGCAAGTGCACGTGGGGCTGGCAAGCCTGCTGGCGTGGCGGGTCGGCCAGGTGCAACCGGTGACCTTCTCCATTGCGGTCAACGATTACGGCCTGGAGCTGTTGAGTGCCACGGCGGTGGAGTGGCCGGTTGTGTTGAACAACGCGCTGCTCAGCCCGAAAAACTTGCTCGCGGACGTGGCGGCCAGCCTGAATGCCGGGGAACTGGCCTTGCGCCGCTTTCGCGAAATCGCGCGGATTGCCGGGCTGGTATTTGCTGGCTACCCGGGCGCGCCGAAAAGTACCCGGCAAGTGCAGGCGTCCAGCGGTTTGTTCTTTGAAGTGTTCAAGCAATATGACCCGCAGAACCTGTTGCTGGCCCAAGCTGGAGAAGAAGTCCTACGTGATGAGTTGGACATTCGTCGGCTGGAAGAGACCTTATCTCGTCTGTCTGCGCTGAAACTGGACTTACACGTCATCGAGCGCGCTACGCCGCTGGCCTTCCCGCTGTTGGTGGAGCGGATGCGCGAGAGCATGAGTTCGGAAAAGCTGTCGGAGCGCATCGCGCGGATGGTCAAGGACCTGGAGAAAGTCGCGGATAACGGGAAACGTTGATGCATTGCTCAGTGACGCTTGAGGGTGAAGAACTTTGGCTGCTGGCGGATAAGGCGGTGTATTGGCCTGCGCGCCAATGCCTGCTGATCGCCGATGCGCATTTCGGCAAGGCGTCTGCCTATCGCAGCCTGGGGCAACCGGTACCGCAAGGCACTACCACCGAGAATTTGCGGCGATTGGACCGGCTGCTGGCGACTTATCCCTGCCAACAGCTGATCTTTCTGGGTGACTTTCTGCACGGCCCCGGCTCCCATGCCAGCGGCACCCTGGGCGCGCTCGATGCCTGGCGGGCGCGCCATCGCGACCTGCCCATGACCCTGATCCGCGGCAATCACGATAAACGCGCGGGCGATCCACCTGCCGGCTTGAGGATCGAGGTGGTGGCCGAGCCGCTGCTGCTCGGCCCTTTCGCCCTGCAACACGAACCGCACGCCCATGCCAGCCATCATGTGCTGGCGGGGCATGTGCATCCGGTGTATCGCCTGCGCGGCAAGGGGCACCAACGTTTGCGCCTGCCGTGCTTTCAGTTGGGTACGCGGGTCAGTTTGCTGCCGGCGTTTGGAGCGTTTACCGGCGGATACGCGGTGGAGCAGGACGATGATCACCGAATTTTCGTGATCGGCGACCAGCAGGTCTGGCCAGTACACTGAAAGCCCCCACTGGCCATCCAGGTATCAGGCAACAGGCGCGGGTGGCGGCTCGTCCGGAAGGGTCGGCTCACCAGGTTCGGCAGGCTGCGGGTAATCCGGCTCGGGTTGGCCGGGGATGCCGCCCGCATAAGTGGGGTCGGCCATCAGGGACCAGGCCAGAACACCAATCTGGTTGGGTTCAAGCCGGGCAAGTTCTGCGCTGATTCGCGGGTTGATTTTCATAAGGCACTCCTCAAGCGTGGCTCGGCGCGCTTTACACGCGCCGAGGCAGTACACCCAATAGAGTCACTTTCTGCAGACTAATTCCCTTTGCGCGTAGGACCTTTCGATCAAGCGCGCGGCAAGGTGACGCCGCGCTGGCCCTGATACTTGCCGGCACGGTCTTTGTAGGACACTTCACAAGCCTCATCGGACTGCAGGAACAGCATCTGAGCCACGCCTTCATTGGCGTAGATCTTCGCCGGCAGCGTGGTGGTGTTGGAGAACTCCAGGGTTACATGACCTTCCCACTCGGGCTCAAGCGGTGTCACGTTAACGATGATGCCGCAGCGCGCGTAGGTGCTTTTGCCCAGGCAAATGGTCAGCACGTCGCGGGGAATACGGAAGAACTCCACAGTGCGCGCCAGGGCGAAAGAGTTTGGCGGGATGATGCACACGTCACTCTTGACGTCGACGAAGCTCTTTTCGTCGAAGTTTTTCGGATCGACGATCGCCGAATTGATATTGGTGAACACCTTGAATTCATCGGCGCAACGCACATCGTAGCCGTAGCTGGAAACCCCGTACGAAATCACACGCTCGTCGCCTTCGCCACGAATCTGGCGCTCGACAAACGGCTCGATCATGCCGTGCTCTTGCGCCATGCGGCGAATCCACTTGTCCGATTTGATGCTCATGGCGGGTGTCCTGAATAGCGAGGTGGAAAAATTCTGTGTGGCATCTTACCGGGGCAGACGTTGGGGTTCAAAGGCCGTGGGGGTTTTCTTGATGAATGCCCTGCCCGGCATAGGCCGCAGCCCGCGGGGCCGGTACCCGGACGACGGTGCCCGGCGACCGTAAATACCACCGCCAGTCACGAAATTAGAGAAACCTTCGGAAATACCATTGGCACGTTCCGGAAAAACGGTTAAGGTGGCGTCACTGTGTTGCTTGTGTCACTGAGAATCTCTACACGATATGTTGAATTTCGATCCAACCATCTCCAAGAATTTTTCCTGCTCTTTGCACTCAGTCTCGGCCAGGGCTTTTCCTGAGTCGCAGTTAACTTTGTTCAAGGAGTTACACCATGTCTAATCGCCAAACTGGTACCGTTAAGTGGTTCAACGATGAAAAAGGCTTCGGCTTCATCACTCCACAATCCGGTGACGACCTGTTCGTTCACTTCAAAGCTATCCAATCCGACGGCTTCAAAAGCCTGAAAGAAGGCCAACAGGTTTCTTTCATCGCTACCCGCGGTCAGAAAGGCATGCAAGCTGAAGAAGTTCAAGTTATCTAACTTGTACTGACTTAGTCGAAAAGACCCCGCCCTTAAAAGCGGGGTTTTTTTATGCCTGGATTTTCTTGAAATACCCGAACAAACGCCAGGCATAAAAAATGTGAGAGGGGGCTTGCTCCCGATAGCGGTGAATCAGTCAATGCATCCATTGACTGTCACTCAACAATCGGGAGCAAGCCCCCTCCCACATTTAAGCTTTCAGGTTGCGTCGTTATTGGAACAACGACTCGCTCGACAAGCCATTCCTCTCCAGGATCTCACGCAAGCGCTTGAGCCCTTCGACCTGGATCTGCCGCACCCGCTCACGGGTCAGGCCGATCTCCAGGCCTACGTCCTCCAGGGTACTGCTCTCATGGCCACGCAGGCCGAAGCGGCGAATCACCACCTCGCGCTGCTTGTCCGTAAGCTCAGACAACCACTGGTCAATGCTTTGCGACAGATCATCGTCCTGCAACAGTTCGCAAGGATCCGTAGGGCGATCATCCGTCAGGGTGTCCAGCAGGGTTTTGTCCGAGTCCGGACCCAGCGAGACATCGACCGAAGACACGCGCTCGTTCAGACCGAGCATGCGCTTGACCTCACCCACCGGTTTTTCCAGCAGGTTGGCAATTTCTTCGGGCGAGGGTTCATGATCGAGTTTTTGAGTCAGCTCACGCGCTGCCCGCAGGTAGACGTTCAGCTCTTTGACCACATGGATCGGCAACCGAATGGTACGGGTCTGATTCATGATCGCCCGTTCGATGGTCTGGCGAATCCACCAAGTGGCATAGGTTGAAAAGCGAAAGCCCCGCTCAGGGTCGAACTTCTCCACCGCCCGGATCAGGCCCAGGTTGCCCTCCTCGATCAGGTCCAACAGGGACAACCCACGATTGACGTAGCGTCGGGCGATTTTCACCACCAGGCGCAGGTTGCTTTCAATCATGCGTTTGCGCCCAGCCGGATCACCCTTTTGCGATAAACGCGCAAAATGGACTTCTTCTTCGGGAGTGAGCAGAGGGGAAAAGCCGATTTCATTGAGGTACAACTGGGTCGCGTCGAGCGCCCGTGTGTAATCAATGTACTTATGTTGCTTTAACGCGGTGGAGTTCTTGGATTTGGTGCGAACTGAAGGTGTTACAGGTCCCTCATTCGACATCGATTCCATAGCGATACCGGTCTCCATAAGGAGAACCTCATCGTCGATGTCAAACTCCGGCGCTTCTTTACTGAGAGCCATTGTTATAGTCCTTTGGTGAGTTCGACCTCAAGCTCAAGCGACGCCTTTATCCTTGGCAACGCTGGAGCCTGTTCCTTCTACGTAAGGAACAGGCTGTGCAACACATCAACGACGGGGTAGGAATTGCAGCGGATCTACAGGCTTCCCTTGACGGCGAATCTCAAAGTGCAGTTTCACCCGGTCCGTACCAGTTGACCCCATTTCGGCAATTGTCTGTCCGACTTTGACCTGTTGCCCCTCCCGAACCAAAAGCCTGCGGTTATGACCGTAGGCACTGACGTAGGTATCGCTGTGTTTGATGATGACCAGCTCGCCGTAGCCCCGCAAACCACTCCCGGCGTACACCACTGTCCCATCAGACGCAGCTAAAACAGGCTGTCCCAAATCCCCGGCGATATCAATGCCTTTATTCAAACTACCGTTTGAAGAGAATTTTCCAATCAACACTCCATTTGAGGGCCATCCCCAACCGGTCGGCGCAGGCCCCGCAGGTGGCAGCGGCGCGGGTGCCGGCTTGCTTGCAGGCGTCGCCGCAACCGTGCCGGCAGGCCTTGTAAAGACGGTGGTTTTGCTCGAAGACGACGGCGAAGATCCGGTGTTTGTCACAACTGCCGTGGGCGTTGAGCCGGTGCGGCCGTCAAAGCGAATCGTCTGACCCGGATGAATCGTGTAGGGCACAGGAATGTTGTTACGGGCTGCAAGCGCCTTGTAGTCCCAACCGTAACGAAAGGCGATCGAGAACAATGTATCGCCCTTGCGCACCACGTACTGGCCGGTGGTGACCGTCGGCTTTTGTGGGGCGGCATTATTACGATCGACGACCCGCGCGCCACTGCTTGGCGAGCTGGAACAGCCTACCAACAAGGAACCGAAGACAAGGCCAAGCACCAGTCGCTGAAAACTTGTTTTACCCATACGCTGCGCAAGACCTGTGAGACTCACCCGCCGCTCCCTTTGTGGTGGCTGAACATGTATGCCTGTATCAGGCTTGAAATATGTCGCAAGTATAACTGGGCATTGAAGTTTTACCGGCACACGACTGAAACGAATCATCCAGCGTGTTGAATCGCTGCGCCCATCATGTTGACTTGATAGACCCCGCTGTAAGACACATCCACACCAGCAGAATTCACTGTCGGCAAAAATTGATCAGGCCAGTGGGCCGTTGAGCAACGGAACAAAGCGCACGGCCCCCAGCACGTGCCGAGAGAACCCCTCTTCTTCACGCACAATAAGCATCAATTGTTGCACTTCACCGGAGCCCACCGGGATGACCAGCCGCCCACCGGGGGCCAACTGGTCGAGCAATGCCTGCGGTACGTCGGTGGCCACGGCGGTGACGATGATGCCGTTGTATGGCGCCAGCGCCGGCCAGCCTTCCCAGCCATCGCCCCAGCGGAACACCACGTTGCGCAGGTTGAGCTCAACCAGACGCTCCTTGGCGCGATCCTGCAACACCTTGATGCGCTCCACCGAGAACACCCGCTCCACCAACTGCGACAGTACCGCGGTTTGATAGCCGGAGCCGGTGCCGATCTCCAGCACCTTATCCAACGGCCCCGCCGCCAACAGCAGCTCGCTCATGCGCGCAACCATGTAGGGCTGGGAGATGGTCTGGTTATGGCCGATGGGTAACGCCGTGTCTTCATAGGCGCGATGGGCCAAGGCCTCATCGACGAAAAGATGGCGCGGCGTGCGGCGGATCACTTCCAGCACCTGGGCGTTGGACAGGCCTTCTTCGTACAGGCGCTGGATCAAACGCTCACGGGTACGCTGGGAAGTCATCCCGATACCGCGACGCAGCAGGTCGTCTTGTTCACGAGCCATCAGCGCAGCCCCTCCAGCCAGCCATCGAGACCACGGAAGGCATCACTGAAAGTGCGATCGAGTTGCAACGGGGTAATCGACACATAACCTTGCATCACCGCATGAAAGTCCGTGCCCTCGCCACCGTCTTCGGCGTCGCCCGCGGCAGCGATCCAATACCCTTCCTTGCCGCGCGGGTCGACCACTTTCAGCGGGGCCGCTGCCCGGGCGCGATGGCCCAGGCGTGTCAGCTGGATGCCGCGAATGTGGTCGAGGGGCAAATTGGGGATATTGACGTTGAGCACCGTGCGCGGCGGCAAGTCCAGGGAGCCGTGGGCCTCCACCAGCTTGCGCGCGAAATAGGCGGCGGTGGGCAGGTTGTCGAGTTGGCGCGACGCCAGGGAAAACGCGAACGAGGTACGGCCTAGGAAGCGCCCTTCAAGAGCTGCCGCCACGGTGCCGGAATACAGCACGTCATCGCCCAGGTTGGCGCCGAGGTTGATACCCGACACCACCAGGTCCGGTTCCCGGTCCAACAGGGTGTTGATCGCCAGGTGTACGCAGTCGGTAGGGGTACCGTTTACGCTGATAAAGCCATTGGCCAGAACCTGCGGATGCAGGGGACGGTCGAGCGTCAGCGAACTGCCGGCGCCGCTCTTGTCCTGGTCGGGGGCAACCACCACGCACTCGGCGTAATCCGCCAGCGCAGCATGAAGCGCGGCAAGACCGGGTGCGGTGGCACCGTCATCGTTTGATATCAGAATACGCATGGGCTGTCCGTCTGCCCCACCGGCACCAGATCAACAAGCTCGCGCACCAAGACAGTGGCGAAGCATCCGGCCGGCAGGACGAATTCCAATTGCAGAATGTCAGGCCCGGGATAATGCCACGTCAACCCGCCAATGGGCAGCCGCAGAATGCGACGTTCCTGGCTCATGCCGGCATTCACCAGCCAATCACGCAGATCGGCTTCGCTTGCGGCGATCGCCTGCTCAAGTTCATGGGTCGCGCCGGTTGCGGGCGAATCGCCCTCCCCCCACTGCGGCCCGGTCGGGTGCAGGTCCAGGATTGCCAGGCGCGGGTCGCTGCATTCAGCTTCGCCAGCCGGGAAAAAACTGCGGCTGTCGGTAAATGCCAGCAAGTCGCCAACCTGGGCCCGTTGCCACGAACCGTCGGCCACGCGTGCGGCCAGCACCTTATTAAAGAGAAAACTGCGCGCGGTGGACAACAGTCGCGAACGCACATTGCGCTGTTCGGGCAAAGCCTTGCGAGCGGCCCACTCACGGGCGTCAACCACGTTACCGCCGTTATGGCCAAAACGCTGGGCGCCGAAGTAATTGGGGATGCCGTGTTGTGCAATCTGTTGCAAGCGTGCGTCGATGGCGGCGGTATCGCCGGCCAACTGGGTCAGGCGCAGGGTGAAACCATTGGCCGAATGCGCGCCCCGTTGCAGCTTGCGCCTGTGGCGAGCGGTTTTAAGGATCTTGAGAGTGTCGTTTTCGGCACCCTTCATGTCCGGGTCAGCCTTGCCCGGCAACTGCACGCTGAACCACTGGCGGGTCAGCGCCTGGCGATCCTTGAGCCCCGCATAGCTGACGGTGCGCAACGGCACGCCGGCGGCCTTGGCGATACGGCGCGCGGCTTCCTCGGTGTTGAGGCCACGTTTTTCCACCCATAACCACAGGTGCTCGCCGTCGCCGGTCAGGGGGATATCCAGCACTTCGTCCACTTGGAAATCTTCAGCGGTGGCCTTCAGGACGGCGCTGCCCAAGGCTTCGCCATAGGCTCGCGGGCCCAACAGTTGCAGATCATTCATGCGCGCAGCAACAAGGCGACGGAGTGCACCGCGATGCCCTCTTCACGACCGGTAAACCCGAGCTTTTCGGTGGTGGTGGCTTTCACGTTCACTTGATCCAATTCAATTTGCAGGTCTGCGGCAATCAGTGCGCGCATCGATTCGATATGGGGCGCCATTTTCGGGGCCTGGGCCACGATGGTGTTGTCGACGTTGCCGACCTTCCAGCCCTTGGCATGGATCAGGCCGACCACATGCCGCAGCAACACCCGGCTGTCCGCGCCCTTGAACGTCGGGTCGGTATCCGGAAAGTGCTTGCCGATATCCCCCAACGCCGCCGCGCCGAGCAAGGCATCGCTCAAGGCATGCAACACAACGTCGCCGTCGGAATGAGCCAGCAACCCGTGGTGGTGCGCAATGCGCACGCCGCCCAGGGTGATGAAATCGCCTTCAGCGAAACGGTGCACATCGTAGCCGTGGCCAATACGCATAAAAAAACGCCCCGATTTTATTCAGGGCGTGATTCTACCTACTTTTGCCGCACATTAACCGAGCAAAGCACGGCCATGGTGCCGCAAATGGTCTTCGATGAAGCTCGCGATGAAGAAGTAGCTGTGGTCATAGCCCGGTTGCAGGCGCAGTTCGAGCGGATGCCCGGCTGCCTTGGCCGCCTGCTGCAAGGCTTCAGGCTTGAGCTGCACCGCGAGGAAATCGTCGCGGTCGCCCTGGTCCACCAGCAGCGGCAGCTTTTGCGAGGCTTCGCTGATCAGTACGCAGGCGTCCCATTCACGCCACTTCGAGCGCTCGTCGCCCAGGTAACGGGAGAAGGCTTTCTGGCCCCAAGGGCAATCCATCGGGTTGTTGATCGGCGAAAACGCCGACACCGACAGGTAACGCCCCGGGTTACGCAAGGCACACACCAATGCACCGTGGCCGCCCATGGAGTGGCCACTGATACCGCGTTTGTCCGACGCCGGGAAATGCGCTTCAACCAATGCCGGCAATTCCTGCACCACGTAGTCATGCATCCGATAGTGCTTAGCCCAAGGTTCCTGGGTGGCATTCAGATAAAAGCCCGCGCCCAGGCCGAAGTCCCAGGCGCTGTCCGGGTCACCCGGCACACCGGGCCCGCGCGGGCTGGTGTCCGGCGCGACGATGATCAGCCCCAGCTCGGCGGCCATGCGTTGGGCGCCGGCCTTCTGCATGAAGTTTTCATCGGTGCAGGTCAACCCGGACAGCCAGTACAGCACCGGCAGCTTGCCGCCCTGCTCCGCTTGCGGCGGCAGGTAGACGACAAAGGTCATGTCGCAACCGAGCACATCCGAGTGATGCTTGTAACGTTTATGCCAGCCGCCGAAGCTCTTCTGGCACGACAGGTTTTCCAGACTCATGGCCGACCTCAGAAATGGATGACGGTGCGAATGCTCTTGCCTTCATGCATCAGGTCGAACGCTTTGTTGATGTCTTCCAGGCCCATGGTGTGGGTAATGAAAGTATCCAGCGGGATCTCGCCGGTCTGAGCCATCTCCACGTAGCTTGGCAATTCGGTACGGCCGCGCACGCCGCCGAAGGCCGAACCGCGCCAGACGCGACCCGTCACCAGCTGGAATGGACGGGTGGCGATTTCCTGGCCGGCCCCGGCCACGCCAATGATTACCGACTCGCCCCAACCTTTATGGCAGCACTCGAGGGCGGCGCGCATCAGTTGCACATTGCCGATGCACTCAAAGGAGAAGTCGACGCCACCGTCGGTCAAATCGACAATCACGTCCTGGATCGGGCGGTCATAGTCTTTTGGGTTGATGCAGTCGGTGGCACCCAATTGCTTGGCGATTTCAAACTTGGCCGGGTTGATATCGATGGCGATGATGCGACCGGCCTTGGCCTTGACCGCGCCGATCACCGCCGACAAGCCGATACCGCCGAGACCGAAGATCGCCACCGTGTCGCCCGGCTTGACCTTGGCGGTATTGATTACCGCGCCAATACCAGTGGTGACGCCGCAACCCAGCAGGCAGACTTTTTCCAGCGGGGCTTCTTTAGGAATTTTCGCCACGGAAATTTCCGGCAGTACGGTGTATTCGGAGAAGGTCGAAGTCCCCATGTAATGGAAAATCGGCTGACCCTTGTAGGAAAAACGCGTAGTGCCATCCGGCATCAAGCCCTTGCCCTGAGTGGCACGAATGGCCTGGCACAGGTTGGTCTTGCCCGACAGGCAGAATTTACATTTGCCGCATTCAGGGGTGTACAGCGGGATCACGTGATCGCCGACGGCCACCGAGGTCACGCCTTCGCCGACGGCTTCAACCACCGCACCGCCTTCATGGCCCAGGATCGATGGGAAAATACCTTCCGGGTCAGCGCCCGACAGGGTATAGGCGTCGGTGTGGCATACGCCGGAAGCCACCACGCGCAGCAGCACTTCGCCAGCCTTGGGCATGGCGACCTCCACTTCCACGATCTCCAGCGGTTTTTTGGCTTCAAAGGCGACAGCGGCGCGTGACTTGATCATCCGGTTTTCTCCAGGCACTGAAAATTGAGAAGAGCAGTGTAAAACACGGCTCATTGATTAATAATCCAGCACAAAGCAAAACATTATTGCTGTACAGGGATAACCATGACGCAGGAAAACCGCTGGGAAGGCATCGACGAGTTCGTCGCCGTGGCTGAGTGCAGCCAATTCACGGCGGCAGCCGAGCGTCTGGGCGTGTCGTCATCCCATATCAGCCGACAGGTCGCACGCCTGGAAGAGCGATTGCAAACCCGTTTGCTGTATCGCAGTACCCGCAAAGTCACCCTGACCGAAGCCGGGCAAACGTTCCTGCAACATTGCCAGCGCCTGCAAGACGGCCGCGAAGAAGCGCTGCGCGCGGTGGGCGACCTGGCCAGCGAACCCAAAGGCATGTTGCGCATGACCTGCGCAGTGGCTTATGGCGAACGCTTCATCGTGCCGCTGGTGACGCGGTTCATGGGGCTTTATCCGCAGTTGCGGGTGGATATCGAACTGAGCAATCGCCAGCTCGACCTGGTACACGAAGGCTTGGACCTGGCGATTCGCCTGGGGCGTCTTTCTGATTCAAGGATGGTCGCCAGCCGCCTGGCGCCCCGACGCATGTATTTGTGCGCATCGCCGTCCTATCTGGAACGGTACGGGCGCCCGCATAGCTTGTCGGAACTGAGTCGGCATAACTGCCTGATCGGCAGTTCGGATATCTGGCAACTGGCTCAGGATGGGCGCGAATTTTCCCAGCGAGTACAGGGAAACTGGCGCTGCAACAGTGGGCAAGCGGTGCTGGATGCGGCGCTGCAGGGGGTGGGGTTGTGCCAGTTACCGGACTATTACGTGCTGCAACATTTGCACAGCGGGGCGTTGGTGTCGTTGCTGGAGGCCCACCAGCCGCCGAACACGGCAGTGTGGGCGTTGTATCCGCAACAGCGGCATTTGTCGCCGAAGGTCAGGAAGTTGGTGGATTTTTTGAAGGAAGGGTTGGCTGGGCGGCCGGAGTACAGCGGGTGATTATTCGGTGTTTGCGCTGGACACGGTTTAACCGACTAGCGCCGATTCGCCCACCGCAACCTAAGCCACTCAAGATCCTCCGGTCGGGTCACCTTGATATTGTCCGAGCGCCCTTCGATCAGGCGCGGCGCCTGGCCGGACCACTCCATCGCCGAGGCTTCGTCGGTGATGACTGCGTCGGCCACCAGGCTGTCGGCCAATGCACGGTGCAAGGCACCGAGGCGGAACATTTGCGGTGTGTAGGCTTGCCAGATCAAGCGGCGGTCGACGGTTTCCACCACCCGACCGTGCCTGTCGACGCGTTTAAGGGTGTCGCGAGCCGGTACGGCCAGCAGGCCACCGACAGGATCATCGGCCAGCTCGCGTAACAGTTTGTCGAGATCATCGCGGCTCAAATTCGGCCGGGCAGCATCATGCACCAACACCCAGTCATCATCACTGGCGCCCAAGGCGTTCAACTGCAGCAATGCATTGAGCACCGACCCCGAGCGCTCTGAACCACCGTCCGCACGCTGGATACGGGGGTCGACAGAACAGGCCAGCGTGGGCCAATAGGGATCATCAGAAGCCAGACTGACCACCAGCCCCTTGAGGTCTGGGTGATCAAGGAAACAGCCAAGGCTGTGTTCAAGAATAGTGCGGCCACCCAACTGCAAATACTGCTTGGGACGGTCCGCGGCCATACGGGCACCGACGCCCGCGGCAGGAATCACGGCCCAGAAGGCCGGCAAACACTGACTCATTGGGCCAACTGGTAGAGGGTTTCGCCCTCCTTGACCATGCCCAATTCATGGCGAGCCCGCTCTTCAACGGTCTCCGTACCTTTTTTCAACTCAAGCACTTCGGCATCAAGGACGCGGTTGCGCTCCAACAGGCGTTCGTTTTCGGCGTGCTGGTCGGCAATTTGCTGGGTCAGGTCTTTTACCTGCGCAAAGCTGCCATTACCCACCCACAGGCGGTACTGCAGGCCAGCCAGCAACAAGAGCAAGACGAGGAACAACCAATTGGGACTGCGCATCGAATATCGGGTATCCAGTGAAAAAAGACAGCCATGCATCACTTTTGAAGCAACTGATAGCACGAAGCCTGGAAGAACCAGGCTTGTGCTTGATAGCCATCAGATTAACGCCGAAATGTTCACTATCGTGAACTTTCCGACGCAATCCGCTGACTTTTACCACGCCCTACCAACCAGTAGCGATCAACCGCGAAACTCGCCGCGACCGTTGTACTTGGCCTTGCCGGCCAATTGCTCTTCGATACGCAGCAATTGGTTGTACTTGGAAACACGATCGGAACGGCACAGGGAACCGGTCTTGATCTGGCCCGCCGAGGTGCCCACGGCCAGGTCGGCAATGGTCGAATCTTCGGTTTCGCCCGAGCGGTGGGAGATCACGGCGGTGTAGCCCGCAGCCTTGGCCATCTGGATGGCTTCCAGCGTTTCGGTCAGGGTGCCGATCTGGTTGAACTTGATGAGGATCGAGTTGGCGATCTTTTTATCGATGCCTTCTTTGAGGATCTTGGTGTTAGTCACGAACAGGTCGTCGCCCACCAATTGGACTTTTTCGCCGATTTTGTCGGTGAGGATCTTCCAGCCATCCCAGTCGGACTCGTCCAGGCCGTCTTCGATCGAAATGATCGGATAGCGCTGGGTCAGGCCCTTGAGGTACTCAGCGAAGCCTTCGGAGTTGAACACCTGGCCTTCACCGGACAGGTTGTACTTGCCGTCTTCATAGAACTCGCTGGCTGCGCAGTCCAGGGCCAGGGTCACGTCGGTACCCAGTGTGTAACCCGCGTTGGCCACGGCTTCGGAGATGACTTTCAGCGCATCTTCGTTGGACGCCAGGTTCGGTGCGAAACCACCTTCGTCACCCACGGCAGTGCTCAGGCCACGGGCCTTCAATACAGCCTTGAGGTGATGGAAAATCTCGGTACCCATGCGCAGGCCTTCGGAGAAGGTCTTGGCACCCACCGGCTGTACCATGAATTCCTGGATATCGACGTTGTTATCGGCGTGCTCGCCACCATTGATGATGTTCATCATCGGCACCGGCATCGAGTAAACACCCGGTGTACCGTTCAGGTTGGCAATGTGCGCGTACAGCGGCAGGTCCTGGTCCTGGGCGGCGGCCTTGGCGGCAGCCAGGGACACGGCGAGGATGGCGTTGGCGCCCAGGCTGCCTTTGTTTTCAGTGCCGTCGAGCTTGATCATCGCGTGGTCCAGGGCTTTCTGGTCCAGCGGGTCTTTGCCCAGCAGCAGGTCACGGATCGGGCCATTGATGTTGGCTACAGCCTTGAGGACACCCTTGCCCAGGTAACGGCTCTTGTCGCCATCACGCAGTTCCAGCGCTTCGCGCGAACCTGTGGAAGCACCGGATGGCGCGCAGGCGCTGCCGATGATGCCGTTATCGAGAAGCACGTCGGCTTCGACGGTGGGGTTGCCACGGGAGTCGAGAACTTCACGACCTTTGATGTCGACGATTTTTGCCATTGTTGTAAACACTCCAAAGTTGACGAAAACGACGCAGCTGAAGGGAAACTTTTGACCGACCGCAAGGGTGGAACAACGGGGCAGGCTTGCAGGCGACAAGGCTCAGGCCCGACGGCCTGAGCAGAAAGCGTGGGAAAGTCTACCGGAGAAACGCCGCTTACGCGGTCTCTACCGTCGGAAAACTCTTGACCAGTTCGTCCAACTGCTTGAGCTGGGCCAGGAATGGCTCCAGCTTGTCCAGGCGCAGAGCGCAGGGGCCGTCGCATTTGGCGTTGTCCGGATCCGGGTGGGCTTCCAGGAACAGGCCGGCCAGGGACTGGCTGAGACCCGCCTTGGCCAGGTCCAGCACCTGGGCGCGGCGACCACCAGCGGAGTCTGCACGACCACCGGGCATTTGCAGCGCGTGGGTCACGTCGAAGAACACCGGGTATTCGAACTGCTTCATGATGCCGAAACCGAGCATGTCCACCACGAGGTTGTTGTAGCCGAAGCTCGAACCCCGCTCGCAGAGAATCAACTGGTCGTTACCCGCTTCCACGCACTTGTTCAGGATGTGTTTCATCTCCTGAGGCGCAAGGAACTGGGCTTTCTTGATATTGATCACGGCGCCGGTCTTGGCCATCGCCACGACCAGGTCGGTCTGGCGCGACAGGAAGGCCGGCAGCTGGATGATGTCGCACACCTCGGCGACCACGGCAGCCTGTTCAGGCTCGTGGACGTCGGTGATGATCGGCACGCCGAAGGCTTGCTTGATGTCCTGGAAGATCCGCATGCCTTCTTCAAGGCCCGGGCCGCGATAGGAGGTCACGGACGAACGGTTGGCCTTGTCGAAGCTGGCCTTGAACACATAAGGGATACCCAGTTTCTCGGTAACCTTGACGTACTCTTCGCAGACCTGCATCGCCATGTCGCGGCTTTCCAGCACGTTCATGCCGCCGAACAGCACCATGGGCTTGTCGTTGGCGATCTCGATGTCGCCTACGCGAATGATCTTCTGGGCCATCAGGTTTACGCCTTCTTCTGGTGTTGCGTCAGTGCCGCCTTGACGAAACCGCTGAACAACGGGTGGCCGTCACGTGGCGTCGAGGTGAACTCCGGGTGGAACTGGCAAGCGACGAACCATGGATGATCCGGTGCTTCGACCACTTCAACCAGCGCGCCATCACCGGAGCGACCGGAAATCTTCAGGCCGGCGGCTTTGATCTGCGGCAGCAGGTTGTTGTTCACTTCGTAGCGATGACGGTGACGCTCGACGATCACGTCCTTGCCATAGCAATCGTGAACCAAAGAACCGGCCTCCAGCAGGCAGTCTTGCGCGCCAAGGCGCATGGTGCCGCCCAGGTCGGAGCTTTCGGTACGGGTCTCGACCGCGCCGGTGGCGTCTTCCCACTCGGTGATCAGGCCCACGACCGGGTGGCCGCTCTTGCTGTCGAACTCGGTGGAGTTGGCGTCTTTCCAGCCCAGCACGTTACGGGCGAACTCGATGACGGCCACTTGCATGCCCAGGCAGATACCCAGGTACGGCACCTTGTTCTCACGAGCGTACTGCACGGCGGTGATCTTGCCTTCCACGCCACGCAGGCCGAAACCGCCTGGCACGAGGATCGCGTCGACCCCTTCGAGCAGCGCGGTGCCCTGGTTCTCGATGTCTTCGGAATCGATATAACGCAGGTTGACCTTGGTACGGTTGCTGATGCCGGCGTGGCTCATCGCTTCGATCAGCGACTTGTACGCATCCAGCAGCTCCATGTACTTGCCGACCATGGCGATGGTGACTTCGTGCTCAGGGTTGAGCTTGGCATCGACCACGGCTTCCCACTCGGACAGATCCGCGCCGTTGCATTGCAGGCCGAAACGCTCGACCACAAAATCATCCAGGCCTTGTGAATGCAGGATGCCCGGGATCTTGTAGATGGTGTCTGCGTCTTCCAGGGCAATCACCGCACGTTCTTCAACGTTGGTGAACTGGGCGATCTTGCGACGCGAGGAAATGTCGATCGGATGATCGGAGCGGCACACCAGCACGTCTGGCTGCAGGCCGATGGAACGTAGTTCCTTGACCGAGTGCTGGGTAGGCTTGGTTTTGGTTTCGCCGGCGGTGGCGATGTATGGCACCAGGGTGAGGTGCATCAGCATCGCGCGCTTGGCGCCGACTTCGAAACGCAGTTGGCGGATGGCTTCGAGGAACGGCTGGGATTCGATGTCACCCACGGTGCCACCAATCTCGACCATCGCCACGTCGGCATCGCCCGCGCCCTTGATGATGCGGCGCTTGATTTCGTCGGTGATGTGCGGGATCACCTGGATGGTTGCACCCAGGTAGTCACCACGGCGCTCCTTGCGCAGCACGTGCTCGTAGACACGGCCGGTGGTGAAGTTGTTGTTCTGGGTCATGGTCGTGCGGATGAACCGCTCGTAGTGGCCCAGGTCCAGGTCGGTCTCGGCGCCGTCGTGTGTGACGAACACCTCACCGTGCTGGAACGGGCTCATGGTGCCCGGGTCGACGTTGATGTACGGGTCCAGCTTGAGCATGGTGACTTTAAGCCCCCGCGCCTCCAGGATGGCCGCCAATGAAGCGGAGGCAATGCCTTTCCCCAATGAAGAAACAACACCGCCCGTGACGAATATGTAGCGCGTCATGAAAAACCCTAGAAGTCTGCGTTAAAGCGGTCCGAGCCGCCGGGGAAAGCGAAGAGAGGCCGAAGCCCCCGATCACCTGCATTAATCACAGTGCACCTTTCAAAAAAACCGCCGCGTTGTGACAGACCAGCAATGAAACACCGGTACGTTGATCGCTACACATTTTTTGGAATCGCCCAGCAAAGACTGCTTGGTAATCGGCAACTGCTGCGATTCAGGCGAATCCACAGAAGTTGTATCAAGAAGGGAGCGTAGTCTACCGGAAAGGCGCTATCAGCTCAAACCTTGATCGCAGCTCTGTGGCAACCAATCCAATTGCCCGTCATCCACCGAGCGGGTCCATGCCCCCGCGACGCTTGGCACAGCCAGCAATTGCTCGCCCCGATAGACCAGCGGCAATCTGCCACGGACGAAGCCCGGCAAACCACTTTCATTGAGCAGGCGCTTGAGATCACGCCGACCTCGCCCCGGCACATCGAAGATTTCGCCCCCCTGGCGATAGCGGACCACCAACGGGCCTTCGGGGGCCCGGCCGATAAATCTCAGCTGGCCATTGCCCATCAACTCGAGTGGTTGTTGGGGATCGGGCCAGCTCACCGATGCGTCGGAAAACGTCGACCAGGTTGTGGGCAACCACCAGATGCGTTCACCGCTACGCTGCATTTGGCCGTCGGCCAGGCGCCATAGAGGCTGTGCGTCACCCTTGGCATCGCGCAGGGCGTTCCAACCGGTCCAGTGATCGCTGTCGGGCAAACGGGTCAGTGGCGTCAGCCAATACCGCAAAACGTTACGCTGGCGGGCATCGGACAATTGGCGTAAGGGTTCAAGCGCCAGGGACGGCAGAGGCAACCAGGGAAACGCAGAAGGCTGACCGGCGCGCTGCAGGTCCATCTGCGCCAACTCGTCGAGCAGCCCTTGAGCCTCAGCCATGTGTTCAGCCGTGCGAGCCAGCTGGGTGATCGCCTGCGGCCAGCGCTCCGTAAGGCTGGGAAGTACACGGTGACGCAGGTAATTGCGGGAAAACCGTGGATCAACGTTGGAGGGATCCTCGATCCAGTGCAATTGATGCTGTTGCGCGTAGGCTTCCAGTTCGCTACGGGAAAATGCCAGCAACGGCCGCACCAAGTGGCCCTGCGCCAAGGGGCGGTGCTCAGGCATCGCCGCCAACCCTCGCACACCGGCACCGCGCAGCAGGCGAAACAGCAGCGTTTCGGCCTGATCGTCGCGATGCTGGCCGGTGAAAAGCACCTCCCCTGCCCCCATTGCCTGCATGAACGCCTGATAGCGCGCATCCCGCGCCGCACGTTCAAGGCTCGCGCCCGGCCTCACCTGCACACGCATGAGGCGCAAGGGTACGCCCAGGCTGTCGCAGACCGCTTGGCAATGAGCTGGCCATGCGTCGGCAGCAGCTTGCAGGCCGTGGTGGACATGGACGGCGCGAAGGGGCGGTAGGGTTTGGGTGTTTGCCAGGGAGGCGAGAAGATGCAGCAGGACGGTGGAATCAAGCCCACCGGAAAATGCGATGTGCCAGGCCGGGGCATTGCGCCAGGGGGCCAGGGCTTGCAGGAGTCTTGCGGCAACATCCGGTTTCATCACACATCAACGCTGCAAATCTGGAATAGGTTTACCAGCATACACAAAGCAAATGTGGGAGGGGCTTGCTCCCGATAGCGCAGTGTCAGCCACCGCATGTGCAAGCTGATCCACCGCCATCGGGAGCAAGCTCCCTCCCACATTAAGTGCCAGCGTCGGCTTAGAGGCCGTAGCTCATCAGACGCTCGTAACGACGGGCCAACAGCGCTTCGTTATCAAGCTTCTTGAGCATCGCCAGTTGCGAACTCAACTCGGCACGGATGGTCGCGGCGGCAGCGGCCGGGTCGCGGTGCGCGCCACCCAGTGGCTCGGCGATGACTTTGTCGACGATCCCCAGGCCTTTGAGGCGATCAGCGGTGATGCCCATGGCTTCGGCAGCATCGGGCGCCTTTTCTGCGGTTTTCCACAGGATCGAGGCGCAACCTTCCGGCGAGATCACTGCGTAGGTCGAATATTGCAACATGTTCAGTTGGTCGCAGACGCCAATGGCCAATGCACCGCCGGACCCCCCCTCACCAATCACGGTGGCGATGATCGGAGTCTTCAGGCGGGACATGACACGCAGGTTCCAGGCAATCGCTTCGCTCTGGTTGCGCTCTTCGGCATCGATGCCCGGGTAAGCACCCGGTGTGTCGATGAAAGTCAGGATCGGCATCTTGAAGCGTTCGGCCATTTCCATCAGGCGGCACGCCTTGCGGTAGCCCTCAGGACGCGGCATACCGAAGTTGCGACGTACTTTTTCGCGTACTTCACGGCCTTTCTGATGACCGATCACCATCACCGGCTGGTCGTCCAGGCGAGCAATACCGCCAACGATGGCCGCGTCGTCAGAGAAGTGGCGGTCGCCATGCAGCTCATCGAACTCGGTAAAGATATGCTGAATGTAGTCCAGGGTGTACGGGCGGCGCGGATGGCGAGCCAGACGCGCGATCTGCCAGCTGGTCAGCTTGCCGAAGATGTCCTCGGTGAGCGTGCTGCTCTTGTCTTGCAGGCGAGCGATCTCATCGCCGATATTCAGCGAATTGTCATTGCCGACCAGGCGCAGTTCTTCGATCTTGGCTTGCAGGTCAGCGATCGGCTGTTCGAAATCAAGAAAATTCGGGTTCATAAGCGTCCGTCTTGGGTCGACGGCCAGGGTGAGCCTGGCCAGCCGGTTGTCTATTCGCGCCCTACCTTAAGGGAGAGGCGCGTTTAGGTCGAGATTAAATGTTCAGTCAAGATCAGGCGAAATGCTATCGCGAGACCGTCAACGGTATTGGAGGAAGACGTTGTCACGGCCGAACTGGTCACGCAATGCTTGAATCAAGCCATCCGCCGGATCAATTCGCCAGGTCTCGCCGAACTGCAACATCGCCTTGGCGTCGTTGCCGGTGTACTCCATGGTCACCGGGCACGCACCACGGTGACGCTTGAGCAGGTCACCCAACCAGCGTAGCTGATCGCCCTTGAGCGCTTCGGTTTTCACCTTCAAGCGCAGGCTCTCGGCCAGGTTGGTGCGCGCATCTTCCATGCTCATCACCCGCTTGATGCGCAGGCGCAGGCCGCCGGAGAAGTCATCATTACTGACCTCGCCTTCCACCACCACCATGGCATCGGTCTGCAACAACGACTGCGCCGAATGGAAGGCGTCGGCAAACAGCGACGCCTCGATGCGGCCCGAACGGTCGTCAAGGGTGATGAAACCCATCTTGTCGCCCTTTTTGTTCTTCATCACCCGCAGGGCGATGATCATGCCGGCGACGGTCTGGGTGTCGCGCGCAGGCTTGAGGTCGATGATGCGCTGACGGGCGAAACGGCGGATCTCGCCTTCGTACTCGTCAATCGGGTGCCCGGTGAGGTACAGGCCCAAGGTGTCTTTCTCACCCTTGAGACGCTCCTTGAGGGTCAGATCCTTAGCCTTGCGATGGTTGGCGTACACATCCGCGTCTTCTTCGACGAACAGCCCGCCAAACAGGTCGGCGTGACCGCTGTCATGGGTGCGGGCGGTTTGTTCGGCGGCCTTGATCGCCTCTTCCATGGCGGCGAGCAGCACCGCGCGGTTGCGGTCGATATTCGCTTGATACGCCTTCGGCTCGTCATGGAAATACGGGCCAAGACGGTCCAGCGCGCCGCTGCGGATCAAGCCATCGAGGGTTCGCTTGTTGATGCGCTTGAGGTCAACCCGTGCGCAGAAGTCGAACAGGTCCTTGAACGGGCCGTCCTGACGCGCTTCGGTGATCGCTTCCACCGGGCCTTCGCCCACGCCCTTGATCGCGCCCAGGCCATAGATGATGCGACCTTCGTCGTTCACCGTGAACTTGAACTCCGAGGCGTTCACGTCCGGCGCGTCGAGGCGCAGTTTCATGGTGCGCACTTCTTCGATCAAGGTCACGACCTTGTCGGTGTTGTGCATATCCGCCGAGAGTACCGCCGCCATGAACGGCGCCGGGTAGTGGGCCTTCAGCCAGGCGGTCTGGTACGACACCAGGCCGTAGGCGGCGGAGTGGGATTTGTTGAAGCCGTAACCGGCGAATTTCTCTACCAGGTCGAAAATGTTACCGGCCAGGTCGGCGTCGATATTGTTGGTGGCGCACCCTTCAATGAAACCGCCGCGCTGCTTGGCCATTTCTTCGGGTTTCTTCTTACCCATGGCTCGACGCAGCATGTCCGCGCCGCCGAGGGTGTAACCCGCCATCACCTGGGCGATCTGCATCACCTGTTCCTGATACAGGATGATGCCGTAGGTCGGCGCCAGTACGGGCTTGAGGCCTTCGTATTGGTAGTCCGAATGCGGGTAAGCCAGTTCGGCGCGCCCGTGCTTGCGGTTGATGAAGTCATCAACCATGCCTGACTGCAGCGGGCCAGGACGGAACAGGGCCACCAGTGCGATCAAGTCTTCCAGGCAGTCGGGCTTGAGCTTTTTGATCAGTTCTTTCATGCCACGCGATTCAAGCTGGAATACCGCCGTGGTTTCAGCCTTTTGCAGCAAGCTGTAGGTCGGCTTGTCATCCAGCGGGATAAACGCGATATCCAGCGGCTCTTCACCGACCTTGGCGCGGTCGCGGTTGATGGTCTTGAGCGCCCAGTCGATGATCGTCAGGGTTCGCAGGCCAAGGAAGTCGAACTTCACCAGGCCGGCCGCCTCCACATCGTCCTTGTCAAACTGGGTAACCAGGCCATCGCCCTCTTCGTCGCAATAGATCGGCGAAAAGTCGGTGAGTTTGGTAGGCGCGATCACCACGCCACCGGCGTGTTTACCCACGTTACGCACCACACCTTCGAGCTTGCGCGCCATGTCCCAGATTTCGGCGGCTTCCTCATCGACCTTGATGAAGTCGCGCAGGATTTCTTCCTGCTCGTAGGCCTTCTCGAGGGTCATGCCGACTTCGAACGGGATCATTTTCGACAGACGATCCGCCAGGCCATAGGACTTGCCCTGCACTCGCGCCACATCACGGATTACCGCCTTGGCGGCCATCGAACCGAAGGTGATGATCTGGCTGACCGCGTTGCGGCCATATTTCTCGGCCACGTATTCGATCACGCGGTCGCGACCGTCCATGCAGAAGTCGACGTCGAAGTCGGGCATGGAAACCCGTTCCGGGTTCAGGAACCGCTCGAACAGCAGGTCATATTCCAGGGGGTCGAGGTCGGTGATTTTCTGCACATAGGCCACCAGCGAGCCGGCACCCGACCCACGACCCGGGCCGACCGGTACGCCGTTGCTTTTGGCCCACTGGATAAAGTCCATTACGATCAGGAAGTAACCGGGGAAGCCCATCTGGATGATGATATCCAGCTCGAAATTCAGCCGGTCAACGTAGACCTGGCGCTTGGCTTCGTAATCTTCGGTGGTGTCTTTGGGCAGCAGGACCGAGAGGCGTTCTTCCAGGCCGTCAAACGACACTTTGCGAAAGTACTCGTCGATGGTCATGCCGTCGGGGATCGGGAAGTTGGGCAGGAAGTGCTTGCCCAGCTTCACTTCGATGTTGCAGCGCTTGGCGATCTCGACGGAGTTTTCCAGGGCCTCGGGCAGGTCGCTGAACAACTCGGCCATTTCCTCGGCGCTTTTGAGGTACTGCTCTTCGCTGTAGTTCTTGGAGCGACGCGGGTCATCCAGGGCCCGGCCTTCGCCGATGCACACGCGGGTTTCGTGGGCTTCGAAATCTTCCTTCTTGATAAAGCGCACATCATTGGTCGCCACCAACGGTGCGCCCAGCTTGTCGGCCAACGCCACGGCGGCGTGCAGGTGCTCTTCATCATTGGGACGGTTGGTGCGCTGCACTTCGAGGTAGAACCGATCGGGAAAGACCTGCATCCACTCCTTCGCCAGCACTTCGGCTTCATGGGGGTTGCCACCCAGCAGTGCGATCCCGATCTCGCCCTCTTTGGCGGCCGACAGCATGATCAGGCCTTCGCTGGCCTCGGCGACCCATTCGCGCTCGATAATGATCGAACCGTTGCGCTGGCCCTCGATAAAACCACGGGAGATCAGTTCGGTGAGGTTGCGATACCCCACGCCGTTCATCGCCAACAGGCTGATGCGGCTCAGGGCATTATCCGGATCTTTGTTGGACAGCCACAGGTCGGCGCCGCAGATCGGCTTGATGCCGGCACCCATGGCGTTCTTGTAGAACTTGACCAGGGAACACATGTTGTTCTGATCGGTCACCGCGACCGCAGGCATGTTCATGCCCACCAGGGTTTTGACCAGCGGTTTGATCCGTACCAGGCCGTCGACCAGGGAGTACTCAGTGTGCAGGCGTAGGTGAACGAATGAAGCCGGCATAGTGATCCTGTCTTATACGTGGAAACAACAAGGCCCGGATTGTACCGGGCCTTGGCAAAAACATCAGCCTCGCGACTAAACCTCGATGAGACTCTCGCGCGTCTCGTAAGCCAGCCGTACAGGGGCAAACGAGCGACGATGGATCGGCGTGGGGCCAAGGCGGGCCAGGGCTTCCAGATGAACGGGGGTCGGGTAGCCTTTATGGCCGCCGATGCCATAGCCGGGGTAGATCAATTCGAAAGCCGCCATTTCACGATCACGGCTGACCTTGGCCAGGATTGAGGCAGCCGCAATGGCCGGCACCTTGCTATCACCCTTGACCACCGCCTCGGAGGGCATGGTCAGTTTCGGGCAACGATTGCCATCGATCATCGCCATTTTTGGCGTGATATGCAGGCCTTCCACCGCACGCTGCATGGCGAGCATGGTGGCGTGGAGAATATTCAACTGGTCGATTTCTTCGACTTCGGCCCGGGCGATATGCCAGCTCAAGGCCTTCTCACATATCTCGTCGAAGAGCTTTTCACGGCGCGCTTCGGTGAGTTTTTTCGAGTCGTTGAGGCCGAGGATCGGACGGCTCGGATCAAGGATCACCGCCGCAGTAACCACGGCGCCACATAAAGGCCCGCGCCCCACCTCATCAACCCCGGCCACCAGTTCGTGGGCCTCGGCAACCAGGCTGAAATCCAGCCCCATCTGCGTGCTCATAAGGCTTCCTGTTTATGGCCAATCAAGCTCAATACGGCGTTTGCCGCCTGGTTTGACGCGTCACGACGCAAGGTGCGATGAATCTCGTCAAATCCGCGGGTCTGTTCTTCGCCGCCGTCGATCAAGGGGAGCAGGGTTTGCGCCAAGGCTTGGGGCGTTGCATCGTCCTGCAACAACTCCGGTACCAACAGGCGTTGGGCCAGCAAATTGGGCAAAGAGATGTAGGGACTCTTGACCATGCGCTTGAGAATCCAGAACGTCAGCGGCGCCAGACGGTAGGCCACGACCATCGGACGCTTGTACAGCAAAGCCTCCAACGTCGCTGTACCCGAGGCGATCAGCACCGCATCACAGGCCGCCAACGCCAGGTGCGACTGGCCGTCGAGCAAGGTCAACGGCAGGGTGCGACCTTCCAGCAGCGTTTCGATCTGCGCACGACGCTGCGGGCTGGCGCAGGGCAACACGAAACGCACGCCTGGCTTCAACACTTGCAGTCGCTCGGCGGCATCGAAAAACACACTGGCCAAACGACCAACCTCGCCACCGCGACTGCCAGGCATCAATGCGACGAGTGGACCGTCGGGCAAGCCCAGTTCGGCACGCGCAGCTGTGCGGTCTGCCTGCAAAGGGATGGTGTCGGCCAATGTGTGCCCGACAAACCGAACCGGCACGCCCTTCTCTTCGTAGAAACGGGCCTCGAAGGGCAGCAACGTCAGCATCAGGTCACAACCTTCACGGATCTTCAGCACACGTTTCTGCCGCCAGGCCCACACAGACGGGCTGACGTAGTGAACGGTCTTGATGCCGGCCTGACGCAACTTGAGTTCGATATTGAGGGTGAAGTCCGGCGCGTCGATGCCAATGAAGACGTCAGGCTTTTCTTCGATAAGCGTCTGGATCAGCAGCTTGCGCCGAGCGAGCAGCTCACGCAGGCGACCCAGCACTTCCACCAGGCCCATGACCGACAGGCGCTCCATGGGGAAGTAAGACGTGAGGCCTTCAGCCTGCATCAGCGGACCGCCGACGCCAATAAACTCAACCGCAGGGTGCTGGGCCTTGAGAGCCCGCATAAGACCTGAGCCCAGAATATCGCCGGAAGCCTCTCCCGCCACCAGCGCGATACGCAGATTGGCCATGGTCAGCGGGTGATGCCGCGAGTCGACGCCTGGATCGAGTCACGGAACACCGCGACTTCCGGGAACAACGCTGCCGGCTCGGTCAGTTGGGTCAATGCCTGGTCTACCGTCAACCCTTGGCGATACACCACCTTATAGGCGCGGCGCAGCGCATGGATCGCATCTTCGCTGAAACCACGACGGCGCATGCCTTCAAAATTCATGCTACGGGCCTCGGCCGGGTTGCCGAACACCGTGACGAACGCCGGAACGTCCTTGCCGATGGCGGTACCCATGCCGGAAAAGCTGTGGGCGCCGATATGGCAGTACTGATGTACCAGGGTGAAACCGGACAGGATCGCCCAATCATCAACGTGCACATGGCCCGCCAACGCAGTGTTGTTGACCAGGATGCAGTGGTTGCCGATCACACTGTCGTGGCCGATATGGGCATAGGCCATCACCAGGTTGTGATCACCCAGGGTGGTTTCCGCACGATCCTGCACAGTACCGCGGTGAATGGTCACGCCTTCACGGATGATGTTGTGGTCACCGATTACCAAACGTGTTTCTTCACCCTTGTACTTCATGTCCGGGGTGTCTTCGCCTACCGACGAGAACTGGTAGATACGATTGTGTTTGCCAATGCGGGTCGGACCTTTAAGGATCACGTGCGGCCCGATGACAGTCCCCTCGCCGATTTCCACACCTGCGCCGATGATCGACCAAGGGCCGACCTCAACGTCGGCGGCCAGAATGGCCGACGGATCGATGATTGCGCGAGGGTCAATCAAACTCATAGTTTGCGTTCCGCGCAGATGATCTCGGCGGAGCATACCGGCTTGCCGTCTACCGAGGCCTGGCATTCGAATTTCCAGATCTGGCGCTTGCAGCTGATGAACTTGGCTTCCAGGATCAACTGGTCACCCGGGGTAACCGGGTTGCGGAAACGCAACTTGTCGGAGCCCACGAAATAGTAAAGCGTGCCATCGGCAGGCTTGAGGTCGAGCATTTTGAAACCAAGGATACCGGCAGCCTGGGCCATTGCTTCGATGATCAATACGCCTGGCATGATTGGATGCGCAGGGAAGTGACCGTTGAAGAACGGTTCGTTGATGCTGACATTCTTGTAGGCACGAATGCGCTTTTCCTCAACATTGAGGTCCACTACGCGGTCCACCAGCAGGAACGGGTAACGGTGAGGCAGGTATTCGCGAATCTCGTTGATGTCCATCATTTCGGGGGGAAGCCTGTAATAAAGATTGGGGGCGGGCGAATAACGCACGCCCCGCTAGCAAATCAAGGAGGCAAGTCTAGCGGCTGTGCACACTTGATATGGAAATGGTATCAGCCTTCTGATGAAGCATTACCGCCAGGGGTCACGTCCCCAACACGCTTTTCCAGCTGTTTGAGACGTCGAGCCATGTCGTCGAGCTGCCTCAAACGCGCTGCACTTTTACGCCATTCAGCCGCAGGCTGCATGGCGGTACCGGAAGAGTAGGCCCCAGGCTCGGTAATCGAGTGAGTGACCATGGTCATGCCGGTGATGAATACGTTGTCGCAAATATCGATATGCCCCACCAGCCCTACGCCACCGGCGAGCATGCAATGCTTGCCGATCTTGGTGCTGCCGGAAATCCCCACGCATGCGGCCATGGCGGTGTGATCGCCAATCTGAACGTTGTGAGCGATCTGGATCTGGTTGTCGAGCTTCACACCATTACCGATCACGGTATCGGCCAGGGCCCCGCGATCGACAGCCGTGTTCACCCCGATTTCCACGTCGTCGCCGATCAATACGCCGCCGACCTGGGCAATCTTGTGCCAGACACCTTTGGCATTGGCAAAGCCAAAGCCTTCACCACCGATCACAGCACCGGATTGAATTACCACACGCTCACCGATACGCACATCGTGGTACAAGGTCACGCGCGGGGCCAACCAACCATCCGCACCGATTTCGCAGCGTGCGCCAATAAAACAATGCGCACCAACCGTTACACCGGCCGCGATACGGGCGCCACTCTCGATCACCGTAAACGCACCAATGCTCGCCGCAGGGTCAACCTGGGCATCATCGGCGATGACCGCCGACGGATGAATACCACCGGCAGCCTTGGGTTTCGGATCAAACAGGTGCGACACCCGCGCATAGGCCAGGTAGGGGTCGGCCACCACCAGCGCATCCCCGGCAAACCCTTCAGCATCAGCGGCCTTCAGCAATACGGCTGCAGCGCGGCTGTCGATGAGGTATTTACGGTATTGAGGATTTGCGAGGAAGCTCAACTGAGCTGGGCCAGCCTCCTGCAAGGTGGCTAGCCCAGTAATTTCCTTCTCCGGGGAGCCACGCAAGGTAGCCCCCAGGAACTCGGCCAACTCGCCGAGCCTGATAATCGCGGTCATGGCTTACTTCAGCTGATTCATGCGCTCGATCACCTGACGGGTGATGTCGTATTGAGGCTTGACGTCGATCACTGCGCCACGCTCGAACACCAGGTCAAAGGCACCTTTCTTGATGACTTCTTCCACTGCGCTGTCGAGTTTAGGCTTGAGCTGCTTAAGCATTTCGCGGTCGGCAACAGCCTTGGCTTCGTTCAGTTCCTTGGACTGGAACTGGTAGTCACGGGCCTTTTGCTTGAATTCAAGCTCCAGACGCTCGCGCTCGCCTTGCTGCATCTTGTCACCACCGGCTACCAGACGATCCTGGATGCCCTTGGCACTGCTTTCCAGGGTCTTGAGCTTGGTCAGTTGCGGACCGAATTTTTTCTCGGCATCCACGGCGTACTTCTTGGCCGCGTCGGATTCGAGCAGAGCCATCTGATAGTTCAGAACGGCGATTTTCATTTCGGCGAAGGCCGGGGTGGTTACCAGCACGGTGGCCAGCAGAACCAATTGAGTCAACTTACGCACAATGCAACTCCTACAGAATCCGTTGTCGTTATCTTGGGTCAGACGCTTAGAACGTCTGGCCGAGGGAGAATTGGAAAATCTGGGTTTCAGCGTTATCCGGTTTCTTGATCGGCATGGCCAGAGCAAAGCTCAACGGGCCAAGCGCAGTCACCCAGGTCACACCCACACCCACGGAGCTCGCCAGATTGCTGAGGCTCACGTCGTTGCACTGAGTGTTGGACTTCACGCCGCTTGGGTTGGTGACCTGTTCGCACTTGGAGTCGAACACGTTACCCACGTCCCAGAAGACCGACGTACGCAGCGACCGCTGATCTTTAACAAACGGCAGCGGGAACAGAATTTCCGCACCGCCCTGGATCAACACGTTACCACCGAATGGCAGCGGGTCATTGTCGGAGTCGACCGTAGTGCCTTGGTTACCGGTCACGCCAACACCACGGCTTGGTGTACCACGCGGCCCCAGGGTGCTGTCCTTGAAGCCACGTACGGAGTTGAAACCACCCGCGTAGTAGTTTTCATAGAACGGCAGGCCATTGGTCGAACCATAACCGTCGCCATAACCCAGCTCAGTGTGCAGGCGCATCGTGTAGTTATCGCTCAGCGGCTGGAACAACTGGCCACGGTAGTCGAGTTTGAAGAACGACAGGTCACTGCCCGGCGTGGTGGTTTCCAGGGTCAGGCTCTGGGAGTGACCACGGGTTGCCAACACGCCTTTGTTCAGGGTCGACTCGGACCAGCCGGCAGACGCCTTGAAGTTCAGGAACTTGTCGCCTTCGCGACGGGTAAAGTCGAAGATTTCATCCACGGTGTACACACCGGTCTTGATCTCATCCTGTTGCGCGGTCAGGCCGAACGTCAGACGCGACGTCTCGCTGATCGGGTAACCGACGTTGACGCCGGCACCCAGGCTGTCGATCGCATAGCTTGCAACATCAACATCGAGATCTTTGTAGTCGGTGGTGCGATAGAAGGCGTTGTAGCCAAGGCTCACACCGTCAGCAGTCCAGTAGGGGTCGGTATAACCGAAGTTATAGCGGCTCTGGTATTCGCTTCGGGTCAGGCCGATGGACACACGGTTACCGGTACCGAGGAAGTTGTTCTGGGTAATGGAACCACCCAGGATCAGGCCGGCACTCTGTGCAAAACCAACGCTGGCGGTGATCGAACCCGAGGCTTGTTCCTCTACGGCGTAGTTCACGTCGACCTGGTCGTCCACACCGGGTACGGCTGGCGTTTCGACGTTGACTTCCTTGAAGAAGCCCAGGCGTTCCAGACGGGTCTTGGACTGGTCGATCAGGTAAGTCGACGCCCAGCCACCTTCCATCTGGCGCATTTCACGACGCAGCACTTCGTCGGCGGACTTGGTGTTGCCACGGAAATTGATGCGGTTTACATAGGCACGCTTGCCCGGGTCGACCACAAAAGTGATGTCCACGGTATGGTCTTCATCGTGCGGAGTCGGTACGCCATTGACGTTGGCGAAGGTATAGCCTTCGTTACCCAGGCGGCGGGTGATCAGTTCGGACGTAGTGGTCATCAGCTTGCGCGAGAACACCTGGTCTTTCTGCACCAGCAGCAGTGACTTGACCTGGTCTTCAGGCACTTTCAAGTCGCCGCTCAGCTTCACGTCACGAACCTTGTATTTCTCGCCTTCGTTGACGTTGACGGTGATATAGACGTGTTTCTTGTCCGGGGTGATGGATACCTGGGTGGAGGCGATATCCATGTTGATATAGCCGCGATCCAGGTAGTAGGAACGCAGACGTTCCAGGTCACCGGAGAGTTTTTCACGGGCGTACTTGTCATCGTTCCTGAAGAACGACAGCCAGTTGGTGGTCTTGAGTTCGAACAGGTCGATCAGGTCTTCATCGGCAAACTTGGTGTTGCCCACCACGTTGATGTGCTGGATCGCCGCCACGGTACCTTCGTTGATGTTGACCTTGAGGCCGACACGGTTGCGAGGTTGCGGCACCACTTCCGTTTCCACGGTCGCGGAGTAGCGGCCCTGGGCAACGTATTGGCGTTGCAGTTCGTTACGCACACCTTCAAGGGTGGCGCGCTGGAAGATCTCGCCCTCGGCCAGGCCGGATTGCTTGAGGCCCTTCATCAGGTCTTCAGTGGAGATCGCTTTGTTGCCTTCGATCTCGATACTGGCGACGGAAGGTCGCTCGACGACGGTGATGACCAGGACGTTGCCTTCGCGACCCAGTTGGATGTCTTGAAAGAACCCGGTTTTGAACAGCGCACGAGTGGATTCCACCAGGCGACGGTCATCAGCCTGTTCCCCGACGTTCAACGGCAAGGCACCAAAGACGCTACCCGCGGAAACCCGCTGGAGGCCGTTGACGCGAATATCGGAGATGGTGAAGGACTCGGCGTGAACTTCGGCGATCATCAATACGGTGAGAACCGCAGTTAGCAGCAGACGTTTCATGAAGTCCTTTCTTATTCCAACTGGCAATAAACAAACTGCCGCAAAATGCGGCAGATTCGCAATTCAGCGAAGCGTTACAGTCGACCCAGATCGTTGACCAAGGCTAATAACATCACCCCGACCACCAAACTGATACCGATCTGTATCCCCCAACCCTGCACCCGATCCGACAAGGGGCGACCACGCACCCACTCGACCAGATAAAACAACAGATGCCCCCCATCCAATACGGGAATGGGCAGCAAATTCAGAACCCCCAGGCTGATACTCAGATAAGCCAGGAAATTCAGGAAATCCGCGACACCCGACTGGGCAGAAGCGCCCGCCACTTTAGCAATGGTTATCGGTCCACTCAAGTTTTTTACCGAGAGCTCACCGAACAACATTTTCTTGAGGGATTCGAGGGTCAGCACACTCATGGTCCAGGTGCGTTTCGCGCCTTCGCCAATTGCCGCCAACGGCCCGAAACTCACCTCACGCAACATGGATGGCGGCCACTCGACACCTTTGACTCCAGCCCCCAGGTACCCCCCGGCCGCCTTGGCTTCCCCGCGAACCGCCAGAGTCACCGGCACGTCAATCTGAGCACCATCGCGCTCAACTTTCAGCAAAATCTTGGTATCAGGACGGACACGCACCAGGTCGACCACTTGCTGCCAATCGCCCAGCGCCTGGCCATCGAGCGCCAACAAACGGTCACCGGTTTTCAGACCTGCGGCCTGGGCCGGACCTTTCGGATCCAGCTCGGCGAGCACCGGCGGCAGTGCAGGTCGCCACGGACGAATACCCAGGGACTTGATCGGATCAGGCTCATCGGCCCCTTTGAGCCAATGGTCCAAGGCCAGTGCACGCGGGGTTTCAGCAGTGGAATCCTGCTCACGCACCACGACATTGACGGTGCCGCTTTCACCCAGGCGACGCACCAACTGCAAATTGACGGCGCCCCACCCCGTGGTCGGCTCGCCATCAATGGAAACAATTTCCTGCCCCGCTACCAGACCGGCCTTGGCCGCAATACTGTCCGCCTCAACCGCGCCGATAACCGGACGTACCTGCTGGCTCCCCAGCATGGCCAGGACCCAGAAAAACAGCATCGCCAACAGGAAGTTGGCGATCGGGCCGGCGGCGACGATGGCAATACGCTGACGAACGGTCTTGCGATTGAAGGATTGGTCCAACTGATCAGCCGGCACCTCCCCTTCGCGCTCGTCGAGCATCTTGACGTAACCACCCAGCGGGATGGCCGCGATTACAAACTCGGTGCCACGACGATCATGCCAGCGAACCAGCGGCATGCCGAAACCAACGGAAAAGCGCAATACCTTGACGCCGCAACGACGCGCCACCCAGAAGTGACCGAATTCGTGAAAGGTAACCAGTACACCCAGAGCAACCAGGGTGCCGACAATCATGTAAAGCGCACTCATCTAATTTCTCCGCATTCCAATCCAGTGCCTGGAGGCGCAAACGCCCCCACAGGCTAACGCGCGTTGCGGCTCAACCAGTGTTCGGCAAGCGCCCGGGCCTTGGCATCCGCCTCGAATACCGCATCCAGATCATCCACCGCCACAACTGGCTCAAGGCTCAGGACGTCCTCGATGATACTCGCGATCTGTGGAAAGCGGATGCGCCGTTCGAGAAATGCCGCCACCGCCACTTCATTTGCCGCATTGAGCATCGCCGGCGCGCTATTACCCGCCTCCGCCGCCTGCCGCGCCAGGCGCAGGCAAGGAAAGCGCTGCTCGTCCGGCGCCTCGAAGTCCAGGCGGGCAATTGCAAACAGGTCCAAGGCAGCCACACCGGAATCAATTCGCTCCGGCCAGGCCAGGGCGTTGGCAATCGGCGTGCGCATATCGGGGTTTCCCAACTGCGCCAATACCGAGCCGTCCACGTAGTCAACCAAGGAATGAATCACGCTTTGCGGGTGGATCACCACCTCGACCTGATCAGGCCGCGCATCGAACAGCCAGCACGCCTCGATCAACTCAAGGCCCTTGTTCATCATGCTTGCCGAATCCACGGAGATTTTGCGCCCCATGGACCAGTTGGGATGCGCACACGCCTGATCTGGCGACACATGCTCCAGCTCGCTCAACGGAGTTTGCCGGAACGGGCCACCGGAAGCGGTCAACAGGATGCGGCGCACGCCTACCTGACTCAAGCCACGGGCATAGTCACCAGGCATGCACTGGAAGATGGCGTTATGCTCGCTATCCAGCGGCAGCAACACGGCACCGCTTTTACGCACGGCCTGCATAAAAAGCGCGCCAGACATCACCAGTGCTTCTTTATTGGCCAGCAGGATTTTCTTACCGGCGTCGACGGCCGCCAAGGTCGGGCGCAGGCCCGCGGCACCGACGATAGCAGCCACCACGGTGTCCACCTCGGCGTCGGCCGAGACCTGGCACAAGCCCTCCTCCCCCACCAGCACACGCGTAGCCAACCCGGCAGCCCGCAGATCCTCCTGCAGACCTTGCGCGTCGCCCGCCTCAGGCACCACGGCAAAGCGCGGCGCATGGCGTACGCACAGGGCCAGCAACTGGGCCAGGCGAGTAAACCCGGTGAGAGCAAAGACTTGATAGCGCTGCGGGTGACGAGCGATCACATCCAGGGTGCTCAGGCCCACCGAACCGGTGGCACCCAGCACGGTTACTTGTTGCAGGCGGCTCACGAAGCGGTCATCCACAACAGTACGGCAAAGATCGGAATGGCCGCGGTGAGGCTGTCGATACGGTCCAGCACGCCACCATGACCCGGCAGAAGGTTACTGCTGTCCTTGATCCCGGCCTGGCGCTTGAACATGCTTTCGGTGAGGTCGCCCACGACCGAGATGAAGACGACAATGGCCGTGCCCACCAGGGCCAGGAAGATTTCCTTCACCGGCCAATCGCGCACCACACCCACCACCACGGTGATCAGCAAGGTCAGCGCGAGACCGCCGTATACGCCTTCCCAGCTTTTACCGGGACTGACTGCGGGCGCCAGCTTGCGCTTGCCGAATGCTCGCCCCGAAAAGTAGGCACCGATATCGGCCCCCCACACCAGCACCATCACCGCCATGATCAGCCAGTTGCCCATCGGCGAATTCTTGATTTCCACCAGCCCTTGCCAGGCAGGCAACAGAATCAACAAACCGATCACCAACTTGCTGGCCACGCTGGACCACTGCGCGCTGGTACGCGGGTACGTCAACACCAGGTAGGTCGCAAGCGCCCACCACAACACCGCAGCGCCCAACACCCAGGGCACGACGATGCTCGACAGGGTATGCATCAGGAACAGCAACACTGCCACGGCAGCGGCGTAGGCCACGCGTGGCAGCTGCGCGCTGAAACCTGCCAGGCGCGCCCACTCCCAGGCACCCAGGGTGACGACCAGACCGATAAACAGGGCGAAACCGGAACCATCGAGCAGGAAAAACCCACACAAGGCGATCGGCAACAGGATCAGTGCTGTGATGATTCGTTGTTTTAGCATTTAAACCCGGGCTCCAGCTTCGATCTGCTCGCTCGTTTTACCGAAACGCCGCTGACGGGAAGCGAAATCTGCCAGCGCAGTGCGCATGGCATCGTGTTTGAAGTCCGGCCAGAACAGGTCGGAGAAGTACAGCTCGGTGTAAGCCAGCTGCCACAAAAGGAAATTGCTGATGCGATGCTCGCCACCGGTACGGATGCACAAGTCCGGCAACGGCAGGTCGCCGGTTACCAGACAGGTTTGCAACAGTTCAGGCGTGATGTCCTCGGGCCGCAGATGACCGGCCTGCACTTCACGGGCCAGCCGTTGCGCGGCCTGGGCGATATCCCACTGGCCACCGTAGTTGGCTGCAATCTGCAGCACAAAACGGTCCGCACCCGCCGTAATGGCCTCGGCTTCACGCATAGCCGCCTGCAATTCAGGGTGGAACCGCGAGCGGTCACCGATGATGCGCAGGCTGATGTTGTTATCGTTGAGGCGCTTGGCCTCGCGACGCAACGCTTTGAAGAACAAGTCCATCAAAGCCGTGACTTCGTCGACCGGGCGCTGCCAGTTTTCACTGGAGAAGGCGAACAGGGTCAATACCTCGACCTTCGCCTCAGCGCACACCTCGATCACCGCCCGCACCGCATCGACACCCGCTTTATGCCCGGCGACACCTGGCATAAAGCGTTT
Source organism: Pseudomonas sp. S3_E10 (assembly GCF_054667615.1). Taxonomy (NCBI): domain Bacteria; kingdom Pseudomonadati; phylum Pseudomonadota; class Gammaproteobacteria; order Pseudomonadales; family Pseudomonadaceae; genus Pseudomonas; species Pseudomonas sp. S3_E10. Next base: position 1,443,997 of record NZ_CP162743.1, read on the forward strand.
TTTCGCCCAGCGATTATTCCCATCCATGATGATCGCGACATGGCGCGGCACCACTGAGGGTACAGTCTGCTTGGTCTTTTCCATGAAGGTGTCCTGACCCCTTATACGGCCATCAGGTCCTTTTCTTTTTCTTCCGTGGCCTTGGTGATCTGGGCCTCGGCATCTTTGGTCAGCTTGTCGATATCGGCAACGGCACGACGCTCTTCGTCTTCGCTGATTTCCTTGTCCTTGACCAGTTTTTTCAGGTCACCCAAGGCATCGCGACGGATGTTACGCACAGCAACGCGTGCATCTTCAGCCGCGCTGCGCGCCTGCTTGGTGAAGCCCTTGCGGGTTTCCTCAGTCAGGGCAGGCATGGAGATCAGCAGCAACTCACCCAGGTTGGTCGGGTTGAGGTTCAGGCCGGCGCTCTGGATGGCCTTGTCGACAGCGGCGAGCATGTTGCGCTCAAACGCTACGACCTGCAGGGTGCGCGAATCCTTAACGGTCACGTTGGCCACGCCGCTCAGCGGAGTGTCAGTGCCGTAGTACGGCACCATCACGCTGCCCAGGATGCTTGGGTGCGCCTTGCCGGTACGAATCTGGCCGAATGCGTGGCTCAGAGACTCCAGGGATTTTTGCATACGCGCTTGGGCGTCTTTCTTGATTTCGTTGATCATTGTTGGCCTTCCTCGATCAGAGTCCCTTCCGCGCCGCCGTGTACGATATTCAGCAGGGCGCCGGGCTTGTTCATGTTAAATACGCGCAGCGGCATCTTGTGGTCGCGGCACAGGCAAATAGCCGTCAGGTCCATCACACCCAGCTTGCGATCCAGCACTTCATCGTAGGTCAGATGATCGAACTTCTCGGCATGCGGGTCTTTGAATGGGTCTGCGGTGTACACGCCATCCACCTTGGTAGCCTTGAGCACCACGTCAGCATCGATCTCGATGGCGCGCAGGCACGCTGCCGAGTCGGTGGTGAAGAACGGGTTACCCGTGCCAGCGGCGAAGATCACCACTTCCTTGGCGTTCAGGTGGCGCATGGCTTTGCGGCGATCATAGTGATCGGTCACGCCGACCATGGAAATAGCCGACATCACGATTGCCGAGATATTGGCACGCTCCAGGGCGTCGCGCATTGCCAGGGCGTTCATCACAGTGGCCAGCATGCCCATGTGGTCGCCGGTAACCCGATCCATGCCGGCCGCACTCAGTGCCGCGCCGCGGAACAGGTTGCCGCCGCCAATCACCAGGCCGACTTGTACGCCGATACCGACCAGTTGGCCGACTTCCAGCGCCATACGGTCGAGCACCTTGGGATCAATCCCGAACTCTTCCGAGCCCATCAGGGCCTCGCCGCTGAGCTTGAGTAGAATGCGTTTATAGCGAGCCTGATAACCACTGCCCTGCTGAGCCATTGCGAATCTCTCCTGCGGCGTATTTTAAAAATTCTTGGCGAGCCGTTTGCGGCTTGCATTCACTCTAGCTGGACGCTATCACAGCGCCATCGGAACACGGCTTTGTAAGCCAGTTCCGAGGGGAAGCCAAATAAAATTGGCCTGCCCATTTGAAAAGAGGCTGCGCGCGTGAGCGGGCAGCCTCTTTCGGGCGACAGTTGAAAACTGTCTTATTGCTTAGCGGCAGCCAGCTGGGCAGCAACTTCTTCAGCGAAGTTGTCGACCGGCTTCTCGATGCCTTCGCCTACTTTGAAGTAAGTGAAGGAAACGATTTCAGCACCGGCTTTCTTAGCCAGCTCGCCAACCTTGATTTCAGGGTTCTTGACGAACGCCTGCTCAACCAGGCTTGCTTCGGCCAGGAACTTGCTGATACGGCCTTTGACCATGTTCTCAACAATGTTTTCTGGCTTGCCTTTGATTTTTTCTTCGTTCAGCTGCAGGAACACAGCTTTTTCACGCTCGATGGCTTCGGCAGAAACTTCCGAAGGCAGCAGGAACTCAGGGTTGCTGGCCGCTACGTGCATAGCGATGTCTTTGGCCAGTTCAACGTTACCGCCTTTGAGCACAACCGCAACACCGATCTTGTTGCCGTGCAGGTAACCACCAACCACATCACCTTCAACGCGCACCAGGCGACGGATGTTGACGTTTTCGCCAACCTTGCCGACCAGTACCAGGCGATCAGCTTCTTGAGCGGCGATCAGCGGAGCGGCGTCAGTCAGTTTGTCGGCGAACGCTTTTTCAACGCTGGCAGCAACAAATGCCTTGAAGTCGTCCTGCAGAGCCAGGAAGTCGGTCTGGGAGTTCACTTCCAGCAGAACAGCAGACTTGCCGTCTTCTTTCAGAGCGATAGCGCCTTCAGCAGCCACGTTGCCTGCTTTCTTGGCAGCCTTGATGGCGCCGGAAGCACGCATGTCATCAATGGCTTTTTCGATGTCGCCGTCAGCCTTTTCCAGGGCCTTCTTGCAATCCATCATGCCTTCGCCGGTACGCTCACGCAGTTCTTTAACCAACGCTGCAGTAATTGCTGCCATTTTCAAATTCCTCTTGGATAGGTTTTCAACCATTCCACCCGATCGAACGGGGGATCAATTCTTCCCGAACCACCCTTGTTAGCCGCTGCACGTTACAGATGTTGTAGCTGCGCTGCCGACAAATGGTTTTCGAGGTGGCAAAAAGGGGGCCAAGCCCCCTTTTTGCTTACTGAGTCAACGCCAGGGCGTCACTTACTCAGCTGCGGCTACCGGAGCTTCTTCAACGAACTGCTCGGTACCACCAGCAACGTGGTTGCGACCACGGATTACAGCGTCAGCCATCGAACCCATGTACAGCTGGATAGCGCGGATTGCGTCATCGTTGCCTGGGATGATGTAGTCAACGCCTTCCGGGCTGCTGTTGGTATCGACAACGCCGATAACAGGGATGCCCAGCTTGTTGGCTTCAGTGATCGCGATGCGCTCGTGATCAACGTCGATAACGAACAGTGCGTCAGGCAGACCGCCCATGTCCTTGATGCCACCCAGCGAACGATCGAGCTTTTCCAGGTCACGGGAGCGCATCAGCGCTTCTTTCTTGGTCAGCTTGGCGAAAGTACCGTCTTCGGCTTGCACTTCAAGGTCACGCAGACGCTTGATGGAAGCACGGATGGTTTTGAAGTTGGTCAGCATGCCGCCCAACCAGCGGTGATCGACGTACGGCGAACCGCAACGTGCTGCTTCTTCAGCAACGATCTTGCCAGCGGAACGCTTGGTGCCGACGAACAGAATCTTGTTTTTGCCCTGGGCCAGGCGCTCTACGAAAGTCAGAGCTTCGTTGAACATTGGCAGGGTTTTTTCAAGGTTGATGATGTGGATCTTGTTACGCGCGCCGAAAATGTACTTACCCATTTTCGGGTTCCAGTAACGGGTCTGGTGACCGAAGTGCACACCGGCCTTCAGCATATCGCGCATGTTGACTTGGGACATGATAGTTCCTTAATAAGTCGGGTTTGGCCTCCACGTATCCCAATGACCAACCAGCGGCATCAAGGCCTCCGGCACCCAGGTCATCGTGTCGACACGTGTGTGGATTTAAGCCTTTCGGGGCATCCCCGGAAAGCGGCGCATTTTATACCACACGAAGGGCGAAAACGAAACCCGCAATCACACCTGACGTGAGCGGCGTATAGGCAACCCGTTGAATAGAGCGGATTTAACCCCACCCTATAGAGAGAAGCGATCGTCAGGGGCTCATGGTTTACCACCCGCGTCTGGTAGAATCGCGTTTTTTGTGGCTTGTGCGAATTCTGTAACCTTTTGTCGCACGCCCGTAAACCGTATTGATTTCAGCGCGTCGCGCTAGAGAGAGCCTGTATGACCGTTAGTTTGAAAACCGCCGAAGACATCGCCGGCATGCGCATTGCCGGCAAGCTGGCTGCCGACGTGCTGGAAATGATTGCCGAGCACGTCAAGCCCGGCGTCACCACCGAAGAGCTGAACCAGATCTGCCACGACTATATAGTCAATGTGCAAAAGGCCATCCCTGCCCCGCTCAACTATAAAGGCTTCCCCAAGTCGATCTGCACCTCGGTCAACCACGTGGTCTGCCACGGCATTCCGGGCGACAAGCCATTGAAGGATGGCGACACGCTGAACATCGACGTCACCGTGATCAAGGACCGCTACTTCGGCGACACCAGCCGCATGTTCCACGTCGGCACCGTGCCGGTCTGGGCCGAGCGCCTGTCCCAGGTGACTCAGGAATGCATGTACAAAGCCATTGAAATCGTCAAGCCTGGCTGCCGCCTGGGCGATATCGGTGAAGTCATCCAGAAGCACGCCGAAAAGAACGGTTTCTCGGTGGTACGCGAGTTCTGCGGCCACGGTATCGGCACAGTCTTTCACGAAGAGCCGCAGATCCTGCATTACGGCCGTGCCGGCACCGGCATGGAACTCAAGGCGGGCATGACTTTCACCATCGAGCCGATGATCAACCAGGGCAAGGCCGACACCAAGGTACTGGGCGACGGCTGGACCGCCATCACCAAGGACCGCAAGCTATCCGCCCAGTGGGAACACACCTTGCTGGTCACCGAGACCGGTTACGAGATCTTCACCCTGCGCGCCGACGACACGATCCCACGCGTTTCAGCCTGAAGGTTGCCCAGGTTTTCCCCCACAGCGTGTTGTGACTGACTGACAGATAGAAAGGAAAGCCGATCGATGCCCCAGGTGGATCCCGAACTCTTCGACCGTGGCCAGTTCCAGGCCGAGCTGGCCCTGAAGGCGAGCCCCATTGCCGCATTCAAGAAGGCGATCCGCCAGGCTCGCGAGGTGCTCGATGAGCGCTTTCGCAGCGGCCGGGACATCCGCCGGCTGATCGAAGACCGCGCCTGGTTTGTCGACAACATCCTGCAAAAGGCCTGGGAACAGTTCAGTTGGAGCGAAGATGCCGATATCGCGCTGGTAGCGGTCGGTGGCTACGGTCGGGGCGAGCTGCATCCCTACTCCGATATTGACCTACTGATCCTGCTGGACAGCGCCGACCATGAGATCTTTCGCGATTCCATTGAGCGGTTTCTTACACTGTTGTGGGACATCGGCCTGGAAGTCGGCCAGAGCGTTCGTTCGGTCGACGAATGCGCCGAAGAAGCCCGTGCCGACTTGACGGTCGTCACCAACCTGATGGAAAGCCGCACCATCTGCGGCCCCGAGCGCCTGCGCCAGCGCATGCTCGAAGTCACCAGCACCGCGCATATGTGGCCGAGCAAGGAGTTCTTCCTGGCCAAGCGTGCCGAGCAGAAGGCCCGGCATCACAAATACAACGACACCGAATACAACCTGGAGCCCAACGTCAAAGGCTCGCCGGGCGGGCTGCGCGACATCCAGACGATTTTGTGGGTCGCCCGTCGCCAGTACGGCACCCTGAACCTGCGCGCCCTGGCCGGCGAAGGCTTTTTGGTGGAGAGCGAAAACGCCCTGCTGGCTTCGTCCCAGGAGTTTTTGTGGAAGGTGCGCTACGCCCTGCACATGCTCGCCGGGCGCTCGGAAGACCGCCTGCTGTTCGACCACCAGCGCTCCATCGCCACCCTGCTGGGTTTCGAAGGCGAGGACGCCAAGACCAGCATCGAAAGCTTCATGCAGCAGTACTACCGGGTGGTCATGAGCATTGCCCAGCTCAGCGACCTGATCATCCAGCACTTCGAAGAAGTGATCCTGGCCCCCGAAGACGAAGCGCCGCCGCAGCCGATCAATGCGCGCTTCCAGTTGCATGACGGTTATATCGAGGCGCGCAACGACAGCGTGTTCCGGCGTACCCCGTTCGCCATGCTGGAAATCTTCGTGCTGATGGCCCAGCAGCCGGAAATCAAAGGCGTACGCGCCGACACCATCCGCCTGCTGCGGGAAAACCGACACCTGATCGACGACGACTTTCGCAACGACATCCGTAACACCAGCCTCTTCATCGAGCTGTTCAAGTGCAAGATCGGCATCCACCGCAACCTGCGCCGCATGAACCGCTACGGCATCCTTGGGCGCTACCTGCCGGAATTCGGCTTTATCGTCGGGCAAATGCAGCACGACCTGTTCCACATCTATACGGTAGACGCCCACACCCTGAACCTGATCAAGCACCTGCGTAAGCTGCAATACACCCAGGTATCAGAGAAATTCCCGCTGGCCAGTAAGTTGATGGCCAAGCTGCCCAAGCCGGAACTGATCTACCTGGCCGGCCTGTATCACGACATCGGCAAGGGCCGGCATGGCGACCACTCGGAAGTCGGCGCGGTCGACGCCGAGGCGTTCTGCCAGCGTCATCAGCTGCCGCAATGGGACAGCCGCCTGATCGTCTGGCTGGTGCAGAACCACTTGGTGATGTCGACCACCGCCCAGCGCAAGGACTTGTCAGACCCGCAGGTGATCCACGACTTTGCGCAGATCGTCGGCAATGAAACCCGCCTCGACTATCTGTACGTGCTGACGGTCTCCGATATCAACGCCACCAACCCGACGCTATGGAACTCGTGGCGCGCCAGCCTGTTGCGCCAGTTGTATACCGAGACCAAGCGTGCCCTGCGCCGTGGCCTGGAAAACCCGGTGGACCGCGAAGAGCAGATCCGCCGCACCCAAAGCGCGGCGCTGGATATTCTGGTGCGCGGCGGCAACGACCCGGACGATGTCGAGCAATTGTGGTCGCAACTGGGCGACGACTACTTCCTGCGCCACACCGCAGGCGACGTGGCCTGGCACACCGACGCGATCCTGCAGCAGCCGGCCGATGGCGGCCCGTTGGTGCTGATCAAGGAAACCACCCAGCGCGAGTTCGAAGGGGGCACGCAAATCTTCATCTACGCCCCCGACCAGCATGACTTTTTCGCCGTAACCGTGGCCGCCATGGACCAGCTCAACCTGAACATCCATGACGCACGCGTGATCACCTCCAGCAGCCAGTTCACCCTCGACACCTACATCGTGCTCGACACCGACGGCGACTCCATCGGCGACAACCCGGCGCGGGTGAAAAAGATTCGCGAAGGCCTCACCGAAGCCCTGCGCAACCCGGACGACTACCCCACCATCATTCAGCGTCGTGTGCCCCGCCAGCTCAAGCACTTTGCCTTCGCGCCCCAGGTGACCATCTCCAATGATGCGCAACGCCCGGTCACGGTGCTGGAACTCAGCGCACCGGACCGCCCAGGCCTGCTGGCACGCATCGGTGGGATCTTCCTGGAATTCGACCTGTCGCTGCAGAACGCCAAGATTGCAACCCTCGGCGAGCGCGTGGAAGACGTGTTCTTCATTACCGACGCCGACAACCAGCCGCTGTCCGATCCTGAGCTGTGCCTACGATTGCAGGAAGCCATCGTGCAGCAGTTGAGCGTGACTCAGGAACCCGGTGTCGAGCTGACGCGCCTGACGATCTAAACCTCATTCCAGTTTTTAACGCCTTGCACGAGATTCCCATGAACAACGCCCTGAACCAGCTGCAGCCCTACCCATTCGAGAAACTGCGCGCCCTGCTCGGCAGCGTCACACCGAACCCGGACAAGCGCCCGATTGCGCTGTCCATCGGCGAGCCCAAGCACAAGTCGCCGACCTTTGTCGCCGAGGCGCTCAGCAACAACCTCGACCAGATGGCGGTATACCCCACCACATTGGGCACCCCGGCCTTGCGCGAGGCCATCGGCGCCTGGTGCGAACGCCGCTTCGATGTGCCCAAGGGGTGGCTGGACCCGGCGCGCCATATCCTGCCGGTCAATGGCACTCGCGAAGCGCTGTTCGCCTTCACCCAGACCGTGGTCAACCGTGGCGACAATGCATTGGTGGTCAGCCCGAACCCCTTCTACCAAATCTATGAAGGCGCCGCGTTCCTGGCCGGGGCCAAGCCACACTACCTGCCTTGCCTGGACAAAAATGGCTTCAACCCGGACTTTGATGCGGTGTCGGCGGATATCTGGAAACGCTGCCAGATCCTGTTCCTGTGCTCCCCCGGTAACCCGACCGGTGCACTGATCCCGGTCGAGACCCTGAAAAAACTCATCGCCCTGGCCGACGAATACGACTTCGTCATCGCCGCCGACGAGTGCTATAGCGAGCTGTACTTCGACGAACAAACCCCGCCGCCGGGCCTGCTGAGCGCCTGCGTTGAACTGGGTCGCCAGGACTTCAAGCGTTGCGTGGTATTTCACAGCCTGTCCAAGCGTTCCAACCTGCCCGGCCTGCGTTCTGGTTTTGTCGCCGGTGATGCCGATATCCTCAAGGCCTTCCTGCTCTACCGCACCTACCATGGCTGCGCGATGCCGGTACAAACCCAGTTGGCCAGCATCGCCGCCTGGCAGGACGAGGCCCACGTACAGGCCAACCGCGACCTGTACCGCGAGAAATTCGACGCCGTGCTGGCGATCCTCAAGCCGGTGCTGGACGTGCAACACCCCGACGGCGGTTTTTACCTGTGGCCGAATGTGAATGGCGACGACGCCGCCTTCTGCCGTGACCTGTTCGTGGAGGAACACGTGACCGTGGTGCCGGGCTCGTATCTGTCGCGCGAAGTGGACGGCTTCAACCCGGGCGCCGGGCGAGTGCGCCTGGCACTGGTTGCGCCGCTGGCCGAGTGCGTCGAAGCGGCTGAACGGATTCGCGCGTTTATTCAGCGCAGGTCGTAACCCTTGCAAAACCCGCACTGTGCAATGCAGTGCGGGCGCCCGGCGCGATAGCACAGGGAACCAGCTGCCACGCGCTTGCCACTACTCGGCGCATTACCACAAGAGTAGAACGCATGCGTCTGACATCCCAACACTCGGTCAACCTCCCTTCCAACCTGTCGCCCATCGACCACGAACCGCCAGCTTCTGCCGGCACCTCGCGAGTGAAAAGAGGCCTGGCCGATAACCGCAAGCTCTGGCCTCCCGGCGTTATTACCGTTTCGTTGGATTTGAAAGATCAAAAAAGCACCGCCTTGGCGGTAGATGCAATCCAGGAGTGGGCCCACAACACTCCGGCCCTGCAATTTCGCATCGTCAGAAGCAGAGAGGGTGATATCCGCATTTGCGACGACGAAAGTCTGAAGGGAAACTGGTCCGTGATCGGCACCGACGCGGGCAACATCCCCCTGAACGAGCCCACGATGCATTTGGAGCGCAACGATGACTCGAAGACATTTCGCGCAACTGTTTTGCACGAGTTCGGACATGCCCTGGGGCTGCTGCACGAACACCAGAACCCCGAGCACACGATCAACTGGAACAAACCCGCGATCTACAAGGCTTACGCCAGTGATCAGTTCCCCAGAGAACTGGTCTATAGCCAGATCCTGGAACTGCCGGTGGGTGATCGGTTGGAGGTCACACGCTATGACAGTCGATCCGTCATGCACTACGCGTACCCCGGTTACGTAACCCACGACGCCAAAGGTGTCGATACCCAACACTGGCTTTCTGACGGCGACAAAGCCATCGCGCGCAGGCTGTACAGCTGACCCCCTGACGGCGTGCAGAGCCTGCCGGCCGCTATTTCATCACGCCCAGATTCGCCTCGCTCATATCCAGATCCGCCAACACTTCGCGCAATACGTCATCACCGATCTGGTGATGACGGCTCAGGCTGTAAAGCTCCAAGCGTTGCGCGCGCAGGGCCTTGAGTCGCAACTTTCGCTCCAGCAAATCCATCTGACGCGCCAGCGCCTGGGCTTCGGCCGAGTCGTTGAACACGTCCAACTGATGGCGATATTCCGACATCAGCCGCGCCTTGAGTTCGGCGGCCAGCGCGGCCTGGGCGGCGTCCGGGGTTTCACTTTCGCCAGGCTCTTCAGCTTCAAGGGCATGAATCGCGGCCACGGCGGTTTTTTTCCAGGCTTCACGCACTTCGTTATGCCGCTTCTCGTCGGGGCTCTTTTCGATGCCGCGCAGTAACAATGGCAAGGCGATGCAGGCGGCGACCAACGAAAACAGGATCACGCCGGCGGCAATAAAAATCAGCAAATCGCGCTCGGGAAAGTCTTTGCCCGGCGCCAGCAACAACGGCACCGACATCACACCCGCCAAGGTCACGGCACCGCGCACACCGCCGACCGTCAAGAGCCAACAGGATCGCGCAGTGGGCACCAATGTCAGCTCGCTTTTCCCCCGCAGGCGACGCAATAACCCCGACAACCGCCAGATGCTCTGCACCCAGATAAAACGCAATACCACCAGCACCAGGAAGATCCCCAGCACCTCCAGGCCGCGATAGAGCAGCGCCGGCCACAGCGTCGACTCATGGCTCACCACGGCCTTGATAATGTCCGGTAATTGCAGGCCCAGCAGCAAGAAGATCAAGCCATTGAACGCAAACTCCAACAACGCCCACACGCTGCGGTTGAGCAGGCGCGTGCTCGTCTGGCGTGGCAGCAGGTCGAGCCAGCTTTGCATCATGCCCGCCGCCACCGCCGACAGAATCCCCGAGGCCCCCAGACGCTCAGCCAATACATACGCGGCAAATGGCAGCAACAACATGAACACCACATGGGTCGCAGGATCATCCCAACCACGGGCGATCATCCAGGCTCGCAAACGACCGACCAGCCAGCTCAGCGCTACACCAACCGCCAGGCCGCCCACCGCTACCAATACAAAGGTCAGGCTGGCGTCGGCAAGGGAAAACACCCCAGTCAACGCCGCCGCCAGGGCGAACTTGAACGTCACCAGGCCCGACGCGTCATTCATCAGCGCCTCGCCCTGAAGCATATGCATCAACGGCTTGGGCAAACGGTTCTGGGAAATGGCCGACACCGCTACGGCATCTGTCGGTGATAAAACCGCCGCCAGGGCGAAGGCGACCGGTAAAGGGATGGTAGGCAATAGCCAATGGATGAAGTAACCGGCACCCACCACGGTAAACAGCACCAGCCCCACCGCCAACGTCAGGATCGGCCCGCGCAGGCGCCACAACTCGCGCTTGGGCATGCGCCAACCGTCGGAGAACAGCAATGGCGGCAAGAACAGAAACAGAAACAACTCCGGGTCCAGCGCCACATGCAACCCCAGCGTGGGCCAGGCCAGCAAGGCGCCGGCGGCAATTTGCACCAGGGGTAGCGGCAGCGGGATGACACGCCCCACCAAACGCGAAACGCTGACCAGCATCAGCAGGATAAGAACGGTGTAGGCGGTTTGCATAACGCGGATTTCCCGGACAATCGACTTACTACGACACATCAGGCAACACGTAGCCGTTGAAGTGCCATATTTCCCGGCTATGGTACCCACCCAGGCTACGCGATGGCTTTTGCACAAAAGTCGCAGCGCGCAGGACGATCGGCACCCAAAGCCGCTGGTCGTGGCATAATCCGTAACCTTTCGTTTTCATCAGTCCAAAAGGGGGCAATTCCTTGACCGCTTCAAGCAAAACCTTGCACCTTTTCGGCATCAAAGCCTGCGACACCATGAAAAAGGCGCGCACGTGGCTCGATGAGCACGCGGTGAGCTATGAATTCCACGACTACAAAACGGCCGGTATCGACCGCGAACACTTGACCCAATGGTGCAACGAGCACGGTTGGCAGGTGGTGTTGAACCGTGCGGGCACCACCTTTCGCAAACTCGAAGACGAACGCAAAGCCGATCTCGATCAGTCGAAAGCCATTGAATTGATGCTCGCACAACCCTCGATGATCAAGCGCCCAGTGCTCGATCTCGGTAACAGAACCCTGATTGGCTTCAAGCCAGAAAGTTATTCGGCGGCCCTCAAGTAGGCCAGCCCTTCCATTTTTGTAGAGGTAACAGCATGTCCAATTCCCTGTTCAGCCTGGGCTTCGGCGTCGGCACTCAGAACCGCCAAGGTGCTTGGCTGGAAGTGTTTTACGCACAACCGTTGCTCAACCCATCGGCTGAAATCGTGGCGGCTATCGCACCGATCCTCGGTTACACCCAAGGCAACCAGGCCATCACCTTCACCGTGACCCAGGCCCTGCAACTGGCTGACGCACTTAAAGGCGTCGATGCTGCCCAAGCGGCCCTGCTGAGCCGCCTGGCCGAAAGCCACACGCCGCTGGTCGCCACTCTGCTGGCCGAAGACACCGCGCTGACCTCCACCCCTGAGGCCTACCTCAAACTGCACCTGCTGTCCCATCGCCTGGTCAAGCCTCACGGCCTGAACCTGGCCGGTGTGTTCCCACAGTTGCCGAACGTGGCCTGGACCAGCCAGGGCGCGATCGACATCGCGGAACTGGCCGAGCGCCAGCTCGAAGCGCGCCTGCGTGGCGACCTGCTGGAAGTGTTCTCGGTGGACAAATTCCCGAAAATGACCGACTACGTGGTGCCGGCCGGTGTGCGTATCGCTGATGCCGCCCGCCTGCGCCTGGGTGCCTATGTAGGCGAAGGCACCACCGTGATGCACGAAGGCTTCGTCAATTTCAACGCGGGCACCGAAGGCCCGGGCATGATCGAGGGCCGTGTGTCGGCCGGCGTGTTCGTCGGCAAGGGTTCGGACCTGGGCGGCGGTTGCTCCACCATGGGCACCCTGTCGGGCGGCGGCAACATCGTGATCAAGGTTGGCGAAGGCTGCCTGATCGGCGCCAACGCCGGTATCGGTATCCCGTTGGGCGACCGCAACACCGTGGAGTCGGGCCTGTACGTCACCGCCGGCACCAAGGTCGCACTGCTCGACGAGAAAAACCAACTGGTCAAGGTAGTCAAGGCGCGCGAACTGGCCGGCCAGCCGGACCTGCTGTTCCGCCGTAACTCCGAGACCGGTGCCGTGGAGTGCAAAACCCACAAATCGGCGATCGAACTGAACGAAGCGCTGCACGCTCACAACTAAGCAGCCACTCGATGCCACTAACGGGCCGCGCCTTCCGGGGCGGCCCGTTTATACGAGTCTTGACCACCATGCTTGTGCCCTCCCCCTGGCGCGCCGATTTCCCGGCCATCGCCACCCTGCAACGGCAAGACCAGACCTATCTGGATAACGCCGCCACCACGCAAAAACCCCAAGCCCTGCTGGATGCCATCAGCCATTACTACGCCAATGGCGCAGCCAATGTGCACCGTGCCCAGCATTTGCCTGGGGCTCATGCCACCCAGGCCTTCGAGGACAGTCGCAGCAAGGTTGCGCAGTGGCTGAATGCAGGCGACACCGGGCAAATCGTGTTTACTCACGGCGCGACCTCTGCGCTGAACCTCTTGGCTTACGGCCTTGAGCACTTATTCAATGCGGGCGATGAGATTGTGATCAGCGCCCTGGAACACCACGCCAACCTGCTGCCCTGGCAGCAACTGGCCAAACGCCGCGCGCTGCAACTGGTGGTGTTGCCACTGGGCGATGACGGCGTGATCGACCTGCATGCCGCCGCCGAGCTGATCGGCCCACGTACGCGCCTGCTGGCGGTGAGCCAGCTCTCTAACGTACTCGGCGCCTGGCAACCGCTGGAAGCCCTGCTCGCGCGCGTCAAGGCCCACGGCGCCCTGAGCGTGATCGACGGGGCCCAGGGTATCGTCCATGGCCGCCACGATGTGCAGGCGCTGGGCTGCGACTTTTATGTGTTTTCCAGCCACAAGCTCTACGGCCCCGACGGCGTCGGCGTGCTGTATGGCCGCAACGAAGCCCTGCATCATCTGCGTCACTGGCAATTCGGCGGCGAGATGGTGCAACAGGCCGACTACCACAGCGCGAGCTTTCGCCCCGCGCCGCTGGGCTTCGAAGCCGGCACGCCGCCGATCGCCAGCGTGATCGGCTTGGGCGCGAGCCTCGATTACCTGAGTTCACTGGACCAGCAGGCCGTCGTGGCCCACGAAGCCGCCCTGCACGACTACCTCTTACGCGGCTTGAAAGCGCGCAATGGCGTGCACGTGCTGGGCGCGCCGCAGGTGGCGTTGGTCAGCTTTGTGGTAGAAGGCGTGCATAACGCCGACCTTGCGCACCTGCTGACCGAACAAGGCATCGCCGTGCGTGCCGGCCATCACTGTGCAATGCCGCTGTTCAAAGCGCTGCATTTGTCAGGAGCGATCCGTGTATCCCTGGCGCTGTACAACGATTCAGACGACTTGGAGCGCTTCTTTGACGCACTGGACCAGGCGCTGGATATGTTGCGATGAGCGTGCCAATCGACGCAGTCGCGGCGCTGGCGGCATTCCAGTCAGTCGGCAGTTGGGAACAACGTGCGCGCCTGCTGATGCAATGGGGCGAGCGTCTGCCCGCCTTGGCCGATGAAGAGAAGGTCGATGCCAACCTGGTGCAGGGCTGCGAAAGCCTGGTGTGGTTGGTAGGGCGCTTGCACGACGGCCATTGGCAGTTTGCCGCCAGCAGTGATGCGCGAATGATCCGGGGGCTGGTGGCGTTATTGCTGGCGCGGGTTAATGGGTTGTCGGCGGCTGAGTTGCAGGCGGTGGATTTGCCTGACTGGTTCAACCAACTGGGGCTTTCGCGCCAGCTGTCGCCGTCGCGCAGCAATGGCTTGAATGCCGTCCTGCAGCGCATGCGCGAACTCAGCCACTCGCCACACTGACATTCAGGCGGGCTTGACCCGCTCTGAAGGCCGGCGCACCCCGGCGACAATCTTGTCCACCGCCTTGGTGGCCGCCACCATGCCGAAGGTCGCCGTGACCATCATCACCGCGCCAAACCCACCGGCGCAGTCCAGCTTCACCCCGTCACCGACAAAACTCTTCTGCAAACAGATGCTGCCGTCCGGCTTGGGATAACGCAGTTGCTCGGTGGAAAACACGCACGGCACGCTGTAATGGCGGGTCACGGTGCGGGAGAAACCATAGTCGCGGCGCAACGTAGAGCGCACTTTCGAAGCCAGCGGGTCGTTGAAGGTGCGGTTCAGGTCGCACACCTGGATCAGCGTCGGGTCGATTTGCCCGCCGGCGCCGCCAGTGGTGATGATCTGGATCTTGCGACGCTTGCACCAGGCAATCAGCGCGGCCTTGGCGTTAACGGCGTCGATGCAGTCGATCACGCAATCGATGTTTGGGGTGATGTACTCGGCCATGGTGTCGCGGGTCACGAAATCCGCCACCGCATGCACCGTGCAGTCCGGGTTGATGCCGCGCAGGCGCTCGGCCATCACCTCGACCTTGGGCTTGCCCACGGTGCTGTCCAGCGCGTGCAACTGGCGGTTGCTGTTGCTCACGCAGACGTCATCGAGGTCAAACAGCGAAATTTCACCCACCCCGCAACGGGCCATGGCCTCGGCTGCCCAGGAGCCTACGCCGCCGACACCGACGATCGCCACGTGGGCCGCTTTCAAGCGCTCCAGGCCTTCAATGCCATACAAGCGGGCGACGCCTGCAAACCGCGGATCTTCTGTACTCATGACCATTACCCCAAAAACCGGCGCGCATTATGGACTACGCAGCGACAAGTTCGAAACGACAAGCTACAAGTAAAGAACTTAGATGGTCTTTCGCTGACTAACGTCCGGCTTTTCTCTGTCTGCTGTACGCTCGGGGAAAGGCCGGTGTAGGATGCGCGCCGTTCGGCGCAGGCCGGCACCTCTTTTCGTTCCACACCTTTTGGAACCCGACATAACCATGGCATCGCGTAAATTTGGACTCAACCTGGTGGTGGTGCTGGCAATTGCCGCGCTGTTCACCGGCTTCTGGGCGCTGATCAACCGCCCGGTCACCGCTCCCAACTGGCCTGAGCAGATCTCGGGGTTTTCCTACTCGCCGTTCCAGCAAGGCCAGTACCCGCAGAAAAACCAGTACCCCACCGATGAGCAGATGCGTCAGGACCTTGCGATCATGAGCAAGCTGACGGACAACATCCGCACCTATTCGGTCGACGGCACCCTGGGGGACATCCCCAAGCTGGCGGAAGAGTTCGGCCTGCGCGTGACCCTCGGGATCTGGATCAGCCCGGACCTGGAACGCAACGAACGCGAGATCCAGCGCGCCATCGAGATCGCTAACACCTCGCGCAGCGTCGTACGAGTGGTGGTGGGTAACGAAGCGCTGTTCCGTGAAGAGATCACCCCAGAGGCACTGATCGTGCTGCTGGACCGCGTGCGCGCCGCCGTGAAAGTGCCGGTGACCACCTCCGAGCAATGGCACATCTGGGAAAAAAACCCGCAACTGGCCAAGCACGTCGACCTGATCGCCGCGCACATCCTGCCGTTCTGGGAGTTCATCCCGATGGACAAGGCCGGCCAGTACGTACTTGACCGTGCCAAGGACCTGAAGAAACTGTTCCCGAAAAAGCCGTTGCTGCTGTCGGAAGTGGGCTGGCCGAGTAACGGACGCATGCGCGGTGGCAACGAAACGTCCCCCGCAGACCAGGCGATTTACCTACGCACCCTGGTGAACAAGCTTAATCGCCAGGGCTACAACTACTTCGTGATCGAGGCCTTCGATCAGCCGTGGAAAGTCAGCGACGAAGGTTCGGCAGGCGCCTATTGGGGGGTGTTCAACGCTGCGCGCCAGCAGAAATTCAACTTTGAAGGGCCTGTGGTCGCGATCCCGCAATGGCGCGTGCTGGCCATCGGCTCGGTGGTGCTCGCGCTGCTGTCCCTGACGTTGCTGATGATCGACGGCTCGGCCCTGCGCCAACGTGGCCGTACCTTCCTGACGTTTATTGCGTTCCTGTGCGGTTCGGTGCTGGTGTGGATCGGCTACGACTACAGTCAGCAATACAGCACCTGGTTCAGCGTCACCGTGGGTATCCTCCTGGCGCTCGGCGCCCTGGGCGTATTTATCGTGCTGCTCACCGAAGCCCACGAACTGGCCGAAGCGGTGTGGACCCACAAGCGTCGGCGTGAATTCCTGCCGGTTGAAGGGGATTCGCACTACCGCCCGAAAGTGTCGATCCACGTGCCGTGCTACAACGAACCGCCGGAAATGGTCAAACAGACCCTCGATGCCCTGGCCGCCCTCGATTACCCGGACTACGAAGTCCTGATCATCGACAACAACACCAAGGACCCTGCCGTTTGGGAACCGGTGCGCGACTACTGCGAAACCCTGGGCCCGCGCTTCAAGTTCTTCCACGTCGCCCCGCTGGCCGGTTTCAAGGGCGGCGCACTGAACTACCTGATCCCGCACACGGCCAAGGATGCCGAAGTGATCGCGGTGATCGACTCGGACTACTGCGTGTCGCCAAACTGGCTCAAGCACATGGTGCCGCACTTCGCCGACCCGAAAATCGCCGTGGTGCAGTCGCCGCAGGATTACCGCGACCAGAACGAAAGCACCTTCAAGAAGCTCTGCTACGCGGAATACAAAGGCTTCTTCCATATCGGCATGGTCACCCGTAACGACCGCGACGCGATCATCCAGCACGGCACCATGACCATGACCCGTCGTTCGGTGCTCGAAGAACTGGGCTGGGCCGACTGGTGCATCTGTGAAGACGCCGAATTGGGCCTGCGCGTATTCGAGAAAGGCCTGTCGGCCGCGTATTACCACGACAGCTACGGCAAAGGCCTGATGCCGGACACCTTTATCGACTTCAAGAAACAGCGTTTCCGCTGGGCCTACGGCGCGATCCAAATCATCAAGCGTCACACCGCCAGCCTCTTGCGCGGCAAGGACACCGAGCTGACCCGTGGCCAGCGCTACCACTTCCTCGCGGGCTGGTTGCCGTGGGTGGCGGATGGCATGAACATCTTCTTTACCGTCGGTGCGCTGTTGTGGTCGGCGGCGATGATCATCGTGCCGACGCGGGTCGACCCGCCGCTGCTGATTTTCGCGATCCCGCCCCTGGCGTTGTTCGTGTTCAAGGTGGGCAAGATCATCTTCCTGTACCGCCGTGCGGTAGGCGTAAACCTCAAGGACGCGTTCTGCGCGGCCCTGGCCGGCTTGGCGTTGTCCCACACCATCGCCAAGGCGGTGCTGTATGGCTTCTTCACCAGCAGTATTCCGTTCTTTCGTACACCGAAAAACGCGGATAACCACGGCTTCTGGGTGGCTATTTCCGAAGCCCGCGAAGAGATGTTCATCATGCTGCTGTTGTGGGGCGCGGCGCTGGGGATCTACCTGGTGCAGGGCCTGCCGAGCAATGACATGCGCTTCTGGGTGGTGATGCTGCTGGTGCAATCGCTGCCGTATGTGGCGGCGTTGATCATGGCGTTCCTGTCGTCGCTGCCCAAACCGGCGGCCGCAGTGGAGCCTGCAAGCGCGCTGTAAAAACTTGCGCAATGCACTAAACGGCGGCCCTTGGCCGCCGTTTTGCTATAAGATAACGGCCCTTTTGTGCGCCCGCCCGGCTCTCCCAAATACGCTTTCCGGAGTTTCCCCCATGACGGCCCATGCCGACCTTTCGCCGACCCTTCAACTTGCCATCGACCTGATCCGGCGCCCCTCGGTCACGCCGATCGACGCCGATTGCCAGAAGCTGATGATGCAGCGCCTGGGCGACGCTGGTTTTGCGCTGGAGCCGATGCGCATCTTCGAGGTAGACAATTTCTGGGCCACCCATGGCAAACACGAAGGCCCGGTGCTGTGCTTTGCCGGCCACACCGACGTGGTGCCGACCGGCCCGGTGCAGGCCTGGCAGAACGACCCGTTCGACGCGCTGATCGATGAAAACGGCATGCTGTGCGGGCGTGGCGCGGCCGACATGAAAGGCAGCCTGGCGGCGATGCTGGTGGCTGCCGAGCGCTTCGTCACCGACTACCCGGACCACAAGGGCTCGGTCGCCTTCCTGATCACCAGCGATGAAGAAGGCCCGGCGCACCACGGCACCAAAGCGGTCATCGAACGCCTGGCCGCGCGCAAAGAGCGCCTGGACTGGTGCATCGTCGGCGAACCGTCGAGCACTACCCTGGTGGGCGACGTGGTCAAGAACGGCCGCCGTGGCTCACTCGGCGCCACCCTGACCGTGCGCGGTGTACAAGGCCACGTGGCCTACCCGCACCTGGCGAAAAACCCGATCCACCTGGCCGCGCCGGCCCTGGCCGAATTGGCCGCGGAGCATTGGGACGACGGCAACAGGTTCTTCCCGCCGACCAGCTTCCAGATCTCCAACCTCAACTCCGGCACCGGGGCCACCAACGTGATTCCCGGCGACCTGACGGCGGTATTCAACTTCCGTTTCTCCACCGAATCCACCGTCGAAGGCCTGCAACAGCGCGTCGCGCAGATCCTCGACAAGCATGGCCTGGACTGGCACGTGGAATGGGCGCTGTCGGGCCTGCCGTTTCTCACCGAACCGGGCGCGTTGCTCGATGCCGTCTCCGCCAGCATCAAGGCGATCACCGGGCGCGAGACCCAGGCGTCCACCAGCGGCGGCACCTCGGACGGGCGTTTCATCGCCACCCTCGGAACCCAAGTGGTCGAGTTGGGCCCGGTCAACGCGACGATTCATCAGGTCAACGAGCGCATTCTCGCCAGCGACCTCGATGTGCTGACCGAAATCTACTACCAGACCCTGATCAAGTTGCTCGCCTGATGCTCGCTTGCCCCATTTGCAGCGCCCCGCTCAACGCGGTAGACAATGGCGTGGCGTGCCCGGCCGGGCACCGTTTCGACCGCGCGCGCCAGGGTTACCTGAACCTGTTGCCGGTGCAGCACAAGAACAGCCGCGATCCAGGCGACAACCTGGCCATGGTCGAGGCGCGCCGCGACTTCCTCAACGCCGGGCACTACGCCCCGGTGGCCAGGCGCCTGGCGCAATTGGCCGCCGAACGCGCGCCGCAGCGCTGGGTGGACATCGGCTGTGGCGAGGGTTACTACACGGCGCAAATCGCCGACGCCCTGCCCCAGGCCGACGGTTACGCGCTGGATATTTCCAAGGAAGCGGTCAAGCGCGCCTGCAAGCGCAACCCGGCGCTGACCTGGTTGATCGCCAGCATGGCCCGCGTGCCGTTGGCCGATGCCAGCTGCCAGTTCCTTGCCAGTGTGTTCAGCCCGCTGGACTGGCAGGAAGCCAAGCGCCTGCTCAGCCCTGGCGGCGGCTTGATGAAGGTCGGCCCCACCCGCGGCCATCTGATGCAATTGCGCGAGCGCCTGTACGACGAAGTGCGCGAGTACACCGACGACAAGCACCTGGCCCTGGTGCCCGAGGGTATGAGCCTGGCGCACAGCGAGACCCTGGAATTCACTCTGCGCCTGGATGAACCCCAGGACCGCGCCAACCTGCTGGCCATGACGCCCCACGGCTGGCGTGCCAGCGCCGAGCGCCGTAGCGAGGTGATCGAGGCTGCCGAGCCGCTGCTGGTCACCGTGTCGATGCGCTACGACTATTTCGTGCTTCAATAACCGACTTTTCTACATCCGCGAATGGATTTTCGAATCCCGCAACGAGGAACATCCATGCGCCAACCCGATATCGAGATTTACCTGAAGGACGCTGACGTCGACCACAAGGCCATCGCCGCCTGGCTCGGCGCCGCCCTCGGCCCATGCACCGACTGGGTCCAGAAGGGCCAGACCTACAAATGCAAGGCCGGCAATGTGCCGGTAACCTGGCTGCCCAAGGCCGTCGGCAAATGGAACAGCCTGTATCTGGAAAGCGACCAGACCCCGTGGGACGACGACATCGCCTGCGCCCGGGCGGCCTTTGCCGCGCTGAACGTCGAAGTGCGTTGTGCACCGGGCACGTGGATTGAGGAAGAAGGCGAGGAAAGCGCTGACATCTGGATTCGCATCAGCGCAGACGGTGAAGAGCAGATCACCTGGAAAACCGCCTGATCTTAAGCTGAACACCCAATCAAAAATGTGGAAGGGGGCTTGCTCCCGATGGCGGTGGGTCAGTCAATGTATTCAGTGACTGACACTCAGCCATCGGGAGCAAGCCCCCTCCCACATGGGTTCTGCGGTGTAACAAAAGCCCGCATTACAAACCGACCACATCCTCGGCCTGCAAGCCCTTCTCACCGCTCACCACGGCGTATTCCACCTGCTGGCCTTCGGCCAACGAGCGATGCCCGTCCCCGCGAATGGCGCGGTAATGCACGAACACATCCTTGCCGTCTTCACGCTGAATGAACCCATAGCCTTTTGCATCGTTGAACCACTTCACATTCCCGGTTTCGCGCGTTGCCATTTGTCTCACTCCCCCTTCGGTTTTTTTATTGTTGAGCCGGTTCGCGTTGAACTGCCGAGTATAAGACAGGCTCAAAAACGATCAACTCAAGTTTACATCGCTGCTTTTTTGCCGATTTTCGGCGAATACGGCACACTACCCGCCCGAGCGCCCGCTCGGTTTTTTCCACTTCAAGCAGCTCGCCTATGACCCGCTCCCCGTTCCGCCGTCTGGTATTTGGCACCTTGCGCCGACTGTTGTACCTCTGGGTTCGCTCGGAGACGATCAACCAGTCGTCCCTTACCCTTAACCTGGACCGCAGCCGGCCGGTGTTTTACGTCCTGCAATCGCCCTCCCTCACCGAGCTGGCCGTGGTCGATGCCGAGTGCACCAAGGCCGGCTTGCCGCGCCCGGTGCTGCCGGTATCGGTAGGCCCGCTGATGGAACCGGCAGCGTTCTTCTACCTCACGCCGGAACCCGACTGGCTCGGCCGCCAGGACAAGCGCGGCGCGCCGCCGACCCTGACCCGCCTGGTCAACACCCTGAGCGAACACGCCGAAGAGAATGCACAAATCATTCCGGTCAGTGTGTTCTGGGGGCAGACCCCGGCGAGCGAGTCCAGCCCGTGGAAACTGCTGTTTGCCGACAGCTGGGCCGTCACCGGCCGTCTACGCCGCTTGTTAAGCATCCTGATCCTGGGTCGCAAGACCCGTGTGCAATTCTCTGCGCCTATCAACCTGCGTGAGTTGATCGAGCACAATAAAGGGCACGAACGCACCGTGCGCATGGCCCAACGCATACTGCGTGTGCACTTTCGTAACCTGAAGACCGCCGTGATCGGCCCCGACCTGTCCCATCGCCGCAACCTGGTGAAGGGCCTGGTGAATATGCCGCTGGTGCGCCAGGCCATTCTTGATGAAGCCGAGCGCGAAAAAATCAGCCCGGAAAAAGCCAAGGCCCAGGCCCTGCGCTATGGCAACGAAATCGCCTCGGATTACACCTACACCGCGATCCGCTTTTTGGAGGTGGTGCTGAGCTGGTTCTGGAACAAGATCTACGACGGCATCAAGGTCAATAACATCGAAGGTGTGCAAAAGGTTGCCCAGGGCTATGAGGTGATCTACGTACCCTGCCACCGCAGCCATATCGACTACCTGCTGCTGTCGTACCTGCTGTTCAAAAATGGCCTGACGCCGCCGCATATCGCGGCCGGCATCAACCTGAACATGCCGGTAATCGGCAGCCTGCTGCGCCGTGGCGGTGCGTTTTTCATGCGCCGCACCTTCAAGGGCAACCCGCTGTACACCTCGGTGTTCAACGAATACCTGCACACGTTGTTCACCAAGGGCTTCCCGGTGGAGTACTTCGTGGAAGGCGGGCGTTCGCGCACCGGCCGCATGCTGCAGCCGAAAACCGGGATGCTGGCGATTACCCTGCGCAGTTTCCTGCGCTCCTCGCGCATGCCGATTGTGTTCGTGCCGGTGTATATCGGCTATGAACGCGTACTGGAAGGCCGTACTTACCTCGGTGAGTTGCGCGGTGCGAGCAAGAAGAAAGAATCGATCTTCGACATCTTCAAAGTGGTCGGCGCGCTCAAGCAGCGTTTCGGCCAGGTGGCGGTCAACTTCGGCGAGCCGATCAAGCTGGCTGAGTTTCTCGACAACGAACAACCCGACTGGCGCGCCCAGGAGCTGGGCCCGAACTACAAACCGGCCTGGCTCAACGAAACCACCAACCGCCTCGGCGAACAAGTGGCCCGCCACTTGAACGAAGCCGCAGCGGTGAACCCGGTGAACCTGGTGGCCCTGGCCCTGCTGTCGACCACGCGCCTGGCCCTGGACGAACAGGCCATGGCCCGCCAGTTGGACCTGTACCTGGCGCTGTTGCGCCGCGTGCCTTATTCGCCGCACACCACCCTGCCGGAAGGCGATGGCCTGGCGCTGATCAAGCACGTCAAGGACATGAACCTGCTGTCGGAACAGAGCGACGCCCTGGGCAAGATCCTGTACCTGGACGAGCAGAACGCCGTCCTGATGACCTACTACCGCAACAACGTGCTGCACATCTTCGCCCTGCCGGCGTTGCTGGCGAGTTTCTTCCAGAGCAGTTCGCGCATGAACCGCGAGCAGATCCTGCGCTATACCCACGCGCTGTACCCGTACCTGCAATCGGAGCTGTTTATTCGCTGGTCGCTGGAAGAGCTCGACGCGGTCATCGACCAGTGGCTGCAAGCGTTTGTCGAACAGGGCCTGCTGCGCTTCGAAAAAGACGTGTACCTGCGCCCGGCGCCGAGTTCGCGGCACTTCGTGTTGCTGACGCTGCTGTCCAAGAGCATCGCCCAGACCCTGCAACGCTTCTACATGGCGATTTCGCTGCTGCTCAACAGCGGCCAGAACAGTATCAGCGCCGAAGAACTGGAGGACCTGTGCACGATCATGGCCCAGCGCCTGTCGATCCTGCATGGCCTCAATGCTCCGGAGTTCTTCGATAAGAGCCTTTTCCGACATTTTATTCAGACGTTGCTGGAGCAGGATGTGCTGCGCCGCGACGAAGCCGGCAAGTTGAGCTACCACGCATTGCTCGGCGAACTGGCCGAAGGCGCCGCCAAACGCGTGTTGCCGGCCGACATTCGCCTGTCGATCCGCCAAGTGGCCCTGCACCGTGTGGACGGCGCAGCCGAAGCGTCAGTCGAGGCGCAAGAAACCCGCTAGATTTAAACAGGTGCCCGTTGGATGCAGGCGCCATTGAAAGGAGCCGCACCATGAAAAAAATTATCCTGCTGGGCCTTACCGCCCTGCTTGGAGCCTGCCAATCCGTGCACCACTCCCCCCAGGCAAGCCTCGACGGCGAGGTGTTCTACCTGCAACGCATCGCTCTTCCTGCGGCCGCGACCTTGAGCGTCAGCCTGCAAGACGTATCCCTGATGGACGCGCCGGCCGTGACCCTCGCCGAACAGAAAGGCCCGGTCAAAGGCCAGGTGCCCCTGCCGTTTCACCTGAGCTACGACCCGGCGCAGGTCAAGCCCGGCCACACTTATTCGGTGAGCGCTCGCATCGAACTGGACGGCAAGCTACTGTTTACCACTACCGAACGGCACGCTGTTCAGCTCAACGGCCAGGACCCACAACCTCTGCGCCTGCGCGTCGATGCCGTGGCCCACTGAATTCGATCATAAGGAAGCGCCCATGCTCCGTAACTCCCTTCGCCTTACCGCCCTGTGTGCCGGCCTGCTGCTCGGTGCCAACGCCATGGCCCTGGACCTTGGCAGCCTGTCCCAAGGCGACGCCAGCGGCGGCCTCAAGGATGCCCTCACCCAAGGCGCACAGATCGCCGTGAAACAACTGGGCACACCCGGCGGCTTCAGCAACAACCCCGAGGTCAAGATCGGCCTGCCCGGCAAGTTGGGCAAAGTCGCCGACAAGCTGAAAATGTTCGGTATGGGTGACCAGGTCACGCAACTGGAAACCAGCATGAACAAAGCGGCGGAAACAGCAGTGACCCAGGCTCAGCCGATCCTGGTCAATGCCGTGAAAAAAATGAGCGTCACCGACGCCAAGGGCATCCTCAGCGGTGGCCAGGACTCGGCAACCCAGTACCTGAATAAAACCAGCCGCGAAGAGATTCGCGCCAAGTTCCTGCCCATCGTCAAGGCCGCCACCGACAAGGTCGGCGTGGCTCAGCAGTACAACGCCCTGGCAGGCAAGGCGGCGGCATTCGGCGCAGTGGATGCCAAGAGCGCCAACGTCGAAAACTACGTGACCGAGCAGGCGCTGGACGGTTTGTTCAAGATGATTGCCGAACAGGAAGAAACCATTCGCAAGAATCCGGCGGCGGCGGCCACCAGCCTGGCGAAGAAGGTGTTCGGCGCGCTGTAACCCCTTCCTCACTGCGCCCAGGCCGCTTCCTGCGAAACTGGGCGCAGTGGTCTTACGCCTGACGCTTAGCGGTTAAACAACGCAAACAACGGCCGGCTCGGCAATTGAGGATGGCTGATCGGGTGCGTATGCGGGTGATGCGGTGTGGCACAAGCGGGACGCGTGGGGTGCGGCCGCCCATAACCTGGCCGGGTTGGATGGGGGCGATGAGCCTCGCCTCCTGGTCTTTGCTGTAAAGCTGGAGCAGTGCCTTCGCGCGGCAAGTAGCCACCCAGCAACGCCCCCAGAAATGCACCCTTGAACGCAGCAATTGCGCTGAAAAACGACATCTGACACTCCTTGAACTCAGTGAAATCAGGCCGGCCGCCAACGGGCGGAACCAAGACCTGTGCCTGTCCATCAGGCAAATCTGAGTGGAGTGAAACCCATGAACGTTCCACCTGGCCTGAGGCGTGTTTGCATCAGCATGTGAAACGCCGGCCAATCAATGCATAACCGCCTCGGCCAACCGCCCCATCATGAGCGTGGCAAAACAACCGATCGCCACGGACGTTGCGCGATTGATCCTCAACGGCGTGAGCCAGGTTTTTTGAATCCCTGCAAAGCGACTGCCCAGCACGATCCAGGCCGCCCCCACCGGTATCACCACCAGCGCCAGCGTGCCCATGAACGTGACATAACCTTGCAGCGTGGCAAAGGTGCTGGCCGGCGCGATGAAGGATACGATCAACAGCCCCTTGGGGTTCATGACCGTCAGCCAGAAAAAATAAAGCCCAGAGAAGCGGTCGTGCCGTGGGTCGAGGGCGCTGTTTTTGCGTTGCCAGAGCTTGTACGAGACATACAACAGGTAGCAGGCGGCGGCCAGTTGCGTCGCTTGCAATGCCCAAGGTGAATAAGCCCCCAGGTAGAGCAGCGCGACGCCCCACACCGACACTTGGAGCAGGTACGCCAGGCATTCGATAAACACCAACAGCCACGAAGCCCGAAGCCCGAACAACACCCCGGCGCGAAACAACAGGGTATTGGTGGGGCCTGGGGCGAGCAGCAGCAGCAACAGGGCTGAAACAGTGGCCAACATGATTACGCGACGTCCTTCCTCACTCGGAACCACGCAGCATACAGCGCCGGCAGGAACAATAGTGTCAACGCCGTCGCCACAATCAACCCACCCATGATCGCTACCGCCATCGGCCCGAAGAACACGCTGCGCGACAGCGGGATCATCGCCAGCACCGCCGCGAGTGCCGTCAGCACAATCGGGCGAAAGCGCCGCACGGTGGCCTCGATAATGGCTTGCCACGGTGCCAGGCCGGCCTTGATGTCTTGCTCGATCTGGTCCACCAGGATCACCGAGTTGCGCATGATCATGCCCGACAGGGCGATGGTGCCGAGCATCGCCACGAAACCGAACGGCTGGCGGAACACCAGCAGGAACAGCGTCACACCGATCAGGCCCAGCGGCGCGGTCAAGAACACCATGGCGCTGCGCGAGAAGCTGCGCAGTTGCAGCATGAGCAAGGTCAGCACCACCACGATAAACAGCGGTACCCCGGCCTTCACCGAGTTCTGCCCACGGGCGGAGTCTTCGACGGTGCCGCCGACCTCCAGCTGATAACCGTCCGGCAGTTCGGCACGTACGTCGGCGAGCGTTGGCAGGATCTGCTGGACCAGGGTCGCCGGTTGCTCCTTGCCATAGATATCGGCGCGCACGGTCACGGTCGGCAGGCGGTTACGGTGCCAGATAATGCCCTCCTCGAAGCCGTATTCGAGGGTGGCGATCTGCGACAGCGCGACGCTTTTGCCGTTGTCGGTCGGCACGGCCAGGCTTGGCAGCAGCGACAACTCGGTGCGTTCATGAACCGTGCCGCGCAACAGGATCTCGATCAACTCGTTGTCTTCCCGGTACTGGCTGACGCTGGAGCCGGTCAGCGAGCTCTGCAGGAATTTGGCCAGGTTGGCGGTACTGACCCCCAACGCCCTGGCGCGGTCCTGGTCGATATTCAGGTAGACGATTTTGCTCGGTTCTTCCCAGTCCAGATGCACATTGGCGACGTGGGAATTTTCGCGGACCTTGGCCGCCACTTTCCGAGCCAGGGCGCGGACCTCTTCGATGTGCTCGCCGGTTACACGAAACTGCACCGGATAACCCACAGGCGGTCCGTTCTCCAACCGGGTGACGCGCCCGCGCAGTGCGGGGAATTGTTCGTCGAGGGTTTCGATCAACCAGGTACGCAGGCCTTCGCGTTCTTCGATGGTTTTAGCCAGCACTACAAACTGCGCGAAGCTGGCCGCCGGCAGTTGCTGGTCCAGGGGCAGGTAGAAACGTGGCGAGCCGGTGCCGACATAGGCCACATAGTTTTCGACGCCGGCGTGGGCCTTGAGCAATCCTTCCAGACGTTTTACCTGGTCGGCGGTGTTGCTCAGGGAGGCGCCTTCGGCCAGTTTCAGATCAACCATCAACTCCAGGCGACCGGAAGCCGGGAAGAACTGCTGCGGCACAAAGCGGAACAAGGCCACCGAGCCGATAAACAGTAGCAAGGTCAACACGATCACGGTTTTGCGCCGGCGCACGCACCATTCCACCAAACGTCTGACGCGCTGGTAAAACGGTGTGCCGTAGGGGTCAGGGCCATCCGCGCCGTGTTTGGCCGCGTGAATCTTCGCCAGGTCAGGCAGGAGCTTTTCCCCCAGATACGGCACAAACACCACAGCGGCGACCCACGAGGCGAGCAACGCGATGGTCACCACCTGGAAAATAGAGCGCGTGTATTCGCCGGTACTGGATTGCGCGGTGGCAATCGGCAGGAAGCCGGCGGCGGTGATCAGCGTACCGGTGAGCATCGGGAAGGCGGTACTGGTCCAGGCGAAACTCGCGGCTTTAAGCCGGTCATAGCCCTGCTCCATTTTGATCGCCATCATTTCCACGGCGATGATCGCGTCGTCCACCAGCAGGCCCAAGGCCAATACCAGCGCACCGAGAGAGATCTTGTGCAGGCCGATGCCGAGGTAATACATGGTGGCAAAGGTCATCGCCAACACCAGCGGAATCGCCAGGGCCACCACCATGCCGGTGCGTACGCCAAGGGAGAAGAAGCTCACCAGCAAGACAATCGCCAAGGCCTCGGCCAACACTTGGACGAACTCTCCGACACTGGTTTTCACCGCTGCCGGTTGGTCCGATACCTTGCGCAGCTCCATGCCGGCCGGAAGGTTCTTCTGCAGGCGTGCGAATTCACCCTCAAGGGCCTTGCCCAGTACCAGAATGTCGCCGCCGTCGCGCATGGCCACGGCCAGGCCGATGGCATCCGCGCCCATATAACGCATGCGCGGC
Organism: Pseudomonas sp. S3_E10; assembly: GCF_054667615.1. Taxonomy (NCBI): domain Bacteria; kingdom Pseudomonadati; phylum Pseudomonadota; class Gammaproteobacteria; order Pseudomonadales; family Pseudomonadaceae; genus Pseudomonas; species Pseudomonas sp. S3_E10. Next base: position 1,472,056 of record NZ_CP162743.1, read on the forward strand.
GCCGGTGGGTCATTGAAACCCCGATGGATGTCGGCCACATCGCCAATGCGGAAGGTGCGGTCGCCGACGCGAATCGGAAAGTTACGGATCTCTTCCACCGTTTTGAAGTTACCCGACACGCGCAGTTGCACGCGCTCGCTCGGGGTTTCAAAGAAGCCGGCGGTGGACACCGCATTCTGCTCCTGCAACGCCTGCTGCACCGCCGCCAACGGCAGGCCGAGGGTAGCGAGCTTGAGGTTGGACAGTTCGATCCAGATCTTCTCGTCCTGTAGGCCAAGCAGTTCGACCTTGCCCACATCCGGCACACGTTGCAGTTGAATCTGGATGCGGTCGGCGTAGTCCTTGAGCACGGCGTAGTCGAAGCCGTCGCCAGTCAGGGCATAGATGTTGCCGAAGGTGGTACCGAATTCATCGTTGAAAAACGGCCCCTGGATGTCCGGCGGCAAGGTCTGGCGGATGTCGCTGATTTTCTTGCGCACCTGGTACCACAACTCGGGAATCTGCACGGAGTGCATGGAGTCGCGAGCAATGAAGGTGACCGTGGACTCACCGGGACGCGAAAACGAAACGATGCGTTCGTACTCGCCGGTCTCCATCAGTTTTTTCTCGATGCGCTCGGTGACCTGGCGCGAGACTTCCTGGGCGGTAGCACCCGGCCAGTTGGTCTTGATCACCATGGCCTTGAAGGTGAACGGCGGGTCTTCGCTTTGCCCCAGTTTGGTGTAGGACAAAGTGCCGACCACCGCCAGCAGGATCATCAGGAACAGTACGATCTGGCGATTACGCAACGCCCATTCGGAAAGATTGAAACCCATCAGGGACTACTCCTTGGCCGCTAGATTGACCACACGGTTGGAGCGATCCACCGGGCGCACTTGCTGGCCCTCGTGGAGCACGTGCACGCCCGCCGCGACTACCCAGTCGGTGGGGGTCAGGCCTTCCAGCACCGGGACGGTTTTTTCGCCGAACGCGCCGATACGCACCGGCACGCGCTTGAGGGTGTTGTCCGGCTGCACACGCCAAACGTAGGACGCGCCATTCTCCGCGCTGAGGGCCGACAACGGCACCGACAGTGGAATAACACCGTCGGCCTGGATAAATACGCGGGCGCTCTGGCCCAGTTCCGCCGGCACCTTGCCACCGGTGAACGCAACGCGTGCAGCAAACGTGCGCGACTTGGGATCGGCAGCCGGTGACAGCTCACGAATGCGCCCGGCAAAGCGCTGGTCCGGCTGGCTCCACAACTCCACCGCCACCGGCTGGCCGATCTTGAAGCGGCCAAACCCCTGCTCCGGCAGGCTGATCAGGACCTCCCGCTCGCCATCGGTGGCCAGGGTGAACACGGTTTGCCCGGCGGACACCACCTGGCCGACTTCCACCGCACGTTTGGCAACCACACCGTCCTGCGGCGCACGAAGCACGGCATAACCGGCCTGGTTGCTGGCCACATCGAACTCGGCCTTGATCTGCTTGAGGCGCGCTTCACCGGATCGGTAGAGGTTTTCGGAATTGTCGTACTGCGAACGGCTGACCATCTGACGGTCCATCAGGGTTTTGTAGCGGTCACGTTCAGCGCGCACCAGGCTCAGGTTGGCCTCGGCGGCGGCCACTTGGGCACGGGTGGCTTCCAATTGCAGGCGCACGTCCTGGGGGTCGAGTTCCGCCAGGGCTTGGTTGGCCTTGACGCGCTCGCCCTCTTCCACCAACCGTTTGCTGACTTTGCCGCCGATGCGAAAGGCCAGGTCCGGTTCATAGCGGGCACGTACTTCGCCGGGGTAGCTGTCCGTCGACTGCGCCGATGGCTGCGGCTGCACCACCATGGCCGGGCGGACGGTGGTCTGGGCCGCTTCTTCATGGCCGCAGGCGGCCAATAGGAAGACCAGGCTGACAGGCAACGCAAGGGGCAGGAAAGTACTGCGCATGCTGAAGGACCTTTCGCAAATGGAGCTAGGAATAATTATACTGGCCAGTATGTTATTAATACCAAACTCACCAGTCCAGTATTAAAGGTGAAAATGTCCGACAATCCATTGAACACCAACAGCCCCGGGCGCCCCAAGGACATGGCAAAACGCCAGGCGATCCTCGAAGCAGCGAAATTTCTGTTTTTGAGTCATGGTTACGCCAACACCAGCATGGATGCCGTGGCCCTTGAAGCCGGCGTATCGAAACTGACCGTCTACAGCCACTTCACCGACAAAGAGACGCTATTCACCGCCGCCGTCGTGGCCAAGTGCGAAGAGCAATTACCGGTCATGTACTTCGAGCTGCCCGACGGCATGCCCGTCAAGACGGTGCTGTTGAACATCGCACGGGGCTTTCATCGCCTGATCAACAGTGAGGAGTCGGTCAACCTGCATCGCCTGATGATGACCACCGGCAATCAGGACGCGAAACTGTCGCGGATCTTTTTCGAAGCCGGCCCGATGCGCATGCTGCAAGGCATGGAGCGCCTGCTCGGTAAGATCGACCAAAGCGGCGCCCTGAGCATCGACAAACCCTTTAAGGCCGCCGAGCACTTTTTTTGCCTGCTCAAGGGCACGGCGAATTTCTGCTTGCTGTATGGCTGCGGCGGGCAACTGACTGAAGATGCCGCCGAAGCGCATGTGCAGGACGTGGTGGGGTTGTTTATGCGGGCCTACAGGCCTTGAACATCAAGGCTTGAGCGCTTTCTTCGGATAGATGTCATAGCGGCTGGACTTGCCATCCAGCGCATGGCTCGGCTTGGGCCCTTCGATGCAGGGCGCCTTGCGTGGGCGCTTGACCACCACGCGGTGGCTGGCCAGGGCCAGTGCCGCGGCCAACAGGGCCGGCGCGTCCGGATCATCGCCCACCAACGGCCGGAACAGGCGCATTTCTTTCTTCACCAGGGCAGTTTTCTCACGATGAGGGAACATGGGGTCGAGGTAGATAACCTGCGGCGGCTCGCCTTCCCAATGACGCATCACCTCGATGGAGTTGCCCTTGAGCAGCTTCATGCGTGCCACGATGGGCGCCACTTCGAAATCCTCCGCGCCGCGCGCCAGGCCGTCTTCAAGCAAGGCGCCGATCAGCGGCTGGCGTTCGATCAGGCTCATGTCGCAACCGAGGCTGGCCAGTACGAACGCATCCTTGCCCAGGCCGGCCGTGGCATCCAGTACGCGTGGGCGCACGCCTTGGGCAACGCCAACGGCCTTGGCGATCATCTGCCCGCTGCCGCCACCGTATAAACGCCGGTGCGCGGCGCCACCCTCGACAAAGTCCACACGCACCGGCCCCGGTGCGTCAGGCCCGAGCTGTTGCAGTTGCAGGCCATGTTCCCCGACCTGCAGGGAAAACTCCGCATCCGCGAGCTGTAAAGGCAGACCAAGCAACGAAGCCCATTGCTCGGCGCGAGCCTGGAAACCTTCGGCCAAAGCCTCGACCTGGATGCGGCTGGCCGCTGGATGTTCGCTCATCAATCGCTACGCTCAAAAATATTAAGGATCGGCAAACAACGGCCGATAAAAATCACAGTCAGGTATTTTGCCAGAGCTGAGCGTCGACCGAAAAAAATGTCAGACATTCTCCCCCTAACCATCGGTGTACTGCCGACCCACAACCACTACGGCCTGCGCAATACCCAAGCGCTGGCCGGGGTGAGCCATGTGTGGCAGGACTTCTTCGCCCGCGCGTTGGCCGAGCAGCTTGGCGATACGCCAGGCGTGCCGGCTGCCCAGGCGTCGGCTGCGATGGACCCGGCGGTAGAACCCAGCGAAGGCGCCGACCTGCTGGCGCAGATCCTCACCCAGCGTGAGTGCGACGTGAAAGACACCATCATCGCCCCGCCTGAGCCGCTGTTCCTGCCCATCGCCGAATTCGACACCGAGTTGCTGCCACCGGCCGCCACGCCATTCCCGCAAGAAGAGATCGTTGCCCAGCAACGCCAGCAGAATTTTGAAAGCGGTTGGGTACGCCCCATCGTGCTGAGCGCCGGCCAGCCATTGCCCGAGCCAGGCCCGGCGCCGCAACCACGCCCATTGCATCTGCCGATTGCCGAGTTCGAGCTGGACCTGCTGCCACCTCCCGCCACGCCGTACCCGACCGAGGAGCTGCTGGCGCAACAACAGGCCCTGGACTTTGACTACCATTGGGCACGCCCGCTGGTCACCCAGAACCTGCGCCTGGCCGCCTGACCTTCAGCGACACACCCACCAGGGGCCCATGTCCAGGTGGAAATGGTTGCGGTGCGCGGCGTTGTAGTCTGGCCCCAACACCACGTTGAAATCATCACAGGCGCTGTCGCGTACCTGTCGCAGGAAGCGCGCCTTGTCGCCCTCCCCCGGCCAGTCCTTGAGCACGCTGATGCTGCGCCCATCCGCCAGGCGAAACCCGGCTATATCCAAGGCGTTGGCCGAGGCATGCTGGCTCAGCCGCCCTTCGGCACGGTTATACATGTTGCGACAGGCAAAACTGCCCAAATGATCGACCCGCGTCACCGCCTGGCCAAATATCGCCTGGGCCGCCGGTTGCAGGCTGTGACGCTCGAACAGGGCGAACGCCACGGCCAACGGGCAACTGGCGAGAAAGCTGCCGCTCAAGCCGACCGCCGCGCCCTGCACGCGCAAGGTATTGCGCAAGGGACAGGCAACGTCGGAGGGCGTATCAGCTTGATGGCTCACATGCAGGCCGGAAGTTTCCAGCACCTGTTCGCACAACGCGGGGTCATTTGCCAGACGCCCCAGTTTGTAGCGGGTCAGCAGGTTGGGGGTGGCGCGTACATCCAGCGGCGCCCAGGGGTTCCATTGATCCGCTACCGGCACCCAGCCGCGCCAGACCCCAACGGCAATAACGCCGCCGAGCACCAGCAGCGCCCCCATGACGTTGAAAAAACGCACGGCTTAACCTTTGAAGAACTGGTTGGCCCGGCTGAACGGCATCGAGCGCTCGGTAAAACTGAATGTGCCCAACTCATAAACCTCCTGAGCCGCGCGATAAAACTCGCCATAGGCCGCCAGCGCCATTGCCGAACCGACACTGATGCGCTTGACGCCCATCGAGTTCAATTGCGCCACGCTGAGTTTGAGCCCGCCGGACATCAACACATTCACCGGTTTGGGCGCCACAGCCTTGACCACCGCCAGCACTTCCTCGGCACTGCGCAAGCCGGGCGCATACAGCACGTCGGCACCGGCCTCGGCGTAGGCTTGCAGGCGGCGAACAGTGTCGGGCAAATCCAGGCGGCCATGCAGGAGGTTTTCCGCGCGGGCGGTCAGGGTGAAGGGGAATGGCAGGCTGCGGGCAGCCGCGACAGCAGCTTCCACACGTTCAACAGAGAGGTCGAAGGAATAGATCGGGTCGACGGCAACACCCGTGGCATCTTCGATCGAGCCGCCGACAATGCCGGTGGCCGCGGCACGCAGGATGGTGCGGGCGCAGTCATCGGGGGCGTCGCCGAAGCCGTTTTCCAGATCGGCCGCTACCGGCAACGCGGTGGCGTTGGCGATCATCGAGGCATTGAGCAAGGTATCTTCCAGGGACAGCGCGCCTTCCGCGTCCGGGCGCCCCAGGCTGAACGCATAGCCGGCACTGGTGGTGGCCAACGCTTCGAAACCCAGGCTGGCCAGCATCACGGCGGAGCCGGCGTCCCATGGGTTGGGCATGACGAACGCACGGTCACGCTCGTGCAGGGCCTTGAAGGTTTCGGCGCGAAGGGTTTGAGCATCCATGTCTGGCTCCTGGCGGAAAAAGGAGCCTAGAGTAACCCCAGTTGTTCCACTTCGGGAGTGCGATTGAGCGTAGGCAGCGCCGGCAGGCCGGGTAGGCGCTCGCGCAGTTTTTCGTGGAACCGCAGCGCCAGTTGCGCGGCCAGGCGGTTGTCGGAGGTGTGCAGGAACACATAGGGTGTGCGGCCCTCTTCGATCCAACCGGCGATTTTTTCTACCCAGGGAACCAGGAAGGGGTCATTCGCCTCAAGCTCGGGGTGGCCGATAAACCGCACCTGCGGAAACAGCGTCAGCGCGGCCGGACGCGGCGGCACCTTGGGCTTTTTTGATTGGGCATGCAGCACCGCCGCCGAGGTCGAGGTGCAACTGAACAGTGCACGTGGGTCGAGACAGATGCGCTCCACACCACGGTCACGCAGCAAACGGTTGAGCATGCGTTCGGCATCGCCCTTGGCGAAGAACGCCGGGTGGCGTACTTCCACCGCCATGGGACGCTCCAGACCCTCAATAAAACCGGCCAGCTCGGCCAGGCGCTGCGGCGAAAAACTCGCCGACAATTGCAGCCACAGCGGTGAAACCCGCTCACCCAATGGGCTCATCAAGCCAACAAAACTCTGCGCCGCCGGCAATTGCTCACGCAAATCGCCACCATGGCTGATATCACCGGGGAACTTGGCGGTGAAGCGGAAATCTGCGGGCATGATGTCGGCCCAGCGCTGCACCGTGGCGGCCGAGGGGCGGGCATAAAACGTGGTGTTGCCTTCAACCGCGTTGAAGACCTGGGAATACAGCGCAAGGTAATCGCTGGAGTGAGCATCGGCGGGGTACAGGTACTCGCGCCAGGCGTTTTCACTCCAGGACGGGCAACCGAGGTAGTAAGGCAGACGCATCAGATATGGATGTCGAGGCCCAGCACTTCCATATCCCATTCGACAAAGCTGGCGGTGGTCAGGTAACTGGCCAGGGCAGTGGCAACGCTTTTGCTCATGGAGCGCGGGAAGATCATGTCTTGCTGACGGGCTGGAAGGCCGCTGATGCGTGCTTGAGAACTGGCCTGCGCGTCGGACTGCACTTCGATGAAATCCGGCGAATCCTCGACGGAGTCGTCCACCGTGGCGTTTGCCTTACGCGGCTTACGCTTGATTGGGTACGACTGTGAGGAAAATCCGTCAATACGCATGGGCGCGAACTCGCTATCAGTGATGGCATTTTGGCAGCACTGTCCGTTGTGCGCAAATGCTCTGGTGATAACTAGAACACATAATTTGAAAAAGGTTTAAAAACGGGGGCAAATTCTGACGATTGGCGACTTTTGCCCCAAATTGCCATCATTTTTGGCGTCAAATAATTCCTCGTTCCGCCTTGGTCTGCGCGACTTTATCGCGCAGGTAAACCGGTGCCGCCTGATCAGCAGCAATCGCCTCGCCCCGCTCAAAAGCAAAGCGTGCCAGCGTCAGCAGGTCTTCGGCGTGAGGCAACATCGTGACGTCCTGGCCAGCCAGTTGCACGCCGATACGCTCGCCATAGCCCCAGCCGGTGCCAGCACCAAACCAGTCACCGCCGGCGCCCTCAGGTAGCACCGAGGACTCGGGGGGCTGCACCGCCTCCACCCCCACCAGGCGCATCTCGCCAGCCGTTTCGCGGTAGCAGCCCCAATAGACCTCGTCCATTCGCGCGTCGATGGCTGCGGCCACTTGCAAGGCCCCTTGTTCGCGCAACGCGCGCTGGGCCAGCACCGCGAGGTTGGACACCGGCAATACTGGCCGCTCCAGCGCAAACGCCAGGCCCTGCACCACGCCAATGGCGATGCGCACACCGGTGAAGGCACCCGGGCCACGACCAAAGGCGATGGCATCGACGGCGGCCAGGGTGGTGCCCGCGTCTTCCAGCAACTGCTTGATCATCGGCAACAGCTTCTGCGCGTGCAGGCGCGGGATCACCTCGTAGTGGCTGGTTACTTTGCCGTCGTGCAGCAAGGCAACGGAGCAAGCTTCAGTCGCGGTGTCCAGGGCCAGCAGGGTGCTCATCGGTGTGGGTGTCCAAGTCGAAAAAAAGTGCGCCAGTATAAACAACAACGGCCCGCAAGCGGGCCGTTGTCTGTGAAGCTGAGCGCAAGGGTTATTTCAGTGCTTCAAGCACCTTGGCAGTAATCGCTTCCACCGAGCCAACGCCAGGAATGTGGCTGTACTTCGGCTTGCCCTGGGCAGCGGACAGCTTCTGGTAGAAGTCCACCAGCGGCTTGGTCTGCGAATGGTAGACCGACAGGCGATGACGCACGGTTTCTTCGGTGTCGTCTTTGCGCTGTACCAGGTCTTCACCGGTGACATCGTCCTTGCCTTCAACCTTTGGCGGGTTGTAGACAACGTGATACACGCGGCCCGAACCTTCGTGAACGCGACGGCCGGCAATGCGCTGAACGATTTCTTCGTCTTCAACGGCGATTTCGACCACGGCGTCCAGCTCGACGCCCGCCTTCACCAGGGCTTCGGCCTGGGGAATGGTGCGTGGGAAACCGTCAAACAGGAAACCGTTCTTGCAGTCTTGCTGGCTGATGCGTTCCTTGACCAGGTTGATGATCAGGTCATCGGAGACCAGGCCGCCGCTGTCCATCACGCTCTTGGCGATCAGGCCCAGCTCGGTGCCGGCCTTTACGGCCGCGCGCAGCATGTCGCCGGTGGAGATTTGTGGAATGCCGAATTTCTCGGTGATGAACTTAGCCTGAGTACCTTTACCGGCCCCGGGAGCTCCCAGCAGAATGACGCGCATCGATGTGCTCCTCAATTTTTTATAGAGATGACGCTCGGATTCGCCGCGTGGGGCCAATCTCGTAAAAATATGGCTCTTAAAAATGTGAGCCGAGGCCGCCCAAACGGCCAAAGGCTGATCAAGATACACAGCAGGCCTTAACCACACAAGCCGCCAAAAGTCGCAGGAACCCGTGCCACGCATGCGCCATAGGTAGGGTGTGCCTGGGTGCAACCCGACCGTTCAAACAACGACCGCCCGTTTCGGGGCGGCCGTCGCGGTTTAGCTGCAAGCCATTGAGAACACGCCGAAAACCTCAACCGGTGTTGCGCAAACCAGCGGCGATACCGGCCACGGAGACCAGCAGCGCCTGTTCCAGAGGGCTGTCCTGTGCCGCTTCCTGCTGGCGCGAACGTGCCAGCAACTCGGCCTGCAACAAGTGCAGCGGGTCGAGGTAGGTGTTGCGCAGGCGGATGAACTCCAGGGTGTCAGGGCTATGGGCCAGCAGTTGCGACTGGCCGGTCAGGCCAAGCACCACGTCGCAGGCCTGCGACAATAGGTCGCGCAAATGCGCACCCAATGGCAACAGGTCGGGCTGCACCAGGCGCTCATCGTATAAACGCGCGATATCGGCATCGGCCTTGGCCAACACCATTTCCAGCATATCGATGCGCGTACGGAAGAACGGCCACTGCTCGCGCATCTGCCCCAGCAGTTCGCCCTCGCCACGCTCCAGAGCCTTGCTCAAGGCGGCTTCCCAGCCCAGCCAGGCGGGCAGCATCAGGCGGGTCTGGGTCCAGCCGAAGATCCACGGGATGGCACGCAGGCTTTCGATACCACCGGCGCGGCGCTTGGCCGGGCGGCTGCCCAACGGCAAACGGCCGAGTTCCTGCTCTGGGGTGGACTGGCGGAAATACTCGACGAATTGCGGGTTTTCCCGCACCACGGCGCGGTAAGCGCTGACACCGTCCGCGGCCAGTTCGTCCATCAAATGCCGCCAGGCAGGCTCGGGTGGCGGCGGAGGCAACAGCGTCGCCTCCAGCACCGCCGCCAGGTAAAGATTGAGGTTCTGTTCGGCGATGTCCGGCAGGCCGAACTTGAAGCGGATCATTTCGCCTTGTTCAGTCGTACGGAAACGCCCCGCCACCGAACCCGGCGGCTGCGACAGAATCGCCGCGTGAGCCGGGCCGCCACCGCGCCCGACGGTGCCGCCGCGACCATGGAACAACAGCAGTTCCACCTGTTGTTCGCGGCAGATGTCCACCAGCCGTTCCTGCGCCCGATATTGCGCCCAGGCGGCGGCGGTGGTGCCGGCATCCTTGGCCGAGTCGGAGTAGCCGATCATCACTTCCTGCGGCCCCTGCAACCGCGCGCGGTAACCCGGCAGCAGCAACAATCGCTCGATCACGGGGCCGGCGTTATCCAGGTCGGCCAGGGTTTCGAACAGCGGCACCACGCGCATCGGCCGTTGCACGCCCGACTCTTTAAGCAACAGTTGCACCGCCAGCACATCCGAGGCGGCGCCGGCCATGGAGATGACGTAGGAGCCCAACGAGGCGGCCGGTGCGGCAGCGATCTCCTTGCAGGTATTCAATACTTCAGCGGTATCCGCCGACGGTTTGAAATAACCCGGCAGCAGCGGACGACGGTTGGCCAGTTCCTTCATCAGGAAGCTGATGCGTGCGTCTTCGTCCCAGTCCTCATAGCGGCCCAGGCCCAGGTAATCGGTGATTTCAGTCATTGCCGCGCAATGGCGACTGGAATCCTGTCGCACGTCCAGGCGCACCAGGAACAAGCCAAACGTCACGGCCCGGCGCAGGCAGTCGAGCAACGGGCCATCGGCGATCACCCCCATGCCGCATTCATGCAGCGACTGGTAGCACAGCTCCAGCGGCTCCAACAGATCGCGGTTGTTCTGCAACACTTCAGCCGGTGCCGGCGTACTGCTGCCCAACGCGGTATGGGCCCACTGGCGCGTGGCGCGCAGGCGTTCGCGCAGTTGCTTGAGCAAGGCGCGGTAGGGCTCGACGCTGTCGCCGACCTTGGCCTGCAATGCCGGGCTGGCTTTTTGCATCGACAGTTCGGACGCCAGGTGATCGATATCGCGCAGGTACAAATCGGCGGCCATCCAGCGCGCCAGCAACAACACTTCGCGCGTCACCGGTGCGGTCACGTTCGGGTTGCCATCACGGTCGCCGCCCATCCAGGACGCAAACCGGATCGGCGCGGCCTCAAGCGGCAGGCGCAGGCCGGTGGCGGCGTGCAAGGCCTGGTCAGCCTTGCGCAAATAATTGGGGATGGCGTGCCACAACGAATGCTCGATGACGGCAAAGCCCCACTTGGCTTCGTCCACCGGGGTGGGCCGGGTGCGGCGGATTTCTTCGGTGTGCCAGGCTTCGGCGATCAACCGTTGCAGGCGCTGGCGGATCTGTTCGCGCTCGGCCGTGGTGAGGTCGCGGTGGTCCTGCAGCGCCAATTGCGCGGCGATGGCATCGTATTTCTGGATCAGGGTGCGGCGCGCCACTTCGGTGGGGTGGGCGGTGAGGACCAGTTCGATCTCCAGGCGCCCCAATTGACGGGCCAGGGACTCGTTGCTGTGACCTTCGCTTTGCAGGCGCGCCAGCAGTTGCGGCAACACCCGAGACTCGAACGGCGCCGGTTGCGACTCATCGCGGCGGTGAATCAACTGGTACTGTTCGGCGATATTGGCCAGGTTGAGAAACTGGTTGAACGCCCGGGCCACCGGCAGCAGTTCGTCTTCCTGCAATTGGTTGAGGCTGCTGCTCAGTTCATCGCCGGCGCCGCGGCGGTCGGCCTTGGCGCCTTTACGGATCTGCTCGATCTTGTCGAGAAAATCAGCGCCGTACTGCTCTCGAATGGTGTTGCCCAGCAGTTCACCCAGCAGGTGAACATCCTCACGCAAGCGTGCATCGATATCACTCATCAGCCAATCTCCAGCCAGAAATCCGGGACGCGCAGGTGTGTCAGAGTGCCGCCAGCCTCGTTTTATGACAAGACTTTAAACCTTGCGGCGTGCAGCTAGTCTCACTGTTGAGTCGTCGCGTTTATCCACGCGGGCGACTGGTCACTCATCACCGCCCGCTATCGTGGGTTTTATTGAGGTTGCCATGAAAATTCGAGAACTGGCCCAGCATTGGGAAGAGAACGCCAAGGGTCGCCTGACCAAGACCGAGTACGCGATCCACCTGGATGTAGAAGCTGCCGCGCGGCTGGCGGCCATCGCCGAAATGTATCCCAAGCGCCACCCCGAAGAACTGCTCGGCGAGCTGATCGGCGCCGCCCTTGAAGAGTTGGAAGCCAGCTTTCCCTATATCAAGGGCCAGCACGTCATCGCCACCGATGAGGAAGGCGATCCGCTGTACGAAGACGTCGGCCCTACCCCGCGCTTTCTCACCTTGTCACGGCGTTACCTGCACGATATGGCTGCCGGCGCCGACAAACCCAAGCACTGATAAAACCCCGCCACACCCTTTTACGCCGGGCCTTGGTAAAGGCCCGGCGTACCGCTGCGCCTGCCGAAAGTTCCAAGTTTTTACGCTGACCATTCAGTCAGATATTTTTTTAGGCAAATCGCCATCTTCTCTGAACTATTCAAAAAAGCCGCCAGTCACAGCCAGTAAGCCATCACTTGGAACGGTCGTTTAAAAGGGCACCATGAGCGTTACCGTCGAGCCCTGAACCGTTGACCCACAGCGATGGATTTTGAAGTTTTTCAGGAGTTATCCAATGGAGTTGAAGACGATGAAGACCAGCACTGCCAAATCCACGTTTAACCACTTGCGCGGGCTCAAATTGGCCGCGCTGGCAATCGGCACCAGCTTCGTTTTGGCTGGCTGCGCCGGCAACCCTCCGACCGAGCAATACGCGGTGACTCAATCGGCGGTCAACAGCGCTGTGAGCGCCGGCGGCACTGAGTACGCGGCCGTAGAAATGAAGTCGGCCCAAGACAAGCTCAAGCAAGCTGAACTGGCTATGCATGACAAAAACTACGATGAAGCCCGTCGCCTGGCTGAACAAGCCGAGTGGGACGCTCGCGTTGCAGAGCGCAAAGCCCAGGCCGCCAAGGCTGAGCAGGCCGTGAAGGATTCCCAGAAGGCTGTTGACGAGCTGCGTAAGGAAGGCATGCGCCCGGCGGCTATCCAGCAGAAATAAGCCACGCGCCTTGACTGCATCGCACCCGATATCGAATTGAAAGGACGACACGATTATGCGTAAACAATTGATGATCCCTGCCCTGTTGGCGATGAGCGTTGCCCTGGCGGCGTGCTCTACCCCGCCGAACGCGAACCTGGAAAACGCACGAACCAACTTCTCGGCCCTGCAAGCCAACCCGAACGCAACCAAGGTTGCCGCTCTGGAAACCAAGGACGCCCAAGACTGGCTGGACAAGGCCGACAAGGCGTACCGCGACAAGGAAGACCAGAAGAAGGTCGACCAACTGGCCTACCTGACCAACCAGCGGGTTGAAGTAGCCAAAGACACCATCGTGCTGCGCGAGTCCGAAGCCAAGCTGAAAAACGCCGGTGACGAACGCGCCCGCGCCCTTCTGGATGCCCGTGATGCACAGATCAAGCAACTGCAAGACAGCTTGAATGCCAAGCAAACCGATCGCGGCACCCTGGTGACCTTTGGTGATGTGCTGTTCGCCACCAACAAGGCCGACCTCAAATCCAGCGGCCTGGTGAACATCAACAAACTGGCGCAGTTCCTTCAGGAAAACCCTGATCGTCAGGTGATCGTTGAAGGCTACACCGACAGCACTGGCAGCGATGCCTACAACCAGAGCCTGTCGGAGCGTCGCGCCGCGTCGGTGCAGGTCGCGCTGATCAAGATGGGCGTTGACCCGCGCCGCATCGTGACTACCGGTTACGGCAAGGAATACCCGGTTGCCGATAACGGCAGCGTGTCGGGCCGTGCCATGAACCGTCGCGTTGAAGTGACCATTTCCAACGACAACCAGCCGGTCAAGCCACGTTCGTCGATGACGAACTGATTGATCCAGCCTGAAAAAAAACCCACCTGACGGTGGGTTTTTTTGGGTCAGCTCACTATTTGGCGACCGTTGTCACTGTCCGGCATCAGCGCTTCCATACCCTGGCGCCCCGACATCATCTTGCTGATCCGCTCTTGATCCACTTGACCGTCAGCACCGCCACCGCCCTGAGCGCCATCCGAAAGCATCTCCATCAGTTTCTTGAGCACGTCCGGGTCTATTTTTTCCTGGCGCTGGACAGTGCCTTGGGCGGCGTCCTGTCCCAGTCGTTCATGGCCCCTGGCCATTCTCAACATCTTGCCTATGGCAGCGATATCCATCTTTTACTCTCCAAAGTTCCGTATTCGTAAGTGATCTGCCAGTCGCACTGACAGACCCGTCAGTGGCGCCCTACGAAAAACGGTTCCAGATGTTTCCAGCTATTGGCGCGATCCTCCTATTGCTGCAGTTGCGGGGTTTCCTGCCCCATGCAGCGCACGGCTTGCTTCTTGTTGTTTACCAGCACGCCACTCAGGCCCTTTTGCTCGGTGTCGAACATCACCAGCACACCGTCCACACATTGCGCCACTTGGGCCGCCGGGGTCAGGGAGATCTTGTAGTCCTCGCCGGGTACGGTCTTGAGCATGGTGAAGTCACTGAGCAGCAGCGCATCCTGCGGCTTGGCAAAGTGCAGGTAGCCGTAGTACCACAGGCAACCGACGGTACCGATGATGGTGCCGATGCCAGTGAGGATCAGCGGGATCATGTTGCGTTCTTCGCTCATTGCGGGCTCTCTGATCAATCAACTTTAGAAGTGGGGTAGTTCGCGATTTCGCCCAGGCGACGCAGGCCATTGAAGTGTTGCGGGTCATCCAGATAGCGCAGCATCACGGTTTGCCAGGTTTTGTCGGCAAAGGTCTGCACATGCCCACCGCGCGTCAGTTGCAACACCCTGGGCGGCGGCGCGGCCTGGTACAGGCGGATGCCATTGGCCAGCGGCACGATCGGATCATCCAGGCTGTGGAACAACAGTTTCGGCACGCCGGTCAGTTGGGGCATGGCGTTGATTGCGCTGTCGGCATCCGGCACCAGCCAGGACAAAGGCACTTGTAACGGCCATGTTAACCAGGAGGTGCTCAGGGCGAATTGTCCTACGTCACGATAACTGGCGGGCACGCCGTCCAGCACCAGCGCCTTGAGCCTGGCCTGGCGCTCGGGGTGCGCCGCCAGGTAATGCACCGCCAGCGCGCCGCCCAGGCTCTGGCCGAGGACGATCAACGGTTGGCCCTGGGTTTCGGGAGCCTCGTCGATCCAACTGAAGGCGGCGTCTACATCCTGGTAGATCGCGGGAAGCGAGGGTTTGCCCTCCGACAAGCCGTACCCGCGATAGTCCAGCAGCAACACTTGATAGCCCTGCTCGGGCAGCCACCAACTCCCCCCAGGTGCCAGGCCAGGTTACCGCCGTTGCCGTGCAGGTGCAGCACCGTGCCCTTGAGCGGCACGCCCGGCTTGGCCGGCAGCCACCACGCGTGCAACTTCACGCCATCGGCGGTGGTAAGGGTGACGTCGCGGTAGGCAAGCCCGGCCTTTTGCGGTGTGAACGGCAGGCCCGGTTCGGGGTAGAACAGCAGTGAGCTGCAGCCGTTCAGTGTGAGTAGCAGGCACAGAATGCCGAGGATTCTCATCCGTTGAAGCCTCGTGATTGAGTTGGAATATGCCGACTTGTGCAGATCCACTGTGGGAGGGGGCTTGTTCCCTCCCACAGTGAGCCGGTTTCGTCTGTCATATCTGTTACAGGATGTTGGAGTAATCCGCCTCAATCCGGTCCAGGCTCAGGTGGTTGAGGAAGTTGGAGAAGCACATCCACGCCGCCAGCGCATTCATGTCGCGGAACTGTTCGGGCAGGTACTTGGGCGGCACCACCAGGCCTTCGTCGACCAGTTGGCGCAGGGTGCGCATGTCTTCCAGGGTGGTCTTGCCGCAGAACAGCAACGGCACTTGCTCCAGCTTGCCCTTACGCACGGCCAGCTGGATGTAGTTGTAGACCATGATAAAGCCCTTGAGGTAGGACAAATCCTTGGTAAACGGCAGGCCATTGGGCACCGAACCACGGAACACCCGACTCGCGTTGCCATAGCTCTCGGCCATTTCAAAGCCTTGCTCGCGGAAGAACTCGAACACCTGCAGGAAGTCGGCGCCCTCCTCCACCATATGGATGGCGCGGGTGCGGTTGGTCAGTTTGCGCAGGCGGCTGGGGTAGGACGCGAACGTGATGATCTCCATCAGGATCGCCAGGCCCTCCTGGGTCACGGTGGACGACGGCGGGCCCTTGGACAGGAACGTGCAGATCGGCTGGTTCTGGCCGTTCAAGGTAGTGCCGACGTGGACCAGGCCTTCATGCACTTCCAGGGCACGCACGTCACGGCTGTTGAACATCGCGTCGGCGCGGATCTTGATGTAGTCGGCCCCCGCCGCCGCGTCGGCGACGATACCGTCGGACTCAAACACGCGGATGGTTTCCTCGGCCTCGCCAAACACCTTGTTCAGGCGGGTTTGCAACAGCGCGACGGCGTCTTTGGCGGTGAGGGTCTTGGCTTCGTCCTTGAGGTCGCCACGCCCGTCGATATTGTTCAGGTAGTCGGAGAGCATCAGGCCAAGGTCGGCCAGGGTCGGGTCACCGGCGTGGAAGGCGTCGGAGGCGGCGCCGTAGAGTTCCTGGGAGATCAGGCCGAAGTCCTCGGTGCCGCGTGCTTCGAGCATGCGCACCACCATGCGATATTCACGGCACATGCGGCGCATGATCTGCCCCACCGGGCTGAACTGGCCGAGCCGGCGGGTGATGTCACGCTCGATGTTCTGGAACTCCAGCTTCACCGCGCTGGAGTCGAACGACAGCGGCCGGTTCAGGTAATAGTCGCGGTCCACCGCAGGCATCGCCTTGCCCTTGGCCTTGAGAAAGCCCTGGCGAATGTTGTCGTCCCACTTCACGGCGTCGAGCACGCGAATCGGTGTTTGCGCCAGCACAATGCGATCGGACAAGCTGCGTATCGTCTGCTGGTAATCGTCCACCGGGGGCTTCCTTCTTTAAACGTTATTTGCCCGCACGCTGGTAGCGCACGGCTTCAACGAACACATCGGCGTTGGCCGGGTTATCCAGGTAGGCAAACACCTGCTCCATCGGGCTGTCCACCAATACGCCGTCGCCTTCGACGGTTTCTACGGTGTGGCCGCGCAATGCCTGCTGGCCGATGGCTTGGTGGATTTGCTCCAGATCGAGGTTGTAGACCACCAATTCGTGCTTTTCGTTGATTTCGAAGCCCGCCAGAATAAAATGCCCGCCCAGCTTGGCCGGCAAAGGTGCCGACAGATACCAGCGGCTGCCATGGCGCGACACGCTGAACAGGTACTCATCCCGCTGGCCCGGCTTGGCGACAGGGTAGCTCACGGCTTTATATCGCTGCTCGCCCGCGCGGGTGATGTGCAGGTTGAGCGGCTCGCCCCAGGCGTTTTTGCTGGCCCACTTGCCCAGTAGTTCAGCCGGCGCCGTATCCTGCGTTGCCAGCGGCGACTTGAAGGTCACCAGGCAACCGCTGAGCAACAGTAACGACAAGGCGACTACCGCGATACGCCAGGTTTTCATGTAATACCCCGTCAGATGTGAGGCGCCGACACACCAGCTCCCACATAAAGCAGATCGTGCATGGGGCCAGGCTAGACCGAGGCCAACACCAAATGCATGTAGCGCTTGAGAATCTCAAGCATCTCTTCACCGGTCAGAGGCTCTGCGCCGCCCAGCAGGCCCTGATATTCCATCCGACTGATAATCGCCGTCAACACCTTGGCGTCCTGTTGCGGCTCGCGGGAGCCCAATACCTGAAAAAACTGCCCGGTGCCCTGCAACAGGATCTGCTGGTGAGAGCGCACCAGTTCAGCCAGGCGGGGGTTCAGCAGCGCTTCCTGGCGGAAGGCCAGCTCGGCCATCAGGTAGTCGCGACGGTTGGTCAGTTGGCGCAGCACGTAGTCGGCGGTCAACCGCGCAATGTCATCGGCCAACTGCGAGCGCGACGCTGCGCTGCCATCGCCATAGGCGACCATCTCGCGCAGCAAGCCTTCGTTGCGTACCCACAGCTTGCCCATGTACGCGGCGCTGCGCTCCACGTACTGGGCGAAGGTATCGGTGAGCAGGTCGTCGATGTCCTTGAAGTAATAGGTGGTGGCCGACAACGGCACCCCCGCCTCCGCCGCCACCGCCCGATGGCGCACGGCACGCACGCCATCGCGCACCACGATGCGCATGGCCGCGTCGAGAATGTCTTGTCGGCGCTGTTCGCTGCCTCGACGGCTGGCCTTGCGGCCCTGGTACTGGACGCTTTCAGCCACGGCAGCAGCGATGCCGGCGGCGCCTTCTTGTGCGGTTACGCGGTTCACCAAACACATCCTTGAGAGTAAAAAACCTGGCGTCGTTTGCTTGACGCTTATAAACGCCACATAAAAAAGCCGCCTTATAAAAGGCGGCTTCGGATTTCGCTACGGTTACGCTTGTGGCCGCATATGCGGGAACAAGATCACATCGCGGATCGATGGCGAGTTGGTCAACAACATCACCAGACGGTCGATGCCGATGCCTTCGCCGGCCGTTGGCGGCATGCCGTATTCCAGGGCACGTACGAAGTCAGCGTCGTAGTGCATCGCCTCGTCGTCGCCGGCGTCCTTGTCGGCCACCTGCGCCATGAAGCGCTCGGCCTGATCTTCGGCGTCGTTAAGCTCGGAGTAGGCGTTGGCGATTTCGCGGCCACCGATGAACAGCTCGAAACGGTCGGTGACGTTCGGGTTGTCGTCGTTGCGACGCGCCAGCGGCGACACTTCGAACGGGTACTGGGTAATGAAGTGCGGCTGTTCCAGCTTGTGCTCCACCAACTCTTCGAAAATCATCACTTGCAGCTTGCCCAGACCTTCGAAGCCCAGCACCTTGGCGCCGGCTTTCTTGGCAATGGCACGAGCCTTGTCGATGTCGTTGAGGTCGTCAGCGGTCAGCTCAGGGTTGTACTTGAGGATCGAGTCGAATACCGACAGGCGCACGAACGGTTCGCCGAAGTGGAACACCTTGTCGCCGTACGGCACGTCGGTGCTGCCCAGGACCAACTGCGCCAGCTCGCGGAACAGTTCTTCGGTGAGGTCCATGTTGTCTTCGTAGTCGGCGTAGGCCTGGTAGAACTCCAACATGGTGAATTCAGGGTTGTGACGGGTCGAGACGCCTTCGTTACGGAAGTTGCGGTTGATCTCGAAGACCTTTTCGAAGCCGCCCACCACCAGACGCTTGAGGTACAACTCAGGCGCGATGCGCAGGAACATTTCCATGTCCAGGGCGTTGTGGTGGGTTTCGAACGGTTTGGCCGCGGCACCACCGGGGATGGTTTGCAGCATCGGGGTTTCCACTTCCAGGAAGTCGCGCTGCATCAGGAAGCTGCGGATGTGGGCGATGACTTGCGAACGCACGCGGAAGGTCTGGCGCACGTCTTCGTTGACGATCAGGTCAACGTAGCGCTGGCGGTAGCGCTGCTCGGTGTCGGTCAGGCCGTGGTGCTTGTCCGGCAGGGGGCGCAGGGACTTGGTCAGCAGGCGCACGCTGGTCATCTCGACATACAGGTCGCCCTTGCCCGAACGGGCCAGGGTGCCTTCGGCCGCGATGATGTCGCCCATGTCCCAGGTTTTCACCGAGGCCAGGGTTTCTTCAGGCAAGGTTTTGCGGTTGACGTAGACCTGGATACGCCCGGTCATGTCCTGGATCACCATGAACGAGCCACGGTTGAGCATGATGCGACCCGCCACCTTGACCGGGATCGCAGCCTCTGCCAGCTCTTCCTTGGTCTTGTCCGCATACTGCTTCTGCAAGGCATCGCAGTAGTTGTCGCGGCGGAAGTCGTTGGGGAAGGCGTTACCCTTGGCGCGCTCGGCAGCAAGCTTTTCCTTGCGCAGGGCGATCAGGGAGTTTTCTTCCTGTTGCAGGGCTTGCGGGTCGAGTTGTTGGTCGCTCATGTCTTTTGAAATTCCATTACAGGTTCGTTGCCCCCACTGGTGGCGGGGGACTTGGGTCTTGGCTGACGGTTTACAGCCCTGATTTCAAGCTGGCTTCCAGGTATTCGTCGATATCGCCGTCGAGCACCTTGTCGCAGTCGCTGCGTTCGATGTTGGTACGCAGATCCTTGATCCGCGACGCGTCGAGCACATAAGAACGGATCTGGTGACCCCAGCCGATGTCCGACTTGGTGTCTTCCAGCGCCTGGGAAGCGGCGTTGCGCTTCTGCATTTCCTGCTCGTACAACTTGGCCCGCAGCATTTTCATGGCGGTGTCCTTGTTCGCGTGCTGGGAGCGCTCGTTCTGGCAACTGACCACGGTGTTGGTCGGTACGTGGGTAATACGTACGGCCGAGTCGGTGGTGTTTACGTGCTGGCCACCGGCACCGGAGGAGCGGTAGGTGTCGATACGCAGGTCGGCCGGGTTGATCTCGATTTCGACTTTGTCGTCGATCTCTGGCGAAACGAACACGGCCGAGAACGAGGTGTGGCGGCGGTTGCCGGAGTCGAACGGGCTCTTGCGCACCAGACGGTGTACGCCGATCTCGGTACGCAACCAGCCAAAGGCGTATTCACCCTTGATGTGCACGGTAGCGCCTTTGATACCCGCGACTTCGCCGGCCGACAGTTCCATGATGGTCGCGTCGAAACCGCGCTTGTCGGCCCAGCGCAGGTACATGCGCAGCAGGATGTTGGCCCAGTCCTGGGCTTCGGTGCCGCCGGAACCGGCCTGGATGTCCAGGTAGGCGTTGTTCGGGTCCATTTCGTGGCTGAACATGCGGCGGAATTCGAGCTTGGCGAGGTTTTCCTCGAGACGGGCCAGCTCGGCGACGACATCGCCCACTGCGCCTTCGTCGTCTTCTTCGACGGCCATGTCCAGCAGGTCACGGCAATCGGCCAGACCGGTGTTCAGCTCGTCGAGGGTATCGACGATCTGCGCCAGCGCAGCGCGCTCGCGGCCCAGTTCCTGGGCGTATTCAGGTTTGTTCCAGACACTCGGATCTTCAAGCTCGCGATTGACTTCGGTCAGACGCTCATGCTTTTGATCGTAGTCAAAGATACCCCCGAATAGTTTCGGAGCGCTCGGACAGGTCCTTGATGGTGTTAAGGATCGGGTTGATTTCCATGGCGGGCAGCACTCGTTGGCGAACTTTTGAAAGCCGGCGAGTATAACGGCAAACGGGCGGGAGCGGCAGCCCGCTTGGCGAAAAGGCCAGTGTTTACACACGATTCACCGAATAACCGCGATCACATGTGGGGGCTTGCTCCCGATGAGGGCCTGTCAGTTGATGAAGCTGTGCCCGCCTCGAATTACTCGATGCCGACCAGATTGCGCCCGTTGTGCTTGGCGGTATACAAGCCCTTGTCCGCCGCCATGATCAATTTTCGGCAATCGGTGCCCTGCACCGGTGTCATCGTCGACAGCCCGATACTGACGGTCAGGCTCGAGCCTTCAACCGGGGCTATGTGCGGGATCTTCAGCGCGGCCACGGCCATGCGCAGCTTCTCGGCCACCAGACGCGCCCCACCCGGCGAGGTGTTCGGCAACACCAGGGCAAACTCTTCGCCGCCATAGCGCGCCGGCAGGTCCGAGGGGCGACTGCTTGCTCCACGGATGGTGTCGGCGACTTTGCGCAGCGCTTCATCGCCCTCGACGTGGCCGAAGCTGTCGTTGTAGGTCTTGAAGAAGTCCACGTCGATCATCAGCAGCGATAGCTGGGTCTGGTCACGCATGGCGCGGCGCCACTCCAGTTCCAGGTATTCGTCGAAGTGGCGACGGTTCGACAGCCCCGTCAGGCCATCGGAGTTCATCAGCCGTTGCAGCACAAGGTTGGTGTCCAGCAGCTGTTGCTGGCTGACCCGCAGCGCACGATAAGCCGCATCGCGCTGCAACAGGGTCATATAGGAGCGCGAGTGATAGCGGATACGTGCCACCAGTTCGATGTTGTCCGGCAGTTTGACCAGGTAATCGTTGGCCCCGGCCGAAAACGCCGCGCTCTTGATCAACGGGTCTTCCTTGGTGGAAAGCACGATGATCGGGATGTTCTGCGTGGCCGGGTGGTTGCGGTATTCACGCACCAGGGTCAGGCCGTCGAGGCCTGGCATGACCAGGTCCTGCAGGATAACCGTCGGTTTGATGCGAATGGCCTGGGCAATCGCCTGGTGCGGGTCGGCGCAGAAGTGGAAATCAATATTCTCTTCATGGGCCAGGCCGCGTCGCACGGCTTCGCCGATCATGGCCTGGTCGTCGACCAGCAATACCATGGCGGCGTTTTCGTCAGTCTTGATGCCATCGATCTGTAAATCATTCATGTGCAGTCACCTGAATTACTGCCTGCAAGCCAGCGCTGCCAAAGACCCTGCTCATTGTGCAAAGACCTCCAGCAACCGGGGCGCAATTCTATCCAGTGGGCGAATTTCAACAGCAGCATCAATTGCCGCCGCCGCTTTGGGCATGCCATACACCGCGCAGCTTTGCTGATCCTGGGCGATGGTCAAATATCCTTGTTCCCGCATCAACTTGAGGCCTTGAGCACCGTCGCGGCCCATGCCGGTCAGCAGTACGCCGACCGCATCGCCACTCCAGTAGCTGGCCACGCTTTCGAAAAAAACGTCGATCGACGGCCGGTAAATCTCATTCACCGGCTCGGCGGTGTAGGCCAGCGTTCCGTTTTTGAGTAACCGAATATGGTGGTTGGTACCCGCCAGCAGCACTACCCCGCCTTGCGGCGGTTCGCCTTCACGGGCCAGGCGCACCGGCAACCCGGAGGCACTGCTCAGCCACTCAGCCATGCCGGCGGCGAACACCTGATCCACGTGTTGCACCAGCACAATGGCGGCGCAAAAGTCGCGGGGCAAGCCCTTGAGCAGGATCTCCAGGGCTGCGGGGCCACCGGCCGAGGAGCCGATAGCCACCAGGCTCTGGCGTTTGCCGGTATGGCGCGCCGGCGTGGTTTCGGCCCGTACGCGACTGCCACGCTGGCCGATCAACCAGCCGATATTGAGGATTTTGCGCAGTAACGGCGCCGCCGCATCCTTGGGGTTGCCCACGCCCAGCGCCGGGGTGTCCACCACGTCCAGGGCGCCATGCCCCATGGCTTCGAAGACCCGGCCCATATTGGCCTGGCGGTCGACGGTCACCAGCAGGATCGCGCACGGCGTCTCGGCCATGATCTGTCGCGTGGCCTCCACCCCGTCCATCACCGGCATGATCAGGTCCATCAGGATCAGGTCCGGCGTCAGCTCGGCGCAGCACCGCACCGCTTCCAGGCCATTGGCGGCCACCCACACCAGTTGGTGCGCGGGTTCGAAGCTCAAGGCACGGCGCAACGCCTCTACCGCCAGGGGCATGTCATTGACGATCGCGATCTTCATGCCCGCGCGCCTCCGATCAACTCGACCACGGCATCGAGCAGCGCGTCATCGTGGAAACTGGCCTTGGCCAGGTAGTAATCGGCGCCGGCGTCCAGGCCACGGCGACGATCTTCTTCTCGGTCTTTGTACGACACCACCATCACCGGCAATGATTGCAGGCGAGTATCACGGCGCAAGAGTGTGACCAATTCAATACCGTCCATGCGAGGCATATCAATGTCAGTGATCAAAAGGTCGAAGTCTTCGGAGCGCAAGGCGTTCCAACCGTCCATACCGTCGACCGCCACAGCCACTTCGTAACCACGATTAAGCAGCAATTTACGTTGCAACTCCCGCACGGTGAGCGAGTCGTCCACCACCAGCACGCGTTTGCGCGGCGCCTCGGTGGCCTGCTGGCTGCGCCGGGCGATACGTTCCAGGCGACCGGTGTTGAGCAATTTGTCCACCGAACGCAGCATGTCTTCCACATCGACGATCAGCACCACCGAGCCGTCGTCCAGCAAGGCACCGGCGGAAATATCCTGGACCTTGCCCAAACGCGCATCCAACGGCAACACCACCAGGGTGCGTTCGCCGACAAAACGCTCCACGGCGATACCGTACACCGCATCGCGCTCGCGTATCACCACCACCTTCAAGGTTTGATCATTGTTCTGCCCCGGCGGGCGCTGTAACAACTGGCTGGCGGCGACCAGGCCGACATGCCGGCCTTCGTGCCAGAAATGCTGGCGGCCTTCCAGTTGCACGATGTCTTCGGGGGCCAGGTCGCACATGCGCTCGATGTGCGCCAATGGAAACGCGTAGGCTTCTTCGCCGACTTCCACCACCAGGCTGCGCACCACCGACAAGGTCAGCGGCACCTCCAGATGGAACCGGCTGCCCTGCCCCGCCGTCTGCTCCAGCACCACCGCGCCGCGTAACTGGCGCACCATATGCTGCACCGCGTCCAGCCCGACGCCGCGCCCGGACACTTCGGTGACCTTGTCGCGCAGGCTGAAGCCCGGCAGGAACAGGAACGTCAGCAGTTCCTCTTCGCTCAGGTTCAGCGCCGTTTCCAGGGTCGAAAGGTGGCGATCCACAATGCTGCCGCGCAGGCGCTCCAGGTCGACACCATTGCCATCGTCGCTCAGTTCCAGCACCAGCAACCCGGCCTGGTGGGACGCGCGCAGGCGGATCAGCCCTTCGGCCGATTTACCCGCCAGCAGGCGCTGTTCAGGGGTTTCGATGCCGTGGTCGACGGCATTGCGGAGCAAATGGGTGAGTGGCGCTTCGAGCTTTTCCAGCACGTCGCGGTCGACCTGGGTTTTTTCGCCTTCGATCTCCAGGCGCACCTGCTTGCCCAGGCTGCGGCCCAGGTCCCGCACCATGCGCGTTTGCCCGGCCAGCACATCGGCAAACGGGCGCATGCGGCACGCCAGTGCGGTGTCGTAGAGCACCTGGGCACGCTGCCCGGCCTGCCAGCCGAACTCATCCAGTTCGGCGACTTTTTCCGCCAGCAAGGCCTGGGCTTCGTTCAGCAAGCGGCGGGTATCGGCCAGGGCTTCCTGGGCTTCAAGGTTCAGGGCCAGCGGCTTGAGCTGGCCGTCCAGGACGTCGAGGGCGCGCACGCTCTGGCTTTGAATGCGCTTGAGGCGCTGCATGCCGGCCAGGTAGGGCTTGAGGCGCTGGGTTTCCACCAACGACTTGCTGGACAAGTCCAACAGGCTGTTCAAGCGCTCGGCGGTCACACGCAATACGCGCTCGCCGCCTTCGGTCATGTGTTTGTTCTGGCGTGGCGTGTCGCCGACGACCGGCGGCGCAGGCTCCGGGTCCGGCGCCAGCGCTTCAACGACGGGGGCGGGTACGGCGGGCGGCGGCGCGACTTTGGCGGTCGGCTGCGAGGGGTCGAGCAGGCGCTCCATCAGCACCACATAAGCGTCGATATCCGCCGGGCCCAGGCTGTTGCCCGGCGTGGCTATGCGCATCAGCAGGTCGGTGCCTTGCAGCAAGGCGTCGATATGTTCGGGTTGCAGGTACAGGCGGCCTTCCTGGGCACTGACCAGGCAGTCCTCCATCACATGCGACACGCTCACCCCGGCGTCTATGCCGACAATGCGCGCCGCGCCCTTGAGCGAGTGCGCCGCACGCATGCAGGCCTCGAGCTGGTCGGCCTGGGTCGGGTTACGTTCCAGGGCCAGCAGCCCCGCGCTCAGCACCTGGGTCTGCGCATCGGCTTCCAGGCTGAACAGTTCCAGCAGCGAGGCATCGCGCATCTGGTCGGGGGTCATGTGAGGCTCCGAGTCACGGCGGACAACAATTGCGCCTCGTCCAGCCAACGCAGGCTGCGGCCCTTCCACTGCAATACCCCCTGGGTAAAGCGTGCGCTGGCCTGGGCGCCCGAGGCCGACGCGGCGTCCAGGGTGCGCTCGTCGATAGCGTGGATGCCGTCCACTTCATCCACCGGCACCACCACCGGCCCATCCTGCGCGGCGATGATCAACATGCGCGGCATGACTCGCCCACCGCCGGTGCCGTTGCCGGTGGTGTCCAGGCCCAGCAGTTCCACCAGCGACAGGCACGCCACCAGCGCGCCACGCACATTGGCCACGCCGAGCAGCGCGCGCGAACGCTGGTGCGGCAGCGAGTGGATCGGTTGCAACGGTGCCACTTCCACCAGGCAGCGGGTGGCAATCCCCAGCCATTCTTCGCCGAGGCGAAACATCAGCAAGGAGCGGGTCACGATCTCTTCGTCGACCTTGGCGGCCGTCGGGCGGCGGTCATCCTGCTGCAAGGCATAACGGTCCAGCAAGCGCGTAGCGGCCGCCGAGTAAACCGAGCAATTGCGACAATGGATGTGATCCACCAGCAGCGGGCACGACTTGTCGCCGTGAATACCGATGCGGTTCCAGCAATCGTCGATGGCTTGGGTATCGGCCAGCGTCAGGTCGAGGCCGGCGGTGTCGAGCGCGTCAGGGCTACTCATCGTTTGGACTCACTGTCAGCTCGCTCGCTACGGGCGGCCCGCGCCTGCAAACGGCGCGCCCCCGCGCTGTCGCCCTGGGACTCAAGCAACGCGGCCAGGTGCATCAAGGCCTGCGGATGCTGGGGTTCCAGGTACAAGGCTTTTCGATAATACCCCTGGGCTTGCAGGGCGCTGCCGTCCACATCGCTGAGCAGCCCCAGCCAGTAAAACACCTGGGCGGCCGGCGGGTGGCTGCTCAAATACTGATCGCACGCGGCCCGCGCCTCGGCACTTTTGCCCTCATTGGCCAGGGTGGCGATACGGCTGAGCAAGGTGCTTGCATCGGCGAGCGCCGGCTTGATCGGCACGACGTGCGCGCTGGCGGTGCTGAACGGTCGCGGCTTGACGGGGATGGGTGCCGCACTGCGCGGCGGCAGGGGCATGGGCACAAAGGTTGGCGCAGGCGCCACCGGCTCCGCATGCCGGCTGAACGCGAATGACTGCGGCACGCCAATCGAGCGCATGCCATGGCGCCCCAGCAGGCTGCCCTCGGCCGGGCCGATAAACAGCACCCCGTCCACGTGGGTCAGGCCCTTGAGCACATCGAACACTTGCTGCTGGGTCGGCTGGTCGAAATAGATCAGCAGGTTGCGGCAAAACACGAAGTCATAACTCGCCTCATGGGCCAGCAGCGCCGGGTCGAGCAGGTTGCCGACTTGCAAGCGCACCTGTTCGCGCACGCGGTCGGCGATGTGATAACCGTCGCCGCACTCCACAAAATGGCGCTCGCGAAACGCCAAGTCGCCACCGCGAAAGGAGTTCTTGCCGTACACACCCCGTCGCGCGCGCTCCACCGACAGCGGGCTGACGTCCATTCCCTGCACCTTGAACTGGTGCGGCGCCAGGCCCGCATCGAGCAAGGCCATGGCGATCGAATAGGGTTCTTCGCCGGTCGAACACGGCAGGCTGAGGATGCGCAGCGCGCGCATCTGCTTGATCTCCAGCAGGCGCGCCTTGGCCAGTCGGGCCAGGGTTGCAAAGGACTCGGGGTAACGGAAAAACCAGGTTTCGGGGACGATCACCGCTTCGATCAGCGCTTGCTGTTCATCTTCGCTGCTTTGCAGGTGCTGCCAGTACTCGCCTGCGGTTTGCGCCTGCACCGCCTGGCTGCGTTGGCGCACCGCGCGCTCAATGATCGCTTCGCCGACCGATGCGACGTCCAGGCCGATACGTTCTTTCAAGAAGACAAAGAAGCGTGGGTCGTGGCTCATAGGCTCAGCTCGGCAGAAAACAACAAGGCGCGCACTTCATCGGTGAGCAGGTCATTCACGCTGATCCACTGCATCAGGCCCTGCGCGTCTTCGCGCACGGGCCCCAGGTACGGCGCCTGGCGGTTGTCCAGGCCGTAGGGCTGGAACTGCGCCGGGTCGCAACGCAGGGTGTCGGTGGCCTGCTCCAGGATCAGCCCCAGCCAGCGCGCTTCTATCCACGGGTGCGGCTGGTAATTGACCAGCACCAGCCGCGTGCTGGTGCGGGCCTGGGCCGGGGTGCCGAAGGTCAATGCGCTGAGGTCGATCACCGGCACCAGCGCGCCGCGATGGGCAAAGATGCCCGAGACCCACAGCGGTGCATGGGCGATCGGCTTAAGCGGCAGGCGTGGCAGCACTTCGGCCACTTCGGTGGCCTTGAGGGCATACCGTTCACTGCCGATGTGAAACACCAGGAACAACGCCTTTTTCGCTGCCAGGACGGCGCCGCGTTTAGCCGCGAGGTCGCTCATCAGACTTTGAAACGCGAAACGCCGCCGCGCAGGCCCACCGCAACCTGGCTCAGCTCATCAATCGCAAAACTGGCCTGGCGCAGGGACTCCACCGTCTGGCTGCTGGCATCGCCCAGTTGCACCAACGCGTGGTTGATCTGCTCGGCACCGGTGGCCTGGGCCTGCATGCCTTCGTTGACCATCAACACGCGCGGCGCCAGCGCCTGCACCTGGTGGATGATCTGCGAGAGTTGCTCGCCCACCTGCTGCACTTCGAACATGCCACGACGCACTTCCTCGGAAAACTTGTCCATGCCCATCACCCCGGCGGAGACCGCCGACTGGATCTCGCGCACCATCTGCTCGATGTCGTAGGTGGCCACGGCGGTCTGGTCGGCCAGGCGGCGCACTTCAGTGGCGACCACGGCAAAACCGCGTCCATATTCACCGGCCTTCTCGGCCTCGATGGCCGCGTTGAGCGACAACAGGTTGGTCTGGTCGGCCACCTTGACGATGGTCACCACCACTTGGTTGATGTTGCCGGCCTTCTCGTTGAGGATCGCCAGCTTGGCGTTCA
This sequence comes from Pseudomonas sp. S3_E10, assembly GCF_054667615.1. Classification (NCBI taxonomy): domain Bacteria; kingdom Pseudomonadati; phylum Pseudomonadota; class Gammaproteobacteria; order Pseudomonadales; family Pseudomonadaceae; genus Pseudomonas; species Pseudomonas sp. S3_E10. The sequence goes on from NZ_CP162743.1 coordinate 1,500,205, forward strand.
CCAAGTCGGCGGCGCCCATCACCGAGTGCATGGTCTCTTCCATGCGGGCCAGGCCCTGCTGGCCGGAACCGGCGGCCACCGAAGCCTGGTCGGCGGCGGTGGACACTTCGGTCATGGTGCGGACCAAGTCTTTGGACGTGGCGGCGATTTCCCGCGAGGTGGCGCCGATTTCGGTGGTGGTGGCAGCGGTTTCAGTGGCCGTGGCCTGCTGCTGCTTGGAGGTGGCGGCAATCTCTGTCACCGAGGTGGTCACCTGTACCGACGAGCGCTGGGCCTGGGACACCAGGGCCGTCAGTTCGGTCATCATGTCGTTGAAGCCGGTTTCCACGGCGCCGAATTCGTCCTTGCGCTCAAGGTTCAGGCGCTTGCTCAGGTCACCGGTCCGCATGACCTCAAGGATTTCGACGATACGCTGCATCGGCGCCATGATTGCGCGCATCAGCAGCAGGCCGCACAGGCCGGCGGCGAAGAGGGCCACGAGCAGCGACAGGAACATGCTGATTTTCGCGGCGGACACCGCATCATCAATGGCGTTGGTCGCACGGTCGGCGACATTCTTGTTTTCGGTAATGATGTCGTTGAGCTTCATCCGGCCTGCGGTCCAGGCCGGAGTCAGTTGCGTGTCGAACTCTTTGCGCGCGGCCGCGACGTCACCGCGCTGCAAGCTTTCTTTCACGGTGGCCAGGCTCTTGTTGTAGAGCTGGTGCAAGGTTTCGAATTTGTCGAACTCGGAACGGTCGTCACCGGCGGCGATGGTTTTCTCGTAGAGCGCCATCTGCTGCAGCATGCGCGTTTCGAAGCTTATGAACTCGGCCTTGTCGGCATCGCTGAGCTTTTTATCTTCGCGCAGGCCCAGAAGTTCCAGGGTATGCAGGTAACTGTCGACCCACGCGCTGCGGATCATCGAACTGAGGTACACCCCCGGCACCGCATCGTCGCGCACCGCGACTTCGCTGGATTCGATCTTCATCAACCGCGAATACGAGACCACAACCATGAGCAGCATGATGGCGATAATGACCGCAAAGCTTGCCAAGATGCGTTGGCGCAAGGTCCAATTCTTCACAGTAATTCCTCGGAGGGCCATTCAAATGGAGGGCAGTATAGCCGAGCGCAAGCCCTCATAAATCAATGGGTTTGGATGCAGCGCTCGCAAATTGCAAAAACACCCCGGGGTATTGCACCAGACGGGGTGCCTGATATAAGCGCAAAGGCTCAGAGGGTGGCTTGGCGCACTTGCTTTTCCAGCTCCAGTTTCAAACCTGGTTCAAGCTTGAGTTGACGCGCCAATTCGTCCAGATAGGCCTTTTCCATGAAGTTTTCTTCGTCCACCAACATCACGCTGGCGATATACATCTCGGCGGCCATTTCCGGGGTGCCGGCCGCTCGCGCCACGTCGGCCGGGTCCAGCGGTTTGTTCAGTTCGGCGTGCAGCCAGCTTTGCAGTTCGCGGTCATTGTCCAGTTTGGTGAATTCACCCTCGATCAGTGCGCGCTCGCGCTCGTCCACATGCCCGTCGGCTTTTGCCGCGGCCACCAGCGCCTTGAGGATGCCCTGGCTGTGTTGCTCGACCTGGGCCGGTGGCAGGCGGTCAATGGTTTGCGGTTCGCCCCGAGGGGCGCCGGCCTGATTGGCCTGCCAGTTGCCGTAGGCCTTGTAGGCGATCACGCCCAGCGCCGCCAGCCCGCCATAAGTGAGGGCCTTGCCGCCGAATTTGCGCGCCTTTTTGTTGCCCAGCAACAGGCCCATGGCGCCGGCCGCCAAGGCACCGCCACCCGCGCCGCCGAGCAGGCTGCCCAGCCCACCGCTGCCGAGCAAACCGCCCAATGCGCCTTTATCGTCCTGCTTACGTTGGCCGCCAGCTTTGTTTTGCAACATGTCCTGGCCCGATTTGAGCAACTGATCGAGCAATCCACGGGTGTTCATAAAAGCCTCCAGACACTTGGGTTCATAGGACCAATAGGCCACCAGCGTAAAACTAAGTGCCAAAAAACCCCGATCTAGAGTGCTTCCAGATGTAACGCCGGTGCCGTTCGCTAAAATCGATATACACTCGATCAAATCTATAAAAACACCCCACCGGTAATTCCAGCATGATGACCCTGCGTCAAATCCGGCACTTCATTGCCGTGGCCGAGACCGGTTCGATCTCCGCCGCCGCGCAAACCGCGTTCATCTCCCAATCGACCCTGACCCTGGCGATCCAGCAATTGGAGCAGGAAATCGGCGTCAACCTGTTCAACCGCCACGCCAAGGGCATGACGCTGACCCACCAGGGCCACCAGTTCCTGCGCCAGGCGCACCTGATCCTCGCCACCGTCGACAACGCCAAGCGCAGCCTGCAACAGAGCACCGACCAGGTGGCTGGGCAGCTGATCATCGGCGTGACCAGCCTGGTCGCCGGCTATTACCTGGCGGACCTGCTCACCCGTTTCCAGCGTGCCTACCCCAATGTGGAACTCCGCGTGATGGAAGACGAGCGCCCGTATATCGAGCATTTGCTGGTCAGCGGCGAGATCGACGTGGGCGTGCTGATCCTCTCCAACCTGGAAGACCGCCATGCGTTGCAGACCGAAGTGCTGACCCATTCGCCCCATCGCCTGTGGCTGCCGGCGCAACATCCGCTGCTGGAGCACGACAGCATCAACCTCGCCGATGTGGCGCGCGAGCCGCTGATCCAACTGAACGTCGACGAAATGGGCCACAACGCCCAGCGCCTGTGGACCAGCGCAGGGTTGCAACCGCGCGTCACATTGCGCACGGCATCGACGGAAGCCGTGCGTAGCCTGGTTGCCGCAGGCCTGGGCGTGTCGATCCAGCCCGACATGACCTACCGGCCCTGGTCACTGGAGGGCGACATCATTGAAGCGCGGCCCATTGCCGACCTCAGCCAGACCCTCGACGTAGGCCTGGCCTGGCGCCGTGGCACGGCAAGGCCCGCGCTGGTCGACCCATTCCTTACCGTGGCCCGGGAGCAGCCACACCCACGCAAGTCATCTATTTAATCGAATGCTGCATTCAGTATTTAGTATTTGTTGAGCTCGTGCCTGGCCTCTAGTCTCTGTTGATCCCCTAAGAGAAGGTCAGGCGCCTTGTAAGAGAACGCCCATGACCGCACAAGAAAAGAGATCACGAAAAATGTCCGGCGCGCCCACTCCGCTGCTCACTGCGTTGCTGATCGACGGCGAACTGGTCCCTGGCCAAGGGTTTGTCGAGCCGATCCTCAACCCGGCCACCGGCGAAGTGCTCACCCAGATCGCCGAAGCCAGCCCCGAGCAAGTCGAAAGCGCCATCCTGGCCGCCCACCGTGCATTTGCCGGTTGGTCGCGCACCACGCCGCAGCAACGCTCCAACATCCTGCTCGGCATCGCCGATGCCATCGAAAAACAAGCCGACTACCTGGCCCGCCTGGAATCCCTGAACTGCGGCAAGCCGCTGCACCTGGCGCGCCAGGATGACTTGAGTGCCACCGTCGACGTGTTCCGCTTCTTCGCCGGTGCCGTACGTTGCCAAACCGGCCAGCTCAGCGGCGAATACCTGCCGGGCTACACCAGCATGGTGCGGCGCGACCCGATTGGCGTGGTGGCGTCCATCGCCCCATGGAATTACCCGTTGATGATGGCCGCCTGGAAAATCGCCCCGGCACTGGCCGCCGGCAACACCTTAGTGTTCAAGCCGTCGGAGCACACGCCGTTGTCGATCCTCGCCCTGGCGCCGGCCCTGAAGGATTTGTTACCACGCGGGGTGATCAACATCCTGTGTGGCGGCGGGGAAGGCGTCGGCAGCCACTTGGTCAGTCACCCGAAAGTACGCATGGTCTCGCTGACCGGCGATATCGTCACCGGGCAAAAGATCCTCCAGGCCGCCGCCAAGACCCTCAAGCGCACCCATTTGGAACTGGGCGGCAAGGCCCCGGTCATTGTGTGCAACGACGCCGACCTGCAAGCCGTGGTCGAGGGCGTGCGCGCTTACGGTTATTACAACGCTGGCCAGGATTGCACCGCCGCGTGCCGTATTTACGCCCAGGCCGGTATCCACGACACCTTGGTCGCCGAACTGGGCGCAGCGGTCAGCAGCCTGCGTTTTGCCGGCAAGCGCGATGCCGACAATGAACTGGGCCCGCTGATCAGCACGCGCCAGCGCGACCGCGTGGCCAGTTTTGTCGAACGCGCCCTCGGCCAGCCGCATATCGAACGCGTCACCGGTGCCGCCGTGCATTCCGGGGCGGGCTTTTATTACCAGCCGACCTTGCTCGCCGGCTGTAAACAGAATGATGAAATCGTGCAGCGCGAAGTGTTCGGCCCGGTGGTCACCGTGACGCGGTTTGACGAGCTGGAACACGCGGTGGACTGGGCCAACGAGTCCGAATACGGCCTGGCCTCGTCGGTGTGGACGCAAAACCTGGACAAGGCCATGCAAGTGGCGGCGCGTCTGCAATACGGCTGCACCTGGATCAACAGCCATTTCATGCTGGTCAGCGAGATGCCCCACGGCGGCTTGAAGCGCTCGGGGTATGGCAAGGATCTGTCCAGCGATTCGCTACAGGACTACAGCGTGGTGCGCCACATCATGGCTCGCCACGGCCAGCATCTTTAAAACAACAACTACGCTCATGCGTCACCGGTTCAAAACACTGCCCCGACCATAATTAAAGAAGAGGGAACCCCCATGTCCGCGCACAAGACAGCATTACTCAGCGCCTTGACCACCGCGCTGCTGGCCAGCGTCAGCGTTCAGGCCGCCGAACCGCTCAAGGCCGTTGGCGCAGGTGAAGGCCAGTTGGATATCGTCGCCTGGCCCGGCTATATCGAACGCGGCGAAAGCGACAAGGCCTACGACTGGGTCACCGGTTTCGAGAAGGAAACCGGCTGCAAGGTCAACGTGAAAACCGCCGCCACCTCGGACGAAATGGTAAGCCTGATGGCCAAGGGGGGTTACGACCTGGTCACCGCGTCGGGTGACGCATCGCTGCGCTTGATCGCCGGCAAACGGGTGCAACCGATCAACACCGCGTTGATCGCCAACTGGAAAAACATCGACCCGCGCCTCAAGGACGGGCCGTGGTACGTGGTAGGCCAGCAAACCTACGGCACCCCTTACCAATGGGGCCCGAACGTATTGATGTACAACACCAACGTGTTCAAGACCGCGCCCACCAGTTGGGATGTGCTGTTCAAGGCGCAGAACCTGCCGGACGGCAAACCGAACAAGGGTCGCGTGCAGGCCTATGACGGCCCGATCTACATCGCCGATGCGGCGCTGTACCTCAAGTCGACCAAGCCGGAGCTGGGTATCCAGAACCCGTACGAACTGACCGAAACCCAATACAAGGCCGTGCTCGACGTGTTGCGCGCCCAGCAACCGCTGATCCACCGCTACTGGCACGACACCACCGTGCAAATGAGTGACTTCAAAAACGAAGGCGTGGTGGCCTCCAGCGCCTGGCCGTATCAGGTCAACGGCCTGCAAAACGAGAAGCAGCCGATCGCCTCGACCATCCCGAAAGAAGGCGCCACCGGTTGGGCCGACACCACCATGTTGCACAGCGAGGCCAAACACCCCAACTGCGCCTACAAGTGGATGGACTGGTCGCTGCAACCCAAGGTCCAGGGCGATGTGGCCGCCTGGTTCGGCTCGCTGCCGGCGGTGCCCGCAGCGTGTAAAGAGAGCGAACTGCTCGGCGCCGAAGGCTGCAAGACCAACGGGTTCGACCAGTTCGACAAGATCGCCTTCTGGAAAACCCCGCAGGCCGAAGGCGGCAAGTTCGTGCCGTACAGCCGCTGGACCCAGGATTACATCGCGATCATGGGTGGGCGCTGAGGCCCTTCAGACAACATAGGCCCCTGTGGGAGGGGGCTTGCTCCCTCCCACACTGACCGTATTCACAGATCTGTTGTTTTTTCAGAAGCCCAGGCCGGGCCGCTGCGACGGCCCATGCTTTTTTGGAGCACCGCACCATGACGCTTGCAGTCCAATTCACCCACGTTTCTCGTCAGTTCGGCGAAGTAAAGGCCGTTGACCGGGTTTGCATCGATATCCAGGACGGCGAGTTCTTTTCCATGCTCGGCCCTTCGGGCTCGGGCAAGACCACCTGCCTGCGCCTGATCGCAGGCTTCGAGCAGCCGAGCGCGGGCTCGATCCGTATTCATGGCGAGGAAGCCGCCGGCTTGCCGCCCTACCAGCGCGACGTCAACACCGTGTTCCAGGATTACGCGCTGTTCCCCCACATGACCGTGCGCGACAACGTGGCCTACGGCCTCAAAGTCAAAGGCGTGGGCAAGGCCGAGCGCCTGAGCCGTGCCGAAGAAACCCTGGCCATGGTGGCCCTGGGCGGCTATGGCGAGCGCAAACCGGTGCAACTCTCCGGCGGCCAACGCCAACGCGTAGCCCTGGCCCGCGCGCTGGTCAATCGCCCGCGGGTGTTGCTGCTCGACGAACCGTTGGGCGCCCTCGACCTCAAGCTGCGCGAACAGATGCAAAGCGAGCTGAAAAAGCTGCAACGGCAATTGGGCATCACGTTTATCTTCGTGACCCACGACCAGACCGAAGCGCTGTCAATGTCCGACCGCGTGGCGGTATTCAACAAAGGCCGCATCGAACAGGTCGACACCCCGCGCAACCTCTATATGAAACCGGCCACCGCGTTCGTGGCGGAGTTTGTCGGCACCTCCAACGTGATTCGCGGCGAGCTGGCCCAGCTGCTGAGCGGCAGTGCGCAGGCGTTTTCGATCCGCCCGGAACACGTGCGTTTTGCCGAAGGCCCGGTGGCGGCCGGTGACGTGGAAATCAGCGGTGTGCTCCACGACATCCAGTACCAGGGCAGTGCCACGCGCTACGAGTTGAAACTGGCAAACGGCCAGGCGCTGAACATCAGCCAGGCCAACAACCAGTGGCTCGATACCAGCAGTGCGCATCAGGTCGGCCAGACCATCACCGCACGCTGGGCGCGGCAAGCCATGACGCCGCTGGCCGACAGCACAGGCGAGGTGTGAGATGAGCCTGGCCGTTTCCCGACAACCGCCGCTGCGCAGGTTTTCCAACCTGCTGTACCGCAAGCCCAACCTCTACCTGGCGATGTTGCTGATACCGCCGTTGATCTGGTTCGGCGCGATCTACCTGGGTTCGCTGCTGACCCTGCTCTGGCAAGGTTTCTACACCTTCGACGATTTCACCATGGCGGTCACGCCGGACCTGACCCTGGCCAACTTCGCCGCGCTGTTCCAGCCGTCGAACTTCGACATCATCCTGCGCACCTTGAGCATGGCCATCGTGGTGTCGATCGCCAGCGCGATCGTGGCCTTCCCTATCGCCTACTACATGGCGCGCTACACCACGGGCAAGACCAAGGCGTTTTTCTATATCGCGGTGATGATGCCGATGTGGGCCAGCTATATCGTCAAGGCGTACGCCTGGACACTGCTGCTGGCCAAGGGCGGCGTGGCGCAGTGGTTCGTGCAGCACCTGGGGCTGGAGCCGCTGTTGCAGTTCGTGCTGGGCATTCCCGGCGTGGGCGGCAGCACCTTGAGCACCTCGCACCTCGGGCGGTTCATGGTGTTTGTGTATATCTGGCTGCCGTTCATGATCCTGCCGATCCAGGCAGCGCTGGAGCGTTTGCCGCCGTCGCTGCTGCAAGCCTCGGCCGACCTGGGCGCCAAGCCGCGCCAGACCTTTATGCAGGTGATTCTGCCGTTGTCGGTGCCAGGGATCGCCGCCGGTTCGATCTTTACGTTTTCACTGACCCTGGGCGATTTCATCGTGCCGCAACTGGTGGGCCCGCCGGGCTACTTTGTCGGCGGCATGGTCTACGCCCAGCAAGGCGCCATCGGCAATATGCCCATGGCCGCGGCGTTCACCCTGGTGCCGATCGTGTTGATCGCCGTGTACCTGTCCATCGTCAAACGCCTGGGGGCCTTCGATGCACTCTGATCAATCATCACTGGGCCTGAAAATCGCAGCCTGGGGCGGCCTGGTGTTTCTGCACTTCCCGATCCTGATCATCTTCCTCTACGCCTTCAATACCGAAGAGGCCGCGTTCAGCTTCCCGCCCCAGGGGTTTACCTTGAAGTGGTTCAGCGTGGCCTTCGCCCGGCCGGATGTGCTGGAAGCGATCAAGCTGTCGCTGCAGATCGCCGCGATTGCCACCCTGATTGCCATGGTGCTCGGCACGCTGGCGTCGGCGGCGTTGTATCGCCGGGAGTTCTTCGGCAAGCAAGGTGTGTCGCTGATGCTGATCCTGCCGATTGCGCTGCCGGGGATCATCACCGGTATCGCCTTGCTGGCCACGTTCAAGACGCTGGGCATCGAGCCTGGGATGTTCACCATCATCGTCGGCCACGCAACGTTCTGCGTGGTGATCGTCTACAACAACGTGATCGCACGGTTGCGCCGTACCTCCCACAGCCTGATCGAAGCCTCGATGGACCTGGGCGCCGACGGCTGGCAGACCTTTCGCTACATCATCATGCCCAACCTGGGCTCGGCGCTGCTGGCCGGCGGCATGCTCGCCTTTGCGCTGTCGTTTGACGAAATCATCGTCACCACCTTCACCGCCGGCCACGAGCGCACCTTGCCGCTTTGGCTGCTCAACCAGCTCAGCCGCCCACGGGACGTGCCGGTGACTAATGTGGTGGCGATGCTGGTGATGCTGGTGACGATGGTCCCGATTCTGGGGGCCTATTACCTGACACGTGGCGGGGAAAGCGTGGCCGGTAGTGGCGGTAAATAACTTGACTGGAGGAATGCGATTCCAATGTGGAAGGGGGCTTGCTCCCGATAGCTGTATTTCAGTCAATACAGGGCTGTCTGATGTACTGCCATCGGGGGCAAGCCCCCTCCCACATTTAGAGCCGGTTTCTTCAGGGAAATAACATTCGTTTGAGGAGAGCTGAACCATGCAAACCAAACTGCTGATCAACGGCCAACTGGTACAAGGCGAAGGCCCGGCCCAGGCCGTATTCAACCCGTCATTGGGCCGGGTGCTGGTGGAAATCAACGAAGCCAGCGAAGCCCAGGTCGACGCCGCCGTGCGTGCCGCCGACGCGGCCTTTGAAAGCTGGTCGCAAACCGCGCCGAAGGACCGTTCGCTGCTGCTGCTGAAACTGGCGGACGCGATCGAAGCCCACGGCGCTGAGCTGGCCAAGCTCGAATCGGACAACTGCGGCAAGCCGTACAACGCCGCACTGAACGACGAGATACCGGCGATTGCCGACGTGTTCCGCTTTTTTGCCGGCGCCAGCCGCTGCATGAGCGGCTCGGCGGGCGGTGAATACCTGCCGGGCCATACGTCGATGATCCGCCGCGATCCGGTGGGCGTGATCGCCTCTATCGCGCCGTGGAACTACCCACTGATGATGGTCGCCTGGAAAATCGCCCCGGCCCTGGCCGCCGGTAATACCGTGGTGCTCAAACCGTCGGAGCAAACCCCGCTGACGGCGTTGCGCATGGTTGAGCTGGCGGCGCGGATTTTTCCGGCTGGCGTGCTCAACCTGGTGTTCGGTCGTGGGCCTACGGTGGGCAGCCCATTGGTCAGCCACCCGAAAGTGCGCATGGTGTCGTTGACCGGCTCCATCGCCACCGGCGCGAATATCATTTCCAGCACCGCTGACGGCGTGAAGCGCATGCACATGGAGCTGGGTGGCAAGGCCCCGGTGATTATTTTCAACGACGCAGACATCGACGCCGCCGTGGAAGGCATCCGCACCTTCGGCTTTTACAACGCCGGCCAGGACTGCACCGCCGCGTGCCGCATTTATGCCCAGGCGGATATCTACGATGCCTTCGTCGAGAAACTCGGCATCGCCGTGTCGAGCATCAAGTACGGCTTGCAGGATGACCCGGCCACCGAGTTGGGCCCGTTGATCACCGCGCAGCACCGGGACCGCGTCGCCGGGTTTGTCGAACGTGCCGTGGCGCAGCCACATATCCGCCTGGTCACGGGTGGCAAGGCCGTGCAAGGCAATGGGTTCTTCTTTGAGCCGACGGTATTGGCCGATGCGCAGCAGGACGACGAGATCGTGCGCCGCGAGGTGTTTGGGCCGGTGGTGTCGGTGACCAAGTTCGCCGACGAAGCCCAGGTGCTGAACTGGGCCAATGATTCGGACTACGGCCTGGCGTCATCCATATGGACCGCCGATGTAGGGCGAGCCCATCGCTTGGCCGCACGCTTGCAGTACGGCTGCACCTGGGTAAATACCCACTTTATGCTCGTCAGCGAAATGCCCCATGGCGGTCAGAAACTGTCGGGGTATGGCAAGGACATGTCCATGTATGGGCTGGAGGACTACACCACCGTTCGCCATGTGATGTTCAAGCACTGAAGCCAATGGGGGAGGGAGCAAGTCCCTCCCCGTTTTTTATCTGCATGATTTCGGGGTAGGGTATTCCCCTCACAGGCTCGGAAACGTCTTGTTTCATATGCACTGCCATCACCCCGCCATCAATCAATTTTCCTTCCCCACCGAACCGCTTAAGCTATCCGGCGTCTGTTTAATGTCCGTTGCGTTTGGCCGAAGGCATGTCCGAACCGTAATTTCTGATCCAGCACGTGCCAGGTACGGCGCGGGATTTGCTCACGACAGGTTGTCTCTATGCATCGCAGGAATTTGCTCAAAGCGTCCATGGCCATTGCGGCTTACACCGGTTTATCGGCCAGCGGCCTGCTGGCCGCGCAGGCTTGGGCGGGTAACCGCGCCGCCGATGGCAAGGCCGTGGCGTTCGACTTCGACACGCTGAAAGCCCAGGCCAAGCAACTCGCCGGGACCGCGTACAAAGACACCAAACAGGTGCTGCCGCCAACCCTGGCGAGCATGACCCCGCAGAATTTCAACGCCATCGGCTACGACGGCAAGCATTCGCTGTGGAAAGAGTTGAACGGCCAACTGGACGTGCAGTTCTTTCACGTCGGCATGGGTTTCAAGACGCCGGTGCGCATGCACAGCGTCGACCCCAAGACCCGTGAAGCGCGGGAGGTGCACTTTCGTCCGTCACTGTTCAACTATGAAAAAACCACCGTCGACACCCAACAGCTGACCGGCGACCTGGGCTTCTCCGGCTTCAAGCTGTTCAAGGCACCGGAACTGGATCGCCATGACGTGCTGTCGTTCCTCGGCGCCAGTTACTTCCGCGCGGTGGATGCCACCGGCCAATACGGCCTGTCGGCACGTGGCCTGGCCATCGACACCTATGCAAAAAAACGCGAGGAATTCCCCGACTTCACGCAGTTCTGGTTCGAAACCCCGGACAAGGACGCCACCCGCTTCGTGGTCTACGCCCTGCTCGACTCGCCGAGCGCCACCGGCGCCTACCGTTTCGATATCGACTGCCAGGCCAGCCAGGTGGTGATGGCCATCGATGCGCATATCAATGCACGTACCACCATCGAACAACTGGGCATCGCACCGATGACCAGCATGTTCAGTTGCGGCACCCATGAGCGTCGGATGTGCGACACCATCCACCCACAGATCCACGACTCGGACCGCTTGGCGATGTGGCGCGGCAATGGCGAGTGGATCTGCCGCCCGCTGAATAACCCGGCCAAGCTGCAGTTCAACACCTTCACCGACAAAGACCCGAAAGGCTTCGGCCTGGTGCAGACCGACCATGAGTTCGCCAGCTACCAGGACACCGTGGACTGGTACAGCAAGCGCCCAAGCCTGTGGGTAGAACCGACCACCGCCTGGGGCGAAGGCTCGATCGACCTGCTGGAAATTCCGACAACGGGCGAAACCCTGGATAATATCGTGGCCTTCTGGACCCCGAAAAAACCGGTGGCGGCCGGCGACTCGCTCAACTACGGCTACAAGCTGTACTGGAGCGCCTTGCCGCCGGTGAGCACACCGTTGGCGCAAGTCGACGCGACCCGCTCAGGCATGGGCGGCTTCACCGAAGGCTGGGCGCCGGGCGAGCATTACCCGGACGTGTGGGCGCGCCGTTTCGCCGTGGACTTCAAAGGCGGTGGCCTGGATCGCCTGCCCGCCGGCACCGGGATCGAGCCGGTGGTGACCTGTTCCCACGGTGAAGTGAAAGACTTCAGCGTGCTGGTGCTGGACAACATCAAGGGCTACCGCATCCTGTTCGATTGGTACCCGACCAGCGACAGCGTTGAACCGGTGGAGCTGCGCCTGTTTATCCGCACGCAGGACCGCACCTTGAGTGAAACCTGGCTGTATCAGTACTTCCCGCCGGCGCCGGAGCTGCGCAAGTACACCTGATACCCATGTGAGAAGGGCTTGCTCTCAAGAGTGATGTGTCAGTGACAGGTTAGCCGACTGGTACACCGCATCGGGAGCAAGCCCCCTCCCACCCTGGTTCTACGTTGACCCTAAAACCGCGACACACTCTTCATCGCTCCCACCAGATAACGCATCGCCACCTGATCGTTTTCGTTCAAAGCGCGATACTGCGTAAGCAATTCGGCCTCATCCGAACTCAACCTGCGACCACGCAAGGACAGCCTGCGGGCCAAAAAAGACGCCACCACACCCGCTACACCATAGGACTTGGCCATGGACTGCTTCTCCTGATCTCGATCAAATACTCACGGCGCCCACCCACCCAGTGCCTTCTGTGAAGCGCTACGCCTCCCTGGACAAGACTGACTTCTTGGGCCAGCAACCAGTCCTACCCTAAGCGTAGAAACAATCTCGTTACGTGTGGGATTTTTTTAGAGCATTCACTTAAAAAACCCCTTCGGTAACAAATACCTACAGCCAAATCCCACGACCATACGCAAAAAAAAACCCACCGGCTCAGGGTGGGTTTACGACTGCCGAGAAAAACTCAATCGCGCAAGTCAGACTCATGAATCGGCTGGTCCCGATGAGTCGCCCGTTGGTACTGCGCCGGCCAGATCGCTTTGCGCCCGCCCAGGTCATCGTCGGCGTGCAACGGCCAGTACGGGTCGCGCAGCAGTTCGCGGGCCAGGAAGATGATATCGGCCTGGCAAGTGCGCAGAATGTGCTCGGCCTGGGCCGGTTCGGTGATCATGCCCACGGTGCCGGTGGCGATGCCCGACTCTTTGCGCACGCGCTCGGCAAACCGTGTCTGGTAGCCGGGGCCAGTGGGGATCTCGGCATTGGCGGCGGTGCCACCGGAGGAAACGTCGATCAGGTCCACGCCCAAATCTTTCAGGCGGCGCGCCAGTTCCACGGTTTCATCGGGGTTCCAGCCGTCTTCCACCCAGTCGGTGGCCGACACCCGTACGAACAGCGGCAGTTCTTGGGGCCAGACTTCGCGCACGGCCCTGGTTACCTCAAGCACCAGGCGGATGCGATTTTCAAACGAGCCGCCGTACTGGTCCTGGCGCTGGTTGCTGAGGGGCGAGAGGAATTGGTGCAACAGGTAACCATGCGCGGCGTGGATCTCTACCACCTCGAAACCCGCCGTCAATGCGCGTTTGGCGGCGGCGACAAAGTCGGCGACCACTTGCTGGATCTGCCCTTCATCCAGCTGCTTGGGTTGGGTGTGTTGCGGGTCGAAGGCAATCGGCGAAGGCGCTACCGGCACCCAGCCACCATCCTCGGGCTTGACACTGCCATGCTTGCCGATCCATGGCCGGTGGGTGCTGGCCTTGCGCCCGGCATGGGCCAGTTGAATCCCCGCCACCGCGCCCTGGGCGGCAATGAAACGGGTGATCCGTTGCAGCGGTTCAATCTGCTGGTCATTCCACAGGCCCAGGTCCTGGGCGGTGATGCGGCCGTCGGCGGTCACGGCGGTGGCCTCGGTGAATATCAGCCCGGCCCCGCCGACGGCACGACTGCCGAGGTGGACCAGGTGCCAATCATTGGCCAGGCCATCGTCACTGGAGTATTGGCACATCGGTGACACCGCAATGCGGTTGAGCAGGGTCAATTGACGCAGGGTATAGGGTTCGAGCAGCTGACTCATGGCGCACCTCTTCCGGGTTCTGTGGGCGAGCTTCAAGACTCTCTAACGGTGAGTAGAGCCTAGTCGACAACGCTCGATTGCACAGGGTTCAGAAGACAAAACGGGAGCCGATTGCCGGCCCCCGTACAGCGCCAGGCTACATTTCGACCTGGGTGCCCAGCTCGATCACTCGGTTTACCGGGAGTTTGAAGAAGCGCAGGTTGCCGTTGGCGTTCTTCAACATGAAGGCAAACAAACCTTCGCGCCAGCGCGCCATGCCCTCGAGTTTGGAGGCAATCACCGTTTCGCGGCTGAGGAAGTAGGTGGTGCGCATCGGGCTGAAATCCAGATCGTCCAGATGGCACAGTTTCAGCGCTTGAGGCACATCCGGCTCGTCGGTGAAGCCGAAATGCAGAATCACACGGAAGAAACCTTCACCGTAGGCATCCACCTCGAAACGCCGAGAGGCCGGTACGCGCGGAATGTCTTCGTACACCACCGTCAGCAGCACCACTTGCTCGTGCAGCACCTGGTTATGCAGCAGGTTGTGCAACAGCGCATGGGGCACTGCATCCGGCCGCGCGGTCAAGAACACCGCCGTGCCCTGCACGCGATGGGGCGGTTGCACGCGGATGCTGCTGATAAAGATCGGCAGCGGCAGGCCGCCTTCGTCGAGGCGATCTACTAGCAATTGCTTGCCGCGCTTCCAGGTCGTCATCAACACGAACAGCACGATCCCCGCGACCACGGGGAACGCGCCGCCCTGGATGATTTTCGGCACGTTGGCCGCAAAATACAGCCCGTCGACCAACAGGCAGCAAAGCAGTACCGGCACGGCCAGCACCGGTGGCCATTTCCACAGCAGCAGCATCACGGCCGAGACCAGGATGGTGGTCATCAGCATGGTGCCCGTCACGGCCACACCGTAGGCCGAGGCCAACGCGTTGGAGGACTCGAAGCCCAGCACCAGCAGGATCACGCCGACCATCAGCGACCAGTTCACCGCGCCGATATAGATCTGGCCCTGTTCGGCGCTGGAGGTGTGTTGAATATGCATGCGCGGGATGTAACCCAGCTGGATCGCCTGGCGCGTCAACGAGAACGCCCCGGAAATCACCGCTTGGGAGGCGATCACCGTAGCCAGGGTCGACAACCCCACCAGCGGGATCAGCGCCCAGCTCGGCGCCAGCAGGTAGAACGGGTTGCGCGCGGCTTCCGGGTCGCCCAGCAGCAGGGCACCCTGGCCGAAATAATTGAGCACCAGCGCCGGCAGTACCAGCATGAACCAGGCGCGAGCGATGGGCTTGCGGCCAAAATGGCCCATATCGGCATACAGCGCTTCAGCGCCGGTCAATGCCAGCACCACGGCGCCAAGGATGGCCACGCCAATGCCTGGGTGAGCTTCGAAGAACCGCACGGCCCAGATCGGGTTCAAGGCCTTGAGCACTTCCGGATGCTGGGAGATGCCATAGATGCCCAGGCCGCCCAGCACCAGGAACCAGGTCACCATCACCGGTCCGAATAACTTGCCGATACGGTCGGTGCCGTGCTTCTGGATCAGGAACAGCGCCACCAGCACCACCAGCGCAATGGGCACGACCCATTTTTCCAGGCCATCGAACGCCAGTTCCAGGCCTTCTACCGCCGACAATACGGAAATCGCCGGGGTGATCATGCTGTCGCCGTAGAACAGCGCCGCGCCGCACAGGCCACAGACCACCAGGAAACTGCGCAACTTCCTGCGCTCCCCTGCCGCCCGTCGAGCCAGCGCCGTCAGGGCCATGATGCCGCCCTCCCCCTGGTTGTCGGCACGCAGCACAAACAACATGTATTTGATCGACACCACCCAGATCAGCGACCAGAAGATCAGCGCCAGGATCCCAAGCACACCATCATGATTGACCTGAACCCCATAACCGCCGGTGAACACCTCTTTAAGGGTATAGAGCGGGCTGGTCCCGATATCGCCGTAAACCACCCCAACCGCTGCCACCAGCATGCCAATCGGCTTGACGTTGGAATGCTCGGCACCCGCTGCCTGACTACTTGCCTGACCCATCAACCACTCCTGCCCTTTGACCTGCGGTCTTTTATAAACAACGCCTCTAAGCTGACCCTAGCATGCGCTGTTTTACTTCTCGTAACAGACGTTTTGTTGACCCACGGGTTTTCCCGGTGGGTAACGGCGCGAAGCATAGCGCAGCACTCGTCGCATTTCCCTGCTCAAGTGCTTTAGAGGCTGCTTTAGGCGATCAGTTATGACTGACACAGCCTTTTGGAGCCTTTTTGCCTGCATTGATCACACTTACCACCGACCGTATATTTTGGCGCGACTCGGCGGTGCCTACCTTAACGATGCGATTAAGAAATCCTTGGCCGGCTTGGTTCGCTCTATCAAACGTGCCCGCGCACGGCGATCGCAGTCGATATAGAAACTCAATCATCGACATGTCTCTTTTAAGGTACATTCCTTATGTACGAAGTGAAACACGTGCTGTCCGCCAATGGCGTGGATATCTACCAAGCCTGGCTAGACACCGTTCAAGACAATCGTTCTAAAGCAAGAATCACCACCCGAGTGGACCGAGCGTCACTCGGTTACTTCGGAATAACCGAGCCGGTGGGTGATGGGGTCTTTGAAATGAAGCTCGACTTTGGGCCTGGGTTTCGCGTGTATTACGCACTCCAGGACCGAAAAATTGTTTTCCTGTTGGGCGGTGGCTCAAAGGCCAGGCAGCAGAACGACATCGAGCAAGCCAAGGCTCTCTGGAAATCCTATAAGGTGCAGCAAAAATGACTATTCGTACTCGCTCTCATGAAGACAGCGTCCTTGAAATGCTCCGAGACAACGAAGCCTTCGCTCTGGAGTATCTATCCGCCGCACTTGAAGAAATCGATGAAGCGGGTGGTGAGGACGCCTTTCTTGTCGCTGTCCGTCGAGTGGTGGAAGCGCGTGGAGGGATGCTCAACCTGTCCCAGAACACGGGACTCAATCGGGCAAATCTGTACCGGTCCATTGCAGTCGGCGGCGACCCGAAGCTCTCCACCCTGCTCAAAGTGCTTCAGGCGTTGGGCGTGGGGATGTCCAAAGTCGTATCTCACCGTACAGAGCAAGATGTTCACGCTTAAAAAGCGTAAGTAGCCGCACTGCGAATTACCCAGCGCAGCACTCGTCGCATTTCCCTGCATAAAGCTGGTCAATTGCTTTGCCCGTCGCTAGAATTGCGCACTTTTTGATCAGAGGCGCGCCAAGCGCCCGTCCGTTGCCTCGTCGTGCACGACCGGCGGCGTCATTCAATACCGAGGTTAGACATGTCCACCACCATCGCAAAAGCCAACCCCAAGGTTGGCTTTGTTTCCCTGGGTTGCCCGAAGGCGCTCGTCGACTCCGAGCGCATCCTCACGCAACTGCGTATGGAAGGCTATGACGTCGTGTCCACTTACCAGGACGCCGATGTGGTGGTGGTCAACACCTGCGGTTTCATCGACTCGGCCAAGGCTGAGTCGCTGGAAGTGATCGGCGAAGCGATCAAGGAAAACGGCAAGGTCATCGTGACCGGCTGCATGGGCGTGGAAGAAGGCAATATCCGCAACGTGCACCCCAGCGTGCTGGCGGTGACCGGCCCGCAGCAGTACGAGCAGGTGGTCAACGCCGTGCACGACGTGGTGCCGCCGCGCCAGGACCACAACCCGCTGATCGACCTGGTGCCGCCGCAAGGCATCAAGCTGACGCCACGCCACTACGCGTACCTGAAGATTTCCGAAGGCTGCAACCACAGCTGCAGTTTCTGCATCATCCCGTCGATGCGCGGCAAACTGGTCAGCCGCCCGGTGGGCGATGTGCTGGACGAGGCCCAGCGCCTGGTCAAATCCGGCGTCAAAGAGCTGTTGGTGATCTCCCAAGACACCAGCGCCTACGGCGTCGACGTGAAATACCGCACCGGTTTCTGGAACGGCGCGCCGGTGAAGACCCGCATGACCGAACTGTGCGAAGCCCTCAGCAGCCTGGGCGTGTGGGTGCGCCTGCATTACGTTTACCCGTACCCGCACGTCGATGAGCTGATTCCGCTGATGGCCGCTGGCAAGATCCTGCCGTACCTGGACATTCCGTTCCAGCACGCCAGCCCGAAAGTGCTCAAGGCCATGAAACGCCCGGCCTTCGAAGACAAGACCCTGGCGCGCATCAAGAACTGGCGCCAGATCTGCCCTGAGCTGATCATCCGCTCCACCTTCATCGTCGGCTTCCCCGGCGAAACCGAAGAAGACTTCCAGTACCTGCTGGACTGGCTGACCGAGGCCCAGTTGGACCGCGTCGGCTGCTTCCAGTATTCGCCAGTGGAAGGCGCCCCCGCCAACCTGCTGGACCTGGCCGTGGTGCCGGACGACGTCAAGCAAGACCGGTGGGAACGCTTCATGGCGCACCAACAGGCGATCAGCTCGGCGCGCCTGCAACTGCGCATCGGTAAGGAAATCGAAGTATTGATCGACGAAGTCGACGAGCAAGGTGCCGTTGGCCGCTGCTTCTTCGACGCGCCGGAAATCGACGGTAACGTGTTTATCGACGACGCCAGCGGCTTGAAGCCGGGCGACAAGGTGTGGTGCACGGTGACCGATGCCGACGAGTACGACTTGTGGGCGGAAAAACGCGCCTGATCGGTAAAGAATAAAAAAGCCCTGCTTCTGGACAAGATGCAGGGCTTTTTTAGGTCTATTGTTTCGCCCATCAGCACCGTTCACAGCGAGGGGCAGCGGGCATGCGTCAGCATTCGGTTATCCACACACCTAAAACCAGTGACTACCCAGCATTGGCGCGGATCTGGGAGGCTTCGGTGCGGGCCACCCACGATTTCTTGCCGGACAGTTACATCGTGTTGCTCAAAGAGTTGGTGCTGACCCGCTACCTCGACGCCGTGATGCTGATCTGCACCAAGGACTCGCGCCAGCGCATCACCGGGTTTGCCGGCGTAGCAGCGGGCAAAGTGGAGATGCTGTTTATCGACCCACAGCACCGTGGCCAGGGCCTCGGCCGGCAACTGCTGGGGTATGCGGTTGAGCATATGAACGCCGAGGAACTGGACGTCAACGAACAGAACCCCCAGGCCCTGGGGTTTTATTTAAAGTTTGGGTTCGAAGTAATCGGTCGTTCGGCGCATGACGGCCTGGGCCAGCCTTATCCGTTGCTGCATCTGCGTTTGCGCCAGCAGCAGCAACGATGCCGTGGCTGACCCACACCGCGCCATTTTGAATTGCGTTTGATCAATAGAGCACCGCGCTGAAATGGGGCCGGGATTAACCGGCGCCAGGCAGGTACAATAGCCGCCCCCTTTTGTTACGGCCCTTGTCATGACTGACCCCATACGCCTCTCCAAACGCCTTATCGAACTGGTCGGTTGCTCCCGTCGGGAGGCTGAGCTGTTTATCGAAGGCGGCTGGGTCTCGGTGGACGGCGAAGTGATCGACGAGCCGCAGTTCAAGGTCACCACCGAGAAGGTCGAACTCGACCCCGAGGCCAAGGCCACCGCGCCGGAGCCGGTGACCATCCTGCTTCACGCCCCTGCCGGCGTGGATGCCGAGACGGCCATGGCCTCGATCAGCGCCGACACCCTGTCCGAAGAACACCGCTTCAGCAAGCGCCCGCTCAAGGGCCACTTCCTGCGCCTGACCGCCAGCGCCGACCTGCAGGCCAAGGCCAGCGGCCTGCTGGTCTTTACCCAGGACTGGAAAATTCTGCGCAAGTTGACCGCCGATGCAGCCAAGATCGAGCAGGAATACGTGGTGGAGGTCGAGGGCGACATGGTTGCCCACGGGCTCAACCGCCTCAACCACGGCCTGACCTACAAAGGCAAAGAGCTGCCAGCGGTCAAAGCCAGCTGGCAGAACGAAAACCGCCTGCGCTTTGCGATGAAAAACCCACAGCCCGGCGTGATCGCGTTGTTCTGCGAAGCCGTTGGCCTGAAGGTTGTGGCCATTCGCCGCATCCGCATCGGCGGCGTGTCCATCGGCAAGGTGCCGGTCGGTCAATGGCGTTACCTGTCCGGCAAAGAGAAGTTCTAAGCCGCTCCCCTTTTCTCGGTACCGCCCGATAGGCGGTGCCCTCAGTTGAATACCAGGATTGCCCACCATGATTCACAACGACGTACTGCGCAGCGTGCGCTACATGCTCGACATCAGCGACAACAAGATGGTCGAGATCATCAAGCTCGGCGGCATGGACGTGACCAAGGACGACCTGCTGACCTACCTCAAGAAAGACGAAGAAGAAGGCTTTGTGTTCTGCCCGGACGACGTTATGGCCCACTTTCTGGACGGCCTGGTGATCTTCAAGCGCGGCAAGGACGAAAGCCGTCCACCGCAGCCGATCGAAACGCCGGTGACCAACAACATCATCCTCAAGAAGCTGCGCGTGGCCTTCGAACTCAAGGAAGACGACATGCATGCCATCCTCAAGGCCGCCGAATTCCCGGTGTCCAAGCCGGAACTGAGCGCGCTGTTTCGCAAGTTCGGCCACACCAACTACCGCACCTGTGGTGACCAGTTGCTGCGCAACTTCCTCAAGGGGCTGACCCTGCGGGTTCGTGCGTAAACCATGAGCTATCAAGTCTCGCCCGTCGGCTTCGTTCGCTCCTGCTTCAAGGAGAAGTTCGCCATCCCGCGCCAACCGCAACTGGCGCCTGCAGCCCGGGGCGTGCTGGAGTTGGTGGCGCCGTTCGACGGTGGTGAGGCGGTGCAGGGCTTGGAGCAGGTCAGCCATGTGTGGTTGCTGTTCCTGTTCCACCAGGCCCTGGAAGACACACCACGCCTCAAAGTGCGCCCGCCTCGCCTGGGCGGCAACACGTCCATGGGCGTATTTGCCACCCGTGCGACCCATCGGCCCAACGGCATCGGCCAGTCGGTGGTCAAGCTGGACAAGGTGGAAGCGGGCCGGCTATGGATTTCCGGGATCGATTTGCTCGATGGCACACCGGTTTTGGATATCAAGCCGTATGTGCCGTATGCCGATATTGTCGACACGGCCACCAATGGCATCGCCAGTGGTGCGCCGGCGTTGATTGCGGTGCAGTGGCTGAAGACAGCGCTGCAGCAGGCACAAGGCCATGCGCAGCGCCTTGGTGAACCGTTGGTGGAGTTGATTGATCAGTGTTTGGCGCAAGATCCACGGCCGGCGTATCAAACGCCTGGGCCTGAGCGCGAATACGGAGCGCAGTTCTGGGATGTGGATGTGCGGTGGCACTACCCTGAAGCTGGCGTCATTTGTGTATTGGAAGTGGTGCCTGCCGGATAAACCGGAAACCCAATGTGGAAGGGGCAAGCCCCTCGCACATTGGGTTCTACTGTGTTGCGAAGTCAGCACATGGCCTGACTGTTTTACTTCTCGACGAATGCACGCTCGATCAAGTAGTCACCCGGCTCACGCATCCGTGGCGAAACTTTCAGGCCGAAGCTGTTCAGCACTTCGCTGGTCTCATCCAACATGCTTGGGCTGCCACACAGCATGGCGCGGTCGTCCTCGGGGTTGATCGGCGGCAGGCCGATGTCGCGGAACAGTTTGCCGCTGCGCATCAGGTCGGTCAGGCGACCTTCGTTCTCGAAGGGCTCGCGGGTCACGGTCGGGTAGTAGATCAGCTTGTCACGCAGGGCCTCGCCGAAGAATTCGTTCTGCGGCAGGTGCTCGGTAATGAATTCGCGGTAGGCGACTTCGTTGACGTAACGCACGCCGTGGCACAGGATCACTTTTTCGAAGCGTTCGTAGGTCTCTGGGTCCTGGATCACGCTCATGAACGGCGCCAAACCGGTACCCGTGCTGAGCAAGTACAGGTGTTTGCCCGGCTTCAAATCGTCAAGCACCAGGGTGCCTGTCGGCTTTTTGCTGATGATGATCTCGTCGCCTTCCTTCAAGTGCTGCAATTGGGAAGTCAGCGGGCCATCCGGCACCTTGATGCTGAAGAACTCCAGATGTTCTTCCCAGTTCGGGCTGGCAATGGAGTAAGCACGCATGAGCGGGCGGCCGTTGGGCTGTTGCAGGCCGATCATCACGAACTGACCGTTCTCGAAGCGCAGGCCCGGATCACGGGTGCACTTGAAGCTGAACAGAGTGTCGTTCCAGTGATGAACACTGAGGACACGCTCGTGGTTCATGTTGCTCATGTACGGGGGACTCCTGGAAGTGGGTCTGCGCCAGAGATGAAGCGCGCAATTGCACAGCATTCTAATGGCGGCGACAATATCTGTTAACTGGATTATTAAGATAAGGGTTATCGGTTATATCGATATGCGATTTACTCTCCGTCAACTGCAAGTCTTCGTCGCCGTCGCCCAGCAGGAAAGCGTCTCACGCGCTGCTGGCCTTCTGGCCTTATCCCAATCTGCGGCCAGCACGTCGATTACCGAGTTGGAGCGCCAATCCAGCTGCCAATTATTCGACCGTGCCGGTAAACGCCTGAGCCTCAACGCGCTCGGCCATCAGCTATTACCGCAGGCGGTGGCATTGCTGGACCAGGCCAAGGAGATCGAGGACTTGCTCAATGGCAAGTCCGGCTTCGGCTCCCTGGCAGTCGGCGCCACCTTGACCATCGGTAATTACCTGGCGACGCTGTTGATCGGCAGCTTCATGCAGCAGCACCCGGAAAGCCAAGTGAAGCTGCATGTGCAAAACACTGCCAATATCGTGCACCAGGTTGCGCATTACGAAATTGACCTGGGTCTAATCGAAGGCGACTGCAGCCATCCGGACATCGAAGTGCAAACCTGGGTCGAAGATGAGTTGGTGGTGTTTTGCGCGCCGCAGCATCACTTGGCCAAACGCGGCGTGGCAACGATGCAAGAGCTGACCCATGAAGCGTGGATCCTGCGCGAACAAGGCTCAGGCACGCGCCTGACTTTCGACCAGGCCATGCGCCATCACCGCAGCGCACTGAATATCCGCCTGGAGCTGGAACACACCGAAGCGATCAAGCGCGCCGTGGAATCCGGATTGGGGATTGGCTGCATCTCGCGCTTGGCGCTGCGCGACGCGTTTCGGCGCGGCAGCCTGGTGCCGGTGGAGACCCCGGACCTGGACCTGGCACGACAGTTCTACTTCATCTGGCACAAGCAGAAGTACCAGACCTCGGCGATGCGCGAGTTTTTGGAGCTGTGTCGCGCTTTCACCGCTGGGGTTCAACGCAGCGACGAGATCGTACTGCCGAACATTGCCTGAGGCTCAGACCAGGATCACTGCCCATACCAGAGTGATCATGGTCAGCGCGACGAATTGCGCGGCGCTGCCCATGTCCTTGGCGTTTTTCGACAGGGGGTGGCGGTCCAGGGAGATGCGATCGATGGCCGCTTCCACCGCCGAGTTGAGCAACTCGACAATCAGGGCCAACAGGCATACCGCAATCAGCAAAGCGCGCTCGACCCGGCTGACGTTCAGGAAAAAGCTCAGCGGGATCAGGATCACGTTGAGCAGCACCAACTGACGGAAAGCCGCCTCGCCAGTGAAAGCCGCGCGCAGGCCATCCAGGGAATAGCCCCCCGCATTGAAGATACGTTTGATACCGGTTTGACCCTTGAAAGGCGACATAGACGTAGGCAACTGAACCAAAGAAGTGGGGAAGCTAGATCACGCAAAGTCAAAAAAGCGTGAACCCGTGACATTTTATTGCGACGAAATTGACTCAAGTTGTTGCAAAAGCAGCGCCGCCTGAGTCCGCGTCCGCACATTCAGTTTGCGGAAAATTGCTGTCACATGCGCCTTGATGGTCGCTTCCGACACGCTCAGCTCGTAGGCAATCTGCTTGTTCAGCAGCCCTTCGCAGACCATGGTCAGCACCCGAAACTGCTGGGGCGTCAAACTGGCGAGGCCGTCACGGGCAGCCTTGGCTTCGTCGGACACGTTGATTTCTTCGAACGCCTGCGGCGGCCAGGACACATCGCCATCGAGCACTTTGCGCACGGCGTTCTGAATATCGTCCATGGCGCTGGACTTGGGAATGAAACCGCTAGCGCCAAACTCTTTGGAGCGCACCACCACGTCGGCGTCTTCCTGGGCCGAGACCATCACCACCGGGATCTGCGGGTATTGCCCGCGTAACAACACCAACCCCGAAAAACCGTAGGCACCGGGCATGTTCAGGTCGAGCAGCACCAGATCCCAGTCGGACTTTTCGGCGAGGCGGGTCTCCAACTCGGCAATGCTGGCCACTTCGACCAGGCGCACGTCCGGGCCAAGGCCCAGGGTCACCGCTTGATGCAGCGCACTGCGAAACAGCGGATGGTCATCGGCTATCAGGATTTCGTATGTGGCCATTGATTAAATGATCCTGTTTTTTAAGGCAGCCCTGATGGGTTCAGGGTTCGCCAGTACACACGGCAGCGGCCAGGCAGCCATTGCCACAGGGCAAACTCGACGTCAAAAGCGCCTGGAACGACGTCGAAAAGTCACGGTTGCGCCCCAATCGGCGCCCAGCATGCCCAGCGTAGCCTGGGGGGTCAAGCACCACGCCCAGTGGGCATTTTAGCGGCGAGTGGCTTTACGGTGCCATCATGCAAACGTCGTCTGGCTATACGCTCGGTATATAGGGCGCCAGTCGAGTATGGACGATATCAGTCGGGTCCAAAGGCATCTGGAACTTGGCGGCCAGGTAATGAGTGCTGAAGACGTCGAGGTAGGCGTCCAGTACTTCGCTGGCGGCACCGTCGGCGGCCAACTCCAGACACAAGGCGGCGACTTCGGCGGTGCAGAAATGATCATCGCGCTTGGACCGGCGCAGTTTGTAACGCGACAGTTGCTCAGGCGCCAGGCTCAGGACCGGCAAATGCTCCAAATAAGGGCTCTTGCGAAACATCTTGCGCGCTTCACTCCAAGTGCCATCCAGCAGGATAAACAACGGGCGCTTGCCCTCTTCCACCTTGACCTCACCGACCACCCGTTCAGGCGCCACGAATTCGCCGGGGAACACGATATAGGGCTGCCATTGCGGGTCAGCGAGCAAGGTGAGCAACTCGGGATCGACTTCGGTTCGCGACCACGCGAAGGCGGTCGTGTCTTCGATGACATCGGCGATCAACCAGCCAGTGTTGCTGGGCTTCATCGGCTCGACATCATGCATCAGCAGGCACATGGCGGACTTGGCCTGGACCCTGGGCCGCCAATCGCACAGGCAGTACTCGGGGATCACCCGGCAACCGGGGCAGCGTTCGGCACGGGAGCCCCGGTTGACGAAGGGCTTGATAGCACGCGCCAGACGCTGGGTACGCAGGCGGGAGACGGCGTGGTTCATCGGATGCGCCGCAGGGACGGAGAGATCGACACGGGATAGCTCAAGAAAGGTTGAAGTGGCGGCAGTTTACCAGCGATACGCCTGGCTGTAGTGGCAAGGGCTCACCTATAATTGCCCGCCACTGAACGCACAGCGCAGTGGCTGGTCTATGCACCAGTAACCGAATCAGGAGAGTTTCATGCTGCGTTCCATGCTGCGCCTTGCCGCCCCATCCATTGCGCTTGCGCTGGTTTTGCCCGTAGGCGCCCAGGCGGCCTCGCTGCTGGAGGCGCAAATGAACAGGAAGCTGCAAAGCGTCGCAACCGAAAGCAACAAGGACCTGCCCCGGGAAATCGATGAAAAAACCCTGGAAGTGGCCTACACCGTTGAAGGCATGCAACTGATCGATCACCTCAGCGTACTGCCCGACCGCGCCGAACAGATGCGGGCCAACCCTAAGGCTGTGTATTTCCAGCTGGGCCAGAGCGTGTGCCTGAACAAGGGTTATCGCGAGCTGATGGCCAAGGGCGCGGTCATGCGCTACGAAATCACCGAGAACAAAACTAACCGCCCGGTGGCGTCGGTGAAGTTCGTGGAAGCGGATTGCCCTGCCCCCGCTTCAGCCAAGAAGAAAAAGTAACCTCTGCCTGACTTCGCGCGTTGCTGGCCAGTGACGCGCACTTCCCCCGCTTCAACGCTCCGCCTGCAGCTAGACTCCGTGTGAGTGACCAATAAGCGGTTGCCAGGCAAGGGTTTTTCAGCCCATCATCAGGCCATCCCCCACAGCTCACTCACAGCATTTCTCATGCTGTTCTGTAACATTTTCAGGGCAAAAGAAGGTTGCCCTCTGCGGCAAGCAGCGACACATGCAGTGTCGTAGCCTCCGGCGAATCGCTCGTCGGCCATCCGGGCCCTGTAAGAAGGAGACGTTGAATGCCATACGAACCGAATGACAGCCTGCTCCGGCACTTTGAAGAAAGTGGAGCCGACCTCACGCAACAGGTCGAAGCGCAACTCCATCTGATCGCCCCCAACAGCCCGAATATCCCTCTGTATCGCGACATGATCCTCACCGTGCTACGCATGGCCCAGGACGACCGCAACCGTTGGAACGCCAAGATCACCCTGCAAGCCATCCGCGAACTGGACCATGCCTTTCGCGTGCTCGAACAGTTCAAGGGCCGACGCAAAGTCACGGTATTCGGCTCCGCGCGCACGCCCGTGGAAAGTCCCCTGTATGCCCTGGCCCGTGAAGTGGGCGCCGCGCTGGCACGCTCCGACTTGATGGTAATCACCGGCGGCGGCGGGGGCATAATGGCCGCGGCGCATGAAGGCGCCGGCCTGGAGCACAGCCTGGGGTTCAATATCACCCTGCCGTTTGAACAGCACGCCAACCCGAC
Organism: Pseudomonas sp. S3_E10; assembly: GCF_054667615.1. Lineage (NCBI taxonomy): Bacteria > Pseudomonadati > Pseudomonadota > Gammaproteobacteria > Pseudomonadales > Pseudomonadaceae > Pseudomonas > Pseudomonas sp. S3_E10. The sequence continues at coordinate 1,526,711 of NZ_CP162743.1, forward strand.
CATTGATGGCACCGAGAATCTGCTGTCGTTCCACTTCTTCTTTACGCGCAAGCTGTTTTTCGTCAAGGAAGCCGATGCGTTGGTACTGTGCCCGGGCGGCTTCGGCACACTGGATGAAGCGCTGGAAGTGCTGACCCTGATCCAGACCGGCAAGAGTCCGCTGGTACCGGTGGTATTGCTGGACGCGCCAGGTGGCGGGTTTTGGCAAGGTGCCCTGGACTTTATCCGTAACCAATTAGAAGCCAATCGCTATATCTTGCCGACCGACCTCAAGTTAGTGCGCTTGGTATACAGCGCTGAAGAAGCGGTGGAGGAAATCAATCAGTTTTATGCGAACTTCCATTCCACGCGCTGGTTGAAGCGCGAGTTTGTGGTGCGTATGAATCACCCGCTGAGTGATCGAGCGCTTAAATATCTGCAGAGTGAATTTGCCAGCCTGCGATTGAGCGGGGAATTCCAGCAACTTGCCTATACGGGTGAGGATCATGACGAGCCAAAATTCAGCCATTTGACACGGCTGGTGTTCAACTTCAATGGGCGAGATCAGGGCCGGTTGCGAGAGTTGGTGGATTACATCAACTTGCCGGAGAACTGGGCATCGGCTCAAGGGAAGACACAGCAGCGGGTGGCGCCGGAAACGGCTTGATTTTTAAGCGCAAAAAAAGACCCACTATTTTCATAGTGGGTCTTTTTTGTGGCGAATCAGGTCGGTGATGGAGGATTTAGGGCTGCTGTGCAGCTCTGCGGGAGCAAGCTCCCTCGCCACAGTCAACTCAGTCATCCATGTCTCGGCCGCTCAACAAGCGGCTGATCATCTCCATAGAAAATCCGCGATAACTCAGGAAGCGGCCTTGTTTCGCTCGCTCCTTGGCATCGATGGGCATCTGGCCAGAGAACTTGCGCCGCCAAGTGTCTTCCAACTGCGCCTGCCAACTGATACCGCACTCGCGCAGGGCAAGGTCGATATCGGCACGTTGCAGACCACGCTGGCTCAACTCTTCACGAATTCGCGCAGGGCCGTAACCGGAGCGGGCGCGGTAGGAGACAAAACTCTCAAGGTAACGGGATTCCGACAACAACCCTTCTTCCGTCAACCGGTCGAGTGCTGTATCGATCATCTCGGGGTCTGCGCCGCGCTGACGCAGTTTACGCGTCAGCTCGACTCGACCGTGCTCGCGTCGAGCGAGCAGGTCCATCGCAGTGCGCCGAACGGCGACGAGTGTATCCAGTACAACTGTCATCGTTTGCTTCAGATGTCAGTGTCGGCTTCTTCTACTTCTTCAACCGGCTCGCGGTTGGCGGCTGCTTTCACGTCTGGCGCGGCCGTCAGCAGCTTGTCGCGGATCTGCTTTTCAAGCGTGGCAGCGATGTCCGGGTTATCTGCCAGGAACTTGGCCGAGTTGGCCTTGCCTTGTCCGATCTTGCTGCCGTTGTAGGCATACCAGGCACCGGACTTCTCAACGAAACCGTGCAGCACGCCCAGATCGATCATCTCGCCGTTCAGGTAGATACCCTTACCGTAGAGAATCTGGAACTCGGCCTGACGGAATGGTGGAGCCACTTTGTTCTTCACAACCTTGACGCGGGTTTCGCTACCGACAACCTCGTCACCTTCCTTCACCGCGCCGGTACGACGGATGTCCAGACGGACCGAAGCGTAGAACTTCAGCGCGTTACCACCGGTGGTGGTTTCCGGGCTGCCGAACATTACGCCGATCTTCATACGGATCTGGTTGATGAAGATCACCAGGCAGTTCGCGTTCTTGATGTTGCCGGTGATTTTACGCAACGCCTGGGACATCAGACGGGCTTGCAGGCCCACGTGCATGTCGCCCATTTCGCCTTCGATTTCCGCCTTCGGTACCAGGGCAGCCACGGAGTCAACCACGATCACGTCGATGGCGTTGGAGCGCACCAGCATGTCAGTGATTTCCAGGGCTTGCTCACCAGTATCCGGCTGGGAAACCAGCAGGTCGTCAACGTTGACACCCAGCTTGCCGGCGTATTCAGGGTCTAGGGCATGTTCGGCATCGACGAACGCACAGGTGGCGCCCATTTTCTGTGCCTGGGCGATCACCGACAGGGTCAGGGTAGTTTTACCCGAAGATTCAGGACCGTAGATTTCAACGATACGGCCTTTTGGCAGACCGCCAATGCCGAGCGCAATGTCCAGACCCAGAGAGCCAGTGGAAATAGCCGGGATCGCCTGACGGTCGTGATCGCCCATACGCATTACGGCACCCTTGCCGAATTGACGTTCGATCTGACCCAGGGCCGCAGCCAAGGCTTTCTTCTTGTTGTCGTCCATTAAAGTCCTCACGTAATCAATAAGGCCTGACGGCCAACACCTGTATAAGTAGACAGTATTGTTCCACAAAGATCGGAGATCGCCTACCCCTGATTTTCTATTTCTGCTGCAGCTCGTCGCAACAAGCCCTCAAGGGCGGCCTTTACCGTTTGTCGGCGGACCTCGTCGCGGTTGCCGGCGAAGTGCTCAAGCTCGGCGGTCACCTCATCGCCCACACCGAACGCGAGCCATACAGTGCCCACCGGCTTGTCCGGCGAGCCGCCGTCCGGCCCCGCCACACCGCTGACCGCCACGGCAAACCGCGCCAGGCTTTTTTCCTGGGCGCCGCGCACCATGGCCTCCACCACTTCCCGACTGACCGCGCCCACTTTTGGAAACAAATCCTCCGGCACGTTCAACTGCCGGGTCTTCTGCCGATTGGAGTAGGTGACGTACCCCGCTTCGAACCAGGCAGAACTCCCCGGAACCCGCGTGATGGCTTCGGCGATCCCGCCGCCCGTACAGGACTCAGCGGTGGTGACATGGGCATTGAGCACCTGCAAACGTCGGCCTAGTTCAGCAGCAAGTGGGGTGATGTCGTTCACGGGCGTCTCCAGAAGTGGGCGGGCGTTCGCCTACCCTACAGGAGCGAATCGCACACGCAAGCGACAGACTGAATCAAGACGCTAACAGGCGACGCCACGCACATAGGCCTGGCAGGCACGCCCCCCTTCGACTAAAAAGCACACAGTTATTGCTGATCCGGCCGGGAAGGTGGGCCCTGGTTGACGCCGATACGCTTGGCCGCCCAACGCTCATAAAGGCCGATGGCGACGTCGGCCCCCGCCATGGCGGTGAGGCAACCAATCGCGCCGGCGGTCCAGATCGACATACCCGCGGCGTAGCACAACATCAACGCCGAAACACCGCAGACCATGCACGCTCCGGATCGCAGCGCCAGGCGCCGTACCAGGGACCAACCGCGAGCGCCCTCCTTGTCGGCGCGCCACATTTCGCCGGACACTGCGCCGATCAGCGCCAGTACGATCACCAGCCAGATAGGCATTTCCGCTAACGCTTGCTGCTCGGTTGTCATGTCGCGCCTCCTGGCTGAGCAACGCCGGCAACATGCCGGTGTCTGGGTAATTCCGTATAGGCAGGCATTCCAAAAAGCCCGGTTGCCCAGGCTTTTCAGTAATACGGTCCTTCGGCGCTACTGGCGCGTTACGGATTGGTCCTTGATGTTTTTCCGACCACGATCCTTGTCTGCCGGATAACTGTTCTGATGCTTCAAGCTGTACACCCAGACCAACCTTCCGAACCGTCAAAGCCGATTCATTACTGTTTATCTGGATACAACCTTGTAACTAAAGAGCGTCGGCATCCTTGCCGGTGTTGCCTGGCGTCCTTGCCATCGCTCGGATGGCGTCCTTGCCGATGTTGCGTGCCTTCCCTGTCTTCCTAGGCAGCATCCTTGCCGCCTCCACCAGACCTTGTTGGCTGGCTTGAGATGAAGAGTATTACTGGATGCATATACAGTCAATGCATTAATGCATTTATTTCTCTCGGCAAAATGCACATACGCATTTATAGCCCGACAGGCTTAGGGTTTAGTGATTTTTTACAGGTAAAAAAGCCCGCACGTTGGCGGGCTTCGTCTGACAGAAGATGGTTAGCGGGCGTACATGCCCCACCAGAACACATGGCCGAGGATGCTGATCTGCTCATCCTGAATATCCTGGAAGCTGTAGTCTTCATCCGGGTGCTCATCACGATTGAAACTGCGCAGGCGAATACCCGAGGGCAGGCGATAGAGCTGTTTAACCCGCAACTGGCCATTGTGATTAATGGCATACAGGTCGCCATCGACAATGTCGCCAATCGCGCTTTTTCCGGCATTCACTCCGACCGTCGCGCCATCGCGCAGCACCGGCAACATACTATTGCCGCGCACCGTCACACATTTGGCCTGGTCGAACTGCACTCCGTTATGCCGCAGGCTGCGCTTTCCAAAACGCAGGCTGGCCTTTTCGCTTTCCTCAATGACGAATCTTCCTGATCCAGCAGCCAATTCAACCTCGCGCAAAAAGGGGATCGATACCTCGTCATCATTCACGGGGGTGTCATCGTCCCACAGGCTTATGTCCTTGAGTTCCGAATGCATCGGGTCGCGCCCCTCTTCGCGCGAAACGCCCAGCGCCACACGTCCGCGCAGTTGATCGGTGCTGACGCAAAAATACTCGGCGATACGGGAAATGTGCTTGTCCGATGGATCAACGATTTTGCCGCTGAGGATCCGGGACAGCGTGGATTGAGGCACTCCGGTGCGCCGGTAAAGCTCCGTGGGGGAGATCCGGTCGCGGCCCAGCAGTTCTCTTAAGACGATAGAAACGTTGCGTTTTTGCATAACGAGGATAGTGCCGGGTGTTTAAGGGGTTGGCAAATGCTGACCTGCATCAAAATGCATTATTTATGCACTCGGCATACCTTTTAGCAGACCTGCGAAGGTCAGGCTTGAGTGTTAACCTTTTCTACATCGCAGATATCGACGGGATGGGCGGGCAAGGATGAGTCAATGGCGAACCTATAGTTTCTGGACCAAGGCCTGGATCCTCGGCCTCCTGGCACTTATGGCCGTAGTGTCCGATGGTGCAGACCTAAGTTCTCTGGGAGAGGGCTCGTCCCACCGCAAGCGCGTCTTCAGCCCCGGCTTCATTGTGTTGTGCATTTTTGTAGCCGTATGTGAGCTGATACTGCTGAACCACTTCTACGGTGTATGACCTGAATTTGTAACCCACGTGGTTGAGTCATACCCTTTCATATTTTGCCTCTCCGTTTGCGACCTGCGAAGGGCCGACCTCGCATGTTAACCTTGCCGCCATCGCAAAAACTGCTGGGCCAAGCGCGCCCTTTGCCCCATCACTTTCAACGAATTTGCCTACTACCCAATGAGTAAAAATACGTCCGATCTGTCCTCCCACACCCCGATGATGCAGCAGTACTGGCGCCTGAAAAACCAGCACCCTGATCAGTTGATGTTCTATCGCATGGGCGATTTCTACGAGATCTTCTACGAAGATGCGAAGAAGGCCGCCAAGCTGCTGGACATCACCCTGACCGCGCGCGGGCAGTCGGCGGGGCAGGCGATTCCGATGTGTGGGATTCCTTACCACTCACTGGAAGGTTACCTGGCCAAGTTGGTGAAACTGGGTGAATCGGTGGTGATCTGTGAGCAGATCGGTGACCCCGCCACCAGCAAGGGGCCGGTGGAGCGTCAGGTGGTGCGCATCATTACGCCGGGTACGGTGAGTGACGAAGCGCTGCTGGATGAGCGTCGCGATAACCTGATCGCCGCGGTACTGGGCGATGAACGCTTGTTCGGACTGGCGGTGCTGGATATCACCAGCGGTAATTTCACGGTGCTGGAGATCAAGGGCTGGGAGAACCTGCTGGCGGAGTTGGAGCGGATCAATCCGGTGGAGTTGATGATCCCGGATGATTGGCCAAAAGACCTGCCGGCGGAAAAACGTCGTGGGACCAAGCGGCGCGCGCCGTGGGATTTTGAGCGCGATTCGGCGTTAAAGAGCCTGTGCCAGCAATTTTCCGTACAGGACCTCAAGGGTTTCGGTTGCGAAACCCTGACCCTCGCCATCGGCGCCGCCGGTTGCCTGCTCAGCTATGCCAAGGAAACCCAGCGCACCGCCCTGCCGCACTTGCGTAGCCTGCGCCACGAACGCCTGGATGACACCGTCGTGCTGGATGGCGCCAGCCGTCGCAATCTGGAGCTGGACACCAACCTGTCCGGCGGACGCGACAATACCCTGCAATCGGTGGTCGATCGCTGCCAAACGGCCATGGGCAGCCGCTTGCTGACCCGTTGGCTGAACCGTCCGCTGCGGGACTTGAAGGTGCTGCAAGCGCGTCAGTCCTCTATCACGTGCCTGCTGGACGGCTATCGCTTTGAAAAGCTGCAACCCCAACTGAAAGAAATCGGCGATATCGAGCGCATCCTGGCGCGTATCGGCCTGCGTAACGCGCGCCCCCGTGACCTGGCGCGCCTGCGCGACGCACTCGGCGCGCTGCCGCAACTGCAAGCAGCGATGACCGACCTGGACGCACCGCACCTGCAACAGTTGGCCGTCACCAGCAGCACTTACCCAGAACTCGCGGCGCTGCTGGACAAAGCGATCATCGACAACCCGCCGGCGATCATCCGCGACGGCGGAGTGCTCAAGACCGGTTACGACAGTGAGTTGGACGAGCTGCAAGCCCTGAGCGAAAACGCCGGGCAATTCCTGATCGACCTGGAAGCCCGCGAAAAAGCCCGTACCGGCCTGGCCAACCTGAAGGTCGGCTACAACCGCGTGCATGGCTACTTTATTGAGCTGCCGAGCAAACAGGCCGAGCAGGCGCCGATTGATTATCAGCGCCGCCAGACCCTCAAGGGAGCCGAGCGTTTTATCACCCCGGAGCTGAAAGAGTTCGAAGACAAGGCGCTGTCGGCCAAGAGCCGTGCGCTCGCCCGCGAAAAGATGCTCTACGAGGCGCTGCTGGAGGACTTGATCGGCCAACTGGCGCCGCTGCAAGACACTGCGGCAGCCCTGTCGGAACTGGACGTACTGAGCAACTTCGCGGAACGTGCGCTGAACCTGGACCTGAACTGCCCGCGCTTTGTCGGCGAACCGTGCATGCGCATCGTGCAAGGACGCCACCCCGTGGTGGAGCAGGTGTTGACCACGCCGTTCGTCGCCAACGACCTGTCGCTGGACGACGACACCCGCATGCTGGTGATCACTGGCCCGAACATGGGCGGTAAATCCACCTACATGCGCCAGACCGCGTTGATCGTGTTGCTGGCGCACATCGGCAGCTTTGTGCCGGCGGCCAGTTGCGAGCTGTCCCTGGTCGACCGTATTTTCACGCGGATCGGCTCCAGCGATGACTTGGCCGGTGGTCGTTCGACTTTCATGGTCGAAATGAGTGAAACCGCAAACATCCTGCACAATGCCACCGAACGCAGCCTGGTGCTGATGGACGAGGTGGGTCGCGGCACTAGTACCTTTGACGGCCTGTCCCTGGCATGGGCGGCGGCCGAGCGCTTGGCCCATCTGCGCGCCTATACGCTGTTCGCCACCCACTATTTCGAACTGACCGTGTTGCCTGAAAGCGAGCCGCTGGTGGCCAACGTGCACCTCAATGCCACCGAGCACAACGAGCGCATTGTATTCCTGCACCATGTGCTGCCAGGGCCGGCCAGCCAGAGTTACGGCCTGGCCGTGGCGCAACTGGCGGGTGTGCCGAACGACGTTATCCTGCGCGCCCGCGAGCACCTCAGCCGCCTGGAAACCACGGCCATGCCGCACGAAACCGTGGTCGCCAGCCCTGCCAAGAGCAACCGCAAGCCCTCGGCGCCACACCAGAGCGACCTGTTCGCCAGCCTGCCCCATCCGGTGCTGGATGAGTTGGCAAAGCTTGATCTGGATGACTTGACTCCGCGTAAAGCGCTCGAAATGTTATATGCACTGAAGACTCGGATATAACGCAGACGCTTGCAAGCTGGTAGACTCTCGCGCGGTTTGGGATGCTGCAGACTTTTAGCCTGGCCTGCAGACTATCGCTCCCGAACCTCGCGAGCCCTGCCATAAAGGGTTTCGCTGCCGCCGCCTGAGGAGAAAATTAGAAATGACCTTCGTCGTCACCGACAACTGCATCAAGTGCAAGTACACCGACTGCGTAGAAGTGTGTCCGGTGGACTGCTTCTACGAAGGCCCGAACTTCCTGGTTATCCACCCGGACGAGTGCATTGACTGCGCCCTGTGTGAGCCAGAATGCCCGGCCGTTGCGATTTTCTCCGAGGACGAAGTGCCTGCGGGTATGGAACAGTTCATCCAGTTGAACGTCGAGCTGGCAGAAGTGTGGCCGAACATCACCGAGCGCAAAGATCCGATGCCGGATGCCGCTGAGTGGGATGGCAAACCCAATAAGATTGAGCAACTAGAGCGCTAAAACGCCGCTGCCCAACAAAAAAAGGCCCTCAAGGGCCTTTTTTGCATTCTGGTGCCTGCGTTCACTTTCCTACAGGCGAAAAAAGGGGCGGTATGACCCGCCCACATTTTTTCCCTAGTCCCTGTATTCCTTTTCATCATCCTGATGAATCGCATCCCGCGATATTCCTTGAACCATCGTTCCGTGATGGCCGTGCCAATCCGTGGACACAGGGCTGATGTTAGAGAGTTCCAAGGGAAGTTCAACGAGATGCTACCAGCGCACTGATGGGCTTACCCGCTTAGACACCAGAAAATAATTCTTATATTTCAATAAGATAGAAAACACGTTCGCAATTTCGAGACGGATACGGCGAATAAAAACCCCAAACGCTTACGAAAAAGTAAGCCATTGCTTACACGAACAATTGCGTAAAGGGGTAATCAGCGCACATTGCCCCTCTGCCAGGCGTAAAAAAGCCCCGACACTGTCGAGGCCTTTTACCTTAAACAATCTCAGTCGTCGCTGACGGTAATCGTCGGCATCGCCGGGGCAGCGGCTTCCTGCAACACGATCCGCGCGCCCACATGACGAGCCAGTTCCTGATAAATCAGGGCGATCTGGCTATCCGGCTCTGCCATCACCGTTGGCTTACCGCCGTCAGCCTGTTCGCGAATCTGCATCGACAACGGTAGCGAGGCCAACAGTTCCACCCCGTACTGGGTCGCCAGCTTTTCGCCACCACCTTCACCGAACAGATGCTCGGCGTGACCGCAGTTGGAGCAGATGTGCACGGCCATGTTCTCCACCACACCCAACACCGGAATGTTGACCTTGCGGAACATCTCAACGCCCTTTTTCGCGTCCAATAGCGCCAGGTCTTGAGGGGTGGTCACGACCACGGAGCCGGCCACCGGGACTTTCTGCGCCAGGGTCAGTTGGATATCACCAGTGCCTGGCGGCATGTCGATCACCAGGTAATCCAAGTCGCCCCACGCGGTCTGGGTGACCAATTGCAGCAACGCCCCGGACACCATCGGCCCACGCCACACCATCGGCGTGTTGTCGTCGGTGAGGAAGGCCATGGACATCACTTCCACGCCCAGGGACTCGATCGGCACGAACCACTTCTGGTCCTTGACCTTGGGCCGCGTGCCTTCGGCAATGCCAAACATCACGCCCTGGCTGGGCCCGTAAATGTCCGCGTCGAGGATGCCCACGCGCGCACCCTCACGGGCCAGGGCCAGCGCCAGGTTGGCCGCTGTGGTGGATTTACCCACGCCGCCCTTGCCGGACGCCACCGCGACAACGTTTTTAACGTTGGCCAGGCCCGGGATCTGCGCCTGGGCCTTGTGCGGCGCGATCACGCATTGAATGTCAACCTTGGCCGAGCGCACGCCGTCGAGGTTTTCGATGGCCATTTGCAGCATCTGCGCCCAGCCGCTCTTGAACAAGCCGGCGGCGTAGCCCAGTTCCATTTGCACTGACACCTGATCGCCCTGGACCTCGATGCCACGCACACAGCCGGCACTGACCGGGTCCTGGTTCAAATAGGGGTCGGTGTACTGGCGAAGAACGGCTTCCACCGCTGCGCGATTCACGGCGCTCATGAGCTACTCCCGAAAAAGACTGACTGAAACAGGCGGCTATCCTAACCGTTCCGGCGAATTAACGGCATGCTTTCGAAGGTTCGGAAGATTCGGAAACAGCGCCACGGGGTGAAATATATCCGCCGGCGCTTTATAGTGGCCGACCTCCGTTTCATCAAGTAGCCGAGCCCCATGTCCGAGCCACGCAAGATCCTCGTCACCAGCGCCCTGCCCTATGCCAATGGTTCCATCCATCTTGGCCATATGCTTGAGTACATCCAGACCGATATGTGGGTGCGTTTCCAGAAACATCGCGGCAACCAATGCATCTATGTCTGCGCGGACGACGCCCACGGTTCGGCCATCATGTTGCGCGCCGAAAAGGAAGGCATCACCCCGGAACAACTGATCGCCAACGTGCAGGCTGAACACAGCGCCGACTTTGCCGAGTTCCTGGTGGACTTCGACAACTTCCATTCGACCCACTGCGAAGAAAACCGCGAGCTGTCGAGCCAGATCTACCTGCGATTGAAGGAAGCGGGGCACATCGACCAGCGTTCGGTGACCCAGTATTTCGACCCGGAAAAGAAAATGTTCCTGGCCGACCGCTTCATCAAGGGCACCTGCCCGAAATGCGGCACCGAAGACCAGTACGGCGACAACTGCGAAAAATGCGGCGCCACCTACGCACCGACCGACCTGAAGGATCCGAAGTCGGCGATTTCCGGCGCCACGCCGGTGCTCAAGGACTCCCAGCACTTCTTCTTCAAGCTCCCGGATTTCCAGCAAATGCTGCAAACCTGGACCCGCAGCGGCACCTTGCAGGACGCCGTCGCCAACAAACTCTCCGAATGGCTCGACAGTGGCCTGCAGCAGTGGGACATCTCCCGCGATGCGCCGTATTTCGGCTTCGAGATCCCGGGTGAGCCGGGCAAGTACTTCTATGTGTGGCTGGACGCGCCGATCGGTTACATGGCCAGTTTCAAAAACCTGTGCGAGCGTACGCCGCAGCTGGACTTCGATGCGTTCTGGGGCAAAGACTCCACCGCCGAGCTGTACCACTTCATCGGCAAGGACATCGTCAATTTCCACGCGCTGTTCTGGCCGGCGATGCTCGAAGGCTCGGGCTACCGCAAGCCGACCGGCATCAACGTGCATGGCTACCTGACGGTCAACGGTCAGAAAATGTCCAAGTCGCGCGGCACCTTTATCAAGGCGCGCACCTACCTGGACCACCTGTCGCCTGAATACCTGCGCTACTACTACGCCTCCAAGCTGGGCCGTGGCGTCGATGACCTGGACCTGAACCTGGAAGACTTCATACAGAAGGTCAACTCGGACCTCGTGGGCAAAGTCGTCAACATCGCCAGCCGATGCGCTGGTTTTATCCACAAGGGTAACGCCGGTGTACTGGTCGCCGAAAACGCTGCGCCGGAACTGACCGACGCGTTCCTGGCCGCCGCGCCAAGCATCGCCGACGCCTATGAAGCACGCGACTTCGCCCGCGCCATGCGCGAAATCATGGGCCTGGCTGACCGCGCCAACGCCTGGATCGCCGACAAGGCACCGTGGTCGTTGAACAAGCAGGAAGGCAAGCAGGCTGAAGTCCAGGCGATCTGCGCCACCGGCGTCAACCTATTCCGCCAACTGGTGATCTTCCTCAAGCCGGTGTTGCCGTTGCTGGCCGCCGACGCCGAAGCGTTCCTGAATGTGGCGCCGTTGACCTGGAACGACCACGCCACCTTGCTCAGCAATCACACGTTGAACGAGTTCAAGCCGCTGATGACCCGTATTGACCCGGTAAAAGTCCAGGCCATGACCGACGCCTCGAAAGAAGACCTGGTTGCCAGCCAGACCGATACCGGCTCGACGGCACCGGCAGGTAATGGTGAATTGGCCAAGGACCCGATTTCTCCAGAAATCGAGTTCGACGCCTTTGCCGCCGTGGACCTGCGCGTCGCGTTGATCGTCAAGGCCGAAGCCGTGGAAGGTGCCGACAAGCTGCTGCGCCTGACATTGGATATCGGTGACGAGCAACGCAACGTATTTTCCGGAATCAAAAGCGCTTATCCGGACCCGTCCAAACTCGATGGTCGCCTGACCATGATGATCGCCAACCTCAAGCCTCGGAAAATGAAGTTCGGTATTTCCGAAGGCATGGTGATGGCGGCCGGCCCCGGCGGTGAAGAGATCTACCTGCTGAGCCCTGACAGCGGCGCCAAGCCGGGCCAGCGCATCAAGTAAGCCCTGCCCAACAGCCCTGTCGTCTCGGCGACAGGGCTTTTCAGCTAGTGCCCCTCTCTTGGTTGCCGGATAATCAGGTTCTGTTTGTTTAACCGGCATGCCCTGGGGATTGTCATCACTCGGGTGACGCTCCTGGGTTTCAACGCAATGACCAACGCATGAACCTCATTCAACGTATCGACGCGCTCCTGCCACAGACCCAATGCGGCAAATGCGGGCATCCGGGCTGCAGGCCTTACGCCGAGGGTATTGCCCAGGGTGAGGCGATCAACAAGTGCCCGCCGGGCGGCCAGGAAACCATTATCGGGTTGTCGCAGTTGCTGAGCGTGCCGGTACTGAAGCTGGATACAACCCGGGGCGAGGCGCCTGCACAGGTGGCGTATATCCGTGAAGCTGAATGCATCGGCTGCACCAAGTGCATCCAGGCGTGCCCGGTGGACGCAATCGTCGGCGCGGCCAAGTTGATGCACACAGTGATCATCGACGAGTGCACGGGCTGCGACCTGTGCGTAGCGCCCTGCCCGGTAGACTGCATCGAAATGCGCCCACCAACGACAGTCCTGGCGATTGTGGGCGGCCTGGCGAAGAGCGACGAGGAGCGCCGCCAACGCGATTTCAAGCGCAACCGCGCACGGCAGCGCTTCGAACAACGTAACGCGCGCCTACACCAGGAAGAAGAACACAAATTGGCCGAGCGCCTTGCCAGGCTCAAGCGATCGCCGGCGATAGAGCCCGTTCAACTTGACGAAGCACAGGCTGCCCGGGACGCGGCGGTAAAGAAAGCCAAGATCAATGTCGCGATGAGCCGCGCCCAGTTGCACAAGTCCTTGAAGGCGTTTGGGCATCCACCGACCTTTGAGCAACAATCGCAATTGATTGCGCTACAGCAACAGTTCGAAACGTCGGAGCAGGCACTGGCCGCCCTAGAGGCGAGCCATACAATCACGCCGACGCCGCCCTCCAGTAATGCCGATCTAAAACGCGCCAAGATTCAGCTGGCTATGCGCCGCGCCGAGCTGAAAAAAGCCCAGGATCAGCATGCCGACCCGCAACAGTTGGCCCAAGCGCAACACCGATTGGATGAAGCACAGCGCCAGGTAGATACCCATGGTGCTTGACCCACTACTCGATACAACGCTGATCGAGCGTAAGGACCCCTGCGCCCCATGAATGCCGCAAAACGTCTGGAAATTTTCCGCCGGTTTCACGAAGACAATCCGGAACCCAAGACCGAACTCGCCTACTCGTCACCGTTCGAGTTGCTGATTGCGGTAATTCTGTCGGCGCAGTCCACGGATGTTGGCGTCAACAAGGCCACCGCAAAGCTGTATCCCGTCGCCAATACGCCAGAGGCGATCTATGCCTTGGGTGTGGAGGGTTTGTCGCAATACATCAAGACCATCGGCCTGTACAACAGCAAGGCCAAGAATGTCATCGAGACCTGCCGCCTATTGATAGAACGGCATGGCAGTGAAGTACCGCAAACGCGCGAAGCGCTGGAAGCGTTGCCGGGTGTGGGGCGAAAGACCGCCAATGTGGTACTCAATACCGCGTTTCGGCAACTGACCATGGCCGTGGACACGCACATTTTCCGGGTGAGCAACCGTACCGGTATCGCTCGCGGCAAGAACGTGGTGGAAGTAGAAAAGCAGCTCATGAAGTTCGTGCCCAAACCCTATCTGCTGGACTCCCACCATTGGCTGATTCTTCATGGGCGCTACGTTTGCCAAGCCCGCAAGCCACGTTGCGGGAGTTGCCGCATCGAAGACCTGTGCGAATACAAGGACAAGACGTCCGACGATTGAGCGATCATTAACTTTTTCGATGAGTCGATTGAAAAAATCTTTTTTACCGCTTCATCAATTCTCGTTATAAGGAGCGCCAACGGCAGTCTTAGCCTGGAGTTAACCTTATGAGCACTGGCAAGGAACAACTGGAAGTAGAAGACGACCTCGTTGAGTCGGATGACGATGTGGCAGAAGCCCCTGTAGAGGTGGCAAAAACCAATCTAAGCAAACGCCGCACCATCGACAATCTTCTGGAAGAGCGACGCTTGCAAAAACAATTGGCCGATTACGACTTCGACCTCTGAACAAGCGACCAACGACCGGAAGCCTCCCTGACGGAGGCTTTTTTCTGCCGGTTGCCCTGGTTATTCGGGGAGTTGCGTCACCCCTATACCAGTCCGTTACGCTGCGCCAACTCGATCAAGTCAACCAGCGACCGAGCATTGAGCTTGAGCAACAGGCGAGTCTTGTAGGTGCTGACGGTCTTGTTGCTGAGGAACATACCGTCGGCGATCTCCTTGTTGGTCTTGCCCCGTGCCAATTGTTGCAACACCATCATCTCTCTGCCCGAAAGGCGCTCGACCATATCGGCTTCGCTGGCGTTGCCCATGGTGGAGCGCACGGAATTGAGCGCCTGGTTTGGAAAGTAGCTGTAGCCTGATAGAACAGCCTTGATCGCACTCAGCAACTCGGTCAGGTCCTGTTGTTTGCACACGTAGCCGGCAGCGCCTGCCTGCATGCACCGCATGGAAAAATGGCCAGGAGCCTGAGAGGTCAGCACCAGCACCTTGAACGGCACAGATTGTTTGGTTGAAGACAGCCGGCAAATAACCTCCAGGCCATCGAGTTTGGGAATCCCAATATCCAATATAACAATGTCCGGCATATGCTCCCGTGCAAGTTGCAACGCGTCGACACCGTTGTCGGTCTCGGCAACGACCTCATAACCATGACGTTCCATTAGCATACGCACAGCAAGACGAATGACGGGATGATCATCCACGATCAGCACTTTATTCATGAGAAAGTCCAATTTCGCTGTTCGAATTATTTAGAGCAAACACAATAGCCTAGTCGTTTCCTAGTTGGCATAGCGTTCCCCCCCGAGCAACAGCAAGCAGAGACGTAACCCACAGAGATAAAAGAAATGCCCTACAAAAAAACGCCGACTCAGATGTGTCTTGCTTTACAGAGCCTTTCAGACCTTTCCGGGGGCTTACATATTTTGAGGGAAATGACCCGACGATTAAGGGGCGGCGGTAAACGCGCCGCGCATGGCGTTCAGGCAAACCCTGCTGCACGGGGCATTCAGGAGCGGGACCGCGTGAAAACAAATAGTGTGTTTCAGTTCCCTTTAACATATTTATTAGATCCTTGTTTCCTACAGAACTTTCAGCGGCAAATAGACTCACCACAGTTTCATAAGTGAACTTTCTGTAAGACCAGTTCCTACACAGGTGTAAAAATTCATTCCCCTTTAAAACAACCCGCTTTAGGGCCGATACAAAATCGGTCCCACACGAACTTGAGCAATCATTAAATGGATAAACAACGCGTATTTATCCAAGGCTTTCGGCCAAAAAAAATGGCCCCTTTTAAGGGGCCATCCTTCACTGCGGATACAACAATCAGAACAACGAGCGGCCTTTGTTGGCAGCGATGCGCATGCGCAAGGCATTCAACTTGATAAAACCAGCTGCGTCCGCCTGGTTGTAAGCACCGCCATCCTCTTCGAAAGTGGCGATGTTGGCATCGAACAGCGAATCATCGGACTTACGCCCGGTGACAATCACATTGCCCTTGTACAGCTTCAGGCGCACAACGCCATTCACGTGGGCCTGGGAGGCATCGATCATCTGTTGCAACATCAGACGCTCAGGGCTCCACCAGTAGCCGGTGTAGATCAGGCTGGCGTACTTGGGCATCAGCTCGTCTTTGAGGTGAGCCACTTCACGATCCAGGGTAATGGACTCGATGGCGCGGTGAGCGCGCAGCATGATGGTGCCGCCCGGGGTTTCGTAGCAACCACGGGACTTCATGCCCACGTAACGGTTCTCGACGATGTCGAGGCGGCCGATGCCGTGTTCGCCGCCGATACGGTTCAGGGTCGCAAGCACGGTGGCCGGGGTCATTTCGACGCCGTCCAGTGCCACGATGTCGCCGTTGCGGTAGGTCAGTTCCAGGTACTGCGGTTTGTCTGGAGCGTTCTCCGGAGAGACGGTCCATTTCCACATGTCTTCTTCGTGCTCGGTCCAGGTGTCTTCCAGCACGCCGCCTTCATAGGAGATGTGCAGCAGGTTGGCGTCCATCGAGTACGGGGACTTCTTCTTGCCGTGGCGCTCGATCGGGATCGCATGCTTTTCAGCGTAATCCATCAATTTTTCACGGGACAGCAGGTCCCATTCACGCCAAGGTGCAATTACTTTCACGCCTGGTTTGAGAGCATAGGCGCCCAGTTCGAAACGCACCTGGTCGTTACCCTTACCGGTAGCGCCATGGGAAATAGCGTCAGCACCGGTTTCATTGGCGATTTCGATCAGGCGCTTGGCGATCAGCGGACGTGCGATGGAGGTACCCAGCAGGTACTCGCCTTCGTAGACGGTGTTGGCGCGAAACATCGGGAAAACGAAATCGCGGACGAACTCTTCGCGCAGGTCGTCAATGTAGATCTCTTTCACGCCCATGGCTTGCGCCTTGGCACGTGCTGGCTCGACCTCTTCGCCCTGACCCAGGTCAGCGGTGAAGGTCACCACTTCACAGTTATAAGTATCCTGCAGCCACTTGAGGATCACCGAAGTGTCCAGGCCGCCGGAATACGCGAGAACGACCTTGTTTACGTCGGCCATGCCATCACTCCACGGGGTTGTACGGAAAGGCGTCGATTCTACCGACCAAAACCGTGGTTTTACAGGGGCGCGACAGCAAATGAAGATAAAGCGACAGATTATGTCGAGCGGGCGACCGATGGTCGCACGCTACGAGCGCACTTATGACTGCCGTTATGAAGTGTGCGCAGGATTGCTCGGGCCACTGGCCTGGGGAGCCGGTTTCTCCGGAGCCGCTACCCGCTCAAGCTGAATATTCACACGGCGGTTGCGGGCCCGGTTGGCGGCATTGGTGTTGGGCACCAAGGGGTAGCTTTCGCCATGGAAACGCAGGGTGACCTGGGATTCCTGAATGCCGTTGGCCTTGAAGTAATCCATCACCGCCAATGCGCGACGACGCGACACATCGCGATTGCTCAGGCGGTTGCCACTGTTGTCCGAATGACCGTTCAACTCGATATGGTTGACGGTTGGATCCGCCTTCATGAATTCGAGAATCACCGACAATTTCTGTTTGGCCGCTGCATCCAATTCGATACCGCCGCCGGGGAAGCCGACTTCGGTCTGCTTGACCTGATCGTAATTCATCGGCAACAGCTTGGCGGTGCACAGCTGATAATCGCTGTAGGCCTTGTTGAACTTGACCGGCAACAGGCGAATTTCCGAGTAGCCGCCCTCACGCGCATAATGCCGAACAGTCGGCGAGCGCCCTTCGAGCAAGCCATTGAACAGGCGACCAGCCTGAGCCTGGGAGCTGTTAAAAAGCACATCGCCACTGCCGGCGCGCACGGCACCGAGGTTGATGTCGCCACGCCCCGGCTGCCAGGGAGCAGCAGCGGCCAGTAGGGTGGCCGACCCGGCGCCCAGCGAGCCGCCATAGGCTTTCAGACGGAAAGTCGCTTGCTCACCGGCCCGGCGTACGAACTCACCCGAACCGAAGTCGGTGATCGGCTGGGTCAGTCGGCACTCGAACTTGTCGCCTTCCACCTTCCACTCAATGTTCTCCAGACGTGTCTGGAACGTGAGGGCCATCGCAGGCAGGCTGGCGAACACACTGAGCAGGGCTAGATAATGCTGGCGCACGGGAGGCTCCACTGGTTTCTACAACACTTCAAAGCGTCATACATCGATAAGGCATACGAAAGGCTATCGGATGCATCCTGCAAAACTTGATAGCGAGTGCCTGCAAGAGTCTTTTCCGGTAGCATTCCCACCAGATTGACCCGCCTGGAATCCCCAATGTCCGACCGCCTGACCCTGCTGCGTCCCGACGACTGGCATATTCATCTTCGCGATGGTGCTGCGTTACCTCAAACCGTGGCCGATGTTGCGCGTACGTTTGGCCGCGCCATCATCATGCCTAACCTGGTACCACCGGTACGCAATGCCGCTGAAGCCGACGCCTATCGCCAGCGAATCCTCGCTGCACGACCGGCCGGCAGCCGCTTTGAGCCGTTGATGGTGCTCTACCTGACCGATCGCACCCAGCCCGAAGAAATTCGCCAGGCCAAGGCCAGCGGTTTTGTGCACGCCGCCAAGCTGTACCCGGCCGGCGCGACCACCAACTCCGACTCCGGCGTAACCAGCATCGATAAAATCCTGCCGGCCATCGAAGCCATGGCTGAAGTGGGCATGCCGCTGCTGATCCACGGTGAAGTTACCCGTGGCGACGTGGACGTGTTCGACCGCGAGAAGGTCTTCATCGACGAGCATATGCGCCGTGTGGTCGAGCTGTTCCCGACCTTGAAGGTGGTGTTCGAGCACATCACCACCGCCGATGCCGTGCAATTCGTCACCGAGGCTTCGGCCAACGTCGGCGCGACCATCACCGCGCACCACCTGCTCTACAACCGCAACCACATGCTGGTGGGCGGGATTCGGCCGCATTTCTATTGCCTGCCGATCCTCAAGCGCAACACCCACCAAGTGGCCTTGCTGGATGCCGCGACCAGCGGCAATCCGAAGTTCTTCCTCGGCACCGACTCCGCGCCCCACGCTCAACACGCCAAGGAAGCCGCGTGCGGCTGTGCCGGTTGCTACACCGCGTACGCCGCCATCGAGCTGTACGCCGAAGCGTTCGAACAACGCAATGCACTGGACAAACTCGAAGGTTTCGCCAGCCTCAACGGCCCGAAGTTCTATGGCCTGCCGGCGAATACCGACCGCATTACCCTGGTCCGTGAAGACTGGACCGCCCCTGCCAGCCTGCCCTTTGGCGAGCTGACCGTTATCCCGCTGCGCGCCGGTGAAACACTGCGCTGGCGCCTGCTGGAGGAAACCAAGTGAGTGAAGACCATTACGACGACGACCAGGAACACGGCGGCGGCGGCGGCTCGCGCCACCCGATGGCCGAACGTTTTCGCGGCTACCTGCCGGTCGTTATTGACGTAGAAACCGGTGGGTTCAATTGCGCCACCGACGCCCTGCTGGAAATTGCCGCCACCACTATCGGCATGGATGAACAGGGCTTTGTGTACCCAGAACACACCCACTTCTTCCGCGTCGAGCCGTTCGAAGGCGCGAACATCGAAGCCGCAGCCCTGGAATTCACCGGCATCAAGCTCGATCACCCACTGCGCATGGCGGTAAGTGAAGAAACGGCCCTGGCCGATATCTTCCGTGGCGTGCGCAAGGCGCTGAAGGCCAACGGCTGCAAGCGCGCGATCCTGGTCGGGCATAACAGCAGCTTCGACCTGGGTTTCCTGAATGCCGCCGTGGCGCGCCTGGACATGAAGCGTAACCCGTTCCACCCATTCTCCAGCTTCGACACCGCGACCCTCGCCGGTCTGGCGTACGGCCAGACTGTACTGGCCAAAGCCTGCCAGGCAGCCGGTATCGACTTCGACGGGCGCGAGGCCCATTCGGCCCGCTACGACACCGAGAAGACTGCGGAGCTGTTCTGCGGCATCGTCAACCGCTGGAAACAGATGGGCGGCTGGGAAGACTTCAACGACTGAGAGTCTCCTGAACGCGCCGCGTACCCAATGTGGGAGGGAGCTTGCTCCCGATGGCGGCGTGTCGGTGATGTATCCATGGGTTGATGCACTGCAATCGGGAGCAAACCCCCTCCCACAAAAAACCGGCCTTCACAGGCCGGTTTTTTTTACCTTGAATCCGGCTTACAGCTTGCCGGCGTTCTCGGTCAGGTAGGCTGCAACACCTTCCGGCGAAGCGTTCATGCCCTTGTCGCCTTTCTTCCAGTTGGCCGGGCAGACTTCGCCGTGCTCTTCGTGGAATTGCAGGGCGTCGACCAGGCGGATCAGCTCTTCCATGTTACGGCCCAGCGGCAGGTCGTTGATGATCTGCGAGCGCACAACGCCCTTGTCGTCGATCAGGAACGCGCCACGGAATGCCACGCCGCCTTCGGACTCAACGTCGTAGGCCTTGGCGATGTCGTGCTTCATATCGGCAGCCATGGTGTATTTGACTTTGCCGATGCCGCCATCGTTGATGGCCGTGTTACGCCAGGCGTTGTGAGTGAAATGGGAGTCGATGGAAACGGCAACCACTTCAACATTACGCGCTTTGAAATCGTCCATGCGGTGGTCCAGAGCGATCAGCTCCGAAGGGCAGACGAAGGTAAAGTCCAGTGGGTAGAAGAACACCAGGCCGTATTTGCCTTTGATGGCTTCGGACAGTTTAAAGCTGTCGACGATTTCGCCATTGCCGAGAACGGCCGGTACGTCGAAATCCGGGGCTTGTTTGCCGACGAGTACGCTCATTGGGTATCTCCTGATGCAGGGGTGACGATTGAAGTAAAAGGACCGGTCATGAGTCTGCCGCGTTTAAGCGACAGGCCTGTGACGCAGTCACGCTTCGTGAAGACCGACCATCATACACGGAAAAAACCGTTCGTCAGCGCGAGGGCGATGGCGGTAAATAGCCTACGAATCTACTTTGACAATCATTCTCGTTAACATTAAGATCCATCGCACTTAAGCCTTAAACCCGCGACGGTTCTCCCTTATGTATGTGTGCCTGTGTACCGGCGTCACCGACGGACAAATCCGCGAAGCAATCTACGAAGGTTGCTGCAGCTACAAGGAAGTGCGTGAAACCACCGGCGTTGCCAGCCAGTGTGGTAAATGTGCTTGCCTCGCCAAGCAAGTGGTACGGGAAACCCTGACGCAGCTGCAGACAGCCCAGGCCGCGCTCCCCTATTCAACTGAATTTACACACGCCTGATAACGCGTGTTTTAAAGAACCGGACTTAGTGTCCGGTTTTTTTATGCCTGTAATTCAATTAGTTAGCGCCAAGACGCGGAACACAAACATTCTTATTCCGATTAATTTTCATTTATTATTCAATAACTTAGGTTTGACACTAAGGTTTTCGCCGCTCAAACTCCGCCCTATACACAGCTATTACAGGGCAGGACCCCAGTCATGAAAGGCGACATCTCAGTCATCCAGCAACTCAACAAAATCCTTGCCAATGAACTGGTCGCGATCAATCAGTACTTTCTGCATGCACGCATGTATGACGATTGGGGCCTGGAAAAGCTCGGCAAGCGCGAATACAAAGAATCGATCAAGGCCATGAAAGACGCGGACGCGCTGATCAAACGCATCCTGTTCCTGGAAGGCCTGCCGAACGTGCAGGACCTGGGCAAACTGAATATCGGCGAGCACACCCAGGAAATGATCGGCAGCGACCTGGGCTTTGAACGCAAGAGCCACAGCGACCTCAAGGCCGCCATCGCGCATTGCGAAGCCCAAGGCGACTTCGGCAGCCGCGAACTGCTGGAAGATATCCTGGAAGACCAGGAAGAACATATCGACTGGCTGGAGACCCAACTGGGCCTGATCGACAAGGTAACGCTGGAAAATTACCTGCAATCGCAGATGGGTGAATAACCCTTCGCCCACAGGTACAAAAAAGCCCCGCTCTCGTATGAGAAGCGGGGCTTTTTATTGCGTGGCCTTTTACAACAGCATCAAGCTTCAGTCTTGCCTGCCGCTTTTGTCGCTGCGTCTTTGATCAACGCTTGCAACGAACCATCAGCCGCCATTTCGGTAATGATGTCGCTGCCGCCGACCAGCTCACCCGCCACCCACAGTTGCGGGAAAGTCGGCCAGTTGGCGTACTTGGGCAGGTTGGCGCGGATTTCAGGGTTTTGCAGGATATCCACGTAAGCGAACTTCTCGCCGCACTGCATAACAGCCTGGGACGCCTTCGCGGAGAAACCGCACTGAGGAGCGTTAGGAGCGCCCTTCATGTAAAGCAGAATGGTGTTATTGGCAATCTGCTCTTTGATCGTTTCGATGATATCCATGGAACACCTCTGCAGGAACTTTGCGACTCACGGGTCGGCACGGTGGCGCATTGTAACGCAAAATTCCAGCAGGGTGCTCAGCCACCTCAAGCCGCCGCCACTTGCACTGGCACACCATTCAGGGCCGCGTTGCCCGAAAGCTCATCCAACTGCCGTTCATCGGTCAGGTCATTGGCGCTTGCTCCCGGCTGCCCCCTGGCAATGCTCATCTGCACCCCCGGGCGGCCGTGCCCCCAGCCATGGGGCAAGCTGACCACGCCGGGCATCATATCCAGGCTCGCCATCACCTCTACCTCGACCATGCCGATGCGCGAACTGACGCGCACCCGCTGGCCATCGCTCAATTGGCGGCGGGCAAGGTCGTCGGGGTGCATCAGCAATTGATGCCGAGGCTTGCCCTTCACCAGCCGATGGTAGTTATGCATCCAGGAGTTATTGCTGCGCACGTGACGACGGCCAATCAGCAGCAACTCGTCGGCCACCGGCACCGGCTGCGCGGCAAAACGTGCCAGGTCGGCGAGAATCACAGACGGTGCCGCCTGTACCTTGCCGTTCGCCGTTTTCAAACGCGCACAGAGGTTGGGACGCAGCGCGCCCAAATCCACACCATGAGGATGGTCGGCCAGCATCGCCACCGACAATTTATGGCTGGACGCATCCCCGTACACACCGGCGCGCAGTCCGAAATCGATCATCTGTGCCGGAGGCATGGTGGGTTTGAGCGCCACGCCGGTCTGCGCCGCGAACGCCTTGGCCAGACCGACAAAGATCTCCCAATCATGCAAAGCGCCATCAGGTTTAGGCAGGATCGCCCTATTGAAGCGCGTGACATTGCGCACCGCAAACATGTTGAACGTGGTGTCGTAGTGATCGTTTTCCAGCGCCGATGTGGACGGCAAAATCAGGTCGGCATAGCGCGTCGTCTCATTGATGTACAGGTCGACGCTGACCATGAACTCCAACCCATCCAGGGCCTGCTCCAATTGGCGACCATTGGGCGTCGACAACACCGGATTGCCTGCCACCGTGACCAAGGCGCGGATTTGCCCTTCGCCTTCGGTGAGCATTTCTTCGGCCAGGGCCGACACCGGCAATTCGCCACCATATTCCGGACGCCCGGACACGCGGCTCTGCCAGCGATTGAAATGCCCGCCGCCGGTGGAAGCCACCAGGTCCACCGCCGGAGAGGTGCACAGCGCGCCGCCGACCCGGTCCAGGTTGCCGGTGACCAGGTTGATCAGTTGCACCAGCCAATGACACAAGGTGCCAAATGCCTGCGTTGAGACGCCCATGCGCCCATAGCAAACGGCCTTGTCCGCAGCGGCGAAATCCCGTGCCAACTGGCGGATCTGCTCGGCGGGCACGGCACACTGGTGGCTCATGGCTTGGGCCGTGAACCCGGCGATCGCACGGCGCACATCATCCAGCCCCTCAACCGACAAATGAGTGTCGCGCGTCAGGTTCTCGCTGAACAAGGTGTTGAGCAGCCCGAACAACAGCGCCGCGTCGCCACCCGGTCGCACAAACAGATGCTGGTCGGCAATCGCCGCCGTCTCGCTGCGCCGTGGGTCGACCACGACCACTTTGCCGCCCCTGGCCTGGATCGCCCTGAGCCGTTTCTCCACATCCGGCACGGTCATGATGCTGCCGTTGGACGCCAACGGGTTGCCGCCCAGGATCAGCATAAAGTCGGTGTGATCGATATCCGGGATCGGCAATAACAGGCCATGGCCGTACATCAGATGACTGGTGAGGTGATGAGGCAATTGGTCTACGGAGGTTGCGGAAAACCGGTTGCGCGTCTTGAGCAGGCCGAGGAAGTAATTGCTGTGGGTCATCAGCCCATAGTTATGCACGCTGGGGTTGCCCTGGTACACCGCCACCGCATTCTGCCCGTGCCGAGCCTGGATGCCCGCAAGACGCTCGGCCACGAGGGCAAACGCCTCGTCCCAGGCGATCGGCCGCCAGTCACTGCCCACCCGCAGCATGGGCTGGTGCAGCCGGTCCGGGTCATTCTGGATATCCTGCAAGGCCACGGCCTTGGGGCAGATGTGGCCACGGCTGAATGTGTCTTGAGGGTCGCCCTTGATCGAAGTAATCGCCAGGCTGCCATCTTCGGCGCGGGTGGTTTCCAGGGTCAGGCCACAGATGGCTTCACACAGATGGCATGCACGGTGATGGAGAGTCTTGGTCATGGCCAGTCTCTTTATAGGGGCTTTGGCCTCACTATGGGCCGCGCCCCTGAGACGCACCAGCATCGTTCGCCGTGTGAATCCACAGGCATCAGGCCAGGCCATGGGCAAGCGTGAGCAAATGTTACAGAACCGCGCGCACAGCCCCCGAAACCGACGCAGCCTGGCCCAGGCCCGCCGCCGCGCATTGCAAAAGGTTGCGAGGCCAGTGTACAAATGGCTCGCTGCTGTCAGGAAATCGTCTTCAAAAGCGCTCTCGCGCCCTTCTTGAACACCCCTAAAAACGTAGCCCTATTGGTAAGACGCGACATTTAATGTCAATATCGCGTCTTCCCCTATTTCGTCGCCCCGTGCGGCTTTCGCCGCAGGTCTCGCCCGTTGTCACAATAAACAAGGCTTTGAGTATCTGCGGTCTGTTGCAAAAAGGTAGTTAATGATGAGCGCAAGGCACTTTCTCTCCCTGATGGATTGCACGCCCGAAGAGCTGGTCGGCGTGATTCGTCGAGGCATTGAGCTTAAAGACCTGCGTAACCGCGGCGTACTGTTCGAGCCCTTGAAAAACCGCGTTCTCGGGATGATTTTCGAGAAATCGTCCACCCGCACCCGCCTGTCTTTCGAAGCCGGCATGATCCAACTCGGTGGCCAGGCCATCTTCCTGTCACCGCGCGACACCCAGCTGGGTCGTGGCGAGCCGATCAGCGACTGCGCCATCGTCATGTCGCGCATGCTCGATGCGGTAATGATCCGTACCTTTGCTCACAGCAACCTGACCGAATTTGCCGCCAACTCGCGCGTGCCGGTGATCAACGGCCTGTCCGATGACCTGCATCCCTGCCAACTGCTGGCCGACATGCAAACCTTCCTCGAACACCGTGGCTCCATTCAGGGCAAGACCGTGGCCTGGATCGGCGACGGCAACAATATGTGCAACAGCTATATAGAAGCGGCGATCCAGTTCGACTTCCACCTGCGCATCGCCTGCCCTGAGGGTTACGAGCCCAATGCCGAGTTCATGGCCAAGGCCGATGGGCGCGTGCAGTTGTTGCGCGATCCGAAAGATGCCGTCGTGGGTGCCCATCTGGTCAGCACCGACGTCTGGACCTCCATGGGTCAGGAGGACGAAACCGCCAAGCGCCTGGCACTTTTTGCGCCGTACCAGGTAACGCGCGCCCTGCTCGACACGGCCGCGCCGGACGTGTTGTTCATGCACTGCCTGCCTGCCCACCGTGGCGAAGAAATCAGCCTCGACCTGCTCGACGACCCGCGTTCAGTCGCCTGGGACCAGGCCGAAAACCGCCTGCACGCCCAAAAGGCCCTGCTCGAATTCCTCGTCGAACCGGCGTACCACCACGCATGAGCCATCCATTACTGCTGAACCTGCGCAATCTGGCATGCGGCTATCAAGACCAACGGGTGGTGCAAAACCTCAACCTGCACCTCAACGCAGGTGACATCGGTTGCCTGCTCGGGTCCTCGGGCTGTGGCAAGACCACCACGCTGCGTGCCATCGCGGGCTTTGAGCCGGTGCATGAAGGCGAAATCAGCCTGGCCGGCGAAGTGATCTCCAGCGCCGGTTTTACCCTGGCTCCCGAGAAACGTCGTATCGGCATGGTGTTCCAGGACTACGCGCTGTTTCCTCACCTCAGCGTGGCCGACAACATCGCGTTCGGCATCCGCAAGCATCCGCAAAAGGAGCGCGTGGTCGCCGAGTTGCTGGAACTGGTCAACCTGAAGAACCTGGGCAAGCGTTTCCCCCATGAACTCTCGGGCGGCCAGCAACAACGTGTCGCCCTCGCCCGCGCCCTGGCGCCGGAGCCGCAACTGCTGTTGTTGGACGAACCTTTTTCCAACCTTGATGGCGAACTGCGGCGCAAGCTCAGCCATGAGGTACGTGACATTCTCAAGGCGCGCGGTACCAGTGCGATCCTGGTTACCCACGACCAGGAAGAAGCGTTCGCCGTCAGCGATCAGGTGGGTGTTTTCAAGGAGGGTCGACTCGAGCAATGGGACACGCCCTACAACCTCTATCACGAACCGCAGACGCCGTATGTCGCCAGTTTTATCGGCCAGGGCTACTTCATTCGTGGGCAGTTGAGCTCGCCTGAATCCGTGAGTACCGAACTGGGCGACCTGCGCGGCAATCGCGCCTATACCTGGCCCACCGGTGGCGCAGTGGATGTGCTGTTACGCCCGGACGACATTGTTTATGCGCCGGACAGCGCCTTGAAAGCACGGATCGTCGGCAAAACCTTCCTTGGCGCATCCACGTTGTACCGTTTGCAACTGCCGACCGGCGCGCAGCTGGAATCGATTTTCCCCAGCCATGCGGACCATCAGGTCGGCGCCGATGTGGGGATCCGTGTGGCGGCTGAGCATTTGGTGCTGTTCCAGGCATCAGGCAGCGTCGCGGCGCAAGTACCTCGTTCCGAGTCAGGCGTACGGCGCTACAGCCCGGTCAGTTGAGTATTTGAAGAAACCGGGGCGAAATCTGGGAGAGGGCTTGCCCCCTCCCACACTGGATCTCCAGTAGCCTGGATTATGCCCGGCCAATTTCTGCGAATTTAGCCTGGGTATGTTCAGCCAGCACCTGCGCCGACAGCTCCACCTCCAACCCCCGCCTCCCCGCACTCACGTAAATCGTCGCCAACGGCTGCGCCGTTTCATCGATAAACGTGCGCAGGCGCTTCTTCTGCCCCAACGGGCTGATGCCGCCCAACAGATAGCCCGTAGAGCGCTGCGCCGCCGCCGGGTCGGCCATTTCGACTTTTTTCACGCCAGCCGCATGCGCCAGCGCTTTCAAATCCAGACTTCCGACGACCGGCACTACCGCCACCAATAATTCGCCCTTCTCGCTGCTCGCCAGCAGCGTCTTGAACACGTGCGCCGGGTCCAGGCCCAATTTTTCCGCAGCCTCCAGGCCATACGAAGCCGCCTTGGGATCGTGTTCATAACTGTGGATACGATGTTCGGCACGAACTTTTTTCAACAAATCCAATGCAGGGGTCATGAAGGCTCCAGGCGAGACAAACAGAGGGCCGATTCTAGGCCAAGCCCACGTAAAACGCTCTAGTGCGGCGATTTATCTCATTACACCGGCTCATGTAAAGCGTGATCATTCATCAAACCAATAGTTCGAAAGTGACCAACAGTTCACTTTCGACCTTTGACAGCCGTCATTCTTGTCTATATTTTTTCGTTTCCGAATACTGCATACGTATAGCCGCAGCATTCGAGCAGTAAGCCGTGGTTTGGATGGGGATCCTCGTCACGGTGAAAATCGCGCAACAGCCCGTTGAGGCCGTGCGCCAGACAAGAACAACAACTGAGGTTTTCCATGACAACTGCTCTTCAACAGCCTTCACTTTCGAGCCAATGCATGGCCGAATTTCTCGGAACTGCGCTGCTGATCTTCTTCGGTACCGGATGTGTCGCTGCGCTCAAGGTCGCGGGTGCCAGCTTTGGCTTGTGGGAAATCAGCATCATCTGGGGCATCGGCGTCAGCATGGCGATCTACCTGAGCGCCGGCATTTCCGGGGCGCACCTCAACCCGGCCGTCAGTATTGCACTGTGCATCTTC
Organism: Pseudomonas sp. S3_E10; assembly: GCF_054667615.1. Taxonomy (NCBI): domain Bacteria; kingdom Pseudomonadati; phylum Pseudomonadota; class Gammaproteobacteria; order Pseudomonadales; family Pseudomonadaceae; genus Pseudomonas; species Pseudomonas sp. S3_E10. Next base: position 1,554,473 of record NZ_CP162743.1, read on the forward strand.
GCCGACTTCGACAAGCGCAAACTGCCCTTCTACATCCTCGCCCAGATCGCCGGCGCCTTCTGCTCGGCCGCCTTGGTGTACACCCTCTACAGCAACCTGTTTTTCGATTACGAACAAACCCACCACCTGGTGCGCGGTACACAAGCCAGCCTGGAGTTGGCGTCGGTGTTCTCCACCTACCCTCACGCACTGCTGAGCACCGCCCAGGCGTTCCTGGTGGAAATGGTCATCACCGCCATCCTGATGGGCGTCATCATGGCCCTGACCGATGACAACAACGGCCTGCCACGCGGCCCACTGGCCCCACTGCTGATTGGCCTGTTGATTGCTGTGATCGGCAGTGCCATGGGCCCGCTGACCGGCTTCGCGATGAACCCCGCACGGGATTTCGGGCCCAAGCTGATGACCTTTTTCGCGGGTTGGGGTGAAATGGCCTTTACTGGTGGCCGCGATATTCCTTACTTCCTGGTGCCGGTTTTCGCGCCTATCGTGGGCGCATGCCTCGGCGCCGCGGCCTATCGCGGGCTGATCGCCCGTCACCTGCCGAACGCCGCACCTGCTATAGCTGAAACACCTGACACGGCTGTCAACGGCAACACCCGTATTTCCTGAAAGCGCCAGCCTGGCCCTGCTGCCCTTTGAGGCCCAGGCTGATTTCTGACTTCCTTATTTTCGTGCAAGGCAATCGACATGACCGACCTTCAGAATAAGAACTACATCATTGCTCTCGACCAAGGCACCACCAGCTCCCGGGCGATCATCTTTGATCGTAACGCCAACGTGGTGTGCACCGCCCAGCGTGAATTCGCCCAGCATTACCCACAGGCGGGCTGGGTCGAACACGACCCCATGGAGATTTTTGCCACCCAGAGCGCGGTGATGGTTGAAGCCTTGGCCCAGGCCGGCCTGCACCATGACCAGGTCGCCGCCATCGGCATCACCAACCAGCGTGAAACCACCGTGGTCTGGGACAAGGTCACCGGCCGCCCGATCTACAACGCCATCGTCTGGCAGTGCCGCCGCAGCACCGAGATCTGCCAGCAGCTCAAGCGCGACGGCCACGAGCAGTACATCAGCGACACCACCGGCCTGGTCACCGACCCGTACTTCTCCGGCACCAAGCTCAAGTGGATCCTCGACAACGTCGAAGGCAGCCGCGAACGTGCGCGCAACGGCGAGTTGCTGTTCGGCACCGTCGACAGCTGGCTGATCTGGAAATTTACCGGCGGCAAAACCCACGTCACCGACTACACCAACGCCTCGCGCACCATGCTCTTCAACATCCATACGCTGGAATGGGATTCGAAGATGCTGGAGATCCTCGACATTCCGCGCGAAATGCTGCCGCAAGTTAAGTCGTCCTCGGAAATCTATGGCCGCACCAAAAGCGGCATCGCCATCGGCGGTATCGCCGGTGACCAGCAAGCGGCGCTCTTCGGCCAAATGTGCGTAGAAGCCGGCCAAGCCAAGAACACCTACGGCACCGGCTGCTTCCTGCTGATGAACACCGGCGACAAAGCGGTCAAATCCAAGCACGGCATGCTCACCACCATCGCCTGCGGTCCGCGTGGCGAAGTGGCCTACGCCCTGGAAGGCGCGGTCTTCAACGGCGGCTCCACCGTGCAGTGGTTGCGCGACGAGCTGAAGATCATCAACGACGCCCACGACACCGAGTACTTTGCCGGCAAGGTCAAGGACAGCAACGGCGTGTACCTGGTCCCGGCGTTCACCGGCCTGGGCGCTCCGTACTGGGACCCCTATGCCCGTGGCGCGCTGTTCGGCCTTACTCGTGGCGTACGCGTGGATCACATTATTCGCGCAGCCCTGGAGTCGATTGCCTACCAGACCCGCGACGTACTCGACGCCATGCAACAGGACTCCGGCGAACGCCTCAAAGCCTTGCGTGTGGACGGCGGCGCGGTGGCCAACAACTTCCTGATGCAATTCCAGGCCGACATCCTCGGCACCCAGGTCGAGCGCCCGCAAATGCGCGAAACCACCGCACTCGGCGCCGCCTACCTGGCCGGTTTGGCCTGCGGCTTCTGGGGCAGCCTGGATGAATTGCGCGGCAAGGCCGTGATCGAGCGCGAATTCGCACCGCAACTGGACGAAGCCGCCAAAGAGAAACTCTACGCCGGCTGGCAAAAAGCGGTCAGCCGCACGCGCGACTGGGAACCGCACGAAGGCGCCGAATAAGCCAAGGGCAAAATCCACTTAGGGTTGTAACTGGCAGGGAGTCGATTCCTGCGTCATCATGGGCCACTTTTGTATGGCAGCCCAAAGGACGCCCCATGAATCTGCCTCCCCGCCAGCAACAAATCCTCGAACTGGTACGCGAACGCGGCTACGTCAGTATCGAGGAAATGGCGCAGCTATTCGTTGTCACCCCGCAAACCATCCGCCGCGATATCAACCAACTGGCGGACGCCAACCTGCTGCGTCGTTACCACGGCGGCGCAGCCTATGATTCCAGCGTCGAAAACACCGCGTACGCCATGCGTGCCGACCAGATGCGCGATGAGAAACAGCGCATCGGCGAAGCCATCGCCGCACAAATCCCCGATCACGCCTCGCTGTTCATCAACATCGGCACCACCACCGAATCCATCGCCCGCGCGTTGCTGAATCACAACCACCTGAAAATCATCACCAACAACCTCAACGTCGCCACCATGCTCAGCGCCAAGGATGACTTCGACGTGCTGCTCACCGGCGGCAACGTAAGGCGTGACGGCGGCGTGGTGGGCCAGGCCAGTGTCGACTTCATCAACCAGTTCAAGGTCGACTTCGCCCTGGTTGGCATCAGCGGTATCGACGAAGACGGCAGCCTGCTCGATTTCGATTATCAGGAAGTGCGGGTTTCCCAAGCGATCATTGCCAATGCGCGCCAGGTGATCCTGGCCGCCGACTCCAGTAAATTCGGGCGCAACGCCATGATTCGCCTGGGGCCGATCAGCCTGGTGGACTGCCTGGTGACTGACCAGCAGCCGGTGCCCGCGTTGGTGCAGTTGCTCAATGAGCATAAAGTTCGGCTGGAAGTCGTTTAGCGTCTGCGCTGACATCATCGGGGCAAGCCCCCTCCCGCCTTTTGAGCTGTGAACGCAGTCCAATGTGGGAGGGGGCTTGCTCCCGATAGCGATTTATCCTGCACCCTTTTTCTTGAGCCCGCCCCAGGCTCATGTTCACAAATTTTCCTTTTCCCGCCCTTCGATGAGTTTTTTCAATCGAAGTCGGCTGGCTGTGCCCGCGTTTATCAGCTACCATTTTCGCAAATGAACATTCATGTTCGAATTCCAATACGAAAAAGATCGCGAGGCCAGCCGATGAACCCCTCTACCTTGCCTGCTCCACCGCTTGCCGAAGTCTATGACGTCGCCGTTATCGGCGGTGGAATCAACGGCGTCGGCATTGCAGCAGACGCAGCCGGGCGCGGTTTGTCGGTATTCCTTTGCGAAAAGGACGACCTGGCCAGCCATACCTCCTCTGCCAGCAGCAAGCTGATCCACGGTGGCCTGCGCTACCTGGAACATTACGAATTCCGCCTGGTGCGCGAAGCCCTGGCCGAACGTGAAGTGCTACTGGCCAAGGCCCCGCACATCGTCAAGCAGATGCGTTTTGTATTGCCGCACCGCCCGCACCTGCGTCCGGCCTGGATGATTCGTGCCGGCCTGTTCCTGTACGACCACTTGGGCAAGCGCGAAAAGCTCGCCGGCTCCAAAAGCCTCAAGTTCGGCGCCGACAGCCCGCTGAAAAGCGAAATCACCAAAGGCTTCGAATACTCCGACTGCTGGGTCGATGACGCCCGCCTGGTGGTGCTCAACGCCATGGCCGCCCGCGAAAAAGGCGCGCACATTCACACCCAGACCCGCTGCATCAGCGCACACCGCAGCAACGGCATGTGGGACATGAACATGGAACGCGCGGACGGCAGCCTGTTCTCGATCCGCGCCCGTGCGCTGGTAAATGCCGCCGGCCCATGGGTCGCCAAGTTCATCAAGGACGACCTGAAGCTGGACTCGCCCTACGGCATCCGCCTGATCCAGGGCAGCCACCTGATCGTGCCTAAACTGTACGAAGGCGCCCACGCACATATCCTGCAGAACGAAGACCAGCGCATCGTCTTCACCATTCCGTACCTGAACCACCTGACCATCATCGGTACCACCGACCGCGAATACACCGGCGACCCGGCCGCCGTTGCGATTACCGAAGGCGAAACCGACTACATGCTCAATGTGGTCAACGCGCACTTCAAGAAGCAACTGAGTCGCGACGACATCGTCCACACCTACTCCGGCGTACGCCCGCTGTGCAACGACGAGTCAGACAACCCATCGGCCATCACGCGTGACTACACCTTGTCGTTGTCCGGCGGCACGGGCGAAGCGCCGATCCTGTCGGTATTCGGTGGCAAGCTGACCACCTATCGCAAGCTCGCCGAATCGGCCATGGCGCAACTGGCCCCGTATTTCACCCAGATGCGCCCGAGTTGGACCGCCAAGGCCAGCCTGCCGGGCGGCGAAGACATGGCCACCCCAGAAGCCCTGGCCGATGCCATCGGCAACACATTCGACTGGTTGCCGAGCGAGATTGCGCGCCGCTGGTCCACCACCTATGGCAGCCGCACCTGGCGCCTGCTGGAGGGCGTGCAGTCGCTGGCCGATCTGGGCGACCACCTGGGGGGCGGCCTGTACACCCGCGAAGTCGACTACCTGTGCACCGAAGAATGGGCAACCCAAGCCGAGGACGTGTTGTGGCGCCGAACCAAGCTCGGCCTGTTCACCACCCCGCAAGAACAGGACAACCTGAAACACTACCTGTGCAAGGTTGAGCAAAATCGCAGCAAGACCCAGGCGGCCTGACAGGCCCTCGCTCCCCAAGCCCCTGCACCGTGAGGTCCAGGGGCTTTTTTTATACCTGCCAGGCATTCGGTTTTCCGAACGCCATATCCAGGGCTATTCGGTTTGCCGGACTCAAGCGTTATAAATCCTCCGCCAAACAAAGATAATTATTATATAAATCAGCCGCTTAACCTTTTACTTCTGGCCTGGCACGACTCATGCTCTACACTTCTGGACGATTGCCTGAACCCCCTCAGGAGCCGTCACGGGCATTCGCTGTACAACAGAGCCGTTTAACCGGCTTCATAAAAAAAACAAATGTCGAGGAAGTATTGATGCGCATCGTTCCCCATATCCTGGGCGCAGCTATCGCTGCCGCTCTGATCAGCACTCCAGTTTTTGCAGCCGAACTCACCGGCACACTGAAGAAAATCAACGACTCCGGCACCATCACCCTCGGTCACCGCGACAGTTCCATTCCGTTTTCCTACATCGCGGATGGTTCGGGCAAACCGGTGGGCTACTCCCACGACATTCAGCTGGCCATCGTTGAAGCCCTGAAAAAAGACCTGAACAAACCCGATCTGCAGGCCAAGTACAACCTGGTCACCTCGCAGACCCGTATTCCGTTGGTTCAAAACGGCACTGTCGACATCGAGTGCGGTTCCACCACCAACAACGCTGAACGCGCTCAACAAGTCGCCTTCACCACCAACATCTTCGAAATCGGCACCCGTCTGCTGGTCAAAAAAGATAAAGACGGCAAGCCAAGCTACGCCGACTTCGCCGACCTCAAAGGCAAGAACGTCGTGACCACCGCCGGTACCACGTCCGAGCGTATCATCAAGGCGATGAACGCCGACAAGCAGATGGGCATGAACGTCATCTCCGCCAAAGACCACGGCGAATCCTTCCAGATGCTCGAAAGCGGCCGCGCTGTCGCGTTCATGATGGATGACGCGCTGTTGGCGGGTGAAGAAGCCAAGGCCAAGAAGCCGGATGAATGGGTGATCACCGGTACTCCACAGTCCTTCGAAGCCTATGCGTGCATGGTTCGCAAAGACGACCCGGCCTTCAAGAAGGCAGTCGACGACGCCATCGCCGGCCTGTACAAGTCCGGCGAGATCAACAAGATCTACGCCAAGTGGTTCGAAAGCGCGATCCCACCAAAAGGCCTGAACCTCAACTTCCCGATGAGCGACAAGGTCAAGGAACTGATCAAGAACCCGACCGACAAGCCGGCGCCTGACGTAAAAATCTGATTCCTGACTAACCTTATCCCCTGAGGGAGCCAACCCTCCCTCAGGTGTCTGTTACTACCTGCTGGCTATAACTTGGAACACTCGACCTGGCGGTTTTCGAGCCGATCGTGTGTGCCTGGCGTTCATCGCCGGGTGGGAACGGATTTTCCCCAAGCGGGTGCTTGTACATCGATCGATTTCGGGGGAGACCCTAATGAATTACAACTGGGACTGGGGCGTGTTCTTCAAGTCCACCGGCGTGGGCAGCGAGACTTATCTCGACTGGTACATCTCCGGGCTGGGCTGGACCATCGCCATCGCCGTCGTGGCATGGATTATCGCCTTGCTGCTGGGCTCCATTCTGGGGGTCATGCGCACGGTGCCAAACCGCATCGTATCGGGCATCGCGACCTGCTACGTGGAACTGTTTCGCAACGTGCCGCTGCTGGTTCAGCTGTTCATCTGGTATTTCCTGATACCCGACCTGCTGCCGCAGAACCTGCAGGACTGGTACAAACAAGACCTCAACCCGACCACCTCGGCCTACCTGAGCGTCGTCGTGTGCCTGGGCCTCTTCACCGCCGCCCGCGTGTGCGAGCAAGTGCGTACCGGTATCCAGGCGCTGCCACGCGGCCAGGAATCCGCCGCGCGCGCCATGGGCTTCAAGCTGCCGCAGATTTACTGGAACGTGCTGCTGCCCCAGGCCTACCGCATCATCATTCCGCCGCTCACCTCGGAATTTCTCAACGTGTTCAAGAACTCCTCCGTGGCGTCCTTGATCGGCTTGATGGAATTGCTGGCGCAAACCAAGCAGACCGCCGAGTTCTCGGCCAACCTGTTTGAAGCCTTCACCCTGGCCACGCTGATCTACTTCACCTTGAACATGAGCCTGATGCTGCTGATGCGCCTGGTCGAGAAGAAAGTGGCGGTGCCCGGCCTGATCTCCGTGGGGGGTAAATAATGGAATTCGATTTCAGCGGCATCATCCCCGCTATCCCAGGCCTGTGGAACGGCATGGTCATGACCTTGAAGCTGATGGTCATGGGCGTGGTCGGCGGCATCATCCTGGGCACGATCCTCGCCCTGATGCGCCTGTCGTCCAGCAAACTGCTGTCGCGCGTGGCCGGCGCCTATGTGAACTACTTCCGCTCGATCCCGCTGCTGCTGGTGATCACCTGGTTCTACCTGGCGGTGCCGTTCGTGCTGCGCTGGATCACCGGCGAAGATACCCCGATCGGTGCGTTCACCTCCTGCGTCGTGGCCTTCATGATGTTCGAAGCCGCGTACTTCTGCGAAATCGTGCGGGCCGGCGTGCAGTCGATCCCCAAGGGCCAGATGGCGGCGGCACAGGCGATGGGCATGACCTATGGCCAGACCATGCGCCTGATCATCCTGCCCCAGGCGTTCCGCAAGATGACCCCATTGCTGTTGCAACAGAGCATCATCCTGTTCCAGGACACCTCGCTGGTCTACACCGTGGGCCTGGTGGACTTCCTCAACTCCGCCCGCTCCAACGGCGACATCATCGGCCGTTCCAATGAGTTCCTGATCTTCGCCGGTGTTGTCTACTTCATCATCAGCTTTTCCGCCTCGCTGCTGGTCAAGCGTCTGCAAAAAAGGTTTGCCGTATGATCTCTATCAAGAACATCAACAAGTGGTATGGCGACTTCCAGGTGCTGACCGATTGCAGCACTGATGTCAAAAAAGGCGAAGTGATCGTGGTGTGCGGGCCGTCGGGTTCGGGCAAATCCACCCTGATCAAGTGCGTCAACGCGCTGGAACCGTTCCAGAAGGGCGACATCGTGGTCGACGGCACCTCTATCGCCGACCCGAAGACCAACCTGCCGAAACTGCGTTCACGCGTGGGCATGGTGTTCCAGCACTTCGAACTGTTCCCGCACCTGACCATCACTGAAAACCTGACCATCGCGCAGATCAAGGTGCTTGGCCGCAGCAAGGAAGAAGCCACCAAGAAAGGCCTGCAACTGCTTGAGCGCGTGGGCCTTTCGGCACACGCCCACAAGCATCCTGGCCAGCTCTCCGGCGGCCAGCAGCAACGTGTGGCTATCGCCCGCGCCCTGGCCATGGACCCGATCGTCATGCTGTTCGACGAACCGACCTCGGCCCTGGACCCGGAAATGGTCAACGAAGTACTGGACGTGATGGTGCAACTGGCCCAGGAAGGCATGACCATGATGTGCGTGACCCACGAAATGGGCTTTGCCCGCAAAGTGGCCGACCGCGTGATCTTCATGGACGCCGGCAAGATCATCGAAGACTGCCCGAAAGAAGAGTTCTTCGGCGACATCAGCGCCCGCTCCGAGCGCGCGCAGCACTTCCTTGAAAAAATCCTGCAGCACTAAGCCCACAGCTTCCCCCTGCCGAAACAGGGCCAATGTGGGAGGGGGCTTGCCCCCGATAGCGGTGGATCAGTAACAGATGTTGCGACTGACACACTGCTATCGGGGGCAAGCCCCCCTCCCACACTGGACCGCGCAGGATGGCAGCTCTGGTTGACCCAAGGCATCTGTGATGAAATGCGACCCCAACCAATTTCGCGCCGCACCGCCATCACTTGCCGTGAAACCTCGTCTGATCCGCCAACTGTTCCTGCCGCCGTTGATCATCGCGCTGATGATCGGCCTGGGTTATATCGGCTTCTGCGTCAGCGAGTACTACGGCATCCGCGCCCTCAGCGACAATGGCGAACGCCAGTTGGAGCTGCATGCCCGCACCGTCGAGAGCGAAATCAGCAAATACACCTACCTGCCCAGCCTGTTGGAATTGGAGTCCAGCGTCTCCACGCTACTGGCCGACCCCAACCAGGAAACCCGGCAAACCGTTAATGATTACCTCGAAGGCCTGAACCGGCGCAGCCGCAGCCGGGCCATCTACGTAATGGACACCACCGGGCGCGTACTGGCCACCAGTAACTGGCGCGACGCCGACAGTTATCAGGGCGAAGACCTGTCCTTTCGCGCCTATTTCCAGAACGCCGTACGCGGCAGGCCCGGACGCTTTTACGGCATTGGCAGCACCAATGGCGAACCTGGCTATTACCTGGCCCATGGCCTGGAAGAACACGGCAAGATCATCGGCGTCGCCGTCGTCAAAGTGCGCCTCGAAGCCCTGGAAGAACGCTGGCAGCGCGCGCGCCTCGAAGCCTTCGTGAGCGACGAGAACGGCATCATCATCCTCTCCAGCGACCCGGCCCGCCGGCTCAAGGCGGTGCGACCGCTGAGCGATGAGACCAAGGACCGTCTGGCCCACAGCCTGCAATATTACTGGGCCACGTTGAACGAACTGGAGCCATTGGCCCGCGAGCGGCTCAACGAAGGCACCGAGAAACTGACCTTCCCGGCCAACAGCGAAGTGGTCAACGACGAGCAAGCCGTCAGCTACCTGGCGCAAACCCGCCCGCTCAACGACACACCGTGGAATTTCACCCTGCTCACCCCGCTCAACGAGCTGCGCCGCGCGGCCATCAACCAGGGCATCCTGGTGGCCGTGGCGTTCGGCCTGGTGGCGTTGTTGCTGATCGCCTGGAACGAGCGGCGCAAAGTCATCGCCACCCGTCTCGCCGCGCGCGAAGCCCTGCAGGAAGCCAACAGCCAACTGGAGCGACGGATTACCGAACGCACCGCCGACCTGCGCGCCAGCAACGAACGGCTCAAGGGCCAGATACGCGAACGGCGCCAGGCCGAAGAAACCCTGCGCCGCGCCCAGGACGAACTGGTGCAGGCCGGCAAGCTCGCAGCCATCGGCCAGATGTCCACCAGCATCGCCCATGAGCTGAACCAGCCGTTGGCCGCGCTGCGCACCTTGTCCGGAAACACCGTGCGTTTCCTCGAGCGCGGCGCTCTGGACACGGCCACCGCGAACCTCAAGACCATCAACGAACTGATCGACCGCATGGGCCGCATCACCGCCAGCCTGCGCTCCTTTGCCCGGCGCGGTGACGACCAGGGCGAGGCCAGCCTCGCCAAAGCGGTGGATGCCGCGTTCCAGGTGCTCGGCGCGCGCTTGGACGGCCTGCCGCTGACCCTGCACCGCGACTTCGCCAACGCCCAATTGCAGATTGACCAGACGCGTCTGGAGCAGATCCTGGTCAACCTGATCGGCAACGCCCTCGACGCCATGCAGGCGCAACCGGCGCCCGAACTGTGGCTGGAGGGCAGCAGCAGCGAGGGCAAATACCGCCTGCATGTGCGCGACAACGGCCACGGCATCCCCCCCGAAGCGCGCAAGCATTTGTTCGAACCGTTCTTCACCACCAAGCCCGGCGAGCAAGGCCTGGGCCTGGGCCTTACGCTGTCCGCCAGCCTTGCGGCGGCCACCGGCGGTAACCTTGCCGTGGAACACCCGGCCAGTGGTGGTACTGCCTTTGTCCTGAGCCTGCCATTGGCGGGCGCTCAACCAGCTGAGTCGACATGAATATTGATCCTCAAGACCTCACCGTGCTGATCGTCGAAGACGACCCCCATGTGCTGCTCGGCTGCCAGCAGGCCCTGGCACTGGAAGATATCCCCAGCGTGGGCGTGGGCAGCGCCGAAGAGGCGCTCAAACGCGTCGGCGAGAACTTCGCGGGCATCGTGATCAGCGACATTCGCCTGCCGGGCATCGATGGCCTGGAACTGCTCACCCGCCTCAAGGCCCTGGATAAAAGCCTGCCGGTGGTGTTGATCACCGGGCATGGCGATATCTCCATGGCCGTTGGCGCCATGCGCAACGGCGCCTACGATTTCATGGAAAAACCCTTCTCCCCCGAACGCCTGGTCGACGTCGCCCGCCGCGCCCTGGAACAACGCGGGCTGGCGCGGGAAGTCTGGTCGCTGCGCCGCCAGTTGGCCGAGCGCGACTCCCTCGAAGGCCGCATCATCGGCCGCTCCCCGGCCATGCAGAACCTGCGCGAACTGATCGCCAACGTCGCCGACACCTCGGCCAACGTGCTGATCGAAGGTGAGACCGGCACCGGCAAGGAACTGGTCGCCCGTTGCTTGCATGATTTCAGTCGGCGCCATGCCCACCAGTTCGTTGCACTCAACTGCGGCGGCCTGCCGGAGAACCTCTTCGAAAGCGAGATTTTCGGCCACGAAGCCAACGCCTTCACCGGCGCGGGCAAGCGGCGTATCGGCAAGATCGAACACGCCCACGAAGGCACGCTGTTCCTTGATGAAGTGGAAAGCATGCCGATCAACCTGCAGATCAAATTGCTGCGGGTGTTGCAGGAACGCACCTTGGAACGCCTGGGCTCCAACCAGAGCGTGGCGGTGGATTGCCGGGTGATCGCCGCCACCAAGTCCGACCTCGACGAGCTGAGCCGCGCCAGCCAGTTCCGCAGCGACCTGTACTACCGCCTCAACGTGGTAACCCTGGAACTGCCGCCGCTGCGCGAACGCCGCGAAGATATCCTGCAGCTGTTCGAACACTTCCTGCAGCAGTCATCCCTGCGCTTCGACCGCACCGCGCCGGAGCTGGACAACCAGACCCTGTCCAGCCTGATGAGCCACGACTGGCCCGGCAATGTGCGTGAACTGCGCAACGTCGCCGAGCGTTTCGCCCTGGGCCTGCCCGCTTTCAAAAAAAGCGGCGCCGGCAGCACCGGCCACGGCCTGGCCTTTACCGAAGCGGTGGAAGCCTTCGAACGCAACCTGCTCAGCGACGCCCTGCAACGCAGCGGCGGCAACTTGACCCAAGCCAGCCAGGAGCTGGGGATGGCCAAGACCACCCTGTTCGACAAAGTCAAAAAATATGGGTTGAGTCACTGATGGATCTGTTTTTGAAAGCCGCCCTTGGCGCGGCGGTGGTGCTGATCCTGGCCGCACTGGCCAAAACCCGGAACTACTACATCGCGGGGTTGGTGCCGCTGTTTCCCACCTTTGCGCTGATCGCCCATTACATCGTCGGCAAGGGCCGTTCGGTGGAAGACCTGAAGACCACCATCCTGTTTGGGATGTGGTCGATCATTCCGTACTTCGTATACCTGGCGACGCTGTATGTGATGGTGGACCGAATGCGGCTGGAGGCCTCTTTAGCGGTCGCAGCCGTTGCGTGGCTGATGGCCGCAACGATCCTGGTGAGTATCTGGGTACGCGTCCATACCTGACCCAACTCCCACATTGCTATCCCGGTTATGTCAGCGAACGATCTTGTCCACCTGGATACCGAGCTTTTTCAAGCGATACCAGAAGCTCCTCTCCGAAATTCCGATCTTCGCCGCCGCCGCGGCCTGCACGCCGTTGCTCTCGTGCAATGCCGCCAGAATATAGGCCTTCTCCACCTCCGCCAGCGCCGCGTCCAGGTCTTGGGGGATCCCCGGCCCGTCGCTCAACACCGCCGCAACACCGCCCGCCCCGCTCGGCTTGGATGCAAACAGGTAACCCGGCAAGTCGATATCCTCGATGAGCGGTGATGCCGCCACAATGGTTGCGCGTTCCACGCAGTTTTGCAGCTCGCGGATATTGCCCGGCCAGTGGTACGCCGCCATGGCCTGCAACGCCTCGGCGCTGAAACCGGTGATGCGTTTGCCGGCGGTGGCGCTGAGGGTCTGGGCGAAATGCCGGGCCAGCGGCGCGATGTCTTCCACGCGTTCGCGCAAGGCCGGCAATGGGATCGGGAACACATTGAGGCGGTAATACAGGTCTTCGCGAAACTCCTTGTTGGCCACCGCATCCAGCAAATTCTTGTTGGTGGCGGCGATCACCCGCACATCCACCTTGCGCTCGCGCGGGTCGCCCACCGGCTCGATCACTCGCTCCTGCAAGGCACGCAGGATCTTGGCTTGCAACGCCAGTGGCATGTCACCGACCTCGTCAAGAAACAGCGTGCCCTTGTCGGCCTGCATAAAGCGCCCTACCCGATCAGCCACGGCGCCGGTAAACGCGCCCTTGCGATGGCCGAACATCTCGCTTTCCAGCAGGCCTTCGGGGATCGCCGCGCAGTTGACGGCGACAAAGGGCTGGTCGGCGCGGCAGCCATGCTTATGGATAGCCCGGGCGACCATTTCCTTGCCGGTGCCGCTTTCGCCGGTCAGCAAGATGGTGGCGCTGCTGTCGCGCACCGAGTCCACCGCGTGCAGCACCTTGCGAAACGCCGGGCTATCGCCCACCAGGCTGTCGAACTGTGCGTGTTCGTCCAATTCGGCGCGCAGGCGGGCGTTGTCGCGCAGGATGTCGCGAAATTGCAGGGCCTTGGCCACGGTGATGTCCAGCTCGTCGATATCGAACGGCTTGGCGATGTAGTCATAGGCGCCGTTACGCATCGACTGCACGGCGTTCTTGACGGTGCTGTAGGCGGTCATCACGATCACCGGCACATGGGGGTAGCGCACTTTGATCTCGGCCAGCAGCGCCGGGCCGTCCATGCCTGGCATGCGCCAGTCGCTGATCACCAGGTCGATGGCTTCCTGCTCCAGCACCTTGAGCGCGTGCAGGCCGTTGCCGGCGATAAACACCTGGATGCCGTTCTGGCCCAGGGCCGATGCCAGCAGGTCGCACAGCTTGGGTTCGTCATCGACTACCAGAATGTTATGCGTCATGTGTGTCCTCGTCGTCTTCGCCCATCGCCGGAATGCACAGGCTGAACGTGGCGCCGGCATCTTTCTCGCTGGTGCATTCGATGCTGCCGTCGTGACTTTCCATGATCGAATAGACCTTGGCCAGCCCCAACCCCGTGCCCGAGGCCTTGGTGGTGACGAAGGGCGTGAAGATGCGCTCGATCATGTCGGGCGCAATGCCCTGGCCGGAATCGGCAATGCTGATGACCGTGTTGTCGCCGACCGTACGAATCCCCACCGTCAGGCGCCCGCCATCGGGCATCGCATCAATCGCGTTGAGAATCAGGTTGAGGCAGGCCTGTTTGAGTTGCTTGGCGTCGGCATACATCATCGCCCCCGGCGCCTGGTCGTCGACCTGCGCATCGATGTTATGCGTCGCCAGCTCCGGCGCACAGAAGCCGAGGATCTCCTCCACCAGCGGGCGCGCCGGCTGCACCACGCGCAAGGGTGGGTTGGGCTTGGCGAAATCGAGGAATTCGGTGATCAGGTCGTTGATGCGGCTGACTTCGCTGACCACATATTCCAGGTGGCGTTTGTCGGTGTCCGGCAGGTCGGCGCGGCGGTGCAACAACTGGGTGGCGGTCTTGATGATGCCCAGGGGGTTGCGGATTTCGTGGGCCAGGCCCATGGCGACTTCACCCAGCGCATGCAGGCGGTCACGTCGGCGCAGTTGGGCTTCGAGGTAATGCAACTCCCCCAGGCGCTCGGTCATATGGTTGAAGGTGCTGCTCAATTGCGCCAGCTCGTCGCCGCCGCTGACCGCCACGCGGTGCGTGTAGTTGCCGGAGATCACCGCCCCCACGCCTTGGGACAAATCTCGCAAAGGCCGGGTCAGGCGTCGCGACACCAGCACCCCCGCCGCCAGCGACAGCGCCGAGCTGACCAGGAAAATCAGCACGAACAGGTTGCTCTGGTTGACCAGCCCCACCAGGCTGCTGTGGCGCAGCAGGCCGCTGAAGATCACGCCTTGCAAGTCGCCGGCATCGTTGAAGATCGGCCAGTACAAGCCGCTGTAGTTATTGGTGAACTGCTCGCTGGGCTGGCGCGTGGCGCGCATGGCGGTTTCGACATTCTTGGGGATGCGCGCGGGGTGGTCCTCGAAGCGCTGGGTCGAAAAGATTTCCGTGAACCCGTCCGGGTTGGCCAGGTACAGGCGCAGGTCGAGGGAATGCACATCGGCAACACTGGTGAGGAAACTGCTGTCCAGGTAGGTACCGACCAGCAACAGATAGTCGACGCCGTCCCGGCTGGTCTCGAAGGTGGAGACCACAATACCGGTGGTGGCCCCGCCCACCTTGACCGTTTGCAGCACCGTGTTCTTGGCCAGGCTGATCTGCTGCACGATGTCATCGGCGGCGGTGGTAAAGACCACTTTGTGATCACTGGCGCGAATCAGCGCCACCACGTCGATATCCGTGGCATCGGCAATGTCGGCCGTCAGCCGGTCGTGCCGGACGGCTTGGCGGTTATCCGGCGCACTGGTGTAGCGCAAGAACAGCTTGGCCATGCGCGCGTTGTCGTGAAGGATGTCGCCGATCTCGTCCTTGACGATCTTGGTCGACTCCTGCAGCCAGATGCGCACGTTACTGTCGAAGATCTGCGACAGCGTAGTGGCGGCCAGCTCCGCCGCGATCATGGTGGGAACCACACTCACCAACCAGAACGCCAGCACCAGCTTGCGCTGGACACTCCAGCGCGAAATGGCAAAAGGGCGGGCTTTCTGGCGGGTCTTGGTGATCATCAGGTTTCGCTTATCGCAGCAGCCATGGCAGGGTCGGAACGATCCGGTCGAATGAACAGTTTTACAAGCTTGAGCAGGCCGTTGACCAGCCGGTTGCGATGGCGAAAGAACAAGCTGTTGCCCCGGAACCCGCAGCCCAGGCGCAGCTTACTGGCATACCCGGCCTGGCCGCACTCGTACAGCGCAATATTGTGTTGAATACAGTAGTCGACGTTGGTCAGCCAACTGCGCAAGTACAGGTTGTAGTCGCGAGTGGCCTCCACGTCATGCCCGAAAAACTTGTCGACCAGCCGCTGTTCGTCCACCAGCATCAGGTTGAACGCCACCAAGTGCTCATCCACCCAGTAAAGCGCACACACCGCGCGCGACCCAAGGCGCTCAAGCACGCCGGTGAAATAGCTGGCGGGCAAGCGTTCGAACTGCAACTCGGCGCGGCTCAGGGTGGCTTCGTACAGGCGCATGACCTCGGGCAGCACATCGTCGATAGTGCGCCGCCACTCTACCCGTGGGCCGGGCGCGCGCAGTTTGCGGCGCAGGTCCTTGCGTGTGGATTTGCCCAGCGAGCCGAGGTAGGCGTCCACCGAACCATAGGGCAACGGCAATACGCCCGTGGGCAAACTCGGCATCGTCTGGAAACCGTTGGCACGGCAACTGTCGACCCAGTGCGGGTCGTTGCTCGGCGCGTCCTTGACCGCCAGCAGGCCGATACCGAAGTCATCGGCATCGTGGCGCGCGGCCTCCAGCACATGCCGGAGCAACAGCGCACGCCGCGCCGCGGGCACGTGGCTGGCGAACCCGGCATCGCAGCGCTCGGCCACCGGCGAGCCGATGGCGTACAGCCCCAATTGCAAAACACCCGGCCACAGGCGCTCCAGGCGGTCGGTCAAGCGCTTGCCGGCGCCGGACACCGTGGTGTCGAGGCGGTAATGCGTGATGAACGCGGGCGCGACCGCCACCAGGGTCCCGTCTTGGTAAACCGCCAGGTAACGCCATTGGAAATCCTCGATGGCGGCGTTTTCCACGGCGACGTAATAGTCCCAGTCCTCCAGGGCACCCGGGAAGCAATCGTTCCAGGCACTGCGCTGGAGGGCCCGGATGGTCGGGAAGGCTTGGGTGGTGATCACGTATTTCCCTTATGCCGAGCGGCAATCAACGGTGTGCAGGCTGTGGGAGCTTGTGTTCCGCTCGATAAACTCCGCACTCAACTCAATCACCCGCCGGTATTGCAGGTCGACGGTGATCATGTGGTAGCAGTTATCCAACAGGATCTTGGTCACCGGCCCGCCGAGGTGGCGCTCCACGTAGTCGGCGTTCCAGCGGCTGGTGATGTCGTCCTCGATGGAGTGCAGCACCAGGGCCGGAACCTGGATGCCGGGCATGCGTTTCTTGACCACCGCGTTCATCCAGTGCAACTCGCGCACGGTGACGCCTTCCATGGTCAACAACCCCGCTTCGCTGCTCTCGCCCTCCTTCATCTGCCGTTCGACGATCGCCCGCAGCCGTTCATTCTTGATGCCGTACGGGGGCTTCTCGGTGAAGCGGAACAGGCGCACACCGAAGGGAATGCGGATCAGCAACGGCGTGATAAACGCCATTTTGCTGATGCTCCAACCGTCGTACTTCAACGTAGTGGAGTACATCAGCAAGCCGGCGACCTGGCCCGGATGCTCGGAGGCCAGGTACATCGACATCACCGCGCCCATGGACAAACCACCGACAAACACCTGCGCGTGGCGCCGCTTGATCTGCACGAAGGTCTTGCGCACGCCTTCGTACCAGTCCCGCCAGCCGGTGGCCTGCAGGTCGCTGTTGTCACCGCAGTGCCCGGCCAGGGTGGGCACGTACACCGTGCAATTGCCCGCCCTGGCCAGGCCCTTGGCGACCTGGCGCAGTTCGGTCGGCGTGCCGGTCAGGCCGTGGATCAACAGGATCCCGACCGGCCCGGCACCGAGAACGAAGCCGGCATCCCCTTCGCCGAGGTCGATCCCTGCGCTGTTCACCGGTGGGTCGCTCGCACCAGCAGTTGCTCCAGCAGCTTCAGGCCCAGTTCGATTTCCGGGTAGCTGATTTCCAGGGACGGCGCCAGGGTGATCACGTTTTTGTAGTAACCGCCCACGTCGAGGATCAGGCCGAGTTTCTGGCCATCCACCAGCATGTCGCCCTTCATGCCTTCTTCGACCATGTAGTCCAGGGTCGCCTTGTCCGGCGTGAAACCATCCGGCGCGCAGATTTCGCAGCGCAGGGCCAGGCCCAGGCCGTCGACGTCGCCGATGATCGGGAAGCGTTTTTGCAGGTCTTGCAGGCCTTCGAGGAAAAATTTGCCCTTGGCCATGACCATCGCGCCGTAGTCGACTTCGTTGGTCATCTTGAACATTTCCAGGCCTACCGCCGTACCCAGCGGGTTGGAGGCGAAGGTGGAATGGGTGGAGCCCGGCGGGAAAATCTTCGGGTTGATCAGCTCTTCACGGGCCCAGATACCACCCAGCGGGTTGAGCCCGTTGGTCAGCGCCTTGCCGAACACGATCACATCCGGTTGTACGTCAAAGTGCTCGATCGACCAGAGTTTGCCGGTGCGGTAGAAGCCCATCTGGATTTCATCGGACACCATCAAAATGCCGTGCTGGTCCAGCACATGCTTGAGCTCGCGGTAAAAGTTCATCGGTGGGATCACGTAGCCGCCGGTGCCCTGGATCGGCTCCACATAGAAGGCGGCGTATTCGCTGCTGCCGACTTTCGGGTCCCACACGCCGTTGTATTCGGTTTCGAACAGGCGGGCGAATTGCTGCACGCAGTGGCTGCCGTATTCTTCTTTCGTCATGCCCTTGGGGCCACGGAAGTGGTACGGGAACGGGATGAACTGCGCGCGTTCGCCAAAGTGGCCGTAGCGACGACGGTAACGGTAGCTGGAGGTGATCGACGAGGCGCCCAGCGTACGCCCGTGGTAGCCGCCTTCGAAGGCGAACATCAGGCTCTTGCCGTTGGTGGCGTTGCGCACCACTTTCAGGGAGTCCTCGATGGACTGCGAACCGCCGACGTTGAAATGCACGCGACCGTCGAGGCCGAATTTGTTCTTGGCGTCCACCGCGATCATTTCCGACAGCTCGATCTTGCCCTTGTGCAGGTACTGGCTGGCGATTTGCGGCAGGGTGTCGATCTGCTGTTTCAGCGCATTGTTCAGGCGCGGGTTGGCGTAGCCGAAGTTGACCGCCGAGTACCACATTTGCAGGTCGAGGTAGGCCTGGTCTTCGGTGTCCCACACGTAGGAGCCTTCGCAACGGCTGAAAATACGCGGCGGCTCGATGTAGTGGACGGTGTCGCCGTAGGAGCAGTACTTGGCTTCTTTATCCAGAAGGATCTGGTCTTCGGCGGTGGCGATGCGGATATCAGACATGGTGCAAGAGTTCCTGATTTTCAATAAAGAGGTCAGCCGTCGTAAAGGCGGTGGCATTGGCGGCGACGCTTTGCGGCAGCTGCGCGAGCAGCGCAGGCAGTTGGGCGAAGCAATCGAAGCGCGCATGGGGAATACGGTTGGCGATGCAGTACTCGGCGAGGCTGCCCTTGGCGAACACAAAGTCGGCGGTGGAGGCCACGCACATGTCGGACTTGCCGTCGCCGATCACCAGCACGCGTTTGTTGCGCGGCGTGGACTTGCATTTGCAGTTGCCCGACGCCGCGCGGCAGGCATCGCTCGAATAGGGGAAGTCGATGCGCCAGCTGTTCTGATCAACCTGGCGCAGGCGGTTGGCGAGGATCGGCAGCAGGGTCACGTAGTTGCGCGACAGAATCCGCGCGATGCCTTGCTCGATGCCATCGCTGACCACTTCGAGGGACGCGCCCAGGCCGATCACGTGATCGACGAAGTCCGGAAAGTCCGGGTCGATCTCGACGCTGTCGAAATAGGCCAGTAACTCGGCGGGCGTGGCCTTGATCAGCGCCAGTTGGCGGCTCAGGCATTCGCGTGAACCGATGTGCCCATCCAGCCATTGCTGTTCGATGGTTTCCCATTCGGGGCCGGCGAAGCGTTGGAGGACGTTGTCGATGACGTCGGTGGGGGTGATGGTCCCGTCGAAGTCGCACACGATATGCCAGTCGATCATTGCGGTTACCTTGATGGAGTGCGCTGTCTGCGCTTGCACCAGGGCTAGAGCAGGGATTGTGCCAATTGGCCATATCCCAGCGGGGCCGGGGCTTTGCGCGGTGCGCGCGGGGGATTTGTGTCGTGCAAGCTACAATTTTTGTAGCTTGCTACAAACAAGATGAGTGCTTGCACAGGCGCGCGGGTTTGCGCGTTCATGCGCGTGTACTCACCTAAGGAACTGTGACCATGTTGCGGATCACATGCGCTGCACTGGCCGGCTTATTGAGCCTCACCGCGCAGGCCCAAGGCATCACCGGTGACGTCGGCGCAGGCGTCAGCTATCAACCCCACGACCCCACCGGCAGCCGCTACGAAACCCGGCCCGTGCCCTATCTCGACCTGGACTGGGGCAATGTCAGCCTGGGCACCGATGACGGCCTGACCTGGAGCGCCTTGAACAGCCACGGGCTGACCGCCGGCCCGTATATCAATTACTTGCAGGGGCGCACCACCAACGGCTCATTGCAGGGGCTGCGCAATGTGTCGGACATGGCGGAGGTCGGAGGTTTCATCCAATACGCGCCGGCTGACTTCTGGCGCGTTTATGCGCGGTTGGGCCAGGCGGTCGGCGGTGGCCACGCGCAGAGCGGCGCGCTGGGCAAGGTCGGTGGCGAGTTGGGTTACCCGCTGGGCGGCGGGGTCATCGGCAGCAGCGGCCTGGTAGCGCACTTCGCCGATGCGCGCCAGACCCAAACGTTTTTCGGGGTGGATGATAACGAAGCGGCGGCCACGGGTTTCAAGGCCTACAACGCCAGCGGCGGTTTCCAGAACGTGACCCTGAGCCAGAGTTTCCAGTTTCCGCTGACGCCCAACTGGTCGCTGCTGACCAGCGCCAGCTGGGTACACCTGGTGGGTTCGGCGGCGGACAGCAGCATCGTGCGCCAGACCGGTGAAGTGAATCAGGGGCAAGTGCAGACGGCGATCAGCTATACCTTCGAATGATTCACCTGAGGTCTGGAGATACAAAGGTACAAAATGTGGGAGGGGCTTGCTCCCGATAGCTGTGTATCAGTCATGCATGTATCGGCTGAACCACTGCTATCGGGAGCAAGCCCCCTCCCACATTCGCCCCCATCTCATAGCACTATTTCAGTTCTCTTCGCCCTCGGCCAACAGCGCAATCCCGCCGATAATCACCGCCACGCCCACCCAGTGCAGCGCGCTGATATGTTCGCCCAGCCCCAGCCACGACCCGAGCAACACCACCACAAACACCAGCGAACTCAGCGGGAACGCCAGCGACAGGCTGCTGCGCCGCAGGATCAGCATCCACACGAAAAACGCGCCGATGTAACAGGCAATCGCCGCCAGTATCCCCGGGTTACGCGCCACGTCGGCCAGCCACTGCCAATTGAAATCCATCTGCCCCAACTGGTCACCGGCGAGCTTGGTAAACAACTGCCCGGCGCTCTCGGTGCAGATCAACAAGGCCCACAGCACAATCGTGCCGAACCGCCCATGCAACCACGTCTGCGTCGTCATGCCTGGCTCCCGGCAACGGCCACCAGCATCACCCCCAGGGTGATCACCAACGTGCCCAGCCAGCGCCGGCGGCTGACGGTTTCCCCCAGCACCACCTTGCCCACCAGCACCACCCCGCAATAGGCCAGCGCCGCCGCCGGAAACAACAGGCTCAACGGCGCACGGGACAAGGCTTCCAGCCACACGAAAAACTCGATGACGTAGGCGCCGATCCCGGCCCATAGCAACGGCGCATTGAACACCTGGCCCCAGAACGCATTCAGGCGAAAGCCGCCTTCCAGCTCCGGCAAACGGTCCAGGCCGAGTTTGAAACACAGCTGGCCGATCACATCGAGCACGATAGAAAACGCTACCAACAACACCACGGTCAGGCTCACGGGAACAGCTCCTCAAACAGCTCGATCAAGGCTTCATTGGTCGCGGCATTGCGCTGCAGGTCCTCAGGCGTCCAACGCTGCGGCGGCGGCTGGTCGGACTTGGCCTCCCAGCGCTTGAACGCATTGCTGAACGCCGGCGTGGCGAACTCGCCGCACACGTCGATGCCGATGATGCGCTTGCGCGCCGCCAACGCCCGCAGCGCTTGCAGCAAATGCGTCAGGCGCATGCCGCCCTGGTCCCAGTTGGTGGCCGCGTCTTCGCAGGCCAAGACGTCTTTGTCGATGGTGATCCAGATCGCCTCGGTGGGCAGGCCGCTGATCATCTGTT
Organism: Pseudomonas sp. S3_E10; assembly: GCF_054667615.1. Classification (NCBI taxonomy): domain Bacteria; kingdom Pseudomonadati; phylum Pseudomonadota; class Gammaproteobacteria; order Pseudomonadales; family Pseudomonadaceae; genus Pseudomonas; species Pseudomonas sp. S3_E10. Next base: position 1,576,176 of record NZ_CP162743.1, read on the forward strand.
CGAGGAAGGCCGCCCAATCCAACTGCGCCAGGTTGCGCCAGTGCAGATGGTTTTCCTGCTGCTGGTGACCGGCGCCATCGCCCACCCTGCCCCACACTTTCGACGGCGGGTGCTGCCAGGGAAACAGCTGCAACTGCCCACGCTTGAGGGCGCCCAGGTTGCCGCCGCGCAGTTGCGGGTTATGCAGGTCATCGCTGCACGGGCCCAGGGTGACGATGCGTTTGATCGCCGGCATTTTCAGCGCGCGGTTGACCCACGAACCACAGTGACGCTTGGGCGCAAAACGCACCCAGTCGGGGTGGTTGTCGAAGTGGATCAGGCTGATGGGTTCCTTGAGATCGGCAAGAAACGCAGGCGTGAGATGGTGATAGTCGCCGGAGCCGACAAACAGGATTTCCGGCCGCGCATCCGTGGGCCGTGGCCGTCCGGCCAGGCGTTCGGCGAAGCGTTTCCAGGTTTTTTCGGTGGACCACAGGCGCAGCTTGGGGCCCAGGTCCAACAGGTCGATACGGGTGGCACGGCCACAGGCCAAACGCCGGGCAATCGGCGCCTGGGCCGTGAGGCTATGGTCGAGGTCGAGAATGTTCAAGGCAGTGTTTCCCCTATGGCTTTAGGGGGTCAATGCAAGGGGCGGGCCAGCGCTTAACTCAAGGACAGTGAGAAACAAATGTGGGAGGGGGCTTGCCCCCTCCCACATTCAGGATTTTGCTTCATTGATGATCTGGCGAATCGCGCCCACGAACGCTTCAGCCGGCTGGCCGCCGCTCACCGCGTATTGGTCGTTGAACACAATGGTCGGCACCGAGCTCACGCCACGGGAGATCCACAGCTGCTCCTGCTCGCGTACCTCGGCAGCGTATTCATCCGAGGCCAGGATCGCGGCGGCGCGCTGGATGTCCAGGCCGACGCTTTCAGCGATGATCGCCAGGGTGGCGTGGTCGGACGGGTTCTGGCCATCGCTGAAGTAGGCCTTGAACAGCGCCTCCTTGAGGTTGTACTGCAAGCCTTCCAACCCGGCCCAATGCAGCAGGCGGTGCGCGTCGAAGGTGTTGTAGATGCGGCTCTGGCCATCGGTGCGGAACGCGAAGCCCAGCGCGGCGCCCATGTCGCGGATGCGCGCGCGGTTGGCCTGGGATTCTTCGGCGCTGGAGCCGTATTTTTCGGTGATGTGCTCAACGATGTTCTGACCGATGGCGGGCATATTCGGGTTCAGTTCGAACGGCTGGAAATGAATCTCGGCCTGCACCTCGGCGCCCAACTGGTCGAGGGCTTCGGTCAGCCCGCGCAGGCCGATGATGCACCAGGGGCAGGACACGTCGCTGACGAAATCGATTTTCAGGGGAGTACTCATGACAGGCAACCTCGTAGGCAAAATGTGCCGCAAAGGTTGCACCATACACCACCTCACAACAGCTTCGCAGGCGCCACCGGTTCAATCTGCGCCCAGTGCGCCGCATCTTCACGATGGGCTTGCAGGTACGGCAACACCGCCGTCAGCAGCGGCGCCTTGAACGCTTCCTGGAAACGATGGGCCATGCCGGGAATCAGCTTCAGCTGGCTGCCCTGGATATGCGCGGCCAGGTGCACGCCGTGCATCACCGGCAACAACGGGTCGGCGGTGCCGTGCACCACCAGGGTCGGCACGCGCAGTTGGTTGAGCAGCGGCACGCGGCTGGGTTCGGCGAGGATCGCCATGATTTGGCGCTTCACACCGTCCGGGTTGAAGGCGCGGTCGTAGGACAGCGCCGCCTGGTGCAGCAACGCCTGGCGGTCGTCCTTTACCGTCGGGCTGCCGAGTGCGGCAAGCAAATCGGCCTGTTGCTCCAGGGCCACTTCACGGTTGGGCGCGCCACGCCGTGACAGTAGCTGTACCAGCGCCGCACTCGGTGCCGGCAAGCCTTCGGCGCCGGAGCTGGTCATGACCAGCGTGAGGCTCTCCACCCGCTGCGGCGCCATGGCCGCAAGATGCTGGGCGATCATGCCGCCCATGCTCGCGCCCAGCACGTGGAACTGCCGAATCTGCAGCGCATCCATCAACCCCAGGGCGTCATCGGCCATATCGGTCAGCGTGTAAGGCGCCGCCACCGGCAGGCCGAGTTTGTAGCGCAGCACTTCGAACGTGAGATTGGCAGTGGCCGGCGGCTGGCGCCAAGTGGACAGGCCCACATCGCGGTTGTCATAGCGGATCACCCGAAAGCCCTGCTGGCACAGGGCGACGACCACTTCATCCGGCCAGTGGATCAATTGCCCGCCCAGGCCCATCACCAGCAGCAAGGCCGGGTCGGACGCACGGCCGATACTCTGGTAGGCGATGCTCACCGTTTCCAGATCAACCGTTTGGGTCGGGACATTGACATCACATCGAGACGCCGCAAAAGACGGCAGGCCGAACAGGAAGGCGGCCAATAAAAGCAACACACGCATGAAAAACACCGAAACGCAGAACCCCAGTAGAGCGCGAGTCTGATGAACTTTGTTCAAGCGCGCTGCCACAGTTCGATGACAGTTTGATGAAGTGTGCCCAGTGGTCATGGTCGACACGCTTTGCAACATGAGACAAACTCACGCTATTCGTTTTCATCACAAATTGTCTTCATGGAGAGCCTGTGCTCGAGATCCGTCACCTCAAGACCCTGCACGCCCTGCGCGAAGCCGACAGCCTGGTGGAAGCCGCCGAGCGCCTGCACCTGACGCAATCGGCATTGTCCCACCAGTTCAAGGAGCTGGAAGAGCGCCTGGGCATGCCGTTGTTCGTGCGCAAGACCAAGCCGCTGCGCTTCACCAGCGCCGGTCTGCGCCTGCTGCAACTGGCCGACGCGACCCTGCCCTTGCTGCGCGGCGCCGAGCGCGATATCGCGCGATTGGCCGGCGGCACGGCCGGGCGGTTGCACATGGCCATCGAATGCCACAGTTGCTTTCAGTGGCTGATGCCGACCATCGACCAGTTCCGCGATGCCTGGCCCGAAGTCGAGCTGGACCTGGCCTCCGGTTTTGCCTTTGCGCCATTGCCGGCCTTGGCCCGCGGCGACCTGGACCTGGTGGTGACCTCCGACCCGCTGGAACTGCCGGGCATCACCTATGTGCCGCTGTTTACCTACGAAGCCATGCTGGCCGTGGCCAACCAGCACGCGCTGGCGACCAAGGCGTATATCGTGCCCGAAGACCTGCTCACCGAAACGCTGATCACCTACCCGGTGGAACGTGACCGCCTGGACATCTTCACCCGTTTCCTGGAACCGGCCGACGTGGAACCGGCTCAGGTGCGCACGTCGGAGCTGACGGTAATGATGATGCAACTGGTGGCCAGCGGCCGTGGCGTGTGCGGCATGCCCCATTGGGCGCTGCATGAATACAGCTCGCGCGGCTACGTGAAGGCCAAGCGCCTGGGCGAAAAAGGCCTGTTTGCGACGTTATATGCGGGGATCCGTGCGGACATGCTGGACGCGCCCTACATGCGCGACTTTTTGCTGACGGCCAAGGACACGTCGTTTTCGACCTTGGATGGGGTGAGCGCGGTGCGCTGATTAACCCGCTGTCTGAATCAATCGGGTTGGAGTTCGCGCCACATGTGGATCTTGTCGAAGTACTCAAGGCCCACCCGCACGGCCAACGGCTCCAGGCCGTACTGGATAAAACCGCACCGTTGATAGAGCGCAAACGCGGCATCGTTGCCGGCGGTGACGGTCAGTTGAATCACCTTGAGGCCCGCCCGTTGGCGCGCCTCACCCAGCGCCGCCTCCACCAACCGACGGCCCAGGCCGTGGCGCTGATAGGCCGCGTTCACGTACATACCGAACAACGTCACCTTGTGCCGGGCCTTTTCCCGGGGTTCGAAGGCCAGGCCGACGATGCCCGCCAGCCGGTCATCCGCAAACGCGCCGAACAGCCGGTCCAGCGGGTTGTCCAGGCGTTTTTCCCACCAGCTCAACGGCATCGACGCGCGCTCGGCCACGCTGGAGGTGAACGCTTGGGGATAAACCCCATACGCCTCAAGCATCAATGCCCGATAAGCCTGGGCATCACTGGCCACCAGCGCGCGTATGAGCATCAGGCCGGCGTAGCCAGTGAGGCGCGATAGAACGGCAGGATCAGGTCCCGCGTCAGTGGCGCCAGGTGCAGGCCGCCGTCGCCCGCCGGGTCGATCCAGCAGACTTCTTCGATCTCGGCAGCCGGGCTCAGCGCCCCGTCGACCTGAACCTGGAACATTTCAGCGTGTACGGTGCAACCCGGCTCGTTGGCCGCCGGCGCCGAGAACTGCCCGAGGTAAAGGGCGTGTTCCGGGTCGATGTGCAGGTTCAGTTCTTCGTGCAATTCACGCGCCAAGGCTTGCGCGGGTTGTTCGCCGGCGTCGATCTTGCCGCCCGGTTGCATAAACGCCTGAGTGCCGCGCTTGCGCACCAGCAGGGTCTGGCCGTCGGCATTGATCAGGAGCGCGGCGGCGATGCGGATAGTCGTGGGCATAGGATAAAAGCCATCGATTCAAACAATGAGGGAACGCAGCTCACGCCTCGTCCGGTTCCTTGATAAATACGCTGTACTTGGCGCCTTCCATCGCTTCGAACGCGATGAGTTTGTCCACCAGCGGCAGGTTCAGCACCTTGCCGGCGTTGAGCAGCAGCATGCCGTTATCGGCATTGAGGTTGCGCGCCAGCACCATGCCGGCCTCCAGCTCGCGGGTGCTCAAGGCTTTAACGGTCGGGTCGCCCAGGGTCACGTCGCTGAGGAACGTGGCGCAGGCCAGGACGAAGTCTTCGACCAGGTCCGGGTCGTAAAGGCGCCCGGCATATTTGCGGATATAAAGCAGCGCTTCATCGCTGTTCAAATGGCGCTCAAGGATCAGCCCCTTCTGCAGCTCAATGAAATCCACCGCGAGTTTCAGCAGGCGCGAGCCAAACGGAATCGCGTCGCCCTTGAGGCGGTCGGGAAAGCCAGTGCCGTCCCAACGTTCCTGGTGATGGCGAATCATCCGCGCCGCATCCTTCATCGGCTCCAGGGTCATCAACAGCGACTCGCTCTGGGTCGGGTAGCCACGGTACCGCTCGCGATCAGTGCTATAGAGCTTGTCGGCCGGCTCGTTCAGCATGCTGTCGCTCCAGCTCAGCTTGCCGATGTTGTACAGCGCGGCGGCCATCGCCAGGTCACGCGACGTGGCTTCGTCGATAAACTGGGCGGCGCAGTACACGCGCACCAGTTCGATCAGCGCGCGGTTGGTCTGTTTGGCCTTGGGCAGGCGCAGGTTGGCCAATAGCGAAAACACTTCGGTGCCGGTCACGTAGCTGCGCTTGAGCTCGTCGTAGGCCAGGTCGAGCATGTCGGCGGTCTGTTGCAGCTCACTGGTGCGCGCGGCCACGCGTTTTTCCAGGGTGGCATTGAGCGTCTTGAGTTGCTCGTTCTGCGCATGGGTCAAGCGTTCCAGGCGCTGGTGTTCCAGGGCCTGTTGCAGGATCAGCTTGAGTTCTTCGTCGTTCCAGGGCTTGGCGATATAGCGGTGGATCTGCCCGTCGTTAATCGCCTTGATGATCGTCGGCACGTCGGCATAACCGGTCAGCAGGATACGACTGGTGGTGGGGTACAACCGGTGCACCTCGGCCAACAACTGCGCGCCGTCCATGCCGGGCATGCGTGCGTCGCTCATCACCAGGTCGATGGGCTGGGCCGCCATGATCTCCAGGGCCTGGGCACCGCCGCCGGCGAGTACCACATCGAAAGGCTGGCCGCGTAACAGACGGCGCAGGCTGTTGAGGATCGACTCTTCATCGTCGACCAGCAAAATCGTGGGTTTGGTAGCGAGTTGTTCTTCCATGCCTGCGGCGCCTTCACATTAAACTGAATTGAGCTAGATTGAACCCGTGTGCCAAGCCGTCTTCCCTCGCTTTTGGCGCGGGGTTGATTTGACGCCAACTGGCCGTCAATTTCAAGGGAGCTGGACTATGCTGTCAAAGCAGCCCTGCCCCCCCGCTCAGAAGTAGAACCAAGGAAGGACTCGTTATGCCGTCGAACCTTTTGCCGTTGGGGATTGCGCCATGAACTCGGGTTCGGCACGCGCCAACCGGCGCATTTTGATCGTCGATGACACCGCCTCCATCCATACGGATTTCCGCAAGATCCTGTGTGCCGAGGCCGCGCACGAGCAGTCCCTGGACACCCTTGAAGAAACCCTGTTCGGCACCACCACGCCCCCACGCCAGGCGTTCATGCTCGACTCCGCCTACCAGGGCCAGGAAGCCCTGGCCCTGGTGAACCAGGCCCTGGCCGCCAACGCCCCCTATGCCATGGTGTTTATCGACATGCGCATGCCGCCCGGCTGGGATGGCCTGCAAACCATCGAACAGCTGTGGAACGTCGATCCCAACCTGCAAATCGCGTTGTGTACCGCCTATTCGGATTATTCCTTCGAGGCGATCGAAGCGCGGTTGAAGTTCAACGACCAGTTGCTGATCCTGAAAAAACCCTTCGACCAGCTGGAAATCCGCCAGATGGCCAGCGCCCTGACCTGGAAATGGCAGCTCGCCCAGGACGCCGCGCTCAAGGTCATCAGCCTGGAGCGCACCATCGAAGAACGCGTGCAGGAGCTGCTCAAGGTCTCGCACCTGTTGCAGTACGACGCCCTCACCCAGTTGCCCAACAGCACGCTGCTCGGTGACCGGCTGACCCAGGCCATGGCCCTCGGCCGGCGGCATGACACGCAATTGGCGGTGATGTTTATCGGGCTCGACCGCTTCAAGCGCATCAACAATGCCTTGGGGTATCCGGTGGGCGACGAGGTGCTCCAGCTGGTCAGCCAGAGCCTGGCCGCCAGCGTGCGCGAATCAGACTCGGTGTTTCGCTACGGCTCCGATGAGTTCGTGATCCTGCTCAATGATGTGCTGCATCCCCAGCAAACCCAGCACATTGCGCAGAAGGTGCTCATGGCCATCAGCGCCACCCGCCATGTCGCCGGGCATGACCTGAGCGTCACCGCCAGCCTGGGCATCAGCATTTACCCCAATGACAGCAACAATGCCGTGGTGCTGATCAAGCAGGCCGAAACCGCGATGCACACCAGCAAGGAACGCGGCCCGGACGATTTCAGCTTTTATACCGAAGACATGAACTTGCGCGCCCAGCACCAGCAAAACCTGGAAAGCGCCATTCGCCAGGCGCTGGAGCGCGATGAGTTCGTGCTGCACTACCAGCCCAAGCTGGCCCTCAAGTCCGGGCAGATCGTCGGTGCCGAGGCGCTGATACGCTGGTTTCAGCCGCGCTCGGGCTGGGTCAACCCGACCGACTTCATCCCGGTGGCCGAAGACAGCGGCTTGATTGTCCGCCTCACCCAATGGGTCCTGCGCCAGGCCTGCGAGCAAGCGCAAAGCTGGAATGCGATGGGGCTGCCGGCGTTGCCCGTCTCGGTGAATATCTCGGCCATCGACTTTCGCCAGCGCGACTTTATCGACAATCTGGCCACGATCCTCAAGGAAACCGGGCTGCCCGCCCACCAGTTGGAACTGGAGATCACCGAAAGCGTGCTGATGCAAAACGTCGACGACACCGTGGAGACCCTGCACAAGATCAAGGCCATGGGCGTACGCCTGGCCCTGGATGATTTCGGTACCGGTTACTCCAGCCTCAGTTACCTGCGACGTTTTCCCATCGACGTGCTGAAAATCGACCAATCGTTTGTGCGCGGCTTGAACGTCAACAGCCAGGACGCACAGTTGATCAGCGCGATCATCGGCATGGGCAAGAGCCTGGAACTGAACATCATCGCCGAAGGCGTGGAGACCGCCGAACAACTGGACTTCCTCAGGGCCCAGGACTGCGAAGAAGGCCAGGGTTTCCTGTTCAGCAAGGCGGTACCGGCAAAAGATTTCGCCCAGTTACTGCAGATGGGCTGCGCCATGCCGATAACCCGTCTATAGCCCCACGCTTGCAAGGAGTGCTCGCTTGAGCGAAGTCTCGATTTACGGTTTCGGCCTGGCCCTCATCGTGGGCTTTGCCTTGCCGGCGATGGCCGCGCCGCTGGACGAGGCACTCAAACCCTTGCCGGCGGTTCCGGTGTTGGACGCGGCCAAGGTCGAGTTGGGCCGCCGACTGTTCAACGAGCCGCGCCTGTCGGTGAACAACACGCTGTCCTGCGCCAGTTGCCATCGCCTGGAGACCGGCGGCGCCGATGACAAGCCGTTCTCCCTTGGCTTCGACGGCAAACCGGTGGAAATCAACACTCCCTCGGTGTTCAACGCCAGCCTGAATTTCAAGCAGTTCTGGAATGGCCGGGTGGACACGCTGGAAGCGCAGATCGAACAGGTGGTTATCAGCCCCGTGGAAATGGGCAGCGACTGGAAAACCGTGGTGCACAACCTCACCGACCTGCCCCTCTACCAGCGCGCGTTCAGCCAGGCCTACCCCGACGGCGTCACCGCCGCCAATGTGCAAAACGCCCTGGCCAGCTATGAGCGCACGCTGCTCACGCCCAACTCGCGCTTTGACCAATACCTGCTGGGCAATACCGATATCCTCACCACCCAGGAAAAATACGGTTACCAGCGCTTCAAGGAATACGGCTGCATCGCCTGCCACCAGGGCATCAACATCGGCGGCAATATGTTTCAGAAGTTCGGCGTAATGGGCGACTACTTCAAAGCGCGTGGCAACCCGATCGAAGCGGACCTGGGGCGCTACCTGTTGACCCAGGACGAGGACGACCGCCACGTATTCAAGGTACCCAGCCTGCGCAATGTCGCCGTGACCGCGCCGTACTTTCACGATGCGTCGGCCAACACCCTGGCTGAGGCGGTGGATGTGATGTTCAAGTACCAGTTGGGGCGCAACCCGAGCCAGGAAGACAAAGACTTGATTATTCAGTTTCTCAAGACCCTGACCGGCGAATGGGCGGGCAAGCCTTTATGAGCAGACCGTCATGAGCTTCATCCGCCGCCACACCAGCTTGTTATTGCTCGGCCTGGTCGCCCTGTTGCTGGCCTCGACGCTAACGTTTCTGTACCTCAAATCATCCCGTGACCAGACGGCCAGCTACACCCAGTCGCGGGACTTGATCCGCCAGTTGCAGCAGCTCAATGCGCAGTGGGACAGCGAGGTGCTCAAGGCCCGTATCGCGATCACCCACAACTACGACCCACTGGTGACACCGCTGGCGCAAATGACCCGACTGTGGGCCGACCTCAACAACCGGGGGACGTACCACAGCCTGCAAGACCTGGCGCGCTGGCAGGCCAGCCACGCGGCTTACCAGGTCGCGATCCAGGAAAAAGCGCGGTTGGTGGACCAGTTCAAGTCCCACAACGCGGTGCTGCGCAACTCGCTCGCGTTTCTACCCACCGCCGAAGACGACATCCAGGCGGAGTTCAATCGCATCGACGGGGAAGGCCGACTGCAACTGCAAGGCGTGGCCAGCGACACCTACGACCTGCTGCTCAGCAGCCTGGAGTTCGCCCAGGTCACCAGCGACGAACGCGCCGCCGATATCCTCGTGGGCCTGGGCAAACTGGCGATCAACAAAGAGCGCCTGCCCAGCGATTTCCAGGCCCCGGTGGAGATCCTCAGCAACCACATCTCGCTGATTCTGCGCGAACAGCCGGTGGTTAATACCTTGCTCGAACGCATTGCCGCCGTGCCTGTGGCCGAGCGCCTGGACGACTTGACCACCCACCTCGACCAGGACCAGCAAGCGGCGGACCTGAGCGACGATCAATACCACCGCTACCTGCTGATCTTTTCGACCTTGCTGGTGGTGGTGCTGGTGTACCTGGCGGTGCGCCTGCTGCGTAGCTTCGCCGAGATCAACCGGGTCAACCACGCCTTGCAGGCGGCCAACGAAACCCTCGAACAACGGGTGGAGCGGCGCACCCAGCAACTCAAGAATGCACAGAGCGAACTGCTCGACAGCGCGCGCCAGGCGGGCATGGCGGAGATCGCCACCAACGTGTTGCACAACGTCGGCAACGTACTCAACAGCGTGAACATCTCCGCCGACATCGTTACCCGCAAGCTGCGCAGCAGCAAAGCGCTGGGCCTGGGCAAGGCCATGCAGTTGATCAACGAGCACCGGGGTGACCTGGGCGCGTTTCTCACTGAGCATGAAAAAGGCAAGCTGCTGCCCGACTATCTCAACCAACTGGTGGAGGCCATTGCCGTCGAACAGCAAGGCATGACCGACGAGCTGGCACAGCTGAGCAAAAGCGTCGACCACATCAAGGACATCGTCTCGACCCAGCAATCCTATGCCGGTGCGTCCACCCTGCTGGAACCGGTACACATCAGCGCCTTGATGGAAGACGCCCTGCGCATGAACGCCGGCGCGCTGAGCCGTCACAACGTCACGGTGGTCAAGGAGTATGGGCAGGTCCCGGAGATCATGGCGGACAAACATCGCCTGCTGCTGATCATGGTCAACCTGATCAGCAACGCCAAGTACGCCATGTCCAACCTCAGCGACCGGGCGCGGCAGATAACCCTGGCGGTCAAGCAACTGGAAGACAACACCGTGCAGATCAGCGTGAAGGACGACGGCGAAGGCATCCCCGCCGAAAACATGACGCGCATCTTTACCCACGGTTTTACCACCCGCAAGGAAGGCCACGGCTTCGGTTTGCACAGCTGCGCCCTGGCCGCCGTGGAAATGCATGGCCAGCTCAGCGCACACAGCGACGGGCCCGGCCTGGGCGCGGTGTTCACCTTGACGATCCCTATGACCCCTGCCGGAAGCCCCCTATGAACCAACCCCCTAACCGGCGCATTTTGCTGATCGACGACACCCCGTCGATTCACGATGACTTCCGCAAAATCCTGATGCCCGCCGTTGAGACCAACCAGGCGCTGGATGACATGGAGTCGGCGCTCTTCGGTGACACCAATGCCCCCACGGCGCAACCCTTTGACTTGCACTCGGCCTATGGCGGCGAAGAAGGCTTGCAATTGTTGACCACCGCGATGGCCGACAAACGCCCCTATGCCCTGGCATTTGTCGACATGCGCATGCCCCAGGGCTGGGACGGCGCCAAGACCATCGAAGAGTTGTGGAAAGTCGACCCCGGCCTGCAAGTGGTGGTGTGCACCGCGTATTCGGATTATTCCTGGGACGAACTGCTGCACCGCCTGAACGGCCACGACCGTTTACTGATCCTGAAAAAACCGTTCGATAACATCGAAGTGCAGCAGATGGCCAATACCCTGGCCAACAAATGGGACATGGCCCGTCGCGCCTCGCTGCAAACCGCGCACCTGGAACAGCTGGTTGAACAGCGCACCCAGGCGCTGCAAGTGGAAATCGACGAACGCAAGCAACTCGAAAGCCAACTGGTGCAGTCGGAAAAACTCGCCTCGCTGGGGCAACTGGCAGCAGGCGTGGCCCATGAGATCAACAACCCCGTGGGGTTTATCTCATCCAACCTCAGCACCCTGGACGGCTACTTCACCCAACTGCAACAGATGCTGGACGCTTACCTGCGCGCCGAAGAAAGCCTTGCGCCGGGCGAACAACGCGATCAGCTCAAAGCCTTGCGCAATGAGCTTGAGCTGGATTTTCTCAAGGACGACATACCGATCCTGATCCGCGAATCCAAGGAAGGCATCGGCCGCGTGGTGCAGATCGTCAAGGACCTGAAGAACTTCTCGCGGGTGGACAATGACCAGACCTGGCAATTCGCCAATCTGCAACAAGGCATCGATTCCACGCTGAACATCGTCGCCAGCGAACTCAAGTACAAGGCCGACGTGGTGAAACACTACACGCCGCTGCCGGAAATCGAATGCCTGGCCTCGCAGCTCAATCAAGTGGTGATGAACCTGGTGGTCAACGCGGCGCAAGCCATGGGGCCGGAACGCGGCACCATTACCATCAGCAATGGCGTGGAGGGCGAGAACATCTGGCTGGAGGTAGCGGACAACGGCTGCGGGATCAGCCCGGACACGGTGCAGAAAATCTTCGACCCGTTTTTCACCACCAAACCGGTGGGCGAAGGCACGGGCCTGGGGTTGTCACTCTCCTACGGCATCGTCAAGAAACACCGCGGCGATATCTCGGTGAGCAGCGAGCTGGGCAAGGGCACTACGTTTCGGGTGGTGTTGCCGATTCGGCAGACGGCGGCGTAGGGCCTGGCTCAAACGCGAACGTCGTGGATAAAAACAGCCCGCACGGTCTATGCGCAGCTGCGCAAATGCTTGGTTGAAAGCACACACGCTGTTTTCAATCGGCTGACAGGCGCAGAATGCCGCATCGACCTGCAGAGTCCGAACCCAAGGAAACCGTATGAGCCTGTCCTTGCTAAGCCGCTACGCCTTCTTTGCCGTGTGCGTCATTTTCACCCTCGCCAGCCTCCCCTTTATCGAACATGAATGGCTATGGCCCATCAGCCTGGTCACCGGCCTGCTGAGCCTGATCGGCCTGTTCGACCTGCTGCAAAGCCCCCACGCGGTACGCCGCAACTACCCGATCCTGGGCAATATCCGTTACCTGGTGGAAGCCATCCGCCCGGAAATCCGCCAGTACCTGCTCGAATCCGACAGCGACGCCCTGCCCTTCTCCCGGGCCCAACGCTCGCTGGTGTATTCGCGCGCCAAGAATGAAACCGCCGACAAACCCTTCGGCACCTTGATCGATGTGTACCAGTCGGGCTTCGAATTTATCGGCCACTCCATGCGCCCCGCGCCGCTGAGCGACCCCAGCGCGTTTCGCGTCATGGTCGGCGGCCCGCAGTGCACGCAGCCGTACTCGGCCTCGGTGTTCAATATTTCGGCGATGAGTTTTGGCTCATTGAGCGCCAATGCAATCCGCGCGCTCAACAAAGGCGCCCAGCTGGGTAACTTCGCCCACGACACCGGCGAAGGCAGTATCAGCCCGTACCACCGCGAAAACGGCGGCGACCTGACCTGGGAACTGGGCAGCGGCTACTTCGGCTGCCGCACCCGCGACGGTCGTTTCGACCCGGAACGCTTCGCCGCGCAGGCGCAGGACCCGCAGGTACGCATGATCGAAATCAAGATGAGCCAAGGCGCCAAACCCGGCCATGGCGGGATCCTGCCCAAGCACAAAGTGACCCAGGAAATCGCCGAAACCCGCGGCATCCTGATGGGTGAAGACTGCGTCTCACCGTCGCGCCACAGTGCGTTTTCCACGCCGATCGAGCTGATGCAGTTCATTGCCCAACTGCGTGAACTGTCCGGCGGCAAACCGGTGGGCTTCAAGTTCTGCCTGGGCCACCCGTGGGAATTCATGGGCATCGCCAAGGCCATGCTCGAAACCGGCATCCTGCCCGACTTCATCGTGGTCGACGGCAAGGAAGGCGGCACCGGTGCCGCGCCCGTGGAGTTCACCGACCATATCGGCGTGCCGCTGCGTGAAGGCCTGTTGTTCGTACACAACACCCTGGTGGGCCTGAACCTGCGCGACAAGATCAAGCTGGGCGCCAGCGGCAAGATCGTCAGCGCATTCGACATCGCCAGTGTCCTGGCCATCGGCGCCGACTGGGCCAACTCGGCGCGCGGCTTTATGTTCGCCATCGGCTGCATTCAGTCGCAAAGCTGCCACACCAACAAATGCCCCACCGGCGTCGCCACCCAGGACCCACTGCGCCAACGCGCGCTGGTGGTGCCGGACAAGGCCCAGCGGGTGTTCAACTTCCACCGCAACACGCTCAAGGCCCTGGCCGAAATGCTCGCGGCGGCCGGGCTGGATCACCCTTCGCAACTCTCGGCCAAGCACCTGGTACGGCGCATGTCGGCCACCGAGATCAAACTGTTTTCGCAGTTGCACATCTTCCTCAAACCCGGTGAATTGCTCACGGGTGAAGTGAACGGCCAGTTCTATTCACGCATGTGGCAGATGGCGCGGGCGGATAGTTTTGAGCCGCGAGAAGTGGAAGCGGCATAACGCGAATACATGCGCCCATCCAACGATGGGCGACTGTGCATCAATCTCGCTTGAACTGCTCCGTGTAGTCCTCGGGATCGGCCCTGTACTTGAGCGTAATAAAACCACTGTCACCGACCACGCAGATTGCATAAAACGGATTATTCACAACGGTCTTGCACGGCTGTGTTTTCAGCGCATTTATCTCGGCCTGAAAACCCTTGAAGTAGCCATTCACAACGTTGGTTATACCGATCCTTGGAAAAAATTCCGGAAACAACATGGCATTCGAGCTACTTAAAATATAACGCTGCACCGGCATCTGCGTCATTGCGCCGTGGGCGCCAGGAATCCAATTGACCGACACCGGATGGGACAAATAGTAAAACACCTTCTTGGTATTAAGCTCGTTGTATGACATCAGGTCATAGGCAATATAAGTGGCCGTTGCAGTTTGCAATTCCTTCTTCGCTATCAGCACCTGACCATAGGCATAGCACAACGAAAACATGAAAACCGTCGGCACCACTAAGACACAGGTTGCGCTCTTGAACACGCGAATAAACAACTCATGACTCAGCAAAAACACAAACACCAGCACCACCGAAAATCCAATATAGTTTCGCGCATCCACATCATCCCCGACGAGCAGCAACATGACGCCAGGCACACATAAAGCGAGGATTGGAACGACCAAAAAATACAAGACGCTTATCACCGCTTTGCCAAGGATGCTTCCCGTCATCTCGGGAATCTGCTTGACCACGATCAAATAGCTGGTAGCCGCAGCCGCCAACAGTACAACGGCAATAGCCCACAGCACGGGGTTGAATAACAGCATCACCTTGTCCAGGGTAAACATCAGCTTGGCGCCGACTTGCTCCAGCCAGTAGCTGTCCAGCGGCAGGAACCGGCCGCGCTCACTGCTCGCAGACTGAAAGGCCGTGAGGAAATAAATCACCCCGCCCACTGTCAGTTGCAGGCCCCGGACTAGAACCGCCGACAACACATCCTTGACCGGAAGTTTGTTTCTAACACTCCACACAAACTCAACGACGCACAGCCCCACAAATACACTTACGGTCAGTTGATATAACCCCAGGACAACAGCAATCAACAGGGCCGAGACGGCACAGCGCAAGCCCGTGGATTTGGCATTATTGGTGAGTGCATAGAGAGCGGCTGCCACCGCCAACACCATTCCTGGCCCATCATATTGATAGGTCAGATTCCCCAGGAAAAACGGATTGCACAATAGCGGTAAGAACACCAGGCAGGTCATCAGCGAGGGTCGCGAAAAGAAGTACAACGTCACACTGGTCATCGCTGTAGCAATGACCAACATGGCTATCAACAGAGGCAGTGGGAACATATTTATCTTGGCCGGCGCGAACGAAAGGCCCTTGAGCATAAAATCCAGCAAGATTCGGCCCTGGTCGCGCCAAAGATCATATTCCAATAACAGCGATCGCCAGTTGTCGTCGATATACCGGAAATCGGCATGAATAACAGGAAACGCATACAGCATCGACGCTGCTAGGAAAAAACCAAAGACTTCCCGCCTGCTCAATACCCTATTGGCCCACATTGCTCACGTCCTCACATTCATTTCCCTGGACGGCCTGCCTCACTACCTCTTGCACCACATACCGCGGCCGATGCTTGGCCTCCATATAAATGCGCCCCACATACTCCCCCAATATGCCGATTCCAATCAGTTGCACCCCCCCCCAGAAACAAGATCGCCGTCATCACCGACGGATACCCCGGCACGTCATTGCCGAACAGCACTTTGTCCATCACCAGAAACCCCGCATACACCAGCGCCAGCAGCGAGATACAACCGCCGATATAACTCCACAACCGCAGCGGCACGGTGCTGAATGAGGTGATGCCGTCCAACGCCAGGTTCCACAGTTTCCACGCGTTGAACTTACTCTGGCCGTTGCTGCGGGGGGCGCGGTCGTATTCGACGATGGCCACGCGAAAGCCCGCCCAGGACAGCACGCCCTTCATAAACAATTGCTGCTCGGGCAATGCCTTGATCACGTCCACCACCTTGCGGTCCATCAGCCGGAAGTCGCCGACGTTTTCTTCGATGTGGGTGTAGGCGATGCGGTTGAGCAGGTGATAGAACAGCGAC
The DNA here is from genome assembly GCF_054667615.1 of Pseudomonas sp. S3_E10. NCBI lineage: Bacteria > Pseudomonadati > Pseudomonadota > Gammaproteobacteria > Pseudomonadales > Pseudomonadaceae > Pseudomonas > Pseudomonas sp. S3_E10. Next base: position 1,592,162 of record NZ_CP162743.1, read on the forward strand.
GCGCTGTGGCGCTTGAGGTAGCCGTCGCTGACGCGATTGCGACGTTTGGCCAGCACCACATCAGCGCCTTTTTGCCATTCGGCAACCAACTGCGGGATGACCTCGACCGGGTCTTGCAGGTCCGCGTCCATGGGGATAACGGCGTCACCCGTGGCGTACTCCAGCCCGGCGAACAGTGCCGCTTCCTTGCCGAAGTTGCGCGAGAAGTTGATCAGCACCACGTTGCTGTCGGCCAGGGCAATCGCGCCGGCGTATTCGGCGGTGCGGTCGGTGCTGCCATCGTTGATCAGCACCATCTGCACGGTGTGGCCATGCAGCGTCGACTCCTGGCGAACGACGCGGTAGAACTCGCCCACCGCCTGTTCCTCGTTAAACAGCGGCACCACCAGCGAGATCCTCACCGCGCACGCTCACGAAACACCACCAGGCGCGAAAGCAGGAACCCCCAGACCAGGCTCACCAGCGAAAACACCAGCACCGTGACCAGCCCGGGCACGCGCCAGTGGTCGCCCAGCCAGCCCACGCCCAGGCTCAAACCGCCCAGGCACAACATGAACAGCCCATAGCGGGGCAGCGAGGCCGGCATGGCGAAGGTGTAGAGCGCATTCATATAAAAGGAGAACGACGCCGCCACGCAAAAGGCGAAGAGGTTGCTCATGGCCTGACTGAACTCGAACGCGGCCCTGAACACGAAAAACAGCTGCCAATGGATCACCGTGTTGGCGATGCCAATCACTGTGTAGCTGGAGAAGCCCTTCCACAGTCTGTTCATACCGTCGTCCTATTGCGGCTGAGCTCAGCAAGCCACAGCCCCGAGCGGTGCGTCCACTGTCAGATCTAACAGGTGCGCCGCCTGCGCAATTGAGACATTCTGTAATACCCAACCTTTGCAATTGCTTACAAATCCCGCCAACCTGCGCCCGCCCGACGCACGGCGTATGACATCGGCGACGCCTTTCGGTCCTTACTAAACCCTTTGTTCAAGAGCCCGCTGCCATGCTGAACGGACGCGACCCGCGCATCGATTTTTTTCGCGGCCTGGCGTTGATCTTCATTTTCTGGGATCACGTGCCCCACAACCCCCTCGGCCAGATTACCCTGCGCAATATCGGCTTCAGCGATGCGGCGGAGGTGTTCGTGTTCCTCGCCGGCTACGCCTCGGTACTGGCCTATGGCAAGGTCTTGCAGCGCGAGGGTTATTGGATGGCCGGCCTGAAGATCCTGCGGCGCACCTGGGTGTTGTACGTGGTGCATATCTTTTTGTTGGCGATCCTGATGGGCATCGTGTTCTTCGCCAACAGCAAGGTGGAAACCCGCGACCTGGTCCAGGAGATGGGCTTGACGCACTTCATCACCAACCCGCAGCAAGCCCTGACCGATGAGTTGTTGCTGCGCTTCAAACCCAACCTGATGGACCCGCTACCGCTGTATATCGTGCTGCTGGCCGGCCTGTCGCTGGTGCTGCCGTTGATGCTGCGCTACACGGGGGCGGTGGTGGCCGTGTCGGCCACCGTGTATTTACTGGCGCCCTGGATGGGCTGGAACCTGCGCGCGATTGCCGACGGTGTGTGGTACTTCAACCCGGTGACCTGGCAGTTGCTGTTTGTACTCGGCGGCGCGGCGGCGCTACATGCCGGCCGGCCGCGCCCGGTGAAACCCCGTGGGCTGTGCAGGCAACCGCTGTTCATCGTGGCCGCCGCCTATGTGCTTGCCGCAGGCGTGATCACCCTGTCCTGGCGTTGGCCCGAGGTCCACGACGCGTGGATGCCGCCCGCACTCAGCAACCTGCTCTACCCGATCAGCAAGACCGACTTGTCGCCGGTGCGCTTGCTGCACTTTTTGGCACTGGCCTATGTCACCGCCAAACTGCTGCCGGGCCGCGCCTGGACAGAGCATTGGCTGGCCCGGCAAACCTGCCGCATGGGGCGTTTTTCCCTGGAGGTGTTTTGCCTGGGCGTGCTGCTGGCGCCGTTGGCGGACATGGTCAACGCGCTGGCCGGTGATGCCTTCGTCATGCAGCTTTTCACGGCGCTGGTGGGCGCCGGCTTGATGGCGCTGCTGGCGGCCTGGCTGGAGCTGAACAAGCGGTTGAGCCAACACCCTCAGAGTGCCTAGGCCTCTTTTTACTTCATGAGTCGTTTCAACAGCAGCGCCTGCAGGTTTTTTCGGGTGTCGCCAATGATGTGGATGTAGACCGTATTGTCGCGAATTTCGTAGATGATCCGGTTCATCCCGCTGACCACCTGCCGATACTGGATGAGATTCAACCTCTCAATCTCTTCAGGTACCGGGCCCGCATAAGGCAGCGTTTCGAGACAGCGCAGGGCCTGCTTCAACGACTCATAGGTGTGTTGCCAGGTCGATGTCGAAAACTGACCGATCAGGTAGGACTTAATGTCTTTCAGGTCGCTTTTGGCCGAATGCAACATCACGACTCTGAACGTCATTGACCATCATCCTTGTCCAGTTCCGCGAACACGTCCTCCAGGTCCTGAAACTGCTGGTGTTCAATCTGTCGATTACCCAAGGCCAGCAGCTTCAACAAGGCCATGGTTTCTGCCTGTTCTTCGAAACTTTTTACATCCATTACCACCAGCTTGGCTTCACCGTTTTGGGTGATAACCAGTGGTTCGCGGCTTTCCGTGAGCGTTTTAACGATTTCAGCCGTGTGGCTTTTCAAATAGCTGATCGGTTTTATCTGAGATGAAAACTTCATGGGTTGGCCCTCGCCTGGCAGTGCGACCGATTTTAGTCTTAATTCAGTTACAGATAGGCAGGTACCGACGAAAGGCCGGCATTCAAGCCCAAAAACCCACCTGCAAAAAAAACAAAAAGCCCCGATCCAGGGGCTTTTTGTTAGGCATTGGGCGGTCAGGCCTCTGAGCGTGCCGCCGTTTGGGTCGGCTGCAACTTGAACACGTAGAACAACACGGTCAGCAGCACCAGGAACGCGGGGCCGATGTACAACGCCACGCGCGTGTCCGGGAAGTACGCCATCAAGCCCACCACCAGCACCAGGAAGGCCAGGGCCAGGTACGAGCTGACGGGGTAGAGCCACATGCGGTATTTCAGGGCCTTTTGTTCGGCCGGGCTGAGGCTCCGGCGGAATTTGAGTTGCGCCAGCAGGATCATCACCCAGGTCCAGATCGCGCCGAAGGTGGCAATCGAGGTTACCCACACAAAGACTTTTTCGGGCACCAGGTAGTTGAGCAACACGCCCAGCAGCAAGGCAAAAATCGACAGCAGCAGCGCCCGGCGCGGTACGCCGTTGCGGGAGGTGGTGGCGAACGTCGCCGGCGCCTGGCCGTTTTGCGCCAGGCTGTAGAGCATGCGCCCGGTACTGAAAATGCCGCCGTTGCAGGACGACAACGCCGCCGTGATCACCACGAAGTTGATGATTCCCGCCGCCGTCTTGATGCCCAGGCGCTCGAAGGTCATCACGAAGGGGCTGCCCTGGGTGCCGATTTCATTCCACGGGTAGATCGACAGGATCACGAACAACGCGCCGACATAGAACAACAGGATGCGCCAGAACACCGAGCCGATGGCATTCGGTATGGTCTTTTGCGGGTTGCGCGCTTCGCCGGCGGTGAGGCCGATCATCTCCACGCCCAGGTACGCGAACATCACCATTTGCAACGACATCAACACACCGGTCACGCCATTGGGCATAAAGCCGCCATGGGCCCACAGGTTGGAGACGCCCAACGCCACGCCATCGTTGCCGAAACCGAAAGCGATGATGCCGACGCCGCCGATGACCATGGCGATGATCGTGACGATCTTGATCAGGGCGAACCAGAATTCGAATTCACCGAAGGCCTTTACCGCGATCAGGTTGATGGTGCCCATGCTCACCAGGGCGGCCAGCGCCCAGATCCAGCGCGGCACATCGGGGAACCACACGCCCATATACACGGCCACGGCGGTGATCTCGGCGACGCACGTTACCAGCCACAGGAACCAGTAGTTCCAGCCGGCGAGAAAACCCGCCAACGGGCCGAGATAGTCCTGGGCGTAGCGGCTGAACGAGCCGGCCACCGGGTTGTGTACGGCCATCTCACCGAGGGCGCGCATGATCACCAGAATCGCCAGGCCGCCAATGATGTAGGAAAGCATGATCGCCGGGCCGGCCATTTCGATGGCCTTGGCCGAACCTAAAAACAGACCGACGCCGATACAGGCACCGAGCGCCATCAAGCGAATATGCCGTTCGCCGAGTTCGCGTTTGAGCGGGCCGCCTTGAGCGGTCTCGCCGTGGGGCAGGTGATTGCCTACGGGCATAAGGTTACAACCTCGTCTTGTTATTGGAGATGAGTGGCGGAGCATTGGCCGATCAGCCGTCACTTCACGCCGACGCTGCGGCTTTGTGAGCCAAAACGCCGGCGAGTATTGCACAGCCTTGGTGCACGGTCATTCCCCTGCCTTGGTCGTAAGCGCTCTGGCACGGGCGATTCCGGCAGCCTTGCGTGGCGCCGGCGCCGACAAAAATTCCTGAGCGGCGCCAATCTGCGACTAAGCTTCAGACAAGTCCGATCAATCTGCTTGAAGGGATCAATCGACTATGGGCGCTCTGCGGCACACCGATTCGAGCAAGGCTGCGATTCTTGACGTCGGCCCGGATTATCTGCCGCAAAAAACGCCCCCGCGCCGTTACGGGCGGCGGCTGTTCTGGCTGATCGTGCTGATGGTCCTCGCCGCCCTGGGCTATGCCCTTTCCCGCGAAATGGGCACCTCCCGCTGGCAGGCCCGCCAGCTCAGCCGGTGGGCCGCCGACCTCGACTATCGCCTCGCCCCAGGCGCCAGCGACGCCCAGGTGTACCCCGGCGCCGGCCCTTTTGACAAACGCCTGGGCTACAGCGACCTGCCGCAATTGCTGCCGCGGTTGATCAAGCGCGATTATGTGATCGTCGAGCAGGCGCGCTTCTCCGCTGCCTTGCTCGATTACACGCGCCACGGCCTGTTCGTGCCCTATGCGGAAAAAATCCAGGCGGGCCTGTCGATCACCGATTGCCGCGCCGCACCGCTGTACCACTTCAACTACCCGCAGCAGCTTTATAACGACTTCGCCGCCATCCCGCCGCTGGTGGTCAACAGTTTGCTGTTTATCGAGAACCGCGACCTGCTCGACCCTGCGCGCCCCCAGGCCAACCCGGCGGTCGACTGGCCGCGTTTCGGCATGGCGGCGTGGTCGCAAGTGGCGCGGGTGCTGAACCTGCCCGGCCAGAGCGCGGGCGGCAGTACCCTGGCGACCCAATTGGAAAAATACCGCCACTCACCCGACGGCCTGACCCAAAGCGGCGGCGAAAAGATCCGCCAGATGCTCTCCGCCAGCGTGCGCGCCTACGCCAACGGCCCCGACACCGTGCACGCCCGGCAAGCCATCGTGCGTGACTACCTCAACAGCGTGCCGTTGTCGGCGGTGCCCGGCCACGGCGAGGTGCACGGCATGGCCGAAGGCTTGCGCGTGTGGTACGGCGCCGACTTCGTGCAGGTCAACCAGGCCTTGAGCAGCCGCGCGCAAGACGCACCCAGCCTGGCGCAACGCGGCCTGGCCCTGCGCCAAGTGCTGTCGTTGATGATCGCCCAGCGCAGGCCCTCCTATTACCTGACCAAGGGTCGCGACGACCTGGCGCAACTGACCGACAGCCACTTGCGCCTGCTGGCCCAGAACGGCGTGCTGGAACCGGCATTGTTGACGGCGGCACTGGCGAGCAAGGTGCGCTACCGCGATTGGCAACAACAGCCGACCCTGCAGATGATCGACACCAACAAAGGCATCAGCGCTGCCCGCAGCCGGTTGGCGGCTTTGCTTGACCGCCCGCTGTACGACCTGGACCGCCTTGATTTGTCGGCCACCAGCACCTTGCAGGGCCAGTTGCAGGAACAGGTCACGGCGTACCTCAAACACCTCGCCGACCCCGTCTACGCCGCTGAGGTCGGCCTGCTGGGCGAGCGCCTGCTCACCCCGGCCAGCACGCCCCAAGTGCGCTACAGCTTTACGCTGTTCGAACGCACCGCCGATGGCGCCCGCGTGCGGGTGCAAACCGACAACACCGACCAACCCTTCGACATCAACGAAGGCAGCAAACTGGAACTGGGCTCTACCGCCAAACTGCGGGTGCTCACCACTTACCTGCAGATCGTCGCGCAACTGCATGATCGCTACGCGGCCTCGACACCCGCCGCGCTGAAAAAAATCGAGGTCGCCGAACACGACAACATCAGCCGCTGGGCCCTGGATTACCTGCGGCAAAACCCCGGCAAGCCGTTGGCCGACATGCTCGACGCGGCGCTCAACCGCACCTATTCGGCCAGCCCCGGCGAGGCGTTTTTCACCGGCGGCGGCCTGCACCGTTTCCACAACTTTCGCAACGAAGACAACGGCCGCAACCCGACCCTGCGCGACGCCTTGCGCGAATCGATCAACTTGCCGTTCATCCGCCTGATGCGTGACCTGGTGCGCTACAGCACCTACACCAGCGCCAACAACAGTGCGCAGTTGCTCAAGGACGACAGCGAACCGCGCCGCCAGGAATACCTGGCGCAATTCGCCGACCGCGAGGGCACCACGTTTTTGCTCAAGTTCTGGAAGAAGTACCAGAAAAAAGACACCCAGGCGCGCCTCGAAACGTTCCTCGACGGCCTGCACCCCACGGCCATTCGCCTGGCGGCGGTGCACCGCTATTTGCTGCCCGAGGCCAGCCGCGAGAGCTTCAACCGCTTCGTCCGCTCGCGCCTGGCCGGCGCGAAAAACCAACAGCCGCTGACCGACAAGCGCCTCGACGCGCTCTATGACAGTTACGGCCCCGGCGCCTACGACCTGCCCGACCAAGGCTACATCGCCAAGGTGCACCCGCTGGACCTGTGGCTGCTGGGCTACCTGATCAATCACCCCGACGCGACGTTCAGCGAGATCGTCAAAGCCAGCCAGTTCGAGCGCCAGGAAGTCTACAGCTGGCTGTTCAAGAGCCGCCATCAAAGCGCCCGCGACAGCCGTATCCGCACCATGCTGGAAGTCGAAGCGTTCCTGGATATCCACCAACGCTGGAAGGCCGTCGGTTACCCCTTCGACCATCTGGTGCCGTCGCTGGCCACCGCCATCGGCAGCTCCGGCGACCGCCCCGCCGCGCTGGCCGAGTTGATGGGCATCATCCTTAACGACGGCGTGCGCATCCCGGTGCTGCGTATCGACAGCCTGCACTTTGCCGCCGGCACGCCCTACGAGGTGCGCTTGATCAACGACCCCAACCGGGCGCGCCGGGTGATGCCGTCTGAAGTCGCGACGGCCCTGCGCGGGGCGTTGTCCCAAGTGGTCGACGCCGGTACCGCCAAACGCGTGGCCGGCAGCTTCAAACTGGACGACGGCACGCCGCTGGCCATGGGCGGCAAGACCGGCACCGGCGACAACCGCATCGAAGCGATCGGCGCGGGCGGGCGGATTCTCAGCTCCAAGTCGATCAACCGCACCGCCACCTTTGTGTTCTACATCGGCGACCACCACTTCGGCACGCTGACCGCGTTCGTACCGGGCAGCACCGCGCAGAACTTCAAATTTACCTCCGCATTGCCGGTGCAAGTGCTCAAGGGTATGGCCCCGCTGCTGATGCCGTATCTGCAACCCGCCGGGCCTCTGCGCTGCGCGGTTCAATAACCGATGAGTGCGCCAATTATTTGCACTTTTATCCATTTTTCGAGGGATAGGCTGATGATTTAACCCCACCGGAAAACCCGCCCCATGCCCGAACTTCCCCGCACCCAGCGCGTGGCCCAAAGCGACAAAGGCCCGCATTACGCACTGATCAACAACACCGCGCCCGACTGGCTGAAAAACGCCGACCTGGAACGCCTTCACCCACTCAGCGAGTTGGTGCTGCAACGGCCCACCTGGTACGCCACCGCCACCGCGCAGCAGCATGCCACTTTGAAGGCCCTCAACGGCCAGGCCTGGGCCGCGCAAAATACCTTGGATACAAAACTGCGCCCGGTGCAGGACGTGTATGCCTTCGCCGAGCCGTTGCTCAAGCGCGCCATCAAAGACCAATACGCGCTGGACCTGGACGTCAAAACTACTTACCTGCGCATTTACACACCGAAAAAACTGCCCTGGTACGCCCTGGAACTGTCCAATGGCGTGACCTCCCGAGACGTGTCGCTACTGGACGCGGCGCTGCATAATTTTGCCGGCCACGAAACCTTCGAACGGTACTCCTGCTACATCACCCGCCCAGACTATCGGGGCCACTTCAGCATCCTGCACCACGAACGCACAATGAGCCTTGAGCAGTTCAAGACCCTGTGCCGCGAGCTGGACCTGGGTGCGCGCTATCAACAGCATCTCAAGCAATTCCTGTTGCCCGATGAGCCGGTGGCCCAGGGTTACCTGCAAGGGCTGGTCACCGCCAGCCAGAAGGCCACGCTCAAGGCCGCCGCGCAGATGGCGTTGATGAACAACGACCTGCAAGCATCAGCCTATGCGGTGGTGATGGGGGTACTCGACGGCACGGAGCAACGCGCCACGTTCTATCAACTGAGCATGCTCGACACTCCGCTGACCGGGATCCTGTTGATCTCTACCGACCTGGACCGCGCGGCCAGCGTGGCGAAGGTCATCGCGTATATCCCCAACGACCCGGCCAGCCCGCTCAAGCAGTACGCCTCCAGCAGCGAGTTCGTGATGGACTTGTCGCGCCGCTTGCAACTGAACGCGCCGCTGCCTTCCAGCAAACACTTGCCACAACACACCTACCAACAGTTTTTCAGCCAGTTCGTGCCGCACGCGCGGCGCGGTCTGTTCTTCGCCACGCTGACCGAGCACCTGTAAAGGGTGCAATGGCATGAGCGCAGCCCCCTGGACCCGGCCCCCGCGTGGTGTGAGGACCCGGTCGACAAGCCATTCCTGAAATTCGAGGCAACGAAGATAAAAGGCGCGCTGTGGCCGCATCTGTATCAGGCCAGCTTCAACAAAATCCTCAATGATGGGCGCAGCCTTGCCGTGTCCACCGCCCAGGCCGACAGCCAGGAGCGCCGCAGTTGGTGGGACAACGTGCTGAAGATCGCGTCGGACCTGTTCAACGTGGCGCTGCTGGTGGTCACCCCGTTCGTGCCGGGGCTGGGCGAGTTGATGCTGGCCTACACCCTGTATCAACTGACCGACGATGTGCTCGAAGGCATCGTCGATCTCAGCGAAGGCCAGGCCGGTGAAGCGGCGCAGCACGTGATCAGTGTGGTCACCGACGTCTTGCAGCTCGCGCTGATGGGCACCGGCGGGGTGCTGGCCAAGGAGGTGTTGTTCAAACCTTCTGCCTTTGTTAACAGCCTCAAAGCGGTACAAGTGAATGGCCAAACGCGCTTGTGGAACCCGGACCTGGCGCCTTATGTACGCAATGACCTGCACCTGCCCGAGGGCAGCCGGCCCGATGCGCTGGGCCTGCATGCACATCAAGGGCAAACAGTCGTGCGCCTGGAAGAGCGGCACCTGGTGCTCGAACACGATGCGCAGAGCAACACCCACCGTATCCAGCATGCGACCCGGCGCGGCGCCTATTCGCCGTTGATCGAACCCAACGGCAGCGGCGCCTGGGTGCATGAGGGTGAAGACCCCTGGGCGTGGGACGACGCGCAACTGCGCGGCCGCCTCGGGCACGGCACCCAGGCGCTGGACGCCCGGCAAGTGGAAGAGGCCTGCAGCATCAGCGGCACCGACGACAGCGCGCTGCGCCAGATGTATGTCGAACTCAAGCCCACCCCGCCGCTGTTGGCCGATACGCTCACGCGCATGCACATGTTTGACCAGGCCAAGCAATTGCCCCAGAAAATCCGCAACGGCGGGCTCACGCAGGAAGAGTTCAACTGGTCGGCACAATTGAGCAGCGAGCTGAAAAACTGGCCGTCGGATAAAGCCATCAAGGTATTTTACGAGCCCGATTTAACCGGTTATCACATCACCTACGGCACGGCGAGCGATGCGGCCCACACGCTCAACATCAGCCATCAAGACATCAACGCCGGCGTGCTGCCCGAACGGCTCGTGGGGTTTCTAACCGAGGCCGAACTGCAAGCCCTGCTGCCCGCGCCCCTGCCCGACACCCCGGCGGCACGCACCGCAGCGCTGCGCGACCTGTTGGCGACCAAAGTGGCCAGCGAGCACATCTCGATCTTCAACCACCTCTACAGCACCCATGAAGTGCTTAACACCGCGCCTGCGCAACTGCTGCGCAGGCGCTACCCCCAACTGCCGGCCGAGTTGATACAACGCCTGATGCTGCGCGTGTCACCCGACGAAGTGAAGGCGATGGGCGATGAGCAGCGCATCCCCTTGCGGGTGAGCAACCTGGCCACTGAGCTGCAAAACGAAAGCATCGCCAGCCATGCCTATGAAGGGTTCTACAACGATGAGCTGATCACGCCGGACACCGAGCGCATGGTGCTGAACATCCTGCGCCGCCATCGCGATACCCTCGGCGATGTGAACATCAGCCTTTACCAGCACTCGCCCGCCGGTCGCTTGCGCGCCCAGGCCGGGCCGCAGGATGCCGGCACGCAAATCGTGTTGTTGCGCAAAGACGACGGCCGCTACCAGGTGCGGGGGCAAACACCCGCCGCGCACTATGACCTGTTCGAAGCGCTGCTGCGGGCCTTGCCCGCCGACAGCGTCGACTACGTACCCGGCCAGGGAAGGTTGTTCAAGCGGTGGCTCAAAGACCAGCTGCAGGCGCCGGCCGAGCGGCGTACCGCGCTGGAGGCCCCGAGCCTGCGCAAGCCCGACCCACGCGTGACGCAAAAACTGCTGCAAAAACCGATGTTCGGCGCCTTCCGCCGGCTGTTCACCCCCGCCACCCCGCCGACCACGCAAGAACGCGTCGCCAAACTGTTCCCGCGGCCGCGTGCGGAACCGGCGCAAACCCTGCTCGACGAACTCGCCGCCCTGGAAAACGGCGACCAGATCCTGGAGGCCCTGGAAACCGAAAAACGCCAGTTGCAGGAAGACTTCAAGCGCTGGAAACGGCGCCCCACCCAGGCCGCGCAATACAGCGAACAGGCCGAGAACGAAACCTATATGCGCGACCGCATCATCGACGACCTGGTCGAGTGCTGGGAGGCGCGCGCGGATGGCCGTGTCACCGCCCAGGGCTTGATGCCGCGCGGACGGCTACTGGATTTGTCCGAGAAATGGTTGGGGCGCTATATCCGAAGCCTGGGGAGGATGCGGGCCAATTTCGACCACGTCACCGTGTTGAATCTGATGAGCACCGGGTTCATGTCCGGCGACGTCGGGTTTCTGGACAACTTTCCCAACCTGCGCGGCCTGGACCTGAGCAATAACGTACTCTTCAGCGTGCCCACGCAAATGACCACCCTGCGCGATCTGGTGACCGTCGACCTGAGCCACAACCCGATTACCTGGAGCCACATGGACTTCACGCAACTGTACGAATGCCGGAACCTTGAGTACCTCAACCTGCAGGACCACCCGGACCTGAAGGTGGCCCCCGATCTGCGTAGCCTGCCTCACCTCAAGCAACTGGTACTGCGCAATACAGGCGTGACCGAATGGCCGCTGGGTATGGAAGTGCCGCGCGCGCACCCGCTGGAGCTGAACCTTCTGAACACCGGCGTCAAACAGATACCGGTCCTGCCCGAAGGCTCACCCGCGATAGACGTGATCGCTCATAGCTGGCTGGACCGCGCCGCGCTGACCAATGCCGACGAAGCCCGTTTCGTCGCTTACCGACGCGCCTCCGGCATCGACCCCTATCGCACCCTGCCCGCGGGGGACCCGGAAGACAGCGAGTATTGGCTGGACGAGATGAAACCAGAACTGCTCGACGAGGCCAGAGCGCTGTGGAACACACTGGAAAACCAGCCCGGCTCTCAAGGCTTTTTTGAGATCCTCAAGCTGCTCCGGCCGTCGCAAGTCATGCAGACCGAGGCAGACCGAAAGCTGTTCAAGAAAGGCCGCAAAGACCTCAAAGACCGGGTCTGGGACGTGCTGGTCGCCATCGACCGTGACCCCCAACTGCGCGAACGGTTCTTCGCCGAAGCCAGTGCCCCCGTCAATTGTGCCGATGCGGGTGCGCAGGTCTTCAACAAGCTGGGGATCGAAACGCTACTGGCCGATATCCTTCAGGATTCAACCGAGCAAGGCCTGGCCACGCGGGACAACAAGCTGGTCGAACTGGCCTGGCAGACCTGGCGATTGAAGCAGCTCAATGAGTTCGCCAAGCAAGACATCATCCGGCGCACCCAACCCGTGGCACAGGGTGGCCTGGGGCTGGGGTTCGGCAGCGGCGCGCTGGAGGTCGACGAGGTGCAGGTGTATCTCGCTTACCAGACGGGCCTGAAGACGCGGCTGGACCTGCCTTGGCTGTCCGAACACATGGCCTACCGTAACACCGCCAAAGTGACCCGCGACCAACTGGATGCCGCCTACCAATCGGTGATCAGCGCCGCGGCCAATGACGGGGCGGTCAAGGGGGTGCTTGATCAAGACTTCTGGCGCGATCACCTGGAAGACAAGCATGCCGATCAATACGCAGCGCGACGACGCGAACGCGATGACGCCGGCGGCGAACTTGCGGACTTGCTCGACGAGCAAAAAGAATGGGCCGCCACCGAGACCACGCCCGAGCGCAAGGCCCAGTTGCGCACCCAGATCGTGCGCAGGCTTAACGAGTTCAAGCGCATGGGCCTGAAGATTGCCGACAGCACGATCCTGGTCGACCACGCCTTGTCGGATGCCACCGTGCAAAAATTGTATGAAGAGGTGCAGCGCCCCTACCGGGAACTGGGCATTCGCCTCACACGCGAAGCGCTGCAAAATGCCGGGCTGTAAATAGCTACTTTTCACTCCTGATTAGTCGGCGCAAACGCCGCTGTTCGGCGCTTTTTACACCCAGATTTCACGCTTTTATTCCAACGCGTCATGCAGATAATCGGATGATCCCATTGCACTTCAAGGATCATCCGATCATGGCTTCCCCCGTACCTCCCGTGGCCGAAAACCTCGGCACACACCACGCCTTCATCCGGCAGAAAATCCCCGCCTGGCTCGCCGAAACCGCCTTGCCACGCCTCACCGCGCTCACTGCCACAAGCCCCGCCGACGCAGCGCCGCCGCCTGAATTACGCAACGCCTTCAAAACCGCCCTGGGTGAACATTGGTCGACCCAGAACACCCTCGACCAGAAACTCGCCGCGCTCAACGACCTGCGCGCCTTTGCCGAGCCGCGGCTCAAAACGGCCCTGCTCCCCTATGGCGATATCGACGTGACGCAGACCTTGATCCGCCTCTACGCCCCCGCCGATCTGCCGTGGTGGACCCTCGACGTGAAGCACGGCGTAAAGAGCCGCACCGTCTCGCTGCTGGATGCCGCTTTGCACAATTTCTCGGCCTCGGAAACCTTCGAAGACTTCGCGTTTTTATCCAAGGCCGATGCGCGCGGGCAACACCGGCTGCTGACCTTCACCCACAGCGCAACAGGTGAGGCACTCAGCGCCGAGACCTTCAAGGCGCTCTGTCGCTCGCTGGATATCGGCGCGCGTTACCAGAAACACCTCAACACCGCGCTGGGCTTTGACAACGTCACGGTGGCCGAGTCGTTGCGGCACAAAGTGGTCGCCCAGCAAAAAGCCGCGCTCAACGCCGCCGCCCACATGGCCCTGGCGCAACAACACATCGCCCGGGATGCCTATGACCTGATCCAGGCCATGCTCAGTGACGCGCCGCTGCTGCAACTGGACGGCCGCAGCGTGGAGTTGCATACCCTGGACCTGCTCGGCTGCAGGCTCACCGGCGTGCTGGTGATCGCCGCACCCAACCCCAAAGGCCTCACGCGACTGCTGGTTTACATGCCCAACGACCCCGAGCAGCCGTTGAAGGAATACGCCTCGCCCACGGCGTTTCACCAGGACTGCACGCAACGCTTGCTCGGCACTCCGGCCAACGCCGAGGCGTTCCCCGGCGCCTACGCGCGGTTCATCAGCCAGTTCATTGCCCACGACCAGCGCGGGCGGTTTTTCTACACCCTCAAGCAGCGCCTGTTCGAATGGCGCAGAACGCCAAGGCCTCCCGTCGAAGGCCCGACCTGGCAGGCGCAACCGGTGGCCCGCCCCAACCTGCAATGGCGGTTGCAGGCGGTGCGCGAGGATGTGCAAAACCGATCCAGCTCACCGGCCCGCGATGACCTGTGGCAGTACCTGTACCGGGTCAAGCTGGACAAGGTCGTCAATGACGCGCGCGAACTGGCCATCTCCACCGCCTACGCCGACCGCATGGCGCGCTGGGCGTGGTGGGACAACCTGGAAAAAATCGTCACCGACCTCACCAACGCCGCCCTGCTGGTGCTGACGCCCTTCGTGCCGCTGCTGGGGGAATTGATGCTGGCCTACACCGCTTATCAGTTGGCCGATGACGTCTTCGAAGGCATTGTCGACTGGGCGCAAGGCCAGCGCATCGAGGCCCAGGAACACTTGCTGGCGGCGACGCAAAACATTGTGCAGGGGCTGATTTTTCACCGGGGCGGCAAGATCGCAGAGATCGCGAAGCTCAAGCTGTCGCCCTTTGTCGAAGGCCTCAAGCCGGTGCAACTGCACACCGGTGAAAGCCGCCTGTGGAACCCGGACCTGAGCGCCTACCGCCTCAAAGCGCCGCCCGACACAACCAGCCCACAGGTCGTGAAAGTCGACGAACACCACTACCGAGTCGGCCAGGACCCGATCACCGACACCCATCACCTGCTGCATCCGCAGCGCCCCGAGGCCTACCGCCCGGCGGTCAGACTCAACGGCGACGGCGCCTGTGTGCTGGAAGGCGAGCAGCCCCGGCACTGGAGCGACGCGCAACTGATGCGCCGCCTGGGGCCGCAGACGCAAGGGTTGAGCGACGCGCAGCTTGAGCAAGTGCGCCTGATCAGTGGCGTTGACCACGATGCCTTGCGCCACCTGTACGCCAACAACCAACCGACCCCGCCGCTGTTGGCCGACACCTTGAAGCGCTTCAACAGCGCCAGGCAGGTCGATAGCGACATCCAGAAGGTGCGCGGCGGCCAGGCCCTAGACCCGAGCGCCTACTGGTTCGAGCAGATGGTCACCGAGCTTAAGGGCTGGCCGAAAAGCAAGGCGTTGCATGTGTACCCGCGCGCCGACCTCAGCGGCATGGCTCATGAGTTCGGCAACCCGCACGCTAGCGGAAGCAATGTGTTGAAACTGAGCACCGGCGAGGTGTTGTCGGGCCGTTTACCGGAGAAAGTCCTGGCGTTTCTCGACCCCTTGCAGGCCAATAAACTGCTCGGTGAAACCCTACCCGCCGACCAGCAGGTACAGGCCCTGCGCGAGCGGCTGGCCGATTACCTCAAGCAGCAAAGCGAGTCGCTGATCCGCCATCACTATCACCCGCAGGAAGCCTCAGCGGACCCGCAGATCCAGTTGCTACGCAGCCAATACCCCGACCTGCCGCTGAGTATCGCCCGGCAATTGGTCAGGCATACCCGAGGCAGCGATTTGACGGTAATGAGTGAAGACAAGCGCCTGCCGCTGGCGGTGAAAAACCAGGTGCAGGAAGCCAATTTCGAAGTGACCAGTACCCGATTGTTCGAACAGTTGCACCAGGACCGGTCGCTGTCACCCGAGGCCGAGCGCCTGATCCTCAATACCCTGCGCATCCATAGCGATGCCTTGGGGCGCCTGCAAATCGAAGTGCGCGACGGCGATTTTTTCGGCGACCTCAGGGCCCAGGTCGGCGCCCACGATGCGCCCGACGTGCGGGTGCTGGTACGCGACGACCAAGGACGCTACACAACCTTCGACGCCGACGGTAAACGCCTGCACCGCGCAACAGACTTCTACCGCGCAATGGACCACACCTTGACCAGCGCCAAACCGGCCACCGGCAGCGACAACCTCAGAGACTGGGTGCTGGAACACATCGCGCCCCCGGCAGAGCGGCGTCACGTACTCGCCGAACCGCCGATTCGCATGCGCGCGGCGCGCGAAACCCTAGTGTTGCTGCGCGGCGGTGGGAGCAGCTCCTTGCGCGGCGCCTCGCCCGGCAGCGTGGAGCAACGTATCCGCACCTTACTGCCCGGCATGTCCGAACAGGGCGTGAAGCCATTTGCCCTGGCCTCGCAAAGCCCCGAGGGGCTCAAGGTGCTGGAGGGCCTGGAAGCCGAGAAAAAAGCCCTTATCCAGGCGCTGGATGACTACGTGCGTGCCGCCACCCAGTTCCGCCCCGGCAGCCGCCGCGAAGCTATCGCCCGACGTACCCGCGCCTTGTTCGCCGATCGCCTGATGGAAGCCTGGCACGAAGGTTACATCCGCAAGCACGATGAATTCAGCCCCGTGCGCGGTGGCGCGTCGCTGGACCTGTCGACGGCGCAACGGCCAGACTCACTGCCCACCTTGCCCAACCCGCTGCGGCGGGTCACGCACCTGAACCTGCAAGACTGTGACTTCACCTCCGACCGCGCCGACTTCCTGCTGCACTTCCCCAACCTGCGCGTGCTGGACCTGAGCGACAACCTGCTGCACAGCCTGCCTGCGGCCATCGGGAACATGCGTTCACTGCGCGAGTTGGACCTGAGCGGCAACCAGATCGCCCTGGACGCCGACGCCGTGGGGCGGTTGCGCCCGCTCTCGCGCCTGCGCCGGCTCAACCTGGCCAGCAACCCCTTGGGCGCCACGCCGGATATCAGCCTCATGCCGGACTTGAACCTGCTTGAGCTGGGCTTTACCGGCATCAGTGAATGGCCGGTTGGCCTGTTTGCCCAGTCGCGTAACGGCGGGTTCACCCTGCACTTGCAAGGCAACCCCATCACCAGCGTGCCCGAGGTCACGCCGGGCTCGGCAGAGGCGGCGGTGGTCGCCCTCACCCGCCTGGACCGACCGCGCCTGCGCCCAGACTTCCAGGACCTGTTCGACAGCTACCGTGAATCGTTCGGGCTAGACCCCCAGCGCACCTATGAACCACAGGGCGACCACCAATTCTGGCTGGAAAGCCTGGGTGAAAACGCGCGCAAGCTCTACCGCACGGTGTGGGACGACCTGGAACATGAAAAAGGCTCCCAAGGCTTTTTCGAAGTGATCAAGGCGCTGGAACCGCCGGATTTTTTCGAAGACCCCACCGACGAAGCCCGCTACCAGCGCACCCTTGGCCTGTTGCGCTCACGGGTCAGGACCATGCTGTTGGCGATGGCAAGCGACACTGAACTGCGCGAAAAGCTGTTCATGATGTCCAGCTTCCCCGGTCTGTGCCCGGACGCAGGGCAGCAGATTTTCAGCAACATGGGGGTTGAGGTGCTGGTCAGCAACGCCAACGGCTTCAGCCGTACCAGCGCCGAACGCGAAGAACGCCTGGTCCACCTGGCCAGGGGCGCGGCGCGGCTCAAGTTCGTCAACCACGTGGCCCGCGCCGATATCGCACATCGCCTCAAGCCGGTGGAGCAAGGCGGCCTGGGCCTGTTGCTGACCTCGCAACGGGTCGATAGTGAGCCGGGCACGGTGGATGAAGTCGAGGTGCACCTGGCCTACCAGACCCGCCTGGCCAGACGGCTGGATTTGCCCTGGATCAACGAGCACATGCTGTACCGCCGCACCTCCGAAGTCAGCGACGCAGACATCGAGCGGGCCTACAACGCCGTACAGGCATTGAGCGAAGGTGACGGGCTGGTGGACCAAATGCTGCTTGAGCCGTATTGGGAGCAGTTTTTGCGCGAACAGTACCCCACCGAATACGCGCAGCATGAGCAGCACATCGACGAGCAGTTCGAGCGCCTGGACCACTTGCAGAGCGAGCAGCAGGCCTACGCGCTGGAACCTGACGACACCCGGCGCGACACCCTGAAAAATCTCGCCGAACAGTTGAACCTGAGCCAGGCACAGGTGCTGACCGGCGAGCCGATGCCCGACGCGTTATACAGCCAGGTGCTCAACAGCCTGGGGGATCTGCGCAAGCAGTGGTTGCGTGAGCAGACGCATTTGCTGCTGAACCGGGCCGAGGCAACGCCAGGCCTGCCTCAAACCTCCGAGTCCCAGACCACCGTGACCACCCCCGAATAAGTGGTGCCGGGCTGCTTGAGCATCTCGGTCACGTGCTCCTTCTGGACCTCAAAGTGCAGGGTACCGGGGCGGTTGTTCACGTAGTGCAAGGCCTGGAATAGCTCGGTGCCCACGCCGTCGAGGCGCAGCGGCAGCTTGTTCACGGTTTGCCCGTACTGGTCGTTCAGACCGAATGGCAGGCTCACGGCGACCTGCAACGGCACCTCGTCGCCTGCGCCATTGCGCAGGCCGCAGGTGTTGCCGATGACCAGGCTGCATTCGAGGGTCATCTTGAAGCGCGAGCTGGCGGCGATGCGGAAGGTTTGATCGCGAAACAACCTTGCGGGCTGTCGCCCGCGATTGAGCCAGGCCTGCCAGCCGCCTTCGGGCAGCAGTTCAACACGATTGCCCCCAGGTGGAAGATCAATCTTGAGAATGTGCTCTACCGTTAGATTGAAGTTAAAGGTGAGTACCTCGTCATTGGGAATGTAAATGTCACCGAAATCGAAATCCTTGCCAGGCCCTATGCCGTAAGAAATAGTCCCTGTGTACTGCCCCGCCTCCATGGCTAACGGGTTAGGCGTTCTCAACTCATAGGCATACTCAAGCATGCTGAAATTAGACGAGGGAACGTCAAACGGCGTCGGCATGGCGCACGTTCCGGCGCCTTCCGGCACAATCCAGAACCACAGCCTTAACGTTGTCCCCGCCGCCCACATTCCCGTGTATTGGCACGGGGCTGGTGGGGAAGTCCAGTTAGCGGGCAGTGGACTCCATGCATGTACACCTGGTGGATTGGTCGTATTGAAGCGACTGCCAATCCCGGAAATACGTACCTCAACGACGCTTCGCTCTCCCGTCGATGACACCACATCCAGACTGCGCCAATCGGACGGAACCTTGAACATCAAACCCTGGCGAGGGTCTGTGTGATTGGCCTGTATCGGGCCGTTGGCCATGAACGTGACCGCCGTGGTGCGGATGCTGAAAATCCCGAGTGCCTCGCACCTTGCCGGCATGTGCCCAGGGCACACTCCACTTTGCGGGGTGGTGTTGATGAACTTGTTTTTCATCGGGTCGAACGGGTTGGGACGGAACTCTGCCGTAATGTCTTGCGTGGCAGCCTGGGTAAGGTGTGCGACAAAGCACAACGGCAAGCCCAATACCAGCGCTCGCCACGTAGTGCTCATGAATCGAGTTTTCATTTTCATACTTCCACTTCTGAACACACGCTACTCGAGAAAGTAACCAACGACGACCCCGCAGAGCCGCGCTCGGGGGTGTTGAGGAGGGCGCTCAGTCCTGCAACGCCCTTAACTGAAAGGCACCGGTCTCAAGGCGCCAGAAAATCAAACACGATATGCACCGTGCCGTAGTAATCGCCGCCCTTGTAACCGGTCTGCGGTTCGATGGCGGCGATCTCCAGCTCGGCGCGACGGCCAGCCCTGGCCTCATCGGCGTTGATCACTTCGGTCGAATCCAGGGTCAGGGGCACACGGTTGAACAGCACCTGAAGGTCAATCCGGTTCTGGCCGCTCAGCAGGTACGGGGTGTCGCCCAACCGCGCGGCGACGCCGCCGTTGAGGTTTTTCACATCGAAGTTCTTACGCAGGTGACTCAGGCGCGACGTCACCAGGTCCCAGGCCAATACCTGGTCGCGGCCCATCCAGTCCGGCTCGGAGGGCAGCACGTAGGCTTCGTGGATCGGAATGGTCACCGACACATCGAAACTCTGGCGTTCCTGAAACGCCTGCGCCTGACCACCCCACAAAACCGGGGCCATCAGCGCAGCCACTACCGTTACTTGCTTGAACATTGTCATCACCCGTTGCTGTTGACGGTCATCGGTTTTTTGTCCCGGCCTTCAACCATCTGGAAGCTGAACTGGCGCTCGGGTTTCTTCTCGAACACCAACTGGCGACCGGGCAGGATGTGGTGCTTGGTGGTGGGCTCACACTCGGCTTTGTTGGCCACCGAACAGTCGCGGAACTCGTCGAGCACCACCACGCTGTTGCCGGCGTTGCGCAGGCTGTACTGGGTGGCGGTCTCGTTGATTTGCGTGTCGAAACGCGTGTCTTTGGGCCGCACGAAAAACACCGTGCCATAGCCGGCCAGTACGTTGACCCCGGCCGCCAGGCCTTTTTTGTAGTCGCTGCGCTCTGCCTCGGTCACGGCGAAGTCGTCTTCCTTTTCCGGGACCACGGGGATGAACCGCACGCGGAAATAACGCTCCTTGTCGCGCTGGCCCATGTACAGCAAGCGCGTGCCCTGGCGCCCGCCGGCCGGCACGATCAGCCGCGCCGGGCTGGCCATCAGGCCGTCGCGGTTGGTGGCGCTGCCCTTGGCGTCGGTCATCGAGGCGACCGGCACTTCCTTGGAGGTGCCGTCGGCGTTATAGACAATTTCCAGCACATTGACCTTGATAAACGCGGTGCTGGTGCCGCCGTTGTAAACCCGCTTGAGGTAGGAACTACGATCGCCTTCCAGGTAGTCGTACACCACGCCCACGTTGATCGCCGGCCCCGCCTGTGCCGTCAGCGACGCCAATACCAACCCGATCCCTAACACTGCCTGTTTCATGTTTGCTTACGCCTCATTGATTGAACGCGGCCCGCCACGCCAAAGTGCCGGCGGGCCGTTGCGGATGGCCCGCTTAAACTTCCGAGTCCCAGACCACCGTGACCACCCCCGAGTAGGTGGTGCCGGGCTGCTTGAGCATGTCGCCCACCTGTTCTTTTTCGACTTCAAAATGCAGGGTGCCGGGCCGGTTGTTCACGTAGTGCACGGCCTGGAACAGCTCGGTGCCCACGCCGTCGAGGCGCAGCGGCAGCTTGTTCACGGTTTGCCCGTACTGGTCGTTCAAGCCGAATGGCAGGCTCACGGCCACCTTCAACGGCACCTCGTCACCCGCGCCATTGCGCAGGCCGCAGGTGTTGCCGATGGCCAGGCTGCATTCGAGGTTCATCTTGAAGCGCCCGCTGGCCGCGATGCGGAAGGTTTGATCGCGAAACAACCTTGCGGGCTGTCGCCCGCGATTGAGCCAGGCTTGCCAACCGCCTTCGGGCAGCAATTCGACACGGTTGCCGCCGGGCGGTAACTCGACCTTGAGGATGTGCTCCACCGTCAGGGTGAAGTTCAAGGTGAGCGCAGAATCGCTCGGCAGCATCACGTCGCCTAAATCGAAGTCCTGATTGGGGCCGATGCCGTAGTTCAATACACCGGTGTAGGTCCCGGCTGACATCGCCAATGGATTCGGGGTGCGTAACTCATAGCCGATCTCCAAATACCCATAGGCCATGTTCGGGATCTCGTATTGAGCCAGCTTGACGCAGTTAGCCTCCTCGGGCGTCCTCCAGACAAAGCTGAAATAGTGAGGCCCATAGGCTGCCAAGCCTATCCCCTTGCAGGGGCTCGGCGGGTACAACCAGTTCCCGCCCCATAACATCCCATGCGCTTGCAGCGCAGAAACTCCGCCCCCTACAAGCTCGGCGGCGCTGCGATCAAGCACATACTTGGAGCCGATCGCATTAATACGTACTTCTACAGTCGCTTCCTCACCACTTGAATCAATCACCCTCAGTTGGCGCCATTGCGCGGGAACCTTCCACAGTGCGCTTTGCCGCGGGTCGCTCGGCTTTGCCGGCAGCGCGCCGCTGGACACGGCAGTGATCGGCAATCGAATACTGAAGACGTTGGAGCAATAGCCCGGGTAAGTCGCACAGAAACCCGTTACTGGCGTGGTATTGGTAAATCGGTCCTGATTCGGGTTTGAGGGGTCTGGCCTGAACATGGCAGTTATTTCCTGCACAAATGCTGAAACCGGGTTTGCCCATATCAAGCTACCCAGCAAACCCGCAGACAGAAACAGGCCTCTGATTGTCCGTGTGCCCTGATTGCTCATGAATTAACCCGCCGCCTCAAATTTGATGGAAGTTTCCGCCAGGGTGTCCGGCGTGCAGCGCAGGTCACCGATCATCAACACGTCGTTTTCATTCGGCGCGTTGCTCGGGTCGAGGCGGAACTGGCAGAGCAACTGGTTTTGGTAACGCACTTGCAGGGTCGGCGAGCTGGCGCTCATTTCCATCGAGAAGAACCCGTCCACTTCGCTGACCCCACGGCTGGCGTGGTTGATCACGTGATGGCCCTTGAGCGGCGCGCCACGTTCGTCGAGCAAGCGCCCGAGCACGGTGACGGTCTTCATCACCGAGATCTTGCGGTAGTCCACGCCCCCCTTGTTCAGGTGATAGCTGGAGCGCGTCGGCTGGATGTTGGCCGCCGGCGGGTAGTTGCCTTCGAAGTCGAAACTGACGCTGCTGCTCTTGTAGGCCGACACCGGCACGTAGTTGCGCCCCGGCCGCAGCAGGGTGCTGCCGCCGCCCAGGTCGTCGGCGCGCAGGGCGATGTCGTCGAGGTCGGTTTCAAGGTCGATGATCATGCCCGCGCCGTTGCCCTGGTACTGGCTGCTGAGCAGCATCTGGCCGGCACCGGCGACGAAGGTGCTGTTGAGGTTCAAGCCACCGGTGAGTTCGCCGTTGTAGGAACTGCGCTGCAGGAAGCCGTCGCCGCTGACCGCACTGGTATTGAAGCTGGCCGTGCCCGACAGGCCGACGCCGTAGGTGTCGGTGATCGCGGTGGCCGAGACGCTTTGCAGCACGTGGTCGGTGAGGTCCTGGCGGTACGTGACCGAGGCGTTGTTGTCGCGCCCGCCGTCACGGGCGGTGCGGCTGCCGAGGCTGCCGGAAATCTGCCGGCCGTCGCTGCCCAGGTTCACGCTGAGCGACACATCGACCCCGCGATTACGCTTGTCGCTGGTACCGGTAGTGCCGGGCCGGTCGAACACCGAGAAACGCCAGTTGGCATCGCTGCCCAGGAACGTGTCGTGACGGCTCCAGCCCAGGTCGATGCCGGCGCCTTCGATATTGCCCTCGCTGTGGGACAGGCGCATGTTCGCGCTGTTTTTGGCGTCGAAACGGTGGTTGACCGACAACGCGGTATTGCTCGTCTCGCCGACAAAGGTGTTGCGCCGCAGACGGGTGCCGTCGGGCAGGGTTTCGTAGGTGTCGCGGGTGTCGAGCCAACTGCGGTTGTGGCTGAACACCAGGTTGGTCGCGCCAAAGGTATAGAGCCCTTGCAGGTCCAGGCCGGTGCCGTGTTCCCGGGTTTGATACAGGTTGGCGTAGAGGCTGGTGTTGTTGGCCACGGTCCAGTCGACCGAACCGCCGTATTGCAGTTGTTCGCGCACCTGGCGGGCCGACAGGCCGAGGATCACGCGCGGGTGCAGCAGGTAGTTGATCGACGCGCCGGCGGTCATCGCGCCCGAGGCTTGTTCATCCCAGTTGCTGAGCAGCTTGGTCTCGCGCCCGGCGAACAGGTTGTAGCGCCAGCGGTCTTCGGCATTGCGCCAGTTGCTGGGCTTGTACACCAACTCCTGGGTGGTGCTGGTGGTGAGGCCGTCTTCGATCAGGCGCACTTCCACCTCGTAGATACCGCCGGGCAACGGCCGGGTATCCAGGGTTTGCAGGCCGGCGGCGACCGCCTGGGTGTTGATCAGCAAGCCGTTGCGGTAGATCTCCACCGCCGCCTGACGGTTGGCGGTGACGTAGATCGGGTACACGCTGGGCTTGGCGTTGTTGATGGCCAGGCTGTCGGAACTGCCGTACATCACGCCCAGCGCCGTGTCGGGGCTGGCGCCGAAGCTGCGCAGTTGGCGGGTGAGGCCATCGGAATTGGGGGTGAAGTGGCCCAGGCGGAAGAACTGCCCTTCCATTTCACGCTGGGTGTAAAGCTCGTGGATCGCGTGGCGCATGGGTTCGTCATCACCGCTCTGACGCGCCAGTTGCAGGTTGAACACCTGGCTCCAATTACCCACGCTGGAACTGGCCTGCAGGCCGTAACGCCCGCCCAGGCTTTCTTCTTGGCCACCGTTGAGGTTGAGCTGGTTGTTGATGATCAACCCCAGGCTGCCACCTTCGGGCTGCTCGTAGAAACGCGGGATGTCGGCACTGCGTTCGACGTCTTGCGTGAGGATCGACAGCTGTGAGCTTTCGAGGTTGTAGAACGCCGAGATCATTTTTTCCGGGCAGGACTGGTTGCAGGCGCCCAGCGCGACACCTTTTTCCAACACCGCTTGCCAGGTGTCGCGAGTCGCGGCCGGGACCTTGCTGTCGCCGGTGTCGGTGAATTCGAGCAGGGTGACGCGGTCGTCGCGCGACAGCACGATCAACGCTTCGCCGAGCAGTTGCTCGTCGAGGTCCACGCGCACGGCCAGCGGCACCTCGAAAAAGTGGTCGGTAAACCCTGCGGGCAGGCCTTGGGCCTGGGTAATCAGGCTGCCGGGGGTCGAGGCAGGCGCAGCCAGGGCACTCGTACAAATCAACAGCGCAAGCGCAGCCGCGATGGAGGTCATCGGGAACATGGACGGAATACTCTGAATGCCTAGAGACTAAGAAAACCAGGCCGGCGCACAGGAGAGAGGGGCACGCCGGCCTGCAAACAGCGCTCGCGGTCAGCGAGCGCTCATGTGCATCAAGGTGCTGGCAGTACCGCGTCGAACACCACCGGCATCACTGCGGTGTAGGCGCCGCGCTGAGTGGCCGTAGGCTTGGCGGCGACGATGCGCATTTCAGCACCCACGCCCGGCGTGGAGTCCGCCTCGTTGACCACTTCCTGCGGGGTGCCGGTCAGGGTCACGCCGTTGAGGGTGGTGGTGAGCGGAATGTTCTGGGTGGTATTGCCGTTGAACAGCATCGCCGGGCCACCTTCGATGTAGGCATGCACCGAACCGTTGGTGTTGCGGATGTCGTAGATGGCGGTCAGGGGCGCCAGCTCACCGCTCACCACGTTGTAGTTCATGGTTTCGTCGCGGCCCCAGTTCGGGTCACGTGGCTGTGCATGGAACACGGTGGTAGGGATGTTCGCCCTGAGGTTGACGGTATGGCTGGCTTCGCCGGCAGCGACTGCTACCTGGGAACTCAGCGCAATAACAGCCAGTGGAACAGTGATCGCTAACTTCTTGAACATGGGTCAATACCTATAGGTTTTCAGTATTAATTGGATCGTTGCTAGTTGAATTCAAAGCCAGGGCTTTAGCTGACTCACAACGAACTACGTTGCGCAAAGTTGAACTAGTGCAACGCCGAGCAATGATCCATGAATGTCAAAAACAGGTATGCAGGCCGCTTCCCACGCGGGCGTAGCTTAAGGAAACTGCGTTCGCGGGAAAAACATGGCCTTTTGCCAAAACTTATAATTCAACTGTAAGAATTGGACTACACACTAACAAGTTGCTGTTTGAGTGGGTATGAAACTGTCAGAACGGTACCACAAAAGTGCCTATTCACGTTAAACGAAAGTGCAAAATTGGAGCTTTAACTCTAATAACTAGTTATAGACTTACATAGAGAGAACCGTCCACGGTTTTTTGCGGTTTTACGCTCGGCCTGCCTCGCCATACGGCCGTCGACCGTTGGTCGCGGCCCTCTGTTCAGCGCTAAAGATATATCTTAAGTTATGTCTAAATCTTTCACAGAGCGACGAACATGCGCGATCACCCTCACCACCGCGACCCCGGCAACGACCCTGACGGCTTCGAAAAACGCCCCGGCCGTGAACGCGGCGGCCGTGGCCCCCGCGTGTTCGCACCGGGCGATTTGAAATTGCTGCTGCCGGCGCTCATCGCCGAACAACCGTGCCACGGCTACGACCTGATCCGCCGGATCGAAGGCCTGTTCGACGGCGCCTACACCCCGAGCCCAGGCGTGATCTACCCGACGCTGACCTTCCTGGAAGAGAGCGAGTTGATCAGCGGCGACGCCGAAGGTGGAAAAAAACGCTACACAATCACCGACGCCGGACGTCTGTTCTTAAGTGAACAGACGGTTGCGCTGGACGGCGTACGCATGCGCATCCAACTGAGCAAACGCTCGCTGCGCGGGCATGACCGCCCGCCGCAAATCCACGAGGCGGTGCACAACCTGCGCCATGCCTTGCATTCACACCACGGGCGTTGGAGCCCGGAAGAAATCGCACGTGTCGCGGCGCTGCTCAACGGCACCGCTCAAGCCATTGCCGACGGGAAATCCTCATGAATACACACGCCATCCACCGCGTTACCCACGAGATCAAACGCCGCCGCCTGCAGGTGTTGCGCGTGGTCGATATCACCCCGCGCATGCGCCGCATCACCCTGGGCGGGCCTGAACTGGCCGGGTTCGTGAGCCTGGGCAGCGACGACCATATCAAGCTGCTGTTCCCACAGAACGCCGCCGAGCAGGCCGCGCTGCAAAGCCCGACCTTCACCGTCAAGGGCGACGGCCCGCAGCCAGCCATGCGTGACTACACGCCACGGCGTTTTGACCTGGACCTTGGCGAGCTGGATATCGATTTCGTGCTGCATGGCGATGGCCCTGCGTCCACCTGGGCGCAACAGGCCCAGCCGGGGCAACACCTGTATATCGGCGGGCCACGGGGCTCGCTGATCGTGCCGGATATCTTCGACAGCTACCTGCTGATCGGCGACGAAACCGCGCTGCCGGCCATCGGTCGTCGCCTGGAGGAACTACCCGCCGGGTGCAAGGTGCTGGCGGTGATTGAGATTGCCGATTTGGCGGAGCGGCAAACGCTGGAAAGCGCCGCCGAGGTCGACATCATTTGGGTGGTGCGGGGCCAGGATGACCTACTGAAGTGCGTGCGCAACCTGACGCTGCCCAGCGGCACGCTGTACAGCTTCGTCGCCACCGAAACCAAGCTGTCGCGCCAGGTACGCCGCGTGCTGCTGGACACCCATCAGGTCGATGAAGATTTTCTGAAGGCCGTGGGTTACTGGCGCGCCGAAGGTAGCGACGACGAGTAAACCCCCGTGTGGGAGCGGGCTTGCTCGCTCCCACAGGTTTTATTGCGTTCGCTTGAGCGCCTTATCCAGCCCCACCACTGCCAATGCAATCAACACAAACCCCGCCAAGATCCCTGCGGCATTCACAAACACCTGTGGATAACCGAGGGTGCTCACGTCGATGAACGGGTACTGATACTGCCCGAGCAAATTCCCACGCAGCAGCGCATAGGCGAAGTACACCAGCGGGTAAATCACCCAGGCGCCGATGTGTTTGAGGTGCAAGGTGCCCTTGGGCACACAGCGCCACCAGTAAATAAAAAACAGCACCGGCATGACGTCGTGGAGCAGCTCGTCGGCGACCAGTTGAAAGCCTTCGGGCTGCCACAAATGCCGCAGCAACAGGCTGTACGCCAGGCCCACCACCAGAATGCTCACCGCGATTGCGCTGCTGACCCTGGGGGCGAGAAAAAACCGCTTCGCCGCGCTGTCGCGGTTCACCACGGCGTAGCTCAACACCACCACCGCCAGGGTGTTGGTGAGTACCGTAAAGAAACTGAAAAAGTTGATCAGCCCGCCCAGCAGGCTGGCGCCGGTGGACCAACGCGAATAGAAAATAAGGTATTGCTGAATCGCCAACCCCACCCAACCGGCCAGTGCGGCCGCTGCCGTAAACCGCTTCATTGCCTCAGTCCAACGGGCGTTTGGTGCGCATCAGCTTCACGTACAACCCTTCGACTTTCTCCCGCGCCCACGGGGTTTTACGCAGGAACGTGAGGCTCGACTTGATGCTCGGGTCGCTCTTGAAGCAGCGGATATCAATGCGCTCGGCAAGGCCTTCCCATTCGTAATGTTCCACCAGGGTGGTGAGGACGTGTTGCAGGGTCACGCCGTGGAGGGGGTCGTTGCTTGTCGCGGTCATGCCGGGGCCTATGAAAAAAGGGTTGAGGAAGGCGCACACCTTATCACCCCGCCCGGCCAGTTATAAAAAGTTCCCGCTTGCGGCGAAAAAGAGATGTTATATTGTAACCATTGCTTTCAAATCTTTTCGCCGTATTGCCAAGGAATGTCCGATGTCCCTCTCTTCCCTGTGGCGCTTGACCCCGCTTGCCGCCGCCCTGTTGATCTGCTCCGAAGCCCACGCCCTTGAGCTGCCACCCCAAGTCATCACCGGCAACCCGCTGGGCAGCGAACAGCTGGCGTCGCCGACCACCGTGCTCGAAGGCGATGACCTGACGCTGCAGCAAAAAGGCAGCCTCGGCGAAACCCTGAACAAGCAGCCGGGCGTGTCGTCTTCGTATTTCGGCCCAGGCGCCAGCCGGCCGATCATTCGCGGCCAGGATGGCGACCGCATCCGCATCCTGCGCAACGGCGTGGGCGCGCTGGATGCCTCGTCACTGTCCTACGACCACGCGGTGCCGCTGGACCCGGTCAACGTTGAGCGCGTTGAAATCGTGCGCGGCCCGGCGGCGTTGTTGTATGGCGGCAGTGCCATCGGCGGCGTGGTCAACACCTTCGACAATCGCATCCCCACCCAAGCCATCGAAGGCATCCACGGTGCCGGTGAGTTGCGCTACGGCGGCGCCGACACCACCCGCAGCAGCGCAGGCAAACTGGAAGCCGGCAACGGCACGTTCGCCCTGCACCTGGACGCCAATGCGCGGGAATTCAATGACCTGAAAATCCCAGGCCAGGCGCGCAGCCGCCATGCGCCGGACAGCGAAGACAGCCCTGGCAAAAATGCTCGCCTGGGCAACAGCGACGGGCGCCAGGACGGCGGTGCCGTGGGCGGTTCCTACACCTGGGATGACGGTTACGCCGGGCTGTCCTACAGCAATTACGACAGCAACTACGGCTCCCCCGCCGAGCAGGCCGTGCGCATCCGCATGAAGCAGGATCACTACGCGTTCGCCTCCGAAATCCGCAACCTGCAAGGCCCGTTCAGTTCGGTGAAATTCGACGCCGGCTACACCGACTACGAGCACCGCGAAATCGAAGACGGCGAGACCGGCACGGTGTTCAAGAACAAAGGTTATGAAGCCCGCGTTGAAGCGCGTCACCAGCCGATCGGCCCGTTCGATGGGGTGGTGGGCGCGCAGGTGACCCGCAATGAGTTCTCGGCCCTGGGCGAAGAAGCGTTCGTGCCGCAGACCGACACCAATGCCGGCGCGCTGTTTATCCTCGAAGAAATGCAGGCCACCGAACGCCTCAAACTCAGCCTCGGCGGGCGCCTGGAACACACCCGCGTAGACCCGGACGCCAAAGGCAACGCGCGCTTTGCCGGCGCCGACAAGAGCAATGACTTCACCGCCGGCAGCCTGTCGTCCGGCGCGGTCTACACCCTGACGCCCATCTGGTCCGTGGCCGCCACCCTGGGCTACACCGAACGCGCGCCGACCTTCTACGAGCTGTACGCCAACGGCGCCCACGTCGCCACCGGCACCTTTGAGCTGGGCGACGCCAACCTGAAGAAAGAAAAAGCCGTGTCCAGCGACCTGGCGCTGCGCTTTGACAATGGCACCCACAAGGGCAGCGTCGGCGTGTTCTACAGCCACTTCTCCAATTACATCGGCCTGCTGGGCACCGGTCGTACGCTGAACGATGAAGGTGAAGAAGACGCGAGCGGCATCCCTGAGTACGAATATTCCGGCGTGCGTGCCCGTTTTGCCGGGTTTGAAGCCCAGGATCACTGGAAGCTCGGTGAAAGCGCCTACGGCAAGTTCGCGCTGGAGCTGTCAGGCGATTACACCCGCGCCACCAACCTCGACACCGGTGAAGCCTTGCCACGCATTGCCCCGTTGCGCTTGAACAGCGGGTTGCTGTGGGAGCTGGACCGCTGGCAGGCGCGTATCGACGTCGAACACGCCGCAGGCCAGGGCCGTGTGCCGGATAACGAAAGCGGCACCGACGGCTACACCACCTTGGGCGCGAGCGCCGGTTACCACTTCAATATGGGTGGCAGCCAATGGTTGGCATTTGTGAACGGGGAAAACCTCACCAACCAGACCGTGCGGTATGCCAGCTCGATCCTGCGCGACATCGCCCCGGCGCCGGGGCGCAGCGTGCAGTTCGGGCTTCGCACCACCTTCTAACCCACAGTGCAATTCCCGTGGGAGGGGGGCTTGCCCTCCTCCCACAAGTGTTTTCGCAGCGACATCGGGTCACTGTTACCAAATCCGAAATGATGCATCTTGCGATTCAGGCTTTCTCTTGGCCCTGACTCCCTTTATCCTTCGCAACAACCTGAAACGTTTCACTTCCTCGGCCGCCCCCATCTTGCTGATTATTCCCGCACGCAAAGACAGCGCTGTCTTGCCCACGACCGCGCCTGGGGATAAATCGCCGGCCTGTGGATAACAGCGCCGCTCCACGGAAAAACCCAAATAACGCTGAACCAAGCCCGCGCCGAATCGTCATCTACAGTGAATGAAGCACGGGGTTACACCTTTATTCCAACGTCACGGAGAAACACACTATGAGCACTGATGGTGCTTCAAGTCCAAGCCGCCTGCTCCCCAGGCTGCTAGGCGTCTTGCTGCTGATCATGGGCCTGGCCTTGTTGGCCGGCGGTATCAAGCTGACGATGCTCGGCGGGTCGTTTTACTACCTGCTGGCCGGTATCGGCATCACCTTGACCGGCATCCTGTTGCTGGCCACCCGTCGCGCCGCGCTTGGCCTGTACGCAGTAGTGCTGTTCGCCAGCACGGTGTGGGCACTGTGGGAAGTCGGCTTGGACTGGTGGCAGCTGGTGCCGCGCCTGGCACTGCTGTTTGCCTTGGGCCTGGTCATGTTGCTGCCGTGGTTTCGCCGTCCGTTGCTGCGTGGCCAACCTGCCCCGCTGGGCACCGGCGCACTGAGCGTGGCCGTGGTGCTGGCCGGCGCCGCCGCCATCGCCAGCCAGTTCACCAACCCGGGTGAGATCAAAGGCCAACTGGACCGCGACGCGGTACCGGGCATGGCCAATGCCGCGCCGTCGCAGGCCGATGGCGACTGGAATTCCTACGGTCGTTCATCCTTCGGCGACCGCTACTCGCCGCTGGCGCAGATTACCCCGGAAAACGCCCACAAGCTGGTCCCGGCGTGGACCTTCCGCACCGGCGATATTCCGGGTGCGGGCGACCCAGGTGAGACCACCGCGGAAAACACCCCGCTGAAAGTCAACGGCATGCTCTACGTGTGTACCCCGCACAGCCAAGTGATTGCCCTGGACCCGGACACCGGCAAGGAAATCTGGCGTTTCGACCCGAAGATCAGCACCCAGGGTGCCGAGAACTTCAAGGGTTGGGCGCACATGACCTGCCGTGGCGTGTCGTATCACGATGACGCCGCCTACGCGTCCGAACAGAGCCCCACCGGCAGCGCCAGCCCGGCCACCGCGCCGACTGCCTGCCCGAAACGCATCTTCGTGCCGACCGCCGACACCCGCCTGATCGCCCTGAACGCCGACACCGGCAAGATGTGCGAAGACTTCGGCGACAAAGGCCAGGTCGACCTGCGCGCCAACATCGGCAGCTTCGCCCCAGGCGGTTACTACTCCACCTCGCCACCGGCCGTGACCAAGAACCTGGTGGTGATCGGCGGCCACGTGACCGATAACGTCTCGGTCGACGAGCCAAGCGGTGTGATCCGCGCGTTCGACGTACACACCGGCAAGCTGGTGTGGAACTGGGACAGCGGCAACCCGGGTGACACCACCCCGTTGGCCGAAGGCAAGACCTACACCCGCAACTCGCCGAACATGTGGTCCATGTTCGCCGTGGATGAAAAACTCGGCATGCTCTACCTGCCGATGGGCAACCAGATGCCTGACCAGTACGGCGGCGACCGTACCGACGATTCCGAGAAATACGCCGCCGGCCTGACCGCGCTGGACATCGACACCGGCCATGTGAAGTGGACCTTCCAGTTCACTCACCATGACCTGTGGGACATGGACGTGGGCGGCCAACCGTCGCTGATCGACATCAAGACCGAAGCCGGCGTGAAGCAGGCGGTGATGGCGTCGACCAAGCAAGGCAGCATCTATGTACTGGACCGTGCCACCGGCCAGCCGGTGGTGCCGATCCACGAAGTGGCGGTACCGCAGGGCGCAGTGGCGGGCGACCGCACCTCCCCGACTCAACCCAAGTCCGAGCTGAACTTCATGCCGCCGCCGCTCAAAGAGCGCGACATGTGGGGCGTGACGCCGTTTGACCAGATGCTGTGCCGTATCGACTTCAAGTCCATGCGCTATGACGGTGCTTTCACCCCGCCATCGCTGCAGGGCTCGATCGTGTACCCCGGCAACTTTGGCGTGTTCGACTGGGGTGGCATTTCTGTCGACCCGGTGCGTCAGATCGCGTTCGTGAACCCCAGCTTCATGGCGTTCAAATCCAAACTGATCCCGGCCGCCGACATCGCCAAGCAAGGCCCGCGCGTCAGCGAAACCGAAGGCGTGCAGCCGAACAAAGGCGCGCCGTACGGCGTGATCCTCGAAGCGTTGCTGTCGCCAATGGGCTTGCCGTGCCAGGCACCGGCGTGGGGTTATGTGGCGGCGGTCGACCTGACCACCCACAAAACCATCTGGATGCACAAGAACGGCACCGTGCGTGACAGCTCGCCGGTTCCGATCCCCCTGAGCATGGGCGTACCGAGCCTGGGCGGCACCTTCACCACCGCCGGTGGCGTGGCGTTCCTGAGCGGTACCCTCGACCAGTACCTGCGTGCCTACGACGTGAAAAACGGCAAGCAACTGTGGGAAGGCCGCCTGCCAGCGGGCGCGCAAACCACACCGATGACCTACACCGGCAAGGACGGCAAGCAGTACGTGCTGGTCGTGGCGGGGGGTCATGGTTCCCTGGGTACCAGGCAGGGTGACTATGTAATGGCGTTCAAACTGCCGGACTAAGCAGGACCGGCGGTAAAACAAAGGCGGCTACCCTCAACAGGTAGCCGCCTTTTTAATGGACGATGACGATCAAAATGTGTGAGGGGGCTTGCTCCCTCCCACATTTGAACCTTGGTGTTCAGGTGACTAGTGTTCGATCACTTCACCGCGCATCACCGCCAACCTGGCAATCAACCGATTCTGCACCGGCACTGGGATCCCCTCGCTGTCCATCGCCTTGATCAAATCCTCCACCAGCGCATTGAAGTCACTGCGGCTAACGTTCTGGCCCTTGTGACTTTCGGCCATGCTGTCTCCGGTGTAGGTACATGGCCCGCCGGCTTCGACGCAGAACTGTTCGATCAATTTGTTGCGCAAACGCTGGATGTCAATGCGCCGAAAGCGTTCGACGATGCGCTCATCGCGGGCGATGTGGAGCAGCATGCCTTCGACAATCCGCGTGATGCCGGGCATGGCGCCCAAATCGCGATACAGGCTGTCGTCCTTGGGCGGTTGTTGGGCGCAGGCGCTGAGCAGCACCGCCAGCGCGATGGGTAGAACGCGCATCAGAAGCTCCCCTGCACCGACAAGTAGGTGCCGTTCTGGTTATCCAACGTGGCGATTTCCCCAAGCCGCGCGTAGGCCAATACAAACGATACGTGCTTGTTGGGAAAGTAGCCGACGAACACATCCGCCCAATCGCTTTCACCGGCAAACGACAGGTTGTCGGGCTTCTCACGGTATTCGACGCCCAGCGCCCAGCGCGGGTTGAACAGCAGCGCCACCGAGCCTTCCTTGAGCAGGCTGCGGCTGCTGCGACGATCGCCGCCGAAGCCAAGCAACCCGGTTTCGTTGGCGCGGCTGTAGCGCAGGCTGGTGTTGACCAGCACGTTGTAGCCAAAGGCCGCGCCCATGAACAAACGGCTGGCGGCGAGGTAGCCTTCGACGTCGCTGTCGCGCTTGGCGCCCACCAGGCGGGGGATATCGAAGTGGGTCTGGTGTTTGTATTCCAGGCCGAGGGACACCTGCGGCAAACGGTCGTAAATCACGTCGCCGAACAGCCGCACCTTCACACCCAGTACATCCTGGCCCAGGTTGTCTTCGGCCAAGTTGAGCTTGTGCACCAGGCTGCCGAGGTCGAAGCGTTGGCGGGCGAAAGACACTTCGACACGGTTGTCGTAAGCCAGCGCCAAGCCGGCCACGTCCAGCCGATAGTCCGGCAGGTTGACCGTGGTGGCGAACGCCGTGGCGCCCCATTCGTGCTGTTCGCCGTAGCCGGTCAACACCGCCCAAGGCGTGATACCACCACCCGCAGAGCCCTCGATGCTGCTGGCACCGCCCGTGGCGATCAGGCGGCCGTTATCGGCCCACGCCGTGTGCAGGGTGAGCGCCGCGAGGCTGCCAATCAGAAAAGAAAGTCGCACGTCAGCTACTCAATGAACCAAGGAAGTGTGCGCACTGAGGGGCAACGCCACCCAGGCTTCGAAAGCGTCGGCGCTCAACGGCCGGCTGATCAGGTAGCCCTGGGCCGTGTCGCACTGCCACCGCTCCAACAAACGCAGGCTGTGGGCATACTCGACGCCCTCGGCGACGACCTTGAGGCCCAGGTTGTGGCTCATCTCGATGGTGGAGCGCACGATCACCGCGTCTTCACTGGTTTCATCGAGGTTGCGCACAAAGGATTGGTCGATCTTCAACTCCTGCACCGGCAGGCGCTTGAGGTGAGCCAGCGACGAGTAGCCGGTACCGAAGTCATCCACCGACAGGCTGATGCCGCAATCGCGTAACAGGTGCAGGACCTTGAGGGCTTTTTCCGGTTCACGCATCACGGCACTTTCGGTGATTTCGAACAGCAACTGTTCGGCCGGCAAGCCATAGCGCCGCAGCAAGGCCGAAACCCGATGGGCCAGCTCGTCACCGAGCAAATCGTCCGCCGAGATATTCAGTGACAGCTGTAGAGACAGGCCGCGACGGTTCCACTCGCACAGTTGGCGGATGCCCTCCTCGATCACCCATTGGGTCAACAATTGGATGCTGCCCGAGCGCTCGGCCAGGGGGATGAACTCTGCCGGCGAGACCATGCCGAACTGCGGGTGCTGCCAGCGCAGCAAGGCTTCGGCCTGGCGTACATGGCCTTGGCGAATGTCCAGTTTGGGCTGGTAATGCAGCAGCAATTGGCCTTGGCTGGGCGCGTGGCGCAGGTCGCGGATCAGGGTGATCTGGCGGCGGTGCACCAGGTCGCGGCCCTGCTCATAAACCTGCAGGCGGCCGGGCATTTTCGCCGCGTCGTTCATGGCGATGGCCGCGCGTTCGAGCACGGTGTGCGGGCTTTCGCCATCGGCCGGGTAGGCCGCGATGCCCAGCCGGCAATCCAGCGCCAGGTCGTGGCCATTGATGCGCTGGGGGCGCAGCAGCAGTTGTTGCAGCTTGTCGGCCATGCCCACGGCCTCGTCGCTGCCCGCGCCTTCGAGCAACAGCAGGAATTCATCGGCGATCAGGTGCGCCAGGGTATCGCCGGGGCGCAGCACTGCTTCCAGGCGGCGGCTGACGGCCAGCAGCAATTGGTCCACCGCATCAGGCCCGGCGGTTTCGCTGGCGGCGCGCAGGTTATCGATACCCAGGTAGATCAACGCCACCGGCCGTTGCAGAGCAATCGCACTGCCCAGGCGCTCCATGGCCAGTGCGCGGTTCGGCAGGCCGGTGAGGCTGTCGTGCAGCGCGTTATGCGCCAACTGTTGCTCACGTTCGGCGATGCCGCTTTGCATCGCATTGAACGCATTCGCCAGCAACCCCAGTTCGTCACTGCGCGCCAGGGCCACCGGCGTGTGGTAATCGCCCTGGCCTATGCGTTCGGCCGCCAGCGCCAACGTCTGCACCGGGCGCGATACGGTGCGCGCCAGCAACAAGGCGCCGATCAACGAGGCGAGCAAGGCGACCAGCGCGATGCCAAGGATCTTTTCGTCCAACGGTACGAAAGCCTGCATCGCCGCATCCAACGGGCTTTGCAGCAACGCCAGGACCTTGCCGTTCTGATCGCTGGCCAGCACCAGGGACTGGCTGAGAAAACGCTGCGCCAGGTGATCGGTGGTGGACACCCCAAGGCGTGCCGTATCGCCCTGCATCAGGGCCAGAATGCTGTCGCGCAAAACCTGCGGCTGGGTGCTGACCAACTCGCCCGGCCGATCATGAGCGATGGCCAGGAACGACACTTCCAGGTTGCTCAACGAGCGCAACTCATCGGCAAATGCACCGTCCATGCTAAAGCCCATCACCACCCGTGCAATCGGCAACGGCGCCAGCACCGGGGATTCCACCAACAGGTGCGGTTGGCCTTGCAGTGGCACGATCAGCATGGCCTGGCGGTTGCGCCGGGCATCGCGCAGTGACTGATCGTATTGGAAGGTCGAGCCCTCGGGCACTTCGCTCAAGGTACTGGCCAGGACTTGGCCGTCCATGCCCAGCAGGATCACATCGCTGGCGTTGATGCGCTTGCCGTGGTTGAGCAGCACCGAGCGCATCGTCGCCGAATCGCCGCTGGCCACCGCATCACGAAAGCCGAAGTCGGCGGCCAACAGTTGCACGCCATCGGCCAGACGGCGACCGCGAACGTCCAGCAAGCGCTCGAACACCCGCGAACCGACCTCCAACTGAGCCAGTGCCTGGCCGCGCACCGCTGAACGGGTGGCCACCTTGACACTGAAATACAGCGCACCGATCACCACCAGCAACAGCAGGATCAGGACACTGGCGACCCGCGCCTGGAAGCTACTGCGCAGTTTCACGGGAGGCTCGATTGAACGCATCGCCAAACGCACTCGGCGTCGGCGGGATATCGGCGGAGGTCGGCTCCAGGCTCAGCACCACGTTGTGGCTGAGGCCGGCGGCGGTGATATGCAAGGTGCCGCCGTCCAGGGGCTGCATATCCTTGAGTTGCGGGTGCCACACCGTGGCGTGGTAATCGCCGGGCGGCAGTTGTTCCAGGCGCACTCGGCCTTGGGCGTCGCTGACACCAAAACGTGGGTCGTCGGTCACGTAGATATAGCCGAGCATCCAGTCATGGATGTTACAGCCAAGCACCACCACGCCAGGCTTGTCGAACAGCAACGGGTCGGTGGGCGTGCCTTCGTACAGGCGCAGTTCGAAACGCTTGGCGGCGGAGAAGGAATAAACCTGATGGCGGATGTTATCGCTGTTGGGGAAGCGCACCTGGGTACCGGTGTGCACCGCCAGCACATGGGGCGCAAAGCGTTGGCCACGCTGGTCCATATCGGCCTTGAGCACACCGTTGAACGCACCCGCCGGGCCCTGAAGGGTCACGACGCCATCCGCCACCTTGCTGCCGTCGGCCTGGCGCAGCAACACTTCCAGGGTGGCGGCCGAGGCTGGGCACGCCACCAGCAGCGCCAGCGCTACACCTGAAAACACATGAATCATTCGGGCCATGGGGCATCCGCGACAGATAAAAAAAGAGCGGCCAGCCTTGGGACTGCAATGCGCAGCCATCATGCCGCAAACAAGGCAAAATGCCATCACTCAATGCCAAAAAACCTATGCGATCGGTCAAGCTCTGTAGAGGTTATCGACCCCGCGGCGGAATTCTGTAGCCCGCCGGCTGGGTTCTAGACGGGCGCACGCTCACGCCGCAGCCACCTCTCGAACGCCATGGCGTTCAATGGTCGGCTGATGAGGTACCCCTGCGCCGTGTCGCAATTCCATTGCTTGAGCAATTTCAAACTCGGCTCGAACTCCACCCCTTCAGCCACCACCTTGAGCCCCAGGTTGTGGCTCATCTCGATGGTCGAGCGCACGATCACGCCGTCGCCGCTGGTGCTGTCCAGGTTGCGCACGAAGGACTGGTCGATCTTCAATTCCTGCACCGGCAGGCGCTGCAACTGCGCCAGCGACGAATAACCGGTGCCGAAGTCATCCACCGCCAGGCTGATGCCGCAACCGCGCAGTTGCTCCAGCACGCGCAAGGCCTGTTGCGGGTTGTGCATGATCGCGCTTTCGGTGATCTCGAAAATCAATTGCTCGGCCTGTACCGCGTATTGCGCCAACAAGGCGGTAACGCGGATGGCCAGGTCATCATCGGCCAAGTCATCCACCGAGATGTTCACCGACAGCTGGATCAGCAGGCCACGCCGCGCCCATTCGGCACTCTGGCGGATGGCCTCTTCGATCACCCATTGGGTCAGGCCGGCCATGCTGCCGGTGCGTTCGGCCAAGGGGATGAATTCGGCCGGCGACACCAGCCCGAACGTCGGGTGTTGCCAGCGCAGCAAGGCTTCGGCCTGGCGCACCTGGCCGTGTTTGAGGTCAAGCTTGGGCTGATAACACAGGTGCAGTTCGCCTTCAGCGGCGGCCCGGCGCAGGTCGCGGATCAAGGTGATCTGGCGCTGGTGAGCCAGGTCGCGGTCCTGCTGGTACACCTGCAAATAGCCGGGCAACACCGCCGCATCGTGACGGGCAATGGCGGCGCGGCTGATCAGCTCTTCCACCTGCTGGCCGTCGGCGGGGTAAGCGGCAATGCCGATGCTCACTTCGTGGCGCAGTTCGTCATGGCCGATGTGCTGGGGTTCGGTGAGCAGTGCGTAGAGACGGTCGGCGCGGGCCACGGCGCGGTCGACTTCGGTGTTTTCCAGCAACAGCAAAAACTCGCTGCCGGTGATGCGGGCCGCCGTATCGCTGGCCAGCAGGCTCATGCACAAACAGCGGCTGGCTTCGCGCATCATGATTTCGACGCCCTCGGGGCCGAAGCCTTCGTTGATCGCCCGATAATTCTCGATGCCCAGGTACAGCAACACCACCGGCCGCCGCGCACTGATCGCACTGCCCAGGCGTTCCATGGCCAGGGCCCGATTGGGCAGGCCGGTGAGCGGGTCATGCAACGCGTTATGCGCCAGTTGCCGCTCACGCACGGCGATGCCGCTTTGCATGGCATTGAACGCGCGCGCCAGCAGGCCGAATTCATCGTGGCCGCGTACCCGCACCGGCGTGCGGTAATCACCGGAACCGATGCGACCGGCCGCCTCCACCAGTGCATTCAGCGGGCGCGATACGCGCCGCGCCAGGAACAGCGCGCCGGCCAACGACACCACCAGCACCGCCAGGGCAATCCCGAGGAACTGCCGGTCCAGCGGCGCAAAGGATTCCAGCGCATGTTCCAGCGGGCTTTGCAGCAACACGCGCACCTCATCGGCGCCCCCTGTATTGGCCAGCGACACCACTTGGCTGAGCACGCGCTCGCCGTAAAACAGCTGGATTGACGCCTGCGCGTTGGCCGGCGCATCGCGCAGCAGGCTGAAGGTGGTGGCCTGATGCGCAACAGGCTGGGTGCTGAACAACGGGCCGGGCCGGCCGGCCTGCACGCTGAGGAACGATACGTCCAGGTTGCTCATGGAGCGCAATTCATTGGCAAACAGCGTATCCATGGGAAACCCCATGACCACCCGCGCGATGGGCTGTGGGTCGAGCACCTGGTCTTGCACCAGCAAGTAGGGGCGCCCGTCCATGGCGACGATGAGCATTTGCAGACCACTGCGCCGCGCCTGGCGCAATGCATCGCGGTAGGGGAAGGTCTGGCCACGGGTGAAGAGCGCCAAGGTGCTGACCATTACATCGCCGTCGAGCCCCAGCACAAACACTTCGCTGGACCGAATGCCCGTGCCGTGCCGGCGCAATGCAGCCAGAACCTTGGCCGGGTTGCCTGCGGCCACGGCCTGCTTGAACGGGCCGTCTGCGGTCAGCCAACCCAGCCCGTATTGCAGGCGCCGCCCGCGCAGGTCGAGCAAGCGTTCGAACACCTGGCGACCGGTGTTCAACTGGACCTGGGCCTGATTCTCCACCGCACGTGTAGTGGCGGCCTTGACCGCGAAATACGTGGCGGCGACCACCACCAGCAGCAACAGCGCCAGCACCCCGGCGATGCGGGTTTGGAACGTATGGCGCCACGTCATGGCAGTGCCCTCTGGCAGCGTTAGCCTGCTTCTGCCACTACGTCCCTTTGTCATGTGCATTCCTTGCAACAGCTGACCTGGCGTCAAAAAAATATCCATTTTTATTGGATATTTGGAATTAGCAGATTAGCTGGCGAAACGCATAAGTCCACCCAATAAAATCGGGTGCTTCACCGATGTTTGATGGGCGACGAGCACTGAGTCGACGCCTCAGCCACGGGCGCGCATAAAGTCCCCCCAGCGCCGCACCAGATAGTTGTGTTCATCCATCACCGAGTTCCACACGGCGATATGCCCCATGCGCTGTTCGTAAGACCCGCCATCGCGCACTTCGCCGATATCGATCAACGGCAAATCGTCGCTGCCCACCAGTTCTTCCCGCGCAGGCAGGCCGGCGTACCAGTAGTCCCATTCGGCGCTGCTCAGGTGGTCGCGGCTGCGCGCCGGGTTGCCGATGTAGTAACCCTGGCGCGCCATCACCGCGCCGGGCCAGCCGGACAGCCACCAATTGAGGTACGCATACGCCGCATCCAGCACCGGGCCTTGGGCATGACGCGACAGTGACAAGCCACCGAACCAGGCGCGATAGCCCTCGCGGGGCACCGCCAGGCGGTATTTCACGCCCGCGCGATGCAGGCGCATCAAGGTCGGCGACCACAGGCTCTGGATATCGATGCTGGGGCTGAGCATCAATTGCGCAGCCTCCTCATCGTCCGACCAGAACGCGGCGAAGTGGCCGCCCTTTTGTTTGCGCACCAGGATATCGGCGAGCACATCGATCTCTTCGATGCTCATATTGCCGATGTCCCTGAAGTGCGCCAACCCCGCGCCCTGCACCGCCAGCGCGGCATCCAGCGCACCGATGGCGGCATCGCTTTGCAATGCGGTGCGCGCGCGCCAGGCCGGGTCCAGCAGCCAGCCCCAGCTCTCGTTGCCGTGGCAAAAACCCTCGGGCAAGCGCTCTGGGCGGTAGGCGAAACTGTCGGCGTTGTGGGTCAGGGGCAACATGCTGATGCGTTCGGTAACCGTGCTGCCCAGGCTGCCGTCGTGCTGCACGAACAGGCGTTCGCTGGGCACGCTGCCGCTGCCCAAACGGTCATGGGGTGACAGGCGACCGCGCTTGGGCAGGTCGTTGATCTCATGCCACAAGGCGATACGCCGGGTGTCGATGGGCTGGATCGCCCGCGCCGGCCACACGAAGTCGACGTTGTGAAACCACTGGTCGTACAGGTCATAGCTGTCGGGCTGCATCACCGCGATGCGCTGGGCCTGTTCGACGTCATGCACCTGGTAGACCAGGCGAATGCCCAGTTCCTGTTCGGCGCGCACGCGCAAGGTTTCGAGCAGGGTCACCGAGGTACCCAGGACGCGCAGTGTGATCATGCCGCGAACCGCCGCGAGAACACATCAAAGGAACGGCGCAGCAATGCCGGGTCGAGGCCGCGCAGGATAAATACCAGGCGTGACTGGCGGTCGGTGCCGGGCCACGCGGGCAAGTGCACCGGCGCATGCAGGCAATGCTGCACGCCATGAATGACGATGGGGGCGTTACTGGCGTTCACGTTGAGCAGTCCTTTGACGCGAAGGATTCGTTCGCCGTGGCATCTTAGCAGCATCGACAGCCACACCCCGAAGCCGACCCAATCGAGCGGCTGGTCGAAAGTCAGGCTGCACACCTGCGCGGCGCCATGGCTGGCGCTGGTGGCCTGGTGCAGTTGCCAGCGGCTGACTTCCACGGCCGGTTCGGCGCTGCGCAATCCCTCGCCCAGCAGCAGTTGATCGCCGCTGTGGATGTTCGTGGTGATGAGGATCGGTGTACCGGCGTTGAGCGCCTGCAAGTGCGCACGCAACGGCGTGCAATCGCCGGCCAGGTCGGTCTTGCTCAGCAGCAAGCGGTCGGCGGCGGCGACCTGGGCCAGCCATTCCGGGTGCAGGCGCTCTTGCAGCGCGGCATGGCTGGCGTCGACCAGGGTGATGACAAGGCCGATATGGAAGCGCCCGCGCAGTTGCACGTCGTTGTTCAACGTCGCGAGGATCGGCGCCGGGTCGGCCAGGCCGGTGGTTTCGAGGATGACGCGTTTGAACGCGGGTATTTCGCCACGCTCGCGGCGTTGCAACAGGCCGAGCAAGGCGTCCTTGAGTTCGCCACGAATCGAGCAACAGACACAGCCACTGGGCAACAGCACGGTGTCCGGCGCGACTTCTTCCACCAGCAGATGGTCGATGCCGACATCGCC
Source organism: Pseudomonas sp. S3_E10 (assembly GCF_054667615.1). NCBI lineage: Bacteria > Pseudomonadati > Pseudomonadota > Gammaproteobacteria > Pseudomonadales > Pseudomonadaceae > Pseudomonas > Pseudomonas sp. S3_E10. Next base: position 1,634,084 of record NZ_CP162743.1, read on the forward strand.
GAATTCGTTGATCAGCAACGCTGTGTCGCCCAGGCTTTCACCTTGCAGCAGGCGCTTGAGCAAGGTGGTCTTGCCGCTGCCGAGGAAACCGGTGATGACATTCAGGGCAATGCTCATGGGGCTGACTCCAAGTGATCCAACAGCCTTGGATCGAGAGGATCCAACGCCCGGCCAAGCATGCTTTCGGCCGCCAGCCAGAGTTGATCCAGGCCGCTGGCCAGTGCCTGTTTGCCGGTCGCACCGAGCAGCAGGTAGGACGCGCCCTGAAAGTCTTCGACCTTGAGCCGGAACACCGCCAGCACCTGGTTGATCGCCGCGATGCGACGCAGGCGCTCACGCCGCCTGGGCAATTCATCGCCCAGCGGGTCGCTCCAGTGCAGGTCTTCGCCGAGCAAACCGCACAGTCCGCACATGGCTAAACCCCGCTCATGGCATGACATCGCCGGAGTTGGGGCCCAGGGTCTGGCCGACGAACAGGTTGCCGCCCGGTTCGCTGGCGAGCAGCACGGCGGTGGGCGCCACTTCATCCGCCAGGCCGAAGCGGCCCAGGGGCAGTTCGGCGGCCTTGGCGCGTTTCCATTCGGCGCTGATCCCGCCCACCAACGGCGTTTCAATCGGGCCAGGGGCGATGGCGTTGACCAGCACATTGTCCTTGGCCACTTCCAGGGCCAGGGACTTGGTAAAGCCGATCACCCCCGCCTTGGCCGCCGCGTAGTGAGTCAGCTCGGCACCGCCCTTGATACCCAGTTGCGAGGCGACGTTGATGATCCGCCCCCAGCGCTGCGCGAGCATGTGCGGCAGGGCACGTTGGCTGGCGACGAACACGCTGGTCAGGTCGACGCGCAGCATGTCGTTCCACATGTCGATGGACAGGTCGACGCAACGTGCCTGCGTGAGCATGCCGGCGTTGTTGACCAGGATATCGATGCCGCCGAAGTGCTCGACGCAACGGTCGACACTGGCCTGGGCGCCTTCGACCGTGCCGACATCGGCCAGGCACTCGAACACCTCGGCGCCGAGGTTGCGACAGGTGATCGCGGTTTCGGCGAGGCTGGCGGCGTTGCGGTCGGCCAACACCAGGCGCGCGCCTTCAGCCGCATAGGCACGGGCAATGGCGGCGCCGATACCGCTGCCGGCACCAGTGATGACGGCGCGGCGGTTAGAAAGTTGGGGCATATACCTATCTCCTAAAGCAAACACAGGTCCAATGTGGGAGCCCCCTCCCACAATTGGATTGAGTACATCCGTCAGTCGGGCCAGCGTACGGTCAAGCCGCCGTCGATGACGATGCTTTGGCCTGTGAGGTAACTTGAGGCTTCACTGGTCAGGAACTGCACCAGCGACGCCACTTCATCCGCGCGCCCGACCCGGCCCAGCGGGATCGAGCGCGCCGCTTTGGCCAAGCCCTGCGGGCCCAACGAGTTCTTTGCATCCAGCGACTGCGGCGTCTCGATCAACCCAGGGATCACCGCATTGCAACGAATGCCCCTGGCCGCCAGTTCCACCGCCAGCGAACGGCATAACCCCGGCACACCGGCCTTGGCGGCGGCATAGTGTGAGTGCTCCTGCCAGCCATACACGCCACCGGCAATCGAGGAAATCGCCACCAGCGCGCCGCCGTCATGCATATGCCGGGTCGCGGCGCGGAAGGTACGCATCACCCCGGTCAGGTCGACGTTGAGCATCTCGTCCCACAGCGCATCCGTCATTTCCAGCAGTGGCGCACGGCGCAGCAAACCGGCGTTGGCCACCGCGTAATCCAGCCGGCCAAAGTGCTGCACGGCTTGCGCGGCCAGTGCGTCTACCGAGGCGGTATCGCCCACATCCAACGCCAGCATCAGGCACGCGCCACCGGCCTGTTCCACCAGGGCGACGGTACTTTGCGGGTCATGCGGGTCGGTCGGGTAATACCCGCCCACCACCGCCACGCCCACTCGCGCGTAGGCCACCGCGAGGGCTTGGCCGATGCCGCTGGCGGCACCGGTGATCAAGGCAACTTTACGGCTCATCTCACACTCCTTACTGAACGGTTTCCGGGCGCACATGGCGCGCGGCAAACATCAACATGCCGGACAAAAAGCACGGCACCGCGCCGAACCAGAGGGCGGCGGTCTGCCAGTCGCTACCGGCGGACAACACTTGGGTGGCACCGAAGCCTGCAACCACCGCACCGATCGGGCCCATGGCGTGGATGATCGCGCCACCGGTGGCACGAATGCTGGTGGGGAAACTTTCGCTGATGAAGAACAGCGCCGCCGAGTACGGCCCGATCAGGAAGAACAGGCCCAGGCTGTACAGCCCGACCACCATCGCCATGTTGCTCGGGCCGAACAGCATCCCGGCAAACGACAGGCCGCCGAGCATCCAGCCGAGGCCGATCACGTTGCGCCGGCCAATCTTGTCGCCCATCCAGCCGTGGCTGAGGTAACCGCAGTAACCCACCAGGTTCGACAGCACGAGGATGATCAGCGAGTTCTCGAACGAGATGTGGTGCACGCTGACGATCACCGAGGTACCCAACACACTGAACACCTGGATCGCCGCCCAGTTGAGCAACAGCGCGGCGCCGATCACCAACGTGGCGCGACGGGCCGGGCCACGGAACGCCGCTTTGAGGCCGGCCTTGCTGTGTTCGTCGTAGTCGACGCCGTAGGTGATGGCGACGTTTTGCGCTTCGCTCACCGCGCCGCTTTTACGCAGTTGGCTGATGCGTTCGTGGATCTGGAACTGCGGGCTTTCCTTGAGCTTGCGCGCCATGATCGCGATCACAATCGCCGGGATCGCCGCGAAGATGAAGCAGCCCTGCCAGCCGATGATCGGCAGCAACAGCGCGGTCAAGCCGGCGGCGATCAACGCCCCCACCGGCCAGCCGCCCTGCACCAGGCTGTAGATAAAGCCGCGACGCTGGGTCAGCCGCGGGTCTTCGGAGGCGCCATATAACTCGGTCAAATAGGTGGCGTTGACGGTTTCTTCGGCATAACCCAGGCCGCCCAGCGAACGGATCAGAATCAGCGGCGACTTGCCCCAGGCCCCGCCAATCGCGGTCAGCGCCGAGCACAATGCGGAACCGGCCACGGTGAAAATAATCCCTTTGCGTCGCCCCAGTTTGTCGACGATCGGCCCGATGGCCAAAGCGACGACGGCGGTCCCCACCGCCACCCAGGTCGCGATTTGTGCTTGCTCCACTTCGCCCCAACCGAAGTGCCGGCCGATCTCCGGCAGCAAGGTGCCGAACAGGATGAAGTCGTACACCGCAAACACCCAGGCGAAAAACGCGATCCAGGTGGCGAAACGCACTTCCTGGGACGTCAGTTGCCGGGGTTTCCAGCCAGTCAGATCAAGCTTGTTGTAGATGGACATAATCGCGCCTCGAGGGTGGGGGGGCAGAAGGTCAGGAACGGGGTTGGCGGCGGATAAAGTCGTCGGCGATTTCGTCGAAGGTGACGAAGCGCACGCCGGCATGGCTCTGGATGTGTTCGATCAGGCGCTCAAGCATCAACAGCACTTGCGGGCGGCCGGACACGTCGGGGTGGATGGTCATGGTGAACACCGCGTGTTCGTGTTCGCGGTAGACCCAGTCGAACTGGTCGCGCCACATTTCTTCGAGGTGACGCGGGTTGACGAAGCCGTGGCTGTTGGGGGCTTTCTTGATGAACATCATCGGCGGCAGGTCGTCGAGGTACCAGTTGGCCGGGATCTCCACCAGGTCGGTTTCTTCGCCGCGCACCAGGGGTTTCATCCAGGTGTCGGGGTGCTGGCTGTAGTCGATCTTGGTCCAGCTGTCGCCCTTGCGCACGTAGTAGGGATGGAAGTCGTTGTGCATCAGGCTGTGGTCGTACTTGATGCCTTTTTTCAGCAGCAGCTCGTTGGTGACCTTGCTGAATTCCCACCAGGGCGCGACGTAGCCGGTGGGGCGCTTGCCAGTGACCTGGGTGATCAGGTCGATGGACTTATCGAGCACGATTTCTTCCTGCTCGGCGGTCATCGCGATGGGGTTTTCGTGGCTGTAGCCATGCACGCCGATTTCGTGGCCGGCGTCGGCCACGGCTTTCATCTGCTCGGGGAAGGTTTCCATCGAGTGGCCAGGGATAAACCAGGTGGTGCGCAGGCCGTAGCGTTCGAACAATTTGAGCAGGCGCGGCGCGCCGACTTCACCGGCGAACAGGCCACGGGAGATGTCGTCCGGTGAGTCTTCGCCGCCATAGGAGCCGAGCCAGCCGGCGACGGCGTCAACGTCGACGCCAAATGCACAGAGGATGTCTTTAGCCATGGTGTGTCTCCTTAAACGTTAAGTACGGATTCGACGGACAGGGCCGCGCGCAACAGGCGCGCGTCTTCTCCCGTCGGGGCGCTGAGCAGCAGCCCGGTGGGCAAGCCCAGGGCATCGTGGCCACTGGGCAGGTTCACGCCGGGCATGTCGAGCAGACTGCCGGGCATGGTCAGGCGCAGGGTGGCGAGGTTGGTGCTGACGAACAGCGCGTCGTCGGCTTCCAGCGGTGCCAGGGCCGGCGCGACATGGGCGACGGTTGGCGTGATGAGGACGGCGCCATCCAGGTCATCGATCAGTTGCTGTTGCAGGCGTTGGCGGGCGTCGATCAAGTGCATGAGTTGGCTGGCGGGCAGCGACCGCGCCGCTTCGAGGCGACGGCGTACGCGGGGGTCGAGCTGCTCGGCATCGTGGCTGTCCAGCAAGGTTTCGTGCAGGGCGAAGGCCTCGAAGGCGCCGAGCCAGCCGTGGTGCTTGATCAGGGCCAGGGTGGCCTGGAACGTCGGGCATTCGCGTTCTTCGATCAGCGCGCCCTGGGCCTTGAGTTGTTCCACGGCGCGCAGCAGGTTATTGCGCACGGCCGGTTCGACATCCTGTTGCGCCAACACAAAGCGCTGGCCTTTGAGCGGGCGCGCGCGGTGGGTTTGGGTGCGGCCATGCAACAGATCATCGATGGCCAGTGCATCGCGCACACTGCGGGTCAGTGGGCCGAGGCTATCGAGGGTGCGCGCCAGCGGGAACACGCCGTCACGGCTGTAGCGTCGGCTGCTGCTGCGGTAACCGACCAGGCCATTGAGCGCCGCCGGAATACGGATGGAGCCGGCGGTATCGCTACCCATCGCGATCGGCACGATATTGGCCGCAACGGCCACCGCCGAACCGGATGACGAACCGCCGGGAATGCGCGGTTGGTCGACCCCACGCGGGTTGCGCGGCGTACCGAAATGCGGGTTGAGGCCGAGGCCCGAATAGGCCAGCTCGCTGAGGTTGGTCTTGCCGACGCTGACCATCCCGGCACGGCACAACAGGCCCACGCTGGGTGCATCGAGCAAGGCGGCGGGCGCGTTGCGACGGTAAGCGGCGCCGGCGGTGGTGACGCTGCCGGCTACATCGAACAGGTCTTTCCAGGCCAGGGGCACGCCATCGAACACACTCAACGGCTGGCCAGCACGCCAGCGTGCGGCGGCGGCTTCGGCTTCACGGCGCGCGCGCTCGAGGGTCAGGCTGATGAACACGCCGGCGTAGCGTCCCGCTTGGTCGATCGCGTGTTCGAGGGCTTGCACCGGGTCGCTGCGACCGCTGGCAAAATCCTCGGCCATTGACGTGGCGTCTGACATTGGGCTGCACCTCATAAAACGTACATATTAATAAAATGTACATTTTACAAAGGCAGATTCCGTGCCAGTCTTCAGGCAGGTGTTTTGGTCTTATCGGTTTTTTAGCCTGGACGTGCCGGCTAGATACGTAGGCTGACCGAAAAAAATACGGCCGGGGCGGACCGATAGGCCTTCAATGGAATAATGTATCTTTTATTAATAAGTACATTTTGGTGCAGAAAAGTAACATTCTCGGCTTCAAGGCCCCAAAAAAGTGCCATCACCGTGGCGCAGAGTGACAGGCGCATCTATGAGAGAATCCCCGGCCACCGCCCTACATGCCCCAGAATTCTCAGAGAACGCGATGAAAGCAGTGTCCGCCTCGGCCTCCCGTTACGCGATGATTCACCAAGTGCTGCGTGATGCGATCGTCAACGGCACGGCGCGCCATGGGCTGGTGTTGCTGGAAGCCCCGCTGGCCGAGCTGTTCGGCACCAGCCGCGTGCCGGTGCGCAAGGCGCTGGACCTGCTGCACGCCGAAGGCCTGATCTGCCGTTTCAACGGGCGCGGTTACCTGATCAACCCCGACGGCCTGGCCATGGAGCCGCTGCGCCTGCCGCTGAGCCATGGGCAGTTGGGCCTGAACGATGAGGGTGAACTGGTGGACACGCGGCCGCTGGGCGAGCGCATCGTTGAGGAGATTGGCGCGGCGCTGTCCACCTGCATCGCTTTCGGCCATTACCGCCTGGATGAGCAAGCCGCCGCCGCCCATTACGGCGTCAGCCGCGCAGTGGTGCGTGAAGCGCTGATGCGCCTGCGCGACCGTGGCCTGGTCGAAAAGGAGCCCTACTCCCAATGGCTGGCCGGCCCGCTGACTGCCAGGGAAGTCACCGAAGACTACGAACTGCGCGCCTGCCTGGAGCCCGAAGCCCTGCGCCAAAGCGCACCGGACCTGGACCGCGACCTGCTCCAAGCCATGTTGCAACGCGTGCTCGACGCCCAGGACAGCCCGCAATGCAGCCTGGAAGCCATCGAGCAGATCGAAGAGGACCTGCACCAGCGCTGCCTGGCCGGGCTGCAGAACCGCAAGATCGCCGCGCTGATTCGCCAGGGCCAGAGCCCGATGATCATCAGCCGGATTTTCTACCGTTTGCTGGGGATCGGCGCTGATCCGGCGATGTTGGCTGAACATCGCTTGATTCTGGAGTTGTTGCTGCATGGCGCGTTTGATGCGGCGGCGTTGAATTTGCGCGAGCATTTGCAACGGGCCAGCCAGCGGATGTTGCAGCGGTTGAAGGTGCTTTCCGTACTTCCTGAACAACCGCTGCCCGCCTACCTGCATAAAATCAGCTGAGCAAGCCCCCTCCCACATTGACCGAGTCACATGCGAAATTTCATGCAAATTGTTGCTATGTCACCGCCCCCATTGAAACCACCATTGCCCTGCCCCATCTAAGCACCATACTTCCTGATGCAGGTGCCCCATGAGCGACCAGCAAGAATTCCCCGATTACGACCTCAACGACTACGCCGACCCCGAAAACGCTGAATCCCCTTCGTCCAATACGGGCCTGGCCCTGCCTGGGCAAAACCTGCCGGACAAGGTCTACATCATCCCGATCCACAACCGGCCGTTCTTCCCGGCGCAAGTGTTGCCGGTGATCGTCAATGAAGACCCGTGGGCCGAGACCCTGGAGCTGGTGAGCAAATCCGACCACCATTCCCTCGCGCTGTTTTTCATGGACACGCCGCCGGAAGATCCGCGCCACTTCGACACCTCCAGCCTGCCGCTGTACGGCACGCTGGTGAAGGTGCACCACGCCAGCCGTGAGAACGGCAAGCTGCAATTCGTTGCGCAGGGCCTGACGCGGGTGCGCATCAAGACCTGGCTCAAGCACCACCGCCCACCGTACCTGGTGGAAGTCGAATACCCGCACCAGCCCTCCGAGCCGACCGATGAGGTCAAGGCCTACGGCATGGCGCTGATCAACGCGATCAAGGAGCTGCTGCCGCTCAACCCGCTGTACAGCGAAGAGCTGAAAAACTACCTCAATCGCTTCAGCCCCAACGACCCGTCGCCGCTGACCGACTTTGCCGCCGCGCTGACCTCGGCCACCGGTAACGAATTGCAGGAAGTGCTGGACTGCGTGCCCATGCTCAAACGCATGGAGAAAGTGCTGCCGATGCTGCGCAAAGAGGTAGAGGTCGCACGCCTGCAAAAAGAACTTTCCGCCGAGGTGAACCGCAAGATCGGTGAGCACCAGCGCGAGTTTTTCCTCAAGGAACAGCTCAAGGTCATCCAGCAAGAGCTGGGCTTGACCAAGGACGACCGCAGTGCGGATGTCGAACAGTTCGAGCAACGGCTGCAAGGCAAGGTGCTGCCGGCCCAGGCGCAAAAACGTATTGATGAAGAACTCAATAAACTGTCGATCCTGGAAACCGGCTCGCCGGAATACGCGGTCACCCGCAACTACCTCGACTGGGCCACCGCAGTGCCGTGGGGCGTCTATGGCGAGGACAAACTCGACCTCAAACATGCGCGCAAGGTGTTGGATAAACACCATGCCGGCCTGGACGACATCAAGAGCCGTATCCTCGAATTCCTCGCGGTGGGAGCCTATAAAGGCGAAGTCGCCGGTTCCATCGTGCTGCTCGTTGGCCCGCCGGGCGTGGGCAAGACCAGCGTGGGCAAGTCCATCGCCGAGTCCCTGGGCCGACCGTTCTACCGCTTCAGCGTCGGCGGCATGCGCGACGAGGCCGAGATCAAGGGCCATCGCCGCACCTACATCGGCGCCCTGCCGGGCAAGCTGGTGCAGGCGCTTAAAGATGTGGAAGTGATGAACCCGGTGATCATGCTCGACGAGATCGACAAGATGGGCCAGAGCTTCCAGGGCGACCCGGCCTCCGCGCTGCTGGAAACCCTGGACCCGGAGCAGAACGTCGAATTTCTAGACCACTACCTGGACCTGCGCCTGGACCTGTCCAAAGTGCTGTTCGTGTGCACCGCCAACACCCTGGATTCGATCCCCGGCCCGTTGCTCGACCGTATGGAAGTGATTCGCCTGTCGGGCTATATCACCGAAGAAAAAGTCGCCATCGCCAAACGCCACCTGTGGCCCAAGCAGCTGGAAAAAGCCGGCGTGGCGAAAAACAGCCTGACCATCAGCGACGGCGCCCTGCGCGCATTGATCGACGGCTACGCCCGCGAAGCCGGGGTGCGTCAGTTGGAAAAACAGTTGGGCAAACTGGTGCGCAAAGCGGTAGTCAAGCTGCTGGATGAGCCGGACGCGGTGATCAAGATCGGCAACAAGGATCTGGAAAGCTCCCTGGGAATGCCGGTGTTTCGCAACGAGCAGGTACTGTCGGGCACCGGCGTGATCACAGGTTTGGCCTGGACCAGCATGGGCGGCGCGACATTGCCGATCGAAGCCACTCGCATCCACACGCTCAACCGTGGCTTCAAGCTCACCGGGCAGTTGGGTGAAGTGATGAAAGAGTCCGCCGAAATCGCCTACAGCTACATCAGCTCAAACCTGAAGTCGTTTGGCGGTGATCCGAAGTTCTTCGACGAAGCGTTCGTGCACTTGCACGTGCCGGAAGGCGCCACACCGAAGGACGGCCCGAGCGCCGGCGTGACCATGGCCAGTGCGCTGTTGTCGTTGGCGCGCAACCAGCCGCCGAAAAAAGGCGTGGCCATGACCGGCGAACTGACATTGACCGGGCACGTGCTGCCGATTGGCGGTGTGCGTGAAAAGGTGATTGCGGCGCGGCGCCAGAAGATCCATGAGCTGATTTTGCCGGAGCCCAATCGCGGCAGCTTTGAAGAGTTGCCGGACTACCTGAAGGAAGGCATGACCGTGCACTTTGCCAAGCGCTTTGCGGATGTGGCGAAGGTGCTTTTCTGATAAATCTGCAGCGTCTGTGAAGGCCGCATCGGGAGCAAGCCCCCTCCCACTTTTGAATGTGTTCACACATCAAAATGTGGGAGGGGGCTTGCCCCCGATGAAGCCCACCCCGCCAACACCCCACCCGCCTGTCACACCTTGCCCCATCTTCGGTTATGCTCGCCCTTCGTCGTGTCTAAACGGAGCCCTCATGACCGCTGCCCGCCTGCTTCTCCCCTTGAGCCTTGCCCTGCTGGCCGCATGCGCCAGCGCGCCGAAGCAACACGTCACCGTGGAAAACCAGAGCGCCTGCCCGCTCCAGCTTAAAAACGGGCAAACCCTGATCCTGACGCTGCCAAGCAACCCCACCACCGGCTACCGCTGGGCCATCCAGGATTCCGCCGGCGGCGTGCTGCGCGCGCTGAGCCCCGAGGTCTACAGCAGCACGGAATCGGGGGTGATCGGTGGCGGTGGCCAGTCGACTTGGCGCTTCCAGGCCTTCGCCGCCGGCCAGGGCCGTTTGCGCCTGACCTCTCAACAACCCTGGGAACCGGAGGCCGAACCGGTCGAGACCTTCGACTGCGCCATTACGGTGAACTGATATGCCCTGGCTGATTCTGGCGTTGATGGGCGCCGCCACGTTTGTCTACGGCCTGACCACCCATGCCACGCTGCTCTGCCTGCTGGTCAAACCCTTGCCGGTGCTGGCGCTGCTGGGCTGGTTGCATGATGCACCGCCCACCGACTATCGACGCTGGATCAGCCTTGGGCTGATTTTTTCCCTGGTGGGCGATGTGTTGCTCGCCTGGCCGGGCGACCTGTTTATCTTCGGCCTTGGCGCGTTTCTGTGTGCGCACCTGGCGTACCTCAAAGCCTATTTCAGCGATTGCCGACGTTTGGCCCTGCTGCCGTTGGTACTGGCGCTGAGCGTGGGCGCGATCCTGTTGAGCATCCTGATCGCCCATGGCCTGGGCGACTTGCTGATTCCCGTGGTGGTTTACGCCCTGGTGATCAGCGCCATGCTCTGGCGCGCCCTCGCCCGCCTCGGCAGCCAGGTGCCGCAACGCTCGGCACTGCTGGCGGCAGCGGGCGCGGTGTCGTTTGTGCTTTCCGACACACTGATTGGCATCAATCGCTTTGTGGTGGCGTTCGATGCGGCGCCGTATTTGCTGATCGCCACGTACTGGCTGGGCCAGTGGGGTATCACTGCATCTGCGTTCAGCCAGCGACACGCCAAGGACGAAGCCTACAATCGCTCCAAGGTGGATTTGTAGCTGACCACGGTATAGGCCAACTGGGCTTCGATGGCCTTCTTCAACAGCGCTTTTTCGGCGTCTTTTTCGGCGTTTTTTGCCGGGTCCGTGTTGTCTCGCACGCCCAGATCAAGGCGTCTGGCTTCCAGCGTCAACAGCTTTATCGCATCCGCCAGGATGTCGGCTGCGTTGGAAATAATGCGCAAGTTATCGTTTAAGGCCAGACGCTTGTTCTTAGCAACGTCATCATCGGAACGTTTTCTGAACTCAATGAACTCCACTGGCGAAACACGCTCGTCTTTGAGGATGGCTTTGATTTGCGCATCCAACTCGGAATCGGTAGAAGCAATTGTAAGACTCATGTCCATACCCTCTGGCGATTTAACGGTGCGATTCACCGACTCGTTAAGCTAGGTCGCCTAATGTCAGGGCGTCTACTGTCAGAGTTGACAGGTAGCTCACACGACTGACTAACGGTCCGATCAACCATGCACGCACCGGCCAACTTGGCTAAAATGCCGGCCTTTCCCCCTTCGTCGCCGGAACAACCGTGAGCAAAGAACCCGATCGCCTATTCGCCCAGCCCCTGCCCCAGGTGCCGGACTTCGCCTTTAACGAGGACGTGGTGCGGGTGTTCCCGGACATGATCAAACGCTCGGTGCCGGGTTACCCGACGATCGTCGAAAACCTTGGCGTACTCGCCGCGCAGTTTGCCCAGCCCCACAGTGTGCTCTACGACCTCGGTTCCTCCCTTGGCGCGGTGACCCAGGCGTTGCGCCGGCATGTACGTACCGACGGCTGCCGGGTGATCGCTGTGGATAACTCGGCAGCGATGGTCGAGCGTTGCCGTCAATACCTTAACGGCCAGGACTCGATGTTCCAGGAGCTGCTGCCGGTGGAGGTGGTCGAGGGCGATATCCTCGCGCTGCAGTTCCAGCCGGCCTCGGTGGTGGCGCTGAATTTCACCCTGCAATTCATCGCCCCGGCCGAGCGCCTGGCGCTGCTTGGGCGTATCCGCCAGGCGCTGCTGCCGGGCGGTGCGTTGATCCTCTCGGAAAAGCTGCGCTTCAACGATGTTGAAGAACATGCGCTGCTCACCGACCTGCATATCGCGTTCAAACGCGCCAACGGCTACAGCGAATTGGAAATCGCCCAGAAGCGCAGCGCCATCGAAAACGTCATGAAGCCCGACAGCCTCGAAGAACATCGCGAACGCCTGCTGGCGGCCGGGTTTTCGAAAGTCGTGCCGTGGTTCCAGTGTCTTAACTTTGCCTCGTTGATTGCCTTGCCATGATTGATTTGTCCCCCCTCGCCCGCCATCTGGTCGGCACTCCCCTGGCCGTTTGGGCCCAGGGCCTGCAAGCGCAACTCGACAGCAAGATGGAGAAAGGTCATGGCGACCTGGAGCGCTGGCAAAGTGCGCTGGATGCACTGCCCAAGGTTCAGCCCAGCGACGTCGACTTGCTCAATGGCCTGACCCTGGACACCGACTGCGACGACGCCACCCGCACGCAAATGCACAGCGCGTTGATGGGGTTGAGCCCATGGCGCAAAGGCCCGTTCCACCTGTTCGGGGTGCATGTGGACACCGAATGGCGCTCGGACTGGAAGTGGTCCCGCGTGGCGCCGCACCTGAACCTCAAGGGCAAGCGCATCCTCGATGTGGGCTGCGGCAACGGTTACTACATGTGGCGCATGCTCGGCGCCGGCGCCGACAGCGTGATTGGCGTGGACCCCAACTGGCTGTTCTTCTGCCAGTTCCAGGCCGTGCAGCGTTACCTGTCAGAGCCCAAGGCCTGGCACCTGCCGTTCCCGTTCGAAGACTTGCCGGCAAACCTGGAGGGCTTCGATACGGTGTTTTCCATGGGTGTGTTTTATCACCGCCGCTCGCCGATCGAGCATCTGCTGGCGCTCAAGGACACCCTGGTCAAGGGCGGCGAGTTGGTGTTGGAAACCCTGGTGGTTGAAGGTGATCAGCAACAGGTGCTGGTGCCGGAAGACCGCTATGCGCAGATGCGTAATGTGTGGTTCCTGCCATCGGTGCCGGCGCTGATGCTCTGGCTGCGCCGCGCCGGTTTCAGCGATGTGCGCTGCGTGGATGTGAGCGTGACCACGGTGGAGGAACAGCGGGGCACGGAGTGGATGAAGTATCAGTCGCTGAGTGATTTCCTCGACCCGGACGATCACAGCAAAACGATTGAAGGGCTGCCGGCGCCGATGCGGGCGGTGATTATCGCCAGGAAATAAACCGGTATAGATCCAATAGAGATCCCAATGTGGGAGGGGGCCCTCAGTGTTCTTTAGACAGTGGTGTTTTTGCTCTTCGGGCTTTGAAGAATTCGCTCAGGACCGTCCCGCACTCCTCGGCCAATACGCCGCCTTCATACAGAACCTTATGGTTGAGAAACCCCTGGGTAAAAAATTGCCCCTGGCTCTGCACGATACCCGCCTTGGGCTCCAGCGCACCGAACACCACCCGCGCCACGCGCGAATGTACGATCAAACCCGCGCACATGCTGCACGGTTCCAGCGTCACATACAGCGTGCTGCCCACCAGGCGATAGTTGCTGATGGCTTGCGCGGCGGCGCGGATGGCGACCATTTCGGCATGGGCGCTGGGGTCGTTGCCGCTGATCGGGCAGTTGAAGCCGCGGCCGATGATTTCACCGTCCTGCACCAGCACCGCGCCCACCGGCACTTCGCCCAGCGCGGCGCCTTGGGCGGCGAGGGCCAGCGCTTGGCGCATGAAGTGCTGGTCGCGGCTGCGGTCGATGATCGCGGCGGGGCGGATCTGGCGCATCACGCCACCTCGATGGCGGCCATCAGGCCGGTTTCCATATGGTCGATCACGTGGCAGTGGAACATCCACACACCCGGGTTATCCGCCACCAACGCCACCCGAGCGCGCTCGTTCTTGCCCAGCAGGTAGGTGTCGGTGAAATACGGGATCACCTTGTGGCGGTTCGAGGCGATCACCTTGAAGCTCATGCCGTGCAGGTGGATCGGGTGCTGGTACTGGGTCATGTTCTTCAATTCAAAAATGTAGCTCTTGCCCTTTTCCAGTTTGGCAATCGGGCGATCGGCACAGGTCTTGTCGGTGATGTCCCAGGCCTGGCCGTTGATCTGCCACAAACTGGGCGGCTTGCCGTTGTCCACCGACACCGAGCCGACCCATTCGAAATTGAAGTTGAGTTTCTCGGCATTGGCCAGGTCCGGTTCGGCCACGGGGTTGGCCGGCAATGCAGGCGGCCACTGGGTGGGCGCGTCGGTGTTGGCCACCGAGCGGAAGGTTCCCAGGCGCACCGGGCCGTTACGGATCGACAACTCTTCACCCGCCGGCGGCGCCTTGATCGCCAGGCAGATACGCATGCCGGGGCCCAGCCAGTATTCTTTGCCGAGGGGGCGCGGTTCGATGGGGTTGCCATCCAATGCGTAGATCTGCGCTTCAACGTCCGGAATGTTGAGGCGATAGGTCAGGGTGTTGTCGAGGTTGAGCAGGCGTACGCGCGTGATCTGCCCGGCCGGCAAATCGATCACCGCCTGGGACACACCATTGATGGTCGACAGCCGGCCGGCCGTGCCGCCGCGCGCCGCCTCACGGGGAATGCTGAAGGCCACGAAGGCGCCTTCCTCGTCCACGTGCCAGCTTTTCAGGCTGAGGGTGCGTTCGTACTTGAAGCCGGTGGGTTCGCGCTCTTCCACGATCAGCGGGCCGACCAGGCCACGGCCGAGTTCTTCGCTGCTGTTCACATGGGGGTGATACCAATAGCTGCCGGCGTCGGGCACCCGGAATTTGTAGTCGAAGTACTCACCGGGCAGCACCGGCAGTTGCGAGACGTAGGGCACGCCGTCCATTTCCAGCGGCAGACGGATACCGTGCCAGTGGATGGTGGTGGCGACCGGCAGGTGGTTGATGAAACGCACCCGCAGCCATTCGCCCTGGCGCACACGCAACTCGGTGCCCGGTGCCGACGGGCCGAAGGCCCAGGCGGGGGTCTTGTGGCCCGGCACCAGTTCCACGTCCAACGGTGCGGCAATCAGCTCGTAGTCGTGCCCCGCCTCGGCGTCGGCGACTTTTCCCAGCCAGTAGCGGTAGGCGCCGCCAGCGCCGGCACCGACTACGGCCAGGCCCGCAAGGCCACCCAGGATTTGTCGACGGGAAAAGGATCGGGACACAACAACCTCACGTATCAGCCGCAGGCCAGTGGCCTGCAAAGGGCAGATACGATACACCTGCATCGGCTAAACAGTAAGGCTTCGCATTGCCGCAGTGGCCCGATCAGCCCTTGGCGGCCGCCAGAATCAGGGCTTTCATCTCGGCAACCGCGCCTTTGAAGCCGACGAACAGTGCATGGGCCACCAGCGCATGGCCGATGTTCAGTTCGTTGATGCCCTTGATCGCGGCCACCGCTTCCACGTTGTGGTAATGCAGGCCATGGCCGGCGTTGACGATCAGGCCTTCGCCAAGCCCGCAGTTCACACCGTCGATGATGCGTTGCAGCTCATCGGCCACTTCAGTGGGCGTGGTGGCATCCGCGTAACGGCCGGTGTGCAGTTCGATGGCCGGCGCGCCGACCCGGCGCGAGGCTTCGATCTGGCGCTCGTCGGCGTCGATGAACAGCGACACTTCACTGCCGAGCTTCGACAGCCGCTCCACGGCAGCCTTGATCCGCGCTTCCTGGCCGGCCACATCCAGACCGCCTTCGGTGGTGAGTTCCTGGCGGGTTTCCGGGACCAGGCAGATATGCGCCGGACGAATGCGCTCGGCGAAGGCCATCATTTCTTCGGTGACACCCATTTCGAAGTTCATGCGGGTTTGCAGCACGTCCTTGAGCAGCAGCACGTCGCGCTCCTGAATGTGGCGGCGGTCTTCGCGCAGGTGCACCGTGATGCCGTCGGCGCCTGCTTCTTCGGCATCCAGCGCGGCCTTGACCGGGTCAGGGTAACGAGTGCCCCGAGCCTGGCGCAGGGTAGCGACGTGGTCGATGTTGACGCCGAGAAGAATGCGATTGCTGGTGGTCACGGAAGCGCTCCTGAAAGGGGAAAGAAACGCTGCACAGCATACACGGGGTTGTCAGGGCTTTCGAAACAACTCGCGGCTGACCAGCGGCCGTCCGCCCAAATGCACAGCCAGGGCCTGGCGCATCAAGCGCTTGGCGGCCGACAACGCGCCAGGGGCCGACCAGTCCGCTTCGCTCATGGCGAGCAATTCGGTGCCCTGGAACAGGCCCGGCTGAAGCAGGTACACGCGCTCCAGGCCCGCGTCCACTTGCAGACGGTACATGCCGTCGGCGGCGATGGGGTCGCCATGCAGGTCGTTGTTCAGTTCGAAGCCGTAGCCCAGGTCATCCAGCAGGCGCCATTCGAATGCGCGCAGCAGTGGTTCCAACGGGCGACCTTCGGCCAGGGCCAACAGGGTGGCGGCGTAATGATCGAAGACCGCCGGATGCGGGTCTTCGGCGGGCAGCAGGCGGATCAGCAGTTCATTGAGGTAGAGACCGCTGAACAGCGCATCGCCATTGAGCCAGGCGGAGGTGCCGACGCTTTCCAGCCGGCCGACGTTTTTCAGCTCGCCCTTGCCACGAAACTCCACGTCCAACGCCACGAAGGGCCGTGCCTGCGTGCCCGCCTTGCCCCGCGCGCTGCGCAACACTGCGCGCAGGCGGCCCTGGGGCGTGAGGAAGTCCACCAGGGCGCTCGTCTCGCGGTAGGCGCGGCTGTGCAGGACGTAGGCGAGTTGGCTGGGGGGTGGGGATTGGGACATGGGTTCTCTATCTTGAAAACAATACAAACCTAATGTGGGAGGGGGCTTGCCCCCGATGGCGGTGGTTCAGTCACTTATCTATTAACTGACCCACCGCTATCGGGGGCAAGCCCCCTCCCACATTTTTTGCCCTGCGGTGTCCTTACAGGTCGCCATAGCCCAGGGAGCGCAGCGCACGCTCGTCATCGGACCAGCCACCTTTCACCTTCACCCACAGGTTGAGCATGATCTTGGAATCGAACAGCAATTCCATGTCCTTGCGCGCCTCGGTGCCGATGCGCTTGATGCGCTCACCCTTGTCGCCAATGATGATTTTCTTCTGGCCGTCGCGTTCGACGAGGATCAGCGCATGGATATGCAGGGTCTTGCCCTGTTGCTTGAACTCTTCGATTTCGACGGTGATCTGGTACGGCAGCTCGGCGCCCATCTGGCGCATGATTTTCTCGCGCACCAGTTCGGCGGCAAGGAAGCGGCTGCTGCGGTCGGTGATCTGGTCTTCCGGGAAGAAGTGCTCGTTCTCCGGCAGGTGCTGGGCGATCACGCGCTCCAGGGCATCCAGGTTGTGGCCATGCTGCGCCGAGATCGGGATGATCTGCGCGTTCGGCAGCTGTTCCTGCAGCCAGCTCAGGTGTGGCATCAGCTCGGCTTTGTCTTCGATGCGGTCGGTCTTGTTCAGCGCGACGATCAACGGGCCGGTCACGTACTGCACACGCTCCAGGACCATCTGGTCTTCGTCGGTCCACTTGGTGCGGTCGACCACGAAGATCACCACGTCGACGTCTTTCAACGCGGCCGACGCGGTTTTGTTCATGTAGCGGTTGAGGGCTTTTTCGCCGCCCTTGTGCATGCCCGGGGTGTCGACATACACGGCCTGCACGCTGCCTTCGGTCTTGATGCCCAGCATGTTGTGGCGGGTGGTCTGCGGCTTGCGCGAGGTGATCGCGAGCTTTTGGCCGAGGATGTGGTTCAGCAGCGTGGACTTGCCCACGTTCGGGCGGCCAACAATGGCAACGTAGCCACAGCGTGTTGCGGTTGAATCAGTCATGGCCATTCTCCACGCCCAGGGCAATCAGTGCTGCAGCGGCCGCTACCTGTTCGGCAATACGACGGCTCACACCCTGACCTCGGCTTTTTTCATTCAGTAAGGTGATTTCACATTCCACGAAGAACACGCGGCAATGCGGCTCACCTTGGATATCCACCACTTCGTAGCGTGGCAGTTCGCACCCGCGCGACTGCAAAAATTCCTGCAGGCGGGTCTTGGGGTCTTTGTTGGTGTCGACCAGGGTGAGGCTTTCGATCTCGGAGGTCAGCCACGCGGTGACGCGCTCCTTGGCCGCTTCCATGCCTGCATCCAGGTAGATCGCACCGATCAGCGCCTCGAGGGCATCGGCCAGGATCGATTCGCGGCGGAAACCACCGCTCTTCAATTCACCGGACCCCAGGCGCAGGTATTCGCCCAGGCCGAAACCACGGGCCAGCACGGCCAGGGTCTCGCCTTTGACCAGGCGGGCACGAAGGCGCGACAACTGGCCTTCACGGGCTTGCGGGAAGCGCTCGAACAGCGCTTCACCGGCGACAAAATTGAGGATGGCATCACCGAGGAATTCCAGGCGCTCGTTGTTGCGCCCTGCAAAGCTGCGGTGTGTGAGGGCAAGGATCATCAATTCCTGATCCTTGAAGGTGTAACCGAGCTGGCGCTCGAGACGACTGAGAGAAACGGTCACTGTTTAGCCATACCTGGTTGATGCATATCGAGTTCGTGGCACCGGCGGCCATCGACGATTGACGCAGTATTCAAATTCAAATCCTGATTGGTGTCGCACGGGGCAGGCCAGATTTGTCCCAACCCCAGAAAAGCACTCGGCGCTGTGTTCACAGCGCCGCTTGTATTACTTGATCAGCCCGACCCGCGAGAAGTTAGGCAGGTGACTCAGCTTGGGTTCCGGCCAGCTCATCCAGACCGCGAAGGCCTTGCCGACGATATTCTGGTCGGGAACCATGCCCAGCAGCTCTTTGGGAATAGTGGGGTCATCCCAGTAGCGGCTGTCATTGGAGTTGTCACGGTTGTCGCCCATCATGAAATAGTGCCCGGCCGGCACTTTCCATTGGCCATCAGGCATGGCGCGGTAGCGGGTCATTTCCTTGCGGATTTCATGCTCTACCGCACCGAGTTTCTCCTGATACAGCTCGGCGCTGCCCAGGCTGTTCGGTTCGGAACCGAGCAGTTTTTCGGCCACCGACTCACCGTTGATAAACAGGCGCTTGTCGCTGGTGTAGCGAATCACGTCGCCCGGCAGGCCCACGACACGCTTGATGTAGTTGACGTTGGGATCGCTCGGGTAGCGGAACACCATCACATCACCGCGCTGCGGGTCGCCGACTTCGATGACCTTCTTGTCGATCACCGGCAGGCGAATCCCGTAGGAAAACTTGTTCACCAGGATGAAGTCGCCCACGTCCAGGGTAGGCTTCATCGACCCCGAAGGGATCTGAAACGGCTCCACCAGGAACGAACGCAGCACCAGCACGATGAACAACACCGGGAAGAACGACTTGCCGTATTCAACCAGCAAAGGCTCTTTGTTCAGCTTCTCGACCACCACCGCATCGGGCTGGCTGACGCTGCCCTGATAGGACGCGATAGCCGAGCGCCGACGCGGGGCGAAGAACACCAGATCGAGCAACGCCAGGAGGCCGCAAACGGCAACGGCGATGACCAGCAACAGCGGGAAATTTAGTGACATAGGACCTAACTATCCAACCTGAGCACCGCAAGGAAGGCTTCTTGTGGAATTTCCACGTTGCCCACTTGCTTCATGCGTTTTTTACCGGCCTTTTGCTTCTCAAGCAGCTTGCGCTTACGGCTTACGTCACCGCCGTAGCATTTGGCCAGTACGTTCTTTCTGAGAGCCTTGACGGAGGTCCGCGCGATGATCTGCCCGCCAATGGCGGCCTGGATCGCAACGTCGAACATCTGGCGCGGAATCAGTTCTTTCATCTTTTCGGTCAACTGGCGCCCTTTGTAGTGCGCGTTGTCCTTGTGCACGATCAGTGCCAGTGCATCGACCTTGTCGCCGTTGATCAATACGTCCAGCTTTACCAGATTGGCCGATTGGTACCGGTCGAAATGGTAATCCAGCGAAGCATAGCCGCGACTGGTGGATTTGAGACGGTCGAAGAAGTCCAGGACCACTTCGTTCATCGGCAAATCGTAGGTCACTTGCACCTGGGTACCGAGGAACAGCATGTCGTGCTGCACGCCACGCTTTTCGATACACAGGGTAATGACGTTGCCCAGGTGTTCCTGCGGCACAAGAATATTGGCCCGCACGATCGGCTCGCGCATGTCTTCAATGGAGGACAGGTCTGGAAGCTTGGACGGGTTGTCGACGTAAATCGTTTCACCGTTTTTCAGCAACAACTCGAAAATAACGGTTGGCGCGGTGGTGATCAGGTCCAGGTCGTATTCGCGCTCGAGGCGCTCCTGGATGATCTCCATGTGCAGCATGCCGAGGAACCCGCAACGGAAGCCAAAGCCCAGGGCATCGGAGCTTTCCGGGGTGTACTGCAACGACGAATCGTTGAGGGTGAGCTTTTGCAGGGCTTCGCGGAAGTCTTCGAAATCGTCCGAGCTGACCGGGAACAGGCCGGCATAGACTTGCGGCTGGATACGCTTGAAGCCTGGCAGCACGTCGACGTCCGGGGTGGAGCTCAAGGTCAGGGTGTCACCCACCGGGGCACCGTGGATGTCCTTGATGCCGGCGATGATGAAGCCGACTTCACCGGCTTTCAGGTCAACGGTGGCGGTGTGTTTCGGGTTGAATACACCGACGCTGTCCACCAGGTGGATCTTGCCGGTGGACTTGACCAGGATCTTGTCGCCCTTCTTCACACGGCCATGGCGCACGCGTACCAGGGAAACGACGCCCAGGTAGTTGTCGAACCAGGAGTCGATGATCAACGCCTGCAGCGGATCTTCGATATTGCCGGTGGGTGCGGGGATGGTCTTGACCAGGCGCTCGAGCACTTCGTCGACGCCCAGGCCGGTCTTGGCGCTGCACTCGACGGCGTCGGTGGCATCAATCCCGATGATTTTTTCGATTTCTTCTTTTACCCGGTCCGGATCGGCCTGTGGCAGGTCGATCTTGTTCAGTACCGGCATGACTTCCAGGCCTTGCTCGATCGCGGTATAGCAGTTGGCCACGGACTGGGCTTCAACGCCCTGCCCCGCGTCCACCACCAGCAGCGCACCTTCGCAGGCCGCCAGGGAGCGGCTGACTTCATAGGTGAAGTCGACGTGGCCAGGGGTGTCAATGAAGTTCAGCTGATACTTGATGCCGTCTCGGGCGGTGTAGTACAGGGTAACGCTGTGGGCCTTGATGGTGATCCCGCGCTCGCGTTCGAGGTCCATGGAATCCAGCACCTGGGCTTCCATTTCACGCTCGGCAAGGCCGCCGCACATCTGGATGAATCGATCGGCCAGCGTCGACTTACCATGGTCAATGTGGGCGATGATGGAGAAATTGCGGATATGACTCAAATCACTCACGGATCAACACTCAAAAAGGCTGCAGGCAGATTGCCCGCTGAAAAATAGCCGGGAATTGTACCTGATGCTCAGGCCAGACGTCATCTTTGCTGACCAGAACAAAAATGCCCCGATCTCTCGACCGGGGCATTTTTTGTTCATAAGCGCGCTATCAACCGGCCCGGCGCAACAGCCAGAACCCGGCAAGGGCGCAGATGGCGGTGGGCACCAGCACCGCAAACAGCGGCGAGAAACCGAACACCAGGCTCGATGGGCCAAGCAGGTCCTGGGCGATGCGGAAGGTGAAACCCACCAACACGCCGGTAAATACGCGCTGGCCGAGGGTCACGGAACGCAACGGACCGAAGATGAACGAGATGGCCATCAGCACCAGCGCGGCGGTGACCACCGGCTGCAACACCTTGACCCAGAACGCCAGCCAGTAGCGGCCGTTATTGAGCCCCTGATCCTTCAAGTAGTGGATATAGCCCCACAACCCGGAGATCGGCAGGCTTTCGGGGATCATCACCACGGTATTGAGCAATTCGGGCTTGAGCGCGATGTCCCATTCTTCGCTGGGCGAATTGATCACTTCGGTGCTGGCCTTGGTGCCTTGGCCGACATTGCGGAAGTAGGTGGTGGTGATGTCGCTCAGCTGCCATTTTTCGTCGCCGTACTGCGCACGTTTGGCGAAGCTGGACGACAGCATGTGGCGCTCTTTGTCGAAGGTATAGCGCGTGACGCCGATCAACAGGCCGCCCGGTTGCACGGCGTTGATATGGATGAACTCGTCACCCTGGCGGTGCCACAGGCCATGCTTGGCACTTTGCGCATCGCCTGAACCCTGGGCCAGGGCACGGTTGGCCTGGGCGGTGCTTTCAGCCGGCGGCGCGACATATTCACCGATCAGCACGCTGCACAGCATCAGCAGCAGCATGGGCTTCATCACCGCCCAGACGATACGGCCGACGGACACCCCGGCGGCACGCATGATGGTCAGTTCGCTGTTGCTGGCCAGGCTGCCCAGGCCGATCAGACAGCCGATCAACGCCGCCATCGGCATCATGTCGTACAGGCGACGCGGCGCGGTGAGCGCCACGTAGCTCATCACATCCCACACGGTGTAGGTGTCGCTGACGTTGCCCACCTCATCAATGAAGGCGAACAGCGAGGCCAGGCCCAGGATGATGCCCAGAACCGCCAGGATGGCGATCAGGACGCTGCTACCAATGTAGCGGTCGAGCTTAACCACGAGCCAACTCCTTCTGGCCGCGACGGCTCATCATTTTCAAACGGATAGGTTCCCAGTAGAGCAGCCCCAGGCCGATCACCAGGAAGATCCCGTGCACCCACCACAAGCCCAGGGTTGGCGACAGCTTGCCTTTTTCCAGGGAGCCACGGGCGGAGATCAGGATGGTGAGGTAAGCCATATACAGCAGGATCGCCGGCAACAGTTTGAGGAAGCGACCCTGGCGCGGGTTGACGCGCGACAGCGGTACGGCCATCAGGGTCACGATAAACACCAGCAGCGGCAGGGAAATACGCCATTGCAGCTCGGCGATGGAGCGCAGTTCCTTGCTGCCCAACAGGTCTTGCGTGGGGATCGCATCGCGGTCGGTGACTTCACTGCTGACATCCGGGCGGGCGAGCAATACGCCATAGGTGTCGTACTTGATGGCGCGGTAATCGGCCTGGCCGGGGCTGCCGTCATAGCGGTAACCGTTTTCCAGGATCAGGTAGCGACTGCCGTCCGGGCGCACTTCCTGGCGGCCCGAGTCGGCCACCAGCACCGAAATGCCGCGGTCCTTCTTGTCCTGGCCCAGGCGTTTCTCAGAGATGAACACCCCGCCCAGGTTGGCGCGGTCTTCGGTGAGGGTTTCGGTGTAGGTCACCCGAGTGCCGTCATTGAGTGCCTGGAAGCGGCCCGGCTCGAGGGTGTCGAACTCAGTCATCGCATCCTGCTTGTTCAATACCAACTGAAATTGCATCGCGCCCTGGGGGGCCAGGCTCAGGCTCAGCCAGGCCACGATCAACGCGACGCCGGCGGCCGGGATCATGGTCATGCCCAGCAGGCGCTGTTGGCTCATGCCGGTGGCCGAGAGCACGGTCATTTCGCTTTCGAGGTACAGGCGGCCATACGCCAGCAGGATCCCGAGGAACAGGCCCAGCGGCAAAATCAGCTGCAGGAACCCCGGCAGGCGAAAGCCCATGATCAGGAACAGCGAGCCCGGGTCCAGGGCGCCGGAAGCGGCCTGGGCCAGGTATTTGACGAAACGCCCACTCATGATGATGACCAGCAATACCGCGCTCACGGCACTCAGGGTCAATAGGACTTCGCGGGACAGATAACGGAAGACGATCAAACCAGACACTCCAGGGTTGTCAGGCTAAGGCGGCCAAACAAGCAAGCATACCGAGTCAGCCCATTTACAAGGGCCGGCTAAAAAGATGGCGCATTATCCTGTGATTGATCGCGCCTGTCACTGCGCAACCTCATGCGTAGGTACAAAGCATGCGCCAAGGGTTGTCAGGCTTTGCTTGCGAGGTTCAAACTGCGGCCTTTGTCGCGGGTGATTGACTCAGCCGCCACGCTTTAAAGCCTGGGTACATACGCCAGGCTCCCAGACCTTATATAAGGGACCCGAAAATGGAATTGGTTGTAAAAAGCGTTAGCCCCGAAACGTTGAAAACCGCCACCCTCGTGGTCGCCATCGGCGAAGGTCGCAAGCTCGGCGTGGCCGCCAAGCAACTCGACGAACTCAGCGGCGGCGCCATCAGCGCGGTGCTCAAGCGCGGCGACCTGGCCGGCAAAGTCGGCCAGAGCCTGCTGCTGCAAAGCCTGCCCAACCTCAAGGCCGACCGCGTATTGCTGGTGGGCGTGGGCAAGGACGAAGAACTGGGCGACCGCCCATTCCGCAAGATCGTCAGCGGCATCCTCAACACCCTCAAGGGCCTGGGCGGCGGCGATGCCACGCTGGCACTCGATGAAATCGTGGTCAAAGGCCGCGACAGCTACGGCAAGACCCGCCTGCTGGCCGAGTCACTAGTAGACGGCGGTTATACCTTCGACCAGTTCAAGAGCCAGAAAGCCGAACCCCGCGCCCTGAAGAAAATCACCCTGCTGACCATCAAGGCCGCCCAGGCTGAAGTCCAGCGCGCCGTGACCCACGCTACCGCCATTGCCAACGGCATGTCGTTCACCCGCGACCTGGGCAACCTGCCGCCGAACATCTGCCACCCCACCTTTCTGGGCGAACAGGCCAAGGCACTGGGTAAAGAGTTCAAGGGCCTGAAAGTTGAAGTCCTGGACGAGAAAAAGATCAAGGAACTGGGCATGGGCTCGTTCTACGCCGTGGGCCAGGGCAGCGACCAGCCGCCACGCCTGATCGTGATGCAATACAACGGCGGCAAGAAGTCCGAGAAGCCTTACGCCCTGGTGGGCAAAGGCATTACCTTCGACACCGGCGGCATCAGCCTCAAGCCGGGCGCGGGCATGGACGAGATGAAATACGACATGGGCGGTGCCGCCAGCGTGTTCGGCACCCTGCGAGCCGTACTGGAACTCAAGCTGCCGATCAACCTGGTGTGCATCCTGGCCTGTGCCGAGAACATGCCGAGCGGCGGCGCGGCTCGCCCAGGCGACATCGTCACCACCCTGAGCGGCCAGACCGTCGAGATCCTCAACACCGACGCCGAAGGCCGCCTGGTGCTGTGCGATGCGCTGACCTACGCCGAGCGTTTCAAGCCGCAGGCGGTGATCGACATCGCCACCCTGACCGGCGCATGCATCGTTGCCCTGGGCTCCCACACCTCGGGGCTGCTGGGCAACAACGACGAGCTGATCGAGCAACTGCTCAGTGCCGGCAAGGCCGCCGATGACCGCGCCTGGCAACTGCCGCTGTTCGATGAGTACCAGGAGCAACTGGACAGCCCGTTCGCCGACATCGCCAACATCGGCGGCCCGAAAGCCGGCACCATCACGGCGGCCTGCTTCCTGTCGCGCTTTGCCAAGAACTTCAACTGGGCGCACCTGGACATCGCCGGCACCGCCTGGACCAGCGGCGGCAAGGACAAGGGCGCCACCGGTCGTCCGGTTCCCCTGCTGACCCAGTACCTGCTGGATCGCGCCAAAGCCTGAAACTGAAGATGCCGGGGCGGCCAACACACCGCTCCGGTCTCAGGAACCGCAATGACCCAAGTCGACTTCTATATATTGCCCAGCGCCGACCCGCTCGCGCGCCTGGACTTTGCCTGCAAGCTCACCGAAAAAGCCTGGCGCATGGGCCACCGCATCTACCTGCATTGCAGCGATGGCGCCCAACGCGATGAACTCGACGCCCGCCTGTGGCGCTTCAAGGGCGAGAGCTTCGTGCCCCACGGCCCCGCCGAATCGGAACCCGAAGGCCTGGTTGTACTGGGTTTGGGCGACGGTTGCGGCGCTCACCACGACCTGCTGGTCAACCTGGACCTGAAAGTACCGCCCTTTGCCAAGGCGTTCGCCCGCGTGGCGGAAGTGGTGGTGGAGGATCCGGCTATTCGTCAGGCCGCGCGGGAGAGTTTCCGTTTCTACCGCGAACAGGGCTATCCTTTGCAAGATCACCGGCTACAACGACTTTGAGCACACGATGGACACTTCCAACCCCGTAAAAAAAGATGACCACCTGCTGGACGATCTCGAGTCGATCCGCAAGTTGCTGGGTGATGACGACTTACAACCGCCGCTGCTGACCGAACCGGTCGATGGCGAGGTACAGATTCCGCTGTTGTTCGACATGGTGGGCGGCAAGCCCGCCGCGCCGGCACCGAGCGTCGAGGCCCCCGTCGTCGTGGAAGCCGCGCCTGCCGCCGCGCCTGCCGATAAGGCACCCGACGCCTTGCTGCTGCACCTGGACAACGAACTGCGCGCCGCCGCGCAATTGATCATGCAAGACGTGATCGACGACTTTGCCCCGCATATCGAAACCGAGATCAAACGCCGGATGGATGCGCGGATGGAACGGTTGCTTAGCCAGTACCAATCTTAAGCCACACACCTATCCCCTGTGGGAGGGGCTTGCCCCCGATGAGGGTGCATCAGTCTCAATATTTTTGACTGTCACCGCGCTATCGGGAGCAAACCCCCTCCCACATTTGCCCCGCACACAGCTCAACCTCGCCCTGCGCCCTATCCCCCGTTATACTTGCCGGCTTTCCTGAATAAATGCCAACTAGGGTCCCGCCGCGCATGGATAAGACCTACCAGCCGCACGCAATTGAAACTTCCTGGTACAACACCTGGGAGTCCGAGAACTATTTCGCTCCGCAAGGTGCGGGCGAGTCCTACACCATCATGATCCCGCCACCGAACGTCACTGGCAGCCTGCACATGGGCCATGGCTTCAACAATGCGATCATGGATGCGTTGATCCGTTTCCGCCGCATGCAGGGTCGCGACACCCTGTGGCAGCCGGGTACCGACCACGCCGGTATCGCCACGCAGATGCTGGTGGAGCGTCAACTCGAAGCCACCGGCCAGAACCGTCACGACCTGGGCCGCGAGAAATTCCTGGAAAAAGTCTGGGAATGGAAAGACCAGTCGGGCGGCAATATCAGTCGGCAGATCCGTCGCCTGGGCTCGTCCGTCGACTGGAGCCGCGAGCGCTTCACCATGGACGACGGCCTGTCGGACGCCGTGAAAGAAGCCTTCGTGCGCCTGCATGAAGACGGCCTGATCTACCGCGGCAAGCGCCTGGTCAACTGGGATACCAAGTTGCACACGGCGATTTCCGACCTCGAAGTGGAAAACCACGACGAGAAAGGCTTCCTGTGGAACCTTAAATACCCACTGGCCGACGGCGCCAAGACCGCCGAGGGCAACGATTACCTGATCGTCGCCACCACCCGTCCGGAAACCATGCTCGGCGATGCCGCCGTAGCGGTTAACCCGAACGACGAGCGCTACCAGGCGCTGATCGGCAAGTTTGTCGAGCTGCCGCTGGTTGGCCGCCGCATCCCGATCATCGCAGACGACTACTGCGACCCTGAATTCGGCACCGGCTGCGTGAAAATTACCCCGGCCCACGATTTCAACGACTACGAAGTCGGCAAGCGCCACAACCTGCCGCTGCTGAACATCTTCGACAAAAATGCCGCCGTATTGCCGGCCTGCCAGGTATTCAACCTGGACGGCACGCTGAACGACAGCATCGACGGCCAGATCCCGGCCGAATACGCCGGCCTTGACCGTTTTGAAGCGCGCAAGCAGATCGTCGCGGCCTTCGACGCCGTGGGTTTGCTGGTGAGCGTCGACGACCACGCGCTGAAAGTGCCGAAGGGCGACCGCTCCGGCACCGTGATCGAGCCTTGGCTGACCGACCAGTGGTACGTGTCCACCAAACCGCTGGCCGAGCCTGCGATTGCCGCCGTGGAAGATGGCCGCATCCAGTTCGTGCCTAAACAGTACGAAAACATGTACTTCTCGTGGATGCGCGACATCCAGGATTGGTGCATCAGCCGTCAACTGTGGTGGGGCCACCGCATTCCGGCGTGGTACGACGAGTCGGGCAAGGTCTATGTGGGCCGCGACGAAGCCGAAGTGCGCGCCAAGCACAACCTCGGCGCGGACATCGCGCTGCAACAGGACAACGACGTGCTGGACACCTGGTTCAGTTCGGGCCTGTGGACGTTCTCCACCCTGGGTTGGCCGCAGCAGACCGAGTTCCTCAAGAAATTCCACTCCACCGATGTGCTGGTCACCGGCTTCGACATCATTTTCTTCTGGGTTGCCCGGATGATCATGCTCACCATGCATTTGGTGAAAAACGAGGACGGCACGCCGCAGGTACCGTTCAAGACTGTGTACGTACACGGCCTGGTGCGCGACGGCCAGGGCCAGAAGATGTCCAAGTCCAAGGGCAACGTGCTGGACCCGCTGGACATCATCGACGGCATTGACCTGGAAACCCTGGTGCAGAAACGCACCTCGGGCCTGATGCAGCCGAAACTGGCGAAGAAGATCGAGAAGCAGACCCGCGACGAATTCGCCGACGGCATCGCCAGCTACGGCACCGACGCCCTGCGCTTCACCTTCTGCTCGCTGGCGTCCACCGGTCGCGACATCAAGTTCGACATGGGCCGCGTCGAAGGCTATCGCAACTTCTGCAACAAAATCTGGAACGCCGCGCGCTACGTGCTGGATAAAGGCGAAGACTGCGGCCAGAACGGCGAAGCCGTTGAACTGAGCCTGGCTGATCGCTGGATCATCTCGCAACTGCAACGCACCGAAGCCGAAGTGACCCGCCAACTCGACCAGTTCCGTTTCGACCTGGCCGCACAGGCCTTGTACGAGTTCATCTGGAACCAATATTGCGACTGGTACCTGGAGCTGTCCAAGCCGGTACTGTGGGACGAAAACGCGCCGGTCGAACGCCAGCGCGGCACGCGTCGCACCCTGGTGCGCGTATTGGAAGTGGCGCTGCGCCTGGCGCACCCGTTCATGCCGTTCATCACTGAAGAAATCTGGCAGCGCCTGGCGCCGCTGGCCGGTATCGAAGGCAAGACCATCATGCTGCAGCCTTGGCCAGTGGCCAATGAAGCGCGCATCGATGAAGCCGCCGAAAGCGATATCGAATGGCTCAAGACCTTGATGCTCGGCACGCGCAACATCCGCGCCGAGATGAACATCGGGCCAGGCAAACCACTGGCGGTGTTCGTGAAGAACGCCAGCGTTGAAGACCAGCGTCGCCTCAGCGAGAACGACGCCCTGCTCAAAAAGCTGGCGAAGCTGGAATCGATCACCGTTTTGGCCGAAGGCGCCGACGCGCCGCTGTCCGCCACCGCACTGGTTGGCGAGATGGAAGTGCTGGTGCCGATGGCCGGCCTGATCGACAAGGGCGCGGAACTGGCCCGTCTCGACAAGGAGATCCTGCGCCTGCAAGGCGAAGTGCAACGTGTGGGCGGCAAGCTGTCCAACGCGGCGTTCGTCGACAAGGCGCCGGCTGAAGTAATCGACAAGGAGCGCGCCAAACTGGCTGAAGCGGAACAGGCGTTGGGCAAGCTGGCCGAGCAACACGCGCGGATTTCCAGCCTGTAAGGCCTGAACCGTGTGAAAAAGAGACCTTCGGGTCTCTTTTTTTGCCTGGATATTCCCACCTACTGCCGTCAACGCGGTCAATGTGGGAGGGGGCTTGCCCCCGATGGCGGTCTGCCAGCCAGACATGTATTGACTGATAGACGGCTATCGGGAACAAGCCCCCTCCCACATTTGAACGAGTTGATCTCAGGAATGTGTGACAATGCCCACCACTTTGAGCCAACACCAGAATCATCATGACCGCCCCCAGCACGCCAAAACCTCCGCGCAAGAAACCTAAAACCGCCGCCACGGCCAAGCCCGTGGTACCGCGCAAAGAGGCTACCCTGCATCCGCGCAACCGTCACACTGGCCGTTACGACTTCCCGGCGCTGATCAAGACCACGCCGGAACTGGCGCAGTATGTGATCCTCAACCCCTATGGCAAGGAGAGCATCGACTTCGCCAGCCCGGATGCGGTGCGCGTGTTCAACCGGGCGTTGCTCAAGGCTTTCTATGGCATCCAGCACTGGGACATCCCGCAGGACTACCTGTGCCCGCCGGTGCCGGGGCGTGCCGACTACGTGCACTTCCTCGCCGACCTGCTGGCAAGTACCAATGACGGCAAGATCCCGCGCGGCTCAATCGTCAAGGTGCTGGACATCGGCATGGGCGCCAACTGCGTCTATCCGCTGATTGGCTACATGGAATACCGCTGGAACTTCCTGGGCTCGGAGGTCGACCCGATCGCCGTGTCCGCCGCCAAGGCCATCGTGCAGTCCAATGACCTGAGCAAGGTCATCCAGTTGCGCCAGCAGCCCAACCCCAAGCAGATTCTGTTGGGCCTGCTGGAGCCGGGCGAACGCTTTGACCTGACGATGTGCAACCCGCCCTTCCATGCGTCCATGGACGAAGCCACCAAAGGCAGCGAGCGTAAATGGCGCGCCCTGGGCAAGGCCGACCCCAAGCGTAAATTGCCGGTGCTGAACTTCGGCGGCCAATCGGCTGAACTGTGGTGCGAAGGCGGCGAAGCACGCTTTGTGACGCAGTTGATCGCCGAGAGCGCGCACTTTGCCCACAAGGTGTTGTGGTTCAGTACCCTGGTGTCAAAAGCGTCGAACTTGCCTGCGATCGAGACCGCCCTGAAAAAAGCCGGCGTGCTGGAAAGCCAGGTGGTGGAGATGTCCCAGGGGCAAAAGCAAAGCCGCTTCGTGGCCTGGACCTTCCAGACCAAGAACGAACAGCAGATCTGGCGCCAGCGCTGGGTGCGTGACTAAGCCAGTGGTGTAAGGGAGCTTGCTCACCACCATGAGCCAGCTACCCCGATAAAATCGCAGGCAACAAAAAACCGTGCCCGGATCGCTCCGGAGCACGGTTTTTTTTGCTGCGTCTTACTTGTTAACAGCGTCGGTCAGGCCTTTGGCCACAACCAGCTTGATAACTTTCTTGGCAGCGATTTCGATGGCAGCGCCAGTCGAAGGGTTACGGCCAGTACGGGCAGGACGCTCGGTCACTTTCAGTTTGCCAACGCCTGGCAGAGTGATTTCGCCGCCGTTTTCCAGCTGATCAGCAACAACTTGGCTCAGTTGGTCCAGCAGAGCGCGCACGGTAGTTTTCGGTGCGTCTACTGCTTCAGCCAGGTCAGCGATCAGTTGGTCTTTAGTAATAGCCATTGTGGTGTTCCTTCCCTATCAAATTCATATGGATTGCAGAGTGCAGTGTCAGCCGTCGAGCCCGACCGTCTAGGCCTGGCACCCCAGGCTTATAACCTCGAAGATCGGGGTTATAGATGCTTGAAACGGGGATTGGTTCGACCTGACAGATGCTGAATGCACGCTTAACGCCGAGACATGGCGTAAGACGGGGCAAAACTAGCACAGAGACGGGGAAATATCCGCCTCTACCTACCCATTTGGTCAGCTTTATCGCTCTAAACCGTGAAAAAAAGGCATATGCCCGGTCGGACAGCGGTCAAAACCGCCTTCGACGCGTGTCTTGGCCAATGGGTGCGGTACACTGGGCGACTTTTCGGGGAGGCCAGACGCTCCCCTTCAACCAGCCGAGAAGCCTATGCCGATCCGTCATTGCATCGTCCACCTGATCGACAAAAAACCCGACGGCACACCCGCAGTTCTCCACGCCCGTGATTCGGAGCTGTCCGAATCGGCGGCCATCGAGAACATGCTCGCCGACCTCAACGAGAGCTACAACGCCAAACAAGGCAAGGCCTGGGGGTTCTTCCATGCCGAGTCCGGCGCGCACCCGTTCAGCGGTTGGTTGAAGGAGTATTTCGACGGTGGCCAGGACTTCACCACCTTCAGCCGCACGGCGGTCGAGCACCTGCAAAAGCTGATGGAAGAGTCCAACCTTTCCACCGGCGGCCACGTGCTGTTTGCCCATTACCAGCAAGGCATGACCGACTACCTGGCCATCGCCCTGCTGCACCATAGCGAAGGCGTGGCGGTGACCGATGAGCTGGACGTGACCCCGTCCCGTCACCTGGACCTGGGCCAACTGCACCTGGCGGCGCGGATCAACGTGTCCGAGTGGCAGAACAACAAACAGTCCAAGCAGTACATTTCGTTTATCAAGGGCAAGAACGGCAAGAAGGTCTCGGAGTACTTCCGTGACTTTATCGGCTGCCAGGAAGGTGTCGACGGCCCGGGCGAGACGCGCACCCTGCTCAAGGCCTTCAGTGACTTCGTTGAAAGCGAAGACCTGCCGGACGAGTCCGCGCGCGAAAAAACCAAGACCCTGGTGGACTACGCCAGCAGCCAGGCCAAGCTCGGCGAACCCATGGGCCTGGAAGAACTCTCGGGGTTGATCGATGAAGATCGGCCTAAAGCGTTTTACGACCACATCCGCAACAAGGACTACGGCCTCTCGCCGGAAATCCCCGCCGATAAGCGCACCCTCAACCAGTTCCGCCGCTTCACCGGCCGCGCCGAGGGCCTGTCGATCAGTTTTGAAGCGCACCTGCTGGGCGACAAGATCGAATACGACGAAGCCGCCGGCACCTTGATCATCAAGGGCCTGCCGACCCAACTGACCGACCAGCTCAAGCGCCGTAATTGATGCTGGGCACCGTATTCAAGAAAGTCCTGTTGGTATTACTGGTGGTGGTGGCGATCCAGAACTGGGGCAAGGTCGAGCGGCTGTTCAACCCGTCGCAGGTGGCGTCGGAGCAGGTGCGGGCTTCGGCGCGCGTGGTGCTCTACGCTACCGAGTGGTGCGGTTACTGCAAACAGATCCGCCGCTTCCTCGATCAAAAAGGCATTGCGTACAAGGCATTCGATATCGAGAAAGACGCCTCGGCGCGCAAGGCGTACGAGGCGCTGGGCGGCGGCGGGATTCCGTTTGTGGACGTCAATGGCACGCTGATTCGCGATTACAACCCAGATGCGATCATGGCGGCGCTGAAGTGATCAGCGCACCACGATCATCCGCCCCAGCACGTTGTGCTGCTCAAACCCCAGCACCGCCTGCAACGCATTAAGCACCGCTTGCGGGTCTTTGCTCGGGAAGCTGCCGCTGACGCGCCTGGCGCCCATCTCTTCGTTGAGCAGCAGGATGCGCCCAGGGTAGTAGCGCGCTAGGTCCTTGATCACATCAGCCAGCGGCGCCTTGTAATAATTGAGCCAACCTTCGCGCCAGGCCAGGCGCGACTCGCTGTCCACCGCCTGCGGGGGCTCAGCCATGCCATCGGCGTAGGCGACGTGCTGGCCTGCCGTAAGAATCTGCTGCCGGCCCTGTTTGGACGGCGTAACGCCGACCCGACCGGACAACACCGTCACCTCAGCCCCCGCCGGTTGCAAGCGCACTTCAAACTGCGTGCCGAGCACTCGTGCTTCGCCGCTGCCCGCCTCCACCACAAACGACTGGCCGGTATGCGCCACGCGGAAAAAACCGGCGCCGCGACGCAGTTGGATATGCCGCTCGCCATGGGTGAAATCCACGGCAATCGCGCTGTCGGCGTCGAGGGTGACTTGGGATTTATCCGCCAGGGTGACGGTTTTCACCTCCCCGACCGCCGTGACGTAATCGGCGCCAAAGTCATCGACCCAACGCGACGGCTGCCAACCGGCACCCATCGACACCATCAGCAGCAGGCAGGCGGCCAGGGCCAGGGCGCCGGACCAGCGCATTACACGCGAGCGCTTGGAGGTATGCATCGCGTTGAGATAGCCCTGCAGCGCCAGGGCGTCTTCGCCCGCCAGTTTAAGCGCGGGCACTTCGCTCAATTCCCACGCCACCTGGGCCTGGGCGTAAGCCTCGACGTGGGCGGGGTCGGCACGCAGCCAGCGGTTGAACGTTGCCTGGTCGCCACTGCTGGGCTGGTCATGCAACAGGCTCAGCCAGGCCAGGGCGGCGTGTTCCTGGTCGGGCGTCGGGGTGACGTTCACGGTGCTTTCCCTGGCGTACGTGGGGGCGATGGTTCACGAAGGCTGGCCTTGCAGGCTTCGAGGGCACGCATCATATGTTTTTCCACGGCACTTTGGGACAGGCCCATGGCCTTGGCGATTTGCGCGTACTTGCGCCCGTGGATACGGTTGAGCAGGAAAATCTGGCGAGTGCGCTCGGGCAGGCTGCGCAAGGCGGCCTCAACATGGCGCAAATCGTTGCCCGCCTCCAGCGCGGCCTGGGGTTCGCAGCCCTGGTGATCCTGCTGCTCGGGTAACCAGCCTTCGCTGCTGCGCACGCGGGCGCCTTCGCTGCGCAGGTGGTCGATGGCGATATTGCCGGCGCAGCGCAGCAGGTAGGTGCTGAGTTCTTCGACCTGCACCAGCGGGCGGCGCCAGAAGCGCAGGAACAGGTCCTGCACCAGGTCGGCCGCCGTGGCGCGACAGCCCACGCGTCGGCTGACCAGGGCTTCCATCTGCGAGCGCTGCGACAAAAACACCTGCAAGAAATGCGCACGCCCGCCCGCCACGTCAGCCTGCGGGCTGTCCTGGGGTTCGGATGGGGGGCTGATCATCATGGCAGGGCTCAGAGGGCGGCGAAGGCCGCAACGGGGCTGACCAGCAGGCCGACGCCCGCCAGGATCAAGGCCAGCCTTGGCCGATAAGGCAACAACAGCACCAGCAGCAGCGCGCTGAGCATCAGCACCGCGCACCACTCCACCAGGCCCAGTGCCCAACCGTCGGCACTCACGGCGGGCCAGATCGCAATGGCCAGCAGCGCCCACCCCGCCAGGCGCAACCCCTGGCGCCGACGCGGCGACGGCTTGCTGTGGAGCAGTTCGCCGTGATGGCGGTCTGTGGCCAGGCACAACGCGGTGAACCCCGCGTAACACATCAAGAGCGCGAGCAACATTCAGTTCGCCTCCTGCTTGAGGTGCAGCGGGCGCGGCCGTTGCGCCTTGGGCTGCGGCACCGTGCGGCGTTGCATCTTCCAGGCCGCCCAGGCGAGGAATGCGCCGCTGGCCAGGCAGGTCAGGTCGAAGCCGGCCATGGCCCAGTCGCCCCGGACCAGGGACACACCCAAATGTTGGGATGTAGTGAGTGCATTGAGCAGCGGTACGGCCATAAACAGCAGCGCGGCGAAGCCCAACTGTTCCACCCAAGCCTGACGACCACGACGCAGGACCGCGTGCAACAGGCTCAGGCCCCAGGCGATAAAGAAGGTCTGCACCTCCCAACCGGAACGCTCGGCGAAGCTCACCGGCAGCAGGCGGTTGGCCCAAAAGAATGCCGCGATGGCGATCAACAAGCCGGACATGCTGGCAATGTTCAGCACTTCCACCAGCCGCAATTCAAATGGCATCACGGCCGTCTTGGCGTGCTTGAGCTGGCGCTTGCCCAGCCATATCACCAGCCCGGTGCCGATCATCGCCGTGCCCGCCAAGCCGCAGATAAAGTACAACCAGCGCAATACCGGCCCGGCGAAATGCCCCATGTGCAGGCCGAAGAAACCGCCGGCGACGAGCGTCGGCAGCGACTGCTCGTCGCTGACCTGCAACAGTTCACCGGTGGTGCCGTTGAATTGCACGACACTGCCGAAGTCATGCACCACCTTGTCGGAACCTGCGCGGAACATATTGACCGACGCGTTCACATCACTGGGATTATTCACCGCGATACGCCCGACATGCCCGCCCGCCCACTGCGCCCGCGCTTGCTCGTACAGCGCCGGCAGCGGCAGCAACTTGCCCGGCACACCCTGGGCCGGCGCATTGTTGCTGGCCGGGAACACCTCATTGAAGAAGGCACGGGCATCACCGCCATAGGAAGCCAGGATCGGCGCCGGCATCACCATGGTCATGAAGATCACCAAGCTGCTGTAGGTGATCATCAGGTGGAACGGCAGCACCAGCACCCCCACCGCGTTATGCCCGTCGAGCCAGGAGCGCTGGCCTTTGCGGGGGCGGAAGGTGAAGAAGTCCTTGAAAATCTTCTTGTGGGTGATGATGCCGGTGATCAGTGCGAGGAACATCACCATCGCCGCGAACGTCGACAACCAGCGGCCCCACGGGTGCGGCATTTGCAGCTGGAAGTGGAAGCGGTAGAAAAACTCGCCGCCCATGCTGTCACGGGCCTCTACGGCTTGCGCATTGGTTGGATCAAGGGTCTTTTGATTGAAATTGCCGCGTTTGCCGGGGTCGAGCTTGTCTTGCCACATCACCAAGAGCCCAGGGTCGCGGCTATTGGGCAAGGTGATGATCCAGCGGGCGGCGTCGGGCGCAACGTGCTGCAGGTAGTTTTGCGCGACGCCGAGGCTGCGCGCATCGTCCACTGCATGGGCCTGCACTTCGGGTTGCATCCAGTGACTGATCTCATCCTTGAAATAGGAAAGGGTGCCCGTCAGGAAAATCGCAAACAGCAGCCAGCCGAAGACCAATCCAGCCCAGGTGTGCAACCAGGCCATGGCCTGACGAAATCCCTCTTTCATGTGCGCGTCATCCAAAAACCTACTCCAGCCAGCGTCGCAAACGCCGCGCTCGGCAGCATCACACCCAACCAGGCGCGCCACGCGGTGCGGCAGGCAAAGCACCACAACATCGCCAGCAGATAGAACACAAAGGAACTCAACATGCCGGTGATTACCGCATCCGCACGGGAAGTGGGCAGCCACAGAGCCAGGCAGATACTGGCCAGGGACGCCATCAGGTAACCGCCGATGACAGCGGCCAGCACGCGCGAGGTAACGGCGAAGCGGTAGGCAAGCGGCAGTGAGGGTTTGCTTTTCATGCGGGAGGCGCCAGGTTCGTCAGTGCGCGATATTAATGATAAATATTCTCATAAGCAAAAAAGAACGGATGAATCACCTGCCCAGGCCGATTGCCGAACCGTGTCTTGCGCCCTACAATGCGAACAATTCTTGTTCTCTAACGCTTGTCGAGGCTTGTGGAGTGTTCCCGTTGAGCCCGTCCAACACCGTCGAAGTCCTGTACAACGACCATCACCACTGGCTCACAGGCTGGTTGCGACGCAAACTCGGCTGCCCGGAAAGTGCCGCCGACCTGGCGCAAGACACCTTCATCCGCGTGCTCAGCGCCCGCGAAGCCCCTACGTTGATCGAACCGCGCGCGTTTCTCACCACGGTCGCCAAGCGCGTGCTGTTCAACTTCTATCGCCGCCAGGACCTGGAACGCGCCTACCTCGACGCCCTGGCGCAGATGCCCGAGCACGTGGCACCGTCGGAAGAAGAACGCGCGATCATCCTGCAAACCCTGGTTGAGCTTGACCAACTGCTTGACGGCCTGCCCGTCCAGGTCAAACGCGCCTTCCTGCTGGCCCAACTCGATGGCCTGACTTACGCGCAAATCGGCGCCGAGCTGGGCATTTCCATCGCCACCGTCAAACGCCACCTGCATAAAGCCGCCCTGCGCTGCTACTTTGCCCTATGAATGTCTCGAACCAGGTCGCCGAACAAGCCGTGCATTGGCTGATGGAAATGCAGCAAGGCGCCCTCAACCCGCGCCAGCAAGCGGCCTGGCAGCGCTGGCTGAACGCCCACAGCGAACACCAGCGCGCGTGGGATCATATCCAGCACGTCAACCAACGCCTGCGCGGCATGCCCTCGCCCCTGGCGCATGCCGCGCTGAACGCGCCCACTTCAACCGGCCGGCGCCAGGCGCTCAAGCTGCTGCTCATCCTCGGCGCCGGCTCGGCCGCGGCCTGGAGCCTGCGTCAGCAACATATCCTGCCACCGCTGAGCGCCGATTACCGCAGCCCGGTGGGCCAGCGGCGCAAGGTGCAATTGGCCGACGGCAGCCAATTGCAACTCAACACCGGCAGCGCCGTGGATGTGCATGTCGACGGTCAGCAGCGCCTGATCCGCCTGCTCGAAGGCGAGATCATGTTGAGCGGCATCGCCGGCAATGCGCCACTGCACGTACTCACCGGCCAGGGCCTGCTCACCAGCCAGGCGGCACGCCTGAACGTGCGCCAATTCAATGACCACACCCAACTGGCGGTACTCGACGGTCAGGTCGAGGTGCTGCCCAACAGCTACAGCGGCCTGCCGCTCACGGTGCAAGCCTCGCGCCAGGTCAACTTCATTCGCAAGGGCTGGGACACCCCACGCCCAACCGACGCCAACAGCGGCGCCTGGGCCGACGGCATGCTGGTGGCCGCGCATATGCGCCTGCAAGACTTCCTGGCGGAACTGGGCCGCTACCGTCGCGGCCAGGTCAATTGCGACCCGCAAGTTGCCGACCTGCTGATCTCCGGCAGTTACCCGCTGGACAACAGCGAGCGCATCCTCGACCTGCTGGAAGTCAGCCTGCCGGTAAAAGTGCGGCGCTTTACCCGCTATTGGGTGACCGTCCAGGCACGCGCCTGAAATTAATTTAAAAAACGGTGAGCCGTTTTCCCCGCCTCGCGTGACAGAGAAGGAAAGCCACCTTGAACCTTCCTTCTCAGGACCGCTCCTCATGCCCCAGCAGCCGACCCTCATCGCCCGCACCTTGCGCCAACTGTTCCTGGGCGCCAGCCTCAGTTTCACAGTCTTGCCTTGTGTGATGGCCGTCGACGCCAAGCCGTATCACATCGCCCCAAGCTCGCTTGAGGCAGCGCTGAACCAGTTTGGCCGCGAAGCCGGCGTGCTGATTTCCTTCGGTTCCGACCTCACGGCCGGCATGCAGAGCCGTGGTCTGTCCGGCAATTACAGCGCCGCCGAAGGCCTGCAAAAATTGTTGGAAGGCACCGGCCTGCAAGCCCGTGCCGAAGGTGACAACGCCTTCAGCCTGCAACCTGCGAACGCACCGGCGAGCGTCGAACTGGCAACCTCCAGCGTGGTCGGCGACTGGCTCGGCGATGCGGCGCAAACCAACGTGTTCGAACACCCCGGCGCCCGCGACGTGATCCGCCGCGAAGAATTCGAACGCCAAGGCGCCACCCAGGCCAAGGACGTGCTCAACCGCATCCCCGGCGTCAACGCGCCGGACAACAACGGCACCGGCAGCCATGACATGGCGCTGAACTTCGGCATTCGCGGCCTCAACCCGCGCCTGGCGTCGCGCTCTACAGTGCTGATGGACGGCATCCCGGTGCCCTTTGCGCCGTACGGCCAGCCACAACTGTCGTTCGCGCCGATCAGCATGGGCAACATGGACGCGGTGGACGTGGTGCGCGGTGGCGGCGCCGTGCGCTACGGCCCGCAGAACGTCGGCGGCGTGGTCAATTTCGTGACCCGCGCGATCCCGGATGCGCCCACCGTCAAAGGCGGCTTGCAGACCGAGACCAGCCCGTCGTCCAGCCACGACGGTTTCAAGACCACCGGCAACCTGCTGGCCGGCGGCACTGCCGACAACGGCCTGGGCGGCGCGATTCTATATTCCGGCACCCGTGGCGGCGACTGGCGCGAGCGCAGCGATACACAAATCGACGACCTGATCCTCAAGGGCAAGTACCAACTTGACGACGCCAACAGCTTCAACGCCATGGCGCAGTACTACGAAGGCCAGGCGGATATGCCCGGCGGCTTGAACGTGGCGGACTACAAGGCCGACCCGTACCAGTCCACCCGCCCCTACGACAAATTCTGGGGCCGCCGTACGATGTTCAACGTGGGCTATCGCTACGAACAGGATCGCCGTGAATTCACCGTCAACAGCTTCTTCACCAAGACCCTGCGCAGCGGCTACCTGGACCAGGGCACGTTCCTCTCGCTGTCGCCGCGTGAATATTGGGTGCGCGGCCTGGAAACCCGCTTCGCCCAAGGCTTCGACCTGGGCCCCACCAGCCATGAAGTGGGCGTAGGCTACCGCTACATCAACGAGGCCGGCCACGAACTGCGTTACCGCACGCCGATTTCGGCCAACAACCAGCAAATCCCCACCACCAACAGCCGCAACGACCGCGACACACGCGGCGGTACCGAAGCCAATGCGTTCTTCATCGACGACCGCATCGATATCGGCAAGTGGACCCTCACACCGGGCATTCGCTACGAGGTGATCGAGTCCCAGCAGACCAACAACCTTACCAACGTGAAATACAAGGGTGACTACAACACCGCCCTGCCGGCGTTGAATGTGCTGTATCACCTGACCGACGAGTGGAACCTCTACGCCAATACCGAAGGCTCATTTGGCAGCGTGCAGTACAGCCAGATGCCCAACCGCGTGACCAGCGGCGAAGTGAAACCGGAAAAAGCCCGCACCTGGGAACTGGGCACGCGCTATGACAACGGCAGCCTGCGCGCGGAAATCGGTGCGTTCCTGATCAACTTCGACAACCAGTACGAAAGCAACCAGACCAACGACTCGGTGATCGCCCGTGGCGAAACCCGCCACCAAGGCATCGAGACCAGCGTCAACTATGCGTTGGACGGCTTGAGCCCGGCGCTGGCCGGCTTCGATGTGTATGCCACCTACGCCTATGTCGACGCCACCATCCGTGAAGACGGCCCGAACAAAGGCAACCGCGTGCCCTTCTCGTCCAAGCACAAAGGCACTCTCGGCATGGGCTACACCGAAGGCCGCTGGAAGCTCAACCTGGACAGCAGCTACCAGAGCAGCCAGTTCGCCGACAACGCCAATACCCAGGCCGAAAGCGCAGACGGCGCCAACGGGCGCACCCCCGGCTACATGCTGTTCAGCAGCCGCGCGGCCTATGACTTCGGCCCGCAACTGTCGGATTTGAATGTGGCGGTGGGGGTGAAAAACATCTTCAACAAGCAGTACTTCACGCGCTCGTTCGATGACAACAACAAGGGTAAGTATGTGGGTGAGCCGCGCACGGTGTATGTGCAGACGTCCATTGCGTTCTGATCAACTACCCGCCAGGCAACTGGGCGTGGCCGCCACCAGCGCGTCGATCGCACAGCGCGTCTTGGCCGGCATATGCGTCGCAGTCGGCCAGATCACATGAATGGGTGACGGCTGCTCGCGGTAACCGGGCAGCACCGCTTCCAACTGCCCGCGCAGCACATAATGGGCAACCAGCCAACTCGGCAGCCAGGCCAGGCCGACACCCGCGATGGCGGCGTCGGCCACGGCCTGCAAATCGTCCACCAGCAACGGCGAAGCCACGCGGGAACGGTGCGGTGTGTTGTAACGGTAGGCGATGCCGCGATGGGCGGCGAGGTCTTCGATGGACTCAATCGGACCGACGCGCTGCATATACGCCGGTGCCGCCGCCAGGCACACCGATTGTTCCCCCAGGCGCCGTGCGCTCAGGCGGTCGGTGTCGGGCAGCGGGCCGATCCGCACGGCGACGTCGAAGCCCTCCTGCGCCAAGTCCACCAGCCGGTCGGCGAAGCAAATTTCGATCTCCAAGGCTGGGTAGCGATCCATCAAGCCCCACAACGCGGGCGCCGCATAGTGATGCCCGAAGGCCAGCGGCAAACTCACCCGCAAACGCCCGCGCGGCTGTTGCCGACCGCTTTCCAACACCGATTCGGCCGCCTCGAGTTCCGCCAGTGCGCGCAAGCAATGCTCGTAATAAGCCTGCCCGTCTTCGGTCAAGCGTTGGCGACGGGTAGAACGCTGCAACAGGCATGTGCCCAACCGCGCCTCCAACCGCGCCAAGCCTTTACCCACCGCCGAGCGCGTGAGGTTCAGCCGCTCGGCGGCCTCGGTCAGGTTGCCGCTTTCGACGATGTGCAAAAAGAGTTCAACGCCATCAAAACGCGCAGTGGCCATGCTTTATTTGTCATCCAATATTCCCCTATACGCGGAAAACTTATCACAAATAAAGAAACAGATTCCCCTGAGAATAAACCGACCCACTATCGAAAGGAGAATCCCATGCCACCCGCCACGACGTTATCGACCTCCCGCGCCCCAAGCACCGCCAGGAATAATCTCGCCCTCACCGCCGTGTGCCTGGTGGCCCTGATGTTCGGCCTGGAGATCTCCAGCGTGCCGGTGATCCTGCCCACCCTGGAGCAACAACTGGGCACGGGCTTTCAGGACGCCCAGTGGATCATGAACGCCTACACCCTGGCCTGCACCAGCGTGCTGATGGCGGCGGGTACGCTGGCCGACCGCTTTGGCCGGCGGCGCATGCTGGTGCTGTGCCTGTGGGTATTTGGGCTGGCCTCGCTGGCATGCGGGCTGGCCGATTCGGCCGTCACGCTGATCGTGGCGCGGTTTGTACAGGGTATCGGCGGCGGCGCAATGATGATCTGCCAGTTCGCCATTCTGTCGCACCTGTTTCGCGAGCCGGCGGAACGGGCGCGGGCATTTGCGATCTGGGGCGTGATCGCCGGCGTGGGCCTGGGCTTCGGGCCGATGGTGGGCGCAGTGATCCTGGCGCTGGCGGACTGGCGCTGGGTGTTCCTGGTGCACGTGCCGCTGACCCTGTTCACCCTGGCGCTGTTGCGTGTCAGCGTGGCGGAGTCCCGCGACCCGGCCGCGCACCGGCTGGACATCGCCGGCATGCTCACGTTGACGCTGTCGGTATTCGCCCTGGTTTACTTCATCACCCAAGGCAGCGAACACGGCTTCGGTACACCGGCCATGCTCGCCTGGGCGGGTTTGGCGGTAGTAGGGTTAGTGCTGTTCATCCTTGTTGAACGGCGCAGCGCGCACCCGATGTTCGACTTTTCGGTGTTTCGCATCCAGCGTTTCAATGGCGCGTTGATGGGCTCGATCGGCATGAACTTCAGCTTCTGGCCGTTCATGATCTACCTGCCGCTGTACTTCCAGGCGGGCCTGGGCTACGACACCCTGACCACCGGCGGCGCCCTGCTCGCCTACACCTTGCCCACCTTGCTGGTGCCGCCATTGGCCGAACGCCTGGCCCTGCGCTACGGTGCCGAACGCGTCATCCCCCTGGGGCTGGGCTTGATGGGGGCGGGCTTTTTGGCCATGGCTGCGGCCAACGGGGCTGAACGGCCGAGTATCGGGCTGGTGCTGCTCAGTTGCGTGATCGCCGGGGTGGGCCTGGCGCTGACCAACTCGCCCACCACCAACACCACCACCGGCTCGGTGTCGGCGGATCGCGCGGGCATGGCCTCGGGCATCGACCTCAGTGCCCGGCTGATTACCCTGGCGCTCAACATCGCCCTGATGGGCCTGGTGCTGTTGCTGGGGATCAGCCACCAACTGGCCGCAACGTTACCCGACAGCACCGCCATGGATTGGCCGGCCATCAGCCAAAGCATTGCCGCCGGCAAACTGGGCTCGGTGGGGCTGAACGCCAACGACGCCCAGGCGGCACTGCGCAATGGCACCGGTTGGGCCATGCTGTTTGCGGGGTTGGGTGCCGGCGGCTTGGCAGTGCTGAGCCGGTATTTTTTCCGACGCGGCCGTTGAACGAAAACGGGCCTGCATTTGCAGGCCCGTTTGTAGGGAGGGTTAAAAATCGATCAACCGTTGATCACAGCGTTTTCGTTTTCCAGGAATTCCTCTTCCAGCGCGTCTTCATTCACTTTGTTGATGGGCTGGTTCTTCCCGGCAGCGCGAGGCTTGCCTTGTAATTTGCCAAACAGGTGTTCCAACGCATGGTCCAGCTTGGTGGCCGCACCGTCGATCGCCTGTTCCAGAGTATCGGCCTTGTGCAGTACCGAGATAGCTTGATGACCTTTTGGCCGCGCTTCCAGGCGGCAACTCAAATCATGGGGACCGGGCTTGTCGCCGTTCTCATCCCGCAGGTAGACCTCCACACGGGTCAGGTCTTCTTCGTAACGTTCGAGCGTGCTCTCAATGGTAGTACGTACCCACTCCTCCAGTCGGATGCTGCTTTCAATATGGTTAT
Organism: Pseudomonas sp. S3_E10; assembly: GCF_054667615.1. Lineage (NCBI taxonomy): Bacteria > Pseudomonadati > Pseudomonadota > Gammaproteobacteria > Pseudomonadales > Pseudomonadaceae > Pseudomonas > Pseudomonas sp. S3_E10. The sequence goes on from NZ_CP162743.1 coordinate 1,677,296, forward strand.
CGCTATTGACTTGGATTTGCATAGTTCTTCCCTTATTTCAGCTAGCTCGCGAGAGGTCACAACTGCGACACCGGGGTGGTGAAACCATGACCTCTTGATTACACAATTGAGCACCTGCAGGAACAATTCAACCCCTTTGCAAAGATAAATCCTACATTACAAATTAAGCCTGACGACAAGCAGAAACGCTGTTAGGGTGGGGAGTTAGTTACATCTTCTTACGCTCAGCGAACCTCACAATTGCCCCTCTCCCAAGGGATGCAATCCGCGAAAAATCTCCGCTTCCTCCACCAGCCAGTCATGTACCGCCCGCACGCCCGGATGGCTCAGCGCGCCCGGCGCATACAGCAACACATAGCGTTTATGGTTGGGCACGGCCAGGCCGAACGGTACGATCAAGGTGCCGCGTTCCAATTCATCGTTAAGCAACGTGCGTCGCGCAATCGCTACACCCATGCCGGCAATGGCGGCTTCGATGGTCAGGTGGTTACGGTTGAACGTGTGGCCGCGACGCACGTCAGCGACGTGGTAGCCGATAGCGTTCAGGTAAAACTCCCACTCGGCGTACTCATAACTCCCACGCCAGGCGGTGATGTCGTGCAGCAGCGGGAAATGCACCAGGTCGGCCGGGCCATGCAGCGGTGGGCGCCCCCGCAGCAAGCTCGGCGCGCACACCGGAAAGATCTGCTCATCCAGCAATGCGGTAGATAACAGGCCGGGGTAGCTGCCGTCGTTCAGGTCGATGGCCAGGTCAAAGTCGCCCTCGTGCAGCGCAATGCTGCTGTCCTCGGCGACCATGCGCAGTTGGATATCCGGGAAACGTTGCTGTAAACGCGGTAAACGCGGGGTGAGCCACTTGCCGAGAAACGAAGGGATCGAACGCAGGCGCAAGGTGCCGCTGATCATGCCCGCATCCAGCCGCTGCAATTCGGCATCGATGCTGCCGTAAGCCTCTCCCACCGTAGCCGCCAGCCGCTGCCCTTCGGCGCTGAGTTCCACGCCACGGGCTCGCCGGTGAAACAGTCGAAAGCCCAAGCGCTCCTCCAACTGGCGGATTTGCTGGCTCACCGCCCCCGGTGTGATGTGCAGTTCTTCGGCGCAACGGGTGAACGACAAATGCCGTGCCGCGCATGAAAACACATGGAGCCAGACATAGGTCTGACCATGAAGGGGGCGGGCCATAGAGTTTAGTCCTGCTAAAGGGTGTCTTAGGATAATTCGTTGGTCAGTGCCAATCCAGAGGCTCAGTATCACGCCAATTGCGCTCGTCCTACAAAACATGGCAGCGATTCCTACTCCATTGCTTGTAAGGCTTTAGCATGGCTATCAGTGTTTTCGATCTATTCAAGGTGGGCATCGGCCCGTCCAGTTCCCATACCGTTGGCCCCATGCGGGCGGCGGCGACCTTTGCCCAAGCCTTGGGCGATCAGCAATTGCTCAGCGAAACCCGACGGGTGCAAGTGCGCTTATACGGTTCGCTGTCCGCCACTGGTGTCGGCCACGCCACCGACCGCGCCTGCGTGATGGGCTTGATGGGCGAGTGGCCGGACCGTGTCGACCCCACTTCGATCAACACCCGTATCCAGCGGTTGCGTGAGTCCGGCCGCTTGTTGCTGGCCGGCTCACAAGACATTGCCTTCGATTGGCACACCGATCTCCTACTGCTGGACGAAAGCCTGCCCTACCACCCCAACGCCATGTCCCTGCACGCCTATGGCGACAGCGGCCTGCTCAGCGAGCAAACGTACTACTCGGTAGGCGGCGGTTTCATCATCGACGCGGCTGAAGCGGCGTCCGGTATCGCGCCGACCAGCGATGTGGAGTTGCCCTACGACTTTTCCAGTGCGGCGCAACTGCTGGCCCTGTGCAATAAACATGACCTGCGCGTTTCCGAACTGATGATGGCCAACGAACGCGCCTGGCGCAGTGACGAAGAAATCCGCAGCGGCCTGCTGCATATCTGGTCGGTGATGCGCGCATGCGTGGAGCAAGGCCTGCGCGATGAAGGCATCTTGCCAGGCGGCCTGGATGTGCCACGGCGCGCGGCGAAATTGCACCGCAGCCTGTTGGAAATAGGCAAACCCAATGTCATCACCTCGACCTTGTCAGCCATGGAGTGGGTCAACCTGTTCGCCCTCGCCGTCAACGAAGAGAACGCCGCCGGCGGGCGCATGGTCACCGCGCCGACCAATGGCGCGGCGGGGATCATCCCGGCAGTGCTGCATTACTACATGAAGTTCAACGCCGACGCGTCCGATGACGATGTGGTCAACTTCTTCCTGGCCGCAGCCGCCGTCGGCATCTTGTGTAAGAAAAACGCCTCTATCTCCGGCGCCGAGGTCGGCTGCCAGGGCGAAGTCGGTTCGGCCTGCGCCATGGCCGCCGCCGGGCTGGCCGACATCCTCGGCGCCACGCCCGAGCAACTGGAAAACGCCGCCGAAATCGGCCTGGAGCACAACCTCGGCCTGACCTGTGACCCGGTCGGCGGCTTGGTCCAAGTGCCCTGCATCGAGCGCAACGCAATCGCGGCGGTCAAGGCGATCAACGCCACGCAAATGGCCCTGCGCGGCGACGGCAAACACTTCATTTCCCTCGACCGGGTCATCCGCACCATGCGCGACACCGGCGCCGACATGCATGACAAATACAAAGAAACTTCACGGGGCGGCCTGGCCGTGAGCTGGGTGGAATGCTGAGGAGCATTCCCTGACCGCCCCAACGTGAGCCCGCGCAAAAATAATAACGAGGCAATATCGATGACCGATGTACGTACACCTGCTGCCGAAAACCCTGAACGTGTAGAAAGCACCGTCACCACCGGCTGGACCCCGCACGACACCACCTGGATGCTCGGCCTCTACGGCACCGCCATCGGCGCGGGCACCTTGTTCTTGCCGATCAACGCCGGGGTCGGCGGCTTCTGGCCGCTGATCGTGCTGGCCTTGCTGGCCTTCCCGATGACCTTCTTCGCCCACCGTGGGCTGACGCGCTTTGTGTTGTCAGGCAAATCCGGCGATATCACCGACGTAGTCGAAGAACACTTCGGCGTCGGCGCGGGCAAATTGATCACCCTGCTGTACTTCTTTGCGATCTTCCCGATTTTGCTGGTGTACAGCGTGGCGCTGACCAATACCCTCGGCAGTTTTATGCAACACCAACTGCACCTGACGCCGCCGCCCCGGGCGATCCTGTCGCTGGTGCTGATCCTCGGCCTGATGGCGATTGTGCGCTGTGGCCAGGGCATGATCGTCAAGGCCATGAGCGTGCTCGTCTACCCGTTCGTCGCGGCGCTGCTGTTGTTGGCATTCAGCTTGATTCCCAATTGGAACGGCGCATTCTTCGCCTCCGCCAGGGAGGGCATGCCGCTGCCGATGTTCTTTCAGACGCTGTGGCTGGCGATCCCGGTGATGGTGTTCTCGTTCAACCATTCGCCAATCATCTCGGCCTTCGCCGTCGACCAAAAACGCGTGTACGGCCCGATGGCCGAGCGCAAAAGCAGCGGTATTCTCGCCACCGCCCACGGCATGATGGTGCTGACGGTGATGTTCTTCTGCTTCAGTTGCGTACTGGCGCTGTCACCAGCGGACCTGGCGGCGGCCAAGGCCCAGAACATTTCGATCCTGTCGTACCTGGCCAACCACTTCCAGACCCCGGTGATCGCCTACGCTGCACCGCTGATCGCGCTGGTGGCCATCACCAAATCCTTCCTCGGCCATTACATCGGTGCGAGCGAAGGCTTCCAAGGCCTGGTCGTCAAATCCCTGCGCGGGCGCAACCGCACGCTGTCAGCCAAATGGCTGGAGCGCAGCACCGCACTGTTCATGGTGCTCACCTGCTGGGCCGTGGCCACTTTCAACCCGAGCATCCTGGGCATGATCGAGACCATGGGCGGGCCGATCATCGCGTGCTTGCTGTTCCTGATGCCGATGTACGCAATTCGTCGAGTGCCATCTTTGCGCCAGTATTCTGGACAGGTATCGAATGTGTTTGTGGTGCTGATCGGTTTGATTGCGCTGTCTGCGATCGTTTTCTCCGTGCTGCCCTGAAATAGCCCACCGACTTCCAGCACAACGCAAAACACATATGGGAGGGGGCTTGCTCCCGATAGCGGCCTTTGAGCCAAGCATTCATTGGCCAATGCACCGTTATCGGGAGCAAGCCCCCTTCCACATGAGCATCCCACGGTCTGATAGGGCGTTATACGGCACGGCCCTTGCTGTAGAGCTTCTGAGGGAAATGGACTTTGGCCGGTGGTCAGGCAATGCGAACTAATCCCGACACCGGTCGTCAATGACTGCATGTTCTTATCAGGCGGTAACGCACCATGGACAATCCTTTTCAGATCATCACCGACACCTTCAGCCCAAAATACCGGGTCAACCTGAGCATTCAACGGCTTGACGGCAGCATCATGCTCACCCTTTCCGATGACACCGGCGTGGTGGCCAAGCGCATGATCAGCGCCGAACAACGCAACGACCCGCAACGGCTCAAACGCCTGGTGCAGAGCATCCAATTCGGCATCGCCATCGAGCAGGGGCACAGCGCGATGGAGATCCTGGCCGTGATGACGGATGGCGACAATCACAAACTATTGCAAAGGCCCCCCAGCCGCACCCTGCCCTTCAGCGTCGGGCTTTAAAGCTCACCTTTCTCCGTCTCCAGGCTCGCCTCGCCCTTGCGACGCGGGCCTTCGACCTTCACCGACGGAAACGCCGACGACGCATAGCGCACCACCAGAATCGCGAAAGCCAACAGCAGAATGCCGCCGCACAGGTAGATGATGCCCAGGTCTGGCGGGTTGTGGTGCGACACGTTAGAGATCAGCAGGCGCGTCAGCGCGGTGATGGCCACGTAGATCAGGAAACGCACGGGCATGTGGTTGGTCTTGAAATAAATCCCGACCATGGCGCCCAGTTCCAGATAGATGAACAGCAGCAAGATGTCATCGATCTTGATGTGCCCGTTCTCCAGCATCCCCAGAAATTCCATCACCGCCGCCCAGGCGGTCACCGCGCCAATGGCGAACAGCGCCAGGTAGTGGAACGACTCCACAAACAGATTGCCCAGCGACTCGGCCAGCCCATGGACTTGCTGGCGCAGCTTTTCGGCCCAGTTGATTTTCACGAAGGTGCTTCCTTAGGTCGGTTCGACCGGATAATGCGGGTTGGACGTGACGGTTGTTCTGCATGCAGAAAAAAGGCCAGAGGCGGGTATAAGATGATGGCGGGGTGACATGAGGCACAGATTGACCATTTCCCGACTACATTAAAAACCTACTATCCAAACCCCGGCGTTTGGCATATCCTCTTAGCTGTATATAGATACAGTAGTAGCAAAAGACAACTATCGTGAAGGCATGTGAGGTGGTGAATGGCCGTCGAAGTGGTATACCGCAGCAGCCGAGATCTGGAGCGTTTGTTCATGGATAAAGCCGAAGCTGACCGTCATGACAAAATGCTTGAACTCGCTGAGTTGCTGGCAGAAGTGTTGCAAAAAGCCGTGCCGTCCCTGAGCGAGCAGCAGGTGGAGGAAGCCGGGATCTACATGGCGAAGAACCGCGATGTATTTGCCAAGGCGTTCAAGAGCCAGCCGGACGCGTTGTCCGAATTGCTCAACGCAGCGGCCGAATAAAGCCCGAATTGAACAGGCCCTGAGTCCATGATTCAGGGCCTTTTTAATGCCTGCTCATGGGTAAAGCAGGCGCTCGGCGAGTTCGTCCGCCACCCGTGCGGGGGAGCGTTTTTCCGCTTGGGCATGGGCGTAGATCTCGGTCAGGCGCTTGCCGATGTTGGACAGGTGCGCGGTGATGGTCGGCAGTTCGGCGCCGCTGTGTTTGAGCGCGACGTAGATCAGGCCGCCGGAGTTGATCACATAATCCGGGGCATAGAGGATACCGCGGCCTTCCAACTGGTCGGCCACTTGCAGGTTGGTCAGTTGCGCGCTCGCGGACCCGGCCACGGCGGCGCAACGCAGTTGGCCGACACTGGTGCGGTTGAACACGGCGCCCAGGCCGCAGGGCGCAAGAATGTCGCATGGGGTGCTGAGCAAGGCGTCGTTGGCAATGGGGTGTGCGCCCAGTTGTGCCATGGCCAGTTGCACCTTGCCGTGGTCGATGTCGCTGACCAACAGTTCGGCGCCGGCGGCGTGCAGTTGCTCGGCCAGGGCATATCCGACGTTGCCCAGGCCCTGGATGGCCACGCGCAGGCCTTCGAGGTTGTCGCTTCCCAGGCGCGCCATGGCGGTGGTGCGGATGCCAGCGAACACGCCCATGGCCGCATGAGGCGAAGGGTCGCCGGCGGCGGTGGTGCTGGTGACGAAGCGGGTGTGCTGGGCGATGCAATCCATGTCGGCCACCGAGGTGCCACTGTCGATGGCGGTGATGTAGCGGCCATTGAGTTGCTCGACACACCGCCCGAAGGCTTCAAACAACGCAGCGCGGCTTTCCACATGCGCCGGGCGCAGGATCACCGCCGTGCCACCGCCCACCGGCAACCCGGCCAGGGCCGCCTTGTAGCTCATGCCCTGGGCCAGGCGCGCGGCGTCCGCCATCGCGCTTTCGTCGTCGGGGTAGGCGATATAGCGACAGCCGCCCAAAGCGGGCCCCAGGCGACTGTTATGGATGGCAATGATCGCCTTGAGCCCCGTGACCGGGTCGATGCTCAGGTGCAGCGATTCAAGGCGGGTGCTGTGCATGAGAGCAAACATCGTCAAGCTCCCGAATCACTTCTTGTGTCGCCAAGTATAGGCTGGCGGCAGAAAACTGCCGGAGCGCACTGGAATAAGCCGCCAGGTTTTGCGGGACTTGCGACATAAGCAGGTAGGATGTGTCTTAAGGCACTGGACGAATTTTCCTGGCAAGGCTAAAACGGGAGCATCCGCCGGAGAACGCAATGAAGCCCCGCCAAGCCTTTTTCGCCTGCCTGCAACGTTCGCCACCGGCGCTGTTCGAAGCCGCGCTATGGATCGCCGCCGAGCACGACCCGACGGTGCAGCCGCTGGACATCCTGCAGGACCTCGCATTGCTGCAACAACAGGTCAGCCTGGGCATGCCCATGTTGCCGGCGGACGAGTTGGGCCAGCCGTTACTGCGGCGCATGAACGACCTGGGCTTTGCCCAAGACGAGTTCACCCCGCTGCGCCCCGCCGCCGCCCTGCTGGACAAGGTGTTACAACGCAAACGCGGGCAACCGCTGGCCATGGGGCTGATCGCCATGGAACTGGCGCGACGCCTGCACATCCCCATGGCCGGGGTGAATTTCCCAGGGCATTTCCTACTGCGGGTGCCCGGCGCCGATCACCTGCTGGACCCATGCGGCGGCCGGCGCCTGTACCCCAACGATTGCCGCGAACTGCTGCAACGCCAATATGGCCCCAACCTCAAGTTGCAGGCCGATCATCTGCTGACGGCCGAGCCGCGTTCGATCCTGCAACGGCTGTCACGCAACCTGCGCCAACTGCACCTTTCCAATGACAAACCATTAGCCGCCCTGATTGACGCCGAGCGCGTGCTGGAACTGGGCAGCGCCAACGCCGCCGATTACCTGGCGCGGGCCAGCCTGTACCAACGCCTGGATTGCCCCAACGCCGAACGCTTCGACCTGGAACACGCACTGTTGCTCAGCGAAGACCCCATCCAGCGCCTGCGCCTGACCGAGCGGCTGGGGCACCTGCCGCCCAACTCCGTGGTGCACTAAGCCTGCGGCGTTTTGAGAATATCGCCATGCAGCGCGAGCTTCGGCGCTTGGCTCACCGGCGCGCGCACCTGGATGATCAGCAACGCGGCAATGACTGCCGGGATCGCGCAGAAGAAAAAAATCTGCTGCACAGGAATATGCATGGCCAGCAACAGGCTGCCGAACAGCGGCCCCAGGATCGAACCGAAACGTCCCACGCCCAACGCCCAGCCCGTGCCGGTAGCGCGAACATGTGCCGGGTAGAAATTGCTGGCGAAGGCGTTAAGGGTCAACTGCCCGCCGATGATGCAGAAACCGGCTGCGAACACACAGGCCACCAGGTAGCGCGGATTGTCGTGGTTCAACCCCAGCAGAACGGTACACACCGCCGCTGCCGCCAACACGCCGGACAACAGCCGCACCTTGCTTTTGAGGCGGTCGGCAAACCAGGCCATGCCGATCGCACCCAGGGTGCCGGCAAACAGAAACATCGAGGTCACCAGGTTGGCTTGCTTCAGCGCCAGGCCGCTTTCGAGCAACAACGATGGCAGCCAACTGATCATGAAATACAACAGGATCAGGCTGACAAAGAATGTCGACCAGATCAGCAAGGTCGGGCGCGCGTAACCGTTGCGAAACAGCTCCACCACCGTCAGCTTGCTGCCCTGCTCGTGCAGGTTTTGTGCCTCCCTCGCCGGCGGCGGTTGCCAATCGAGCAGCATGCGCGCGGTGACGCTGCGCAATCGCAGATACGGCGATGCGTCGCGTAACAGGCGCGGCAAGGATTCAGGCAGCAGCCACACCAAAAACGGCAACAACAGCAACGGCGTAACGCCGCCTGCCAGAAATACTGCCTGCCAACCAAAATTGTCGATAAACCCTGCCGCCACAAACCCACCCGCCGCGCCGCCGAAGGAGAACCCGCACGCGGCCAGGGTCACCATCAAGGTGCGCAGGCGTGGCGGCGAATAGTCCGACATCAACGCCATGGCACTGGGCATCGCACCGCCCATGCCGATGCCACAGGTAAACCGCGCGGCCATCAGCGTGGTCAGCGAGTTGGCGAACACCATCAGCACGGTGAGGCTGGCGTAGATCAACACACAACCCAGCAGGATGCGCCGCACACCAAACCGGTCGGCCAGGGGCGTTACCAACAGCGAGCCCAGTGTGAGCCCCAACAGGTTGGCGCTGAACACCGGCCCGAATGCGGCTTTTTCCAGCTCCCAGTCCTTGGCCAGCGCCGGCACCACATAGCCCAGCACCTGGGCATCGTAGCCATCGGTCACCAGCAGCAACGCCAGTAACAGGAGGATCAACCACTGATAGCGCGACACCGGACGGGCGTCGAGTGCCGCGCGAAAGCTGGCAATCTGAGTGTGCATCGCAAGGTACCTACTTATTTTTATGGGTAGGCGGCCCCGATCCAATGTGGGCGCCTTGAGCGTTATGGGGTGTCGGGTTGGTGGGCGGGATGGGCCTGAATGAACGCCGGATGCTGCGCCGCCAACGCCGCCACCCGCCCAATACGCGGGTAGGCCGCCAACGGCACCTTGAAGCGCTGTGCCGCATATAGCTGCGGAACCAGGAACGCATCCGCCAGCCCCGGCTGCTCGCCGAAGCAAAACCCTGTGTCGCCAATCAACTGCTCCACCGCGCCCAACCCCTGGCTGATCCAATGACCGATCCACTCCAGCACCTGTGCCTCATCATGCCCCCACTGGCGCAACAGGTTCTGGGTGCTGGAGTTGTGCAGCGGGTGGATATCGCAGCCGATAATTGCCGCAACGCCACGCTCGTGGGCACGGGTGGCCAGGTGCTTGGACAGCAACGGCACCTGTGGATAACGTTCGTCCAGGTACTCGATGATTGCCGAAGACTGAATCAGCAGCTCACCCTCATCGAGGCGCAACGCCGGCACGCGACCTTGCGGGTTGATGGCCAGGTATTCCGGCTGGCGATTGGCACCGCCCGCCGGTAACAGCAAGTTGACCGGCACCGCCGTACAGTCCAGCCCCTTGAGCGCCAAGGCAATGCGTACCCGGTACGACGCGGTGGAGCGGTAGTAGGTATAGAGTTCCATCACCCGCCCCTCTTAACGTGCCGCAACCACGGTACCCCGGCATTCGCCGAAGCCGATGGAGGCAAAGCCTTCACGCTTGCAGCGGGCGCGCAGGATGATCTCGTCGCCGTCTTCGAGGAACCTGCGCACTTCGCCGGACGGCAATTCGATCACCTTCTTGCCGCCTTCGGTAGTCTCCAGCAGGCTGCCGAACTGCCCCGCCTGCGGCCCGGACAACGTGCCGGTGCCGAACAGATCACCGGCCTGCAACTGGCAGCCGTTGACACTGTGATGCGCCACCAGCTGCGCCACGGTCCAGTACATATGCAGGCTGTTGCTCAGGGCCAGGCGATGGGCCGGCAGGTTCTGTTCACGCATGGCGGCGGTGGTCAGCAGCACCTCCAACTCGATATCCAGGGCGCCGTTGGCCTGGTCACGTTTGTCCAGCAGGTACGGCAGCGGTTGCGGGTCGCCCTCAGGGCGGGCCGGCTGGGCCTTGCGGAACGGCTCCAGCGCTTCGGCCGTGACCACCCAGGGCGAGATGGTGGTGATGAAACTTTTCGACAAAAATGGCCCCAGCGGCTGGTATTCCCACGCCTGGATATCGCGTGCCGACCAGTCGTTGAGCAAGCAGAAACCGGCGATATGCTCGGCCGCGTCACCAATGGCAATCGAATCGCCCATGGCATTGCCCGGGCCGATCCAGATCCCCAGTTCCAATTCGTAGTCCAAACGCGCACACGGGCCGAAGGTCGGTTCGGCCTGGCCGGCGGGCAGCGTCTGGCCTTTGGGGCGACGCACCTCGGCACCCGACGCGCGAATGGTCGACGCGCGGCCGTGGTAGCCAATCGGTACGTACTTGTAGTTGGGCAGCAACGGGTTGTCAGGACGGAACAGTTTGCCGACGTTTTGCGCGTGTTCGATGCCCACGTAGAAATCGGTGTAGTCGTTGATCCGCGCCGGCACATGCAGCTGGCAACCGGCGGCGCGATGCAGTACCTGGGCCTCGCGTGCGTGCAATGGGCTGCCCTCGGCCAGCAGTTCCAGCAGGCGTTCACGCAAAGCCACGCGCGGGCCACGGCCCAGTTCGAAGAAGGCATTCAACTGGCCGCCGGCGGTCGCTTCAACGGCACGACGGGCCTCGCCGTCAAACGCGTCCAACGCAGCGTGAAGATCGAAGATGCAGTCACCAATCGCCACGCCACTGCGCGGTGCCGAGCCGTTGATACTGAAGATACCCAGCGGCAGGTTCTGCAGCGGGAAATCACGGTGACCGTTGGCCGAAGCCACCCAGCTGCGGGCTAGCGTCTGTTGAGTCATGGGTTATCTCCGGTTCGGGTTGAAGGTGGCGGGCAGCGCGGCCCAGCACGCGTCGTAAGCGGGTTGCAGTTGCGGGCAGTCCAGGGCGAACTGGGTGGGACGCAGCACTTGGCTGGTCTCGAACATGAAGGCCATGGTGTTGTCGATCTTGTGCGGCGCCAGCTCGACGTTGATGGCTTTGGTGCAGGTCTCGCCGTCCGGGCCATGGGCACTCATGCAGCTGTGCAGCGACGCACCGCCGGGCAGGAAGCCTTCGGCCTTGGCATCGTAGGCGCCCTGGATCAGGCCCATGTATTCGTTCATCAGGTTGCGGTGGAACCACGGCGGGCGGAAGGTGTTCTCGGCCACCATCCAGCGTGGCGGGAAGATCACGAAGTCGAGGTTGGCCAGGCCGTGGGTGCTGGTCGGCGACGTCAGTACGGTGAAGATCGACGGGTCCGGATGATCGAAACTCACCGTACCGATCGTATTGAAGCGGCGCAGATCGTATTTGTACGGCACGTTATTGCCGTGCCAGGCCACCACGTTGAGTGGCGAATGATCCAGCTCGCAGGCCCACAACTCGCCGAGGAACTTCTGCACCAGCGTCGTGGGGATCTTCAGGTCTTCGTAATGGGCGACCGGGGTGAGGAAGTCGCGCGGGTTGGCCAGGCCGTTGCTGCCGATGGGGCCCAGGTCCGGCAGGCGCAACGGGGCGCCATGGTTTTCGGCGATATAACCGCGTGCTTGCGCATCCAGCAGTTCGACGCGGAATTTGAGCCCGCGCGGCAGCACGGCGATTTCCAGCGGTTGCACCTCCAGCACCCCCAGTTCGGTGGCGATACGCAGGCGGCCCTGCTCCGGAACGATCAACCACTCGCCATCGGCGTTGAAGAACACGCGTTCCATCGAACGGTTGGCGCGGTAGTGATAAATGCTGATACCTGCGGGTTTTTCCGACGCCGAGTTGGCAACCATGCCGACGAGGCCGTCGATAAAGTCGGTCGGCTCGCTCGGAATATCCAGCGGGTTCCAACGCAGTCGGTTGGGTGTCACCGCGCCCAGCGGCCCACCGGCCAACTGCCGGTCCAGCTTGACGAACGCCGGGTGGTTGGCCGAGGGCTGGATGCGGTAGAGCCAGGTACGCCGGGCTTCGCTGCGCGCCATGGTAAACGCGGTGCCGGAGAACAGTTCGGTGTACAGCCCATACGGCGCTTTTTGCGGGGAGTTCTGGCCGACCGGCAGCGCACCGGGCAGGGCTTCGCTGGCGAATTCATTGCCGAAGCCCGACAGGTATTCGAGGTTCATGGAGCATCCTCTGTATCACGTTATTTTTATCGTAATCGATTTACGCATAACGTAATTTGATCACTATCGAGCGTCAAGCTATAAAGACGCCCATTCATCTCTTGGATTCCCGCCCCTCCATGGAAAAGCCCCGCGACACCGGTAAACAGAAAGTCCGCTCGGCCGAAGTGGGTACCGACATTCTCAAAGCGCTGGCCGAGTTGGCGCCGGCCACCTCGCTGTCGCGCCTGGCCGAACATGTGCAAATGCCAGCGAGCAAGGTACACCGCTACCTGCAGGCCTTGATCGCCTCCGGGTTTGCCGAACAGAACACCGCCACCAACCACTATGGCCTGGGCCGCGAAGCCTTGCGCGTCGGCTTGGCCGCGCTGGGCAGCATGGACGTGTTGAAAGTCGGCGCCCTGCCCCTGGCGGAACTGCGCGACGAGTTGAATGAAACCTGCTTTCTGGCGGTATGGGGCAACCAGGGCGCAACCGTGGTGCAGATCGAACCGGCGGTGCGCGCGGTCACGGTGGTGACGCAGTTGGGCTCGGTATTGCCACTGCTCAGCTCATCCACCGGGCTGGTGTTCAGCGCCTTCCTGCCGTTGCGGGAAACCGTGGAGCTGCGCGAGCGTGAGGTGCAGGCAGGTCTTGCCCATGCGCTGGCGGACGACGGGGCCTACGCCATCACCTGCGAGCAGATCCGCCGCCGTGGCCTGCATTTTGTACACGGGTTGCTGATGCCGGGCGTGGACGCGTTGTCGGCACCGGTGTTCAACGCGGTCGGGCACGTCGCAGCGGTGATGACGGTGGTCGGCCCTACCTCGCTGTTCCACGCCGACGAAGATGGCCCGGCGGCGCAGCGCTTGCTGGCGGCGACCCGGGCCGTGAGTTGGCGCATGGGCTATCAGCCCTGAATCAGTCGCGCCACTGGGTCAGGGCCACAGCCAGGCGGTTTTCGAGGGCGCGGATCGGCGCCGCATCGCCCAGGTAGTTGTTGCTGAGCATCGAGAACACCAGGCGTCGCCCGTCGGCATCCTGGATGTAGCCACTGAGCGACGAGACGCCCGCCATGGAGCCGGTCTTGGCGTGCAGGTTGTTTTCAGCGGGCGTGCCGCGCAAGCGATAACGCAGGCTGCCGCCGCTCATGCGGTTTGCGTTGCCGGCGATCGGCAGCGCGTCGTACCAGGCCTTGAACCAGGGCTGTCTGGCCGTGGCCAGCAACAGGTCGGTCAAGTTCTGCGACGACACCAGATTGCGCCGCGACAAGCCCGAGCCGTCCACCTGGCTCAGCGTCGCCGGGTCCAGGCCCTGGCGCTGCATGAACGCCGCCACCGCTGCCACGCCCGCCTGGGCGGTGCCCGCATTCGCCGTCTGGCGCCCCATGGCCTTGAGCAAGGCTTCGGACATGTTGTTGTTCGAGAGCTTGAGCAGCGGCGTGATCAGTGCCTGCAACGGCGCCGACTGATGCTCTGCCAACAGCGTCGCGGTGTTCGGGGTGGCACCGCCGATCACGCGTCGACCCAGCACCTTGATGCCCTGCTGCGCCAGCGCCTGTTCAAACAGGTTGGCCACCAGTTGCGTCGGCTCCCAGACGCTCACCCACTCTCGGCGTTGCTCGCCCGGCGCCAGCGCACCGGTGAGTTGCAGCAGGTTGGTGCCGTGCCGGCGGGTGATGCCGTACGTATTGCCCGGGCCACTGACCGCGCGATTGCTCAGTTGTACGTAATCGGTTGGCGGGCTTAGCACCACACTCACCGGCTGGCCGGCTGTCGCCGGGGCCTTGGCGGTGACGATCAAGGTGCCCGCATCAAAATCGGTGTCGGGCGACACCGTGAGCGCCGAAATCTGCGCGCCGTAGTAGGTGCTTTCATCGTCCTGCGCCCAGTCGACACCCAGGCGTTCGGTGTCGAACCAGGTGTCGTCAAATACCAGGTCCCCCTGCACTTGACGCACGCCCTGGCTCGCCAGCTGCGCGGCCAGCGCCTGGTAATCGGCGAGCTGCGTGGTGGGGTCGCCCAGGCCACGCAGGTAAAGGTTGCCGGTCAGGCGCTCGCCTTGCTGCACGCCGTTACCGCGCAACTGCGTGGAAAACCGGTATTGCGGCCCCAGCACCTCCATAGCGGCCGCGGTGGTCAGCAATTTGAGATTCGAGGCAGGCACCAGCCGCGTACGCGGATTGTATTGGTAAAGCGTGGCGCCGCTGCGGGCGTCGCGCACCATCAGGGAGACGGTGGCGCCGTTGAGGGCCGGGTCGGCCAGCATTCGATCGAGGGTGGCCGAGGTGGAGGTCGGCGAAACGCTGGCGCAACCATTGAGTAACAAGCTCAAGCACAGCAGGTGCAGCCATCGTCCAAAGTGCATCGGTGTCGTTTCCCGCCAAGCCATCAGTGCCGGCAACGCTAACAGCTGCGCCCCCTTATGGCGAGCGGGCTGACCTCCCACACTTTGGATCGGTGCTGATCCGCAACCCCAGGTCACCGCTGCCCCTTTTAGAACTGCAGCGTGCTCGACACCGACACCTGCCGTGCATCCCCCATCGACACAAAGAACCGGCTGGCCGCCGAGGTGTAGTAGGTGCGGTCAAACAGGTTCTTCACGTTGAGCTGGAACTTGACCTTCTGCCCTTCAATTTTGGTGTCGTAAGTGGCGAACGCATCCGCCACGGTGTAGCCCGGCAAGTTGAAGTCGTTGGCCGCATCGCCTGCGCGCTCGCCCACATAACGCGCACCCGCGCCGACTCGCAATTGATCGCCGCCGAACACGTTGCCGAAGTCATACACCGCCGACAGCGAGCCGGTGTGCCTGGCCACGTTCTGCAGGCGGTTGCCTTGCAGGGTCGGGTCCTTGTCCTTGACGTCTTCGGCGTCGGTGAAGGCGTAGCTGCCGATCACGCTCCACTGGTCGGTCAGCTGGCCGCTGGCGTCCAGTTCCAAGCCCCGGGAGCGCACCTGGCCGGCGATGCTGTAGACCGTGTTGGCATTGGAGCCCACCGAGACCAGGACGTTGCGCTTGTCGATATTGAACAACGCCGCACTGGCGGTGATGCGCCCAGGGATGTCGAGCTTGGCGCCCAACTCCCATGATTTGGATTCCTCGGGCGTCAGGTCGCCGGTCAAGGTGCTGTTGTCGGCCAGGGCGGCGATGGTGGAGTTGGGTTTGAACGACTCGGTGTAGCTGCCGTAGAACGACAACTCGTCGGTGTAGCGATACACCAGGCCGGCGCGCGGCACCCAGGCCTGGCCGTTGCCGTTGGTGTTGGCCTTGAACGGCACGCCCTTGCCGGCGTATTGGTCGTACATCTGGTAACGCGCGCCGGCGACAAAAATCCACCGCTCGTTCAGGTGAATCGCGTCCTGGAAAAACACCGAGTCGCTGCGCAGCAGGTCGGTCTGGGCGCTGTCGGTGGCACTGACCGTGCTGCCCGCCACTTCATTGCCGTACACCGGGTTGTTGTAGTTGAAGGTGGTGCGCGAGGCCTGGCGGATCAGGTCGGCGCGATAGATCTTGCGGTACTCGTCGTCCAGGCCGAACACCACGTCATGTTGCATGCCCAGTGCGTTGACCTTGCCTTCCAGGCTCGCGGTGGCGAAACGGTCGGTGGTGATCGCGCCCTGGGTGCCGTCCATTTTGCGGGTCAGGGTGCCGTTGTCATTCACCGCACTGACGCGCACTTGGCTGGCATCGTAGGTCTCGCGGTTCCAGCTATAGCCGAAGTGGGCTTTCCAGTCGTCGTTCACGTCATGGTCGGCTTCGAAGCGGTACAGGTCGGAGCGGCCTTGCATGTTGTTGAACGGTTCATCCAGACGCCGGGTGGACGGGATGTCCAACGGGTGGTTGGACTTATCGATGGCGGTGCCACGGTCGAACGGCGAGAGAAACTCGCGGTGTTCATAGGCGAACAGCAACTTGGTGCTGTCGCCGTACCAGGCCAGGGACGGGGCAACCAGCGTTTCGCGATGGGTGCCGAAGTTGCGCCAGTAGTCTTCGTCTTCGTGGTCGACGATCAGGCGATAGGCCAGGCCCGAATCACCGATCGGCCCGGTGGTGTCGAGGCCGCCGCCGCTGCCGTTCTTGCCGTCGCCAAAGGTGGAGCCGCGCACGGTCAGGGACGTGGAGGGGCTCAACTCGGGCTTTTTACTGACGATATTCACCACGCCGCCCGGGTCCTGGATGCCATACAGCAACGAGGACGGGCCCTTGAGCACTTCGACGCGCTCGGCCGTGGCGTTCAATGCGCGCCCCTGCACTATCGGCATGCCGTCGCGCATGATCGAACCGTTACGGTTGTCGCCGAAGCCGCGCAGCATCACCGCGTCCTGAGTGCTGGCCAAGGTGTTGGCCTGGGTGATGCCGCTGATATTGCCCAAGGCATCGTCCAGGTTGCGCGGGGTCTGGTCACGCAAGACCTGCGCCGGGACCACATTGACGGTTTGCGGGGTTTCCAGCAGCAACGCATGGGAGCGCATCACCGAGCTGGTGGGCGGCGGCTGGTAACTGGTGCTGTCCTGGGTTTGGCCGACGCCGCTGATGGTGGTGGCGCCGAGGTTGAGCGCGCCATCGGTGGGTAGCGGCTCCAGGGCCAATGTGCGGGCATCGATTTGGCGGAACGTGAAGCCGGAGTCGCCCAGCAGGCGTTGCAAGGCCGCCGTGGCGCTCATCTGCCCGCTGACCGCCGGGGCGTTGAGGCCGTAGGGCGCTTCGTCGGTGTAGATCACGCTGATGCCGGTCACCCGGCTGAAGTCGCTCAGGGCCTGGGGCAGCGGCTTGGCGGCCAGGGCAAAATTGAACTGGGCACTTTGCTGCTCTTGCGCCTGTGCCACGCACAACGGCAGCAACGCTAGCCCCGACACCACCAATACCGAGGCTCCCAGCCACTGTTTAACCAAACCGCCCGCCATCGACTTCATGCTGTGAGAACCCGTGTAGAAAACGCTGTTAATGCGAATAAATCGCAGTTTCAAGCACTACACGGATGGGCCGCCGGTTTACCTCACGTTTATGTGCAAATTATTTTTAATCAGTGCGCCTGGATGCGGAAACCGAAGCGCGGAAAATGCACATGCACGGTGCCCGCTCGCGCGTCGGTGCGGCGCAGGATCAGCTCTTCGCGCCCGGCAAAGAGCAATTCGCCGGCGACCGGGTCGACCCCGTAATCGATGGCGCTAATGCTCACCTGCTGACCGGGCTGGAAGCCATTCAAGTCCTCGAACACTTCCGCGGGCAACGGCGCCGGTGTGGCGTTGCGCGCAACGTCCAATGCTTGCTCGGCGCTCATCTGGCTGGCGGTGCCGTGACCAAAACCGAGCACGCGGCCCAACCACGCCGACACGGCCGGATACGCATCCACCAACGGCGCGGTCACGGGCGTCGCCTTGAGGAACCACAACGGATGGGCCAGGGCAAAGTCGGCAATGCACGGCTCGCCAAACAGAAAGTCCCCCGGTTCACGCTGTAATTGCTGCTCCAGGCGCGCCATGATCGCCGGCCATTGGTGCTTGGCCAGTTCCGCCGGCAGCTTGCTGGCCGTGCCGCCGCTGAACAGCGCGGCGCGGTCCGCGAGGAACGCCTTGATCGCTTCCGGCGGCAACTTGCCGAAACGCACCGCCACCGACTCAGGCTGGAACACCAGGCTCACGGCGTGGGCAAACACCACACTGTCGGCCCAGGTGGCGAAGGTTTGGGTGATCATCTCCTGGCCCAGCGGGAACAACGCCGGCGCGACCTTTTCCTGCTCCAGACGGCGGGCGATCAGGGCGGTGTCGCAATAGATATCGGCACCCACTTGCAGCACCGGGGTCTTGCGGTAGCCGCCGGTGAGGGCAGTCAGGTCCGGCTTTGGCATCACCGGCGAGATATGCACCGAGTGCCAGGACAGGCCTTTGAACCCCAGCAACAGCCGCGCTTTTTCCGCGAAGGGGGATGTGGGGTAGTGGTGCAGGATTAGCTCAGACATGCTGGGGTCCACTGGACAAATGAACCCGCAGCTTAGCCTGCAACGGGCTCAGTGGGTGTGATAGCCGCCCATCAGTCAGATCAATGAACCACTGGCCGCCAGACACTCCTTGGCGCTCTTCTTCAATTTCTTGATCAACCGCTCCTGGCGCAGCGCCTCGCCTTTGCTTGCGCACTGCTCGGTATAGACCAACGCCACCGCCGGGCTGGAGAGGAAAAACCGCGCGCCATTGCCGCTCTGGTGCGAGGCAAAGCGGCGTACCGGGTCATTGCTGATGCCACAATACAGCGCGCCATTGGCGGCGCGCACCAAGTACACAAACCAGGGTTTGGGTTCGACAGGATCAGTCACAGGCGGATTCAACAAACCAGAGGAACGCCAAGCTTATCAACGACTCGCCTGAAATGCCTTCAAGCCTTTGTTCGCCTGGGCGCGCACGGCGTTTTTCACCAGCGGTGTCCAGCCCAGCAGCAAGCCTTTGGTGCCCAATGCCTGGCGCGACCAGCGCCACAGGTCGAAGCTGTCGTGGTGCTCGCAGATCTTGCCGTCGCGCAACACAAACCGCGCCTGAATATCATTGACCACGGTGTTGCCGGTGGCACTGAACAAGTACGTAGCCACCCAATGCGCACCGCCGCTGCGATCATCGCTGCGCACGTTGTCGAACGTCAGGGAGAAGTCCTTGGCACGCGTGGTCAGCATGCGCCACATATCGCCGACATCGCGCCCGCGCAACTCACCGAAGGCCGGGTCGCTGAACACCACATCCTCGGTGTAGCAGGCGGCCATCGCGTCGGCGTCCAGGCGCTGGAAGGCCGTGTAGAACTGGGTGATCAGGGCGTTATGGGCATCGCTCATGGGCAGGCTCCGCTGGCGTCGAAAAGGTAGGCGCACGATAAGCCGCCCGCGCCGCTAACGCCACTGACATTCGCCACGCAAATGACCGGGGCTAGGGGCACGGGGGCGGCGCTAGACTTTTTCGCTGCTCACGCCTACGTACCGCGCACGGCCCGCGCCAACCCCGGCGACCATGGCCGCCACGCCGATCACTGCGAAAATCCAGCCCGTCGCGCCCCACCCACCGGTCCAATCGTGCACCAGGCCCACGGCCAGCGGCCCCATGGAGGCCAGGGTGTATCCGATGCCCTGGGCCATGCTCGACAGGTTCGCGGCCACATGGGCGTCGCGCGAGCGCAGTACGATCAGGGTCAGCGCCAGGCTGAAAGTACCGCCCTGCCCCAGGCCGAGCACAATCGCCCAGCCCCACAAGCCGTCGAGGGGTGCATACAGGCAACCGAACAGGCCGCCCAGCGTCAGCAACATCACGATCACGATGGCCAAACGCTGGTCTTTACCCCGCGTGGCCAGCCACGGTGCCGCCAGGGAACTGAACAATTGCACGATGATGGAACCGGACAGCGCCAGCCCCGCTTCGGTGGCGCTCAGGCCACGGCCGATCAGCATCGACGGCAGCCAGCCGAACACGATGTAGGCCAAGGACGATTGCAGGCCCATATAAAGCGTGACCTGCCACGCCAACGGATCGCGCAATAACCCCTTCACGCGATAAGCAACACGGTGTGCGCCGTGTCGTTGCCCGACCTGCGGCAGCCAGCACAACGCCGCGACCAGCGCCGGCACCATCCAGAACCCCAGGCCTATCGCCCAGCTATCGCCGAAGTAATCACTGAGTGGCACCGCAGCCCCCGCCGCCAGCGCAGCCCCCAGGCACAACGCCATGGTGTAGACGCCGGTCATGGCGCCCGCCTGCCTGGCGAAATCCCGCTTGACGATGCCCGGCAGCAACACCCCGATAATGCCGATGCTCGCACCGGCGATCAGGCTGCCGAGAAACAACCCCGCTTCACCCAGCACACTGCGCAGGATGATCCCGGCGGCCAGGGTCAGCAGGATGCCCAACACCACCCGCTCAGCCCCAAAGCGCCGCGCCAGGATCGGTGCGGTGGGCGCGAACAAGCCCAGGCACAGCACCGGCAACGTGGTCAGCAGCCCAGCCTTGGCGGCCGACAACCCCAGGCTGCTGGAGACTTCACTGAGCAAGGGCGCCAGGCTCGACAACGCCGGGCGCAGGTTCAGCGCCACCAGCACCAGGCCCAGTAGCAGCAACCAGGGGCGGCTTACGGTTGGCGGCGTCTGTTGCACCACGTCGTCGTCGGCTTCGGCGTCGATCAGCAGTTCGGTGTTGCGTTGCGGTTCAAGGTTCATTGATCAACTGCCGGCAAAGGGATTTGGCACGTTCCGGGTCCTGGTGTTCCACGGCGTCGAGCAGGGCAACATGCAGGTCGAACACCGCCTGGCGACGCGGCGACATGCTCAGGGTCTGGCGCAACTGCGCACCGACGATGGCGGAAAAATACCGGTACAACTCGCTCAACGCCGGGTTATGCGCGGCGTCCACCAAGCGTGTGTGGAACACCAGGTCGGCGCGGATATAGGCCTCCAGTTCACCGTGGTACAGCGCGGCGCTGGCCTGCAGCGCCTCCCGCAGCTGTTCGAGGTCTTGCTCGGTACGCCGCAGTGCCGCCAGGCCGATGGCCTCCACTTCAAGCATCTGCCGCGTCTCCTGCGCCTGCTCCAAGGTGCAGTGGGACAGCGCGCGCATCGCCCCCAGCGGGTCGGTCATCGAGCGCAGATAACTGCCGTCACCCTGGCGGATTTCGATCAACCCGGAAAACGCCAACACACGCATGGCTTCGCGCACGGTATTGCGACTGATGCCCAGCTCGGCGCACAACTCGGGCTCGGTGGGCAGGCGTTCACCGACCGCCCACACCCCTGCGGCGATGCGCAGACGCAGTTGCTCCAAGGCCTGATCGACCAGGGAGCGTTTAATCAGGGGAGCGATGTCTGTCATGGGTGCGCGCTTTCGTCCAATCATAGGATGAATTTTCCTACAGACTATTCAGAGTTGCCTACAAAGACAAGGCACTAGGGTTCTTGGGCGGGAAAAGAAGCAGTATTTTCGATTGGTAAAATTACCCTTAAAGGGTAATTATTTGACCCAGGTGTCTTATGGAAAAGTACACACCTCATTACGATTTGGCGGTGATCAAGGCGGATGTCAGGCGGCTTGGGGGAAAGGCCTTTACTTCAACGGCGAAGAGCACAGGGAGGAAACTCGGCTTTGAGATCCATGAAATGCAAGAGGCCGTGTTTCGATTGCAAACCAGGATGTTGTACAAATCAATGACTACCTATGCAGATCATAAGGTCTGGCAGGACGTGTACCACATCAGTTCACACGGCATGGAGATTTACATAAAGGTCACCTACGGCTCAGGCGGTAACCCACCGGTAATCTCCTTCAAGGAGTGCGACTCATGAAAACTCAACAGTGCTTTATATGCGGTACGCCCGACGGCATGACTCGGTTCGAGGGCCGTAGCGAGACTATTAGCGTCAAAGGGATGGAGCGTCGTGTCGATGATCTTTCCGGCTGGGAATGCCATGTATGCGGCGACGGCATGTATGACCCGGATAGTTCAGAGCGCCACGCAAAGGTAGGTGATGAACTCGTCCGCGCCGCGCGGACAATGATCGGCAACGAGATGAGACGTATCCGTCGCAAGCTGCAACTTACGCAAAAAGAAGCCGTGCAACTGTTGTCCGGTGGCGGTCACAACGCTTTTTCACGTTATGAACGCGGTGAGCTTCTGCCACCCAAGCCACTGGTTCTGTTGATGCGATTACTGGACCGTTACCCGCATTTGCTTGCCGACGCCAAGGTATTGGCCGAAGGCGCTGACTTACGGGGGTTCACTCATACAGTGGACACAGGGCATGAGGCGCTCAAGGCCTGCTGAACGGACAAAAATAAACCCGGCCAGGCCGGGTTTATTGTTTTAACCATCGATCAATGCAAAATCTGGCTCAAGAACAACTTGGTCCGATCATTCTGCGGGTTGTCGAAGAAGTCATTCGGCGCCGCCTGCTCAACGATCTCGCCCTTGTCCATGAAGATCACGCGGTTGGCCACGGTGCGCGCGAAGCCCATTTCGTGGGTCACGCACAACATGGTCATGCCGTCTTCGGCCAGGCCGATCATGGTGTCGAGTACTTCCTTGACCATTTCCGGATCGAGCGCCGAGGTTGGCTCATCGAACAGCATGATTTTCGGCTTCATGCACAAGGCACGGGCAATCGCCACACGCTGTTGCTGGCCGCCGGAGAGTTGCCCCGGAAACTTGTGCGCCTGCTCCGGGATACGCACGCGCTCCAGGTAGTGCATGGCAATTTCTTCGGCCTTGCGCTTGGGCATCTTGCGCACCCACATCGGCGCCAACGTGCAGTTCTGCAGGATGGTCAGGTGCGGGAACAGGTTGAAGTGCTGGAACACCATGCCCACTTCACGACGGATCGCTTCGATCTGCTTGAGGTCGTTGGTCAGTTCCACGCCGTCGACCACGATGCGGCCCTGCTGGTGCTCTTCCAGACGGTTGAGGCAGCGGATGGTGGTGGACTTGCCCGAACCCGACGGCCCGCACAGCACGATACGCTCGCCCTGCTTGACGTTCAGGTTGATGTCTTTCAACACGTGGAACTGGCCGTACCACTTGTTGACGCCCTGCATCTGGATAATGCCTTCAGGGCTCACAGGCTGTTTGATTGCTTCGCTCATAAAAAGAACTCCTAACGCTTGTGGCCTGTGTCGAGCTTGCGTTCCAGATGCATGGAATAGCGCGACATACCAAAACAGAAAATCCAGAACACCAGGGCGGCGAACACGTAGCCTTCAGTGGCCATGCCCAGCCATTTGGGGTCGGCGGCAGCTTGCTTGACGCTGTTGAGCAGGTCGAACAGGCCGATGATGATCACCAGGCTGGTGTCCTTGAACAGCGCAATAAACGTGTTGACGATGCCCGGGATCACCAGCTTCAGGGCTTGCGGCAGAATCACCAGACCCATGCTGCGCCAGTAACCCAGGCCCATCGCCGCGGCCGCTTCGTACTGACCTTTAGGAATCGCCTGCAACCCGCCGCGCACCACTTCGGCCACATAGGCCGACTGGAACAGGATCACGCCGATCAGCGCCCGCAGCAGCTTGTCGAAGTTCATGCCTTCAGGCAGGAACAACGGCAGCATCACCGACGACATGAACAGCACCGTGATCAACGGCACGCCGCGCCAGAATTCGATGAAGGTCACGCAGACCACACGAATCGCCGGCATGTTCGAACGTCGCCCCAGTGCCAGCACAATACCCAGCGGCAAGGCGCCGGCGATGCCGACAGTGGCGATCACCAGGGTCAGCATCAGGCCGCCCCACTGGCTGGTCGCCACGTTGGTCAAGCCGAACACGCCACCGTGCAGCAGGAAGTAGGCAACGATCGGGTACAGCACCAGGAAGCTCAGGCCGTAGATGGCCTTGTGTTGGAAGCGCGAGAGGAACAACGGCGCCACGCCGACAATCGCCAGCCACACGGTCAGGTCCACGCGCCAGCGCAGGTCGCCGGGGTAGTAGCCGTACATGAACTGCCCGAAGCGCTGTTGGATGAACACCCAGCAGGCGCCTTCCTTGGTGCAATCGGCGCGAGTGGTGCCCACCCAGTTGGCATCGAGGATGGCCCAATGCAGGATCGGCGGCACCACCAGGTACACCAGGTAAATCGACAGCAAAGTCAGCAAGGTATTGAGCCAACTGGAAAACAGGTTGGCGCGCATCCATGCCACCGGGCCGAAGACTTTGCTCGGCGGCGGCATATCGGGTTTGAAAGTATGAGAACTCATGTGCGTTTCCTCACCGCTCGATCAGCGCAATGCGCTTGTTGTACCAGTTCATCAGCAGGGAAATGCTGATGCTGATCGCCAGGTACACGCTCATGGTGATGGCAATGACTTCGATGGCCTGGCCGGTCTGGTTGAGCACCGTGCCGGCAAACAGCGAAACCATTTCCGGATAACCGATACCGGCGGCCAACGACGAGTTTTTCGCCAGGTTCAGGTATTGGCTGGTCAGCGGCGGAATGATCACCCGCAAGGCTTGCGGAATGATCACCTTACGCAGCGTCGGCCCATTGCGCAGGCCCAGGGAACGCGCGGCTTCGGTCTGGCCGTGGCTGACCGACTTGATGCCCGAACGCACGATCTCGGCGATGAACGCCGCGGTGTACACCGTCAGGGCCAGGGTCAGTGCCAGCAGTTCAGGGATAAGCACCCAGCCGCCGACAAAGTTGAAGCCTTGCAGCTTGGGCATTTCCCAGTGCAGCGGCACGCCGAAGATCAACGCGCACAGTGCCGGGATCACGATGAACAACGCCAGGCCCGCCCAGAACTTATGGAACGGAACACCGGTGGCTTCAAAGCGCTTGTTGGCCCAACGAGTCATCAGCACGATCGCCACAATCGCCAGCACTACACTGGCCACAAACGGCCAGAACCCATCGGCGGCCAGCGCCGCCGGCATGTTCAGGCCACGGCTGCTGACAAAGAAGGTATCGCCGAAGTTATGGCTGTTGCGCGGCCCCGGCATGGTCAGGAACACCGCGAAGTACCAGAACAGGATCTGCAGCAGCGGCGGAATGTTGCGGAACACTTCCACATACACCGTCGCCAGCTTGTTGATCATCCAGTTCGGCGACAGTCGCGCCACGCCGACGATAAAGCCGAGCAGGGTAGCCAGGATCACGCCGATGAAGGTCACCAGCAGGGTGTTGAGCAAGCCGATTACAAAGACGCGGGCATAGCTGTCCGATTCGGTGTAGTCGATCAAGTGCTGCGCGATGCCGAAGCCGGCACTGCGCTCAAGAAAGTCGAAACCCGAGGTAATGCCTCGGTGTTGAAGGTTGGTCTGGGTATTGTTGAAGAGGTACCAGCCCAGCGAGACCACCGCCACAATCGTGATGATCTGGAAGAGCCACGCACGCACTTTGGGATCGCTGAAGCTGAGCTTCTGCTTTGGTGCGCCGATTTGATTTTGCATGAAGTGCCCCGGAAAGAATGGAACAGAACATCACCCGGCGGTTGGCCCACCGGGTGACAGAACCATCAGCGATCAGCGCACAGGCGGTGCGTATTGAATGCCGCCGTTGTTCCACAGCGCGTTCAGGCCACGGTCGATTTCCAACGGGGTGCTCTTGCCGAGGTTGCGCTCGAACACTTCACCGTAGTTACCCACTTGCTTGACGATCTGCACGACCCAGTCTTTCTTCACTTTCAGGTCTTTGCCGTATTCGCCGTCGGCACCGAGCAGACGCGCGACGTCCGGGTTCTTGGTGGACTTGGCTTCAGCTTCAACGTTTTTCGAAGTAATACCGGCTTCTTCGGCGTTGAGCATGGCGTAGCCTACCCAGCGCACGATGGCCAGCCACTCGTCGTCACCGTTACGTACCACCGGGCCCAGGGGCTCTTTGGAAATGGTTTCCGGCAGAACCACGTAGTCCTTCGGCGAGGCCAACTTGCTGCGCTGGGCGAACAGTTGGGACTTGTCGGAGGTCAGCACGTCGCAACGACCGGATTCCAGCGACTTGGCGCTTTCATCGGAGGTGTCGAAGGTGATCGGGGTGTATTTCAGACCGTTGCCACGGAAGTAGTCGGAAACGTTCAGTTCAGTGGTGGTACCGGCCTGGATGCAGATAGTTGCACCGTCCAGTTCCTTGGCGCTTTTAACGCCCAGTTTGTTGTTAACCAGGAAGCCGATGCCGTCGTAGTAGGTGATGAAACCCGGGAATTTCAGGCCCATGCCCGCATCGCGGGAGCTGGTCATGGTGGTGTTACGGGACAAGATGTCTACTTCGCCCGACTGAAGCGCGGTGAAACGCTCCTTGGCGTTCAACTGGCTGAACTTGACCTTGGTCGCGTCGCCGAACACGGCAGCGGCAACAGCGCGGCATACGTCAGCATCGATCCCCAGGATCTTGCCGCTGGCATCCGGTACCGAGAAACCCGGCAGGCCGTCACTCACGCCACATTGCACAAAGCCTTTCTTCTGCACGGCGTCCAGGGTGGCGCCGGCTTGGGCGAAACCACTGACACCCAGTACAGCGGCCGCGGAAACGATAGCCAGGGTGGATTTCAATACCTTCATTCAAACCTCCAGTTTTGCTCTTGTTGTGTCGGAGCTTGAACCCCACCGCACCCTTTTGAGGCGATCTTGACCCGTGTTGGCTTTTTTTGGGGTCAAACGGCATGAGGCTGTCGCTATAAGTCCAGTTGCTATCCCAGAGGCGGCTGTCACTGATAGTGTTACCGCCACGAGAGAGACCTGACATCGCTTTGTGCATAGCAAGCGCCGTACCAGAGTGACGGCTGAGTCGTTTCAGCCCATGGTCAAGAGCAAAAGATTCAAAGTTGCGACATCTAATTAACAAATTAACCGGTGACGCACCGTTCCGATGCACCCAATCGGAGCGAATGCACATCTATGGAGCAGACATGACCGAACCCTTGATTCTTCAGCCCGACAAGCCCGCAGATGCCTGCGTAATCTGGTTGCATGGCCTGGGTGCCGATCGCTACGACTTCCTGCCTGTAGCCGAAGCCTTACAGGAAATCCTGCTGAGCACCCGCTTCGTTTTGCCCCAGGCCCCCACCCGTCCGGTGACGATCAATGGCGGCTACGAAATGCCCAGTTGGTACGACATCAAGGCGATGAGCCCGGCGCGGTCGATATCGCTGGACGAGCTGCAAACCTCTTCAAACATGGTCACAGACCTGATTGAAGACCAGAAGAGAACCGGAATAGACGCCTCGCGGATTTTCCTCGCTGGTTTTTCCCAAGGCGGCGCCGTGGTATTCCACACCGCGTTCAAGGACCTGGAAGGCCCTTTGGGTGGCGTGATCGCCCTCTCCACTTATGCACCGACCTTCGGCGATGAGCTCCAATTGTCCGCCAGCCAGCAACGCATTCCTGCCTTGTGCCTGCACGGCCAATACGACGAGGTGGTGCAGAACGCCATGGGCCGTACCGCGTATGAGCACCTCAAGAGCCGTGGTGTCACCGTGACATGGCAGGAATACCCAATGGGCCACGAAGTGTTACCCCAGGAGATACACGATATTGGTACCTGGTTGGCCGACCGCCTGCGCTGAACGCCGCGTTTAGGTAGCCGTATGACAGACGCACTACGCCGCGCCCGATTCTTGCATTACACTGGCCGGCGTATATTCCTTAACCAATTAATGAGATCACCGTGCTCAAAGCACTCAAGAAGATGTTCGGCAAAAACGAGGCTGAGCCGCTCGCGCCTGATTCCAGTGCTCCTGTCCCCACGCCCGGCAACCGTAATGACGGCCAACAGCCAGACCGGACAGCACCTGTCGCCCAGCCGAAGACGCCGACGGTGACGCCACCCGCACAGGCCATACCTGCTGAGGTAAAAGCCGAACCTGCGCCCAAGCCTCGCCGTGAGCGAGCACCCAAGCCGGTCGTCATCCCCTGGAAACTCGAAGACTTCGTCGTCGAGCCCCAGGAAGGCAAAACCCGCTTCCACGACTTCAAACTGGCCCCGGAACTGATGCACGCCATCCAGGACCTGGGTTTCCCGTACTGCACGCCCATCCAGGCACAAGTGCTGGGCTTTACCCTCGCGGGCAAAGACGCCATCGGCCGCGCGCAAACCGGTACCGGCAAGACCGCCGCGTTCCTGATTTCGATCATCACCCAACTGTTGCAAACGCCGCCGCCCAAAGAACGCTACATGGGTGAACCGCGCGCGCTGATCATCGCTCCCACTCGCGAGCTGGTGGTGCAGATCGCCAAAGACGCCGCCGACCTGACCAAGTACACGGGCCTGAACGTCATGACGTTCGTCGGCGGCATGGACTTCGACAAGCAGCTCAAGCACCTCGAAGCCCGCCATTGCGACATTCTGGTGGCCACGCCGGGCCGCCTGCTGGACTTCAACCAGCGCGGCGACGTGCATTTGGATATGGTCGAAGTCATGGTGCTGGACGAAGCCGACCGCATGCTCGACATGGGCTTTATCCCACAAGTGCGCCAGATCATTCGCCAGACCCCGCCCAAGAGCGAGCGCCAGACCCTGCTGTTCTCCGCGACCTTCACCGAAGACGTGATGAACCTCGCCAAGCAGTGGACCACCGACCCGTCCATCGTCGAGATCGAGGCGCTGAACGTCGCCAGCGAAAACGTCGAACAGCATATCTATGCCGTGGCCGGTGCCGACAAGTACAAGCTGCTCTACAACCTGGTCAACGACAACGGCTGGGAACGCGTCATGGTGTTCGCCAACCGCAAGGACGAAGTGCGCCGCATCGAGGAACGCCTGGTGCGCGATGGCGTCAACGCCGCGCAACTGTCCGGCGATGTGCCGCAGCACAAGCGCATCAAGACCCTGGAAGGTTTCCGCGAAGGCAAGATTCGCGTGCTGGTGGCCACCGATGTGGCCGGGCGCGGGATTCACATTGACGGCATCAGCCACGTGATCAACTTCACCCTGCCGGAAGTACCGGACGACTACGTGCACCGCATTGGCCGTACCGGTCGTGCAGGCGCTGCCGGTGTGTCGATCAGCTTTGCGGGCGAGGACGACTCGTACCAGTTGCCGTCGATCGAGGCGCTGCTGGGGCGCAAGATCAGCTGCGAGACGCCGCCGACGCATCTGTTGCGGGCCGTGGAGCGCAAACGCCCTTAACGGTTGGAATGCGCTAAAAAATGTGGGAGGGGCTTGCACCCTCCCACATTTGCATCTGTGTTTGGCGTGCTATTTCCAGCGGTCTGCAGCAGCGTGGTCGCTGTCGCGCCCTTCCACCCAGCGCGCACCGTCGGGCGTGTTTTCCTTTTTCCAGAACGGTGCCCGCGTTTTCAGGTAATCCATCACAAACGCACAGGCGTCAAATGCCGCCTGGCGATGGGCACTGGCCGCCGCCACGAACACAATCGGCTCACCCGGCTCCAGCGCGCCGACGCGGTGCAACACCTCCAACTTGAGCAACGGCCAGCGCTGCTCAGCCTCAACGGCAATCTTGGCCAGGGCCTTTTCGGTCATGCCGGGGTAGTGCTCCAGAAACATCCCCGACACGTCGCGGCCATCATTGAAGTCGCGCACATAGCCGACAAAACTCACCACCGCGCCCACGCCCACATTGGCCGCGTGCATCGCGTTGACTTCAGCCCCGGGATCGAACGCTTCGACCTGCACGCAGATGGCCATGTTCAGCCTCCGGTCACGGGCGGGAAAAACGCCACTTCATCGCCGGCCTGCACCGGTTCGTCGAGGCTGCACAGCTCCTCGTTGCGCGCGCACATCAGGCTCGTTTCGTTGAGCACTGCGAACTCCGGATCAGCGGCCAATGCCTGGCGCACCGCGTCGACAGTCGCGAAGTCGCCTTCCATTTCCAGCGAATCGAAGCCCACCGCTTCGGCGTAGCGCGCAAAAAACAGTACGTTGACGCTCATTGTTCATCCGCCTTGAAATGGCCGCTCTTGCCGCCGAGTTTTTCCAGCAGGCGAATACTTTCGATGGTCATGCCGCGATCCACCGCCTTGCACATGTCGTAGATCGTCAGTGCCGCGACACTGGCGGCGGTCAATGCTTCCATCTCCACACCGGTCTGCCCGGAGAGCTTGCAGCGCGCGACGATATGCACACAGTCTGCGCCCTCGGCACTGAGTTCGACCTTGACGCCCGTCAACATCAGCGGATGACACAGGGGGATCAGATCACTGGTTTTTTTCGCGGCCTGGATCCCGGCAATGCGGGCCACGGCAAACACGTCACCCTTGGGATGGGCGCCGTCGACAATCATTTGCAGGGTTTCGGGCAACATGCGCACCCGCGCTTCAGCCACCGCTTCACGGAACGTCACGGACTTGTCAGTGACGTCGACCATATGGGCGCGGCCTTGGGAATCGAGATGAGTCAGCACAGCGATACTCCTGATCAGGAGCCGCGATTGTAAACCCAACACGGAACAAAATGTGGAAGGGGGCTTGAACCCGACAGCGGTGGCACATTCAACATTTCTGTTAACTGGCCCACAGCAATCGGGAGCAAGCCCCCTCCCCCCTTGATCGCGTTTACAGGTGCGATTCGGCGTATTCGGCCAGAATCGAGCGCGGTACCCCTTGCAGCGCGATATGCACGCCGTTCGGGAAGTCTTTGAAGCGTTCCGTGAGGTACGTCAGCCCGGAGCTGGTCGCGGACAGGTAAGGGGTGTCGATCTGTGCCAGGTTGCCCAGGCACACCACTTTGGAACCGGCGCCGGCACGGGTGATGATGGTTTTCATCTGGTGCGGCGTGAGGTTCTGGCATTCATCGATCAAAATCAGGCTCTGCTGGAAGCTGCGACCTCGGATGTAGTTGAGGGATTTGAACTGCAACGGCACTTTGCTGAGGATGTAGTCGACGCTGCCATGGGTGTTTTCGTCATCCATGTGCAAGGCTTCGAGGTTGTCGGTGATCGCCCCCAGCCACGGCTCCATTTTTTCCGCCTCGGTGCCGGGCAGGAAGCCGATTTCCTGGTCCAGGCCCTGCACGCTGCGGGTGGCGATAATGCGGCGATAACGCTTGGTCACCATGGTCTGCTCGATGGCGGCGGCCAACGCGAGGATGGTTTTCCCCGAGCCAGCGGCGCCGGTCAGGTTGACCAGATGGATATCCGGGTCGAGCAGCGCGTACAGCGCCAGGCTCTGGTAGATGTCACGCGGCTTCAGGCCCCAGGCTTCCTGGTGCAACAGGGGTTCCTGATGCAGGTCGAGGATCAGCAGCTTGTCTACCTGGATCTCTTTGATCCAGCCCACGAAGCCCTGTTCGTCGACGATGAATTCATTGATATGCACGGCCGGAAGGTTGTCGATCAGTTGTACCTGATGCCAGGTGCGGCCATGGTCCTGACGGGTTTCGACCTTGCTCACGCGGTCCCAGAACGAGCCGGTCATCATGTGATAACCACGGGACAGCATCGACACGTCGTCGACCAGTTGGTCGGTACTGTAATCCTCGGCCGCGATCCCACACGCTCGGGCCTTGAGGCGCATGTTGATGTCTTTGGTCACCAGCACCACACGCAGGTCCTTGTCACGCGCATGCAGGTCGATCAATTGGTTGATGATTTTGTTGTCGTTGAGGTTTTCCGGCAGCAGGCTGGTGGGCTCGCCGCGCTTGCTCATCAGAATCGACAGCAAGCCCTTGGGCCCGCTTTTGCCACGCTGGATCGGCACGCCGACTTCAACGTCCTCCGGTGACGCTTCGCCCAATGTCTTGTCGATCAGGCGGATAGCCTGGCGGCATTCGGCGGCAACGCTGTGGTGCCCACTTTTGAGTTTGTCGAGTTCCTCAAGCACGATCATCGGGATAGCGACGTGGTGTTCTTCGAAATTAAGCAGAGCGTTTGGATCGTGGATCAATACGTTGGTATCGAGCACATAAAGGATTGGCTGGTCGGAAGAAGGGGTGCGTCCATGATCATCCATACTCGGTCACCTTTGTGGGAGCCAGTCGACGCAATACCACGACAGTGCTGCGCCTCGATTCGACCACCGAAATGCACCTTAAGTGACGTCAAGTGCATTGCCCACATGAGGAGTCTTGTAAGACGCCACCTGTGATGCAGGTTTCGGCGATCTGACTTCGTAATACCGCAAAACCCATGACAGGAAAAAGCACTTTGACGTTTTTTTGAAGTTTATTTTTCAGGATGACGAATAGCACTAGCCGAGTGCCATGTACCTCGTTAAAGTCGGAAGTCCGCCTGCATCGAAATGTTGCAAAAAAATCCCCCAAAAATACCCCAGACCCAACAGGGCCGGGCCCCTCAGCGAAATGCCTCGCGGCAGTCCTGCCACCCCAGACCACTCTGCCCCGTCGCCTGCAGCAACTGCGGTAATGCCACGCGCGCCTTGTCCTGGGTGTCATGAAACACAATCACGCCTTTGCGCCACAGCAGCATCAGCGTCAACACCCGTTGTGCCGACTCCTCGGCCTTGAGTTTGCCCGGCTCATCCTGGGAATCGATGTCCCATAACGCCACCTGCAAGCCCTGCGCCTGGAAGAAGCCCTGGCTGTCCGCGCGACGCTGACCGTAGGGCGGACGGAACAGCGGCACGTAGTTCTCCGGCATCAGGTTCTGCACCAGCGCCGCACTGCGGGTGATCGAGCTTTGCCAGTCCACCCAATGACTGTGGGACCGGTATTGCCAACCCTGGGTGCCGACACACTGGCCCTGGTACACCGCCTCTACCTCGGCGGCGGAACTGCGTTGCACACGGGTTTGCAGGCTGCTGCCGAGGACGAAGAACGTAGCGTTCATCTTCTGCTTGCGCAGGTAGTCGACCAGCCAGTCGGTATTGCCGCTGACCGGCGCCGGGCCGCCGTCGAAGGTGAGCAGGAACAGGCGGTCGTTGAGTTCGTCGCCATTGCGCTCGTGATCGCCGAAACGCGCGACTTCACTGCTGATCTGCGGGAACAGCGCGGCCTTGCGCAGCAGCTCGTCCAGATAGCGCTCGTGGAAGGCATGGCTGGGAGCGGCCCAGCCTATATAGAAGGAGTCTTCGCTGACCTGAAGCTTGCCGGCCTCCTCGCGCAGGTCGTCCATGTTTTCCACCAGATAACAGAACGAGGCATCGACCTCGCAGCTCTGCTGGGCGAAGGTGTAGTTTTCCAGCAGGCGCTGCCAGAGCTGGCGGCGCAGGTCATCGATGGCGGCCCGGTTGATGATCTTCAAGCCCAGGCGCTGCTTGAGCGCCGCGTCATCCAAGGCTTCGCTGGCCAGCAGGCCGTGGGCAAACATCAGGATTTCCGCGCGCGAGGCCACATCGAACAGCGCCGGGCTGGTGAGCTTTTCGGGCCAGGTACCACGGTCCAGGCTGGCCACATCCACCGGCGCCGCATGGGCGCCCACACATAACAGGCACGCGGACAATAAAAGCGCTATTCGCACACAGGGTCTCCCTCTCCAGAGTCGTCGGCCACTATAGCGGATCACGCCTATCGCCATCATAGGTGGAGTCAAAACGCCCCAGCCCCTAGAATCGCGCCCACGATTAAAGGAGACGACTTCATGCTGATGGTGATTTCCCCCGCCAAGACCCTCGATTTCGAGTCAAAGCCGGTAACCCCGCGCTTCACCCAGCCGCAATACCTCGATCATTCCCAGGAACTGATCGAACAATTGCGCGAGCTGAGCCCGGCGCAAATCAGCGAGCTGATGCACGTGTCCGATAAAATCGGTGGCCTCAACGCTGCGCGTTTCGGCAGTTGGACGCCCGCTTTCACCCCCGAGAACGCCAAGCAGGCCTTGCTCGCCTTCAAAGGCGACGTGTACACCGGCCTCAACGCCGACACTTTCAGCGATGCCGATTTCAACTACGCCCAGGACCACCTGCGCATGCTCTCGGGCCTATACGGCCTGCTGCGCCCCTTGGACTTGATGATGCCGTATCGCCTGGAGATGGGCACCAAACTGGCCAACGCTCGCGGTAAGGACCTCTACGCCTTCTGGGGCACGCGCATCAGCGAGTGGCTCAACCAGGCATTGGCCGAGCAAGGCGATGACGTGCTGCTTAACCTGGCGTCCAACGAATACTTCTCGGCGGTCAAGCGCACGGCGTTGAATGCACGAATCATCAATACCGAGTTCAAGGACCTGAAGAACGGCCAGTACAAGATCATCAGTTTCTACGCGAAAAAAGCCCGCGGCATGATGAGCCGTTTCGTCATCGAAGAACGCATCAGCGACCCGGCCCGGCTCAAGCAGTTCGACGTGCAGGGCTATCGCTTCAATGCGGAGCAGTCCAAGCCGGACAACCTGGTGTTTTTGCGCGATCACGCACCTGAATGAAGCCTAGCGCCCTCTTTCAGACGATAAGTTGCACCTGTGGGAGAGGGCTTGCCCCCAATGGCGGTGTTTGAGTCGGCTCATATATCGACTGTTTTACTGCTATCGGGAGCAAGCCCCCTCCCACTTTTTGATTGCATTTCATCCCCGCATCGTCATTTATTTGACGTCAAAAAATATTCTGTCGCATACCTAACAATTCTTTCACTCGACATCCGTCGTTTTTTTTCGTAGTGGCACCACTTTTTTTGAACACTAGTGGCACAAAACTATCCCATCGCGCCAACTACCTGTAACTACTGGCCCAAATAGCAAGTGCTATCAATATAGTACTAGTGCCATCTCCGCTAATATTTCAAAAAATTTCGGCAAACAGGATGAGTGGCTAGGAACTTCACCCAAAAGCACCGCTCATACCACCGGTAACGAAATTCTCTGCTCCTGTAAGAGATGACTTACATAACGACCCAAGGAAGTAGCGAAGTTGCCCCATCAACTTTGACTCACGGGTCACATCATCAACTGATATGAGTTGAGGGCGGCGATAAGGATGTATTGCTATCCCCTATAGGCCAAGGCAGCGCTTACCCGAATGTGTCGGTGCTAACGCTTAAGAGATTGATTAAAAAGGGCTAATTGCCTCTATCAACGCTCTACGGCGCCGGCGCCAGGCCCTTCCCCCCGGAAGGCTGGCTGCATTTGAGGGCAAGCCCCAATAACAAGGCCACGTTGCGCACAACTTGAGTGCAATAGTTAGTCACTCACTATTAAACATGCCTGTACGCGGTAAGTCGGCGTCTGCTCGCCTAACTTCCGTGGCATTAGTGACGCTTGCAAACATGAACTCCAGCCATCTATTGGCAGAATTAACACCGTCTTCAATGACAACGAGGTAAATGCGATGCGCATCAGCATATTTGGTTTGGGTTACGTTGGCGCAGTCTGTGCCGGTTGCCTGTCTGCCCGTGGCCACGACGTGGTCGGCGTAGACATCTCCAAGGAAAAGATCGACCTGATCAACGCCGGCAAATCGCCGATCGTTGAACCGGGTCTGGGCGAACTGTTGAACCAAGGCATCGCAACCGGTCGACTGCGTGGTACCACCAACTTCGCCGAAGCCATCCGCGATACCGACCTGTCGATGATCTGCGTCGGCACGCCGAGCAAGAAAAACGGTGACCTGGAACTCGACTACATCGAAGCCGTGTGCCGCGAGATCGGTTTTGTCCTGCGTGACAAAGCCACCCGCCACACCGTGGTGGTGCGCAGCACCGTACTGCCGGGCACTGTCGCGAACGTAGTGATCCCGATCCTCGAAGACTGCTCCGGCAAGAAAGCCGGCGTCGACTTCGGCGTCGCGGTCAACCCGGAATTCCTGCGTGAATCCACCGCCATCGCCGACTACGACCTGCCTCCGATGACCGTTATCGGCGAGTTCGACAAAGCCTCCGGCGATGTCCTGCAGTCGCTGTACGAAGAACTCGACGCACCGATCATCCGCAAGGACATCGCCGTGGCCGAAATGATCAAGTACACCTGCAACGTGTGGCACGCCACCAAAGTGACCTTCGCCAACGAAATCGGCAACATCGCCAAGGCCGTCGGCGTCGACGGCCGTGAAGTGATGGAAGTGGTCTGCCAGGACAAGACCCTCAACCTGTCCCAGTACTACATGCGCCCTGGCTTCGCGTTCGGCGGTTCGTGCCTGCCCAAAGACGTGCGCGCCCTCACCTACCGCGCCAGCTCCCTGGACGTGGAAGCGCCACTGCTCAACTCGCTGATGCGCAGCAACGAATCCCAGGTGCAGAACGCCTTCGACATCGTCTCCAGCCACGACAAGCGCAAAGTCGCCCTGCTGGGCCTGAGCTTCAAGGCCGGCACCGACGACCTGCGCGAAAGCCCGCTGGTAGAGCTGGCGGAAATGCTGATCGGCAAGGGCTTTGACCTGAGCATCTACGACAGCAACGTCGAATACGCCCGTGTACACGGGGCCAACAAGGACTACATCGAAGGCAAGATCCCGCACGTGTCGTCCCTGCTCAACTCGGACTTCGACGACGTGATCAACAACTCCGACGTGATCATCCTCGGCAACCGTGACGAGAAATTCCGCGCCCTGGCGCAGAACGCTCCGGACGGCAAGCAAGTGATCGACCTGGTGGGCTTCATGTCCAAGGCCACCAGCGCGACCGGCCGTACCGAAGGCATTTGCTGGTAACAGCAACGGCAAGTTTCGCGCTGCACGTGTCCTGATCCCCAGCACGTGCAGCGCGCAACCTTCTTCACCTTCGGATGACGCTTATGTCCAAGTTAAAACACGTACTGCTCCAATCCGCCGGCTGGCTGTTCTTCCTGAGCCTGCTGATGGGTCTCGCCCTGCTGTTGCCGGCGAGTACGTTCGACTCCGAGTCGAAGAATTTTATTTTCCTGATTGGCGCCGTGGGTATCTGGCGCTACTCGATGGGTGCTACGCATTTCTTTCGCGGCATGCTGTTCCTGTATGTGGTGTACCCGCACCTGCGCCGCAAAGTGCGCAAATTGGGCAAAGCCGCCGACCCGTCCCACGTGTTCCTGATGGTCACCAGTTTTCGCATCGATGCGCTAACCACCGCGCAGGTCTACAGCTCGGTGATTCGCGAAGCCATCGACTGCGGCTTCCCGACTACCGTGGTTTGCTCGCTGGTGGAAATGTCCGATGAGCTGCTGGTCAAGAGCCTTTGGGAAAAGCTGAACCCGCCCGACCGCGTCAAGCTCGACTTCGTGCGTATCGCCGGTACCGGCAAGCGCGACGGCCTGGCCTTCGGCTTCCGTGCCATCTCCCGCCACCTGCCGGACGACCGCGCCGTGGTTGCGGTGATCGACGGCGACACCGTGCTCGCCGAGGGCGTGGTGCGCAAGACCGTGCCGTGGTTCCAACTGTTCGGCAACGTCGGTGGCCTGACCACCAACGAATTCTGCGAAGTACGCGGCGGCTACATCATGAGCGAGTGGCACAAACTGCGCTTCGCCCAGCGCCACATCAACATGTGCTCCATGGCCCTGTCCAAGCGCGTGCTGACCATGACCGGTCGCATGTCGGTGTTCCGTGCCAGCGTAGTGACCGACCCCGGCTTTATCGCCGACGTGGAAAGCGACTCGCTGCAACACTGGCGCCTGGGCCGCTTCAAATTTCTCACCGGTGATGACAAGTCCAGCTGGTTCAGCCTGATGCGCCTGGGCTACGACACGTTCTACGTGCCCGACGCCGCGATCAACACCGTGGAACACCCGCCCGAAAAGAGTTTTATCAAGGCCAGCCGCAAATTGATGTTCCGCTGGTACGGCAACAACCTGCGCCAGAACTCCCGTGCCCTGGGCCTGGGTGTACGCCGCCTGGGCCTGTTTACCAGCGTGGTGTTGTTCGACCAGCGCGTGTCGATGTGGACCTCCCTGCTCGGCCTGACCGTGGCCATGATCGCCACCTTCAAGTACGGCGGCGCGTTCATCCTCGCCTACCTGCTGTGGATCGGCATCACTCGCCTGATCCTCACACTGCTGCTGTCGTGCTCCGGCCACAAAATCGGCCCCGCCTACCCGGCGATTCTTTATTACAACCAGATCATGGGCGCGCTGGTGAAGATCTACGTGTTCTTCCGCCTTGATCAACAGTCCTGGACCCGCCAGGACACCAAACTGACCCGCGATTTGGCCAGCTTTCAACGTTGGTTCAACACCTGGTCGTCTCGGACCATGACCTTCTCCGCCGGCAGCATCTTCGTTGCCGTGTTGCTGATGATGGTCTGACCCTGCCAAGCCTGAATTAACCTAGGAATTACACCCGATGAATAGCCAAGTAAACGCCAACGTTGTCCACGAATCCGAAGCTCAGCGCCAGCATGCACGGGTCAAAATCCCGGCCAAGCTGCGCTTCTTCAACAGCGACCGCACGCCGACCGAGGCGAAGGTAATCGACCTGTCCGCCGGCGGCCTGGCCTTCACCGCCACCCAGCCGCTCACCATCGGCCAAGTGCACAAGGGCCGCCTGCAGTTCGTGATCGATAACCTGGGCCTTGCCATGGACGTAGAGCTGCAGATCCGCTCCTATGACCGCCAGACCGGCCGCACCGGTTGCCAGTTCCAGAACCTCGACGCCCAGGACATTTCCACCCTGCGCCACCTGATCACCTCGCACTTGTCCGGCGACATCGTGACCATGGGCGATGTACTGGCGACCCTGCAACGCGACAATTTCACCAAGGCGCGCAAGGTCAAGGACGGCGGCAGCGGCATGAGCTTTTTCGGCCGCCTGCGCGCCGTGACGTTCAGCCTGGCGATTTTCCTGGTCGGCCTGGCCGCGTTCGGGTTCATCTTCAAATCCCTTTATGGCATGTACTTCGTCAGCCACGCCCAGGCCGGCCTGGTCAGCGTACCCGGCATGAACGTAACCATGCCGCGCGACGGCACCGTGCAAAGCCTGCTCAAAGGTGACGCGATCGCCGCCAAAGGCGCACCGCTGGCAACCTTCAGCACCAGCATGCTGGATGTGCTCAAGGGCCACCTGGACGAAGACCAACTGCAGCCGGCCAAGGTTGAAGAACTGTTCGGCAAGCAAATGACCGGCACCCTGACCTCGCCGTGCGATTGCGTGGTCGCCCAGCAACTGGTCGCCGACGGCCAGTACGCCAGCAAGGGCGATGTGATCTTCCAACTGGTGCCACGCGGCAGCCAGGCCAACGTCGAAGCACGCTTCACCTATCGCCAGTTTGGCGACGTGCGCCCAGGCACTCCGGTGACCTTCCAGGTCGCCGACGAAGAACAGGTACGCACCGGCACCATCGTCAGCAGCACCAGCCTGAACAGCGCCGACTTGTCCTCCGACATCCGTGTACAGATCAAGCCTGATGCACCGCTGGACAGCACCTACGCCGGCCGCCCGGTCGAAGTGACCAGCGACCGCGGCCCTTCCCTGAACTGGCTGATCGACAAAGCCATGGCTCACGGTCTGTAAGCGAGGACATGCCTGTGATGACTCTCTCAAAAACGCCACAGTCCCTGTGGGAGCGGGCTTGCTCGCGATGGGATCAACGCGGTTTGCCTGACGCACCGAGTCGCCTGCAGCGGGAGCAAAGCTCCTCTCACATGGGTTCGGTGGCGTTGCTGGCTATTGCGGTGAGCCTGGCCGGTTGTGCCGGTTTGCCAGATCAGCGTTTAGCCAACGAAGCGTTGAAGCGTGGCGACACCGTCACCGCTCAACAGAATTACCAGCAACTGGCAGCGCTGGGGTACAGCGAAGCCCAGGTAGGCCTGGCCGATATCCAGGTCGGCACCCGCGATCCCGCGCAAATCAAGCAGGCTGAAGCCACTTACCGTGCGGCGGCCGACACCTCGCCGCGTGCCCAGGCCCGCCTGGGTCGCCTGCTGGTGGCCAAGCCCGGCAGCACCGAAGCCGAGCACCATGAAGCCGAAACCCTGCTGAAAAAAGCCTTTGCCAATGGCGAAGGCAATACCCTGATTCCGCTGGCGATGCTGTACCTGCAATACCCGCACAGCTTCCCGAACGTGAATGCCCAGCAGCAGATCACAAAATGGCAAGCCGCCGGCTACCCGGAAGCCGGCCTGGCCCAGGTGCTGCTGTATCGCACCCAGGGCACCTACGACCAGCACTTGGATGACGTGGAGCGCATCTGCAAAGCCGCGCTGAACACCACCGACATCTGCTACGTCGAACTGGCCACGGTTTACCAGAAAAAACAGCAACCGGAACAACAGGCCGAACTGCTCAAGCAAATGGAAGCAGGCTACAGCCGCGGCACCGTCACCGCACAACGTGTCGACAG
Organism: Pseudomonas sp. S3_E10; assembly: GCF_054667615.1. Lineage (NCBI taxonomy): Bacteria > Pseudomonadati > Pseudomonadota > Gammaproteobacteria > Pseudomonadales > Pseudomonadaceae > Pseudomonas > Pseudomonas sp. S3_E10. The sequence goes on from NZ_CP162743.1 coordinate 1,717,148, forward strand.
CGTCGCCCGCGTGCTGGGCGATGCCACCCTGGGTACCCCGGACGAGAAAACCGCCCAGGCCCTGCTGGAAAAAATCGCCCCTGGCTACCCGGCATCCTGGGTCAGCCTGGCGCAACTGCTCTACGACTTCCCCGAACTGGGCGACGTCGACCAGATGATGAAGTACCTCGACAACGGTCGCGCCGCCGACCAGCCGCGCGCCGAGTTGCTGCTGGGCAAGCTCTACTACGAAGGCAAGTGGGTACCGGCAGACGCCAAGGCCGCCGAAGCGCACTTCGAAAAAGCCGTGGGCCGTGAAGTGGCCGCCGATTACTACCTCGGCCAGATCTACCGACGTGGCTACCTGGGCAAGGTCTACCCGCAAAAGGCCCTGGACCACTTGCTCACCGCTGCGCGCAACGGCCAGAACAGCGCCGATTTCGCCATCGCCCAACTGTTTTCCCAGGGTAAGGGCACCAAGCCTGACCCATTGAACGCCTACGTCTTCAGCCAGTTGGCCAAGGCCCAGGACACCCCGGAAGCCAACGACCTGGCCGCCCAGCTCGAAGCGCCGCTGACGCCGGAACAACGCGCCCAAGGCCAACGCCTGGTGCAACAGGAACTGGCCGCGCGCGGCACCCTGGCCCAGAGCACGTTGCAACTGCACGCCCTGGATGAAGAAGACGACGGCGAGGAATCCCTATGAAGCTCAATCCATTCGTCAAGGCCGGTATCGGCCTGACCTTCGCCCTGCTGTGGTCGTGCCCGACCCTGGCCGCGCTGACCGAAGCCAAGAACTTCGGCCTGGAAGTCAAAATCACCGGCCAGTCCGAAGACGACCGTGACCTCGGCACGCAAAAAGGCGGCGACGTCAACGGCGTGGGTATCGACCTGCGCCCGTGGGTCTACGGCGAAAGCGGCAACTGGAGCGCCTACGCCATGGGCCAGGCCGTTGCTTCCAGCGACATCATCGAGACCGACACCCTGCAACAGTCGGCCGATGACGAAAACCAGCAGACCAGCAACAGCGACCGCAAGACCAAGAAAAACTACCTGGCCATGCGCGAGTTCTGGGTCGGCTACAGCGGCTTTACGCCCTACCCCGGCGAGATCCTCAAGCTCGGCCGCCAGCGTCTGCGCAATGACGACGGCCAATGGCGCGACACCAACATCGAAGCACTGAACTGGACCTTCGACACCACCTTGCTCAAGGCCAATGTGGGCGTCGCCGAACGTTTCAGCGAATACCGCACCGACCTCAAGGAGCTGTCGCCGGTCGACAAGGACCGCCAGCACCTTTACGCCGACGCGTCCTACCAGTGGACGCCGGGCCAGTGGATCGGCCTGCGCGGTCACCACACCCATGACAACGGCAAGCTCGACTACCCGCAACCGGGCGTGCCCACCGACTCGCTGGACAAGCGCGAGAACGGCGACCTGACCTGGCTCGGCATCGAAGCCAACAGCGACGCCTACAACTGGCGCAACACCAACACCGTCAACTACTGGGCCAGCATCACCGGCATGCAGGGCGACCGCGACAAGGTCAATGCCTTGACCACCGACGGCAGCCGCCCCGCCAATGCCAAGCGCAGCGATGACGTGAGCGGTTGGGCCACCGACCTGGGCATCCGCCTGCGTCTGGACCCGCAGTGGCAAGTGGGCGCGGCGTATTCGCGCGCCAGCGCCGAGTACGAGCAGAACGGCCTGCAAAGCAACCGCTCGAACTGGACCGGCACCCAGTCCCGCGTACACCGCTTCGGCGAAGCGTTCCGTGGCGAGATGAACAACATGCAGTCCATGAGCCTGTTCGGTTCCTGGCAACTGCGCGAGGACTATGACGCCAGCCTGGTGTACCACAAGTTCTGGCGCGTCGACGGCAACAAGCCGGTGGGCAGCAACGGGATCGATGCGGTGCAGAACAACACCGATGACGTGACCGGCGCGATTGTGTCCAGCACGTCCCTGCCGCTGGAAGACGGCAAGAAAGACCTGGGCCAGGAGATGGACCTGGTGGTCACCAAGTACTTCAAGAAAGGCTTGCTGCCTGCCGCGCTGAGCCAGTCGATCGACGAACCGTCGGCCCTGGTGCGCTTGCGTGCGGGCGTGTTCAAACCGGGCGATGCCTATGGCAACCAAGTCGACTCTTACATGCACCGCGCCTTTGTCGACGTGGTCTGGCGATTCTGATGGGAGCCTGCGCAATGAATCCTCACGCCTTCAAAGGCTCGGTCAGCCTGCTGGTTGCAGCCATGCTGCTGGCCAGCACTTCGGCCATGGCCAATGTAGAGCCGCAGGTCAAGGCGCCGACCATCGCCAAAGAACTGCAACAGGCCAAGACTTACACCATTTCCAGCCCGCCCACCGCGCCGCTGGAAATGGCCAAGCCTGCGCTGCCGGACCTGTCGGGCTACACCGGCGCCGCCATCGAGAAAAAGATCGTGCGCGGCAAGCCGGGCAAAATCAGCATCCGCCGCATGATGCAGGAAGACGCGCTCAAGGACTTTATCGGCGGCGATAACAAGATGGCCGAGTGGGTGGTGCGCCAGCACGGCATTCCACAGGCGATCTTCGTTGACGACGGCTACATGAACCTCAAGGACCTGCTGGGCAAAGTGCCCAAGCAGTACCTCAGCGAAACCTCGCCGGGCGTGTTCCTGGCCAAGTTGCCGATTGTGGTGGGGCGCAAAGGCATCCTGGAAATCGATAAAAAGACCCAGGAGCTGCGCCTGTCCCAGCAAGCCGGTTCGTTCCTGATCAACGACGGCCAGCTGTTTGTGCGCGACACCAAAATCACCGGTTGGGACGAGAAGGCCAACGGCCCGGCGCTGTTCAAGTCTCCCAAGGAATTCCGCCCGTTCCTGCTGGCGTGGGGTGGCACCGAGACCTACATCGCCAACAGCAAGATGGCCAGTTTCGGCTACGCCAACAGTAAGTCGTACGGGGTGAGTATTTCCCAGTACACGCCGAACATGGCCAAGGTGCTCAAGCGCCCGGAACCGACCGGCTGGATCATTGATTCCGAATTCTCGGACATGTGGTACGGCTTCTACTGCTACGAGACCACCGGCTTTGTGATCAAGGGCAACACCTACAAAGACAACATCGTCTACGGCATTGACCCCCACGACCGTTCCCACGGCCTGATCATCGCGGACAACACCGTCTACGGCACCAAGAAGAAGCACGGCATCATCATCTCGCGGGAAGTGAACGACAGTTTCATCTTCAACAACCGCAGCTACGAGAACAAACTCTCGGGCCTGGTGATCGACCGTAACAGCGTGAACAACCTGATCGCCGACAACGAGATCTACCGCAACCACACCGACGGCATCACCCTCTATGAGAGCGGTGACAACCTGCTGTGGGGCAACAAGGTGATCAGCAACCGTCGCCACGGCATCCGCGTGCGCAACAGCGTGAACATCAAGCTGTACGAGAACACCGCCATGGCCAACGGCCTGACCGGCGTATACGGCCACATCAAGGATTTGACCGACACCGACCGCGACATCGCGCTCGACCCGTTCGACGCCAAGGTCTCGCTGATCGTGGTCGGCGGTGAGCTGGCGGGTAACGGCAGTGGGCCGCTGTCGATCGACTCGCCGCTGAGCATCGAACTGTATCGCGTGTCGATGTTGGCCCCGACCAAATCCAGCGGTATCAGCTTCTCCGGCATCCTTGGCGATCGCCAGGAAGAAATTCTCGACCTGCTGGTACGCCAGCAGAAAGCCGTGCTGATCGACCCTGTCGAACGCCAGACCGAAATGCAGGACTGAGGATGACCCTTATGCACCCACACATGATCAAATTGCTGAGCCTCTCGGGTCTGACCCTCGGCCTGCTCGCGGCCAGCCAGGGCGTGCGCGCCGATGAAGTCAAAGCCCCCACGTTCACCGCCGAACCGTGCTGCAGCCTGTGCCCGGCCGCCCATGACGCGAAGAACTACACCACGCGCTACCAGCAGAACTTCACCACCCTGGTACAAGCCCAGGGCGACTGGTTGTTCCGTACCCAGGAAGACCTGCGCACCGAATTCGACACCACCCCGGCCGGCTACAAGCGCATGCAACAGTTGCACGATGCGTTCAAGAGCAAGGGCGTGGAACTGGTGGTGGTCTACCAGCCGACCCGTGGCCTGGTGAACCGCAACAAGCTCAACCCCGAGGAAAAAGCCAAGTTCGATTTCGACAAGGCCTTGGGTAACTACAAAACCATGCTCGGCCGTTTCGCCAAGATGGGCTACGTAGTGCCGGACCTGTCGCCATTGACCAATGAGCAACTGCCGGATGAACTGCCGGCCCACGACTTCTACTTCCGTGGCGACCAGCACTGGACCCCATACGGCGCCCAGCGCACCGCGAAAATCGTCGCGGCCAAGGTCAAGCAGATGCCCGAATATGCCGAGATTCCCAAGCGCGAATTCGAGACCAAACGCTCCGGGCGCATGGGCAAGACCGGCACCCTGCACAACATGGCCGGGCAACTGTGCGGCACCAGTTACGCGATCCAGTACATGGACCAGTTCACCACCGAGCCCAAGGGCGAAGCGGGCGACGGCGACCTGTTCGGTGATTCGGGCAACCCACAGATCACCCTGGTGGGCACCAGCCACAGCGGCAAGAACTACAACTTTGCCGGGTTCCTGGAAGAGGAAATCGGCGCCGACATCCTCAACGTCGCGTTCCCCGGCGGCGGCCTGGAAGGTTCGATGATCCAGTACCTGGGCAGCGAAGAATTCCAGAAAAACCCGCCGAAGATCCTCATCTGGGAATTCTCGCCGCTGTACCGCCTGGACCAGGAAACCATCTACCGCCAGATGATGGCGCTGCTCGACAACGGCTGTGAAGGCAAGTCCGCGCAGATGTCGGCCAGCACCACGCTCAAACCCGGCAAGAACGAATTGATGGTCAACAGTTCGAACAAAGACCTGCGTAATGCCAACCACCAGGTCGATATCCGCTTTGCCGACCCGTCGGTGAAAACCCTGCAAGCCACCCTCTGGTACATGAACGGGCGCCACGAGGACATCAAGATCGAGAAACCCGAAACATCCGAAACAGACGGGCGTTTCGCCTTTGAACTGCGCACCGACGAAGACTGGGCCGCGCAGAACCTGCTGGCCGTGGAAGTCCAGGGCCCGGAAGCGGGCCAGGCCGCGCAGAAGGTCGAAGCGAAAATTTGCACACGCAACGTATTCCCAAGCGGCGGCCAAAAAACCGCCTCACTCGGGCAATGAGGTTACCTATGCAGAAGTTATGGATTCCATCGTTACTGGGCCTGGCGATCTTCGCCGGCGCAGCCAACGCCGCCGCCCCGCTGCGTCCGCCCCAGGGCTACTTCGCACCGATCGAATCGCTCAAGACCGGCGCCGCCAAGGAAAGCTGCGACAGCATGCCGACGCCCTATACCGGGCCACTGCAATTTCGCAGCAAGTACGAAGGCTCCGACAAGGCCCGTTCGACGCTGAACGTGCAGTCGGAAAAAGCCTTTCGCGACAGCACCGCCGACATCACCAAGCTGGAAAAAGACACCAGCAAGCGCGTGATGCAGTTCATGCGCGACGGCCGCCCGGAGCAGCTCGAATGCACGCTGAACTGGCTGGTGTCGTGGGCCAAGGCCGACGCGTTGATGTCCAAGGATTTCAACCACACCGGTAAATCCATGCGCAAATGGGCGTTGGGCAGCATGGCCTCGGCCTATGTGCGCCTGAAATTCTCTGACTCGCACCCGTTGGCCAACCACCAGCAGGAGTCCCAATTGATCGAAGCCTGGTTCAACAAACTGGCCGATCAGGTGGTGAGCGACTGGGACAACCTGCCGCTGGAAAAAACCAACAACCACTCCTACTGGGCCGCCTGGTCGGTGATGGCGACCTCTATCGCCACCAACCGTCGCGACCTGTTTGATTGGGCCGTCAAGGAATACAAGGTCGGCGTCAATCAAGTCGACGACCAGGGCTTTTTGCCTAACGAATTGAAGCGTCAGCAACGCGCCTTGTCGTACCACAACTACGCCCTGCCGCCGCTGTCGATGATCGCCAGTTTTGCCTTGGTCAACGGTGTCGACCTGCGCCAGGAAAACAACAGCGCGCTCAAGCGCCTGGGCGACAAAGTGCTGGCCGGGGTCAAGGACCCGGAGATCTTCGAGCAGAAGAACGGCAAGGAACAGGACATGAAGGACCTCAAGGAGGACATGAAATATGCCTGGCTTGAGCCGTTCTGCACCCTCTACACCTGCGCCCCGGATGTGATCGAGCGCAAGCACGGGATGCAGCCGTTCAAGACCTTCCGCCTGGGCGGCGACCTGACCAAGGTCTACGACCCGGCGCACGAAAAAGGCAACAAAGGCTCCTGAGCGAACCCGGTAAAAAATGTGGGAGGGGGCTTGCCCACTCCCAGATTTAGAGCCGGTTTCGGCAGTGAGAATGTTGTACCGCCCTCCCCGTCTTTTCGTGGGGGGGTTTGGGGGGGCTGCGGCCCTTGACTGTTGGTTAAACATGGAGAGATCGGGATGGTTTTCTCGTCCAATGTGTTCCTGTTTCTGTTCTTGCCGATCTTTCTCGGCTTGTACTACTTGAGCGGGCAACGCTATCGCAACCTGCTGCTGCTGATTGCCAGCTACGTGTTCTACGCCTGGTGGCGAGTGGACTTCCTGGCGCTGTTCGCCGCAGTGACCCTGTGGAACTACTGGATCGGCCTCAAGGTCGGTGCGGCCGGCGTGCGCACCAAGCCGGCCCAGCGCTGGCTGCTGCTTGGGGTGGCGGTCGACCTGTGCATCCTCGGCTACTTCAAGTACGCCAACTTCGGCGTCGACAGCATCAACGTGATGATGAAGTCGGCGGGCCTGGAGCCGTTCATCCTCACCCACGTGCTGTTGCCGATCGGGATCTCGTTCTACATCTTCGAGTCCATCAGCTACATCATCGACGTGTACCGTGGCGATACCCCGGCCACGCGCAACCTGATCGACTTTGCGGCGTTCGTGGCGATCTTCCCGCACCTGATCGCCGGCCCCGTGCTGCGCTTTCGCGACCTGGCCGACCAGTTCAACAACCGCACTCACACCCTGGATAAATTCTCCGAGGGTTGCACGCGGTTCATGCAGGGCTTCATCAAGAAAGTCTTCATTGCCGACACCCTGGCGGTGGTGGCCGACCATTGCTTCGCCCTGCAAAACCCCACCACCGGCGATGCGTGGCTGGGTGCGCTGGCCTACACCGCGCAGCTGTACTTCGACTTCTCCGGCTACAGCGACATGGCCATCGGCCTGGGCTTGATGATGGGTTTCCGCTTCATGGAAAATTTCAAGCAGCCGTACATCAGCCAGTCGATCACCGAGTTCTGGCGCCGCTGGCACATCAGCCTGTCGACCTGGCTGCGTGACTACCTCTACATCACGCTGGGCGGCAACCGTAAAGGCACGCTCACTACCTACCGCAACCTGTTCCTGACCATGCTGCTCGGTGGCCTGTGGCACGGCGCGAACATCACCTACATCGTGTGGGGTGCCTGGCACGGCATGTGGCTGGCGATTGAAAAAGCCATCGGCCTCAACACCGCGCCGCGCAGTTTCAACGTGGTGCGCTGGGCCTTCACCTTCCTGCTGGTGGTGATGGGCTGGGTGATTTTCCGCGCCGAAAACCTGCACGTCGCCGGGCGTATGTACGGGGCCATGTTCAGCTTCGGCGAGTGGTCGTTGTCGGAACTCAACCGCGCCAATCTCACCGGCCTGCAAGTGGCAACCCTGGTGGTGGCCTACGCAACGCTGGCGTTCTTCGGCCTGCGCGACTTCTACACCAACCGCCCTGCCGAAAAAACCAAGCCGGCCGACCCGAGTCTGATCAAGGCGGTGCCGGGCGACAACCCCGGCAGCATCCACCAGCCTGGTTTCAGCGTGGGCCGCGACGCCGCCGTGCAACCGGCCTACTGGACCGCTGACTGGCCACGCTACGCCATGCGCGCCGCCGTGCTGCTGCTGTTCGTGGCGTCGATTCTCAAACTGTCGGCGCAGAGTTTCTCGCCGTTCCTTTACTTCCAATTTTGAGGGAGCCGACCATGACCCGTTCATTACGCGTCCTCTATATCAGCCTGTTCATGGCCCTGCTGCTGGCCCTGGGCGCCTGGTCGCTGCGCAGTTTCTTCGGCTTCAGCACCAACGCCGATGCGACCGTGCTCAACGGTCGCTGGACCAAGGCCGTCGAGACGCACTACGACGATGAGTTCCCGATCAAACGCCTGGGCACCAACCTGTGGGCGGCGCTGGACTACAAGCTGTTCAATGAAGGCCGCCCTGGCGTGGTGCTGGGCCGCGATCACTGGTTGTACAGCGACGAGGAATTCAACCCCGCCGTCAACGAAGACCAGAACCTGCAAGGCAACTACGCACTGGTCGAAGGCGTACGCCAGAAGCTCAAGGCCCAAGGCATTCAGTTGGTGATGGCGATCGTGCCGGCCAAGGTGCGCCTGTACCCGGAACACCTGGGCGAGGTGAAACCGGCCAGCATCCACGCCAACCTGTACCAGGACTTCCACGCCCGTGTGGCGGCAGACAAGATCCCTGCCCCGGACCTGCTCGGCCCGCTGCAACAGGCCAAGTTGGCCGGCAAGCAAGTGTTCCTGCGTACCGACACCCACTGGACGCCGGACGGTGCGGAAATCGCCGCCAAGCAATTGGCCAAGGCGATTGCCGACAAGACCCCACTGAGCGGCGAGCCACAGCGCTTTGTCACCGAAGCGCAAACCACCGAACCGCATAAGGGCGACCTGCGTCTGTTCCTGCCGCTGGACCCGCTGTTCGAAAACCTGATGCCGCCCAAAGAGCCGCTGCAAAAACGCGTCACGCACCTGGCCGAAGAGAAAGGTGATGACGCGCTGTTCAGCGACAGCGAAACCCCGGTGGCCCTGGTGGGCACCAGCTACAGCGCCAACCCCAACTGGAACTTCGTCGGTGCCCTCAAGCAAGCCCTGGGCAGCGACGTGGTCAGCTACGCCGAAGACGGCCACGGCCCGATCCTGCCGATGCTCAGCTACCTCAAAAGTGACGACTTCAAGAACAGCCCGCCACAAGTGCTGATCTGGGAGTTCCCTGAACGCTATCTGCCGGTCAACAACGAAATCGGTGATGCCGACCCCACGTGGGTTGCGCAGCTTAAACAAGCCGGTTCGCGCCAACAAAACATGGCAATCAACACCGCCGTAAAAAATCAGAAATCCGAGACGCCCGACCGGGCGCAAAACTGAAAGAGAGGTAACTCACATGACTTTCACTACAACTCCTCGTCGTCTCGCCAAAACCCTGGCCATCGCTGCCGGCCTGAGCGTCGCATCGATGTCTGCCTTCGCCGCCGGTGACGCCGCCTTGTACGGCCCTGTCGCACCAAAAGGCTCGAGCTTTGTGCGTATCTACAACGCCAGCAACCAGGAAGTCAGCGCCACCGTTGGCAACACCAACCTCAGCGAGGTTGCGCCACTGGCCAGCAGCGACTTCAGCTTCATGCCGGGCGGTGACTACAGCGCCAAGGTCGGCAGCCAGACCGTGCCGGTCAAACTCGCCGCCGACCACTACTACACCCTGGTCAACAGCGGCAGCGGCCAGCCACAGCTGATCGAAGAACCGCCGTTCAAGAACAAGCAGAAGTCCCTGGTGCGCGTGCAGAACCTCAGCGACAAGGCCCTGACCCTGAAAACCGCCGACGGCAAGACCGATGTGGTCAAGTCGGTGGCCGCCAAGGGCCGTGGCGAGCGTGAAATCAACCCGGTGAAAGTGAGCCTGGCGTTGTATGACGGTGACAAGAAAGTCGGCGATGTGAAGCCGGTTGCGTTGGAACGTGGTGAAGCGGCGGTGCTGTATGTCACAGGCTCCGGTTCGAGCCTGTCGCCAGTCTGGGTAAAACGCCCAGTGTCGACCCGCTGATCGCGCGAGTAATGAGCGACAAGCTTCAAGCTGCACCCCAAGCGCTGTTACTTGCAGCGTGTGGCTTGCAGCTTCCAACTATCTTTTAAGGAGAAACACTCATGATTCCAGTCATCCTTTCCGGTGGTAGCGGCTCACGTCTTTGGCCGCTTTCCCGCAAACAGTTCCCCAAGCAGTTCCTGGCCCTGACCGGTGAGCACACGCTGTTCCAGCAAACCCTGGAACGCCTGGTATTCGAAGGCATGGACAGCCCGATTGTGGTCTGCAACAAGGATCACCGTTTCATCGTCAACGAGCAGTTGAGCGCGCGTAAGCTCGAATGCCAACGCATCCTGATGGAACCGTTCGGCCGCAACACCGCGCCGGCCGTGGCCCTGACGGCGATGATGCTGGTCAACGAAGGCCGCGACGAGCTGATGCTGGTGCTGCCCGCCGACCACGTGATCGACGATCAAAAAGCCCTGCAACGCGCCCTGGCCCTGGCCACCGTGGCTGCCGAACGTGGCGAGATGGTGTTGTTCGGCGTACCGGCGACCCGCCCGGAAACCGGTTATGGCTACATCAAGTCCACCAACGATTCGCTGCTGCCCGAAGGCGTCAGCCGCGTTGAGCAGTTCGTAGAAAAACCGAATGAAAAACGCGCCGTCGAGTTCGTCAAAAGCGGCGGCTACTTCTGGAACAGCGGCATGTTCCTGTTCCGCGCCAGCCGCTTCCTCGAAGAGCTGAAAAAACACGACCCGGATATCTACGACACCTGCGTACTGACCCTGGAGCGCAGCGAGCAGACCCCCGACACCGTGACCTTCGACGATGCCACCTTCGCCTGCTGCCCGGACAATTCCATCGACTACGCCGTGATGGAAAAAACCCAGCGCGCCTGCGTGGTACCACTGAGCGCCGGTTGGAGCGACGTAGGCTGCTGGGCCTCGCTGTGGGCGGTCAACGATAAAGACGCCAACGGCAACGTGAGCAAAGGCGACGTGGTGATCCAGGACAGCCGCAACTGCATGGTGCACGGCAACGGCAAACTGGTGTCGGTGATTGGCCTGGACAACATCGTGGTGGTGGAAACCAAGGACGCGATGATGATTGCCCACAAGGACAAGGTCCAAGGCGTCAAGCAAATGGTCAACACCCTCAACGAACAGGGCCGCAGCGAAACCCAGAACCACTGCGAAGTCTACCGCCCGTGGGGTTCCTACGACTCGGTGGACATGGGCGGCCGCTTCCAGGTCAAGCACATCTCGGTCAAGCCGGGCGCGTGCCTGTCCCTGCAGATGCACCACCACCGCGCCGAACACTGGATCGTGGTCAGCGGCACCGCCGAAGTCACCTGTGACGACAACGTGTTCCTGCTCTGCGAAAACCAGTCCACCTACATCCCGATCGCTTCGGTGCACCGCCTGCGCAACCCGGGCAAGATCCCGTTGGAGATCATCGAAGTGCAATCGGGCAGCTACCTGGGCGAAGACGATATCGAGCGCTTCGAAGATATCTACGGTCGCTCGACGCCGGTTGAACGTGGCGTGTCGGTGAAAACTATCGCGCAGTAAAACAGTCGTACAAGAAGCCCTCGCCCAGCCCATTGCGTCCCCTATCCGCAGTGGGTTGGGTGGGGGCTTTTTGTTTGGAATCTGCGCTGGCTGTGAGGGCGCCATCGGGAGCAAGCCCCTCCCACAGTTTGACCGTATTCCAAGGCTGTAACCGGTCCAAATGTGGGAGGGGGCTTGCTCCCGATGAGGCTCGTGAGAACAATCGCCATCATTGACCCCTGCCCCCATCCTGCCTATCCTCGCGCCTGTCACGACTCATTCGTGATGAGGTTTGACGGCCTCGCTGTTCTCAAGATGCATAGTCCCTTTACTTTGCTCGTGCACTCATGTGCCCGCAGCACAGCGTTATGGCGACTGTGCGTGGGGCACCTTCGGGTGCGCCGGGTTCTTGAGACCGGTCCGTCAACCTGCGCACAGTTGCCACCCAATCGTTTGACGGCGATCAGAGGCAGCTTCTTTTCTCAAGGAGCAAGACAATGCCCAAACAAACCACCCGCCCCACCCCCTTCGGCCCCTGCGAGCGCAGTGAAATACCACTGTTTCGCGTACAACCCGACATCCCCATCGAACATGCACTGGAACATGCCAGCTATGTACTGGGCACTGCCCGAGTCCTTACCTTGGCGGCTCAAGACCTGTGCACCGAACACCAGAGCTACCTGAACTGGGCCAGCCTGCAATTGGCGGAAACCGGCTTGGCCTTGGTTGAGGCTTCAATTGATGGTTTGCAGGCAGATTCTGCTGCTCAGTAAGTAAGTCATCGGGAGCAAGCCCCCACATTCGAATGTATTCACAATTTTAGTGTGGGAGGGGGCTTGCTCCCGATGGCGTCAGCCCAATCACCCCCCCTCTCAAGGTAACCAATCCCACCTAAGCTTAAGTTAGGATGCTCGTTCCCTATTCGAGGCGGTCTCCATGTTCTTCGGCGTTCTACTGATCATTACCTGGCTGATCCTGCTGCTGCGCTATCCGGCCAAGGCCCTGCCGGTTTCCCTCGCCGCCTTGGCGGGCCTGGGTTGCGTGGCCGTCTGGGTGGTCTGGCTGGACAACCGCGAAGCCGCGCAGTTGGCACGCCTGGAACTGCGCATCAGCTATGCCCCGCAGGACTGCCCCGCCGACCGCCCGCTGAAACTGACCCTGAACAACGGCAACGACGTACCGCTGACCGAACTGCGCTGGCGCGTCGCGGCCTATGCACCGGGTGATACGGTCAACCTGGCCGACAACGTCTACGCCGCCCCCCGCTATCGCGGCCCCGGCGAGTTGCAGGCCGGCGCCACCTGGGACGACTGCCTGCCCACCCCACCGCTGCGCCCCGGCTACCGCCCGCAAACCCTGGAATTTCGCGCCGAGCACCTGCAAGGCAGTTTCTCGGACTGACAAAGGATTGAGCCATGCCCAACGTACTCATCACCGGTTGCTCCAGCGGCATCGGCCGCGCTTTGGCCGATGCCTTCAAGGGGGCGGGCTATGAGGTATGGGCCAGCGCCCGCCGCCCCGACGACGTTGCCGACCTGAGTGCCGCGGGCTTCAACGCCGTGCAACTGGACGTCAACGACGACACTGCCCTGCAACGCCTGGCCGAACAATGGGGCGAGCTGGATGTGCTGATCAACAACGCCGGCTACGGCGCCATGGGCCCGTTGCTCGACGGCGGCACCGAGGCGATGCAGCGCCAATTCGAGACCAACGTGTTTTCCATCGTCGGCGTGACCCAGGCGTTCTTTCCCGCACTGCGTCGCGGCAAAGGCCTGGTGGTGAATATAGGCAGCGTTTCCGGGGTGCTGGTGACGCCATTTGCCGGTGCCTACTGCGCCTCCAAAGCGGCGGTGCATGCGTTGAGCGACGCATTGCGCATGGAACTGGCGCCGTTTGGGATTCGAGTCATGGAAGTCCAGCCCGGAGCCATTAATACAAGCTTCGCGAAAAACGCCGGCGCCCAGGCCGAATTGTTGATCAACGAGCAATCGCCGTGGTGGCCGTTGCGCGAAGGTATTCGGGCACGCAGCCAGGCGTCACAGGACAAGCCGACGCCAGCCAGTGTGTTTGCGGCGGATGTGCTCAAGGCCGTGCAACAGGCACAGCCGCCACGGCTGTTGCGTTCGGGTAATGGCAGCCGGGCGTTGCCGTGGATGGCGGCGTTGTTGCCCAAGGGGTTGCTGGAGAAGGTGTTGAAGAAACGTTTTGGTTTGAATGGGAGTTTGTAAATGATCGACTACACCGACTTTTTCGAAGAAGTAATCCAGACCCACGTCGAGATCGAGCAATGGTTTGCCGGCGTTGCGCCTGAGGGCACCCTGCAGAATTTGCTGGCGCGCTTCTCGCCGGAATTCAGCATGGTCGCCCCCGCCACCGGCACGCGGGTCAACACGGCTGGGGTGAACGCCCTGTTCACTCGGCTGGGCGGCATGCGCCCGGGGTTGAAAATCACTTTGAGTGAGATGGCCGGCATCGACAGGCATGCGCGTGGAGCCACGGTGACGTACCGCGAACATCAGGTGGATGACAGCGGCACGCAGACCGATCGACGTGCCACCGTGGTGTTCGAAAAACAGGCCAGTGGCGCGCTGCTCTGGCGTCATTTGCACGAAACCTTTATCAAGGCATAACACGGTCAAAGGTGGGAGGGGCGGTGCGACGATTCGACTTGCTCCCGATAGCGGTTTTCAGTCGACACATGCATTGACTGAACCCCTGCTATCGGGAGCAAGCCCCCTCCCACATTTTAGTTTTGCGCCTGGTCAACGATCACCGTGCAAGTAATCCCCGCCGCCAGCAATACCCCTTCCGGTACCTCATCAATATGAATCCGCACCGGCACCCGCTGGGCCAATCTCACCCAGTTGAAGGTCGGGTTCACGTCGGCGATCAGCTCCCGGCTCTCGGGGTTATCGCGGTCATAAATACCCCGCGAGATGCTTTCCACATGGCCTTTGAGGGTCTCGCCGCTCATCAATTGCATATCGGCTTTATCGCCGACCTTCACATGGGGCAACTTGGTCTCTTCAAAGAAGCCATAGACCCAGAACGAGTTCATATCCACCACGGCCATCTTGGCTTCGCCGATGCGCGCATAGTCGCCGCGATGCACGTTGAGGTTGGTGACATAGCCGTCTACCGCCGCCAGCACTTGCGTGCGTTTCAGGTTGAGTTCGGCGGCTTCCAACTGGGCCAGTGCGTGCTGGTAATCCGCCTGGGCCGAGTCGGCGATGTTGCTCGCGTCGTCGCGGTTTTCCCTGGAGATCACCAGGGCATCGAGGTCGGCGCGGCGGTGGGCGTTGAGTTTGCGCATTTCCCAGGTGGCTTTGCGCGACGCCACCAGCGCTTGCGCCTGTTTGACGGCGATGCGGTAGTGCTCGGGGTCGATCTGCATCAGCAGGTCGCCTTTTTTAACCAACTGGTTGTCGCGCACCGGCACGTCGACCACGACGCCTGTGACGTCGGCCGCCACGTTGATGATGTCGGCGCGCACGCGGCCGTCGCGGGTCCAGGGGGTCTGCATGTAGTGCACCCACAGCGTGCGGCCAATCCAGAGCGCCAATGCCAACACCAGCAAGGTGGCGAGCAGGCTGAAAAACTTTTTCATCGGGGCATTCTCAACGGTAGACGCTCAGCGCCAAAGCGCCGAACAGGCAAACGAACAGGCTCAGGCGCAGCAACGCCGGGTGCCAGAAAAAACGGTACAGGTCGAACCCGGCCAGGAAGCGGTCCAGCGCCCAGGCCAGCACGGCGGCAATCAAAAACATCAGGGTCATGGTCGGCATGTACAGGCCGTGGAACGCGATTTCACGGGGCATGCGGGGCTCCTTTGAGGGCCGCCAACGGCGATTGCGGGTCGAGCAACGAGGTGCGGATAAAGTGCAGGTAGCTCTTCACCCGACGCAGGGCCGAGGTGTCGAAATGCGGGGCGAAGGGTTCGTCGGTGGCCTGCACGCGGCTGATCGCATGGTCGACGGCGATCAGCCCACGCTCCAGGTTGCTGGCGCTGGGCTGCAGGAACAGCCGCACCAGCGAACGGCCCATCACGCGGATCGCCTGGCGCCACGGCTGGGATTCGGCATACGCCGGGTGCACCGGCAAAATCGCCTGTTCCTTGCGCAACTCGATGATCGCGTGGCCGACTTCGAGCACCACGAACATCCAGCGCAGCAGGTCGCGTTGCACGTGCGGCTGGCCGACGGCGAGGCCGTAGGCCTGGTGCAGCAAGTCACGGGTACGGCTCTCGAAACTCGACGTCAGGCCCTTGAGCTTGCCGCTGATCGCGTACACCACTTGCTCGCGCAGGTCCTGCTCCAGGCGGCGCCACAACCAGCGGCTGTTGGGCGGCAGGATGATCGCGCCGGCGGCCGCGCACACCAGCATGCCGATGACCATGGCGATGTAGTCGTTGATGAAGGTGTAGGGGTTGTAGACCGTGAGGTTGTCCGGCACCGAGCCGGTGCTGAAGAAGATCAACAGGCCCACGCCGACGCCCGCGTATTGCGGGCGCGACGCCAGGAAAGCACCGAGGACGATCACCGGCGCGAGCATCACGCACAGCAACGCGAAGCCGTCGATTAACGGGAACACGAAGAACATCTCGACAAAGCCCACCAGCGCACCGATCAAGGTGCCGCAGGCCATCTGGAACGCCATGCGCTTGGGGTTGGGCGTGGCGGCGGACAAGCCGACCGTGGCGGCGGCGATCAACGTCATGGTGGCGCCGCTGGGCCAGGCCGTCGCCACCCAGTAACTGCCGAGCACGATGAGGATAAAGGAGGCGCGGACGCCCGAAGCGGCACAGGCCAGCCAGTTGGTTTTCGGGGTGTAGGGTTCGTCCCAGTCTTCCCGCGCATGGGAGTGATCGGCCAGTGAGGCGTGGGTTTGCGCGTAGTTGTGCAGGTCATCGACAAAGCGGTACAGCAACTCGTAGGCGGTATGAAAATCCAGTTGCTCGGCTTCGCTCGGGTGGCCCTGCTGGAACGCCGCGCGCAGACTGCGCACCGTGGCGGGCAGGCCGTCTTTATAAGCGCTGAGCTGGTTAACCAGCCGTGCGGCATCAGGGCTTGTGAGCGCGCGGCCGGAAAAACCGTCAAGCACTTCGGCGAGGTCTTGCAAGCCGGGTTTGATCGCGACGACCACATGATCGGCGGCGTCGGTGCGCAGCCGCTCCAACAGTTGGTGCAGGGCGTTGAAGCGCGTCGTGATGCTCATGAATTCGCTGTTGAGGCGACTGAGCCGCCCATTGCGCCGACGCATGTGCGGGTCTTCAAACACGGTGATGCTGCGCAGCCCTTCCAGGCCCACGGCTTGGGCGATAAACCGCACGTTGCCGGCCTCGAATTCTTCACGCCGGCTACGACCGCGCAGGCCGTCGGTGACAAACAACGCGAACACGCCGAAGCGCTGGTACAAGGCATTGCGCATGGCGGCGCTGGCGGTCTGCGGCAGGATCGCCGCGCTGACCAGCGTCGAGCAAACAATCCCCAGGGAGATTTCCAGCACGCGCCACACTGCCGCCATGAACGCGCCGTCGGGGTGCGCCAGCGCCGGCAAACCGACCATCGCGGCCGTATAGCCGGCCAGCACAAACCCATAGGCACGAAAGTTGCGGTTACGCGTGGCACCGGCGGTGCAAATGCCCACCCAGATCGCCAGCGCGCCCAGGAACAATTCGGTGTTCTGCGCAAACAAGGCGATCAGCAACACCATCACCGCCGAGCCCGCCAGGGTGCCGAGCAAGCGATAAAAACTCTTGGCGAACACTTGGCCGCTTTGCGGCTGCATCACGATAAACACCGTGATCATGGCGGTGCGTGGTTGCGGCAGCTCCAGGCGCATGGCCAGCCACAGGGTAAGAAACGCCGCGATCAGCACCTTGAAGATATACACCCAGGTCACGCCGTCGCTGCGTGCCCAGTCGAAGAAGCCACGGCGCCATTCAAGGGAATGCAACCAGCGCAGCGGTGCAGGCAAGGGAGTCATCGCAACCTACTCAGTGGTCGAACACGGCCAGCGCCGCCGGGGTTTTGCCGGGGAGAGCCTGGGCGTCTTGGGGTATGTCCTTGCCAGCGTCGAGGCCGCCGCCCAGGGCGGTCACCAGTTCGGCATGGGCGCTCAGGCGCGCCGCCTGTACCTGCTGCTCGATCTGCTGCTGGCGAAACAGCAGGGTCTGGGCGTTGAGCACATTCAGGTAATCGGTGAGGCCGCGCTGGTAGGCGATCATCGCGATGTCATAGGTTTTCTGCGCCGAAGCCACCGACTGCGCGGCGAATGACGATTGCTTGTCCATGGATTCGCGGCGGATCAACTGGTCGCTGATGCCCTTGAGCGCATTGACCAGGGTCTGGTTGTAACGCGCCACGGCGAGGTCATAGCCGGCGCTGGCTTCACCCAGCTCGGCACGCAGGCGGCCACCGTCGAAGATCGGCAAGGTGAGCGCCGGGCCGACGCTGTAATTGAATTTCTTGCCGGCCAGAAACGCCAGCATGCCGCCGCCGGTGGCCACGTAGCCAAGGCTGCCGACCAGGTCGACGTTGGGGTAGAAGCTCGCCTGTGCCACGTCGATGCCACGCGCCTGGGCCGCCACTTGCCAGCGGCCGGCGACCACGTCCGGGCGCTGGCCGAGCAATTGCGCGGGCAGGGTCGATGGCAGTTTCAACGGCGCGGCCAGAGACAGGCTCGGGCGTTGCAACTGCGCGCCCTCGCCCGGCCCTTTGCCCGCCAATGCGGCCAACTGGTTACGGCTCAGGGCGATTTCCTCGTCGAGGGCGTCCAGTTGGCGATGGGTTTCGGGCAATGGCGTTTCGGCCTGGCTCACGTCGAAATGCGTGCCGATGCCGGCGTCCAGGCGTTTGTTGGCCAGCTCGAGGATCTGCTGTTGCTGGGCCAGGGTCGCGGCGACGATATCGCGGTTGGCGTAGTGCAACGACAGCTGGATATAGGCGCGCACCACGTTGTTCTGCAGTTCGAGCTGGGCCTGGCGCGCCTCGGCGACGCTCATGTGCGCCAGGTCCACGGCCCGCTCGGTGGCGTTGCGTTCGCGGCCCCACAGGTCGAGGGCGTAGCTCAGGCCCAACGACGAATTGTTGTCCCAGGTGTTGGCGCCGCTCAACTCGCCGGGGCCGTAGAACTGATCCTTCGGCCAGTTGTGGCGCTTGAGAGTGGTGTCGCTATTGATCTGCAACGACTCGGCCGACTCGGCAACCCCGGCCATGGCCCGCGCTTCACGCACCCGCGCGGCGGCCATGGCCATGCTCGGGCTGCCGCGGGTGGCCAGTTCGACCCAGCGGTCGAGTTGCGGGTCGCCGTACGCGTGCCACCAGTGCGCGGTGGGCCAATGGGCATCCCGGGCCGCGCTCTGGATGGCCTCGTCGGTGGCCAGGGTATTGGCATTCAGGGCCTGGCCTTGGGGGGCGATTCCTCCGGTTCCGATGCAGCCGCTGATAGCTAACGATAAAGCCCAAACACTGAGAGTCTTCAGCTCTCTGCTGATGCGAGGCGGCACGGCAAGCGAATTCCTGAGGTGGTGATGCACGGTAGGTGGCGCAATTCTAGGCGGCGCCATGGGGGACGATAAGCGGGCATTCCTGTGATTCTTTGTTACCGTTAAGGCGATAATCCATTGGTAGGGATCACTGGTCGACGTAACTTTCTGTCACAATTTGGCATCTCCCCAGAGAACACTCCATGGACACCTTGCAAAACATGCGCGCCTTCAGTTGTGTGGCCGACGCCGGCAGCTTCACCGCCGCCGCCGCGCAACTGGACACCACCACGGCCAACGTCTCGCGCGCGGTTTCCAATCTGGAGGCCCACCTGCAAACCCGCTTGCTCAACCGCACCACCCGGCGCATTGCCCTCACCGAAGCGGGTAAACGCTACCTGCTGCGCTGTGAGCAGATCCTCGCCTATGTCGAAGAAGCCGAAGCCGAGGCCAGCGATGCCCACGCACGCCCCGCCGGGCAGTTGAAAGTGCACACCATGACCGGCATCGGCCAGCACTTTGTGATCGACGCCATCGCCCGTTACCGCCGTACCCACCCGGACGTGACCTTCGACCTGACCCTGGCCAACCGCGTGCCCGACCTGCTCGACGAGGGCTACGACGTGTCCATCGTGCTGGCCAGCGAACTGCCGGATTCGGGTTTCGTCTCCCAACGCCTGGGCATCACCTACAGCATCGCCTGTGCCTCGCCGGACTACGTCAAGGCCAAAGGCTGCGCCCACCGCCCCAGCGATCTGCTCAACCACGCGTGCCTGCGCCTGGTCAGCCCGGTGGTCCAACTGGACAAGTGGACCTTCAACGGCCCCGAAGGCCAGGAAAGCGTGGCGATCAACACCTCGCCGTTTTTGGTGAACTCGGCGGACGCGATGAAAACCGCGATCACCAGCGGCATGGGCGTCGGCCTGTTGCCGGTGTATGCCGCCATCGAAGGCCTGCGCAATGGCACGTTGGTGCGGGTGATGCCCAACTACCGTTCCCAGGAACTGAACCTGTACGCCATCTACCCGTCGCGCCAGTACCTGGATGCGAAGATCAAGACGTGGGTGGAATACCTGCGCGGTTCGTTGCCGGAGATTCTCGCGGCACATCAGGCCGAGTTGGTGGCCTATGAGTTGAGTGGCAGTTTGGGCGGCGCGCGGTTGTCGAACTGATTGCCAACAAACACCACAGGGTCAATGTGGCAGGAGCGCCCTGACAATTGCCGGCGGGAATGTTAGCGTGCTTGGCATTCTTCCGTAGTCGATGAGCCCGCCTGCCATGAAAAAGACTGTCCTCGCCTTCAGCCGCATCACCCCGCCAATGATCGAACGCCTGCAACAGGATTTCGAGGTGATCGCGCCCAACCCCAAGCTGGGGGACATCAACGCGCAGTTCAACGAAGCCCTGCCCCACGCCCACGGCCTGATTGGCGTTGGCCGCAAGCTGGGCCGGGCGCAGCTCGACGGCGCGGGCAAGCTTGAAGTGGTGTCCAGCGTGTCGGTGGGCTACGACAACTACGACCTGCCGTACTTCAATGAGCGCGGGATCATGCTCACCAACACCCCCGATGTACTCACCGAAAGCACCGCCGACCTGGCCTTCGCCCTGCTGATGAGCAGCGCGCGCCGTGTGGCCGAGCTGGACGCATGGACCAAGGCCGGCCAATGGAAAGCCAGCGTCGGCGCGCCGTTGTTTGGCTGCGATGTGCACGGCAAGACACTGGGCATTGTCGGCATGGGCAATATCGGCGCGGCCGTCGCCCGTCGTGGGCGCCTGGGCTTCAACATGCCGATTCTGTACAGCGGCAACAGCCGCAAGGCCGCGCTTGAGCAGGAACTGGGCGCGCAGTGGCGCAGCCTGGACCAGTTGCTGGCCGAGGCGGATTTCGTCTGCCTGGTCGTCCCGCTCAGCGACAAGACCCGTCACCTGATCAGCACCCGCGAATTGGAGCTGATGAAGCCCGGCGCGATCCTGGTGAATATCTCCCGTGGTCCGGTGGTGGACGAGCCGGCGCTGATCAAGGCCCTGCAAAACCAGACCATCCGTGGCGCCGGGCTGGATGTGTATGAGCAGGAACCCTTGGCCGAGTCGCCGCTGTTCCAACTGAGCAATGCCGTGACCTTGCCGCATATCGGCTCGGCCACCCATGAAACCCGCGAAGCCATGGCCAACCGTGCCCTGGACAACCTGCGCAGCGCCTTGCTCGGCCAGCGCCCGCAGGACCTGGTGAACCCGCAAGTCTGGAAGGGCTGACACACACTCAGTGTGGGAGGGGGCCAGCCCGACGGAAAATCCGGTTAAAGCCTGGCCCTCCCAAGTCGATACCCTTCCATAGAAGATCGTCATCCCTGATCCACAGAAGGTTTTTATGTCCACCACCAAAGCCCGCGCAGACTCACTCTCGCTTCTGCTCTTTACCTTGCGCAGCGGCAAGCTGATGGCCATCAACCTGCTGAAAGTCAGCGAGATTATCCCTTGCCCGCCGCTGACCAAGCTGCCGGAGTCGCACCCCCACGTCAAAGGCATCGCCACGCTGCGCGGTAACTCGTTGGCGGTGATCGACCTGAGCCGTGCCCTGGGCGAAATGCCCCTGGAAGACCCGGATGGCGGCTGCCTGATCGTCACGGACGTAAGCCGTTCCAAACAAGGCCTGCACGTGCAAGCGGTGAGCAAGATCGTGCATTGCCTGACCACCGACATCCGCCCGCCGCCCTACGGTTCCGGCGGCAACCGTGCGTTTATCACCGGGGTCACTCAAGTGGAAGGCGGCTTGGTACAAGTGCTGGATATTGAAAAAGTCATCCACGGTATCGCGCCGGCGCCGATTGAAACGGCGCCCACCGACCTGACCATGGAAGAAGCCGAAGTGCTCGGCAACGCACGGATTCTGGTAGTGGATGACAGCCAGGTCGCCCTGCAGCAATCGGTGCACACCTTGCGCAACCTCGGCCTGACCTGCCACACCGCGCGCAGCGCCAAGGAAGCCATCGACGTGCTGCTGGAGCTGCAAGGCACGGCTGCGCAGATCAACGTGGTGGTGTCGGACATCGAGATGTCCGAAATGGACGGTTACGCCCTCACCCGCACCTTGCGCGAAACGCCGGACTTCAAAGACCTGTACGTGCTGCTGCACACCTCCCTGGACAGCGCGATGAACAGCGAAAAAGCCCGCCTGGCCGGGGCCAACTCAGTGCTGACCAAATTCTCCTCGCCGGAACTGACCAAGTGCCTGGTCGTGGCCGCCAAAGACGTGGCCGACAGGGGCCTGTAAGCGGTGCCTGAGTACTTCCAGCTGCTGCGCCGCGACCTGCGCGGCAGCCTGCCCGCGCCACAGTGGCCGGCCTGTACGCGGCTGGACCACTACCGCGACGACCTGGCCCCGGCGATTCACGCGGTGTTGAGCATGACCCAGAACCAGGGCGGCGGCCGCGTTCCCCATCTGTCGGCCTGGCAGCAGCAGTTCGTGACCGATGCGGAGTTCGACCCTGCGTTGTGCCTGGTGGCCAGCAACGACCAGGGCATCCTCGGCGTGGCCCAATGCTGGACCAGCGCCTTTATCAAAAACCTCGCTGTGCACCCGTGTGCCCAGGGCCAGGGGTTGGGCCGCGCGCTGTTGCTGCACAGCTTCCAGGTGTTCAAACAACGCGGCGAAGCTTACGTCGACCTCAAGGTAGTGGAGAGCAACCTGCGTGCCCGGCGGCTGTATGAAAGTGCGGGCATGGTGTTGGTGTTGCGGGATGTGCTCAGCGAAGACTGAAAGGTGCTGGCGCATAACTTGCTTCCAGAGCACTGCAACGGTGCCAAGAGGTAAAAACCCGTCACCGTTCCTGCGCCCCCCCTGACCTAGCCTGGTGACAGATCCGCGATGAATACCCACTTTTCCTGTGTCGGCTGCGGCAAATGCTGCAGCGACCACCATGTGCCCCTGACCCTCGACGAAGCCCGTATGTGGGCGGCGGACGGCGGTAACGTCATCGTGCTGGTGGAGGGTTTCCTCGGCAATGGCCTGGGCTTGGCGCTGCAACAACACGAGCACGCCGAGCGCCGTTCGGTGAGGGTGCCCAGCGGCAGCACCGAGGCGTTCGTGGCGATCACCTTTGCCGCCTACAACGCCGGGCGCTGCCGGAATCTTGACGCAGACAACCTGTGCCGCATCTATGAACGCCGCCCGTTGGTATGCCGCATTTATCCCATGGAGATCAACCCGCACATCCCGCTCAACCCCGCCGCCAAGGAGTGCCCACCGCAATCCTGGGAACAGGGCCCTGCGCTGATCGTGGGTGGCGAGTTGGTCGACCTGGAATTGGCCGAGCTGATCGGCCGCTCGCGCCAGGCCGACCGCGACGACGTGCAGACCAAAGAAGCGGTGTGCGCGTTGCTGGGCATACGCACCACCGCACTCAAGGGCGATGGGTTTACCGCATACCTGCCGGACATGGGCGCGTTTGCCCAGGCGCTTGAGCGGGCGGGCGACCAACCGTGCGTGGCCAACGAGTGGGTATTTCATGTGTCCGGCATGGATATCGCCGAACAGTTGCTGGATGCGGGAGCGCAGATTGCCACCGAAGTACCGGCCAATTATGCGTTTATCCCGCTCAGGGCTGCCTGAACTCAGGGCATCGCAACGGGCGCGTCCAGGCGGTAGGGCTTGATGATCCTTTGGTACTCGCCATTGCGGATCAGTTGTTCAAGGGCGCGGTTGAGCGCGTCGCGCAAGGCGATATCGGGCTTGCGCACCGCGATTGCCACGCCATCGCCCAACAACGCAGCCGAAACGGCGGGGCCCAGGAAGTCGAATTCCTTGCCCTCGGGCTTGTCGAGCAAGGCTTCACGTATTTCCACGGTGCCTTGCAGGGTTGCATCGATTTCGCCCGCCACCAGGCTGCGCACCAGGTCGTCATTGAGCCAGAAGCATTTGATGACAACCCCTCTCGGCGCCCATTTCGCAAGAACGAACGTCGCGCGGTTACTGCCCAGCAATACGCCCACCCGCTTGCCCTCGAGGGATTGCACGTTGGGCAACAGGCCCGATGTCTTGCGCGCCACCAGGCGCGTGGTGAAGGGGTAGAGGTTATCGGTGAAACTCGCCCAGCGACGCCGTTTCGAGGTAGGCGCCATGCCCATGATCGCGTCCAAATGCCTGGATTCCAGGGCGCGGAAGTCCTCGACAATCACCTGGTCGACCCAGGTGCAGCGCACATTCAACTGCTCGCACAACGCGTTGCCCAGCTCGATGTTCAGGCCTACCAACTGCCCTTGCGGGTTGCGGCTCTGAAAGGGGGGGAATTGCGCGGCAACGCCAAAACGGATTTCGCGTCGGGGTGAGTCGCCGGCCGCCACGGTATCCACCGAGAACATCAGGGCAAGCATTACACAGATGTGTATCAGGGCCACGGGAAACGTCCTTTTCCGAAAAGAGCAGCCTCGCCACACCCGCTCGGTAAACCGTGCGGGACAGCAAGGGCTGTGCAAGCTTTCAAGAAACGGACGTAGGCCTACAATCAGAAATCTCAGCAGGTTTTGTAGGCAAGAGTCGATGCAGCGTACGACTATTTAACCTCAGCGTTTACCCATGGAGCGGCGTGTACCCGGCGGCGCCATGCCCGGCGACTTGGTGTGACCGTTCTTGGCGCCGTTCTTGTACCAAGGCTGGGCCGCCTGCTTGGCGCCAGCCAGTTCACCCGGTTTGAACGGAAACTTGAACGCCGGGATCTCGGCTTTTTCAACGCCATCGGCGCTGGCCGGATCGACGATGTCGGCCGCTTCAACAGGAGGTTGTGTCGGGGAAGTCATGGAAGCTCCGGAGCGTGCAAAAAATGAGGCGGGGCCGACTTGCGGGCCGCACTGGCACGCAGTATACCTGCGCGCTTCGGATCTTTAACCACCGCCTGTACGAATGGTCCAGCGTTTGCTGACAGCGCTGTCAGTTAGCAGTCACCGTGCTGACCGGATCACAGGGTTATAAAGACCGCTCACTCTCCCCATCCTTTGTCCCCGGCGCCTCATCCATGCAGATTCGACCAAAAACCGCCTTGATCGTGGGTGTACTTGTGGTAACGGCGGTTGCGGCATGGGCGCTGAACCGCCCGGCCAAGGCCAAACTGGCGGCGCCCACGGCGACTCCGGTACGGGTGGTGAGCGTGGCGCAACAGGATGTCCCGCGGTTTGTCAGCGGTATCGGCACCGTGTTATCGCTGCACAGCGTGGTGATTCGTCCGCAGGTCGACGGCATCCTCACCCAGTTGCTGGTCAAGGAAGGGCAATGGGTCAAGGCCGGCGACCTCCTGGCCAGAATCGATGATCGCTCGATCCGCGCCAGCCTCGACCAGGCCAGGGCGCAACTGGGTGAGAGCCAGGCACAACTGCAAGTGGCACTGGTCAACCTCAAGCGCTACAAGGAACTGAGCGTGGACGATGGCGTGTCCAGGCAGACCTATGACCAGCAACAAGCCCTGGTCAACCAGTTGAAGGCCACCGCCCAGGGCAACCAGGCGGCGATTGATTCGGCTCAGGTACAGCTTTCCTACACTCAGATTCGCTCGCCGGTCAGTGGCCGCGTCGGCATCCGCAATGTGGATGAAGGTAATTTCCTGCGGACCAGCGATACCCAAGGCCTGTTTTCGGTGACTCAGATCGACCCGATTGCCGTCGAGTTCTTCCTGCCGCAACAGATGCTGCCCACCCTGCAAGGCCTGCTCGGCGCCCCCACCCAAGCCCGTGTCGACGCTTACCTGGGCGCCGACACCGACGGCCGGACCGGCGACTTGCTCGCTGAAGGCCACTTGAGCCTGATCGACAACCAGGTCAGCTCAACCACCGGTACCCTGCGCGCCAAGGCAACGTTCAACAACGCGTCGCAACGCCTGTGGCCGGGGCAACTGGTGACCATCAAGATCCAGACCGCCCTCGACAAAAACGCCCTGGTGGTGCCGCCAACCGTGGTGCAACGCGGCCTGGACTCGCACTTCGTGTACCGGGTCAAAGGCGACAAGGTCGAGGCAGTACCGGTGCAAGTGGCCTATCAAGACAGCGACATCAACATCATCAAAGGGGTACAGGCCGGTGACGTGCTAGTCAGCGATGGCCAGTCGCGGCTCAAGGCCGGCGCGCAAGTGGAGGTGCTCAAAGAGCCGCCGCAATTGATCCAGACGGTCGACGCCAAGGTGCAGCCGTGAGTCGCTCGCCATCGGCATGGTGTGTCGACCACCCGGTCGCCACCCTGCTGCTGACCTTCGCCCTGGTGCTGCTCGGGATGATTGCCTTCCCCCGACTGGCCATCGCGCCACTGCCCGAGGCGGAATTTCCGACCATCCAGGTGACCGCACAATTGCCCGGAGCCAGCCCCGACACCATGGCCTCCTCGGTGGCCACGCCTTTGGAGGTGCAATTCAGCGCCATCCCCGGCGTCACCCAAATGACCTCCAGCAGCGCCTTGGGCTCCAGCCTCTTGACCCTGCAATTTACCCTCAACAAGAGCATCGACACCGCCGCGCAAGAAGTGCAGGCGGCCATCAACACCGCAGCCGGCAAACTGCCCAGCGACATGCCGAGCCTGCCGACCTGGAAGAAGGTCAACCCGGCGGACAGCCCGGTGCTGATCCTCAGCGTCAGCTCCGACAGCATGCCCAGCACCGAACTGAGCGACTACGTGGAAACCCTGCTCGCCCGGCAGATCAGCCAGATCGACGGTGTGGGGCAGATCAACATCACCGGCCAGCAACGCCCGGCGATCCGCGTGCAGGCGTCACCCGATAAACTCGCGGCCATTGGCCTGACACTCGCCGATGTGCGCCTGGCCATCCAGCAATCGAGCCTCAACCTGGCGAAGGGGGCCATCTACGGCGAGAACAGCGTATCGACGCTCTCGACCAACGATCAGCTGTTTCACTCCGAGGACTACGCCCAACTGATCGTGTCCTACAAAAATGGCGCACCGGTTCAATTGCGCGATATCGCCAAAGTCATCAACGGCTCGGAAAACGCCTACGTACAGGCCTGGTCCGGTGACACGCCGGGGGTCAATCTGGTGATTTCGCGCCAGCCCGGCGCGAATATCGTCGAGACCGTGGACCGCATTCAAGCCGAGTTGCCGCGCCTGCAAGCCATGTTGCCGGCCTCGGTGCAGGTCAGCGTGTTGAGCGACCGTACCAAGACCATCCGCGCGTCCCTGCATGAAGTGGAAGTGACCCTGCTGATCGCGATTCTGCTGGTGGTGGCGGTGATGGCGTTGTTCCTGCGCCAATTGTCGGCGACGCTGATTGTGTCCAGCGTGCTCGGCGTGTCGCTGGTGGCCAGTTTTGCGCTGATGTACCTGATGGGTTTCAGCCTGAATAACCTGACCCTGGTGGCGATCGTCATTGCCGTGGGCTTTGTGGTGGACGATGCCATCGTGGTGGTGGAGAACATCCATCGCCACCTGGAGGCCGGGCTCGACAAGCGCGAAGCGGCAATCAAGGGCGCCGGCGAGATCGGTTTTACCGTGGTCTCCATCAGCTTCTCGCTGGTGGCGGCCTTTATCCCGCTGCTGTTCATGGGCGGCGTGGTCGGGCGCTTGTTCAAGGAATTTGCGTTGACGGCGACCTCGACCATCCTGATTTCGGTGGTGGTCTCGTTGACCCTGGCGCCGACCCTGGCCGCACTGTTCATGCGCGCGCCCACTCACCCCGGCCACGACAAACCCGGCTTCAGCGAACGCCTGCTGGCCGGTTATGCACGCAACCTGCGCCGTGCCCTGGCGCATCAACGCAGCATGGCCGCGCTCTTCATCATGACGTTGGCCCTGGCCGTGGTCGGCTACGTGTTTATCCCCAAGGGTTTCTTTCCGGTGCAAGACACCGGCTTTGTACTCGGCACCAGCGAAGCGGCGGCCGACGTGTCGTACCCGGACATGGTCGCCAAGCACAAAGCCCTGGCCCAGATCATCCAGGACGACCCGGCGGTGCAGGCGTTTTCCCATTCGGTGGGCGTGACCGGCAGCAACCAGACCATCGCCAACGGCCGCTTCTGGATTGCGTTGAAAGATCGCGGTAATCGCGATGTGTCCGCCAGCCAGTTCATCGACCGCATCCGTACGAAACTGGCAAAGGTGCCTGGCATCGTGCTGTACCTGCGCGCGGGGCAAGACATCAACCTCAGCTCCGGCCCCAGCCGCGCCCAGTACCAATATGTGCTCAAGAGCAACGACGGCGCGACGCTCAATACCTGGACCCAGCGCCTGACCGAAAAACTGCGCGCCAACCCGGCGTTTCGCGACCTGTCCAACGACCTGCAACTGGGCGGCAGCATCACCCACATCAGCATCGACCGGCAGGCCGCCGCCCGCTTCGGCCTGACCGCCACCGATGTCGACCAGGCCCTTTACGACGCCTTCGGCCAGCGCCAGATCAACGAGTTCCAGACCGAGATCAACCAATACCAGGTGGTGCTGGAACTGGACACCCAACAACGCGGCAAGGCCGAGAGCCTGAACTACTTCTACCTGCGCTCGCCCCTCACCAACGAGATGGTGCCGCTGTCGGCGTTGGCCAAGGTCGACCCGCCCACCGTGGGCCCGTTGTCCATCAGCCATGACGGTATGTTCCCGGCCGCCAACCTGTCGTTCAACCTGGCGCCCGGCGTGGCGTTGGGCGATGCGGTGATCATGCTCAACCAGGCCAAGAACGACATCGGCATGCCGGCCACCCTGATCGGCAACTTCCAGGGCGCGGCCCAGGCGTTCCAGAGTTCGCTGGCCAGCCAGCCGTGGCTGATCCTCGCGGCGCTGGTGGCGGTCTACATTATTTTGGGGGTGTTGTACGAGAGCTTCGTGCACCCGCTGACGATTATTTCCACCTTGCCCTCGGCGGGTTTGGGCGCGCTGATCATGCTGTGGCTGATGGGCCAGGACTTTTCGATCATGGCGCTGATCGGCCTGGTGCTGTTGATCGGCATCGTCAAGAAGAACGGCATCCTGATGATCGACTTCGCCCTGGAAGCCCAGCGCGTGCGCGGGTTGGCGCCGCAGGACGCGATTTATGAAGCCTGCGTGACGCGGTTCCGCCCCATCATCATGACCACGCTCGCCGCCCTGCTCGGCGCGGTGCCGCTGATGCTCGGCAGCGGCCCCGGCGCGGAACTGCGCCAACCGTTGGGCATCGCGGTGGTCGGCGGCCTGCTGGTAAGCCAGGCGCTGACGCTATTCACCACGCCGGTCATATACTTGTACCTCGAAAAATTCTTCCACCGACCCAAACCAACGCTCGCGTTGGCGACCACAGATTGAGGCGGTGTCATGCGCGTCCTGATTGTTGAAGATGAAGAAAAAACCGCCGACTACCTGCACCGTGGCCTGACGGAACAGGGCTACACCGTCGACGTGGCCCGCGAAGGCGTCGAGGGCCTGCACCTGGCGCTGGAAAACGATTACGCGGTAATCGTGCTCGATGTGATGCTGCCCGGCCTCGACGGCTTTGGCGTGCTGCGAGCCTTGCGCGCGCGCAAGCAGACGCCGGTGATCATGCTCACCGCCCGTGAACGCGTGGAAGACCGCATTCGCGGCCTGCGCGAAGGCGCCGACGATTACCTGGGCAAGCCGTTTTCGTTCCTGGAGCTGGTGGCGCGCCTGCAAGCCCTGACCCGGCGCAGTGGCGGCCACGAGCCGGTGCAAGTCACGGTTGCCGACTTGTGGATCGACTTGATCAGCCGCAAGGCCAGCCGCAACGGCGTGCGCCTGGACCTGACCGCCAAAGAGTTTTCGCTGCTCAGCGTACTGGCGCGGCGCCAGGGCGAAATCCTGTCGAAAACGGCGATTGCAGAGATGGTCTGGGACATCAATTTCGACAGCGACGCCAACGTGGTCGAAGTCGCGATCAAGCGCCTGCGCGCCAAGCTGGACGGGCCGTTCGAACATAAGCTGCTGCACACCATCCGCGGCATGGGCTACGTGCTGGAGAACCGCAGTGTCAACTAACTCCATCGCCCTGCGCCTGAGCGGCATGTTCACCTTGGTGGCGCTGCTGATCTTTGTGTTGATCGGCGGCGCGCTCTATCAACAGGTGGACCGTGGCCTCGGCCTGTTGCCGGGGGCGGAGTTGGACGCGCGCTACAGCGTGCTGGAGTCATCGGTCAATCGCTTCGGCACGCCCGAGCATTGGCTGAAGATCAAGGCCAAGCTCAAGCTGCTGGGGGAGGAAGACAAGCGTATCCGTTTCTGGGTGGTCAGCACTGACCCGAGCTACGAATACGGTGAGCCGGACGCGCAGATCCGAGCCTTCGCCCAAGGCGCCACGGGTAAACGCGACTTGCACCTGCCCGGCTACGCTTACCCCTTCAAAGTGCTGGTAAGCCAGTTCCCGGCCAAGGAGCAACGCCCGCCACTGCGCTTCATGATTGCCATCGACACCGAAAATTTCCGCGCGACCCAACATCACTTACTGGTGGCGCTGGTCAGCCTGGCGTTGGTCGGCGTGGTACTGGCGGCGCTGCTGGGCTTCTGGGTCTCGCGCCTCGGTCTCAAGCCGCTGGAAAAACTGTCCGAGGAAGCGCAAAAACTTGCGCCGCCCAAACTCTCCGGGCGCCTGCAACTGTCGCCATTGCCGCCGGAGCTCAAGCAATTCGTCAACTCGTTCAACGCCACCCTCGACCGCGTCGAGCAGGCGTATTCGCGCCTTGAGTCGTTCAATGCCGACGTGGCCCATGAACTGCGCTCGCCATTGACCAACCTGATCGGCCAGACCCAAGTGGCGCTGACGCGTGGGCGGTCCGCCGAGCATTACCTGGAGGTGCTGGAATCCAACCTGGAAGAGCTGGAACGCCTGCGCTCGATTATCAACGACATGTTGTTTCTGGCCAGCGCCGACCAGGGCACCAAGGCCACCAAACTGATCGAAAGCTCCCTGGCCGATGAAGTGGCAACTACCCTCGACTATTTGGACTTCATCCTTGAGGACGCCCAGGTGCGGGTGCAGGTCAAGGGCGATGCGCAGGTACAGATCGAAAAAGCCCACCTGCGCCGTGCGCTGATCAACCTGCTGAGCAATGCGGTGCAGCACACCGCGCCGGGGCAGGTCATCGAAGTCAACATCGACGTGCGGGACCGTCAGGTAGCCATCGGCGTGACCAACCCTGGCGAGGCGATTGCCAGCGAGCACCTGCCGCGGCTGTTCGAGCGTTTCTATCGGGTGGACGCCTCGCGCAGTAACAGCGGCGCCAATCACGGGCTGGGCCTGGCCATCGTCAAGGCGATTGCGCTGATGCATGGCGGCGATGTGTTCGTACACAGCGACAGCCACGGCAATACCTTTGGCATTACGCTGCCGGCCTGATCAACTCGCCCTTCATAGTGGGTCGTCTATCCGTCAGCGGTGTTTTAAGGCGCCGATCTTTCTTTTTAACCCGCTATTTAATTTTCGTCGGGTAGAACTAAACTGCCAGCATTCACACCGCTGAAGTCCGCCCGATGAGTCAACGCCGTCGTCATCCCCGCACTGCACACCCCGAGCTGCTATTGATTCTGGGCAGCGGCCTGACCGTCGTCCTGATCGTGGTGATCGTGGCGGCGTTGTTGATCCGCGAACATGCCAGCACCTTGCAGGCGGCCACGCGCGCGACCACCAACATCGCCCAGTTGATCAATGCCGATGTGTTGCGCAACGTCGAACTCTACGACCTGGCGCTCAAAGGGCTGATCGCCGCCAAACAACGCGAAGACCTGGCCCAGGTGACGCCGAGCATTCAACACCTGGTGCAATTTGATTTATCCACCGCCGCGCCGTTCAAAGGCGAAGTGTTGCTGCTGGACGCCGATGGCACTGTCATCGCCGACTCCTCGACCCTGCACCCTACGCCCCGCAACTTCGCCGACCGTGACTATTTCCAGGTGCATGTGAGAGAGCCGCAGACCGGCTTGTTTATCAGTCGGCCGTTCAAGATTGATTGCGACTGCGAGCAGGTATGGCGCATGGCATTCAGCCGGCGCGTATCAGGCCCCAACGGTGAGTTTATCGGCGTTGCGGTGGCAACCATGCGCCTGGCGTATTTCGATCAGTTGTTCAGCACCCTCACGATCGGCAACAGCAGCAGCGTCAACCTGCTCAACAACAGGGGCATCCTGCTGGCCCAGCAGCCACTGCTCGAACGCGACATGATCGACAAGGACTTGAGCGATCGACCGAATTTCAAACGCATTCTGCGCGAAGGCATGGGCAGCTTTCAGGCGATCTCGGCCATCAGCGGCAAGGAGCGCCTGTACACCTTCACCAACGTTGGCGAGCTGCCGCTGATCGTGGTGGTGGCCTTGTCCAGTGACGATGTTTTCGCCCCCTGGAGACGTGCGGCCCTGCTGACCAGCGGCGCGACCGGCATCCTCTGTATCGGCTTGCTATGGCTTACCTGGATGTTGCGTCGCGAACTGCGGCGCCGCTTTCGCGCCGAACGGGTGCTGTCAGAACTGGCAGCCACCGACGCCCTGACCGGCCTGGCCAATCGTCGCACCCTGGATGAGCGCCTGCGCCTGGAATGGGACCGCGCCCAACGCTCGACGGAGCCGCTGACGCTGCTGATGATCGACGTAGACCACTTCAAAGCGTTCAACGATCGTCATGGCCATCAAGGTGGCGACGAAGCCTTGCGCACAGTTGCCCAGGTGATCGGCAGCAACATCCGCCGACCTGCCGACCTGGCGGCGCGGTATGGCGGGGAAGAGTTTGCGGTGGTGTTGCCGAACACCGATGCCAAGGGCGCCTGGCTGATTGCCGAACATATTCGCAGCAGCGTCGAGCATTTGCCGCGGGTGGCCGGGGATCAACGCCCCATTACCGTGAGTATTGGCATGAGCACTTGGCACAAGCGTAGTGGCACGCCATTGGAGGCTTTGCTGCTCAGCGCCGATCAGGCCTTGTACGAGGCCAAACACACGGGGCGCAATCGGATCGTGGATGCGGACGGGCTCTAACCCGGCTTCGCAAACGTGCTCACATAAAAATGGATATAAAAAAAGGCCACCCGAAGGCAGCCTTTAAAAACTAAAGAAAGAGAGTTGTTACTTACACCGCCGCAACGGGACGCATGTAAGAGATCGGTGCGGTGCTGGCATCTTCGAAGGTCACGACTTCCCAAGCGTCTGTCTGCTCAATCAACTTGCGCAGCAGCTGGTTGTTAAGGGCGTGGCCCGACTTGAAGCCTTTGAACTCGCCTATCAGGCTATTGCCCAGCAGGTAGAGGTCACCGATTGCATCGAGGATCTTGTGCTTCACGAATTCGTCTTCGTAGCGAAGGCCGTCTTCGTTCAGTACACCATCCGCGTCGACCACAATGGCGTTTTCAACGCTGCCGCCGAGTGCGAGGTTGTGCTTGCGCAGGTACTCGATGTCACTCATGAAACCAAAGGTACGGGCGCGGCTGACTTCTTTTACGAACGAAGTGCTGGAAAAATCCACGCTTGCACTTTGGGTGCGGTCACGGAATACCGGGTGATCGAAATCGATCTCAAAGCTCACTTTAAAGCCTTCGAACGGGACGAAGGTGGCGCGCTTGTCGCCGTCTTCTACTGTCACTTCCCGCAGAATGCGAATGAACTTCTTGGCTGCGTCCTGTTCTTCCAGGCCGGCAGATTGAATCAAGAATACGAAGGGTCCAGCGCTGCCATCCATGATAGGGACTTCGGACGCGGAGAGCTCGACGTAGGCGTTATCGATGCCCAAACCGGCCATGGCCGAGAGCAAGTGCTCCACCGTGTCCACTTTGACGTCACCGTTGACCAACGTGGTCGACATAGTGGTTTCGCCAACGTTTTCCGCGCGAGCAGGAATCTGCACCACAGGGTCCAGGTCGGCACGCACAAACACGATGCCGGTGTCGACAGGTGCGGGCTTGAGGGTCAGGTAGACCTTCTCACCGGAGTGCAGACCTACACCTGTGGCACGAATAATATTCTTCAGGGTGCGTTGTTTAATCATGGCTTGGACCGCTTCAGCGCAAATTGCGAACTGGTATCAACAAAGGCTGGCGATAATAGCAGACCAGACCTTTGCTGAACACCAATCACCTTCATAGCCCTGATACATTCCATCAATCGGCCTGACGACGCAGGAATGCCGGGATGTCCAGGTAGTCCAGATCATCTTGCGGATTCGGGCTACGCGAGGCAGCAGCACCGGCCTGGGCCTGGTTGCGCATCACGGTCGGACGGTCCAGATCACGGTAGTTGACCGACGGCAGTTCCTGGCGCGAAGGCGCTGGGGCGGCAGCCGCTTGGCTCGCGTGGCTGGCTTGGCTGTTATGCAGCGTGTTGTCGATGACCTTCACAGGCTTCTCGATTTTTGCGCCCAGACCGGTTGCAACCACGGTCACGTGCAGCTCGTCGCGCATGTCCGGGTCGATGACGGTACCGACTTTGACCATGGCGTGCTCGGAAGCGAACGCTTCGATGATGCTACCCACGTCGGAGTACTCACCCAGGGACAGGTCGGGACCTGCGGTGATATTCACCAGGATGCCGCGTGCGCCTTGCAGGTTCACGTCTTCGAGCAGCGGGTTGCGGATGGCCGCTTCGGTGGCTTCACGCGCACGGTTAGGACCGCTGGCGCAGCCGGTGCCCATCATCGCCATGCCCATTTCGCTCATCACGGTACGGACGTCGGCAAAGTCGACGTTGATCATGCCTGGGCGCTTGATGATATCGGAGATACCGCGAACGGCACCGGCCAGTACATCGTCAGCCTTGGCGAATGCGGACAGCAAGCTTGCGTCCTTGCCCAGGATGGTCAGCAGCTTCTCGTTGGGAATGGTGATCAACGAGTCGACGCTTTCAGACAGCAGACGGATGCCCTCGTCGGCGATCTGCATGCGCTTGCGACCTTCGAACGGGAACGGACGGGTCACGACAGCAACCGTCAGGATCCCCATTTCCTTGGCCACTTCGGCAATGATCGGCGCAGCACCGGTACCGGTACCGCCGCCCATGCCGGTGGTGATGAACACCATGTTGGTGCCTTGCAGCACTTCGGCAATACGCTCGCGGTCTTCCAGGGCGGCTTGACGGCCGACTTCCGGATTGGCGCCGGCGCCGAGGCCCTTGGTCACGGCTGTGCCCAATTGCAGGATGGTCCGCGCGCCGATGCTTTTCAGCGCCTGGGCATCAGTGTTGGCGCAGATGAATTCAACGCCTTCAATGTTGCTCTTGACCATGTGGTTGACAGCGTTGCCGCCGCCACCGCCGACACCGATTACTTTGATAACCGGGCTAGCGGGGATGTTGTCTACGAGTTCAAACATGTTCCCTCTCCTTTCGTTTTCTCTAGTTTTTTCGCCTACTGCTTACTGCGGTGTTGCGGTAAATCTTTAGAAGTTGCCTTTGACCCATGCCTGCAGCCGCTCCAACAACGGCGCTTTCGCCTCGTCGTCACTGCGGTAGCTGTCACGGTTGCTCGGGCCCGACAGGGAAATGCCGTCGGTCTGCTTTTGCAGCCCGTACAACAGCAAGCCCACACCGGTGGAATAAATCGGGTTGCGCACCACGTCGCCCAGGCCTTTGACACCATGGGGCACGCCCAGGCGTACCGGCATGTGGAAGATTTCCTCGGCCAGCTCGACCGCGCCTTCCATCTTCGAGGTACCACCGGTCAGCACGATGCCGGCCGGGATCAGGTCTTCGTAGCCGCTGCGACGCAGTTCGGCCTGGATCAGCGTGAACAGTTCGTCGTAGCGCGGCTCGACCA
The DNA here is from genome assembly GCF_054667615.1 of Pseudomonas sp. S3_E10. Classification (NCBI taxonomy): domain Bacteria; kingdom Pseudomonadati; phylum Pseudomonadota; class Gammaproteobacteria; order Pseudomonadales; family Pseudomonadaceae; genus Pseudomonas; species Pseudomonas sp. S3_E10. The sequence continues at coordinate 1,752,757 of NZ_CP162743.1, forward strand.
CTTCGGCCAGGGCCTGGCGCGACAGCTCGCGCGGCGGACGATCGCCCACGCTCGGCACCTTGATGGTTTCACCGGCACCGGCCAGCTTGGCCAGGGCACAGGCGTAGCGGATCTTGATTTCTTCGGCGTACTGGGTCGGCGTGCGCAACGCCATGGCGATGTCGTTGGTCACCTGGTCGCCGGCAATCGGGATCACGGCGGTGTGACGGATCGCACCTTCGGTGAAGATCGCGATGTCGGTGGTGCCGCCGCCGATGTCCACCAGGCACACGCCCAGTTCTTTTTCGTCGTCGGTCAGTACCGAGTAGGCCGAGGCCAGTTGCTCGAGAATGATGTCGTCGATTTCCAGGCCGCAGCGGCGCACGCATTTTTCAATGTTCTGTGCGGCGTTGACGGCGCAGGTCACCACATGGACCTTGGCTTCCAGGCGCACGCCCGACATACCCAGGGGCTCGCGAACGCCTTCCTGGTTATCGATCACGTAATCCTGCGGCAAGGTATGCAGTACGCGCTGATCGGCCGGGATCGCCACGGCCTGGGCAGCGTCGAGGACGCGCTCAAGGTCGGCCGAACTGACTTCGCGGTCGCGGATCGCCACGATGCCGTGGGAGTTCAGGCTGCGGATATGGTTGCCCGCCACGCCGACGAACGCCGAGTGGATCCGGCAACCGGCCATCAGCTGCGCTTCTTCGATGGCGCGCTGGATCGATTGCACGGTGGACTCGATGTTCACCACCACGCCCTTCTTCAGGCCCCGGGACGGATGCGTGCCAATACCGACGATTTCGATCGTGCCGTCTTCCCCGACCTCGCCCACCAGCGCCACCACCTTGGAGGTGCCGATATCGAGACCGACGATCATTTTGCCGCTTTGCACGTTTGCCATGGGTCCTGCCTCTTCTTAATTCTTCGCGACAGCGGGTTGCGCTGCCGTGGGCGCAGCCGGTTCACGCCAGCCGACGGCAAGGCCGTTGGCGTAACGCAGGTCGACGCTCGCAATGTTCGTAATCTGTTCTTTCAAGGTCTTGTCATAGATGGCGATGAAACGGCGCATCTTTTCCACCAAGCGGTCGCGTCCCAGCAACAACTGGATACCCGGGCCGGAACTGCCTGCCCCGGTCGTCAAAAACCAGCTGCCCCGTTCACGCAGTTCCAGGCGTGCAATGGAGAAGCCCAGTGGCCGCAGCATCTGGCTCAGGGCCTGGTACTGCTGCATCACTTGCTGCTGCGCCCGCTGCGGCCCGAACAGCTGCGGCAGGTGCTCGTAGTTGGCCAGCTCACGCGGGGTGAACGCCTGGCCCTGGTTATTCAACAGCGCCTCGTCACCCCAACGGGCCACGGGCAGTTGTTCTTCCAGGCGGATCGTCACTTGGTCCGGCCATACGCGGCGGACCTCGGCGTGGGCGATCCACGGCATCTGTTCCAGCTCAGCGCGCATGCCGGCCAGGTCGATGGTGAAGAAACTCGACGCCAGGAACGGGCCGATACGCTGCTGCACCGCCTGTTGGCTGATGTAACTCAAGTCCCCCTGCACGCTGATCTTGGTGATCGGCCGGTCGGCATACGGCAACAGGCGCTGTGCGCCTTCGTACGTGCCAAAGCCCAACACCACCAGCATCACCGGCCAGAACAGCGCCTTGAGGAAACCAAAGTTGGCTTTCGGCAGGCGCGCCGACATCGGCTCTTTAGCCACCATTCGACTGGCACCCCGGGGCACCGGTTTGCGGCTCGGTGCTTGAGGGGGCTGATGACGAAGCGATGCGCCTTTCATGTCTTAGCCTCTGGGCTCAATACTGTCGGCCAGGATCGCCAGCACCAACTGCTGGAAATCCAGACCGGCGGCACGGGCGGCCATGGGTACCAGGCTGTGGTCGGTCATGCCCGGCGCAGTGTTGACTTCCAGGAACCAGAAATTCCCTTGGTCGTCCTGCATCACGTCTGCCCGCGCCCAACCGGCGATACCCAGCGCCTCACAGGCTTTCGCCGTGAGGTCCATCAATTGCTGTTCCTTGGTTGCGTCAAGGCCACATGGGATCCGGTACTGGGTATCGGAAGCCACATACTTGGCGTCGTAGTCGTAAAACGTGTGGGGCGTGCCCAATGCGATAGGCGGCAATACCTGGCCACGCAGGGTGGCGATGGTGTACTCGGGACCCTGGATCCACTGTTCCACCAACACTTGCGAATCGTAGGTACTTGCCGCTTTCCATGCGTCGATCAATTCGGCGGCCGAGTTCACTTTGGCCATGCCGATACTGGAGCCTTCATGGGCAGGTTTGACGATCAAAGGCAGGCCCAGTTCCTTGGCTGCGCAAATACAATCGTCTTCGCTGCACAGCACGCTGTGACGCGGGGTTGGAATACCCAGGCTGTGCCACACCTGCTTGGTGCGCAATTTGTCCATCGCCAATGCCGAGGCGAGGATGCCGCTGCCGGTGTAAGGGATGCCGGCGCATTCCAGCAGGCCTTGCATGCTGCCGTCTTCACCGCCACGGCCGTGAAGAATGATAAAGGCGCGGTCGATCTTCTCGGCCTGCAAGCGCGCGAGGAAGTCATCGCCCACGTCGATGCCGAACGCGTTCACACCGGCGCTTTGCAGCGCTTGGAGCACGGCATTGCCGGACTTGAGCGACACTTCACGTTCGGCGCTCTTGCCGCCGAACAGCACGGCCACGCGACCGAAGTCGGCAGGCGTAACCGTTGAGAACAGGGAGGCGTAGTCAGTGATCATTTCGACTTCCCCTTCGCCGCGACAAACAGCGGGCTCGCCAACAGCTTCGGCGCAAGGCCGCCGATATCACCGGCCCCCTGGCACAGCAGGATGTCACCGGCGCGCAGCAGCGGCTTGACGATCGGCGCCAGGTCCACACCGCGCTCGATGTAGATCGGGTCCAACTGGCCACGCTGACGGATGCTGTTGCACAGCTTGCGGCTGTCGGCGCCCGGGATCGGTTCTTCACCGGCCGGGTAGACTTCCATCAACAGCAGCACGTTGGCATCGGCCAGTACATTGACGAAGTCGTCGTACAGGTCGCGGGTACGGCTGTAGCGGTGCGGCTGGTACACCATGACCAGGCGACGCTCCGGCCAGCCACCCCGCACGGCCTTGATCACCGCGGCGACTTCGGTCGGGTGGTGACCGTAGTCATCCACCAGCATCACGTCACCGCCGTCTACCGGCAACTGGCCGTAGACCTGGAAGCGACGGCCCACGCCGGCAAAACGCGACAGGCCTTCGACGATGGCTTCGTCGCTGACGCCTTCATCGGAGGCGATGCAGATGGTCGCCAGGGAGTTCAATACGTTGTGGTTGCCCGGCATGTTCACCGACACATCCAACGGCTCGCGATCAGGGCGCAGCACGGTAAAGAAGGTTTGCATGCCTTCCTGGCGTACATTGATCGCGCGCACGTCGGCGTCTTCGCTGAAGCCGTAGGTCACGGTCGGACGCTTGACCTGTGGCAGGATCTCACGCACCACCGGGTCGTCCAGGCACACCACCGCCAAACCGTAGAACGGCAGGTTGTGCAGGAACTCGACGAAGGTTTTCTTCAACTTGTTGAAGTCACCGTCGTAGGTAGCCATGTGGTCTTCGTCGATGTTGGTCACCACGGCGACCAGCGGTTGCAGGTGCAGGAAGCTCGCGTCGCTTTCATCGGCTTCGGCGATCAGGTAACGGCTGGTGCCGAGCTGGGCGTTGGTGCCGGCTGCATTCAGGCGGCCACCGATCACGAAGGTCGGGTCCAGGCCACCGGCGGCGAACACCGAGGCGATCAGGCTGGTGGTGGTGGTCTTGCCGTGGGTGCCGGCGACGGCGATGCCGTGGCGATAGCGCATCAGCTCGGCGAGCATCTCGGCGCGTGGCACCACGGGAATACGGCGTTCAAGGGCGGTGGCCACTTCCGGGTTGGAGGTGTTCACGGCACTGGACACTACCAGCACGTCGGCCTCGGCGGCGTTCTCGGAACGGTGGCCGATAAAGATCTGCGCGCCAAAGGACTTCAGGCGCTCGGTGACCGGCGACTCTTTCAAGTCCGAGCCGGATACCTGGTAGCCCAGGTTCAGCAGGACTTCGGCAATACCGCACATGCCCACGCCGCCGATACCGACGAAGTGGATGCGACGGATGCGGCGCATCTCGGGTTGCGGCATGGCTTTCTGATTCTCAACCATGGGCCACCTCCAGGCAGATATCGACCACGGTGCGGGTTGCGTCAGGTTTGGCCAGGCGGCTTGCGGTGCTCGCCATGCTGTTGAGTCGTTCGGGTTGCATCAAAACCTCAGTCAGGCGTGCGGCCAAATCGGCCGCGCCAGTCGTTCTTTGCGGCAGCAGGAAGGCAGCGCCCTCCCCGGCCAAATATTCGGCGTTGCGGGTCTGGTGATCGTCAATCGCATGGGGCAAAGGCACCAGCAAGGACGGCAGACCGGCGGCGGCCAGTTCACTGACGGTCAGCGCACCAGCGCGACAGACCACCAGGTCGGCCCAGCCATAGGCATGGGCCATGTCTTTGATGAAAGGCTGTACGTTCGCCTCGACACCGGCCTCGCGGTAGCGCGTGGCGGTCACTTCATCGTGGTTCTTGCCGGCCTGATGGAAGATCTCCGGGCGCAACTGTTCCGGCAGTTGCGCCACCGCTTCCGGCAGCAGCTTGTTCAATGGCTCGGCGCCCAGGCTTCCGCCCAGGATCAGCAAATGCGCCTTGCGCCCGGCCAATGCCTGACGCGCGATGTCCATAAACAGTTCGGTGCGCACCGGGTTGCCGGTGGTACGCCGCTTGCTCGATGCTCCAAAAGTGTTCGGGAACGCTTCGCACACCCGCGCGGCCAAGGGCACCAGCAACCGGTTGGCGGTACCGGCGACGGCATTTTGTTCGTGCACGATCACCGGCACGCCGGCGAGCTTGGCGGCCACACCGCCAGGCCCCGTCACATAACCGCCAAAACCGAGCACACACACCGGCTGCAATTCACGGATGATTTTGCGCGCCTGCCACACCGCCTTGAGCAACACAAACGGCGCCTTGAGCAGGGACAATTTGCCCTTGCCGCGCAGGCCGGTGACGTTGATCAGATGCAGCGGCAAACCGGCAGTGGGCACCAATTCGTTTTCGATGCCGCGCGGCGTACCCAACCAATGCACGGTGTAGCCACGGTTCTGGAATTCCCGCGCGCAAGCCAGGGCCGGGAACACGTGGCCCCCGGTGCCGCCCGCCATGATCAGCACATTAGCGCCCATGGGTCGGCTCCTCGGCGAAGTCGCTTTCGCTGAACTCCATGTCTTCGCTGCCCAGGTGGGTTCGACTCTCCCACTCGATGCGCAGCAACAAGCCCAGGCAGGCGCAGCAAATCACCAACGAACTGCCGCCATAACTGAGGAACGGCAAGGTCAGGCCCTTGGTCGGCAGCAAGCCGACGTTCACCCCGATGTTGATCAGGAACTGGCCGATCCACAGGAACGACAAGCCGTACGCCACGTAAGCGGCGAAATATTGTTTGGCCCTCTCGGCCCACAAGCCGATGTACATGCCGCGTACACACACGAACACGAACAGCGCGACGGTGCACAGCGAACCCACCACGCCCAGCTCTTCGGCGAGTACCGAAAACACGAAGTCGGTGTGCGCTTCGGGCAGGTAGAACTGCTTCTGCACGCTGTTGCCCAGGCCCACGCCCAGCCACTCGCCGCGACCAAAGGCGATCAACGCCTGGGTTAATTGGTAGCCGGAGCCGAACTGGTCGGACCAGGGGTCGGTAAAGGTAATCAGACGCGCCATTCGATAGGGTTGCGCCTGCACCAGGATGGTCACGGCGGCCACGGCCAGCACCACCATCAAACTGAAGCGGAACAGGCCCACGCCGCCCAGGAACAGCATCGCCGCCGCCGCCCCCATCATCACGACGGTGGCGCCGAAGTCCGGTTCCATCAGCAACAGGCCGGCCATGGGCAGCAGCACGATGAACGGCTTGAAGAAGCCCATCCAGCTTTCGCGCACTTCTTTCTGGCGGCGGACGAGGTAGCCGGCGAGGTAGATCACCACGAACACCTTGGCGATCTCCGACGGCTGCACGTTGAACGCACCGAAGCCGATCCAGCGCATCGAACCGTTCACCTCGCGGCCGATGCCCGGCAGGATCACCATGATCAGCAAGCCGAAGGCACCGATCAGCATCAGCCAACCCAGGCGTTGCCAGGTGGCGATGGGGATCATCATGGTCACGATGCACGCGCCCAGGCCGATGATCAGGTACACCAAGTGCCGGATCATCATGTAAAGGGTGTTGCCCGACTGTACGGCCGCCACTTCGGAAGAAGCCGAGGTGATCATCACCAGGCCCAGGCCCAGCAACGCGAGGCAACCGGCGAGCATCGGGAAATCGAGGTCAATGCCGCGCCCCGTGATGATCGGCGACGGGTAAGGCTTGATGATATTTCTGAAATCGATGCTCATGCCAAGCCCTCCACGGCGCGAGCGAACAACTGGCCGCGCTCTTCGTAGTTCTTGAACATGTCGAAACTGGCGCACGCCGGCGACAGCAGCACCGCATCGCCCGGCTGGGCCAGGGCCTGGCACTGGGCGATGGCATCGTCCAGGGACGTGGCGCGCACTTGCGGCACCGCATCACCCAGGGCAGCGGCGATCAAATCGGCATCGCGGCCCATCAACACCACGGCTCGGCAATGCGCGGCCACCGGTGCCTTGAGGTCTTTGAAATCAGCGCCCTTGCCGTCGCCACCGGCGATCAGCACCAGCTTGCCGTCGATATCGGCGCCAAGGCCTTCAATGGCGGCCAATGCGGCGCCCACGTTGGTGGCCTTGGAGTCGTTGTAATAGCTGACGCCATTGAGGTCGCGCACCCATTGGCAGCGATGTTCCAGGCCGCCGAAGGTGCGCAGGCTCGCGAGCATGGCGTCGAACGGCAGGCCCACGGCATGCCCCAGCGCCAAGGCGGCCAGGGCGTTGGATTGGTTATGGGCGCCGCGGATTTTCAGCTCGCGCACCGGCATCAGGTTCTGGAACTCGAAGGCCAGGTATTTCTCGCCGTTCTCTTCGCGGATGCCGAAGGCCTTGAAGTCGGGTTTGCCCAGGCCGAAGGTCCAGCAGGGCATGCCCTCGCCGATCAGCGGACGACTCAGGGCATCCTGGCGGTTGACCACAAACTGCTTGGCGCCGCGGAAGATCCGGTGCTTGGCCAGGTGATACGCGGGCAGGCCACTGTAACGGTCCATGTGGTCTTCGCTGACGTTCAACACCGTCGCGACTTCGGCGCCCAGGTCGTGGGTGGTTTCCAGTTGGAAACTCGACAGCTCCATTACATACAACTCGATGTCGTCGCTGAGCAGATCCAGCGCCGGCGTGCCGAGGTTACCGCCCACGGCCACGTGCTTGCCGGCCGCCATCGCCATGTCGCCGACCAGGGTGGTCACGGTGCTTTTGGCGTTGGAACCGCTGATGGCCACGATCGGTGCCTTCGCGTGGCGCGCGAACAGGTCGATATCGCCGGACAGCTTCACGCCACGCGCCGCTGCTGCTTGCAGGGCCGGTGTCGCCAGGGCCAGGCCAGGGCTCACGTAAAGCTCATCGGCGCGGCACAGAAACTCGACATCCAACTCGCCACAACGCACTTCCACGTGCGGGTAGTCACGGCGCAGCGTGACCAGCTCCGGTGGATTTTCCCGCGCGTCGGCCACGGCAAACGACGTGCCCCGGTTCGCCAGGAAGCGAACCAGGGACATGCCGCTCTTGCCGAGGCCGACAACGATGCGGAAGTGGTCTGAAGCGATCAGGGACACTCGTTTCTACCTCAGTTTCAGGGTGGCAAGGCCAACCAGTACCAGAATCACGGTGATGATCCAGAAACGGACAATCACACGCGGCTCGGGCCAGCCCTTGAGTTCAAAATGGTGGTGAATCGGCGCCATGCGGAACACGCGACGCCCGGTCAACTTGAAGGACGCCACCTGGATGACCACCGACAGGGTTTCCATCACGAACACACCGCCCATGATGAACAACACGATTTCCTGGCGAACGATCACCGCGATGGTGCCCAGGGCCGCGCCCAGCGCCAGTGCGCCGACGTCGCCCATGAAGACTTGTGCCGGGTAGGTGTTGAACCACAGGAAACCCAGGCCGGCACCGATCAGCGCGCCGCAGAACACAATCAGCTCACCCGCGCCCGGTACATAGGGGATCAGCAGGTACTCGGCGAATTTCACGTTACCCGACAGGTAGCAGAAGATGCCGAGCGCACCGCCCACCATCACTGTCGGCATGATCGCCAGGCCGTCGAGCCCGTCGGTCAGGTTGACCGCGTTGCTGGAGCCGACGATCACAAAGTAGGTCAACACCACGAAGCCGATGCCCAGGGGGATGCTGGCGTCCTTGAGCATCGGAATGATCAAAGTGGTTTCCACGGCGCTCGGCGCGGTGGTGTACAGGAAGATCGCGGCGGCAAGGCCGAACACCGACTGCCAGAAGTACTTCCAGCGGCTCGGCAGCCCCTTGGAGTTTTTCTCGATCACCTTGCGGTAGTCATCCACCCAGCCGATGGCGCCGAACAGCAGGGTCACCAGCAACACCACCCACACGTAGCGGTTGTGCAGGTCGGCCCACAGCAAGGTGCTGATGCCAATGGACGACAGGATCAGCGCGCCGCCCATGGTCGGGGTGCCGGACTTGGACAGGTGCGACTGCGGGCCGTCATTACGAACCGATTGACCAATTTGCAGGTTCTGCAGGGTGCGGATCATCCACGGCCCTAAAAACAGCGACAGCGACAGCGCGGTCAGCACACCCAGGATCCCGCGCAGGGTCAGGTACTGAAAGACCGCGAAGCCTTTGTGGAACTGTTGCAGATACTCAGCCAGCAGCAGCAGCATTAATGTTTCTCCGTACTTGAGCCACACAAGGCTGCGACGACGTTTTCCATCACCGCGCTGCGCGATCCCTTGATCAAAATGGTTGTGTGTTTGTCGTGTTCGGCGGCCGTCAGCGCCTCGATCAGCTCGGCCTGGGTGGCGAAATGCTGCGCACCGGGGCCGAAAGCGTTGACGGCGTGCGCCATGTTCGTGCCGACCGCGTAGAGGGCGTCGACTTTACCGGCGGCATACGCGCCGACGTCACGATGGCCTTGTTCGGCCCAATCGCCCAACTCACCGATATCGCCCAATACCAGCACCTTGCGTCCGGCAAAGCTGTTGAGCAGATCCACGGCGGCGTTTATGGAAGACGGGTTGGCGTTGTAAGTGTCATCAATCACGCGCATGCCGTTGCTCGATAGCTGCGCCACGGTGCGCCCCTTGACCGGCTGCACCGCACCCAGGCCCGTCGCGATACCGAACAGCGACACGCCCAAGGCATGGGCGGCGGCGGCAGCGGCCAGGGCGTTGGCGACGTTATGGTTGCCGAGCAGGTTCAACTGCACGTGCTCGTCACCTTGCGGGGTGTGCAAGGTGAAGGACGGGCAGCCACGGGCGTCGACGGTGATGTCGCCGGCATGAAAGTCGGCGGCCGCGTTCGACACGGCAAAGGTCAGGACCTTGCGACCGGCGGCGCGTACACGCCAAGTCTCAAAGGCCTTATCGTCGAGGTTCAGTACGGCGGTGCCCGAAGCGTCGAGGCCTTCAAGGATTTCGCCCTTGGCTTCGACGATTTTTTCCGGGCCACCGAACTCACCGACGTGGGCGGTACCGGCATTGTTGATGATCGCCACGTGGGGCTTGGTCAGCGCCACGGTGTAAGCAATTTCGCCGATGCGCGAAGCGCCCAGTTCGATCACTGCCGCGGTATGTTCCGGGGCCAGTTCGAGCAGGGTCAGTGGCGCGCCGAAATCGTTGTTCAGGTTGCCACGGGTCGCAAGCACCGGGCCGCGTGTGCGCAGCACACCGGCGAGCAGTTCCTTGACCGTGGTCTTGCCGCTGGAGCCGGTGACGGCTGCAACCGGCTTGGCGAACGCGGCGCGGTTCAGCGCACCCAGCCGGCCCAGGGCCAGGCGGGTGTCGGCGACCAGCAATTGCGGCAAGGCGGAGTCAGGCACTTCACGCTGCACCAACGCACCGACGGCACCTTTGGCGGCGACATCATTGAGGTAGTCATGCCCGTCGAAACGCGGGCCGGCCAGGGCGACGAACAGCTGCCCCGGCTGAATGTTACGACTATCAATACTCACGCCATTAAAGGTGCAGTCGCTCGACAGTACGCGGGCCGACAGCGCCTGGGCCAGTTCGCTGAACGTCATCGCCTTAAGCATGGGCCACCTCCCAGGCGGTCAAGGCGTTAGCGGCCTCGACCAGATCGGAGAAGGCATGACGCTCGCCGTTGATTTCCTGATAGTCCTCATGGCCTTTACCGGCCAGCACCACCACATCGTCAACGCTGGCGCTGGCGATCAGTTGGGCAATGGCAGCCCCGCGACCGGCAATAAAAGTGGCCTTGGACACGTCTTTGAAGCCCGTACGGATATCGTCGAAAATCCGGCTCGGGTCTTCGCTGCGCGGGTTGTCGTCGGTGACGAGGACGCCATCGGCCAGACGCTCGACAATCTCGGCCATCAGCGGGCGCTTGCCGCGATCGCGATCACCGCCGCAACCGAACAGGCAAAGCAGTTTGCCTTTGGCATGTGGGCGCAGCGCTTCGAGGACTTTTTCCAAGGCGTCCGGGGTGTGAGCGTAATCGACCACCACCAGCGGCTGCTTGCCGCCACCCAGGCGTTGCATGCGACCGGCCGGGCCTTCCAGTTTCGGCAACACCTTGAGGATCTCGTCGAGGGCGTAATCCAGGCCGAGCAAGGCGCCTATGGCGGCAAGTACGTTGCTCAGGTTGAAACGACCGAGCAAGGTGCTACGCAGGTGGTGTTCGCCCTGGGGCGTGACCAACGTGGCGCGTACGCCCTCGTCATTGAACTGGGCTTCGCGGCAATACAAGTACGCGCTGGAATCCAGCAGGCTGTAGCTGATCAGGCGCGCTTCGCTGTCTTCGGTGGCCAACTGGCGGCCGAACGCGTCATCCAGGTTGACCACCCGGCACTTCAGGTCATTCCAGGCAAACAGCTTGGCCTTGGCGGCGGCGTACGCCTCCATGGTGCCGTGGTAATCCAGATGGTCGCGGGACAGGTTAGTCACCACTGCCACGTCAAACGCCAGGGCGGTGACACGACCTTGATCCAGACCGTGGGAAGACACCTCCATGGCAACGGCCTTGGCCCCGGCCTTTTTCAGGTCGGCCAGGGTCGCTTGCACGGCAATCGGGTTCGGCGTGGTGTGCAGGCCGCTTTGCAGCGCGCCGTAGAAACCGGTGCCCAGGGTACCGACAATGCCGCAATGCTGGCCCAGCAGGTCGAGAGCCTGAGCGACCAATTGGGTCACGCTGGTCTTGCCGTTGGTGCCGGTCACGCCCACCAGATTGAGGTGACGGCTCGGCTCGCCGTAAAAACGCCCGGCGATGTCGGACAATTGCTTGGCCAGGCCCTTGACCGGAATCAACGGCACGTCGGTGATCGGCAGCACGGTGGCGCCTTCAGCCTCATAGGCCACCGCCGCCGCGCCGCGCTGCAGGGCATCGGCGATGTGCGCACGGCCATCGTACTTGCCGCCCGGCACCGCCAGGAACAGGTCACCGGCGCGCACATTACGGCTGTCCAGGGTCAACTCGCGAATCAGCAGATCGCGGCCGGCATGGGCAAATATCTTATTCAGGCTAAGAGACATCAGCCGCGCCCTCCATTGGCTTTGACTGCAGCGGCCGGAGGTACGGCGTTCGCTTGTTGGGTCGGCGGCAGGTTGTCCGGCGTGATGTTCATCAGGCGCAGGGTGCCGGACATCACTTTGCTGAACACCGGCGCCGATACCAGGCCACCGAAGTAACCGGCCTTGCTCGGCTCGTCGATGACCACGACGATGGCGTAGCGTGGGTCGCTCATCGGGCCGAAGCCGGCGAACAGCGAACGGTAGGAGTTTTCGGCGTAGCCCTTGGTGCCCACCGAGGTTTTACGCGCGGTGCCGGACTTGCCTGCCACGTGATACGCCGGCACCTGGGCGCGGAACACACCACGTGGCGCTTCGATCACTTGTTGGAGCATGCCCTGCATGGTCTTGGCGACGTTTTCCGGAATCACCTGGGTGGCTTTCGGCGCTTCGTCGACGTGAATCAGGCTCAACGGCACCATGCGGCCATTATTGGCCAATACCGAAAAGGCATGCGCCAGTTGGATCGCCGTCACCGATAGGCCGTAACCGTAGGAAAGCGTGGCGGTCTCGGCTTTTTTCCAGTCGCGGTAGTTCGGCAGGTTGCCGACGCGCTCACCGGGGAAATCCAGACCGGTGGGCTGGCCCAGGCCGATTTTTTGCGCCAGGTGGTAGATGGTCTCGCCACCGATATCGAAGGCAACCTTACTCATGCCCACGTTACTGGAGTTGATCAGGATACCTGTCAAATCCAGCACCGGGCCTTCGGTGCGCGACACGTCACGAATGGTGTACTTGCCCAACTGCAAGGTGCCTGGATACACCTCGACCTTGTCGCTGGGTTTCCAGCGTCCGGTTTCCAGGGCGGCACTCATGGAGATCGCTTTCATGGTCGAACCCGGCTCGAACACGTCGATCATGGCGCGGTTGCGCATCATCGCCGGTTGCAGGTTGCGACGGTTGTTCGGGTTGTAGGTCGGCTGGTTGACCATGGCGAGGATCTCGCCGGTCTTCACGTCCATGATCACCAGGCTACCGGCCTTGGCGCCGTTCTCGATGATCGCGTTACGCAACTCGCGGTTGGCCAGGTATTGCAGGCGCAGGTCAATCGACAACGCCAAGGGTTTGCCGGCCTTGGCGTTCTTGGTGACCTGGACATCTTTGATCAGCCTGCCGCGCCGATCCTTGATGACTTGTCGCTTGCCGGGCACTCCGGCCAGCCATTCATCGTAGGCCAGCTCCACACCTTCGCGACCGTGGTCATCGATGTCGGTAAAGCCGACCATATGCGCGGTGGTTTCACCGGCCGGGTAGAAACGGCGGAATTCCTCGATGCCGTAGACACCGGGCACTTTAAGGTCGAGCACTTGCTGGCCTTGTTCAGGGGTCAGGCCGCGAACCAGGTAGATGAATTCTTTATTGGCCTGGGCTTCCAGGCGCTCGGCCAGGGCCTTCGGGTCTTGCCCAAGAGCGGCAGCGAGCGCTGGCCAGCGATCCTTGGCCACTTGCAGTTCCTTGGCATTGGCCCACAAGGTGGTGACCGGCGTACTGACGGCCAGGGGCTCGCCGTTACGGTCGGTGATCAGGCCGCGGTGCGCGGGAATGGGAATATGCCGCAGGCTACGGGCGTCGCCCTGGCCGATCAGGAAGTCGCGGTCGACCACTTGCAGGTCGACGATCCGCCAGGCGATCGCACCCACCATCAATGCCAGCAAGCCGAGCATCAGACGGAAACGCCACGGGTACAGTGCGCCTTCGAGTTTCATCATGGCGCCACCATGCGAACGTCGGCCGCGCCCGGAATGTGCATTTTCAACTGTTCGGTAGCCAGCACTTCGATACGGCTATGGGCCGTCCAGGTGCTTTGCTCCAGGATCAACCGCCCCCATTCCGCCTGCGCCTTGTCGCGCACGCTCAGTTCCCCGTACAGGGTGTTGAGCAACTGGCGGTTATAGTGGGCGCTGTAGGACACCGCAATCGCGGACACCAGCACGCCGACAAACAGCAGCAACATAAAGAAGCTGCCGCCCGGCAGGGGTTTGGCGAAAAGCTTGCTCACCGCAACTTCTCCGCGACACGCATGACCGCGCTACGGGAACGTGGGTTGGCCTTCAGCTCGGCTTCGGAAGCGAACTGTGCCTTGCCATGGATTTTGATTTTCGGCACAAAGGCCTCGAAACGCACCGGCAAGTTGCGCGGCAGATTGTCGGACTCGCCCTTGACCAGGCGGCGCATGAACAATTTGACGATACGGTCTTCCAGCGAATGGAAGCTGATCACCACCAGGCGACCGCCCACTTCCAGCGCCTCGAGGGCGGCTTCGAGGCCAGCCTCCAGATCGCCCAATTCATTGTTGACGTGAATGCGCAGGCCCTGAAACGCACGGGTCGCGGGGTTCTTGCCCTTTTCCCACGCGGGGTTGGCGACCTTGAGCACTTCGGCCAGGTCGGCGGTGCGTTCGAACGGTTGGGTCTCGCGGCGCTCGACCACGGCGCGAGCCATGCGGCCGGCGAAACGCTCTTCACCGTATTCCTTGAACACACGGGCGATTTCTTCCACCGGCGCGGTGGCGATAAATTGCGCGGCACTCACACCACGGGTCGGGTCCATGCGCATGTCGAGCGGGCCGTCGTTCATGAAACTGAAGCCGCGCTCCGGATCATCAAGCTGTGGCGAGGACACGCCCAGATCGAGCAAAACCCCGGCCACCTTACCCGCCATGCCACGCTCGGCCACTTCGGCACCCAGCTCGGCAAAGCTACGCTGCACAACGACAAAGCGGCCGTCTTCGGCCGCTAGCGCTTGCCCGGTGGCAATCGCTTGGGGGTCTTTGTCGAACCCGAGGAGTGTTCCGTCGGGCCCGAGCTGGCTGAGTATCAACCGGCTATGCCCGCCCCTGCCGAAAGTGCCATCCAGATAGCAGCCATCCGCGCGCACGGCGAGAGCCTCAACGGCTTCGTCAAGCAGTACGGTGATGTGGTTAAAGCCGCTATCAATAGTCACAGAATCAAATCACGCAGTTCATCAGGCATGGCGCCCGGTTGTTGAATAGCCGCCAGGTCAGCTGCAGAAACAGCATCCCAGGCATCTTCGTCCCACAATTGGAACTTGTTCAGTTGGCCGACCAGCATTGCGCGTTTGTCCAGCTTGGCGTACTCGCGCAGACGCGGCGGCACCAGGAAACGACCACTGCCGTCGAGCTCGAGGTCGACGGCATTACCAATCAGCAAACGCTGAAGACGGCGGTTTTCTTCACGCAATGAAGGCAGGGCGCGCAACTTGGTTTCAATCAACTCCCACTCATCGAGCGGGTAAACACATAAACAAGGGTCAACGGCATCGATGGTGATGATCAACTGTCCGGAACTTCGCGAAATCAGCTCGTCACGATACCGGCTCGGCATGGCGAGACGGCCTTTTGCATCGAGACTGATAGCGTTAGCTCCGCGAAACACAGATGCGCTTCTCCAAATTTTAGCGTTTTACGTTCAAAAAACCCACTTTGTGCCACTTTCCGCCACTTGCGCACACTATAGGAATGCGCCCACCACACCGTCAAGGCGCGGATTCAAGGAAAAGCCTTACAGAACGGAGATTTAGGAGCGTAAAAGGAGGAGAAACCCGAGTTCGACGTAGTTTTTGACCCTGCAAACACAAACAACTCAAAGCGCTGTGACTCGAAGTTAAAGTGATTTATTAAGAGTAAGATTTTTTTGGTATTACGAAGATGCATCTGCCAATGATTTGGCAGGGAGGGATTCTTGCGTTACTACCGGTTTTCTGCCCGAGAGTCGAGCAGAAGGAAAAAGGTGGAGAGTCGATCTGTAAGCCGGGTTCTGTCTTGAACAGTCATTCGTCTACGATGGCCATCACTGGACACCTTTAGCAACCTACCCGGTCCCAGCGCGGGCCACGCCTTGGGACCCTATTTGGTCTTGCTCCAAGTGGGGTTTACCTAGCCACGAACTGTTGCCAGTCGTGCGGTGCGCTCTTACCGCACCTTTTCACCCTTACCGGCACCGAAGCGCTTAGGCGGTTATTTTCTGTGGCACTTTCCGTAGGCTCACGCCTCCCAGGCATTACCTGGCACTTCGCCCTATGGAGCCCGGACTTTCCTCCCCCCCTAATTTTCATAGAGGGCAGCGACTGTCCAATCGACTCTCCGCCGCGCAGGTTAACGGCACGACGGCCTCAGGACAAGTATTAAAGTGCAGCATGGCCATCACGTTCAGACGTAATACCGCTTTAACCTCGGAACTATTCAGCTTTCTGTTTATCCAGCGCCACTTGATACAACACATTCTTGCGCAGACCGGTAATTTCCGCCGCCAGGGCCGCCGCACGCTTGAGGGGCATTTCCTTGAGCAGCAGATCCAGAATACGCATGGCCTCGCTGCCGACGGCGTCTTCAGCCTCCGGCGCCGTCCAGCCGGCCACCAACACTACGCACTCACCGCGTTGCTGATTGCTGTCGCCCTCGACGAACGCGCGCAACTCCTCCAGTGGCAGGCCCTTGAGGGTTTCAAAGGTTTTGGTCAGTTCACGCGCCAGCAACGCCAGGCGATCGCCGCCAAAAACCAATTCCATGTCCTGCAGACATTCCAGGATACGGTGCGGGGCTTCGTAAAAAATCAACGTGCGTGGCTCTTCCTTTACCGCCTGAAGACGTGCGCGCCGCCCCACTGCCTTGGCCGGCAGGAAACCTTCGAAAATAAACCGGTCGGACGGCAGGCCCGCCGCCGACAATGCCGCGATAAGCGCGCACGCACCCGGAACAGGCACTACATTGATACCCGCGGCCCGCGCCTGGCGAACCAAGTGATAACCGGGGTCTGAGATCAGCGGCGTGCCCGCATCGGAAATCAGCGCCACATCGTCACCGGCCAACAGGCGCACGATAAAACGACTGCCTTCTTCGCGCTCGTTATGCTCGTGGCATGCGGCCAATGGCGTACTGATACCAAAATGCTGCATCAACCGCTGGGAGTGGCGCGTGTCTTCCGCCGCGATCAATTTAACCTCGCGCAGCACTTTCAGCGCCCGCGCACTGATGTCGTCCAGGTTGCCAATGGGCGTCGCCACGACAAAAAGCGAGCCTGCAGTGGAATTCAAAGGACCTGGAGCAGTCAAAACGCACACCTCGATGGTTGGCAAAAGCGGCATTGTAGCGCGCAGACGCCTTTAAAAAATGCCATCACGGCCGATGCCTTTTCAGCCGTTGATCACTGACAGCAACATTTGCACGACCTAAATCGACGGTTTCACGCCAGTAACATCGCGCCTGGGCCAGTGCTTGGGTACACTTCCACGCTAATTTGATCGGTATCAGGAACACTTACATGATCGCTTGCCTGCGGCTGCTCTCCGCCCTCTGCCTCGCTGCCTTACTGGCCGCTTGCGCCAGCTCGCCCTCGTCCAGCCTTGGCGACCTTCCACGGACCCCGGACGCCAGTATCGAGCAACTGCTCGAACAGGCCACTACCGCCAAGACGCCAGAAAAGGCTGCATTGCTGCGCCTGAGTGCGGCGGACCTGGCCTACAAACAGAACAACCCTGGCCGCTCGTCGCAGATTCTTGCGCAGGTGCCTCTGGATACCCTCAAGCCGGCCGCGCAGGTATTTGCCAGCACCCTGGCTGCCGAACTGGCCATGGCGCGCAACCAGCCCAAGGCGGCGCTGACCGCCTTGAACCATCCGAGCCTGCAAAACCTCAAGGATTTGCCGCCGGAACAGCAGATTCGCACCGCCAGCGTGCATGCCCGTGCCTATGAAGCCGACGGCCAGACCCTCGCCGCGGCGCGTGAGCGTGTCGCCATGGCGCCATTGCTGACCGGCGATGCCGCCAAGAGCAACCACGAAACCATCTGGACCTTGATTGCCGCCCTGCCTGCCGAACAGTTGCAGGCCAGCGGCAACCCGGTGCTGGACGGCTGGATCACCCTGGCCCAATCGATCAAGGGCGCCGGCACGCTGGAGCAACAGCAGGCCGCTATCGACACCTGGCGTGCACAGAACCCGGGGCACCCGGCGGCCGTGCAACTGCCCACTCCGCTGACCAAGCTCAAGGAACTGGCCAGCCAACCACTTAACAA
Organism: Pseudomonas sp. S3_E10; assembly: GCF_054667615.1. Taxonomy (NCBI): domain Bacteria; kingdom Pseudomonadati; phylum Pseudomonadota; class Gammaproteobacteria; order Pseudomonadales; family Pseudomonadaceae; genus Pseudomonas; species Pseudomonas sp. S3_E10. The sequence continues at coordinate 1,770,531 of NZ_CP162743.1, forward strand.
GATCGCCCTGCTGCTGCCACAGGATGGCCCGCTGGCCTCTGTCGGCAAAGCGCTGCGCGAAGGCTTCATGGCGGCTCACTACCAGGCTGAACAAGCCGGGCAGAAACCTCCGGTCATCGAGTTCTATGACAGCTCACGCCTGAACTCCATCGACGAGTTCTACGCCAAGGCCCAGGCCGCCGGCGTGCAGTTGGTGGTCGGCCCGCTGGAAAAACCATTGGTCAAGCAACTCAGCGCGCGCGCTCAGTTGCCGATCACCACCCTGGCGCTTAACTACAGCGAGACCGATCGGGGCCCGGCGCAACTGTTCCAGTTCGGCCTGGCCGCCGAGGATGAAGCCCGCGAAGTCTCGCGCCGTGCCCGTGCCGACGGCTTGCACCGCGCCGCTGCCATGGTGCCGCGTGGCGAATGGGGTGAGCGCGTCTACAGGGCGTTCCGCCAGGACTGGGAAGCCAATGGCGGCACCGTGGTCGGCGTAGAGTACGTGGATCAGCCGGTTGCCCTGGCCCAACAGATTGCCGACCTGTTCCAACTGCGTAAAAGCGAAGGTCGCGCCAAGAGCCTGCAAAACACCGTCGGCACTGACGTAGCGGCGCAGCCGTCGCGTCGCCAGGACATCGAGTTCATCTTCCTGGCCGTCACCCCGCAACTGGCCCAGCAGATCAAGCCGACCCTGAACTTCCAATATGCAGGTGACGTACCGGTGTACGCGACGTCCCACGTATTCAGCGCCAGCGGTGACAAAAACCAGTACCTGGACATGACCAACGTGATGTTCTGCGAAACCCCTTGGCTGCTTAACACCACCGACCCGCTGCGCAACCAGGTTGCCGCACAATGGCCACAAGCCAATGGCAGCCTCGGCCGCCTGTACGCGATGGGTGTCGATGCCTACCGCCTGGCACCACGCCTGGGCCAGCTCAAAGCATTGCCGGACACCCGTGTGGATGGCCTCTCGGGCAACCTGGGCATCAGCGCCAACCAACGCGTTGACCGCCAGATGCCATGGGCGAAGTTCGTCGGTGGCGATATCCAACGTCTGCCGGATACCCCGCGCTGATGCCCGAGCGGTCCAGCGCACAAAGCGGCAAGGATGCCGAACTGCAAGCGCTGAACCACCTGCAACGACAGGGTCTGCGCCTTCTGGCGCAGAACTGGTTGTGTAAACGCGGCGAGCTTGATCTGGTCATGCTTGACGGCGATACAGTAGTATTCGTCGAAGTCCGCTACAGAAAACACGCACAATGGGGTGGCGCGCTCGCCAGTATCGACGGGCGCAAGCGTCAAAAGCTGATACTCGCCGCGCAGTTTTTTCTGCAAAAAGAGCATCGCTGGGCCGATTCCCCCTGCCGTTTCGACGTGGTTGCCATAGAAAGCACACCGTCAGGCAACGCTGATCTGAACTGGCTCAAAGATGCCTTCGACAGCTGATTCGCCGGACATCTTCACCACACACTTTTGCTCTTTGCTTTGCGGGCTGCACATTCCTGTGCCAAACAGCCGCGCTACTTAAGGTCACACAGATGGACATGCAATCCCGAATTCGCCAGCTTTTCCAGGCCAGTATCGACACCAAGCAACAGGCGATGGACGTACTTGCACCGCACATCGAGCAAGCCAGTCAGGTCATGGTCAATGCCTTGCTAAACGAAGGCAAAATGCTCTCGTGCGGCAACGGCGGTTCGGCCGGCGACGCCCAGCATTTCTCGTCCGAGCTGCTCAACCGCTTCGAGCGTGAGCGCCCGAGCCTGCCGGCCATCGCCTTGACCACCGACTCGTCGACGATCACCTCGATCGCCAACGACTACAGCTACAACGAAATCTTCTCCAAGCAGATCCGCGCCCTGGGCCAACCAGGCGATGTGCTGCTGGCGATTTCCACCAGTGGCAACTCGGCGAATATTATTCAAGCGATCCAGGCCGCACATGATCGCGAAATGATTGTCGTAGCATTGACCGGACGCGATGGCGGCGGCATGGCTTCGCTGCTGCTGCCCGAAGATGTCGAGATTCGCGTCCCGGCCAATGTCACCGCACGTATTCAGGAAGTCCACCTGCTGGCGATCCACTGCCTGTGCGATCTGATCGACAGCCAACTGTTTGGGAGTGAAGAATGACCGTTAACCGCCTCGGCCTCTTGGCCATTACGCTGTGCCTCGGTATCAGCGGCTGCAGCACGGCAATCACTGCGACACGTGACACCCCTATTCAGGATGACAAGGGCACCCGTACCTTCGGCAGCAAGATTGACGACTCATTGATCGAAACCAAGGTTGAAGTCAACATCGCCAAAGCCGCAACGGACCTGGGCAACGGTGCATCGCGCATCGTCGTAACCAGCTTCAACGGCGTGGTACTGCTGGCTGGTCAAACCCCGCGCGCCGACCTCAAGGCCCAGGCCGAACAAGCCGCCGCTTCGGTGCAGCGGGTCAAGAAGGTCCATAACGAACTGCAAGTGATGGACCCGATCACCCTGTTGGCCATCAGCAACGATGCGCTGCTGACCACCAAGATCAAGGCGCAGATGCTGACAGACAACGCCATCCCCGGCTCGCGCATCAAAGTCGTCACCGACAACGGCATCGTCTACCTGATGGGCCTGCTGACCCAGGCCGAAGCCACCCGCGCCGCCAACCTGGTGCAAGGCGTGTCCGGCGTACAGAAAATCGTCAAAGTGTTCGAATACATCGATTGATGTAACCGACAGCCACAAAAAAGGGCGCCGTGCATTGACTGCACGGCGCCCTTTTTTGTGGCCAGCGTTTATTGATACTGCTGGTACGGGTTGCCCTGGAACTGATTGTTTTGCTGAGGTGCCTGCTGCTGGCCCGACGGCTGGCCGTATTGCTGGCCAGGGATAGGGCCAAGGTTGACCTCTACGCGACGGTTCTGCGCGCGGCCATTGACGTCGGCGTTGCTGGCAATCGGGTTGTCCGGGCCGGCACCGCGAGCACTCAGGTTGGCGCCGTTCACACCTTGGGACGTCAGGTAGTTGGCCACGCTCTGCGCACGACGCTGGGACAGGTCCATGTTCAACTGACGGCTACCGGTGCTGTCGGTGTAGCCGACGATCTGGATCGTATTCTGGTTGAACTGCTTGAGGGAGTTGGCCAGGTTGTTCAGCGGCTGGTAGAAGCTGCTGGAGATCGCGTCCGAGTTGGTGGCGAAGGTGATGTTGCCCGGCATGATCAACTTGATCTGGTCGCCCTGGCGCTGCACTTCAACCCCGGTGTTGGCCATGCTTTCGCGCAGCTTTTTCTCTTGCTGGTCAGCGTAGTATCCATAACCGGCCGCACCTGCACCAGCAACAACGGCACCGATCAGCGCGCCCTTGCCACGGTTGTTATGGTCGATGGCCGCACCAGCCAACGCACCCGCCAGGGCACCGAGCCCACCGTACTTGGCGGTTTTGCTCATACCGCCGGATTCGTTATTCGCCTGTCCCTGGCTGCTGCCATCATAAGGATTAGGTGAAGCGCAGCCGGACAACATGGCTACGGCGGTGGCGACAACAAGCAGACGACGCGGAGTGAACATTAAGGTGAGCTCCTACTTTTGCATTCTGTGGTGCAGAGGACAATTGGCAATGGACCTGTGCGCAGTTTTGAACACGACAAACGGCAAAGATTCCGTTGGCGCGCGCCGAGCCGTAACAAAAGATTCGGCCTGCTGCTGTGAAACCGTAGCAGACGCAGGCTGAACACAACCTGCGGTTTTGCTACAACAGGTTGCTCGCTTGCCCATCACGCTCGCACAAACGGGTTCTCGCGCATTTCATCACCCAGCCGCGTATCGGGCCCATGCCCCGCTACCACCGTGGCGCCCTCATCCAGCGTGTAGAGGCGCTGCTTGATCGAGCGCACGAGGGTCGCCTGGTCCCCGCCCCACAAATCCGTACGCCCTACGCCACGTCGAAACAACGTATCTCCGGCAATCAGTAACTTGGCATCGGCAAACCAGAAGCTCATCGATCCTGGCGTGTGGCCCGGAGTGTGCAACGCTACGCCGCAGCCGCAGGCCAACTCTTCATCGTGGTCCAGCCAGCGATCCGGAGACGGTACTGGCGTGTAAGGCACGCGAAACATCTGACACTGCATTTCCAGGTTGTCCCACAGGAACTGATCGTCCTTGTGCAGGTGCAAGGTGGCGCCGGTCTTCTCTTTCAACTGGCCCGAGGCCAGGAAGTGATCCAGGTGGGCATGGGTATGGATGATGCTCACCACCTTCAAACCCAGCGCATCCAGGCGCGCCAGGATCAATTCCGGATTGCCGCCCGGGTCGACCACGATGGCTTTTTTGGTGAGGGCGTCGCCGATGATGGTGCAGTTGCACTGCAAAGGGCCGACGGGGAAGGTTTCGCGGATGAGGGATGGTGTTGCGGTTTCCATGAACGGACCTCTAGTGCACATCAAATGCGGTGTTCGGGCGGCTATCGCCAGAATAATTGCACTATTAAACCAGAGTAGGTGGGCGCTTCGCGGCCCCCGGTGAGCAAGCGGTCAGGCGTTAACCAATCAACCTCAACTCCTGCGCCCGCGCAACCGCCTGGGTGCGTCGCTCCACGCCAAGTTTGCTGTTGATATGGCTGGCGTGGGTCTTGACCGTGTGCAGGGAGATAAACAACCGGTTGCTGATCTCCTGGTTGGAGCAACCTTGGGCGATGAGTTGCAGGACTGCCAGTTCACGCACGCTCAGGGTTTCGTGATTGGACACTGTTTCGGCTATTACGGCCGCCGGCAACAGTGCCGACAGGCTCTGGCTCAGTAAGCCGTGCGGGTCTTTGCCCAACTGCTCGCGCATCCAGTCCGGGTAGCTGTCCAGCAAGCGCTGGAAGGGTTGCAATGCCCCGCCTGCGCCCGTTTCAAGCGCCCGGGCCAACACCGGCCGTGCCTTGAGTTCCTGGCCGCCATCGAGCAGCAACTGCGCCTGTTGGGTAAGCGCCATCAGGGCAATCATCAGGCGCCCGCTGTCATGGGCCCGCTGTGCCAGTGCAGCGAGCCGTTGCAATGCCGCGTCGGGTTGATGGCGGACGGCATCGAGCGCGGCTTGTTGCAGGCCGATATGTTGCGGCAGGTGCGGATGAAACTCCGGCGCGGCGGCGGCCTGCTCACCGTTATAGGTCTGCCCCAGTCGGGTCAGCCAGGCGTCGGCCAGGTCGGTGCGGCCCTGGGCCAGCCACAGTTCGCATTTGATCAGGGTGATCATCGCCAGGTAGTAGATCGGCGGCACATCCCAAATGTGCATCAAGCGCTCCGCCTCGGCCAGTTCGGCGAAGGCCTTGGCAAAGTCACCACGGCGCCCTTCGAAGCTGGCGATCACGCAATGGCCGATCAGCACGCTGATGTCGCGACAGGCACGCGCTTCGGCCAGGCCTGCGCGAAGATGGCTGATGCCGGCGTCGGGCTGGTTGCGTAACAACAGCAAGTACCCTTCGTACAACGACAGGCGCGCGCGCACCGCGTACAAGCGTTGCGGCGCCAGGCCCTGCAAACGTTGCAGGCCCTGGCGCACCTCATCGAGGGCACGCAGGATCTCGCCGCGCGCCTGCAGGACACGCGCACGGTCATAGTGGGCCAGGGCCTCGAACAGCGGGTTGCCGACCCGCTGCGCCAGCTCCAAGGATTCACGGTTCAAGCCGCGGGCGCGCCACAGATCGCCATCGGCGATGGCCAGGTTGGACAGCGTCGACAGGCACACCAGGCGCTGGCCGTACCGCCGCTGCGGCAAGCTTTCCAGGGCCTCGCTGCAATAGCGCTGGGTCAACTCACGATCACCTCGGCCCCGCGCGATAATTCCGCTCAGCGCCAGCCACTGGGCCAGCATCGACTTTTGTGCGGTGGCCGACGGCGCCGGCAGGAAGCGGCTGAGGTAGCCGGACAACTCTTCCGCCGCATCCAACTGGCAGGCCAGCCCCAATGCCCAGCTGTACAGCACGATCAGACGCGGCGTGCTGATCAGCAGGCTGTCGGGCAGGTCCATTTTCCAGCGCAGCAGCATGCCCACATTCTGTTCGGCCAGCAGCTGTTCCTCGGACAGGTTCTGCACCAGGTTCGCCGCCACATCGAGGTGGCCGGCGCGCAACGCCTGCTCCACCGCCTCGTCGATCAGGCCTTGGCCATTGAACCAACGACACGCGCGCAGGTGCAGGCTGGCGGCGGGTAATAGGTTGTTGCTTGCGCGTCGGGTGCGCAGCAGGTCGGAGAATAAGTGGTGATAACGGTACCAGTGCCCCTGCTCGTCCAGAGGCACCAAAAACACTTGATGGGCTTGTAGATAACGCAGGATTTCCGCGCTGTCGTGGGCTTCGCGCACGGCATCGCACAGCTCGCTGCAAAAGCGCTCCTGGGGCGCGGTGTCGAACAGGAACGCCTGCACTTCGGCGGGCAGGCAGTCGATCACTTCTTCGAGCAGGTAGTCGCGGATCAGCCCTTCCCCACCGTGCAGGCTTTGCGGCAACGCGCCTTCGTTGCCGGCTTCGGACGCGGCCAGCAACCAGAAACGCAGGCCGGCCACCCAACCCTCGCTGCGGCGGATCAGGTTGTCGAGGGCCTCGCCCTTCAGGGAACTGCTGTGGCGGTCCAGCACCGCCAGGGATTCGGCATGGGTCAGACGCAGGTCTTGTTCGTGCAGCTCCAGCAAGTGCCGTGACAGACGCAAGCGCGCCAGGTGCCAGTCAGGGCGCTGGCGACTGGTCACCAGTACCAGCAGGCCGTCAGGCAAATGGTTGAGGAAAAATTGCAGGCAGCGATCCAGCACCGGGCCCTGGGCCAGATGGTAGTCATCCAGCACCAGCAACAGCGGCGCGCGAGTAGACAGGTGAACGGCCAGCTCATCAAGCAAGCCGTCAAGCCACTCTTCAAAGGCAAACGGTTGGTGCCGCTGGCGCATTTTCAACAGGCCCAGGGAATGGCTGCCCAGTTGCGGGAAGTACTGCTGCAAGCCTTCAAGCAGGCGCTCAAGAAACCGGCCCGGGTCGTTGTCTCGCGGGCTCAGGCCCAGCCACAGGCTTTGCCAGTGCGCCGGCAGGCTCTGGCAGAACTCTACGGCCAACGAACTCTTGCCGAACCCGGCCGGTGCGCTGACCAGCAACAGTCGCCCTTGCAGACCGGCGCTCAGCCGCTCGCACAGCCGCGGTCGCGGCACGTAGCCGTCGGGCAGCGGAGGCCTGTAGAAGCGACCTTCCAGGGTTGGGATCACCGCACTGGGAGGCCCTTGGATTCGGGACAGATCAGTCATCGCCGGGCTCTTGTAGAAGGCTGTTGTCGGCATTGCAGATGTCCGCAGACTAGCGGTAAAAGCCGCTGCTTTGTAGATCTTTGCAACATTTGCCTGAAAAAGAACTGAGACAAAAAATATCGCAACAAACAAAAAGTGGGAGGGGGCGTGCTCCCGATAAAGGTGGATCAGTCAATGTCTATGCTGACTGTCACACCGCTATCGGGAGCAAGCCCCCTCCCACATTGGGTTACCGCTGCTGCTTAGCGAACACCATCCTGGCGCAGGGCCGCTGGGGTAAAGTCGCTGGTGGTGGCGGTGAAGCCGAAGTCATACGCCTGCTTCTCTTCGTTCTTCATGCCCAGGGCCAGGTAGCGGCCGGACTGCAGGTCGTAGAGGGTTTCCAGGGCGTACCACGGCACTTGCTTGTCGTAGTAGTTCTCGCCATGGGCTTCGGCGACGCGCCACAGTTGGCCACGACCATCGTAGTGATCGATCACCGCGGCTTGCCAGGTGTCTTCGTCGATGTAGAAGTCACGCTTGGCATAGATGTGACGCTGGCCTTCCTTCAAGGTGGCGACCACATGCCAGACGCGGCGCAGTTCGTAGCGCGTGAGGTCCTGGTTGATGTGGCCGGCCTTGATGATGTCGGCGTACTTGAGCTTGGGATCGTCGATCTTGTAGCTGTTGGAGGCGATGTAGATTTCCTTCTTGCCTTCCAGTTTCCAGTCGTAGCGATCCGGCGCACCGTTGTACATGTCGAGGTTGTCGGAGGTGCGCAGGCCGTCGGCGGCGGTACCCGGGCCGTCATAGGACACTTGCGGTGCCCGGCGCACACGGCGCTGGCCGGCGTTGTAGACCCACGCCGAACGCGGCTCCTTCACTTGGTCCAGGGTTTCATGCACCAGCAGCACACCACCGGCCAGACGTGCCGGCGCCGTCACTTGCTGCTTGAAGTAGAACAGGATGTTGCCCGGATTTTTCGGGTCGAAATCCTTCATCTTGTCGCGGAACACGAACTGATCGCGGAAGTACACCAGGCTGTAGGAACCGTTGGTTTGCGGCGTAGCCTGGGTGACCAGGCGCGTCACGCTGCCGCCGCGATAACGGGTGATGTGGTTCCAGATGACTTCCACACCGCTTTTTGGGATCGGGAACGGCACGGCGGTTTCAAAGTTTTCCAGGCCGTTGCCGCCGGACACCAGGTTGGTGGTGGTGGCGTTCTTCTTGATGGAGGCGAACACCTCCGCCGGCACCGTGGCACCGCGATGGGTCGGGTAGACCGGCATCTTGAAGGTCTCCGGGTAACGCTTGAACATCGCGTACTGCCCCGGCGCCAGCTTGTCCTTGTACTGCTCGACGTTCTGCGCGGTGATGGTGAATTGCGGTTGCTCACTGGCGTACGGGTTGGCGAGGAAACCTTTGGCATCCACAGCGCCGGCGTTGGTCGGCATCGGCGACCATTTCGGGATGGTGCCGGCCGCGTTACCGGCCATTTCCGCGCCCATCGGCGTCAGGGTCGTGCCCAGCTTGGCGGCTTCATCCGCCGACACTGCCGCCATGACATTGCTCGCCAGGATCGACAGCCCAAGCACACCCACGTGCAACAGACTTTTGGTTATTTTCATGTTCTTGTTCTTCCTGAAATGCAGTGTGCTTAGAAGTTCACGCCAACGCTGAGGGCGACGAAGTCTCGATCATCAACAGTGCTGTAATCACCGCCAAAAAAGTTGGTGTAGTTCAGGCTGGCGGTGTAGGTGTTCTGGTATTCGGCGTCCAGACCGAGGCTGACGGCTTTTCGACCTTCTTCGAAGTTAGCACCAGGGCCTGGCGAGTAACCTTTGACGTCGTGGGACCACGCCACGCTTGGCTTGAGATTCACACCTGCGAAGACATCCGGGTATTCCCAGATCGCACGACCGCGATAACCCCAGGAGGTAGCAGTGGTGAAGCCGTCATTGTTGCAATTCTCGGAAAGATTGCTGGCATCGGCGCCGGGCCCTGCACCACCGATGGTTCCCGTGTTAAGAATTGCCGAGCAGGTATTACGTCCTAAAGTGGCTGGCAATGCACCCGGACCAAACACCGGGTCACGACCGTAACGTGCATCAGACTTGCTCTCCAGCCCACCCACATGAGTGATACCCACCTCACCTACCAGGGTCAAACGGCTCGCGCCCATCACCTGATCAAAGAAATGCGTCAGTGTGGTCTGGAATTGAGTGATTTCCTTGCGACGGTAGCCATTCAAGTCTTGACCCTTCGCACCGCGAAGCGGGGAAGCATTTTGATAAAGACCGCCCAAATCTCTCACACCCGCGTAGAGAATGTCGGTTGTATTGAGTTGCACCGGTGCATTAGGGCGGTAGCTGATTTCACCGCTCCAGGCCGTCCCTGTAGGCAAAGTGGTGGAGAAGCTCAACCCATAGAGACGGATATCTTCAGGGTACTCAATGAAATACTTGGAGTTACCCGCAATGAACACTGGCGCCAGGGAGCCAAAAGCGGGAGCCACTGTGTAGGCCGATGCAGGAGCGGCGGTTGCGCTGAAGATCGGTGCGCGACTGTGATAATTCATGAAGTAGGCACCGAACTCGGTGTCCAGCGGTTCAAAGTTGTAGTGCATGGCCACACCAAACTGGCCACTATCACGCGCGTCACGATCACCGCCACGCCGCACCAACGTACCCTCTTCGTTGATGTTCAGACCCCGCGCGTCGAACTGTGCCAACGCGCCACGGCCTGGAGCAGTGGCTGCAATGGTCGAACGCTTGGCGAGCAGGCGCAAATTGTCGCTGCAACCATCCGAAACTACGTCCGGCTGCGAAAAGAATGTCCCACAGTTATCTGTAACAGTCTGATCCCACTCCAACTGATAAAACGCCTCGGCCGACAAGTTATCGGTCAAGGTCTGCGACACATAGAACATGTTGACCGGAATCAGGCCTTCCTTGATCTCGGCCCCCGGACGACGGAACGCGGACACATCGATAGGGTTGACAGAGTTGATGCCGCCGCCGATGAAGGTACTTTCCCCCCAACTGACAACCTGCTTGCCAAAGCGCACCGACCCAGGCTGATCGGCAATTGCATAGTTGTGATAAACGAATGCATCAAGAATTTGGCCGCCGGATGACTTGGCCCCCTCTTTGCGGTTGCTGTCGCTGATGTCTTTGAACTGACGACTCTCGTCTTTCAACTCAAAGTCATACCAATACTTGCCACGCACAAACACACCGGTATCGCCGTACTTCAGTTCCAGATCATGAATGCCCTTGAAGATCTTCGAGAACGTCTCACCACGTTTGAAATTCAGGTGACCGTCGTCGGAGGTTTGGGACAAGCCCGAGCCACCATTGTTGACGCCAATCAGATCTTTGTTGGGTTTAGCCGTGCCCCAACTCGCCCCCACAGAAAGCGACGAGTCAAAGCTCCCTTCGATTTCACCGATATTGAAACTGACGCCGAATGCAGGCCCGGCGAGCGTAGAGGCGAGGCTGACGGCCAGGGGCAATCTTGCCCGGCGCCAGAACTGGTTTACTGAGGTCATCGACGCTACTCCATGTGCATTATTGTTATGGCAGTGAGTTCTTTCTGTGATGCTTGTATCGGCCGGAATACAACGATTCCAATGCCGCCCGGCAACTGAACCTCCATGGCCCGAAGCGACGCATCCTTGAAAAACCCATGGTGGGACTATAGCCAGCAGGGGGTACCGCTTGATCCCTCTAAAGTGTGATTTGCATCACCGACCCGTCTGCCACAGTCCTTTCGCCATGCCGGCGAAGGCCGACGCGGAGAGGATGGCTGAAAATCCGTAAATCACAAGTGAAGGCGCAAGATAGAGCATTGCCGTGCCCGAACGGGCACGGCGAAGGGCGTCAGAGGGTGGACAGGAAGGTGCTGTTGTTGGCCTGCCATTCAATGATGTCAATGCGGATACGTTTTTTGTCGAGCTTGCCGACGCTGGTCTTGGGAATTTCCGTAACAACGGCGATCTGGCTCGGAATCGCCCACTTGCTCAAATGGCCCAATTCCACAAAAGGCTTGAGGTGCTCCTTGAGCTCGCGGGCCCCTATCATATGGCCATCACGCACCACCAACAGCGCAAACGGGCGCTCGCCCCACTGCGGATCGGCGATGCCCACCACCGCTACTTCGCGTACCGCCGGGTGACGGCTGACCAGGTCCTCAAGAGCCAGCGAGGAAATCCACTCGCCACCGGTCTTGATGACATCCTTGATGCGGTCGCGGATATCGATCACCCCGAACGCATCCAGCGTGGCCACGTCTCCGGTGTGCATCCAACCACCGGCCCACAGCTCGGCGCCCTTTTGCGGCTCGTTGTAATAGCCTTCGGTCAGCCACGGCGCGCGCAGCACCAACTCGCCCTGGGACTCACCGTCGGCGGGCAGGAAGTTACCGTCGCCATCCATGATCGCCGCTTCCACCAGCGGCCCCGGCACCCCCGCCTTGATACGGTAAGTGATGCGCTCGTCTTCGCCGCCGGCCAGCAGTTCTTCGTTGAGATGGGCACAGGACACCAGCGGCCCGGTCTCGGACATGCCGTACGCGGCGGTCAGCTGGATACCACGGGCCTTGGACGCTTCATACAGCGTACGGTTGAGCGCGCTGCCGCCGATGACGATTTTCCAGCCCCCGAAATCCACGCCTTGGGCAGCCTTGGCATTGAGCACCATTTGCAGGATGGTCGGCACGCAGTGAGAGAAGGTGACCTTTTCTTTGCGCCACAGCTCCACCAGGTATTCCGGGTCGTAGCGGCCAGGGTAAACCTGCTTGAGGCCGAGCATGGTCGCCACATACGGCAAGCCCCAGGCATGTACGTGAAACATCGGCGTGATCGGCATGTACACGTCGTTGGTGCCCAGCAGGCGCACGCTGTCGACGCTGCCCATAATGGTCGCCACACCGATGGTGTGCAGCACCAATTGACGATGGGTGAAGTACACCCCTTTGGGGTTGCCGGTGGTGCCGGTGGTGTAGAAGGTGGTGGCGACGGAATGCTCGTCAAAGTCCTGGAAGTCGTAGTGAGGGCTGGCGGCGGCCAGCAGCGTTTCGTACTCGCCCACCAGGCTGGGCAACTCGGCGGTTTTGGACTCCCCGTCGGTGAGCAGCAGGGTCTTGTCAACCGTAGTCAGTTGCCCGGCAATCGCCTGGTAAAGCCCCACGAACTCACTGTTGACCAGTACGAAACGGTCCTCGGCATGGTTCATGGTGTAGAGAATCTGTTCCGGCGACAGACGCACGTTAATGGTGTGGATCACCGCGCCGATCATCGGGATGGCGAACATGCATTCCAGGTAGCGATGGCTGTCCCAGTCCATCACCGCCACGGTATCACCGGCCTTGACCCCGGCCTCGGTCAGCACATTGGCCAGGCGCGCAACCCGCTCCATCAGCGTCGGGTAGGTGTAACGCAGTTTGTCGCGATAGACGATTTCCCGGGTTTTTTCGTAGCGGGCGCCGGACATCAGCAAACGCTTGATCAACAGCGGGTACTGGTAGGCACCTTCGGCGGGGGGGATAACACGGGTCTGCAACATACGAATCCCTTTTATGACTGCACGGTCTTGGCTGAACGATCTGCACTGTAGAGCGCTTATGTTTCAGCCAAATCAGCCAAAGGAATGATTTGCAGAGCCCGGCAAATACTAGCTTTGCGCCACCATCCTGGACTCACAAAGATCAATGTGGGAGGGGGCTTGCCCCCGATGGCGGCGTTTCAGGCAAATGTTTATCAACTGATCCACCGCTATCGGGGGCAAGCCCCCTTCCACATTTTGACCGTGCCTACTTGAGCGAGCAGCGGTTATTTCATGCTGGTAAAGGCCAGCTTCACGCCGATGGCGATCAACACCGCGCCCATGGTGCGATCGAACCAGTGGCCCATTCGCGCAAAGCCCGCACGCACGCGCTGCTGGCTGAACAACATGGCTACCATGCAAAACCACAACGCCGTCGCCACCGCCAGGTACACACCGTAACCCGCCTGCACCGCGAGCGGCGTGTGCGGGTTGATGACCACGGTGAACAGCGACAGAAAGAACAACGTCGCCTTGGGGTTCAGGCCGTTGGTCACAAAGCCCGCGGTAAACGCGCCGCGTGGGGTGCGTTCGCCCGCTTCACGATGTAACTCGCCCTCGGCGGCGGGCTTGGCCGGTTGCGCGCGCAGGGCCTTGAAACCGATGTACAGCAAGTACGCCGCCGCAGCCCATTTCAATGCATTGAACAGCACGATGGACTGGGACACGATCAAGCCGATGCCGAGCAACGAATACCCCACGTGCAGAAAAATCGCCGAGCCCACGCCCAGCGCCGTCCAGGTGCCGGCGCGACGGCCATGGGTCACGCTTTCACGCACCACCACGGCGAAATCCGGGCCGGGGCTGGCCACCGCCAGGAGGTGAATCAGGGCCACGGTCAAAAACTCGGCGAGGTACATACGCACTCCATTAAGTAACGGATTATTTCATCTGATAGGCTCGGGAGATTACGCCTTCGAACCCTGCCGCAAAAGGTACAGTTGATGACGAACAATCGCCGCGCCGTCTTCCTTGATCACCCGTCCCTGGACCTTGGGGACCTGGATCTGAGCCGCTTACGCAACTGCTTCAGTGACCTGCAGTTGTTCTCGGATACCACGCCGACGAATGTGATTGAGCGCCTGCAAGGCGTCGAGGTGGTCATCAGCAACAAAATCGCCTTGAACACCGAAACCCTCGCGGCTTGCCCGGCGCTCAAGCTAATCCTGGTGTCGGCCACCGGCACCAATAACGTCGACCTGCAAGCGGCCCGCGCCCACGGCATCACCGTGAGCAATTGCCAGGGTTACGGCACGCCGTCGGTGGCGCAGCATACGATTATGCTGCTGCTTAACCTAGCGACGCGCCTGAAGGACTATCAACGGGATGTGGCCGCCGGCAAGTGGCAGGAAGCCAAGCAGTTCTGCCTGCTGGGCCATCCTATCGTCGAACTGGAAGGCAAGACCCTTGGTCTGCTGGGCCACGGTGAGCTGGGCAGTGCCGTGGCGCGCCTGGCCGAAGCTTTTGGCATGCGCGTGCTGCTCGGCGCCATCCCAGGGCGCCCCGCCCGCGCAGATCGCGTGCCGTTGGATGAGTTGCTCCCCCAAGTCGACGCCCTCACGTTGCACTGCCCGCTCAACGAGCACACCCGCGGCTTTATCGGCGCCCGTGAACTGGCACTGCTCAAGCCGGGCGCGTTGGTGGTCAATACGGCGCGCGGTGGTTTGATCAACGAACAGGCCCTGGCTGAGGCCTTGCGCAGCGGTCATCTGGGTGGCGCGGCCACCGACGTACTGAGCGTGGAGCCGCCGGTCGACGGCAACCCGTTGCTGGCCGCTGACATTCCACGGCTGATCGTCACCCCCCACAACGCCTGGGGCAGTCGCGAAGCACGACAGCGCATCGTCGGCCAACTGACGGAAAACGCCTTGGGCTTTTTCAGCGGCGCCCCGCTGCGCGTCGTCAGTTGATAAACTGCGCCCCTTTTCAAGGAGCAGACCATGGATCCGCGCAGTGAAGTACTGCTTCGTCAGGCCGAACTTTTTCAAGGCAATTTGCTGTTGGTGGGTTTGCCCGCCGACGACCTGCTGGGACGACTGCCCAATGCCCACGGCTGGTGCTGGCACGCCGGTGACCAGGCGGCGCTCGACGCACGGTTCCCCGAGCGCAGCCAGTTTGGCGTGAATGTGCCAGAGCGTGAGTTCGATGCAGCGGTGATCTTCCTGCCCAAATCCAAGGACCTCACCGATTACCTGCTGAACGCCGTGGCCGCGCGCCTACCCGGCGCCGAGCTGTTTCTGGTCGGAGAGAAAAAAAGCGGTATTGAAAGCGCCGCCAAACAGATGATCCCCTTGGGCAAGCCGCGCAAGCTCGACAACGCGCGGCATTGCCAGCTGTGGCAAATCACCGTGGCCAACGCACCACAAGCGGTGGCGCTGGAGAGTCTGGCGCAAGTCTTTGAAGTGCCGCTGGCCGAAGGTCCACTCAATGTCGTGAGCTTGCCGGGTGTGTTCAGCCATGGCCGCCTGGACCGTGGCACCGAGCTGTTGCTGGAGCACTTGGACAAACTGCCGAGTGGCCACCTGCTGGACTTCGGTTGCGGCGCCGGCGTGCTGGGGGCTGCGGTGAAACGCCGTTACCCGCACAACAGCGTGACGATGCTGGACGTAGACGCCTTCGCGGCTGCCAGCAGCCGCCTGACCCTGGCGGCCAACGGCCTGGAAGCCGAGGTGCTGACCGGCGATGGCATCGACGCCGCGCCGATGGGGTTGAATGCGATTCTGAGCAACCCACCGTTCCATGTCGGGGTACACACCGATTATTTCGCCACCGAGAACCTGCTGCGAAAAGCAGCCAAACACCTGGCAAAAGGCGGTGAACTTCGGCTGGTCGCCAACAGTTTCCTCAAGTACCAGCCGCTGATCGAAGAGCACTTGGGCGTGTGTGCGATCAAGGCCGAGGGCAATGGTTTTCGCATCTACCGCGCCAAGCGCGGCTGACAGGCGTTTGAAAAAGAAGGCTTGCCGAATAGGTTTTGCCTAGGCAGAATCCGCTCCGTCCTAGGGGAGTAGTCTCCCACGAGCCTCACGCTCGTCCGGCATACGTCAACATACTTGGTCAGCAGACCATGGCGTATGCGACCCAGGAGTCCGCACAGACGGACCGGGGTTTGACAAGACCTATGGCACGCACACCTTACCCGGGGCGGGAAGGCTGTACGTGTCATAGCCGTGTCGACCCGCCCCTGGAAACCTACCTGATGCTGGATTCACTCCTCGTTCCAACTGCAATCGTTGCCTTGGCCGAAATCGGCGACAAGACGCAACTGCTCGCACTCATTCTCGCCGCTCGCTTCCGCAAGCCCTGGCCGATCATCGCCGGCATCGTTGCCGCGACCCTGGCCAACCATGCGGCCGCCGGTGCCGTGGGCGCCTGGTTTGGCAGTTTCTTCTCGGATGCGGTGTTGCACTGGATCCTTGCGGCGAGCTTCTGCGCGACCGCCCTGTGGACCCTGGTGCCCGACAAGCTCGACGACGACGAAGCCAGCACCACACGCAAGTTCGGGCCGTTCCTGACCACACTGATTGCATTTTTCCTGGCAGAAATAGGTGACAAGACGCAGATCGCCACGGTGATGCTGGCGGCGCAATACCCTGAGCTGTGGCTGGTCATCATCGGTACCACCCTGGGTATGTTGATTGCCAACGTACCGGTGGTTCTGGCGGGGAATTTCGCGGCGGAAAAATTGCCGTTGACGTTGATTCGTCGATTGGCGGCAACGGCGTTCTTCGTGCTGGCGATTGTGGCGGTGTACAAAGCCATGCAAAGCAGTGGCTGGATCTAAGGCGCTAAGCCTGCAAACCCAAACCAATGTGGGAGGGTGTAGAACCCTCCCACATTTAGGTCTTCATCAAGCCTTAGGACTTCTTGGCCTGTTGGTAGAGCGGCATCACCTTCGGAATCGCCGCCTGCAGCGACGCAATCCGGCTGTCGGACGCAGGGTGCGTACTCATGAACTCCGGCGGCGCACCTTCCGATGCCTTGGCCATTTTGTTCCACAGCGTGATGGCCGCGTTCGGGTTGTAGCCGGCGCGGGCCGATAGCTCCAGACCGATCAGGTCGGCTTCGTTTTCATTGCTGCGGCTGTTGGGCAAGGTCATGCCATAGTTGGCCACGGTGTCGGCCAGTGCCAGGCTGTCCTGGCCCAGGCCGAACAACGCACCGGCGCCCTGCTTGGCCATCTCGATACCGTAGGCCTTGGACATGGCTTCGCGACCGTGTTCACGCAAGGCGTGGGCGATTTCATGGCCCATCACCGCAGCCAGCTCGTCATCGGTGAGTTTGAGATTGTCGATCAGCGCGCTGTAAACCAGAATCTTGCCGCCAGGCCCGCAGTTGGCGTTCATCTCATCGCTCTTGATCAGGTTGACTTCCCAGTTCCACTGGGCGGCATCCGCACGGAAGGTCGGCGCCTGGGCGATCAAGCGTTTGGCGATGGCCTGCACGCGCTTGGCGTTGGCGCTGGTCTTGTCCAAAACCCCTTTGCCACTGGCTTCACCCAGGGTCTGCTGATAGGACTGGGCATACATCTGGTCAACTTCCTGACTCGACAGCATGCTGAACATGTATTGCTTGCGCTCAACTCCAACGGCGCCGCCGCTGGTGGTATTGACCGACTGACACCCAGCCAGCAGCATCGCCGCAGCCAGTACGCTTACCGCCACTGTTTTTTTCATCAACACTCTCTCCCTGAAAAAACGCCCTTGAAACATGGCGCGTATCGTAGGCGCTCATTTGTATCCACGCCAGATACACCAGACGTGTAGCTGCAAATTTTCAGATACATCCCACAGTCGCCAGGCTTAAGCCGGCGTCAGGCACTCCGGCCCATTGAGCTTGGGATCGTTGACCATATTGGCCAGGACGCGCTCGCGCAATGCGACCGGTTCACTGGCCAACAGGCCTTGCAGCACATGCAGCGGCGTCTCGGGGTCGAGCCAGGCCGCCTGCCCCGCCACATCCAGAATCAGTGGTCGACGCTGGCTCTGCGCGGCCTGGGTGACCACTGCCGTGCTCAGCCACACCTGCTCCTGCACCGGATAGGCTTCCCAGATCGCGGCAAAAAACAATGTGGAACCCTCCCCCGGTGTCAGCCAGTACGGGCGCTTGCGCTGGGTGCCACGCCACTCGTAGAAACCATTGGCCGGTAGCAGGCAGCGCCGCTGACGGAACGCCTCGCGGAACATCGGTTGTTCGGCCAGGGTTTCGGCGCGGGCATGGGCCGGGGTGCGGGAAAGGTCGGTGAGCCAGGGTGGCGTCAGGCCCCAGCGGGCGCGGGCCAGGGTGCGCTGGCCGTCGGCGGCGCGCTGGATCAGCACGGAATCATTCGGGGAGATGTTCCACTGGGCTTGCTGGTCGGCCGGAAAGCCCGGCAAGGCAGCAAAGGAAGGGTTCCAGCGAAACAGGGCATAACGTCCACACATGGGGCAACACGACTCTTGGGTAAACCGACCGACAGCCTAACAGACCAGCACGTCGGGGAAGCTGTCGGGTTCATCGCCGGGCAAGGGCTGCGCACCGATATAGGCAGTGATCAGCTCGCGGGCATCGGCGGCGCGGTCATTATCGACTTCCAGACCCAGCAAGCCGAAGATCGGCAATTCGCCGGTGCCGCCGAGCAAATGACGCCCCACCAGGTGCGCCTCGATGCCCTCGCTGGCGAGCATCTTTTGCAACAGCTCGCCCTCCATCAGGTTTTCCGGTTCGTAGATTCGCTGCATGGGCGTACCTGCTATTCGTTTTCACTGCGGGTGTCGAGCATCCACTCGTCACCATGCACCTGCAGGTCGAAAATAATCGGGCGGCAGCACACCTGACAGTCTTCGATATAACACTGATCTGCGCCCGACAAGTCCACCGTCGTCTCGACCTTTTCACCGCAATAAGGACAATCGTACGTCGCAGTTTCCAGCATCGCAGTCTCCCAAGTGACTTGTGCGTATAATCGCCGGTCTATTTACAGGGCTATTTTCGGCCTGG
The DNA here is from genome assembly GCF_054667615.1 of Pseudomonas sp. S3_E10. Classification (NCBI taxonomy): domain Bacteria; kingdom Pseudomonadati; phylum Pseudomonadota; class Gammaproteobacteria; order Pseudomonadales; family Pseudomonadaceae; genus Pseudomonas; species Pseudomonas sp. S3_E10. Next base: position 1,789,328 of record NZ_CP162743.1, read on the forward strand.
CCCATTACCTGGTCCGCACCCTGGTTTTTCCTTTACTTACCCTAGCCGTTTCTAACAAGAGAGCATGATGGGCGAATTCGATACCATCCGACCTTATAACGACAGCGAAGTCCCGGCAGTGCTGGACCGGCTGTTCAGTGACAAGGCCTTTCTGGACATCCTGACCCACTTCCGCTTCCCGCGCTTCGCCGGCCCCCTGGGCTGGTTGCTCAAGCCGATGATCGCTCGCAAGCTGCGCCGTGAATTCGCCGGGGTCACCACCGTGGCCACGCTGCAGGACAAAGTCGAGTATTACGTCGACCACACCATCGACCGGGCGACCGACGGCGTGACCTACACTGGCGTCGAGCAGCTCAAGTCCGGCAGCGCCTACCTGTTTTTGGCCAACCACCGCGATATCGTGATGGACCCGGCCTTCGTCAACTACGCCGTGTATCACGCTGGCCTGCCGACGCCACGCATCGCCATTGGTGACAACCTGCTGCAAAAGCCCTTCGTCAGCGACCTGATGCGCCTGAACAAGAGCTTTATCGTGCACCGTTCAATCACTGGGCGAAAGGAGAAGATGGCGGCGTTCAACCTATTGTCGGCCTACATCAATCATTCGATCCGCAACGACTGCCAGTCGATCTGGATAGCCCAGGCAGAAGGCCGGGCCAAGGATGGGGATGATCGCACCGAATCGGCGATCCTCAAGATGTTTCACGTCAGCCGCAAGGACGAGCCGTTTGCCGAAGTGATCCAGTCGCTGAACCTGACGCCGGTGTCCATCAGCTACGAATACGACCCGTGTGATTCGGCCAAGGCGCGCGAGTTGTACATCCGCGCAACCACGGGCACTTATGTAAAAGCGCAGGGCGAGGATGACGTCAGCATTGCCCTGGGCATCACCGGCTATAAAGGCCGCGTCCATATCAACTTCGCACCTCCGATTACCGAGCGTTTCGAAGACACCAAAGTACTGGCCGTGGAGATGGACCGGCAGATTCTGGGCGGTTATCGGTTGTTCCCGGTGCACTATCTGGCCTACGCCCAGTGGAGCGACGCCGACCCGCAATTGCAGGTACCAAAGGCCGCCGAGCTGTTCCCCGCAGATGAACTGGCCAAGGCGCAAGCGGAATGGGACCGACGCTTGAACGAGTGCCCCGCTGAGCACCGGCCCTACCTGGTGGTGCAGTACGCGACACCTGTGCGCAACCAGTACCGCGTTAAAGCCGGCATTCCCCTGTAAACGCCGAGCTTGAAAATGTGGGAGGGGGCTTGCTCCCTCCCACATTTGGTTTGCGCTGCGTTTATAGGTGGGTGCTGAGCCAGGAGATGCTCAGCGCCAGCCCCATACACACAAAACCGACTCGATAAGCCACACGGTGCGCCCGCTCGGTGCGCACATCCAGAAACAGCATGGGTTGGTCGATCGTGCGCTTCTCACTTTGCGCGGTCAGGTCAGCCATCGCGCGTTGCTCGCGCAGTCGGGTAATGAACAGGAGCGCTGCGCCGGGGCAGGCCACCGCTAAAGCGAGAGCATTGATCAATAGTGCGGGCAGGGCCATCGCAAACCTCAGCGAAACAGTGACTGGGTATCAGCCCAGCTACAAACCTGGACGATAGTGGCCTCCAGCGCCGAAAACGCTCCATCCCCCATGAACGGTTAATGTATCCAGTAATTTACAGCGTCACCTGAACGTCACCTTAACAAGCCACTCTGTTGCCCTTCGAACGTTCGGGAGCTTGTCATGTTGCACGCACACAACCAGGATCGGCTGTATCTGATGGCCCAAAGCGACGAGCAGGAGGCGCTGGTCGGCAGCCTGGCGTTCAACGTGCAGGACCGCCACTGGCTGGTGTATTGCGCCCTTGGCGGACATCAACATGCCGACCTGCCGGAAGCCGACCTGTTGACGGGGGTAAGCATGCTGGACTTCCGTATCGACACAGCCGCATGAAACTCAAGACATAAAAAAACCGGGCTCAACCAAGCCCGGTTTTTTTTGCGAAACGGTTATTGCGCGCTGAGCAACTGGCCGATGCTCGGGTCTTTGAACAGGCGGGTCAACGCGTCACTGAGGACGTCGCTGACCAGCTTGGTGTTGGTTTCCTGGTTGGGCGACATGCCGAAGCGCTGGTTGAGCGACGCACCATAGCGACCACTGTAGCGACGGGTGCCGGCGGTGACGTCGGACTTGAACGTAGCGCCGATGGCGGCTTCAGTCACGTACAGGCCTTCTTTGGGCGACTGATACTTCAGCTCCGCCAGGGTGATGGTCAACTGGGGAGCGCCCGGGGCGTTGGGGCTCGGGGTGAAGCCCAACAGGCGCACGGCCGCTTCAGCCTGAGCCTGCAGCTTGGGCAGCACGTCCTGGCCGGTGACCGAAATCAGCGCGGTCTCCGGGTACAGGCCGCCGCGCGAACCGAGCGTAGGCGACGGGCGACCATCCACTACACGCACCGACACCGGCTGGCCATGGCCTACCGGCGCCAGCTGGGTGGTGAGCTTAGGTTGCGGGCTGAGTTGTTGCGGGCTGTTGGCGCAGCCAACCAAAGTCAAACTGGTCACAGTGATCAAACCGAACAACAGGCGTTGCAACATACTCATTTCTCCAGGACTAGGTGCAAACAGGCGGGCAGTATAACGGTGTGCGCAGGGCACCCACCAGTCATCCTGAACAGCACCTGAAACCACGGCGAAATTACAATTTCGCATAAATCCGTCATTTCAATGTCATGGCAGACTGGCAACCTTCAAGCATGTAACGCAACCGGTACAAAACCATGCGCCTTCTCAAATCGCTGTTCATGTCACACACCCGTCATCGCCAGTTCGCCTTGCTCGACGCCAAGGGCCATTGCCTGGCATTCAAGCAGTGCAGCCTGCCGCCTGTCGGCGAAGGCTGGGTGGAAGTGACCGAGACCCGGCTATGCTGGATGCACCGCCCGCTGCCGGCCAGCGCCCGGGTTCGCCCAGCGGTGATACACGCACAACCGCGCCAAGCGTTGGCCTCCTGACCACAACTCGAATAAAAGTCATAAAACACGTCCATTTCCCTGACGTTCTTCGCTACAATCTCCCCCCGATTATAAGGACGTCTCCTGATCGGGCCTCGCAGCAACGTTAATGCCTCGGTATTAACCTCAAGAATCGCCCACAGAGAGCCGCCCACACAGATCGAGTGAAGCTGGCGCGCTTGCTGTTTCCTTTGCAAACCACCCGCCTTTACCGAATCTGCCAGAGCTGCCATTGCGCTCGGCCACTTGAGTTGTTTGCCCGTTTTGCCGCATGTCGGCAAAAGTACCGCGGGCCAGGTGCCAGGCTGAGGCAGCCCTTTTTTGAGGTTCACGTCTTCAAAAGAGCGTGAAAAAACGGGTTTTCACAACTTCACAAGAGTGTGGCGAGCAAATGAATAGTTTGGCGTTTGTACAAGCACCATCAGCGTCTGGAACAGCCCAACCACACAGGATTGAGTACTCCTCGACAACGGGAGCTTGAGCCTGTCCGCTACGGATTGATTGCACCCATCGCACGCTTTGACCATAAGTCGAATTGCCACAGGCGCCCATGAATGCGTTCATAGGCGGATTAGGCAGGCAGGAAGCGTGCGCTGAAGTTGCAAAGAATTGCGAAACGGACATGGCGATCCTGGCCATGGGTAACCTGGGGCATCACGTGAACCGCCCCGTCACTCCTGGCAGCCATGCCGTCAATTTGGTGCTGCAGATTTTGGAGACGCGTTAAATGGCGCATAACGAAGCAGTCGACGTAGTTCTGGTAGGGGCCGGCATCATGAGTGCCACCCTGGCCGTTCTGCTCAAAGAGCTCGACCCCGGCCTCAAGCTGGAAGTCGTTGAGCTGATGGACTCGGGTGCAGCGGAGAGTTCCAACCCGTGGAACAACGCCGGTACCGGCCACGCCGGGCTGTGCGAGCTGAACTACACCCCGCAGGCCGCCGATGGTTCCATCGACATCAAGAAAGCCATCCACATCAACACCCAGTTTGAGGTGTCGAAGCAGTTCTGGGCGTACCTGACCAAAAAGGGCACCTTTGGCTCGTCCAAGTCCTTTATCAGCCCCGTGCCGCACCTGAGCTTCGTGCAGGGCGAAAAAGGCGTGTCGTTCCTCAAGAAGCGCTTTGAAACCCTCAGCCAGCACCACGCGTTTTCGGATATGCACTACACCGAAGACCGTAGCGAGATGGCCGAGTGGATGCCGCTGATGATGCCGGGGCGTCCGCTCGACGAAAAAATCGCCGCTACCCGTGTGACGAACGGCACCGACGTCAACTTCGGCGCCCTGACCAACCAGTTGCTCGGCCACCTGACCAGCTCGCCGGACGCTCAGGTCAAGTACAGCAAGCGCGTCACCGGCCTCAAGCGCAACGGTGCCGGCTGGACCGTGAGCATCAAGGACGTCAACAGCGGCAATAGCCGTGAAGTGGACGCCAAATTCGTGTTCCTTGGCGCCGGCGGCGCGGCGCTGCCCCTGCTGCAAGCCTCGGGCATCGAAGAGAGCAAAGGCTTCGGCGGCTTCCCGGTCAGCGGCCAGTGGCTGCGTTGCGACAACCCCGAAGTGGTCAAGCACCACCAGGCCAAGGTCTACAGCCAGGCCGCCGTGGGCTCGCCGCCGATGTCCGTGCCGCACCTGGATACCCGCGTGGTGGACGGCAAGAAGTCGTTGCTGTTCGGGCCATACGCCGGTTTCACCACCAAGTTCCTCAAGCACGGTTCGTTCCTCGACCTGCCGATGTCGATTCGCGCCGGCAATATCGGCCCGATGCTGGCCGTGGCCCGCGACAACATGGACCTGACCAAGTACCTGGTCAGCGAAGTTCGCCAATCCATGGAGCAACGCCTGGAATCCCTGCGCCGCTTCTACCCGCAGGCGAAAGCCGAAGACTGGCGCCTGGAAGTGGCCGGCCAACGGGTACAGATCATCAAGAAAGACCCGAAGAAAGGCGGCGTGCTGCAATTCGGCACCGAGCTGGTTGCCGCCAAGGACGGTTCGCTGGCCGCTCTGTTGGGCGCATCCCCAGGCGCTTCGGTGACCGTGTCGATCATGCTGGAACTGATCGAGCGTTGCTTCCCGGCCAAAGCCGCCGGCGAGTGGGCGACCAAGCTGCAGGAGATTTTCCCGGCTCGGGAAAAGGTACTGGAGACGGATGCCGAGCTGTATCGCAAGATCAACACGCAAAACAACATCAGCCTGGAACTGGTTGAGCAAAGCAACGAGGCCGAAAGCTACGCTTAAGGCATTGCCAAGCCATAAAAAAACGCCCCTCGGGGCGTTTTTTTTCGCTCGGCGAATCAGTCGCGGGCGTTATCGATCAGCTCGATGTATTCGGCGGCGTTGCGCTGGTCCTTGATCAGATCAACAAATGTCTGGCCATGCTCATCCTTGCCATCCAGATCCAGGCCGGCCGCCTTGAAAAAACCCAGGAACCGCTCGAAGTCGTCGATACGCAGGCCACGGTAGGCCTTGATCAGCTTGTGCAGGGACGGTGAAGTCGCGTCGACCGGCTCGAAGTCCAGGAATAACTTGATCTGGTCGTCGCCAATCTCGTCACCAATCACCTGTTTCTTATCTTTACGCATTACCGACTCCAGCCTGCAGACATTACACGGGGTTTGAAGTCTACCTGCGGCGTGCAAGCTTCGAAAGCGCTGGAGACCCCTCCCACATTTGGATATTCAGCGTTTTTGCTATTGGGTACGGACCGCCCCGGTGTGCAAATCCGCCCAGATATGCCCATTGGCATAACTGAGGAACTGCACATATACCGTGTCATTGCGCAGCAGGTCGATGATCACGCGGTATTGGGCAACGGGATAAGACAGCGTCAGGGTCTTGGTCTTATCGTCGAACACCGGCTTTTTCAGGCTTTTGCTTTCGGCATCGAAGTTGAGCACTACCTGGGCAATGGTCGCGCCTTTATTCAGGGACTTGCCTTTGAGGCGGATCATCAGCGGCGAGGTCACCGGGATCGGTTGCTGGTTGGACTGGCGCTGATTGCCCACCACCACCGCGTACTCGGTGACTTGCAGCAACTGTTGCTGGTCAGGCGTTTCGGTGCGAAGGGTGAGGTCATCGGGCGGCAGGAATTGGCCGTGCATCGGGGCCGGGGCAGCGGCCAGAGGCAAACTGAGGGTCAGCGCCAGGGCGGCGCAGGTGCGAATCAACAGGCTCATGGGCCGCTCCGTGCGAGATAGCCCAGCACTGTAGCTCAATCGAACTGGGCAAGCATCCAGCGTTGATAGGCGAGCACATCGGCGTCGCCTTCACGCGGCGCCCAATCGGCCAGCTCCCCCACGCCTATCGGACGATAAGGCCCGGCCTTGCATTCGAACATGACCGTGTCGGGTTCCAGCACCACCAGGCCGTGGAAAACACCGGGCGGCAGATCAACGCCGGAGCACTCGCCGCCCGCCTGCATTACACGCTTGGCGATGACCTCCCCGGCGTCATTGAACACCAGCAACCCCAGGCGCCCCTGAAGCACCAGCAAGGTTTCCGCCTTGTCGGCGCTCAAGTGTCGATGGGGTGGCACGTACGTGTCCGGTTGCAGGCCCACGGCCAGGCGATGACACGGCTCTTGCATTTGGTGGAAGTTATGGTGATGCCGCCCGCGAGGGCTGGCGCCCGCTTTCTCGGCCAGTTCGGCAAATAGCGTCTGATCAAGAAAACGGGTCATGGCTTACATCCCTTTGACGGCGTAGATCCCATTGGCATTGCGCCAGTAGCCTTTGTAGTCCATGCCGTAACCAAAGATGTAGCGGTCGATGCACGGCAGGCCGACGTAATCGGCTTTCAGGTCCGGACGGGCTTTGCGATCGTGGTCTTTGTCGATCAGCACGGCGGTGTGCACTTTACGTGCGCCGGCGTGTTTGCAGAAGTCGATGATCGCTCCCAGGGTGTGACCTTCGTCGAGGATGTCGTCGATGATGAGTACGTCGCGGTCGATGAACGAGACTTCCGGCTTGGCTTTCCAGAACAGGTCGCCGCCGGTGGTTTCGTTGCGGTAGCGGGTGGCGTGCAGGTAGGACGCTTCCAATGGAAATTGCAGGTGAGTGAGCAATTTGCCGGCGAAGATCAAGCCGCCGTTCATCACGCAGAAAACCACCGGATTGGTGTCGGCCATTTCGCGGCTGATGTGTGCGCCGACCTTGGCGATCGCCTCTTCGACTTGCGCTTCAGTGTACAGGCAGTCAGCCTCGCGCATGATTTGACGGATATGCTCGAGATCAGCGGACATGGCGCTCTCCAAGGGGTGCTGTGGCAAGAAAAGCGGGCGAAGGTACGCTTCTCGTGCGCTCCGAGCAAGCCTTAATGGACTAACGTGCTAGATGTCTATAGGACAACACCCTCGGATAGATTAATCTAGGCCGGTTTTTTTGCCCGCCGCCGGAGCCTTTCCCATGCCCACTCGCGAGATCCGCCACCCGCTGATCCGACACAAGCTCGGCCTTATGCGCCGCGCCGACATTAGCACGAAGAATTTCCGTGAGCTTGCTCAGGAAGTCGGAGCGTTGCTCACTTACGAAGCCACCAAGGATTTGCCCCTGGAGAACTACGAGATCCCCGGTTGGGCCGGTCCCGTCCAGGTGGAAAAAATCGCCGGTAAAAAAATCACCGTGGTGCCGATCCTGCGCGCCGGTATCGGCATGCTCGAAGGCGTCCTCAGCCTGATTCCCGGCGCCAAGGTCAGCGCCGTGGGCGTAGCCCGCAATGAGCAAACCTTGCAGGCCCACACCTACCTGGAAAAACTTGTCCCGGAAATCGACGAGCGCCTGGCCATGATCATCGACCCGATGCTCGCCACCGGCAGTTCCATGGTCGCCACCATCGACCTGCTGAAAAAAGCTGGCTGCAAGGACATTCGTGCGATGGTGCTGGTCGCCGCCCCCGAAGGCATCGCCGCCGTCGAGAAAGCGCACCCCGACGTGCAGATCTACACCGCCTCGATCGATGAACGCCTGAACGAACACGGCTACATCATCCCGGGCCTGGGCGATGCCGGCGACAAGATCTTCGGCACCAAGCAGAAGGACGCGTGAGCATGCAGGATGAATTCAACGACCCGCTTTGGCGCCAGATCCTGTCTGGCGCACAAATGCTTTTTGTAGCATTTGGCGCGCTGGTGTTGATGCCGCTGATCACCGGTCTTGATCCAAACGTCGCACTGTTCACCGCCGGCCTGGGCACGTTGTTGTTCCAGGTGGTGACAGGCCGGCAGGTGCCGGTGTTCCTGGCCTCGAGCTTTGCCTTTATCACCCCAATCATCCTTGCCAAGGGCCAGTTCGGCCTCGCGGCAACCATGGGCGGCGTGATGGCGGCCGGTTTCGTTTATACGTTCCTGGGCCTGGCGGTGAAGGTCAAGGGCACCGGTTTTATCGACCGGCTGCTGCCGCCTGTGGTGATCGGGCCAGTGATCATTTCCATCGGCCTGGCCATGGCGCCGATTGCCGCGAACATGGCGATGGGCAAGTCCGGCGACGGTGCCGAGCTGATCCATTACCAGACGGCAATGATGATCTCGATGCCGGCGCTGCTCACCACGTTGATCGTGGCGGTGTTCGGCAAAGGTATTTTCCGCCTGGTGCCGATCATCTCCGGCGTGCTGGTGGGCTTTGCCATGGCGTTCTACTTTGGCGTAGTCGACACGGCAAAAATCGCCGCTGCACCCTGGTTCGCCCTACCCCACTTCACCGCACCGGAATTCAACTGGCAGGCCATCCTGTTTATCGTCCCGGTGGCCCTGGCCCCGGCGATCGAACACATCGGTGGTGTGATTGCGGTGGGTAGCGTGACCGGTCGCGACTATCTGAAGAAGCCTGGCCTGCATCGCACATTGCTCGGTGACGGCATCGCCACCACGGCCGCCGGCCTGTTTGGCGGCCCGCCGAACACGACTTACGCCGAAGTGACCGGCGCGGTGATGCTGACCAAGAACTACAACCCGAAAATCATGACCTGGGCTGCAGTGTTTGCCATCAGCCTGGCGTTTATCGGCAAGTTCGGCGCACTGCTGCAGAGTATTCCGGTACCGGTGATGGGCGGGATTCTGTGCTTGTTGTTCGGCTCGATTGCGGCCGTTGGCATGAACACACTGATTCGCCACAAGATCGACCTTGGAGAGGCGCGCAATCTGGTGATTGTGTCGGTAACCCTGGTGTTCGGGATTGGCGGTGTGCTGGTCGGTACCGGCACCGGCCCGGATGATTTCGGCCTCAAGGGCATCGCCCTGTGTGCGGTGGTAGCGATTGGTTTGAACCTGCTGCTGCCGGGCAATGATGGCTGGAAGAACAAGAAGCCGGATGAGCCGTTGCTGTAATTAGCAACACAAAACCAATGTGGGAGGGAGCAAGCCCCCTCCCACATTTGATTTCAGCGCCTGTTAGAGCTCGCCGAGACCATCGATCAGCGCCTGGTTCTGCTCCGGCGTACCGATGCTGATCCGCAGGAATTGAGCAATTCGCTCCTGCTTGAAGTGACGCACGATCACCCCTTGCTCACGCAGCTTGGCGGCCAATCCGGCTGCATCGTGCCGTGGGTGGCGAGCGAAGATGAAGTTGGCGGCCGAAGGCAGCACCTCAAAGCCTTTAGCCTCCAGCTGTGCGACCAGCGTGTTGCGGCTGTCGATCACCAACCGGCAGGTCCTGTCGAAGTACTCACGGTCGTCGAACGCCGCCGCCGCGCCGACAATCGCCAGGCGATCCAGCGGGTAGGAGTTGAAGCTGTTCTTGACCCGCTCCAGCGCCTCGATCAGGTCCGGGTGGCCCACGGCCAGGCCCACGCGCAAACCGGCCAGTGAGCGCGACTTGGACAGGGTCTGGGTCACCAGCAGGTTGGGGTAACGGTCCACCAGGCTGATGGCGGTTTCGCCGCCGAAGTCGATATACGCCTCATCGACCACCACCACCGAGTCGGGGCTGGCCTTGACGATCCGCTCCACCGCATCCAGTGCCAGCACGCAGCCGGTCGGCGCGTTCGGGTTGGGGAAGATAATCCCGCCGTTGGGCCTGGCGTAGTCCGCGACACGGATCTGGAACTGCTCGTCCAACCGCACCGGCTCGGACTTGATGCCATAGAGGCCGCAGTACACCGGATAGAAGCTGTAGCTGATATCCGGGAACAGCAGCGGCAGGTCGTGCTGGAACAGACCGTGGAAGATGTGCGCCAACACTTCATCGGAACCGTTACCGAGGAACACCTTGCCGGCGTCGATCCCGTAGTACTTGGCCACGGCCTGCTTGAGCAGGTCGCTGTTGGGGTCCGGATACAGGCGTAGGTTGTCGTTCAACTCGCCCTGCATCGCAGCCAGCGCCTTGGGCGACGGGCCGTAGGGGTTTTCGTTGGTGTTGAGCTTGACCAGTTTGGTCAGCTTCGGCTGTTCACCAGGTACGTAAGGCACCAGGTCCTTGACGAACGGGCTCCAGAATTTGCTCATCTCAATTACCTTTCTTGTCGTCAAGGATGCGGTATTCAGCGCTGCGGGCGTGAGCGCTCAGGGATTCACCACGGGCCAGCACCGAAGCGGTCTTGCCCAGTTCGGAGGCACCCTGTGGGGAGCAGAAGATAATCGACGAGCGCTTCTGGAAGTCATACACCCCCAGCGGCGACGAGAATCGCGCGGTGCCGGAGGTCGGCAACACGTGGTTCGGGCCCGCGCAATAGTCGCCCAGGGCTTCGCTGGTGTGGCGGCCCATGAAGATCGCACCGGCGTGGCGAATCGATGGCAGCCACGCTTGCGGGTCGGCCACCGACAGTTCCAGGTGCTCCGGCGCGATGCGGTTGGCCACTTCGATGGCCTGCTCCATGTCACGCACCAGGATCAGGGCACCACGGCCATTGATTGACTTCTCGATGATCTCGGCGCGGTCCATGGTCGGCAGTAGCTTATTAATGCTGGCGGCGACCTTGTCGAGGAACTCGGCGTCCGGGCTGACGAGGATCGCCTGGGCGTCTTCGTCGTGCTCGGCCTGGGAGAACAGGTCCATGGCGATCCAGTCCGGATCGGTCTGGCCGTCGCACACCACGAGGATTTCCGAGGGGCCGGCGATCATATCGATGCCGACCTGGCCAAACACGTGGCGTTTGGCGGTGGCGACATAGATGTTGCCCGGGCCGACCACCTTGTCGACCTTCGGCACGCTTTCGGTGCCATAGGCCAACGCCGCGACAGCTTGAGCGCCACCGATGGTGAACACCCGGTCCACGCCGGCGATGCAAGCGGCTGCCAGCACCAGCTCGTTGATTTCACCGCGCGGGGTCGGTACCACCATGACCACTTCAGTCACGCCCGCCACTTTGGCGGGAATCGCGTTCATCAACACCGATGACGGGTACGACGCCTTGCCACCCGGCACGTAGAGGCCCGCCCGGTCCAGCGGCGTGACCTTCTGGCCCAGCACGGTGCCGTCGGCCTCGGTGTAGCTCCAGGAATCCTGTTTCTGCTTTTCGTGGTAGCTGCGCACGCGTGCTGCCGCGACTTCCAGGGCTTCCCGCTGTGGTGCGGTGATGCGCGTCAGGGCCAGTTCCAGGCGTTCGCGAGGCAGGATCAAGTCTGCCATGGACTTGACGTCCAGGCCGTCGAACTGGCGGGTGAAATCCACCAGCGCTGCGTCACCGCGCTCGCGCACAGCCTTGATGATGTCGAGTACTCGCTGATTGACCGAGTCGTCGGACACGCTTTCCCAGCTCAGCAAATGATCCAGATGATGGGCGAAATCCGGGTCGGCAGCGTTGAGTCGGGCAATTGCAGTGGACGTGGTCATAGCGAGGGCCTCAATAGAATTGGCAAAAACTCAGGCGCCCTAAACTAGCAGTCGTTTCCGCTTGGGCACCTGAGAATTCTGGCTATGAGGCGGATAGACGGGCGCAGCTTTTCAGCTACGCGGGTAGGTCAACCGCGGTGTCGAGACTCCACGGCGGTGCGCAGGGTGTCGATCAACGCCTGGATACGGGCGTGTTGCATCTTCATCGATGCTTTGTTGACGATCAGGCGGGAACTGATGTCGGCGATAAAGTCCTGAGGTTCGAGACCGTTGGCACGCAGGGTGTTGCCGGTGTCGACCACGTCGATGATCTTGTCGGCCAGGCCGATCAATGGCGCCAACTCCATCGAGCCATAGAGCTTGATGATATCGACCTGACGGCCTTGTTCGGCGTAGTAGCGCTTGGCGACGTTGACGAACTTGGTGGCCACGCGCAGGCGACCCTTGGGCTCGACATCACCGACACGGCCGGCGGTCATCAGCTTGCACAGGGCAATACGCAGGTCCAGCGGCTCGTACAGGCCCTGGCCACCGTACTCCATCAGCACGTCTTTACCGGCGACGCCCAGGTCGGCTGCACCATGCTCAACGTAGGTCGGCACGTCGGTAGCCCGCACGATCAGCAGACGGACGTCATCCTGGGTCGTGGGGATGATCAGCTTGCGGCTCTTGTCCGGATTCTCGGTCGGCACGATGCCCGCTTCAGCCAGAAGCGGCAAGGTGTCGTCAAGGATGCGGCCCTTGGACAGTGCGATGGTCAACATGGGAAACGTCAGTCCTTCATCAGGCTATTGCTGTCCGGACGCAAACGGCGCCAGACACAGATCGAGGCCATTACAGCCTCGATTTGAAACCAATTCAGCGAGCGGCCAGCGGGTACCGGCTGTGGTGAACGGGCTTGCCCGCTCACCACAGCAAGCCAGGGGCTAGCCCGGTACGCGGCGGATCTTGGCGCCGAGCATCTGCAGTTTTTCTTCGATGCACTCGTAACCACGGTCAATGTGGTAGATGCGGTCGATCAGGGTATCGCCTTCAGCGATCAATGCCGAAATGACCAGGCTGGCCGAAGCGCGCAGGTCAGTCGCCATCACCGGCGCGCCCTTGAGCTTCTCGGTGCCGGTGACGATGGCAGTGTTGCCCTCGACCTGGATCTTCGCGCCCATGCGGTGCAGTTCATACACGTGCATGAAACGGTTTTCGAAAATGGTCTCGATTACCGCGCCGGTGCCTTCGGCAATGGCGTTCAGGGAGATGAACTGCGCTTGCATGTCGGTCGGGAAGGCCGGGTACGGAGCGGTACGCACGTTGACGGCCTTCGGACGCTTGCCGTGCATGTTCAGCTCGATCCAGTCTTCACCGGTGGTGATTTCGGCACCGGCTTCACGCAGTTTTTCCAGGACCGCTTCCAGGATAGTCGGATCGGTGTCCTTGACCTTGACGCGACCACCGGTAACGGCGGCGGCAACCAGGTAGGTACCGGTTTCGATGCGGTCGGGCATGACCTTGTAGGTGGCGCTGTGCAGGCGCTCTACGCCGTCGATGGTAATGGTGTCGGTGCCAGCACCGGAAACCTTCGCACCCATGGCGTTCAGGAAGTTGGCCAGGTCGACCACTTCCGGCTCGCGCGCGGCGTTTTGCAGCACGCTGCGGCCTTTGGCCAGGGCCGCGGCCATCATGATGTTCTCGGTACCGGTCACGCTGACGGTATCAAAGAAGAAGTTCGCGCCACGCAGGCCGCCTTCCGGTGCCTTGGCCTTGATGTAGCCGCCTTCGACGTCAATGACTGCGCCCATGGCTTCCAGGCCACGGATGTGCAGGTCCACCGGACGCGAACCGATGGCGCACCCACCGGGCAACGCCACTTCGGCTTCGCCGAAACGAGCAACCATCGGGCCCAGCACAAGGATCGACGCACGCATGGTTTTCACCAGTTCGTACGGGGCGATCAGGGTTTTGATGGTGCGCGGGTCGATTTCGACCGCCAGCTTCTCGTCAATCACCGGCTCGATGCCCATGCGACCGAACAGCTCGATCATGGTGGTGATGTCGTGCAGGTGTGGCAGGTTGGCCACGGTTACCGGGCCATCGCACAGCAGGGTCGCTGCCAGGATCGGCAAGGCGGAGTTTTTCGCACCGGAAATGCGGATCTCGCCATCAAGGCGGGCACCGCCGGTAATAATCAATTTATCCATAAGAATCTCGACGCCTTGGGGGCTCAGGTGCGCTCGGCCCAGGCCGCGCGGCTGAAAAATTTCATAGTGACCGCATGGATGCTGCCATCGGTGATCCATGGGTTCAAATGGGCATAGATCTGCTGCTGACGCTTGACCGGGCTCAATGCCGCCAGTTCATCGCTAATCACATTCAGCTGGAAATTGCAGCCTTCGCCTTCAACTTCAACAGTCGTTTCCGGCAGCTTTCCTTCAAGGAAGCTCTTCACTTCGTTGGCCTGCATGCTCAACCTCTATCGGCGCCCAGTGCGCACGGGTCGCACATCATACAAAAAAGCCCCGCGCCTGCGAACCCCGCATAGCAGGACTCTGACGGGGGGCTTCTTAATAATGTGTATTAAGGATGCGCCAGCAGCTCGGTTAACCCGGAAACTTCGGCGATTTCGCGCATGTCTTCCGGCAAAGCGCGGACGCTGACCGGCTTTTTGGCCGCGCCTGCGTCACGCATGAAGCACAACAGCAACGACAAACCAACACTGCTGGACTTGGTCACCGCCGAGCAATCCAACACCAGCGCCGGAGCATTGCTGGCCATGATCAGGGCCTGGCCCTGTTTGCGCAGGTCCGGCCCGGTGCGGTAATCCAGCACGCCGCTGAGGAACAACTCCCCGGCGTCGCCAAGACGAACAGCCGACTCGGTCATTGCGCGGACTTCCCTGCTTCCTTGTCGGAAGTTTCCTTGGCCTTGGCGACTTCACCGGCCCAACCGTTGATGGTCTTGTCCAGATCATTGCCATTACGCTGCATGGCGTCGGCGAACTGGTCACGGAACAGCTTGCCGATGTTGATGCCGTTGATGATCACGTTACGCAGCTTCCACTCGCCGTTGACCTTCTCCAGCGTGTACTGCACAGGGTAAACGGCGCCATTGTTGCCCTTGACGCTCATGTTGACGCTGGTGCGATCACCCGACTCATCGCCGGCTGGGGCGACGGTAATGCCCTGGTTGTTGTATTCAAGCAGCGCGTTGCCGTAGAACTGGAACAGGCCTTTCTTGAAGTTTTCCTGGAAGGTCTGCATCTGCGCCGGGGTAGCCTTGCGCGAATACTTGACCGTCATGATGCTGCGGGAAATACCTTCGGCATCGACAACCGGGCCGACGATGGTATTGAGCGCGTTATAGAACTGACTGGGATCTTGCTTGTACTTTTCCTTGTTGGCCGACAGGTCGGCCAACATCTTGTTAGTAGTGTCCTGCACCAGTTCGTGCGCAGAACCCGCCGCGTTAGCCATCAATGGCAGCGCTGCAAGCAGTACCAGGAGGCCACGTCGCAAGGTAGAGATCATGTACACATTCCTCATTTGGCGTCTTTATTGACCGTATTGAGCAGGAATTTACCGATCAGGTCTTCCAGTACCAACGACGACTGTGTGTCGTGGATGGTCGAGCCATCCTTGAGCAGGGCTGTCTCCCCGCCCACGCTGACACCGATGTACTTCTCGCCCAGCAGACCCGCAGTGAGGATAGATGCAGTGGAGTCAGTCGGCAGATTATCGACCTTCTTGTCCAGTTGCATCGTCACTCGACCGGTGAAGCTGTCGCGGTCCAGATCGATTGCCGTGACCTTGCCGATGGTGACACCGGCCATCGTCACTTTAGCTCTGACAGTCAAACCGGCGATATTGTCGAAATATGCGTAAAGTTTATAAGTATCGGCGGTGGGGCTGGCCGAAAGGCCGCTGACTCGCAGGGCCAGCAACAGTAAAGCCAGGATGCCAGCCAGCAAGAAAAGGCCGACACCGATTTCCACAGTGCGGTTTTGCATCAGAAATCTCCAAACATCAAGGCGGTCAAAATAAAGTCAAGACCCAGTACCGCCAGCGAGGCGTACACAACGGTCTTGGTGGTGGCGCGACTGATCCCTTCTGAGGTGGGCTCACAGTCATAGCCTTGGAAAACGGCGATCCAGGTCACGACAAAAGCGAAGACAATGCTCTTTATGATGCCATTGAGCACGTCACCGCTGAAGGTCACGCTGTTCTGCATGTTGCCCCAGTACGAGCCGTCATAGACGCCCAGCCAGTCGACCGCCACCCAGGAACCGCCCCAGATCCCCACCACACTGAAG
Organism: Pseudomonas sp. S3_E10; assembly: GCF_054667615.1. Taxonomy (NCBI): domain Bacteria; kingdom Pseudomonadati; phylum Pseudomonadota; class Gammaproteobacteria; order Pseudomonadales; family Pseudomonadaceae; genus Pseudomonas; species Pseudomonas sp. S3_E10. The sequence goes on from NZ_CP162743.1 coordinate 1,805,391, forward strand.
ATCATCGCCAGCAGTGGCAGGGAAATGAAGCCGGCCCACAGGCGCGGGGCAACAATGTACTTGAGCGGGTCCACGCCGATCATTTCGAGGCTGGACAATTGCTCGGTGGACTTCATGTTGCCGATCTCGGCGGTCAACGCCGAACCGGCACGGCCCGCAAACAGCAACGCAGTGACCACCGGCCCCAGCTCACGTAGCAGCGTAAGGGCAACCATCTGCCCAACGGCCTGCTCCGAACCGTAGCCGGAAAGGATATTGAAGCCCTGCAACGCCAGCACCATGCCGATGAAAATCCCGGAAACCACGATGATCACCAGGGACATCACGCCTACCGAATGCAGCTGCTTGATCAACAGGCCGAAGCCGCCGCCAATGCCACCGCGCCCGAGCAAGGCGTGGAACAGGAAAATAGTCGAACGGCCCAGCACTTCGACAATGTCGATGCCGGAGCGACCGAAAAGGCGAACCTTCTCGATTAGAGATGTCTTGCGCATCAGCGCTTCCCCAGAAGATCTGAGCGGTAATCCGCCGCCGGAAAGTGAAAAGGCACAGGGCCATCGGGATCGCCGGTCATGAATTGGCGAATGCGCGGGTTATCGGCGTTCATCAGTTCTTCAGGCGTGCCCTGCCCCAATACCTGGCCATCGCCTACCACATAGAGGTAATCGGCAATGCTCGCGGTTTCTGCAAGATCGTGGGACACCACGATGCTGGTGATGCCCAGTGCGTCGTTGAGCAGGCGGATCAAGCGCACCAGAACGCCCATGGCGATCGGGTCCTGGCCGACGAAGGGCTCGTCGTACATGAGGATCTGGGGGTCGAGGGCAATCGCGCGCGCCAGGGCCACACGCCGCTTCATACCGCCGGAGAGCTCGTCGGGCATCAGGTCGATAGCTCCGCGAAGGCCCACGGCCTGCAGTTTCAGCAGGACAATGTCACGAATCATTTCATCAGACAGCTGGGTATGCACTCGCAGCGGAAAGGCCACGTTCTCGAACACATCCAGGTCGGTGAACAGCGCACCGCTCTGGAACAGCACACCCATGTGCTTGCGCGCATCGAACAGATCGCTGCGCGACAGCGTCGGCAGGTTCTGGCCGTTGACCCACACTTCGCCGGCGCTGGGGCGCAATTGCATGCCCATCAGGCGCAACAGGGTGGTCTTGCCGCAACCGGACGGCCCCATGATGCCCGTGACCTTGCCACGGGGAATGCGAATATCGACATTATTGAAGATGCTGCGCGTCCCGCGCTTGAAGGTCAGTCCCTTCAGCTCGACCGCGTAAGCGTTATCGGCACTCATCTAAACTCCTTGGGATGCAGCCTTTCACTCAGACACCACGCATGCGATAAACCTATTCAACGGTTACGCAACAGATAGCCACGTGGGCTGGGCGGACCGAACTGGCGGCGAACTATATCACTGCTGGTACAACGCGCCCAAGGCCGGAACGGTGCTTGTTCAGATCCGGGACAGTGAAAAAACGTTGCCAGGCATGAATCTCGGGCTAGCGCGGAATAAAGCCTGACGAACTTGTGTGAGGGAATTGATCATTACCGCTATAATCGCCGACTTTTCGTCAGGCTATACGATTTCAGACATGAGCCAATCCAGCGACCTTATTCAATCCGCGCAACGCACCATCCGCCTCGAGCTTGAAGCCGTAGAAGGCTTACTGGCGCATATCGACGCAGATTTCGTACGCGCCTGCGAGATGATTCTGGCCAGCAAGGGCCGCGTTGTCGTGGTCGGCATGGGCAAGTCCGGCCATGTCGGCAACAAAATCGCCGCCACCCTGGCCAGCACCGGGACCACCGCGTTCTTCGTGCATCCGGCCGAAGCGAGCCACGGCGACATGGGCATGATCACCAAGGATGACGTCATCCTGGCGCTGTCCAACTCCGGCACCACCAACGAAATCGTGACCTTGCTGCCACTGATCAAGCGCCTCGGGATCCAGATGATCAGCCTCACCGGCAACCCGGACTCGACGCTGGCCAAGGCCGCCGAGGTGAACCTCAATGTTCACGTGGCCCACGAGGCCTGCCCGCTGAACCTGGCACCGACCTCCTCCACCACCGCCGCGCTGGTCATGGGCGATGCGCTCGCCGTGGCGTTGCTGGAAGCCCGCGGGTTCACCGCCGAGGACTTCGCGTTTTCACATCCTGGCGGAGCCCTGGGCCGCCGCCTGCTGCTGAAAGTCGAAAATGTCATGCATTCGGGCGATGAATTGCCCCACGTCCAGCGCGGCACCCTGTTGAAGGACGCGCTGATGGAAATGACCCGCAAGGGCCTGGGCATGACCGTGATCCTGGAAACCGACGGTCGCCTGGCCGGCGTGTTTACCGACGGTGATTTGCGCCGCACCCTGGACCGTACCATCGATATTCACACCGCCACCATCGACGCGGTCATGACCCCTCACGGCAAGACCGCACGCCCTGAAATGCTGGCAGCCGAAGCATTGAAGATCATGGAAGACCACAAGATCGGCGCGCTGGTAGTGGTCGATAGCCACGACCATCCGGTTGGCGCCCTGAATATGCACGACTTGCTGCGTGCGGGAGTGATGTAAATGACCAGCGACCTGCTGCAACGCGGCAAACACATCAAACTGGCGATTTTCGACGTAGACGGCGTGCTGACTGACGGGCGCCTGTATTTCCTCGAAGATGGCAGCGAATTCAAGACGTTCAACACCCTCGACGGCCAGGGCATCAAGATGCTGATGGCGGCGGGCGTGCAAACGGCGATTATCAGCGGTCGAAAAACCCCCGTTGTGGAACGCCGCGCACAAAACCTGGGAATTGCTCACCTGTATCAGGGTCGCGAGGATAAACTGGTGGTTCTGGACGAGCTTCTTGGCCAACTCAACCTAAGCTATGAGCAGGTCGCCTACCTGGGTGATGATCTGCCGGACTTGCCGGTCATTCGCCGAGTGGGCCTGGGCATGGCGGTCGCCAATGCGGCGGCATTCGTTCGCGAACACGCCCATGGCATCACCACCGCCCGTGGCGGAGAAGGCGCTGCCCGCGAGTTCTGCGAGCTGATCCTGCGTGCCCAGGGCAGCCTTGAAGCGGCCCACGCCGCCTACCTATAGAGCGTTTTATGTTGAGCAAAAAGATTCGCAACTTCCTGCTATTCGGGGTCATCGCCGCGCTATTCCTGGCGGTGGGCTACTGGAATATCAGCCCGGAGCGCTTCCTCGACCAACCTGCCGCGCAGGTCGACGAAGGCGCTATCGACTATTACGCCACCAACGCCTACAGCGTGCAGTTCCTGCCGGACGGCAAGGTGCAGTACGAAATGACCTCGGACAAGGTCGAGCATTTGAAGACGACCGAAGTCACCCTGCTGACCAATCCGGACCTGAACCTGTATCGCGGCACTGAGTTTCCGTGGCACGTCACCAGCAAGCGTGGCGAGGTGAACCCGGACGGTACCGAGGTAGAACTGATTGATTCGGTGCGTGTTGCACGCACTGACGCCCAGAAACGCGACACGGTGATTACTACCAGTCGCATGACCGTATTCCCGCAGAAGCAATATGCGCAGACCGAGCAAGACGTTAGAATCGACGGCGCTGGCGGTGTATCGACTGGCAAGGGAATGAAAGCGTATTTGAAAGAAAGCAGGATACACCTGCTATCGAACGTAAGAGGACAGTATGAGGCTCGTTAAAACTCTCCCTATTTTGCTCAGTCTGGGCGCAGCACTGGGAAGCGTGAGCGCCTGGGCTCTGCCGAACGATAGCCAGCAGCCGATCCACATCTCGGCTGACGATGCGCAACTGGATGACAAGCAAGGTGTAGCGACCTACACCGGCGGCGTGATCATTACCCAGGGGTCGATGAAGATCACCGGCAATACCGTGACACTGACGCGCACCCCAAACGGTGATATTGACGTCGTGACCTCGGTGGGCAACCTGGCTTACTTCGAACAGAAGCAGTCGGCTACCGATACAGGCCCGATGAAGGGCTACGGCAAGACCATCCAGTACCATGCCCAGCAGAACCGCATTGTATTGATCGACCAGGCCAAGGTGCTGAGCCCCGATGGCAACTCCACGGAAGGTGAAAAAATCACCTATGACACCGTGAAGCAGATCGCCAACGCCGGTCGAGCCAATGGCAACAAGGTAACTGCGCCACGTCCGCGTATCGACATGGTTATCCAGCCGAAGAAGAAGGCCGAGTAATGGCAACCCTGAAAGCCCAGCATCTGGCCAAGGCCTATAAAAGCCGTCAGGTCGTGCGCGACGTCAGCCTGTCGATCGACAGCGGCCAGATCGTCGGCTTGCTCGGCCCCAACGGCGCCGGCAAGACCACATGCTTCTATATGATCGTCGGCCTGGTCCAGGCAGATCAGGGTCGCGTACTGATCGACGACCTGGATGTCAGCCATCAGCCGATGCACGGCCGTGCTCGCGCCGGTATCGGCTATCTCCCGCAAGAAGCCTCGATCTTCCGCAAACTGTCGGTTGCCGACAACATCATGGCTATCCTTGAGACCCGCAAGGAACTCGACCGTGACGGCCGCCGCCAAGAGCTGGAAAGCCTGCTGCAGGAGTTCCACATCAACCACATTCGCGACAACCTTGGCATGAGCCTGTCCGGTGGCGAGCGTCGTCGCGTGGAAATCGCCCGCGCCCTGGCGACCGCGCCAAAGTTCATCCTGCTGGACGAACCGTTTGCCGGCGTCGACCCGATTTCGGTCGGCGACATCAAGCAGATCATCCATCACCTCAAGGCCAAGGGTATCGGCGTATTGATCACCGACCACAACGTGCGTGAAACCCTCGATATCTGCGAAACCGCGTATATCGTCAACGATGGCCAGTTGATCGCCGAAGGCGATTCCGCGACCATCCTGGCCAACGAACTGGTCAAGGAAGTGTACCTGGGTCACGAGTTCCGCCTGTAAAACCACCTGTATGAACAGGGGGTGGCAGGTCGTTTGTCCGAAGCGCGCGTACCAAAGAAAAACCTACGGTTTTTTTATTGTTACCGCGCTCTAGGCAAAGCCCTCGATATCAGGCATATAATTTGCTTATGTTTGGCGCTCACGCGCCCTGTCGTGGATGGCGCATTGCGCCGGCGAATAAGGTGTTAAGCCCCTGCCATGAAACCATCGCTAGTCCTGAGAATGGGCCAGCAGCTGACGATGACACCGCAGCTGCAACAGGCCATCCGCCTGCTCCAATTGTCGACCCTGGACCTGCAACAGGAAATCCAGGAGGCCCTGGAGTCCAATCCGATGCTCGAACGCCAGGAAGAAGGCGACGACTTCGATAATGCAGACCCGCTGGCCGACAACATCGAGCAAAAAACCAATTCCGACGTGCAGGAACCCTCCTACCAGGAAACCGCCCCAACGGTGGATAACCTTGAGGAAGGCGACTGGAACGAACGCATTCCCAACGAACTCCCGGTGGATACCGCCTGGGAAGACGTCTACCAGACCAGCGCGAGCAGCCTGCCCAGCAACGATGATGACGAGTGGGACTTCACCACCCGCACCTCCGCCGGCGAAAGCCTGCAGAGCCATCTGTTGTGGCAACTGAACCTCGCACCGATGTCCGACACCGATCGCCTGATCGCCGTCACGCTGATCGATTGCATCAACAACCAGGGTTATCTGGACGAGACGCTCGAGGAGATTCTGGAGGCCTTCGACCCTGAACTGGACATTGAGCTGGACGAAATCGAAGCCGTCCTGCACCGCATCCAGCAGTTCGAGCCTGCGGGCATTGGCGCCCGCTCCCTGAGCGAATGCCTGTTGCTGCAACTGCGCCAGCTGCCCGCCAAGACACCTTGGCTGGCTGAAGCCCAGCGCCTGGTCACCGATTACATCGACCTGCTGGGCAGCCGCGACTACAGCCAGTTGATGCGCCGCATGAAGCTCAAGGAAGATGACCTGCGCCAGGTTATCGAACTGGTGCAAAGCCTCAACCCGCGCCCGGGCTCGCAGATCGAGTCCAGCGAAGCCGAATATGTGGTCCCTGACGTGATTGTGCGCAAGGACAACGAACGCTGGCTGGTGGAATTGAACCAGGAGTCGGTGCCACGCCTGCGGGTCAACCCGCAATATGCCGGTTTTGTGCGCCGCGCCGACACCAGCGCCGACAACACCTTCATGCGCAACCAGTTGCAGGAAGCCCGCTGGTTCATCAAGAGCCTGCAGAGCCGTAACGAAACCCTGATGAAAGTTGCCACCCAGATCGTCGAGCATCAGCGCGGCTTCCTGGAATACGGCGACGAGGCGATGAAGCCTCTGGTGCTGCATGACATCGCCGAGGCGGTAGGCATGCACGAATCAACGATTTCACGGGTGACGACGCAAAAATTCATGCATACCCCACGGGGTATATATGAGCTCAAATACTTTTTCTCCAGCCATGTCAGCACCTCCGAAGGCGGCGAATGCTCGTCCACGGCGATCCGCGCGATCATCAAAAAACTGGTTGCCGCGGAAAATCAGAAAAAGCCGTTGAGTGACAGCAAGATCGCTGGTTTACTGGAGGCACAAGGCATTCAGGTCGCCCGTCGAACCGTCGCCAAGTACCGCGAGTCCCTTGGGATCGCGCCTTCCAGCGAGCGTAAGCGTTTGATGTGACGGGCGGGCCACAGCGTTCCAGTGGCAGGCGTCTTTGCCTGCCGCTTTATGCACTGGCAACGAAGGAGAAGCTGTATGCAAGTCAACATCAGTGGACACCAGCTGGAAGTCACCAAGCCCCTGCGTGAGTACACCGAGAGCAAGCTGAACAAGCTTGCGGGGCATTTTGACAAGATCACCAACGTGCAGGTCATCATGGAGGTCGATAAGCTCAAGCAGAAAATCGAGGCCACCCTGCACGTACCGAATGCCAAGCTCGTCGCCAATGCTGAGCATGAGGACATGTACGCGGCGATTGACTCGCTCTACGACAAGCTGGACCGCCAACTCATAAAGCATAAGGAAAAGAATCTGCACCTGATGCAAGGTACAGGTCGTTAACTCTCCCCCCATGATCCGACTTGAAACCATCCTGACCCCCGGCCGTTCCCTCGTGAACGTGCCGGGCGGCAGCAAGAAAAAAGCCCTTGAACAAATTGCCAACCTGATCGCCCGCGAAGTGCCGGATCTGGAGATGCAAGTTGTCTTCGAGGCACTGGTTGCCCGTGAAAAACTCGGTTCCACCGGTTTTGGCAACGGCATCGCCATTCCTCACTGCCGCCTCAAAGGCTGTGACACCCCCGTGAGCGCCCTGCTGCATCTGGAAGCTCCGATCGATTTTGACGCCATCGACGGCGCCCCGGTTGACCTGCTGTTTGTGCTGCTGGTCCCGGAAGCCGCCACCGATGCGCACCTGGAACTGCTCCGGCAGATCGCCAGCATGCTCGACCGCAAGGAGGTACGCGACAAACTGCGCAGTGCCAGCAGCAACGCGGCGCTGTATCAAGTTGTCCTGGATGAACAAAACGGGCAGTAATCATGCGTTTGATCATCGTCAGCGGCCGCTCAGGCTCGGGTAAAAGCACCGCCCTCAATGTTCTTGAGGACAGCGGCTTCTATTGCATCGACAACCTGCCCGCCGGCCTGCTGCCGGAACTGGCCGAACGGGCGCTTATCCACACCGAGTTGGCGCAACCCCTGGTGGCGGTTTCGATTGATGCCCGCAACTTGCCCAGCCATCTCTCGCGCTTCCCGGAACTGCTTGAGGAAGTGCGCGCCAAACATATTCATTGTGATGTGCTGTACCTGGACGCTGACGAAGAGACACTGCTCAAGCGCTTCTCCGAAACCCGTCGACGCCACCCCCTCAGCAGCCCCCACCGCTCCCTGGCCGAAGCCATCGAGGATGAAACCAAGCTGCTGGGGCCGATCATTGACCTGGCCGACCTCAAGATCAACACCACCAGCCTCAACCTGTATCAATTGCGTGACGCCATCAAGTTGCGCCTGCTCAACCAGCCCGAACCCGGTACGGCGTTTCTGGTCGAGTCATTTGGTTTCAAGCGGGGGATGCCGGTGGATGCCGACCTGGTGTTCGATGTGCGCTGTCTGCCCAACCCCTACTGGAAACCTGAACTGCGCGAGCAGTCCGGGTTGGACCAACCTGTGGCTGAGTATCTGGCCGCACAGCCTGATGTGGAGGAGATGTTCCAGGACATTTCCAGCTATTTGCTCAAATGGTTGCCACGCTTTGCCGCGAGTAACCGGGCCTATGTCACGATTGCCATTGGCTGCACAGGCGGCCACCACCGCTCCGTCTACCTGACCGAGCGCCTGGGCCAGGTGCTGCAACAAACCCTCAAGAACGTCCAGGTCCGCCACCGCGACCTTAGCTGAAAGGAACACCCCCGCGATGCCCGCTCTGGAAATTGAAATCATCAACAAGCTGGGTTTGCACGCCCGAGCCTCGGCCAAGTTCGTCGGCGTTGCCGGGCAGTTTCCCTGCCAGATCCGCGCCGGGCGCACCCCGGAAACCATGGTCGATGGCAAAAGCATCATGGCCATGATGATGCTGGCTGCCGGCAAGGGCACAAAGATTCATTTGAAGACCGAAGGCGAGCAAGAGCAGGAAGCGCTGGACGCCCTGGTGGCGCTGATCAACAACTACTTTGACGAGGGCGAATAAACCCGCTTTTGACTCAGGCACGAGGCCGCAATGGCCTCAGCCCAACGCAGTATCCATCACCATCATCAAGCAGAACCCGATGCACAAGCCAAGGCTGGCCAGCTTTTCGTGGCCATTGCGGCGCGATTCGGGGATGACTTCGTGAGTCACCACCAGCAACATCGCCCCAGCCGCCAATGCCAGCCCCAAAGGCAACAACACTTGTGCGAGGCTCACCAACCAGGCGCACAGCACGGCGAATACCGGCTCTACCAAACCTGAGGCCGCGCCGATCAGGAATGCCTTGACCCGCGACATCCCCGCCCCCGCCAATACCAAGGCAATCACCAGGCCTTCGGGCACATCCTGCAAAGCAATGCCCATGGCCAGGCTGTCGGCATCCGGCATGCCGCCACCGGCGGAAACGCCGACCGCCATGCCTTCCGGAATGTTGTGAGCGATAATGGCGAACACAAACAGCCAGATGCGTGGAGGAATCACCGGTTTGTCGGGGCTACCCACCAGCATCTCCGGGCTGGCTCCAGAGACCTTGCGGTCGACCAGATACAACCCGAACGCCCCCAGCATGATGCCCAAGCTGATCAAGCCGCCAGCGCCCCAGGGCGAGAGCCCCAGGCTTTGCGCCGCAGTAATACCCGGCACGACCAGCGAAAAGGCGGTTGCCGCCAGCATCACTCCAGCACCAAAGCCCAGCAAGGTATCGCTCAAGGCTACCGGCATCCGCCGAATCACCAGCACCGGAACCGCGCCCAACGCCGTGCCAAGCGCGCATATCGCCCCGCCCTGCAACGCGCGCAGGATGCGCGGCGCCAGGTCCAGCCAGGCCAGCCCATGGGCCACCAGCAATGCAGCCCCCGCCAATAGCAGCAGCGAACCAAACGCATAACGAAACATCCGCACGCTGCTGATCGCCAGTGTTTCAGTACCCATAGTCGGCCTTAGATCTTGTTATGAAGACGAATGTCAGGCCAGAGCGGCCTGATAGCGTGCGGCGACTTCTGGCCAGTTGATAACGCTGTAGAAGGCATTGATGTATTCAGGACGACGGTTCTGGTACAGCAAGTAGTAGGCGTGCTCCCAGACATCCAGGCCAAGGATGGGCGTGTTGCCGCTCATCAACGGGCTGTCCTGGTTGCCGCTGCTTTCCACCACCAGGGTCTTTTGCGGCGTAACGCTCAGCCAGGCCCAGCCACTACCGAAACGCGTCAATGCGGCTTTGGTGAACGCCTCCTTGAAGCTATCGAAGCCGCCCAACTGGTCGTCAATCGCCTTGCCCAGTGCGCCCTCGGGCTTGCCCCCCCTTTAGGTGACATCACCGCCCAGAACAACGAATGGTTGGCATGACCACCACCCTGGTTGATCACCGCTGCACGCAGTTTTTCCGGCAGTTGCTGAACGCTGGCCACCAGTTTCTCCACCGGCCAACCGGCGAACTCAGTGCCCTCTACCGCCGCGTTCAAGTTGTTGATGTAGGTCTGGTGATGCTTGGTGTAGTGAATCTCCATGGTTTGCGCATCGATATGCGGTTCCAGGGCGTCGTAGGCATAAGGCAAGGCAGGCAGGGTGTAAGTCATATCAATGTGCTCCGTATTGAGGCGTATTCGGCTGCGCCGCAGTACCGCCCAGCAGGCGATGGGTACGCGGGTACTCGCCGTGATCGCTGATGAAATTCAACAGTTCGACGTAGGTCTTGCTGCTCTGGCGCAGCGCTGCTTCGCGTAATTGCGGGCTCAAGCGCAAGTCCTGCATGGCCTGCAGCAGGCGCTGGTGGATGGCACACAGGTATTCGGCGCTTTCTTCCGGCTGGTTGAGGCGCAGGTGCAGGTCCGCCAGGTTGTGATGGGAAATGACACAGGCTGCCACTGCTTCGTCAGCATCCGCCCAGCGTTCGAACAACACGTGGGCCAGGGCCAGGGCCTGCAAATAGGCTTCGCGAGCGTCCACCAGTTCGCCCCGCATAAAGCAGCGATTGGCGCGTTCGATCGTGCGTTTCCAGTGCTCCATGGTGAGCCTCCAAAGCAGGGTCTGTGGTTATACGCCGCCGGCCGTGAGCTTTTCCGGATCCAACAGGATTTCCAGCTGGCTGCGAGGCAAGTCGGTGTGTTCAAGGGCGACATCAATCACTGGACGGCCCTGCTGATAGGCTTGTTTGGCGATTTCAGCGGCCTTTTGGTAACCAATGATCGGGTTGAGTGCGGTGACCAGAATCGGGTTGCGCGACAGCGCTTCCTTGAGCTTGGCTTCGTTGACTTTGAAACTGGCGATGGCTTTGTCTGCCAGCAGGCGGCTGGAATTGGCCAGCAACTCGAGGCTGCTGAGCAGGTTTTGGGCAATGATCGGCAGCATTACATTCAGCTCGAAGTTGCCGGATTGGCCCGCGACGGTGATCACCGTGTCATTGCCGATTACCTGGGCGGCGACCATCGCAGTCGCCTCCGGGATCACCGGATTGACCTTGCCCGGCATGATCGAAGAGCCGGGCTGCAAGCCTTCCAGCTCGATTTCACCCAGACCGGCAAGCGGGCCGGAGTTCATCCAGCGCAGGTCATTGGCGATTTTCATCAACGACACGGCGGTAGCTTTCAACTGTCCGGAGACGGCGACAGCGGTGTCCTGGGAGCCGATCAACGCGAACAGGTTCTTGCCGGGGGTGAATTTAACCCCCGTCAGCCCGCTTAGTTGCTGGCTGAAGCGTGCGGCGAATTCAGGATGCGCGTTAATCCCGGTGCCCACCGCCGTGCCGCCCTGTGCCAGGGCTTGCAGGCTTGGCAACAAGTCCTGCAAATGACCGATATTGGCCTTGAGTTGCTGCGCCCAGCCATTGAGCACCTGGCTCATGCGCACCGGCATGGCATCCATGAGGTGCGTGCGCCCGGTTTTGATGAACGGGTGAACCTCTTCGGCTTTGCGCTCGATCACCTGCACCAGGTGCAGCAGGGCCGGCAATGTTTGCTCATGCAGCACCAGCGCGGCACTGACATGGAGGGTGGTCGGAATGATGTCGTTGCTGCTTTGCCCACAGTTCACGTGGTCGTTAGGGTTGACCGCCTCACCGAGCAAACGGCTGGCCAGGGTAGCGATCACTTCGTTGGCGTTCATGTTGGAGCTTGTGCCGGAACCGGTCTGGAAGATATCCACCGGGAAATGCGGCATGAAATCACCTTCAAGCAAACCCTGGGCGGCATCGACGATGGCCTTGCCCTGCCCTTCACTGATCTGCTTGAGGTCGACGTTGACCTTGGCGGCTGCGGCCTTGGCCAGAATCAGCGCACGAATGAATTGCGCCGGCATGGGTTGGTGGCTGATCGGAAAGTTATTCACCGCGCGCTGGGTTTGGGCGCCATACAGGGCCTCGGCAGGTACTTGCAGTTCGCCCATGCTGTCGCGTTCGATACGGGTGTTACTCATCGTTAGATCCTTGCACCAAGTCGGAGTGAGAAATCGAAGGCAGCAATTGGCACGTCGCCAATTGCCAGGCAAAGGTCTGCCAGCGCTTGAGGCGGCAGGCACAGTGGGAGAGTTTTTCCAGGTCACGCAGCGGTCGCCAGGCCTGGTCCAGGCACATGGAGCGCCAATGCCAGGGCAACGCGATATCGCTGGCGGTGTCGATCAACAGACGGAAAGAGGTTTCAGCGATCGTCCACGGATGAGTCGCGGTGCAGCACGCCAGGTATCGCCCCTCATTGAGGTAATGTTCGATCAGGCGAGGCTCATTGGGATCGAGGCCGCAGCGAATCTGACGACTCATCCAGCGCCAGCTTTCCAGGTACGGATCCTCATGCAGGACAGAACTCATGATCCACACTCATTCGGTAATGATATTTATTATTAAATGATATTGAGAATCAAAGCAACGCCAACATGGTCTTCCACTTTTCCTGCGCCCATAAAAAAAGCGCGCTATCCGGGGATAGCGCGCTTCTTATTTGTGGAACGAGTCGGTCAGCTGCCCGCGACGGTCATCCGCTCGATTAGTACCGAACCCGTGCGAATATTGCTACGCAATTCCAAGTCATTACCTACCGCGACGATTTGTTTGAACATGTCGCGCATATTGCCGGCGATGGTCACTTCCTGGACGGCGAATTGAATCTCACCGTTTTCCACCCAAAAGCCCGCCGCGCCACGGGAATAATCACCGGTAACCATGTTCAAGCCGTGCCCCATCAATTCGGTCACCAGCAGGCCACGCCCCATACGCCGCAGCAGCGCCGCCTGGTCTTCGTCGCCATGAGTTACGAACAGGTTATGCACGCCGCCCGAGTTGGCAGTACTTGGCAGGCCAAGTTTACGGCCGGCGTAGGTGCCCAGCACGTAGGACACCAACTCACCCTTCTCGACGAACGGTTTGGCATAGGTCGCCAAGCCATCACCATCGAACGCCGCGCTGCCCATGGCGCGCATCAAGTGCGGTCGCTCATCGATGGTCAGCCAGTGCGGAAACAGTTCCTGGCCAATTGCCCCCTCAAGAAACGACGACTTGCGATACAGGTTGCCGCCGGAAATCGCCCCCAGGAAACTGCCGAATAACCCACCGGCCAGTTCCGCCGAAAACAGCACGGGCACCTCACAGGTCGGCACCGGGCGTGCGCCCAAACGACTCGCGGCACGTTGTGCGGCGCGCTGGCCAATACTCACAGGGTCTGCCAGCAATTCACCCTGGCGGTTTACGTCATACCAGTAATCACGCTGCATCTGGCCATTGGCCTCGGCGATCATGACGCAGCTCAAGCTATGGCGGGTGGACGCATAACCGCCGATAAAACCATGGCTGTTACCGTATACGCGGCAACCCTGATGGGTGCTCAATGTGGTGCCATCAGCGTTCTTGATGCGGGCATCAGCATCGAACGCGGCGGCTTCGCAGGTCAGTGCCTGTTCAATGGCCTGCTCTGGCGTGATGTCCCAGGCGTGGAACAGATCAAAGTCTTTCAAGTCCTTGGCCATCAACGCCTTGTCGGCCAGGCCTGAGCTTTCGTCCTCGGAGGTGTGCTTGGCGATGGCCAACGCGGCGGCCACGGTCTCACGAATCGCGTCCAGGCCACTGGCCGAGGTACTGGCTGAGCCTTTGCGCTGCCCCACGTACAAGGTGATGCCAAACCCCTGGTCACGGTTGAACTCAACGGTTTCCACTTCCCGCTGGCGTACCGACGTTGACAACCCCTGCTCCAGCGACACCGCGACTTCACACGCACTGGCCCCCTGGCGCTTGGCCTCGGCAAGGATCTGCTCGACTTGTTCCTGCAGGGCCGGTAACGCTTGTGGGCCGACGCTTTGGGCTGCACTCATGGTTTTCTCCACTCAAATTCTGCTTTCGGTTAAGGCCATCGAGCGACCGGGCCGGACAAGCGGCCCCCGACTGGTTATCATGGCGGCGTTTCTTTGCGGACTGCCACCATGGTTGATTCTTACGACGACTCCCTCGATGGGGAGAAAAGCAAAACCCAGGTCAAACGTGAGCTGCATGCTCTGGTTGACCTTGGCGAGCGCCTTACAACGCTCAAAAAAGACTTGATTGCAAAACTGCCGCTGACCGACGAAATGCGCCGGGCACTTGCGGACGCGCCCAAGCACACCGCGAATATCGCGCGTAAACGGCACATCATGTTTATCGGCAAGCTGATGCGTGATCAGGACACTGACGCCATTCTGGCCTTGCTCGATCAAACCGATGCCTCCACTCGCCAGTACAATGAACGCTTCCACAACCTGGAGCGTTGGCGTGACCGCCTGATTTCGGGCGATGACGCGGTGCTGGAAAAATTCGTGCTGGACTACCCGGACGCGGACCGCCAGCAATTGCGCTCCCTCATCCGTCAGGCCCAGCACGAGCAGGCGCATAACAAGGCGCCGGCCACCAGCCGTAAAATCTTCAAGTACATCCGTGAGCTGGACGAGACTCAACGCGGCCTGCGTTGATGCCTTTCCCCGGGTGGCGGCCCTCGCCACCCGAAGCTCCACCGCTTACGATCCCGTGCCACCCACGGTGATTGCATCGATCTTCAGCGTTGGCTGGCCGACACCCACCGGCACCGACTGCCCATCTTTCCCACAGGTGCCCACGCCGCTGTCCAGCGACAGGTCGTTACCGACCATCGACACCTTGCTCATGGCCTCCGGCCCGTTGCCAATCAACGTTGCCCCTTTGACCGGCGCGGTAATCTTGCCGTCTTCGATCAGGTACGCCTCGCTGGTGGAAAACACGAACTTGCCGCTGGTGATGTCCACTTGGCCGCCGCCGAGGTTGGCGCAATAGATGCCACGCTTCACCGACGCGATGATTTCCGCCGGGTCGCTTTCGCCGCCGAGCATGTAGGTATTGGTCATACGCGGCATCGGCAGATGGGCGTAGGACTCACGGCGACCGTTACCGGTACGCGCCACGCCCATCAGGCGGGCATTGAGCTTGTCTTGCATGTAGCCCTTGAGCACACCGTTTTCGATCAACGTGGTGCATTCGGTGGGTGTGCCTTCGTCGTCCACGCTCAGCGAGCCCCGACGACCGGCCAGGGTGCCGTCATCGACGATGGTGCACAACTTGGATGCAACCATTTCGCCCATGCGCCCGCTATAGGCGGAGCTGCCCTTGCGGTTGAAGTCGCCTTCCAGGCCATGCCCCACCGCTTCGTGCAACAACACGCCGGACCAACCCGAACCCAACACCACCGGCAACGTACCCGCCGGTGCCGGAATGGCTTCCAAGTTCACCAGCGCCTGACGCAGCGCTTCACGGGCATAGCCCATCGCGCGGTCTTCGGCGAGGAAATAACGGTAGTCGGTTCGCCCGCCACCACCATGACCACCGCGCTCACGGCGGCCGTTCTGTTCGACGATCACGCTGACGTTGAAGCGCACCAACGGTCGAACATCCGCCGCCAGGCCACCATCGGTCGAGGCCACCAGGATGCGTTCCCATACGCCCGCCATGCTCACGGTAACCTGCTGGATACGCGGGTCCAGGGCGCGGGTGGCCGCGTCGACACGCTTTAGCAGCTCGACCTTTTCCGCACGGCTGATCACTTCCAGTGGGTTATCCGGCGCGTACAACTGGGCCACGTCCTGGGTGCTGAACGCCTGCACCGTACCGTTTTGGCCGGCGCGGGAAATCGAGCGCGCCGCACGAGCGGCCAGGCCCAAGGCCTCCAGGGTGATCGCGTTGCTGTAGGCAAAACCGGTTTTTTCCCCGGATTGCGCCCGCACACCGACGCCCTGGTCGAGATTAAAACTACCTTCCTTGACGATGCCATCTTCCAGCGCCCAGGACTCGGAGATCTGCCCTTGGAAATACAGGTCTGCCGCGTCGATACCCGGCCCGGCGAGATCACCCAGCACGGTTTGCAAACTTTCGATGGTCACGCCACCGGGTGCCAGGAGGTGTTCACTGACTGAGGACAACAACTCGCTCATAGGTTTGGCCTTAAATTCATCGTTGCGAGGCAGGCCGCTGCGCGCCCTGCGAGAAAAAGCGCCGATGGTTGACCACCGGCATGCGCGCCCGTATCGACGCTTGTTCACTGCTATCGCGCGCGGCCAACAACACCGCTTCGCCTTGATCCTGTTGAGACAACACACGCCCCCACGGATCGACAATCGCCGCATGGCCATAGGTTTCCCGTGGCCCCGGATGCACACCGCCCTGGGCTGCCGCCAGCAAATAGCACTGGGTTTCGATGGCGCGGGCGCGGATCAGCACATCCCAATGCGCCGCTCCGGTCACGGCGGTAAAGGCCGAGGGCGCGGAAATCAGTTCAGCCCCCGCCGCACGCAACTCGCTGTACAACTCGGGGAAGCGCAGGTCGTAACACACCGTCATGCCCAGGCGACCGACCGGCGTATCCGCCACCACCACATGGCTTCCGAAAGCATAGTCATCGGATTCGCGATAGCGACCCCGAGCGTCCGCCACATCCACATCAAACAAATGCAGCTTGTCGTAACGGGCAACGATTTCGCCGCGATCATCGATCAGCAGCGAACAGGCATTGGGCTTGGCGTGCGGTTGATCCCCTGGGCGGCAACGGCAATGTGCCAGCCACTATCCATAAGGTGAGGTCGCGGGCGGTCTGTTTCAACCAGGGCAGTATCGGACCTTCACCCAGCGCTTCGGCACGACCGATATCCGCCACATCGCGACGGCCCATGGCGGCGAAGTTTTCCGGCAGCACCGCAAGCTTCGCACCGCCGGCCGCCGCTTGTTCCAGCAAACGCCGGGCCTGGGCCAGGTTGGCCAGTACATCGCTCTGGCTGACCATTTGAATTACCGCAAAGGACATGGGCCGACACTCCGTAATGGGCATGCGGCCATGCTACTCCACAGACCCTCAGTTTGGTTTTTCAAATGGTTTGTCGAAGCTGATTTTCGGGTCCTTCCACGGCCCTTCCACTTTGTATTGCACGCTGGCAAAACGCGAAACCCGGTCGCCGATCAGCTTGTCGATCAGGAACAATGCACCGCCAATGGCCGGTGCGCCGACGATCAGCGCCGCGATCGGCAAGTTGTTGGTCACCGGCAACGTCACCAACAGCTTGGCATCCACGCGGTCAGCCACAAGGTCCAGGGTGCCGTTGAGCTCCAGGTTGCTCGACGGGCCGGTCAATGTGATCGGTTCGCGGGTCACGAACACACCATTGCTCGCGGCCAACAACCCTTTGACCCGGTCATAGCTCAAGCCTTTGCCAAGCAGGTCCGAAAAGTCCAGGCGCAGTCTGCGCCCGATGGAGTTGAAGTTGAGCAGGCCGAAAACCCGCAGCGCCTGCGCACCGCCTTCCACTTCAACGAACTGGCCCTTGCGAAAGGTTGCATCCAGGCTGCCGGAGAAGCGTTTTGGCCCGACCCAGGCCGGCGAACCCGGCCAACGCCCATCCACATCCAGATGGAAGTCCTCGCTGGTTACCGTTGGCGCATAGCCCCAACCCTTGAGCACGTCGCCGATGTTCTTGCCGTCCAGGCGCCCCTTGTACCAACTGCCGCTGTCGCCCTGTGCGCCTTCCCATCCTCCGGCCCCCTTGAGCAGCATGCCCTTGAGGCCCAGGTCCAGATCGTTGAAGGCCAGGCCCTTGGCGGTAGGTCGAATCTTCAGCGACCAGGCGCCCACCAGGTCCGGGCCCTGGAACAGCTGGTCAATAGCGATATCCAGCGCTGGAATATCCTTGGGGTCGATGCTCGCCAGTGGGTCCGGCGCATTTTCATCCGCCTGTACGGAAGGGTCCACTGCCGGCAGTTTTACGTATTGCAGGTTGATCGCAATCGGTGCGCCCTTGGCATCCGGCAGGTTCACGCGCCCCTTGGCCTGCTGACTGTCGAACTGCAGGCCCCACGCCGCGGCTTTGCGATCGAGTTGCAAATTGACCTGATCGAACTGGGTGCCTAAACCCGTGAGCTTGCCAATCTTGAAATCGGCACTGCTCAACAGTTGCTTGGCGCTGCCGCCCGGATCGTTGCCGGCGTATTGGTTGACCAGCTTTCTCCACGGATCGATGTCCAGCTCCGACAGCACGCCCCGAATGCGCAAACCCTTGGCGCCCGGCAGTACTGCGTCGCCATCGCCGAGGAACAACTCGCCACGGCCCTCATTGAATTTGTCCGGCGGCGCGGCGAAGGTGAAGTTCGCCAGCTCACCATAATCGAACCAATACCGGCGCTCGGCGCCTTGCAAGGTCATGCGAAAGACGCTGTCACGCCCCTGGCTGGCGGGCATGCCGAACGGCGCCGGCAGGTCCAGCGCAACGCCCTTGAGGTTGGAACTGATCATCAACTGGCTGTCGGCACCGTCCAGGTTCAGTTGTAACTGGTACGGAATGTCGCCGGACACCGGCAGCGGCTGAGTTATTTTTAGCCAGTCCATCAGTCGCTTGACCGTGACCTGCCCTTTGGCTGCGACACGGGTACTGATATTGCCCGGCTTGCCATCGGCAAAAATCTGCGCGGTGATAGGCCGGTCAAACGCCTGGGCGGTAATTTTTTCGCCACTCAGGCCCTTGGTGCTGTCAAAACGGAAATCGCCCTTGAGCTGCGTCAGGTCCAGGGTGGGTTCCGCCAATTGCAGCCGTGCCTTATCGGTCTGGAAGTCCACCACGATCTTGGGCTCAGTGCCTTTGGCCAACGGAATATCCAGGTCCAGCTTGCCTTGCAGGTCGCCCTCGCCCTTCCAACCGGCAAAGGTCGAAGCGGTGCCGATCGGCGCCTCTTGAAGAATTTTCAGGCCATCACCCAGGCCGCCGGCAAACGCCCCGGTCAGCAGTAAATGGCTGTCCTTGCCGGGCAGAGCGTGGGGAATATTGACGTAGATGTCCTTGACCTGGGTGTCGAGCAACTGGCCTTTGTCGGCCAGAATGCGGACGCCGCTCTCCTCGACAAACACCTCGCCATCAACCTTGCTCACATGGGGCCAGCCCGGCTGGAACGCCAACTCGGCGTCATGCACCTTGAAGAACAGGCTGATATTGCGCGAGGCCGGCAGCGCACCATGGCTCAGCGAGCCCTGATACTGGAAGAACCCCTGGTCTACCGCGCCCTTGAGAATCGCGGTGCGCAGCCACTCATCCAATGCGGGGCTCAGCACTGCGGGGAGGTATTTGGGGGTGAAGCGCCCATCGCCATCGACCAGGCCGACCCGCAGGTCCATATAGTCTTCCTGGTTATGGTCGAAATTGAGGCGAATAAGGAAGTCGGCGGCAATCTTGCCCTCTTCACCCAGCACCTTGATATAAGGGGCGATCAGGGTGAAGCCTTGCTTATCGAGCTTCCAGGTCAGCCGCGCATTGGCCTGCAGGTATTGCCAGGGCTTGGCGAAGATCGGGTCGAGGTGCAGGGAGAAATCCTTGCTGTCCATGCGCAGTTCGCCATGGCCCAGGTCGCCGCTGATGCTACCGGATACATTGCGTGCGGCCGGCGCGCCAAAGTAGGCATCAAAGCCCACCCGTTCCAGGTTGGCGGCAAAACTGACTTTTTGATCGGTAGTGTCCTGGGGACGAAAATCCACCAGCACATTACGCAGCAGGCCAGTGGCCTTGAGATGTTCGACGGTTTTGGCGAAGCCTTCCGGCAATGGCGCCAGAGCGTTGAGCAGCGGCGTGATCGGTGTCAGGTCGAGGCGGTCAGCCTGCAGTTTCCAGACCTCCTGGCCCTTGTCGGTCGCCAGGCTCTGCTGCAATTGCAGGCGCGATTCCCAACGGGTATCGCCCAGGTTCATCGCCAACGAATCAAACAGCACCTTCATGCCGCTATCACTGCGTTGCAGGTAGGCGGTAAGGGCGAGGTTTTCGATGTGCACCGGCTTGCGCTCGGCGTAACTGCCCTTGACCTGCGGCGAGTTGAGGCGCAGCACCGCGCTTTGCACGGCGCCTTTGCCCCAGTTCAGCCAGAACTCCCCGCCGGCCTTGAACTGCGTGAGCTTCCACTGCTGGGTCAGCTTGCTCGGAATCCACTTGGCCCAGTCGCTCTGCGGCAGGCTGAGGTAGGCCTGGACTTCGGCGTCTTTCCATTGACTGGCACGTATGCGGCTGCGCAGGCTGACAGCCAGGGGCTGGCCGTCGGGCAGGGTCAGGCGCGCGTCGAGACGTTGGCGGGTGATACCGGTATGCAGGCTAAAGCCCACATAGGTAAGGGTGAGGGGCGATTGGTCGAGCGGTTGCAAGGTGACCTGGCTGTCGAGCAGCGACACGCGCTTGACCCTCTGCAGGCGCGTGAGCAGTTGCTGCGGGTCCAGCGGTTGGTCGTCCGGCATCGGCAGGCCTTGCAGTGCCCAATGGCCGTCCCTGTCTTCCTTGGCACTCAGTTGCAGGCCACTGACTTGCAAGTGAGCCAGGCGCACTTCACGCGCCATCAGGCTGGCCCAGATATCCGGCACCACTTCCACCTGATCCAGGCGCAAGGCATTGCTGCCTTCGCCCACCATCACATCGCGGGCCAGCAGCACCGGTGCGAAACCGCTCCAGCGCCCTTCAAGCATGCCGATGTGCATCGGCATACCGACCGCGGCCTGGGCCTTGGCCTCGACCTGCGCTCGGTATTCGGCAACAAGCGGTGTCAACTCACGCCCCAGGCTCACGTACACCGCCGCCAAAACCAGCAGCAAGGCGCACAGGCCCAAGCCCCAACGGGTCAAAGCGGCAAAAAAGCGTGTCAGACGCTCCATGTCAGGCGACCCTCAAGGCAGTAGGCAGGCGGCAGACAAGGTCTGCCGGGATCAAAAAAGGCAAGCGAATGGGGATCAGAGCAGCACCACGTCGTATTGTTCCTGGGAATACATGGTTTCTACCTGGAAGCGAATCGTGCGCCCGATAAATCCCTCCAACTCGGCAACGTTACCGGACTCTTCATCCAGCAGGCGGTCGACCACTTTCTGGTTGGCAAGCACTCTATAACCTTCGGCCTGGTAGGCCCGCGCCTCTCGTAAGATTTCCCGGAAAATCTCGTAGCAAACCGTTTCCGGAGTTTTCAACTTACCGCGCCCCTGGCAACTGCTGCACGGCTCGCACAGCACCTGCTCCAGGCTTTCGCGGGTACGTTTGCGGGTCATTTGCACCAGTCCCAGCTCGGTAATACCGATGATGTTGGTCTTGGCGTGATCGCGTTCCAGTTGTTTCTCGAGCGTGCGCAGCACCTGGCGCTGGTGCTCTTCGTCTTCCATGTCGATGAAGTCGATGATGATGATGCCGCCCAGGTTGCGCAGGCGCAGTTGGCGCGCAATCGCGGTGGCCGCTTCGAGGTTGGTCTTGAAGATGGTCTCTTCGAGGTTGCGATGGCCGACAAAAGCGCCGGTGTTGACGTCGATGGTGGTCATGGCTTCCGCCGGGTCCACCACCAGATAGCCACCGGACTTGAGCGGCACCTTGCGCTCCAGGGCCTTCTGGATTTCATCTTCGACGCCGTACAGGTCGAAGATCGGCCGCTCACCAGGATAGTGTTCCAGGCGGTCGGCAATTTCCGGCATCAGCTCGGCAACAAATTGCGTGGTGCGCTGGAAGGTTTCCCGCGAGTCGATGCGAATTTTCTCAATCTTGGGGCTGACCAGGTCGCGCAGCGTGCGCAAGGCCAGGCCCAGGTCTTCATAAATGACACTTGGCGCGCCGATGGTCTTGATCTGGGCGCCGATCTGATCCCACAGCCGTCGCAGGTAACGGATGTCCATCAGAATCTCATCGGCCCCGGCGCCTTCCGCGGCGGTACGCAGGATAAAACCGCCGGCCTCCTTGATGCCTTCGGCGGCCACGCAGTCGCTGACCACCTTCTTCAGGCGTTCGCGCTCGCCTTCATCCTCGATCTTGAGGGAGATACCGACGTGGGCGGTACGCGGCATGTACACCAGATAACGCGAAGGAATCGACAGTTGCGTGGTCAGGCGCGCGCCCTTGGAACCGATGGGGTCCTTGGTGACTTGCACCACCAGGCTCTGCCCTTCATGCACCAGGGCGCTGATACTTTCGACCGCCGGGCCTTCACGCAGGGAGATTTCCGAAGCATGGATAAACGCGGCACGGTCCAGGCCGATGTCGACGAATGCCGCCTGCATCCCCGGCAGCACGCGCACTACCTTGCCTTTGTAGATATTGCCAACGATCCCGCGCTTCTGGGTGCGCTCGACGTGTACTTCCTGCAAAACACCGTTCTCTACCACCGCCACGCGCGATTCCATCGGCGTGATATTGATCAGAATCTCTTCACTCATGGCTGGGTCTCGTTCAGGCGTTTTCACAATAGTGGCCGGTCGCTTAAGGCTGGGCGCTGGAGTAACGCGTTCAGCGCGCGGTAAGGTGTTGCCAACAGGGTATGCCGAATCGGCCAAGCAGTTGCGCGGTTTCGCACACCGGCAGGCCTACCACGGCGGAATAACTGCCGTTGAGCCCGGCGACAAACACCGAGCCAAGCCCTTGAATAGCATAGCCGCCCGCCTTGTCTTGCGGTTCGCCGCTGTGCCAGTAGGTTGTAGCCTCCTCGACAGAAACCTCGCGAAAAAGTACACGACTCCTGACACATCGGGTTTCGCAGCGCAGCCCATCGGTGAGGGCAATGGCCGTGAGCACCTCATGCTCACGGCCCGCCAAGGCCATCAACATCGCCAAGGCGTCGGCTTGGTCTACCGGCTTGCCGAGGATCTTGCCGTCGACAATCACCGCCGTGTCGGCACCCAACACGCAGGCATCCGACGTTTGCTCAAGCGCAGCAAAACCCGCCGCCGCCTTGCCGCGCGCAAGACGCTCGACATAGGCAACAGCGGATTCATTGGGGATGGGAGTTTCGTCAATAGCGGCGCTGACCACCTTGAAGGGCACACCGATCTGGGTCAGCAGTTCACGTCGCCTCGGGGAGCCGGAGGCCAGATAAAGCGAATTCATGCAGACTCTCCCTGTAGGGTTCGATAACCAGGCAGAGCCTCGCAATCCATTCAATTGATTTTATAGCGACGACGCAGCCCACGCAGACCGAAACTGATCCATGGCCACAGCAGCGCGCTGACCAGCGCCGGCAGCACCAGCGCCAGGGTTGGCTGGCGGTTGCCGGTCAAGGCGCTGAGCCATAACTGAACAAGCTGCGCCAGGCCGAAAATCACCAGGATCACTAGGCATTGCTGCCACATCGGGAACATACGCAAACGCTGCTGCAGCGACAGTACCAGGAAGGTGATCAAGGTCAGGATCAACGCGTTCTGGCCCAGCAAGGTGCCATACAGCACATCTTCCGCCAAGCCCAGGAACATGGCCGTGACCATGCCCACTTTATGTGGCAGGTTCAGCGACCAGAACGCCAGCAACAAGGCCAGCCACAGCGGGCGCAGGATTTCCATGAATTGCGGCAGCGGCGAAACGCTGAGCAGCAGGCCGACCGCGAATGTCAGCCACACGATCCAACCATTGCGCGAATGAGTACCGGCCATTATTCCTCCCTCTGCCGCGTGGTCGCCGGGGCTGCAGTCGCAGGCTTGACGGCAGGCGTGGTGGTAGCAGGCGTGGTGGCCGGCGGTTTGGCGGCCGCCGGTTTTACCGGGTGGGTGTTATGCGCTGCAGGCTTGACCGGCGTGGCCACTGGCGCCGCTGCGGCCGGAGTGGCCACCGGTGCAGTTGGGGCCGCCGGCGCAGGCTTGGGCACGGTTGCAGGAATGATCGGCGCCGTGCCGTTCTTCTTGTCCTCCGCTTCCTGGGCCTGGGCGGCGTCATTGGCGCGCTCTTCCGGGGTGCGGTTATCACTGAACACCAGCAGCAGGTAGCGGCTGCGGTTCAGGGCTGCGGTGGGAACGGCGCGCACGATGGCAAATGGCTGGCCGGAATCATGGATCACTTCCTTGACCGTCGCCACCGGGTAGCCGGCCGGGAAACGCTGGCCCAAGCCGGAACTGACCAATAGGTCGCCTTCCTTGATGTCGGCGGTGTCGGCCACGTGACGGAGTTCAAGGCGCTCGGGGTTACCGGTGCCGCTGGCGATGGCGCGCAAGCCGTTACGGTTGACTTGCACGGGAATGCTGTGGGTTGTATCCGTCAGCAGCAATACCCGCGAGGTGTAGGGCATCAGCTCCACCACTTGGCCCATCAGGCCACGCGCATCGAGCACCGGCTGGCCCAGGACCACACCATCGCGCTCACCCTTGTTGATGATGATGCGATGCGTGAAGGGGTTGGGGTCCATGCCGATCAACTCGGCCACTTCGACTTTCTCGTTGACCAGCGCGGAAGAATTGAGCAACTCGCGCAGCCGTACGTTCTGCTCGGTGAGGGCCGCGAGCTTTTGCATGCGCCCCTGCAACAGCAGGTTTTCGGTCTTGAGTTTTTCGTTTTCGGCGACGAGCTCGGTGCGGCTGCCGAACTGGCTCGCCACGCCCTGGAACAGACGTTGCGGCAGGTCGGTGATCCAGTAGGTCTGCATCAACACCAGCGACATCTGGCTACGCACGGGCTTGAGCAGTGCAAAACGAGCATCGACCACCATCAGCGCGACCGAAAGCACGACCAGCACCAATAAGCGCACGCCCAATGAGGGGCCTTTGGCGAAAAGCGGTTTAATAAGCCGCTCCTCCCAGGCAAATGTTCTCTTTATTCATACGGCATCTAACCGGCCTGGATGCAGATTGAAGAAGATAAACGCCAACAGGCAGCACTGCAAAGTGCTGCCTGAGGGCAAAACATGGCGCAACCAACGATCTTATTCGCTGGAAAGCAGGTCCATGGTGTGTTTATCCATCATTTCCAGTGCACGACCACCGCCACGGGCAACGCAGGTCAGCGGGTCTTCGGCGACGATAACCGGCAGACCGGTTTCCTGGGCCAGCAACTTGTCGAGGTCGCGCAGCAAGGCGCCACCACCGGTCAGTACCAGCCCGCGCTCGGCGATATCCGAAGCCAGTTCCGGCGGCGATTGCTCCAGGGCACTCTTCACAGCCTGAACGATGGTGGCCAGGGACTCTTGCAGAGCTTCCAGCACTTCATTGGAGTTCAGGGTGAAGGCACGTGGAACGCCCTCGGCCAGGTTGCGACCGCGAACATCGACTTCGCGAACTTCGCCGCCCGGGTAAGCGGTACCGATTTCCTGCTTGATGCGTTCGGCGGTGGATTCGCCGATCAGGCTGCCGTAGTTACGACGCACATAAGTGATGATCGCTTCGTCGAAGCGGTCGCCGCCCACACGCACGGATTCGGCATACACCACACCGTTCAGGGAAATCAGGGCGATTTCAGTGGTACCACCACCGATATCCACCACCATCGAACCGCGCGCTTCTTCAACCGGCAGGCCGGCACCGATCGCAGCGGCCATGGGCTCTTCGATCAGGAACACTTCACGGGCACCGGCACCGAGGGCCGACTCACGGATAGCACGACGCTCTACCTGGGTGGACTTGCACGGAACGCAGATCAGCACACGAGGGCTGGGCTGCAGGAAACTGTTTTCGTGAACCTTGTTGATGAAGTACTGCAGCATCTTCTCGCAGACACTGAAGTCGGCGATCACGCCGTCTTTCATCGGACGAATGGCGGCAATATTGCCAGGTGTGCGGCCGAGCATGCGCTTGGCCTCGGTGCCGACGGCAACGACACTTTTCTGATTACCATGGGTCCGAATGGCCACAACCGATGGCTCATTCAGAACGATACCGCGCTCGCGCACGTAAATAAGGGTGTTGGCAGTGCCCAGGTCAATGGAAAGATCGCTGGAAAACATGCCACGCAGTTTCTTGAACATGGGAAAGGGACCCTAGGCAACGCGTGGGTAAAAAAGTGCGGCAAACTCTAACAACGACAGGGATTTTGGGCAAGGCGCCAATGTGCTAAATTGGCCGACTTTCTGTGCACCAACCCCCACAATCGCGGCCGTAAGACCGTAGAAATGCGGTAGTGTTCCGACAATCTAACACACGGACAGCCTCCGTTCTGTTTTCCACTGGAGATTCCCATGGCGCTTGAACGCTCCGACGTGGAAAAAATCGCTCATCTGGCCTCGCTTGGCCTCAATGATGCCGATCTTCCACAGACCACCGCAGCCCTGAACAGCATTCTCGGGCTGGTTGATCAAATGCAGGCCGTCAATACCGACGGCATCGAGCCCCTGGCTCACCCGCTCGAAGCCAGCCAGCGCCTGCGCGCAGACCTCGTGACCGAGCGCAATCATCGCGAGGCCTATCAGTCCATCGCGCCAGCGGTCGAAAACGGCCTGTACCTGGTTCCGAAAGTCATCGACTAAAGGGAAAGAGCCTTTCATGCATCACATGACTCTGGCCGAGATCGCCCGCGGTCTCGCCGATAAAAAGTTTTCTTCCGAAGAGCTGACCAAGACCCTGCTGGCGCGTATCGCCGAGCACGACCCCAAGGTCAACAGCTTCATCAGCCTCACCGAAGAGCTGGCCTTGAGCCAGGCCAAGGCCGCCGACGTACGTCGCGCCAACGGTGAAAACGGCGCATTGCTGGGTGCACCGATCGCCCACAAAGACCTGTTCTGCACCCAGGGCGTGCGTACCAGCTGCGGCTCGAAGATGCTCGACAACTTCAAGGCGCCCTACGACGCCACCGTGGTCGCCAAGCTGGCCGCCGCCGGGGCCGTGACCCTGGGCAAGACCAACATGGACGAATTCGCCATGGGGTCGGCCAACGAGTCGAGCTACTACGGCGCAGTGAAAAACCCGTGGAACCTGGAACACGTGCCCGGCGGCTCGTCCGGTGGTTCGGCCGCGGCCGTTGCCGCCCGCTTCCTGCCGGCGGCCACGGCCACCGACACCGGCGGCTCCATCCGCCAGCCCGCTGCGTTCACCAACCTTACCGGTCTGAAGCCGACCTACGGTCGCGTTTCCCGCTGGGGCATGATCGCCTACGCGTCCAGCCTCGATCAGGGCGGCCCATTGGCCCGCACGGCCGAAGACTGCGCCATCTTGTTGCAAGGCATGGCAGGTTTCGACACGCAGGACTCCACCAGCATCGATGAGCCGGTGCCGGACTACAGCGCCAACCTCAACACCTCGATCAAGGGCCTGCGCATCGGCGTGCCGAAGGAATACTTCAGCGCCGGTCTCGACCCGCGTATCGCCGAGTTGGTGCAAAACAGTATCAAAGAGCTGGAAAAGCTCGGCGCCGTGATCAAGCACATCAGCTTGCCGAACAACCAGCATGCGATTCCTGCCTATTACGTGATCGCACCGGCGGAAGCCTCCTCCAACCTGTCGCGTTTCGACGGCGTGCGTTTCGGCTATCGCTGCGAAAACCCGAAAGACCTCACCGACCTGTACAAGCGCTCCCGTGGCGAAGGCTTCGGTGCTGAAGTGCAGCGCCGGATCATGGTCGGAGCCTACGCTCTGTCGGCCGGTTACTACGATGCCTACTACCTCAAGGCGCAGAAAATCCGGCGCCTGATCAAGAACGACTTCATGGCAGCCTTTGAAGAAGTCGACGTGATCCTCGGCCCGACCACGCCGAACCCGGCCTGGAAGATCGGCGCCAAGACCGGCGACCCGATCGCCGAGTACCTGGAAGACCTCTACACCATCACCGCCAACCTCGCGGGCTTGCCGGGCTTGTCGATGCCTGCAGGTTTCGTCGACGGCCTGCCGGTCGGCGTGCAATTGCTCGCCCCGTATTTCCAGGAAGGCCGCCTGCTCAATGTGGCGCACCAGTACCAGTTGAACACTGACTGGCACACTCGCACCCCTACCGGCTTCTGAGGAGAACACTATGCAATGGGAAGTTGTGATCGGGCTGGAGATTCATACCCAGCTCGCCACCCAATCGAAGATTTTCTCCGGTAGCGCCACCACGTTCGGCGCCGAGCCCAACACCCAGGCCAGCCTGGTCGACCTGGGCATGCCCGGCGTACTGCCGGTGCTGAACCAGGAAGCGGTGCGCATGGCGGTGATGTTCGGCCTGGCGATTGACGCCGAGATCGGCCAGCACAACGTGTTCGCGCGCAAGAACTACTTCTACCCGGACCTGCCCAAGGGCTACCAGATCAGCCAGATGGAACTGCCGATCGTCGGCAAGGGCCACCTGGACATTCCCCTGGAAGACGGCACCATCAAGCGCGTCGGTGTGACCCGCGCGCACCTTGAAGAAGACGCCGGCAAAAGCCTGCACGAAGAGTTCCCGGGCGCCACCGGTATCGACCTCAACCGTGCGGGCACGCCGCTGCTGGAAATCGTGTCCGAGCCGGACATGCGCAGCGCCAAGGAAGCGGTGGCCTACGTCAAGACCATCCACGCGCTGGTGCGCTACCTGGGCATCTGCGACGGCAACATGGCCGAAGGCTCGCTGCGTTGTGACTGCAACGTGTCGGTGCGGCCAAAAGGCCAGGCCGAATACGGTACCCGTTGCGAGATCAAGAACGTCAACTCGTTCCGTTTCATCGAGAAGGCGATCAACACCGAAGTGCGTCGCCAGATCGAACTGATCGAGGACGGCGGCAAGGTGATCCAGCAAACGCGCCTGTACGACCCGAACAAAGACGAAACCCGCGCCATGCGCAGCAAAGAGGAAGCCAACGACTACCGTTACTTCCCCGACCCGGACCTGTTGCCGGTGGTGCTGGAAGACTCGTTCCTCAATGACGTGCGCGCCACCCTGCCGGAACTGCCGCAGCAGAAACGCGAGCGCTTCAAGGAGCAATTCGGCCTGTCGGTCTACGATGCCAGCGTTTTGGCCTCCAGCCGTGAACAAGCGAACTACTTCGAAAAAGTTGTGAGCATTGCCGGTGACGCCAAGCTGGCGGCCAACTGGGTCATGGTTGAGCTGGGCAGCCTGCTGAACAAGCAAGGTCTGGAAATCGACGAAGCCCCGGTGACCGCCGAACAATTGGGCGGCATGCTGCTGCGCATCAAGGACAACACCATCTCCGGCAAAATCGCCAAGACCGTGTTCGAAGCGATGGCGGCCGGCGAAGGCAGCGCCGACGAGATCATCGAAAAACGCGGGCTCAAGCAAGTCACCGACAGCGGCGCCATTTCGGCCGTACTCGATGAAATGCTGGCGGCCAACGCCGAGCAGGTCGAACAATATCGCGCGGCGGACGAAGCCAAGCGCGGCAAGATGTTCGGCTTTTTCGTCGGCCAGGCCATGAAAGCCTCCAAAGGCAAGGCCAACCCGCAGCAGGTGAACGAACTGCTGAAAAGCAAGCTCGAAGGCTGATTGCGATGCAGGATCCGGGCAAGACTTCATGCTTGACTCGGACCTCCTGTGGGAGGGGGCTTGCTCCCTCCCACATTTGATATGGGGATACCTTGAATGAAGCGTTTACTTGGCCTTTTAGCCTTGTTCTCTCTGCTGACCGGTTGCGCCAGCGGCCTCATCGACCCCAACGGCTACGACGAAACCGGCACCGCCTCGTATTACGGCGCCCGGCACCATGGTAAAAAAACCGCCAGCGGTGAACCCTTCAACCAGAACGCCCTGACCGCCGCCCACCGGCGACTGCCCTTCGGCACGCGGGTCAAGGTCACCAATCTCGACAACGACAAATCCGTCGTGGTCCGCATCAATGATCGCGGCCCGCATACCCGTGGACGCCTGATCGATCTTTCGCGCGAAGCCGCCGAGCAACTGGGCATGCTGCGCAGCGGCACCGCGCGGGTTCGCGTGCAAGCCATGAGCAACTGACCGAGGGAGCCTGGCCATTTTCGGATTAACCGCCCTTTCGCCCTGGAGCCTGCTCGAACTGGCCAGCGGCCTGCTGCTGCTGATCGCCGGCGCCGAAATCCTGGTGCGCGCCGCCGTGCGCCTGGCGGCCAGCCTCAAGGTGCGCCCGCTGATCATCGGCCTGACCATCGTCGCCTTCGGCAGCAGCGCGCCGCAGATGACCGTCAGCCTGCAGGCCACCCTGGCCGGCAACACCGATATCGCCGTGGGCAGCGTAATCGGCAGCAGTATCTTCAACATCCTGGTGACCCTCGGCCTGTCGGCGCTGATCATTCCGTTACGTGTCTCGCGGCAACTGGTGCGCCTGGATATCCCGGTGATGATCCTCGCCGGCCTGCTGGTGTTCACCCTGGCGGCCAATGAAGAGCTGACGCCGGTCGATGGGCTTTGCCTGCTGACCGCCTTGCTGGCCTACCTCGGCGTGCTGCACTACCAGACCCGTCACTCACGCCGCCCACGCAGCCTGGATACGGTGGCCCGAGCGCCCTGGCTGAGCAGCGTGCTGCTGATGCTCGGCGGGTTGTTGGTGCTGGTGCTGGCCGGGCACCTGCTGCTGGGCGCGGCCGTGGATGTAGCGAGCGACCTGGGCTTGTCGGAACGCATTATCGGCCTGACGCTGATCGGCGTCGGCACTTCGCTGCCATGCCTGGCCACCTCGCTGATTGCCGCGTTGCGCGGCCAACGGGAAATTGCCGTAGGCAACGTGATCGGCAGCAACCTGTTCAACCTGCTGGGAGTACTGGGGCTGACCGCGCTCTTGGCGCCGTCGCCGTTGTCGGTATCGCCCAACGCCCTGGACTTCGACCTGCCGGTGATGCTCGGCGTCGTGGTGTTGTGCTTGCCGGTGTTCTACACCGGCTACCGTGTGACTCGCGCCGAAGGTCTCGTGCTGCTGGGGTTATACCTGGCGTATGGGTTGCACGTGATGTCATTCACCACCGGCATGCCCCTGGCCGGCAAGCTGGAACAATTGATGCTGCATTACGTCCTGCCGGCGCTGCTGGTGTTCCTGGTGTTCACCTCGCTGCGCGCCTGGCGCCGCCAACATAAGAGGGAATCGCAATGACCGATCAGAAAAAGCCCGGGGTTGAAATGCGTCGCCAGGTCATGGGCGATGCGTTCGTCGACCGCGCCCTGGGCAATGCCACCGAGTTCACCCAGCCGTTGCAGGATTTCGTCAACGAACATGCCTGGGGCAGCGTGTGGAACCGCGAAGGTTTGCCGCTGAAGACCCGCAGCCTGATCACCCTCGCCGCCCTCACCGCGCTCAAGTGCCCCCAGGAACTCAAGGGCCACGTGCGTGGTGCGCTGAACAACGGCTGCACCGTGGAGGAAATTCGCGAAGCGCTGCTGCATTGCGCGGTGTATGCGGGTGTGCCGGCGGCGATTGATGCGTTTCGTGCCGCTCAGGAAGTGATCGATACCTACCAGAAAGAAGGCTAGATCCAGCCACCCGCCTGCAGCACAAAAATACCGATATTCGTGGTCACCGCCGCCATCAGGGTGGTGATCACAATAATCGCCGCCGCCAGCTCGTGATTGCCCTCGGCCGCCCTGGCCATCACGAAGCTAGCGGCGGCCGTCGGCGCGCCGAAATACAGGAACAGAATCCCCAGTTCAGGCCCGCGAAAGCCCAGCAGCCAGGCACCCAAAGTGGCGACCACCGGCAACCAGACCATCTTCATCAAGCTCGCGCTCAACGCCATGTTGCCGCTCTTGCGCAGCGCCGCCAGGGACAGGGTGCCGCCGATGCAGATCAATGCCAACGGCAAGGTGGTGTCGGCCAGGTACTGCATGGATTTTTCCAGCCAGCCGGGCAGGCCAATCTGAAAATACGCGAACGGCGCCGCCACGATAACGCTGATGATCAACGGGTTGGCCACCACACTTTTGAAGATGCTCCAGGGGTCGGACTTGATCACCGGGCTGTACACCGCCAGCACAATGGTCGAGAGGGTGTTGTAGAACAGGATCACCAGCGCTGCGAGGACGGCCCCGAGCGAGATCCCATAGTCACCGTACATGCTGGCCGCCAGTGCCAGGCCGATCACGCCGTTATTGCCGCGAAACGCGCCTTGGGTGTAGATCCCACGGTCCTCACGCTTGCAACGAAAGATCGCCCAACCCCAGGCCAGGGCAAAGCTCACCAGGGTGGCGACCGAAAAGTAAATCAGCAAACCCGGCTTGAGCGCCGAGTGCAGGTCGGCATGCAGGATGCCCAGGAACAGCAACGCCGGCATGGTGACGTTGAACACCAGGGACGAGGCCGTGTGGATAAAGTTGTCGTTAATCCAATTGATGCGCTTGAGCAGCACACCGAGAAACAGCATGGCAAACACCGGCGCGGTGATGGTCAGGGTGGTGAGGAAGATAGCCAGCATGCCGGGGGACCTTGGGTGGGCGTCGTTAGGTGGCTAATGATAAGCCATACAGCCCAACGGCGTCTGGGAGACCGCTATCGGGAGCAAGCCCCCTCCCACCCTTGATCGCGCTTTCATGCTGGAACTCGGTCAAAGGTGGGAGGGGGTTTGCCCGCGATGCAGGCAACTCGGTCTCAGGTAATCGGCGCCGGGTTGAACAAGGTGATGTCGTTGTGCAGCTTGTGATGCTCCGCCCAGGTCTGCTTCTTGCCGCTGGCCACGTCCAGGTAGAAGTGAAACAGCTCCCAACCCAGCTCTTCGATGCTCGCGCGGCCGGTGGCGATGCGCCCGGCATCAATATCGATGAGGTCCGGCCAGCGCTGCGCCAATTCCGTACGGGTCGACACTTTCACCACCGGGGCCATCGCCAGCCCGTAAGGCGTGCCGCGCCCGGTAGTGAACACATGCAGGTTCATGCCCGCCGCCAGTTGCAGGGTGCCGCACACAAAATCACTGGCCGGCGTGGCGCAAAAGATCAAACCCTTGCCCTTGAACCGCTCGCCTGGGCCCAACACGCCGTTGATCGCGCTGCTGCCGGACTTGACGATGGAGCCCAAGGACTTCTCGACGATATTCGACAACCCGCCCTTCTTGTTACCCGGCGTGGTGTTGGCGCTGCGATCCGCCTCGCCCTTGGCCAGGTAGCGGTCGTACCAGTCCATTTCCCGCACCAACTCTTCGGCAACTTCCTTCGTCTTTGCGCGAGAAGTCAGCAGGTAGATCGCATCGCGGACTTCGGTAACTTCGGAAAACATCACCGTCGCCCCCGCCCGCAGCAACAGGTCCGAGGCATACCCCAGCGCCGGGTTGGCGGTGATGCCGGAAAACGCATCACTGCCGCCACACTGCATGCCCAGAATCAGCTCGGACGCCGGCACGGTTTCGCGGCGGCGCTGGTCGAGTTTTTTCAGGCGGGTTTCAGCCAGGTCCATGATCTGCTCGATCATTTCGGTAAATCCGTGGCTGGAGTCCTGCAGCCGATACAACCACGGCTCGCTCAAGTCCACGGAACTGTCGTTGTCATGCATCACCTGCCCGGCCTGCAATTTCTCGCAGCCCAGGCTGATCACCAACGCTTCGCCCCCCAGGTTCGGGTTGCGCGCCAGGTTGCGCACAGTGCGGATCGGGATGTAGGCGTCGGTGGCGGTAATCGCTACCCCACACCCGTAGCTGTGGGTCAGCGCCACCACGTCATCGACGTGCGGGTACTTGGGCAGC
Source organism: Pseudomonas sp. S3_E10 (assembly GCF_054667615.1). Lineage (NCBI taxonomy): Bacteria > Pseudomonadati > Pseudomonadota > Gammaproteobacteria > Pseudomonadales > Pseudomonadaceae > Pseudomonas > Pseudomonas sp. S3_E10. The sequence goes on from NZ_CP162743.1 coordinate 1,838,755, forward strand.
AGCTCGTCCTTGATGCGCTTGACCGCATGGTCCAACACCCCGGTCACGCACTGCACCGTGGTGGTGATGCCGAGGATATTGCGCGTGCCCACGGTGCCATCGGCGTTGCGGTAGCCCTCGAACGTGAAACCTTCCAACGGCGCCTGAGCCTCAGGCACCTCGGTGGACAGCGGCAAGCTGTCCAGGGGCGGCGCGGTGGGCATGCGCAGTTGATCCTCCTGCACCCAACTGCCGCGCGGGATCGGCGCCAAGGCGTAACCGATGGTCTGGCCGTAGCGAATAATCTGACCACCTTGCGGGATATCTTCCAGGGTCACCTTGTGGCTCTGGGGGATGAATTCCACGGTCACCAGGCCGTCCGGAAACTCGGTCCCGGCCGGTACGCCCTGGTCATTCACCACGATCACTACGTTGTCGCGCTCGTGCAAACGAATGGAGCGTGGCGAGTCGGCATGTTCAATCAACTGCATCACGGTGCCTCTCAGGAATGCGCTTGGGTTAGGTTGGTCAACTCTGGCCCCTTGCTTGGCGGCTCTTTGAGTACTACACGCTTGATCGGGCCGACAATGACCAGGTAACTGAACACCGCCACCAGCGCGTTGGCGCCGACGAACACCAGGGCCCATTTGAACGAGCCGGTGGTGCTGATGATGTAGCCGATCACGATCGGCGTGGTGATCGACGCCAGGTTACCGAAGGTGTTGAACAAGCCGCCACTGAGGCCGGCGATTTGCTTGGGCGAGGTGTCGGACACTACCGCCCAACCCAGTGCGCCAACGCCCTTGCCGAAGAAGGCCAAGGCCATGAAGCCCACCACCATCCATTCAACGTCGACGTAGTTACACGCAATGATGCTGCTGGAAACCAGCAGACCGGCAATGATCGGCGCTTTGCGGGCGAAGGTCAGGGAATGGCCCTTGCGCAGCAGGTAGTCGGAAATCACCCCACCCAGCACGCCGCCGATGAAGCCGCAGATCGCCGGCAACGAGGCGATGAAACCGGCCTTGAGGATGGTCATGCCACGGTCCTGCACCAGATACACCGGGAACCACGTCAGGAAGAAGTAGGTGATCCCATTGATGCAGTACTGGCCCAGGTACACGCCCAGCATCATGCGATTGGTCAGCAGTTGACGAATGTAATCCCACTTCGGACCGTCGGTTTTTTTACCCTTGCCCTTGTCCTGGTCCATATCGACCATCGCGCCGTTGGCCGCGATGTGATTGAACTCTGCTTCGTTGATCATCGGGTGCTGGCGCGGGCTGTGGATAACTTTCAGCCAGACCAGCGAGAACACGATGCCAATCACGCCCATCACGATAAATACGTGCTGCCAGCCGAAGCGGTAGACGATCCAGCCCATCAGCGGCGCGAACAACACCGTGGCGAAATACTGCGCGGAGTTGAAGATCGCCGATGCCGTACCGCGTTCAGCCGTCGGGAACCAGGCCGCGACGATACGCGCATTGCCCGGAAAGGATGGCGCTTCGGCCAAGCCCACCATAAAGCGCAGCATAAACAGCGCAACGACCGCTGTGGAGACACCGAACTCACCCACATAGCCTTGCAGCACGGTGAACAGTGACCAGGTGAAAATGCTCAGCGCATAGACTTTTTTCGAGCCGAAACGGTCCAGCAGCCAGCCACCGGGAATTTGCCCGGCCACGTAGGCCCAACCGAATGCGGAGAAGATGTAACCGAGGGTGACCGCGTCGATGCCGAGGTCTTTTTGCAGGCTGGAGCCGGCGATGGCGATGGTGGCCCGGTCGGCGTAGTTGATCGTGGTCACCAGGAACAGCATGAGCAGGATCAAATAGCGGACGTGGGTCGGCTTGGTCGTTTGCATCTGGAGGTGCTCCCACTAATTATTTTTTTTGCGGGTAATTAATTGTGTGCGCGGGAACCGCTTCAGGTGAAAGCCGGTTCCCGCGGGTGTTGCGTATTACGAACCGATGTAGCTGGTTTTCACCACGGTGTAGAACTCTTGCGCATAGCGACCTTGCTCACGCGAACCATAGGACGAGCCCTTCCGGCCACCGAATGGAACGTGGTAATCCACACCGGCGGTCGGCAGGTTGACCATCACCATCCCGGCCTGGGAATGGCGCTTGAAGTGGTTGGCGTACTTCAGCGAGGTGGTGGCAATGCCCGCCGACAAGCCGAACTCGGTGTCGTTGGCCATGGCCAGCGCCGCCTCGTAGTCCGCCACGCGCACCACGTTGGCCACCGGCCCGAAGATCTCTTCACGGCTGATGCGCATGGCGGCTTCGCTGTCGGCGAACAGCGTCGGCGCCAGGTAGTAACCTTCGGTGTCGCACGTCACCACGCCGCCACCGCTGACCAGCCGCGCGCCTTCGCTTTGGCCGATGTCGATGTATTTAAGGTCTTGGTCCAACTGCGCCTGGGACACTACCGGGCCAATGTCAGTACCGCTTTTCAATGCGTGACCAACCTTGATCGACTTCATGCGCTCGGCCATGGCCGCGACGAATTGGTCGTGAATGCCGGCGGTGACAATCAAACGGCTCGATGCCGTGCAACGCTGGCCGGTGGAGTAGAACGCACTCTGTACCGACAGCTCGACGGCCTGCTTGAGGTCGGCGTCATCGAGAATGATCTGCGGGTTCTTGCCGCCCATTTCCAACTGCACTTTGGCCTGGCGCGACACGCAGCTGACGGCGATCTGACGCCCCACACCCACGGAACCGGTGAAGCTGATGCCGTCGACCTTCGGGCTGTTGACCAGCACATCGCCGACCACACGGCCGCTGCCCATCACCAGGTTGAACACGCCAGCAGGGAAGCCGGCACGGGAAATAATCTCCGCCAGGGCCCAGGCGCAGCCCGGCACCAACTCGGCCGGCTTGATCACCACGCAGTTACCGTAGGCCAGGGCCGGAGCGATTTTCCAAGCCGGGATAGCAATCGGGAAGTTCCACGGAGTGATCAAGCCGACCACGCCCAGGGCTTCGCGGGTGACTTCAACATTGACGCCCGGGCGCACCGACGGCACGTAATCACCGGACAGGCGCAGGCATTCACCGGCGAAAAACTTGAAGATGTTACCGGCGCGGGTCACTTCACCGATGGCCTCGGGCAGGGTCTTGCCCTCTTCCCGGGCCAGCAGCGTGCCGAGCTCTTCGCGGCGCGCGAGAATTTCGCTGCCGACTTTGTCCAACGCGTCATGACGCGCCTGGATGCCGGAAGTGGACCAGGCCGGGAAAGCGGCGCGGGCGGCGTCGATGGCGGCGTTGACTTGAGCGACATCGGCCTTGGCGTACTCACCAATGACATCAGACAACTCCGACGGGTTGAGGTTGACGCAATAGTCGGCACCCGCCACCCATTGGCCGTTGATGTAGTTTTCAAAACGCTGTGCTTGAGACACGAATCTTCTCCTGACGCAAAAGGCCGCTGATTACTCAGCGGCCTCGTTGATGGGTTATTGCGGGCCTTGCTTGTCGATCAGCGCGGCCAGGGCCTCGTACTCTTCCGGCAGCAGGTCGGTCAGCGGGGTGCGCACAGGGCCTGCGTCGTAGCCGACGATTTTTGCGCCTGCCTTGACGATGCTCACGGCATAACCGGCCTTGCGGTTACGGATGTCCAGGTAGGGCAGGAAGAAGTCGTCAATGATCTTGGCCACGGTGGTGTGATCTTCGCGGGCAATCGCGTGGTAGAAGTCCATCGCGGTTTTCGGGATGAAGTTGAACACCGCCGAGGAGTACACCGGCACGCCCAGGGCCTTGTAGGCAGCGGCGTAAACCTCTGCAGTCGGCAGGCCGCCGAGGTAGCTGAAACGGTCGCCCAAACGACGGCGAATCGACACCATCAACTCGATGTCACCCAGGCCATCCTTGTAACCGATCAGGTTCGGGCAACGCTCGGCCAGGCGCTCCAACAACGGTGCAGTCAGGCGGCACACGTTACGGTTGTAGACCACCACACCGATTTTTACCGATTTGCACACGGCCTCAACGTGGGCGGCAACGCCGTCCTGGCTGGCTTCGGTGAGGTAGTGCGGCAGCAGCAGCAGGCCTTTGGCACCCAGGCGCTCGGCTTCCTGAGCGTATTCGATGGCTTGGCGCGTCGAGCCGCCGACACCGGCGAGGATCGGCACGCTGGTGGCGCAGGTATCAACAGCGGTCTTTACCACTTGGGAATATTCGCTGGCGGCCAGGGAGAAAAACTCACCGGTGCCGCCGGCTGCGAACAAGGCGGTGGCGCCATAAGGGGCCAGCCACTCAAGGCGCTTGATATAGCCCGCCTGGTGGAAGTCACCCTGGGCATTGAAATCGGTCACGGGGAAAGACAGCAGACCGTGGGAGAGGATGGACTTCAGTTCTTGTGGATTCATTATTCGAACACCCTGGTAAAGACTTTCTGTCGAAAGGTTGTTGTTGGTTTTTGATGATGTCGTACGTCATCGTACAACTATAAAAAGATTCGTCAACTGCAATTCATCGACCTTCACGTTGAGGCGTGTTTATACCGCGCTTCTTGACGTAGGAAATTTATCCTCTATGCTCGCTACAACTGTATATACATACAGTTAAAAAGGAAGATTCCTACGACATAGCAAGGAGCTAACATGTCAGGTCTTGAACTCGCAGTACCCGAAAAAAAATCCCCGCCCCTGCGCTTCGAAGGCAGCGAACACACCGCCATCGGCGACGACACACTGTTGCGCTTCGCCAAGGACGCGCCGGCCATTCCCGCACGCCAAGTCGAACTGCACCTGCCCAACGGGCTGGCCCTGACTTACGGCCAAGTGATTGCCCTGGGCGGCGACTTCTATGGCGTTCCCGGCCGCCCCATCAGCGATGGCGCCTCCCCTGCCGACCGTGTGCAACGTTTTATGGCGGCCTTCAACTCGCTGGCGGTGTTGCCAGCCTCGCGGGAAGAAGCCGGCAAGATCCTCGCGGTGATGCAAAAGGAGATCAACGCGATCAACCAGGCGATCCAGGACGGCAAACAACCCCACGAAGCCTACGATGCCCTCGGTGATACGTTTTCCGAGGAATGGAACCGCATCACCGGAGGCGGCAGCGCGGTTTCGGCGCTGATTCCGCTGGGGCGTTATTTGAAGCTGGCGGCGGACAACGCTGACCACTTCGGTGAATGGGCCCTATCGGCCTACCTGGCAGGGCACACGGCAGCCTTGCAACAAGCCGTCGCGGCCCATCAAACCGGTACCGACCAGGCACTGGAGTTGGCGTATGCCATGAACAGTTTCGCTGATCACTTTTTAACCGATCTATTTTCCGCCGGACACCTGCGCGTACCCCGCAAACAGCTGGCGGCGGTGGTGACGCCTGGCGAACTGGGCTCGTTGATCAGCCGCTTCATGCACGATGAAGACAGCCAGTTTGGGCTCAAAGTACGCAATGCCCTGGGTGATGAGTGGCATGCCTATGGGGATAAACGCTACTTCGACGGCATCGATGCGGCTAATCGGCTGCAGGTCAAACGCGCGGTGCAGGCGTCCGCCGATGAAATCTTCGCAACGTTTGCCAGCGGTGTGGCGCCCTCCCCGGCCAACTTCAAGGCGCCGCTGCATGTGCCGGACTTGAACGCTGCGCAAAACCCGGCGAATAACTTTTCGCCGCTGTTCAAGGTTGAGGGTGACAAGGTGCTGCGACGCAAGGACGTGAATGACCTGAACGACAAGCACTGGACTCACGATTGGTGGGGGTGGAGTACGTATTTGTTGCTCAAGGACTACAAGCCGAATACGCCGCTGAGTTGAGTGACTCTGGTCCCATGCGCGCCGTGAACCGTACGCATGGGACCATTTGTCGGAACTGTGATTTCTGACAGTTTCGCGGGCGCTTGATCATCGCGGATAAATGAACAGGCACATATACCTGAAAAGGAGACCTCGACATGACCTACCCAGCCCCAACCTTAATCACCTCGTCATTGGAGCGGATTGAACTCCAGCTGCCATCTAACGCGCCGCAGCCGGAAAATGCGAACGTCCAAGCTATTTTGTTTGAAAGGAATCCAGATGAGGAAGACGACCTTACCTACTACGAATCTGTTTTCGGGGTTCCTACAGAACTCTCCCCGCAGGTAACACTCGTTATTACGCCGACTAAAGACCAGCAGGAACGCCTTCAAGGCAAAACGTTGGAACTGGGCTATCGAGTAACGAAGCGAGAAACTTCAATGGAAGCCGACTCCGAACGTTTGAAAGTTACGCTTTAGCGTTAGCTAATTCACCCCCGCTGTGCCTGCGCCTCTTCATGCGCCTGGCGCAGCCGCTCGCGGCTGTTGGTCAGGTGCAAACGCATCGCCGCGCGCGCCGCATCCGAATCCTGGCGCGCGATCGCTTCATAAATTTCTTCGTGCTCGCGGCTCAGACGGCCCATGTAATGCTGCTGGTCATCATGGGCCAGGCGCGCCGAGTTCAGGCGGGTTCGCGGAATGATGCTGGTGCCCAGGTGGGTCATGATGTCGGTGAAATAGCGGTTGCCGGTGGACAGGGCAATCTCCAGGTGGAATGCGAAATCGGACGCCACCGCATCGCCAGCATGCGCCGCGCTTTCATTCAGCGCATCGAGCGCCGCGCGCATGGCCGCCAGTTGTTCGTCGCTGCGGCGCAGGGCCGCCAGACCGGCTGATTCCACTTCCAGGCTGATACGCAGCTCCAGAATGGCCAACACATCACGCAACGTGACCACCGTGGCCGGGTCGATACGAAAACCGCTAGGGCTCGGCGTGTCCAGCACAAAGGTACCGATGCCATGGCGGGTTTCTACCTGCCCCGCCGCCTGCAGGCGCGAAATGGCTTCGCGCACCACCGTGCGGCTTACACCATGGGCTTCCATGATCGCCGACTCAGTGGGCAGCTTGTCGCCCCGTTTGAGCTCACCATCGCGGATTTGCTCGGACAACACCGTGACCAATTCCTGGGCAAGGCTGCGGCGCTTGCGGGGAAGACGAGGGGCGGTGTTGGCGTTTTCCATGATGAATCATCTTTCTCGGCGAACTTGAGCACGCATCATAGCCCATGGCGGTTGTACGATCACCGTCCGGGCACGACTTTCATCTATATCCTGCGCGCAAAAAAATGCCCCGACATCAATCGAGGCATTTTTCAGACAGGTCTGACGGAAAAACCGCTTACTTCACCACTTTCAGACTTGGCCGGCCGCTAGGGCGCGGTGGCTCCGTATCCGGTGGTGGCAGATCATCACCGTCTTCGCTGTCGATCGTTTCGTCGTCTTCAAAAGGCGACTCCAGATCGAACACCATGCCTTGGCCATTTTCCCGGGCGTAGATCCCGAGGATGGCACCAATCGGCACGAACAGCGTATGCGGCACACCGCCGAAACGCCCTTCGAAGCTGACGGCTTCATTGTCCATATGCAAGTGGCGCACGGCACTGGGTGATACGTTCAGCACAATCTGCCCGTCACTGGCAAAACCCTGCGGTACCTGAACCGCAGAAAATTCGGAATTGACCAGCATGTGCGGGGTGCAATCGTTGTCCACAATCCACTCATAGAGCGCGCGGACCAGGTAAGGTCGACTGGAGTTCATCAACGGCTCCTTAAGCCTTAGCGCATATCGCGTTCGACACCAGACAGACTCGCCTGGAAAGCCTCACGCGCAAACTGGCGCTCCATGTAATCAAGCAGCGGTTTGGCCGGCCGCGGCAGTTCAATACCCATTATCGGCAAGCGCCAGAGTATGGGTAATAGGCAGCAATCCACCAGGCTTTGTTCCTCGCTGAGGAAAAAAGGCTTATCGGCGAACAACGGGGAAACGCCGGTCAGGCTCTCGCGCAATTCCTTGCGCGCCACGACACGGGCCGCCTCTTTGCTGCGCGAATCCAGAATGACATCCACCAGCCCACACCAGTCACGCTGGATCCGATGGATCAGCAGACGGCTGTTGGCACGCGCCACCGGGTACACCGGCAGCAAAGGCGGATGCGGGTAACGCTCATCCAGGTATTCCATCACCACGGTCGACTCCCACAACGCCAGGTCACGATCGACCAGGGTGGGCAAGCTGCCGTAAGGGTTCACTTCGATCAGCTTCGGCGGATGACGACCCGCTTCCACACTGATGATCTCGGCGCTGACACCCTTCTCTGCGAGCACGATGCGTACTCGGTGGGAATAGTGGTCGGCGGGGTCGGAGTAACAGGCCAACCGATTGGTCACGCCCATGGCGGTCCTCCTCGCTTGTTGAAATTATCGAAAGCTCAAAAACGAGCGCGCCCAGAGAGCATCTCTGTAGGACCTGGTAACCAGGTCACTATGGGTCAGGGATGCCGCTGGGCGCGCAAGATTAACAGCAATTGCTTACGGTTGGATCAATGCACATCTTTCCAGTATTCGCGTTTGAGCAGATAGGCGAATACGAAGAAGAAAGCCAGGTACAGCAAGACGTAAGTACCAATGCGCTGGTGCTGCAGTTTGACCGGGTTGGCCGAGTAGGCCAGGAAGGTCACGAGGTTCTTGACCTTCTCGTCAAACTGCTCTTCGTTCAGCGTACCGGTCTTGGGCACAATGGTCAGTTGATCGCACGCTTCATGAGTCAGAGGCGTACCGGTCAACGGATCATATTGCTTCTTGCCATTGTCCACGACCTGAACCTGCTTGCATCCTACCACTTGGCGACCCTGCAAGCCGACCAGAACGTTAGGCATGCCGACGTTCGGGAACACTTTGTTGTTCACACCCCAAGGGCGGGCCGGGTCTTCGTAGAAAGACTTGAGGTAGCCGTAGAGCCAGTCGGTGCCGCGCACGCGGGCTACCAGGGTCAAGTCAGGCGGTGCAGCCCCGAACCAGGCCTTGGCGTCTGCCGGTTTCATACCGATGTTCATGTGGTCACCAATCTTGGCGCCGGTGAACACCAGTTTCTCCAGCATCAACTCGTGGGGAATGCCCAGGTCGTCGGCGACGCGCTCGTAACGTTGGAACTTGGCGCTGTGGCAGCCCATGCAGTAGTTGGCGAACGTTCGCGCGCCGTCTTGCAGGGCAGCCTTGTCAGACACATCGATGTCGACTTTTTCCAGCTCCGGGCCACCGTGCTCGGCGGCGAAGGACAGTAGCGGCAAGGCCGCAAGCATCAATGCAACGAATAATTTTTTCATCAGCCAGTCACCCTTTCCGGAACCGGTTTGGTCTTCTCGAGCCGGGTGTAGAACGGCATCAGAATGAAGTAGGCGAAGTACAGGAAGGTGCAGACCTGCGACAACAACGTACGCTCAGGCGTTGGCGCCAGTACGCCCAATACGCCCAGGATCACGAAGGCAATGCAGAACACCCACAGCCAGATCTTGCTTAGCCAGCCTTTGTAGCGCATGGACTTGACCGGGCTTCGGTCGAGCCAAGGCAGTACGAACAGCACGGCAATGGCCGCACCCATGGCAATTACGCCCATGAGCTTGTCGGGGATCGCACGCAAGATCGCGTAGAACGGCGTGAAGTACCAGACCGGGGCAATGTGCTCAGGCGTCTTGAAGGCGTTGGCCTGTTCGAAGTTAGGTTTCTCCAGGAAATAACCGCCCATCTCCGGGAAAAAGAACACGATCGAGCAGAATACAAACAAGAACACCACTACGCCGACGATGTCTTTCACGGTGTAGTAAGGGTGGAATGGAATGCCATCCAGCGGGATGCCGTTCTCGTCCTTGTGCTTCTTGATGTCCACGCCGTCCGGGTTGTTGGAGCCCACCTCATGCAGCGCCAGGATATGCAACACCACAAGGCCAAGAATCACGATAGGCAGGGCTACCACATGCAACGCGAAGAAGCGGTTCAAGGTGATACCGGAGATCAGGTAGTCACCGCGGATCCACTGGGTCAGGTCATTGCCGATCACAGGGATCGCGCCAAACAGCGAGATGATCACCTGCGCGCCCCAGTACGACATCTGGCCCCACGGCAGCAGGTAACCCATGAAGGCTTCGGCCATCAGCGCCAGGTAGATCAGCATGCCGAACACCCACACCAACTCACGAGGCTTCTGATACGAACCGTAGAGCAGGCCACGGAACATATGCAGATAGACCACGATGAAGAACGCCGACGCACCGGTGGAGTGCAGCAGACGCAGGATCGAGCCGTACTCGACGTCACGCATGATGTATTCGACGGAGGCAAACGCCTCTTCCGCCGAAGGGGTGTAGCTCATCGTCAGCCAGACGCCGGTAACGATCTGGTTGACCAGCACCAGGAGTGCCAGGGAGCCAAAGAAATAGAAGAAGTTGAAGTTCTTCGGGGCGTAGTACTTGCTGAGATGGTCTTCCCACATTTTAGTGGCGGGGAAGCGCGCATCGACCCAATCCATGAACTTGCTCATCACGCGTTCTCCTTATCGAGGCCAATGACAATAAGGTCGTCAGTTTCGTAGGTATGCGGTGGCACGGGCAGGTTCAATGGCGCGGGTTGGGACTTGTAGACGCGTCCGGCAAGGTCGTAGTGGGAACCGTGGCATGGGCAGAAATAACCACCGACCCAGTCCTTGCCCAGATCGACAGGAGCGACTTCCGGGCGGAAGGTAGGCGAGCAACCCAAGTGGGTACACAGACCGACCAGCAACAGAATCTCTGGCTTGATCGAACGTGCTTCGTTTTTGGCGTAGGCGGGTTGGTCGGATTTCTCGGATTTCGGGTCGGACAACTGACCTTCGATCTTTTTCAGATTTCCCAGGATTTCCTCGGTACGACGAACAATGAACACCGGCTGGCCGCGCCATTCAGCAATCATCTGCTGGCCTGGCTCGATCTTGCTGACATTCACCTTCACCGGTGCACCTGCGGCTTTCGCCTTGGCACTGGGAAACCATGACCCCACGAACGGGACCGCAGCCCCCACCGCTCCTGCAGCACCCACCACGGATGTGGCTGCTACCAAGAAGCGACGCCGGCCTGCATTCACGCCGTCATTGCTCATTCAGTCCTCTCCCATCAGCTTTTTGGCCTGTTAAATCAGGCGTCTACTAAGTATTAAATCTGAACTTATAAAAATTTTGCCGAATGGTAATGAAAAGCCCCACGTCTGACAAGGGAATTGCCCAGGGCTCAGCCTCCAGGCCTTGTAGTATAGGGGGTCTACGGATGTGGCAAGTTGTCACGGTGAAAAATGTGTATAAATCGCAGGCAATAAAAAACGCCCAGCTCCGTAAGGAGGCTGGGCGTTTTTGTGGAACGTAAAGCGAATTAACGCTTCGAGTACTGCGGACGCTTACGCGCTTTACGCAGACCGACTTTCTTACGTTCAACTTCACGGGCATCGCGAGTTACGAAGCCAGCTTTGCGCAGAGCGCCACGCAGGGTTTCGTCGTACTGCATCAGAGCGCGAGTGATACCGTGGCGGATTGCGCCAGCTTGACCACTTACACCGCCACCGATAACGGTGACGTAGATGTCGAACTTTTCAACGGTCTCGGTCAGTTCCAGCGGCTGACGAACTACCATGCGGGCAGTTTCGCGACCGAAGAAATTTTCCAGAGTGCGGTTGTTGATCGAGATGTTACCAGTGCCCGGACGCAGGAAAACGCGTGCGGTTGCGGTTTTGCGACGGCCAGTGCCGTAATTTTGAGTCGCCGACATAATGAACTATTCCGTTAAAACTTCAGTTCTTGGGGCTGCTGAGCAGCATGAGGGTGTACAGCGCCCGCATAGACTTTCAGCTTGCGAAACATATCGCGACCCAGTGGGCCCTTAGGCAGCATGCCTTTGACCGCGATTTCGATCGGGGCTTCAGGCTTCTTGGAGATCAGGCCTTCAAAGTTGGAAGACTTGATACCGCCTGGGAAACCGGAGTGACGGTAGTACATTTTGTCTTGCGCTTTGTTGCCGGTAACACGTACCTGCTCAGCGTTGATGATCACGATGTAGTCACCGGTGTCAACGTGAGGGGTGTACTCAGGCTTGTGCTTGCCACGCAGACGGCTGGCGACTTCAGTGGCCAGACGACCCAGGGTCTGACCAGCGGCGTCGACGACAAACCAGTCGCGCTGAACTGTTTCCGGTTTTGCAGTAAAAGTTGTCATTCTTTAATAGCCTCAGGGGCCGCCCTGTAAATTAGACGGCGGATCTTACTGAATAGTGCGTACTTTGACAAGTCAAAGGCAGCCGGATACAGACGCTATCGGGGGCTCGGGTCGGCGCGTCCGTTCAACGGCAAGATTCTTCGGCAGACGGCGCATCACTTCCACTGCAGAAAGAGGTGGGCAATTATGCAGATTGCGAAAAAAAATTCAACCTGCTTTTATGATTGTTTTCCCTGAAGGAGTACCCGATGGATTATCGACAGCTGGGCCGTACGGATCTGAACGTGAGCGCGATAGCCCTGGGCACCATGACCTGGGGTGAGCAGAACAGCGAGGCAGAGGCCTTCGCGCAGATCGAGCGGGCCAAGTCCGCGGGAATCAACTTCCTCGACACGGCGGAAATGTACCCGGTGCCGCCCAAAGCAGACACCTACGCCACCACCGAACGCTACATCGGTAATTACTTCAAAAGCCGTGGCGACCGCAACGACTGGATCCTTGCCAGCAAGATCGCCGGCCCCGGCAACACCATTGACTACATCCGCGACGGCCACCTGCGCCATAACCGCAAGCACATCACCGAAGCCCTCGACGCCAGCCTCAAGCGCCTGCAAACCGACTGGATCGACCTCTACCAGTTGCACTGGCCGGAGCGCAGCACCAACTTTTTCGGCCAGTTGAGCTACAAGCACAAGGACGAAGACGACCTCACACCGCTTGAAGAAACCCTCAAAGCGCTGGATGAACAGGTAAAAGCCGGCAAGATCCGCCACATCGGCCTGTCCAACGAAACGCCGTGGGGCACCATGAAATTCCTGGCCCTTGCCGAAGCCCGTGGCTGGCCGCGCGCGGTGTCGATCCAGAACCCCTACAACCTGCTCAACCGCAGCTTTGAAGTGGGCCTGGCGGAAGTCGCCATTCGCGAGCAATGCGGCCTGCTGGCCTACTCGCCCCTGGCGTTCGGCATGCTCAGCGGCAAGTACGAAGGTGGCGCACGCCCGGCGAAGGCGCGCCTGACCGAATACAGCCGCTTCAGTCGCTACTTCAACCCGCAGTCGGAAGCGGCGTGCAGCCGTTATGTCGCCCTGGCGCGCGAGCACGGCCTGGACCCAGCGCAGATGGCGTTGGCGTTCGTGACGCAGCAGCCGTTTGTGACCAGCAATATTATTGGCGCCACATCACTGGAACAGTTGGATAGCAACATTGCCAGTGCCGAGTTGAAACTGTCCAAGGAGGTACTGGAAGGGATTGAGGCGATTCAGAAGGATCATCCAAACCCCGCGCCGTGATTGATCTTTAGGCCGCCATCGGGAGCAAGCCCCCACATTTGACTGGGTTCACACATTCAAGTGTGGAAGGGGCTTGCCCCGATGAGGCCCAAACAAACACCAGATTACTCAAAGCGCCCGCGCAATAATCTCTTTCATGATCTCGTTGGTCCCCGCATAAATTCGCTGCACCCGCGCATCCGCCCACGCCCGCGCGATCGGGTATTCCCACATGAAGCCGTAGCCACCGTGCAACTGCACGCATTCATCCAGCACCTTGCACTGCAGGTCAGTGGCCCAGTACTTGGCCATCGCCGCCGTGGGCACGTCCAGCTTGCCTTCCAGGTGCAACGCCATGCACTGGTCGACGAATACACGACCGATTTGAATCTCGGTGGCCATCTCGGCCAGCTTGAAGCGTGTGTTCTGGAAATCGGCAATCGCCTTGCCGAACGCCTTGCGTTCGCGGGTGTATTCCAAGGTCCATTGCAACGCCGCCTCGGCGGATGACAAGGCCCCGATCGCCACCGTCAAACGTTCTTGAGGCAACTCCTGCATCAAATACGCGAAGCCCATTCCGGCCTGGCCTAGCAGGTTTTCCCTGGGCACGCGCACATCCTGGAAGAACAGCTCCGAGGTGTCCTGAGCCTTCATGCCCACCTTCTCCAGCCGCTTGCCCTTGGCGAAGCCCGGCGTATCGGCCTCCACCAGAAACAGGCTGGTGCCCTTGGCGCCCGCCTTGGGATCGGTCTTGGCCACCACGATCACAAGGTCGGCAAGATAGCCGTTGGTAATGAACGTCTTGGAGCCGTTGATTACATACTCATCGCCCTCCAACACGGCGCTGGTCTTGACCCCTTGCAGGTCGGAGCCGGCCCCCGGCTCGGTCATGGCGATAGCGGTGACCATTTCGCCGGCGATCAATTTGGGTAGGTATTTGTGTTTCAGCGCCTCACTGCCGTAATGCAGGATGTACGGCGCGACGATATCCGAATGCAGGGAAAAACCGATGCCGGTCAGGCCCAGCCGGCTGATCTCCTCGATCACCACCGCACTGTAGAGAAAGTCCGCCCCCAGGCCACCGTATTCCTCCGGCAGATGGGAACACAGCATTCCGGCCTCCCCCGCCTTGCGCCACAGATCGCGGTCGATGAAACCCTGCTTTTCCCATTGCCCATGGAAAGGAGCAGCGTCTTTTTCGAGGAAAGTGCGCACGCTTTCGCGGAAGAGCTCGTGTTCCGGAGTGAACAAAGTTCTGGGAATCATGGGTCACCTGCATGGATTGTCGGACAAAGATCAGCTTACAGAGCCTATGCCGCGAAAGGCTCACGGGACACTGGACACATGCGACAAAAAATAAGACGATCCAGCCGTCTGGTGACCACTTTCCCCTATAAGAATAAATGAAATTATGTCTAACCAAATCTCCACGCCCCTGCGGCGCGTCAGCATTTTGGCCATTGATCGGGTATTCGCTTCAACCCTCATGCAAGCCAAGGATTTCTTCCACCTCGCCAGCCTGCGCTATGGCAAACAGCAAGGCCTGGGCCTGACGCCAGCATTCGCAACGCGCCTGGTCAGCCCCGACGGGCAATCGGTGTGCAGCTTCAGTGATGTGATCATGCCGGTGGATGGCGGCCTGGAAGATGCGGACATCATCGTCCTGCCAGCCTTCTGGGATGACTTCGATGCCCTCTGCACGCGCTACCCGCAAGTGCTGCCATGGTTGCGCGAACAACATGCGCGCGGCGCCGTGCTCTGCGGTGAAGCCACCGGGGTGTTCTGGCTGGCCGAAGCCGGGTTGCTCGATGGCAAGGAGGCGACCACCTATTGGCGCTTCTTCAATGCCTTCAGCGAACGCTTTCCCAAGGTCCAGCTCAACCAGGACAAGCACCTCACGGACGCCGATAACCTGTATTGCGCCGGCGGCACTACCTCAGCGTGCGACCTCTATATTTACCTGATCGAGCGCTTCTGCGGCGCCAACATTGCCCAGGCCGTGGCCCGCGACATTCTGTATGAAGTGCAACGCAGCTATGCGCCGGGGCGTATCGGTTTTGGCGGGCAGAAACTTCACCAGGACGTGATCATCCTGCAGATCCAGCACTGGCTCGAAGAGCACTTTGCCGACAAATTCCGCTTCGAGGATGTCGCCCGCGAACACGGCATGAGCATCCGCAACTTCATGCGCCGCTTCCAGACCGCCACCGGCGACAAGCCGTTGCACTACCTGCAACGCCTGCGAATCGAGACGGCCAAAGGCCTGCTCTCGGGCAGCCGTAAGAGCATCAAGACCATCAGTTATGAGGTGGGTTACGACGACGCGAGTTTCTTTGCGCGGCTGTTCAGGCAGCACACCGAATTGTCGCCGAACCAGTATCGCCAGCAATTCCAGCAGGCGGCATAACCCCAGCCAACAAACACAGTAAAAAAATGTGGGAGGGGGCTTGCTCCCGATAGCGGTGGGTCAGTCCACATCTTCAGTGACTGACATTCTGCTATCGGGAGCAAGCCCCCTCCCACATTCTGATTTGTGTTGCTTTTAAGGCTTGTGCCCGCGCGACAGGAACTCGTGGGACTGCATCTCCAGCAAGCGGCTCAGGGTGCGCTGGAACTCGAAGTTCAAACGGCCACCGGTGTACAGATCCTTAAGCTCAACTTCCGCCGAGATGATCAGCTTGACGTTGCGGTCGTAGAATTCGTCGACCATGTTGATAAAACGCCGCGCGATATCGTCAGTAGTGACACTCATCTGCTCCACGCCACTCAAGATCACCGCATGGAAGATCTTGCCCAGTTCGATGTAGTCGTTCTGGCTACGCGGGCCGTCGCACAGTTGGCGGAATTCGAACCAGGCCACGTCATCGCAGGTACGCAGGGCGATGATCTCGCGGTTCTCGATCATCAACTTGTCGTTTTCCACCGCCTGGGTGCATTCCGGTGTCAGCGCGCGGAAGCTTTTTTCAAGCTTTCATGGGCCGCTTCGTTCAGCGGGAAGTGGAACAGCTCCGCTTGCTCCAGGTGACGCAGGCGGTAGTCGACGCCGCTGTCGACGTTGACGATCTCGGTGTGCTGCTTGATCAACGCGATGGCCGGCAGGAAGCGCGCGCGTTGCAGGCCGTCCTTGTACAGGCCGTCGGGCACGATGTTCGAGGTGGCCACCAGGGTCACGCCATTTTTGAACAGCTCTTCCATCAGGGTGCCGAGGATCATGGCGTCGGTGATGTCAGAGACAAAGAACTCATCGAAGCAGATCACCCGCGCCTCGTCGGAGAAGCGCTTGGCGATGATAGTCAGCGGGTTTTTCTCGCCCGGCAGGGTTTTCATCTCTTCATGCACGCGCTTCATGAAGCGGTGGAAGTGAGTGCGGACCTTTTCCTTGAACGGCAGTGCTTCGAAGAAGGTATCGACCAGGTAGGTCTTGCCGCGTCCCACGCCGCCCCAGAAGTACAGGCCCTTGACCGGTGCGCGGTCTTTCTTGCCAAACAGCTTGCCGAGCATCCCTGGCTTGCTTTGCGAGGCCGCGAGCAGGTCGTCGTAGAGGCGCTGCAAATGACGCACCGCCGTTTCCTGGGCCGCGTCATGGAAGAACTCAGGGCGTTTCAGATCAGCTTGATATCGTTCTAGGGGCGTCATAATTTCGTTAGCAAGGCAACAAAAACGGGCCGTCACTGTAACGACGGCCCCGGATAATGGCAATCAACCCTTGGTCGGGTTAATCCTCGAGTGGCGTCAACGCAGTGCGCAAAGCCTCAATGCCGGCATCACGTGATGCACCGTCGGCGAACTCGGCGCCGTCGGCGACCACGGCGCCGTCCAGCCAGACGCTAAAACTCAGAGCTTCGGGGCGTACATCCAAAGCGTCGCCGCTTTGCAGTTGCTTGGTCACCGCGCCCGCCGCTTTGCCGTCGGCAAAATTGCGTGACAGCAGCAATTGCTCGCCATCGGCAGCCAACAGGCGGAAGCGAAAGCTGCCGTCGTCTTCGCGAAAACTCACAAAGCGCGCCGCTTTCGCAGCTTTCTTTTTGCTGGCGACCGGCGCTGCCGCCTGGTTGACGAACGAACGCAGGCCCACCGCTTCACGCAGCTCGGCCAGGAACGGCGCCGCCACGGCACGGGCTTTTTTGGCGCCTACCAGCAAGAGGTCTTCCATGTCCGATGGGCGCGACATCAACTGGTGGTAACGCTCGCGAGCTTCGCCCAGTTGGCCGTCGAGCAGTTGGAACAGACGGTTCTTCGCCTCGCCCCAGCCCAGACCTTGCAGGAGTTCGGCGCGGAACGCCTCTTCCTGGGCCTTGCTGGCAAACGCCTGGTACAGGGTGAACAGGTGTGAGTTATCCGGGTCCTTGGCTTCGCCAGGGGCGCGCGAGTCGGTGACGATCCGCGAGATGGCGTCCTTCATGTCCTTGGCGCTGGTGAACAACGGGATGGTGTTGTCGTAGCTCTTGGACATCTTGCGGCCATCCAGGCCCGGCAAAGTGGCGACGCTTTCTTCGATCAACGCCTCAGGCATGGTGAAGAATTCTTTGCCGTTGCCGAACAGGTGGTTGAAACGCTGGCCGATGTCGCGCGCCATTTCCACGTGCTGGATCTGGTCGCGGCCGACCGGCACTTTGTGCGCGTTGAACATCAGAATGTCCGCCGCCATCAGCACCGGGTAGCTGTACAGCCCCATGGTGATGCCCGCGTCCGGGTCTTCGCCGGTTTCCACGTTCTTGTCCACCGAGGCCTTGTAGGCGTGCGCGCGGTTGAGCAAGCCTTTGGCGGCCACACAGGTCAGCAACCAGGTCAGTTCGGGAATTTCCGGAATGTCGGACTGGCGATAGAACGTTACCCGGTTCACATCCAGGCCACCGGCCAGCCAGGTCGCGGCGATTTCCATACGCGAGCGCTGGATGCGCTGCGGGTCATCGCATTTGATCAGGGCGTGGTAGTCGGCCAGGAAGTAGAAGGAATCGGCATTTGCGTCCTGGCTGGCAAGAATCGCGGGGCGGATCGCGCCGGCGTAGTTGCCCAGGTGCGGCGTGCCGGTGGTGGTGATGCCGGTGAGGATACGGGTACGCGTCGTCATGGGTTTATCGCTTATCAGACTGCTATCAATTCGAGAGGCGCGGCAGCACCAGATCCTTCAGATCGGTGAGCTTGCCATGAAAAAAGTGCCCGCATTCTGCCACTTTCAGCAGCTCATGGGGGCGTTTCAAGGCGCCGGACCAGTCGTAGACGAGTTGCGGGTCGACCACTTCGTCGGTTTCGGGCTGGATCAGGGTCAATGGGCAGCCTTGAGGCAGTACATCCGTATCACGCAGGCGCATCACGGCGGCGGCGACCATGAACAGGTGCGCGAGTTTTTCGCCCTTGGCTTCCAGACGGCCACCGAGGCTGGCGGCCACGTAGCCACCAAAGGAAAACCCGAGCAAGGTGATCGGCAGGTCGGGGTGTTTTTCACGCAGCCAGGTGACGGCCGCTTCGGCATCGTCGACTTCACCGGTGCTCATGTCATGCGTACCGGCACTGGCGCCGACGCCACGGTAATTAAAACGTAACGTAATCAAACCGGCATCGCGAGCCGTGCGTTGCAGGGTCGACACAACTTTATTGAGCATGGTCCCGCCTTGCACCGGGTTAGGGTGGCAGACCAGCGCCAGGCCACGTGGTTCGGGGTGGTCGAGGTACAAGGCTTCCAGTTGGCCCACCGGGCCATCGATCAAAACGGGGGTTTCACGCATGAGCAAGGATGAACTCCGTGACCTCTCAAGGGGTCGACTCGTCTAGCTAAAAGTCTGTGCATGGCATCATTGCGAGCTTAATCGCGGTATACAGCGCAGGTTTGAGCCGTTAACGTAAAGCAAAGCCGTTTATAGAGGAAGGACTCGTGGAACACTCGCTCTTAGTTTGGTTGTTGCCGACTCTTGCCCTGGTTGCCGGTGTCGCCATTGGATTCCTGGTTGCTCGCCTGCTGCCGAATGCCGCGCCTAACCGCACGCAGCGTCAGTTGGATGACATTCAGGAACGTTTTGACAGTTATCAGAACGAGGTTGTTACCCACTTCAATAGCACCGCGACCCTGGTCAAGAAGCTCACTCAGAGCTACCAGGAAGTACAGGATCACCTCGCCGATGGCGCAAACCGCCTAGCCCTCGACGACATCACCCGTCAGCGCCTGCTGGCCGCGCTGCATTCCGATGCTCCGCAAACCCCACGGGAACGCCTGACCCCACCTCGGGAAAACCAGGAGCCACCACGGGACTACGCACCCAAAACGCCAAACGCTCCAGGCATGCTGGATGAGCATTACGGCTTGAAGAAGTAAGTTTCTTCAAGCAAAAAAAGCCCGGCTGATCGAAGATCAACCGGGCTTTTTGTTGTCGCTGACTCGCGAAAACACTGAGGTCAAATGTGGGAGGGGCGTGCCCCCTCCCACACTGACCGAGTAAGACCTTAGGCCACGGGTTGCTCCTGCAGCCAACCACCCTCGATCCGCACATGCCGCTCATGGAAACGCTTGAGGCTGCTGCGATGTCCGACACTGACGATGCTCAGCCCCGGCAATTCATCGATCAACGCTTGATACAGCGTCGCCTCGTCCTCTTCATCCATGGCAGAGGTCGCTTCATCCATGTACAACCACTGCGGCGCGAACAACAAGGCGCGGGCGAATGCCAAGCGTTGTTGCTCGCCCGGTGAGAGCATGCGTTGCCAATGATTGGCTTCGTCCAGGCGCACGACCAGGTGCGCCAAGCGGCACGTTTGCAGGACCTGTGCATAACGTTCCGGCGAGTAGACGCTGTCTTCCTGTGGGTAACTCAACACGGCCTTCAGTGTGCCGATCGGCAGGTAGGGCTTCTGCGGCAGGAACAGGTAACGCTTGGCCGGCAGGCGAATGCTGCCGTGACCCGCCGGCCACAGATGGCCCATCGCGCGCAACAAGGTACTTTTGCCGCTGCCGGAACGGCCGCTGAGCATGACGCGCTGGCCCGGCTCAACGATCATGTTGGCGTCGGTCAGCAAGTGGCGACCATCGCCCAGGTTCATGCCCAAGCCTTGCACCACCAGGCGTTCACCCTGCGTGCTCACATCGATGGCTGCCGGGCGTTGCTCGTTTTCAGTCATGGCCTGCTGAAAGCTCAATAGACGGTCGCTGGTCGCGCGCCAGCCGGCGAGGTCGGAATACGCGCTGATAAACCAGCTGAAGTTGCCCTGCACGTTGCCGAATGCGGAGTTGATTTGCATCAACTCGCCCAGCTCGATCTTGCCGGCGAAATACCGCGGCGCCGCGACGATAAACGCAAAGACGATTGCAATCTGCTCATAGCCGGCGGTGAAAAACGTCAAACGCTTGGACACTTTCATGATGTCCCAATAGTTATGCCAGACCTTGCCGAACCGCGCGCTCAGACGCTGCTTCTCGTTAGGCTCGCCGTTGTACAGGGCGATGCTTTCGGCATTCTCCCGCACCCGCACCATGGAGAAACGCAGGTCCGCTTCGAAACGTTGTTGCTGGTTACTCAAGCCGATCAAACGACGCCCGATCAGGTGCGTCAGCCAACTGCCGACAGCGGCGTAGAGCAACGCGCACCAAAACATATAGCCGGGAATGGTGATGCCGAACACATCAATGCTGCCCGACACGCCCCACAAAATCACCGAAAACGACACCAGGCTGACGACATTGCGCAACAGCCCAAGGCCCAGGCTCAGGGTGTTGGAGGTAAAGCTGTTGAGGTCTTCGGAGATCCGCTGGTCCGGGTTATCGGTGTAGCCGCCCTGCTCCAACTGGTAGTAATTTTTGTCGCCCAGCCAACGTGCAAAGTGCTTGTCGGTAAGCCACGCACGCCAGCGAATAGTCAGCATCTGGGTCAGGTAGAGGCGGTACACCGCGCCCAGAATCGCCACCGTGGCGATACCGCAGAAATAGACGATCTGCTGCCAGAACGCAGCGGTGTCCTTTTTCTCCAGGGCGTTGTAGAAGTCCTTGTACCAATGGTTGAGCCACACCGAAATGGCCACGCTGAACAGCGACAAACCAATCACCACGGCCAGCAGCAGCCAGGCCTTGCCCTTCTCTTCACTGCGCCAGTAAGGCGTGATCATCGCCCAGGTTCGGCGCAAGAATTGCCCACGCACTGCGTCATTGACCGCGGAGTACTCAGCGTTCTGATTCATCGTTCAGGCTCGGTAGGAAAGAAGTGACAGGCGTTTGAACCGATCATAATTGATCGGTTCAGGGCTCCGTGCGGCCTGAAGCGGGTCGTTCAGCCTAGGTTCAGCGTCGTACCGGACGTTTTTGCAACTTGCGTTGCAGGGTGCGGCGGTGCATGCCCAGGGCACGCGCGGTGGCGGAGATATTGCCTTCGTGTTCGGTCAGCACGCGCTGGATGTGTTCCCACTGCAAGCGGTCTACCGACATTGGGTTTTCCGGCACCAGGGTGTCGAGATCGGCGTGCTCGGAAAGCAAGGCGGCCAGTACATCATCGGCATCCGCCGGTTTGCACAGGTAGTTGCAGGCGCCGCGCTTGATAGCCTCGACGGCGGTGGCAATGCTGGAGTAACCGGTGAGGATCACCACGCGCATTTCCGGGTCCAGTTCCAACAACTTGGGCAGCAGCACCAGGCCGGAATCGCCGTCCATTTTCAGGTCGAGCGCGGCGTAGTCCGGCAGGTCGGCCTGGGCGATGGTCAGGCCTTCTTCGGCGGAACCGGCGGTGCTTACACGGAAACCGCGACGGCTCATGGCGCGCGCCATCACGCGGGTAAAAGTGGCGTCGTCATCTACCAGCAACAGGTGCGGCAGTTCTTCGCCTTCGACTTGGATCTCGTCACTCATCGATATCTCCTCGTGCGACACGGGGCAGGCGCAGCTCGGTGAGCGTGCCACCTTCCTCATGACTATAGAGCTTCACTGAGCCGCCCGCGCGGGTCACGCTGGCCTTGCTCAAAAACAGGCCCAGGCCGAAACCTTTGCCCTTGGTGGTAAAGAACGGCTTGCCGATCTGCTCGGCAATGGCCAGCGGCACGCCGGCACCGTGGTCGCGAATGCTGATGGTCACGTTTTCCATATCCCAGTCCAACTGCACGCCCAGACCTTCGGGGCAAGCGTCGGCGGCATTGTTGAGCAGGTTGAGCAGCGCCTGGGTCAGGTCCGGCGGCGGTGCCATGCGCGGCACGGTACCCTGCCCCAGCAGATGGAAGCGGTAGCTGGCCTCGGGACGCATCAGGTGCCAGCGGTTCAGGGCCTCATCGAGCCAGTGGGTGACGTCCTGCATCTCCACCGCCAGGCGGCGATTGGCTTCGGCGGCACGCACCAGTTGCTGCAAGGTTTGCTTGCATTGCTTGACCTGCTCGCGCAATACGCCGAGATCTTCTTGCAGGACGGGGTCGTGGTGGTCCTGCGTCATTTCGTTGAGCAAAACGCTCATGGTGGCCAGCGGCGTGCCCAACTCGTGAGCGGCACCCGCGGCCTGGGTGGCGACGGCCAGCAGTTGCTGGTCACGCAGCCCCTCTTCACGGCGGATAGCGCGCAGTTCTTCCTGGCGGCGCAGCTCTTCGGCCATGCGCGCCGCAAAAAAAGTGATCACGGCGGCGGACAACGCAAAACTCAACCACATCCCATAGATCTGCAGGTTTTCTCGGGCGATGGGAAACGTCTGCAACGGATAGAACTGGGCCAACAACAAGGTATACAAGGTCAGCGCGATGCCTGACAGCACCACCGAATAGCGCCACGGCAACGTCACCGCAGCGATGGTCAGCGGCACCAGGTAATACGAAACGAACGGGTTGGTGGAACCACCGGAGAAATACAGCAACACACTGTGGATAAATAAGTCGCAAGCCAATTGCAGGGCATATTCCAACTCGGTCACCGGCCAGGTGGTGCGCAACCGGATCGCGGTAAACACGCAAAGCACGGTGGAGAACCCGAGGGTAACGCCCAGTGGCAGCCAGGGCAGCGGCAGCAGGTCGAACCAATAGGCAAGCCCCACCGAACCGGCCTGTGCGGCCAGTACCAGGGTACGAATGAACGTCAGGCGCCAGAGGTTCTGGCGGGTGGCGGAAGTCAGTTTTACGGCGGCGAGCATGAGCTCTCCCGGTGGGCGCTGCTAGCAGATCGGCAGGAGTATAAACGAAGCAGGCCTGCCGGCACGGCGTGTGTGGCTCTTTGCCGCAGGCCACCCAAATGACCGCTCGTCGCCGCCCAGACAATTTGTAGCTGATGTGTAAACCCGAAGAACCCGACGTTACCGTCTACAGTCATACCGATACGAACCGCCCAAGGAGCTTCCATGTCACGTTTCACTCGCAATGCAGCCATCATCACCCTCAGCGTCGGCACCCTGGCCAGCGTTCCGGCACAGGCTGGCGATGACCTTCATTACAACCAGATCTCCCTGCGCGCCGAAGCCAGCCAGGAAGTGGCCCGCGACAAGATGATCGTCACCCTCTACACCGAGTCCCAGAACGCCGACCCGGCCAAGCTCGCCGCCGAAATCACCACCACTCTCAACAAAGCCCTGGGCCAGGCCCGCGAAGTCAAGGCCGTGACCCTGCGCCAGGGCAGCCGTAACAGCTACCCGATCTACGACAACAAGAACCAAAAGATCACCGGCTGGCGTGAGCGCGCCGAACTGCGCCTCGAAAGCGCGGATTTCCCGGCGTTGTCCAAACTCACCGGCGAACTGCTTAACACCCTGAAAATGCAAAACATGGATTTCGCCATCGCCGACGCCACGCGCAAAGCCAGCGAAGATGCCCTGCTCAAGGACGCAGTCACTGCATTCAAAGCCCGTGCGCAACTGGCCACCGACGCGCTGGGCGGCAAGGGCTACAAGATCGTCAACTTGAACTTCAATACCAATGGCTACCCACAACCTTACGCCCGTGGGGCGATGATGATGAAAGCGGCGGCCATGGAGGACTCGGCGATCCCTGAGGTCGAGGCCGGTACCAGCCAGGTCACGATGTCTGCCGATGGTGTGATCGAAGTTATTCAGTAGTTTTTTCACGGATAAAAAACGGCGCGACCTCAGGTCTGCGCCGTTTTTTTTCGGCTGTGCAATCGCAACGTTTGGTCATTAATTGCGACGTTTATGCGGGAATCCTGGCGGCGGTTTTCAACACATACATACAGTCCCGCCTGACAAGGAGCGTGCAGCGGGGATGTATTCAGATCACCGCCGAGGAGCACCCACATGACTATCCGCCCCACACACCGCTTGCGACCCGCCGACTCAAAAAACCATCGTGTTTCAAACGCTCCGACAATAAGGAACCGAGGATGAATATAAATCCGAGTCCTTATGTGGTCGGCGCCCATTCACCCGCGCATAGCCGCCCTCCTCGATCGATTGATGAATCAGCCTCTGCCGATAACCAGCTGCCGGGCCAGGTAAATCGTGCAGAGGACAAAACGATCGGGCTTGGGCAAAAGCCGCCTCCAACGCCTCGGCACACAGCTGAATCGGCCCCCTACAACGCCACGATTTACGGTTCGAACACCGCGATGGCGCTGGATGCGAGCGTGTCCATTCATCAGCGGGAGCAGCGTATCGGTGCTTATGCCGATCGCGTAAAAACGCAGATCCGGAATATAGAAAGCGGCAGCGAAGGCGAAAGAAACGTTAAGTTCCAACGCGCACGCCAGTTCATGGAACCCGCAGGGTACTTCAGCGGGGGGTTATTGGCTGCGGGGGTCGACCCGCACGAAAAGATCACAGTGACATTTACTTCCTATACGGGCTTGGGCAAACCAGAACATCTTACCGACACCGAAAAGCGTACTTATTTTGCTTGGGAAATCGCAGCGGGTGCGTTTGCTCACGACAAAGTAGAACGCGGCGGCCCGCTCAATTTTCATTTTATGGAAATCGACGAAATAGACCGGGGCAAGGTCAACGATCTGGAAACCATCGGTAAGAAACTTCAAGATCATTGGGAAAAAGAGATAGCGACACCAATGCGGAACGCCTCGGGCGTCATTGCGCGACGCTCAGGAAAATCGGATGCCTATGTATTAAAGGGCAGTTTACAAAGCCTCGCTAACAACAAGGACAGCTTTGAAAAGCTCAGTGCGCAAGCCCAAGCGGCAGTCAAGCGAACACTGGAGCAGAACGGCCAAGTTATCATTCCCAATATTTATGGCTACCCACTGGCGGATTATGCATTTGTTCCTTATACGCCCTATGACGGCAATTACAGGAATAGGCCTAATCAAGGCCTGATGATCGACTTACGACATGGCGCCGCCTATGAAATACATGGCGATAAGGGTTTTGTCGATTGGGCTAAAAACAATCGCAACCACCTGCAACTCAGCTTCAATGCCAGTGACCGGCAAGGAGGCCATGACGCCCATTGGCCAAAGGCTGGCGAGGTTCTTGATAATTTAATCGCCGACAATCACGCCACTTATCCTGGGTATCAAAACTTCCTCAAGGACCAGGCCATACCGATCCGGGAAACCTTTAATTACACCCGCGGGCGACACGCCGACTATCGGTTGAAATACGCCAACGTGGATAAAGTTGCCTCCCAATACCAGGCTCAGAACGCCAAAAACGCGGTATGGAACGACCAGACCGAGGTCTTTGGTTCTTCACAACAAAGCTGGAAGGCCGCAAAGGAATTTTGGGGCAATACCTTCGGCTACCTGCCCGTGGTTGGCAACGCCGGCAACATCGTCTTCGGCGTGCACGATGGCATCTATGGCATGACGGCCGAGGATCGCGTTGGCGGCAATGCCGCAGCCGTCATCTGCAGCCTGCAGCTGGTGCACGAGGTCGCAACCGCAGGGGCAGAGCGTGGCCTGGGCAGTGTCCCGGTGGCCCCCGACAACAGCGACTTCAGATGGCGGCTAAATCCGCAGACGAGCGATTTTGAACTGGCGCGCGTCCCCGAAACGTTGAACAACCGCGATCTGGCCTCAACCACACCCAAGGCAGCGCCTGATGTAGAACCCACCAACGAGCCCGCGCAATCCTTCCCGGGTATGCGGGAAATCGAGTTCAAGGATAAAAAATATTTCGTCGCTGATAAGCCTGATGCCAGCGACGGCGAGCATTACTTATTGCGCGTCAGGGACCCGGCTGACCCGTCGAAACTGGCGCACAGCGCAATTGTCGCCAAGCCTGACGAAGCCGGGGTCTGGCAACGACGAGGAATAGAGGGCGGCGGCATATGGCCTTGGAGTCGCGCACCTTCGAGCCCCCCCACAGAGAACGTGAAGATTCAGCCACGGCTTTCCGACGGATTCGATGTACTGGGCGATCCCAAGACCAGCGGTGCCGATCGTTTTGACAAAGTCTTTAACTACAACAGCAATACCATTTACGAGCAATCGATCAGCAACTTCAACGACGGGGACGTTCTTAAACGCAAGCTCAATGTTTCCTGGAGCGTTGCAGAGGACAACTTCGAGGTTTCTTCCAGCGAAAAAGCGCAGCACAACGAGCACAGTGAAACGCCCTACTCACAGAACTTTCTCAAGGATTTGAACCGTGACCGCTACACCGTCCAAATAAAGCAACCCGACGGTTACACCACGGTAAAACTGGACGCCTCGGGAAAAGCTGATGGTGAAACACTGGCCCTGCGACTCAAGCAATTTGAAAGTGCCATTCCCGACCCCCTCTTGCGCTCGCGCATCTCCGAAGTCGCGCATCAGGGCAGTGTAGCGCCCACAGCGGTCGAGTTGAAAATCAACCAATTACAGGAACATGTGGGATTTCGGGGCAAGGACACTCACTACATCATTACTTATGACCCACAAACACCTACGGCCCAGGTCAAACTGGAGGCTGACATCAACTTACTCGACCTCGATAACGATGCGGCGCCCATACCCGATATGGAGGTCACCGCGCGTCGAACCTTCGATATCGCAGAAACCAATGAACTGAACGAAGACGCAAACCCTTACGCCATTAATAAAAAGGCACCGTTCACCCTGACGGCGTCGAGCATCGTCGATCTAAAACAGTAACCACGCCTTCCTGATACAACATAACGGCGGTAACCTCGGTGACCGCCGTTTTCGTTTGAGCAGCCTTTATATACCTGCCCTATCAGGAGTCTCCATGGACAGAATCGCGTTGAAACCGCTCCTCCTCGCCGCCGGGCTGCTGGCGTTCATGCCGATGGCCCACGCCGCCAGCACCCTGGTCTATTGCTCTGAAGCCAGCCCCGCCGGTTTCGACCCGAGCCAGTACACCAGCGGCACCGATTTTGATGCGTCGGCCGAAACCGTGTTCAACCGCCTGACCCAGTTCAAGCGCGGCGGCACCGAAGTCGAACCCGGCCTGGCGACACGCTGGGAGGTGTCCCAGGACGGCCTGGCATACACCTTCCACCTACGTGATGGCGTCAAGTTTCATACCACTGACTTCTTCACCCCTACCCGCGATTT
The DNA here is from genome assembly GCF_054667615.1 of Pseudomonas sp. S3_E10. Classification (NCBI taxonomy): domain Bacteria; kingdom Pseudomonadati; phylum Pseudomonadota; class Gammaproteobacteria; order Pseudomonadales; family Pseudomonadaceae; genus Pseudomonas; species Pseudomonas sp. S3_E10. The sequence goes on from NZ_CP162743.1 coordinate 1,866,439, forward strand.
CAATGCGGACGATGTGCTGTTCACTTTCAACCGCCTGCTGGATGCCGACAGCCCGTTCCGCAAGGCCTACCCGTCCGAATCGCCGTATTTCACCGACATGGGCTTGAACACTACGATCAAGAATGTCGAAAAACTCGACGACCACACCGTGCGTTTCAACCTGAATAACGTCGACGCCGCCTTCGTGCAAAACCTGGCCATGAGCTTCGCCTCGGTGCAATCGGCCGAATACGCCGCGCAATTACTCAAACAGGGCACGGCCTCGGACATCAATCAGAAGCCGGTGGGTACCGGGCCATTTGTGTTCAAGCGTTACCAGAAGGATTCGCAGATTCGTTACTCGGCCAATAAACAGTACTGGAAGCCCGAGGATGTGAAACTCGACAACCTGGTGTTCGCCATCACCCCGGATGCGGCGTCGCGCCTGCAGAAACTCAAGGCCGGCGAATGCCAGGTCAGCGGCTACCCACGCCCCGCCGACATCGAGGTGATGAAACAGGACCCGAACCTGCGCGTGCAGCAGCAGGCCGGGTTCAACCTGGGCTTTTTGGCCTACAACGTCAATCGCCCGCCGCTGGACCAACTCAAGGTGCGCCAGGCACTGGACATGGCCATCGACAAGCCGGCAATCATCAAGGCCGTGTACCAAAGCGCCGGACAATTGGCGCAGAACGCCCTGCCACCGGCGCAGTGGTCTTATGACCCGACCATCAAGGACGCCCCATACGATCCGGCCAAGGCCCGGGCGCTACTAAAAGAAGCAGGGGTTGCACCGGGGACCACCATCAACCTATGGGCAATGACCGTACAACGCGCGTCCAACCCGAATGCGCGCATGTCGGCCCAGATGATCCAGCAGGATTGGGAAAAGATTGGCATCAAGGCCAATATCGTCAGTTATGAGTGGGGCGAATACATCAAGCGCGCCAAAAATGGCGAGCACGACACGATGATTTACGGCTGGACCGGCGATAACGGTGACCCGGATAACTGGCTCGGCGTGCTCTACAGTTGTGCCGCGGTCAAGGGCAGCAATTACGCCAAATGGTGTAACCCGGCGTACGACAAGCTGGTTCAGCAAGCCAAGCTGAGCAGTGACCGCGAGCAACGCATAAAGTGGTATCAACAGGCGCAAAAAATCCTTAAGGAACAGGTACCTATAACGCCTATTGCGAACTCGACGGTTTTCCAGCCCCTGCGCAAAGAAGTGAAAGATTTCAAGATCAGCCCCTTTGGGCTGACGCCGTTCTATGGCGTGAGTCTAGATAAGTAACAAACACGCACCAACCGAGTGCGCCAGACGCCTCGGTTGGGCTGTTTTAGTGCGCTGTTTGCACCTAAAAAACCCTCAAAATGTACGTAATTATGTCGAAACTTTCATAATTGCGACATTCCTGTACGTTCGTCCCACTCTTTGCGCCTTGCACCGGTTCAGCATCTTGCAATGGGTATGGCGCCTGCATAAGTATCCGCAGGCCGACTCACGAGGTCGCCCTCACCACCAAAAATGACAACAAATCATGAGGCCAACATGCTTAAACACGCAGTCCTTCCGTTATTAGTGAGCGCGGGCCTTATGGCCGCAGCCCCTTTTGCCCAAGCGGCAACTAACCTGGTGTTCTGCTCCGAAGGGAGCCCGGCCGGTTTCGATCCAGGCCAGTACACCACCGGAACAGACTTCGATGCCTCGGCCGAAACCATGTTCAACCGTCTGAGCCAGTTCGAACGTGGCGGCACCGCCGTTATTCCGGGCCTGGCCACCAGCTGGGACGTGTCCCCGGATGGCCTGACGTACACCTTCCACCTGCGCGAAGGCGTCAAGTTCCATACCACCCCGTACTTCAAGCCTACTCGTGAATTCTCGGCTGACGACGTACTGTTCACCTTCAACCGGATGATCAATAAAGACGATCCGTTCCGTAAGGCCTACCCCACCGAGTTCCCGTACTTCACGGACATGGGGATGGACACCAACATCAAGAACATCGAGAAAATCGACGAGCACACCGTCAAGTTCACCCTTGGCACCGTGGACGCAGCCTTCATCCAGAACCTGGCAATGAGCTTCGCGTCGATCCAGTCGGCTGAATATGCCGCCCAACTGTTGAAGAACGGCACGCCACAGGACATCAACCAGAAGCCGATCGGCACTGGCCCGTTCGTATTCAAGAGCTACCAGAAAGACTCGAACATTCGCTACACCGGCAACAAGGACTACTGGAACCCTGCCGATGTGAAGATCGACAACCTGATCTTCGCCATCACCACCGACCCGTCGGTGCGTATCCAGAAGCTCAAGAAAAACGAATGTCAGATCACCCTGTTCCCACGCCCGGCCGACCTGAAGGCGCTGGGCGAAGACAAGGACCTGAAACTGCCGCACCAGGCCGGTTTCAACCTCGGTTATGTGGCTTACAACGTGATGGACAAGGTCAAAGGCGACGACAAGCCCAACCCACTGGCTGACCTGCGCGTTCGCCAAGCGTTGGACATGGCGGTGAACAAGCAACAGATCATCGACTCCGTTTACCAAGGTGCGGGCCAGCTGGCGGTCAACGCCATGCCACCGACCCAGTGGTCCTACGACACCACCATCAAGGATGCCAAGTACGACCCGGAGAAAGCCAAGGCGCTGCTCAAGGAAGCCGGCATCAAGGAGGGCACCGAGATCGTGCTCTGGGCCATGCCGGTTCAGCGTCCGTACAACCCGAACGCCAAGCTGATGGCTGAGATGCTGCAGAACGACTGGTCCAAGATCGGCCTGAAGGTCAAGATCACCAGCTATGAGTGGGGCGAGTACATCAAGCGTTCCAAAGGCGGCGAGAACCAGGCCATGATCATTGGCTGGAGCGGCGACAATGGTGACCCGGACAACTGGCTGAACGTGCTGTTCGGCTGCGATTCGCTGAACGGCAACAACTTCTCCAAATGGTGCGACAAAAAATTCGATGGCATCGTGAAAGAAGCCAAGGCTACCTCGGATGTCGCCAAACGCACCGAGCTGTACAAGCAGGCGCAACATATCCTCAAAGATGCAGTCCCGATGACACCTATCGCGCACTCGACGGTGTATCAACCCATGCGCACGACCGTGCAGGACTTCAAGATCAGCCCGTTTGGCTTGAATTCCTTCTACGGCGTGAGCGTAAGCGGCAAGTAAGGACCACTGGCGGCGACGTTTCCTAACGTCGCCGTTATTGCATCCGCCAGGCCCGTATGAAACAGACCACGTTCGCAGTCGCTGCTTCCTACAGAAATGAACTGCGGTACGCGACTCCGTTGCCTACAGGGTCAATCCTATTTGGCGCATTTACTGCGAAGTCCTCGGCCCATAACGTCGTAGGACAGCAGAGGCTTCAATTTGGGAAAGGCACTTGCTGTGCGTGGGATCAGTGATGTCCTCCTGGCCGAAAGCCAGGCTGATTGCTCGCTGATGACAATTACAAACAAGGATCGGGATCGTCATGCGCCATACCACCGCTCTCTCCGCAATCTTTGCCACCAGCCTGCTGGCGGTGACCACCATGGGCCAAGCCGCCGACAAGAAGAGCCTGGTGTTCTGCTCCGAAGGCAGCCCGGCAGGCTTTGATACCGCGCAGTACACCACCGCCACCGACAACGATGCGGCCGAGCCGCTGTATAACCGCCTGGTCGAGTTTGAAAAAGGCGCGACCAACGTGATACCTGGCCTGGCGACCAAGTGGGATATTTCCGAAGACGGCCTGACCTACACCTTCCACCTGCGTGAAGGGGTGAAATTCCACAGCAACAAGGAGTTCAAGCCGACCCGGGACTTCAATGCCGACGACGTGCTGTTCACCTTCAACCGCATGCTGGACCCCGACCACCCGTTTCGTAAGGCCTACCCCACCGAGTTTCCGTACTTCAACGGGATGAGCCTGAACAAGAACATCGCCAAGGTCGAGAAGACCGACGCGCATACCGTGGTGATGACGCTGAACACGGTGGACGCCGCGTTCGTGCAGAACATCGCCATGAGCTTTGCGGCGATTCTTTCCGCCGAGTACGCCGAGCAGTTACTCAAGAGCGGCAAGCCCAGCGACATCAACCAGAAGCCGATCGGCACCGGCCCGTTCGTGTTCCAGCGCTACCAGAAAGACTCGCAGATCCGCTATGCGGGCAACAAACAGTACTGGGACCCGAGCCGGGTCCAACTCGATCAACTGATCTTCGCCATCAACACCGACGCCTCGGTGCGCGTGCAGAAACTCAAGGCCGGCGAATGCCAGGTGACCCTGCATCCGCGCCCGGCTGACGTCGATGCGCTCAAGGCCGACCCCAACCTGCAATTGCTGACCAAGCCGGGCTTTAACCTCGGTTACATCGCCTACAACGTGCGCCACAAGCCGTTCGATCAGCTCGAAGTGCGCCAGGCGCTGGACATGGCGGTGAACAAGCAGAGCATCCTGAACGCCGTGTACCAGGGCGCGGGGCAGTTGGCGGTCAACGCCATGCCGCCGACCCAGTGGTCCTACGACGACACCATCAAGGACGCCGCCTACAACCCGGAAAAAGCCAAGGAACTGCTCAAGGCCGCCGGCGTGAAGGAAGGCACCGAGATCACCCTGTGGGCGATGCCGGTACAACGTCCGTATAACCCCAACGCCAAGCTGATGGCCGAAATGCTGCAGAACGATTGGGCCAAGATCGGCCTGAAAGTGAAGATCGTCAGCTACGAGTGGGGCGAATACATCAAGCGCACCAAAAATGGTGAGCACGATGTCAGCCTGATCGGCTGGACCGGCGACAACGGTGACCCGGACAACTGGCTGGGCACCCTCTACAGCTGCGACGCCATCGGCGGGAACAACTACTCCATGTGGTGTGACCCGGCGTACGACAAGCTGATCAAGCAAGCCAAGGTCGTCACCGACCGTGAACAACGGACTGCTCTGTACAAACAGGCGCAGCAATTGCTCAAGCAGCAAGTGCCGATCACGCCTGTCGCCCACTCGACGGTCAACCAGCCGTTAAGCGCCAAAGTCGAAGGCTTCAAGGTAAGCCCCTTCGGCCGCAACGTGTTCTCGGGCGTCAGTATCACCCCATAAGAAAATAACCGGATGACAGCAGAGCCAAACGGCTCTGCGGCAAACGTGCAGCCTTTTATTGGGATTTTTCCTACAGCAAACGTTTGCAATAGCTTGAACGAGTTACACACCCAATAGCCGGTCCACCTAAAAAGACCGGCATAAAAAAGAGAACCAAAGGAGCTTCAACCCATGAAACTGAGCAGCAAAGCGCTTCTGGCCCTGGCCATCAGCAGCATCACGGCCACCGCCTATGCCGAACCCGCCAGCCAGGACTTCGTGCCTACCACACTGGCCGGCACCAGCGCGCAAAGCGAGGCCAAGGGCTTTATCGAAGACTTCACCCTGGGCGGCACCACACGTAACTGGTACTCCCACGAAAGCAAATACCGTGGCGGCACCTTCTCGTACACAAAACACGGCAAGACTGAAACCGACCGCAACCGTACCAACTGGGTACAAGGCACGATCCTCAACGCCAGCTCGGGTTTCACCCAAGGCACCGTGGGCGTGAAGACCGAAGTGGCGCTGTACAACGCGCTGGTTCTGGATCGCAGCAAGCGTGATATCAAGGGCGGTTCCAACCGCACCCTGGCCGGCTCGGACGGCGATGCAGTCGATCAGTGGAGCAAACTGGGCCTGGCCAACATGCAGTTCCGCGTGTCCAACACCACCCTGACCGCCGGTCGCCAGAACTTCAGCAGCGGCATCGTCGACACCATCGGCAACCGTGCGCTGCCTTCCAGCTTCCAGGGTGTGAGCTTCAACAGCGAAGAGTTCAGCAACCTGTCGTTCCAGGGCGGCATTTTCGATCGCGTTTCGCCGCGTACCGAACAGAGCCTGTCGAAATTCAGCTCCGAATACGGCAATGGCCAGACAACCGACAAGGTCAAGACCCTGGGCTTCAACTACCAGCCGTTCAAGAGCCTGAAAACCAGCGTGTTCGCGGCCAACGTCGAAGACTTCTGGAACCAGTACTACTTCGGCGCCACCCACGAACTGGGTGATGCACAGACCCTGGCACTGACCACCGGCCTGAACTACTACAAGACCACCGACACCGGCAGCAAGAAGATGGGCGACATCGACAACGATACCTACTCGTTGTCCCTGGGACTGACTCACCAGGCTCACAGCCTGACCTTCGCATACCAGGAAGTGAACGGTGACGAGTACTTCGACTACCTGCACGAAACCAACGGCATCTACCTGGCCAACTCCCTGACGTCCGACTTCAACAGCCCGAACGAGAAGTCGTTCCAGGTGGCCTACGCCATCAACATGGCCGAATACGGCGTGCCTGGCCTGAAGTTCAACGTCTACTCGGCACGCGGCTGGGGCATCGACGGTACTCACTACACCGGCACCGCCTACGGCGAAGCTGGCAAGTCGCGCAGCGACTTGCGTTTGATGGATGGCGAGAAACACCAGGAATACGGTGTAGGCGCGGCGTACGCCGTGCAGAGCGGGCCACTCAAGGCCACCGCGATTCGTGCCACCTACGTCGAACACCGTGGCAGCGCTCAACAGGCTGACGGCAACATCAAAGAGTTCCGTCTGGTCACCACCATCCCATTTAAAATTCTTTAATTAGCGCCAGGTAAACGGCGGGCTCAGGACGAGCCCGCCGTCTACGTTTTACTGGTCCCATCGATTGCAGAGGGTTCCGAATGAAAATGCTCCCGCTACAAGCCGCCATGGCTGCCGCGCTGTTGAGCGTGGCGATTGGCGTTTCGGCCAAACCACTGGTGGTCTGCACCGAAGCCAGCCCGGAAGGTTTTGACCCGGTTCTTTACACCACGGCCGTGACCGCTGACGCCGCCGCCGAAACCATGTTCAACCGCCTGGTGGACTTCAAGCCCGGCACCACCGAAGTGGTCCCCGCGCTGGCCAAAGACCTGCCAGAGATCAGCGCCGATGGGCTGACCTACACCTTCCACCTGCGTGACGACATCAAGTTCCACACCACCGACTACTTCAAACCCACGCGCAACCTGAATGCCGACGACGTGCTTTGGAGCTTCCAGCGCCAGCTGGACCCGAAACATCCGTGGCACAACAAGTCCAACGTGGGCTACCCGTACTTTGAAAGCATGGGCTTCAAGGAACTGCTCAAAAGCGTGGAGAAGACCGACGATCACACCGTCGTCTTTACCCTGACCCGTCCTGAAGCACCGTTTTTGGCCGACTTGGCCATGGCGTTCTCCTCGATCCACTCCGCCGAATACGCCGACCAATTGCTCAAGTCCGGCAAGACCGATGACCTGAACGCCAAGCCGGTCGGCACCGGGCCGTTTATCTTCATCCGCTACGCCAAGGACGCCCAGGTGCGCTTCAAGGCCAACCCGGAGTACTTCCGTGGCAAGCCGCCGGCCGATCCGCTGATCCTGGCGATCACCACCGACAACAACGTGCGCCTGCAGAAGCTCAAGGCCAACGAGTGCCAGGTCGCGCTGTATCCCAAGCCGGATGACATTCCGAGCATCAAGAAAGACCCGAACCTGAAAGTCGATGAACTGGCCGCAATGACCACCGCGTACACCGCGTTGAACACCACCCACAAGTACATGAGCGACGCGCGGGTGCGCCACGCGATCAACATCGCGTTCGATAAAAAGGGCTACAACGAATCGCTGTATGGCAAAGGCAACGCCGTCGACGCCACCGGCCCGTACCCACCGACCCTGCTGGGCTTCAGCGACAAGCTGAAAAACCCCGAGCGCGACCTCGCTAAGGCCCGTGCCCTGCTCAAGGAAGCCGGCGTACCGGAAGGCACCGAGTTCACCCTGTTCACCCGTAACGGCGGTGGGCCGACCAACCCCAACCCGCTGCTCGGCGCCCAGCGCATGCAGGCGGACCTGGCGCAGATCGGCCTGAAAGTGAATATCAAGGTCATGGAATGGGGCGAAATGCTCAAGCGTGCCAAAGCCGGCGAGCACGACATGGTCTCGGCCGGTTGGGCCGGTGATAACGGCGACCCGGACAACTTCCTCACGCCGAACCTGAGTTGCGACGCCGCCAAAAACGGCGAAAACTACGCCCGTTGGTGTAACAAAGAGTTTCAGGCCTTGATCGACAAGGCCCGCGCCGACGCTGAACCCCAGGAACGCGCCGCACTCTATCAACAAGCACTGGACGTTTTCGCCAAGGACCAACCCTGGATCCCCATGGCCTACCCGAAAATGTTTACCGCCATGCGTAAAAACGTCGAGGGGTATACCCAAAGCCCTCTGACCACCAATAACTTCGCCACTACCCAGGTGAAGTAAATAAGAAAAACGCTCGGCACCGCCCACAGGGACGGTGCCGGACCTGCCTAACCGGCTGATTGAGGTACACACCAAGATGTTTAGTTTTATTGCGCGCCGATTGGGGTTATTGATCCCCACGTTTTTCGGCATCACGTTGCTCACGTTTGCGTTGATACGCATGATCCCTGGCGACCCCGTCGAAGTCATGATGGGCGAGCGGCGCGTCGACCCCGAGATGCACGCACAGGCAATGGAACGCCTTGGCCTTAACAAGCCGTTGTATGCGCAGTACCTGGATTACGTCGGCAAGCTCGCCCAAGGCGACCTTGGCGAATCGCTGCGCACGCGCACCAGCGTATGGAGCGAGTTCACCGCCCTCTTCCCCGCGACCCTGGAACTGTCCATGGCCGCCCTGTTGTTCGCCGGCATCCTGGGCCTGTTGGCCGGGGTGATCGCGGCATTGAAACGAGGATCCCTGTTCGACCATGGGGTGATGGGCATCTCCCTGGCGGGCTATTCGATGCCGATCTTCTGGTGGGGCCTGATCCTGATCATGTTCTTCTCGGTGAGCCTGGGCTGGACCCCGGTTTCCGGGCGGATCGACCTGCTCTACGACATCGAGCCGCGCACCGGCTTCATGCTCATCGACACGCTGCTGGCTGACGAGCCGGACGCGTTCTTCGACGCCCTGCATCACTTGATCCTGCCGGCCATCGTGCTCGGCACCATCCCGCTGGCGGTGATCGCGCGGATGACCCGTTCGTCGATGCTCGAAGTGCTGCGCGAAGACTACATCCGCACCGCCAAGGCCAAGGGCCTTTCGCCGGCACGCGTGGTGTTCGTACACGGCCTGCGCAACGCGCTGATCCCGGTGCTCACCGTGGTCGGCCTGCAAGTCGGCACCCTGCTGGCAGGTGCGGTACTGACCGAAACGATCTTCTCGTGGCCCGGCATCGGCAAATGGCTGATCGAAGCCATTGGCGCGCGGGACTACCCGGTGGTGCAAAACGGCATTCTGCTGATCGCCTGCCTGGTGATCCTGGTGAACTTCGTGGTGGATATCCTCTACGGCTTCGCCAACCCACGCATCCGTCATCAGCGCTGAGATCATGACCATGACCACACCTACACAAGCGTCGGCAGTCGATCAAAGCCTGCTGTACCCGTCCCCGTACAAAGAATTCTGGCAAGCCTTCTCCAAGAACAAAGGCGCGGTTGCCGGCCTGCTGTTCATGCTGCTAATCGTGTTCTGCGCGATCTTCGCGCCATGGGTGGCACCGCATAACCCGAGCGAGCAGTACCGCGACTTCCTGCTCACCCCGCCGTCGTGGCTCGAAGGCGGGCAGATCCAGTTCCTGCTCGGCACCGACGAACTGGGCCGCGACCTGCTCTCGCGCCTGATCCAGGGCTCGCGCCTGTCGCTGCTGATCGGTTTGTCATCGGTAGTGATGTCGTTGATCCCGGGCATTCTGTTAGGCCTGTTCGCCGGGTTCTTCCCGCGCCTGCTCGGCCCGACCATCATGCGTCTGATGGACATCATGCTGGCCCTGCCGTCGCTGCTGCTGGCCGTGGCCATCGTCGCGATCCTCGGCCCTGGCCTGATCAACACCGTGATCGCCATCGCGATCGTGTCGTTGCCGTCCTATGTGCGCCTGACCCGCGCGGCCGTGATGGGCGAACTGAACCGCGACTACGTGACCGCCGCGCGCCTCGCCGGTGCCGGCCTGCCGCGCCTGATGTTCATCACCGTGTTGCCCAACTGCATGGCGCCGCTGATCGTACAGGCCACCTTGAGCTTCTCCTCGGCGATCCTCGACGCCGCGGCGCTGGGCTTCCTTGGCCTGGGCGTACAACCGCCAACGCCTGAGTGGGGCACCATGCTGGCCTCGGCCCGTGACTACATCGAACGCGCCTGGTGGGTGGTGAGCCTGCCTGGTTTGACTATTTTGCTCAGCGTGCTGGCAATCAACTTGATGGGTGACGGCCTGCGCGATGCGCTGGACCCGAAACTCAAGAACGCCGCCTGAGGAGATTCCCATGTCACTGTTAGAAATCAAGAATCTCAATGTGCGCTTCGGCGACAAAACCGCCGTGCCGGTGGTCGATGGCCTCGACCTGTCGGTCGACAAAGGCGAAGTCCTGGCCATCGTTGGCGAGTCGGGTTCGGGTAAGTCCGTGACCATGATGGCGCTGATGGGCCTGATCGAGCACCCCGGCATCGTCACCGCCGATGCGCTGACCTTCGACGGCAAGGACATGCTCAAGCTGAGCAACCGCCAGCGCCGCCAGATCGTCGGCAAAGACCTGGCGATGGTGTTCCAGGACCCGATGACCGCGCTGAACCCCAGCTACACCGTGGGTTTCCAGATTGAAGAAGTGTTGCGCCTGCACCTGAAGATGTCCGGCAAGCAAGCCCGCAAGCGCGCCATCGAACTGCTGGAAAAAGTCGAAATACCGGGCGCCGCCAGCCGCATGGACGCCTACCCGCACCAACTGTCCGGTGGTATGAGCCAACGCGTGGCCATTGCCATGGCGATTGCCGGCGAGCCGAAGCTATTGATCGCCGACGAACCGACCACAGCGTTGGACGTGACGATTCAAGCGCAGATCATGGACCTGCTGCTGGCCCTGCAAAAAGAGCAGAACATGGGCCTGGTGCTGATCACCCACGACCTTGCGGTCGTCGCGGAAACCGCCCAGCGCGTGTGCGTGATGTACGCCGGCCAAGCGGTGGAAGTCGGCCAGGTACCGCAACTGTTCGACATTCCGGCGCACCCGTACAGCGAAGCGTTGCTCAAGGCGATCCCCGAGCACAGCCTCGGCGCGACACGCCTGGCCACGTTGCCCGGCATCGTGCCCGGCCGTTACGACCGCCCGCAGGGCTGCCTGTTGTCGCCGCGTTGCCCGTATGTGCAGGAAAACTGCCGCACCCAGCGCCCCGGCCTTGATCCGAAAAGCAACAGCCTTGCGCGCTGCTTCTACCCCTTGAACCAGGAGGTGGCGTAATGGCCGTCGTTCTTACCGCCCGCGACCTTACCCGTCACTACGAAGTGTCCCGTGGCCTGTTCAAGGGCCATGCGTTGGTACGCGCGCTTAATGGTGTGTCATTTGAACTCGAAGCCGGCAAGACCCTTGCCGTGGTCGGCGAGTCGGGCTGCGGCAAATCCACCCTGGCCCGTGCGCTGACGCTGATCGAAGAGCCGTCTTCAGGCTCGCTGAAAATCGCCGGCCAGGAAGTCGCCGGCGCCGACAAGGCCCAGCGCAAGCAATTGCGCAAAGACGTGCAGATGGTGTTCCAGAGCCCCTACGCGTCGTTGAACCCGCGCCAGAAGGTCGGCGATCAACTCGGCGAGCCGCTGTTGATCAACACCAACCTGTCCGCCGCCGAACGCCGCGAGAAAGTGCAGGCGATGATGAAGCAGGTGGGCCTGCGCCCCGAGCATTATCAGCGCTACCCGCACATGTTCTCGGGTGGCCAGCGCCAACGCATCGCCCTCGCCCGCGCAATGATGCTGCAACCCAAAGTGCTGGTGGCGGATGAACCGACCTCGGCGCTGGACGTGTCGATCCAGGCCCAGGTGCTCAACCTGTTCATGGACCTGCAACAGGAGTTCAACACCGCCTACGTGTTCATCTCGCACAACCTGGCGGTGGTGCAACACGTGGCCGATGACGTGATGGTGATGTACCTCGGTCGCCCGGTGGAAGTCGGCCCCAAGGAAGACATCTACGCTCGTCCTTTGCACCCTTACACCCAGGCGCTGCTGTCGGCCACACCGACGATCCACCCGGACCCGAACAAACCGAAGATCAAAATCGTCGGCGAGTTGCCCAACCCACTGAACCCGCCGTCCGGCTGTGCTTTCCACAAGCGCTGCCCGTATGCGACGGCACGCTGCAGCACCGAGGAGCCGCAACTGCGCGCCTTGGACAACCGCCAGGTGGCTTGCCACTACGCGGAGCAGTTTGTGGCCTGACCGCCACAAAAAAGGCTCTGGGTTTTCAATCCAGAGCCTCTCTTGAGTTTTACAGCCCTTCCCATCAGGTTGCGCATCAGCCTGGCGGGAGGGGCTTTCTTTTTGGCGACTTAGCTATCGGATTCCCATGGCTACTGGAGATCAAAAAAAGTGGGAGAGGATCACCCCTCCCACTTTTTTGTTCAGCCGCGCTCAGGAATCAGTGGTGCTCGCGGGTCGCGCGGAATTTCACGTCCGGCCAACGCTCTTCCATCAATGCCAGGTTGACCCGTGTCGGGGCCAGGTAGGTCAGGTGGCCGCCGCCGTCCACCGCGAGGTTTTCCACGGCCTTGTTGGAGAACTCTTCCAGCTTCTTCTTATCGCCGCACTCGATCCAGCGCGCGGAGTACACGGTGATCGGCTCGTAGGAGCACTCGACCTTGTATTCCTCTTTCAGGCGGCTGGCCACCACATCGAACTGCAGCACACCGACGGCGCCGAGGATGATGTCGTTGCTGCGCTCGGGGAAGAACACCTGGGTGGCGCCCTCTTCCGCCAATTGCTGCAGGCCCTGGCGCAGTTGCTTGGATTTGAGCGGATCACGCAGGCGTACGCGGCGGAACAGTTCCGGGGCGAAGTGCGGGATACCGGTGAAGCCCAGCGCTTCGCCTTCGGTGAAGGTGTCGCCGATCTGGATGGTGCCGTGGTTGTGCAGGCCGATGATGTCGCCGGCAAACGCCTCTTCCAGTTGCTCACGCTCGGAGGAGAAAAACGTCAGGGCATCGCCGATGCGCACGTCCTTGCCGGTGCGCACGTGGCGCATCTTCATGCCTTTTTCGTATTTGCCGGAGCAGATGCGCATGAAGGCAATGCGGTCGCGGTGCTTGGGGTCCATGTTCGCCTGGATCTTGAACACGAAGCCGGTGAATTTTTCTTCGACCGGTTCCACCGTGCGCTCATTGGCGACACGGGCCAGGGGTTTCGGCGCCCAGTCCACGACGGCGTCGAGCACATGGTCGACACCGAAGTTGCCCAGGGCCGTCCCGAAGAACACCGGGGTCAACTGGCCGTCGAGGAATTCCTGCTGGTTGAACTCATGGCAGGCGCCCTGCACCAGTTCCAGTTGGTCGACAAAGCGGTCGTACTCGTCACCCAGGTGGGCGCGGGCTTCGTCCGAGTCGAGCTTCTCGATGATCTTGGTTTCGGTGCGTTCGTGACCGTGGCCGGCGGTGTAGACAATGATGTAGTCGTCGGCCAGGTGGTACACACCCTTGAAGTCGCGGTAGCAACCGATCGGCCAGGTGATCGGCGCGGCCTTGATTTTCAGGACCGCTTCGATTTCATCCAACAGCTCGATGGGGTCGCGGATGTCGCGGTCGAGTTTGTTGATGAAGCTGACGATCGGCGTGTCACGCAGACGGCACACGTCCATCAGCGCGATGGTGCGTGGCTCGACGCCCTTACCGCCGTCGAGGACCATCAAGGCCGAGTCCACCGCCGTGAGGGTACGGTAGGTGTCTTCGGAGAAGTCTTCGTGGCCCGGGGTGTCGAGCAGGTTGACCATGTGGTCGCGATACGGGAACTGCATGACCGACGTGGTAATGGAAATACCCCGCTGCTTCTCCATCTCCATCCAGTCGGATGTTGCATGGCGGTCGGATTTGCGCGACTTCACCGTGCCGGCCACAGCGATTGCCTTGCCCATCAGCAACAGCTTCTCGGTGATGGTGGTTTTACCGGCATCGGGGTGGGAAATAATGGCGAAAGTGCGGCGTTTCGCGACTTCGGCGGCCTGGTGGGTCATGGGAAATCGCCTGGCAGGTGAGTCAAAAAAGGGCGGCGAGTATAGCGCAAACGCGAGGTTACGGACCACCGTTGGGCCCATCAGGGGTGGCTAAATGCGCCCAAGTGTGGAACCTTTTAAAAGGTGGAGACGTCCACTCCCCTGCTACCGCACTCGGAACAGGGGCTGAAAAATCAGCAAGTTAGCCTTACGAGGCTGCGCTCATGGCTCGATACATACCGCGTTGCCGGTATCGACGAGCTGCTTTTCGCGACCACACTCAAAGGCAGCCAGCAATGGCATTGCCGCCGGAGAATGTGTTCGCCGACAAAAGAAAAAAGGAGTCCGCCTGTGGCTATTCGCTATGGCAAAGGGCTTATAGGAGGCGCGGTTGTCGTCGCGCTCCTGGCCCTGCTGGTCCACTGGATCGGCATCAACACGATCGAACTGTACCGCGACGATTTGTTGTTTTACCTGCAAGCACATTTGATCCTCGTTCTAACCTCCATGCTGGCGGCCCTCGTTGTGGGCATCCCCGCCGGTATCCTGCTCAGCCGACCGAACATGGTCGGGCGCGCAGAACGCTTCATGCAGATCTTCAACATCGGTAATACCGTCCCTCCCCTGGCCGTACTGGCCATCGCTCTCGGCGTCCTTGGCATCGGCAGTGGCCCGGCCATCTTCGCGCTGTTCCTTGCCTCCCTGCTGCCCATCGTGCGCAACACCTACGAAGGCCTGAAAAACGTTCAAGGTTCGCTCAAGGAAGCCGCCACCGGCATCGGCATGACGCCGCGCCAGGTGCTGTTTCGCGTGGAGTTGCCCAACGCGGTGCCGATCATCATCGGCGGTGTGCGCGTGGCCCTGGCGATTAACGTCGGCACCGCGCCGCTGGCCTTCCTGATTGGCGCCAACAGCCTGGGCAGCCTGATCTTCCCCGGCATCGCCCTGAACAATCAGCCGCAACTGCTGCTCGGCGCCGCGTGCACCGCATTGCTGGCATTGCTGCTCGACGGTTTGGTGACCATGGCCAGCCGCCTCTGGCTGGAGCGCGGAGTACGCGCGTCTTAAGGCTTGCCCAAGGAAATCACATGAAAAAACTAAGCTTGATATTAGGCTGCGCCCTGCTGCTTGCAGGCATTGCGCAAGCCGCCGAAAAACCCGTGATCCGTATCGGCGCCCGGGTGTTCACCGAACAGACCCTGCTCGCCGAAATCACGTCCCAGTACTTGCGTACCAAGGGCTACGATGCTCGCGTGACCGGCGGCCTGGGCAGCAACCTGGCGCGCAGTGCCCAGGAAAGCGGGCAACTGGATCTGATCTGGGAATACACCGGCGTGTCGTTGGTGGCCTACAACCACATCGATGAAAAACTCGACAGCGAACAGTCTTACGCCCGTGTGAAAGAACTCGACGCGAAAAAAGGCCTGGTCTGGCTGTCGCCGTCGCGTTTCAGCAACACCTACGCCCTGGCGCTGCCGGAGAAAGTCGCCGAGCAACATCCCGAGATCAACAGCATCAGCGACCTCACCAAGGCCATGACGCAAGACACCAAGGAACACCGCCTGGTGGCCCTGGACACTGAGTTCGCCAACCGCTCCGACGGCCTGGCCGGCATGGTCAAGCTGTACGACATGAACCTGACGCGCAAGAACACCCGGCAGATGGACGCTGGCCTGGTCTATACCGCGCTGCGTAACGGCCAGGTGTTCGCCGGTTTGGTCTACACCACCGACGGTCGCTTGAATGCGTTCAAATTGAAGCTGCTCGAAGACGACAAGCACTACTTCCCGGACTACACCGCAGCCCCCGTGATCCGCCAGGAATACCTGGACCAGCATCCGCAGCTGGCCGCCGAACTCAAGCCACTGGCCAACCTGTTCGACGATGAAACCATGCGCCAACTGAACGCTCGGGTCGACGTCGGCCATGAAAGCCCGTCCGCCGTTGCCGCCGACTTCCTGCGCCAACACCCCATCAACTAAAGAGGAGAAGACATGGAATTTTTGAACGCCTTTTCCCATCTTGATTGGGCCCAGGTCCTGCACCTGACCTGGCAGCACATCACCCTGGTCGGCATCGCGGTGATCCTCGCGATTTTTATCGGCGTGCCGCTGGGCATCCTGATGACACGTTTCCCGACCCTGGCCGGCCCGTTGCAGGCCAGCGCGACGGTGCTGCTGACCGTGCCGTCCATCGCCCTGTTTGGCCTGCTGCTGCCGTTCTACTCCACGTTCGGCCAGGGCCTGGGGCCGATGCCGGCGATCACCGCCGTGTTCCTCTACTCCCTGCTGCCGATCATGCGTAACACCTACCTGGCCCTGACCGGCGTCGAGCCCGGCATACGCGAAGCCGCCAGAGGCATCGGCATGACCTTCGGCCAGCGCCTGCGCATGGTCGAGCTGCCGATCGCCGTGCCGGTGATCCTCGCCGGCGTGCGCACCGCCGTGGTGATGAATATCGGTGTGATGACCATCGCCGCCACCATCGGCGCCGGTGGCCTGGGTGTACTTATTCTGGCTTCCATCAGCCGCAGCGATATGTCGATGCTGATCGTCGGCGCCGTGCTGGTCAGTCTCCTGGCCATCTTCGCCGACCTGCTTCTGCAGTGGTTGCAACGCTCGCTGACTCCAAAAGGATTACTCAAATGATCGAACTTCAAAACCTGTCCAAGACTTTTCAAAGCAACGGCAAAACCGTGACTGCCGTTAACGACGTAAGCCTGACCGTCAATGAAGGCGAAATTTGCGTGTTCCTCGGTCCCTCGGGCTGCGGCAAAAGCACCACGCTGAAAATGATCAACCGCCTGATCAAGCCCACCTCGGGCAAGATCCTGATCAACGGCGAAGACACCACTGACCTTGACGAAGTGACCCTGCGTCGCAACATCGGCTACGTCATCCAGCAGATCGGCCTGTTCCCCAACATGACCATCGAGGAGAACATCGTGGTCGTGCCCAAGCTGCTCGGCTGGGACAAGCAGAAATGCCACGACCGCGCCCGCGAGTTGATGAGCATGATCAAGCTGGAGCCCAAGCAGTACCTGCACCGCTACCCGCGTGAATTGTCGGGCGGGCAGCAACAGCGCATCGGTGTAATCCGCGCCCTGGCGGCGGATGCGCCCTTGCTGCTGATGGATGAGCCGTTCGGCGCGGTCGACCCGATCAACCGCGAAATGATCCAGAACGAGTTCTTCGAGATGCAACGCGCGCTGAACAAGACCGTGATCATGGTCAGCCACGACATCGATGAAGCGATCAAGCTGGGCGACAAGATTGCGATCTTCCGCGCCGGCAAGCTGTTGCAGATCGACCATCCGGACACCTTGCTGGCCCACCCGGCCGACGAGTTCGTCAGCAACTTCGTGGGCCAGGACAGCACCCTCAAGCGCCTGTTGCTGGTGAAGGCCGAAGACGCAGCCGACAACGCCCCCTCGGTGAGCCCGGAAACGCCGGTGGCCGAAGCGCTGGAGTTGATGGACGAAACGGACCGCCGTTATGTGGTGGTCACCTGCGCCGAGAACAAGGCGCTGGGCTATGTGCGCCGTCGCGACCTGCACCGCCAGGCCGGCACTTGCGGCCAGTACCTGCGCGAGTTCAATGCCACGGCGGCGTATGACGAGCATTTGCGCATCCTGCTGTCGCGCATGTACGAGTTCAACCGTTCGTGGTTGCCGGTGATGGATGCGGAGCGCGTGTTCCTGGGTGAAGTGACCCAGGAGTCGATTGCCGAATACCTGAGTTCCGGTAAGTCGCGTGGGGGCAAGACCAGCATTGTCTCGCCTGCCGAGACGGCACTGGCCTGATCTTATGTGGGAGGGGCGGTGCGACGATTCGACTTGCTCCCTCCCACATTTGGTCCGTGATCTGTCAGGGAAATACCTTCAATTATCCCCATCCGGGGAACATCAATCCGTCACACCGGTCGGTTACATAAGTAGCTGCACGCCATCGCGCGACGAACGCGTGCAGAAACGCGACATTTTTAGTTGATCCCACGCCCATCAAGCCCTAAAGTTCGCGCCGAACGTCCATGCTGGAAACGATCCATCCGGCTCAAGTACTGACGACGAGACAGCAAGGCCAAGGGAAGCGGTAACTCCCATGGCCTTTTTGCTTTCGGCGACATGCCTTGGGAAGTAGGCGAACCAAAGTGGGGATACGGAGGACGTTCAGTTGCACCCATTGATTAATACAGTTTGCCCTTAGGAGTTCCCAGCATGTCGATCAACGTCGAAGACTATTTCGCACGCGCCACTTTTGACAAAATGAAGGCGTTTGCCGACAAGCAAGAAACCCCGTTCGTGGTGATCGATACCGCGATGATCAGCCAGGCCTACGACGACCTGCGCGCCGGTTTCGAATTCGCCAAAGTGTATTACGCGGTCAAGGCCAACCCGGCCGTCGAAATCATCGACCTGCTCAAGGACAAAGGCTCGAGCTTCGACATCGCCTCGATCTATGAGCTGGACAAGGTCATGGACCGCGGCGTCAGCGCCGACCGTATCAGCTACGGCAACACCATCAAAAAATCCAAAGACATCCGCTACTTCTATGAGAAGGGCGTGCGCCTGTTCTCCACCGACTCCGAAGCCGACCTGCGCAACATCGCCAAGGCCGCGCCGGGCTCGAAAGTGTATGTGCGTATCCTCACCGAAGGCTCGACCACGGCTGACTGGCCGTTGTCGCGCAAATTCGGCTGCCAGACCGACATGGCCATGGACCTGCTGATCCTGGCCCGTGACCTGGGCCTGGTGCCTTACGGCATCTCCTTCCACGTCGGCTCGCAACAGCGCGACATCAGCGTGTGGGACGCGGCGATCGCCAAGGTCAAAGTGATTTTCGAACGCCTGAAGGAAGAAGACGGCATCCATCTCAAGCTGATCAACATGGGTGGCGGCTTCCCGGCCAACTACATCACCCGCACCAACAGCCTGGAAACCTACGCAGAAGAAATCATCCGCTTCCTCAAGGAAGACTTCGGCGACGACCTGCCGGAAATCATCCTGGAGCCGGGCCGTTCGCTGATCGCCAACGCCGGCATCCTGGTCAGTGAAGTGGTGCTGGTAGCGCGCAAATCGCGTACCGCCGTGGAACGTTGGGTGTACACGGATGTGGGCAAGTTCTCCGGCCTGATCGAAACCATGGACGAAGCCATCAAGTTCCCGATCTGGACCGAGAAGAAAGGCGAGATGGAAGAAGTGGTCATCGCCGGCCCCACCTGCGACAGCGCCGACATCATGTACGAAAACTACAAGTACGGCCTGCCGCTGAACCTGGCGATCGGTGATCGTCTGTACTGGCTGTCGACCGGTGCGTACACCACCAGCTACAGCGCGGTTGAGTTCAATGGCTTTCCACCGTTGAAGTCGTTTTATGTTTAACAGCAGCAGCAAGTTTTAAGCTGCAAGAAAAACCCATGACGTGTCATGGGTTTTTTTATGCCTCGGGAAGGCTGGCGGCGCGTTGTCGGTAGGCCTCGGCCATCGCGCGAATCGGCGGATCGTTGGCCGCCGCCAGCGCCTTGTGGGCCACCCGCAAAAACTTCAGATTGCCGCCGGCAAGCGCTTTGTGCAGCCACTCCAGCGCCGCCTCGACCTGGCCTCTATCCGCCAGCACCGCCGCATAACTGAACTGCCCACGGAAATCCCCGCCTTCGGCTGAGCGGCGATACCAGTCCACGGCGGCCTGCGGGTCCCTCGGGCAATACAGGCCGTCTTCCAGGTAGCGCCCCAGCAGGTTCATCGACTTGGCGTGGCCCTGCTCCGCCGCCAGACGATACAAGCGCAGTGCTTGCGGCTGGTCCTCAGCCACACCGCGACCGGTCGCCAGCAGGTTGGCGTAGTTGTACTGCGCCCAATCCAGCCCCGCCTCGGCGGCCAGACGGTATTGTTGCGCCGCCGCGACCGCATCGGCCGGGCAGCCCCAGCCATGTTCCAGGCAACGCGCGACCATATTGCGCGCCATCAGGTGACCGCCCTGCGCCGCGATGCGAAACCAGCGCAGCGCCAGCGCTTCATCACGGGCAATACCGCGTCCTTGCAGCAGGATTTGCCCGAGCAGGGCCTGGGCATCGACCACGCCCTCCTTCGCCGCGATCAGGATCGCCTGGGCGGCGCGCACCGGCGAGTCGTCAAGCATGCGCTGCAATTGTTCGACATTGAGCACTTCTGCGCGGCGCAATAAAAACCCCATCTCAGACCTCGACCCAGCGACGCAACAGGTTGTGGTAGGTGCCGGTGAGCTGGATCAACGCCGGGTGGTCGGGTACGTCGGCGGTCAGTTGCCGGATCGCACCGTCCATCTCGAACAACAGGGTGCGCTGGCTGTCTTCGCGCACCAGGCTTTGGGTCCAGAAGAACGAGGCGTAGCGCGCGCCACGGGTTACGGCGTTGACTTTGTGCAGGCTCGAGCCTGGGTACAGCACCATGTCGCCGGCGGGCAACTTGACGCGCTGCAGGCCGAAGGTGTCCTGGATCTCCAATTCGCCGCCGTCGTATTCGTCGGGGTCGCTGAAGAACAGGGTGGATGACAGATCAGTGCGCACACGCTCGTGGCTGCCTTTGGGCTGGCGCACCGCGTTATCGATATGAAAGTCGAAACTGCCGCCAGCGGTATAGCAGTTGAGCAGCGGCGGGAAGACTTTGTGCGGTAACGCCGCCGACATAAACAGTGGGTTTTGCCACAGGCGCTCAAGCATCGCCGCGCCGATTTCCTTGGCCAACGGATGGCCTTCGGGCAATTGCAGGTTGTGTTTGGCCTTGGCGGACTGGTGCCCGGCAGTGATTTTACCGTCGGCCCAATCAGCGCTTTCCAGAGCCTGGCGGATGCGCTGCACTTCCTCGCGAGAGAACAGGCCGGGAATATGCAGCAACATGAGGCACTACCTGTCAGCGGAAAGGCGCCAATGGTATTGATTCTTATCCGCTGTGTAAAACGCAGGGACGAACGAGATCGCAAAAACCGTAAGGAAAAAGTGTAAAGAATGTAAATTCAATGCAATTAGCAATGTATCGCAATTGATATGGAGTCTTGTTCAACCTATATTCCGCGGCCTCACATCCTTGGGGAAAGGACACGTCATGTCGCGCACCACACTAAAAACAACCGCCGGTTCACCACGTCTGCTGGCCTCGGCCATCGGCGTTGCCCTCGGTGCCAGCTCTGCCGCCCACATGGCGCAAGCGGCCGAAGACACGGAACAAAAAGGCCAGCGCAACAGTATTTCCCTGGGTGCCACCAGCATCACCGGCGAAGCACAGGACGACACCTCCTACCAAGTCGAAAAAGCATCCTCGCAGAAATACACCGCGCCCCTGGTGGACACCCCTCGCTCGGTCACCGTAGTGCCACAGCAGGTACTCAAGGACACCGCCGCCACCTCGTTGCAGGATGCCTTGCGTACCGTACCGGGCATCACGTTTGGTGCCGGTGAAGGCGGCAACCCGCAGGGCGATCGCCCGTTTATCCGTGGTTTTGACGCCCAGGGCGACACCTACCTGGACGGCGTGCGCGACACCGGCGGCCAGAGCCGCGAGATCTTCGATATCGAGTCGATTGAAGTCAGCAAAGGCCCGAACTCTTCGTTCGGCGGTCGCGGCTCGGCCGGCGGCAGCCTCAACCTGGTGAGCAAGACCCCACAGGCGCGGGACTTCACCAACGGTGGTTTCACCTACGGCTCCGACCAGACCCGTCGCTACGTACTCGATGTGAACCGCCAGTTCCTCGACGACAGCGCCGCGTTCCGTCTCAACCTGATGACCCACGAGCAGAACGTGGCGGGCCGCGATGCGGTGAACTACGACCGCTGGGGCGTCGCCCCATCGCTGACCTTCGGCCTGGGCACCCCGACCCGCGTCAATCTCAGCTACTACCACATGGAAAGCAACGACCTGCCGGACTCGGGCATTCCCTACGGCTACGGCTCTTCGACCGCCACCGCCCACGTGCATGACAAACCCACCGACGGCGGCGACAGCAGCAACTTCTACGGCCTCAAGGACCGTGATTTTCGCAAGACCCGCGCCGATATCAGCACGGTCTCTGTCGAGCACGACCTGAACGACAACATGACCCTGAAAAACACCCTGCGCCACGGCAGCACCGGCCAGGACTACGTGCTCACCCAGCCGGATGACAGCAAGTTCAACGTCAACCGTTTCGGTACCGTGTGGCGCCGCGCCAACACCCGCGTGTCCACCACCACGACCACCACCAACCAGACCGACCTGTTCGGCAGCTTCCAGGCGCTGGGCTTCAAGCACAGCTACTCCACCGGCCTGGAATTTACCGGTGAAGAAACCCGCGTCAGCAGCTACACCGTCAGCCCGAACGCCAACCCGGTCTGCACCGTGGCCGGCGGTGGTCGCGGCGGCCAATGCACCTCGCTGAGCAACCCGAACCCGGACGACGCCTGGGCCGGCAGCACCGCGCGCAACTACCTGGGCACCAACACCAAGGCCACCAGCCGCGCCGCTTATGTGTTCGACACCATCGAACTCGACCCGAAATGGCTGCTCAACGTCGGCCTGCGCTACGACACCTTCGACACCGAAGCCAACACCAACGCGGTACCGACCGCCACCGTCAAAGCGCGCAGCAAAATCAAGGATGACAGCCAGTTCTTCAACTGGCAGGCCGGCCTGGTCTGGAAGCCGGTGGAGAACGCCAGCATCTATGCCTCCTACGCCACCTCGGCATCGCCAGCCGGCGGCCTGGTGGGTGAAGGCGCCGACGGAAACCCACTGTCGGCGGGCGCCGCATCGAGCGACCTGCAGCCCGAAGAAACCGTCAACTACGAGTTGGGCACCAAGTGGGACCTGTTCCACGATCGTCTGTCGCTGACCGCCGCGGTGTTTCGCACCGAGAAGAAAAACACGCGCATCCTGGTCGACGCGCTCACCTACCAGAATGCCGGTGAATCCCAGGTCGATGGCATCGAGTTGTCCGCCAGCGGCAAGCTCACCGATCACTGGCAAGTGTTCGCCGGCTACAGTTATCTGGACAGCGAGTTGGTCAAGGCCGGTCGTAACGGGCGCAACGGGGTAATCAGCGCCGGTTCCAACGAGGGCAACCAAATGCCCAACACGCCGAAGAACAGCTTCAGCCTGTGGACCACCTACGACGTCACCGCGAAGCTGACCGTCGGCGGCGGCGCGTTCTATGTCGACGACGTTTACGGTGATGTGGGCAACACCGTTTACGTGCCGTCGTACACCCGCTACGACGCCATGGCCAGCTACAAGCTGACCAAGAACGTCGACCTGCAACTGAACGTGCAAAACCTGACCGACAAGGTCTACTACGACAAGGCCTACGGCTCGCACTTCGCCAACCAGGCGGCTGGGCGTACGGCATTGTTGACCACCAGCTTCCACTTCTAAACCGCCGCGACACGCAGCAAACAGCCCCACGCATCGGATGCGCGGGGCTTTTTTATGTAAAACAGAATGTTTCTCGACAAGCCACGGCATAATGCGCGCCGTGCCCTACATACCCAGATAGACGAGGCGGTCAGACGTGTTGAAGAAAACCCTGTTCCAGTTGCACTGGTTCTTCGGCATCACTGCCGGGCTGGTGCTGGCCTTGATGGGGATCACCGGGGCGGCGGTCTCGTTTCAGGATGAACTACTGCGCGCGCTCAACCCCAGCGTACTGAGCGTAGAAAAACGCGAAGCCGGCGTGCTGCCACCCGCCGAACTGGTGCGCAAACTGGAAGCCACCGAAGGCAAAACCGTGGCCATGCTCTGGGTAGAACGCGACAGCGGCCTCGCCGCACGCGTGTCCTTCACCCCGCCGCCGGGCGAGCGCCGGGGCCAGATGCGCTACTTCGACCCCTACACCGGCGACTATCGGGGTGATGTGGTCGGCCAGGACTTCTTCGGCTTTATCCTGCAATTGCACCGTTTCCTCGCCATGGGTGAAACCGGGCGGCAGATCACCGGCGCCTGCACCCTGATCCTGGTGTTCTTCTGCCTCTCCGGCCTGTACCTGCGCTGGCCGCGCCAGGTCGCGAACTGGCGTGCGTGGCTGACCCTGGACTGGCGCAAAAAGGGCCGCAGTTTCAATTGGGACCTGCACTCGGTATTCGGCACCTGGTGCCTGTTGGCCTATCTGCTGGCGGCGTTGACGGGCCTGTCCTGGTCCTACGACTGGTACAGCCAGGGCCTGACCAAGCTGCTGTCCGACGCCCCGCAAAACGAACGGGTGCGCACACGCGGCCCAGCCCCCGCCGGCCCGGCGCCGGTCGCCAATTACGAGGCGATCTGGAGCAGTATCTACAGCAACGCCGGCCCCGGCTTGAGCGCCTACAACATCCGTATGCCGGCAGTCGCCGGGCAGCCCGCCACGGTCTATTACCTGCTGCAAAACTCACCCCATGACCGCGCGCTGAACCAGATCAACCTGGACCCGGCCACCGGCGAGGTCAAATCCCACGATCAGTACGCCAACAAAAGCTTCAAGGCGCAGTTGCTGACCAGCCTTTACGCACTGCACACCGGCAGCTATTTCGGCCTGACCGGGCGCATTCTCCTCACCCTCAGCTCGATGCTGATGCCGTTGTTCTTTATCACCGGCTGGCTGCTGTACCTGGACCGTCGTCGCAAAAAGCGCCAGGTGCGCGATGCCCGCCAAGGCCTCGGCGCCAACCACAGCGATGCACCGGCCTGGCTGATCGGCTTTGCCAGCCAGAGCGGTTTTGCCGAACAGCTGGCCTGGCAGACCGCCGCGCAATTGCAGGCGGCCGGCCTGCCGGTGAAGGTGCAGCCGCTGGGTAGCGTCAGCCAGGATGACCTGTGCCAATCGCACCACGCACTGTTTGTGGTGAGCACCTTCGGCGACGGCGAAGCGCCCGACAGCGCCCGCGGTTTCGAACGCAGCGTGCTTGGGCAAGCCCTCTCCCTCAAGGGCCTGAACTACTCGGTGCTGGCCCTGGGTGATCGCCAGTACGAGCACTTCTGCGGCTTTGCCCGGCGCCTGCATTTCTGGTTGACCAACCAGGGCGGCAACCCGCTGTTCGCCCCGGTGGAAGTGGACAGCGGCGACACCGCCGCGCTGCTGCATTGGCAACAACAACTGGGGCAACTGACCGGCCACGCGCCCGCAACGGCATGGCCCACCGCGCAGTACGAACTCTGGACGCTCAGCCAGCGCCGCCTGCTCAACGCCAACAGCAGCGGCTCGGCGGTATACCTGCTGGGCCTCACCCCGCCCAAGCCGCACACCTGGCAAGCCGGTGACCTGGTGGAAGTGCTGCCGCGCAACTGCCCATCGGCCATCGAGCACTTCCTTGACGGCCTGGGCCTGGCGGGCAGCGACGATGTACTGATCGACGGGCTGGCGCAGCCTCTCAACCAGGCCCTGGCCAGCCGTCAACTGCCGGACAACCGCACCCATCTGGTCGGCCTACACGCCCAGGCGCTGGTGGACGCGCTGGTGCCCCTGGGCATGCGTGAATATTCCATCGCCTCGATTGCCAGCGACGGCGTCCTGGAACTGATCGTGCGCCAGGAACGCCACCCCGACGGCAGCCTGGGCCTGGGTTCGGGTTGGCTCACCGAGTACGCGGCGGTCGGCTCGGGCATCAGCCTGCGCCTGCGGCGCAACAGTGGTTTCCATCTGCCGGATGCGCCGGTGCCGCTGATTCTGTTGGGCAACGGCACCGGCCTCGCCGGACTGCGCAGCCTGCTTAAGGCACGCATTGCCGATGGCCAGCAGCGCAACTGGTTGTTGTTCGGCGAACGCAATATCGCCCACGACTATCTGTGCCGGGATGAGCTGCAAAGCTGGCTGGCCAGCGGTGATCTGGCCTTGCTGGACCTGGCGTTCTCGCGGGATCAGGCAGAGAAGATCTACGTACAGGACCGACTGCGCGAATCGGCGGATGTCGTGCGCAAATGGCTGGCCGATGGCGCGGCGATTTATGTGTGCGGCAGTTTGCAGGGGATGGCGGCGGGCGTGGATCAGGCACTGCTGGATATCCTCGGACGTGAGGCGGTGGAACGCTTGATCGAGCAAGGCCGTTACCGTAGAGACGTGTACTGACGCGATCCAATGTGGGAGGGGGCTTGCTCCCTCCCACATTTGGATTGCATTTCAAGTCAGGTTGGTTGCAGCTTCTGTTGGAACACCGAGATCCCATCCAAGTCCCGCAATATCACGGTCAACTCCGCCGTCTGACCATCGATGTTCACCTCGCCAAAAAACTGAAACCCGGCAAATGGGGAGGTGTTTTGCGCCGGCGGTGCCTTCTCGAACACCACCTCCGGGCCAAAGGTTTTATCCAATGGATTGGGCCCGAAGCTCCCCGCATTCAGGGGCCCGGCGACAAACTCCCAGAACGGCTCGAAATCCTGGAACGCTGCGCGGTCCGGGTGATAGTGATGCGCTGCGCAGTAGTGCACATCCGCCGTCAGCCACAGGTGGTTACGCACCTGTTGCGCCCTTAAAAAGCCCAGCAGCTCGGCAATTTCCAGCTCGCGACCTTGCGCCGCGCCAGGGTCACCATTGGCAATGGCTTCCCAGCGTGGCACGCCGGGGCTGACTTCACCGTCGGGTACACCCAGGCCAATCGGCATATCCGCGGCAATTACCTTCCACTGCGCCGTGGAAGCCTTGAGTTCGCGCTTGAGCCAATCGAGTTGCTCGCGGCCCAGGAAGGGTTTGGCGCCGCCCAGGTTGTCATCGTTGCCACCGCGATAGCTGCGCATGTCGAGCACGAACACATCCAGCAACGGGCCGTAGCTGAGCTTGCGATAAATCCGCCCACCGCCGTCGGCGCTCTGCAGGCGCATCGGCGCATATTCGAGCCAGGCCTGACGCGCGCGCCCCACCAAGGTGTTGACGTCCTTGGTCTGGTAACGCTCATCGAGCTGCTTGCTTGGCGACCAGTTATTCACCACCTCGTGGTCGTCCCACTGCCAGATCTGCGGCACCTCGGCATTGAAGCGGCGCACGTTTTCATCCAGCAGGTTGTAGCGGTAATTACCGCGATATTCGTCAAGGGTTTGGGCGACCTTGCTCTTGGCTTCGGTGGTGATGTTGCGCCAGATGCGCCCGTCCTCGGTGGTCAGTTGCGTCGGTACCGGGCCGTCGGCGTAGATGGTGTCGCCGCTGTGGATAAAGAAGTCCGGCAGGCGCAGGCGCATGGCTTCGTAGATGCGCATGCCGCCGATGTCCGGGTTGATGCCGAAGCCCTGGCCGACGGTGTCGCCACTCCACACAAAGCGGATGTCGCGCCGCTGTTGCGGCACGCTGCGCAGGTGGCCAAACCAGGGCTCGCTGGCGATGCCCGTCTGGGCATCTTCGAAGTGCACGCGGTAGAAAATCGCCTGGTCGGCGGGCAGCCCGCTGAGTTCAACGCGGGCGGTAAAGTCGCTGCGGTTATCGGCCAGCGGCGAAACGAATCGACGCGGGTTGCTGAAGACACTGCGGGTGTCCCACTCCACCACCATGCGCGCCGGGCGGTCGCTGCGGCTCCAGATCATGGCGCGGTCGCCAAGCAGGTCGCCGGACTGCACACCGTCAGTGAGTTGCGGCCGGTCCTTGACCGACGCGATCACCGCAGGCGCCAGGCCCGGCAGCAAAAGACCGGCGCCGACGGCTTGCATCACGCGGCGACGGCCCAGATCGAAGTGGCTCATGCGGGTGCCCTCTTGAGAATCAAAAGGGCACTTAAACACGCAGGAATGAAGCGAATGTGACACTCACCCTGCGGTGAGCCGAGATCCAATGTGGGAGCAAGCCCCCACATTTATTGAAGGGTGTCAGGCCTTGGCGGTGGTGACTGCCAGCTCCACCGCTTCCGGGCGCTTGATCAACGCGTACACCACGCCGGTCAACAGGCTGCCGGCCATAATCGCCAGTAGGTACAACAGCGCATGGTTGATTGCATTCGGGATCACCAGGACGAACAACCCGCCATGGGGCGCCGCCAGCACACAGCCGAAGTACATCGACAAGGCGCCGGTCAATGCACCGCCGGCGATGCTGGCCGGGATCACGCGCAGCGGGTCTTTGGCGGCAAACGGAATCGCGCCCTCGGAGATAAAGCACAAACCAAGGATCATCGCGGCCTTGCCGGCTTCGCGCTCGGTCTGGGCAAATTTGCGCCGTGCCAGGAACGTGGCGATGCCCATACCGATTGGCGGCACCATGCCGGCGGCCATGGTCGCGGCCATCGGCGCGCCACTGGACGCCGCCAGTAACCCCACCGAAAACGCATACGCGGCCTTGTTGATCGGCCCACCCAGGTCCACACACATCATGCCGCCCAGCAAGATACCCAGCAGCACCGCGTTGGTGGTGCCCATCGTGCTGAGGAAGTCGGTCAGCCCGGTGAGCATGCGCGCCACCGGCGGCCCCACCAGATAGATCATCGCAAGGCCGGTGAACAGGCTCGCCAGCAACGGGATGATCAGGATCGGCTTGAGCGCCTCCATGCTCTGCGGCAAGCGCACGGCACGGCTGATCAGCTTGACGCTGTAGCCCGCCAGGAAACCCGCCAGGATCCCGCCGATAAACCCCGCGCCCAACGTGCCGGCCAACAGGCCGCCGATCATGCCGGGCGCAATGCCAGGACGGTCGGCAATCGAGTACGCGATATAACCCGCCAGCAGCGGCACCATCAACGTAAAGGCGCTGTTGCCGATGGTTTTCAACGCCGCCGCAAGAGTGCCTGGCTGTTCAAACGCGTGAATGCCGAACGCGAACGACAACGCGATCAACAACCCGCCCGCCACCACCATCGGCAACATGAACGACACCCCGGTGAGCAGGTGTTTGTACACGCCGGTTTTTTCCGGCTTGGCCACCGCGCCGCTGGCCGCGCTTTCAACGCTGCCTTCGGCCAGGGCCTTGTTGAGGGTCGCCTCGGATTGCTTGAGGGCAATGCCGGTGCCGCAACGGTAGATTTTCTTGCCGGCGAAGCGCTCGGTGGCGACTTCGATGTCGGCCGCGAGCAACACCACATCGGCATCGGCGATGGCCTGCGGGCTCAACGGCGTACGCGCCCCAACCGAGCCTTGGGTCTCGACCTGCAAGTCGTAACCCAGGCGCCTGGCCGTCTGCTGCAAAGCTTCGGCGGCCATGAAGGTGTGGGCGACGCCGGTCGGGCAGGCCGTGATCGCCACGATCCGCGGGGCACTCTTCGGCGCAACGGGGGCTTGGCTGGCGACAAATACCTGGGCTTCTTCAGCACCGCGACGCAGCACCGCTTCGACATCCGCCAACGCCTGCGCCGGGGTGCTCTGGAATACGCGCTTGCCGACAAACCGCTGCATATCCACTGGTGTGCTGCTGACCAGCAACACCCATTCGGCGCCGTCGATCGTGGCCTGGGACAACGCGCGCTCCGGGTGCTGCGTATCCACCACTTCGACGCTGGTGCTCCAACCCTGGCGTTGCGCGGCGGCGTCCAACAAGCGGGCGCACAGCACACTGGTGACCATGCCGTTGGGGCAGGCAGTAACAATGGCTAACTTCATCACAAACCCTCTTATTGTTCTGTCAGCGGGCGTACAACAACGCCGCTTTCGAGGCGCGCCAAGTGCGCGTCATCGCTGATGCCGAAACCGATCTGCGTCACCGCCATCGCGGCAATCGCGGTGGCACGGCGCAGCGTCTGCTCGGGCGTGTCGCCGCTGAGCAGACCATGCAGCATGCCGGCCAGCAGCGAGTCGCCGGCGCCCACGGTGCTGGCCACCGTCACCCGTGGCGGCGTGGCATGCAGCGTCGCACCCGAGCTGTACCAGGTCACGCCTGCGGCACCGTCGGAAACCACCACGTGCTCCACACCCTGTTGATGCAGTTGGCTGACGGCATCGGTGGCGTTGTCCAGCGCCTCGGCCAGTTCTTCGGTATTGGGCTTGACCATCCAGGGGCCTGCCTTCAAACCGGCGCGCAGCGCTTCGCCGCTGGTGTCCAACACGACTTTCAATCCGAGGTTTTTGAGGTGCTCCAACATGCCCTGAAACCACTGCGGGCTGACGCCGCGCGGCAAGCTGCCGGCCACCACCACCACATCGAAGTCGAGGCCGACGGTTGCGATCCTGTTGAGCAGGTCTTGTTGCGCCTGCTCACTCACCAGCGGCCCCGGCGCATTGATATCGGTAACCCGGCCATCCTGTTCGGCAATCTTGATATTGCTGCGGGTTTCGCCCGGTACACGAATGAACACGTCGCCAAACCCACGGCCGGCGATCAGCGCCTCGAACGCCTGGGGGTTTGCGCTGCCGAGAAACCCGCCGACGCTTACGTGATGCCCCAGGTCGGCCAGCACTTGGGCGACATTCACGCCCTTGCCGGCGGCATGGGTCAGCAGGGTTTCGCTGCGGTTGACTGCACCGGGCGCCAGGCGCGGCAAACGCACCGTCAGGTCCAACGCCGGGTTCAGCGTCAGGGTTAGAATCCTTGCCATTTACACGGCCTCCACTAGGGCACGCACTTCGGCAGGGGAACCCACCGCCAGTGCTTGTTGCGCCAGGCGCTGGGCCTCGCTCAGACTGAATTCACGCACCCGCGCTTTCACTTCGGGAATGCTGCGGGCCGACACGCTCAACTCATCCACGCCCAGGCCGACCAGCACCGGCACCGCCAGCGGGTCCGCCGCCAGCTCGCCGCACACGCCGACCCATTTGCCATGGGCATGGGCCGCGCGCACGGTGATGTCGATCAGTTGCAACACCGCCGGGTGCAGGCCATCGGCCTGGGCCGACAAGGTCGGGTGGCCACGGTCGATGGCCAGGGTGTATTGGGTCAGGTCGTTGGTGCCGACGCTGAAGAAGTCGACCTCCTTGGCCAGCACCGGCGCCAACAACGCGGCGGAGGGCACTTCGATCATGATGCCCAGTTGCAGGTCCGCCACCGGAATCTCCAGGCGCAGGCGTTCGGTCATGTCGCGGGCCGCGCGCCATTCATCCACGCTGCCGACCATGGGGAACATGATGCGCAACGGGCGGCTGTCGGCGGAACGCAGCAATGCGCGCAACTGCGCTTCCATGATCTGCGGGCGCTGCAGGGTCAGGCGAATACCGCGCACACCGAGAAAGGGGTTTTCTTCCTCGGCAATCGGCCAGTAAGGCAACGGCTTGTCACCGCCCACATCGAGGGTACGCACCACCAGCGGGCGCCCGCCGAGGCCATCGAGCACGCGGCGGTATTCGGCTTCCTGGGTGGCTTCGTCCGGGGCTTGGGGGTGCGCCATGAAAATCAGTTCGGTACGCAGCAAACCGATGCCTTCGGCGCCCTGCTCCACCGCGCTGCCCACCCCGGCGCTTTCGCCGATGTTGGCGAACACTTCCACGGCATGACCATCGCGGGTCAGGGCCGGTTCGTGGCGCTGGGCCGCAGCGGCTTGCAGGCGTTGTTCGCGGGTGTCGCGTTCAACGGTGGCGCGTTGCAGGGTCGCGGCGTCGGCGTCCACATGCAGGCGGCCGCGCTGACCATCGAGCAACAGCGGCGTGCCGGCGGCCAACAACAACACGCCGGGGCCGGCGCCCACCAACGCGGGAATGCCGAGGGCGCGCGCGACGATGGCACTGTGCGCCGTGGCGCCGCCACGGGCGGTGAGGATGCCGGCGACGCGAGTCGGGTCCAGGCGCGCAACATCGGAGGGGCCGACTTCGTCCATCACCAGGATGTAAGGCTCACTCGGCTCCTGGGCGCCTTCGACGCCGCACAATTGCGCCAATACACGCCGGCCGATGTCGCGCAGGTCGGCGGCGCGCTCGGCGAGCAAGGCGTCCTGCAATGCCTCCTGCTGCTTGGCGGCGGCTTCGATCACGCTCATCCACGCGGCTTCGGCGCTCTCGCCCTGCTTGAGGCGCGTGTCGACTTCGTCGGTCAGTTCGGGGTCGTCGAGCATTTCCTGGTGAGTGATGAAAATCTCACGGATCGCCTTGGACGGGTTACGTTCGATCAAGCCCTGGATATCCCGGCGCACGTCCGCCAGGGCGGCTTGCAGGCGCTGACGCTCAACGGCCGAGGTTTCGCCGCGCAGCGGGTAGTCGAAGACTTGCTGGACCTGGATATGCGCAGGGCCGATGGCAATGCCCGGCGCGGCGGCAATTGCCTGCACCTGGCTGCCGGCCGGCGGCGCGCTGACTGCCGGCTCGATATCGAGCACTTCGGGCTGGGCGCTCACCGTCGGCAACGCCTCGACCTCTTCGCCGAGGCCCTCTTGCACCGCCGCCAACAGCGCGGGCAGGGCATCACCGGCAATGCTCGGCTCGGCGACAAATTCCAGCACCTGGCCGCGACGCGCGCCGAGGCTGAGCAGCTTGCTCAGGCTTTTCACCGACACGGCGCCTACCGGACCATCGACGATGCGCACACGCAGGTCGCCGTCAAAACTCTTGGCCAGTTGCGCGAGGATCTTCGCCGGGCGTGCATGCAGGCCGTGGGCGTTGGCCAGGGTGATGCGGGCGCTCGGCCAGTCAGGCGGCAGTTCGCCGCCCAATACTTCCAGCACCGCGCGACTGCTGGTAGCGCGCCCCAACTCTTGGCCGCGGCCTTCAATCAACAAGGCGCACAGGCGCTCCAGCAAGGCCTGGTGCGCTTCGCCAAGGCTGGCCAGGCAGAACAGACCGTTGAGCGGCTGGCCGAGGTAACGCATGGGCTTGTCCGGTGTGACAAACGCCAGGCCCGGACGCTTGACCGTCTGTTCACTGTGCAGCCACCACAGGCCATCGCCCAGTGGCAGTGCATCGACCTGCTGCAGCACCGCGGCAAAGCCATTGCTCACGCAATCGGCCTGGCGCAACAGGCGCGCACCTCGCCACACCAGCTCTTCGAAGTCGTCGGCGGACACGCCGAGGCTGATCATCTGCGCATCCAGCGCCAGTTCCTGCGGCGCGCCTTGCAACAGTTTCAGCAAGGCTTCGGCGCTCGCGGCACGGCGCAGCGCCTGGCCCAGGTCGGTTTCGCCGAGGGCACGGGTAAGCAGTTGCAGCAGGCGCAGGTGTTCATCCGATTGGGCGGCAATACCAATCGCCAGGTAGACGATCTGGCCGTCGCCCCAGTCCACCCCTTCGGGGAACTGCAGCAGGCGCACGCCGGTAAGAAAAACCTGGTCGCGGGTTTCGGGAGTGCCGTGGGGGATGGCAATACCTTGGCCGAGAAAAGTCGAGCCTTGGGCTTCACGGGCCTGCAAACCGCTGAGATAACCCTCGGCGACCAGGCCATCGGCCACCAGTTTGTCTGCGAGCAGGTGCAAGGCAGCAGATTTATCCACAGCCACTTGGCCCATGGATATCTGCTCTACAGTGAGCTCAAGCATGCCGTTCTCCTAGTTAGTGCAAAGGGTGCACTAGGTATTGTTTTGAATAAAACAGTGTAAAGGTGTTCAGTGATAGCTGACTGAGTAGTCAATTGGCAGTAGTTACTCAGTAGCGAACGTCTTAAAAATACGCTGGCTGAAACGTTTAATCTAGAATTTATGGCAGATTACGCGTTTATTGCGCATCCTTGAAGAACCACTCGGCGTTTGAGCGCGGACATGGGCGGCAGGCTGGAATCGGTTACGATTGGACAAAATGTCGGGGCAAGCTCCAAAAAACAAGGAAATCCCGGTTTGAAACTCAGTGATATCGCACGCCTGGCCGGTGTCTCCGTGACCACCGCCAGTTACGTGATCAATGGCAAGGCCGCACAGCAACGCATCAGCAACGCTACCGTCGAGCGGGTGCGTGCGGTGGTCGAGGCCCATGGTTTTACCCCCAACCCCCAGGCCGCCGGACTGCGCAGTCGGCACACGCGCACCTTGGGCTTTATCCTGCCCGACCTGGAAAACCCCAGTTACGCACGAATCGCCAAGCTCTTGGAACAAGGCGCGCGCGCGCGCGGCTATCAGCTACTGATCGCCAGTTCCGACGACGACGCAGACAGCGAGCGCCAACTGCTGCAACTGTTCCGCGCACGACGCTGCGATGCGTTGTTCGTGGCCAGTTGCCTGCCCGCCAGCGACGACAGTTACCGCGAGCTGCAAGCCAAGGGCCTGCCGGTGATCGCCATCGACCGGGTGATGGCGCCGGAGCAGTTCTGCTCGGTGGTCAGCGACGACCGCCAGGCCTGCCAGCAACTGACCAGCAGCTTGCTGCAGCCGTTGCCCAAACAGATTGTGCTGATCGGCGCACGGCCCGAGCTGAGCATCAGCCAGGAGCGCGCCGCCGGCTTCCGTGAAGCGCTGCAAGGGTTCGCGGGTGAGGTGATCGTCGAACACGGCGAAGCTTTCAGCCGCGACTGTGGCCGCCAGTTGATGGAGCAACTTCTGCATCAACTGGGGCATCTGCCTGACGCGCTGGTGACCACGTCCTACGTGTTGCTGCAGGGTGTGTTTGACGCGCTGCATGACTTCCCGCTGAAATCACGCCCGTTGCGCCTGGGCACCTTTGGTGACACCCAACTGCTGGACTTCTTGCCGCTGCCCGTGAACGCCATGGCCCAGCAGCATCAGCTTATTGCCGAAACCGCCCTGCGCCTGGCCCTGGCGGTCATTGAAGAAGAACAGTACCAACCGGGCGTACACGCCATCGGCCGGACCTTCAAGCAGCGCATTGTCGAGGCTTGAGCGTGGAGCTGATCGACACCCACACCCACCTGGACTTCGCGGACTTCGACACGGACCGCCGCGAAGTCCTCGCCCATAGCCGTGAAGTGGGCGTGCGGCGCATGGTGGTGCTGGGGGTGTATCAGCAGAATTGGCAGCGCGTGTGGGATTTGGTACAGGCTGATGAAGGTTTGTTCGCCGCCTTTGGCCTGCACCCGGTATACCTCGACGATCACCGCGCCGCCGACCTGACGGCCCTGGGCGACTGGCTGAGCCGCCTGCGCGGCCATCGGCAATTGTGCGCGGTAGGCGAGATCGGCCTGGATTACTTCCTTGAACACCTGGACCGCGAACGCCAGCAAAGCCTGTTCGAAGCCCAACTGCAACTGGCGGCGGACTTCCAGCTTCCGGCGCTGCTGCACGTGCGCCGCAGCCACGCGGTGGTCATTGCCACCCTCAAACGCATCCGCCTGGCACGGGGCGGCATCATCCATGCCTTCGCCGGCAGCCGGGAAGAGGCGCGCGAATACATCAAGCTGGGCTTCAAGCTTGGCCTGGGCGGCGCCGCCACCTGGCCCCAGGCGCTGCGCATGCACAAGGTACTGGCGCAACTGCCGCTGGACGCGGTGGTACTGGAAACCGACTCGCCGGACATGGCCCCCGCCATGTACCCAGGCCAGCGCAATAGCCCCGAGCATCTGCCGGCTATCTGCGCCGCGCTGGCCGATCGCATGGGCATCAGCCCGTCATTGCTGGCCGAGGCGAGCACACGCAATGCGTGCGAGTTGTTTAATTGGTAGCGCCGGGTTCACGGCTTGCAGGTTCAAGGTCAACCGTTGCTGGTGACGGGCATAGCGCAACACCGCGAAATGCACCAACACCACCAGTGATGAAAGGTTGAACTGCCCAAGCACACTGAGCAGCCCCAGCCACTCGGCCACCAGCGCCACGATCAACACCACGCACGTCAGCGCCACCATGCCCGGGCGTACCAGCGCCCAGTGGTCCAGCGCCTTGAAGTGGCGCAACTGCCGGGGGCAATTGAGCGCCAGGACCCGCTGGCAATAGGGGCAATCGAAAGGTACTTCGATGGCGATGGCATTCAATTGCCAAGCCTTGAGTTCAAACGTGATGTCGCAATGGGCGCAATGCCCTTTGATGCCAATTGCACCGGTCATCGTCGTGCCTACCCTGGACTGTGATTGAGTGAAACAAATTCTCACCCATTCACTCGACGAGAAAACCCGGCCAGGCAAATCCAGACATGCGCCACACCGGCAGCAGCGCCCCTCCTACATCTGCGCCCTACACGCGAAAGGCACCTATCAATTGCTTCAATTCGACCACCTGCATCGATAGCTGTCGGCTCGCCGCTTCGGTCTGATGCGCGCCTTGGGCGGCATGTTCGCCGGCGCGATTGATTTCGACGATGTTCTGATCGATGTCGTGGGCTACCGCCGTCTGCTGCTCCACGGCGGCGGCGATCTGCTGGTTTTGATCAACGATCATGCCGATGGCGCCGAGGATATTCTCCAGGGCCTGCTGGACCTGCTGCGACTGGCCCACCGTGCCGTTAGCCACTTCATGGCTGGTGCCCATGGCCCGCACCGCCGCGTCTACTCCGCTGAGTAAACGGCTGATCATTTGTTCGATTTCTTCGGTGGAATGCTGCGTGCGCCTTGCCAGCGTGCGAACCTCGTCGGCCACCACCGCAAACCCTCGCCCTTGCTCACCTGCCCGCGCCGCCTCGATCGCCGCATTGAGCGCCAGCAGGTTGGTTTGCTCGGCAATGCTTTTGATCACTTCCAGCACGCTGCTGATGGACTGGCTGTCGGTGGCCAATTGGTTGATCACCCGTACCGACTGGTCGATTTCGCCGGCCAACCGCGCAATGCTGGCTTGCTGGGATTGCACCAGGCCGCGGCCGCTGACGGTTTCTGCGTTGACACTATGGGCACTGCTCACCGCAGCAGCCGCATTGCGCGCGACTTCCTGGGCAGTGGAAGACATCTGGTTCATGGCCGTCGCCACCTGTTCGATTTGCGTGCGCTGGCCCGAAACCGCCTGGTTGCTCTGGGCCGAAACCGTTTGCACCTGGCCCGCCTGCACTTCGACCTGGCCGACGGTGTGCCCGACGCGCTCGATTAAATCATGGATTTTCGCCACCGTGCCGTTGAACACCTGGCCGAGGTCACCCAGCTCATCACGGCTGTGGGCGACGAAGGTGACGGTCATGTCGCCGGCCGCCACCTTGTCCATCATCGCGCCCAGGCTGCGCAGCGTCGTGCGGGTGGACGCGTAGAACCCGGCATATAAATAGAAGATCAGCAAAAACACCGCCGTCAGCGCCGAAACCAGTAGCACCATGTGCAGGCGATTCTGCGCCAGGCGCTGCTCCAACTGCTGCCCGAGGAACGTCAGCGTGGCCTCGTCGAGTTGGTAGGTCTGGGCCATCAATTGGCTGACCGCGTCATAGAAACCCTGCCAGGGCGCGTCGAGGGTTTCGGCCATGACCACCTGTTCTTCAAACAACTCGCTGGCGTGTTTGAGGCTGGCATTGCTGGCCTTGGCCAGGCCATCGAGCGCGCCGTGGGCGGCTTTGCTGGAGCCCAGGGCATCCTGCAACTTCAACCCGTATTCGGCCTGCAGCTTTTCCAACTGCTGCAACAGTTCGTCAAACCGCGTGCTGGAGGAAGAATTGAGAAAGCCCTGGCCCAGTGAGTACGCGCCCATTGCCCGCCCTTCTCCCAAGGTCTGGGTGACTTGCGGGGTGACACTGGTGATCAGCTCGCTGAGCTGGCGCAAGTCGCTCTGGGGGTCGCGGCTCAAGCCTGACTGGCTGGCGATGATCTGGCTGAGCATCTGCGCTTGGTTGAGCAATTTGCCGATCAATGCACTTTTGCTCAGCAGCGAGGTTTCCTGTTGCTGAGCCTTGAAGGCGGCGATCAATTCGTCGCGCTTGCCGTCAAAGACTGCAATTTGCTCAGGGTCGGTGGCCATTGCGCTGAAGCCTTGCAGGCGGCTGAGCGCGCCCTGCTCCAGGCTGTTGATCTTGCTTTCAAGGTCACCCGCCTTGCCGGACTGGCCGAGGGTCGCGTTGATTTGCACCTGGTTGTTGAGCGTTTCCAGGTCGCGGCGCAGGGCCAGGCTGCTGCCAAGCAGGTCCAGGCTTTGCAGCTCGACACGGGTGCCCTGGAATTCGCGCCAGGAATCGCGCACCAGATAATAGTTGGTCGCCAGCATCGGTAGCAGGAACAGCACGCTGATCAAGCTGAACTTCATGCCAAAGCTCAAGCGATTCATCAGCGCGACGGCGGGATAGAGCAAGCTCTTCACAGGTGAACTCCTTTTTATTTTTATTGAGGCGCAGGGCGGCGGCACAAAGCCACTATTTGGCGCTCTGTCTGTATAGCTCAATTCGAAAGGGAGTTTTGTAACTTAAGGTTAACGAGCGAGAATCGGGGCTGCTGTTACGCAGCCCCTTGCGGGCAAGCCCGGCTGACCATTGAGATCAAGGCAACACGGTCCAGATGGCAAACCCCGCGTACCACAACACCGCCGCGCGCAACAGCAACTCCCACAGACGATCCAGACTGTTGATGCCGTCGGCGCCCACTGCCGGCGGTGGGATTTCGGCGGCCACCAGGCCGACTTTTTCGACCAACTGCGCGGCACTGATGTCCCAACTCAGGAGTTCATGCAGCATCACCCGGCTGACCGCAACGAAATTGCCCACCAAGGCAAAACTGGCGGCCAGCAAGCGCACCGGCAACCAGTCAAACGCATGCCGCAGTTGCCCGGCGCGCTCGGCCACCAGAGGGTTGCGGCTGTGTTCACTGGCCAGCGCCAGCAGGCGATAAGCCAGGGCGGCGACCGGGCCCAGCAGGAAGTACCAGAAAATCACCGCAAAAAAGCTCTGATAGGCCTGCCACAACAGATGGCCCTGAACGCGCTCCAGCAGTTGCTCGCCGCTGTCGGCGCCCAGTTTCAGGTCGCGTTCGGCTACATGTTCGGCGGCTTGCAGGTCCCCACGCCGCCAGGCATCGCGAAACGGACCGAGGCCGGCCAATAGATCACCACGCCCCAGGCTGTAGATCACCACCAACAGGTGCACCGGCAGCGCCAACAGGCCATACGCCACGGGCTCCAGCACCAGCAGCAACAGCGCCAGCAACGCCACCGGCAGCAACACCAATACGGTCAGGATCAGCCACGGGCGCTTGCCCATGCGCGGGCTCGCTTCCAACTTGGCCAATTCGCGCAACCAGCCGCCGTCACGCTGCAACCGCTGGCGCAGGGCCGAGAACTTCTCGATCCACACCGCCAGCACCAAAACCAGAAAACTCATCGTGCGTGTCCTCCATCCTGCAGGGCGCTGCGAAAGCGCGTCCAATCAAAAGCGGGGCCGGGGTCGGTCTTGCGTCCCGGAGCAATATCGCTGTGGCCACAAATACGCTGCGCGGTGATGCCTGGGTAGGCCTTGAGCAACTGGCGGCTCAGGTCGATCAATGACGCATATTGAGCGTCGGTGA
This sequence comes from Pseudomonas sp. S3_E10, assembly GCF_054667615.1. Taxonomy (NCBI): domain Bacteria; kingdom Pseudomonadati; phylum Pseudomonadota; class Gammaproteobacteria; order Pseudomonadales; family Pseudomonadaceae; genus Pseudomonas; species Pseudomonas sp. S3_E10. Next base: position 1,905,550 of record NZ_CP162743.1, read on the forward strand.
AGGGCAGATCGTCCGTCCCCTCCAGTTCGATGCCCACGGAAAAGTCATTGCACGTTTCACGCCCTTCGAAACACGAGACTCCAGCATGCCAGGCCCGGTCGTTGCAGGACACAAACTGCGTCACATCGCCGTCGCGCTCAATCAGAAAATGCGCAGACACGCGCAGGTCGGCGATCCCTTCAAAGTAGGGATGTTCCGTGACATCCAGGCGATTCTGGAAAAACTCCTGCACCTTGCCGGTGGCGAACTGTGCCGGAGGCAGGCTGATGTTATGCACCACCAACAGTGAGATTTCGCCTGTGGGGCGCTCGTTGAAGTTGGGCGAAGGGCAATGGGGAATGCCCTGACACCAACCACTGGCGGGGTCCAACTGCATACAGGATCCTTGAATGTGACTAATTATGACCAGTATGCCGCGTTCGACCCTGTGGTTGCGATCACTTGCCGCGATTGAGTTGACGCAATTGACTGATCACAGCCGTCAGCGCGCGTTCGAACAATGCCCCATCGTCCAGGGTATGCAGTGCGCCGCGCTTGAACGCCCGCGCCAGTTGGCCGGCGTTTTTCTCCAGGACCTTGAGCCCCGTGCGGCCGACAAAAATATAGGTATTGGCCGGCGCCATGATCGCCAGCAATTTGCAACGCAGGGCGTCAGCCTGGTCTTGCTGGAACACGACCCAGCTACCGAGCCGTAGTTGGCGCACCTTGAGCAGATCAGGATCATCGTCCGCCAGGCCTTCGGCCGAATCGGGCGGCAGCACACTGAACACAAAAGGCTCGCGCACTTCGAGCAAACCTTCGCCGTCGGGCGGCCGAACATGCAGGGCCTGCAGGCGAACAAAAAAATCACGGCTGCTGAACGGGTCGAACGCGGCGCTGGCCAAGCCGTCGCGCAATGCCTTGAGCAAGCGCGGCAACTGCTCCAGCAAGTGCCGTCCGGCTTCGGTATCTGCCTGCAGGCCGACGCTCCATATCAGCTCGTCCATGGTGCGCAGCGCCGCCTGCCATTGCACCGACTGCTCGCCGTGCTTAAGGCAGGTCAAAAGCAGCACCTGGCTCCAGGCCTGCTGTAAAAACTGCACGACCGCGTGCGGCAACACCTTGCCCAGCAGCCGTCGATTCAAGGCGTCGGCTACCCGCTGCCGGGCGGCTTCGGTGAGGACGCGCCCGGCCTCGGTATCGAGGGTGTGCTGTTCAAGCAGCTCGCTGCGGCGCTGCTCTTGGGCGATAAACCCACAGAACTCGGCGAGCAGTTGGGAAAAAATCAGCGGATCTTCGACATATTCATTGAGCAAACGCTGCACCACCTGCTCGATGCGCATGTACAGGCTGTCGCGCGCGTAGTCATCCACAGGGCTCCAGGCCATGGCCGCTGCCGCGAGTTCATTGAGCAGGCGCCGGGCCGGGTGGCCGGCACGGCTGAAGAAGCTCTTGTCCTGCACCGCCACTTTCAACAGCGGGATCTGCAAGCGCGCAATCAGGGCCTTGAAGGCATCCGGCACGGCGCGGTCATTGAGGATAAATTCGAACAGCAACGCGATCAGGTTGATCACGTCTTCATCCACCGCTTCCACCACCCGTGACTTGCCACTTTTGACGCTGACGCGGGTTAGCAACTGCTCGAGTTGGTTGCGCAGGTCAAAATCGTCCTCCGCATCAGGCTCCGGCACGTATTGCTGCAAATGCGATAACAGCCGCACGAGGTCGCGGGTGGCGATGGGCTGGGGTGCGGCGCTGGCTTCCAGGGTGGGCGCGACACTACCGCGTACTGCGGCCAGCAACGTCTGCAAGGCGGCGAATGCCTGTTGGCCATTTTCATCGACGGGCTGATCGGCCGCCGGCATTGCCGCTTCGCGCTGGTGATCACGGGCGGCGCGCCCGCCGGGGCGACGGGACGGTACAGCCTTGAGTTCGGGCAACACCCCGGTAGCCACCAGCAATTGATTGGCTTCGCAGTAGAGCTGGTCGGCGTCACTGAGCACGTATTTCTCAAACAGCTTGAGCATGATCAGTTTGACCCGGATCTCAACGCCCAGGCTGCGCCCCGCCTGCAGAAAAAATTCGCACAGCTGCGCCGGCCCCAAGGGGTTTTCACGATCATCCAGGCGATTGCCCAGCACGGCGCTCAAGCGCGCGGTGAGTTGTGACAGCGCCAGGCCGTCGCGGTGGTGTACCCGGCCAAGCATGGCGTCAAGCGCCACGGCTTTTTCCTGCTCATCCTTGGAGGTGCCCGGCGTCGTGTCATAGGACAAAGCCGGCACCCGTTGAAGCACACCACGCCCCGCCAGGCCCAACTCGGCAAAGGCGTCGAACAGCCTCTGCATGAACACGCGCTCAAAGTTCTTGCGCTTGAGGCGCAGGTCGCGCATGGCTTCGAAAAAAATATGGTGGTCGAGGTTGTTGCCGGCCTTGTCAGCCATTTCGAACAAGGTGTCGTCGGCGTTATCGAACAGCTCTTGCAGGCCCTGCTGCAATTGTTGCGCAGCCTTGTCGCGAACCTGCTGCAACACTATCGGCAGACGGGCCAGCGGCGATGGCATGGCATGCGCCGTGCTGATTGGCACCACCTTTCCGTCATTGTGCATCCTGGCCTCCTGAAACGGCGGTATTGAGTTGGGAAATATCGGGTACAGGCCCGTTGGGGCGCTGCGAATAACCGGTTATCACCAGCACGTCAAAGCTATGACGCCAATTGCAAGGCGCGAGATTATCTTGCAAATGAGAGGGGTTGCGCCAGCAAACTCTGACATTGCGCTGTAAATGAGTGGTGAGCCTGGGTTCGCACGCACGCAGCCCCTATAATCGGGGCACTTTGTTTGTGGAGCCTGTTATGCCGAACCTCCGTCTTGCCGACCTCACCGCCGAAATCGAAGCCAACGTGCGCCGCGCACTGCTGGAAGACATCGGCAGTGGCGATATCACCGCGCAGTTGATCCCGGCCGAACGGCTGGCCACGGCCAACATCATTACCCGTGATGCCGCCGTCATCGCCGGCACGGCCTGGGTGGACGCGGTGTTCCGCCAACTGGACCCACGCGTCGCCGTGCATTGGCACGTGGCCGACGGTGAGCGCGTCAGCCCCAACCAGGCACTATTTCACCTTGAAGGCCCGGCACGTTCATTGCTCAGCGGCGAACGCTCTGCGCTGAATTTCCTGCAATTGCTGTCCGGGGTAGCCACGCGCGCGCAATCCCTGGCGGACTTTGTCGCCAGCACCCAGGTCAAGTTGCTGGACACCCGCAAAACCCTGCCGGGCCTGCGCCTGGCGCAAAAGTATGCTGTGACCTGCGGTGGCTGCCACAACCATCGCATCGGTTTATATGACGCGTTCCTGATCAAGGAAAACCATATCGCAGCCTGCGGCGGCATCGCCCAGGCCATCACCGCCGCCCACAAAATCGCCCCCGGCAAGCCGGTGGAAATCGAAGTGGAAAGCCTGGATGAACTGCGCGAGGCACTGGCGGCGGGCGCCGATATCATCATGCTTGATGAACTGAGCCTGGAGGATATGCGTGAAGCCGTGCGCCTCAACGGCGGCAAGGCAAAGCTGGAAGCCAGCGGCGGGATCAATGAAACCACCCTGCTGCCCATCGCTGAAACCGGGGTGGACTACATCTCCATCGGGGCGATGACCAAGGATGTGAAGGCGGTGGATTTGTCGATGCGGCTGAGCATCTGAGGGCTGATCGTTTTAGTGAGCGGGCTTGCCCGCTCACTACGGCGTGTCTGCGTCAGACGACCAGATTATTCATCTCGCAATACTCTTCCCAATCGACACCCAACACCTCGGCCGCCTCTTTGTGCAAGGCCAGCCGTGCCGCTTCGAATTCTTCCGGCGTGGAGGTGTACTTGAGGGTCAGCTCCCAAGGCTGAAGACTCTGGCTCTCGGCCTCGTCCTCGAATGCCCACTGAATCTGGTCGCGCTGGTCATCGGCGCTCAGGTCCTTGATTTCGTCTTTAAGCTGCGGCGTGGCCTCAAGGTATTTCTTGAGTGCTTCTTCGTGCCGAGCTTCCTGGGTCATTTCAGTTGTGGTCATGTCGTTCTCTTAGATCGAGGAATGGGGATGCATCTGGGACATCAAGGTTGCGCAGATACAAAAGAGCAGGCACGAATGCCGACTCGTCTGGCCTTCAGAACCATTCTGGGATCATCTGAAAACATTGCCTTTGAAACACGTCTATTGAAACAGTGATGCTCTTTTGCCCGAGACAGGAATCGAACCTGCGACCTTCGCGTTACGAGTGCGCTGCTCTACCGACTGAGCTACACGGGCGGTGGGCTAAAGCTAGCACCGCATCCGGCGTCCGGCAACTCGCGCCTTTTTTAGCGGGCAATAACGCCTTGGGCCCAGAAGCGCGGTTGCAGATGACGGCCTTCCCCGCTCAGGTACGCCTGCTGGGCATGCTTGATGTGCGGCACGTCGCGAAGCGCAACCCCGACCAGCAGACCAACGGCCAGCACGCTCAATACCCTCCACGCGAACCAGGCCGGCGGCAGCGCGGCGGTGGCGGGCGCCTGCCACACATGCAACGCCATCAGCCAGCCCACCACCAGCGCCAGCCAGACCTGGGAGTTGGGCATCACGATCACCCCATCGACCATGGATTGCACCAACGCCGCGACCAACGCGGCAAACAGGCATAACCGCAGCAGGTCCACGCGCGCGGCGCAAAGCATGCGCCTGCGCAGCAGGCCCCACGTAGCCCATCCGGCTCGCCACGCCAATACCGCCACGCACAGGGCCGAGGGCACGCCCCATTCGCTGGCCCACTGCAGGATTGCTTGATGGGGATGGGCGGCAATCTCGTTGGCGATATCCGCAAAATGCATCGGGCCAAAGCCCAGCCACGGATGCTCGACAAGCATGTGCCACGCCTGCCACCAGATCGCCTCCCGGCCCGACAGTGTCGTAGTGAGACGATCACCAGCGTCCTTGGTTGTCTCGAACCCCAGGTATTGCGCCAGCAGCGTGAATGCCAGCCAATACAACACCAGCCCGCCCAGCACCGCCGCCAGTTGCCACCCCAGCCAACGTCGACCAACCGGCCCCAGCACCGCGAGCACCAGCCCCGCCGCGCTCATGCCGAGCCAGGTGCCGCGCGTGCCACCGCTGATCGCTATCAGCCACCAGACGCACAGCAACGCCAACACGCCCCCTCGCCAAACGCGGGAGACAGTGGGCATCAGCAAGGGCAGCGCCAGCAACGGCAGGGTGAATGTCTGGAACTGGCCGTAGAAGCGCTTGTTGGAAAAGCCGGACAGCAGCAGGTCTGGGTCCAGGGTGCGTTCGCCACTGGTGAACGCCAGGGCACCGGCATACAGGTATTGGATCGATTTGATCAGGCACAGCAGCACCACAATAAGGATCAGCACACGATCCAGCGACTCTCCGCCGTGACGGCGGAGCAAGGCAAATGCCAGCGTGATCGCCGCACAGCTGACAAACAGTGCCACTTCAATCAGTGCCCACACAGGCTGATGGGCCAGCGCCGAAGACACCAGGCCCAACCCGATGATCAGCGTCAGGCCCAGGGCCGTGGGCCGATCCACCAGCGACACGGCAGGGGCGACCGACAACCCGTAAAGCACCGCACAGAGCCCGATGGCGATCTGCATGACACGCTGCAGGTCATGCCCGCTGAACGGCGCGCAAATCCCAACCGCCAGCAGGCACACCACGACCACCAGGAAAATATTGCCTCGCTGCGGTACGGATAACACCATCGGCCACCTCTACGTCCCTGTGGATGGTTGAGCAGTTACGCCCCGTCAGTGCCGCAACCTTTACCGACGTATTTCCCTTCGGCGGTTGTGGTGCACTTCCAGCCGGTGGCGGCGGTGCGCGTCAGGCTGATGGTCTTGCCCAGCACCGGCGCAGGGGCGTCGAGGATTTCGCAGCTGATGCTGCCCGCCCCCGTGGCCACATCACCTACCACGTCGATTTTGCAGTTGGCGGTGGGGCTGGTGCCGCCGATCAACTCCAGTTTCGGCACGGTGCCCTCGTTGATGACGCTTTCGTATCCGGCCTTCAGCGCAGTGATTTCAGCCAGGCCGGCGGTGAACTTGGCCTTGGCCTGGTGGGTGGTGTACATGGGCAGGCCGATAGTGGCCAAAATGCCGATGATCGCAACGACGATCAGCAATTCAATCAGGGTAAAGCCTTTCTGACGTATCACATTCACTCTCCAGAATAGAACTCATGACAAGGCGCATCCTGCGCCCCGTGTTGTGCTGCGGCGCCAGTGTACTCACCCGCGAGTGCTCAATCGCCCGCAAGACGCACATTCTGACATTTTATTGGCCAACGCCAGCCAGCCCGAATCCGTCACCTGACTAAGCTATAAATCTTCTACGACCCGTGTGCGGAACCGTTACATGAACAACGCTTCGACGACATATACCTGGGAAGGCATCAACCGCAAAGGGCGCCGGGTGGGCGGACACACCCGCGCGCACAACCCCGCCCTGGTCAAGGCGCAATTGCGCCAACAAGGCATCAGCCCCGGCCGCGTGCGCAAAAAAAACCCGTTACTGCCCAGCCTCTACCCACCGATAAAAACAGCCGACATCACCCTCTTCACTCGCCAACTGGCTACGCTGCTCAAAGCCGGGATCGCCCTGCTGCAGGCCTTCGACATCATCAGCGAAGGCTTCGAAAACCGCCCAGTCCGCGCGCTGGTGCACGGGCTCAAACAGCAAATCGCCGCCGGCACCAGCCTGGCTGAAGCACTGCGCAAACAACCCCGCTATTTCGATGAGCTGTATTGCAACCTGGTGGCTGCTGGCGAACAGGCCGGGGCGCTCGAAACCCTGCTGGAGCGCGTGGCGACCCATCGGGAAAAAAGCGCGCAACTCAAGGCCAGGATCCAAAAGGCCATGACTTACCCTATCGCGGTATTGGTGATTGCCAGCCTCGTGACGGGCGTGCTGCTGATCCACGTGGTGCCACAGTTCCAGGCGCTGTTTGCCGGCGTCAACGGCCAACTGCCAGGGTTTACCTTGCACGTCATCAATCTGTCTGCGTTCATGCAGCAGGCCTGGTGGCTACTGGCGCTGGGCCTGGGCGCGGGCGTCATCGGGCTGCGCCATGCCTATCGAGCCTCGCCGGGTTTTCGCTACTGGCTGGATGCCGGTTTGTTGAAAGCGCCTCTGGCAGGCAAACTGCTCACAAAATCCGCCGTCGCCCGCTTCGCCCGTACCCTTTCCACTACCTTCGCCGCCGGCGTCCCGCTGGTGCAGGCATTGGATTCGGTGGCAGGGGCTGCCGGGAGCGGTCCGTTCAAACAGGCAATCGAACATATGCGTCGCGATGTATCCACCGGCATGCAATTGAATCAATCCATGGCCATCAGCGGCCTGTTCCCAGGCATGGCGATCCAGATGACGGCGATCGGCGAAGAGTCGGGCACACTCGAGCGCATGCTGGAAAAGGTCGCCAGCCACTATGAAGCGGATGTCGACAACCTGGTCGATAACCTCACCAGCCTGATGGAGCCGCTGATTATGCTGGTACTCGGGGGTATTGTCGGAGCGCTGGTCATCGCCATGTACCTGCCGGTCTTTCAACTGGGGAGCGCATTTTGAGCCAGCTGCTAAGCGAGCACCCGTGGGCCTTGATCACGATGGCAGCGGTGCTGGGGCTGATAGTCGGCAGCTTTATCAACGTGCTGGTGTGGCGCCTGCCCAAAATGCTCGACCGCGAATGGCGCGCGCAGGCCCTTGAAGTGCTGGGTCTGCCCGCAGAACCCGCCGAGCCGACCTACAACCTGTTACACCCCAATTCCTGTTGCCCACGCTGCGGGCATGCGATCCGCCCCTGGGAAAATATTCCAGTGCTCAGCTATCTGGCGCTCAGGGGCCGCTGCGCTCACTGCCGGGGGGCAATCAGCGCACGCTACCCTTTCACCGAGCTTGCCTGCGGGTTGACCTCGGCGTTGGTGGCCTGGCATTTCGGCTTCGGCTGGCAGGCTGGCGCGGTGCTGGTGGTGAGCTGGGGGCTGCTGGCAATGAGCCTGATCGATGCCGACCATCAGTTGCTACCGGATGTGCTGGTGCTGCCGCTGCTGTGGCTGGGGCTGATCGTCAATGGCTTTGGGCTGCTGACCACGCTACCCGACGCCCTGTGGGGCGCGGTGCTCGGATACATGAGCCTTTGGAGCGTGTTTTGGCTGTTCAAGCTGGTCACCGGCAAGGACGGCATGGGCCACGGCGACTTCAAGTTATTGGCATTGCTCGGAGCCTGGGGTGGCTGGCAGATGCTGCCGATGACACTGTTGATGTCGTCGCTGGTGGGGGTGTTTATCGGCCTGATCCTGATGCGTGTGCGCAAGGCTCAAGTATCGACACCCATGCCGTTTGGTCCGTATCTGGCAATTGCCGGCTGGATTGCATTGCTCTGGGGTGGTCAAATAACCGACTTCTATTTGCAGTCTGTCGGTTTCAGATGACCACTTCTGTTGCAGCACCTTGGATTCTCGGCCTTACCGGCGGCATCGGCAGCGGTAAAAGCGCGGCGGCCCAACATTTTATCGACCTTGGCATAGACCTGGTGGACGCCGACCATGCCGCCCGCTGGGTGGTCGAACCCGGCCGTCCGGCACTGGCACGCATCGCCGAGCATTTTGGTGACGGCGTGCTGCAGCCTGACGGCCAGTTGGACCGCGCCGCATTGCGCAAGCTGATCTTTGAAGTTCCCGAAGAGCGCCTGTGGCTCGAAGGCTTGCTGCACCCGCTGATAGCCGAAGAGATTCGCAGCCACCTGGCGCGAGCGCGCTCGCCGTACGCGATCCTGGTATCGCCGCTGCTGATCGAATCCGGCCAGTACAGCATGACCCAACGCATCCTGGTGATCGATGTGCCGCAAGCGCTGCAGATACAGCGTACCCTGCAGCGCGACGGCATCAGCGAGCAACAGGTGCAGGCGATCCTCAAGGCGCAATCCAGCCGCGAAGACCGCCTGAACCATGCCGATGACGTGCTGGTCAACGATAAAGACCTCGCCTGGCTACACGCAGAGGTCGAGAGACTGCATTACTTTTACCTTACTTTGCGTGGAGGCCGATCATGAGCCAACCCTTGACCGTCGACTGCCCAACCTGCGGCGCACCCGTGGAATGGAAAGCGACCAACCTCAACCGGCCATTCTGCTCGGACCGTTGCAAACTCATCGACCTGGGTGCCTGGGCCGCTGAAGAACACAAGATCCCAGTGGCACCGGACGCTGAAGACGAGCTGTTTTCCGAGGACCTGCCGCCGCGCCATTAAGGCCGCATAAAAGCATATTCCTGCTGGTCGTCGAGGTTCTCTGCAAGGTATTGCAGCTCGTCGGCCAGATCTTCGAAACTGCGCACACCCTTGCTCTGCTGTACCACGGCGCTGAGCATTGCGCGCAGGGTCAAGCCGGGGTCAAAACCGATTTCCTGTGCCGCATCCTGACTTCTGCGTAGCTCCTGCCGTGCCCACTCGTACACACTCATGACCCGCGCTCCTGAAGAAATTTGGCAGAGCATGGGCCCGCTTGGCCGCCTGGGGCTTGATCTGGATCAACGCTGTGAATCGTCATCCTTCCAGGGCGCCGAGAGGTAGCGCGTACGGTTGAAGGTCTCCAGCCATTCCGGGCAGAACACCACCAGGGCGCTGATCAGCATGCCGTTGATAAAGGCTTCGGGGAAGATGATCAACCACAGGTAGCCGACGAAATCCTCCAGCCATTCGGGCATCGCAAACCGGCCGTCGAACCACAGCACGCCCAACCCCAGCAACAGGCAGAGCAAAGCCGACAGCGCGGCAGCAAAAAAACCGGAACAAAAGATATACACAAAGGGATTGCGCGGTTGCGCTCGTTCCACCAGCAGTGCGCAGCCTTCGGTGACCAGCACCGGCAACGCAATCAATAACAAACCGTTGACGCCCAGAGCGGCGAGGTCCTGACGCCCGAGTAACATCAAACCCAATTGCGCCGCGAAGCCGCCGACGATTGCCAGGGGCCAATCCAGTAACAGGGTTACGGCCGTCATGCCGATAAAGTGGTAGGAAACGCCGGTGTCGAAATCCCGCCGGACCAACCACAACATGAACAACGCGAATACCGTACCGAACAGCAGATGTTGACGTCGGCGATCGGCAAACAACTCAACCCACGGCGAGCGCAGGACCGCCCAGGCCACCACCGGCGCATACAGCAGCCAGCCGATGCTCAGAGTGCTCGGTGCCAGCACTGCTGCACTGATCACAGACGAAATACCGCTGCAAAAAACCTCACCACACACCTCTACATTGGCGTTGAAGTAGAGTCGCCAGTCTACACCGACCTTTTATAGCAGGACTTCCTGCGGTCATCATTTGAGCGCTAAGCTGCAAACATGGATGACTCAGATTACTTGCGCCTGCTCACCGTGGCGGCCGAACAAGCCAATGCGTTCCTGTCCAATGCCCGCAAATGGGAGCGTGAGCGTTGGGTCTGCCAACGCCTGCTGCAAGGCCTGAACGTGCCTTACCGCGCCGAAGAATTCCACGCCGCAGGGCAAGAGCCGCCGGATGTGCTGTTTCGCGACGCCAGTTTCGAGGTGTTTTTTGTGCTCGATGAAGGCCGGCGCCTGAATGACGAATGGCGCGACGAGTTACTGCGCCGTCGCAGCGCCTTCTCCTTGAGCCAACTGGTGCGGCGCGAGGCAAAGCCGCGACGCATCCCTGCCCATGAATTCCTGTTGCGCCTGGCGCCCACATTGCGCAAAAAGGCGCACAACTACAAAGAACGCGGCATGGACCTGGGCGAGTTGGATATCGTCGCCTTCACCAGCCTCAAGCGCGAAGTGCTCGACCTCAACAGTCACTTCCCTCCTCCCACGGAATACCTGCGCCAAGGCTGGCGCTCGCTGTCATTGGTGGGGCCGACGTTTGCGCGGGTGCTGTTCGCCCACCCGGACGCGCCGGATTTCTTGCGCAATAACCTGGGCCGCAGCATAGTGTTCGACGTGGGCATCAGCCTCTGATCCCCCCGGACTGTAACTTGGCGCCCCCTTGCAACGTCTACCTGACGAGGCTCTATATGACCAGCCGCCTGAAACCCGACGACCAACAGCGTGTCGAAGAGTACCTGCAACTCTCCCAGAACAGAGTCGAGCGCAAGCCTTTCCGGCCGTGGCTGCTCTTCTGTGTGGTGCTGGTGGCGGTGATTGGGCTCGGCCTGCTGAGCCGCCTTTTGAGTTACCTGACGCTATGAGCTGCCTGGCGCTCGCGGGGGTAACTGCTCCGATTTCTTTTAGCCTTGCGAGATATCCCCATGACCCATCGTATTATTATCGTCGGCGGCGGCGCCGGCGGCCTGGAGTTGGCTACCCGCCTGGGTAAGACTCTGGGCAAGCGCGGTACCGCCAGCATCACGCTGGTAGATACCAACCTGACCCATATCTGGAAACCCCTTCTGCACGAAGTGGCTGCCGGGTCGCTGAACTCTTCTGAAGACGAACTTAATTATGTCGCCCAGGCCAAATGGAACCACTTCGAGTTCCAACTGGGGCGCATGAGCGGGCTTGACCGTGAACAGAAGAAAATCCAGCTGGCAGCCACCCTCGACGAAGAAGGCCGCGAGCTAGTGCCTGCGCGCGTGCTGGCCTATGACAGCCTGGTGATCGCGGTCGGCAGCACCACCAACGATTTCGGCACCGAAGGCGCGGCGCAACACTGCCTATTCCTCGACACCCGCAAGCAGGCCGAACGCTTCCACCAACAATTGCTCAACCACTATCTGCGCGCTCATGCAGGGCAGAGCGATGTGGTGGAGAAAATCAGCGTCGCGATCGTCGGCGCCGGCGCAACCGGCGTTGAACTGGCCGCCGAGCTGCATAACGCCGCCCATGAACTGGCGGCGTATGGCCTGGACCGCATCAAGCCGGAAAACATGCACATCACCCTGATCGAAGCCGGCCCACGGGTACTGCCTGCCCTGCCGGAGCGCATCGGCGCGCCCGTGCATAAAACCCTGGAGAAGCTCGGCGTGACCGTGCTGACCGACTCGGCGGTCAGTGAGGTGACGGCTGACGCGCTGATCACAAGCAGCGGCCAGGTGATTCCGGCCAGCTTGAAAGTGTGGGCCGCCGGGATTCGCGCGCCGGCGTTCCTCAAGGACATCGATGGGCTGGAAACCAATCGCATCAATCAGCTGCACGTACTGCAGACACTGCAAACCACCCGCGACGAAAATATCTTTGCCTTCGGCGACTGCGCGGCCTGCCCGCAACCGGGCACCGACCGCAACGTGCCGCCCCGTGCGCAAGCCGCTCACCAGCAGGCATCACTGCTGGCCAAGTCGCTGAAACTGCGAATTGAGGGCAAGGAGTTACCGTCGTACAAGTACACCGACTACGGGTCGCTGATTTCGCTGTCTCGCTTCTCGGCGGTGGGCAACCTGATGGGCAACCTGACCGGCAGCGTAATGCTGGAAGGCTGGCTGGCGCGGATGTTCTATGTGTCGCTGTACCGCATGCACCAGATGGCGCTGTATGGGTTCTTCCGTACGGCGATGTTGATGTTGGGCAGCAAGATCGGACGTGGCACGGAGCCGCGCCTCAAACTTCACTAAAAACGCATAAGCCATGTGGGAGCAAGCCCCCTCCCACAGTTACTCTTCAGCGCACTTGGGTTTCGTGCACGCAAAAAAAATCCCCGTATCTTTCGATACGAGGATTTTCAATATGGTCGGGGTAAGGGGATTCGAACTCCTGACATCCTGCTCCCAAAGCAGGCGCGCTACCGGACTGCGCTATACCCCGGTAATAAAAAGGCGACCTTTCAGTCGCCTTCTTCGATCAGCGCTTTTGGCCTCTGATCTTAAGATTCGATTCCAGCCTGAGCTGGTTTCAAAAATGGTGGGTCGTGTGGGATTCGAACCTACGACCAATTGGTTAAAAGCCAACTGCTCTACCAACTGAGCTAACGACCCAAATATGGTCGGGGTAGGGGGATTCGAACTCCCGACATCCTGCTCCCAAAGCAGGCGCGCTACCGGACTGCGCTATACCCCGGTTTGAAATTGGCTCCGTGACCAGGACTCGAACCTGGGACCCAATGATTAACAGTCATTTGCTCTACCGACTGAGCTATCACGGAACTACATATTTCAATTTTACTGCGGTGTAACCTTCCTCTTCGACCCTGTCCGTATCGCTACGTTAGCGTCTCTGAGGCGCGCTATTCTACAATCTTAAAAACCCCTGTCAACCCTTTAAATTGCTTTTAAGACAATGATTTGCGCTTCTTTCTGATTTCTTCTTGGGGAGAAGAAACCCGTGGGCTGACGTTGCTGCGGGGCGCACTTTACAAGCCTTTGCCTTACAGTTCAACGCCCTATCGAAAAAAAAGGCCCCGCAATGCGGAGCCTTCTCTTATCAGCCTTGCAGGATGGGCTTAGTGAAAGACGATTTCGTCGTTTTCCACCGTCGCTTCAACGCTGGTACCCGGCATGAAGCTGCCCGACAGGATCAACTGCGCCAGCGGGTTCTCGATCCAGCGCTGAATGGCACGTTTCAGAGGCCGTGCGCCATACACCGGGTCGTAACCTACCGCGATCAGCTTGTCCAACGCCTCGCGGCTCAGTTCCAGCGACAGCTCGCGCTCTGCCAGGCGAGCGCGTAGACGGCCCAACTGAATCTCAGTGATACCGGCGATCTGATCCCGCGCCAATGGTTCGAAGATCACTACTTCGTCGACCCGGTTGATAAATTCCGGACGGAAGTGCGATGTCAGCGCATCCATCACCGCCGCGCGCTGCGCCTCACGATCACCAACCAGCTCCTGGATCTGTGCCGAGCCCAGGTTGGACGTCATCACGATCACCGTGTTGCGAAAGTCCACGGTACGCCCGTGGCTGTCCGTCAACCGACCATCCTCCAATACTTGCAGCAAGATGTTGAACACATCCGGATGCGCCTTCTCCACTTCATCCAGCAGGATCACCGAGTAAGGCTTGCGCCGCACCGCTTCGGTCAGGTAACCGCCCTCTTCATAGCCCACATAGCCTGGCGGCGCACCGATCAGGCGAGCCACCGAGTGTTTCTCCATGAACTCAGACATATCGATCCGCACCATGGCCTCTTCAGTATCAAAGAGAAACTCGGCCAACGCTTTGCAAAGCTCTGTCTTACCCACACCGGTCGGGCCGAGGAACATAAACGAGCCGCTTGGACGGTTCGGGTCGGACAGGCCGGCCCGGGAACGGCGCACCGCATTGGACACCGCCACCACAGCTTCTTCCTGGCCGATCACGCGCTGGTGCAACAGGTGCTCCATCTTCAGCAGCTTATCGCGCTCGCCTTCGAGCATTTTCGACACCGGAATGCCGGTCCACTTCGAGACGACTTCGGCGATTTCCTCTTCGGTCACCTTGCTGCGCAGCAGCTGGTTTTCCGCCTTCCCGTGCTGGTCAACCATTTGCAGGCTGCGCTCCAGGTCGGGAATGACCCCGTACTGCAACTCGGCCATGCGGTTCAAGTCGCCTTTACGGCGCGCGGCTTCCAGTTCCTGGCGGGATTGCTCGATCTTCTGCTGGATTTGCGCAGAGCCCTGCACTTCGGCTTTTTCCGAAGTCCAGATTTCTTCGAGGTCCGAATATTCACGCTCCAGGCGCACGATTTCTTCCTGGAGTTTTTCCAGGCGTTTCTTCGCGGCGTCGTCCTCTTCTTTTTTCAGCGCCTGGGATTCGACTTTGAGTTGAATCAAGCGTCGGTCGAGACGGTCGAGCACTTCCGGCTTGGAATCGATTTCCATGCGAATACGGCTGGCCGCTTCGTCGATCAAGTCGATCGCCTTGTCCGGCAACTGACGGTCGGTGATATAGCGATGGCTCAGTTTGGCCGCCGCAATGATCGCGCCGTCGGTGATCGCCACCTTATGGTGGACCTCGTAACGCTCCTTCAGGCCGCGCAGGATCGCGATGGTGTCTTCCTCGCTCGGCTCTTCTACCAGCACTTTCTGGAAACGCCGCTCAAGGGCTGCGTCTTTTTCAATGTATTGGCGATATTCGTTGAGCGTGGTCGCACCGACGCAATGCAATTCGCCCCGCGCCAAGGCGGGCTTGAGCATGTTGCCTGCATCCATGGAGCCCTCGCCTTTACCGGCGCCGACCATAGTGTGCAGTTCGTCGATGAACAGAATGATCTGCCCTTCCTGCTTCGACAGCTCATTGAGCAGGGATTTGAGGCGCTCTTCGAACTCGCCACGGAACTTGGCACCCGCGATCAACGCCCCCATGTCCAGGGACAGCAAGCGCTTGCCTTTAAGGCCGTCCGGCACTTCACCATTAATGATGCGCTGGGCCAAACCCTCGGCAATCGCGGTTTTACCCACGCCAGGCTCACCGATCAGTACCGGGTTGTTCTTGGTACGCCGCTGCAGGACCTGGATGGTGCGACGGATTTCATCGTCACGCCCGATCACCGGGTCAAGCTTGCCGTCTTCGGCGCGCTTGGTCAGGTCGACGGTGTACTTGTCCAGGGCCTGGCGCGACTCCTCGTGGTTGGGGTCGTTGACCGCGTCGCCACCACGCAGGTTGTTGATGGCATTTTCCAAGGCTTTCTTGCTCACGCCCTGCCCCAACAGCAATTTGCCGAGCTTGCTGTTTTCGTCCATCGCGGCGAGCAACACCAGTTCGCTGGAAATGAACTGGTCGCCTTTTTGCTGGGCGAGGCGGTCGGCCTGGTTAAGCAGGCGCGCCAAGTCCTGCGACATGTTCACGTCGCCGGTCGGGTTCTGGATTTTCGGCAGTTGGTCGAGCTCTTTGCTCA
Organism: Pseudomonas sp. S3_E10; assembly: GCF_054667615.1. Classification (NCBI taxonomy): domain Bacteria; kingdom Pseudomonadati; phylum Pseudomonadota; class Gammaproteobacteria; order Pseudomonadales; family Pseudomonadaceae; genus Pseudomonas; species Pseudomonas sp. S3_E10. The sequence goes on from NZ_CP162743.1 coordinate 1,921,330, forward strand.
ACTCCTTGCGCAGGCTGTTGACGTCAAAGCCCACCTGCATCAGCAAAGGTTTGATAGAACCACCTTGCTGCTCCAGGAGCGCCTGCATCAAGTGCGCGGGCTCGATGGCCGGGTGGTCGAGGCCGACCGCCAAGGATTGGGAGTCCGATAAGGCCAACTGCAATTTGCTGGTTAAACGATCAATACGCATTAGTCACCTTCCTTTTGAGCAGGCCGGAGCTATAAAACATTCCTGAATGAAGAAACCTGCCAGATACCCTTATAGATGGGGTGGATTCTGGAGGATTCAAGCGGGCGATGCTTGATATGGATCAGGAGAGTCTAGCGTTCCAGCCAGATAAGGGAGGCAAACCGACCGGTGCGCGGGCTGCGGCGGTAAGAGAAGAAACGCGGGTCGGTCACCGTGCACAAACCGCCACCGTACACGGCCGTGACGCCACGCGCAGCGAGGCGCAGACGCGCCAGCATATAAATGTCGGCCATGAACTTGCCAAGGTTGCGGCTCGGCACAAAGGCGTCGACGGTACCCGGCAGTTGCTTCACGAAGGCGTCACGCACTTCCGGGCCGACCTCGAAGGCTTGCGGACCGATTGCCGGGCCCAGCCAGACCAATACATCGGCGGGCTCTGCGGCCAGGCTTTCAAAAGCAGCTTCCAACACACCCGCCGCCAGCCCACGCCAACCGGCATGGGCCGCCGCGACACGGGTACCCGCACGGTTGCAGAACAACGCAGGCAGGCAATCGGCGGTCATGGCGGTGCAGGCGATGCCCGGCGTGCTGGTCCAACTGCCATCGGCTTCAGCCGTGCGGTCGGGGTCGGCCTCGACCACACTCACGCCATGAACCTGGCGCAGCCAGGCCGGCTGAATACCAAAGGCTTCGGTAAGACGGCGGCGGTTCTCGAGGACGGCCTCAAGGCTGTCCTCGACATGATCGCCCAGGTTGAGGCTGTCGAACGGCGCCAGGCTCACGCCGCCCGCACGGGTGGTGACGCAGGCCTTTACCCGGTCCGGCGCGGGCCAGTCAGGTATCAGCCAGTCACTCATCCGACAAACGCCTCGCGATCTTGCTTGAGCAGCGACAGCAACCAGACAAAATCGTCAGGAAGTGGCGATTCCCAGCTCATGCGCTGACCGCTCGTCGGATGGTCCAGCTCCAGGAAGCGCGCATGCAGCGCCTGGCGCGGGAACGTTTTGAGCGACTCGACCATGGTCTGGCTGGCTGCCGGCGGAATACGGAAACGACCACCGTAGGCAGGATCGCCGACCAGCGGGAAGTTGATATGGGCCATGTGCACGCGAATCTGGTGGGTACGACCGGTTTCCAGCTTAACCCGCACGTGGGTGTGGGAACGGAAACGCTCCAGCACGCGGTAGTGGCTCACGGCCTGCTTACCACCTTCCATCACCGCCATACGCTGGCGCTGCTGGCCGTGGCGACCGATCGGGGCGTTGATCTTGCCACCCGCCACGACCACGCCGATCACGATGCACTCATAGATCCGGCTGACGCTACGGCTCTGCAACTGCGTAACCAGTTGCGTCTGCGCCTGAATGGTCTTGGCCACCACCATCAAGCCGGTGGTGTCCTTGTCCAGACGGTGCACGATGCCGCAGCGAGGCACATTGATAATGTCGGGGATGTGGTGCAACAAGGCATTGAGCAAAGTGCCATCAGCGTGCCCGGCCGCCGGGTGAACCACCAGGCCTGCGGGTTTATTGATGACCAGGATGTCGTCGTCTTCATAGACGATATCCAGCTCGATGTCCTGGGCGACCCATTCTCCCTGGGCTTCCTGCTCGGCAGTCAGCTCAAGAATCGCACCGCCATGGACTATGTCTCGCGGGCGGATAACCGCTCCATCCACAGTCAGGCGGCCGTCTTTGATCCAGGCGGAAAGGCGCGAGCGCGAGTGCTCAGCGAATAATTGTGCGGCGACTTGATCGAGGCGTTGGCCGCCCAATTCGGACGGCACCTCTGCGCGAAGTTCAATTTTATCGGACATGCTCAGACTAGGCGTGGCACAGCCTTTGGTTTCGGCTGCGCGCTTGTGGTTAAATACGGCGTCTTTTGCCCCGAGGCTTTCAACGGGGCGCTCATCATAACAGGACGGCCCCGCCCAAGACAGCGGCCGTCATAGGGACGCAAGCCGCCATGCAAGTGAAACACCTGCTGCTGATCGCCATCCTCGCCATGACTGCTGCTTGCTCGTCAACAAAGGAAGTCGTCGACGAAAACCTGAGCGAAGTCGAGTTGTACCAACTGGCTCAGAAAGACTTGGACAATAATAGCTACACCAGCGCCACAGCGAAGCTGAAGGCACTGGAGTCGCGCTATCCGTTCGGGCGCTATGCTGACCAGGCGCAGCTTGAACTCATCTACGCCAACTACAAGAACGCCGAGCCGGAGGCCGCCAAGTCCGCCGCCGAGCGCTTTATCCGCTTGCACCCACAGCACCCGAACGTCGACTACGCCTACTACATGAAGGGCCTGACCTCGTTCGATCAGGATGTTGGCCTGCTGGCGCGCTTCCTGCCGCTGGACATGACCAAGCGTGACCCCGGCGCCGCCCGCGATTCCTACAACGAGTTCGCCCAGCTGACCAGCCGCTACCCCAACAGCCGCTACGCGCCGGACGCCAAGCAGCGCATGATCTACCTGCGCAACCTGCTGGCGTCCTACGAAATTCACGTGGCGCACTACTACCTGACCCGTCAGGCCTACGTCGCTGCCGCCAACCGTGGCCGTTACGTGGTCGAGAACTTCCAGGAAACCCCTTCGGTGGGTGATGGCCTGGCCGTGATGACCGAGGCTTACCAGCGCCTGCACCTGGACGATCTGGCCAGCACCAGCCTGGAAACCCTGAAGCTCAACTACCCGGATCACCCTAGCCTGAAAGACGGCCAGTTCGTGCCTCAGGTCGCCGAAGCGGACAACCGTTCGTGGTTGAGCAAATATACCCTGGGCCTGATCGAGTCCCGCCCACCATTGCCGCCGGGCGAAACCCGCGCCAATCAGGACGTGATCAAGCAGTACCAGGACGCGAAAGACGCCATCCCTTCGGATCTCAAGCCTCACGACGAGAACGGCGACGTGATCGAAGAGGAAGCACCGCAAGCCCTGGGCAACAATCAGGACCGCTCGTGGTTCAGCTACATGACGTTCGGCGTGTTCGACTGATCAGTCGGCGAAACGTAAAAAGGAGCCCCCAGGGGGCTCCTTTTTTATGGGTGAGCATTATTACTCTGTGCGCCCGACATGTCCTTGGCTAAACTGGCGCATTACTTGTCGAGAACTGCCTACTATGCTTCGTCTTCTGTTCTGGATCGCCGTTATTGCTGCCGCGGTATGGTTCTGGCGCAAATTCAAAAGCCCAGCCGCCAAGCAACAGCGTGCCGGCGAGCCCCATTCGGCACTGATGGTGCGCTGCGCTCACTGCGGCGTGCACCTGCCGCAGGACCGCGCCCTCAGCTTGCGCCAGGAGTGGTACTGCACCCAGGCGCATTTGGAGCAAGGGCCGAAGTCTATCCAGCGTTGACTCGCCCTTCAGGCGCATAAGGTGAAGGGTCGATGATCGGCGTACGAGCCAGCAACAGATCGGCGAACAACTGACAGGAAGCCGGCGCCAGCACCAGGCCATTGCGATAATGCCCGCAATTTAGCCACAACCCTTCGAAGCCCGGCACCTGGCCGATATACGGAATGCCTTCCGGCGAACCTGGCCGCAAACCGGCCCAGTGCCCAACCACCTCGGCGTCCGCCAGTGCGGGAATCAGCTCGACGGCTGAGGCCTTGAGGCTTTCCAATGCGGTGTCAGTGGGGGTCTTGTCGAAGCCTTCGTGCTCCAGAGTACTGCCAATCAGGATATGCCCGTCGCGCCGCGGGATCGCATAACGCCCCTTGGCCAGCACCATGCACGACAGAAAATCCGCAGCGCATTTGTAGAGGATCATCTGGCCTTTTACCGGCTCCACTGGCAGCGACAAGCCCAGCGTGCCCAGCAGTTCACCGCTCCACGCGCCCGCCGCCAGCACCACCTGTTTGCCCAGGATCGGGCCATGTGCCGTATTCACCCCCAACACGCGCCCATCGCCGAGGACAAACCCGCTGACTTCGCACTGTTCGTGGAGGGTGACGCCGGGTAGAGCCAGCAACGCAGCCTTGAGCGACTTGACCAGGCGCGGGTTACGCACATTCGCCACGTCGGCCATATGGATCGCCTGGGAATACCCACCACCCAGCACCGGAACCGCGTCATGGGCAGCCGCCATATCGACCTTGCTCAGGGGGCGACCTTCACGGGCAGCCCAAGCCAGCGCCTCGGTTTCGTCGTCCAGGTCCAGCCAGTACAGGCCAGTGGTATGTACCTGCGGGTCGATACCCGTAGCGGCAAACAGCCGCTCGGCCAGTTGTGGATAAAAATCTTGGGACCAATGCGCCAGCGCGGTGACCGCCGGGCTATAGCGCCACGGATACAGGGGCGAAACAATACCGCCCCCCGCCCAGGACGACTCCTGCCCCACGCCCGCGCGCTCCAGCAGCACCACCGCCTGCCCCTGGGTCGCAAGGTTGTACGCCGTCAACAAACCGATGACTCCGCCACCGACGATCACCACTTGCTGTTGCCTAGCCATCATTCGATCCAGCCGATAAAAAGAAACAAGCGCACCCGGCGCCCAGTCATCCAACACTCTCATCACTGCCCCCAGCACTGGTGCCGCGACATTTCAGGCGCTGCACCCGGGTTTTCCCGCGCACCGGTGCTGGTCAAGCTGAAGTTACCGCACGGGTCGTCGACCATAGCTGAGCCTGTGATCGGCACCGCCAGCAGGTGGAAATCCTGAGGATTCAACACAGCGGTGATTCTATAGCGATCATTGCCCGCGCTGATGCCACTGGCGTCAATAAAAGTGCCGTTGCTCGTATAAAAGCGCTCCAGGTGCTGGGCTTGCTCGTTCAACAACGCGACAATTTCCGCGCGATAAACCTTCTTCACATGGCCGGAGTAGCCGGGGTAAGCGATCCCGGCCATAAATGCGATGATCGCCATGGCGATCAGTAACTCGATCAGGGTAAAGCCCAGGCTGTCCTTGCCCATCCCACTGCTCCTCATTGAAGTTGTCGCCACGCCACTCGCTGAAACCGCGAGCACCCCTGCTCTTCTACCCGCGCATACACGGTCTCCAATACGGTGCGCGATTGACCACTGATGCCGACCGCCGTGACCCGGAACAACGCCGCAGAACTGTGCGGCGGCAAATGCGCCAGCCCGGTCCCAACCCCCAAGGATTGAACCCCATAAAGCCCAGCCTTGAGGGCAACCCAGCTAACCGCCGAAACAGGATGAGCCCCGGCGCCCAGCACCGAAAATGCCTCGCCCGGCGGCGCACAATGGATGATCGACCGGCACAGGGGCATGACGGCGCCCATTTGCTGCACAGCCCGTTCCCCCAGCCTCAAGCCGCTCTCGGCACTTTGGAACGACTGGTTGCGATGCCAAAGGCTGCCGGCGATCTTTTGCTGGGTAACGGCCCCCTGCATCGACGACAAGCCGATCAACGACAACAGCAGCAGAAGGACCAGGCTGGTCAGCAAGACCATGCCCGTCTGTCGCGAAGAAATACCCACCATCATCAAGATGCCCCTACCCCAGGCGGTTTCGCAGCGCCGCCACGACACTGTAGGTTTGGTCTTTGACACGGCCAGCTGGGTCTTGCAGAGTCATGCGCAGGCGCACGCTGCGGATCAAGGCTTCGTCGGCGGGGCGGGTCTCGTAACGCACAACGCCTGTCGAATCCAACCTGGCGGCCACGCCGAAACTGATATCGAATGCCCGTACGTTATCCACCAGTACCGCCTTGGCCGGTGCATTGGGCGTGGCGACCTTCAACTGCCCGGTCTCGAAGGTATAGGTGAGTTGGCGTATAGCAAAACGGATCTGCCCGGGCTCGGGCGCAGGAGCGTTACCGATATAGGCGTGGGCAGTGGACGTGCAGTCCGACAGTACCGTCCAATCCGGCCTGCCACCCTCTTCGCCAACCTGCGCCGTGAGCAACGTCAGCGAAGTCGAACCGCCCCCGGCACTCCAGGTGATGGGTCGATCAAAGGCTAAAGGCGCATTCTCGATAAACGCCGGGGCCAAACAGCCAAACATGCCTGCCTGACGAATATCCTGGATCATTTTGCTCAGTACAAAGCGTGCGTCATCTTGCAGCAGCATCGCCGCCTGTTGACTGGCGTGGGTCACGCGGGAACTGATCAGCACCTGGCTTGCGCCAAGCAACAGCACAAGCCCGATAACCAAGGCCAATAACAACTCCACCAGACTGAAACCGCGAACCCGGTACCTCATTGCGCCACTCGTGACGCAGAGCCGATGCGACTGGTCAGCGTGAACGTTTCCCGGGCTCCGGCCGTGTGCGTCGCCCTGCTGTCATCCCAACGGATGCTCACGGTCACTTCATCTGCACTGACCGCTACCGCGCCTTTGGCGCTCTCGCCGGCAAACCCGAGGATGTTGCTCTGGAAATCGCGCAGATCCAGGTCGCGCACCCCGGCAGAGGTGGTCGGGGCTCGCTCAATTCGCCCCCATTGGTAGTCCGCGCTGGAATTGGCGCGGATTCGGTCGAGCATGTCATAGGCGATGAAACTGGCTTGGCTGGCCATCCTCGCGCTGTCGGTGTACTTGAGCGCATTGAGCTGAAGCGCAGCCGCACCTAACAGACCAACGGTAAGAATCAGCACCGCTACCAGCGCCTCGATCAGCGTCATGCCGATTTGGTACCGGGGTAAAGAGCAGGAAAAACAAGTGTTCACATAAATCTGCATTACCGTCGCGATCCGTGTCGAAGGCCAGAAAAGCAGGCAAAGCCCGCCGTGCGACTCAAGCCTAGCGCTGGTTTTTCGCCCGTGCCGCTCGCGGAACAAAGGGAAATACTTTGGACGTAAAGGCCATCATCCAGCGCCTCGTTCCAGCCGCTATACCTTTGACTGAGCCGCATCCAGACCTGCGTCCACGGAGGGACATTACATGCGCCAACGGGGTTTCACTTTAATAGAGCTGCTGCTCGGGCTGCTGGTGAGCGGCATCCTGGCGCACCTGGCCGTGCCCGGTTTCAAGAGCCTGCTCGAGTCACAGCAACGACAGAGCGCGGCACGATCACTGGCGAGCGGGCTTCGCTTCGCCCGCACTGAAGCCATCGTACGCAACCGGGCGGTGGTCATTTACGCCGTCAATGATGACTGGAGCCAAGGCTGGCGGGTAATCGCGGATCTGAGCGGGCGCGGTCAAGAGGACGATGACAACCCCGTACTGCTGGAGCGCCAGGACAGCGGGCGCGTGCCCATCGTCGGCAATGGGCCGGTCAAGAGCCAGGTACGTTTCAACGGGCTGGGCGAACCGGTGTTTTCAGGAGGAGGGTTTCGGGCCGGCACGGTGCATGTCTGCGCCACGGACCAGCCCCAGAGCTTGCACCAGGTGGTGCTGGCACCCAGCGGGCGCATCAGCCTGCGCAGCGACAAAGCCGAGCAGGCGTTGTGCCGGAGCTATTCCGGCATCCCGGCCGTCACAGCAGCGAGCGCACCCGCAGCTCCTTGGGCATAGAGAACGTGATGTTCTCCTCACGGCCAGCCAATTCATCAGCGCCGGTAGCACCCCAGGCATGCAGTTGCTGGATAACGCCGCGCACCAGCACTTCCGGGGCCGAGGCGCCGGCGGTGATACCAATCCGCTCGACACCGTCGAACCAACTGCGCTGCAGGTCTTCGGCACCGTCGATCAGGTATGCCGGTGTCGCCATGCGCTCAGCCAACTCGCGCAGGCGGTTGGAGTTGGAGCTGTTTGGGCTGCCGACGACCAGTACCACATCGCATTCATCAGCCAGTTGCTTGACCGCATCCTGGCGGTTTTGGGTGGCGTAGCAAATGTCGTCTTTGCGCGGGCCGCCAATGGCTGGAAAGCGGGTGCGCAGGGCATCGATCACGCGACTGGTATCGTCCATGGACAAGGTGGTCTGGGTCACGAAGGCCAAACGTTCAGGGTTATTCACCTGTAGGCTGGCGACGTCTTTTTCGTCTTCCACCAGGTAAATCGCGCCGCCATTACTGGCGTCGTACTGGCCCATGGTGCCTTCAACTTCCGGGTGGCCGGCATGGCCGATCAGGATGCATTCACGACCGTCGCGACTGTAGCGCGCGACTTCGATATGCACCTTGGTGACCAGCGGGCACGTGGCGTCGAAGACTTTCAGGCCACGGCCTGCCGCTTCGGTACGCACGGCCTGGGAAACACCATGGGCGCTGAAGATAACGATAACGTCGTCCGGCACCTGATCCAGCTCTTCGACAAAGATCGCACCGCGTGCGCGCAGGTCCTCGACCACGAATTTGTTGTGGACGACTTCATGGCGCACGTAGATAGGCGGCCCGAAGACTTCAAGGGCGCGGTTGACGATTTCGATCGCCCTATCCACGCCGGCGCAGAAACCACGGGGGTTGGCGAGTTTGATTTGCATGCTGTGCCTCGTGTTTTGCAGCCACATTGAGTCAATTTGACACTGACTCAACCAACAATGGAGATCAAAGGTGGGAGGGGGCTGGCTCCCGATATCGGTATATCAGTCTGTACATATTTAGCTGATACGCCGCTATCGGGAGCTAGCCCCCTCCCACATTTTAGAGCGCGTACGCTCAGTTACAGCGCTTTGACGTTAATAATCTCGACGTCAAAGGTCAGTGTCTTGCCAGCCAACGGGTGGTTGAAGTCGATGGTCACTTGCGCGTCATCAAATGCTTTCACCACGCCAGGCAATTCAGTGTTCGCCGCATCGTTGAAAATCACCAGCAGGCCTTCCGACAGTTCCATATCCTGGAACTGCGAACGCGGGATGATCTGTACGTTTTGCGGGTTGGGCTGGCCAAAGGCGTTTTCCGGCAGGATCTGCAGGGTGCGCTTGTCACCGGCCTTGAAACCGAACAGTGCCGCTTCGAAACCCGGCAGCAGGTTGCCGTCGCCGACTTTGAAGGTCGCCGGGGCCTTGTCGAACGTGCTGTCGACCGTGTCGCCATTTTCCAGACGCAGTGCGAAATGCAAAGTGACTTCCGTGTTCTGGCCGATGCGTTGCTCAGCCAATACCTGATCAGTCATTGACGGTCTCTCCGGTTTTCTTACTTTTGAACATATCCAGCGCCAGCATGATTGCGCCCACGGTGATGGCACTGTCGGCGAAGTTGAACGCAGGGAAATAATGACGGTTCTGCCAATGCACCAGGATGAAGTCGATCACATGGCCGAGGGCAATGCGGTCGTACAGGTTACCCAGTGCACCGCCCAGCACCAGGGCCAGGGCGACGGCAAGCCAGGTGTCATCACGGCCCAGGCGCTTGAGCCAGACCACCAGCACCGCACTGACCACCAAGGCGATCAGGGCAAACAACCAACGCTGCCAACCACCACCATCGGCGAGGAAACTGAAGGCGGCGCCGGTGTTGTAGGCCAGGGTCCAACTGAAGTAATCCGGGATCACCACGATTTGCTGGAACATTTCCAGGGAGCCTTCGAAGTGAGCCTTGCTGACCTGGTCAATGATCAGGATCAGCAGGCTCAACACGAGCAAGCCCAGGCGTCCGAAACGACGGGTGTCAGGCATAGTGACGAACCTCGCCTTCACCGGAAATGTTGTCGACGCAACGACCGCAGATTTCCGGATGCTCCGGGTTTACGCCGACATCTTCACGGCAGTGCCAGCAACGCGCGCACTTGGGGAAGGCCGACTTGACCACTTTGAGCTTGAGGCCCGGCACTTCGGTGGCCACGGCGTCCGCCGGGGCCTGGGCGAATGGCGCCAGGCTCGCGGTGGAGGTGATCAGCACAAAGCGCAGTTCGTTGCTCAGCTTGGCCAGGTCGGCCGTCAGGCCTTCCTCGGCAAACAGGGTGACTTCGGCTTGCAGGTTGCCGCCAACGGCTTTGGCCGCACGCTGAACCTCCAGCTCCTTGTTCACCGCGACCTTGACGGCCATTACGCCTTCCCAGTATTCGCGGCCCAGTTCGAAGTCAGCCGGCAACTCGGTCAGGCCTTCATACCAGGTGTTGAGCATGACCGATTCGTTACGCTCGCCCGGCAGGTATTCCCACAGCTCGTCGGCGGTGAAGGCCAGGATCGGCGCGATCCAGCGCACCAGCGCTTCAGAGATGTGGTACAGCGCGGTCTGCGCCGAGCGGCGTGCCTTGCTGTTGGCACCGGTGGTGTACTGGCGGTCCTTGATGATGTCGAGGTAGAAACCACCGAGCTCCTGCACGCAGAAGTTGTGGATTTTCGAGTAGACGTTCCAGAAGCGGTATTCGCCGTAGTGTTCCTGCAACTCGCGCTGCAGCAACAGGGTACGGTCCACGGCCCAACGGTCCAGGGCGAGCATGTCCTCGGCCGGCAGGATGTCGGTGGCCGGGTTAAAACCGGTCAGGTTCGACAGCAGGAAGCGCGCGGTATTACGGATACGGCGGTAGGCATCGGCGCTGCGGGCCAGGATCTGGTCCGACACGGCGATTTCGCCCGAGTAATCGGTAGACGCCACCCACAGGCGCATGATGTCGGCGCCCAGGGTGTCGTTGATTTTTTTCGGTTCGATCACGTTTTTCAGCGACTTGGACATCTTGCGACCCGTCTCGTCGACGGTGAAGCCGTGGGTCAGCAGTTCGCGGTACGGCGCGTGATTGTCGATAGCGCAACCGGTCAGCAACGAAGAGTGGAACCAGCCACGGTGTTGGTCGGAGCCTTCCAGGTACAGGTCGGCACGCGGGCCAGCGTCATGGCCCATCGGGTGCGAACCACGCAGCACGTGCCAATGGGTGGTGCCGGAGTCGAACCACACGTCGAGGGTGTCGCTGATCTTGTCGTACTGCGGCGCTTCGTCGCCCAGCAGCTCGGCGGCGTCCAGCTTGAACCAGGCTTCGATGCCTTCCTGTTCAACGCGCTGGGCCACGACTTCCATCAGTTCGACGGTGCGCGGGTGCAGTTCGCCGCTTTCCTTGTTCAGGAAGAACGGGATCGGCACGCCCCAGTTACGTTGGCGGGAGATGCACCAGTCCGGGCGATTGGCGATCATCGAGTGCAGGCGCGCCTGGCCCCAGGCCGGCACGAACTGGGTGTCTTCAATGGCTTTGAGCGAGCGAACACGCAGGGTGTCGCCGCTGGTCGGCGCTTTGTCCATGCCGATGAACCACTGCGCAGTGGCGCGGTAGATCAGCGGAGTCTTGTGGCGCCAGCAGTGCATGTAGCTGTGCTTGATGGTGTCGGTTTGCATCAGCGCACCGACTTCACGCAACTTGTCGATGATCGGCTGATCGGCCTTGAAGATGAACTGGCCGCCGAAGAACTCCAGCGACGGCACGTAGACACCGTTGCTCTGTACCGGGTTGATGATGTCGTCGTTGACCATGCCGTATTTCTTGCAGATCACGAAGTCGTCCACGCCGTAGGCCGGCGAGCAGTGGACAATGCCAGTACCCGAACCCAGCTCGACGTAGTCAGCCAGGTACACCGGCGACAGGCGGTCATAGAACGGGTGACGGAAGTTGATCAGTTCCAGCGCGGAGCCGGTGGTGGTGGCGATCACCGAGCCTTGCAGTTCGTAACGCGCCAGGCACGCCTCGACCATTTCCTCGGCGAGCACCAGCAGGCGATCACCCACGTCCACCAGGGCGTAGGTGAATTCCGGGTGCACGTTCAGCGCCTGGTTGGCGGGAATGGTCCAGGGGGTGGTGGTCCAGATCACGATGGCAGCCGGCTTGGCCAGGCTTGCCAGGCCGAAAGCCTCGGCCAGCTTGGCGTCGTCGGCGATCGGGAAGGCCACGTCGATGGTCGAGGACTTCTTGTCTTCGTACTCGACTTCCGCTTCAGCCAGGGCCGAACCGCAGTCAAAGCACCAGTTCACGGGCTTGAGGCCCTTGAACACGAAACCGCCCTTGACGATTTCGGCCAAGGCACGGATTTCACCGGCCTCGTTCTTGAAGTTCATGGTTTTGTACGGGTTGGCCCAGTCGCCCAGCACACCCAGGCGGATGAACTCGGACTTCTGCCCTTCGATCTGCTCGGTGGCGTAGGCACGGCACAGTTCGCGGGTTTTATCGGCACCCAGGTTCTTGCCGTAGGTCACTTCGACTTTGTGCTCGATCGGCAGGCCGTGGCAGTCCCAACCCGGGACATAGGGTGCGTCGAAGCCCGAAAGGGTTTTGGAGCGCAGGATCATGTCCTTGAGAATCTTGTTCAGCGCATGACCGATGTGAATCGTGCCGTTGGCATAAGGAGGGCCGTCGTGCAGGACGAACTTCGGACGATCCTTGCCAATTTCGCGCAACTTTCCGTACAGGCCAATACTGTCCCAGCGCTGCAGGATCTGCGGTTCGCGCTGTGGCAGGCCGGCCTTCATTGGGAAGGCGGTGTCCGGAAGGTTTAGCGTGGCTTTATAGTCGGTCATTTAAGGCTCTTCGGTTAGCGATGGGCGCTAGGTGCGGCTAGTGCACGGGCGGCGGCGACATCCGCATTGATCGCCGTTTTCAACGCCTCAAGGGAGGCGAAACGCTGCTCTTCACGCAGCTTTTGGTGGAAAACCACCGTCAAACGCCGGTCGTATAAATCACCGGCAAAATCCAAAAGGTGAACTTCCAGGTGGGCCTTGCCATCACCTGCAACCGTGGGCCTGACGCCTATATTGGCGACTCCCGGCCACGATTGGCCGTCGATGTCGACGCTCACCAGGTAAACCCCGGTCAGCGGCACTCGACGGCGCTTGAGTTGCACGTTGGCGGTAGGCGTGCCTAATTGGCGCGCCAACTTCTGGCCGTGCAACACCCGCCCGGCAATGCGGAACGGGCGACCGAGCAATCGCTCGGCCAAGGCGAAGTCGGCAGCGGCCAGGGCGTTACGCACCTGTGTACTGCTCACGCGCAGGCCGTCCAGTTCGACGGTTTGCGCGGCCTCGACGGTAAAACCCTGCTCTACGCCAGCGTGTTGCAGGAAATCGAAATCGCCGACGCGGTCGCAACCAAAACGGAAGTCGTCACCGACCTCCAGGTGTTGTACGCCCAAGCCATCCACCAGGATGCGATCGACGAATTCGGCGGCGCTGAGGCTTTGCAAGCGCTGGTTGAAAGCCAGGCAGAGAACGCGGTCCACGCCTTCTTCAGCCAGCAGTTGCAGCTTGTCCCGCAAGCGGGCCAGGCGGGCCGGAGCCGTTTCTGGGGTAAAGAACTCCCGCGGCTGTGGCTCAAAAATCACCACGCAGCTGGGTACGCCCAACTCGACGGCGCGCTCGCGCAGCCGGGCCAGGATAGCCTGGTGGCCACGGTGAACACCGTCAAAGTTGCCAATAGTGGCGACGCAGCCCCGATGCTCGGGGCGCAGGTTGTGGAGACCTCGAACCAGCTGCATAACGCGCTTCTTGCTCATAAAGTGGTCGATTATAACCACACCCGGCCCCGGACGACAGGCAACAGCGCAGGCCAAATGGGTCGAATCGATAAAACTGCCGTTTTATCGCGGCAAACTCTCTAACTCAGGGACTTGCGATTGAAATCCCGCAAACGGAAACCCTGCAGCAGCAACATGCCGAAGTACACCACCACGCCAGCGACGACCAGCACGCCCAGGCGCATGAAGCGCTCCAGCATATGGCCTTCGCTCCAGGCGGGCATCACGTGCATCAGCCCGAGCAGCACCGCCGACATCATTGCCACCGCCACCAGCAGCTTGAGCGCAAACAGGCCCCAACCCGGCTGCGGCTGGAACATCTGCTGTTTGCGCAGTTGGTAAAACAAAAGGCCAGCGTTGATGCACGCACCGGCGCTGATCGCCAGGGCCAGGCCGGCGTGGGCCAGCGGGCCGATAAACACCAGGTTCAGCAGTTGGGTGACGATCAAGGTGAAGATCGCGATTTTTACCGGCGTACGGATGTTCTGCTGCGCATAAAACCCCGGTGCCAGCACTTTGATCACGATGATGCCCAGCAGGCCCACGGAATAGGCGACCAGCGCGTGCTGCGTCATTAACGCGTCATAGGCATCGAATTGCCCGTATTGGAACAGCGCCACCGTCAGCGGCTCGGCGAGGATGCCCAGGGCCAGGGCGCAGGGCAACACCAGGACGAAGCACAGGCGCAGCCCCCAATCGAGGATGCGCGAGTATTCCTGGCGGTCCTTGCTCGCGTAGGTGCGCGCCAGGGTTGGCAGCAGAATGGTACCGAGGGCCACGCCGAGCACGCCGGAGGGCAGTTCCATCAGGCGGTCGGCGTAGTACATCCACGACACAGAGCCCGACACCAGCAACGAAGCGAACGCAGTGTTAATGATCAGGGAGATCTGGCTGACCGACACGCCGAGGATCGCCGGCAGCATATTGCGCATGACGCGCCACACGCCGGTGTCCTTGAGGTTCAAACGCGGCAACACCAGCATGCCGATCTTTTTCAGGTGCGGCAGCTGGTACAACAATTGCGCCAGGCCACCGGCCAGCACGGCCCAGCCCAGGGCCATCACCGGCGGCTCGAAGTACGGCGTGAGGAACAACGCGAAGACGATCATGCTGACGTTAAGCAGGGTCGGTACGAATGCCGGCACCGAGAAACGGTTCCAGGTATTGAGGATCGCCCCGGCCAGGGACGACAGGGAGATCAGCAATATATAAGGAAAGGTCACTCGCAGCAGGTCGGTGGTCAGCGCGAATTTTTCCGGGGTATTGGCAAAGCCGGGGGCCGTGGCCCAGATGACCCAGGGCGCCGCAAGCATGCCGATGAGCGTCACCAGCATCAACACCAGGGTCAGCAGGCCCGAGACGTAGGCAATAAAGGTTCGGGTCGCCTCCTCGCCCTGCTGGGTTTTGTATTCCGCCAGGATCGGTACAAATGCCTGGGAAAAGGCCCCCTCGGCGAAGATCCGCCGCAGCAGGTTGGGCAATTTAAAGGCAATAAAGAACGCATCCGTGGCCATACTGGCGCCAAAAATACGCGCCAGCAGGGTGTCACGCACAAACCCTAAAACCCGGGAGATCATCGTGATAGAGCTGACGGCGGCCAACGATTTGAGCAGATTCATTGAAAGAGTTTGCGCCTATGGATAAAGAGCAGGCGAACAAAGCGCCTACTTATGCGATACTGCGCGCCTGCAACAGCACAGAGCCAAAGCTCGCGAGTTTACAGGTCAAGCGCCGGAAATAAATCACCCGCCTCTTCAGATCGACCACTCAGCAGTTCGCATCAGCCGCCCTTGACAACCCGTCAAGTCATCGGCATGATTCGCGGCCTATTTTGTTTGCTATTTCCTAAAAAGTCTTTCGAGGAGCTCGACGGTGGCCAACACACCTTCCGCCAAAAAACGTGCAAAACAGGCTGAGAAGCGTCGCAGCCACAACGCCAGCCTGCGTTCCATGGTTCGTACCTACATCAAGAATGTAGTTAAAGCCATCGACACCAAAGACGCTGAAAAAGCTCAAGCAGCTTACGTTCTGGCTGTGCCTGTTATCGACCGTATGGCCGATAAAGGCATCATCCACAAGAACAAGGCCGCTCGTCATAAGAGCCGCCTGAATGGCCACATCAAGGCTCTGAGCGTTGCTGCCGCAGCCTAAGTGGTAACAACTGCAACGCAGCCCAGGTTGCGAAACAGTTAAGAAATGCCCCGTACCGAAAGGTCCGGGGCATTTTTGTTTTCTGAAGTGCGCCTTCCACATTTGGAACGCGGTGAATTTCAGATAAAAAAACGCCCCGAACAGGTCGGGGCGTTTTGGCTACCGCTTGATCAAAACATCAATCAATGGTGATGACCGCCTTCACCGTGGACGTGACCATGGGCCACTTCTTCCTGGGAGGCGTCGCGGATGGCAACGATCTTCACCTGGAAGTTCAGGCGCTGACCCGCCAGCGGGTGGTTGCCATCAACGGTCACGTCGTCGCCGTCCAGATCACGGATGGTCACGATCTGCATTTGGCCATCCGGCGCGGAAGCGTGGAACTGCATGCCCACTTCCAGTTCGTCGACGCCTTCGAACATGCTGCGGCTCAGGGTGCTGACCAGTTCGGCGGAATATTCGCCATACGCATCTTCAGGTTCTACGGCAACGGTCAGTTCATCACCAACTGCCTTGCCTTCCAGAGCCTTTTCCAGGCCTGGGATGATGTTACCTGCGCCTTGCAGGTAGACCAGCGGCGCGCCGCCGGCTGAGCTGTCGATGACCTCACCAGCGTCGTTGGTCAGGGTATAGTCGATGGAGACAGCCTTGTTAGCGGCGATCGTCATGGGGCGAGACCTTTTGCATAAGAATGAAGAACGGACAAGTCTAAACAAGGATTTGCCCGAAAGCGAACGGAACCCGGACAGACGGGGCCGACAAACGGTCACTGTCTGTGGTTTTCATCAGGACGAAGACGGGCACTGGGTGGCCGAGCTGTCCTGCGGCCACACCCAGCACCTGCGCCACCAGCCGCCATGGCAGTCGCGCGCCTGGGTGCTCGACCCCGCACAACGTCTGGAAAAAATAGGCCAGCCCTTTGCCTGCGGCTGGTGTACGCAAGCGCGTGAATAACGATAACCTTGGCGCCTGATTCCCGGTAGGCACTCAGCCATAGAGCGCCGCCGAAGCCATGCACCTCCAGAGAATTCGCATGCAGACTTTTTTTATCGCGCCCACCGATTTTGGTGTGGGCCTGACCTCCATCAGCCTTGGGCTGGTGCGTACCCTTGAGCGAGCCGGGCTTAAAGTCGGCTTTTTCAAGCCGATTGCCCAACCGCACCCAGGCGATACCGGCCCTGAGCGCTCCACCGAACTGGTGGCACGCACCCACGGCCTCAAACCGCCGCCCCCGCTGGGCCTGCCCCATGTCGAGCGGATGCTCGGCGACGGCCAGCTCGACGAGTTGCTCGAAGAAATCATCACGCTGTATCAGCAGGCGGCCGTGGGCAAAGACGTGCTGATCGTCGAAGGCATGGTGCCCACGCGCAGCGCCAGTTATGCGGCGCGGGTCAACCTGCACTTGGCCAAGAGCCTGGATGCCGAGGTGATCCTGGTATCGGCGCCGGAAAACGAAGTGCTCACCGAACTCTCCGGCCGCGTGGAATTGCAGGCACAACTGTTCGGCGGCCCAAAAGACCCGAAAGTACTCGGCGTCATCCTGAACAAGGTGCGCACCGACGAGAGCATGGAAGCGTTCTCGGCGCGCCTTAAAGAACATTCGCCGCTGTTGCGCAGCGGTGATTTCCGCCTGCTTGGCTGCATTCCTTATCAGCCCGAACTCAACGCGCCGCGCACCCGCGACGTGGCCGACCTGATGGGCGCACAGATCCTCAATGCCGGCGACTATGAAACCCGGCGCATGACCAAGATCATTATTTGCGCGCGCACCATGCGTAACACCGTGGAACTGCTCAAGCCCGGCGTGCTGGTGGTAACGCCCGGCGACCGTGACGACATCATCCTCGCCGTCAGCCTGGCCGCGATCAACGGCGTGCCCTTGGCCGGCCTGCTGTTGACCAGCGATACCCTGCCCGACCCGCGCATCATGGAGCTGTGCCGCGGCGCGTTCCAGGCCGGGTTGCCGGTGCTGTCGGTGAGTACCGGTTCCTACGAGACCGCCAACCTGCTTAACAACCTGAACAAGGAAATCCCCATCGATGACCGCGAGCGGGCCGAGATCATCACCGATTTCGTCGCCAGCCACCTCGATGCGCGCTGGCTGCACCAGCGTTGCGGCACGCCACGGGAAATGCGCCTGTCGCCGGCGGTGTTCCGCTACCAACTGATCCAGCGAGCCCAGGCCGCCAACAAACGCATCGTGTTGCCCGAAGGCAGCGAACCGCTGACCGTGCAGGCGGCCGCCATCTGTCAGGCCCGTGGCATTGCCCGTTGCGTGCTGCTGGCCAAGCCTGCGGATGTGGAAGCGGTGGCCCGCGCCCAAGGCATCGAATTGCCCGAAGGGCTGGAGATCCTTGACCCGGACCTGATCCGCCAGCGCTATGTCGAGCCAATGGTGGCGCTGCGCAAGAGCAAGAGCCTCAACGCGCCGATGGCCGAGCAGCAACTGGAAGACACCGTGGTGATCGCCACCATGATGCTCGCGCTGGATGAAGTCGACGGCCTGGTCTCCGGCGTCATTCACTCCACCGCGAATACCATCCGCCCCGCCCTGCAACTGATCAAGACCGCGCCGGGCTGTACGCTGGTGTCGTCGGTGTTCTTCATGCTGTTCCCCGAGCAGGTGCTGGTGTATGGCGACTGCGTGATGAACCCGCACCCAAGCGCCGCCGAACTGGCAGAAATCGCCCTGCAAAGCGCCGACTCGGCGGCCGCGTTCGGCATCACCCCGCGCGTGGCGATGATCAGCTATTCCAGCGGCGATTCCGCCAGCGGCGAGGAAGTGGAGAAGGTTCGCGAAGCCACCCTGCTCGCCCATGAACAGCAAAGCTCTCTGCTGATCGACGGCCCGCTGCAATACGACGCCGCCGCCAACGAAAACGTGGCACGGCAGTTGGCCCCCAATAGCCAGGTCGCCGGCAAGGCCACGGTGTTTGTGTTCCCCGACCTGAACACCGGCAATACCACCCACAAAGCGGTGCAACGCAGCGCCGATTGCGTGAGTCTGGGGCCGATGCTCCAAGGCCTGCGCAAACCGGTCAACGACCTGCCGCGCGGCGCCCAAGTGGATGACATCGTGTACACCATCGCGCTGACTGCGATCCAAGCCGCCAACCGACCTATGGATATCTAAATGCTGGCTTTTCTACCTGCCGCCATGCGCGGGGTGATCGCATCACTGCTGTTGGCGCTGAACACGATCCTGCTGTGTTCGTTCCTGTTTATCGTCGCGCTGTTCAAGGCACTGCCGTTTGCCAAGCGTTTCAGCGAATGGCTGATGAACCACACTCACGAAGCCTGGGTCACCAACAACAAAGGCTGGATGAACCTGGTGCAACGCACGCGCTGGCACCTCAAAGGGCTTGAGGGCCTGGACTATCAGCACTCGTACCTGGTGACCAGCAACCACCAGAGCTGGGTCGACATCATGGTGCTGCAATACGTGCTCAACCGCCGCATTCGCCCGCTCAAGTTCTTTCTCAAGCAAGAGCTGATCTGGGTACCGGTGATTGGCCTGGCGTGGTGGGCGCTGGGCTTTCCGTTCATGAAGCGCTACACCAAGGCCTACCTGGAGAAACACCCGGAGAAGAAAGGCAAGGACCTGGAAACCACCCGCAAGACCTGCGCGAAATTTCGCGACAACCCGGTGGGCATTTTCAACTTTGCCGAGGGCACACGGTTTACGCCGGGCAAACATGCGCAGCAGAACTCACCGTTTCGCTATTTGCTCAAGCCCAAGGCTGGCGGTATCGCGTTTGTGCTGGATGCCATGGGGGAACAGCTCAAATCACTGGTCAACGTGACCATCCACTACCCTGCCGGGCGCCCAGGCTACTGGGATTTGCTGTGCGGTAAGGTGAAGGACGTGGTGGTGCAGTTTGAAGAAGTGCCGATCCCGGCCGAGTTCATTGGCAAGAATTATGAGCAGGATGCCGAGTACAGGCTGGCGTTCCAGGGCTGGATCAACCGGCTGTGGGAAGAGAAGGATCAGTTGCTGGACAAGCTGCACGCCGATTACCCAGACAAAAAATGATCAAAATGTGGGAGGGGCTTGCCCCCTCCCACATTTGACTGCGGCGAGTGTTAGATCGCGCCGCGCTGACGCAACAGCTCCAGCACTTGCTTGACGCTCTCTTCCAGCGACAGGGCCTGGGTGTCGATTACCAGATCGGCGTTCAACGGCACGTCGTAAGGGAAGGATTCGCCAGGGATGTTATCCCCGCCCGCAGCGTACAAACCTTGCGGATCACGCTCGGCACACACCAGCGGCGACGCCTGCACGTACACGGTCAACAGGCGATCGGCGCCAATCAGCGACTTGGCCTGTTCACGGCCTTCGGCATCCGGGGCGACAAACGCGGCCAGCGTCAACAGGCCGGCTTCGTTGAACTGGCGCGCAACGTGGGCGGCACGACGCCAGTTCTCGGTACGCCCGGCACGGTCATGCGGCAAGCCCTTGTTCAGGTCATGACGCAGGTTCTGGCCATCCAGTACGAACACGGCACGGCCCATGTCGAACAGCTTGCGCTCAACCGCATAGGCCAGGGTGCTCTTGCCGGCGCCCGACAGGCCGCTGAACAACACGGTGGCCGGCTGCTGGCCGAAGCGCAGGGCGCGCTCCTCGGTGGCTACATGGGCCAACTTGCCGTGCTGCGCCGCGCTGCCGTGAGTGACCGGCGGTGCGATGATCATGCCGGCGGCCACGGTGCCGTTGGTCAAGCGGTCGATGACGATAAACGCGCCGGTGGTGCGGTTGCTGTCATAACCGTCCAGGGCGATGGCTGCGTCGAGGCTGACCTTGACCCGGCCAATCTCGTTCAATTGCAGCGAACTCGCAGGGCCTTCGGCCAGGGTGTTCACGTCCACGCGGTGCACGATGCTGGTGATGGAGCCCGGCACGTAGCTGGTGGCACGCTTGATGTCATATTTCTTGCCCGGCAGCATCGGTTCTTCGGCCATCCACACCAACATGGCGTCGAAGGCGTCGGCCACTTGCGGCACGTTGTCGGCATGCACCAGCAGGTCGCCACGGGAGATGTCGATCTCGTCTTCCATGGTCAGGGTCACGGCCTGGCCTGGGCCGGCATGCTCCAGTTCACCGTCGAAGGTGACAATGGATTTGACGCGGCTGCTCTTGCCCGACGGCAGCACCACGACTTCGTCGCCCTTGTGCACGATGCCGCTGGCCAGGGTGCCTGCGAAACCACGGAAGTTCAGGTTCGGACGGTTGACGTACTGCACCGGGAAACGCAGGTCGGTGTAGTTGCGGTCGTTGGCGATCTCGACGGTTTCGAGGATCTCCATCAGCGACTGGCCGGTGTACCAAGGCGAGCGCTCGCTCTTGTTCACCACGTTGTCACCCTTGAGCGCCGACATCGGCACAAAGGCCATGGTGCTCGGCTTGAACGCGATACCGTCGGCAAACTTCAGGTAATCGGCCTTGATGGCCTCGAATACGCTTTGGTCAAAGCCATTGATGTCCATCTTGTTGACGGCGATCACGATGTGCTTGATACCCAGCAACGAGGCGATATAGCTGTGGCGACGGGTCTGGGTCTGCACGCCGTAGCGGGCGTCGATGAGGATGATCGCCAGGTCACAGGTAGACGCGCCAGTGGCCATGTTGCGGGTGTACTGCTCATGGCCTGGGGTGTCGGCGATGATGAATTTGCGCTTGGCGGTGGAGAAGTAGCGGTAAGCGACATCGATGGTGATGCCCTGCTCACGCTCAGCCTGCAAGCCGTCGACCAGCAACGCCAGGTCGATGTCATCGCCGGTGGTGCCGGACTTCTTCGAATCGCGGGTAATGGCTTCCAGGTGATCTTCGTAGATCATCTTGGAGTCGTGCAGCAGGCGGCCGATCAGGGTGCTCTTGCCGTCGTCGACGTTGCCGCAGGTCAGGAAGCGCAACATCTCTTTGCGCTCGTGCTGGCCCAGGTAGGCGAGGATGTCCTCGCTGATCAAATCAGATTGATGCGACATGACAGCCCCTTAGAAATAACCTTGACGTTTTTTATCTTCCATTGAGCCTGCGCCATCGTGGTCGATGACCCGGCCCTGGCGCTCGGAAGTTCGCGTCAGGAGCATTTCCTGGATGATGTCCGTCAGCGTCTCGGCTTCGGACTCCACCGCGCCCGTCAACGGGTAGCAGCCAAGGGTACGGAAACGTACTTTCTTTTTGACGATGCGGGCTTTGTCTTCGTCGGACAGGTGCTCGAGGATGCGGTCGTCGTCGATCATGATCAACGTGCCGTTCTTCTCGATCACGTCACGCTCGGCGGCGAAATACAGCGGAACGATCGGGATGCCTTCGAGGTAGATGTATTGCCAGATGTCCAGCTCGGTCCAGTTGGACAGCGGGAACACGCGAATCGACTCGCCCTTGTTGACGTTGCCGTTATAAACGTTCCACAGCTCCGGGCGCTGGTTCTTCGGGTCCCAGCGGTGCTTGCTGTCGCGGAACGAGTACACGCGCTCTTTGGCGCGGGATTTCTCTTCATCGCGACGGGCACCGCCGAACGCGGCATCGAAACCATGCTTGTCCAACGCCTGCTTGAGGCCTTCGGTCTTCATGATATCGGTGTGCTTGGCGCTGCCGTGGGTGAACGGGTTGATGCCCTGCGCAACACCATCCGGGTTGACGTGGGTGATCAGGTCCAGGCCAAGCTCCTCGACCATCTTGTCGCGGAACCTGTACATCTCCTGGAATTTCCAGCGGGTGTCGACGTGCATCACGGGGAACGGCAGTTTGCCCGGGAAGAAGGCCTTGCGTGCCAGATGCAGCATCACGGCGGAGTCTTTACCGATCGAGTAGAGCATTACCGGGTTGTCGAACTCGGCGGCGACCTCGCGGATGATGTGGATGCTTTCCGCCTCCAGCTGTTTCAGATGCGTCAGTTTGTCGACCATGGCTACTCACGGAAAAACGATCTTATGGACGGCCAGCGGGCCGTGTTCGAGCGGGGCATGCTAGCACAGCACCTTCTTCTATTCAGGGCGCCGGCTAGATCGAAACGGTATATGAATATGCCCCCGAGTTTGGGCTTCCTGCGGGAGCTGTGTGGCTTAGATCGGATTCGGGCAATCGATAAACAAATGCTCCAGGGCGAAGCGCCGGGCCAGGTAGTCGCCCAGTGCCTGCACGCCGTAGCGCTCGGTGGCGTGATGGCCGGCAGCGATGAAGCTGATGTCGTTTTCGCGCGCGCTGTGGAAGGTTTGCTCGCTGGCTTCGCCACTGAGGAACAGGTCGACACCGGCGGCAATTGCGTCATCGATATAACCCTGGCCACCACCGGTGCACCAGCCGACGCGGCGGATCATCTCGCTGCCTTCGATCAGCAGCGGCTCGCGGCCCATGACCTCCTGCACGCGGCGCGCAAAATCGCGCGGCGACAGGGGTTCGGCGAGGGAGCCGACCAGGCCGACGACCTTGGGGTTGCCAGGGTCCAGCGGGCCTTCGACGGTGATGTCCAATTGGCGGGCCAGTTGCACGTTGTTGCCGACATCCGGGTGCAGGTCCAGAGGCAGGTGGTAGACCAGTAGACTGATATCGTGCTTGAGCAAGGTTTTCAGGCGACGCTGCTTCATACCGGTGATGCAGGGGTTTTCGCCTTTCCAGAAATAACCGTGGTGCACCAGGATCAAATCGGCCTGGGCCTCGACGGCGGCGTCCAGCAGGGCCTGGCTGGCGGTCACGCCGCTGACGATGCGCATCACCTGCGGGCGACCTTCGACCTGCAGGCCATTGGGGCAATAATCAGCAATTTTTGCGCTGGCGAGGTAGCGGTCCGCTTCCTCGACGAGGGTGGTAAGAGGGACGGCCATAAAAGACTCCTAAATATCCGGTTCCGAGGTGCTCGCAGCCTCGTATAATGCGCGACATTATGGGCGCTCTCCCGCCCCCTGCAACCTGTCAGGACTTACTTGATGCTCAAGGCACTGCGTTTTTTTGGATGGCCATTGTTGGCTGGCGTGCTGATCGCGATGCTGATTATTCAGCGTTTCCCACAGTGGGTGGGCTTACCAAGCCTTGACGTAAACCTGCAGCAGGCACCGCAGACCAGCGCGGTGGTGCAAGGCCCGGTGACCTACGCGGATGCGGTGGTCATTGCCGCGCCGGCCGTGGTTAACCTGTACACCACCAAAGTCATCAACAAACCGGCGCACCCGCTGTTTGAAGACCCGCAGTTCCGCCGCTATTTCGGCGACAACGGGCCCAAGCAGCGTCGAATGGAATCCAGCCTGGGTTCCGGGGTGATCATGAGCCCCGAAGGCTACATCCTCACCAACAACCACGTGACCACCGGCGCCGACCAGATTGTGGTGGCCCTGCGTGACGGCCGCGAGACCTTGGCCCGCGTGGTCGGCAGCGACCCGGAAACCGACCTGGCGGTGCTGAAGATAGACCTCAAGAGCCTGCCGGCCATCACCCTGGGCCGCTCCGATGGCCTGCGGGTGGGCGACGTGGCGCTGGCCATCGGCAACCCGTTCGGCGTGGGCCAGACCGTGACCATGGGCATCATCAGCGCCACCGGGCGCAATCAGTTGGGGCTTAACAGCTACGAAGACTTCATCCAGACCGACGCCGCGATCAACCCGGGCAACTCCGGCGGCGCGCTGGTGGATGCCAACGGCAACCTGACCGGCATCAACACGGCAATCTTCTCCAAATCCGGCGGTTCCCAGGGCATCGGTTTTGCGATCCCGGTGAAGCTGGCGATGGAGGTGATGAAGTCGATCATCGAGCACGGCCAGGTGATTCGCGGCTGGCTGGGCATTGAAGTGCAGCCGCTGACCAAGGAACTGGCCGAGTCATTTGGCCTGACCGGGCGCCCTGGCATCGTGGTCGCCGGGATCTTCCGCGACGGCCCGGCGCAAAAAGCCGGTTTGCAACTGGGGGATGTGATCCTCAGCATCAACGGCGAACCGGCCGGCGATGGGCGCAAGTCGATGAACCAGGTGGCGCGGATCAAACCCACCGACAAAGTTGCGATCCTGGTGATGCGCAACGGTAAAGAGATCAAATTGGCGGCCGAAATCGGTCTGCGTCCGCCGCCCGCCCCGGTCAAAGAAGAAGAATAAGCCGTTGCGCACAGGTGCCCGTTCGCGGGCATCTGTGCGCTGACATTTAAAAGCGATTCAGTCTCATCTGGCATGTTATATTGTTTCAATATCGACATTGGAACGCTCTATCATGCCGTCTCGAAAAATCGCTCCCCTGGCCGGCCTGGCCTTGGGTTTACTGCTGGACCCCGCCTTCGCCGAAGAAAACACCCTGGAACTCGATACCATCAGCGTCACGTCTGATGCCTATGAGTCCGCCACCGGCCCGGTCGATGGCTACCGGGCCACCCGTTCGACCAGCGCGACAAAAACCGACACGGCCCTGCGCGACATCCCACAGTCCATCAGCGTAATTCCCGCTACGGTGCTCAAGGACCTAGGCAGTACCAATGTGGAACGCGCTCTGGAATTTGCCGGCGGTGTGTCCAAGCAAAACAACTTCGGCGGCCTCACGCTCTACGAATACAGCGTGCGCGGTTTCACTACGTCGGAGTTCTATCAGGACGGTTTCAGCGCCAACCGTGGCTACCCGAGCACACCGGATGTGGCCAACATCGAACGCATCGAAGTGCTCAAAGGTCCCGCTGCCAGTTTGTACGGGCGCGGCGATCCGGGCGGCACGGTCAATATCGTTACCAAAAAGCCCCAGCCGCAAGCCTTCACCACCCTGCAAACCAGTGCCGGCAGCTGGGACCGCTATCGCACCGCCCTGGACGTCAACACTCCGCTGGACGCCGAAGGCAATCTGCTGTCACGGGTCAATCTGGCCGTGGAAGACAACAACAGCTTCCGTGATCACGTCGAAAGCAAGCGCGTGTTCGTCGCGCCTTCATTCAGTTGGCAACTGAGCCCGGACACCAGCTTGCTGGTAGAAAGCGAATTCGTGCGCCACAGCTCCACCTTCGATCGCGGCATCGTCGACGCACCCGGGGTATCACGCTCCACTTTCCTCGGCGAACCCAACGACGGCGACATCGACAACCACAACAATCGCATCCAGGCCACCCTGGAACATCACCTCAACGATGCCTGGAAACTGCGCCTGGCCAGCCACTACAAACAGGGCAGCCTGTGGGGCGACGCGTCGGAAAACCGGGCCCTGAACGCCGACGGCCACACCCTCAACCGGCGCTACCGCGAGCGCTCCATGGGCTGGCACGACAGCATCACTCAGTTGGAACTGCGCGGCCTGTTCGACATCGGCAGTTGGCAGCATGAACTGCTGGTGGGCACCGAATACGAGGACTACCGCAAGAACGAACGCGTTACCGCTATCGCGGGCAGCTACCCCATCGACCTCTACAACCCGGTCTACGGCCAGCCAAAACCCAACGGCACACGCTCCGGTACCGACTTCTTTGAGCAGACCAAAAGCCACGCGCTCAACCTGCAAGACCAGATCGTCTTTACCGACCGCCTGCGCGGCATGATTGGCGCGCGCTTTGAGCATTTCGAGCAAACCGTCGACGACTTCACCCGTAACGCCCCACCCAGCCGGCAAACCCACGACGCGCTCACCCAGCGCGCCGGCCTGCTTTACCAGCTCACGCCCGAAATCGGCGTGTTTGCCAACGCCTCGACCTCGTTCAAGCCCAACAGTGGCCTGGACGCCACCGGCAATACCTTCAAGCCTGAGGAAGGCGTGGGTTATGAAGTGGGGGTCAAGAGCGAATTGTTCGACGACCGCCTCAGCGCCACACTCGCCGCGTTCCATATCGAGAAGGAAAACGTGCTGGCCCTGGACCCGTCCACCAACCTCAACCGCGCCATGGGCAAGGCCCGTAGCCAAGGTTTCGACCTGCAACTGACCGGGCAAGTGACCGATGCCGTGCGAGTGATCGGCGCCTTCGCCTACATCGACGCCGAAGTGACCAAGGGTGACAAAACCATTCCAACGGGCAGCCGCATTCTTGGCGTGGCCAAGCGCAGCGGCAGCCTGTTGGGCGTGTATGAGTTCCGGGATGGCGCATTGCGCGGCTCAGACCTGGGCGCGGCGTTCACCTACGTGGGCGACCGCTCCGGCGAGGCCGGGGGCAGCTTCGAACTGCCCGCCTACCACACCGTGGATTTACTGGCTCATTACAAAGCCACTGACAACGTGACCGTGGGCCTGAACCTCAACAACCTGTTTGACGAGAAGTACTACGAGCGGTCCTACAGCAACTACTGGGTCAACCCCGGTGAACCGCGCAATTTAACGGTTAGCCTGACCCTAAAGCTCTAACACAAATCAAACATGTGGGAGGGAGCAAGCCCCTCCCACATTTGGATCTGCGCCAGGTTCAATTACAGGGAAAGAGGTGCTCTTTCACACAGCGTATTGAGCGCCGCCGCCCACTGCGGGTCATCATTCAAACACGGCACCAACACCAACTCCTCCCCCCCCGGCCTCGCGGAACTGCTCCCGCCCGCGATCGCCGATCTCTTCCAGGGTCTCGATGCAATCGGCCACAAACGCCGGGCACATCACCAGCAGCTTTTTCACGCCTTGCCGGGCCAGTGCATCCAGGCGCGCCTCGGTGTAGGGTTCGATCCACTTCGCACGGCCCAGGCGCGATTGGAACGCCACCGACCATTTGCCGTCAGGCAAGCCCAAGCGCTCGGCAACGTCGCGAGCAACGCTGAAGCATTGCGCCCGATAGCAGGTGGCGAGCACCTCGGCAGAGGCGTTTTTGCAGCAGTCGGCGTCCTTGAAACAATGCTGGCCGGTGGGGTCGAGCTTGGTGAGATGACGCTCGGGCAAGCCGTGGAAACTCAACAGCAAATGATCGTAGTCCTGCTCGACATAAGACCGTGCGCTCGCCGCCAGGGCATCCAGGTATTCCGGCTGATCGTAGAACGGCTGCAGGATCGAGAATTGCACATTGAGTTTTTTGTCCTGCACCACGCGGCGCGCCTCTTCGATCACCGTGGTGACGGTGCTGTCGGCAAATTGTGGGTACAGCGGCGCCAGGGTGACGTTCTGAATACCCTGGGCGGCCAGACGGGTGAGGGTCGTTTCCAGGGACGGCTCGCCGTAGCGCATCGCCAACTCCACGGGCCCCTGGGTCCACTGGGCGGTCATCTGCTGTTGCAGGCGGCGGCTGAGCACCACCAGCGGCGAGCCTTCATCCCACCAGATCGACGCATAGGCATGGGCCGACTGCTCGGGGCGCTTGATCAGGATCAGCGACACCAGCAAGCGCCGCACCGGCCACGGCAGGTCGATCACGTAAGGGTCCATCAGGAACTGATTGAGGTAGCTGCGCACATCGGCCACCGAAGTGGAGGCCGGTGAACCCAGGTTGACCAGTAACAACGCGTGATCCGTCATGCAACATCCTATGGCTAGAGGCGGCTGGACAGGTCGTCCAGAGCCGCGCGCAACTCAGTGAACTGAAAAGTGAAACCGGTGGCCAGCAAGCGTTCGGGCACCGCCTTCTGCCCGCCCAGCAACAAGCCGGACAACTCCCCCAAGCCAACCTTCAAGGCAAACGCCGGCATCGGCATGAATGCAGGGCGATGCAACACCTGGCCCAGGGTCTTGGCGAACTCGCGGTTACGCACCGGGTGCGGCGCGCACGCATTATAAGGACCGCTGGCGTCATCCTTGTGCAGAAGAAAATCAATCAGGGCGATTTGATCCTTGATATGCACCCATGGCATCCACTGCCGCCCATTGCCGATAGGCCCGCCCAGCGCCAGTTTGAAGGGCAGCAGCAACCGCGACAAAAAGCCGCCCTCGGCCGCCAGCACCAGGCCGGTGCGCACCAGCACCACACGAATACCCAGGGCTTCGGCGCGTTGAGCGGTTTCTTCCCAGGCGATGCACAGCTGACTGGGAAAATCGTCCAGTACCGGGCCGCCGGCCTCGGTCAATTCACGTTCGCCACCGTCGCCGTACCAACCCACCGCCGAGCCGGACACCAACACCGCCGGTCTTTGCGCAAGGCGCTCCAGCCACGCCAGCAGGGTTTCAGTGAGCCCGATACGGCTACTCCACAACAACGCCTTGCGCTTGTGGGTCCAGGGGCGGTCGGCGATGGGCGCGCCGGCCAGATTGACCACCGCATCCACGACGCCGATCACCTCTTCCAGGCGCGCAACCCCCAACACCTGCGCACCGCACAAGGCGGCAACGCGTTCAGGTTGACGGCTCCATACGGTCAGGCGATGCCCCTGGGCCAGCCAGTGTCGGCAGAGTTGGCGGCCGATCAAACCCGTACCGCCGGTCAGCAAAATATGCATGGGATCTTCCTCATGTAACGTTCGCCGCCCGTCATTGGTCTATTTTATAAGCAGGGATCAACTTAATCGGGCGCGGCCTTTGTTTAGGCATCAGGTTTAAGTCTTAGCTTAACCATAGGTCACGCCACACGTTCAGGCACGCCAAAACTTATACCAAAAAACGAGATTGTACAGCTATTGGTGTCGGCGTAGTCTGTACCCAACGGTAAAACGAGGCCTCCCATGACTGTCCCCATCGCGATCATCGGTACCGGCATAGCCGGTCTCTCCGCCGCCCGAGCGCTTAAAGACGCCGGGCATGTCGTACAACTCTTCGATAAAAGCCGCGGCAGTGGTGGCCGCATGTCCAGCAAGCGCAGCGATGCCGGCGCACTGGACATGGGCGCCCAATATTTCACCGCCCGCGACCGGCGCTTCGTCAACGAGGTGCAACGCTGGCAGAGCAACGGCTGGGCCGAGCAGTGGAAACCGCAGCTGTACAATTTCAAGTCCGGCCAGCTCACGCCCTCCCCTGATGAGCAGATCCGCTGGGTCGGCACGCCGCGCATGAGCGCCATTACCCGCGCCTTGCTCGACGACCTGCCCGTGGAGTTCGGCTGTCGCATCACCGAGGTGTTCCAGGGCGCACAACATTGGAACCTGCTCGACGCCGACGGCGGCAACCATGGCCCCTTCAGCCATGTGGTCATCGCCACACCGGCACCCCAGGCCACCACTCTGCTGGCTGCAGCGCCCAAACTGGCGAGCGCCGCCGCCGGGGTAAAAATGGACCCGACCTGGGCCATTGCGCTGGCCTTCGACAAGCCGCTGGACACGCCGATGGAAGGCTGTTTCGTACAAGACAGCCCCCTCGACTGGCTGGCGCGCAACCGCAGTAAACCGGGGCGTGACAGCACCCTCGACACCTGGGTGCTGCACGCCACCAGCGCCTGGAGCAAAGCGCACCTGGACCTGCCCAAGGAAGCCGTGATCGAGCACCTGCACGGCGCCTTCGCCGAGCTGCTGCACAGCGCCATGCCCGCGCCGTCGTTCAGCATGGCGCACCGCTGGCTCTACGCCCGACCGTCCGGCGCCCACGAGTTTGGCGTGCTGGCCGATGCCGACCTGGGCCTATACGTGTGTGGTGACTGGTGCCTCTCCGGCCGCGTGGAAGGCGCCTGGCTCAGCGGCCAGGAAGCCGCCCGACGCTTGACGGAACACCTGCAATGAACCGCATCAACCCGGCAAAACTGCTGCTGTCGAAGTGGACGGCAGCCCGCCCCTTGCGCAAGGAAAAACACTTTCTGGTCACCGAGTTGTTTCGCGATGAGGAAGGCACCGTGCTGGAAATCGAGCTGCAAGCCGTCCTCACCCGCCGCGGCGAACGCCTGCCGTGGCAAACGCTGCAGAACGCCGACGCGTGGAAAATGGGGTGGAAATAGCCTCAACGCACAAACCTGTACAAATAATTTGACTTGTACAGCTTCAAACCTATGATAAGACCTAGTTGTACAGCGACTTTAGTTTGTACAGGAATCTTGCAGAGGTTTGCTTATGTCCACTCCCGCGAAACCGAAGATCGGCATCAGCGCCTGCCTTTTGGGCGAGAACGTGCGTTTCAACGGCGGACACAAACAATCCCTGCTGTGCAGCCAGACCCTGGCTGACTATTTCGACTTTGTGCCGCTGTGCCCTGAAGTCGCCATCGGCCTGGGTATCCCTCGCGAGACCATTCGCCTGGTGGGCGACGCCGCCAACCCACAGGCCGTGGGCACCGTGCACCGCGAGCTCAACGTGACCCAGCCGCTGGATGAATACGGTCAGCAAATGGCGCGCGAACACACCGACCTGTGCGGCTACATCTTTATGCAAAAGTCGCCGTCCTGTGGCTTGGAACGGGTCAAGGTTTACCGCGACAACGGCGCGCCGGTGGACGGCGGTGGGCGCGGCATCTACGCCCAGGCGTTCTGTGCCCGGCACCCCCACCTGCCGGTCGAAGAGGATGGCAGGCTGAATGACCCGGTATTGCGGGAAAACTTCCTGACACGCGTCTTCGTCTACGCCAGTTGGCAACGCTTGCTGGCCGAGGGCCTGACCCGTCATCGCCTGCTCGCATTCCACTCGCGTTACAAATACCTGCTGATGGCCCACAGCCCGGCGCATTACAAAAGCCTCGGCCACCTGCTGGGCAGCATGGACAAACACATCGACCTTAAAGCACTGGCCACCGGCTACTTTGGCGAATTGATGGCCGGGTTGAAAAAGTGCGCCACCCGCGGCACCCACACCAATGTGCTGCACCACATCAGCGGTCATCTCAAACAGGTGATCAGCGCCGACGATAAACAGGAAATGCAGGCGCTCATTGGCCAATACCGCCACGGCATCGTGCCACTGGTGGTGCCGCTGACCCTGCTCAAGCATCACTTTCGCCAACACCCGGACCGTTACATCGCGCAGCAGGCCTACCTGCAACCGCACCCGGAAAATCTCAGCCTGCGTAATGCGATCTAGACCATGAAAGCCGCCTTGCAAGACGAACCCGGCGAAGACATCGCCCAAGCCCTCCAGGACGGCTGGTTGCCGATCCGTGAAGTGGCGCGCCAGACCGGCGTCAACGCCGTGACCCTGCGCGCGTGGGAACGCCGCTATGGCCTGATCGTGCCCCAGCGTACGCCCAAGGGTCATCGGTTGTTCAGTGCCGAGCACGTGCAACGCATCCACGCCATCCTGACCTGGCTCAATCGTGGCGTGCCGGTCAGCCAGGTGAAACACCTGATCGACTCCGCCCAAACCAGCCCCGACGCGGTCGAAAATGAATGGCATGCCCTGCGCCAGGCCCTGGTGCAGGCCATCGGCGAACTGGCCGAACGCCGGGTCGACGACGCCTTTAACCAGGCCATGGCGCTGTATCCGCCGCGCACCCTGTGCGAACAATTGCTGTTGCCGTTGATCAACGAACTGGAGCAGCGCTGGCAAGGCCAGTTCGGCGCACAGATGGAACGGGTGTTTTTCCTGTCGTGGCTGCGCAGCAAATTCGGCGCGCGCATCTACCACAACAACCGTCAGCTACAGGGCCCGCCGCTGTTGCTGGTCAACCAGTCCGACCTGCCGCTCGAGCCGCACCTGTGGCTCAGCGCCTGGCTGGCCAGCAGCGCCGACTGCCCGGTGGAAGTGTTCGATTGGCCGCTGCCCGCCGGCGAATTGGCCCTGGCGGCGGAGCATCTGCAACCGCGTGCGGTGCTGCTGTATTCAAGCAAGGCCCTGCACCTGCCCACGCTGCACAAACTGCTGGGCGGCGTCAGTTGCCCAACGTTGATCGTCGGGCCGACCGTGTGTATCCACCAGGCCGAGTTGGCCGTGCTGACCCGTGACAACCCAACACTGTCCGTCGCCGAAGACCCCTTGTCGGCCCACCAGTTGTTGCTCCAGCGTGGACTCCTGTAAATGCACCTGATCTGGCTGCGCACCGACCTGCGCCTTCACGACAACACCGCCCTGGCCACCGCGAGCCAGCGCGGCCCGGTTGCGGCCGTGTACCTGATCACGCCCGAGCAATGGCTGGCCCATGACGATGCGCCGTGCAAAGTGGACTTCTGGCTGCGCAACCTGCAGCACATGAGCCGGGCCCTGGGCGAGTTGAACATTCCCCTGCTGATCCGCAGCGCCGCCACCTGGGACCAGGCGCCCGGCGTACTCAGCGCACTGTGCCGGGAGCTGTCGGTAAAGTCGGTACACGTCAACGAGGAATATGGCATCCATGAAAGCCGCCGCGATGCGGCAGTGGCCCAGCAATTGGAAGCCTGCGGCGTGACCTTCCACAGTTACCTGGACCAATTGTTTTTCCAACCGGGCAGTGTGCTGACCAAGACCGGCACTTATTTCCAGGTGTTCAGCCAGTTCCGCAAGGTCTGCTACGCGCGCCTGCACAGCGCCTTGCCGCCTATCATCGCGACGCCGAAAGCCCAGCCGAAACTCGACCTCGCCAGCGACCCGGTTCCGACAACCGTCGACGGCTTCGAGCCGCCGAGCGCCACCCTGCGCGCGCTGTGGCCCGCAGGCGAGGACGAAGCCCGTCGCCGCCTCGACGCCTTTGCCGACCAACAGATCAGCTACTACAAAGACGAACGCGACTATCCCGCCAAGCCCGGCACCAGCCAACTATCGGCGTACCTCGCCGCCGGCGTGGTTTCGCCGCGCCAGTGCCTGCATGCGGCATTGCAAAGCAACAGGGGCGAGTTCGAGAGCGGTGACATCGGCACCATTACCTGGATCAACGAGCTGCTCTGGCGCGAGTTCTACAAGCACATTCTGGTGGGCTACCCACGGGTCTCGCGCCACCGCGCATTCCGCCCCGAGACCGAAGCCGTGGCCTGGCGACAGGCGCCCAAGGACCTCGCCGCCTGGCAAGAAGCGCGCACCGGCCTGCCGATCATCGACGCAGCCATGCGCCAGCTATTGGAAACCGGCTGGATGCACAATCGCCTGCGCATGGTAGTGGCGATGTTCCTGACCAAGAACCTGTTGATCGACTGGCGTGAAGGCGAGCGCTTTTTTATGCGCCACCTGATCGACGGCGATCTGGCGGCCAACAACGGTGGCTGGCAATGGAGTTCGTCCACCGGCACCGATTCGGCGCCCTACTTCCGGATTTTCAGCCCCTTGAGCCAGTCGGAAAAATTCGACAGCGAAGGCCTGTTTATCAAGCACTGGCTGCCGGAGCTGGCCGCATTGAATAAAAAGGAAGTCCATAACCCCGAGGCCGCCGGCGGTCTGTTTGGCGTGGCGGATTACCCACGCGCCATCGTCGACTTGAAAAAATCCCGCGAGCGCGCCTTGGCCGCTTTCCGCAGCCTGCCTTCACGCCAGGAGGTGGCCGAGCATGAGTGATTTCCTGCGCCGCTTCGCCCACACCTTCGCCACGCTGGACAAGCACAACCTGCACCTGCTCGACAGCTTGTACAGCAAGGACGTCGCCTTCACCGACCCGCTGCATGAGGTCCACGGCCTGACGGCGCTGCACCGTTACTTCGAAACGCTGTACAGCAACGTCAGCCAGCTGCGCTTCGATTTTCATGGCTTCGATCAGGTGGCCGAGGGCGAAGGCTACCTGCGCTGGAACATGAGTTTTTGCCACCCGCGCCTGGCCAAGGGCCAAGTCATACGGGTGGAGGGTTGCTCGCACCTGATGTGGCGCGACAAGGTTTACCGCCATCGCGACTATTTCGATGCCGGCGCCATGCTGTACGAACACCTGCCCGTGCTGGGCAGAGTCGTCAGTTGGCTGAAAAGGAGAGTGGGATGAACGCTGTATCACCCCGTCGTTATTGGCTGACCGGCGCCAGCAGTGGCATTGGCGCCGCATTGGCCGTGGAACTGCTCGACAGCGGCGCCCATGTGGCCTTGAGCTCACGCAGCAAAGCGCCGTTGGACGCCCTGGCGCAACGTTACCCTGGCCAAGTGTTGGTAGTGGCCGGCGACCTGACCAACAGCCAGACCGTGCGCGAAATCGGCGAACGGATCGCCGCGGACTGGGGCTCGCTGGATACGGTGATTCTCAATGCCGGCACCTGTGAATATGTCGACGCGCGGCAGTTCGATGCATCCATCATCGAACACGTGGTGCGCACCAACCTGCTGGCCAGCAGTTACTGCATCGAAGCGGCCCTGCCGTTGTTGCGCGCCGGGGTTACCCCGCACCTGGTAGGCGTCGCCAGCGCCGTGACGTACCTGCCGATGCCTCGCGCCGAAGCCTACGGCGCGTCCAAAGCCGGCCTGCGTTACCTGTTCGAATCCCTGCGCATCAGCCTGTCGCCGGAAAACATCGACGTCACGGTGATCAGCCCAGGCTTTGTCGACACCCCGCTGACCGAGCGCAACGACTTCCCCATGCCCCTGAGCTGGC
The DNA here is from genome assembly GCF_054667615.1 of Pseudomonas sp. S3_E10. Taxonomy (NCBI): domain Bacteria; kingdom Pseudomonadati; phylum Pseudomonadota; class Gammaproteobacteria; order Pseudomonadales; family Pseudomonadaceae; genus Pseudomonas; species Pseudomonas sp. S3_E10. The sequence goes on from NZ_CP162743.1 coordinate 1,956,119, forward strand.
CGGCCGACAAAGCCGCTCGGCATATCTTCGCCAAGCTGGAAAAACGCCCGCTGGAAATCGCCTTCCCGGCGTTGTTTATCGCCACGCTGTGGCCGCTGTCGAAACTGCCCAACCGCGCGCAACTGATCATCGGTAAACGCATGCTGCGCAGCCCGCCACCGAAAAAGGACAACCCGTGAAAATCGCCATTATCGGCAGCGGCATTGCCGGGCTGACCAGCGCCTACCTGCTCAGCCGGCGGCACGACATTACCGTGTTCGAAGCGGGCGACCGCATCGGCGGGCATACCCACACGGTCAATGTCACGGTGGAAGGCAAAAGCTACGCGGTGGACACCGGTTTTATCGTGTTCAACGACTGGACCTACCCCAACTTCATTCGCCTGTTGGGGCAAATCGGGGTGACGTTCAAACCTACCGAGATGAGCTTTTCGGTGTGCGATGAAAGCACGCGGTTCGAGTACAACGGCAACAACCTCAATAGCCTGTTCGCGCAGCGGCGCAATCTCTTGTCGCCGGGCTTCTGGGGCATGTTGCGCGATATTCTGCGCTTCAACCGCGAGGCGCCGCGAGACTTGCAAGAGCAGCGCATCAGCGCCGAGATGACCTTGGGCGATTACCTTGCCGCCGGCGGCTACGGCGAGCGCTTTGTGCGGCATTACATCGTGCCGATGGGCGCGGCGATCTGGTCGATGTCCCTGGCCGACATGCTGGGCTTTCCCTTGCAGTTTTTCGTCCGCTTCTTCAAGAACCACGGTTTGCTCTCGGTCAACAATCGCCCGCAGTGGTGCGTGATCGAAGGCGGCTCCTCCTGCTATATCGAACCGTTGACCCGCAGCTTTCGCGAGCAGGTACGCCTCAATTGCCCGGTACACCGGGTTGAGCGCAACGCAGACGGGGTGATTATCCACAGCGCGGCCGGCACCGAGGCGTACGACAACGTGGTGTTCGCCTGTCACAGCGACCAGGCACTGGCGTTGCTCGGCGACCCAAGCCAGGCCGAGCAGGAGATCCTCGGTGCCCTGCCCTACGCTGACAACGACGTGGTGCTGCACACCGATACACGCCTGTTGCCCGACCGCAAACTGGCATGGGCCAGCTGGAACTACCGGCTGAGCGGCCCTGCCCAGGCCCAGGCGGCCGTGACCTATGACATGAACATCCTGCAAGGCATCGACAGCGCCACGACCTTTTGCGTGAGCCTGAACCAGACAGCCATGATCAACCCGTTGAAGATCCTTGCGCGCTACACCTATGCCCACCCGCAATACAGCCTGGCGGCGGTGGCCGCGCAAAACCGCTGGGAAGAACTGGCGGGCGCGCAAAACACCTTTTATTGCGGCGCCTATTGGGCCAATGGTTTCCATGAAGACGGCGTGGTCAGCGCCTTGCGCGTAGCCCGAGCCTTTGGAGAGGCCCTGTGAACAGTGCCTTGTACAGCGGCTGGATCGCCCATCGCCGGTTTGCGCCCAGGGCCCACGCCTTTCGCTACCGCATCGGCCTGCTGTACCTGGATCTAAGCGAAGAAGAGCACGTACTTGGGCTATCGCCCCTGGCCGGACGCAGCCTGTTCGCGCCTTTTGGCTTTCGCCAGCAGGATTACCTGCGTGAATTGACGCGCCACGGCATGAGTTTGAGCGATGCCGTGCGCCAGGAAGTCGGCAAGGCCCTTGGGCATGCGCCCCAGGGCGTTATCTGCCTGCTGACCCAGGCCCGCAGTTGGGGCCTGGCTTTTAACCCAGTGAGTTTCTTCTATTGCTTCGAGGCCGATGGGCAATTGGCCGCGATCCTCTGTGAAGTGACCAACACCCCATGGCGCGAGCGCTACCACTACGTGCTGCCGGCCCAAGCCCTGGGCGCGGATGAACACCAGCATTTCGCCGTGGCCAAGGCCTTTCATGTGTCGCCGTTTTTACCGCGCGACCTGGAATACCGCATGAGCTTCAGCCTACCCGCTGCCCGGCTCGGCGTGCACATGGCCGACTGGCAGGGCGAGCTGAAAATCTTCGACGCCACCCTGAGCCTGCAAAAACACACACTGAACCGCGCCAGCCTGCATCGCTACTTGTGGCGTTTTCCGTGGATGACCGCCAAGACCTGCCTGGCGATTTATTGGCAGGCGCTGCGCCTGCTGCTCAAACGCACACCGATTTTTCCCCACCGGGCCGCCGATGGCGCCTCTCGCACAGCCGTCGGTTACACCAAGGATCGCCGCCATGAAACCCCCTAGCTTATCGGTCAAGGCCAACCGCCTGAACGTCAACGGCATGACTACCGCGCTGCTGCGCAAGGGTGTGCTGCGTCAACTCAACCAATTGCGCCACGGCCAACTGGTGGTGATTGAAGACGGCGAACGGCAAATATTCGGCGCACGGGAAGCGCATTTGCTGGGAGAGATCCAGATCCTCGACCCGGCCGTATGGGGCCTGGTGGCAGCCAACGGTTCCATTGGCGCCGGCGAAGCGTTTATCCATGGGTACTGGACCAGCCCGGACTTGACCGCCGTGGTGCGCGTGATGGTCAGCAACCTGGACGTACTCGACGCAATGGAAGGTGGCCTGGCGCGCCTGGCTCGGCCATTGACCCAAGGCCTGCACTGGTTGAACCGCAATACACGCAAGGGCTCGCAGAAAAACATCGCCGCCCACTACGACCTCGGCAATGACCTGTTCGAAGAGTTTCTCGACCCGACCATGATGTATTCGGCGGCGCAATTCTTGAGCGCCGACGACACGCTGGAACAAGCGCAACTGAACAAACTGGAGCGCATCTGCCAGAAACTCGCGCTCAAACCCACCGACCACTTGCTGGAAATCGGCACCGGTTGGGGCAGCATGGCGCTATATGCGGCGCAGCATTACGGCTGCAAGGTCACCACCACGACGCTGTCCAAGGAGCAATTCGCCTACACCGAACGGCGCATCGAAGCCTTGGGCTTGCACGGCCAGGTCACGCTGTTGCTGCAGGACTATCGCGACCTGACCGGCCAGTACGACAAGCTGGTGTCCATCGAGATGATCGAAGCGGTGGGCCATCGCTTTCTGCCGACCTACTTCAAACAATGCGCGCATCTGCTCAGGAACGACGGCTTGATGCTGCTGCAAGCCATCACCATCCGCGACCAGCGGTTCGAGCAGGCCAAGAACAGCGTCGACTTTATCCAGCGCTACATCTTCCCCGGTGGCGCGCTGCCGAGCGTGCAGAACATGCTGCATATCGTCAGCCGTGACACCGATATGAACCTGCTGCACATGGAAGATTTCGGCCTGCATTACGCGCGAACCCTGCGCCTGTGGCGTGAGAACTTTCGCCGCGCCCACGGCCGCCTCGCGGAACTGGGCTATGACGAGTACTTCCTGCGGCTGTGGGAGTTTTACCTGTGCTACTGCGAAGGCGGCTTTATGGAGCGCACCATCGGCACCGCGCAATTGCTGTTGGCCAAGCCCTCGGCGATCAACCCGCCGCTGCTGGGACGCTTCGATGCTTAAAAACCTGGCCAATGCCGTGCTGTTCCAGTGCGGCTGGTTTGCCTGTGTGCTCGGCGGTGACAGCCTGTGGCTGCTGGTGGGGGTGGCGGCGCTGGTCATTCACCTGTTGTGGATAAGTTCGGCCGCCGAGGATGGCGTGTTGATTATCAGCGTCACGCTGGCAGGCACGCTGCTGGACACGCTGCTACGTAGCCTGGGCGTGTTCCACTTCAGCGAACCGGGGCCATTGATTCCGTTTTGGCTGATGTTGCTGTGGGCGTTGCTGGCGACCACGTTGCACCATTGCCTGGCCTGGAGCGCTCGGCCCTGGTGGTGCGCCGCCCTGCTCGGCGCGATGGGGGGGCCGTTGTCCTACTACGCCGGGAGCCAGCTGGCAGGCGTGCAGTTCGGTTTCGGCCTGGGGCCGACGATGGCCGGGTTGGCCGTCATCTGGGTCTGGGTTTTCGTCGGGCTACACCGGCTGGCGCGCTGACGTCCGTCAGAGCATTCATACGCACAGCATCGGCTTGCCTTACACTGCGCGCCTATGACCAACATCCCCCACACCCAAATCACCGAACCCGCCGTCACCTGCTCAACGTGCGCCGCCTGCTGCTGCCAGCTGGAAGTCATGTTGATCACCGACACCGGCGTGCCGGAGCGCTATATCGACACGGACGATTGGGGCGGCGAAGTGATGCTGCGCCTGGACGACGGCTGGTGCGCGGCGCTGGATCGGGACACGATGATGTGTACGATTTATGAACGGCGGCCGCTGATTTGCCGGGAGTTCGAGATGGGCGCGCCGGAATGCCTGGAAGAGCGCGAAGGAATCGCCACGGCCTACCGCTGATCTAAAACTTATGGAGATCAAATGTGGGAGGGGGCTTGCTCCCTCCCACAGGAGACCTGCAGTGTTGTGAGGAATTACAACGGCAGGGTGTAGTGCAGCGAGTAGCTCTCGACCCCATCGTTATGACTGCTGATGCCGGCGTTGGAGTAGTGCGTGGCGCGAATGCCCACTTCATGTCCACCGGTAAACCGCAGGCCGAACCCCAGGCGGTCTTCGAACTGGAAGGCCTGCCCGATGTTGTTGTCTTCCAGTTGGGTACGGGAGAACACCGCCACGCCGATCCCGGCTTCGATGTAGGGTTTGACCGATTGCCCGGCAAACTCGTACACAAACACCGGCGAAAACGACAGGCTGCTGGCACCGGCACGCTCGTCGCCATCCCAGTAGGTGTAGGCGCCGCTCCAGTAGCCGGTCAACCGGCCCACGTCGCTTTGCCACCAGCTTTTATCCCACTCCGAAGTCAGCCCCAACCGATAGGTCATGGTGGAGTCGCTGGTGCTTCCCACCCCCAATTCCAGGCCGGCAGCCTGGGCTGAAACCGAGTGTCCCACCACTACGGCTGCGATTGCAGCCAAACAGAACAAGCGCTTCATAAGAAACAATCCTTTGAAAACGAAGTTGTATGGTTTTGTACAGGCCATCTCGCTATAGAAGCTGACCCACAGCCAGAAGTTCAGCGACGTTTCACGAAATTTTCACGAATCGAAGCTTCGCACAACTCCGGAATGTTTCCATAGTGTCGGTAGGATATTTCTGAGATGACGCACATCGCCGCTGGTCCAGAACTGTGCGGGCTCGGGCGGGCCGACCGCCAGCAGGTCGCGCTCGCCCAGCAAGCGCTTGAGCTGGCGGGCCACGGCGGCGCCGGTGTCGATGAGGATGATGCTGGGGGGCAGCATCTGTGCCAGCAGGGGCTTGAGGAAGGGATAGTGGGTGCAACCGAGGATGATGGTGTCGCAACCGGCACTGAGCAGCGGGCGTATATAGCCCAGCAACAACTGGCGCAGGGCCCGGCTGTTCAGGTCGCCGGTTTCAATCAATTCCACCAGGCCCGGACATGGCTGGGTGATCACTTGCACATCGGTGGCGAAACGGTCGAGCAAGGCTGCGAACTTGGCGCTTTGCAGGGTGCCGGTGGTGGCCAGCACGCCGACCACACCACTGCGGGTAGCGGCAGCGGCGGGTTTGACGGCGGGCTCCATGCCCACCAGTGACCAGTCGGGGTAGTCCTGGCGTAAATCGGCCACTGCCGCGACGGTGGCCGTGTTGCACGCGATCACGAATGCCTTGGCGCCTTTCGCGCGGAAAAACTCGGCCACCCGCCGCGAGCGTTCAAGAATGAATGCGGGGGTTTTCTCGCCGTAGGGGATATGCCCGCCATCGGCGACATACAGCAGTGATTCGTGGGGCAATAGTTGCTGGATTTCATCCAGCACCGACAAGCCGCCGACACCGGAATCGAACACACCGACCGGCGCGCCCTTAACCATGCTGCGTCCCGCAGACGCTGCAACCTGGGTCACGCTTGACGCGCAACTCGCGAAAGCGCGTGGTCAAGGCATCAATCAGCAACAAGCGGCCCACCAGCGGCTCGCCGAAGCCGGCCAGCAGCTTCAAGGCTTCCAGCGCTTGCAGGCTGCCCACCAAACCGACCAGCGGCCCTACCACGCCGGCTTCGCTGCAGGTGAGCTCGGTGTCGCTGCCGTGCCCATATAAACAGTGGTAACACGGGCTGTCGGCGCGGCGCGGGTCGAACACCGACAATTGCCCCTCCAGGCGAATCGCCGCGCCGCTGATCAAGGGCGTGGCGCCAGCGACACAGGCCGCATTGACGGCTTCGCGGGTGGAGAAGTTGTCGCTGCAATCGAGCACCACATCCACCGCTGCCACGGCCGCCGCCAGGGAGTCCGCATCGAGTGCGCGGCGATGAGGAACCAAGGCGATGTCCGGGTTGATCGCCGTCAGGCGGCGCATGGCCGAATCGACCTTGGCCTGCCCGACACTGTCGGTGTCATGGATGATCTGGCGTTGCAGGTTGGTCAGGTCAACCGTATCGAAGTCGGCCAGATGCAACTCGCCCACGCCGGCGGCCGCCAGATACAGCGCCACGGGCGCGCCCAGGCCACCCAGGCCGACAATCAACGCGCGGGCGTTTTTCAGACGCAGTTGGCCGTCGATGTCGACATGCTGCAACAGAATCTGTCGGCTATAGCGCAACAGCTCTTGGTCGGTCAGCACGGCCGGTGCCCCAACGTGATGCGTTCGTGGCCGCCCAGATCGATGCGGCTATGCACGTCGTCAAAGCCCTGGCTCAGTAACAGATCGCGCACGGCCAGAGCCTGGTCGTAACCGTGTTCGAGCAGTAGCCAGCCACCGGCATTCAAGTGGGCCGGAGCCTCTTTGATGATCAAGCGCAGGTCGTCCAGGCCATCATGGCCCGCTACCAGCGCGCTGGCCGGTTCGAAACGCACATCGCCCGCCGCCAGGTGCGGGTCGTTATCGGCGATGTAGGGCGGGTTACTGATGATCAGGTCATAAGTATGACCTTGCAGGGCGCTGAACCAATGGCTGTTGAGCACCGTGGCGTTGTTCAGGTGTAGGCGCTGGCGGTTGCGTTCGGCCAAGGCCACTGCCTCCAGCACGCGATCAACGGCCGTGACCCGCCAGGCGGGACGCTCGCTGGCCAGGGCCAATGCAATGGCGCCGCTGCCGGTGCCCAGGTCGAGGACCTGGGTGGGCGTGGCCGGCAATAATTCCAGCGCCGCTTCCACCAGCAATTCGGTGTCCGGACGCGGGATCAGCGTGTGCGGCGCGACCTCCAGGTCGAGTTTCCAGAAACCTTGCTGGCCAAGAATGTAAGCCACCGGCTCGCCGGCGCGGCGGCGTTGCAGGTAGCCGGCGAAGGTCAGCGCATCTTCGCTGCTGACGATTTTCTCCGGCCAGGTGTGCAGGTAGCTGCGCGATTTTCCCAGGGCAGCGGCCAGCAGCAATTCGGCGTCCAGGCGCGCGGTGGGCGAGTCCGGCAGGTCGGCGGCGCGCAATAGGCTGGCGATGATGGTCATTTATTCACCTATCGCCGCCAATTGATCGGCCTGGTATTCGGCGAGCAGCGGCTCGATCACCGCATCGACGCCACCGGCGAGGATCTCGTCAAGGGAGTAAAGGGTGAGGTTGACCCGGTGGTCGGTGACCCGGCCCTGGGCGAAGTTGTAGGTACGGATGCGCTCGGAACGGTCGCCCGAGCCCACCAGCAATTTACGCTCGCTGGCAATCGCATTGGCGGCGGCGCTGGTCTGCTGGTCGTTGAGCTTGGCCGACAGCCAGGACATGGCGCGGGCACGGTTCTTGTGCTGGGAACGTTCTTCCTGGCACTCCACCACGATGCCCGACGGCAAGTGGGTGATGCGGATCGCCGAATCGGTTTTGTTGACGTGCTGGCCACCGGCGCCCGACGAGCGGTAGGTGTCGACGCGCAGGTCCGCCGGGTTGATCTCGATCGCTTCCTGCTCATCCGGCTCGGGCAATACGGCCACCGTGCACGCCGAGGTATGGATGCGGCCCTGGGATTCGGTCGCCGGCACCCGCTGTACACGGTGCGCGCCGGATTCGAACTTCAGCTTGCCGTAGACATTCTCGCCTTCGACCCGCGCGATGACTTCTTTATAGCCCCCGTGCTCGCCTTCGTTCTCGGACAGGATCTCCACCCGCCAGCCACGCCGCTCGGCATAGCGCGAATACATGCGGAACAGGTCGCCGGAAAAAATCGCCGCCTCGTCGCCACCGGTGCCGGCGCGTATTTCGAGGAACACGTTGCGCCCGTCGTTGGGGTCCTTGGGCAGCAACATGCGTTGCAGGTCGCCTTCCAGCTCGGCCAGTTTGTCCTTGGCTTCGCGGACTTCTTCCACGGCCATTTCGCGCATGTCCGGGTCGCTGTCCTTGAGCAGCGCCTGGGCACCTTCAAGGTCGGCCTGCACTTTCAGCAAGTTTTTGTAGGTCGCCACGACAGGCTCGACTTCGGCGTATTCCTTGGAATAAGCGCGGAACCTGGCCTGATCGGAGATGACCTCGCCATCGCCGAGCAAGGCGGTCAGTTCTTCGAAACGGTCCTGGAGCACGTCCAGTTTATTGAGCAGTGACGCTTTCATTGCGGTTTTTTATCCGAAGAGCTTTCTGACGCGCCCTCACCGAGGGCAAAGAGTTCCTGGGCCATGGCCAACGCATCGAGGCGGCCTTCGGCGGTAAGCTTTTTCAATTGCACGCTGGGCGCGTGGAGCAGCTTGTTGGTAAGGCCGCGAGCCAGTTGCATCAGCACCTCTTCGGCGCTGCTGCCGTTGGCCAGCAAGCGCTGAGCCTTGAGCAACTCCTCGTCGCGCAGGCGTTCACCCTGCTGACGATACGCCTTGAGCACGTCCACCGCCGCCAGTTCACGTAAGCGCACCATGAAGTCTTCGGCGCCGGTGCTGACCATTTCCTCGGCGGCCTGGGCAGCGCCCTGGCGGCTCTTGAGGTTTTCGGCGACCACTTCATGCAGATCATCGACGCTGTAGAGGTAAACGTCGTCCAACTCGCCGACTTCGGGCTCGATATCCCTGGGAACGGCGATATCCACCATAAAGATCGGCTTGTGCTTGCGCAGCTTCAGCGCGCTTTCCACCGCGCCCTTGCCAAGAATAGGCAATTGGCTGGCGGTGGAGCTGATCACGATATCGCTTCGCACCAGCTCGGCCGGAATATCCGCCAGCAGCACGGCGTGGGCGCCAAACTGTTCGGCCAGGATGCTTGCGCGCTCCAGGGTGCGATTGGCGACCACGATGCGCTTCACACCCAGATCATGCAGGTGGCGGGCCACCAGAGTGATGGTTTCACCGGCGCCGATCAGCAAGGCCTGGCTGCGCTGCAAGTCGCTGAAAATCTGCTTGGCCAGGCTGACGGCGGCAAACGCCACGGACACTGGGTTTTCGCCGATGGCGGTGTCGGTGCGCACCTGCTTGGCCGAATTGAACGTGGCCTGGAACAGGCGACCCAGCAGCGGGCCGACGGTACCGGCCTCACGCGCTACCGCGTAGGCGGACTTCATCTGGCCGAGGATCTGCGGCTCGCCGAGTACCAGCGAATCGAGACCGGCAGCCACACGCATCATGTGACGAACTGCCGCATCGTCTTCGTGCACATAGGCACTGGCGCGCAGGTCATCGAGGCTTAAATGGTGATAATCCGCCAGCCAGCGCAAGACGACATCCGCGCTGAGATGTTCCTGCTCTATATAAAGTTCGCTGCGATTGCAGGTTGAAAGGATCGCAGCTTCGCGGCTGTCGGTGAGCCGGCAGAGCTGCTGCAAGGCCTCAACCAACTGCTCTGGGGTAAACGCCACGCGCTCGCGCACGTCTACGGAGGCAGTCTTGTGGTTAATACCGAGTGCGAGGAAGGCCATTCAATATCGCTGATGATGTCGGGAAGCCGACAATTGTCCTACTTCGAAAGATTCAGAACAACCACCGTCGTCTATTGTCCCTATACCTTGTGCCTATAAAGGTATCCACTGAGACTCGGTTATGTTTGGCCGAAGGCTTGTGTCATGATGATCCGACCGCAGGTTAGTCGTCCTCTTCCTATATGAATAGATCTTCCGCGTTGCTCCTTGCTTTTGTCTTCCTCAGCGGCTGCCAGGCCTTGGCCCCCGTGTCGCCGGACGGTACCCCGCCGGTGGAAGACAGCACTCCCGCCCCTGAAAAGCCCAAGGTTTACTCCTCGTTCAGTGAAGAAACGGTGTTCAGCCTGCTGAGTGCGGAACTGGCCGGCCAACGCAATCGCTTCGACATTGCGCTGGATAATTACGTGACCCAGGCCATCAACACCCAGGACCCGGGAATCTCCGAGCGAGCGTTTCGCATCGCCGAGTACCTGGGTGCCGATCAGGCTGCGCTGGATACCTCGTTGATCTGGGCGAAAAACGCGCCCGATGATCTGGAAGCGCAGCGCGCAGCCGCCATTCAGTTGGCACGAGCAGGGCGTTATGACGACTCCATGGTGTATATGGAGAAAGTCCTGCAGGGCAAGGGTGACACGCATTTCGACTTTCTCGCGCTATCGGCCGCCGACACCGACCAGGACACGCGCAATGGGTTGATGAAAGGTTTCGACCGCCTGCTGCAAAAGCATCCAAAGAACAGCCAGCTGATTTTCGGCAAGGCGTTGTTGCTGCAACAGGATGACGAAGCCGAAGCGGCCCTTAAGCTGCTGGAGCAGAACCCGCCGGAAGAGGGCGAGGTCGCGCCGATCCTGCTGCGCGCGCGCCTGCTGCAGAACCTCAATCGTGGCAAGGAAGCGATTGTACTGCTGGAAAAAAGCATCAAGAAGTACCCGGAAGACAAACGCCTGCGCCTGACTTATGCGCGCATGCTGGTCGAGCAGGACCGCATGGAGGACGCCAAAGTGCAGTTCGCCAGCCTGGTCCAGCAATACCCGGACGATGACGAACTGCGTTACTCCCTGGCGCTGGTGTGCCTGGAAGCCAAGGCCTGGGACGAGGCCAAGGGGTATCTGGAAGAGCTGATTGCCCGGGAAAGCCACGTGGACTCCGCGCACCTGAACCTGGGCCGTATCGCTGAAGAGCGCAACGACCCACAGGCCGCCCTGCTCGAATACGCCCAGGTCGGCCCCGGTAATGACTACCTGCCGGCTCAGTTGCGCCAAGCCGATATCCTGATAAGCAACGGCCGCACCGACGAGGCCGAAAAACGCCTGGCCGCCGCCCGCGATGCCGAGCCGGATTACGCAATCCAACTGTACTTGATCCAGGCCGAAACCTTGTCAGCCAACAATCAGGGCGAGCGCGCCTGGAAACTGCTGCAACAAGCCTTGCTGCAATTCCCCGACGACTTGAATCTGCTGTACACCCGCGCCATGCAGGCGGAAAAACGCAACGATTTGGCGCAGATGGAAAAAGACCTGCGGCTGATCATCAAGCGCGACCCCGACAACGCCATGGCGCTGAATGCATTGGGCTACACCTTGTCCGACCGCACCACGCGCTACGACGAAGCCAAGGTACTGATCGAACAAGCGCACAAGCTCAACCCCGAAGACCCGGCCGTGCTCGACAGCCTGGGCTGGGTGAACTACCGCCTGGGTAACCTGGACGAAGCCGAACGTTTGCTGCGCCAGGCGCTGGAGCGCTTCCCCGATCAGGAAGTCGCCGCCCACCTGGGCGAAGTGTTGTGGGCCAATGGCAAACAGCGCGAAGCACGCCAAATCTGGGAAAAATTCCTCAACGAACAACCCGAAAGCCCCATCCTGCGCGGCACCATCAAGCGCCTGACCGGATCCGAGACCCTTTAAGCTTATGTTCTTGCGCCACGTTGTAATGTTCAGTCTTATCGCCCTGCTCGCCGGTTGCGCAGGCCTGGGCAACCGTGAATCCGTTGAAGGCCAGGGCAACCCGGCGCAATGGAAGCAGCATAAGGATCAGCTAGCCAGCATTGATGGCTGGCAGATCGAAGGCAAAGTCGGGGTGCGCGCACCGAAAGACTCCGGCAGCGGCACGTTGTTCTGGCTGCAACGCCAGGATTATTACGACATTCGTTTATCGGGCCCACTGGGCCGTGGCGCGGCTCGCCTGACCGGGCGTCCGGGGCAGGTGAGCCTTGAAGTGGCCAACCAGGGCCGCTATGAAGCGACGTCACCGGAAGCTTTGCTGCAAGAGCAGATCGGCTGGAAGCTGCCTGTCTCGCACTTGGTGTGGTGGGTTCGCGGCCTGCCCGCGCCGGACAGCAAGAGTCGCCTGAGCCTCAACGGTGACAGCCGCCTGGCCACCCTGGAACAGGATGGCTGGCAGGTCGAGTACCTCAGTTATGTGCAACAAAGCGGTTATTGGCTGCCCGAGCGCATCAAGCTGCACGGTACCGACCTGGACGTGACGCTGGTGATCAAGGACTGGCAACCGCGCAAATTGGGGCAGTGACGTGAGCGTAGACAAACTGACTCTGCCCTCCCCGGCCAAACTGAACCTGATGCTGCACATTCTGGGGCGCCGCGAAGACGGCTACCACGAGTTGCAGACGCTGTTTCAATTTCTCGACTATGGCGATGAGCTGACCTTCGCCGTACGCGACGATGGCGTGATCCAACTGCACACCGAATTCGACGGCGTGCCCCACGACAGCAATCTGATTGTGCGGGCGGCAAAAAAACTTCAGGAACAATCCGGCTGTTCGCAGGGCATCGACATCTGGATCGATAAAATCCTGCCGATGGGTGGCGGGATCGGCGGGGGCAGCTCAAATGCCGCGACCACCCTGCTGGGTCTCAACCACTTGTGGCAACTGGGCTGGGGCCAAGATCGCCTGGCCGCGCTGGGCCTCACGCTGGGCGCCGATGTCCCGGTTTTCGTGCATGGGCATGCGGCTTTTGCCGAGGGCGTAGGGGAGAAACTTACCCCGCAATTCCCCGAAGAGCCGTGGTATGTCGTGCTTGTCCCGCAAGTATCTGTAAGTACAGCAGAAATTTTTTCAGATCCGTTGTTGACACGTAACTCTTCTCCCATTAAAGTGCGCCCCGTTCCCAAGGGAAACAGTCGAAATGACTGCTTACCGGTTGTAGCAAGGCGTTATCCAGAGGTACGTAACGCTTTGAATTTGTTAGGTAAATTTACCGAAGCAAAATTAACCGGAACTGGAAGTTGTGTGTTTGGGGGCTTCCCAAGCAAAGCTGAAGCTGATAAAGTCTCGGCCCTTCTTACAGAGACCCTTACAGGGTTTGTAGCAAAGGGAAGCAACGTTTCGATGTTGCATCGCAAGCTGCAAAGTCTGCTCTAAAAGGAATCGAGTACTGGGTACTCGTTGCAACAGATACAGGGGCGTCGCCAAGCGGTAAGGCAGCAGGTTTTGATCCTGCCATGCGTTGGTTCGAATCCAGCCGCCCCTGCCATTTTCTAATACTCATCCAGGTTACCCTCAGCCTCTAGGTACTGCGCGTGTCCAAGATGATGGTCTTTACGGGGAACGCCAACCCCGATCTGGCTCGACGTGTCGTACGTCAGCTGCATATCCCTCTCGGTGACATCTCTGTCGGTAAGTTCTCCGACGGCGAAATTACAGCCGAGATCAATGAAAACGTTCGCGGTAAAGACGTCTTCATTATTCAGCCGACCTGCGCTCCGACCAACGATAACCTGATGGAACTCGTCGTGATGGCTGATGCCTTCCGCCGCTCCTCAGCGACTCGAATCACAGCTGTAATCCCTTACTTTGGTTATGCCCGTCAGGATCGCCGTCCGCGTTCCGCACGGGTGGCTATCAGCGCGAAAGTCGTTGCTGACATGCTCACCGTGGTAGGCATCGACCGTGTTCTCACGGTTGACCTGCACGCTGACCAAATCCAGGGGTTCTTCGATATTCCGGTAGATAACATCTACGGCTCCCCCGTATTGGTGGATGACATCGAAGATCAGCGCTTTGAAAACCTGATGATCGTGTCCCCGGACATTGGTGGCGTCGTGCGTGCACGGGCCGTTGCCAAATCCCTGGGTGTGGATCTCGGGATCATCGACAAACGCCGCGAGAAAGCCAATCACTCTGAAGTGATGCATATCATCGGTGATGTCGAAGGGCGTACCTGTATTCTGGTTGATGACATGGTCGACACCGCCGGCACCCTGTGCCACGCGGCTAAAGCCTTGAAAGAGCACGGTGCGGCTAAAGTCTTCGCCTACTGCACACACCCTGTGCTGTCGGGCCGAGCGATCGAGAACATCGAGAATTCCGTGCTGGACGAACTGGTGGTGACCAACACCATCCCGTTGTCCGCCGCTGCTCAAGCCTGTGCGCGTATCCGTCAACTGGATATCGCACCGGTCGTTGCCGAAGCGGTTCGCCGTATCAGCAATGAAGAATCGATCAGCGCGATGTTCCGTTAAGGGTCAAACCTTAGCGACATCAACCTGACGAAAAGCGCCCCGCCCCAGCATTCTGTTGGGGCGGGGCTTTTTTGCCCATATCGCCTTTAGCGCTGGTCGCAAACGCTGGGGCGAATGTGGTTAATTTGGAGATACAACATGAACAACTTTACTTTGAATGCTGAACTGCGTTCCGACCTGGGGAAAGGTGCGAGCCGCCGCCTGCGTCGTCTCGCAAGCCTGGTTCCAGCTGTAGTTTACGGTGGCGACAAAGCCCCTGAATCCATCAGCATGCTGGCTAAAGAAGTTGCCAAACTGCTCGAAAACGATGCTGCCTACAGCCACGTTATCGAACTGAACGTTGGCGGCAAAAAGCAGAACGTCATCATCAAGGCCCTGCAACGTCACCCGTCCAAGGGTCACGTACTGCACGCTGACTTCGTACGCGTCGTAGCCGGTCAGAAACTGACCGCTATCGTTCCAGTACACTTTGTTGGTGAAGAAGCTCCGGTCAAGAAAGGCGGCGAGATCTCTCACGTCCTGAACGAAATCGAAGTGACCTGCCTGCCGAAAGATCTGCCTGAGTTCATCGAAGTCGACCTGTCGGCTCTGGAAATCGGCGCAATCGTTCACCTGTCCGACCTCAAAGCCCCTAAAGGCGTTGAGTTCGTTGCACTGGCTCACGGTGACGACAAAGCTGTCGCAAACGTACACGCTCCACGCGTTGCACCAGAAGCTGAAGAAGGCGCTGCAGAGTAATTCACTCTGTCTTGCCGGAGCTTGAGGCAACATCGCGGACCGGAACGTAGCGAGAAAGCGGGCGACAACGCGAAGTTTATCTCTGGATAAGTGAGCTCCTGTCATCCACTTTCGCCGCACTCAGGTCGGCGATGTTATCCACAACTCCAAAGGAAGGGCCCCTGTCGTGACTGCCATTAAACTGATCGTTGGCCTGGGAAATCCAGGCGCCGAATACGAACAGACCCGGCATAACGCGGGGGCCCTTTTTGTTGAGCGTATCGCCCATGCCCAGGGTGTAAACCTGGCGGCCGATCGCAAGTATTTTGGCCTGACCGGGCGCTTCTCGCACCAGGGTCAGGATGTTCGTCTGCTGATTCCCACCACCTACATGAACCGCAGCGGCCAGTCTGTCGCGGCGCTTGCGGGCTTCTTCCGGATCAAACCCGAAGAAATCCTGGTGGCCCATGACGAACTGGACCTGCCACCCGGCGTTGCCAAGCTCAAGCTGGGCGGCGGGCACGGTGGGCACAACGGCCTGCGCGACATCATCGCGCAGTTGGGTAATCAGAATAATTTCTACCGCCTGCGGCTCGGCATTGGCCACCCAGGCGTTGCCAGTATGGTTTCAAATTTCGTCCTGGGTCGTGCGCCACGCGCCGAACAGGAAAAACTCGATGCCAGCATCGACTTTGCCCTCGGCGTGCTGCCGGATATCTTCGCCGGGGAATGGAACCGTGCGATGAAAAACCTGCACAGCCAGAAGGCCTGACTCTTACCGAGGGGAAACACCATGGGATTCAATTGCGGCATCGTCGGCCTGCCCAACGTCGGCAAATCCACCTTGTTCAACGCTTTGACCAAGTCCGGTATTGCGGCGGAGAACTTCCCCTTCTGCACCATCGAACCCAACAGCGGTATCGTGCCGATGCCGGACCCGCGTCTTGACGCGCTGGCAGCCATCGTCAACCCCAAGCGCATCCTGCCAACCACCATGGAATTCGTCGACATCGCCGGCCTGGTGGCTGGCGCATCGAAAGGTGAAGGCCTGGGCAACAAGTTCCTGGCCAACATCCGCGAAACCGATGCCATCGCCCACGTGGTCCGCTGCTTCGAAGACGAGAACGTGATTCACGTCTCCAACAGTGTCGACCCGAAACGCGACATCGAGATCATTGACCTGGAACTGATCTTCGCCGACCTCGACAGCTGCGAAAAGCAATTGCAGAAAGTTGCGCGTAACGCCAAGGGCGGTGACAAGGACGCAGTGGTCCAGAAAGGCCTGCTGGAGCAGTTGATCGCTCACTTCACCGAAGGCAAGCCTGCGCGCAGCCTGATGAAGAACATGGGCGTTGATGAGAAGGCCGTGATCAAGGGCTTCCACCTGCTGACCACCAAACCGGTAATGTACATCGCCAACGTGGCTGAAGACGGTTTTGAGAACAACCCGCTGCTGGATGTGGTCAAGGCCATTGCCGACGAAGAAGGCGCCATAGTTGTTCCGGTGTGCAACAAGATCGAAGCGGAAATCGCCGAACTCGACGACGGCGAAGAAAAAGATATGTTCCTTGAGGCCCTGGGCCTGGAAGAGCCTGGTCTGAATCGCGTGATCCGTGCCGGCTACGAAATGCTCAACTTGCAGACCTACTTCACCGCCGGCGTCGAAGAAGTCCGCGCCTGGACCGTCAAAGTCGGCGCCACCGCGCCACAGGCTGCCGGCGTGATCCACACCGACTTCGAAAAAGGCTTTATCCGCGCCGAAGTGATCGCCTACAACGACTTTATCCAGTTCAAGGGTGAAGCCGGTGCCAAGGAAGCCGGTAAATGGCGCCTGGAAGGCAAGGAATACATCGTCAAGGATGGCGACGTGATGCATTTCCGTTTCAACGTGTAAGTAGTATTCGCGGCTTACCCCGCACTTAAAAAGCCGATGCATTGCATCGGCTTTTTTGTGGGCCATTATTTAACACCCGAACTTTGACGCGTTCGTAATTAGCCACAACAAAACATAAACCTATCTAACTTTTCCTACAGCATTCACGTAACTTCCTACTTCAAGCTCCGTGTGAGAAACCTATAATTTTTCGCGCCAGTGAAGGCGTGGCTGATCACGGCCTTCTCAATCGCGAAACATAATGGAGCACCCCTTCGATGTTGAATTCCTGTCATGGGGAAGTTGAAACGGACATGTCGTTCCTGGAAGACCCAGACATTGAAAGTACGCTTCACAGCACCGCGAAACTCAACATCGATATTTTATTGCTGGGAGAAACCGGCACCGGCAAGGACACGCTGGCCCAACGGGTTCATCGTTTATCGGGACGGCGCGGTAACTTCGTTGCCGTGAACTGTGCGGCCATCCCCGAAAGCCTTGCGGAAAGCCAGTTGTTTGGGGTCAACAGCGGCGCCTTTACGGGGGCGGTGCAGTCGCGGGCAGGCGTTGTGGAAGCCGCTCATCTGGGCACGCTTTACCTCGACGAGATCGACAGCATGCCGTTGAACCTGCAAGCCAAACTGCTGCGGGTACTGGAGTCTCGCGGCGTGGAGCGCCTAGGCTCAACCCGTTTCATCCCGGTGGATATGCGCGTCATTGCCTCAGCCCAGCAGTCGCTGCACCAGATGGTCGAATCAGGCACTTTCAGACGTGACCTGTACTTTCGATTGAACATTGTCAGCCTCCAGCTTCCCGCCCTGCGCGACCAACGAGAACGGATCATCCCGTTGTTTCTCAACATGGTCCGGCAGGAGGCCGAACAGTTCCAATGTCCTGCGCCAACCCCGCCCGCCCAGTTGTTGCAACAAATACTCTGCCATTCCTGGCTGGGAAACATTCGTGAGCTACGTTCGGCCGCCAAACGCTTCGTATTGGGCCTGGCACCGCTCGCAACCCCGATGAGCAACCCACAAGGTAACGAAATAGGCCTCAAGACCCGCCTGCAACAAATCGAAAAAGCGCTGATTGAAGAGTCACTGCAGCGCAACGACCACTGTGTCGATAGCGTGGCGACTGAGTTGGGGGTGGTAAAGCGCACACTCTATTACCGGATGAAACAACTCGAAATATAAACACTACCGCACCAACCGAAATAAATTTAAATATTTCACGCGCAATAAAATGGAACGTTTCATTTGTAACAAACCACCCAAAGCCTGAGCAACTTCAACGTCGCTCAACATGCACAGATAGCAGGTTACTTGCTATCACTCTTTATTTAAAACTTGAAAGGTGATCTATGATCTCTGGCATTGGTGGTAGCGCTGGCAACCAAGCACAATTGGACGCAATCAACGCAGACAAAGAACGAAAAGTGGTTGAAGAAGCAAAAAAAACCGCTGAGCAAGAACTGACCACAGCTAAAGCGGGCCGCATTAAATCCCTGCGATTCGCCTAAGTAAGACGAGCCTCCTCAACCCGCAGGTTGAGGAGGTTTTTACGCTCACTGCAGGCACAGCACCTGATTCGTTCGATAGAGGTTCACATGGATATTACCCATGCCGGGTTTCGAAAAAACGCGACCATCGCTGCCCAGGTCGACACGCCAGACGCGAACAGCGCGGTTTCTGACATTAATTTTTTCAACGCCCAACTCAACACCACCGAACAGTCCGGTAACGGCATTGCGCCCGCCCTGGCCTCTGCCGCATCGCCCTGGGACTCCACTGAGTCGCAAACACTGTCCAGACGCGTATCCAAAGGGTTTCGGGATGCAAGCCAGAACAAGAAGACCAAGGATGCGAACGAGTTTCCCCAATCGCTCGCCGAGGCGCATATAGACGTGATGTCACGCGTCAAGGTCATTGGCGCAATCGCAAAAGGCGTCGATAAAATTTCAAACCTGGGGTAGATGCATGTATCGCCGCCTGATCGCCCTCGTGTTTCTGTCATCGGCGCTGATGCTGACTGGCTGTGGTGAAAGCGTAGAGCTTCATCGCAACATCTCTGAGCAGGAAGCTAACGAAGTCATCGCAGAACTGGCCGATAAACAGATCCGCGCCCAGAAAATCCCAGGCAAAGACGGCGTCGCCGTTCGCGTCAATGCCAGTGACATAAGTCGAGCGGTGCGTACCCTGGACGCTGCGGGGCTGCCCAGGCTGGCCCGTTCGACACTGGGGGACGTATTTCGCAAGGAAGGCGTCATCTCCACGCCTCTGGAAGAGCGTGCACGCTACATCTACGCGCTGTCCCAGGAACTGGAGTCGACCCTATCGAACATAGACGGTGTGATCGTCGCCCGGGTTCACGTGGTGCTCCCTGAACGAGTCGCGCCAGGCGAGCCGGTACAGCCGGCCTCCGCCTCGGTATTCATCAAGCATGACCCGCGATTGGACCCGGACAAAATAAACCCGCGTGTGCGCAGGATGGTGGCCAGCAGCATCCCCGGGATGGCCTCGGCCCTAGACAACACCGTAAAACTGACCGTGATTTTCGTACCGGCCATCGCCTACAAAGAAGAGCAACAGCTGGTGTATTTCGGCCCGTTCCTGGTGCCGGAGCATGACCTGGGGTTTTGGCGCGCCAGCGTTTTATTACCTCTGGTCGCCCTCATCCTGGCTGGCGTTGGCTGGCGGTTATGGCGCCGCGGCAAACAGCCCAACCCTGTAGAGCCTGCATTGGCACAGGCTCATGAGTGAAGACCTGAGTTGGGCAACATGGTGGGCCTTGCCGTGGAAACATGCCCACATCGATTGGCTCACCCAAACGGGCTTTGTCGACGCCGCAGCGCTTTCACGCAGCCATCACCGCCGTGTGAGCAGCCTGTTCGGCATCGAGCCCGAGCTGCCCCCGGCCGCGTCTTCGGCATTGTTACACCTGGTGCTGAGCAGCGCGCAGCAACGGGACCTCGTGCTCATCCTCGTCAATGAGGTGTACAACGCGCCCCATGACAAGCGCTTGAATCAGGAACAACTGCTTTGGTGCCAGCGCTTGGCCAAGGCACTGCCGCCTGGCCCGGCCTCGTCGAGCATCGATGATCCCTTGCAATATCTGCGCGCGTGGGTCGCCCCTGCTATCTGGCAGCGGCTGCGCTTGTGCTTTGCGCGCCCAAGGGTGCTCGAGCTGGAACGACATCCCAAACCGGCGGACACCCATGGCCGGCTGGATACCCTGTGGCAAGCCACTGTCTGGCGCGCAACCTCTCCCACCGTCGATAACACCCTGCGTGCCTCCCAAGAGAATTCCCAGCATGTTTTGCGCCCACAAGATTGAGCTGAAGACCCAGCCTCACGATCTGCCAACGGCGCTGATCCCCAGGCAAATGCTTGCCGAACACTCCCAGGCGCAGCAATTGCTTGATCACGCCCAAACCCAAGCGCAGGCGCTCATACGCCAAGCCGAGGACCAATGCGAGCAGATGCTCGAACGCGCCAGCGATGAGTTCTGGCAGCGTGCCAATGCCCAACTGCATCGTTGGGAGTCTGAGCGCCAGATGATGGTCGACCATCTGGAACACGCCGCGACCTCGGTCATTAATACCGCCATTCGAAGCCTCCTGGAGGAGGCCGTACCCGCTCAACGCCTCAGCGCATTGCTCAATAAGCTGCTGGCGGCGCAACTGCCTGCGGTCGAGGCAAACCTGATGTGCAACCCACTGGACCGCGAGCACGTCGAGCTATGGCTCAACCTGCACTGCAACGTGCCCTGGACACTTCAAGTGGAAGATGGACTCGCCGCCCAGTCGCTGCTGCTTGAGACACAAGAGGGTGGGTTTCACATCAACTGGGCCCATGCCCTCGATAACCTGGTGGTAATCCCCCCCAAGGCCCAGACCAAGTAACAACTTTTATCGCTGGAGCCTTTCTTCTTTTATGAAGTATGTCGGTCAATGGAACTGGCCATCACTCAGGCACCACACAGGAGCAGACCCCCACCGGAGCTCAAGCGATGAATACCGACTCACGCGTATCCAACAGTCTCTACAGAGAGCAAGTCCGTTCCGAAAAGCGCCTCGACCAGATCGGTAGCGAGGTTATTACCAGCGAAGACACTGAAGAATTCGCACGGCTCTTCGAACAGCTCAATGAGCAAAAGTCCGCCCTTGTGAACAACCTGGCGGTGAACTCGACCTATCTCAGCTACAAGCACGAAACGCTTAAATCCGCCATCAATGTCGTCTAGTGACTGGCAGCCAATCCCGGCTGACGTTGGGAGTGGCCCACGAGTACACACTCCGCCGCGGCCCTGGTCTCACCTCGATCAGCCCAGCCTGACGAGTTCCCCGCCAAAGCACTTTCCAACCACCGTGATACCTGGCGCAGCGTCACTGCGCGCCGGAACAAGGCCGGGCGGGAATCTGCGCCCACTTCATTTCGTAAGCTACGGCACTGAAACAGAGAACCTGTCATGTATAGCAAACTCAACAAGCCCACCGGCCTGCGTTTAAACCCGCGCCCTGCGCCAATAAAAAGCCCTCACTGGCGCTGCCTGCTCGCCCTGCCCTTTTTGCTGGCGCCGCTGCACAGCGCGCTTGCCGCTATTCCCACCGAATGGAAAAACACCGCCTATGCGTATGAAGCCGAGCATAAGCCCCTACAAGAAGTGCTGGAGGACTTCGCTCAGACCTTTGGTATACAGGTGCAAATAGACGGCCTGCTGGAGGGGAGCGTGAATGGCAAGATACGCGCCAATACCCCGCAGTCGATGCTCGACAGGCTGGCGGTAGAGCACCGTTTCCAGTGGTTCCTGTACAACAAAACGCTCTATATCAGCACCCTGGACCTGCAGGAGTCCGCGCGTCTGGAGGTGTCTGCCGAGACCGTTGCCGACCTCAAGAGGGCGCTGACCGACATCGGTCTGCTCGATAGCCGTTTCGGCTGGGGTGAATTGCCGGATGAAGGGGTCGTGCTGGTCTCTGGCCCCAAGCGTTACATCGAGCAGATCAAGCAATTCAGCAGCCAGCGTAAATCTCCCGACGAAAAACAGAGCGTACTCAGCTACCCGCTGAAATTTGCCAACGCGGGAGACCGACAGATAGATTATCGCGGCGAAAAACTAACCCTCCCTGGCGTCGCCAGCATGTTGCGTGGGTTATTGGAGCCTCGGGCAACGTCCTCGCTCTCCAGCCTTAACCCCCGCCCCTTCGCATCACAGCCCTCGCCCATCACGCCGAACTTCCCCCGGCTGAGCAACCCGATGCTGGGGCAAATGCTCGGCCAGACGACGAACGCTGGGGAGTTGGGCACGGGAGCGACGCTCACCCCCAGGGCCCCGGTTCCCACAAGCAAAATCCGCGTCGAGGCCGATATACGCAACAACGCCGTGCTGATCTATGACCTCCCGGAGCGACAGGCGATGTACCGCGAGCTGATTGCCCAGCTCGACGTGGCGCGCAAAATGGTGGAAATCGACGCGATCATCCTCGACATAGAACGCGAACAATTGCGCGAATTCGGGATCAATTGGGGCAACCGTCATTTCAGCAGCGACATGAGGCTGGCACCGGGTAGCTCATCGCAGCTGTCGATCGAAAACCGTGACCGTTTCTTTGCCAAAATACGTGCACTGGAGCAACGCGGACTGGCGACCATGGTCTCCAACCCCTCCGTGCTCACCCTGGAAAACCAGCCGTCGGTGATTGACTTCAACCGCACCCAATACCTCACGGCGGGTACAGAAGTCGCCACCGTGCTGCCGATTACAGTGGGTACCAGCCTGCAAGTCGTGCCCAGGGTGATTACCACACGCGGCACTCATCAGGTTCACCTGCTGGTGGATATCGAAGACGGCAACTTCGACGAATCCAACCCCAACCGCCTGGGCCCCGATGTACGCCGGGGCAATGTCAGCACCCAGGCGGTCATGGCGGAAAAGCGCTCACTGGTAGTGGGTGGGTTTCATGTCACCGAAAGCGTCGACAAGCGCAACAAGGTTCCCCTTCTGGGGGATATACCCTTGCTGGGCAAGGCGTTGTTCTCTTCCAGCGAGCGCCAGAACAATCGTCGCGAACGCCTGTTTATCCTGACTCCACGCGTGGTCGGTGATCAAGCCGACCCTTCACGTTACTTGCCGCAGGACGATCAGGTCGAGCTTCAGGCCGCGCTCAAGCCATTAGCCAGGCGTTATGCCGAACACGAGCCGGTCATCAAACGCAGTGACATCACCAGCACCCTGGCCCATCTGGTTGCGGGGGAAGTGCCCCAGGCATTCAAGGCGGCCCCCATGCCACTGGGGCTGGACACCTTGTGCAGCACTCGCGAGCTGCTGGCCATGAATACCGAACGCAGTCAGTGGTACGCCGGCCCGCAGTTCAACGTAGCCGTGGTCGTGCTGCGCAATCAGTTCAAACGCAATGTGCGCATCGACGAAAAAGAATGCAGCAATTCGCAGACCCTGGCGGTCACCGTATGGCCGCGTGCCTGGCTCAAACCCGGTGAAGAAGCCGAGGTATTCATCGCCATGCGCCCGGTAGTCAAAGATGAGTACCTCAGCGTGCCCCGCCCCTCCTTGATCACTCCCGTTCAGAAGGCCACCCCATGAAACACCGCTCGTTGTGCCTCATCTTGATCAGCACAGTGCTGCTTATCAGCGGCTGCAGCCCCACTTGCAGAGGCGACTCCTGCTCCCGCCCACAAGCGACCAAAGACACCATCGTGATCTGGTGGCCACCGCAGATGCGCAGCGAGCCCGGCCCGTCCGGCGAGCGCGCGGACTACCAGACGATCTCGCTGGAACGATGAGTTTTCAGTCGCGCTGCAACCGTTAACGCCCGAGGTTATCGGGTGAGCGGCGCTGCCGCTCACCTGCCCTCGGCCTGGGGCATCCGGCCTGGCACAACGCGGATGCGGCGCTGATCAGCGCAACTCCAGCTCCGGCAACTCCAGGGTTTCGCGCTTGGCCTCATCATCGAGCTCGCGCAACGTACGATAGATCAACGCTACAGCCTGCAAGGTTTCGCGGGGGATGCTCGCACCCAGCTTGTGCGTGTAGAGGGTGCGGGCCAACCACACACACTGAATCACCGGCACCTCGGCCGCCTTGGCCTGCCGGATCAATTCGCGGGCCTCGTCGTCCGTGCCTTTGTTCACCAGCACGGGCAAAGGCGTGTTGCCGGCCGGTAGTACAGGGCCACGGCAAAGTGCGTCGGGTTGACGACCAACATGTCGGCCTCCTCCAATTTGGGCAGCTTGACCTTGGGTTCTTCCTGAGCCAATTGATAGGCCAACGAGCGGCGCTGGCCCTTCACATGCGGGTCGCCTTCCATGTCCTTGTACTCTTTGACGACCTCGACCTGGGTCATGCGCATGCTCTTGGCGAAAAAATGTTTTTGCATCGCCAGGTCAATCAGCGCCAGCACCAGCAGCAACCCCAGGCAGACATGCAGCAAATGGCGGAACAGCGTGATCAGCGCCACGATATAAGTGTGCAGGTCACTGTTGGCCAGGTTGATCAGCGTGCCCAATGACGGCCAGATCACCCCATACAACACCACCCCCAGGAGCACTGCCTTGGCAAGGCTCATCAGCAGGTCCATGACCGCTTTGGCCGAGAACATCTGCTTGAGTTGCTTGAGCGGGTTGATCCGGTTGAAATCGAGCTTCAACGTCTCTGGAGCAAACAGAAATCCGAACTGCATCCAGCCGCTGATCAGCTTCATGAGTATCGCCGTGCCGGCCATTAACAGCGCGAACGAGAAAAACACCTTCAGCCCTTCAAACAGCACTTCTTCCAATGCCCGTGCAAAGGGCTGGGCCATGCTCGACATGGGCAGTGCCATCAGTTGCTGAAAGCGTTGCATGCTGGTTTGGGCGGTGAACAACGCAAGCTCGCTGATGGCCGTGAGCACCAGCAACTTGCCGACGTCCTTGCTTTGGGAAACCTGACCTTTCTTGCGTTGATCGCGCAGCTTTTTGGCGGACGCCGGGTGCTTTTTTCCCCCGAATCACTCATGGCGTCGAGGCCTGAAACATCAGCCCGAGTGAGTGCTTGAGGTCGCCCAGCAGGTTCAGGCGCCCGACGATCAAGTCCTGCAGCAACGCAAAGTACAGCAACAGAACGGCGATGCCCGCGAGGCTCTTGACCGGCGGCGCCAGGGTGCTCACCTGCAATTGCTGACTGTAAACCCCCAACAGTGCGATGCCGAACTCCAGGAGCAGCAGCACCGCAACAAAGGGCGCCACGTAGAGCATCATGTGGTTAAAGGTATCGCTGAGCAGGCCCAGGAAAATGCCGAACCCATTGACGGCCGGCAGCGGCACCCAGGCCGTGGCCGGCCACAGTTGGTAACTGTCCCAGATCACTTGTGTGAGGACGCTCAGCCCCAGCACGGCGATCAGCAGGTAAATCACCAACTGCTTGAACAGATGCCCCACGGGCGTCGCGTCCGGCCCCAGTGAAGGGTTGAGTTGGCCACCCGCCAAGGCGCCACGCTGGTTGTCCAACAGTGCGCCGACTGACTCGAACATCCAGAAGGGCATCGCCAACAGCACCCCCAGCAACATACCCAGGGCCGCCTCCTTGAGTATCAGCCCGAGGATCATCAGCGCAGAGTAGTCCTGGCCCGCCAATACCGCGTGAATACCTGGCGCCGGAATGAACGCCAGGACCATCACGATGGCGTGCCGAGACAAACCGCGAACATGCTGGAAACAGAACGCCGGCACCAGAATGGCACACGGATAGATACGCGCCATGGCGATCAGCAGGCTGGGCAAAAGTTCGAGATAAAGCAGCACGGGCATGCCCTCAGTTGAGTGCCGAGCGGGCGATCATGTCGAACATCAGGTTGATCAGTTGAATCAACTCCACGCCGATCCAGCGCCCCGTCAATATCAGTGTGACGCCCACGGCAACCAGCTTGATGCCAAAGGGCAGGGTCTGGTCCTGTATCTGCATCAGGGCTTGGACCAGCGACGTCAGCACACCGACAATCACCGCCACGATCAGTGGCGGTGCCGACAGCACCACCACCAACAGCATGCCTTGCTTGAACAGCACGATCGGTTCCATGGGGCACTCAAAGGTAAGAAAGGAAAAGGCTGTCGAGCAACCGCGACCATCCGGAAACCATGACGAACAACAACAACTTGAGCGGCAGGGAAATGGTCATGGGCGACACCATCTGCATACCCAGCGCCAATAGCAGGTTGGACACAATCAGATCGATGACGATGAACGGAATGTAGATCAGGAAACCGATCTCGAACCCGGCCTGCAGCTGCGACACCACAAAGGCCGGGATCAGCAAAATCAAGTCTTCGCGCTGGGTGCTCTGCGCCATTTCAGGCGGCCACATGCGCACGCTGTTTTCGTGCAGATGGGTCAATACATCCGGATCGGTGTTGCGTTTCATGAACACGCGTAACGGTTGCACGGCCACAAGGCCGGTCTCTTGCATCGTCTGCACGCTACTCATGTCCAGGGGCGTGCTCTGGAGGTTTTCGGCGATCTGATAGCCCACGGGGGCCATGACGAAAAGCGTGGCGGCCAGAGCGATGCCATTGATCGCCATGCTTGGAGGCACCTGCTGAACACCGATGGCGTTACGCGTAATCATCAGCACAATGACAATTTTCAAGAACGCCGTGCACACCACTAACAGCATCGGCAGCAACGACAGCGCACCAAAAAACAACGCCAGGACAACGGGGTCGACGCCCTGGAATATCATCGCGAGAACACCACGCGCGACAACTGCAAACCGAGGCGCCCGTCTACTTCCACCAACTGCCCCTGCCCAATCGGCCGGTCGGCGTAATACAGGCCGGCGGTACCGGGGGCATAGCCGGTGATGCCCAACACAGCACCGGGCGCCAGATTGCGCAGTTCGCCCAGGGTCAGGTTCAAGACGCCACAGCGCACGGTCAGCGCCATACTCAAGTCATCAAAGGGTTCCCGGCCAAAGACATCCTCCATCGGCTGATCCGGCTCCTCTTGCGCATACTCCGGTATTACAAACTCTTCGTTCACACGCGCTTCCTCTATCGCAGTAAGGTTCAGGCACCACCGCCCGGATTCATCATCAATACGCCCGTGCAGCCGATGACGGCCGACATGCAGGTGGCCCTGGCCCTGCACATCGAAAAACGCCTGCTCGAGTATCAACACATCACCCGCGCGCAAGCCGCGCACTTGCGCGACGGGCAGGTTCAAGCGGCCAAGGGACGCCGTTATGACCAACGGAAAAGAGGCAGGCAGCGGATCGCACGTCGGCTCCCACGGGCCCGCCGCATACGCAGCCAGCAAGCTCTGCGGAGCCATCCACAGGTAACCTGCAACCCTGGAAGGCCCCAGCGTCACCGTAAAACGACAACCAAAGTTCAGCTTCCTGGGCGTCGGCAGCAAACGCAGGTAACCAAATAACGCCAACACTTGCGGGCTAAGGTGGTGCTGGAACAGCTCCCAGAACCAGGAGGTCGGGTCGTTGCCGGCCTCGGCCAGGGTCACCGGGCATTCACCCATCAGGCTGAACATCGCCTCGGGGTCGGAGAACGCGAGCACACCCAGGGCGCTCTCGAAAAAAAACGGGCTGGCAGCGTCAGGGGCACAGCCTGGCTCGAGCGAAAACGCGCCGTGCTGATCGCCAACCGCAAACGGCATGCGTAAGCCGCGCCCAAGCCGATGCAGCGCGGCCACCCTGGTGGCTTCAACCAATGGCAGTGTTAACGCGGACAGGATCATGCCGAGGTCACGCGCACATCGACAGCCTGCCCCAAGGCTTCGCTCAGCCGGTTTTGAAGGCTGTTGCTCACTGCGCCGAGCCATCGCGTGGCGTGCTGTTCTTCAGCGTGCAGCCCGATGTTCCAGACGCCCGATTGGCGCTGCACACAAGCCTTGATTCGCCCCTGCCCTCGCAGGTAAAGCACCGCCAGCAGCGGCCATTGCATACCTGCCTGTATTCGAGGCGCCAATTGCTCAGCCAGCGCCTCGATCATCAACCTGTTCGCCCACAACTGCGGTGCGGGAGCGCAGGAAACATAACCGCCTACGCCATCGGCATTGACCAGCAGCCGGGCGAACACACGCATGGCGTCCACCGGCACCGCACCGCCAATGGCGGGTTCCTCGTCGGCGCCATATTCGCGCGCACCAGGCCGCTCGGGCTTGCCTTCAGATATCTTGCTCATGTTTCTTCCTGCAGCAGTAACCTTGATAACTCCAAAAGCTTTTCGACTTCGCGCAAGCATTGGGTGGCCTGCTTTTGCGCAGTGTCGACCTGAGCCACCTGCTGCTCTTGCTGCCCGTGCAACCCACGCACCTGCGCTTCTTCGCGCAGCGTGCTGGCGGACAACGAGCGTTCCTGCGTATTCCACGATTTGAGTTCCTGAAACGAGATCACTTGCCCTTGATGCTTGCTCAATAGCTGCGCACCTTGCTGGGCTTCCTGCAGGCGGGTTTGCTCAAGGACGCGCTGCGCCTGCTCGACTTGCAATTGCAGCGCTCGCTGATGCCTTTTAGCCTCGCCCAGGACGCGCTCGGCGCGGTCTGCCCGATGCTTGCGCAGACGCCGCAGGGTTTCCAACTCAGAAAGGGACATAGGCCGTCAGCTCCGTCAGTTGTTGCAGGGTCGTCTCTATCGCTGAAGGCCCGCGCAAGTCCTGACGCAGAAAACCATCCACCGCCGCGCGACTGTCCACTGCCAGGTCGGTCAGCGCGTCACTGCCGGCCTGATACTCACCCAGCTTGAGCATCAACTCGATCTGCTGGTACGCCGATAACAGGCGTCGCAGCGCGGTGCCGGCATTAATATGCTCAGGCGTCGCGACATTGCTCAGAATCCGCGAAAGGCTGGCCAGTACGTCAACCGCTGGGTAGTGACCACGCTCAGCCAGTTTGCGCGACAGCACAATATGACCATCGAGCAGCGAGCGGACCTCATCCGCCACCGGGTCGCTCATGGAGTCCTGCTCGATAAGCACGGTGTAGATCGCGGTGATCACGCCGTCGCGCGTCAACCCGGCGCGCTCCACCAACCGCGGCAGCAAGCTGTATACCGAAGGCGGCAAGCCGCCACGGCCCAAAGGCTCACCGGCCGCCAAGCCGATTTCTCGCTGCGCGCGCGCGAACCGGGTCAAGGAGTCGATCAACAGCAACACCCGCTTACCCTCACGGCGATAACCCTCGGCCAGCGCGGTGGCCGTGAACGCTGCTCGGGCTCGTTCCATGCTGGAGCGGTCGGACGTCGCGCACACCAGCACGGCCTTGGCCCGCAATTGCTCATCCAGCTCATGGTCGAGAAATTCACGCAGCTCCCGGCCGCGCTCGCCGATCAAGCCGAACACAATCACGTCGCACTCGACGTTCCGGGCAATTTCGGCCAGCAAGGTGGTCTTGCCACAGCCCGCGCCGGCAAACAGACCCACACGCTGGCCCTCGCCAAGCGTCAACAAACCATCGATCGAGCGCACCCCGGTAGCCAGGGCCCGATGGATCCTCGGCCGGTCGGTCGGCAAAGGGGCCTCACACAACACCATGCTGGCATCGGGGCTCTCGGTCTCGACAAACGCGCTGGGGCCAACACCGGTAATCGGTCGTCCGAAGCCATCCAGCACTTGCCCCAGCAGCTCATCACTGACCCGCACCTGATGCGACACGCCCAGACGCTGCACGCCCGCGCCCACGCGTACCCCTTCAAGATTGCCCAAGGCGCTGAGGACGGCGTCCTGCTGATCGAACCCGATGATCTCGGCCAGCATGTGTTCATCGACAGACTTTTCAACCTGGCACAGGTCACCGATACGCGCGCCGGGCAACCGGCATTGCAGCAACATGCCGTTGACGCGTTGGACCCGACCGCGCATCGTCACCGGCAAAAGGTTGCTCAGTGACTGGGTCTGGCGCCGCTCCCAGGCGTCGAGGCGTGCTCGCAGCTCCTCACTCACCAGTGCACCTCATAACGCTGCGCGCCATCGAAGACCACCTTGGCATTGTCGATCAGCACCAACCGCACATTCTCCACTTCGTCACCCACAAACAGCCGACTGCCATCCTCCAGAACGACATGGCCGTTCGGCCCGCCGACGATCTGCACAATCTTGAACGGCAGCGTCCCATCGCGCGTACGCACGCGGCTGATCACCGGCACGGCGTTGTCGAACAACTCACCAAAGCGGTTGAGCATCCGCGACACCAGCTCCACATCGTCCGGGGAAACCGCGCCGTTGAGCACGATCTGGCCATTGACCACCTCCAGGCTGACCCTTTGGCTCAATTCGCGCTCGGCGAGCATCTTCAACAATTGCTCCCGCACTTCAAACGCAGAGGCCAATAGCGGTTTGGCCGTCGCGGGCGCTATCAAGGAGGCCTGGGCATCACGCTCCCCCGGGGAAACCATGCCCACTACCGCGATGATCACCGCAACCAACAGCACCACACTGATCAGGCGTTTTTGCTGCACATGGGACATGGACGACAACGGCAACGCACGCGGCGCCTCATGGGCCCGTTGCGTCGGGGTGGGTGCGGGCAGCTCAGGCCACGGCTGCTCGGCGAGGGCAACAGACAGACGAATGG
Source organism: Pseudomonas sp. S3_E10 (assembly GCF_054667615.1). Taxonomy (NCBI): domain Bacteria; kingdom Pseudomonadati; phylum Pseudomonadota; class Gammaproteobacteria; order Pseudomonadales; family Pseudomonadaceae; genus Pseudomonas; species Pseudomonas sp. S3_E10. The sequence continues at coordinate 1,986,513 of NZ_CP162743.1, forward strand.
CCCCAACTGAAAACGGTACGTTCAGTGTCAGGCTCGTGATCTGCGCCAGCACCTGCCCCTCGGCGTCATGCAGCAGCCCCGCTTCGGCCTGCACGGACCAATTGGCGCCGATCAACCGCAACCGCGCGTGCTGCTCGGCGATGCCTGGATCATTCAGCACCAGGTCCGCGTCAGGGTGAGCGCCAATGCTCCACGTCTCGCCAAAAAGCGGCAACGCGGCCCCATGACGCAGACCATTGAGCACGCGCAGCTCAACCATCAGCGAGCCCTTCCGCGCGTTGCAACGGGTTGGGCAATCATGCCGCCGCACCGCGCATCAGTTGATCCTGACCAAGGTCAAAACGCCCCAGCACCTTTACCTTGGATGTGCTTCCCAACTCGGCAAAGGACAACACCGGCACATGGTTGAACTCCTCCAGCAACAAGGTGCGCAATGGACTACGCAGGTCCTGCGCAACCAACATCACACTTTTAGTTTTGGCACGTAAGGTAAAAGCTTGGTTGAGAAGGTTGATCAACGCGGCACTGGTTTCGCTATCAAGCGCAAAGAACACCCCGGTCTGGGTCTGGCGCAAGGCATCGCGCAAGATGTTTTCGCTATGGGGGGACAGCAACCAGGCATGCAGACCATCCTCTTCGCTGTACTGGTGGAAGATCTGCGCCTTGAGGGCAATGCGCGCATAGTCGGCAAGCGCGTCCGGTTCGCGCTCATGCTGGCCGTACTCGATCAGCGCTTCGACAATCAGCCGCACCGCTCGCAGTGGTACGCCCTCACTGGCCAAACGTTGCAACACCGCTGAAAACCGCGACAACGGCATGATGCGCTGCAGCTCCTGCACCAGTTCCGACTGGTTGTGCTCAAGCCAACTGAGTATCGCCTTGCTCTCCTGGATCCCCAGGAACTGCGGCCCGCTGAGCATCATGGCCTGCCTCATGCGTTCGATGATCAGGCTCGTAGCGCTAAAGCGCTCCAACTGTGAGTCATCAAGCAGCGGATCATCGGCCGGCAACCACAGCCAGCCCTCTTCGTCACGCTCGGCCAGCCCCGGTATTGCGTGCTCGGGCTCTGCCGTGAAGGCCCCGCGATCAACGGCCAAGCGGGTGACGACCGAGGCTTTGATCATCGGTACTTCATGCACGCAAAAGCGCATTTCGTCGTCGGCCAGGGCGTCATCGAGCTCGACCTCGAACGGCGGCAATGTCAGGCCGATATTGGCGACCAGCGAATTTCGGGCCTGGCGGATCCCGTGAATAAGATCCGTCACCTCAGGTGTGCCGCGCAACGCCGGGGGGAACTGCAAAAGATAAGGCCGTGAGGGATCGAACCCGCGCAAATCCTCCTCTCCGTTCTCTTCGGGGCGGACGGCGTCGGCGGCTTCATCCTCGGGCTGGTCCTTGCGTTGACGCTGACGCATCAAGTAATACCCCAAGGCACCGGTTGCCGCGCCGAGCAGGATAAACACCAGGGTGGGCATGCCGGGCACCGCTGCAAACGCGAGCATCCCTATCGACGCAATCATCCAGCTCTTGGGTTCACTGGTCATTTGCCGGGCAATTTCAGCGCCCATGTGAGTGATGCCCTTGCCCCCAGCCGGCGCCACGCGAGTGATGATCATGCCGGCCGTAAGGGAGATCAGCAGCGCCGGAATCTGCGCGATCAGGCCGTCGCCGATGGTCAGCACCGAATACAATTGGATCGATTCGGCCGCACTCAGATCGTGTTGGAACATACCCGTGGTAAAACCGCCCAGCAGGTTGACCACCACGATAATCAAACCGGCGATGGCGTCGCCCTTGACGAACTTCATGGCCCCGTCCATGGCGCCGAACAGCTGGCTCTCGCGAGATAACTGCTCGCGTTTTTCCCGCGCTTGCATGCCGTCGATAAGACCGGCGCGCAAGTCACTGTCGATGGACATCTGCTTACCCGGCATCGCATCCAGGCTGAACCTCGCGGCGACCTCGGCGACCCGCTCCGAGCCCTTGGTGATGACCAGGAAATTGACCAGGGTCAGAATCAGGAAGATCACCATCCCCACTGCCAGGTTGCCCCCCACCACGAAATTGCCGAACGCCTCGACGATGTCGCCGGCGTCCTGTTCCAGCAGGATCAGGCGTGTGGTCGCGATCGACAGCGCCAGACGAAACATGGTGGTCAGCAGCAAGATCGACGGAAACGAAGAGAACGCCAGGGGCCCCGGCAAATACAGCGCCAGCACGATCAATAAGCATGAGATGCAGATGTTGACCGCGATAAGAATATCCACCAGCCAGGTGGGCAGCGGCACGATAAAGATAAACACGATGCCCAGGACCACCACGGCGCCCAGCACTTCGGCACGCTGTGCCGCTTTGAGCAACACCTTGTTGACGGTAGACAGCACGGTCACACCGGAGCCCCCAGACCACCGACAAAGCGTGCGGGGCCGCGCTCAACCCGGTCCAGCTCGCCCATTACCGCCAAAAAGCTATCCAGGGCGCTCTGACGCACTCGACTGTCCGGCCACAAGGCCAGGGGCAGTTGCCGAATCAGCGGGAAAAGCGCGTTAAGCAGGACCACTTGCTGGGTATTCGGGGCACTTCCCAGATCATGCCCAAGGCGCAGGACTTCACCCGCATCAATCCCGCTGCCGGCGTAACCCAGCAGACGCTGCAGCAGGCTCACGGCGTCGCAGTCCAGGGCCAGGCGCTGGTTCAACGCCTGGCAACCGGCCAACACGCTGCTCAACTGAGCGCAACTTTGCAGGGCCAGCAACAAGGTGCGCAGCCGAGGGGTGGGCATTGCAGAAACCAGCACTGCGATGTCGTCAGCCAAGGCCTTACGCATGCTGCCGAGCCGGGTGGAAAACGTATCGCCACCGTATACACCCAGCAGGGCCTGCATCATCGTCGCCAGGGATTGGCGCGTGGCCACGCTGGCGTAATAGAGAGCACGCAGCGCCTGGCGTTCCTGAGCATCGCCGCCGGCCTCCAGCAACGCCGTGGCGAATTTGAGGCCTGCCTGGATTTCCCCTTTGTAGCCGATGCTCAGCATGGCAATGGCATCCCGCGCCTTGGCCGCTTCAGACGAGCGCACCTCAGCGTCCGCCTGGACTTCCAGGTACCGGAGCACCACGAACGCACGCGCCGGGTCGCCCTCGGCAAGCTCCAGCAACTTGTCGGCACTGGGGTTGTGCTGCAACTGCTGCCTGAACCGCCGAGAAATAGCCGCGAAGGTCTCCTGGGCCGGATGACCAAGCTGATCATAAAGTTGCGCAAGCTGCTCGACAGGCGGAACGCGTATCGACGTCGCGCGCAGCACTCGGTTATTGGCCACTACTTCTTGGTCGAAGAGCTGGGCAAGCTCCTCGAGCTTGACTGGCTCAGGCGTGGAGACGCGTGCAACGACCGATTGATCCAGGCGTTGGGACGATGGCACATCGTTAAGAGCTTCGACTTTCATGAGCATGCCAAGACGGGAAGAGTGTGTCCCTATGTGGCAACGCGCGCCGATACGGTTCCATCAAAGTTTATCCGTCGACTGCCTTGAAAAGACCGACACAAACCATCGAGGCCTTTTGCAAAAAATTGCGCAGCAGCACTCTATTTAAATATATTTATCTATATAAATCAGTAGGTTGAACGTTTCTCTCGGTTGGCACAGCCAGTGCTAAAGGGGTTCTCGTCGAAAACTTTTCGACAGTGTCTACCTTGAGGAAAACACCGTGAATATCCCTATTGATGCTTTAGCGCACCTTGTTGGCGGCTCGCCTCAATTCATGCTCGAACTGACGGACGACCAACAAAAAAAACTCCGCCGTTTTATTCACAAACGCGTGCTCAACCACGAAGATGCGGACGACATCCTGCAACTGACGTACCTGGAAGCATGGCGTAACAGGGAACGTTTCAGTGGCCAGGCGGCCCTCAGCACCTGGATGTGCGGCATCGCGCAGAACCTGATCCGCAACCACTTCAGGCGCCTGTATGCCAAGCCGGTGCATTGCGAATTCGACGAGTCGCTGTGGCATGGCCAGGAAGACAACAAAAACCTGGACTGGGAGTTCGAGATCAACCGGCGCCTGGAAAATACCTTGAGCGCCATTGACCACCTACCTGCGGAAATGCGTAAAACGCTGTACGCCTCACTGGAAACCGACGGCAGCTACCAGGACACTGCCGACGTGTTGGACATCCCCATAGGCACCGTTCGCTCACGCCTGTCACGGGCGCGCGAACACCTCAAGCGTGTCACCCACAGCTCGATTTACCCATAAGCAAAACCAAGTGTTGGGCGGCAGGGATATTGCCCAACTCGATCACAAATTTTTGGGTACGCCGCTGCAAGAGCGCCAGCAACCCGAAGCCCCGCCAGCGATCATCCGCATATCGCCCGCCCCCCCACACACCCGCGTAGCCCTCGACTGCCTGCACACGTCTCCCATGAGGGCGAGTTCAACCCTCTGTGGCGAGAGCGCTGGTCCGCGTTGGGCTGTAGCCGCCCCAAAACTGGCATTTTTGGTTAAACAGTTGAAAGCGCAGATAAAAATTAAAAATAAACGCTTGACGCATTTCCGTTCTACGCGAATAATGCGCGCCACTTGGCTACGTAGCTCAGTTGGTTAGAGCATAGCATTCATAATGCTGGGGTCCGGGGTTCAAGTCCCTGCGTAGCCACCAAGTACCGATCCATAGATGTCTACAGCAGTCTGTGAATCACCTCAAGAAGCCCGCCTCGTGCGGGCTTTCTTGTTTCTGGCGTTCAGCGCCGTATCCCCCTACTCCTAAAACATGGCCAATGCCTGAAATCTCATGGCACCTTGAAAAAATCGCAACACCCATGATAATGATAAGAATTATCATTAAGTACACTCCGATGACCCATGTTGCGCTCGCTTCTTCCAGTGTTCGGCAGACGGTTCTGCACAGTCTTTTTGGCGACCACCATGGGTGGCTGCTCAGCCGCCTGCGGGCGCGGCTTGGTTGTACTTATGATGCCGCTGACATGGCTGCCGAAGTGTTTGCGCAGGTTGTCGCCTTATCCGAGCCGCAGGCGATACGCGAACCCAGGGCGCTGCTGACCACCATTGCCAAGCGCTTGATGTATGACACTTGGCGCCGACGCGATCTGGAGCGCGCCTACCTGGAAGTGTTGGCGTTGCAACCCGAAGCCTTCGCCCCCTCCCCTGAAGCCCACGCCCTGGCAATTGAAGCATTGCTTGAAATCGATACCTTGCTGGCAGGCCTTTCGTCGCGGGCCCGTACCGCATTTCTATGCAGCCAGGTAGACGGTATGAAGTATGCCGACATTGCCGAGCTGATCGGCGTCTCGACTATCCGGGTGCGCCAATACGTGGCCAAGGGTTTGAAGCTGTGCTGCAAGCAGCTGAGGCACGAATGAAACGCACGTGCTCAGCGGTCGATGAAGCCATCGAGTGGATGGCCTGCATGCGTTCGGGCGAAGTCCTGGCCGACGAACAAAAGGCCTTCGACGCCTGGTTTGCCAACCCGAGCAACGCCCAGGCCTGGGAGAAAGTGCAGGGGCATTTGGGTGCGACGTTTTCCCCCCTTGTACGCGGCGCGGACTCACAAGTACGCCGAGTGCTGCAAGCCCCCGACCCGCAGCGACGGCGCCTGCTGCGTGGCGCGCTGGTATTCGGCGGCGTGGGCATCGGTGTGGCGCTGGTGGGTCGGCAGAGCACACTGTTGAGCACCGTCGGCGCCGACTTTCGGACCGCCACCGCGCAACGGGCGAACTTCAACCTGGCGGATGGCAGCACGTTGCTGCTGGATGCGCGCAGTGCGGTGGATATCAATTTCACCAAGAGTGAGCGCAACCTGATGCTGCATGCCGGCAAAGCTGGTGATTGAGGCGAGTGACGACCCTCGACCGTTGGTTGTGCAAACGCCCTACGGATTTGCACGCGGCACCGCCACGCGCTTTATGGTTTCGCTGCAAGACGGCTCCGCGCACGTGTGGGGCATGCGGTCCAACCTCTGCGTTGCTCGCCCCAACGGCTTTTGTTCAGTGCTCCAGAGCGGCGCAGGGGCACGCCTGGACTCCAAAGGCATCACGCCACTGGCGGCGAATCGTAAAGGCGAAAGCAGTTGGGAAAGCGGCAAGCTCAGTGTGGACGACTGGTCGCTGGGCGACGTGATCGAGGCATTGCAGCCTTATCGGCGCGGGGTGTTACGCATCAGCCCGGCGGCGGCCAGGCTACGTGTCTCCGGTCTGTTCCCCCTGGACAGCAGTGACCGCGCACTTGCCGCGCTGGAGCAGATCCTGCCTGTACGCAGGAAGGAGTACCTGGGCTTCTGGACCCAGATCGAACTGCGCGGCTGAGTTTTTTTCATCTGCCCTGTATCGCTTTTTCAATCTCGTTGGACATAGACATAAACCGCTAATAAAAGCGGAGCCGCCAACATGGAGTGACCTATGTCCAATCGTTTTAACAGTGCGTTCAGGCTGACGTCTGTGTGCTTCGCCCTTTTACTGGCCCAGGGATACGCGTCGACCAGCCTTGCCGAATCGGCGTCGACGGGCAGCCAGTCTCTACACCATTTTGACTTGCCGGCCGACGCCCTGGCGGCGACCCTCGACCGCATCGCTCGCCAGAGCGACAGCGAAATTGTGTATGTGCCGAATCTCGCCGCCGGGCTGCGCGCGCCAGCCATCAAGGGCACCATGAACGCCGAGCAGGCTGCACAAATGGCCATTGAAGGCAGCGGCCTGTCAGTACGTACCACCTCTGGTGGCACCCTGACACTGGATGCCTTCGGCAGCATGACGTTACCGGCGCAAGCGATTGTCGGCATGCAGACCGAAGCCCCGACCGTCTCCGTGGGCACGAAAGTCCCGCTGCGTCTGCGCGAGGTGCCGCAGACGATCAACGTGATTGGCCAGGAGCGCATTCAAAAACAAAACCTGTATACCCTTGAAGATGCGTTGGGCAAGGTCGGCGGCGTGACCGTGCAGCGAATCGATGCCAGCCGCCTGAGTTTTTTCTCGCGGGGTTTCGAAATGACCTCGCTGCAATTGGACGGTACGCCGACCACCATGGACAACCGGGTGTTCCTGTCTCCCGACTTGACCATGTATGACCGCGTTGAGGTACTTAAAGGGCCGTCCGGCAGCTTGACCGGTGCCGGCGGCCCCGGCGGCAGCATCAACCTGGTACGCAAGCGACCGCTGGCCGAGGCGGCAGTCTCGGCGCAAATCAGCGCCGGCTCATGGGATGACTACCGTGGCATGGTGGACGCCACCGGCCCGTTGACCGAGAGCGGTAATGTGCGTGGGCGCCTGGTACTCAGCGAGCACGACAAGGGTTACTACTACGACGGTGGCGGCAAGCGTGAGTCGAATCAGATCTATGGCATTGTCGATATCGACCTGACGCCGGACACGGTCTGGACCATCGGAGCGAGCAATCAGAATACCGACATCCGCGGCGCCCAGCGCTCGCTGCCGGCCTATCGTTACACCAATGCGGCCGGTGAGGCGGCCATGTCGCTGCCGGATGCGTCGCGCAAACATTTTTACGGTGAAGACTGGAACCGTGACTACTTCTGGAGCACCGCCGTATTCACCGAACTCGAGCATCAGTTAGGGGATGGCTGGAAAACCAAGTTGTCCCTGCGACACGCCGACAATAACTACGACTTGACCCAGGCTTACGCGCGCAACGGTGGAGGCATAGACCCGGTGGACAAGCAGGTGTCGATGAACTCGATCATGTTTGATTACCGGGAAAAACAGGACGAGGCCGACGTGTATGTCGACGGTCCATTCAGCTTGCTGGGGCGTGAACACAAAGTGCTGCTGGGCGCCAACTATTCGCGCTCCGAATTCGCCTCCAACGGGGGGTATTTCTCGGATTACCTGGGTGACGTAGATCTCAAGAATCCGCAGCCCGACTTTGCTTACCCGGCCTTCCCGGACTCGGACAAATTGCCCACCAGCGTGGCCAACACCCGCGCCAAAGCGCTCTACAGCAATCTGCGCCTGAGCCTTGCCGACCCGTTGACGCTGGTGCTCGGCGGGCGCTTGACCTGGCTTGAGATGCACCGCAGCCAGCACCAGCCCGAGGCGGGTTCACCGTCGCAAAAGAACGGTGACAGCGTGTCGCAGAAATTCACCCCGTTTTACGGGCTGATCTACGACCTCAACGATACCTACTCCTTGTATGCCAACTATTCCGGAGTGTTCCAACCGCAGGCCGTCAGCAACCTGGACATCAACAACAACATCCTCAAGCCGCTGGAAGGCAAGCAGCACGAAGTGGGAATCAAGGGCGAGTTCCTCGATGGCGCGTTGAACGCCTCGCTGGCCGCGTTCCAGATCGAAGAAGAAAACCGCGCGATTCCAGATATGAACGACCCTGCCTCGCGCGCCGTGGTGGCCGGCGGTAAGGCACGCACGCGCGGCTTCGAGGCGGAACTGAGTGGGCAGATGACGCCCGATTGGTTTCTCAGCGCAAACTTCACCCACACCTACAAACGCTATGACAGCGCCAACGAGCAGTTGCAGACCTACCTGCCGAAAAACATGTTGCGGGTCTGGAGCCTGTACAAACTGCCCGGTGAGCTGGAGAAGTGGAGTCTCCAGGGCGGCGTCAGCGTCGTCAGCGAGACCTACAACAAACTGGATGTCCCCGGCATCGGCATGAACGGCACCAAACTGCGCCAGGGCGGATACGCCTTGTACGATGCGGGCATTGGCTACCAGATCACGCAAAACCTCTCCGCCGACTTACTCGGCACCAACCTGGCCGACAAGAAGTACTTCCAGCGGATTAACACCTTCCAGGACGGGAATATCTTCGGTGATCCCCGTGCCGTGTCCATGACACTGCGCGCCAAGTTCTGACTACGATTGCCCGCCTCTCATTCGGCATACTTCGGTATGCCGTTTTTTTTGGCTATGTGCCAGCCAGGCAATCGCAGTGGCGCAATCACAGATGCACGCAAAAATACTGCCCATCTGTATTTTGACGCTCGCCCGACCCCACTGTTAGTGTCCAGCCTCCCCCCACACACGGAGTACGCCACAGTGATACTGGACATCTATCAAGTCGACGCCTTCACCCATCGGCCCTTTGGCGGTAACCCGGCGGCGGTGTGCCCGCTTGGCGAGTGGCTGGCGGATGAGCAACTGCAAAACATCGCCGCCGAAAACAACCTCTCCGAAACCGCTTACTTCGTGCCCCGTGATGGGTTCTATGAGTTGCGCTGGTTTACCCCGCAAGTCGAAGTGGAGCTGTGCGGCCATGCCACGCTGGCAGCCGCGTGGGTGTTGATCAACCAACTGCGCGATGCGCCTGACGTGCTGCGTTTTTCCACCCGCAGCGGTGAGCTTCGGGTCACGCGCCAAGGCGACGAACTGGCGATGGATTTTCCGGCCAGGCAACCTGAGCGCTGTGAGCCGCCAGCCGGCATGCTGAAAGCACTAGGGGTTGAAACCGCCGAGGTATTTGGCACCGATGACTACATCGTACGGGTGGACAACGAAGCCCAGGTCGCGGCGCTTGCTCCGGATTTCGCGAGCCTCAAGGGCCTGCCTAAGCGCGGCATCGCGGTGACCGCCAAGGGCACACAGTTTGATTTCATCTCACGTTGGTTCGGGCCGAATGTGGGCGTCAATGAAGACCCGGTTACAGGTTCGGCGCACACCTCGCTGGCGCCGTTCTGGGCCGAGCGCCTGGGTAAGACAACACTGACAGCAGAACAAGGCGGCCAGCGCCGTGGCCAGTTGCGCTGCGAGCTCAAGGGGGACCGCGTGATCATTTCCGGCAAGGCCGTGCTGTATCTGCAAGGCCAGATTCACCTGTAAAAAGCAGCTCCCCAGGACAACAGATCATTCTCAAAATGAACGGAGTTCAGCGCGTGTTTTCGATTTCCCGCCGTCAATTGTCGGTCATCGCCGCAGCCCTGGCCCTCGCGGCCTGCCACACCCCGGTCAACGAACAGCCACCGGCACCGGAGTTGGGGTCAGGCTATCGCACCGATCTGGCCACCCAACATGCCACACGCCATATGGCCGCCGCCGCCAACCCGCTGGCCGCCGAAGCCGGGCGTGAGATGTTGCGCCAAGGCGGTTCGGCGATAGATGCAGCCATTGCCATGCAGGCCGTGCTGACCCTGGTGGAACCGCAATCTTCCGGCATCGGCGGTGGCGCGTTCATCATGCTGTGGGACGGCAACAACGTGCACGCCTATGACGGCCGCGAAACGGCCCCGGCCGGAGCGACTGAGCGGTTGTTCCTGAACGCTGACGGTACGCCGCTGGCCTTCACCGATGCGCAGATCGGCGGGCGCTCGGTGGGTACGCCCGGCGTGTTGCGCGCGTTGCAAATGGCGCACCAGAAAACTGGCCGGCTGCAATGGGCCACGCTGTTCGAGCCGGCGATTCGTTTGTCTGAACAGGGCTTTGCCATTTCCCCACGCTTGCACAGTTTGATCGCCGCAGATCGCTTTATCCCGCAATCGCCAGAGATGGCAGCCTACTTCCTGAATGCCGATGGCACCCCCAAGGCCACCGGCACGCTGTTGAAAAACCCGGCGCTGGCCGCGGTGTTCAGGCGCATCGCCAAGGAAGGGCCGGATGCGCTTTACCACGGCGCGATTGCCGACGAGATTGCGCGCAAAGTGCAGGGCAACCGCAACGCGGGCACCCTGTCCCAGGCGGATCTCAAGGGCTACGCCGCCAAGGAACGCGCGCCACTGTGCACCGATTACAAACGCTGGAAAATCTGCGGCATGCCGCCACCGTCGTCGGGTGGGATCGCCGTCGCCCAGATCCTGGGGACATTACAGGCGTTGGAGGCCCGCGACCCGCGCCTGGCCATCGCGCCGATGACACCGGTGAAAACCGCATCACCTGCCGGGCTGGAGCCAGCACCCGAAGCCGTCCACCTGATTGCCGAAGCCGGCCGCCTGGCCTTCGCCGACCGCGCGCTATATGTGGCCGATGCGGACTTCACGCCCGTGCCGGTCGCGGGCCTTGTGGCCCCGGATTACCTGGCCCGACGCGCCACATTGATCGGTAAGCGCAGCATGGGCATCGCCAAGCCAGGCCAGCCTGCCGGTATTCAAGTAGCGTATGCGCCAGACCGTTCGCCGCTGCGCATCTCCACCTCACAAGTGGTGGCGGTGGATGACCAGGGTGGCGCCGTGTCGATGACCACCACGGTGGAAGCCGCGTTTGGCTCACATGTGATGGTGCAGGGCTTTTTACTGAACAACCAAATGACCGATTTCTCGTTCATCCCTGAAGAAAACGGCCAACCCGTCGCCAACCGTGTACAACCGGGCAAACGCCCGCGCTCGGCCATGGCACCCACCCTGGTGTTCGACCGCCAGAGCGGTGAATTGCTGGCCACGGTCGGCTCGCCCGGCGGTTCGCAGATCATTGAGTACGTGAGCAAATCCCTGGTGGCGATGCTCGACTGGCACCTCGACCCGCAAACCGCCATCAACTTGCCCAACTTCGGTAGCCGCAATGGGCCTACGGAGCTGGAGGCCGGCTTGTTCAGCCCAGGGTTGAAACAGGCGCTCAAGGACAAAGGCCACGCCTTGAGCGACATTGAGATGACCAGCGGTATCCAGGCGATTGTTCGTACGCGGGATGCTCAGGGAAAAGTGTCATTGAGTGGCGGTGCCGACCCACGACGCGAAGGCGAAGCGGTCGGCGACTGAGGTACTGAGCGGAGGCAACCCTTTGCACCAGGCAAAAAATCTCGGCGCCATTGCGGGCGTCGATCATGGTTTCTGTTCGATCAACGATCCGCTGCGTCCGGATAACCTGTTTATCTGCAAGCAGGTGCACAGTGCCGCGGTGATTGAGTGGCAGGCAGGGCTGGTGGCCAATACGGTCGAGGCCGATGGGGTGCTTGCGCACACGCATCAACCTGTCGCAGTGATCACCGCAGATTGCCTGCCCATTCTGCTCGCATCGCAGGACGGTCAGCATGTGGCGGCGATTCATGGTGGCTGGAAGGGACTGCAACGCGGGATCGTGGCGAATACGGTGCGGCGTTTTGCCGATCTGGGGCTTGCGGCCGACCAACTGCACGTTGCAATCGGGCCGTCGATCAAGCCCTGCTGTTATGAAGTGAGCGAAGGGTTTATTACCGAGTTTCAGGCGGATCAAGGGCACACGTGGCGTGACGGCGAAGCACCATGGAGCGTTGCGCAACCCAAGCCGTTGTTGCCACCGCAGATCACCCCACCGCAGGCGCGGCAAGCACAAAGTGCCTGGTTTGACTTGAGCGGATACGGGCTGATGCTGCTGCAAGCGGCCGGGGTTCGGCGAGAACAGATCGAGGTGAGTGAGGTGTGTACGTATTGCACTTCAACGATGTTTGCCAGCTACCGCCGAAGGACGCATCACCCGGAGGAGGCGAAGACGTTGTTGTATTCGTGGATTGGTCGTACTGATCGGTGACATGGCTCCTACACCCTTCGCGGATCGCTGGTAGCACTGCTGATTTATGGCAAAGGCGCCACCGAGAATATTCCAGCGCATGTCCTGTATAAAATCGCGAAGGAAATGAACCATGCCACTCACTGAGAAAGAGCTAAGAGAACGCGACGCCAAGCGCAATATTGGCGAGGAATTGCTCGCCGCCATCGTGGACGTGAAGGCGCGGGCCGTCATGGCGGCGTCCATCACGTAGAAACCACTCAAGCGGCCGAAGCAAGCAGTAAAACAGGCTTGTCACAACCCAAATTCGCCGAGTTGCTGGGGGTTTCTGTAAGAACGCTTCAAGAATGGGAGCAAGGCCGGCGCTCACCCTCCGGCGCAGCACGCTCACTGCTGCACATTGCCACCATCCGACCAGACGTTTTTCGTGAGGTCCTCAGTAACGCCTGATGGCGTTACTGACCTCTTTCTAAGATCAGCGACTGATCTTCAACCCCTTGCGCCCCGCATGCCGCTCCAGCGCCAGCTCGATCAACCGGCTCACCAACTCGCTGTAGCTCATCCCAGCCGCCTGCCATAGCTTGGGGTACATGCTGATACGGGTAAAACCGGGCAGCGAGTTGATTTCATTGATCAATACTTCGCCGTCATCGGTGAGGAACACATCGACCCGCGCCAGGCCTGCACACCCCAGCACCCCGAACGCCTCAAGGGCCAGGCTGCGAATCCGCTCGTTGGCCGCGTGGCTGATAGCCGCCGGCACCACCACTCGCGCCGCCTGATCGTCGATGTATTTGCTGTCGTAGGAGTAAAAGCCATTGCTCACGACGATCTCGCCGCAACCGCTGGCGATGGGGTTGTCGTTACCCAGCACCGCGCATTCGATTTCGCGGCCCCGGACGGCTGATTCCACCAGCACTTTTTCGTCGAAACCCAACGCCAGTTCAACCGCGGCATGGTACTCGGCCTCACTGGCGATTTTGCTCACACCGACCGACGAGCCTTGATTGGCCGGTTTGACGAACATCGGCAGGCCGAGCTTATTCACGGCGGCCTCAAAAGAGGTGCGCGCGGCGTTGCGGCGGGTCAGGGTGATAAACGGGGTCACGGCAATGCCGGCGTCGCGCAGCAGGCGTTTGCTGACGTCCTTGTCCATGCACACGGCCGAGCCGAGTACGTCGGAGCCGACAAAAGGCAAGTCCGCCATGCGCAGCAGGCCTTGCAGGCAGCCGTCTTCGCCGAGGGTGCCGTGGACGATGGGGAAGATCACATCAATGTGTTCCAGCACGCCCTGGCCCGCGGTTTCCACCACTTGCTGGCTGGCCTTGCCGGGCACCACCGCCAGTTCGCGGTTGGATTGGTTGAGGGCAATGAGCGCCGGGTTTTCGCTGTTGATCAGGAAGTTCGAGGTGTCGTTGAGGTGCCAGTGGCCGGCCTTGTCGATACCGATCAGCACCGGCTCGAAGCGCGAACGGTCCAGCGCATCGACGATATTGCGCGCCGATTGCAACGAGACTTCGTGTTCGGCCGAACGGCCCCCAAAAATAATCCCTACCCGCACCTTGCTCATGACCCAGCCTCACTGTTGAACGTAAGGCTTCTTACCACGGGCCGTCAGCGATTCGCCACCAGATGCGCGCCGAACAGCATGTAACAGCCGCCGGCAAAGCGGTCGAGCCACTTGCGCGAACGGCTGTAAAGGTTCGCCATGCGCTGGCTGGAAAACACCAGGGCCACGCTGGAATACCAACTGAACGACAAGGTGGCCATGGTGATCACCGCCAGCGTGAGCAACATCGGCGAGGGCGACGGCGGCATGGTGGACGCGAAGATAGTAGCGACGAACAGAGCTGCCTTGGGGTTCGACAGGTTGCCCAGCAAACCCAGACGCCAGGCAGAGAACAGCGAACGCTTGGGCTCATCCGGCAACAGGCGCTGGCCCATGGCTGGCGCGGAACGCTTGAACAGCTTCAGCCCCAGGTAGATCAGGTAACAACCGCCGATGACCTTGAACGCCAGGTACAACATGGGCGCCGCGGTAAACAGCGACTTGATCCCCAGCCCACCCGCCAGCCCCCACATGATCGTGCCAGTGGCTACACCCGCCGACGCCACCACGCCATGACGGCGCGAACAGCTCGCGGCCAGTTGCGCGGTATTGAAGAAGTTGGGGCCGGGCGTGACCACCGCCACGGTCCATAGCAGGGCCAGCGAGACCAGCGGGGCCACGTAAGCAGGGTTGAGAAAATCCATGGCGTTCAGCTCCATCAGCGCGATGCACGAGCCAGGATCATAGGCCTCGCCCCACGCCCGCACAATCGTACAAGACCCCGGCAGACAAGGACCCGCAGACTGGGTTAACGTGTTTCCACCTCTTTTTTATGACAAGTCACCATGGGCAACCTGACCCACACTCTCGACTGGCTGCACCGTGCCCCGCACGCCAGCGGCCTGGACCGTATCGAGGCGTACTTTGCCGGCTTCGCCTTCGACCCGCATCGCCACGACACCTACGCCATCGGGCGTACGTTGTTCGGCGTGCAGAGTTTTCACTATCGTGGCGGCATGACCCACAGCCTGCCGGGCACGACCATGGTGATTCATCCCGATGAGATTCACGACGGCCGCGCAGGCAGCGACGAGGGTTTCATGTACCGGATGATTTACGTAGAACCGGCGTTGATCCAGCAGATCCTCGGCGGCAAGCCACTGCCGTTTATCCCTGGCGGCTTGACCACCGACCCGAGGCTGTTCCGTGCCAGCGAAGTGCTGCTGCAAAGCCTGGATTGCCCGATCGACCCGTTGCAGGAACAGGACGCCCTGTTCGACCTGGCCCAGGCCCTCGACAATGCCTCGGGAGCCATTGTCAGCCGCAAAACCTTCGATTACCTGGCAGCTGAACGCGCTCGGGAATTTATCCACAGCGCCCTGGGCCGCAGCATCACCCTGGATGAAATGGCTGGCCACGCCGGCCGTGACCGTTGGGCCTTGTCGCGGGATTTTCGTGTGCTGTTCGGCACCAGCCCCTACCGCTACCTGACCATGCGCCGGCTGGACCTGGTGCGCAGTCTGTTGACCCAGGGTCAGTCATTGGTGGATGCGGCAATGACCGCCGGTTTCACCGACCAGAGCCACATGACCCGGCAATTTCGCAGCACCTACGGCATGCCGCCGTCGCGCTGGGTGAAAATGCTCGGGCGCTGACATCCTGTCGCCGTACTCACCGCCGCACTCCAGCGTACCTTGCCCACATTCGTTCGCCGGTAGGCCCAGGCCTCTGGGGCGCACCGCTGCCCGCACCAAAACGGCACATCCGTACTGCGCACTGGAAGCAGCTGCTATCAGGTATGCTTTTCAGGCATGAAACATAAAGAAACAATTTCCCAAGCCTCGTTCGATAAGGAGTCCCGTCTTGGAGTTATCGACTGCCGCGTGGATGGTTCACGACACCCGCCTGATGCTCTGCGTACTGCTGGCCATCGCCAGCATCATCGTGCTGATCAGCGCGACCAAGCTGCCCCCTTTTCTGTCGATTCTGATCGGCACCTTTGTCGCCGGTGTCGGCGCCGGCCTGCCGCCGGAAGAAGTCGCCAAGGCTTTCAGCAAAGGCGCCGGAGCGATCCTGGGTGAAGCCGGAATCATCATCGCCCTGGGCGCGATGCTCGGCGCGCTGATGGCCGAGTCCGGCGCGGCGGATCGCATCGCCACTACCCTGCTGGGGTTGGGCAAAGGCAAGTCATTGCCGTGGGTAATGGCGTTGGTGGCAATGGTGATCGGCTTGCCGTTGTTCTTCGAAGTGGGCCTGGTGATGATGGTGCCGATCATCTTTGTGATGGCCAAGCGTTCGAACCAGCCGCTGCTGAAAATCGCCATTCCGGCACTGGCGGGTATGACCACGCTGCACGCCTTGATGCCGCCGCACCCTGGGCCGCTGATTGCGGTGGGCGCATTGCACGCAGACCTGGGCCTGACCATGTTGCTGGGCTTTTGCCTGGCGGTGCCGGCGGTGATTCTCGCGGGCCCGATCTACGGCAACTGGTTGTCCAGGCGCCTGCACGTGGATGAGCCGACGGACATCGGCGCGCTGTTCAGTGCCCCGCCTAAAGCCGCGCGCCAACCGAGCTTCGGCGTGTCGTTGCTGATCATTCTGTTGCCGGTGATCTTGATGCTCGGCAGTACCTTGGCCAAAGTCGCGCTGCCGGCGCAAAGCAGCGTCGGCCTGACGTTGAAGTTCCTCGGTGAACCGCTGATCGCCCTCGGCCTGGCGGTGATCGCCGCCGTTGTCTGCCTGGGCTGGGCCGCTGGCATGCCGCGCGCGGACGTCGGCAACACGCTGCGCAAAGCCCTTGCGCCCATCGCCGTGCTGTTGCTGACTATCGGCGCCGGCGGCGGCCTCAAGCAAACCCTGCTTGACGCCGGTGTGAGCCAGACCATCAGCAAGGTCGCCGAAGGTGCGCACATGCCCTATTTGTTACTCGCCTGGTTGATCGCCGTGGCGTTGCGCCAGGCCACCGGTTCGGCCACCGTCGCGACCACCACCACGGCCGGTATCCTCGCGCCGATGATGGCCGGTCTGGCGGCGACGCAAAGCTCACTGGTGGCCCTGGCGATTGGCGCCGGCTCGGTGTTCTTCTGCCACGTCAACGACGCCGGGTTCTGGATGGTGCGTGAATACTTTGGCTTGCAGTTAAAGCAGACGATCTGGGTGTGGTCGGTGTTGCAAACCATCGTGTCGGTGGTCGGGCTGGTGGGGACGTTGGTGCTTTGGCACTTCCTGACCTGAGTACGCTTAGGCCGCCAAGGCGTGGCGCTTGCCAAACAACGCCACACTGCCCACCCCAACCGCGCCCATCACCACGCAGTACCCTACGCAAATCCATGGGCTGGTGGGCATCAGCGCGATCAGCATCAGCGGTGTGGTGCTGGCCCACAGCGCGTAGGCAATGTTGTAGGTGAAGGAAATGCCCGACACCCGCACCTGCGCGGGGAATAAACCGACCATCACCGAGGGCACCGCGCCCACCACGCCGCAACTCAAGCCTGCTACGGCGTAAGCCGCGCCCAGCCACACTCCGCCGCTGATCAGGCTGGCATACAGGAGAAAAATCCCCAGCGGCAGCAGCAGGCTGTACACCAACACCGCGCGCCAGGCGCCGATGCGGTCCACCAGCAGGCCGGCGAGCACGCAGCCGATATTCAGGAACACGATGCCCAGGGCGCTCAGGGCGAAGGTGTGGCCAGGGCTCATGCCGAAGGTTTTTTGCATCATGGTCGGGGTGATGACGACGAGGACGACCACTGCGGAGGTAAGCACGCAGGTGAGGATCATCGCCGGTAGCAGCACAGCGCGGTGGTCGCGCAATACGGTGCGCAGCGGGAGTTCAGCCGCCGCCTGGCGGCGCGCCTGCATTTCGAGGAACACCGGGGTTTCGCTGAGCCAGCGGCGCAGCCATACGCCGATCACGCCGAACACACCGCCGAGCAGGAAAGGGAAACGCCAGGCGTAGTCGAGGATTTCGGCAGGGGTGAAGACTTGCGCCAGCAGCGTCGCGGTCAAGGCGCCAAGCAGATAGCCGAAAGTCAGGCCGGCCTGCAGGAAACCCAGGGCATAGCCTCGGTGATGACGCGGGGCGTGCTCGGCCACGAATGTCCAGGCGCTGGGCACTTCGCCGCCCACCGCGGCGCCTTGCAGCACGCGCAGCACCAGCAGGATCAACGGTGCGAAATAACCGATTTGCGCGTAGGTCGGCATGATCCCGATCAGTAGGCACGGCAGCGCCATCATCAGGATGCTCAGGCTGAATACGCGTTTGCGTCCCAGGTGATCGGCAAAGTGCGCCATCAGGATGCCGCCCAGCGGGCGCGCCAGGTAGCCGGTGACGAAAATGCCGAAGCTCTGCAGCAGGCGCAGCCACTCGGGCATTTCTGGCGGGAAGAACAGTTGGCTGAGGGTCAGCGCGAAAAACACAAAAATAATGAAATCGTAGATTTCCAGGGCGCCGCCCAAAGCGGCCAGGCCCAGGGTTTTGTAGTCGGAGCGGGAAAAACGCTGCGCCTGTGGGACAAAGGTGGCAGTCATGTGCAAGCTCGGTAGACAGACAAAATGGCGTGCAGGTTATGAGCTGAGCCGGGGGATGGCAATCGCTGCAGATATATTTGTTTTCCTCATGGATCGATGAAGATAACTGCATTCCAATATCAATGGGCGTGGAGGAACATGCGCGAAAACTGCCGCCCCATAATAAATACAAGAGGTACGACTCGTGGCCGATGCTATCGAAGAAAGCCGCTATGCCCGATTTGCCCTGCGTTGCTCCAACTTCGCCGAACGCTGGTTCCCTGACTCCTGGGTGTTCGCCGCTCTCGCGGTGATCATTGTCGCGGTGGCGACCCTGAGCATGGGCGCCGCGCCCACCGAGGCCGCCAAGGCGTTCGGCGATGGTTTCTGGAGCCTGATCCCGTTCACCATGCAGATGGCCTTTGTGGTGATCGGCGGTTACGTGGTCGCCAGCTCGCCGCCGGCGGTGAAGCTGATTGACCGCCTGGCGCGCATCCCGAAAAACGGCCGCTCCGCCGTGGCGTGGGTGGCGTTGATCTCCATGCTCGCCTCCCTGCTCAACTGGGGCCTGTCTCTGGTGTTCGGTGGCCTGCTGGTGCGGGCGCTGGCCCGTCGCACGGATTTACGCATGGACTACCGCGCGGCCGGTGCCGCAGCTTATCTGGGCCTCGGCGCGGTATGGGCGCTGGGGTTGTCGTCGTCGGCCGCGCAATTGCAGGCCAACCCGGGCAGCTTGCCGCCATCGATTTTGTCGATCACCGGGGTGATCCCGTTTACCGAGACCATTTTTCTGTGGCAATCGGGCGTGCTGTTGCTGGCGTTGATCGTGGTATCGCTGATCATCGCCTACGCCACCGCGCCCGGCCCGAACAGTGCGCGTGACGCCAAGGCCTGCGGTGTCGACCCGGCCTTCAACTTACCCAAGCCGCAAGCACCGAGCCGCCCCGGCGAATGGTTGGAACACAGCCCGCTGCTGACTATTTTGCTGGCGCTGCTGGCGGCCGGTTGGCTGTTCCATGAGTTCTCGACCAAGCCGGCGATCAGCGCCATTTCGGGGCTCAACACCTATAACTTCCTGTTCATCATGGTCGGCGCGCTGCTGCACTGGCGCCCGCGCAGCTTCCTCGATGCGGTGGCCCGCGCGGTGCCCACCACCACTGGCGTGCTGATCCAGTTCCCGCTGTACGGCTCGATCGCCGCGCTGATGACCGTGGTCAAGGGCGGCGACGGCCAGACCCTGGCGCACCATATCTCGACCTTTTTCACGTCCATCGCGTCCCACGACACTTACGCGCTGCTGATGGGCGTGTACTCGGCGGTGCTGGGGTTCTTTATCCCCTCGGGCGGCGGCAAGTGGATCATCGAAGCGCCTTACGTGATGCAGGTGGCCAACGAACTGCAATACCACCTGGGTTGGGCGGTGCAGATCTACAACGCCGCCGAAGCGCTGCCGAACCTGATCAACCCGTTCTATATGCTGCCGCTGCTGGGCGTACTGGGGCTGAAAGCGCGGGATCTGATCGGGTTTTCGTTTGTGCAGTTGTTGGTGCACACGCCGTTGGTGCTGTTTTTGTTGTGGGCGCTGGGGACGACGTTGAAGTATTTGCCGCCGGTGATGCCTTGATCAAAGGACAACGCACCTGTTGAAGGTTTCACAGTTCACCTCGGTGCTATCCATCATCGAGCCAGTCTAGCAGCGCTGGCTGCCTGTAGACACAGGCAGCCCATCGCATCCTTGCTACCGCCTTGGTATAGGTGAGACTTTGCATTGATCTTCGAAAAATACACCGATGCTTTTATACAATCGACGCCTGCAAAACTACTTTTCGAGTTGAACGCACAGGTTTGTCCCACTCAACACGATGGCAACCCCTGACTTTTTTCCTCAACGCCTGTGATTAACCTGACGCGGATGATTCCTCACACAACACCAAGGAAATCCGATGACCCCGTTATCCAAGACGCTTGAAGAATTGCTCAGCGCTATTTACCAGGACGATAACGTGTCGTTCGTTGAATACAGAACCCTGCGAGACGATGCAGACCGCCGCATGTCTGCCGTTATCAAAGAGTTTGGCCTGCACAACAATGTCACGGCCTTTCAAAAAGCCATCGACGTTGCGATGCAGCTACTACAGACCAGCGTCATCGACGCAAAGAAAAACCAGCTGACCGACACTGGCGAAGCCATCGTCAAGGATGCCCTCACCGCGCAGGTCGAGTACTTGCGGGCCGGCAGCCAACTGGCACTGCGGTTGCTGTAATCGTCTGTCTCCGTTCCGTCACATTGCATTGCTACCGTCCTGCGAAATATCTTGCAACAACTCGCCAAGGACTCTCCGCAATGAGTGATGAGCACGAAGACCGCCCTTCCTCCGATTCCGCCATCCAACCGGCGGTAGACACCAGCCGTCGACGCTTCCTCGGAGGCGCGGCGGTGCTGGGGGTTGGCGCGACCTTGAGTGCCTGCGGCAATACCAGCGAAACACCGGGCAAACCGGTGGCGCGGCCGCTGACCTCACAAGAACTGGATAAAGCCCTGCACGACCAGGTGAAAACCGTGGTGGTGATCTATGCCGAGAACCGCAGTTTCAATAATTTATTTGCTGACTTCCCAGGCGTTGAGAAACCACTGTCGGCCCTTAAGGCCAACGATTACCAGCAACGCGACCGCAATGGCAGCGTCTTGTCCACCCTGCCCCCGTCCTGGGGCGGCGTACTGCAGGTGGGCCCGCAAACGGTGGACGGGGTCACGTACCCCAGCGAAGTACAATTCCAGGAAAACCTGCCCAACGCGCCCTACGCCCTCAAAGGTCCAAATGGCGAAGACCTGCCCTTGAGCCTGGTCACCCGCGACCTGTGGCACGTGTTCTACCAGAACCAGATGCAGATCAACGGCGGCAAGAACGACGGTTTCGTCGCCTGGGCCGATTCCGGCGCCCTGGTGATGGGCAATTATGCCCAGAGCCGTTATGCCCTGCGCCTGTGGGACGTGGCCAAGGAGTTTGTGCTCTGCGATAACTTCTTCCAGGGGGCGTTCGGCGGCTCGTTCCTGAACCATCAATACCTGATCAGCGCCACCGCGCCGGTGTACCCGAATGCCGCGCAATCGGTGGCCAAGGCCCAGATCGCTACGCTGCAAAGCGATGACCCGACCGATACGCGCCTCAAGCCTCTGGACAAATCCCCGGCCAGCGCCATGACCGGCCCACCGCAGTTCGGCCCCAGTGCGCTGACCCCGGACGGTTACGCCGTGAACACCCTGGCCCCGCCCTACTGGCCGACCTGGATTCGCGACCCGGACAATCCGGATTTTGCCAAGCCCGACCTGCCCAACGTACTGGTACCGCAAACCCACGAGCACATCGGCGACAAACTGTCGAAAAAGAATGTGGACTGGGCGTGGTACGCCGGCGCCTGGCAGGCGACGCTGGATCAGTTCAAGGACTCGGGCGGCATCCCGAAAATCCCGAATTTCCAGTATCACCACCAGCCGTTCAATTACTTCAAGCAACAGGGCCCGCACAATCGCGCCGAGCGTGACAAGCGCTTGCGCGACGGCGGCCTGGGCGATGAGTCCAGCACCAACAGGTTCTTCGCCGATGCCCAGGCGGGCAAGCTGCCGGCCGTGACCTTCTACAAGCCCCAGGGCAACTTGAACATGCACGCCGGTTACGCCGACATAGCCTCGGGCGACCGCCATATCGCGCGCGCCCTGAAAGTACTGCAGGAAAGCCCGCAGTGGAAAAACATGGTGGTGGTGGTGACGGTCGACGAAAACGGCGGCTGGTGGGACCACGTGGCGCCGCCCAAGGGCGACCGCTGGGGGCCTGGCACACGGGTTCCGGCGCTGGTGGTGTCGCCGTTCGCGCGCAAAGGCCTGGTGGACCATACGGTGTACGACACGGCGTCTATCCTGCGTTTGATCACCCGAGTATTCGGGCTGGAGACCCTGGATGGCCTCAAGCAGCGCGATGACGCCATGGTTGCACGCGGGCAGAAACCCATGGGCGATTTGAGCAACGCTTTGCAGTTCAGCGTGTAGGACGCTTATCCAATAGCGACATGCCCGACGATTTAGCACGCGGTTTTCCTGGTCAACCGCTACTGTGTGGAAGTGGGCTTTCAACCCGCGCAGACGGGCTTTCGCTGACAAGGAATCAACTATGTTCAAACCGACCAGGCTCTGCCTAGCCGTGGCCGCACTGATAGGCAGTGCGGTCGTACAGGCGGACATCGACGTACCACTGGGCAGCACGCAACGCGTCACCCAGTTGTTCGCTTACCCCAATAACTGCAACGTGATCTGCTATCGGCCCTGGACGCTGGAGCAGACCGCCGAGCACTATCTGAACCAGAGTGTGCAGCGCGACGGCTACAGCCGAGCCAAAGTCAGCGTCAAGGTCCATGACGGGCAGGTAAAGGCCACCTTCAGCGGCGTGCCCGACAGTTATGGCCAGCCCCTGACGAAGCTGCTCGATACGGCCGACCTCGCCTACCAGGGCGCCAGCAAGCTCAACAGCGACGGCAAGTGGGCCTATAACTGGTACCTGTTCCTGCCGCTGGGCATGGCCCTGGAAAATCGCAAAAGCATCGAATTGCTGCACTTTCCGCCGGACTACTCGCTGACCCAGGCCCAGGACTACCTGGAGTCCAAAACCACCGACCGCTGGGCTGACTTGCTCACCACCAACGGCGTGCCTGCCACCGAAACCCCGGCCTACCAGACGATCATCGATATCGCCCCTATCGCTGCGCCCTCCAATGCGGGCAAAGACCTGGAGGGCCTCTACAGCTATTTCACCGACTACCAGACGCGCATGGTCAAGGAACTGAGCCTGGGGCCCACCGGCTCGTTGCCGATGGTCGCGTTCGGCGCGCCGGTGCGCAACTGGGTCAAGCAACAATACGGGCAAACCGTGGGCGTGCTGGGCCTGGCGCAGATCAGCCCCGAGGACGGCAAAAGCGTTTCGGTATTGGGCGCCAACCATCCCAGCTATATCTGGTATGCGGCCGACCCCGCAACCTATGACGGCAACGAGCAAAAGGCCGACGAGGCTGGTTTGAAGGTGATGGGCCAGGATTTAAGCGCGGCTTGCTGGCAGGCAGGAATGGGTCAGAAGCCGGCGAGCGACCCGAATGTACTGCTCAAGGCCTGCATGAACACCTGGCAAGTCACGCGCAAAGAGCAGACCTGCGAGTTGTTCTACACCTCGGTACGCGACCTGAGCCCGGAGCAGGCGAATGCCAAATGCGCTACGCCAACCATCAAAAACCAGTTGAAACAGCTCAAGAACGCCGCTCCAACCCCCGCAATCACAGCGCCAGCGCTCTAAGCTGCCAAAAAAATGATCGGTTTCTACTGTCATATTTGACAGTAGAAATCGAATCCAACTTCAGCCAGCCTTAACACGCGCCTATCCGCTGCAAGACTGGAACTCAGCTATCACCCGCAGGTCGATGCAGCCTCACCAAGGAGAGTTATGAAAACTCAAGCCATGGATAAGGTTAAAACGGCTGTGGGTGACTGTCTTTACCCCTTCAAGACGCTGCTTATTGAACAAGGCTACCCCTCGAGCGCGCAATTCAGTGTCGTGCCAAGCGTCGCTGACCAAGGCGGCGGAGTCCGGGCTCGCCGAGCCCTGGACGGGCGCATACGCATCGCCAACGTCTCCGGCTATGTCGTGGGCGAACGCCGCCTGCACACGTTGCAGCTATCGCCGCGCATCCACTTGTACGATTGTTGGTTCTGCGGCCTGTTACAGCATTCGTGCAACCCGAATGTGTTTTTCGACACCACGTACCTGGAGCTCTGGACCCTGCAGCCTATCGCCGCCCGCGCCCCGCTGACCCTGGACTACGCCAGCACCGAGGACGTGCTGTTCCGGCAGTTCGCTTGCGATTGCGGCGAGCTGAACTGCCGGGGCTGGATCACCGGCAGCCAGGAACCATTGAACGCCGAAGGGCAGGCATTCATGGCCCAGTGGCGGATGCGCAAACGCCCTTAGGCTTCGCCCAAGGGGCGCAGGCGGTATTGCGGCGGCAGCTGCTCGAAGCCACTGATCGTGGTGTTCAAGCTTTTCCAGCGACCGTCCTTGATCCCGTAGATGCATCCATGGATCGACAGGCTCTGCCCACGGTGCCAGGCGTTTTGCACAATGCTGGTATGACCGACGTTGGCCACTTGCTGAATCACGTTCAGCTCGCACATGCGGTCTACGCGCTCTTCTTCGGTTGGCAGTTGGGCCAGCACGTCGCGGTTTTCGTAGTAGAGGTCGCGGATGGTACGCAGCCAGCCGTCGATCAGGCCGAACTGGCGGTCCTGCATCGAGGCACGCACGCCGCCGCAGCCGTAGTGGCCGGTGACGAGGATGTGTTTGACCTTGAGTACATCGACCGCGTACTGGATCACCGACAGGCAGTTGAGGTCGGTATGCAGTACCACGTTGGCCACGTTGCGGTGCACAAACAGATCACCGGGCAGCATGCCGACGATCTCGTTGGCCGGCACACGGGCATCGGAACAACCGATCCACAGGTATTCCGGGGTTTGCTGGCGGGCGAGCTTGGCGAAGAATTCGGGATCTTCCTGTTTGATCGCATCCGCCCAGCGTTCGTTGTTATCAAGCAGGTCTTGTAATTCGTTCATCAGGGAAAGCCTCAGGAATGATGCGCAGGTGTGTGACTGACGAGCCTTCGTCCGGGTCACGCCGAGCGCCAATTAGCTTGAATCTTTGGGTAGCTGTGCCTGTCCACACACTATAAGCCCCACAGTATGAGGATTGGCCATGACTGAATCACGACGTCCCTACGGCGCTACGCAACCCGAACCGATTGATGACAACGAAGACCGCATGGGTGAAGTGCGCGAGCTGGATTTTGACGAACAAGACCAGACAGCAGAGATCGGCGACGAACTGCCAGGCCGCGAACGCGACCTGTTAATGCCCGACGAACGGGTGCGCGAAGCCGGGCTGACCGGGGCCTCGGTGGATGATCATGAGTCGACTGATGACGACATGAGCCCGGAAACGCTGATCCAGGAAGACGGTGCGCGGGATGCGCGCGAGGAAGGTGAAGCCGGCGCCGCCGACTACGACTTGAGCGTTGTCGGTGAAGATGACATCGGCGGTGGAAACGGATTGGACGAGGCCGAGCTGGCCGATCTGGACCCGCTCAACGCCAAGCGCTGATTGAAATGTGTGAAAGGGGGCTTGCTCCCGATAGCGGGAGCAAGCCCCCTTTCACAGGGTTCGTGTGCTTAATCGACCAGGGTGCAAGCCATCACGACGGCGTCTTCACGCCCACCCACGGCGGGGTAGTAATCGCGCCGACGGCCGACCTCGTTGAAACCGTAACGCTCGTAGAGGCGAAACGCGCCGGTATTGCTGTCACGCACTTCCAGGAAGCACTCCCGGGCGTTCGCCGCGTAGGCGCGGGACATCAAGTGTTCCAGCAACGCCAGGCCCAGGCCACGGCCCTGGTTTTCCGGCTTGACGGTGATATTCAGCAAATGCGCTTCATCGAGGATGATCTGCACCACGCCATGACCCACCTGCTGCTCACCTTCGAACATCAGCCAGATCTGGTATTTGCCCAAGCCGTCCAGGAAGATGCCGCGTGTCCACGGATGGCTGAACGCGGCGTATTCGATTTTCAGCACGGCGTCGAGGTCGGCCTCGGTCATCGGGCGGAAGGATAAAGCCTCACTCATCGGTTGTTTTCCAGCGCGCCATCAGCCGGCGCATGGCTTGCCAGACATCAGCCTTACGCTGTGGCTCTTCCATTAATAATTCCAGGCCCGGCAGGGCCCACACCGAACCCAGGCCTTCTACCTGCAGTTCGCGGTACCAGGCTTCGGCATTGGCTTCGCCGGCAAAGCGCACGGCGGGCAGGCCGATCAGCCACAGGCACACACAGGGTTCGTCTTCCAGGCGCGCCGAAACAAAGCCTTGTACAAAATCCCGCGCCGCTTCGGGGCCCTGGTCCATGGTGCCGCGCGCCAGCAGCGGCCAGCGCACCGGGTCACCGACGATTTGCGGGCTGTCGGGCAGGCCGGCGGCGCGCAGCATGTCTTTGAGCAGCATGTAGGCGGGGTCGCGGGTCTGGAAGCGCTCGCCGGTGGGCAGCTCCACCAACAGCAGGCAACGCCCGGCCCGCAGCAATTGCAGGGCAAAACGCGGCGGCGGTACCACCGGCGCCTTGGCCACCGGGGCCGCCACTTCGGCGATCGCCGGCTTGGCCATCGGCGCCGGACGCGGCACCTCGACCCTGGCCCGTTCAACCGACGGACGCACCTGCGGCTCCGGCTTGACCAGCGCCACCGGCGCCGCCGCCTCCTCGCCCGAGACCGCGAACGCCTCATAGGGCTCAAGCGCCTGCAACAGCTCGGGCCGCGACGGCGCGGCAAACGGCAGTTCGGTGCGGGGTAGCCAGTTGACCACCTGCATGGCGGTCAAGTAGGCGCGACGTCGGGACTCGATAAGCACAGCTCGGCCACTTGTGGATAAGTAAAGAGCGGGGATTCTACCGCTGTTCGGTAACAATCGCCCACTGCGCACTGACCGGCTGTGGATAAATCCCGCGCCTGATGCAGTACAATCGCGACTTTTAATCGCCAACCAGCCGGCCATTCCCATGATCGAACCCAAGCGCGTCCTGCGCGCCCTCGCCGAACACTGGGCCTTACTTGAGCCACTGTGCGAACACTTCGACCAAGGCACCCTGAGCCTCGGCGAGCTGCGCGCGCAACTGGCCGCCCAACAACTGGACAGCACGCCCCAGGACATCACCAGCCTGCTGGACGTGTGGATCCGCCTGGATATCCTGGTACCCGTCGCCAAAAGCCCGAACCGTTTCGAGCTCAACGCGCAGATCCACGATTTTCTGGCGTACCTGCGCAAGGAGCACCGGCTTGGCCTGTGCCTGGAGATCGAAGCCTACCTGCGCCACCTCGAACGCCTGGCCGGCTATATCCAGGACGCCTTTGATATCCGCGACGGCCACGACCTGGCGCGCCAACTGCGCCTGTTGGATATGCGCGTGCGCGACGTACTGAAAAAACTCGCCAACGACGAGCAGGCTCTCGCCGCCGTGGCCGACCGCGCCAAGACCAGCGACCGCCAGATCCCGTTGCGCCAGCGCTACGCCGAAGTCCTGGCGACCTGGGACGAATACGTCGAACCGATGATTCAACTGGTGAACGCCGACGGCGCCTTCGAGCAAGGCGTGCGCAAGGTGGAAAACGTGCTGCTGCGCCTGCTCACCGAGCAACAGCGCCTCGGCCACCTGGTGGACGACGACATGCTGCTGCGCACCCATGCGCGCATCCTCGAAATGCAGACCAGCGCCCAGTTGACCTTGCGCCATGCGCGCGAGCTGTTGTTGCCGCTGCGTGAAGAAGCGCGCCGGCACAACGCCGTGACCCGGGGCGCGGCGCTGGCCCTGTCGGCCATCCGCCGTAAAGGCCTGGACGCGGTGCCGCAAGCGGCGATGCCGATGTTTACCCGGCCGCAAAGCACCTTCCTCGGCAGCGCCAGCCAGGTCGAAGCCTATGTGTATGCGCTGGCCAATTTCGAGCCGAAGCCGGCGCGCTTTCCCAAGGCGCACAAATCCCACAAGGGCGAAGCCCAGCGCGCGCCGCGTACGGTCAAGGAAATGCTTGAGCGTTGCGAAGACGCGTTGCCGATGCCAGACCTGATGACCTGGCTGCTGGAGCAGGAACCGGACGGCGCCACCGACGAATTGCTGTACTGGTTCTCGCGTCTCTCGCGGGAAAAACGCTTCAAGCGCGAACGCCTGGAACGCCGCGACTACCACACACACGAGCACCAGGTCAGCCTGCGCTCATTCGCCCTGCTCCCGGCCACGCCTGACGCCGCCGAGCACTCTGCGAGTACACCTCATGCATCTTGATTTATCCGAACTGTCCCAGTTGGCGCCGATTTTTCGCGAGCTGTTCAAGGGTTACCACGTCAGCCGCCGCGACCCGGAGCTGTACGCGCAACTGTCGAACTTCCAGGACCAATACCGCACGTTGTTCAAGGCCCTGGGCTTCGAGCTGGTCTGCGATACCCGTGGTTTCTATTACTTCGTGCCGGACACCGCCGTGGCCGCTGCGCAAGTGAACAAGACCGCCCAGCGCCTGGCACTCTTCACCTTCATCATCGTCGAGCACCTGGCCGACCAGGGCCGTGACCCGATCGCCGTGCTCGACGGTGGCAGCCTGGGCCGTGATGAACTGCCGTCCCTGCTGGAAAAGTACCGCGACCTGTTTATCCAGGCCGAAGTGCAGACCCAGGAAGAACTCGAAGAGAAAATCATGCGCCGCATGACCCAACTGGGTTTTGCCAGCGAAGACAACGGCATCTATCGCTTTCTGCCGCCGATGCACCGCTTCCTCGACGTGTGCCTGTCGGTGCAGCAGGACCGCGACCTGGCTGCCAGCGTGCACAGCGTGTTGCCGTTGCCGGCGCCTGTGATCATCGACGAAGACAGCGATGAAAAACTGCTGAAGACCGATGACCCGCTCGACTTGAGCGACTTTGCAGAAGAAAGCGAAGAAGACGCCCTGGCCCGCGCCATTGCCGAAGAACAGGAGACCGATGCATGAGCAAGGAACGCTACGGCATCCGCCGCTTCGCCCTATTGAACACGGCCGGTTACAGCCTGGGCTTGTTCCCGCTGGAAGAACCGTTGTCAGTGTATGGCGCCAACAACCTGGGTAAATCGGCGTCGATCAACGCCTTGCAGTTCCCGATCCTGGCGCGCATGTCGGACATGAGTTTCGGCAAGTACACCCTGGAACAATCACGGCGCTTCTACTTTGCCACCGACACCAGCTACATCCTGGTGGAAGTTTCCCTGCCCCACGGCCCGCATGTGATCGGCGTGGTCGGGCGCGGCCCGGGCGGCGGTTTCGGTCATCAGTTTTTCGCCTACGCGGGCAAGCTCGACCTGGCCCACTACCAGAAGAACGACACTTGCCTGCGTCAGAAAGAGCTGTTCACCAACCTTGAGCGCGAGGGCCTGAAAGCCTACGAACTCAAGCCCGATGAGCTACGCCGCTTGCTGGTGGGCGGCCACACGTCGATCCCGCTGGACCTGACGCTGATTCCGCTGCGCTCCACCAGTGAGCAGAGCCTGAAGACCTTCCGCGCGCTGTTCATCAACTTGCTGCACATGCGCGAAATCACGGCGGCCAAGCTCAAGCAATTGTTCCTGGATGCGTTCGAACACAGCCTGCGCTCCGGCAGCGTGGACTACATCGCCGCGTGTGAAGAAGCCTTCCGCGATGTGCGACGCATGGAACAGGACTACAACTCTCTGGTCGCCGCCGGACCGTTGGTAGAAGCGCTGGCCAATGGCGTGAAGCAGCGCGACATCCTGCGCGGCAAACTGCATCGCCTGTCGCCGCTGCTGGATTCGCTGCTGGGGACCTGGTCGGACTACGCCAGTGCCCGCAAGGAAGAGCTGACCATCCAGGCCGAGCACTACCGTAACGAGCAGGACGCGCTGCAGAACGACCAGCGCGGCGGTACCCAGGAGCTGATGCGCCTGGAGCGCGAGATCAGCGGTATCCAGCGTTGGCTGGGCGAATTGTCGGTGCTCAAACATCGCTTTGCGCTGGTCGATGACGTGAAGGTGCTGGAGCAACAATTGCTGGCGGCCAAGGATGCCCACGATGAGCTGGCGGGCGCTTTGGCGCAGTCGCGGCAGTTCAGCGCCGAGGATCTGGATGAGCGCCTGCGCGATCTGGAAAAACGCTTGAAGTCGGTCAGGCAGCAGCTCGATCACGCGGACAACAACAGCTACGCCAAGCTGCGCGAAGAATTCTCGCAGCAGGATGTCGAGCGCCTGATGCGTCTATTCAACAGCTCGTTGTTCAGCCTGCCGTTGGGCGAGCATGGCATCACGCTGGATGAGGACGGCCAGTGGGTCAAATCCCTGGAGCAGATCCTGGATGGCTTCAAGGGCGAGCGTTTTGAAGTGCCGGGGTTGTCTATCGACATTTCGCACATCGAGCCGCCTGCGTTGCAGGCCCTGGCGGACCGTGCGGCCTTGCGTGATCAGAAAGAGCGCCTGGAAAAAGAACTCAAACAGCTGAAAACCCAGCAAGCGGTCGCCTCTGACCGTGCTGCCAGCAAGACCCAGACTGAAGCGCTGTATCAGCAAGTGCTGGACGCGCAAAAAGCCTTGGAAGATTTCCGCCGCGCGCAAACCTTGAGCGCCGAAGAAGGCGAGAAGCTGGAAAACCTGGCGCAGATGGAAGCGGCCCAGGATGAGTTGAAGCGCTCCAGCGATGCCTTTACCGAACGCGTCCAGCAATTGTCGGCCAAGCTGCAACTGGTCGGCCGCCAGATCGGTGATATGGAAGCCAAGCAACGGACGCTGGATGACGCCTTGCGCCGTCGCCAGCTACTGCCGGCGGACCTGCCGTTCGGCACGCCATTCATGGACCCGGTCGACGATTCCATGGACAACCTGCTGCCGCTGCTCAACGACTACCAGGACAGCTGGCAAGGCTTGCTGCGCGCCGATGGCCAGATCGAGGCGCTGTACGCTCAGGTACGCCTCAAGGGCGTGGCCAAGTTCGACAGCGAGGATGACGTTGAGCGTCGCCTGCAACTGCTGATCAACGCCTATGCGCATCGTACCGACGAGGCGCTGACGCTGGGCAAGGCTCGCCGTGCGGCGGTCACCGATATCGCGCGTACCTTGCGCAATATCCGTAGTGACTACGACAGCCTGGAACACCAGTTGGCGTTGTTCAACCGCGAGATCAACAAACGCCAGGTGTCCAACCTGCAGAGCTTTCGCATCGTACTGGCGCCAAACAAGGAAGCCCTCAAGCATATCGACCAGATCATCCACAGTGCCGGTCAGTATGAAGAAGGCGAAACCTTGTCGGTATTCGACCTCAGCCAGAGCGCAGAACAGGACAACAAGAACGAAGAGGCCAAGGAGTACCTGGCTCGTCTGGTAGCGGCCAACCATAACCAGTTGGGCCTCAAGGACCTGTTCGAGTTGGCATTCGAGATCACCAAGGTGCATGGCCAGCCGGTGATTCACACCGACATCGATGGCGCGGCGTCCAACGGTACGACCATGACCATCAAGGCGCTGACCAACATGTACTTGTTGCTGCACTTGATGGACCGCGACCAAGCCGGTCGCGTGCGTTTGCCGTACTACCTCGACGAAGCGGCAGACATCGACGAGAAGAACCAGGCGGCACTGCTGGAAACCAGCCTGCAACTGGGCTTCGTGCCGATTCTGGCGAGTGTGAAGCCGCAGGTATCGGCGCAGGTGGCGATCGACCTGGAAGGCGGCAGCGGACCGAACGGGATCTACATCGATGAGGCGGACTGGAAGTACATCCGTCGTCACGATGTGGTGAAGGCAACGATGAATGTGCAGGCGGATGAGCCGGAGCTGGATGAGGTCTGACGTGTTGCGCTGAAATGCAAAAAGGCCGCGATCTTATGGATCGCGGCCTTTTTTTGGGCTGGGGTTTTGCGGTGTCTTTGAAGGCCCTATCGGGAGCAAGCGCCCTCCCACATTTTGCATGCACTCATACATCGAATGTGGGAGGGGGCCCGATAGCCGCGCCTCGGTCTATTTGCCTAGTGGAATCTTGGGCGCCCAGGTCAGCCATTCATCCTCAAACTTGTCGAACAGCGGGAACGTTTGCTGCGGCCGTGCAGCATTGCCCATGCGCTCACCGTCTGGGGTGGCGAACGCGATGCCGCCGGCAACCAGGGTTTCCAGGGACTCCGTGCGTACAGTCGCGCCCTTGAACAGACCAAAGTCGAGGCCAAAACCACTCGTGTTCCAGAAGCGACTGCCGCTGCGCACCAAGGGTGCGTACTTGGGCTCGATCAGGATGTGGACCAGGACGCGATCGGCGGTCTGGCCCAACTCGTACCCGGTGACCTTGCCGACGGTAACTTCGCGGTAGGTGACCGGTACGCCTTCCTTCAACGAGCCGCGGCGCGCGGCGCTGAGGGTGAGGCTCAGGCCCGCCTCCTGGTGAACGGCTTCAGGCGGCTGGTCCAACGCGACGAAACTCTTTTGCGGGCCGGCGTTTTTCGCGGCTGGCTGTACTTCGATGTACTGGCCGGTGACCAGGGTTTCCAGGTTGGAGGTTTTCATCAGGCCCAGTTCAGGCTTGACCACCCAGAACTGAGTACCGACGCGCGCAATCCGGTCAGCCACTTGGGTGATACGGGCGCTGAGCAATACCGACTGCATGTCGGCACTGAGGTCGACGCTTTCGATCTTACCCACATCCAGGCCTTTGAAGCGTACGGGCGTGCCGGGACGCATGCCGTCGGCGCGGTCGACCTTGATGGTTACGAGGGTGCCGTGTTGATTGGCGGCCTCGCGATCAGCGAACAGGCGGAAGCGTGGGATGCGTTTTTTCAGGGGTACGTTCGGTTCCGGAGTTTCGAAGGCAATACCGCCAGCCATCAAGCTGGCCAGGGATTCACTCTTGACCTGGATGCCGCCGGTAAGTCCACCGGTCAGGGTGACGCCGCTGGCATTCCAGAAACGCGTCGAACCGTTGACCAGGTTTTCGTACTCCTTTTCGATGTGAACACCGATCACCAGTTGCTTGTTCTTGCGCGAGAACTGGTAGCTCTGCACCGAACCGACTTTGACTTGCTTGTAGAGAATCGGGCTGCCGACATCCAGGGAGCCCAGGTTGTCGGTGAACAGCACCAGATGCAGGCCGGGGGAACGCAGGTCCAATGGTGGCGCTTTGGCGCGGGCAACGTATTCACGCTGCGGGGCACTGCCCTTGTCGCCAGGACGGACGGCGATGTAGTTACCTTTCACCAAAGCTTCCAGCCCGGTGATGCCGGCCAGGGAGATGGACGGCTTGACCACCCAGAATTGGGTGTCCTGCACCAGGTAATCTTCGGCCAGCGGGTCGAGGGTCAGCTCGGCGTTGGCGCTGGACAGGTCGGGGTCGATCTTCAAGGTTTTCAGGCTACCGACCTGAATGCCTTTGTACATCACCGGCGTGCGCCCGGCTTGCAGACCTTCGAAGTCGGTGAGCTTGACCTTGACCCTGATACCAGCGGCTGCGGCGTCGAAGTCTTCGTATAGGCGGAAGGGCAGGCTTGGGTCGGTCGGCGGGCTGTCCTTGCGGTTTTCCGGCGTAGCGAAGGCGATACCGCCGGCGACAATGCTGGAAAGCGACTCGCTGCGCACCTTCACACCAGAGAGATTGGCGTCGATGCTGATACCACTGGCGTTCCAGAAACGCGTGTGTTTGCGCACCAGGCTGGCATAGGTCGGCTCGATGTAGACCTTGATCTCAACGGTGCTCTGGTCCTCGGACAGCAGGTAGCTTTTGACCTGGCCGACCTGGATCTGCTTGTAGAACACCGGGCTGCCACGATTCAACGAACCAAGACGGTCAGCCTTGATGGTCAGGTGCAGACCGGGCTTGGCGTCAGACAGCGGAGGCTCCTCGGAGAGCGCCTTGAACTTGCGTGTGGGCTCTCCATCGCCAGGGCTGGCGGCGATGTAGTTACCCGATACCAGTGTTTCCAGGCCGGTGATACCCGCGAGGCTGACACTGGGCTTGACCAGCCAGAAGCGCGTGTTGGTCTTAAGATATTGATCGACGTCCTTGTTCATCTCGATGGTGGCGATCACGCCGCGATTGTTCCCTTCATCGTCCAGGGCCAGCGCCTTGACCTTGCCCACGGGCATGCCTTTGTAGACCACTTCGGTCTTATTGACCTGGATTCCTTCGCCGCTTTCGAAGCGCACCTGGATCTCAATACCTTGTTGGGAATAGGCGCGCCATCCCAGCCAGCCGCCAATGATCAGGGCAATCAGGGGCAATACCCAAATGGCCGACCAGTTGGAGGCTGGGCGGGTTTTAGCTTTAGGTAGATCACTCATGGTCGTCGTCCGACTCCGTGTTGTCCCAAATCAGTCGGGGATCAAAAGTTACAGCGGCAAGCATCGTCAAGATCACCACACTGGCGAACGCCGCAGCGCCGAGGTTGGCCTCGATACTGGCAAGTCGTCCAAAGTTAACGACCGCCACCAGGATGGCGATCACGAAGATATCCAACATGGACCAGCGCCCAATGAATTCGATAAAACGGTACATCACAATACGTTGTTGCGCGGAGAGCGGTTGGTGACGCTGCACCGAGAACAGTAGCAGACCAATGCCCACCAGCTTGAATGTGGGCACCAGGATACTGGCGATAAATACCACGGCGGCGATGGGATACATCCCATGCTGCACCAATTCGATTACGCCAGCCATGATCGTACTGGGAGAGCCTTGGCCCAGCGTGTTGATCGTCATGATCGGTAATAAGTTAGCGGGTATATACAAAATCGCCGCAGTGATCAGCAAGGCCCAGGTACGTGCAAGGCTGTTGGGACGACGAGCATGGATCAGTGCACCGCAACGCGTGCAGGTTTGCTCATCGCAATCCTCTTCTTGCCTGTTCAACTCGTGGCACTCGGTACAAATCAGAATGCCTGCATCAATCGCCCGCATGATCATCGCCCCCTGACAGCGCTTGCCAGATCTGGTGCGGCGACATCACCACCTCAAGCAGAACCTGAACCATTAATAAGCTGACGAAGCAGACCAGACCAAGACCGATCGTGATGGAGGCCATGTCGGCTAGCTTGACGATCGCCACCAGGACGCCCATCAGATAGACCTCCAACATTCCCCAATCCTTCATATGGTGATAGATGCGGTACAACAACAGCCCATAGCTGCGGCCGATCTTCCAACGAATACTGAGCAGCACGGCCAATTGGCAGAGCAACTTGAGTAAGGGAATGCCCATGCTGCACATGAACACCACGGCGGCTACACCTTGCATACCGGTGTCGAACAGGCCGACTACACCGCTCCATACCGTGTCCTCTGAGGATTGCCCGAGTAGATTGAGCTGCATGATGGGTAGAAAGTTCGCAGGGATGTACAACAGCAACGCAGCGAGCACCAAGGCGAGGCTTCGCTCAATGACGTTGTGGCGGTGAGCGTACAGCTCGTAACCGCAACGCGGGCATTGGGCTTTTTCACCGAGGGCAAGTACGGGTTTGCGCATCAGCAAGTCGCACTCATGGCATGCCACCAGATCGTCCAGTGGTAAATCCGACACCCCGAGGGCATCAACCGGATCGGGCATAGATAGGGCTCTGACTCTAAAAAGGTTAGGTGCCTATTCTAGTGGTCTGGTTCAGAAATAACTGTGCAAATTTGTCGGTCACTCGCTGGAGAATTTCGTCTGGCTTTTCGAGCGCCCAAAACAAAACCCCATCTGCTTTCGCAAATGGGGTTTCGGAATTTAATCTTGACGATGACCTACTCTCACATGGGGAAACCCCACACTACCATCGGCGATGCATCGTTTCACTACTGAGTTCGGGATGGGATCAGGTGGTTCCAATGCTCTATGGTCGTCAAGAAATTCGGGTACTGACTCGTGACCAGATGGCCTCGCTTCAGCAAATTGGGTATGTGACAGCAGTCGGTGTTTTGTGAGTTACAAACTTTCGGTTCGTTTCGTCTTCACACACCGCAATCTGATGCTCTTTCGAGTAGTCAAATTGCTTGGGTGTTATATGGTCAAGCCTCACGGGCAATTAGTATTGGTTAGCTCAACGCCTCACAGCGCTTACACACCCAACCTATCAACGTCGTAGTCTTCGACGGCCCTTCAGGGAACTCAAGGTTCCAGTGAGATCTCATCTTGAGGCTAGTTTCCCGCTTAGATGCTTTCAGCGGTTATCTATTCCGAACATAGCTACCCGGCAATGCCACTGGCGTGACAACCGGAACACCAGAGGTTCGTCCACTCCGGTCCTCTCGTACTAGGAGCAGCCCCTCTCAAATCTCAAACGTCCACGGCAGATAGGGACCGAACTGTCTCACGACGTTCTAAACCCAGCTCGCGTACCACTTTAAATGGCGAACAGCCATACCCTTGGGACCGGCTTCAGCCCCAGGATGTGATGAGCCGACATCGAGGTGCCAAACACCGCCGTCGATATGAACTCTTGGGCGGTATCAGCCTGTTATCCCCGGAGTACCTTTTATCCGTTGAGCGATGGCCCTTCCATACAGAACCACCGGATCACTAAGACCTACTTTCGTACCTGCTCGACGTGTCTGTCTCGCAGTCAAGCGCGCTTTTGCCTTTATACTCTACGACCGATTTCCGACCGGTCTGAGCGCACCTTCGTACTCCTCCGTTACTCTTTAGGAGGAGACCGCCCCAGTCAAACTACCCACCATACACTGTCCTCGATCCGGATAACGGACCTGAGTTAGAACCTCAAAGTTGCCAGGGTGGTATTTCAAGGTTGGCTCCACGCAGACTGGCGTCCACGCTTCAAAGCCTCCCACCTATCCTACACAAGCAAATTCAAAGTCCAGTGCAAAGCTATAGTAAAGGTTCACGGGGTCTTTCCGTCTAGCCGCGGATACACTGCATCTTCACAGCGATTTCAATTTCACTGAGTCTCGGGTGGAGACAGCGCCGCCATCGTTACGCCATTCGTGCAGGTCGGAACTTACCCGACAAGGAATTTCGCTACCTTAGGACCGTTATAGTTACGGCCGCCGTTTACCGGGGCTTCGATCAAGAGCTTCGCGTTAGCTAACCCCATCAATTAACCTTCCGGCACCGGGCAGGCGTCACACCCTATACGTCCACTTTCGTGTTTGCAGAGTGCTGTGTTTTTAATAAACAGTCGCAGCGGCCTGGTATCTTCGACCGGCATGAGCTTACGGAGCAAGTCCTTCACCCTCACCGGCGCACCTTCTCCCGAAGTTACGGTGCCATTTTGCCTAGTTCCTTCACCCGAGTTCTCTCAAGCGCCTTGGTATTCTCTACCCAACCACCTGTGTCGGTTTGGGGTACGGTTCCTGGTTACCTGAAGCTTAGAAGCTTTTCTTGGAAGCATGGCATCAACCACTTCGCTAACTAAAAGTTAGCTCGTCATCAGCTCTCGGCCTTAGAATCCCGGATTTACCTAAGATTCCAGCCTACCACCTTAAACTTGGACAACCAACGCCAAGCTGGCCTAGCCTTCTCCGTCCCTCCATCGCAATAACCAGAAGTACAGGAATATTAACCTGTTTTCCATCGACTACGCTTTTCAGCCTCGCCTTAGGGACCGACTAACCCTGCGTCGATTAACGTTGCGCAGGAAACCTTGGTCTTTCGGCGTGGGTGTTTTTCACACCCATTGTCGTTACTCATGTCAGCATTCGCACTTCTGATACCTCCAGCAAGCTTCTCAACTCACCTTCACAGGCTTACAGAACGCTCCTCTACCGCATCACTTACGTGATACCCGTAGCTTCGGTGTATGGTTTGAGCCCCGTTACATCTTCCGCGCAGGCCGACTCGACTAGTGAGCTATTACGCTTTCTTTAAAGGGTGGCTGCTTCTAAGCCAACCTCCTAGCTGTCTAAGCCTTCCCACATCGTTTCCCACTTAACCATAACTTTGGGACCTTAGCTGACGGTCTGGGTTGTTTCCCTTTTCACGACGGACGTTAGCACCCGCCGTGTGTCTCCCATGCTCGGCACTTGTAGGTATTCGGAGTTTGCATCGGTTTGGTAAGTCGGGATGACCCCCTAGCCGAAACAGTGCTCTACCCCCTACAGTGATACATGAGGCGCTACCTAAATAGCTTTCGAGGAGAACCAGCTATCTCCGAGCTTGATTAGCCTTTCACTCCGATCCACAGGTCATCCGCTAACTTTTCAACGGTAGTCGGTTCGGTCCTCCAGTTAGTGTTACCCAACCTTCAACCTGCCCATGGATAGATCGCCCGGTTTCGGGTCTATTCCCAGCGACTAGACGCCCTATTAAGACTCGCTTTCGCTACGCCTCCCCTATTCGGTTAAGCTCGCCACTGAAAATAAGTCGCTGACCCATTATACAAAAGGTACGCAGTCACCCAACAAAGTGGGCTCCCACTGCTTGTACGCATACGGTTTCAGGATCTATTTCACTCCCCTCTCCGGGGTTCTTTTCGCCTTTCCCTCACGGTACTAGTTCACTATCGGTCAGTCAGTAGTATTTAGCCTTGGAGGATGGTCCCCCCATATTCAGACAAAGTTTCTCGTGCTCCGTCCTACTCGATTTCATGACTAAGAGATTTTCGCGTACAGGGCTATCACCCACTATGGCCGCACTTTCCAGAGCGTTCCGCTAATCTCAAAGCCACTTAAGGGCTAGTCCCCGTTCGCTCGCCACTACTAAGGGAATCTCGGTTGATTTCTTTTCCTCAGGGTACTTAGATGTTTCAGTTCCCCTGGTTCGCCTCTTGCACCTATGTATTCAGTACAAGATAACCATCTTATGATGGCTGGGTTCCCCCATTCAGACATCTCCGGATCAAAGTCTGTTTGCCGACTCCCCGAAGCTTTTCGCAGGCTACCACGTCTTTCATCGCCTCTGACTGCCAAGGCATCCACCGTATGCGCTTCTTCACTTGACCATATAACCCCAAGCAATCTGGTTATACTGTGAAGACGACATTCGCCGAAAATCTGTAATCACTCACAAATTTTACCTTAGCCTGATCCGTTACCAGTGAAAGTAACGTTCAGTCTATC
Organism: Pseudomonas sp. S3_E10; assembly: GCF_054667615.1. NCBI lineage: Bacteria > Pseudomonadati > Pseudomonadota > Gammaproteobacteria > Pseudomonadales > Pseudomonadaceae > Pseudomonas > Pseudomonas sp. S3_E10. The sequence continues at coordinate 2,025,600 of NZ_CP162743.1, forward strand.
TTTCTATCACATACCCAAATTTTTAAAGAACGATCTAATCAAAGACTAGAAATCAACATTCACCATCGCTAGGATGGAATGCTCATTTCTAAGCTTTCATACGTCAGAAGCAGTAGTGGTGGAGCCAAACGGGATCGAACCGTTGACCTCCTGCGTGCAAGGCAGGCGCTCTCCCAGCTGAGCTATGGCCCCATATTTCTACAGGCGTTTCCCACACAAAATTGGTGGGTCTGGGCAGATTCGAACTGCCGACCTCACCCTTATCAGGGGTGCGCTCTAACCAACTGAGCTACAGACCCAATTTCGGGCTGCTTCTTATCGTCTTCTTCAATGAATCAAGCAATTCGTGTGGGAACTTATGGAGCAGCTGATGTCGTCGATTAAGGAGGTGATCCAGCCGCAGGTTCCCCTACGGCTACCTTGTTACGACTTCACCCCAGTCATGAATCACACCGTGGTAACCGTCCTCCCGAAGGTTAGACTAGCTACTTCTGGTGCAACCCACTCCCATGGTGTGACGGGCGGTGTGTACAAGGCCCGGGAACGTATTCACCGCGACATTCTGATTCGCGATTACTAGCGATTCCGACTTCACGCAGTCGAGTTGCAGACTGCGATCCGGACTACGATCGGTTTTATGGGATTAGCTCCACCTCGCGGCTTGGCAACCCTCTGTACCGACCATTGTAGCACGTGTGTAGCCCAGGCCGTAAGGGCCATGATGACTTGACGTCATCCCCACCTTCCTCCGGTTTGTCACCGGCAGTCTCCTTAGAGTGCCCACCATGACGTGCTGGTAACTAAGGACAAGGGTTGCGCTCGTTACGGGACTTAACCCAACATCTCACGACACGAGCTGACGACAGCCATGCAGCACCTGTCTCAATGTTCCCGAAGGCACCAATCTATCTCTAGAAAGTTCATTGGATGTCAAGGCCTGGTAAGGTTCTTCGCGTTGCTTCGAATTAAACCACATGCTCCACCGCTTGTGCGGGCCCCCGTCAATTCATTTGAGTTTTAACCTTGCGGCCGTACTCCCCAGGCGGTCAACTTAATGCGTTAGCTGCGCCACTAAGAGCTCAAGGCTCCCAACGGCTAGTTGACATCGTTTACGGCGTGGACTACCAGGGTATCTAATCCTGTTTGCTCCCCACGCTTTCGCACCTCAGTGTCAGTATCAGTCCAGGTGGTCGCCTTCGCCACTGGTGTTCCTTCCTATATCTACGCATTTCACCGCTACACAGGAAATTCCACCACCCTCTACCATACTCTAGTCAGTCAGTTTTGAATGCAGTTCCCAGGTTGAGCCCGGGGATTTCACATCCAACTTAACAAACCACCTACGCGCGCTTTACGCCCAGTAATTCCGATTAACGCTTGCACCCTCTGTATTACCGCGGCTGCTGGCACAGAGTTAGCCGGTGCTTATTCTGTCGGTAACGTCAAAACAATCACGTATTAGGTAACTGCCCTTCCTCCCAACTTAAAGTGCTTTACAATCCGAAGACCTTCTTCACACACGCGGCATGGCTGGATCAGGCTTTCGCCCATTGTCCAATATTCCCCACTGCTGCCTCCCGTAGGAGTCTGGACCGTGTCTCAGTTCCAGTGTGACTGATCATCCTCTCAGACCAGTTACGGATCGTCGCCTTGGTGAGCCATTACCTCACCAACTAGCTAATCCGACCTAGGCTCATCTGATAGCGCAAGGCCCGAAGGTCCCCTGCTTTCTCCCGTAGGACGTATGCGGTATTAGCGTCCGTTTCCGAACGTTATCCCCCACTACCAGGCAGATTCCTAGGCATTACTCACCCGTCCGCCGCTCTCAAGAGAAGCAAGCTTCTCTCTACCGCTCGACTTGCATGTGTTAGGCCTGCCGCCAGCGTTCAATCTGAGCCATGATCAAACTCTTCAGTTCAAACATCTTTGGGTTTTTAAGAAACCCTAAACTTGGCTCAGCAATCGTTGGTTACATCTTTGATTTCTCGCGGAGTAACTTATGATGCTGATAATCTTGTTGACTATCAGTCTGACTCCACAAGCACCCACACGAATTGCTTGATTCAGTTGTTAAAGAGCGGTTGGTTAAGAGCTTTCGTCTCAACCGAGGCGCGCATTCTACAGCAGCCTCATTTGCTGTCAAGCGGTTATTTTCAGAAGCTTTCGAAGATTTCTTCAACAACTTCAACCACTTGCGCTTCCGATCTCTCGTCAGCGGGAGGCGAATTCTACAGCGTTACACGCTGCTGTCAACACCTCTTTTTCAACTTCCTTTTGGCTTCGATGAACTGAAGCAACTTGCTGCCGAAAACTGCGTAACTCATTGTTTACCAAGGAGTTTTCCGTTTCGACTGCGCCGGAAGTGGGGCGAATTATAGGCTTCCAGAATCTGGCGTCAACCTTCTTTTTCATATTTCTGTCATATGGACCAAAAAAGCCCAGAAACGCGAAAGCCGGCCCCAAAGGGCCGGCCTTCTGGCTACCGAGCCTTACAAGCTGGGGAACGCGAATTGCGACGCTTCATGGCTGGCCCGTTGCGGCCAACGCTGGGTAATCGCCTTGCGGCGCGTATAGAAGCGCACCCCATCCGGCCCATACGCATGCAAATCGCCAAACAGCGAACGCTTCCAACCACCAAAGCTGTGATAGGCCACCGGCACCGGCAAAGGCACATTCACCCCCACCATGCCTACTTCAATCTCATCACAGAACAGACGCGCCGCTTCACCGTCGCGGGTGAAGATGCAGGTACCGTTGCCATATTCGTGATCATTGATCAACTGCATCGCCGCTTCCAGGCTGTCCACCCGGACTACGCACAATACCGGCCCGAAGATTTCTTCCTTATAGATGCGCATCTCAGGGGTCACACGATCAAACAGGCTGCCGCCGAGGAAGAACCCGTCTTCATGCCCCGCAACACTCAAGCCTCGGCCGTCGACGACCAGTTCAGCACCCGCCGCCACACCGTCTTCTATATAGCCACTGACCTTATCCCGCGCCTGCCCCGTCACCAGCGGCCCCATATCCAGCCCGCATGACGTACCCGCACCAATCTTCAGCGCCTTGACCTGCGGCACCAGCTTGGCAATCAACGCATCCGCCACCTGGTCACCTACACACACAGCCACCGAGATCGCCATGCACCGCTCGCCGCAGGAACCATATGCCGCGCCCATCAAGGCACTCACCGCATTGTCCAGGTCCGCATCCGGCATCAGCACCGCATGGTTCTTCGCCCCACCCAGCGCCTGAACGCGCTTGCCACGCTTGGTCGCCTCCGAATAGATGTACTCGGCAATCGGCGTCGAGCCTACAAAACTCAGCGCTTTCACTTCCGGCGCCTCGATCAAGGCATCCACCGCGCCCTTGTCGCCGTGTACCACGCTTAGCACGCCTTTGGGCAAGCCGGCCTCCTGCAGCAATTGCGCGATCAACAGCGTCGAGCTCGGATCACGCTCCGAAGGCTTGAGAATGAAGCAGTTACCGCACACGATCGCCAGCGGATACATCCACAACGGCACCATCGCCGGGAAGTTGAACGGGGTAATACCTGCCACCACACCCAACGGTTGGAAATCCGACCAGGCATCAATATTTGGCCCGACGTTACGGCTGTACTCGCCTTTAAGAATCTCCGGCGCCGAACACGCGTACTCCACGTTCTCGATCCCGCGCTTCAACTCGCCAGCCGCATCTTCCAGAGTCTTGCCGTGCTCCTCGCTGATCAACTGCGAGATACGCGCTTCGTTCTGCTCCAGCAACTGCTTGAAACGAAACATCACCTGGGCGCGCTTGGCCGGCGGCGTATTGCGCCACGCCGGGAAAGCCGCCTTGGCGGAGTCGATTGCACGCTGAATGGTGTCACGGCTGGCCAACGGCACTTGATGAATCACCTGGCCGGTGGACGGGTTGTACACGTCGGCACTGCGACCGCTGTCATTGACCAATTCGCCGTTGATCAAGTGTTGGATAAGGCTCATGCAGGGCTCCTGAAAAGTTGTTCTATATAGAAGGAGAAATCAGTCGATCTTGTTCAGCACTTCGCCGACCGCATCGAACAGGCGATCCAGGTCCTGCGGCTTGCTGTTGAAGGTTGGCCCGAACTGCAGGGTGTCCCCGCCAAAACGCACGTAGAAACCGGCTTTCCATAAGGCCATGCCGGCCTCGAACGGACGCACGATGGCATCACCGTCGCGCGGGGCAATCTGGATCGCGCCGGCCAGGCCGTAATTGCGAATGTCGATCACGTTCTTGCTGCCCTTCAAGCCATGCAGTGCATTCTCAAAGTGCGGGGCGACTTCGGCTACGCTCTGCACCAGGTTTTCCTTCTGCAACAAGTCCAATGCCGCCAGGCCGGCCGCGCACGCCACCGGGTGGGCCGAGTAGGTATAGCCGTGAGGGAATTCCACCGCGTATTCCGGCGTCGCCTGGTTCATGAAGGTCTGGTAGATCTCACTGCTGGCAATCACCGCGCCCATCGGGATCGCGCCGTTGGTGACTTGCTTGGCGATGCACATCAAATCCGGCGTCACGCCGAAGCTATCGGCACCGAACATCGACCCGGTACGGCCGAAACCAGTGATGACTTCATCGAACACCAAAAGGATGTTGTGCTGATCGCAGATCTCGCGCAGACGCTTGAGATAACCCTGTGGCGGCACCAACACACCAGCGGAACCGGCCATCGGCTCGACAAACACTGCCGCGATGTTGGAAGCGTCGTGCAGCTCGATCAGCTTAAGCAACTCATCGGCCAAGGCAATACCACCCTGCTCCGGCATGCCACGGGAAAAGGCATTGCTCGCCAGCAAGGTGTGCGGCAGATGGTCAACATCCATCATCGCCTGGCCAAACAACTTACGGTTGCCATTGACCCCGCCCAGGCTGGTGCCGGCGATGTTCACGCCGTGGTAACCACGGGCACGACCGATCATCTTGGTCTTGGTGGCCTGCCCCTTCAGGCGCCAGTAGGCACGCACCATTTTCACCGCCGTATCGGCGCACTCGGAACCGGAGTCGGTGAAGAACACGTGGTTCAGGCTGCCTGGGGTCAGGTCGGTAATCTTTTCCGCCAACTGGAAGGACAACGGATGACCGTATTGGAAGCCCGGCGAGTAATCCAGGGTACCCAATTGCTTGGCCACCGCCTCCTGGATTTCCTTGCGCGTATGCCCGGCACCGCATGTCCAAAGGCCCGACAACGAGTCGTAGACCTTGCGGCCCTTGTCATCCGTCAGCCAGCTGCCTTCGGCGGCCACGATCAGGCGCGGGTCACGCTGGAAGTTACGGTTGGCGGTGTAAGGCATCCAGTGCGCATCCAACTTCAGTTGGCTGGCCAGGGACGATGGGGCGTTTTCATGCATGTTCATCAGCAAAACCTCGCAGGGCAGAAGGCAGCGTCGGGATTGAAAAGCGTAGTTGCAGCTAAATTGCCACGGGGATAAAGTCGGTGAAATCCAACTCTTCTAACCTTCAGTCAGGCCACTACTAAACTATGAGCAGCCGCCGACCCGATCCCCTGGCCCAAGTCAGCGACTTCGATATTCGCCTGCTGCGCATCTTTCGCAGTGTAGTGGAGTGTGGCGGCTTCTCGGCGGCGGAGACCGTGCTCGGCATTGGCCGCTCGGCCATCAGTCAACAAATGAGCGACCTTGAGCAACGCCTCGGTCTGCGGCTCTGCCAACGCGGCCGAGCCGGGTTCTCACTCACCGAAGAAGGCCGCGAGGTCTACCAGTCCGCCCTGCAACTGTTAAGCGCGTTGGAAAGCTTTCGCACCGAGGTCAACGGCCTCCACCAGCATTTGCGCGGCGAGCTGATCATTGGCCTCACCGACAACCTGGTGACCCTGCCCCATATGCGCATCACCCACGCCTTGGCGCAGTTGAAAGAGCGCGGCCCGGACGTGCAAATCCAGATCCGCATGATCGCCCCCAATGAAGTCGAACAAGGCGTACTCGATGGTCGCCTGCATGTCGGCGTAGTGCCGCAGGCCAGCGCCTTGTCGGGGCTGGAGTACCAGCCGCTGTACAGCGAACGCTCGCTGCTCTACTGCGCGGTCGGTCACCCGTTGTTTTACGCTGACGACAAGCAACTGGACGACGAACGCATCGACAGCCAGGACGCCATCGCCCCCACGTTTCGCTTGCCTGCCGAGATCCAGGCCCACTACCAGGCGCTCAACTGCACCGCCAGCGCCTCGGACCGCGAAGGCATGGCGTTCCTGATCCTCACCGGCCGCTATATCGGCTACTTGCCCGACCACTATGCCAGCCTATGGGTCCAACAAGGACGACTGCGCGCGCTGAAACCGGCTACGCGTTTTTACGATTTAAGCCTGGCATCGGTCACGCGCAAGGGCCGCCGCCCTCATTTGGTGCTGGAGAGCTTCCTGGAAAGTCTGGCCGCAACGCGCTAACTCGGGCCTCGCACAAAAAGCTGAGCAACTGGACAGCTTTTTGCAGGGCACATGGCACTTGAACCGTCCTCCACGAGTTTGCCCACCATGACACCTGAATCCTCCAGCCCCAGCGACCTGATCTACGGCCTCAACGACCGTCCCAAACCCGCCCCGGCCTTTTTGGCCGCACTGCAACATGTGCTGGCCGCTTTTGTCGGCATTATCACGCCGCCACTTATCATTGGTTCCACTCTGGGCCTGGCAGCCCATTTGCCCTACCTGATCAGCATGGCGTTGATGGTGTCGGGTGTTGGCACCTTCATCCAGGCGCGCAGGCCATTTGGGATAGGCGCCGGAATGATCTGCCTGCAAGGCACCAGTTTTGCGTTCCTCGGCGCCGTGCTGTCAGCGGGCTTTTTGGTGAAACAACGTGGCGGCAGCCCGGAAGACATCATGGCGATGATCTTCGGCGTGTGCTTTTTCGGCGCGGCGGTGCAGATCGTACTGAGCCGTTTCATCGGCCAACTACGCCGCGTGATCACGCCACTGGTCACCGGCATCGTGATTACGTTGATCGGCATCAGCCTGATCAAAGTCGGCATCACCGACCTCGGCGGCGGCTTCAATGCCCCCGACTTCGGCGCTCCCACCAATCTGGCCTTGGGCTTGTTCGTGGTGTTGACGATCATCCTCCTCAACCGCTCGAACACACCTTGGGTGCGCCTTTCAGCCATTATCATCGGACTGGCCCTCGGTAGCCTCGCCGCCTGGCTCTGCGGAAAACTGGTGCCCCAGGCCCTGCCCGACTTGCCTTGGGTCAGCCTGCCAATCCCATTTCGCTTCGGGTTCAACTTCGACTGGAGCGCCTTCCTACCGATCGCGCTGATTTATCTGATCAGCAGCATCGAAACCGTCGGTGACCTCACCGCCAACTGCATGATCGCCCGACAGCCCATCAGCGGCCCCTCCTATATAAGACGGCTCAAGGGCGGCGTGCTGGGCGATGGCGTGAGTTGTATGATCGCCGCCACCTTCAGCGCCTTCCCCAACACCACTTTTGCGCAGAATAACGGCGTGATCCAACTCACCGGAGTGGCCAGCCGTTATGTGGGTTTATACATCGGTGTGGTGCTGTTTTGTCTCGGCTTGTTTCCGTTGATCGGTGCCGTGCTGCAGCAAATTCCCAAACCGGTATTGGGCGGCGCAACCCTGGTGATGTTCGGCAGCGTGGCCGCCGCCGGCGTGCGCATCCTCGCCCAGGCACCGTTGGACCGACGCAGCATGCTGATCATCGCTACCTCGTTCGGCGTCGGCCTGGGCATCGCAGCCCAACCGAACCTGTTGCACCTGATGCCGACATTGGTCCAGAACCTGTTCGACTCCGCCATCACCAGCGGCGGCCTGACCGCCATTGTGTTGTGCCTCTTGTTGCCGGAAGCCAACGCGGCCCACGCGGGCGCAAACCACGCGCCGGAGAGCGACACACTGGAATCGCTTTGACGGTTTTATTGCATCGGGACTTGTCTGGGGCTTGAGGGTGGGTTATCTGTGCACACGTCGTCTCTATCGATCAGCACGGTAATCTCCATGAGCCTCGAAGTTCCTGCCCATAGCAACCACGCCGGTAAACCCGCCAGCCGCATTCGGCAAAAGAACGAACAAGCGATTCTGCAGGCGGCTGAAGATGAGTTCGCGCGCCATGGCTACAAAGGCACCAGCATGAACACCATCGCCGCGAGTGCCGGGCTGCCCAAGGCCAACTTGCATTACTACTTCACCAACAAGCTGGGCCTGTATATCGCAGTGCTCAGCAATATCCTCGAACTGTGGGACAGCACCTTCAACACACTGACCGCCGAGGACGACCCTGCGCTAGCGCTTACCCGCTACATCCGCACCAAGATGGAGTTCTCGCGGCGCCAACCCCAGGCGTCGCGCATCTTCGCCATGGAGATCATCAGCGGTGGCGAATGCCTTACCGAATATTTCAGCCAGGACTACCGCGCCTGGTTCAGCGGCCGCGCCGCGGTGTTCCAAGCCTGGATCGATGCGGGCAAGATGGACCCCATCGACCCCGTGCACCTGATCTTTCTGCTGTGGGGCAGCACCCAGCACTACGCCGACTTCGCGACCCAGATCTGCCGCGTCACCGGTCGCACCAAACTGACCAAGCAAGACATGGAAGACGCCGGCACCAACCTGATCCACATCATTCTCAAAGGCTGCGGCATCAAGCCGGCCCTCTAGACGAAGCAACCTATGTCTTTCACGCTCACAGGCTGTTGCGAATTTCGTGAAGAAATACGCAAAAGCCGCTTTATCACCCTCGCCGCCCCCATCACCAGCCCGCAGGACGCCCAGGCGTTTTTCGAGCAGCACAGCGACCTGAACGCCACGCACAATTGCTGGGCCTGGAAGCTGGCCGATCAATACCGCAGCAATGACGATGGCGAACCCGGCGGCACGGCCGGCCGGCCGATCCTGGCAGCCATCGAGGCCCAGGGGTTCGATCAAGTCGCGGTGCTGGTGATCCGTTGGTACGGCGGCATCCAATTGGGCACCGGCGGCCTGGCCCGCGCCTACGGTGGCGGTGCAAATAAATGCCTGCAAAACGCCGAACGCATCGAGCTGATCAGCCGCGTGCCGTTGAGCTGCGCCTGTGGGTTTTCCGAATTGAACCTGGTGAAACTGCGCGTCGCCGAACTGGGCGGGCTGGTGGTGCAGGAAAACTTCACCGCCAACGGTGTGGAACTGCAACTGGCCCTGGGCGCCGCCCACATCGATACGCTGCAAACCCAGCTTGCCGACTTGAGCCGTGGGCGTATCCTGCTGCAACGTTGAAACTGCTTGCCCCTCTGAACCTCGACGCCAAAGGAAGCTTTTCATGTCTACGCCAAAAACCGCATTGATCATCGGCGCCTCGCGCGGGCTGGGCCTTGGCCTGGTCAAGCAACTGCTCCAGGACGGCTGGGACGTGACCGCCACCGTGCGTGACCCAAGCAAGGCCGATGCCCTGAAAGCCGTGGGCCCGGTGCAGATCGAGAAACTCGACATGGACGATCAGCAAGCCGTGATCGCCCTGGCCCTGCGCCTCAAGGAGCGCACCTTTGACCTGCTGTTCGTCAACGCAGGGGTAAAAGGCCCCGCCAACCAGGAGCCCGGCCACGCTACGTTGGCCGAAGTCGGCCAGCTGTTTTTCACCAACGCCGTGGCGCCGATCAACCTGGCACAGCGCTTTGTCGGGCAGATCCGCAAAAACAGCGGCGTACTGGCCTTCATGAGTTCAGTGCTGGGTAGCGTGACCATCCCCGACGGTTCGGACCTGGCGCTGTACAAGGCCAGCAAGGCCGCGCTCAACTCGATGACCAACAGTTTCATCACCCAACTCGGCGACCATAAGCTCACCGTCCTGTCGATGCACCCGGGCTGGGTCAAAACCGACATGGGTGGTGAAGACGCGCACATCGATGTCGACACCAGCGTGCGCGGCCTGGTCGACCAAGTGAACGCCTACACCGGCAAAGGCGGCCATCACTTCGTGGACTACAAAGGCGACACCATCGCCTGGTAAACACCACGGGGCAGACGGTGGGAGCAAGCCGCTCCCACACTGGCCGTATCCGCTTTCCTACATCTAGACCAGACCTCGAACTACACGTAGTCTAAGCATCTCGCCCTTCCCGGCGACCCTGGATCAGCAGACAGGGCAACACTGAGCTGGCAAACCTGAACCCATCATTCAGAGGAGCCGGCCAATGCCTGCGACCCGTATCTGGTTAAAAAACCCCCTCGCGATTTTCACCGCCAATGGCCTCGACGCGCGTGGCGGCCTGGTGCTGCAAGACCGTGTGATCACCCAAGTGCTGGCCCACGGGCAAGTCCCCACGCAGCCCTGCACACAGGTGTTCGATGCCCGTGAGCATGTGGTCCTTCCGGGGTTGATCAACACCCACCATCACTTTTACCAAACCCTCACCCGTGCCTGGGCGCCGGTGGTCAACCAGCCGTTGTTCCCGTGGCTCAAAACCCTGTACCCGGTATGGGCACGCCTGACCCCGGAAAAACTCGCCCTGGCCAGCAAAGTCGCGCTGGCCGAGTTGCTGCTCTCAGGTTGCACCACGGCGGCCGACCACCACTACCTGTTCCCCGATGGGCTGGAAAACGCCATCGATGTACAAGTCGCCAGCGTGCGCGAATTGGGCATGCGCGCGATGCTCACCCGGGGCTCCATGAGCCTGGGCGAAGCGGACGGCGGCTTGCCGCCCCAGCAGACGGTGCAGCAAGGCCAGGTGATCCTCGACGACAGTCAACGGCTGATCCGCCAATACCATGAGCGGGACGACGGGGCGCAGATCCAGATTGCCCTGGCGCCCTGCTCACCGTTTTCAGTCACTGCCGAAATCATGCGCGCCAGCGCCGAGATGGCCAGCAGCCTTGATGTGCGCCTGCACACCCACTTGGCGGAAACCCTCGACGAGGAAGACTTCTGCCTGCAACGCTTCGGCCTGCGCACCGTGGATTACCTCGACAGCGTCGGCTGGCTCGGCCCGCGCACCTGGCTCGCGCATGGCATTCACTTCAACCCGGATGAAATTGCGCGCCTTGGCGCTGCCGGCACCGGTGTCTGCCATTGCCCGAGTTCGAATATGCGCCTGGCCTCCGGCATCTGCCCGACCTTGGATTTGCTCGCTGCCGGCGCGCCTATCGGTATTGGCGTGGATGGGTCTGCGTCCAATGATGCCTCGAACATGATCCTCGAAGCGCGTCAGGCCCTGTACATTCAGCGCCTGCGTTATGGCGCAGAAAAAATTACTCCCGAAGGCGTACTGGGCTGGGCCACCAAAGGCTCGGCGCAATTGCTGGGACGTACGGATATCGGCGAATTGGCTGTGGGCAAACAGGCCGACCTGGCGCTGTTCAAGCTTGATGAGCTGCGCTTCTCCGGCAGTCATGACCCGATTTCGGCGCTGCTGTTGTGCGGCGCCGACCGAGCCGATCGGGTGATGATTGCGGGCAAATGGCGCGTGGTCGATGGCCAGGTCGAAGGCCTGGACCTCAAAGGCTTGATCGCCGATCACACCCAGGCCGCGCGACACCTGATTGCAGGCTGACTACACGCCCAGCAGCGACAACATGATAAAGGTCGCAAACAGCACAAAATGGGTCATCCCTTCGATGGCGTTGGTTTCGCCATCGTTGAGGTTGATCGCACTGACGATCAACGTGATAAACACCATCACCGTTTGCACCGGCGTCATCGCCATCTGGAACGGCTGGCCGGTATAGAGCGCCATGGCCTCCATCACCGGCACGGTCAAAATCACCGTCGACAGCGACGCGCCCAGCGCAATATTCACCACCGACTGCATGCGGTTGGCGAGTGCGGCGCGTAGCGCGGTCAGAATCTCCGGCGCGGCCGAAATAGCCGCCACCACAATCGCCGTGATCACCGGCGGTGCGCCCGTGCCTTCCAGGCCCAGGTCGAGGGTCTTGGACATCACCTCGGCCAGCGCGCCAATCACGATCACGCCAAACACCAGAGTGCCGATGGAAAACGCGAGGTTCACCGGCGTTTCCTGTTCTTCTTCCGGCAGTTTTTTGCGGCGTTTTTCCGGGTAGCTATAGCTGAAGAAATAACTGTGGGGCCCCACCTGCATGCGCAGGAACAAGGTATAGAGCACCACCATCGCGCCAATGGTGAAGGCCGAGTAAATTTTCCAGTCGGCTTCGGGGATAAATTCCGGCACCACCATCGATACGCCCATGGCGGTGAGAATCATCACGCTGTAGGTGCGTGCTGAATCATCGTTGTAGGACTGTTCGCCATGTTTGATGCCACCCATCAACGCGGCCAGGCCGAGGATGCCGTTGATATCCAGCATCACCGCCGAATAGATGGTGTCGCGCACCAAGGTCGGCGACGGCTCGTTACTCATCATGATCGCCAGGATCACCACTTCCACCAACACCGCCGCGAGGGTCAGGATCATGGTGCCGTAGGGGTCACCGACTTTTTCCGCCAGTTGCTCGGCGTGATGCGCCACACGCATTGACGCAACCACAATAAAAGCGATCAACGCCACACCGGCCAACAGCGCCACTATCTGCCCGCTGTGCAGCATCCAGTGCTCCAGCGGATAAGCGGCGATGGCGGCAATCAGCGCCAGCAGCATGAATTTTTCTTGCTTGAGGAGTGTGAGCATTACGGGCCTTTTCAAACGCCAAATCAGTCATTGATGGGGTAGAGACTGCGCCACGCTGCTAACGTTTCGTTACACCTTAGTTCACGTCGCCCTTGCGCGAATAAACCGAATACTCTCCTGCCGGTCAGGTTTTGCCGATTATTTCAGCCATGACCTGTAGAATGCCGCCATTGCACCTGATGAGAATTTAGACATGTACGATTGGCTCAACGCCCTGCCCAAGGCTGAACTGCACCTGCATCTGGAAGGCTCGCTGGAGCCGGAGTTGCTGTTCGCCCTGGCTGAACGCAACAAAATCGCGCTGCCGTGGAATGACGTCGAAACCCTGCGCAAGGCCTACGCCTTCAATAACCTGCAAGAGTTTCTCGACCTGTATTACCAGGGCGCCGACGTACTGCGCACGTCACAGGACTTCTACGACCTGACCTGGGCCTACCTGCTGCGCTGCAAAGCGCAGAACGTGATCCACACCGAACCCTTCTTCGACCCGCAAACCCACACCGACCGTGGCGTGCCGTTTGAAGTGGTGCTTAACGGCATCGCCGCTGCGCTTAAAGATGGCGAGCAGCAACTGGGCATCACCAGCGGTTTGATCCTGAGCTTCCTACGCCATCTGAGCGAAGACGAAGCGCAGAAAACCCTCGACCAGGCGCTGCCGTTCCGTGACGCGTTCGTGGCCGTAGGCCTGGACAGTTCGGAAATGGGCCACCCACCGAGCAAGTTCCAGCGCGTATTCGATCGTGCCCGCCATGAAGGCTTCCTCACCGTGGCCCACGCCGGCGAAGAAGGCCCGCCCGAGTACATCTGGGAAGCCATCGACCTGCTGAAAATCCAGCGTATCGACCACGGCGTACGTGCCATCGAAGACGAGCGCCTGATGCAGCGCATCATCGACGAGCAGATCCCGCTCACCGTGTGCCCACTGTCCAACACCAAGCTTTGCGTGTTCGATGACATGGCCCAGCACAACATCCTCGACATGCTCGAGCGTGGTGTGAAGGTGACGGTAAACTCGGACGACCCCGCGTACTTCGGCGGTTACGTGACCGAGAACTTCCACGCGTTGTACACCTCGCTGGGCATGACCCAGGACCAGGCCAAACGCCTGGCGCAAAACAGTCTGGATGCGCGCCTCGTAAAACCCTGACACGCCCCGACGGTAGGCGTGGGCGCCTGAAGGCGCTGGCGCCTACCGCAGGGTCAATCGGGCGATCTCCTGAATGCCGATCTCGTTGACCTGCACGGCCTGGGACTCGTTGACCAGGCTGATCCAGTTCGACTGCAGGAACAATTGCATTAACCCCGCGCCCAGCGCACCGCCCAAGTGCGGTTGCTGCTGGCTCCAGTCGAAACAGTCGCACACCAGCGGCGATACCAGTGCCTGGGTAAAAATGCCCAGCTGCGCCAGGCAATGCGCGCCTTTGACCGTGACGTCGGTACGATGCTCATGACGTTCGAGCCACCCCGCCGCCATCATCCGTTCATACAGCCCCGCCGCCATTTCGCCACCGAGGTGGCCATGGCACAGTCGCGCCCGTCTCAACGAGGGCGGCGCCAGCAGCACCGCGGGTGAAGCATCCGGCGCGCTGCGTGCCGCACTGGCCAGGGTGGTACTGGCCAAGGCGTCGATGGCAGCGCAAACATCGGCGGCCGCCACGCGAAACAGCCGTTTGCCACGTCGCGCCTCGACACGCAGCAAGCCGCTACCCGTCAACCGTGCCAGATGCGCATTGGCCGAGGCCGCCGACAACCCGGCCACTGTCGCCAGTTCCTGCGATGACTTGACCGAGCCGTCCATCAAGGACCAGAGCATGGCGGTGCGTTTGGGCTCGGCGAGCAAGCTGGCGATCTGACTGATGCAAGGTGCCTCTTCCATCTATTAACTCCCTGTCGAATTATTTTTGTACCGCAGTTGGCGCCAAAGTATAGGTGCGCCAAGCGCCAGTTCCGTGGCGTCTGACACCGGGAATAGGGACAGGGCTTGAGCGAAATTTCCGCTGATGGTGGAGGTTATTGCCCAACGCCCGCTCGGGACGGCAACTGCGCCGTCAATGTCGCACAGCGCGCCGCGAGCATTTCGCGCAGCAGGTTGATGGGTTTGCTCAGCTGGGCACGGTGGGCGCACAGCAGATTGAGCGGCGTAGGCTCGCCACGCAGCTCCGGCAGGATCAGGCGCAAGCGCCCGGCCAGCACGTCGCTGCTCACATCCAGCCAGGATTTATAGGCAATGCCCACTCCCGCCACAGCCCAGCGCCGGACGACATCGGCATCATCGCTGAATCGGTCTCCGGACACCGTCAGGCTGACTTCGCGCTTGCCGTCGTGGAATGTCCAGTGGTCATGCACCCGGCTGCCCAGCATGTAAAGCAGGCAATTATGCTGGGCCAGTTGCTCCAGGTGCCGGGGCTCGCCGTGGCGCGCCAGGTAACCGGGGGCGGCACACAGCACGCGAATATTGGTCGGCGCCACCGGCAATGCGATCAGGCTCGAATCTTCGGGCTCACCGTAGCGCAGGGCGATGTCCACCGGTTGGCGGAACAGGTCGGCAATCCGATCGCCCAGCAGCAGACGCACGGCAAGCTGGGGGTGTTCACGCTGGAATTCATCCAGCCATGGCAACAGCTGGTTGCGACCAAAATCCGAGGGCGCCGACAGTTGCAACACACCACTGACATGGTCCTGGCCGCTGGCCAATAGGCGCCGCCCTTCGTCCAGTGAGCTCAAGGCCGCGCGGGCATATTCCAAAAAGCCTTCACCTTCGGCAGTCAGCCGCAGGCTGCGAGTGGAGCGTGCCAGCAAGCGCGCGCCCAGTTGCTGCTCGATGCGTTTAAGCGCTGCGCTGGCTACAGCGGGTGACAGGTCCATCACTCGAGCCGCCGCCGACAAACTGCCCAGGTCCGCCGCGCGCACAAACAGCTGCAAATCATCAAAACGCAGCATTTGGCGCCCCATTATCAAAATTTGGTTGAAACAGCGTGCTGTTTTAGCCGCTTTTTTCTTGCGGGGAAATAGCCAATGATCTGTTCATCCCGTTCTTCACGTGCCTGGAGTTGAATATGTCTGCTGCCTTTAACGTTATCGCCACCCTGATCGCCAAGCCCGGCCAACAGGCCACCTTGGAACCCCTGCTGCGTGGCCTGCTGGAGCCGACCCGCCGCGAAGCCGGCTGCGAGCAGTACGACCTGCACCAAGACCTGCAACACCCCGAGACCTTCTACATGCTCGAACGCTGGAGCAACGACGCCGCGCTGGCAGACCACGACCAAAGCGCGCATATCCAGGAGTTTCGCGCCAAGGCCGCTGACGTACTCGAACACTTCGAGCTTAAGCGCCTGAAATTTCTTGCCTGATCACCGCCCTTTTTCCGGAGCCCCCATGAAAGCCATTGCCTACTACGCATCACTGCCCATCAACGACGAAAATTCCCTGCAGGACATCGACCTGCCGGAACCGGTCGCCGGCCCTCGCGACCTGCTGGTAGAAGTCAAAGCCATCTCGGTCAACCCGGTGGACACCAAGGTGCGCCAGAACGTCGCCCCGGAAAACGGCGCCGCCAAGGTGTTGGGCTGGGACGTGGCCGGTGTGGTCAAGGCCATCGGCAGCGAAGTGACCCTGTTCAAGGCCGGCGACAAGGTGTTCTACGCCGGCTCCCTGGTATGCCCGGGCGGCAACAGCGAACTGCACACCGTGGACGAACGTATCGTCGGCCATATGCCCAAGACGCTGGGCTTTGCCGAGGCCGCTGCGCTGCCGTTGACCGCCATCACGGCGTGGGAACTGCTGTTCGAACGCCTGCAAGTGCGTGAGGGTAAACAGGATGAAGGCCAGAGCCTGCTGATCGTCGGCGCCGCCGGTGGTGTGGGGTCGATCCTGACTCAATTGGCCAGCCAGCTCACTGCGCTAAAAGTCATCGGTACCGCCTCGCGGCCGCAAACCCAGGCATGGGCCAAGGCACTCGGCGCCGATCTGGTGATCGACCACAGCCAACCGCTGAGCGAAGCACTGAAGCAGGCCGGCCACGCGCAAGTGACCCACGTCGCGAGCTTGACCCAGACCGACCACCACCTGGACCAACTGGTAGAAGCGCTGCGGCCCCAAGGCAAGCTGGCCCTGATCGACGACCCCAAGGCGCTGGATGTGAGCAAACTCAAGCGCAAGAGCCTGTCGCTGCATTGGGAGTTCATGTACACCCGGTCGATGTTCGAAACACCGGACATGATCGAGCAGCACAACCTGCTCAACCGCGTGGCCGAACTGATCGACGCCGGCACCTTGAAAACTACGCTGGGTGAACACTTTGGCGTGATCAATGCCGCCAACCTGCGCCGTGCCCATGCGCTGCTGGAAAGCGGCAAGGCCAAGGGCAAGATCGTGCTGGAAGGCTTCTGACAGTAACGTCGGTCAGTGTCGTCCGTTATTCGCGTGAGTAAGGGACGACACCGCTAGTCAGAGACTTGATCCTTGTCATATTTGTGAGCGTATTCAGGTTTATATTGGCCGCCTTTGCCACGATTCTTTTACGTGAGGAAGTCAGCAATGAAGATCCTGATAAAAGCGTTAGCAAAATCCCAATGGGAGGTCCGTCTGGACCAGAAAGCCATTGTTTTCCACACCGAAGCCGAGGCTCGCGCCTTTGCCGATACCCTGCAGGCGCGCATCCAGGCGCCCCATCGTTTCCCGCTCAGCCAGCCACAATCCGCCGCCGGCTGAGCGTCCTTCAGGCCTGCGCCTGCAAGGCCCTGGCCCGCTGCAGGCGCTGGGTCGACACGGCTACCGCCACGGCCAATACACCGCACAAGCTGATGACCATCGCCATTGGCATAGCCGTGCCATCGTGCAACATCCCCACCAATGACGCGGCCCCCGCCGCCACGCCGAACTGGATGCAGCCCAGCAACGCCGAGGCGCTACCGGCACGGGCGCCCTGCCCGCTCATGGCGCAGGCCGAGGTGTTGGGCAAAATGCAGCCCAGGCTGGCGATGCAGATAAACAGCGGCACCAGCAATGGCCACAGTGCATCAGTGTGCAACGCCGAAATGCCCAGCAGCGTCATGCCTGCCAACGCGTAGAGCCACACCGTGCGCGACAGCAAAAACGCCGGGCCACGCTTGGCCAGCAGGCGCGCGTTGAGCTGCGCCACCAATATAAAACCGGCAGCGTTGGAACCGAACACCCAGCCGTAATGCTCGGCGGGCACGCCATAAAGCTTGATAAACACGAACGGTGAACCGGCGATATAGGCAAACATGCCGGCAATCGACAGCGCGCCGGTAAGCGCATAACCGAGGTAAACCCGGTCCGACAGCAGCCCGAAGTAGCGGCGCAACGATCCGGATAGCGGCTGGCGCGGCTGATGGGCCGGGAAAGTTTCCGGCAGGCCGAATGCAACGGCGACGGCGGCCATTACGCTGAAGATCGACAACGCCAGGAAAATCGACTGCCAGCCCCACACCCCAACCATCAAGCCGCCGGCCAGCGGCGCAAGGATCGGCGCCAGGCCGGTTACCAGCATCAATTGGGAAAACACCTTGGCCGAGCCCACCGCATCACATTTGTCGCTGACCACCGCGCGGGAAATCACCATGCCCGCGCAACCGCCCAGGGCCTGCACGAAGCGGGCGCCGATCAGCCAGTCGAGGGAAGGTGCGTAGGCACAGGCGAAAGACGCCAGGGTAAATAAGGTCACGCCGCTAAGCAGCGGCCCGCGCCGGCCAAAGCGATCCGCCAGCGGGCCGTAGATCAATTGGCCGATGGCCAACCCTGCGAAATACACCGCCAGGGTCAACTGGATGTGTTTTTCATCGGTGGCGAACGCCGTGGCCATTGCCGGAAAGCCCGGCAGGTAAAAGTCGATCGCCAGCGGGGCAAAGGCGCTCAAGGCCCCCAGGATCAGAATTATGCGAAGGTTCATCAGGCACCCAAGTGAGTCGGCAGCCCGACAGTCTAGCCGGGCCTGGGTGCCTTGAACATAACGATAGCTCGCTAACTATTAAAATCAGGCGAGCGTGGCTTTATAGCCTTCTTCTTTAATGAGGTTGATCACCTCGTCGGCAGACAAACGGCTTTCCACGCCCACTTCCCCGGCAGCCAGATCCACCTTCACACTGGCCGCCGGGTCCTGGCTCTGCACCGCCTGGGTCACCGCTTTGACGCAATGGCCGCAGGTCATTCCTTCAACGCTGAATACTTGCATGACATGACTCCTTTGATGAGGTTGACGCCAGTCTCGACCTTGCCACGATGGCAAGGTCAAGTTTTGAAAATATCGGCCGGGCTGGTATTCGGCGGCACGGTCGGCCAAGCTTGAGGCATCGTTGATTCAACCCACGGAGCATTCGCCATGCGCTGGTCGTATTTTGGCCTTGTCGGCCTGATGAGCTTGTCTGCCGCTGCGCCCCTGGCCAGCGCCGCTGAAGACTATGCAGTGCTGATCATTTCCCGGGAGCGCCTGGAGGTGTCGACCAATTGTGAGATCGGCCTGTATCTCAATGACCAGCTCGCCGGTCGGCTGTTCCAGGAACAGGCCACCTCGTTCAACCTGGCGCCCGGAACGGTATCGCTGCGCCTCAAACTGTTGCCGGGCCAGGCAGCAGGCTGCTTGCCCGGTCTGCTCGCTCCGCCTGCGCAAAACATCACGCTCAAGGCCGGTGACGTGCGCAAGTTGCGTATCGCCCAAGGCCCGGACGGCATGTACCTCAAAGGCGCCAAATTGGACTACTAAGGCGCTTGACCTTCCCCACAGGTCAAGGTTGATCCTAGGCGCAACTTCTTCCGGAGGACTGCCCCATGAACGGATCCACCACCTTTGACCTGCCCATCAGCGGCATGACGTGCGCCAGCTGTGCCGGGCGTGTCGAGCGCGCGCTGGGCAAGGTGCCGGGGGTGCAAAGCGTCAGCGTCAACCTGGCCAACGAGCGCGCCCATGTTGAAGTCATGGGCCAGATGGACGCGGCCGTATTGATCGCGGCCGTCGACAAAGCCGGCTACACCGCCACCCTGCCCCAAAGTGAAACCGCCACCGACGCCAACCAGGCCCAGCGCCTGCACCGCGAGCGTTGGGCGCTGCTGCTGGCCATTGCGCTGGCACTGCCCCTGGTGCTGCCAATGCTGGTGCAACCCTTCGGCATGCACTGGATGCTGCCCGCCTGGGCGCAATTCGCGCTGGCCACTCCCGTACAATTCATCCTCGGTGCGCGCTTTTACAGCGCCGCCTGGAAAGCCGTGCGCGCCGGTGCCGGCAATATGGACTTGCTGGTGGCCATCGGCACCAGCGCCGGTTACGGCCTGAGCCTGTATGAATGGCTCACCGCCCCCGCAGGCAGCATGCCGCACCTGTATTTTGAAGCCTCGGCCGTGGTGATTGCCCTGGTACTGCTCGGCAAATACCTGGAAAGCCGTGCCAAACGCCAGACCGCAAGCGCCATCCGTGCGCTGGAAGCCCTGCGCCCTGAACGCGCCATTCGTGTGCAGGACGGCCGCGAAGAAGATGTGGCCATCAGCGCGCTGAAGCTGGATGACCGGGTGCTGGTCAAGCCGGGCGAGCGCTTCCCGGTGGACGGTGAAGTGCTCGAAGGGCAAAGCCACGCCGACGAAGCGCTGATCAGCGGGGAAAGCCTGCCGGTGCCCAAACAACCGGGCGATAAGGTCACCGGCGGCGCCATCAATGGCGAAGGCCGCCTGCTGGTACGCACCACCGCGCTGGGCGCCGAAAGCGTATTGGCCAGGATCATCCGCCTGGTGGAAGACGCCCAGGCCGCCAAGGCGCCGATCCAGAAACTGGTGGATAAAGTCAGCCAGGTCTTCGTACCGGCCGTGCTGGTGCTGGCCGTGATCACTCTGCTGGGCTGGTGGTTATACGGCGCCTCGCTGGAAACCGCGATTATCAACGCCGTGGCGGTACTGGTGATCGCCTGTCCTTGCGCCCTCGGGCTGGCCACCCCGACTGCAATCATGGCCGGCACCGGCGTCGCCGCCCGCTACGGCATCCTGATCAAAGACGCCGAAGCCCTGGAGCGTGCCCATGCAGTGAGCGCCGTGGTGTTCGACAAGACCGGCACCCTCACGTCCGGCGCACCCAAAATCGCCCACTTGGCGGCGCTGGATGGCAATGAAGCCTTGCTGCTGCAACAGGCCGGCGCGCTGCAGCGTGGCAGCGAACACCCGTTGGCCAAGGCAGTGCTGGATGCCTGCGACGAACGAGGGCTGGCAGTCGCGGATGTGAGCGCCAGCCAATCCCTGACCGGACGCGGCATCGCCGGCACCCTGGACGGCCGGCAACTGGCCCTGGGCAACCGCCGCTTGTTGCAAGAGAGCGGCTTGAGCGCAGGCGACCTGGCCACCCGCGCCCAAGACTGGGAGGCCGAAGGCCGCACCCTGTCGTGGCTGCTTGAACAAGGCGCGCAACCCAAGGTGCTGGGGCTGTTCGCCTTTGGCGACACCCTCAAGCCCGGCGCACTGCAAGCGGTGACGCAACTCAAGGCACGCAATATCAGCAGCCACCTGCTTACCGGCGACAATCGCGGCAGCGCGCGAGTAGTCGCGCAGGCGCTGGGCATCGACGACGTACACGCCGAAGTGCTGCCCGCCGATAAAGCCGCCACCGTCGCCGAACTGAAGAAAACCGCGGTGGTGGCCATGGTCGGCGACGGCATCAACGACGCCCCGGCCCTGGCCGCCGCCGATATCGGCATCGCCATGGGCGGTGGCACCGACGTGGCCATGCACGCCGCCGGGATCACCCTGATGCGCGGCGACCCACGCCTGGTGCCGGCCGCGCTGGAGATCAGCCGCAAGACCTACGCAAAAATCCGCCAGAACCTGTTCTGGGCCTTTGTGTATAACTTGATCGGCATTCCCCTGGCCGCATTCGGCCTGCTTAACCCGGTGCTTGCGGGCGCAGCCATGGCCTTGTCCAGTGTCAGCGTGGTGAGCAATGCACTGCTGCTCAAAACCTGGAAACCCAAGGATCTGGAGGATCAACGCCCATGAACATCGGCCAAGCCGCCCGCCAGAGCGGGCTGAGTGCAAAGATGATTCGTTACTACGAGTCCATCGGCCTGCTCAAGGCCGCCCACCGTACCGACAGCGGTTACCGCGTGTACGGCGCTGAGGACCTACACACCCTGGCATTCATCAAGCGTTCGCGGGATCTGGGGTTTTCACTGGAGGAGGTCGGCAAGCTGCTGACCCTGTGGCAGGACCGGCAACGGGCCAGCGCCGATGTGAAAGCCCTGGCACGCCAGCATATCGAGGAGTTGAATCAGAAAATTGTGGAACTGGGGCAACTGCGCGACACGTTGCAAGACTTGGTGGAACACTGCCACGGTGATGATCGACCGGATTGCCCGATTCTCAAGGAGTTGGCATCGGGCAGTTGCTGCCCCTGATCATCTTAGTGGCCCACCAAAAACCAATGTGGGAGGGGGCAAGCCCCCTCCCACATTTTTCAGATCTTCATTTGCTGGAAGATCACTGCATCCAAGGCGGAGGCGGTGGCTCTTCGGACGCTTTGCTCGCGGGCGCATCATCCGCAGCCCGAATCGCCTGACGACGCTCTTCATCCAAACGTGCCGCTTCGATCTCGCGGATCACACCGCCCACGTCCGCCAATTCTTCCGGCTCATCGAACTCACCGGTCAATACGCTGGCCGGGTGCAAAGTGCCGGCTTCATACAGCGCCCACATTTCCTTGGCGTACTTGGTCTTCTTCAGCTCCGGGGCAAAGCGCCCGAAGTAGGAAGCCATATTGCCGACATCCCGCTCCAGCATGCTGAACGCGTGGTTGTTGCCCGCCGCATCCACCGCCTGGGGCAGGTCGATGATCACCGGGCCCGTAGGTGTGAGCAGCACGTTGAACTCGGACAGGTCACCGTGCACCAGGCCGGTACACAGCATCAGCACGATCTGGGAGATCAGGAAGGCGTGGTATTCACGCGCCTGGTCCGGCTCCAGCACCACGTCGTTCAGACGCGGCGCCGCATCGCCGTACTCGTCGGCCACCAGTTCCATCAGCAGTACGCCTTCGAGGAAGTCGAACGGCTGGGGCACGCGAACGCCAGCACCGGCCAGGCGAAACAACGCCGCGACTTCGGCGTTCTGCCAGGCATCCTCGGTTTCTTTCTTGCCGAACTTGGAGCCCTTGGCCATGGCCCGGGCCTGACGGCTGTTACGGACCTTGCGCCCTTCCTGGTATTCGGACGCCTGACGAAAACTTCGTTTATTCGCCTCCTTGTAAACCTTGGCGCAACGCAATTCGTTGCCGCAGCGCACCACATAAACAGCTGCTTCTTTACCACTCATGAGTGGGCGCAGCACTTCGTCGACCAGACCGTCTTCGATCAGGGGTTCAATGCGTTTAGGAGTCTTCATCAGCTTTTATTGTGGGTCCTTTATTACCAAATACGCGTATGGCACTCGTTATACGGCAATCGGCCCGCCGGTGGGAGAGGCGACCGACCTTTGACCACTCAAGAATGCATCCTATATGCCAGTTTCCATGGCAATCAACGCTCAATAATCGCCGTGACGCCTTGCCCACCCGCGGCGCAGATCGAAATCAACCCGCGCCCCTTGCCCGCCGTGCCCAGCAATTTGGCCAGGTTGGCGACGATACGGCCACCCGTGGCGGCAAACGGGTGGCCGGCCGCCAGCGAGCTGCCCTTCACATTCAACCGGCTGCGGTCGATGGAACCCAGTGGCGCGTCCAGGCCCAGGCGGGTCTTGCAGTAGTCGGCGTCTTCCCAGGCCTTGAGGGTGCATAACACCTGGGCCGCGAAAGCTTCGTGGATCTCGTAGTAATCGAAGTCTTGCAGCGTCAGACCATTCCTCGCCAACAACCGTGGCACGGCATACACCGGCGCCATCAGCAGGCCTTCGGCGCCGTTGACGAAATCCACGGCTGCCGCTTCGCCATCGCGCCAATAGGCCAGGATCGGCAAGCCACGTTCCTGGGCCCAGGCTTCGCTGCCCAGCAGCACCAGGGATGCACCATCGGTGAGCGGCGTGGAGTTGCCGGCGGTGAGCGTGCCCTTTTCGCTGCGTTCGAACGCGGGTTTGAGCGCCGCCAGTTTTTCCAGGCTCAGGTCGGGGCGCAGGTTGTTATCGCGGGTCAGCCCCAGGAACGGAGTGAGCAAATCGTTGTGCCAGCCTTCGGCGTAGGACGCGGCCATTTTCTGGTGGCTTTCAAGGGCGAGCTGGTCCTGCTCGGCACGGGGAATCTGCCAAGTCTGCGCCATCAACTCACAGTGCCGGCCCATGGACAACCCGGTACGCGGCTCGCCATTGCGCGGCAGCTCGGGCTTGAGGTGATGGGGACGAAGTTGTAACAGAAGTTTTAATTTATCGGCCATGGATTTGCTGCGGTTGGCCTGCAGCAGGATTTTGCGCAGCCCTTCATTCACGCCGATCGGCGCGTCGGAGGTGGTGTCCACCCCGCCCGCGATGCCGCATTCGATCTGGCCCAACGCAATTTTGTTGGCCACCAGCAGCGCCGCCTCCAGCCCGGTGCCGCAGGCCTGCTGGATGTCGTAGGCCGGGGTTTGCGGCGACAGGCGCGAGCCCAGCACGCATTCGCGGGTGAGGTTGAAATCACGCGAATGCTTGAGCACCGCGCCGGCGGCCACTTCACCCATGCGCAGGCCGTGCAGGTTGTAGCGTTCGATCAGGCCTTCGAGCGCCGCTGTCAGCATCGCCTGGTTGCTTGCCGTGGCGTAGGGGCCATTGGAACGGGCGAACGGAATGCGGTTACCGCCAATGATCGCTACACGGCGCAATTGAGTCATGGAAAGCTCCCTCTGTGGGGTGGGCGGCTGCGGTGGGCCAGATAGCTGAGCCTAGTCGAACGACTGCTACCCTGGGATGGTCAACCCTTTGAACCCCAGCCTTCGGAGAGCGTTCCATGTCTGACCGTTATATCGACTTCGCCAACTCAAGCCTCGGCCATCGCCTGGTCGCCGCCCTTGGCCTGCCGTCACCGGTACGCCTGGAACGCTGGCAAGCCGGGCGCCTGCGCCCGGTGGACGGTGCCCTGCTGGTGGGCGGCGGCGCGCTGGCGAGCCGGGTGCAGGCGTTTGCCCATAAACTCACCGAGGCCATCTACAGCTACGGCACCGAGAGCTCGACGTGGATTCCAGGGCACGGCCCAAAACTCAAGGCCGTGGTGTTCGATGCCAGCCACTTGCAGCACACCGATCAACTCAAGCAACTGCGCGAGTTCTTCCAACCGCTGCTGAAAAACCTGGATAACAGCGCGCACCTGGTGATCCTCGGCCGTGCCCCGGAAAGCCTGCGCGACCCGTTCGCCGCCAGCGCCCAGCGCGCCCTGGAAGGGTTCAGCCGCTCCGTGGCCAAAGAGCTGCGCAACGGCGGCGTGCTGCAATTGCTCTACGTCGGCGACGGTGCCGAACACCAGTTGGAAGGCGCGCTGCGCTTCTTCCTCTCGCCAAAAAGCGCGTACATCTCTGGCCAAGTGATTCGCCTGCAGGCCTGCGCCACGCCCGTTGAAGACTGGACTCGCCCGTTGGCCGGGCGCAAGGCGCTGGTCACTGGCGCGGCCCGAGGCATCGGCGCATCCATCGCCGAAACCCTGGCCCGCGATGGCGCCGACGTCATCCTGCTGGATGTGCCCCAAGCCAAGGCCGATCTCGAAGCGTTGGCCGCGCGCCTGGGTGCGCGCACAGTGGTGCTGGATATCTGCGCCGAAGACGCCGCCGGCCAGTTGATCGAACAGTTGCCCGATGGCCTGGACATTCTGGTGCACAACGCAGGGATCACCCGCGACAAGACCCTGGCCAACATGACCCCGGAATATTGGGACGCGGTGCTGGCGGTCAACCTCAGTGCCCCGCAAGTACTGACCCAGGCACTGCTCGACAGCCACACCCTGCACGACAACGCACGCGTGGTGCTGCTGGCGTCCATCAGCGGTATCGCCGGTAACCGTGGGCAAACCAACTATGCCGCGAGCAAGGCAGGCTTGATTGGCCTGGCCCAGGCATGGGCGCCGCTGCTGGCGGAACGCGGGATCAGCATCAACGCCGTGGCCCCAGGGTTTATCGAAACCCAGATGACCGCGCACATTCCGTTTGCCCTGCGCGAAGCCGGGCGACGCATGAGTTCGCTGGGCCAGGGCGGTGTGCCGCAGGACGTCGCCGAGGCCGTGGCGTGGCTGGCCCAGCCGGGCTCCGGTGCGGTCAGTGGGCAAGCCGTGCGGGTGTGTGGGCAAAGCCTATTAGGAGCGTGATGCATGCAATGGCAGACCTTGAGCAGCCCCCCGTTTCTGCCGCCGCTGTATTGGCGCGCGGCACTCAAACGCAAGATCACCGGCACGGCCCTGCCTGAACAGGGCGTGCGCTGCCGGGTCAGCGTCAATTCCTGGCAGGTGGCGGCCTATCGCAAAGTCTGCGGGTTTGCCGACAGCCCGGTGCTGCCGGCCACCTACCCGCATATCCTGGCGTTCGGCTTGCAGATGCAGCTGCTCACCGATCACGCCTTTCCTTTCCCGCTGTTGGGCTTGATCCACCTGAGCAACCGCATACGCATCCACCGGCCTTTGGGCGGTGTGAGTGAACTGTCCATCGCCGTGCACGCGCAAAACCTGCAGCCACACCCCAAGGGTGCGACGTTTGACGTGGTGACCCGCGTCGAAGATTCCCTCGGCCTGTTGTGGGAAGCCGAAAGTCGCATGCTGTGCCGAGGCGTGAAACTCGACGGCGAAACGGCGCAGGCCGTGCAAGCCGCCCCCACTCAAACCGGCGAAATCACCCGTTGGAAAGCCCCGGCCGATATCGGTCGCCGCTATGCCCGTGTGTCGGGCGACTACAACCCGATCCACCTCAGTGCCTTCACTGCAAAACTGTTCGGCTTCCCCCAGGCCATCGCCCACGGCCTGTGGAACAAGGCGCGCACACTCGCCGCACTGGCTGAGCATCTGCCCGCGGCCAATATTGAACTAACGGTCGAGTTCCAGAAGCCCGTGCGCCTGCCCAGTGAAGTGGTATTGCTTGCCAGTGCTGCCGGTGCCCGTGGCGAATTGATGTTGAAAGGTGCGGGCGACATTGAACATATGCGGGGTAAATGGCAGCCGATCACGGAACGGCATTGATTAATTGTATATATACGCAAAAAGTTATAGCGGGCCTGATCAGGCCCGCTTCTGTTAATTAAGCTTCTGATTTAAAACACCTATACATTTGGAAAACCAGTACCGCATTGGCCCTGGCAGTCGCAATGACGCTCGGCGGCTGCAGCAGCGGCGCCGGCACCGACACACGCTGGGCACCACCCTGGGCAGCTTGCCGATCTTAGGCGTAACCGCCCGCGACCTGACCATCACCACCGGTACGACAGCCTCTGGGGCCGGTGCGGCGTTTTTCAGTGCGGCGGATAGCTGGAGAGCACGCGGCTGACCGTGGTGCGGATGGCTTTGTCGCGATCCTGCGGGTTGGGCGTGCTGCTCATCATCTGTTCATCGCTGCCGCGCCACACCAGTTTGCCGTCCTTGCCGTCGAGCAGGTCGATCTGGATGGTCGCGACTTTGTAGGTGATGTTGCGCGTTTCGTCGTACATCGGCGCGCCCCAATAGCCATTCCACGGGCCACCCCAGGCGCCACCGTAGCGGGTGGTGACTTGTTGCTGGCGGTCTTCGACGATCAGGTACGCCTGCACGTTCAGGTCAGCCCTGGTACCGGCCGCCGCAGGGCGCAGGCCGCGTTGGTCGAGTTGGTCGCCCACGGCTTGGCGGATGCGCTGCTCGGTAAGGTCGCTCTTGATACGCGGATCATCCGGGCGGTATTGCAGCGCCGGGTCTTTCCAGGCCCAACTGCGGTAGGCGGCGAAATCTCGGCTGGCGTCGAAATCGTGGTTGACCTGGCTGGTCTGGCAACCGCCCAGCAGCACGACAACAGCAAGCGTAGCGATGCGACGAAACATGGTGATCTCCAAAAACGAGCAAGGCGTCAGATGAGAATAGCTGTTAACTCGGAGGATACGCCGTCAGCGCCTTTTGCACCGCCTGGCGCAACGCATCCGCGCGCTCGCTGAGGCTGCCCTGGCTGCTGGTTTCCGCGCTGGCGCTCCACACCGGCTGGCCACTGCGCGCGTCGAACAGATTGACGCGCACCACCACCACTTGCACTTCATAAGTGCGCACGATGGGCGCCGAGTTGTACATGCCGTAGCCATTGCCGTAACGGTTATAGCCACCGTAGCCGTAGCCATAGTCGTCCTGGACCTGTTTGAGGCGCTTCTCCAGGCGCACATCGGCGCTTACCCACAGGTCCGGGGCACGCTTGTCATGCAGCGGGCGCAAGCCGCGCTGGTCAAGGGCACCGCTGACCGCTTCGGCCACTTGCGCCGAATCAGCCCACGCCGTGCCGGCCGGCAGCTGGCCGTTGCGCCAGGCCCAATTGCGGTAGGCGCCGTAATCGCGCACCGGCGCCGGGTAGGCGCTGGTATCAAAGGTGGTGGCCGCCTGGGCCGGTGCCGGCGGCATCGGGGCCGAGGCTGCGACGTAGGGGTTGGGGCTTGAGCAAGCGCTCAGGCCGAGGGATAACAGGATCAAACAGAGACGACGCATTTCGACCTCCGCAGACTGGGCCGCTTAAACCGGACGGCAGATCCAGTGCAAATAACGCCCAAGTCCGGCAAAGCTTGGGTGACGACGGTGAGCGAGTTCCATCTCTACAAGGTCCTGAAGATGGGCGCGGGCCTGGAATTCCACCGGCATGTAGTCGTGGAACACCCGCACCCCACTTTGGCTTTCGACCTGCCACAACCCCTGGAGTTGCGCCGCCAATTCGCGTGGGTCGAGGGGCTGCTGCGGGGTAAGGCTCTGCTTCTCGCCGGCCATGTCGTTCTTGCGCATTTTGCGAAAGTGGCCTTTGAGCAGGTTGCGGTAAATCAGCGCATCACGGTTGTAGAACGCCAGGGACAGCCAGCCGCCGGGCACCGTCAACTGATGCAGCACCGGCAGGATCGCATGGGGTTCGGCCAGCCATTCCAGCACGGCGTGGCACAGCACCAGGTCGTAGGGTTCGGTGAGTTGGCCGAGCAGGTCTTGCCAGGGCGCATGGATAAAGGTCGCGGCCTGCCCTGCTTCGGCAAACCGTTGGCGCGCGCCGTCGAGCATCGGCTCGGCGGGTTCGGCCAGGGTTACCTGATGCCCGCGCTCGGCCAGCCACAGCGACATATGCCCCAGGCCTGCGCCAATATCCAGCACGCGCAAGGGCCGATCCGGCAGCGCTTCGGCCAGGTCGGCCTGCAACACCGCCAGACGGATCGCACCTTTGGCGCCACCGTAGATCTTCTCGGCAAAGCGCGTGGCCAACTGGTCGAAATGGCGATCACTCATGGCTAAACCGCCGTTCGCTGTCGGCCAGTTTGGCGCGTACCACTTCGTTCATGTCCAGGCCCAACTCGCTGCACAACAACAGCAGGTACAGCACGATATCGCCGACTTCCTGCCCGGCGTGGGCAAGTTTATCGGCAGGCAACTGGCGCGATTGGTCTTCGGTGAGCCATTGGAAAATCTCCACCAGTTCGGACATTTCCACACTGGCGGCCATGGCCAGGTTTTTCGGGCTGTGGAACTGCTTCCAGTGGTTGGTATCGCGGATGCGGTGCAGGCGTTCGGTGAGGTGTTCGAGGTTCATGCTGGGCTCCTGAAGGTGTGTAGCTTCGGGGGGATCAGGGATGAAGGCAAGTGAATAGGTGCGTTGTGCTCAAGGCCGCCATCGGGGCTTGCTCCCGATGGCAATTTAATCAACAACGCTGAATTCAAGGCGTGCCGTTTGGCCAGCCTCATCAAGGACACTGAGCTGATAACGCCCCAACCGCTCGAAACTGGCATTGATGAAGTCCTGATTGGCACTGTCGCCCAGCGGCTCGCCGTTGAGGAACCACCAGCGTCGGCCACTGCCGCCCAGGGCGGAAAGTTTCAGGCGCAAGGTTTGTTGGCTGCCGGCGGGCAGGCGCAGTTGGTCGCCTTCGCGCACGCCGACGATTGACAGCGGCGAGGACGCCGCCAGTGCCGGTGGCGGGCACTCCGGGTCGGCCGCCGGGATGCGCGCTTCACGGCGTTCCGCCCTCGGCAGCCACGGTTCCAGCGGCGCGGGCCACAGGGCGATACGCCTGGCGACCGCGCCCGGGCAATGGGCATCCACCCGCAGCCCCCTGGCGTTGACCCAGATACTTTCCATCAAGCCCACACTCAGCGGTTGGTCCAAGGCCTGCAAGGTCGGCGGCGTGGTGTTGTCCAGTGTCCAGGCGAAGCGCTGGCGCCGGCAATTGGGGTCGCCGCGGCTCATGGGCTGGCCGAGCGGCCAACAGATCGCCGCCACACCCACGTTCGCCGGCACCGGTTTAACCGGGGCGCTGATGCCGCGCTGGCTGTCGCGGTTGGTCAGCACGTCGTGTACTTGCAGCATCAACGGCGCAGCCGAAGCCAGGCCGAACTGCCCCGGCACCGGCGTGCCGTCCGGTCGGCCGATCCACACGCCGATCAAATAGCGCGGCCCCACGCCGATCGCCCAGGCGTCGCGAAAACCGTAGCTGGTGCCGGTTTTCCAGGCCAGCACCGGGCGCTGGACCAGTTCGGCGCGCGGGTCGCGGTCCGGCCGTGCCTGGCCGCTGAGGATGCGCCGCACAATCCAGGCAGCCCCTGGCGACAGCAACGGCCGTTCTCTAAGCGTGTCGTCCGGCTGCAATCGCAAGGTGGCGCTCTTGCCGTCGCGGGCGAAGGCGCTGTAGCCGCTCACCAGGTCTTCCAGTCGGCTACCCGCGCCGCCCAGGATCAGCGCCAGGTTGGGCTCGGCCAACGCCGGCAATGCCAGGGGCACGCCGCCGATACGCATCTGGGCGGCAAAGCGCTTGGGCCCGTACGCTTCCAGCAACTGCACCGCCGGCAGGTTGAGCGAACTGGACAGCGCCGTGCTCGCCGGCACCGCGCCGGTAAACCCCATGGAGAAGTTGCCCGGCCGGTAATCGCCGTAGCGCCGGGGCACGTCTTGCAACAGCGATTCGGAGTGGATCAAGCCTTCATCCAACGCCATGCCGTACAAAAAGGGTTTGAGGGTGGAGCCGGGCGAACGCAACGCGCTGATCATGTCCACATGACCGAAACGCTTGGCGTCGTTGATGTCCACCGAGCCCAGGTAGGCGCGCACCGCCATGCTTTCTGCCTCGACCACCAGGATCGCGGCCGAGGTGTGCTCCGGCAACCGCGCACGCCATCCCAGCAGCAGGTCTTCGAGGCGGCGTTGCAGGTTGGCGTCCACGGTGGTGCGAATAAGCGGCGGGCTGTCGGGGCGGTTCAGACGCCGGGCGAGCAACGGGGCAAGGCTTGGCTCCAGGCGCGGGGCGAGCAACAGCGGCTCTTGCAGGGCTTCATCGACGGCTGATTGCGGCCATACCTTGAACTCGCCCAGGCGGCGCAGCACCTTGTCGCGGGCAGCCTGGGCGCGTTGCGCGTGACGGTCCGGGCGCAAACGGCTCGGCGCCTGGGGCAACACCGCGAGCAGCGCCGCTTCGGCATGGGTCAACTGTGACGGGGACTTGCCCAGGTAGGCCCAACTGGCCGCCGCCACGCCTTGCAAGGTGCCGCCAAACGGCGCGCGGTTGAGGTAAAGGGTGAGAATTTCATCCTTGGACAAGTGCCATTCCAGCTGCGCCGTACGCCACAGTTGACGCAACTTTCCCTGGAAGGTGCGCGAATGCGGATCGAGCAAGCGCGCCACCTGCATCGACAAGGTGCTGCCGCCGGACACCACCCGCGCACCGGTCAGGTTCTGCCAGGTCGCCCGCGCCAGTGCCAGCGGGTTTACGCCCGGGTGCTGGAAGAACCAGCGGTCTTCGTAGGTGAGCAACGCATCCAGGTAATACGGCGACACTTCGTTGGTCTGCACCGGGTAGCGCCACACGCCATTGGCATCGGCGAACCGCCACAACGGTGTGCCATCCTCGGCCAGAACCACCCGTGCCAGGTCATCCTGGGGCAAGGGCAAGGGCCAGATGCGGTCGGCCAGCCATAACAGGGCAATCACCAGCAGCACAGACCCAAGAGCCCAGCGCAGTAAACCCTGTGGGCCCCGTGTACGCCCTTGAAGGATTAATCGAAACCTCAAACCGGCAAACCTCTATGCTTGTAGGGAACTAGCCTGTCGCAATAACAACCAATGCACAGATACGCCCACCTTCTCATCAGGACACACACATGCAGGTAGAAAGCTTCTTCGAATGGTTGGGCCAGGCGCTCGGTTCCGTCATCCGGTTTATCGTCGATGGCCTCAGTGGGCTGTTCGGTGCGCTGACCCATGCCGGCGGCAACTTTATCGAAGGCCTGTCGCGCACGTTGGGCATGGACACCTCGATCATCAGCATTCTCACGCTGATCATCGGCCTGATGTTGTTGTATTCGGCGGTACGCGCATTCATGCGGGCATCGATCATCATGGGGATTATCTGGTTGATGCTGGGCCTGTGGCTGCTCAGTTGGGTCGTGCACTGACCCTGAAACTGCCACAGCCCCCTGTGGGAGGGAGCCAGTCGAATCGTCGCACCGCCCCTCCCACATTCATCTTCATTCCAAGCTGAAGTATCAGCGGCCCTTGATCACCAGATCCGCCGGGGTCTCTCCCACCGCCTGCCAGTTCGGCCGGTACATCGACTCCACCTGCGGCGGCGGCACGCGGTAAGTGCCCGGTGTCACCGCACGCGCCAGGTACAGCAGGTGCGTGGTGCCATCGCTGTCCAGGTTGATCGCCACCACGTAGCGATCATCACGGAATTCCTGATGCTTGAGCGCCGCGTTCTGCATCGACTCACGCCACTCCTTCACTTGGCTGCTGGCGTTTTCCAGGCTGGCGGCGCTTTGCGCCAGGTTCTGGTTTTCCAGCTCCAGGCCGGCGGGCAGCAGGTCGACCACCAAGGCATCCGGCACACGCTGCTTGGCGCTGACCGCCAAATGCACCAGTACCAGGTCGCCGCTATTGAGGTTGCGCAGGTTCAGCGGCTGGCCATTCATGCCCAGGTATTCGCGGCGGATGCTCAGGTTCTCGCCACCCGGCGCCGGTGGCACCTGGGGGTAACCCGAAATGGTCAGTTGCTGATACACCGGCGTGTCACTCTGATTGCTCAGGCTCAGGTCGTCGGAGAGCAATTTGTCGTCCAGTTGCAGCGTCGATTGTTGGTTATTCAACTCGCGTACGCCGCCACTGCCGGTCAGGGATACTTGCCAGTTTGCCTCAGGCCGGGCGAACCCAAGCCGCCCGGCCAGGAACAGCGAATTACGCTCCTGGGTCGACAAATACGGGCTGGCCGCCAATTGGTCCGACAGCGTAAACAGGCGCTCTTCACGCTTGCCCTTGGCCAGATCGTTTTCTTCAAGCAAGGCCAAGATCATCGCTTGGTCACGCAGCGGGCTGCCATAGTCGGCCAGCCATTCCTTGGCGCTGCGCTGCGCCGCCAAGCCGGCCTGCAAGGCCTGGTCCGCACGCGGCTGATCGCCCATTTTTTGCAGGGCGACGGCCAACTGCACCAGCGGCAACCCGGAACGCGCATCGCTGCGGCGCTCGAAAATACTGCGCAACGCCCCCAGCGGCGCCTGCTGACTGCGCGCCAACACCATGCCTGCATACGCTTGCACGGCAAAGCGCGTGTGTTCGGCATTGTCGCTGTAATCGACCTCGATCAGGTTGCGCTCCTGCACATACCGCAACAGGCGCTCGCTGGCCTTTTTCAGCGCGTCGCCCGGCACGGCAAAACCCTGGTCGCGGGCACGCAGCAAGAAGTCGGTGACGTAGGCGGTCAGCCAATATTCTTCCTCGCCATCGGCGCCCCACAAGCCAAAGCTGCCGTTGTAGCGCTGCATGCCCAGCAGGCGTTCGATGCCCAGTTCGATCTTGCGTTTGCGCTCGGCATCCGGCTCGCCCTTGATGCTCAGGCGCTTGAGCAACGCATCGTCGGCATACAGCGACGGGTACAGGCCGCTGGCGGTTTGCTCCAGGCAACCGTATGGGTAGGCCTTGAGCGCCTTGATCTGCGCCCCGAGATTCAACGGCGGCCGGCTCGACAGGCTCAGCAGCGCTTCGCGCCCCGAGGTATCGAATTGCTCAAGGGTGGCGGCAGGCAAGCTCCAGGGTTCGCTTTTCAGCACCGCGCGATACTGCTTGAGCAACGCGGGGTACGCAGGACGCACACCCAGGGCCCACTCCCGGCTGAACGGCGGCAGGCTTTCACCCGGCAGGTCCAGCCCGTTGACCGTCACTTTCACCTTGCCCTGGCCCAAACCGCCCCAGGCTTTGACCGGAATACGCAGCGTCGTGCGCTGGCCCTGCTTGAGTTCGACGGTTTGCGCGCCACCGTTGACGAGCTCCAACTGGCCGTCTGCGCTCAGTTGCACGTCGAGTTTCTGCGCCTTGCCCGACAGGTTGGACAGGTCCAGCGCCAGGCTGGTCTGGTCTCCACCCGCGAGGAAGCGCGGCGCCGACAGCTCGGCGATCAGCGGCGCGGCAATCACCGTCCTGGCTTCAGCCATGCCGTAGCGATCTTCGCTCCAGGCCTGGGCCATCAGGCGCAGTTCGCCGTTGAAGTCGGGGATATTGACGCTGACTTCGCCCTCGCCCTTGTCATTCAGGGCTACCGGCGCGCTTTGCAGGGCGACGATGGTCACGCTGGTGTCCGGGCGCTTGCCGCCCTTGGCCAGCGCGGCATCACCGCCAAAGGCCAGGCTGGCCAGACGGCCCTGGCCGGCTTCGATCAGTTGGCCGTAGATGTCGAACTGGTCCACGCCATAGGCCTTGCGGCCGAACAGGCTGGCGTAGGGATCGGGCGTCGGGTATTGGGTGATATTGAGGATGCCCACGTCCACTGCCGCTACCAGCACATGCACCTGTTTGGGGACGCTGCCATCGGCATTCTTGGCCGCGACTTTCACCGTCAACGGCTGCTTGGGACGCATTTTTTCCGGCGCGGTGAGGGTAACGCCCAGTTTGCGCTGGGTGCGATCCAACGGCAGGTGCAGCAAGCCAACCGCCCGTTTGGGGGTGATATTGGCTTTGCGCTCGCCGGGACGAATCACCAACGCACTCACGTACAGGTCATGGCGCGACCATTTCGGGTCGAGCTTCACCGCGAAGCTTTTGCCTTCGGCCGGCACCTCGATTTCCTGCCACCACAATGGCCCTTCGGCGGACTCCACCAACAGGTAGCCTTTACCGGCGGCCGGCGGCGTAACGGTGACGTTGGCGGTATCGCCGTCGCCATACGCCGGTTTATCCAGCGCCAGCTTGACCTGGTCGGGGCGCACGGCGCCGCCTTCGGTGTTGTCCTGGGCCTGGTAACCGGCCCAGAAGCGCAGGCTGCTGACCAGGCCGGTCTGCGGGTCTTCGACCTCGACGCGGTACGGCCCCCACTCCACCTGGAAGCTGACCTTGGCGGTGTCGCCGGCCTTGATGTTCAGGCTCTGTTCGTCGAGGTTGAGGAATTTCTCGTTGTAGTGGTAGCTCCAGCCGTCGTTGTCCGAGTAGTTCCAGTAGTAGTCGCGGCGCTCGCGCACCAGGCGCACCTTAAGGTTCTGCGCGGCGAGTTTCTGCCCGTCCGGGTTGGCCAGCAGCACTTCGAATTCCGCCGGGCCATCGCCATTGGTTTCGGTGCCGTCAAACAGCCCACGCAGGCCCGGCATCTGCTCCGCCGGCCAGATCGGTTGCACCAGGCGTCGGGTAATCGGGCGTCCGCCCGACTCCTGCAGGCTGGCCTGCACGATCAGTTGCAGCGGCGACTTGGCCTCGGCCCATTTGCTTTCCAGGATGATTTTTTCCTGGCCCTTGGCATCCAGCACGCCCTCGTCCAGTTCGAAATCCTGGCTCAGTTCTTCTTCGGTGACGGAGCCGAATTGATAGCCCGGCAGCGCCTTGACCGCTTCACGCAAGGGCCGCACATACACTTGCCCGCTGACCCGATTGCCGGCGGCCGGCGCGCCGTAGAGGTAGCGCCCGTCGAGCTGAATCACTGCGGTCTGCGCTGGGTTCAGCGGCGTGTCGCTGCCCTTGAGTTCGAGCGCCAGGCGCTCGGGCAGGAAGTCTTCGACGAGGAATTCATACAATTGCGGTTTGCCATCGCCCAGGTCGAACACCAACTGCCAGCGCCCGGTCGGTGCTTCGCCGGCCAGTTGCAATTGATATTGATAGAGGCCGGAAGCGTCGGCGTCCCACACAAACTTGCGGCTGACCTGTTCGTCGGGGCGGCGCACCTCGACACTCACCGGTTGCGGCTTGACTGCATTGCCGTCCTTGTCGCGCAGCAGCGCATTGAGCAGCACGGTTTCGCCGGGGCGGTACAGGTCGCGCGGGCCGAACACAAAAAACTGCAGTGGGTGCGACGGTTGGCCGCCAATATCGAACTCCGCCAGGTCCAGCGCCGCGCTGTCCAGGCGCAACAGGCTGGTTTGCTCGCCCTGCTTGGCCAGCAGCACCTGGGCTTTTTTCGGCAACGGCAGCTGCGCGTGGCCGCCCTTTTCGGTCTTGCCCTGGCCGACCACTCGGCCGTCGGCGTCGAGCACTTCCAGGGCCACGTCGTCCAGCGCCTTGCCGCCGTCCAGAGCCTGGGTGAACACATCCAGACGATTGGCGTAGCGATGCACCGACAGGCCGATGTCACTCAAGGTAAATAGCGTGGCCGGCTGCGAATAGTTGTAGGTGCCCGACGCGCGCATCACCGCCAGGTACACCCCCGGCTGCTGCAATTGTTTGAGGCCGGCGATCGGCAGCAACAGCGTTTCGCGGGTGTTGCGTGCAGGTTTCAGGTCGAAGCGGCCGCCATAGACCAGGTCGGCCAGCGGCAGCAATTCGCGGGACTCATAACTTTGCAGGCTGGTATTGCGCCCCCACTGCGCCAGGAACGAGGGCAGCGATTCGGGCTTGATACGGAAGAATTCGACGTCGATCTTGTCGACGTTCAACGCAATCACCGGCAGGCCCTCGGCCAGGCGCGTCGGCAACAGCGTGCCACGGCTGGCGAAGCCGACAGTGGCTTGCAGGTCGCGGGTTTCCAGGCGGGAGGTGTATTCGGCGGCGAGCTTGTTTTGATTGACTGCCTCGACCCCGGCATCCACCGTCAACACCAATTTGCGCTGGGGTTCCAGATGGCGCAGGCGCAGCTCCATCAGGTTGTCGGACAGCTCCCAGGCGCCGTCGACCTTGCCGGACTTGCTGTCCACCAGATGGAGTTTGTCGGCGAACTTCTGATCGGGGTCCAGCGGGATCGAGAAACTCACCGACAGCGTGCTGGCCCCGTCCAACTGCACCTCGGACACGTCCACCACGCTCAACTCACGCCCGGCATAACGCTGCTTCAACGCCGCCACATCCACCGCGGCCTTGACCGGTTTCGGCGCGGTGGTCGCCGCCGCCGCAGGAGCGGTGGGAGCGGCGGGTTTGTCGGAGGAATCGCAGGCGCTCAGCAGGGCCAGCGCGCAAGCGAGAAACAGTCCTTTGTTAAGCATGGGGCACTCATCGTCAGAGGGAACCGGGGGGTGAACTATATATCAGCCGGGGTAAGGCCGATGTGGCGCTGGTCACATTGACCGACGGAGGGTGGGTTTGTTCTGGAGGAGCCTGAAGCCAAGCCAAATCCCACAGCCTGCGAAGATCAAAATGTGGGAGGCCCCCTCCCACATTCGCCCTGCTGCGCGGCTGATGGCCGGGTACAATGCCGCTCCCCCAAGGAGCCCGCATGCCCACCTTACTGACTGACTGGCGCGACCGCCCTACGCATCACCGTGTATGGGCTTTGGCCGCGCCGATGATTCTGTCGAATATCTCCGTGCCGCTGGTGGCGCTGGTGGACAGCATGGTCATCGGCCACTTGCCCCACGCCCATCAACTGGGCGCGGTGGCCGTCGGGGCCAGCCTGTATACCTTCCTTGCCTGGGCCATGGGCTTTTTGCGCATGGGCTCTACCGGGTTCGCCGCCCAGGCCGCCGGGCGCAATGATGGCGCGGCACTGCGGCAGATCCTGTTGCAAGGTTTGCTGCTGGCGCTGGGCCTGGCGATGCTGCTCGGCACCGTGGGCATTCCGCTGAGCCACCTGGCCCTGGAATGGATGCAGCCCTCGCCCGAATTGAACCAACTGACCCGCGACTTCTTCCACACGCGTCTGTTCGGCCTGCCCGCCGCGCTGGCCAGCTATGCCTTGGTCGGCTGGTTCCTCGGCACGCAGAACGCCCGCGCACCGCTGGCGATCCTGCTGACCACCAACCTGGTGAATATTGCGCTGAACCTGTGGTTTGTCCTCGGCCTGGACTGGGGCGTGGTCGGCTCCGCCCGCGCCTCGGTGATCGCCGAATGGACCGGCGCCCTGCTCGGCCTGGCGCTCACGCAAAAAGCCCTGCGCGCCTACCCCGGCCATATCGCCTGGGCCGCGTTGAAGCGGTGGCACAGCTGGCGCCCACTGCTGGCGGTAAACCGCGACATCTTTATCCGCAGCCTGGCGCTGCAGTCGGTGTTCTTTATGATCACCGTACAAGGCGCACGCCTGGGGGATGCCACGGTGGCCGCCAATGCCTTGCTGCTCAATGGGCTGTTGCTGACCGCGCATGCCCTGGACGGCCTGGCTCACGCCGTCGAAGCCCTGTGCGGGCACGCCATCGGCGCCCGAGACCGCCAAGCCCTGCGCCGCTCGCTGGTAGTGGCCGGCGGTTGGTCGCTGATCGCCAGCGTTGGCTTTGCGCTGTTGTTTACCTTGGCCGGGCACGTGTTTATCGCCATGCAAACCGATATCCCCAGCGTGCGCGAAACGGCTGACCTCTACCTGCCTTACCTGGCGGTACTGCCGTTGATTGCGGTGTGGAGTTATTTGCTCGATGGCTTGTTTATCGGCGCAACGCGCGCGCGCGAAATGCGCAATGGGATGGTGCTGACGGTGTTGTTGGTGCTGCCGATTGCCTGGGCGTTGCAGGGGCTGGGCAACCACGGGCTGTGGATAACTTTCCTGCTGTTCATGGCGGTGCGCAGTTTGACGCTGTGGGCGATTGCCTGGCGGCTGAATCGCCAAGGGCTTTGGCTGGGAGCTAACTGAAGAAATACAATCCAAATGTGGGAGGGGGCTTGCTCCCGATAGCAGAGTGTCAGGCAACTAAATTGTTGCTGATATACCGTTATCGGGAGCAAGCCCCCTCCCACATTTTTAAATCTGTATCAGTTGATGTTACGAGGACAGGTAGGAGGAGCGGGTCAAGCCAAGACGCAGCGCATCCAGGAACTGGGTGCGCTCAGACGCCGAGATCTTCGCACTCGCACACTTGTCACGGTAATGCGTCATCAATTCCTCCGGCGACAAGTGCACGTAGCGCAGCATGTCTTCGATGGTGTCGTGGGTCTCGATCCCGGCGCTGTACACCGAACCGTCTTCACGCTGGTAGATGTTCACCGAGTCGGTGTCACCGAACAGGTTATGCATGTCGCCCAGAATCTCCTGGTAGGCACCCACCAGGAAGATGCCCAGCAGGTAGTCCTCGCCTTCATTCAAGGCATGTACCGGCAGGCTGGTCTCGATGCTCTGCTCGTCGACGTATTGCTTGATCTTGCCGTCGGAGTCGCAGGTCAGGTCTTGCAGCACGGCACGGCGCAGTGGTTCTTCGTCGAGGCGATGCAGCGGCAGGATCGGCAGCACCTGGCCGATCGCCCAGGTGTCCGGCAGGCTCTGGAACACCGAGAAGTTACAGATGTACTTGTCGGCCAGCTTGTCGTTGAGTTCGTCCAGCACTTGGCGGTGCGAGCGCTGGCGAGCCTTGAGCGAGTTGTGCAGGCGGCGGCACACGGCGAAGTAGCATTGCTCGGCCAGGGCTTTCTCGGCCAGGGTCAGCTTGCCGTCGGCGTACTGGGTGGCCACGTCGCTCATGTAGTGGGTAGCGCGCCAGTAGGTTTCGGTGACCATCTCGATATCGGTGGGGCCGAGCAGGTCCACCAGCCATTGCACGGTTTCCGGCAGGCTTTCCTTGTTCTCGATCTTTGGGATTTCGTCGTTGTGTTTCTCCACGTCGGTGACCTGCACCACCAGCATGGCGTGGTGCGCGGTCAGGGAGCGGCCGCTTTCGGAGAAAATGTGCGGGTGCGGCAGGCTCTGCGCGTCGCAGAATTCCTTGAGCATGCCCACGACCACACCGGCGTAGTCGTCCATGTCGTAGTTGATCGAGCTGGCATTGCGCGAGTGGGTGCCGTCGTAATCCACGCCCAGGCCACCGCCGACGTCGATGTGATCCACCGGCAGGCCGAGGTTGCGCAGTTCGCCGTAGTAACGAATGGCTTCCTTGAAGCCGTGCTGGTAGTCGGCCAGGTTGGCGATCTGCGAGCCCATGTGGAAGTGCAACAGGCGGATGCCCTGGTCCAGGCCGGCCGCGCGGAAACGCTCGACCACCGACAGCAATTGCGCCGCCGACAGGCCGAACTTGGACTTCTCGCCACCGGTGTCCGCCCACTTGCTCGACGCCAGCGACGACAAGCGCACACGCAGGCCGACCTGCGGCTTGACCTTGAGGCTGGCGGCCTCTTCGATCACCAGGCCGACTTCGGATTCCTTCTCGATCACGATAAACACGTTGTGGCCGAGCTTCTGGCCCATCAGCGCGAGGCGGATGAATTCACGGTCCTTGTAACCGTTGCAGACGATGGTGCCGCCCTTCGGCGCCAGGGCCAGCACGGCCAGCAACTCGGGCTTGGAACCGGCTTCCAGGCCGATGGACACGTTCTGGGTGGCGATGATGTTTTCGATCACCGCTTCCTGCTGGTTCACCTTGATCGGGTACAGCGCGGTGTACTTGCTCTGGTATTCCAGGCGCTCGATGTTGGCATCGAAGGCGCCGGTCAGTTGGCGCACGCGGTCTTGCAGGATATCGGGAAAGCGCACCAGCAATGGCAACGACAGGCCGCTTTTGCGCAACTGGTCGACTTGCTCGTACAGGTCGACGGGCGTGCTGTTCGGGCCGTTCGGACGGACTTCAACGCGACCGGCGTCGTTGATCGCGAAATATCCGGCCCCCCAATGGCGAATCCCGTAAACACTGCGGCTGTCCGCAACTGTCCATTGGCTGCCATCGTCTTTGCGTGTGCGTCGTACGGACATCGAAGTCCCCTATAAATGAAGGCGAAGGCGCCACCCCTCGTGGAGGCTGGCGCAGTCTAAAGAATGAAAATGACGATTTGCCTGTAAGAAGGTCAGACCCCACTCGCAGGACAGAGTTTAGACACAGGTTGGGAAGCGGCTGTCAGCCGCCGGACTTCTTGGCCTTGTAACCCAGCTTGATCAGCTCGGCCAACAGCAGTTCGACGTGATCGCCCTGGATCTCGATGACCCCGTCTTTCAACGCGCCACCGGTGCCGCAACGCTTTTTCAGCGCGGTGGCCAGTTCCTTCAGCGCCTCTTCAGCCAGCGGCACGCCGGTGATGGTGGTCACCGTCTTGCCGCCACGGCCCTTGCTCTCGCGTCGCACGCGGGCAATACCGTCGCCTTCAGGGATCAGGGTCTGTTTGCAGGTGCACGAACCCACGGGCTGACGACAGTCCGGGCAGTGTCGACCTGCATCGGTGGAAAATACCAGGCCACCAAGGGCGGCGAAGGATGCGGCTTTTTTGGCCACCGGCAATCCTCTTGGGAGGATGAAGACTGATCGGCGCGCCAAGCGTCACCGACCGCGAAGCCCCACTCAGGCAGGGGCAGCGCTACCGAGTCGCCAAGGCGGCTCGGGTGAAAAGTCGCGCAGTGTAACGGCAAAAAGCGAAGTTGCTAAGAGCCAAATGGCGCCAATTCATGCAAGTTTAGCGACGCAAGGCCAGATAGCGCCGCAAGCCCTCTTGAGCATCCGGGCAGTAAGGCTTTTGCGCAGCCTCTTGCAGCACCGTTTCGATGGGTAAAAAGCGCGCCTCCATGACTTCTTCAGGCTGCAAGTGCAGGGGGCCATCCCACACGGCGGAGTAGGACATGCACCACAGGCGGCTATCGCCATCCTCAAAATAAAAGTGGTCGTGCTCGACCAGCTCCACCCCGCTCACGCCGAGTTCTTCAGCCAATTCCCGCTGCGCCGACTGGGCATAACTCTCCCCCGCCGCCACCATGCCACCGGCCGCCGTGTCCCAGAAACCTGGGTACAGCGCCTTGCTCAAGGTGCGCCGATGCACACACAGCTCACCTCGGGTGTTGAACAGGAAGATAAAGGTGCAGCGGCCGATCAGGCCGCGCTGGCGAAGGTCAGACCGGACAAGGTGACCGAGCAGGTTGTCCTGCTCGTCGACCCAGCAGATCAGTTCGGCATCGGAGGCCGCGCGGTGGGCGGCCTCCTTCTGAGCGGCGTCCATCATCAACCCTGGTTGAGGAGCTGACGCAAATCGATCACTGCAGCGTTGGCCCTGGAAATGTAGTTGGCCATCACCAGCGAGTGGTTCGCCAGCACACCGAAGCCGCTGCCATTCAGAATCATGGGGCTCCACACCGGTTCCTGCGAGGCCTCCAGTTCACGAATGATCTGGCGCACGCTGACGGTGGCGTTTTTCTTGGCGAGTACGTCGGCAAAGTCGACTTCGATGGCGCGCAGCAGGTGAGACAACGCCCACGCCTGGCCACGGGCTTCGTAGAACACGTTGTCGATCTGCATCCATGGCGTCTCCACCACTTCTTCATCGACCTGCGGCACTTCACCCGGCGCCAGGGCTTCGGTTTTCAGTGCGGTGTTCAACTTGACCCGACCGACGCTGGCCGACAGGCGTTGCGACAATGAGCCCAGACGGGTGGCGACATCGCCCAGCCAGTTGTTCAGGTTGTCGGCACGCGCATAAAACAGCGCGCCGCGCTGGTTCGGGTCGGACAGGCGCGCTTCATAACGGTTCAGGGAGTTGATGCCTTCCTGGTATTCGGACTCGCTGGACGGCAGCACCCAACTCTTGTTGTCAAA
Organism: Pseudomonas sp. S3_E10; assembly: GCF_054667615.1. Lineage (NCBI taxonomy): Bacteria > Pseudomonadati > Pseudomonadota > Gammaproteobacteria > Pseudomonadales > Pseudomonadaceae > Pseudomonas > Pseudomonas sp. S3_E10. The sequence continues at coordinate 2,068,135 of NZ_CP162743.1, forward strand.
GTTGAAACGCGGCTCGGCCTTGGCCAGGTCGGCGTCTTCAGCCGATTGCGACTGGGAGCGGGCAAAGTCCTTGCGCAGGGCGCGGGTCAGGTCACGCACCTGCACCAGCACGCCGTATTCCCAGCTGGGCATGTTGTCCATCCACAGGCCTGGCGGGAAACGGTCGTTGGAAATATAGCCGCCGGGCTTGTTCAGCAAGGTGCCGACCACGGTCTTGAGGGTTTCAACGGTGGTGTAGCCCACCACCATCTGCTTGCCTTCCTTCTCGGCGGCAAGCTGGGCGTTTTGCTGGACCGGGAACAGCGCCGGCTCTTCGCTCCAGTACCAGCCCAGGGCGCCGGTGACCAACAGGTACAGGCCGAGCACGCTGAGCACCGCTCGGCTCATCAGCAGAGTACGAAAATAGCTGCGGTTGGCCGACTTGGGCTCAGGGGCGGGGCCTTTGGCACTGCCTGCACGGTTTTTCCAGTCCAGCATGGCGATATCCTTTCAATCACTTGAGTTCATGCACTTTAAAAGGCGGCGTGCGTTCACACACTCCGACAGCAACCCTACCCCATCGTGCCAGCCAATGCGGGGCTTTTCGTCAAACTGGCGCGCCTGGGGAGTTGGACTATAAAGGATGCACGCTTTTTACGCTGCGCGACCGGCCGGTCATCAACTGAATGTCGGGATATGCGCAGTTAATTGATGTATGACACTGATGCGATTCGAAAGAGGTGCTAGCATAGAGCCATCATTTTCGATCTCAGCATGCACCCTTACTAGCAGTCAGGATATGACCGAGTCAGAAGACCCCAGCCGTGAGCGTCTCAAGCAGCACTTTGCCCAGCGGGTAATTCATCAGGCACGTCAAATTCTTGAGATCTGGCAGCGCCTGCAACGCAGCGAATGGTCGAACGCCGACTTCAGCGAACTCAGCGAAGCCAACCTGCGCCTGCTGCGCTTTGCCGAGCGCTTTGAACAACCGGAGCACGGCCAGCTGGCGCGCCATATTGGCGAGTCGCTGAAGGCCGTGGACGAAAACCGCGGGCGCCTGAGCAGCCAACTGATCACCGAACTCAACCGCCTGATGCAGCGCCTGTCCCGCACCGGCCTGCGTCAAGGCGACCAGTTGGAACAGACGCTCCTGCCGCCGATGCGCAAGCCGATCTACGTGATGCTGGCCGATCACGACCGCGCCGAGCGCCTGGCCAAGCAGCTGGAATTTTTTGGCCTGAGCGCGCAGTCGCTGGACAGCGTGGCGGCATTTCGTGCATCGATGGCCGAGCGCTTGCCGTCGGCGATTGTGATGGACGTGGATTTCTGCGGCGCAGGCCTGGGCCTCAAGCTCGCCGCCGAAGCCCAGGAAGGCCTGGAGCACAAGCTGCCGCTGCTGTTTTTCAGCCTGCACGAAACCGACACCCCAACCCGACTGGCGGCCGTGCGCGCCGGTGGCCAGGAGTTCCTCACCGGCACCCTGGAAGCCTCCAGCCTGCTGGAAAAGATCGAAGTGCTGACCTGCGTCGCTCAGTACGAACCCTACAAAGTGCTAATCATCGACGACTCACGGGCCCAGGCGCTGCACACCGAGCGTCTGCTCAACAGCGCCGGCATCGTCACCCGCACCCTGATCGAGCCGATCCAGGCCATGGCCGAGCTGGCGGATTTCCAGCCCGACCTGATCATCCTCGACATGTATATGCCCGCGTGCACCGGTACCGAGCTGGCCAAGGTGATCCGCCACAACGACCGCTATGTGAGCGTGCCGATCATCTACCTGTCGGCCGAAGATGACCTGGATAAACAGCTGGATGCCATGAGTGAAGGCGGCGACGACTTCCTCACCAAGCCGATCAAGCCACGCCACCTGATCACCACCGTGCGTAACCGCGCGGCCCGCGCACGCCACCTCAAGGCGCGGATGGTGCGCGACAGCCTGACCGGCCTGTACAACCACACCCATATCCTGCAACTGCTCGAAGACTGCAGCTTCCGCGCACGCCGCGAGAACAAGCCGCTGAGCTTTGCCATGCTCGATATCGACCACTTCAAGCGCGTCAATGACAGCCATGGCCACCCCATGGGCGACCGCGTGATCAAGAGCCTGGCGCTGTTTCTCAAGCAGCGGTTGCGCAAGACCGACTATATCGGGCGCTACGGCGGTGAAGAATTTGCCATTGTGATGCCCGACACCGACCTGGAGTCGGCCTGCAAAGTGCTGGACGAGATCCGTGGGCGCTTTGCCGAAATCCATTATCCGGCCCAGCCCCAGGACTTATGGTGCACCTTCAGCGCCGGGCTGGTGGAGCTGTGCGATGACTCCGACAGCTTGATGATGGCCGCTCAGGCGGACGAAGCGCTGTACCGCGCCAAGGGCGCAGGACGCAATCGTGTACAGGCCGCGCGCACATCAAAGCAAAGTGCCACCTTTTCACCGGAATCCACTGATTCCGTCATAACTTTGTAATGTAAATGCAATAACTTCAGGCACTTACCTTTTGCTGTCGGTTGAAACCCCGCATGCGCCTGAAGCTGCTGACCAATCTCAATACCCTTCTTCTGGTGGCCGTGTGCCTGGCACTCGGGGCGACGCTGTGGTGGTCGCAACGCGCGCTGGAACGCCCGTATCTATTGATGGAACGCTACCTGGGGCTGTCGCAGAGCTTTCAGAACCAGGCCGCGCGCAATATCGACGACTACCTGGCCAGCGGCGACGCCCTGCGCTTGAGCAGCGCCAGCCAGAGCCTGGAAAACCTGCTGCGGGACCTGAATGAATTGCCCGCCGAGCTGGCGCAAAATCTGCGCCCCAGCCTGGTAGAGCTGGACGCCTTCAGCAAAACCGACCTGCTCGCCGCCGGCAAGTTGGCCGGCGACCCGCAAGCCCTGTTGCTGCAAGCCGAACGCGAACTGGGCGCGAACCTGGAGCAATTGGGCCAGTACGCCATGGGCGTGAACGCCCCCGAAGCAGCGCGTTATCTGCCGCCGCTGCTGGCCGCATCCCAGCATCTGGGCAAACTGTCCCTGGCGCGCGACAAACTGGTGAGCAGCGGACGCGCGGAACTGGCCGCTGACGTGGAGCGCGAAGTCGGCAGTATCCGCAGCCAGGCTGACCTGCTGGAGCAACTGCCCTTGCTCGGCGTCAAAACCAGTACCGAATCCAACACCGACGATTTTTCCGCCCTGATGGGCCTGCAAAACAGCGAAAAAACCGAAGCCCAGGACACCGGCGTCGACCTCAAGCGCGAACTCAACAGCTTGCTGACCCGCTACCCCGCCGAACTCCAGCGCACCCGCGAGCAGATCCAGAAACGCGCCGACCTGGCCGCCGCCACCCATCTGAAAATCAGCGCGGTGCAACAGGCCATCGCCGGTCTTGAGCCGGTGGTGCGCGCACAACACGCCATTATCCAGGGCGAAGTGCGCGTGATGCAGGGCGTGATGATCGGCTTGATCCTGCTGATTGCGCTGCTGATCGACACCTTGCAACGGCGCCTGGCGCGCGTGCTGACCAACCTGGCGCCGGCCCTGTCGACCTGGGGCGAAGGCGACTTCAGCCAGCCGATCGCCCTGGGCAAGACCAATCGCGAACTGCACGATATCGAAGCCTCACTGAACCGCTTGCGCGCCTACCTGGCGGACCTGGTGGGCACTATTCGCGGCAATGCCCAGGAAGTGGCCGGCAGCAGTCGCGCCCTCGCCGAACTGAGCAGCGGCTTGCACGACGGCGCCGAGCGCCAGGCCGGGGACACCGCGCAGATTCGTGACTCGCTGGGCGAACTGGAGGCCACCATCCAGCAAGTGGCCGGCGATGCCAGCCAGGCCGCCGGCGCCAGCCGCAGTGCGGGCCAGGCCGTAGAGCAAGGCCAACGGGTGATAGGCCTGAGCCTCACCGGCCTGCACGCGCTGGTGGGAGAAGTGCAGCAAAACGCGCAGATGATCGAAAAACTCGCCGCCGAGTCCGCCACCATCGGCGGCGTGCTCACCGTGATTCGCTCGATTGCCGACCAGACCAACCTGCTGGCACTCAATGCCGCGATCGAGGCCGCCCGCGCCGGGGAAGCAGGCCGTGGGTTTGCGGTAGTCGCCGATGAAGTGCGCACACTGGCCCAACGCACGGCGGGCGCCACCGCTGAAATCCAGGGTTTGATCAGCGGCCTGCAAACCGCCGCCCACCAGTCGGTGGAAGGCATGCGCGCGCAGGTCGAACATGCCGAAGCCACCGCCCAGCAGGCCCAGGCGGCCGACGGCGCGCTGGATGAAATCGTCGGGGCGATCCAGACAATTTCCGACACGGCGGTACGCATTGCCGATGTGACCGCGCAGCAGAGCGGCGCCGTGAGCGAAATTCGCGACAACAGCGAAAGAATTCACCAGTTGGGTGAGGATAATTTGCTGCGTATCGGCCAGGGCCGCCGCCAGGGCGAACACCTGTTGGCGCTGGGTGGGCAGCTCAATACGGCGGTGCAGGCCTTCCGCGTTTGAACCGACCTCATGCCAAATACAGTTCAACATGTGGGAGGGGGCTTGCTCTCGATAGCGGTGGATCAGTTACAGATAGTGAGACTGACACACTGCAATCGGGGGGCAAGCCCCCTCCCACATTTGATCTCCTGGGGGTTCAAAACCGTGTTGGCAATGACCAGACTGGAGAACTGGGTCACATATTTTTCGCAATCCTCGCTAATCGTGCGGCCTACTGCATAGAACTGGACAGTCACAAAGGCTTTGCGGCATAGTCGCCGGGTTCTGCCGTACTCCCCTCAATAACAAGGAACAGCCGATGGCGACCTTACTGGTTCTTCACGGACCCAACCTGAACCTGCTCGGCACCCGTGAACCGGGCGTCTACGGGGCAGTGACCCTGGATCAGATCAACCTCGATCTGGAACGACGGGCCCGTGAAGCCGGCCACCATCTGCTCTACCTGCAAAGCAATGCCGAGTATGAATTGATTGATCGCATCCATGCCGCGCGCGGCGAAGGCGTGGACTTTATCCTGATCAATCCCGCCGCTTTTACGCATACAAGCGTTGCATTACGTGACGCGCTGCTGGCGGTGAGCATCCCATTCATCGAAGTGCATTTATCGAACGTGCACAAACGCGAACCTTTCCGCCATCACTCTTACTTCTCCGACGTAGCAGTAGGAGTGATCTGCGGCCTTGGCGCCAGCGGTTACCGACTGGCCCTGGAGGCCGCCCTGGAACAGCTTGAAGAACAGGCTAAACGCCCCTGACCGACCCTTGGGAGTTGATGATTCATGGATATCCGTAAAGTTAAGAAATTGATCGAACTGCTGGAAGAATCCGGTATCGACGAGCTGGAAATCAAGGAAGGCGAAGAGTCCGTACGGATCAGCCGCCACAGCAAAACCCCGGCCCAACAGTTCTACGCACCGCAGATGCAAGCACCGGCTCCCGCCGCTGCTGCTCCGGCTGCCGCGCCTGCCGCCGCTGCACCTGCCGCCCCAGCCGCGCCTGTGCTGAACGGTTTCGTGGCCAAGTCGCCAATGGTCGGTACCTTCTACCGCACCCCCGCGCCGGGCTCGCCAGCCTTCGTTGAAGTCGGCAAAACCGTGAAAGTGGGCGACACCCTCTGCATCGTTGAAGCGATGAAGATGATGAACCACATCACGGCCGAAAAAGCCGGCGTCATCGAATCCATCCTGGTAGAAAACGGTCAGCCGGTTGAGTACGACCAGCCGCTGTTCACCATCGTTTGAACCGCGGAGCGCCTTCGATGTTGAAACCTGCGAAGAAACTGCAAAAAGTCCTGATCGCCAACCGCGGCGAGATCGCGCTGCGGATCCTGCGCGCCTGTAAGGAAGAGGGCATCAAGACCGTCGCTGTTTACTCGACGGCCGATACCGAATTGATGCACGTGAAACTGGCGGACGAAAGCCTCTGCATCGGCCCGCCACTGGCCTCGAACTCGTACCTGAACATCCCGAACATCATCGCCGCGGCAGAAGTGACCGGCGCTGATGGCATCCACCCTGGTTACGGCTTCCTCGCGGAAAACGCCGATTTCGCCGAACAGGTGGAAAAATCCGGGTTCGCGTTCATCGGCCCTAAAGCCGAAACCATTCGCCTGATGGGCGACAAGGTCTCGGCCAAGGACGCCATGATCGCAGCCGGCGTGCCAACCGTTCCAGGCTCCGACGGCCCACTGCCTGAAGACGAGGAAACCGCCCTGCGCATTGGTCGCGAAGTCGGTTACCCGGTGATCATCAAGGCCGCCGGTGGCGGTGGTGGTCGCGGCATGCGTGTGGTGCACAAGGAAGAAGACCTGATCGAAGCCGCCAAGCAGACCCGTGCGGAAGCCGGCGCCTGGTTCGGCAACCCGATGGTCTACCTGGAAAAGTACCTGACCAACCCACGTCACGTGGAAGTCCAGGTACTGTCCGACGGCCAGGGCCATGCCATCCACCTGGGCGACCGTGATTGCTCGCTGCAACGCCGTCACCAGAAGGTGTTGGAAGAAGCGCCGGCACCGGGCCTGGACGAGAAAGCCCGCCAGGAAGTGCTGGCTCGCTGCGTCAAGGCGTGCATCGACATCAACTACCGTGGCGCCGGCACCTTCGAGTTCCTCTACGAGAACGGTCGTTTCTACTTCATCGAGATGAACACTCGCGTGCAGGTAGAGCACCCGGTGTCGGAGATGGTCACCGGTATCGACATCGTCAAGGAGATGCTGAGCATCGCCGCCGGTAACGTGCTGTCCTTCACCCAGGCTGACGTGAAGATTCACGGCCACTCCCTGGAATGCCGGATCAACGCCGAAGACCCGAAAACCTTTATGCCGAGCCCAGGCCTGGTCAAGCATTTCCACGCGCCCGGCGGCAACGGCGTACGTGTGGATTCGCACCTGTACAGCGGCTACAAGGTTCCGTCCAACTACGACTCGTTGATCGGCAAGCTGATCACCTGGGGCGCCACCCGCGACGAGGCCATGGCCCGCATGCGTAACGCCCTGGACGAAATCGTGGTCGACGGCATCAAGACCAACGTCCCGCTGCACCGGGACCTGGTCCGCGATGAAGGCTTCTGCGAAGGTGGTGTGAACATTCACTACCTGGAACACAAACTGGCCAACCAGTAAGTGCTCCACCCAACAAAACCGCCTTCGGGCGGTTTTGTTGTTTCTGCGCGCTCGATCTTGAAGATGTACACCCTGCAAATGTGTTCAGTCAGTACAGTCGTCTTCTGCCGTGAGCTCGCGTAAACTTGCGCGCTTTCGCGACTCTGCGGTCGCACACTCATTTTTTCAAAGGTGCCCGCCATGCCTTGGCTGCAAGTCCGTCTCGCCATCAGCCCAGAACAAGCCGAAACCTACGAAGACGCTTTCCTCGAAGTGGGCGCTGTGTCGGTGACTTTCATGGACGCCGAAGACCAGCCGATCTTCGAACCCGAGCTGAACACGACCCCACTGTGGTCCCACACCCACTTGCTGGCCCTGTTCGAAGACGGCACCGATGCCGCCGCCGTGCTGGCCCATATGGAGCTGCTTACCGGCAGCCCGTTGCCGGAGCACCACAGCGAAGTGATCGAAGACCAGGACTGGGAACGCAGCTGGATGGACAACTTCCAGCCGATGCGTTTCGGCCAACGCCTGTGGATCGTGCCAAGCTGGCACGCCGCACCGGAACCCGAGGCGGTCAACCTGCTGCTGGACCCGGGCCTGGCCTTCGGCACCGGCACCCACCCCACCACCGCGCTGTGCCTGGAATGGCTGGACGGCCAGGACCTGACCGACAGCCACGTGCTGGACTTCGGCTGCGGCTCGGGGATCCTGGCGATTGCCGCCCTGCTGTTGGGCGCCAAGGATGCCGTGGGTACCGATATCGACGTGCAGGCGCTGGAAGCCTCCCGCGATAACGCCGGGCGCAACAATATCCCTGAAGGCAAATTCCCACTCTACCTGCCTGAAGATCTGCCCCAGGTGCAGGCCGATGTGCTGGTGGCGAACATCCTCGCCGGGCCGCTGGTTTCCCTGGCGCCGCAGCTGTCGAGCCTGGTCAAGTCCGGCGGGCGCCTGGCGTTGTCGGGCATCCTCGCAGAACAGGGCGAAGATGTAGCCGCCGCGTATGCCAAGGATTTCGAGTTGGACCCGATCGCCAACCGTGACGGCTGGGTACGCATCAGCGGGCGTCGGCGCTAGAATGAGCGCTTGCCTGAATCGGATGGCCGCATGACCGACAGTTTCGTCACCCAGTGCCCGCATTGCCAAGCCCGTTTCCGCGTCAACCACGCCCAGTTGAGCGTGGCCCGTGGCGTGGTACGTTGCGGCTCGTGCCTGCAAGTGTTCAACGCCGCTCGCCAGTTGCTCGAGCAGCGCGCCCATGCGCCGGCGCCGGGGCAGCCGACCGCGGCCGAGCCAACGCCCGAAGCGGTGCCCGAGCCACAGCGGGCAATCAGCCAGAAACAGTGGACCGCCGAAGAGCTGGACCTGGACAACCTGGACCTGGATAAAGAACTGGCCAAGCTGGAACGCCGCGAGATTCAGCACACCCTGCCCGTGGGCGCGGAACGCCGTCAGCCCGGCGCCGAGCGTCGGCAAAAAGACGACGCCCTCAGCGCCACTCGCGAAACCGTCAAGGCCGATGAAGAAAAATGGGCCGCCAGCCTGTTCAGCGAACCGCCTGAAGAACGCGCCACTCACGCTGAAGACGAGCCCGAGCCGATTAAAGGCCCTGCGACCAAGCAGCGCACCGAACCGTCCATGTCGCCGCACACTGACGAGATCGACGACGAACCACCGCTGCACTCAACCCCAGACGATGACGAGCGCGACCCGCCGTTCACTCCCCTGACAGCCGCGGCACAGGAACCGGAGCCCGAAGAGCGCCCGCAACCCCGCCGCAAGCGTCCGCGCCCCGAAGCCGGAATCCACGACGAGCTGCTTCAGGACCTGGAAGACGACCCGCTGCACCTGTATGCGCAAAAACGCCCGCAGGGCTGGGGCCGTCGCCTGATCTGGATACTGCTGGTGCTGATCGCCGCCGCCGGCCTGGCCGTCCAATACATTGCTTACCAATTCGACGACCTGGCCCGCCAGGACGCCTACCGCCCATGGTTCCAGCAACTGTGCCCCACACTGGGCTGCACGGTGCCATCACGGGTTGATATCGCCCATATCAAGAGCAGCAACCTGGTGGTGCGCAGCCATCCGGAGTTCGCCGGCGCGCTGGTGGTGGATGCGATCATCTACAACCGCGCGACATTCTCCCAGCCCTTCCCCCTGCTGGAGCTGCGGTTTGCCGACCTCAATGGCAACCTGATCGCCAGTCGTCGCTTCAAACCCGCCGAATACCTGAGCGGCGAACTGGCCGGTGTGAGCGAAATGCCATCGCAAACCCCGATTCATATCTCCCTGGATATCCTCGACCCAGGCAATAAAGCCGTGAATTACAGCTTGAGCTTCCATTCTCCAGAGTGAATCGGCGGATGCACCGAAGCTTGACGGTGGAATATTGACTTCACGCCGCGCAACCAAACCGGTAGCGATAAAGAATTAACTGTTCAGATTTTATCCAATTCAGCCTTTATCCAGTCATCGAGAGCGGGTATCATGCCAACCCTTTTTCGAACTCTAATGATCCGGCCCCACAACAGGGAAGTCCTATGTCGGCGGTACGCATCGGCCCATATACATTGCAGAACGGCTTGATTCTCGCCCCGATGGCGGGCGTCACCGACCAGCCCTTTCGTCAGCTCTGCAAACGTTTGGGCGCGGGTCTTGTAGTCTCGGAAATGGTCACCAGTGACATGAGTTTGTGGAACACCCGCAAATCGCGGATGCGCATGATCCACGAAGGTGATCCCGAGCCCCGCTCGGTACAGATCGCCGGTGGTGACGCGCAGATGCTGGCGGATGCGGCCCGAGCCAACGTGGAGCTGGGCGCACAGATCATCGATATCAACATGGGCTGCCCGGCCAAGAAGGTCTGTAACAAGGCTGCCGGTTCCGCCCTGTTGAAAGATGAGCAGTTGGTTGCCGAGATCCTGCAGGCCGTTGTCGCCGCCGTGGATGTGCCGGTGACCCTGAAGATTCGTACCGGCTGGGACCGGGACAACAAGAATGGCCTGACGGTGGCGAAGATCGCCGAACAGGCGGGCATTACAGCGCTGGCGGTGCATGGCCGCACCCGCGCCGACCTTTATACCGGTGAAGCCGAGTACGACACCATCGCCGCGATCAAGCAGGCGGTGTCGATGCCGGTATTTGCCAATGGCGATATCGACTCAGCCGAGAAAGCCCGGCGCGTGCTGCACGCAACCGGTGCCGATGGTTTGTTGATAGGCCGGGCCGCCCAGGGGCGCCCGTGGATTTTTCGTGAGATCGAACACTTTCTGCGTACCGGCGAAGTCCTGCCGGCACCGGAGTTGGTCGAGGTGGAACGTATTCTGCTAGAGCATCTGGCTGCCCTTCACACTTTCTATGGGGATGTGATGGGCGTACGCATTGCTCGCAAGCATGTGGGTTGGTATCTCGCAACCCTGCCGGGCGCCAGGGAGTTTCGCGCCGGGTTCAATCGTTTGGATGAAACGCAAGCACAGGTCACCGCCGTTCGTGAGTTTTTTGCCGAACGAGACAAGAGCCTGAGAGCAGGGGACGGAGAGGGGGTGGCCGCATGACGATCATGACCGAGACTTTAGTGAGTGGAACAACACCCGTGAGCGACAACGTCAATTTGAAACAGCACCTCAACACGCCGAGCGAAGAAGGCCAGACCCTTCGCGGGAGCGTTGAAAAGGCGCTGCACAATTATTTCGCCCACCTTGAGGGCGCTTCAGTCACGGACGTGTACAACCTGGTGCTCTCCGAAGTCGAGGCGCCCTTGCTCGAAAGCGTGATGAACTACGTCAAGGGCAACCAGACCAAAGCCAGTGAGCTGCTGGGCCTCAACCGTGGCACCTTGCGCAAAAAGCTCAAGCAATACGATTTGCTGTAAGCATTCAATCAAACCAGAAAGGCGCCCGCGTAAAACCGGTCGCCTTTTTTGCTGACTCCTTTGCTTTTGATGGAAATTGAAATGACCGACCAGACTACCCGCCTGCCGATCCGCCGCGCCTTGATCAGCGTTTCCGACAAGACCGGCATCCTCGAATTTGCCCGGGAGCTGGAAGCCCTGGGCGTGGAAATCCTCTCCACGGGCGGGACCTTCAAACTGCTGCAGGACAACGGCGTGGCCGCAGTAGAAGTCGCGGACTACACCGGTTTCGCGGAAATGATGGACGGTCGGGTCAAGACCCTGCACCCGAAAATCCACGGCGGCATCCTCGGCCGTCGCGGTATCGACGACGCCATCATGAACGAGCACGGCATCAAGCCGATCGACCTGGTGGCCGTCAACCTCTACCCCTTCGAAGCCACCATCAACAAGCCCGGCTGCGACCTGCCGACCGCCATCGAAAACATCGATATCGGCGGCCCGACCATGGTGCGCTCGGCAGCCAAGAACCACAAAGACGTGGCCATCGTGGTCAATGCCGGCGACTACAGCCAGGTGCTCGAAAGCCTGAAAGCCGGCGGCCTGACCTACGCCCAGCGTTTTGACCTGATGCTCAAGGCGTTCGAACACACCGCGGCCTACGACGGCATGATCGCCAACTACATGGGCACCGTGAACCAGGCCGCCGACACCCTGAGCACAGAAGGCCGCAGCCAGTTCCCGCGCACCTTCAACAGCCAGTTCATCAAGGCCCAGGAAATGCGCTACGGCGAGAACCCGCACCAGAGCGCGGCGTTCTACGTGGAGGCAAAACCGGCCGAAGTCGGCATTGCCACCGCGACCCAACTGCAAGGCAAAGAACTGTCCTACAACAACGTGGCCGACACCGATGCCGCGCTCGAATGCGTGAAAAGCTTCGTCAAGCCGGCCTGCGTGATCGTCAAGCACGCCAACCCGTGTGGCGTGGCCGTGAGCCCGGACGCCGAAGGCGGTATTCGCCAGGCCTACGAACTGGCCTACGCCACCGACACCGAGTCGGCCTTCGGCGGCATCATTGCCTTCAACCGTGAGCTGGACGCCGAGACCGCCAAGGCCATCGTCGAGCGTCAGTTCGTTGAAGTGATCATCGCGCCAAGCGTCAGCGAAGAAGCGCGCGCCATCGTTGCAGCGAAAGCCAACGTGCGCCTGCTGGCCTGCGGCGAATGGTCGGCTGACCGCGCCGCTGCCTGGGACTACAAGCGCGTCAATGGCGGCTTGCTGGTACAGAGCCGCGACATCGGCATGATCGGCAGCGCCGACCTGAAAGTGGTAACCCAGCGTGCTCCCACCGAGCAAGAGATCAACGACCTGATCTTCGCCTGGAAAGTGGCCAAGTACGTTAAATCCAACGCCATCGTCTACGCCAAGAACCGCCAGACCATCGGTGTCGGCGCCGGCCAGATGAGCCGCGTGAACTCGGCGCGTATCGCCGCGATCAAGGCTGAACACGCCGGTTTGCAGGTGGTGGGCTCGGTGATGGCGTCCGACGCTTTCTTCCCGTTCCGTGACGGCCTGGACAACGCCGCGAAAGCGGGCGTGACCGCCGTGATCCAACCGGGCGGTTCGATGCGCGATGCTGAAGTTATCGCCGCCGCTGATGAAGCTGGCATAGCGATGGTCTTCACCGGCATGCGCCACTTCCGCCACTGATCCAACCCGATTGAAATGTAGGAGCGGGCTTGTGTGGGAGGGGGCAAGCCCCCTCCCACATTTAAAAGCGCTCCTCTGGCGCCTACAGAATTTGAGGTTTTGAAATGAATGTTTTGATCATTGGCAGCGGTGGCCGTGAACACGCCCTGGCCTGGAAAGTTGCCCAGGACCCCCGCGTCCAGAAAGTTTTCGTCGCGCCCGGCAACGCCGGCACCGCCATTGAAGCCAAGTGCGAAAACGTCGCTATCGACGTGCTGGCGCTTGAGCAACTCGCCGATTTCGCCGAGCAAAACGTCTCCCTGACCATCGTCGGTCCGGAAGTACCGTTGGTGGCCGGCGTGGTCGACCTGTTCCGCAGCCGCGGCCTGGATTGCTTCGGCCCAACCGCCGGCGCCGCGCAGCTGGAAGGTTCCAAGGCGTTCACCAAGGACTTCCTGGCGCGCCACAAGATCCCGACCGCCGACTACCAGAACTTCACCGAGATCGAGCCGGCCCTGGCTTACCTGCGTGAGAAAGGCGCACCGATCGTGATCAAGGCCGATGGCCTGGCCGCCGGTAAAGGCGTGATCGTGGCGATGACCTTGCAGGAAGCCGAAGACGCCGTGCGTGACATGCTCGCCGGCAATGCCTTTGGCGACGCAGGCTCGCGCGTGGTGATCGAGGAGTTCCTCGACGGCGAAGAAGCCAGCTTCATCGTGATGGTCGACGGCAAGAACGTATTGCCGATGGCCACCAGCCAGGACCACAAGCGCGTCGGCAACGGCGACAGCGGCCCCAACACCGGCGGCATGGGTGCCTACTCCCCTGCCCCGGTGGTCACCCGCGAAGTGCACCAGCGCGTCATGGACCTGGTGATCTGGCCAACCGTGCGCGGCATGGCCGACGAAGGCAATGTGTACACCGGTTTCCTCTATGCCGGCCTGATGATCGACAAGGCCGGCAACCCGAAGGTCATCGAGTTCAACTGCCGCTTCGGCGACCCGGAAACCCAACCGGTGATGCTGCGCCTGCAATCGAGCCTGGTATTACTGGTGGAAGCCGCCCTGGCCCAGGCCCTGGACAAGGTCGAAGCCCAGTGGGACCCACGCCCGAGTGTCGGCATCGTACTGGCGGCCGGCGGTTACCCTGCCGACTACGCCAAGGGCGATGTGATTGAAGGCCTGGATGCGGCGGCTACGCTGGAAGGCAAAGTGTTCCATGCGGGCACCGCGCTCAAGGATGGCAAGGTGGTAACCGCCGGTGGCCGTGTGCTGTGCGCTACCGCCATGGGCGCCAGTGTCGACGCCGCGCAACAACAGGCGTACAAACTGGCCGCAAAAATCGATTGGAAAGGCTGCTTCTACCGCACCGACATCGGTTACCGCGCCATTGCCCGTGAACGTGGCGAAACGCACTAAGGCGCAGACGTCGCAAGCCTCGTCACTAGCTATCCGTTCGGTCAGGCAAGGGCCTCTGGCCCTTGCCGTACACCGGCCACCCCGCGCATAGTTAACCCGTGCATCAACCTACGAAGGGATTTCGCCGTGCGCTGGCTCAGGATCGCCATAGGTTTCACTGTCAGTCTGCTGACGCTGCTCTGCTTGTTCCCGGCCCAGGCCGCCGCGCAAGGCAGTGGCTGGGCAGTATTGCTTGATGAACAGGCCGACCTGCAACTGAGCGACATTCGTTCCTCGCGCTACACCAACCAATTCAGCCCCATCGAACTGGACCGCATTACCGCCGCGCAACCGGACGGTGCGTTGTGGGTACGTTTCAAGCTGCAACCCGGCAAGCACGAGCAAGTGCTGCGGGTATTCGCCCCGGACCTGTCCTACCTGAGCCTCTACGTGCTGGACGGCGACACCCTGATCGAGCAACAGAACACCGGCACCCGCCAGCCCCAGACGGAACGCCCGTTACCCAGCAGCGACTTCATGCTACCGATGCCCCAGAGCCAGAAGCCGCTTGAGGTCTACCTGCGCCTGGTCTCGGAACATGAGCTGCGCCCCTATATCACCCTGGAGCCGGCCGTACTGGCCGCCGCCGACCAGACCCAGACGCTGGTCTACGGCCTGCTCTTCGGTTGCCTGTTGATGCTGATCCTGCACAACCTTTCACGCTTTGCTTACCACCGCTCGCGCAGCAGCCTGTGGCTGGCGGCGTGCGAAATACTGTTGATGCTCAGCCTGGCGCTGCTGCTCAACCTAACGGGCCCATGGCTGCCGAACTGGCACGCTATCCAGACCCCAGGCGCGTACCTGGCGCTGCTGCTGACCGCGCCGTGCGGGCTGATGTTCGCCTACCGCTTCTTCATGCCCCTGGGCCCGCACCCGCTGAACAAGCTGTTGATGGCCGATATCCTGTTTATCGTGCTGTGCGGCCTGCTGCTGTTGTTTGTCAGCACCCTGCCGCTGAACATCATCACCTATGCGCTGGTGGCCCTGGCAGGCCTGAGCATGCTGTTTGTCTCGGCGTATCACTGGCAGAGAGGCTATGGCCCGGCGCGTTTGTTCGTGGCGGGCATGGTGGTGTTCAACATCGGCACGCTGATCATCCTCCCGGCGTTGCTGGGCCTTACGATGGTGTCGCCACAGGGGCTGATCGTCACGCTCCTCGCGTTTATCTGCCTCAGCGGCCTGTTGATGAGCCTGGCCCTGGGTGAACGCCAGCGCGCCCTCGTGGAAGCGCGCTTCAGCCTCAGCCGCGACCTCGCCGCGAGCAACGCCGAAATCGCCGCAAAGGCCGAGTTCCTGGCCAAGATCAGCCACGAAATCCGCACCCCCATGAACGGCGTGCTGGGCATGACCGAACTGCTGCTGGGCACCCCGCTGTCGGTAAAGCAGCGCGACTACGTGCAGACCATCCACAGCGCCGGCAACGAACTCCTTACCCTGATCAACGAAATCCTCGACATCTCCAAACTCGAATCCGGGCAGATCGAGCTGGACGACGTGCAGTTCGACCTCAACGCGCTGATCGACGACTGCCTGAGCATCTTCCGCGCCAAGGCCGAACAACAGAACGTCGAGTTGATCAGCTTTATCCAGCCCCAGGTGCCGCGCGTCATCAGCGGCGACCCGACCCGCCTGCGCCAGGCGCTGTTGAGCCTGCTGGAAAACGCCCTGCAAAAAACCGATGAAGGCGAAGTCCTCATCGTCGTCGCCCTGGACGACCGCAGCACCAAGCCGCGCCTGCGCATTGCCGTGCAAGACAGCGGCCTGCCGATGGAACCCGCCGAGCGCGAGGCACTGCTGCACAGCGAACTGCACAGCAAGAACTTCCTCTCGGCCACCCGCTTGAGCGGGCACCTGGGCCTGGTCATCGCGCGTCAACTGATCCTGTTGATGAACGGTGAGTTCGGCATCAAGAGCGGCAGCCATCAGGGCAGCACCCTGTGGCTGACCCTGCCGCTTGACCCGGAACGCCTGGAGCACCCGACCTCCGACCTCGACGGCCCGCTCAGGGATGCGCGCGTACTGGTGGTGGACGACAACGACACCTGCCGCAAAGTGCTGGTGCAGCAATGCACGGCCTGGGGCCTGAACGTCAGCGCGGTACCTTCGGGCAAAGAAGCCCTGGCCTTGCTGCGCACCAAGGCGCACCTGCGTGACTACTTCGACGTGGTGCTGCTGGACCAGAACATGCCCGGCATGACCGGCATGCAACTGGCGGCAAAAATCAAGGAAGACCCAAGCCTGAACCACGACATCCTGCTGATCATGCTCACGGGCATCAGCAATGCGCCGAGCAAGATCATCGCGCGTAACAGCGGGATCAAGCGCATCCTCGCCAAGCCGGTGGCCGGTTACACCCTCAAGACGACCCTGGCCGATGAACTGACCCAACGCAGCAAAGGCGGCGTGCCGCCCCGCGCGGTCCTCAGCCCGCCGGCGGAGGTGGCCGTGCCCAGCGATTTCAAGATCCTGGTGGCCGAGGACAACAGCATCTCCACCAAAGTGATTCGCGGCATGCTCGGCAAGCTCAACCTCAACCCGGACACCGCCAGCAACGGCGAAGAAGCATTGGAGGCAATGAAAGCCCAGCGCTATGACCTGGTGTTGATGGACTGTGAAATGCCAATCCTCGATGGCTTCTCGGCCACCCAGCAATTGCGCGCCTGGGAAGTCAGCCATCAACGCATTCGCACGCCGGTGGTGGCGCTCACGGCGCATATCCTTTCGGAACATAAGGAACGCGCGCGCCAGGCCGGCATGGACGGGCACATGGCCAAGCCGGTGGAGTTGTCGCAATTGCGCGAACTGGTGGCGTTCTGGGTGGCGCAGCGCCAACAACGCCCCGAGCACGAACCCTCCTGACCGCAAATACAGTGGGAGGGAGCTTGCCCCGATGGCGGTCTGTCAGCCGACCACTTAGGGATTGATATACCGCTATCGGGAGCAAGCCCCCTCCCACATTTGATCTGTGTCGCCTGATAGACTCCCAACACTTCTCCTGCCGCGAGCCGCCCTTATGCTCCACGTGTTATTCAGCGTTTACCTGAAGATGCTGGTGCTCTACAGCCCGTTCTTCGTGCTGTCCTGCTTTATCAGCCTGACCCGTGGCTATTCCAGCAAAGAACGGCGGCGCCTGGCCTGGAAAGTGGCGCTGGCGACCCTGGTGTCGAGCGTGCTGCTCTACCTGTTCGGCCGCGTCATTTTCAGTGTGTTCGGCATCACCGTGGATGCCTTCCGCATCGGCGCCGGCAGTGTGTTGTTCATCTCTGCCCTGGGCATGGCCCAGGGCAAGTCGGCGGTGCAGACCGACAACGTGCAGCAAGACGTGACCATCGTGCCGCTCACCATCCCCCTCACCGTCGGCCCCGGTACCATCGGCGCCTTGCTGGTGATGGGCGTCAGCCAGCCGCACTGGGATGACAAACTCACCGCCATCCTCAGCATCGCCCTGGCCAGCCTCACGGTCGGCGTGGTGCTGTATCTGTCCAACCGTATCGAACGCATCCTCGGTGACCAGGGTTTACAGATTGTCAGCCGGCTGATGGGCCTGTTCGTGTGCGCCCTCGCCGCGCAAATCATCTTCACCGGCGTGCGCGGTTATCTGGTGCCTTAGATGCGGTACTTGGCGATCGCCAATTGCACCTTGTCGCCCGCGCTCTCGCGCATCAGCCGGATGGTTTTTTCGTTGACCACCGAGGTATTGAGCACCAGGCAGGTCTGCCCGCTGAAGGCCTCGAACGAGGAACTGTCCCACTCAAGGAACGGCAGCCCCACCTGTTTGCTCACTCCCTGGGTGCTGTAGGTCACCAGCACCATCATCAATTCCCCGTCTGTTTCGGCACAGGACGCCAAGCCAAAATCACCGCCCTGGTGCACCGTGCTGTTGCGTTTGAACAGTTCGAAAGACGCCGGCTGGCGCTTCAAGGCCTCCAACGCATCAGCGGCCAGCTTCGGCAGCGCGGCCAGCAGCGGCCCGGCCAGCGATGTCGAGGCCCATAACGTGGCGATGATGTTCAGCGCCGCCAGTTGTACCGTCAGGCCTTTGCTGGTGCTTGAGACGCGCTCGAACCGGCTGCGCACCGGCAGCCAGCCCAGGCTGATCATCACCTTGATAAATTCGTCATACCAGGCTTGGCCGCCGCGCTGGATGTTCAACACATCGCTGACGTAGCTGCTGGCCAGCAGGTAGCTTTTGCGAATGTACTCGCGGTTAATCCCCGACAGCCCCTCGGCAAATGAAATCACGCCGTTGTTGACCACCGCTGCATTGCTGTCGTCGTCGACCGGCTCAGCAACGACCTGCTGGCCTCGCGCGCCGGGCAGCGTGTAGGCGGCAATCAACTTGCGCCGCTTTGTACTGTTGATCCTTTTGTGATGTCGCTCCATTTTCGTTCTCCACAAGCGCCCCACATGGGGCTTGCTCGCACACTAGTCCAGCGCCCGGTGGACTTTCCAGGCCACAAACATCGCTTGCGCGAGCGCGCCGGAAAACGCCGCCCAGCAATCGTAGGGGGCAGCCGTCGCCCTTGCGGTTTTCCTCGATAAAAAAAGAAAAAGCTCCGAATAACGGCAGGTGGTTACCCAGCGTCAATCGGAGCTTTCGTGCAGCGTCAGGCGACGGGTTTTTCGCCGTACCAACGCGGCGTATAGACCCATTCACCACCACCGGCCCTGGGGAATGTGCAGGTGGTGGACGAGCCGATCAGCACCATGGTGCGCATGTCCACCTGCTCCGGCGTCAGTTGCCCCAGCGTGGTGACACGCAAGGTCTGGCCTGGGCGCCCGACATCACGGCCCAGCACCACCGGCGTTTGCGGGGTGCGGTGCAGCGCGACGATTTCCAGGGCGCGCCCCAACTGCCAGGGCCGCGACCGCGAGATCGGGTTGTAGAACGCCAGGGCCAGGTCGGCCTGGGAGGCAAGGTCCAAGCGTTTTTCGATGATCGACCAGGGCTTGAGGTTGTCCGACAGCGACATCACACAGAAGTCATGCCCCAGCGGCGCACCTGCCTGGGCGGCGGTGGCCAGCGAAGCCGAGACGCCCGGCAGGATCTCCAGGTCGACCTGATGCCAGGCCGGGTCGCCGGACTCGTGCAACGCTTCGATCACGGCAGCGGCCATGGCGAATACGCCAGGGTCACCGGACGACACCACCACCACCGAACGGCCTTGGGCGGCCAGTTCGAAGGCGTGGCGCGCACGCTGCATTTCTTCACGGTTATCGGTGCAGTGCTGCACCTGGTCGTCACGGAACGGCCCCGCCATGCGCACGTAGGTTTCATAGCCCAGCACGTCGGTGCAACGGGCCAGTTCAGCCTTGACCGCCGGCACCATCAACTCGGCCGCGCCAGGGCCCAGGCCGATCACGGCAAGACGGCCACGCGCACGCCCTACCTGGAACAGGTCCAGGGGTTGCTCGGCAACGTGAATCACGATGTCGGCGTCTTGGCTGACGCTGGCGAAACGCAGCGGCACAGCCAATGCCGAGGCCGCTTCATGCAGCGTCGCCTCGGCCATCTGCGTATCGCTGGCGAGCAGGCACGCCAGCGATTGCACGGCAATGCCCGCGTCATGCAACGCAGCACGCACACGCTCGGCCAATCGCGCGCCCGGTTTGCAGGTCACGCTTACATTCTTGGGGTAGATCAACAATTCGTTGGCGACGGGCACGCGCTCGGCGCTGCTCACATGGATCGCCAAACGCGCTTGCGGGTCCTGGGGCAGATGCGCTTGATCCAACCACGGCGCGGCGCCTTCGATACGTACGCTTTCGCCGCCCAGCAAGTCGCTGACGAAGCGCTTGCCCAGTTCCAGGTCCGCCAGCTCATAACCCGCGGGCGGGTTGAGCAGGCAGGTGCCGAAACGCAACTCGCCACTGGTGGTGATCGCCGCGGCGACATTCAGCGCGGCGCCGATGTGCCGCGCCATCACGTTAACCCCGCCCAGGCCACCGAGCAGCGGCACCACGGCGCTGCCGTCTTCGGCCACGGCGAGCACGGCGGGCTCGTCACCTTTTTCCAGCAGCAGCGGCGCCAGGGTGCGGATCACGATGCCGGCGGCGCACAGCGCAATCAGCGGCGTGCCGTGTTGATACAGCCGGCGCAGGGTGGCGCCGAATTCGTCGTAGGCCTGGTCGGCGCCCTCAACCCGCCCCGCCAGCCCATGGATCAAGGCGCCGGGGTACAGCTGCTGGATCCTGCGCGCCGTGGCCAGGCTGCCCTGGCCCAGTATGACAATCGCTGGCGTCATCACCCTTGCCACCGCTCACCGGGCACGATGATCAGCGAGAAATACGGCGACGACATCGGCTCCACCTGATCCAGCGGCACGATCTTTTGGTTAGCCATGGTGGCGCGCTCCACATACAACGCGCGCTCGGCCAGGCCGAGTTCTTCCAGTACCTGGCGCACCTTGGGGAAGTTGCGACCCAGTTTCATGATCACGGCGGCATCGGCATCCGCCAGGCGGCGCTTGAGGTCGTCATGGGGCAGCACGCCCGACAGCACCGACAGGCTCTGGTTGCGATACACCAGCGGCGCGCCCAG
Organism: Pseudomonas sp. S3_E10; assembly: GCF_054667615.1. Classification (NCBI taxonomy): domain Bacteria; kingdom Pseudomonadati; phylum Pseudomonadota; class Gammaproteobacteria; order Pseudomonadales; family Pseudomonadaceae; genus Pseudomonas; species Pseudomonas sp. S3_E10. Next base: position 2,088,737 of record NZ_CP162743.1, read on the forward strand.
CACAGAGGCGCCACCGAGCATCGAACACACGCCGGGGATGACCTGCGCGTCGTAACGTTCGGCCAAGCGGTCGTGCAGGTACATGTAGGAGCCGTAGAAGAATGGATCGCCTTCGCAGATCACCGCCACATCGCGCCCGGCATCCAGGTGCGCAGCCACATTGACGCTGGCGGTATCGTAGAAATCGCTGATCACTTGCTCGTACGACAGCGGCGCCGGCAATGCCTCGGTCGTCACCGGGTACACCAGCGGCATCAGGGTCTGTTGCGGCACCAGGTGATCCTCGATGATGCCGAATGCATTGCCCTTCTTGCCCTTGGCCACGAAGTACGCCACCACCGGCGATTCACGCAGCAGGCGCAGGGCCTTGAGGGTGATCAGTTCCGGGTCGCCGGGGCCTACGCCCAGGCCGATCAAACGTCCGCGCACGGGCATTATTCGACCTCCGTGGCGAGTGCATTGACCGCGGCGGCGGCCATGGCGCTGCCGCCCAGCCGGCCCTGCATGATCACGAACGGCACGCCACGGCTATCAGCCGCCAGCATCGCCTTGGATTCGGCAGCACCGACGAAACCCACCGGGAAGCCAAGGATCAACGCCGGTTTCGGCGCGCCGGCGTCGAGCATTTCCAGCAAGTAGAACAAGGCGGTCGGCGCATTGCCGATCACCACCACGCTGCCTGCCAAATGCGGGCGCCACAGCTCCAGGGCGGCAGCGGAACGGGTGTTGCCCAACTCCCGCGCCAACTCAGGCACGCTGTCGTCGCGCAGGGTGCAGATCACCGGGTTATTGGCCGGCAGGCGCGCACGGGTCACGCCCTCGGAAACCATCCGCGCATCACACAAGATCGGCGCGCCGGCGGCCAGCGCGTCGCGCCCGGCCTTGCCGGCACCGGCGGAGAATTGCAGGCCGTCGATGGCATCCACCATGCCGCACGCATGAATCACCCGCACCGCGAGTTTTTCCAGGTCGGCCGGGATACGCTCCAACCTGGCTTCCGCGCGAATAATGGCGAAGGAGTTGCGATAGATCTCCTGACCGTCGCGGATGTAATCAATCATCGGTGTTGCTCCGTGGACGAGCGCGTAACAGGGCGCCCGCCGCTTCAATGGAAAGAGTGCGCGCGTGCAGCCGGCCAAAACCTGGCTGGGCTGCATCGCGAAAATAGAGGTCGTAGTGGCCAGGGCTCACTGCCAGCAAGGTGACCGGCGCGGTGTGCGCGGCGGCGCAGGAACGTGGGCAGCCGGACAGATGCGCCTCGGCGCCGGGTGCCTGCGCGGCCAGTTGCATGGCATCGGCCTTGGTGTCGGCCAAGGCTTTGCCGCAACCGCTGGAGCCGGTGCAGGCGACCAGGCGCGCCAGGGGCTGGTCGGCCGAGCAAAGGAAGCCCAGCTGTGCCAGGCGCTCGGTCACGGCGTAAGGTTTTTCGACATTGGGCAGCAGCACGCCCTGCCAAGGGGTGAAGCGCAAAGTGCCGTCCCCGTAATCGCCGGCAAGCTGTGCGGCGCCCTTGAGCATCGTTGAATCGAGGCGGCCCAAGGGCGCGACGGCGGCGACATAAAACTGATTCTGTTGAGGCTGTGGATAAGTCCCAAGGTGTAACAAAGCGCCACTGGCCGGGCGATTGAAACCGCTTGCCGGCAGCAGAGGCAGGCTCAGGTGGCTCAGTACGTTATCCACAGGCAAATGGCGCATGCGGGTTTGCTCTGGGGCCGCGAGGGCAAGGAACGCTTCGAGGACGGCCACCACCAGTGCGTGCCCCTGGTCCAATCGCACGGCGGCCAGCGGCGCATCCAGGCCCGGGCAACCCGCCAGGCCAAACGCGAGCAACGTCTGGCCATCGCGCACGAATGCCGACAACCACAGGTCATGATGATGTTCGAGCATCGCCAGGGCCTCGCCGCCATCCAGTTGCACGGCGAACTTGGCCGACAACCCGTGAAAACGCGGATTATTTTCCAGCGTGGCAAGGATCTGCCCAGCCAGGGGGCGGGTGTCGAACAGCATCTGCGGGTCGATACCGGCGCTGGGGCTGAGCATCAGGTTGCGTACATCGTCACCAGCGGCGTTGTTCGGGCCAAGGCCAGCGGCGAGCAGCCTCGCGATCAAGGCATCCTGCTCGGCGCCGATCCCGCGGATCTGCAGGTTGGCGCGGTTGGTTGCCTCGATCACCCCACCGGCATAGGCCTGGGCCGCGTCCGCCACGGCGTTGGCCTGGGCGGCGCTGATCGAACCACCGGCCAACTTGATCCGGCAAATGCCGCCGTCCAAGGCCTGGACGATACGCAGCAACCCCGGACAAGCCGAGGGGCGCAAGGTATTCAGAGCGGGCGTTGGGTTCACGGAGCTACCGGTTCACGGGTAAAGGCGCGGTATTATGCCTGCTTTGTCCGGCGGCATGAAAAGCCTGCCCGTCGGATGTCGCTCAAGGAATGGATATGTCGCCCTGGCTGACGGTTGTAGGCATCGGTGAAGACGGCTTCAAGGGGCTGGGCAGGAATGCCCGGCATGCCCTGTTGCGCGCCACGCGGATTATAGGTGCTCAGCGCCAGTTGGACCTGTTGCCCGTGTGCATTCGTGGCGAGCGCCAGCTGTGGCCGAGCCCGTTTTCCCTGGAACCGGTGCTGGCAAAACGTGGCGAACCGGTGTGCGTGCTGGCCAGCGGAGATCCGATGTTCTATGGCGTGGGGGCCAGTCTGGCGCGGCAGATCGCGGCTGAAGAGTTGCTGATTTTACCGGCACCGTCGTCGGTTTCCCTGGCAGCCGCGCGTTTGGGCTGGCCGTTGCAGGACGTGGTGACGTTATCCGTGGTGGCCCGGCCCTTTGCGGCAATCAATGCGCACCTGGCCAGCGGCGTGCGCTTGTTAGTGCTGAGCAATGACGGTGGCAGCCCTGCGTTGATGGCGGCGTTATTGACCGAGGCAGGGTTCGGGCCCAGCCGATTGACGGTGTTTGAACAGGTGGGCGGCGCGCACGAGCGGCGCCTCGATGGACTGGCCGCAAGCTGGCAACACCTCAGCACTGCCGATCTGAACCTGGTCGCCATCGAGTGCATCGCCTCTGCCGACACACCACCGTTGTCACGCCTGGCGGGCCTGCCGGACGCGGCCTTCAAACACGACGGCCAACTGACCAAGCGCGATGTGCGCGCCATGACCCTCGCCCGCCTCGCGCCGATGCCCGGCGAACTGCTGTGGGACGTGGGCGCGGGCAGCGGCTCCATCGGTATCGAGTGGATGCGCACGCACCCCAGTTGCCGAGCGCTGGCGATTGAAGCCGACGAAGGTCGCCAAGGCCTGATCGAACACAACCGTGACGCCCTCGGTGTGCCCGGCCTGCATCTGGTGCGCGGTAAAGCCCCGGACGCATTGCAGGGCCTGCCGGTACCCGACGCGATCTTCATCGGTGGCGGCGTCACCCGCGACGGCGTACTCGACACCTGCTGGCACCACCTGCGCCCCGGCGGGCGGTTGGTCGCCAACGCCGTGACCCTGCAAAGCGAAATGACCTTGATGAACTGGCGCGCGGAGCACGGCGGCGAACTGACCCGCATCCACGTGGCCCAGGCGCAGCCGTTGGGGGAGTTTGATACCTGGCGCCAGGCGCTGCCGATCACCCTGCTGGACGTGGTCAAGCCGCTATGAAACGGATTCTGCTGCTGGGCGGCGTGACTGAAGCGCTGGCCATTGCCCGCACGCTGGGCCCGGAACATCTCTACAGCCTGGCCGGTGTCGGTCGCGTGCCGACCGACCTTACCTGCCAGGTGCGTGTCGGCGGTTATGGCGGCGCCGAGGGGTTGGCGCAGTTCGTTCGTGATGAGGGCATTAGCCTGATCCTCGACGCGACCCATCCGTATGCAGCGCAGATCAGCCGCAATGCCGCCGAGGCTGCACAGTTGAGTGGCGTGCCCTGCTGGGCACTGCGGCGCCCGGCGTGGCAACCGCAGGTGGGCGATGATTGGCGTGAGGTCAGTGACTGGGCCGGGCTGATCCAGGCCTTGAAACCGTTCAACCGGCCGCTGTTCACCTTGGGGCGCGAGCCGTTGCAGCACCTCGACGAAATTCCCCCCGGGCAGTTCTGGACGTTACGGGCGCTGGGGGTATACCCGGGAAATGAGCGCTGTGAAGTGATAGGCGCACGTGGACCGTTTCTGATCGAGGACGAGCGCGAGTTATTCGAGCGACGCGCAATTGATGTGCTGATCAGCAAGAACAGCGGCAGCACCGCCACCGAGCCCAAGCTGGAAGTGGCGCGGGAACGTGGGGTGCCGGTGCTGGTGCTGAAGCGGCCGGTGTTGGCGACCGTGGACCGGGAGTTCCCAACGGTCGCGTCGGCCTTACAGGCAATCACCCTTCTTTAAACACCACCGATCCATTGTGGGAGGGGGCTTGCTCCCGATGGCGGCGTGTCAGCCACTGATTGACTGACTTCACACCGCTATCGGGAGCAAGCCCCCACATTCAAAACTGCGTCATCCAGCTACTGCTGCCGTCTGCGCAACGCCGAGCAATTCCTCTCGGAACCAACCGAACAGCCAACTCTCGGGCCTCACCACCGAAAGTCGAATCCCCCTACAAACACTTCTGAACAAGCTGGCTGGCTCAGCCAAAAGCCCTCGCCCTAACCTCCCCGCTCGCGGTTTCGCCTCAGCCATCCGCGATGGGGATGCCTGCTTTTGCAGCGCGTCGCAACTTGCCAATGTGTATCCCAAGGAATACGATCCGAGATGATTCACTTCAAGAGGTCTGATGAGTTTCAGGAATGGCTTTATTCGTTGCGCAGTCAACCCGCCCATGGACGCGTACTAACAAGATTGGATAACGCAAGAATGGGTAATTTTGGAGACTGCGAAAACGTCGGAAATGGCATATCCGAAATGCGCATCCACTATGGCCCTGGATACCGTGTGTACTTCAAGCGTGTAGGTGAGGTGGTTTACCTATTGCTGACAGGTGGCGATAAATCAACGCAAAAACGCGACATTGAGCGCGCTAAAGCAATTGCCGATGAATTTGAGAGAAAGGAGTGACCCATGACTCAATTTAACGATTTCGACATAGCCGAACACCTGACGACCCCTCAGGACATTGCGGGGTATCTGGAAGCTTCTTTCGAGGAGGACGCCGGTGACGGCCTGCTGATCCGTTCAGCGCTCAACAACATCGCCCGCGCCCAAGGCATGACCCAAATCGCCCGCGACGCAGGCCTCGGACGGGAAAGTCTATACAAAGCCCTCTCCAGCACTGGCAATCCTGAGTTCGCGACTATCATGAAGGTCATGAAGGCGTTAGGCCTGAGACTTCGCGCCACCGCTATCTGATGGCACTGCGACACCAAACCACACCGCCCCTTTTTACTTCTCCCCACCGATCAGGCTAAATACCCGCCTGCTCCTTTAACCCTACGGATTGTCCGCCATGGCCCGTCAACGCTTTGCAATTGCCTGGATCGCCTGCCTTGCAGTGCTGTTCAATGCGTTTGCCATGCCGATGGCCAGTGCGATGCAGCAGACGGATGACCCGGTCAAGCGGCTGATGTGGGGCGGGTTCTGTTCTTCCAATGGCGCCAGCCTGAAGACGATTGCCCTGGGCAAGCTGCAAATCCCGGCGCCGCAGCAGGACGATCATTCCACCATGCAGCATTGCTGGTGTTGCTCCGGCGGGGCGCCCTTGGTGGCGTTGCCGGGGCATGCGTCGCAGTTGTACGTCACGCGGTTCGACGCGGTACAGAGCCTGCCACCCCCCTCGTTGCAAACCCCAACCCCGCGCCAGCAATGGCCGAGCCTCAACCCCCGCGCCTCTCCAACGGTCTGAGCTTCTTCGCAAGTGAACTGCGTTTAGAACCGTTCTGGAGAACTGCCATGCTTAAATCTTCCCTGCTTCTGGCCGCGTTGCTGCTGCCGGTGTTCAGTGCCGCCAACGCCGAAGACTACAAGGCCGGCGACCTGCTGGTCAGCGACCCCTGGTCCCAGGAATTGCCGCCGAACGCGCCGACGGTTGCGGCGTACTTTGTCATTCATAACACCGGCGCCACCCCGGATCGCCTGCTCAGTGCTCAGACGCCCTTGGCGCAGAAAGCCGAATTGCATGAGCATGTGATGCAGGGCGATTTAATGAAGATGCAGCAAGTGCCCAGCGTGGCCGTGCCGGCCAAGGGCGAGCTGACCTTCGCGCCCATGGCTTATCACGTGATGCTGCTGGGCCTCAAAGACCGCAGCCTGTTGGCCGATGGCAAGCAATTTCCGTTGACCCTGACCTTCGAAAAAGCCGGCAAGGTCGAGGTGCAAGTCTCGGTACAAAAAGTGCCGCCGATGGCCAACCACGGGCATAAGCACGCTCAATAGGCCAACACTCGATGGGCGCCCCTCGCGCCAGGCTCTCTCCACACCGCGTGAAGCGCGGCAGTTGGGTCTGCCTGTTTGCCATGTTGATGATCTTTATCGGCCCGCTGATTTCCCAAGCGATGCCGATGGACCATCACGCCGGTATGTCTATGGCAATGCCCATGGAGATGCCGGGCGACCACGGCGAATCCCATCATCCCAAAGCCCCCAGCGAACACCACGCACTCTGGGCCAAGTGCGGTTATTGCGACCTGCTGTTCAGTTGCCCCGCCCTGCCCGGCAGCGTGTCATGCGTGGCCCTCGGTCCCCCGCCGCCGGCCAATGCCCTCACCCCCGCCACGCGCCTGGGCCATGCCCGGCAGAGCATCTTCCCCGGCGCCCGCAGCCGTGCGCCGCCCGTCGTTTCGTAAACGTCTGACACCGTTACTTCACCCCGGCCGACTTTAGACAGACAGCCGCAGGCTGCTGGCCGTGTTGTTTACGAATGATTGATGGAATTTGTCATGTCCAGGTTTTCTGCTGACACCCGATTGGGAAGTACCACTGCGCTCGCCATTTTATGCGGCGCATTCCTGGCGCCACAGGTTCAGGCCGACGAGCATGAGCTGAGCCCCACCGTGATCACCGCGATCGCACCCAGCTCGCCGCTGACCGTGGTCACCGACCCGAAAGACCCGCGCCAACCGGTGCCCGCCAGCGATGGCGGCGACTACCTCAAGACCATCCCCGGCTTCGCCCTGGTGCGCAACGGCGGCACCAATGGCGACCCGGTGCTGCGCGGCATGTTCGGCTCGCGCCTGAACATCCTCACCAACGGCAGCATGATGCTCGGCGCCTGCCCCGGCCGCATGGATGCGCCCACCTCGTACATTTCGCCGGAAACCTACGACACCCTAACCGTGATCAAGGGCCCGCAAACCGTGCTCTGGGGCCCAGGCGCTTCGGCCGGCACCATTTTGTTCGAGCGCGAGCCGGAACACTTCGGCGAGCTGGGCACGCGGCTCAATGCCAGTGTGCTGGCCGGTTCCAACGGGCGTTTCGACAAGGTCATCGACGCCGCCGCCGGCGGGCCGCGGGGCTACGTACGGGTGATCGGCAACCAGGCACACGCCGACGATTACAAGGACGGCAACCACGACACCGTCGCCTCACGCTACGACAAATGGAACGGCGACGTGGCCGTGGGTTTTACCCCCGACGCCGACACCCTGCTGGAACTCACCGCCGGCCGTGGCGATGGCGAAGCACGCTACGCCGGGCGCGGCATGGACGGCTCGCAGTTCCTGCGCGAAAGCCTGGGCCTGCGCTTCGAAAAATCGAATATCGGCGAGGTGCTGGACAAGGTCGAGGCCCAGGTCTACTACAACTACGCCGACCACGTGATGGACAACTACAGCCTGCGCACGCCCTCGGGCACCGGGATGATGGCCGGGCCCATGGCCTCCAACGTTGACCGTCGCACCCTCGGCGCGCGGGTCAAAGCCACCTGGCGCTGGGCCGATCTGCAGTTGATCAGCGGCCTGGATGCACAGACCAATGAACACCGCGCACGCAGCAGCATGGGCATCGACACCTACAAAGACCTGCCGCGCACCAAGGACGCCAACTTCCACAACTACGGCGTGTTCGGTGAACTGACCTGGTACGCCGCCGACCGCGACCGCCTGATCAGCGGCGCGCGCCTGGACCGCGCCTCGGCCAAGGATTTTCGCCAAACCCTCGGCTCCGGCATGAGCACCCGCCCAAACCCGACCGCCGACAATAGCCGCGCAGACACCCTGCCCTCGGGCTTCATGCGTTACGAGCACGACCTGGCCGACACCCCCACCACGCTCTACGCCGGCCTGGGCCACGCCGAACGGTTCCCGGACTACTGGGAACTGTTCTCCCCCAACACCGGCGCGGCAGGCTCAGTGAATGCCTTCGACGGGGTGAAACCGGAGAAAACCACCCAACTCGACTTCGGCGCGCAATACAAAGCCGCCGACCTCGAAGCCTGGGCCTCGGGCTATGTGGGCCAGGTGCGTGACTTCATCCTGTTCGACTACCGGGCCGGCAGGATGGGCACCACCTCCCAGGCGCGCAATGTCGACGCGCGCATCATGGGCGGCGAACTGGGTGCGGCATACAAGCTGACGCGCCACTGGAAAGCCGACGCCAGCCTCGCCTACGCCTGGGGCAAGAACAGCAGCGACGGCAAGCCCCTGCCGCAAATGCCGCCGCTGGACACACGCCTGGGCCTCACCTACAGCGAAGACGACTGGAGCGCCGGCGCCCTCTGGCGGGTGGTCGCCGCGCAACACCGCATCGACCCGAACAAGGGCAATGTGGTCGGCAAGGACTACGACAAGAGCGGCGGCTTTGGCGTGTTTTCGCTGAACGCCGCGTACCGCCTCAATAAACACTTCAAGGTCAGCACCGGCGTCGACAACCTGTTCGGCAAAGCCTATGCCGAGCACCTGAACCTGGCGGGCAACGCCGGGTTCGGCTACCCGGCCAGCGATCCGCAGGCCATCAAGGAGCCCGGCCGAACCCTTTGGACCAAGGTGGACATGAGCTTCTAAACGCATCGCCGGCAAGCCAGCTCCCACATTGGAATACCTCCCAAATGCGGGAGGGGGCTTGCCCCCGATGACGGTGTACCTGACACAAAAAACTCAAAGCCTTGCGGAGCCCGATGATGAACAAGCAAAAAATCTCCTTCTACAACCTGGCCTGGCGCTGGCACTTCTACGCCGGGCTCTTCGTCGCCCCCTTCATGGTGCTGCTGGCAATCACCGGCATCATCTACCTGTTCAAACCCCAACTCGACCCGTTGATGTACGGCCACCTGCTGACCGTCCCCGCCGCCGAACACACATTGAGCGCCGACGAACAACTGCAACGCGCCAAGGCCGCCTACCCTCAGGGCGCAATCAGCAAGTACCTGCCCCCGGTGGACGCCACCCGCAGCGCGCAGTTCGTGATGCACAACGGCGGCCGGGAAATCACCGTATTCGTCGACCCCTATCGCGGCACGGTGCTCGGCGAACAGGACGCAAAATACAACCTGCAAGCCATCGCCCGCGCCCTGCACGGCGAGCTGATGATCGGCACCACCGGCGACCGCCTGGTGGAACTCGCCGCCGGCTGGGGCGTGATGCTCGTCGTGTCCGGCCTGTACCTGTGGTGGCCGCGCGGCAAGTCGTCGGCCGGGGTATTGTGGCCGCGCATTAACAGTCGTGGCCGAGTGTTCTGGCGCGATATGCATGCGGTCGCGGGCTTCTGGGGCGCTGCGTTTTTGCTGGTGATGCTGCTCAGCGGCATGACCTGGACCGGCTTGTGGGGCAAGCAATACGCCGACCTGTGGAACCGCTTTCCAGCCGCCATGTGGAACAACGTGCCGCAGTCCGACCAGCAAGCGCGGGTGCTCAACACCGCGACGCAACAGACCGTGCCCTGGGCCATGGAAAACACGCCGATGCCGATGTCCGGCGACCACGCCGAGCACATGAACCACGGCGCCATGCATTCCGCTCCCGCCGCCCCCACCCTGCGACTGCAACAAGTAGTGGACCTGGCCACCGCGCACAAAGTCGAGCCCGGCTACAGCATCACCTTCCCCACCACCGCCGAAGGCGTGTTCACCATCGCCGTGTTCGCCGACGACCCGCGCTTTGATGCCACCCTGCATGTGGACCAGTACACCGGCAAGGTCCTGGCCGATGTGCGTTGGGCGCACTACAACCTTGTCGCCCGCGCCACTGAAACCGGCGTGATGCTGCACGAGGGCAAGATGTTCGGCTGGGTCAACCAACTGATCGTGCTGTTGATCTGCCTGATGATTCTGCTCAGCGCCGTCAGCGGCGTGGTGATCTGGTGGAAGCGCAGGCCCCAGGGCGGCCTGGGCGTTCCGCCGTTGCGCCATGACCTGCCCAAGTGGAAAACCGCGATGCTGATCATGCTCGGCCTGGCGATTATTTTCCCGCTGGTGGGCGCCTCGCTGATCGCGGTGTGGGCATTGGATCGCCTGGTGTTGGCGCGCTTTTTCGGCCAGCGCGCGCCCGCCACCGATCAGGCATAAGCCAGGCAACGCCAATCGCTCGCTAACGCACCAGCGCGGTGCCCGCTGCGCACCATCGCCGGATCCAGGCGCCGAATCGGTGCAGGGTCTGGCGCTCATCGCGGTGCGCAGCACCGGATTCAAGGGCTGGCCCGAGCGGGCACAGCCTTTGCAATCACTCCAGTATCTGACCCACAACAACACTCAGGCACTCGGAGATCGCACCATGAAGCGTCGCAGCTTGATCAAGGCTTTCACTTTGTCGGCATCCATTGCCGCCATGGGCATGACCTGGACTATCCAGGCCGCCGAGACCATCAAGGTCGGCATCCTGCACTCGCTGTCCGGCACCATGGCCATCTCCGAAACGTCGCTTAAAGACATGGCGTTGATGACCATCGATGAAATCAACGCCAAGGGTGGCGTGAACGGAAAAATGCTCGAGCCCGTAGTCGTCGACCCTGCGTCCAACTGGCCGCTGTTCGCCGAAAAAGGCCGGCAGTTGCTGACCCAGGATAAAGTCGCCGTGGTGTTCGGCTGCTGGACCTCGGTGTCGCGCAAATCCGTGTTGCCGGTGTTCGAAGAACTCAACGGCCTGTTGTTCTACCCGGTGCAATACGAAGGCGAAGAGATGTCGCCGAACGTGTTCTACACCGGCGCGGCGCCGAACCAGCAGGCGATCCCGGCGGTGGAATACCTGATGAGCGAAGAAGGCGGCGGCGCCAAGCGTTTCTTCCTGTTGGGCACCGACTACGTGTACCCGCGCACCACCAACAAGATCCTGCGTTCGTTCCTGCATTCCAAAGGCGTGGCGGATAAAGACATCGAAGAGGTCTACACCCCGTTCGGCCACGCCGATTACCAGACCATCGTCGCCAACATCAAAAAATTCTCCGCCGGCGGCAAGACCGCGGTGATTTCCACCGTGAACGGCGACTCCAACGTGCCGTTCTACAAAGAACTGGCCAACCAAGGCTTGAAGGCCACCGACGTGCCGGTGGTGGCCTTCTCCGTCGGCGAAGAAGAACTGCGCGGCATCGACACCAAGCCGCTGGTAGGCAACCTCGCCGCCTGGAACTACTTCCAGTCGGTGGAGAACCCGGTGAACAAAAAGTTCGTCGCCGACTGGAAGGCCTACGCCAAGAAACACAACCTGCCGGGCGCCGACAAAGCCGTGACCAACGACCCGATGGAAGCCACCTACGTGGGCATCCACATGTGGGCGCAGGCGGCCGAGAAAGCCAAGTCCACCGACGTCGACAAAGTGCGTGAAGCGCTGGCCGGCCAGACCTTCGCCGCACCGTCGGGCTTCACCCTGACCATGGACAAGACCAACCACCACCTGCACAAGCCGGTGATGATCGGCGAGATCCAGGCCGACGGGCAGTTCTCGGTGGTGTGGCAGACCCAGGAGCCGATCCGCGCGCAGCCGTGGAGCCCGTACATCCCTGGCAATGACAAAAAGCCGGACTATGCGGTGAAGAGCAACTAAAGCCCCCCAGGCCAAATGTGGGAGGGGGCGATCCTCTTCCCACACTGTCCGGCACGACTAGGACATTTGTTTATGCCCGCTGCCCTCCATCGCTATTTCCTGGCACTGCTGCTGTTACTGCCTTTGGCGGTACACGCAAGCGACGCCGAAGACTTCCTCGCCGCCAACCCGGCGCAGCAAGCCAAACTCCTCCAGGATTGGGCCGCCAACCCCGACCCGACACGCATCGAGCTGGTGGACGCCCTGGAGCAAGGCCAGCTCACGCTCAACGGCGAAACCAAAACCGTGCGCCTGAACAACCGCCTGCGCGGCCTGATCGATAACGTGCAAGCCAGTCAGCAACTGCTCGCCGCCGACCCCAAGGTCCGTTTGACCGCCGCGCAAACCCTGCAAAAAAGCGCACAACCGGCGCAGCTCAAATTCCTCGACCAGCGCGTCGCCGCCGAAACCGATGAAGGCGTGCATACCGCCCTGAGCCTGGCGCTGGCCAACCTGCAATTGGTCGACCCCGACCCGGTGGTGCGCCTGGCCGCCGTGCGTTTGCTTGGCAGCACCGGCGACCCGCTGGCCCGCACGCGCCTGGAAGCCCTGCTCGCGCCCGGCGTCGAAACCGATGCCGGCGTGCACACCGCCGCCGAAACCAGCCTGGCCCAGGTCAAACGCAAACTGATGATGGGCGAGATCCTCGGCCAGGCGTTCAGCGGCATGTCCCTGGGGTCGATCCTGCTGCTGGCCGCGCTGGGCCTGGCGATCACCTTCGGACTGCTCGGCGTGATCAACATGGCCCACGGCGAGATGCTGATGCTCGGCGCCTACTCCACGTACGTGGTGCAGTTACTGATGCAGCGCTACGTACCCGCAGCCATCGAGTTCTACCCGTTGATCGCGCTGCCGGTGGCGTTCTTTGTCACCGCCGCCATCGGTATGGCGCTGGAACGCACGGTGATCCGCCATTTGTACGGCCGCCCCCTGGAAACCCTGCTGGCCACCTGGGGCATCAGCCTGATGCTGATCCAACTGGTGCGCCTGGTGTTCGGCGCGCAGAACGTCGAGGTGGCCAACCCGCAATGGTTGTCCGGTGGCATCCAGGTGCTGCCCAACCTGGTGCTGCCGTACAACCGCATCGTGATCATCGCCTTTGCGTTGTTTGTGGTGGTACTCACGTGGCTGCTGCTGAACAAGACCCGCCTGGGCCTGAACGTGCGCGCGGTCACCCAGAACCGCAACATGGCCGCCTGCTGCGGCGTGCCCACCGGGCGCGTGGACATGCTCGCCTTTGGCCTCGGCTCCGGCATCGCCGGCCTGGGCGGCGTGGCGCTGAGCCAGATCGGCAACGTCGGGCCGGACCTTGGCCAGAGCTACATCATCGACTCGTTCCTGGTGGTGGTGCTCGGCGGTGTCGGCCAACTGGCCGGCAGTGTCACGGCGGCCTTCGGGTTGGGCATCGCCAACAAAATTCTTGAGCCGCAGATCGGAGCCGTGCTCGGCAAGATCCTGATCCTCGCGCTGATCATTCTGTTTATCCAGAAACGCCCGCAGGGACTCTTCGCACTGAAAGGACGGGTGATCGACTGATGAACCAGCCATTGATGCTTACGGCCGCACAAAAGGCCGGCCCCAAGGCGACGATTGCCGTCGGTGTGATCGTGCTGATCCTGCTGCTGGCGTTGCCGTTGTGCTCGCTGCTGTCGCCGCAAAACCCGCTGCACGTGTCGGCGTACACCCTGACGCTGGTGGGCAAGATCCTCTGCTACGCCATCGTCGCGCTGGCCCTGGACCTGGTGTGGGGTTATGCCGGGATGCTGTCCCTGGGCCACGGGCTGTTTTTTGCCCTGGGCGGTTATGCGATGGGCATGTACCTGATGCGCCAGGCCGCCGGCAGTGAGTTACCGGCGTTCATGACGTTTTTATCGTGGACCGAACTGCCCTGGTATTGGGCCGGCACCGACCACTTCCTGTGGGCCCTGTGCCTGGTGGTATTGGCGCCGGGGTTGCTGGCGTTGGTGTTCGGCTTCTTCGCCTTCCGCTCGCGGATCAAGGGCGTGTATTTCTCGATCATGACCCAGGCCCTGACCTTTGCCGGGATGCTGCTGTTCTTTCGCAACGAGACCGGGTTTGGCGGCAATAACGGCTTTACCAACTTTCGCAGCATTCTGGGCTTTGGCATCACCGAGCCGGGTACGCGCGCCGTGCTGTTTACCGCCACGGTGCTGCTGCTGGTGGCGAGCCTGTACATCGGCTGGCGCCTGGCGCAAAGCAAGTTCGGCCGCGTGCTGACTGCCCTGCGCGATGCCGAGAACCGCCTGATGTTCTGCGGCTACGACCCGCGTGGTTTCAAGCTGTTCGTGTGGGTGTTGAGCGCCGTGTTGTGCGGCTTGGCCGGGGCTTTGTATGTGCCGCAGGTGGGCATCATCAACCCCAGCGAAATGTCGCCGACCAACTCCATCGAAGCCGCCGTGTGGGTGGCCCTGGGCGGGCGCGGCACGCTGATCGGCCCCTTGCTCGGCGCCGGGGTGGTCAATGGCATGAAGAGCTGGTTCACCGTGGCCTTCCCGGAATACTGGCTGTTCTTCCTCGGGGCGTTGTTCATCATCGTCACCCTGTACCTGCCCAAGGGCGTTATCGGCCTGCTGAAGAAATGAGGAACGTCATGCTTGAACCTATTTTCGATGCAGGCAGCGGCCGTGATGCGATCGGCATCGGCCAGGCTGCAGGCAAGGGCCTCAACACGCGCCATGGCACGATCCTGACCCTGGAAGACATCAGCGTCAGCTTCGATGGTTTCAAGGCGCTCAACGACCTCAACCTGTACATCGGCGTCGGCGAACTGCGCTGCATCATCGGCCCCAACGGCGCGGGCAAGACCACGCTGATGGACGTGATCACCGGCAAGACCCGACCCAGCCACGGCAACGCCTGGTTCGGCGAAACCCTGGACCTCACCGGCATGAGTGAAGTGCAGATCGCCCAGGCCGGCATCGGCCGCAAGTTCCAGAAGCCCACGGTGTTCGAAGCCCTCAGCGTGTTCGAAAACCTGGAGCTGGCGCAGAACACCGACAAGTCGGTGTGGGCCAGCCTGCGCGCGCGCCTGAGCGGCGAACAGAAAGACCGTATCGAAGAAGTGCTCGACACCATTCGCCTCACCGCATCGGTACAGCGCCCTGCCGGCCTGCTGTCCCACGGCCAGAAGCAGTTTTTGGAAATCGGCATGCTGTTGATGCAGGACCCGCAGCTGTTGCTGCTGGATGAACCGGTGGCGGGCATGACCGACGCCGAAACCGAGTTCACCGCCGAGCTGTTCAAACGCCTGGCGGGCAAGCATTCGCTGATGGTGGTGGAACACGACATGGGCTTTGTCGGCTCGATTGCCGACCACGTGACGGTGTTGCACCAGGGCAGCGTGCTGGCCGAGGGGTCGCTGGAACAGGTGCAGGAAAACGAGCGGGTGATCGAGGTGTACCTCGGCCGCTGACTTGCTGGAAGGGGGCTTGCCAGCCCCCTTCCACAAAGGATTTGAGGAGAATTTGGGTATGCTGCAAGTCGAAAAATTGCACCAGTACTACGGCGGTAGCCACATCCTGCGCGGGCTGTCGTTTGACGTGAAGATCGGCGAAGTGACCTGCCTGCTCGGCCGTAACGGCGTGGGCAAGACCACCCTGCTCAAGTGCCTGATGGGGTTGCTGCCGGCCAAAGAGGGCGCGGTGAATTGGGAAGGTCGCGCCATTACCGGTTTCAAGCCACACCAGCGCGTGCATGCAGGGATCGCCTACGTGCCCCAGGGTCGCGAGATTTTCGGGCGCCTGACGGTAGAAGAAAACCTGCTGATGGGCCTGTCGCGCTTCCCTGGCTCGGAGGCCAAAGAGGTGCCGGCGTTTATCTACGAGCTGTTCCCGGTGCTGCTGCAGATGAAGCATCGGCGCGGCGGTGACTTGTCCGGCGGGCAACAACAGCAGCTGGCCATCGGCCGTGCCCTGGCCAGCCGCCCGCGCCTGTTGATCCTCGACGAACCCACCGAAGGCATCCAGCCGTCGGTGATCAAGGAGATCGGCGCAGTGATCAAACAGCTCGCGGCACGCGGCGACATGGCGATTCTGTTGGTGGAGCAGTTCTATGACTTCGCCGCCGAACTGGCCGACCAGTACCTGGTGATGTCGCGGGGTGAAATCGTGCAGCAGGGCCGTGGCGAAAATATGCAAAGCGACGGTGTGCGCGGCCTGGTAACGATCTAATCTGTAGCGTCCTGACGATAAGCACCCAACCATGAACCTGCCCGTTTCCTCTGCCTTGTTCACCCCCAGCTGGCACGCCGAGCTGGAACTCGGCTACGCGCGTTTCGGCGACACCACGCGCCCGGTGATGCGCCGCCACCTCGGCCCGCTGCGCGTGCAAAAGCACCTGTATGCCGAAGGCCCCGAGGTGTGCCAGCACATCATCGTGCACCCGCCCGGCGGCATTGCCGGCGGGGATCGCCTGGCTATCAGCGCCCATGTCGCCGAAGGTGCCTGGGCCCAATTGACCAGCCCCGGCGCAGCCAAGTGGTATCGCGCCAAGGGCCCTGCGTATCAGCACCTCGACCTGCGCGTCGCAGCGGGCGCCACGCTGGAATGGCTGCCCCAGGAAACCATCGTATTCAGCGCCGCCCAGGCCGAACTCACCACGCGCATTGACCTGCAAGGCGACGCCCGCCTGTTCTACTGGGATGTGGTCGCCCTGGGTCGCCCAGCCAGTGGCGAGCGCTTCGACCTGGGCCATTTTCAAGCCCATTTGGATATCCGCCGCGACGGTCGGTTGCTCTGGCATGAACGCCAGCGCATCGTCGGCGGCGATGGCTTGCTCGACTCACCGATCGGACTGGATGGGCAACCGGTGTTCGCCACATTGCTGGTCACCGGCGACATCCCTGCTCAGTTGCTTGAACAATGTCGCGCGCTGCCGAACGCCGTACGCGGCGACCTGACCCAACTGCCCGGCTTGCTGGTGGCGCGTTGCCTGGCCGGTGAAGCGCTGCTGGCGCGGGGATGGTTGATTGATTTATGGCGGCTGTTGCGTCCGGCGGCACTTGGGCGCGAAGCCGTCGCACCACGAATCTGGAGCACATGAAGATCAAAATGTGGGAGGGGCGGTGCGACGATTCGACGTGCTCCCGATAGCTGAGTGTCATGCAATAAATCTGTCACTGATCCATCGCCATCGGGAGCAAGTCGAATCGTCGCACCGCCCCTCCCACATTTGATCTCCACTGTATTTAAGAATGCATTTAAAGGACCTTGAACCATGGACCTCACCCCACGGGAAAAAGACAAGCTGTTGATCTTCACCGCAGGCCTGGTGGCCGAGCGTCGCCTGGCGCGCGGTGTGAAGCTCAACTACCCGGAAACCATCGCCTACATCAGCGCCGCGCTGATGGAAGGTGCCCGCGATGGCCGCACTGTGGCCGACCTGATGCACTACGGCACCACCCTGCTCAGCCGCGAACAGGTGATGGAAGGCATCCCGGAAATGATCCCGGATATCCAGGTGGAAGCCACCTTCCCGGACGGCACCAAGCTGGTCACCGTCCACCAACCGATTGCCTGAGGCCCGGCCATGATTCGTGATGCAACCGAAAAGGACCTTCCCGCCATTCGCGACATCTACAACGACGCGGTGTGCAACACCACAGCGATCTGGAACGAGCAACCGGTGGACCTGGCCAACCGCCAGGCCTGGTTCAGCGCGCGCCAGGCCCAGGGCTACCCGATTCTGGTGGCGGTGGAAAACGATGAGGTCACCGGCTACGCCTCGTTCGGCGATTGGCGGCCCTTCGAAGGCTTCCGCTACAGCGTCGAGCACTCGGTGTACGTGCGTAACGACCAGCGCGGCAAAGGCCTGGGCCCGCGCCTGATGCAAGTCTTGATCGAACGCGCGCGCGCCGCCGGCAAGTACGTGATGGTCGCCGCCATCGAAAGCGGCAACCAGGCCTCGATCCGCCTGCATGAGCGCCTGGGGTTCGTCACCACCGGGCAGATGCCGCGAGTGGGCATCAAGTTTGGCCGCTGGCTCGACCTGACCTTTATGCAACTGGCCTTGAACCCGGGCGCCGAACCGCCCAAGGAGTGAGATCGATGAGCGCTGCACAACTGCGTCGAGTCCATGCTGAAAGCTTTGCCCATTACCGCCAGGGCTTGATCGAACTGTTGCTGGACGCGGTGAAGCATGGCGCCTCGGTGGGTTTCATGGCTGACTTCGATGACGCCCAGGCCCGCGCTTATTTGAGCGGCGTGCAAGCCGGTATCGAAGACGCCGGCTTGCTGTTGTGGGTGGTGGTGCGCGATGAACAGGTGCAGGCCAGCGTGCAATTGGCGCTGTGCCAGAAAGCCAATGGCCTGAACCGTGCCGAGGTGCAAAAACTGCTGGTGCACAGCAGCGCCCGGCGCCATGGCCTGGGCCAGCAATTGATGCACGCGCTGGAACTCGCCGCGCGCCAACACAAACGCGGCCTGCTGTACCTGGACACCGAAGCCGGCTCTACGGCGGAAGCCTTCTACCAGGCGCTGCGCTACACCAAGATCGGTGAACTGCCCGATTACTGCCAAAGCCCGGACGGGCGCTACAGCCCGACCGCCATCTACTTCAAGACCCTGGGGCAACCTGCATGATTCCTGGCCAATACCGCATCCAGCCCGGCGAGATCGAACTCAACGTCGGCCGCCGCACCATCATCCTGAGCGTGGCCAACAGCGGCGACCGGCCGATCCAGGTGGGTTCGCATTACCATTTTTTCGAAACCAATGACGCGCTGACGTTTGACCGTGCCGCCAGCCGGGGCATGCGCTTGAACATTCCGGCGGGGACTGCGGTGCGGTTTGAGCCGGGGCAGAGCCGCGAGGTGGAGTTGGTGGATTTGAGTGGTGGGCGGCGGGTGTTTGGGTTTGCCGGTCGGATCATGGGCGACCTTTAGGGCCTCATCGGGAGCAAGCCCCCGATAGCGGCCTCATATTCAACACACATTTTTCAGGACAACCCTATGAAAATCAGCCGCCAAGCCTACGCCGACATGTACGGCCCCACCGTCGGTGACAAGGTGCGCCTGGCCGACACCGAATTGTTCGTCGAAGTGGAACAGGACTTCACCGTCTACGGCGAAGAAGTCAAATTCGGTGGCGGCAAGGTGATCCGCGACGGCCAGGGCCAAAGCCAGTTGCTTGCCCATGAAGTGGTCGACACCCTGATCACCAACGCGCTGATCATCGACCACTGGGGCATCGTCAAGGCCGACGTCGGCTTGAAAAACGGGCGTATTCACGCGATCGGCAAAGCCGGTAACCCGGACATCCAGCCAGGCGTGACCATGGCTATCGGCGCCAGCACCGAAGTGATTGCCGGCGAAGGCATGATCCTCACCGCCGGCGGCATCGACAGCCACGTGCATTTCATCTGCCCGCAGCAGATTGAAGAAGCACTGACCAGCGGCGTGACCACCATGATCGGCGGCGGCACGGGGCCGGCTACCGGTACCAACGCCACCACCTGCACCTCGGGCCCCTGGCACCTGGCGCGCATGCTGCAGGCCAGCGATTCGTTCCCGATGAACATCGGCTTTACCGGCAAGGGCAACGCCAGCCTGCCGGAGCCGTTGGTCGAGCAGGTCAAGGCCGGCGCCATCGGCTTGAAGCTGCATGAAGACTGGGGCACCACGCCCGCCAGCATCGACAACTGCCTGAGCGTCGCCGACAGGTACGACGTGCAGGTGGCGATCCACAGCGACACGCTCAACGAATCCGGCTTCGTCGAAACCACCCTCGCCGCGCTCAAGGGGCGCACCATCCACACCTATCACACCGAGGGCGCCGGCGGCGGCCACGCGCCAGACATCATCAAGGCCTGCGGCTTCCCCAACGTGTTGCCCAGCTCAACCAACCCAACGCGACCGTTTACGCGCAACACCATCGACGAGCACTTGGACATGTTGATGGTCTGCCATCACCTGGACCCAAGCATCGCCGAGGACGTGGCCTTCGCCGAAAGCCGCATCCGCCGCGAGACCATCGCCGCCGAAGATATCCTGCATGACCTCGGCGCGTTCTCGATGATCAGCTCCGACAGCCAGGCCATGGGCCGCGTCGGCGAGGTGATCACGCGTACCTGGCAGACCGCCGACAAGATGAAAAAGCAACGCGGCGCCTTGCCCGGCGACGGCGCGGGTAACGACAACTTCCGCGCCAAGCGCTACATCGCCAAATACACCATCAACCCGGCGATCACCCACGGCATCAGCCACATCGTCGGCTCCATCGAGGTGGGCAAGTGGGCCGACCTGGTGCTGTGGCGCCCGGCGTTTTTCGGCATCAAGCCGACCCTGATCCTCAAGGGCGGCGCGATTGCCTCAAGCCTGATGGGCGACGCCAATGCCTCGATCCCAACGCCGCAACCGGTGCACTACCGCCCGATGTTCGCCAGCTTCGGCAGCTCGCTGCACGCCACCAGCCTGACGTTCATCAGCCAGGCCGCACTGGAGGCCGGCTTGCCGGAAGCCTTGGGTTTGAAGAAACAGATCGCGGTGGTGAAGGGGTGTCGCGACGTGCAGAAAAGCGACCTGATCCACAACGATTACCTGCCGGATATCGAGGTCGACCCACAGACGTATCAGGTCAAGGCGGATGGGGTGTTGCTGTGGTGTGAACCGGCTGACGTACTGCCGATGGCGCAGCGTTACTTCCTGTTCTGACTTACCCCGGTGGCGAGGGAGCGTGCTCCCTCGCCACCGGGGCTTAGAAGTTTTCGCGCGGGTTGAAGTTGGCCTTTTTCGCCAGTGCCTGCCACAGCGCGATGGTCTCGTCGTCGGCCTGTTTGGGCATGACCGCCTTGAGTTGCACAAACAGGTAGCCGCGCTGCCCGGCCTTGTTCAGCAAACCGTGGCCCTTGGCACGCATGCGCTGGCCGTTCTGGCTGCCGGCCGGCACCTTGAGGTTGATCTTGCCGGTGAGGGTGGGCACGGTGACTTCGGTGCCCAACGCCAATTCCCACGGCGCCAATGGCAGGTCGATGATCAGGTTTTCACCGTCCACTTCGAACTTGGGGTGCGGCGCGAACTTGATGATCAGGTACAGATCGCCATTGGCCCCGCCACCGATACCCGGCGCGCCCTGCGCTTTGAGGCGGATGCGCTCACCGTCGGTCACGCCGGCGGGGATCTTCACGTTCAGGCTCTTGGTGGTGTTGCTGACGTGCCGGCCCGAGGCGTCGTATTGCGGCACCTGGAAGGTGACCTGCTTGGACTCGGTGGACAGCGTCTCCTCCAGGAACACCGACAGCTGCATTTCCACGTCCTGGCCTTTACGCCCGGTGGGCCGGCGCTGGCCGCCACCAAAGGCATCGCCGCGCGAGCCGAAGATCGAACTGAAAAAGTCCGAGAAATCGCCCGCGTCCTGGCCGCCGCCAAAGCCGCCACGGCTCTGCCAGCCCGGTGGCCCCTGGAACGGCTGGCCATGCTGGCCGTACTTGCGCAGTTCGTCGTACTCGGCGCGTTTGTCGGCGCTTTTAAGCGCCTCATAGGCTTCGGACGCGTCCTTGAACTTGGCTTCGGCGTCTTTTTCCTTGCTGACATCCGGGTGATATTTGCGCGCGAGCTTGCGATAGGCGGCCTTGATTTCCTTGTCATCGGCGCTCGGCTCGACACCCAATATCTTGTAGTAGTCTTTGAAATCCATCGGCGGTTCACCATCCTTAATCGAGATCGCACAGCCCGGGGCACAACGTGCGTTGTTTTGCACCTGTTGAGTGATGTGGCCTGGGGGTGCGTCGCAGTGTTAATCGGCACGTGCCGTATGCACCACATGTGGGGGCGAATCGCGCACTTTCAAGCACGATTTAACGGATGGTCGGCCTACGCATCCGCCTTCGACTGGCATACACTGCGCGGCCGTTTTTCGACCGGAACCCGATAGACATGAAAAACCCATCCCCAGCCCGTGCCTGCGGCATCGACTTTGGCACGTCCAACTCCACCGTCGGCTGGATCCGCCCCGGCCAGGAGACGCTTATCGCGCTGGAGGACGACAAGATCACCTTGCCGTCGGTGGTGTTCTTCAACTTCGAGGAGCGTCGCCCGGTGTACGGTCGCCTGGCACTGCACGAGTACCTGGAAAACTACGAAGGCCGCTTGATGCGCTCGCTCAAGAGCCTGTTGGGCTCCAAGCTGATCAAACACGACACCAGCCTATTGGGCACGGCGATGCCGTTCACCGACCTGCTGGCGCTGTTTATCGGCCAACTCAAGAGCCGCGCCGAAGCCAACGCCGGCCGAGAGTTCGAAGAAGTGGTACTGGGCCGCCCGGTATTTTTCGTCGATGACGACCCGATGGCCGACCAGGAAGCGGAAAACACCCTGGTCGACGTGGCGCGCAAGATCGGCTTCAAGGACATCTCGTTCCAGTACGAGCCGATCGCAGCGGCGTTCGACTACGAGTCCACCATCGAAAAAGAAGAGCTGGTGCTGATCGTCGATATCGGCGGCGGTACCTCCGACTTCTCGCTGGTGCGCCTGTCGCCGGAGCGTCGTCACAACGACAACCGCCAGAGCGACATCCTCGCCACCGGCGGCGTACACATCGGCGGTACCGACTTCGACAAACAGCTCTCGCTGGCCGGCATGATGCCGCTGTTCGGTTACGGCAGCCGCATGAAAAGCGGTGCCTACATGCCCACCAGCCACCACATGAACCTGGCCACGTGGCACACGATCAACTCGGTGTACTCGCAAAAGTCCCAGTTGGCCCTGGGCAGCATGCGCTACGACATCGAAGACACCGGCGGCATCGACCGCCTGTTCAAGCTGATCGAACAGCGCGCCGGGCACTGGTTGGCGATGGAGGTTGAAGAAACCAAGATCCAGTTGACCCACGAAGAACGCCGCCACGTGCCGCTGGACCGTATCGAAGCGGGCCTGAGCGTCGACCTGAGCCGGGCGCTGTTCGAATCGTCCATCGACGCCTTGCTCGAACGCGTGCGCGCCAGCGTGACGCAATTGCTCAACGATGCTTCGGTGAGCGTGGCGCAGGTGGACACGGTGTTCTTTACCGGCGGCTCCAGCGGCATCCCGGCGCTGCGTCACAGCATCGCGGCGATGCTGCCGAATGCGCGGCATGTGGAAGGCAATATTTTTGGCAGTATTGGCAGCGGCCTGGCGATTGAGGCGAGCAAGCGCTACGGGAACTGAGTTTCACCTGTGTGACGCCATCGGGGGCAAGCACCCTCCCACATTTTGATTTGTGAACACATTCAAAGGTGGGAGGGGGCTTGCCCCCGATGAGGCGCGCCCAGGCAGCACAAGGCTTAAACCATACCGCCGAGCTTCAGCTCACTCTTCAGATACGCGTAATAAATCGGCCCCGCCACCACCCCCGGCAGGCCGAATGCCGCTTCAAACACCAGCATCGCCAACAACAATTCCCACGACTTGGCACTGATCTGCCCGCCGACAATGCGCGCGTTGAGGAAGTACTCGACCTTGTGGATCACGATCAGATACCCCAACGCCGCCACCGCCACCCAGATCGACAGCGACAGCGCGACGATGGTGATGAGGGTGTTGGACATCAGGTTGCCGATCACCGGCAGCAGGCCGAGCAGGAAGGTCAGCACGATCAGGGTTTTGGTCAGCGGCAGGTGGATGCCGCACAGCGGCAGTACCACGGCGAGGAACACCGCCGTGAACGCGGTGTTGAGCGCGGCGATCTTGATTTGCGCGAACACAATGTTGCGAAACGCCTGGACCAGCAGGTGCAGGCGGTCGAACAGCGCGGCGGCCAGGGGCTTGCGTTTGGTCAGGTCGGGGATGCGTTGCAAGGCGATGATCGCGCCGAGCACCATGCCGATCAGCAGGGTGACGAACATGTGCGCCGCGTCTTTACCAACCAGTTGCAGTTCACTCAGGTGCTTGCTCAGCCATTCGCCGATGGCCACGCGGAATTCGGCGGCGCTGGCGGGCAGGTAGGCATCGAGGAACGGCGGCAATTGGCCGCGCGCGCGGTCGACCACACCCATGAATTTGTCGAGGGAAGCCCCAGGGTTTTCGGCTTCGTGGAGCAGGAAGCTGATGGCGCCGGCAAAGATCAACGTCAGTACGCTGACGATCAGGGTGCCGAGCAAGGCCACCGCCAGCCAGCGCGCGCGGCGGCCTTCGATCAGCCGTTGCAGTTGGGGGGTGAGCATGTTGACCAGTTCATAGACCAACAGGCCGGCCAGCAGGCTAGGCAGTAGTTTGAGCGGCAGGACCAGCAGCAACCCGCCAAAAATGATGATGTAGCTGGCCAGCAACAACATAGGACGCTGAGAAAACGTTGGCATACAGCCTCAAAACGAACGGCGTTAAAGGATGGGCAGTCTGCCAGCGTTCAAGAAATCAAGCGAGAGCTGAAGGCGCGAATGCCGATCAAGTGTGGGAGGGAGCAAGCCCCCTTCCACAGTTGTTTTCCAGCGTTGGCGAAATAGGGGGTCAGCCTTTGAGGCAGGTGCTCATGAACGTCTTGCGCGCATCGCCGGTCAGCGCCTTGGTTTTCGCCGAGGCATTGCAATCCTTCATTTTCTGCTGCTGCGGGGTCAGGGTCTTGGCGTCATTGGCCGCCGGGGCCGACAGGCAGGTTTTCATGAAGGCCTTGCGCTCGTCGCCTTTGAGCGTCTTGGTGGTGGCTTCGGCATTGCAGGTGGTCATTTTGTTTTGCTGCGCGGTGGCGGCAAAGCCTTGGGAACAGAGCAGCAGGCCTATCATCATCAACGGAACACGCAACATCTTCATGGAGTTTTCTCCCGGTTACCGCGCCGAGGGGCGCAGCCTTCGCAGAGTGTAGCCAAATCCTGTTACACATTCCCACGAAGAGAGGATAATCCCCGTTCATTCCTCTGTACGGCGATGTCATGCAATACGCGTATCCCTTGCTGGCCATCTTCATCTGGGCCGGCAATACCGTGGTCAACAAACTGGCCGTCGGCTCGATCTTCCCCTCGGAGATCGGTTTTTACCGCTGGCTGTTCGCGGCGCTGCTGTTCACACCGTTCATGCTCAAACCGGTAGTCGCCCACTGGGCCCGCATTCGCCCGAACCTGGGCAAGATCGTGATCCTCGGCGTGCTGGGCATGGCCGTGTACCAAAGCCTGGCCTATTACGCCGCAGCGCTGACCAGCGCCACCAACATGGGCATCATCCTGTCGCTGATGCCGTTGATGGCCCTGACGGCGGCCATCATCAGCCTCGGCCAGCGCCTGACCTTCGGCGCGCTCACCGGTGCCGTGCTGTCGTTTGCCGGCGTGGCCGTGGTGGTCTCGGCCGGCAGCCTGGGGACGCTGCTGCAACATGGGGTCAACCTGGGCGACGGCATGATGCTGGTTGCGACCCTGGCGTATGCGGTCTACAGCACCCTGCTGAAAAAATGGCAACTGCGTCTGCCGCCGTTGGTGTTGCTGTACTTGCAGATACTCGTCGCGGTGGCGGTACTGTTGCCGTTGTTTGTGTTCTCGCCCAAGGCAGGCCTGGGTTGGGCGAATGTTCCGCTGGTGCTGTACGCCTGCATGCTGGCATCGATGCTCGCGCCACTGGCCTGGATGCACTCGGTCAAGACCCTGGGCCCCAGCCGCACCACGTTATTTTTCAACTTGCTGCCGTTGATTACGGCGTTGATCGCGGCCGTGGTGCTGAAGGAGCAATTGGCGCTGTACCACTTGATAGGTGGCTTGCTCACGCTGGGCGGGGTGATTTTGTCGGAGCGTTGGACAACTCCGGTTCGACTCGCTACACCCCGGCGGCCTTGAGCCGCTGCGCATGCTCCACAAACAGGCGGATCGGCTCGGCGCCCTTGCCCACCAGCCCCAAGGACTGGTTGACGATATCGAAATGGTCCAGCGCATAGTCGTCACCGATCACCCGCCCCAAGTGCGAGCTGTAGCGCCCGACCATGCCGTCGCACTGGCCTTTTTCGCGCACAAAACTGCGGGCAAACAAGCGGCAGCTGCGGTTAGTACCGTCGAACAGGTTGCGGCCACGGTCAGTGGTGCCTGGCTGCAACGTGCCCGACCACGAGTAATAGCGCACGCCATTGACCAGCTCCGCGCCCTGCCCGCCCCACGTGTCGGGCAGCCCCTGGGGGTACTGGCGATTGAACAGCGCTACGCCCGCGCTGGTCAGCGACAGGTGCGATGCGTGCAAGTCTGCCTTGAAGCGCGGCCCGCGATAGCCGGTTTCCAGCACGCCCATCAGCCAGGCAACCAGATGAAACAGCGCACTCATGAGGCGGCCTTTGGCGCCCTCGACGGGGTAGTGGGCATGGATATGGTCGGCCAACTCTGAACCGTGGTTGGGGCCGGCCACCGACGTCACCGACGCCACCCACTCCGGCCGCTTGGCTGCGGCATAACGCGCGGTCAGTGAGCCTTGGCTATGGCCGATGAGGTTGACCTTATCCAAGCCGGTGTCGCGGCGGATCTGCGCGATGTGCACCAGCAACTGCTCGCCACGCACTTCGTTGGAGTCCAGCGGCGCCACCTGCACCGGGAATACCTGGGCTCCACCGGCGCGCAGTGCCGGGACGATGCCATACCAATAGGGGAAGAACCCCAGGCGCACAAACCCGAGCATGCCGGGCACCAGCACCAGCGGATAACGCGTGGCTAACGACTGCGACATGAAGCGAACGTCCCTGATCAAGGAGGAGTCAGTGCAGCGTAGCCGTCTGCGGCTACGTACTCATGACACCTGTAGACAAATCCGATAAAACTTTTTGCGTTGCCTGGGACTCACAACTTGCAGTGATCACGCCGCCAGAGCGTGGCACCCAACCGGATTAGCCCCAGGAGATCGAGATGACTGAAGCACATTTGACCGACGTTGCCACCCTGCGCAGCCGCGCCCGCCAGAACGTCGAAAACGGCGCCGTGACCGAAGGCTACGACGCCGACCGCCAGGAAATCATCCGCCTGCTCAACGAGTCGCTGGCCACCGAGCTGGTGTGCGTGTTGCGCTACAAGCGTCACTACTTCATGGCCAACGGCCTGAAAGCCAGCGTTGCCGCCAATGAATTCCTCGAACACGCGACTCAGGAAGCCGAACACGCCGACAAACTGGCCGAGCGCATCGTGCAGTTGGGCGGCGAACCGGAGTTCAACCCCGACCTGCTGTCCCAGAACTCCCATGCTCAATACGTTGCGGGCAATACCTTGAAGGAAATGGTCTTCGAAGACCTGGTGGCCGAGCGCATCGCGGTGGACAGCTATCGCGAAATCATCCAGTACATCGGTGATAAAGACCCGACCACGCGCCGGATCTTCGAAGACATCCTGGCCCAGGAAGAAGAGCACGCCGATGACATGGCGGACATCCTGCAGGACCTGTAAACCCGTACGGGAGGAGGCTTGCATCCGATAGCGGTGGGTCAGTCAGTACACCCGGCACTGACCCACCGCTATCGGGAGCAAGCCCCCTTCCACATTTAAAGCTGCGTTTGGTCAGTCAGCCCTTCACGGTTTTCGGCGCCTTGCCTTCCTTCATCTGTTGCAGCAACGGCGCGCATTGGTTCGGCACATCCCCACTCGGTGCTACCAGCGCCAGCAACCCCGCCGCCGGCCCCGCGATCACTCCCAGCGCTACCATGCCGGCGCCACGCAGCATCAACGGTACGGCTTTGACCCCGGCATTGGGCTTGATGAACGGCCCGTTCACGTACAGCGGCGAGCGTAGCGAAAACAGGCGAAAGCCCTTGGATTCGGGGGTGATGGTCAGGTCCAGTTGCTCGCTGGCCATGTTCGCGGTGCCGTCGATGTAGATGATGGCGTTCTCGGTATCGAACACAAACAGCCGTGTGGTTGCCAGGCCGGTCTTGATGCCGAAGTCCGCCGCCGCGCAGTTGATCTTCACTTCCTTGTCGCCGAACAGGCGGCCAACCACGTAGTTACCCACGTTGAGCCCGGCGATTTCCATCAGGCCACGGCTGATGGCGCCATCGTTGATCAGCATCTTCAGGTCACCGTTGGCGCTGCCCAGCAGCGCCGCCACCGAGTTACCGCGCCCGGTTATATCAGCGTCGCCGTTGAGTTCACCGAAGCTGGTCTTCATCGGTTCGAACGTCGGGAACAGTTGTTTGAGCTTGAAGTTGCGCGCGGTGAGCCTGGCGCGGCCCTCCATCGGCGTGAGGCGGCCATTCAGGCGGATCTGCGCATCGAGCTTGCCGCCGGCCACGCCGAAGCGCAGCGGTTCCAGGCTCAGTTCGCCATCGTTGAGCACCAGGTGCGTGTAGAGGTCCGTGAAGGGCAAGTCGGCGCTGTGCACGATGCGTTTACCGGTGAACTCCACATCGGCATCCATGTCGCGCCAGCGCTCGGTGCGGAACGCTTCTACCGGCAGCACTTTGGTCGCGGGCTGTTTGCTTTCACCGCCACGGGCTTTTTGCTTGGCGTTGGAATCGGCGCCGATCAAAGGCGCAAGGTCGGTCATCAGCAGTTGGTTGGACACCAAGGCGCCGCTGAGCTTGGGCCGCGGCTGGCTGGCCAGGTAGGCGAGGTTGCCGTGAATGTCGCTGTTGCCGATTTTGCCGTTGAAGTTTTCATAGCGAAATGACGCGCCACCGGCCTCGTGCAGCTTGGCGATCAGGTGGCCGTCGGTGGAATACGCCGGGGAATCCGGCAGGGTCACGCCAGTGAGTGGGTACAGGTTGCCCAGGCTGGCGCCCGCCAGTTTCAGGCGCAGGTCGAGGGCGCCGAGGTTGAGCGGATCGGTCAGCGTGCCGGCCAGGGCGATGCTGGTGTCGGCGATCTTCACTTGGGCTTGCAGGGGGAACGGCTTGGTCGCGTCCTGCAGGGCCAGCAGGCCGCCGATCTTGCCGGCGCCATCGAGTTTCTGGCCGTGGTATTGGCCTTTGACCTTGAGGCCGAAGGCATAGTCCTGGGGCGCGGCGCCTTTTTCCAGGGCTTTTTTGGCATCGGCATCGCCGACGATTTCGCCGAACGGGATGGGTTTGCCCAGCGGGTCGATGATCACATCGAGTTGGGTCTTGAGGGTTTGGTCGTCGAGGGTCACATGGCCCTTGTCAAAACCGATGGCGCCGATGTCCACCACCCAGTTGGAGGGTTCGGCGTTCGGGTCCTTGGGGTCGAACGTGAAGGTCCAATTGGCGCGGCCATCGGCCAGGCGCTGCAGTTCGGCACTCGGTTCGGTGAGGTCGATACGCGGGATCACCACGCGCTGCACCAGCAGGGCCAGGGGCGAGATGCGCAGTTCGACTTTTTTCAGCGTGACCATGTGCGGTTTTTTCGACCAGTCGGGGTTGCCCAGGGTCAGGTCTTCGGCAATCACGTGGGGCCACGGCACCCAGGCACGCCAGCCGCCTTCATCGGGCTCGCGCTGCCACACCACGGCCAGGTTGCCATTGATGGCGAACGGGCGGTGCAGCTCTTCGGAAACTTTGGCATTGAGGGGCGGTTTGATGCGGTTCCAGTCGAAGAACATCAGAACCAGCACGACCACAGCGATTAACAGAACGAAGCTGGCGCAGCTCCAAGCGACGATTTTACGAGTGCGCGTCATTGCACAGGACTCCTGAATACGACTGGCTGGGTCACAGCCATTGGGACAGCTTTATAAAGCTACGACTGGCAAACCGCCAGGGGGTTTAACGCAGCGGCGAATTTAACTGAAAACACGCATTTTTCTGATCAACCGGACAAATTCGCGCATCAACGGCGCACCATTGTTACCCAGCGTTGTGTCGAAAATACCCACCCCGGTGCAAAACCGCGTGCTTGAGAGCCGCGTCCTAGAGCCCTCGCCGAGAACAATCAATTCTGTTGATTATTACCATTGTGTTTATGAACTTTTATATCGACTTATCGAGAGTAGCATTAGCCCCGTACCCACTTTATCGCCCTCCCAAGGAGCAACCCATCATGAAACGCCAAGTACTCGCTACCGTCCTGTTGTCCATCCTGGCTTCCAGTGCCTTTGCCCTGCCGGCCGCCGAACAGGTCACTCCACAAGTCAACGCCG
This sequence comes from Pseudomonas sp. S3_E10, assembly GCF_054667615.1. Lineage (NCBI taxonomy): Bacteria > Pseudomonadati > Pseudomonadota > Gammaproteobacteria > Pseudomonadales > Pseudomonadaceae > Pseudomonas > Pseudomonas sp. S3_E10. The sequence continues at coordinate 2,118,621 of NZ_CP162743.1, forward strand.
ACGCCGCGCACTTCAACCAGACCCTGGCTCGCAGCGGCTCCCAAGAAGACGAGAACCGTGACTACGCTAAAGGCGCTGTCGCTGAAAACGGTTCGGACAACGCCAACAAACGCGCTTACACCGAAGGCCTGACCGAAAACGGCCGCAACCGCCTGGAAGAGAAAGGTCTGGTTGAAGGTGGCGCTGATCGCCTGCAAGAACGCAACGCTGTCGCCGAAGGCGGCGCTGAACAAGCCAACGACCGTGCCTACACCCAAGGTATCGCCGAAGGTGGTGCCGACCGCCTGCAAGACCTGCATCAAGCACAGAGCTAACCCGGTGGTGGCCCAGAAAAAAGCCCGATCAGTCGATCGGGCTTTTGACTTTTTGTAACCTGCATCACGCCTGCCTGCGTCAAGTTCGACGCCAACGAAGCTGTTTTGCTAGAGTGCGTCGCTGTACTTACCGACAAAGCTCACCCACCATGCTGCCCCGCGCCGAACAGAAGCAACAGACCCGCCTCGCCCTGATGGACGCTGCCCGCCATCTCATGGAGTGTGGCCGTGGGTTCGGCAGCCTGAGCCTGCGCGAAGTGGCCAAGACGGCCGGCATCGTGCCCACCGGGTTCTATCGCCACTTTGCCGATATGGACCAGCTTGGGCTTGTGTTGGTCAGTGAAGTCGGCCAGACCTTTCGCGCCACCATCCGCCTGGTGCGCCACAACGAATTCGTGATGGGCGGCATTATCGATGCCTCCGTGCGGATTTTTCTCGATGTGGTCTCGGCCAACCGTTCGCAATTCCTGTTCCTGGCCCGCGAGCAATACGGCGGCTGCCTGGCCGTGCGCCAGGCCATCGGTGCGTTGCGCGAGGACATCACCCGCGACCTGGCGGCCGACTTGACGCGGATGCCCAAGTTGCAACACCTGGATGCCGATGGCCTGCACGTGATGGCGGACCTGATCGTCAAAAGCGTGTTCGCCACCCTCCCCGACATCATCGACCCACCGGCCCAGGCGTTGCCCGCGCACCTCACGCCCCAGGCGAAAATCACCCAACAACTGCGTTTTATCTTTATCGGCCTCAAGCACTGGCAAGGCCTGGGCAGCACCGAGTAAACCGATCAGCCGGCCTGATGGAATCGCTTCGCGCTGGTGTAGTACTTGTTCCAGTAGCGGTTGCTGAGCGAATCAATGCGCACCGTCTTGCCGGTACGTGGCGAATGAATGAACTTGCCCTCGCCTATATAAAGCCCCACGTGGCTGACCGGACCGCGCCCATTACCCTTGAAGAACACCGCATCGCCGGGCTTGAGCGCACTGCGCTGAATGGTGGTGGCCGTTGAGCGGTGCATCGCCGTGGTGGTGCGGGGTAATTGGATATTGGCTTGGGTCTTGAACAGGTAGACCAGAAAACTGCTGCAATCGAAACCCTGCTGTACCGAGGTGCCTCCCAATTTGTAGCGGGTGCCCACCAACTGGTGAGCGCGGTCGATCACATCGTCGATCGCCGCGCCTTGCTCGGGCGCGGCAAAGGCGGGGCGTGGCTGCAGATTGGCCGAAGCCGAGGACATGCCCACGGACAGACCGAGAATGACCACAAAAAGTAATAGCTTGAACATGATGAACGTCGCGGCGAATTAAACACGGCGCAAAGCCTAATGATTTCGCAGGTAATGTGATGAACGTAGAATCCCCAGATCCCGTAGGACAAATCCGAGATTGCTCAGAGCGAGTGCGCATGGCGGTAGCGCGCACCACTTTGGAGCACGCGCCGACTCTTTCAACGCCCTGTTTAGTGGCATTGCCCTGCCCGCCTACAGGTAATTCCTACTCTTGACCGGGGTTGGCAAGCCCCTTGCTCTAGCTGTTTCATCGCTCATAGCTGGAAGCTTCCTGATGCTGGTGATCCACCGCCGAATCGCCCCCCAAGCCCTCTGGGCCGCTGAGCTGCTGCTGAATTTCGAAGCCCGCAGCAAAAGCCGCCTGCGCTGTTTCAGTGCCGACGGTGAAGACGTCGGCCTGTTTCTGGAGCGTGGCCAGCCGCCGCTTCACGATGGCGAATTCCTACAGGCCGAAGACGGACGTGTCGTACGCGTGTGCGCCCGGCCTGAACAACTGCTGCATGTCACCTGCGCCAGCGCCTTCGAACTGACCCGCGCTGCCTATCACCTGGGCAACCGCCACGTGGCGTTGCAAGTCGGGGATGGCTGGCTGCGCCTGCTCGATGACTACGTGCTCAAGGCCATGCTTGAACAATTGGGCGCCCATACCGAAACCCTTGAGGCGCCGTTCCAGCCGGAACACGGTGCGTATGGCGGCGGCCATCATCATTCACGCCACGGCGATGAAGATTTCAACTACCCGCCCAAGCTGCACCAGTTCGGCGTACGTTTATGAACCCAGCCTGGGCGCTGCTGCGCCTGGCCAGTCCGCAATTGCCGATTGGCGGCTACAGCTATTCCCAGGGCCTGGAAATGGCCGTGGAGAATGGCCGCGTCAAGGATGCGAGCAGCGCCCGACGCTGGATCAGCGACCAATTGCTGCTCAACCTGGCGCGCTTCGAAGCGCCGCTGTTGCTCGCCCATTGCCGCGCCGCCGCCGAGCAGGATTGGCCGAGGCTGGCGCAATTGTGCGAAGAACACCAAGCCAGTCGTGAAACCCGCGAGCTGTACCAAGAGAGCCGGCAGATGGGTTATTCGCTGCAACAGTTGCTCAATGGCTTGCCGGAGCTGGACGGCGCCGCTCGCGCCTTGCTTGAGCAACACAGCGAGCCCCATCTGGCGTTGGGCTGGGCCCTGGCGGCTCGCGCCTGGAGCATCAGCCCCGACGACGCCCTGGCGGCCTGGCTGTGGAGCTGGCTGGAAAACCAATTGGCCGTGCTGATGAAAACCCTGCCCCTGGGCCAGCAGGCCGCCCAGCGCCTGACCAGCGAACTGCTGCCGCTGCTGCAACAAGCCCAGCAGGATGCCGGCCACATCGCCCCCCACTCGTTCGGCAGTGCCGCTTTCGGCCTGTCATTGGCATGCATGGCCCACGAGCGCCAGTACAGCCGCCTGTTCCGTTCCTAGGAGTTCTTGATTTTGGAGAAGCACATGAACACACAACCCCTGCGCGTCGGCATCGGCGGCCCGGTGGGCTCCGGCAAGACCGCCCTGACCCTGGCCCTGTGCCTGGCGCTGCGCGACCGCTACAACCTGGCGGTGGTGACCAACGATATCTACACCCGCGAAGACGCCGACTTCCTGGTCCGCAACGAGGCCCTGGCGCCCGAGCGCATCATCGGCGTGGAAACCGGCGGCTGCCCGCACACGGCGATTCGTGAGGACGCCTCGATCAATCTGGAAGCGGTGGACCAACTCAACCGCCGCTTTCCGGGCCTGGACCTGATCCTGGTGGAGTCCGGTGGGGATAACTTGTCGGCGACCTTCAGCCCCGAGCTGTCGGACCTGACCATCTACGTGATCGATGTGTCTGCCGGCGACAAACTGCCGCGCAAAGGCGGCCCGGGCATCTGCAAATCCGACCTGCTGGTGATCAACAAGATCGACCTCGCGCCGCTGGTCGGTGCCTCGCTGGAGTTGATGAACAGCGATACCCAACGCATGCGCAACGGCAAACCCTTTGTCTTCAGCAATCAGAAAACCGGTGTCGGCCTGGATGACATCGTCGCCTTTATCGAACGCCAGGGCTTGCTGACCGCCGCATAAATCAACCCATAAGGAATCTGCTCATGAGCCTCAAAAAACTCTTCGCAGCCGCCGCCTTGCTGCTCGCCCCGGCCCTGGCCTTCGCTCATCCGGGCCACGGCGACAACGGGCTGCTCGCCGGTATCAGCCACCCCCTGGGCGGCATCGACCATCTGCTGGCCATGGTTGCGGTCGGCCTGTGGGCCGCGCAGCAAAAAGGCGCCGCCCGCTGGGCGCTACCGTGCACCTTTGTCGGCACCCTGCTGATCGGCGGCGTATTGGGCTTTGAGGGTCTGGCGTTGCCGGCACTGGAAAGCGGGATTGCCGCGTCGGTCCTGGCGCTGGGCCTCGCCGTGGCGCTGGCGGTGCGCCCGCCGTTGTTCATGGCGGTAGGCGCGACGGCGTTGTTTGCGCTGTTCCACGGTGTGGCCCATGGCCTGGAGTTGCCGGACATGACCAGCCCTTGGACGTATGCGGCAGGGTTTGTCGGTGCGACTGCGGTATTGCACGCGGCGGGTTATGCGCTGGTGCGTTGGCTGCCGGCTGCTGCGGCGCCGCTGGTGCGGGTGGCTGGGGCGGCTTCGGCGGTGACGGGAGCTTGGTTGCTGGCGGGCTGATTCGCGGCGCGGTCGAGGGCCTCATCGGGGGCAAGCCCCCTCTCACATTTGAACTGTGTTCACACGTCTGAATGTGGGAGGGCGCTTGCTCCCGATAGCGGTCTCAAAACCAACATCCACCCCAAGCCTGCTACCATGCGCGGCAAACACCCCTGCCGTGACGACGCCAGCCAATGCCCATCGCTTCCCCGCCTGCCTTGAATACCGTGCTCACGCACTTCCACAGCCTGATCGTGCCCCTCTGGCAGGGCCCGGGCTGGAACGCCGAGCTGGCGTTGCCCTATGAGGCGCTGGACGCCGATCACCGGCCTTTGCCCCCCCAACGCTATCGCGCCATGGCGTGCGCCCGACAGTTGTACCTGTTCGCCAGCCTGATTGGCGAACCCGGTGCGGCCTTCGCCGAAGCACGCGCGGCAGTGTTGTTCCGCTCGCTGCAACGGCACTTCCACGACGCGGAGCACGGCGGCTGGTTCTACAGCATCGACCCGGCCGGGCAGCCGTTGGATAAACGCAAAGACCTCTATACCCACGCCTTCATCATCTTTGCCTGTGCCCACTACTGGGCCAAGGTGCGTGAACCGTTGGTGGAGTCGGTGCTCAATGCCGCGCTTGCCGTGGTCGCCGAACGCTTCGCCAGCGGCGACGGCCTGTACGAAGCGGTGCTGGAACGCAACTGGTCTTCCCTCAACGCCGGGCCCTTGCAGAACCCGCTGATGCACCTTGCCGAAGGCTTCCTGGCCACGCTGAGCGTGCGTGAAGACGCCGTCACACAGGACGCGTTGCTCGACTTGGCCACGGCCCTGCAAAAGCGCTTCATCGACCGCCTGCACGGCGTGATGATGGAAAAACCGCTGGGCGCGGTGGATAACTGGTTCGAGCCGGGACACCAGTTCGAATGGTTCTTTTTGCTTGAGTCGTCGGATGTGCTGCGCGGCACTGCGCTGCATGCTTCGCTCACGCGGGCATTTGCCTACGCCGAGCAAAAAGGTGTGGATACGTTAAGCGGTGCGGTCAGCGGCATGCTCGCCCTCGACGGCAGCGTGCGCGACGGTACCCAACGCATCTGGGCCCAGGCCGAATACCTGCGGGCCTTGACCCTGCGCCCCGCCAGCGAAGCGCGGTTACAGCACCAATTGCTGGCGCTGCAACACAACTTCCTGCATGACAAAGGCTGGCACGAATGCCTGGATGCCAACGGCGCCGTGAGCCGACGGGATATGCCGTCGACCACGCCGTATCACCTGGCGACGTGCTATCAGGGGCTTATCCAGCATTTTTGTTGATTTTTAGGGCCGCATCGGGGGCAACGCCCCGATCCAAAGCCTTACTTGGCGCCACGCTCAATCGCAAACCCAGCCCAGGTCTGGCTCACCGGCATCAGTTCCAGACGGTTGATATTGACGTGCGCGGGCGTGTTCATGACCCAGAAGATCGTGTCGGCAATGTCTTGCGGCTGGATCGGCTCGGCGCCGGCGTAGGTGGCGTCGTAGCGCGCCTGATCACCGCCGAAGCGCACCAGGGAGAACTCGCTCTCGCACAGGCCGGGCTCGATGTTGGTCACGCGCACGCCGGTGCCTTGCAGGTCGCAACGCAGGTTCAGCGAGAACTGTTTAACGAACGCCTTGGAGCCGCCATACACGTGGCTGCCCGGGTAGGGGTAGCTGCCGGCGATGGAGCCCAGGTTGATGATCCCGGCGCCCCGGCCATGGGCGATCAAGCGTGGCAGCAGCAGGCTGGTGGTGGTCAGCAGGCCCTTGATGTTGGTGTCGACCATGGTTTCCCAATCGTCGAGGCTGCATTTGGGCGCCGGGTCCGTGCCCACGGCCAACCCGGCGTTGTTGATCAGGCCGCGCAACGTGGCGAACGACGGCGGCAGGTTGGCGATGGCGTCTTCCATGCCTTGGCGGTCACGCACATCCACGACCAAGCCATGCACTTCGGTCTGCTTGGAAAGCTCTTCAACCAGGGCATTCAAACGCTCGGCGCGACGGCCGGTGAGCACGAGTTTCCAGCCGGCTTCGGCAAACCGACGGGCGCAGGCTTCGCCGAAACCTGAGGTGGCGCCAGTGATAAACAGCGTGTTGGTCATGGTGTTCTCCTTGCGGGCATCGGGAAAAAATCAGCCAGCAGAATGCCCGTACCCCGCTGTTGCGGCAACCGCTATGCACCTACCTTCACACACCGCAGGTTGTTTTTTAACCACTCAGAGCAACGCCTTATAAACCGTGGCCTGCAGCCATATGCGCGCAGGTTATCCACAACTGCGCCCACAGTCTTTGGGGGCAAGTGCAAAACAGCTCAAGCCTCTATCCACAAGGCCTGCAGGCGATTTTAGAAAGTTTTTTGCTTGACCTCGGCCGAGGCGTATGTAGAGCCACGGCAAGCGGAAAAATCCGAACGATGGCTCCAGGCCAGACATTCCGGCCTCTGCGGCCGTCTTTCCAGAGTTTAGTCACAGACTTATCCACAGGCTGACGAGACATATTCCGGTCATATACCTGTGTCTTTAAACAGGTTGACAAACCCCTTGGGCGGTCGCGAAAAAGTCACTGATCAAAAAACAACCGTCGCGCTGTAAGCCACGGTTTTAAAGGCGTTCAGCCAGCTACTCCCACGTTACCCACAGCCGGTTCCACAGCGGATGGGGACAAGTCAAAACGGTGACAAAACAGGGATTTGCGGCGGCTATATGTCGCGCTTTGGGAGGTGGCCGGATTTGTTTTCCACAATTTCCTAAGCGCCGCAAAACAAATGTGGGAGGGGCGGTGCGACGATTCGACTTGCTCCCGATAGCGGTGGGTCAGTATCAGATGTGCTGACTGATACACCGCTATCGGGAGCAAGCCCCCTCCCACAGGGGGTCGGCGTTTTTATTTAGATCAGTGACCGCCGAGGTAGGCGTTGCGCACGTCCTCGTTCACCAGCAATTCTTTACCGGTGCCCGTCAGGCGGATCTCGCCGTTGACCATCACATACGCCCGGTCCGACAGACGCAGCGCGTGGTTGGCGTTTTGTTCCACCAGGAAGATGGTCATCCCAGTGGCCGCCAGCTCGCGCAGGGTCGAGAAGATCTGCTTCACCACAATCGGCGCCAACCCCAGGCTCGGTTCGTCCAGCAACAACAGCTTGGGCCGGCTCATCAGCGCGCGGGCGATGGCGAGCATCTGCTGCTCGCCACCGGACATGGTCATGGCCCGCTGGTTGCGCCGTTCCTTGAGGCGCGGGAACAGCTCGAACATGCGCTGCATGTCTTCCTGAGCGTATTTGTCGCCAATCGGGATGGTGCCCATCAGCAGGTTTTCCTCCACGGTCATGTCGGGGAACACCCGCCGCCCTTCCGGCGACTGCGCGATGCCATTGGAGGCGATGTAGTGGGATGACTTGTGGGTAATGTCGACACCGTTGTAGAGGATTTGCCCCGACTCGGCCCGCGGCTGGCCGAAGATCGACATCAGCAGCGTGGATTTGCCCGCGCCGTTGGAGCCGATCAGGCTGACCGTTTCACCTTCGTTGATGTGCAGCGAAACTTTTTTCAGGGCCTGGATCGGTCCGTAGAACACGTCCAGGTCCTTCATTTCGAGGATAGGTGCGCTCATACCACTTCCTCTTCGTCTGCGCCCAGGTAGGCGGCAATCACTTTCGGATCGTTGCGTATCGCTTCCGGCCCGCCTTCGGCGATCACGTTGCCGTGGTCCAGCACCACGATGTGGTCGGAAATACTCATCACCATGCCCATGTCGTGTTCGATCAGCACCACCGTAAGGTCGTGTTCGTCGCGCAGCAGGCGAATCATCGCGCTGAGGGCTTCGGTTTCCTGGGGGTTGAGGCCGGCTGCGGGTTCGTCCAGACAGATGATTTGCGGCCGCGTGCACATGGCACGGGCGATTTCCAGGCGGCGCTGCTGGCCGTAGGAAAGCTCACCGGCGAGGCGGTTGGCGCAGTCCACCAGGTCGACCACTTCGAGCCAGTAGAACGCGCAGTCCAGCGCGTCGCTTTCGGCCTTGCGATAGCCCTTGGTGTTGAGAATGCCGGCCAGCATGTTGCGGTTGACCCACATGTGCTGGGCCACCAGCAGGTTTTCCAGCACCGACATTTCCTTGAACAGGCGAATGTTCTGGAAGGTCCGCGCCAGGCCGGCGCGGTTTACCAAGTGGGTGCCGCCAAACATCTTGTAGTACACGCGGCTGAGGAAGCTTTTCGGCGAGACGAAGTCCGTGGCCTGGAAGCGTTCGCCGAGCAGTTGGATCACGTTGGTCTGCTTGCCACGCACGTTGAGTTCGATCTTGCCGCCACTGGCCTTGTAGAAGCCGGTGAGGCAGTTGAATACCGTGGTCTTGCCGGCGCCGTTGGGGCCGATCAGAGCGAAGATCGAGTTGCGTTCGACCTTGAGGCTCACATCGCTCAGGGCCTTGATGCCACCGAAGTGCATCATCAGGTGTTCCACGGACAGGACGACTTCCTTGTTCATGGCGCCACTCCTTTACGTGGGGTTACACCGGTACGGCTGATGCGGATCAGGCCGCGCGGTCGCCAGATCATCATCACCACCATCAGCACGCCAAACAGCAGCACGCGGTACTCGGAGAAGCTGCGCAGCAGTTCCGGCGCTACCGTCAGCACGAATGCCGCGATCACCACGCCGACCGTCGAGCCCATGCCGCCCAACACCACGATGGCCAGGATCAGCGCCGACTCGAAGAAGGTGAACGACGACGGGTTGACGAAGCCCTGGTAGCTGGCAAAGAACACCCCGGCCAAACCGGCGGTGGACGCGCCGATGGTGAATGCAGAGAGCTTGACCAGTACGTGATTCAGGCCCATGGAGCGGCAGGCGATTTCATCTTCACGCAGGGCTTCCCAGGCGCGGCCGACCGGCATGCGGGTCAGGCGGTGCTTGATGTACAACACGGCCAGCACCACCAGGAACAGCACGATGTAGATGAACATGAACTTGATGTTGGGGTTGTAATCGATGCCGAAGAACTCGTGAAACGGGATGCCGCCATCTTTGGCACGCTTGCCGAACTCCAGGCCCAGAAAGGTCGGCGAAGGCACCGGCATACCATTCGGCCCGCCGGTGAACGACAGCCAGTTGTTGAGTACCAGGCGGATGATTTCACCGAAGCCCAGGGTCACGATGGCCAGGTAGTCACCGTGCATTCGCAACACCGGGAACCCGAGTATGCACCCCGCCAGCGCCGCCGCGATGGCCGCCAGTGGCAGTACCGTCCAGAAGCCCAGGCCCAGGTATTGGTAACCCAGCGCCAGGCCATAGGCGCCGATGGCGTAGAACGCCACGTAACCCAGGTCGAGCAGGCCGGCCAGGCCGACCACGATGTTCAGGCCCAGGCCGAGCAGTACATAGATCAAGCCCAGGATGACGACGGTGAGCAGGTACTTGTTGGCGAAGATCGGGAACACGATGGCGATCACGATCAATGCCGGGATAATCCAGCGCAGCCGCGATTTGTAGTCCGGTGCCAGCACATGCACGCCCGAACCACTGCTCTCGAAGCCCTGCAGGATCTTCACGCCCTTGGAGGTTTGCAGGAACAGGCTCATGGCAAAACGGCCGGCCATCACGATGGCGACCAACAGGCCCACGCGAGCCGGTTCCAGGTTGAAGCTGTAGCCGTCGAGGACCACGCCGACAATCGGGCCGAACACGATCAGCGAAATCAGACCGGCGAGGATCGTATCGACGACACTTTTCTTGATATCGATAGGTTTGGCAGCAGACATGTTTACACCTTCGCCACGAGTGGGCGACCAAGCAGGCCCTGGGGACGGAAAATCAGAATCACCACCAGCAGGGAGAAACTGAACACGTCTTTGTAGTCAGAGTTGATCAACCCCGAGAACAACGACTCGGAGATACCGAGGATGATCCCGCCCAACATCGCCCCAGGCAGGGAGCCGATGCCGCCGAGTACCGCTGCGGTAAACGCCTTGATGCCGATGATGAAGCCGGCATAGAAGTCGAAGGTGCCGTAGTTGAGGGTGATCAGCACGCCGGCCAACGCGGCCATGGCGGCCCCTATGACGAACACATAGGAGATCACGCGATCGGTGTTGATCCCCAGGATCGAGGCCATCTTGCGGTCTTGCTGGGTGGCGCGGCACATGCGGCCGAGCTTGGTGTACTTGATGATGTAGGTCAGCAAAGCCATGCCCGCGAAGGCGGCGACCAGGATGAATACTTTGGTGTAGGTGAGCTGGACGAACCCACTGCCGATATCGACACGCCAGGCCCCGGCCAGCAGGGTAGGAATACCTTGTTGCTTGGCGCCCTGGGCGATCTGCGCGTAGTTCTGCAGGATCAGGGAGATCCCGATGGCGCTGATCAGCGGTGCCAGTCGGGTGGAATTGCGCAGCGGTTTGTAGGCGACACGCTCAATGACCCAACCGTACACGCCAGTGACGACCACGGTGAAGATCAAGGTGCCGAGTATGAGCAGCGGGAAGGATTCGATGCCGAAGTAAGCCAGCAGTGCCAGACTGATCGCCGCGAGGTAAGCGGAAATCATATAAACCTCGCCGTGGGCGAAGTTGATCATGCCAATGATGCCATAGACCATTGTGTAGCCGATGGCGATCAGGCCATAGACCGACCCGAGGGTCAGGCCGTTGACCAGTTGCTGCAGGAAAATACCATCCATAACGCAATCTCACGCGGTGAGCACCTGCACACCGGTGGGTGTGCGGCGCTTCTGGAGGAAAAGACAGATCTTGATAACAACACGGCCTTTTGTGGGAGGGGGCTTGCTCCCGATTGCGGTATGCCAGTCAATAGATTTGAACCTGATGCACCGCTATCGGGGGCAAGCCCCCTCCCACAGGGGGGGCCGTGGCGTTTGTGCTTACTTCTGCTTTTCCAACTGGTGGTATTTGCCGTCCTTGTCCCACTGGTAAACCACGTAGTCGGACACTTTCAGGTCGCCTTTGGCGTCCCAGGTCTTCTCACCCATCACGGTCTTGACCGGGTGAGCCTTGAGCCATTTGGCGGCGTCTTCGCCCTTGTTGGACTTGGCGCCATTGAAACCGGCGGCCAGGGCCTGCAGCGAGGCGTAGGCGTACAGGGTGTAGCCTTCAGGCTCGTAACCGGCCTTGCGGAACTCTTCGACCACGGCCTTGCTGTCCGGCAGCAGGCGCGGGTCAGCGCCGAAGGTCATGTACACGCCATCGACGTACTGCGCGCCGCCGGCGGTGGCCACCAGTTCGTCCGTCACGACACCGTCGTCGGACATGAACTTGACGTCCTTGAGGCCGGCTTCACGGATCTGGCGGACCAGTGGACCGGCTTCCGGGTGCAGCCCGCCGAAGTACACCACGTCGGCGCCCAGGGAGCGGATCTTGGTGACCAGGGCGCTGAAGTCTTTCTCGCCACGGGTCAGGCCTTCTTCGAGCACCGGCTTGACGCCGCGCTTGGTCAACTGCGCAGCGGTGGCATCGGCCAGGCCTTTGCCGTAGGTGTCCTTGTCGTTGATGACCGCGACTTTCTTACCCTTGAGCACGTCGACGATGTAGTCGCCGGCGACGATGCCTTGCTGGTCGTCACGCCCGCACATGCGGAACATGGCGCCCAGGCCACGCTCGGTCACCTGTGGGTTGGTGGAGCCGGGGGTGATCGCGATGATGCCCGCCTCGTCGTAGACCTCGGAGGCCGGGATGGTGTTGGACGAGCAGAAGTGCCCGACCACGCCGATCACTTTGTCCTGGTCGGCCAGGCGGTTGGCCACGGCCACGGCCTGCTTGGGTTCGCAGGCGTCGTCGCCGGCCACCAGCACGACTTTCTCACCGTTGATGCCGCCGGCCTTGTTGATGACTTCGGCCGCCGCCTGGGCACCCTTCATGTACTGCTCACCGAACGACGCGTTGGCGCCCGTCATGGGCCCCGCCACGCCAATCTTCACATCAGCTTGAACAAACGTAGAAACACCCAGCGCCGCTGCAACGGCGAGGGCCAGAAAACCTTTCTTGTAAAACGTCTGGGACATGAGTGGTGCTCCGATATTTTTGATTTTTGGCACGACAACTTGCGTTCAAACCTTTCACTGAAAGCTCAGAGCAAGCAGCGTGCCATTACGTTTTTATTCTTCAAAAAGACACGGTGTCATTGTTATTACAGGCGTTTCGCCACCGCTTGCCAGCACGTGCAACCCTCTAGCCCAAAGAGGTGCAACCAACCGCTATAAAAAGTACAACCCTAACGGGTCGCACCTGCAACCGGACGCATAAACGACTCTTCCTACACTTGTTACAACGTGCGTAACGGAACTGCACATTTACAGTGCGTGATTGCTACAACTTGCACCAATACAGATGAGTAGCCGCCTAATAAAACCCGGCTATGGAGCGGCAGTTCGCCGCTCAGATCACGATCCGCAGGCATTGCCCGGCGTGATACAGCGAGAATCCCGCCTCATACAGACAACTGCGCAACCCCACACCGGCCAACGGCTGCATCGGCGCGAACGGAATCGGCAATGCCTGGGCATTCTGGTGACACAGGTAGTCGGCAAACGCCTTGCCGACCACGCTGCCGGTGGTCACGCCCCGCCCGTTATAGCCGGTGACGGCCACAAGGCCCGGCGCCGGTTCGAACAGGCGCATCAAGTGGTCGGGCGTGAAGGCAATGCAACCAGTCCAGGTGTACTCCCACTGCACCGATTTGAGGTACGGGAAGTAGTGCTGCTGCACCCGATCGGCCCACGCTTTGAGGAACCAGGCCGGTTTCTGATTGCCGTTACCCAGGCTGCCGAGCAACAGGCGACCCTCGGCATCGCGGCGGATGCTGCTCAAGACCTGGCGCGTATCCCACGACCCCTGGCCACCAGGAAGGATTTGTTTGGCGGCGTCGTCGGTGAGCGGGGCCGACGCGACCTGGTAGTAATAACCGGGGAAAAAGTTACGCCGCAGCTCGGTCCATTCGCCTTCGGTGTAGGCATTGGAGGCGATGACCACCTGTGCCGCCTGCACGGCCCCTTGGGCAGTCTGCACCGACCAGTGGGACCCCTGGCGTTCCAGCCGGGTAACCGGCGAATGGTCGAACAGTTGCCCGCCAAGCCCCACGGCCGCCTCTGCAAGCCCCGAGGTATAGGCCATCGGGTTCAACGTACCCGCCCGTCGGTCCAACAGGGCGGCGGCAATTTTTTGGGTGCCGGTGGCCTGCTCGCAGGCCTGGCCGGTGAGCAACTCCACTGGCGCGCCACGGCGCTTCCATTGTTCTTCACGACTGCGCAGGTCCGCCTCGCCACGGGCGTTGTGCGCCATGTGCAACGTGCCCTCACGGCGCAATTGGCAATCGATGTGGTATTTGTCGATCAGGCTGAACACCAGCGACGGCGCCGCGCCCAACATGCGGTTGAGCTGGCTGCCCACCGCTTCGCCGAACCCGGCTTCGATGTCGTCCGGCGGGATCCACAGGCCGGCGTTTACCAACCCGACGTTGCGCCCCGAACCGCCATGGCCGGTGCGATGGGCCTCCAGCACGGCGACGCTTTTACCCTGTTCCAGCAAGTGAACGGCCGCCGATAAACCGGTGATGCCGGCGCCGATCACGCACACGTCCACCTTGGCCTCGCCCCGAAGCGCGGCACGGTCCGGCCGGCTGGGGGTGAGGTGTTCCCATAAACATGTTTCGCGTAGTGCCATTGCCAGACTCCGATGAGACCCAACAAACATCTATTCCGAACTGCAAATGCGCCCAACTGTGGGAGGGGCGGTGCGACGATTCGACTTGCTCCCTCCCACATTTTGGCCACATTTTGACCTCACTCCGACCCAAGCAAATCAGTCGAACGTGATGCCTTGAGCCAGCGGAAGCTCCAGCGAATAGTTCACGGTATTGGTTTGCCGACGCATATACCCGCGCCACGCATCCGAACCCGACTCACGCCCGCCGCCGGTTTCTTTTTCACCGCCAAACGCGCCACCAATCTCCGCGCCGCTCGGGCCGATATTGACGTTGGCGATGCCGCAGTCACTGCCCACCGCCGACATGAACTGCTCGGCTTCGCGCACATCGGTGGTGAAGATGCACGACGACAAGCCTTGCGGCACGGCGTTGTTCAGGCGCAGCGCTTCGGCGAAGTCGGTGTAGCCGACCACGTACAGAATCGGCGCGAAGGTTTCGGTGCACACCACATCGCTTTGCTCGGGCATTTCCACAATCGCCGGCGATACGTAGTAGGCGTTGGGGAAGGTGTCTTGCAACTGGCGTTTGCCGCCGAACACCTTGCCGCCTTCGCTCAAGGCTTGCTCAAGGGCATCTTGCATGTTGTCGAAGCCGTGCTTGTCGATCAGCGGGCCGATCAGGTTGCCTTCCAGCGGGTGGCCGATGCGCACTTTGGAATAGGCGGCCTTGAGGCGGGTGACGATTTCTGCCTTGACCGACTCATGGGCGATCAGGCGGCGCAGGGTGGTGCAACGCTGGCCGGCGGTGCCGACGGCGCTGAACAGAATGGCGCGTACGGCCATGTCCAGGTCGGCGCTTGGGCCGAGGATCATCGCGTTGTTGCCGCCCAGCTCCAGAATGCTGCGGGCGAAACGCGCGGCAACTTTCGGCGCCACTTCACGGCCCATGCGGGTGCTGCCGGTGGCGCTGATCAACGCTACGCGTGGGTCATCCACCAGCGCAGCGCCGGCATCGCGACCACCAATGATCACCTGACTGAGGTACTGCGGGGCATCGTTAAAGTTTTTCAGCACGCGCTCGAACAGCGTCTGGCACGCCAGGGCGGTGAGCGGGGTTTTTTCCGACGGTTTCCAGATCACCGCGTTGCCGCACACCAGCGCCAGCGCGGTGTTCCACGCCCACACCGCGACCGGGAAGTTGAAGGCGCTGATCACACCGACCACGCCCAGCGGGTGCCAGGTTTCACGCATGTGGTGGCCTGGGCGCTCGGAGGCGATGGTCAAGCCGTACAACTGGCGCGACAGGCCGACGGCGAAATCGCAGATGTCGATCATCTCCTGCACTTCACCCAGGCCTTCCTGAGTGATCTTGCCGGCCTCCCAGGACACCAGCTCACCCAGGTCAGCCTTGTATTCACGCAGCACGTCGCCGAACTGCCGCACCAGCTCGCCACGACGGGGCGCCGGCACGTTGCGCCAGGCTTGGAATGCATGCTCGGCGCGACTGACCTGTTGCTCCACCTCGGCGGCACCTTCCCACTGGACACTGCCGATCAGGCTGCCATCAATCGGCGAATGCACGGGCTGTTTACCCGCCTGGTACAGCGCCGGGTTTACCCCGAGACGATCAAGCAATGCGGCAACCATGGTCACTCCCTCAAATCTGCGTACAAAAAATCGCGCCGCGACATGCACGGCGATCCAGCGCTTATTTGTAGCTGGCCCAAGACTTGCCAACAAACGACGATTAGGCGAGATATCATTCCGTTTATTCATGCAAAGCATAAAAAGAGGCACACCGTGCTGAACAAAAGACATTTGCCCTCGATCACCGCCCTGCAGTGTTTCGAAGCCGCCACCCGCCACCTGAGCTTCACCCGCGCCGCCGAGGAACTGAACCTCACGCAAAGCGCGGTGAGCAAACAGGTGGCGCAGTTGGAAGAGTTGCTGCAGCACCTGCTGTTTCGCCGCGTGCGCCGACGCTTGCAGATGACCCCGGCGGGCGACCTGTACCTGGTGGAAGTGCGCAAAATCCTCACCCAGGTGGAGATGTCCACCCACTACCTGCGCTCCTATGGCGGCGAAACCGAAGTGTTGCGCGTGTCCACGCCCTACACCTTCGGGGCCCGCTGGTTGGTGCCGCGCCTCAAGGGCTGGCGGCTGCGTCACCCGCAAATCCACCTGGACCTGTGCAACGAACAGGAACCGGATGACTTGCTGCAGGGCAAGGCCGACATGGCGTTCTATTTCGGCCAGGGCTCACGTCCCGGCACCGAGAGTTTGAAGTTGTTCAGCGAGGAACTGGTGCCGGTGTGCGCACCGGAAAGCCTGCCGGCCAAACCGCTCACCGACCCTACGCAGCTCAGCGAGTTGGTGTTGCTGCAAAACGCCTCGCGCCCGCAGGGTTGGCACGATTGGTTTGCCGACCAGGGTTACCAGACCGAACACAGCTACCACGGGCCGCGTTTCGATACGTTCTATATGTGCATTCGTGCCGCGCAGGTGGGCTGTGGGGTCGCGCTGCTGCCCAGGTTTCTGGTGGAAGAGGAGTTGGCCGACGGCAAGCTGGTGATTCCCTGGCCGCATGCGATGCCGAGCCGGGATGCTTATTACCTGGCGTATCCGGAGCATTCGGCGGAAGTGCCCAAGGTACGCAATTTTGTGAAGTGGATGATGGAGCAGGTTATTTAGTGCCTGCTCCCGATAGCGTCAGTAGCCGTGGCAAAAAAAATCACTGGCAAAACCCCACAGGTCTATGCGCCACTAGCCCCCTTCCTTAATTGCGCGTAAAGGCCGGCGCTCAGCGCCGACCCGTCTGGAGATTCCCGTTATGAGCGAGAGTGTGTTTGCCGATCGCATCGTGCAGAACCTGCTCGACACCGACTTCTACAAGCTGACCATGATGCAGGCGGTGCTGCACAACTACCCCAACGTGGAAGTTGAATGGGAGTTTCGTTGCCGTAACAGTGAGGACCTGCGCCCCTACCTGGCCGAGATCCGCTACCAGATCGAGCGCCTCGCGGACCTGAGTCTGAGCCCTGACCAGTTGGGGTTCCTGGAGCGCATCAGCTTTATGAAGCCGGATTTTTTGCGCTTCCTGGGGCTGTTCCGCTTCAACCTGCGCTATGTGCAAACCGGCATCGAGAACGGTGAGCTGTTTATCCGCCTGCGCGGGCCATGGCTGCATGTGATTCTGTTCGAGGTGCCGATGCTGGCCATCGTCAGTGAAGTGCGCAACCGCTACCGCTACCAGAGCGTGATCCTCGAACAGGCTCGCGAGCAGCTGTACCGCAAGTTCGACTGGCTGACCGCAAATGCCGGCAGCGATGAACTGGCCGAGCTGCAAGTGGCCGACTTCGGCACGCGCCGGCGCTTCTCGTACCGGGTGCAGGAAGAAGTGGTCAACGTGCTCAAGCACGACTTCCCCGGACGGTTTGTCGGCACCAGTAACGTACACCTGGCCCGCGAGCTGGACATCAAACCCCTGGGCACCATGGCCCATGAATGGATCATGGCCCACCAGCAACTCGGCCCGCGCCTGATCGACAGCCAGATCGCCGCCCTCGACTGCTGGGTCCGCGAATACCGTGGCCTGCTGGGTATCGCCCTGACTGATTGCATCACCACCGACGCCTTCCTGGGCGACTTCGACTTGTACTTCGCCAAGCTGTTCGACGGCCTGCGCCACGACTCCGGCGACCCGGTGCAATGGGCAGAAAAAGCCATCGCCCACTACCACAAGCTCGGTATCGAGCCGATGAGCAAGACCCTGGTGTTCTCCGACAGCCTGTCGCTGCCCAAGGCCCTGGAGATATTCCGCGCGTTGCGGGGCCGCATTAATGTGAGCTTCGGCATCGGCACCAACCTGACCTGCGATATCCCAGGGGTGGAACCGATGAGCATCGTGCTTAAGATGACCGCCTGCAATGGCCAGCCCGTCGCTAAGATCTCCGATGAAGCGGGCAAGACCCACTGCACCGACCCGAATTTTGTCGCCTATTTGCGTCACGTTTTCAAAGTACCTGCCCTATCCAGCAAGGAGTGAATCATGCAAGCCGTACAGCGTGAGATTGCGCAGCAGCTCAACGTGCAAGCGCCGTTCAAAGACCAGGCCGCCCTTGAGGCCGAGGTGGCGCGCCGCGTGACCTTTATCCAGGACTGCCTGCGCAATTCAGGCCTCAAGGCGCTGGTGCTGGGCATCAGCGGCGGTGTCGACTCCCTCACCGCCGGCCTGCTGGCCCAGCGCGCCATGCAGGAACTGCGCGCCAGCACCGGTGATGAGGCGTATACGTTCATCGCCGTGCGCCTGCCCTACGAAACCCAGTTCGACGAAATCGACGCCCAGGCCTCGGTGGACTTTATCGAACCCCACGAGCGCCACACCGTGAATATCGGCCCGGCGGTGAAATCGCTGGCCAATGAGGTGGCGGCGTTTGAAGGCCAGGCCGCGGTGTCCCGCGACTTCGTGCTAGGCAACACCAAGGCGCGCATGCGCATGGTGGCGCAATACACCATCGCCGGCGCGGCCGGTGGCCTGGTGATCGGGACCGACCATGCGGCGGAAGCGGTGATGGGGTTTTTCACCAAGTTCGGTGATGGGGCCTGTGATCTGGCGCCGCTGAGCGGGCTGGTAAAGAACCAGGTGCGTGCCATTGCGCGGCATTTCGGTGCGCCGGAATCGTTGGTTGAGAAGGTACCGACGGCCGACCTCGAAGACCTGTCGCCGGGCAAGCCGGACGAAGCGTCACATGGCGTGACCTACGCCGAGATCGATGCGTTCCTGCACGGCGAGCCGGTGCGGGAAGAGGCATTCCGGATCATCTGCGAGACATACCGCAAGACCGAGCACAAGCGGGTGATGCCGTTTGCGCCGTGAGGTGAGTCAGACAGCTTTGCAGTGACTGTCAGATAGCTATCGGGGGCAAGCCCCCTCCCACACTTGACCGAGTTCCAGCATGTGAATGCGGTCGAATGTGGGAGGGGGCTTGCTCCCGACGAACGATGACGCGGCCTTATTTGACGACCACAGTGCCTTTCATCATCGAGATGTGGCCTGGGAACGAGCAGAAGAACGCATAGTCCGTCCCGGCGGCCAGTTTCGACACATCGAACGTCACCGAATCTTTCTCGCCGGCACCGATGATCTTGGTGTGGGCGATGATGCGGGCGTCACCTTCTTTCAGGTAGTTCTTGTCGATACCGGCGGCCATGCCGTCGCTGGCGATACCAGGCATATCGGCGGCAGAACTCAGTACCCAGTTATGCCCCATGACATTTTTCGGCAAGCTGCCGGAGTGAGTCAGCTCAACGGTGAACGTCTTGCAGCTTTTGTCGATTTCAATGGCTTTGGTGTTGAAGGACATCTGGTCAGTGGAGTCGACGGTGACCTTGCACTCTGCAGCAAGCAACTGGCCGCTCGCCAGAGTCAGCAGGGAAACAGCAACGAGTTTGGCAAACATGTGAATCTCCAAGGCAGGGTTTAAACAACGCGGATTGCGATAAGGGTGCCTCAAACGGGCTTGAATGCTTATGATCTGAATCAACAAATTGTATACAACTTTAGGCTATCAGACTTATCAACACAATCTACCAGCCTAAGTCGCAGCACCCGCCTATGATCGGCCCAACACTCACTGGAGCCCGAGCCATGCACTTCAATCAATTCTTCAACGGCCTGTTGGCCGCGTATGCCTGCGGTAAGTGAAGGCCAAGCGCGTCGCTAAGCTGCTACCATAGCGACCCAAGGCAGCTGCGCGCCGCCACCCTCACCTTCGACCCAAGAGGATCGCCCATGGCCAAACCTAATTACTCCTTCGCCAAACGTCAGAGAGACTTGGCCAAGGAACAGAAGAAAGAGGAAAAACTGCAACGCAAGAAAGCCGCTGCCGATGAAGAAACCGGCGCACTGAACCCGGACGTCGATGCTGAAGAAACGAACGACGAGACGGAAACACCAAAAGATCCGGCTGAATAATTTTCTTTGTGGTGAGCCGGCGCGCCCTGCTCACCACAATCCACCGTCACTCCAGCGGCATCACCGTCACCCGTACCTCCGGGTCATGGCTCCCTCCCCCCAGAATCACCCCCCGCAACGGCGACACATCGGAAAAATCCCGGCCCCAGGCCAGGGTGATGTGCTCCAGTGCCGGCTGTACGTTATTCGTCGGATCAAAATCCACCCAACCCGCCACCGGGCAAAACACCGAGACCCACGCATGGGAGGCATCGGCGCCGATCAGCCGTGGCTGGCCGGGCGGTGGCTGGGTGAGCAGGTAGCCGCTGATATAACGCGCCGCCAGGCCCCGCGAACGCAGGCAGGCGAGCATCAGGTGGGCGAAGTCCTGGCATACGCCGCGGCGGCGTTCCAGCACTTCCACCAAGGGCGTGGCGACCTGGGTGGCTTCGGCATCGAAGGTGAATTCACTGAAGATTTTTTCCATCAGCGCCTGCACGCCGAGCAGCAAGGGCTCGCCGGGCGGGAAACAGCTTTCGGAGAACTCGACGAAGGTTTTTTTCAGGTGCACGTAGGGTGATTCGAAGCGATAGCGGCACGCTTCGATCCGCTCAGGGGTCATTGTGTGGCTGCTGTAGGTCAGGCTGTCACGCGTCTGATCCCAGGGCGGCGACTGCTGAAAATCCAGCACCGGCCGTGCCAGCACTTCGACGGTCAGCCCGGCATTGACCAACAGTTCATCGTGGGGACGCTCGAAGGCCAGGCGCGTGATCGGGTTGCCGAACACATCCAGCTCATCGCGCCGCGACGACGGCTGCGGGCTGATTTCCAGTTGCTGCGCGGTGCAGCGCTGCCAGGCACACGGCCGTGGCCACAGGTGCGCCAGTTGCTGGGCCAGGGACACCGGGCTGTCGTAGTGGTAATGGGTATCGTGGAAAATCTGGTAGCGCGCGCTCATTACACCGACACCGTTTGCTGGCTGACATCATCCACATGGGCAAAATGGCGCAAGGCCAGGCGGTCCGACACTTGCCCGCTTTCATCGGCCACCGCTTGCAGCAGGTCGGCCAAGCCATCCAGCGCGGCACGCACGCTGGTTTCGCCAAACAGCCCGTTCTCCAGGCAGCCCAGGTCGAAACGCGCCAGGCGCTCCACCAAGGGGGCCAGGCCGGTCTCGCGAGGTACGCCAAAATCGTCGTTGAGCCGACGCAGGGTGCGGCTCACCAGCTTGAGCTGGAACAGCACCGCATGGGGGTTCTGCTCGTCAAGCAGCAACAGGTCGAGCACCGGGATCAACTGCGGCACCGCCAGGTAGCGCGAGCGATAGGTGATGCTGCTATTGCCCAGTTCCAGCAACCACTCCAGCCCCGCCTGATCGAATACCGCCACGCCGCGCAGAAACGCCGCAAGGCTGCTGCTCAGAAATTGCAGGCGCTCGATACGCCGGCCCATCATCAGGAAGCGCCAGCCTTCGTCGCGCGTCATGTCGTCCAGGGCAAAGCCGGACAGCGCGGCGAGGGACATGACCAGGCGGTTGAGAAAATCGAGCAACTCGCCAAAGTCCGGGCTTTCGTTTTCCAGTTCCAGGGCTTCGCGTTGCAGCTCGACCAGAGCCTGCCAGTTCTCACGGGACAACTTGCCGCGCACCTGGGACGCCGCCCACTGCAAGCGCTGCAGGTTGGCGCGCAGGCTTTGCGGCCAGTCATCACCGAGTAACGCGGCCATCAGGCGTTCGGGCAGCGCGTCTTCCTCCGGCAACAGACGCAGGTTTTCACCCAGCTCCACGGCGGCCTGCAACGCCAATGGATCGTCACCATCGACGTAGCGCGCCAGCACGATACGCAGCCAACGCGCACTGTCATCGCAACGCTCGCAATAGCGGCCGAACCAGAACAGGTTCTCCACCACGCGGGACGGCAGATAAGGATCGCGGCGCACCAGGTCATGCGCGCCAATCATGCGCTGCGCACGCCACTGCTCGCCGCCCGGCGCGCGTTCGCCGAGCACCCAGGTGTCTTTGCTGGCGCCACCGCGCTGCATCGACACCACTTCGGCATCGGCCTCGGCCGCCACGCGGGTCAGGCCACCGGGCAGCACGCGGTAGCCATCGGCGCTGGCCACGGCGTACACACGCATGCCGATGGCGCGGTGTTGCAGGTGGTCATCCACGGTGTGCCATACCGGCGCCTGGGACAGTTGCGCCAACTCTTGGGCGACATAGGCATAGGGCCGCGCACGCATGCGCTGGGCCAGGGCCTGGCGTTGCTCATCGTTCAAATCGCGGCCAAAGACCGGGGTGAAACTCTGCGATGGAAATGCCGGTTTGATCAGCAACTCCGGCAGCTTCGCCAAGGCTTCGGCGAGCACCGGCGCCTCACCGCACCACCACGTGGCGATGGACGGCAGAATCAGCGTTTCACCGAACAGGAATTCGTTGATTTTCGGCAGAAACCCCAGCAGCCCCGGCGACTCCAGCACGCCACTGCCCAACGCATTGGCCACCAGCACATTGCCCTGGCGTACCGCATCAAGCAGGCCGGGCACGCCGAGGGCCGAGTCGGTGCGCAGCTCCAACGGGTCACAGAAGTCATCATCCAGGCGCCGCATGATCGCGTGCACCCGGCGCAGGCCGCTGAGGGTCTTGAGGTACACGGTGCTGTCGCGCACGGTCAGGTCGCCGCCTTCCACCAAGGGGTAGCCGAGCTGGCGGGCGAGGTAAAGGTGTTCGAAGTAGCTTTCGTTGAAGCGGCCAGGGGTGAGCAGCACGATCAGCGGCGGCTGGTCGTCGCCGGGGGCCTGGCGGGCCAGGGTTTCCTGAAGCGTACGGAAGAAACCGGTGAGGTGTTGCACCTGCAAATCACGGTACAGGTCCGGGAAGGCGCGGGACACGATGGTGCGGTTTTCCAGCGCATAACCGGCGCCGGACGGGGCCTGGGTCCGGTCGGCGGTGACCCACCAACGACCATCCGGGGTGCGCGCCAGGTCCACGGCGTACAGATGCAGAAAGGTGCCGTCGGGGGGCAGGATGCCCTGGCACGGCCACAGGAAATTGTTATGCCCGAACACCAGCTCCGCCGGCAGCAAGCCTTCCTTGATCAGGCGCTGCGGGCCGTAGAGATCGGCAAGCACAGCATTGAGCAGGCGCGCACGCTGGGCGATACCGGCAGACAACTGCTGCCATTCATCGGCGGCCAGCACGTGGGGCAACAAGTCCAGCTCCCACGGACGGTCGGCGCCCTTGGGGTCGGCGTAGACGTTGTAGGTCACGCCGTTTTCCTGGATCTGCCGCGTCAGCAGCGCCTGGCGCTGGGCCAGTTGCGCCGGGGTGCTGCGTTGCAGGTGGTCGAGCAGGCGCCGCCAATGGGCACGCACCTCACCGCTGTCATCCAGCAGTTCATGATAAGTGCCCGCGGTGAGCGGGTAACGGTCGAGCAAGTCGGACATGGAACGCTCGGGCAGAGGCAAAGGGGCTCAGATTAACCTAACAAACACTGCAAATCCGCTGTGGTCGCATTCAGTCTTTTTTATTGGGAAAACGTCGTAGATCCAGAGTCATCGGCAGCTCGTCATTAATCTCCAGGTTTGGCACCGGCAGCTTTCCAGGCGTATGCCCCAACCGGAAGAACCGCTCCTGCCGCCGGCTCTCGGCTCCGTTGGCATTCACCGGCAAGCTGTCGTAATTGCGCCCGCCCGGGTGCGCGACGTGGTACTGGCAGCCGCCCAACGAGCGTTGCATCCAGGTGTCCAGCAGGTCGAACACCAACGGCGCGTGCACCGGGATGGTCGGTTGCAGGCAGTTGGCCGGTTGCCAGGCGCGATAGCGCACACCGGCGACAAACTCACCTACACGGCCGGTGGGTTGCAGCGGCACCGGGATGCCGTTGCAGGTCAGCAGATAACGTTGCGGCGCCAGGCCGCTGAGCTTGACTTGCAGGCGCTCCAGCGACGAGTCCACATACCGCACCGTGCCGCCCACTGCGCCCTCCTCGCCCAGGACATGCCAAGGTTCAAGGGCCTGGCGCAGTTCCAGTTCGATGCCGCTGACGGCGTAGTCGCCGATCTTGGGAAAACGGAATTCCAGGTGCGCGGCAAACCACTCGGCGCGCAGCGGGTAGCCGGCGGCGTTGAGTTCGACAATGACGTCGGCGAAATCCTGCTCGATAAAGTGCGGCAGCAGGAAACGGTCATGCAGCTCGGTGCCCCAGCGTGCCAATGTCGGCGGTGCATAGGGTTCACGCCAGAAGCGCGCGACCAGCGCCCGCAGCAGCAGCTGCTGGGTCAGGCTCATGCGCGCATGGGGCGGCATTTCAAAGGCACGCAGTTCCAGCAGGCCCAAGCGGCCTGTGGCGCCGTCGGGCGAGTAGAGCTTGTCGATGCAGAATTCGGCGCGGTGGGTGTTGCCCGTCACGTCGATGAGCAGGTTGCGCAACAGGCGGTCCACCAACCAAGGGGGGCAGTCTTCACCGGGGGCGGGCATCTGTGCAAAGGCGATTTCCAGCTCATACAACGCATCGTTACGCGCTTCATCCACCCGTGGCGCCTGGGAGGTCGGGCCGATAAACAAGCCGGAAAACAGGTAAGACAGCGACGGATGGTTATGCCAGTAGCTGATCAAACTGCGCAGCAAGTCGGGGCGACGCAGGAACGGCGAGTCCTTGGGCGTGGCGCCGCCGAGTACAAAGTGGTTACCGCCACCGGTGCCGGTGTGGCGCCCGTCGATCATGAACTTCTCTGTGGTCAGGCGGGTTTGCCGAGCCTCTTCATAGAGGAACTCGGTGCGCTCGACCAACTCGTCCCAGGTGGCGGACGGCTGCACGTTGACCTCGATCACACCGGGGTCCGGCGTGATCCGGAAGTTGCTCAAGCGCATATCGAACGGCGGTTCATAGCCTTCCAGCAGCACCGGGCAGTGCAACTCCTCAGCGGTGGCCTCGATGGCAGCCACCAGCTCCAGGTAATCTTCGACCCGCTCCAAGGGCGGCATAAACAGGTACAGGCGCCCTTCCCGTGCTTCAGCGCACAGCGCGGTGCGGGTCAGCCAATCGGCGGACTCGTCCACCTCTGGCACGCGGTCTTCACTGGGCGCAGGCTCACCGTGGCTTTGCAGTTGCGCGGTGGTGGGCAGCGGCGGCTGCTCCTGGTTCGGGTCAGTGGGATGCACAAACGGATATTCCGCCGCCGTCACCCATGGCTGCGACGCCAGCGGCAGGCGATAGCCCAGCGGCGAATCCCCCGGCACCAGGCGGCAGTGATTGTCGCGCAGGTACCAGCGGCCGCTTTGCCAACGGTCATTGGCCGCCGTGCGCGCCAACGGCAACACTTGACCGATGACTTTATCCAGCCCCTGGCTGAACACTTTGCGCAGGCGCGCGCGCTCCAGGTCATCGCTCAGGCGCGGGTCTTGGGCGGTGACGTTGTGCGGCAGCGCGCCTTCACGCCACAGGTAGTAGAAATTGTCTTCGAAAGCCGGGAACACAAAGCGCGCCGGCAGTTTGAGGCGCTCGGCGACGCTGGCCAGGAAGCGCCCGGCCATCACCCCATCGGCGCCGTAGTCTTGTTGTTCATCGGCAATCAACGCGCTGTTGTGCCAGATCGGCACGCCGTCGCGGCGCCAGTAGCAGTTGAGCGACCAGCGCGGCAGTTGCTCGCCGGGGTACCACTTGCCCTGGCCGAAGTGCACCAGGCCCGCTGGCGCGTATTGCTTGCGCATGCGCTGGAACAGCTCGGCGGACAGGCGACGCTTGTCCGGGCCGAGGGCCGCGGTGTTCCACTCGGCGCCATCGGGATCGTCGATGGACACGAAGGTCGGTTCGCCGCCCATGGTCAGGCGTACATCGTCCTTGAGCAGGTCGCCGTCGATTTGCCGGCCCAGGGCCTGGATCGCCAGCCATTGCTCTTCGGTGTAGGGCTTGGTCACCCGTGGGGCTTCCCAGATCCGCTCTACCGACATTTCGTGGGTAAATTCACACTCGCACGGCTCCACCAACCCGCTGATCGGCGCGGCGGACGATGGGTCGGGACTGCAGGCCAACGGGATATGCCCTTCACCGGCGAACAAACCGGACGTGGCATCCAGGCCGATCCAGCCGGCACCGGGCAAATACACTTCGCACCAGGCATGCAGGTCGGTGAAGTCCACTTCGGTGCCGGACGGGCCATCAAGGGCTTTGACGTCGGCGGTCAGTTGAATCAGGTAGCCCGACACAAACCGCGCCGCCAAGCCCAGGTTGCGCAGCAGTTGCACCAGCAACCACGCCGAGTCGCGGCACGAGCCGGAGGCGTTTTCCAGGGTGAATTCCGGGGTTTGCACGCCCGGTTCCATGCGGATCAGGTAACCGATATCGGCGGCCAGGCGCTGGTTGAGGCCCACCAGAAAGTCCACGGCGGGCAACGGCGTACGGTCGATACCGGCCAGGTAGGCGGCGAATTTCGGGGTCAGCGGCAGGGTTTCCAGGTACGGCGCCAACTCACGTTGCTCATCGGCGGCGTAGCTGAAGGGGATTTTCTCGGCGTAAGGCTCAAGGAAAAAGTCGAACGGGTTGAACACCGCCATCTCGGCGACCAGGTCGACTTCGATACGCAGTTGATCGGTCTTTTCCGGAAAAACCAGGCGCGCCAGGTAATTGCCCTGGGGGTCTTGCTGCCAGTTGATGAAGTGCTGCTCGGGCAGCACTTTGAGTGCGTAGGACAAAATCCGCGTACGGCTATGAGCCGCTGGGCGTAAACGCACGATTTGTGGGCCGAGTTCAACAGCGCGGTCGTAGCGGTAATGCGTAACGTGGTGCAACGCGACATGAATCGACACGGCGGCCTCCTGCGAGCCAGGGCATGGACACAACGTGCGCAAGACTTATGCCAGAGCGGCGATCATTGCGCGTTATCGTAAGACCCGCTGCAGTACAGCACCAAAACGGCGCCAATGTACGTGCCATGGTGCAAGAGCTGCACATATTTGTGGCGCAGGGTGGCGAATCTACCCATCTAGCGTGCTTTGTGTGTGGCGATGATGGCTTGGCGCAGCCGCCTCACTTCAACCAGTTTCTGGCGCATTTCGCGGTGACGCTTACTGTTGAGCAGCAGCAACCCCAACAGCGGGAACAGCAGGCTCAAGCCATAGGAAAGCGGATGCGGACCAAACGCGATGGTGGGCAGCACCCCCAGAACACAGAGCGCAAGCAACATCACCAGCGGCCATACCCATTGCGGCCGCCCGCGCGCGATCATGAAATTGCACTGCACGATGCCCCACGTCAGCGCGAGGCCACCCAGGAAGGAATACTTGAGGTTGTCGTCCATCGGCAAGCGCGGGAAATAACTGTCGAAAATCAGTGGCACCGCGAATACCAGGCTGAACACCGCCGCGAAAATCGCCCCCATGAAGACCGGGAAGTACTGCGCCAGAAAACTGCGAATACCGGGTAGCTCATTCATTGCTCATTTCCTCATACAGTCCCACGGCAATGGTGCGTACGTTCCCCGAGATTGCACTGCCGGTGAAGCCGATGGCCGCGCCCAGGGCATCCTGTATCTGGGTCACCGTTGCATGCTTGACCTGGGCGGGGGTGAAACGCTTGGTCGCCTCGCCGGACAGTTGCTTCAACTTGAGCATTTTGGCGGTCATGCGCGGGTCCTGGATGCTGAGCAGTTCCTTGGTGAGCTTGGCGCGCTCTTGCCGGTTCAATCCTCGCAATACCTCCCGCACGCTTTTGCCGGTGGTGGCCTGGTTCAGCCGCACCAGCTTTATCGTGGTCAACGTCGATGCCCCGACCCCGATCAAGGACGCCGCATCCAGCGCGATCATCGTGTACTGATACCACTCCGAGCTGTCGAGCTTGTCGTTTTTGGAGGGGTCACTGATCTCATTGCTGACGCGATAACCACTGGCAAAACACTGCAGCGTGCTGGCCGTGGCGGCGGTATAGCCGATGGCCGTGATCACGCTGCTGGCGCCCGCCGTGAACGGCACGGCGACGGTACCGCTGAGCACGACGATCCAACCGATGATCGCGCCTGCGCAGGACAGAGACGTATTGATCGCCTCTCCCACGAGGCGCGATTCGCGAGGGTTGTCCTGGACCTGTTGCGCAAACTGCGCCGGGGCAATGTACTTCTGCGCTTCACGCAAAATAATGCGCTTGGGGGCAATGCTGCAGATCGGCTGGAATTCACGCAGGGTGACCACGTTGAAATCGGCGTCGATATACACGACGCCCGCCCCCACGATGGCCGGGTCAGCATCAATGGCCGCAAACAGGCGTGGCAGGTTGATCTGGCTTTCGATGCGCTGGCGCGCCATGAACTGGGAGCGGTTGGAGTCCATGCCGATGTTGAGCAGGGGGTTGCTCATTGGGGTGCTCTTCCTTGAAGGGGGTGGTGACTGGGCTGATGCTATCGGGGGCAAGCCCCCTCCCACATTTTGAATGTATTCACGCAACACGTGTGGGAGGGGCTTGCTCCCGATGGCGATCTAATGGGCGCCACCTTAGCAAACAGGCTACCCACTCGCCACACAGCAAAACGCCAGCTCAAGGCTGGCGTTCTGCATATTCAAGCGGCGATCAACGCGGTACAACCGGCTTGCGCGCCGGCTTGCCGCCTTTACCCTTGGCCGCATCGCTGCGCTCTTTGGCCGCCTGTTTGTTACGTGCCTGGGCGGCGGCCTTGGCTTGTTCACGCTTGTCCCACGGGTTGCTGCCGTCGCTGCCACGAGGCGGCAAACCGGTGTGCTGGGTGAGGATTTTAGTGGTGGTTTCCTTGGCGACCTTGTGGCTGCCGGCCGGCGTCGAGTTCTTGCGACGGGCGCTCTGGTAGCTGTCGGTGCTCGGCTGGTGCAGCGGGATCAACTGGTCCTTGCCCGGGCCGATCAGGTCGGCACGGCCCATGCGGGTCAGCGCTTCACGCAGCATTGGCCAGCCTTTGGGGTCGTGGTAACGCAGGAACGCCTTGTGCAGGCGGCGCTGCTCCTCGCTCTTGACGATGGTGACCGCGTCACTCTTGTAGGTGACCTTGCGCAGCGGGTTCTTGCCCGAGTGATACATCGCGGTGGCGGTGGCCATCGGCGACGGGTAGAACGCCTGCACCTGGTCGGCACGGAAACCGTTGCCCTTGAGCCACAGGGCCAGGTTCATCATGTCTTCATCGGTGGTGCCAGGGTGGGCGGCGATGAAGTAGGGGATCAGGTACTGCTCTTTGCCCGCTTCCTTGGTGTACTTCTCGAACATGCGCTTGAACTTGTCATAGCTGCCGATGCCCGGTTTCATCATCTGGTTGAGCGGACCTTCCTCGGTGTGTTCCGGGGCGATCTTGAGGTAACCACCGACGTGGTGGGTCACCAGCTCTTTCACGTATTCCGGCGACTCGACGGCCAGGTCGTAGCGCAGGCCGGAAGCGATCAGGATCTTCTTCACACCCGGCAACGCACGGGCGCTGCGGTACAGCTGGATCAGCGACGAATGGTCGGTGTTCAGGTTCGGGCAGATGCCGGGGAACACGCAGGACGGCTTGCGGCACGCGGATTCGATTTCCGGGCTCTTGCAGGCGATGCGGTACATGTTCGCGGTCGGGCCGCCGAGGTCGGAGATCACCCCGGTGAAGCCGGGTACTTTGTCGCGGATCTCTTCGATTTCGCGAATGATCGATTCTTCGGAACGGTTCTGGATAATGCGGCCTTCGTGCTCGGTGATCGAGCAGAAGGTGCAGCCGCCGAAGCAGCCCCGCATGATGTTCACCGAGAAGCGGATCATGTCGTAGGCCGGGATCTTTTCCTTGCCGTACGCCGGGTGCGGAACACGTGCGTAAGGCATGCCGAACACGTAGTCCATTTCTTCGGTGGTCATCGGGATGGGCGGCGGGTTGAACCACACATCCACTTCACCGTGCTTTTGCACCAGGGCACGGGCGTTGCCCGGGTTGGTTTCCAGGTGCAGCACGCGGTTGGCGTGGGCGTAGAGCACCGCGTCGCCACGGACCTTTTCCACCGACGGCAGGCGGATCACGGTCTTGTCACGGGTCATGCGCGGGCTGGCCAGGATCTGTACGACCTTGGCTTCTTCCGGGTCATCAACAGGCCTCTTCTCTTGCTCGATAGCGCAAGCCTGGGTGTCCTGGGTGTTGACGTACGGGTTGATGATCTTGTCGATCTTGCCCGGACGGTCGATACGCGTGGAGTCCACCTCATACCAGCCCGCCGGCGTGTCCCGGCGAATGAACGCGGTACCGCGCACGTCGGTGATGTCTTCGATCTTGTGGCCCCACGACAGGCGCTGGGCAACTTCGACAATGGCCCGCTCGGCGTTGCCGTACAGCAGGATATCGGCGGTGGCGTCGATCAGGATCGAGTTGCGCACGCGGTCCTGCCAGTAGTCGTAGTGGGCAATGCGACGCAGGGACGCTTCGATGCCGCCGAGTACGATCGGCACATTCTTGTAGGCTTCCTTGCAGCGCTGGCTGTACACCAGGCTCGCACGGTCCGGGCGCTTGCCGGCCATGCCGCCGGGGGTGTAGGCGTCGTCGGAACGGATTTTCTTGTCGGCGGTGTAGCGGTTGATCATCGAGTCCATGTTGCCGGCCGCGACGCCAAAGAACAGGTTGGGCTCGCCAAGCTTCATGAAATCGTCTTTGGACTGCCAGTTCGGCTGGGCAATGATCCCGACGCGAAAGCCCTGGGACTCCAGCAGCCGGCCGATGATCGCCATGCCGAACGAGGGGTGGTCAACGTAGGCATCACCGGTGACGATGATGATGTCGCACGAATCCCAGCCAAGCTGATCCATCTCCTCCCTGCTCATGGGCAGGAATGGCGCAGGACCGAAACATTCGGCCCAGTACTTGGGATAGTCAAATAACGGCTTGGCTGTTTGCATGACGGTGACCGGTGTTGAGATGAAAAATCGCGGGCGCGGAATATAGCACAAATTTTGACCAATTCCGACGGTAATGGTCGGAATTGAATAGACGGATTATTCGTCGTCGTCGAAGTTGTAACTGCCCGGCGCCAGGTTCTCGAAACGCGTGTACTTACCGATGAATGCCAGGCGGATAAAGCCAATCGGGCCGTTACGCTGCTTGCCGATGATGATCTCGGCAATGCCTTTGTGTTCCGTTTCGGGGTGATACACCTCGTCGCGGTACACGAACATGATCACGTCGGCGTCCTGCTCGATGGCTCCGGATTCACGCAAGTCGGAGTTCACCGGACGCTTGTTGGGACGTTGCTCCAGGGAACGGTTGAGCTGGGACAGCGCCACCACCGGGCAGTTGAACTCCTTGGCCAGGGCTTTCAGCGACCGGGAGATCTCGGAAATTTCGTTGGTACGGTTGTCACCGCTGGAACCTGGGATCTGCATCAATTGCAGGTAGTCGATCATGATCAGGGCGATGTCGCCGTGCTCACGCACCAGGCGACGGGTACGCGCGCGCATCTCGGAGGGGCTGATGCCCGCCGTATCATCGATAAACAGCTTGCGGTCATTGAGCAGGTTGACCGCCGAGGTCAGGCGTGGCCAGTCATCGTCTTCGAGGCGACCGGCACGCACCTTGGTCTGGTCGATACGGCCGAGGGACGAAAGCATACGCATGATCAGCGATTCACCTGGCATCTCCAGGGAGTACACCAGGACTGTCTTGTCGCTGCGCAATACCGCGTTTTCCACCAGGTTCATCGCAAAGGTGGTCTTACCCATGGATGGACGGCCGGCGACGATGATCAAGTCGGACGGCTGCAGGCCGCTGGTCTTCTCATCGAGGTCCGTGTAGCCGGTGGAAATACCGGTGATCGCGTTGTCGGTGTTGAACAGGGTGTCGATGCGGTCGATGGCCTTGGTCAACAGGTCGTTGACGCTGACCGGGCCGCCGGTTTTCGGGCGTGCTTCGGCGATCTGGAAGATCTGGCGCTCGGCCTCGTCGAGAATCTCGGCGGCGGTGCGGCCCTCGGGGTTGAAGGCACTGTCGGCGATTTCGGTGCTGATGCCGATCAATTGGCGCAGAGTGGCCCGCTCGCGCACGATCTGGGCATAGGCCTTGATGTTGGCGACGGACGGCGTGTTTTTTGCCAGCTCACCGAGGTAGCCGAGGCCGCCGACCTGGGAGGTCTGACCTTCTTTGTCCAACTGCTCGGCCAGGGTCACCACGTCGATCGGTGAGTTCTGGTCGGCCAGCTTGGCGATGGCACGGAAAATCAGGCGGTGGTCATGGCGATAGAAGTCACCGTCCGAGACTTGATCCAACACGCGTTCCCAGGCGTTGTTGTCCAGCATCAAGCCACCGAGCACGGCCTGTTCGGCCTCGATGGAATGCGGCGGCACCTTCAGGGCAGCGGTTTGCAGATCGTATTGCTCAGGAGCTGAAATATCGTTCATGGCCACTTGGAATTTGGGGATTGTAGAAAAACAAAAGGCACGACCTGTAAACAGGATCGTGCCCGATGTTAACCGGCTGACACGCGAGGTGCCAGCCAGTTAGGTGCTGCTTAAGCTGCTACCACGACAACACGTACGGTGGCTTCAACTTCGGCGTGCAGGTGCACGGCTACGTCGAATTCGCCTACGTTGCGGATGGTGCCGTTCGGCAGACGAACTTCGCTCTTCTGCACTTCAACGCCGGAGGCGGTCAGTGCATCAGCGATGTCGTGGGTGCCGATCGAACCGAACAGCTTGCCTTCGTCACCAGCGGTGGCAGTGATAGTCACTTCCAGCTCAGCCAGTTGGGCAGCGCGAGTTTCGGCCGAAGCTTTTTTGTCTGCTGCTGCTTTTTCCAGCTCGGCACGACGCTCTTCAAACGCAGCCAGGTTGGCAGCGGTTGCAGCGGTGGCTTTGCCGTATGGCAGCAGGTAGTTACGACCGTAACCGGCCTTAACGTTCACTTTGTCGCCCAGGTTGCCCAGGTTGGCGACTTTTTCCAGAAGGATCAGTTGCATGTGAAAATCCTCTAACTTTTAACCTTCACCGTTCGCGTTATCGGCGTCTTTCGGCGCCAGACGACCGCGAAAATCAATCAGGCCGTCGACAATGGCCAGAACCACGAGTAACGGATAGATCAGTTGCATGAACAGCAACAGCGTGACGTACAACCCCACCAGCCAGAACCTGGCCAGGCGCTTGCGCGCAACGAGCCCATGGATCAGGGCCAACCCGGCAAACACCAGCGGTACGCTGCAAATCGGCGCCAGCAAGGCCATCTGTGGGCCGAAGTTCGGCCCGACAACCATGCACGCCAGCAGCAACATCGCCGGCCCCGCGGGGATTCTGATACCGCGAAACTCGCGACCAAAACCACCCGGGTTGTACAACAACGCCTGCCAATAACGCCCAAGAATCAGGCTCAGCACGCTGACGACCTGCAACAAAGCCGCAATCAGGCCGGTCAGGACCGGGGCAATCAGTGACGCAAACCGCGCTCGCTCATCTACCGATAATTGCTGGTAGAGATCCCCGAGGGCCAGCGGCAGGATCTTGACGATCTCCTGCGCCAGCGCCTCGATTTGCGGGCGGAAAGCCGCGCCAAGCATCACTGAGTACACCAACCCCAATGCCACGCTGACCAGCAGCGTACGGACCCAGGACTCACTTGCGCGCAAAACCAACGCAAGGCTCGATGACCCCAGCAGTACCAGAAGTACCCGTGGATCACCCATTTGCAGCCACCAGATCAAGGCCGGCAACAAACCCAGGGCAAGAACGCCAAGGGCGTCCTTCAAACCGCGCCGCAGCAGCACAAGGCAACCCGCGGCGGCACCCAACCAATAAAGCAACGGCAATGCCGCACAGCCAGCCACTACCAGAGTGGCCTGCATACGGCCGCGCATGATGAACTCAGCTAAGGCGCGCATGCATTCAATCCCTTACTACTTGTCGACTGCCCGGTCTCAGCGGCCGTGGCTGTCGGTGTAGGCCAGCAGGGCCAGGAAGCGGGCGCGCTTGATAGCGGTGGCCAGCTGACGCTGATAACGTGCTTTGGTACCGGTGATACGGCTTGGAACAATTTTGCCGGTCTCGGATACGTAGGCTTTCAGAGTGTTGAGATCTTTGTAATCGATCTCCTTCACTTCTTCAGCGGTGAAGCGGCAAAACTTACGACGACGGAAGAAACGTGCCATTTGATAGGCTCCTTAATAAGGTCCGTGGATTACTCGTCAGCGTTATCGCTGCTGTCGCTGTCATCACTGTCAGCGCTATCAGCGCCTTCGTGCTCAGGACGGTCGCGACGCTCACGGCGCTCACTGCGGTTTTCTTCAGCCTTGAGCATCTCGGATTGGCCGGTAACGGCTTCTTCGCGACGGATGACCAGGTTACGGATCACTGCATCGTTGTAGCGGAAGTTGTCTTCCAGCTCGGCCAGGGCCTTGCCGGTGCACTCAACGTTCAGCATCACGTAGTGAGCCTTGTGAACATTGTTGATTGCGTAGGCCAGTTGACGACGGCCCCAATCTTCCAGACGGTGGATTTTGCCGCCGTCTTCTTCGATCAGCTTGGTGTAACGCTCAACCATGCCGCCGACTTGCTCGCTTTGATCCGGGTGGACCAAAAAGATGATTTCGTAATGACGCATGAATGCTCCTTACGGGTTGTAGCCTGCCGCTCAAAAACGGTCAGACAAGGAGTGAATGACACTTATGGATCTTGCCGCAAGGGAGGCACATGCGTGCCTGCCGAGTGGGCAAGGGGCGCAATTGTAGAGAAGGGGGAGAAAGGGCGCAAGGTGATTGGTGATTATTTGAACAATCTCTCAGACACCCCAGAAACAACTGTGGGAGGGGCTTGCCCCCTCCCACAGGTTGGATCCATGCCAAGCCTGATTACTTCTTGGCCTTGGCCTTGGCGCCACGCTGACGCTGGGCTTCAAACAAGCACACGCCGGTCGCAACCGACACGTTCAGGCTGCTGACGCTACCGGCCATCGGCAGGTGCACCAAGTAGTCGCAATGCTCACGCGTCAGGCGACGCATGCCTTTGCCTTCGGCGCCCATGATCAGGATGGTCGGCCCGGTGAGATCCTGGTCATAAATGCTGACCTCGGCCTCCCCCGCCGTACCCACGACCCACAGGCCGCGCTGCTGGAGTTTCTCCAACGTGCGCGCCAGGTTGGTCACGGCGACCAGTGGAATCACTTCCGCCGCACCGCAGGCCACTTTACGCACCACCGGCGTCAGGGTTGCCGACTTGTCTTTAGGCACGATCACCGCCAGCGCACCCGCCGCATCCGCCGAGCGCAGGCAGGCGCCGAGGTTGTGCGGGTCGGTCACACCGTCCAGCACCAACAACAGCGGCGCGCCTTCGGTACGGTCGAGCAGTTCGTCGAGCATGGCTTCGCCCCACACCTGGCTCGGGCTGACGTCCGCGACCACGCCCTGGTGAACGCCTTCGACCCACACGTCCATTTCCCGGCGCTCGGCCTGGCCGATGGCAACCTTGTTCTGGTTGGCCAGTTCGACCAGCGCTTGCACGCGCGGCTCGCTGCGACCTTCCGCCAACCACACCTGCTTGACGCGTTTAGGGTGGTGACGCAGCAGTGCTTCTACGGCATGCACGCCGTAGATTTTTTCCAGACTCATGACTTGGCCTTAGGTTTGCGCGACCCGCCGCTTTTCGCGGGGGCCGAACCCGCTTTTGGCGGGCCTTTACGATGCTTACTGGGTTTGCTCGACGGTTTTTCCGCCGCGTGGGACTTTCCCCCAGACGCCGCTTTACCACCGCTTTTGGCTTCGTTGAGCAACTGCTGCTTCAACTCGCGGCTTTTGCGCAATTCAGCATTTTTAGCCGCTGCGTCGCTGGGGCGGTAGGCTTCGGGGGCCTTGTCCTTGGCCGACGAACGCCGACCGGCCTTGGCCGGTTCAGGCTCAGCGGTTTTAGCAGGAGCACCTTTACCTTTGGTCGCCGGCGCCGCGGTTTCGCTGCCGCGCTTTTTACGGCCCGTCGGCGATTCGGCGGGTTTGTCAGGCATGCCGAAGTCGATCTTGCGCTCGTCGAGGTCGACGCGCATGACCTGCACTTCCACCGTGTCGCCCAGGCGGAAGCTGCGACCGGTGCGCTCGCCCGCCAGGCGGTGGTGCACGGGATCGAAGTGGTAGTAATCACCCGGCAAGGCGGTGACGTGCACCAGGCCCTCGACGTAGATATCGGTCAGCTCGACGAACAAACCAAAGCCGGTCACGGCGGTGATCACACCAGGGAACGATTCGCCCACGCGGTCTTTCATGAACTCGCACTTGAGCCAGTTCACCACGTCGCGGGTGGCTTCGTCGGCGCGGCGCTCGCTCATGGAGCACTGCTCGCCCAACTGTTCCAGGGCCGCCTCGTCGTACGGATAGATCCGCGCTTTCGGAATGGTCATGGCACCGGCGCGCTTGACGTGCGGGGTGTTCTGCTTGGAGTGGATCACGCTGCGGATCGCGCGGTGCGTGAGCAGGTCCGGGTAACGACGGATCGGCGAGGTGAAGTGGGTGTACGCCTCGTAATTCAGGCCGAAGTGGCCTTGGTTATCGGCGCTGTACACCGCCTGGCTCAGTGAGCGCAGCATCACCGTCTGGATCACGTGGTAATCCGGACGATCCTTGATGCTGGCCAGCAGTGCCTGGTAATCCTTCGGCGTCGGGCCTTCCTTGCCTTTGTGCAGGGACAGGCCGAGCTCGCCGAGGAAGGCGCGCAGTTTTTCCAGGCGCTCCGGCGGCGGGCCGTCGTGCACGCGGTACAACGCAGGAATCTCGTGCTTCTTGAGGAATTCAGCAGTGGCCACGTTGGCCGCCAGCATGCACTCTTCGATCAGCTTGTGCGCATCGTTACGGGTGGTCGGGGTGATCGCGGCGATCTTGCGCTCGGAGCCGAAGACAATCCGGGTTTCCTGGGTTTCAAAATCGATCGCGCCACGCACGTGACGGGCACCCAGCAACACCTTGTACAGCGAATAAAGCTGCTTGAGGTGCGGCACGACACCGGCGTACTCGGTACGCAGGGCCTTGGCTTCGCTGGTCTTCGGCGTTTCCAGGATGGTGCTGACCTTGTTGTAGGTCAGGCGCGCCTGGGAGTGAATCACCGCCTCGTAGAACTGGTAGTCGGTCATTTCGCCGGTTTTGGAGATGGTCATCTCGCACACCATGGCCAAACGGTCGACTTTCGGGTTCAGCGAGCACAGGCCGTTGGACAGCTGCTCAGGCAGCATCGGGATCACGCGCTCAGGGAAGTACACGGAGTTGCCGCGCACCTGGGCCTCGTTATCCAGGGCCGAACCGATCTTCACGTAGCTGGACACGTCGGCAATCGCGACGAATAGCTTCCAGCCGCCGGAGAACAGGCGCAGCTTGCCGGGCCTGGCTTCGCAGTAGACCGCATCGTCAAAGTCGCGGGCATCTTCACCGTCGATGGTGACGAACGGCAGATGGCGCAGGTCGATGCGTTTTTCTTTGTCTTTCTCTTCGACTTCAGGCTTGAGCTTGGCGGCTTCTTTGAGCACGGCCTCAGGCCAGACGTGAGGAATATCGTAGGTGCGCAGGGCAACGTCGATTTCCATGCCCGGCGCCATGTAGTTGCCGACCACTTCAACGATATCGCCCTGGGGCTGGAAGCGCGCGGTTGGCCAGTGGGTGATTTTCACCTCGACGAACTGGCCGACCTTGGCGGCGCCATTGCGGCCCGGGGTGATCAGCACTTCCTGCTGCACCTTCGGGTTATCCGGCACCACAAAGCCGATACCGCCTTCTTCGAAGTAACGGCCGACAATAGACTCGTGGGCACGGGACACCACTTCGACGATCACGCCTTCACGGCGACCACGACGGTCCAGGCCGGAAACACGTGCCAACGCACGGTCGCCATCGAACACCAGACGCATTTGCGCCGGGCTCATGAACAGGTCGTCGCTGCCGTCGTCCGGGATCAGGAAGCCAAAGCCGTCACGGTGGCCGGCGATGCGGCCGAGGATCAGATCGAGCTTGTCTACCGGCGCATAGGTGCCACGACGGGTGTAGATCAGTTGAGCGTCGCGCTCCATGGCACGCAAACGGCGGCGCAGGGCTTCGAGTTGGTCTTCGGTGGTCAGACCGAATTCTTCAACCAACTGCTCACGGCTAGCAGGCGAACCCCGATCGGCGAGATGCGCCAGGATCAGTTCGCGGCTAGGAATAGGGTTTTCATATTTTTCCGCTTCACGAGCGGCCTCGGGATCGAGGGACTGCCAATCGGCCATTAGAGAGTTTTCACCTTGTCTATATGCGGGTTAGTTTGGCATACGCGTATTGAAACGGGAAATTTCAGGTATCAACAAGCGTTTAAAAGCGCTTTATCGCCCTCGGCGCACACGTTGCACGACCATTGGCGAAATTTTCCAGGCTTTTTTAATGCAAGGGGTTTACAGCCAAAAATCCACTCCGTATAGTGCGCGCCATCGACGACGGCAACGTTGAAGATACTGCCCAGATGGTGAAATTGGTAGACACGCCAGCTTCAGGTGCTGGTGGCCGCAAGGCCGTGGAAGTTCGAGTCTTCTTCTGGGCACCACATTCAGATCAAACCCGCGAAAGCGGGTTTTTTCGTTTAAAGCCTTTGATTTTTAACGAGAATCTCGATTTATTTTTTTGAATCAGGGGTTTACAGATCAAAAAGCCCGCCGTATAGTTCGCCCCATCAACAGCGGCAACGTTGCTTGATAATGCCCAGGTGGTGAAATTGGTAGACACGCCAGCTTCAGGTGCTGGTGATCGCAAGGTCGTGGAAGTTCGAGTCTTCTCCTGGGCACCAAATTCAGATCAAACCCGCGAAAGCGGGTTTTTTCGTTTCCGGGGTTTAAAAAACTTACCCGCATGGGCAGTCATGCCGCACTTGAGAAACTTTATCGTTTATCCTTGCAATGATTTGTTGCATCTCAAGTGAGGAAAACCCCGGATGATGATCCGCGATACCCGTCTCAAGACATCCCTTCTGCGTGGCCTGACCATCACTCTACTCGGCCTGACCCTGCTCTCGCCCGCCGCCCATTCTGCCGACAAGGTGTCCCTGACCCTGTACAACGGCCAGCACAAAGAAGTCGGCGACGAACTCGCCAAGGCCTTCGAGGCCAAGACCGGCATCCACGTCAATGTGCGCAAAGGCAGCAGCAACCAGCTCGCCAGCCAGGTTGTTGAAGAAGGCGAGCGCTCTCCCGCCGACGTGATCTATACCGAAGAATCGCCACCCCTGAACAAACTCGGCGAACAAGGCCTGCTTGCCAAGATCGACGCCGGCACCCTCGATGTACTGTCCAAGGATTACGTCGGCCGCAACGGCGACTGGATGGGCGTGACCGCCCGCACTCGCGTGGTGGCGTTCAACCCGAAATTGATTGCCGAGAAAGACCTGCCCAAATCGGTGCTGGATTTCGCCGGCCCCGAATGGCAAGGCAAAGTTGGCTTCGTGCCTACCAGCGGTGCGTTCCAGGAACAGGCCGTGGCGATCATCAAGCTGCACGGCCGTGAAGCCGCTGAAGAATGGCTGACCGGTCTACGCGCCTTCGGCAAGGTGTACAGCAACAACATGGTCGCTCTCAAAGCCGTGGAGAATGGCGAAGTGGCCACCGTCCTGGTGAACAACTATTACTGGTTTGCCCTGAAGAAAGAAAAAACCAATCTGGATTCGCAGCTGCACTACTTCACCAACGGCGACGCCGGCGGCCTGATCACCGTGTCGTCCGCTGCCGCGCTGAAATCCAGCAAGCACCCCCAGCAAGCCCAGCAACTGCTGGCGTTCATGGCCAGCGAAGAAGGCCAACGCGTGATTACCAATACCTCGGCGGAATACCCGCTGCGCAAAGGCATGCAATCGAACCGTGGCCTCAAGCCGTTCAGCGAACTACAACCGCCCAACGTTACGCCAGCAGACCTGGGCAACGCCGAAGAAGCGCTGGAGCTGGAACGTGACGTTGGCTTGAACTGATGAACCCATCGCTGCCCGCCCCCGCCCTGCGCGGGGGTTTTAGCCCCCGACGCAAACGCCCCTCGATCTGGCTGCTGCTCCCCGTGCTGTTTCTGGTTGGCTTGAGCCTGCTGCCGCTGGCCTACGTCGGGCTCAAAGCCTGGCAGGCAGGCTGGGCAGAGGCGGTGCATTTGTTGTGGCGACCTTATGTATTCGGGCTGCTGCGCAACACCCTGGCGCTGATGGCCGGCGTGACGGTGACTTGCTGCGTGATCGGGCTGTCCCTGGCCTGGTTGCTGGAGCGCAGCAACCTGCCGGGGCGACGTATCTGGGGCGTAATCCTATGCCTGCCGTTTGCCGTGCCGGCGTTTATCAGCAGCTTTACCTGGGTGTCGCTGAGCGCCAACTTCGAAGGGCTGGGCGGGGCGATCCTGGTGATGAGCCTGTCCAAATACCCGTTGGTGTTTTTGCCGGTAGCGGCGACGCTGCGCAATCTTGACCCCTCCCTGGAAGAATCCGCCCGCACCCTGGGCCTGAATCGCTGGGGCGTGTTCCGGCGCATCACGCTGCCGTTGCTGTGGCCGTCCTTAGTGGCCGGGGCGCTGCTGATTGCCCTGCACATGCTGGTCGAGTTCGGCGCCTTGTCGATTATTGGCCTGCAAACCTTCACCACAGCGATCTATCAGCAATTCGAACTGGAATTCAGCAATGCCAACGCCGCGATGCTCTCGGCGGTGTTGCTGATGATGTGCCTGAGCCTGTTGTGGCTGGAGCTGCGCGTGCGGGGCAAAGGCCGTCATGTGCGCATCGGCCAGGGTGCCGCACGGCATGCCGGGCAGGTCAAGCTGGGCAAGTGGGCGCCGTTGGGCCAGGCGTATTGCCTCGCGCTGGCGATCATTGGCAGCGGCATTCCTCTGGGGATGCTCGGCTATTGGTTGGCCGTAGGGTCGTCGGCGGCGTTTCCAGTGGCGCAAATCAGCGAGGCACTGCTGTCCTCCCTGGCGCTATCGCTGGGTGGCGCGGCGCTATGCCTGGTGCTGGCGGTGCCGGTGGGGTTGCTGGTGGTGCGCTACAAGGGCCAACTGGCGATCTGGGCCGAACGCCTGCCGTATCTGCTGCATGCCCTGCCCGGCCTGGTTATTGCGCTGACCCTGGTGTATTTCGCCCTGCATTACGTGCCCGCGCTGTACCAGACGTCGGCGCTCCTGCTGATCGCCTACGCGCTGTTGTTTTTACCGCTGGCCCAGGCGCCGATTCGCACGGCGCTGAACAAGGCGGCACCGCAGTTGGAAGAGGCGGCGCGCACGCTCGGCGCCTCATCGTTCAGTGCGTTTTGCCGCGTGACCTTGCCGATTATCTTCCCGGCGCTGGGTGCGGCGTTTGCGCTGGTGTTCCTGGATGCGATGAAGGAGCTGACCGCAACCTTGCTGCTCAGCCCGACAGGGCTCAACACCTTGGCCACGGCCGTGTGGGCGCATACCTCGAATGTAGAATTCGCGGCGGCGGCGCCTTATGCGGCGTTGTTGATTCTGGTGTCGGGGTTGCCGGTTTACCTGCTCACGACGCGGATGTATTTGAGCCGCTGAGATTGCTATCGGGAGCAAGCCCCCTCCCACATTTGACTTCATTCCAAAGATGAAACCCGGTCAGGTGTGGGAGGGGCGGTGCGACGATTCGACTGGCTCCCGATGCGGCCGACACAGACACCGCTAAGCCCTGAACTGCCCCAAACTCGCCTTCAACTGCGCCGCCAAGCCATCCAGCACCTTGCCACTGGCGGTCGTTTCCACCACCGCCTGGGCAGCGCGCTCAGCCTGGGCATGAATCACCTCGACCCGCCCACGCACCGCATGCGCGCCCTGAGCCTGATGCTCCGCCGCGCGCGTCGCCAGACCAATTGCCGCATGCACCTGCTCCACCGAGGCCTGCACCGTCTGCTGCAACCGCACGCTGTCGCGCAGCACCAATAACCCTTCACTGGCCTGGCGCCCGGCCTTGCCGATGGTCTCCACCGCTTCACGCGCCCCCTGTTGCAACGCGACGATATGCGCTTGGATATCGCCCGTGGAGCTTTGGGTCTTGCTCGCCAGCGCACGCACTTCGTCCGCCACCACCGCAAAGCCGCGCCCGGTTTCCCCGGCGCGCGCGGCCTCGATGGCTGCGTTGAGCGCGAGCAAGTTGGTTTGCTCGGCAATGCCATGAATGACCGTCAGCACCACCTCGATCTGTTCGCTTTGCTGGGCCAGACGCTCGATCACCTGAGAACCGGCCTGGACCTGCCCGGCCAAGGCTTCGATCAAACTGCCGACCTCGGCCGAGGTGCGTGAGTTTTCATCCGTGGCCTGGCGAATATCCACGACCTGCTGCAAGGCCGCCTGCATGGCATGGCTTTCGGCCTGGGCTTCCTCGGCCATCTGCTCAAGGGCACGCAAGCTCTCGGCCACTTCATCGCGCTGCAGGCCGGCCGCGGCATCGGCACCCGCATTGCGCAGCGTCATGGCGCCAATCTCCACGCCGGTACGCTGGGCCACATCGCCCGCCTCGCGCACGATCGGCTGCAACTTATCCACAAAGCGATTGACCGCCGAGGCCATATCGCCGATTTCATCCTTACTGCTGATCTGCACGCGCTTGGTGAGGTCGCCCTCGCCCGCCGCCAGGTCGTCCATGGCCGCAATCAGCAGCTTCAGGCGATTGACTACGCGACGGCCGAGTACGACGGCGATCAGCAGCAACACGCCGAAACCGACCACCGCCAGCCCCATGCCGATGCGCCAGCGCAAAGTACCGGCGGCCTCCTGCACGGCACCGGTGGTGTTGGCGGTCATCTGGGTGGCGGTGGCTTGCGCCGACTGCAGGCGGGCGCCCATGGCGGCGGCACTGTCTGCGGCAGCCCCCTTGAGGCTGTCGCCGACCAGTTGATCGCCGCTGGCGATCAGGGCGGCAAAACGCTTGTCCAGCGCCTGCAGGTCAGCCTCCACCGACGCGGTCGACACGCCCATAAGCACCTTACCGATCTCAACGCCGTTGGGGCTGATGGACGCCTCGACGTAGAACACCGAAGGGTCATTTTTCGCGGCATTGAGCACCTTGTCCAAGGCGCGGTCGCCCTGGCCTTTTTCCAGCAACGCCTTGTTGATCGGGTTTTCGCGGTTCAGGTAGCGGGTCAAATGCTCGCCCGCCGCATCGTCGTAGACCACAAACAGCACGTTAGGATTGCGCTGGGCACGCCGGGCAAACTCAGACAGTGTCGGCACATCGCTGTCCCACATGGCGCGAGGCGCCACCGAGGCCAGCAGTTGCGCCATGTCATTGGCAGAGTCTCGCAGGTCTTTTTCCAAGGTCGCGCGCAGTTGCTTCTGCTCCTCCTGCAGGCGCGAGGAAAGCCCGGCGGTCAGACGCTGGCGCGTGCTGGCGGACAGGCTGTCCAGGCTGGATGTAACTTCTTTGCCGGCCTGCGCCAACTCGCCAGACAGCTTCTGACTATCGACACCCAGCCGAGCGCCTAAATCGGCCTCCAGCGCAGTGACAGTGCTCCGAGTCAGCGCCACCGCCACCAGCACCTGCACCAAAAGGGCGATACCTAGGGTAACGAACACCGGCCGCAACAGACGGCTTTGTAACAATGAGAGAACGGCAGACATCGGTAATCCCTCCACCACGGGTGCCAGTAATTTGATAGCACCGCGAAAGAAGGAATTACAGCAAGGGTCGTGCCGCTTGGCGAACAGAAACGAAAAAGGGCTCCCGAGGGAGCCCTTTCCTTTTTACATCAACAGCTTATTAAGCGAACGGATGACGCAGAACGATGGTTTCGTTGCGGTCCGGGCCCGTCGAAATAATGTCAATCGGCGCGCCGATCAGCTCTTCAACGCGTTTGATGTAGGCACGAGCGTTGGCCGGCAGCTCTTCCAGGGTCTTGGCACCCACGGTCGACTCGCTCCAGCCCGGCACTTCTTCGTACACAGGCTGCAGGCCCACGTAGCTGTCAGCGTCGGTCGGCGCAACACTGTTGCCTTGCGCGTCTTTGTAGCCGACGCAGATATTGATGGTTTCGAGACCGTCAAG
Organism: Pseudomonas sp. S3_E10; assembly: GCF_054667615.1. Taxonomy (NCBI): domain Bacteria; kingdom Pseudomonadati; phylum Pseudomonadota; class Gammaproteobacteria; order Pseudomonadales; family Pseudomonadaceae; genus Pseudomonas; species Pseudomonas sp. S3_E10. Next base: position 2,162,435 of record NZ_CP162743.1, read on the forward strand.
TACGTCCAGCTTGGTCAGGCAGATGCCCGAGATGCTGTTTACATCGATAGCGCGACGCAGGATAACCGCATCGAACCAGCCGCAACGACGGGCACGACCGGTCGTAGCGCCGAACTCGTGACCTTGCTTGGCCAGGTGCGCACCGACTTCGTCGAACAGCTCAGTCGGGAACGGACCCGAACCTACGCGAGTGGTGTAAGCCTTGGTGATGCCCAGGATGTAGTCCAGGAACATCGGGCCAACGCCCGAACCGGTGGCCACGCCGCCAGCGGTGGTGTTGGAGCTGGTCACGTACGGGTAGGTGCCGTGGTCGATGTCCAGCAACGAACCTTGGGCGCCCTCGAACATGATGTCCTTGCCGGCGCGACGCAGGTCGTGCAGCTCGGCGGTCACGTCCAGCATCAGCGGCTTGAGCAGCTCGGCGTATTCCTTGCACTCGGCCAGGGTCTTGTCGAACTCGATGGCCGGCTCTTTGTAGTAACCGACCAGCATGAAGTTGTGGTAGTCCACCAGTTCACGCAGCTTGTCTTCAAAGCGCGGCATGTTGAGCAAGTCGCCTACACGCAGGCCACGACGCGCAACCTTGTCTTCGTAGGCTGGGCCGATGCCACGACCGGTGGTGCCGATCTTCAGCTCGCCACGCGCCTTTTCACGGGCCTGGTCCAGCGCAACGTGGAAGGACAGGATCAGCGGGCAGGACGGGCTGATACGCAGGCGCTCACGCACCGGTACGCCTTTCTCTTCCAGCTTGGTGATCTCGCGCAGCAGGGCATCCGGTGCAACCACCACGCCGTTGCCGATCAGGCACTGCACGCCTTCGCGCAGGACACCCGAAGGGATCAGGTGCAAGACGGTTTTTTCGCCATCGATAACCAGCGTGTGGCCAGCGTTGTGGCCACCTTGGTAGCGCACTACGGCGGCAGCATGTTCGGTCAGCAGATCAACGATCTTGCCTTTGCCCTCATCACCCCATTGGGTGCCCAGGACTACGACATTCTTACCCATAACACTTGTCCTCATTCGCGCAAACTTGGTGCCGGCGATGGCCGGCAGGAAAACTCAAGAAGCCAGTGGCGATACTTGCCAAAGCCCGTTCTGCAGAATCAATTGCCGGTCGCAGTCCGCTTCACGGGCGGCGGCCAATGGTTGCCCAGGCAAGGCCTGCACAACACGCTGACCCTCACTGCGCAACTGGCAGACCTGCTGCCAGAGTGCCGCGTCCGTACTGTCGGGCATCCAAATGCCACCAGACGGCAGCTCGACCTCAGCACGCCCCAGGGTCACCAGGGTTTTCAAATCGGTGGAGAAACCAGTGGCCGGACGCGCGCGACCGAAGTCAGCGCCGATATCGTCATAACGACCACCTTGGGCAATGGCTTGGCCAACACCCGGAACGAACACCGCGAACACCACACCCGTGTGGTAGTGGTAACCGCGCAGCTCGCCCAAATCAAAGTACAACGGCAACTGCGGGAAACGTGCCGACAACCGCTCGGCAATCGCCAGCAGGTCGTCGAGTGCCGCCAGCACCGGCGCCGGCGCATTCGCCAGGCGCTCGCGTGCAGCCACCAACACTTCGCGGCCGCCGCACAGGTTGACCAGCGCCCGCAGCATAGCGGCCAGGTCGGCCGGCACGCCTTCGGTCAGGGCGATGACTTCATCGATAGCCTTGCGCTGCAGGGCATCGAACAACTGTTGCTCAACCTCACCCGACAAACCGGCCGCACGGGCCAGGCCACGGTAAATGCCGACGTGGCCCAGGTCCATGTGGACATCCGGTACTTCAGCCAGTTGCAGCATGGCCAGCATCAAGCTGATCACTTCGACATCGCTGCTCGGGCTGGCGTCGCCGTACAACTCGGCGCCCAACTGGATCGGGCTACGGGACGACGACAAGGCACGCGGCTGAGCATGCAGCACGCTGCCGGCGTAGCACAGGCGGCTCGGGCCTTCACGACGCAGGGTGTGCGCATCGATACGCGCCACTTGCGGCGTGATGTCGGCACGGAAACCCATTTGCCGGCCCGACTGCGGGTCGATGACCTTGAAGGTGCGCAGATCCAGGTCCTGGCCCGCGCCGGTCAGCAGGGATTCCAGGTACTCGATATGCGGGGTCACGACAAACTCGTAACCCCAGCTCTGGAACAGATCCAACACCTGGCGACGCGCTACTTCAATGCGCGCCGCCTCCGGTGGCAGTACTTCTTCGATGCCATCTGGCAGCAGCCAGCGGTCTACCGTTGCCATTACGCCATTCCCCTTAGATCCGGGCGGCCAGCCCTCGGCCGAGCCTTGAGTGAAGCAGAAAATACCCGGCCCTCGCATAAACCACGCGCAAGAGCGACGTGACGAACGGCCTGCCAGCGGCCTCGTCGGGCACTTTCCTCGAAAAACCTGTCACGCCTGCCGAATCAAACATGCAGACGCAAAAAAGCCGGGAATTTCCCGGCTGCCGCATCATACACCCGTTTTCTGAAAGGATCACCCCGCCAGGCGTTTTAGCCGCCCGACGGAGTGTGTCCTACACAGTGACGAGCTGATTACTTGGATTTTTCCAGGTAGCGGAAGAAGTCGCTACTTGGGTCCAGCACCATGACGTCGGTTTTGTTCGCGAAGCTTTCACGGTAGGCACGCAGGCTACGGTAGAACGCGTAGAACTCCTGGTCCTGACCGTAGGCCTTGGCATAGATTGCCGCGGCTTGAGCGTCGCCATCACCACGGGCCTCTTCAGACTCGCGATAGGCCTCTGCCAGAAGGACACGACGCTGACGGTCGGCATCCGCACGGATACCTTCAGCCAGTTCGTTACCCTTGGCGCGGTGCTCACGGGCTTCACGCTCACGCTCGGTGCTCATGCGCTCGAACACACTGCGGTTCACTTCCTTCGGCAGGTCGATAGCCTTGACCCGAACATCGACCACTTCGATGCCCAGCTCTTTTTCCGCCATCGTGTTCAACGAACGCGTGATGTCAGCCATCAGCGCGTCACGCTCACCGGATACCACCTCGTGCAGGGTGCGCTTACCAAACTGGTCACGCAGGCCCGACTCCAGACGGCGCGACAAACGCTCGTCGGCGATCTGCTTGAGGCCGGAGGTCGCGGTGTAGAAGCGTTCGGCATCCTTGACGCGCCACTTGGCGTAGGCGTCAACCATCACGGCTTTCTTTTCCAGGGTCAGGAAGCGTTGTGTCGGTGCATCCAGGGTCATCAGGCGGGCGTCGAACTTGCGCACCTGGTTGACGTAGGGGACTTTCACATGCAGGCCCGGCTGGACATCCGCCTGGACCACGCGACCGAATTGCAGCAGCACCGCACGCTCGGTCTGAGCCACGATGTAGAAGCAGTTCCAGGCAGCGATGACCACGACGACGCCCACAATCAGGGCGGTCAGCGATTTATTGCTCATCAACGACTCTCCCTGGTACGTGTTTGCTGTTGCAGCAAGTCAGCGGCCGCACGGGCGCTCGCTTCGTTGGCAGCGGCATTCGAACCGGTGGACGGCGCGCTGGTGCCACTACGACCACCTTCGATCATCTTGTCCAGCGGCAGGTACAGCAGGTTGTTCTGCCCACCCTTGCTGCCGGTCACGAGAACCTTGCTGGTGTTGCTGAAGACTTCCTGCATGGTGTCCAGGTACAGACGCTGGCGAGTGACTTCAGGTGCCTTGCGGTACTCGACGACCAACTTGGTAAAGCGATCCGCCTCACCCTTGGCGCGCGAGACCACTTCGTCGCGGTAACCGTTGGCATCTTCGATGATGCGCTGGGCCTGGCCACGGGCCTCCGGCACCACGCCATTGGCGTAGGTTTCGGCCTGGTTACGCGAACGCTGCTCGTCTTCACGCGCGCGGATCACGTCATCGAAGGCTTCCTGCACTTCACGCGGTGCCGCTGCGCTCTGTACGTTCACCTGGGTCACAGTGATACCGGTGCGGTAGGTGTCGAGGAACCGTTGCAGGCGCTCCTTGATTTCGCTGGCCATCAATTCACGACCTTCGGTCAGCACCTGGTCCATGGCGGTGGAACCCACCACATGGCGCAGGGCGCTTTCGGTGGCGTGTTGCAGGCTGATTTCCGGCTGATCAACGTTCAGCACGAAGTCCTGCAGGTTGCTGATCTTGTACTGCACGGTCAGCGGCACTTCGACGATGTTTTCGTCTTCAGTCAGCATCTGGCCCTGCTTGGTGTAGGCACGCTCACGCGTGACGTTCTCCATGTACTTCTTGTCGATCGGCGGGAAGTAGATGTTCAGGCCTGGCCCGACCGTCTCGTAGTACTTGCCGAAGCGCAGCACCACAGCCTGCTCCTGCTCGTCCACGACGTAGACAGCGCTGTACAGCCAGACGGCCGCCAGTACGACAAGACCCAGGCCCAGCAGGCCATAGCCACCGCCCTTGCTTGTGCGACCGCCGTCGTCACCACCCCGTTTTTTTCCACCACCGAACAACCCATTCAGGCTTTCCTGCAGCTTTCGGAAGGCCTCGTCGAGATCTGGTGGCCCCTTGCGGTCGCCATTATTGCGGCGTTTACCACCCCAAGGATCCTGATTATTCGAGTTGCCACCCGGCTCATTCCAAGCCATAGCGCTCTCCATCTGATAAAGCAAAGACGCACCCACGGCGCGCCGACCAATGCTACAGAATGCCTGCTACTGCGGCACAACCGCTTTCGGAGGCTTTTATTGCAAAGTGTGTTGTTCGATGAACTCTGTCGGTACAACGCCTTCACGGCTGACCAGCCGATTGAGCTCCGAGCGCGGCAATCGAACGGCCAGCAAGCTGACACCTTCTTCGTCGTGTTCTTCTTTCTGTACCGCGCCCAGCTCGAAAAACTGTGCACGCAGTCGAGCAAAACGCTGAGGCAAGCGCAAGGTGCCGACAAACAAATCGCTGCCGAGCAATTCGGCAATGGCTTGTTCAAGCAGCTCCAAACCACTGCCATCGCGCGCCGACAGCCATACCCGTTGGGGCTTGCCGTTCTCGTCGCGCTGAATTTGCGGCTCAACGCCCTCAAGCAAATCGAGTTTGTTATAGACCTCGAGGATCGGCAAGTCCTGGGCCCCGATCTCGCCCAACACCACCATTACCTGCTCGATCTGCAACATGCGATCCGGCTCAGCCGCATCGATCACGTGCAGCAGCAGGTCGGAGTTGCTCGACTCTTCGAGCGTAGACCGAAATGCCTCGACCAGTTTGTGTGGCAGGTGGCGAATGAAACCCACGGTGTCGGCCAGGACAATCGGCCCCAGGTCGTCGATATCCAGACGGCGCAAGGTCGGGTCGAGGGTGGCGAACAGTTGGTCGGCCGCGTACACGTCGGATTTGGTCACGTTGTTGAACAGCGTGGACTTGCCGGCGTTGGTATAGCCCACCAGGGAGACGGTCGGGATATCCGCACGTGAACGGCCACGTCGCGATTGCTCGCGCTGGCTACGTACTTTTTCCAGACGCCCCTTGATCTGGCGCAGGCGAACCCGCAGCAGGCGCCGGTCGGTTTCCAGTTGGGTTTCACCAGGGCCGCGCATGCCGATACCGCCACCCTGACGCTCAAGGTGAGTCCAACCGCGAACCAGCCGCGTGCTCATGTGGTCAAGCTGGGCCAGTTCGACCTGGAGCTTGCCTTCATGGGTACGGGCGCGCTGGGCGAAAATATCGAGAATCAGGCCGGTACGGTCGATCACGCGACACTCGAAAACACGTTCGAGGTTACGCTCCTGACTGGGCGTGAGGGTATGGTTGAAGATCACCAGATCGGCTTCTTCGGCGTGTACAAGGTCGCGCAGCTCCTCGACCTTGCCGCTGCCAATCAGGTATTTGGCGGTTGGCCGATGACGCGGCACGTTAAAAAACGCAACGGTCTCGGCGCCGGCAGAATTTGCCAACTCCTGAAACTCCTGCGGATCTTCGCGCGCCTCAGGGTCCTGTCCATCCAAGTGAACGAGGATCACTCGCTCACCACCACCGTGGCGCTCAAAGAACAAAGGAGACTCCTATCAGGCGTTACCTGGCTCAGCGTCACCCTGTTCATCACCTGCTGCGCTAGGCAGACGGATTGGACGAACTGGAACGACTGTCGAGATAGCGTGTTTGTAGACCATTTGGCTGACGGTGTTTTTCAGCAGGATCACGAATTGGTCGAACGACTCGATCGTGCCTTGCAGTTTGATACCGTTGACCAGGTAGATGGAAACCCCCACTTTCTCTTTACGTAAAGTATTCAAGTAAGGGTCTTGTAGCGAATGCCCTTTTGACATGTGCCGCACTCCTTTAAGGATCAATAATAAAAAATCGGAAAATAGGTAGCTCATGGCCGTCACACCCCCAAGGATAGACGGCAATTGCAAGGACTCAGCTCAATATGGAGACCGTTCCCAAGTATTTCAAGGTGCGTGACAGATTGTCGCTGTCCAGACTGTCCAACCAGTGCAAATCGCTCCAGCTGCGCAGCCAGGTGAACTGGCGCTTCGCCAATTGGCGCGTGGCAATGATGCCGCGCTCCTGCATTTCGGCTGACGTCAGCTTGCCATCCAGATGGTCCCAGACTTGGCGGTAGCCTACAGCACGTATCGAAGGCAGCCCTGGGTGCAGGTCACCTCGTGAACGCAGTGCTACGACCTCGTCGATAAACCCCTGTTCCAACATAATTGTGAATCTTTGTGCAATTCGATCATGCAGCACCTGGCGATTTGCCGGAGCGATAGCCAGATTCGCCACAGTATAGGGCAATTGTGACTGTCCAGATGCGCCTGCATCAGCACTTTGCGCAGTTTGTTTCAGCCGCAGTTCAGTCATGGTCTGGCCGCTGACACGCCAGACTTCCAAGGCACGGCTGAGCCGCTGGGGATCATTCGGGTGAATCCGCGCGGCGGATACCGGATCCACCGCCGCCAACTGGTCGTGCAGGGCTTGCCAGCCAAGGCGTGCGGCCTCTTCTTCGAGTTCTGCGCGCACTCGGGCATCGGCGGCCGGCATGTCAGCCAAGCCTTCCTGTAAAGCCTTGTAATAGAGCATCGTGCCGCCCACCAGCAGCGGGATGTTGCCCCGCGCCGTGATTTCAGCCATGGCGGCCAGCGCGTCAGTACGAAAATCCGCGGCGCTATAGCTCTCGGCCGGGTCGATGATGTCGATCAGACGGTGCGGATGCTCGGCAAGCAGCTCCTTGGAGGGCTTGGCGGTGCCGATATCCATGCCCCGGTAAACCAGGGCAGAGTCGACACTGATCAGTTCGCATGGCAACACCTTCGTCAGCTCGATGGCCAGGTCGGTCTTGCCGGCGGCCGTGGGGCCCATCAGGAAGATTGCGGGGGGCAAGGCGCTCATCAACGCCCGCGCAAAAACAATTTGTCCAGATCGTCCAGGCCCATCTGGGTCCAGGTCGGTCGGCCATGGTTGCATTGACCGCTGCGCTCGGTGTTTTCCATATCACGCAGCAAACCATTCATTTCCGGCAGGGCCAGGCGGCGATTGGCGCGGATGGCACCGTGACAGGCCATGGTGCCGAGCAATTCGTTGATATGCGCCTGGATACGGTCACTCGTGCCGTACTCCATCAGGTCCGCCAGCACGTCGGCCACCAGCCGGTTGGCTTCGGCTTGCTTGAGCAGCGCAGGAATCTGGCGGATCGCGAGGGTTTCTGGCCCCAGGCGTTGCAGTTCGAAGCCCAGCTTCTGGAATACGCTGTGGTGTTCTTCTGCGCAATCGGCTTCACGCTGGCTCACGGCCAGGGACTCCGGCACCAGCAGTGGTTGGCCGCTGAGGCCTTCGCTGGCCATGGCAATCTTCAGGCGTTCGTACATGATTCGCTCGTGGGCGGCATGCATGTCGACCAGCACCAGCCCGTGGGCGTTTTCAGCGAGGATATAGATGCCTTTAAGCTGCGCCAGCGCATACCCCAGCGGCGGAATATCCCCGCCGCCTTCCGGCAAGGACGCCGCCGCACCCGGCTCGCCCCCCGGCAGTGGCGCAAAGAATTCGCGATAGGCCGCCTGGGCCTCAGCCACCGGTACCGCTGACTGCGGGCGCGGCGTGTATTGATATTGATAACCCGCTCCGGCACCGGAACCCGGCGCGGTATAGGCCGGCTGCGACTGCGGCGTTTGCAGCAGGTTGCCCGCCAGGCTCATTTCGCCCTGAGGGCCGAACTCACCGGCCTCGGGACCGCTCGGGCGCACCACCGCCGTCACAATCGGTGCCGACAGTTGATCGTCCGGGCGCACATCGCCCAAGGCTCGGTGCAAGGTGCCGTACAGGAAGTCATGCACCATGCGCCCATCACGGAAGCGCACTTCGTGCTTGGTCGGGTGCACGTTGACGTCGACCACCGCAGGGTCGACCTCGAAAAACAGTACGAACGTCGGGTGCCGCCCGTTGAACAACACATCGCGATACGCCTGGCGCACCGCGTGGGCGACCAGTTTGTCGCGTACCGCGCGGCCATTCACAAAGAAGTACTGCAAATCCGCCTGGCTACGGGAGAACGTCGGCAACCCGACCCAGCCCCACAGGCGCAGGCCATTGCGCTCGATCTCAATCGGCAGCGCCTGCTCCAGGAAACCCGCGCCACAGATCGCCGACACTCGACGCGCACGTGCCGCCTCGTCATGGGCTTCGTGCAGGCTGAGGATGGTCTTGCCGTTATGGCGCAGGTGAAATGCCACGTCGAAGCGCGCCAGGGCCAGGCGTTTGATGACTTCTTGCAGGTGATCGAATTCGGTCTTTTCGGCCTTGAGGAATTTGCGCCGCGCGGGGGTGTTGAAGAACAGGTCGCGCACCTCCACCGAGGTACCCACCGGATGCGCCGCCGGCTGGACCCGAGGCGCCATGTCGCGGCCCTCGGTCTCCACTTGCCAGGCCTGCTCGGCGCTGCGCGTGCGGGACGTAAGCGTCAGGCGGGCCACAGAGCTGATCGAGGCCAGGGCCTCACCGCGAAAACCCAGGCTCATCACCCGTTCAAGGTCTTCCAGGTCGCGGATCTTGCTGGTGGCGTGGCGGGCCAGGGCCAGCGGCAGGTCATCGGAGGAGATGCCGCTGCCGTCGTCGCGCACGCGCAGTAACTTGACGCCGCCCTGCTCCACGTCGACATCGATGCGCTTGGCGCCGGAATCGATGCTGTTTTCCAGTAGCTCCTTGATCACCGATGCCGGGCGCTCGACGACTTCGCCCGCCGCGATCTGGTTAGCCAGGCGCGGGCTGAGCAATTCAATACGCGACCCGCTGTTCAGGGTTGATTCGCTCATTACTGTGCCGCCAATTCAGTGCCGGGGATGGTCAATACCTGGCCGACTTTCAGCTCATCCGTCTTCAGGTTATTGGCATTGCGCAACGTCGCCGCCGACACCTGGAAACGCACCGCCAACATCGCCAGGGTGTCGCCGGGCTGAACGCGATGGTCACGCGGGCCCTGGGCAATTTTGCCGGAGTCGCGCAGCCAGGCGATGTAAGTGCCCGGCGGCGGGTTCTGCTGGAAGAACTGGCGCACACCCGCGCTGATGGAGCGCGCCAACGCTTGCTGGTGACTGGCACTGGCGAGCTTCGAGGCTTCGTTGGCGTTGGAGATAAACCCCGTTTCCACCAGGATCGAGGGAATATCCGGCGACTTCAGCACCATGAACCCGGCCTGCTCCACACGCTGTTTGTGCAGGGAGGTCACACGGCCGATGTTGCTCAGGACCTTCTGGCCCACGTTCAGGCTGGAGGTCAGCGAGGCGGTCATCGACAGGTCGAGCAGTACGCCGGCGAGCATCTTGTCTTTGTCATCGAGGGACACGTTGCCGGCCCCGCCGATCAGGTCGGAACGGTTTTCGCTGTCGGCCAGCCAACGAGCGGTCTCGGACGTGGCGCCGCGATCAGACAAGGCAAACACCGAAGCGCCGAACGCAGCGGTCGACGGCGCCGCATCGGCGTGGATCGACACGAACAGGTCAGCGCCTTTCTTGCGGGCGATTTCGGTACGCCCGCGCAATGGAATGAAGTAGTCGCCGGTACGGGTCAGCTCGGCGCGGTAGCCTTTCATGCCGTTGACCTGGCGTTGCAGTTCGCGGGCAATGGCCAATACCACGTCTTTTTCATGCTGCCCACGTGAGCCGGAGGCGCCCGGGTCTTCACCGCCGTGGCCGGCATCGATCACCACGATGATGTCGCGCTTGCCGGCCGGCGCCGGTGGTGGTGGCGGCAGCTTGACCTGGGGTTGCGACGGGTTCACCGGCACCGCAGGCACAGTCGCCACGCTCGGGGTTGGCGCAGGCGGGGGTGCGGCATCGGCGGCGTTATCGAACAGGTCGACCACCAACCGGTTGCCATACTGGGCATTCGGGGCCAGGGAGAAGCTTTTCGGCGTCACGACTTTTTTCAGGTCGATGACCACGCGCAAGTCGGTCGGCGTGCGCTGGGCCGAGCGCATGGCGGTGATGGGGGTATTGGCGGTGGACACCTTCAGCGGCGCGGCCAGGGTTGCACCGTTGATGTCGATCACCAGGCGATCAGGCGCCGTGAGGGTAAAGACACTGTGCTGGACCGGGCCAGACAGGTCGAACACCAGTCGCGTGTTATCCGGCGCTCGCCACAGGCGCACACTCTTTACCTGTGAAGCAGCCAGAGCATTGACAGTCATTGCCGCAAGCAACACCCCTACGACAGCAACCAACGCGCGAAAGCGCATACCTAACCCCACCAATTATTTGAATTCCAATGCCAGAGCGGCACACCACGATTCACCGCGCGGGCTCTGGGGCAACAACTTCAGCTGACGTCCATGCTCATGCGGCGTAATGGTAATGGTCAGGTCCGGCTTTGGCAAAAAGCCTGTGCCTTTATCTGGCCATTCAATCAAACACAGCGGGTCTTCATCGAAGTAATCACGGATGCCCATGAACTCCAGCTCTTCGGGGTCCACCAAGCGATAGAGGTCGAAGTGAAAGGCGCGCAGGTCGCCGATCTCATAGGGTTCGACCAAGGTAAACGTCGGGCTTTTTACCGCGCCCGCATGGCCCAGCCCGCGAATAATCCCGCGGGATAACGTGGTCTTGCCCGCCCCCAGGTCGCCTTCGAGGAAGATCAACCCCGCCCCATGGGTGAGCTGGGCAATACGACGACCCAACGCGACCATGGCGCCTTCATCGGCCAGGAAAAGAATTACTTCAGGCACGGCGACTGCTCCTCCAGCAATTGACGAATGGCAGGTATGAGATCGCTGGCTGCCAAGCCGCGACCCAAGGTGCCTTGGCGCTGCCCCGCCGTGGCGTGCAACCACACAGCCAGGCAACTTGCTTCATAAGCCGGCATGCCCTGGGCCAGCAATGCCCCCACCAGGCCGGCCAACACATCGCCCAGGCCCGCCGTGGCCATTGCCGGGTGGCCCTGATCACAGCGGGAAACCCGCCCATCCGGGCTGGCAATCAAACTGCCAGCACCCTTGAGGACAGCGACGGCATTAAATGTCTGGCTCAACGCGCGCGCCACCTTAAGCCGGTCGGCCTGAACCTCTGCTGTCGAAATGCCCAGCAGGCGCGCAGCTTCCCCCGGATGCGGTGTGATCACGCAATTGGCCGGAAGGTTGACGCTACCCGTGGCCAACTGATTCAAGGCGTCCGCGTCCCACACTTGCGGCTGGCGCGCATTGGCGGCGACCGACAACAGGCTGCTACCCCACGAGGCTGCGCCCAAGCCGGGGCCGATGACGATGACCGAGATTTTTTCCAGCAGGCCCATCAGTTGATTGGCAGAACTTACGCCCACGGCCATGAGTTCCGGCAAGCGCGCCAGCGCGGCGGGCACGTGCTCAACGCGGGTGGCCAGCGACACCATGCCCGCGCCACTGCGCAAAGCGCTTTCGGCACTCAGCAACGCTGCGCCGCCGAGGCCACGGTCGCCGCCGATCACCAACAGGTGGCCGAACCGGCCTTTATGGGCGTCCGGAGAACGCGCAGCCAGTTGCGGCAAATGCCCGTGCAACAAGAGCTGAACGTCGGTTATTGGGTGTTTTGTCTGAGGCATGCGTCTTCAAGCTCCGATGTCTGGCAGAATTATACGCATCTAACTTGTGGTTTCCCGTGTCTCATGCCTGCTATTACCTCCGATCTGCCCGCCCTCGCCCAATCGATCAAAGACTGGGGTCGCGAGCTGGGCTTTCAACAAGTCGGCATCAGCGGGCTGGACCTGGCCGAGCATGAACAGCACCTGCAACGCTGGCTCGACGCGGGCTACCACGGCGAAATGGACTACATGGGCGCCCATGGCAGCAAACGTTCCCACCCCGAAGAGTTGGTACCGGGCACCCTGCGCGTGGTGTCGCTGCGCATGGATTATCTGCCAGGCGACTCCCAAATGGCGCAGTTGCTCGCTCAGCCGGAAAAAGCCTACATCTCGCGCTATGCCCTGGGCCGTGACTACCACAAGCTGATCCGCAAGCGCGTGCAGCAACTGGCCGACCGCATTCAGGCGCAGATCGGCCCGTTTGGCTTTCGCGCCTTTGTCGATAGCGCGCCCGTCCTGGAAAAAGCCATTGCCGAGAAAGCCGGGCTGGGCTGGATCGGTAAAAACACCCTGGTGCTCAATCGCAAGGCCGGCAGTTACTTCTTTTTGAGCGAGCTGTTTGTCGACTTGCCGCTGCCGGTGGATGCTCCCCACAGCACCGAACACTGCGGCCGCTGCACCGCTTGCCTGGACATCTGCCCGACCGATGCCTTTATCGGCCCCTACGTGCTGGACGCCCGGCGCTGCATTTCATACCTGACCATCGAACTCAAGAGCGCGATCCCTGAAGACCTGCGCCCGCTGATCGGCAATCGGGTATTCGGCTGCGATGACTGTCAGATCGTTTGTCCGTGGAATCGTTTCGCTCGCCCCACCACCGAAAGCGATTTCAAACCACGGCATAACCTGGATAACGCTGAACTGGCCGAGTTGTTTATGTGGGATGAGGATAAATTTCTCAGCAGCACCGAAGGCTCCCCCCTGCGCCGCGCCGGTTACGAGCGTTGGCTGCGTAACCTGGCGGTGGGCCTGGGCAATGCGCCTTCGAGTATTCCGGTGCTGGAAGCCTTGAAGGCGCGCAGGGACTATCCATCGGAGTTGGTGCGCGAACACGTGGAATGGGCGCTGAACAGACACGCTACGCGTTAGTGCACATCATCGTTGTAGACGAACTTGGGCATTTCCCAATGAAAGCGGATCGCCAGCAGTCGCAATAGAAAGCCGCTGAACAGCGTCAGCAGAATCGCCTGCTCGCTGGGCAACTCCAGATAAAGGCACAGCAAGTAGAACCACGCAGCGAGGAACGACACGCTGGCATACAGCTCACGACGGAAGATCAACGGGATGTCGTTACAGAAGATATCCCTCAGGATGCCGCCGAATACCCCGGTAATCACGCCGCTGACCGACGCCACCAGCATGCCGTGGCCCATTTCCAGGGCAGTCATGCAGCCGATCAGGGTGAAGGCCACCAGGCCGACGGCGTCCAGCGCGAGAAACAGCGAGCGCAGGTGGCGCATCAGCGGCGCGGCAAAGATCGTCACCAGCGCCGCAACCGAGGTCAGCACCAGGTATTCGGGGTGCTTGACCCACGTCAGCGGGTAGTGCCCCAGTAACACGTCGCGCACCGAACCGCCCCCCAACGCCGTCACACAGGCGATCAGCACCACGCCGAACCAGTCCATGCCACGGCGCCCCGCAGAGAGGGCGCCGGTCATGGCTTCGGCGGTGATGGCAATGAGGTAGAGCATCAGCAGCATGATGGTGATCCTGGCAGAGAGGCCGGCAGTCTAATCATTTGCCGAGGGCACCAAAAGGGGGCACTTGGCGATAAACCGCGTCGCCGACCATCGGGAGCAAGCCCCCACATTTGAAATGTGTTCACAAATCAAAATGTGTGGGCTTGCCTACGATGGCGTCAGCTCAGTCGCTACAGCTTCAGGCCTTGATGAAATGCTTGCGGTAATGCTGCAGCTCGGCGATCGACTCGCGAATATCATCCAGCGCCAGGTGAGTACTGCCTTTATGGAAGCTGTCTTTGACCTCCGGCGCCCAGCGTGCGGCCAGCTCTTTGAGCGTCGAGACATCCAGGTTGCGGTAGTGGAAGTAGCTTTCGAGCCCTTTCATGTGCGTATAAAGGAAGCGACGGTCCTGGCAGATGCTGTTGCCACAGATCGGCGATTTGCCCTTGGGCACCCATTTTTCCAGGAAGGCGATGGTCTGGGCTTCGGCTTCGGCCATGCTGACGCGGCTGTCGCGCACACGCTGAGTCAGGCCGGAGTTGCCGTGGGTGCGGGTGTTCCACTCGTCCATGGTGGCCAGCACGGCGTCGCTGTGGTGGATGGCGATCACCGGACCTTCGGCCAAGGTGTTGAGGTTGCTGTCGGTGACAATGGTGGCCATCTCGATGATGACGTCGGTGTCGGGGTTCAGACCGGTCATTTCCAGATCGATCCAAATCAGGTTCTGTGGGTTTTGCATGGCTTGATTCTCTTGGCACCTTGGCGTAGCTGCGCAGTTTAGCAGGCGGGGCCGTGCTAGACTCGCGACCGTTTTACCCAAACCTTTGCATTATCGACACGGAACACCAATGGCCAAACGCCAGCTCAACCGCCGCCAAAACTGGCGCATCGAAAAGATTCAAGGTGAACGCGCCGCGCGCGCCGCCAAACGTGAATCCTCCGCCGTAGAAGCGCTTGAAGGCGGCGACCTGGGCCCCGAGCAAACGGGCCTGGTAATCGCGCACTTCGGTGTGCAGGTCGAAGTCGAGGCGCTGGAAGGCGAACTCGCGGGCTCAGTCTCCCGTTGCCACCTGCGCGCCAACCTGCCGGCGCTGGTGACCGGCGACAAAGTGGTATGGCGCGCCGGCAACCAGGGCATCGGCGTGATCGTCGCCCAGTTGCCACGCACCACCGAACTGCGCCGGCCCGACAGCCGCGGCCAGCTCAAGCCGGTGGCGGCCAACGTCGACATGATCGTGATCGTATTCGCCCCCTTGCCCGAGCCTCATGCCAACCTGATCGACCGCTACCTGGTAGCCGCCGAACATGCCGGCATCCGCCCGTTGCTGTTGCTGAACAAGTTCGACCTGATCGACGAACAGAACGCCCCTGCGCTGAATGCGCTGCTGGCGGTCTACCGCACCTTGGGCTACCCGGTGCTGGAAGTGTCGGCCCATCACGGCAATGGCATGGAACAACTGCAACAGCAGTTGGACGGACGCATCAGCGTGTTTGTCGGCCAGTCCGGCGTGGGTAAGTCGTCGCTGGTCAACAGCTTGCTGCCCGAGGTCGACACCCGTGTAGGCCCGCTGTCGGAACTGTCCGGCCAAGGTACGCACACCACCACCACCGCGCGGTTGTTCCACTTCCCCGGCGGCGGCGAACTGATCGACTCCCCGGGCATTCGTGAATTCGGCCTCGGCCACGTGAGCCGCAGCGATGTGGAAGCGGGCTTCATCGAGTTCAACGACCTGATTGGCACCTGTCGCTTCCGCGACTGCAAACACGACCGCGAGCCGGGTTGTGCGTTGCTCAAGGCCCTGGAAGACGGCCGCGTGCAGCAGCAGCGAATGAACAGTTATCGGTCGATTATTGCGAGCTTGCCGGAGAGCAGTTACTAAACCGCCGAAACAACAAGGCCGCGATTATCGCGGCCTTGTTGTATGTGAAGCCTAGGATCCCGTCCCAGGCACCGTAGGGTCTTTCACCCCACCATCATCAAACAGATTCAATTTCTGACGCAGCTCATGCGCCGGCAAGGGTTCTTGCCCTGGCGGGATGGCGTTCGGGTCGGCCGGTACTTCGCCGGGCGCGCCAGCACCAGGGGTCGGTTGTGGCGGTGGGGGCTGATCACCCTCAATCGCACGCTGGGCCTTTTTGGTCAGCACGACGATATCGATGCGCCGGTTGGCCGGGTTGAACGGATCCTTGTGATCAAACAGCTGCGAGGATGCAAAACCCACCACGCGCGCGACTTGCGGGTCCGGGTAGCTGCCGGCTACCAACGCGCGACGTGCGGCGTTGGCGCGGTTGGCCGATAGCTCCCAGTTGCCGAAGTCACCCTGGCCCGCATACGGCTTGGCGTCGGTGTGACCGCTGATGCTGATCTTGTTCGGCACCGTCTTGATGGTGTCGGCCATGGCCAGCAGGATGTCTTCGAAATACGGCTTCAAGCGTGCGCTGCCGGAGTCGAACATCGGCCGGTTGGCGGCGTCGGTGATCTGGATGCGCAAGCCTTCCGGAGTGATTTCGAACGAAATCTGATCCTTGAATTTCAGCAACTGCGGGTTTTCTTCGACCTTGTTCTGCAACTCTTGCAACAGCAACTCAAGGCGCTCTTGCTCGACCTGCTCGGCCATGGCCTCGACGGTATCGCGCTCGATCGGGATTTTTTCCTGGGGCGCCTCGGTTTTGACTTCGGGGTTGATGGTGCGCTCAGGCGCCAATTGCGGCGAGCCGCCCAGATCGATCACGAAAGGCGTGCCGCTTTCCGAAAAGCCAATCGGGTCTTTGAAGTAGCCGGCAATGGCGATTTTCTGTTCGGGCGTGGCCGTCGACATCAGCCACAGCACCAGGAAGAACGCCATCATCGCCGTCGCAAAGTCGGCGAAGGCGATTTTCCAGGCGCCACCATGGTGCCCCGCAGCGAAGCGCTTGACGCGCTTGATGATTATCGGCTGGTTGTTTTCCATGGCTTAGCGACCGCGAACCGCTTGTTCCAGCTCGGCGAAGCTTGGGCGATGCTTCGGGTACAGGACCTTGCGACCGAACTCCACCGCCAGCGACGGCGGCATGCCGGAAGCGGACGCCACCAGACTGGCCTTGATCGATTCGTAAAGGTTGATTTCTTCCTTGGCATCATGGGCCAGGGAGGTCGCCAGAGGGCCGAAGAAACCGTAGGCCGCGAGAATACCGAAGAAGGTCCCCACCAACGCCGCACCGACGTGCATGCCGATGGCCGCCTGGTCACCCTCACCCAGGGAGGCCATGGTCACCACAATACCGAGTACCGCCGCGACGATACCGAAACCGGGCATGCCGTCTGCGACGCCGGTCACGGCGTGGGACGGATGCTCCAGCTCCTCTTTAAGGCTGAACAATTCCATGTCGAACAAGCCTTCAAGCTCATGGGGAGCCATGTTGCCGGAGGACATGATGCGCAGGTAATCACAGATATAAGCGGTCATGCGCTCGTCTTTGAGCACGGCCGGATACTTGGCGAAAATCGGGCTGGCCGCGGCGTCCTCGATGTCAGCCTCGATGGCCATCATGCCTTCGCGGCGGCTCTTGTTGAGGATCTCGTACACCAGCCCCAGCACTTCCAGGTAGAAGGTGTGGGTAAAGCGCGAACCAAACATGGCCAATGACTTCTTGATCACGTGCATGGTCATGTAGCCGGGGTTGGCCTGCAGGAAAGCGCCCAGTGCCGCACCACCGATAATCATCACCTCGAAAGGCTGGATCAGTGCCGCAATTTTACCGTGGGACAGGACGTACCCGCCGAGCACGCTCGCGAAGACGACGATGATGCCGATAATTTTAGCCATAGGAGATGAGTACTTGCGCCGTCGGGTTCATGGACATATTTGGGGGAACTGAAAAACTCTTGTTCTACTTATCGGCAAAACTGCGCCAGACTATAGCCCGTTAAGGCGAAAAGCCAGTTCGGCCCGCTCCGGGCGTGTTGACCGCATGTGATGATCGCGCCCCAATCATGGCTAATAAAACGACAGTCCCATCTGTAAGACCTCTCTCTCTCGCCGCTTGGATCAAGTGCCTGGACGAAGTGCCGCTGCCTGTTCCCCAGGCCAGCCACGACCGGGTGTGCAAGGCGATCCGCGACAGCCGCAGTTCGTTGCGAGATATTGCCGAACTGATGCAAAACAGCCCAGCCCTTGTACTCAGCGTGATGCGCGAGGCAAACAGCCATACCCATGGCAGCCTGACGGAGCCGGCGGAAAATCTCGAAGTGGCGCTCAACCGCCTGGGCCTCAAGCGCGCCGAAGAACTGCTGGCGCGCCTGCCCTCGGTGCCGGCCCAAGAGATCCCCATTGCATTGCGTCAATTGTTGCTGGTGAGCCAGCATGCATCGCAACAAGCCAACGGTTTGTTCGGCAGCCGCCTGGCACGGTTGTGGCAAGACATTCACTGGGGCAGCCTGCTGTTTCTGTCGCCGCTGTGGCCGATGGCCGTTGCCCACCCCAAGCTTCTCGAAGAGTGGGAGCTGCGCGTGATTCACAAGGGCGAGTCGGCACGCAAGGTCGAGCAGCAATTGTTCGGCGTACGCCTGCTGGACCTGTGCCTGGCACTGACCGAAACCTGGCACCTGCCGATCTGGGTGTCCCAGGGTTATAACCTGCTGAAGAACGAGCAACGGTTGCTGGTCAAGGCGCTGCATATCGCCCGTGAAGATGACCCGT
Organism: Pseudomonas sp. S3_E10; assembly: GCF_054667615.1. NCBI lineage: Bacteria > Pseudomonadati > Pseudomonadota > Gammaproteobacteria > Pseudomonadales > Pseudomonadaceae > Pseudomonas > Pseudomonas sp. S3_E10. The sequence continues at coordinate 2,180,825 of NZ_CP162743.1, forward strand.
TGCGCCATCAGCAGTTGCTCGACGCCGAGCCCAACCTGCGCCGCTGGCTGAACCAGCCGGCCAATACCGTGCTGCTGGCCAACGGTTTGGCGATGTCCGCGCAAGAATCCTGGACCTGCCCGCACACACAGCGCTGGCAGTACCTTACAGCTCTGTATCTGCAACAACCGCTGGCTGAGGTGCAGCAACACTCGCATCAACAAGCCGTCACCAGCGCTCGCACCACGCTGATGCCCGACCTCTGGCACCCGGCGCTTTCGCTGATCTGGCCGTGGCATGTACAGAAGATCCATCGCGGCCTGCTGCCCGCGCCGCCGCCCACCGCCGAAGCCTTGGCGGTATGGCGCAACCGCTGCACCGAACTGCTGGTGGAGCCGAGCCGTTTTGCCAACGCCATGCATTTGACCACGTGCGCCAAAGAAGCCCTGGTGGCCAGTGGCATGCAACGGGTGTTGTTGTTCATGGCCGATCGCGCCTTGAGCACGCTGCGCGTACACCAAGCCGACGGCCTACCTAAAGACGCCGCCAACCTGAGCCTGGACGTGGTCAACAGCACACTGCTGCAGCGCCTGCTGGAAAAATCCGCCCAAGTGCGCCTCACACCGGACAATCATGCGCAGTTCTCGGCCTTGCTGCCGCCGATCCTGCGTCGCCTGTTCAACGGTGAGCACCTGTTGTTGCGTTCCATGAGCTGCAACGGTCGCGTGGTGATGGTGATGATCGCCGACCAGGGCGGTGGGCCGTTCTCGGAAACCACCGTGCAAGCCTTCGGCAAAACCGCGCAGTGCATCGAGAAAGCCCTGCACAGCTTTACCAACCGCAGCGTCTGATGCTTGCGCTACAATCGCCCTCCTTTATCGCCAACATTTGTGCCCAGGAGACCTCACATGCCTGACTTCTCTGGCTTGCCGCTGGTGATCGAACCCAGCGACCTGATCGGTCGCCTTGATACCGAACACCTGATTCTGGTGGACCTCACCAGTGCCGCCCGCTACGCCGAAGGGCATATCCCGGGGGCGCATTTCGTTGACCCCAAGCGCACCCAGTTGGGCCAGCCGCCGGCACCCGGCCTGCTGCCCCACAAAGCCGACCTGGAAAAACTCTTCGGTGAACTGGGCCACACCCCGGATGCCACCTACGTGGTCTATGACGACGAAGGCGGCGGCTGGGCCGGACGCTTCATCTGGATGCTCGACGTGATCGGTCACCCGAAATACCACTACCTCGACGGCGGCCTGCTGGCCTGGCTGGCCGCTGAGTACACCGTGTCGACCGACGTGCCGCCAGCGCGCGGCGGCCCGGTCAGCCTCACGCTGCACGATGGCCCCACCGCCACCCGCGAATACCTGCAAAGCCGCCTCGGCGCCGCCGACCTGGGCATCTGGGACGCACGCGGCCCGCTGGAATATTCCGGCGAGAAGGTGCTCGCGGCCAAAGGCGGGCACATCCCCGGCGCCGTGAACTTCGAATGGACCGCCGGCATGGATAAGGCGCGCAGCCTGCGCATCCGCCGCGACATGCCGCAGGTCCTTGAAGAGCTTGGGCTGACCCCCGACAAAGAAATCATCACCCATTGCCAGACTCACCACCGCTCTGGCTTCACCTACCTGGTGGCCAAGGCGCTCGGTTATCCGCGAGTCAAAGGTTATGCCGGTTCCTGGGGCGAATGGGGCAACCACCCCGACACCCCCGTTGAGATTAAGGTTTAAGGACAGTTATGAAAAAGCAGTTGTTTATCCTCAGCCAGTACTTGCTGCCGCACCATCTGCTGTCGCGCCTGGCCGGCTGCATTGCCGAGTGCCGCGTGCGCTGGTTCAAGAACGCCTTCACCACCTGGTTCGCCAAACGCTATCAAGTGGACATGTCCCAGGCACTGGTTGAAGACGTAACCGCCTACGAGCACTTCAACGCGTTCTTCACTCGCGCCCTCAAAGACGGCGCGCGCCCGCTGGACCAGGCCCCTGGCGCCGTACTCAGCCCCGCCGATGGCGCGGTCAGCCAGCTTGGCCCGATCGAACATGGTCGTGTGTTCCAGGCCAAGGGCCACAGCTTCAGCGTGCTGGAATTGCTGGGCGGCGACGCCGCTGTAGCGGCGCCGTTCATGGGCGGCGACTTTGCCACCATCTACCTGTCACCGAAGGACTACCACCGAGTTCACATGCCGCTGGCCGGCACCCTGCGCGAGATGGTCTACGTGCCGGGCCGGATCTTCTCGGTCAACCAGACCACCGCCGAAAACGTACCGGAACTGTTTGCGCGCAATGAGCGTGTTGTGTGCCTGTTCGACACCGAGCGCGGCCCGATGGCGGTGGTATTGGTCGGCGCGATGATCGTGGCATCGATTGAAACCGTGTGGGCTGGCCTCGTCACGCCGCCCAAGCGCGAGCTGAAAACCTTCCGCTACGACGAAGCCGCGCGTGCGCCGATTTATCTGGAGAAAGGTGCCGAGTTGGGCCGCTTCAAGCTGGGCTCGACCGCCATCGTGCTGTTCGGGCCGGATCAGGTGAAATGGGCGGAAGAATTGGTGGCCGGTTCGCCGGTGCAGATGGGCCAGGGTATCGCACTGCCCAACGCCTGACCTGACGCCAATCCAGGTCAATTGTGGGAGGGGGCTTGCTCCCGATAGCTGTGTTTGAGTCAACTCATCGGGTGACTGATCCACGGCCATCGGGAGCAAGCCCCTTCCTACATTTTCAGTTACAGCTGCCCGTCGCGGTCGCGAAAGCCCAGCAGGTACAGCACACCGTCCAGCCCCAAGGTCGAAATCGCCTGCTTCGCCGATTGCTTCACCAACGGCTTGGCGCGAAACGCCACGCCCAACCCGGCAATCGCCAGCATCGGCAAGTCATTCGCGCCGTCGCCGACCGCAATGGTCTGCTCCAGGCGCAAGCCTTCCTTATGGGCCAATTCCTTCAACAGATCCGCTTTGCGCTGGGCGTCGACAATCGGCTCCACCGCCACACCGGTCACTTTGCCATCGACCACTTCCAGCTCATTGGCGAAGACGTAGTCGATGCCCAACTTGGCCTGCAATTGTTTGGCGAAGTAGGTAAAGCCACCGGACAGGATCGCAGTCTTGTAGCCCAGGCGCTTGAGTTCGGCGAACAGCGTTTCGGCGCCTTCCGTCAGGCGCAGCGACGCGCCGATGGAGTCCAGCACGCTCACATCCAGGCCCTTGAGCAGCGCCAGGCGCTCCTTGAAGCTGGCGCGGAAATCCAGTTCACCGGCCATGGCGCGCTCGGTGATCGCGGACACCTGTTCACCCACACCGGCGGCCTTGGCCAATTCGTCGATGACTTCGGCTTCGATCAGTGTGGAATCCATGTCGAACACCGCCAGGCGACGGTTGCGGCGGAACAGCGAGTCTTCCTGGAAGGCGATATCGACATTCAACGCCTGGGCCACGCTGAGGAACTCGGCGCGCAAGGCTTGCGGGTCGGCCGGCTCACCCCGCACGGAGAACTCGATGCAACCCTTGCCCTGATGAGCGGGTGTGTCCAGCGGCATACGGCCCGACAGACGGTCGATGTGGTCGATATTCAAACCGTATTGCGCGGTGATCGAACTGACGCGTTGCAACTGTTCAGCCGTGACCTTGCGAGTCAACAGCGTGACGATGTGGCGTTTCTTGCCTTGGCCGGCCACCCAATGCTGGTAGTCCTCCTCGGACACCGGGGTGAAACGCACCTGTTGATCCAGCTTGTACGCTGTGAACAGGATGTCCTTGAGCACGGACGAGGCCTGCTCGGTGCTGGGAATTTCCACCAGGATGCCGAACGACAGGGTGTCGTGAATCACAGCCTGGCCGATGTCGAGAATGTTCACACCACCCTGGGCCAGCACACCGGTAATGGCAGCGGTGAGACCCGGACGGTCAACACCCGTGATGTTTATCAGGACAATTTCGCGCAAGGCGCACCCCCAGGCTGGAAAAAAACCGCATTCTACCCACTTTCAGTGACCATCGGGCACAGCCAGCGCTTTGCCGGTCTTGGGCCTGTCGCTATACTGCGCGTCAACTTCACGGACCGAGAGCCGAGCGCAAGTGAACCGGCCCACGCCAGTAAAAACCGATAACTTCTTCCTGCTGATCTTCCGGGCACTGCGCCACCGCCGTGTACCGATCGCATTACGCATCGCCAGCCATAACGTGATCCTGGTCGCCCTGGCCCTGGTGATTTATGCCTGCGTGATGGGTTTGCAGTTCAAACAGGCCATGCACGAGCAAGCCGACGCCCTGGGCGAGAGCTTGACCACTCAGACCGCCACATCGGCGACTGAACTGTTGGTGTCCAACGACATCCTCAGCCTCAACGTGCTGCTCAACAACCTGACCAAGAACCCGCTGGTGGCCCACGCCGCCATCTACAGCGTGGACAACCGGATCATGGCCGAAGCCGGGCAGCGCCCGAAAAACGGCCTGCTGGGCGAGGCCGAAGGCCTGTACCAGAGCAATATCACCTTTCAGGATGTAAAGGCCGGCCAACTGCGCATCAGCCTGGACATGCAGCAATTCCAGCAGCCGATGACCATTAGCCTGCAAAGCATGGGCATCCTCAGCGCAATCCTGCTGGCCCTGGCTCTGGCCTTGAGCCTGCGCCTGGGTCGGCATATCTCTACACCGCTGATGCAATTGCGCATCTGGCTGCGAGATATCGACGAACACACCCCGGCCACTGATCGCCAGGACGAAATCGGCGACATCGCCCGCCAACTGCACGCCAGCTTCGCCCCGGAGCCGGCACCCCAGGTTGAACCTGAACCCGAGTTCGACGACAGCGATTACGACGACGAACCCGAGTTTGAAGTACGCGACCTGCGCGATCCGGGTTTTGACGAAAGCGCACCCGCCGCCCGCCCGAAGCCTGCGCCGCGCCATGTGGTCAAGGCCGAAGAAGACGAACTGGACGACGAAGACCCCTTCGCCGATCTGCGCGACACGTCAAACGACAGCGCTGCCGTGACGCCAAAGCCCGCGCCGGCGCGCAGCACCGAGCCTCAGTACAGCGCCGTACTGGCCGTGCAATTGGGCGCCCAGGACCAACTGCGTCGCCTGCCCCGCGCGCGCCTGACCGAGTTATTGGAACGCTACCGCGACTGCCTCGACCAGGCCGCCTCGCTGTACCAGAGCGAGCTGCATACCCTCAATGACGGCAGCACGCTGATGCTGTTCCACAGTGAAGACAGCGGTGAGGATTACCTGACCAACGCCATCTGCTGCGGCGAGTTATTACGTGCGCTGGGCCATGAGCTGCAGATCGAAGTGGCGGACAGCGGCATCACCCTGCAACTGCAACTTGGCTTAACCGTGGGTGACGACCTGTTTGGCATGAGCCAGATCGACCTGCTGCTTACGGAAATCGCCCAGGACGCCCTGGCCTTGTCCCAACACAGCCGCAACCTGTTGCTGGTGGAGCGCAAGATCAGTGAAGACACGCTGATCCGCCAACGCGCGCGCATCCGCCCGATTGCCAGCCCTGAAGGCGCCAGCTGTGTGGAGCGTCTGATGGAGCCGTACCCATCGATGCTGGAGCGGCAGTTGGCGCGGATGCATGAGACCCGCGCCAAGCCGTGAAGAATGTGGGGTGGGGCTTGCCCCCTACCACATTTGGGATCTGCACAGGCTTCAAGTAAATCGCGCACAAACAAAAAGGCCCGCTGAGTAAGCGGGCCTTTTGTTTGTGCGCGATTCAGGTCAGAACCTGAACACTTCCATATCCGTACGGATCGGCGTAGCCATCGGCATCTTGGGCTTCTGCGGCTCGGCCGGTTTGGCCTGAGCCGGGGCTTGCTTGCGTGGTGCCTCGGCAATCGGCGGTTGGTTGGCCAATGGCTTGAGGGCCACCGACAACTGCTGCGCCAAGTGCTGCAACAGCACGCCCTGGGCCTGAACCTGGGATGCTGTCGTGCCCGTGTGTTCTTCCTGCAGATGAACGATGCGGTTATCACGCACCTGGCCACGGCGGTCGATCAGGCGCCACTGCGCATCAAGGATCGCCGGCTGCGAAGTACCGGAGTCGAGCCGGGTGATGGTCAGCAACACCTGCACGTCCGGGGTAAAGCCAGTTGGCGCAGGCGAGAGGACCACACGCTGGCTGTCCAACTGACCCGCTACCTGGCGCAACATCAATTGGTTGATGTCGGACGACAAACTGCCCGCCCAACGACCATCGGTGGAACCTTGCAGACTGCCGTCGTTCTGACGTTGCAGCAGGGTTTCGCGTTGCAGATAGTCGGCTACGACCACCGGCCCCAGCAACACGGCCATGCCGGCGGTTTGTGCTGGTTGCGCCGGACTTCCGCTGTCCAACTGGTACAGCGACACCGGTTGGTGGGTGCTGCAACCCGCCAACCCCAAAAGGCCAGCGAGCATGAAAATAAAAGGAAGGCGTGGAGCAGTCATCATCCCATCCAGGTGGCTGCCACAAGGCGAACCACAATGTAATACTAAAAATAACCTAAACACGCTCGGCCACGCCGGCGCTGGAAAGGGCATATCATCCGTGAATATGCGCCATGACTCCAGCGCCAAAGCGTCGATCTACCCGTTAAATCGTAGATCGAGGGCTCTAATCCGGCTTAAACCGGCGTTTCCACCAACAAAGCATCCACACGCTGGAAGCCTCGAGGCAGTTTGTTACCGCGCCTGCCACGCTCACCCTTGTAATGTTCCAGGTCGTCGGGACGCAACGATAGCGTGCGTTTGCCGGCCTGGAGCACCAGGGTCGAGCCCTCGGGGATCACCGCGATGTCGGTCACGTACTCTTCGCGACTGGCCACCCGCTCCCCTGGTATACCAATAATCTTGTTGCCCTTGCCTTTGCCCAACTGCGGCAGATCGCTGATCTTGAACACCAGCAAGCGCCCTTCGGTGGTCACCGACGCCAGCCAGTTGCCTTCGCGATCATCCACCGGCCGCGGCAGGATCACCTTGGCATTATTCGGCAGGCTCAACAGCGCCTTGCCCGCCTTGTTCTTGGCCTGCAGGTCTTCGCCCTTAACGACGAAGCCGTAGCCCGCATCGGAAGCGATGACGTACAACGAGTCATCGTCCGGCAGCAGCACACACTCAAAATTCGCGCCCGGTGGCGGTGTCAGGCGCCCGGTCAGCGGCTCGCCCTGCCCCCGTGCGGATGGCAAGGTATGCGCCGGCACCGAATAACTGCGCCCCGTGGAGTCGATAAACACCGCAAACTGGTTGGAACGCCCGGCAGCGGCGGTTTTAAAACCATCGCCCGCCTTGTAAGACAAGCCAGTGGCGTCAATATCATGCCCTTTGGCGGAACGAACCCAACCCTTTTCCGACAGAACGACGGTAATTTTCTCGTTAGGCAGCAGTTCGGTTTCTGTCAGAGCCTTGGCTTCGGCACGCTGAACAATCGGCGAACGGCGGTCATCGCCATAGGTTTCGGCGTCTTTGATCAGCTCGCTGCGTACCAGCTTTTTCAGCTTGGCTTCGCTGCCCAGCAGCGCTTGCAGCTTGGCTTGTTCCTTGAGCAGCGCGTCCTGTTCGTCGCGCAGCTTCATTTCTTCGAGTCGCGCCAATTGACGCAAGCGGGTGTCGAGGATGTAGTCGGCCTGGATCTCGCTCAGCTCGAAACGCGCGATCAGCTCGGCTTTGGGGTGCTCGGCGGTGCGGATGATATGGATCACTTCATCCAGGTTGAGGTAGGCGATCAGCAAGCCGTCCAACAGGTGCAGACGGCGCTCGACCTTGTCCAAGCGAAATTGCAGGCGACGACGAACGGTCTGTACCCGGAACTCAAGCCACTCCACCAGCAGGTTGCGCAGGTTTTTCAGCTGCGGCTTGCCGTCCAGGCCAATGATATTGACGTTGACCCGGTAGCTGGACTCAAGGTCCGTGCTGGCAAACAGATGCTGCATCAGCACTTCGTGATCGACCCGGCTGTTGGTCGGGATGATCACAATGCGGCAAGGGTTTTCGTGGTCGGACTCGTCACGCAGGTCGGCCACCTGGGGCAGCTTCGACGGTTTGGCCTGCATCAACGCGGCGATCTGCTCCAGCACCTTGGCGCCGGACACCTGATGCGGCAGCGCGGTCACAATAATGTCGCCATCTTCGACGTGGTACACGGCGCGCATGCGCACCGAGCCCTTGCCGGTCTCGTACATCTTCAGCAGGTCGGCGCGCGGGGTGATGATTTCCGCTTCGGTCGGGTAATCCGGGCCCTGGATGTGCTCGCAGAGCTGCTCGACGGTAGCCTTGGGCTCATCGAGCAAGCGCACACAGGCCGTGGCGACTTCGCGCAGGTTGTGCGGCGGCACGTCGGTGGCCATGCCGACGGCGATGCCGGTGGTGCCATTGAGCAGGATATTCGGCAAACGTGCCGGCAACACCAGGGGTTCGTCGAGGGTGCCGTCGAAGTTCGGGCCCCAGTCAGCGGTGCCCTGGCCCAGTTCGCTCAGCAGTACCTCCGAATAACGCGACAACCGTGCCTCGGTGTATCGCATGGCGGCGAAGGACTTGGGATCGTCCGGCGCCCCCCAGTTACCCTGGCCGTCCACCAGCGTGTAGCGGTAGCTGAACGGCTGGGCCATCAGCACCATGGCTTCGTAGCACGCCGAATCGCCGTGGGGGTGGAACTTGCCCAGTACGTCACCGACGGTACGCGCCGACTTCTTGTGCTTGGAATCGGCGTCCAGGCCCAGCTCACTCATGGCGTAGATAATGCGCCGCTGTACGGGCTTGAGGCCGTCGCCGATGTGCGGCAATGCACGGTCCATGATCACGTACATGGAGTAGTTGAGGTAGGCATTTTCGGTGAAGTCAGCCAGCGACCGGCGCTCTACGCCGTCTAAGCTGTCTGCGAGGATGTCACTCATGCGGGCCTCATCATTATTGGGTGAGGCGCAGCGGAAATGCCGCCGCGCCGGGTCAATTCAATTGTTTGATCATTCATGGCCGGGCACTCCAGCCACCGACCGGGGCGGCAAAACGATAGACCACCGGGCGTTTTTCACCATCGGCACGCGGGCCGAAGTTGTTGTCCAGGCCGATCCAGGCACCGTCATCATCAATTACCAGCGCCTCGGCCAAGCCATAGGGCTGGTCGTATTGGCGTTGCGGCGCAAGCATGTCTGCGGCAAATGACCAACACTGTTCAACTGCCGCTGTCAGCACATCGCGGCGGCACAACTGATATTGGCTGCTCTCAAGGGAAAACAACTTGCCCTTGAACCACACCACATCGGAGAAATTCCTGGAAACGGCCTTGGCCTTGGGCACCTGGGCGGGCTGCATCTGCGTGCCGGCCTCACTCAGTAATACGCACGGACCGTCACAATCCCACAGGCTTTGCGCACGCTTGATGGAGATAAGCCCGCGCCCCTCACGCTCTGCCGCCAGCCAGATCCGATTGCCCTCGGGGTTCACCGCCAGCCCTTCAAACAGCGCATTGAAGTGCAGCAACAGGCCACTGGCGCGGGCTTCACGCACCACGCTCGGCGCGATCTTCAACCACTCGGGCGCACCGGCAGCGGGCACTTGCAGCACGGCGGCATGGGCTTCACTGACGATGTATCGGTTACCGACGGCATCGCAACTGATGGCCTCGAAATCCAGGTCGCCACCGCGAATGAACGAGGCGGCCTTCGTGCGCGAACGCAACCCCCAAGGCAAACCGGAATCCGGCACCGGCGGCACGTCGATCTTCACCGCCGTGGCCTGCCAGGTCGGCATGCTGATATCCAAACGGTAGATCTGATCGTCATCGCGGTCGGAAACCGTCCACAGCTCATTGCCACACAGGGCCAGGCCCGACAGGTTGCCACCGCGCATGCCATCCACCGGGTGTTCGGACACCAGTTTGAGCTGCGCCCCGGGCGCCGCAACCCCCTGGGCGCTCGCCAAGCCGCTGAACAACAGGATCGCCAGGGCGAAACCTGTACGCATCAACCCAGCACCTCGGCCAGGTTGCCTTTGGACTCCAGCCAGGATTTACGGTCCGGCGCGCGTTTTTTCGCCAGCAGCATGTCCATCATTTCCGAGGTGGCGGCGAAATCGTCCAAGGTGAGTTGCACCAGGCGCCGGGTGTTCGGGTCCATGGTGGTTTCACGCAACTGCGGCGGGTTCATTTCACCCAGGCCTTTGAATCGCGTGACCTGTGGCTTACCGCGTTTCTTCTCGGCCACCAGGCGGTCGAGGATGCCATCGCGCTCGGCTTCGTCGAGGGCGTAGAAAATCTCTTTGCCCAGGTCGATGCGGTATAGCGGCGGCATGGCGACGTAGACGTGACCGGCATCTACCAGCGGGCGGAAGTGCTGCACGAACAGCGCGCACAACAAGGTGGCAATGTGCAGGCCGTCGGAGTCGGCGTCGGCGAGGATGCAGATCTTGCCGTAGCGCAGTTGGGTCATGTCTGCCGCGCCCGGGTCGACACCGATGGCCACGGCGATATTGTGTACTTCCTGGCTGGCCAGCACTTCGCTGCCATCGACTTCCCACGTGTTGAGGATCTTGCCGCGCAACGGCAGGATCGCCTGGAACTCTTTGTCCCGTGCTTGCTTGGCGGAACCGCCGGCGGAGTCACCTTCCACCAGGAACAGTTCGGAGCGCATCGGGTCTTGACCCGCGCAGTCAGCCAGCTTGCCAGGCAGTGCCGGGCCTTGGGTGATGCGCTTGCGCTCGACCTTCTTGCTGGCCTTGAGACGACGGCCGGCGTTGTTGATCGCCAGTTCGGCCAGGGCCAGGCCCAGTTCCGGGTGCTCGTTGAGCCACAGGCTGAACGCGTCCTTGACCACACCGGAGACAAACGCCGCCGCCTCGCGGGACGACAGGCGTTCTTTGGTCTGGCCGGAGAATTGCGGCTCCTGCATCTTCATCGACAGCACGAACGCGATGCGCTCCCACACGTCTTCCGGCGCCAGCTTCACACCGCGCGGCAGCAGGCTGCGGTATTCGCAGAACTCGCGCATGGCATCCAGCAGGCCCTGGCGCAAACCGTTGACGTGGGTGCCGCCCTGAGCGGTGGGGATCAGGTTGACGTAGCTTTCCTGCACGCTGTCGCCGCCCTCGGGCAACCACAGCAATGCCCAATCGACGGCCTCTTTGTTACCCGCCAGGCTGCCGCAGAACGGCTCGTTGGGCAGGCGTTCGAAGTCGCTGACGGAGTCTTCCAGATAGGAACGCAAACCGTCTTCGTAATGCCACTCGACCTTTTCGCCGGTGCCTTTGTCTTCAAAGGTAACCAAAAGGCCCGGGCACAACACCGCCTTGGCCTTGAGTACGTGCTTGAGGCGGCTGATGGAGAATTTCGGCGAATCGAAGTATTTAGGGTCCGGCGCGAAGTACACGCTGGTGCCGGTGTTGCGCTTGCCGACGGTGCCGATCACTTCAAGGTCGGTGGCTTTGTAGCCATCGGCAAAGGTCATCTGGTACTCGTTGCCGTCACGCTTGACCTTGACGCGGACCAGGGTCGACAAGGCGTTGACCACAGAAATACCCACGCCGTGCAAACCACCGGAGAACTGGTAGTTCTTATTGGAGAACTTGCCACCGGCGTGGAGCTTGGTGAGGATCAGCTCAACACCCGGCACACCCTCTTCCGGGTGAATGTCCACCGGCATGCCACGACCGTCGTCGGACACTTCCAGGGAGTGGTCAGCGTGGAGAATGACATGCACCGATTTGGCGTGCCCGGCCAAGGCTTCGTCGACGCTGTTGTCGATGACTTCCTGGGCGAGGTGATTCGGCCGACTGGTGTCGGTGTACATGCCGGGGCGTTTGCGCACCGGGTCGAGGCCCGAGAGGACTTCGATGGCGTCGGCGTTATAAGAGCTAGCGCTGGGAGTGGCCATGGGGTCTCGTCGTGAGTCGTTCGATTAAAAAATAACCTGCGGTTTCCAAGGCAATTACAGTGCCGAAAAATCGAAGGATTGATACTGATCCGCACCCACGCCGGCAAAACTCAAAAGCGCCGGCAATTGCTGGGCGAATCCTTGGTAGCCATGGTCGCCACCGGGCTGGATGCGCAAGGCACAGGCTCGGTAATACTGCTGGGCGAGGCGATAATCCAAGGTTTCATCGCCGGTTTGCAACCACACCTGATAACGTCCCGCATCCTGGGGCGCCGGTACTTCCAGCTCGGCCAGCGCCGTGACGTGGTCGTGGGTCAACTCCCAGGTTTCATCGGTGTAGAGGTTCTTCTGGGTGCCCAGGTAACCGTCGAACATGCGATGGGGACTCACCGCCGGGTTGACCAGCAGCGCCTTGAGGCCATGGCGTTCAGCAAGATGGGTTGCATAGTAGCCGCCGAGTGAGCTGCCGACCAGCAGTGGTCGACCCAGTTGCGCAATGGCCTCTTCCAACTGGGGAATCGCCTGACGGGGATGGTGATGCAAGGCTGGCACGCGCAATTGATCGGCCAGGCCAAGGGCGTCCATCACGCGGATCAACTGGCTGGCCTTGTTGGACGCCGGCGCACTGTTGAAGCCGTGGATGTACAGGATCGAAGCGGACATGCCGGGCTCTCCGTGCTTGCGCCAAAAGGGCGCAGTTTACAGGGAACCAGAGAATCTGAGCAGAGTTCGTCACAATGAGGTGCGGAATAAACATCGCGCCCGAGCGTCTCTCTAATTATTTATTTCAAGGCTATCCAGTCTTGGATTTGAGAAAATCCTTCAGCGCAGCGGCGAGCTCCTGAAAAATCGCAACAATATCGCTACCCAGGCCAGCAGGTTTATCCTCAACTTTGGCAGGCTCCGCAGCGAGCTTCATCATCAATAGAATCAAGGCTATCGGCATAATTGCCAATAACCACAAGAGCATGGGTGTAGTTTCCAGCTTGGCACCATGAATAAGCTTGAATGTGTAGACGACAAACGCTCCAAACACATAAACAGCCGCAACATAAATTGTAACGAAGATAATCCCTCGTTGGAGCCTACGAGTATCAGCCTCGTCGAGCTGGCTTCTATTGAAGCGCTCCGTGTCCGGAAGCTTAGGGATACTGCCTTCCGAATAGTCCACATCCTTTTGGAGATTCTGATCCTTCAAAACTCTACTCTCATTTCAGTAACGAATTAGTCCGAGGTTCATCAAGCGATAATGCATTGCCGCGCCTGACACATTTAGTATTGCCGCCATTTCCTCAACATCGTGTTTTTTTTCCTTGAAGACCAGCCACTCGACAACTTCTTTAGGCATCAACAACTCCGCCGCAAAACTATTTGCATCCCGCTCTCGGTAAAGATGTGTTCCCGAACTATAGTTTCTCGCATTATCCCTGAAGGAATGACCGTGCCTTAAAAACATATGCCCTAACTCATGAGCAATAGTAAAGCGCTGCCGAACAACCGCATCATCAGGATTGAAACGGATGGTTGGAATGTTATTCACAACGTCAAAGCAGCCACTCAGATCATGAGCGCTCATGCCGTAATCCGGTTCCACTGAAGCGCCCGCTGCACGTGCAATACGATAGGGATCAATAGGAAGTTGACGGTCCCAGTACCTATTTAGGACATCTTGAGCGGTGCGAACAGGCATGAGCGATCTCCTTGTCAGTACTGGTGGATAGATATCCTTCCGCCGAAGGAGGCAAAATTGTACAGAAAACTATCGATGGGTACAGATCTGCTGAATATATAGGCGCGTCTACGAAGAAAATCAAAACGCCCAGCGGGTTATCTGAGTCGAGTTGTAAATGACCGGAACCGTACTAAACATTCAGTGCTCGAGCCCAACGCGGAGGACGTTTAATAACCGTTGCTACCGTAATCCACCGTAAACGCGAAGCCGACCAGCCGCTCTACGCCAGTCTCCAACCGTCCGTCGGCATGCAAACGCAGCCAACGATACCCTGGCGCTTGCTCGCTGACCTTGAAGTCCTCGCTGCCCGGTGCGAACTGGATGCAGGTGGATGGCGACGCCAGCAGGCGCACGCCGTTGCGCTCACGGTCGATTTCCTGATGCACATGGCCCCAGAGTACTGCCTTGACCTGGGGGAAGCGGTCCAGCACGGCAAACAGTGCCTCGGGGTTGCGCAGGCCGATGGGCTCCATCCAGGCACAGCCGATGGGCACCGGATGATGGTGGAAACACACCAGGTGGTGACGGTTTGGCGCTTCGCTCAGGGCCTGAGCCAGTAGTTGCAGTTGTTGGTCTTGCAGGTAACCCGGCACGGAACCGGGTACGGCGGAGTCCAGCAGGATGACGCGCCAGTGGCCGATATCGACTACCGGCTCCAGAAAATCACTGTGCTCGGCGGCCCGGACCATGACTTGAGGCTCATCATGATTACCCGGAATCCAGCGCGCCGGGGCACCGATAGGCGCGGTCATCTGGCGAAACTGCTGGTACGACTCAAGCGTGCCGTCCTGGGACAGGTCCCCGGTGGCCAGCACCAGGTCGACCTGCGGCTGTTGCGCGCGCGCCAGCTCGATCACCCGTCGCAGGCTCTCACGGGTATTCATGCCCAGCAGCGTAACGTCGGCCTCGGCAAACAGATGGCTGTCGGACAGTTGCACCAGTAACGCCGAAGCGTCGGGGTTCACGGTGGATACGCTCGGCAAGGCGCTCTCCCAAGGCAATCACAGGAATGGACGTTTGGCGTGATTATGCTGGGGCAGGACGCAAAGAGGAAACCCAGGAACCAGATGCAGTTCACATCTACCGCACGACTTCGAACTCATGGCCCAGCGCCAGGCAGTGGCTCAGCCACTCACCGAGGAACACATTGAGCTGCGCTTTCTCATCGGGTTGGTGCATGAACACATTCGGGTAAGGATAGATGCTGCGAAAGCGCCGCGCGTGTTCGGCGCTGATCACTTCGGCCATACGGGCGTCGTGGTACACCTGCACTTCCAGTTGCGGCACCGGCAGCCACGGCAGGCTGTGCTCCTGGCGTACGCGCAGGGTGGTGGTGTACGGGCAGTTGACGATGACTTCAAGGGCCAGCACGCCCAGCATCTGGTCGCCGTGGGTCACGCCGATGCGACGCGCCTCGGGCGTGTGGCGCATGTCGGGCAGCAGGCGCATCAGCCGCGCATAGTTGGCCTCGCAGGCCGCTTGCAGCCCGATCAGGTCGACTCGATAACGTTCCCGTGCCTTTACTGCCATAACCCCCTCACTTCCGCGCGATTAAGCGCAAGCCATTGCAGGGCGATAATGCTGGCTGCGTTGGAAATCCTGCCGTCGCGCACGGCTTGCAGGGCGTCTTCGAATGCCCAGACCGTCACGCGGATGTCTTCTGCTTCTTCTTCCAGCCCATGCACGCCACCCGCTCCGGAGCTGTCGCAGCGCCCCAGGTATAGGTGCACAAATTCGGTACTGCCGCCGGGCGACGGAAAATACTTGGTGATCGGCCACAGCGCGGAGAAGGTCAGCCCAGCTTCCTCTTCGGCTTCGCGGTGTGCAACCTCCTCCGGTTCTTCATCCTTGTCGATCAGGCCGGCGACCATCTCGATCAGCCACGGGTTGTCGGCACGGCCCATGGCGCCCACGCGAAACTGCTCGATCAGCACCACTTCATCACGCTGCGGGTCATAGGGCAGTACACACACCGCGTCGTGACGGACAAAGACTTCGCGGTTGATCACGCGGCTCATGCCGCCGTCGAACTTCTCGTGGCGCAGTTGCACACGGTCAAGTTTATAGAAGCCCTTGTAGGCATTGTCGCGCTGCACGATTTCAATCGTGTTCGGCGTCGATTTTGCAAAGTCCGTCATATCCCTTCCTCGTTGTGCCTGGGCAATTCGCGCCATCCTAACGCGCTCGCGTCGGTTGGCGCAGCCCCTTTCCGGTTGCCGGGATAGACGGCGGGCCTCAAACTCACTCTAATCAGCTTAGTGGCGAACTGACTGCCTTGCCGGTAGTCGAAGCTGCACAATTTCGCTCTTATCGATAGACGAAGGACATCCATGTCGCTTTTAAAAATCGCCTCCGTGGCCTGCATCGCCTTGACCCTCGGCGCCTGCCAAAGCCTGTTCCAACCCAACTGGCGCACCCCGCTGGAAGCCACCCGAGACACCACCGAACAAACCCGGCCGGGCTGTGCCAGCGCCGATTGCGCGCTGGTGAATATCGACACCGTGCACTTTGCCAAGGAACCCAAGCTGGACGCGCTGATCGAACAGCGCCTGCTGGAGATGACCGGCGCCAACCCGCTGCCGACCAGCCTTGCGACCTATCGCGAGCAATTCCTGCAAACCGCCGCGCCGAACAACAGCATGTATTTGCAGGCCAAGGTACGTGAGCAGCATGACGGCTTGGTGATCATCGAGTTGTCCAGCTACCTGGACCAGGGCGCCACCCATGGCGAGCCGGGCCGCGCGTTCATCAACTATTCGCGTCAGCAGCAAAAAGCCCTGTCGCTCAGCGATATGCTGCTGCCCGGCAAGGAAGACGCGTTCTGGAAAGCCGCCCAGGTGGCGCACAACAGTTGGCTGATCAGCACCCGCCTGAGCCTGGAAGCGGAATTCGTCAAAAAATATCCCTTCCAGAAAACCCCAAACGTGGCGCTGACTTACGGTGGCGTGATCCTCAAATACCCCACCACCACCATCGCGCCCTATGCCCTGGGCCATGTCGAGTTGCAGATCCCCTACTCGCGCCTGGACGGCATCCTCAAGCCTGAGCTGGTGCCCGTACGCCGCTGAAAGCCCGACCAAGGATGAACTGCAACAGCCCTGCCAGCACCAGCGCCGGCAGGGTTGCGCCGACATCCGGATACAGGTTGGCCAGCAGATGATAAGTGCCGATGCCACCCAGCCAGGCCAACAGCGCTGGCCAACGCAGGCCGGCGACCACGCCCCGGCCACGACGGCGAAGCACGAAATGATCGACCAGCACCACGCCGAACAGCGGCGCGAACACCGAGCCGATCAGCAACAGGAAGTTCTGGTACTGCGCCAACGGAGCAAAACAGGCGATCAAGGTGCAGATGACGCCGATGGCCAACGCCAGATGCTCGACCTTCAAGCGCAATAGAATCCCGCTGGACACCGCAGCCGAGTGAATATCGGCGAAGGCGTTCTCCGACTCGTCCAACAGGATCAGCAACAGCGGAATCCCCAGGCCCGCGCCGGCCAGCGCCAACAGCAGCGCATTCACCTCGCCACTTGGCGCAAACGCCAGGGTGTAGGCCACGCCCAGGCTCATCAGCCAGAAATTACCGATAAAAAACCCCAGCGCAGTGCCGCCGAATACACTTTTGGCGCGTTTGCCGAAGCGTGAGTAGTCGGCAATCAGCGGCAACCACGACAGCGGCATGGCGATGGCAATGTCAAAGCCCACGGCAAACGGCATCGAACCATCACCCGCCTGGGCCCAGAGCGCCGCCAGGTCGGCCTTGGCAAACAGGTTCCAGGTCAGCCACAGGCACGCGGCGAGCAACAGCCAGATACCCCATTTGCGCAGGATCTGGCGCACAAAGGTCAATGGCCCGCTGACTGCCAGCAAGGTCGCCAACCCCCCGAAAAACAGGGTCCACAGCAACGGGCTGGCCCATAGACCACCCTCGCCGAACGCCCGCGCGCCCAAGAGGCTGGCCGCATCGCGCATCACGATGATTTCAAACGAACCCCAGCCGACCAGTTGCAGCAGGTTAAGCAGCGCGGGCAGGCTGGCCCCCTGGGTACCGAGGCTGAGCTTGAGCGCGGCCATGGCGGACAGGCCAGTGTCGCTGCCGATTACACCGACGGCGGCCAGCAACAGCACGCCCACCAGCGTGCCGAGGAAGATCGCCAGCAACGAGCCGAACAACCCCAGGCCCGGCGCGAGTAGGGCGCCGGTTTGCAGGACCATCAGGCCGATGCCGAGGGAGAACCATAGAGAGAACAGGTCGCGGGCGCCGAACACGCGTTTGTCGCTCGGCACTGCGATATCAGGGGAGTAGGTGCTGGGTTGAATGCTCAAGGGTGTTGTCTCTGAAGAACATTTGTTGTTTGGGAGATTGCTATCGGGGGCAAGCCCCCGATGAGGCCAGTACCAGCACCTCCAATCTTTGATCAGACCTTTTTGTACAACTGACTACCTTCCTGCTTGAACCGCTGCGCCTGCTCCGCCAAACCCTTGGCCACGTCCACGTCCACCGCATCAATGCGCTGGTTGGCGGCGTATTCCCGCACTTCCTGGGTGATTTTCATCGAGCAGAACTTCGGCCCGCACATCGAGCAGAAATGCGCGACCTTGGCCGAGTCTTTCGGCAGGGTTTCATCGTGATAGGAACGCGCGGTGTCCGGGTCCAGGCCGAGGTTGAACTGGTCCTCCCAGCGGAACTCGAAACGCGCCTTGCTCAAGGCGTTGTCGCGGATCTGCGCGCCTGGGTGGCCTTTGGCAAGGTCGGCGGCATGCGCGGCGATTTTGTAGGTGATGATCCCGGTCTTCACGTCATCCTTGTTCGGCAGGCCCAGGTGTTCCTTGGGCGTGACGTAGCAGAGCATGGCGCAGCCGAACCAGCCGATCATCGCCGCACCGATGCCGGAGGTGATGTGGTCGTAGCCGGGCGCGATGTCGGTGGTCAAAGGGCCAAGGGTGTAGAACGGCGCCTCGTCGCAGCATTCAAGCTGCTTGTCCATGTTCTCCTTGATCAACTGCATCGGCACGTGGCCCGGGCCTTCGATCATGGTTTGCACGTCGTGCTTCCAGGCGGTCTTGGTCAGCTCGCCGAGGGTTTCCAGCTCGCCGAATTGCGCGGCATCGTTGGCGTCGGCAATCGAGCCGGGGCGCAGGCCGTCGCCGAGGGAGAAGCTGACGTCATAGGCCTTCATGATTTCGCAGATTTCGTCGAAATGCGTGTAGGTGAAGTTCTCCTTGTGGTGCGCCAGGCACCACTTGGCCATGATCGAACCGCCACGGGAGACGATGCCGGTGACGCGCTTGGCGGTCAGCGGCACGTAGCGCAGCAGCACGCCGGCGTGGATGGTGAAATAGTCGACGCCCTGCTCGGCCTGTTCGATCAGGGTGTCGCGGAACAGCTCCCAGGTCAGGTCTTCGGCGGCACCGCCGACTTTTTCCAGGGCCTGGTAGATCGGCACGGTACCGATCGGCACCGGCGAGTTACGGATGATCCACTCGCGGGTTTCATGGATGTGCTTGCCGGTGGACAGGTCCATCACCGTGTCCGAACCCCAGCGAATGCCCCAGGTGAGTTTCGCCACTTCTTCTTCGATGGACGAACCCAGGGCGCTGTTGCCGATGTTGCCGTTGATCTTCACCAGGAAGTTACGGCCGATGATCATCGGCTCCAGTTCGGTGTGGTTGATGTTGGCCGGAATGATCGCACGGCCGCGGGCGATTTCTTCGCGCACGAATTCTGGCGTGATGATCTTCGGCACGCTGGCGCCGAAGCTGTGGCCGGCGTGTTGCTGGTCAAGCAGGCCGCTGGCGCGGGCCTCTTCGAGCTTCATGTTTTCGCGGATGGCGACGTATTCCATCTCGGCGGTGATGATGCCTTTGCGCGCGTAATGCATCTGAGTGACGTTGGCGCCGGCCTTGGCGCGGCGCGGGTTTTTCACATGGGCGAAACGCAGGGCGGTCAATTCGGCATCGCTCAGGCGTTGCTGGCCGAAGTGCGACGTGAGGCCAGGCAGGCGCTCGGTGTCGCCGCGCACTTCGATCCAGGGTGAGCGCACATCGGCCAGGCCTTTGCGCACGTCGATGATCACGTTGGGGTCGGTGTAGGGGCCAGAGGTGTCGTACACAGTGACGGGGGCGTTGATTTCACCGCCGAAATCGGTGGGGGTCACGTCCAGGCTGATTTCGCGCATCGGCACACGAATGTCCGGGCGAGTGCCCTGCACGTAGATTTTTTGCGAACGGGTAAACGGTTGCACGGAGCCGGAGTCGACCTTGGCCGATTCACTCAGGTGCACGGTATTTTTTTGTGTTGTCGTCATCACGGGCTCTCCAACTTATCCAGGCGGTGGATTTTTGTCGGAGCGAACCTGTGACGGATGGACGCACTGCAAGCAGTGCTGTGCTCAATACAGAGGACTGTTCGATTGTCGAACAGCATCCCGGACGAAGCACAAGAAGACTCGCCGGGTGACGAGAAATCTTGTTCCCTACGCAGGCGCTAACCTGATCAGGTTCAACGGGATCCGGTATTTACCGATCTCAGCCTTCCAACAAGGCACCCCGACAAGAACGCGGCCAGTCTAGACCATGGCGTGGGCAAATTGCCAATGGCGGTGCATTCAGCGTGATGAATGGCGTGATTGCAGATTGTTGAGCCGTGGAACCGCCACTACACTCGGCTACGGCTTAAGGCTTGACGCTCTGGAAGAGTCGCCGTAGCCTTGGCCGATAAATTATAGCCGTAATATTAATCAGGGATTGCCTCATGCTGCGCAAACTTTCACTGGCTGTTGCCGTGTCTTGTGCAACCAACACGATGGTCTGGGCAGTTGAAGCGCCCTTGTCCGCCAAAACCGACCTGGTCAGCGTGTATCAGGAAGCGGTGGATAACAACGCCGACCTGGCCGCCGCCCGCGCGCAGTACGGCGCACAAAAGGAAGTGATACCCCAGGCCCGTGCCGGGTTGCTGCCAAACCTGTCGGCCGGTGCCGATATCAACAATGTCCGCACCCAGATCGACACCCCCGCAGCCACCGCCAACCGGGATGCCCATTCGTGGCGCGCCACCCTGAGCCAGCCGCTGTTCCGCGCCGACCGCTGGTTCCAGTTGCAAGCCGCCGAAGCCGTCAACGAACAGGCCGCGCTGCAACTGTCGGCCACCGAACAGAACCTGATTCTGCAAAGCGCCGAAAACTACTTCGCCGTGCTGCGCGCCCAGGACAACCTGGCGTCCACCAAAGCCGAAGAAAATGCGTTCAAGCGCCAGTTGGACCAATCCAACGAGCGCTTCGATGTGGGCCTGTCGGACAAGACCGACGTGCTGCAATCCCAAGCCAGCTACGACACCGCCCGGGCCAACCGCATCCTCGCCCAGCGCCAGGTCGAAGACGCCTTTGAAGCACTGATCACGCTGACCAACCGCCAATACAACTCGATCCAGGGCATTGTCCATACGCTGCCGGTGTTGCCGCCGCTGCCCAACGACGCCAAGGCCTGGGTCGACACCGCCGGCCGCCAGAACCTGAACCTGCTCGCCAGCAATTACGCCGTCACCGCCGCCGAAGAAACCCTCAAGCAGCGCAAGGCCGGCCACGCCCCCACCCTGGACGCGGTGGCACAGTATGAAAAAGGTGATAACGACGCCCTCGGTTTCAGCAACCCGAACGCCTTCGGCACGCCGTACCGTGGCGACGTCGAGCAACGCACCATCGGGCTGCGCTTGAGTATCCCGCTGTACAGCGGCGGCCTGACCAGCTCACAAGTGCGTGAGTCCTACTCGCGCCTGGGCCAGACCGAGCAGCAGCGCGAAGGCCTGCGCCGCCAGGTCGTTGAAAACACCCGCAACCTGCACCGCGCGGTGAACACCGATGTGGAACAGGTACAGGCGCGCCGCCAGTCGATCATCTCCAACCAGAGCGCGGTGGAAGCCACGGAAATCGGTTACCAGGTGGGGACGCGCAATATCGTCGATGTGCTCGACTCCCAGCGCCAGCTGTACGCGTCGGTGCGCAATTACAACAACAGCCGCTACGACTACATCCTCGATAACCTGCGCTTGAAGCAGGCGGCGGGGACGTTGAACCCAGGTGACTTGCAGGACCTGGCGCGCTACCTCAAGGCCGACTACAACCCGGACAAGGATTTCCTGCCGCCGGACCTGGCCAAAGCCGCCGCCGAGCAGCTCAAGGCTCGCCCGGGCTACTGACCACAACACAAAACAAATGTGGGATGGGGCTTGCCCCCTCCCACATGTTGAACATGTCAGCGACTTAGCAGTCTGCCCAACCCATCCAGCAAACGCTTCAGCGCGCCCTGGTTCGCCTGCATCACCTTCAGCCCCGCCTGCGCCATCTTGCGCGCGTCCTGCGGCAGTTCGAACAACTGGCGCACGGCTTCAGCGAGTCCTTCAGCGTCATCAACCTCTCGCAGCGCTCCCGCTTCACGCAGCATTGCGGTGATTTCCAGGAAATTGAATACATGTGGCCCCATGATCACAGGCTTAGCCAGGGCCGCCGGCTCCAGCGGGTTGTGCCCGCCCGTCGCAACCAGGCTGCCGCCGACAAAAGCGCTGTCGGCCAAGGCGTATAGAAACAGCAGTTCGCCCATCGTATCGCCGAGCAACACCGCAGTGTTTGCGCTCACCGGCTCACCGGTGGAACGGCGCACCGTGGCAAAGCCTTGCTGCTCGCACAAGTCGAACATCGGGCCAAAGCGTTCCTGGTGACGCGGCACAAGAATCAACAGGGCATTCGGATAGCTGGCGAGCAATTGACGATGTGCCGCCAACACCACTTCATCTTCACCTTCGTGAGTACTGGCGGCGATCCACACCGGGCGCTCGCTGGCGCCCCATTGTTCACGCAGGGCGGCCGCACGCGCGAGCAACTGCGGGTCGATGGTCAGGTCGAACTTGATCGAGCCGGTGACTTCCACGGTTTCCGGCCGGGCCCCAAGGCTCAGGAAACGCTGGGCCTCGGCCTGCGTCTGCACGGCGAACCAACTCATTTGCGCCAGCATCGGCGCCGTCAGCCTGGCAAACCGCCCATACCCCTTGGCCGAACGCGCCGACAGCCGCGCATTGGCCAGCGCCACCGGAATACCGCGCATGGCGCAGGCATGGATGTGGTTGGGCCACAGTTCGGTTTCCATGATCACCACGAGCGTGGGCTGCACACGGTCGAGAAAACGCTTGGCGGCGCAGGGCAAGTCATAGGGCAAGTAGCAATGCTGAATGCGCGGCTCATTGGCGAACAACGCCTGGATCCGCTCGGAACCGGTGGGCGTCATGCAGGTGACGGTGATCGGCAGCTGTGGATAACGCGCCAGCAACCCACGGATCATCGGCGCCGCGGCAATGCTTTCGCCCACCGACACGGCATGCACCCAGATCCCGCCAGGCTGCATGGCCGGCAAGCCGTAGGAAAATCGCTCGCCCACGCGCCTGGCATAGGCCGGCGCCTTGCGCGCGCGCAGCCACAGACGTAAAGCCACCAACGGCAGCGCCAGGTAAAACAGACAGCTATAGAGAGTTCTATTCATGGCGGCGGAGTTTATCGGCTTTTTTAGTCAATGGCCCGCAGGCACTCGGCAAAACGTTGGGCGAGAAAGCGCGCGGCGGGGCCCAGGGGCTCGTCGCGGCGCCACACCAACTCAACAACCAGCGCGGGCGGGGTCCATTCGCTGTCGAGTTCGACCATATGAGTTTGATAGGCGGGGTATTGCACCACGTGCCTGGGCAACCAGGCCCAGCCCAGGCCACGGATCAACCATTCGGCCAGCACGTAGAAGCTGTCGGCGCGCCATACCTGCGGGCTGGCGGCTTCGCTGCCGGGGTACACGCTGGTCTGGGTCGACATCAGCAACTGCCGAAACTGCGCCAGACGCTGACAATCCACGCTGCTCTGCGCAGCCAAGGGGTGGTTGCGCCCGCAGACAGTGACCATCTCGACACTGCCCACCACCCGCCGCTCCAGCGCTTCAGGGATCTGGTCGTGATAGAACAGCATGCCCAGGTCAGCCTTGCGCTCCACCAGCTTGCGTGCGACATCGCCTTGTGCGGCGCTGGAAAGCTGCACCTCCAGGTTCGGAAATTTCCCGGCCAGGGCATCCAGGCTGTCCAGAACCGGCTGGTACAACATCGCCTCGTCCTGGGCCAGGCGCAGGCAGGCCTCTTCGCCGCGCATCAACGACAGCGCACGGCCATTGAGCCGCTCGCATTGGCGCAAGACCTCCCTGGCTTCTTCAAGCAATACCGCGCCGGCTTCGGTCAGACGGGGCTGACGGCCGCTGCTGCGTTCAAACAGGCTCACGCCCAAGTCGGCCTCCAGCAACGCAATCCCATTGCTCACCGCCGATTGAGCCTTGCGCTGCCCGCGCGCGACCGCCGAAAACGAACGTTGCTCGGCGACACTCACAAACAAGCGCATCTGTTCCAGATTCCACTGCACGCTCATGGCACAACCCATCTCTCAATCGGATAGGTAATGACTTTACCGCATCTGAGCAACCCCTAGAATAGCGGCCATATCAAAGCGCCCAACACTGAGGACCAACGCCATGAACATCGCTTACTACTACCTGGCCATTGCCATTTGCTCGGAAGTGATCGCCACTGTGTCGATGAAAGCCATCAAAGGTTTGAGCACGCCTATCCCGCTGTTGCTGGTGATCGTCGGCTACGGTGTGGCCTTCTGGATGCTGACCCTGGTCGTGCGCACCGTGCCGGTGGGCGTGGCCTACGCCGTGTGGGCCGGCATGGGTATCGTGATGGTCAGCATTGCGGCGTTGTTTATTTACGGGCAAAAGCTCGACCTGCCGGCAATGCTGGGCATGGGCCTGATTGTGCTGGGCGTGGTGGTCATCCAACTGTTCTCGAAAACCGCCGGGCACTGACCGTCACTCAACAGCCTGTATACTGCGCCTCTTGTCTTGAACACTGAGGTCGCCCATGCCATCCGTTATTTCCACCGACGTTCTGATTGTCGGCGCTGGGGTTGCCGGCCTTTGGCTGAACGCGCGCCTGCGCCGCCAGGGCTTTTCCACGGTGGTGGTTGAAAGCGCCACCTTGGGTGGCGGACAAAGCGTGAAGTCCCAGGGGATTATTCACGGCGGCGCGAAATACGCCCTGCACGGCGCCCTCACCGGCGCCTCCGAAGCCATTGCCGATATGCCGCGCCGCTGGCGCGAAGCCCTGGCCGGCACCGGCGAGCTGGACCTGTCCGGCGTGCGCGTGCTCTCCCAGGCTCATTACCTGTGGTCGCCTGGCACGCTCGCCGGCAACCTCACCAGCTTCTTCGCGAGCAAGGCCGTGCGCGGCCGAGTCGACCAGGTCAAGGGCGACGACTTGCCGCCGGCGCTGCAAGACCGCCGTTTCAAGGGCAAGGTGTATCGCCTGTCGGAGTTGGTGGTGGATGTGCCCAGCGTGATCAACCGCCTGGCGCAATTGGCCGGTGACGGTCTGCTCGCCGGGCAACACATCGAACCGCTGCGCGACGGCGAGACCCTGGTGGGCTTGAGGGTCGATGGCCGTGAGATCCGCGCCCAACGCATCGTGCTGAGCGCCGGCGGCGGTACCGCTGATTTACTCGCCGCCCTTGGCCTGAGCCAGCCGGCCATGCAAACCCGCCCATTGCACATGATCATCGCCAAAGGGCCGGGCCTGAAGCCGCTGTACGCGCATTGCCTGGGGGGCGGCACCAAGCCGCGCCTCACCGTCACCACTCACCCCGCGGCCGATGGCAACTGGGTGTGGTACATCGGCGGCGATATTGCCGAAGCCGACGGTGTGGCCCGTACCCCCGAAGAACAAATCGTCACCGCGCAAAAAGAACTGGCGCAACTGCTGCCGTGGATCGACATGAGCCACACCCAGTGGGCCACCCTGCGCGTCGAACGGGCCGAACCGCTGCAGTCGGGCCTGAGCCGCCCCGACAACGCCTTCGTGGCCGAAAACGACCGCCTGCTGGTCGGCTGGCCGACCAAACTGGCCCTGGCGCCGGACTTCGCCGACCGGGTGATCAACAGCCTCGAACGTGACGGCATCCGCCCAAGCGCATCGGCGCCGCTGCCCGACCTGCCAAAACCCAGCGTCGGCGTACCGGCCTGGGAGCATCTGTTGCCATGAGCCTGCCCACCCTGCACGACCTGCATCGCCCCCTGGGCAGCACCGGCCTGCTGGTATCGCCACTCGGCCTGGGCACCGTCAAGCTGGGCCGCGACCAAGGGGTGAAGTACCCCAACGGTTTCCAGATCCCGGATGACGACGAAGCGCGGATGTTGCTGCGCCAGGCACACCAACTGGGCATCAACCTGATCGACACCGCGCCCGCCTATGGGCGCAGCGAAGAACGCCTCGGGCCGCTGTTGCGTGGCCAGCGCAAAGACTGGGTAATCGTCAGCAAGGTCGGCGAAGAGTTCGACAACGGCGTGTCCCGCCACGATTTCAGCGCAGCCCATACGCGCCTGTCGATCGAGCGCAGTTTGAAACGCCTGGAAACGGATTTTATCGACCTGGTGCTCGTGCATTCCGACGGCAACGACCTGCACATCCTCAACGACTGCGAGGTTTACCAGACCCTGGCGCAGTTGAAACAAGAGGGCAAGATTCGTGGTTTCGGCTTCTCCGGCAAAACCGTCGAAGGCGGCGTTAAGGCTCTGGAACAGGGCGACTGCGCGATGGTCACCTACAATTTGAACGAACAGGCCGAGGAAGCCGTCATTGACTATGCGGCGGCCCACGGCAAGGGAATCCTGGTCAAAAAGGCGCTGGCCAGCGGCCATGCCTGCCTGGAGCCTGGAATGGATCCAATACACGCCAGTTTCATGCTGTTGTTTGCGCACACGGGCGTTGCCAGTGCTATTGTCGGGACCATCAACCCGCTGCACCTGGCCCATAACGTGGCAACCGCCGCCAAGGTCATTCGTCAACTCTGATGCCGCCGACGCGGCCGACCCCGTCGCACAAAGGAGCCGACATGCCGCGAACGCTCATTAGAAAAAACCCGAGCAACTTTAAAACACTGCCGCTGCACGTCGAAGCCACCCCCGAAGGCCTGAGCTACCAAAGCGTGGGCATGCCGCTCAATTTCGCCCAGACCCTGCAACGGCGCAAGCCGGTCGACGTGCCAGACGCCGAGCGCTTCGCCGTCGAACTGGCGAACCTCGGCGTGTCGGTGCGACTGACCCTGCATTGGCAAAATCGCGATTATTGGGTGCTGGTGCGCCAACGCCGCCAAGACCGTGGCGATGTGGTGCTCAAGCTGATCTCCGGCTACGTCCCGGCCCATGAACTGAACCTGCCGCTGCACACGGCCATCCAGGAAATTGCCGAGGAGTGCCTGCTGGAAACACCTGAAGGCTGGCTCGGCGGGCGCTTCAATGACACGTGGCTACCCGCGCCCTACTCCGCCGCGCTGCATTACCGCGAAGCGCTGCCCTTTCGCTTGAGCCCGCTGTCTGGCGCCGCCCGCCCGGTGCGTTGCGCAACCACCCAACTGATTGAACGTCCTCGGGCCTATGTGCATTTGCCCACGGCGTCGCTGCAACTGATTTACGACCTGCGCCTGGAAGTGCCGAAGGAAGCCAAGTCCCTGAGCCTGTTCCATGTGGATGAGCGCTTGGAGGGCGACCAATTGGTCGCACGCCTTGATCGCAAGCGGCCGGATTTGTACCTGATGCCGCTCAAAGATGGCCAGCCGCTTCCGGAGCTTTATACCGTCAAGAAAGACCAGTTGTACCCGGCCAGTACACGGGGTTTGTACCTGGCAGAAAGTTTCGCCCGGCAAGAGGGATGGCTGGTGCGTGAAGAACGCATTCGCTGGAAAGATTGGCTGAGGCAGCAAGGCCTGGCGGAGCCGGAGAAAGAATCGAAGTTGAAGGGATTGGCGCGGCGCGTGCTGCGTAAGATCGTGCCGAAGAAAAAGGCCAAAGGCTAAATACTCACATGTGGCAGGGGTTGCCCCCCTGCCACATTGAGATCGCGGTTAGCCGTTAAGCAGGCGCTGCAGCCCCACCTTTAACGGTGTTGGCTGCGGCAATGTGAAGTTGGCCAGCAACCGCTGGTTATTCGCCCGCGAATGCCGAATGTCCCCCGAACGCGCAGGCCCGTAGGTCACGGCAGGCAGCGAGCCCACCGCTTCTTCCAATGCCTGCAGCACTTGCTTGAGCGTGGTGGTGCGGTTCCAGCCTACGTTGATCGCGCCCAACGGCGCGTCCGGCGCTTCGATGGCCTGCACCAGTACGTCCACCAGGTCTTCCACGTACATGAAGTCACGGGTCTGCTCGCCATCGCCAAACACGGCAATCGGCAAGCCCTGCTGGGCACGTTCGCTGAAGATACTAATCACGCCGGAGTACGGCGAGGACGGGTCCTGGCGCGGCCCGAAGATATTGAAGAAGCGGAAAATCACCGGCTCCAGACCATGCTGGCGACGGTAGAAATCGAAGTAGTGCTCGCCGGCCAGCTTGTCCACGGCATAGGGCGTCAACGGTGCCTTGGTGGTCTCTTCATTGATTGAAGCACCTTCGCCGTTATTGCCGTACACCGCAGCGCTGGAGGCATACACCACGCGCTTGACGCCCGCTTTGCGCATGGCTTCGCAGACGTTCAAGGTGCCGACGAAATTGCTTTGGTGCGTGCTGACCGGGTCATCCACCGAAGCCTGTACCGACGCCACCGCCGCCAGGTGCACCACCGCCATCGCGCCGACAGCGGCGCGCGCCATCAGCTCGGCATCGGCCACATCACCTTCGATCAGCTCGACACGCGGGTTGTCCAACGCCAGATTGCCGCGCTTGCCCGTGGACAGGTTGTCCAGCACACGCACGGCGTAGCCCTTGGCAAGCAGCGCATCGACCAGGTGCGAGCCAATAAAGCCCGCGCCGCCGGTAATCAGAACCCGTGGATCAGCCTTAGTCATTGCTGCGGATCTTCTCGACAATCGCCGTGGTCGAGCTGTTCTCAACCAGGCCCAGCACTTTGACCGTACCACCGTAGGCGCTGACGATATCGGCGCCGACCACCTGGTCGACGGAGTAGTCGCCGCCCTTGACCAGCACGTCGGGCTTGACCTGGGCCAGCAGGTTTTCCGGGGTCGCTTCAGGGAAGCTGATCACCCAGTCCACCGCGCCCAGCCCGGCCAGCACGGCCATGCGTCGGTCGACACTGTTGATCGGACGGCCCGGACCTTTCAAGCGGCTGACCGAAGCGTCGTCGTTGACCGCGACGATCAGGCGATCGCCTTGGGCACGCGCCTGCTCAAGGTAGGTCACGTGGCCTGCGTGCAGGATGTCGAAGCAGCCATTGGTGAACACAATGCTTTCGTTATGCGCACGCGCATCGTCAATCGCCAGCAGCAATTGCTCGATGGTCAACACACCGCGCTCCGAACCCTCGGAACGCTGGATAGCGCGGCGCAGCTCAGGCGCGCTGATGGCAGCAGTACCCAGTTTGCCGACCACGATGCCCGCCGCCAGGTTGGCCAGGGCCACGGCGTGGGGCAGTTCTTCGCCGGCCGCGATGGACGCGGCCAGGGTGGAAATCACCGTGTCACCGGCACCGGTGACGTCGAACACTTCACGCGCCCGCGCCGGCAGGTGCATGGCCGGGTGGCCGGGGCGCAGCAGGGTCATGCCGTGCTCGCCACGGGTCACCAGCAAGGCCCCCAGGTCGAGATCGGCCATCAGCGCGGCGCCTTTGCTCACCAGTTCGTGCTCATCGGCGCAACCGCCGACGATGGCTTCGAACTCGCTGAGGTTTGGCGTGATCAGGCTGGCGCCTCGATAAATCGAGAAGTCCTTGCCCTTGGGATCGGCCAATACCGGAATGCCCTTGGCCTTGGCGGCCTGGATCAACGCCTGGTGGTTCTTCAACGCGCCTTTGCCGTAGTCGGACAGCACCAGCACCTTGATGCCTTCGAGCAGTTCGTCGACTTGGCCGCTGAGGGCCAATGCGTCGGTGGCGAAGGGTTCTTCGAAATCGATACGCAGCAATTGCTGGTGACGGCTCATGACCCGCAGCTTGACGATGGTCGGCTGATGGGCGATGCGCTGGAACAGCGCACGCACGCCAGCACCGCGCAGGCTGTTGGCCAGGCTGTCGGCGGCTTCGTCGTCGCCGGTCACTCCCACCAGGGAGGCCGGGGCGCCGAGGGCGGCAATATTGAGGGCAACGTTGGCAGCGCCACCTGGACGGTCTTCGATTTGCTCGACCTTGACTACCGGTACCGGTGCCTCAGGGGAAATCCGTGAGGTACCACCATGCCAGTAACGGTCGAGCATGACATCGCCGACCACCAAGACAGGGGCTTGATCGAATCGCGGCATGGACAACTTCATGGAGCAACCCACATACAAAATGAACAGGGGCGCGATATTAGCACAGGGTTACAGAAGGCTTGTGGGGGGTGTGAAGAAGATGTTGCAGGAGCCACAGGTGAGGCGGATTGCCCGCCTCACCTCAGGTTCAGGTGATATCCGCCGACACTGGCGCATCCAGGCCCATGGCGTGCAGGCGAGCGTAATAGCCATTTTGTGCCAGCAGCTCGCGATGGGTGCCACGCTCGACAATCCGCCCATCGTCCATCACCAGGATCAGGTCGGCTTTCTCGATGGTGGACAAGCGATGCGCAATCACCAGCGTGGTGCGGCCCTGCATGACCTTGTCCAGCGCCACCTGGATGTGCCGCTCGGACTCGGTGTCCAGCGCCGAGGTGGCCTCATCGAGAATCAGCAGAGGCGCATTCTTGAGCAAGGCCCGGGCGATCGCCAGACGCTGGCGCTGGCCGCCGGACAGGAGCACGCCGTTTTCGCCCACCTGCGTGTCGAAGCCTTTGGGCAACTGGTCGATGAAGTCCTTGGCATTGGCATCCGCCGCCGCCGCTTCAACGTCCTCGCGCGGTGCGCCCGCCAAATCGCCATAGGCGATGTTGTTGGTCACGGTGTCGCTGAACAGGGTCACATGCTGGGTCACCTGGGCAATGTGCTTGCGCAGGTTGAGCAGCTTGTAGTCCTCGATCTCGACGCCATCGAGCAGGATCTCGCCGCTTTCATGATGGTAGAAACGCGGGATGAGGCTGGCCAGGGTCGACTTGCCGCTGCCGGAACGTCCGACCAGGGCGATCATCTGTCCGGGCTCGGCGGTAAAGCTGATGTCCTTGAGCACATGGCGTTCGGTGCCAGGATAGGTGAAGTTCAGGTGACGCACTTCCAGGCGGCCGCTGACTTTATCGCGCTCGATGGTGCCGCGATCGACCTCCATCTCCTCGTCCAACTGCTCAAAAATGCTCTCGGCCCCTGCCACGCCCTTCTGGATAGTCGAGCTGACTTCCGACAATTGGCGAATCGGCTTGGGCAACAAGCCGGCCAGCGTGATGTAGGCCACCATGTCACCGGCGGAGGCATCGCCACGCAGGTAAAGCACCAGGAACATCAACACGGCCATTGCGGTGTAGATCACCAGTTGCAGCGCCGGCGTGTAGATGGCGCCGGTGCGGGTCATGCGCAGTTGCTTGTCGGTATTGCTTTGGCTGGCCTTGAGGAAGCGCTTCTCCTCATAGACCTCACCGCCAAAACTGCGCACCACGCGGTAGCCCTGAATGGTTTCCGACGCAACGTGCGTGACATCACCCATCGCCGCCTGGATCTTCTTGCTCTGCTTGCGGAATTTTTTGCTGGCGGTGCTGACCATGACCGCGATCAACGGCAGGATGGCGATCATCACCAGCGTCAATCGCCAGTTCATGTAGAGCAACGAGGCAAACAGGAAGATCACCGTCATGCCTTCACGGATCACCACCTTGATCGCATCAGTGGCCGC
This sequence comes from Pseudomonas sp. S3_E10, assembly GCF_054667615.1. NCBI lineage: Bacteria > Pseudomonadati > Pseudomonadota > Gammaproteobacteria > Pseudomonadales > Pseudomonadaceae > Pseudomonas > Pseudomonas sp. S3_E10. The sequence goes on from NZ_CP162743.1 coordinate 2,212,177, forward strand.
CCCCGTGACCATAGTCACGTTGAAGGTGATACGCGAAATCAGGTGCCCGGAGTTGTGGTTGTCAAAGTAGCGGTTGGGCAAGGTCAACAAATTATTGAACAACTGCACACGCAGGTCGTGGACCAGGCCCAGGGAAACCTTGGCCAGCAGGTAGTTGCCCAGGAACGAACCCAGGCCCTGCCAGGCCGCGATCAGAATGATCAGCAGCGGTACCGCCTGCAGCAACTGAAGGTCCCGCAGGTACGGCACGTTCGGGAACAGCACGGCTTGCGGATTGGAAAGGCCATCCACGAAATATTTGAGGATGTAACCCAGCATGGGCTGGGTCGACGCGAAAATCAGAAATCCAACGATACTCAGCGCGAACAAGCCGGCATAGGGCTTAACGTAACTGAGCAGGCGGAAGTATATTTTCAAGCTCGAAGGGCTTGCGCTCGGACTGGAGTCGGTCATATCACGCGGCGTTTTTGAAAAGGATGCTGACTTTAGCACAGCTTCTCTGTTGTACTTGCACCCGGCTTGACCCCACAGCCTGGTTGGATGCGACCGGCGACATTATATAGCCACCACCTTAAGATGGTCGGCTTTCTCTTTCTGGAATGGCTTCATTTATGCAGTCCAAGCGTTTTCTCTACGGTTCCAACCGTGTTTTCGATTTTCTAGTCCTATGGGTTTTGCCGGTCGGACTGCTGTTGTTACTGAGTTCATTGTTCTTTCTGGCCAATCGCAATGGCCTGCACCGGCTCTATTACCTCCTGTTCAGTGCCCCTGCACTTGTGCTGCTTTGCCTGCGCCCCAGCGAACTCAAACAGCTGGTGCGCGAGCCACTGATCATCGCGTTCCTGCTGTTTGCGGGCTGGGCCCTGATCAGCCTGTTCTGGAGCCCGGAACCCGAGGTGGACTCAGGCTTATTCAAAACGCCATTGCACACGTTCATGCTGTTCGCCGGGTGCGGCTTGCTGCTGCACTATCGCAGCGAATTGCTGGCGCCGATTTTTTTCAGCGCCGCCGTGATCGCCCTGGTAGTCAGTGCGTGCAACCTGGTGGCCTTTGCTCCCCACTTTGCTGAAGGCTTGCGCATGGTGGGTGGGCTGGGCGCGCTGGACAACCCGCTGCTGAGCTCCCACGTATTCGGGTTCTTCTGCGTCTATTGGCTATATATCTGCATGACCACCCAGCGCCTGCAGGTGTTCATGTTCAGCCTGCCTGCCCTGGTGATCATGACCGCCGCCGTACTGGCGACGGGCTCAAGAACGCCACTGGTGGCCCTGGTGCTGGCGATACTGTGGATGAGCTTCACCACCCGCAACCGTCGCTCGGCCCTGCTGATTGTCGGCATGGTACTGCTGGGCGCCGCGATCTTGCTGTTTTACCCCGAGCTGATCACCAACCGCGGAAGTTCATTGCGCTTCGAGTTGTGGGGCATGACCCTGCAACGTATCGCCGAGCACCCATGGATCGGGCACAGCTACAACGCCGAACTCTTTCTGACACCTTCCGACGGCTATGAACTTCGCGAACCCCACAGTTTCAGCCTGGGCGTGCTCTATTACGTTGGCATCATCGGCTTTATCCCATGGGTCTTCATGCTCGGCCGTGGCCTGTACGTAGGTCTGCAGCAACGCGCACAACCGTTGTTCATCCTGGCCTCTTCGCTGCTGGCCTATGGGATTGGCGGCGGCCTGACCGAAGGCGGCGGGATTCTTTCGCGCCCCAAGGAACACTGGTTCCTGTTATGGATACCGCTGGCCCTGATTGCCGGCTTGAGCATCGCCCAACGCCGTCGCAGCCTGCTACGCGTGCCCGTGCAAACGCTTGCTCCACAGGCTCGCGAACAATTGTGTGCCAACGCCCACGTCGTTGAAGCCGACGGTCTGGGCCCGAAAGTCCTGCGCCTGGAAGACGGCAGCTTCCTGAAGCTGTTCCGTGCCCGCCGCTGGTACACCTCCGGCAGGTTCAACCCGCTGTCGGAACGCTTCGCCCGCAACAGCCAACAGCTGCGCGAGCACGGCATTGCCTCACCTTCGGTGCTCAACCTGTACACCCTGCGCGATGGCAGCACTGCGGTTCGCTATCAACCGTTGCCCGGTCAGACACTGCGCCAGGTGCTGCAAGGCCTCGACACCAGCCTGCAGGAATCGCTGGTAGAGCGTTTTGGCCGGTTCGTCGCTCAACTGCACGAACGCGGCGTGTACTTCCGCTCCCTGCATCTGGGCAACGTACTGTTGATGGATGACGGTGAGTTCGGCTTGATCGACCTGGCGGACATGCGCATCTATCCGTCGGCGCTGCGCAACGCCTTGCGCCAGCGCAACTTGAAGCATATGCAGCGCTATCCCCAGGACCGCGGCTGGCTGTTCGAAACTCACTTTGAACAACTGGCCACGGGCTACGCGTGCGTTGCATCCCCACAAGCCACGCTGAGCATCCGCGAGCAGGCCCAGTCGTTCACGCTACGCACGCCGCAGGCTACGGGGCCGGCGGCAACACGCTAACGTTGACCCGGCGTAGCGGCGCCGGGTTCAGTCTTTTTCCAGCGGCGAAAAATACAGACGGGCCAGGCCACGCCAGGTCTTCTTGTTCCAGGCACGGAAAGGAATCTGTGCCAGCAGCTCACGAGCCAACGCCCGATTACGGTTGGAGGTCTTGAGGAACATGGAACTGAGGAACTTGTAACGCACCTCGTCGTACTGCGGATGATCACTGAACAACGCGTAGGAACGCAGGATGTTGTCGACCATGAATCGATGATTCTTGTACGAGTTGGTAGCGTGTTTACGGTACCGGGCCATGAGCACGTTCAAACCGTCGATAAAGTACCCGGCACGGGTAATTTTCAACTCGATCAACAAGTCTTCCAGACGAATCTCAGGGTCAAACCCACCGACCTTTTCCAGCGCCTCGCGCCGGATCATCAGCGTGGGCGCCGGCGGGTAAGGTTTACGCTCCAGGAACATATCGTCGAAGTCCAGGCGCCGGAACGGCACATCACGACGCTGGCGTTTTTCCGGGAAAAGCTCGCCATTGGAATCGATCAGCTCGATGTTGCCCGCGCAGATTCCCACCTCAGGCTTGCCATCCATATACGCAACCTGTATCGCGATACGCTCGGGCAACATGATGTCGTCCGAACCGAACGGCACGATCAGCGTCCCCTTGGCCCGCGCAATAGCACCGTTGAGCGTATTGGTCAGCCCCTGATTCTGCTGGACGCGAAAATCGAACGTGTAGCGCTCCTGCAGGCGGCGGATGCGTTCGACGCTGTCGTCTGTCGAGCCATCATCAATCACCAATAGTTCGATGTTGGGATACGTCTGGTTCAAGGCACTGAGGATGCTGTCCTCAATGTAGGGCCCATGGTTGTAAGACGCGATGATCACTGTGACCAAGGCCTGACTCTGATTCATATGTCGTTCCTGCGTGCTTGAGCCAATCCTGAGTCGATCAATGCCAGGTACTCCTGGCGGAACACCTCGATATCGTGTTGCGCCTGCAGGTACCGGTAGGCCTGCTCGCCTTTCTGCGCGAGCGCTTCATCGGACAGCGCCAGGTAAGTGTCGAGTGCCTGGGTCAATTCAGGCACGTTGGCCGGCTCCACCGCCAGGCCGCCCGCCCCTTCAATCAGTGGAAGCATGGCCGGTACGCTCGAGGCGATCACCGGCAGGCGCCCACTCATGCCCTCCAGCAGCGCGAGCCCCAGGCCCTCCGCCAGCGAAGGCATTGCCCAGATATCAAAGGCGCGCACGTATTGCAGCGCATTCTCCTTGAACCCCAGCAAATGCACGCGACCATCCAGGCCAAGGCTCTGGATTTGCGCGGCCAGGCTGGACGCCTCGCGCCCGGCGCCAATGATGGCGAGTTGCGCGGTCGGGTACTTGTCTTTCAGGGCGGCGAACGCCTGCAACAAATAGGTATGGCCCTTGACGGGCACCAGGCGCCCCAAGGCACCGATCAAGCGTACCGCCGGGTCAATGCCCAACAACTCGCGCGCGGCTTCACGCGAATGCTGCAAGGCTTCGGCCTGCTCGATATCGATCGCATTGGTAATGGCGTAGGTGTTGCGGTCGGTAAACCCGCACTGGCAATCCAGCAGGTACTGCTTGACCGCCGGCGATACACCCACGAAACGCCAGTGTTCATCGATCAGGCGCTGCGCCTGTTTGCGCCGGTAGAGACGGTCATACTCACCAAAACCATGGGAAATGCCGATGCACAACGGGATCTTCAGCCACCGATTGAGCTGCAACATCATGTTGACGGGCTTGAAGCGGTTGCACACCACCACGTCAAACTTTTCCTTGCGACAAAACTGATAAAGCCGCCACATGGCGCGCAATCTCATGCCCTTGAGAGCCTTATCGGGAAACTCGAAGTAGACGGAGGTCGCAGCGCGGCTTGTCGGCTCGCCAGGCCCCGGTCGGCCCCGCAGGAACGCTGCGGTGACTTCGTAGCGGTCAGCGGGCAGCGCTTTGACGATCTGTTCGGCCAGGTCGGCAAAATCATGGGATTTAACATTGTAGTCCGGCTGCAATTGCAGGACTTTGAAACGCCGGCTCATAACTCTCCTCGATGGAAACCTTCGGCATCAACGACCCAGGACGTCTCGGCGGCCAGCGCCTCGACGTGCTCGGCGCTTGGCGGCGGCAGCGACGACCACTGATTACGCTTCCAACAGACGAAATGAAAATACGGAAATTCCCGGTCGCCATCCCGGTCATTGGTCAAGCGACCCTTCTTCCAAAACCATTGGTGCGGGAAGCGGTCAGTGCCGTCATGCCACTTGATCACACCACCGGGCGTACTGTACGCCTCGGTGAAATCACTGCGACGGCGCCAGGGGTTGAACTTACCCACCAGCTCGAACAACGGCTTCGGAAAGTTCTTACGCCACAGAAAGATCCTACTGAAGGCCCCTTCATCCAGCGCATGATGCTCCTGATCAGTGAAGCGCGCTTCCCAATCCTTCATCTGCATAAACACTTCGCGCTTTCTGGCGGTGTTACGCATCAGGCACAAATGGCCGGCGACCCGTCGCTCATGTGTCGAGAACAGGTCAAAACCAGCCAGGCGCTCGGCGGTGAAATACCGGCGCAGGTTGCCATAGATCAAATCCAGGTCACCAAACGCCCAGAAGTCATAACCCGTGAGGCGATCAGCATGGATATGCCCCAGCGCAGGCTTGATGTCACACAACTTGTAAGCCTGCTGAGGCGCAAACTTGATATTCAACCGCTGTGAAACCAACGCGCAATAATCGGCAAACGTAATGCTTTCAATCCTGACGTTGTCAGGCACGTTATTCGGAACCGGGCAATCGCTGAACAGCAGCCAGTCAATATCGGCGTTATGCCGGCAGCTTTCGAGAAAAAAGGGCATCCAGAACGGCCAACGGCCAAAGTAAGGGATGAGGAACAGAATGCGAGGGCACTGTTTGATCACAAGGAGACTCACTGTCATTTTTTAATGGAGCGCTCTGCGCCCCAGGTACGTGGCATACGTTACTTGTGCTTGATGACCCAAAAAAGTTCATGGCGCCGAATGGCCTTGCGGAAAAATTCGTTCTCGCCCCAGGGCGAGACCGCCCGTGCAGCCAATACGCGTTGAATCAGCCGCCGCACCCGCCGCTTGAACGGCATCCTTGGTTGCAGGTCATGCATCATGCCAAGCGACATCGCCTTGTCACACTGGCGCTGCGCGGATAACGACAGGCAATAAGGTCGCAAAGTGTACGTTGGATCAAAGCATGGTGGCAAAGCGACACTGGCCCCTGAATCCCCCATCGGCCAGCGGTCATTGTCATGCAGGTGGTTGGCGTAGCCGAGTAATGTGTCCGGCTGCCATGCCAGCCCCTGCAAGGCCTCCAGCACGGCTTGCTGGGCGCAGATATGATCGGGGTGCGGATCGAGCACCGGATGAGGCAGCACGATGACCTCAGGCCGCGCCTTCAGCAGCAGCGCCCGCAGGTCCGCCACCAGGTTGTTCCAGGTCGGTAAGCCATCGGCGTCCGCAGGCAACGGGAACGGATTGAACTGGCGAAATAGGCGGATATCACTCAAATCGGCTTCTCGGGAAGCCACTGCGCGGTCAGGCTCAGCCTTCATCGCCGCCAGTTGCAGGCAGAAATACCCCAACTGCACGCAATTTTCCTGTGCCACCCCGGCCCAGCGCGGCACGGCAATACTGTCCCAGGCTCGCAAACGCCCTTTGAGCCGTGCGGCGTCAGGCTTGCTCAGGCCCATTTGCTGGTAATGCCCGGCTTCGATCTCGCCGGCCGTCAACGTCACAATCCACGGCTGCGTGGCCTGGCTGTACAGGCCAAAAGCCGCAAGCTCGGCATCATCGGCATGGGGCGCAATGACCATGATGCGTTGCCGGCACACATCGGGCTGACGGAATACAGACAGCACCGGCGCGCCCAACACGCGACAGAAGCGACCGCGCAACACAAGCCGCCCCTCGATCAAGGCTTGCGTCTGGCCGGTGAGGTTCAGGTAGCGCAGCCCATCGACGCCGCGCTCGAAGACCTGACGATCGCCCCCGGGCAATTCAATACAGGGGTCGATAAAGCGGCCCAACCAACCACTCTTGAGGCGCAGCGCCAGGACCAGCGTCTCATCGCCCGACAGCTCCAGCGCCTGGCCCAGCACCAGCCGGCCATTTTCCAAGCTGACTGGCGGCTGCTCATCCGGCGACTCGAACTGATACTGATAGTCGTCGCTGGGCGAGTAAAACAGGTGGTCGGCAAACCAGGCTTCATGGGCCACCCACCCCACGACCGCCAACAGCAGCGGCAACCACCAGGCCACCATCACACCGATGCAGACCAACAGCAGCAAGCCGACCAACAGGCTTATGCGTTTATTACGACGATGGCGCTTGAGCAGCGCCTGTTTACGGCTCGCGGACTCACTCATACGCTGAACACCGGCACGGGGTTGCACCAACGGTCCTTGTATTCGCGGTCGGCACGCCCAAAGGAAAAACGCAGCGGCTTGCCGAGTTCGCGCGCCTGTTCCCAGGCGCTTTGGGTGTTGAGGAAGCTCAACACGCTACCCGGGCTGAACGCGCGAGTTTGCGGGTCAACACCGCCGTTGACGTATTCCACGCTGATCCACTCGGGCGACTCGACCCGGTACACCAACTGGACGGCGATGGGCGCCTCGTTGAGGAAGATCACCGAGCCGATCAGCCATTCACGCAGCAGCTCGATCACCTCGGCCATGCGCTCGGCGCCCGTGGCGACAAAGCCCCAGCGACGCAGGAACAAATCGCAGTAGATCGCCGCCAGCTCCCGACTGGAAAACTCACTCACCGGTCGCACCACTCCCCCGGCCTCCTCCAGCAGGCGCAGTTCGCGGCGCTGGTTGTAGCGAAACTTCTTCGAAAGCTCTTCCGGGGTTCGCGCCATGGCCAACTGCTCGGCCTGCAACTTGAGACCGCTGAAACGGCCTTCGTTCAAGGTCGACAGGTAACGTGCGCGATGACGCAACGGCGCCTGGGCGTTAGCGGCGGCCGGCAGGATCAACTCGGCATTGCCCAGGTCAAACAGGCCTTTCTTGCCCTTTTGCTTGAGCACATCTTTGGACAACGCCAGGTCGCGCCCCCAGGTGGCGATACACGCCTGCAACTCACCGCCCTGTTCCCAGGCCAGGTAGCGCACCGGGATATCGGCCAACCCGGCCAGGCGTTCGATCACCTGCGGATGGGTGGCGACGCTGCCGCCAAAGCGTTGCCAGGCGTCGCTGTAGGCAGGTGCGTCGACGACGGACCAGCCGCGCTCGCGCCAACCTTGGAATCGATTGAGCATCAAGCCCCCGCAGTCAGTTCAATAACATGCGGCAGTTGCCAGAAGGTATCGCGTACCGCCTGATCCGAGAAATGCGTGCGCAGACGCTCCAGCATCATCTCGGCGCACTGCCGTCGCTGGTGGTGATCCATTGCCGCCAGGTGCCGCAGCCCCTGGGCGAGGTGTTCGGCGTCGCCGAAGGGAAACAGGATACCCACGCCTTCGACCACTTCCCGCGCACCGCCACACGCCGTGGCCAGCAACGGCACGCCGGCCGCCATGGCTTCGAGCAACACCATGCCGAACGGTTCGTGATCGGAACTCAGGGCAAACACATCGAACGCGCGAAAATAGCGGCGCGCATCCGGCACCTGGCCGAGGAACAGCACGTTGTCGGCAATACCCAGTTCGCGGGCCTGGCTTTTCAGGTCTTGCTCCAGCCGCCCGGTACCGAGGATCGCCAGGCGGCTTTGCGCCGGTAAGTGCGGCAGCGCCAGGGCAAAGCCCTTGAGCAGCGTGGCCTGGTCCTTGTCCGGGTGCAGGCGGCCGACATTGCCGACTACCCATTCGTCCGGCGACACGCCCAAGGCGTCGCGCGCCTCGTCCACAGGCACCTGAATGGCCTGCAACGCGTCGACATCAATGCGGTTATACAAGGTCTGGATACGCGCCGCAGGCCAGGCCGGCAGACAGCGGCGCATGTCGTCACGCACCGCGTCGGAAACCCCGAGCAGGCTCAGGCGCTTGCGGAAAAACCCGGCAAACAGCTTGCGGCTGCCACGCAGGTAATCCCCAAAGGCGTGATGCACACCGATCACCGGCAGCCGCGTACCGAGCAAGGCGATGTAGATCGGCTTGAAGCGATGCGCAATACAAAAACTGAAGTTGCGCGACGCAGCGATTTTGCGCAGCTCACGGATGGCGCCCAGCTTCAAACCACGAATGGCCTTGGAGCTGAACTCCATGAACAACACCTCATCGGACGCGCAACCGGCGGCCACTTGCGGGTCGGCGACCCCGGTGAGAAACACCGTGGTCACCTTGTAGCCTGTGCCTGCGAACAAACTGGCGTATTGCCGTGCGCAGTCCAGGAACGGCCCATCGTAACCGTGGCAAAACTGCAGGACGTGGCGGTCAGCCGAGCGCGTCATAAGGATCCACGCCGTCTTTGACGACCAGGATGTCTTCCATGATCAGGTATTGCAGGTCAGAGCCGAAGAACATGTCCAGCGCGTCTTTCGGCGAGCAGATCATCGCTTCGCCACGACGGTTGAGCGAGGTGTTCAGCGACACGCCGTTGCCGGTCAGTACTTCGAGCTCTTTCATCATGTCGTAGTAACGCGGGTTGTATTCGCGCTTGAGCACCTGGGCGCGGGAGGTGCCATCTTCATGGACCACTTCCGGCACACGGGCCTTCCATTCTTCGGCGACTTCAAAGGTGAAGGTCATGAACGGCGCCGGGTGATCGACCTTGATCATCTGCGGGGCGACGGTGTCGAGCATCGACGGGCAGAAAGGCCTCCAGCGCTCGCGGAACTTGATCTGGTGGTTGATTCGATCCGCTACGCCGGTCGCGCTCGGGCAACCGATGATCGAGCGACCGCCCAACGCGCGCGGGCCAAACTCCATGCGGCCCTGGAACCAGGCCACCGGGTTGCCGTCGACCATGATCTTGGCGATGCGCTGGGGCATATTTTCGATCTTGCGCCAGTTCGGCTTGCTCTCGTGCCTGGCGCACGCGGCGATCACCTCCTCGTTGCTGTAGGACGGGCCGAGATAGACGTGTTCCATCTTCTCCACCGGCACACCACGGGCGTGGGACACGTAGGCGGCCGCACCGACAGCGGTGCCGGCATCGCCGGACGCCGGCTGCACGAACAGTTCCTTGACGTCGTCGCGGGCGATGATCTTCTGGTTCAGCTTGACGTTCAGCGCGCAGCCGCCGGCGAAGGCCAGCTTGCCGGTGTCCTTGAGGATGTCGCCCAAGTAGTGGTCGATCATCTGCAAGGCCAGCTTCTCGAACAGCGCTTGCATGCTCGCGGCGTAGTGGATGTAAGGCTCGTCGGCGATGTCGCCTTCGCGTTTCGGGCCCAGCCACTCGATCAGTTTTGGCGAAAAGTAGAAACCCTTGCCCTTCTCTTTATAGCGGCGCAGGCCGATGACGTTGGCGTAGTCGGTGTTGATCACCAATTCGCCGTTTTCAAAGGAGGCCAGGCGCGAGAAATCGTATTTGCTGGCATCGCCGTACGGCGCCATGCCCATGACCTTGAACTCGCCGTCGAGCATCTCGAAACCGAGAAACTCGGTGATCGCGCCATACAGGCCACCGAGGGAATCAGGGTCGTAGAATTCCTTGATCTTGTGGATCTTGCCGTTCTCGCCGTAGCCGAAGAACGTGGTTGCGTACTCACCTTTACCGTCGATACCGAGGATCGCGGTTTTTTCCTGGAAACCCGAGCAGTGGTAGGCGCTGGAAGCGTGGGCCAGGTGGTGTTCAACCGGTTCGATCTTGATTTTCTTCGGATCGAAACCCAGTTGCTCCAGGCACCAGACGATCTTGTTGCGGTAGCGCTTGTAGCGACGGTTGCCCATCAGGATCGCGTCGAGCGCACGGTCAGGGGCGTACCAGTAACGCTTGGCGTAGTGCCAGCGCGCCTCGCCGAACAGGCTGATCGGGGCGAACGGAATGGCCACCACGTCAACGTCGCAAGGTTTGATGCCGGCCTGCTCCAGGCAGAACTTCGCCGACTCGTAGGGCATGCGGTTCTTTGCATGTTTGTCGCGCACGAAGCGCTCTTCTTCGGCGGCCGCGATCAGCTTGCCGTCGATATACAGGGCTGCGGAAGGATCATGGCTAAGGGCGCCGGACAGGCCAAGAATCGTCAATGCCACAGGGGTCTAGCCTCTTTTTGGTCAGCATGCAGGCGGGTTGCGCCTGAAAAAAGTGTGCATCCCGCCTGGGCGAGAAACAGCTAAAGGGCGGGATTATAGCGTAAAAGCGTTGAAAAGCAGTTAGCGACAAAGGGCTAGCGAAGCTCAATGCTGCCGTCGGCACTTTGCCGGTAGATCGTATAGGGCAGGATGAGCGTGTCCATGACACCCGAGAGGGGCACATCGATGAAAGCCCAGGGAACGCTATTCAATGTGAACCCCGCTCGCGAATTCGGCGGCCCATGCAATACACACAGGTTGTAGGCCACACCGCTGTAGATACGTGGGACAGACTCGCAATAGGTTTTTTTCGCCTTGAGCGCCTGGACGGTGACGGCGTCTTCGCGCAATGCCGTGGTCACCGTACCGCAGCCACTCACAACCAAGGATGCCCACCCCAATACCCATAACCCGACAATTTTAGTGCGCATGACCCGCTCTTCTTTTAATCAAAAGGGAGCGGAAATCTAGCACCACGAAACCCGTTGTTCAGAGCCTGGATGCGCCAATTGGCGTGGGAAACGTCCTGTTCCGCTTAACGGCCAGGGGCGTCGACCTCCCTGGGTAACCGCTGATCGATCAACTGATACAACGCACTCTCCCGCGGCCAGTTCCGCATGAACCGCGCGCGGTCCCGGGCAAACGCCGGCGCGAAGCTGGCGGCCGAGTGGTGCTGGCACATGGCATCGAGGTCGATCAGCGCCCAGCGGCCTTCATGCCAGAACAGGTTATGGCCCTTGAAGTCGCCATGGCTGATGCGCTCGCGGATCAGTTCGGCAAACAGGTGATCCAGCGCCAGCAATTCGTTTTCCGGCGCGTCGCCGTGTTCGACGTAGGGCGCGAAGCGCTCGATGATGTCCGGCCCCGGCAGGTATTCGGTGATCAGGTAAGCACGGCTGCGCAGCCAGAAAAAACGCTTTTCCAGCACGGCCAACGGCGTTGGCGTAGCGATGCCGAGGAACGCCAGGCGGTTGCCTTCGCGCCATGAATGCCAGGCGCGGCTCGGGCGCCAGAAGCGCTTGAGCCAATGAGCGAAGCCCTTGATGTTGTAGCGCTTGATCACCAGCGCGCGACCGTCCACTTCGACCTTGGCCACGCTGGCGGCGCCGCCGGTCTTGTACATGTGGCCGTTGTCGAGCAGCGCATCGGCCTGCTCCAGTACCGGCAGCATCGCAGGCTCTTCTTCACGCCGAATCGCGCGCAAGCCAAATGCGCCGCGAGCCACGCTGAACAGCGTGCATTCGCGGCCGACCTTGTTCAAAAAGTCCTTCAAGCGCCAGGCGCTGACCTTGCGCACCTGTTTCTCCAGCGCTTGCAGCGGCAAAGCATGTTCGCCATTGCCGAGCAGGTAGTACACCAGCAACTCTTCGGTAAACGGCTCGAGGTTTTTGGGCAGCTGGGCGAAAAACACGCCGAGGTTTTCCAGCACTCGGTGACGCGACAGCGGCTTGCCCGCCTCTTCGACACGGATACCGGCACCGTCGATCAAGTACAGCTTGTCGCGCTGACGCAGCAGGTTGTCCAGGTGCAGATCTTCCTGCCACAAGCCTTGCGTGTGCATGTGCGCAATCGCACCTAACGCCTGGGCAAGCACGGCGGTTTGCTCGTCAGCCAATGGCGGCAGGCTTTCGACAGCGTGCCAGGCGTCGGCCAAGCTTTCGGCGCCTTCGATAAACTCGAACAGCAGCCAGCCCCCTTCGCCCTCCTGCAACCCATCGGCCAACAGCAAAGGCGTGGTCAGGCCTTGCTCGGCCAACAGGCGCACGCCGCTGAGTTCACGCTGAAAGTGCCGCGCAGCCTTGCTGCCCACCAACAACTTGGCCAGCACCGGGCGCCCGCGCCACACCGCTGCGCCCACATAACGCTCGCCAGGCATTACGCGCACCAGGCTCAGCAGTTGCAGTTGGCCGGGGCCTGCGGCATCCGCCAGGTCGAGGGTCAGGGGCAGGCTCGGTGTGCGGCCGGCGTTTTTCAGCTCGGACAGGCGCATCAGCGGTTCTCCTTGTGGCTACGCCGCGTCGTCAGGCGTTGCAGCCAGGTGGCGACCAGCGCGCTGCCTTGCGGCTGGTCGGCATAGGCCGCCAGCAGTTGGCGCACCTGCGCATCCGACCACTGCGGCGCGCGGCGCAACAACGGCTCCAGGTCCTTGACCCGGTCACGCCAGCCGAACAACAGCGGGCGGGTTTTCTCCAGGTCGATCAACTGCGCGGCGTAACCGTCACCGGTGGCCTGCAGGAAAATATGCTTGGGATAGAAACAGCCGTGCACCTGACCGACGCCGTGCAACTGACGCGCAAGCTTGCCGCAGGCCAGCAGAATGGCGCGGTGCTGGGCCTCGCTCAGCGACGGCCATTGCTCGAGCAGCGAATCAAGGTCATTCCAGCCATCCAGGGCCCGGGTCAATAACATCGCGCGGTACTCACCCGCCACTTTTCGCTCGCCATAGAACGCCGCCTGCAACGCCGGGATACCCAGCGTGCGGTAACGGCTGATATTGCGAAACTCACGAGAGAAACTCGGCTCACCCAACGGCTTGCGAAGGCTGCGAGTGAGGTAATTGCTTTGGCGCTTGAGGTAATAAGCGTGGCCGTCGAGTTCCAGCCGAAATACGCTGCTCCAGCCGCCGCCACTGGTATTGGGCTCGTCAACCGCGTCCAACTGCTTGGCCCACAACGCGTCGAACGTCGCCAGGCCATTGCGCTCCAGCAAGGCACGGTCTTCAGCCGCCAGGAAATCACTCATTCGCGCCCCTCGAAAAACTTCACTACGTGGCGAATACGCCGCTTGTCAGACTCGGTCAGTCGCCGACACCCACGGTACTGCATGTAGAAACGCAAGCGCTGGGTAGCCGACAGGTGATATTTGGCCACCTTGTCCAGGCACGCCAGGTCTTTGGTAATGCGGTACTTAAGCCAGAAACCACGCCAGAAATCGCCGTTGGGGCAATCGATCAGGTACAGGGTCTGCTGGTCGTCGACCAACAGGTTGCGCCACTTCAAGTCGTTATGAGTGAAGCGGTGATCGTGCATCGTGCGCGTATATTCGGCGAGCTGGCGGCTGATCACGCTCACCCACTTGGGGTCGCGCAGGCGCGTATCTTTGCGATCGGCCAGGGCGGAGAGGTCTTCTGTTTTCGGCAATTCACGGGTGATCATCGCGCCGCGATCGTAGGCCAGGCCGTTGCGCTCCAAGCCCCAGGCCACCACGTCGGCGGTGGGAATGCCCCACTTGGCGAAGCGTTTGAGGTTCTGCCATTCGGACTTGACCCGCGGCTTGCCCAGGTAGCGACGCAAGCCCTTGCCGGCGCCGACGTAGCGCTTGACGTAGTAATTGACTCCGTCACGCTGCACCCGGATCACTTCCGACAACGGGTCGCGTGTTAGCCGCTCGCCCTGCAGCGCGAACACCGCTTCGAGGCTTCCAAAGTCGTCCGCCAGGGCGGCATAGGCAGGTTCCAGGTTCCAACCCGCCATCAGAGCGCATCCCCGTATCGCTGCTTACGCGCGTAGAGCTTGTCGGCCTTGCCCTGCAGCCACTGCAGCAACGCGGCCTCTTCGGCGAGGATCTGGCGCAGCGGCTGCTGGAAGTAACCCTTGAGGAAGCGCAGTTTGTCGCGGCGCGTCAGGCCGATGTCCAGCGCCGAGAAGTACAGCGCGGCCAGGTCCTTGTCACGCCAGCGATGGCTGATCTTGTCGCGGGTCTGGGCGCGGTGCAGGTCGATCACCGAGAGCCTGAAGTGATCGGCGGTCACCGGCGTGTCGGTGTGCAGCAGGAAGTGGCAGATGTAACAGTCACGGTGGTTGACCCCACCGCGATGCATCATGCCGGTCATGCGCGCCACTTCGGCGATCAGCGCGCGCTTGAGACGCGGCTCGGGCGGCTGCTTGAGCCAATCGATGCTGAAGTCTTCCAGGCTGACGGTGGGCGCCAGCTCCTCGGTGATGATGAACGAGTGCTGGTCGGCCGGGTTGCTGCCGCGCTCGCCGTAGGCCACGGCGGTCATGGTCGGCACGCCCAGTTGCTGCAAGCGCTGGATCGCCAGCCATTCCTGGCCCGCGCCCAGCACCGGAAGCTTGGCGGTGACCAGGTTCTTGACGATCTCGCCCCAGCCGATGCCGCGGTGGATCTTCACGAAATAGCCACGGCCATCGACCACCGTGCGCAGGGTGCGACGCGCTTCAAGCTCACGGTAGACCTCGCCTTCCAGCGCCTCGACGGCGACGAACGCATCACGCCCGGCCCAGAGGGTCTTGAACGGTTCGGCAAGCATCAACTTCATCGTTTTGGCTCCGCCAGGATCACATCCGCCGCGTGCTGCGGCATGCTGTAGAGGTCGGCCGTCTCGGCGAAGGCCAACCCGTTGCGGCCCCAGGCCGCGCGCTGTGCAGAATCACTCAACATGCGCGTCAGGTAGCCGTTGAGCTGGGTTTGTTCGAAGGGCTCATCCAGCACCAGGCCGCTGTCGGCCTCACTGATGTAGTGGGCATAACCACACACCGCCGAGACCAGCACCGGCAACCCGGCCACCAGGGCTTCGAGCAAGACGGTGCCGGTGTTTTCGTTGTACGCCGGGTGGATCAACAGGTCGGCGCCCAGCAGGAAACGCGGGATATCGCTGCGCCCCTTGAGGAACTGCACGTTATCGCCCAAGCCCAACGTGGCGCTCTGCAATTGGAATACTTTGGGGTCGTCCTGGCCAATTACAAACAGGCGCGTACGTTTCTTCAATTGCGCCGGCAACGCAGCCACGGCTTTGAGGCTGCGGTCGACCCCCTTGGTCTTGAAGCCCGAGCCGATCTGCACCAGCAGCAGGTCGTCATCCGCCAGGTTGAATTCCTTACGGAAACCTTCGCGAATGTGCGCCGCATCCGGCGGCGCGCGACGGTCCTGGGCGATACCCGGCGGCAGCAGGTGGAAGCGTTCCAGCGGGGTGTCGTAATGCTTGATGAACAGCGGCTGCTGCACCTCGGAAATCATCAGGACTTCGGTCTTGGCGTCTTTGGCGAACACCGCGCGTTCGTAGTCGGCAAAGTGTTTGTAGCGGCCAAAATAGCGGTACAGCGAATGGCGCAGGTTTTGCGCCTTGTCTTCAAAGCAGCCATCGGCGGCGTAGTACACGTCGAGGCCGGGCATTTTGTTGAAGCCGATCAGTCGATCCACCGGGCGCTTGGCCAGGTCGGCCGCCATCCAGGCGCTGAGTTTCTCGTTGCGCCGATGGTTGAAGAACGCCTTGACCGGCGCCACCAGCACTTCGAAGCCGGGTGGAATGTCGCCTTCCCAGATCAGCGTATACACACGAATCTGATGGCCGCGCTGCTGGCACTCCAGGGCGATGCGCATGAAGTCCCGCTGCAGGCCGCCGAACGGGAAATACTTGTACAGAACAAACGCCAGTTGCATCAGTGCAGCTCCTCAGCCAATAACAACGTGCTCAGTCGGCTGGCCACACGCTCAGGGTTCAAGCGCGTAAAGCACAGGGGCGACTCGCGCTTGATGTCGAACCGACGCAGGTCGTCGGCCGTCGGTTGATAGGTACATAGCTTTTGCAGGCAGGGCGCGCACGGCCAGTCGCTGGCCAAGTGAATCTGGCCCTTGCCATAGGCGCCGGTGAGGCCGGGGTTGGTGGGGCCGAACAAAGAAATGGTCGGCACATCCAGTGCGGCGGCCAAATGGCCGAGGCCAGTGTCCACCGCCACACAGGCGCGGGCGCCGGCCAGCACGCGGGCCACCCCGGCCAGGTTCAACTTGGGCAGTACTTCGGCGTTGCCCAGGCCTTGGGCCAGGCGTTCGGCGCGGGCCTTTTCGGCGGCGTTGCCCCATGGCAGCTTCACGTCCACGCCCAGGCGCCCCATGCGTTCGGCAAGCTCACGCCAGTAGGCTTCGGGCCAGTGCTTGGTGTCCCAGGTGGTGCCGTGCAACAGCAGCACAAACGGCTTTTTCGGCGGCAGGCCGAGCAGTTTGTCGACGCTCAGGCCGTAGTCGCCCAAGCCTTTGGGCAAGTCATAACCCAGCGCTACGGCGAACAACTGGCGCAAACGCTCCACCGCATGCTGCCCACGGGCCACCGCCAGGCGTCGCGAGTAGAAGCGCGCGGCGAGCGGTTCACGGGCGGAGCTTTTGTCGAAACCGGCCACCGGCGCACGCACATAACGGGTCAGCCAGGCGCTCTTGAGCAGGCCTTGGGCGTCGATCACCAGGTCGTATTTGGTCGACTGGACTTGCTGCTTGAAGCGCCGCCATTCACCGCTCTTGATGGTTTGCCAGAGGTTCTTGCGCCAGCGGCGAATCGCCACCTTGATAACCTTGTCTACCGCCGGGTGCCAGGTGGGGATCTCGGCAAAGCCCTCTTCCACCACCCAATCGAATTGAATGCCGGGGATCGCCCGCGCCGCGTCGGTGAGTGCCGGCAACGCATGGATCACGTCGCCCAGGGATGAGGTCTTGATTACCAGTACCCGCAACTCAATTAACCTCGACCACTGTGCCCTGCAACCGCTGCAAGGCATCGTTTACCGGCTGCGGCAGCAACTGGCGCATGCAGTTGTAGTGGCCGAAACGGCAGGTCCGATCAAAACACGGGCTGCAATCCAGGCCCAGGCGCACCACTTCGACCTTGTCGGCCAACGGCGGGGTGAACCCTGGCGAGGTGGAGCCGTACACCGCCACCAACGGGCGATTCAGCGCCGCGGCCACGTGCATCAGGCCGGAGTCGTTGGACACCACCGAATCCGCGCAGGACAGCAGGTCAATCGCCTCGGCCAGCGACGTGTCGCCACTGAGGTTCACCGCCTCCTCGCGCAGGCCCGGTATCAAGCGCTGGCGGATATCTTCACCCACCGGATGATCTTTTTTCGAGCCGAACAACCACACCTGCCAGCCTTCGCGAATCTTCGTCTCGGCGACTTTGGCGTAGTGCTCCGCCGGCCAGCGCTTGGACTCGCCAAACTCAGCGCCCGGGCACAGCGCCAATACCGGGCGATCCAGGCTCAGGCCGAACTTGGCCAGCGCCGCGTCGCGGGTGACCGGGTCGATCCGCAGGCGCGGGCGCGGGTACGGCTTGGGCAACTCGGCACCCGGCGCATAGGCCAGGGCCATGAAGCGCTCGATCATCAGCGGGTAGCGCGCTTTATCGAGCGTGCGCACGTCGTTGAGCAGCACGTAGCGGAACTCGCCGCGCCAACCGGTGCGCTTGGGGATGCCGGCAAAATACGGCACCAGCGCCGATTTCAGCGAGTTGGGCAGCAGGATGGCCTGGTCATACCGGCCGGCCAGGGATTTGCCGATGCGACGGCGCGTGGCCAGTTCCAGGGCGCCGTGGCCGAGCGGAAAGCTCAAGGCCTCGCGCACTTGCGGCATGCGCTCAAGGATCGGCCGGCTCCACTCGGGGGCGAGCACGTCGATCTGGCAGCCTGGATGGCGCTGGCGCAGGCACTCGAACAGTGTCTGTGCCATCACCATGTCACCGACCCAACTGGGCCCAACGATCAGAATATTCATGTAGTTTCCACAAACGATGCGGGGAGGCTTATGCCTCCCCGCCCTAATAGTGTTTCAGCTCAACCCCAGCTCCTGCCAGATACGCATCACTTGCCGCCGCTCATCGGCGAACTGATCCCCGGCCACCGTACCGGCCTCGTTTTGCAAGGCCTGGCGATGCGCGGCGGAACGGTAGGCCTTATACACCTCGCGCAGCAGATGGGCATCGGCGGCGGGCATCAGCCCCACCTGCTCCAGGCCTTCCAGAATGCGGATATTGTCGGTATAGCGCAGCAACGATGGATGTTGCGCAGACCACGCCAAAGCCGCGTATTGCACCATAAATTCAATATCGACGATACCTCCGGCGTCCTGCTTGAGGTCGAACGCCACCGTGGCTTCGAAGGCATTGGCGCCGGTACCGGCCAGCGTGGCCTTGGTACCCAGGTTATCGCGCATCTTGGCACGCATCTCACTGACTTCCTGGCGCAGTTTGGCAAGGTCCCGTTCACGCCCCAACACTTTAGCCCGTACCTGCTCGAACGCACGGCCCACATCCTGGCTGCCCACCAACACCCTTGCGCGGATCAAGGCCTGATGTTCCCAGGTCCAGGCTTCATTTTCTTGATAGCGGTCAAACGCACCGAGGGAACTCACCAACAAACCGGATGCCCCCGACGGTCGCAGGCGCATGTCCACTTCGTACAACTGGCCGGAGTTGGTCTGGGTGGTGAGCAGGTGAATGATGCGCTGGCCCAGGCGCGTGAAGAACTGCGCGCCATCGATCGGCTTGGCGCCATCGGTTTCGGCCTGAGGGTCGCCGTCGTGGATAAACACCAGGTCCAGGTCCGAACCATGCCCCAGTTCAATGCCGCCGACTTTCCCATAACCGACAATGATGAACCCAGGATCGCACAGGGTGCCGTCCAGCCGCTGCGGCGAGCCGTGGCGCGCCACGGTCTGGCGCCAGGCCAGGGCCAGCACTTGTTCGAGGATGGCTTCGGCGAGCCAGGTCAGGTAGTCGCTGACTTTCATCAACGGCAGGCTGCCGGCGATTTCCGAGGCCGCCACGCGCAGGCGGTGAGCGAGCTTGAAGTGACGCAGGGCTTCCATCTGCTGCTCAAGGTCGTCCTCGGGGATGCGCGTGAGGCGCTCGCGCAGTTCGGCGGCCAATTCCGGCGCCAGCGGCGGCTTGAACAGCCGGCCCTCGTTAAGCAACTCGTCCAACAACAGCGGGAAACGGGTGATCTGCTCGGCGATCCACGGGCTGGCGGCGCACAGGGTCAACAGGCGGCGCAGGGCGTCGGGGTTTTCGGTGAGCAGCACCAGATAAGCGGAACGACGGGCGACGGCCTCGACCAACGGCAACACGCGCTCCAGCACCAGGTCCGGGTTGGCGTGTTCGACGGCCTGGGCGAGCAGGCGCGGGATAAACGCATCCAGCCGCTCGCGACCGAGGCGCTGCATGGCGCGCAATTGCGGGCTGCCGCGCAAACTGGCGAGAGCCTTGAGGGCCTTGGGCGCGTCGGTAAAACCGCCTTCAGCCAATTGGCGGCAGGCGGCGTCTTCATCCTGGGATTCCTCCCACAGTGGCAACCATTCACCGCCCACCACCAGTTCGCTTTCGGCGCCGTCTTCTTCATCCGGGTCGGCGATCACTTGGCGAAAGTGCCAATCCACCCGACCACGCCAATACATCAGGCGCTCATGGAACGCGGCCCAGTCGGCAAAGCCCAGCATGAAGGCCATGCGCGCCTGGTCCTGCGGGTTGTCCGGGAGCATTTGTGTCTGCCGGTCGGCAATCGCCTGGATCGCGTGTTCGGTGTAGCGCAGAAATTCATAGCCGTTGCGCAACTCGGCGATCACCGCCGTCGGCAAGTAGCCCTGCCCCTCCAGGGTGCCGAGCACTTTGAGCAACGGTCGCTGTTGCAGGCTCAGGTCGCGGCCGCCGTGGATCAGTTGGAACGCCTGGGCGATAAATTCCACTTCGCGGATGCCGCCCGAGCCCAGCTTGATGTTGTCGGCCATGCCTTTGCGCCGCACTTCCTGCTGGATCAGCTGCTTCATGGTGCGCAGCGCTTCGATGGCAGAGAAGTCCAGGTAACGGCGGTAGACGAAAGGCCGCAGCATCTCCAGCAATTGCGCACCGGCCACCTGGTCGCCGGCAACTACCCGCGCCTTGATCATGGCGTAGCGTTCCCAGTCGCGGCCCTGGTCCTGGTAGTACTGCTCCAGCGCGTTGAAACTGAGCACCAACGCGCCGGCCGAACCATAGGGACGCAAGCGCATATCGACGCGGAACACAAAGCCGTCGACGGTCATCGGGTCCAGCGCCTTGATCAGTTTTTGACCCAGGCGGATGAAAAACTCCTGGTTATCCAGGGCGCGCTTCACGCCCACTGTTTCGCCGCCCTCGGGGTAGGCGAAAATCAGGTCGATATCGGACGAGAGGTTCAACTCCACCGCGCCGAGCTTGCCCATGCCGAGGATGACCATGTGCTGCGGCTCGCCGCTGCGCCGGCCCGTCGGCGTGCCGAACTGTGCGCAGTGGCGCTGGTAGAGCCACTGGTAGGCCTGGTCGATGCTGGCGTCAGCCATGTCGGAAAGGTCACGACAGGTTTGCACCAGGTCCGCCTGGCGGGTGAGGTCGCGCCAGATGATGCGCACTTGCTGGCGGGTACGTTGACGACGCAACAGGCGGCCCAGTTCATCTTCTGTTTCAGCCTGCTGCACGGCGCCGGCGATCTGACCGCACAGCTCGCCTGGGGCGAAGCCACGGTCCAGCTCGCCCCAGGCGGCCAGCTCGAGCAACATCAAAGGGTCACGAACACTCTGTTCAATAACGAAATCACTGGCGGCGCAGACGCGGGCAAAATCGGCCCACCGTTGCGAGGTCCACGTAGAAAGGCCATGATCGTCGTCCAGCGTGGCCACCGCGTCACGAAATGACTGCTCGGCGCGCTGGGCAATCGGAAGAAGAAGGGTGGGCAATTCGGCCAGCGTTGGCAGGCTCATGGTCTATCCTCCATCGGCGCGTAAATGGCTTGTAGTTGTGAAGGCAAGCACCACGCCCGATGGAGGACTGTCGAACAAAGGTTATAAATAGCTGAAAATTCATAATTTTTGGCAGGCAACATTAAACTCATACCTTTTCTTGTTCGCAAAAGATCAACAATAACGATTATGCTCACCAGCCAGACCGAGCAATCCGCTCAGTCTTGTGTAGTTTTACTACTCGTATATACATTCGAAAGGCTGAAATGGCCGACGATTTGTAGTAAAACTACAGGACGCCGAAGCAACCTTCGGCCATCCAAGAATTTATGTCGTCTGCCCACAAGGCCAGTCGCAAACTTCAGGCAACCGATTCTGGTAGCCTTTCCGCCCTGGAGCAAGCCATGCAAGACCTCGATCCCGTCGAAACCCAGGAATGGCTGGACGCCCTGGAATCGGTTCTCGACAAAGAAGGCGAAGACCGTGCTCACTATCTGATGACCCGTATGGGCGAACTCGCGACCCGCAGCGGCTCGCAACTGCCTTACGCCATCACCACGCCATACCGCAACACCATCCCCGTTACCCACGAAGCACGCATGCCTGGCGACCTGTTCATGGAACGCCGCATTCGCTCGCTGGTACGTTGGAACGCCATGGCGATGGTAATGCGCACGAACTTGAAAGATTCGGACCTGGGCGGTCACATCTCCAGCTTCGCTTCCAGCGCAACCCTGTATGACATCGGTTTCAACTACTTCTTCCAGGCCCCGACCGACGAACACGGCGGTGACCTGATCTACTTCCAGGGCCACACCTCGCCAGGCGTCTACGCTCGTGCGTTCATGGAAGGTCGCATCAGCGAAGAACAAATGAACAACTTCCGCCAGGAAGTCGACGGTCAGGGCCTGTCGTCCTACCCGCACCCTTGGCTGATGCCTGATTTCTGGCAGTTCCCGACCGTTTCCATGGGTCTGGGCCCCATTCAAGCGATCTACCAGGCACGCTTCATGAAGTACCTGGAAGCCCGTGGCTTCATCCCTGAAGGCAAGCAGAAAGTCTGGTGCTTCCTGGGCGATGGCGAATGCGACGAGCCTGAATCCCTGGGCGCTATCTCCCTGGCCGGCCGCGAGAAGCTGGACAACCTGATCTTCGTCATCAACTGCAACCTGCAGCGCCTCGACGGCCCGGTTCGCGGCAACGGCAAGATCATCCAGGAACTCGAAGGCGTGTTCCGTGGTGCTCAGTGGAACGTGACCAAAGTCATCTGGGGCCGTTTCTGGGACCCACTGCTGGCCAAGGACGTCGACGGCATCCTGCAACGCCGCATGGACGAAGTCATCGACGGCGAATACCAGAACTACAAAGCCAAAGACGGCGCGTTCGTGCGCGAGCACTTCTTCAACACGCCTGAACTCAAGGCGATGGTTGCCGACCTGTCCGACGACGAGATCTGGAAGCTCAACCGTGGCGGCCACGACCCGTACAAGGTCTATGCGGCTTACCACGAAGCGGTCAACCACAAAGAACAACCGACCGTCATCCTGGCCAAGACCATCAAGGGTTATGGCACCGGTGCCGGCGAAGCGAAAAACACTGCGCACAACACCAAGAAAGTCGATGTCGACAGCCTGAAGTTGTTCCGCGACCGCTTCGACATCCCGGTCAAGGATGAAGAGCTGGAAAACCTGCCGTTCTTCAAGCCGGAGCCAAACAGCGCCGAAGCCCGCTACCTGGCCGAGCGCCGCTCCGCGCTGGGTGGTTTCGTGCCACAGCGCCGCGCCAACAGCTTTGCCGTACCAACCCCGGACCTGAGCACGCTCAAGGCAATCCTGGACGGTTCGGGCGACCGTGAAATCTCCACCACCATGGCCTTCGTGCGGATCCTCGCGCAGTTGGTCAAGGACAAGGACATCGGCCCGCGCATCGTCCCGATCATCCCGGACGAAGCCCGTACCTTCGGCATGGAAGGCATGTTCCGTCAGTTGGGCATCTACTCCTCCGTCGGCCAGCTCTACGAGCCAGTCGATAAAGACCAGGTGATGTTCTACAAGGAAGACAAAAAAGGCCAGATCCTCGAAGAAGGCATCAACGAAGCGGGCGCCATGAGCTCCTTCATCGCTGCCGGTACTTCGTACTCCAGCCACAACCAGCCGATGCTGCCGTTCTACATCTTCTATTCGATGTTCGGCTTCCAGCGTATTGGCGACCTGGCTTGGGCAGCAGGCGACAGCCGTACCCGTGGTTTCCTGATCGGCGGTACCGCCGGCCGCACCACACTGAACGGCGAAGGCCTGCAACACGAAGACGGTCACAGCCACATCCTGGCTGCCACCATCCCGAACTGCCGCACCTTTGATCCAACCTACGGCTACGAGCTGGCGGTGATCATCCAGGACGGCATGAAGAAGATGACCGAAGAGCAGCAGGACGTTTTCTACTACATTACCGTGATGAACGAGTCCTACCAGCAGCCAGCCATGCCGGCCGGCGTGGAAGAAGGCATCATCAAGGGCATGTACCTGCTCGAAGAAGACACCAAGGAAGCGGCGCACCACGTGCAACTGATGGGCTCCGGCACCATCCTGCGTGAAGTGCGTGAAGCGGCGAAGATCCTGCGTGACGAATTCAACGTCGGCGCCGACGTGTGGAGCGTTACCAGCTTCAACGAACTGCGTCGCGACGGCCTGGCCGTGGAGCGCAGCAACCGCCTGCACCCTGGCCAGAAGCCAGCCAAGAGCTATGTCGAAGAGTGCCTGGCCGGCCGTAAAGGTCCAGTCATTGCCTCTACCGACTACATGAAACTGTTTGCCGAACAAATTCGCCAGTGGGTCCCGTCCAAGGAATTCAAAGTCCTGGGCACCGACGGTTTCGGTCGCAGTGACAGCCGCAAGAAGCTGCGTCACTTCTTCGAAGTCGACCGTCACTTCGTGGTGTTGGCAGCCCTGGAAGCCTTGGCTGACCGTGGTGAGATCGAACCCAAGGTGGTGGCTGACGCCATCGTCAAGTTCGGGATCAACCCGGAAAAACGCAACCCACTGGACTGCTGAGGAGATTTTTGTGAGCGAACTCATTCGCGTACCTGACATCGGCAGCGGTGAAGGTGAAGTAATCGAGCTGTTTGTGAAGGTCGGCGACAAAGTCGAAGCCGACCAGAGCATCCTGACCCTGGAGTCGGACAAGGCGAGCATGGAAATCCCTGCTCCCAAGGCCGGCGTGGTCAAGAGCCTGAAAGTGAAGCTGGGCGACCGCCTGAAAGAAGGCGACGAACTGCTGGAACTGGAAATCGAAGGCGCCGCCGACGCGGCGGCACCTGCTGCCGCTGCCGCACCTGCACCTGCACCTGCCGCTGAAAAGCCTGCCGCTGCTGCCGAGGCTGCCCCAGCCCCGGCCGCCGCACCTGCCGCCGCCACCGTGCAGGATATTCACGTGCCGGACATCGGTTCGTCGGGCAAGGCCAAGATCATCGAGTTGCTGGTCAAGGTGGGCGACACCGTCGAAGCCGATCAGTCGCTGATCACTTTGGAGTCCGACAAAGCCTCCATGGAAATCCCATCGCCGGCTGCCGGCGTGGTGGAGAGCATCGCGGTCAAGCTGGAAGACGAAGTCGGCACCGGTGACTTCATCCTCAAGCTGAAAGTACAAGGCGCTGCGCCTGCTGCCGCGCCAGCACCTGCCGCTGCTCCGGCAACTGCAAAAGCTGAAGCCGCACCGGCCGCCGCACCTGCACCTGCCGCAAAAGCCGAGGCCGCACCGGCCCCTGCTGTTGCCGCGCCTGCGCCTAGCGGTGCCAAGGTTCACGCCGGCCCGGCTGTACGTCAACTGGCCCGTGAATTCGGCGTCGAGCTGAACGCTGTGTCGGCCACTGGCCCGCACGGTCGCGTGCTGAAGGAAGACGTGCAGGTTTACGTCAAAGCCATGATGCAGAAGGCCAAGGAAGCTCCGGCTGCCGGCGCTGCAACGGGCGGCGCGGGCATTCCACCGATTCCGGTGGTGGACTTCAGCCGCTTCGGCGAAACCGAAGAAGTGCCGATGACCCGCCTGATGCAAATCGGCGCGTCGAGCCTGCACCGCAGCTGGCTGAACATTCCGCACGTGACTCAGTTCGACCAGGCCGACATCACCGACCTGGAAGCTTTCCGCGTCGCGCAGAAAGCCGTGGCCGAAAAAGCCGGCGTGAAACTGACCGTGCTGCCATTGCTGCTCAAGGCCTGTGCGCACCTGCTCAAGGAGCTGCCGGACTTCAACAGCTCGCTGGCGCCAAGCGGCAAGGCGATCATTCGCAAGAAGTACGTCCACATTGGTTTTGCCGTCGATACCCCGGATGGCCTGCTGGTACCGGTCATCAAGAACGTCGATCAGAAGAGCCTGCTGCAGCTTGCCGCTGAGGCCGCTGCCCTGGCTGCCAAGGCGCGCGACAAGAAGCTGACCGCAGACGACATGCAAGGCGCTTGCTTCACCATCTCCAGCCTCGGTCACATTGGCGGCACTGGCTTCACGCCAATCGTCAACGCGCCGGAAGTGGCGATCCTGGGTGTGTCCAAGGCCACTATCCAGCCAGTCTGGGACGGTAAAGCGTTCCAGCCGAAGCTGATGCTGCCGCTGTCGCTGTCCTACGATCACCGTGTGATCAACGGCGCGGCCGCTGCACGCTTTACCCAGCGTCTGAGCCAGTTGCTGAACGACATCCGCACGATCCTGCTGTAAGCCGCAGCGGCCTCCCCGTAACCGGGGAGGCCTGCTTGCAACGATTTCCGAGCGCCACGCTCGTACCTCAACCCCGTCAATTTGGCGGGGCTTTTTTTGCTTTTCTATACAGACAGGACAGGGTTGTACACCTTCTGTCATTCCGACTGAAGAATTCCCCCGTCCGGCCGATACCCCCTTATAGCACTTAGCCTTCATCCTCTCTTGTCAGCCCGCGCTGCATGATGCAACCTTGCCGCAGGCAGCAGAAAAGAGGGCGTGAGCCCGGCGCCGTGCGCGTTACTTCAAGTGAGTTCCCCCCATGAAAAGCCAACCCGATGTCGCCCGTATGGCGGCCGAGGTAGTGACGCAGTTACCGGTGCCTTCGCGCCTCGGTATGCTGCGTTTCGAGCGGCTTAATGAGGCAAGCTGGGCCCTGCTGTACCTCGACCCCAACTGCGAGCGCCAATTCGGCCTGTCGGCGGTCGAGCTGTGCGCCCTGATCGGCACACCCTACGCCAGCCTGATGGAACCCCAGGCGCGCTATCAACTGCACGACACCATTCAACAGCAACTGAGCCAAAGCCCGCATTACCTGGTGCGCTACACCTTGCACACCAACGACGGCCCCCTGAGCCTGCTCGAAATGGGCGAGGCCTATAAACAACACAATCGCCATCTGCTGCGCGGCTACCTGATGGTGGTCGACGGCCTGTTCAGCGAAATCCCCTTGCCTGCCCCGACGCAGGACCTGGAAAGCCAGAACAACCGCCTGCAGATCGCCCTCGAACTCAACCAGCGTGCCCAGCAGGAACAGCTGCAGCATCTGGAACGGGTGCGCGCCCAGCAAGAGTTGATCCTGCTGCTGGCCCGCCAGCGCTACACCGCCAACAACTCGCTGCAGGAAGCCGCCGAGCTGATCACCCGTAGCGCCTGCGATATCTACCAGATCGATTGCGCAAGCCTCTGGAATCTCGAAGGCCAGCGCCTGACGCCGATTTCGGCCTATCACCGCGCCGACCAGCAGTACCATCTGCCGGACCCCATTGATGCCGGCTGCTTCCCGGATTATCTGGAAGCCTTGCACACCAGCCGCGCCATCGACGCCAACAATGCCATGCGCGACCCGCGCACCCGTGAGATGGCCGAGAACCTGCGCGCCAAAGACATCCACGCCATGCTGGATGCGAGCATCCGCGTCGATGGCCAGGTGGTCGGCGTGCTATGCCTGGAACAAGGCGGCAGCTCGCGCGTGTGGCAGGCCGATGAGATTGCCTTCGCCGGTGAGTTGGCCGACCAGTTCGCGCAAGTGATCAACAACCACAACCGCCGCACCGCCACCAGCGCCCTGCATCTGTTCCAGCGCGCGGTGGAGCAAAGCGCCAACGCGTTTTTGCTGGTCAACTGCGACGGTGTTGTGGAGTACGTCAACCCAAGTTTTACCGCGATCACCCAGTACAGCGCCGAAGAAGTCCACGGCCATCGCCTGGCGCAATTACCCGCGCTGGAGAACCTCAGCGAGTTGCTGTTTGACGCGCCGTCGAGCCTGGCCAAAAGCAACAGTTGGCAGGGTGAATTCAAAAGCCGGCGTAAAAACCTCGAACCCTACTGGGGCCAGCTGTCGATCTCCAAGGTGTATGGCGACAACCGTGAGCTGACGCACTACATCGGTATCTACGAAGACATCACCCAGACCAAGCTGGCCCAGCAGCGCATCGAGCGCCTGGCCTATACCGACAACCTGACCAACCTGGGCAACCGCCCGGCGTTTATCCGCAACCTCGACGAGCGCTTTGCCCGCGACAGTGACACCCCGATCAGCCTGCTGCTGGTGGACATCGACAACTTCAAGCGCATCAACGACAGCCTCGGCCACCAGACCGGCGACAAGCTGCTGATCAGCCTGGCCCGGCGCCTGCGCAACAGCCTGAGTACCGGCGGCAGCCTGGCGCGCTTTGCCAGCAACGAGTTTGCGGTACTGCTCGACGACACCGACCTGGAAAGCGGCCAGCAGGTCGCCAGCCAGTTGCTGGCAACCCTGGATAAACCGATGTTCGTCGACAACCAATTGATCAGCGTCACCGGTTCCGTGGGCCTGGCATGCGCCCCCCTGCATGGCCGCGACCCGCAAACCCTGATGCGTAACGCCGGCCTGGCGCTGCACAAAGCCAAGGCCAACGGCAAACACCAGGTACAAGTGTTCACCGAAGCGCTGAACGCCGAGGCCAGCTACAAGCTGTTCGTAGAGAACAACCTGCGTCGCGCCTTGACCCAGAACGAGCTGGACGTGTTCTACCAGCCCAAGCTATGCCTGCGCAGCGGTCGCTTGCTGGGCATGGAAGCGCTGCTGCGCTGGAACCATCCGGAAAAGGGCATGATCCGTCCTGACCAGTTCATCAGCGTGGCCGAAGAGACCGGCTTGATCATCCCCATCGGCAAATGGATCGCGCGCCAGGCCTGCCGCATGAGCAAGCGTCTGAGCGCCGCCGGCATGGGCAACCTGCAGGTGGCAATCAACCTGTCGCCCAAGCAGTTCTCCGACCCGGACCTGGTGGCCTCGATTGCCGCCATCCTCAAGGAAGAAGACCTGCCCGCCAACCTGCTGGAACTGGAACTCACCGAAGGCCTGCTGCTGGAAGCCACCGAGGACACACGCCTGCAACTGGACCAACTCAAGAGCTTCGGCCTGACCCTGGCCATGGACGATTTCGGTACCGGTTACTCATCGCTGAGCTACTTGAAAAAATTCCCCATCGACATCATCAAGATCGATCGCAGCTTTATCCACGAGATCCCGGACAACCAGGACGACATGGAAATCACCTCGGCCGTGATCGCCATGGCCCACAACCTCAAGCTCAAGGTTGTGGCCGAAGGCATCGAGACCGCCGAGCAACTGGCGTTCCTGCGACGGCACCGCTGCGACGTGGGCCAGGGCTACCTGTTCGACCGGCCAATCCCCGGCGCAGAGCTGTTGACGATGCTCAAACGCTACCCGCGCGGGCCAATCGCCTGACAGCGCTGTAACACTCGGGCACACTGGCTGTCTGAATCCTTACCGCTAACTCAACCTGACGAGAGGACTGATCATGGTCTTGCGCTCGGAAATTCTGGTGAACAAAAACGTGCTGCCTACTCAAGAACAAGCGTTGCC
This sequence comes from Pseudomonas sp. S3_E10, assembly GCF_054667615.1. Taxonomy (NCBI): domain Bacteria; kingdom Pseudomonadati; phylum Pseudomonadota; class Gammaproteobacteria; order Pseudomonadales; family Pseudomonadaceae; genus Pseudomonas; species Pseudomonas sp. S3_E10. The sequence continues at coordinate 2,241,204 of NZ_CP162743.1, forward strand.
TGGCCGTGAAACCCCGATGAACCTGCCCGAGACACACTTCGTCAACGGCAACCCACTGCTCGGCCCGTTCATTGACGATGTCGGTTTTGCGATCTTCGGCCTGGGATGTTTCTGGGGTGCGGAACGCAAGTTCTGGCAGCGCGACGGCGTGGTCAGCACCGTGGTGGGTTACGCCGGCGGCTTCACGCCGAACCCGACCTACGAAGAAGTCTGCTCCGGCCTGACCGGCCACAGCGAAGTGGTGCTGGTGGTGTATGACCAGGCCAAAGTGAGATACGAAGACCTGCTGAAGATGTTCTGGGAATTGCACAACCCGACCCAGGGCATGCGCCAGGGCAACGATATCGGCAGCCAGTACCGCTCGGTGATTTATGCGACCACCCCGGAACAACTGGCGGCGGCGAAGGCCAGTGCCGAGGCGTATCAGCAAGAACTGAGCAAGGCCGGCCTGGGTGAAATCACCACCGAAATCGACGAAGCCCCAACGGTGTACTTCGCCGAGGCGTACCACCAGCAGTACCTGGCGAAGAATCCGCAGGGGTATTGCGGGATCGGCGGCACCGGCGTGACCTGCCCGATCTAAAGGCCAACACAGATCAACATGTGGGAGGGGCGCCCTCCCACATTGGGTCCTGTGCCTGGCTTTAGAGCAGGTTACTCAGCGATCAGCCAATCCATCTGCCACCCACCCTGGGTCTGGCCAAGTTTCTTGGACAGCCACGGCAGCAGCTCGCGCAATTCCTCTTCCAAGCCCCACGGCGGGTTGGCAATCGCCAGGCCCGAGCCGGTCAGGGTGTTGGGCGTGTCCAGGGGATGCACCAGCAATTCCACGCGCAACAGCTTCGGCGCGCCAGTGCCGGCCAGGTCCTGGTAGAAGCGACGCAGCATGCGCTGGTCCTTCACCGGGTACCAGATGGCCGCGACGGTCTGGCGCATGCGGCTGACCGCTTCCTTGAGGGAGGCAGCGCACCGCTGCATCTCATCGAGTTTCTCGAAGGGCGGGTCGATGAGCATCAATGCGCGTTTTTCCGGCACCGGCAACAAGGCGCGCGGTACATGCCAGCCTTCGCCCAGGTGCACTTTGACGCGGCGATCACCTTTCATGTTGTCCTTGAGCAGCACGCCGTCTTCGGGGTGTTTCTCATTGAGCAAAACCCGATCCTGCGGGCGCGTAAGGCGCCGTGCCAGTTCCGGCGAGCCCGGGTAGTAACGCAACTGGCCATCCGGGTTCATCTCTTGCAGCACGCGCATGTAGTCGGCGGTCAGTGACGGCAGGTCGTCCTCGCCCCACAGACGCGCGATGCCTTCCAGGTATTCACCCGTGCGGTTGGCCTGGTCGCCCTGCAGGTCATACAGACCGATCCCGGCATGGGTATCGAGGTAGGCGAACGGCTGTTCCTTGCGCGACATCAGGGCAATGAGGCGGGTCAAGGTCAGGTGTTTGAAGACATCGGCGTGGTTGCCGGCGTGAAAGGCGTGACGATAATTCATGGTTGCTCCTGCGCAGGGGGCGAAGTTTACCTTCTACACGGGCAAAGGTGCAGGGCTGCGTGTCGGGCGGTGCTTATGCCGTAAATACAGGAGGCAGGCCAAAAAAAATCTAAACGGTCGTATCACGGTGGACTTATTGTGGCGATCCATTCTCCAGGGAGGTCAATAACAATCATGAAAGACGCCACCATCGCGCTGCACCATGGCTTTAAGTCGGACCCCACCACCAAGGCCGTCGCTGTGCCGATCTACCAGAATGTCGCCTTCGAATTCGATAACGCCCAGCATGGCGCCGACCTGTTCAACCTGGATGTGCCCGGCAACATCTACACGCGGATCATGAACCCCACCAACGATGTGCTGGAGCAACGCCTCGCCGCCCTCGAAGGCGGTATCGCCGCGCTGGCGGTGTCGGCCGGCAGCGCCGCGATCCACTACGCGATCCAGACCCTCACCCGGGCCGGCGACAATATCGTCACCACCCCGCAGCTCTACGGCGGTACCTACACCCTGTTCGCCCACCTGCTGCCGAGCTTTGGCGTCGATGTGCGCTTCGCCCGAGACGACTCTGCCCAAGCCATCGCCGAGCTGATCGACGACAACACCAAGCTGGTGTACTGCGAAAGCATCGGCAACCCGGCGGGCAATATCATCGACATCCAGGCACTGGCAGACGTCGCCCATGCCCGTGGCGTGCCACTGGTGGTGGATAACACCGTGGCCACGCCGATCCTGTGTAAGCCGATCCAATTCGGCGCCGACATCGTTGTGCACTCAATCACTAAATACATTGGCGGCCATGGCAACTCCCTGGGCGGCGTGATCGTCGACAGCGGCACCTTCCCCTGGACCCAATATCCGGAAAAATTCCCCGGCCTCAACAACCCCGAGCCGGCCTATCACGGCGTGGTCTATACCGAAAAATTCGGTCCAGCAGCCTTTATCGCCCGCGCCCGCACTGTGCCGCTGCGCAATACCGGCGCGGCGCTGGCGCCGATGAATGCGTTTTTGCTGCTGCAAGGCCTGGAAACCCTGGCTCTGCGCATGGAGCGCCACACCGAAAACGCCCTGAAGGTCGCGCAGTTCCTACAAGGCCATGCGGCAGTGGAATGGGTCAGCTATGCCGGGCTACCCGATCACCCGCACCACGCCCTGGCGCAAAAATACATGCAAGGCAAACCGTCGGCGATCCTGTCTTTCGGCTTGAAGGGCGGCTTCGATGCCGGCGTGCGCTTCTACGACTCGCTGCAAATCTTCAAGCGCCTGGTCAACATCGGTGACGCCAAATCCCTGGCCTGCCACCCTGCCTCCACCACCCATCGGCAGATGAACGAGCAAGAACAGGCCAAGGCCGGTGTGAAGCCGGAGATGATCCGCCTCTCTGTGGGCATCGAGGCGATTGAAGACCTGATCGACGACTTGCAGCAGGCCTTGGGCTCAAGCCGAGTCTGACGCCAGGGCGCTGGCCAGTGCGTCATCGCTGATATCCGCACCCCGCGCAAAGTAGGCGACCTTGTGCCGCAAGGTCGCCGGCGGGAAGGCGGTGTACAGGTCCGGGCGCTGTTCTTCGAGCCGTTGGAGCAGGTTGTCGATCAGGGTTTGCGGTGACTGCTCTGCCAAATGTTTGAGCACCGGCGCAGGCACTCGCCACCACGGGCTGGCTTTAGCCTCGGTCATCGGCCCCGGCGCAACCGTCAGCGGCTGACCATTAATCAGGTAACGCTGGAATACCGGCAATAGCGTTGACGCCGCGTCGCCCAACGCCTGCAACATCGGTAGAAATTGGGCGCCATCCCAGAAGCGCAGAAACACTTCCTGATGATCGGGCAGGTAGACCTTGGTCAAGCCTTGCAGATGCGCAACCACGGTTTGCAACGAGCTGGAGGACACCGCCAGCCAGCCCCAGTCCGTGGATTCGGTGGTCGCTATCCAGTCGAGAAAAGGACTGTCGGGCTCGATGATTGCGACATAGGGCATCACCTCACTCCACTCGGCGTAGGCTGTGCCGGCCCAGATGGGTTGGGGCGGCATGCCGGCAGCGGTGCTTCGCCAGGCGTCGAGAGGTTTGGCGTCACTGGCATTGCTGAGGACGACGAAGAAGCGCTCGCCTGATTCGAGTAGGTGGTGGGCTAGCCAAGTCCGAGGTGCTAGCTGCTTAAGCATTCGAGATAATCCTTTGCACATAGAAGTTAATTAAATAGTCCACCGTCAAACACTGCGACGCCCCGAGAGTTTTTATCCAAGCCAGCCCATATATTCACCGACACACCACAAAGTAACCGCGTCCCCCCCATACCCATCAAAAAAAAACCCCACAGTCTCAACTCACGCATTAGCTGGCGAGGAACATTGTCCAGATCTTCACGCGTAATGGCCCCATCCTTAATATGCAATTTCTGAAAGACAAACATTCCAGCGACGGTATTCACAAAAAAAGTTTTGCTTAAAAAATCGGAACCAATAAAACGCTTACGGTAAGAGATCAATCTTGAAGCACCCAAGCACTCCAATATTTCATCGACTTTACGATATGAAAAATACACCTGCCCCACTAAAACAAGAACGACCCATAACGCCGCGATCATCAAACAATAAAAATACAAAGTCCTTGCGCTTTCCATATTTATTTCACTCCCTCATAAACAACTTCCCCCAACTTGCTCCCCATGCGAGCTCCGGCATTCCCCCCTATTGCGGCTCCGGCACCCACAACCACCACGCCGCAAATTAACCCGCCAACGCCAAGGGTTCCTACACCGATAGCAATACAAACCGGAGTGGCCGCCAATGTGCCCCGGTCGAGCGTACTGCGTAAGGTGTGGATTCAGGCTGCGAAAACGCTCCAGAATAATTGCACCGGGAGACTCGAACAGCGTTTTTTCCAACTCACCACGCTGCATGGCGCGTTGCACGATATGAAAACCCGGCTCTACAGCCGAGGCTTCGCGGCTGAGCCTCCGCGAGCTGATTATCGGGCAGGTGACCTTCGTCAAGCCTTGCAGGTGTGCCAATACGGTTTCCAACGAACTGGAGAGACCTTAATCGCATCAAAAGCAATACGTCGATGTCGTAATTTTTTCATTTCAACCAACCTACGCACTCTCCAACACCCCATAACACCACGCAAACAACCACCAAGAAGAATAAGACATACACCAACGCCCTTAATTGAAACTTAAGTTTCGACGGAACACTTTCAAACTCCTCACGGGTAAACCCACCCTCTCTTATGTGCACTTTCGGAAAAGCAAGCATTCCGGCAATCGTCAGTACAAAACAAGATCTACTAAAAAAATCCTTTCCCAGCAACTGCTTACGAAACACTACAACCTTTGAATTTCCCAAACAGGCCAGTATTTCATCTACTTTCGAATACGAAAAATAAAGCTGCACTAGAAAAGTTAAAAAAATCAAAGCGAACACGCTTATCCAGCACCACATATAAATTACGTAATACTCGTTCATTATGGGTTTCGCACCTCATAAATGAATTCACCGATGTGTTCTCCAACTTTCGCTCCACCCAACCCGGCAATAGATGTACCTGCCCCTATGACCACCAAGACACATAACACTCCTCCTACACCGAAAGTTCCGGCGCCGACGGCAGCGCAAATTGTACTAGCGCCAGCTACTCCGGCGGCGCCACCCAACCAGCCACCGGCAACGCCTCCGACGAAGCTCCCCCCTTCAATGAACTTTACTTTCTTACACTTCGCCGGCGTATCAACGCGGCACGTTTCCTTCACTTTCAACGCTGAGGCTGAAGCCCCGAGCACCATACCAACGAAACCACCAACCTTCATGTATTGGCTTGCACGCGCCACACCCTGAATATGTGTCGCATACCCGGGAATACCTCCTGCCACACCGGCCCTGCTCCAATGATGAACCAGACTACGACTGGAGATTCCCAGCGCGCTTTTGAGCTTTGGGTGATCTGCAATATTTACACCCTTTCGGACTAAGGGTCCCAGGCTGTTATCCAGTCGAGTTAACAACTGCTTGCGCTTTGTAAAGAATTCGACACCTTGCAAACTCCCTTGTGCCTGAAAGGTTCTAACATGCAATTTTTCGAGAGCATCAAGTACCGACTTCGTCCGTATCAGATGACCTTCCACCATCGTCGACCCAATCCCCACCGCCATCGAGCTATCCGCCAAAAACCCCCTAACCACCTCATGGTGCTCCACCATAAACGCCGCTTCCTCATCACTCATCGGCGTCAGCGCATTGCTCACCTCTTGCGCTGCCTCCATCAGCAATGCTCCCTCACGGGTGCATTAGCTGTTGAGTGGGTCGCTGAGGACCAGCATCTGCCCCGGTCGGGCGTACGGCGTAAGGTGTGGATTCAGGCTGCGAAAACGCTCCAGAACAGCTGCACTGGGAGACTCGAACAGCGTTTTTTCCAACTCATCACGCGGCATGGCGCGTTGCACAATATGAAAACCTGGCTCTACAGCCGAGGCTTTCGCCGCAGGGGCTCCTCGAGCGTTATTACCTGCGCTGCCATGCTGCGCGATATCGCACTGCCCATTCTTGCAACGCTCACATTCCTCGCAAAACGGTGCACTACGCTTCAAACTCGCCACTTGCACGGGGCTCAGTGGGGCGGGGATAACCGCCAAGAGTTTTTCCTTGAGCCCCGGTATCAACGGCGCCGGGCCGGGGGCAGGGCCGCCGCCGAGCTGGATCGGCACGCTGCTGAATATGCCGCCCGCTGAAAGCGTGATCGACTGCCCTCCTGCCTGGATCGTGAGGGTGGCGCCCGCGTCGATAACGATGCTCTGCCCTGCGCCAATCTGAATGGTTTGCCCAGCCTTTACCTGCTGCGAGCCGCCGACCACCAGGTGATCATCCAGCTTGAGTTCGGTCAGGCGGTTGCCATGGGTGATGCGCTGTTCTTCGCCCTGCAGTTCATGGTGCGACTCACCCCCAATTTTCACCCGGCGCTGGTTGTCGACCTGTACCTGCTGGTTATGCAACACGTGCTGGGTCCAGTCGCGCTGGGCACGCAGGTAGATTTCTTCGGCGCCCTTGCGGTCTTCGATGCGCAATTCGTTGTAACCGCCGCCACCGGGGCTGCTCTGGCTGCGGAAGATGCTGCGGGTCTTGTCCGCCGGCAGGTCGAGGGGCACCGGCGTCGCCGCGTTGGGCAGGCAACCCATCACCAGCGGCATGTCCAGGTCGCCATTGACGAAGCCCACCAGCACTTCCATGCCCACTCTGGGGATAAGCACCGCGCCATAGCGGTCATGGGCCCAACCGCTGGCAACCCTCAACCAACAACTGGAATGATCGTCATGGACCCCGGCGCGGTCCCAGGCCAGTTGCACCTTGACCCGGCCGTACTCGTCGCAATGGATTTCGCTGCCGGCAGGCCCCGTGACCACGGCGTTCTGATAACCCGAGATAGCCGGGCGCGCTTGCTCGGACAAAGGCGGGCGGAAGATCACATCCCAAGGCGCGGCGACAAAGTTATTGCGATATCCCTGCCGAAACTCACCGTCGCAGACTTCAGTCACAGCCTCCTCAAGCACTTGCGGCTGCTTGCCTTCGTGGCTTACTTGGCGCACCAGCCACAAGTCATTCCAGCTCTCGCGGGGGTGCCCTGACAACTTGAGGAAACCGCCACTGACCAATGCCGGTTCATCACCCTCGCCATGGGCCAGTCGGTAGTCGCTGCGTTGGCGCTCCAACCCGCGCTGCGCGAGGTGTTTGCCATGGGCACGGTCGCTGAATTGGCCGGGATAGCCTTGCTGTTCGAGCATGGGAAGCTGTTCACCGCTGGCCGCGCTTTCCAGCGCCAGGCGCGGTTTTCGGAAATCGTAATCGCGCAGGTTTACCGCCGTGGTAGCGGTCGCCAACTGCACGGCGAAGCGTTTGATCGCCGGGGTTTGCGCGACCATTCCGGAACCGGGCATGTAGGGAGTGGGTTGCTCCGCCTGGGCAAACACGGTCTGGTCATCGCCGAACACCAGCAGATGTCCTTCGGGTGAATGCTGAAAATGGTAGTGAATGCCCTGCTCGGCACACAGACGTTGAATGAACGCCAGGTCGGTCTCGCCGAACTGCACGCAATATTCGCGCTCGAGGTAAGTACCGCTGAGGCGAAATTCGAACTGATCACTCAGGATGCCCTGCCCCACCAGCACCAGTGCCACCATCTGCGGCACCGTCTTGTGCTGGAAAATACGCTGGTGGCTGCTATGCGCCAGGTAGGCCAATTGCGGTACAAGAGTGATTTGATATCGCGTCAGACGGCGCCCGGAGTCACCCTGCGCCACTCGGTAAACCAGGCCGTGGACGCCATGCCCCCGATCATCGAAACCCAGGTAAACCTGGCGATGCAACACGCTTTGCAGGTCAAGATCGGGCTGCTCGCCTACCAGCTCAAGGTCAAAACAGTAGGGCTGACTAAGCGCCTCGTTACCGTTGAAGCGGTAGACCTTGAGGTCACTGGCAACCCCGTCGAGGGTCAGGGTAAAGGCACTTTGATTGGCAGGAGCGAACATCCGGTGTTTCTCTGCGAGGGGTAGGCGCAAGATTCTGCACCACGATTTCGCCTCTCTGAGCGCCCCCCGATCAAATCAGTAAACCCCTACACGCCAATGTCGGAATCTTCTTCGGACCAACTCAAATCACACGCAAAAAAAGGCCCGCCATCCGTAGGACGCGGGCCTTCTTTTTAACTCAAACGGCGCTTAACGCCCGGCGAGTTACTTGTTGAGGTTGTAGTCTTTTTCGGCGGCGTCAAAGCGCTCGACCATACCGGCGGTCGGTGCGCCCATCTTGCTCACGAAGTAGATCGCCAGGCTGGCGAAGATGAAGCCTGGGATGATTTCGTACAGGCCCAGCAGCGAGAAGTGCTTCCACACGATCACGGTGGTTGCGCCGACCAGGATGCCGGCCAGTGCGCCGTTGCGGGTCATGCCTTTCCAGATCACCGAGATCAGCACCACCGGGCCGAACGCCGCGCCGAAACCGGCCCAGGCATAGCTGACCAGGCCCAGTACGCGGTTTTCCGGGTTGGCGGCCATGGCGATGGCGATCAATGCCACCAGCAGCACCATGGCGCGACCGACCCATACCAGCTCAACCTGGGAAGCGCTCTTACGCAGGAAGGTCTTGTAGAAGTCTTCGGTCAGGGCGCTGGAGCACACCAGCAATTGGCAGCTCAGGGTGCTCATGACGGCCGCGAGGATGGCCGACAGCAACACACCGGCAACCCATGGGTTGAAGAGGATTTTTGCCAGTTCGATAAACACACGCTCAGGGTTCTCGGTCACAGGACCCGCCACTTCCGGATGCGCCGAAAAGTAGGCGATACCGAAGAAGCCAACGGCCACGGTGCCGCCCAGGCACAGGATCATCCAGGTCATGGAGATGCGGCGCGCCTTGGCGATCGACTTCACCGAATCCGCCGCCATGAAACGCGCCAGGATATGCGGTTGGCCGAAGTAGCCCAGGCCCCAGCCCATCAGCGAGATCACGCCGATGAAGGTGGTGTTTTTCAGCATGTCGAAATTGGTCGGGTCCTTGGCTTCGATGGCAAGGAAGGTGGTGTCTACGCCGCCGGTGGCCAGCAGCACGATGATGGGCGTCAGGATCAACGCAAAGATCATCAGCGTCGCTTGCACGGTATCGGTCCAGCTCACCGCCAGGAAACCACCGATAAAGGTGTAGGCAATCGTCGCCGCAGCGCCGGCCCACAAGGCAGTCTCGTAGGACATGCCGAAGGTGCTTTCGAACAGGCGGGCACCGGCCACGATGCCGGACGCGCAGTAGATGGTGAAGAACACCAGGATCACGACGGCGGAGATGATCCGCAGCAGGCCGCTTTTATCTTCGAAACGGCTGGAGAAGTAATCCGGCAGCGTCAGGGCGTCGCCGTTGTGTTCGGTCTGTACCCGCAGGCGACCGGCCACGAACAGCCAGTTGAGGTAGGCACCGGCGATCAGGCCGACGGCGATCCAGCTTTCCGACAGACCGGACATGTAGATCGCGCCCGGCAAGCCCATCAACAACCAGCCGCTCATGTCGGAAGCGCCGGCGGACAACGCCGTCACCACGCTGCCGAGGCTGCGACCGCCAAGGATGTAATCGGAAAGGTTATTGGTGGAGCGATAGGCCATCAGGCCGATCAGCACCATTGCTGCGATGTAGATCACGAATGTGATCAGGGTTGGATTGCTAACGCTCATAGGAGTGACGCCCTGGCTTTGTTTTTATGTGGCAGCGGTCTGTCGGACGGCTACCCACTGATCAGTGAGTAAACGTACCTGCGTGCCGCGCATTTATGACTGACGTTTCCCCAGGAAAGCCGCCAGCCGATGAACCCCGCTTTCGCGTTGGTTGCACCTTGGCCGCGAATGCTATTCAACAAAGCAAATAAGGTGCAACCAGTTTCTTGGGATTAAGTTGCACCTGAGCGCAAATTCGCTCAAACACCCTGTTTTTGCTCCTTTTCGGAGCAAGAACAGCGGATCTCATAAGCAAATGCACCAAGAGAAAGCGCAATCCGCTGAACGCTCAATTTTTTCACCGCATCCATCGAAAATTTCATGGATAAAAAGGGTTGCACCCGGTTGCACCTCTTCTTGGGCGCAGCTAATCTTGCCGCCAGCTAATGCCACTCGGTAGTGGCACCCATGAGGATAAGAAAATGGCGACGACCACCCTTGGGGTCAAACTCGACGACCCGACCCGCGAACGCCTTAAGGCTGCCGCGACCTCCATTGATCGCACGCCGCACTGGCTGATCAAGCAGGCGATTTTCAATTACCTGGAGAAACTCGAGGGTGGTGCAACCCTGGCCGAGCTCAATGGTTTGAGCAGCAAGGATGCCGACGACGCGGGCGAGGTCCAGGCCGACCACGCGCACCAGTGCTTCCTTGAGTTCGCCGAGAGCATCCTGCCGCAATCGGTACTGCGCGCCTCGATCACCGCCGCTTACCGCCGCCCGGAGCCGGAAGTGGTGCCGATGCTGATCGAACAGGCCCGCCTGCCGGCCCCCATGGCTGAAGCCACCAACAAGCTGGCCGCCTCGATTGCCGAGAAACTGCGCAATCAGAAGAGCGCCGGCGGCCGTGCCGGTATTGTTCAGGGCTTGCTGCAGGAGTTTTCCCTGTCGTCCCAGGAAGGCGTGGCCCTGATGTGCCTGGCCGAAGCGCTGTTGCGTATCCCGGACAAGGGCACTCGCGACGCACTGATCCGCGACAAGATCAGCACTGGCAACTGGCACCCGCACTTGGGCAACAGCCCGTCGCTGTTCGTCAATGCCGCCACCTGGGGCCTGCTGCTGACCGGCAAACTGGTCGCCACGCACAACGAAGCCGGCTTGACCTCATCCTTGAGCCGCATCATCGGCAAGAGTGGCGAGCCGATGATCCGCAAGGGCGTCGACATGGCCATGCGCCTGATGGGCGAACAGTTCGTCACCGGCGAAACCATCGCCGAAGCCCTGGCCAATGCGAGCAAGTTCGAAGCCAAGGGTTTCCGCTATTCCTATGACATGCTCGGTGAAGCCGCGCTCACCGAACACGACGCCCAGAAGTACCTGGCCTCGTATGAACAAGCCATTCACTCCATCGGCAAAGCCTCACACGGCCGTGGGATTTATGAAGGCCCGGGCATTTCCATCAAGCTTTCGGCACTGCACCCGCGTTACAGCCGTGCGCAATATGAGCGCGTGATGGACGAGTTGTACCCGCGCCTGCTGTCCCTGACCCTGCTGGCCAAGCAATACGACATCGGCCTGAACATTGATGCCGAAGAAGCCGACCGCCTGGAACTGTCCCTGGACCTGCTGGAACGCCTGTGCTTCGAGCCGCAACTGACCGGCTGGAACGGCATCGGTTTCGTGATCCAGGCTTACCAGAAGCGTTGCCCGTACGTGATCGATTATGTGATCGACCTGGCACGCCGCAGCCGCCATCGCCTGATGATCCGCCTGGTTAAAGGCGCGTACTGGGACAGCGAAATCAAGCGCGCCCAGGTCGAAGGCCTGGAAGGCTACCCGGTGTACACCCGCAAGGTGTACACCGACGTTTCCTACATCGCATGTGCTAGAAAACTGCTGTCGGTGCCGGAAGTCATCTACCCGCAGTTCGCCACGCACAACGCCCACACCCTGTCGGCCATCTACCATATCGCCGGTCAGAACTATTACCCCGGCCAGTACGAGTTCCAATGCCTGCACGGCATGGGCGAACCGTTGTACGAACAGGTTGTAGGCAAGGTTTCCGAAGGCAAGCTGAACCGTCCGTGCCGCGTGTACGCGCCGGTCGGCACTCACGAAACACTGCTGGCGTACCTGGTGCGTCGCCTGCTGGAAAACGGCGCCAACACCTCGTTCGTCAACCGTATCGCCGACCAGTCCATCTCGATCCAGGAACTGGTGGCCGACCCGGTGGCCAGCATTGAGCAAATGGCCACGCAGGAAGGCGGCTTCGGCTTGCCGCACCCGCGTATTCCATTGCCGCGCGACTTGTATGGCAGCGACCGCGCCAACTCGGCCGGTATCGACCTGGCCAACGAACACCGCCTGGCGTCACTGTCGTGCGCCCTGCTGGCCACCGCTCACAACAACTGGAAAGCCGCGCCGATGCTCGGTTGCGCCGCCAGCGAGCAGGCCGCAACAGCGGTGCTGAACCCGTCCGACCTGCGTGATGTGGTCGGCCAGGTGCAAGAAGCCACTATTGAAGACGTCGACAACGCGATCCAGTGCGCCATCAATGCGGGCCCGATCTGGCAGGCCACCCCGCCCGCCGAACGCGCCGCGATCCTCGAGCGCGCCGCCGACCTGATGGAAGGCGACATCCAGCCACTGATGGGCCTGCTGGCCCGCGAAGCCGGCAAGACCTTCGCCAACGCCATCGCCGAAGTGCGTGAAGCCGTGGACTTCCTGCGTTACTACGCGGTGCAGGCACGCAACGATTTCACCAACGATGCCCACCGCCCATTGGGCCCGGTGGTCTGCATCAGCCCGTGGAACTTCCCGCTGGCGATTTTCAGCGGCCAGGTGGCGGCTGCGCTGGCCGCCGGCAACCCGGTATTGGCCAAGCCCGCCGAGCAAACCCCATTGGTAGCGGCCCAGGCCGTGCGCATCCTGCTCGAAGCCGGTATTCCGGAAGGCGTGCTGCAACTGCTGCCGGGCCAGGGCGAAACCGTCGGTGCCCGCCTGGTGGGCGACGATCGCGTCAAAGGCGTGATGTTCACCGGCTCCACCGAAGTGGCGCGCCTGCTGCAACGCAATGTCGCCGGGCGCCTGGATGCCCAAGGCCGTCCGATCCCGCTGATCGCCGAAACCGGCGGCCAGAACGCGATGATCGTGGACTCCTCGGCGCTCACCGAACAAGTGGTCATCGACGTGGTGTCGTCGGCCTTCGACAGCGCCGGTCAACGTTGCTCCGCGCTGCGCGTGCTGTGCCTGCAGGAAGATTCGGCGGACCGCGTCATCGAAATGCTCAAGGGCGCCATGGCGGAATGCCGCCTGGGCAACCCGGAGCGACTGTCGGTGGACATCGGCCCGGTGATCGACGCAGAAGCCAAGGCCGGCATCGAAAAACACATCCAGGCCATGCGCGACAAAGGCCGCAACGTTTACCAAGTGGCGATTGCCGATGCTGAAGAGATCAAGCGCGGCACCTTCGTGATGCCAACCCTGATCGAACTGGAAAGCTTCGACGAACTGCAACGCGAGATCTTCGGCCCTGTGCTGCACGTGGTGCGCTACAAGCGTAAAGAGATCGACCAGTTGATCGGCCAGATCAATGCGTCCGGCTACGGCCTGACCCTGGGCGTGCACACCCGCATCGACGAGACCATCGCCAAGGTGATTGATAACGTCAACGCCGGTAACGTTTACGTTAACCGCAACATCGTCGGCGCCGTGGTCGGTGTGCAGCCGTTCGGTGGCGAAGGCCTGTCGGGCACCGGCCCGAAAGCCGGTGGCCCGCTGTATCTGTACCGCCTGCTGTCGACACGTCCTACCGATGCGATCGAACAATCCTTCGTACGTGGCGACAAGCTGGCAGCACCCGATGTGCGCCTGCGCGATGCCATGAGCCAACCACTGACTGCCCTGAAAACCTGGGCCGACAGCAATAAGTTCAGCGAGCTGAGCACCCTGTGCACTCAATTCGCCGCGCAGTCGCAAAGCGGCATCACTCGCCAACTGGCCGGGCCGACCGGCGAGCGCAACAGCTACGCCATTCTGCCCCGCGAGCATGTACTGTGCCTGGCGGAAGTAGAAGGCGACCTGCTGACCCAACTGGCCGCGGTGTTGGCGGTAGGCGGCTCGGCGGTATGGCCGGAAACCGACCTGACCAAGGCCGTGTTCCCACGCCTGCCGAAGGAGATTCAGGCGAAGATCCAGCGCGTGGCTGATTGGGCCAAGGACGAGGTGGTGTTCGACGCGGTCCTGCACCACGGCGATTCCGACCAACTGCGCGCGGTGTGCAAGCAAGTGGCCCAGCGTGGCGGTGCGATTGTTGGCGTGCATGGTTTGTCGCAAGGTGAGACGGCGATTGCACTGGAGCGCCTGGTGATTGAGCGGGCGTTGAGTGTTAACACCGCAGCAGCGGGTGGCAACGCCAGCTTGATGACCATCGGCTAAAAAACGCAGTTGCACAATGTGGGAGGGGGCTTGCCCCCGATAGCGGAGTTTCAGTCAGCACACCTGGTGCTGACACACTGCTATCGGGAGCAAGCCCCCTCCCACTTTTTTGATCGTGTTTCAATTCCCTCCCCGCGTTCTGCCCCTTCATCACCCAGATCAATCTTGCTATCCACCCTCCATTTGCGCACTTAGACTCCGGCCTATTCCCCTAAAAGGTAAGCCGCCATGTCCGAGACGCTGCTCAGTTCCCGCAATCTGGCTTTCGAGCTCTACGAAGTCCTCGATGCCGAGGGCCTGACCCAGCGCGAGCGGTTTGCCGAGCACAACCGCGAAACCTTCGACGCGGCCATCAGCACCGCGCGCAGCATCGCCGAAAAGTACTTCGCCCCCCACAACCGCAAAAACGACGAAAACGAACCGCGCTACGAAGACGGCAAGGCCATCCTGATTCCCGAGGTCAAGCCGGCCGTGGATGCGTTCCTTGAGGCGGGCTTCCTCAACGCCGCGCGCAGTTTCGACGCGGGCGGCATGCAGTTGCCCACCCTGCTGTCCCAAGCCTGTTTCGCCCACTTCCAGGCGGCCAACGCGGCGTCCACGTCCTACCCGTTCCTGACCATGGGCGCGGCCAACCTCATCGAAAGCTTCGGCACCGAAGAGCAGAAACAACGTTTTCTGCAGCCCATGATTGATGGGCGCTTTTTCGGCACCATGGCCCTGACCGAGCCCCATGCCGGCTCATCCCTGTCGGATATTCGCACCCGCGCAGAGCCGGCGGCTGACGGCACCTATCGGCTCAAGGGCAACAAGATCTTCATCTCCGGCGGCGACCACCCGCTGTCGGAAAACATTGTGCACATGGTGCTGGCCAAGCTGCCGGACGCACCGGCCGGGGTGAAGGGCATTTCGCTGTTTATCGTGCCCAAATTCCTGGTCAACGAGGATGGCAGCCTCGGCGCACGCAACGATGTGTTGCTGGCCGGGCTGTTTCACAAGATGGGCTGGCGGGGCACCACGTCCACCGCGCTGAATTTCGGCGATAACGGCAACTGCGTCGGCTACCTGGTAGGTAAACCGCACCAAGGCTTGAGCTGCATGTTCCAGATGATGAACGAGGCCCGCATTGGGGTTGGCATGGGCGCCGTCATGCTCGGTTACGCGGGCTACCTGTACTCACTGGACTACGCTCGCGAACGCCCGCAAGGGCGCCTGCCTGACAACAAAGACCCCAGCACCGCGCCGGTCTCGATCATCCAGCACGCCGATATCAAACGCATGCTGCTCACCCAAAAAGCCTATGTGGAAGGCGCCTTCGACCTGGGCCTGTACGCCGCGCGGTTGTTCGATGACACCACCACGCTGGGAACCGACACCGAGCGCAAACAAGCTCACGAACTGCTGGACCTGCTCACGCCCATCGTCAAATCCTGGCCGTCGGAGTTCTGCCTCAAGGCCAACGAACTGGCGATCCAGATCCTCGGCGGCCACGGCTACACCCGCGAATATCCGGTGGAGCAGTACTACCGCGACAACCGCCTGAACCCGATCCATGAAGGTACCCATGGCATCCAGTCCCTGGATTTGCTGGGTCGCAAGCTGGCGCAAAACGGTGGCGCGGGGCTCAAGCAACTGATCCGCCTGATTGCCGAAACCGGTGCGCGGGCGCACAAATACCCGTCACTCACCGCCTTGAGAGAGCCGCTGGAACAACTGGTGGCGCGCCTGCAAGAAGTCACGTTGGGACTGCTGACGGATCTCGCCCAGGGCAGCGTCAACAACAGCCTGGCGAACTCGGCGCTGTACCTGAAGGTATTCGGGCATACGGTGATTGGCTGGCGGTGGCTGGAACAGGCGATTCGCGCCGAAGAAGGGCTGGCCCGGGGCAATGCGGCGGACATGGCCTTCTATAAAGGCAAGCTCCAGGCCGCCCGTTACTTCCTGACCTGGGAAGTACCGGGCTGCCATCATGAACTGGCGATTCTTGAGGCACGCGACGATACGTGCCTGGGGATGCAGGATGGATGGTTCTAAGGCTGGATCGCCTTGGAAATCACTTCGACCGTGGCGCTGACTTGCTCTTGGTAACGGTCGAGTTCCTGTTGGTGCGCCTGCTGCATTTCGATCTGCTCGGCGCACAGGTTCAGCGCCGCCAGCACCAGTAATTTGTCACCGATCAGGGTCGGGTACTTTTTCTTGGTGGTGGCCAGGGAAGCCTTGAGCATGGTCACGGCGTGCATCAGGGTTTTATCCTCCCCGGCCGGCGCCTTGATCGAGTAATCCTCTCCGAGAATCGAAACGACCTTTATGCCTTCATTCATGCGCCGACAGGCCCCGCGCTCACGCGCTCAACCAACGCCTGGATACGGGCCGCGGTGGCGCCATGCTTTTCTTCCTGCTCCATCAGGCTCAGTTGCAGGCTGTCGTTCTCATCCTTGGCGCTGGCAAGTTGCGCCTTGAGGGATTCGTTGCTGCCCAACAGGTCATGATTCTGCTGTACCAGGTCGCTGACCAGTTGTTCCAATTGGCTGAGGGATGCTTCTAACATTTTGATTTCTCGGGCTTTTTCAAAGGGCGGTGACGATAAAGAAAATTCACCTCGGATGCCAGGGTTATCCCCGGCGCGCAGCTCGATTTTTAAGGGGCCGGGCCACACTTTCGAGCCTTAGTGACTGCATATCCCCCATCTGGTTCCTGAAACCATAAAACCTCTGGTCGGGCGCTTGCGCCTCCAACTGAACGTACTCGGTTAAAAATGTGGGAGGGGGAGTTTGCCCCTTACACATTTGGATCCCTGCGAATCAGAAAAAGCTTTTTGACAGCGCAGCAATTCAACAGGTTAGAATCGCTGGCACGCAGACTGCATGGTCAGTCCGCGCCTGTCTTGTTTGCCCACGGAGTACTGCCTTTGAATGCGACGACCATCAACAGCCTGTTCTTGATCGGCGCGTTGCTGGTGAGTGCGAGCATTCTGGTAAGTTCTCTTTCGTCGCGCCTGGGGATTCCGATCCTGGTGATCATCCTGGGCGTAGGCATGCTGGCCGGTGTCGATGGCGGCGGCATCATCTTCGACAACTACCCGACCGCCTACCTGGTGGGCAACCTGGCCTTGGCCGTGATCCTGCTCGACGGCGGCCTGCGCACACGGGTAGCGAGTTTTCGCGTGGCGCTCTGGCCGGCGTTGTCGCTGGCCACGGTGGGGGTATTGATTACCACCGGCCTCACCGGCATGGCGGCGGCCTGGCTGTTTAACCTCAATATCATTCAAGGCTTGCTGATCGGCGCCATCGTCGGCTCCACCGATGCGGCGGCGGTGTTCTCGCTGCTGGGCGGCAAGGGGCTTAACGAACGGGTCAGCGCCAGCCTCGAAATTGAATCCGGCAGCAACGACCCGATGGCGGTGTTCCTCACCGTGACACTGATCGACATGCTCGCCAGCGGCCAGACCGGCCTGCACTGGAGCCTGCTGACCCATCTGGTGCGCGAATTCGGTATCGGCGGCATCGTCGGCCTGGGTGGCGGCTGGTTAATGCTGCAAATGGTCAACCGCATCAACCTGGCCAACGGCTTGTACCCGATCCTGGTGATCGCCGGCGGCCTGTTCGTATTTGCCCTGACCAACGCCCTGCACGGCAGCGGCTTCCTCGCGGTGTACCTGTGCGGCCTGGTGATCGGCAACCGTCCGGTGCGCAGCCGTCATGGCATTTTGCATATGCTCGATGGCATGGCCTGGCTCGCGCAGATCGGCATGTTCCTGGTGCTGGGCCTGCTGGTCACCCCCCACGACTTGCTGCCGATCGCCCTGCCGGCGCTGGGCCTGGCGCTGTGGATGATCCTGTTTGCGCGGCCGCTGTCGGTGCTGGTCGGCCTGCTGCCGTTCAAGGCGTTCCACGGCCGCGAAAAAGCCTTTATCGCCTGGGTCGGCCTGCGCGGCGCGGTGCCGATCATTCTGGCAGTGTTCCCGCTGATGGCCGGGCTGCCCCATGCGCAGCTGTATTTCAACCTGGCGTTCTTTATCGTGCTGGTGTCGTTGCTGGTACAGGGCACGAGCCTGCCGTGGGTGGCCAAGTTGTTGAAAGTGACGGTACCGCCGGACCCCGCGCCGATCTCCCGTTCCGCCCTCGAAGTACATGTCACCAGCGAGTGGGAACTGTTCGTCTACCGCCTGGGCGCGGAAAAATGGTGCATCGGCGCAGCCCTGCGCGAGCTGAAAATGCCCGAAGGCACACGGATCGCCGCCCTTTTTCGTGGCCAGCAACTGCTCCATCCGTCGGGTAGTACCGTGCTGGAAGTCGGCGATCTGCTCTGCGTGATCGGCCACGAACACAACCTGGCGGCCCTGGGCAAACTGTTCAGCCAGGCACCGCAACGCGGCCTCGACCTGCGCTTCTTCGGCGACTTCGTCCTTGAAGGCGACGCCCAACTGGGCGCGGTTTCGGCGCTGTATGGCCTCAAGCTCGAAGGGATCGACCCGGACATGCCGTTGAGCCGTTTCATCACCCAGAAAGTCGGCGGCGCGCCGGTGGTCGGCGACCAGGTGGAGTGGAACAACACCATCTGGACCGTCGCGGTCATGGACGGGAACAAGATCGGCAAAGTGGGCGTCAGATTCCCCGAAGGAAGTCGCCCGGGCCCCGGTCTCTTCCTCTAAACTGCCGAGCGACGCAACGCTCCCGACTCTTCACCTAGCTCAATCGGTCTCTATGCCAACCCTGCGCACATTTCTCGCCACCGCCCTGCTGGGCCTGACCCTTT
Source organism: Pseudomonas sp. S3_E10 (assembly GCF_054667615.1). Taxonomy (NCBI): domain Bacteria; kingdom Pseudomonadati; phylum Pseudomonadota; class Gammaproteobacteria; order Pseudomonadales; family Pseudomonadaceae; genus Pseudomonas; species Pseudomonas sp. S3_E10. Next base: position 2,260,066 of record NZ_CP162743.1, read on the forward strand.
GTGTCGGCAACGTCTACGCCGCCGACCCGCCCAGCGCCGACGCCATCCAGCAAACCCTGGACAAGCTGCCCGACCGCAAGCTGCCCGACGCCGACATGAAGGCGCTGCAAACCGTCCTGCAGCAAACCCTGACGTACCTGGGCAACAAGCAGGACTACGAGCAGCGCCTGGCCGACGTCAAGCGCCAGTTGGAAGATGCCCCGCGCCAGACCAGCGAAAATCAGCGCGAACTGACTCGACTCAAAGCCACCAAGGTCATTCCGGTGGCCCAGCGCTATGCCACGCTGCCCGTACCGCAACTGGAACAACTGCTGGTCCAGCGCAGCACCCAGCAAGGCGACCTGCAAAAAGAACTGGCCGACGCCAACAGCATGACCATCGCCGCGCAGACCCGCCCCGAGCGTGCGCAGACCGAAATCAGCAGCAGCCAGGCGCGCATCCTGCAGATCAACTCGACGCTCAAGGCCGGCAAGGACAATGGCAAAGCCCTCAACGCAGACCAACGCAACCAGTTGAATGCCGAACTGGCGGCACTGAATGCCTTGATCCCGCTGCGCCGCCAGGAACTGGCCGGCAACAGCCAATTGCAAGACCTGGGCAACAGCCAGCATGACCTGATCCAGGAAAAAGCCGCGCGCCTGGAACAAGAGATCCAGGACCTGCAAACCCTGATCAACCAGAAGCGCCTGGCGCAATCCCAGCAGACCGTGACGCAGCAGTCCATCGAGGCACAGAAGTCCGGCGGCAGCAGCATCCTGGCCACGGAAAGCGCAGAGAACCTGAAGCTGTCCGACTACCTGCTCAAAAGCACCGACCGCCTCAACGACCTGACCCAGAAGAACCTGCAAACCAAGCAACAACTGGACACGGTGACCCAGAACGACGCCGCGCTGGACGACCAGATCAACGTGCTCAAGGGCAGCCTGCTGCTGTCGAAGATCCTCTATAAGCAAAAACAGGCCTTGCCACGCCTGACCGTCGACCGCGACCTGGCCGACGACATCGCCAACATTCGCCTGTACCAGTTCGAGGTCAACCAGCAACGCGAGCTGATCAGCTCCCCCAGCGCCTATGTGGAAAATCTGCTGGCCAACCAACCGCCGGATGACGTGACGCCACAGCTGCGCCGCACCTTGCTGGAACTGGCGATTACCCGCAGCGACTTGCTGGAACGCCTGAGCCGCGAACTGAGCGCGCTGCTCAACGAATCCATCACCCTGCAACTGAACCAGAAACAACTGCTGAGCACCGCCACCACCCTGCGCGCGACGCTCGACGAACAGATGTTCTGGATCCCCAGCAACAAGCCGCTGGACACCGAGTGGCTGGAAAGCGTGCCGGCGCACCTGAGCAAGCAAGTCACCAGCCTGCCGTGGGCGTCCAGCGTCAGCGAACTGTATGACGGCCTTACCCAGCGCCCACTATTGTTTCTGCCGCTGCTGCTATTGATTGGCGCCCTGCTGTGGCGACGCAAGGCGCTGTACCAGCGGCTGAGTAAAGTGCATCTGGACATCGGCCACTTCAAGCGCGACAGCCAATGGCATACGCCGCAGGCCATCCTGATCAACATCCTGCTGGCGATGCCGGTGTCCCTGGGGCTGGCATTGTGCGGCTACGCATTGCAGATCGACGCCCGCGGGCAAAACGCCAACCTGGGTTCAGCGCTGCTGCAACTGGCCCAGGCATGGTTGGTGTTCTACACCGCCTACCGGATTCTCGCGCCAGGTGGCGTGGCCGAACTGCACTTCCGCTGGGAAAAACCCCAGGTTGAATTCCTGCAAGGCTGGGTCCGCAAGCTCGGGCTGGTGGTACTGGCCCTGGTGGCCGTGGTGGCGGTTGCCGAGCACCAGCCGGCGGCGCTGGCCGATGACGTATTGGGCATCGGCGTCGTGCTGACCTGTTATGCCCTGATGGCCTGGCTGCTGGGCCGCCTGCTGCTCAACAGCCCCACCCACGAAAAAGCCTCGCTGTTTCGCAAAGCCATGGGCCTGCTGTTTACCGCTTTGCCCGTCGCATTGTTTATCGCCGTGTGCTTCGGCTATTACTACACCGCCCTCAAACTCAGCGACCGCTTGATCAACACCCTGTACCTGCTGATGTTCTGGCTGGTGATCGAAGCCACCTTCGTGCGCTGGCTGAGCGTCGCCGCACGACGCCTGGCCTATGCGCGCGCCCTGGCCAAACGCCAGGCGGCCAAGGAAGCGGGTGAAGGCGAAGCGGTGGTTGAAGAGCCGACGCTGGACATCGAAAAGGTCAACGAACAATCCTTGCGCCTGATCCGCCTGGCCCTGCTCGGTGGTTTTATCGCGGCGCTGTACTGGGTATGGTCGGACCTGATCTCGGTGTTTTCCTACCTGGATAACGTCACCCTGTACGAATACACCAGCGGCACCGGGGCCAATATCAGCATGGTGCCCATCAGCATCGGCGACTTGCTCGGCGCGCTGATCATCATCGGTATCACCTTCGCCCTGGCGCGCAACTTGCCCGGCTTGCTGGAAGTATTGGTGCTATCCAAGCTCGACCTGGCCCAGGGCAGCGCCTACGCCACCACCACGTTGCTTTCGTACGTGATTGCCGGGGTGGGTTTTGTCTCCACGCTCTCTACCCTCGGCGTGAGCTGGGACAAATTGCAATGGCTGGTGGCCGCGCTGTCGGTAGGCCTGGGCTTCGGCATGCAGGAGATCTTCGCCAACTTTATTTCCGGCATCATGATCCTCTTCGAACGCCCGGTGCGCATCGGCGACACCATCACCATCGGTAACCTGTCGGGCACGGTGAGCAAAATCCGCATCCGCGCCACCACCATCACCGACTTCGACCGCAAGGACATCATTGTCCCGAACAAAACCTTCATTACCGGGCAACTGATCAACTGGTCGCTGACCGACACCATTACCCGCGTCACCCTGAAGCTGGGCGTGGACTACGGCTCCGACCTGGACCTGGTAAAGGAGTTGTTGCTCAAGGCCGCCAGGGAAAACCCACGGGTACTCAAAGAACCCGAGCCTCACGTGTATTTCCTCAATTTCGGCGAAAGCACCCTCGATCACGAACTGCGCATGCACGTACGTGACCTGGGCGACCGTAACCCGGTGCTGGACGAGGTCAACCGCTACATCAACCGTGAATTCAAGAAACAGCACATCAACATCTCCTTCCGGCAGATGGAGGTGTACCTGAAAAACCTGCACGGCCAGGAATACAAACTGGTGCCGGTGGAAGACGAGCGCAAGACCCTTATCGGTCCCGCGCCGGTGCAGGACGCACCCGAGCCGCCCGCCGGAAAGGTCGAGGATGCGCCGGAACCGCCACCGAGCAAACTCGACTAACGCATCTAGCCCCAGCACAATGCCGGGGCATTCTGCTGGAGATGGCCGGTGAAAGCCCTAGACGAACTGACCTTCGACAACCGCTTCGCCCGTTTGGGCGACGCGTTCTCAACCCACGTCCTGCCAGAACCGCTCGACGAGCCGCGCCTTGTCGTGGCGAGCGATGCCGCCATGGCCCTGCTCGACCTCGACCCGGCGGTGGCCGAAACGCCGGTGTTTGCCGAGCTGTTTGGCGGCCATAAGCTATGGGCCGAAGCTGAGCCGCGGGCGATGGTCTATTCGGGGCATCAGTTCGGCGGCTATACCCCGCAACTCGGCGATGGCCGCGGACTGTTGTTGGGCGAGGTGTACAACAATGCCGGCGAGCACTGGGACCTGCACCTCAAGGGTGCCGGGATGACGCCGTACTCGCGGATGGGCGATGGCCGCGCGGTGCTGCGCTCCTCGATTCGTGAATTCCTCGCTTCCGAGGCGCTGCATGCGCTGGGTATCCCCACCAGCCGCGCCTTGTGCGTGATCGGCTCCAGCACTCCGGTATGGCGCGAGAAGCAAGAGCGCGGCGCCATGGTGTTGCGCCTGGCGCCGAGCCATATCCGCTTCGGGCATTTCGAATATTTCTACTACACCAAAAAGCCCGAGCAGCAGGCAGAACTGGCCGAGCACGTCTTGAATCTGCATTACCCCGAATGTCGCGAACAGCCCGAGCCGTACCTGGCGATGTTCCGCGAGATCGTCGAGCGCAACGCCGAACTGATCGCCAAATGGCAGGCCTACGGTTTCTGCCATGGCGTGATGAACACCGACAACATGTCGATCCTCGGCATCACTTTCGACTACGGGCCGTATGCGTTTCTGGATGATTTCGACGCGCACTTTATCTGCAACCATTCGGACCATGAAGGGCGCTATTCCTTCAGCAACCAGGTGCCCATCGGCCAATGGAACCTCAGCGCGCTGGCCCAGGCGCTGACGCCGTTTATCAGCGTTGAAGCCTTGAAGGAGGCGCTCGGCCTGTACCTGCCGTTCTACCAGGCCCACTACCTGGACCTGATGCGCCGCCGCCTGGGGCTGACCACGGCCGAAGACGACGACCAGAAATTGGTAGAGCGCCTGCTCAAGCTGATGCAGAACAGTGGCGTGGATTACACGCTGTTCTTCCGCCGTTTGGGGGATGAATCTGCGGCGCTGGCCGTGGCGCGGCTGCGCGATGACTTTGTCGACATGGCCGGGTTCGATGCCTGGGCCGACCTGTACAAGGCCCGTGTTGCGCGGGATGGGGAGTACAACGAAGAACAGCGCCGTGGGCGGATGCACGCGGTCAACCCGCTGTACATCCTGCGCAACTATCTGGCACAAAACGCCATCGCCGCCGCCGAATCCGGGGATTACAGCGAAGTACGGCGGCTGCATGCGGTGCTGTCCAAGCCGTTTGAGGAGCAAACGGGGATGGAGCAATACGCGCAGCGGCCGCCGGATTGGGGCAAGCATTTGGAGATTAGTTGTTCGTCGTAATGTCACCGAATGAAGGTTTCAACCGAAACTCCAAAGCGCTCAGCCAGCCAACGAATTTGCCGCACGTTGAGCTGGCGCTTTCCGCTCAATACTTCAGAAACAACCGATTGGGCACCCACGCCCGGCAGATCGCTTTGGGTGAGGTTGTGCTCACGCATCATGTAGCGCAACACGTCTACACCACTGGCCTCGGGCATAGGGCGATGCTTATGATCGTAGGCTTCGATCCAGTCGCTGAGGATATCCACCAAGCTCATCAGAGGGCTGTTTTCATCTTCACCGACCAGGCTCAGTAACTCGTCCAAGCCGCACACCAGGGCGTCGTAGGCCGCCTCGTTTTCTGGTTTGCGCAGCACGGGCGAAACGTATTGCCAGTGCTCTGCCGCCACTCGCATAAGCGCGCTCATCTGGTTTTTTCCTTCCACTTATCTTTCTCATAATCACGATGATCAAGCAGCTGCTTGATATAGACGCGCTGCACCTGATAGGCCACGCAAGCAATCAATCTCAGCTTGTTACCTCCGATATCAAACACATGAAACTTTCCGACCTTATCCGTGGCAGGGAACATGGTTTTCATCGACGCGAAGTCTTTGGGGGAGTTGCGCCTGATCAAGCGATACCACTGATCCAAAGCCGTTGCTGAGCGCAGCCACTTTTCCTTTGCTTCCCAAATCTTTTTTTCACTGTCCTTATCGCATCTTGCTATGAAGGTTAGACCTGTACCTCGAATATCTCAATTTGCTATAGCTGCAAACAGACCGATGGCACAAAACGGAACAGACTCCAACAGACTAGATAGCGGGGCCTTCACTAGCATGAGCAAACTATGAGCGAATAAGTCGCCCACTCGTTTCCTTGATAAATCCAAGGCCTGGCTCCAGATAGATCCCATTGGCCAAACCAAGGAGCCCCCATGTCCGAACCTCTCGTCATCCCCTGCCCCCATTGCAACGGCCTCAACCGCATCCCCGGCGAACGCCTGGGTGATACGCCCAAGTGCGGGCGTTGCAAGCAACCCGTGTTGTTGAACAAGCCGTTTGAGCTTAAGCAAGGCGACTACGCCAGCCAGATCAAGGGCGACCTGCCGCTGTTGGTGGATGTGTGGGCCGACTGGTGCGGGCCGTGCAAGTCGTTTGCGCCGGTGTTTGAACAGGCGGCTGGGCAGCTTGCGGGCAAGTGCCGACTGGCCAAGCTCGACAGTGAGGCCAACCAGCAGTTGTCGGGGCAATTGGGGATTCGTTCGATCCCCAGTTTGATTCTGTTCAAGAACGGCCGCGAAGTGGCGCGCCAGAGCGGGGCGTTTCCGTTGCCGCAGTTGATGAGTTGGTTGCGTAGCCAGGGCGTGTAACCGATCGGGAAAGCACCACCGGACAGTGTGGGAGGGGGCTTGCTCCCGATAGCGATGGGTCAGTCAGTCCATCCGAAACTGATACACCGCTATCGGGAGCAAGCCCCCTCCCACAAGTTTTTGTGTCGTCGGCAAAATCAGCCGTTTTCCAGCAAGTTATGCAATTCCACAAACTGCTGCGTCAGCTTGTGTCGCGGGTCCAAGTGGATCAGCGGTTTGCTCTCTTGGTGCGACTCGCGCATGCGCACCGAGCTGGCCAGGTACACCGGCAGCACCGGCAGCCCTTCGGCAATCAGTTCGTCCAATATCTGCTGTGGCAGGCTTGCCCGAGCCTGGAACTGGTTAACCACGATGCCTTCCACTTCCAGGCCTTCGTTGTGGTCGTCCTTCAGTTCTTCGATTTCCGCCAGCAGGCCGTAGAGGGCTTGGCGCGAGAAGCTGTCGCAATCGAAGGGGATCAGTACGCGATCAGCGGCAATCAACGCCGAAACCGCATAAAAATTAAGTGCTGGCGGCGTATCCAGGTAAATCCGGTCGTAATCCTCGCCCAGTTCATCCAACAGCTTTCTCAGCTTGTTGATCTTGTGCTTAGCCTCAAGCTTGGGCTGCAGATCAGCCAATTCGGCAGTGGCGGTAATCACATGCAGGTTGTCGAACGGCGTTTCGTAGATATCCACCTTGTTCTTCTTCGAAAACGGCCCGGAAGACAGGGTTTGCTTGAAAAAGTCCGCGATCCCCATGGGGATATCATCGCCAGTCAGCCCGGTGAGGTACTGCGTTGAGTTGGCTTGTGCATCGAGGTCCACCAACAGGGTTCGATAGCCTTCGCTGGCGCTGACCGCCGCCAGGTTGCAGGCGATGCTGGACTTGCCCACGCCGCCTTTCTGATTGAACACCACACGCCGCATGGAAAAACCTCCGTGTATCAATAATTGTCCGAGTGTAGAGGGCAAAAGCGCCTGTTAGCTACCTCGTTCATCGATGCGTTGCGGCAACAAAGGCAGGCCACGCACAGGTGATTAGGAATAGTCCGACAATCCAAGCCGACCTCGGCTAGGGGACAATCTGTAAATCTCTCCCACTATTTTGTAATCAGCCGTGAACAATTATTTACCAAAGTTTGCTAGAACCCCACGGCACCGGGATAATGCGCGCCATTCGGCGATTGCTCCCTGTCCCGGTATTCGGGGCCAAAAGCCGCACATGGAAGCCCGCAGGGGCGGGATAACTTCTCAGTGATCAACTTCAACATCGCCCAATGGCGCGCCTGGGCCCCTGGCCTGGAGCGTGCGGACGACTGGCACGCCTGGTGTCGGGCCCCGGTGTTGCTGCCCGCCAGCGAAGCCTCGCCCGACGTGTCGTTTTTGCCGGCCATGCAGCGCCGGCGCCTGAGCCGTCTGGCGCGCATGGCGTTCAGCGTGGGCTGGCCGCTGGCCGAGGGCCTGCAAGACCTGCCGTTGGTGTTTGTTTCCCGGCATGGTGAAACCCCGCGCACGCTCGACATTCTCAGCGACCTGGCCAACGACCAGCCGCTGTCGCCGACCCAGTTCAGCCTGTCGGTGCACAACGCGGTGATTGGCCTGTGGTCGATCCTGCGCGATGAAACCAGTGAAATGACCGCCCTCGCCGCCGCCGGCGACGGCCTGGAGCACGGCGTGCTTGAGGCTGCCGCGCTGCTCAACGAAGGCACGCCGGCGGTGTTACTGGTGATTACCGAAGAACAGCCCCCCGAGGCCTACGCCAACTGGATTGTCGATGTGCCGTTCCCTTACGCCCTTGGCTTGCTGCTGACACCAGGCGACGAGTGGCAACTGGAACTCACCTCGGGCACTGTCCAACCCACTCGAACCCAGTGGCCCCACGCCCTGAACCTGCTGCGCACCCTGCTCACCGAACAGGGCGCCTGCCAACATGCCTGGAAGAACCGCGTATGGAACTGGCAACGCAAGGCCTGACCAGCAAGCCACGGGATGCCTACTACTGGCGCCTGCTCGCCACCGCCGCCAGCTTCACGCTGTTCGGCTTCGGTGGGCTGTGCCTGCGCTTGCTGATTTTTCCGTTACTAAGTTGCCTGCCGGGCAGCGCAGAAAAACATCAGCGCCGTGCCCGCCATACCATCAGCAAACTGTTCTGGTTCTTTGTCCGCATGATGTATCGCGCAGGCGTGCTGACCTACAGCGTCGAAGGCGCCGAAAAGCTCGGTCGCCCCGGCCAGATGATCATCGCCAACCACCCTTCGCTGATCGACGTCGTGTTCCTGATCGGCCTGATGCGCCAGACCAACTGCGTGGTCAAGCAGAGCCTGTTCCAAAACCCATTCATGCGTGGCCCGGTGCGCGACGCCGGCTACATCAGCAATGACGGCAGCTCGGACATGCTCGACGCCGCCGCAGACGCCCTGCGCGCAGGCCAGACCTTGATCATTTTCCCGGAAGGCACCCGCACCACACCCGGCGCAGCGCCTGCCTTTCATCGCGGTGCCGCCGCCATTGCACTGCGAGGTGCGACACTCATCACCCCGGTGGTGATCAAAGTAAGCCCCACCACGCTGACCAAAGCCGAACCCTGGTATCGCATCCCCAAACGCCGCTTTCATTTCAGTTTGCGCGTGGGTGCCGATATAGAACCACAGGCGTTTGCAACACTGGGACCCGCACCCCAGGCCTCACGCAAGCTCAACGATTACCTGCATGACTATTTTATTAAGGAGCTCGCCGAAGATGAGCGACCAACACCGCCTTGAGCACGACATAAAAACGCTGATTATCGACGCCCTGGGCCTGGAAGATATCAACCCCGACGACATCGGTAGCGACCAAACCCTGTTCGGCGAAGGCCTGGGCCTGGATTCGGTAGACGCCCTGGAATTGGGCCTGGCGATCCAGAAAAAGTACGGCATCAAAATCGATGCCGACGCCAAAGACACGCGCAATCACTTCACCAATGTGGCCAGCCTTGCGGCATTCGTCACAGCCAGACAGGCAGCTTGAGACCGGACCATGCAAACTCGTGACGATATTTTCAACACCCTGCGCGATGCCTTGGTGGAACTGTTTGAACTGCCCCCGGAACGCGTCACTCTGGACGCCAACCTGTATCAAGACCTGGAAATCGACAGCATCGACGCTGTCGACCTGATCGACCATATCAAGCGCCAGACCGGCAAGAAAATCGCCGCCGAAGAGTTCAAGGCGGTGCGCACTGTCAACGATGTGGTTGAGGCGGTGTACCGTCTGGTCCAGCCCGCCGCATGAGCTGGCTGATCGGCCTTGGCCTGTTGTTGGCGGGGCTGCTGTACCCCTTTGCGGTGTATTACGGCACCGAACATTTTGCACCCTGGCAATTCGGCCTGCTGTTGGGCGGCCTGTGGCTGCTGCGCGCCTTCACGGGTACGCGCCGCCCCGGCAGCCGCTGGATGGCGCTGGCGGTGATCGTGTTCTGCCTGTTGCTGGCCTGGTTCGATAACCCGTACTTGCTGCGCTGGTACCCGAGCCTGGTCAGTGCGTTCATGCTGGCGCTGTTTGGCCTGAGCCTGAAATACGGCCCGCCGATGGTCGAGCGCCTGGCACGCATGACTGAACCGGACCTGCCTGCGAATGCGGTGGTGTATACGCGCCAGGTCACCGTGGTGTGGAGTGTATTTTTTCTGTGCAATGGCCTGCTCGCCGCCGCCCTCACCCTGTGGGCGCCGCTGAGCTGGTGGACGTTGTACAACGGCTTGATCGCCTACGGGCTGATGGGGCTGTTGTTTGCCGTGGAATGGCTGGTACGACAAAGGGTTCGAGGCCGCGTATGAATGGGTTGAAACTTGAGCACCTGCTGCTTGAGCCGCTGCAACAACGCAGGGTCACGACTGAACCTGCGATGAATCACGCCCAGCTGTGGGAATATTCCCTGAGCCTGGCGGCCGGCCTGCAAGCGCGCGGCATTCGACGCCTGGCCGTGTACCTGGAAGATGCCGGCAGCCTGGCGATCGCCCTGCTGGGGGCCTGGCGTGCCGGAGTCAGCGTGCTGCTACCCGCCGACCTGCAACCGCAAACCCGCCAACGCTGGGCCGATGCCGTCGACGCCTGGCTGACTGAAGCGGCGGACCTGGACGCGCTCTACCAAGCCCCCTTGAGCCCTGCCGCCCTCAGCCTCGATACCTGCCAACTGAGCCTGTGCACCTCCGGCTCCAGCGGCGAGCCCAAGCGCATCGATAAAACCCTGCGTCAGTTGGCCAACGAAGTCCAAGCCCTTGAGGCGCTGTGGGGCGCCGATCTCAAGGATGCGTGCATCATCGGCAGTGTCGCCACCCAGCACATCTACGGTTTGCTGTTCCGCGTACTGTGGCCGTTGTGTGCCGGTCGCACCTTTGTGCGCAAGCAGCTGGCCTTCCCCGAAGACTTGCAACGCGCCAGCCGCGAGCATGCGCAGTTCGCCTGGGTGGCGAGCCCGGCGCTGCTCAAGCGCATGGGCGACAACCTCGACTGGCCCGCGTTGAGCCAGGTTTCACGGGTGTTTTCCTCCGGCGGCGCGCTGCCGTCCGAGGCCGCCGGCAGCCTCTACGATCGCTTGCAACAATGGCCGACGGAAATCCTCGGCAGCTCAGAAACCGGCGGCATTGCCTGGCGCCAGGGCGCGCAACCCTGGCAGCCGTTTGCCGATGTGCAGTTGAGCCAGGATGCCGACGGCGCCCTGCGCATCGCATCCCCCTACCTGCCCGCCGGGCATATCGAACACACCGCCGACGCTGCGCGCATTCATGCCGATGGCCGCTTCGAGCTGCTCGGCCGCCTGGATCGCATCGTCAAGCTGGAAGAAAAACGCATTTCCCTACCCATGCTCGAACAGGCGTTGATGACTCACCCCTGGGTCGCCGAAACGCGCCTGGGCGTGATCCAGGAAAGTCGCGCCTCCCTCGGCGCCCTGGTGGTATTGAGCGCCGCCGGCCTGCACGCCCTGCGCAATCAAGGCCGACGCAGCCTCACCCAGACCCTGCGTCAGCACCTGAGCCAACATTGCGAAGCCCTGGCGCTGCCGCGTCGCTGGCGTTTGCTGCGCCAACTGCCGCTGAATGCCCAGGGCAAACTGCCCCAGGCCGAGGTGACCGCGCTGCTGTTGGCGCCTCGGCCGAAAGCGCCTGAAGTACTGGAGCAAGTCGAGGCCAATGGCGAATGGACCCTGCAGTTGAGCGTGCCGCCGGACCTGGCCTATTTCAGCGGCCACTTCCCGGCCACCCCGGTGCTGCCGGGCGTGGTGCAGGTGGAATGGGCCGTCAACCTCGGCCGGCAACTGCTTGATTTGCCCGCGACCTTTGCCGGCATGGAAGTGCTCAAGTTTCAGCAACTGGTGCGCCCCGGCGACACGGTCGAACTGCACCTGCGCTTCGACCGCGAACGCAGCAAGCTGTATTTCGCCTACCGCAACGGCGTTGCCGCGTGTTCCAGTGGCCGGATAGTGCTGGAGGCCACACATGCATAGCCCCTGCGCACTGATCCCGGTCTACAACCACGAGGCCGCCGTGCCTGCGGTGGTCCAAAGCCTGTTGAACAGTGGCCTGCCGTGCCTGCTGGTGGACGACGGCAGCAGCTCGGCGTGCGCGGCGGTGTTGGCGCAATTGGCGACCCTGGAGCACGTCACCCTGGTGACCCTGCCCCATAACCTGGGCAAGGGCGGCGCCGTCATGGCCGGTTTTCGCGAAGCGGCGCGCCTGGGCTACAGCCATGCGCTGCAAGTCGACGCCGATGGCCAGCATGACCTGCGCGAAGTCGAGACCTTTATCGACACCTCGCGCAGGCACCCCGATGCCATCATCTGCGGCTACCCCGAATACGATGAAAGCGTGCCCAAAGGCCGTCTCTACGCACGCTACCTGACCCACGTGTGGGTGTGGATCAACACGCTGTCGCTGCAGATCCGCGACTCGATGTGCGGCTTTCGCGTGTACCCCCTGACGCCGGTGCTGGCGCTGATGGACTCGGCCTACATCGGCACGCGCATGGACTTCGACTCGGACATCCTGGTGCGCCTGGCCTGGCGCAACCAACCGATGCGATGGTTGCCGACGAAGGTGCACTACCCCGCCGACGGCCTGTCGCATTTCCGGCTGTTCCACGACAACGTGCGCATCAGCGCCATGCACACCCGGCTGTTCTTCGGCATGTTGGTGCGCGCGCCGATGATTCTGTGGCGACGGTGGCAGGTATGACCGACAGCACCAAGCACTGGGCCGACCGCGAAGAGCGCGGCAGCTACTGGCTGATGAGGCTCACCGCCATCGCCGCCAAAGTTCTCGGCCGACGCGTGCTGAGCCCGGTGCTGTACGGCATCGTCTTGTACTTTTTCCTTTTTGGCCGCACGGCGCGCCAGAGCGCCTGGCAATACCAACGGCGCCTGGCCGAGTGGAGCGAGCGCAAGGAGTTGCGCCCGTCCCATTGCAGCGTCTTCGGCCAGTTCATGGCCTTCGCCGACGCCCTGCTCGACAAGCTCGACGTGTGGAACGGCAAGCTGCGCCTGGAACAGATCCACATCAACGACCCGGCGCAATTACGCGGGCAACTGCGCAGCGAGCGCGGGCAGATGCTGGTGGGCGCGCACTTGGGCAACCTCGAAGTGTGCCGCGCTCTGGCCGAGATTGGCGAACAAGTCACCATGAACGTGCTGGTGCACACCAAGCACGCCGAACGTTTCAACCGCTTGCTCGGTGAAGCCGGCGCGACCCATTTGCGCCTGATCCAGGTCAGCGAGCTGGACCCGGCCACCATGCTGCTGCTCAGCCAGCGCCTGGACGACGGCGAGTGGCTGGCCATTGCCGGCGACCGCGTACCGCTGCACGGCGGGCGCACGGTGCGCGTGGATTTCCTCGGCCATGACGCGGCATTTCCTCAAGGCCCGTGGCTGCTGGCGGGCCTGCTCAAATGCCCGGTGAACCTGCTCATGTGCCTCAAGCAGCAGGGCCGCTATCACTTGACTATTGAGCCGTTCGCGCCATCGATCGAATGGAAGCGCAGCACCCGCGAGCAGGTCATCGCTCAATGGACCGCGCGCTACGCCGCGCGCCTGGGCCAGTTCTGCCTGCAAGCGCCCCAACAATGGTTCAACTTTTACCCTTTCTGGAAGACCGATGACGACGCATCTTGAGCCGGTAACCTTTGGCGAACGCCCCCTGCGCATCGAAGACGTGCTGGCCCTGGCCAACCGTCAGGCGCCCACGCAGTTGCAGGGCGATGCCGCGTATCGCCAGCGCATCGCCAAGGGCGCGCAGTTCCTCGACTCGCTGCTGGACAAGGAAGGCGTGATCTACGGCGTGACCACCGGCTACGGCGACTCGTGCGTGGTGGCCGTGCCGTTGCAGCACGTCGAAGCCTTGCCGCGCCACCTGTATACCTTCCACGGCTGTGGCCTGGGCAAGTTGCTCGATGCCCAAGCCACTCGCGCGGTGCTCGCCGCGCGGTTGCAGTCGCTGTGCCACGGCGTGTCCGGGGTGCGCGTGGAACTGCTGGAGCGCCTGCACGCGTTCCTGGAGCACGACGTACTGCCGCTGATCCCGGAAGAAGGCTCGGTGGGCGCCAGCGGTGATTTGACGCCGCTGTCCTATGTAGCCGCGACCCTGTCCGGCGAGCGCGAGGTAATGTTCCGTGGCGAACGCCGCCAGGCCGCCGATGTACATCGCGAACTGGGCTGGACCCCGCTGGTTTTGCGCCCCAAGGAAGCCCTGGCGCTGATGAACGGCACCGCTGTGATGACCGGCCTCGCCTGCCTGGCCTTCGCCCGCGCCGACTACCTGCTGCAACTGGCCACGCGCATCACCGCGCTCAACGTGGTGGCGCTGCAAGGCAACCCGGAACACTTCGACGAACGCCTGTTCGCCGCCAAACCGCATCCGGGGCAAATGCAAGTCGCCGCGTGGCTACGCCAGGACTTGGCCATCGACGCACCGACCGCGCCGCTGCACCGCCTGCAGGACCGCTACTCCCTGCGCTGCGCGCCCCATGTGCTTGGCGTGCTGGCCGACAGCCTGAACTGGCTGCGGTCCTTTATTGAGATCGAACTGAACAGCGCCAACGACAACCCGATCATCGACGCTGAAGAAGAGCGCGTGTTGCACGGCGGGCACTTCTACGGCGGGCATATCGCCTTTGCCATGGACAGCCTCAAGACCCTGGTGGCCAACGTCGCCGACCTGCTGGATCGCCAGCTCGCGCTGCTGGTGGATGTGCGCTACAACCACGGCCTGCCGAGCAACCTGTCCGGCGCCCCGGCCGACCGCGCAATGATCAACCACGGCTTCAAGGCCGTGCAGATCGGTACCAGCGCCTGGACCGCCGAAGCCCTTAAAAACACCATGCCGGCCAGCGTGTTCTCGCGCTCCACCGAATGTCATAACCAAGACAAAGTCAGCATGGGCACCATCGCCGCCCGTGATGCGATCCGCGTGCTGGAACTGACCGAGCAGGTCGCCGCCGCCACTTTGCTCGCCGCCAACCAGGGCGTGTGGCTACGCGCCCAGGCCGCGGATGCACGCCCATTGCCGCCCGCACTGGCCGCAATGCACGAAGCGCTGGCCAAGGACTTCCCGCCGGTCATCGAAGACCGTGCCCTGGAAGGCGAACTGCGCCTGTGCCTGCAACGCATCGCCGAACAACACTGGAGGCTGCATGCGTAGCCAAGGCGTATTGCACAGCGACACCGAAATCCTCGTGCCGTTTTTCGACGTCGACACCATGAACGTGGTCTGGCACGGGCATTACGTGAAGTACCTGGAAGTGGCGCGTTGCGCGCTGCTGGACAAGATCGGCCACAACTACACGGCCATGCTCGAAGCCGGCTACGCCTGGCCGGTGATCGACATGCAACTGCGCTATGTGCGCGGGGCGATCTTTGGCCAGACCATCAACGTGCGCGCCAGCCTGGTGGAATGGGAGAACCGCTTGAAGGTCAACTACCTGATTACCGACCTGGCCAGCGGCGAGCGCTTGACCCGCGCCAGCACCGTGCAAGTGGCCGTGGAAATGGCCAGCCGCGAGATGCAGTTGGCCTCGCCCAAAATATTTACAGACGCCGTAGAGAGAGCCTTGAAATGAGATCCCCTGTGGGAGCGGGCTTGCTCGCGAAGGTCGTTAACGATATCGCTGGGTACCTGACACGCTGCGGCGCCCTCAAGTCCTTCGCGAGCAAGCCCGCTCCCACAGTGATCGGGTTTATGCTGTTGTTGAGCGTTTCAGGCACAGCATGCGCTTTTGACCTGCAACAACTCAGCGACCAGTTGGCAAAGCCTTCAGTGATCCACGGCAGTTTCATCCAGGAAAAACACCTGCGTGCCCTGCCGCAACCGCTGGTCAGCCAGGGCTCCTTCGTCCTCGCCAAAAACCACGGCCTGTTGTGGCTGCTCAAGACTCCGTTGCAGCAGGACTACCGCATCAGCGCCCAGGGCATTGCCCGTCGTGACGCCAATGGCTGGCAACTGCTGCCGAACAAGAGCGCCGGCGCCGAGCAGAATCGCTTGTTCCTCGCCGTGTTGCAGGGCGACAGCAGCGGCCTGCAGCGCGACTTCGAACTGCAACTGCAAGGCGAGGCCACGCAGTGGAAGCTCACGCTGATCCCCCGCTCTATGTTGCTCAAGCAGGTGTTCAACCAGATCAACATCGACGGTGGCGCCTTGGTGCACACCATCGAACTGCTGGAAACCCAGGGCGACAGCACCCTATTGCGCCTGCAAGGCAGCGCCGCCGATCAACCGTTGAGTGAAGCGGAGCAACACGACTTTGCCCAGTGAGCGTCTGTTGCCGCGCCTGTTCCTGATCCTGCTGGTGGCCGTGCTGGCCCTGGCCGGCTGGCAGTGGCGCCATGGCGCGCCGCTGTCGGCCAACCTGATGGAGCTGGTGCCGGGCAGCACGCCGGATGCCTTGGAACTGCAAGCCGAACAGCGCGTGCAAGAGCCGCTCAACCGCGAAATGCTGGTGCTGGTGGGGCACGCCGACCGCCAGCAAGCGGTGGCCGTGGCGCAGCAGTTGGGCGAGCGCTGGCAGGCCAGTGGCCTGTTTGAAAAGGTGCAGTGGAACCTGCAGGCCGACCTGCCGGCGCTGCGCGAACAATTGCTGCGCGGCCGCCTGGCAATGCTCTCGGCCAAGGACCGCGAGCAACTGATCGAACACCCCGACGCGTTTATCCAACAACGTGTGCAGTCGCTGTTTGACCCCTTCACCGGCTTCAGCCTGGTGCCGAGCCAGGAGGACTGGCTCGGCCTCACCGGGCGTATCCAGAACAGCCAGCCGCAACGCGGCGCGGTGCAGTTGGATATCGGCAGCGGCGCGTTGATCGCCGATGCCGACGGCAAAAGCTGGGTGCTGCTGCGCGCGCGCACCACCGGCAATGCCTTCGACATGAAACTGCCGCTGCAGGTGGCGGACTTGCTCCAGGCCAGCCGCGCACAGGCCGGCCAGCAGGGTGCGCAACTGCTGGCCGCCAGCGGCTTGCTGTATGCCGCCAACGGTCAACGGCAAGCCACCCGGGAAATCACCTGGGTCGGCGGCGGCGCGACCGTGGGCATCCTGTTATTGCTGTTACTGGCGTTCCGTCGTTGGCGGGTGTTGCTGGCCTTCGTGCCGGTGCTGGTGGGCATGCTGTTTGGCGCCGTGGCCTGCGTGGCGCTGTTTGGCCGTATGCATGTGATGACCCTGGTACTCGGTTCCAGCCTGATCGGCGTGGCGGTGGATTACCCGCTGCACTACCTGACAAAAAGCTGGAGCCTCAAGCCATGGCGCAGTTGGCCGGCGTTGCGCCTGACCCTGCCGGGGCTGAGCCTGAGCCTGGCGACCAGTTGCATCGGTTACCTGGCGCTGGCCTGGACGCCGTTCCCGGCGCTGACGCAAATCGCCGTGTTCTCTGCCGCAGGCCTGGTCGGGGCCTACCTGTGCGCCGTGTGCCTGTTGCCGGCGCTGCTCAAGGGCGTGGAGCTGCGCCCGGCGCACTGGCCACTGCGTATCGCCGAATGCCTGTGGCTGTTGCGTGAGGCCTTGCTCAAGCGTGTACCCAGCCCGGTGTTGCTGGCGCTGGTGCTGCTGTTTTGCGCCGGGGGCCTGTGGCAGCTGAACAGCAAAAACGATATCCGCCAGTGGATCGGCGCGCCGCCGCAATTGCTGCAAGAGGCCCAGGCCGTGGCGCGCATCACCGGGTTCCAGCCCACCAGCCAGTTCTTCCTGGTGCGCGCCGAGAACCAACAACAGTTGCTGGAGCGCCAACGCGCCTTGAGCCAGCGTCTGGACCAACTGGTGAACATGGACAAGCTCCAGGGTTACCTGGCACTGAATCAACTGGTCAACCTGCCGGCCGAGCAGCAACAGCTGCGCGAGGCCCTGAACGCACTCGCGCAGCATTGGCAGCCGTTGCTGGACCTCGGCGTACCGGCGAGCGCCCTGCAAGCCGAAGTCGCGCACCTGCAAGCGCTGCCCACCGAAGACATCGACTCCGCGCTGACAGGGCCGTTGGCCGAACCCTGGCGCACCTTGTGGCTCGGCCCGGTGGATGGCGGCGTGGCGGCGATGGTCAGCCTGCAGGGCCTGAACAATCCGGCGCTGCTGCGTGTGCAGGCGGTGGACTTGCCCGGCGTGCAGTTAGTCGACCGCCTCGGCGACTTGAACCGCGTGTTCGCCGACACGCAGGTCAGCGCCGCCGAATTGAAACTGATGTCGTGTGTACTGATCGTGCTGTTGCTGATCTTGCCGTTCGGCTTCGGGGGTGCCTTGCGCATCGTCGCCCTGCCGTTGCTGGCCGCGCTGTGCAGCCTGGCCAGCCTCGGTTGGCTGGGCCAGCCGCTGACGTTGTTCAGCCTGTTTGGTTTGCTGCTGGTCACGGCGATCAGCGTCGATTACGCGATCCTGATGCGCGAACAGATCGGCGGCGCTGCTGTCAGCCTGTTGGGTACACTGCTGGCGGCGCTGACGACCTGGTTGTCGTTTGGCCTGCTGGCCGTATCCAGTACGCCCGCGGTGAGTAATTTCGGCCTATCGGTCAGCCTGGGCCTGGCCTTCAGCTTTATGCTGGCGCCCTGGGCCGGCCAGCGCAAATACGCCTAATGAATGTGATTATCGCCAATGTGGCAAGGAGCCCTCGTGCCCATAGTTGAAATGGAACGTCGCCAAGTGGTGGTGATCGGCGCCGGCCCGTCCGGAGCCATCGCCGCCGCGCTGCTGAAACGCAAAGGGCATGACGTATTGATCATCGAGCGCCAGCATTTCCCGCGGTTCTCGATCGGCGAAAGCCTGCTGTCCCACTGCATCGACTTTATTGAAGAAGCCGGCATGCTTGATGCCGTGCAGGCCGCCGGTTTCCAAGTGAAAACCGGCGCCGCGTTCGCCTGGGGCGAGCGCTACAGCGCCTTTGACTTCAGCGACACCTTCAGCAACGGCAAGCCGACCACCTTCCAGGTGCAGCGCGGCGAATTCGACAAGTTGCTGGCCGACCAGGCCGCACAGCAGGGCGTGGAGATCCGCTACGGCGAAACCATCGTCGGCGTGGATTTCAAGGGCGAAACCCGTTACCTGCACGTGCGTCGCGAGAACGGCAGCGAGTACCACCTCAAAGCCAAGTTCGTGCTCGACGCCAGCGGTTATGGCCGCGTGCTGCCGCGCTTGCTGGACCTGGAGGCGCCGTCGAACTTCCCGGTACGCCAGGCGGTGTTCACCCATGTCGAAGACCGCATCGAACACCCCGGTTTCGACCGCACCAAGATCCTGATCACCACCCACCCGACCCAACGCGATATCTGGTTCTGGACCATCCCCTTCAGCAACGGCCGCTGCTCGGTGGGCGTGGTGGCGGCCAAGGAACATTTCGACGGCCGCGACGCCGACCTTGACGCTTGCCTGCGTGGTTTTATCGACGAAACCCCAAGCCTGTCCGGCGTGCTGCACAACGCCGTGTGGGATACGCCGGCGCGCACCATCGGCGGCTACTCGGCCAATGTCAAAGCGTTGCACGGCCCAGGCTTTGCCTTGTTGGGCAATGCTGCGGAGTTCCTCGACCCGGTATTTTCATCCGGCGTGACCATCGCCATGCGCTCGGCGAGCATGGCGGCCGGCCTGCTGGACCGTCAGCTCAAAGGCCAGACCGTGGACTGGCAAACCGAGTTCGCCGCCCCCTTGAAGCGCGGCGTCGACACCTTCCGTTGCTACGTCGAAGGCTGGTATGCGGGCACGTTCCAGGACGTGATCTTCCACCCGGACAGTTCGCCGGATATTCGCCGCATGATCAGCTCGATCCTCGCCGGTTATGCGTGGGACGAACGCAACCCGTTTGTCAGCGAACCCAAGCGACGGTTGCGGATGTTGTCGGAAATCTGTGCGAGTGAACCGGTATGAGCGCTCAATATTTGAGTAAAAACTACGTCGAAGAAACCCGATTCGGCTTCTGGTTCCTGCGCAGCCACACCTGGCAGCACCATGTGCTGCGCGTGGCGATCAATGACCTGCGCAGCTTGTTCACCGAGCCGCTGCCGGCAGCGCCGGTGCTGTTGGACGCCGGTTGCGGCCAGGGCAAGTCGTTTCAGTATTTGCAGCAGGTGTTCGCCCCCCAGCGCCTGATCGGCCTGGATGCCGACCCTCACAGCCTGGCACTGAGCAAGGCCGAAGCCGCACGCCAGGGCCTGGAAGTGGAGCTGATCGGCAGCGATTGCGCGACGCTCAACGTGCCAGATGCCAGCGTCGACCTCCTGTTCTGCCACCAGACTTTCCATCATCTGGTTGAACAGCATCGCGCCCTGCAAGAGTTTTATCGGGTACTCAAGCCGGGCGGCTATCTGCTGTTCGCCGAATCCACCGAGGCCTATATCGACACCTGGGTGATCCGCTGGCTGTTCCGCCACCCCATGCATGTGCAGAAAAGCGCCGAAGAGTACTTGGGGATGCTTCGCGAGCAGGGCTTTGAATTTGGCCCGCAGAACGTCTCGTACCCGTATTTGTGGTGGAGCCGCTCCACCGATTTCGGCCTGCTGGAGCGCTGGGGCCTGCGTAACCCGCCGCCGGTGGGCCAGCGGGAAGAAACCCTGGTCAACTGCGTGGCACGCAAACCCCTGGCGAGCGCCACGCCATGATGCGCAGCCTGCTGATCGCTTGCCTGTTGCTGCTGAGCGCCTGCGCCGGCCAACCGCCGTTGCCGGAAAAAACCCCGGCCTTGGCGCTGCCGATGCAACTGCATGTGCAGCGCCTGGCCGAGGGCCAGAGCCAAGACTGGCTGCTGGTGATCCAACGTGAGGACGGCGCGATCCGCTGGTCAATGATGGACCCGCTGGGCATCCCCCAGGCCCGGCAAAAACTGCTCAATGGGCAGTGGCAGGCCGACGGCCTGCTGCCGCCCAACCCCCAGGCGCGCGAATTGTTTGCCGCGCTGCTGTTTGCCCTGACCTCGGCGGATGACCTGCGCGCGCTCTACCCCGACGCCCAGGCGATGGACCTCACGCGTACGCTGCCGGGCCATTGGCAGATCGTGTATCAGTCGTCCGAAGTGTTCAGCGTGAACATGACCGGCCAGCCGTTGAGCTACCGCATCACACCGCTGGGTGCCGCGCGATGAGCGCCTACCTGAATGCCCTTGGGGTGATTTGCGCCCTCGGCCGGGGCCAGGCCGAAGTGAGCCGCAGCCTGTTTGCCGGCGATTGCTCCGGCATGCGCGCCGAAAGTGGCTGGGTGCCGGAACGCGTGTTGCCAGTGGCGGGCGTGCAGGGCGAGTTGGCGGCCATCCCGCTGGAGCTCGGCCAACAGAGCAGCCGCAATAACCAGTTGCTGCTGGAGGCGGCGTTGCAGGTCGAACAGCCGATTCGCCAGGCGATCCACACCTACGGCGCCTCGCGGGTCGGCATCGTGCTGGGCACCAGCACCTCGGGCATCGACGAAGCCAGCCGTGGCATCGCCGAGTACCTGCGCGATCGGCAATTCCCCGGCGACTACGACTATCAGCAACAGGAACTCAGCGCGCCGGCGAACTTCCTCGCCGACTGGCTGCAATTGAGCGGCCCGGCCTATGTGATTTCCACCGCTTGCACCTCCAGCGCCCGCGCGCTGCTAAGTGCCCAACGCCTGCTCGACCTTGGCGTATGCGATGCGGTGATCTGCGGCGGCGTGGACAGCCTGTGCAAGCTGACCCTCAATGGCTTCAGTGCGCTGGAAGCGGTGTCGAGTGAACGTTGCAACCCGTTTTCGGCGAACCGCGATGGCATCAATATCGGCGAAGCGGCGGTGCTGTTTCTGATGACCCGGGCACCGGGCCCCATCGCTCTGCTCGGCGGCGGCGCCAGCTGCGACGCCCACCATATTTCCGCGCCCGAGCCCACCGGCAAAGGCGCATTGCAGGCAATGCGCAAGGCCCTGGCCAGTGCAGGGCTTGTGCCCGAGCAGATCGGCTACCTGAACCTGCATGGCACCGCCACCCAGCACAACGACGCGATGGAAAGCCTGGCCGTCGCCAGCCTCTTCCCCGATGGCGTCGCCTGCTCATCGACCAAACCCATGAGCGGCCATACCCTGGGCGCGGCCGGCGCATTGGAAGCTGCCTTCTGCTGGCTGAGCCTGGCCCACGGCCGCGTGCCGCCCCACGTGTGGGACGGCCAGCCCGACCCCGCGCTGCCTGCCTTGCAATGGGCGCGCCGCGGCGACACCCTGGAAAAACCTTGCCTGATGAGCAATTCATTTGCCTTCGGCGGCAACAACATCAGCCTGATTATCGGAGAGGCCCCATGACCCACTGGCCACTCGCCGAACTGCTGCCTCACGCCGGCGACATGATTCTGATCGACCACGTGCTGTCGTTCGATGACGAGCAGATCCACACCCGCACCACCGTCAAGCCTGGCGGCCTGTTCAACCAGGCCGACGGCAGCCTGCCGGCGTGGGTCGGCGTTGAGTTGATGGCGCAAAGTGTCGCCGCCTACGCCGGTTGCCACGCACGTCAAAAGGGCGAAGCGGTGGAACTGGGGTTCCTGCTGGGCACACGTAAGTTTGAATGCAACGTGGCGCACTTCCCTGCCGGCGCCGAGTTGACCATCCACGGTTTGCGCTCCCTGGAAGACGACAACGGCATGGGTGTGTTCGAATGCCACCTTACCGGAATCGGCATCCAGGCCAGCGCCCGTTTGAACGTATTTCGACCGCCCCAGGCGGCCAACTATTTAGCTGAATCGAAGGACGAAACGCCATGACTGAATCCGTACTGGTCACCGGCTCCAGCCGTGGCATCGGCCGCGCCATCGCCCTGCGCCTGGCCCAGGCCGGGCATGACATCGTGCTGCATTGCCGCAGCGGCCGTGCCGAAGCCGACGCAGTACAGGTCGAAATCGAGGCCCTGGGACGCCGGGCGCGGGTGCTGCAATTCGACGTAGCGGACCGTACGGCCTGCAAGGCAATCCTTGAAGCCGATGTGGAGCAACACGGCGCCTACTATGGCGTGGTGCTCAACGCCGGCCTGACCCGCGACGGCGCGTTCCCGGCCTTGTCCGAAGACGATTGGGACGTCGTGATGCGCACCAACCTGGACGGCTTCTACAACGTGCTGCACCCGGTGATGATGCCGATGATCCGGCGCCGCGCCGCCGGGCGTATCGTGTGTATTACGTCGGTCTCGGGGCTGATCGGTAACCGTGGCCAGGTTAACTACAGTGCCTCCAAGGCCGGCCTGATCGGCGCCGCCAAGGCCTTGGCCATCGAACTGGGCAAGCGCAAGATCACCGTCAACTGCGTGGCACCGGGCTTGATCGATACCGCCATGCTGGATGAAAACGTACCGGTGGAAGAACTGATGAAGATGATCCCGGCGCAGCGCATGGGCACCCCGGAAGAAGTCGCCGGTGCGGTGAATTTCCTGATGTCGGCCGAAGCCGGCTATATCACTCGCCAGGTATTGGCCGTGAATGGGGGCCTGTGCTGATGAAACGCGTCGTCGTCACCGGCATGGCCGGCATGACCTCCCTGGGCGGTGACTGGGCCACCATCTCGGCCAACTTCCGCGCCAACCGCAGCGGCATCCGGCGCATGGACGAGTGGGATCGGTTCACCGAACTGAACACGCGCCTGGCCGGGCCGATTGATGATTTCGTGGTGCCGGCGCATTGGACGCGCAAGCAATTGCGCAGCATGGGCCGCGTCTCGCGCCTGGCGGTGTGGGCGGCGGAGCAGGCGCTGCAGGACGCCGGCCTGCTCGGTGACGAGTCGATCAAGGACGGGCGCATGGGTGTGGCCTGCGGCTCGTCCACCGGCAGCACCGACGAGATCAAGGCCTTCGGCAACATGCTGCTGAACTCCGTGGCCGAGGGGCTCAACGCCAACTCCTATGTGCGCATGATGCCGCACACCACCGCGGCGAATATCAGCATCTTTTTTGGCCTGACCGGGCGCCTGATCCCCACCTCCAGCGCCTGCACCAGCGGCAGCCAGGGCATCGGCTATGCCTACGAGGCGATCAAGTTCGGCCGCCTGCCGTTGATGCTCGCCGGCGGCGCCGAAGAGCTATGCCCCACCGAAGCCATGGTGTTCGACGCGCTTTACGCCACCAGCCTGAAAAACGACGCGCCGCAAACCAGCCCACGCCCATACGACAGCGGCCGCGACGGCCTGGTGATCGGCGAAGGCGGCGGCATGCTGGTGCTTGAAGAGTTGGAGCACGCCCTGGCGCGCGGTGCGCATATCCACGCAGAGATCGTCGGCTTCGGCAGCAACGCCGACGGCCAGCACACCACTCGCCCGGAACAGAAGACCATGCGCCGCGCCATGGAGCTGGCCCTGGAAGACGCCGGGCTGGCACCGTCCGCCATCGGCTACGTCAACGGCCACGGCACCGCCACCGATCAAGGCGACATCGCCGAAACCCAGGCCACCAGCAGCCTGTTCGGCCCGCGCATGCCCATCAGCTCGCAGAAAAGCTTCTTCGGCCACACCCTCGGGGCGTGCGGGGCGTTGGAGTCGTGGTTCAGCATCGAGATGATGAACAGCAACCAGTACGTGCACACCTTCAACCTGGACTCCGTCGACCCGCAATGCGGCGAGCTGGATTACCTGCAAGGTGAGTTTCGCGAGATGCATCACGACTACGTGATGAACAATAACTTTGCCTTTGGCGGCGTGAACACGTCGCTGATCTTCCGCCGCTGGTCCTGACTTTTTAATCGATTGGAGAATACGGAATGTCTTCCTTGCTACGCGCCACCCTGATCACCCTGGCCCTGCTGACCACTGCCGGCTGCACCAGCAAACCGGTGCTCAACACCCAGCACGACCTGCAGGCCGACACCCAGGTCAGCGAAGAAAAAATGAAGCAGGTCATCGTCAACGCCCTGCAAAAACGCGAATGGACCGTACAACGCCTGAGCCCGCAACTGGTGCAGGCCGAGATCACCGTGCGCAACCAGTATTACGCAGCCATCGACATCCGCTACACCCGTAACAGCTACGCCATCACCTACCGCGACAGCCGCGCGCTGGGCTACAAGGACGGCAAGATCCACCGCAACTACAACCGCTGGGTGAACAACCTGGACAGCGACATCATGGCGGGCTTGCGCAACGGTGGCGTGAATGAATCGGGCTCGGCGGCACAGTTGTTCGAGCAGACGGGTACCTCCAAGTAGAACCGACGCGCTCTGTTCTTCAGCAACGACAAAGGGCGCCTTTCGGCGCCCTCTTCCCTGCCAGTGCCTACACCAGCGCCTTACGCGTCAGCAGCTCCACAAACGCCGCAGCCATGGGCGTCTGCGCACCCTTGCGCTGCACCAGCCACACCGACGTCACCGCCTCCGGGTCGAGCAAGGTGCGATACACCACACCATCAATGCGAATGCGCTGGTAAGACGCCGGCAACACCGAAACTCCCAGCCCTGCGGCCACCAGGCCGATGATGGTCATCGCCTCTCCCGCTTCCTGGGCGACGTGTGGGCTGAAGCCGGCGTCGCGGCACAGGCTGAGCAGTTGGGCATACAAGCCACTACCGTAACTGCGTGGGAAAAACACAAATGGCTCGTCAGCCAGTTGCGTCAGATGCAAGCCACGCTCGCTGCCTTGCGCCAATGGGTGGCCTGCGTTCAATACCGCGACCAGCGGCTCACGCATCAGCTCGACAACACTCAACGAGTCCGCCAACGGCAACGGCCGCATCAGCCCCACCTGGATCGACTCATCCAGCAGCGACTCGGCCACTTCGGTGCTGCTCATTTCCTGCAAGTTCAGGTGTACCGCCGGGAAGGCCTGGCGAAACGCAAAG
The DNA here is from genome assembly GCF_054667615.1 of Pseudomonas sp. S3_E10. NCBI lineage: Bacteria > Pseudomonadati > Pseudomonadota > Gammaproteobacteria > Pseudomonadales > Pseudomonadaceae > Pseudomonas > Pseudomonas sp. S3_E10. The sequence goes on from NZ_CP162743.1 coordinate 2,285,482, forward strand.
ATCGCCTGGGGAATGCTGGAATTGAACGGCGCCGACGACGTGAAGCCGATCTTCAATTCCCCCAGTTCGCCCAATTGCGCACGCCGGGCCACGTCAGCCGCCTTGTCCACCTGCGCCAGCACTAATCGCGCTTCGTGCAGGAACAGCCGTCCCGCCTCGCTCAGCTCGACCCGACGATTGGTACGCTCGAATAACCGTGCGCCCACCTCCTGCTCCAGCGCCTGGATCTGCTGGCTCAGCGGCGGTTGCGAGATGCCCAGCACCTGCGCCGCTCGACCAAAGTGCAGCTCTTCGGCGACGGCGATGAAGTACCGCAGATGACGCAATTCCATGCCCACCTCATTAGGTCGTAAAAGCTATCAAACAGGTCGAACAATATATTGGAAAGAATCATTAGCCAGCTATATTCTTTTTTGCATTGCCTGCCCTGGCAGACCATTGCTCAACGAGGCCCCTGTGAAATCTGCTGTCGCGCCACTCGCTCACGAAGTACCGCCCACCGCCCTGGATGAAGGGGTGGCTCAACCGAGCGACGCCTACATCGAAAAAGGCACGCCGATGTTCATGCGTACGGTGCTGGCGCTGTTCTGCGGCGGTTTCGCCACGTTTGCCCTGCTGTATTGCGTGCAACCGATGATGCCGGCGCTGTCCCACGAGTTTTCCATCAATGCGGCGCAAAGCAGTCTGATTCTGTCGGTCGCCACCGCGATGCTTGCCCTGGGCCTACTGATCACCGGGCCGATTTCCGACACCCTGGGACGTAAACCGGTGATGGTGGCTGCATTGTTCTGCGCGGCGCTGGCCACGATTGCCAGCGGTCTGATGCCATCCTGGGAAGGGATCTTGCTGATGCGTGCGCTGGTCGGGCTATCGTTGAGCGGCTTGGCCGCCGTTGCCATGACCTACCTGAGCGAAGAGATCCACCCACACCACATTGGCCTGGCCATGGGCCTTTACATCGGCGGCAATGCGATAGGCGGGATGAGCGGGCGCTTGATGATCGGCGTATTGATCGACTTCGTCAGCTGGCACACCGCGATGCTGATCATCGGCGCCCTGGCGCTGATTGCGGCCACGGTGTTCTGGAAGATCCTCCCCGAATCGCGCAACTTCCGCGCCAGCAGCCTCAAGCCGCGCAGCCTGGTTGACGGCTTTGTCATGCACTTCAAGGACGCCGGCCTGCCATGGTTGTTTCTGGAAGCCTTCCTGTTGATGGGTGCCTTCGTGACGATGTTCAACTACATCGGCTATCGCCTGCTGGCCGATCCCTACGACCTGAGCCAGGCGGTGGTCGGCCTGCTGTCGTTGGTGTACCTCTCGGGTATCTACAGCTCGGCGAAAATCGGCTCGCTGGCCGACCGCCTCGGCCGCCGACGCGTGCTGTGGGCCACCATCGTGTTGATGCTCGGCGGAATGACGTTAACCCTCTTCACGCCATTGTGGCTGGTGGTGCCGGGCATGTTGGTCTTCACCTTCGGCTTCTTCGGCGCCCACTCGGTGGCCAGCAGTTGGATCGGCCGCCGCGCGGTCAAGGCCAAGGGGCAAGCGTCCTCGCTGTACCTGTTCAGCTATTACGCCGGCTCCAGCGTCGCGGGCACCACGGGCGGTTTTTTCTGGCACCTTGCCGGGTGGAACGGGATCGGCGCGTTTATCGTGGCGTTGTTGATCGGCGCGCTGCTGGTGGCATTGAAGTTGGCGAAGCTGCCGCCGTTGGGGCATGTCTGAAGGTTTCTGGCTATTAATGTGGGAGGGGCGAATCGTCGCACCGCCCCTCCCACATTTTGGTTTGCGTTTTATTCGTGGTATTGCGCGGACAGTTCATGCACCGCCTGCAGGAACGCGCCCGCGTGCTCCGGGTTCACTTCCGGCGTGATGCCATGACCCAGGTTGAACACATGCCCGCTGCCCTTGCCATAGCTGGCCAGGATGCGGCCGACTTCGGCGCGGATCGCTTCCGGCTTGGCGTACAGCACCGTCGGGTCCATGTTGCCTTGCAGCGCAACCTGGTTGCCGACGCGACGGCGGGCTTCGCCGAGGTCGCAGGTCCAGTCCAGACCCAGGGCATCGGCACCGGCGTCTGCAATGCTCTCCAACCATAGGCCGCCGCCTTTGGTGAACATGATTACCGGCACTTTGCGGCCTTCGTGTTCGCGGATCAGGCCGCCGACGATCTTGCGCATGTAGGCCAGGGAGAATTCCTGGTATGCCGCCGCCGACAGGTTGCCGCCCCAGGTGTCGAAAATCTGCACCGCTTGCGCGCCGGCCATGATCTGGCCGTTGAGGTAGGAGGTCACCGACTGCGCCAGCTTATCCAGCAGCAGGTGCATGGCCTGCGGGTTGTCGTAGAGCATGGCCTTGGTTTTGCGGAAGTCTTTCGACGAGCCGCCTTCGACCATGTAGGTGGCCAGGGTCCAGGGGCTGCCGGAGAAGCCGATCAGCGGCACGCGGCCGTTCAGTTCGCGGCGGATGGTGCTTACGGCGTCCATCACGTAGCCGAGGTCTTTGTGCGGATCGGGGATCGGCAGGGCTTCGATATCGGCCAGGGTGCTGACGACCTTCTTGAAACGCGGGCCTTCGCCGGTTTCAAAATACAGGCCCTGGCCCATGGCGTCGGGGATGGTGAGGATGTCGGAGAACAGGATGGCCGCGTCCAGTTGTGGGTAGCGGTCCAGCGGCTGCAGGGTGACTTCGCAGGCGAATTCCGGGTTCATGCACAGGCTCATGAAGTCGCCGGCGTGGGCGCGACTGGCGCGGTATTCCGGCAGGTAGCGACCGGCTTGACGCATCATCCACACCGGAGTGACGTCTACAGGCTGCTTGAGCAGGGCACGAAGGAAACGGTCGTTCTTGAGGGCAGTCATGTCGGCATCCGCAAAAAAAGTGCGGGCATTTTCTCAGAGCGCGACGCAAAAGGCACGGAGTGAGCCGTGCCTTTTGTCTATCGGGTTGATTTACGACAATATCTTGAACCTGCGCAAATCAAATGTGGGAGGGGCGGTGCGACGATTCGGCTTGCCCCGATTGCAGTGTGTCAGTCTGAGTATCTTTAACTGAACCACCGCTACCGGGGGCAAGCCCCCTCCCACATTTTGGCCATATTTCAAAGGTGAAATGGGTCAGACCTGAAGATAGTCCAGGATGCCTTCGGCGGCGTTGCGGCCTTCGAAGATCGCCGTTACTACCAGGTCAGAGCCGCGCACCATATCGCCACCCGCAAAAATCTTCGGGTTGCTGGTCTGGTGCTTGTACTGGCCTTGTTCCGGGGCGACGACGCGGCCCTGGCTGTCGGTCTGGATCTGGAACTGCTCGAACCAGGGCGCCGGGCTTGGGCGGAAACCGAAGGCGATGACCACGGCGTCGGCCGGGATGATCTCTTCGGAACCCGGGATCGGCTCGGGGCTGCGGCGGCCACGGGCGTCCGGTTCGCCGAGACGGGTCTCGACCACCTTCACGCCTTCGACACGGTCTTCACCGACAATCGCGATCGGCTGGCGGTTGTAGAGGAATTTCACGCCTTCTTCCTTGGCGTTCTTCACCTCTTTGCGCGAGCCGGGCATGTTGGCTTCGTCACGGCGATACGCGCAGGTCACCGACTTGGCGCCCTGGCGGATCGAGGTGCGGTTGCAGTCCATCGCGGTGTCGCCACCGCCCAGCACCACGACCTTCTTGCCCTTCATGTCGACGAAATCTTCCGGCGACTTTTCAAAGCCCAGGTTGCGGTTGACGTTGGCGATCAGGAAGTCGAGCGCGTCATACACGCCCGGCAGGTCCTCACCGGCAAAGCCGCCCTTCATGTAGGTGTAGGTGCCCATGCCCATGAACACCGCATCGTATTCTTCGAGCAGTTGCTCCATGGTCACGTCTTTGCCGATCTCGGTGTTCAGGCGGAACTCGATACCCATGCCGGTGAACACTTCACGACGGTTGCTCAACACGGTTTTTTCCAGCTTGAACTCTGGGATACCGAAGGTCAGCAGGCCGCCGATTTCCGGGTTCTTGTCGAACACCACCGGGGTCACGCCGCCACGCACCAGTACGTCGGCACAACCCAGGCCGGCAGGGCCCGCGCCGATGATCGCCACGCGCTTGCCGGTCGGCTTGACCTTGGACATGTCCGGGCGCCAGCCCATGGCGAAGGCTGTGTCGGTGATGTACTTCTCCACCGAACCGATGGTCACCGCGCCGAAGCCGTCGTTGAGGGTGCACGCGCCCTCGCACAGACGGTCCTGCGGGCACACCCGGCCGCAGACTTCCGGCAGGGTGTTGGTCTGGTGCGACAGCTCGGCGGCGGCGAGGATGTTGCCCTCGGCCACCAGCTTCAGCCAGTTGGGAATGAAGTTGTGCACCGGGCACTTCCATTCGCAATACGGGTTACCGCACCCCAGGCAGCGGTGGGCCTGGTCGGCCGAGTGCTGGGGTTTGAAGGGTTCGTAGATTTCCACGAACTCTTTCTTGCGTTGACGCAACAGTTTCTTCTTCGGATCTTTGCGCCCGACATCGATGAACTGGAAGTCGTTATTCAGACGTTCAGCCATGTTAAAACCTCATCAAACTCTTCAGGCGCATATCACTGCGGGTTGGCACGGATGCTGGAAAGCAACGATTTCAGGTTGGCAGCCTTGGGCTTGACCAGCCAGAAACGACGCAGGTAATCATCGAGGTTTTCGGCGAGGTTACGACCCCATTCGCTGCCGGTTTCCTCGACGTATTCATCCAGCACGTGCTGCAAGTGGTTGCGATAGGATTCCATGGCTTCGCCGCTGATGCGCTGGATCTCGACCAACTCGTGGTTGACCTTGTCGACGAAGGTGTTGTCCTGGTCGAGCACGTAGGCGAAACCGCCGGTCATGCCCGAACCGAAGTTGTAACCGGTCTTGCCCAATACCGCGACAAAGCCACCGGTCATGTACTCGCAGCAGTGATCGCCTGTGCCTTCCACCACGGTGTGGGCACCGGAGTTACGCACGGCGAAACGCTCGCCGGCGGTGCCTGCGGCGAAGAGCTTGCCACCGGTGGCGCCGTACAAGCAGGTGTTGCCGATGATGGCGCTGTCCTGGGTCTTGTAAACGCTGCCTTTAGGCGGAACGATCACCAGCTTGCCGCCGGTCATGCCCTTGCCCACGTAGTCGTTGGCGTCGCCTTCCAGGTACATGTGCAGGCCGCCGGCGTTCCACACGCCGAAGCTCTGGCCCGCAGTGCCCTTGAAGCGAAAGGTGACTGGCGCCTTCGCCATGCCCTGGTTGCCGTGCTTGCGTGCGATTTCGCCGGAGATGCGTGCGCCGATGGAACGGTCGCAGTTGCAGATATCCAGGGCGAATTCGCCACCGCTGGCGTCGTTGATCGAGGAACCGGCCATCGCGACCATCTGCTCGGCCAGCAGGCCTTTGTCGAACGGCGGGTTGCGTTCCACGCCGCAGAACTGTGGCTTGTCGGCCGGGATGTGATCACTGCCCAACAACGGCGTCAGGTCCAGGTGGTGCTGCTTGGCGGTCTGGCCCTGGAGGATCTCCAGCAGGTCGGTGCGACCGATCAGCTCTTCGAGGGAACGCACGCCCAGCTTGGCCAGCCACTCACGGGTTTCTTCGGCGACGTAGGTGAAGAAATTCACCACCATGTCGACGGTGCCGATGTAGTGATCCTTGCGCAGTTTTTCGTTCTGCGTCGCCACGCCGGTGGCGCAGTTGTTCAAGTGGCAGATGCGCAGGTATTTGCAGCCCAGGGCGATCATGGGCGCCGTGCCGAAGCCGAAGCTCTCGGCACCGAGAATCGCGGCCTTGATCACGTCCAGGCCGGTTTTCAGGCCGCCGTCGGTCTGTACCCGCACCTTGCCGCGCAGGTCGTTGCCGCGCAGGGTCTGGTGGGTTTCCGCCAGGCCGAGTTCCCATGGCGCACCGGCGTATTTGATGGAGGTCAGCGGCGAAGCGCCGGTGCCGCCGTCGTAGCCGGAGATGGTGATCAGGTCGGCATACGCCTTGGCCACGCCGGCGGCGATAGTGCCCACGCCGGCTTCCGCCACCAGTTTCACCGAGACCAGGGCCTGCGGGTTGACTTGCTTGAGGTCGAAAATCAGCTGCGACAAGTCTTCAATCGAATAGATATCGTGGTGCGGCGGTGGCGAAATCAGAGTCACGCCCGGCACTGCATAACGCAGCTTGGCGATCAGGCCGTTGACCTTGCCGCCCGGCAGCTGGCCGCCCTCACCGGGCTTGGCGCCCTGAGCCACCTTGATCTGCAGCACTTCGGCGTTGACCAGGTATTCCGGGGTCACGCCGAAACGGCCGGTGGCGACCTGCTTGATTTTCGAGCTTTTGATGGTGCCGTAGCGCGCCGGGTCTTCGCCGCCTTCGCCGGAGTTGGAACGCGCACCCAGGCGGTTCATGGCTTCGGCCAGGGCTTCGTGCGCCTCAGGCGACAAGGCGCCGAGGGAAATACCGGCGGAGTCGAAGCGCTTGAGGATCGATTCCAGCGGTTCGATTTCGCTGATGGCCAACGGTGTGTCCAGGGTCTTCACCTTGAACAGGTCGCGGATCATCGACACCGGGCGGTTATCCACCAGCGCGGTGTATTCCTTGAACTTGGCGTAGTCGCCCTGCTGCACGGCGGCTTGCAGGGTGCTGACCACGTCCGGGTTGTACGCGTGGTATTCGCCACCGTGCACGAACTTGAGCAGGCCGCCTTGCTGGATCGGCTTGCGCGCGCTCCAGGCTTCGGCCGCCAGCGCTTTCTGTTCGGCTTCGATGTCGACGAAACGCGCGCCTTTGATACGGCTTGGCACGCCACGGAAGCTCAGGTCGCAGACTTCTTCGGACAGGCCGATGGCTTCGAACAGTTGAGCGCCGCGATACGACGTGACGGTGGAGATGCCCATCTTCGACAGAATCTTCAGCAGGCCCTTGGTGATGCCCTTGCGGTAGTTCTTGAACACCTCGTAGAGATCGCCCAGTACTTCACCGGTACGGATCAGGTCACCCAGCACTTCATAGGCGAGGAACGGGTACACCGCCGAAGCGCCGAAGCCGATCAGCACCGCAAAGTGGTGCGGATCGCGAGCGGTGGCGGTCTCGACGAGGATGTTGGAGTCGCAACGCAGGCCTTTTTCGGTCAGGCGATGGTGCACGGCGCCGGTGGCGAGCGAGGCGTGGATCGGCAGCTTGCCCGGCGCGATGTGGCGGTCGGTCAACACGATCTGGGTGCGGCCGGCGCGCACAGCTTCTTCGGCCTGGTCGGCGACGTTGCGCACCGCGGCTTCAAGGCCGAGGCTCTCGTCGTAGTTCAGGTCGATGATCTGGCGGTCGAAGCCCGGGCGATCCAGGGTCATCAGCGAGCGCCACTTGGCCGGGGAAACGACCGGCGAGCTGAGGATCACGCGGGAGGCATGCTCAGGCGATTCCTGGAAGATATTGCGCTCGGCACCGAGGCACACTTCCAGGGACATCACGATGGCTTCGCGCAGCGGGTCGATCGGTGGGTTGGTGACCTGGGCGAACTGCTGGCGGAAGTAGTCGTACGGCGTGCGCACGCGCTGGGACAGCACGGCCATCGGCGTATCGTCGCCCATGGAGCCGACGGCCTCGTAGCCTTGCTCACCGAGCGGGCGCAGCACTTGGTCGCGCTCTTCGAACGTGACCTGATACATCTTCATGTACTGCTTGAGCTGGTCGATGTCATAGAAGGCCGAACCGTGGTCGTTGTCTTCCATGGTCGCCTGGATACGCAGGGCGTTCTTGCGCAGCCATTGCTTGTACGGGTGACGGGACTTCAGGCGGTTGTCGATGGCGTCGGTGTCGAGGATCTGCCCGGTTTCGGTGTCCACGGCCAGGATCTGCCCAGGGCCGACACGGCCTTTGGCGATCACGTCTTCGGGCTGGTAGTTCCACACGCCGATTTCCGACGCGAGGGTGATGAAACCGTTGGTGGTGGTGACCCAGCGCGCCGGGCGCAGACCGTTGCGGTCGAGCAGGCACACCGCGTAGCGACCGTCGGTCATGACCACGCCGGCCGGGCCGTCCCACGGCTCCATGTGCATCGAGTTGTACTCATAGAACGCACGCAGGTCCGGGTCCATGGTCTCGACGTTCTGCCACGCAGGCGGAATGATCATGCGCACGCCACGGAACAGGTCGATGCCGCCGGTGACCATCAATTCGAGCATGTTGTCCATGCTGGAGGAGTCCGAACCCACGCGATTGACCAGCGGGCCGAGCTCTTCGAGGTCCATCAGATCGTTGGCGAACTTGGTGCGACGGGCCACGGCCCAGTTGCGGTTGCCGGTAATGGTATTGATCTCGCCGTTGTGGGCGAGGAAGCGGAATGGCTGGGCCAGCGGCCATTTCGGCAGGGTGTTGGTGGAGAAGCGCTGGTGGAACACGCAGATCGCGGTTTGCAGGCGCTCATCGCTCAGGTCCGGATAGAAGGCGGTGAGGTCCGCCGGCATCATCAGGCCTTTATAAATGATGGTCTTGTGGGAAAAGCTGCAGATGTAGTGGTCGGTGTCCGCGGCGTTGGCCACGGACGAGCGACGGCGCGATGTAAACAGCTTGATCGCCATGTCCTGGTCGCTCAGGCCGTCGCCTGCGATGAACACCTGTTCGATCTGCGGCAGGCGCTCCAAGGCCAGGCGGCCGAGCACGCTGGTGTCGATCGGCACTTTGCGCCAGCCGACGAGTTGCAGGCCGGCTGCGACGATTTCGCGGTTCATGTTCTCGCGAGCGGCTTCGGCTTTGACCGGGTCCTGGTTGAAAAACACCATGCCCACGGCGTACTGCTTGGGCAGGTCGACCGCGAAATGCTCTTTGGCGACAGCGCGCAGGAACTGGTCGGGCTTTTGAATCAGCAAGCCACAACCGTCACCGGTCTTGCCGTCGGCGTTGATCCCACCACGGTGGGTCATGCAGGTCAGGGCCTCGATGGCCGTTTGCAAAAGGGTATGACTGGGCTCGCCCTGCATATGGGCTATCAGGCCGAAACCGCAGTTATCCTTGAATTCATCGGGTTGGTACAGACCTGCTTTCATAGACACTTTCTCACCAGGCTGCCTCTTTTACCGAGGCAAATTTCTTTTCAATTCAACCGGTTACCTTCCACGCCGAACGTACGCCGGCTTAGCGGGGGCAAAAGGGAGGTCATTGTACACACCGACACAGACGCTCACAAATTTAGCGACGAAATGTCGCAAATCTATGTCGCATTTATGAAAGGTTTAAAGCGATATGCTGTGCTAGTCAAAACTTTTTTAATTCTGACCGCTACGACTCAAAAGCTACATGCGCAGACACCACAAAGCGCGCGGCCTTCAGGGCTGCACGCTGTTGTAGTTTTTTTGAGGTGCCGGGAGGGCGACCTGGGTAAGGTCGCCGGATCTTCAGCGAGTTGTTGCCAGTTCTTGTTGAACGCTGGCAACAGTGCGAGGCCAAGGTTTACCAGCCTGAACCTTCGCTGGCAAGGTTTTGATCGCAGAATCAGCTGCGGCACGGCTTGCGAAGTTGCCGTAGGTGATCACGTAGAGAGGCTTGCCGTTGAGCACTTTCTTGAAATAACGGTACTCGCCCCCCTGCTCCTTCACGAACGCCTGGGCGTTGGCTTCGGAGCTGGTGCCGAGGATCTGCACCACAAAATTCCCGGTAGGCTGGCTGGCGTACCAACTGCTGCCGGCCGCACCGGCCTTGGCCACGGTGGCCGGTTTTTCAGCCGGCTTGGTCACAGGCGCTGGCTTGGCGGCTGGAGCAGGCGCGACAGGCTTGGTCACAGGTGCGGGCTTGGCGGTAGCAACGGTAGGCGCAGGTGTTGGCACTGGCTTGGCGGCCGGCTGACCCGCCGGCACGCCCGCAGGTGGTGCGGTGGTGGTCACCGTCGGTGGGGTAGCGCTGGAACCTTCCACAGGCACGCCGTCGTCGCCTTCGGAGATACCGCCGGCTTCTTCGGCGAGCGGGCCGCGCATTACAGGCTGGCCGACCATCGGCAGGTTGGTCGGCTGGCCGGAGTTGGCGAACTCGACATTCGGCGTGGGTTTACCCAGTGGCAGTTGCGCCTGTTCAGCCGGGGCGCCGGCCGTGGTGGGTGCCTTACTGCGGCCTGGGATCAACCAGGCGGCCGCAACAGCGACCACGACAACAGCGGAAATCGCCAATACGTGCTTCTTAGGCATAGTGAACCCCATCTTTGGACGCTTGACCGCTGAGCGGCTGGCAATCATGGCTTCGATCATGGCATCGCGGGCAACCTGGTTGATGGTGCCAGGCCAGCCGCCTGCGCTTTCGTGAATATCAGAGATCTGTTGAGCGGAGAAAAGTTCGATACCCGCCCCTGCGCCTTCGAGGCGTTGAGCCAGGTATTCGCGGGTTTCTTCCTCTTCGTAGGGCTGTAATTCGATGACGTGGAACAGTTCTTGATCGCCACTGATCTGCTCCAGATCGGCGATGAGCGACGACTCACCAAACAGGAACACATGGGGGCGGCCTTCCGGCGTACCCGCCGCCAGCGCCAGCAGCGCTTCCAGGGCTGATTCATCGAGCTGCTCGGCGTCATCCACCAGCAGGTAGACTTCCTGGCCGGTGAGACCCAACTGCACCACTTGCTTGAGGATCGCGTTCGGTTCGGCAGTAGACACGTCCAGGGCTTGTGCCACTTGGCGCAGCACGCCCGCCGCATCCCCGGCACCACGGGCCGACACCACCAGGCTTTGGACCGATTGCTTATTGGTGCTCGCCACCAGGGCCTGGCGCAACAGCGTCTTGCCGCTGCCCAACGGGCCCGTCACCACCAACAGCAACTGGCTGTAGCGTGCGAGGTGATGCAACTGCCCCAGCACCGGCTTGCGCTGGGCCGGGAAAAATTTGAAACCAGGCACCCGTGGCGCAAAAGGGTCATGGCTGAGGTGGTAATGGCCGAGGAACGCCTCGTCGGCATGCAAACTAGTCATCGCGATCTTATTAACCTTTAAGCTGGGCCAGGGCGCGGTAATCCGCTCCCAGCGTGGCCTGTAAAATCTCTTTCGGATAATCGTCGGTCACCACCGCTTCACCCATATGGCGCAGCAGCACCAGTCGCAGTCGACCGTCGATCACTTTCTTGTCTATCGCCATATGCTCGAGGAAGTCCGCCTCGCTCATCTCTTCGGGCGGAATAACCGGCAAACCGGCACGCTGGAACAGGCGGATACCACGGTCACGCTCCTGGGCACTGATCCAGCCCAGGCGTTGCGACATCTCCAACGCCATCACGGTGCCAGCCGCCACGGCCTCACCATGCAACCACACACCATAGCCCATGTGCGTTTCGATCGCGTGGCCGAAGGTATGGCCCAGGTTCAGGGTGGCCCGTACACCGGACTCGCGCTCGTCGGCATTCACCACCAGCGCCTTGGCGGCGCAGGAGCGGGAAATCGCCTCGGTCAGTGCCGCTTGATCGAGGTTGCGCAGCGCATCCACATGTTCTTCGAGCCAGGCCAGGAAAGGCTCATCGCAGATCAACCCATACTTGATGACTTCCGCAAGGCCCGCCGACAGCTCGCGCGGCGGCAAGGTGTTGAGGGTCGCGGTATCAATCAGCACAGCCTGCGGCTGGTAGAACGCGCCGACCATATTCTTGCCCAGCGGGTGGTTGATGCCGGTCTTGCCGCCCACCGACGAATCGACCTGGGACAGCAGGGTGGTCGGCACTTGGATGAAGTCCACGCCACGCTGGTAGCAGGCCGCCGCAAACCCGGCCATGTCGCCGATCACACCGCCGCCCAGGGCGATCACGGTGGTACGCCGATCATGGCGTGCGGTCAGCAGGCCATCGAAAATCAGTTGCAGGGTTTCCCAATTCTTGTGGGCTTCGCCGTCAGGCAAAATCACCGAGATCACCGAGTACGCCGCCAGGCTGCGGCTCAAACGCTCAAGATATAGCGGCGCAACCGTTTCATTGGAAATGATCGCCACTTGCCGCCCGGCAATATGCGGCGCCAGCAATTCGGGCTGGTCCAACAGACCTTCGCCAATATGGATCGGGTAGCTGCGCTCGCCTAGATCGACCTTAAGTGTCTGCATGTGTCCCCGCGTTAGAGATGATTGACGACCGGCAACGTCCGCTGCCTGATGGCTCTACGCCACACCCCTTGGGGTCATAGCGCGCCGCCGAGAATAGCGCATTTCGGGCCTGGCTTTAACGGGGTGGCAGCCGTTGCAGACGCTCCAGGATGTCGAGAACCACCATCCGAGGCGGCCGCTCATCGGTTTCCACCACCAGATCGGCGATTTCCCGATACAGCGGATCGCGCAACGCCAGCAGGTCGCGCAAGGTTTTTTCCGGGTTGGCCGTGCGCAACAACGGGCGATTGCGATCGCGTGCCGTACGGCCCACCTGCTGCTCGACCGACGCATGCAAATAGACCACCCGACCACCGGCATGCAGCGCCCGACGGTTTTCATCGCGCATCACCGCGCCACCCCCGGTAGCCAATACCACGCCATCGCAGCCGCACAGCTCGGCGATCATCGCCTGTTCGCGGTCACGAAAGCCCAGTTCGCCTTCTTTATCGAAGATCCACGGGATATTGGCACCCGTGCGCAATTCAATTTCCTTGTCGGAGTCTTTGAATGGCAGGCGCAGCTCTTTGGCAAGCAAACGGCCGATGGTGCTTTTTCCAGCCCCCATCGGTCCTACAAGAATCAAATTTCGCACAGAATCAACGACTCACAGCAATCGCCTGGTTATTCATAATACGCGGAGTCAGGAATACCAGCAGCTCGGATTTTTTCTCCGCCAGCACATCGCGCCGGAAAAGGCGGCCAAGATACGGCACATCGCCCAAAAATGGCACTTTATCTACCACTTTGCTCTGGGTATTGGAGAAAACTCCGCCAATAACGATGGTCTCGCCATCCTTGACCAGCACCTTGGCGTTGACCTCGTTTTTCTTGATGGGCGGTACGTCATTGAGTTTGTTCAGGTAGTCGGGCTCATCCTTGGTGACTTTGACCACCATGATCACATGGTCGTCGGGGGTGATTTGCGGCGTAACCTCCAGGGACAGCGAGGCCTCCTTGAATGACACGGAGGTTGCACCCTGGGAGGTGGATTCCTGATAGGGAATTTCGGTGCCCTTCAGGATACGTGCGGTCTCCTTGTCGGAGGTGACCACCTTGGGCTGCGAGACAATCTCGCCGTTGCCGGTTTTCTCCATGGCCGTCAGTTCCAGGTCGAGCAGCAAATTGTCGGTGATGTAGGCAATACCCAGGCCTGAAGCAGCGGTGAGCGACCCCATGTCGACAAACGGCGAGCTGGGTGGGTTTTCCGGCGGCTCCGCCCCCTCGGCCAAGGGTTTATTGATACCGCCGGCACTCCAATGACCACGATTGAGCCGCCCACCCCAGCGCACACCCAGGCTTTTGTCGTAGTCGACATTCGCCTCGACAATCCGCGCCTCGATCATCACCTGACGCACCGGGATGTCCAACTGCGCCACGATCCGCCGCAGCTCTTCAAGCCGCTCGTGGGTCTGGTAAGCGATGATATTGTTCGTGCGATCATCCACTGCCACCGAGCCGCGCTCATCGGTCGTGCCTTCCAGCCCGTTCACCGACTGAAACAACTTGGCCAGGTCCGCCGCCTTGGCGTAATTGACCTGCAGCAACTCACGACGCAGTGGCGCCAGGTCAGCCATTTGCTTGCGTGACTCCAAGGTGAGCAACTCGCGCGCAGCCAACTCTTCAGCGGGCGCCACCAGCAATACGCCGGCTTTTACCCGTTTATCCAACCCCTTGGTTTGCAGCACCAGGTCCAGGGCCTGATCCCAAGGCACGCCCTTGAGTCGCAGCGTAATCGAGCCTTGCACGTCGTCGCTGGCCACCAGGTTGAGGCCCGCCACATCGGCAATTTGCTGCAAGACGGCGCGCAACTCGATGTTCTGGAAGTTGAGATTGAGTTTGTCACCGGTATAGGCATCCAATACCGCGGCGCTCACCGGAGGTGGTAGTTGGATCAGATCCACACGATTGGGCACAGCAATAACCATCGGTGTCGTGAACGCTATCCATAGCGCCACACCGAAGGACGAAAACATCCTTTTCATTGTTTTATTCCGTTATGAATTGACGTTTAGCACGAGGGTTCGCGGGCGCTCCAGCCATGCGCCCTGTTCATCGGGGAACAATTCGACCAATTCGAGATGGCGCTCATCGATGGCCGTGACCCGCCCATGATCCCGCCCCAGGTAATCGCCGACCGCCAGGCGATACACCGTTGAGGCGGCACGCAGCAACGCGAAGGTCTGCGTTCCACGGGACAGCGTGCCGACCATTTCGAACTGATCCACCGCAAGACCTTCCAGCAAGCCTCGTGATCGAGCGAGGTCTGGCGCAAGGCCCGCCCTCAACGGCACACGATCGACTTGCATGGCCAGCGGCTGGAACGGATCGCGCAGCGCGCCAGCGTCATAGACAAAGGACGGCGCCTGTGCGACCGGCCTGCCCCGCGTGGCGCCTGGCCGTGCAAGCCAATAGGTCCTGGCCAGCAGATCAAGTCGCAACAACGCGCCATCCCGCTGCAGGGCAACATCGTGCACCGTCGTCATTCGCGAAAGGCCACCCAAGGTACTGACGAACGTCGCCAGGTCGTGGTAATTCCCGGTAACGCCGACTTGCACGGGCTGTTCAACATAGAACGCTTGAGGGCGCTCATCCAACGGCGTGACGCTCTCGACCACCAGCCCATTGGCCAGCGCCAACCGAGCAATATCCTCCAGCAGGCCGGGCATTTCGGACTCGCCTGGCAATTGCTGCAAAAGCTGCTCAGCGTTCTTCTGCACATGCTGGAACTGCCGGGCCTTCGCCTCAAGGCCAGCGGCCAAGGCAGTTTTTTCTGCGAGCTGGCGCCGTAGGACCACTTCCTGCGCCTGGACCTGGGACAAGCGCTCGCGCAACGGGCTCAGGAGCACAAGGTCGGCCGCCGCCAGTACCAAGCCCGCCAGCGCGCAGCCAAGCAAGACCTTGCCAGGTAGGGGCCATTTTGCGGCGTTGTGGGTCAGTGCGTAGAAATCGAGCCTGGGCAGGCTCATGGCTGGGCCTCAGCGGACTCTCCATGACGCACCATCAATTGAAATTCGTTGGTGCCATGCGTGCCTTCGGTTCGCACATGCTGCAACCGCGTCGCGTGGCCGCCTTCGGATGCTTCCAGGCGGCGCATCAGTTGAGCGATATCCTGGCTGGACTCAGCACTGCCACTGATACTCACCGTATCGCCCTTGGCCACCACTTCATGCAGATGCACGCCGTCGGGTACCGCGCGCGCCAATTGGTCCAACAGCTGGGCGCTGGATGAGCGGGCATCGTGCAGGTCCTGCACAACCTTCATGCGCTTTGCCAATAGCTGGCTTTGCTCCCGCAGGTCGTCGAGGGTCTTGATGCTGGAATCCTGAAGGGCCACGTCCTGAGCCACGTGGCTATTACGCGTCACTTGCCGATCGATCGCCTGGTCGATCACCTGATCGGCCAGCCACACGGCCGCCAGCGCCATGCAGGCAAACGCCAGCAGAAACGCCAGGAAGTATTTGCGCCGCCGCTCCGCCAGCGCCTGGCGCCAAGGCAAAAGGTTGATTCGTGTCTTCAAGCGAAACTCCTCAGGGCCAGCCCGCAAGCAACTCCCATCCCTTGGGCATCCACGGCCCATTGTGCACCATCGACTCGATGGCCCGGCGTGAAGCTGGCGAAATCCTGACTGCTCGCGCGCGCCAATGCAAACGCTTCAACATCAATCACCGCCGGCACCAGCCCCGCCAGTGCCAAAACCGCTTCTCGGGCTTCCACGTGCGCCTTCAGGCACGCCGCCAGCAGCACCTCGACCCGCGCAGGATGGTGAGCTGACGGGCCCTGGACCTGAAAGTCGATGGCCATGTCGTCCAGCGGATACGGAATGTACTGCTCGGCCTCCATCTGGATCATCCAGCTCATCTCATCATCGCCGAGCCCGGCGTCCAACTCGACCACCCGCGTGATGACCGATGGCCCAGTCACCGCCACTGCCGCTGCGCGGGCCGAGGTCTGCATGCGCGACAACGCCGTGCGCAGAGCAAGGCCTGCGCCTTCGAGGTCCAACACCGAGCCATCCACCACAGCTTGGGCAGGCAGCCCCTGCGTGGCATAGGCTCGGATACTGTAGCCGCTGCCTGAACGCGCCAGCTCGACCAACCTGATAGCCGTGTCACTGATATCGACGCCCAGCAAGGTATCCACTTTGCGCCGGAAAAATCCCTTTCCCATAAAACTCCCCAAAACTTTACCTGTCATACCGCTTGATTGCTGTTGTGCACCCTGCATTCGGTCGACTTGTTAAAGAGCCGCGAATGACGTCCCAAGGCGAAAATGCTTTAATGCCCAGCGTTTTTCCCCGCTTTTTATCTGCAGCTCGGGTTGATCCATCGTTTGCCATGCATGCCCCGACGCGTAACTCATTCTTTTCTCTGGAAATCCAAAAGCCTTGATTCGTCTGCTGAAGTTTTTCGGGTACTCCATTGTCGCCATCGTCTGCGGGCTGCTGCTCGTGCTCAGCGGGGCTTACCTCTACCTTAGTCCGGGTTTGCCATCGGTAGAGGCCCTTAGAAGTATCCAGTTGCAGATTCCTTTGCGGGTCTACAGCAGCGATGAAAAATTGATCGCGGAGTTCGGCGAAATGCGCCGCACACCGATCCGTTTTGCCGACATTCCGCCCAATTTCATCAGCGCCCTGCTGTCCGCCGAAGATGACAATTTCGCCAATCACTACGGCGTCGATCCGAGCAGCCTGGTGCGCGCCGCCACGCAGTTGGTAAAAAGCGGACACATTCAATCCGGTGGCAGCACCATCACCATGCAGGTGGCGAAGAACTTCTTCCTCACCAGCGAACGCAGTTTTTCGCGCAAAGCCACCGAGATCCTGCTGGCCCTGCAGATCGAACGCCAGTTGACCAAGGACGAGATCCTTGAGCTGTACGTCAACAAGATTTACCTGGGCAACCGCGCCTACGGCATCGAAGCCGCTTCGCAGGTGTACTACGGCAAGTCCATTCGTGACGCCAGCCTGGCGCAGATGGCGATGATTGCCGGCCTGCCCAAGGCCCCTTCGCGTTTCAACCCCCTGGCCAACCCGGCGCGCAGTAAAGAGCGTCGCGACTGGATCCTGGGGCGCATGTACAAGCTGGGCAAGATCGACCAGGCCGCCTATGAAAGCGCGGTCGCCGAACCGCTGAACGCCAGCTATCACGTCCCGACGCCGGAAGTGAGTGCACCGTACATCGCCGAAATGGCCCGTGCCGAAATGGTCGGCCGTTATGGCAGCGAGGCCTACACCGAGGGCTTCCGCGTGACCACGACCGTTCCGAGCAACCTGCAGGAAATTGCCAATGATTCGGTGCATTCCGGCCTGATCACTTACGACCAGCGCCATGGCTACCGTGGCCCTGAGTCGCGCCTGCCGGGCAAGACTCTGAGCGCCTGGACCACCGAACTGGGCAAGCAACGCGCAATCAGCGGCCTGGAGCCGGCGATCGTTACCCAGATAAAGAAAGACGGCCTGCAGGTGCTGACCCGCGCCGGCGAAGCCCATGTGACATGGGACAGCATGAAGTGGGCGCGCCCTTTCCTGAATACCAACAGCATGGGCCCGATGCCCAAGCAGCCATCGGACGTCGCTCAAGTGGGTGACCTGATCCGCGTACAACGCCAGAAAGACGACAGCCTCAAATTCAGCCAGGTGCCGCTGGCCCAGAGCGCGCTGGTATCGCTGGACCCGCAGAACGGTGCGATCCGTGCCCTGGTGGGCGGCTTTGCGTTCGAGCAGAGCAACTACAACCGCGCCACCCAGGCCAAGCGCCAACCGGGTTCGAGTTTCAAACCGTTCATTTACAGTGCTGCATTGGATAACGGCTACACCGCCGCCAGCCTGGTCAACGATGCACCTATCGTGTTTGTCGACGAGTACCTGGACAAGGTCTGGCGCCCGAAGAACGACACCAATACCTTCCTTGGCCCGATCCGCATCCGCGAGGCCCTGTATAAGTCGCGCAACCTGGTCTCGATCCGCCTGCTGCAAGCGATGGGCGTAGGCAAGACCATCGACTACATCACGCGCTTTGGCTTCGCCAAGTCGGACCTGCCACCGAACCTGTCCCTGGCCCTCGGCACCGCGACGCTCACGCCAATGGAAATCGCCACCGGCTGGAGCACCTTCGCCAACGGCGGCTACAAGATCACGCCGTACCTGATCGACAAGATCGAAAGCCGCAACGGAGACACCCTGTTCACCGCCAACCCGCCACGGGTGCCGGGCGATGTGGTCAACGGCGTGGCGGCCACCGATGGCCTGGCAGCGCCAAGCAACGGTGGCATTACCATTGAGCCGACTCCAGGCGCCGCGCCGTCCACGACGGCCGCCCCGACGGAACCGCAGACACCGGCCGTTGCCGAGCGCATTGTGGATGGCCGTACCACTTATATCCTCAACAGCATCCTCGAAGACGTGATCAAGAAAGGCACCGGCCGTCGCGCCCTGGCCCTGGGCCGCGCGGATATCGCGGGCAAGACCGGTACCACCAACGAGTCCAAGGATGCCTGGTTCTCCGGTTATAACGCGGACTACGTGACCACCGTGTGGACCGGCTACGACCAACCGGAAAGCCTCGGCCGCCGTGAGTTCGGTGGCACCGTCGCACTGCCGATCTGGATGAGTTACATGGGCGCGGCCCTGAAGGACAAGCCGCTGCATACCCAGCCGGAGCCGGAAGGCATCCTCAGCCTGCGGATCGACCCAGTGAGTGGTCGTGCAGCCTCGCCAAGCACGCCGAATGCTTACTTCGAGCTGTTCAAGAGCGAAGACACGCCGCCGTCGATCAACGAGCTGGGCAATGGCGTGGTACCGGGCAGCCCGCTGCCGGCGGATGAAGCGGCGCCGATCGATCTGTTCTAATCGCTACTTCAAGCCAATAGAGATCCAAACGTGGGAGGGGGCTTGCCCCCTCCCACATTTAGATCTTCACAAGGCTCAATTAAAAGCCCACAAAAAAGCCCCGACTCGCAAGAGCCGGGGCTTTTTTGTGGGTGCGCTACAACGGCTTAGCCGTTGAACACATCATCCACGCTTTGCAGCGGGTAGTTCTTCGGATACGGCAGGGTGGCCACACCAGTCTCGATTGCGGCTTTGGCCACGGCATCGGAGATCAGGGTGATCAGGCGCTTGTCCATTGGCTTCGGAATGATGTACTCACGGCCGAATTCCAGTTTGGCGCCACCGTAGGCGTCGCATACATCCTGAGGTACCGGCAGCTTGGCCAGTTCACGCAGGGCGTTGGCGGCCGCGACTTTCATCTCTTCGTTGATGCGCTTGGCGCGAACGTCCAGGGCACCACGGAAGATGAACGGGAAGCCCAGTACGTTGTTGACCTGGTTCGGGTAGTCCGAACGACCGGTGGCCATGATCACATCGTTACGAGTGGCGTGGGCCAGCTCCGGCGAGATCTCTGGGTCTGGGTTGGAGCAGGCGAACACGATCGGGTTGGCCGCCATGGACTTCAGGCCTTCAGCGCTCAGCAGGTTCGGGCCGGACAGGCCGACGAACACATCGGCGCCGTCGAGGGCGTCAGCCAGGGTGCGCTTGGAGGACGGGTGGGCAAACATCGCCTTGTACTGGTTCAGGTCGGTACGCTCGGACTGGATCACGCCCTTGCTGTCGACCATGTAGATGTTTTCCAGCTTGGCACCCATGCTCACGATCAGCTTCATGCAGGAGATAGCCGCAGCGCCGGCGCCCAGGCAGACGATCTTGGCATCAGCCAGGGTTTTGCCGGCGATTTCCAGGGCGTTGATCATGCCGGCCGCGGTAACGATCGCGGTGCCGTGCTGGTCATCGTGGAATACCGGAATGTCACATTGCTCGATCAGGGCCTTTTCGATTTCGAAGCACTCAGGTGCCTTGATGTCTTCCAGGTTGATGCCACCGAAGGTGATGGAGATGCGCTTGACGGTATCGATGAAGGCCTGCGGGCTTTCGGAGTCGACTTCGATGTCGAATACGTCAATGCCGGCGAAGCGCTTGAACAGCACGCCCTTACCTTCCATGACTGGCTTGGATGCCAATGGGCCGAGGTTTCCCAGGCCGAGAATCGCGGTGCCATCGGAAATCACTGCAACCAGGTTGCCCTTGCCGGTGTACTTGTACGCCAGCTCAGGGTCACGGGCGATTTCACGTACGGGCTCGGCCACGCCGGGGCTGTAGGCCAGCGACAGGTCGCGGGCGGTAGCGGTGGCCTTGGTGAGCTCTACACTCAGCTTTCCTGGACGAGGATGGGCATGATATTCGAGAGCGGCAGTTTTCAAATCAGACATATCGGCATTCCGCTTTTACTGTTGGTCGACGGACCGCCGAGGATACTCGTGTCGTAAAGCCCCTACAAGACTGGGCAGTCACAGGTGTCAAGGCCCCAAAGCGCCGTACTTTGGTCTAAGGCCACGGGATACAAGGGCTCAACTGTTCACAATTGAATAAAAAAATGTCTACAATTTTTTATTAATCTGTCGATTTGAGCATACCGGGATCGGTCAGCGGCAGCAGCCAACGCGCTTGACCGTTTTTCAGGCGCCCCTGCCTGGAGCGATCCTGCACCCAACCGCGCGCCTCGATTGTCTTGCCTTGCAGACCATTGAGCAAGCCACTGTCGAACTGGCGGGCAAGATCGGGCGCCACGCGCAATACCAGTGAGCCCTGCAATTGAATCCAGATGCCGCCGCGATTGCGCTCGATCTTGCTCACCCGGCCGCTGACCAGCGCAAAACCGGATTGCCTGAGGTCGCTCACCGATTGCACCGGCGATTGCCGCCAGAGCCCCAACCCGGCCTGGCGGGCGCTGTTTTCCGCCGCCTGCTGGCAAGCGACGAGGTCAACATTGGGCGCGACCCCCACTTGAAACCCCAAGCCTTCGGCGAGCAAGCGCGCCTCGAGGTTTTCGCCATCGGCACCGTAAAGGTGGGCCAGGGTACGTCCGTAGCGGTCTTTTCGCTCGCGCCCCGGCACCAAGCCGACGCGACCGTCACTGGCCGCCACCAACGCCTGCAAACGCTGGCGGGCAGCGACCGCATAAGGCTCGTCGCCACGCCCCTTTTTAGCGGTTTCCGGGGCGTTGACGCCGATCATGCGCACGCTGCGGCCATCCTTGAGGCGCACGGTGTCGCCATCGACCACGCGCTGTACTTCAACCCGGACCACAGACGCCGGCGCAGGGCAAAACACCTCGGCCTGGGCGGCCTGCTGCCAAATCCCAGGCACAAAAAAGGCGCCCGCGAGGGACGCCTTTTTCAACAGCTGGCAAAAGCCCATAAGGCTTTTGAGCCTTACTCTGCTGGAGTAGCAGCAGGCTTCTTGCCGAAAGCACCAAAGCGATCTGCGAAGCGCTGTACGCGGCCGCCGGTGTCCAGGGTCTTCTGCTTACCGGTGTAGAACGGGTGGCACTCGTTGCATACGTCAGTACCCAGTGGCTTGCACAGGTTCGAACGGGTTTCGAACTTGTTGCCGCAGCTGCAGGTAACTTCGATGGTTTCGTACGCTGGATGGATATCGGCTTTCATGGTGACTTCCTCGGGCTAGCGTGCCGCCACTCGACACTATTGTCGAATACCGCACGTAATTAGGCCGCGGATTCTACCAGACCTTTTTAAACGCGCAAGCTGCGGCACCTATCGCCTGTCAACATAAAAGCACCTTTCATCAGAAAACCATGGCATACCCAACACCCCCCTCGTCTGCTAGGCTCGCGCCCCTGCACCGTCACCCGCCTTTATATGAGACTCCCCGCGTGCCCGACGCCATTTTGCGCCTAGCCCTGCCCTCGCCCCTGCGCCGCCTGTTCGACTATCGAGCCCCGGCCGGCGTGCTGCGGGCGCAGTTGCAGCCGGGCATGCGCGTACGCGTGCCGTTTGGCCGCCGGGAGATGATCGGCATCCTGATCGAAATCGCCGATCACAGCGAAGTGCCCGCCGAAAAGCTCAAGCCCGCCCTGGCGATCCTTGATGCCACGGCGCCACTGCCGCACGCGCTGTTCAAGCTGTGCCTGTGGACAGCCCAGTATTACCAGCACAGCCTGGGCGACACCCTGAGCTGGGCGTTGCCAGTGCTGTTGCGGCAGGGCGAACTGGCCGAGGCGCGTCAGGAGCGCTTCTGGTCGATGGCCCCCGGCGCACGCCTCGATGACCCGCGCATCGCACGCGCGCCGCGTCAACGCGAAGCCCTGGCGACACTGGCCCAGCACCCTCACGGCGTGGCCCATCAGCTTTTAAGCAAGCTGATGCTGAGCAAAGACAGCCTCGACCTGTTGCTGGCCAAAGGCTTGGTACAGGTCGAAATCCGCAAACACGCCCCTGACCCACGCCACGAACATTGGCTGGCCCAGCCGGAACTGCCGCTGAACCCCGAGCAACGCGCCGCTTACGAGGCGATTCGCGCAGGTTTCGACAGTTTCCATGCGTTCCTGCTGGCCGGCGTCACCGGCAGTGGCAAGACCGAAGTCTATTTGCAGTTGATCCGCGAAACCCTGCAAGCCGGCAAACAGGCGCTGGTACTGATCCCTGAGATCAACCTCGGCCCGCAGACCCTGGCGCGTTTCGAGCAACGCTTCAATGCCCGCATCGCCCTGGTGCACTCGGCGGTCAACGACCGTGAGCGCCTGGAGTCATGGCTGGCGGCACGGGATGGCGAGGCCGACATTATTATCGGCACGCGTTCGGCGCTGTTCACGCCAATGAAGAACCCCGGGCTGATCATCATCGACGAAGAACACGACGGCTCCTATAAGCAGCAGGAAGGCCTGCGCTACCACGCCCGCGACCTGGCGCTGGTGCGCGCCCGCCAGGAAGACATCCCGATCGTGCTCGGTTCGGCCACGCCGTCCCTGGAGAGCCTGCACAACGCCTACACCGGCCGTTACGGACTCCTACGCCTGAATGAACGCGCCGGCGGCGCCAAACAACCGCGCTTCCTGCGCCTGGACGTAAAAAGCCGCCCGCTGGACAGCGGTATTTCCGGGCCGATGCAGCAAGCAATAGGCCAAACCCTCGCCGCCGGCCAGCAAGTCCTGGTGTTTCTTAACCGCCGCGGCTTTGCGCCGACGCTGCTGTGCCATGACTGCGGCTGGATGTCCGAATGCGAGCGCTGCGATGCGCGCATGACCGTGCACCAGCGCTACGGCGAGTTGCGCTGCCATCACTGCGGCCATGTGGAGCGCGTGCCCCGCCACTGCCCGCAGTGCGGCAAGGTCGACCTGCGCCCGGTTGGCGCGGGCACCGAGCGCGCCGAAGAGCGCCTGGGCATTCTGTTCCCGGACTACCCCGTGCTGCGGGTCGACCGCGACAGCACCTCGCGCAAAGATGCGATGAACCAACTGTTCGCGACCATCCAGAAGGGCCAGCCATGCATCCTGGTGGGCACGCAGATGCTCGCCAAGGGGCACCACTTTCCCCGGGTGACCCTGGTGTCGATCCTGGACGCCGACGGCGGCCTGTTCTCCGGCGACTTCCGCGCCAGCGAGCGCATGGCGCAGTTGATCGTGCAAGTGGCCGGGCGCGCCGGGCGTGCCGAAGAGCCGGGCAAAGTGATTATCCAGACGCACCTGGCCGACCACCCGCTGCTGATTCAACTGACCGAACAAGGTTATTTTGCCTTCGCCGAACAGGCCCTGAGCGAACGCCGCTCCGCCGGCCTGCCGCCGTTTGCCCACCTGGCCTTGCTGCGCGCCGAGGCGCACAAGCCGGGGCAGGCCGAAGGTTTCCTGGACGAGGCGTGCAGTGCCGCCGAGCGGTTGCTAGGCGAACTGGGCCTGAGCGGCATCGAACTGCTCGGCCCGGTGCCCGCGCCCATGGAACGCCGCGCGGGACGTTATCGCGCTCAGCTACTGTTACAAGCCACCTCGCGCGCGCCACTGCATCGCTTATTAAGTAGCTGGTTACTTGCTCTGGAGCAAATACCCAGCGGGCGGCAGGTGCGATGGTCGTTGGATGTGGACCCGGTAGATTTGTATTAGTAGCAAGCCAACTCCCACATTTTGAAAGGTGAACACCGTTAAATGCGGGAGCGGGCGTGCCCGCGATGAGGCCCGCAGGTCCGCCATCTGGTCTGAACGGTTGGCAAGCCCGCCCTCGCCACGGATAATGCCCAGTTTTTCCACCTGCGCATCGCGCGCCGCCGCTTGCGGTCGAAAGAGAACACCATGAAAGACACCATTCGCCAGCTGATCCAACAAGCCCTCACCCAACTCGTCAACGAAGGTGTGTTGCCTGAAGGCCTGACGCCGGCGATCCAGGTGGAAAACACCCGCGACAAGACCCACGGTGACTTCGCCAGCAACATTGCGATGATGCTGTCCAAGCCCGCCGGCATGAAACCGCGCGACCTGGCGGAAAAAATCATCGCCGCGCTGCCGGTCGACGAGAGTGTCACCAAGGCCGAAATCGCCGGCCCCGGCTTTATCAACTTCTTCCAGAACACCCAGGCCCTGGCCTCGCGCCTGGACGCCGCGCTGGCTGACGCAAAAATAGGCGCCCGCAAGGCCGGCGCCAACCAGCGCGTGGTCGTCGACCTGTCGGCACCGAACCTGGCCAAAGAGATGCACGTGGGCCACCTGCGCTCCACCATCATTGGCGACGGCGTGGCGCGGGTGCTGGAGTTTCTCGGCGACAACGTGATCCGTCAGAACCATGTGGGCGACTGGGGCACCCAGTTCGGCATGCTGATGGCGTACCTGCAAGAGAACCCCATCACCAGCAATGAGCTGTCGGACCTGGAGAACTTCTACCGCGCCGCCAAGAAGCGCTTTGACGAATCCGAAGAATTCGCCGACCGCGCCCGTGGCCTGGTGGTCAAGCTGCAGGCCGGCGACGCCGAATGCCTGGAGCTGTGGAACCGCTTCCGTGAGATTTCCCTGTCCCACTGCCAGGAAATCTACGAACTGCTCAACGTCAAATTGACCATGGCCGACGTGATGGGCGAAAGCGCCTACAACGACGACCTGATCAATGTGGTCAACGACCTCAAGGCCAAGGGCCTGTTGGTGGAGAGCAACGGCGCGCAGTGCGTGTTCCTTGAAGAATTCAAGACCGCCGACGGCGAGCCGTTGCCGGTGATCATCGTCAAGGCCGATGGCGGTTACCTCTATGCCACCACCGACCTGGCCGCCGTGCGCTATCGCAGCGGCGTGCTCAAGGCTGACCGTGCGTTGTACTTCGTCGACCAACGCCAGGCCCTGCACTTCCAGCAGGTGTTCGAAGTGGCGCGTCGCGCGGGCTTCGTCACCCACCCGATGCACATGGAACACATGGGCTTCGGCACCATGAACGGCGCCGATGGCCGCCCGTTCAAGACCCGCGATGGGGGCACCGTCAAGCTGATCGACCTGCTCAACGAAGCCCAGGATCGCGCCTACAGCCTGGTCAAGGAAAAGAACCCGGAACTGGCCGAGGCCGACCTGCGCAACATCGCCCGCGTGGTGGGCATCGGCGCGGTCAAATATGCCGACCTGTCCAAGCACCGCACCAGCGACTACAGCTTCAATTTCGAACTGATGCTCAACTTCGAAGGCAATACCGCGCCGTACCTGCTCTACGCCTACACCCGCGTGGCCGGTGTGTTCCGCAAGCTGGGCAAGGACTTCAGCGAAGTCGAAGGCCAGATCGTGCTGGATGCGCCCCACGAACAGGAGCTGGCGGCGAAACTGGCGCAATTTGGCGAAGTGTTGAACAGCGTCGGCGAGAAAGGCACGCCGCACATCCTGTGCAGCTACCTGTATGAAGTGGCCGGCCTGTTCTCCAGTTTCTACGAGAATTGCCCGATCCTCAGCGCCGACGACGAAGCCCAGAAGCAAAGTCGCCTGCGCCTCGCCGCACTGGCTGGACGGACCCTCAAGCAAGGCCTGGAACTGTTGGGCCTGGAAACTCTGGAGCGTATGTAAGTTGGCTGCCAAGAAAAAACCTGCACCCAAGCGCGGCGCCAGCCGCTACCAGGCCCCGGCGAAAAAGCCGATCCCAGGCTGGTTGTGGATGGCCATCGGCCTCTCGGTCGGCGCGTTTGTGGTGTTCCTGATGAAGCTGGATCCGGGCCAGGGCGATGACGTCAAACGGGTCAAGCAGGAACAGCAGAAGGCCACCAAAATCGCCGAAGCCAACAAGACCGCGCCGAGCCCGACCGCACCAGTGAAGCCCAAATACGACTTCTACACGCTGCTGCCGGAATCGGAAGTGATCGTGCCACCTGACGCCGTGCCGGAGAAAACCCTGCCGACTCCGCAGGTGCCGACCACCCCGGTGACGCCGGCGGAAGCGGCGAAAATCGACACCGCACGCGCCCAGGCGGCACTGGCCGGCATCACCCCGCCACCTGCTCCGCCGGTTGCCGAAACCAAGGCGGCGCCGGTGACCAAGTTCTTCCTGCAGGCGGGTTCGTTCCCCAAGCAGGCGGATGCGGACCGTGTACGCGCGCAGATCATCCTGCTGGGCCAGTCGGTGACGGTGGAGTCTGGCACCGTGAAGGACGCGACGTGGTATCGCGTGCTGGTGGGGCCGTTCAGCAACCGTGAACAACTGACCGTGGCGCAGAAACAATTGGCTGGAGCAGGGTTTAGCAACCTGTTGTTACAACAACGCCAGAGCCGCTGATTCAGGCTCAACATGGATCAAAATGTGGGAGGGGGCTTGCCCCCGATGGCGGGCTGTCAGTCGATGAATCTGGTGACTGACACACCGCTATCGGGAGCAAGCCCCCTCCCACATTGGCTTCTCGGTGTTCTCGAAAGGGTGTCAGACCAATAGACACCATTCGTCCGCACTAAGCACTCAAGGTTGAAATCACCCCCACCACCCCCATATGAGTTTCCATCAGGGCATTTTCGCCCCGCTGCGTGGAGACTCTCCCCTTGACCACCATCGTTTCAGTACGTCGCCACGGCAAAGTCGTCATGGGCGGCGACGGCCAGGTTTCCCTGGGTAATACCGTGATGAAAGGCAACGCGAAAAAAGTGCGTCGCCTGTACCACGGTCAGGTACTCGCCGGCTTCGCGGGCGCCACCGCCGATGCCTTTACCCTTTTTGAGCGTTTCGAAGGCCAGCTTGAGAAACATCAGGGCCACCTCGTGCGCGCTGCCGTCGAACTCGCCAAAGAGTGGCGCACCGACCGCTCCCTCAGCCGCCTGGAAGCCATGCTGGCCGTGGCCAACAAAGACGCGTCCTTGATCATCACCGGCAATGGCGATGTGGTTGAGCCTGAACATGGCCTGATCGCCATGGGTTCCGGCGGTGGTTACGCCCAGGCCGCGGCCAGCGCACTGCTGAAGAAAACCGACCTGTCGGCCCGGGAAATCGTCGAGACCGCCCTGGGCATCGCCGGCGATATCTGCGTGTTCACCAACCACAACCAGACCATTGAGGAGCAGGACCTCGCCGAGTAAGCCGTAGGCTTATTCCTGCTTGAGGCCGCCAAACACTATGTCCATGACTCCCCGCGAAATCGTCCACGAACTTAACCGCCATATCATCGGCCAGGACGATGCCAAGCGCGCCGTTGCCATCGCCCTGCGTAACCGCTGGCGCCGGATGCAACTGCCCGAAGAACTGCGCGTTGAAGTGACGCCCAAGAACATCCTGATGATCGGCCCGACCGGTGTCGGTAAAACCGAGATTGCCCGGCGCCTGGCCAAACTGGCCAATGCACCGTTCATCAAGGTCGAAGCGACCAAGTTCACCGAAGTCGGCTATGTGGGCCGGGACGTCGAGTCGATCATCCGTGATCTGGCCGACGCCGCCCTGAAGATGCTGCGCGAACAGGAAGTGACCAAGGTCAGCCACCGCGCCGAAGACGCCGCCGAAGAGCGCATCCTCGATGCCCTGCTGCCACCGGCGCGCATGGGCTTCAACGAAGATGCCGCGCCGTCGTCGGATTCCAACACCCGCCAACTGTTCCGCAAGCGCCTGCGCGAAGGCCAGTTGGATGACAAGGAAATCGAGATCGAAGTTGCCGAAGTGTCTGGCGTGGACATCTCCGCACCGCCTGGCATGGAAGAAATGACCAGCCAGTTGCAGAACCTGTTCGCCAACATGGGCAAGGGCAAGAAGAAAAGCCGCAAGCTCAAGGTGAAAGAGGCGCTCAAGCTGGTGCGCGATGAAGAAGCCGGGCGCCTGGTGAACGAGGAAGAGCTCAAGGCCAAGGCCCTCGAAGCGGTCGAACAACATGGCATCGTGTTTATCGATGAGATCGACAAGGTGGCCAAGCGCGGCAATTCCGGCGGCGTCGACGTGTCCCGCGAAGGCGTGCAGCGTGACCTGCTGCCGCTGATCGAAGGCTGCACCGTCAACACCAAGCTGGGCATGGTCAAGACCGACCACATCCTGTTCATCGCCTCCGGCGCGTTCCACCTGAGCAAGCCAAGCGACCTGGTGCCGGAGTTGCAAGGCCGCCTGCCGATCCGCGTGGAGCTCAAGGCCCTGACCCCGGGCGACTTCGAACGCATCCTCAGCGAACCGCATGCCTCGCTGACCGAGCAATACCGCGAACTGCTGAAAACCGAAGGGCTGGGCATCGAGTTCCAGGCCGACGGCATCAAGCGCCTGGCGGAGATCGCCTGGCAGGTCAATGAAAAGACCGAGAACATCGGTGCCCGTCGCCTGCACACACTGCTTGAGCGCCTGCTTGAGGAAGTGTCCTTCAGCGCAGGCGACATGGCTGGTGCGCAGAATGGCGAGGCGATCAAGATCGACGCTGACTACGTCAACAGCCACTTGGGCGAATTGGCGCAGAACGAAGATTTGTCGCGGTATATCCTGTAAGCCTCACACCGAACTGCTTTGCTTCAATGTGGGAGGGGGCTTGCTCCCACATTTCAGGGTTATCTCCAATGTCCAAATTTCCGACTGCCGTAAACCTGCACAAAACCTCCAACACCCTCAGCCTCACTTACGGGCCGGATGAAACCTACCAACTGCCCGCCGAATTCCTGCGAGTGCACTCCCCTTCCGCCGAGGTCCAGGGCCACGGCAAACCCATCCTGCAATACGGCAAGCTCAACGTCAGGTTGATCAAGCTGGAACCGGCCGGTCAGTACGCACTGAAATTGACCTTCGACGATGGGCATGACAGCGGGCTGTTCACGTGGGACTACCTCTACCAATTGGCCGTGCGTCAGGACGCGCTGTGGGCCGATTATCTCGCCGAGCTCAAGGCTGCCGGAAAAACCCGCGACCCGAGTCAGTCGGTCGTGCGGCTGATGCTCTAGCCCAGGCTTCTTGCTCTTTAGAGGGCATTTTCTAATTTCATCTGCTTGAATGCCCTGTCTCGTGGCCAACGATTGGCCCGCTTGCGAAAAAAATTAAACTCGGGTAACCAATGGAACTGGCAAGTTCCCTGCATTTGACGATGCGGTATCAACGGTCACCCGAGTCGCAGTACCAGGCTTGTGTTGTGTATCGAAACTTCGTACGCAGCGGTACCCGGTACTCGTCTTTCGGACAATGGAGCGTCGTAGATGAGTAACAAGAACAACGATGACTTGAAACGCCAGGCCTCGGAAAACACCCTGGGGCTGAACCCGATCATCGCGTTACGCAAAAAGGATTTATTGGCCTCGGCGAAGATGGTGCTGACCCAAGCCATCAAGCAACCGTTGCACAGCGTCAAACACGTCGCCCACTTTGGCGTGGAACTCAAGAATGTGATGTTCGGCAAATCCGCGCTGGTGCCCGAGAGCGACGACCGTCGCTTTCACGACCCGGCCTGGAGCCAGAACCCGCTCTACAAACGCTACCTGCAAACCTACCTGGCGTGGCGCAAGGAACTGCACGACTGGATCGGTGACAGTAACCTTCCCGCACAGGACATCAGCCGCGGCCACTTCGTGATCAACCTGATGACCGAAGCCATGGCACCGACCAACAGCGCGGCCAACCCGGCGGCGGTCAAACGCTTCTTCGAAACCGGCGGCAAGAGCCTGCTCGACGGTCTGTCGCACCTGGCCAAAGACATGGTGCACAACGGCGGCATGCCGAGCCAGGTCAATATGGGCGCCTTTGAAGTCGGTAAATCGCTGGGCACCACCGAAGGCGCGGTGGTGTTTCGCAATGACGTGCTGGAGCTGATCCAGTACAAGCCGATCACCGAGCAGGTGCACGAGCGCCCGCTGCTGGTGGTGCCGCCGCAAATCAACAAATTCTATGTGTTCGACCTGAGCCCGGATAAAAGCCTGGCGCGCTTCTGCCTGCGCAATGGGCAGCAGACGTTTATCGTCAGCTGGCGCAACCCGACCAAGGCCCAGCGTGAATGGGGCCTGTCGACCTATATCGAGGCGCTCAAGGAAGCGGTGGATGTGGTCACGGCGATCACCGGCAGCAAAGACATCAACATGCTCGGCGCCTGCTCCGGCGGCATCACCTGCACGGCCCTGCTCGGTCACTACGCCGCGCTGGGGGAGAAAAAGGTCAACGCCCTGACCCTGCTGGTCAGCGTGCTCGACACCACCCTGGACACTCAGGTGGCCTTGTTCGTCGACGAGCAAACCCTGGAAGCAGCCAAGCGCCACTCCTACCAGGCCGGCGTGCTGGAAGGCCGCGACATGGCCAAAGTGTTCGCCTGGATGCGCCCCAACGACCTGATCTGGAATTACTGGGTCAACAACTACCTGCTGGGCAACGAGCCGCCGGTGTTCGACATCCTGTTCTGGAACAACGACACCACGCGCTTGCCCGCGGCGTTCCACGGTGACCTGATCGAGCTGTTCAAGAACAACCCGCTGGTGCGCCCCAACGCGCTGGAAGTGTGCGGCACCCCCATCGACCTCAAGCAAGTGACCGCCGATATCTATTCACTGGCCGGTACCAACGACCACATCACGCCGTGGCAGTCTTGCTACAAGTCGGCGCAGCTGTTTGGCGGCAAGGTGGAGTTCGTGCTGTCCAGCAGCGGGCATATCCAGAGCATCCTCAACCCGCCCGGCAACCCCAAGGCACGCTATCAGACCAGCGACAGCCTGGCGGGCAAGCCGCTGGAATGGCAAGAAAACGCGACCAAGCACACGGATTCGTGGTGGCTGCATTGGCAGGCCTGGCAGGCGGAACGGGCGGGCAAGCTGAAGAAGGCGCCGACGTCATTAGGCAATAAAACCTACGTCGCAGCCGAAGCGGCACCTGGAACCTATGTACACGAGCGCTAGATTGAAATGGGATCAAATGTGGGAGGGGGCTTGCTCCCGATAGCGGTGTGTCAGTCAGTTGATCCATTGGCTGAGCAATTGCAATCGGGAGCAAGCCCCCTCCCCCATTTGGACCGCACTCCGGCTGTAACACTTCACAGGGCTTGAGCATGCCGCAACCGTTCATCTTCCGTACCATCGACCTGGATGGCCAGACCATCCGCACGGCGGTACGCCCAGGCAAGCCTCACTTGACGCCGCTGCTGATTTTCAACGGCATCGGCGCCAACCTTGAGCTGGTGTTTCCGTTTGTACAGGCGCTGGACCCGGACCTGGAAGTGATCGCCTTCGATGTACCGGGCGTGGGCGGTTCGTCCACGCCCAAGCGGCCCTACCGCTTTCCCGGCCTGGCCAAACTCACCGCGCGCATGCTCGATTACCTGGATTATGGCCAGGTGAATGCGGTAGGGGTGTCCTGGGGCGGGGCGCTGGCGCAGCAGTTTGCCTATGACTACCCGGAGCGCTGCAAGAAGTTGATTCTGGCCGCCACCGCGGCCGGCGCCTTTATGGTGCCGGGCAAGCCCAAGGTGCTGTGGCTGATGGCCAGCCCACGCCGCTACATCCAGCCGTCCCACGTGGTGCGCATCGCGCCGATGATTTATGGCGGCTCATTCCGCCGCGATTCCAAGCTGGCCGCCGAGCATGCCAGCAAAGTGCGCTCGGCCGGCAAGCTCGGCTATTACTGGCAGCTGTTCGCCGGGCTGGGCTGGACCAGCATCCACTGGCTGCACAAGATCCGCCAGCCAACCCTGGTACTGGCGGGGGACGACGACCCGCTGATCCCGCTGGTCAACATGCGCATGCTCGCCTGGCGCATTCCCAACGCACAGTTGCACATCATCGATGACGGGCATCTGTTCCTGATCACCCGGGCCGAGGCCGTGGCACCGATCATCATGAAGTTTCTGGAGGAGGAGCGCCTGCGCGCCGTGATTCACCCAAGACCCGCGGTGTAAGGACCACACCGCCGCGCAACTTGCCGGGAACCGGCTATGGTTCTGAATTGGCGTGCCTGTTGATGGTTTGACGAAGGAGTGTTGGCTCATGCGAGAAAGACCCGTGACGAACCCGGCGCCCACCCCTGCCGCGTTTATCAATGCGCAAAACGCAATCACCGGCCTGCGCGGCCGGGATTTGCTGTCCACGCTGCGCAGCGTTGCCGCTCACGGCCTGCGCAACCCGGTGCATACCGCCCGTCACGCCCTGGCCCTGGGTGGCCAATTGGGTCGCGTGCTGCTCGGGGAGACGGTGCATGAACCCAACCCGCGCGACAGCCGCTTCGTCGACCCCACCTGGACGCTCAACCCCTTCTACCGGCGCAGCCTGCAAGCCTATCTGAGCTGGCAGAAGCAGACTCGCCACTGGATCGATGACAGCGCCCTGAGCGCCGACGACCAGGCCCGCGCGCACTTTGCCTTGGCCCTGATCAATGACGCGGTGTCGCCCTCCAATACCCTGCTCAACCCGCTGGCGATCAAGGAACTGCTCAACTCCGGCGGCAACAGCGTGGTGCGCGGTGTGAGCAACCTGTTCGACGACCTGCTGCACAACAATGGCCTGCCGCGCCAAGTCAGCAAGCATGCATTCGAAGTGGGCAAGACCGTCGCCACCACCCCAGGCTCGGTGGTGTTTCGCAATGAGCTGCTGGAGCTGATCCAGTACAAGCCCATGAGCGAAAAACAGTACGCCAGGCCGCTGTTGATCGTGCCGCCGCAGATCAACAAGTACTACATTTTCGACCTGAGCCCGGCCAACAGCTTTGTGCAATACGCGCTCAAGAATGGCTTGCAGACGTTCATGGTCAGCTGGCGCAACCCCGACGTGCGGCATCGCGAATGGGGTCTTTCCACTTATGTGGCGGCGCTGGAGGAAGCACTCAACGTGTGCCGGGCGATCACCGGTGCCCGCGAGGTCAACCTGATGGGCGCCTGCGCCGGCGGCCTGACCATCGCCGCCCTGCAAGGCCACCTGCAAGCCAAGCGTCAGTTGCGACGCGTCTCCAGCGCCAGCTACCTGGTGAGCCTGCTCGACAGCCAGATCGACGGCCCGGCCATGCTGTTCGCCGATGAGCAGACCCTGGAAGCCGCCAAGCGCCGCTCCTACCAGCAAGGCGTGCTGGACGGCCGCGACATGGCCAAGGTGTTCGCCTGGATGCGCCCCAATGACCTGATCTGGAACTACTGGATCAACAACTACCTGCTGGGCAAGGAACCGCCGGCCTTCGACATCCTGTACTGGAACAACGACAACACCCGCCTGCCCGCTGCGCTGCATGGCGACCTGCTGGATTTCTTCAAGCACAACCCACTGACCCACGCGGGCGGCCTGGAGGTGTGCGGCACGCCCATCGACTTGCAGAAAGTCACGGTGGACAGCTTCAGCGTCGCCGGGATCAACGACCACATAACGCCGTGGGACGCGGTGTACCGCTCCACGCAATTGCTCGGGGGCGACCGGCGCTTCGTGCTGTCCAACAGCGGGCATATCCAGAGCATCCTCAACCCGCCGGGCAACCCCAAGGCCAACTACGTCGAGAACCCCAAGCTGAGCAGCGACCCGCGCGCCTGGTACTACGACGCCAATCATGTCGAAGGCAGCTGGTGGCCGCAGTGGCTGGACTGGATCCAGCAGCGCTCGGGCATGCAACGCGAAACCCTCACCGCCCTGGGCAACCAGAATTACCCACCGATGGAAGCGGCGCCGGGCACTTACGTGCGTGTGCGCTGAGCTCAACGATCACATTAAGAAGACTGGATGAAGACCCGCGACCGTATCCTTGAATGCGCCCTGCAGTTGTTCAACCAAAAGGGCGAGCCGAACGTGTCGACCATGGAAGTCGCCAACGAAATGGGGATCAGCCCCGGCAACCTCTACTACCACTTCCATGGCAAGGAGCCGCTGGTACTTGGGTTGTTCGAGCGCTTTCAAAACGAGCTGGCGCCGCTGCTCGACCCACCGGCGGACGCACAGCTGGAGGCCCAGGATTACTGGCTGTTCCTGCACCTGATCGTCGAACGTTTGGCCCATTACCGGTTTTTGTTCCAGGACCTGTCCAACCTGGCCGGGCGCCTGCCGAAACTGGCCAAGGGCATTCGCCACCTGCTCACCGCGCTCAAGCGCACCCTGGCGTCATTGCTGGCGCGGCTGAAGGCGGCCGGGCAGTTGGTCAGCGACACCCAGGCGCTGGGGCAGTTGGTGGAACAGATCACCATGACCTTGCTGTTTTCCCTGGACTACCAGCGCATCCTCGACCGCGAAGGCGAGGTGCGGGTGGTGGTCTACCAGATCATGATGCTGGTGGCGCCCCATCTGTTGCCGCCCGCACGCCAGGCAACGCAACGCCTGGCGCTGCGTTATCTGGACGATCCGACTTGACCGGCGGTTATGCCGGCTTGCCGAACTGCTGAGTGAACTTGAACAGTTCACTGTCGCTGGAAATACCCAGCTTTCGATAAGCCGATTGTTTTTGCGTGCTGATCGTACTTGCGCTGCGCGAAAACTTGGCGGCAATTGAATTGACGCTCATCCCGTCCAGAAAACACCTTAGTACTTCCTGTTCCTTGGGCGTGAGGCCGCTACTGAGTTGCAGAGCGCTCGCCAAGTCCGCCTGTTTATTTGCAACATCACGCCCCGCGTGCAGGTCTTGCAGTGCCAATACACTACTGGGCTGTAGATAAAGTCGCCCCTGGGCAACCGTTCGAATAGCCGTGAACAGGTCCGCCAGGTTTTGCGTTTTACCCAGGATCCCCCAGCACCCGGCCTTCAATGACAATGAAACGGTGGCCGGCGTGCAGTGCGAAAACACCACCAACGGCCGGCAACTGCTAAAGCGCCTGTGCAGCGCTTTGATCAGGCTGAGGCCATCGAGGTCCGACGGCGCCAGGGCGAAGTCCATGACCACCACATCCGCCAACCGCCGGGATAGCGCCTCCAGCAGGTCTCGCGCCGTGGCGAAGGAACCGATCACTTCGATATCGGACTCTTTACTCAGGCTCAGCTCAATGCCTTGGCGAACCATTTCATGGTCATCCAACAACATCACGGTATACGCAGTGGAAGTACGCATCTGAACACCTGCGTCGGTAAATACAACACGCTGAGCCCGGTATAGCTCAGCACTTGAGCGGCTTCAATATTAAGGCAGGTTATTTAATGCCGCGCCTTACAGTAATAACTGAAGGAAACAGCTGAGTCGTTTTCTTACACACAGAAACGCAACTTCAAAATCAATAAACAAAACAACACGATTTCGAACAATCACGAACGGTTATTCGTAGGTTTTCTATAGAGCGCGTTCAACTTTTGATACAAATTGTCCTCAACGCCAATCCAGAAAGATGCGATCGCCAAGACCCAGGCCGCATTAACCGGAGGCGAGTTACACCTCACTTAATAACTGGACATACGATGAACCTTTACGCTCTCTCCACCGCCGCGGCCGTTCTTGCCTTGAGTGCTGCGGCAAATGCCGCTGACGGTGTGATCAACTTCACCGGGCTTGTCTCCGATGTGACCTGCACAATCGAAAGTGCAACGGCGGGCACCCGCGCAGTGGTCAAAAACGTCAACCTGGGCGGCGTGAGCGCTTCGCGACTGGCAACCGCGGGCAGTCGCTCCAACCTGACCGGTTTCACGATTCGTATCGGTGCGCCCGGCGAGGCCAGTTGCACCAATGGGCGCACCGCCATGGTTGCCTTCGACCCCACCAGCCCGGCCATCGATGTAGCCACCGGGCGCCTGAATATCGATGGTCACGACGACCCGGCCGACACCACCACCGCCAAGAACGTGCAAGTTGAAATAACGCGCCGCGACGGCGTCCCGATCAATGTCTACACCGATAAATCCGATGGCGTGGTGATTGCCGACAACCAGGCCATCATCCCCCTGGCAGCACAAATGTTCGCCAGTGGCGCCGCGACCGAAGGCACGGTCAAGACGCGTGTCGGCTTTATGGTCGAGTACGCCGAGTAGAGCGCCGCCAGGAGCGCGAAGCGATCACCATGATGAAAACAATCACCGCCCTCGTGCTTGCCTGCTGTGCCGTTGCAGGCCTGCCCGCGTTTGCGCCGCCCGCCATGGCCGGCGTGATTGTGCATGGCACTCGGGTGATCTACCCCGCCGAGCGGCAGGAGGTGATTGTGCGCCTGGAGAACAAGGGAGACCGCCCGACGCTGGTACAGACGTGGCTCGACAGCGGTGACCGACACTCCACCCCGGCAACCGCCCAGACGCCGTTCGCCCTTTCACCGCCCTTGTTTCGCATCGAGCCCAACCAGCAGCAGGCACTGCGCCTGCGCTATACCGGCGAACCGCTGCCCGTCGACCGCGAACGGCTGTTCTGGCTCAACGTGCTGGAGGTGCCGCCGCTGTCGGCCGATGCCGCGCAGAACAACCAGCTCGAAATGTCGTTTCGCACGCGTTTGCGGGTGTTCCTGCGGCCGGCGTCGCTGCCTTATCCGGTCACGGCGGCCGCCTCAAAATTGCAGTGGCGCCTGGTGGCCCATGATCGCGGGTTCGCCCTGCAGGCCAGCAACCCCACGCCGTACCATATTTCGTTGGCCACGGTGGTATTGGTCAGCGGCGCCAAGCGGTTCAGCAAGGCACCGAACCAGGCCGCCGACGACAGCCTGATGCTGCCGGCAGGCGACGTGAAGCGGTTTGTATTGCCCCAATTGCGCAACCCCCCCAGCCACGCGGCCAGGGTGGAGTTCACCACGGTCAGCGACTTTGGCGCCCGAGTGCAGCACTCGGCTGACCTGACCTACAGCGGCGGATAACCCATGCAGGCGATGTCGGTTTTACCTGTGCTGGCGAGCATTGTGCTGATGAGCGCGCTCACGGCACACGCCGGTGTTGTCATCAACAGCACGCGGATTATTTACCCCCAGAACGACAAAGAGGTAACGGTCAGGCTGGAAAGCAAAAACCAGGTGCCGGTATTGGTCCAGGTCTGGCTGGATCGCGGCGATGAGCATTCAACCCCGGGGCTGACCGACATCCCCTTCGTCGCCACACCGCCGATTTTTCGCATGGAACCCGGCAAGCAACACGTGGTGCGCCTGGCCTACACAGGTGAAGCCTTAGCGCCTGCGCAAGAAAGCCTGTTCTGGTTCAACGTGCTGGAGGTGCCCTCACAGCCCCACGGCGCTCGCCACAGCAATCAATTGCAGTTGGCCTTCCGCACTCGTATCAAGCTGTTTTTGCGCCCACACAACTTGCCTTACGCGGTCGAGGCGGCGCCGGCAAAACTGCAGTGGCGACGCGTCTCGGGTGAGCACGGCCAAGCGCTGGAGGTCTTTAACCCGACGCCCTATCACCTGACCTTCGAACAGATCGACGTGCAGGTCTCGGGCCAGCGTCACCCCCGCAAATCGGCGGCGTCGGGCCCCGAAAACATGGTGATGCCCGGCGGGCGCAGGCGTTTCGAGCTGCCGACGCTCAGCTCTTTTCCAGGCCGCACGACCAACGTGGTGTTCCAGACTCTGGATGACTTTGGCGTAACGGTCTCCCACAACGCCAAGGTATTGCCATGACCGCGCACGGCCTTAGGGCATAGCCGGCTGGCGCCAATCATGGCCTGTCGCGGCAGGCCGGCCAGGTGATTCGCACCGCTTCGGTTGATGCCCATTGGCTTGGGCAGGGGCTCCCCATGCCCACATTTGCACAACCACTGTTTGAGTACGCTAAACATGAGTTTGAAGACAGCATCGGTGAGACACCAACGGTTCAAGCGTTCGGTGCGCGGCGTGTTGCTGGCGGGAAGCGCCCACGCACTGAGCGGCCACTGCGCCGAGCATGTCGAGTTCAACCCGGCGTTCTTCCCGGATGGCGCCGCCGGCTTGCAGGTTGATATTTCACGCTTCAACCAAGGCAATGTGGTGCTGCCCGGCAGCTATCGCACCGAGGTCTACCTCAACGGCCAGTGGATCGGCCGCGAGACATTGGCCTTTGCGGCCGTCGCCGGCCACAAGTCGGCGCAATTGTGCCTGGAGCGCGATGCGCTGCTCAGGTTCGGGATTGATCTGGCGGCGGTGCAAGCTTCCGCGCTTTCCAGCTGCGCTGACATCGCCGCGTACTTGCCAGGCGCCAGCAGCCAGTTTGAATCGGGCGAAAGCCGCCTGGACCTGCAAGTCCCGCAGATCTACCTCAAACGTCAGCCACGGGGTTATGTTGACCCCCAGCACTGGGACAGCGGCATCAATGCCGCTTTTGTGCGCTATAACGCCAATACCTTTGCCACACAGGCCGGTGATCGTTCGCTGAGTTCCAGCTACTTGGGCGTGAATGCGGGGCTCAATCTCGGCGATTGGCATTGGCGCCACAACGGCAGCTACACCCGCACCCAGACGACCTCCGGCTACCAACGCAGCGCCACGTATGTGCAGCGTGAAATCAGCGCATTGCAGGCCCAACTGACGGTGGGCGAACTCTACACGCCGGGTGAACTGTTCGACAGCGTACGCCTGCGCGGCACCAGCCTGGCCAGTGATGATCGGATGTTGCCTGACGCCCGGACCGGCTTTGCCCCGGTGGTGCGCGGCATCGCCGAAACCAACGCACGGGTCAGCGTGCGCCAGCGCGGGGTGCTATTGGACGAGGTGTCCGTGGCGCCCGGCCCGTTCGTGCTCAATGACCTGTTCCCCACCGGTTACGGCGGCGACCTCAGCGTGACGATCACCGAGGCCGACGGCCGCACCCGTGAATTCATCGTGCCGTTTGCCGCCAACGCCAACCTGCTGCGCCCCGGCTATCAACGCTACTCAGTCAGTGTCGGCACGCTGGATGAGATCGGCCTGCGCCACCCGCCTTCGCTGGCCCAGGCGACGTATCAACAAGGCCTGAGCAACCTGCTGACCGGCTACACCGGCGCGGTGCTCAGCGACGACTACCAATCGCAGTTGCTGGGCGCGGCCTTCAATACCCCGCTGGGTGCGCTGTCGCTCGACCTGACCCGCTCCAACGCTCGCCTGCCGGGCCACGGCTCGCGCGAGGGGCGAAGCGTACAGGTGCGCTACAGCAAGAACTTCGCCGACACAGGCACCCACTTTGCCCTCGGTGCATACCGTTACTCCACCGCCGGTTTCCTCAGCGTGAGCGACGCCGCCCGCGTTCGCGACCTGGCTATCGACGGGTTCAAAGGCGACAGCGTCTCGCGCCTGCGCGACCGGATGGACATCAGCCTCAACCAGAGCCTGGGCAACGGCTCGGTTTTTTTGACCGGTTCCTCGCAGCACTATTGGAACCGCACCAATGGCAACCTGACCTTCACGGCCGGCTACAGCAGCCATTGGCAAAAGCTGCATTACACCGTCAGCGTGCAGCGCACCCGCGACCTGCTCAGCGAACGGGTCGACCAGCAGTTTGACCTGTCATTCAGCCTGCCATTGGGCCGCGGTGCGCGTTCACCGACCCTGACCACCACCGTCTATCGGGGCGACCAGAGCAGTGGCGAGCGCGTGAGCCTGGGCGGCAGCATGGGTGAGCGCAGCGAACTCAGTTATGGTTTGAACGCCAGCCGGGCCGACGGCAGCGGCAACGCCACCAGCGCCGACATGAAATACCAGACCAGCCATGGCGTGCTGTCCGCCGGCTACGGCCAGAGCAATGCCTATCGCTCGACATCGTTCGGCATGACCGGCGGCATCGTGGCCCATGCGGGCGGCGTGACGTTCGCCCCCGAACTGGGCGATACGGTTGGCATCGTCCAGGCACCGGGTGCGGTCGGCGCGCGCATCAATGGCAACCACGGCGCCCAGATTGGCCGGCGCGGCTTTGCCGTAGTGCCCCATCTCACGCCCTACCGCAAGAATGTCGTGGAGTTGGACCCCAAAGACCTTGCCGTCGACATAGAACTCAAGACCGCGTCGCACAACGTGGCACCCCGCGCCGGCGCGGTGGTGAAGCTGCAATTTGCGACCGTGAGCGGCCAGGCCCTGTTGATTACTGCACGGCGCGACGATGGCAGCGCGCTGCCGTTCGGCTCGGACGTATTCGATGAGGATGGCGCCAGCGTCGGGATTGTTGGCCAGGGCGGCAAAGCCTTTGTGCGCGTGTCCCGCCCGCAAGGGCAACTGACGGTCAAGTGGGGCGCGGGTGCGCAAACCCTGTGTCGGTTGACCTATGGCGCAGGCACGCCAGTTTCCAGCGATAACACCCAGCGGTTACGCCACCTGAACGCGGGCACCTGTGAAGCCGGCGCCAACCCTGTCTGAAAAACTCATTTTGCGAGGCCCAGCATGAAACACTCGATCACACTCGTTTTGACGCTATTGGGTTGTGGCGGGTCGATAGCGGCCCACGCGGCATGCGACAGCTACCCCAGCGCCACGACCCATACCCTCACGCTCGCCGCGACGATCACCGTGCCGGACAATCTTCCCGTGGGCAGCCTGATTACCCGACAGCCGTTCAGCGGGACCGCACCCGGCCTGTTTATCCGCTGCCCCACCTCTACCCAGGTAACGGTCATTGGCAAATACCCCAACTTACGAGACCCGGGCACGCTCACCTATCTCACCGAAGTGCCAGGCATCGGCCTGCGCATCTTCATGAAAGACGCACGCGGAGTGACTACGGCCTTTGCCATACACAATCAAGCGGCCTTCGCGAACGAGGGAACCTGGGTAACCCTCACCAATGCGGAGGCGGCGTTCTACAAAATCGGACCGACGCCCGCCGGGGTCATGAACAGCGGTGAGATCTTCAGGTACTACTGGCATACGGAGCCGAACATGATCCTGCGGCTCGGCAACTCGGTACGTTTCGTCAGCCCCGTGGCCACCTGCGACTTGGCGGCCGGTGACGTCAACCGCACGGTTTCCCTTGACCCGGTGCAAGTCAGCGCCTTTCAACATGCGCTGTACACCGGTGCGCGCGAGTTTGAGTTAACGGCCCACTGCAGCAATGCCGCCACTGTGACCTTCAGTTTTTCCGGCACCCCCGCGCCAGGCGATGACCGGCTCTTTGCCAATACAGGCACGGCCGGCGGCGTTGCGCTATGGCTGTACTCGCGCGTGGGTGGGAGAACCCAGAATATCCTCGCGAACGGCACCGAAAACACACGCACGGTAGCGGTCTCCGGCAATCGAGCGGTGTTGCCGCTCGGCGCGGCTTATCACCGAAACGGCACGGTCAGCCAAGGTACCCTCGCCAGCACCGCTACCGTCACCATCACCTACAACTGAACCCCGAGAACGACCCATGAGCTTCCTTAAACTGCCCCTGCTGCTGGCAATCAATGTGAGCCTGGCGAGCCAAACGGTGCTCGCCGCCACCACGGGTACGCTGACCTTTGCCGGTCAGGTCAACGGTGGCACCTGTGACCTCAGCGCCGGCGACGTGAACCGCACCATCACCTTGCCGGCCATCAAAATTTCGGACTTTGACGCAAGCCCAAGTGCGGGTTCGCTTGATTTCGAGGTCTCCGCCGATTGCGAGTCGGACATACGCACGGTGGTTTTCCAATTCGCCGGCACGCCCGCGCACGAGAACCCCATTCTGTTTTCCAATACGGGCACCTCGAGCGGTACCGCGTTGTGGCTGATACACCGGGCCTCTCCCTTGTATGCCATCCCTGCCAACGGCACGGAGGCTCAGCGCAGCCGTACCGTGACCACGAGCGGTAACAAAGCTGTGCTGCCACTCAGTGCGGCCTACTATAAAACCGGCGCAGCGGTCACCCAGGGCACCCTGGCCAGCGCCGTCACCGTGTCGATTACCTACAATTGAGCACGCAAAAAAATGCCCGGACTTCACAGGCCGGGCATTTTTATATCCTGGAAAAAATCAGGACTGACTGGAGGACGTCGGCGTAACCGGCGTTGCAGTAGGAGCCGTAGCCGCGTGCGTCGGCGCGGAGACCGAGTTGGCCGTGGAAACGGCAGGGGTGGCAGGCTTGGCCGCGACAGCCGGCTTGGGCGCTGCTGGTTTTTTCGCGGCCACAGGCTTCTTCGCGGCAGCGGGTTTTGCCGCTGGCTTGGCGGCGGCAGGTTTGGCGGCAACCGCTTTAGCCGCAGGTTTGGCGGCAGGTTTTGCAACCGCCTTGGCCGCAGGTTTTGCAGCGGCTTTAGCGGCGGGTTTCGCGGCCGGCTTGGCAGCTGGTTTAGCGGCGGGCTTGGCAGCCGCTTTTGCAGCGACTGGCTTAGCGGCCGGTTTTGCCGCAGGCTTGGCTGCCGCGGTTTTGGCCGCGGGTTTGGCGGCGGCCTTCGCGGGTGCCTTGGCCGCTGGTTTGGCCGCAGCTTTTACCAGGGGTTTGGCGGCGGCTTTAGCGGCCGGCTTGGCGGCAGCCGTTTTAGCGGCAGGCTTAGCCGCGGCGGTTTTCACTGGAGCCACTTTGGCGCCGGTGAGTTTTTCGATTTGCTTGGTCAGGGTATCGACCTTACTGTGCAGCGCCTTCAGTTCAGCTTTGCTGGGAACGCCCAAGCGTGAAATGGCACTGTTAAGGCGCTTGTCCAACGCCCCTTCGAGTTCGCCCCAAGTCCCCAATACCTGTTTCTTCGCATCGCTGATGCGTGAACCGGCGGTCGCTTTAGCAGCACCCACTTGTTTACCCACTGCGCTCTTGGTCAACTTCTCGGCCTTTTCGCCGTCTTTAACCAAAGTCTCGAAGAGTTTGCTGCCGTCACTGTCGATCTTCGAGTACACGCCTAAACCAGCGAGCCAGATTTTGCGGGAATATTCTTCAACTTTCCCGACCCACGAGCTGCCTTCTTTCTGAGTAGTCTTTTTAACAGCCATCCCGATGTCTCCTTAGTGTTTACGCGCGACACGTTCGAGCAATGCCGTCAGCTCTTCGAGCTTAGCAGAGAGTGTCTCCACGTCATGTTTAGACGCAATGCCGATTCGATTCAAGGCACTTGCAACGCGAGTATCAAAAGCTTTTTCAACTTTATCCAGCTGAACTTCTACCAGACCTTTGACAACGGAGACATTACTCTTGACTTGGTCAATCTGACTGTTGGCGGCATCAAGTTGTTCAACGGCAACTTTTTTACCTTTACTTTCAACATGTTGACCACTCTTAACGAGCTCTTTGAAGTACTCGCCGCCCTCGCTGCCGACCTTGGCATAGGCACCAAGACCCGCCAGCCAGATCTTGCGTGCGTAGGTTTTAACGTCAGTCAGGGCGCCGGTTTGTACGTCGATTTTTTTCTTCAGGATAACTTTGGCCATGGTGCACCTCACGCAGGATAGGGTGGAGGAACGGCCCGCAGGAGTTGAGGGCGTGGGCACAAAGTAGGGTTAAAAATTAGAATCGGCACCCTAAGAACACGCGCTCAGGCCAATGCCTTATCCAGGGCTTTCTCGATTTCGGACTTGATAGTGCCGCTCATGGCCGACATCAACAGGCCCAGTTCCACATCGATGCGCAGAGAATCATCGGCCACTAATACTGTGCCTTTCACCCCGGAGCGCTTGAGGTTCAAGGTATCGCCAGACCACGACGGCTCCAGGCCATATTGCTCCTTGAGTTTGAGCGCCAACTTCTCGGCCTTCGCTCGCGCCCCTTCTTTACCCAGGGCATGTGCCCGCTCAACGGTTATACGGGCCATCGCGATGATTCCTCTTTATAGGGATTTGAATACCTTCGATGCGGCAAAAGGTCTCGGTGGGTAGCTATCTTACCTGCAGCCTTGCCAAGACAAAGCAGGCCTTGGGGATTATCATGTCCCGCATTCTCTTTTGGTGACAGCGATATGACTGATCAGCGCAAAGGCAGCGATGCCGAACCCACCACTCACTTCGGCTTCAAGAACGTCCCGGAAAGCCAAAAAGCGGAAAAAGTCGCTGAGGTGTTCCACTCAGTCGCCGCCAAGTACGACCTGATGAATGACGTGCTTTCCGGCGGCATGCACCGCCTGTGGAAGCGGTTCACCATCGAGTTGTCGGGCGTGCGCACTGGCAACCGCGTGCTCGACATCGCCGGCGGCACGGGCGACCTGGCGGCCAAGTTCTCCAAGCTCGTCGGCCCCACCGGCCAGGTGGTGCTGGCGGACATCAAC
Organism: Pseudomonas sp. S3_E10; assembly: GCF_054667615.1. Classification (NCBI taxonomy): domain Bacteria; kingdom Pseudomonadati; phylum Pseudomonadota; class Gammaproteobacteria; order Pseudomonadales; family Pseudomonadaceae; genus Pseudomonas; species Pseudomonas sp. S3_E10. The sequence continues at coordinate 2,329,705 of NZ_CP162743.1, forward strand.
GGTTCGATGCTCAAGGTCGGCCGCGACCGCCTGCTCGACAAAGGCGTCGCCGGCAATATCGAGTTCGTCCAGGCCGATGCCGAAAAGCTGCCGTTCCCCGACAACCATTTCGACTGCGTGACCATCGCCTTCGGCCTGCGTAACGTCACCCACAAGGAGGACGCGATCCGCTCGATGCTGCGCGTGCTCAAGCCGGGTGGGCGCCTGTTGGTGCTGGAGTTCTCCAAGCCGACCAACGCGCTGATGTCCAAGGTCTACGACACCTACTCCTTCGCGTTCATGCCGTTGATGGGCAAGCTGATCACCAATGACGCCGAGAGCTATCGCTACCTGGCCGAGTCGATCCGCATGCACCCCGACCAGGAAACCCTGAAGTCGATGATGGTAGAAGCCGGTTTTGACCGTGTGACCTACCACAACATGACTTCCGGCATCGTCGCCCTGCACCGCGGTATCAAGCCCTGATGCTGCTGCAAGGCCTGCTCGCCAGCGTCGAACACGGCCTTAACCGTGTGCTGCGCCTGGACAGTACCGCCCTGGCTCGGCTCGCGCATCTGAACGGCAAGATCATCGCCGTCGACTGCACGAGCCCCGCCTTGCAGCTGTTTATCCTGCCCAGCGATGAAGGCCTGTTGCTAGCCAGCCACTGGGCCGCCGACGCCGACTGCACCCTGCGCGCGCCGGCGTCGAGCCTGCTGCACCTGGCGCTGAGTCGCAACAAGACCGCCATCCTGCATAGCGCCGAAGTGGCACTGGAAGGCGACAGCTCGGTGCTGATGGACCTCGCCGCCGTGCTGCAAGACCTGGAGCTGGATTGGGAATACGAGCTGTCACGCTGGATCGGCCCCGTCGCCACCCACTTGATCAGCGGGCACCTGCGCAGCCGCTCGCGCTGGTACCAGCAAGGGTTCGCCAGCCTCAACCAGAACCTCGCCGAATACCTGAGCGAAGAATCGCGCACCCTGGTCGGGCAGCGGGAAGCGCAAGCGCGCTTTCGCGAACTCGACAAGGCCAAAATCGACCTGGAACGCCTTGAGGCGCGCTTCGAGCGCCTGAGCCGTTCCCTTGATCCAAGCGATAACGCATGAAGCTGCTCGCCGTCCGCCGTTTGTTTCGTATCCAGCGCGTCGTAATCCGCTACCGTCTCGATGACCTGCTGTTCGCCCTGCCCCTGCCGTGGTTCCTGCTGGCGGTGCGCTACGTGCTGCCGTGGCGCTGGTTCCCGCGCAAACAGCTGGAGCTGAGCCGTGGCGCGCGCCTGCGCCTGGCGTTGCAGGACCTGGGGCCGATCTTTATCAAGTTCGGGCAGATCCTCTCCACGCGTCGCGATCTGCTGCCCGAAGACATCGCCGATGAGCTGATGCTGCTGCAGGACCGCGTACCGCCGTTCGATTCCAAGCAGTCGATGGCGTTGATCGAGGCACAACTGGGCAAGCCGATCAGCGACGTGTTCAGCCGCTTCGATGTCGAGCCGCTGGCCTCGGCCTCGGTGGCGCAAGTGCACGCCGCGCAGCTCAAGAACGGTGAAGAAGTGGTGGTGAAAGTGATCCGCCCCGGCCTCAAGCCGATCATCGGCCAGGACCTGGCATGGCTGTTCATCCTCGCCCGCGCCGCCGAACGTTTCAGCGCCGATGCTCGCCTGCTGCACCCGGTGGACGTGGTCGCCGACTACGAAAAAACCATCTACGACGAACTCGACCTGCTACGCGAAGCCGCCAACGCCAGCCAGCTCAAGCGCAACTTCGAAGGCTCACCGCTGCTCTACGTGCCGCAGGTGTATTGGGACTGGTGCCGCCCCAAGGTGCTGGTGATGGAGCGCATCTACGGCGTGCAGGTCACCGACCTCGCCACCCTGGCCGACCAGCGCACCGACATGAAGATGCTCGCCGAGCGCGGCGTGGAGATCTTCTTCACCCAGGTATTTCGCGACAGTTTCTTCCACGCCGACATGCACCCAGGCAACATTTTCGTCAGCACCGTCAACCCGTGGAGCCCGCAGTACATCGCGATCGACTGCGGCATCGTCGGCAGCCTCACCCCGGAAGACCAGGACTACCTGGCGCGTAACCTGTTTGCCTTCTTCAAGCGCGACTATCGCCGCGTGGCGCAGTTGCACATCGATTCCGGCTGGGTGCCGGCGGAGACCAAACTCAACGAATTCGAAGCGGCGATCCGTACGGTGTGCGAACCGATCTTCGAAAAACCGTTAAAAGATATTTCGTTCGGTCAGGTGTTGATGCGCCTGTTCCAGACCGCGCGGCGCTTCAACATGGAAGTGCAACCGCAGTTGGTCTTGCTGCAAAAAACCTTGCTCAACATCGAGGGCCTGGGCCGCCAGTTGTACCCGGATCTAGACCTGTGGAACACCGCCCAGCCGTTCCTGGAACGCTGGATGCGCGAGCGCATGAGCCCCAAGACTGTGCTGGGCAACCTGCACAGCCAGATGGAACAACTGCCGCACCTGGCCAACATGACCCGCGACCTGTTGGAGCGCATGTCCCAACCCCACGCCAAGGACCCGGAGCCGCCGTGGCGCAAGCGCAAGGACGACTGGTTCCTGCGCCTGCTCGGCGCCGCGCACCTGGTGGGCGGGGTCATGCTGGCGATTGGCGGCCCGTTGAATCAGTTGGGCCATTGGCCGGCCGGCATCATGGTCGCCGTGGGCGTTTATCTGATCGTGCGTCGATAGCCGATCCGGTTATACACTGTTGCAAATTGCCGGAGCCGAACATGAAAGACTGGCTGGACGAGATCAAATGGGACAGTGACGGCCTGGTGCCGGCCATCGCCCAGGACTACAAGACCGGGCGCGTGCTGATGATGGCCTGGATGAACCGCGAGGCCCTGAGCCTCACCGCCACTGAGCAGCGCGCCATTTACTGGTCACGTTCGCGTGGCAAACTGTGGCGCAAGGGCGAAGAGTCCGGACATGTGCAGACCCTGCATGAGATACGCCTGGACTGCGACGCCGACGTGGTAATCCTCAAGGTCGAGCAGATCGGCGGCATCGCTTGCCACACCGGCCGTCACAGCTGCTTCTATCGCGTGTTCGAGAACGGCGAGTGGAAGGTTGTAGAACCGGTGCTCAAAGACCCGCACGCCATTTATTCCGCAGGACACTGACCATGAGCGATACCCTGAACCGCGTGGCCCAGGTACTGGAAGACCGCAAAGGCGCGGACGCCGACAGCTCCTACGTCGCCAGCCTGTACCACAAGGGCCTGAACAAGATCCTGGAAAAGCTCGGCGAAGAATCCGTCGAGACCATCATTGCCGCCAAGGACGCGCAAATCAGCGGCGACTGCAGTGATGTGATCTACGAAACCGCCGACCTGTGGTTTCACAGCCTGGTCATGCTCGCCCAACTGGGGCAGCATCCGCAGGCCGTACTGGATGAACTGGACCGTCGCTTCGGCTTGTCCGGGCACGCTGAGAAGGCCTCGCGTCCGTCCGCCTGAATAATTTTTATCGAGGATTTGCAGCATGGGCATTTTTGACTGGAAACACTGGATCGTCATTCTGGTAGTGGTGGTACTGGTGTTCGGCACCAAGAAACTCAAAAACCTGGGCACCGATGTCGGCGAGTCGATCAAGGGCTTTCGTAAAGCCATGAACGACGACGAAAAACCCGCCGACCCTGCGGCCAATCCCGTACCGCCGGCCCAGCCTGCACACCCGCAGGCCAGCCAGCCGATCACCGAGCGTCGTACCTTCGACGTGCAGGCTGAGAAAGTCGAAGAGCCGACCCGCAAAGACTCGTGAGCACTGACTAATGTTTGGTATCAGCTTCTCTGAACTGCTGCTCGTCGGCCTCGTGGCCCTGCTGGTACTGGGGCCGGAACGCCTGCCCGGTGCCGCGCGCACCGCCGGCCTGTGGATCGGGCGCCTGAAACGCAGTTTCAACGCGATCAAACAGGAAGTTGAACGGGAAATCGGCGCCGACGAGATCCGCCGGCAACTGCATAACGAACATATCCTGTCGTTGGAGCAGGAGGCACGCAAGATTCTCTCGCCGGTGCAGGAGCCGGCCAAGCCGGTGGAGCCTGTGCCTGAGCAGGCCGCCCCGCACGTCGTCGACGCCACGCCAGCCGCGCCCCACCCCAACGAGCCTGCGCCGACGCCCGTTGCGTCGCCCGCCCCCCATGACCCAACATTGCCGCCGCGAGCCCCATGAGCGCTGATAAACCGGAAAACGACCAGCACATGCCGCTGGTCTCGCACCTCACCGAGCTGCGTACCCGCCTGCTGCGTTGCGTAGCGGCCATCTTCATCATCTTTGCCGGGCTGTTCGCCTTTACCCAGCAGATCTACACCTTCGTCTCCACGCCACTGCGCCAGTATCTGCCGGCCGGCGCGACGATGATCGCCACCGACGTCTCATCACCGTTCCTCACACCGTTGAAGCTGACGATGATGGTCTCGCTGTTCCTGGCGATCCCGGTGATCCTGCATCAGATCTGGGGCTTTATCGCGCCGGGCCTGTACAAGCACGAGAAACGCATTGCGGTCCCGTTGCTGGTGTCGAGCATCCTGCTGTTCTACACCGGCATGGCGTTCGCCTACTTCCTGGTGTTCCCGTTGATCTTCAAGTTCTTCGCCGCCGCCACCCCGGCCGGCGTGGAGATGATGACCGACATCACCAGCTACCTCGACTTTGTGATGACGCTGTTCTTCGCCTTTGGCGTGGCCTTCGAGATCCCGGTGGCCGTGGTGCTGCTGGTGTGGATCGGCGTGGTCAACGTGCAGTACCTGAAGAAGATCCGCCCGTATGTGATCATCGGCTGCTTCGTAGTCGGCATGATCCTGACCCCGCCGGACATTTTCTCCCAGACCCTGCTGGCCGTGCCGATGTGGATGCTGTTCGAGATCGGCATTCTGTTCAGCGGCCTGATCAGCAAGCGCGGCGAACACCCGGATGACAGACCCGCCGACGACGACCAGCCGCCAGCGACCCAGCCGTGAACCTGCTGCTACTGGAAGAGGCCGACTTTATAGCGGCCGACCGCGTGGTGCTGCGTGATCGGCGCCTGGTGCATATGCAGGAAGTCCACCGCGCCGCCGTAGGCGACAACCTGCGGGTTGGGCGCATGGGTGGCTTGATGGGCAATGCACACTTGCTGCGCCTGGAAGCCAGCGAAGCCGAGCTGCAGGTGAGCTTCGACCAGCCGCCCCCGGCCAAACTGCCGCTGACCCTGTTGCTGGCCCTGCCGCGCCCGAAAATGCTGCGTCGTGTGCTGCAAACCGTGGCGGCGATGGGCGTGCCGAAGGTGGTGCTGGTCAACAGCTACCGGGTGGAAAAAAGCTTCTGGCAAACTCCGTTTCTGGAACCCGAGGCGGTTCGCGAACAACTGATCCTCGGCCTGGAACAGGCGCGGGACACGGTGCTGCCCGAGATCATCATCGAGAAGCGCTTCAAGCCATTCGTCGAAGACCGCCTGCCGGCGATGACGCAAGGCACCCGGGGCCTGGTCGGCCACCCCGGCGACTACCCACCCTGCCCGCGTGGCCTGGATGAACCGGTCACATTGGCCATCGGCCCCGAAGGCGGCTGGATCCCCTACGAAGTCGACCTGCTGACCAAGGCCGGCCTGCAACCGGTGCAGCTCGGCGCACGCATCCTGCGGGTTGAAACCGCCGTGACCGCGTTGCTCGCCCGACTGTTCTAACCACAGCACAGATCCGATGTGGCTATAGATTCCTGCGCTCATGCCGATAACCCCTGCAATAAGTCCAAGCCGTGCTCCAGGGGAGTTTGCAACATGTACCGTGCGTTAGCCGAAAAGCTGGGTAATGTCAGCGTCAAGACCAAGCTGGGCGTGGGCTTTGGCCTGGTATTGCTGTTGACGCTGATCACGACGTTCACCGGCTGGACCGGGCTCTCCGGGGTGATCAGCCGTGGCGACAAGCTGGGTTATATCGCCAGCCTCAACGACCTGACCAAGGACCTGCGCATCGCGCGCCTGGACTTCGAAATGCGTCGCGGCGAGCAGGGCCCGACAGCGGTCAATGGCTTCCTTGGCCAACTGGAAAGCGGCTTGAAAACCGCGCGCACATTGATCGAGCAACCCGCCGACATCGTCTTGATCGACGACCAACTCGCTGCCGTCGACCAATACAAACGCGCCTTCGACGCCATGGTCCAGGCCGGGGCCAACCGCGAAAACGCCCGCAGCAAACTGGGCGACACTGCCGACAACGCGGTAATCAAGGTCGGCGAAGTGGAAAAAACCCTGTTGCAGGGCGACAGTGTCAGCCAGTTCAACAGCATCGTCGGCCTGAGCAAACTGATCCAACAGGCGCGTTTCCAAGTGCGCGGCTACACCTACAGCGGCAAGGTCGAGGCGGAACAGCCCGCGCTGGACGCCATCGACAACGCCTTGAAGAAAGCCACTGAGCTGACCGGCCAACTGCCTGAACAATTTTCGACCAACCTGCAACAGGCCGGCGTTTCGCTGCAAGCCTACCGCGCAGCGGTCAGCCAGTACCGCGACTCTCAGGTGGCGAGCGCCGCCGCACTGAAAATCATGAGCGCCCAGGGCGATGTCCTGCTGGATCGCAGCAACAAACTCACCGTTTCGCAGACCGTGGTCCGCGACAACGACGCCGCACAAGCCAAACAACTGCTGGCGCTGGCCACCACCCTGGCGTTGATCTTCGGCCTGGTTGCCGCATGGGCCATCACCCGCCAGATCATCATTCCGCTGAACCAGACCCTGCAAGTGGCCGAACGCGTCGCCTCGGGCGACCTGAGCCACAACCTGAACTCGCTGCGCCAGGACGAACTGGGCCAACTGCAACGGGCCATGCAAAGCATGACCCTGGGCCTGCGGGAACTGATCGGTGGTATCAGCGATGGCGTCACCCAGATCGCCAGCGCCGCCGAGCAGCTGTCGTCCGTGACCGAACAGACCAGCGCCGGGGTCAACAGCCAGAAGATCGAGACCGATCAGGTCGCCACCGCCATGAACGAAATGGCTGCGACCGTACAGGAAGTGGCACGCAACGCCGAAGAGGCCTCGGAAGCCGCCGTCGCGGCGGACCAGCAGGCTCGCGAGGGCGACAAAGTGGTCGGCGAAGCCATCGCCCAGATCGAGCGCCTGGCCACTGAAGTCGGTAATTCCACGGTTGCCATGGCCGACCTGAAGCAGGAAAGCGACAAGATCGGCAGCGTACTCGACGTGATCAAATCCGTGGCCCAGCAAACCAACCTGCTGGCCCTCAACGCGGCCATCGAAGCCGCGCGAGCCGGTGAAGCCGGGCGCGGTTTCGCCGTAGTGGCCGACGAAGTACGCAGCCTGGCCCAGCGTACCCAGAAGTCCACCGAAGAGATCGAAGAGCTGATTGTCGGCCTGCAGAGCGGCACCCAGCAGGTGGCGACCATCATGGACAACAGCCGCAGCCTCACCGACAGTAGCGTCGAGTTGACCCGCCGCGCCGGCAGCGCCCTGGAAAACATCACCCGTACCGTCTCGACCATCCAGGCGATGAACTCGCAGATCGCCACCGCCGCCGAACAGCAAAGCGCCGTGGCGGAAGAGATCAACCGGAGCGTGCTGAACGTGCGCGATGTGTCGGAACAAACCTCGTCGGCCAGCGAAGAGACCGCCGCATCCAGCGCCGAACTGGCGCGCCTGGGTGTCTACCTGCAAACCCTGGTCGGTCGCTTCCGCATCTGACCGACGCTGCGCGGCGGCCGATCAAGGCCGCCGCACATTGCGAAAGTTCCTACGCAGTTATCAGCCCGCGATCACCCCGAATCGATTTAGCGTTTCTGCTCGAAGCGCTTTTTCAGATTAGGAGGTGCAGCATGTTTGCTCGACTGACCCGCTTACTGGCCAACGCCAGCATTCGTCTCAAACTCGCCCTGGGCTTTGGCCAAGTGCTGATGCTGAGCCTGATCATCGCCATGACCGGCTGGCAGGCCCTCAATGCTGTGCTTGCTCGATCAGCCAAGCTCTCGACGCTGGGGCAGCTGGCGGTTGCGGCCGAAACCATGCGTGCCGACTGCATTGTGTATCGCACCCTGACGGACACCAGCAGCCTGGGAAAAATCGGCGTAGAGATTGAAAAGATCGAACAGCATCTGGCCGTCCTCTCAAGCCGCATGGGAGACCCGGCCGACCAGCAACGCCTGGAGCAAGCCACCCGTTTGGTGACGGGTTTCAAAGCGGCTCTTGCCGAGTTGCCGACTTTGATCGAACGTCGTGAGCGCGCGCGCAGCCCCCTGCAAAACAGTGCGCTTCAGGCCAGCGACACCCTGGCCCAGTTCGCCAGTGACCTGCCCGACCAGGAAGACCAGAAAGCCCTGGATGCGATCGAAGACCTGCGCCAAGCGATGGCACTTGCCGACGACGGCACGCAAAAACCCGCGTGGGCGGCCGAGTCACTGCAAGCCTATGCCGAAGCCGTCGGCAAGGCGCTCGACGCCCTGGAGGTCGCACAGTCGGCCGTCATGGACCTGCCCGTCGATTCCGCCCAGCTCAAAGCCGACCTGGCGACCTACCGCGAGCAATTGGTGGCGCTCAAAGACGCTCAGTTCAACACCGAGACGATGCAAAACCGACTCGAACAGCACGTCGACCAGTTGCTGGAGCAAAGCGACCTACTGAGTCAGGCGCAAATCTTCAAACGTGACCGCGAGGCCAGCCAAACGCGCACTCTGCTGATCAGTGTCACCCTCGCCTGCGTAGTGCTCGGCGCCCTGACCGCCGGGTGGATCGGCCGCCAGATTGCGCTGCCGTTGCGCCAGGTGCTGGCGGTTGCCGGCCGTATCGCCAAGGGCGATCTCAGCCATGACGTGAAGGTGGAACGTCGGGATGAGGTGGGCCAGTTGCAACACAGCATCAGCCTGATGACGCGCAATTTGCGCGACCTGATCAGCGGCATCGGGGACAGCGCTGGGCAAATCGCCAGTGCCGCCGGGCAACTCACGGCCGTGACCGAACAGACCCGCGACGGGGCCAACAACCAGAAAGACGAAACCGATCAGGTCGCCACGGCCATGAATGAAATGCTCGCCACCGCCCACGAAGTCGCCCGGCACGCCGAACAAGCGTCGTTGGCGGCGAATGAGGCAGACCAGCAGGCCAGCGCCGCAGACAAGGTGGTCGCATTGGCCATTGAACAGATTGGTAACCTGGCCAGCGAAATGACCCTGTCGGGCCGGGCCATGCTGACGCTGCAGCAAGAGAGCAAAAAAATCGGCAGCGTGCTGGACGTGATCAAATCCGTGTCCCAGCAGACCAACTTGCTGGCGCTGAACGCCGCCATTGAAGCCGCACGCGCAGGCAGCGCCGGCGAAGGCTTTGCCGTGGTGGCCGACGAAGTGCGCAGCCTGGCCCAGCGCACTCAGGAGTCAGCCGAAGAAATCGAGGCGTTGATTCTGGGCCTGAATAAAGGCACCCAACAGGTGGCAGACATCATGGACAGCAGCGGCAACCTGACCGACTACAGCGTCAGCCTGACCCGCGACGCCGGCGAGGCGCTGGCGGCCATTACTCGCACGGTGTCGGTCATCCAGGAAATGAACCCGCAGATCGCCGCCGCCGCCGAACAGCAGAGCGCCGTGGTCGAAGAGATCAATCGCAGCGTGTTGAAGGTACGGGATGTGTCTGAACAAACCGCCGCCGCCAGTGAGGAGACGGCGGCGGCCAGTGTTCAACTGACAAGGCTGAGCCTGGATCTACAAACGCTGGTCGGTAAATTCAGGCTATGAGGTTTACCCCATGACCCCTTACTCAGGACCTTGGTGTTACAGGACCTGACGCAGGAACGCCTGGGCACGCGGGTCTTTCGGGCTGTCGAAGAATTCGGCCGGGGCGGCGTCTTCCAGCAACTTGCCATGGTCGAAGAACAGCACCCGGTCGGCCACTTCACGGGCAAAGCCCATTTCGTGGGTGACGCACACCATGGTCATGCCTTCCAGGGCCAGGGTCTTCATCACGTCGAGTACTTCGCCGACCATTTCCGGGTCGAGGGCCGAGGTGGGCTCGTCGAACAGCATCACCTTGGGCTCCATCGCCAGGGCGCGGGCAATCGCCACACGCTGTTGCTGGCCGCCGGACAGCCGCGAGGGGAACTCGTTGGCCTTCTGCGCAATGCCGACTTTTTCCAGCAGCGCCAGGGCCTTGGTTTCGCGCTCTTTCTTGCCGCGCTTGCGCACCACTTTTTGCGCCAGGCACAGGTTTTCCAGCACGGTCATATGGGGGAACAGGTTGAAGTGCTGGAACACCATGCCGACTTCGCGGCGATAGGCGTTCACGTCGGTTTTCGGATCAGCCAGTTGCAGACCGTCGATGCTCACCGAGCCGGAGTCGAACTCCTCCAGGCCATTGAGGCAGCGCAGGAACGTGGATTTACCCGAGCCGGACGGCCCGATCACCACCAGCACCTCACCCTTGGCCACCTGAGTGGTGACGTGGTCCACCGCGCGCACCACCTGGCCACGGGTGTCGAAGACTTTTACCAGATCGCGGACTTCAATCACTTTGGGCGAGCCTCCGCTCAAGCCGGCTGGCCATTTTCGACAGCGGCAGGTTGATCAGCAGGTACAGGCCTGCAACGCAGAACAGGATTTCAAACGGCGAGAACGAGGTGGTGATCACCTCGCGGCCGCTCTTGAGCAATTCGGTAATTGCGATCACCGACACCAGCGAGGTGTCTTTCACCAGGCTGATAAATTGCCCGGCCAGGGGCGGCAGCACGCGCTTGAATGCCTGCGGCAGCACCACATGGCGCATCGACTGGCCGGCACTCAGGCCCAGGGAACGCGCGGCTTCGTTCTGGCCACGGGTGATGGACTGCACGCCGGCGCGGACGATTTCCGCCACGTAGGCGCCGGTGAACAGCGACAGCGCGGCGATCCCGGCGAATTCCCGGGACAGGTTGAGCACCGTGCCGATAAAGAAATAGAAAATGAAGATCTGCACCAATAACGGCGTGCCGCGCACAAGTTCGACGTAGATTGTCGACAGATCGCGCAGGGTCGGGTTGCTGGACAGCCGGCACAGCCCGGTGGCCAGGCCAATCGCCAGGCCCAGGACGCCGGACACCACCGACAGCCACAGCGTGGTCCACAAGCCCCACATCAGCGGGCCCAATGCCCAATGGCGGTTCACACCGATGACATCGCCCTCGGCCACGTCATCGCCGCGCGCCACTTGCAGGCTGTTGTCGGCAACCATCACTCGTTGTTCGGTACCGGCGTCGTTGCGCAGGGTCACTTCGGCAACGTCGCCTTTGCGGACCAACTCGATGACGGTGGAGATATCCGCCGCCCGCTGAGCCTCTTCGGCCTGATAGGCGAAGTACTGCGGCACACGGTTCCAGCGCCATTCGTAGGACATCAGCGAGGTGGCGTAATACAAGGCGCCCGCCAGGCCAACCAGCACGACCACGGTCAGCAGGTGCCAGGGCCATTGGGCTTTTTTCTGTTTCATTTCAGGTTCCGGGATTGGTGTCGCCTGTGAGGCCGCTTGCGCGAGCAAGCCCGCTCCCACACTTGACCGAGTTCCAACATGAGAATGCGGTCGAATGTGAGAGCGGGCTTGCTCGCGAAGGGCGCGCCTCGGTCTAAAGCCTTATTCCATGTCCTTGAGCCACTCGGAGCTCTTGAACCACTTGTCATGGATGCGATCGTAGGTGCCGTCATTCTTGATCTGGTGCAGGAAGTTATTGATGAAGTTGACGCTGTCGTAGTCGCCCTTCTTCAGGCCAAAGGCCAATGGCTCAAACGTGAAGGGTTCGTCGAGGAACACCAGCTTGCCGTTACCCACCTTCTTCTCGGCCACCACGTTGTACGGTGCGTCGTAGACAAACGCGTCAGCCTTGCCGTTGACCACGTCCAGCACGCCTTCCTGCTCATTGTCATAGCCGTGGTACTTGGCTTTGGCGATCAACTTCTTGGCGACCATCTCACCGGTGGTGCCCAGCTTGGAGGTCAGGCGGTATTTCTCGTCGTTGAGGTCTTTGTAGGACTTGATGGTGCCTTCCAACTCTTTGCGGATCAGCAGGGTCTGGCCGACCACGATGAAGGGTTCGCTGAAATTCAGGCGCAGGTTGCGTTCCTGGGTCAGGGTCATGCCGCTGCCGATCATGTCGAACTTGCCGGTCAGGAAGGCCGGGATGATGCCGTCATAACCGGTGGACACCAGCTCCAGCTTGACGCCCATGGACTTGGCCATGGCCTTGAGGATGTCGACTTCAAAACCGATGATGTCACCGCGCTTGTCTGTCATTTCGAACGGCATGTAGGTCGGGTCCATGCCGACTTTCAATGTGCCGCGCTTGACCGCATCGTCGATGGCACCGGCCTGCGCCGCGTTGACCGCCATCAGCGCGGTGATGCCTAGCAGCAGCATCGAAAGATACTTTTTCATCATCAAATCCCCTGAACGTTTCTTATAAGATCGGCGCGCAAAAGGGCCGCACCCAGTCGGGGTGCGATGCTAACCCACTCGCTGTCTGCCACAAAGGTTTCACGGGTAATTGTTGTCGGCATATGTCGCAAAAGCCCCACAAGGGTGCAGCCAAGCGCACGAGGTAGACACCTGCCCGTATCGCGTCGGTATCGGACGGTTATGTAAGCAGTTATGACTTCGAGTCGATTTCGCCGAGCCAGGCGGTGTCCTTGAACCACTTGTCATGCAGCCGATCGTAGGTGCCGTCCTGGGCCACTTGGTTGAGGAAATGGTTGATCCAGTTGAGGCTGTCGAAATCACCTTTTTTCACGCCAAACGCCAAGGGTTCGAAGGTGAAAGGTTGCTCCAGTAAAAGCAGCGCGCTGTTTTCCGGGCGGCTCAGGGCGATCAGGTTGTAGGGCGCATCGTGAACAAACGCATCAGCCGCACCGATCACAACCTGGCGCACGCCTTCTTCCGGCGTCGCAAAGCTGCTCACCCGCGCCGCGCCCAGAAAGCGCTGCGCCGCGGACTCGCCGGTGGTGCCTTCGGTGGCAGCGATCCGGTAGCTGGCATCGTCGAGGTCTTCAACACTGGCAACTTTGCCGAGCAGGCCGGGGCGCAACAGCACGGTCTGGCCCACCACGATGAAGGAGTCACTGAAGTTCAGCGCCAGGTTGCGCTCCTGGGTAACCGTCATGCCGCTGCCGATCAGGTCGAAGTGCTTGGCCTGCAGGCCCTTTATCAGCTCGGTGTAGGGCACCGAGACCAGTTCCAGCTCCACGCCAAGGGCCTGGCTCATCACCTTGAGCAGGTCGATTTCAAAGCCGACGATGCGCCCCTGCTTATCGGTCATTTCGAAGGGGACATAGGTGGGTGTGGTGCCCACTTTGAGCACCCCGCGCCGCACCGCGTCATCGATGGCACCGGCCAGCGCCTGGCCAGTGTGAATTAATGCAACAGCGCCAAGCAGCAAGGCCGAACAATACCTTTTGATCATGGATCCCCCTGTGACCGAGTCAATTTTGGGGGGCGATCCTACCCCAGCCGCACGCAGGCAAATACGCCTCGAACGAGGGTCTTTTGTTTCGAAATAACAGAGGGTCAGAACGACAAAGAAGAGACGCAAAACGCTGTAGGACCAGCGTTTGAAACACCCCCGAGGTGAGCCCTCGGGGGTGTCTGAATCAGGCCGGTTGGGCCTGGGACGACAGCGGTTGCAGCGGCAGCAACGGCGCGTGCGGGTCGGCTTTGATCGAGTCACGCCAGGCGGCCAGCCACTCGGCATGTCCTTCGCTCCAGACCTGCTCGTGCAGGCGGCCCAGGGCCACCGGGTCACTGAGCAAGGCAACACGCTCGGCGTTGTTGAGGCCGGCAGGGCCGACTTTCAACGCATGGCGAACGCGCTCGGTACGCAGGTATTCGATCGGCTCGGCCTCACGGTGACGCGAAGTCGCCAGGGCACACGCCAGGGCGTTCTGCTGCGGGTCGACCACCGAACGCACAAACCCGTCGTGCAAGGCGTGCCAGCGGTTTTCGTGGGTGTACTTCTCGGTCGACTGCAGCGCTTGCGGCGGGTTGTATTCCTCAGGAATCAGGAACAGGCTCTCGTCGCGAGACTTGAGGCCCAGGTTCACACGGCTGGAGATCACCGATACCGGAATCGACAGCATCAGCGAACCGACGATCGGCACCAGCCACCACAGGAAGCTTGGGTTCAACCACACCACCAGCAGGGCCCACAGGAAGCCCAGCAAGGTCTGGGTCCCGTGACGCTTGAACGCCTCGCCCCAGGTGGTCGAGTCGTCGTCACGCTTGGGCGAGTTCCAGGTGGCGGCCCAGCCGAGGAACGCGGCAAGCACGAAACGGGTGTGGAAAATCATCCGCACCGGCGCCAGCAGCATGGAGAACAGCATCTCCAGCAGCATCGACATGGTGACCTTGAACTTGCCGCCGAACTCTTTCGCGCCCTTTGCCCAGATCAGGATGATGCTCAGCAGTTTAGGCAGGAACAGCAGCACGATGGTGGTGGAAAACAGCGCCACCGCCTTGTCCGGATGCCATTGCGGCCACAGTGGGTACAACTGGCGGGGTGCCATGAAGTACTGGGGTTCCATCAGGGTGTTCACCGCCAGCAAGGCCGTGGACAACACCAGGAACAGAAACCACAACGGTGCCGACAGGTACGACATCACGCCGGTCAGGAACACCGCACGGTGCACCGGGTGCATGCCTTTGACCAGGAACAGGCGGAAGTTCATCAGGTTACCGTGGCACCAGCGACGGTCACGCTTGAGTTCGTCCAGCAGGTTGGGCGGCAGTTCTTCGTAGCTGCCCGGCAGGTCGTAGGCAATCCACACGCCCCAGCCGGCACGGCGCATCAGCGCCGCTTCAACGAAGTCGTGGGACAGGATGGAGCCGGCGAACGCGCCTTTACCGGGCAAAGGCGCCAGGGCGCAGTGCTCGATAAACGGCTTCATGCGGATGATCGCGTTGTGACCCCAGTAGTGGGATTCACCCAGCTGCCAGAAGTGCAGACCGGCGGTGAACAGCGGGCCGTACACACGGGTGGCAAACTGCTGCATGCGCGCATACAGGGTGTCCATGCCCGACGCACGTGGCGCGGTCTGGATAATCCCGGCATCCGGCGTGGCTTCCATCAGGCGCACCAGGCTGGTCAGGCATTCGCCGCTCATCACGGAGTCCGCGTCGAGCACGACCATGTACTTGTAGTCACCGCCCCAACGACGGCAGAAGTCGTCCAGGTTGCCGCTCTTGCGCTTTACGCGACGGCGACGACGGCGATAGAAGATCTTGCCGAAGCCACCGGCTTCGCGGCACACGTCGAGCCAGGCTTGCTGTTCGGCGATACAAATGTCGGCGTCATTGCTGTCGCTGAGCACGAAGAAGTCGAAGCGATCGAGGTCACCGGTGGCGGCCACCGATTCGAACGTCGCCCGCAGGCCGGCGAATACACGCGGCACGTCTTCGTTGCAGATCGGCATCACCAGCGCGGTACGCGCCTCTTTCGGAATCGGCTCGTCGCCGGCACTTTTACCGGAGATGCGGTATTTATCGTGACCGGTGAGCAGTTCAAGAAAGCCCATCAAGGCCGTCCAGAAACCCGCCGACACCCAGCAGAACAAAATCCCGAACATGATCAGGATGCTGGTTTGCAGGGCGTAAGGCAGAACCTGGGTAGCCGTTTGCAGCAGGGTCTGGTTGCGGATCTCGTCGAAGTCGACCAGCGACCAGCCCTGGTACGGCATGATGCCTTTCATGTACCAGCCGGCCACGATGGTCTGGCCGAGCATCAGCACCAGCAGGATGTAACGACGGATCGAACCGACCGTACGCCAGCGCGCGGCCGGCAATACGCGTTCATCCTTCGGTGGTTTGGGCGGGTTGCTGCGGCCGGTGATACGACGCCAGGCACGCACCAGGATGTTGGTGCGCCACGGCTCCGGTACCACGCGAGTGCGACGAA
Source organism: Pseudomonas sp. S3_E10 (assembly GCF_054667615.1). Classification (NCBI taxonomy): domain Bacteria; kingdom Pseudomonadati; phylum Pseudomonadota; class Gammaproteobacteria; order Pseudomonadales; family Pseudomonadaceae; genus Pseudomonas; species Pseudomonas sp. S3_E10. Next base: position 2,345,590 of record NZ_CP162743.1, read on the forward strand.
TCGGCGGCGTGGCCTTGAGGCACACACGGCCGCTCGCGTCGAGCGCGAGCATTTCGGCGTCTTGCAACTCTTCGGCCGTGCTGAGGTTCAACCGGCTGCCAACCGACGCTTGGGCGGCGTCGGCTAGCGCATCGAAGGTCGATGACGACAACCGCTCGTGCAACTCGCTGAAGGATGCGCAGCCCGCCAATTCGGCACGCTGCTCAGCGGTCATCGGTAGATGCGCCAGATACTCGGAGAGCGTCTCTGGCCGGGCTTGAGAATTACTCATCGGCAGGCAACTGATAGCTCCAGGTTTCGGTCAGGACTTGCTCGGTCTTGATCGGCTCCGGTGTGGCTGGGGCAGCTTCTGGCTGCTTGGCTTCCTTGTCTTTCGCGTCTTTCTTGGCCTGTTTCTCGTGCTGCTTGGCCAAGACCTTGTCGGCCTTGAGCACCTGGGTAGAAACATGCTCAGGCTCGGCCTGGGGAACGTCCTGCACCAGGGCCGCACGCATTTCGGTCGGTTTGCTTGCGTCCTTGATCTTCATGCGCAGGGTCAGGCGCCAGCCTTTGGTGTGTTCGTTGTAACGCACGCTGTTTTCCACCAGTTCAGCGTTGTCACCCACGCTCACCTGGCTGCGCACCGGGGCGTCCGGCAGCAGTCGCTTCAGGGCCGGGCCCTCGAAATCGACCAGGTAAGCCACGCTGCCGTCCGGCTGACGGATCAGGTTGGATTGCTTCACATCGCCAGTGGAACGCAAGGTCTGCTTGACCCAGGCGCTGTCCGGCGAGTGGAACGCGGCGTCGTCGAGGGTCCAGTGCAGGCGGTAGGCCACTTCGAGCGGCTGACCGACTTCCGGCAATTTCTCCGGGCTCCAGAAGGCAACGATGTTGTCGTTGGTTTCATCGGCGGTCGGGATCTCGACCAGGTCGACGGAACCCTTGCCCCAGTCGCCTTCAGGCTCGATCCAGGCGCTTGGACGCTTGTCGTAGTTGTCGTCCAGGTCTTCGTAGTGGCTGAAGTTGCGGCCACGTTGCAGCAGGCCGAAACCGCGCGGGTTTTCCACGCTGAAATTGCTCACCGACAGGTGTTTCGGGTTGTTCAGCGGGCGCCAGATCCACTCGCCGTTGCCGGCATGAATCGACAGGCCACTGGAGTCATGCAACTCGCGACGGTAGTTGAGCACCTTGGACGGCTGGTTCGCGCCGAACAGGAACATGCTGGTCAGCGGGGCAACGCCCAGCTTGCTGACCTTGTCGCGCAGGAACATCTGGGATTTGACATCGACAACCGTGTCGGTACCCGGGCGCAGGATCAGGCGATAAGCGCCGGTCGCGCGTGGCGAATCCAACAGGGCAAAGATCACCAGGTGCTTGTCACCCGGTTTTGGACGCTCGATCCAGAACTCGGTGAAGCGCGGGAATTCTTCGCCGGACGGCAGCGCAGTGTCGATTGCCATGCCACGCGCGGACAGGCCATACACCTGGTCCTTGCCGACAACGCGGAAATAGCTCGCGCCGAGCATGGTCATGATTTCGTCTTGCTTGTCGTTCTTGTTGATCGGGTACAGCACACGAAAGCCGGCATAACCCAGTTGTTCGGTGGCTTTAGGATCAAACTTCACGTCACCGAAATCGAAACGCGACGGGTCGTATTTGATTTCCTGGACGCTGTCAGCGGTGACTTCGTTGATTTTCACCGGTGTATCAAAGTGCATACCCTGGTGATAGAAGGACAGCTTGAACGGGGTGTTCTGATCGGCCCATTCGGCTTTTTCGTTGCGGAAACGAATCTTCTGGTAGTCCGCGAACTTCATTTCACGGAATTCGTTCGGCAGATTGCTGCGCGGAGCTTCGTACTTCTGCCCGGCCAGCTCTTTTGCCTTGGCCGACACATCATCCAGACTGAATGCCCACAGTTGACCCGCGCCGAACAGGCAAAACAGGGCAGAGCCCGTCACCAGTGCGTTTCGTAACCGTTTGGCAGACAATTTTGGTGCATTACAGGGACTAACAATCACGAGCAACCCTCGCCGAAAACAGATCAAAAAACCAACGGCCAGCTATCTATATGCCAGGTTGGCGAGCATTGTTCCGACTCCCATGGGTCAAAATGATTCCCCAATGGTTGTCGGACAAGTCTCTACCTAAGTCAAAAATGGACCAAACAACGCTGATCCCCGTAGCGCGCGATTATCTAGTAGCCCGCGAGACAACGCATCAGGGGCAACGAAGTATTTGTAGCGAAAACCTGCGTTTTTAGGCATTAAAAGTCGTTTTTAATACATTCACGTCTGTAAGAGAAAGGTCACAGGGCCATCATTGACCAAATGCACCTGCATATCGGCGCCAAAACGCCCCGACGCCACCTTGCCATGCAATTGTTGCGCTTGTAACAACAGGTGCTCAAAAAGCGCCTCTCCCAAGGCCGGCGGTGCGGCTTTCGAGAAACTTGGCCGCAGCCCGCTCTTGGTGTCCGCCGCCAGGGTGAACTGCGACACCAGCAGCAAACCGCCGTCGATATCCTTGAGCGACAGGTTCATCTTGCCTTGGTCATCGCTGAACACTCGGTAGTTCAGCAATTTGTGCAGCAGCTTATCGGCGCTCTCCGGGGTATCTGAAGGTTCGACCGCCACCAGCACCAGCACCCCCTGGTCAACCGACCCGATGACTTCGCCCGCCACCTCGACCCGGGCGCCACGCACCCGCTGTAACAAACCTTTCATGCTTCTTCAGGCGGAAGATCAAGCAGGCGCCGTGCCATCTCGCTGGTCGCACGGACCAATGCATCGGTGATGCCAGGCTCGGAGGCCGCATGGCCCGCCTCGCGAATTACCTGCAGCTCGCTGTTCGGCCAAGCTTGATGCAGCTCCCAGGCGTTATCCAGCGGGCAGATCATATCGTAGCGGCCGTGGATGATTACGCCAGGCAGATGGGCGATCTTGTGCATATCGCGGATCAGTTGGTTGGGCTCAAGGAATGAGTTGTTGGTGAAGTAGTGGCACTCGATACGCGCGATGGACAGGGCGCGCTGCGGCTCGGAAAACCGCTCCACATGCTGCGGGCTCGGGCACAGGCCCAGCATGCGGCCTTCCCACCCGGACCAGGCTTTGGCGGCGTGCATCTGCGCGATCTGGTCGTTGCCGGTGAGGCGCTTGTGGTAGGCGGCGATCATGTCGTGGCGCTCTTCCGGTGGGATCGGCGCGAGGTAATCCTGCCAGTAGTCCGGGAACAGACGGCTCGCGCCCTCCTGGTAGAACCAATGGATGTCCTGCGGGCGGGCGAGGAAAATGCCCCGCACGATCAGGCCGTGTACACGCTCCGGATGGGTTTGCGCGTAGGCCAGGGACAGGGTCGAGCCCCAGGAACCGCCGAACAGCACCCACTTTTCGATGCCCAGGTGCTCGCGGATGCGCTCAAGGTCGGCGACCAGGTCCCAGGTGGTGTTGTTTTCCAGGCTGGCGCGGGGGGTGGAACGCCCGCAGCCACGCTGGTCGAAGGTGACGATGCGGTACAGGTTCGGGTCGAAATAGCAGCGGCTCTGGGCATCACAACCGGAACCAGGGCCACCATGGATGAATACGACGGGCAAGCCTTCGGGAGAGCCACTTTCATCGACGTACAGCGTGTGGGTGTCATCGACTGCCAGATCGTGCCGGGCGTAGGGTTTGATCTGCGGGTACCAAGTCTGCATTGCGCGCTCCGTAGGGGTTCGGGTTCATCCCTGGGGGGACATCTTTTATTGTGCCGTCCGGCACTATAAACCCGAATTGTGCAATGAGCATGTCCTTGCGCACTCAGACCTGTGTCAGCTCGCGCCTGTTCGGCCTCCCTTACCGGTAGCGGTTTTGCCCCCAAGCCAACAAACCCTCCAGCAATTGCTTAAGCACCACCCGAGTCGGCTCGGCCAGGTCAGGTCGATAGCGAAACGGCTCCATTTCTTCCATATAGGTGCTTTGACACAACTCCAGCTGCACCGCATGAATATCCTGCGCCGGGTTGCCGTAGTGCCGGGTGATGTGGCCGCCCTTGAAGCGCCCGTTCAGCACATGGGTGTACGGGGGATGCTGGGCGCAGATGGCTTCCAACTGACTGGCCAATTCCGGGTCACAGGCGACGCCGTTGAAGGTGCCGAGGTTGAAGTCCGGTAATTTGCCTTCGAACAGGTGCGGGATCACCGAACGGATCGAGTGGGCGTCAAACAGCAGCGCGTAACCGAACTCAGCCTTGAGGCGTGCCAGTTCTTCCTGCAGTTGGCGGTGATACGGGCCCCAGATTTTTTGCAGGTAGCTGGCACGTTCCTCCTCGGAGGGCGCCTGCCCTTCACGGAACAACGGCACGCCGTCAAACAGCGTCTGCGGATAGAGGCCGGTGGTGGCACCGGCATAGAGCGGTTTGTTATCGGAGGGCCGGTTCAAGTCGATGACAAACCGTGAGTACTGTGCCGAGAGCGTGCTGGCGCCCAGCTCTTCGGCAAAGTCATATAACCGCGGGATATGCCAGTCCGTATCCGGCAGGCTTTGCGCCTCGGCAATCAGCCCGGCCTCGACCGCAGGGGTAAGGCGCAGCCCGGCGTGGGGCATGCTGATTAGCAGCGGCACACGGCCTTGTTTGAAATTCAGAACCTTATCCACAGCAATGCTCCTTAAACGGTGACGTCGACGCCATGGCGCACGACGCGTTTATCCAGTTCGCCGCCCAGCCAGTAGGCCAGGTCGGCGGGGCGATCGATCTGCCAGGCGACAAAGTCGGCAACCTTGCCCACTTCCAGCGAACCGTGGGTGTCGCCCATGCCCAACGCGGTCGCCGCATGTTGCGTGGCGCCGGCCAGGACTTCTTCCGGGGTCATTCGGAACAGGGTGCAGGCCATGTTCAACATCAGGCGCACCGACAGCGCCGGCGAGGTGCCAGGGTTGAGGTCGCTGGCGATGGCGATCTTCACGCCGTGCTTGCGCAACGCGTCCATCGGCGGCAACTGGGTTTCACGCAGGAAGTAAAACGCACCCGGCAGCAAGACCGCGACGGTGCCGGCGGCGGCCATGGCGATGGCATCTTCTTCAGTCATGAATTCCAGGTGGTCCGCCGACAACGCCTGGTAACGCGCCGCCAGGCTGGAGCCGTGCAGCGACGACAGTTGCTCGGCGTGCAGCTTCACCGGCAGGCCCAGTTGCCGCGCAACCTGGAAGACTCGCTCCACCTGCTCGGTGGAAAACGCCAGGTATTCGCAGAACGCATCCACCGCATCCACCAGCCCTTCAGCCGCCAGCGCCGGAAGCATCTCGTTGCAGATGTGCTCGATGTAATCGTCGGCATGGTCCTTGTACTCGGGCGGTAACGCATGGGCCGCCAGGCAGGTGGCGCGCACGCTGACCGGCAACGCTTCACCCAGGCGACGGGCCACGCGCAGCATCTTGCGTTCGTTGGCCAGGTCCAGGCCGTAGCCGGACTTGATCTCCACGGTGGTCACGCCATCACGCAGCAAACTGCGCAGGCGCTTGTGCGCGCCGGCAAACAGTTCGTCTTCGGTGGCAGCGCGGGTGGCACGCACGGTGCTGGCAATACCGCCGCCCTGGGCCGCGATCTCGGCGTAGCTCACGCCCTGAAGGCGTTGCTCGAATTCGCCGCTGCGATTGCCGCCGAACACCGTGTGGGTGTGGCAGTCAATCAGCCCGGGGGTGACCCACGCGCCTTGCAGGTCGTGCCGTTGGGCGTAATCCGCCACCGGTACTTCGCTGCGCGGGCCGATCCACTCAATCAGCGAGCCGGCAGTGACCATGGCGGCATCCTCGATGATCGAGTAGTTGCCGCCTGCCATGGTTGCGACGTGGCAGTGTTGCCAAAGGGTTTTCATCAACGCCTCCCTAAGTTATCGATGAGACACAGCCGGTTCGTAATGGACCCTGGCCGCTTGCCCGGCGGCGGGTTTTACCCACAGCAGGTAGGCAACGACCAACAGCACGATCCACACGGCACCGACCAGCAAGGCAGCCTGGGTGTCGGGGAAGTAACCGAGCACGCCAAACACGAACAGCATGAAAACAATGGCCGCTGCCGGTGCATAGGGCCAGAACGGCACCGGGAATGCCAGTTCGGCGACCTGTGCCTTGGTCATCGAGCGGCGCATCGCGACTTGGGTGACCAAAATCATCAGCCATACCCACACCGTGGCGAACGTCGCGATGGAGGCGATCACCAGGAACACGTTTTCAGGGATCACATAGTTGAGCACCACACCGCCCAGCAGCGCCGCGCCCATCACCACCACGGTCATCCACGGCACGCCCTGCCTGGACAACCGCGCAAAGCCCTTGGGCGCCTGCCCTTGCTGGGCCAGGCCGTACATCATGCGGCCAGCGCCGAAGATGTCGCTGTTGATGGCCGAGACCGCCGCCGAGATCACCACAATATTGAGGATGGTCGCCGCCGAACCGATGCCCAGGTTGCTGAAGATCTGCACGAACGGGCTGCCCTGGCTGCCGATCTGCGGCCATGGGTAGATGGCCATCAGCACAAACAGCGTCAGCACGTAGAACAAGAGAATGCGCAGCGGCACGGCATTGATCGCCTTGGGGATCACCCGTTGCGGGTCCTTGGCTTCACCGGCGGTGATGCCGATGATTTCGATGCCGCCGAACGCGAACATCACCACCGCGAACGAAGCGATCAGGCCGCCGACGCCATTGGGCATGAACCCACCGTGGGCCCACAGGTTGCTCAGGCCGACGGCCTGGGTTTCGCCCGCCGAATGGATGCCGAACAGCATGATGCCAAAGCCGCCGAGGATCATCGCGACAATCGCGCCGACCTTGAGCAGCGACAGCCAGAATTCCATCTCGCCAAAGACCTTGACGTTGCACAGGTTCAGGCCGCCGATCAGGAACACGATACCGAGCACCCAGACCCAACGCGCCACCTCGGGAAACCAAAAGCCCATGTAGATACCGAACGCGGTGACGTCGGCCAGGCAGACGATGATCATTTCAAACGCGTAGGTCCACCCCAGGATAAAACCGGCCATAGGCCCCAGATAGGTGCTGGCGTACTGGCCGAAGGAGCCGGCCACTGGGTTGTGCACGGCCATCTCGCCAAGGGCGCGCATCACCATGAACACCGCGGCACCGCCGATCAGGTAGGCCAGCAGCACGGCGGGGCCGGCCATCTGGATGGCCGAGGCGGAGCCGTAGAACAGCCCGGTGCCGATCGCCGACCCCAGTGCCATGAAGCGAATATGTCGGGCGCTCAGCCCGCGTTTCAAAGCCTTTTCTTGCTGGTGCATTTCTCGTCCCTATTATTTTTATCCTGAGAAAATTAAAAGCCACGCGCGTGACAACGGCTATTTCCGTGGTGAGCAGGCCTGCTCACCACAGAAGTGCCAGGGTGCCTTACAGGCTCGGCAGCAGCTCGGCCGGCACCAGCTCATTCAGGCAGCGGCTGGCGAGCAGTTCGCTGGCGGCGATGATGTCCGGGGCGAAGAAGCGGTCCTTTTCATAGAAGGCCACTTTGTCACGCAGGATGCCGCGGGCCTTTTCCAGCTTGGGCGAGGTTTTCAGGCCTTCGCGCAGGTCCAGGCCCTGGCATGCCGCCAGCCATTCGACGGCCAGGATGCCACGGGTGTTCTCGGCCATTTCCCACAGGCGCTTGCCCGCAGCCGGGGCCATCGACACGTGGTCTTCCTGGTTGGCGGAGGTCGGCAGGCTGTCGACGCTATGGGGATGGGCCAGTGCCTTGTTCTCGCTGGCCAATGCGGCTGCGGTGACCTGGGCGATCATGAAACCGGAGTTCACGCCGCCATTGCCGACCAGGAACGGCGGCAGTTGCGACATGTGCTTGTCCATCATCAACGAGATGCGACGCTCACTGAGCGAGCCGATTTCGGCGATGGCCAGCGCCATGTTGTCAGCCGCCATGGCCACCGGTTCGGCGTGGAAGTTGCCGCCGGAGATCACGTCACCTTCGGCCGCGAAGACCAACGGGTTATCCGACACGGCGTTGGCTTCGACCACCAGCACCTCGGCAGCCTGGCGCAATTGGGTGAGGCAGGCGCCCATCACTTGTGGCTGGCAGCGCAGGGAGTACGGGTCTTGAACCTTGTCGCAGTTCTGGTGCGACTGCGAGACCTGGCTGCTTTCGCCGAGCAGATCGCGGTAGGCGGCGGCCGAATCGATCTGCCCACGCTGGCCACGGGCGGCGTGAATGCGTGCGTCGAACGGCGAGCGCGAACCGAGCACCGCTTCCACGGTGAGGCCGCCACACGCCAGGGCGCCGGCGAACAGGTCTTCGCCTTCGAACAGGCCGCGCAAGGCATAGGCCGTGGAGACCTGGGTGCCGTTGAGCAGCGCCAGGCCTTCTTTGGCGGCCAGGGTCAGCGGCGTGAGGCCGGCGACTTTCAGCGCTTGCGTCGCCTCCAGCCATTCACCTTTGTAGCGCGCCTTGCCTTCGCCGAGCAGTACCAAGGACATGTGGGCCAACGGCGCCAGGTCACCGGAAGCGCCCACCGAGCCTTTCAACGGAATATGCGGGTACACCTCGGCATTGATCAGCGCGATCAACGCATCGATCACCTGCCGACGAATCCCCGAAAACCCACGGCTCAAGCTGTTGACCTTGAGCACCATGACCAGCCGCACCAGCGCATCGCTGATCGGCTCGCCGACGCCGGCGGCATGGGACAGCACCAGGGAGCGCTGCAGGTTTTCCAGGTCTTCGCTGGCGATGCGGGTGGACGCAAGCAAGCCGAAACCGGTGTTGATGCCATAGGCCGTGCGGTTCTCGGCGAGAATCTGCTCCACGCACGCAACGCTGGCTTCGATCTGGGCCGTGGCGCTGTCATCCAGGCTGAGGGTTACCGGCTGCTGGTAGATGGCACGCAGTTGGGCGAGGCTCAATTGGCCTGGAATCAGGTTTAGCGCAGTCACATTCGTTCTCCTTGTGAATTATTTTTTTTGAATACGTACTTAGTGCAAATTCGGTAGTGCGGTGTCTTTGAGCAATGTGGCGGCCGCCGCGATATCCGGCGCCAGCCAGCGGTCTTCTGCATAGGCCGGCACGACCTCACGCAGCAGGCGCCAGGCGCGGTCGGTGCCGACGCCAAAGCGCTGGCTCTTGAGGAACTCGAACGCCTGGGCCGCCAGCAGATATTCGATGGCAAGAATCTGGGTAACGTTGGCCAATACCTGGTGCAGCTTGAGCGCGGCGTTGGTGCCCATGCTCAGGTGGTCTTCCTGCAGGCCCGAGGTGACGAAGTTGTCGAGTACCGCCGGCTGCGCCAACTGGCGGTTTTGCCCGCACAGCGAAGCAGCGACGTACTGCACGATCATCATTCCGGAATTGACCCCGGGGTGACTCACCAGGAACGCCGGCAAACCGCTGACGTGCGGGTTGATCAAACGGTCCAGGCGACGTTCGGCCACCGAGCCGATTTCGGCCATGGCAATGGCGAGCATATCGGCGGCCAGCGCCACGGACTGGCCGTGCGGGTTGGCCTGGGACACCACGCGGTAATGGGCCGGGGTGCCGAGCACCAGCGGGTTGTCGGTGGCACTGTTGAGTTCGGTCTCGATCTGACGCGTGGCGTGTTCCACCTGGTCACGCGCGGCGCCGTGGATCTGCGGGATCGAACGGATGCTCAAGGCGTCCTGGGTGCGAATGCCTTGGCTGCCGGCGATCACTTCGCTGCCATCGAGCAGCGCCCGCAGGTTGCTGCCGACGAGCTGCATGCCGGGGTGCGGTTTGAGGGCGATGATCTGTGCATCGAACGCGTCGATCTGACCGCGCTGGGCCTCGAAGCTCATGGCGCCGATCACGTCGGCCCATTGCAGCAAGTGATGGGCGTCGGCCAGGGCCAGGCAGCTCAGGCCAGTCATGCACGGCGTGCCGTTGACCAGGCACAGGCCGTCCTTGGCGCCGAGTACCACAGGCGGTAAACCTTCGGCTTGCAATGCGTGCTGCGCCGAAACGACCTGGCCGCGATAGCTCACGTTGCCCACACCCAGCAAGGCCACGCCGACATGGGCCATGTGGGTCAGGTAACCCACCGAGCCCTGGGATGGCACTTGCGGCGTGATGCTGTGATTCAGCAGGGCCAGCAAGGCCTGCACCACCTGCGGGTGTACGCCGGACTTGCCGTGGCTGTAGTTGATGACCGCCGCGCAGATGATCGCGCGGGTTTGCTCATCGCTGAGTACCGGGCCAACGCCACAGGCATGGCTGAGCAAGGTATTGCGCGACAGCTGGCTGAGTTGCTCGCCTTCGAGCGAGACATTGCACAGCGCGCCCAGGCCGGTATTCACGCCGTAGGCGCGTTCGCCGCTGCTGACGATGCGCTGCACGATGGCCTGGGCATTGTCGATGCGCGCCCAGGCCTGGCCCGAGAGTTCGAGCGCCGCGCCGTGGCGGGCGACGGCGACTACGTCCTGCCAGCGCAAGGGCGTATCGGCGATGATGATTTTTGCTGCCTGGGACATGGTTGACCTCTTCATATTCTCTACAGCTTTGCCGGCCTCATCGGGAGCAAGCCCCCGATGAGGCCAGTAGCCCCACCACAAAACCTGGATCAGACCACCGCCGCCCGCCGCTGAACAAACCGGTCCACATATTCATCCGCCGGCGAATGCAGGATCTCCCGCGGCGTGCCGACCTGGATCAGCTTGCCGTCCTTGAGGATGGCAATGCGGTTGCCTATGCGTACGGCCTCATCGAGGTCGTGGGTGATAAATACGATGGTCTTGTGCAGGGTCTTTTGCAGCTCCAGCAACTGGTCCTGCATCTCGGCGCGGATCAGCGGGTCGAGGGCGCTGAAGGCTTCGTCCATCAGGATGATGTCGGTATCGGCCGCCAAGGCACGGGCCAGGCCGACGCGCTGGCGCATGCCGCCGGAAAGCTGGTGCGGGTATTTGTTTTCGTAGCCCTTGAGGCCCACGGTTTCGATCCAGTGCAACGCGCGTTCGGCGCACACCTGTTTGGTTTCGCCACGCACCTTGAGGCCGTAGGCAACGTTGTCGAGCACGGTTTTGTGCGGCAACAGGCCGAAACTCTGGAACACCATGCTGATTTTGTGCCGACGAAATTGGCGCAGGGCGTCCATGTCCAGCTGCAGGATGTCTTCGCCGTCCACCAGGATCGCGCCGCTGGTGGGGTCGATCAGGCGGTTGAAGTGGCGCACCAGGGTGGATTTGCCGGAGCCCGACAGGCCCATGATCACAAAGATCTCACCGGTATCGATGCTCAGGGACAGATCGTTCACGCCAACCACACAACCGGTCTCGGCCAACACCTGGTCCTTGGTCTTGCCCTGGCCAACCAGCGCCAGCGCTTCTTGGGAACGGTTGCCGAAAATCTTGAAGACGTTTTTGACTTCGATTTTGCTGACGGTAGTCATTTGTTCGCCTCATGCCGTGGACGACCATAGGCCTGGGTAATGCGGTCGATGACCACTGCAAGAATCACGATTGCCAGCCCGGCCTCAAGGCCACGGCCGACGTTCAGCGTCTGGATGCCGACCAGGACGTCTTCACCCAAGCCACGGGCGCCGATCATCGAGGCAATCACCACCATCGACAGCGCCATCATGGTGGTCTGGTTGATGCCGGCCATGATGCTCGGCAGCGCCAGCGGCAGTTGTACGCCGAACAGTTGCTGCCAGCGGTTGGCGCCGAAGGCGTTGATGGCTTCCATGACTTCGCCGTCGACCTGGCGAATCCCCAGGTCGGTGAGGCGAATCAAGGGCGGTGCTGCGTAGATCACCGTGGCGAAAATCGCCGGGACTTTGCCCAGGCCGAACAGCATCAGCACCGGGATCAGGTACACGAAACTGGGCATGGTTTGCATGATGTCGAGCAGCGGCATCAGCACCGAACGCAGACGATTGCTGCGCGCCGACAGGATGCCCAGCGGAATGCCGATCAGCACCGAGATCACCGTGGCGACCATCATCAGCGCCAGGGTTTGCATCAGCTTGTCCCACAGGCCAACCGCGCCCACCAGGAACAGCAGGCCGACAATTACCGCAGTGGTCAGTACTTTGCGCGTGGCGTGCCAGGCAATGCCGCCGACAATCGCCAGCATCAGCCACCACGGCGCTGCGCGCAGCAGGCCTTCCAGGTTGACGATGGCCCACAGCAGCGTGTCGGAGATGTGCCGGAACACATCGCCGTAATTGGTGACCAGTGAATCCACCCAACCGTTGACCCAGTCGGCGATGGAAAACGTAAAACTCTCAGGAAACATAACGTGCTCTCGATCCAGTGGGTTGTAGCCAGGCGCCCGGCCACCCCTCAGGGTAGCCGCGCACACTTGACCTACAAGGCCGCGTCGATTTTCTTGGCTGCGTCTTCACTGACCCAGGCGTGCCAGACTTCAGGATGTTCCTTGAGGAAAACCTTCGCCAATTTCGGCGAGTCGATTCGCTCTTTGGCCATGCGCCCCAGGTTCTGGTTCAGCAGGTCGATCGGCAGGTTGACCTTCTCCAGCACGGCCACCAGTTCCGGGGCTTGCTCGTGGAAAGTCTTGGACAGGCCGACCTTGATGCTCACGGTCTTGTCCACACCGGGTTTTTCTTCGAGTTTGACCAGGTCGACCTGGCCCATCAGCGGGGTAGGCGACCAGTAGTAGAACAGGATCGGCTCGCCACGCTTGTAGCTCGACAGCACCGCCGCATCCAGCGCCGGGCCGGTGCCTGGGCGGAAGTTGGTGTAGCTGCTTTCCAGGCCATAGCTTTTGAGCATTTCGCTGTTGTCGAGCTCGCAGGTCCAGCCGGCCGGGCAGTTATAGAAACGGCCTTTGGAGGGTTCTTCCTGGTCTTTGAACACCGAGGCGTATTTGGCTAGGTCAGCGATGTTTTTCAGGTCCGGCGCCTTGGCTGCAAGCTTGCGCTTGGCGTCGCCTTCGATTACGTAGCGCGGCACGTACCAACCTTCAATCGCACCCACCACCGGCGCGCCGACGCCGACGACTTTGCCGGCCTTCTCGGCCTTGTTCCAGACTTCGCTGCGGCCCACCCATTCTTCGGCAAACACTTGGATGTCGTTGCTGCTCAGGGCATTTTCCATGGTGATGGAGTTACCCGGCAGGCTGTCGGTTTTACAGTCGTAGCCTTTTTCCAGCACGGTTTGCAGGATGTCCGTGAGCAACATGCCGCTTTCCCAGTTCAGGCCGGCGAATTTCACCGGTTTGCCGGACTCGCACCACCCCGCCGCCTGGGCGCCGGCGCTGGCCAGCAAGCCCGCAGAAAGCAAGGTGGTGAGCAGGGTCTTATGCATTTTCATTGTGTGACGCTCCCAATCATGAAATGGATTACGGCAGTCAAAAGGCGTCCTGCCTTGTCCACGTCCTGTCAGGCCTGCGCCGCAGCGCGACCGGCTCCGCTTGTTTTCGTGGCTACAGCGCTGTCCTGCTCGACCGGCAGGATCAGTTGATCGGGCACGCTGGCGTGCCATTTTTTCGCACACAGGTAATACAGGGCGGCGGGAAGCACCAGGCCGATGATCCAGGAGATATCCACGTCACCCAACGCGGCCACCAGAGGCCCTGTGTAGAACTTGGTAGAGATGAACGGCAACTGCACCAGCACGCCGAACACATACACGCTGATACCCAGCGCGTTCCAGCGGCCGTAGCGACCGTTCGGATCGGCCAACGCCGGCACGTCATAGCGCTCGCGGGTGATGCAGTAGTAATCCACCAGGTTGATCGCGCTCCATGGCGTGAAGAACGCCAGCAGGAACAGGATGAAAGATTTGAACGCCCCCAGGAACGAGTGCTGGCCGAGCAAGGCAATCAGGGTCGCCGTACCGACGATGGCCAACACGAACACCAGGCGCTGCAGGCGCGTGACCTCCAGCCGACCACGAAAGCCGCTGATGATGGTCGCGATGCACATGAAGCTGCCATAGGAGTTAAGCGTCGAGATGGTGACCTTGCCGAACGCAATGCTGAAATACAGCAGGGCAGCGGTAGCACCTGTACCACTCAGGCCCACGATGTAAGCCACCTCGTGACCGGCGAATTGCCCATTGGACATGGCGGCGGCAAACACACCGAGAATCATCGCCACCTGCGCGCCGATGACCGAACCCGCGCCGGCGGCCAGAAAGGTTTTCACCGAGGACGTATTGCTTGGCAGGTAGCGTGAATAGTCCGCCACATAAGGGCCGAACGCGATTTGCCAGGAGGCCGCGAGCGACACCGCCAGCAGGAAACTGCTCCAACTGAAATGGCGGATCTGCAGGAGTGCGCCCACGTCGGTCTGGCTCATCAGGCGGCTGAACAGGTACACAAAGGCAATCACCCCAACCACGCTGGCGACGCGCCCGATGAAGTGGATCACCCGGTAGCCAAGCACCGTGACCAGCACGATGACACTGGCGAAGATCAGGATGCCAACGCTGTCGCTGACGCCAAACAACTGGCCCAGCGCCTGGCCGGAAAGCACCGTGCCGGTTGCGGTGAACCCCAGGTACATCAGACACACCAGCACGATCGGAATGGCCGCGCCATACACGCCAAATTGCACGCGACTGGAGATCATCTGCGGCAGGCCAAGCTTGGGCCCTTGCGCCGCATGCAAGGCCATGACGCCGCCGCCGATCAGTTGGCCGACCAACAGACCGATCAGCGACCAGAACACATCACCGCCCAGCACCACGGCCAGGGCGCCGGTGACAATCGCGGTGATTTGCAGGTTGGCCCCCATCCACAGGGTGAACTGACTCAAGAGACGACCATGTCTTTCCGCTTCCGGGATGTAGTCGATCGAACGCCTTTCGATCAACGGGGTGGTGTCGTTTGCAGCCATGGGTATTCAACCTCTGATGGATTGTCTACAGATCCAGTGTGGGAGGGGGCTTGCTCCCTCCCACATTGGGTTATTTGATCATTGGGAGATTGAGGCCCTGCTCCTTGGCGCAGTCGATGGCGATCTGGTAACCGGCGTCTGCGTGACGCATCACCCCGGTCGCCGGGTCGTTGTGCAACACGCGCGCAATCCGCTCGGCCGCTTCGTCGGTGCCGTCACACACGATGACCATGCCCGAATGTTGCGAGAAGCCCATGCCGACGCCACCACCGTGGTGCAGCGAGACCCAGGTCGCGCCGCTCGCAGTGTTGAGCAAGGCGTTAAGCAGCGGCCAGTCGGACACGGCGTCGGAGCCGTCCTGCATGGATTCGGTTTCGCGGTTGGGGCTGGCGACCGAGCCGGAGTCGAGGTGATCGCGGCCGATGACCACCGGTGCCGAGAGCTCGCCGCTGCGTACCATTTCGTTGAACGCAAGGCCCAGCTTGGCGCGCTGGCCCAAGCCGACCCAACAAATGCGCGCCGGCAAGCCCTGGAAGCTGATGCGCTCGCGGGCCATGTCCAGCCAATTGTGCAGGTGGGCGTCGTCGGGGATCAGTTCTTTGACTTTGGCGTCGGTCTTGTAGATGTCCTGCGGGTCGCCGGACAGCGCCGCCCAACGGAACGGGCCGATACCACGGCAGAACAGTGGGCGGATATACGCCGGTACGAAACCTGGGAAATCAAAGGCGTTTTCCACGCCTTCTTCCTGGGCCATCTGGCGAATGTTGTTGCCGTAGTCGAAGGTCGGGATGCCTTGTTTCTGGAATTCCAGCATGGCCTTGACGTGCACGGCCATCGACTGTTTGGCCGCCTTGATCACGGCAGCCGGCTCGGTCTTGGCGCGGGCGCGGTATTCGTCCCAGGTCCAGCCGGCCGGCAGGTAACCGTTGAGCGGGTCGTGGGCGCTGGTCTGGTCGGTGACCATGTCCGGGCGCACGCCGCGCTTGACCAGCTCCGGCAAAATTTCTGCCGCGTTACCCAACAGGGCGATCGAGATGGCCTTGCCTTCCTGGGTGTACTTGGCGATGCGGGCCAAGGCGTCGTCGAGGTCAGTGGCTTGCTCGTCGACATAGCGGCTGGCCAGGCGGAAATCGATGCTGACCTGCTGGCACTCGATGTTCAGCGAGCACGCACCGGCCAGGGTTGCAGCCAGAGGTTGCGCCCCGCCCATGCCGCCGAGGCCGGCGGTGAGTACCCAGCGACCTTTGAGGTTGCTGTCGTAATGCTGGCGACCGGCCTCGACGAAGGTTTCGTAGGTGCCTTGCACGATGCCTTGGCTGCCGATGTAGATCCAGCTGCCAGCGGTCATCTGGCCGTACATGGCCAGGCCCTTGACATCCAGTTCGTTAAAGTGTTCCCAGCTCGCCCAGTGCGGCACCAGGTTGGAGTTGGCGATCAGCACGCGCGGCGCATTGCTGTGGGTCTTGAACACGCCGACCGGCTTGCCCGATTGCACCAGCAGGGTTTCGTCGTCGTTCAGATGGGTGAGGCTCTCGACGATCTGGTCGTAGCACTCCCAGTTACGCGCGGCACGGCCGATACCGCCATACACCACCAGTTCTTTCGGGTTTTCGGCTACCTGCGGGTCGAGGTTGTTCATCAGCATGCGCAGCGGCGCTTCGGTCAGCCAGCTTTTGGCGGTGAGCTTGTTACCGCGGGCGGCGCGGATTTCAACGTCACGGTATTTTGTAGGCTTGGTCACAACTCGGACTCCTCGGCGATCAATGCACGAACAGAAATGGTGCGAAGCAGGGTCTTACGCACACATCTTTACTTGTATGTACAAGCATATGCAATCAAGCGGCCAACTTGAGGAGCGGGTTGTGGAAATTTTTTTTGAGGGCGTCTGTAAGCCTTGGAAATTAAGGCTTCGGGGCTTGATGAAATTTCTTAGGGAAGGGTTTTGCGGCGAAGGGAATGTGTGATGACCGCATGACATTGCGTCACGCTGGGGCATTCGGTAACAAATTGGTGCGCGGGTTGGAAACAGTTTTTAGGAACGACACAAAACAAATGTGGGAGGGGGCTTGCTCCCGATAGCGGTGTATCAGTCAGTCCACTCGGCACTGACGTACCGCAATCGAGGGCAAGCCCCCTCCCACATTTTTTACCCGCGCGGGGTCAGTTCGATAATGCAGCAGCGGCCAGTGACGCAGACGTCCAGCAGCTCGTTGTCACCGTCAACCTGCAGGCAATCGTGATGGCCCAGCTTCTCGCCCAGCACCTTCACCTCATCCGCCACGCTGAACACCAACACCGTCTGCGCCGTACTGAAAAACCGCTGCACGCCGTCAACCCACTGCAAGCGCGCGTGGTAACGCTGGGGCGAATAGATCAGGTTGAAATCGCGGATCGGCCCGGTGATCAGGCGGCACGACACTTGGCTGTCGCCCTTGAATGCGAACGGCTGCAGCGGTAACAGGCCGCGCTGCTCTTCTGCGTCCACGGTCAACACCATGCCGGCACCCTGGATAACGGTAATCACGCGCTGATAACCGGCAAACGTGGAAAAACCGCCCGACTCGCCAATATCGGCAATCGACAGGCGCCAGCCAAAGCCATCCAGGCCGGTGCCGGCGTCACGGGCGATTTCTTCGGTGCTGCCGCCGCCGTTTTTCCACGGCATGCTTACGTAATCGGCAGCGCGCCAGACCTTTACCGCACTCATTTGCTGAAACGTCCTTCGAGGCTGTGACGAGAGCCGGGATGGATCAGCCGTGCGGCGGTCACCGGCTGGCGACCCGACCACGTGCGGCGGCGAATCAACAGGCAGGGTTCGGTGGGTTCGATTTGCAGCAGCTTGCACTCGTCAGCGTCGGCAAGAATCGCTTCGACGACGTGCTCACCTTCCGTCAGCGGTGCAACCTGGTTCAGGTAGGCATAGGGCGTTTGCTGGGTGAAGTCTTGCTGCAAATATTCCGGAGCGACCAGGGCGTTGACGAAACGGTCTTCGATTTGCACGGGAATGTCATTTTCGAAATGCACGATCAGCGAATGAAACACCCGCCCGCCTTCGCGCATTTCCAGGGCAACAGCGCGCTCGGAACCGGCCGCTTCTTCGCCCAGATGAATGACTTGGCAGGTATGCCGATGACCACGGGAGGCGATTTCATCGGCAATGTTGTGCACCTCGAACAGCGCCGACTGGCTCTTGGGCTCGGCGACAAACGTGCCGACGCCTTGCATGCGCACCAGCAAACCTTCGGCGGTGAGCTCGCGCAGGGCGCGGTTGATGGTCATGCGGCTGAAGCCCAGTTGGCTGACCAGTTCACTCTCCGACGGCACGCGATAATGCGGCGGCCAGTTGCCGTTGAGGATCTGCTGGCTGATCATTTGTTTGACGCGGGCATACAAGGGCGCCGGACTTTCGTCCATGTGGGCAGCCAGCGAAGAGTTGGCGGGCGGAGTCGGCACAGGGAATCCTTGCAGAGGGAAAAGATGCATAGATTGCCGGAGTTTACCGAGCAGGCAAACGTCTGTATATGTATATACAAATAAACACACGACCGGAGTGTTCTGATCATGTCCGCTTTTTTTGCCGAACGCGCGCTGCTGCCTAGTGGATGGGCCAACGATGTACGCCTTGAAGTCAGCGCCGACGGGCGACTGACACAGGTCACGGCCAATGCCAGTTCCGCTGCCGCCGAACGGTTGAGAGGCCCGGTTTTGGCGGGCATGCCTAACCTGCATTCCCATGCTTTCCAGCGCGCCATGGCAGGCTTGGCCGAAGTGGCCGGCAACCCGAATGACAGCTTCTGGACCTGGCGCGAGCTGATGTACCGCATGGTTGGCAAGATCAGCCCGGAGCAATTGCAGATCATCGCGCGCCAGCTGTATATCGAGATGCTCAAGGCTGGCTACACCTCGGTGGCCGAGTTTCACTATGTGCATCACGATGTCAGCGGCCAGCCGTATGCCGACCGCACGGAGCTGTCGCGCCAGATCAGCCAGGCGGCGGCCAGCAGTGGGATGGGGCTGACGTTGCTGCCGGTGCTCTATACCCACTCCGGATTTGGTGGCCAGGCACCGAATGAAGGCCAGCGGCGGTTTATCAACAGCACCGAACATTATCTGGACTTGCAGGCGCGCTTGCAGCCGATCCTCGCGGCGCAACCGGCGCAGCAACTGGGCCTGTGTTTCCACTCCCTGCGCGCAGTCACGCCACAACAGATCGAGGAAGTGCTGGCTGCCAGTGACAAAGCGTGCCCGGTGCACATCCACATCGCCGAACAGCAAAAAGAAGTCGACGACTGCCTGGCCTGGAGCGGCAAGCGCCCCCTGCAATGGCTGTATGACAACGTCGAGGTGGATGAGCGTTGGTGCCTGGTGCACGCCACCCATGCCGATGCCGACGAGGTCACACGCATGGCCAGGAGCCGCGCGATTGCCGGCCTGTGCCTGACCACCGAAGCCAACCTGGGCGATGGGATTTTCCCGGCGGTGGATTTTCTCGCCCAGGGCGGGCGCCTGGGCATTGGCTCCGACAGCCATGTATCGCTGAGTGTGGTAGAGGAATTGCGCTGGCTCGAATACGGCCAGCGCCTGCGCGATCAACGGCGCAACCGTTTGTATCGTAACGATCAACCGATGGTCGGGCGGACGCTGTTCGATGCGGCGCTGGATGGCGGCGCGCGGGCACTAGGGCAGCCGATTGGTCGGTTGGAAGTGGGTAAACGCGCGGATTGGATTGTGCTGGACGGTAACGATCCATACCTGGCAACGGCCAGCGAGGATGGGATTCTCAATCGCTGGCTGTTCGCCGGTGGCGATCGGCAAGTGCGCGATGTCCTGGTGAACGGCAAGTGGGTGGTGCGCGATGGGCGCCATGCCGGCGAGGAAGAAAGCAACCGCGCATTTACGCAGGTACTGAAGGATTTACTCGGTTAAACAGGTGGGAGGGGGCAAGCCCCCTCCCACCGTTTGATTTGCGTGATGCTGGGTTACTGCGACGTCTTGGCCATCTGCTTATCCGACGTACGCCAGATCAACCGCGTGGTGTCGTACCCCTGCTGCCGCGCCCTGCTCAGCAGGTCTTCGCGGGTATCGGCGCTCACCGTTGGCGTGCGCGATAGAATCCACATGTAGCGCCGGCTCGGGCTGCCGACGATGGCGGTCTTGTAGTCATCGCTGACGTACAGCACCCAGTAATCGCCCTTGGCGACGCCCGGCAACAGCGCGGTAAACCAGTTATTGAATTCCACCCAGAGCTTGTCCGTTTTACCAGGCACTTGCGGCGTCGCGGTGCCCTTGGCTTCTTCCCACTGCCATTCGGTCGTCAAGCAGCGGTTGAATACCGACATGTCGCCATCGGGCAGCAAGGTGTAACGGGCTTCGGACTGCGCACAATTGCGCTGGAAGTACATCGGCAGTCGGGCCAACTCATACCAGGTGCCCTGGTAACGCTTGAGGTTGACGCTACCGGCGGTCTTGGGTTGCAAATCATCGCCAGAATGGCTGGCGCAGCCCGCCAAAAACAGGCTGGCGCAAAGGAACACAACAAAACGCATCATTCTTCTTCTCCCGCAGGCTCTCGCCCCGGTTTACTTCAGGCCTTGCCCGGAAAACATCAGAACTTTGTCACCGGCATATTGAACGCTGATAAAGCTGGTTTTATCGCCCCACGTGCAACTGGACATACCCAGTGCGCCGGAGCAGTCGGTTGGCTTACCCAGCAACGACTCGACCTCAGCCTTGGGCATTCCGGCCGACAACTTCGCATAATTCTCTTGATTGACCTTGCTGCAGGCGGCCAACAGCACGCAGAAAGTCAGCAGGGCAAGACGGCGTAACGACATGGAATAACTCCTGGAGGGACAAAGCAGCGTGGGTATCTGCCAGAAGCTTAGAAGGGAAAACAGGTGTCTGGTTCCCGAGGCGCAAAAACAAAAAAGCCCCGAAAACGCTGAAACGTTTCGGGGCTTCTTTAAGGGTGAACCGGCTCACATTTACGCCGATCACTTGTCACAACGGCTTACTTCTTGTGATAAGCCGTCACACGCTCAACTTCTTCCTTGGAACCCAGGAACACCGCCACCCGCTGGTGCAGGCCTTCAGGCTGGATGTCGAGGATGCGCTGGTGGCCGTCGGTGGACGCGCCGCCCGCCTGCTCAACCAGGAATGACATCGGGTTGGCTTCGTACATCAGGCGCAGCTTGCCCGGTTTGGACGGCTCGCGGCTGTCGCGCGGGTACATGAACAGGCCACCACGGGTGAGGATACGGTGCACGTCAGCCACCATCGCAGCTACCCAGCGCATGTTGAAGTTCTTCTTCAACGGGCCTTCTTCGCCTTCCATCAACTCGTTGACATAGCGCTTGACCGGTTCTTCCCAGTGGCGCTGGTTGGACATGTTGATCGCGAATTCCTGCGTAGAGGCAGGAATGGTGATGTCTTCGTGGGTCAGTACGAAGCTGCCCATTTCACGGTCCAGGGTGAAGCCTTTGACGCCGTCACCCAGGGTCAGCACCAGCATGGTCTGCGGGCCGTAGATCGCGTAGCCGGCAGCCACCTGCTCGGTACCCGGCTGCAGGAACGCCTTTTCGTTCAGGGCTTCATTCTGGCTCAGGTATTCGTTCGGGCAACGCAGCACGGAGAAGATGGTGCCGACCGGTGCGTTGATGTCGATGTTGGACGAGCCGTCCAGCGGGTCGAATACCAGCAGGTAGGCGCCTTTGGGGTACTTGCCGGGGATCTGGTAGGCATTGTCCATTTCTTCGGACGCCATGCCGGCCAGGTGGCCACCCCATTCGTTGGCTTCGAGCAGGATCTCGTTGGAGAGTACGTCGAGCTTCTTCTGCACTTCGCCCTGCACGTTTTCGGTGCCCATGCTGCCCAGGACACCACCCAGTGCGCCTTTGGACACGGCGTGGCTGATTTCCTTGCAAGCACGCGCCACCACTTCGATAAGGAAGCGCAGATCGGCAGGCGTGTTGTTGCTGCGGGTCTGCTCAATCAAATAGCGACTCAAGGTAACGCGGGACATGTAAGGCTCCGAAGAATGGGGGCTTGAAAACCCGCGCAGTTTAACGCGAGTCGGGGCGTATTTCCTCCTATCAGAGGATTAAAACCCAATAGAGTTCATGGACTTTATTTAACGTGCCACCGGCGGCTTGCGCAGCAAACTGTAGGCCATGGCGCCCAGCGCGGCCACGCCGAGCAATAATACGGCCCAGAGCCCGAGCTTTTTCCAGTTCGGCCCACTCTCCACAGCCGCCGTAACCGCAGGCGGCGCAACCGCAACCTCCCCGGCTATTTTGGCTTGCCCCAGCGCCTTGAGACGCTCGAAGCTGTAGTCCGGGATAAGGGTCGACAGCGGCAGGTTCGCGGCCTTCACCGAAGCATTGCCCAGCGCCAGGCTGAACGGTGGCTCCCCTCGCGCCAGGAACACCAGTTGGGTGGTGCGCACGGCAAAACGCAGCGCCGGTGCTTCAGTGCCCAGGCCACCGCCGCGCTCGTCCACCTGCAGCTTGAGCTGGTTGACCACCTGGCCCGGTAACTGCAATTCATCCTGCACCACGTCCTGGCCGTTCTGGGCCAGGCGGTACAGCAAACCATTGCTCAAGGGCTGCCACGCTTGCCTGGCATCACTTCGCCCCGCCAACATCACCGGCGCGAGCGTGTTGGGCTGCTTCAGCTCAATACGCAAGCGTTCCACACTCAGCCCCGTGGGCAGTTGCCAACTGTATTCGCCGGCCTTGAGTCGCGTACCGGCCAAAGGCTGCGACCACACCAGCGGCAGCGGCAAGTTGCTGCTGGTAGCACTTGCCAGTTTGGCCGAGGTCAGCAGCGGCGCCGCCTGACCTTGCCACACCAGGCGCAGGTAACGCGCCGATTGCCCCGGCAGGCTGACGTCATGTTGCTCGACCCGCTCGTCGGCGAACGACAAGCGCGCCACTTGCCCATCGCCCCAGGATTCCCAGTGCTGCAGGTCATCACTGGCTTCAATGCTGAAACGCTGGAAACCGTCTTGCTCGCGGCTCCAGTCCAGGCTCAGTTGCTGCAACGGCGCCTTGATCGCGCTGGCGTCAAGCACCCAGCCGCGCAGCACCTGTTTGCCGGGTTTAGTGGCGGCGGATGGTTTGATTTCCACCAGCGTGCCCTCAGGGGTGGTTTTCATCACCACGCCGGGCAGGGTTTGGCGGGTGTCGGCAGCGTAAAGCGGGAACCACTTCACGTCGACGACGTGGCGGCTTTCCGTGCGCTGGGAGGCCTGTCGCGACAGCGCATACGCCTGGGGCTCACCGGCGGCGTTGAATACGCGCACATCACTGAGGTCCGCCTGACGCGCATTCAATTGCACGGCCAACGGCAGTTCGAGGCGATACCATGGGCCGTTACCGCTGACGCTCAACGGCACCTGGCTGGCGAAATCCGTCGGGGCTTCCTGGGCCCAGGCCGACAACACCGCACTCATGCCGACCACGGCGACGCTCAACTTACCGATCAAGAGGATGCTCCTTGAGTTTGCAGCACAGGTTCGACACGCTTGGGCGGCAGCGGCGCGAAGTAGCCCACCACCAGCAACAGCCCGCCCACGCCGATAAACGACACGATTCGCGCCAAGCCACCACGGTTGCTCAGCTCGACAAAAAACAACTTGGCCACCACCACGGCAATCAACGCCGCGCCGATCAGCCACACCTCGCGCCGATGACGCAGGTGGCCACCGATCATCAGGCCGAGGGCGATCAGGGTCCAGACAATCGACAGGCCGGCCTGCACCAACATCGATTCGAGCAACGCGTCCAACTGGAAGGGGACGGCGCCCCAATGGTGGGCGGTGCGCATCACCAGCGCGGTGAAGAACGCAAACAGTGAAAGCCCCGCAACGCCCTGGGCGAGCAACTCGGCCCGTGGTCCGCGTTGCGGCGCCACACTGCGCGACCACACGTACACCCCCAGCAAGGCGAACAACAGGCCCAGGTCCAGCGGGTTAAGCAATGGCACATAGGGCAACGGGTTGGCCGTGCCGTCGCTGAAGCTGTTCGCCAGCCAGAACCAACCGAGCATCAACACGGCCAACGGCAGTGCCGCAAGCACGCGATATTCCCGTGGATACGCCGACACCGGCCACGGCCAGTTGCGCGGCGCGGCGGCCAGCACCAGGTAGAGGCTTGGCAGGATCGCCCAGCCCAACCAGCGCCAGGCGTTGTATTCGGCGGAAAAGCGCAGCAAGCCGTAGCGCAATTCCAGCGCCAGCATGCCGATCAGCATCCAGCAGCCCAATACATGGGCGATGCTCAGCGCCCTGCCCGGCGCCACCGCCGCCAAGCGCCGCAGCGAGACAAAATGCACCACAAACACCGCCAGCCACGCCAACCAACCGTACTGCGCCGCCGGGTGGTAATAGGTGTGCGCCGAGGCCAGCAGCACAATGCCCGCCGCCGGCATCAACAGGGTGCAGAGCCTACCCAGCGACACCCAGCGCAGGCGTGTCGCCAGCAGCGTCCAGATCGCCACGCTGACGGCCGCGATCCCGAGCAGGAAGGCGCCCTGCAACTCGTCGGGAACAAAACGCAGCACTTCGCCGGTCAGCGCCATCGTCCACCAGGCCGCGCCCCACACCAGCAACACATCGGATAGGCGTTGCAGTTGCAACTGAGCAAACACCGGCGCATGTGGTTCGCGCTGCAAGCGCCAGGCACCGACCAGAGCGGCCAGGCCGAGTACCATCGGCGTCCAGAAGCCGCTGTGAGCCAAGGGGCGCAGACCTTCGCTCGTCAACGGCCCCAGCAAGTCCGGCACCGCCAGCAGGAAGGAGCCACCACCGATCAGTTGCAGCAGCAAACCAAATACAAAACTCACGCGCTGTTGCAGGTACAGGCTCAGCCAGATGATCAACAAACCACTGGCCGCCCAGACGCCACTGGCGCTTTCCCACGGCAGCACGAACAGCACGGCGAGGTTGATCAACACCAGGCCGGCCAGCAACACCACCGAAAGGCCACGCAACAGACGCACATCACTGCGCACCATGTCGTCGCGCGCCGCCAGCAGCATGCCGCCGATCAAAGCCAGGCCGATCAGCGAGGCGGTGAGCAAACCACTCCAACCGGCATTGAACACCGCCTCGCCCTCACCGCCCTGCAATCGCAGCAGAAACAACGCGCCACCCAGCAACTGCACGGCGAACGCGGTAAACAGGAAGGTGCGCGAGCCAATGCGCAGGCCAACAAGCAGCGTCACCAAGCCGGCGATGGCCCAGCTGACAGCGGTGCCTTGGGTCAGCAGCAGCAACGGCGCCAGCAGGTACAAAAAGCCCAGGCCCAGGCTCGCCAGTACCGGCAGGCCACGGCGCTCCCAGGCCGCCGCCTGCTCGCTCGGCGCCTGGCGCAACTGAAGGAAGCTGAACAACAACGCCGCGCCCAGCAGCAACGCACCCAGCGGCGCGCCGTCGAGCAAGGTGTGCTCGCCGATACGCAGTTCGCTGAGGAACGCCAGCGCCGAGCCCAGTTGCAGCAGTAACCCAAAGGCCCGCGCCAACGGTCGTTGCTGACGCAGCCCCAGCCAGAAGATCCCCGCGCCTTCCACCGCCCAGGCCGCAGCGGTCCAGCGCGCATCGAGACCCAGCGCAATCGCCAGGCTGGCAAAGATCACACCCAACGCCAGGCAGGTTTCGGCCAGTAGCAAGGCCCGCCCACCGCTCAACACACGCGCCAGGCCCATATAGATAATGCCCAGGCCGAGTGCGCTGAACGCTGCGGCGAACTCCAGGTGTTGTACCAACGCGAACTGCAAACCAAAGCCCACCAGTGGCGGGCCGAACAGCATGCTGCCGTCGACATAATCGCCTTTGGCCGCCGACCAGCGCAGCAACGCCTCACGCTCCTCTGGCGCCTCGCCCATTTCCTGCAACTTGCGCCGGGCGAACAACAGGCCGATGGCCAGGTACATCAGGAAAAACAGCATCAGGAACGGCTCGGTGCTCCACAGCAGTTCCGGCGTGTAGGAACGCATGCCCCAGGCGAAGCCGATGCCGAAGGTGCCGACAAAGCCGATCAGGTTGAGCAAGCGCCAGGCCTTGAACCAGGCAATAGCGAGGATGCCGGTATTGAGCAGGGCGAAATAGCTGAACAGCGCCACATGGTTACCGGCGCCGGTGGATGTGAGAATCGGTGCCGCAAAACCCCCGAGCGCCGCCGCGCAGGCCAACCCCAGCGCGTCCTGGGTGATCGCCAGGATCGCCGAGAACACCGTGACCGCCACCAGCATGCCCAGGGCCGCACCAGGATCAATCAGCGGGTGCAGGCGCATCGCCGCAAATACTGTGAGGTACAACACCGCGATACCGGTGCCTTGCAGCATCAAGCCGTAGTTGCTGTTACGCAGCCGCAACCACCAGCCCAGGCCCAACAGGGCGAGTGCGGCAGCGGCCACGCCGGCGTAACGCAGTTCGATCGGCACCACCATGCCTTCAGTGGCATAGCGCAACAGGAACGCCAGGCCGAGGAACAACAGCACCACCCCGACCCGCAGCACGGTGTTGCCCCCAAACAGCCAATTGCGCGCGCCGCCAATGGCGCGCTCGATCAGGTTGGGGCCGCGCGGCGCGACCGGTTCTTGAGGTGGACGTGGCGTCGGCGCAGGCGCCCAGACATCATCCGGCAACGGTTGGCTCGGTTCGGCGACCCTGGCGGCAGGCGCCAATTCGGCAGGCAGTTCCCACACCAGCTCGGGTGCCTTGGCGACAGGTGTCGGTTCAGGAGCAGGCGCTTCAAAAATGACGGTGCTCGACGGCGTGGGCACTTCGAGTTGCCGCAGGCGTTCACCCAGGGCGATCAGCGCCTTTTGCGTGGTTTCCAACTGACGTGCCTGCTGCTGCGCCTGGGTCGCCAGCTTCGACAGGCGAATCGCCTGGCCGATGCCCAACCCCAGCAGCGCACCGATGCCCGCATCATAGAACGACTCATCGAGCGTCCAGCCGAGCACCAGGCCAATCAGCATGAAAATCCATTGCATGGTCGATATTCCCTAAGCAAACCGGCGCTCAGTATATCGACGTGAACCCAATGTGGGAGGGGGCTTGCTCCCGATAGCAGGGTACCAGTCCACATATCTGCAAACTGACACTCCGCTATCGGGAGCAAGCCCCCTCCCACATTTGGATCTGCGCGGTTTAGTCGAGCGCTTTCCAGATCTCGGTAGCGTATTCGCGGATCGTGCGGTCCGAAGAGAACCAGCCCATCCGCGCCGTATTGAGCACCGCCGAACGCCACCATGCCTTGGAATCGTGCCAATGCGCTTCGACCTTGGCCTGGGCGTCCCAGTAGGAGTCGAAGTCGGCGCAGACCAGGAAGCGGTCATAGTCGATCAGCCCGTCGATCAAGCCCACGTAGCGGCCCGGATCATCCGGCGAAAACACCCCGCCACGGATCGCTTGCAGCACATCGTTGAGGCGATGCGAGGCGGCGATGTCCGGCCCGGCATTGAATTCGCCGGCATGCTTGCGCGCCTCGACCTGCTGGGCACTGAGGCCGAAGATAAACATGTGCTCGGCGCCCACGCGCTCGTGCATCTCCACGTTGGCACCGTCCATGGTGCCGATGGTCAGCGCGCCGTTGAGGCCGAATTTCATGTTGCTGGTGCCCGACGCCTCGAAACCGGCCGTGGATATCTGCTCCGACAAGTCCGCCGCCGGAATGATGCTTTCCGCGAGGCTCACGTTGTAGTTGGGCAGGAACACCACTTTGAGCAAGCCGCGCACGGTCGGGTCGTTGTTGACGGTGCGGGCGATGTCGTTGGTCAGCTTGATGATCAGCTTGGCCTGGTGATAACTGGCCGCCGCCTTGCCCGCGAAGATCTTCACCCGTGGCACCCAGTCGGTGCCCGGCTCGGCACGGATCGCCTGGTACAGCGCCACGGTGTGCAGCAGGTTGAGCAGTTGACGCTTGTATTCGTGGATCCGTTTGACCTGCACATCGAACATCGCTGCCGGGTTCACCGAAATGCCCAGGCGCTCATGGATGATATCGGCCAATGCTCGCTTACTGTGCAGGCGCTGGTCAGCGAAGGCCTTGCGGAACGCCTGCTTCTCGGCAAAGGTTTCCAGCTCGCCCAGCCGGGTTTCGATGTTGTCGAGGATATCCGGCCCCAGGGCATCCACCAGCATGGCGGTGAGTTTGGGGTTGGCCTGGTACAGCCAGCGGCGGAAGGTGATGCCGTTGGTTTTGTTGTTGATGCGCTCCGGGTAGAGTTTGTGCAGTTCTGAAAACACCGTGCTGCGCATCAATTGGGTGTGCAGGCCGGATACACCGTTAACGCTGTGGGAGCCGAGGAACGCCAGGTTACCCATGCGCACGCGGCGGCCGTTGTCCTCTTCGATCAGCGATACGGCGCGCAGGACGTCGAAGTCGTGAATGCCCTTGGCCCGCAGCGAGTCAATGTGCTGGGCGTTGATCAGGTAAATGATCTGCATATGCCGGGGCAGCATGCGCTCCATCAAGCCTACCGGCCAGGTTTCCAATGCCTCGGGTAGCAGCGTGTGGTTGGTGTAGGAAAGCGTTTCGACGGTGACGTCCCACGCGGCTTCCCAGGGAATGTCATGCAGGTCGACCAGTTGCCGCATCAACTCGGCCACGGCGATGGACGGGTGGGTGTCGTTGAGTTGGATTGCTGCGTGTTCGCCCAGGCTGAGCACCGAGCCATGCATGTTCTTGTGACGGCGCAGCAGGTCTTGCAGGGAGGCGGAAACGAAGAAATATTCCTGGCGCAGGCGCAGTTCCTGCCCCGCTTCGGTGCTGTCGGCCGGGTAAAGCACGCGGGAGATGCTTTCGGCGCGGGCCACTTCCGCCACGGCGCCCAGGTGGTCACCGGCGTTGAAGCGCTCCAGGTGCAAGTCTTCCACCGCCCGTGCCCGCCACAGGCGCAGGGTGTTGACGCTGGCGCCACGCCAGCCGACCACCGGGGTGTCGTAGGCCACGGCACGTACGGTTTCGTTGGGCGACCACACCTGGATCATCTTGCCGGAGGCGTCCGCCACGGTTTCGACGCTGCCGCCAAAGCCGATCGGGTAAATCACCTCGGCGCGCTCGAATTCCCACGGGTTGCCGAAATCCAGCCAGCGTTCGGTTTGCTCCTGTTGCCAGCCATCGACAATCGCCTGGCGGAACAAGCCATGTTCATACCGAATGCCATAGCCGTGGCCGGCAATGCCCAGGGTCGACATGCTTTCCATAAAGCACGCCGCCAGGCGGCCCAGACCACCGTTGCCCAGCGCCGCGTCGGGCTCCAGCAGGCGGATGCGTTCCAGGTCGACGCCCAGCTCCGCCAGCGCATCGCGAGCGATCTCCAACACCCCCAGATTACTCAGGCTGTCGTAGAGCAAGCGGCCGATCAGGAATTCCAGGGACAGGTAATAGACCCGCTTCTGACCTTTGCGGTAAATCCGCCGGGTATGGTCCATCCAGTGGTCGACCATCTGGTCGCGGGCGGCCAGGGCAATGGCTTCGAACCAGTCATGGTCGAAGGCGTGATCCGGGTCCTTGCCCACCGCGTAGGTGAGTTTGGTCAAGACGGCATCGCGAAATGCGGCTACCTCTGCTTCTCGTGCAAGTGGTTCCTGAGACATCAAATGCGACCTCGGGCGAGATAGAAGGAGTTGCTAGAGCCTAGACGGTCTGACAGATGGCAGACGCTCTGGTTCGTCAGTTTTTTAACTCATTCATCGTTGCGTGAATTAGATGCAGGGGCCGTGCCCAATCATGGCCACAGATGAAATCTTGAAAAGATTGTTCAAAAAACCACCAATCCCGGTATGATCGCGCGCCCTGATATCGCCTCACCCTGGAACCCTGATGAAGCCCCAACTGATCGCAGCCGCGGAACTCGACCGTCTTGAGACCTGGCAAAAATATTCCGCGCACATGTGTGGCGGTTGTGTGTCCAGCTGCTGCACGCTGCCGGTCGAAGTGAAGATCAAGGACCTGATCCGCATTGGCATCGTCGATGAATTCGAGCGCGGCGATCCGCCGAAGAACATCGCCAAGCGCTTGCAGAAGGAAGGCATTGTCGAGCGCTTCAATTCCAAGTCGGAAATTTTTACCCTGCAGCGCATGAGCAACAACGATTGCCTGTACCTGGATCGTAAGACGCGCTTTTGCACCATTTATGACAAGCGCCCGGACACTTGCCGCAACCACCCGAAGATCGGGCCGCGGCCGGGGTACTGTGCGTACAAGCCCAAGGAAGTGGTGCGCGAGACCAAGCTCAAGACCCTCGACAAGTTCTGATCCAGGTTTTTTGGGGCTTTCAAGGGCCTCATCGTGGGCAAGCCCCCTCCCACCTTTGACTATGTTCACAAACCAAAAAGTGGGAGGGGGCTTGCTCCCGATAACGCCAGTACAGGCACCCCAAATTCTGCAGGCACAAAAAAACGCCCCCGGCCTTTCGACCGGGGGCGTTTTTCATTCAGCCTGAGTTAACTCAGTTCTTGGCTTTCTTGGCAGCGCGGGTACGCTCGCCTTCGTCCAGGATCTTCTTACGCAGACGGATCGACTTAGGCGTAACTTCGCACAGCTCGTCGTCCTGGATGAATTCCAGGGCCTGTTCCAGGGTGAAGCGAACAGGTGGGACCAGGGCGATGGTTTCGTCTTTACCCGAAGCACGCATGTTGTCGAGCTTCTTGCCTTTGGTTGGGTTGACGCCCATGTCGTTGTCACGGCTGTTCAGACCAACGATCTGACCGTTGTAGATCTCTTGACCGTGTTCAACGAACAGCTTGCCACGCGCCTGGAGGGTTTCCAGGGAGTAGGTCAGTGCCTTGCCGGTTTCTACCGATACCAGAACACCGTTCTGACGGCCGGACATGTCGCCGGACTTCATGGTGTCGTAGCGATCGAAGATCGAGGTCAGGATGCCGGCGCCGTTGGTCAGGGTCAGGAACTGGTTACGGAAACCGATCAGACCGCGAGCAGGGATGTTGTATTCCAGACGTACACGGCCCTTGCCATCCGGCACCATGTTGGTCAGGTCGCCCTTACGCAGGCCCATCTCTTCCATGACCTTGCCCTGGGATTCTTCAGGGGTGTCGATGGTCACGTTTTCGAACGGTTCCTGCTTCACGCCGTCAACCTGACGGATGATCACTTCAGGACGACCAACGCCCATTTCGAAGCCTTCGCGACGCATGGTTTCGATCAGTACCGAGAGGTGCAGCTCACCACGGCCGGAAACCTTGAACTTGTCAGCCGAGTCGCCTTCTTCAACGCGCAGTGCAACGTTGTACAGCAGCTCTTTGTCCAGACGCTCCTTGATGTTACGGGAGGTCACGAACTTGCCTTCTTTACCGCAGAACGGCGAGTCGTTTACCTGGAAGGTCATGGAAACGGTTGGCTCGTCAACGGTCAGAGGCTTCATCGCCTCGACGTTGTCCGGCTGGCACAGGGTGTCGGAGATGAACAGCGAGTCCATACCGCTGACGCACACGATGTCGCCGGCGAAGGCTTCTTCGACGTCGATGCGGTGCAGGCCGTGGTGACCCATCAGCTTCAGGATACGACCGTTACGCTTCTTGCCGTCGGCGCCGATAGCCACAACCGGGGTGTTCGGCTTGACGCTGCCGCGAGCGATACGGCCAACGCCGATAACACCCAGGAAGCTGTTGTAGTCCAGTGCCGAGATCTGCATCTGGAACGGACCTTC
The DNA here is from genome assembly GCF_054667615.1 of Pseudomonas sp. S3_E10. NCBI lineage: Bacteria > Pseudomonadati > Pseudomonadota > Gammaproteobacteria > Pseudomonadales > Pseudomonadaceae > Pseudomonas > Pseudomonas sp. S3_E10. The sequence continues at coordinate 2,377,037 of NZ_CP162743.1, forward strand.
ACGGTCAACTTTCGGCGCCGGTACGTTGTCGACGATCGACTGGTACAGCGGGGTCATGTCTTCAGCCATGTCGGTGTGGTCAAGACCGGCAATGCCGTTCAGGGCCGAGGCGTAGACGACCTTGAAGTCCAGCTGCTCTTCGGTGGCGCCCAGGTTGTCGAACAGGTCGAAGATCTGGTCCAGAACCCAGTCCGGACGCGCGCCTGGACGGTCAACCTTGTTGATGCACACGATCGGACGCAGGCCGGCTTCGAAAGCCTTCTTGGTCACAAAACGGGTTTGCGGCATAGGGCCGTCTTGAGCGTCAACCAGCAGCAGAACGGAGTCGACCATCGACATTACGCGTTCTACTTCGCCGCCGAAGTCGGCGTGGCCCGGGGTATCCACGATGTTGATGTGGTAGCCGTTCCAGTTGATAGCGGTGTTTTTTGCCAGGATGGTAATACCGCGCTCTTTTTCCTGGTCGTTGGAGTCCATCACGCGCTCGTCGTTGAGCTCGTTGCGCTCCAGGGTGCCGGATTGACGCAGGAGTTTGTCTACCAGGGTGGTTTTACCATGGTCAACGTGAGCAATGATGGCGATGTTACGTAGATTTTCGATCACTTGTGTATCTCGATCAGAGGATTCGGTGTGCTGACAGGTCGTGGCAGCGATTTACAGTAGAGTCAGGCCTTGCCGTTACAGCTTGACGGCAGAGTCGGGGGGCCGGTGACGCAGGCCACAGGCAAACAGCCCCGGGCTCTTAGCTCGGTCGATAAACGCGCACATTGGCATGCCCCTCACTGAGCAAATGGTGGGCATGCAGGCGACTCATCACGCCTTTGTCGCAATACAGCAGGTACTGACGGCTGTCATCCAGTTCCTTGAAACGCGCGTTCAATGCATAGAACGGCAGCGCTTGTACGTCGATGCCGGCGATTTCCAGCGGCTCATCTTCCGCGGCATCCGGGTGACGGATGTCGATGACGATCTGGCCGGCCAGGGCTTCGCTGACTTCTTCGATCTGCACATCCTGGCCCAACTCGTCGATAACACGATCGATCGGTACCAGCTTGGCGTTCTCGAGCGCACGCTCCAGAATCGCCATATCAAACTGTTGTTCTTCGTACTCCACGCGGTTGCGCTTGGCGTGGGTCTTGGGGTTCACCGAGATGACCCCGCAGTACTCAGGCATATGCTTGGCGAAGTCGGCGGTGCCGATTTCTTCCGCCAAATCGATGATGTCCTGCTTGTGGCTGGCGATCAGCGGGCGCAGCACCAGCTTCTCGGTCACGCAGTCGATCAGCGACAGGTTCGGCAGCGTCTGGCTGGAAACCTGGGAAATCGCTTCGCCGGTCACCAGCGCGTCGATCTGCAATTGATCGGCGATACGGGAGGCCGCGCGCAACATCATACGCTTCAATACCACGCCCATATGACTGTTATCGACTTTGCCGAGAATTTCGCCCAGCACTTCCTCGAACGGTACGCTCACAAATAGCACGCGTTGGGAGCTGCCGTACTTCTTCCAGATAAAGTGCGCAACTTCCATCACGCCCAATTCGTGTGCGCGCCCACCCAGGTTGAAGAAGCAGAAGTGGCTCATCAGGCCGCGGCGCATGATCTGGTAGGCCGCCACCGTGGAATCGAAACCGCCGGACATCAGCACCAGGGTCTGTTCCAGGGCGCCGAGCGGGTAGCCGCCGATGCTGTTGTGCTGGCTGTGGATCACAAACAACCGTTGGTCGCGAATTTCCATGCGCACTTCAATTTGCGGCGCTTTCAGGGAAATTCCAGCGGCGCCGCACTCGCGACGCAGCTTGCTGCCGACGTATTTCTCCACGTCCATGGAGCTGAACGGGTGCTTGCCGGCACGCTTGCAGCGCACCGAAAAAATCTTGCCTTCAAGGTTGTCGCCAAAATGCAGTTTGCATTTTTCGGTGATGTCGTCGAAGTCGCCCAGCGCGTACTCGTCAACCTGCAGGAAGTGTGCGATGCCCGGCATGCAGCTCAGGCGCTCGGTCATATCCTTCAAGGCTTTGGCGTCGGTCAGGCGGGTTTCCAGCTCGAGGTTGTCCCACACGCCATTCACCACCACAGCCGGGTCCAGATCGCGGAGCACGGCACGGATGTTCTTGGCCAATTGACGGATAAAACGCATCCGTACCGGTCGGCTCTTGATGGTGATTTCGGGGAAGACTTTAACGATTAATTTCATGGAAACAGCGCGCGCCGGGCCTGCTGAAAAAGGGGGGCGCGGATTATAGCGGAAATCGCTCAAGGTTTAACCAGTTAATATGCACTCACACCACAACGCACTAAAGCGGTGCATTTGCATGCGCATGCGCCACATTGCAGTGCGCTATTTTCGGGCTTTTGTCGCTGCGCACCTTTATAGGGTCGCTTTTGGCGCAAAAAACCCATGTTGGCGCACTGGCATGCAATTTGCTCTCTTGTGAGGCAGGTTGCCATGGCGGACTATCCGCGCCGGCATCACCCACATTCTAAGGGCTAACTCCACTACCCCAGCCCGAAGCCACCCGGAGGACACTATGTCGAAGTCGGTTCAACTCATCAAAGATCATGACGTTAAATGGATTGATCTGCGCTTCACGGACACCAAAGGCACTCAGCACCACGTGACCATGCCGGCTCGCGACGCGCTGGATGATGCTTTCTTCGAAGAAGGCAAAATGTTCGACGGTTCCTCCATTGCCGGCTGGAAAGGCATCGAAGCCTCCGACATGATCCTGATGCCGGACGACAGCACTGCCGTCCTTGACCCGTTCACCGAAGACCCAACCCTGATCATCGTCTGCGACGTGATCGAGCCTTCGACCATGCAAGGCTACGATCGCGACCCACGTGCGATCGCCAAGCGCGCCGAGGAATACCTGAAGTCGACCGGTATCGGCGACACCGTATTCGTAGGCCCGGAACCAGAGTTCTTCATCTTTGATTCGGTCAAGTTCAAGTCCGACATCTCCGGTTCCATGTTCAAAATCTTCTCCGAGCAAGGCTCGTGGATGTCCGACCAGGACGTGGAAGGCGGCAACAAAGGCCACCGTCCAGGCGTCAAAGGTGGCTACTTCCCGGTTCCGCCGTTCGACCACGACCACGAAATCCGTACCTCCATGTGCAACGCCATGGAAGAAATGGGCCTGGTCATCGAAGTCCACCACCACGAAGTGGCGACTGCCGGCCAGAACGAAATCGGCGTGAAGTTCAACACCCTGGTAGCCAAGGCTGACGAAGTCCAGACCCTGAAGTACTGCGTACACAACGTAGCTGATGCCTACGGCCGTACCGCTACCTTCATGCCTAAGCCACTGTACGGCGATAACGGTTCGGGTATGCACGTTCACCTGTCCATCGCCAAAGAAGGCAAGAACACCTTCGCCGGCGAAGGTTATGCCGGCCTGTCCGACACCGCCCTGTACTTCATCGGCGGTATCATCAAGCACGGTAAGGCCCTGAACGGCTTCACCAACCCGTCGACCAACTCCTACAAGCGTCTGGTCCCAGGTTTCGAAGCACCGGTGATGCTGGCCTACTCGGCTCGCAACCGTTCCGCCTCGATCCGTATTCCTTACGTGTCCAGCCCACGCGCTCGCCGTATCGAAGCGCGCTTCCCTGATCCGGCAGCCAACCCATACCTGGCCTTCGCTGCGCTGGTCATGGCTGGCCTGGACGGCATCCAGAACAAGATCCACCCAGGCGATGCCGCCGACAAAAACTTGTACGACCTGCCGCCTGAAGAGGCCAAAGAGATCCCACAAGTGTGCGGCAGCCTGAAAGAAGCCCTGGAAGAGCTGGACAAGGGCCGTGCGTTCCTGACCAAAGGCGGCGTATTCAGCGACGACTTCATCGATGCCTACATCGAGCTCAAAAGCGAAGAAGAAATCAAGGTTCGCACCTTCGTACACCCACTGGAATACGAGCTGTACTACAGCTGCTGATCCGGTAGCGCTGCTTGACGCAGCGTGATGAAAAAGGCCTCCTTCGGGAGGTCTTTTTTTGCCCGGGAATTAACCCGAATCCCCCCTCCCTCCCACAAGGAGATCAGCATTGAAACGTCGACTTGCGTTCGCTTTAGTGTTTTTCAGCGCCAGTGCATTGGCTGCGCCCCCCACTCTTGAGCCGCTGCTCAACAGCATCGCCGAACGCCTGGAAATCGCCGACCAGGTGGCGCTGAGCAAATGGGACAGCAAAAAACCGGTGGAAGATAAGAAGCGCGAACAAGAAGTGATCGCCAGCGTTGTCGCCCAGGCGCCGAGCTACAAACTGGCACCCGCCGCCGCCGAGCAATTCTTCTCGGCCCAGATCGAGGCAAACAAGCTGGTGCAGTACACCCACCTGTCCGATTGGCAGTTCCAGGGCAAGGCACCCGACGATCCGCGCCCGGACCTGGTGAAGCAGATTCGCCCGCAGCTGGATCAATTGCAAACACGCCTGCTGCAACAACTGGCGGACTTCACCCCCCAACGTAGCGACCCGCAGTGCCCTCACTGGCTGGCCGAAGCGGTGCATGAGCCGCTGAACGACCCGCTGCGGCAACTGGCGATGATCCGCGCCACGGCCGAGCTGTGTATTCGCACAGGCCAATAACGGATGACACCCACATTATTTTAGGCACCTTCCGGCATCCCTCCCCGAACAGCGATCGTAGCCTGACCGGCCACTCAGCGAACGGGATGAAACCAAACCATGGAAGCCCTCAAATGCTTGATCGCAACAGCGGCCTGCTTGTCTGCCCTAGGCTGCAGCAGCCAGCCGAAAAACGTCGTGCAAATCGAAAAGGAAACCCTGCTGCAGAGCAGCGCATCATGGGACGGAACACCTTACAAGGCCTACCCCTCCGGACCGCCGGAACTCACGCTGTTGCGGCTCAAGATCCCCGCGAATACGCAGTTACCCTGGCACAGCCACCCCATGCCGAACGCAGCGTATATCCTCTCGGGCGAGTTGATCGTTGAAGCCCGTAAAGGTGGGCAAGCCCTCACCCTGACACAAGGGCAAACCCTGGCCGAGATGGTAGGCACAGTCCATCGCGGCAGAACCGGAAGCACACCGGTGGAACTGCTGGTCTTTTACGCCGGCAGCGCGGGCATGCCACTCTCCCAGCCACACTGATAAAGCCCCACCACTGAGATCGCTCTCGCACAGCCGCCGAGAGCCCTCTCTCATCACTTCCTGAACAAACCTCACAAAACCGCACTATATTGGTGCGACGACCTGCACCCTTCCCACTGACTCACCCCATTTTGGTTCGAAACTTCCCGGCCAAGCTGGCAGAACGCCACAGTTTCGCGCCTTAAACCCCTATTTCAGGGGATTAACGCTTCTTTTCGGAGCCTTGGTTTGGTTTTTGCATTTTCCTTGTATCAGCGTGTGCCTCAAGCCCGCGCCTTGCTCCAAAAGAGGTCCCGATGACCATCAGCGATGCACTGCACCGTTTGCTACTCGACAACCTGACCACCGCGACCATCCTGCTCAATGACGACCTGCGCCTTGAGTACATGAACCCGGCGGCAGAGATGCTCCTGGCCATCAGCGGCCAGCGCAGCCATGGGCAGTTCATCAGCGAATTATTCACCGAGTCGGCCGAAGCCCTGAGTTCGTTGCGCCAGGCCGTGGAGCAGGCACACCCGTTCACCAAGCGCGAGGCGATGCTCACCGCCCTGACCGGCCAGACCCTGACCGTCGACTACGCCGTGACCCCGATCCTGAGCAACGGCGCCACCCTGCTGCTGCTTGAAGTCCACCCTCGCGACCGACTGCTGCGCATCACCAAGGAAGAAGCGCAGCTGTCCAAGCAGGAAACCAGCAAGATGCTGGTGCGCGGCCTGGCCCATGAGATCAAGAACCCCCTGGGCGGCATTCGCGGCGCGGCGCAGCTGCTGGCCCGCGAGCTGCCGGAGGAGCATCTCAAGGACTACACCAACGTCATCATCGAAGAGGCCGACCGCCTGCGAAACCTTGTGGACCGCATGCTCGGCTCGAACAAACTGCCGTCGCTGGCGATGACCAACGTGCATGAAGTACTGGAGCGCGTCTGCCAATTGGTCGAGGCCGAAAGCCAGGGCTGCATCACCTTGGTGCGCGACTACGACCCAAGCATTCCCGACGTCCTGATCGACCGCGAACAGATGATCCAGGCGGTGCTCAATATCGTGCGTAACGCCATGCAAGCCATCAGCAGCCAGAACGAGCTGCGCCTGGGCCGCATCAGCCTGCGCACCCGCGCCTTGCGCCAGTTCACCATCGGCCATGTGCGCCATCGCCTGGTGACCAAGGTCGAGATCATCGACAACGGCCCGGGCATTCCCACGGAACTGCAGGAAACCATTTTCTTTCCCATGGTCAGCGGCCGCCCGGACGGTACCGGGCTGGGCCTGGCCATCACCCAGAACATCATCAGCCAGCACCAGGGCCTGATCGAATGTGAGAGCCACCCCGGCCACACCACGTTCTCGATCTTCCTGCCATTGGAACAAGGAGCCCCCACGACATGAGCCGTAGTGAAACTGTCTGGATCGTCGATGACGACCGTTCTATCCGCTGGGTCCTCGAGAAAGCCTTGCAACAGGAAGGCATGACCACCCAGAGCTTCGACAGCGCCGACGGGGTGATGAGCCGCCTGGCGCGCCAGCAGCCCGACGTGATCATCTCCGACATCCGCATGCCCGGCGCCAGTGGCCTGGACCTGTTGGCGCGGATTCGCGAACAACACCCGCGCCTGCCGGTGATCATCATGACCGCGCACTCGGACCTGGACAGCGCTGTCGCGTCCTACCAGGGCGGCGCGTTCGAATACCTGCCCAAGCCATTCGACGTGGACGAAGCCGTCGCACTGGTCAAGCGCGCCAACCAGCACGCCCAGGAGCAACAAAACCAGGAAGCCCCACCCACCCTCACCCGCACCCCGGAAATCATCGGCGAAGCGCCGGCGATGCAGGAAGTGTTTCGCGCTATTGGGCGCTTGAGCCACTCCAACATCACCGTGCTGATCAACGGCGAGTCGGGTACCGGTAAAGAGCTGGTGGCCCACGCCCTGCATCGCCACAGCCCGCGGGCGGCCTCGCCGTTTATCGCGCTGAACATGGCGGCGATTCCGAAAGACTTGATGGAGTCCGAACTGTTCGGCCATGAGAAAGGCGCGTTCACCGGTGCGGCCAACCTGCGTCGCGGGCGCTTTGAACAGGCTGACGGCGGCACGTTGTTCCTCGACGAAATCGGCGACATGCCCGCCGACACCCAAACCCGCTTGCTGCGGGTACTGGCGGACGGTGAGTTTTACCGCGTCGGCGGGCACACCCCGGTAAAGGTCGACGTGCGCATCATCGCAGCCACCCACCAGAACCTGGAAACCCTGGTGCACGCGGGCAAGTTCCGCGAGGACTTGTTTCACCGCCTCAACGTGATCCGCATCCACATCCCACGGATGTCGGACCGCCGCGAAGACATCCCGACCCTCGCTCGCCACTTCCTCAGCCGCGCCGCCCAGGAACTGGCCGTTGAGCCGAAGTTGCTCAAGAGCGAGACCGAGGAGTACCTCAAGAACCTGCCATGGCCTGGCAACGTGCGCCAACTGGAGAACACCTGCCGCTGGATCACGGTGATGGCGTCCGGGCGCGAAGTGCATATCAGCGACCTGCCGCCGGAGCTGCTGAGCCTGCCGCAGGATTCGGCCCCGGTGACCAATTGGGAACAGGCACTGCGTCAATGGGCTGACCAGGCGCTGGCTCGTGGCCAGTCAAACCTGCTGGACAGCGCCGTGCCGGCATTCGAGCGGATCATGATCGAGACCGCGCTGAAGCACACCGCCGGCCGTCGTCGCGATGCTGCGGTGTTGCTGGGTTGGGGGCGTAACACCCTGACGCGCAAGATCAAGGAATTGGGGATGAAGGTTGATGGTGGGGATGATGATGAGGGTGATGAAGCCTGATCACATTTGGATCTTCATAACGCTCGGGTTTGTGCACCGCTTCAATGCACTATGAACCGGCATTGAGCACAGACCAGAAAACTCGCCTATCGCTTTCGCTACAAACTCCTTAGCAGTAGAAACAACCAAAGCCCCGTATTCCGGGGCTTTGCGCTTTTTGGCATTTTCTCAAGCGGCAAATGCAAGTTTTGGCACGCCCCCTGCAATAACCCCAGTACAACCCAGTTTCGGGGACCTTGGTACAGGCAGGCCGAGAATCCCCTCTTTAACACCGAAGCCTCTGGCTTCACCCCGTTTTGGGAGCCCTGGTACAGGCAGGCCGGGAACTCCCTCTTTTATTGCTCTTGGAGATGGATCTCCAGCCGCCAGCGGTCATCGACCTCCTCGCCTTTCCACTCCCCGCGCAACGGCCGAGCCGCCACCAGGTTCAGCAGCAAACCTCCATCGGTCTTGCGAATGCGCCAGTTCACGTCCCTTTCATTGACCTTGAGCTGCCCGCTGGCGACCTTGCCCTGGGCGTCGAACAGCAGCGCCACGGTGCCGTCGACATGCTCGCCGTGCAGCTTGGGTTCACTGTTGAACCACACCACCACGCCGTCGCTTATTGTCTCTACCTGCTGCAATTGCACCGGATCGGGGATAGTCAGGCGGCCGATCATCAAGCCCACCATCAAACCGACAATCGCCAATGAGCCCATGACCCGTGGCAATAGCTTCGGCCTGGGGTCCTCTTCGGGGGTAGAATGCAGCGCATCTTTGCCTTCGGAGCCGTGCATGTTTCACGTCATCCTTTTTCAACCAGAAATTCCGCCGAATACCGGCAACGTTATCAGGCTGTGCGCCAACAGTGGCTGCCACCTGCATTTGATCGAACCTTTGGGCTTCGACATGGACGACAAGCGCCTGCGCCGCGCCGGGCTGGACTACCACGAGTACGCCACCTTGCAGCGCCACGCCGACCTGGCCAGTTGCCTGGAAAGCCTGGGCCATCCGCGCTTGTTCGCGTTCACTACCAAGGGTTCGCGGCCGTTCCATGATGCCAGTTTTGCCGAGGGCGATGCCTTCCTGTTCGGCCCGGAAAGCCGTGGCCTGCCGGCAGAGGTACTGGACGCCCTGCCCGACGGCCATCGCTTGCGTTTGCCGATGCGTGAAGGCTGTCGCAGCCTGAACCTGTCCAACACCGTGGCGGTGGCCGTGTACGAAGGCTGGCGCCAACTCGGTTTCAAATAACACGCAAAACAAATGTGGGAGGGGGCTTGCTCCCGATGACGGGTTGCCAGTCGACACTGATGTGACTGGTACACCGCTATCGGGAGCAAGCCCCCTCCCACATTTTTTACCGCATCGACTTACTGAACCGTCGACGAACCTTCCTGTTGCATGCGCTGCAGCTCTTGGGCGTACAGGGCATCGAAGTTCACCGGGGCCAGCATCAGCGCAGGGAACGAGCCACGGGTGACCAGGCTGTCCAGGGTCTCGCGGGCATACGGGAACAGGATGTTCGGGCAGAACGCGCCCAGGGTGTGGCTCATGGATGCTTCGTCCAGGCCCTGGATCAGGAAGATGCCGGCCTGTTGTACTTCAGCGATGAAGGCCACTTCTTCGCCATTCTTGACGGTGACCGACAGCGTCAGCACGACTTCGTGGAAGTCACCTTCCAGGGCTTTTTGGCGGGTGTTCAGATCCAGCGCAACGCTTGGGGTCCATTCCTGACGGAAGATGGCCGGGCTTTTCGGCGCTTCGAACGACAGGTCACGCACATAGATACGCTGCAGCGAGAACTGTGGGCCTTGAGCTTCTGCTGCTTCGGTGTTCTGTTGATCAGTCATCGCAGATCCTTCTTTATCTTGGGGTCTTTAAGGGGTTAAGCGGACAGCAGCGCATCCAGTTTACCGGCGCGCTCAAGAGCGAACAGGTCATCGCAGCCACCGATATGTTTGGCGCCGATCCAGATCTGCGGGACCGACGTGCGGCCGGCCTTCTGGGCCATTTCGGCGCGTACCTGGGGTTTGCCGTCGACCTTGATCTCTTCGAAGGCAACACCCTTTTTCTCAAGCAGGGCCTTGGCCCGCATGCAGTAAGGGCACCAATCGCTGGAATACACGACAACCTGGGTCATATCACTTCACCAGAGGCAGGTTATCGGCGCGCCAGCTGCCGATGCCACCGGACAGCTTGGCGGCGGTGAAACCGGTCTTGAGCATTTCGCGAGCGTGGGTGCCGGCGTGCTGGCCTTGGGCGTCGACCAGGATGATGGTCTTGGCCTTGTGCTTTTCCAGCTCGGCCAGGCGCGCGATCAGCTTGTCCTGGGGAATGTTCAGGGCACCGACGATGTGGCCGGCGGCGAACTCCTTGGCGGGGCGGATATCCACCACAATGGCTTCATCCTTGTTGACCAGCGCGGTCAGCTCCGAGGTGCTCAGGCTGCGGCCACCGCGGCTCAATTCGTGAGCGATCAGCAGCGCCAGCAAGATGACGAAGGCACCCACGAGCAGATAGTGGGCAGTGGCAAATGCAATCAGGTGATCAACCATCAAGGAGGTTCCAGGGCGTTAAAATGGCGGTAAGTATACACAGCCGTCAGGGGGGGCCAACCCCCGTAAAGCGGTGACGTGGTCGGAACTTCGCTTTAAACTGCCACTCCCTTTTCAATTGCCTTCCTTTATTACCGCCGCGAGAGGATCTATGACTACCACGCCTAAACCTTTGGTCCTGATAATTCTCGATGGCTTTGGACACAGTGAAAGCCACCACGACAACGCGGTCTACGCGGCGCGCAAGCCGGTGCTGGACCGTTTGACCGCCACCGTGCCCAACGGCCTCATCTCCGGCTCCGGCATGGACGTGGGCCTGCCGGACGGCCAGATGGGCAATTCGGAAGTCGGCCACATGAACCTCGGTGCCGGACGAGTGGTGTATCAGGACTTCACCCGCGTGACCAAGGCGATCCGCGATGGCGAGTTCTTCGAGAACCCGACCATCTGCGCTGCGGTGGATAAAGCAGTGGCCGCCGGCAAGGCCGTGCACTTCATGGGCCTGCTGTCGGACGGCGGCGTACACAGCCACCAGGACCATCTGGTGGCCATGGCCGAACTGGCGTTCAAGCGTGGCGCCGACAAGATTTACCTGCACGCCTTCCTCGACGGCCGGGACACGCCACCCAAAAGTGCGCAATCGTCCATCGAACTGCTGGACGCCACCTTCGCCGCCCTGGGCAAGGGCCGCATCGCCAGCATCGTGGGCCGCTACTTCGCCATGGACCGCGACAACCGCTGGGACCGCGTATCCCAGGCCTACAACCTGATCGTCGACGGCCAGGCCGACTTCAACGCCGCCACCGCCCAGCAAGGCCTGGAAGCCGCCTACGCGCGCGGCGAAAGCGATGAGTTCGTCAAGGCCACTACCATCGGCGAGCCGGTGAAGGTTGAGGACGGCGACGCCGTGGTGTTCATGAACTTCCGCGCCGACCGTGCCCGCGAGCTGAGCCGCGTGTTCGTCGAAGACGGCTTCAAGGAATTCGAACGCGCGCGCCAACCCAAAGTGCAGTACGTGGGCCTGACGCAGTACGCCGCCAGTATTCCAGCCCCGGCCGCCTTTGCGCCGGGCAGCCTGGACAACGTGCTGGGCGATTACCTGGCAAAAAACGGCAAGACCCAGCTGCGCATCGCCGAAACCGAAAAATACGCCCACGTGACGTTCTTCTTCTCGGGCGGGCGTGAAGAACCGTTCCCCGGGGAAGAGCGCATCCTGATCCCGTCGCCAAAAGTCGCCACCTACGATTTGCAGCCGGAAATGAGCGCTCCGGAGGTGACCGACAAAATCGTCGACGCCATCGAGAACCAGCGTTATGACGTGATCGTGGTCAACTACGCCAACGGCGACATGGTCGGCCACAGCGGTAACCTGGAGGCGGCGGTCAAGGCCGTGGAATGCCTGGACCTGTGCGTGGGCCGCATCGCCGACGCGCTGGAAAAAGTCGGCGGCGAAGCACTCATCACCGCCGACCACGGCAACTGCGAGCAAATGTCCGACGAATCCACGGGCCAGGCCCACACCGCCCACACCACCGAGCCGGTGCCGTTCATCTACGTCGGCAAGCGTGATTTCAAAGTGCGTAACGGCGGGGTGCTGGCGGATGTCGCGCCGACAATGCTGATGTTGATGGGGCTGGAGAAGCCGGTTGAGATGACTGGCACTTCAATCCTGGTGTGATTTCAACCACACCGCACAGCAGTGTGGGAGGGGGCTTGCTCCCGATAGCGGCGTGCCAGTTGATACATATACCGACTGACACCCTGCCATCGGAGCAAGCCCCCTCCCACATTAGCTTTGCGGTGTTTGGAAGATGTCTTTTTGCCATACCGCCGCCACTCGGCAGCTAACTTGCCCGCCGGCCCCAATTGGGCGTTTTTTTTGCAGCGCTTGGCGGGCATACTAGACCGTCCCTTTCCCTGGTGTCGCCCGCCTCTATGCTTCGCGCCTTGATTACCCTCGCTCTTGTCTGCCTGCTCCAACCGGCGTTTGCCGATGAGCGCGCACAAACCCAACAACAGTTGGACGCTACGCGTCAGGACATTACCGAGCTGAAAAAACTGCTCGGCAAGCTCCAGGAAGAAAAATCCGGAGTGCAGAAAGACCTGCGCGGCACGGAAACCGAAATGGGCAAGCTGGAAAAGCAAGTCCAGGAGCTGCAAAAAGAACTAAAGAAGAGCGAGTCGGAACTGGAGCGACTCGACGCTGAGAAAAAAACTCCAGAGCGCACGCGTTGAACAGCAACGCCTGATCGCGATCCAGGCCCGCGCCGCCTACCAGAGCGGCCGCCAGGAATACCTCAAGCTGCTGCTCAACCAGCAGAACCCCGAGAAATTCGCGCGCACCCTCACCTACTACGACTACCTGAGCAAGGCCCGCCTGGAGCAGCTCAAAAGCTTCAACGAGACGCTGCGCCAGTTGGTCAACGTGGAACAGGAGATCGCCAACCAGCAGTCGCAGTTGCAGGACCAGAAAAGCGCCCTCGACACCCAGCGCGATGAGCTCGACAAGGTCCGCAAGGAGCGCCAGCTGGCACTGGCCAAACTCAATGACGACGTGAAAGCCCGCGACGCCAAGCTGCAGGCCCGCGAGCAGGACCAGGCCGACCTGGCCAAAGTGCTCAAGACCATCGAAGAAACCCTGGCGCGCCAGGCACGTGAGGCTGAAGAAGCGCGGCAAAAAGCGCTGATCGCCCAGCAGGAAGCGGAAAAAAAGCGTCAGCGTGAGGCCGAACTGGCAGCCACCACCGACGCCCCGGCGCCCCGTAAACCGGCGCATTCCGCCCCAGGCCCGCTGGTTTCCAGCGCCGGCGAGTCCTTCGGCGGCCCTTTTGCTTCAGCCCGAGGCAAACTTCCATGGCCAGTTGATGGTCGATTGCTGGCACGCTTTGGGGAAACCCGTGGCGATGACACCCGCGCCAAGTGGGATGGGGTGATGATCAGCGCCTCCGCCGGCAGCCAGGTGCATGCCGTTCACGGTGGGCGCGTGGTATTTGCCGATTGGCTGCGGGGCGCCGGTTTATTGGTAATTCTCGACCACGGTAATGGCTATTTGAGCCTTTATGGCCACAATCAGACATTGCTCAAGTCGGCAGGTGATGTTGTAAAAGCCGGTGAATCCATCTCCACTGTCGGTAACAGTGGTGGCCAGGACACCCCGGCGCTGTACTTCGCTATTCGTCAGCAGGGTCGCCCGAGCGATCCCGCACAATGGTGCCGTTCCCAAGGATAGGGCCGCATCTACACTAGGAGTTCGTTCGACATGCTGCATTTGTCCCGCCTCACTTCGCTGGCCCTGACGATCGCCCTGGTGATCGGCGCGCCTCTGGCTTTCGCCGACCAGGCCGCCCCGGCTGCACCCGCCGCCACGGCCGCGTCCTCTGCCGCGACCACCAGGGCGCCGTTGCCGCTGGACGAGCTGCGCACCTTTGCAGAGGTCATGGACCGGATCAAGGCAGCCTATGTTGAACCCGTAGACGACAAGACCCTGCTGGAGAACGCCATCAAGGGCATGCTCAGCAACCTCGACCCGCACTCCGCCTACCTGGGCCCGGAAGATTTCGCCGAGCTGCAGGAAAGCACCAGCGGTGAATTCGGCGGCCTGGGCATCGAAGTCGGCGCCGAAGACGGCAACATCAAAGTGGTTTCGCCGATCGACGACACCCCGGCTTCCAAGGCCGGCATCCAGGCCGGCGACTTTATCGTCAAGATCAACGGCCAGCCGACCCGTGGCCAGACCATGACCGAAGCCGTCGACAAGATGCGCGGCAAGATCGGCCAGAAAATCACCCTGACCCTGGTACGCGACGGCGGCAACCCGTTCGACGTGACGCTGACCCGCGCGACGATCATGGTCAAGAGCGTGAAGAGCCAGTTGCTGGAGTCGGGCTACGGTTACATCCGCATCACTCAATTCCAGGTCAAGACCGGCGACGAAGTGGCCAAGGCCCTGGCCAAGCTGCGCAAGGACAACGGCAAGAAACTCAGCGGCATCGTGCTCGACCTGCGTAACAACCCAGGCGGCGTGCTGCAATCGGCGGTGGAAGTGGTCGACCACTTCATCACCAAGGGCCTGATCGTCTACACCAAGGGCCGTATCGCCAATTCCGAGCTGCGCTTCTCGGCCACCGGCAACGACCTCAGCGAAAACGTGCCACTGGCCGTGCTGATCAACGGCGGCAGCGCCTCGGCCTCGGAAATCGTCGCCGGCGCCTTGCAAGACCAGAAACGTGGCGTGCTGATGGGCACCACCAGCTTCGGCAAAGGCTCGGTGCAAACCGTATTGCCGCTGAACAACGAACGCGCGTTGAAGATCACCACGGCCTTGTACTACACGCCGAACGGTCGCTCGATCCAGGCCCAGGGCATTGTCCCGGACATTGAAGTACGCAAGGCCAAGATCACCAACGAGGTCGACAGCGAGTACTACAAAGAGGCGGACCTGCAAGGCCACCTGGGCAATGGCAACGGCGGCGCCGACCAGCCGACCGGCAGCGCAGCCAAAGCCAAGCCGATGCCACAGGACGATGATTACCAGTTGGCTCAGGCGCTGAGCCTGCTCAAGGGCCTGAGCATTACGCGCAGCCGTTGATATGCGCTTTGCCCTGATCATCGCAGTATTGTGCAGCCTGGCCGGGGTCGCCCACGCGACCCCGGCCGGTGAGCCGCGCAAAGCCTATCTCACCCTGATCATCGATGATCTCGGGCAAAACCTGCCCCGGGATCGTCGCGTGCTGGCCCTCCCCGGGCCGGTGACCACGGCGATCATGCCCGACACGCCTCACGCCGCCGAATTCGCCCGCGAAGCCCACAAGGCCGGCAAAATCGTGATGCTGCACATGCCCATGGACCCGGCCACCGGCCCGTTCGCCTGGCATCCCGAGCTGCCTATCGAAGAGCTGGGCAAACGCCTGGACGCCGCGTTCAACGCCGTGCCCTACACCGCCGGCGTCAACAACCACATGGGCAGCCGCATGACCGCGCAACCCGCCGCCATGGCCTGGTTGATGGCCGAGCTGCAACGGCGCAACAAGTTCTTTGTCGACAGCCGCACCAGCGCGCAAACCGTAGCCGCCGCCGAGGCACAGAAGATCGGCCTGGCCCATGTCTCGCGGGATGTATTCCTGGACGACGAACGCACCGAAGCGGCGATCACCACCCAACTGCAAACCGCAATCAAGCTGGCCCACAAACAAGGCTCGGCCGTGATGATCGGCCACCCTTACCCGCAAACCCTGGCGGTGCTGGAGCGCGAATTGCCCACGCTCAAGGCACAGGGCGTGGAGTGGATCGACATCAAGTTGATGATCAGTGTGCGCAGTAATCAGGCCATGGCCGGTCACGGCAAAAACGGCACCTACCTTCCTGCGCATAGATAGATACAGCCCGCCCACGCGCTCGCTGCTCGACAGTTGATGCTCCCATCAACTGGAGCGTTTTCCATGCAACCTCTGCAATTCAACGACCTGCTCATCAGCTTTACCAGCGAGTTCTTGCCGCTGTGGAACGATAAGGGTTCCAGCGCACAAAAGGCCGTCGGCCTCTGGCGACCCAGCACAACATCCGATGCGCTGAGTTCGTTTTACGCCTTGGGCGATATCGCGGTCGGTCACTACCGCAATATCAACCAAGGCAAGATCGTCGCAGTGGTGAGCGACGCGAATAAGGCCGACGGCACGGCGCTGCGTCCGCCCGTTGACTACCAACGGGTGTGGCACGATGAAGGGACCGGGGCGCATAGCAACCTTTCCATCTGGCGCCCGCTTGCGCCGCAGGGCTACGTCACGATGGGGCTGGTGTGTGGCGTCGGCTACGACAAACCCTCGCGCCATGCCGTGCGCTGTGTGCGCGAAGACCTGGTCGTGACGGCGCAATTGGGCGAGCTGATCTGGAACGATAAAGGCAGCGGCTGCGCCAACGATTTAAGCATCTGGTCGATCACCGCACCCGAGGCGCCCGTCGGCGAAGCTTACCTGGCGCCCGGTACCTTCCTTGGTCATGGCAGTTATGCCAAGCCAGGTATTGAGGCCTACTCCCTGCGCCTGGCGTTGACCACCCATCTGAGCGACCTACCGTCACCTCCGGTTCTCACCGGGCACGAAATCCCCTCCCTGGATGAAAACACCGCCACGCTGCACGCCTGCGAGCTGCCGTGGTTTTGCGTAAAAGACCCGGAACTGAGCGCGGTCGAACAGCTTCAGTCGTCGCCCACCTACCGGCTCGAACGCACGGACCGTTATCGCCTCGGCGGCTTCGGGCACAACACCGGGCAGACCCCTCAGCCGTTTATGTGGACGGCCTCCAAAGGGGAACTGGGCACAAATGCCAGGGCCTTGGCGTTCAATACCAGCATCGACTTATGCAAAGAGTGGCCTGCGCATCCACAGGCGTTTGAGTTGAGTTTTTCGGCGCAGCTGGATCGTGACTTCACGCATACCCAACGCTCCGCGAAAGGCTGGAGTCATTCCTCGCCCTTGGAGATCATCATCTATGTCCCGCCGAAAAAGGCCGTGGCCGCTTACCTGTTACACAGTGAGTACTGCCTGCTGCGTCAGGATGGCAGCCAGGTTTCAGCGACCGTCAGCTACACCAATGGCGATCACGTTTATATGAGCGAATCTCCCGACACCGAGCCGCTGCCGCAAGAGGCAACCCCAAGGGAAGAAGCCGCACAAGCGGAGCCGGATCTACAGGTAACGGGCCATGATTTGATCGACAACGCCCTCACTCCGTAACTGATCAAGGGCCGCTTGCAGCCTGACCATCACGTCATCCGGCACGTCTTTGTTCAGCGCCAGATAAAGCTGCGCACTGTTGAAGCGCAGCACGGTTCTGAGTTGGGTCACCCCGACCTGGCGGGCCAGGTATCGGCCCGCCGGATCACCTGTGGCCCATAGGTCTATCTGGCCATCCATCAGCTTTTGCGCGTTGTCCTGGTCACGCAACGCGACGATCGGGTTGAGGCCCTGCTTTTCCAGGCTCTCGGCGATGGCATCGCCCTTGTAGGCGCCGATCTTGTAGCACCGCGCCTGTTTCACGTCATCCAGCTTGATCTTGCTGTCGGCTTTGGCGAGCAGTACCCAGTCATCCGGACCGATGGGGCCGACCCACTTGAACAGCGCTTCGCGGTCGGGCAGGCGGGCCATGACGAACACGCCATAGCCGGGCTTCTCCAGGGCGAGTTTGTAGATTCGCTCCCAAGGAAAACGCAAGGTGAGGTTGTAGGAAATACCGGCGCGCTTGAAGGTCTCGCGCACGATGTCCACGGCGATGCCTTCGATGTTCTCGTCCTTGGCGAAGTTCTTGCCGTTTTTCGCCATGTTGTAAGGCGGGAAATTTTCCGTGAGCAACACCAGGGAGGCGTCAGACGGTTCTTCGGATCGGGCGGTACCGACCATCAGCACGGAAATGCTGGCGAGAGCGAGCAGCAGCTGTTTGAACATGAAAGTTACCGGAATCCATGGCAAGCGCAGAGAGTGCCCCGCGCCTGCCACGGTGTCCAGCGACGTTTAGCGAACGACGATACCGCGTGCCGCCATGTAGGCCTTGGCCTCGGGAACAGTGTATTCGCCAAAGTGGAAAATACTCGCCGCCAGCACCGCGCTGGCATGGCCTTCGATCACGCCATCGGCCAAATGCTGCAGGTTGCCGACGCCGCCGGACGCGATCACCGGAATGCCCAGCGCATCGCTGATGGCGCGGGTCACGCCCAGGTCGAAGCCATTTTTCATGCCGTCCTGGTCCATGCTGGTCAGCAGGATTTCCCCGGCGCCCAGGCCTTCCATCTTCATCGCCCACTCCACCGCGTCCAGGCCGGTGGGCTTGCGCCCGCCGTGGGTGAAGATCTCCCAGCGCGGGGTTTCACCCGGGCCCGAGACCTTCTTGGCGTCGATGGCCACCACGATGCATTGCGAGCCGAAGTGCTGCGCGGCTTCGCCGACGAATTCCGGGTTGAACACCGCGGCCGTGTTGATCGATACCTTGTCCGCGCCGGCGTTGAGCAGGTTGCGGATGTCTTGCACGGTGCGCACGCCGCCGCCCACGGTCAGCGGGATAAACACCTGGCTGGCCATGCGCTCGACGGTATGCAACGTGGTGTCGCGGCCGTCGACGCTGGCGGTGATGTCGAGAAAGGTAATCTCGTCGGCACCTTGCTCATCGTAGCGACGGGCGATTTCCACCGGGTCGCCGGCATCGCGGATGTTCTCGAACTTGACGCCCTTGACCACGCGACCGTTGTCGACGTCCAGGCAAGGGATGATGCGTTTGGCCAGCGCCATGGTCAGTCCTCAGCCGTTGTAGGCATCGCAGTAAGCCTGGGCCTCGGCGACATCCAGGGTCCCTTCGTAGATCGCCCGGCCGGTGATCGCGCCGATGATCCCTGGCGCCTTGGCGTCCAGCAGCGACTTGATGTCGCCCAGGTTGTGAATACCGCCGGACGCGATCACCGGGATCTTCGTCGCGGCCGCCAATGCGGCGGTGAACGGCACGTTGCAGCCCTGCATCATGCCGTCTTTGGCGATATCGGTATAAACGATGGCAGAGACGCCGTCGGCTTCGAACTGCTTGGCCAGGTCGATCACCTGCACGGTGCTGATTTCAGCCCAACCGTCGGTAGCGACGAAACCATCTTTAGCGTCCAGGCCGACGATCACTTTGCCCGGGAACGCGCGGCAGGCTTCGGCGACGAAGGCGGGGTCTTTCACGGCCTTGGTGCCGATGATCACGTAGCTCACGCCGGCCTTGACGTAATGCTCGATGGTTTCCAGGGAGCGGATACCGCCGCCGATCTGGATCGGCAGGTTCGGGTAACGCTTGGCGATCGCGGTGACCACCTCGCCATTGACCGGCTGGCCTTCGAAGGCGCCGTTCAAGTCCACCAGATGCAGACGACGGCAGCCCCCTTCCACCCATTTGGCAGCCATGCTCACCGGGTCATCGGAGAACACGGTGGAGTCTTCCATACGGCCTTGGCGCAGACGTACGCAGGCGCCGTCCTTGAGATCGATAGCGGGGATAATCAGCATCTGGCAAACCTTATTCGAAATTCAGCAATGCTTGGGAAATCAGGGTTTCTCAAGCGACCACAAGTCGCTTTCGATGCTTTCGAACCTTTCTTTAAGGAGCGTCTGCGTGTCGAAAATCGCCCTGTTGTAATAATGCGGCGCCACTTCGTGGGTGAACAATTCGAGAATCTCGGCGACCTCGAACGACCCCAACTTGAGTTCGAAGCGATCTTCCATGAAACGCTTGATCTTGAGGGTAGCCTCACTCTCCTGTTCGGGCGTGAGGCTCAAGATCGGCTGCTTCGGCTTCCTGGCCATTTACCAGCGCCCATCCCAGGCGGCGAAGTTCTGCAGCAATTGCAGGCCATGGGTATGGCTCTTCTCCGGGTGGAACTGCACGGCAAAACGCGAGCCTTCAGCCAGCGCTGCGGCGAAATCGACGCCGTAGTGCCCACCCCCCACCACCTGGCGCGGGTTACCGGCGGCGATGTAGTAGCTGTGCACGAAGTAGAAACGCGCCATGTCCGGAATGTCGTGCCACAACGGGTGTTCCACGGTCTGGCTGACTTCGTTCCAGCCCATGTGCGGGACCTTCAGATGGGCGCCGTCTTCGTGCAGGTCCTTGCCGAAGAACTTCACCTGGCCGGGAAACAGGCCGATGCAGTCGACGCCGTCGTTCTCTTCACTGCGCTCGAGCAAGGCTTGCATGCCCACGCAAATGCCGAGGAACGGACGGTCCTGGCTGACTTCGCGCACCAGGCTGTCAAAGCCCAGGCGGCGGATCTCGGCCATGCAATCGCGAATCGCGCCAACCCCTGGGAACACCACACGGTCGGCTTCGCGGATCACCTTGGCATCGCTGGTGATCAGCACCTTGCCGGCCCCCACGTGTTCGAGGGCCTTGGCCACCGAGTGCAGGTTACCCATGCCGTAATCGATAACCGCGACCGTCTGCATTACAGAACGCCCTTGGTCGAGGGCATTTGCCCGGCCATGCGGTCATCCAGCTCGACGGCCATGCGCAATGCACGGCCAAAAGCCTTGAACACGGTTTCGATCTGGTGGTGGGTGTTGGTGCCGCGCAGGTTGTCGATGTGCAGGCTGACGAGTGCGTGGTTGACGAAACCCTGGAAAAACTCCTGGAACAGGTCGACGTCGAAGCCACCCACGGTGGCGCGGGTGTACGGCACATGCATCTGCAGGCCTGGGCGGCCGGAGAAGTCGATGACCACGCGCGACAGCGCTTCGTCCAGCGGGACATAGGCGTGGCCGTAGCGACGGATGCCTTTTTTGTCGCCGATGGCCTTGGCAAAGGCCTGGCCGAGCGTGATGCCCACGTCTTCCACCGTGTGGTGGTCGTCGATATGCAGGTCGCCCTTGCTGACGATATCCAGGTCGATCAGCCCGTGACGGGCGATCTGGTCCAGCATGTGCTCAAGAAAAGGTACACCGATATCAAATCGGGCCTTTCCGGTGCCATCCAGGTTGATCGAGGCTTTGATCTGGGTTTCCAGAGTGTCGCGCTCGACGGACGCCTTACGTTCGGCCATCACCAGCTCCGCAAAATCATTGGGCGAAAAAGGCAGCCATTATAGGGGCGCGGGCGCTAAACAGAAACATCGAAGGGGATAAGACTGATGGAGTGTCGGGGATAGACATGTGTGTACATGTGGGACCGACTTATGAAAACTTCGCACCTTCAATGTGAAAGGGGGCTTGCTCCCGATAGCGGTAGATCAGCCAGCAACTATGCGGCTGAGCCACCGTCATCGGGAGCAAGCCCCCTCCCACAAGGGTTTTGCAGTGTTAGTGGAACAGTACCGCCGTCTTCTGCAGGGTCACCCACACACCCCACGCCAACGGAATACCCACTACCAGCCAGGCGGCAATCGCCACCGGCTTGCTGCCGGCAGAGGCTTTCCACTCCAGCACGGTGGTGGCGTCAGCGCCTTTGTCATGGCCCAGCGCCTGTTCGGCGGCCAACTCGGCATCGGTCATGAAGTACTTGTCGGCCACCGGGCGCACCAGCAGGTTGCAGATAAAGCCCAGCACCAGCAAGCCGGCGAGGATGTACAAAGTGATGTCATAGGCCGCGGCGCGTTCAACGCCAATGCTCAATTGATATTCACGCAGGTAGTTCACCAATACCGGGCCCAGTACGCCCGCCGCTGCCCATGCGGTCAGCAGGCGGCCGTGGATCGCACCCACCATCTGCGTACCGAACAGGTCCGCCAGGTAGGCCGGAACGGTCGCAAAACCACCGCCGTACATCGACAGGATGATGCAGAACGCCGCCACGAACAGCGCCACGTTGCCCAGGTGCCCCAGGTTCGGGATCAGCGCGTACAGGGCAAAGCCCAGAGCGAAGAACACGAAGTAGGTGTTTTTGCGCCCCAGGTAGTCGGAGAACGACGCCCAGAAGAACCGGCCACCGATGTTGAACAGGCTCAGCAGGCCGGTGAAACCCGCCGCGATGGCGGCAATGGACGCAAGTTGCCCGGCGTCCAGTTGGCCGAACGGCACATCCACACCCAGCAACTTGCCGCCGAACACTTCCTGCAACAGCGGCGAAGCCATGCCGAGGATGCCGATACCGGCCGATACGTTCAGGCACAACACCAGCCATACCAAGCGGAATTGCGGGGTTTTCCATGCCACGTTCACATGCACGTGACGGTGAGTGATCATCGCGTTGCTGGCTTTTTTCGCCGGCGCGGTCCAGCCCTCAGGCTTCCAGCCGGTCGGCGGCACGCGGTAGGACAGTGCGCCGCCGATCATGAACACGAAGTAAATCGCGGCCATCACCAGGAAGCTCTGCCACACGCCCACGCCGCTCGGCGATGCGAAGTGGCCCATCAGCGCAGCCGCCAGGGGCGCGCCCACCATAGCGCCGCCGCCAAAGCCCATGATCGCCATGCCGGTGGCCATGCCGCGCTTGTCCGGGAACCACTTGATCAAAGTCGATACGGGCGAGATATAACCCAGGCCCAGGCCGATACCGCCGATCACGCCGGAACCGATCCACATCAGCCAGATCTGGTGGGTATAGATACCCAGCGCCGAGATCAGCAGGCCACCGCACCAGCACAGGGCCGATACCACACCGGCCTTACGCGGCCCGGCATGTTCCAGCCAGCCGCCCCAGATCGCCGCCGAGCAGCCCAGGAAGATGAAGAACAGGGTGTAGATCCAGCCCAGCATGGAGATGGGCCAGTCGCATTGGGACGAGAAGACTTGGGCGATAAAGCTCATGTCCGGCGCGCAGGCCAACGGCTTGGTGATGCCCAGCGCCTTGGACAGCGGCAGCCAGAACACCGAGAAACCGTAGGCCATGCCGATGCAGAGGTGGATGGCCAGGGCGGCCGGTGGAACCAGCCAGCGGTTGAACCCGGGCTTGGCGATAATGCGCTCCTTGGACAGGAACGCAGGCTGCTCGGCGGTGTGACCCGCCGCGGTGCTAGTGCTCATTGGTGTTTCCCCCAGTTATTAGTCGTTGTCCGTCAGGCGCTCTCTCCCTCGGCCTTGCACGCAAAGCGTGGCCGTTTTTGTTGAGTGAAGCTCCATTTTGGCGCGACGATAGGTCGCAGAAGGCGGACGAACGCGCAAAGATTAGCGTCAGAAAAACCAAAGTGATATCACTTTTATCGGAAATTTCGCTTTTATTGACGTCAAATTCCCGTTCTGGCCGCCGTGGATACAATGTAACGATCGGTGAACTGATGCAGGCCGTCGGGCGTTATACTCTGCGGCTAAATTTTGAAATCGACATACAAGGACTCGCCCATGAAAGCGTTCGGCAAAATCCTGGGTCTGGTACTTCTCGGGCTGTTGCTGATCATTGTGGCTCTTGGCTTTGCCCTGACCCACCTTTTCGATCCCAACGACTACAAAGAAGAGATTCGCCAGATTGCCCGCGACAAGGCCCACATCGAGCTGACGCTCAATGGCGATATCGGTTGGAGCCTGTTCCCCTGGCTCGGCCTTGAACTGCACGAAGCCAGCGTGGCCACCCTGACCGCCCCGACCCAACCTTTTGCAGACCTGCAAATGCTTGGCCTTTCGGTGCGTGTGCTGCCACTGCTGCGCCGCGAAGTGCAGATGAGCGACGTGCGTGTCGAAGGCCTGAACCTGCGCCTGAACCGCGACAAGCAAGGCCATGGCAACTGGGAAGACATCGGCAAGAACGTGCCCGCCGCAACGGCCGGCGCGCCCGCCCCCGCCCCGGCGGAACCGGCGGCTGAAACCAAACCCGAAAAACCCGCACAGCCTATCCGCCTGGACATCGACAGCCTGACCGTCAACAACGCTCGCATCGAATACAACGACGAGCAGACCGGCAAGCAGTTCAGCGCCGAAAGCATCCAACTGAGCGCCGGCGCCGTGCATGAAGGCGCGAGCATTCCGGTGAAACTCACCGCGTTCTTCGGCAGCAACCAGCCGGTGATGCGCGTCAAGACCGAGCTTAACGGCAACCTGCGCATCGAGCGTGCGCTCAAGCGCTACCAGTTCGAAGACATGCGCATCAGCGGCGAAGCCACCGGCGAACCGTTGCAAGGCAAGACCGTGACCTTCTCCACCCAGGGTCAATTGCTGGTGGACCAGGCGGCCAATATCGCCGAATGGACCAACATGAAATTCTCGGCCAACCAGCTGCGCGCGCTGGGCGAACTGAAGGTCAACGACCTGGACAAAACCCCGCAGCTCAGCGGCGCCCTGTCCATTGCCCAGTTCGACCTGGCCAAGTTCCTCGACAGCGTCGGCAGCCCGTTGCCGGCGATGGCCGAGGGCAGCCTGAGCAAGGTAGAACTGGTCAGCCGCCTCAAGGGCACGCCCACCAGCCTGGCCCTGGAAGACCTGAACCTGAAACTCGACGGCAGCACCTTCACCGGCCGCATCGCCGTGGACGATTTCGCCAAGCAGGCGCTGCGCGTGCAGCTCAAGGGCGATACGTTCAACGCCGACAACTACCTGCCGGCCAAGTCCGAATCCGCCAAGGGCGCAACTGCCGCGCGCCAGGCCGAAGTGCAGAACAGCGAAGCCGGCGCCATGGCAGCCGGCGGCACTACACCGCTGCCGGAGGCACCGACCAAAGGCGCCTGGAGCACCGACAAACTGCTGCCTCTGGCGCACCTGCGCAAGCTGGACGTAGACGCCGACCTGGCCTTCGGCCAACTGACCCTGAGCAAACTGCCGATCCAGGACGCCGTGCTCAAAGCCTCCGGCATCGATGGCCAGCTCAAGCTCGACACCCTCAGCGGAGGCCTCTACAACGGCACCTTCCAGGCCAACGGCACCCTCGATGTGCGCCAGGACGTGCCGGTGTTGGCGCTGCAAAGCCGGATCAAGCAAGTACCGGTCGAACGCATCCTGCAAGCCCAGGGGCAAACGCCGCCGGTGAAAGGCCAGGTCACGCTCGACAGCAGCCTCACTGGCCGTGGCAATAGCCAGAAGGCCCTGATCGACAGCCTCAACGGCAGCGCCAGTGTTGTGATCAACAACGGCGTGCTGCTCAACGCCAACCTTGAACAGCAACTGTGCACCGGCATCGCCATGCTCAACCGCAAGACCCTGAGCGGCGAACAGCGCGGCAAAGACACGCCGTTCCAGGAGCTGAAGGGCAACCTGACTTTCCGTAACGGCGTGGCCAACAACCCCGACTTGAAAGTGCGCATCCCTGGCCTGGCGGTCAACGGCAACGGCGACGTCGACCTGCGCGTGCTGGGCATGGACTACCGCGTCGGCATCATCGTCGAAGGCGATCAGCGCGAAGTGCCCGACCCGGCCTGCGAGGTGGGCGCCAACTTCCGCGACATCGAAGTGCCGCTGCGCTGCCGTGGCCCGCTGGAACTGGGCGCCAAGGCCTGCCGCCTGGATAAGGACGGCTTGAGCCAGGTCGCGATCAAGGCGGCCGGCAACAAGCTCAGCGACAAGCTGGAAGAGAAGCTCGACAAGGTCAACCCACAGCTCAAAGATGCTTTGAAAGGCCTGTTCAAACGATGAGAAACGAGCAGTTTTCAACGGCGGTGCTGGACTGGTACGACCGCCACGGTCGCCACGACTTGCCCTGGCAACAGGGCATCACACCGTACCGGGTGTGGGTGTCGGAGATCATGCTGCAACAGACCCAGGTCAGCACCGTACTCAATTACTTCGACCGTTTCATGGCCTCGCTGCCAACGGTCCAAGCCCTGGCCGCCGCGCCGGAAGACGAAGTGCTGCACCTGTGGACCGGCCTGGGTTACTACACCCGGGCGCGCAACCTGCACAAGACCGCAAAAATAATCGTGGCCGAGTACGGCGGCGAGTTTCCCCGCGATGTAGAAAAGCTCACCGAATTACCCGGCATCGGCTTGTCCACCGCCGGCGCGATCGCCAGCCTGAGCATGGGCCTGCGCGCACCGATCCTCGACGGCAACGTCAAGCGCGTGCTGGCACGCTTTACCGCTCAAGAGGGTTACCCGGGCGAGCCCAAGGTGGCCAAACAGCTGTGGGCCACCGCAGAACGCTTCACGCCCCATGATCGCGTCAACGCCTACACCCAGGCGATGATGGACATGGGCGCCACGCTCTGCACCCGCAGCAAACCCAGTTGCCTGCTGTGCCCGCTGGAAAAAGGCTGCGAAGCGCATATGCTCGGCCTGGAGACGCGCTACCCGATCCCCAAGCCGCGCAAGACCGTCCCGCAGAAGCGCACATTGATGCCGATGCTGGCCAATGCCGAGGGCGAGATCCTGCTTTATCGTCGCCCGTCCACAGGCCTGTGGGGCGGTTTGTGGAGTTTGCCGGAGCTGGACGACCTGCACGATCTCGAACACCTGGCCAACCAGCATGCGCTCGAACTGGGCAAGCATCTGGAACTGCCGGGGCTGGTTCACACCTTCAGCCATTTCCAACTGGCCATCGAACCCTGGCTGGTGCGGGTCGAGGAAACCGCCCACCACGTGGCCGAGGCCGACTGGCTCTGGTATAACCTCGCCACCCCGCCGCGCCTGGGCCTTGCCGCCCCGGTGAAAAAACTGCTGAAGCGCGCGGCCGACGTATTGAACGCAGGAGTTTCGTCATGACCCGCACCGTAATGTGCCGCAAGTACAAAGAAAAACTGCCAGCCCTGGAACGCCCGCCGTACCCAGGCGCCAAGGGCCAGGACATTTACGACCACGTCTCGGCCAAAGCCTGGGGTGACTGGTTGAAACACCAGACCCTGCTGATCAACGAAAAACGCCTGAACATGATGAACGCCGAAGACCGTAAATACCTGGCGGGCGAAATGGATAAGTTCTTTTCCGGCGAGGAATACGCCCAGGCCGAAGGTTACGTGCCACCTGCTCAATAATTGAGCAAAAACCGGGGTCGGCACGTAAGCGACGGTAATAATTAAATATTTTTTGAAAACTTGCTTGACGACCCCCTGAAAAACCCGTTTAATGCGCCCCGTTGCCCAGATAGCTCAGTCGGTAGAGCAGGGGATTGAAAATCCCCGTGTCGGCGGTTCGATTCCGTCTCTGGGCACCACTCATTAGTTTCAGGTGGTGCAAACGTCATCTGAAACACACAAGAAACCCGCCTAGTGCGGGTTTTTTGTTGCCTGGGATTTAACTTATCCGCGCACGGCGGCTGCGCGGCAGTGAATTCGCTTGCCGCGCGGTTAACGCACCCTCTTACTTACTCCAGCCGAAACACCAGCAATGGGTTGTCATTCAATCGCCCATTGAACGCCGGCGTCAGATACTCCAACGGTGTGCCCTTCAACAGCGCAGTCTCCTTGCGCGCCACAAGCACCCACGCCGGTCGGGGCACGGCTTCCAATCGGTCCAACTGATTGCCGCCGATAAACACCGGCTGCTCGTCGTGGTCCAGGTTCATCATGTAGCGCACCGCCCAGGTATCGCGACCGAGGTTGATAAACACCAAGGGGCCCGGTTGTGCCTTACGCAACGCCTCCACCTGGCCAACAAACACGCGGGTGTCGAACTGCAGATCCTTGGCCGGCTCCACCACACTCACCAGCAGCAGCCATTGCGCCGTTAATGCGATCAAGCTGAGCCACACCAATCGCCCGGCCCGGCGCCAGGCGATCAGCACCGCCCCTTGCAGTACCACCAGCGCTCCCACCAACATCAGCAACGAAACATCAGGCCAGTAACCGTGCTTCTGCCACCCATGCCGGCACACAAAAACCACGATCACGCATAACGCCGGTAGCGCCACGACAAGGCCTTCATAGCAGCGGCGCACACCCACGAACGCGCCTTGCGCCCGAAGCAGCCCATAGGCGGCGACAGCGGCAAACATTGGAACCATGGGCAGGATGTAATAAGCACGTTTGAAGTGCGGCACCGACAAACCGAGCAAGATCATCAAGCCACAGGCGCCAAGCCTTGCCACCAACTGCACCTCGGCATCGACGTGTCGCACAGACCAGCGATGACGCAACGCAACCAACGTGGCCAACGCCAGCGGCACCACGGGGAAATAGCGATACAGACTCAACTGAAAGTAGAAGTAGAACGGCTCGCCGCTTTCATCCAGCCGCCCAGCCACTTGCATCCTGAACACTTCGTCGGCAAAGGCGTCGCCACCGCTGATACGCGCCAGCTTCACCAGCAGCCACCAACAGAGCGCCAGCAATACCAGGCCGACGATGCCGTGGGCCAGCACCTGCCTGACGCGCTCCCCCGGCTTGCCCAGCGCCCAATACACACACACCACGCCACAGACCTCGATCAACCCCAATGGCCCGCGCACGGCAAACCCAAGGATGAACAGCGGGAACACCATCAACTGCCTTAGCCGCGAGCCCAAGCGTTCGCCACTGTGCAGCAGGTAAAAGCTGCCGACACAGAGCAAAGCCACCATCTGGTCCAGGCACACCGAGCGCGACTTCTCCAGCAGTTGCGTCGTCAGCAAGGTCAGCAGCACGCTGAGCAGCGCCCACTGCCGATTCGACGGGGCCAACAAGCGATAGATCAGGGCAATGACGCCGGCGGACGCCAGGGCGGTGGGCAATACGTTCGCCAGATGATTGGGCGCGCCGAACCAGCGGGCAAATACAAAGCTGAAGAAGGTCGCGGTGCCAGGGTAATCCGCGTAGGGCTGGCCGTAGGTCGAGGGGAAAAAACTTGCGCCATGGCGAAACATTTCTTGCAGGAACAGCGCCCAACGCCCATCGAACCCCTGGGGCTGTTGGTCCCAGATGCCCCAGGTGAACAGCAGCAAGGCAAACATAAAGATGCCCAGGGACTCCAGGCGAAAACGGTTGCGGTGATCCATCGGTAGACCTGTCAGGTGGGAAGCGCCGACTCATGGTGCCGAGGGCACCCCTGAATAGCGCCTGAACAAACCCCAACATTCACGCGATTATCGATTTGCAGGCCACACCACGGCAGGAACGAGGCGAACGTAGATCAACTCGGCAACCAATTCGATCAAGGTCTGCAGGATTACCGCCGTGGCCGCCAGCCCGCGTACGTCTTCGGGCAGGGCCAGCGCCAGGGGTAATACCACCAGGGAATTACGCGTCGACGCGCTGAACGTCACCGCACGCGCCGTGATCGCAGGCAATGCACACAGCCGCGAAGCCAGAACTCCCATCCACGGCGCCAGCAGCGCAAAGCCCAGGTAGACCGGAATCACCGGCACCAACAGCTCGATATCCCGCACCACCGAGGTGATCTGCGAACCGATCACCACGAACAGCACCAACGCCATGGCCGGCACCGGCAGCCAGGCCCATGCACCGCTCCAAGCGCTGACGACCGAAGAGCGCCGCGCCACGGACGCCGTCAACACCGCCAGAATCATAGGCAGCACGATCAACCCCACAAACGCCTGCACAAACGGCCCTGCCACCACCACCCCTTCGGACTGCGCCCCCAGCATCACCCCCAGGTACACCGGCAACAACGCCAACTGCAGCAACAACAGCACCGGCGTGGCCGCCAACATCAACCGCGAATCGCCCTTGCCGATGTGGGTGAACACCACCACGTAGTCGATGCACGGCGTCAGCAACACCAGCAACGCCCCCACCAACAGCGCCGGACGCTCTACCAGGCCACGGGTCAATGCCCACACCAGCAGCGGCACCAAAATGAAATTGGCCAGCAACAACGCCGACAGGAAGCGCTTGTTGCTCAAGCCTGCACGCAGGTCCAGAAAGGGAATTTGCAGGAACATCGCGTACATCAGTATCGCGATGGCGGGCGTGATCCATTCGTTGAGACTGTGAGCCCATGAAGGCGCGAGCAGGCCAAAGACGGCAGCCAGGAGGACGGTGACGAAATAGAGGGGGATCTGGTGGTGTTCGAGGGCGTCGCGGGTCATGAGTGAGGCTCTGGCGTGTCGCAAAAGCGTGAGCTTATGTGCCTACCGAGCGGTGGTCGAGCAATAACCCGCAGAGGCCACGAGACGAAACACACCCGCAAGCCCTTGGGATTTGCTCCGACCTGCGCTTCAATACGCCACCCAGATCCTTAAACACAGGACGTAAGCCCATGGCCTCGCCGAACAAGCAGCAAAAACGTGCCCAGCGGGCAAAGACCAAGGCCAAGCAAAACCGCACCCAACGCGCCGTCGCGGCCAAGCCGGATGCATTCGAGGGCGACGACAGCCGCATCGACCTTGAGTCGGTGGATTTGACCGAGTTGTTCGTGCAGATGCGCGACGCCGGCCAGAACAGCCAGCAGGCGCTGTGCGCCGCGTTCCTGAGCCACCCGCTGTTGGCGCTGGTGCTGGAGCAGGAAGGCGAAGAAGAAGCCACCGACTTTATTCTGGCGGCGCTGATCGAGTATCGGCAGTGGGCCACAGACAGCGATGATGAAGCGGCCGCCCTGGCGTGGATTGAATCGCCAGCGTTCCAGGCGGACTACGTGGCGGCGTCCCAGGCGCTGGTGACTTCCCAAGACTGACACCAAACAAAATGTGGGAAGAGGCTTGCCCCCTCCCACACGTGACCGCATGCATTCAGCTAAGTACCGCGGCACCCGCTCGCTGTGCCTTGCGACGGCTCGATACGAACAGCCCCGCCATCACCACCAGCACGCTCAAAATCCCGGTCGCGATGATCTCGACCCGGTGCGCCTCCTGGAACAGCATGATGGTCAGCGTCCCCACGATAAACACCATCACCGCGTAGGTCAGGCCAGGGAACAGCCACATCTTGAAGACGATCTTCTCGCCCGCCGCCATGCGTTTCTGGCGCATGCGCAGTTGCGACACCGCGATCACCAGGTACACCAGCAACGCGATGGCACCGGAGCTGGCCAGCAGGAACTCGAACACCGCCGCCGGTGCCACGTAGTTGGCGAACACCGCCAGGAATGCCGCGCCGGTGGACAACATCACCGCCCAGTAAGGCGTGCCGCTTTTATTGGTGCGCTTGGACACCGCCGGTGCATCACCGCGTCGCCCCAGGGAAAACAGCATGCGCGAAGCGGTGTACAGCGCCGAGTTCAGGCAACTGGTCACGGCAACCAACACCACCAGGTCGACGATCAGCTTGGCATTCGGGATACCCATGCGCTCCAGCACGGTCTGGTACGAACCCACCGCCGCCAGGGTCGGATCGTTCCACGGCACTAGGGATACGACGATGAAGATCGACAGCAGATAGAACAAGCCAATCCGCCAGATCACCGAGTTGGTGGCCTTGGTAATTTGCTGGCCTGGGTTTTTCGACTCAGCCGCTGCAATGGTGACGATCTCGGTGCCCATGAACGAGAACATAGTGGTGAGGATGGCCGCCAATACCGCGCCCATGCCGTTAGGCATAAAGCCTTGCGTATCGAACAAGTGCGACACGCCGCTGACCTGGCTGGTAGGCAGGAAGCCGAAAATCGCCGCCAGGCCGAGGATCACAAAACCCACGATCGCTACGACCTTGATCAACGCAAACCAGAACTCGAACTCGCCATAGTTCTTCACGCTGAACAAATTGGTCACCGTCAGCAACAACGTGATGACCAAGGTAAAGGCCCAGATGGCCACATCGGGGAACCAGGCATGCAGGATGGTGGCGGCGGCGTTGGCTTCCAACGGAATCACCAGCACCCAGAACCACCAGTACAGCCAACCAATGGTGAACCCGGCCCAATGACCGATCGCACGGTCGGCATAGGTGGAGAACGAACCGGTATCCGGTGACGCCACGGCCATTTCGGCCAGCATGCGCATGACCAAGACCACCAGCGTACCCGCAGCGGCATAGGCCAGCAGTACGGCGGGGCCGGCGGCGGCAATCGCGTGGCCGGAGCCGACAAACAGGCCGGCGCCAATAACGCCGGCAATCGACAGCATGGTGACGTGACGCGGTTTGAGCCCCTGTTCGAGGTCATTGGAGCTTTGCGTACTACTCATTGACACACCTTTGCGAGGAATTGCGAAAACGGTCCGCCCGGCCTGGACTCCTCCTCGTGAAAAGAAACCAACAGGGCGTTCTTTATTTTTTACGCAAGATTTGCGCCAAAATGTTACAAAGCCCCCATTGGCGCGGGCTGCAAGAGATTTCAACAGTCATCGCAAGTCATTGAGAACAATGGCATTTCGCTATAGCGTTACCGTGCGACCCACATTCAACGTGCACACGCGCACCAAAACCACACACAGCAAGCGCGTGACGCCCCATAAAAGAGCCCAGGGCGACCGTTTGCCCGTTTAACCCTTCCAACACCCGGCCAAAGCTGGCACCATCGCGCCCTTTTTTACGCGAAGCCTGCGGCTTTTCAGGTTCAAACGGTTGTTCGGTTGTTGATGGCGCGACACCCTGCTGTGCCGATGCGACAACCTGCCGCACACCGTCTGTTTACCGTCCGCGCCGCTGTTGGTGTCATCCAAACGCTATGCTAGCTTGGCGCCTCGCCAGGAAGGCCCCCAACAGCGCAGATCGCAATGAACACAAGAGGTACGCACATGGCCGAGGCCACGCCCGCGCTTGAAATCCGCAACTTGCATAAACGCTATGGTGAGCTGGAGGTACTCAAAGGTATCTCGCTCACCGCTCGCGACGGCGATGTGATCTCGATCCTGGGTTCCTCCGGTTCCGGCAAGTCCACATTCCTGCGCTGCATCAATCTGCTGGAAAACCCGCACCAGGGCGAAATCCTGGTGGCCGGCGAGGCACTCAAGCTCAAGGCCGCGAAGAACGGCGAGCTGATGGCCGCCGATGGCAGGCAGATCAATCGCCTGCGCAGCGAAATCGGTTTTGTGTTTCAGAATTTTAACCTGTGGCCGCACATGAGCATCCTCGACAACATCATCGAGGCGCCCCGCCGTGTGCTCGGCCAGAGTAAGGCCGAGGCAATAGAAGTGGCCGAAGCCTTGCTGGACAAGGTCGGTATCGCCGACAAGCGCCACGCCTACCCGGCGCAATTGTCCGGTGGCCAGCAGCAACGGGCAGCCATCGCGCGCACCCTGGCCATGCAACCCAAGGTCATCCTGTTCGACGAGCCCACTTCCGCCCTTGACCCGGAAATGGTTCAGGAAGTACTTAATGTGATCCGCGCGCTGGCCGAGGAAGGCCGCACCATGCTGCTGGTCACCCACGAAATGGGCTTCGCCCGTCAGGTCTCCAGTGAAGTGGTGTTTCTGCACCAGGGCCTGATCGAAGAGCAAGGATCGCCACAGCAGGTGTTTGAAAACCCGCTTTCGGCGCGCTGCAAACAATTCATGTCCAGCAACCGCTAACGGAGCAACATGCATGCAGAACTATAAAAAATTCCTTCTGGCTGCGGCCGTCTCGATGGCGTTCAGCGCCACGGCCATGGCAGAAACCTTGAAAATGGGGATCGAAGCGGCCTACCCGCCCTTCAACAATAAAGACGCCAGCGGCAACGTCGTGGGCTTCGACAAAGACATCGGCGACGCCCTGTGCGCCAAAATGAAAGTCGAGAAGTGCGAAGTGTATGTCTCCGACTGGGACGGCATCATCCCGGCCCTGAATGCCAAGAAGTTCGACTTTCTGGTGTCTTCGCTGTCGATCACCGATGAACGCAAGCAGGCCGTTGACTTTACCGACCCGTACTACTCCAACAAGCTGCAGTTCATCGCGCCTAAAGCCACTGCCGACTTCAAGACCGACGCCGGCTACCTCAAGGGCAAAGTCATCGGTGCACAGCGCGCGACCCTGGCCGGTAGCTACCTGGAAGACAAGCTGCCGGACACCGAAGCCAAACTGTACGACACCCAGGAAAACGCCTACCTGGACCTGACTTCTGGCCGCCTCGACGGCATCCTCGCCGACAAGTACGTGCAATACGAATGGCTCAAGAGCAAAGACGGTTCCGCCTACGAGTTCAAGGGCGACCCGGTTGTAGAGAGCGACAAGATCGGTATCGCCGTACGCAAGGGCGACCCGCTGCGCGAGCGCCTGAACAAAGCCCTGGCAGAGATCAAGGCAGACGGCACCTATAAGAAGATCAACGACAAGTACTTCCCGTTCAGCATCGAATGATCTGAGCGACCTGACCGGCGCGCTCCCTTGAGCGCGCCGGCTTTATGCAATGCCTGCCGCGATATGAAAACACCATGAATCTCGATCTTTACGGATTCGGCCCCGCGCTTGCCGCCGGCGCGCTGATGACCGTCAAACTGGCGCTCACGGCCCTGTGCCTGGGGTTGCTACTGGGCCTTGCCGGTGCCTTGGCCAAGACTTCGCCGTACAAGCCGCTGCAATGGCTGGGCGGTACTTATTCGACCATCGTTCGCGGCGTGCCGGAGCTGTTGTGGGTGTTGCTGATTTACTTCGGCACCATCAACGCCATGCGCGGGCTGGGTGAATGGCTCGGCATTCCCGACTTGTCGCTCAGCGCCTTCGCCGCTGGCGTGATCGCGCTGGGCCTGTGTTTCGGCGCCTACGCCACAGAAGTGCTACGCGGTGCGATCATCTCGATCCCCAAAGGCCACCGAGAAGCCGGCGTGGCGTTGGGCCTGTCGAAGTCGCGCATTTTCACCCGGCTGATCATGCCGCAGATGTGGCGTATCGCCCTGCCGGGGCTGGGCAACCTGTTCCTGATCCTGATGAAGGACACCGCGCTGGTCACGGTCATCGGCCTGGAAGAAATCATGCGCCATGCGCAAATCGCCGTCACCGTCACCAAACAGCCGTTCACCTTCTACATGGTCGCCGCGCTCATCTACCTGGGCCTCACATCCTTGTCGATGGTGGCGATGCACTTGCTGGAAAACCGCGCCGCACGCGGCTTCGTGAGGACGACGTAATGGAATGGGAAGTCATCCTTAAGTGGCTGCCGAAGTTTATCCAGGGCGCCGTGCTGACCCTTGAGCTGGTCGGCATCGCCGTGGTTCTCGGCCTTATCCTGGCCATCCCGCTGGGTATCGCGCGCTCTTCCAAG
Source organism: Pseudomonas sp. S3_E10 (assembly GCF_054667615.1). Classification (NCBI taxonomy): domain Bacteria; kingdom Pseudomonadati; phylum Pseudomonadota; class Gammaproteobacteria; order Pseudomonadales; family Pseudomonadaceae; genus Pseudomonas; species Pseudomonas sp. S3_E10. The sequence continues at coordinate 2,411,847 of NZ_CP162743.1, forward strand.
CGCTGGTACGTGCGCTCGCTGCCTTATGCCTACATCTTTTTCTTCCGCGGTACGCCGCTGCTGGTGCAGTTGTTCCTGGTCTACTACGGCCTGGCCCAATTCGACAGCATCCGCTCCAGCTTCATGTGGAAGTACCTGCGCGACCCGTTCTGGTGTGCCACCGCCACCATGACCCTGCACACGGCCGCTTATATCGCCGAGATCCTGCGCGGCGCCATCCAGGCCATCCCGCCTGGAGAAATCGAAGCGGCTCGCGCCCTGGGCATGTCCCGGCCCAAGACGCTGTTCTATATCATCCTGCCCCGCGCCGCCCGCATCGGGTTGCCGGCCTACAGCAACGAAGTGATCCTGATGCTCAAGGCCAGCTCGCTGGCGAGCACCGTGACCTTGCTGGAACTGACCGGCATGGCCCGCACGATCATTGCGCGCAATTACCTGACCGTGGAAATGTTCTTCACTGCCGGCGTGTTCTATCTCTTGATCTCCTACCTGTTGGTACAAGGCTTCAAACTGCTGGAACGCTGGCTGCGCGTCGATGCCTGCCAGGGACGTTGAAACACACTTCAGAGCGCTGGATGCGTTCCTGACCGAGCATCAAGAGCTGTGGCGACCACGGCCCTTTACGCATCAACGGTTGCCTTGGGAAAGCGAACTGCCCGAACTCGCCCAATGGTTGCGCCAACGCACCTTGGCCGATGCCGAAACCAGCCACAACCACCCTCATGAAGTGCCCGCGCCCGCGCCTTTCGCTGCATTGGCCGCCGAGGCCGTGCGCCTCAGCGCTGTGGATAAGTTACCGGCGCAGCCCCTGCCACCCGCCGCGCATCGCCTGAGCGTCGACGTACCGGGCCGCAAATGGCAACAGATCGAAGCCTTCGGCGCGGCCCTGCATTTTGCGCAAACGCCGACCCACTGGCTGGACTGGTGCGCCGGCAAAGGCCACCTTGGCCGGCGACTGCTGTGCACCGGCCAGCAACTGACCTGCCTGGAACATGACCCGGCCTTGATCGCGGCCGGCCAAGCCTTGAGCGACCACCATCGACTGACCGTTACCCATCGCCTGCAAGATGTGATGGCGCACGTGGTGCTCAACGCGGAGCACACGCCAGTTGCCCTGCACGCCTGCGGCGACCTGCACGTGCGCCTGTTACAACTGGCCAGCGCCGCCGGCTGCAAGCAACTGGCAGTGGCACCCTGCTGCTATAACCGCATCAATACACCCACCTACCAGCCACTTTGCGCAGCAGGCCGTGCCTCAACCCTGCGACTGTCGATCGACGACCTCGGGCTGCCCCTCAGCGAAACCGTCACCGCAGGCAAACGCGTGCGCCAGCAACGCGACACGTCGATGGCCCGCCGCCTCGCGTTCGATCAGTTGCAACGCCAGATACGCGGCTGCGATGAGTACCTGCCCACCCCTTCGCTGCCCGCCAGTTGGCTGGCCAAGCCCTTTGCCGATTACTGCCAGGCATTGGCCGACCTCAAAGGGTTATCCACAGGGAAACAGCAGTGGGCCGCGGTGGAGGCCGATGGCTGGCGGCGCCTCGCCGAAGTCAGAAACCTGGAATTGCTGCGTGGGCTGTTTCGGCGCCCGCTGGAGCTGTGGCTGGTACTGGATCGGGCACTGTTTCTGCGCGAACGCGGCTACAGGGTTGAGGTAGGCAGCTTCTGCGATCCGGCATTGACGCCGCGCAACTTGATGGTGCTTGCCGAGCGCGATTAAAGGGCAAAATTGTCGCATGCCAACCTGTGGATAACTCTGTTGATGAATTCTTTACGGAGCCTGTAGCCACCTGCGCTAACGGCCAAAACCCACTTTGTTCATTTTTTGTTCATCTCATAAAACGCACGTAAAACAGGCAGTTGCAGCGGGATGAGAACGGCTCCACAAAACGGCTGAGCCATGAGCCCCTCACCAACCAATTGTGTATAAGCATCCGGCGTTACGCTTATAAACCGCGCTTACGCGGTGCTTTTGCGGGTGACCAATAACCGGCAAAGGTCGCCGATATCGTCACGCGCAGGGCTTGGCGCCTTGCTATCGAGCGGGTCCGTCGCAAAGGCCAGGGCTTCGCTGAACACCGGGTCGCGATGCACGACCGCCAAGGGGTATTCACTGCGGCGCAACTTGAAGGCATCGAGCATTCCCAGGTTGAACGTCGAGTGCTCATCCAGCTGATTGATCACAAAGTGACATCGAGGTGCGGGCTCTCGCTCAAGATGGGGGGCCAACAGCGCGTCCAGTTGATCCAACGTGCCGAGGCACGCCGCATTGGGCTGGGCGACGACCAGCACGATGTCGGCCACGCTCAGTGCTTGATGAAGGTAAACGTTGTTGCCAGCGGGTGTATCGATGATCACCGTATGCGCTTCGCTCAACGCCAATGCCGACAGGTGCCGCACCAGCCATTGCGGCTCACGCGCGAGCCAGCGCTGCAGGTTTTCTTTCTGCGGGGTATCGGTATCGCCAAAAGGCAGCACTTGGCAACCGGAGAACCCCGCCTGCAGGAGGGTCGCCCAGGGTGTCTTGAGCAGGCTGCCGCCGCCCACGCCGGCGCGCTCATGGTCGACTCCAAAGTGTTGGCGCAAGGCGTTCTGGGGGTCCAGGTCCAATGCCACTACCGACTTACCCATGCGCCGCAAGCCGCTGCTCAACGCCGTGGCGAGGGTACTGCGGCCAACGCCACCATTGACGGATATCAACGCCACCACGGTCGGGCGCAGCGCAATGGGTTGAGGGTTGTGGGGTGTGTCATTGACGTAGGACGGCTGCGCGCCAAAGCGCTGGCCCTCTTTTTGGTTTACACGGGTGCCATCATCGAATGGCAGAGTGCCAAAAAAATGCACGCGCGGTTTTTTGCCCCTGGGATCACGGGCGACGCGCTTACCGGGCAAGGCAAACAGGTCATCGGTGCGACTCATGGCCGGGCCTCCTTCACGGCGCCCGATAAAGACCTGAGAAGTCGGTAAAACAAGGCTTTACCGCAAGTCTTTTTGTAAGCGCCGATGGGATACATTCTGTGACAGCGGGGGACGAGTGTCATTATTTTGATGAAATAGCCACAACCCTTTCAGACGAGCGGAAATTGGCCAATTTACTGACGCACCCTTGATGCCTTCAAGCACCGATGATTTCATCGTGCCATTGTTTTTTAGCCGCTATCACCGCACCATTGCCCCATCTTCAATGCTGCAAGCTCTGGTAATCGCAGTGGCGATACGCTTTAAACTTCCGCGAATTCTGTACGGTTTCGCCATCACTGTATTGCTGGGTGGCGGCCTGCTCGGCGACTTGCTCGCGGACTGGGATTTCAGCCAGATCAGCCGTCGCGCCGAAACACTGTATGGGGCACTCGGCCCCGGCCGCCAGCGTATCGATGCCTGGCAACAATTGCTGTCGACACAAAAGCAGGTCAGCGAGAGCGAGCAGCTCAAAGTGGTCAACCTGTTCTTCAACCGCCAGTTGCGCTACGAGGAAGACATCGACCTGTGGCACGAAGTGGATTATTGGGCCACCCCCATTCAATCCCTCTGGAAAGGCGCTGGCGATTGTGAAGACTATGCCATCGCCAAATACTTCAGCCTGCGGCACTTGGGTGTGCCGGCCGAAAAGCTGCGCATCACCTACGTCAAGGCCTTGCGCCAGAACCGTGCGCATATGGTGCTGACGTATTATGCAAGCCCCGAAGCCATGCCCTTGGTGCTGGACAGCCTGATGGACCCCATCCTGCCGGCCAGCCAACGCACCGACCTGCTGCCCGTTTATGCGTTCAACGGCGAAGGGTTGTGGCTGACCGGCGCGGCGGGCAACAAAAAAGTCGGTGACACCAAGCGCCTGTCACGCTGGCAGGAAGTCTTGAAAAAAATGACCGCTGAAGGGTTTCCGGCCAGTTCGGATAATTAACAGGAGCTACGATGTCACTGTTCAAACAATTGCTGATCGCTATCTGCGTGTTCCTGGTGGTCGCGTTCAGCGGTAGCTTCATGGTCAGCCTGGAAAGCTCGCGTACACAGTACGTCAACCAACTGCGCTCCCATGCCCAGGACGCGGCCACCGCACTGGCGCTGTCGCTGACCCCGAACATTGATGACCCGGCGATGACCGAGCTGATGGTCAGTTCGATCTTTGACAGTGGCTACTACGCGAGCATCCGTGTGATAGACCTGAGCAATAACCAGGTGCTGGTGGAGCGGGCCGCCGAACCGGATGCCAGCGGCGTGCCCGCCTGGTTCGTGAAGATGATCGGCCTGGCGCCGGCCGGTGGCGATGCCATCGTCAGTCGTGGCTGGCAGCAGGCGGCACGGGTTGAAGTGGTCAGCCACCCGATGTTTGCACTGGCCAAGCTGTGGCAGAGCGCGCTGGGCAGCCTGGGCTGGTTGTTGGTGTGCGGCGCCGTGAGCGCGGTATTGGGCGCGCTGTTGCTGCGCCGTCAACTGAAGCCGCTGGACTATATGGTCGAGCAGTCGCACGCCATCGCCCGTCGCGAGTTCCTGAGCTTGCCCGACCTGCCTCGCACCCCGGAGCTGCGGCGGGTGGTGCAGGCCATGAACCAGATGGTGGAGAAGCTCAAGGCGCTGTTCCATGAGCAGACCGAGCGTAGCGAGAAACTGCGTGTGGAGTCTTACCAAGACAGCCTGACGGGCCTGGCGAACCGTCGCTATTTCGAGATGCAACTGCAGTCTCGCGTCAGCAACCTGGAGGAGCCCAGTTCAGGTTACCTGCTGATATTGCGGGTCAATGACTTGAGCGGCCTCAACCAACGTCTTGGCGGGCAACGCACCGACCAACTGCTGCAAGCCGTCAGCCAGCAACTGGTGCGCACCTGCGCCAAATACCCGGAAACTCAAAACCTGATTACCCGCAGCCGTGGCGGCGAGTTCGCGGTCCTTGCCCCGGGCCTGGTACGTGATGAAGCGCTGCAACTGGCCCAGGATCTGGAAAGCACCCTGCAAAGCCTGCACGAAACGGGAGCCACCGACATGTCGGCCGTGGCTTATATCGGGCTGGCGCCGTACAACCCTGGCGATGCCTCAGCCGACCTGTTGATGCTGGCCGACCAAGCGCTGGCCCAGGCTGAAGCCGGCAGCGGCCCCACCTGGGTCTGCCTGGAACGCCAGGCGCCCGGCACCGTCAGCGATGACCCGCACAACTGGCACACCTTGCTCGACAACGCCCTGAACCAGGGTCGCTTCCGCTTGTTTTTCCAACCGGTGGTCAGCAGCCGTGACACCCAGCAAGTGCTGCACTACAAGGTACTTTCACGCCTGCTCGACAGTCAGGACCAGACCATTGCGGCAGGCCATTTTCTGCCCTGGCTGGAGCGCTTCGGCTGGACGGCGCGGCTCGATCAACTGATGCTCGACCTGGTGATCAAACACCTCACGCAACACAACCAATCGGTGGCGTTGAACCTCTCGGCCGCCACCTTGAACGACCCGCAAGCGTTGGAGCGGGTGTTCGAACGCCTGGCCCAACACCCCGCACTGGGGCCGCGCCTGACGCTGGAAATCGGCGAAGAGCAAGTGCCCGAACAAACCCAATTGGAGCGCCTCACCCGACGCATGCGCAGCCTGGGCTACAGCCTGGGCCTGCAACGTTTCGGCGGGCGTTTCAGCATGATCGGCAACCTGGCGAACCTGGGCCTGGCGTACCTGAAGGTCGACGGCAGCTACATCCGTGCCATTGATCAGGAAAGCCACAAACGCTTTTTTATCGAGGCGATCCAGCGCGCCGCCCACAGCATTGATCTGCCGTTGATTGCCGAGCGGGTGGAAACCGAGGGTGAATTGCGGGTGATCCGCGAGATGGGTATTGAAGGCGTGCAAGGCCAACTGGTCGGTGAGCCGGCGCCTTGGAAGTGACGCACTGACCGCTCACGCCTCCTTGACGGTCAACCCGTGAAGGAGGTGCGCAGCGTCAGATCAAGCCGGTTTCATCGTCATTGATCAGCTCGCTCAAGCCGCCCAATGTCGCCCTCGCCTTGGTACGCTCCAAAAACTTAGCCTGTGCCGCCGGCGGCAAGTCAGTGATGCTCATCACGTTCTTGGTGATCAGCACCTGGATCAAGTCATCAAGTACGCGGATCATCTCAAGGTCGCTTTGCCTGAGATGCTTGAGGCTGTTGTCCACCGCATCATCGGCAAACCACGCCAGAATCTCGTGATGGTCGGCCTCCAGTGTCTCGGTGGCCCCGGCGAAGGCATCCGCCTCGACGCGAACCAAAGCGTTCTGTTGATCGCGTTGCACGTAGAACATTAACGTTCTCCCAATAAAAAAATCCCTGCAGGCCCCAAGCAGGTGCCCTCGCAGAGATTACACAGATTTTCCCGACGCTGATGCCCATGCAGCGCCAATCCTTGAAGATTGGCGCTGCCGGGTGATCAGTCGTGATGCTTGACGGTCAGGTCGCCACCGGCGATCAGGTTATTGATCGCGGTGCTGCCGGAGCCCCAATTGGCGCCATCGATCTTGATCGTGACATCGGCCGTACCGCCCTGGGCGGTGAACGAGCCGCTGCTGCTCACGCTCAACGTCGAGTTGCCGGATGCGTCGGTGGTCAACTTCAAGTAGCTGGACAGGTTGGTGTCGTTATTGCCTTGCAGCAAATCGGACAGGTCCAGCTTGTCGCCTTCGCTGTGCTTGAAGTCGGTGACCGTGTCGCTGCCGGTATCGCCTTTGAGCCACACGAAGGTATCCGCACCCGCGCCGCCGGTCAGGGTGTCATTGCCCTTGCCGCCCACCAGGATGTCGTTGCCTGCACCACCGGAGAGGTTGTCGTTACCGCCCTGGCCGAACAGGATGTCATCGCCGGCGTTGCCGATCAGGGTGTCGCCGCCATCCTTGGTACCGTAGATATTCGACGCGCTGGCCAATGCACCGATGTCCTGCACATGCTCGGTGACGAACTGATGCAGTGTACGGTCATCGATGTGATCGACCGTGGTGGACAGCTTCTCGGCAGCGAACGCCTTGAGTGCGGCGTTGCCTTCCTGGCCGTTGTAGCTGATCAGGTCACCGAACAGGATGTCATTGCCCGAACCACCGGAAACCTTGTCCGCACCAGTGTCGGCGGTGTGGCCGGTGATGGTGTCGGCCAGCTTCGCGGTATCGATCGTGCTGACCGTCTTGTCAGTATCGAAGTACTTTTGCAGCATGTCTTTGTCGACGCTGCTGCCCAGGCCGATGGCCTGCACTTCAACCCCGCCGGCCACCGAGGTGGTCAGCGCGGTGTAAGCCGCCTTGGCGTTGTCCAACGCATAGTCATAGCGACTATTGCTGGCAGCCCCCGCCACGTCGAAACCACCATGGCCGTCGGACACGACGTAACCTTGGAAGATCCGGGTGCCGGACGAGTCATACGAGTAGACCTTGCCGTCAGTGTCCACGATGACCCGTGTCTGGTCGTAGACGGTTGCGGTGAGCGCAGTGGTCTGGCCCAGGGTATAGGTGCTGCTGTTGACCTTGTTGTCGAAGCTGACGTTATTGCCCCACCAGTAGCTGGTTGAGCCCAGGCTGATGCTGTCGTACTTCACGTTGTAGACATTCGGCTCGCCGTCGGTAATGAAATACGTCAGGTTTTTCGCACCGGTGTTGCTGGTGGCGTCAGCGCTCTTGAACCAGGCCGTTGCCGCATTGAAGGCGTCTTCGTAGTTGGTCATGTCGTTCGGGTTGGAAGCCATGTTATTCAACACGGCCTGCAGGGCAGCCTTGGCGGCAGCCTGGTCCGCCAGGTTGACCGACACCAGCGACTCGACCTTGGTGTCGAAGTCGACCAGCAACACCTTCACTACACCCGAGCCCGTCATCTTCGCGTTAGCGATCAGGGTGTCGAAAATGCTCGAGAGCTGGCCCTTGATCGAGTTCATCGCCGACGACCCGATACTGCCCGAGGTATCCACAACAAACGCGATGTTGTAGTTGGAACCCGGCGTAGTGATACCCCCTTTGTCGCCCACCACAATGTTGTTGGCTGAGCTTGTGCCCAGATCGATGGTGTCCGCCGCCGCGCCGCCTTCGGCGACAGTGTTGTAGACCTGGGACTTGACCGTGATGGTCGTTGTCGCCACAGACGAACTCAGGCTGTTGCCACCCTCGTTGTCCGTCACGGAGACATCAATGGTGCGATCGCCGATCGCCGGGTACTTGCTGGTGCTGGAGTACTGGAACGACTCAAGCAGCGTCTTGTAGGTAGCCGCATCCGCCGCACCCGACAGGGTCAGCACGATCTTGCCGCTGACGTCCGTACCGACGCTGGTCAGGGTAATGCCTTTGTAGGTGCCCCCTACCGTCACCAGGCTGGAGCCGAGCTGATCACCCGCACTGGCGTTTTTCAGGGTGATGGTCGCACTTTGCATCTGGGTGCTGTCGACGTCAGCGATGGCCACGCTGCCGGTAATCGAAACACCGGTGTTGCTGCGCTCGGTGTACGAGGCGTTGTAGCCGGTGGCGACAGCACCATCCGCGGTGCTGAGGTCCAGGGTCGGTGCGTCGTTGACTGGGGTGACCACGATGCTCACTTTACCGGTCGTCACCTCTTCGACCCCGGTGCTCAACTCTTTGGCCGTCGCTTTCACGGTGATATCGAAGCTGGCGGTCGAGTCCTTGAGCGGCGTAACCTTCAGGGTTTTCAGGTTCCAGTCGCTGACATCGTAGAGCGCGGCGGTACCGGTGGAGGTGTAGCTGTGGCCCGTGGTGCCATCGGTAATCACGGTACCTTTGGGCAAGCCGCTGATTTCCACCTTGTGGGATTCCGAGCCGTCGTTGTCGACAAACGTGGTGGTAATCGGAGCGACCTTGATGGCGGTGTCTTCCAGCCCACGGTTGTAGACGTAGCCGGTGTAATAGCCTTCGCCATTGACCACATGGCTATCGCCCAGCACCGCGCCGGCGGCTTTCAACGCTTCCACACTGGTATAGGTCTGCACACCGCTGTTGCCCAGCGACATCGACGGGCCGTTGTTGATCGACACATTGACGTCGTAGTTGCCGCCGCCCGCCTGGTTGTAGTGGTAGATGTCGAGGGTGTAGTAACCCGACTCGGTCGGCGTATAGGCCGTCCCGGTAATCGCACTGCCCTTGCTCCAGGTTTCGGAAGCGACCAACTTGCCGCCCACGGTGATCGCCAGGCTGTCGTCGGCCGTACCGGTGAAGGTGTAGCTTTTGCCGGCTTCCAGGTAGATCAGGCCAGAGACTTTAGTCGCCGTGCCCTCCGCCACACTGCCGTTGCTGACATTGTTGATGACCGCAGTCGAGACTGCGCTGGCGGCGGTCTTAGCGTCGATCACCTTGATCAGGTCGCTGGACTGGGCAACACCATTACCGTTAGTGCCCAGGTCTTTAGCGAGCGTGCCACCGGTCCAGGTTTGAATGACCAACCCTGTCGGCACTGCGGCGAATGGGGGCACGACCACAACCGGCACATCCGTTACCGGGTGGATGTCCACCGTGATGGTTTTGGTGTCGCTGTAGGCGCTGCCGTCGGTAGCCTGGAACTTCAGCTCGGTGTAATCGCCCTGCTTGTTACCCACGCTGGTGCCGCCGAAGCTGTTGTCACCCGACTCGTTGGCCGCCGGGGTGTAGCGCACGTTGTGGTTATCGAAGTCAGATTGGCTGAATGCCTTGCCGGCTGAAGTATCGGTTTTCAGATCCGACGAGGTCAGCGCGACCCACTGGCCGTTGACTTTGTACTCGATGGAACCGGCCGGCAGGCTGGTAAACACCACTTTCGGGTTCGCGGAGTCCACATCCTTGACGCCAAAGGTGGACCAGGTCAGCTCGACCGACGTGTCTTCCTTGCTGTCGACGTAGCCATTGGTTGCAGTCGGCGCGTCGTTGACCGCCACGATGTTCACGTTCAGCGTGCTGCTGGAACCGGTGTTGGTGGTGTAGCCGACTTGCGGCACATCGCCGTTGAAGTCTTTGACCGGCGTGAAGGCGTACGCACCGTTGGTGCCGATGGTGATGCTGCCCACGCCCGCGATGACCGCGGTTTGACCGGCGGTGTAGGTAGTGCCGTTGACGTTGAAGGTCGCAACGCTCAATGCGCTGTCCACATCGAAGTCGTTGGTCAGCACATTGCCGGTGGCAACGGTGTCTTCCAAGGCACTGCCGGTGTCGGCTTTCAGGACGCTCGCGTCGTCAACCGCCACGATGTTCACATTCAGCGTGCTGCTGGAACCGGTGTTGGTGGTGTAGCCGATTTGCGGTACATCGCCGTTGAAGTCTTTGACCGGGGTGAAGGCGTACGCACCGTTGGTGCCGATGGTGATAGAACCAACGCCCGCGATGATCGCGGTTTGGCCGGCGGTGTAGGTGGTGCCACCGACGTTGAAGCTTGTGACAGTCAGGGTGTTGTCGACATCAACGTCGTTGGTCAGCACATTGCCCGTGGCAACGTGGTCTTCCAAGGCACTGCCGGTGTCGGCTTTCAGGACGCTCGCGTCGTCAACCGCCACGATGTTCACGTCCAGCGTGCTGCTGGAACCGGTGTTGGTGGTGTAGCCGACTTGCGGCACATCGCCGTTGAAGTCTTTGACCGGAGTGAAGGCGTAGGCGCCATTGGTGCCGATGGTGATGCTGCCAATGCCCGCGATGATCGCGGTTTGGCCGGCGGTGTAGGTGGTGCCGTTGACGTTGAAGGTCGCAACGCTCAATGCGCTGTCCACATCGAAGTCGTTGGTCAGCACATTGCCTGTGGCGACGGTGTCTTCCAAGGCACTGCCGGTGTCGGCTTTCAGGACGCTCGCGTCGTCAACCGCCACGATGCTCACATTCAGCGTGCTGCTGGAACCGGTGTTGGTGGTGTAGCCGATTTGCGGTACATCGCCGTTGAAGTCTTTGACTGGGGTGAAGGCGTAGGCGCCATTGGTGCCGATGGTGATGCTGCCAATGCCCGCGATGATTGCGGTTTGGCCGGCGGTGTAGGTGGTGCCACCAACGTTGAAGCTTGTGACCGTCAGGGTGTTGTCGACATCGACGTCATTGGTCAGCACATTGCCAGTGGCAACGTGGTCCTCCAAGGCGCTGCCGGTGTCAGCTTTCAGAACGCTCGCGTCGTCAACGGCTTCGATTTTCACGTCCAGCGTGCTGCTGGAACCGGTGTTGGTGGTGTAGCCGATTTGCGGTACATCGCCGTTGAAGTCTTTAACCGGGGTGAAGGCGTACGCGCCATCAGTAGCGATGGTGATAGAACCAATGCCCGCGATGATCGCGGTTTGACCGGCTGTGTAGTTAGTACCACCCACATTGAAGCTTGTGACAGTCAGGGTGTTGTCGACATCAACGTCATTGGTCAGCACATTGCCCGTGGCAACGTGGTCTTCCAAGGCGCTGCCGGTGTCAGCTTTCAGGACGCTCGCGTCGTCAACAGCTTCGATCTTCACGTCCAGCGTGCTGCTAGAGCCGGTGTTGGTTGTGTACCCGATTTGCGGTACGTCACCATTGAAATCTTTGACTGGGGTGAAGGCGTAGGCGCCGTCGGTGCCGATGGTGATGCTGCCAATGCCCGCGATAACGGCGGTTTGACCGGCAGTGTAGGTAGCGCCGTTGACGTTGAAGGTGGCAACGCTCAATACACTATCAATGTCACTGTCATTGCTCAGCACGTTGCCGGTGGCAACGGTATCTTCCAACGCGCTGCCGGTGTCGGCTTTCAAGACGCTCGCGTCGTCAACCGCTTCAATCTTCACATCCAGCGTGCTGCTGGAACCGGTGTTCGTGGTGTAGCCGATTTGCGGCACGTCGCCGTTGAAGTCTTTAACCGGGGTGAACGCATAGGCGCCGTCGGTGCCGATGGTGATAGAGCCGATGCCCGCGATGATCGCGGTTTGGCCGGCGGTGTAGGTGGTACCACCGACGTTGAAGCTCGTGACAGTCAGGGTGTTGTCGACATCGACATCGTTGGTCAGCACATTGCCGGTGGCAACGGTGTCTTCCAAGGCACTGCCGGTGTCGGCTTTCAAGACGCTGGCGTCATCAACCGCTTCGATCTTCACGTCCAGCGTGCTGCTGGAACCGGTGTTGGTGGTGTAGCCGATTTGAGGTACATCGCCGTTGAAGTCTTTGACCGGAGTGAACGCATAGGCGCCGTCGGTGCCGATGGTGATAGAACCAACGCCCGCGATGATCGCGGTTTGACCAGCGGTGTAGGTGGTACCACCGACGTTGAAGCTCGTGACAGTCAGGGCGTTATCAACATCGACGTCGTTGGTCAGGACGTTGCCGGTGGCAACGGTGTCTTCCAAGGCACTGCCGGTGTCGGCTTTCAGCTCGCTCGCGTCATCAACCGCATCAATCTTCACATCCAGCGTGCTGCTGGAACCGGTGTTCGTGGTGTAGCCGATTTGAGGTACATCGCCGTTGAAGTCTTTGACCGGCGTGAAGGCGTACGCGCCGTCGGTGCCGATGGTGATGCTGCCAATGCCCGCGATGATCGCGGTTTGGCCGGCGGTGTAGGTGGTGCCGTTGACGTTGAAGGTCGCAACGCTCAATGCGCTGTCCACATCGAAGTCGTTGGTCAGCACATTGCCGGTGGCAACGGTGTCTTCCAAGGCACTGCCGGTGTCGGCTTTCAAGACGCTGGCGTCATCAACCGCTTCGATCTTCACGTCCAGCGTGCTGCTGGAACCGGTGTTGGTGGTGTAGCCGATTTGCGGTACATCGCCGTTGAAGTCTTTGACCGGGGTGAAGGCGTACGCACCGTTGGTGCCGATGGTGATAGAACCAACGCCCGCGATGATCGCGGTTTGACCGGCTGTGTAGTTAGTACCACCCACATTGAAGCTTGTGACAGTCAGGGTGTTGTCGACATCAACGTCGTTGGTCAGCACATTGCCCGTGGCAACGTGGTCTTCCAAGGCGCTGCCGGTGTCAGCTTTCAGGACGCTCGCGTCGTCAACCGCCACGATGTTCACGTTCAGCGTGCTGCTGGAACCGGTGTTGGTGGTGTAGCCGATTTGCGGTACATCGCCGTTGAAGTCTTTGACTGGGGTGAAGGCGTAGGCGCCATTGGTGCCGATGGTGATGCTGCCAATGCCCGCGATGATTGCGGTTTGGCCGGCTGTGTAGGTGGTGCCACCAACGTTGAAGCTTGTGACCGTCAGGGTGTTGTCGACATCGACGTCATTGGTCAGCACATTGCCAGTGGCAACGGTGTCTTCCAAGGCACTGCCGGTGTCGGCTTTCAGGACGCTCGCGTCGTCAACCGCCACGATGTTCACATTCAGCGTGCTGCTGGAACCGGTGTTGGTGGTGTAGCCGATTTGCGGTACATCGCCGTTGAAGTCGTTAACCGGAGTGAAGGCGTATGCGCCGTCGGTGCCGATGGTGATAGAACCAATGCCCGCGATGATCGCGGTTTGGCCGGCGGTGTAGGTGGTACCACCGACGTTGAAGCTCGTGACAGTCAGGGTGTTGTCGACATCGACATCGTTGGTCAGCACATTGCCCGTGGCAACGTGGTCTTCCAACGCACTGCCGGTATCGGCTTTCAAGACGCTCGCGTCATCAACCGCGTCAATCTTCACATCCAGCGTGCTGCTCGATCCGGTGTTGGTGGTGTACCCAATTTGCGGCACATCACCATTAAAGTCTTTAACCGGAGTAAAGGCGTACGCGCCATCGACACCGATGGTGATAGAACCCACGCCAGCAATAACCGCAGTTTGGCCCGCAGTGTAGGTAGTACCGCCCACGTTGAAGCTGGCAACGCTCAACACGCTGTCGACGTCACTGTCGTTGGTCAGCACATTGCCGGTGGCAACCTGGTCTTCCAACGAACTGCCCGTATCCGCGCCCAATACGCTCGGATCGTCGACCGCAATCACTTTGATCGGCAGCGTAATTGACTCGGACTTGGGTGCTGCATCGCCATCTTGCGCGGTGGCGGTCACGGTGAGGTTTACCAGGCCGTTGGCGTTTGGCGCCGGGTTGAAGACCAGTGTGGCCTTGTTCCAGTCGCTGATATCGATGCTTTGGCTGCCAGCGGTCGCGGTGAAGGTGTGGCCCGCGCCATCGGTAAGAGTCGCACCGTCCGGTATACCGCTGATCTCCAGTTTGAGCGTCTCGGAGCCATCTTTGTCGGTGGCGTAGGCGTCAATCGCGGACAGCTTGATCGCGTGGTCTTCCAGGCCAGTGTTCAGTACCTGAGTGACGCTGATGTTATCCAGTACACCGCCAAGCGAATTGCTGGTAGGGGCTTTGAATTCGAGTTTGGCATCACCGTCGACGGTGACAGGCACGACGAAGGTGTAGGTCTTCATGCCAACGGTGGTTGCATCCAGGGTGCCGACTTTGACGCCGCCCCAGAACACATCGATCACCGAATTGTTCTCGGCGCCCGCACGCGGCGAGTAGTCGACACTGATGCTGTACGCCGTGCCGGATTCGGCCTTGATGAGGGTGTACAGGCTGGCGTCGTCGCCGGCGTTTTTCTCAAGTTCGATGACTTGGCTGTTGCCTGGGGTGTCTACGCCGTAGACGCCACTTTGGCCGATTTCGACTTTGCCGTCGCTGTTACCGGTCAACCAGGGGGTGGTCGCCGTTGTGCCGGCGGCGTTATTGGCGTCGCCGACCGCCACCGTGCCCCACGAACCGTTGAGGGCGGCGCCGTCGAAGTTGATCGAGCTCACAACGCCGCCACCGAGCAGGCCCAGGTGCGGGGCGTCGGTCACTGGGGCGATGGTGATGGCGGCTGTGGTTTGGCCACTGGCTTTACCGCCATTGTCGACCGCGGTGAAGGTGAGCGAGGTGTTGCCGCTCCAGTCGCTGGTCGGCGAGAAGTACACCGATGCCTTGCCATCAGCGCCTGCCGGCACTGCATCACCGATTTTGAGTTCGGTTGTCAGGGTTGCGTCGCTGTACAGCTTGCCGTTTTCCGGCAAGGTGGTAATGACGAAATTGGCGACAGTACCGTCCACATCGGCACCGCTCAGTACGATGGTGGCCGCGTGGTCTTCATCGGCGCCGGCAGGGGTAGCCGCCGCTGTCGGTGCATCGTTGAACAGGTCGATGGTGACCTTGCCGGTGGCGCTGCCGGTTAGCGCAGGCTCACGGTCAAGGTTGCCCCCGCCGATATCGGTGACGGCGATGGTGACGCTGCGATCCGTACCGACCGGGTTGTTGCCTGGGCTCTGGAAGGTGATCGCCTCGACCACTTTGATGAAGTCGGCCGCGCTGCTGCCGGCTGGCGAATCACTGGTGAGGGTGTAGACGATGCTGCCATCGGCGGCACTGCCGGTTTGGGCGATGGTGATACCGGCAACGGCCAGGGCCTTGAGCACATCGGCGCTGCTGAGCAAATCACCGGACGCCAGGTGGTCAACGGTGACCACCACTTTGCTGTAGGTGGAATTGTCTACATCGCTGATGCTCAGGTTTTTAACCAGTGCACCCGCGTCGGCTTGCTCGGCAAACGTGGTGCTGTCGAACGCGACCTCAGGCGGATCGTTGACCGGAACCACTTTCACCACGGAGGTCACAGGCGCCGAGTTCAGTTGGCCATCGTTCACGGTGATGGTCAGGGTGCGGTCGGTAGCGACCGGGTTCTGGCTTTCGCTGGCAAAGTGCACCGAACGCAGGACTTCCTGGTATTCGGCCTTCGTGGCTTCACCGGACAGGGTCAGCACCCCGGTGTCTTTGTCATAGCTGACCGTGATTTTGGCGTTGCTGGCATCTGCGATCAGGACGTCATCGGCCAGCGGGTTGGCCAGCGTGACTTTGGCGCTTTGCAGCGTGTCGTTGTCGACATCGCTGATAGTCAGGTTCGCCGCGACGTAGCCGCCCGGCTTGCCTTCGATGTAAGTGTCGCCGAAGGCGTTGGTCGAAGCGTTGCCGAGTACCGGGGCGTCATTGACCGCTTCAATATTCACGTTCAGCGTGCTGCTGGAGCCGGTGTTGGTGGTGTAGCCGACTTGCGGTACGTCGCCGTTGAAGTCTTTGACTGGGGTGAAGGCGTACGCGCCATCAGTACCGATGGTGATGCTGCCAATGCCCGCGATGATTGCGGTTTGGCCGGCGGTGTAGGTGGTACCACCGACGTGGAAGCTTGTGACCGTCAGCGTGTTGTCGACATCGACATCGTTGGTCAGCACGTTGCCGGTGGCGACGGTGTCTTCCAAGGCACTGCCGGTGTCAGCTTTGAGTTCGCTCGCGTCGTCAACGGCTTCGATTTTCACGTCCAGCGTGCTGCTGGAACCGGTGTTCGTGGTGTAGCCGATTTGCGGTACATCGCCGTTGAAGTCTTTGACCGGGGTGAAGGCGTAGGCGCCGTCGGTGCCGATGGTGATGCTGCCAATGCCCGCGATGATCGCGGTTTGGCCGGCGGTGTAGGTGGTGCCACCGACGTTGAAGCTTGTGACAGTCAGGGTGTTGTCGACATCGACATCGTTGGTCAGCACGTTGCCCGTGGCAACGGTGTCTTCCAAGGCGCTGCCGGTGTCGGCTTTCAGCTCGCTCGCGTCATCAACCGCATCAATCTTCACATCCAGCGTGCTGCTAGAGCCGGTGTTGGTGGTGTAGCCGATTTGCGGTACATCACCGTTGAAGTCTTTGACCGGCGTGAAGGCGTACGCGCCATCAGTACCGATGGTGATAGAACCAATGCCCGCGATAACGGCGGTTTGACCGGCGGTGTAGGTGGTACCACCGACGTTGAAGCTCGTGACAGTCAGCGTGTTATCAACGTCGACGTCATTGGTCAGCACATTGCCGGTGGCAACGGTGTCTTCCAACGCGCTACCGGTATCGGCTTTCAAGACGCTCGCGTCATCAACCGCATCAATCTTCACATCCAGCGTGCTGCTAGAGCCGGTGTTGGTGGTGTAGCCGATTTGCGGTACGTCGCCGTTGAAGTCTTTGACCGGCGTGAAGGCGTACGCGCCGTCGGTGCCGATGGTGATGCTGCCGATGCCCGCGATAATTGCGGTTTGGCCGGCGGTGTAAGTGGTGCCGTTGACGTTGAAGGTCGCGACGGTCAGGGCGTTATCGACGTCAACGTCATTGGTCAGCACATTGCCGGTGGCGACGGTGTCTTCCAAGGCGTTGCCGGTGTCGGCTTTCAGCTCGCTCGCGTCATCAACCGCATCAATCTTCACATCCAGCGTGCTGCTAGAGCCGGTGTTGGTGGTGTAGCCGATTTGCGGTACATCACCGTTGAAGTCTTTGACCGGCGTGAAGGCGTACGCGCCATCAGTACCGATGGTGATAGAACCAATGCCCGCGATAACGGCGGTTTGACCGGCGGTGTAGGTGGTACCACCGACGTTGAAGCTCGTGACAGTCAGCGTGTTATCAACGTCGACGTCATTGGTCAGCACATTGCCGGTGGCAACGGTGTCTTCCAACGCGCTACCGGTATCGGCTTTCAAGACGCTCGCGTCATCAACCGCATCAATCTTCACATCCAGCGTGCTGCTAGAGCCGGTGTTGGTGGTGTAGCCGATTTGCGGTACGTCGCCGTTGAAGTCTTTGACCGGCGTGAAGGCGTACGCGCCGTCGGTGCCGATGGTGATGCTGCCGATGCCCGCGATAATTGCGGTTTGGCCGGCGGTGTAAGTGGTGCCGTTGACGTTGAAGGTCGCGACGGTCAGGGCGTTATCGACGTCAACGTCATTGGTCAGCACATTGCCGGTGGCGACGGTGTCTTCCAAGGCGTTGCCGGTGTCGGCTTTCAGCTCGCTCGCGTCGTCAACGGCTTCGATTTTCACGTCCAGCGTGCTGCTGGAGCCCGTGTTAGTGGTGTAGCCGATTTGCGGCACATCGCCGTTGAAGTCTTTGACCGGGGTGAAGGCGTACGCGCCATCGGTGGCGATGGTGATGCTGCCAATGCCCGCGATGATTGCGGTTTGGCCGGCGGTGTAGGTGGTACCACCGACGTTGAAGCTCGTGACAGTCAGCGTGTTATCGACATCAACGTCATTGGTCAGCACATTGCCGGTGGCAACGGTGTCTTCCAAGGCACTGCCGGTGTCGGCTTTCAAGACGCTGGCGTCATCAACCGCTTCGATCTTCACGTCCAGCGTGCTGCTGGAACCGGTGTTAGTGGTGTAGCCGATTTGCGGTACGTCGCCGTTGAAGTCTTTGACTGGGGTGAAGGCGTACGCGCCGTCAGTGCCGATGGTGATGCTGCCAATGCCCGCGATGATCGCGGTTTGGCCGGCGGTGTAGGTGGTACCACCGACGTTGAAGCTCGTGACAGTCAGGGTGTTATCAACGTCGACATCGTTGGTCAGCACGTTGCCAGTGGCAACGGTGTCTTCCAAGGCGCTGCCGGTGTCGGCTTTCAGCTCGCTCGCGTCATCAACCGCATCAATCTTCACGTCCAGCGTGCTGCTGGAACCGGTGTTAGTGGTGTAGCCGATTTGCGGTACGTCGCCGTTGAAGTCTTTGACTGGGGTGAAGGCGTACGCGCCGTCAGTGCCGATGGTGATGCTGCCAATGCCCGCGATGATCGCGGTTTGGCCGGCGGTGTAGGTGGTACCACCGACGTTGAAGCTCGTGACAGTCAGGGTGTTATCAACGTCGACATCGTTGGTCAGCACGTTGCCAGTGGCAACGGTGTCTTCCAAGGCACTGCCGGTGTCGGCTTTGAGTTCGCTGGCGTCATCAACCGCATCAATCTTCACATCCAGCGTGCTGCTGGAACCGGTGTTCGTGGTGTAGCCGATTTGCGGGACATCGCCGTTGAAGTCTTTAACCGGAGTGAAGGCGTATGCGCCATCGGTGCCGATGGTGATGCTGCCAATACCCGCGATGATTGCGGTTTGGCCGGCGGTGTAGGTGGTACCACCGACGTTGAAGCTCGTGACAGTCAGGGTGTTATCAACATCGACGTCATTGGTCAGCACGTTGCCCGTGGCAACGGTGTCTTCCAAGGCGCTACCGGTGTCAGCTTTGAGTTCGCTCGCGTCGTCAACGGCTTCGATTTTCACGTCCAGCGTGCTGCTGGAGCCCGTGTTAGTGGTGTAGCCGATTTGCGGCACATCGCCGTTGAAGTCTTTGACCGGGGTGAAGGCGTACGCGCCATCGGTGGCGATGGTGATGCTGCCAATGCCCGCGATGATTGCGGTTTGGCCGGCGGTGTAGGTGGTACCACCGACGTTGAAGCTCGTGACAGTCAGCGTGTTATCGACATCAACGTCATTGGTCAGCACATTGCCGGTGGCAACGGTGTCTTCCAAGGCACTGCCGGTGTCAGCTTTGAGTTCGCTAGCGTCGTCAACGGCCTCGATTTTCACGTCCAGCGTGCTGCTGGAGCCCGTGTTAGTGGTGTAGCCGATTTGCGGCACATCGCCGTTGAAGTCTTTGACCGGGGTGAAGGCGTATGCGCCGTCGGTGCCGATGGTGATGCTGCCAATACCCGCGATGATTGCGGTTTGGCCGGCGGTGTAGGTGGTACCACCGACGTTGAAGCTCGTGACAGTCAGGGTGTTATCAACATCGACGTCATTGGTCAGCACGTTGCCCGTGGCAACGGTGTCTTCCAAGGCGCTACCGGTGTCAGCTTTGAGTTCGCTCGCGTCGTCAACGGCTTCGATTTTCACGTCCAGCGTGCTGCTGGAGCCCGTGTTAGTGGTGTAGCCGATTTGCGGCACATCGCCGTTGAAGTCTTTGACCGGGGTGAAGGCGTACGCGCCATCGGCACCGATGGTGATGCTGCCAACACCCGCGATGATCGCGGTTTGACCGGCAGTGTAGGTAGTGCCGTCGACGTTGAAGGTGGCAACGCTCAATACACTATCAATGTCACTGTCATTGCTCAGCACGTTGCCGGTGGCAACGGTATCTTCCAACGCGCTGCCGGTGTCGGCTTTCAAGACGCTCGCGTCGTCAACCGCATCAATCTTCACATCCAGCGTGCTGCTGGAACCGGTGTTGGTGGTGTAGCCGATTTGCGGCACATCACCATTGAAGTCTTTGACCGGAGTGAAGGCGTAGGCGCCGTCGGCACCGATGGTGATAGAGCCAACGCCCGCGATGATTGCGGTTTGACCGGCGGTGTAAGTGGTGCCGTTGACGTTGAAAGTGGCGACGGTCAGTGCGTTATCAACGTCGACGTCATTGGTCAGCACATTGCCGGTGGCAACGGTATCTTCCAACGCACTGCCGGTGTCGGCTTTCAGAACGCTGGCATCATCAACTGCGTCGACGTTCACATTCAGCGTGCTGCTGGAACCGGTATTG
The DNA here is from genome assembly GCF_054667615.1 of Pseudomonas sp. S3_E10. Classification (NCBI taxonomy): domain Bacteria; kingdom Pseudomonadati; phylum Pseudomonadota; class Gammaproteobacteria; order Pseudomonadales; family Pseudomonadaceae; genus Pseudomonas; species Pseudomonas sp. S3_E10. Next base: position 2,432,026 of record NZ_CP162743.1, read on the forward strand.
GTGGTGTAGCCGATTTGCGGCACTTCACCATTGAAGTCTTTAACCGGAGTAAAGGTGTACGCGCCATCAGCCCCAATGGTGATGGAACCCACGCCGGCAATAACGGCGGTTTGGCCAGCGTTGAATGTAGTGCCACCCACGCTGAAGGTCGATACGGCCAGGACGTTGTCGATGTCGCTGTCGTTGCTCAGCACGTTGCCGGTCGCAACGCCATCTTCGGCGATGGTATTGGTATCAGCCTGCAAAACGCTAGGATCGTCCACGGCAACCACGGTAGAGGTGGCCGCTTGCGGGTTGATCGCCAGGTTCTCGTAATTGCCGCCGGTGGCGCTGGTAATGGTGGCGCTGACGACCAGGTCTTTGCCATCGGCCAGGTTCGCGGGCGTGTCGATACTGACCGTACCGGTGGTTTTGCCCGCTTCGATGGTAATGGTCTGGTCGTTGGACAGCTTGATAACAACGTCTGTCTGCGCCGCGTTGGTCACGGTCGCGGTGTAGACGATCTTGCCGCCTTCATCCACCGATGCGGTCGCGGTCAGCGTGACGGTGGTGGTGTCGATGGTGTCGTTGATCTGGGTAACGGCCGGCGCCGGGTCAGTGGTGATGATCAGGTTGCCACCGCCGGAGGTGCCGGCGATGGTGGCGGAGATCGACGAGGCATCCAGGTAGGGCGTGTCATTGCCGGCAAACGTGACGTTCAGTACGCCCGAGGTCTGGCCGGCGGCGATCACAACTGCAAGGCCGTTGGACAAGGTAACGGTCAGGTCGCTGGTCGGGGCCTGGGTGACAAACACCGTATAAACAACCACACCACCGGCTTCGGTGATGGTGGGTGTGGCGGTCAGGGTAATAGTGACGTTACGTGGATCGACGCCATTATTGTCGGCGGCGGTCAGGGTATTGCCCACGGCATCAGCGGCGTTCAGACCGGTCGTCGGGTAGCCGATGGTAGGGTCAACCACCCCTGCGGTGGCTTCCAGTACCACAAAGCTGTGGCCGCCGCCCACGGCGCCGTCGGCACCGGCGGAGGTCGGGCCGGCAGCCGTGGCTTCAAGGACTTGGGTCGGGTCGGCACCGGCAGCGATGGCTTGCTGGAGTTCGGCGACGGACGGTGCGGCCTGTGCGGTAGCGGCGCTGAGGTCGGTGGACGAGTCAGGAGCGCTGGCGCTCCACTGAGTGTCGCGGCCCAGGTCGATGACCCGGCCATCCGCCAGCTCCAGCGAGACAGCGCCAGATGCGCCGGTATCGACCTGCTCACCCGCGACCAAGCGGTCCCCTTCTACGAGCAGGCGGCGAATCCCTTCCGGGGAAACTGCGAACACTTGACCGACAATGCTTTTGACGACCGCAACGCTGCTCATAAAAGACTCTCCGTGTATTGCCGTTCGGGGGTATCCATCAAGGAGACCGGCCCTCTCGCTGCTGCCGATTCAGATAGTTGGAGTACGCATTTTGTGTAAAAATATATTGGCGTCAATTTTCTGTTGTTTCTTGCGAAAAATTACTTTCCCGTCAAGGTATTGACCTATTGAGCGCCATCCTAAACAATCTGCCCAGTAATGTCACATTGATATTTAAGCGGCCTCGCGACTTTCTGTTTGCGCCTTCAGGCGTCCAAGAAAAACGGGCATTTCGAGTTGCCACTCCAATGCATATTCCAATTTGTTGCGGTTTTTCAGGCAACCAATCCCCGGGAAAAATCAGAATGCGTTTGCACTTTTTTAAAGCCATGCCGTTTGCTCTAGCCGCCAGTTTTGTCCAGGCCCAAACCCTTCCCGAAGCGATGCAAGCCGCCGTGGAGAACCACCCGGAAATCCAGGCGGCCATCAATGCGCGCATTGCCGCCGACTATCAGGTCAGGGAAGCCCAAGGCGGCTACCTGCCTAAGGTCGACTTGCTGGGCGGTTATGGCCGTGAAAGCTCGGACAACACCTCCACGCGTGCCGCCAGCAACAGCCACGACTGGAAAACACTGAACCGTGGCGAGTCGTCGATCCGTCTTCAGCAAAATCTGTTCCAAGGCTTTGGCACCGTCAATGAAGTCGGTCGCCAACAAGCCACCGCCAACTCCCGTGGGTATGCGCTGCTCAATACGTCCGAGCGCACCGCACTGACGGTTGCCCAGGTTTATCTGGATGTCTTGACCCGTCGCGAGATGGTGCAACTGGCAGAAGACAACCTGAAAAGCCACGAACGTATTTTTGACCAGATCCAACTGCGCACCAGCCGTGGCGTCGGAAGAATGGCGGACATGGACCAGGCCGAAGCCCGACTGGCCCAGGCCCAAAACAACCTGATCACCGAGCAGACCAACCTGGCGGATGCCAATACCAACTTTTTGAGCGTGGTTGGCAAAGAGCCCGACCAGCTGGAAAAACCACTGGGCATTGTGACCGCGCTACCGGCCAGCCTGGATGAAGCCCGCCGCCAGATGATTGCGGACAGCCCGGTATTGCGCTCTGCCGAGTCGGATATCGCCGCTGCCGAGAAGCAGTACGAAGCCGCCAAATCGACTTTCTACCCGCGCTTTGATGCAGTGCTGCAGCGTTCAGCCAACAACAACATCGGCGGCGAAGAAGGCCATGACAATGGTTACTCCGCGATGCTGAACATGCAGTTCAACCTGTATAACGGCGGCAGCGACAAAGCCAGCCTGCAGTCCAAGGCGTCCCAGGCCAGCCAGGCGCTGGATATTCGCAACAACGCCCTGCGTCAGTTGAATGAAGAACTCGGTTTGGCGTGGAACGCCTACAATAACGCCAGCCAGCAGGTGCCGATCGCACAGCAATACGTAGACCGCAGCAACAAAGTGCGCACCTCGTACCAGCAGCAGTTCAGCCTGGGCGAGCGCACGCTGCTCGACTTGCTCGACAGCGAGAACGAGCTGTTCACCGCTCAGCAGCGCCTGGCACAGATCAAAAGCCTGCACATCTATACGCAGTACCGCATCAAGGCCGATATGGGCCAATTGCTGAGAAGTCAGGGCGTCGTTGCGCCGCTGGCATCAGTTGTGCAGAACGAAGTCAAAACGAAGGTAAACCTGCCAGGGATGAACTGATTCTTGACGGCGTGAACCACTCAACCGTTTAAGAGAGAGTCAGCTTGGATTCTGAAATAGGTGTGGCGCAGCTCAACCATGACCCGCGCAGTCAGCATGACGACCCCTTGCTGGACGGGTTGTTGACGCTCTGCTCCCTGCATTACAAGCCTGCCAGCCGGGCCATGCTGACCACCGGCCTGCCCCTGGCGGGCCAGCGCCTGAGCCCCGACCTGCTGCCCCGCGCAGCAGCCCGGGCGGGTTTGCAGGGCCGTTTGCTGCAGCGCAAGCTGGAGCAGATCCCGTCCATCGCATTGCCGGCGTTGCTGCTTTTCAAGGAAGGACGCAGCGCGGTGCTGTTGGCGTGGGAGGGTGACACCGCCCGCCTGTTGCTCAGCGAAAGCGACGGTGGCGAAGTCCAGGTTAGCCGCGAAGCGCTGAGTCAAGATTACAGCGGTCGGGTTTTCTTCGCCCAACCGCAACATAAATTTGACGTCACCAGCGGCACGCTGATCCCGCGGGCCCGCTCGTGGTTCAAAGACACCCTCAAACGTTCGCGCTGGCTGTACGCCGACGCCATCGCCGCCAGCCTGGTGATCAACCTGATCGCCTTGGCCGCGCCCTTGTTTGTGATGAACGTGTATGACCGCGTAGTACCGAACCAGGCCACGGCCACCTTGTGGGTGCTGGCCATCGGTATTTGCGGCGCCTACCTGTTCGATCTGTTGCTCAAGAGCATGCGCAGCCTGTGCCTGGACCTGGCAGGCAAGAAAACCGACCTGATCATTTCCGCGACGCTGTTCGAGCGCATCGTGGGCATGTCGATGAAAATGCGCCCGGCACGCGTGGGCAGCTATGCCTCGAACATCCACGAGTTTCAGGGGATGCGCGACTTCCTCACCTCCCTGACCCTCGCCAGCCTGATCGATTTGCCGTTTACCCTGATCATCCTCGCGGTCATCGCGCTGCTCGGCGGCCACTTGGTGTGGATCCCCATCGTCGCCTTCCCGCTGGCGCTGGGTATCGGCCATTTCCTGCAAAAACCGCTGACCGCGACACTTGAGCGCACCATGGCCCTGAGTGCCGAACGCCAGTCGAGCCTGATCGAAACCCTCGCCGGGCTGGATGCGGTGAAGGTCAACAACGCCGAAAGCGAACGCCAATACCAGTGGGAACAAACCATTGGCACCCTCAGCCGGCTGGAATTGCGGGTGAAGGTTCTGTCTGGCCTGGCGATGAACATCACGCTGCTGATCCAGCAAGTGGCGGGCGTGGCGATGATCATCTTCGGCGTGTACCAGATCATCGATGGCGCCCTGAGCATGGGCGGCCTGGTGGCGTGCTACATGCTCAGCGGCCGCGCACTCGGCCCGCTGGCGCAACTGTCGGGCCTGCTGACGCGCTACCAGCAAGCCAAGGTGACGATGGTGTCGGTGGACCAGATGATGGAGCTGCCGCAGGAACGCAACTTCGACGAGCGCCCCCTCAGCCGTAAAACGCTGCAAGGCGCGATGACGTTCCGCGAGGTCGACTTTACCTACCCGAACCAACAGAACCTGGCGCTGCGCGGCATCAACCTGACGGTTCGCCCTGGCGAGAAGATCGGCATCATCGGCCGCAGCGGCTCGGGCAAAAGCTCGCTGGCCAAGCTGTTGGTGGGCCTGTATCAACCCGACTCCGGCTCGTTGCTGGTGGACGGCGTAGACATCCGCCAAATCGACGTCAGCGAATTGCGGCATAACATCGGCTACGTGGCCCAGGACATCCAATTGCTGGCCGGCACCTTGCGCGACAACCTCGTGTCCGGTGCACGCTATGTGGATGATGAAATGGTGCTGCAGGCCGCGGAGCTGGCCGGCGTGCATGAATTTGCCAGGCTGCATCCGCAAGGTTACGAACTGCAAGTGGGCGAGCGCGGGCAAAACCTTTCCGGCGGCCAGCGCCAGAACGTTGCCCTGGCCCGCGCGCTGCTGCTGAACCCACCGATTCTGCTGCTGGACGAACCCACCAGCGCCATGGACAACACCGGTGAAGAACGCCTGAAGCAACGCTTGCAGTCGGTTATCGAAAACAAGACGGTGATTCTCGTCACCCACCGTGCTTCGCTGCTGAGCCTGGTCGATCGCCTGCTGGTGATCGACCGTGGCCAGATCCTCGCAGACGGTCCAAAAGCGGCCGTCATGGAAGCGCTGAAAAAGGGGCAGATCAGTGTTGCTTAAGTCCGGTTCAGGCCGTTGGAAGGACGTGATCTTCCGCTATTTCAAGGGCAGCGATTCGCTCGATGACCAGCCATTGCCCGAGGTCGAAAAGGCCCTGATCGACGATGCCCCGCGCATCGTGCGCCTGACCATCTGGGGCGTGATCGGCTTCTTCGTGTTCCTGTTGCTGTGGGCACACTTTGCGATTATCGATGAAGTCACCAAGGGCGACGGCAAGGCGATCCCGTCGTCGCGCATCCAGAAGATCCAGAACCTGGAAGGCGGCATCGTCGCTCAGATCTACGTGCACGAAGGGCAGATCGTCGAAGCCGGCGCGCCACTGGTGCGCCTGGACGACACGCGCTTTGCCTCCAACGTCGGCGAAACCGAAGCCGACCGCGTGGCCATGGAACTGCGCGTGGAGCGCCTTAGCGCAGAGATCGAAAATCGGCCGCTGAACATCACCGAGGACGCGCGCAAAGCCGTGCCCAACCAGGCCTCGAACGAAGAATCGCTGTACCTGAGCCGCCGCCAGCAACTGGCGGACGAAATTGGCGGGCTGCAACAACAACTGCTGCAACGCCAGCAAGAGGCGCGTGAATTCAGCTCCAAGCAGGAGCAATACCGCAACAGCCTGAACCTGCTGCGCCAGGAAATCGGCATGTCCGAACCCTTGGTCAAACAAGGCGCGATCTCGCCGGTGGAAGTGCTGCGCCTCAAGCGCTCCGAAGTAGAAACCCGCGGCATGCTCGACGGCACCACCCTGGCCATCCCCCGCGCCCAGGCCGCCATCAACGAAGTGCAGCGCAAAATCGATGAAACCCGCGGCAAGTTTCGCAGCGAAGCCCTCGCCCAGTTGAACGAAGCCCGCACCAACCTGAGCAAGGCCCAAGCGACCTCCAAAGGCCTGGAAGACCGCGTCAGCCGCACCATGGTCACCTCCCCCGTGCGCGGCATCGTCAAACAGATGCTGGTCAACACCGTCGGCGGCGTGATCCAGCCCGGCAGCGACATGGCCGAAGTCGTCCCGCTGGACGACACCCTGCTGGTGGAAGCAAAAATCCGCCCGCAAGACATCGCCTTCCTGCACCCCGGCCAAGAAGCGATGATCAAATTCACCGCCTACGACTACACCATCTACGGCGGCCTCAAAGGCAAACTCGAAACCATCGGCGCCGACACCGTGATGGACGAAGAGAAGAAAAACACCTTCTACATCATCAAACTGCGCACCGACCGCAGCCACCTGGGCACCGACGAGAAGCCACTGCTGATCATCCCGGGCATGGTGGCGTCTGTGGACATCATCACCGGCAAGAAAAGCATCTTGAGCTACCTGCTCAAACCCATCATCAAATCGCGCGCAGAGGCCCTGCACGAGCGTTGATTTTTCGCGAGGGACGTAGGGAAATGCGGGGAGATTTGCGAAAACTTGGGTTTTCGCAAAAATAGTCAGTTTTCAGGGGTTTACAGAACCTTGGCAGTCGCTATAATCGTCGCCCTAACACGCCGGTATAGCTCAGTTGGTAGAGCAACTGACTTGTAATCAGTAGGTCCCGGGTTCGACTCCTGGTGCCGGCACCATTTAAAAACAAAGGCTTGCAGCGATGCAGGCCTTTGTTTTTTGTCCCGCACGTAACAAGTCACGTAACAACGGCTGGTGGCATGGGGACGTACGGCCAACTCGGAGCGGAAAATGAAGCAAGGAAATTCGTTGCCTTTACCTCGTTGCCCGCACTGCAACATCGCTCAGCCGTCGCTGAATTACGGAACCTCAATCACTACTGCTGATGATCGCCAAAAAAACGTGCGTAATTGGTACATGTACACGTGCTCTGTGTGCGGCGGAGTCACCATGGCAACCGCTGACGTTTTCGACAGACGCGATGGGTCTATGAGCGATGTTCTTGAGGTTTGGCCTGTCCCCCAGACCGTCCATGACTCAATACCCCAACGAGCCAGAACTTTTCTGCAACAGGCTATTAATAGCATCGCAGCTCCATCAGGTGCTGTGATGCTTGCCGCTTCGGCCGTCGACGCGATGTTAAAAGATAAGGGCCTTAAAGAAGGCAGTCTTTATACACGTATTGGTAAAGCAGCTACTGAACACCTCATTACGGCAGAGATGGCAGAGTGGGCCCATGAAGTCAGGCTCGATGCAAATGATCAGCGGCATGCAGACGAAGAAGCCCCCATGCCAGATGAGGCTGATGCCCGCAAATCTATCGAGTTCACACTCGCCTTGGCTCAGTTTCTGTTCGTTCTGCCGGCTCGCGTCGCTCAAGGTAGAGCACGAGCATCTCAAGGATGATTTCTGAAATCTACTTCCACAAAAAAGAGTGATAAAGGTGATATCGTTTTCCGAATCGAGCTGTAGGCCACGCGGCACAAGGCTTTGAACGATATTCGGAAAAGGTGATATTCAAGTGATATAGAAGTAATAGTATTACTCTTTTATAAGGTGATATTCCTAAGGGACGAAACCCAATGAAACCGGGGGTTTGGTCAAAATATTACCTTTCATATCACCTCATATTACCTTTCAATGTGATACCCAAACTCCAGTAAAGCCGTGGCCTCCAGCCCGCCTCCGACCGCGTATTGCTTTTATTACTCTTTTTGAAATGCATACCCTACGCCTGAGAATACACCTCAATTGAAAGGCGCTTTTGCTGCAGGAGTCATAGCAGGTCCAAGATCATAAAATCGGAATTGTCTATGCTACGGATTTCACAAACGGAATCGGGTCATGTCGGACGAATACTCTTTACCAGACGTACTTGAAAGGCTGTATGAAAACCAGTTGGCGTTGGAAGCAGCGGTTATGGAGTTGACCTTGCGGATCGAGTCGCAATCGGCGCCCGAGTTGGGTCAGAACGTCCGCGGAGCCCTCGATACGATCAGTGAAAACGCTGGCCATATAAAGCAAGGACTGGCACGTCTGAGAGCCCGAGGGTCGCATTAGCATTAATTGATGCCTGCCGAATTTGTGAAAGCCACCAAATCTATCGTCCTCAGCAAATTGCTGGGGTTGCGCGTCGATTTTCACCATTGCCCATTCTCATCGCCCTCCCGCCAAAGACCGTTCACATTTTCAAAAACCGCTACATTCCAACGCTTTCAAACTTTTCACCCAATGAAACCGGGGGCTCCCGCAGCGACCGCTCGTGCCGACTTGATGCACGGCTGTGCAACCGCGCTGCATTTGTCTTCAAAATTTTGCAATCGGTGAAATTGCCAATCGCCCGCAGAGCCCCCCGGCCCGCCTCGACTGCGGGTTTGTTTACACTACATCCGACTTTGCACAAAAAAAGGACGCAAACCCCGTCGGCGGGAGGGGGATAAGTGCTTTTTCCTTTAGTTTTTTCCTAAGCTGCCGTCTTTTATCCCATTGCTACTGTGGGTACGGCGTCAATTCGAGAAACCAAGCACCAGCGTGGGTGCCTGACGTCTACAGTGGCTTTTACAACCCAAACGATTACGCAGTGCCACATTGAGTTGGTTCGTGTTGATTTGTGTTGTGCCGCAGCACGGGATAGGGAAAAATGCCATCAGGGAACGACGGAACGAAAAAGGTAGCCAGGACGCAAAAAATCCCAAGCTAACCACCATCGGCCTCGCACCAATGTGCGCAGTAAAATTTGCCAAAAAGATGGGGGAATAGTAGTGCTAAGCGAGGCCGATAAAAAACTTTCAGTGGTGATTTTTAGCCTTATTAAACAGGCGACCAATCAACAGACCGTACGGGATTTCCTGAAAAGCAAAGGGGTTCCTGTATCTGCAGCGAACTGGGATGAGCTATACGACAAGCGAATATTGCCAGCCCTTCATCAGCAAAAATTCACAATCATCGAATTTCGAGAGCTTCTCCAAAAAGTTGAGGAGTATGGCCGACAGCACACCTTTCTCTACCAGTGCACCGAAGATCGTGCACAGGGGTTGCTGTCCCCCGCAAGAATCCGAAAAATCGCACAGGAACAGGGAGTAGAGGGTCTCTTAGAGACACCTTTGGACCTGGAACTGCCCGATCAAGCAACAATTGTAGACATTCGACTACTCCAACCAGATCCGGCCAAAATTCCGGTTAGTCTCACGATAAAAATCGTCGAGAAGCGGATGATTAGAACTTTTAATTCCGAAGTCATTGATCGTGCTGCCGGCGTTATCACTAAAAACTATAGTTTCACTGAAAAACGTGTCGTTAACATTGCAACGTTAAATCACGAAGGTTTGCTTGAGTTGCGAATTGCTTCTCAGGACACACAAACAAAATATACAAATTTAGTTAAAGAACTCCTTTCGAAAATTCGCTTTTTTATACCCCATGACGGATTCACTTGGATTTCACTTAATAACGCGAAAACAAAGATACAGACAGATCGGGCCAAACTTGCTAACGAGATTCGCTATAGCAACTCAACAGCGAAGAATGATCTCGGTGCCGTCATGCAGATCTCTTCGTCGTCTCAAGACGACAACCTTTCGTCTGATGATGGGTCAATGGCAGCACTTGACAGCTTCCTAGCCGGTGACGGCCATGTGACGGGAACGAACGTATACGTTAAGATACCTAATACCGATCCCCAGCGTGAAATTCACCTAGTGATCAGTGGCGATGTTAACGAGTTTGCTATACCTGTCGCATGCTCCGCAGAGGAATACTCTTATGTTCGCGGAAAAGTTATCGCCCTTAATTAGTAGCCATCCGCAAGATGCGGAGGCACTACGTAGGATGGAAGAATATCTGGGTGATTTTGAATCCCGGAGGGGTGATGCTGTCCTTAGAATAAGATTAGATCCGTCCAGAATGTTTGAAATTATGCAAGCCGGTAGCTCATCGCGTCTCGCAAGACTTACTTCAATTTTGATTGAGGGGAGAATTTTCCGGAGGCAAATTTTAGTTCGCTTTCCTTCTGGAAGCGGCCTGACGTTTCCCTCGTACGCCGACTTACCTGCAGTCGTGAGAGATCCTGTACGCGACATAGATGTTGAGGTTTCATACGACAATATTGAGTCCTCATACGTATTGGTGACTAATGAATGCGGTTAGAGTTTTTAAGCTACTTGAAGAAACCTGGCAAAATACTATTCCAGAAAAAAGAATTAGTCAGCTAAAACTAATACGGCAGGAAATCCCTGAGGAGCATCTAGAGCTTTTCGACGGCATGCTCGATGCCAAAATCTCGGGAGTTCAAGATAGCCCAGACGCTGTTGTTGTTTTATGCATACATGGCATTCAAACTGATGGCGCATGGCATCAGCACGTCAAGACAGAAATAGGTAAGTTGAAAAACACTAATGTAACTCCTCTAGGTTACAACTTCGTTTCGCCCTTGCAACTTGCCTCTCCTGTCAGAAGCACACCTATAAATAAGATAATGCAAGATTTTCGCGATGCTCGAGCGATGGAGCCAATGGCAAAATTAATGGTCATCGCTCACAGTTTTGGCAGCTATATACTGAGTCAGATTTTACCGAAGTGCCCTGACATCCGACTCGAACGAATTATATTATGCGGCAGTATTGTCCCTACTAACTATAACTGGGGACATTACACTCGCGGCATGCAACCAAACTCTATAATCAATGACGTAGGGACTCGAGACTTTTACCCAGTCATGGCTACTTTCACAAGTTTCGGATATGGAAGTTCCGGGCGCAAAGGATTTCAAAGCCCTCATATAAGAGACCGATACTTTGACTACGGTCACAGTGATTTTTTTGAGAATAAAAACAACCACATAGAAACATATTGGAAGCCCTTCATTGAAAAAGGGGAAATTATTGAGTCTGACTGGGACGTCAACAAGCCGAAAACCAGTATAGGAGTGATGGCTCTCACTCACCCCTGGATCGGCCGCCCTTTGTTTTACGGGGCGCTTATCGGTTTGACACTGCTAATTATCGCAGGTGTTCGTTGGTACTTTTAAAGCGTTACTACTTTGAGCGCAGCAGCTAATACTCCTGCCCGAGCTGCCTCGCTACTAAAAGCTGTGGCGTTGTTCGGTACCGGCGTTGTCCCATGAGTGTGCGCGGCAAGCTGCGTATTCATCTCCTGCAGAAGGTCAAGCGTGTCGCACACCACTTTAAACAGGTTCACGTTTCCAGATCCGATCCAACTCTTTGGTGCCTGCATCTGCTGACTTGAACCCGCCATACTTTTGCGAAGCCCCTGAATTTTCTCATGCATATCGCCACCAACCATAGCGTTGAACTTCTGCCCCACCACTAGGTTCAAGTCGCGCCCGGTTGCCTGGTGCAGATCATCCACCGCCGCCAGGCTCGCGGATCCGCCCGACAGCAGCTTTAGCGCCCCCAGCGCTTCGATCTTCTTGATCCCACCCACTGACTCGGTTGAATGATCGTCCACCGTCCTGGTGTGGCTCTGGAAGCTCTCCGTGTTCTGCATTGCCTCCACTTCCCGCTCGATCGCCTTGTCCAGGATCTTGCCGTCGGTTTGGCGCAGCCAGTTGCCATCGGCGTCGACGCGCTGCTGGCAGGCTTCGCTGTGCTGCCACACCTGGTCACCCTTCGGCACACGGGGCAGGCTCAGGCCGTGCGGCAGGATCTGCGTGATAAAGGGCTTATGCGGCAGGCCGTAGGCAAAGCTGACCACCACGGTGGTGCCCTCTTCCGGAAAGCCGAACATGCCCGCCTCTTGCCCACCCATCGGTGCAGGCAGCGGCAGGCCGGTCAGGATCGGCAGCGCGGGATCTGGCTCACCGTCAGGCAGCAGCACTTCTACGTCGACGCCGAAGCGCGGCCGGAAGTCGTCGCACAGACCAGGTGCGGCCGGCGCATCGGGCACGGCCACCACTCGGCCAAAGCGTGGCAAGTGATAGCCGCCGGTGAGTTCGGGGAATTGCCGCTCTACGCTGCGACGGATTGCGTCGTCCATTTGATCGCCATTTGATTGCCGGCAAGGGTCACGCTGGTGATCCTCTCGCCCTGGTTGATGGTTGCACCTGGTCGTAGTCCCGGAAGGGCCGCGATCATTGCGCTCTGGTTGCCCTGATAGCCGTCGAACAGTTCGACCGGCAGCTGCAGCGGCGGGCGGATCCCGAAGAAACTGTCGGCCCAACTGCCCACAAACACTTCACCATCGCCCTGCTGCTGCCAGATAAAGTCGGGGATGCTGAATACGCTGGCCAGGCTATCCATCGCTAGGTAGCCAGCAGCCAGGCAGTAGAAAAACGGGGCTTTGACCTTGGCGTAGGCCTTGTCAGGCACGCGAAAGCGCAGGCCGGTCTTGCCGCTGACCTCGGCCAGCACGCCCTCCAGGTCGACGTGGCGTAGGTTCAACGGCATAGGCTGCGACAGGATCGCCGCCAGTTCGCGGCAGACCAGGATCTGCTGCACGCTGTTGACCGGGGTCGAGCGCTCAACAAAGCCAATGAAATGGCGCTGCAACGGGCTGTCGTTGTAGCCGACATCGAGCGTCACCAGGCCTTTGACCGGCGCGCCGGCCTGGATGGTGAAAGTCGCCCGGCCGGGGCTTTTGATCTCCAGCCGGACTTCGTCCTTGATCAGCGGATAAGGCGCGCCGCCAATCGTCAGTACCTTATGCAGCTTCATGGGGTGGGGCCCAGCCAGTCGTCAACCTTTTTCAAAGTCCGTTCAAAGCCGCTCAGTTCCCCAGGCGCGCCGGTGCCGTTACCACCAGCCGCGCCGTCGACTGCCGTACCCGGGCCGGATTGCGACGTGACGCCGTTGCCGGCGCGGCGGTTCTCCACCCGCTCAGGGTTGGACAGTTTCTCTGACAGGGTGAACTGCACCAGCCAGGCGTTCAGCGAGTCGTCTTCCCGGGCGCTCACTCCATCAGAGAACTGCACTTCACGAATGCCGAACGCGGCGGCGGTGTCGTTGACGATGCGGTACATCTTGAGCTGGCCACCGCCGGCCGTGGCCTCGGCCAAGCGCATAAGGTTGCGCAGCTGCACCTGGTCAACAAACGGAATCATCAGGGCGACCGTCAGGGTTTTGGGCTTAAAGCCTTTGTGCGCGGTCTGGCTGTTGCTGGTCTGCCCCGACAGATCGTCGCTCTCGATACGCAGGTTGGCCGTGATCTTCAGGTGTTTGCCCAGGATCTGTTGGCCGTCGAGTAATAGCGTCATAGGCCCACCAGCTCCCGAACAAAGCTCAAACCGTCCAGCGAACCCACCAACAGCACGCCGGCGCACAGCACCCACTCATGACCTGGTGCGTCACCTTGCAGCAACGCACGGCGCAGCTCGTTGTTATCGCCTGGCCCCAGGATGCGCGCGCGCATGTTGTGATCGGCATTCCCGCCGGCCAGCAAGGCTTTCAGGTCGTTAAGCTGTTTGTTGCGGTCCTGCTGCTGCGCAGCCTTGCGGCCGGCCAATGCCGCCAGGTCCCCCATGGGCGAGCTGTCTGCCGCGTAGCTCTCCAGGACGGCGATCTGGCCGGCCATGGATTGCTTGGCCGCTTTGACCAGCGTGCAGCGCTCCAGGGGCAGCGCAGACCAACGCGGCAAAGGCCCAGCGCTGGGGATCTCCCACTTCTCAGTCTCCAGCCGCGACAGGTTGCGCGCCCGACGTTCAGCACGCACCAGGTCAGGAATTGGCAGCAGCGCATTGAAACGCGCCAAGGTCTCGGCGAATTGATCCAGGCGCGTGCCCAGGAACATCAGCGACAGCGCGTACTGAGGTCCACCCGGCCGGCCGTTGTCGCTGGCGTCGACCAGTTTGGCGGCCAGCTGCTGCAGCAAGTTCGGCGCAGACAGAAACCGCTGGTGGCCCCGCCCTTGCCCTATCCCGCTTTGAAACGGTGTCACGGCCAGACACGCCGGCGCTTCGCCCATCTGTCCGGCCAATGCTGCGCGGCCAGCCTCGATCGCGCCCTGGGCCGCATCGCCTACAGGCCCCGGGTTGGTACTGGTCATGCCGTCCAAATCCGCCAGGCGTTTCGCAGTGTTGGCCAGCTCGCCGCTGGCCAGGTCCTGGGCCGCTGACAGTTGCCCCATCCACTGTGTGGACTGCTCTGGCCAGCGCATGGTCACTGGCGCCCAGGACGTCACTGCGCGTCCTCCCAGGAAACCAACTGCAGGCTGGCCAGATCGCTATCCGCCAGTGCCTGGTCAAGTGCTTGCTTGAGCCCGTTTGCCTTCTGCAGCAGCTGCTGCTTGAAACCGCTGAAATCGCTGCCTACATGGCGCAACTGCTCCGCCGTGTGCGGACGGAACAGCTTGGTACCCAATTGATCACGGCAGGCATAGAGGCTGTCCATGCCCGTCTGAATCACACCGGTGAGGTTCAACTGATCGTCTAACTGACTGGCGTATTGGAACGGCTCACCCAGGGCTGACGACCAAAAACCACCCGTGATTGCCGCTTCGCACGCCAAATTGACCTGGGCTGTTTTCTCCAAGTGCATCGCCGTCAAACGCTCAGTTTCCGTGGGCGGCGCTAATTCGCGAGAAACAGGCTTCATCAGCTCGCGATCGAACGTAATTTCGAGTCCCTGGGACTGGTGCATCATCAGCGCCGTATGCTCCGCATCACTGAGCGGAACGCAGTCAGCGGGACGGTTCTTATGGAGTCCCGCTATCAAAAAAGTATGAAGCGAAGGACTGTAAAAATAGCTGTTCATGTGCCGTGTCCTCAGTTGCCGATCGCAATGTAGTGATAGTTGGCTGCTGTGGTCGCGTTACCGGTAAACCCCGTTCTGGTTAGCGAACCAGGGGTAATGTTCATCACCTCGACCGAACTGGTGGAGTTTTCACCGGTGCTGAAATTGAGAACGAAAGCGGCGGTCGGGAAAGCAATCGGGAACAGGTAGTTCGTCCCGTTGACACTGATGAATGCGTTCCCCCACTGAATGACTAAGCCACCCAACCAACTTGGGAAGGCAATGTAGCCATTGACGGCCAAGCTGATGGCAAAGCCCCAGCGCAACTTCTTCGGGGTGATATAGGCCGTATCGTCAGCGCCCTCATTGGTTTGGGTCTGAGTCGCCACTTTCGCACCACCGGCGACAGCTTCAGTGGCTTGAATTGCTGCGACCGTCAGCGTTACATCGGCTGAGCCATCAAGCGTGACGTTGCCCGTCATCGCGCCGCCCAGTGTGATCTTGCGGGCGATTGCCCACTTAGCAGACTTTCCGACTACGGTAGCGCCTGACACGATGTTGGCGATGCCCGTCCAGATCAGCGCGGTCGCGGCCTTCACTGCTTTGGTCGTGGCCAGGATCACACTGCTGTTGGAGTCCTGGTCATCACTGATGGCGTTCGGGACGTTCCCCAAGCCCACGTCGTCTTTGGTGGTCGCACGGGCGCGCAAGCTCGCGTAGTCGCCCGTTCTCAGGGCAAAGTCCATGACCAGGGCGCCACTTGTTTCGACCGTAAAACGACGATCAATCAGGGTATTGGCGTCCTGAAACTCGGCCGCGAGAACGGAGTAGTGAGTGATGCCGTTGCCGTCTACATAATCCGGTCGGCTGGGAAACATATGGGCCGTCTTCAGCGTTACAGCCACATCGCTAAGTTGCCGTTGCAAGCTGACATCGAGCCAGAGGTACATGGGAAAACTGGTGGGAGCCGGAACCGGCATTGGTGCCGTAAGTTCTACGCGTAGCCCCTCAACGTAGGCAACGCCAGGCTTGAGTTGATAGCTATTCCCCACCTTCTCCAATTGCAGACCAGTGTTCAAACACGCACGGCGCCCGTACAGGTCCCGATTGGCTTTACGGGCGCGCTCATCAATGCCGGCCAGACGTACGGTGAAATCGTGCTGCCAGGTCTTGGCGTCGATCGTGATCCCGGTCAACGACTGCGCACCATCGAACACCACCAGGAAGTTGCGTGTCAGGTTATTGCCGATCTGCTGGGGCGGGATATTGCGGCGCTTTTGCTGTACGGGCACATACGCCACCGCAAACAGCACACCGTCGATGGTCTCCAGTCCGATCCAGTTGAAGTCCCAGTCACCAACGTCAGAGCCGATCTGCGCGCTGTACACCACCTGATTGGGGTTTACGTAGCCGGCATGCTCGGCCGGGATCTGGTGCGTGTAGACGATCTGCCCCGCGACAGGCTTGGGCGCGGCGCGGTCCACGGGTGCGGCGGGGTTCAACCCGGGCACGTTGGCAAAAATGAATCGACTGACTTTCAGACCCGCGTTGGCGGCTTGTTTTTGCGCGATCAGGCTTTCACCTGCAAGGGTAATAACGGCTCCCATGAGGGCTCCTAAAGGCTGGCGACCAGCGTTTGCTGATCGTCGTGAAAGTGGACCAGGGCGATTTGCATCGGTACCGGTGTAATGGTGGAAAAGTCATAACGCCGGCAGGTGCGGCCGTATTGCTGGATCAGCACGCGCAGCAGCTCGGGGTTCTGCGACAGCTGGGAGTCAGAGAAACGCAGCAGCACCACGTCCCAGTCGCGACCGGCCTGGCGCTCCTCGATCTCGACGTAGCCGACGCCCAGGCGCTCCAGGATGCGTTTCATACCGGCGGTGCTGCCGGCGTCCACGGCGTTGATGAAGGCGAACTTGACCCGCAGGCGATACAAGCCCTCGGGTTCGCCCTTGAAGCGGGTGATATCGCGCTGCCAGGCCAGCAGGTCCAGTACGGTGATATGGCAGGTGTCCGCGTCCATCTGCAGCAGCGGCCAACGCAACCAGCCCTCGACGCGCTCCCACCACGACTGGGCGGCCGCTTTGAGCTTGGCCAGCTCGGTGCCATCAAGCCAGAACGGCAGATCGATCTTAATCATGCAGCACCACCTCCAGGGTCTGGATACGGGGAATGTTCAGCTCGCTGATGATGTCGGCCGTGGCAAAGCGCAATGACTCGATGCCGGCGAACTGCTGGTGGAGTTCTTCGCCCAGGCGGCTGAATGAAAACCGCGACTGGGGGTAGGTCAGCGTCGGCTGGAAGTCCGTGGCGGTGCTTTCACGGAACGCGGCACGCACGAACAGCGCCGCGTTGTCCTTGAGCGTTTCGCGCTGTTCGGTGGTCAGCGTCGAACGCGGCCAGATCTCCAACTTCACGGCGTGCTGGGTTTCAGGAATGACCATCACCAGCAAATCGTCGCCGTGGCCATGGTTGCCCTGGTCGCGAATATGCGCGTTGATTTGCGCCAGGTACGTCGCCGCCGGCACGTCCGCTTCGAACAGCACGTAGGCATTGGCACTGCCCGGACCACGTGGCGCGCCGTGTTCAAAGTACACGCCATCAGGGCGCACGCCTGGGAAGGCCGAGATCATGGCGCGGTACACCGCGTCGGTGTGCCACTGATTGACCGCCGAAAACTGGTTTCGGGTGCGCAAACGCAGTTCGTCGTTGGGCTCGGGATCTGCACCTGGTGTGGTCAACCAACCGTCGCTGTTCACCACCTGGGCAATGCCCGGTACCGGAACCGGCAGGATCGCGTAGTAACCCGGGGCCAGGTTGAAACCGGCGCCGGTGTCGACCGCCTCGACCGGGATCTGCAACTGCATCAGGCCATCGGCGAAGATACCCACGGCGGTGGTCACCACCTGGTAGATATGGCCGTTGATTGATGCGGACTGCACCAGTGTTCCGGCGGGTACTTCCAGTGCGCCGCCGGGGGCTTCACGGGTGAACAGCAAAAAGCCCTTGGCTTTGGTCGCGCCCTTGCGTTCGACGTTGACCGCCCAAGCCAGCATATCGAGCCAGGCATCTGCAGCAGTCTTGACGAAAAAGTTCGGCAGCACCGTGGCCACGAAAAAATCCAGGATCCACAGGACCGGCTTGGTCACCAGGGCGCGCACCACGCGCCAGAACGGCGAATACGCGCTGGTGTTGCTCAGTTTGCTGCCCTGGGCGGCCACTTCCTTTTCCCACGCCTGCAGGAGCCCTGCCTCGGTCGTGGGAATGCCGGCGTCGGCCAGCGCCTGCTTGAAATCTACGTCACTCACAAAGCCACCTCGATATTGCCGAATTTCAGGGTTGTCGCCGTGACCAGGTACTGGCCTGGCTGCAGCTGGGTGATAAGTGCGGTGCCCGGTACCAGGCGTTCGTCGGCCTCCACCAGCAGCTCCAGTTGCTGGATACAGTCGCGTTGCTTGAGCCGATCGCGCTCGGCCACCAGGGTGACCAGCAAGCCGCTGTCGCGGATCATGTGGGCGATGTCCTGGGCGATGCTGGCCCGGTCATCAATCAGCAGCGGCTGACGCGACGGGTCCAGCACCAGGTCATTGCCGGCAATCAGCAGATCGATGTACTCGCTCATCCGCCCACCGACATGGCCATCATGTTTTCCAGCTCCAGCGGGGTCATGGGCTTGGCGGTGTGGATGTTCATGTTTTCCACGTGCGTGCCCTTGTTCTGGCTACTGCTGTTGTTCTGGATGCTGGTCAGCAGCCCGCCCTGGGGCACCGCGTTGGGCCGCGCCGGCGACAGGCTTGGAATGGCCGCATTGATGGTCTGCTGGGCGCGCTGCGCCACTGCCGCGTGGTCCATGGTGTTGACGCCGATATCCGTACCGGGCACCTCGGGCATGGCACCAAAGCGGGTTTCAATGTCGACGCCGGGGATCTTGTTGAGCATCTCGATCAGGCCGTTGATCGCCGTATGGAAGATCGCGACGATGCCGTCCCAGGCGGCCTTAGCCATCCCGGACCAGCCGCCCATTGAGGCGAACCACTCCGACAGCGCGGTCAGTTGGTCGCTGACCCACTTGAACGCCTCGCTGTTCATCAGCGCTGCCGTCCATTCGTCCCAGTAAACAACGGCCGCGATCACCGCCGCGACCAGCGCCAGGACGCCGATCACAATCCAGGCGACCGGATTGGCCAGCAGCGCCGCGTTGACCAACCAGATCGCGCCCTGCCACATCAGCATCACGCCGCGAACCACGCCGAGGGCGGCCGTCAGGCCGTACACCACAGTGATATAGGTCAGCATGATCAGCTTCTGCAGCACGAACACGGCAGCGGTGCGCAACCCCATCAGCTGCACCACTTTCCAGACGGTGACCATGGCCAGCCAGACCATGCGACCGGCGCCGACAGCGAAGGTCAGCAGGGACATGGCCGCAATCAGCGCCAAGATCGTCAGCGTGACAATGCCTATCACCCGGGTGATGTTGGGGAACATCTGCGTCCAGCGGGTCATGGTGCCGGCGATACCGGATAGCTTGGCCATCAGCGGCGTCAGGATCGGGATCAGCGCCTGACCGAAGGCAATGCGCAGCGCCTCGACCGCCGCCGCGAATTGCTGCCACGGATCAACCATGGCCATGGCCATGTTCTGCGCATCTTCCAGGCCGCGAACCTTGCCGAGCTTGTCCATACCGTTGCGCAGGCGGTCGGTGTCCTTGGCCAGGGAGCTGATCACCTGGGCGCCCTCTCCGCCAAACGCCTCCATCAGCTTGGCGCTGGCCGACGCGCTGGTAAGATCCCCCAGCTTGCCCTGCAGCTTGTCCATGATCTGCAGCATGGGCAGCGCTTTGCCGTTGGAGTCGGTGAACTTCACGCCCATTTTCTCGGACGCGGCGCCCAGGTTTTCGAAGAACGCCTTGTAGCGCCCGCCGGCGTCGCCGCCTTCCATGGTGCTGCTCAGCGAGCCAATTACCGCGAACTGCTCGGCGATATCGACGCCGGCGGCCGTGGCGATCGAGCCCACTTCCTTGAAAGCGTCCTTGAGCTGGGCGCCGTCGGTGCGGAACAGCTGCACCGCCAGGGCGGTCTGCCCGCCGAGTTTTTCAACCCATTCGCCTTTGCCCATGGCGTCGGCCTGGCCCTTGAACAGGTTGTACATGGTGCCCACGTAGGCGCCCATGGTCTCGGCGTCGGATTTGGTGGCCTTGGCCAACAGGTTGCTGGTGTTGGTGAAGGTGGCCAGCTGGCTGCCCGTCAGGCCCTTGATCGCGCCTTCGATGCTGTAGGCCGACGCGACAAAATCCCGGGCGTTCTCGCCATAGTTCACCGAGAAATCCAGGGCCTTCTGATTCAAAGCCGTCAGCGCATCTTCGGCCACACCCAGGGATTTAACCTCGCCCAGGGCGCGGTTCATCTCCAGCGCGGGCTGCAGTGATTCGTTGATGCCGACAAAAGCGCCCGTCACACCGGCCAAACCCATGCCCATGGTCTTAATGTTCTTTTCGCTTTGCTCGGTCAGCTCGGAAAAGCCCATCTTCACCTTGCCCAGGGGCGCGGTGACCTTGTCGGTCAGAGCCAGGATGAAGTCCAGGCGGGCGCTACGATCGGCCATGTGGTTCCTATCCGTTCAACGCATGGGCTATGCCGTTTGCCACGGCGAAGCCCATGCGTTTCCAATATTCATCATCCAGCCACTTGGCCGTGCCCATGTTTTCGATACTGGGCTCGGCACCAGGTAGCCAACGGTTGGTCAGGGCCAGCAACTGGCCCAGGCCGTCCTCGGTCAGGCGGTCAGCGTGCTCAAGGGCTTTTTTACGATGATCTCGACGTCAGGTGCGTACTCCTCGAGCAGCGCGCCGGCGACTTGCATGGTCATCACCGGGTTGGCCAGCAGTTCACGCAGCACGGCCTTTTCAGCAGGCAACACGGTGCTGCTCAGCAGGTTGAAGGACGGCGCGACCTTGTTGTTGGCGGTCATGGCGTTGAAGTACTTGGTCACGTCCTGAGGCGTCAGGGTGAAGGTGAATTCCTTGTCGCCGACTTCCAGGGTGATTTCGCGGGATTGGATCTGGCTCATGTTTGTGTCCGTTTCGATGGTTGGTTTAAGGGGTGTTTCAGGTCAGCGCAGGCACACCTGGTGTACGTAGTCCTGCAGGCCCAAGATCATTTGCTTACTGAGGGCGAGTTGATCTCTGAGGGTGAAATAATCCGGTCGAGCGTCTGTTGCGAGTTCGGCGGTGTTTGCATCAACCACGCCGCCGGCGCTGGCTTTTTCGGTGCCGGCGGCGCTGCAGATGGCGTTGATGCGCAGCCGCTGACGGCCATCGTCAACAGCCCAGCGCAGCTCAAGGTTTGAAGCGCGTTCATGGTCCAGCTCCAGGGTTCGTTTAAGATCGATCGCGTCACGGTCGGCCAACATCTCGCCGCTGATACGGGCGGCTTCGCGCAACCCCGCCACTTCAAACAGGGCGTTGTCACGCTCCAGGCGGGCGGTGTCGCGTTGCCCTTCCAGGATGTCGAAGGCGACAAACGCCACCAGGCACAGCACCAGGGGAAACAGGATCTCGCGCAGCATCACAAGCCCTCCGCGCACATGGCCGCTTCGGCGCGCCGGCGAGCGTGAAGGCCCGGTACAAAGCGCTTGCGGCCCTGGGCGTCAGTGACCGACGACCACACCGGGCTCTTGCCGTCGGGGCCCCAAGCGAGTGCCTTGCAGCCTTCGGGGATCTGGCCGGCATTGATCAGGCCCACCGCGCGACTGGCGCAGGTGCTGGCCGTACCAAAGTTGTGGCCATGGCTGCTCAGCGCGTCGAAGGTCTTCTGCCCGATCGCCGGATTGGTCAGGCAGTCAGCCAGGGCCAGTTGGCCTTTCTCGACCACCAGCTGCTCCACCTCGGCGCAGCGCGCCGGCGACCAGTAGTCACCGACGACCAGCGGATACGGGCTGGTGTAACGGGTGATGCCCTTGCACACGGTCGGCAGGCCACGGGCCAAGCGATCCGCATAGACGATGTTCTCACCCTCGCCTTCCCACTTGCCCAGAAAGGCGAGCAAAGGCGCACTGGCCAGCACCAGGACACCGGTGGCGATCTTGATACGCAGGTTCACGACTTGCCCTTCCAGTCATGCAGCATCTGGCGATACTTGGGAACCAGCAGAAGGATCTGCAGCACCATGTAGAGCGCGGTCAGCATGTAAGCGACCGCCGACCAATCGACGGTTCCCGTTACACCTGTAGCGGCCACACCGATTGCGGGCGACGCCTTGGCCAAAGCAATGGCAGTGTCCTGGGCGACCTGATCCGCGCTCATCGCAGAACCCCTTTCTCAAAAATGGTTTGGCACGGGACGCAACGGGTAATACCTTCCAACGCTCGGCGCGCTGCAGGTATTTCGTAGTCGCAGTCCATGCAGTCGATTAGGCTGGGCCCCGAAGGGCGTGGTCGGGCGAGCTGGGCCTGAATCGACCGCTCGCGCTCCAACTCCTCGATCTTCTTTGCGTCGTCGAGCCAATCGCCCATCAGCGCAGCCCCTCGATCTCGGCCGCAGCCAGGTACGGCACGCCGTTGACGCGGATGAAGTCCGGGCTGGTGACGTCAAACGGCACCTTGTGCTTGGACTTCTCGCCGCCCTTCGGGTCGACGCTCAGCAGGCTGGAAACCTTCAACTTGCAGCCAAAGGCCTCGATACGCAGCTCTTCATCGCCGGCCTTGGCAAAGAACACCGAGTCGAAGGGCTCCAACTGGCGAAAGCTGCCGGCAGTGCGGGCGGCCTCGATCAGCAGGTTGAAGTTGCTGGTGTCGAATTCGAATTCACCGCTGCACGACACATCGCCGTCGACGTGCCCGTTGGGCACGCCCCGGGATTGCGCCACGGCAGTGTTGTCGGTGATATCCAGGGTGCAGCTTTCGACATGGATCTGTAGGTCGCCCAGGTTGATGTCGAAGTTTTTACCGCCAATACGGGACATACGGGATTACTCCGAATCGTCGTTGGAAAGGTCCAGGGCGATGTTCGCCGTGAGGTCTTTCGGGCAATTGAGGGGCTTGATCTTGATGTACACCTCAACCTTGGTTTTGGTGTGCCACACCAGCTGGATGTCGCCGTCTTTCGGGGACTCGATCTCGCCCGGGAACACCTGGCCGGCGAAGGTCGTGGACTTGGCCATCACGCGCAGCGGCTTCATGAAGGCGCTGATGGCAGCCGCCATGCTGTTGGGCGTGTTGTTCAAACGCCGATCGGCAACGCGCAGGATCAAGAGCGGGCGCACCTGGCGAGCGGCCTTGTCGGCCAAACGCAGGTACTCGACCACTTGGAAGTCGCTCGCCGGCGCATCGAGCATGTTGCCGTCGCCCCAGAACACGCCCGGGTAGTCGGGGTAGGTCTGCGAGACCGAGAAACGGGCTTTATCAAGCTCCGCGCGGATGGCCGATGGCAGCGGCACGCCGTCTTTGTCCTTGGGCACGCTGCCCAAGCCCAAAACGGCGCCGCTGGCCACACGCATGGGACTGTCAGCGATGCTGACCGCAGCATTGGCCAGACGCCCAGCCAACACGCCCAGGTCATTGCCGTGCAGTTGCGGCACGACCAGAACACGCGGCGCCGCCAGGTCCTTGGTGATCGCCTTTCGCTGGGCCAGGTAGTCGGACCAAGTCTGTTCGGCAGTGATGCCGGCGGTGCTGGCCATCACGAACACACGACGGCCGTAGGTGTTGCTGATGGCGATCGCGGCGTCATGCATGGCAGATAATTCAGCTGAAGCCTCCACCGGTTTGGTGATCACCACCGCCTCGACGGAAAAGCCCTGTTGCTGCGCCGCTTCCAGGGCGATAGTCCAGTTGCCATCTGCAGCGATCGGAGCCGCCAGGCACGCCCAGCGGTCGCCGCCATTGGCCTTGGCCGCCGCGATCTGGGTTTTCAGATCGCTGACAGGAAGGCCCAGCAGCGCATCCAGGTCGCTGTCGGTGTTGAGGGCGATCAGGCTGCCGACGCTCTTCGCGCCGGCGCCGATGAACAGGAAATAGCGCTCGATCTCGGTCACGGCACCCTGGCCGAGGTTGAGATTGTTAACGCTGACTTTGCCAAGTGCCATGCAGTGCCTCGTTATTTGGGGGAGTTGAGGATTTGTGCCAGCACCTGGTTAACCAGCAGGCTGGTGTCCCGATCGGTACTGACGCCGAGGAACTGGCGCTTTGGCAGGGTTATTTCCCAACTTTGCGCACCGGTGCCTTCGGCTTTTTCGTCGGACAGGATGCGTATCAGCAGGCCCGCCTTGGCGTAGTTCACGTGTTCCTGGATCCAGGCCACGGACGGCCGGGTTAGGCTCTTCTTGCCCTTCTGGCGCACCTTGAAACCGAGGCGGCGCAAGCGCTTGGCCTGCTTATCCGTCGCGGCCAGGCCTTCAGGCACCTTGTTCCACCGGCGCATCTGCGCAGCTGTACGGCGCTCGCTCGCGCCATGGTGTTGCTGCGCGGCGACCCAGCCGGTCAGGCCGTTACGCCATCCCAGCGTTGCGGAATCCGCGCTCACGCTGGTGACCTGGAGCAACTTGCCCAAGCCGGCTTCCATCTTCTTTTTGCCCTTGCCGTCGCCCTTGCGGGCCTCAAAGGCTGAACCGTCCAGGTTCCGCTGCTCTCGGATCCGCTTGCGGCTCATGGTGCGCACGCGCTTGGTCACGTTGTTGAGCAACCGCCGGCGCAGCTGCGGGGGCAGGCTCAACAGGGCCAGTTGCTCGCGAACGCCCAGGTGGCCCCGTACGTCCAGCTCGAAAGTGCTACGCGCCACCGCCGCGGACCTCGCCATGCTCAGCGGTCCATAGGTCGAACTCGACCAGGCCCCACGTTTTGCCGAAGGCCTCGACCTTGCCGTTGGGGTCTTCGGCCAGGTGCTGCGCCTCGACGAATTCCAGGGTCAGTTCCAGATCCGCTTCGTCCGAGGTGATCTGGTCGACGGCGAACGTCGGCGCCGGCAGATCGTCGTCCCGGTCGGGATCGTTGGATTCCAGCCAGCCGCCGAGAAGCGCCATCAATAACGCCGGGTTACCGGCGAATCGCTCGATCACGACTACGGCGCGATAACGCATATCGCCCATGTGCAGACCCTGGGTGGTGTCTTTCCAGATCAGGTCCAGGTTGACCTGCTCGGCCCAGCTGTCGATCTGCTCGGGCAGCACCAGGTCGAGGCCGATCAGGTAGGTGGTAAGGGCACGCAGCTTGTTCATAGCAGCGCCGCCGTGATGCGGCCACGGCCCTGCAGCGAGCGCACGGCCTGTTGGCTGAATGCCAGGAAGGTTTCAGGGCGATCGGGCAGTTCCTTGCCCAGGTTTTCGGCGCTTTCGCGGCGAATGATCGTCACGAACTGGGTCAGCAAACTGGCCTTGGCGCGGCAATACACGGCGCGCTTGTACGTCGCCGCTTGAAAGGTGCGCTCCGGCAGAATCCTGGTGTCTGCAGACTCAACGTTTGACACGCCAAGCCCCTGCCATCGCGCTTTTAACTTGGCCAGGTCGTTGTTGACCTCGGTCATTGCCGTGGTCAACTCAGCCGTCAGCAGTTCCACCAGGTATTCCGCCGGCAGGCGATAGCCCCGCTGGAACTCGGACACGGAGACGTCAGGCCAAAAGCCGTCGTTCTCGATCGTCAATTCCACCAGCGTGTTGGGTTTACCTGAAAAGCTCATGCTGACCGCTCAAATAGGGCGGGGAGCCTGTTTTCAGTGGGACGGTCCATAAATGGGCGGCTCACTTCCACAGGTCCCCGCTGGGGGGGGGTAGTCGGTTATTCGGTGGCCGGGGTATCAGCCGCTTGTTTTTCCAGGGCCCTGCGGACCCTTTTGATACGGGTGTCGTTGCCGGCTTGGGCGTACAGCTCCGTCGAGCGCTCCAGGTGCTTGAGCGCGGTTTCCCACTGCTCGGCCTCCATGGCGCGTATGCCGATCAACTTGTGGTACTTGCTCGGGATCTGCTCCGTCAGTTGCCACTCACCGTCAACCAGCGGCAGCAGGTCAGAGAGGTAAGGCTCCGGGCTGCGATTGGCTTTGTATTCGGCGTAGGCCCACTCGCACACGGCGTCAGCGACAAAGGTCTGGATGTCGCGGCGCTTGAAGCGCTCCGGCATCTGCTGGCCCTGCTCGATCAGGACGTCGGCCAGCTCCAGGGCGTCTTCGAACTGGGAGGTGTCGAACAGCCAGACCAACACCTGCACCGCGACACGATTGGGAAAGACCAACCCCGACTCGCAATAGCGCTGCACGTATTCCTGGTACTTGGGCAGCAGCTCGTCGCGCTTGAGTGCCTGGCGTCCTGCCAGACCGTTGATGGCACTGATTCGCGCTAGGTCCTGGTCCAATGCCGCTTCCTGCAGGAGCAGGTGCTTGCGTGCATTGGCGGGGCTGCTCAGGGCTTCCGCCGGCGAGTAAGGAAGCGCTGCGGAGACGGCAGCCGCCGTAATGGCGGCGCCTCCCAGCGCGATAGTGCGGCGCTTGTGCGCAAGGGCCAGACTCACGCCACAAGCTCCACGTTTTCGGTCATGGCGAACTTTTCCAGCTGCTCGATCACATAACCTTCATTGCGGCTGTTGTAGTCCTCAACGCGGGAGCGCTTTGGATTGTCGACGGTCTGCTTGCGCCAGCTGGAGTCCTGGAAGTAGATCGACAGGTTGTCCCAGCTGGTGACGACCACGCCATTGACCGGGAAGAACGGCACGCTAAAGCTCGGCAAGCCGCCATAGGTAGCGATCACCTGGGCTTCTTCGATGCGCTCTTTTTCGGTCGGGGTGTCGCCCTGCTTCGAATACAGCTTGGCCTTGTCGGCGGCCAGCAGGTCGGTGCCGATGATCGCGATCAGGTCGCCGGCATCGCGCAGACGTTCGTCCACCAGTTGCTTGGTGTCGTGCACCAGGGCATCGAGGTTGGCATAGTCGCCACCGGCGCCGAGGGTGACTTTGCCGGCGACCTTGCCTTCCTTGAGTACCTGGGCCGGGATCTGTTCACGTGCCTGTTGCAGCCAGCCTTTGTTGACGTCCTGCAGCATCGGGTATTTTTCGATGTCGGTCTGCACGGCAGCATGGGTGCCATGGAAACCGACCATGATGCGGTCCAGCGCGATCTGTTTCTGCACCGCTGCGGAGTAACGCTGATGGAAGTCCGGGAACTTGGCCCAGGCATCGATCTTGGCGTAAGGCAGGCCAACATCAGACTCGGTCGACGACAGCTCATAGGTGTCCTGATCCAGCGACGACGCATCTTTGGCTTCGCGATCGGTGGTCTTGGTGTTGGTGCGGCCTGTGACCGGACCCGACACGCCAATGAAGACCTTCTGGCCTTTGATCTCGGTCACCGGAATGACGTTGATCCGCTCCAGGAAGTCCGACTTAGCCGTGATGGCGTCGTTCAGCTCCTGGGCAATGGTCGGGTCGACGCTGAACATCTTGGTAGCCAGGTCGACGCCATAGCTTTCCGCGATGGCGAGTTGTAGCTCCGCGAACATTTGGGCGCCGAAGGCGCTCAGTGAATAGGCCATGTTAGAGCACCCGCTTTTTGACGGTGGTTACCGGGCCGGGATTGCGCGGCAACTGGCGACCGGTGGAGTTGTTCTGCAGGGCGCTGAACTGCTTCTGCAGCGCATCCAGCTTGGCAAGTACGGACTGGTTGCCTTTGCTCTGGCGGCGAAACTCTCGCTCTTGCTCGGCGGTGGCCACGATGTCGTCCACGGCCGTGCTGACGTCATCGACCAGGTCCTGATCAGGCTCAGGTGCATCTGCGGCGGCGGGCTCAATGACGGCTTGAAGGCCGGCAGCGACAACCAGCAGCTGCGCCACCAGGGCCGTCAAAGCCGTTGCTGTAGCTTCATCCATTGGGGGTTTGCTCTCTGTTTTGGGTGGAGTGGTTTCGGTGGGCAGCACTTCCGTGGCGAAACGCTTGAAAAAGCCAGTCAGGGCATTGATCAATCCGGTTTCGGCGGTGGGTTGGCTGTCGTCCTGCAGGCGGCCGAGTTCGACCGACGCGGCGTAGTAGGAGGCGCGGTTGTTCTTGTGTGAGAAGTAGAGTTCCTGAGTGCCCACGCTGGCAGGCTGGTCGGTAACGCCCAAACCAGTCAGGTAGGCTTTGCCCTTGCCACGGAAGTCCGGGGTAATTTCGATGCTGCTGAACAGCTTCTGGCCCTGGTCATTCAGATACAGCAGGCGGTCGTTGGGCTTCAATTGCGCTTCCAACGCCACTTCGCCGGGCTCCAGGTCTTCGGCTTCTTCCACCAGACGCACCGCGTAAACGGTGCCGTGGGAGCCTGGCCAGCGTTCGTGGTCGCACCAGATCACCGCCGTGTAGAACGACGGCTTGTAGGTTTCAGCGATATCGCGCAGTTCCTGGGGAAGGATCACGCGCCCATCAACGGTGGCTCCGCTGGTGGCGACACGTTTCCAGAACGATACAAGGGAACGGGGCATGGATTTGACTGCGCTCAATCACTGAATGAGCCGCCAAGATAGGGAGCCGTCAGCCCTCAAACAAACGGTTCAAATGCGCGTTTCTCCTATATTTGAGATATAGGCGGATCACGGAATTTAACCCCGCGTTTCCAGCGTTTTCGCCGCATAGACTGCGGCCCATGTACTACTCGACCGAAGTTAAAGAAGCCGCCAAACGCCTGTTTCTGCGCCGCTGTAAGGCCAAGGAAATTCAGGCGCAGCTCAACCTGCCCAACATCCGGATCGTCTACTACTGGATCCGCCAGGGCGGGTGGGAAGACATGCTGTCGGACGAAGAACCGCTGACTGCCGTCGGCCGGCGAATCACCCTGCTCCTGGACAAAGTTGGCAGCCTGTCCAAAGACGATCTCAATGAACTGGACCGCCTGACCGTCGTTCGCGAACGCCTGCTGAAACAATCGGCCAAGCCCGCACCGGTGGCGGCATCGAACGGCGACGACCTGGGCGAGCCCCAGGAACCGCGCAAGCGCTCGCGTGGCGAACGCTCCAGCCGTGGCGAGGGAGGCGATAGGAAAAAGGAAAAGAAGGCCAAGAACGATATCAGCGGCCTGACCGAAGTCGACTTCCTGGATAAGTTCATCAGCAAGATGTACCGCTATCAGCAGGAGTTGTTTGCAGCCAAGCAAAACCCGCTGACAAGCCGGATCCGCAACATTCTCAAAAGCCGCCAGGTGGGCCTGACCTACTACTTCGCCGGCGAAGCGTTCATGGATGCGGTGCTGACTGGCGACAACCAGGTGTTCCTGTCGGCCAGCCGCTCGCAGTCGGAGATTTTCCGCAGCTACATCATCCAGTTCGCCAAGCAGTGGTTCGACATCGAGCTGACAGGCAACCCGATCACGCTCAGCAACGGCGCCGAACTGCGCTTTCTGTCGACCAACAGCAGCACCGCCCAGGGCTACCATGGCCATGTGTACGTGGATGAGTACTTCTGGATCCGCGACTTCGAAAAGCTCAGCACCGTGGCCAGCGCCATGGGTACCCACAAGAAGTGGCGCAAAACCTACTTCTCGACGCCCAGTGCGGTGTCGCACCAGGCATACCCGTTCTGGTCGGGAAAGGAGTTCCGCAACAGCAAACGCGGCAAGAAAGCCGGCGGCACCTGGCCCACCGAGGCGTCCTACACCCAGGGCGCGCTGTGCCCCGATGGCCAATGGCGCAAGACCATCACCATCCAGGATGCGATCGATGGCGGGTGCGATCTGTTCGACCTCGAGCAGCTGCAGCTGGAGTACGACGAAGACAAATTCCAGCAGCTGTTCTACTGCAAGTTCATCGATAGCAGCCAGAGCGCGTTCGGTCTCAAGGATCTGGAGCGTTGCTATTCCGACCTGTCGTTGTGGGAGGACTACAACCCGGAACTGGATCGGCCGTTCGGCAACAGTCCTGTCTGGCTGGGCTACGACCCAAGCCGCACCCGCGACGACGCCACCTGCGTGGTGGTCGCCCCACCGCTGGAACCCGGGGCGAAATTCCGCATCCTGGAAAAGCACAGCTGGCGCGGGCATTCGTTCAACTACCAGGCCGCCCAGGTCAAAAAGCTTACCGAACGCTTCAACGTGCAACACATCGGCATCGACATCACCGGTGTGGGCTATGGCGTGTTCGACCTGGTGCGCGACTTCTACCCCAAAGCCACGCCGATCCACTACAGCCTGGAGACCAAGAACCTACTGGTCCTCAAGGCCCAGGACACGATCCAGGGCAGCCGCATCGAGTGGGACGCCGGCTGGACCGACATCGCCCAGGCGTTCCTGACCATCAAGCGCGGCACCACCACCAGCGGCCAAGTGACCTACAGCGCTTCGCGCACCGACGCCACCGGCCACGCCGATATCGCCTGGTCGATTATGCACGCCCTGTTCAATGAACCCCTCAACACCAACAAGCGGCGCCGTAGCCGCTACGTCACGAGCGGAACCAATGCCCAAGCCACGACACAAAAAGCCCCAAATCAGCCAACAAGCGCGACAGCCGCAGCCCATGCGAGCGTTCACCTTCGGGGAACCCGAACAGGTGCTGTCCGGCAACATCGGCGAGTACCTGGGGGTGTTCCTCAGCGACGACGGCGATATCTACAAGCCGCCCGTGTCGCGGGCGGGCCTGGCCAAGCTGCTGCGTGCCAACGCGCACCACGGCGCCATTCCCAAGTTCAAACGCAACCTGCTGCTGCGTGAATTCATCCCGTCCGAGGGCTGCAGCACGCAGACGATGGGCCGGGCGAGCCTGGACTACATGGTCTTCGGCGAGGCGTATTTCTATCGCGATACCAACGCCTTCGGTGAAGTGCTGGAGATGCAGCACCTGCCAGCCATCAACATGCGGGTGAAGGTCGACGGCGGGTTCAGGATGCTGCTGCCCGACAGCAAGTTCATGGACTTTGACCAGGACGAAATCGAACACGTCCTGGACTATGACGTGGAACAGAACATCTATGGCGTGCCTGATTACTTGGGCGGCCTGCAGGCGCTGTTGCTCAACGAAGCCGCAACGCTGTTCCGCCGGCGCTACTACAGCAACGGCGCGCACGCGGGTTACATCTTCTACACCAACGACCCGGACTTGACCGAGGAAGACGAAGACAACCTGCGCGCGCAGATCAGTGCGAGCAAGGGCGTGGGCAACTTCCGCTCGATGTTCGTCAACATCCCCAACGGCAAGGAAAACGCAATCCAGATCATCCCCGTGGGGGACTTCCAGGCCAAGGACGAACTGGAGAAGGTGAAAAACATTACGCGCAACGACGTGATCGCCGCCTGGCGAATGAATCCTGCCCTGGCCGGGATCATCCCCGAAAACAGCGGGGGGTTTGGCGACATCGAGAAGATCGATCGTGTGTACACCAGCAATGAGATTAGGCCGATTTGCCAGCTGTTCAGCCAACTGAACGACACGCTTCGACATGACAGGAAAATATCCTGGCAAGAAACCAAAACACCAGTCGATAACACTGGGCAAACATCCTAAAGCAGCTATTGCCACTACAAAATGTGGCAAAATAGTGGCTATTGGCTGCCCTGGGGAGGGACACGATGAGAGTTGTATGCAAATGCGGGAACAAGGGCCGGATTGCTTCACGGGAAGAACTATCGCGGGATTTTGCCAAGCTTTATTGCCAGTGCCTCGACGCAACGTGCGGGCACACATGGGTAGCGAATTTGACGTTTTCCCACACGCTCAGCCCTTCCGCTCAATCCTACGAAAAAATGCTCTTTGATCGGTTAAGGGATATGCCTAGGGCCAAGCAGCGGGAGCTATTTGACCAACTGGGCGCCGCGTGACGCCGACCTATACAAGTCGGCGACGAGACTACGTTTGAGTACAGCTGATGGGCCAGCAGTGATGAATCAACTCGCTACTGATTCCTTTGGAACGGTAGCCAATGCCTCGGTAAGACGTCTGAGTTGCTTTCGATCGTCTTCATTCAACTGCCGATATAAGCCGATGAAATTATGTTCAATTTTGGAAAGGGCGAGCCATTCAAACTCGTGGACTTCGGCGCAGGCGCGTTCATTGTTCGTGCGATCCAACATGCTTATTACTCCATGAAATGCATTGCTGAATCGACGTTATCGGAGCAGGGATTCGCTTTAAAACTGAGGAGACCTGAATGAGATACAAGTTTTGTTACAAGTTAATTCGAACTTTTAGCAACGTCGTCTGCGATCGCCTGAATGAATCGACGCACAGATTTTTGGTCATCTGGCGGCATGGTCCGGTAACGTCTAACCAGTACCTCTTCATCCTCGGACAGATCGCCCACGGGGACAGGGGTTCGCACCCCCGTCACGACGTACAGAACGTCCAGACCCACAGCATGCAAGGCTTTCAGATAGCCCGTATCAGGCCGCCGCTCGTCACGCTCATAGCTGCCTTGGGTATTGCGGGTTACACCGCCAATCTGCGCCATTTCTTCTTGTTTGAGGCCCAATCGGCCTCTTTCTTCGCGCAAGCATTCGCCCGCACTCACATCTGGGAATTCTCCCAATGACAAATTTTTCAAGCTTTAGCCCCTTTACAGGACAAATAAACTGGTCATAATCGGCGCCGTACAAACACGAATCCACACGAACGCACACGAGCGAACACTATGCCCGCCACCCTTACACCCGAGCAAGCCCGGGAGGCTCTGGATCGCAAAGGGATGAGCATTGCGGAGTTCTGCCGCACTCATTCACTGAATAAGAATTTGGTCAGCGACCTTTTGAACGGTCGTAAAAAAGGTCGCCGGGGGGAGGCACATCGCGCCGCCGTATTGCTCGGTATTAAAGACGGCGTGATTGCACAGTAATGGCCACGGTACTGAGGGAACAGCAGAAGATGAAAAGTCGAGTTCTAAAAACGCGCCGGGAAGTGGTCAGCGCAATCATTTGCAGCTATTCAGGTGGCCGCGAATGTGCCGCCGCCCGGATCGGCCTGCCGCTGAAAAAGTTTGATAACCACGCTTATGAGAACAACAACTGCCGCCCGTTGACCGATGCGCAGATCTTCCAACTGGAGCAGGTCACGGGCACTCACCACTTGCCCAATTATGTCGCAGTAATGTACGGCGGCATGTTCGTTCCAGTAGTTCATCCAGACAGACTGGATAACGTGGAGATGTACGCGCGGGCCATGCAGAGTTCAGCCAAACAAGGGACGGTCGACCAGATCATTGCCCAGGCACTTGATGACGGGGTGATCACCGACGTTGAAGCCGAGTTGATCCAGAACGCCCATACCTTGCACATGGCCGCACGCACCGCCGAAGTGTATGCCGCGATCGATCTCTACCGCGCCAAATCGGGGAAAGCCAAATGACCACCCAAACTAATGCCCTGGACTACCAGGAATGCATACAGAACGCCGCGCTGGCTTTCCTCGAGCGCCATCAAGCTGAACACCTGGGCGATCTTTCGGCCTTTCTTAATCGCGCCATCAACCACCTGGTCGCCACCTTCGACGTATCCGAATCAGTTGCAATCAAGCTGACGTCCCTTGCCCATTTAGAGCTGCAGGGAGTCGCTTACCGTCAACGCCTCGATCTGGACTACAGCAACACCACCGTTGTGGTGATCAAGGATCCCATCAAAGGGGTTTGCTGGTCCGTCCCCGTCAGCCTTATCTACGAACGCATCTTGACCGCTCCTGACAACGTGCGCCTGCGCTCCGCGAACTCGTAACACAAACCCAACCAAACGCCGGCCCCACGTCTCGTGGGTTTGGGTGAGCTGCGCCCGAAATCGAGGTTTAACGATGGTAAACGCCGTAATTGTCACCACTCAACTGCCCCCGGCCGAGGCCGAAGCGTTGCTGGCCGCGCTGCGTGAACAGTATCGCTTGAGCCTCAATGAACATTGGTACGACGACCAATTCCGTTTTGTAGCGGACGGTCTTCGCCACGGCGCAATCCTCGCCCACATCCCGGTAATGGCAGCGCAAAAACGCCTGATGGCAGCCCTGTCCCACAGCCTCAAAGCAGTGAAGTAACCCCATGAAAGAAGATCTTCGTCACGACGTGCTGCAGCGCCTGGAATCCGACTACGGCCTGAAACATCGCAAAGATACCGATTACATGCGCGGTGGTGAGTGCCCTAAGTGCCACAAGCGTGAGCTGTATTCGCGTCATGACAAACCCTGGCTGGTGATCTGCGGCCGGTCTGAGAAGTGCGGCCACACCCTGCACGTCAAAGAAATCTACAACGATCTGTTTGAAGACTGGAGCAAGCGTGCGCCGGCGACGGACAACGCACCCACGGCCACAGCCCGCGCCTATCTGGAGTTTGGGCGCGGATTCAACATCGAGTTGATCGCCGGCTGGTTCACCCAGGACTCCCACTATTCAGGGCAGCACAACGCCGGCAGCGCCACGGTTCGTTTCGCTCTGGAGAAAGGCGGCTACTGGGAACGCCTGATCGACAAACCGGCCCGCTTCGGAAAGATGAAAGCCCGGTTCGCACCAGGTGAAAGCTACCGGGGCACGTGGTGGTGCCCGCCGTGTGTCGACGTCCTGGAAGCGAAAGAAATCTGGATCGTTGAAGGCATATTCGATGCCATCGCCCTGGTCCATCACAATATTGCTGCCGTATCGGCTATGTCTTCGAACGCCTTCCCGGCCGACTCGCTGCAGGCGATCGTGGCAGCGCGTCCAGGCAACTTGCCGAAGCTGGTGTGGGCCTTGGACAACGAGCCAGGTGCACACGCCTATACAAAGCGGTGGGTGCGTATGGCGCGTGAACTGGGCTTCACTTGCGAAGCTGCACAAATCCCGCAGCGGGACAACCGGAAGGTCGACTGGAACGATCTGCACCAGCGCTGGCAGTTCCTGGACGAGGGCGCTAAGCGCGACGCCCAGTTTGACAAGGACATCACCACAGCCCGCCACCACGGCGCGCTGCTGATTGCCGACAACGCCACGGAGAAGGCCCTGGTGATGTTCGATTGGAAGCGCCGTAGCGAATTTCACTTGGAGTTCGGCAACCGCCTCTACTGGTTCAAGCTCGACCTGGAGAAGTACAACAAGGCGATTCAGGAACTTGAGGACAGCGAACACCACGACGACCAGCAGTTAAATAATAAGCAGATGCGTGCCAAGGCTATGCAGCAGTGCGGCGCCCTGCAGCGTATCGCTACGTGCAATCCCAAAGCGCTGTACTACCAGGAAAACAAGCTCACCGATGAGTCCTGGTACTACTTCCGCATCACCTTCGCACATGACGCCCCGCCTATTAAGAACACCTTCACCAGCTCTCAGATCGCATCGTCTGCAGAGTTCAAGAAGCGCTTACTCGGCATTGCCCCAGGCGGGATGTTCACCGGCACCACGCAACAACTGGATGCGTTCATTGAGGAACAAACCGACGCTCTGAAAACTGTGCAGACCATTGATTTCACGGGATATACCCGTGAACACGGTGCGTACGTCTATGGCGACGTGGCGGTGCGCGACGGGAAGGTGTTCAAGCTCAACGAGGAAGACTTTTTCGATATGGACCGGCTCAGCATCAAGACCTTGAGCCAGTCCGTGATCCTCAACCTAAACACCGACCTGCAGAAATTTGAGACTGAATGGCTTGAAATCATATGGGAGTGCTTCGGCGCCAAGGGCCTGGTAGCGCTCGCTTTCTGGTTTGGCTCCCTGTTTGCCGAGCAAATCCGGCAGCACCAGAAAAGCTACCCGTTCATGGAGATCATCGGCGAACCAGGTGCCGGCAAATCCACCTTGATTGAGTTCCTGTGGAAGCTGTGCGGCCGGAGCGATTACGAGGGCTTCGATCCAACCAAGGGCACACCGGTAGCACGGGCTCGTAATTTCGCCCAGGTCGCCAATCTGCCGGTGGTACTGATTGAATCCGAGCGGGAAAAGACCGACGGCAGTCAAACCAGACAGTACGACTGGGACGAACTGAAAACCGCTTATAACGGGCGTAGCGTCCGCTCCACCGGTGTGAAGAACAACGGCAATGACACCCGCGAACCGCCTTTCCGTGCGGCCGTGGTCATTGGCCAAAACCACGCTGTCAATGCGTCAGAACCCATCCTGCAGCGGCTTGTGCACATCGCAATGACGAAAGAAGGCCAGACACCCCAGACCAAACTGTTGGTGGAAAAGCTGGAGCGCATGCCGGTGGATCGCGTCAGCGGCTTCCTGGTGAAGTCCACCATGATGGAAAGCGCAGTGATGGAAACTGTCCGCGAAAAGGGTCCCAAGTACGAACAGCAATTGCTCGCCCTGCCCGAAATACGCACGGTGCGGATCGCAAAGAATCATGCCCAACTGCACGCCCTGGTCGACGCCCTGGTGCACGTCGTCCCGTTGAAAAAACACCAGGTGGATGCGGCCCACGCCGAGATTCAAAGCATGGCAAAGGATCGCCAGCTAGCCATAAACGCTGACCACCCCGTCGTTGTGGAGTTTTGGGAACTGTTCGACTACCTCAACGGGCCTGATGGGGACCTCAACCACTCCCGAACTGACGGTCTGATCGCCGTCAACCTGAACGAATTCGCGGAAATGGCGGCGAACAAACGGCAGAAAGTCCCGGATTTGACCGAACTCAAGCGCCACCTCAAGACCAGTAAGTGCCCCAAGTTCATTGAGACCAATCGCAGCGTTTGCTCGGCACGGGCGAAGGACGCGTTCGACAAAGCAAAAACCGTTCGCTGCTGGATGTTCCGAAGCGACTGACCACCACCAGGAGCAGCACCAATGCATATACAAATTATCACCGGCAAAGGTCGGGACGGCGCTACGAAACAGCTCAAACACATGATGGAGCTGCAGCAGTGGATTGGCGAGGCCAGCCAGCTGGTACACGCCGAGGCATATAGCGCTGCTGGCCTGGTCGAGATTTTGGAAGTTCGTGGTGCCACGGAGAACGAACTTCTGGTTCTGCAGTGCACAAGGCAGCAGATCCAGGCGGTATTGGAATGGCAGTCGGCAATGGACGACGTGATCGAACTCGAGAACCTGGTGATCCACCTGGTTAGGCAAGTGCAACCAACCACTGCCGGCGAAGGCCGGTAATTAGAGCGGTACCGAGGAGTTACAGCTCCCCGGCACCAACCACCACTGAGGGCAACACCATGCAAGCACAGCACCAAAGCAGCAGCAAATCGAAGGCTACCACATCACTGGCCGAGGGCACGCAAGCGGCGCGGCACCTGATGGCCATCCGAATCGTCGGAACCGCGCTTTTTGATTACCAGGTACAGAAAACGACCGATGCTCGTATCCGTCTTGAATCTGTCACCTCTACGGCTCAACTGCTCGGCGACCTAACCGCACATGAAGCGGCGCTGGTTTCCAAACTTCTGGCTAAGCCGATTCGATAGATCCTTAGTAGTTTCCACCCCAACTTCTAATAACCAGACCCCGGCTGCAGCGCTAGACTGTCCGGGGTGTTCCAGCTCATAGAGGGTTAGCAATGAACTCCCGATCGGACAATGTCCTGGTATTCACCGACCTGCAGCGCATCACTGGCTACCAACGCCGGTCTGATGTTGAACGGTCGCTGGTTGACCAGGGCATTCGCCTGTTTCGTGGCCGCACTGGACCATGGACAACGCTAGACCTTATCAACCAAGCCGCAGGCATGAAGCCCGCCGCTGCAGAGCGATACGACGCCGACATCCTATGAGGAAAGCAAGGAAGCGGAAGCATAATCCGCACATCCCCGCTCACATTGATCAGGCCGCTCTCCCAGCGGCCGTTTACTTTGACCAGCGAAACGAAGGAGTCTGGTACACCCTTCATCGTGACGAGACGGGTACACAGCGCCGGCGCAACATTGCCCCGGCGAGCGTTTCGCTCGCAGAGCTGCACCAGATCATGGACGAGGCTTCCAACGTTGACCGGGGAACGCTCCGCTACGTTTGCGCACAGTTCCACGACAGCGATAGGTACAAGAAGCTCAGCTCAAAAACCCACGACGACTACTGCTATTCCCGCGATGTTCTTCTGAGCATTCCCACCAAACTGGGAAAACCGCTGGGAGATCTGTCTGTTCGAAAATTCACTTCTGCCCTGGTGCAACGAATCGTTGATCGACTGGCGGACGAAGGCACGCCATCGAAAGCAGCTCATGCGTTGCGCTACCTGCGCCGTGTACTGCAGTGGGGCCGCAATCGCGGCTTCCTGGAAGTAAACCCAGCTCTTGGCATTGAAGCGCCCGTGGAGCGCAAACAGCGCCGCCTGCCGAATCACCTGGTTATGGACGCTCTCATCGACCGGGCAATTGCCAGAGGTTTGCTGCAGCGTAACGAGAAAGGCGGCTGTCCCGAATACCTTGGCTACGTCATGGAGCTGGCCTACCTCTGCAGGTTGCGCGGCATTGAGGTTGTGACGCTCACTGACGAAAACGAGCTGGAAAGCGGAATACTGACCAACCGCCGCAAAGGCAGTCGGGACAACATCGTGCGTTGGACGCCACGTCTGCTCAAAGCTTGGGACAACGCTAAAGCCTATCGAGCAAAGGTATGGGCCAAGCGCAAAACCGCGATTCCGATCCTGCCGTCACGTAGAACTATCATTGTGGCCAGCCACGGTGGACCACTTCGCAAAACCAGCTTGGACACGGCCTGGCAACGCTTCATCACCCTGGCACTGGCGGACGAGTTCATCACGCCAGAACAGCGGTTTGCCCTTCACGACCTGAAACGGCGCGGCATCACCGACACGGTGG
Organism: Pseudomonas sp. S3_E10; assembly: GCF_054667615.1. NCBI lineage: Bacteria > Pseudomonadati > Pseudomonadota > Gammaproteobacteria > Pseudomonadales > Pseudomonadaceae > Pseudomonas > Pseudomonas sp. S3_E10. The sequence continues at coordinate 2,470,485 of NZ_CP162743.1, forward strand.
GCAATCGGGCTGACAAGCAGGAGGCCAGCGGCCACCGTGATCCCAAGATGATGGACGTATACGACCTGAGCATCCCCACCGTTTCCCCGTCTGCAGACTGAGAAAACCCCACGTAACAAGCGAACCAGAGCCCGCTATCTATGCGGGCTTTGGAGTGTCCGCACGTAACAAGGAATCTCGTAAGCCGTTGATTTATATGTTCTGGGCACCTAGCTTGTAATCAGTAGGTCCCGGGTTCGACTCCTGGTGCCGGCACCACATTAGGCTCCATTGCATTCCACCGAATGCTCTGGAAGCCCCGAAAAACCGCCCTTTGGCGGGTTTTTTCGTTCCAGGACCCTCTGTCGGGATCCAACAAAATCCCCCTTCCCCGAGGGTATGTTAGGGGTACTGCGATTTCCCGGTCAGGAGCGCGTACCCCTATGCCACGTCTAGCGATCCCCCTCAGCGACCTGCAATGCCGCACGGCCAAAACCCGCGAACGCGCCTACAAACTGTTCGACGGCGGCGGCATGTACCTTTTCGTCAAACCCAATGGCGTGAAGACCTGGCGCTTGAAGTACACCAAGCCCAGCGGCAAGGAAGGTACGCTCATCATCGGCAATTACCCCATCGTTACCCTTTCCGTCGCACGACGTAAGCGAGACGAAGCCAAGGCGTTGCTGCTCGACAACCTCGACCCAATGGAAGAAAAGAAGAAGGCCAAGATCGTGGCCCAGCGTGCGGCACTGCTTTTCGAAACCGTTGCCCTGGAGTGGCACGCCGACATGTCCCGTCGCTGGACCGAAGGACACGCAAAAACCGTGATGAGCCGACTGCGTACCCACGTCTTCCCGCTGATCGGCCAACGACCCATCGCTGAACTCGATACCCATGACCTGCTAGAGATCACCCAGCGCATCAAGGAACGCGGCACCATGGATGTGGCGTTACGGGTACAGAACTACTTATCCACCATCATGCGCGGGGCCAAAAGGGCTCGGCAGATCACCATGAATCCTGCACTGGATCTGGCAGGCTCGATTCACGCGCCGCGCACAGTCCATCGCCCCGCCCTATCCCTCAACCGCCTACCCGAACTGCTACAACGCATCGACAACTACAACGGTCGCGAGCTGACGCGCCTTGCCGTACTGCTGACTCTGCATGTATTCGTCCGCTCCAGCGAACTGCGCTTCGCTCGATGGAGTGAGTTCGACCTTCAACGCGCAATGTGGGAAATCCCCGATACGCGCGCACCGATTGAAGGGGTACACAACTCCACGCGCGGGACCAAGATGAACGGCGACATTCAAATGGTCCCGCTCTCGCCGCAGGTCATCGAAATACTGGAGCGCCTGCGCAGCCTCAGTCGCTTTTCAGAGTTAGTGCTACCGGGCGACCACAAGTACTGGAAGCCCATGTCCGAGAACACGGTGAACACCATGCTCCGCAACGTCGGCTATGACACCAGCAAGGACGTGTGCGGCCACGGCTTCAGGACCATGGCCTGTAGCGCTCTGCTGGAGTCCGGGTTATGGACCGACGCAGCCATCGAAAGACAAATGAGCCACAAGGAACGCAACCGTGTGCGTGCCGCGTATATCCACAAGGCCGAATTCCTCGAACAGCGCAGGCTGATCATGGCGTGGTGGAGCAACTACATCGACGCCAACCGCCATGGGCATGTGACACCCCACGAATTCGCTCACCCAGTCGGCGACAACATCACAGCCCTACAAAATAGCCGTGGCGCATCCAAACGTGGGTAAGCCTGTGAGATCACCGTTGTCCGCCCTTCCACGCGGGTCCATCCAAGCGGGGCTGCAAAGCCGCCCTGCTTGGATGGACCTCATTTAAAAAATCTAAAGCCCACGCAACTGTCTGTGGAAAACCAATGATTTCCACCGGTGGATAATTTCATCCACAGCCGCAGAACTCCCGAAAATTCGAGCCTTGACCCGAATTATCCACAGGCGTAGAAAAGATCGGGCAAAGCGCTGTCGTTGACAGCAACCCAGGTAGCCAGAACCTTTAAGGCTACGCCACACCGTGGTGGTTCTCCCAAAGTGCGATTAGCGTCCGGTGGCTCGCACGGTCACTCGCCGAGTGATGGATGCCTACTTTTACCAGTGTGCCCACTGCGGCAACTCATCCCCTTTCATAGCTGCCCTGCAGCAACCTATCCGCTTGGCCACTCCCGTGCGCCAACCTGCGCCCGTCTCTTTCTCCCGGAAAGAGACGGGCGCTCCAACCGCTGCTGCAGCCCAACTCGTACAAGGCTTTGCGGCATTCCCCCTCGTGACAATCGGCGTGACAAACACCGAAGTCACCGGCAACAGCGATGCAGATGATGGTGCCGCAGTCCACGGAATGGACTGCACCTGACTGACAGTCAGGCATGCCCCGGTCATCGCATCACTGCCTTCACCTGATTCAGGATCTCGCGGCATTGGCCTCGTCAGCCAATGCAGTCTCCACCCGCCCACCGGAATCGGTGTTCAGGAGGCCAGATCATGAGATACCCAAGCTCCCGGTTGTAAAGAGCCGTCAGTCCCGCGTTAGTGGACAACCCTCACTGGTCGCAGGGACCTTAATCCCTGATAACACTCAACATTCTTGGCGGGATGACGTGGGGAAAGTTTTAAAAGTTTTGGCTTCGAGAGGAGTTCGATCATGGCACTGGTGGGCAGGCGAGACGGACGCAATTTTGGCTACGGTCGGCAGTTGAGCTATGCCGGGCCAAAGGCCTTGAAAGATCTGTTTGGCGGCGGGCATTACGGCACGGTCAAAGCACACAGGGATCGCTGGCAGGCGTTTGTGCGCTGGTGTCGGTCGGAAGATGGATCCAGGTTTAACGATGCTCGTCAGATTGTTCGGCAGACTTTGCTGGATTACGCCAGACATCTGCGGCAAGTTGAACAAGGTGAGCTCGCCATCGCCACCGCGCAAAACCGATTGTCCAGCGTGAACCGAACCATGGCGGCCCTTCGAGGTGATCAATATGTGAAAGTGACGAGCCCGAGCAAGGCATTGAGGATGCAACGAACCGGTATTCGCCGCTCGGCACCTCAAGGCCAAGACCGCGAACTTGTGAAGCGGTTAGTCGACGCTCTCTGCGAGCACCAGATGCCACGTGCTGCTGCCATCGCTCAATTGGCTCGCGCCATTGGCATACGCTTGCATGAGGCCATCTTGGCTGACCTTCCACGGCTATGCCGGGAGGCTAAAGACCTCGGCAAGATCAGCATTCAGGACGGTACCAAAGGCGGCCGTGCCGGTATTTCAGCGTCTCGCTGGATTGCGGTAGATCAGCATGTTCGCGATGCGCTTGGATTTGCGGCGCAGGTTTCGCCAGTGGGTAGCCGAAACCTGATTGCACCAAATGAACGCTTTCTGAACGTTCTGCAGGACATCGTCCGCCCCTCGAGGGACATTCTCCATGCACACAACCTCAAAGGTTTTCATGAACTGCGAGCTGCTTACGCATGTGAGCGCTATGAGCGGATTACCCAGCACCGAGCGCCTATCAATGGCGGTCGATGCTGCGAGATAGATAGGTACCTTGATCGTAATGCCCGAAAGAAAATCAGCTATGAGCTGGGGCACGGTCGGATCGATGTGGTCGCTGCCTATATCGGTGGGTAGCATGAGTAAGCCATTCGATATGGAGCTGTTCCTGGCTGGCGTGCTGACCGGCTCGCACGCGACCTGGCAACGCCATTTGCACCAGGCGAAAATCATTCAGGCTGAAATCGCAGCACGCTGGCAGCGAGAAACACCTTGGGGTTGGCAGAGAAAGCATGTGGCTTGGTTTCTAGAACACCGACTGAGCCAACGGAGTGAGGCAACGCGGTATTACTACATGCTGACGATTCGACTGCTCGCTCGACGTCTAAAAACGTCATGGGTTTTCAATCTCTGAGTGGAGCCTGATCCAAATGGTCACGACCGATAACTATACGCGGCGGTCTTTGCTTCATCTGCACACTCCTCCTGCCTATACAGGAATTACGATGTTGCCGTTGACCAATTGAATCCGCCGCCAACTTCAGCCGTTTGGTAATAGGCGGAAACCAGCCAGAAACGGACATTGGTCAGCAATGCTAAGGCGGTCGTGGACCACTTCTAGCTGCCATGAGGCTATCTCAGAGGTTTAAAAGGCAAAAGGCAAGGATCGCTACTATGCTGATGTATCAGGCGGCAGCAAGTCTGAGCGCAGCTGGTAATCTCATGGCCATCGTCAGAAGCACTGGGCTGTCGCGCCCAGTGTTTCATTCGAGAAAAACGGTCTGCCTTGGGCAAATGGCTAGCCAACGGCTAGCATCGCCAACTCCAAGCTGTCCGGATGCCCTCAATCGACGCCGCCATCGGTTTCCAAGGTATCCCACAGCGTTCGCGCAGTGCGGCCGACATCGGAATATGTGTCGGTCATTAGTGCTTTGAGCTTCGCCGTCAGCAGGTCGTTGGGCATTCGATGAGGCTTAATCAGTCGCAACGCAGCCAGCCGATAGTCAGGATCGGCATCGGAAAACAGATCGCACAGTTGCGATATCTCTGCCTCGTCGAAGGCAATCTCCGAATCAAGCAATCTTGCAACCGACTCTGCATTGGGGAGTTTTCCCCTCATGGATGTGACCAGCTTCGATCGTGATATTGGAGACCGAGTGGCACGCTGGATCAGCCAGGACAGAGCTAAATCCTTCATATCGCGACGCATATCATTGAGTAGCTCGACCGCCCGCTCATCTGAAACCGGCCGAAGGTAGTTCATCGCCTCCAAAAGCGTCTCCCTCGGACTGTCTGGAACGGTGCCCGAGGACACGGGATAGGGCTCTTCATGGGCCAACCAATACTGGTACGCCGCTTCCAACATCGATTCAGGCACCGCGCCCCCACCTTTGACGTGCTTGAGCGTCAAACTCGCCGCCGCCACCGCGACGCGTGCATTGGACGCATGCATCGCCTTACCCACACCGTCAGCCACCTGCGGCCAGGTCGTGCTGGTTTTTGCGAGTGCTCCTATAAGATGTTCGAATCCGGAGGTGATCGGACCATCCAGACGATCAAGCAGGAGCTTTAAGCCGATCTCGCCTTGCTGGCGTGCGAGGTGGCAGGCAGTAAATACTCCCAGGCCAGTTGCCTTGGCGAGCAGATCGGCGAGCCGATCCGGGTCCGGAGGCTCGAGACTTTCAAGTAGTCTGGTCGCCGATATCGCTAACCATTGAGGCCGTTGCAGGGCGGCATGCTCAAGCTTGGCGCGGTCGAGCCCCAAGGAACCTGCCCGACTCCAGTCCAGTTCCGGGACATCGACTTCGACGGTGTGGGGAATAAACCAAGCTTCTGGATCTGCGTGTTCGTCTTTAATTTGTGCACGCACAGCCGCTGCCTCGAGCTGGAGCTGTCCAGGGTGAATTACCGAAAGTGCGATTATCCCACGCAGGACCTCACGCATCGGCTCACGGTCGACGGGCTTCATCGCCCACCAGATATCCGACGCGGGCGATTCGTTCCATCCAGTGATCTCGAACAGCGCGCTCAGTTGCAGCGTTGGGTCTAGTGCTGTCCCATTGCCAATGGATTCATTCTGAGTGGCCAGGGTGCTGAGAAATGCATCCATGGCTGTGGTATGCGCTTGCCTGTATTCGACGGCGGGGAACATCGCTGCGAGAGCGTCACCGCTCAGGTTATGCCGGACATGTGGCAGCTCCATACCCGCCTGATTTGCAAGCTTACTCAGCTTAATGCTGAAGCCGACGGTATCGAAGGCTTGGTCAGTAAACAGCTTAAGCAAGGCAGTAAGCTGATCGACCGAACGGTCTGCTAACCTGCGTCGCACTAAGGCTAGCGCCATGCTCTCGTGGAGCTCGTTTTCCGGGTTCCGCCTGAGCGACAAGCTACTGATTGACATCATTGAATTTATCGACGTCGATGGAGAGCTGCTTGCCAAAAACTCGTGCAGCTTGTTTTGGGCTGTATCGATATCGAACTCGGCCATCTCGACTTCACATGCCCACGCCACCCTTTGTGTCCAGGGTTGGGTTGAATGCAACCGTGCCCTAGATAGTGCGCCAATCACTGGCTCAAATCGCGTGACAAGTCGTGCCAAAAGCAATCCGAAACGGTAAGCCACCACCGTGTTATCGGCGTCAACTTGCGCAAATGACAACTGCACAAGACGCTGGACGGTATCGTCCAACACGCCGGCAGGGGTTGCTACCAACAATCCCAAGGCCCGCTCGAGTGCATGGCGATCCCCCTGCGCCACCCGCACCAGCAAAGCCTGCAGGACTTCCTCGCACATCTTGGCGCTGGCAAAGACCACCACCTCGCTCCAACGTTCGTAGTCATCCAGGCACGAAGATAACCAGCGCGCACGTTCGGTCGCCTCGTGGTTTGTCCATACGAACCTTGCTGCAGCGAACTCAGCAAAAGTTTTGTGAACGAACGTGATCAAGGTCGTCGCTCCGTGGCGCACTTGCTCTATCAGGCCTACCTGCTGCCAGTACTTCAAAGCGGCGTTGACGATGGACTTGGCCTTGAGCGGCATCACGCCCAGATCCGCGCGAAGATGAATGGCAGTTCGAGTCAGTAGATCAGAAGTCTTGGCGAGTGGGTCAGCAATCAGTTCCCAGCCAACGATGTCAAAGACCCGGGCCAACACGGCTGAATCAGGTTGATCATCCAGCGCTTTGCGGGTGTTTGGCTCAGCATCGATGACCTCGAAGAGGTTTTGATATAGCTCAGTCTTGGACGTGCCCAAGGTGCCACCGCGTGCTAGCAAGGACGCGGCCATGCCTAACAGTTGTGGACTTTGCGAAATCACGGCCTTCGCCGCGTTACCTTCCAATTGCTCGGTCGCCAAAGCAAAGGCCCAGTCAGAATCCTCCGCCGCGCGCTTGGGGGAGGCGGCCTGTAACAACTTGGCTAAGTTCTCCGCTCCTCGCTCGGCATCTGGAGCGATCAGTTCGTAGTGTCTCCACTCCGATAGTTCCCCAGTCTGGTACCCAATTGGGCGAGTCGTTACGATAATTCGGACGCGCGGATTACCTGCGCTAAACTGTCGGATGCGTGTTGCCACCAGCTCTTGGTGTGCATCGCATTCGTCTAGCCCATCGCATAGCAAAACCCAGTCGGCAAGCGAACTGTCGCGAACCTGTTGGAACGGGACTCCTGATCCATCCAAGCCCAACTGCAAAACGCTTTCATCGAAGCTGTTGCCCGCGGCGAGTCGAGCAGCAATATCCCGCAAGCGAACCTTGAGGACCGGTAGTCCATCGCGCGCATATAGACAAGCGAGCCGAGTCATGAGCGTGCTCTTGCCCATGCCCGGTCCTCCGATCACGACGGCGCGTGTGTAGAACCGACCGACCCATTCGGCTTCTAGAGTCTTTTGTTTGTTCCACCTCGAACGCGAGGCGCCGGAAGCAGCATGATAGTGTGCCAAGGCCGCGACTGGATCAGTGGGCTCTGGCTCGCCCGGATCCGCCACACCGGCTTTGAGAGGCAACCAAGCCTTGTCCATCGAAAGCGAGTTTTTAACACCGAGCAAAGAAAAGTGCTGGTTAGAATCAGCGACCCAGCAACTGACCCGGGGGGCGACACTTGCCGGTGTTGCGGCTGCACTCGCTTGCACCCCCATCCCCATCAGCATTTGAGCCAAGCCAGCTTGTTCCCAGCGGCCGCGTCGTTCTGTGATTACATGCGCGTCTTGTAACAGTCGGAACCAAATGCTATCTGCATCGGAGGCGCTGGCGAAGCTGCTTGCCAGGCGGGCCCGAGCCATCATCACCGAGACATGATCTGCATCCGATGCATGCACAACGTGAATACGGAGGCAGGCACACACCTCGTTCACAGGCAGCGCGGCATCGGTTAGTCGTCTGAGCCATTCCAGACCGATATCGCTTAGGTTGTCGGTGCGCCCTTCACCAAGACGTCGGTTATCTCTGGCCAAGTCCGTCCAGATGGTCTTACTCGTGTCGGGCGAAACGATGAGGACGCCGTACTGGATCGTGCCTGCGTCAAGACCAACCGCCAGTGCTCGCATGGCCTCCCACAAATTCTCGCCACGACTCAAACCGCGCTTGACCTGCGCTTCGAGAACTTCGCCGTTTCTCAACTCAATCCGGATATCGTCACCCGGACCGCCAGTCTCGGCCCAGATCGCGGTTGGGATATCCTCAATCAAGCCGTCAAGCCACCCGAGCGATGCGCCAAGCAACAAGTGACTCCCAGCGATCGCCGTGACAGCAGCCTGAAAGTTCATCCCGGACGCCGTCGCAGCGCCGCCGGCATTGCGACGTGTCCGATTCTTGGAGTTTTTTTTCTTTGGCTTGGTCGCCATGTATTTTCCTGTCGAGGATCTTCGGGGGCGCACGACGTACTCAAGCCATGATGCATCATGGAAGAACACGTTGGTGCGCGTCATTCGTAGCACGTAAAAACCGCCGATACGCTGGGTGTGCGCAGGCGCTGGTATATGTCCGTGATCGGGGGGCGTGAGTTTCCTTCGAATGGCTCTTTCCGCAACTCTAGCTGGGCACTGGCCTCTGGTAGCCGCTAATCTTTGGGGAGGCGAACATCTGCATCCTAGCCCCCCTCTTCCAGAAGCTCGTCGTCCGGATGCATCTGGCCGCTTGGCAGAAGATTTAGTTTAGCCATCTCGGCTAGGCAGACGGCGATGTAGGCTAGCTCCTGAGTCAGCTCATCTGCCCGCCTGCGCAGGAGTCTCAGGCGCGCCTCAGCGTCCTTTTTCACGTCCTCTGGAGCCTGAGCGAGCTTGGCAAGCTTCGCCACCCACTGATCGATCTTATTGTTCACTTCAACCAGAAACACCTTACAAGCAATGTTCTTCTTGAGAGGGAAAAGCTGGCATTCAAGTAAGCGAATCGCATCGTAGACTCTGACCACTTCCTTACTGGTTTTTGAATGAACGAAATTCAGGCTCCCCTCATCAAATGCGTGGTGTTCCTGGTTCTGACCCGCCCAGTTCACCAGATCATTTTTGATCAGGTTGAAGTGGACAGGATCGTAAGCGAGCAGCGGCTCGATAAGTGAGAAAGTTCTCTCCAGACTGACCTGCAGATATACGTTCTTTTTTAACTGAGACTTGCCGAACTGAGCTGTGATCGCCACGGCATTATCCAGACAGTACTCGATCACGATCGACTCGAACCAGATCCGGCAATAAATCAATGCCTGCCTCACGTCATAGACGCGCAACGCCTCATGCACCTTGCCTTGAAATCCACCTGAGTGATCGACCGCCACGATGCCTCTGTTCGTGTAGCTCAAGACGCAACTTGTGTGCTGATCAGCCTGAGGGTGCCGATCAGCGATGATGCAGAAGCGCTCCCAGAACAGACGGTCATGTGTTGTCACGACCATCTGAGTACGCCGAAGGTAAGGGTCAGAGAAAAACAGGTCGATGATGTTCGAGCGATGGTCGCTGTCGATCGCGTTCACGACGTCGTCGAACACAATCAGCGGGAGCATATTTTTCTCTGCCATTGCCAGCAGAAGCGAAAGGCCGAGCACGCGAAGGTGCCCTTCGCTCAATACCGAGAAAGCGTCCTGCACTGTGCCGTTCGCAGCGTTGATCTTGATTCGATAGCTGTCGTTGATCTTCTCGAAGCGGATAGCATCAATACGCTCATGCTCATCGTCATGATCGTTGATGGCTTTGTAGTACTCAGCCGCCTTCGTCTCGATCCCGGTGATACGTGTCTTCTCAAGGTGAAGTTTGTACTCCAGCAGATCTTGATAGAGGTTGCCGTACTCATCCTGCAATTGACGAATGAGGGTATTGAATCGAGCCGTATCGGCGTCATCACGTTTTAAAATATTTCCTCGATCAATGAGTCGCGCGATCTTTTCGCCTGCAGTCTCAATCAGTTTTTTGCAGGTTTTTTTGGCACCAAATAGATCTTTGATTGCATCTTGCGTCTGTTGTAGTACCTCGACCGCTCTGCCCAGACGGGAGACAGCCTCCGAAGTTTGCGCGAACACTTCGCTCTTCAGTGTACAAGCCTGCAGGTAGGTCTCGATTTCGGCGGTCTCTTCTCTAACAAGCGAGACGAAGTGACTTAGCACGGACACCGCACGCGCTCCTCGGTCGGTGGACGCCTGGAAGTTGGCCAGTTCGCTTTTGAGGTCGTTTAGGTGAAGACGGCAAGGGACATCCAACCGGGTGTTCTTTTCGATTCCCGCAAGCCCGTTGGCAATTTCTCTGACGATTTGAAGAATCCTCTCGTCATTACGCTGGTTAGCGGCCCTTAAACGCTCCAGTCGGCCTAAGGTATGAAGCTCTCGCTTTGCCTTTTCAAAGGGGTTCTCCACAACGCGTTGCAACGGAGTAGAACATGCTGGACAGGTGTCACTGCCTTCCACTTGACCCAGGTCTTGGATGGCCAAGTAAATGGCTTCGTAGTTCACGTCCTTGGCACTTTTTAAAAACAAGGCTTCGATCATCGACTTTCGGGCAAGGAGGTAGCGGGCGGCACGCGCCGCACGCTTAATTCGTTCGAAAGAATCAACGACCGGAGCTTCTGCAAGCTTGAGTTGCTCTGACTTACGGATCTTGTGCTCGATCTCGCTCTTCAGCCGCAAAAATCTAATCCGAACAGCAGATTGCTGATCCGACTGCAAACCGAGCGTCTCGCATACTTGGTCATTGATCTCAGTTATGCGGTTGAAATGATCCTGGCGCTCGGCAAGGAGGCCTTTCCGGTCTAATTCAACTTCGGTCAACGCTTCGGCCTGGTCTGGCTTCAAGTACAGGGTGAGATTGAAGCTCTCCGGTTTCACGAACCGTCCAATGATCTCTTGGAACTCTTCGAGGCCGAAGAGGCTGGCCACTACGTCGCTTTCAGCGCTCCCCGTATCCTTAGAGCCAAGCAACGAGAACTCTTGCAGACGGTTGCGATCAATGAAGCAAGCTGACCAAGCTAGGCTCTTAGTCACGGCTTTTCTGTCCCGGCCCACCAACGACAGCGTCGGTTTTGCACTATCCCTAGCAATATAGGCCTTTACCTTCGTTTTCCGGCGATCTGCCTCTTTGATATGCCCGGTCGTGCCATACTCAATCGCCTCACAAAGCGAAGACTTCCCCCCTCCATTAGGTGCGTAGAAGATGTTCTTCATTTTGCTAAAACGCAGAAAGCTTCCCCTGTCATCCGCAGACAACTCGCCAAAGCCTCTGAAATTTTTGACCTGCAAATCCAGTAAAGGACTGAGGCCTGAGGGTGCCACCCAGTCCAGTTCTGGCCTAGACTCCAGCCCCCTTTTGAACAATGCACCGATACGCTGAAAATTAGTGTTCAGCAGTTGGTCAGCGTTCGACGCGAGATAGGACTTGATGTGATCAGAATAGCGTCCGCGATCCTGGCTCGCCTTGGCCATGCACCAGAGAAGGGCCAGATAGCCATCCGATTTGCCATCCAAGTGGCTTTTGGCAAAGCTCAATAGATACTGACTCATGCGCCTTCCCTCCCTGAAGTTTTTTTTCATCCTAACCGGAGTGCAGGGCATTTCGCCATCTGACAGACACCTGCAGTAGCGCAGCTCAGCCGCTCCACTGGCTAATTTTGGCCGTTTCCTGTCTTTTGTCCGTTGAAATACAGCTCAAATTTCATACTTGGGGAGTAATCCGAATACGGTTAGGCATAGCTGAAAAACAGGTGCACAAAATATATTCGACCACTGCCGGGATCAAGGGTATTCAAAGGGGTAATCCGATTTGAATAGCTAAATAAAATTCATATAAATCATATGTATATAAGATATATTCGACTCCTGGTGCCGCACCATACGCAACATCAAAAAAGGCTCACCGAAAGGTGGGCCTTTTTTGTGCGCGCTGCCCAGCTCCCACGGACGATCACCTCGGCCTGGCGCGCTTTTTTCGGTATAACCCTGTTCATCTCTGCGTGGTGAACGGCCCCCCATGAACGCCCTGAAATTAGTTGCTCTGCTGGTGATTTTCCCGCTGGTGCTCGCTGCCCTGGGTGGTTGGGAGCGTCAGCGGGCTGACGAAACCACCACCGCGATGATCGATTACCACATCAATGTGGATATCGCTAAGCAGCAACTTCAAGCCCTGGCGGCAAAGGACCCGGCGGCCAAGGTCAAGCTGGTAGACGAAACAATCGGTGTGCAACTGGCACTCTCCCGCCTGGCAAAAATCGAAACCGAACTGCCCATTGCTCATCGCGTGAACCGTGTGATGCGTGGGCTGGCGCCGTGGGTGATGGGCCTGGGGCTGTTGGCGGCAGGGGTTGGCGTGGCCGCTTTGGCGGGTACGTATTGGGCGGGGCGGCGGGCACGGCGGTCGCGGCAGAGGTTGTTGCAGGTGTTTTCTCTGGGCAGCCGCTTGTTGCCCTATGTGCTGGTGAGCCATGGGGTGGCGATGGCGGCGGCGGTCGCGTTGGTGCTGAGTTTTGAAGGCTTGGCGATGTGGCATATCGGTCGGCTGGGCAGCGGCGAAGTCAAGCTGATGGCGGTGCTGGGGGTGGTCGCGGCGTTCTGTCTGTATTCGATCTGGCAGTTGCTTAAACAGCTGCGCCACATGCTGGGGATGTTCACGCCCGAGCCGCTGGAGATGTACGGCCAGGTGGTCAGCCCCGAGCAGGCGCCGGGGTTGTGGCGGTATGTAAACGAGTTGGCAGGTTCACTGGGCGCGCTGCCGCCGGACCATATTGTGGTGAGCCTGGCCCAGGGTTTTTACGTGACCTCCAGCGACGCCGTTGTGCAACCGGCGGACATTGCGCTGCAGGGGCGCACCTTGCATGTGCCGCTGCTGTACCTGGGCCTGTTGAGCCGTGAGGAAATCGGCGCGGTGATCGGCCACGAGCTGGCGCACTTTGCGGGGCAAGACACGGCGTACAGCCTGCGCTTTTTGCCGATCTACGATGGGGTCAATCGCAGCCTCGAAGCGCTGTGGAACGCGTTGCTGGCCAGCGACTTTATCCAGGGACGGTTGATGCGGCCGTCGTTCATGTTCGGCGTGTTTTTCATGCAGCGCTTTGACCAGGCGGTGAACCACTGGAGCCGTGAGCGCGAATTACTCGCGGATGCCGCCGGCGCGCGGTTGGTGGGCAATGCCGCGGCCGCCTCGGCGTTGTTGCGGGTGGCGGTGTTGCAGCCGCACATTGAGGACTCACTGCTGGCGTTGTGCGACGCGGCGTCAGCGACGGACCTGCCCGATGCGGTTTTCGGCGCCTTGCGCGGGTGTGAGCTGCAACTGCCGCCCGAAACCCTGGAGATTCAGCAAGCGCACCCGACCGATTCCCACCCGTCCAATGGCGAACGCCTACAGGCATTGGGTGTGTCATTGGACGATGCAGTGCGCAGCGCCACGCGCGAGGTGGACCGTGACGCGGCGAATGCGCAAATCGACGCCTGTTTCAGCGCACCAAGGGCATTACGCGAACAACTGTCCGGCGACTTGATTGAGGTGGCGGTGGTGGAGAACGCCGAGCACACCCATCTGCTGGAAACCATGGTCGCATCGGCCCAGGGCGAGCATGCGTTGCACGAGGGCGGGCGCCGAGGCGCTGTGCTGATGGCGGTGCTGTCGATCCCGTTCGTGCTGCTCGGGCTGTGGGTCATGGCCCAGCCTTGGCTTGCGCCGGAGCGCATGAAGGGCACGCCGTTGTCCGCCCTCGGCGCCGGTGCGGCCATCGGTAGCATCGCGCTGATCTTTCTATGGCTGGGCGTGCGTCGGTTCAAACGCGCCCCACAAATTGCGTTGCGCCTGACGCCGGAACATTTTGTGTTTGCCAACCTGGCGCAGCCGTTGCCCATCGAGCACATCGACAGCGTCACGTTGCAATTTATGCAAGGCATCTGGGTGACGGTGGATCTGACGCCGGAAGCGCCATTGCCCGAGTTGCGCAAAACCGCGTTCGGCGTGCCTGGTGCACGGGTCAACAAGAAGAAGCGCCAGGTGCTTTTGCAGATGGCACAGCTGTGCATCGACAACAAAAAGATCGAGCCATACGACGGCCTGGTGCTGATGACTGACTACGTCAACGCGTCGCTGGCGCGCAAGATTTTGCAGCACCGCGAGGACTGATCGGCGCCCATAAAAAAACCCCGAACCAGTCGGGGTTTTTTATCGCCTGGCATCAGGCACGACGTGCGATCACTTAGAAAACGTTGATCGGGTAGTCGGCGAACAGACGCAGTTCATTACCGCCAACGTTGTAGTTGCTGGCGTTGTTGGACACGCGCAACCACGAGGCACGGGCGCGCAGGCTCAGGTCTTTGGCCGGGCCGCTCTGGACCACGTATTTGAACTGGTTCCAGATTTCACGCTCGGTGCCATCGCCACGGCCAGAGCCATCGTCGATGTTGGTACCGCGCACGTAAGCGACGTTGTAGGTCAGGCCCGGCACGCCGAAGGTGGTGAAGTCGATGCCGTAGCCCGCTTGCCACGAACGCTCGTCCTTGCCGTTGAAGTCGGACCAGTACGAGTTGGCCAGCAGGATGGTGTTGCCGCCATCGCCGATGCCGGTGTCGCGGGTATTGTCGCGGTAGCCGCCATACAGGTAGCCGGTGTCGCCGGTGCTGCGCTGGTGGGCCAGAGTGAAGCTGTGTGCGCCCACTGCCCAGGTGGCACCCAGGCTCCAAATCTTGTTGTCGCGCGCGTCGGCATCGCCGCGTTGCTCGGCGAAGCTCTTGTCTAGCTTGGTTTTGTAGCCGTTGAAGTCAAAGGTCAGCGACTGTTTTTCCGGCAGGGCCAGTACGTAGTTGACGTTGACGTATTGCTTCTTCAGCACGTCTTCCATGTCGGAAGCGTACAGCGCAGCAGACAGGCTTTCGGTGAACTTGTAGCTGCCGCCCAGGTAGCTGATGTTTTTCAGGTTGCCGCTGTCGGTGCCTTCGGCGGCTTTTTGGGCTTCCTTGGTGAAGCGACCAGCGTCCAGTTGCAGGCCTTCGATCTCTTTGGAAACGATCGAGGTACCGGTGTAGGTTTCCGACAACAGGCGCGAGTTGTCGTACTGCAGCACAGGGACGGCCGGCATTTGATCGCCGTACTTGAGCACGGTGTTGGAGACACGGAACTTCACTGCCGCGCCGCCCTTGGCCAGGTCGTCGGCTGCCGCGCCGCTGTCACCTTGCTTGAAGAAGTTGATACCGCCCGCACCGCTGCGACCTTTACCACCATCCAGGCGGATAGCGTATTGGCCGATCACGTCCACACCCACACCGACGGTGCCTTGGGTGAAGCCGGACTCGAATTTGCCGATGAAGCCCTGGCCCCATTCGGCTTTGTCTTGCTTGCCGTTTTTATAGTCGCGGCTGATATAGGCGTTACGTGCGGCGATGTTCAGGTGGCTGTCTTCAACGAAACCCTTGGATTGCTCCTGGTCGTTTGCCATGGCTGCCGATGCGCTCAAAATCCCCAGAGCGATCAGACTCATCCGTTGCTTCAACATTTTTTTGTATTCCTTATTTCTGGTTGAGTACGCGCTGTGACACCAGGGCTCCGTGTCGCTTTTCTGGTGTCGACTTTATCCGGAAAAAAGAAGGCCCGCGGACGACTGAACATGCCGCGGGCCTTTTCTTATTGGATGAGTCATGGCTGTTAGCCACAGGCGTTGGGCGCAATCCTAGTCGCGCGTTGAACTATGTGTCAATTTCGTGAATCGTCTGTATTTAGGCGATTTAATTCTAAGCAATGGCTGAGAGCCTTTCTGGCCTTGAGCGACATTGGCCTACAGGATGCCAAGGTCGAAAAGGATTGCTCGGGTTCCGTCAGAAGGGCTGGGATGTGCGGGCGGCGCTGAGGTACTTACAGTTTCTAAAAAGCGACACACCCGTCAAAAATGTGGGAGGGGGCTTGCTCCCGATTGCGGTCTGTCAGCCAATTTTCAGTAGCTGATCCACCGCAATCGGGAGCAAGCCCCCTCCCACAGGTGTTAGCTGCGTTGCCTAGTTTTTCAGCACGTCACACAACGCATGCAGTTCATCCTCGCTGAACAACCCCACCGGGTAGCGTTCACTCATCACGCTGCGTAAATCAGGCTGCTGCCTGATCTGCCGCGAGCCGTGTTCCTTCAACCAGAGCCCCAGCGCCTGGATCGCGTCGCCGTCGACCCGCAAAGGGTGGAACGTACGGGTATTCATCAGGTTGATATCGGCGTTCATTTCAGCGCTCTCTCCTACTGCTTGAGCGGCTAACTTACTCAAGGTTTATGACAGAACCGCGCAGTCATGCCCCTGAACCACTGTGAGCATCACCGATACAAGAGCTATGCCAATGTCCAGTATTTGCAGGTATACAGCCGCAAAAAAGCCCACGACCGTGCTGGGCCGCGGGCTTGCTTTGGGCGCTGAAACCGAGTAGCGCCCGGTTACACGAAAGGCGCTGTTACAACTGCACTCAGTTTCTGTGCGGGGCCGGCTGTTGTTGGGTCAGGCAGTGGATATTGCCACCACCCAGTAACAATTCACGCCCCGGCACCATCACCACTTCATGCTGTGGGAACAGCTTCTGCAGGATGGCCTTGGCCTCGCTGTCCAACGGGTCGTCGAAACTTGGCGCGATGATGCCGCCATTGACGATCAGGAAGTTCACATAGGAACCCGCCAGGCGCACGCTCGGGTTGCGCTCTTGGGAGCCGTCCACCGGGTCGACGCCGGCACACTCTTGCTCAGTGGCATACAGCGGCCCAGGGATCGGCATTTTATGCACAGTGAATGGGCGGCCCTGTGCATCGGTGCTGCTTTGCAGGACATCCATGGCCGCATGGCAACGTGCGTAGTTCGGGTCCTGCGGGTCGTCAGTCCAGGCCAGCAGCACTTCGCCGGGACGCACGTAGCAGCAGAAGTTATCCACATGACCGTCGGTTTCGTCATTGAACAGGCCATCGGGCAGCCAGATGATCTTGTCCACCGCCAGGTTGTCGCTCAACACCGCTTCGATGCTGGCACGATCCAGATGCGGGTTGCGATTGCGGTTTAGCAGGCATTCTTCGGTGGTGATCAGGGTGCCTTCGCCGTCGACGTGAATCGAGCCGCCCTCCAGCACAAAGCCTTCGGTGCGGTAGCGCGGCGCGCGTTCGATTTCGAGGATCTTGCCGCCCACCTGCGAGTCACGGTTCCACGGCGCGTACAGGCCGCCATCAAACCCGCCCCAGGCATTGAAATCCCAGTTCACGCCGCGCACTTCGCCGCTGTTGTTGATCACGAACGTCGGGCCGGTGTCACGCACCCAGGCGTCATCGCTGGACATTTCCACCACCCGGATATTCGGCACGTCCAAGCGCGCACGGGCGTTCTCGTATTGGCCGGCGGAAACCGCCACGGTCACCGGCTCGAAGCGCGCAATGGCCTTGGCCACGGCCACATGGGCCGCCTGCGCCGGCTTGCCGCCCAGGCGCCAGTTGTCCGGGCGCTCGGGCCAGATCATCCAGGTTTGCGTTTGTGGCGCCCATTCGGCAGGCATATAAAAGCCATCGGCGCGGGGGGTGCTGTGCAGGGTGGTCATGGCGATCAAGACTCCGAATGGGGTAAAGGCCGACTTTATAACGGATAAAAATCGGCTTTAAAAGCGATCAACGAGCATGATCGATAAATATGACAAGCAATAACCGATAACAATCGATTAATTACAGTTGTTCATCCAGCACCTTCGACAGCATGTCGACAAAGAAATCCACGCTGCGTTTAGAGGTAACCATCGGCGGCTTGATCTTGAGGATGTTCAGATAATCGCCGGTGGGCTGCATGAAGATTCCCAACTCACGCAGGCGCTCGCACAGCAGCGTGGTCTCTTCGGTGGCCGGTTCCAGGGTTTGCCGGTCGCGTACCAGCTCCAGGCCCAGATAAAAGCCGGACCCGTGCACCGCGCCCACCAGCGGGTGACGCTCGATCAGTGCTTGCAACCGAGCCTTGAAATGCCCGCCAACCACTTGGGCGTTTTCCCACAGCTTTTCTTCTTCCATGACATCCAGCACCGCCATGCCGATCCGGCAACTGACCGGGCTGCCCCCCGATGACGAGAAGAAATACCCCTCGGCCTCCAAGGCTTCGGCGATTTCACGCCGGGTAATCACCGCACCCAACGGCTGGCCGTTGCCCATGCCCTTGGCCATGGTAATGATGTCGGGCACCACGCCTTGTTCTTCAAAACCCCAGAAGAAGTGCCCCATGCGGCCATACCCCACCTGCACTTCATCGGCGATACACACACCGCCCTGGGCGCGGACCCGTTCATACACCTGCTGCAAATAGCCTGGCGGCAGGGAGATCCCCCCCGCGTTGCCATACACCGGCTCACAGATGAACCCCGCCAATTGGCGCTTGCTCGCAGCCACTTTCGCCAGGTTGTGTTCCACGCTTCGTACGTAGTCCGGTGCACTGTCCGGCCCCCGAAACTCGCCGCGATAGGTATTCGGCGCGGTCACCGGATGCACCCAGTCCGGGCGACTGCTCAGCGCCTGGGGGTTGTCGGCGATCGAGGTGGACACCGCATCCGCCGCCACCGACCAACCGTGGTATGCCTCCAGCACGCTGAGCATGTCGCGCCCGCCGCTGTAGGCCCAGGCCAGGCGGATGGCCAGGTCATTGGCCTCGGTGCCGCTGTTGACCAGAAACACGCGGTCCATGCCCTTGGGTGCCAGCGCCAGCAAGCGCTCGGAGAACTCGGCAATCGCGGCATAGTGAAACCGCGAGTTAGTGTTCAGCAGCGACCACTGCCGCGCCGCCACCGCGGCCATGCGCGGGTGGCCATGGCCCAGCACCGCCACGTTGTTGAGCATGTCCAGGTAGGAACGGCCCTGCATGTCGATCAGGTGGTTGCGCCAGCCGCGCTCGATGCGCGGTGGGTCGACGTAATAGTGCTTCTGTGACCGGGCGAAGCTGGCGTCGCGGCGCGCGAGCAGGACGTCGGCGTCCAGCTCCGGCTCTGCGTCACAGGCCAGGCCGAGCAATGCCGAAGGTGATGGGCACAGTGCCTGCCAGGCCTGCGCCCGGGAAGGCGTGCAAAACAGCGGCGGTTCCAGGTCTGCACGGCACAGTTGCACGGTCAGCGGTGCCTGGACCTCACCCAGGGCTTGCCCTTTTACCAGCAGCGAACCGGGCTTCAATACCGTCTTCACGCCGCGCAAACGCACGCTCAACTCAACGCCTTGCACGCACACAAGGCCATCGGCGTCCTGGCGCAACGTGCCGGCGAAGGGCGCTTCCAAGGTCGTCCCATGGGGCACATGCAACTCGACGTGAAGAGGGAAACTTTCCGGCTCGGCGGCGCTGTCCGGGCAGGTGCGCGACAGCCGGTATTGGCCATAACGACTGGCCGCCAGCCCATGCACTGCCGCCGCCTCGTCCAATAACCGATGGTCGATACCGGGCGTCTCCCAATTGCCCGCTTCGAAATGCGGGCTGAGCACCCCCAGGTCGATCAGCGCGAATTCTCGCCCCACCAGCCCCGGCAACAAGGGCACGAAGCCTTCATCGGCAATCGGCGCGAGTGCCTCGCCCACGCAGCGCAAAATCGCCGCCTCCATCAGCTCGAACGGCACCGATGTCGCCACATGGAAAATTTCCCACTCATGGTCGGCGTTTTTCAACAGATAGGCATTGTCCGGGTCCAGACGTTGCTGTTGTTCGCTGCTCAGCACCAGCACCGCTGCGCGCGCGACAATCAGCGGCCACAGCACCTGCAACTCTTCGCGTTGCAAGGGGGTAATGGCGTGGCACGCCTGAATCGCCGGCAAGATGGCAAAGGGGTCACCTTCGGCATGGTGCAGCAGGGCCGCACAGGTCACCGACAGGTCAGCAATGCGCCACGTGCGCACCAGGTCGCCAAAATCGATAACGCCCTGCCACTGCCACCGCCGCTGAGCATCGCGCTGCCACACCACGTTGTCGTCGGTGATGTCCATGTGCACCGCTTGCCACGGCAGGCGATCCGCCAAAGGGCCTACGCGCGCCTCGACCTGCTCGGCCACCTGCTCCAGAGCAGCGCGGTGGGGCAGGTTTTGCAGGGTGGCCAATAAGTGGGTGATCAGTTCCGGGGCGTGGCGCGGGTCCCATTGCAGGGTGCGGTCCAGGCCAGGGTGTTCAAAATCGGCCAATGCCTGGCTCATACGGCCGCAGAGGTCGCCGAACGCAGCGATCACATCACGCCCCAGATGCGGCAAATGAGTCAGTGGCTGACCGTCGATATAGTCCAACAACCGCAGGTGCAGGGTTTGGCCGCCGACGCTCAGTGTCAGTAGCTCCTCACCGCTCAGGGCCTTGATGACCTTGGGCACGCGCACGCCGTGCACCGCATTGAGCGCCGCGTGCTGGGCCTGCAACTCTGCAGCGGCATAATCGCCACGGCAGATTTTCAGAACAAAGCGGCCTTGAATGCTGTCAAGTTTGTAATTGAGATCTTGCTGGCTGCCCAATGACTGCAAAGTGCCACTAAGGCCGTAGTGCCGCGCAAGCAGTTGAGCGGCCTGATCGGGGCCTAGCTGAGGGCTGGGTAGGCTTGCACGGTGGATCAGCGTGGCGAGCAGCATTGTGACGACCTCGGTTTTTTTAGACGTCTATATCGCCATTGTTCAGGGGCGTTAGGCAACCCCCACTTACATGGTTCTTGCAGAGCTGGGCTCCACGACTCAAGCTATGCCCCATTCGCTTCAAGTACGTCTAAGGAAAAGGCCCTCCGACATGCGCATTCTCATCACCGGTGGCGCCGGTTTTATTGGCTCTGCCCTAATCCGCCACCTGATCCAACATACCGAGCACGAAGTGCTTAACCTGGACAAACTCACCTACGCCGGCAACCTGGAGTCGCTGGTCAGCGTCGCCGCCGATAGCCGTTATGAGTTCGTCAAGGCCGATATCATCGATCAGGCGGCCGTCAGCGCGGTGCTTGCGCGCTTTGAGCCACAGGCCATCATGCACTTGGCCGCCGAGTCCCACGTCGACCGTTCGATTGACGGCCCGTCGGACTTTATCCAGACCAATATTGTCGGCACCTACAGCCTGCTTGAGGCCACGCGCGCTTATTGGCTTACGTTGGCAGAGCCGGCCAAGAGCGCCTTCCGCTTCCATCACATCTCCACCGACGAGGTGTATGGCGACCTGCACGGCGTGGATGATCTGTTCACCGAAACCACGCCCTACGCCCCCAGCTCACCCTATTCGGCGAGCAAGGCCGCGTCCGACCACCTGGTGCGTGCCTGGCAACGCACCTATGGCCTGCCGGTGCTGCTGACCAACTGCTCGAACAACTACGGGCCGTTCCACTTCCCCGAAAAACTGATCCCGCTGGTGATCCTCAACGCCCTCGCGGGCAAGCCATTGCCGGTCTACGGTGATGGTTTGCAGGTACGTGACTGGCTGTTCGTCGAGGACCACGCCCGCGCGCTGCTTAAAGTGGTCACCGAAGGTGTCGTCGGCGAAACCTACAACATCGGCGGCCACAACGAGCAAAAGAACATCGACGTGGTACGTAGCATCTGCGGCCTGCTGGAAGAGCTGGCGCCGCAGCGGCCGGCCGGTGTCGAAAAATTCAGCGACCTGATCACCTTCGTCAAGGATCGTCCCGGCCACGATCAGCGTTATGCGATCGATGCCAGCAAGATCGAACGTGAATTGGGCTGGGTCCCGCAAGAGACCTTCGAAACCGGCCTGCGCAAGACCGTGCAGTGGTATCTGGATAACCTGGAATGGTGCCGCAGGGTCCAGGACGGCAGTTATCAGGGCGAACGTTTGGGCAACACCGATATGAAGGATTTGATTGCATGATGAAGGGAATCGTATTGGCGGGCGGCTCCGGCACCCGTTTGCACCCCATTACCCTGGGTGTGTCCAAGCAACTGCTGCCGGTGTATGACAAGCCGATGATCTATTACCCGATTTCGGTGCTGATGCTCGCCGGAATCAAGGACATCCTGGTGATCTCCACGCCGCTGGACCTGCCGCAATATCGCAACCTGCTGGGTGATGGCAGCCAGTTTGGCGTGCGTTTCAGCTATGCCGAACAGCCGACGCCGGATGGTCTGGCGCAGGCGTTTATCATTGGCGAAGAATTTATCGGTGATGATCCGGTGTGCCTGATCCTGGGCGATAACATCTTCCACGGTCAGCATTTTGGCGAGCAGTTGTTGGGCGCGGCCAAGCGGCCTTCGGGGGCTACGGTTTTCGGCTATTGGGTCAAGGACCCGGAGCGCTTCGGTGTGATCGACTTCGACAGCGAAGGCCGCGCCCTGTCGATTGAAGAAAAACCGGCCCAGCCCAAGTCCAGCTATGCCGTGACCGGCCTGTATTTCTACGACAACGACGTGATCCAGATCGCCAAGGCGGTCAAGCCCTCACCTCGTGGCGAGCTGGAAATCACCGATATCAACAATGCTTATCTCAAGCGCGGCGACCTGCATGTAGAACGCTTCGGCCGTGGCTTTGCTTGGCTCGATACTGGCACCCACGACAGCCTGCTGGAAGCTTCGCAGTACGTGCAGACCATCGAGCATCGCCAGGGCCTGAAAGTCGCCTGCCTCGAAGAAATCGCCTATGAAAATAGCTGGATCGACCGCGACCACCTGCTGGAACGTGCCAAATACTTCGGCAAAACCGGTTATGGCCAATACCTGTACGCGCTGGCTGGAGACAAACAGTGAACGTCGTTGAAACCTCACTGCCCGGCGTGCTGATCCTGGAACCCAAAGTGTTCGGGGATGAGCGTGGGTTTTTCTACGAGAGCTTCAACGCCCGTGCATTTGAAGCCGCGACCGGGCTCAAACGCGACTTCGTGCAGGACAACCATTCGCGCTCGCAAAAAGGCGTACTGCGCGGGCTGCATTACCAACTGGAACACACCCAGGGCAAATTGGTGCGGGTCATCGCCGGGGAAGTGCTGGACGTGGCTGTGGACATACGCCGCCGTTCACCTCACTTCGGCCAGTGGGTAGGCGTGCGCCTGTCGGCGCAGAACAACCGCCAGCTCTGGGTGCCGGAAGGCTTCGCGCATGGGTTTGTGGTGCTGAGCGACGCCGCCGAGTTCCTGTACAAAACCACCGACTACTATCAGCCGAGCGCCGAGCGCTGCATCCTTTGGAATGACCCGGCGCTGGCCATCGACTGGCAGCTCACCGAGACACCGCAACTGTCGGCGAAAGACCAAGCCGGCAAATTGCTGAAGGAAGCCGACCTTTTCCCATGACGCCCCCTTTGAAGATCCTCATCACCGGCCGGCACGGCCAAGTCTCCCGGGCGCTGCAACAGCAGCTCCAAGGCGTGGGCGAGTTGATCGTGCTGGGTAGCGACCAACTCGACCTGGCCGACGCCGACCAGATCCGCCGGCAGATACGCACCCACCGCCCCGACCTGATCATCAACGCTGCCGCGCACACGGCGGTCGACCAAGCCGAAAGCGAACCAGACGCCGCCTTCGCCATCAACGCCATCGCCCCTGGTGTATTGGCTGAAGAGGCCAAGGCCCTGGGCATCCCGCTGATCCATTACTCCACCGACTACGTGTTCGACGGCAGCAAACCCGCGCCCTACACCGAAGCCGACACACCCAACCCCTTGGGGGTCTATGGGCAAAGCAAACTGGCGGGTGAGCAGGCGATTGCGGCGGTGGGGGGCGAATATCTGATTCTGCGCACCAGTTGGGTCTATTCCAACCACGGTAAAAACTTCCTGCTGACCATGCAGCGCCTGCTGCAGGAAAAACCGCAAATGCGCATCGTCGCCGACCAGATCGGCGCGCCGACCTGGGCCGGGACCATTGCCGCCAGCACCCGTGCGTTGATCGAACGTTGGCGGGCCGGCGAGGCCGGCGAATGGGGCGTTTATCACCTGAGCGCCCAGGGTGAAACCTCATGGTTCGGTTTCGCCCAGGCGATTGGCGAGCATTTACGCACCGAGGGCAAGGCCTGCGCCGAACTGCAAGCGATCCCCTCCAGCGCTTACCCAACGCCGGCCCGGCGCCCACTGAACTCACGCCTCGATTGCAGCCGCCTGCAACAGCAATGGCACGTCAGCCAGCCGCAGTGGCAAGACGCATTGCGCGAGTGTCTTACACAACAGCACTAGGCATAATGCGCCTGTACCCCCAGGCGCACGACTCCCATGACTCCATCCCTTGCGCGAAGACCCCGCTGGCGCAGCCTTGCTCTGTTGGCGCTGTGCCTGGCACCGCTGTTGTGGCCGCTGGAGCATTTGGCCGAGCGCTACTACCGCAGCGAACTGGCCGGGCAAAACCGCCAGACTCTCGACCTGTACGTGGCCAACCTGCTGGGCACACTGCATCGCTATGAAGTGCTGCCGCAGATCCTCGGTGACTTGCCCGCCCTGCGCACCGCCCTGGATGCGCCGCACGTCAGCACCCACCTGGCCAACGCCAACCAGTTGCTCAAGGACGTTGCCGCCCAGGCCGGGGTAGAAGTGATGTACCTGATGGACACCACCGGCAAGACCCTCGCCGCCTCCAACTGGGATAAACAGGACAGCTTCGTCGGGCGCAACTTCTCGTTCCGCCCGTACTTCAGCGAAGCCATGGCCGGGCGCCTGGGGCGGTTTTTCGGCCTGGGCACCACGTCGGCCAAACGCGGCTACTTCTTCGCCGCCGCCGTGCGCGAGGGTGACACGATCATCGGCGTGCTGGTGGTCAAGGTCGACCTGGACCACACCGAAAGCCTGTGGGGCAATACCCCGGAACAACTGCTGGTCACCGACCACAACGGCGTAGTGATCCTCACCTCGCGCCCACAATGGCGCTTTCGCGCCACCCGGCCGCTGACCGCCGAAGAGCGCCAGGCCATCATTGCGATCCAGCCCTACCCAACCCGCGACCCGCAGCCGCTGAACCTGAGCGGCACCGCCTGGCTGCGCCAATCCACCGCCATCGCCGAGACCGGCTGGAACGTGGAGATCCTGGCGCCGCAATCCTTGATCAGCCGCCCCGTGCGCACCGTGGTTGCCGTGGGCGGCGCGACACTGTTGGTGTTGATGTTGCTGCTGGGCCTGCTGATGCAGCGCCGTCGCCACTACCTGGAACGCATCGCCTTCGAAGCCAAGGCCCGGCGCGAGTTGGAAATGCGCGTGGCCGAGCGAACCAGCGACCTCGAAGGCCTGAACCGGCGGCTCAAACAGGAAGTGCTGGAGCGCGAACACGCCCAGCAAGAATTGGTGCGCGCCCAGGATGACCTGGTACAGGCCGGCAAACTGTCGGCGCTGGGCACCATGTCGGCGAGCATCAGCCACGAACTCAACCAGCCCCTGGCGGCGATTCGCAGTTATGCGGAAAACGCCGAGATCCTGCTCGACCATGAACGCACCGCCGATGCGCGGGGCAATCTCAAGCTGATCAGCGAATTGACCGGGCGCATGGCCTCGATCATCGCTCACCTGCGTGCCTTTGCCCGTCGCGACCGGCACGCACCGGAGAGTGTGGCGCTGCAACCAGCGCTGGACGATGCGCTGGCGTTGCTGGCCAAGCGCCGGCGGTCGATGGAAGTGGAACTGATCCGCGATCTGCCGGAGGCGACCTTATGGGTGCAAGCCGGCGAAACCCGCTTGCGCCAGGTGCTGGGCAACCTGCTGGCCAACGCCCTCGATGCGCTCACCGAAAAAGGCCCGCCACGCAAACTGTGGCTGAGTGCCGAAACCACCGCACAGGGCGTCAACCTGTACATTCGCGACAACGGCCCAGGCTTTTGCATGGAAGCGCTGGGCCGCGCCAGCGAGCCGTTCTACACCACCAAGACGCGCACCCAGGGCCTGGGGCTGGGCCTGGCGATCTGTGAAACGCTGATGCGTGCGTTTGGCGGTGAATTGCTGTTCGCCAACCACAAGGAAGGCGGTGCGCTATTAACGTTGAAATTGCGTGCCGGCTCGCCGGGCGTGAGTCTGCAACCGTCCGAGGACCGCAGTGTATGAGTATCGATAACCAGATTCAGGTGGTATTGATCGACGACGATCCGCACCTGCGTCAGGCGTTGTGCCAAACCCTGGACCTGGCCGGGCTGAAAGTCCTGCCTCTGGGTGAAGCCAGCGGCCTTACCGCACGCCTGACGCGGGATTGGCCGGGCGTCGTGGTCAGCGATATCCGCATGCCCGGCATGGACGGCCTGGAGTTGCTCGCCGAACTGCACGGCCAGGACCCGGACCTGCCGGTGCTGCTGATCACCGGCCACGGCGACGTGCCGCTGGCGGTGCAGGCCATGCGCGCGGGCGCTTATGACTTTCTCGAAAAACCCTTTGCCAGCGACGCGCTGCTCGACAGCGTGCGCCGCGCACTGGCCCTGCGCCGCCTGGTGCTGGACAACCGCAGTCTGCGCCTGGCCTTGAGCGACCGTCAGCAACTGAGCACGCGCCTGGTGGGGCACTCGCCGCAAATGCTGCGCCTGCGCGAACAGATCGGTGCGTTGGCGGCGACCAAGGCCGATGTGTTGATCCTGGGTGAGACCGGCGCCGGCAAAGAAGTGGTGGCCCGTGCGCTGCATGACCTGTCGAGCCGCCGCAGCGGGCCGTTTGTGGCGATCAACGCTGGGGCCTTGGCCGAGTCGGTGGTGGAAAGCGAACTGTTCGGTCATGAGCCCGGCGCGTTTACCGGTGCGCAGAAACGCCGCATCGGCAAATTCGAATTCGCCAACGGCGGCACGCTGTTCCTGGATGAAATCGAAAGCATGAGCCTGGACGTGCAGGTCAAGCTGCTACGCCTGTTGCAGGAGCGCGTGGTGGAGCGATTGGGCGGCAATCAGCTGATTGCGCTGGATATCCGCATCATCGCCGCCACCAAGGAAGACCTGCGCCAGGCGGCGGACCAGGGCCGTTTCCGTGCCGACCTGTATTACCGCCTCAACGTCGCCCCGCTGCGCATCCCTCCCCTGCGCGAGCGTGGCGAAGACGCGTTGATGCTATTCCAGCACTTCGCCGACGAAGCCAGCAGCCGTCACGGCCTGCCGCCGCACGAGTTGCAGCCAGGCCAGCGCGCCTTGTTGTTGCGCCATAGCTGGCCGGGCAACGTGCGCGAACTGCAAAACGCCGCCGAGCGCTTCGCCCTGGGCCTGGAACTGGCATTGGACAGCACGCCGGACAACCCCGCCAGCGGCGCGCTCACGTCCACCCCGGGCGGCTTGAGCGAACAGGTCGAGCAGTTCGAAAAAAGCCTGATCGCCGCCGAGCTGACCCGCCCCCACAGCTCCATGCGCAGCCTCGCCGAAGCCCTCGGCGTGCCGCGTAAAACCTTGCACGACAAACTGCGCAAGCACGGCCTCAACTTCGCCAACCAAAGCGCTGACGACGAATGACCCCGCCCACCCACCACGAGGCCGCCATGAGCCGCGACAGCCGTTACCTGGAATCCATCCTCCACCACGACATCCCCCTCACCCGGGAAATGGGCTTGAAGGTGCTCGACTGGCAACACGGGCAACTGCAACTGCACTTGCCCCTTGAGGCCAATATCAACCACAAGAGCACCATGTTCGGCGGCAGCCTGTACTGCGGCGCCGTGCTGGCGGGCTGGGGCTGGCTGCACCTGCAACTGCGCGAGGAAGGGATTGAAGACGGGCATATCGTGATTCAAGAGGGGCAGATCAGTTACCCGCTGCCGGTGACGCAGGACGCTACGGCTATTTGCGCCGCGCCGGAAGAGAAGGTGTGGAAGCGTTTCTTGGCGACCTACAAGCGCTATGGCCGGGCGCGGTTGACGTTGGACACGTGGATCGTGAATGAGGGCAGTGACCAAAGAGCGGTAGCCTTCACGGGCCAATACGTCCTGCACCGCTAGCAGCCAAACACAAAACAAATGTGGGAGGGAGCAAGCCCCCTCCCACATTTTGATCTGCGCAGGTCTTAAGAACGGGCCAGGGTCAACAACCGCTCACGCCATGCCGCCTTGGCCGGCAACGCCAGAAAGAACGGGTTCAACAGCGACGCCCGCGCCGGGTAGCTGAACGGCTCGCCGCTCAGCTCCAGCACCTCGCCGCCAGCACCTTCCAGCACACCCTGGGCCGCGGCGGTGTCCCACTGCGACGTCGGCGCCAGCCGTGGGTAGCAATCGGCGCTGCCCTCGGCCAGCAGGCAGAACTTCAACGAACTGCCGATATTCGTCAACTTCAACTCACCCAACCCCGCACTCAACCCATTCAACAGGTTTTCTTGCTCAGGGCTGGTGTGTCGGCGGCTGGCAACCACGGTAAACGCCTC
The DNA here is from genome assembly GCF_054667615.1 of Pseudomonas sp. S3_E10. Classification (NCBI taxonomy): domain Bacteria; kingdom Pseudomonadati; phylum Pseudomonadota; class Gammaproteobacteria; order Pseudomonadales; family Pseudomonadaceae; genus Pseudomonas; species Pseudomonas sp. S3_E10. The sequence goes on from NZ_CP162743.1 coordinate 2,498,628, forward strand.
ACCGACCGCCGGTGCCTCGCGCACCTGGATCTGCCGAGGTGCTTCGTTCACATCGGAGCGCCATGCGCCCAACCCCGCGCCACCGAAATAGCAACGGCCATTGGTAGGCATCGACACCACACCGAACACCACACGCCCGTTTTCGATCAGGGCGATATTGACGGTGAACTCTTCACTGCCGCTGATGAACTCCTTGGTACCGTCCAAAGGGTCCACCAGCCACCAGCGCGTCCAACCGGCGCGCACGCTCTGGTCGATATTGGCGTCTTCTTCAGACAGTACCGGGATGCTCGGGTCCAGCGCAGTCAGGCCCGCGAGAATCAGGTGGTGAGCCGCCAGGTCCGCGGCCGTCACCGGCGAATCGTCAGCCTTGGAGGTCACGGCCACATCAGCGCGCCAGTACGGCAGGATGGCTTCACCGGCCTGGCGCGCCAACTCGATCACGGGGGCGATAAACGGGTGGCCTAAAAACAGTTCGCTCATGCGCCAAACACTCCACGCTGGGTCAACAGGTCTCGTACCAGATACAGCGCCGCCAGGGCGCGGCCTTCACTGAATTGCTCGTTTTGCGCCAACTGCGACAGCTCGCGCAGGTTGACCTTGTCCACGCGCATCGGCTCAGGCTCATCGCCCTCCAAGCGCTCCTCATAGAGATCGGTGGCCAATACCACCTGGATTTTCTGGCTCATGTAACCGGGCGACAGCGACAGTTCGGTAATGTGCTCCAACTGCCGCGCGCCATAGCCGGCCTCTTCCTTGAGTTCGCGGTCTGCCGCCGCCAGCACATCCTCGCCGGGTTCGATCAACCCCTTGGGCAACGACAACTCATATTCGTCGGTACCGCCGCAGTATTCTTCCACCAGCAACGCATGGTCTGCGTCAATCATCGCCACGATCATCACCGCGCCGTAACCGGCACCGCGACCCACCAGGCGCTCGTAGGTGCGTTCAACGCCGTTGGAAAAGCGCAATTGCACTTCCTCAACGCGGAACAAACGGCTACTGGCGACTATTTCGCGGGCGAGGACGGTGGGTTTCTGGCGCATAAGCGGCTCCTTGGCGTGATCGGGGTACTATACCGTGGCTTTTCCGATTGTCTGTGTCGGATATCTTTACTTATATGAGAACGCCCCATGCCCTCTTTGCCCTGGCAAACCATCGACACCGTCCTGCTGGACATGGACGGCACCTTGCTCGACCTGCACTACGACAACCACTTCTGGATGGAACACCTGCCCCAGCGCTACGCCGAGCTGCACGGTGTGAGCCGGGCCATGGCCGAGATGGAGCTGCTGCCACTGTTCGAGCGTAACGCCGGACAGTTGCAATGGTATTGCCTGGATTTCTGGAGTGCCGAACTAAAGATCCCGGTGCGCGAGCTCAAGCTGGAAACCGCTCACTTGATCGCCCTGCGCCCGGATGCCGATACCTTTCTGGCGGCGATCAAACAGGCCGGCAAGCGCGTGATCATGATCACCAACGCCCATCGTGACTCGCTGTCGTTGAAGATGGAGCGCATTGAACTGGCGCCGTATTTCGAGCGGCTGATCAGCTCCCACGACTACGGTTTTGCCAAGGAAAACCCGCAATTCTGGGATGCGCTGCAAGCCGACACCGGCTTCAACCCCTCGCGCAGTCTGTTTATCGACGACACGTTGCCGATTTTGCGCAGTGCGCGGGATTTTGGCGTGGGGCATTTGCTGGCGGTGAAAGAGCCGGACAGCAAAAAGGGGCCGAAGGACACGGCGGAGTTTGCGGCGGTCGATGATTACCGGGACCTGATTGCCGGGCTCTGAACCTATGTGGAAGGGAGCTTGCTCCCTCCCACATTTTGCCCTGCGTTGTTACTCAGGAATGCGCAGCGTCTGCCCTGGGTAGATTTTGTCCGGATGCGACAACAGCGGCTTGTTGGCCTCGAAGATTTTGTTGTACTGGTTGGCGTTGCCATACACCGTCAGGGAAATCGCGCTCAGGGTGTCGCCCTTTTTCACCACGACGAAACGGGCAGCGGCAACGGCCGGGCCGGTTACGGTGATCTGGTCATCCACACTGGCCACACCGGCAATATTGCCCAGCGCCAGCAGAATCTTCTCTTTCTCTTCCTGGCTGGCGACTTTACCGGTCACGGTCACCTTGTCGCCCTCCACCGTGGTCTGTACATCCGGATTACCCAGACCCACTTTGGCTACGTGCTCCTTCAACTGCTCACTGGCATTCGCATTGCCCGGCGTCAACAGGTCGATCAACTTCTCGCCGGCTTCCTTAACAAAACTAAAAAGACTCATGGTGCACTCTCCTTGGTATTTAAGTTCCAGATGCCCAAGACTAGACCAGCCTTACACAATTGGGTTCCAGACCGACCAAAGACCCAAACGCGCTAGAATCCCCCCGCCATTGGAATAAGCCCTGGAGCGAAGATGGACATCAAACAGCTGAAATTCCTCATCGCCCTCGACGAAACCCGTCACTTTGGCCAGGCGGCGGCGCGTTGCCATATCACTCAGCCGACCCTGTCGATGCGCCTGCGCAGCCTTGAAGAAGAGCTGGACTTGCCGTTGGTCAATCGCGGCCAGCGTTTTGAAGGCTTTACCGCCCCCGGCGAACGCGTGCTGGCCTGGGCACGCACCGTGCTGGCGGCGTATGACGGTTTGCAAGCCGAAGCGGCGGCCTGCCGGGGCAATCTGGTGGGTACGTTGCGCCTGGGCGTGGTGCCGCTGTCGAGCTTTGATCCGTTGGCGTTGATGCAACAGTTGCATAAAGAGCACCCGAGCCTGCGCTTCGAGCTGTCGGCCTTAAGCTCGGAACAGATCCTTGAGCAATTGGCGAGCAATCGCCTGGACCTGGGCGTGTCTTACCTGGAGCGCCTGGATAACGAGCGCTTCGACTCGCTGGCCCTGGGCGAAACGCGCATGGGCCTGCTCTACGATCAACGTTTTTTCAGCTTCGGCGACAAGCCGTTGAGCTGGGAAGCACTGATCGAACTGCCCCTGGGCATGCTCACCAGCGGCATGCATTTTCGCCAGTCCATCGACCACAACTTCCACAGCCGAGGGCTCAACCCCCAACCGCTGCTGCAAACCGATGCCGTCCATCAGTTGTTACAAGCCGTACACGGTGGACTGTGCTGCGCCGTGATGCCGCTGGACGGAGGCCTGGAAGCGCTCACCGAGCACCTGCGCCTGCAACCCATCGAAGACGCCCACACCCTCGCCCGGCTGGGGCTGATCATGCGGCGCGGCGCGCCACGTTCGGCGTTGGCCGAGGCCTGTTTCGCGCTGTATCAGAAATCGTAGATCGAGCCTTGATCGACGTCATCTATCGGTAGATCAGTACTGGCAATTAGACGCGACGCTTTGTCGCGCCTAGTCTAAACACTGATCAATCCGCCGGTGGTATTGCCTCATGAACGCCAAGCGCCCAGTCTGCGCGGCGCCCGCTCTCGAAACGCCCGCGCCCGCCGCCAGCCAGAGCTACCAGTACTGCACACTCGAACACACAGACGTCGCCAGCACTGCGTTGGCGGAAGAAGTGGCGTTGGCGATTGCCTACAACGACATCAGCCAGGCGGTCATGTTGGTAACACCGACCGATCTGGAAGACTTTATCGTTGGTTTCAGTATCGGCAGCGGCATTATCGCCGACGTTAGCGAGATTTATGACCTGAAACTCAGCGGTTCGGGCTCTGCCCAGTACGCCCATGTACAGATTTCCAGCCGCGCATTCTGGAACCTCAAACAGCAACGTCGCCAGTTGGCCGGCACCAGCGGCTGCGGCCTGTGCGGCGTCGAAGCCGTAGAGCAGGCTCTGCCGGATTTGAAGGTCTTGCCCGGTGCACCGTTACCGCCTGCGGCATGGCTTGATGGCCTGCGCCAGCGCATCAGCGCCTTCCAGCCCTTGGGCCAGTACAGCGGCGCGGTACATGCGGCGGTGTTTATGGACAGCCAGGGCCAGTTGCTGCTGGGCCGCGAAGACATCGGTCGGCATAACGCGCTGGATAAGTTGATCGGCGCGCTGATCCGCCAACAGATCCCGACCGAAGGCGGCCTGGCGATCGTCACCAGCCGTTGCAGCCTCGAGTTGATCCAGAAAGTCCTGCGCGCGGGCATCCAGACCCTGGTCAGCCTGTCGTCGCCCACCGGCCTGGCCCTGCAATGGGCTCGCCGACACAACCTCAATCTCATCCACCTGCCGCAAAAAAGTGCGCCGCGGGTCTACAGCCCTGCGATGGAGAACCAGCCGTGAGCAATCATCATCAAGCCGACCAAACCCCGACCCCGCGCTACAAGCCTTACAAAGGCCCGGCCGGCGGCTGGGGTGCCCTGATCAGCGTGGCACAGGCCTGGCTGACCAGCGACAACGCACTGAAAAACCTGCGCATGATGCTCAAGACCAACCAGAACGGCGGCTTTGACTGCCCCGGTTGTGCCTGGGGCGATTCGCCGGAAAGCGGCATGGTCAAGTTCTGCGAAAACGGCGCCAAGGCGGTCAACTGGGAAGCCACCAAGCGCCGTGTGGACGCCGCGTTTTTCGCCAAGCACAGCGTGACCGCGCTGCTGGAGCAGAGCGATTACTGGCTCGAATACCAGGGCCGCCTGACCGAGCCGATGCGCTACGACGCCCAAACCGATCACTACACGCCCATCAGCTGGGAAGCGGCGTTCGCCCTGATCGGTCAACACCTCAATGCGTTGCCAAGCCCGGACATGGCCGAGTTCTATACCTCGGGCCGCGCCAGCAACGAGGCGGCCTACTTGTATCAGTTGTTCGTGCGCGCCTATGGCACCAACAACTTCCCGGATTGCTCGAATATGTGCCACGAAGCCAGCGGCGTGGCCCTGGCCCAGAGCGTGGGGGTGGGCAAAGGCACCGTGACCTTTGATGACTTCGAACATGCCGACGCGATCTTCGTCTGGGGCCAGAACCCCGGCACCAACCACCCGCGCATGCTCGAACCGCTGCGCGAAGCGGTCAAGCGCGGCGCCCAGGTGGTGTGCATCAACCCACTCAAAGAGCGTGGCCTGGAACGCTTCCAGCACCCGCAACACCCGCTGGAAATGCTCACCAATGGCGACAGGCCGACCAACACCGCCTATTTCCGTCCGGCGTTGGGCGGCGATATGGCGATCCTGCGCGGCATGGCCAAGTTCCTGCTGCTGTGGGAACGCCAGGCCCAGGCCGAAGGCAAGGAAGCCGTGTTCGACCACAACTTCCTCAACGAACACACCGCCAACGTGCTGGATTACCTGGCCAAGATCGACGACACCTCGTGGGATGAAATCGTTGAGCAATCCGGCCTGCCGCTGGTGGAGATCGAGCAGGCGGCGCGCATGTACGCCAAGGGCAAGAACGTGATCATGTGCTGGGCGATGGGTATCACCCAGCATCGCCACTCGGTACCGACCATCCAGGAAATCGCCAACCTGATGCTGTTGCGCGGCAACATCGGCCGCCCAGGCGCCGGCCTGTGCCCGGTGCGCGGCCACAGTAACGTGCAGGGCGACCGCACGATGGGCATCAACGAACGTCCGCCGGTGGCGTTCCTCGACGCTCTGGAGCGTCGTTTCCAGTTCCAGGTACCGCGCAGCAACGGGCACAACGTGGTGGAAGCCATCCACGCCATGCTGGAAGGGCGTTCCAAAGTGTTTATCGGCCTGGGCGGCAACTTTGCCCAAGCCACGCCGGACAGCACCCGCACCTTCGAAGCACTGCGCAATTGCGACCTGACCGTGCAAATAAGCACCAAGCTCAACCGCAGCCACCTGACCCACGGTAAAGACGCACTGATTCTGCCGTGCCTGGGCCGCACCGATATCGACATCCAGGCCGACGGCGCGCAAGCGGTCACAGTGGAGGACTCGTTCAGCATGGTTCACGGCTCCAATGGCCAACTGCAACCGCTGTCCAAGCTGATGAAGTCCGAGCCCGCCATCCTCGCCGGCATCGCCGCCGCCACCCTGGGCAGCAAACCGGTGGACTGGAACTGGCTGGTGGCCGACTACGGGCGCATCCGCGATCTGATCGCCGATACCATCCCAGGCTTCAAGGACTTCAACGAAAAAATCAAACATCCGGGCGGGTTCTATCTGGGCAACTCCGCCGGCGCACGCCGTTGGAACACGCCCTCGGGCCGCGCCAACTTCCGCCCGAACATCCTGCCCAAGGACCTGATCCACGAGCGCACCCACGCCACAGGGCGCGTGCCGGACCTGATCATGCAGTCGATGCGCTCCCACGATCAGTACAACACCACCATTTATGGCCTGGACGACCGTTACCGTGGGGTCAAAGGCCAGCGCGATGTGTTGTTCGTCAACGAAGCCGACATTATCCGCCTGGGCTTCAAGCCTGGGCAGAAGGCCGACATCGTGTCGCTGTGGGAGGATGGCCGCGAGCGCCGCGTCAAGGGCTTTACCTTGCTGGCATTTGATATTCCGGCGGGGCAGGCAGCGGCGTATTACCCGGAAGTGAACCCACTGGTGCCGCTCGAAAGCACAGGCGATGGCAGCCATACGCCAACCTCAAAATTTGTGGCGATACGCCTGGAAGCGGCGAGCGAGAGCGGTTTGATCCTGTCGCGTTCGGCCTGACCGATCAATTCGGACACAAAAAAAGGCCGCTTTTGTAAAAAAGCGGCCGTTCCGAAGTAGCTAATGACTCGCAAAAATCACTTAAGTTCCGTAGTTAAAACAGTAACTTAGAGAATTGTGTACAACTCGTGCTACTGGTCGGATTTCTATTGTCACAATGTCAATACAGCCTCAGGATCGCGCCGTCATCCTCTTGAGGTTTCCCTGAATGAAGTTCTCCTCGATTCTCTTGTTGTCCCTTGGCCTGGTCAGTGGCGCAGCCATGGCCGGTGGCACCACCGAAGCCGGTGTAGGCGGCGCATTGGGCGGGGTTCTAGGTTCTGTGGTCGGCCAGCAGCTGGGCGGCAACACCGGTTCGACAATCGGCGCAGCCATCGGCGGCGCGGGCGGTAGCGCGGTCGGCGCCGACAAACGCAGCCGTGGCGAAGCAGCCATTGGCGGCGCACTGGGCGCAGCCGGCGGCAACGTCGTGGGCCGCAGTGTCGGCGGCAGCACCGGTGCACTGATCGGCTCCGCAGCCGGTGGTGGCGCGGGTGGTGCACTGGGCAACTATATGGGTAACAAGAGCGATGACGACGACCGCGGTTATCGTGGGCGCGACGACCGTCGCTACTACCGAGATGGCCACCCAGGCCGTGGCCATGCCTATGGGCATCGCAAGAACAAGCATCGTTATCGCGACTGATAAACATGCGGCCTGACGAATCACTGAAGAACTAAATGTGGGGCTTGCTCCCGATAGGGGCGGATCAGTCATAGCATCCTTGACTGACCGACCTATATCGGGAGCAAGCCCCCTTCCACATTGTGCTTGCCGCGTTTGGGGGATCGGCTACACCACCAACCGCTGCAACGCCTCGCGCAACATCCCCGCTATCGTCACTGGCTGGTTAGTCTGGCGCTCCACAAACACGTGCACAAAACGCCCCGCCGCACTGGCTTGCTCTTCGCCTGCCTTGAACACCGCCAATTCATACTGCACTGAGCTGTTGCCCAACTTGCCCACCCGCAGGCCGATTTCAATGCGCTCGGGAAAGGCGATTGACGCAAAGTAATCGCACGCCGAACTCACCACAAACCCCACCACCTCACCGTCATGAATATCCAGCCCGCCCTGCTCGATCAGGTAGGTATTCACCGCCGTGTCAAAAAAACTGTAATAGGTGACGTTGTTTACATGGCCGTACACGTCGTTGTCGTGCCAACGCGTAATGACCGGCTGGAAGTGAGGGTAATCGGCACGTTGCGGCACGGAGTCAGGCATGGGCACCTCTGGTCAAAGGGAAGTTACAGGTCATTCAAATGGGCCTCGGCCCACTCGCGCACCTCGGCGTAGGGGTAGTCCTCCAGCGCAGCAAAACCCGAAATGCCTCGCGCCTTTAACCGGGTGAACAGCGGCACACTGATACCACTCAGAAAACGCGTCAACCGTTCAGCTCCAGGCAGTTGGCCGGTGTGTTCATGATGCCTGTGGATAAAATCACCGCACAGCCCCATGAAATTTTTATCCACAAGCGGCGGCAGGCGCGGCGGCGCCGGTAGATGCGCGACGTGCCCCCGGCATACCGAGCAATGCCCGCAGCGCTGCGGTGCGTTTTCATCACCGAAATACCGCGCCAGTCGCTGCCCCAGGCAGTGTTGAGTGGCAAACAGCTCGAGCATGGCGTGAATTCGCGCCACCTCCGTCACCTCGTGCTGCTTGAAGCCTGTGTATAACTCGGCGCTCAATAACTGGGGGTCAAAGTCGGTATTCAGCAGGCTGTAGACCTCGGTCATCTGCTTGCTTTCCAGCTCGATCAGGCCCTGCTCCTGGAAGTAATCCAGCGCCTTCACCACGCGGCTGCGCTCGGCGTTGTGTTGCTGGTACAGCGCATCGAAATCCACCGTCGCCCAGGTTTTCGCACGCTTGCACACTTGGATAATCGCTGCGACAAACTGCTGCCGCTCACCGGAAAATCGTGCCAGCAACGCCTCGGGTTCGATCAGGTACTTGAAGCGATATTCAGCATAAAACGCATAGCGCGGCGCGATCACGCCCTTGAGCTCCAGTTGCACCAGCAGCGTCTTGAGCGGCAGCTCGCGGATATTGCTGTGATCCGACAGCGAGCGCAGCAGGAACTCCCACTGCCCCTCGCCGCGCGCCGCCTGCAAGTCTTCGAGCACGCGCCGGATGCCCTCCTGCTCTGGCGTATCGCCATAGACGAAGTTCTCCAGCACATTGAGGCTGTCGCGGTTGGCCAGCACCAGGCAGTCCGAAGGCTGCCCATCGCGCCCGGCGCGGCCGATTTCCTGGCTGTAGTTCTCAATGGATTTGGGCAGGTCGAAGTGCACCACATTGCGGATTTCACTCTTGTCGATGCCCATGCCAAACGCGATGGTGGCAACGATGCAATTGCAGCGCCCGCCCATGAAGCGCTGCTGGATACTCTCTCGTTTGTCGTGGAGCAAACCTGCGTGATAGGCCTCGGCCTGGATACCGTTGCGGTTCAGGTGCTCGGCGATCTGCTCGGCGGTTTTTTGCAGGGTGACGTAGACAATGCTCGGCTGGTTGGCCCGCTCACTCATCCATTGCACCAAGCGTCGGCGTTTGTCCGCACCGCTGACCGGCTCGACCAACAGGTTCAGGTTCGGCCGATAGAACCCTGTGGTTACCACATCGTGCGGCGCGATGGCGAACTTGGCCTGCATATCGGCGATCACCTTGGGCGTGGCTGTAGCCGTCAGCAGCAGCGCTTGTGGGATCTTGAACTGACGTTGGTAGTCCGGCAGTTTCAGGTAGTCCGGACGGAAGTTGTGGCCCCATTCGGAAATACAGTGCGCCTCATCCACCACCAACAATGAAATCCGCACGCTTTGCAGGAAGTTACGAAAGCGCTCGTTTTTCAGGCGCTCCACTGAAATCATCAGGATTTTCAACTCGCCCGAACGTGCACGCGCCATGACGTCGTTGGCCTGCCCGCGGCTCTGGGCCGAATCGATACTGCCCGCCGAGATACCGTGGCGCTGCAAAAAACCCAACTGGTCCTGCATCAGTGCCAACAGCGGCGACACCACCAACGTCAGGTGCGGCAGCAGGACCGCCGATAGCTGGTAACAAAGGGACTTGCCTGAGCCGGTAGGAAATATCGCGGCCGCCGAACGACCGGCCAGCACGGCGCTGACCGTTTCTTGCTGGCCCAAACGAAACTGTGGATAACCAAAGACCTGCTGGAGGGTGTCGTGCATAGGCTGTCACTCCATTGACCGGTGAACGTGGCTTGAAAACGTAGCCCAGTCAGCTCAGCGGATCGAGAAAGGTCGCATGGAAAAAAGAGACAGGATGATACACAGGATGTAGCTAGGAACACCGCAAACCAAATGTGGGAGGGGGCTTACCCCCTCCCACACTTTCAGAACTGCGCCATGGCTGAATCAGCGGTTCCGCACCCGCTCAATCGCCGTGTCATACACCGGATTGGCCTTCTGCTCTTTGGCCAATTGGTAATGACGCAACGCATCCGCAAACTGCCCCGCCGCTTCGTAGATGCGCGCGATGTTGTAGTAAGCGCCGGCACGTACGGTGGTCGCATTGGCACCCGTCGCCAGGGCGATGGCCTTGCGGTTGGCCCAGATCGACTCAGCGGTGTTACCGGCCTTCTGATAGGCCAGGCCGAGGTTGCCGTAGGCCTTGCCAAAACCATTGTCCAGATCGATAGCCTGACGGAACAGGTCAATCGCCTGGTCCAGGTTACCCGCTTGGTAGGCCGCTTCACCCTGCACATTCAGACGCTTCGCATCAGCTTGTGCGGACGAGCTGACAGCTACTGCGGTGACCGCAACGCTGTCATCCAGCAATGGTTTTACTTCGTTCAGTACGTCCTTGGCATCGACCTTCACACCGCTGAACGTGTTGATGTCCTGGAAGTCGCCGCTGCCGGTCATGCGAAACACTGTCCACAGGTTACCGCTGCGGTTTTTCGGTACGTAGTAGGTGCGCACCAGCGATTGGCCCATGTACACGAACACCTTGGCTTCGCTGTTGGACAACTGGCGCGAGCCTGGATTGCCGCCGTTGCTGTAGTCATGCACGGCGTAAACGTAGCTTTCGCCGTAGTGTTTTTTCTGCAGGGTGATGGTTTCCGGGCCGTAGCTGTCGGTGTCATCTACGTCCAGCTCAGCGTCGGTGCCGGTCTTGTTCTCGAAGTAAATGTTGTTGCCGGGGAAGATCATATGGGAGTCGAGATCGTCCGGGGTCTGGCCCCAAGTCAGCACCACGCGCAGGCCGTCGAGGTTTTCCATCACCGGGCTGATGGCGTAAGTCATGCCTTTGCACGGGCACTTCACCACCAGGTTGGAATAGCCGGGCTTCTTGATGATCAGCAGGTTGCTGGCATCGTCGGCGGCTTCGCTGGTCAAGGTCACTTGGCCCTGAGCGTTGGTGCGGCCCACCACGTTCTGCGCGCCGTTGCGTTGCAGCAACACTTCGGCATCGGCGATTTTCTGATCCTTGACCACCGCGCTGAGCACTTCAATCGGCAACTGCTCGGCCTGAACGGAAAAAGCTACCGCGCACAATGACATCGCCGAAGCGACACGAAGCAAACTCATGCTTAACTCCCTTTAATAACGGGCGGAATCGCCCTACAAGATTTTGCGGTGAAACATACGCTGAATTCAGCCTGCTGGCGGAGTTTTTATACAAAATGTGACGCGGTTTTTATCCCGCCTGCCCGCTGACGCATTGCGCTACAATCAGGCCTTGCTAACCAGGAGGACGCTGCAATGAGCGAACTGACGTTTGAGCAAAAACAGGATCACTACCATAAGATCCGCCGCTCCAATTATCTGGCCAGCCTGCGCCTGGAAGGGTTCGAGACCCAACCGACGGACGTCGACAAACCGCTGCCGACCCGCGAAGCCGTGCTTGCCAAGTACCGCAACACTCCACGCTGATGCTCGACAAATACGGGGTGGGCCAGGACCCGTACTGCTACCCCGGGAGCAGCGTCCTGCGTAACCGCCTGGATTTGCTCGACGAACACCGCCTGCACCAGGCCGAGCGGGAATTATCCGAAATCGCCGTGGGCAGCCTCCCGCTCTTCCCGCCGCCCTACGACCTCGCCCGCCTGCAAAACATCCACCGCACGCTGTTCAGCGACATCTATGACTGGGCCGGTGAACTGCGCAGCGTCAACATCCAGAAAGGCGACACACTGTTCTGCACCCCGGAACGCATCCCACCGGAAGCGGCGAAGATCATTCGTCATATGGAAGAAGCGAACTGGTTTGTCGGCGCAAACCAGGCTGAACTGGTGAGGAAAATTGCCGAGGCGTACGGCGACCTTAATGTTATCCACCCCTTTCGCGAAGGCAACGGCCGGGCGCAGCGGATCCTGTTCGAACAGATCATCGTGAACGCGGGGTTTTCAGTGAACTGGTGGCTGGTCAAACATGCAGCGTGGATCCCCGCGAACATTGATGCGGTTGCCTGCGACTATCGCGGGCTGGAGGCCATTTTCGAGCGGTGTATCAGCAGGCCGGCCAACTAAGAAAAAAGTTGGATTTTCGGGGCGCTACACCACCATCGCGGCATAGGTATCTACACAATTTTTAAACGTTGGAAAATCCTCCCTGTAGTGAGCGGGCAAGCCGGACGCCCATCGTTTGAGCCGTTTCAGCTGTCAAATCGCTGCCAAGCCGAAAATGCCAGAAACCACTGTAGGAAACAGCCAAACACCGTGCAATCCCATTCCTAAACTGCAAAAAACACCTGCTTGCCCCCCTACAGAACGCCCCGCCTTCTGACCGAAACTAGCGCTCTCTCAATTTTTTCGGCAAAAAAAGTGAACATCGAAAGGACTCAGCACATCGGCCATTACGGCGTCACGTTCACTGTGATTCGCCTTACCGTTTTACCTGCCAACCGACAGGCACTGGCAAACCTTTGTTTATTGGAGGCCGGTCCTTCAGCAAACGAGGTTCGCTACGGCCTAATGTGCCTCTACGAAAAGAGGCTTGCCCGTGATTTGCCTTGCAAGATGACCGTCGCAATCTCCAAGCCGCTGACCCGGCGCCAGGCCGATTTGCTTAATGAACGTGGAACCATCGTGGCAGGGTTGATCGCCAGTGCTGTTTCAGCGCCCATCAGCCTGGCATCACCCTTTTTGGGAGCCGCCGCAGGTGGAGCAGTTGGCCTGAAAGTGAAAGATGTCATTCGCAGCTATCACGTCGCAGACGTCATCATCGGCATAGACGCACAAGTAAACGGCGGCATCGGTCCTCAACGATCGTTGTCAGCCATGGTCCGAAAGTTCCAGGGAGGATAATACGGTGACCGAATACTCTCCCTGGATAACTCTTATCATCGTTGTAGTACTTGCCACTGTATTGGATAGGAAACTGAAGCACCCCGTAATCAGAAAATGGACTGGGTTAGCCCTTATGCTTACAGGACCCACACTTTTATTCAGCGCCACGTCCTGGATAACACAGTTACCATTCTTCAGTTTCCCGATCATTGCCTTCATCACAGGTGTCGATCTCTTGTTCACCCAAAACAAACACAAAAGATCACACAACCATCCCCTTCACCCACTCCTGCGTGCCCCAACCATGAACCTGGCCCCCAACTTCCCCGAAGACCCGGCGATTCAACAGTTGCTGCAACTGCTGCACGAAGAAATCGGCCTGCCGAAACACAAGACCCTCCGCCTGCAAACCGCGATCAACTTCGACCTGGGTTGCGACGGCAGTGAGGCCAAACAACTCATGGAAGCACTGGAACAGGATTTTGGCGTCGACCTAGGCGACTACGACGCCTATCGTTACTTCAACCCACCGATGTTCGACGTGTTCATGAAGCGCCGCGCCAAGGGCCGTGGCGAAAAAGTGCCGCTGACCATCGGCATGCTGTACCTGGCGATCAAGACCCATAGCTGGGACACACAGACGCTGGAAAACCTGAGTTGAGCGAACACCGGGTCCAGGCACACCGCCACTCAAAATTCGATTCGTGTTTTTCAACGAGCGATTGTCGGCCGTACACGTGCTGGGGGGCGTGTGGATGCTGGTTGGGGCGATCGTTCTGCGCATCGCTTATCAACCCCTCACGCATAAAAAAGCCGCCCACAAGAGGCGGCTATTTCACAACGGCGCAGTCTTACAACTTAGGACCCGCAGCCTTGATCGCGTCGCTCACTTCAAACTTCTTGAAGTTCTCGATGAACAGACCGGCCAACGCCTTCGCCGCTTCATCGTAAGCCGCCTTGTCAGCCCAGGTGTTACGTGGGTTCAACAGGCCGGTTTCAACGCCCGGTACGGCCAAAGGCACGTCGAGGTTGATGGTGTCGAGGTGTTCGGTCTCGGCACCGATCAACGCGCCGCTCTGGATCGCTGCGATCACGCCGCGCGTGGTCGGGATGTTGAAGCGTTTGCCGACACCGTAGCCGCCGCCGGTCCAGCCGGTGTTGACCAGGTACACCTTGGAGCCGAAGCCGCGGATGCGCTTGATCAACAGCTCAGCGTATTCGCCGGCCGGGCGTGGGAAGAATGGCGCGCCGAAGCAGGTGGAGAAGGTCGACTTGATGCCGCTGCCCGAGCCCATTTCGGTCGAGCCCACCAATGCGGTGTAGCCGGACAGGAAGTGGTAGGCCGCTTGTTCTTCGCTGAGGATCGACACGGGCGGCAGTACGCCGGTCAGGTCGCAGGTCAGGAAGATCACTGCGTTTGGCTCGCCGCCCAGGTTCTTCTCGGAACGCTTGGCAACGTGCTCCAGCGGGTAGGCGGCACGGCTGTTCTGGGTCAGGCTCACGTCGGCATAGTCGGCGTGCTTGGCGTCGTCGATCACGACGTTTTCCAAGACTGCGCCGTGCTTGATGGCTTTCCAGATGACCGGCTCGTTCTTCTCGGACAGGTCGATGCACTTGGCATAGCAACCGCCTTCGATGTTGAACACCACGCCCTCGCCCCAACCGTGTTCGTCGTCACCGATCAGGTAACGGCTTTCGTCGGCCGACAGAGTGGTCTTGCCGGTACCCGACAGACCGAAGAACAGGGTCACGTCGCCCGCTTCGCCAATGTTGGCGGCGCAGTGCATCGGCAGCACGTCGGCGGCCGGCAGCAGGAAGTTCTGCACCGAGAACATGGCTTTTTTCATTTCACCGGCGTAACGCATGCCGGCGATCAGCACTTTTTTCTGGGCGAAATTGAGGATCACGCAACCGTCGGAGTTGGTGCCGTCACGCTCAGGCACGCACTCGAAATTGGCCACGTTGAGCACTTGCCATTCGTCGCGACCGGCCGGGTTGTATTGGGCCGGGTTGATGAACAGGCAACGACCGAACAGGTTCTGCCAGGCCGTCTGGGTGGTCATTTTAACGGCCAGGTAGTGGTCTTCGGCAGCCCCTACGTGAACGTGGGAAACGAAGTGCTCTTGCGCGTTGTTGAAGGCTTCTACGCGGTTCCACAGGGCATCGAACTTGTCGGCTGGGAACTTGCGGTTGATCGGGCCCCAGGCGATGGCGTCCTGGGTGGAAGGCTCTTCAACGATGAAACGGTCAACCGGTGAACGACCGGTGCGGTGACCGGTTTCCACTACCAGCGCACCAGTATCGGCAAGCACGCCTTCACCGCGCTGCAGGGCTTCTTTGACCAGATCGTCAACACTCAGATCGGTGTATACGGCGTTATTGGCTTGCGTCATGAGGTTCCCCGTCGGCCTATGGCCGAGTGCTCCAAACGTTTTGTAGTAGAAAGTTGCGCACTACTACCGCGAAAAAAGTGGGCCGGATTATGCCAGAAAAGCCCAAAAAGAGTAGGGCCCTCCCGTCAGAACACCTCTAATCCGGCATTTGTCAGGTGATTTACCTGTGCTTAAACGTTTTAGTGGCGGGTGTCGGAAGGCGTGTCGATGCCCGCGCCAGCGAACAATTGAGCGACATCCGCCGCATCGAACAGGTAGCGCTCGTTGCAGAACTGGCAGTCGATCTCGATATGGCCACCGTGTTCCACAACCAATTGCTGCGCATCTTCCAGGCCCAGGCTGACCAAGGCATTGGCCGAACGCTCGCGCGAACAGCTGCAATTGAAGCGCAGGCCCTGTGCGTCGAACAGGCGTACGGCCTCTTCGTGGTACAGGCGATGCAGGATGGTTTCGTTGTCCAGGCCCAGCAGTTCTTCGGCCTTCAGGGTGTCGGCCAGGGCAATGATATGCCGCCAGCTTTCAGCACGGTCATCGTCGTCCTTGATGCGGTCAGCCGGTAATTGCTGCAACAGCAGGCCGCGGGCGCGCTTGCCGTCGGCATTGAGCCAGAACTTGGTGCCGACTTGCTGGGACATGACGAAATAATTGGTGAAGCAGTCCGACAGGGTCTCGCCGTCGAGGTCGACGATGCCCTGGTAACGCTGGCCTTCCGTAGGGTCGACCGTAATGGCCAATACGCCATTGGCCATCAGATCGGACAGGGTAGCGTCAGGCGCGATCTGGTCGGCGTGGTAACGGGCCAGGCCACGGATTTCACGCTCGCTGGAGCACTCGATCATCAGCATGGGCACCGGCCCTTCAGACCGCGCCTGCAGGATCAGCAGACCGTCGAATTTCATGGTGCCAACCAGCAGCGCAGCGGCCGCCATCAACTCACCGAGCAGTTGCGCGACCGGCTCCGGATAGGGGTGCTTGGCAAGGACTTCTGCGTAGCTGCGCTCCAGGGAGACCAGTTCGCCGCGGGCGTCGTTCTCGTCGAAAATGAAGCGTTGAGTGAAGTCGGTATCCGGTAGATCAGTCATAGGTCTGGGTATCTGAATTGATGACAAATTGATTACAACGTTTATAAAATTAAACGCTTTAGCACCGTTTTGGTGCGGTTTTCTCCTGGAAACAGAGAACTTAATAGAGCGAAGAGGGACAGTTTATGAACAATCCGGGTTTGTTCCAAGCCAAGTGGAACCTCCGGCGATGGGCTCTTTGCAATCTACTCGCTATCGGGCTGCTGTGTTTTTGGCTGTGGCCCACGGGGCAAATGCTGTGTTTGATTTTCGACGAGTGGCTGTTTCATCTGCTCAACGACCCGCTGGCGACCCATACAACATGGCTGCATGTGTGGGCTGTAGCCAGTTTGAGACCGTTTGATGCGGTGGTCGGGGTGATTCTGCTGACCCTGCTGATTCGCGGCGACTGGGTATTCAAGGCCGCGCAGGTGCGCCAGGCGCTGTTAGGTTTTGTCGGCATTTTGTTGCTGTTGCTGTTTATCCGCATGCTGTTTTCCAAGCTGGCGGCGCAAATGGGCTGGCAACACAGCAGCCCTTCGATGGTGGTCGGCGGGGCCATTCAGATGAGCGACTTTTTCCCCGGCCTGGAGAAGACCTGGGAGCTGAAGGACCGTTCGAGCCAGAGCTTTCCGGGGGATCATGCGTCGGTGCTGTTGATCTGGGGGATGTTCATGACCGTGTTTGCCCAGCGTATCGGGCAGTTACTGGTGATTTGGGGGTTGGCGGTGTTGTTCATGATGCCGCGCCTGGTGGCAGGCGCGCATTGGGGCCAGGACGATTACATCGGCGGCGTGTTGCTGGCCCTGTTGGCGCTGGGTTGGGGTTATTACACACCGTTTGCAGCGAAGGTGTCGGAGGGGTTGCTAAAGGTGACGACGCCGATTTTTGAGTCACTCGGCAAGTTGCCGGTGATCGGGCAATTAAGCGTCATACGCCCCGGTGCTTAATACTGCAGGCTAAATGTGGGAAGGGGCTTGCTCTCTCCCACATTTGACTGGGACAGGCACAATCAATCTTCATTGCCGCTGCCGCGAAACTTGAACAGATCGCGGCGTTGCTTCTTGCTCGGCTTGCCATCGGTGGTCAGGCCTGAAGCTCCCGCCTTGCGCATCGCCGCCGCATTTTCGCGCTTGGCGATGCTGGCTTCGGTCTCGGCGTACAACGCCTGCGCTTCAGGGGCGCCACGGCGCACAATGGAAAGCGCCTGCACGACGATCGTTTTTTCATCAAAACCGGTGCGAATCTGGAACTCATCGCCAATGCGCGGCTCCTTGCCCGGCTTGCAGCGCTCGCCACGGTGATGCACTTTGCCGCTCTCGATGGCGGCTTTTGCCAGGGCACGGGTCTTATAGAAGCGCGCCGCCCACAGCCACTTATCCAGCCGAACCTTTTCTTCCTCTTCCTGCTTCTGAGCCACTTGAATTCCTCGCTCTGAAAAATGTCGCAACTTTACCGTTGAAACCCTTCGACGCATAAACCCCAAGGCTCACCTAAGATACGCCAGATAGCATTCTGTTTTCGCGAGGATACGCCGTGACCGACTTTCCGCTTTCACTCACCTCGCCAAACCAGCCGTGCGTGGGTTGCCGGCAAAGCGAGCCCCTGGGGTTCGACTTTGCTTTCGCCTACCAACCCATCGTAGACCTTCGCGACCAGTCGATCTTTGCCAATGAGGCCTTGGTGCGCGGCATTCAGGGTGAAGGCGCCTTGACGGTGCTGGCGCGCGTCAATCAGAGCAATCGCTACCGCTTCGACCAACGCTGTCGCACGCAAGCCATTGCTGGTGCGGCCGCCTTGGGGATGCAGACCCACCTGTCCATCAATTTCATGCCCAATGCCGTATATCGCCCGGAGCTGTGTATCCGTAGCACGCTGGAGGCGGCACGTGCGCACAACTTTCCAGTGGACCGGCTGATTTTCGAAACACTGGAAAGCGAGCACGTAGATAACTATCGCCATTTGACGAATATTCTGCGTGAATACCGCGAATTCGGTTTCAAGACCGCCATCGACGATTTCGGCGCGGGCTATTCGGGGCTGAATCTGCTGGCCGATTTCCAACCTGACTTGATCAAACTCGATATGGCGCTGATCCGCGATGTCGACAAGGACCGTGTCCGTCAGGTGATCGTCCGGGGGATTGTCACAATCTGTGAGCAGTTGGGGGTTACTGTCATCGCCGAAGGCATTGAAAGTGCTGGCGAGCGAGACTTTCTGTCCGACTGTGGAATATTTCTGATGCAGGGTTACTGGTTCGCCAAGCCTGCATTCAATGCACTGGCCGAGGTCTCACCTCAGGCCTGGGCGAACTGATCGGTTATCCATATTGAAGACATTTGACCATTTGACCGTTGTAGGTCTGCGTGAATGGGTGGCACTTCCCGATTTGGGAGTGGCTGGCCTGCGCGCGAAGATCGACACCGGTGCCAGCACCTCGAGCCTGCACGCCACCGATATCGAGCCCTTCGAGCGCGACGGAGAAAAATGGGTACGCTTTACGGCGCACCTGGGCAGTGTGGTGCAACTGCGTCACCGTCGCTGTGAAGCGCCGCTGGTGACGATGAAAACCATCAAGAGCTCCAACGGTCATGCGCAGGTGCGCTATGTGATCAGCACCACCCTGGCGCTGGGCGATCGGGTATGGCGGGTGGAATTCACCCTGGCCTGCCGCAAGGCTATGCGTTACCGCCTGTTGCTGGGTTCCAAGGCGCTGATTGACGGCCACTTGGTGGTCAATCCCGGCGTCAAGTACGTTCAAGACAAGCCGGTGTTCCCGGTCTCTACTATTTCTGCCCCAGGTGCTGCATGAAGATTGCTGTGCTGTCGCGAAACCCGCGTCTGTATTCCACCCGCCGCCTGGTCGAGGCCGGCACCGAACGTGGCCACGAAATGGTGGTGATCGACACGTTGCGTGCCTATATGAACATTGCCAGCCACAAGCCGCAGATCCACTACCGGGGCAAGCCGCTGGAAGGCTTCGATGCAGTGATCCCGCGCATCGGCGCGTCGGTGACGTTCTATGGCTGCGCCGTGTTGCGCCAGTTTGAAATGATGGGGGTGTATCCCCTGAACGAATCGGTGGCTATTGCGCGCTCGCGAGACAAGTTGCGCTCGCTGCAACTGTTGTCGCGCCGTGGCATTGGCCTGCCGGTCACCGGCTTCGCCCACTCCCCCGACGACATCCCGGACTTGATCGAAATGGTCAACGGCGCACCGCTGGTGATAAAGGTGCTGGAAGGCACTCAGGGCATCGGCGTCGTGCTGTGTGAAACCGCGACAGCGGCCGAGTCGGTGATCGAGGCGTTCATGGGCCTCAAGCAGAACATCATGGTGCAGGAATACATCAAGGAAGCCGGTGGGGCGGATATCCGCTGCTTTGTGGTAGGCGACAAGGTAATTGCGGCGATGAAGCGCCAGGCCAAGCCGGGCGAGTTCCGCTCCAACCTTCACCGTGGCGGCAGTGCCAGCCTGATCAAGATCACCCCGGAAGAACGCATGACCGCACTGCGGGCAGCCAAGGTAATGGGGTTGGCGGTAGCGGGTGTGGATATCTTGCGCTCCAACCATGGGCCATTGGTGATGGAGGTCAACTCGTCGCCGGGCCTGGAAGGGATCGAGACCACCACCGGCAAGGATGTGGCGGGAATCATCATTCAGCACCTGGAGAAAAACGGTGGCCCGAATATGACCCGGACCAAGGGCAAGGGTTAACCCCCCGCCCGCTGACACAACAGAGCACCACGCGTGATAAGGGGCTTGCCCCCGATTGCAGTGGGTCAGCTACAAATAAGCTGGCTGATCCACCGCTATCGGGGGCAAGCCCCCTCCCATATTTTGGCTAGACCGCGTCTCTTGGCAGCATCAGCCCAAGCGGCAAACGCACCCGTGCTTCAAGGCCGCCACCTTCGCGATTACGCAATTCCACGTTGCCGCCATGCATCGAAGCAATCCGCCGCACAATCGCCAGCCCCAACCCCGTGCCCTTGCCACCCCGGGCACGGTCGCCACGGGTGAAGGGGTTGAAGATGCCTTCCAGCTCCGCCGGGTCGATCCCCGTGCCACGGTCCATCACACTCAACACCACATAGGGCGCAGCGCTGTCACCCGACACGTACGCAGCCACTTCCACGTCGGAACCGGCATGGTGCAGAGCATTGCCGATCAGGTTGTTCAGCAGACGTTTCATCGACACACGCCGCAATGCAAACGGCTGGATAGGTTCCAGACGCATGCTCACCTGTTCGCCGTTCTGGTTGTAGGGCGCAACGACCTCACGCACCAGATCCGTCAGGTCGACCTCCTCCACCACCTCATCACGGCCATCACGGATAAACGCCAGGAACTGGTCGAGGATCGCGTCCATGTCTTCGATGTCGCGGACCATGTCATCGGTAAGGTCGGTGTGGTTACCCATCAACTCCAGGGACAACCGCAGGCGCGTCAGCGGCGTGCGCAGGTCGTGGGATACTCCCGCCAACATCAGTTCACGTTCGCGTCCGGCCTGTTCGACGTCTTCGGCCATCTGGTTGAACGCCCCGTACACCTCGGTCATCTCGCTGGGCGTATCGCTGACCGGCAAACGCACGCTGCGCCCTTGACCCAGTTGGCGGGCGGCAAATACCAGGCGCTTGAGCGGCTGGTTGAGCTGCCGCACGAAAATCCACGCGGATGCGGTTGAAAGCAATCCAATAGCCAGGAACCAGCCCAGCACATTCCAGATCTTCTGCCCCCGCAGCGGGTGCGGGTACAGCGGCACTTTCAGCCAGTCTTCCCCCAGGCTCGGCGCGCGCACCCATAAGGCGGGAGACACATGCATGCGTAGCCGCACCTCGGTGTCTTCACCCAGTTCGGCCTGCATCTGGCGTTGGTAGATCTCGCTGTAGGGCCAGTGCTGCTCACCCTCCGGCACGCCCGCGCCGGCCACGCGCACCAGGGTGGCGGCCTTGGCGATCTTCTCGCGGTTCTCGGGGTCGGCGGCCCAGTAGGCACGCAGCGTCAAGGCGACACCATGGCTGTACTGCCGATCCACCAGCACGTCCTCGTTCATCAACAGATAAACCAGCGTAAGTGCCTTGGAAAACAGAACGACAATAAGCACCAGCCAAAGGGTGCGCGAGAAGAAACTTTGTGGGAACCACAGCGGGGTTTTCATAGATGACAGCTGGACACCTTGCAGGAACGAGCGGCGCTCGCAGAATTGCAGACGCCGAGCACGCCGTTGACCTTCATGGGATCAAACGCCAGGATGCTCGCCGCTGCAAATCATCGATCACTTGGTTGCGGTGCCATCCGGCACAAACACATAACCCACGCCCCATACCGTCTGGATATAACGTGGCTTGGACGGGTCTGGCTCGATCATCCGGCGCAGACGGGAGATCTGCACGTCGATGGAGCGTTCCAGAGCGTCCCATTCCCGGCCACGGGCAAGGTTCATCAGCTTGTCGCGAGTCAGCGGCTGGCGTGCGTTCATCACCAAGGCCTTGAGCACTGCGAATTCGCCGGTGGTGAGCATGTGCACTTCGTCGCCACGCTTGAGTTCGCGCGTTGCCAGCGACAACTCGTAATCGCCAAAGGTAACGCTTTCGTCTTCGCTGCCGGGCGCGCCAGGAACCGGCGGGGCCTGACGACGCAGTACGGCTTTGACCCGGGCCATCAGTTCATCCGGGTTGAATGGCTTGGCCAGGTAGTCATCAGCGCCCAGTTCAAGGCCCTTGATGCGGCTCAGCTCATCGCCCTTGGCGGTGAGCATGATGATTGGAATCTGATTGTTCGCGCCGCGCAGGCGCTTGCAGGCAGTCAGGCCGTCTTCGCCGGGCAGCATCAGGTCGAGTACGACCAGGTTGAACACTTCGCGCCCCAGTAGGCGGTCCATCTGCTCGGTGTTCGGCACCGCGCGGGCACGGTAGCCCTTGGAGTTGAAAAAACGCTCCAGCAGGCTGCTCAGCCCCGGATCGTCATCAACGATGAGAATTTTTTCGCCTTCAGCAGTTTGTGCAGTGCTGCTCATTGGATGCTCCTCTTATCTCGGCGCGCATTATGGCCTAGCTGCCGTTATACGCACCGTGTGCATTGTTAGCAGATTTTTCCTCCACTGCCAGTGAACCCGCGCCCTACAACCGCCGGCGCGGTACCCCCCAAGGGCAGAACGCTGGTTATAATGCGGCGCCTTCGTGCAGGGGCACTGTCAGACTTTACTGTTTACGGCTTCATCCGTTTTTTCAGCGCAGGGCAGCAATTTCCCGATTTCGAGGGTCAATAGGCTGCCTCTTGACCCAGGTAGCGGCGCCAGTCGGGCCGCTCAACCAGCTGCGCAAGGCCTTGTTTCCCGGGCCTGCGAGCTGCTTTTCAGAATTTCAGGTGGTTTTATGGACAGCATCAACAGCCGCATCGCCGAGGAACTCGGTGTACGCCCACAACAGGTCGAAGCGGCCGTCGCTCTACTGGATGAGGGCTCCACGGTGCCCTTTATCGCCCGTTACCGAAAAGAAGTGACCGGCAGCCTCGACGACATCCAACTGCGTCACCTGGAAGAGCGCCTGCGCTACCTGCGAGAACTCGACGAACGGCGCATCAGCATCCTCGCCAGCATCGAGGAACAAGGCAAGCTGACCCCGCAACTCGAGCGTGACATCAAGCTTGCCGACACCAAGACCCGTCTCGAAGACCTCTACCTGCCGTACAAACAAAAGCGCCGCACCAAGGGCCAGATCGCCCTCGAAGCCGGCCTGGGCGAGCTGGCCGACGGGCTGTTCAACGATCCGTCGCTGGCCCCGGAAGCCGAAGCCGCGCGCTTTATCGATGCCGAAAAAGGCGTCGCCGACGTCAAGGCCGCCCTCGAAGGCGCCAAGTACATCCTCATGGAGCGCTTCGCCGAAGACGCCAACCTCCTGGAAAAACTGCGCACTTACCTCAAGCAGGAAGCCATCCTCAGCGCTCGCGTCATCGCCGGCAAAGAGGAAGAAGGCGCCAAGTTCCGCGATTATTTCGAGCATGACGAACCGCTCAAAAGCATGCCGTCTCACCGTGCACTGGCAATTTTCCGCGGCCGCAACGAAGGCATTCTCAGCTGCGCGCTGAAAGTCGGCGACGAGTTGCCGGGCACCATGCACCCGTGCGAAGGCATGATCGGTCAACAATTCGGCATCCAGAATCAGAACCGTCCTGCGGATAAGTGGCTCGGTGAAGTCGTGCGCTGGACCTGGAAAGTCAAGCTCTACACCCACCTGGAAACCGACCTGCTCGGCGAGCTGCGCGACGGCGCCGAAACCGAGGCGATCAACGTGTTCGCCCACAATCTTCACGACCTGCTGCTGGCCGCACCGGCCGGCCCGCGCGCCACCCTGGGCCTCGATCCAGGCCTGCGCACCGGCTGCAAGGTCGCGGTGGTCGATGCCACCGGCAAGCTGCTGGACCACGCCACCGTGTACCCGCACGTGCCACACAACAAGTGGGACCAGACACTCGCCATCCTGGCCGCCCTGTGCGCCAAGCATTCGGTAGACCTGATCGCTATCGGCAACGGCACCGCCAGCCGCGAAACCGACAAGCTGGCCGCCGAGCTGATCAAAAAATACCCAGCCATGAAGATGACCAAAGTCATGGTCTCCGAGGCGGGCGCTTCGGTGTACTCGGCGTCGGAACTGGCGTCCAGGGAATTCCCGGACCTCGACGTGTCGATCCGTGGCGCGGTGTCCATCGCCCGTCGCCTGCAGGACCCGCTGGCCGAACTGGTGAAGATCGACCCTAAATCCATCGGTGTCGGCCAGTACCAGCATGACGTCTCGCAATTGAAACTGGCGCGAGGCCTGGATGCCGTAGTGGAAGACTGCGTAAACGCCGTGGGCGTGGACGTAAACACCGCTTCCGTGGCACTGCTGGCGCGCATCTCCGGCCTCAACGCCACGCTGGCGCAGAATATCGTCACCCACCGTGACGAAAACGGCGCCTTCAAAACCCGCGCCGCGCTGAAAAAAGTTGCACGCCTGGGTGAAAAAACCTTCGAACAAGCCGCCGGTTTCCTACGTGTGATGAACGGCGACAACCCGTTGGATTCGTCGGCCGTTCACCCGGAAGCCTACCCGCTGGTGCAACGCATCGCCGCCGAAACCGACCGAGACATCCGCTCGCTGATCGGCGACGCTGCGTTCCTCAAGCGCCTGGACCCGAAAAAGTACACCGACGAAACCTTCGGCGTACCGACCATCACCGACATTCTGCAAGAGCTGGAAAAGCCTGGCCGCGACCCGCGCCCAGAGTTCAAGACCGCAGAGTTCCAGGACGGCGTCGAAGACCTCAAGGACCTGCAACCGGGCATGATCCTTGAAGGCGTGGTGACCAACGTGACCAACTTCGGTGCCTTCGTGGATATCGGCGTGCATCAGGACGGTTTGGTGCACATCTCCGCGCTTTCGGAGAAGTTCATCAAAGACCCGCGTGAGGCGGTAAAGGCCGGCGACGTGGTCAAGGTCAAGGTCATGGAAGTTGATATCCCGCGCAAACGCGTCGGCCTGTCGATGCGCATGAGCGACACGCCCGGCGAAAAAATCGACGGTGCCCGTGGTGCGCGCCCTGGCTCCGCGCCACGCCCATCGCAGAACAACGCCCCCCGCAAGGAAACCGCGACTGCGGCGCCGAGCAACAACGCCATGGCCTCGCTGTTCGCCAACGCCAAGCAGTTGAAGAAGCGCTGATGCAAATCCCCGCCGGTTTGACCCAGAGCGCCTTCAGCGAACTGATCGGCTGCCGCCTGCAACGCCTGGAAGAAGGCGTTGCCGAGGTGGCCCTGACCCTGCAGCCGCACCTGCGTAACCGCGCGGGCAAGCTGCATGGCGGGGCGATTTTCAGCCTGGTGGACATCACCATGGGCCTGGCATGTTCCAGTTCCCATGGCTTCGACCAGCAGAGCGCGACCATCGAATGCAAGATCAACTACATTCGCGCCGTGGAAGACGGTGACGTGCTGTGCACCAGCCGGGTGATTCACGCCGGTAGACGCACCCTGGTGGTCGAAGCGGACGTGTATCAGGACGAAAGACTTGTCGCAAAAGCGCAGGGCACGTTCGCTGTCCTATAGCTCCTCACCCTTGATTTGAGTTAATTTCGGCGCTGCGATAACAGCGCCGGAATTTTCCCGCTGCGCTGTAGCCCAATTCGTAGAATGAAGTAGGCTTTATTTATAGCGGGTCAAATCGACTCAAAACCAGGCGATCACGCCAGTTTTAACTTCACCCTTGTAGACCGTCCTGCCCACCCCCATATTGGGGCGACTGACGCGTGAAGGAATCCAACTTGAGCGAACTTCTCAACCGCCGCCTGGCCCTGCTCGGCAAGCGCGAACACCTCTCCCTGCTAGAGCAATGCCTGCACGGCATCGAGCGTGAATGCCTGCGCGTTACCGGTGAGGGTCGCCTGGCACAAACGCCGCACCCCGAAGCCCTGGGCGCCGCGTTGACCAACGAATTGATCACCACCGACTACTCGGAATCGCTGCTGGAGTTCATCACCCCGGCCCTGCCCAACCCGGCCGATACCCTGAGCAGCCTGGACAAGATCCACCGCTTCGCCTACACCAAGCTCGGCAGCGAATACCTGTGGAGCCCCTCGATGCCGTGCCCGTTGCCGGCCGAGGAAGATATTCCGATTGCCTACTACGGCACCTCCAATATCGGCCAGCTCAAGTACGTGTATCGCAAGGGCCTGGCCCTGCGTTACGGCAAGACCATGCAGTGCATCGCCGGCATCCACTACAACTTTTCCCTGCCGGAACAGCTGTGGCCGTTGCTCAAGGAGACTGAAGGTTTTGTCGGCACCGACCGCGATTACCAGTCCACGGCCTACATCGCGCTGATCCGCAACTTCCGCCGCTACAGCTGGCTGCTGATGTACCTGTTCGGTGCCTCGCCGGCCTTGGACGCGGGCTTCCTGCGCGGTCGCTCGCACCAGTTGGAAGTGCTCGACGCCGACACCCTGTACCTGCCGTATGCCACGAGCCTGCGCATGAGCGACCTGGGTTACCAGAGCAACGCCCA
Organism: Pseudomonas sp. S3_E10; assembly: GCF_054667615.1. Classification (NCBI taxonomy): domain Bacteria; kingdom Pseudomonadati; phylum Pseudomonadota; class Gammaproteobacteria; order Pseudomonadales; family Pseudomonadaceae; genus Pseudomonas; species Pseudomonas sp. S3_E10. The sequence continues at coordinate 2,524,990 of NZ_CP162743.1, forward strand.
AGCCGGCCTGACGCCGTGCTACAACGACTTGGCGAGCTACACCGATAGCCTGCGCGAAGCGGTAGCAACACCGTACGCGCCGTACGTTGAAGTCGGCACGCACAAGGACGGTGAGTGGGTGCAGCTCAACACCAACATCCTGCAGATCGAAAACGAGTACTACTCCAACATCCGCCCCAAGCGCGTGACCTACACCGGCGAGCGCCCGATCCAGGCGCTGATGGCCCGTGGCATCCAGTACATCGAAGTACGCTGCCTGGACATCAACCCGTTCCTGCCGATGGGCATCGACCTGCCGGAGTCGCGCTTCCTCGATGCGTTCCTGCTGTATTGCGCGCTGAACGACAGCCCACTGTTCGCCAACAACGAGTGCGGCAACGCCACCTCCAACTTCCTCAGCGTGGTCAAGGAAGGTCGGCGTCCGGGCCTGCAATTGCAGCGTGACGGCCAGCCAGTGGACATGAAAGAGTGGGCGGCCGAGCTGTTGGAGAAGATCGCCCCGCTGGCCGCTCTGCTCGATCAGAGCCATGGCATCACTGAACACAGCGAGGCGCTGGACGCTCAACTGGCGAAGGTTCAGGACCCGTCCCTGACGCCGTCGGCCAAGGTGCTGGCGGCGATGGCCGAACGCAAAGAAAGTTTCGCGCAGTTCTCGCTGCATCAGAGCCAGCTGCACGCCGAGTATTTCCGCAAGGAACCGCTCGCGCCCGAAGAGCAGGCACGTTTTGAAGAGCTGGCCCGCACGTCGCTGGCGCAGCAGGCAGAGCTGGAGCAAAACGAAGTGGGCGATTTCGATGTGTTCGTCGGTTCGTACCAGGCAAGCATCCTCGCCATCAGCAACTAAGGACCTACGCGGTTCCCGGTGGGAGGGGGCTTGCTCCCGATGGCGGCGGGTCAGTTGATGCCTATACCGACTGACACCCTGCTATCGGGAGCAAGCCCCCTCCCACAGTTGCCCTTCACTTGCAGGAAGATTGCTTCAACCTTTCGCCCATAAGCTAATTCGAAAAAGTTATTTATTTTCGGATTCTTAGATCATTTAGTCTCCTCACATGCCGACCCTCGGCCGCCTGATTGAGGAGCTTACCCTTGAAACTGCTGACCCCTCTGCGCCTTCTGGCCGCATTGTCCCTGGCCGGTGCCAGCCTGTTTGCCCAGGCGGCGGATGTGACCATCGCCTACCAGACCACCGTAGACCCCGCCAAGGTCGCCCAGGCCGATGGCGCCTATGAAAAAGCCACCCACGCCAAAATAGACTGGCGCAAATTCGACAACGGTGCCGACATCATTGCCGCCATCGCCTCGGGCGACGTACAGATCGGCTATCTCGGCTCCAGCCCGCTGACCGCCGCGATCACCCGCAAAGTGCCGGTGCAGACCTTTCTGGTCGCCACCCAGATCGGCGGTGCCGAGGCCTTGGTAGCGCGCGACGGTTCCGGCATCAACAGCCCACAGGACCTGATCGGCAAAAAGGTCGCCGTGCCGTTCGTATCCACCGGCCACTACAGCCTGCTGGCCGCGTTGAAGCACTGGAACATCGACCCGTCGAAAGTCACGATTCTCAACCTCGCGCCTCCGGCGATCATCGCCGCCTGGAAGCGCGGTGATATCGACGCCACCTATGTGTGGGACCCAGCCCTGGGCGTGGCCAAGGAAAACGGCAAAGTGTTGATCACCTCCGGCGAACTGGCCAAGTTCGGCGCACCGACGTTCGACGCGTGGATCGTGCGCAAGGATTTCGCCGAGAAGCACCCGGAAATCGTCACTGCCTTCGCCAAAGTCACGCTGGACGCCTACGCCCAATACCGCAAAGACCCACAAGCCTGGCTCGCCGACAAAAGCAACGTCGACAAACTGGTAAAGCTCTCCGGTGCCAAGGCCAGCGACATTCCGTTGCTGCTGCAAGGCAACGTCTACCCGCTGGCCGCGGACCAAGTGACCTTGCTCGGCGCACCGACCACCAAGGCCGTGACCGATACCGCCGCATTCCTCAAGGAACTAGGCAAAGTCGACGCCGTGCTGCCGGACTACGCCCCTTACATCAACGCCAAGTTCATCACCAACTGATTCAAGGAGTTCGTCGCGATGGCCTTGCTACAACTGGAGCGCATCAGCGCACAGTACCCAGGCGCCCCGGAACCGGTACTGGCAGATATTTCACTTGAGCTTGGGCCCCAGCAATTGCTGGTCGCCCTGGGCCCTTCCGGCAGTGGCAAGACCTCGCTGTTGAACCTGATTGCCGGTTTTGTCGAACCCTGCGCCGGGCGCATCACCCTTGATGGCGTACCGGTCAAAGGCCCGAGCGCCGAACGTGGCGTGGTGTTCCAGGACGACGCGTTGCTGCCCTGGCAGGACGTGCTGGCCAACGTCGGTTTCGGCCTGGAGTTGGCCGGTGTAGCCAAGGCGCAGCGTGAAGCGCGTGCGCGAGAAATGCTCGCCCTGGTGGACCTGGCCGGCTTCGACAACCGCCGTATCTGGCAGCTTTCCGGTGGCCAGAAACAACGTGTCGGCCTGGCCCGCGCCTTGGCGGCCGACCCGCGCGTGCTGCTGATGGACGAACCCTTCGGCGCCCTCGATGCGTTCACCCGCGAACAGATGCAGGAGCTGCTGCTGCAAGTCTGGCGGCGCACGGCCAAGCCGGTGTTCCTGATTACCCATGACATCGAAGAGGCGGTGTTTCTGGCCACCGATCTGATCCTGCTGGCGCCCAACCCCGGTCAGGTCGTCGAGCGCCTGCAACTGGACTTCGGCCAACGCTACGCGGCCGGCGAATCGGCACGGGCGATCAAGTCCGACCCGCGTTTTATCGAAACCCGCGAGCACGTGCTGGGCAGAGTATTTTCGCAACGGCAGGTATCCGCATGAGCAGCTATGAACTCCCCGCCACTGTCGCCAAGCCGCCGGCGCACATGGCGATCGCGGTGCGTCGCAACCTGAGTACCCGCTGGGTCAGCGTGCTGACCCTGGCGGCATTGCTGACGCTTTGGTGGGCCGTCACCGCCACTGGTTTGATCGAACCGCTGTTCCTGCCACCACCGTCTGCGGTGCTGCAAAAAGGCTGGCTGCTGGCGACCACCGGTTATATGGACGCCACCTTGTGGCAGCACCTGGGCGCAAGCCTCAACCGTATCGGCCTGGGTTTGGGCTTTGCAGTGCTCACCGCCGTTCCGGTGGGGATCGCCATCGGTTCCAATCGCATTGCGCGCGGCATTCTTGATCCGTTGATCGAGTTCTACCGGCCGATACCGCCCCTGGCTTACTTGCCGTTGATCGTGATCTGGTGCGGCATCGGCGAGCTGTCCAAGGTGCTGCTGATTTACCTGGCGATCTTTGCACCAATCGCCATCGCGACCGCGACGGGCGTGCGCACTGTCGACCCGGCCAAACTGCGCGCGGCGCAATCGCTGGGCGCGAGCCGTGCCCAGTTGATTCGCCACGTGATCCTGCCCAGCGCCCTGCCCGACATCCTCACCGGTGTGCGCATCGGCCTGGGCGTGGGCTGGTCGACCTTGGTGGCTGCCGAGCTGATCGCCGCCACCAGCGGCCTGGGTTTCATGGTGCAGTCGGCGGCGCAGTTCCTGGTCACCGACGTGGTGGTGCTGGGGATCCTGGTCATCGCCCTGATTGCCTTCGCGATGGAAATGAGCCTGCGCGCCCTGCAGCGCAAACTGGTGCCCTGGCATGGCCAGGCACATTGAGTGGTGAACCTATGACCGGCCTGACCGTTACCCCATTGAGCATCGCCCTGGGCGCCCAGATCAGCGGCGTCAATATCACCCAGCCGCTGAGTGCCGAACATCGCGACGCCATCGAACACGCGTTGCTCAGCCACTCGGTGCTGTTCTTTCGCGACCAAGCCATCACGCCGCAGCAACAGGCGCGATTCGCCGCGCATTTCGGCGACCTGCACATTCACCCGATCTACCCCAACGTGGCGGAACAGCCCGAAGTGCTGGTCCTCGACACGGCCGTCACTGACGTGCGCGACAATGCCGTGTGGCATACCGATGTGACCTTCCTGCCGACCCCGGCGCTCGGCGCGGTGCTCAGTGCCAAGCTGCTGCCAGCGTTTGGCGGCGACACCTTGTGGGCCAGTGGGTTTGCGGCCTATGCGGCGTTGTCCGAGCCGCTCAAGGCGCTGCTCAACGGCCTCACCGCTACCCACGACTTCACCAAGTCCTTTCCTCTGGAGCGCTTCGGCAACACGGCCGAAGACGTGGTGCGCTGGGAAGAAACCCGCCGCAAAAACCCACCGTTGTCGCACCCAGTAGTGCGCACGCATCCGGTCAGCGGGCGCAAGTCGCTGTTTATCAACGAGGGCTTCACCACCAGGATCAACGAACTGGAACCGGCCGAGAGCGAGGCGATTCTCAAGCTGCTGTTCGCCCACGCGACGCGGCCGGAGTTCACCATCCGTTGGCGCTGGCAGGAGAATGACGTGGCGTTCTGGGATAACCGCGCGACCCAGCATTACGCGGTGGATGACTACCGGCCGCAGCGGCGGGTGATGCATCGGGCGACGATATTGGGCGACGCACCGTTCTAGTCGTCACACCGAAAATCAACGGTGGGAGGGGCAAGCCCCTCCCGCACTTTTGACCCAGTGGTATCAGGCTATTCAGCCGTGGATGGTTTTTCCCAAAGGTTAATCCCGCCTTCCTGCGCAAACCGGTCGATCTCTGCCAACTCCTCGGCAGTGAAGCTCAAGTTCTTCAACGCACCGACGTTCTCGATAATCTGCTCCGGCCGGCTCGCGCCGATCAGCGCACTGGTTACCCGTGGGTCGCGCAGGGTCCAGGCCAACGCCAGTTGCGCCAGGCTCTGGCCACGGCGCTGGGCAATTTCATTCAGCGCACGCACATGGGCGATGTTGGCTTCGGACAGATGCCCGGCCTGCAAAGAACCGCCACCCGGGCGATTGACCCGCGCGTCAGCGGGCACGCCGTTGAGGTATTTGTCGGTCAACAACCCCTGGGCCAGCGGCGTGAAAGCGATCACCCCGGCACCGAGTTCTTCGGTGGTGTCCAGCAGGTCTTTTTCCACCCAGCGGTTGAGCAGGTTGTAGGCCGGTTGGTGGATCAGCAACGGCACTTTCCACTCTTTGAGCAGCGCCGCCATTTCACGGGTTTTTACACCGGAATACGAAGAGATACCGATGTACAACGCCTTGCCCTGTTGTACGGCAATGGCAAGGGCGCTGGCGGTTTCTTCCAGGGGCGTGTCGGCGTCAAAACGGTGGGAGTAGAAAATATCCACATAGTCGACGCCCATTCGCTGCAGGCTCTGGTCGAGGCTGGCCAATACGTATTTGCGCGAGCCACCGCCCTGGCCATAAGGGCCTGGCCACATGTCCCAACCGGCTTTGCTGGAGATGATCAATTCATCGCGGTAGTGCTTGAAGTCTTCGCGCAGCAGCCGGCCGAAATTGATCTCGGCGCTGCCATAGGGCGGGCCATAGTTGTTGGCCAGGTCGAAGTGGTTGATCCCCAGGTCGAAGGCGGTGCGCAGCAGGGCGCGCTGGGTGTCGATCGGGGTGCTGTCGCCAAAGTTGTGCCACAGCCCCAGGGACAGTGCGGGTAGCACCAGTCCACTGCGGCCTACGCGGCGATACGGGATAGATTCATAGCGGTTTTCGGCTGCAATGTACGTCATCGAATCCTCTCTGGGCTTGGGGCAAACAAGGCCCGGGAATAACGTTATTCCCGAGCCTTTTAAGCCGCTGAATCGCTTAAGTCTGCCTCATCCTTTTACAGCAAAGCGCTACAAGAGAGGAACGGTTTGACGCACATCCACAGGCCGTTTTCAGCGCACCAAGTGCAGGAACTGCAGGTGCCGCTCGTACTGATCGAGGATGTCGTTAATGATCTGTTCCTTGGTATAGCCGACCAGGTCGTAGTCCTGGCTGCCCTCGCTCAGGTGCACTTCCGCGCGGTAATAGCGGCGGTTGTTGATCTCTTTGGAACCCATGCCGCCACGGGCGAACGACGGTGTGAAATAGCCGCGCATCTGCACCTGGTAGATGAACGGGTGCTCCTCGCCATGGCCGATTTCCAGGCTGACGCTGTCGTTGGCCGGGTCCGGCTGAGCGACCACGCTCAGGCCCTTTTCGACGAACACAGCGGTCACTTCTTCAATTGCCGGGCGTACCGTCGAGTCAAGGAAGCGATACACCTCGTCGCGCGACGGGAAGTGCACTGCCTGGCTCAAGCGCTGGCGCCAGCCGCCCCTGCCTTTACGCGAGGCCGAGATCGGCGCCAGCGAATGCAATTGTGCAATCTGCTTTTGCGACTCGAGATAGAAGGCTTTGTGCAGGCCCCACATCATCAACAGCAGGATCAGCGAGAACGGCAACGAAGTCAGCACCACCGCCGATTTCAACGAGTCGATACTGCCGGCAAACAGCAAGGCACTGGTGACCAGCGCGGTCATTGCGCCCCAGAACACGCGCAGCCATTTCGGCCCGTCTTCATCGGCGTTGCCGCCCTTGGACGACAAGGTCGACAGCACAACGGTGCCCGAGTCCGCCGAGGTGACGAAGAATACGAAGCTGATAAACACCGTCACCGCAATGACGGTTTTGCTCCACGGGTAGGTTTCCAGCAGCAGGTAGAGGCTCATCGACGGATCATCGATGGCCGACTGACCGAGCGCCGCCATGCCGTGGTTGAGTACCTGGTCGATGGCGCTGTTGCCGAAGATCGACATCCACGCCAGGGTGAAACCCAGCGGGATCAGGAGTACGCCGAACACGAATTCACGGATGGTACGGCCACGGGAAATGCGTGCGATAAACAGGCCCACGAACGGCGACCATGCGATCCACCAGGCCCAATAGAACACCGTCCAACCGCCCAGCCAGTCGCTGGGTTTGTCGTAGGCGTACACGTCGAAGCTCTTGGTCGGCAAGGCGCCAAGGTAGTCGCCGATGTTCTGGATCAGGGTATTGAGCAAGTGCTGGGTAGGCCCGGCGAACAACACGAACAGCAGCAGCGCGCAGGCCAGCAGCATGTTGATATCGGACATCACCCGCACGCCCTTGTCGACGCCGGCCACCGCGACCAGGATCGCCGCGCCCATCATCAGGGTGATCAGGCCGACCTGGATCCATTGGGTGTGGGCGATGCCGAAGAGGTAGTCCAGACCCGAGTTGAGGTGCAACACACCAAAGCCCATGTCGGCGCCCAGGCCGAATACCGTGGCAATGATGCCGAAGCCATCCACCGCATAACCAATGGGGCCGTTGATGCGCTTGCCGATCAGCGGGTACAGCGCCGAGCGCAACGCCAGCGGCAGGTTATGCCGGTAGGCGAAATACGCCAGGGCCATGCCGACGAACGCAAACACGCCCCAGCCGTGCAGGCCCCAGTGCAGAAACAGCACCTGCATGGCCTGGCGCGCGGCGTCAGCGTTCATTGGCGCGCCCTGGGGCGGTTGCACCAGGTGCGTCAGCGGCTCGGACACGCAGAAGAAAAACAGCGTGATGCTGATGCCGGCGGCGAACAGCATGCCGGCCCAGGACAAGTAACTGAATTCGGGCTCGTCGTGGTCGGCACCGAGTTTTATCTTGCCGTAGCCCGATAACGCGGTGACCACCACGAAGACCAGATACAGGGTCATCGCCAGCATGTAGTACCAGCCGACCGTATTGGCCGCCCAGTTTTGCGCCGCCAGCAACCAGGCACCGGCCTGTTGCGGGATAGCGATGACCGTGATGCCGAACAGCAAAATGAAGGTAGCGGCAAAGTAGAAAACCGGCGCATTCATGCGCACCATGCCGCTGGCTGGGGTGGACGATGCACTCATGAACGATGCACCCCGAGGGTTGGGAATGTGGCTGTAAAAAACGGACTCAGCAAAGGTAAGCCTCCTGTTGTGAGCGGGCAGCGAACCACCGGGTTTAACTTGAACAAGCGTTCAAGTTAAACATGAAAAGGCGGTCTGGGACTAATCGCAGGGCTGAGCGGCAGATACTTCCTACACCAGCTCAAGGTTTGGTATGACGGGTGGCGGGAGCCAATCGTTCAGCGATTGCAGGGAGAAATCCGGTAAAAATCTGGAATGCAATCAAAAGTGGTAGGGGGCTTGCCCCTCCCACAGGGGATTCATGCCGGTTCTTTACTTCTGCGCGCCATCGTCATGCTGCAAGTTCGCCTGCGTGATGTTCGCCTCGGCCGGTACGCTGCGGGTCAGCCACACATTGCCGCCAATGGTCGAGCCCTTGCCGATGGTGATGCGCCCCAGGATCGTCGCCCCGGCATAGATCACCACGTCATCCTCGACGATAGGGTGGCGCGGATGACCTTTCTGCAATTGCCCATCCTCGTCCGCCGGGAAGCGTTTGGCGCCCAATGTCACGGCCTGGTAGATACGCACCCGCTCGCCGATGATCGCGGTCTCGCCGATCACCACGCCCGTGCCGTGGTCGATGAAGAAGCTCGGGCCGATCTGCGCGCCGGGGTGGATATCGATGCCGGTGGCCGAGTGGGCGATTTCCGCGATGATCCGCGCCAGCAGCGGCAAGCCGGCGCGGTACAGGTGGTGGGCCAGGCGATGGTGAATCACCGCCAGGATCCCCGGGTAGCACAGCAGCACTTCATCCACGCTACGCGCAGCGGGGTCGCCGTGGTACGCGGCCAGCACATCGGTGTCCAGCAGGCTGCGCAACGAAGGCAAGGCCAGCGCGAAATCCTGGATCAGGCGAATGGCATGGGCATCGAGCCGGCTGTCATCCTGGCCACCCTGGCGCGCGGCATAACGCAGCTCCAGGCGCGCCTGGGCGAGCAAGGCGTTGAGTGCCACGTCGAGGGTGTGACCGACGTAAAAGTCTTCGCTCTCTTCGCGTAAATCCGCCGGCCCCAGGCGCATCGGGAACAGCGCCCCGCACAGCGCTTCAAGGATCTGCGCCACCGCCTCGCGCGAAGGCAATTCGCGGCCACCATGCTCGCCGCTCAACCGGCCGTTGCGCGTTCGCCATTGGTCGCGGGCGCCGCGCAGTTGGCTGACGATGGTCTGTAATTGCCAATGGCTGGAACGCTCACTCACGGTATTCACTCCTGACGTAATGGCCGTCACTTTACGGTATCCAACCGGGCCGCCCTTAAGAACCAATGGTGCGATGCTAAGAACTATTGGACATAAGCGATTGACGGTTGCCCGATGAAAAGTGCCTGCCTATAGTCGCTTCATCCCTTCAGCAACCGTGCGTAGCCATGATCAAGCAACAGCTCGACCGCTTTAACCGTCTGGACCTGCTGGGCGGCGTCACTGCCCTGGAAAAACTCGAACGGCTGTCGACCTGGCTGGGCCGGGACATCTACGTCAAGCGCGATGACACCACGCCACTGGCCATGGGCGGCAACAAACTGCGCAAACTCGAATACCTGGCGGCCGACGCCATCGCCCAGGGCGCCGATACCTTGGTGACCGCCGGCGCCATCCAGTCCAACCACGTACGCCAAACCGCCGCGCTGGCCGCCAGGCTCGGCCTGGGCTGCGCCGCCCTGCTGGAAAACCCTACCGCTACCGAAGACCCCAACTACCTCGGCAATGGCAACCGCCTGCTGCTGGAACTGTTCGACGCCAAGGTCGAACTGGTAGAGAACCTCGACAACGTCGACGACCAGCTCAATGCCCTCGCCGACCGCCTGCGCAGCAACGGCAAGAAGCCGTACCTGGTGCCCATCGGCGGCTCCAATGCGCTCGGCGCCCTGGGTTACGTGCGCGCGGGCCTGGAACTGGCCGCACAGATCGAAGACAGCGGCCTGGAATTCGCTGCCGTGGTGTTGGCCTCCGGCAGCGCCGGCACCCACAGCGGCCTGGCATTGGCGTTGAGCGAAGCGCTGCCGAACCTGCCGGTGGTGGGCATCACCGTGTCGCGCACCGACGAAGCCCAGCGCCCGAAAGTGCAGGGCCTGGCCGAGCGCACGGCCGAGTTGCTCGGCGTGGGCATCCCCGACGCGTTCAAGGTGATTCTGTGGGACGAATACTTCGGGCCCCGCTACGGCGAGCCGAATGCCGGCACCCTGGCCGCGATCAAACTTTTGGCCAGCCAGGAAGGTCTGCTGTTGGACCCGGTCTATACGGGCAAGGCCATGGCCGGTCTGCTCGATGGCATCGGGCGTCAGCGGTTTGAAGACGGGCCGATCATTTTCCTGCACACCGGCGGGGCGCCGGCGTTGTTTGCGTACAACTCAGTTTTCAACTGAATAAACGCGGGCTGAATGTGGGAGGGGGCAAGCCCCCTCCCACATTAGACCCAACACATATTCAGAAATGGAATATGAATTAAGATTTATATTATTTTCAAGTCTTAAAAACCGCCTTTATCATCGCGCCGAAGGCCAAGACGCGCTTCGCGCTTTAAGGCAGGATACGACCTACTGCGTCACCTGCTTCGCTCAACATAAAAAACACAGGGGCTCTCATGACTATTTCTGTATTCCGTCGCACGTTGCTGGTTGGCACTTTGGGTCTGGCGCTGGGCGCCGGTTGGCTGGGCCAAGCGGTTGCCGGCGAACAACTGGCCACTATCAAAAAGGCCGGCGAGATCAAGATTGGCCTGGAAGGCACCTACCCACCGTTCAGCTTCGTCGATGAAAGCGGCAAGCTCAGCGGTTTCGAAGTGGAGCTGTCCGAAGCCCTGGCCAAAGAGCTGGGTGTGAAGGTCAAGCTGCAGGCCACGCCATGGGACGGCATCCTCGCTGCCCTGGAGTCCAAGCGCCTGGACGCGGTGGTCAACCAAGTCACCATCTCTGAAGAGCGTAAGAAGAAGTACGACTTCTCCAAGCCCTATACCGTTTCCGGCATCCAGGCGCTGGTGCTGAAGAAAAACGTCGACACGATCAAGACTGCCAACGATCTGGCCGGCAAGAAAGTCGGCGTAGGCCTGGGCACCAACTATGAACAATGGCTCAAGGACAACCAACCCAAAGCCATCATCAAGACCTACAACGACGACCCGACCAAATTTCAGGACCTGCGCATCGGCCGCATTGACGCCATCCTGATCGACCGCCTGGCCGCCCTGGAATACGCCAAGAAAGCCCCAGACACGGCCGCCGCCGGCGACGCCTTCTCGCGTCAGGAATCCGGTATCGCCCTGCGCAAAGGCGAGCCTGAACTGCTGGACGCGGTGAACAAGGCCCTCGACAAGCTGCGCGCCGATGGCACCTTGAAGAAGCTCTCCGAGAAGTACTTCAACGCTGACGTCACTCAATAATGGAAGCAGGTTTCCAACTCGCGCTGGACTCCGCGCCCTTTTTGCTCAAGGGCGCGTATTACACGGTGATTCTTAGCCTTGGCGGGATGTTTTTCGGCTTGCTGCTGGGCTTCGGCCTGGCCTTGATGCGTCTGTCGCGCTTCAAGCTGCTGCGCTTGCCCGCCCGGGTCTACGTGTCGTTCTTTCGCGGCACGCCCTTGCTGGTACAGCTGTTTTTGATCTACTACGGCTTGCCGCAAGTGGGCATCGAGCTGGATCCGATTCCGGCTGCCATGATCGGTTTTTCGCTGAACATGGCCGCTTACGCCTGTGAAATCCTGCGGGCCGCCATCGCCTCCATCGAGCGTGGCCAGTGGGAAGCCGCGGCCAGTATCGGCATGACCCGCGCGCAGACCCTGCGCCGGGCCATCCTGCCGCAGGCCATGCGCACCGCCCTACCACCGTTGGGCAACAGCTTTATTTCGCTGGTCAAGGACACGGCGCTGGCCGCGACCATCCAGGTGCCCGAGCTGTTTCGCCAGGCGCAACTGGTGTCGGCGCGCACCTTCGAAATTTTCACCATGTATCTGTCCGCAGCCCTGATCTACTGGGTGCTGGCGAGCATCCTGGCGCATTTTCAAAATCGTCTGGAAGACCGGGTCAACCGGCATGACCTGGAGTCCTGAAGCATGATCGTGGTGGAAAAGCTGACCAAACAATTCAGCGGTCAGGTGGTGCTCAACGGTATCGATCTTGAGGTCAAGGCAGGCGAAGTCGTCGCCATCATCGGCCCCAGCGGTTCCGGCAAGACCACCTTCCTGCGCTGCCTGAACTTCCTCGAAGAACCCACCAGCGGTCGCATCAAGGTGGGCGACATCCAGATCGACGGCAGCAAACCGCTCAACCAACAACAAAGCCTGGTGCGGCGCTTGCGCCAGCACGTGGGTTTTGTGTTCCAGAACTTCAACCTGTTCCCGCACCGCACCGCGCTGGAAAACGTCATCGAAGGGCCCACCGTGGTCAAGAAGATGCCACGCCAAGACGCTATCGCCCTGGGACGCAAGCTGCTGGCCAGGGTCGGCCTGGCAGGCAAGGAAGACGCCTACCCACGGCGCCTGTCCGGCGGCCAGCAACAGCGTGTGGCGATTGCCCGGGCGCTGGCCATGGAGCCTGAGGTGATTCTGTTCGATGAGCCCACCTCGGCGCTGGACCCGGAGCTCGTCGGCGAAGTGCTGGCGACCATCCGCAGCCTGGCCGAAGAGAATCGCACCATGGTCATCGTCACCCACGAAATGAGCTTTGCCCGCGACGTGGCCAACCGGGTGATCTTTTTCGATAAGGGCGTGATCGTCGAACAGGGCGATGCCAAGGCGTTGTTCGCCAACCCCAGGGAAGAACGCACCCGACAGTTCCTGAGCAAATTCCTGGCTCACTGATACCGTTGCAACCAGGCAGCACACCGGCCTGTGACAAGGGAGCTTGCTCCCTTGTCACAGGGCCTACAGGCATGCGGCGAACCCTCAGGTAAAACACACCGCCAGCACCGTCTTAAAATCCCCCTCCCAGTCAGACCCTTCTGAATCTTCTCCGACCCGCCGTTTAGCCCTTTGCCGCCATTGACGCCTTGCGGCAAACCCTCTTATCTAGCGCCCAGAGGATTGGATCCTATCCCGGCTACTCACTGAAATCGTTCCTTCCAGCTCCCGGCGCACCCGCGCCCACGGGCCGGAACGATTGCTGCTGGCTGCATCAAGGAGATGACTTATGACGCGCACTGCAACCGAGGCAATACTCACCGCCCCAATCCTGCCCCAAGCTAGTCGACAAGGCATCAACGCACTGGCGGCCGCACAGCTGCTGGTGGACATCGCCCCTTACCCCGGCATGGACGAAGGCGACCTGATCGAGCTGTTCTGGAACAACTGCTTCGCCGCCTCACGACGGGTGAGCGCGGGCAAGGTCGGCGCACCCACCCACCTGCGGGTTCCGCAAAGCTTTGTGCTGGACGGCCTGGCACAGGTTCGCTACCAGGTCATGCGGATCGGTCACGGCCCGTCGCGTTCGGCAGTGACCACGGTACGGGTCAAGACCAACTTCCCAGGCGGCCAGCCGATGGCGCTGTACAGCGATGAAAACCAGAACCTTGCACCGGTCGGCCTGCCCGAGACCATCCGCCGTTACGGCGTCAACGAGCGCCAGGCGCGGCGTGGAATCCCACTGACCATCGAGCCCTACCTGAACATGAGCAGCGGCGATGCCATCACCCTGCGCTGGGGCGATGTGCGCCTGGACCTGCCGCGGATCCAGGCGAAGACGGTGGGCCTGCCGGTGCAGGTCTGGGTGCCGTCGGCGGTGATTGTCGAAGGCGGGGACGACAGCCGCGTCGAGGTCACGTACTGCATTCTGGATCGCGTCGGCAATAATTCACGCTGGGCGCCGGCACGCACGTTACGTATCGCCGCCTGCACCACCCCCCCCACCGCCAAGACGGCATTGACCTATCAACCACGGCCCCTCGGCTCGCCGTGCGAACCAGGGTAACGGCTCTTCTATGCATATTCCCAAAAGTTAGTTTATTTAAATATTTAACAAGCTTAGGGTATATGCACCGGACCACCGGACATCTCTGATTTTTCTGTTTTTATTTCATTGAATGCGAGGTCGGTATGGTCAGGATTACCCCGGTGCATAACGCCAGGGCATTACGTGCAGCCAAGGAGCGGCGCTGATGTCTAACTTGGCTCTAACACCCCCCCGGAATGATCTGGATATCGCGCCCCTGCTGTTGCCGGCCGCCGTGCTGCGCAACGATGCAGAGGCGCTCGACGCAGCCCATGCGCTGGCCCAGGCTGCACGTGTGCAGGCCGCCCAGCGCGACCAGCAACGCCAATTGCCGTGGGCGCAGGTCGAACAGTTCACCCGCAGCGGGCTGGGCAGTATTTCCATTCCCCGCGAGTACGGCGGCCCGCAGGTGTCTTTCGTGACCCTGGCCGAGGTGTTCGCGATCATCAGCGCGGCAGACCCGGCCCTCGGGCAGATCCCGCAGAACCATTTCGGCATCCTGCACCTGTTGCAGGGCGCAGCCACCGAGCGCCAGAAAAAGCAGCTGTTTCAGAGCGTGCTCGACGGCTGGCGCATCGGCAACGGCGGCCCCGAGCGCGGCACCAAAAACACCCTGGAACTCAAGGCGCGCATCACCGCCAAGGGCGACGGTCATGTGGTCAGCGGCCAGAAGTTCTACTCCACCGGCGCACTGTTTGCCCATTGGGTGGCGATCAAGGCGCTGAACGATGACGGCCGGCAGGTCATGGCCTTTGTACGCCGTGGCACCCCAGGGCTGCGCATCGTGGATGACTGGTCCGGCTTCGGCCAACGCACCACCGCCAGCGGCACCGTAATGTTGGACCAGGTGCCGGTGAGCGCCGAACTGGTGGTCGACAACTGGCGCATCGGCCAAAGCCCGAACATCCAGGGCGCGGTGTCCCAATTGATCCAGGCCGCCATCGACGCAGGTATCGCCCGTGGCGCCCTCGACGACACCCTCGCCTTCGTGCGTGAACGCTCGCGCCCATGGGTCGACGCCAAGGTCGAACGCGCCAGCGATGACCTGTATGTGATCGCCGACATCGGCAAGCTGACCATCGAACTGCACGCCGCCCAAGCGCTGCTGCGCAAGGCCGGTCAGGTACTGGACCAGGTCAGCGCCGCGCCGATCACCGCGCAGTCGGCCGCCCGCGCGTCCATCGCCGTGGCCGAGGCCAAGGTGCTCACCACCGAGGTCTCGTTGCTGGTCAGCGAAAAGCTCTTCGAACTGGCCGGCAGCCGCGCCACCCTCGCCGAATTCAACCTCGACCGTCACTGGCGCAATGCGCGGGTACACACGCTGCACGACCCGGTGCGCTGGAAGTATCACGCGATCGGCGCCTATCGGTTGAACGGCACGTTGCCGGCTCGCCACTCCTGGATCTGACCGACCAGAACACTTTTCCACGAGATTCTGGAGAACACCTATGACTTTCTCTGCAAACGTCGCGGTTATCACCAGCGACGAACAAGCCCTTATTGTCGCCAGCGATCTCGCCGAAGACCTGCGCCGCGACAGCGCCCAGCGCGACCGCGAACGCCGCCTGCCCTGGCCGGAGCTAGATGCGTTTTCCCGCTCCGGCCTGTGGGGCATCAGCGTGCCAAAACAACACGGCGGCGCCGGCGTGTCCAACGTCACGCTGGCCAAGGTCATCGCGCTGATCGCCCAGGCCGACGCCTCGTTGGGGCAGATCCCGCAAAACCATTTCTATGCCCTAGAAGTGCTGCGCGTGAACGGCAGCCCGGCGCAGCAACAGCGCCTGTACGCCGAGGTACTCGCCGGCCGGCGCTTTGGCAATGCCCTTGCGGAACTGGGCACCAAGACCGCTCACGACCGCGTCACGCGCATCACCCGCGACGGCGACGGCTTTCGCATCACCGGTCGCAAGTTCTATTCAACCGGGGCGATCTACGCGCAACGCATTCCGACCTCGGTGGTGGATGAACACGGCGTGCAGCAACTGGCCTTTGTGCCCCGCGACAGTACCGGCCTGGAAGTGATCGACGACTGGAGCGGCTTCGGCCAGCGCACCACCGGCAGCGGCTCGGTGGTGTTCGACAACGTGTGGGTCGCCGCCCACGACGTGATCCCCTTCCAGAGCGCCTTTGAACGCCCGACCACCGTCGGGCCGCTGGCGCAGATCCTCCATGCCGCCATCGACACCGGTATCGCCCGCGCCGCGTTTGAAGATGCGCTGCACTTTGTGCGCACCAAAACCCGCCCGTGGATCGATGCCGGCAGCGACAAGGCCACCGAAGATCCGCTGACGCTCAAGAGCTTCGGCCACCTGAGCATTCGCCTGCACGCCGCCGAAGCCTTGCTGGAGCGCGCCGGTGAGTTTGTTGACCAGGCCCAAGCCGACAGCAACGCCCACACCGTCGCCGCCGCCTCGGTTGCCGTGGCCGAAGCCCGCGCCTTGAGCACCGAGATTTCCCTGGCCGCCGGCAGCACTCTGTTCGAACCCGCCGGCAGCCAGGCGACCCTGGCCGAGCACGGCCTGGACCGCCACTGGCGCAACGCCCGCGTACACACCCTGCACGACCCGGTGCGCTGGAAATACCACGCGGTGGGCAATTACTACCTCAACGATGAAAACCCGCCGCTGCGGGGGACGATCTGATGGCAAAGAAAAAGATCCTGCTCAATGCCTTCAACATGAACTGCATCGGGCACATCAACCACGGTATGTGGACCCACCCACGGGACACCTCCACCCAGTACAAAACCATCGAGTACTGGACCGAACTGGCGCAAATCCTTGAGCGCGGGTTGTTCGATGGCTTGTTCATCGCCGATATCGTCGGCGTGTACGACGTCTATCAGAACGCCATCGACGTGCCGCTCAAGGAGTCGATCCAACTGCCGGTCAACGACCCGTTGCTGCTGGTTTCGGCCATGGCCGCCGTCACCCGAAACCTCGGTTTCGGCCTCACCGCCAACCTCACCTACGAGCCGCCGTACCTGTTCGCCCGGCGCATGTCCACGCTGGATCATCTGAGCCGTGGCCGGGTGGGCTGGAACATCGTCACCGGCTACCTCGACAGCGCGGCCAAGGCCATGGGCCTTACCGAGCAGGTCGAGCATGACCGGCGCTACGATCAGGCCGATGAGTACCTGCAGGTGTTGTACAAACTCTGGGAAGGCAGCTGGGAAGACGACGCCGTCATCAACGACCCGGCGCAACGGGTCTACGCGCAGCCGGGCAAGGTGCACAAGGTGCAGCATCACGGCGAGTTCTATCAGGTGCAGGGTTATCACCTGTGCGAGCCGTCGCCGCAGCGTACGCCGGTGCTGTTTCAGGCCGGCAGTTCGGAGCGCGGTTTGCTGTTCGCCGGGCGGCATGCCGAGTGCGTGTTCATCAGCGGGCAGAACAAGGCCGCGACCAAAGTGCAGGTGGACAAGGTGCGCGCCAGCGCGGTCGAGGCCGGGCGCAACCCGGACGACATCAAGGTGTTCATGGGCCTTAACGTCATCGTCGCCGCCACCGAGGCACTGGCCTGGGCCAAGCACGCCGAGTACCTGAGCTACGCCAGTGCCGAAGCCGGGGTGGCGCATTTTTCCGCGTCCACCGCGATTGATTTTGCCCAATACGCGCTGGACGAACCGATCCAGTACGTCAAGAGCAATGCCATCCAGTCGGCCACCAAGAACCTGCAGAACAACGACTGGACCCGGCGCAAATTGCTCGAACAGCACGCCCTGGGCGGACGCTATATCACCCTGGTGGGCTCGCCCGAACAGGTGGCGGATGAGTTGGAGTCCTGGATCAGCGAAACCGGCCTGGATGGCTTCAACCTGACGCGCATCGTCACGCCGGAAAGCTACGTGGACTTTATCGACCTGGTGGTGCCGGAGTTGCAGCGGCGAGGGTCGTACAAGACCGAATATGCGCAGGGAACGCTGCGCGAAAAAGTCTTCCACGGCACGGCGCGACTACCCGAACAACACACCGGCTCCACCTACCGACACTGATCAAAAAATGTGGGAGCAAGCCCCCTCCCACACTGGAACTGCATTGTTTGTCCTAATACCTCATGACTGGAAACCCACTATGAAAAAGACATACCTCAATAACCCAGTCAAAGCACTGGCCCTGGCCTTCGGCCTGCTCAGCTCGGCCGTGTTCGCCGCCGACGCGCCGCTCAAGGTCGGTACCACCGCCGCCTTCGCGATTCCGCTGGAGGCCGCCGTAGAAGAAGCCGGCAAGCAAGGCCTCAAGGTCGAGTTGGTGGAATTCACCGACTGGATCGCACCCAACGTCAGCCTCGCGGCCGGCGATATCGACGTGAACTATTTCCAGCACATACCCTTCCTGGAAAACGCCAAGGCCGCCGCCGGGTTTGATCTGGTGCCGTACGCGCCGGGCATCATCAACAACGTCGGGCTGTATTCCAAGCAGTACAAAAGCTTCAACGACCTGCCCGAAGGCGCCAGCGTGGCCATCGCCAACGACCCGATCAACAGCGGTCGCGGCCTGCAACTGCTGGCCAAGGCGGGGCTGATCACGCTCAAGCCGGGCGTGGGCTACAAAGCCACCGAAGAAGACATCGTGGCCAACCCGAAAAAGATCAAGATCCTGCAAGTGGAAGCCGTGCAACTGGTGCGCGCCTATGACGACGCCGACCTGGTGCAGGGCTACCCAGCGTATATCCGCCTGTCCAAGACCTTCGACGCGGAATCGGCGCTGCTGTTCGACGGCCTCGACCACCCGGAGTACGTGATTCAGTTCGTGATTCAGCCCAAGAGCAAAACCGACCCGCGCGTGATCAAGTTCGTCGACATCTACCAGCATTCGCCGGTGGTACGCGCAGCGCTGGATAAATCCCTGGGCAAGCTCTACCAGGTCGGTTGGGAAGCTAAAAAATGAGCGCCGCCAACGCCCAACTGCGCGACCTGGGCACAGCGCCCAGGGACGCCGAACAGACTGAACTGCACCCGGACCTGAACCGCGCCCATGTGCGCTTTATCAACCTGGGCAAGACCTATGACGGCCAGGTGCATGCCCTGCAAGGCATCGACCTGGCGATCCAGCGCGGCGAGGTGTTCGGCATCATCGGCCGCAGCGGCGCCGGCAAGTCCTCGCTGATCCGCACCATCAACCGCCTGGAGCAACCCAGCAGCGGGCGGGTGCTGATCGATCAGGTGGACATCGGCGACTTCGACGAAGACCACCTGGTGGCGCTGCGTCGGCGTATCGGCATGATCTTCCAGCACTTCAACCTGATGTCGGCCAAGACGGTATGGCAGAACGTCGAACTGCCGCTCAAGGTCGCCGGCGTACCCAAGCCCCAGCGCGAGCAAAAAGTGCGCGAGCTGTTGGAGCTGGTGGGCTTGCAGGACAAACACACGGCTTACCCGGCGCAGCTGTCCGGCGGGCAAAAACAGCGGGTGGGCATCGCCCGCGCGCTGGTGCACGACCCTGAGATTCTGCTGTGCGACGAAGCCACCTCGGCGCTGGACCCGGAAACCACCCAGTCGATTCTCGGCCTGCTGCGCGAGATCAACCGGCGCCTGGGCCTGACCATCGTGCTGATCACCCATGAGATGGCGGTGATCCGCGACATCTGCGACCGCGTGGTGGTGCTGGAGCACGGGCGCATCGTCGAGCAAGGCCCGGTGTGGGAAGTGTTCGGCAACCCCCGACATGAAGTCAGTAAAACCCTGCTGGCACCACTGCAACACGGGCTGCCGCAAGAGCTGCAAAGCCGGTTGCACGCCGCTGCGCCGTCGCCTGACGCGGCCGTGGTGTTGCGCTTGCAGCTCACCGGCAGCAGCCGCGATGAGCCGGACCTGGCCGCGCTGTTCAGCGCCCTCGGCGGGCGCGTGCGTTTACTGCAAGGCGGCGTGGAACGTATCCAGGGGCATGCACTGGGGCAGTTGCTGCTGGCGGTGAGTGGCTCGAGTCACACCGCCGGCGAGCTGCGCACACGCGCCGCGAACTGGGCACAACAGGTGGAGGTGCTGGGCTATGTGGTTTGATCGTTTGGTACAGGGCGCCATCGACACCTTGTTGATGGTCGGTGTGTCGTCGTTGATCGCGTTGCTGGTGGGGATTCCACTGGCGGTGTTCCTGGTCACCAGCGACAAGGGCGGCATCTACCAGGCACCGGCGTTGAACCGCGCGCTGGGCGCGTTCGTCAATCTGTTCCGCTCCATCCCGTTCTTGATCCTGATGGTGGCGCTGATCCCGTTCACCCGCCTGATCGTCGGCACCACCTATGGCGTGTGGGCGGCGGTTGTACCGCTGACCATCGCCGCTACGCCGTTTTTCGCGCGCATTGCCGAGGTGAGCCTGCGCGAGGTCGACCACGGCCTGATCGAAGCCGCGCAGGCCATGGGTTGCCGGCGCTGGCACATCATCTGGCATGTGTTGCTGCCTGAAGCGCTGCCGGGGATTGTCGGCGGGTTCACCATCACGTTGGTGACCATGATCAACTCCTCGGCCATGGCCGGGGCAATTGGCGCCGGTGGCTTGGGCGACATTGCCTATCGCTATGGCTATCAGCGCTTTGATACGCAGATCATGCTCACGGTGATCGTGCTGCTGGTGGCGCTGGTGGCGGTGATTCAACTGGGCGGTGATCGCCTGGCGCGGGTGCTGAACAAGCGCTGAGCCCCGAGGGTTGCCACGCAACCGGCGCGGGGCAAGCCTGCTCAAGGTATAGTCGGGCCATCTCCGTATTCGGTATTGCCCGTCATGACCCTCAAGCCCGATGACCTCCACCAGATCACCTCCACCACCCTTGGCCACTACAACAAAGTGGCCGAGGACTTTCGCGAAGGCACACGCGATCACGATGTGAGCCAGAACATCGATGCGCTGCTGCGGCATCTCCAGGGCACGCCGCCGTTTACCGTGCTGGATTTCGGCTGCGGGCCGGGGCGGGACCTGCAGACCTTCACGCGCATGGGCCACATCGCCGTGGGCCTGGACGGCTCCGAGCGCTTTGCGCAGATGGCGCGCGAAGACAGCGGTTGCGAGGTTTACCAGCAAGATTTCCTGAAGCTGGAGTTGCCGGCCGAACGCTTCGACGGGATCTTCGCCAACGCGGTGCTGTTCCATATTCCCAAGCAGGAACTGCCGCGTGTGCTCCAGCAACTGCATGGCGCGTTGAAGCCTGGCGGCGTGCTGTTCAGCTCCAACCCACGGGGTGATAACAGCGAAGGCTGGAATGGGCCGCGGTATGGCTCTTACCACGATCTTGCGGCGTGGCAGGCGCTGCTGACAACGGCCGGGTTTGTGGAGCTGGAGCACTACTATCGGCCCGCCGGGTTACCGCGCGAGCAGCAGCCGTGGTTGGCCAGCGTGTGGCGCAAACCCTAGAGACAATGCATTCCAAATGTGGGAGGGGGCTTGCCCCCCTCACCCGTTGATCTCACTTGGCCTGTGATTCCTGCTTGGGCTCACGGATCTTGTACCAGGCCACATACAGCGCCGGCAAAAACAGCAGCGTCAGCAAGGTGGCGATGATAATCCCGCCGATCATCGCGTAGGCCATCGGCCCCCAGAACACTTCACGCGCGATGGGGATCATGCCCAGGCTCGCCGCAGCGGCGGTGAGCAGGATCGGCCGGCGCCGGTGCTCGGTCGCCTCCACCACCGCATCCCACGGCGTATAGCCCGCCACCTCATACTCATGGATCTGCGTCACCAGAATCACCGAGTTGCGGATGATGATGCCGATCAGCGCGAGAATGCCCAGGATCGCCACGAAACCCATGGGCGTGCCCGTGGGGATCAGCGCCAGCACCACGCCAATCAGCCCCAGCGGCGCAACACTCGCCACCAGGAACATCTTCTGCACACTGTGCAGTTGGATCATCAGGAAGGTCGCCATCAGGAACAGCATCAACGGCACCACGCTGGCAATCGGGCCCTGGGCCTTGCCGCTTTCTTCCACGGTGCCGCCGGTAGCGACTTTGTAGCCCACCGGCAAGCCCGCGCTGAACGTGTCGATATCCGGCTGGAGTTGCTTCACCAAGTCCGTCGGCTGCATGTCATCGCGCACCGACGCCTTGATGGTGATGGTCGGCTTGCGGTCGCGACGCCACACCAGCGGCTGCTCCAATTCGTAACGCACGGTGGCGAAGGCCAGCAGCGGGATCGAGGCGCCGTTGGGCGTGACGATCTGCAGGTTCTGCAAGGTTTCCGGGGTGCCACGCTCGGCGTCTTCGGCGCGGCCAACCACGTTGATCAGGTAGATATCGTCGTGTACCTGGGTCACCGAGGCGCCGCTGACCACGCTGTTCATCAACTGCGCCACATCTTCCGACGACAGCCCCAGTTGCCGCGCCTTGTCCTGGGCGATGTCGATGCGCAGCACTTTGCCCGGCTCGTTCCAGTCGTAGATGATCTCGCCCAGGTGGGTGTTTTTATCCAGCATGGTCGCCAGTTCGATGGCGTGCTTGCGCACCTGGTCGGTGTCTTTGCCGGACACGCGGTACTGGATCGGCCGCCCCACCGGCGGGCCCATTTCCAATGGCTGCACAAAGCTGCCGATGCCCACGAAGTCATCGCGCAGGCGCTTTTGCAGGCGCGCAATCAACGCGCCGCGTTCTTCCAGGCCCTTGCTGACGATCACCAACTGCGCGTAGTAGGGGTTTTCCAGTTGCTGGTCGAGGGGCAGGTAGAAACGGATCGCGCCCTGGCCGATGTAAGTGCTCCAACGGGAGATATCCGGGTCGTCCTTGATGATCGCTTCCAGACGGTCGACGGCCTTGCGCGTCTCGTTGATCGAGGCGTTTTGCGGCAGGTTCAGGTCGACGAGGATTTCCGGGCGGTCCGACGACGGGAAGAATTGGTTCTGCACAAATTGCATCGATAACACCGACGCCGCAAACAGCCCCACGGTGATGCCGATCGCCCACCAGCGGTTGCGCATGGCCCACAGCATGCCGCCATTGAAGGCCCGGCCAATGCGCCCCGGCTCGGCGTTGTGCGGCTTCACGTTGGCGCTGAGGATATGCACGCCGATCACCGGCGCAAACAGCACGGCCACCACCCACGACACCAGCATCGCCACGGCAATCACCGCGAACAGGGTAAAGGTGTACTCGCCCGCCGAACTCGCATTGAGGCCAATCGGCACAAACCCGGCGACGGTCACCAGGGTGCCGGTGAGCATCGGGAACGCCGTCGAGGTGTAGGCGTAAGTGGCCGCCTGCTCCTTGGTTTCGCCTTTTTCCAGGCGTGTGATCATCATCTCCACGGTGATCATCGCGTCGTCCACCAACAGGCCGAGGGCGATGATCAACGCGCCCAGCGACACCCGCTGCATGGTGATGCCGCTGTACTCCATGAACACGAACACCAGCGCCAGCACCAGCGGAATCGAGCAGGCCACCACCAGCCCGGCACGCATGCCCAGGCTGATAAAACTCACCACCAGCACGATGATCACCGCTTCGAACAAGGCGCTGGTAAAGCCGCCGACGGCCTCTTCCACCACTTCGGCCTGGTCGGACACCTTATGCACACCGACGCCCACCGGCAGGTCGGCGGTCAACTCATCCATGCGCGTATGCAGGGCCTTGCCGAACGACTGGATGTTGCCGCCCTTCTGCATCGCAATCGCCAGGCCGATCGCCGGTTTGCCATTGAAACGGAACATCGGCCGCGCCGGGTCGACGTAGCCACGGCTGATCTCGGCGATGTCCGCCAAGCGATAGAAGCGGTCGTTGAGGCGCAGATTGACGTTGGCCAGGTCCTTCTCCGAGGCGAATTGCCCCGACGTGCGCACGGAAATCCGCTCCGGCCCGGCCTCGATCACCCCGGCGGGCGTCACCGCGTTCTGCGATTGCAGGCTCTGCACCACCTGGCGCTGGTCCACACCCAGCGCCGCGAGTTTGCGCGTGGAGAAGTTCAGGTAAATCACTTCGTCCTGCTGGCCGATCATCTCGACCTTGCCCAGCCCCGGCACCGAACGGATCTCGGCGCGCACCTGCTCCACGTAGTCGCGCAGTTGGCGCATCGACAGGCCATCACCGGTAAACGCGTAGACCGAGCCGAATACGTCACCGAACTCATCGTTGAACGACGGCCCCTGCAGCCCTTGGGGGAAGCTGCCACGAATGTCGTCGATCTTTTTGCGCACCTGGTACCAGGTCTCCGGAATGGCCTTGGCGCTGGTGGTGTCCTTGAGGAACACGAATACGGTGGACTCGCCCGGCCGGGTGTAGCTTTTCACATAGTCGAGGGCGTCCAGCTCTTCGAGTTTTTTCTCGATGCGGTCGGTGACCTGCTTGAGGGTTTCTTCCTGGGTCGCGCCCGGCCAGCGGGTCTGGATCACCATGGTCTTGATGGTGAACGACGGGTCTTCTTCACGCCCCAGGTTCATGTAGGAGAACACGCCCATCAGCAGCGCGACGAACATCAGGTACCACACGAAGGACTGATGCTTGAGGGCCCAGTCGGATAAGTTGAAGCTCCCTTTCATCGCGGGCTGTCCTCGTCGATTTTGACTTTCTGCCCGGGTTTCAGGCTGTTCACGCCGGCGGTGACCACCCGCTCGCCGGGTTTGACGCCGGCGTTGAGCAAGGCATTGCCGGCGTCACGGCTGACCACGCTGACATCACGCGGTTGCACGGTCTGGCTCTGCGTATCGAGAATCCAGATGCGGGTCTTGCCGTCGATTTCCTGCAAGGCACTCCGGGGCACCTCAAGGCGCGGCGCGATCGCACTGCTCAAGGTCACGCTGATCGCCGTGCCCAGGCGAAACGCGGCGGGCGTCTCGCTCAGGCTCAAGCGCGCGCGACGGGTACGCGTGGCGCTCTGGGCCTGGGGTTCGATCTCGCGCACGACGGCGGTGGTGTTGACGCTGGGGTCCAGTTGCCCGGCGACCAGGAACACCACGTCCGGCGGCAAGCGTTCGGCGAGGCCGGCGGGCAGGTCGATCACCGCTTCCTTGATGTCCGGGCGGGCCAGAGTCACCACTTGCTGGCCGGCGCTGACCACTTGGCCGGCCTCGGCATTCCAGGCGGTGACGATGCCGGCGTGATCGGTGCGCAGTTCGGCGTAGTTGAGCTGGTCCTTGGCCTGGTTGACCGAAGCTTGGGCCTGGTCGAGGGTAGCGCGGGTGGTTTTCAGGTCGGTCTGGGCCACATCCAACTGGGCCTGGGCACCGACACCACGGTTAAACAATTCCTGCTGGCGCCGCGCGTTGGCCTGGGCATTGATGTACTGCGCCTGAACGCGGGCGAGGTCGCCCTGGGCGGCGCGCAACTGGTTCTGTTGGTCAGTGGGGTCGAGCACCGCAAGCAAGGCGCCCTTCTCCACTTCGGCGCCCACGTCCACGGCGCGACGGGCGATACGCCCCGGCACGCGAAAACCCAGGTTGCTTTCGTAGCGCGCCTGGATAGTGCCGGCAAAACGGCCGAGGGTTTCCTGGTCTTCGGCTTTCACTTCCATGGACAGCACGGGGCGCAGCGGTTCGGGCGGTGCTTCTGGCTTGGAGCAGGCCATCAGCAACAGGCTGGCGGCGAGTACAACCGTGAGGCGCTTCATGGCTGCGCTCCTGGCTGGGCGATCTCGACGATCATGCCGGGATGCAGCAATTGCCCACCGGCTACCACGACGTTTTCGCCGCCCTTGAGGCCGTCGCTGATGATCACCTTGCCGGTGAGGTAACGCGCCACCGTGACGTGATGCAGGTGCGCCTTGCCGTCGCCATCCACCAGCCACACGGCCGGTTCGCTGAGGTCCTTGGTCAAGGCCGACCACGGCAACTCGATACTGGCCTTGGCCGGGCCATTGGCGGTGGCGCTCACCACCGAACCCAACTCCATGCCTTTGGGCAGCGCTTGCAGGGCGATTTTCACTTGCACGGTGCCGGTATTGGCGGCCACGGCGGGCGTGACTTCACGGACTTTGCCCCGGGCCTGGATCGCGGGGTTATCCAGCAGGCTGACAGTGATCGGCGCGTCGGTCGGCGGCTCCACCAGCAGCGACTCGTAGACGTTGAACACCGCATCGCGTTCGCCATCGCGGGCCAGGCTGAAAATCGGCACCGTGGCCTGTACTACCTGGCCCACCTCCGCCTGGCGCGCAGTGATCACGCCCGGTGCATCGGCGATCAACGCGGTGTAGCTCAGTTGCTCGCGGGCATTGGCCAATTGAGCCTGGGCCGCCGCCAGCGCGCTTTGGCTGCTGCGCAGCGCGGCCTGGGCGGCATCGTATTCACTGCGGCTGGTGTAGCCCTTGGGCAGGAGTTTTTCCTGGCGCACAAAGGCGGCAGCCGTCTGTTTGACCCGCGCCTGCTCGGCCACGACCTGGGCCTGGGCGGAATCGACGTTGGTCTGCAAATCCTTGGGATCGAGCTTGGCCAGCACTTGTTTGGCGCTGACACGGTCGCCCACATCGACCATGCGCTGGATGATCTTGCCACCCACGCGAAACGACAGGTCGGTTTGCACGCGGGCCTGGATATCCCCGGTCAGCGTGACCGCCGCGGCAAAATCCGCCGGCTGCACGGTTTGCACAAATACCCGTGAATGGGCCTTGGGCTCGGCTTTTTCCTGGCCACAAGCACTCAGCAACACCACTAAGCCCAGGCCGACAATACAGATGGAGATACGACCGCCCATGCAGACTCCTTGTGCGCGATGCGATGTGCCAGTGTGTATGCGACTGTGAGCTTAGTTCAGGGTTCCTTATCTGCATGGGGCCAGAACAATCATCGAAAAATCAGCCCTGCCACTTGCCGCCTTCGACAATCACGCTTTCAGGCTTGGTCTCGTCGCTCAGCTCTTTACGCACATATTGGTCGTACAGCTTGAGCAAGAACTTCTCTTCACCCAACTTCGCCAACTCGGCATTCACCCAGTCGCGCAGTTCGACGTTGCCCTTTTTCACCGCCGGGGCGATGGGTGCTTCGTCGCCGAGTTTGTCTTCCAGCACGCGGTAGCCGGGGTTCTGCTTGGCCCAACTGAACAGCACCAGGTTGTCCTGCGCGTAAGCATCGCCACGCCCGGCCGACAGTGCTTGCAGCGACTCGGAGTTTTTCTCGAACTTGAGCAGTTTCCAGTCCGGGTGGTTCTTGGTCAGCCAGGTATCAGCCGTAGTACCGGTGGTGACGATGGTGGTGCGGGTGGCCAGGTCATTCAGGCTTTTGACCGCGCTGTTATTGGGCACCAAGGCCTGTACCGCGACTTTCAGGTTGGGGTTGGTGAAGTCCACCGCCTCCTTGCGCTCCGGTGTGACGGTCATGTTGGCGAGGATCAGGTCGACTTTGTCGCTTTGCAGGAACGGAATACGGCTGGCCGGTTCCACCGCGACGAATTCGACTTTGTTCTCGTCGCCCAGCAGGTCCTTGGCGAATCGGCGGCCGATGTCGGTATCAAAACCCACATAGCGCCCAGCCTCGTTGACGAAGCCGAACGGCGGTTTGTCGGTAAAGACGCCGACGATCAGCTTGTCGCGCGCCTTGATCTTGTCGATGTAGCTGACGGCCGCAGGTTTTACCGGTTCTTCGACCTTTTTATCGCAGCCGGCCAGCAAGGCGACGGCAAACAGTGGCAGCAGTAACTTTTTCATATCAGTTCCAGTTCCTTGATCTTTTTGGGCAGTGTTGAAACGAAGGAGAACTTCTCCAGGAACTGCTGCGCGCGTGCGGTTTGCGGGTTCGTAAAGAATGCCTCGGGGGTGTTGTGTTCGAGGATGCGACCGGCCTCCATGAACACCACGCGGTCGGCAACCGCGCGGGCAAAGGCCATTTCATGGGTGACGATCAGCAGGGTCATGCCCTCGCGGGCCAGGCCCTGGATCACTTCCAGCACTTCCTTGACCATCTCCGGGTCGAGGGCGGCGGTGACTTCGTCAAACAGCATGACCTGAGGGTTCATGCACAACGAACGCACGATGGCGATACGTTGCTGCTGGCCGCCGGAGAGCTGGCGCGGGAACGCGTCGCGCTTGTCGGCCAGGCCGACGCGCGCGAGCAGTTGTTCGGCCTGCTCGCGCGCTTCACGCGGGTTGCGTTTTTGCACCTTGAGCGGGCCAAGCAGGATGTTGTCGAGCACGCTCATGTGCGGGAACAGGTGGTAGCTCTGAAACACCATGCCGATGTCCTGGCGCACCTGGCGCCAGTCCGTGGTTTTATCCAGCAGCTCTTTACCCGCCAAGCGCAGGCTGCCGCTGTGCGCCACTTCCAGCCCGTTGAGGCAACGCAGCAAGGTGCTTTTGCCGCAGCCGCTGGGGCCGAGGATCACCACCACTTCGCCACTGTGCACACTCAGGTCGATGCTCTTGAGCACCTGCTGCTCGCCGAAAAACTTGTTGAAACCCTGGAACTCGATCAATGCGCTCATGCTTGGGCCCAGCGCCGTTCCAGCACCTTGGAGGCAGCCGACAACGGGTAGCAGATAAGGAAGAAAAACAGGAACAGCGCGCCGTAGATCAACACCGACTCATAGGTGCGCTCGATGATTTGCTGGCCGACCTTGATCACATCCACCACGCCGATGAGCACCGCCAGCGAACTGGTCTTGATGAGGCGCGTGTAGACGTTGATGGTTGGCGGGGTCATGCGTTTGAGGGCCTGGGGCAACAGCACGTAGCCGAACAGTTGCGGGCCCGACAAGCCAATCGACAAGCCGGCTTCTCGCTGGCCACGGGGCAGCGAGTGCAAGGCGCCGCGTACGACCTCGCCAACCTCGCTGGCGCCCCACAACGACAGCACCAGCACCGCGCACCAGAAACTGGGGATGCTCAGGCCGAAGAAAATCGGCAGGCCAAAAAACAGCAGGTACAACCACACCAGCACCGGGATTGCCCGGAACAGCTCCAGGTACACCCGCAGCACGGCGTTGATCATCGTGTTGCCCAGGGTTCGCAGCACGCCATACACCACGCCGCCGACGGTACTGAAGGCGATGCTCAGGAAAGAAATCGACAGGGTTTGCGCAGCGCCCTTGCCCAGTTGCGGCAACGACACCCACAACAACTCAAGACCCGAACTGGCCATGCTGGAGCCTCCTTTCCAGGCGGCTGAGCAGCAACGACAGCGGCAAAAACAACAGCACGCAAATCAGCGTGAGCACGGCGAGCATTTCGTAGGTTTTGTAGTAAAGCGCGATGTAGCTCTTGGTGGTGTAGAGAATCTCCGGCACCGCCACGGCGGACACCACGGTAGTCTCCTTGAGCAGGAAAATGAAGTTGGCGAACAGCGCCGGCAGGCTGAGGATGCCGGCCTGGGGCAGGATCACATGGCGCAGCAATTGCCAGTCGGACAGGCCGATGGACTTGCCCGATTCGACCTGCGCCAGCGGCACCGCTTCCACTCCGGCGCGCAGCACTTCGGTGAGGTAGGCGCCGCCCAGGAAGGTCATGGTGATGATCGCCGCCCAGAACCCGGAGATATTCAAACCCAGGGCCGGCAGCGCGAAGTACACGAAAAACAGTTGGATCAGCAGCGGTGTGTTACGCGCCAGCTCCACGTACAGGGCCACCAGGCGCGACACGTAGGGCGTGCGAAACACCAGCAGCGCGGCGTTGATCAGCGCCACCAGCAGCGAGGTGGCAATGGCGATCAGGCCCACTTGCAGCGTCACCCCCACGGCGTTCAAAAACGCCGGTAAGGTACTGAGGATAAAAGCAAAATCGAAGGTCATGGGTAGTCCATATCGCCGCATGGGTAATGCCGCGAGCGCAGTCCGCTGCGAAGTGGATAACGTCGGGTAGCACGAACTTTAAAGGTATAAAAACTAAAATTTAAATACCGAAATAGCATATTGATATCACCCAAAAAGATAACCTCGGGATTCGCGGGATTGCCGGGCGACGGCTATGGTTGGGGGGTCTGTTTTTCGAAGGATTAAACAATGAACAAAGCGAAACCGATTGATCCGCAGGAGCTGGTGAAGTGGTTGGTGGCGTTGCGTCGGGCGATCAACCGCCGCGCTCTGTAACCCACTGAAAATCGGATATGAGATGAAGATCAACTGTGGGAGCAAGCCCCCTCCCACATGTTTGAGTACATTCCAAATCCCAGGCATAAAAAAACGCCGACGCTAAACCAGCCATCGGCGTTGAAACCTTGAAGGGGTTTTACACCTCGATCAGAACGCCGGCACGACCGCGCCGTTGTACTTCTTCTCGATGAACGCTTTGACTTCGGGGCTGGTCAGCGCCTTGGACAGTTTCTGGATAGCGTCGCTGTCCTTGTTGTCCGGGCGTGCCACCAGGAAGTTCACGTACGGCGACTTGGCGTCTTCGATGATCAGCGCGTCTTTGGCCGGGTTCAGGCCGGCTTCCAGCGCGTAGTTGGTGTTGATCAGGTCGAGGTCAACCTGGTCCAGCACGCGTGGCAACAGGGCCGATTCCAGCTCTTTGAATTTCAGGTGCTTGGGGTTGCTGGCGATGTCTTTTGGCGTAGCCAGGGCGTTGGTCGGATCTTTCAGGGTGATGACACCGGCCTTTTGCAGCAGCAACAGGGCACGACCGCTGTTGGAGCCTTCGTTCGGGATCGCCACGGTGGCGCCGTCTTTCAGATCTTCGATTTTCTTGATCTTTTTCGAGTAACCACCGAAGGGTTCAACATGCACGCCGACCACGGTCACCAGATTGGTGCCCTTGCCCTTGTTGAAGTTTTGCAGGTACGGCAGGGTCTGGAAGTAGTTGGCGTCCAGGCGTTTTTCAGCAACCTGCACATTGGGCTGTACGTAGTCGGTGAAGACTTTGATCTGCAGGTCCACGCCTTCTTTGGCCAGGGTCGGCTTGATCAGCTCGAGGATCTCGGCGTGCGGGATCGGAGTGGCAGCCACCACCAGTTTTTCGTTGGCTTGGGCGAAGCCGGCAGTCAGGGCAGCCGCCAGTGCGGTAAACAACAGAACCTTTTTCATGCAGTGTCCTTATCGAAATTCCGAGTGGTCTATGACGACCGCGCATTCTGTGAAGTGCCAGCGAAGTGCTATCGCGGCGTGGAGCGGACAATACCTAGATTTTTTATTCCCGGACAATATCTTTTATTCACGTTGATATTCCATTTTGTTCATGCAGAAAAGTGCGCAGGGTTTTCTGCTCCGCAGGGCTGGCCGTGTTGAAGATACGTTGCACCTGCTCCAGCGGCGAACCGGCCACGGGCAGGTTCAAATGTTCGGGCAAAATCTCGTCGCCGCTGCTCACCAGCAAGGCGAAGTGAATGACGTTTTCCAGTTCGCGGGTATTGCCTGGCCAACTATGCCGCTCCAGTACACGCTGGGCCTCGTCGCTGATCAGCGGCACCGGCAGGTCCAAGCGCTGGCTGTAGATGCCGAGGAAGTACTCGGCCAGCGACAGAATATCGCCGACCCGTTCGCGTAGCGCCGGCAGGTCCAGTTGCCCTTCGCTCAGGTAATGGAACAGCCGCTCATGAAACTTGCCCGCCGCCACCGCCTGGGCCAGGTCGATGCTGGTGGCTGCCACCAGACGCACATCCACCGGGCTCGGCTGATGGGCACCGACGCGGGTGACTTCATGGTTTTCCAGGGCGGCCAGCAATTTCACCTGGATAGGCAGCGGCAAGTCGCCGATCTCGTCCAGGTACAAGGTGCCGCCATTGGCCGAGCCAAACCACCCGGCGCGGCTGCTGGCCGCGCCACTGTGGCTACCGGCGGCATAGCCGAACAATTCGGCATCGGCGTAAGTGGGGCTGATCGCGCCGCAATTGACGGAAACAAACAGCCCGGCGCGGTCACTGCCACGGTGGATATGCCGCGCCAGCAGCTCTTTACCGCTACCGGTCTCGCCGCGAATCAACACGGGCAAGGCGCGGGGCGCCAGGCTTTCCAGGTCTTCGCGCAACTGGCGGGAGCGAGGGTCGACGAACACCAACGCCTTGGCGCGAATGCTCAGCGGGCTTTTTTCGGCATCGGGGAAGGTCAGCAGCGGCTGGCCGAAGGTTTCATTCAGACTCATGGCAGGCTCCCGCCCCAACCCACTCGGGGACGAGGCGTTGAAAGAAGGTTACGCACGACGCCGGGCGTGATGCTCAAGACGGTTTTGCAGGCGATAGAGGTAGGCGAACCCCTGCTCCCAGCGCTGATGGCCGGACTTCACGTTGATATGCCCGGCGCCGGAGAGGATGCCGGCCTCGGCGCCCCAGTTGCGCGCCATTTCCAGCGCGCGCGGGGTGCTGACGGCACTGTCATTGTCGGAGCTGACCACCTGGCTGGGGAACGGCAGCAAGTCGGTGGGAACCGGTGCAAAGTTGCGCAACGCCGGCGAGCAGGCCGGGCGTTCGACGTCGGCCGGGGCTACCAGCAAAGCGCCGCGCACCTGGCGCAGGAAGTGCAGCGGCGCGGTCGCCGCCCAATGCGCCACGGTGATGCAACCCAGGCTGTGAGCGATCAGGATCACCGGCGTGCTATCGGCGGCGATGGCCTCGGCCAGCGCGGCCACCCAATCCTCGCGGCGCGGCGTCAGCCAATCGGCCTGCTCCACGCGCGCGCTGTTGGGCAGGCTGTTTTGCCAATGGGTTTGCCAATGATCTTCTGGCGATCCTTGCCAGCCCGGCACGATCAGGTAACGAATCGACTCGCTGTGCATGGGTGTGCCCTCCTGCAGCGTTTAACGTTGCTGATCAGTATAGGGACGCGGATTATGTTAGTTAAGGAATAAGAAGCTATTTATTAATAACTAAAAACTCAAAACCACAATCGAAATGTGGGAGCAAGCCCCCTCCCACATTGGCCTCATTCCACCTGGAGATTTGGTTTGAATTTCAGTCAAAAAAAAAGGCCGCACCCTGCCAAGGAAACGGCCCAAAAACTGTCGAGGCTTTTACCACTACCGTGCGGTGATTACCGACAGCTTGGTAATCCCCGCGCGTTCGATAGACGCCATGGCTCGCGCCACTTCGCCGTAATTCACACCCTCGTCGGCCTGCAGTTGCACCCGCACATCGGGGTCCTTGGCCTTGGCCGCCTGCAGGTTGAATTGCAGCAGGTCCGGCTGGATTTCATCCTTGTTGATAAACAGCTTGCCGGCCCCATCGATGCTCACCACCAGCGGGTCCTTCTGCTCTACCGGGGCTACCGCCTCGGTCTTGGGCAGGTTGATCGGGATCGCGTTGGTCAGCAGCGGCGCGGTGACGATAAACACCACCAGTAGCACCAGCATCACGTCCACCAGCGGCGTGACGTTGATTTCGCTCAGCACCTCGTCACTGTCTTGCGTGGAAAAAGCCATCTCAGGACGCCTCCTTCACTTTTTGCGGGTTGCCGGCGCCGGCTTTGTTGAGCGTGGGGTGCAGCAGCACGCGGAACGAATTTTTTTGCGCGAGGCTGTAGAAGTCGTGGGCAAAGTCATCGAGGTCCGCAGCCGTGAGCTTCAAGCGGCGCAGGAAGTAGTTGTAAACCAGCACCGCCGGTACCGCGACGGCGATCCCGACACCGGTGGCGACCAGCGCCGCGCCGATCGGCCCGGCCACGGTTTCCAGGCTGGCGGAACCGGCGGCGCTAATGCCCTTGAGCGCTTCCATGATGCCCCACACGGTGCCGAACAGCCCGATAAACGGCGACGTGCTGCCGATACTGGCGACCACGGCCAGGCCGGTTTCCAGGGAGCGACGCTCCCGTACGATCTGTTGGCGCAGGGCGCGCTCGAGGCGGTCTTGATGGTTGATCGCCTGGCTCAAGTCCGCCGCGTGCGGCGCATCGCCCACCTGGATGGCGGCATAACCGGCCTGGGCCACGCGGGCCGCGGCACCGGGCTG
This sequence comes from Pseudomonas sp. S3_E10, assembly GCF_054667615.1. NCBI lineage: Bacteria > Pseudomonadati > Pseudomonadota > Gammaproteobacteria > Pseudomonadales > Pseudomonadaceae > Pseudomonas > Pseudomonas sp. S3_E10. Next base: position 2,558,459 of record NZ_CP162743.1, read on the forward strand.
GGTTTCGGCCAACTCGGCGGCGGAGTCAAGGCTCGACGCCGCCCAGAACCGTGTGTGGAACTTGCGATCCTGGGCCTTGAGACGACCGAACTGCACGCCCTTGAGCAGGGCCAGGCCCCAGGTGGCGACCGAAAAAACCACCAGCAGCCAGATCACCGCGCTTTCGATGGATTCAAGTGGAGATGCTAATGCCATGTTGTTTCCCTCTGTGCAGGTCGCGGCAGGTACAGCACCGCGCAGCCCTCGTTAGTGGATCTTGAAATCGATCGGTACGCTGACCCATCCGTTCTGGGCCACGTCGCCCTGCTTGGCCGGCACGAAACTCCAACGCTTCACGGCAGCCAGGGCGGCATCATCGAGTTGCTGGCGGCCGCTGCTTTTCTGGATCTGGATTTCACCCGGCTTGCCGCTGGCCAGTACCTGAACCCGCAACACCACCGTGCCTTCCCAACCCCGACGCTGGGCCAGCGAGGGGTATTCGGGCGCCGGGTTCTTCAAGTAGGCGGCATTGGCCGAAGCCGGCGTGACCGGGGCTGGCGCTGGCGTTGGGGCAGGCGGCGCGACAGGGGCCACCGCCTGTGGCGCAGGCGTTGGCGGCGGTGTCACTGGTTTGGCGACCGGCTTGGGCACGGGCTTGGCTTTGGGGATTTTTTTCGGCGCGGGCGCAGCTGCCAGCTCGTCCACGGCCGGTGGCGGTGGCTCGACCACCGGTGGTGGCGGCGGTGGCACAGCCGTCGGCGGTTCTACCAGCGCCGGCGCTGGCCGGGAAAGTTCGAGCGTCATCGGCGGGATTTCCGGCGGCACAATCGGCAGCACCGGCGTGGGCTTCTGGCTCACCCAATAAATCACCGCGCCGTGCAGGGCCAACACCAGCACCGCCAGCAAAACCCCTTCGCGCCGGCTCGAAAAGCGCTTGGGGGTTCGCTGCAAACGCAGTTGCCCCAACGGCGCGCGGTGTGGTCGGCCAAGGTCGACCAACTCACCACCCGGTGCCTGGCGCCATGGCGCCTCATGTGCACTGGCGGCGGTCTGGACATTGCCCATGATTGACTCCCTACGGTTTTTAAAACAAAAACCGACAGGCCTGGGTAGAAGGCCGTCGAGGGTTGAATCATTGGGGCCACCCGCTTATTTCTTAAAGTAACCTTTAAAGTTATACCTAGACCAAAATTGAATAAACGAAACCCATGCGCACGGCAAACCCACGGCCCGCGGGGCCTGGGGCGCTGGTGTGTTTTGCCCATGCTTGGCCGGCATGCAAAATATTCACTATAGGCATGGCTCAACCGGGGCTGTTTGCGCACAAATCAAACAGTTCAGCCTGCAAACACTGCCCCGCCTCACTCAAGCCATGGCGGGCATACAACGCCAGGCGCACGCCTTGTACCACGGGCAAACCGCTGTCCGGCCCCAGTTCCACATGCCCGGGTTGTACGACCCGGCGCGGCAACAGACTCACACCCAACCCCGCCGCTACCGCCGAACACACACTGGCCAGGCTCGCGCTGGAATAGCCGATACGCCAGCGCCAGTCTCCCACTTCCAGGTGGTGCAGCATTTCATTGCGGTACAGGCCGCCCACCGGGAATGCCACCAAGGGCAAAGGGTCGCGCCCCAGGCACGGCGTGCTGCGGCTGTCTACCCAACACAGCGGCTCGGGCCACGAGGCCAGGCAGTCATCACTGCTGCCCATCTGCTTGACCAGCAATACATCGAATTCACCACTGCGGTACTGGCGCTGCAACTCTGGGCCGAGACCGCTGGTGACCTCCAGGCGCACCTTTGGATAGGCCAGCACAAACGCCGACAGCAACGGCATCAGCCGCTGCGCCGCAAAGTCTTCCGGCACGCCCAGGCGCAGCACGCCATCGCTTTGCTGGTTGATCAACACATCGGCGGCCTCTTCATGCAGCGCCAGGATGCGCCGCGCATACGCCAACAAGCGCTCACCCTCGGCGGTGGCGACGACACGCCGTTGATCGCGGTCCAGCAACAGGCACCCCACCGCATCCTCCAGGCGGCGGATCTGCTGGCTGACGGTGGACTGGGTCACATGCAGGCGCTCGGCGGCACGGGTGAAGTTGCCGCAATCCACCACGGCGACGAAGCTGCGCAGCAATACGGGATCGAACATGGTCATTCTCTTTGCCACTGGTTGGCATGGTTATATTTAATTTCAGAATACCTGGGGCGCTGGCCATACTCACGCCTCATTTACCCACTGCAAAGGCGCTGCATGACCCTCAATAAATCCCTCGCCGGCTGGGGCCTGCTGGTGGTACTGGGCCTGAATCTGCGGCCGATCCTCAGCTCCATCAGCCCGTTGCTCGGCGAGATTCGCCAGGCCACCGGCTTGAGCTTCCAGAGCAGCGCCCTGCTCACCAGCCTGCCGGTGGTGTGCATGGGGTTGGTGGCGCTGGTGGGTGTGCGCGTGGAAGCGCGGCTGGGTGAGCGACAGGGTATCGCCCTGGGCTTGAGCCTGATTGTGCTGGCATGTCTGGCGCGCTGGTTGATGGGCCAGGGCTCTGCGCTGCTGGTCACGGCATTGCTCGGCGGTGCCGGCGTGGCGCTGATCCAGGCGTTGGTGCCGGCGATGATCAAGCGCGAATTTCAGCATCGCGTGCCGGTGGCGATGGGTGTGTATTCGGCCTCGCTGATGGCCGGGGGCGGGTTGGCGGCGCTGCTCAGCCCGTTGGTCGCCACGCATTTCGAGCATTGGCAGGCAGGGTTGGGCGTGTGGCTGCTACCGGCGCTGGGCGCTTTGTTGTTGTGGGCCTGGCTGCCATTGGGTGCGGCGAAGAACCCTCATCAGGTGGCACCTGCGTTCCAGGGGCTGCGCAATCGACGCGCATGGCTGTTGGCGCTGTATTTCGGGCTGGTGAACTGCGGCTATATGAGCCTGGTGGCGTGGTTGCCGGCCTACTATCAGCAATTGGGCTGGGGCGTGCTGCCCAGCGGCTCGCTGCTGGCGTTCATGACGATCTTCCAGGTCATCGCGGCGCTGCTGATGCCGGTGCTGGCGCAACGCGGTATCGACCGTCGACCGCTGCTCGGCATCAGCCTGCTCGCCCAGACCGTCGGCTACCTTGGCCTGTTGCTGGCGCCGCTGCAATTTCCACACCTGTGGGTGGCGTTGTGCGGCTTCGGCCTGGGCGCCTGTTTTGCCCTGAGCCTGTTGCTGACCCTCGACCATCACCGCGACCCTCGGCAAGCCGGGCAACTGGCGGCCTTCGTGCAGGGCGTGGGCTTTTTGATCAACGCGGTTTCGCCGTGGATGACCGGCTGGCTGCGCGAACTCACCGGCCACTTCGCCAGTGCCTGGGTGGTGCTGACGGTGACTGCGCTGGCGATGCTGGTGGTGACGCGGGTATTCAGCCCGGCGACCTACCGCACTGGCGCTATAGATATGCATTTAAGATCTAGCTGCAACAACAAAGCTTCGTTGACGGAATAACCCGGCCTCTTAAAATTCCGGTTCTCCTCAAGGACGCCGGCATGCCATGGACCTTCGTCAATTGCGCTACTTCATCGCGCTCAACGAACACCGCAGTTTTGTGCGCGCCGCCGACGCCATGGGCATTACCCAACCGGCGTTCAGTCGCAGTATCCAGGGCCTGGAGCAAGAGTTCGGCTGCGTGCTGGTGGACCGTGGCCATAAACACCTGCACCCCACTCCCGAAGGCCAGGTGGTGTTGCAACATGCCTTGAGCCTGGTGCAAGGCGCTGCGTTGCTCAGCCATGAGGTCACGCGCATGACCAAGCTGGACGCCGGTGAAGTGCGCTTGGGCAGCGATGCGGTGGCGGCAGTCAACTTGGTGCCCCAGGCGATGGCGCGGTTTGTCACCGCCTACCCCAAGGTGCGCAGTACGTTGCAGGTGGACAACTGGCAAAGACTCGGGCGCAGCCTGAGCCGCGAGGAGATCGAATTCTTTATCGCCGACGTACGCCACTTCGAAGCTGACCCGAACTTCCAGACCGAGGCCCTCGCACCCCGGCGCAGCGTATTTTTCTGTCGCGCGGGCCACCCGTTGCTGGCCAAGGACAGCCTGTCCACCAATGACCTGTTCAACTACCCGCTGGCCACCCCCTTGATCGCGCCGGGCATTCGCAAGTTGCTCGCCAACCTCAGCGGGCGCATCGACTTTGCGCCCGCTATCGAGCTGGAACAGTTCACCGCGCTGGCGAGCATCGTGCGCCAGTCCAACGCCATTGGCCTGGGGGCCGAAGAAGCCTTCGTCGAGGCCGTGGCCAGCGGCGACTTGAAGGTGCTGCACTGGCGCAACCTGCCGCACAGCCTCGACCGCTTGAACAACCACTGCGGCGTGATCAGCCGCGCTGGGGTTCGCTTGTCGCCAGCGGCGAAGGCGTTGATAGAGAGCCTGCGGGCGGTGGAAAACCAAGCCGATTGGCCCGCGCAAACGTGCCCAAATCATTGAAGCGCACCCCCATCTCGGCCATGACCTTATGTGCCACCTTGGCGGTCATCTGGCGGATGTAAAACGGCTCTTTCACCACAAAATGGTGAATCCCGTGGGTGCTGCCGAAATTGAAGCAGAACGCCTGCAGCGGCCACAGCCACCAGGGGTTGAGCACTTGGGTTTGCTGGATCACATTGCCCAGTTCCACATCGCCGTAGTAATGCATGTTGGAGCTGACAAAGTGCAGGCAGAAAGTGCGCAGCACGTTGGGGCCGATGATCACCACGGCGGCGATGTCGATCACCTGCATCACCTGTAACGTACCGGCTGACCACTCGATCGGCGCCCCCAGCAGGCTGGCGATGCCATTGGCGGCGTGAAAGCCGAGAAACACGTACCACGCGCCCCAATGCAGCAGCGCCAGCGGGGCGTAGACCAACAGCGAGCGCTTGAGGATCTTGAGTTTGTGGCCCCAGGTCCTGGCGCGCAGCATGCGGATAAACGCCGACATCACGTTATCGCCCACCATCAGCAATCGCGCAAAACCCCAGGGCTCGCCGTTGGTGATCGCACGTTCTTCCATATCGGTTTCGGTGCCCGATACCTTGTGATGGTTAAGGTGCAGGTGGCGGCGTATCCACGGGTTGATGGTGCTCGGCCGCGCCAGCCACACCAGGCCCATCATCAGGTTGTGCGGCACGCGCTGCTTGCGAAAGTACATGCTGTGGATCAGGTCGTGTTCCAGCTCATGGGTCAGCGACGCGAAAAACCCATTGAGCAGCAGGCAGGCCCACCAGGCCATGTGGCCGGTGATGTACAGCAACGCCGAGCCAAACATGCCGATCAATGCGAAGGCCAGGATGCCCGCGCCCAGGGCGTCCTGATGCAGCAGCCATGGGTGCTGGCGACGCAAGCGCACGCCTTCGGCCAGCACGACGTCGCGGATATGCGCTGAACGCTGTTGTGCGTTCATCTGCTGGGGACTTGCAGAAGTACCGTCCATGCTCCCATCCTCTTATGCAATGAAGGGTTACATCCTGCCTCAGGCCGTCTGGCAGGACGCTAGCCGCACACGCCAACCTGTTGACCGCAAGCGCCAATCGCCATGACCGAACCCACTTCCCTCGCCAGCTGGACCCGAGCCCTGCGCAAGCAGCTCGACGCCCTGGGCCTGGACAGCGCCGCACTCTGCGCCCAGGCCGGGCTCGACCCGCAGCAGATGGACGACCCCAACGCACGCTATCCCCTGTCGGCGACCACGCGCTTGTGGGCCTTGGCGGTGCAGGCCAGCGGCGATCCGGCGATTGGGTTGCGCGTGTCGCGCTTTGTCAGCCCCACGACGTTCCATGCGTTGGGCTACGCGCTGGTGGCCAGCGGCAGCCTGCGGGAAGTGTTCGAGCGCATCGTGCGTTATCACCAGGTAGTCAGTGATGCCCTGACGCTGGCGCTGATTCGGGACGGTGACCGCTATCGTTTTCGCCTGCTGCAACCCGAAGGCAGCCCGGCACCGGCGCTGGAAGCCATCGATGCGTTTGCGGCGATTTATGTGCGCACCTGTCGCAACCGCCTGGGCCGGGATTACGCGCCCCTGGCCGTGTACTTGCGGCGCCCGGAACCGGCCGATCCCACCCCCTGGCACACGGTGTTCCGGGCGCCGGTATTTTTTGGCGCCGATGAGGACTGCCTGGAGTTTGCGCCGCAGGACTTCGACAGCCACCTGGACGACGCCAACCCCGAACTGGCCGAACACAACGAAACCGTGCTCAAACGCACCCTTGCCCAACTGCAACCGCTGACCTGGGAACGCAAGGTACGCGCCGCGATCGAGGCGCAATTGCCGGAAGGCGAGCCGAGCGCCGAACGGGTTGCCCAGGCGCTGCACTTGAGCCTGCGCAGCTTGCAGCGGCACCTGGCGGATGAGGGGTGTCGCTTTGACGCGTTGCTCAATGAGTGCCGGCAGAACCTGGCATTGCTGCACTTGCGCGACCCGCAGTGCTCATTGGCCGAGATCAGCCATTTGCTGGGGTTTGCCGACACCAGCAGTTTTAACCGGGCCTTCAAGCGGTGGACCGGAGTGACACCGGGGCAGTTTCGGGATGGGTTGCAGTAGGCGGATGTGGGGGATTTGTGCAGGCCTGATCGGGGCCAAGCCCGTCCCACATTGGAATGCAATCAAGTGTGGGAGGGGGCTTGCTCCCGATAGCGAAGCTACAGGCACTGCAAATTCCGAATCCGTCAGCGCCCGCGATCGCGCCGCAACAACTTCCTCACCCGCGCCACCAACGCCTTGGCATCGAAGGGCTTGAGCAGGTAATCATCCTCATGCAACTCCAACCCGCGCAGGCGATCTTCAATACCGCCCGGGGTGGTCAAGAACAGCACTGGCGTGTCGCCCTGGTGCCGGATCGCCTGCTGCAGCTTCCAGGCGTTCAGGCCCGGCAGCATCACGTCCAGGATCACCAGGTCGTACGCGGTACTTTCCACGAAGCGCTGCGCCGCCATGCCATTGGCCGCGACTTCCACGGCGAAGCCTGCTTCGCTCAAGCCCTGGGCCATGAGCTGCGCCAGTTGCGGCTGGTCTTCCACTAACAACACGTGCATGCCTTACCTCTGGGTTTGATTACAAACCTGTCATCAAATTGTGCGGTTTCTGACCACGTCCACTGACTACCGTGACGGCCTGCCTTCTGGAGCCTTCACCATGTCTCGCACTGCCTTGTTCTTGAGCCTCGCCGTTTGCACGGGCGCGCTGGCGGCGCCGCCACTGCCGCGCCATGCCGACCTCGATCTGAATACCGCTCGCCAACTGGCCGATGCCGGCCTCAGCCACTGCAACGCCGCGCTGACCGTCCTGGATCGCGGCGCCAACCTGTTGCTGAGCCTGCGTGCCGACGGTGTCGGCCCGCATAACAGCCTTGCCAGCCAACGCAAAGCGTACACGGCGCTATCGACCAAAACCGCAACGCGGTTGTTTGCCGAACGGGCGCGCAACAACCCCGAGGCCGCCAACCTTAACAGCTTGCCCGAGTTGCTGTTGCTCGGTGGCGGCGTGCCGCTGTTTGCCGATGCCGAGTTGGTGGGTGCGCTGGGTATCGCCGGCGCAGGCGGCGCCGCGCAGGACGAAGCCTGCGCCACACAGGCCGCCGAGCAGTTGGGCCTGAAAACCTCTCTCTGATTCCCCCTCCATAGGACCTCTTGATGAAAACCCTCAGCATGACCCTCGCCGCCCTCAGCCTCGGCGGCCTGTGCAACCTGGCCCTGGCCGCCGGCAACCCACTGAGCGTACACGTGCTCAACCTGGAAAATGGCCTGCCGAGTGCCGGGGTGGGCGTCACCCTGGAACAGCACGTGGGTGACACATGGCAGCCATTGTCCGAAGGCGTCACCAACCAGCAGGGGCGCATCGCCGAGCTGTTCCCCGCCGACCGCAGCATGACGCCGGGCGAGTATCGCGTGGTGTTCAAGACTGGCGATTACTACAAAAAGGCCAACCGCGAGACGTTCTTCCCGCAGGTGCCGGTGATTTTCCAGGTGAAACAGGCCGACCAGCATTACCACATTCCGCTGCTGCTCAGCCCTTACGGGTTCTCTACGTATCGCGGCTCATAGGCCCGCAGCGTGTTGCAGGCGTTTGAGGTCCAGTAGCTCAATCGCACCGTAACTCAGCCCGATGATGCCCTGTTGCTCCAGCGCCTTGAGCAGGCTGTTGGTGGTCTGGCGCGACAGGCCCAGCATGGCCGCCACGTCTTCCTGGGGCAGTTGCAACGTGCGACGCGCCTGGTCTATTTCGCCGTAGCCCTGGGCGATCATCAGCAGCCGATGGGCCAGGCGCGCCGACGCGGGCATCAGGCTCATCTGCTCGATATTGATCAACGACAGGCGCAGTTTGTGGCTCATCAACAGGGCCACATCGCGCCAATAAGCCGGATGCTTTTCGAGCAGGTCGAGCATGCCTGCCTGCGGTACCTGCAACAGCGTACACGGCCCCGAGGCCTGTGCATCGTGGGTGCGCGGCAGGTTGTCGAACAGGCAGATTTCACCGAACCAGTAGGGTGTCTCCACCAGGCTCAACACGGCTTCCTTGCCCTGGGCGTTCACCGCGCTGATGCGCACCGCGCCGTCCAGCACCGCATACAACCCACACGGCGGATCGCCACGCTTGAACAGAAACTGGCCCGCCGCCAGTGAGCGCAGCCGCGACGCCGCCAGCAGACTCTGCTGTAGAGCTTCCGGCAAGTGGCTGAACCAATGGCCGCTGGCCAACCGGGCGTGCCATTTCGCTGCATCCATGAGGACTCCGAAGATTGTCGCCCAACTGACAGTCAGGCGCTGGCTGACAGGGCATGATCAAACATCCTACAGGAGGAACAACAATGAAAAGCCTCGTCGACCATCTCAGTCAATACGCCGCCTACCACCGCGACCCGCGCAATATAGCCAGCCACTTTGTTGGCATCCCGTTGATTGTGGTCGCCGTGGCGGTGCTGCTGTCACGCCCGGAATGGGCGGTGGGAAGCTTGTGGATCTCGCCGGCGGTGATCGTGGCGCTGTTGTCGGCGTGGTTTTACCTGCGCCTGGAACTGGCCTTGGGCGTGCTGATGACGGTGCTGATGGGCGCGTCAGTATGGGCCGGGCATGTGTTGGCGGCGCAGAGCACGATGGTGTGGCTGAGCAGTGGCGTGGGGATGTTCGTGGTGGGCTGGGTGATCCAGTTTGTCGGGCATTACTACGAAGGCAAGAAACCCGCGTTTGTGGATGATGTGTCGGGGCTGGTTGTGGGGCCGTTGTTTGTGGTGGCGGAGGTGGGTTTTTTGCTGGGGTTGCGGCAGGACCTGAAAGTGCAGATCGAAAAGCGCTCGGGGCCGGTGGTGCGCCGTGATCTAAAGCCAAGCGGGGTCTAAATGTGGGGCGGTGTGTCAGTGACATGTTCATCAACTGACCCACTGCTATCGGGAGCAAGCCCCCTCCCACATTGGCCCTCATTGGCACCTGAGCCCTCATTGCCCCTCAGGCACCTTGGGTTTGCGATGTGCTCAGGCTTTTTGCCAGACCTTGGGTTTGAAGAACAGGGTCTCGCCACGCGCCAGACCGATCAGGCTGTCATGGTCCTTCACCACTTCGGCTTCGATCAGCTCGGGCTGGCCTTCTACCTTGAGCGTCACCCGCGTGGTCGCGCCCAGCGGGCGAATATCGCGCACTTGCGCCGCATGGTGATCCTCCAGCTCATGCCGCGACAGCGACACTTCATGCGGACGGAACAACACATGCTTGTCCTCGCCCAGGTGCAGGCGGTTGGAGTCGCCGAGGAAGTGGTAGACAAAATCGCTGGCCGGGTTTTCATACACGTCGCCCGGTGAGCCGATCTGTTCGATCACGCCTTTGTTCATCACCACGATACGGTCGGCGACTTCCATGGCCTCTTCCTGGTCGTGGGTCACGAACACCGACGTCAGGTTGATGTCTTCGTGCAGGCGCGCCAGCCAGCGGCGCAGTTCTTTACGCACCTTGGCGTCAAGGGCGCCGAACGGTTCGTCCAGCAGCAGCACTTTCGGCTCTACCGCCAGGGCGCGGGCCAGGGCGATACGTTGGCGCTGGCCGCCGGAGAGTTGTTCCGGGTAGCGGTCGGACAGCCAATCGAGCTGCACCATGTTGAGCAGTTCGTGAACCTTGCCTGCGATCTGGCTTTCCGTCGGGCGCTGGTTTTTCGGCTTCATGCGCAGGCCGAAGGCGACGTTGTCGAACACGCTCATGTGGCGGAACAGCGCGTAGTGCTGGAACACGAACCCGACGTTGCGGTCACGCACGTCGTGGCCGGAGACGTCTTCACCGTGAAACACGATGCTGCCGTCATCCGGGGTTTCGAGCCCGGCGATGATGCGCAGCAAAGTGGTCTTGCCGCAGCCGGAGGGGCCCAGCAACGCCACCAGCTCGCCACTCTGGATGTCCAGATTGATGCTGTTCAGGGCCTTGAAGGCGTTGAAGTTCTTGCTGACATTACGGACTTCGATCGACATGACTTATTCCTCACCGGCGCTGTTGCGCAGGCGGTTGATACGGTTCTCGCTCCACTGCTTGAGCAGCAGGATGAAGAGCGCCAGGATCAGCAACAGGCTGGCCACCGCAAAGGCGGCAACGTGGTTGTATTCGTTGTAGAGAATCTCGACATGCAGCGGCAAGGTATTGGTCACGCCGCGAATGTGGCCGGACACCACCGACACCGCGCCGAACTCACCCATGGCCCGCGCGGTACAGAGCACCACGCCGTAGATCAGGCCCCACTTGATGTTCGGCACGGTCACATGCCAGAACATCTGCCAGCCATTGGCGCCGAGCAGGCGCGCCGCCTCTTCTTCCTGAGTGCCCTGCTCCTGCATCAGCGGGATCAATTCACGCGCAACGAACGGCACGGTGACGAAGATGGTCGCCAGGACGATGCCCGGCAGGGCGAATACGATCTGGATGTCGTGCTCCTGCAGCCAAGGGCCGAACAAGCCCTGGGCGCCGAACATCAGCACGTAGACCAGGCCCGCGATCACCGGGGACACCGAGAACGGCAGGTCGATCAGCGTGACCAGGATGCTTTTGCCACGGAACGAGTACTTGCTCACGCACCACGCGGCGCTGACGCCGAACACCAGATTGAGCGGTACCGAAATCAGCACGGCGATCACCGTGAGTTTCAGCGCCGACAGCGCGTCGGGTTCCAGGATGGCGGTAAAGAACGCGCCGAGGCCGTTCTTCAAACCCTGGGACACCACGATAAACAGCGGCAGCAGCAAAAACAGCGCGAATACCAGCCAGCCAAGGCCGATCAGGATGCGTCGCGACGTGGCACTGCCACGCCGGGCGGCGTTGGCCGAGGACGCCGCGGAAATAGACGATTGGGACATGTTCCGCGCCTCCTTATGGACGTTCGATGCGCCGCTGCAACAAGTTGATCAGCAGCAGCAAGACAAAGGAAACCACCAGCATCAGCACACCGATGGAGGTGGCGCCGCGGTAGTCGTACTGGTCGAGCTTGACCATGATCAGCAACGGCAGGATCTCGGTTTTCATCGGCATGTTGCCGGCGATGAAAATCACCGAACCGTACTCACCCACGCCTCGGGCAAACGCCAGGGCGAAGCCGGTGAGCCAGGCGGGCAGCAGCGCAGGCACGAGGATGTAGCGAAACACCTGCAACGGCTTGGCACCCAGGCAGGCGGCGGCTTCTTCGACTTCGCGGGGGATATCGGCGAGTACCGGCTGCACCGTGCGCACCACGAATGGCAGGGTCACGAAGGTGAGCGCCAGGGTGATGCCCAGCGGCGAGTAGGCGATCTTGAAGCCCAGGTCGGCGGCGAACTGCCCCACCAGGCCCGTCGGCGTGTACAGCGCGGTCAGCGCAATACCGGCCACGGCGGTGGGCAAGGCGAACGGCAGGTCGATCATCGCATCGATGATGCGGCGGCCGGGGAAGGTGTAGCGCACCAGCACCCAGGCCAGCAGCGTACCGATCACGCCGTTGATCAGCGCCGCGTACAACGCGGTGCTGAAGCTCAGTTTCAATGCCGCCACCACGCGTGGTGCCGAGATGATGGCCCAGAACTGATCCCAGGTGAGTTGAGCGGCGTGTACGAACATCGCCGCCAGCGGGATGAGCACAATCAGGCTGAGGTACACCACGGTGTAGCCCAGCGTCAGCCCGAAGCCGGGTATGACGGGGGAAATACGACGCGACATAAGAGTCCTTGGTTAGCGGAACTGACACACAAAACCCGCAGGTGAATGCGGGCTCCATGAGGATGTGTTTCTCGGCTTACTGCGCCGTGTAGATCTGGTCGAACACGCCACCGTCGTTAAAGAATTTCGGTTGGGCAGTTTTCCAGCCACCGAAGTCTTTGTCGATAGTCACCAGGTCCAGTTTGGGGAACTGTTGGGCGTATTTGGCGGCGACTTTCTCATCGCGTGGGCGGTAGAAGTTCTTCGCCGCAATCTCCTGGCCAGCCGGGCTGTACAGGTGCTTGAGGTATTCGGTGGCGATCTCGGTGTTGCCCTTTTTCTCGGCGTTCTTGTCGACCACGGCCACCGGCGGCTCCGCGAGAATCGACAGGGACGGCACGACGATGTCGAACTTGTCGGCGCCGCCGTCTTCCTTGAGCGCCAGGAAGGCTTCGTTTTCCCAGGCCAGCAACACGTCACCCTGGCCATTGTTGACGAAGGTGATGGTCGAACCACGCGCGCCGGTGTCGAGGATCGGCACGTGCTTGAACAACTCTTTGACGTATTCCTGGGCCTTGGCCTCGCTGCCACCAGCCTTGAGGCCATAGGCCCAGGCGGCCAGGAAGTTCCAGCGCGCACCGCCGGAGGTTTTAGGGTTGGGCGTGATCACCGACACGTCTTTCTTGATCAGGTCGCCCCAGTCCTTGATGCCTTTGGGGTTGCCCTTACGCACCAGGAACACGATGGTCGAGGTGTAGGGAGTGCTCGCATCCGGCAGGCGGGTTTGCCAGTTTTCCGGAAGGGTCTTGCCGAGTTTGGCGATTTCGTCGATGTCGCCGGCCAGGGCCAGGGTCACGACGTCGGCGCGCAGGCCGTCGATCACGGCTCGGCCTTGCTTGCCCGAGCCACCATGGGATTGCTGGATCTTGACGTTGTCGCCCGGGTGGGACTGTTTCCAGTAGCTGGTGAATTCAGCGTTGTAGTCCTGGTACAGCTCACGGGTAGGGTCGTACGAGACGTTGAGCAGTTCGTAGTCCTTGGCAACGGCGGAACCGGCAAACACGGCACTGGCCAATGCGGCCAGGGCGTAACGGCGAATCGACGACATAGAAGCTCCTGAAAATTCTTGAGTGTTGGCTTTTCTTATAGTTGCGGGTCTATCGCCGTTCTTGCTCAGCTCGGTTTGTTACCCGGGTTCTGCAAACGGAATTTTTCCTTGCGTTCGATCTGTACCACTTGAGCGTTGTGCACAGTTATTTCCACCGCGCCAAACCGCAGATCGCGCAGGGCGCTCTGGATCTCACGCAAAATGGCTGCTTCGTCCTGGCCGTCGACGCTACGTAGAGATGCGCTCATGGTCTCGCTCCTGAAATGAATAGTGCCTGGCAGTGGCGGCACTGCTTGCGGCGTGAGAGCGATAGTAGTTAAGCGCGGATATTCTTAAAAATACTATTTAAGAATGTTTATATAACCAGAAAGAATTTTCTGGCGGGACGTGGGGTTGCGTGCCGATCTAGGCATCAAGTGGGAGGGGCTTGCTCCCGATAGCGGTGTATCAGGCAGAACTGAGGCACCTGACAGACCGCTATCGGGTTCAAGCCCCCTCCCACAGGTTGATGCATTTCAAGGCTGGATCGCGGGGGCTCGTGACCAGTCGATTTCATTCGCCGGCATCGGCCGCCCAAACCAGTACCCCTGCCCCATGTCGCAATCCTGCTGCAACAAGAACCGCGCCTGCTCGACCTGCTCAATGCCCTCGGCATGTACCTGCATGCCCATGCTTTTCGCCAAGGCGATTACCACGCGCACAATCGCGGCGTCGTCTTCGTCCCACGGCAGGCCGGCAACAAAGCCCTGGTCGATCTTGAGCTTCTGCACCGGCAGGCGCTTGAGGCGCAGCAGCGAGGAATAACCGGTACCAAAATCATCGATGGCCAGGCGCAGGCCCAGTTCGCGCAGACGATGCAGCTGTTCCAGGGCCACTTCGGGGTCATCCATCACCGCGCTTTCGGTGACTTCCAGCTCAAGGAACGCCGGGTCCAGGCCCGTGTCGTGCAGCACCTGGGCCACTTGCTCGTAGAGTTCACGCCGGGCAAACAGGCGGCTGGACACATTGATTGCAATAAATGTCAGCGGTGCGCCGTCGGCCAGCCATTGGCACATCTGACGGCACGCCTGGTCCATCACCCAGGCATCAATATCCGCGATCAAGCCGGTGCGCTCGGCGATGGGGATGAACTCGACCGGAGGCACCAGGCCGCGTTCCGGGTGCTGCCAGCGCACCAGGGCTTCGACGCCGATCAGGCGGCTGCCGTGCAGTTCATGCACCGGCTGGTAGTAAACGCGCAGCTCGTGCTGGTCGAGGGCGCGGCGCAGTTCGCTGGCGATCTCGACACGGTTTTGTGCGTGCGCCGTGAGTTCTTCGGTGTACAAGGCGTAGCCTTCGCGGCCCACACTTTTAGCCTTGAACAACGCAGAATCGGCGTTGCGCAGCAGTTGTTCGGCGCTCAGCGCATCGCTGGGGAACAGGCTGATGCCGATGCTGGCGCTTATAAACAGTTGGTGGCCGTCGAAGATGAACGGTTGCTTCATCACATCCAGCATGCGTTGGGCCAATGCGGCGGCCTGCACCACCTGTGAGCAACTTTCGGCGAGCACTGCGAACTCATCGCCCCCCAGGCGCGCCAGGGTTACGCCAGGGCCGAGCAGCCCTTTGAGCCGCTCGCCCACCAGCTTGAGCAACTGGTCACCGACGTTGTGGCCGAGGCTGTCGTTGATGATCTTGAAGTGGTCCAAATCCAGCAACAGCAGGGCGCAGCCGCGTTTATGCAGTTGCGCCGAGGCCAGGGCCTGCTCGGCGCGGTCGGTGAACAGCAGGCGGTTGGGCAGGTCGGTCAGGGGGTCATGATGGGCCAGGTGGGCCAGTTCATGTTCAGAGTCCTTGATGGCGCTGATGTCGGAAAACACCGCGACATACTGGCTGACCTGGCCGTGATCGTCATGAATCACCCGGATGGTCTGCCACTGTGGATAAATCTCACCGCTTTTACGCCGGTTCCAGATTTCACCGCTCCATTCACCGCAGTGCTCCAGGGCCTGGAACATGTGCTGGTAGAAACTCGACGAATGGCGCCCGGATTTGAACAGGCTGGGCTGCTGGCCCATGACGTCTTCGCACCGGTAGCCGGTGATCTCCATAAACGCCCGATTCACATGCACAATCAGGCCCCGGGCGTCGGTAACCAGTACCCCTTCGCGGGTGCAATCGAACACGGCAGCGGCCTGGCGCAGGCGCTCACGGTTCTCCTGCAGGGGCTGTTGTTGCTGGTGGGCGTGGGCAACCCGGGCGCTCATCAGGTAAATCACCAAAGCGCTGCAGGCCACCCATAGATAGCCGCGCACCTGCAACCACAGGTTCAGGTCACTCCGGTTATCGACAAATTCGATCAATAGGTGGCCCGAGATGCCAATCCAGGCGATCGAAACCAGCAGGTATACCAGCCCGGCACGCGCGGCACCTCGGTATGAAAACAGCATATGGTCAGTAATCCTTACTAAAAAACAGCATCGCCCTACAAAGGTTGCGGATTATAGAATAAGAAACATCCAGTCACTTCTATCTGAAAGGGCGGCTGGTTTTCTTTGTGGGCTTAGTGATAATGCGTGAGCTGGTTTTTTCTTTATCTGAGGGCCATACAGCCTATGTGGTACAACGGTTTTCTTGACCTGTCAGCCTGGCAACTGGTGGCAGTCACTCTGTTGATGACCCACGTGACCATTGTCGGGGTCACGGTTTATCTGCATCGCTATTCAGCCCATCGCTCCCTGGAGCTCAATGCCGGCCTGAAACACTTCTTCCGCTTCTGGCTGTGGCTGACCACGGCACAGAACACCCGCGAGTGGACCGCCATCCACCGCAAGCACCACGCCAAATGCGAAACCGTCGATGATCCCCACAGCCCGGTGATCAAGGGCCTGTCCACCGTGCTGCGCAAAGGTGCCGAACTGTACCGCGCCGAGGCGGAAAACCCCGAAACCCTGCGTATCTACGGCAAGAACTGCCCGGACGACTGGATCGAACGAAAAATCTACACGCCTTACCCCTTGCTGGGCGTTGCCATCATGGGCGTGATCGACCTGCTGCTGTTTGGCACCATCGGCATCACCATCTGGGCCATCCAGATGATGTGGATCCCGTTCTGGGCCGCCGGCGTGATCAACGGCCTGGGCCATGCCGTGGGCTACCGCAACTTCGAATGCCGTGACGCGGCGACCAACCTGGTGCCGTGGGGCATCATCGTCGGCGGTGAAGAGCTGCACAACAACCACCACACCTACCCCAATTCCGCGAAATTGTCGGTGAAGAAGTGGGAATTCGACCTGGGCTGGGCGTGGATCAAACTGTTCAGCTTCCTGCGCCTGGCCAAGGTGCAGCGCGTGGCGCCGATTGCCCACCGCGTGGAGGGCAAGGGCCATCTGGACATGGACACCGCCATGGCGATCCTCAACAACCGTTTCCAGATCATGGCCCAGTACCGCAAGTTGGTGATCGGCCCGCTGGTCAAGCAAGAGCTGGAAAAAGTCGATCACTCGGTGCGCCACCAGTTCCACCGCGCCAAGCGCCTGCTGTCGCGTGAAACCAGCCTGCTGGATGACCGCCATCACCTGCGTATCCAAGGCATGCTGGAGCACAGCCAGGCCCTGAAAGTGATCTATGAAAAGCGCCTGGCCCTGCAACAGATCTGGCTCAAGACCAGCACCAATGGCCACGATATGCTCGCCGCCATCAAGGAATGGGTGCACGAAGCCGAGGCCAGCGGCATCCAGTCCCTGCGGGATTTCGCTCACCAATTGAAGACCTACTCGCTGCGTCCTGCGGCGGTCTGACCGTGCCGTGGGAGGGCCCGCCCTCCCACCCACCAGCTTTTTGACGTCATTTACCGGGCACCGCCAATCGGTACCGTTGACGGAACTTCACTGCAAAT
Organism: Pseudomonas sp. S3_E10; assembly: GCF_054667615.1. NCBI lineage: Bacteria > Pseudomonadati > Pseudomonadota > Gammaproteobacteria > Pseudomonadales > Pseudomonadaceae > Pseudomonas > Pseudomonas sp. S3_E10. The sequence continues at coordinate 2,575,563 of NZ_CP162743.1, forward strand.
CGCCTCTCTCAATGAACACTTCGCCATCATGGTGGCCCCTTGTTGTGACCGCTGCTCCATCTTGCGGCGCGCCCAGAGAGAGTTGTGCCGATGGTTCACGAAAAACCTCACGTATCTGATCCTCCCGTCGCTGAACATCCGCGTCCGGCCGCGGCTGCGACCCTGCTGGCGCTGGTGCATGCCCAGGGCGAAGTCGAGCGTTTGAGTGAACGCGAACAGCTCCTGAGTTCGTTGCTGGTGAGCGTGAATGCGGTGCTTTGGGCCATCGATTGGGAAACCCGCCGCGTGCTGTATGTGAGCCCGGCCTATGAGCGCATCTTTGGACGTTCCGCCGGCCTGCTGCTGGCCGACCACCGGGAATGGCGCAACAGCATTCACCCCGAAGACCTCGACCGCGCGGAACAAAGCCTGGCCCGCGTGCTGGAACGCGGTGCCGTGGAGGACCGCGAGTACCGCATCATCACTGCCGACGGGCAGATCCGCTGGCTGAGCGACAAGTGCTACATCAACCAGCAAGTGGTGCCCGGCGAACCGTTGGTCGTGGTCGGCATGGCCGAAGACATCACCGACAAGAAGCAGCTTGAGCTTGAGTTGCACCGCCTCGCCACCACTGACGTGCTCACCCAGAGCAGCAACCGCCGGCACTTCTTCGAATGCGCTAACCATGCCTTCGACAACGCCCGCGCCCAAGGCGCGCCGCTGGCCTTCCTGCTGTTGGATATCGATGACTTCAAGGACGTGAATGACACCTACGGCCACCTGGAAGGCGACCAGGTACTGCGGCGTATCGCTGAGAGCGGTCGAGGCGTGTTGCGCCGGGGCGACCTGTTCGGGCGCATTGGTGGCGAAGAGTTCGCCGCCGTCCTGCCAGGTTGTGCGCCAGACATGGCGCTGCAAGTGGCCGAGCGCCTGGGCAAGGAGATCCAGGCACTGAGTTTCAGCTATGAAGGCCAGGCGTTCAGCGTGACCATCAGCCAGGGCCTGGCCAGCCTCACCGACGCGGACCCGAGCCTGGACAGGCTGTTCGCCCGCGCCGATGCCGCCATGTACGAGGCCAAGCGCCTGGGCAAAAACCGCGTCGTTGCCGGCTGACGCCGATCATAAACGGTGGGAGGGGGCTTGCTCCCGATAGCGGTGGGTCAGTATCAGATGTGCTGACTGAGCGACTGCTATCGGGAGCAAGCCCCCCTCCCACCGTTTTTTTGCGTACTGGCCGGCGCACAAAAAACCCGCCGAAGCGGGTTTTTTGTGTCATCTGTACAGCGTGCGCTTACAGCTCGGAGAAGCACTCTTCGATGATCGCCAGGCCTTTGTCCAACTGCTCGTCCGGCGAGGTCAGCGGTACCAGTACGCGCAACACGTTGCCGTAAGTACCACATGACAGCAGGATCAGGCCCTTGTCACGCGCCTTGGCCACCACGGCAGCCACGGCAGCGGCGTTCGGCTTGTGGCTGTCGCCATCTTCGAACAACTCGACCGCAATCATCGCGCCCAAGGCACGCACTTCACCGATCACCGGGTACTTGGCCTGGATGGCCTTGAGGCCCGTCACCAGGCGCTCACCCACAGCCTTGCAGCGGTCCAGCAGGTGTTCTTCTTCGAATACCTCCATCACCGCCAGCGCAGCAGCACAGGCGATCGGGCTACCGGCGTAAGTGCCACCCAGGCCGCCGGGAGCAATGGCGTCCATGTATTCGGCCTTGCCGCACACACCGGCCAGGGGGAAGCCGCCGGCGATGGATTTGGCGAAGGTGGTCAGGTCGGCGGCAACGCCCATCTGTTCCATGGCAAAGAAGGTTCCGGTACGACCGGCGCCAGTTTGCACTTCGTCGGCGATCAGCAGGATGCCGTGCTTGTCGCACAGTTCGCGCAGGCGCTTCATGAAGGCTTTAGGCGCGACGTAGAAACCGCCTTCACCTTGCACCGGCTCGATGATGATGGCAGCGATATCACGCGGCTCGGCATCGTTTTTGAAGATGCGTTCGATGCTGGCGATGGAATCGTCGTCGCTCACACCGTGCAGTTCGTTGGGGTACAGCGCGCGGAACACTCCGCCCGGCATCAGGCCCATGCCGGCCGAGTAAGGCACGACTTTGCCGGTCAGGCCCAGGGTCATCATGGTGCGACCGTGGTAAGCGCCGGTGAACGCAATCACACCCGCACGGCCGGTCGCGGCACGGGCGATTTTCACGGCGTTTTCCACGGCTTCGGAACCGGTGGTGACCAGCAGGGTTTTCTTGGCGAAATCACCCGGGACCTTGGCGGCGACTTTTTCGCAAACCTCAACGTACGGCTCGTAGGCCAGCACCTGGAAGCAAGTGTGAGTCAGCTTGTTCAGTTGCTCGGTCACGGCCGCAATGATTTTGGGGTGCACGTGGCCGGTGTTCAGCACGGCGATACCGCCGGCGAAATCGATGAACTCGCGACCTTCAACGTCGGTCACGGTGGCATTCTTCGCCGATTCGGCGAAGATCGGGTGAATCTGGCCAACACCGCGCGGTACAGCGGCTTCGCGGCGTTTCATCAGGGATGCGTTGGTCTTGCTCATAAAGTCCTCATTCGCCACTCATCGGGTGGCGCGGTTCAAGGAATACGTGGCGGGGAGGCAACTGCGACAGCATGCGATGATCGACTGCCACAGCGTTCCCGGCCACTACGAATAACGGGTTGAAACACGCAAAGGGTCAGCGCTCTCGTGCCCTTTGCGTTTACAGCCATGCCAAACCGGGGCTTAGATGCCCAGGCAGAGGTATTTGATTTCCAGGTAATCCTCGATCCCGTACTTGGAGCCTTCGCGGCCCAGGCCCGAGGCCTTGATACCGCCGAACGGCGCCACTTCGTTGGAGATCAACCCGGTGTTGACGCCGACCATGCCGTATTCCAGGGCTTCCGCCACACGAAACACACGGCCCAGGTCGCGGGCATAGAAGTACGACGCCAGGCCGAACTCGGTGTCGTTGGACATCGCGATCACTTCGGCTTCGTCTTTGAAACGGAACAGCGGCGCCAGTGGGCCGAAGGTTTCTTCCTTGGCGACTGCGGCGTTTTTCGGCACGTTGGTGAGGATAGTCGGTTCGAAGAAATTCCCTTCCATCACCTTGCCACCGGCCAGCAGCGTCGCGCCTTTGCTCAGCGCATCGGCAATGTGCTCCTGAACCTTGGCCACGGCTTTCTCGTCGATCAGCGGGCCAGTGGTGGTGCCGTCTTCCAGACCGTTGCCGATCTTGAGTTTGGCCACCGCCACTTTCAACTTCTCGGCGAACGCGTCGTACACCGAATCCTGGATGTACAGGCGGTTGGCGCAGACGCAGGTCTGGCCGTTGTTGCGGTACTTGGAAATGATCGCGCCTTCGACGGCCTTATCCAGGTCGGCGTCGTCGAACACGATGAACGGCGCGTTACCGCCCAGTTCCAGGGAGACTTTCTTGATGTCCTTGGCGCATTCGGCCATCAACTGGCGACCGATTTCGGTCGAGCCGGTGAAGGACAATTTACGCACGATAGGGTTGCTGGTCAGCTCGCCGCCGATGTCGCCGGCACTGCCGGTGACCACGCTCAGCACGCCTTTAGGGATACCGGCACGGTGCGCCAGCTCAACCAGGGCCAGGGCCGAGAACGGGGTTTGCGAAGCAGGCTTGATCACCATGGTGCAACCGGCGGCCAGGGCCGGGCCGGCTTTACGGGTGATCATCGCAGCGGGGAAGTTCCACGGGGTGATCGCAGCAGTCACGCCGATCGGCTGCTTGATCACGATCAGGCGCTTGTCGGGCTGGTGGCCGGGAATCACGTCACCGTAGATGCGCTTGGCTTCTTCGGCGAACCACTCGATAAAGGAAGCGGCGTAAACGATTTCGCCCTTGGCCTCGGCCAGCGGCTTGCCTTGTTCGAGGGTCATCAGGCGGCCAAGGTCGTCCTGGTTTTCGATCAGCAGTTCAAACCAACGACGCAGCTTGTTGGCGCGTTCCTTGGCGGTGAGTGCGCGCCAGGCCGGCAGCGCCTTGTCGGCGGCTTCGATGGCACGGCGGGTTTCCGCGGCGCCCATCTTCGGCACGGTGCCGAGAATCTCGCCCGTGGCCGGGTTATTGACCTTGATGGTTTGACCATTGTCCGCATCGACCCAAGCGCCATCGATAAAGGCTTGCTGGCGGAACAACTGGGTATCTTTGAGCTGCATGTCGGCTTTCCTTAACAGCACCGCGCGCACGCGGAGCGAATTAGAGTTGTTGAAAGGCGCCTTGTGGGCTGCCGTCAGGGAAATCAGCCCCAGTGCGCAAGATCGAATGAATTGCGCACGGGAGACAGAGCGTTTGAAATCTCAAACGAATCCTAGGATCAATGGGGGTACAGGGCAATAGTCTGTTCGAAAAAAAGAACGAAAACGGCGCATTTGCGGGGTTTATCTGATCAGCGTAGCGGGGCCGGGTTTACGCGCAACGTTCGCAAGGCTCGGCGCAGGGCCTTTGTTCCGGAAAATCCTACCGGCAGGCCCCCAAAGACCGGCATGGACGCCCAAGGTCGACATGGGTATGATGTCGCCCGCACAAGCATCCGTAGCTCAGCTGGATAGAGTACTGCCCTCCGAAGGCAGGGGTCGTGGGTTCGAATCCCGCCGGGTGCACCATATAGCAGTCTCGGGCTGTCTCAGACAGTCTACGAAACCCCTCAAGAAGCCCGCCCCGTGCGGGCTTTCTTGTTTCTGCAGCTCCCCATTACCTCCCCTCCACAAATCCCACCCAACGATAGCCTGGCATCCAAACAAACCACTAACGTACGATACCCCCTCACCCTCCGGAGCCCCCACGGATGAGCACCCCCAACCCCCAACCCTTCGCTCTCTGGCTACGCTCCTACTCCGGTCAGGTCGAGCTTCACCAGCATGACTTCCATCAAATAGTGCTCTCCCAATCCGGGTCGATGGAGATTGAAGTCGACGGGCGAGGTGGCAAGGTCGATGCCAGCCAGGGCGTGGTGATTTCTGCGGGCTCCCGGCATACCTTTCTGGCCGACACCCATAACAGTTTCCTGGTGGTGGATGTGCCCACTGACCGTGGCGAAGCGCATAAAAGCGCTGCCGCGGAATTTGACCTGCTCAATGACAAGCGCTTTTTTGCGGTCAGGCCGGATATACGGCATTTGCTCGATTACGCCAGCAGCAACGGGGCACGGTTGATCGGTTCACTAGCGATGGCCGAGTCATGGAGTCGGTTGCTGTTGGACTCTTTGCTACAGCCCGACGTGGCGCCGAATGACCTTGGGCAGCTTATTCTCGCGAAGGCGTTGGCCTATAGTGAGCAGCACCTGGGCAACGCTCTGACAGTGCGTGATATTGCGCGCTATGCGGGCACCAGCGAACGGCGATTATATGTGTTGTTTGGGCAGCATCTGCATACAACCCCGTTCGCGCATATCGCGAATTTGCGCTTGAATCTGGCCGTTGACCTGCTGCGCCAGACGTCTTTGTCGATCATTGATATTGCGCATCGCGCCGGATACGCCGACCAGAGTGCGTTAACCCATGCGCTGAAGAAAGCGCGCGGCATGACGCCGGCCGCTGTGCGTAAACAAGCGCGACACCACTGAAAAAAAATAGCAGCCCTGAACAATTTTTTGGCGGGTCTGATCAATACTCGCTCGCCTGAGCTTTCTATTGTTCCCGCTTGAGGTTTATCCGCAGAGGGGTTTGCATGAGCACTTCCAACCCATCCATCACTCTTGCCAAGGGCGCCGTCGGTGCGACGCTGATTGGGGTGATTGCCGTGTTTTTGTGGGCGTCTTTGGCGCTCCTGACCACCTTGACCGCCGGGATCCCGGCCTTTCAGTTGTTGGCGTCGAGCTTCGCGGTCGCGTTCGTGACCAGCCTGTGCATGCTGGGGCTGCGTGGCGCTGCCGGGTTCAGCAGTTGGCGCCAGCCCTGGCCGGTGTGGGCAACTGGGTTTGCGGGTATCTTCGTTTATCACGCGTTGTATTTCTTTGCCCTGAAAGCCGCACCTGCGGCTGAAGCCAGTCTGATTGCTTTTTTGTGGCCGCTGTTGATCGTGCTGTTGTCGAGCTTTGCCACCGGCGAATCGTTGCGCAAGCGCCAGTTGCTCGGCGCTTTGCTCGGCTTAGCGGGGACGGCCTTCATCATGCAGTTGCGGGCGCGGAATGACAGTGCGTCGATGCCGGTGATGGGTTACGCCGCTGCCTTTGCCTGCGCCTGGGTCTGGGCGATCTATTCGGTGTTCAATCGGCGCTTCAGCCATGTTCCGAGCAGCATCATCGGGGGGATTTGCGGGCTGGTGGCGGTAGCCGGAGGGCTCTGCCATCTGGCTTTCGAAACCACGGTGCGGCCGGACCCAGGCCAGTGGGGAGCAATCATCGGCCTGGGGCTGGGCCCGGTCGGCCTGGCTTTTTTCGCCTGGGACCACGCGACCAAGCACGGCAACCTGTCGATGCTTGGCGCGCTGTCTTACCTGGCGCCGCTGTTCTCCACGCTGCTGCTGATTGCCATGGGGCAAAGCGATGCCAGGCCGATCCTGATGATTCCCGCGGTGTTGATCATCAGCGGTGCGGTCATCGCCACTTCACGCTCACGCGCGACCTCAGGGTGATTTCGACGGGCAAAGGAGGCAGACAATGAATCCTGCCTCACTTGCGCCCCTCAGACCCGAGCCGGCGACACAATGATTTTCACGTTGTGTTCCTTGTTTTTAACCAGTTCCTCGAAGCCCTGCCCCACGATCTGCTCCAACTGGATACGCCCGGTCACCAGCGGCGTGATATCCAGCCGGCCATCGGCGATAAATGCGATCACATCCGCGAATTCGCCGTTGTAGGCCAGTGCGCCCAGCACTTGTTTTTCTGTCGCTACCAGTTCGAAAAAGTTGAATTCGCTGGGTTCTTCGAAGATGCCCACCAGTACGCATTTGCCGGCTTTGCGGATCAGGTCGATGGCGAGTTTGGCTGTGTGCTTATTGCCGATGCATTCGAAGCTGACGTCGGCGCCGAGCCCGCCGGTGAGTCGGCGGACTTCGGCCAGGGCGTCGCACTGGTTGGGGTCGAGCACGTGGGTCGCGCCCACTTCCTTGGCCTTGGCCTTGCGGGCGCTGGACATTTCCAGGGCAATCACTTGCGCCGCCCCGGCCGCTTTGGCGCACATGATGGTGCACAGGCCGATGGTGCCGGCGCCTACCACCACGACGTTTTGCCCGAGCAGGCTGCCGGCTTTTTTCACGGCGTGCATGCCCACCGCCAGTGGCTCGATGAGTGCCCCGGCTTCGGCCGGGAAGTTCGCCGGCAGTTTGTACAGCAGGTTGGCCGGCACGTTGACCAGTTCGGCGAAGGCGCCATTGTTCATCAGGCCGGTGAAGGCCAGGTTCTCGCAGATGTTGTACAGCCCGTGGGTGCAGTAGTAGCAGGTGCCGCAATGCTGACAGGCGTCGGCCGCCACCGGTTCGCCGACGCTGAAACCTTGCACACCGGCGCCGAGTTCGACGATCTCGCCACAGAACTCATGGCCGAGAATGCACTGGCCCTTGATACCGGTCAGCGGGTGAGGGGCGTCGACCGGGATGAACACCGGGCCGGCCACGTATTCATGCAAATCGGAGCCGCAGATGCCGCACCATTGCACGCGGATCTGCACCCAACCGGCAGGAGGCGAATCGGGCAGCGGAACGTCTTCGACGCGAATATCGTGGCGGCCGTGCCAGACGGCGGCACGCATGTTGCGTTGCGGGGTGTTCGAAAGGCTCATCGCGAAGTCTCCTTGAAACGGTGGGTACCGGCGCATCGGGCAGGTTGCCAGAGCCAGAGCAAGGCCGGTGCCAGGTCCGCTGGAGTGCCTGAACAGCCGTTTCCTAGAGCGCTTGAATAGGCCGCCGAAGGTGGCGGGTGGCGCGGCCCAATGAGACGCGCCATGTCAGGCCACGCGAGGCCGCCACGAGACGCTGAGACGTTGCGTCTCACGTTTGAATCTGCCCACCGCGCCTGTATGACGTTTTGTCCGCTCATCTGTATCTAACGCCTGCCCTTGGACCGCCCTACCATCAGGCGCATCCAACCCGCGCAACGGCGTACCCACCAGGAGTCAACCTATGCCCGAACTGTCCAACTTGCTGGCGTATGGTCTGATTTCCCTCGCGATGGTGCTCACGCCCGGCCCGAACATGATCTACCTGATTTCGCGGTCGATCTGCCAAGGGCCGCTGGCCGGGTTGATTTCGCTGGGCGGCGTGGCGCTGGGGTTTGTCGTTTACATGTTCTGCGCGGCGCTGGGTATTACCGCGCTGCTAATGGCGGTGCCCTATGCGTATGACGCGCTCAGGCTCGGCGGTGCGCTCTACCTGTTGTACCTGGCCTGGCAAGCGGTGAGGCCGGGCGGGCGCTCGGCGTTCCATGTGCGGGACCTGCCGCGCGACGGGCCACGCAAGTTGTTCATGATGGGCTTCGTGACCAACCTGCTGAACCCGAAAGTCGCGGTGATGTACCTGTCGTTGCTGCCCCAATTCATCAGCCCCACCGGCCCCGGCAGTGTGCTGACGCAATCCATCGTGCTGGGTTTTACCCAGATCATGATCAGCGTGAGCGTCAATGCCGTGATCGCGATCATGGCGGGTTCCATCGCGGCGTTCCTGGCGGGTAGGCCGGTATGGCAGTGGGTGCAGCGCTGGCTGATGGGCACGGTGCTGGCCGGCCTGGCCGTGCGCATGATCATTGACGCAAGGCGCTGAGAGAGGCTGTTGTAGTGAGGCGTTTGAGCCTTTAGAAAGGTCTATCTACGCTACCAGAGCCTCGCGCAGCACCTGCTCGAGCAGGGTGAAGAACGCGTGGATATGCGCCTGTTTCAACGCCTGGGGCCGGGTGACCAGGTAGACGTCCATGGGCGGCAATTCAATCTCCGCGAAAATCTCGCTCAGGCCCTCAGCCAGGATACGCGGCAGCACCGCCACGCCCATGCCGCGCCTTACCGATTCAAGCTGCACGTTGAACGAACTCACGCGGATCAAGGCATGGTCAAGCCCCGCCGCCTTCGCCGCGCGCATGTGCGGCAATAGGTCCAGCGGCGGCAGCAAGGCGATGCTGGCCGCCGTGGCCGGGGTGAGTGCCGGGCACCGCTGTAGATAAGCGGCATCCGCGAACACGCCGTAGTCGAGCGTGCCCAGCGCTCGATAGATCAACGACGGCTCGCCCAGATGCGCGGTGCGCACGGCGATGTCGGCCACGCCGCGCACGATTTTGTGGAAGTCCGTGGTGACCTGCAGTTCCACGGTGCAGCCAGGATGCAAGCGGGTAAAACGCTCTGCCGCTTGCAGTATCGAGGCCGAAAAACCTTCGCCGGCACTGATCAGTACCGTGCCACTCAGCGCCGCCTGCGCGCCGTCCTTCTCAATCAGGCTCTGGCGGCGCAGGCCGGCTTCGGCCGCCAGCGCCACGTCCACCAAAGACTGCCCCCGCGACGTCAGCCGGCAGCCCTCGACCCCGCGCTCAACCAGAGGCTCACCCAGGGCGGCTTCCAATTGGGTCAAGCGCCGAGCCACAGTGGACGCCGCCACCCCCAGCAACTGACCGGCCTGCAGGAAGCTGCCCCGTCGCGACACGGCCAACAGCAGACGAAGATCATCCCAATTTGCTTGCAACGCCATACCTGTGTTTATCCCTGGTCTGCAAATATGCAAAGCCATTATGCAGCAGTCGCCGTTTTTCACATGCGGTCTCAGCGGTATATCTAGCGGCCTTCTAAACACTGGGTATGGCCTGTATGAACACGAACCCCCATCGCTTGCGCAGCACCTTTGTGACCGGCGCCACCGGCTTGCTGGGCAACAACCTGGTACGCGAGCTGGTCGCGCGCGGCTACGCGGTCAAGGCGCTGGTGCGCTCGCAGTCCAAGGGTGAGCAGCAGTTCAGCGACCTGCCGCAAGTGGAACGGGTGGTGGGTGACATGGCCGATGTCGGCGCCTTCGCAGCGGCCATGCGGGGCTGCGACACGGTGTTTCACTGTGCGGCGTTCTTTCGCGATAACTACAAGGGCGGCAGCCATTGGGAGGAGCTCGAAAGAATCAACGTCGCCGGCACGCAAGCGCTGCTCCAGCAGGCCTATGACGCGGGGGTAAGACGCTTTGTCCACACCTCCTCGATTGCCGTGCTCGATGGCGCGCCCGGTACACCTATCGACGAGACATGCCTGCGCGCCGAAGCCGATGCGGACGACTACTACCGCAGCAAGATCCTCGCGGAGCGAGAGGTGCTGAGGTTTGTGCAAACCCATCCCCAGATGCACGCATGCATGGTACTGCCCGGCTGGATGTGGGGGCCTGGCGACCGTGGGCCGACGTCTTCGGGGCAGTTGGTCAAGGATGTGATCAACGGCAAACTGCCGGGGTTGATCCCCGGCACCTTTTCGCTGGTCGACGCCCGCGATGTGGCCTGGGCACTCATTGCCGCCGCCCAGAACGGACGACGCGGCGAACGGTATCTCGCCGCCGGCCGCAACTTGACCATGCGCCAACTGATCCCGCTGCTGGGGCGCATCGCCGGCGTCAAGACACCGTCCCGGCAACTGCCATTGCCCGCGCTGTACGTGCTGGCCGCCGTGCAAGAGACCTATGCCTACCTGACCGGCAAACCCATCTTGCTGAGCATGGCAACCCTGCGGTTGTTGGTACGCGAGGAGCACCGCACTTCGTTCAACCACCGCAAGAGCGAAGAGGAGCTTGGCCTGAGTTTTCGCGCGCTGGAGCAAACAGTCACTGACACGGTGGCGTGGTACCAGCAGCACGGCGGAGTATAAAAAAACCCCAGGTCGGCAGGCCTGGGGCTTTGCTGTGGGCGCCGGTTCAACGCTTTTGCAACGCCTCCAGGCGTGCCGGCAGATCTTCGTTGGGAAAGCGCGCGTGCAACGCCAGTAACTGTTCATCCGCGGCTTTGCTGTCGCCCGCCTCACGCAATCGGATAATTTCCCGCAGCCCTTGCTCCAGCGAAGGCCGCGCAACGGGCGCGCGCTTGCGCATTTTTGCCACGGACTGATCCGCCAGCGCGCCGGCAATTTCAGCCTGTACCGGCGCACTTTCGGCCTTGGGCGCAGCGGCGATCCGTGCCATGGGCGCCGGCGCCGGTGCGGAAAACGCTTGTGGTGCGGGCTGTGCGGCGTCTTCGTGCAAAGCGGAGAACGTCGCGGTGGGGATGTTGGGCTGTGGCACTGGCGAACGCATGACCACACCGATCATCAGCGCCAAACCGGCCACGGTGGCGAACGCCATTTGCCAGCGCGGGCGTTGGCAGGCGTGCAGCCAGCGTTGCCATAGGCTCGGTTGCGGCGCAGGCGCTTCGCGGCGGGCGGCATTAAGAATGAAAGCGTCGAGAGACGCAGGCGGCTCGCCGGTGCTGTGCTGGCGAAAATGCTGGATCAGCTCGTCGTCGGGAGTGTGTCGGGGCTCAGTCATACAGGTACCTCCTCGGCCAGCAGGCGACGCAATTTCTGCTGGGCGTAGCGCAAGCGGCTTTTTACGGTTTCCAGCGGCGTGTGGGTGAGCGCGGCGATTTGCGGCACTTCAAGATCAGCATGCAGACGCAGCAGGAACACTTCGCGCTGGTCTTCGGGCAAGTCTTGCAAGGCCGCGTCGAGGCGCGCCTGGTCGCGGCTCAGGCTCAACTGTTGTTCGGGGCCGGCGCTGTCGTCGGCCTGGGCGTGCAGTTGTTCATCGTAACTGTCGTGCAACGGGTTGTGGACGCCGTGCTTGCGCCAATGATCGATCAGGCGGTTGCGGGCAATCTGGAACAACCAGGTGCGAAAGCTCGCCCGGCCTTGTGGCTGGGTGCTGCTGCGGATCAGGCTGAGCCAGGTTTCCTGATAGATTTCCTCGGCCAGTTCGGCCTTGTTGCACAGAGACACGAGAAAACGGTACAGGCCCTGGCGATGGCGCGCATACAAGGCTTCGAACGCAGCGGCGTCGCCAGTGCGGTAGCGGGCCAGCAGGGATTCGTCGCTGGGTGGGTCGTCGGGTACGGCCATCTAATGGGTGAACTCCTTTCTGTCAGCCACAGTGGATCATTGTCATAGTCCAGATCAGTGTTTCAGGCTTTGGGCCAATTCCACCAGTTGCACGAATTCATTGCGCAGGCCAAAGGGGTCGTCGCCCCGTGCCGAGCGGGCCAGCGCGGCGGTGTCGTTCAAACGCATGCCGCCAGTGTAGCGGCCGTCACCCTTGAGCTGTTGCGCGAAAGCAGCCACGGCAGCCGCGAAGCGCAGGTCATCGCTGGCCTTGGTGCTTTTGGCGCTCACGGGCCGCTCGATCAAGCGGCTGTCACCACCCGCGGCAGGCTTGTAGCGCACGCGTACCATCGCCAGCTCATCGGTTTTACCTTCAGCGGCCGGCGCGGTGGCATAGCGCAGCGGCTCCAGCCAGCCCTTCTCTCCTTTCGGCACAATTTCGTACAGCGCAGTCACCGTATGCCCCGCGCCGATTTCGCCGGCATCCACTTTGTCGTTGTTGAAATCCTCACGCTTCAAGGCGCGGTTTTCATAACCCAGCAAGCGGTATTCGCTGACCTGGGCCGGGTTGAATTCCACCTGCAACTTCACATCCCGCGCCACCACGGCGAGGGTCGAGCTGAGCTGGTCTACCAGCACCTTGCGCGCTTCGCGCAGATTGTCGATGTAGGCATAGTTGCCGTCGCCGGCATCGGCCAGTTGCTCCATCAGGTGTTCGTTGTAGTTATCCACACCGAACCCGAGGGTGGTCAGCGACACACCGCTTTTACGCTGATCGACGGCCATTTGTTTGAGGCTGTCGAAGTCGCTGACGCCCACGTTGAAGTCGCCGTCGGTGGCCAGCAGGATGCGGTTGATGCCCTTGTCGATAAAACCTTCGCGGGCCATCTGGTAGGCCAGTTGAATACCGGATGCGCCTGCGGTGGAGCCGCCGGCGGTGAGTTGATCAATGGCGTTGCGGATCCTGGCCTTGTCGCGGCCCGAGGTGGGCGGCAGCACCACGCGGGATTCGCCGGCGTACACCACCAAAGAAACGCGGTCCTGCTCGCGCAGTTGATCGACCAGCAATTTCAGCGTGCTTTGCACCAGCGGCAAGCCTTCACGCCGGTCCATGGAGCCGGACACGTCCACCAGAAACACCAGGTTGGCCGGCGCCAGTTCGGCCACGGCATGCTCGGACGCCTTGATGCCGATGCGCAGCAGTTGCGTGCGCGGGTTCCACGGCGTGGCCGCGACTTCGGTGGTCACGCCGAACGGCGAACCGTCGGTGGGCAATGCGTAGTGGTAGGGGAAGTAATTGACCATTTCTTCCAATCGCACAGCGCCTTCGGGCGGCAGGCGGCCTGCGTTGAGGAAACGTCGTACGTTGGCGTAGCTGCCGGTGTCGACATCGACGCTGAAGGTGGAGACCGGCGTTTCGGCAACGCGATGCACCGGGTTGTCCGGCAGGTTGGCATATTGCTCACGGGGCTCGCTGCGATAGTCCATCGCGGCTGACTCCTGCAACTGCATCGGTGCGGGCATGGCCATGCGCTTGACCAAGGCGCCCTCGACATGCGCGCGCTGCGGCTCGGCGACTGGGGTGGGTTCGGCCGGTTTGACCAAGCCAGGCGATGAAGACAGCCCACACCCGGCCAGAGCGACCAGTAGGGTCACGGCAAAGCCTTGGGCAGCAGGACGCAGGTGGGAAAGAGGACGGGACATTGGCTTAACCTCATGTGTGAATGATTCGCTCACAAGGTCAGACGCAAAGCGTCAGGTGTTCGGGTTAATCAACGGTGAATCTGGAAAAATCCGAGCGGGTCGCACCGAGCACATCCAACCATGGTCGCCGGCCCGGCAGTGACGGGGGTCAGCGCTGAAATGGCGGGGCCGCCCACCCGCAAACACCCTGTTCAACCGCTCATGAACGCCGCAAAAAAGGTTTTATGCGGACATACATCCACCTTTGGAAATTCTCGCTGGCACTGGCAGTTTTGCCCTTGCAAGAAGGAAGCTTGCGGGCTTTATCACGTATGGACAGGTGCAAATAACCCAGCGGAACCACGACCTTGAGAATAGATTCCACACCGTCTTTTAACCCCTACACCCCCACCCCTCAGCCGGCTCAGCGGCCCTCCGGGCAGACCGCCTCGCGGACAACCCTGCGGCCATTCCATGCGCCCTCGACCCCGCACCGCTATGTGCGCTCGGCCCAGCAGCACTCGGCCCCACAAAACCGCCGCACCCACCTGCCCACCACTGCCACTCAAACCGCCCACTATGACGCTACCCAGCGCTTGGACGACCCGCACGTGGCCCGGATCAACAAGCAGTCCTTTTACAAACAGCGCGCCATTGAGCAGCTCACCCAGGGAACCGGTAAGTGGCAGGACTGGAACCGAAACGGCCAGACCGAAATCGCCTACAGCTTTGTGCAGGGCGCCGGCGGCTTCAACGAGGCTCAAAAACAAGAGGCCCGGCGCGCCATCCAGTCCTGGGGGGATGTCGCCAACTTGGCGTTCACTGAAAACGGCAGACAGACAGAGGGGCGGTTGTCGTTTCAAATCTCAGACACCGAAAAGACCGCCCAAGGCTTTTTTCCCGGGCGCCATTCCAAAAGCGGCGATACGGTTTTCAACCCGCATTTCGTGAAACGCCCGACTCTCACCCATGAAATCGGCCACACCCTCGGCCTGACGCATCCAGGTCACTACAACCTCACCGCGTCCGAGGATCAGCGCGTCTACGCACAAGACTCAAAAGCCCATACCGTCATGAGTTACTTCGAGGCGCGGGGCAGCGGCAAACAGCTTGAGGGTGAGCCAAAAGCCCCGATGATGGACGACATCAGCGCCGCTCAAACCTTGTACGGCGCCAATCGTCAAACCCGGCGGGAAGACAACACCTACGGCTTCAACTCCAACAGCGGACGAGATTACTACTCCCTCGCAAGCTACCGGGATAGCGCGGCCTTTTGCATCTGGGACGGCGCCGGCAACGACACGCTGGACGTTTCGGGTTACGGCAACAATCAGGTCATCAACCTCAGGGCCGGCTCGTTCTCCGATGTGGGTGGCTTACAGGGCAATGTCTCTATCGCCCGTGATTGCACCATCGAAAACGCCGTCGGCGGTTCCGGTCATGACGTCATGATCGGTAACGACGCCAATAACCGGCTCACGGGTGGGTTCGGCGCAGACCAATTACGCGGCGGCAGGGGCGCCGACATATTCGTCTATAACCACGCCAGCGACTCCACGCCTGAAGCCGCGGATGAAATCATGGACTTCACCAGCGGCATCGACAAACTGGACCTGCGCGGCCTGGAGCAAAAGGCGAATGCGCGCCTTACCCTCGTGACGGCATTCACCGGGCGTGCCGGCGAGACAATCGTGAGCTACAACCCCAGCACCCATCGCTACTTCGTCGCCATAGACCTTGCCGGCAAACGATCTGCGGACTTCCTGGTCAAGAGCTCGCAAGTGATCAGGCCGAAGGACATTCTGGTGAACTGACGGGGCGCCAGCGTTTGCTGACCGGCAGCGGCCGGCAAACGCATGTTCGGCAACTCAGTCGGTGCCGTACTTGGGGTTACGCGGCCCGTACAGAATCCCGGCGCGTTGCCCCGGCGACAGCAGCCGAGCACTGGTGATACCGGCAATCGGGTGCGCCGCATCGGTGGAACTGTTGATCACCTGCTTGACCGCTGCGGTGATCAGCATGCCCACCAGACCGCCGCTGTTATTGTTGCCCTCTTCGCTGGAGGCCCGTGCCGAGCCGGTCCACAGCGTGGTGCCGGTGCGCAGGTCGACCAGTTTGGCCGAAGCGGTCACGGCGGTGTCGCTGGAGATCAGCATGTACTTGGTGCCGTATTCGCTGACGGTGATGTACAACGCCGCGTCCGCGCCGAAGATGTCATG
This sequence comes from Pseudomonas sp. S3_E10, assembly GCF_054667615.1. Lineage (NCBI taxonomy): Bacteria > Pseudomonadati > Pseudomonadota > Gammaproteobacteria > Pseudomonadales > Pseudomonadaceae > Pseudomonas > Pseudomonas sp. S3_E10. The sequence goes on from NZ_CP162743.1 coordinate 2,591,436, forward strand.
CAGCTTGGTCGGCGGTACGCCCTGGATATCGTTGGCCGTGGTCAAACCATTCTGGCGGAAGGTTTCGTCCACCAGCGCAATCGGCAACACGTAGTAGCCGGCTTCGGCCAACGGATAGGTCACTTGCGAAACCAGGCTATAGGACGCCTGCACTTCCGGCGATTCGTTGATCGGTGGCAACACCAGGATCGACTTGGGCCGCGCCTGTTTGTAGGCCGTGTAATCAATGGTCTTGGGCGCTGCGCAACCGCCGAGCAGAGCCAGGGCCAGCAAGGCGCCGGTGAGTTTTAACAGGCTCATTTGGTGGCGACTCCGGCTTTGGCGTTTTTCAACAGAAAGTCCATGTACGCGGCGGACTCAGGGAACAGTGCCTTCTCGGTGCGAAACTCCTGCACCATCTGGTCGTCCTTGCCCATGCTCAGGTACAGCATGCCCAAGTGGGCGTGGTAGCCCGGCGGCGCCTTGCGGCCACTGGCGTTGATCTTTTGCAGGTCACGCTCCAGCGCCTCGACCTGCGCTTCCTTGGGCTCGCCCTTGAAGTACTCGTAAACCTGCGGCTGGTAGCTTTCCCATTGGTACAGCGGTGGGGGCGCCGACTGGCACCCGGTCACCAGCGCGATTGCTGTCAGCGTCAGCGCTAATTTCACTGCCTTGCTCATCCGTGTACTGCTCCTTGAGATGCTGTTAATCAGTTGCGCGGGTTCCAGGCGCCTGCGTTGATGCCGTCGACGAGGCGGTTGATCGCTTCGCGCATGGCCAGGTCCAGCACCTTGCCATTGAGGGTGGAGTCGTAGCTGGCGGTGCCGCCGAAGCCGACCACTTCACGGTTGGACAGCGCGTATTCACCGGCGCCCTGGGTGGAATACACCACTTCCGACGTACTGATGTTGACGATGTTCAACGCGACCTTGGCGTAGGCCACCTGGGTCTTGCCACGGCCGAGGATGCCGAACAACTGGCGGTCGCCGGTTTCCTTGCGACCGAATTCGGTCACGTCGCCGGTGACCACGTAGTCCGCGCCCTTGAGCTTCTGCACGGTGCCTTTGATCGCGGCTTCCTGGGAGATTTCGCCCATGTTGTCGCGGTCCAGCACGCTGAAGCGGTTGGTCTGCTGCAGGTGGGTAATCAGGATGGTCTTGGCCTGGCCACCGAGGCGGTCGACGCCGTCGGAGAAGATGCCGCGCATGTAGCTGGAGCGGTTATCGAACTTGCCCACGGCGATCGGCACACGCACGCCGGAATAGGCGATGTGGGCGCTGGCCACTTGCTCCACCGGCATCGCGCGATTGCTTTCGGTGGCGCAACCGGCCACGGTCAGCAGGGCTGCGGCGGTGAGACCGGACAGCAGGGTTTTGGAAAGTATGTTCACAGGGTGCTCCTGGAGAGATAAATCGGTAGTGGGCAACGTTAGCGAGACGGGATGTCGCGCAGGTCATCGACGATGTCGCGACTCAACACGCCGGTGTAAAAACGCTCGACGCTGGAGTTACCGGTGTTGGTGATAATGCCGCCCATGGTCCGCCACTGTTGCGCCTCACCCATCACACCGGCGGGTACGAGGTTCTCGCGCGTCTTGGCAAAGTGCAGCACCTCGCTGCCCCCCTTCTTGACCTTGACCTGATAGCTGAAATCGACACTGGCCAAAATGGTGTTGTCATCAACGATCAACGTCGAGAGGCCGCCCTTGGAATCCGGGATATGGCGCGTGTAGACGATGCTGATGTCCAGCAGGTAATCGGCTTTTTCCTTGCTCGAGGCATAACGCTTGGCGTTGAGCAGGCGGTTCACCAGATCGACGCCCAGTTGCTGGCGCACCTTGTCATCCGGCAAAAAACGCTCATTTTTGCCCACTACTTCAACGTCAAAGGTGTCGAGCCAGTAAGTGGCTGTTTTAGGAATCGTGACCGGTGTCGGCGAAATGTAGTACGCCGGCTTGGAGGCGCAGCCCGCCAATAGGCAGACGGCAAGGAATACGGCAAAGGCGCGCATGTCTGAATTCGTCCCTGAAAAGTATCGTGCTTTAAACAGTCGCGGCATTTTACGGGGTTGAGAGCGGTTCTCAAGGTGTTTCGTCGGCCAGCGTGCGGTAACGCACACTCCTCAAGTTATGCGTAAATAGGTCGAGACACTGACTCGGCTTGCTCACTTATAGGGATATTGCGTGCTTAACACTCTTCTACGGGCTACGGCCCTGCTTGCCGCGCTGTCGATGACCGGCTGCGTGTCCTACACCGTCACCGGCCCTATCGCCACCCCGCTCCACCCGGTATCTGCCAGCAGCCCGCGCAGTGCGCAAGTCGCCGACGTGACGGTGAGCGCCGCCGACGTCAACGAGGCTAACAAGGCGGCCATCAGCAGTTCCCTGACGGCGCAGATCAGCCAGTACGTGCGCAGCGCCGGTTACTTCAAGCAAGTCACCGAGTACCCGGTGCGCCTGGGCGAGCAGGACGTCACGCTTAAATTCAACATGACCTCCCTCAAGGGCCATCGCGCGCCGCACCCGGCGTACGTGCCCGGCGCGCTGCTGACGCTGACCATTTGGATCTGGGTCAACGGCCCGATCTATGTGGACAGCTTCGACGTGGCCGGCGACCTGGTGATCGTCGACCGCAACGGCAAGGAACTGGCCAAGGCCAAAGACTCGATCACCTTCGAACACAACGTTGGCCTGTACAGCGGCCAATATTGGGCGCCTTCGATGGGCGGCCAACAACTGACCAAACTGGTCGGGCAACTGCTCGACACCGCTACCGCCAACCTGGCCAAACCGTAATCTCAAGGAGCAACGCGTGAAAGGATTGATCAAACACAGCCTGGTACTGACAGCGGTCTTGCTGACCGGTTGCGTGTCTTACTCGCAGCACGAACTGCCTGCCGTTCAGCCCTGGCCGCCGACCGCCAATGCGCCCGCGCAAAAGCCCACCGCGTACGTGCACACCACGGCGCAGAACCACGTCAACGGTGGCCCGGGCAACGCGGCGGTCGGCGCGCCGGTAGTGCTGTGGGAAAAGGCCGTGGCCGATTCCTATCGCGCCTCCAACCGTTTTTCGCGGGTGAGCACCGATAAGGTCGACTCGGATATCTACGTGGATGCCACGTTGCATAACAACGAAGAGTACAGCCCGGTATCGGCGTTTATCACCGGCTTCACATTTTTCATCATTCCGAGCACGGCGAAGAACATCTTCACCCTGGAGACGGTGTTCAAGGACAAGGACGGCAAGGAACTGGGCCGCGTCAAGAAGAGCGAATCGGTGCGCACCTGGATGCACCTGGTGCTGATTGTGGGCATCCCGTTCCAGGCCGATACGCGGGAAGTGGTGGAGGCGCTGACGCGCAGTACGCTGGATGAGGCGGTGCAGCGCAAGTTGCTCTGAACCACCCAAGGTAACCAGCCAACAGGTCTTCCTGTAGTGAGCGGGCTTGCCCCGCTCACTACAGAAGTGCTGCGTTTAGAAGGCGTAGCGCGCTTTGAGCATCACGCCATCGGCATCAAAACCACTGCGCGCCTGGCGCGTGTAGCTGGCGCCCACACTGAAGTCCGACACGTTGTAGTTCACGCCCACGCTGGCCTCGTAGCTGTCACGCGCCACCGATGCACCGGTCACGGTAAACGCCGAACCACCGGCCACGAAGCTGGAGGTTTGCGCCACGCGGTCACCCATCAGGTCGTGATAGGCCATCAAGGTCGCTTCCGGCTGCAAGCTGCCGGCGCCCATCGGCAGGTGGCCGGCCAGGCGTACGCCCGCACCCACTTCGCCCACTTCATAACGTTGCGAACGCGTACTCAGCGCCGCTGACGAACCTTTCTCGTCGTAGCCATCCATGCGCACGTTGGAATAACGCGCCGCCACACGCGGCTCGATCACCACCGCTTGCGACGGCTTGAAGCTGTAACCACCGATCACGCTGGCCGACAGCACATTGCTGTCATAACTGCCCTTGGCCGTGGTGCCGGCGATGTGGCGCTTGCTGTCGTTTTCGTTGTGGCCATAGCTGAGGCTGCCGTCGGCGAACCAGTTTTGCAGGGCCCAGTTGCCGTACAACGACAGCGCGTGCCCTTCGACGTCGGTTTTGTTGCCCAAGTCGGAGTGGATATTGGAATTGAGGTAGCTGTAGGCCACGCCCAAAATCGTGGTGTCGTTCAGACGCCCATCCACACCTACCGCCATGCCGCTGCTGTTGGCCGAATAACCGTTATCACCGCCGCGACCGTCCTGGTCCATGTTGCTGCTCAGGCCCTGCACCCACACACCGCCGACCTGGTGGCTTTCGCGTTGGTCGGTGAGGCGATTGAAGATCGCGCCGTTGACCACGGTTTGCCCCGACAACGCCACGTCGAGAGCACCACGGTTGACGTCCGGCTTGAGCTGGTCACCGATTTTCGCCAGTTGCTGCGCGGTGCCGGCGTTGGCCAGCGCCTGGAAGACTTGGTCGTCTGCGCTGAGCTTGCTGAGTACACCGTTCTTGAAGGTATTGACCGCCGTGACCGACGCCGCGCTGGCGCCCACAGCCGCCAGGTCTTGCTGAACTTGCTGGTTGCTTTTGACCGCCACCACGGCCTTGACCGTTTGCGCGTCGGACGAATAGCTGAGCACGTCCAGCAACGATGAAGCACTGGCCACGGACAGGCCGTTGTCTTGCACGCTGGTGGCTTGCAGCAGGGTGTATTGGGTGCCGTCGTGGGTGCTGGCGAAATCGCCAGGGTTGGCGCTTACGGTCAGCTTCGACGCCTGGGCAAAGTTGGCGGTGCCGTTGACGGTCAGGTACGGCGTGGTGGGCACAACACTGTCGGCCAGGTGCATATCGATACCGGCACCACTGGCAACGTTGAGGTTGCCGGTGATGGCGGTGCCGGGGGCCGACAGGTTCAGCGAGCCCGAATTGACCGACACCGGCGCAATGATGCGGCTGCCGCTGAAAGCGGCCTGGCCGTCAATATTCACCGCGTTCAGGTTCAGCACATCACCGATGATCGTGCCGCCGGTCCAGTTCAACGTGGCCAGGTTGCCGGCGTCGATGGCGATACCGGAATTGCTGCGAATCTCACCGGCTTGCTGGTTGATCTCAAACGTCGAGACCTGGTCGGCCGTGTCAACGCTGATGGCGGTGCCATCGGCGCGGATAATGCCGCGGTTGACGATACCGCGCGCGCCCGTCGCGCTGTTCTGGGCGAACGTGGCACCGGAGAATTCAAAGGCGCCGGCGTTGGTGCCCATGCCTTCGATGGTGCCGGTGTTGAGGATGTAATCCAGGGTACCTTCAAGCACCAGCACGCCACGGGCGCCATCGCCATTGGCCGACAGCAGGCCGCTGTTTTCGATACGCAGTGGGGCGGTGGGAGTTTCCACCTCGATCCCCCAAGCGCCCTCGCCGGTGGCCCTGATGGTGCCGGAGTTGAGGAGCTTGCCGCCGATGGTCACCGGGTCGGCGTTGTTACGGTCCAGCACGATACCGATCGCGCCTTCGCCCGCCATGTCGATCAGGCCGGTGTTGGACACATCGCCGCCAATGGTGGTGCCGTGCAGGTAGATGCCCTCGCCTCCGCCGATAAAGCCAGGCGACGGTGCAGGCGCCGAAGGTGGCGTAGAACTGATCGTGCCGGAGTTGATCACGCTGCCGCCAATGGTGGTCGCGCCGATCTCGAGGCCTTCGTCGCCACCGTTGTTCATCCGGATGTTGCCGGCCTGCACCACATCACCGGTCACAGAGCCCGGGCTGAGGTTGAGCGGACCGGTCCAGAACATCGGGTCCAGCGCAAAGCCGCGCACGGTATTGCCGTCGGCATTGAGCGTAATATCGGCGCGATTGATCAATGACCCCTGGATATGGGTACCCGCGACCCCCAGCCCGGCGGGAGGCATGTTGGTCGAGTTGATCACCTGGGTGGTCTGCCCGGTCAGGATCAGCGACTCGTTGTAGGTCTCGCTGACAAACTGGGTTTTGCCTGCCCCGAGGTCAACTTCTACCGCCAGCACTTGCGTGCTGATTGCGCCGACCACGATTGCCAACAGGCTTTTCTGGAACTGCTTGTGCTTCATTTCTAACTCCATGAACTACAGGTCAAAGCCGCCAACAGGCCCGGCGGCAGTAGGTGAATTGAGCGCAGGGACCCATCGATCCGAATACCTATCCTCGATGCGTTTGCGCAACACCCAGGCACGACGATTCGCACCGCGGGGGGCAGTGGCAAAACAACGGGGAATAGGGAATAAACGCTCACATCAATCCTTAATGTTTTTGAAAACGCTGCAATCCATGCAGCCCGACCGCGTGCGGGTGGGCGCGGTAAAGACCTTCAAACGTACGAAAAGGTTCAGGATTGTGTCGGAATTTTGTGCAGTCGATCACAGCGTGGGGCGTGCGAGGGGTGGGGTTTGGTGGGTTACAAACCGGGGACATCGTTTACATTTCTAACCGGTGACCTTGCCCACCACATCCTCAAGCGGGACTTGGCCCATCAAGCGGCTGTCGTGGCTGACATCACGGTTATCGCCCAACCGGTACACATGCCCCGGCGCGACATGGAGCGGCGCCAACTCAAGGGAGTAGTCCTTTTTGCCACGCTCAGCCGGTGCGTGAAACAACCCTAGGTTCTCACCGTTGCGGATCACCTCACTTAACCTTTCAGCTACCCGCTTGACTGCTAATTATTGCTCCGCTCGCCAATCGACATAACCTTTTACCTCAATTAATTGTTTGAGGATGAAGCTTGAGAAGTTATCGGCCAGCACCCTGACCCCATCGATCTCCGAATCAATCGCTACTATCGACCAGTTATTGCCTGCATCAAAAGCATAAAGTACACCATCGGAAGTACCTGCAAAAACATACATCCGGCTATATGCATCCACCTCACATCCGGCGATGGCCGCGTATTTATCTGGACCATCTTCTATATAAAGTGCGCTGTCTAAATCGCCAAACCCAAAGGTTCCTAGAAACGCCAGATAGTCAGCAGGGGCGCTGTCGCGGTCCGCTGCGTCGACCCCACTCAATACGGCTTCACGATCAGTCAAGCAACTCCCGTAATCACCCTCATAAAGTTCAGCGGAGGTGATATGGTTAATAAGCTCGCGAATTTTAAGTGCGTTTTCCATTATCATTTTCCGAATATTTTATTTGCAGGACCTTGGGCCTTCACAAAACCGGCGCCCACTGAGAAAGCAAGATCGGCACAGCGATAGACTTTCGCAGATTAGCCTCGGCAAAGTCGCCTTTTCAGTGTATGTACGTTACTTAAACTTCCTTACCAAAGCCCAATACAAACCCTAATAAATAAATAACAAAACACACGAACGCCAGTGCAGCCCTCCCTACTGGATTTGCGTCTTTACCTAAACCACCTGGACCAATAGAGACCCAGCCACCTCTCAGGTAGGCAAATACAGCTTGCCCAAACCATAACTGAAGCATCAGCGCGCTAAAAAATAGCCTTGCATCGCCCCAAAATCGAAAAAAGCAATTGAGTAATGCGGCAATCAGCAGCAATACCCCCAATAAATACCTGTATTTGTAGAAAGTCGACTTCATGCTAATTCCCCTTGAAAACTTCAATAGCTCTTTCCGCCAATTCGTCCCAGACCTTAGCAATACCCAGTGCATTGGACACTCTCAATGCAGATGCTGGATTACCTGCCAGTGTTGCATCAGTAGCAATTGAACAATTAACGCAATTATGAGTTCGCCCAGCGTCTGGATAATCGGGATTGACGTTCCTTATTGAACCGGCAGGTTCGTCCGCCCCTTAGCACCCGATTCATAGGGTCCGTCTTTATAAAACCCATCATCACCAAAGTAGTCTACCGCGGGACATAATGTGGGTTGAATCGTCAAAAGCGACAGCGCGCAGTCGTCCTCCTTTATCTCACCATGCCCCCGCTCCTGCATAAAAGCAAAGTATTCATCGGGAGCCGCTGGCCACTGCTGTCGCATCCCACTCACGTCACCCTGTTTCATACTCAACCTTGTGTACCTGTCACAGACTTCGGAGTAGTTAAGCGTCACCGCATTAACATCATCTACGACACAATTCCATTTCCTGCCAAATTCGTACGCCAACCATAAATACATCTCCATCGAGCCTTTCGAATGACCCAACTGCATTTCGATCATTGTCTTAGGAGGGGCACCCAAAAAATTTTCCCAATCGAGAATATCTTTTGAATCATAAAAACTCATGAATTTTTCGGAATTTAGTAATGAAAAATATAAAGTGGCCTCATCCCAATTCAATACTCCACGATTACGTTTTCCGATACTAACGACTCCGCCTATAGAGTGGATAAAATCAGCAAACGCGTCTTCATCAATAGCCACATCCGATATGATTGAAGCCGAGTCGCTCATATTATAACCCTACTTTTTTGGCACCATACACGAACAATCAAAGGGGACAGATTTATTTAATTGCTACCAGCCAGCATCACATTAATTAAATCCGTCACCTTTATCTTCCAGCTGATTAGCTGCTAAGTAAGTGCCATTCAGATCCGCCCCCTTTTTCTTTATACCAACTAACACGCGCAGCTGCAGAAGTAGCCGGCACTCTCAGCTGCACTAGTCGCTTTTGCCCCGAGCCCCTCCGACCTTTTTAAACGTACAATCATTATTCAACTAAAGAAATTATTCTTTTCTCTAAGAAATCGATAAAATTTTTCGCATACAAACTAGAAGTTTGATTAGAAAGATCAAGCCTATAAACAGGATCTCCCCATCATTAAGACCATCGTCCGTGGCAAAATAAAATGATTCCCCTGCACCCGGCGGGTCACAGATAAATAGCCTCTCCATCCCACACAACCCATTTCGTCCGTTAACGATTGACATATAAACGATATCACCACCCCTTACACTATCAAAATCCATTTCGTAGACACTATAAATCTCCTCCCCAGATATTTCCCCGCCAGAATAATACTTCAGCCACCATTTATAGCTATCAGGCAATTTCAACGCAAGACGAGTTTCAGCTTTATAAATCCACTCATCAGCAATGCCATCACCATAATCAGCAAATTCAACGAAATCCGACTCTTGAATAATCCACGTCTAATTACTCCCCGCTCCGAGCCCGCAACTTCCAATAATCCGACTGATAAGAGCCAAACTCTTTAGCCTGCTTTGTCAATGTTTTTGCATTCAAATCCGTAGGAACTGAAACATGGGAAAATAGGGGTCAGACCACAATTAATGTAACCGTAGTCTGCCCCCTATTTTCTTCCAGATCAGGTGCAAAAACACCGGCGCTAGGATGGTGCCAGATCACATCTAGGCTTCTACAACTAACAAGAGACATTCAAACCGCAAGCAGAGATAAAATCACTTATCGGCATATCAAGAAAGCTACTCTCTCCAGCGGAAAGAACATCTTCCAAAGTGACGATGCCTTTTTCAAAGTCCAAAGAAACGTAAAAGCAATTAAACTCGAACTCCCTGAGCAGAACGTTCTTTGAGCACATCCGCTCATCAAAGGCATCTTTCAAAACAGAGCGAACGCCGTCGTCCAACTCTTGGGCGACAAATCGTTTTATTAGTGAGCCGCCATTGCTCATAACCACTCCTAACTAGTAGAGAAATAGGGGTCAGACCACCAATATACATTGGTGCACTAATCGTGGTCTGCCCCCTATTTCCCTGCGACGATTTGTCATACCGCTTAGTATCCTCCGACACTCAGAGGAAAGAGGGGCCTGACCCTGAGGAATCCCCACCGTATTGTCCCGTTCGAGATTGGCGGATATGGAGCTATTGGTGCGCGATGAAGTACACCGGCAAGCTCAGAAGCTAGAGTAGATTTGTGGGGACTCCTCAGGGTCTGCCCCCTTTTTTTTCACTTATTCAGCCGTCGCTTTGACTCAAAATATTTATCTCACGCCAGTAGACAGTCGCTGGTAGAGACTGATTCTGATTAAACAAGGAAAAAACCTCGATTACATCATCAATATTAAACCACTCATCCTTTTTTAATGGTACACGGCCCGCACCAAACGACAGCAAGCTTCCATCTTCAAAGTTTGTACTAGAATTTGAATGATAACCTCTAAACAGTTTTTTACTTTTAGCGTCATATCTTTCAATAAAACAAGTGAATCTGCCTCCAGCCACTTGCACATAGTTACCCTCATCATCAGTTATACATGCGAATGAGCTAGGGCCGTAGCTTTTTAATTTTTTTAGCGTCTTTATAATCTGCGCTTGATTTACACCTACTACTACAGGACTATTTTCGGCTTCGAGCTTCATATTTCCCACCTTTATGGCACATAGACTGTTGTAGCGCTTTCGATGACTTGTCCATTTAGCCGTCCTTTCCCTTGCGCCCCAAACTCATTAACAAAGTAATCGGTAAATTCTTGATAGCTGGTCTTACTAGCCGACCCGCTTTTTACCTCAAGACCGTGCAATTTACCATTTGCGTCACGTACTACAATGTCATACCTACGATCACCGAGAGGACCTTTAACAACCATCTCAGTCCCCACAACTTCCATTCCATTTGATTCCAAATTTTTAGCAAACTCATCTGCCTTGGCTGTTCCCGGAGGAGATACACCAGTCGGGCTTGCAAGTTTTCCATCAGGGGTTCGATAGCTTCCATCTGGATGCTGTTTTATTTCGGGAGTTAGATTGGTCTCTAAGCCAACTTTCGTCCCCTCAGTTGTAGCTGTATCTGCTACCTCGTTTGGACCATCAGTCGCTTTTGGCCCAGCCTCCTTTACCGGGTGGGCATCCGGCGAGACAGTCGAGGTATATGGCGCCTTTCCTGTGCCCGTCCCTTTTGCACCATTTCTAAACGCATAATTATTTTTTAGTCTCTGGCAGTGGTTTTAATGGCGCGGACACATCCTGTGCGCTCTTTAAACTACGACTGCCAGAATGTCAGACAGACGCCATATTCATCGAGAAGATCGTCAGCAATTTCAAACTGAAATACCTTTTCTGGAAAGGCATCGGATAACGCGCGCTTCCAATATCTAGTGATCTGTTCAGCAAATAAATGACAAAGACGATAGTCTTCTTCCGACAGGCCCACTTTAAATACGGGTCGTCCCGGTGCATCCTCCCACTTTGAAAAGAACTGATTTATTGAAAAAATATTTCTGTATCGTTCAACGTCTCTACACGATGTACTTTGTTCCAACATACTAGATTCGGTCTCAACCAGCCCGTTCAAATGAAATTTTTGCGGATCGTATTGCTGAGCGTTAGGCAGCCAGAAAATGTGACCACTGACCTCAATAAAATCAGGAGAGAGCAAACCTAGAACAGAAATTGCCTGTTCTAATGAAACCAAGTGCCCTACATATGAAAAAAACTCCCCGGAGCCAATATCTGAAACAAACAGATTCAACGACTCTTTAGAAATACTACCCTGATAAACTTTCATCATTTTAACCCTAAGCTATCAAGAACCGACTGAGGAACATTTCCCTCAAAAGCTTTTGTATCACTTCCCTTCTTGGGGAAATATGTTCCATTCGGAGCTTGGTTCCATTCGACCACCTTAATCCGAGAGCTAGACACATCATATAGCGCACGCCCCTCAGGACCGTAGACAACAACATGCCCATTTCCAAGATTCGCATAAGAATCGGGAGTTTGCCCTTGCAACGGATACTGAACACCACCACGCGTTTCCGTGACCGTCACATTCGTTTCCCTGAGTCCCTTGGTATAATCTAAATCAATAGTACTACCGGCAGAGTCCGTAATGAACCTGGGTGTATTTGGAGCGTTAGTAGTTGCTTTTGGACCGCCCCCCTGAGTTCCCGCTCCTCCCTTACCCTTCCCAACAATCGAAGCAATAGACGTTTTATCACGCCCTATCGAAGCGCCAGAAGCTGTCAGCACCTCCTTCCCAATTAAAGCCGCTTTCTCCCAGGCCGGCAGCGAGTTGTACAACAACCCCATATCGTTCTGGTTTTCTTCGGTGACAAACTCCTTCAACCGTGATGCGTCTGCCTCAGAAAGGCCGAAGTACCAGCGCAAGCTACTGACACTATCTGCCGTCTGTATCCCCCCCTCATATTCAGACTGATAACCAACGCTGCAAAGCCCTACCTTACCCGCACAGCCTGCCAACATCTCTGCCCGCTTCTCAGCGCTCAGTTTTTTGTATTTCTCCCAAATGGCCTCTGTTGGCTCGCCTTTCTTATTGGCGTTTATGAGCTCCTTCTGTAAATCAACGACATCTTTCGCGCTCAGTTGGTTATTTTCAACCGCATTCTTCCCAACCTGCGCGGCTGCCACCGCATTCAGCGCGTCCTTGCCAACCAACGATCCGGACAGCCCAGCCGCCAGGGTCGAGAGACTGGAAATTGTCTGCTTTTGCGCTTCGGACAGGTTTTCGTTACTGACTCCGCCATACAGACTTTCTTTGATCAGCTGTGCGGTTTTCTCCGCCGCCACGGCCCCGGCGGCCCCTGCCAATGCCGAGTTACCACCCGCCCGCGCCAACACCGCACCCAATACCGCATGGGCCATCAGATTCGCGTTCGGGTCACCGGCAGTCATCTTCTTGACCGTCTGCGCCAGATACGGCGCCGCCGCCCCCGCCAACGCACCACCAACGCTGCCACCCATCGCCGCTTGCACCACGGCTGTCACCGCCTGGCTGGCTTTTTGGAAGCTGCTGCCGACGCCGTAATCCTGTTGGGCACGCTGGCTGATCTGGGCCTGTGTCGGGTTGGCGTTACCCTCATCGATCAACTTCTGGCGCGTGGCTTTGCTTACATCACTGTCGGAGTTGTCGGCGGCTCTGATCCTGGCCGCAGCAATCGCATCACCAATGCCCTTGGTCAGCTCCATCGAGCTTTTGATCAGGTCCATGCGCTCTTGCATGGCCTTTTCGTCAGGCTTGTCGAGGCGCTGGTTGGCGTTGGCCGTGTCGCGGTTCAAGCCGACGAGGTCGTTGGCGCCTTCGGGGTTGCGCACTACGATCGTGCCTTCACTCACCGCGCTACGCGTATAACTGTGGTCCGAATCGTTCAGCGACATTCCATACAAGGCACCCGGCGTGAGGGTGCTCGCGCCGCTGCTGTAGGAACCAGAGACGCTCATGCCCGCCGACTTGCTCTCGATCTCGCTCTTGTTCTTGATGTCACTGACCAGCAGCCGATCGGTGAGCAGCAGGTTTTTGTCGGCCGTGGCTTCACTGGCAATCACCGCACCTTGCAGGGTGGTGTTTTTGGCCACATCGATGGTGTAGCCACCCTTGCCGGCAAAGAAGCCGCTCTGGTCGGTGACGGCCTGGTAGTCGCTGTTCATCTTCGACGCCGCCAGGTTCGCCGACGCGGTGACTGGGGAGCCATAACAGATCGGCGGAATACAGATGCTCGCACCGAAGCCTGCGCTGTTCTGCTTGCTCTTGGACGTTTCGGTGTCCTGGCGCGACAGAATGTTGAGGTTGCCGCCGATGTCGGCATCGATACGGTCAGCGCGTACCTGCGCGCCGATCAGGCTGGTGTCCTGGCCGCTGCGCAGCACCAGCGAGCCGGTGTCCAGCGTGGTGTTGACCTGGGTGACGGAGCCGCCCGACCCTAAGTTCTTGGCGGTTTGCGCGCCCAGGTCGATGGTGAAACCGTTTTGCTCGCCGATGTTGAAGCTGGCGCCGATGGCGGTTCTGTTGCGCGAGCCGTCGTTTTTGCGGTCAGTGGTGTTCTGTGCGCTTTGCATCAGGATGTTGTTTTTCGCGGACAACAACGTACTGTCGGCTTTCAACGTACTGCCGGTAATCGTCAAGTCACCCACAGTGCCCGGCGCATCGCCTGTAGCAATAATCGACAGTTTGCCCCCGGCGTTGAGGTTGCTCTGGTGAGCGGTCTGCGCCGTGTATTCGCTGCTGCTTTTGGTGCGGGTGTTGGCCAGCTCGGTACCGATCTTGATCAGTGAGCCGTTGCCGGCAGAGCCACCGGTCTTGTCTTTGAAGCCGGTGCTTTGCTTGGCGAGGTCGCCCGCCTGGTTATTCAAGTTGTACATCGACAGCGCCGCCTGGGCGATCTTCACGGCCTTGAGGCGCGGGTCGTCGGAGCTGCGTGCCGCCTCGGCTGCGTCGCGGATGCTGTTGGCGGTGTCGACCACGGTGCCCGCAATCACCCGCCCAACCGCCAAGCTTTTTGAGCTGTCCTTACTGGTCTGACTGGCCGTCTCCATCCCCGAGGTGACGGTGACATTGGCCCCACTCAACTCCATGTTCTTGGTGCTCACCAGATCACTGGCCACCACCTTCAACTCACGCCCTGCCGTCAACGTCACATTGCCCGCACTCGATCCAATGGTGCTGCCGGTCAAGGTCATTGCTGCCCAGGGCGGTGGTGCGTTTTTCGTCGACTTTGTCCTGGACTTTGCTCGACTTCAGGCCGCCCCAGCTGCTTTTGCTTTCCTTGCGTTCGTGGCGAGCGCTGTCGGCGTTGCTGACGGCGAGGATGTTCACGTCTTGGCCGGCCACCAGTTGCGTGGCGCCTTTTTCAGCAGTGACGGCACTGCCAGCCAGCAGCAGGTCTGCACCGGCGACGACGGTGCTGTTCGTCCCCGCGCTGACCAGGCTGCCGACGTTGTTCACAACGTCGGTTTCATCCAGGCGGAATTTTTTGCCCTGGGAGGTTTTCTTGGTCTTGCTGTAGAAGCTGTAGTCCTGGTCTTGCGCGGCTTTGAGCTCGAGGTTTTTGCCGGAGACCAGGTACGCCTCGTTGCCGGCGTTGACCTGGCTGGCGACCAGTTGCAGGTTCTGCCCGGCGCTCAGGGTGGCGTCGCCGCCGGCCTTGATCACGCTGGACACTTGCTGCACGTGGTCTTCGATGCTCTTGACCTTTTTCGTGTTGCCCGTGGAGTGTTGCTCGTTGGCTGCCGCGATGGCGTTGAGGTTGGCGCCGGCTCGAAGGGCGACGTTGGCCTTTTGATGCCTTGCGTGTTTTTACGCTGAGGACTTATAGTCCGCCGGTCGTCCAAAAGGGCGATCGGATTTGGCGATCCGTTGACCGTATGCGAAAGCTTTCTGCTTGCTTGCAGGGGTTTCCGTACCCGCATCGCTGCTTTATGGCAGCTGTGCGCGGGAGACCTTCGGGTCTGCCGGAACTCGGTCCCGGTTCGCCAACCTGCGTACAGCTGTCACCCATTCGTTTGGCGACGATAGGTGACAGCTTTCATTACATCGACCGAGGTTTTACCTATGAATAGATACATGCCGCTTACGGGCCATGACTCAACCATCCCCGCGCTGGTGATCGATACACAAGCGCCCCTAGATGTTCTCTATGATGCCGCCGCGTATCGCATTCGTGCGGTAACTCAATTTTTGGAGAACCTCGCATTTCGGGAAGAGATCAGCAGTGATGCGATTGTGCTTCACGACTTTGCGCTGTTGCTGGCTATTCCGCTGCGGGATGGGTGTGATTTGTTGGATGTAATTGGGCGGAAGTTGAATTCACAAATTTCATAAATAAAAATGGGCGGTTATTTTCATAACCGCCTTATTTAAAAAATTTCAAATAGATAAAAATAAAACTAATTTTTAAAGATCGTAATATTGCAAGCTCAATTCCATAGACACTCAAACAAACGTTATCTGACCTCGATTACCCGCTCTACCACCCACCACGCCCGGATATAAAAGATTTCACATAATCCCACCGTGCAACTATCCAGCACACAGCAAATAATGCTGACAAGGGAAATCCAATCCAGATGAACACCCAGTTCGAATCTGTGCGAAGCAGTATACCAACCACTATGGCGACCATCATGCCGAAAAACGTACTCACCCCACACACCACCGCCGACAATGAAACTATCAGCAGCAGGGTATTTATAAGTTTACTTACTCGCATCGACCGCCTCATTGTTAAGGCTATTGCCTTTTGCGCCCACGGACAGAAAATATAGCAACATTGCACCACCATACGGCGCCTTTTTACCAAGAATAAATTGGTTATTAAAAAACTTTCTGACCGTCACATCAAATATTGATTTTTTCTTATTTAAACCATCAGCCAACCCCATCTCCAGAGGTACTTTTACAAACCCCGAACCAATTGACAACGCGAAAGCACGAGGGGCGGCAAGAGCTGAGGTACGCAAGAATGGGCATCCGAAGAAGGTTAAGTAAGTGCCATCAAATCTGTTTCCCTTTATTTTCTACTCTTTCTCTTGCACTTGGTATTACCTGAGTACTGTTTCACTCGCTCGATGGCATGTCAGGGTTAGCCTAACCTAGCATAAAACATCTACCAACCTCTGCGGCCCGTTACGAACTCCTTTACATACGTCCATCGGCTGACTGTCCAGTAAACAGCCAAGACAATTGAAAGTGGCGCGCCGATCCAGAGATAAACCCAATCATCGGTTGTTTTTAGAAGGACGCCGATGAAACCGGAAACCAGAACAGCTATAAAAAAACTAATGCCATAAACAACGCCCAATAAGCCCACCGCTAAAATGAACATTCGAATAGGGTTAATTCTTATCACGAGAGGCCTCCTCATAGAAAGTGTAGCCCTTCTCACCCACAGATTTTAGGTACACCGCTGCAGCGCTCCCATAGCGAATAGGCTTCCCAGTCCAGAAGTAGAACTGGTTGTTATCAAATTTTCGCACCGTTACACCGAACATTGATTTTGACCTATTCAAGCCGTCTGCAAGACCTAATTTCAAAGGTACCTTCACAAAACCGGCGCCCACTGAGAAAGCAAGATCGGCACCGCTATAGACCGTAGGTCCGTAACCACCAGGGATAAGATCAAAGGCGGCTCTCACGGGGTTGCTGTTGTCATTCAAGCCGGTGTAATGGTTCCACACGCCAGATCCGCCTTCCCACATGTTCCCCGCGCCAAACGTCATCATAGGCGCCCCAAATACACAGCCTGCGGCCGTGGCACACAATACCCCGCCAGAACCTACACTAATGCCCCCGCTTACCAAGGAGGTTGCGCTACCAGCCAGAGGAATAACATCGCGCGTGCCCCAGTCCTTCACGCTGTCAGTAAACGAATAATTGAATAAGCCCTTGTCTTTCTGAGCATCCGCCCACGCAAGTTCATTGCTCAAACCGACCATATCAGCTTCAGTCAGAACCGCATCGTGATACTCCTGGGTACCTCGATCCAACTGAGCCCAGCACTGAATAACGTAGCACAACGCTTTTCGCAGATTAGCCTCGGTAAAGTCGCCTTTCTGCGCCTCAGCCTTGATCGCCGCCACCTCTGCCTCATGAGCCGCTCGATTATAGACGTCCACCGACATCGCATTACCACCCGCAACGACTGCGCTGGCGGTGCCATTTCCGGAGCCAACCGCAGCGCCGACACCTACAGCGATCAATGCGGCCATCGTATCTTGGTCCACTCCCTTGATGTCATTTTTACCCAACGCATCAGCAATGATCGGCATCAGAGCAGCAGACGTTCCCGCCCCCAACGCGCCGCTCTGCACATTGCCGCTGGACACCCCAATAGCCGCCCCCGCCAACGCGTGCAACATCACACGCGCCGCACCGCCTTCAGCCCAAGCCGCCCGAGTGGCCGCATCCGACTTCGGATCAGTCGCACGTGATTGGGCATAATCGCCAATTTTGTTGAAGATATCGCTGGAGGCCGTGTTAGCGACAATGCCAACCGTCGTTCCAACAGGCGCACCACCCAGCCCTGCGGCGATCAGCCCGGACGCGATATCGGCCATTAACCGTTTGTCGCCACCGACCTGCCAGCGCTGGGCTTCCATGTAAGCGGCATTCGCTGCGAGCACCGTTTCAGCGGCGTCCGGCGAACCGGTCTCGGTTTGGGTTTTGGCTTTATCGGCCAGTGCTTTCGCCTCATCGGCCTTCGCCTTGCCTACCGCACTGATCACCCCACTGGCCAACTGCGCCGAGCTTTGGATCAGGTCAATACGCTCTTGCATGGCCTTTTCATCAGGTCGGTCGAGTTTCTGATTGGCATTGGCGGTATCGCGATTTAGCCCCACCAGGTCATTGGCACCTTCGGCATTGCGAACCACAATCGTGCCTTCGCTGACCGCGCTACGGGTGTAGCTATGGTCTTTCTCCTTGAGCGCTATCGGGATGCTGCCGCCCATCGACGCACCGCTGGTACTGCTGGAAGACACCGAAATACCAGCAGACTGACTTTTGATCTCGCTGACATTCTTGATATCGCTGACGATCAGCCGATCCGTGCTGAGCCGGTTCTTATCAGCTGACGCCTCACTGGCAATCACCGCGCCTTGCAGGGTGGTGTTCTTGCCGACATTGATGTCGTAGCCGCCCGTGCCCGCATACAAACCACTCTGGTCGGTCACGCCCTTGTAGTCGCTGTTCATATTGGCGGCGGCAAGGTTCGCCGAGCCCGCTACGGTAGAGCCGTAGCAGAACGGCGGGACGCAGATACTCGCGCCGAAGCCTGCGCTGCTCTGTTTGCTGCGCGACGACTCGGTGTCCTGGAGGGAGATGATATTGAGGTTTCCGCCAATATCTGCCTTGATACGGTCCGCACGAACCTGGGCGCCTTTGAGGGTGGTATCGCCACCGCTTTGTAACAACAGGCTGCCTGTATCGAGGGTGCTATTGACCTGAGTGACGGAGTTACCGTTGCCATTGTTCTTGGCACCCTGCGCTCCGAGGTCGAGGGTGAAGCCGTTTTGCTCGCCAATATTGAAGCTGGCGCCAATGGCGGTTTTATTTTTCGACCCTTCGTTTTTGCGGTCGGTGGTGTTCTGTGCGCTTTGCATCAACACATCGTTTTTGGCTAACAACAACGTGTTGGCGGCTTTCAAGCTGCTGCCGGTGATCTGGATATCACCCTGAGTACCCGCCGCTGCGCCCGTGGCAACGATCGACAAGTCTTGCCCTGCGTTGAGCGTGCTCTGCTTGGCGGTGACACTGTTGAATTCGCTGCTGTTCTTGCTGCGGTTATTGGCCAGTTCAGTACCGATCTTGATCAGCGAACCGTTGCCGGGCGTGCCGCCGGTTTTGTTTTTGAAGCCGGAGCTTTGCGCATTGGCGTCCGAAGCCTGGCCATTCAGGTTGTAGGCGGCGAGGGCTGCCTGGGCGATTTTGACTGCCTTGAGTCGTGGGTCATCAGCGCTACGGGCCGCTTTGACGGCGTCGCGCATGCTGGTGGCGGTGTCCACTACCGAGCCCGCGATCACCCGCCCAACCGCCAAGCTCTTGGAACTGTCCTTACTGGTCTGACTGGCCGTCTCCATCCCCGAGGTGACGGTGACATTGGCCCCACTCAACTCCATGTTCTTGGTGCTCACCAGATCACTGGCCACCACCTTCAACTCACGCCCTGCCGTCAACGACACATTGCCCGCACTCGATCCAATGGTGCTGCCGGTCAAGGTCATTTCATTGGCGGTGCCGTTGTGTTTCGAGCTGTTGATGTACAGCTTCTGGTTGCCGGTCATGTCGTCCAGACCGAGCTTGTTGCCGGTCAGCACGCCGGTGAGGTCGCGATTTTTTTCCTTGTGCATGTCGGTGCGGGCGAAGGTGTTTTGCGCCGCGTCGATGGTCAGGTCGCGGCCGGCCTGTACGGCGAGGTCGCCGGTGCTGACCAGGTTGGAACCGGTGACCGTGGCGTCGCGTTTGGCGGCGACGGTGACCGTTTCGCCGGAGACCATGCTGCCCAGGGCGGTGGTGCGTTTTTCGTCGACTTTGTCCTGGACCTTGCTCGACTTGAGGCCGCCCCAGCTGCTTTTGCTTTCCTTGCGTTCGTGGCGAGCGCTGTCGGCGTTGCTGACGGCGAGGATGTTCACGTCTTGGCCGGCCACCAGTTGCGTGGCGCCTTTTTCAGCAGTGACGGCACTGCCAGCCAGCAGCAGGTCTGCACCGGCGACGACGGTGCTGTTCGTCCCCGCACTGACCAGGCTGCCAACGTTGTTCACGACGTCAGTTTCATCCAGGCGGAATTTTTTGCCCTGGGAGGTTTTCTTGGTCTTGCTGTAGAAGCTGTAGTCCTGATTTTCGGCGGCTTTGAGCTCGAGGTTTTTGCCGGATACCAGGTAGGCCTCGTTGCCGGCATTGACCTGGCTGGCGACCAGTTGCAGGTTCTGCCCGGCGCTCAGGGTGGCGTCGCCGCCGGCCTTGATCACGCTGGACACTTGCTGCACGTGGTCTTCGATGCTCTTGACCTTTTTCGTGTTGCCCGTGGAGTGTTGCTCGTTGGCTGCCGCGATGGCGTTGAGGTGGCGGGTGGCAATCAGGTTGACGTCGCGTTTGGCTTCGACCTGACTGGCCACGGCGCTGATATCGCGCCCGGCAATTACGTGCAAGTCGCGGCCGGCCTCGACCACGGAGCCCTGCTGGGCGATGGTGGTGAAGCTGGAGCGGTTGCCGATGGCGCCGCTGTCGAGGCTTTTTGAAGCGGTGATGTTGACGTCGCCCACGGCCCTGACCGTGGTGTCGGCGCCACTCTTGAGCACGCCACCGATGTTGTTGACGTTGCCACCGGCTCGCACGGCCAAATCGCCGGCCGATTCAATGCGCGCGGCGCTGTCGACGAAGTCGCTGCGTTCGGTGCGGTAGCTGCTGGCGCTTTCGTGGGTGGTGACGCTGCGTTCGTTGAGCAGGTCGGTGCCGGCGGCGAGGTTGACGTTGCCCGCGCTGATCACGCCGCCTGCGCGGTTGCTCAGGTTGCCACCGCTGAGCAGGTCGAGGCGACCACCGGCTTGCATCAAGCCGCTGTTGGTGAGGTTGCCGCCGACGTTCGCCAGCAGGCTGCCGGTAGCGCGCAAGGTGCCGGCGTTGTTGAGGTTGCTGCCGGTGATCAGGTTGACGTCCGTGCCGGAAATCAACGCACCGTTGGGCGCCAGGCGGTTGTTCGCCTGGGCCAGGTACAGCACCGGCACCAGCACTTGTTGCCCGGCGACGGTGGCGTTTTCCAGCCACACGATGTCGTGGGTCAGGGCGGCGACTTGTTCGGCGGTGAGGCTCACGCCCACGGACAAATTCAGGGCGCTTTTGCTGCCGATGGCGTTGTCCATCAGGTGCTTGAACAGGTCGGCGTCGCTGGTCTGGCCATCGATAAACCGCTGGCCGGTGCGCGCGAGTACGGCTTGCTGGATCAGGCGTTGTTCGTAGAAGCCGTCACCCAAGCGACGTTGCGCGGTGTCGGGGTCGTAGCCGAGCTTGGTGAGCATGTAGTCCGAGCTCATGAACTGACGCATATCAGTGAGCAGCGGGTTGGTTTCAATCAGGTATTTGTGCGGGTTGGCCGCAAACTGGCTGGTGGGCAGCCCGGTCGCACCGTCTTTATCGTTGAGGTGGAACAGGCCGTTCTCGCCGGTGGGCAGGTCGAAGCCGGGCAGGCTCAGTGGGTTGACCTGTTGCTGGGCAACGTCCGGCGGCAATTGTGGGTTGAGCTTGACCTGGGTCGAGTAGCCCGGCGCCTTGGTGTTGGCGCCGCTGCCGACGTAGGTGTAGCCACTTTGCACGACGTTGTTGTCGATGCCGGCCTGAGCCTTCACGTCAACGGAGCCGCCCGCCTGGATCACGGCGGCGTAGCTCTGGTCCGGCGCCATCAGCTGGGTGGTTTTGCGCAGAGCGGTTTTTTCGCTCTCCATTTTGCCGATGAACGAGGCCATGGCGGCTTCAACGCCGTCCATGTTGTTACCCGCCGAATAACGCTGGGTAAAGGCGGCCGCCTCGCGGTACCAGCCTCCCGGCCTGCGCTCGCGCTCGGAGGTAAAGATGCGGTCGTATTGGGTGTCGTGGGTCACCAGGCCGACGTTGCTCAGTTGGTCGACGCGCACGGTCATGGCGCCGCCGGCAGCGATGCTACTGCTGCTGTTGAGCAACGTGCCGCCGGTGAGCAGCATATCGGCGCCCGAGGTAATACCGGAGCCGGCCGTGGCGTCGGTGACGACAAAACGATCGCGTTGGGTGATCTGGAACGGGCGGTTCTGCTTGCCGCCTTCACAGTCGCCGCCCGTCACGCCGTCGATACACGCGGTGGGCGTAATGGACGCGCTGTAGATGCCGGACGCGGTGGTGAGCACGGTGCGGATGTTTTCGAGCGTGCTGGCCGCCAGGATCAGGTTGCGCTCGCTCTCGATCGTTCCCGAGCTGTTGATGATGCTGCTGGCCAGGCCGCCCTGGCCGTCGCGGTCGACACGCAGGTTGCCCATGGCGTAGATCGCGGCGCCGAGGTTTTTCAGGCGGTCGACCTTCAGGTTCATGTCGCCGCCGCTGAAGATCAACCCGTGGTTATTGAGCAGGTTGCCCACCGCCAGGTCGAGGCTGCCTTGGCTGGCGACGGCGCCGCCCACGGTCCAGTCCCGGCCGATGCCGACCAGGCTGCGAGTGCCGAGCAGTTTGCCGGTGGCGGTCTGGTTGAGGGTGTCGACATTGACCGTCAGGCGCCCGGCCTGGATCGCGGTGCTGTTGGTCCAGTTGGATTGTTCAAGGGTCAGGTCGCCGTAGGTCACCAGGCTGCCGCCGACGTCGTCCAGGCTGATGCCGCTGAGGTCGAGCGCGCCGGTGCCGGCGTGCAACACCGTGCCACCGGTGTTCTGGAAGGAAGTAGCGGCGAGGCTCAGTTGGTCGTTGGCCGTCTCCAGACGGCCGCTGTTTGTGAGCATGCCCCCGATGGCGTAACGGGTTTTGCCGCCGCTGCCCAGGGCGCGCATTTGCCCGCTGTTGTTGAGGCTGGCGGTGGCAACATCGAGCGTCGTGGCGCTTTCGATCAAGCCACGGTTGGTCAGCGCGCCATCGAGTTTGACCTCGATCTGGTTGCCGGCGATCTCGCCACCGTTATCCACATTCAGGCCGGTGAGCCGTACGCGATCACGGGCAAACAGCGCGCCGTCGCCGTTGTTGAAATCAGTGGCGTGAACCTTCGCATCACCGGCTTTGGCGGCGATGCGCCCGCCGTCGTTGTCGAGGGTACCGGCCGTGATGGTTACGCCGGCCTTTTCGCTGTGGATCAGACCGTTGGCGCCGTTTTGCAGCAGGCCGGTGGCGGTGAGTGCCAGGCCACCGCTGGCGGCCAGGGTGCCTTCGTTCCGGTTGTCGATGCTGTTGGCGAACAACGTCAGCAGACCCTGGCTGGCGAGCTTGCCGCCTTGGTTGTCAACGTGGGCCGCGCGTTGGATCAACAGCGGCCCGGCGCTGGCCAGCTTGCCGTTGCGATTGATCAGGTCGCCGATCAGGTCCAGGGTGATTGCACCGCCACCGGTGAGGCTGCCGGCGCGGTTGTCCAGGGAGTTGCCGTGGAGGGTGAAGGCACCGGTGCTGTCGATGATGCCGCCCTGGCTGTTGTCCAGCAGGCCGCTGACGGTGAGGGTTTGCACGCCGTCGCTGAGCAGTCGACCTTTGTTGCGGTTATCGACGCTGTCGGCAGTAACGTTCAGCACCTGTTTGGCGTTCAAGGTGCCGCCCTGGTTGTTCAGGGTCGTGGCGGTGACGTTGAGCTCGCGATTGGCGATCACCGTGCCGGTGTTACTGATGTGCTGGCCATCAAGCTTGACGTTGCCGAGGGGGTTGCGGGTGTTGTCGGCGTTGACCCCGGCCTCGACGATGCCGTTGTTGATCAACTGGCCTTTGCTGGTCAGGGTGATGTTGTCGCGCGCGGCGAGCGTCTTGCGGTTTTTCAGTTCGCCTTTGGTTTGCGCCGTGAGCGTGGTGCCCGCGTAGACGGCGCCGTTGGTTTCCAGGCTGGCCGCCTTGATATCCACCGCGCCGCTGGCCGCGGCCTGGGCCATGCTCAGGTGGCCGTTGGCATCCAGTTGAATATCGCCGCCGCTGGCGGCCAGCGTGCCGTCGAGTTTCACGCCCACGCCGGCTTCGGTGCCCACCAGTTTGATCGCCCCGGCGTACATGCCGCCCAGGGCCGATGAGTCGATGGCCAACTCCGGCTTGGCGCTGCCGTCGTCGGCGCGCGCGGTGGTTTTAAGGCTTTGTGCGTCGACGTCGTTGCGCCCGGCAATCACGGTGAGCTGGCGCGCGTTGATCTGGGCGTTGATCTTGGCCGAACGGGTGATGATTTCGAAACGGTCGACGTTGCTGGCGTTCAAGCCCTGGCCGTCGATGGTCACCGCACCGCCGTCCACCTGGTAGCGGTCGAGGCGCCCGGCCTGGTCGATGATCGGCTTGCCGGTGGTCAGGGTGACGTTGGGAGTGTTGATAAAGCCGCAGCCGTTGCAGCTCACGCCATAAGGGTTGGCCACGATGACCTTGGCCGACTGGCCCGCCACTTCGGTGTAGCCGCGCAACTGGCTGGGGCTGCCGCCGTTGACTTCGTTGAGGATGACATTCGCGGCGCCGCCCTTGAGGTTCGGGTTGCCGACGATGATCCCGCCCAGTTGCGTGCTTTGCACCATGCCTGTGGCGTTATTGAGGATCACGCCGTTGGGGCCGACGTTGTAGTCCTTGAACTGGTTATGGGACAGCCCGCTGCCGTTGGGCGTGGCGATGTTGACCACCGGCACGCCATTGCCCGCCTGCCCGACGGTAGTGCCGGGCCCGCTGACCACAATGCCTTCGGCCTGGGCCAGCAGCGGCTGCCAGAACAGCGCGTTGGCCAGGACCAGTGCCAGGCCGCGTTGTGTCAGGGTTTTCAGGGCGGTAGAAGGGCGAACGTCCATATTCAAAATCTCAAAGGCTGCGGGCGTTGAATTACAGGTAGAAATCCAGGCGGAAATAGATCGGCGCTTCGCGCTCGGTTACCACGCCAGGCCTTTCCAACGAATGGGCAAACGTCACGCTGGTGCTGACGTGCTTGCCACGGGCGAACAGCTCCAGGGAGTTACTCGACACACGGCCATGCTGGTCTTCGTTGTAGCGATCGTTGCGAATCACGCCCTGGTCGTAGCCGACACTGGCGCCGTACTCGGCGAAGGCCGGGCGCATCCAGTCGAGGGTCACCGGGCGGGCCCAGCGCACTTCGTTGCGCCAGTAACCGCCACTGTCGCCGTTCAGTTGCTGGTCCTTGAAGCCACGCACCGAGTACGAGCCGCCAAGGCT
The DNA here is from genome assembly GCF_054667615.1 of Pseudomonas sp. S3_E10. Classification (NCBI taxonomy): domain Bacteria; kingdom Pseudomonadati; phylum Pseudomonadota; class Gammaproteobacteria; order Pseudomonadales; family Pseudomonadaceae; genus Pseudomonas; species Pseudomonas sp. S3_E10. The sequence continues at coordinate 2,616,388 of NZ_CP162743.1, forward strand.
CATGCGTTGTGGTGCGTACAGCACGTCTTCACTGCGCTGCCCGGTGGCCAGGCTGGAGAAGCTCAACGACTCGCCCCACAGCGTGAACGGCTGCAGGTAACTCAAGGTGGCGGTGTATTTGCGATAGCGCGGGGTGGGCGTGAGGTTGCCGCGAATACGGGTCTGCTCATCCTTTTGCGCATCAAAGGCACCGATGCCGTTTTGCATGCCCACATCAAGGTTGACGAACGCGCTGCCGATACGGCGCCCGTGGCTGACACCCACCTGAAATTCGCTGAGGCGGTTGCTGCTGACGTCCAAGCGTGTGTCGTTGATGTAGTTGTTGGTGCGCAAATGGGTGAGGCCCACATTGACCGACGTTTTGCTCACGTCGTCGCGATGCACCACGCGTTCGGCGCGCAGTTGGTGGTTCTGGCTGTCGCCCCATTGCTTGTATTTGAAGTCGTCGACGCTGCCCGGCGTGCGGTAATCGCTCTCGCTGTAGGTGTAGCTGAAGTTCCACCAGCCCCACGGCACGTTGTAGTAGAGCATGCTGTTTTTCGAGGTTTTCTGGTGGTCGCTGATGGCGTCGTGGCCGCCGCGCAATATCAGTTGGTCAGCCAGGCCCAGCGGGCTGTCCCACTCAAGGCCCGCGCCCCATTGCTGTTCGCCGGTGCTTTTCTGGCCGTCGTTGTTGCGCGACAGGCTGGCGCGCCAGGGTTTTTGCGGCTGGTTCCTGACCAGCACTTCACTGCCGCCGATCTGCGCGCCGGGGCTCAGTTCCATTTGCGCCTGTTTGGACGGCAAACGGCTCAGTTGATCCACCAGTTGCTCGACTTCACGCAGGTTGAGCGCCTCACCCACCTTGCCGGGAAACGCCATCGCCAGCTCGCGATCGGTGACCGTGCTGCCTTGGGCGCCCTTTATGCCTTCGAGTTTGCCTTCGACCACCAGCACTTGCAGATGGCCGCTGGACAGGTCCTGTTGCGGCAAGTAGGCACGGCTGGTGACGCGGCCCTTGGCGATGTAGTAATCGGTGATGACCTTGAGCAATTGGTTAAGCTGCGCCACGCCCAGGCATTGGCCCAGATATGGTTTGAGCAGGCGCGCGCGATCGGCGGCGGACAGGCTGTCGGCGCCCTTGAGTTCAATGTCCTGGATGGGGAAGCAGCGGGTGTCCGCCGGCAGTGCCGGGGCCTCGGGCGTGCTGCCTTTGCCGGGCAGGTCCTGGAGTTCTTCGAGGCGCCGACGCTGCTCTTCGAGCAGACGGTTCTGGCGGTCGCGGATCAGGTCCTGATCCCCGGGCGTGGGGGCGGCCATGGCACTGTTCAAGCTCACATAAGTGAGCAGCAAAGTGCAGAGGAAATACCGAGTCCGTGGCAATAAAAAAGACATATTCGGTCCGTCGAAAATCAAGGGCCGGGAAACTAACATCGAACTTGCGCCAACCCAAGAAACTGAGCGAGTTGCACATCCGTACCAGTTATCCACGCAACGCATTGATTAATAACAACAAATAAATATCAAAAAGTTAGACAGCCTCAAACTGGAAGTATTCTTCCGACAGGCGGCAACTGTTTCGATAGCGATTCGTCGGATAACTTAGAAGCTGCCATTATTTAGCCAGCAAGTTCTTTCCGAGATAGGTTAGTACCGAAAAACCCAGATAAGTTCGCGGGGGTTTTGTGAATTGGATCGCACTTGTCGACATTCATCTTCAAGGTCCAATGGCTATCCACAATGTGGAAGGGGCTTGCTCCCGACAGCGGCGTGTCAGTCGATGCATCGTTGACTGAACCATCGCAATCGGAGCAAGCCCCCTTCCACATTGGGTTGGATTTACGATTTTTAGCTGGCGTCTTTGTTCTGATCCTTGCCGGGCACCAGGGTCAAGCCGGGCTTTTCCACGTCACGCGAGACATGGGCTTTGACTTCCGACACGCCGCCGTCTTCGTCGTTGTGGATCACCAAAACCCCCGGCCGGCGCAATTGCTCCAGATCACCGTCAGCCAGGCTGAAACTCTCGCTCAGGCGCTGGTCGCTGAGGGCCTTGGCCTCGGCGCGACGCTGGGCGAACTTGCGCCCCTTGCGTTGCTGGTAGCGCGCCCAGGTCACCAGGATCACCGCGTTGAACAGCGCAATCCACAAGTAGATCTGCAAAGTGTTCAGCGCCGCGAAGATCGGCGCTTCAATGCGCGGGCCACCGTGGGTGTCCAGCATCGAGGTGATCCCGCGCGCCAGCAACCAGACCAGCCCGCCCCAGGCCATCAGGGTCAGGATTACGTCGATGATCCACATCACGGTACTTTGGCGAGTTCTGACCAGTTTCATGCTCACGCCTCCTCTTCGACAGGTTTGATACCGCGGTCCGGGCTGACCCAGCGCGCACGCTTCTGGTGCTGGTTGAACAGCACTTTGGGGAAACTCACCAGCGTGGTGAACAAGCTGACCAACCAGAACACCATCGGGTACCACACGGTCCAGAACAGGGTTTTCCACAGGTCTTTCTCGTAGCGCCGGTCGATCAGGATGCTCACCGCAAACTGCACCAGGCACACCATCGCCAGGACCAGGCCGGTAAACGCCGGCGGCACCAGGGAGTCCACGGCAATCGCCTGGGGCAGCACGATGAATTTACCCAGGCCCCAGAAGATCACCGACAACAGGAAAGTGAAGGCCCAACCGGTGGACAAGCAATATTCGAACAACAGCGGCCACAGATAGCGATGGCGCCATTGCCAGATGCCACGGATGTTCTTGAACAGCACTTCGGCACCGCCCTGGGCCCAGCGCAGACGCTGTTTCCACAAGCCGCCGACGGTTTCGGGCATCAGGATCCAGCACAGCGCGCGGGGCTCGTAGAAGATGCTCCAGTGATCGAGCTGGAGTTTCCAACTGACATCGATGTCCTCGGTGATCATGTCGGTGCTCCAGTAGTCGATGCGGTCCAGCGCCTTTTTACGGAACGCCACCACCACACCCGACACCGTGAAGATCCGCCCGAACACGCGCTGGGTACGCTTGATCAAGCCGATGATCGAGGAGAACTCGCCCACCTGCACGCGGCCGATCAAGGTCGAGCGCGTACGGATACGTGGGTTGCCGGTCACGGCGCCCAGGCGTGGGTTATCCAGCATCGGCGCGACCATATAAGCCGCCGCGTTTTTGTCGAGCAGCGCATCGCCGTCGATGCACACCAGATATTCGCTGCGCGAGGCCACGGCGCCCATGCGCAGGGCCACGGCCTTGCCCTGGTTCTGCGCCAGGTGCAACACGCGCAGCCGCGGGTGCTCCAGCGCCAGGGCGTCGAGTACCGCAGCGGTGTTGTCCTTGGAGCCGTCGTTGACCGCGATCACTTCGATGTTGGGGTACAACTGGCCGAGCGCCGCATGGATGGTGTCGGCGGCGTTATCACCCTCGTTGTAGCAAGGGATGATGATCGAGATCAGCGGGTTGCCGGCCAGGGTCGGCGCCGGGGTGTCTTCTTCCCAGGGCCAGTGGCGCTCCCAGTGCAACCAGAAGTACAAACCGCCGGCGATCCACAGCGCCGACATGAACAGCGGGTAGAAAAACACGAAGTCCATCAGGAACTGCCCGGTAACCAGGAAGATCAGGCCCAGGGGCACGCCCAATACCAATGCCAGCACGAATAAAGCCAGGATTCTGTCGAACATGGTCAAGGGTTCCATTGGTTGGAAAGGGCCGGACGCACAGTCTTCAGGTCCGGGGAGTTTTCCAGGAAGTTGTCCGGGTAGTAGCCAAAACTCGTGACACCCTGGCGTTTGAGTACGCCCATCCATTCGGCCATTTGCTCGGCGGACAGGTCGGGGGCTGCCGGGGTACGCCAGTCCTTGGCTTGCAGCTCGAACACCGTTCGCTGCATCGCACCGGGGCGGGCCTTGACCGTGGCCACCAGTTTTTCCAGCCAGGCATTGGAGTTCTTGAGTGTCTCGCCTTCCATCAGCGGCATGGCCATGGGCGCGGTCCAGTCATAGGTCTGGAGGAAATCGTCGAGGTTCTGCGCGAACCAGGCTTCGCTCTGCGGGTTGAGCATCGGCTGGGCGAAGATATTGCGCGCGGTCAGCACCTGCGGCCCGGCAATGGCGCGGACCTTGGCGGTCAGCTCATTGGTGAAGTCGATCAGGTAGCGGCTCTTGAAGCGCGTCCAACGCTGCATTACCGCAGGGTCGGCGCGCAGGGCGTCGATGCTGTCTGGCAGGCCGTTGGCCGCGTAGGCCTTGAGCGCTGCGGGGCTGGCGTCTTCGAAGTCGGAGAATACGGCGTCATCGTGGTACAGCACACCGTCGATCGCACTGTTGCGCGCCAGGTCCTCATAGAGTTCACCAATGATTTTGCGCACCTGCGGGTCGAACGGCGACAGGCGTTTGTATTGGTCCGGGTCGATGCCCACCTTGCCGGTTTCCGGGTCCCAGCGCGTGACGCGGGGCAGTTTGGGGTCAAGGGCGAAGCTCAGCACCGGCATCCACGCATATACCGCCGCATGGGCACGGGTGTGCAATTGCCAGGCGACACGGTTGAACAGGTCCGCGCGCACCGGCAAATGGCGATTGGGGAAATACAGCGAGTGCACCAGGCCGTCACCCTTGGGGTCGGCGAAGGCTTGCAGGAACACGGTACCGGCGCCCATGTCCACCACGCGCTGTACCAACTGGTCGAGGTTGCGCGCTTGTTGGGCCGGGTCAGGGTCGTAGACGTTGTCCAGGTCCACATGCAGCACGCGCAGCGGCGCCGGGGTTTGCACGGCGACAATGCTGTTGGCGAAATGCTCGCCGTCCGGGTCGGAAGCCACCAGGAAGCGCGGGCTGTTCATCAAGTCACTGGAGCTGTCGAGGCCGTCTTCCAGGGTCAGGGCCATTTGGTAGCCCTGCTCGCCGACGATCGCCAGCGAGGTGCCTTTGGCGGCGCCGTAGGGCCATACCCACACCCGTGGTTTTTTGCCGGTCACGGTTTGGATCTTGTTGGAGATCGCCACGACATCGGCACGCAGCCGTGCATCGAACTGCGCCTGGCTTTCGTAGCGCCCGGTGGCCGGGTCAAAGCGCAGAGACGTGGCGGCCGGCTCCAGGTTGCCCTGGGGGTTGGCCAGGATGCCTTTGTGATTGGCATCGGTGTGCGCGGCGATTTCCACCAGGCCCGACTGCGACACTTCACGGATCTGCTGCCAGGTCAGGAACTCGCCACGTGGCCGGGGCGAGCCGGCGAAGTCCACCGGTTGGTTGAGCGGCGTATCGATCCAACTGCCCACCGGCGCCAGCAGGGCCGGCCAGCGGTAGGCGCGCAGAATCGGCATCACGCGGGTGTAGAAGCTTGAATAGCCGTCGTCGAAGCTGAGCATGACGGCCTTGGGCGGCAGCGCGGGGCCGCCATTGCGCGCGGCCAGCACTTGGTCAACGCTGACCGCCTGGTAGCCGTTCTCGCGCAGCCAGGCCAGCTGTTCGATCAAACGTTCGGTGCGCACCGCCACCACAGCCTGGTCGGGGTCGCGGTCCGAGACGTCATGGTAGGCAATGCCCAGAAAATGGTTTTTCGGCCACGCCTGTTCGTTGGCCGGTGTCGGCCGCTCGGCGGGTGGAGTGAAAGGGGCGGGTTGCTGGGCGCAGGCACTGGCCAGCAATACACCCAGAACCAACAAGCAACGGCTGAGGAGGGTCATGGTCAGGCTCTTTTAGAAACGGTAAGTGAGGTCGACGAGCAGGCGCAGATCGCGTTCGCGATCACCGTCATAAGGTCGGCTGATCAGGCTCAGGTTGGCACCGACGTCCAGTACATCGTTCCAGCGAAAGCGTTGGCCGTAGCCGATCAGGGCCATGCCGCCGGTGGAGTAATCGCGCTGGCTATAGGTGCCCGCACCGACCTGGAACTGCTGACTCCACTGGGTCTCGTAGCGGTGATAGAGCACGTGATTGATGGTGACGACGGGCAATACGGTGAAATCCGACTTGGGATTGAAGTACACCGTGTCTTCCTTGCTGTTGCGGCTGGCACCGACTTCCAGGCCCAGGTCTACCTGCACTTTCGGTGAGCTGTAGATGCCTTCGCGGCCGGTGAGCAAGGCTTCCAAGCGGTCGTTGCCGTCGCTGAAGTGGGACGGGCTGAGGGACAGTTTCCACTCACGGCTTTCGTTGGCGCGCCAGCGGATAAAACCGCTGCCGCCGTTGGCGGTGATGTCGGCATTCAGCGCACGCAATGGCGTGGTGGCCGAGAGGTAATCGAGACTGGCGCCGTATTGCCAGTTGTCGTTGATGTCGTGGGCGAACGCTACGCGGGCGCCCTGCTTGGAACCAAAGCCATAGGAGTGGTTGGACACCTCGGCTTCCAGGGTCAGGTCACGGGTGCGCCGCTCCACGCCGACACGCTGCCAACGGTGGTGACCGGTGCCTTCTTCAAAGTCGGCGGTGGCATAACCGGCGCCAGCGAACAGGCGCCAGTCTTCGTCGATGGGCGGCGTGTAGATCACGCTTTCGATGCCCCAGTCGCGGTTACCGGCCACCGCACCGGCTTCGTTGTCACCGCCGCCGCCGAAGCTTTTACCGGTGTAGGCTTCGACGCGCAGTTCGGCCATGTCGTGTACATCGCGCAGGCGTTTGAGGCGTTGCACCTGCCGGCTGTCTGGGTTGCGGGCCACCACGTCATCGGTCAGCACATCCAGTTGCCGCCACTCTTGCAGGTCCATGGCGGTGTAGGCCTGGCTGATTTCCAGGCCAATGTCACGCGGCGCCTGGGCTTCGGTTTCCTTGAGCACGCCTTCGGCACGGCGCGGCAGGTCACGGGCGCGGTACATATCGGCCTGGGCGAGGCGCAGGCCGACGTTGCCGGGGGCTTTGGCCACCAATGCTTCCAGGCCGGCTTCGCTGCCCGGCAGGTCACCGCCATACACGCCGGCCTGGGCCGACAGTTGTTGCGCGTCCATCCAGGCGTCGTTGGGGTTGCCGATGGGCAGGCCCTTGAGTTCGACCCGAGGTTTCTGGCTGTTGGCGAGCGCTTTGGCAACCTCGTTGGCATCCTCGCCTTTGTTGCTTTCCTGCAAGGCGTAAAACAACGCCGTGGTGTCTTCGACCCGGTCGTCCGGCTCAGCGTCCGAAGCACTCAGTGCCTGGCGATACAACGGCTCGGCTTTTTCCGGCAGGCGTTGGTCGAGGTATGACGCCGCCACCCAGCGCACGGCATAGGTCGGCAGTTGCACGCCTTCGCCTTTAAGGGTTTCGTACTCGCGGATGACCTCGGCGGTGCGCGCCCTGGCCTTGAGCGCGCCCAGGCGGTCGATGCGCCAGCGCACCACATCGTCATGGGCGGTGGCGTCCGGGGTCCAGCGGGCGATGAGTGTGTCGTAGTCGGCCAAGGCACGGTCGGCCACCACATAGCGGTCTTTTTCGCTGCGCGTGGCGAACTCGGCCATGCGCACGCGCTCGGCGGCGAGGTCGCCTTCGAGGCGGCGCTGGGTGACCGCGTCAAGCAGGCCAGGGCGCTGGGCCGACAGGCGCAACGCCGCTTGCGGCAGGCGGGCCTTTTGCAGGGCGACGATGTATTCGCGGGCGACTTCAGGTTTGTCGCCGGCACGGGTAAACGCCTGGTCGAATTCAAACAGCGCGTCGTAGTTCAGGCCGGCGCGGGTCAGCGCGTAGCCCAGGGCCATGCGCCGGTTAGGGTCATCCGGTTTGGCGACCACCAAGGCGCGGGTGCGTTGCACGGCTTCGTTGGCCTTGCCGCCGTCGGCCTGGGTCAGCGCCAGGCCCAGTTGCAGGTCGATGTTATTCGGTTCACGCAGCAGCGCCTGGCGATAAACAGCTTCAGCCTGGGCCCACTGCTTTTGATTGCGATAGGTACGCGCCACCGTGGCGAGCGCCTGGGTGCTGAGGTTGCGATTTTTGCCCTGGGCCTCGTACACCTTCAGCACTTCGGCGTCCTGGCCGGCCCAACCGGCGATCACCAGGTGATCGCTGACCTGGCCAGGCGTCTGGCGTTCGGCCGACAGCTGGCGCAATTGGGTGAGCGCGGGCGTGAAGTTGCCGTTGCGCGCCTGAATGATCAGCGCGTCATAGGCCGGGTCGGCCATGGCGAAGGTGGGTATCAGCAGTTGGCTGCATAAAGCGGCCCCGACGAACAGTCGCAACCGGCCTGATGCACTGAGTGGTAGGTTTCGCAACATATCGTGAGCTTCCTTACACACGGAAAGCTGTAACGATAGGTGATCCTGAGCGAAGCGCTCAGGGTGCCGGCGTCTAATGACCCGGCCTAGCTTTCCTGTGCGAACTATCTCTCAGGAAAGTAAGAAGAAATTCAAATCAGAACAATTGTTCAGAATTGGCTGATCGCTTTTTTGCGCTACGCAAAAACAAATGTGGGAGGGGGCAAGCCCCCTCCCACATTTTGACTGCATTTCAAGCGACCTTACTAGGAGGCCGGATGTTGAGCGGTTACTGCCCGCCGCTCATCCCACCGACTTTGCCCATGACAAAGCCAATGAACTGCTCAACCGTCATCTTCTGGCCGTTGAAGGTCACTTCATTGTTGGCGTAGTGCAACTTGGACACTACCTCGCTGCCCACCAGGGTCGCCAACTGCGTACCTACCGCCATGCCGCTGACCATCTCGGCGGCCATCTGGGATTGCTGCTCGATGGCTTTAGGGTCGGTCACACCGCCCAGCTGCGCCTGCAATGCGGACACATCGCCAATCATCGGCTTGGACAGCGTGAGGTTGGCATCCAGCAGCGTGATCATCTGCTTGCCCAGCTCAACCGGCGGCAGCTCCATGGAGGCCGGTTTGGCCAGGTCCACGAGCAGGTTGAACTTGCTTTCGCCGTGGGTGGTTTTCAGCGACAGGTTTTCCAGGGCCAGGTGCGGTTTGGCGGCCAGTACCTGGTTGACGTTGGCTTCGGCCAAGGCCTGTTCGGCGTCGGTCAGTTGCAGCTCCGGAGCCGGTTCGCCAGCGGCCGCGGCGGCTTGCACCGGCTGCATTTTGTCCTGGTACAGCTTGGTCAGCACCAGCATGGCCGGAATGTCGATGTTCTTCATGCTCACGGCCATGGCCGCCGAGCCCACGGGTTTGCCCTGGTAGCCAATCTCGTCGATCTTGTAGTCGACGCGGCCGGCCAGGTTGTTGTCCTTGGTTTCGCTGGAGTCTTTTTGCTCGAAGCCTTTGAAGCTCAGCACGGATTTCTGTGGGCCGAAGGTGAACTTGCTGTCGCTCAGCTCGATGGTGTTTTGCCCGGTGTAAAACCCGAAGGTGGATTTTTCCAGGTTGCTGGCGATGGTCAGGCCCGACAGGTCGGCTTCGAAGGCTTCGCCATTGGCATCCACGGCGGCGACCTTGAGGCTGTTCATAAAACCATCGGCCTTGACCTTCTGGCCTTCAGCGGTGCCGTCGAAGTTCAGGTTGGCGCCGGAGAAGCTCACCGACGATTTGTCGTCCTTGAACTCTAGCGGCAGCAACTCGATGTTGCCGTTGACCGAACGGGTGTAGCCGATATTGGCCACGCCTTTGAGCGGCGACACGTCTTTGGCCGCAGCGAACCACTTCTCGGTGGTTGGGCTCTTTTCCAGCTCATAGTGACTGGTGGCCATGACCGGCAGCCATTTGAGCGTCACCAGGCGCGAGACCGGCAGCGGGCCGTGTTCGATATGGTCGACAAAAAGCAATTCAGGGTTGGGGTTGTCTGCGCCGAACACCGAGCCCTGGCCCTTCAGGCGATAGTGCGCGGTGCTGCTGAACACGCCACGGTCGAGGGAGACTAGTTCCAGGGCCACGGTGCCGTCGACGCCGGCCATTGAGGTCTGCAGTTCCTTGTTGGCGTTCTGGATCGCGGTTTGCAGCACCGGTTCCAGTTGCTTACCGGTGTACCAGGCGCCGCCTGCACTGACGACGCCAACGGCGACCACAAAACCCAAAAGTACGACTGCTGGCTTATTCATGAAGTGACCTGATCAAATCCTGTGAGGAGTGGGCTGTCTTCCTTGAACCCTGTAGGGGTTGGCTCAAGCCCGCCGAAAGCGGGGGAAGATTAGCACTGGCGGCCACAAACGGCCCAGCCTTTCAGAGGGATCAGTTCACGACTAGTTCACGAATACTCCAATTCGATTTCATCCAACTGGTGATCAAAACTCTTGAGCCGCGCCGTCCATGTGTACACCAGCACTTCAAACTCGCGGTGTATCACCGCATTGCCGGGCGTGTCGGCCTTGGGGTCGCAGAAGTCCAGTTGGTAGCGCTCGCGGGCCATCTGCGTGGCGACGTCGGATAACTCCCGAGCGTTATTGAGCCAGTGCCGGCCGTCAGCGACTTGCTTGTCGAGCACGACACACTGTTTTTTCAGGACTTCGAGGCTTTTTTCCAGCGGTGTGCCGGTCAGGTCGCCCATCACTTCCTGGAAGGTGCGCCCCGGCTGCCAGTAGCTGCCCCAGAAATAGCGGTCGAACACGGTTTCGACTCGGCGCAGCGCAACCTTGGTATCCCAGATCGCCACGCGGGTCTTGCCTTGTTCCAGGAGTTTTTTCTTGACCCGTTGATTCTGGTAGGACGCCCAGGCGACAACGCCGATGGACAAGGTGCCGATCACCAGGCAGGCGCTGTCGAGAAAGACCATGGCCTTGTCGAGCTGATGGGCGAGCATGACGCCATAGAAATACGCGGCCGATAACAGCACCAGTGCGAAGAGCACGCACCAGAAAGCGGGAGCATAAGGGTTTTTCATTATTGGAATCCCCATGAGCAAACGCGAGCAGTGTCAGGCAGGCCGTCACGGGGCCTGCCTGTCAAAGCATAGCTATTGGCTCAGGGTTTGCTGGCTGGCGAAGCGTGCGTTCGTCCGCTTTCCCAACCGCCGCCCAGGGCCAGGAACAGATCGATCTGGCTCATGGCGACCTGAGTATTGGCCGCCGCCAATTGCGCGCGCATCGCGGTGTAGGTGCGGGTGGCTTGCAGGTCGGCGAGGAACGACTCGCGCCCGGCCTGGAAGAACCGGTGGGTCTGGTCCGCGGCTTGGCGGGCTGATTGCTCGGCATCGGCGAGCGCGTCGCGGCGCTGCAACACGGCGGTGTATTGCGCAAGGCCGGTCTGGGTTTCGCGGATGGCGTTGAGCACCACCCCATCGAAATGCGCCAGGGCGCCCTGGGTGGCGGCTTCGGCTTCATGGATGCGCGCGCGCGCGCCGTTGGTCGGCACGGTCCAACTGATCATCGGGCCGAAGCCCCAGCGGTTGGTGGCCGGCTGGCCGAGGTTGTCGAGCAGGCCAACGGTACCGACGGTGGCACCAATGGCGATGTCCGGGTACAGCGCGCCGGTGGCTACGCCGATACGCGCCGTGGCAGCCGCCAATTGGCGTTCGGCCTGGCGCACGTCGGGGCGACGCTTGAGCAGCGCGGCACCGTCGCCCACCGGCAACAGCTGGGCGATGTGCGGCAGCTCGGCGCAACCGCCGGTGCCCGCCGGCAACTGGTCGACCGGCTTGGCCAGCAGCATCGACAGGCGGAACAGCCCGGCCTGGCGCGCCGCTTCGTAGCGCGGCATGTCGGCGCGCAGCGATTTGTACTGGGTTTGCGAGCGCGTGACTTGGGTCTCGTCGCCCCGGCCGGCGTCGCGCAGCCGTTGGGTCAGGCGGGTGCTCTGGGCTTGCAGGGCCAGGGATTGGTTGGCAATCGCCAACTCTTCGTTGGCCGCGCAGACCTGGGTGTAGGAGCGCACCACATCGGCGACCAGCGTGATGCGCGCAATATCGGCGGCGGCCTGGGCCGCGTCGGCACTGGCCTGGGCGCTTTCGATGCCGCGCTGCAAGGTGCCGAACAGGTCAAATTGATAAGAGGTGGTGATGCCCACGCTGCCGATGTTGTCCACCGGGACCTTGTCCGCCAGCAAAAACGCCTCGCCGGATTCCTGCAGGCGCTGCGCTTCAGCCTTGGCCCCGGCGCTCCAGCCACCGGCGGATTGCGCCTGTTGCGTCTGAAAACGCGCGCGCTGCAAGTTGGCGGCGGCCACACGCAGGTCGGTGTTGGAGGCCATGGCCTGGCGCACCAGCTCATCCAGGCGCGGGTCTTTGTACAGTTTCCACCAGTCGTCGGGGACCGGCGCCGACACCACGTGTTTACCGTCCAATGGCAGTTGCCCTTGCAGGTCGGCACGGTTGACGGCGGCCTTGTCCGGTAGCTGGTAATCCGGCCCTACCACCTGGCAGGCCGACAACAGCAAACCCAGCGCGGCGGCGGCCAACAGCTGCTTCATGGCTGGGCTCCGGCAGGGGGTTTGTCGCCGATGATCGATACGGTGGCTGTACGCCCGGCGATCATGCGAAAGTCCGCCGGCACTTCGTCAAAGGCGATGCGCACCGGAATCCGCTGGGCCAGGCGCACCCAACTGAACGCCGGGTTGACGTTGGGCAGCAGGTTGGAGCCACTGCTGCGGTCGCGGTCTTCGATACCGGCGACGATGCTCTGCACGTGGCCGCGCAGGCGCGCGTTATCGCCGATCACGCGGATATCCACGCCCATGCCGACCTGGATGCCGTCGAGCTTGGTCTCTTCGAAATAGCCGTCAATGTGGAACGAGTTGCTGTCCACCACCGACAGCACCGGGCGCCCGGCGGTGACGAACTCCTGGGTGCGCGGCGCGCGGTCGTTGACGTAGCCGTCCACCGGGCTGCGGATCACCGAGCGGTCGAGGTTCAGTTGGGCGGAGTCCACCGTCACCTGCGCTTCGGCCAGGGCCGATTGGGCACGGGCCACGCGGGACTGGCTTTCTTCCAGTTGCTCGCTGGGCACCAGGTTGCCCAGGCCACGGTTACGCTTGTACTCGCGCTGGGCCTGGGCCAGGGTTTCCTGGCGGTCGGCCACGGCGGCCTGGGCCTGGCGCAGGGCCAGCTTGAAGCGGTCCTGGTCGACGGCAAACAGCACCTGGCCCTTGCTCACCAATTGGTTGTCATGCACGTCCACGCGCTGGATCAACCCGGACACGTCGGGGGCGATCTGCACGATGTCGGCACGGATGTGCCCGTCGCGGGTCCAGGGCGCAAACATGTAGTACATGACCATGCGCCACACCACGACGACCGCGAAGCTCACGATCAACAGCGTCAGGACTACACGGCCGATGGTCAAAAAAGGTTTTTTCATGTCATCAGGTATCGACTGAGTGAGTCCACCGCGCCCAGCAACAGCGCGTAGAGCCCCACATTGAACAATGCCCGGTGCCAGACCAGGCGATAGAAGTGCATGCGCGTCAACAACCCGTGCACCACCAGAAACAACAGATACGTAATGCCCATGAGCACCAGCAACGTGGGCAGGAACACCCCGCTTATATCCAGATCACCGATCATAAAGGCGCTCCATCGGGCAGCGGCGCTTGCATCTGTGTGCCATCAATGAATTCGACGCCAGGCAACAGCGCCAGGCGCAGGCCGGCCAACGCGTGCAGTAGGTGCAGGCGGGTGTCGTCCTCGTCTTGCAGGCCCTGGCCGTTGAGCGCGCGGCGCGTGCGGTCGAGTGTCATCAGCAGACCGCTGGGCGCGGGCAGGCGTTCACCCGCCTTGAGGCACGCCTTGAAGTAAGCGCCAACCCCCTCGACCACTTGATTGAGCAGCACCCGTGGCACGCCGAGGATGCGCGGCGAGTACGCCAGCAGGTCGAGCAGGTTCAGCGCCACCCGCAAATCGCGCAGGGCAATGCCGGTGTCCTGGCCGGTAAGGGCCAGGCGCGGCAGGTGCTGCATCAAACGGTCGAGCATTTGCACGGCCATGTGCCGGTGTTCGGCCAGGGTCGCGGGTTCGGTGAGGCCAACGATGTCGCGCCAGCTGAAACGGGTCAGGCGCTTGGCCGCCAGTTCGGCGCCGAAGGGCCGCGCGACCAGGGTCCACACAAACGCAAACAGCAGGCCTACCGGGCCAGCCAGGTTGACGTTGGCAAAGTTGAGGAAGTCGGCGTCATAGGCGCCCTGGATGCTGATAAATGAGGAGGTGTTCACCAGCGTCAACAACATGCCCAGGTAAAAGCGCGGCTGCACGGTCAGTGTGCCGATGCAAATGAACGGCACCGCGAACGCCAGCACCAGCATCGGGAAGTCATGCAGATTGGGCAGTACCAGAAACAGGTAGAGGCTGGCGAACAACACCGACATCGCGGTCCAGAAAAAGAACCGATAGATCTGCGGCGCCGGGTCGTCCATCGAGGCGAAGAAGCTGCACGCCACCGCCGCCAGGATCACGGCGCTGCCGCCGTCGGTCCAGCCCAACAAAATCCACAGTACCGAGGCGACGATGATCGCGCTGACGGTGGAAAATGCCGAATAGAACATCAGGCCACGGTCGAGGAACGGCGTGAGCCGGCCCAGCCGCCAGTGACGGTAAACGGCGCGCCAGGTGTCCTGGCTCTCGCATCGGATGGCGGCTTGCAGGCTGCGGCAGTCTTGCCACAGGTCGATCCACTCGCCCAGGCGGTACAGCGCATTGGAGAAAAGCAAGGTATGGCGGTCGTCCAGCGCTTCGCCTTGGGGTTGCAGGGCGTCGACCTGGTCACGCAGGGCGCGCCAACTGTCCAGGGGCGCGCTTTGCTGGGTGTCGTCCAACCATTGGCGGGTGGCTTCCAACAGTGGCGTGAGGCGCTCGAGAAACTGCGGCGCGCGGTGTTCGATGGCGTACAGCGCATCGTCGAGGGCATCCACCACCGGCAGCAGATGGATCATGCGCCCGCGCAGTTCCTTGGTGTTACGCACCGTCTGCGGCCGCGCGCCTTCGTGCGGCAACTGGCCGATCATCAATTCGAGGGTGTTGAAGGTGGCGACCATGCCGCTGCGTAAAGCGCTGACTTCTTCAGGCTCCACGTTGCGCGTCAGAAAGCGCTGGCTGTAGACCTGCGCATCGGCGAACCACTTGGCCACCGAGCCATCGAACACCGGCATCAGGCGCCGTGGCCAGAACATCGCGCCCACCACGGCGGCGACGGCGATGCCGAGGAAGATTTCTTCGGTGCGCGCTTCGGCCACGTCCCACACCGCCAGGGGGTTATCCACCACCGGCAGGGCGATCAGCGGCAAGGTGTAGCCGGCCAGCATCAACGCGTAGTTATTCGCAGTGCGCAGGTGCATGGACAGAAACAGCAACGTGCCCGTCCACAACGCAATCACCACCACCAGAATGTATGGCGATTGCACGAACATCGGCACAAAAAATACCGCCGCCGCCGCGCCCATCAAGGTGCCGATGGCGCGGTACAACGCCTTGGAACTGGTCGGCCCCACAAACGGGCTGGAGACGATATACACGGTGGCCATCGCCCAATACGGACGCGGCATTTGCATGAGCATGGCGATGTACAACGCAATCATCGACGCGGCGAAGGTCCGCACCCCATAGAACCAGTCGCGGGCCGGCGGAAAACCACTGAAGAATCCGCTCACAGCGTCGCCGCCTCAAAAGCACGCAGCACACGCAGCGCGGCTTCCATATCGGCGAGCGCAATGTCCGCCAGCACTTCACGGCGCAGGCGCACCAATTGCGCTTCCACCGCTTGCACCAGCTCACGGCCGCGCTCGGTGAGGCTCAAGGCCTTGGCGCGACGGTCGTGGATGTCTTCGGTGCGGCACACGTAACCGCCACTGCACAACTGGTCGAGCAGGCGCACCAGCGACGGGCTTTCCAGGCCGGAGGCCTGGGCCACTTTCACCTGGTGCACACCGTCGCCCAAACGGCCGATCATCAACAGGGGCACGGCGCAGGCTTCGGAGATGCCATAGCTGACCAGCGTGGTCTGGCAGATTTTGCGCCAGTGACGGGCGCCCACCACCATGCTGCTGCTGAGGTGCATCTGAAGTTGTTCGAGGGATTGAGGCATTGGATAGCTTGCATACAGTTAGTTTGCTAACTATCAATATGGCGAAGGGATCCAAATACGTCAAGTTTTGAAACAATTTAGCGATGGGTGGAGCAGTTCGGTGGCAACAGCGCTGGGCTGCGAAGCAGCCCTAAAATCTGCACTTCGGTGCTCCCCTGACACGGCGGTGACCTTATTGGGCCCCCCGCCCACCGCGCAACATCAAATTCAACTCATCCACCACCACCGCCCAATCCGCATCCTCCAAGATCTCATCACGCAAAAACGCCTGCTGGGCCTGGGTCCAAAAAAACGCATCCGCCAGTTTCAATTCCGGCTTGAGCGGCGAATGAGAAGCGACAAATTGCTCGATACTGACCGGATCATCCGGCAAGCCAAGCTGTTTGAACAACGCCGGCAAGCTGTGCAGTGGCGATTCCATAGCGGGTTCCTCGTGAGGACGTTCAAGAGAGTCTAGCGGCAGCCTTCGGGCTGCGGCGCCGGTGCGTTGCACAACACAAACAACCGCGCCCTGGCACCGCCGCCGTCCTGGCGGCTGAGTTCGCGCCAGCCCTGGGGCAAGGGCGCGAAATCGTCAGGCGCTTCGTTGCTGCTGATCAACCATACGCGGCGGGTGTCGACGGGCAATGCAGAAAGGCGGTCGAGGTAGATGCGCCCACCATCCTGGTCGACCAGGGTGCCGAAGCCGTAAGCGTTCGGCCGGGTGGGCGTGCCGTCAGGTTTGGGTGGGGTGTAGAGCTGCAGTTGCGCATCGGTCTGGTCGTAATACACGTAGCTGAGGTACCACATCATGTCGCTGAGCACGATGCGGTCATCTTCTTGGTAGTTGCGATTGACGAACTCCACCGGCACGTTGAATTGATCGTGTTCGTCCACCGCGAAGTTGTTCTTCAACCCCACCAGTTCAACGCCGACAAACAACACAAACAAAGCCGCCCCCAGCCATGAAGCACGGTCGATGACCAGCGCCAGGAGGATCGGCAGCGCCAAGGCGTACACCGTGAGATAGCGTTCGATAAACACCGGCGAAATAAACGATACCGCGTACACCAGCAACAACGGCAGCAGGAAAAACAGCGCCAGCAGGCTGGCAGGGCGCAAACGCTCGCGGTCACGCCAGCCAGCAAAAAAGACTACAGCGACCAGCAACAGCGCAAAACCCCAGAACAGCGGCGGCCAGAAGCCCACCCCTTCGTCCTGTAAGACGAACTGCCAGATCATCGATGGCAGGGACAACAGGTTGACCGGTTCTTCCCAGCCAATATCCCCGCCCACTTTGAGCTGTTCGACGTGTTGCACCAGGTCCAGCAGGTTCGGCAACCATGGCAGGTACAGCAACACAATCACCCCGTTGGCCACCCACCACGCCGGGCGCGCGATCAAACGCAGGCCAGGCGCGCGCGACGTACTCAACAGCCCTATGTACGCCCAATGCACCAGCACACACAACGCCGTGAAGTAGTGGGTATAAAACCCGGCGCTCATCAGCAGTACATACGCCGCCAGATACCGTGTGCGCTCGGGCTGGCGCGCCCAGTACACCAGCGCCAGCGTGGCGCCCAGCAACCAGACGCCGAGCAGCGAATACATGCGCACTTCCTGGCTGTAGCGCACCGCCGTCGGCAACAGCGCCAGCATGACACCCGCCAACACGGCGGCGCGTCGGGTGGACAGCTGCCGCGCGAGCCAGGCGCCCAAGCCCACCACCACCACACCAGGGAGCGCACTCATGCTGCGTATCGACCAGATGCTGTCACCAAAGCATTCGATCCAACTGCGCAACATGAAGAAGTACAGCGGCGGATGCACGTCATGGGCCGCGTGAAACCACAGGTCGTCCAACGCGTACTCGCTAAGCAGCAGGCTTGAACCTTCGTCGCCCCAGATCGCCGCTGACGTGAGGTGGTAAAGACGCAGGGCCATGGCCAGCGCCAGGATGGGCACCCACCACAAACGACCGAGCACGGCTACGCCCTGCCAGCTGCACATTTGCTGAGCGAACGAGGCCAATGCGCTTGTTTTTTCGTGTTGCCGTAACACCGACCGACGCATACCAACTCCGCTATTACCGCCCCTGTGTTGGCAAACACTGCGCATGCACAACCAACCGCCACTCTAGGACAAACGCGTCTGTATCGCCTCACTAATCAGACAAATCGCCAATTTGTGTAGGCCTTCACCGAAGCACTCATCAGTTCAGGCTATGATTGCCGCCCTCCATGGACTCAGGATCAAGGACACGTCATGCGCATCGGTTTTCTGTCACCCCTGGCACTGGCATTGCTGGCCGCTATCTCATTACCGGCCCAGGCCAGTTCCGACGATACCTGCTACCCCGACTGGCGGGTTTCGCGCGACCGCCTCGATACCTGCAGCAACCAGCCGTTCCTCAGTCCAGGCAACGACAGCCGGGTGAACCTGCGCCTGTTGCTGGCCGACAAACAAGTCGCGCCACTGGCCCCCGACGCTTTGAACGACGATGACCTGTCCCAGGGTTTTGGCCCGGTGCCGTTTCCGGTGTATCGCCTCAACCGCGCCGCCAACGGAGAGACCGAACCCGACTCGGACGGCGCCGACGACTCCTCAACCGCAGAACTCGATACCCTGCTGACCCCCCTGGGCATCAAGCGCACGGAGTACACAACCGCTGGTCAGGCCTACCTTGATGGCGAAGGCAGCCGCTGCCGCAGTAACGACGATGACAGCGCCACCGCCTTCATCCGCCAGGTGGTGAAGGCAGACATGCCCACCGCAGAGCGCCAGTTGCTGGCAAAGGCGCGCCTGCAACTGCTGGTCACCTGCACCTGGGACGGCCCAGTGGTCGCCGAGCCTATCGAGTCGTCCAATGGCCGCATGCTGCGGACCTACCTGCAAGCCGCGGCCGACTTTTACAGCGGACGTTTCAGCGAGGCCGAGCGCGGTTTTGCCGCCGCCAGCGGCAGCGAGTTGTCCTGGTTGAAGGAAACCGCGCAGTACATGAGCGCGCGTACCTTGCTGAACCAGGCGCAGGCCGAAGCGTTCGACCAATACGACATGCCGCAACTCGAGCATGTGGATAAGCCCGCCCTGAGCGCTGCCGAAAAAGGCTTCATGGGCTACCTGGAAACTTATCCACAGGGCGACTATGCAATGTCTGCCCGTGGCCTGCTGCGCCGCGTGCATTGGCTGGCGGACGATTTCGACAAGCTCTCCGAAGACTTCGCCTGGCAAATGACCGAAGCCACCGACGCCCAGCGCAACGTGTCGCTGGACGCACTGGTGGAAGAAGCCGACCTCAAGTTGCTGATGGTCTGGGGCGGCAGCATCAAGGACCCGATGATGCAAGTGGTGACCGACCTGCGCTCGATGCGCGCCAGCACCCCACCGCGCCTGACCCGCGAAGACCTCGACGCGCAAAAAGCCACGTTTGCCGACAGGCCCGAGGTGTTCGAGTACCTGCAGGCCGCCTTCGCCCTGTACGTCGAGCATCAACCGGACAACGCCTTGAAACACCTGCCCCAGGAGGTGCCGTCGAGCCTGGACTATTTCGCCTTCAGCCAACAAACCCTGCGCGCCTTGGCGATGGAGGCCAAAAACGACTGGAAAAACGCCGAAGCTCTGTGGCTGCAGCTGTTGCCCCTGGCCAAGCTGCCCCTGCAACGCGATCAGCTGGAACTGGCCCTGGCCATGAACTACGAGCGCAGCGGCCAGGTGGCCAAGGTCTTCGCCAGCGACTCGCCGATCAGCGCCAAGCAAGTGCGTTACATCCTGCTGCGCAACATCGCCGGGCCTGAACTGCTGCGCCAGCAGATCGCCCAGGCCGGCGACCCGCTGGAGCGCCAGACCGCGCAGTTCGTGCTGCTCTACAAAGACCTGCTGCACAGCCAGTTCGCCACCTTCGCCGACGATTTCAAACACCTGCCGGCCCAGGTCTCTGAAGACAAACTGGGCACCAGCCTGGGCTACGTCTACAGCAGCGGCCAGGCCTTGACGTTGTTCCAGTGGAACGGCGACAAAGCCGAATCCGGCTATGCCTGCCCCACCATCGCGCAAACCGCCGCCACGTTGCAAAACGATGCGAAGAACCCTCAGGGCCTTAACTGCCTGGGCGAATTCATCCTGCGCAACAGCCTGGACGGCATGCCGTTGGAACAGGCTCGCGCCGCCGGCAGCCTGGGCAGCACCGCGTCACAGTTCCAGGGCGAAACCTTCTCGCGCCTCGACGGTTACAAACAGGTGATCGGCGACGCCAAGGCGCCGAAGAACGACAAGGCCTATGCACTGTTCCGCGCCATCAACTGCTACGCACCGGCAGGCTACAACAGCTGCGGTGGCAAGGACGTCGAGCCCGCCGTGCGCAAGGCCTGGTTCCGCCAGCTCAAGACCGGCTTCGCCGACACCGAGTGGGGCAAGTCGCTGCAGTACTACTGGTGAAACACCTGTGGCTAGGCTTGCTGTTGCTGGCAAGCCCGGCCTTCGCCGCCGTCGATGCCCGTGACTACGACGCTTTCTGGTTGTGGAGCGGCGTCACGCCCCAGCCGGTACTCAAACAGGCCAAGACCCTGTACATCCTCCAGGGCCAGATCAACTCCACCCGCCGCGCACCGCAACGTGGCGTGCGGATGATCGCCCAGGGCATCAGCGTGCCGCGCCTCACCGAAGGCGAAGTCTGGGTGGTGTACCGCGCCCATACCCTGCACTGGCCGGAAGCGGTCTACACCCAACTGCTCGGCCAGGTACAACGCTGGCGCGACGCGGGCAACCCGGTGGTCGGCATCCAGATCGACTTCGACGCCCGCACCCAATACCTGCACGACTACGCCGACTTCCTGCGCGACCTGCGCCAACGCCTGCCCTTTGAGCTGCGCCTGAGCATCACCGGCCTGATGGACTGGAGCAGCAACGCCGACCCCGCCGCCATTGCCCAGCTCAAGGGTGTGGTGGATGAAGTGGTGGTGCAGACGTATCAAGGGCGCCACAGCATCCCGGACTACGCAGCGTATCTGCCGCGGGTGAACCGGCTGGGGCTGCCGTTCAAGATCGGTTTGATTCAGGGCGGGGAATGGCAGGAGCCGGGGTATTTGAAGGGGAGTGAGTGGTTTAGGGGGTATGTGGTGTTTTTGCAGAATCCTTGAGGTTCTTGACATCTTCATTAAAATATGCAAGAAATCGTCCACGGTCCATGGACAGTGGACACCAGGATCCAGTTGCAGATGAAAAGTCAAGACATCGTACTTCTCTTCAAACTAATCAGCTTGGACCTTCAGGCCAAGGGCGAGCGTCTCAAAAAACGCGAATTCACGGTAATACGCGACCATGACGAAGCCATGCTTCTCGCGCCAACGGAGCCAAAAGCTTACCTTGACCACTTTCTTGATCTTCGCCTTACAGGAAATGTCGAGAAAATAAAACTTTCCGCTGCCGAAGGGTGGGAGGGGTGGGAGGATATTGAGGACTCAGACAGTGCGCCCAACATCGAAAGCTACTCCGTCAGGGCACTTTCGGCTTCTCTCGCATTGAGCAAAAGCGAAGTGTCCAACTCGATGAATCGCTGTCGGGAAATCGGGCTCGTTTACACCGATTTACCGAGTGGAAAGCCAATGGTCAGAAACGGGGCCCTCTTGGATTTCGTAAAATATGCGATCCGTTACGTGTTTCCAGCCAAACCTGGCCCTATTGTCCGAGGCATCCCTACAGCTTTTGCGGCACCGATAATGGCCGGAAAGATCATGAGCGGTGGCGATCTCATGCCAGTCTGGCCTGACGCTTACGGGAAGAGCAAAGGACAGGAGGTTCTGCCCTTATTTAAAACCGTACCTGGAGCGGTCAAGAAAGACGAGCTGCTCTATCACTTCCTAGCCCTTGTGGACGCCATTCGCATTGGCGGGCCACGCGAAACCAAGGTGGCCGACGCCATGCTTAGGGAGTGGATCCTGTGACATCCAACCGAACAATGATGCTGCAAATGCTCGAAGAGGTCGCCCAGGCGCTTGGCGAAGAGTTGCGGGAGCAAGTGGCCTTTGTCGGCGGATGCACGACTGTTTTGCTCATCACCGACGAATACACACTTGAATCAATTCGCGGCACGGATGATGTGGACTTGGTCATTCACCTGACCGGCACCCCTGACTGGTATCGGCTGGAAGAAAACCTGAAGCCCCGAGGCTTCAAAAATACTGGCCAGGACTCCGTCACCTGTCGTTTACGGCTCGGCGCCTTGAAAGTCGATTTCATGCCGACCGATGAAAAGGTCTTGGGCTTTTCCAATACCTGGTTTGTCGGCGGACTGGAAAACGCCGTCGACTACACACTCCCCAACGGAACATCTATCAAAGTCTTTGCAGCGCCGTGGTTCCTCGCTGCAAAACTTCAGGCTTATCAAGGTCGAGGTCATGGCGACGTACTGATGTCCAATGACATCGAAGACATCATCGCCTTGCTGGACGGGAGGGAAGAGCTTATCGACGAAGTAAAGCAAGCACCTTTTGAGCTGCGACGCTTCGTGAGCGATCAATTCACCGCATTGCTGAGACAGTCCGCGTTTCAGGACGTCATCCAAAGCACCGCTCAAGACGCTGATCGGGAGATACTGATACACGAGCGCCTGAAGACACTAATTGAATGGGGAGTGTCTGATTGATCCTCCATTTGAGCCTAAGTCAGCAAGGAACTGATAGAACAGAAAACCGCGATGTCATCGGTTCGATTCAAAGCAGGGAGGCGTACCTGCATGTAATCGCCGATGGAACCTCCAGACCGGGTAGCGGCGACTTGGCGCGGGCCTTGACTCACCATCTGCTTAAGTCTTTTTCCCGCGCAGAGCCATCAGTTACGTCATGCTCTGATAAGGCACTGGAACTCGTCCTCAGCTCACTTGGCGAAGTGCACTCGAACTTTTGCCCAGACTTTCCACGCGCCTCCGCCAGCTACCTTGCGCTGCTGGTGATTGATCAAACGACCGTATCCATTCATGCAGGTGACTGTTGCTTTGGATATCTGGGCAAAGATCAGCGCTTGTACTGGCTAAGTTCACCGCACTGCGGCCCCAACTGGAAAGGAGACCTGAGCCACGCAGTCATCGCGGACAGCCCTGCCCGCAAGACGCTCCTCAATTGCATGAGTTACCGCAGGCCTCATGAGCCAGTCGTCAGATCAATACAAACAGTTGCGAATACGACATGGGTTTTGGCAACGGATGGATTTTGGGCAGAACTTTCAGCTACAGACCAGCTCAAGGCCATCACGGAGCAAACCCTTGCAGGTTGCTCAACCGAAGACGACGTCACCTTCATGCTATTGCGGTCGTAGAAGCAACGCTGCGCCCCGGCTCAATCAGGACAGCCCTTGTTCTAGAAACGCAGACATAAAGCCCAGACTCCAGAGGCCTAGTCCGATCATGATCCAGATACCGTTCGCCCAGGTCAGTCGTATGTTGGCCTTGCCGTTGGGGTCGCCCTCGACCTGGTTCACCGCACCCTGCACCTGAGCGGCCAGGGAGACCTGCAGAATCATAAGGCAAATGCTCAACTTCAATGTCGTCAAGGAGGTGACGAACCAGATATAGGTATAAGGCAGGAACGCACAGATGATCAGCCCCAGAGCCAGGCTCCTCGGCCACCATCGATAGGACACGCCGTCGAGCGCCAGCTTCTGGCTGATTTTCATCACCAACGAATAGAAGAAAAAAACCGAGAAGAGCGCTCGCACAAGCGGCAACACCTTCGCGCCGGTTGCCTGCCGATAACAGGCCCAGTGCTTGTAGAGCCAATAGAACGAATACATACCCTGAGACAACAACACCATCAGCACCAGTTTGCGCGGCGCAACCACGAAGAATGTGGTTTGGCAGGCAGAGGATGGGGTGCCTAGATCAGCTTGCGGGGGCGCGTAGGGATTTTCGATGACCGACATTCGGCAAAGCTCACAGGTAATAAGTTGGCCTGAAAGCTTAACGATCACGGCTCATCAAAGCTTATAGCAGCAAGAATCAAGAACGGTCCTACATCAGCCAATCCAATTTCAGCGTTGAGCAACCGCCAGCGGATACACCGACTCCCAGCCGCCTCCCAGTGCTTTATACAACCCCACCATCGCCAACGACACGCCGGTAGAACTCTCCACCCACTGTTCCTGCGTCGCCAGCAACGCGCTTTGCACGGTGAGCACATTGACGAAATCCGCCACGCCTTCGACGTACTGGTGTTGTGCGGTGGTCAGGGCGATCTGGTTCTGGCGCACGGCTTCGGCCAGGCTGTCGCGGCGCAGTTGGCTGGCGTTGTAGCGGGTCAGTTGGTCGTCGATCTCATGCCAGGCGCGCAGCACCGTGTGTTGGTAGGCCAGGGCCGCTTCCTGTTGCTGGGCTTGGCGCAGATGCACCATGCCTTGCAGGCGCCCGCCGTTGAACAGCGGCAGGCTCACTTGCGGGCCGATGGCGAACGCGCGCGAGCCCCACGAGCCGAAATCGGACAATTGCATCGCCTGCGAACCCAGGTTGCCGGACAGGGTGATGCGCGGGTAGAAATCGCCCTTGGCCACGCCGATGCTGGCGGTCGCCGCGTGCAGGCGGGCTTCGGCCTGGCGGATATCCGGGCGGCGTTCGGCAAGCTGCGACGGCAGGCCGATGGCGACCTGGCGCTGGGCTTGCGGCACGGCGGCGTCTTTGGACAGTTGCGCGTGCAGCGCTTGTGGCGGCTCGCCCATCAGCAGGCTCAGGGCGTTGATCAATTGATCCTGGCGCTGCTGCAGGTCCGGCAGGCGCGCTTCAATGGCTGCGACTTGGGCGGCGGCTTCGGCCACGTCCAGATCCGTTGCCACGCCGTCGGCCAGGCGCAGTTGCGAGAGCTTGAGGCTGTGGCGCGCGACGTCAAGGTTTTGCTCGGTAACGGCGCGGGTGTTCTGCACGCCGCGCAGTTGGATGTAGTCCTGGGCGGTTTCGGCCAGCACCGATAACAGCACGGCGCGGCGGTCATTTTCGGCGACTTGCAGGGTGGCGTTGGCGGCTTCGGTTTCGCGTTTTACACGGCCCCA
Source organism: Pseudomonas sp. S3_E10 (assembly GCF_054667615.1). Taxonomy (NCBI): domain Bacteria; kingdom Pseudomonadati; phylum Pseudomonadota; class Gammaproteobacteria; order Pseudomonadales; family Pseudomonadaceae; genus Pseudomonas; species Pseudomonas sp. S3_E10. Next base: position 2,641,209 of record NZ_CP162743.1, read on the forward strand.
GAAGTCCAGCTCCCAGGCGGCCGAGAAGCCCATGTCCCATTGGTTGAAGGCGGCGTGGCCGTTTTCACCGGAGGGGTCGCTCAAGCCTTTGCCGCTGTTGCGTTTGCGCTGGTAAGCGCCTGTGGCATCGACGTTGGGGTAACGCTCGGCGGTGGTCACCTGGCGCACGGCACGGCTTTGCGCCAGGCGACTGCCGGCCAGTTTCAGGTCGAGGTTGTCGGTAAGGGCACGGCGTGTGAGGGCCGAGAGTTGTTCATCGTGGAACACATCCCACCAGCGCTCCTGCAACGGGTCGCTGACGGCGCGGCTGTCGGCCCGGCGACCCTGGGGCTCGCTCCATTGCGTGACCTGTGGGGTTTGCGGGCGTTGAAAGTCCGGCCCGACGGTGCAGGCGTTCAGGCTGATCAGGCTTAAGGTGAGCCAGGCAACTCGTTTCATTGCTGGGCCACCTCACGCTGACGTGCAACCGGTTGGGTATCGACGCTGGCCTCCACCGACATGCCCACGCGCAGGCGCTCGGTCAGCGGTTGGTTGGGCTCCAGCACGATTTTCACCGGAATACGCTGCACCACCTTGGTGAAATTACCCGTGGCGTTGTCGGGCTTGACGGCGGCGAACGTTACGCCGGTCGCGGGGGCCAGACTTTCCAGGTGACCGTTGAGCAACTCGCCGTCAAGGCTGTCGACACGCACCTGCACGGCTTGCCCGGCGTGCATATGGGAAAGCTGGGTTTCCTGGAAGTTGGCCACCACGTAGGCCTCGGCCAACGGCACCACGGCAAGGAGCTTGCTGCCGGGCGTGACGTAGGCGCCCACGCGCACCGCACGTTCGCCAACCATGCCGTCCACCGGCGCGACAATGCGCGTGTAGGACAGCTGATAGCTGGCCATTTCCAGTGCGGCCTGGGCACGCTTGAGCCCACCGTCGGCCGCGTCGCGCTGGGCGGTGAGGATTTCTACCTGTTTGCGCTCGGCCGCCAGCACCGCCGTGGACTTGGCCAGGCGTGCGGTGGCCTGGTCGATACGGGTCTTGGCTTGCTGCGCATTCTGCACCGTGCCCGCGCCCACCCCGGCGAGGTGGTTGTAGCGGTTCAGTTCATGTTCGGCGAAGGCCACTTCGGCGCGGTCGGCGGCGACGGTGGCTTGCGCCTGGGCGATGACCGAGCTTTGGCGCTCCAGGGTGGCGGTGGCATTTTTCAGTTGGGCGTGGGCGACCAGCGTGTCGGCATCGGCGGCCTGGGCTGCGGCGCGAAAATCACGGTCGTCGATCAGCGCCAGCAGTTGCCCGGCCTTGACCTGCTGGTTGTCTTCTACCAGCACTTGCTTGATAAACCCGGCCACGCGCGGGGCGACCAGGGTGAAGTCGGCGGCGACGAAGGCATCGTTGGTGCTCTGGCGCGGGTTGCCCAGCAAGCCCGGCGCAGCCAGGTAAACCAGCACACCGACGGTAAATACTGCGATGACGCAGACGGCAATTTTATCTTTGCGTTTCATGAGAGGTCCTTGGGGCTAGGTCGGTGCGCGAGGCGGAAAGATCCGCGTGGGCATCCAGAAAATCAGCAGGATCAGCACCACGGCGACACCGCCCATGACGTAATAGAGATCGGAAGAGGTGAGCACCACGGCCTGTTCGTGCAGCCGATGGGCCAGGCCCACCGCGTCGCCGTCGGCCAGAGGCGAATTGCCCAGGCGGTCCACCAGCAGGGTCGAATGGAAGTGCAGGCGCTGGGTGGTCAGCGTATCCAGCACGCCGGTGGCGATCACGGCAGCCAGGCCTTTGACGGTATTGAACCAGGCCGAGGCGAATGGCCCATCGGAGGGTTGGATGCTGCCGGTGGAGAGCATCAACAGCGGCAGCACGGCCATGGGTTGCCCGAAGATTTGCAGCAGGTACAGGCCGTAAAAGTCGTTGCGAACCCACGCCGAGGTCAGGTGCGCACTGCCGACGCAGCACAGCACCAGCATGCCCAGGCCGATGCCCAGCACCCAGCGGCAATCGACCCAGCGCAGGTTGCACAGCGCCGCCACCAGCGGCAGCGCGATCAACTGCGGCAGCGCCATCAGCAGCATCACCGGTGCGGTCTGCAGCGGCCGGTAGCCCTGGACCTGCGCAAGGAAACTCGACGGGATGATGATCACCGAGGTCAGCACCATCAGCACGCCCGCCAGCACGATCAACGCAAACGACAGGTTGCGCAGGCCGAGCATCTGCAACTTGAAGAACGGTATCGGGTGCGACCACTCATTGAGCATGAACAACACCAGCAGCACGCTGCCGCCAGTGAGCAAAAAGGTGATCAGGCCGGATTCGAACCAGTCCAGCCGATTGCCTTGCAGCAGGCCGATCACCAGCATGCAGATCGCCGGGAAACCCAGCAGCAGGCCGCGCCAGTTGAACTGCTTGAAGCGCTCCAGGCGCAGCGGGTCTTGCGGCAAGCCGTAGGCCACGGCGGCCATCGCTAGCAGACACGGCGCGACGATCTGCCAGAACGCCCATTGCCAGCCGACGTATTCGGTCCACAGCGCCGCCAACGGGGTGCCGAGGCTCGGGCCGAAGGTGGCGGTAAGTGCGTAGCCGGCCAGGCCGTACAGCTTGACGTTGGCCGGCAGGAAACGCAGGGCTACGGTCATCAACATCGGCGGCAACGCACCACCGGCCAAGCCTTGCACGGTGCGCAGCAGCAACAGGCTTTCGTAGTTCGGCGCGAACGGGCACAGGATGCCCAGCACGGTGAACAGGCCAATGGCGTACAGGGTGAAGCGGCGCAGGGAAAACGTCACCGAACACCAGGGCGCAAACGCCATGGCCGCGACCGACGTGGCGGTATAGGCCGCGACCAGCCAGGTGCCTTCGTCAAAGCCGATGTACAGCGCACCACGAATGTCGGCGAGGGCCACCTTGGTGACCATCTCGTTGAGGCCCGATACCAGCACCGCCAGCAACACACCGACCAGGCCGATGATGATGCGCGGGCCGAACACGGGCGGGGCCAGGGTGGCGGGCTTGGCTGCGGCCGCAAGGGTGGGGGCAGCGAGGGACGTCATGAACAGGTAACTCGGAATGGGAAATACCCGAGCAGTTTATTCAGGCATACGCATGACAAAAAGTTACTTATCGACAGCTTATAAGTGCGCCAGACGCAATCCTGGGTTGCCTGATACACCGCCATCGGGGGCAAGCCCCCTCCTACATTTGCCCTGTGTACGCTTGAAATTCAGGTCGGTTGGGCTTCCAGCCAGGTGGCGTGGCAACTTTCGCGCATCGTCTCGCGCAGCCATTTGTGAGCCGGGTCTTTGTCGAAGCGCGGGTGCCAGGACTGGGCGAGTACCAGGGTCGGCAAGGAGATCGGCAGCGAGAAGGCACGCAGCGGCAGCTTCAGGCGATTGGCGCTGTAGAGCGCTTCCTTGGGCACCGGCAGGATCAGGTCGGAGTCGGGCAGCATGAACATCGCGCCATGAAAACCCGGAGCGATCATCGCCACGCGCCGCTCCAGGCCCTGGGCGTTCAGCGCGGTGTCGATCGGCCCGCGGGCGAGGCCGCGCCGCGAGATGCTGATATGGGAATAGCTGGCGAAACGTGCGGCGGTGATTTCTTCGTCGAATAAGGGGTGATCCTGCCGCGCCAGGCCAACAAAGGTGGTGGAGAACAGGTTCTGCACCTTGACCTCGGGGCTCGCCGGCAGGGTGTTGCTCACGCGTAGATCCAGCCGACCTTCGCGCAGGGCTTCGTCATCGGTATCGCCTTCGGGCACGAAACACAGCTCGCACAGGGGGGCCATGCGCTCCATGGTGTCGAACAGTCGGCCACCATACACGCCGATAAAAAAGTCATTGGCGCGCACGCTGAAGCGGCGGCGCAGGGTGCTCAGGTCCACTTGCTCGGACGAGCGAAACAGTAACGCCGCCTGTTCCACCACGGTGCGTACCTGGCCTTGCAACTCCAGGGCCTTGGGCGTGGGCACCAGCCCTCGACCGGCACGCACCAGGATCGGGTCGCCCACCGCTTCGCGAATACGCGTGAGCGTGCGGCTCATGGCCGCCGGGCTGAGGTTCATCCGCCGCGCGGCGCCGACCACACTGCCCTCGTCGAGCAAGGCGTCGAGGGCGACCAGCAGGTTCATGTCCGGTAGTTGCATGCCAAGCACTCGTGAGCGTAAGGGAGTGAACGGGATGCAATCGTAGCAGGTGTATCAGCGCTGCATGCCCCAACGCTTTACGGTGAGCCGCTCGAAGGTGTCAAACACCAGGTTTTCCACCAACAGGCCGATCAGGATCACCACCGCCAGCCCGGCAAATACCTTGTCGGTGTACAGCTCGTTGCGGTTCTGGAAGATGTACCAGCCCAAACCGCCCTTGCCACTGGTGGCGCCGAACACCAGTTCGGCGGCGATCAGCGTGCGCCAGGCAAACGCCCAGCCGATCTTGAGGCCGGCAAGAATCGACGGCAGCGCCGCCGGGATCAGGATGAACAGCACAAAGCGCATCCCCTTGAGACCATAGTTGCGGCCCGCCATGCGCAGGGTTTCGGACACGCCTAAAAACCCCGAGTAAGTATTGAGCGCCAGCGCCCACAGCACCGAATGCACCAGCACGAAAATCAGGCTGTTCTGGCCCAGGCCGAACCACAGCAGCGCCAGCGGCAGCAATGCGATGGCCGGCAGCGGGTTGAACATCGAGGTCAGGGTACTGAGCAGGTCGCGGCCCAATTGGGTCGACACGGCCAAGGTGGTGAGGGCGAACGCCAGCACAATGCCGATCAGGTAACCCTTGAGCAATACCACCAGCGAGATGCTCACCTTGCTCAGCAGTTCGCCGCTGAGCAGCCCGTCGTATAGCGCGTTGAAGGTTTGCAGAAAGCTCGGCAGCAGCAGGTCGTTGTTCTGGTAGCGCGCGACGGCTTCCCAGAGGATCGCCAGCACGATCAGGATCAGGCCCTTGCGCAGCCAGCCTTGTTGCCACAAGCGCTGGCGCAGTGGCAGTTCGCGTTCCACCGGGACGCTGAGCAAGGGTTCGAGGGTGATTTCGTATTCCTGGCGCATGGGTCGCCCTCCTTAGTAAGCGATGCGGATATCGGCAAAACCCAACTCGGGTTCGGCAGCCGTGGTTTCATCGAACAACAAGCGATGAATGCGCCGCGCCGACGCCTGGAAGTCCACACCGCCAAGGCTGTGCAGGTTGTATTGATGGCTGTGGATTTCCGCGCGCACGCGCCCAGGGTGCGGCGACAGCAGCAGGATGCGATTGCCCACCACCAGCGCTTCTTCGATGGAGTGCGTGACAAACAACAGGGTGAAGCGCACCTCTTCCCAGAGCAGCAGCAACTCCTCTTGCATCTTGCGCCGGGTCAGGGCGTCGAGGGCGGCGAAGGGTTCGTCCATCAGCAGGATTTTCGGCTGCATGGCCAAGGCACGGGCGATGGCTACGCGGGCTTTCATGCCGCCGGAGAGCGTATGCGGGTACGCCTCGGCAAAGGCACTGAGGCCCACTTTATCGAGGTAGTGCAGCGCGCGCTCTTCGGCTTCGCGACGCTTGAGGGTGTTGGATGCCAGCAGTGGAAACATCACGTTCTGCTTGACGGTTTTCCACGGTGGCAACTGGTCGAATTCCTGGAACACCACGATGCGGTCCGGGCCCGGTTGCTCGACCTTTTGGCCCAACAGGCGAATCTGGCCTTCGCAGGGCTTGATAAACCCGGCGATGGATTTGAGCAAGGTGGACTTGCCGCAGCCCGAAGGGCCAAGCAACACGTAGCGGTCGGCCGGGTCGATTTCGAAACTGACCTGGTGGGTGGCCCGCACCACGCGCTCGGGGGTGCGGTATTCAAGGCTGACGTTATCCACCGCCAGCAGCGGCTCGGCGGTGTGCAGGTTGCTGGCCGCGTGGCCTTGCAAGGGCGCGTTCATTTCAACTTCCTTGCAGGGGCTTGTCGTCCTGGAAGAAGTAGTCCTTCCACGATTCAGGCTTGTTTTTGATGGCGCCGACACGGTAGAGGAACTCCGCCAGCGGGTAGGTATTTTTTGGGGTGACGCTGAATTCGAACTGCGGGTTGTCGATGATTTTGAGCAACTCGGCGCGGTCGATCTTGGCGTTGGTCACACGGATATAAGTATCGGCGGCGGCGCCTTTGTCGTTCTGGGCGAACTGCGCGGCTTCGGTCAGTGCCTCGACGAACGCTTTATAGGTCTTGGGGTTGTCGTTGCGGAATTTTTCAGTGGCAAACAGCACGGTTGGCGAGTTGGGGCCGAGCAGGTCGTAGGTGTTCAACACTACGTGCACGTTAGGGTTGGCCAGGGCCTGGTCCTGGAACGGCGGGTTGGAAAAATGCCCGGTCAACTCGGTACCGCCGGCGATCAGTGCGGCGGTGGCGTCGGGGTGCGGAACGGCGACGGTGTATTTGTCGAGGCGATTGAATTCCTGGTCGCCCCACTGCTTGGCGGCGGCGTATTGCAGGAAGCGCGACTGCACGGACACGCCCACTGCGGGGACGGCGATGCGGTCCTTGTCGGTGAAGTCGGCGATGGTCTTGACCTTGGGGTTGTTGCTGACCAGGTAGTACGGGAAATTGCCCAGGGACGCCACGGCCTTGACGTTCTGTTTGCCGTGGGTGCGGTCCCAGATGGTCAGCAGCGGGCCGACGCCGGCCCCGGCTATATCGATGGAGCCGGAGAGCAGCGCATCATTGACCGCCGCGCCACCGGAGAGCTGGGTCCAATCGACCTTGATGTCGATGCCTTCCTGCTTGCCGTACTTCTCGATCAAGTGCTGATCGCGCACCACGTTGAGCAACAGGTAAACGATGCCGAATTGTTCGGCGATGCGGATCTCACCTTCGGCCTGGGCCGCCGCAGGCGCCACCAGGCTACCGGCCAGCAGGCTCACGCCCAGCCCGAGGGTGGCGGCCAAGCGCGCAAATGGAATGTTCCTGGACATGGTCATGCTCCGAATCAGAAAGGCGCGTCGCCCTGGATGGTGGTGCGAAACAGCTTGCGGCGCAGGTGGCTCGGGCAACCGGCGGCCAGGTGGATCAGCGAGCGGTTATCCCAGAACACCAGGTCGTGAGGCTGCCATTGATGGCGATAGATGTTGTGCGCCAGCACGCTGTGGGCATAAAGCTGGGCCAGCAGGTCACGGCTCTCATCCTCGGGCAGGCCGACGATGCGGGTGGTGAAGCCTTCACTGACGAACAGCGCCTTGCGGCCGTTTTCCGGATGCGTGCGCACGATGGGGTGCACCACTTCGGCCACTTGCGCCAACTGTTCCGGGGTGAGCGTTGGGCGCCAGTTGCCTTCGAATTTGGTTTCGCTGTAACGCGCCGTGTAGGAATGCGCGGCGCTGCGGCCCTCGACGGCTTTGCGCAAGTGCTCGGGCAACTGATCCCAGGCCTTGTGCATGTCGGCGAACAAGGTGTCGCCGCCTTCGCTAGGCAGCTCTTGTGCGTGCAGCATCGAACCAAGGCTGGGCAGTTCTTTATAGGACAGGTCTGAATGCCAGAACTTGCCGGCATCGCCCAGGCCGATGGATTGGCCGTTTTCAATAATGTTGGAGACGATCAGGATTTCGGGATGGTTGGCCAGCAGGAACTGTTTGAGCACATGAATCTGCAGCACGCCAAAACGGCGGCTGAAGGCGATGTGCTGTTCGGGGGTGATGCGCTGGTCGCGAAACACCACCACGTGATGGTCCAGGTGCGCGCGGTGGATGCGCGCAAAATCCTGCTGATTGACTGGCCGGGACAGGTCCAGGCCAATGATCTCGGCCCCCACGCTGCCGGGCAGTGGGCGCACCTCGAAGGCTTGGGCGGCAGGGATCGCTGTTGGAACAGTAGAGGCGGCGGACATGAGTTCACTCCCGGTGGGTCAGGAGATTGACTTTATAGGCATAAGAACTTGATTTTAAATACCGATAATGAATAACGATATGCGGGAAGGGAGCAAGGTGATCGGGCCGTGTAAGATCTGCGAAAAGCCTGGCGTGGGCCGTCGGAATCGCGTGTTGAAACGCTTACAAGCCGAAACCGTGCCTGTTTGACAAGCTTAAGGGCACTCTCTAGTGTGCATTGGATCCAATTAGCCATCACTTTTAGAAAAAGAGCACAACGTAGCCGTGACGCAGAAGCCGACCCCTTTGAACAGCATCAAGATCAGCGGTCCTATTCCCGCCCACCTTGCTCGCTCCGTGATTGAAGAAACCTTGCGCAATGCCATCCTCGACGGCCGGTTGCCCTGTGGTACCGCCATGCGTCAGCAGGAGTTGGCCAGCCTGTTCGGGGTCAGCCGCATGCCGGTGCGTGAAGCCTTGCGCCAGCTGGAGGCCCAGTCGCTGCTGCATGTGGTGACCCACAAAGGCGCCGTGGTGGCCCCCGTGATTGAAGACAATTCGGCGGAGACCTATCAATTGCGGATGTTGCTGGAGTCTGAAGCCTTGCGCTTGTCGATTCCGTTGCTGACCGACGCCGATATCGCCGAAGCGGACGCGTTTATCCGCGCTCTGGAGCAGGAAGAAAATTACGCCGAGATGGGTCGTCTCAATCGCCTGTTTCACATGGCGCTCTACGGCAAGGCGCCTAACCAGCGACTGCTCAAATTGGTGGAACACGGGCTGAATGAGGAAGAACGCTTCCTGCGCTTCAACCTTCAGGCCATGGGGCTGGGCCAGATAACCCAGGACGACCACCGTGAACTGTTGAACCTGGTGGCGCAGAAGAAAGTCGAGGAAAGCGTCCTGACCCTGCGCAATCACCTGATGCGTGGGATGGAAGTTATTACCACCTATCTCAATGGCGTGGACACCACCGGCAAGAAAACCCCGTAATCGGGTTTTCGCCCGCCCTTCTTTACGCTTAACGTTGGGGTACTGTGTCTGCCGGGTAGTGCCCCTGCGCCAAAGAAGCTTCTTATTTAATAAAGCCGCTGCCCACGGCCAATATCATTTAGAAAAACATCCACTACATTCCTATACTCGTTACGTTTTTCAGCCCGCCTATTATCGCTTATCACTAAACCAGACACTTGCGTCGACGGCGCAGCCCATCCGCATGAACAGCGTGCGCGTCGCGCTTGGTTTAGACCTGTTTATCTCTTTGCCGCGTATAAAAGCCCGCTGCTGTTTCACGGCAAAAGCAACAACTTATAGGCCTACACCATGTATCAATCATTACTTGAAAAAAGAAAACTACAGTTATGTAGCCACCCGCTATTAACGGAAATAACCTCGCAAAAAAAGTTACAACTTTTCATGGAGAGCCATGTATTCGCCGTTTGGGATTTCATGACACTTACCAAACGCCTGCAACAGGACCTGAGCTGCACTCGCTTGCCCTGGCTGCCACCGGCCGACCCACTCGCCGCGCGCCTGATCAATGAGATTGTGCTGGGCGAAGAATCAGACGAACACCCCCGGCAAGGCTATTGCAGTCACTTCGAGTGGTACCGGGAGGCCATGCTCGAAGTCGGCGCCAGCCCTTGCGCGATCGACCGCTTCGTCGCACTGCAACGCGAAGGCGTCGAAGCGGGCAGCGCCTTGCATATGATCGATGCACCCGCCGGCGTACGCCGGTTTGTCAGCGACACATTGCACATTGCGCTGCAAGCTCCCATCCACTGTGTGGCAGCCGCTTTTTTTCACGCTCGCGAGCAGGTTATTCCGAACATGTTCGAGCGTTTCCTGCGGTCTGATACGCTCCTGCGTTGCCAGGCGCCTACCTTGCGGGGCTACCTTGAACGCCACATCGAACTGGATGCCGGCCATCACGGGCCGGCGGCTGAGCAGTTGCTCGAACGTCTGGTGCGCGTAGCCCCGGCGTACCGCCAACAAGCCAACGACGCAGCCCTTGCCGCGGTGCAAAGCCGTATCGCGCTCTGGGACGAGATGCGGGCGGCGCTGCAAGAAGTGCAGCCATGAACATCGCCAACTACACCTCGACTGTCGACGACTGGGAGCGCCGCGCGACCATCCGCACACGCCCCCGCCGCCTGCTGGAAAACGATGACAAGTTGATCTATCCGCTATGCCGCCAACCCTTGGTACTCACTGCCACTTTTGTGGAGCAGTGCCCCCAATGGCGCGACTTCGTGCTGGTGCAGAGCTTCTACAAATTTATCAACGATGTGGTGATCTTCGAGACTGAGATCGTCGACAAGACCGCGCGTAACATCGCCAAGAACCGCTTCTCGGTGCCCTTCCCATTCGCCTGCCGCGTGGATGCCATGACGGTAGTGGTGGATGAGGATTACCACGCCCTCGTCGCGTTGGACTTCTTGCAACAAACCCTGGACATGACAGGCGTACAACCGCTGGATCTACCCGCACACATCGAACTGAGCCGCGCTCTGCCGGCGGCACAGGCTCAGGCGCCGGCCCACCTGCGCGACGCTGTGGAGCTGATTGGCGTGGCCATCGCCGAAAATAGCGTCACCCACGATGTGGCGGCGTTTTCCAAGGACAACAGTGTCAAAGCGTCCATTCGTGGCTTGATGGCCGACCACCTGTTTGACGAAGGTCGCCACGCGCAATTCTGGACTCGCCTGGTGCAACACTATTGGCAAACCGCGAGCCCGGCTGACCGTGACAGCATCGCGCACGTGTTGCCGATATTCCTGAGCCATTACCTGACCAATGACCTGCAGAAGAACTTCGACCTGCAGTTGATCGAGCACCTGGATATAAGCAGCAGTGTGCGCGGTGCGCTGCGTGATGAAGTGATCACGCTGGCGTTTCCCATCACCGGCCAGCACCCCTTGATGGGCAATATCATCAGCTTCCTGCAACACAGCGGCTTACTGCACACACCCAGTGTGACGCAGGCGCTGAACGACTATCTGCCGGTGCCCGCATGAGGCGCCTGACCATCGGATGGCGCGGCACCAGCAAGGCACTGGGTGCCATCAGGCCGGTACTGGAGCAGTACGGGCATGTGTCTGCTGACGAGGCCATCGACCTGTGGCTTGAAGACGGTAGCCTGCCGTTGCCGGACGAGGTGGGCGAAGCGGCCTGTATAAGGCTGCGCCTGGGGGTTGGCCCGGAAAGTGGCTGTGGGTTGCCCGCGCTACAATTACGCGCCTATGACCGTGGCCAACGACTGTGTGCCGTGCTGAACATCGCCGAAGAGCCCAGTGGCAATGGCCAGCGACTGCGCCAGCAGGTGACAGGCGCACTGGTGGACTGGGTTGCGCTGCACGTCAGTGGCTTTTCACGGGACCCTGGATATCGGCCTCTGAGTACGGTCGCCACGGACTGGCCCGAGCAGGGTTTGCAAGGACTTGAAGCGTTGGCCTTTATGCATCGGTTCAATCGTACACACGACCGCGCATTGAGGCAGGAAGCCCAGGTGCCGGTGTTCGAACGAATACAGGCCAGCCTTTTCGCTTTCGCCAATCGGCCGGCACTGTGCATCGCCGGGAGTGAGGTGACCTATCGCCAGCTGCACGTGCAGGCCATGGCAATCCAGCAACGCTTGCGCCCGTTACTGGAGGCGCTCGAGGCGCCGCCAGTGATCGGTGTATGCCTGGCAAAATCCGTCGAGCTGTACGCCAGCATTCTCGCGGTACTTGGCTGTGGCGCGGTGTACTTGCCGCTCGCCCCTGACCAGCCTCCTCAACGTCATCAGACGATGCTCGCCGGGGCTCAGGTGCTGCTGGACACCGGCAAGCATCCGTTGCGGGGACGTTTCCTGGCGTTGGATGTCAGTGCCGTCGACCCTGGCGACACCACCGAAACCCTCTGTGCGCCGACATCCAATCACGCCTGCCCGGACGCGCCGTGCATGCTGCTCTACACATCGGGAACCACGGGCCAGCCCAAGGGTGTGCAACTGAGCCAAGGCAACCTGGCGCATTTCACGGCCTGGTTCAGGACCTGTATGGCACTGGATGAACGCAGTCGGGTGTTGCAGTTTTCGCCCTTGAGTTTCGACTCATCGCTCATCGATATCTTTCCCACCTTAATCGCCGGCGCCGCGTTGATCATCCCCAGCGAACAGCAACGGCACGACCCCCGGTTACTGGTGGAATTGCTTCGCCGGCAGCGCGTCAGCCATGCGTTTCTGCCGCCCGCGCTGCTCAACCTCCTACCGCTGGACCGTCCTCTGGGTGTGACGCATCTGCTCACTGGCGGCGATGCCTGCGAACCCCATGTGATCGAGCGCCTGGCGGGGCAGTGTCAGCTCCACAACCTCTATGGCCCCACCGAAACCACGGTGCTGATCACGCACCGGACATTGGTCGCCAACGACGACAATCGCAACATCGGCACCCCCATCGCCAACAGCCGGGTGCTGATTCTGGATGACCAGTTGCAACCCGTAGATGAAGCGGTAACCGGCGAGCTTTATATCGTTGGGCCTGGGGTAAGCCTGGGGTATGTGAATGCGCCGCAGGAGACCGCCAGCCGGTTTGTCGAGCTGCTGCTGCCGGGGGGCCAGGCCGTGCAGGCCTTTCGCAGTGGCGACCTTGCGCAGTGGACCGCCGAGGGTATCGTGTTGGGCGGGCGGCGCGATGATCAGGTAAAAATCCGTGGGTTTCGGGTCGAACCCCAGGAAATTGAACAATGCCTGCGCAACAGCCGGTTGTATCGCGGGCTGGCGGTGGTGATCGACCCTGACCGCAGGATCCACGCCTTTTTCGCCCAGCCCGAACCAGGTGCTACGGTCGCCGCGTTGCGCACGCATGCACAGCAGTGGCTACCGGACTACATGCAACCTGGCTTCTGGGTTGAACTGCCAGACATACCGCACACTCACCACGGCAAGGTTGATCGCAGGGCGCTGTTGACGCTACCACCACAGCCCATTTTGCAGGCGACCCCCTGCCTTGCGCGCACCGCGCTGCAAGCACAGCTGAGCGGCCTGTGGGGCGAGCTGTTGGGGTTGCCCGCCGAAAACGTGGGTATTGATGACAGCTTCTTCGACCTCGGCGGCCATTCGATTTTGCTGTCGATGTTGTTGTTGCGTGTTCGCGAGCAATTTGGCCGTGGTTTTGCGCTGAGCCAGTTCATTGAAGTCCCGACGGTTCGTACGCTGGCAGCGCTGATGCAAGACGGGGAGCGCCCCGACGCCTCTTCCGGCCAGGCGATCCGGGATGCCCAACGGCCGTGGATGATCAACTCGTTGCCCGAGGGTGCCTGGGGCGATCCGCGCAAAGTTATAGTCACAGGCGCCAACAGTTTCGTCGGTATACACATCGTCGAAGCCCTGTTGGCCGGTGGCGCCATTGAGGTGGCGTGCTTGGTGCGTGAACGACCGGGGCAGTGCGCGATGATGAGGTTTACCCAGGCGCTGCGCGATTACCGCTTGGACCATATGGACCTGAGCCGAGTACAGGTATTCGCCGCCGACATCAGCCAGCCTCGACTGGGTTTGGCCCGCGACGTCTATGACTCTCTCGTCGAAGGCTTCGGTGTGCTGGTGCATAACGCGGCGCAGGTCAACCACGTCATGGACTACGCCTCGCTAGCCAGGAACAACGTCGAGCCCGTATTCGAATGCTTGCGTCTATGCGAGACGCGCTGCAAGAAAGTATTCAATTTTGTCTCGACGCTGTCCGCCTCCAGCAGTATCGACACGGTGGGACGTATCCTTGAAGCCCCTGCGGCGGCCACATTGCCGCTGTATATCAAGAATGGCTACAACCTCTCCAAATGGGTGGCGGAGCGACTGCTGGGGCGCGCGGTTGAAAACGGGGCCTGGGTCAATATCCATCGCCTCGGAAACATCAGCTTCAACAGCCGCAATGGGGTTTGCCGGCCGCAAAAAAATCGCCTGATGCTGATGCTCAAGGGCTCGCTGCAACTAGGCCTGCTTCCGCGGCTGGATTTGAATTTCGACCTGATGCCAGTGGACTTTCTGGCGCGCTTCATTGCGTTCCACGGCAGTCGTTTTCAAGCCGATAGAAGCGTGTTCAACCTGCATAACCCGCAGCCGTTGAGCTGGGAGAATTATCTGGATGCGTTCAGCCGAGCCGGTCATATGTTTGAGCGGGTAAGCATCACGCAATGGCAGAAGGCGCTACAGACGGTGGACCAGGACAACGCGCTGTTTGGCGTACTCGGTTTTTATCTTGATCGCTTGGATGAAGACATCGGCGATACCGGGATGATCCTTCACGAGAACGCACAGCGTGGCGTTGAGCAAATGGGTGAGCAGTATCCCGATAAAACCCCCGCGCTATTGAGCAGAGGTTGCAATTACCTCAAGGCCATCGGTTTTCTATGAATTGCGTCAGGACAACATTATGAAACGGCTGCAACCGGATACGTTAATCCGCAATCCAACGGGACGGCCGATAGTGGCCTCGCGGGTGATCGACTGCCAGGCCAGGCGTGTGTGGAACATGGTGGGGACGTTTTCAGGTTTTGATGTATTCATCCCCGCTCTGTCACACATCGAAATGACCGGTACCGGTGTGGGTGCTTTACGCACGAAGTTTTTCCGAGATGGCAACCAGGTGGTGGAACAGCTCAATAGCCGGGATGAGCACGCCATGTATATGACTTGGACCACCCTCTACAACACTCTGGGCGTGGCTAGATTGTGGGCAGCAATCAACGTGGACGCACTGGAGACACAGTGCTCCAGGGTAACGTGGACCCTCATTGCCGAACCGGAGGACGCTGCACAGGTGGGATTTGAACAATTTGTACAGGCTTTCGCTGAAAGCGCACTGGACAACGTCAGCCGCTTGTTGGGCCCGCAGTAGGAGCGAACACTGCACGCTCCTACTCACACGCTCAACGGCTCAGATTTTGAAGCTGTCGACCAGTTGCTTCAGCCGATTAGCCTGTTGCGACAGCGCATCGCAATCCTTCAAGGTTTCGTTGAGGTTGGCCACGCCCTGCTGGTTAAGCAGGTTGATCTGGTTGATATCCACATTGAGGGTTTCCACCACGGCCGTCTGCTCCTCGGTGGCCGCTGCGACGGATTGGTTCATACCGTCGATCTCAACGATCCGCTGCGTGACGCTGACCAGGCGTTCGCCGGCCTGGTTGGCCACCCCGACGCTTTGCTCACTGGACGTTTGGCTGGCGTTCATGGTGGTCACCGCCTCGCGCGAACCCACTTGCAGCGAAGTGATCATTTTATGAATCTCTTCAGCCGATTCCTGAGTACGGTGAGCCAAGTTGCGCACTTCATCGGCCACCACCGCAAACCCACGTCCCGCCTCGCCGGCACGCGCAGCTTCAATCGCGGCATTCAGTGCCAACAAGTTGGTTTGCTGGGAGATGCCTTTGATCACATCAAGGATGTGGCCGATATTATCGGTGCTGGCGTTCAGTGTTTCGATCTGAGTGCAGGACAAACTGATTTTTTGCGACAGTTCAGACATCGCCAGGATGGTTTGCTCCACCACTTTGCGACCGTCGTCGGCTTGCTCGCTGGCACCGCTGGCGTGCTGTGACGCATCAGCCGCGTTGCGCGCGATTTCCTGAGTGGCGGCACCCAGTTCGTTGATTGCTGCGGCCACACTGTTGGTACGCGCACTTTGCTCATCGGAACCGATGATTGACGCGTTGGAGGATGCCATCACTCGCTGGGACAGGTCGTGCACCTGGCGTGTTGCGGAAGACACTTCGGAAATCGAAGCGTGGATACGTTCCACAAACCGGTTAAACGCACTGCCGACTTCGCCAAACTCATCTTTGCTGGTAACAGCGAGGCGGCGGGTCAGATCACCTTCACCTTGAGCGATGTCTTGCATCGCAACCCCCATAGTGGTCAAGGGCCGCAACAAGACCTGAATCAGCAGGCTCAAGAGCACAGCAATCGCGACCACGGCGATGAGCATAGCGATCAATGCCGACGTGCGGAATTTACCCAACGGTGCGTAGGCTTTGTCTTTATCGATCGACAGACCGATATACCAATCTGCCCCTGGCAAGCCGCTGATCGGAGTGAAGGACAAAATACGATCCTGGCCCTTGAGCACAACCTCCTGATTGACCTTCTCGATGCGTAAGCGGGTGCCGGGATAGATGTCCTTGAGGTTTTTCATCACTTGGTCCTCGTCCGGGCTGACGATGACTTGGCCGTCGCCGCTGACCAGGAACGCATGCCCGATGCCGCCGAAATCCACCGAGTTGATGATTTTCACCAGGGTTTGCAAGCTGAGGTCTCCGCCCACTACACCCAGCAGCTCGCCGTTCTTTTTCACCGGCATGGCGATGGTGACGATCTGCCCGCCTACTGCAGCCATATAAGGCGGCGTGAGCATAGGTTTATCAGCCGCCACGGCTTGTTTGTACCAGGGGCGCTGACGGGGGTCGTAGCCGTCGGGCATTTTTGCATCCGGGCGCTGGGTAAACACACCATTGGTTTGACCCACATAGGTGAACTGGAAGTTCGAGGTGAACGCTGGTTGGTCGACTAGCCCAGGCAAGTCCGCTGCACTGCCTTGGTGAGCTACGTTTTGCGTCAGGCTTTCGAGTACCAGTATTCGACCACTGAGCCAGTTCTGCACACTGCTGGCGGTGAGCTCCCCGGATTGTTCGATGGACGATTCCAGGTTCTGCTTGATGGTGCTGCGCTGCAGGTAGTCGTTGTAAAGGGTGAACAACGCGAAGGCTAAAACCACTACGCCTGACGCGGCCAACAAGATTTTATGACTGAACTTAAGATTCATTTCATCGACTTCTTTTGCCAAAGGGGGATAAGCGTGCCGAGTGGAAATTCCATAAAACGGTAAGCGGAGTGTTCACCCGCTCCATTTCGGTGCACGCATGGCTCATCAAGCTTTCGGCCAAGTCGGAGCAAAACTTAGGGACTTATGGGAGAAATCTGATTTTTAACCCAGGAAAGAGATAGGCGGTAGGCGTTAGCGCTGTTGTGTGTTTTTCACTTGAGGACAACGTGGCGGGATTGCATCCCTCTAAACGACAAAACCCCTGTCTGCGTTAGCAGACAGGGGTTTCGGAATTTAATCTTGACGATGACCTACTCTCACATGGGGAAACCCCACACTACCATCGGCGATGCATCGTTTCACTACTGAGTTCGGGATGGGATCAGGTGGTTCCAATGCTCTATGGTCGTCAAGAAATTCTGTGTACCGGCCCGTCGCAGTATCAACGTGCCGATGAAATTCATGGACTTCTACATAAACAAAACCCCTGTCTGCGTTAGCAAACAGGGGTTTTGGAATTTAATCTTGACGATGACCTACTCTCACATGGGGAAACCCCACACTACCATCGGCGATGCATCGTTTCACTGCTGAGTTCGGGATGGGATCAGGTGGTTCCAATGCTCTATGGTCGTCAAGAAATTCGGGTACTGACTCGTGACCAGATGGCCTCGCTTCAGCAAATCGGGTATGTGACAGCAGTCGGTGTTTTGTGAGTTACAAACTTTCGGTTCGTTTCGTCTTCACACACCGCAATCTGATGCTCTTTCGAGTAGTCAAATTGCTTGGGTGTTATATGGTCAAGCCTCACGGGCAATTAGTATTGGTTAGCTCAACGCCTCACAGCGCTTACACACCCAACCTATCAACGTCGTAGTCTTCGACGGCCCTTCAGGGAACTCAAGGTTCCAGTGAGATCTCATCTTGAGGCTAGTTTCCCGCTTAGATGCTTTCAGCGGTTATCTATTCCGAACATAGCTACCCGGCAATGCCACTGGCGTGACAACCGGAACACCAGAGGTTCGTCCACTCCGGTCCTCTCGTACTAGGAGCAGCCCCTCTCAAATCTCAAACGTCCACGGCAGATAGGGACCGAACTGTCTCACGACGTTCTAAACCCAGCTCGCGTACCACTTTAAATGGCGAACAGCCATACCCTTGGGACCGGCTTCAGCCCCAGGATGTGATGAGCCGACATCGAGGTGCCAAACACCGCCGTCGATATGAACTCTTGGGCGGTATCAGCCTGTTATCCCCGGAGTACCTTTTATCCGTTGAGCGATGGCCCTTCCATACAGAACCACCGGATCACTAAGACCTACTTTCGTACCTGCTCGACGTGTCTGTCTCGCAGTCAAGCGCGCTTTTGCCTTTATACTCTACGACCGATTTCCGACCGGTCTGAGCGCACCTTCGTACTCCTCCGTTACTCTTTAGGAGGAGACCGCCCCAGTCAAACTACCCACCATACACTGTCCTCGATCCGGATAACGGACCTGAGTTAGAACCTCAAAGTTGCCAGGGTGGTATTTCAAGGTTGGCTCCACGCAGACTGGCGTCCACGCTTCAAAGCCTCCCACCTATCCTACACAAGCAAATTCAAAGTCCAGTGCAAAGCTATAGTAAAGGTTCACGGGGTCTTTCCGTCTAGCCGCGGATACACTGCATCTTCACAGCGATTTCAATTTCACTGAGTCTCGGGTGGAGACAGCGCCGCCATCGTTACGCCATTCGTGCAGGTCGGAACTTACCCGACAAGGAATTTCGCTACCTTAGGACCGTTATAGTTACGGCCGCCGTTTACCGGGGCTTCGATCAAGAGCTTCGCGTTAGCTAACCCCATCAATTAACCTTCCGGCACCGGGCAGGCGTCACACCCTATACGTCCACTTTCGTGTTTGCAGAGTGCTGTGTTTTTAATAAACAGTCGCAGCGGCCTGGTATCTTCGACCGGCATGAGCTTACGGAGCAAGTCCTTCACCCTCACCGGCGCACCTTCTCCCGAAGTTACGGTGCCATTTTGCCTAGTTCCTTCACCCGAGTTCTCTCAAGCGCCTTGGTATTCTCTACCCAACCACCTGTGTCGGTTTGGGGTACGGTTCCTGGTTACCTGAAGCTTAGAAGCTTTTCTTGGAAGCATGGCATCAACCACTTCGCTAACTAAAAGTTAGCTCGTCATCAGCTCTCGGCCTTAGAATCCCGGATTTACCTAAGATTCCAGCCTACCACCTTAAACTTGGACAACCAACGCCAAGCTGGCCTAGCCTTCTCCGTCCCTCCATCGCAATAACCAGAAGTACAGGAATATTAACCTGTTTTCCATCGACTACGCTTTTCAGCCTCGCCTTAGGGACCGACTAACCCTGCGTCGATTAACGTTGCGCAGGAAACCTTGGTCTTTCGGCGTGGGTGTTTTTCACACCCATTGTCGTTACTCATGTCAGCATTCGCACTTCTGATACCTCCAGCAAGCTTCTCAACTCACCTTCACAGGCTTACAGAACGCTCCTCTACCGCATCACTTACGTGATACCCGTAGCTTCGGTGTATGGTTTGAGCCCCGTTACATCTTCCGCGCAGGCCGACTCGACTAGTGAGCTATTACGCTTTCTTTAAAGGGTGGCTGCTTCTAAGCCAACCTCCTAGCTGTCTAAGCCTTCCCACATCGTTTCCCACTTAACCATAACTTTGGGACCTTAGCTGACGGTCTGGGTTGTTTCCCTTTTCACGACGGACGTTAGCACCCGCCGTGTGTCTCCCATGCTCGGCACTTGTAGGTATTCGGAGTTTGCATCGGTTTGGTAAGTCGGGATGACCCCCTAGCCGAAACAGTGCTCTACCCCCTACAGTGATACATGAGGCGCTACCTAAATAGCTTTCGAGGAGAACCAGCTATCTCCGAGCTTGATTAGCCTTTCACTCCGATCCACAGGTCATCCGCTAACTTTTCAACGGTAGTCGGTTCGGTCCTCCAGTTAGTGTTACCCAACCTTCAACCTGCCCATGGATAGATCGCCCGGTTTCGGGTCTATTCCCAGCGACTAGACGCCCTATTAAGACTCGCTTTCGCTACGCCTCCCCTATTCGGTTAAGCTCGCCACTGAAAATAAGTCGCTGACCCATTATACAAAAGGTACGCAGTCACCCAACAAAGTGGGCTCCCACTGCTTGTACGCATACGGTTTCAGGATCTATTTCACTCCCCTCTCCGGGGTTCTTTTCGCCTTTCCCTCACGGTACTAGTTCACTATCGGTCAGTCAGTAGTATTTAGCCTTGGAGGATGGTCCCCCCATATTCAGACAAAGTTTCTCGTGCTCCGTCCTACTCGATTTCATGACTAAGAGATTTTCGCGTACAGGGCTATCACCCACTATGGCCGCACTTTCCAGAGCGTTCCGCTAATCTCAAAGCCACTTAAGGGCTAGTCCCCGTTCGCTCGCCACTACTAAGGGAATCTCGGTTGATTTCTTTTCCTCAGGGTACTTAGATGTTTCAGTTCCCCTGGTTCGCCTCTTGCACCTATGTATTCAGTACAAGATAACCATCTTATGATGGCTGGGTTCCCCCATTCAGACATCTCCGGATCAAAGTCTGTTTGCCGACTCCCCGAAGCTTTTCGCAGGCTACCACGTCTTTCATCGCCTCTGACTGCCAAGGCATCCACCGTATGCGCTTCTTCACTTGACCATATAACCCCAAGCAATCTGGTTATACTGTGAAGACGACATTCGCCGAAAATCTGTAATCACTCACAAATTTTACCTTAGCCTGATCCGTTACCAGTGAAAGTAACGTTCAGTCTATCTTTCTATCACATACCCAAATTTTTAAAGAACGATCTAATCAAAGACTAGAAATCAACATTCACCATCGCTAGGATGGAATGCTCATTTCTAAGCTCTATATAGAATAATGCATTCATCTCGCATTACCGTCTTCTTCAATGAATCAAGCAATTCGTGTGGGAACTTATGGAGCAGCTGATGTCGTCGATTAAGGAGGTGATCCAGCCGCAGGTTCCCCTACGGCTACCTTGTTACGACTTCACCCCAGTCATGAATCACACCGTGGTAACCGTCCTCCCGAAGGTTAGACTAGCTACTTCTGGTGCAACCCACTCCCATGGTGTGACGGGCGGTGTGTACAAGGCCCGGGAACGTATTCACCGCGACATTCTGATTCGCGATTACTAGCGATTCCGACTTCACGCAGTCGAGTTGCAGACTGCGATCCGGACTACGATCGGTTTTATGGGATTAGCTCCACCTCGCGGCTTGGCAACCCTCTGTACCGACCATTGTAGCACGTGTGTAGCCCAGGCCGTAAGGGCCATGATGACTTGACGTCATCCCCACCTTCCTCCGGTTTGTCACCGGCAGTCTCCTTAGAGTGCCCACCATGACGTGCTGGTAACTAAGGACAAGGGTTGCGCTCGTTACGGGACTTAACCCAACATCTCACGACACGAGCTGACGACAGCCATGCAGCACCTGTCTCAATGTTCCCGAAGGCACCAATCTATCTCTAGAAAGTTCATTGGATGTCAAGGCCTGGTAAGGTTCTTCGCGTTGCTTCGAATTAAACCACATGCTCCACCGCTTGTGCGGGCCCCCGTCAATTCATTTGAGTTTTAACCTTGCGGCCGTACTCCCCAGGCGGTCAACTTAATGCGTTAGCTGCGCCACTAAGAGCTCAAGGCTCCCAACGGCTAGTTGACATCGTTTACGGCGTGGACTACCAGGGTATCTAATCCTGTTTGCTCCCCACGCTTTCGCACCTCAGTGTCAGTATCAGTCCAGGTGGTCGCCTTCGCCACTGGTGTTCCTTCCTATATCTACGCATTTCACCGCTACACAGGAAATTCCACCACCCTCTACCATACTCTAGTCAGTCAGTTTTGAATGCAGTTCCCAGGTTGAGCCCGGGGATTTCACATCCAACTTAACAAACCACCTACGCGCGCTTTACGCCCAGTAATTCCGATTAACGCTTGCACCCTCTGTATTACCGCGGCTGCTGGCACAGAGTTAGCCGGTGCTTATTCTGTCGGTAACGTCAAAACAATCACGTATTAGGTAACTGCCCTTCCTCCCAACTTAAAGTGCTTTACAATCCGAAGACCTTCTTCACACACGCGGCATGGCTGGATCAGGCTTTCGCCCATTGTCCAATATTCCCCACTGCTGCCTCCCGTAGGAGTCTGGACCGTGTCTCAGTTCCAGTGTGACTGATCATCCTCTCAGACCAGTTACGGATCGTCGCCTTGGTGAGCCATTACCTCACCAACTAGCTAATCCGACCTAGGCTCATCTGATAGCGCAAGGCCCGAAGGTCCCCTGCTTTCTCCCGTAGGACGTATGCGGTATTAGCGTCCGTTTCCGAACGTTATCCCCCACTACCAGGCAGATTCCTAGGCATTACTCACCCGTCCGCCGCTCTCAAGAGAAGCAAGCTTCTCTCTACCGCTCGACTTGCATGTGTTAGGCCTGCCGCCAGCGTTCAATCTGAGCCATGATCAAACTCTTCAGTTCAAACATCTTTGGGTTTTTAAGAAACCCTAAACTTGGCTCAGCAATCGTTGGTTACATCTTTGATTTCTCGCGGAGTAACTTGTGATGCTGATAATCTTGTTGACTATCAGTCTGACTCCACAAGCACCCACACGAATTGCTTGATTCAGTTGTTAAAGAGCGGTTGGTTAAGAGCTTTCGTCTCAACCGAGGCGCGCATTCTACAGCAGCCTCATTTGCTGTCAAGCGGTTATTTTCAGAAGCTTTCGAAGATTTCCTCAACAACTTCAACCACTTGCGCTTCCGATCTCTCGTCAGCGGGAGGCGAATTCTACAGCGTTACACGCTGCTGTCAACACCTCTTTTTCAACTTCCTTTTGGCTTCGATGAACTGAAGCAACTTGCTGCCGAAAACTGCGTAACTCATTGTTTACCAAGGAGTTTTCCGTTTCGACTGCGCCGGAAGTGGGGCGAATTATAGGCTTCCAGAATCTGGCGTCAACAATTAATTTTGCTTTTCCTATCAATCAAGAGAGATTGATTAAAAACCACCCAAATGCGCCCGAAGAAACCGCTAGATGACTCCCGCCTCTTTTAACGCCGCAATATTCAACGGCGCCAGCCCCAACACTCTCTTCAACACCAGCTCCGTATGCTCACCCAATAGAGGAGGTGCGCTGCGATACTCCACAGGTGTCTTGGATAACCGAATCGGACTGGCAACTTGCGGCACCAACCCCGCCAACGCATGAGGCAACTGCATCGCCAGCCCACGCGCCTTCACCTGAGGATCGGCAAACACCTGCGAAAGGTCATTGATCGGACCACAAGGCACCCCAACTTGCTCAAGCTGGGCCACCCACTCCGCCGTCGTCTTGAAGACCGTCGCCTGGCGAATCAACGGAATCAGCACCGCACGGTTAACCACCCGCACTTTATTAGTGGAGAAACGTGGGTCATCCGCCCACTGCGGCTGACCCGCCACTTGCGCAAACTTGCGAAACTGCCCGTCATTACCCACAGTCAGGATGAAATCACCATCGGCCGTGGGGAAATCCTGATAAGGGACAATATTCGGATGAGCGTTACCCAGGCGCTTCGGAGGCACCCCCGTCGTCAGATAATTCATCGCCTGATTAGCCAAGCAGGCCACCTGAACATCGAGCAACGCCATATCGACGTGTTGCCCGCCACCGTCATGATCTCGATGCGCCAGCGCAGCAAGAATGGCCACCGTCGAATAGAGGCCCGTGAGAATGTCAGTCAACGCCACTCCCACCTTTACCGGCCCCGCCCCCTCATCACCTTCCGGCCGACCAGTCAGACTCATCAGCCCGCCCAGCCCCTGGATCATGAAGTCATAACCCGCACGCGCGGCATAAGGTCCGGTTTGGCCGAAGCCCGTGATAGAGCAATAGATCAACTCAGGATTAATCTCCTTGAGCGACTCATAATCCAGCCCATAGGCCGCTAAACCATCCACCTTAAAATTCTCGATGAGGATGTCGGACTTAGCCGCCAGATCCCGTACCAGCTTCTGCCCCTCAGGCCGGGTGAAGTCGATAGTCACCGATTCTTTATTACGATTGGCAGACAAGTAATACGCCGCCTCACTGGTGTTCTCGCCATAAGCATCTTTAAGGAAGGGGGGCCCCCAGGCCCGCGTGTCGTCACCACTACCGGGGCGTTCAACCTTTATTACCTCTGCCCCGAGGTCCGCAAGAATCTGCCCGGCCCAAGGGCCCGCCAACACTCGCGATAAGTCCAATACCCGCAGATGCGATAGCGCGCCCATACCGTTCTCCTATTAATAGAACGCCTGAAGACCGGTTTGCGCACGCCCCAGAATCAAGGCGTGCACGTCGTGGGTACCTTCATAGGTGTTAACCACCTCCAGATTCACCAGATGACGCGCCACCCCGAATTCGTCGGAAATGCCGTTGCCGCCCAACATGTCCCGTGCCATACGCGCGATATCCAGAGACTTGCCGCACGAGTTGCGCTTCATGATCGAAGTAATCTCTACCGCAGCCGTGCCTTCATCCTTCATGCGCCCCAGGCGCAGGCAGCCTTGCAGGGCCAGAGTGATCTCAGTCTGCATATCGGCCAGCTTCTTCTGGATCAACTGAGTCGCCGCCAAAGGCCGACCGAACTGGTGACGGTCCAAGGTGTATTGGCGAGCGGTGTGCCAGCAGAACTCGGCGGCGCCCAACGCCCCCCAGGAAATGCCATAGCGCGCCGAGTTCAGACAGGTGAAAGGCCCCTTCAAGCCTCGCACATCAGGGAAGATGTTCTCTTCCGGGACGAATACGTTATCCATCACGATCTCACCGGTGATGGAGGCCCGCAGCCCGACCTTGCCGTGAATCGCCGGCGCACTCAGCCCCTTCCAGCCTTTTTCCAGAACAAACCCGCGGATATCACCCGCGTCGTCCTTGCCCCACACCACGAACACATCCGCGATCGGACTGTTGGTGATCCACATCTTCGCGCCTGTCAGGCTGTATCCGCCCTCCACTTTGCGCGCACGCGTGATCATCGCGCCCGGATCAGAGCCATGGTTTGGCTCGGTCAGGCCGAAACAGCCAATCCACTCTCCAGAGGCCAATTTCGGCAAGTACTTCTGTTTTTGCGCCTCGGTGCCAAATTCATTGATAGGCACCATGACCAATGACGACTGCACGCTCATCATCGAACGGTAACCAGAGTCGACACGCTCAACCTCACGCGCAATCAGCCCGTAGCTGACGTAGTTCAAGCCACTGCCACCGTACTGTTCGGGAATCATCGCGCCCAACAACCCGGTTTCACCCATTTCTCGAAAGATTGCAGGGTCGGTCTTTTCATGACGGAAAGCTTCGAGCACACGCGGCGCTAGTTTGTCCTGGGCGAATTGCTCAGCACTGTCGCGCACCATGCGCTCTTCTTCGGTGAGCTGTTGATCCAGCAGCAGTGGATCGATCCAGTTGAAGCTTGCCTTGCCAGCCATGAATAAGTCCTCGCAAAGAAAATCAGAAGTCGTGGAAGGAGCCTAGGCCGGGCAAGCAAAGAGAGCAAACGAGGTTTCTGCATAGGCTTGTGCTAATTTCTCACTTCGAAACACTAAAAATGGCGTATTGGCGCCTTATCAAGTGAGAACAAGGTACATGCGTAGGAAAATTCCCAGCACTACCGCCCTTGTCAGCTTTGAGGCGGCGGCCCGCCACGAGAGCTTTACCAAGGCGGCGCACGAGCTCTCCATCACACAAGGCGCGATCTGCCGACAGATCGCCAGCCTGGAGGAATTTTTAAGTGTCGAGCTGTTTCGGCGTTCGCGGCGCGGGGTAAAGCTGACGGAGGCGGGGCTGTCCTACAGCCGCAGAGTCGCAACGCAACTGGATGCCGTGGAGCGCGACACCCTGTCAGTGATGGGTCAGCAGGGCGCAAATACGATTGAGCTAGCGGTGGTACCCACGTTTGGTACGCAATGGTTAATTCCTCGTCTCAAGGATTTTCAACGCCAGCACCCAGAGGTAACGGTGAACCTCACCAACCGCACCCGCCCCTTCCTGTTTGCAGATACCGAGTTCGATGCCGCGATTTACTTCGGTGATGCCGACTGGCCCGGCACCGAGTCCCACCGACTGATGGGAGAAAATCCTGTTCCCGTTTGCAGCCCCCGGTTGCTGGGCAAGCGCAAGCGCTTCACCTCCTCAGAGATCGCGCAACTGCCGCTGCTGCAACAGACCACCCGCCCTTATGCCTGGCGCCAATGGTTCAACGCCCAACAGCTGAATATCCCACGCGACATGACAGGCCCACGTTACGAGCTATTCTCGATGCTGTCCCAGGCCGCCATGCATGACATGGGCATTGCGCTGATCCCGCCCTTCCTCATTCAGCGAGAACTGGACGAGCATCGACTGGTAATCGCAAGCCCCGAGGCACTGACCAGTTCGAAAGCTTATTACCTGATGATTCCTGACAAAAAAGTGGAATCAGCTTCGCTGCATGCGTTCAGGGACTGGCTTATCGATCAATCGAAGCGGTACAGCCCCTGCAATTAAAGGGCAAAGCCTTAATGCTGACCTTGTAGTCAATAAAATCTTGGCGCTACAGATATACGTATATGTCGCATTTAAGCAGACTGTACTTGTCTATCTAAAATACGGCTTAAAGCCATGAATCGCGTGGCTTGTAGCGACGCTCAATGGCCAATGCGCGACCATTCACATCAACAATGTAAAAAGTCGCTCTAAACCTTTGCGCGTCTTTAAAGGCCTGTATTTGAAGAGATTATTCCAAGGCGTTGCGACAATCGGTCACAGGGTGACTTGTAGTTAATTTTTCGTCACCCGTCATAATCCCTTGAAGGCCGTAAAGTTCGCCTGCAAAATGCCGCGCCCCGCTGTCATTTCAGCGGGATCGTGCTGATCGGCCGCCCCAGTTGTGCCACTCGCGGCGCACTGGCCTTTTTACAAAAAGATCAAAAGCAAAAAGATCATGCAGGAGATTTGACGTGCACATTGGTGTTCCTCTCGAAACCCAGACCGGTGAAACGCGGGTGGCTGCCACCCCGGAAACCATCAAGAAGCTGATCGGCCAGGGCCATAAGGTCACTGTACAAAGCGGAGCAGGCATTAAGGCCAGCGTCGTCGACAGTGCCTATGAAACAGCAGGCGCAACCATTGGCAGCGCCAACGATGCATTTGGCGCCGAGCTGATTCTCAAAGTGGTTGCTCCCAGCGACAGCGAATTGGCGCTGATCAAAAGCGGCACCGTGTTGGTGGGCATGCTCAATCCGTTCAGCAACGAAACCATTGCCAAGCTGGCCGAGCGCGGCATTACCGCCTTCGCTCTTGAAGCAGCCCCACGCACCTCGCGTGCCCAGAGCCTCGACGTGCTGTCCTCGCAAGCCAACATCGCCGGCTATAAAGCCGTGTTGCTCGCCGCTCATCACTATCCGCGCTTCATGCCGATGCTGATGACCGCCGCAGGTACCGTCAAAGCCGCTCGGGTGCTGATTCTAGGTGCGGGCGTCGCAGGCTTGCAGGCCATTGCCACGGCCAAACGCCTCGGTGCAGTGATCGAAGCATCTGACGTACGCCCGGCGGTAAAAGAGCAGATCGAATCCCTCGGCGCCAAGTTTGTCGACGTACCTTACGAAACCGACGAAGAGCGCGAATGCGCCGTCGGCGTCGGCGGTTATGCACGCCCGATGCCCACAAGCTGGATGCAACGCCAGGCCCTTGCCGTGCACGAGCGCGCCAAGCAAGCCGATATCGTCATTACCACCGCCCTGATCCCAGGCCGCAAGGCACCCACCTTGCTCAGCGCCGAGACAGTTGCGCAGATGAAACCCGGCTCGGTGGTCATTGACCTCGCGGCAGCCCAGGGCGGCAACTGCCCGCTGACCGTTGCCGACCAGGTGGTGGTGGAAAACGGTGTGATCATTTGTGGCCCGACCAACCTCGCCGGCGCTGTTGCCGCCGATGCGTCGGCCTTGTATGCGCGCAACCTGCTGGACTTCCTGAAGCTGGTCTTCACCAAGGAAGGGCAGTTTGAAATCAACCTCGAAGACGACATCGTCGCTGCGTGCCTGATGTGCCGCGACGGCCAAGTCATCCGCAAAAACGCCTAAGCAAGGATTCAGACGATGGAAGAGCTTATCTCCCCCGGTATCTACAACCTGATCATCTTTGTGCTGGCGATCTATGTCGGTTACCACGTGGTCTGGAACGTTACCCCCGCGCTGCACACGCCGCTGATGGCGGTAACCAACGCCATTTCGGCGATCGTAATCGTCGGCGCCATGCTCGCGGCCGCGCTTACAGTCACACCACTGGGCAAGACCATGGGCACCCTCGCCGTGGCGCTGGCGGCGGTCAACGTGTTCGGCGGCTTCTTGGTCACGCGCCGCATGCTTGAGATGTTCAAGAAGAAAGCCCCGAAAGTAAAAGAAGAGGCGCCATCGGCATGAGCATGAATCTGGTAACGACGCTCTACCTGATCGCGTCGATCTGTTTCATTCAGGCCCTTAAAGGCCTGTCGCACCCGACCACCTCGCGACGCGGCAACCTGTTCGGCATGCTCGGCATGGCGCTGGCAGTGCTCACCACCGTGGGCCTCATCTATAAGCTGGGCGCCGAGCTTGCGACGGCCGGCATCGGCTATGTGATCGTCGGCCTGCTGGTCGGCGGCACCGCTGGTTCGATCATGGCCAAGCGCGTTGAGATGACCAAGATGCCGGAGCTGGTGGCGTTCATGCACAGCATGATCGGCTTGGCCGCGGTGTTCATTGCAATTGCCGCCGTGGTTGAGCCGCAATCGCTGGGCATCGTCAAGCACCTGGGCGATGCGATTCCGGCGGGCAACCGTCTGGAGCTGTTCCTCGGTGCCGCCATCGGCGCCATAACCTTCTCCGGCTCGGTGATCGCCTTCGGCAAGCTGTCGGGCAAGTACAAATTCCGCCTGTTCCAGGGCGCACCGGTACAGTTCGGCGGCCAGCACAAGCTGAACCTGGTATTGGGCCTCGCTACGCTGGGCCTGGGTTTGGCGTTCATGTTCACCGGCAACCTCACCGCCTTCGCGCTGATGCTGGCCCTGGCCTTCGTGCTGGGCGTACTCATCATCATCCCCATTGGCGGCGCCGATATGCCCGTGGTGGTGTCGATGCTTAACAGCTACTCCGGCTGGGCGGCGGCGGGTATCGGCTTCTCGCTGAACAACTCGATGCTAATCATCGCCGGTTCGCTCGTCGGCTCAAGCGGCGCGATCCTGTCGTACATCATGTGCAAGGCGATGAATCGTTCCTTCTTTAATGTACTGCTCGGCGGCTTCGGCAACGCGCCGGATACCAGTGCCGCTGCGGGTTCTAAAGAAGCGCGCCCGGTGAAGTCCGGCTCGGCCGACGATGCGACCTTTCTGCTGACCAACGCCGACACCGTGATCATCGTGCCAGGCTACGGCTTGGCGGTGGCGCGGGCGCAACACGCGCTGAAGGAATTGACCGAGAAACTGACCCACCACGGCGTCACCGTGAAATATGCGATCCACCCGGTGGCGGGCCGTATGCCTGGGCATATGAACGTGCTGCTCGCCGAGGCTGAAGTGCCTTACGACCAAGTGTTCGAGATGGAAGACATCAACTCTGAATTCGGCCAGGCCGACGTGGTGCTGGTGCTGGGCGCGAACGACGTGGTCAACCCGGCCGCGAAGAACGATCCGAACTCACCGATCGCCGGTATGCCGATCCTGGAAGCGTTCAAAGCCAAGACCATCATCGTCAACAAGCGCTCAATGGCCAGTGGTTACGCCGGCTTGGATAACGAGTTGTTCTACCTGGACAAGACCATGATGGTTTTCGGCGACGCCAAGAAGGTCATTGAAGACATGGTTAAAGCCGTCGACTAACACTGCTTCAGCGCAATACTCCAAACCCCGGCCTCACGTAGGCTGGGGTTTTTTATTGCTGCATGAAACCCGACCAAAGGCTCTAAATCGCTGCCTTGCATTCGACCATGGTAGCGGGCCGAATTTTTTTGAAATCACTACACTGCCCACCTTGCTTCCGTAGCCTGAGATAACCATTCATGTACCGTGATCGTATCCGCTTGCCTTCGCTGTTGAACAAGGTCATGAGCGCGGCAGACGCCGCCGCACTGATCGAGGACGGCATGACCGTCGGCATGAGCGGCTTCACCCGTGCCGGTGAAGCCAAGGCCGTTCCCCATGCCCTCGCCGAGCGCGCCAAGACCTCGCCACTGAAAATCACCTTGATGACCGGCGCCAGCCTGGGCAATGACCTGGATAAGCAACTGACCGAAGCCGGCGTGCTGTCCCGACGCATGCCGTTCCAGGTCGACAGCACATTGCGCAAGGCTATCAACGCCGGCGAGGTGATGTTTATCGACCAGCATTTGTCGGAAACCGTCGAACAACTGCGCAACAACCAGCTCAAGCTACCGGATATTGCCGTGATCGAAGCCGTGGCGATCACCGAGCAAGGGCATATCGTGCCAACCACCTCCGTCGGTAACTCGGCCAGCTTCGCGATCTTTGCCAAACAGGTGATCGTCGAGATCAACCTGGCGCACAACCCGAACCTGGAAGGGCTGCACGACATTTATATCCCGACCTATCGCCCAACCCGTACGCCGATCCCGCTGGTAAAGGTCGACGACCGCATCGGCAGCACCGCAATCCCAATCCCGCCGGAAAAGATCGTCGCCATCGTCATCACCAACCAGGCGGACTCCGCCTCGACCGTGACGCCCCCCGACAGTGACACCCAAGGAATCGCCAATCACCTGATCAACTTCCTCAAGCAGGAAGTCGACGCCGGGCGCATGACCAACAAGCTCGGGCCGCTGCAGGCCGGTATCGGCAACATTGCCAACGCGGTGATGTGCGGCTTGATCGACTCCCCCTTCCAAGACCTGACCATGTACTCGGAAGTACTGCAGGACTCCACGTTCGACCTGATCGACGCCGGCAAGCTGAGCTTCGCCTCGGGCAGTTCGATCACACTGTCGGAGCGGCGCAATGCCGACGTGTTCGGCAACCTGGAGCATTACAAGGACAAACTGGTACTGCGCCCGCAGGAGATCTCCAACCACCCTGAAGTGGTGCGTCGCTTGGGCATTATCGGCATCAATACCGCGTTGGAGTTCGACATCTACGGCAACGTCAATTCCACCCATGTCTGCGGCACGCGGATGATGAACGGCATTGGCGGCTCCGGTGACTTCGCGCGTAACGCGCACTTGGCGATTTTCGTCACCAAGTCGATTGCCAAGAGCGGCGCGATTTCCAGCGTGGTGCCGATGGTCAGTCATGTGGACCACACCGAACACGATGTAGACATCCTCGTCACCGAAGTAGGCCTGGCAGACTTGCGCGGCCTGGCGCCAAGGGAAAGGGCTCGGGTAATCATCGACAACTGCGTGCATCCCGCATACCGCGATGCGCTGAACAATTACTTCGAGGGCGC
This sequence comes from Pseudomonas sp. S3_E10, assembly GCF_054667615.1. Classification (NCBI taxonomy): domain Bacteria; kingdom Pseudomonadati; phylum Pseudomonadota; class Gammaproteobacteria; order Pseudomonadales; family Pseudomonadaceae; genus Pseudomonas; species Pseudomonas sp. S3_E10. The sequence goes on from NZ_CP162743.1 coordinate 2,672,300, forward strand.
CTGCGCATTAGGCGGGCATACGCCGCACATCCTGCGCGAAGCGCTGAGTTGGCACATTAACCTGGAAGAAACCGGGCATATGCTCAAGGCTTGATTGATACAGAGCCGAGCTGATGCAAATACATTTTCATCAGCTCGGCTGCAACAGCCCCAACTCCTGAAAAAACTGTACTGCTGTACCGGTCATTTCCTACCGAATTATCCTACTCGCCTCGTTAAAAATGCCTATTTCGCACTATTTCAGTGCGGACAGGTACAGTTGCCCCATTTCCGTACAGTACAGCCCCTATAAACAGTTAACTGGCCCCTCACAATACAGGTGAACTGTATCTAGAGAGTCTTGCGCCGGAAGAGGATCATTGGCATCAGTTAAACCACTACCTAATCCCGCCACAAGCGGAAGGATGTCATCATGGAACGTACACTCAGTTCCGAACTGTTCTTCGAAGATAAAGCTGTAAACACCCAGGCTTCCCTGCCTCTGCGCGTTCTTGCCAACCTGATGCTGTGGCAGCGCCGCATCTCCAGCCGCCATCAGTTGGCTCGCCTGGATTCGCGTCTGCTGGCTGACGCCGGTATCAGCGAAGCTCAACGCTACGAAGAGCTGAGCAAGCCGTTCTGGCGCTAATTGGCGCCCGCTGGCCCTGACCCACCGGGTCCACTGCCAGCACTGATTTGTCAAAACAAAGCCCGCCCCGGGTAACCGGAGGCGGGCTTTGTTGTTCTCGGCGCGTGCAATTTCGAGCCAATAAATCAGCGCAACAGGTACAGTTATATGCCTATTAAATACCATAGGTACAGTTATTAAGGCTGCATAACAACCTATCCGAACCGATAAACCACAGCCTAATATCCAACCAGCACGTGGCGAGCCTTTGCGCCACCTTCACTGCTCATCTATAGGAGTCACCCCATGCCCGTTCTTCGCCTGCTCAGCGCTGCTGCCTTGTTGGCCCTGGCTTTCAATGCCAACGCGACCAGCTTCATCGTGACCACCGATTCCATCGTCGGCGCACTGAAGGCTACGTCCGACGCCACTTCCGATGCGACTTCCTCCCTGCGTGACAACAAAGTCGTGCGCGCCGCGCGTGACGACGCGGCCAGCTTTGTCGCCAGTGAAGGCGCCATTCGTGGCGTGAAGCTGGAAAGCGCCCTTGCGCAAATCCGTCAACAAGCGCCACAACTGAACACCGCGACCGACGCACAATTGGCCCAGGCCATTCTGGCCATCTGAGCCCCAGCGCGTAAAAGGGAGCGCCAACGGCTCCCGAATGCCTTGGCGCTGGCTCTCGCCCGGGCATTGCGCTAGCCTTGGCGCTCGTTTTCAGTTGTCGAGTCCCATGGCTTTTTCATACCGACTGTTCATTGTCCCTGTGTTGTTTTCTGCCTGCTGGTCACCTTGGGTTTCGGCCTTTGACGTGACCCTCCAGAGCACCGTCGCGAGCGCGTATGCCACCAGCAAGGTGACCTCCGCGCCCTTCGACAAAAAAGTAATCGTTGCCGCAAGGGATGACGCTGCCGCATTCATTGCTACCGACGGCCAATGGCGAGGAGCACGGCTGGAGTCGGCGCTGGATTACCTGCGCCGAACCCAACCAAAACTTCATGTCAGCGACCTTGAACTGGCGCAGGCAATTCTCGTCCAATAACCATCTCTGTATTTCCCTCTTTGTAACTGGAGTAATTCCATGCGTAGCCCGCTGATCGCCGCCGCCCTCGGCCTGCTGTTGTTGGCCGACGTTGCCCAGGCGCAGACCCTGGTGGCCACCAGTAACATCATTGTTCGCGCGTCTGGCCGCACCATTGATTTCACCTCGGACACCACCACGTCCATCCGCGATTCCAAAGTCGTGCGTGAAGCTCACGATGATGCGGCCAGCTTCGTCGCCAGCAATGGTGAAATCCGTGGCGCTCAGTTGGAAGCCGCCTTTGACACCTTGCGCACCCGCCTGCCGGAAGCCCGTGACGCCAGTGACCAGACCCTCGCCGAAGCTATTCTCGCTCTGTGAGGCGCCTTGTCGCCTGGCTCCTGGCCGGGATTGTGCTGCTGTGTGCCGGCGCAGCCCAGGCCAGCCTGCAACTGCGGCTCAAGACAGAAGGCTTGAGCCCGGCCCAACAACAGGCCAGCCAGGCATTGCTCGATGAAGCGATGCGCTCATTGCCGCCGCGCTTTGTCGAGCAGTTGGACCGCCGTATCGATGTCGGCTGGACCGACAAAATGCCCGAAAACGCCTACGGCCAGGCTTCGCTGGTGTCCGAACTGGACCTGAACCGCAACCTGCTCGACAGCTTGACCGATGGCAGCGCCGCCACCCAGAAGACCAATCGCCCCCACGGCACCGTGCGCCGGGAAATGCTCGCCACCGTGCTGCATGAACTGACCCACATCTATGACCGTGCGCGCCTGTGGTCTCCCGACGAACGCAGACTGATCCAGCGTTGCGCTCGACAAAACAACATCACCGGCCTGATTGGCCTGCCCGATCAATGCCGTGGCCAGAACGACCGCCGCTTTACCCTCAGCGATGACCCGCGCCTGCTGGACCTCGCGGGCTGGCCACAATATGTCGGCCGTCGCGGCGAGCGCGAGCAGCACAACCGCCAGGTCGTGCGCAGCCCGGATATCTACGAAACCACCAGCCCGCTGGAGTTCGTCGCGGTCAACATGGAGTACTTCCTCCTCGACGCGAGCTACGCCTGTCGGCGTCCGGCGCTGTTCCGCTATTACCAGCAGCACTTCGGCTGGGCCCCGCCGACGCAGGACGCCTGCGCCAAGGCCTACCCATTCCTCAATGCCGGCAACGATTTCGCCAAGACACCGCTGGGCCACGTGGACCCGGAGCGGGTCTACGAGATCGACTACCTGCTGGCCGAAGCCAACCAGAATCTGGTCAGCCGCTGGGGCCACAGCATGTTGCGCCTGGTGATCTGCGCCCCAGGCCGCCCGCGCGGGCCGGATTGCCGGCTCGACCTGGACCAGCATTTGGTATTGTCCTACCGCGCATTTGTCGGTGACGTACAACTGTCGAGTTGGGACGGCCTGGTGGGCAAGTACCCGTCACGCCTGTTCGTGTTGCCGTTGGCCCAGGTGATCGACGAATACACCAAGACTGAACTGCGCGGCCTGGCCTCCGTACCGCTGAAACTGTCGCGCCAGGAAATCACCGACACCGTCGAGCACGCCGCCGAAATGCACTGGAGCTACGACGGTAATTACTACTTCCTGTCCAACAACTGCGCGGTCGAAAGCCTGAAACTGTTACGCAGCGGCAGCGCCAATCCGCAACTGACCGGCTTGGACAACATCACCCCCAACGGCCTGCTCGAAGTCCTGCAAGCCCGTGGCCTGGCCGATACCAGCGTGCTGAATGACAAACGTGAAGCGCTGCGCCTGGGTTATCACTTCGACTCCTTCCGCGAGCGCTACCAGGCGATGTTCGAAGTACTGCGCAAGCATTTGCCGATCGAACAGGCCCAGGTTGAAGACTGGTTAGCCTTGAGCGCGGCGCAACGCCGCCAATGGTTCGACCAGGCAGACCTGCGCACCAGCGCCGCGTTGCTGCTGCTGGAACAAGCCAGCTTTCGTAAACAGTTGATGCTGGCCCAGGACGAAGTCAAACAACGCTACCTCGGCGCCCGCGAGCTGAAAAACGGCGGCATGGAGAAGGCCAATGCCACCCTGCAACAGATCCTCGCCAACAGCGGCTTTCTCAGCCGCCCAGCGGAATTGCTGGGCAGCGGCGGCTATGGCCTGCCGCAGCCATCGGAAGCCAAGCGCCTGGAATCGGAAAGCGCCGAACGCCAGAAGCAGCTGCAATCGCTGACCGGCGAGCTGGATAAAGAGGTGAGGGCGCTGCTGGACCCTTCCCGCGCCGCCGAGATTGCCGCGTGCGAGGCCAACCTCAGGCAGCTCGGTGAACACCTGCGGTCGCTGCACAAAGCGGCCGGCGGCCTCGAACTGCCCTGAAATACCCGAGATAGATACACTCCAAATGTGGGAGGGTGCTTGCCCCCACATTTGACCGATGTATTCCTGTAGACCGTGCATCCGCCTCCCCTCACCTGTTTGGCCAGCGAAAGCTGGCTGAAAGCTTTCGCGTCTAGGATCACCCCCACTGTCGGCAACAAGACCGGCTGTTAACAACAACAATGGTGATTCCCGATGTCCGCCCGTAACCGCCTGCTCGCCCCGACTCCACCCGTACGTCTAGAGCCTTTCGTTCTGCGCTGAACCTGAACCGGTTCGCCATTCCCTAGCCGCACTACGCCTGGAGTACTCCTATGCTGACTTTCCTTGGCTTCGCCATGGTCATCACGTTCATGTTCCTGATCATGACCAAGCGCCTGTCCGCGCTGATCGCCCTGATCATCGTGCCGATCCTGTTCGCGCTGTTCGGTGGTTTCGCGCCGAAGATCGGCCCGATGATGCTCGAAGGCATCACCAAGCTCGCGCCAACCGGCGTGATGCTGATGTTCGCCATCCTCTACTTTGCCCTGATGATCGACTCCGGCCTGTTCGACCCGGCCGTGCGCAAGATCCTCAAGATGGTCAAGGGCGACCCGCTGAAGGTATCGGTCGGTACCGCCGTACTGGCCCTGGTGGTGTCCCTCGACGGTGACGGCGCCACCACCTACATGATCTGCGTAGCCGCCATGTTGCCGCTGTATCAGCGCATCGGCATGAGCACGCGAATCATGGCCGGCCTGATCATTCTCGCCGGTGGCGTGATGAACATGACCCCCTGGGGCGGCCCGACCGCCCGTGCCGCCAGTGCGCTGCATGTGGACCCTTCGGATATTTTCGTACCGATGATCCCGGCCATGGCCGCGGGCGTCGTGGCAATCCTGGTGATCGCCTATATGTACGGCAAACGTGAACGGGCGCGTCTGGGTGAGTTGCACCTGCAGGGCGACGAGATCGATCACAGCGAAATCAGCGTGTCGCAATTCCCTGACGCGCGCCGTCCGAAGCTGATCTGGTTCAACGGCGCCCTGACCCTCGCCCTGATGTGCACCCTGATCGCCGGCCTGTTGCCGCTGCCGGTGCTGTTCATGGTGGCGTTCAGTATCGCGATGATCGTCAACTACCCATGCCTGCAACAGCAGAAAGACCGCGTCGCCGCCCATGCCGGCAGCGTTTTGGCGGTGGTGGGGCTGATCTTCGCCGCCGGTATCTTCACCGGCATTTTGTCGGGCACCGGCATGGTCGATGCCATGTCCAAGAGCCTGCTGGCGGTCATCCCTGAAGCCCTGGGCCCGTACCTCGCGGTGATCACAGCGCTGGTGAGCATGCCGTTCACCTTCTTCATGTCCAACGACGCGTTCTACTACGGTGTGTTGCCGGTGCTCGCCGAGGCCGCCAGCCACTACGGTATCACCGCTGTAGAAATGGCCCGCGCCTCCATCGTTGGCCAGCCTGTGCACTTGCTCAGCCCGCTGGTACCGTCGACCTATCTGCTGGTGGCCCTGGCCGGTATCGAATTTGGCGATCACCAGCGCTTCACCTTGAAGTGGGCAGTACTGGTATGCCTGTGCATAATGTTCGCCGCATTGCTGATGGGGATTTTTCCGCTGTTCAGCACTCTATAATCGTACAACCCAACTGCGCCGGCCCTACGCCGGTGCGGTCTAACACACGCTCAAAGGAATACACATGGAATGGCTGACCAATCCGGAAATCTGGATTGCCTTCTTCACCCTGACGGCTCTCGAGATCGTCCTGGGCATCGATAACATCATCATGATTTCGATCCTGGTCAGCCGCATGCCCAAGCATATGCAGGCGCGCACCCGGATCTTCGGCCTGGCACTGGCCATGGTCACGCGCATTCTGTTGCTGCTGTCGATCACCTGGGTCATGGGACTGACCGCCGACCTGTTTGTGGTGTTTGGCCAAGGCATTTCCGGGCGCGACCTGATCCTGTTCTTCGGTGGTCTGTTCCTGCTGTGGAAGAGCTCACAAGAGATGTACCACGCGCTGGAAGGTGAAGACGAAACCCACGACGAGCCTAAAGGCGCCGGTGGCAAGTTCATCTACACCATCATCCAGATCGCGATCATCGACATCGTGTTCTCCCTGGACTCGGTGATTACTGCCGTGGGTATGGTTTCCCACGTACCGGTCATGGTTGCCGCGATCGTCGTCGCCGTACTGGTGATGATGCTGGCCGCCGGCACCATCAGCGAATTCATCGATAAACACCCGTCGTTGAAGATGCTGGCGCTGTCGTTCCTGCTGGTGGTGGGTACCGTGCTGATCGCTGAATCGTTCGATGTGCACGTGCCAAAAGGCTACGTCTACTTCGCCATGGCGTTCTCGCTGGCGGTCGAAGCGGTGAACATCAAAATGCGTACCGCCATCGCGAAAAAGAAGAAGCAGCAGGATCCAGTGAAACTGCGCAAGGACATTCCGGGTCAATAAATTTGACCCGCTGTTGAAAAAGGGGCTTAAAAGCCCCTTTTTTTCTGCGCATTCGGGACACGAAGCATCCCTGGCGGCATCCCCAGGCAGAGCGTGAGGCATCGGCCTTCATGACAGTTTTGTTTCAATCCCCACTTTAGCTATGCGATGCTGGCGCAGCGCCCATTCGCCAACTACAGCTTAAGTACAAGACGTAGAGCGGCACGCGGCAATTCTCATTTGCTCCTTTGGAGCACACCCACACGGGGGGCCGAGCATGCTGACCTTGCTCAATCTGCTTTCCGCCGTGACCCTGCTGATCTGGGGCACGCATATCGTCCGTACCGGCATCCTGCGGGTCTACGGCTCCAACTTGCGCCAAGTCATCGGGCAGAACATGTCCAAGCGCTGGCTGGCGTTTATCGCCGGCATCCTCGTCACGGCCATGGTGCAGAGCAGCAACGCCACGGCAATGCTGGTGACGTCTTTTGTCGGCCAGGGCCTCATGGGCCTGATGCCTGCCCTGGCGACCATGCTTGGCGCCGACGTCGGTACCGCGTTGATGGCGCGAGTGTTGACCTTTGACTTGTCGTGGTTGTCACCACTGCTGATTTTTCTCGGGGTGATTTTCTTCCTGTCGCGCAAACAGACGCGGGCCGGGCAGCTCGGGCGGGTGGGCATCGGCCTCGGGTTGATCATCCTCGCGTTGCAATTGATCGTTGAAGCCGCCGGGCCGATTACCCATGCCCAGGGGGTCAAGGTGATTTTCGCCTCGCTGACCGGCGACATCCTGCTCGACGCCCTGGTCGGCGCCTTGTTCGCGATGATTTCCTACTCCAGCCTGGCCGCCGTGCTGCTGACCGCTACCCTGGCCGGCGCCGGTGTGATCGGTTTGCACGTAGCCATCGGCCTGGTGATCGGCGCCAACATCGGCAGCGGCGTACTGGCATTTCTCAGCACCAGCATGCAGAACTCCGCCGGTCGCCAAGTGGCCTTGGGCAGCCTGTTATACAAACTGATCGGCTTGCTCTTGATCATCCCGGTACTCGACCCCCTCGTACGCTGGATGGATGATTTGGACTACAGCGCCCAAGGCATGGTCATCACCTTCCATCTGCTCTACAACGTCAGCCGCTGCCTGATCCTGTTGCCGACAATTGGCCCGATGGCCCGCCTGTGCGCGTGGTTGCTGCCCGAGCGTGAAGAGGTCAACGGCAAGGCCAAGCCCCGGCATCTTGACCCCACTGCCCTCACCACGCCCAGCCTGGCGCTGGCCAACGCCGCCCGCGAGACCCTGCGCCTGGGCGATCTGATCGACAACATGCTCAGCGCGATGCAGGAAGTGCTGCTCGGCAAGCAAACCGCCATCACTCAGGAAATGCGCAGCCTCAGTGATGACGTCGAAGCGCTCTACAGCGCAATCAAACTCTACCTGGCGCAAATGCCCCGCGAAGACCTCAGCGAACACGACAGTCGGCGCTGGGCCGAGATCATCGAACTGTCGATCAACCTAAAGCTGGCCGGTGACCTGATCGAACGCATGCTGCGTAAAGTCCAGCAGCAAAAGACCTCACAGCGCCGCCAGTTCTCCGAAGTGGGGCTGGAAGAACTCACCGACCTGCACAGCCAGTTGATCGCCAACCTGCGCCTGGGCCTGTCGGTGTTCCTCAGCGCCGATCCGGAAAGCGCACGTCAGTTGCTGCGGGAGAAACGCCGCTTCCGCGCCCAGGAACGCCGCCTGGCCCATGCCCACGTCAGCCGCCTGCAACGCAAGATCGTGCAAAGCCTGGAAACCAGTTCCCTGCATCTTGAACTGATTGCCGACATGAAACGCCTGAACTCGTTGTTTTGCAGCAGTGCGTATGTAGTGTTGGAAACCTCCGACACCGGCGCGCTCTCGGCTGAAGATATTGCCGACATCACGCATTCGCCCTGAACGTACGATGGCCCGTGAAGTCAGTTAGAGCTGACCTCACTCGCCAGGAAGCCAGTTATGCGTCGCCTGTTATTCGCCTGCCTGCTCATGGGTTCTGCCCACGCCTTTGCCTTTGATCGCTTGCAAGTCGAGGGCTACACCCTGCCCAACGGCTTGCAACTGCTGCTCAAACCGGGCACCGAACGCGGGCATGTCGCCATCCGCCTGGTGGTGGGCGTCGGCCTGGATGACTTCAGTTGCGAGGAAAAGGAACTGCCGCACCTGCTCGAACATGTGTTGTTCAGCGGCATTGACGGCGCGGACGAAGGCGACCTCGAAGAGCGCATGCAAGCCCTGGGCGGCGAGTGGAACGCCTACACCAGCAATGCCGACACCACCTTCGTGATCGAAGCCCCCGCGCACAACCAACGCAAAGTGCTCGACTTATTGCTGGCGATCATCACCCGCACCGAACTGACCGACGCCAACATTGACGCCGCCAAAAAAGTGGTTGAGCGCGAAGACGGCGGCCATTACTCGCACCTGCAACGCCTCCTGGACCGTCAAGACCTCGGCCACACCGCCAGCAATCAGCTGGCGGTCGAGTTGGGCCTCAAATGCGCCGAGCGCGCCGAAGTCGGTCACCTGACCCGCGAGCAGTTGCAGGCGCTGCGCACGCATTGGTACGCCCCCAATAACATGACGCTGATCGTCGTCGGCGATCTCGACAAAGTGCTGCCGGCCTATCTGGAGCGCACCTACGGCGAACTTGACCCGGTCGACCCCACCGAACACCGGCCCTTGCCCGAGATCCGGCACACCGCGCTCGGCCACCGCGAGCTAATCCACGGTTGGGTCGGCGACAGCGCAAAACTGCACTGGCTGTTCCCCGAACCCGTGCTGGACGACCAGCATGATGAGACCTACGACCTGCTCAAGGACTACCTCGACTGGGCGCTGTACCGCCAACTGCGCCTCCAGCACGGTTTGTCCTACGGCCCCCGAAGCGAACGCGAAGTGCTCGGCGACGTCGGTTTCCTAAGCCTGAATGCCGACCTTGAACGGGACAAGCTCCCCGCAGCCGAACATGTCATGCAGGACCTCACCGCCCAACTGCTCAAGGACGGCCTTGATCCGGCCGTCTTCGCGCGCCTGCAGCAGGCCGCCATCGCGCGGCAAGCCTGGGCCGTGCAGGGCAACAGCGCATTGGCGGACTACTACTGGGCTGCGGCAGCCGACTACGACAACGGCCGCTTCAGCGACCCGGCCAAACGCATCAAGGCCGTCCATCTGGACCAGGCCAACCAGGCCATGCGCCAATTGCTCAAGCAGCCAGGTTACTGGCGTGTGGAAAAACCCCTGCTCAGTTACGACATGCTGAGTTGGATCGGCGCCGGTGCACTCGGCCTGATCGCCATTGTGTTGATCGGCATACGGGTTTATCGCAAACGGATCGCGTAATGAGGCACCGAACACCAGGTTAAGACGTTATTCTGTTTGGGTTTTTCTCCTACAAAAGACTGCGAACCGCCGAATGCCGAACCTGACCCACTACATCCAGCGCATCCTCGAACTGATGAAGCGCTACCCAGGGGTGATTGCCCTGGGCGGTTTCATTTCGGGTGTGAGCAGCTTCATCCTGGTAGACCGCCAGCAGGGCATGGCCAGCTGGATCGCGGTGATCATGCTGGTGAGCTGGCTGTGGCTGATGCTGGAGAACAGCTTTACCCAACTGTTTACCAAAGTCTTCAAGCGGGAAATCCCCGAGCCCCTGCTGCGCTACGCCACCCAGATGATCCACCAGGAAAGTCTGTTTTTTGTGCTGCCGTTCTTTTTCATCACCACCGCCTGGAACAGCGGCCAATCGATTTTCACCGGCCTGCTCGGCGCGGCGGCGCTGGTATCAATCATCGACCCGCTGTACTACAAGTGGCTGGCCCCCAAACGCTCTCTGTTCCTGGCGCTGCACACCCTGACCCTGTTCGCCGCGTTGCTCACGGCGCTGCCGATTATCCTGCACCTGACCACCGCCGAGAGTTACAAACTCGCCCTCGGGGTGGCCATGGCCTTGTCGATCCCAAGCCTGGCGGTGAGCCTGCCACTGCGCAGCTTCAAAGGCTGGGCGATGTTGCTGGGGGTGACGGCCGTCATCGGTTGCGCGGGTTGGTTCCTGCGCAGCTGGGTTCCCCCGGCCACGCTGTGGTTGACCGAAGTGGCCATCAGCACCCAACTGCAAGACCGCACGCCGGGCGATGACCTCAAGGAAGTCAGCGCCGCACAATTGCGCAGCGCCGGGCTGTACGCCTATACCGCGATCAACGCACCGCGCGGGCTGGATGAGCGGATCTACCACGTGTGGAAATTCAACGGCAAAGAAGTCGACCGCATTGCCCTGGATATTCACGGTGGGCGCAAAGAGGGCTACCGCGCCTGGACCCACAAGCAGAATTTCCCGGGCGACGCAGCGGGCCGCTGGCAGGTTCAGGTGCTGACCGAAGACGGGCAAGTGATCGGCGTACTGCGTTTTAAAGTCACCGACGCAGCACAAACGGACAACCCAAAATAGGCTGTATCGTGCTATTACGTAGCAATTGTGGATAGCCAATACAAGCTCGGAGCTTATGACCAGTAGCACCACGGCCGGCGCAGCCCAACTCGATACGTCCTCCGTTCCTCCTTTACTGCGGATTACCGGAGACTGGACGCTTGCCCACTACGCAAACCTGAAGAAGCTGTCGGACAAACTCGACGGCCAATACGACGCCGGCGCGCGCATCGACCTCAATGGCCTCGGCGCGCTGGACACCGCCGGCGCCTCGCTGCTGGTGGAGCTGCTGGGGCCAACCCGCATCGAACAATCGGCCGAGCAGACCGATTGCAGCCTGTCTGCCGCCGACCGCGCACTGCTCAAGACCGTCTACCGCTCCCTGAACGACTTCTGCGTTCCCGAAAAAGCCCCCGAAGAAGCCACCGGCATCCAGCTGCTGGCGCGTATCGGCCGGGCGGTGGACACGGTGTGGCAGGACAGCAAGCAGTTGCTGGGCTTCATCGGCCTGATCCTCGAGACTTTCGCGCGTGGCATTTTCCGGCCCAAGCGCTGGCGTATCACGCCGATGGTTGCGCACTTGGAACAAGTCGGCCTCGACGCCGCGCCCATCGTGGCCTTGCTGACCTTTCTGGTAGGCGCCGTAGTGGCATTTCTCGGTGCGACAGTGCTCAAGAGCTTCGGCGCGACGATTTTTACCGTGGACTTGGTGGCCTTCTCCTTCCTGCGCGAATTCGGCGTGCTGCTTACAGCCATCCTGATTGCCGGTCGCACAGCCAGTGCGTTTACCGCACAAATCGGCTCGATGAAGGCCAACGAAGAAATCGACGCCATCCGCACCCTGGGCCTGGACCCGATGGAGTTACTGGTGCTGCCGCGCGTGCTGGCGCTGTTGGTGGCGCTGCCGATGTTGACGTTCCTGGCGATGCTCTCGGGGATTATCGGCGGTGGCGTGGTGTGTGCGGTGGCCTTGGATATTTCCCCGGCGATGTTCCTCTCGCTGTTGCAATCGGACATTGGCGTGCAGCATTTCCTGGTGGGCATGGTGAAAGCGCCGATCTTTGCTTTCCTGATCGCCGCCATCGGTTGCCTGGAAGGCTTCAAGGTCAGCGGCAGCGCCGAATCGGTCGGTGCCCACACCACCTCCAGCGTGGTGCAGTCGATCTTTGTGGTGATCGTGCTGGATGCCGTCGCGGCGCTGTTTTTCATGGAGATGAGTTGGTGAGTCGTTTACACCGGGCGCCGACCGAGGCGGTGATCCAGGTACGCGGCCTGTGCAATCGCTTTGGCAGCCAGAGCGTGCACGAAAACCTCGATCTGGATTTGTATAAGGGCGAGATCCTCGCGGTAGTCGGCGGTTCCGGCAGCGGTAAATCGGTGTTACTGCGCAGCATCGTCGGCCTGCGCCGGCCCAGTGAAGGCGAAGTGCGAGTGTTCGGCAAGAACCTGCCAAGCCTGCCGGAACATGAGCGCTCCCTGGTGGAACGGCGCTTTGGCGTGTTGTTCCAGAAGGGCGCGCTGTTTTCCTCGCTGACCGTGACTGAAAACGTCGCGCTGCCGCTGATCGAACATGCCGGCCTCAGCCGTGCCGACGCGGAGCACTTGGCCGCGGTCAAACTGGCGCTGGCCGGGTTGCCGCTGTCGGCCGCCGACAAGTACCCGGCGTCGTTGTCCGGCGGCATGATCAAGCGCGCGGCACTGGCCCGGGCGCTGGCGCTGGACCCGGACATCCTGTTCCTTGACGAACCCACCGCCGGCCTCGACCCGATTGGCGCGGCGCAATTCGACCAACTGATCCTGACCTTGCGTGATGCGCTGGGCCTGAGCGTGTTTCTGGTCACCCATGACCTCGACACGCTGTACACCATCACCGACCGCGTTGCCGTGCTGGCACAGAAAAAAGTGCTGGTGGCCGACGCCATCGATGTCGTCTCGGAAACCGACGACGCCTGGATTCACGAATATTTCCACGGCCCCCGGGGCCGCGCGGCATTGGATGCCGCTCAACCGCTCAACGAGGTATGACATGGAAACCCGAGCCCATCATGTGATGATCGGTCTGTTCAGCGTGATCGTGGTCGTCGGCGCGATGCTGTTTGGCCTGTGGCTGGCCAAGTCCAGCGTCGACAGCGCCTTTCAGGATTACGAAGTGATTTTCAACGAGGCGGTCAGCGGCCTGTCCCAGGGCAGTTCGGTGCAATACAGCGGGATCAAGGTGGGCGACGTGATCAGCCTGAGCCTGGACCCCAAGGACCCACGCCGCGTACTGGCGCGTATTCGCCTGGCCGGGCAGACGCCGGTCAAGGAAGACACCCAGGCTAAGCTCGCGCTGACCGGCATTACCGGCACTTCGATTATCCAGCTCAGCGGCGGCACCCCGCAAAGCCCGGAACTCAAGGGCAAGGACGGCAACCTGCCGCAGATCATCGCTTCGCCGTCGCCTATCGCGCGGCTGCTGAACAACAGCAACGACCTGATGACCAGCATCAACCTGCTGCTGCACAACGCCAACCGTATGCTGTCGTCGGAGAACGTCGACCGCATCAGTAGAACGCTGGACAACTTGCAACAAACCACCGGCGCCATTGCCGAGCAGCGCGGTGATATCAAGGTGGTGATGCAGCAACTGATGCAAGTGAGCAAGCAGGCCAGCGCTACCCTGGAGCAGACCACGGTGCTGATGCGTAACGCCAACGGCTTGCTCAACGATCAGGGCAAGCAAGCCTTCAGCAGCGCCGAACAGGCAATGAAATCCCTTGAGCAAAGCACCGCGACCATCAATACCCTGCTCAGCGACAACAAAAGCTCGGTGAACAGTGGCATGCAGGGCCTCAACGAACTGGCGCCGGCCGTGCGCGAACTGCGCGAAACCCTCGGGTCGTTGCGGGCCATCTCCCGCCGCCTGGAAGCCAACCCCAGCGGGTACCTGCTGGGCAGCGACAAGAACAAGGAGTTCACGCCATGAAGCGTGCTTACCAACTGATCGCCCCCGTGGCCCTGGTGCTGATCGGCGCATGCTCGATCCTGCCCAAGGCCGACCCTTCGGACGTGTACCGCCTGGCCGCCGCACAAAGCGCCACACAAGGCGCGCCGGTAAGCTGGTCGCTGCGCGTGACCAAGCCGCAGACCAGCGAGTTTCTCGACAGCCCGCGCATTGCCGTGGTGCCCAATGGCGATTTGATCAGCAGTTATGCGAACTCACGCTGGAGCGATCCAGCGCCGGTGCTGTTACGTAACCGCTTGCTGGATGGGTTCCAGCGTGATGGGCGGGTGACGCTGCTGAGTACGGATGACACCAATCTGCAAGCCGATTACGAGCTGGGCGGGCAATTGCAGGCTTTCCAAAGTGAATACCGCAGCAGGGTAGAGGTGGTGATTCGACTCGACGCACGCTTGGTGCGTGGAAGTGACCAACGGATTATTGCCAGTCGGCGGTTTGAAGTGCGACAGCCGGTGGGAGATACCAAGGTGCCGGCGGTGGTGGCGGCTTTTGGGCAAGCGGGGGATCAACTGAATAAGCAGGTAGTGGAGTGGGTCGTGGGGCAGGGCAACGGTGCGGTGAAACGCTGAGGGCCTCATCGGGAGCAAGCCCCCTCCCACGGGTTGATCTATGAACACATTCAACCTGTGGGAGGGGGCTTGCTCCCGATAGCAATCTCCAGCCTTAAGCAAAAAACCAATAGCACACCGCAATCGCTGCCACGACGCCGGCAAACTCCGCCAGCAACGCACACCCTACCGCGTGCCGCGCCCGCTGGATCCCCACCGAACCGAAGTACACCGCCAACACATAAAAAGTGGTCTCGGTACTGCCTTGGATCGTCGCCGCCACCAGCGCCGGGAAGCTGTCAACGCCTTGGGTCTGCATGGTTTCGATCAACATCGCCCGCGCCGCACTGCCAGAGAACGGCTTGACCATGGCGGTCGGCAACGCATCGACGAAACGCGTGTCCATCCCTGTCCAGGCCACCACATGGCGAATGCCTTCCAGGCCGAAATCCAGCGCGCCGGATGCGCGCAGCACGCCCACCGCGCACAGCATCGCCACCAAGTACGGCAGCAGATTCCTGGCGACGTCAAAGCCCTCCTTGGCCCCTTCGACAAACGCCTCGTAGACCTTCACCTTGCGCAAGGCACCGATCAGCAGGAACAGCATGATCAAGCCAAACAGCGTCAAGTTGCCGAGGATCGACGACAAACCGGCCAGCGCCGTGGCGGACAAGGTTGCCAGCAGTGCCATGAAGCCACCCAACATCAACGCGCCGGGAATCAGGTAGGCCAGCACGACCGGGTCCCACAGTCGCAGGCGCTGCATCACCGCCACCGAGAGCAGGCCCACCAGGGTCGAGGCGCTGGTGGCCAGCAGGATCGGCAGGAATACCAGCGTGGGGTCGGCGGCGCCTTGCTGGGCGCGGTACATGAAGATGGTCACCGGCAGCAGCGTCAATGAGGACGCGTTAAGCACCAGGAACAGGATTTGCGCGTTACTGGCGGTGTTGGGAATGGGGTTGAGTTCCTGCAACGCCTTCATGGCCTTGAGGCCGATGGGCGTGGCGGCGTTGTCCAGGCCCAGGCCGTTGGCGGCGAAGTTGAGGGTGATCAAGCCGATGGCAGGGTGGCCGGCGGGCACTTCCGGCATCAAGCGGCGGAACAGCGGGCCGAGGGCCTTGGCCAGCCAATCGACGATGCCGGCTTTTTCGGCGATGCGCAAAAAGCCCAGCCACAACGTCAGCGTGCCAAACAGCAGCACCATCACTTCCACCGACAATTTGGCCATGGCGAAAATGCTTTCCACCATCGCGGCAAAAATTCCGGCGTTACCGCCTACCAGCCATTGCGCCAGCGCTGACACCATTGCCACGACGAAGAAGCCAAGCCATAGGCCATTGAGCATCAGTTAAATCCCCCGAAAGATGGGGCGAATGATAGCGGGGCTGGCAGAAACGACAAACCCCGGAATGCTCCGGGGTTTGTGTCAGCGCCAGCGTGCTGTCAGCTGCGGGTGGCTTGGGCCGTTGGCAAGGCTTGCTTGCTGCGCCAGTGCGGCAGTGAATTCCAGTAGCGCTCGCCCTTGGCGTCGTCGTACATGCCTTCCCAACGGGAGATCACCAGCACCGCCAACGCGTTGCCGATCACGTTGAGGGCGGTACGCGCCATGTCCATGATGCGATCGACACCGGCGATGAACGCCAGGCCTTCCAGCGGGATGCCCACGCTGCCCAGGGTGGCCAGCAGCACCACGAAGGACACGCCCGGCACGCCGGCGATACCTTTGGAGGTGACCATCAGCGTCAGCACCAGCATCAATTGCTGGCCGATCGACAGGTCGATGCCGTAAAGCTGGGCGATAAAGATCGCCGCGATGCTCTGGTACAGGGTCGAACCATCGAGGTTGAACGAGTAACCGGTCGGTACCACAAAGCTGCAGATCGCCTTCGGCGCGCCGTAGCTTTCCATCTTCTCGATCACTCGCGGCAGCACGGTTTCAGAACTGGCGGTGGAGTAGGCCAGTACCAACTCATCCTTGAAGATGCGCATCAGCTTGAGGATCGAGAAGCCAAACAGGCGTGCGATCAGGCCCAGTACGGCAAAGGCGAAGAACAGGATGGCGACGTAAACCAGAATCACCAGCTTGGCCAACGGCAGCAGC
Organism: Pseudomonas sp. S3_E10; assembly: GCF_054667615.1. Classification (NCBI taxonomy): domain Bacteria; kingdom Pseudomonadati; phylum Pseudomonadota; class Gammaproteobacteria; order Pseudomonadales; family Pseudomonadaceae; genus Pseudomonas; species Pseudomonas sp. S3_E10. The sequence continues at coordinate 2,688,810 of NZ_CP162743.1, forward strand.
GAGGCGAAGCCGAAGTTGGCCACGGTCACCGCGATCAGTGCGAAGACGCCGATCGGGGCGTACTTCATGATCATGTGGGTGACTTTGAACATGCTCTCGGACACGCCCTGGAACAGGGTGACCAGCGGCTCGCGCAGTTCAGGCTTGAGGCTCGACAGGCCCAGGCCGAACAGTACGGAGAAGAAGATGATCGGCAACATTTCGCCACGGGCAACAGCGGCAAAAATGTTCGATGGGATCAGGTTGAGGATGGTCTGGATGAACGCATGCTCATGCTGCACCTCGGCGGCGGTCGCCTGGTACTTGGAGATATCCACCGTCCCCAGGGTACTCATGTCGATGCCCGCGCCAGGGTGGAACAGGTTGGCCAGCAACAGGCCGACCACGATGGCGATAGTGGTGACGATTTCGAAGTAAAGGATGGTTTTGACGCCGATGCGACCCAGTTTTTTCGCATCACCCACACCGGCAATGCCGACGATCAGCGAGGAAATCACAATCGGGATCACGATCATCTTGATCAGGCGGATAAAGATATCGCCCGCCGGCTGCAGCACGTTGCTGATCCACCAGGCCTTTTCAGCACTGAAATGGTTGAGCACTGCACCGATTGCAATCCCCAGCACCAAACCGATGAGGATCTGCCAGGCGAGGCTTAGCTTTGCCTTCTTCATGTCATTACCCTTACTTCAAGTGAACTTAAGGCAAATGCGCCAGCTGCAACGCTCGAAAGCGAAAAAGTGTGTGCATCTGCCTCCCTGGAAGGTCACCGCAGCGTGGCCGAAATGGCTTACTGGCAGGCGAAAAAAGGCGCAACTATTCCCATGCAAGGGAGCGCCGTCTAATGCCGTAAACGCCTACCCTATGCCGAATCGGCATGACTTTTTTCGATAATAGCTGTCTGATCGGTCAGTTCAAATGCGACATTTTGTCCGCTGAATATGCCGTGAACCGGCCAATACTGGCTCGCTCAGAGTTTCTGCACAGCTTTGGGGCACTGGCTGAGACGCCAGTGAATTCGGCGGGCTCACGTCAAGAATGCCTTGCGCCTTGCACAAAACTTTCTCGATAGATGGTCATCCCGACATACCAAGTAATGGTTGGGATTGAGCAAAAAGGAATTTTGCGGCTAAAGGCGGCATAAGCGGAGAACGACACAAACGGCAGAGGAGAATCACAAGCCCGCCGCAAGTTCAGCAAGCCATCGGCTTGTGAACCTGCGTCGCAGCTTTCGCCTGACCCGGCCCTTGCGCAGGCACTCCCTGTACCCGTAGGTCACGCCGATCCCGTTTGATCAGAGCAACCCAGCCCCTTGGTCATGCACCGCACCTGTCGCGCGGTGCAAATAGAAGGAAGCAAAGGTGCTTCTTTCTATGGATGCGAGCCCCGTAAACCACAGACGGAACTCAGTACCAATTCGGATCTTTCTTCAACTGCTCCATCAGCAGCTTCCGCATGCCCTCGTCCGGCTTACCGATAAAGCGGTAATCGGCGTGCCGCGTTGGGGATTTGTCCGCCGGAAGGCCGGCCGGGACTTCCACCAACATGGCGTAGGCGTCTTCCTTGTCGAGGCTGAAGGCGACGATCAGGCGCTTGTTCAGGCAGGTGTCTGCGGTTTCGCAGAGCGGCCCGACCAAGTACTTGTCGCCATCCTCTTCCACGGCATTCATTTGCTCGGCCGTGCCCGACAGGTTCATCACCCATTCCGGCAGCCGCTCTTCTTTCTTCACCACGCCTTGCCATGTCTCGCGGTACTGAGGGTCCGCGCTGAGCAATTCATTGGCTCGGGATTGGCCGTCGTTGGCAGCCATCACCAGCCCGCTGCCGCCCAAGAGCAGGGCGGCAGCCATGGTTTTAAAAGACAAAGGGGTCATATTCAGCCTCGGCCGCGACGACCAAAGAAGAACGATGCGATGAACATCACCAGGAAGACCACAAACAGGATCTTGGCGATACCCGTGGCGGTGCCCGCGATACCACCGAAGCCCAGGACTGCAGCCACAATGGCGATGATCAGAAATGTGATTGCCCAACTCAACATGGTGATTCTCCTTACGCTTCTTCTATAGAGGTAACAGCGGTAATGCCTGCGGCCGCTGAATCAGCGTCCGCGTTTTTTGCCTAGAACACCCAACGCTCTTGGGTAGGTAACTGGCCCAGGGTGGAATCCTGGTCGGCCACTCGCAATTGCGGGGCGGTTACATCAGCAGACGCGCTACCGACGGAGCGGCTGCCAATGGAACTGAAATGGGTCTGGGTTATCGCCGGACGTTCAAATGAGGAGGCTTGCTGCTGGCTCTGCTGCCAGTGCTGGAACTGCTGGCCTGCAATCAGCGTGACCATCACCGCCAAGCTCGCAAACAGACCTTGTTGCAAGCGCAGTGGCGATACACGCAATGGGCTGAGGCTTTGGCGAGTCATGCTGCTGTTCTCCCGCATTCTGGCTATTCGTTGGGAGAGATATTGCAGAGCGCATGCCAGCTTTTTTATAAAATAAAAACCTACAAAATCAATGAGTTACATATTCGTTATTCAACACTCGGGCAGCATCCTGCACGATCCCTCCCAGGCGGCCGTGCGAAATGCACGATGGCTGGCAATCGGATCGGGGTCATGAAAACGTTAATAGCGTCGCGGAAGTGGCAAGACGGCGTGAAAAGGCCATCAGGCATGACTTTGTAGGAAGGCGTGCAGATAGCTGCACGAGGTTGCCTTTAATCAATCAGAATAAACCATGCAACTTGCCCGATTATTCCGGGACTAAACACCATCATTCATAGTTAAAGGAGCGCGGGACAGATGGAATCAGCCAAGGAACTTCAAGGCCGCATTCTTTTAGTGGATGACGAATCCGCGATCCTCCGCACCTTCCGTTATTGCCTGGAAGATGAGGGCTACACCGTCGCCACCGCCAACAGCGCGGCCCAGGCGGATGCCTTGATGCAACGCCAGGTGTTCGACCTGTGCTTTTTGGACCTGCGCCTGGGCGAAGACAACGGCCTGGACGTGCTGGCCCAGATGCGCATTCAGGCGCCGTGGATGCGTGTGGTGATCGTGACTGCTCACTCCGCCGTCGATACGGCGGTGGACGCGATCCAGGCTGGCGCCGCCGACTACCTGGTCAAACCGTGCAGCCCTGATCAACTGCGCCTGGCCACCGCCAAGCAACTGGAAGTGCGCCAACTCTCGGCTCGCCTGGAGGCATTGGAAGGTGCAGTGCGCCAACCCAAGGACGGTCTGGACTCCCACAGCCCATCGATGATGGTGGTGCTGGAAACCGCGCGCCAGGTGGCCGGGACCGACGCTAACATCCTGATCCTTGGCGAGTCCGGCACGGGTAAAGGCGAACTGGCGCGGGCGATTCACGGTTGGAGCAAGCGCGCCAAGAAGTCCTGCGTGACGATCAACTGCCCTTCGTTAACGGCCGAACTGATGGAAAGCGAGCTGTTCGGTCATAGCCGTGGCGCCTTTACCGGTGCCAGCGAGAGCACCTTGGGCCGGGTGAACCAGGCCGACGGCGGCACGCTGTTTCTCGATGAAATTGGCGATTTTCCGCTCACGTTGCAGCCTAAGTTGCTACGGTTTATCCAGGACAAGGAATACGAGCGTGTCGGCGACCCGGTCACCCGTCGCGCCGATGTGCGCATCCTCGCCGCCACCAACCTCAACCTGGAAGACATGGTGCGCGACGGCCGCTTCCGCGAAGACTTGCTGTACCGCCTCAACGTCATCACCTTGCACCTGCCGCCACTGCGCGAGCGCAGTGAAGACATCCTGACACTGGCCGATCGCTTCCTGGCGCGCTTCGTCAAGGAATACGCGCGCCCGGCACGGGGCTTCAGCGACCAGGCGCGCGAGGCACTGCTCAACTATCGCTGGCCGGGCAATATCCGTGAGCTGCGCAACGTGGTTGAGCGCGCGAGCATTATCTGCCCGCAGGAAAAGGTCGAAATCAGCCACCTGGGCATGGCCGAGCAACCGACCAACAACGCTCCGCGTATCGGCGCCGCGCTCAGCCTGGACGAGTTGGAAAAAGCCCACATCGGCGCCGTACTGGCCACCAGCGACACCCTCGACCAGGCTGCACGCACGCTCGGCATTGACGCGTCGACCCTGTACCGCAAACGCAAGCAGTACAACTTATGAGCTGTACCCTATGAAGTTAGCGATGAAACTGCGCACTCGGTTGTTCCTGAGTATCTCAGCGCTGATTACCGTCGCCCTGCTGGGGTTGATCCTGGGCCTGGTCAGTGTCATGCAAATGGCCAAGACCCAGGAATCGCTGATCCGCAGCAACTTTGTCACCTTGGACCTGGGGCTCAAACTGCGTCAGAGCCTGGGCGACCAGTGGATCATGATGTTGCAGCGACGCCCTGACGCCAAGGCGCTGCAAACCTCCAAGCTGCATTACCTGGACTTGCTCGACCAAGGCGTCGCCCATGAACAACGCGATGGCAGTGGCACCGGCTTCGCCCAGGCACGCAGCCAATACCAGAACCTGCTCGAGGCGTTCGACCAATCCCAGCAAGCGTCGCCACCACCGGGCAGCAAGGAAAACCTCACCGAAACCTTCAACGTGTTGCGCAATGGGCTGATTGCCGAACACAAGCAAGCCTTGGAAAACATCAGCGCCAGCGAACATAAGTCCCGCGCGCGCGCGTTGCTGATCGCCGGCCTGCTGGGGTTGGTGGGGCTTGCGGTGCTGATCATCGGGTTCGTCACGGCCCATGGTATTGCCAGGCGGTTTGGCGGCCCGATCGAAGCCTTGGCCAAGGCGGCCGACAAGATCGGCCAAGGCGACTTTGAAGTGACGCTGCCGATCTCCGCGGCGGCGGAGATGAACCAGCTGACCCGCCGCTTCGGCATCATGGCCGAAGCGCTGCGTCAGCATCAGGCGACCAATATCGACGAGCTTCTGGCCGGCCAGCAACGCCTGCAAGCGGTACTCGACAGCATCGACGATGGTCTGCTGATGATTGACCGCCAAGGCCGCCTGGAGCATCTCAACCCCGTCGCGCAGCGCCAGTTGGGCTGGGACGAAGAACGCCTCGGCCAGGGCCTGGGCGAGGCGCTGGTGCGTCCGGAGCTGGATGAACAACTGCAACTGGTGCTGCGCGGCGGCAACCTGGAGCGGGCACCGGAGGATCTGGAAGTAGAAGTCGAAGGCGAACTGCGCCTGCTGACCTACAGCCTCACGCCCGTCAGCCATACCCAAGGGCACATTCTCGGCGCCGTGATGGTGCTGCACGACGTGACCGAACAACGGGCTTTCGAACGGGTACGCAGTGAGTTTGTATTGCGCGCGTCCCATGAGTTGCGCACCCCCGTGACCGGCATGCATATGGCGTTCGGGCTGTTTCGCGAGCGTGCGAAGTTCCCGGCCGAATCACGTGAAGCGGACCTGCTGGATACGGTCAACGAAGAGATGCAGCGCCTGATGCAGTTGATCAATGACCTGCTCAACTTCTCGCGCTACCAGAACGGCCTGCAGAAACTCACCCTCGGGCCCTGCGACGTCATTGATCTACTGGAACACGCCCGCGCGCGGTTCGTGGAAACGTCGAATGCACAGCACATAGAACTGTTGGTGGAAGCTCAATCCGACCTGCCCAGGCTGTATGCCGACCAGGCACAGTTGGAGCGGGTCCTCGACAACCTGTTGGGTAATGCCCTGCGCCATACCGCAGACGGCGGGCAGATTCGCCTGCAGGCGCGACGCCACGGCGAGCGGGTGATTATCAGTGTCGAGGACAACGGCGAAGGCATCGCCTACGGGCAGCAAGGGCGTATCTTCGAACCTTTCGTGCAGGTGGGTCGCAAGAAAGGCGGCGCCGGCCTGGGCTTGGCGCTGTGCAAGGAGATCGTGCAACTGCACGGTGGCCGCATGGGGGTATATTCGCGGCCAGGGCAGGGCACTCAGTTCTATATGGCGCTACCGCTTTAACGCCGGTTTAGCGCGCGCAGGATGGCCGCACTTTCGGCATCCGGTGTGCCATCAAACAGCGACGGCCGGAAACGCATCTGGAACGCCGCGATCACGTGGCGCGTGGCGACATCCAACTCGCCGGTCTGGGGCGTCGAGTAACCCAGAAGAGCCAACTCTTCCTGAAACCAGCTGATGCTCGGCAGCTCGGTGGTGTACTGCACCTGGAACCGCGCCACAGCCTGTGCATCCGGCCACACCCCCAACCCTTCATCAGCCAGACGCTTCCAGGGAAACAGCGGCCCCGGGTCCAGCTTGCGCAGCGGGGCGATATCGCTGTGACCAATGATGTTCTTGGGGTCGATACCGTTGCGCTTGCTGATGTCCTTGAGCAAGACCACCAGCGACTTCACCTGCGCCTCGGAGTAGGGGTACCAGAGCCGCCCGGTCGGCGTATCGCGGTAGCCAGGGTTTACGATCTCGATGCCGATTGAGCTGGAATTGAGCCAGGTGCGTCCCATCCACTCGCTTTCCCCGGCATGCCAGGCGCGCTGGCTTTCATCCACCAGCTTGTAGATGGTGGCAGAGGCGTCGTCGCCGATCAGGTAATGCGCGCTGACCTGGCCGTGGGTCAGCAGCGCCAGTGAACGCTCAAGGTCGGTCGAGGTGTAGTGGACAACCACGAACTGCACGCGGTTGTCGTGGTTCGCCGAAGGGTGGCTGGTGTCCAGGCGCGGACCACTGGCGCAGCCGGATAGTAAGAGAAACACACAAGCGAAATAAAAGGATTTCATGGCGGAGGACGGTACGCTGAAGACGATAATGCAACAGTGTAACGTACGGTTTGCGGCCAGACGGTCAAATTACAAAATGGAACATCTTTTACGCCGCCTGCACCTGGTTACGCCCCGCGGCCTTGGCCCGATACAACGCCTCGTCGGCCCGCTTGAGCGCCAGCTCACTGCGCTCACCCGGCTGGAACTGGGCCACACCCATGGAGACTGTGATCGTCACCGGCTCACCTTTGAAGTGGAACGGGCAGGCCTCAATCGCATTGCGCAGCACCTCGCCGACCGTCAGAGCATCCGTCAGAGGTGAGTCGGGCATCAGCAGCACAAACTCTTCGCCGCCAAAACGCGCGATAAAGTCGCCTGGGCGCAGACGCTTGCGCAGCACGTTAGCGATGATCTTCAGTACCTTGTCACCGGCCAGGTGGCCGTAGCCATCGTTGATGCGCTTGAAGTGGTCCAGGTCGAGCATCGCCAGCGACAGACTGTTGCCGCGCTGGTGCCAGGCGTTGACCTCATAATCCAGGCGCTCGCTCCAGGCTGCGCGATTGGGCAGCCCAGTGAGCGGATCGATCAGGGCCTTCTGGCGTTGCACTTCCAGGTGCTCACGATAGCCCTGGGCTTCCTGTTCCATGCTGGCGACCCGTTCTGCCAGCCCTTTCAGGCGTGCCGCCACTTCCTGTTCACGCTGGTCACGCTGTTGCTGGTGTTCATCCATGGTGCCCAGCAAACCCTCAAGATGGCTTTCCAGGACATGCTTGAGGCTATCCAGGTCCGCTGCGTCCTGCACGCTGCTTTGCAGACCGTCGACCTGTTCGCGGATCTGCGAGTCCAACGCCTGCGCAGCGGTGCGGCTGTCGGCATGGCCATCACTGGCCACCTGCAGGTGACCCTGGAAGGCTTCGAGACGTTCGTTGAGCTGCTTGAGGTAAGCCTCGAATTCGTGCTGGCCGCTGTCAGTGATCGCCAGCATCAGCACCTTCAGATCATCAAGGATCGGCAGCAGCTCGTACCAGTTCAAACCGTGGGCCAGGCGCTCGCGCATGGCTTCGGCCTGGGGGCGATGACGCTCGGGCAAGGCCATTTCTTCCAGCAGCCCCAGCAGGGTGTCTTCGATATGTTTTGCCACCGAGCTGTAGGAAGGCTCGGGTGAGTCCGGCAGGGAATAGAAACCGTCCGATTGCAATTCGTCGGGGTCGGGCTCTTCGGTCTCCAGCACAGGCGGGAGAGAAAGACTGCCGATGAGCGTCTCGTCCGGCGCCTCGGTCTCAACCACGGGCGCTTCGACGAAGGCGGCAAGGGCGCTTTCGGGAGCAGGTTCTTCAGCTTTCGGCGCAGGCACCTTGGGTTCAACAGGCTCTGCGGCTTTTTTCACCGAGGCCACGACTGCGTCTTCTTGAGCTGGCGCTTCGTACACAAAGGTTTCGCCAATAACCTCGTCGATCTTGCCGGATGCTATGGGTTCAGGCTGGGGAGCCGCCGGCTTCTCGGCCTGTGGCGCAAAGGCCCGCAGGGCTTGTGTGAGTTCCTCGGACTGCTCAGGCTGCTGAGGCTGCTCCGGCTCAGCGGCGGGCTTGGCCGCTACGGGTTGCGGCGTCGGGCCGGGCACCGGCTCACTGGCCGCCGCCTCGTTGACGACCTCCTTGGCCCCAAACAGACGCTGCAACAACCGCGGCCCAGGGCGCGTGGTTTCGCCGTCCGGCTCCAGGTTATTCAATGCTTGCCCTTGCAAGCCGCTCAACTCGCTGAGCAACAGGGGAATTTCGCGGGCCTGGCCGACGCGGCCATCCAGTTGCTTGGCGAAGGTTTTCAGCGGGCGCGCTACCTCGCGGGGCAGCGGCAGCTTTTGCAGCTGCGTGACCAGAGAGGTCAGCGCGGTGCTGATCTGGTCAACCCGGGTTTCGCGACGCTGTTCAGAGTCCAACACGGCCTTTTCCAAGCGCGGCAGCAAGGCGGCGAGGGCGGCGTCCATGTCGTCGGTGCGCACGACGTCGCGCATTTCCTTCATGCATTGGTCCACCGCCCGGTCGGTGCCTTCCGCCGCCAGAGTACTGCGCACCAGCCCCCGGCGCAGCAGGTCGAGGCGGGCGGCCCAGCGGCGCTCGAGCTTTTCTTGTTGCTCGATACTTAACAGGTATTTTTCTTTCCAGCGCTGGGCGTCATCGCTCATGCAAAGGGTCCGCTGGTGCCTGGGCTCAACGCGGGCAATGCGTCGGCCGTGAGCGAACCCGGCAGACGAATCTCTACCGCGACCGGCAGGTGATCGGAGATGGGCTGCGCAAGCACCTGCACACTTTCGAGGGTGAGGGTGGGACTGAGCAGGATATGGTCAAGACAACGTTGCGGGCGCCAGCTGGGAAACGTGGCTTCAACCTGCGGGGCCAGTAGCCCGAGGTCACGCAATGGGGAGTTCTGTAGCAGATCGGTGGCGTGGGTGTTCATGTCGCCCATCAACACCTGATGCTTGTAGTTGCCGATCAGATCACGCACATAGGCCAATTGCAGGTTGCGAGTACGCCCACCAAGCGCCAGATGCATCATCACCACCACCAACGCTTCAGGCCCTTCGCCAAAACGTACGAGGATCGCCCCGCGACCCTTGGGGCCCGGCAGTGGGTGATCTTCGATGACCGTTGGCTTCAAGCGACTGAGCACCCCATTACTGTGCTGCGCCAAGCGTCCCAGGTTGCGATTGAGTTGCTGATACCAATAAGGGAAGGCGCCGAGGTGAGCCAGGTGCTCCACTTGATTGATATAACCGGACCGTATGCTGCCGCCGTCGGCTTCCTGCAGGGCGACCAGGTCGAAATCACTCAACAGGTCGCCGATTTTCTGCAGGTTGCCGGCCCGCCCGTTATGGGGCAGCAAATGCTGCCAGCCACGGGTGAGGTAGTGTCGGTACTTCTCGGTACTGTTGCCTACCTGGATATTGAAGCTGAGCAGGCGCAGGCGACTGTCTGCCGCCAAGCCTGTGGACTCCAGGTGATGCTCATTAACCTGCGGGTCGTGCAGGCCTACGACACGTTCGGTACCCCAGCGGCGCATGACGGGCCCCTTACTTGGCTTTGCGCTCTTTGGCAATCAACTGGTCGGCAACGTTGAGGGTCGCTTCAGGACCACCGGTGCTGCCCAGGTCAAAACGGTATTTGCCGTTGACGATCAGGGTGGGTACGCCTTGCACGCCGTATTTCTGCGCCAGTTCCTTGGCCTGCTTGATCTGACCCTGGATGGCGAAGGAGTTGAAGGTGGCCAGGAACTTGTCTTTGTCGACGCCTTGGGTGGCAACAAAGTCCGCCATGTCGTCAGGCTTGGTCAGGCGCTTGCCCTGTTTCTGGATGGCTTCGAATACCGCGTTGTGAACCTTGTGTTCCACACCCATGGCTTCCAGGGTCAGGAACAACTGGCCGTGGGCATCCCATGGGCCGCCGAACATGGCGGGGATGCGCTTGAAGTTCACGTCCTTGGGCAGCTTCTCGACCCATGGGTTGATGGTTGGCTCAAACGCGTAGCAATGCGGGCAGCCGTACCAGAACAGCTCCACCACTTCGATCTTGCCCGGCACCGACACAGGCACTGGGTTAGCCAATTCAACGTAGGTTTTACCGGCTTCAAGCGGCACATCGGCAGCTTGCGCGGTCATGCCGAAGAGGCTGGCAGTGACGAGAGCGGCGCTGAGGATCAGATTACGCATGCTTTACTCCTGGACAAATAAAGTCGCCTCACGCGACCTTTAGTTGTGACAGGTCTACGCGGACATGAGTTCGTTAGTGTAACGGCAGCGGCCACAAAAAAGGGCGGCCTTAGCCACCCTTTTTATGCTTGCATCGCGGGATTAATCGAGCGTTAACGTAGCGAGCCCTCAGTGCAGGCCCTGAATGTAACTGGAGACGGCTGCGATGTCCTCGTCGCTTAGCTTGCGGGCGATGGTGCGCATGGTCATCGCATCCCCATCGTTAGCGCGGCCGGCCTCTTCCTTGCGGAAGTCGGTCAATTGCTTGGCGATGTACTGAGCGTGCTGACCACCCAGGTGAGGGAAGCCTGCGGCCGCATTGCCTGTGCCATTGGGCGAGTGGCAGCCGGTGCAGGCAGGCAGACCTTTTTCCAGATCACCGCCACGAAACAGCTTCTCTCCACGGGCAACAACTTTAGGATCAGCTGCGCCCACGCTGCCCTTCTGGCTGGCAAAATACGCCGCGATATCCGCCAGGTCCTGATCGTTGAGGTTGGTCAGCAGGCCGGTCATTTCCAGCACCGTGCGCTTGCCGCTCTTGATATCCTGCATCTGCTTGGTCAGGTAACGCTCGCCCTGGCCGGCCAGTTTGGGAAAGTTCGGCGCCGGGCTGTTGCCATCCGGTCCGTGGCAAGCACCACACACGGCGGCTTTCGCCTGGCCCGCTGTAGCGTCGCCTGCAGCATGGGCAACACCGGTGATGCCCAAGGTCAACAGCAGACTCACGATCAGTTTGTTCATCAGCTAATCCAACTACGGCTAAGGGTTTAAGAGTTATCTACCGGGTTTACTCACCATCAACTCAATGATGGCCTGGTAATCCTCAGTACTGCAGTCCATGCACAAACCACGCGGCGGCATTGCCTTGAAACCCCGGGTCACGCGCAGTAGCAGCGCGACCTAAGCAAACTCGGTTGTACACAGCTTCCGGTTCCTGTGTAGCCTGAGCGCCAAAAATGGGTTCAGGAGACCAAAAGCGAGCAACCATCAGGTCATACATCGACCTTTGCAGGGTTTGAGAGCGTTTTGCGTTCTAATGCGCAATAAAGGTCTATCGCTCCCGTGAACCTCATCCTTCGCTGGGACAAAGCACACACAAAATCTGCGGCATTATATACTGGCGCTACTGAAACGGAAACGACACCGCTTGCCGCACCCTTTCTCGGCACCGCCCACATCGGAAATCTCATGCAACTCAAGAATCCCATTCTCGGCCTGTGCCAACAGTCCACCTTCATGCTCAGCGCCGCCAAAGTTGACCAATGCCCCGACGACGAAGGCTTTGAAGTCGCCTTTGCCGGTCGTTCCAACGCCGGCAAGTCCAGCGCGCTGAACACGTTGACCCACGCCAGCCTGGCGCGCACCTCGAAAACTCCGGGCCGCACGCAACTGCTCAATTTCTTCAAGCTAGACGATGATCGGCGTCTGGTCGACCTGCCGGGCTATGGATATGCAAAAGTCCCTATCCCGCTGAAGCTGCACTGGCAGCGTCACCTCGAGGCTTATCTGGGCGGCCGGGAGAGTTTGAAGGGTTTGATTCTGATGATGGACATCCGTCATCCAATGACCGACTTCGACCTGCTGATGCTCGATTGGGCGGTCGCCAGCGGCATGCCGATGCATATCCTGCTGACCAAGGCCGACAAACTGACCTACGGCGCGGCCAAGAACACCTTGCTCAAGGTGCAGTCCGACATCCGTAAAGGTTGGGGTGACGCGATTACCATCCAGTTGTTCTCGGCCCCCAAGCGCATGGGCCTGGAAGACGCTTACACCGTGCTGGCCGGCTGGATGGAATTGGCGGACAAGGGCGCGGAAATCGCGCAATAACTTTTCTACAGGCAAAAAAAACCCCGGACTTCGTATGGGGAGGGGAAGTTCGGGGTTCAAGTTCCGGACCGCTAGGGCGGGGTCCAGATATCTGCCAACACTTAACACAACATAGGAGCATTGAAGGGCTTCACCACCCATTCAGTAACTCTGAGTGGCAGTTCACAGGTTAAGTTCCGGCGAACTGGAAAAACTATTGGTAATAACTGTCGGCGCTTTCCGACATAAAGCGCTTTGCCACCACGCCAGGTGGTGGCAAACCACCGGAATCAGTGCGCTTCGTCCCAGTTATCACCCACGCCCACTTCCACCAGCAGCGGCACGTCCAACTGCGCCGCAGCGCTCATGTGCTCGCGAATCTTCTCACTGACCTCTACAACCAGATCCTCACGCACCTCAAGCACCAGTTCATCGTGCACCTGCAGGATTACCTTGGCATCCAGGCCCGAATCGGTCAGCCAGTTGTCCACCAGCACCATGGCTTTCTTGATGATGTCGGCCGCTGTGCCCTGCATGGGCGCGTTGATCGCGGTACGTTCCGCTGCCGCGCGCTCTTGAGGCTTGTTGGAGTGGATGTCCGGCAGGTACAACCGACGACCGAAGAACGTCTCCACATAACCCTGGTCGGACGCCTGGGCACGGGTACGCTCCATGTACTCGCGAACCCCGGGGTAGCGAGCGAAGTAGACATCGATATACGCCTTGGCGGTCTTGGTATCGACACCAATGTCCTTGCCCAGCTTTTGCGCGCCCATGCCGTAGATCAGGCCGAAGTTGATCGCCTTGGCGCTGCGCCGCTGATCGGACGTGACCTCGTTCAACTCAACCTTGAACACCTCGGCAGCTGTGGCTGTGTGCACATCCAGGTTGTGGCGGAAGGCGTTCATCAAGCCTTCGTCCCTGGACAGGTGCGCCATGATGCGCAACTCGATCTGCGAATAGTCCGCCGCCAGCAGCTTGTAGCCTTTGGGCGCGACAAACGCCTGGCGTATGCGCCGCCCTTCTGCTGTGCGCACCGGGATGTTCTGCAGGTTCGGGTCGCTGGAGGACAGGCGTCCGGTCGCCGCCACGGCTTGATGATAAGACGTATGGATACGCCCGGTACGCGGGTTGATCTGCTCAGGCAGACGGTCGGTGTAGGTGCTCTTCAGCTTGCTCATGCTGCGGTACTGCATCAACACCTTGGGCAACGGGTAGTCGTCTTCAGCGAGCTTGGCCAACACTTCTTCCGCGGTAGAAGCCTGCCCCTTGCCAGTCTTCTTGAGCACTGGCATCCCCAGCTTTTCGTAGAGAATTGCCCCCAATTGCTTGGGTGAACCCAGGTTGAACGCTTCACCGGCGATTTCGAACGCCTGACGTTCCAACTCGGCCATCTTGTTCCCCAGCTCGATGCTTTGGATGCCCAACAATTGCGCGTCCACCAGCGCGCCTTGACGCTCGATGCGCGCCAGCACGGGCACCAACGGCATCTCGATGTCGGTGAGCACGCTGGCCAGGCTCGGGATAGCGGCCAGTTGCGCATGCAGTGCCTGATGCAAACGCAAGGTCACATCGGCGTCTTCGGCGGCATACGGGCCCGCTTGTTCAAGCGCAATCTGGTCGAATGTCAGTTGCTTGGCGCCTTTGCCGGCGATGTCCTGGAAACTCACCGTGTCGTAGTCCAGGTACTTCTTGGCCAGGCTGTCCATGTCGTGACGGGTCGCGGTGGCATTGAGCACATAGGATTCGAGCATGGTATCGAACGCGATGCCTTGCACATTGATGCCCTGGGTGGGGTCGCCATCGATGGCGCAGTTGGCCAGGATGTTCATGTCGAACTTGGCGTGCTGGCCGATCTTGAGTTTGGTCGGGTCTTCAAGCAATGGCTTCAACGCCCGCAGCACCGTGTCGCGATCCAACTGGTCCGGCACGCCGACGTAGGCATGGGTCAGCGGAATGTAGGCCGCTTCATGGGGCTGGACGGCAAAGGAAACCCCGACCAATTGCGCCTGATGGGCATCGATTCCGGTGGTTTCGGTGTCGAAGGCGAACAGCTTCGCGTCGTTGAGTTTCTTCAGCCAAAGGTCGAAGGTGGCCTGATCGAGGATGGTCGTATAGATCGCCTCCACCGGCACGGATATCACCGCCTCAACCGACACGTCGGCGACAGGCGCGACCTCGTTTGCCGTCTTGAGCTCAACCCGCTTGGTATCGCGCTGGATCTCGTCGTACCAGCTCTTGAACTCAAGCAGGGTGTACAACTCAAGCAGCTTTTCACGATCAGGCTCGATCAGGTGCAAATCATCCAGGCCCACGTCCAGCGGCACGTCGATCTTGATCGTCGCCAACTGGTACGACAGGAAGGCCATCTCCCTGTGTTCCTCCAGCTTGGCAGGCAGCGTCTTGGCGCCGCGAATCGGCAGGGTCGGCACGATGTCGAGCTGCTCATAAAGCTCTTTGAGCCCGCCATTCACCCCCACCAGCAAGCCGGATGCCGTCTTCGGCCCAATACCCGGAACGCCTGGAATGTTGTCGGACGAATCGCCCATCAACGCCAGATAGTCGATGATCTGCTCCGGAGCGACGCCAAATTTCTCCTTTACGCCGTCCACGTCCATGGCGCTACCGGTCATGGTGTTGACCAAGGTAATGTGCCCATCGACCAGTTGCGCCATGTCCTTGTCACCGGTGGAAATCACCACCGGACGGTCGGCGGCCGCGCTGCTGCGGGCCAGGGTGCCGATCACGTCATCGGCCTCGACGCCTTCGACGCACAGCAGTGGGAAGCCCAGCGCGATCACGCTCTGGTGCAGCGGCTCGATCTGCAGGCGCATGTCATCGGGCATGCTTGGGCGATTGGCTTTGTACTCGGCGTACATATCGTCGCGAAAAGTCCCACCCTTTGCGTCGAACACCACCGCGAAGGGGCTGTCCGGGTACTGCTTGCGCAGGCTCTTGAGCATGTTCAACACGCCCTTGACCGCACCGGTCGGCAGGCCTTTGGAGGTGGTCAACGGTGGCAGCGCGTGGAAGGCGCGGTACAGGTAAGAAGAACCGTCCACCAGGACGAGGGGCGCTTGGCTCATGAGCAGGATCAACCTTTTCGGCGGGTCAGGCGCTAGAATAGCCGGACCAATGAAAACAAAGGGACAAGGTTATCATGCGTACATTCAATCGCCTGCTGTTGACTGGCTTGATTGCACTCGCTCCGATGGCTGCCATGGCGGCAGATGATGCCCCTTCGGGCGATCCGGAAGTTACCATTCGCACGGAAGGCGACAAGACCATCCAGGAATACCGCCAAAACGGCTTCTTGTATGCCATCAAGGTCACTCCGAAGGGGGCTCCACCGTACTTTCTGGTACGCGCGGACGGCACCGATGCAAACTTCATCCGCTCTGACCAGCCGGATATGCTGATCCCGTCATGGAAGATTTTCGAATGGAAATGATTTCTTAACTTCAATTGGCGCCGTGCAGTGCGGCGCCCGTACTGGCAGTTTTAACCATGTCTGTGTTCACCCCCCTGGCTCGGCCCGAGCTGGAAACCTTTCTCGCCCCTTACGGGCTCGGCCGTCTGCTCGACTTCCAGGGGATTGCCGCCGGTAGTGAAAACACCAATTTCTTTATCAGCCTGGAACAGGGCGAATTCGTCCTGACCCTGGTTGAGCGCGGCCCCGTGGCAGAAATGCCGTTCTTCATCGAACTGCTTGACGTGCTTCACGACGCCGACCTGCCAGTGCCTTACGCGCTTCGTACCACCGACGGCATCGCTTTGCGCGAACTCAAGGGCAAACCCGCCTTGCTGCAACCGCGCCTGGCCGGCAAGCACATCAAGGACGCCAACGCCCAACATTGCGCCCAGGTCGGCGACCTGCTCGGCCACCTGCACCTGGCGACTCAAGGCGAGAAGGTACTGGAACGCAAGACCGACCGCGGGCTGGACTGGATGCTCAGCGAAGGTGCGCAGCTTATTTCGCACCTGAGCGATTCACAGCAGCGCCTGTTGCGAGCCGCACTGGAAGAGATCGAGGCGCACAAAATGCAGATCCTCGCCCTGCCCCGCGCCAACGTGCATGCCGACCTGTTCCGTGACAACGCGATGTTCGAAGGCACGCACCTGACGGGCTTGATCGATTTCTACAACGCCTGCTCGGGCCCGATGCTGTACGACGTGGCCATCGCCTTGAATGACTGGTGTTCGGACGCCGAAGGCTTGATCGACAGTCAGCGCGCCCGTGCCTTGCTGGGGGCTTATGCCGGGCTGCGGCCGTTTACGGCGAAAGAAGCGCAGTTGTGGCCGACTATGCTGCGCGTTGCGTGCGTGCGCTTCTGGCTGTCCCGCCTGATCGCAGCCCAAGCGTTTGCCGGGCAGGATGTGTTGATTCACGACCCGGCGGAGTTCGAACACCGCTTGGCGCAACGCCAGCAGGTCACGCTCCAGCTGCCGTTCGCGCTCTAACTGCCTCACCAGAGCAAAAACTGTGGGAGGGGGCTTGCTCCCGATAGCGGTGGTGCAGCTACTTATTCACTGGCTGACACACCGTTATCGGGAGCAAGCCCCCTCCCACAGTTTTGATTTTCGCTGAGTCTTACAACGCCTCCAGGCACCCAGCCAGGTCGCTCCCCAACTTATCCAGAACCTGCTCATAGCCCTGAGCAGTGGCCGGCGTATAACCGCCCAGCGCATCCAGCTCCGCCAATTTCACCGGCAACCCCGCCACCAGCGTCTCGGCCAGACGCGGGCGCAGCGGCGGCTCACTGAACACACAAGTCTTGCCCACTTCCTGCAACCGCGTACGCATCGCCGCCACATGCTGGGCGCCCGGCTGTACTTCGGCGGCGACACTGAAGACACCGGCGTGCTTCAAGCCGTAAGCGTCTTCAAAATAGTCAAAGGCTTCGTGGAATACAAAGTAGGGTTTGCCATCGACGCTAGCCAGACGCTTCTTCAGCCGCGCATCCAACGCATCCAGGCGCTCGGCAAAGGCCTTCGCATTGCTCTGATAGCGCTCGGCATTCGCCGGGTCAGCCGCGCTGAGGTCCGCCGCCATGCGCGCCGCGATCACCCGTGCATTCACCGTGGACAACCACAAATGAGCATCGACGCTGCCTGGACGGTGATCATGGTCATGTTCGTCGGCTTCGTCAGCGTGAGAATGGCTATCTTCGCCGAAACGGCGCAGTTTCATACCCGGCAGGTCCTGCACCGCAACCGTCGGTGCTGTACGACCTTTCAGTACGCGAGGCAGGAAAGTCTCCATGTCCGGCCCGATCCAGTACAACAGCTCCACCGACTGCACGCGCCGTACGTCGGATGGGCGCAAGGCGAAGTTATGCGGCGACGCACCCGGTGGCAACAACACCTCCGGCACCGACACACCGTCCTGCACCGCGGCGGCAATCAGTTGCAGTGGCTTGATGCTGGTGAGCACCTTGACCTCGGCCTGCGCCAGGCCTGCGAAGAACAAACTGGTGACAAAAACGACAAAAACGGGAAAAAGTCGGGACACGATGACCACTCAATGGCGTAGGAACGGGTAACATAATAACGTCTCTATCAAATATCTGTCGCCGCTCATGCCTAAAACACCGCTTGCCAGCCGTCCCCATGACCACTCTCACTGCGTGCATACCGCGCTGTCGGAAGCCGACACCCTGTGCGCACAGAAAGGTCTGCGCCTGACCGCTTTGCGTCGCCGCGTGCTGGAACTGGTGTGGCAGAGCCACAAGCCGCTGGGCGCCTACGACATTCTAGGTGTCCTCAGCGAGCAGGACGGTCGCCGCGCCGCGCCACCCACCGTGTACCGAGCGCTGGATTTCCTGCTCGAAAACGGCCTGGTGCACCGCATCGCCTCGCTCAACGCCTTTGTTGGCTGCAACCACCCGGAACATGCGCACCAGGGCCAGTTCCTGATCTGCCGCGAGTGCCATGCGGCCATCGAACTTGAACAAAAAAGCATCAGCGACGCCATTATCAAGAGCTCTGCCGACGTGGGCTTCAAGGTCGAAGGGCAGACCGTCGAGGTGGTCGGCCTGTGCTCGGGTTGCCAGGGGGCTTGATGAGCAATGCGTTAATCCGCCTGGAGCAGGTTGGCGTCACGTTCGCCGGGCAAAACGTGCTGGATAACATCGCGCTCAGCGTCGAGCCGGGGCAGATCGTGACCTTGATCGGCCCCAATGGCGCCGGCAAGACCACCCTGGTGCGTGCCGTGCTCGGCCTGCTCAAGCCCGACACCGGCAGCGTGTGGCGCAAGCCCAGGCTGCGCGTCGGTTATATGCCGCAAAAGCTGCACGTCGACCCGACCCTGCCGCTGTCCGTGCTGCGCTTCCTGCGGCTGGTGCCGCGCGTGGACCGCGCCCGTGCGCAGGCGGCGCTCAAGGAAGTCGGCGCCGAGCAGGTGATCGACAGCCCGGTGCAAAGCATCTCCGGCGGTGAAATGCAGCGCGTGCTGCTGGCCCGCGCCTTGTTGCGCGAGCCGCAACTGCTGGTGCTCGATGAGCCCGTGCAAGGCGTCGATGTCGCCGGCCAGGCCGAGCTGTACAGCCTGATCACCCGCCTGCGCGACCGTCATGGCTGCGGCGTGCTGATGGTCTCCCACGATTTGCACCTGGTCATGAGCACCACCGATCAGGTGGTGTGCCTTAATCGCCATGTGTGCTGTTCCGGTCACCCGGAACAGGTCAGCGGCGACCCGGCATTCGTCGAGCTGTTCGGCAAGAACGCCCAGAGCCTGGCGATTTATCACCACCATCACGACCACGCTCACGACCTGCATGGCGCCGTGGTTGACGATCCGACCGCACCTCACACCCACGTTCATGGAGATGGCTGCAAGCATGGCTGATTTTCTGCTCTACGCCCTGCTGGCAGGCTTGGCTTTGGCACTGGTCGCGGGCCCGCTGGGCTCGTTCGTGGTCTGGCGGCGCATGGCGTACTTTGGCGATACGTTATCCCATGCGGCGCTGCTCGGCGTGGCCATGGGCTTTTTGCTGGACGTGAGCCCAACCATCGCCGTGACCGTGGGCTGCCTGCTGCTGGCGGTGCTGCTGGTGACCCTGCAACAACGCCAGCCGCTGGCCTCGGACACACTGCTGGGCATTCTGGCGCCGAGCACCTTGTCCCTGGGCCTGGTGGTGCTGAGCTTTATGCATGAAGTGCGCATCGACCTGATGGCCTACCTGTTCGGCGACCTGCTGGCGATCAGCCCCACCGACCTTGCATGGATCCTCGGCGGCAGCGCCGCTGTACTGGTGCTGCTGGTCGCCTTGTGGCGGCCACTGCTGGCGATCACCGTGCATGAAGAGCTGGCCAAGGTGGAAGGTTTGCCGGTATCGGCCCTGCGCATGGCCCTGATGTTGTTGATCGCCGTGGTGATCGCTGTCGCGATGAAGATTGTCGGCGTATTGTTGATCACATCGCTGTTGATCATTCCCGCCGCCGCCGCCCAGCGTCACGCCCGCTCACCGGAGCAGATGGCAATCGGCGCCAGCCTGCTGGGAATGCTGGCGGTATGTGGGGGCCTGGCGTTGTCGTGGTTCAAGGACACGCCGGCCGGGCCATCGATTGTGGTCACGGCCGCCGCCCTGTTTCTGCTGAGTTTTGTCCTGCCCCGTCGAGGGGTGTAGACTTGCTCGCTTTTTGCGCAAATAGAGAGTCGCAGGAATGAAGCTGTTCACCTCCCGTTATCTGCTCCTTGCCGCATTTTCCCTGCTGCTGGGCGCCTGTCAAAGCACACCGCCCGTCGCCCCCGAGGCCACGGACCCGCGTGCTGCGGCCATCGCACAGCTGGAGCAAAACCTGGCCAGCAGCGAGCTGGCCACCGCCGAAGACCAGCTTGCGGCACTGCAGGCCCAGTCGCCTAACGACCCCACGCTGGAGCCTTACCAACGTCAATTGGCCGAAGCCTACCTACAGCGCAGTCAGATCGTGCTGCAAAAGGGCGACGTCAACGCCGCCGCCACCGCCCTGAGCCGCGCCCGCGCGCTGATGCCCAAGGCTCCGGCGCTGACCGGCGGCGTCAACAGCGCCATCACGCACGCCCGCAAGGTCGAGCTGGACAAAGCCGAGGAGGCCCTCAAAGCCGCCGAAGCCAAGCCGGCCGCCAAAGTCATCGACCCGGCGGCGCCCAGCACCACTGTGGCGTTGAACCTCACCGATATTGAAGAACTTCGCCATCAACTGGATGCAATCGCCACCGATGTGGTGAATTACCAGTGCGACGTGAGCATCCAGGCGCCACGCACCGAGGATTACCCCTGGCTGGCCACGCTGCTGACCAAGCGGGTGAAGAAAATTGATTCAGGGTACGACCTGAAGATTCACCGGCAGATCCTCAAGAAGATCCCGGCGCAGATCGTGCTGATCCCGCGCAAGGCGGACTAAAAGCATCGGGAGCAAGCCCCCTCTCACATTTTGAACGGTGAACATATTCAAATGTGGGAGGGGGCTTGCTCCCGATGGCGATCTAACAAACAACCAATAGCTTACGCCGGAATCGCTTTAGCCTTCGGCTCACGATCCCAAACCCGATGCTGTGCAATCGCGGCAAAAAATTCCTTGATTGCTTTCGCATCCGAGCCAACGATCAGCCCCGCATCCGCCTCCAGTTTCAGCAGATCCAGCAATGGCTTCACGTCACTGGCCACGGCAATCGCCTTCAGGTGCTTGTACGCTTCCAGCACATAGTGCAGCGCCACACCATCACCGCTCAACGCTTGCACCGACGCCTTACCGCCCGGGATAAACACCGCGTCAAACGCAATGGACGGCATGCCTTCCATCGACGCATCCACCGGCAGCGTCTTGCCTTGCGCCGTGGTCAAGGGTGCCGAGGTCGGCCCCAGCAACTTGGCATGCGCCCCCTCGACCTCCAGCGCCTTTTTCAGCGCATCAATCGCCACGCCGTCCACGCCATTGGCAGCCAGAATCGCCACTTTGCGTGTCTTGATATCGCCCGACAGCAGGTTGACCTGGCTCAAGGCTGGTGATTTTTTCACCGATGACTCACGCGCTGGCACCGTGCCCTTGGTCGGTGTCGGCAGGCCCAGGTTCTGCGCCACGCGCTTGGCCAGCTCCAAGTCAATATTGGCCAGGATCTCATTCACCTGACGGGCACGGATATGCTCGCGCTCCACCTTGCCAAGCTCGAAGCTGTAGGCGGCAATGATGTGCTCTTTCTCATGCTGGCTCATGCTGTTGAAAAACAAGGTGGCCTGAGAGAAGTGATCACCGAACGACTCACTGCGCTCACGCACCTTGTTGGCGTCGACGCGCTCGTAATAGCTTTCGAAGCCGCCATCCGTCGGCCCTGCCGGCGTTTCCTTGGGCCAGCCGCCGTCGATGGAGTTGGGCTCGTAAGCCGCACGGCCCTTGTCGATCACCGTACGGTGCTGCGCATCACGCTGGCCATTATGGAACGGCGCGACCGGGCGGTTGATCGGGATCTCATGGAAGTTCGGCCCACCGAGTCGGCTGATCTGCGTATCGGTGTAGGAAAACAGACGGCCCTGCAGCAAAGGGTCATTGGTGAAGTCGATACCGGGCACGATATGCCCGGGGCAGAACGCAACCTGCTCGACTTCGGCGAAAAAGTTGTCCGGGTTGCGGTTGAGCACCATCTTGCCCAGCGGGGTAATGGGCACCAGTTCTTCAGGAATGATCTTGGTGGGGTCCAGCAAGTCGAAGTCGAACTTATGCTCATCTTCTTCTGCAACGACCTGAACACCCAATTCCCACTCGGGGTAATCGCCCATTTCAATCGATTCCCACAGATCCCGGCGATGGTAGTCGGTGTCTTTACCCGCGAGCTTTTGCGCTTCGTCCCACACTAGAGAGCAGGTGCCTACCTTGGGTCGCCAGTGAAATTTCACGAAGCTGGATTTGCCTTCGGTGTTGATCAGGCGAAAGGTATGCACGCCAAAACCCTGCATGGCGCGCAGGCTTTTTGGAATCGCCCGGTCAGACATCGCCCAGATCACCATGTGCGCCGATTCCGGCTGCAGCGAGACGAAATCCCAGAACGTGTCATGGGCCGAGCCGCCGGTAGGAATCTCGTTGTGTGGTTCAGGTTTTACCGCGTGCACAAAGTCAGGAAACTTGATCGCGTCCTGTATGAAAAACACCGGCATATTGTTGCCCACCAAGTCGAAGTTGCCTTCGTCAGTGAAGAACTTCACCGCAAAACCGCGCACGTCACGCACCGTGTCACCGGAGCCGCGCGGCCCCTGCACGGTAGAGAAGCGCACGAATACGGGCGTCTTATGTTCAGGCGTGCGCAGGAACCCGGCCTTGGTCAGTGCCGAATGGTCCTCATAGCTCTGGAAATAGCCGTGGGCGCCGGTGCCGCGGGCATGCACGATGCGCTCCGGGATACGCTCATGGTCAAAGTGCGTGATCTTTTCACGCATGATGAAATCTTCGAGCAGCGACGGGCCGCGGGCGCCCACCTTCAAGCTGTTCTGGTTATCGGAGATTTTCACGCCTTGGTTAGTGCGCAGGGCTTGGCCGGTCGCATCGGAACGGAACTCATCCAGGGCCTGCAGCTTGGCGTTGGTGTTGCCACGGTCCAGGGTGTCGGTACCGGCGAGTTCACTCTTCGGCGGGGCGACTGGCTTCTTGGTACTCATCAGACAAAACTCCTTAATCAAGTGGCCAGAGCGGTCCCCGGCTCGTTTGAGCAAAACCCCAGGCACGGCACCCGGGGAATCGCATTGCCTATGTAGTGACTGATGAGGTTTTTGGCCGTTCCTTTTTTATGACCTTTGATCGCGTTATCGCCAAATCGCTGGATGAATGCGAAATAAATGCTAAGAAACGCTATACGGACAGGCTAAAATGCGCGCCCGGCTAACCGCTGATCCCTTTTCCATGCGCCCCACAAGGTTCGCTACGTGATCGAGTTTCAAAACGTCCATAAAACCTACCGCGTCGCCGGTAAGGATATTCCCGCCCTGCACCCCACCAGCCTGCGCGTCGAGAACGGCCAGGTGTTTGGCCTGATTGGCCATTCGGGCGCGGGTAAAAGTACCCTGCTGCGCCTGATCAACCGCCTCGAAGAACCGAGCGGCGGCCAGATCACGGTCGACGGCGAAGAAGTCACCGCCCTGGACGCCAACGGCCTGCGCCGTTTCCGCCAACAGGTCGGCATGATCTTCCAGCACTTCAACCTGTTGGCATCCAAGACCGTCGCCGACAATGTGGCGTTGCCGCTGACCCTGGCCGGCGAATTGTCGCGCAAGGACATCAACCTGCGCGTGGCTGAACTGCTGGCCCGCGTCGGCCTGTCGGACCACGCCAAAAAGTACCCGGCGCAATTATCCGGCGGCCAGAAGCAGCGCGTCGGCATCGCCCGCGCCCTGGCGACCAAGCCGAAGATTTTGCTGTGCGACGAAGCCACCAGCGCCCTCGACCCGCAGACCACCGCCTCGGTGCTGCAACTGCTGGCCGAGATCAACCGTGAGCTGAAACTGACCATCGTGCTGATCACCCATGAAATGGACGTGATCCGCCGCGTATGCGACCAGGTGGCCGTGATGGACGCCGGCGTGATCGTCGAGCAAGGCTCGGTGGCCGACGTGTTCCTGCACCCGCAGCACCCGACCACCAAACGTTTCGTACAAGAAGCCGAGCAGGTCGACGAAGGCGAACAGCGCGATGACTTCGCCCACGTACCCGGCCGTATCGTGCGCCTGACGTTCCAAGGCGACGCAACCTACGCGCCATTGCTGGGTACCGTCGCCCGCGAAACGGGGGTGGACTACAGCATCCTCGCCGGTCGCATCGACCGCATCAAAGACATCCCCTACGGGCAACTGACCCTGGCCGTCACCGGCGGTGACATGGAAGCGGCGTTTGCCCGCTTCACCGCCGCAGACGTTCACATGGAGGTGCTGCGCTAATGGACCTGTTCCTGAATTTTTTCGCCGATATCGACTGGTCCGAAATCTGGCTCGCCACCGGCGATACCATGACCATGCTGTTCGGCTCGCTGTTCTTCACGGTCGTGCTGGGCCTGCCCCTGGGCGTGCTGCTGTTCTTGACCAGCCCTCGTCAGCTGTTCGAGCAGAAAGGCTTGTACGCCTTTCTGTCGCTGGTCGTGAACATGCTGCGTTCGCTGCCGTTCATCATCCTGCTGATCGTGATGCTCCCATTAACCAAACTGATCACTGGCATATACATGGACGAGGCCACCACGCTGGGCGTTGCGGGCGCGATTCCGCCGCTCGTTATCGGCGCCACACCATTCTTTGCGCGCCTGGTGGAAACCGCCCTGCGTGAAGTGGACCGCGGCATCATCGAGGCCACCCAGTCGATGGGTGCCAGCACGCGCCAGATCATCACCAGCGCCTTGCTGCCCGAAGCACGCCCCGGCATTTTCGCGGCAATTACCGTGACCGCGATTACACTGGTTTCCTACACGGCGATGGCCGGCGTGGTCGGTGCCGGTGGGCTGGGCGACTTGGCGATCCGTTTCGGTTACCAGCGTTTCCAGGACAATGTAATGGTGGTTACCGTGGTGATGCTGATGATCCTGGTACAAATTCTGCAAACCGTCGGCGACAAGCTGGTGGTGCACTTTTCTCGAAAATAACGGCCATTGCCGGCCCAACGCCGGCACATGCCCGAACAAGGAGCTTGTTGGATGAAAAAACTACTGGTTGCTTTCGCCGCCGTTGCCGCGTTTTCCGCCCACGCCGAGACCCTCAAGGTCGCTGCTTCGCCAGTACCGCATGCGCAAATCCTGGAATTCGTGAAGCCTGCGCTGGCCAAAGAAGGCGTGGACCTGCAGATCAAAGTCTTCACCGATTACGTACAGCCCAACGTCCAAGTGGCCGAAAAACGCCTGGACGCCAACTTCTTCCAGCACCAGCCGTACCTGGATGAATTCAACAAAGCGAAGGGCACTCACCTGGTGAGCGTCGGCGCTGTGCATCTGGAACCCCTGGGCGCCTACTCCAGCAAGTACAAAAAACTGGACGAGCTGCCAAGCGGCGCCAACGTGGTGATCCCGAACGACGCCACCAACGGCGGCCGTGCCCTGCTGCTTCTGGCCAACAACGGTCTGATCACCCTGAAGGACCCGACCAACATCCTGTCGACCATCAAGGACATCACCGGTAACAGCAAAAACCTGAAGTTCCGTGAACTGGAAGCCGCCACCCTGCCGCGCGTGCTCACACAGGTCGACCTGGCACTGATCAACACCAACTACGCCCTGGAAGCCAAGCTGGACCCATCCAAGGACGCCCTGGTGATCGAAGGCAGCGACTCGCCTTACGTGAATATCCTGGTCACCCGCGAAGACAACAAGGATTCGGACGCGGTGAAGAAGCTGGTTGCAGCGCTGCACACACCAGAAGTGAAGGCATTTATCGAAGAGAAGTACAAAGGCGCGATCAAGCCGGCGTTCTGATCCCAAACACACCGAAGATCAAAAAATGTGGGAGGGGGCTTGCTCCCTCCCACATTTGCTTTGTGTTGTCTTTACTTGCGCTGTAGCAACCCTGGCAACTGCGCCACCAGCTTCTGGTTGTTCAACGGCGCCCGAATAAACCCACGCTGCGTCCCATCCGGCCCGATCAGCGCGAGGTTGCCGCTGTGGTCGACGGTGTAGTTCGGCTTGCTGGTATCGGCCGGGATGAACGGGATACTCACCGCATTCGAGACCTTCTGTACGTCGCCTACATTCGCGCCGGTGAGGCCTGCAAATTGCGGGTCGAAGTAGCCCAGGTACTGCTTGAGCTGGGCAGGGGTGTCGCGGTTCGGGTCGACGCTGACCAGGATCACTTGCAAGTTATCCACCGCCTCTTTGGGCAGTTCGCTCTTGATCTGGCGCAGTTGCGCAAGGGTGGTGGGGCAGATGTCCGGGCAGAAGGTGTAGCCGAAGAACAGCAGGCTCCACTTGCCTTTCAATTCGTTGACCACCACCGGCTGGCCGTCCTGGTTGGCCATGGTCACCGGCGGCAACTGACGGCTTTGCGGCAGCAGGATAATGCCGGCGTCGATTAGCGCAGTGGGGTCGCCCTGGCCTTTGCCCGACAGCACTTTGTTAACGGTCAGGCCCATGATCAAGGCCACCAGGGCCACCAGGATGAAGACAGTTTTTTGAGTTCGAGTCATAGGTTCAACAATAGGTAGTGGTCTACGAGCAGGGCGATAAACAGTAAGAACAGGTACCAGATAGAGTACTTGAACGTGTTGATCGCCGCGTGCGGCCGACCGCCACGGTACAACACCCAGGCCCATTGCAGAAAGCGCCCGCCCAATACCAATGCGCACACCAGATACAGCGCGCCGCTCATGTGGATGACATAGGGCATCAGGCTCACCGCCAGCAGGGCAAAGGTGTACAGCAGGATATGCACCTTGGTGTAGTGCTCGCCATGGGTGACCGGCAGCATCGGGATATCGGCCTTGGCGTATTCCTCCTTGCGGTGGATGGCCAGGGCCCAGAAGTGCGGCGGGGTCCAGGCAAAGATGATCAGCACCAGCAACAGCGGTTCGGCGCTGATGTGTCCGGTGACCGCGACCCAGCCCAGCAGCGGTGGCGCAGCGCCGGCCAACCCGCCGATGACGATATTCTGCGGCGTCGCGCGCTTGAGAAAACCGGTGTAGATCACTGCATAGCCGAGCAGCGAAGCCAGCGTCAGCCAGGCCGCCAGCGGGTTGGTGAATGCCAGCAGCAACGCCAGCCCCGCAATAGCCAGAAACAACGCAAATGCCAGCGCCGCGACCGGCGATACGCGGCCTTCCGCCAGCGGCCGCTTGTGGGTGCGCGCCATCACGGCATCGATCCGGCGGTCCACCACGTGGTTGACCGCCGCCGCGCCGCCCGCGCACAGGGCGATCCCCATGTTGCCGAACACCAGCACCGTCCACGGCACCCCGGCACGGGTGGCGAGGAACATGCCCACCAGCGAGGTGATGAGCATCAGCACTACCACTTTTGGCTTGGTCAGCTCCAAATAGTCGCGCCAGATTGCCTGGCCGTGACGCGTGCCGATCAAGGTCGCCATGGCATCTCTCCTTTAAGGGTGACAAGGCCCGCTACGTGTTTGCGCGGGCTGAAACGCCAGCCGAACGGCAACTGATGACGCACCCGAACCAGGCTGGTGCGGGCGTGGTAATTGACCAGCACCAGCGTCAGCAATAAGGCTGCACCGCCAGCGTTATGCCCGACCGCCACCGGCAACGGCAGACCGAACGCCACATTGCTCAGGCCCAGGCCGATTTGCGCGGCCAGGGCGATCAGCAGCAGCCCCGCGAGCCGGGTCATGCCCACCGCGCGCAATTGCCAGGCCAGGCCCAGCAGCACCAGGGTGACCAGCACCGCGCCGATGCGATGGGTCAGATGGATGGCCGTGCGCGCCTCGCTGTCGAGTTGGCCGCCCAGGTAGTTGGGGCCAATGTGTTGGGTCAGGTGAAAGCCATTGGCAAAGTCCGCCGTAGGCCACCATTGACCATGGCAGGTGGGCAAGTCCACACACGCCACGGCCGCGTAATTGGAGCTGACCCAACCGCCAAGCGCGATCTGACCGATCACCAGCGCCAGCCCGGCGGTGGCCCAATACTGCAGGCGCTTGGGCACGATCAGTGCGGGCAGTACGCCGGACAATCGCAACGTCAGCAAAAACAACAGGCTCAAGGTCGCAAAGCCGCCCAACAGATGGCCGGTCACCACCTGTGGCCAGAGTTTCAAGGTCACCGTCCACATGCCGAACGCCGCTTGGGCGAACACCACCGCCAACACAAACAGCGGCAACTTCACCGGCTGGCCAGGGTCACGCCGGTGACTCCACGAACGCGCCGCCAACAGCGCAATCAGCAAACCCAGGCTGCCGGCGAAGTAGCGATGGGTCATCTCGGCCCAGCCCTTGTCGGCCTCCACCGGCGTGTCGGGAAAATGCAATTGGGCATGGGCCAATTGGGCTTCGCTTTGCGGCACGCCGATAAAACCATAGCAGCCGGGCCAGTCCGGGCAGCCAAGGCCTGCGTGACTCAGGCGGGTATAGGCGCCCAGCAGCACGACGATCAATGCGAGCAAAGTGGCAAACAACGCGAGGCGAAATCCAGGTTTGGCCATGACGATGCCCTTATCCGATGTTCGATAGTTTCAGCAGGTGGCGCAGGTCGTTAAGCAAGTCCTTGCCCTTGACCTTGGCGTCGTAGCGCAGCACCAGGTTGCCGTGAGGGTCGACAATCCACAGCTGCGCCTCACCCGGCGCGGCGGCGTTCTTGGTGAAGGTCGAGAGGTCCAGCGCGTAACGCTGCAATTGCGGGTACTCGGCCTTGAGCTTGGCGTCGTAGTCGGCGCCCACCGGTTGCGCACTGGCCAGGGCATGGCTGGCGCGAGAGGCATCGCGGCCCAGGCCGATCTGCAACTGCCGTGCGAGGTACACCAGTTGCTGGCAGTCCGCGGCGCAGGCCGCGGGCGCGGTGACCAACATTTGCCAGCGCGTTTCCTCGGCCTGCACGCCGATGTCGGCGCGGGTCTGGCCGTTGCCGATCATTTCGCCGTGATAGCTGCGGCTGTCCGGCACCCAAAACTGCAGCTTGTACATAAAGGTGGCGAGCACCATCGGGCCGATCACCATCAGCAGGATCAGCAACAGTTGCCAGCGGCCTTTGCGTCGATCAGGCAGCTCAGACATGTTGAGTCGATTCGTGGCCGCTCTCATGGGGCTTCTCCTTTGTGTTGTGCCGTCCGAGATAGACATAAAGCGCCAGCAACGCCAGCGCCATGGCAAACCATTGCACGGCATAGGCCTGGTGTTTTTCCGGGCCCATGGCGACCACCGGCCAGGTGGTTTCGTACGTACCAGGCCCAGCTTCGGCGCGCAGCTCGTAAGCGAAGCCGCTGCGGCCCAGCTCGGCCCATAACGCGGCGGGGTGCAGCGCGGTCAGCAGGCGCGGCCATGGCGCACCGGCGGGGTCGGCATGCAGTTGGAAGGTTTCGCCGGGGGCGACGTACACCCAGGCATCGAGGTTCACCGGTTGTTCAGGGGTGGTGAAGGCGGGCGCGGCGCGGCGGTCCGGCCACGGCAACCAGCCGCGATTGAGCCACAGCCACAGGCCGCTGGCCTGGTCATGAAAGGGCTGTAGCAACTCGACGCCGGCCTTGCCGTCGCGCATGCGGTTGTCGAGCAATACACTGTGCTCGGCATCGAATTGACCACGCAGGCGTACACGGCGAAAGGCCGGGGCCATGGAACCATTGAGTTGCTCGCTGCTCATTGGCGCCGACGCACGGCGCTCGGCATAGGTGTCGAGCAATACCTGTTTTTCATGCCCCCGCGACAACTGCCAGAACCCCAACCCCACCATCAACGGCAGCAGTATCAACACCACCAGGGTCGGCGCGATGCCGGGACGAAACTGTTTCATGGCGCTGGCTATACTTGTTTTCATTGCCCGCCCCCTCCGTAAAAGCCCAGGAGCCAGACCATGCTCAAAGCAGCCATTGCCCTGATGCTGATCGCGACTGTCGTGAGCCTGTTCAGTGGCCTGTTCTTTCTGGTCAAGGACGAAGGCCACTCCAATCGCCTCGTCACAGCCTTGACCGTGCGTGTCGTGCTGGCCGTGATCACCCTGGCGTTGATCACCTGGGGGTTCTTCAGCGGCCAGCTGGTATCGCATGCACCTTGGTGAGGCGCATCACAGTACGTAGACGAAGAAAAACAAGCCGATCCACACCACATCCACAAAGTGCCAATACCAACTGGCCGCCTCGAAGCCGAATTGGTGCTCGGCATTGAAATGCCCACGCAGGATGCGCATCAACATCACAAACAAGATGATCGTGCCGATGGTCACGTGGGCGCCGTGGAAACCCGTGAGCATAAAGAACGTCGCACCGTACACGCCCGAGCCCAAGGTCAGGCCCAGCTCTTTATAGGCGTGGATGTATTCCTCGGCCTGGAAGCCGAGGAACGCCAGGCCCAGCAACACGGTGATCGCCAGCCAGATTTTCAGCGCGCCGCGATGGCCTTTGCGCAAGGCATGGTGGGCAATGGTGATGGTCACGCTGGAACTCACCAGCAGGATGGTGTTGACCAACGGCAAGCCCCACGGGCTGATGGTGCCCTTGGGTGCGGGGTAGAGCTTGGGGTCCGGGTTGTTGAGCAAGGGCCAGGCAAACTCGAAATTGGGCCACAGCATATGTGCGATGCCCTTGGGCCCTTCGCCCGCCAACCAGGGGCCAGACCACGTCCGCACATAAAACAGCGCACCGAAGAACGCGATAAAGAACATCACTTCGGAAAAAATGAACCACGTCATGCCCCAACGAAACGAGCGGTCCATCTGCGAGCTGTACAAACCGGCACGGCTTTCTTTGATCACGGCACCGAACCAGCCAAACATCATGTAGGCCAGCAACAGCCCGCCGACGAAAAAGATCCACGGGCCGTGGGATTCCGGGCGTGCGGCCTTGAGATCGTTGAACCACACACCCAGGCCATACACAGTGATCAGCAGGCCAAACGTGGCAATTATTGGCCATTTGCTTTGCGCTGGTACGTAGTACGTATCATGAGTCGACATGTATTCGCTCTCCTGATTGAGCGGGCAAACAGTAGCTAGCCGCCGGTATGGGCAGCCACGGGCGGTTGGCGCGCAGTGATGTCAAACAGCGTGTACGTCAGGGTCAAATGCTTCACATCCCTGGGCATGTCGCGGTCGACGATAAAGCGCACCGGCATCTCGATACGCTCGCCTGGCTGCAGTACTTGCTGGGTGAAGCAGAAGCACTCGGTTTTGTGGAAGTACATGGCCGCTTCCGCCGGGGAGATGCTGGGCACTGCCTGGGCAGTCATCGGCTTGTCGGTAGGGTTGTGCGCCACAAACAGCATCTCGGTCACCGCGCCGGGGTTGACCACCACCTCGTCAGCCTTGGCGTAAAAGTCCCAGACCATGTCGATGGCATTGGTAGACAGGAACTGCACCCGCACCTGACGCGACGGGTCGACCACTTGCGAGCCTTCGTACTGCCCGGCGGTCTTGCCGTTGATGCCGAACGCCTTGCACATCACGTCGTAGATCGGCACCAGGGCAAAGCCAAAGGCGAACATCGCCAGCACCAGAATCAACAGCCGGGTGACCAGGCGCTTGAGGGGCACGGATTCAGCCATGGCGATCACCCAAGACGAGCACAATCAGCGTGGGAGGGGTGGTGCGACGATTCGACTTGCTCCCGATTGCGGTGTGCCAGTCCGCATCATCATTGCCTGTGAGATAGCTATCGGGAGCAAGCCCCCTCCCACGGGAGGTCAGCGCAGGCCTGTTCATTTGACCTCCGGCGGCGTAGTGAACGTGTGGTACGGCGCTGGCGACGGGATGCTCCACTCCAACCCTTCGGCGCCGTCCCACGGTTTGGCCGGCGCCGGCGTGCCGCCCCGGATGCACTTGATCACGATGAACAGGAAGAAGATCTGCGTGGCGCCAAACATGAATGCGCCAATCGACGACACCATGTTGAAATCGGCGAACTGCAGGTTGTAGTCCGGCACCCGCCGCGGCATACCGGCCAACCCAACGAAGTGCATGGGGAAAAACGCCATGTTCATGCCCACGAAAGACAGCCAGAAGTGCAGCTTGCCCAGGGTTTCGTCGTACATGTGGCCGGTCCATTTCGGCAGCCAGTAGTAGGCCGAGGCGAAGATCCCGAAAATCGCGCCGGGCACCAGTACGTAATGGAAGTGCGCCACCACGAAGTAGGTGTCGTGGTACTGGAAGTCCGCCGGCGCGATCGCCAGCATCAGCCCGGAGAACCCGCCGATGGTGAACAGGATCACGAACGCCACCGCGAACAGCATCGGCGTCTCGAACGTCAGCGAGCCTTGCCACATGGTGCTGACCCAATTGAATACCTTCACCCCGGTGGGCACGGCGATCAGCAGCGTGGCGTACATGAAGAACAACTCGCCCACCAGCGGGATGCCGACCACGAACATGTGGTGCGCCCACACGATAAACGACAGGAACGCGATGCTCGCCGTGGCGTATACCATCGACGTGTAGCCAAACAGCGGCTTGCGCGAGAAGGTCGGAATGATCGAGCTGACGGCACCGAAGGCCGGCAGGATCATGATGTACACCTCGGGGTGGCCGAAGAACCAGAACACGTGCTGGAACAGTACCGGGTCACCGCCGCCGGCCGCACTGAAGAAGCTGGTGCCGAAGTGGATGTCCATCAGCATCATGGTCACGCAACCGGCCAGCACCGGCATCACCGCGATCAGCAGGAAGGCGGTGATCAGCCACGTCCACACAAACAGCGGCATCTTCATCAAGGTCATGCCGGGGGCACGCAGGTTGAGGATGGTGGCGACCACATTGATCGCCCCCATGATCGAACTGATGCCCATCAAGTGAATGGCGAAGATGAAGAACGTCACGCTTTCCGGCGCATAGGTGGTGGAAAGCGGGGCGTAGAAGGTCCAGCCGAAGTTCGGCCCGCCGCCGGGGGTGAACAGCGTTGAAACCAATAACAGGAATGCCGCCGGCAGCAGCCAGAAGCTGAAGTTGTTCATGCGCGGCAGGGCCATGTCGGGCGCGCCGATCATCAACGGGATCATCCAGTTGGCCAGGCCGACGAATGCCGGCATCACCGCGCCGAACACCATGATCAGGCCATGCATGGTGGTCATCTGGTTGAAGAACGCCGGCTCGACGATCTGCAGGCCGGGCTGGAACAGCTCGGCGCGGATCACCATCGCAAACGAGCCGCCGAGCAGGAACATGGCGAAGGCGAACCACAGGTACATCGTGCCGATGTCTTTATGGTTGGTGGTCAGCACCCAGCGCATCAAACCCTTGGCGGGGCCGTGGGCATGGTCACTGGCGTGGCCATGGTCATCGATCACAGCGCTCATGGCCGTTCTCCTGCAAACAAATGGGCGGGGCGGGTCAGCGCAATCGCAATGAAGTACGTCATTTGCTTTCCGCCTGCTTGATGGCCAACACGTCTTTAGGCGTGACCATGTCGCCTTTGTTGTTGCCCCAGGCGTTGCGCTCGTAGGTCACCACGGCGGCGATATCCACTTCCGAGAGCTGCTTGCCGAATGCCGCCATCGCGGTGCCAGGCTTGCCGTGATAGACAATGCTCAGGTGGTCGGCGGCGGGCCCGGTGGCGATTTTCGACCCCTTGAGCGCCGGGAACATCGGCGGCAAGCCCTGGCCCTCGGCCTGGTGACAGGCCACGCAAGTGGTGTGATAGACCTTGTCACCACGCGCCACCAACTCTTGGAGCGTCCACTCTTTGGAGGTCAGCTCCTTGAGCTTGGCCGCTTCTTCCTTGCGCTGGCCAAGCCAGGTTTCGTAGTCGGCCTTGGACTTGACCTCGACCACGATCGGCATGAAGCCGTGGTCTTTGCCGCACAGCTCCGCACACTGGCCACGGTAAATGCCGGGCTTTTCGACACGGGTCCAGGCTTCGTTGACGAACCCAGGGATAGCGTCGCGCTTGACCGCAAACGCCGGCACCCACCAGGAGTGGATCACGTCGGCGGCGGTGACCAGGAACCGCACCTTGGCACCCACCGGCAGCACCAGCGGCTGGTCGACTTCCAGCAGGTAGTGCTCACCTTTGGTGGCCTGGTTATGGATCTGCTCGGCGGGCGTGGCCAGGTTGCTGAAGAACTCAACGTCCTGGCCCAGGTATTTGTAATGCCACTTCCACTGGTAGCCGGTGACCTGGATATCGATATCCGACTCACTGCTGTCGTAGATGTTGATCAGGGTCCTGGTCGCCGGAATAGCCATCGCGATCAGGATCAGCAAGGGCACGACGGTCCAAAGAATTTCCACGGTAGTGCTCTCGTGGAACTTGGCGGCCACCTGGCCCGTGGAGCGCCGGTGCACCATCATCGACCAGAACATAGCGCCAAACACGATGATGCCGATCACCACACAGATCCAGAAAATGGTCATGTGCAGGTCGAACACAGCGTGACTGACTTCTGTCGCCCCTGGCGCCATATTCGTTGTCCAGGCGGCATGTGCCTGGCCGAATACTGACCACAACAGGAGGCCCATCCAAACGTGTGGATGTCGCATCATTGCGGGTTCCCCTTATCGTTCTTGTTATCCCGCCGGTTTGCACCTGCGTCGAAGGGAGCGGCTTCCATACTGCTTACAACCGCTTAGCCTCACCTGCTTATGCAGTCTGGCGTCATCAGCGAATCGCGTACAAACCCGAGTATAGACACGCTCTGCAACCCCGCAATGTGTAGGGGCAAATGAGCGAAAATGATCGGTAAAACTCAATAAAACCGGGTGCGGAATCGATTTTCCGACGAACGATGGCAATTCGATATAACGGCTGCGCATAACCATGAAATAATTATGACAAATGCGTCTTAGGCGCTCGTATAAACGAGCTACCTTGTCTTCTCCCTATTCCTACAGCTGCAACACTGGAGCCTCCATGAACACCGCCGCATTGCGCGAGCAGATTTCCCGTGCCCATCAACACGAAGCCACAACGGGCCAGCTTGCCCTGCAACTGAAAGAACAATTGCCGCACCTGCATGCAGCCATTTCCCTGGCTGAGGGTGATCGCAACGTGGTCATGACTCGCTTTGTCACTGCCTACATCGACCTCGTCCCCGAGTTGCTCGATGCCGCCAATGACGTGGCTCGCGAGGCCGGGATCGAAAGCCAGATCAAGCCGGTGCTGAAAATTGCCGAGCATTTCTTCCTGCAGCCACCAGCGATTCTGGCAGGTCATGAAGGGTTGGACGGCCTGCTGGACGAGGCCTACCTGGCCCATCGCCTGGTGGAGGAAGTCAACGATGTGTATATCAAGCATTTCGGCCAGCCGCTGATTCCGGCGGATACCACCGTGGCCAACGTGATAGCCCATCAGTTGATCGGTGAAGCCTTCGCCAACCAATTGGACGAAGCTGTGCATCTGGCGGTGGATGAGATGCTTAACGACGAGAGTTTTGCGCTGGAGTCGGTGGAAGCGTATCGCGAGCAATTGAAAAGCCCGAACACCGAGGCCGCCTGGAAGCGCTGGCCGTGCCTGTCGCGGCAGTTGGGGGTTGAGTTGACGCTGGATCAACCGGCTTAAATCTTCCGCCGTACACAGGTCAAATGTGGGAGGGGTGTAGCCCCCTCCCACATTTTTTTGTGCCGGTTTTGTCAGGTGACGGACGGTGCCGAGCCGATCCCCGTCGTCGTGCGAATCCGCCCTTCGAGCCTGCGCTTCAACCCCCGCGCCTCAATCACCAACTTCGAGCCTTTCGCCGCATTGGCCCGCCCCCATTCCTCCAGCAATTCCAGGCAGGAATGGTCGATGTAGCTCAGGTTGTTGAGTGGTACATGCACGGTGGCACCCGCAGGCACTGTCGACAGCACCTGGGTCAACGCCGGCACTTTGAGGAAGGTCGCGGCACCGGTCAGGCGCAGCTCCATCTCACCGCCCTGGGGCAAGTCGATGAGGCTGATTTTCAGGCGTGAAGCCTTGAACGCCAACTTGACCAACGTAAGACCAAAGCCCACCAGCACGCCCGTCAGCAGGTCGGTAAAGATGATTGCCAGCGCCGTGGCCGCATAGGTGAACATCGGCATCCGCCCGTAGCGTCCCAAGGCTTTGAACGCCTTGATATCGACCAGCTTGATCCCGGTGTACACCAGCACGCCGGCCAGGCTCGCCACCGGAATGCTTTGCAGCACGCTGGACAGCAACAACACAAAGCCCAACAACCACACGCCGTGGAACATCGCCGACAAACGCGTCGTGGCGCCCGCCTGGACGTTGGCCGAGCTGCGCACGATCACGCCGGTCATCGGCAGGGCGCCGACCAGGCCACAGAGCATATTGCCGACACCTTGCGCGGACAATTCCTTATCGAAATCGGAACGCTGGCCGCTGTGCATGCGGTCAACAGCGGCGGCGGAGAGCAGGGTTTCGGCGCTGGCGATAAACGCCACGGCGAACGCGGCGATCAACAGCTGCGGGTCGGCCAGGTTCAACAAGTCGCTGGGACGTAGCCAGTCGATGGCATCCGCGAGGTTTTCCGGCACGTCCACACGCTTGACCTGCAACGCCAGCACCAGGCTGGTGACGGTTGCAAGGCCAACGCCCAGCAGGGCACCCGGTACGAAGCGCAACCGCGGTGGGCGCAATTTATCCCACAGGTACATCACCAGCATCGTCGACAAACCCAACAAGCCCGCCTGCCAGCCGAGCCCGCCGCCAAGGGTGGGAACGGCCTCGGCCAATGCCGCCGGGAAGCCCGTCAGGTTATCCAGCCCGGACGGCTTGGGCGCGCCGTCGAGCATCACATGCACCTGCGAGAGCACAATCAGTACGCCGATCCCCGCCAGCATGCCGTACACCACCGCCGGCGCCGTTACGCGGAACCAGCAACCCAGGCGCAGACGCCCTGCCACCAATTGCAGGAAACCCGCCAGCAGCAGGATCGGCCCGAGCATCGACATGCCGTGCTGGCGCACCAACTCGAACACCAACACCGCAAGGCCAGCCGCCGGCCCACTGACCTGCAAAGGCGAACCCGCCAGCCAGCCCACCACCAGGCCACCGATAATCCCGGTTATCAAGCCTTTGGCAGGCGGCATGCCGGATGCGATGGCGATTCCCATGCACAGCGGCAGGGCGACCAGAAACACAACCACCGAGGCGAGCAGCTCCCGTGGCAGTACAGCTTTCAATTGAGCAGCACGCATGATGACTCTCCCGAGGCATTCGCCGGGCGCGGTAAAGCCTGGCTGCATCCATGGCAGCCACCGCATTACCCGGCAGGGAAGTGTTTTAGAAGCGCGCTTTAGGCGTCGCTGAAGGAATCGGCTCGGTGCCGTTCAGCGGTCGGAACGCCGCCTTGTCAGCATCGTAGGCCCGGATTTCACTGGTCTCGATGTTGTAGATCCAGCCATGGATAAACAAATGACCATTGGCCATGCGTG
Organism: Pseudomonas sp. S3_E10; assembly: GCF_054667615.1. Classification (NCBI taxonomy): domain Bacteria; kingdom Pseudomonadati; phylum Pseudomonadota; class Gammaproteobacteria; order Pseudomonadales; family Pseudomonadaceae; genus Pseudomonas; species Pseudomonas sp. S3_E10. Next base: position 2,725,990 of record NZ_CP162743.1, read on the forward strand.
ACGCCACGGAAGGGTGGGTGCGCAAGTGTTGCAGCTGGGCGATGACGTTTTCTTCGGTCAGCACCTTCATGCTCTCGCCTTCGTTGGCGCAGTCACAGTTGTCATGAACCATGGCCTTGGCGACCTCGGCATGACGCAACCAGGCTTTGACCGTCGGCATCTTTTCCAGGCTGTCGGGGTTGAGTACCGCGCGCATGGCGCCGCAATCGGAGTGCCCGCAGACGATGATGTGCTGCACACCCAGGGCGAGTACCGCGTACTCGATGGCGGTGGAAACACCCCCGTTCATCTGGCCGTAGGGCGGCACCACATTGCCGACGTTACGGGTCACGAACAGGTCGCCAGGGGAGCTTTGGGTGATCAGCTCGGGCACGATGCGCGAGTCGGCGCAGGTGATGAACATCGCCCGCGGGCTCTGCGCCGTGGCGAGTTTCTTGAAGAGTTCTTCCTGCTGAGGGAAGACGTCGTGATGGAAATGCAAAAAGCCGTCAACAATGTGTTGCAGCGCTGCATCGGCAGTTTCCGCCACCTGAGGGGCTGAAGCCGACGCAGCCAACGGCTGTTTATCCTGGTCACTCATGATTCATCCTCTTGATTAATGCAGGGGGAGTGTTCAGGACAGTTCGACGCTCAGCCAGTGGAATAGTTGTAAAACTCCAAAGACCCGAATGCCGACTCATCAGTCACTCGCGGAACAAGGTAACCGTCGAAACTTAACTCAAACTGAATGAACCGCTCTAGATCGAGGGTTTCAGTGATATCAAAACGCGACCATCGCGACAGGAACGGTGCGTTCCCGCGCAGCAGTCTACAACAATGCCATCTGCCTGCCCGGCGGGCAGAACGCCGTACAGTCCAGGTTGAAACCCTCCCGACGATTGAGCCCCAGGCGCTTGATCGCCTTGCTGAAGCGCTGCGCCAACAGATCGGCAAAGGGCCCTTCGCCACGCATGCGCACGCCGAAGCGGCTGTCGTATACCTCGCCACCGCGTACCTGCCGCACCAGGCTCATCACATGGGCCGCACGCTGCGGATAATGCGCCGCCAGCCACTCCTCGAACAGCGGCGCCACCTCCAGCGGCAGGCGCAGCATCATGTAGGCCGCGCTTTGCGCACCGGCGGCATGGGCTTCAGTCAGCAGGCTTTCCAGCTCGCTGTCGTTGATCATCGGAATCATCGGAGAGCACAGCACACCCACCGGGATACCCGCCTCGCGCATTACCCGGATCGCGCGCAACCTTGCCTTTGGCGCCGCCGTACGCGGCTCCAGGATGCGCTTGAGCTCATCATCCAGGCTGGTAAGGCTGATCATCACCGCCACCAGCCGTTGCCGCGCCAGCTCAGTGAGCAGGTCGAGGTCGCGCAGGATCAGCGAGCCCTTGGTGATGATGGTCACCGGGTGCCGGTAACGCAGCAGCACTTCGAGGGTTTGCCGGGTGATCCTGTATTCACGCTCGATAGGCTGGTACGGATCGGTGTTGGAACCCAGGTTGATCGGCGCGCATACGTAGCCCGGCTTGGACAGCTGCTGTTCCAGCACATCGGCGGCGTTGCTCTTGGCGATCAGTTTGGTTTCGAAATCCAGCCCTGGCGACATGTCCCAATAGGCATGGCTGGGCCGTGCATAACAGTAGATACAGCCATGCTCGCAACCGCGATAAGGGTTGATCGAACGGTCGAACGGCAAATCCGGCGAGTTGTTGCGGGTGATGATGGTCTTGGCCGTTTCGATGCGCACTTCGGTGCCCTGGGTGGGTGGCACTTCCTGGTACCAGCCGTCGTCCTCGGCCACGCTGACCGTGGGCGCAAAGCGATTGTGCAGGTTAGTGGCGGTGCCCCGGCCACGGGGCGGCAGCGGAGTAGACATAAAGCGCCTCGATACTGTTTTTATATACAGTATCGAGGCGCACGATTTCTGACCAGTGCCGTTTGGCGGTCAGTGCTTTTGTGTGACCTGGCCCAGGTCATCGCCCGAGGTAGTCTGCATGTCGTGCTTGCGCAGGTCGGCCACCTCGCTTGCGCTGACCGGCGCGCCTTTATTGCCCCAACTGCCACGGATAAAACTGACTACATCCGCTACTTCCTGGTCCGACAGACGCCAGGCGAACGCCGGCATGGTGAACGTGGACGGCGCCGTGTGGGTGGCAGGCAAGGTGCCGCCGTTCAACACGATGTTGATCAACGAGGTCGCATCCGCCGTCTGCAACACCGGGTTGCCCGCCAGCGCCGGGAATACGCGGGTGTAGCCATGGCCATCGGTGCGATGGCAAGCCGCGCAGTTGTCGATATACACCGACGCGCCCGGCTTGCTGTCGTCGCCCTTCCACAGGGCCTCGGCCACCTGTTTGTCGTACTGATGCGGTTGATCGTCGGGATCCACTGCCGGCAGGCTCTTGAGGTAACGGGCGACAGCGGTCAGGTCTTCTTCCGACATGTATTGCAAGCTGTGGACAACCACGTCACTCATGCCGCCAAACACCGCGCTGCGATCACTGCGACCGGTCTTGAGAAATTGCACCAACTGGTCTTCATTCCAGCTGCCGAGGCCGTCCTTATGGTCGCCACGCAGGTTTTTGGCGATCCAGCCTTCCAGCGGCGCGCTGCCGGACAAGAATGCACTGCCGTCCGTGGCGCTCAGAGCTTTTTCCTGCATGGTCAGGGCGCGCGGTGTGTGGCACGCGCCGCAATGGCCCAGGCCTTCCACGAGGTAAGCGCCACGACTGATCACCGGGTCGACGTCCGCCGCCGCCGGTTTTTCCGCTACCTCAGGCGCAAACATCCAGCGCCACGCCGCCAATGGCCAACGCATGCTCAGGGGCCAAGGGATGTCACTGCTCTTGTTCTCCTGCGCAACCGGTTCCACGCCCTTCATGAAGTACGCATACAACGCCTGCATATCGCTGTCGCTGACACGCGCGTAAGACGGGTAGGGCATCGCCGGGTAAAGCGTACTACCGCTCTTGGCGACGCCATGGCGCACGGCCTTATCGAAGTCTTCGAAGCTGTAGTCGCCCAGGCCGCTCTTGTCCGGGGTGATGTTGGTGGAATAGATCACGCCGATCGGGGTTTCCATCGGCAGGCCACCGGCAAAGGGCTTGCCGCCCTTGGCGGTGTGGCAAGCCACGCAGTCACCCGCGCGGGCCAGGTATTCGCCCTGCTTGATCAGGTCGGCCTCGGCCGCGCTTACCGAACAGCTGCTGAACAGTGCCAAAGAGGCGCTAACGAATGCTTTCATGGTCATCGCTCCTTATGCCTGAACCAGTGGGCCGGGGTTCTTCAGGTACTGCTCGCGAATCGCCCGCGCCGACCAGTAGGTCAGCGCCGCCACCAGGCCAGTAGGGTTATAGCCAAGGCCCTGTGGGAAAGCGGACGCACCTGGGACAAACACGTTGTGTACATCCCAGCTCTGCAGGTAGCGGTTCAACGCGCTGGTCTTCGGGTCGGTGCCCATGATCGCTCCGCCGTTGAGGTGGGTGGTCTGGTACGACGCGGTGTTGAAGTGCTCACCGACCTTTTTGCCGATCACGGCGATGGCCTTGGGGTTCATCGCTTGCGCAACCTTGCCCATCTTCTCGACCATGAAGCGGTTCATCTTGATGTCGTTTTCTTGCCAGTCGAACGTCATCCGCAACAACGGCAGGCCGTAGGCATCGCGGTAGACCGGGTCCAGATCCAGGTAATTACCCCGGTAGGATTGATGGGCACCGTGGGCATCCATCGACACCTGATGGGTGTAGTAATCGGCGGTGGCGCGCTTCCACGCACTGCCCCAGGCTGGGGTGCCCGGCGGGTTTGACGTACCGGCGATCGGTCGGCTGCCGGCCTGGTTGACCCACATCGGCGAGCCGCCCACGAAGCCATGGGGCCCGTGGTCGAAGTTATCCGCGTTGAAGTCATCGATGGCCACGCCATTGCCGCCGGCACCGATGAAATTGTTGGTGTGGGTGTCCTTGTCGAAGAACGCCTTGATGGTCGCCATATTCTGGTAAGCGAAGTTCCTACCCACCACGCCCTCATTGGTGATCGGGTCGTACGGCTTGCCGATGCCCGACAGCAGCATGAGGCGCACATTGTGGAACTGGAACGCGCCGAGGATCACCAAGTCAGCCGGTTGCTCGACTTCACGGCCCTGGGCGTCTACATAGGTCACGCCGGTGGCTTTTTTGCCGGTGCTGTCGAGGTTGACCTTGAGCACGTGGCTATTGGGCCGCAGTTCAAAATTGGGCACCTGGCGCAACGCCGGCAAAATGTTCACGTTCGGCGACGCCTTGGAATACATGTAGCACACGTAGCCACTGCAAAAACCGCAGAAGTTGCACGGCCCCATCTGCGCGCCGTAGGGGTTGGTGTACGGCCCTGAAGTATTGGCGGACGGCAGGTTGTAGGGTTTGTAGCCAACCTCGGCCGCCGCTTTCTGAAACAGCTGCGCGGAGACGGTGTTTTTCTGCGATGCCAGTGGAAACGGGTTGGAACGGTCCGGCGCGTAGGGGTTGCCGCCACGGCCTTCACCCACCAGTTGCCCTTTCACCGTCCAGGCCTGGCCGGAGGTGCCGAAGACCTTTTCTGCATAGTCGAAGAACGGCTCCAGCTCCTCATAACTGACACCGAAATCCTGGATGGTCATGTCCTTGGGAATAAAATTTTTCCCGTAGCGCTCTTCGTAATGGCTGCGCATGCGCAGCTCCATCGGATCGACACGAAAATGCACCCCGGACCAATGCAGGCCCGCGCCACCGACGCCATTGCCCGGTAAAAACGCGCCAAGCTGACGATTGGGCAGGGCAACGTCATTCACGCTATGGCGAATAGTCACGGTCTCTTTGGAAATGTCCTGGAAGAGTTTCTTGCGCACGCTGTAGGTCAATTCGTCGATGACCTGCGGGTAGTTGCCGTCAGGGTAGGTGTCCTGCATCGGCCCGCGCTCCAGCGCCAGCACGTTGAGGCCTGCTTCTGTCAGTTCCTTGGCCATGATCGCGCCGGTCCAGCCAAAACCGACGATCACCGCGTCTACTTTTTTCATGATGGTCGCCACGTTTATGCCCTCTCGCCGCGCATGGAAACGGCCGGGAAAGGGTATTGCTCGTTGCGCTCTACCCAATCCATAAAGTCGGCGCGGGCGCCGGGGAAGCCGATCATGGTCCAGCCGACCATGCCCTTGTTGCCACCGTGGATCGGGTCGCAAAAGAACCCTTCCTTGGTGTTTTGCAGCAACAGGTTGAAGAACATTTTCGGCGGCACCGCGTCAAAATGCGCGGTCAGTTCGTTGCCGCCCGCCTCCAGGCGACGCAACATATCGTCTCGGGTAGCGCTGTCTTGCTCAGCGAAAGCTTTACCGTTGAACGCTTTGGACCAAGCATCCGTAGCGGCAATGCCCAGGCGGTAGATCTCTTTGGGTACCAATTTGCTCTGCCAGCCCATCTCCGGCGCCGCGTCGGCGTTGAACGGGCCTTGCATGAACCACAACGCACCACTGGCATACGGCGTGTTCATCTGGCGGTCGATGTACTCCGGCGCGCCCGCTTCCAGCGCACCAGGGCCTTGGGCATCGGCCGGGATCAGGCGCTCGACGGCGGCGTTGATAAACGCCCATTCCTCGGCCGTGAAATAGGTCGGTTCGTAGGCCTTGTCACTCGCAGCAGGCTGGGCTGGCGCGGCCTGCGCAGGTTCAGGTGCCGCCATCAGCATGGAGCCGCCAAGGCCAGTGCTGGCAACCGTGACCACCGGGATCAAGGTCAAGGATTTGCGCAAAAAGTCACGCCGGGGGTTGTCTTGATCTTGATCAGACATGGGGGCACCTCATCATGGGGTCACGGGTTTATTCGGCCGTTTCTGGAGAACGGCTCGTCTATTTTTGGCAATCAATGGTTACAAAGGATAGCAGGCTAAGCATTGGGAAATGGTTTCAACGCGCAAAAAAGTGGGAGGGGGCTTGCTCCCGATGGCGGTGGGTCAGCCTATACCGAGGCTGGCTGACCTTGCGCCATCGGGGGCAAGCCCCCTCCCACATTGGCCTGCGTAAGGCCTTTAGTCTTTTTTAAGCTTCGGGTTCGGGAAGAATTGCACCGCCTGAACCTTAGGGTCGGCCGGCGCTTTCAGTGCCGAGGTATTGACCCGCGTACCCAGCTCCTTGGGCACCGACAACCCTTGGTCATTCAAGGTATCGGTATACCCGCAGGCCACACACTCGCGGTGCGGCACGCTGTCTTCGGTCCACATCTTCAGCTTGTCCGGTTCGCTGCACGCCGGGCATACCGCCCCGGCGATAAATTGCTTCTTGGTGATCACAGGCCCTTCGCTCATGCTGCCGCGTCCTCACTCAGGCCGCTATGGCGCAAGAGTGCGTCAATCGACGGCTCGCGTCCGCGGAAGTCGACGAACAGCACCATCGGCGCCTGGGAACCGCCGCGCGCCAGGATCGCTTCGCGAAAGGCGCGACCGGTGTCTGCATTGAGCACGCCGTCTTCCTCGAATTTGGAAAAGGCATCCGCCGAGAGTACTTCGGCCCACTTGTAGCTGTAGTACCCCGCCGCGTAACCACCGGCAAAGATGTGCGCAAAGCTGTTGGGGAAACGGTTGTAGGCCGGCGGACGCATCACCGACACCTCGTCACGCACGCCTTCGAGCACCTGCGCCACACTGCGGCCATCGCCATGGGTGGCGTGCATTTCAAAGTCGAACAGCGAAAACTCCAGCTGGCGCACCATCATCAGGCCGGACTGGAAATTCTTCGCCGCGAGCATTTTTTGCAGCAGGTCCTGAGGCAGAGGCTCACCGGTTTCATAGTGGCCGGAGATCAACGCCAGACCTTCCGGCTCCCAGCACCAGTTCTCCATGAACTGGCTCGGCAACTCCACCGCATCCCACGCCACGCCGTTGATGCCGGACACGCCGGCGTGTTCGACGCGGGTCAGCAGGTGATGCAGGCCGTGGCCGAATTCGTGGAACAGGGTGGTGACTTCGTCGTGGGTCAGCAGGGCAGGTTTGCCGCTGTCGGCCGGCGTGAAGTTGCACACCAGGTTGGCCACCGGGCTTTGCAGCACGCCGTCGACGGTGCGGCGACGGTCACGGGCGCCGTCCATCCAGGCGCCACCGCGCTTGTTGGCGCGGGCGTACAGATCGAAGAAGAAGCGCCCGACGTGCTCGCCATTTTCCTTGATTTCAAACAGACGAACATCCGGGTGCCAGGTGTCGAAGCCTTTTTGCTCGGCGATCTCGATGCCGTACAGGCGCTGCACAATGGCAAACAGGCCGCCCAGCACCTTGTCGATCGGGAAGTAGGCGCGCAACGCTTCCTGGGACACGCTGTAGCGCTGCTCACGCAGTTTTTCACCGTAAAAACCGCTGTCCCAGCTTTGCAGGTCGGCACAGCCTTGTTCAGCGGCGTAAGCCTTGAGCTGTTGCAGATCCTGAGCGGCAAACGGCTTGCTGCGCTTGGCCAGGTCACGTAGGAAACTCAGCACCTGATCGCTGGATTCGGCCATCTTGGTGGCCAGGCTCAGCTCGGCGAAGGAAGCGAAACCGAGCAGTTGGGCCAACTCCTGACGCAGGTCGAGGATCTGCTCCATCACAGGGCCGTTATCGTTCTGACCGGCATTCGGGCCTTGGTCCGACGCACGAGTGCAGTAGGCGGCGTAGATTTCTTCACGCAGGGCGCGGTCCTGGGCGTAGGTCATCACCGCGTAGTAGCTGGGGAATTCCAGGGTGATCAGCCAGCCATCGAGGCCCTTGGCCTGTGCAGCGGCGGCCATTTGCGCCTTGGCCGAGTCGGTCAGGCCGGCGAGGGTGGCTTCATCGGTGACGTGCTTGGTCCAGGCTTGGGTGGCGTCCAACAGTTGGTTGGAAAACTTGCTGCCCAGCTCGGAGAGTTTGCTCTGCACTTCGGCGTAGCGCTTTTGCTGCTCCGGCGGCAGGTCGATACCCGACAAGCGGAAATCACGCAGGGAGTGCTCAAGGATGGTTTTTTGCGCCACATCGAAACCGGCGGCTTCAGGGCTGTTGGCCAGGGCTTCGAAGGCCTGGAACAACTGGCGGTTCTGGCCCATCTCGGTGGAGTAGGCGCTCAATGCAGGCAGACACGCCTCGTAGGCTTCACGCAGTTCGGCACTGTTGCACACGGCGTTGAGGTGGCTGACCGGGCTCCAGGCGGCGCCCAGGCGGTCATTGAGTTCGTCCATGGCCAGCACCAGGCCGGCCCAGGTAGGATTTTTACCCTGGCGTTGCAGGATGCCTTCGATGGCCACGCGGTTTTCGGCGAGGATCTGTTCGATGGCCGGTTGGACGTGCTCGGCACGGATCGCCGAGAACGGCGGCAGGTCGTAGGACTGCAGAAGAGGGTTGTTCGCGCTCACGGTTGGCACCTTGGCTGAAGAAACAGGTAAGACAAAGATGGGGCCATCTTAATTACAATCAACGCCCACCGCAGCTATCAGCAGAAGAGAGAGAGCCTATCGTGACCCTTCGCACCTATCAGAACCACACGCCAACCCTGGGCGCCGGGGCGTTTGTCGATGCTTCGGCGGTGGTGATCGGCGATGTCGAAATCGGCACCGACAGCTCCGTTTGGCCATTGACCGTGATTCGCGGCGACATGCACCGCATCCGCATCGGTGAGCGCACCAGCGTCCAGGACGGCTGCGTGCTGCACATTACTCACGCCGGGCCGTTCAATCCTGATGGCTTCCCCCTGCTGATCGGCGACGACGTGACCATCGCCCACAAGGTCATGCTGCATGGCTGCACCGTGGGCAACCGCATCCTGATCGGCATGGGCAGCATCGTGATGGACGGCGCGGTGGTGCAAGACGACGTGATCATTGGCGCCGGCAGCCTGGTGCCACCGGGCAAGAAACTCGACAGCGGCTTTTTGTATGTGGGCAGCCCGGTTAAACAAGTCCGCGCGCTGACTGACAAAGAGCGCGCCTTTTTCACCTACAGCGCCGCGAACTACGTGAAGCTCAAAGACCTGCACCTGGCCCAGGGGTTCGACCAATGAGCCTGCCTTACCAAACCGTCCTGTTCGACCTGGACGGCACCCTCACCGATCCTCGCGAGGGCATCACCCGCTCGATCCAGTACGCCCTCGGCAAACTGGGCATCGATGAACCGGACCTGGGCAAGCTCGAACACTTCATCGGCCCGCCGTTGCTGCAGGCCTTCATGCAGTTCTACGGCTTCGATGAAACCAAGGCCTGGGAAGCGGTGAATTTCTACCGCGAGCGCTTCAAGGTCACCGGGCTGTATGAAAACCGCGTGTTCGATGGCGTGCTGCCGCTGCTGGAAGAACTCAACGGCCAGGGCCGCCACTTGTACGTGGCGACCTCCAAGCCGTGGGAGTTTGCCCGCGAGATCGCCAGGCATTTCGACTTTGCCAGGCACTTCAAGCTGATTTACGGCAGCGAGTTGGATGGCACGCGCACCAACAAGGTCGAGCTGATTGCGCATTTGATCAGCGAAGAAGGCCTGGACCCCACCACCACCTTGATGATCGGTGATCGCAAGCATGACCTGATCGGTGCGCGCAGCAATGGGCTCGATTGCGCGGCGGTGGGGTATGGGTTTGGCAGCTATGAGGAATTGAATGCTGAGGCGCCGACGTGGCATTTTGAGACGTTGGCTGAGATGCATCAGGCTTTTTTGCGGCGGCCTTGAGGTCGTCATCGGGGGCAAGCCCCCTCCCACTGTGGGAGGGGGCTTGCCCCCGATGAGGCCCTATAAATCAATACCTTCCAACTGTTTCAACGCCGCTTTGCGCTGCGCGATCGGCAATCCGCCCAGCTTCTCAACCGCGGCATAGAACTTCACCCAATCCCCTCCTTCGCGCCTGAACAACGCCGCAAACGCCAGCACCCACTGGTCATAGAGCCCGAACGGCAACAACCGCGCGTTGTTCATCGGCTGGTTGATCCAGGCGTCATAACGTTTATCGCCACCCCATTGGCTATCGCGCACTTGGCGATAGTCACTGCGCAACCGCTCAAATTCGGCGGCCTTGGCCTGGCGCATCACACCCGCTGCCAAGGGCTGAGCGTAGAGTTTTTCCAGGCGTTTGCGAGTGTCGAGGATCAGCTGGATAAACTGGTCGCGCTGTTTCAACATCGTGTCGCTTTGAGGCGCCAAACCACGGGCGGCGCGCCATTGGCGAGTGCCTTCCTGCTCGACGAAAGTGGCGAATGACTCGTTGAACTCCGTGTCGTCCTTCACGTAGAAGCGCTGGTGGGCCAACTCATGAAAGATCAGTGTGGCCAGGCGTTCATCGCCCCAATTCATCATCGAGCTCATGATCGGGTCGTTGAACCAACCTAACGTGGAATAGGCCTCGACACCGCCCATTGATACATCCATGCCCTGCTGGCGCAATAACGCCGCCTCGCCCCGTGCCGCGCCCTGGTTGTAGTAGCCGCGATAGGCCACGCATCCGGCGATGGGGAAGCAATGGTTCTCGGCAGACAGGGAAAATTCCTGCGTGGCGAAGACATTCCACACCACGTAGGGCCGACCAATATCGGCATACAGCCGGTAACTCTGGTTGTCGGGCAGGTGCAGATGTTCGCTGGCGAAGGTACGTGCTTTCTGGGATTGAGCGAGATGATCACGCAACGGCTGCGCGCGCGAGGGGTCGGCGATCACCTTCGTAACCGGCTCCCGCGCCCGCAAAAGCTGCCATTGGCCGCCCGCCAGTTGGCCGTAGTAACTGACGCTGGAGCAACCGCTGAGCAGCACAACCATCGACCCTGCAAGAAAACGCCTGACCATGCCCTGACGGCTCCTAGGTAATAGGTTCGTGGTTATACTCACAAAAATACTCTTCCTATCGCCGAGTGCCTGTCATGCGCCAGCTCTTGCTTTGCCTCGCCGCCCTGCTCATCAGCGCCTGTACGTCCACCTCTGTGCCGCCCGCTGACCCGCAACAGGCCTGGGTCGATTTCATCACGCCGACACCGGGCGCCAAGATGGTGATGGCGCAGCGTCTGGATGGCAAAAATCTCGATGATGGGCGTTATTTCCAAATGCCGCCCGGGGCCCACGAACTGATGGTGCGCTTTGACTTTGAGGTGCCCACTGGCGGAGGCCTTGGCGGTCTTAGCTCGCTCCAATACCGTACCTGCTTCATGACCTTGCAATACGACCACTTCCAGGCCGGCCGGCGCTATGTACTGGAGGGCCGCTCGCTGGCGTTCACGCCCAATATCCGGCTGTATGACTCAGCCCGTCAGTTGTTGGCCGAAGAACGCAGCGTGAACTGCCTCTGATCAGTCGTTGTTTTTTTGGTAGATGATGCGCTTGGTGCCGTTTTCACACGAGCCGACGATCATGGCGCTGTCGTGGTTCTTGGCTTCTTCGGCGGTGATGATTTCCAGGGTGTAGGACGGAATCGCCTTGGCCTGGATCTTCACTTCAATCTCTTTCCTGAGTTCTTCACAGTCTTTTGGAGCGGCCACGGCCGAAGTGGCCAACACAGCGCAGATGATAGCCAAGGTAAAACGTTTCATGTGTGAAGCTCCCTGAATGCACTGCGCACGGGTGTGCGCCTAGGCTGCATATGGCTATTCGACCACAGTTTGGAAACGCGAGTTCTGATTTAACGCAGCATTAAAATGTGGGAGGGGGCTTGCTCCCTCCCACATTAAAGCGTGTCAGTTAACCAGCCTGCCATCCAGGGTGATGGTCGCATTCAGCACCTTGGATACCGGGCACCCTTCCTTGGCCTTTTTGCTCAGTTCATCGAACTGCGCCTGGCTGGCGCCGGGGATCTTGGCCTTGAGAATCAAATGCACGGCGGTAATCGCGAAGCCGCCATCCACTTGGTCCAGCGTTACTTCAGCCTGGGTGTCGATGCTGTCAGCTTTAAGCCCTGCATCACCCAGAATCATGGAAAAAGCCATGGAGAAGCAGCCCGCGTGGGCCGCACCGATCAATTCTTCAGGGTTGGTGCCCTTGCCACCTTCAAAACGCGCCTTGAACCCGTAAGGCGCTTCGCGCAGTACGCCGGTTTCGGTGGAGATGGAACCCAGGCCAGTCTTCAGGTCGCCTTCCCAGTGCGCAGATGCTTTTTTAACGATGCTCATAGCGGTCTCCTCGAACGGTGGTTTTGCGTCAGTAGAGTTCTGAGGATAGAAGCGCTGGCAAAGTTCACCCTGTAGGAGAGACCTAGCAATTCAGTAGGAAATTTTCCTGCCGGCTATTGAATCTCGGGTATATGCCCTCATTGCATAGAACATGCACATGCAGCGGCAGGTCTTGGTTCGTCTTAAAAGCCTGCGCGCCCCCTTGGAGAAGCAGGCTTATGAAATCGCTGTCCGACGTGAAGTTCTCGACCCTCGACCTGGTGCCCGTGCGGGCCAACGGCAGTCCGGCGCAATCGTTGCGCAATTCTCTGGACCTGGCCCAGCATGTGGAAAAGTTCGGCTACAACCGTTTCTGGGTAGCCGAGCACCACAACATGGATGGCATCGCCAGCTCGGCCACCTCGGTGTTGCTGGGCTATCTGGCCGGCGGCACATCCACGATTCGCGTCGGCTCGGGCGGTGTGATGTTGCCCAACCATGCGCCGTTGGTCATCGCCGAGCAGTTTGGCACCCTGGAAAGCCTGTACCCCGGACGCATCGACCTGGGCCTGGGCCGCGCCCCCGGTTCCGACCAGATGACCGCGCGCGCGCTGCGCCGCGAGCGCTCCGGCAGCGCCGATGATTTCCCCGAAGATGTCGCCGAGCTAATGGCTTACCTGGGCCCGCGCACACCGGACCAACGCGTGATCGCCGTGCCCGGCACCGGCACCAATGTGCCGGTGTGGCTGCTGGGCTCCAGCCTGTTCAGTGCGCAACTGGCCGGCGAGCGCGGTTTGCCCTACGCCTTTGCCTCGCATTTCGCACCGCGCTTGATGCACGAGGCGATTCGCGTGTATCGCAACCACTTCAAGCCTTCGGCTGTGTTGGATAAACCCTACGTGATGCTCGGTATTCCGCTGGTGGCCGCCGACACCGACGAGCAGGCCGACTACCTGGCTACATCGGTGTACCAGCGCATCCTCGCGCTGATGCGCGGCCAAAGCCTGGTGCAGCGCCCGCCGGTCAACACCATGGACGGCTTATGGTTGCCTCATGAAAAGGACGCGGTCGGTAGCTTCCTCGGCCTGGCGATGGTCGGCAGCCCGGCAAAGATCCGCGCCAAACTGGAGGTGCTGATCGAACAAACCGGCGCCGATGAGCTGATTTTTACCTGCGACCTGTATGAACACGCCGACCGGATTCATTCCTACGAACTGCTGGCGCAGTTGATGAAGGGCTGAACCCCAGGCGAAAAAAATCGACGCACCTGTGGGCAAGTGCGTCGATTTTATGTCTGCATCACGGATCAACCGCGCTTGTAGACGATTTCCTTGGTGCCGCCTTCGCAGGTACCGACCACTTTTGCGTCGGCAGCAGCGCCTTTGTCCACGGCTTCCAGCGAATACCCCGAAACGCCCTTGGCGTCGAGTTTCGCTGCAATCTCGCTTTTCAGCTCTTCACAAGGCTTGCCCGCCGCCAGGGCCGTGCCCGCAACGCTCAACAAACCTACCGCTAGCAGAAACTTTTTCATCCGTTACTTTCCTTGCGCTGATAGAAAACAACATGCCGACACACTGAGTGTCGGCGCCCCATCGTTGTAGCGCAGGTTATGGCAATCGGCCAGCCAGCAAGTTCAACTCAGCGGATCAACTGCTGGCAATTCGGAATCCCACCTTGAGCGTGACTTGGTAGTGGGCGACCTTACCGTTTTCGATATGGCCACGGGTTTCGGTCACTTCGAACCATTCCAGATGCTTGAGGCTCTTGTTGGCCTCGGCAATCGCATTGTTGATCGCATCTTCGATGCTGGTGGTCGAGGAACCGACCAATTCGACTTTCTTGTAGGTGTGATGATCAGACATAGCGTTTCTCCTGAGGGTCGTCAATAAAGCCTAGCAGTCAAAGCTCATACTGCCTCTGGCGACCGTTCCTACGTGAAAGTTCAGATTTACTGCACTTTCTGAGACCGCTGGAGTCGGTATCTACACACGCCACTCAATCACTTCAGGAGATCCACATGGCCAATACTTCTTTACGCAAAGCATCGCTGGAAAGCATGGAAGCCGAGATTTCGAGCCTGCTCAAGTCCCTTGAGAGCCTCAAGGACGATGCGTCCGATGAGTCGCGCAAGACCCTGAAGGCCTTGAAAAGCAACGCCGAGAATGCCCTCAAGCACTCGCGCCACCTGATCAGCGACGCCTACGAAGAAAGCAAAGTCAAAATCCGCGAAACCGGCGTTGCCACTCGCGACTACGCCCAGGAGCACCCATGGACTACAGCCGGTGTCGCTGTTGGCGCGCTGGGCCTGCTGGCGGCTTACCTGCTGTGCAAACGCGGTGACTAAGTCGGTTGGCGCATCAACTCAGCCTTGAGCCACTGCGCCAACTGCCGAGCGCGCCCGTCCGCGGCGCGCTTGGGCAGCCACAGCGCCAGGTGCGCCGGGGTTTCACTGAAACCCCACGGCGCCACCAGGCGACCCGCACGCAGGTCCTCTGCCACCAGCGGCTGCGGTGCAATTGCTACGCCCAAGCCCGCGACGGCTGCCTCCAGCAAATAATACAAATGCTCAAAACCCTGGCCGTGTTTCAACGCATCGGGCGCCATATCGTGTTGCCGCGCCCAAATAGGCCAGGCCTGCGGGCGCGAGGTGGTGTGCAACAACGCTTCGCCGCACAAGGCTGATGCCGGCGCCCGGCGCAGGCGCTCATAACCGGCAAAACGCGGGCTCATCACCGGGCCGATACGCTCGCTGGCCAGTTCATACACGTGCATATCCGTCGGCCAGGGCGGCTCGGCGAAGACCAGCAAAGCGTCCAGCCCAGGGCGGCGCGGGTCCAGGTCGCCATCGCCCGCCGACAGGTGCAGGCGCAAGTCAGGCAGGTCGGCGTTCAAGCGGCCCAAGCGCGGGATCAGCCAGCGCGCCAGCAAACTGCCCGAGCAACCCAGCACAAACGGCGCATCCGCGCTGCGTTGGGTGAGCTCAGCGCACACGTCCCTTAAACGCTCAAACGCTTCGAAGCTGGCATCACGCAGCCGAGCGCCGGCATCTGTGAGTTTAATGCCTCGCCCATCCTTGCTGAACAGACTGACACCCAGGTGTTCTTCCAGCACTTTAAGCTGGCGGCTCACTGCCCCGTGGGTCACGTGCAGTTGCTCGGCAGCCTGGCTGACGCTGTTGAGCCGCGCGGTGGCTTCAAACGCACGCAGGGCATTAAGGGGGGAAGGTCGCGGCTCATCTGTGAGTTTTCCTGACGGGTTGCGGCGATCTTATCGGTTTTCACCCTTGCGCGTCAGGGGTAGAGTGGCCCTCATTGTTTCCTACACCCCTTCTTCCCTGGAGCGTCCCATGAATCAGTCCCAGACCGATCTACGCAACGGCCCCGACGCCAACGGCCTGTTTGGCGCGTTTGGCGGCCGTTATGTCGCTGAAACCCTGATGCCGTTGATCCTCGACCTGGCCCGCGAATACGAAGCGGCCAAGATCGATCCGGCGTTCAACGAGGAGCTGGCCTACTTCCAGCGCGACTACGTAGGTCGCCCGAGCCCGCTGTACTTCGCCGAGCGCCTGACCGAGTTCTGTGGTGGCGCCAAAATCTACCTCAAGCGCGAAGAGCTCAACCACACCGGCGCGCACAAGATCAACAACTGCATCGGCCAGATCCTGCTGGCGCGGCGCATGGGCAAAAAACGCATCATCGCCGAGACCGGCGCCGGCATGCACGGCGTAGCCACCGCCACCGTGGCGGCGCGCTTTGGCCTGCAATGCGTGATCTACATGGGCACCACCGACATTGAGCGCCAACAGGCCAACGTATTCCGCATGAAGCTGCTGGGCGCCGAAGTGATCCCCGTGGTCGCCGGCACCGGCACCCTCAAGGACGCAATGAACGAAGCCCTGCGTGACTGGGTGACCAACGTCGACAGCACGTTCTACCTGATCGGCACCGTGGCCGGCCCGCACCCGTACCCGGCGATGGTGCGCGACTTCCAGGCGGTGATCGGCAAAGAAACCCGTACTCAGTTGCAAGCCCAGGAAGGCCGCCTGCCGGACAGCCTGGTGGCGTGCATCGGTGGCGGTTCCAACGCCATGGGCCTGTTCCACCCGTTCCTGGACGACACCAGCGTAGAGATCATCGGCGTTGAAGCCGCCGGCCACGGCATCGAAACCGGCAAGCACGCCGCCAGCCTCAACGGCGGCGTACCGGGCGTGCTGCACGGCAACCGCACCTTCCTGCTGCAAGACGACGATGGCCAGATCATCGACGCCCACTCGATTTCCGCCGGCCTCGATTACCCAGGTATCGGCCCGGAACACGCCTGGTTGCATGATATCGGCCGCGTCCAATACACCTCGGTGACCGATGACGAAGCCCTGGAAGCCTTCCATAAATGCTGCCGCCTGGAAGGGATTATTCCTGCACTGGAAAGCGCCCATGCCCTGGCCGAAGTGTTCAAACGCGCACCCAACCTGCCCAAGGATCACCTGATGGTGGTCAACCTGTCCGGCCGTGGCGACAAAGATATGCAGACCGTGATGCACCACATGGAACAGTCCAAGCAGGAGAAACACTGATGAGCCGCCTGCAAACGCGCTTTGCCCAGCTTAAAGAACAAAACCGCGCCGCCCTGGTGACCTTCGTTACCGCCGGCGACCCGGGGTACGACGCCTCCCTGGCGATCCTCAAGGGTTTGCCGGCCGCCGGCGCCGACGTGATCGAGTTGGGCATGCCCTTCACCGACCCGATGGCCGACGGCCCAGCCATCCAGCTCGCCAACATCCGCGCGCTGGAAGCCAAGCAAAACCTGGCGAAAACCCTGCAGATGGTCCGCGAGTTCCGCAAAGACAACAACGACACCCCGCTGGTGTTGATGGGCTACTTCAACCCGATCCACAAATACGGCGTACCGGCGTTTATCGCTGACGCCAAAGCGGCCGGCGTCGACGGCCTGATCGTGGTCGACATGCCGCCCGAGCACAACGGCGAGCTGTGCGACCCGGCCCAGGCCGCCGGCATCGACTTTATCCGCCTGACCACCCCGACCACCGACGACGTGCGTCTGCCGACCGTCCTCAACGGCAGCTCCGGTTTTGTGTACTACGTGTCGGTCGCCGGTGTGACCGGTGCCGGCGCCGCCACGCTGGAACATGTCGAAGAAGCCGTGACCCGCCTGCGCCGCCATACCGACCTGCCGATCAGCATCGGCTTTGGTATCCGCACGCCGGAACAAGCGGCGGCCATCGCGCGCCTGGCCGACGGCGTGGTGGTGGGCTCGGCGCTGATCGATCACATCGCCAACGCCGGCAACGAACAGCAGGCGATTGATGGCGTGTTGAGCCATTGCGCGGCGCTGGCCGAAGGCGTGCGCAACGCACGCAAGTAAGGCTTGCCGTGGCGAGGGAGCCTGCTCCCTCGCCGCCGTTTATTCGTCCAGCTTGATCCGCTCGACCTTGCCCACCAGCAATATGTAGGACAGCGCCCCCAACAACGCCAGCACGGCGATGTAGGTGATCGCCGGCGCAAACGAATCGCCGCTGGCCAGAAAGCCGATCACGATCGGCGTGGCAATCGCCGACAGGTTACCGATGAAGTTGAACACGCCGCCGGTCAGGCCCAGCAACCGTGCCGGTGCCAGGGTCGATACCAGCGACCAGGTAATCGACGCCAGCCCGTTCCCGAAGAACGCCACCGCCAGGAACGCAATCACCCACGCCGTCGAGTCCACGTAGTTGGCGCCGATGATCGCCGTGGAAATCAACAGCCCGCCAATGATCGGCAACTTGCGCGCAAAGCCCACCGAGGCGCCCCGGCGAATCAGCCAGTCGGAAAAAACCCCGGAACACAGCACACCGACAAACGCCGCCAGGAACGGCAACGACGCCAGCAGGCCGGACTTGATGAAGTCCATGCCGCGATACTTCACCAGGTAGGTCGGAAACCACGTCAGGAAAAACCACAGCGTGGAGTTCAGGCAGAACTGCCCAAGGTAGATACCCCAGAGTTTGCGCTTGCTCAGCACGATACCCAGGTCCACCCAACTGAACGGCGCCTTGGCGGTTTGCGCCTGCATGTCCACCAGGCCGCCGCCGTCGCGGATCAACTGGATTTCAGCCTGGTTGGCGCCTTTAAAGTCCTTCGGCTCGCGGTACACCGCGTACCAGATCACTGCCCACAGGATGCCGACGCCGCCGGTGGTGACAAACACCATGTGCCAACCGAACTCATGTTGCAGCCACGCCAGCACCGGCGTGAGAAACGCCAGCCCGACGAATTGCCCGGAGGTATAAAAGCCAATCGCCGTTGCGCGCTCGCGCTCGGGAAACCAGGTGGTGACCACACGGCTGTTGATCGGGTAAGCCGGCGCTTCCAACGCACCGACGGCCATGCGCAGCACAAACAGCGCGATGAAGCTGGCGGCAAAGCCGAGCATTACCGTGGCGATGGACCACAACAGCAGCGCGGCGGTGTAGAGGATACGCGGCGGCACGCGGTCGACCAGCCAGCCACCCGGGATCTGCATGGCCGCGTAGGTCCAGCCGAACGCGGAGAAAATCAGGCCGACGTGTACCGGGTCGATGCCCAACTCGCTGGTGAGCGCCGGGGCGGCAATCGACAGGTTGCTGCGGTCGAGGTAGTTGATGACCACGGTGATGAACAGCAGCACCATGATGAAAAAGCGCTTTCGGCTAGGCGTGACTAAAGAAGCCTGACCGGTGAGGGATTCAGGGTGCATGGGAAGTGCCTCTTTTTATGTTTATTGAGGACGGACTTACTGATGAAACCGAATCAAAATGTGGAAGAGAGCAAGCCCCCTGCCACATGTTTAACCGTGTTCCTTCAGGAGGGAATCACCACTCGGCAAAGCTGCCGTCGGCATGGCGCCAGATCGGGTTGCGCCAGCGGTGGCCGATAGCGGCGCGCTCGATCACGTATTCCTCGTTGATCTCGATGCCCAGGCCCGGCCCGTTGGGGATCTTCACAAAGCCCTGGTCGTAGTCGAACACACCGGGGTCACGTACGTAGTCGAGCAGGTCGTTGCTCTCGTTGTAGTGAATGCCCAGGCTTTGCTCCTGGATAAACGCGTTGTAGCAAACCGCATCCAGTTGCAGGCAAGCGGCCAAGGCAATCGGGCCCAGTGGGCAGTGCAGGGCCAGGGCCACATCGTAGGCTTCGGCCATGTTGGCGATCTTGCGGGTTTCGGTGATGCCGCCGGCGTGGGAAGCATCCGGCTGGATGATGTCAACATAGCCTTCGCTGAGCACACGCTTGAAGTCCCAACGCGAGAACAGGCGCTCGCCCAGGGCGATCGGAGTACTGGTCAGCGGCGCCAGTTCCTTGAGGGCTTCGTAGTTTTCGCTGAGCACGGGCTCTTCGATAAACATCAGCTTGTACGGGTCCAGCTCCTTCATCAGCACCTTGGCCATGGGCTTGTGCACGCGGCCATGGAAGTCGACGCCGATGCCGACGTTAGGGCCGACCGCATCACGCACGGCCGCCACGTTGGCCAGGGCCAGGTCGACTTTTTCGAAGCTGTCGACGAACTGCAATTCTTCGGTGCCGTTCATTTTCACGGCGGTAAAGCCACGGGCCACCGCCTCTTTGGCCGCGCGGGCGGTGTCGGCCGGGCGGTCGCCACCGATCCACGAATACACGCGGATCTTGTCGCGTACCTGGCCACCGAGCAGGTCGCTGACGGAAACGCCGAGGGCCTTGCCCTTGATGTCCCACAGCGCCTGGTCGATACCGGCCAGCGCGCTCATGTGCACGGCGCCGCCGCGGTAGAAACCGCCCCGGTAGAGCACGGTCCAGATGTCTTCGATATTGCGTGGGTCTTTGCCGATCAGGTAGTCGGACAGTTCCTCAACGGCAGCGGCCACGGTGTGAGCGCGGCCTTCGACCACGGGCTCACCCCAACCGGTCACGCCCTGGTCGGTTTCGACCTTGAGGAAGCACCAGCGCGGCGGGACGATAAAGGTCGTCAGTTTGGTGATTTTCATCTGTTATCTCTCTTATCGATGCGGCGCCTGTGGGCGCGGAATTTAATCTCGGCTCAGGGCTTTCCAGGCGGCGACGTACGCCTGGGCGCGGCTCGCGACCTGATCCACGGTCATGCCCGGCTTGAACAACCCGGACCCCAGCCCGAACCCTTTGGCGCCAGCGTCGGTGAACACCTGCATGTTGTCCGGGTTAATGCCGCCCACCGGGAGCAGCAACGTGCCCTGCGGCAGTACCGCCAGCCACGCCTTGATCACCGCCGGGCCCATTTGCTCGGCCGGGAACAGCTTCAACACATCGGCCCCTTCGGCCAATGCGGCGAAGGCTTCGGTGGGCGTGGCCACACCCGGCGACAGGTACAGGCCCGCCGCCTTGGCCGCGCGCAGTACCTTGGCATCGCTGTGGGGCATGACGATCACCTGGCCGCCAGCGGCTTTCACCTGCTCAACCTGTTCAGGCGTCAACACCGTACCGGCCCCGATCAGGCAATCGGCGGGCAGGCTGTCACGCAGGGTGCGGATGCTGGTGTAAGGGTCCGGCGAATTGAGCGGGACTTCGATCACGCGAAAACCGGCGTCGTACAGCACCTGGCCGACAGCCTTGGCTTCGTCCGGGCGTACACCGCGCAGGATCGCGATCAAACCGTTTTGTGCGAGTGCTTGCTTGAGCATGTCAGGCCTCCGATACAGGTTGAATGAGCCCGGCCGCCACGGCCAGTTGCCACAGGCCGCGCTCGGTGGCTTCCTGCGCCAGGCTGACAGGGGCGAAGCCGCACAGGGCGAGGGCGCGTTGATAGCGGGCGCAGAGGGGGGCGGCGCCGACCAGGATGATCGGCATGTGTTTTGCGCGGCCCGGCAGGCCCGCGAGTTCGTGGCCGATCAACAGGCCGGACAGGTAATCGGGCTGCTGTTCCGGCGAGAGGGCGGCGGTCAGGCCGAGGGTGCGCGCACTGAACAGCGTCGACAGCACACCCCGCGCGCCCTCGTCGGACAGCGCCACCTGCACGCCCCGGTCAAAGGCCGCGGCCTGGAATGTCTCGGAAGGCTTTTGGGTACGGCCCAGCAGGCTGTGCTTGCTCAACACCGCGAACACTTCGCCGGTCATAAAGGTGTCGAAGTGGGTGATGCGGCCGCCCACCACCTCGACCCACTTGGAATGGCTGCCCGGCAGG
Organism: Pseudomonas sp. S3_E10; assembly: GCF_054667615.1. Lineage (NCBI taxonomy): Bacteria > Pseudomonadati > Pseudomonadota > Gammaproteobacteria > Pseudomonadales > Pseudomonadaceae > Pseudomonas > Pseudomonas sp. S3_E10. The sequence goes on from NZ_CP162743.1 coordinate 2,747,199, forward strand.
CCAATCAACACTTCGGCCCCCAGCCCCTGCAACACACCCAACACCTGGGTTTCTTCGCCGCGCATCACATTGGGCAAGCCGACCTGCTCGATCACACCGGGCACAATATGCACCTCGACACCGCGCAGGCTGCGCACGTTGTGCAGTGCCTGGCCCAGGCTTGCGACATCGACTGGGGTAGTGCGATACGCCGCCTCGCTCCAGCCCTGGGCACTGCCAACCATGCCGCAGGCGATCACCGGCAAGCCAGGTTCAGCGTCGAGCCAATCCCCGCAGGCCGCATCAAAGGCCAATTCGAAGCCATCGCTGCACAGCACGCCGGCGATCTTCCGGGCTTCTGTGGGCAGATGCATGATGCCTGACGCCAGTGAGCGTTGTTCCAGCACCACGCCTGCGGGGCCGAGTTTGTAAGCACGAAGGGAGCTGGTTCCCCAATCGAGCGCGATCAATTGCGCCTGCATCGCTTCACCTGAAATGAGTGGGTGCTGAAAAAAGCAGATGGGCGAATATAAACCTAAGCCTGGCGACATCTCAATATATAAATATCAATCCCATATATTGGGATGCGACCGCAGAAATCCCGCTCTCCTTCACAGAAATTGAGGGGGTTGCACATCGAGAAGAGGGTTAAAAAACAGACAGATCCAGCGTACGCATCGCGCCCAGCCAGATGGCGTGATCGGTGTGGTCCTTGAGCTCATCGCCGGTTTCAGGGTGCAGGAACACCACCAGCCCATCGCGATGCAGCGCCAGCCACGGCAGCACCACGCCGATGTATTCGGCGTCGAACGCCAGCTGGCAGCTCCAGTCCGGGTGCGGGCCGACGGGGCGCTCATGCACGCGCCCCATGCGCAACGGGAACAGTGTTGCGGCGTCTTCACACAGGCTGCGCGCCTGATCGATCGTATTGGCATCGAAGTAGATGTGGGCGTGATAGCCCTTGATACGTTGCATGAGGAACTCCGGATCCACTGTGCGCCAGATGCTAGACCGCAATCGACGGCAGGGCCAGCCCGGTCAATGACTGCGCGCTGCTGGCCTGCTCCGCCACCAGCCAATCGACAAAACGCTCAACCAACTGCCCGCGACGTTTGCGCTGGGGCTGCACCACGTAATAGCCGAAACGCGAGATGACCGTGTTGCTGATCGGTCGGCAGAGCCAGTTCTGCTCCAGCAGGTTATCCACCAAATGCCGCCAGCCGATGGCCACGCCCTGGCCGGCAATCGCCGCCTGGATCAGCAAGGTGTAGTTATCGAAGCGCAGTTGGCCAGGCGTGGGGGCGGCGGTGATACCCAGTTCGCGGAATACACCGCTCCAATCGAACCATTGGCTGTTGTTTTCCTGGCGCAGGTGCAGCAAAGGAACATCGTGCAAATTGTGCAAGGTCAGCGGTGTGGCCTGGTCCTTGAGCCACTGCGGGCTGCACACCGGGAATACTTCTTCGTTGAACAGCCACAGGCTGTCGCCCTGTTTGAAACGGCCATCGCCAAACAGCACCGCTACGTCGATATCGCTGCGCAAGGTGGCATGGTTGCGCTCGCTGGTGACCAGGCTCACATCCACGTGCGGGTTGGCCTGGTGGAAGCGATGCAGGCGCGGCATCAGCCAATAGGCGGCGAAGGCAAAGTCGGTGGCCACTTGCAGCACTTCGTGCTGGTCCTGCTGAGTGATCGCGCTGAGACCTTGGTTGATGGTTTGCAAACCGCCTTGCACATGCTCGAACAGCAAGGCGCCGGCGTCGGTCAGCTCAATGCCGCGGTAGATGCGATCAAACAGGCGAATCGCCAGTTGTTCCTCGAGGCACTTGATCTGTTGGCTGATCGCCGGCTGGGTGGTGCCCAGCTCCATGGCCGCCGCTGTAAAGCTGCGATGACGGGCTGCGGCTTCAAACGCGCGCAGCAGGTCGAGGGACACATCGCCAAGGGCTTCATACATAAGCTGTGCTTATCCTAGACATTGCTTTTCATGGGCTTTACCCCATTTTCCATGGGCTGCATGCTCACTGGCATAAACACCGCCTATGGAATGCCAAGCCCCCATGAAGCGCAAGAACATTCTTTTCATCATGGCCGATCAAATGGCCGCGCCGCTGCTTCCGTTCTACGGTTCTTCGCCCATCAAGCTGCCGAATCTGAGCCGCCTCGCCGAGCAGGGCGTTGTGTTCGACGCCGCCTATTGCAACAGCCCGTTGTGCGCGCCGTCGCGCTTCACGCTGGTCAGCGGGCAATTACCGAGCAAGATCGGCGCCTATGACAACGCGGCGGATTTTCCCGCCGATGTGCCCACCTATGCGCACTACCTGCGACGCCTCGGCTACCGCACCGCGCTGTCGGGCAAGATGCATTTTTGCGGCCCCGACCAGTTGCACGGTTATGAGGAGCGCCTGACCAGTGACATCTACCCCGCCGACTATGGTTGGGCGGTGAATTGGGATGAGCCGCACGTACGCCCCAGTTGGTACCACAACATGTCCTCGGTGCTGCAAGCCGGGCCATGCCTGCGCACCAACCAGCTGGACTTCGACGAAGAGGTGGTGTTCAAGGCGCAGCAGTATCTGTTCGACCATATTCGCGAGGACGGCGACCAACCGTTCTGCCTGACCGTGTCGATGACCCATCCCCACGACCCGTACACCATTCCCAAGCCGTTCTGGGACCTGTACGACGAGAGCGACATCCCTTTGCCCGCAACCCCGGCACAGTGTGATCTCGACCCCCATTCCCAGCGCCTGCTCAAGGTCTACGACCTGTGGGACAAGCCGCTGCCTGTGGATAAGATCCGCGATGCACGCCGCGCCTACTTCGGTGCCTGCAGCTACATCGACAGCAACGTCGGCAGGCTGTTGCAGACCCTGGAAGACACCGGCCTTGCCGACGACACCATCATTGTGTTCTCCGGCGACCATGGCGACATGCTCGGCGAGCGTGGCCTCTGGTACAAAATGCACTGGTTTGAAATGGCCGCCCGCGTGCCGCTGCTGGTCAGTGCGCCGGGGCAGTTTGCGGCGGGGCGCGTATCAAAAGCCGTGTCCACCGCCGACCTGTTGCCCACGCTGGTGGAGCTGGCCGGCGGCGAGTTGGACCCACGCCTGCCGCTGGACGGGCGCTCGCTGGTGGCGCATTTGCAAGGGCAGGGCGGGCACGACGAAGTGTTCGGCGAATACATGGCCGAAGGCACTATCAGCCCGCTGATGATGATTCGCCGGGGCGCCTACAAATTCATCTACAGCGAAGACGACCCGTGTCTACTGTTCGACGTACACAACGACCCAGGGGAGCAGGAAGAGCTCAGCCAGTCGCCACAGCATCGGGCGCTGTTTGCAGCCTTCCTGAACGAGGCGCGGGCCAAATGGGACATCCCGGCGATCCATCAGCAGGTACTCGCCAGCCAACGCCGCCGTCGCCTGGTATTCGAGGCGCTGACCCTGGGCAAGCTGAAGAGCTGGGACCACCAGCCGCTGGTGGACGCCAGTCAGCAATACATGCGCAACCATATCGACCTCGACGACCTGGAGCGCAAGGCACGTTATCCACAACCCTGCCAAAACCAATAAATACAGAGGGAAGGCCATGCAAAAGTTAACGGTAGTGCTGGGCATTCTGGCGTTAAGCAGCGCCAACGTGTACGCGGACGCCAGCTGCGAAACAGTGAAAATGGCCGATCCCGGCTGGAGCGACATCGCCGCGACCAACGCCATCACCGGTTTTCTGCTGACGGGCATGGGCTACAAGGCCAAGGTCGACACCCTGGCGGTGCCGATTACCTTCGGCGGGCTCAAGGACGGCCAGGTGGATGTGTTCCTCGGCAATTGGATGCCGGCGCAGCAGGGGTTCTACGACAAGTTCGTGGCCAATGGCGATGTCGTGCAATTGGCCAAGAACCTCGACGGCACCGAGTTCACCCTCGCCGTGCCGGACTACGTGTGGGACGCCGGTGTGCATGAGTTTGCCGACCTGAACAAATTCGCCGACAAGTTCGACAAGAGGATCTACGGCATTGGCTCCGGCGCGCCGGCGAACATCTCGTTGCAGGAGATCATCAAGAAGAACGACTTTGACCTGGGCCAGTGGAAGCTGATCGAGTCCAGCGAACAGGCGATGCTCGCCGAAGTGTCCCGGGCAGTGAAGAAACAGCGCTTTGTCACCTTCCTCGGCTGGACGCCGCACCCGATGAACGTGCAGTTGAAAATGCACTACCTCAAGGGCGGCGAGAAATATTTTGGCGCTACCGGTAGCGTGTACACCCTGACCCGCAAAGGGTACGCCCAGGCCTGCCCGAACGTAGGAAAACTGCTGACCAACCTGAGTTTCACCCAGGAGATGGAGAACAGCATCATGGCGCAGGTGGCCAACAATAAGCTCAGCAATGCCGAGGCGGCGAAGGCGTGGATCAAGGCCAACCCGGCGGTGCTGGACAAATGGCTGGAGGGCGTAAAAACCGTGGATGGCCAGGATGCGCTGGCGGCGGTCAAAGCCAAGCTCTAAGGCCTGACACTGTCCCAATGTGGGAGGGAGCAAGCCCCCTCCCACAGGGATTGGCGTGTACTGATACCCTTGAGTCAAACCTTTTCAGCCGAGTTATAAATGCCCCGGCCCTACCGCCACACACTCTTTCCTTTCCTGAGTTGGCTGCCGCGCCAAACCCGCGCCAGCGTCGGCCGGGACGCGATGGTCGGCCTCAGCGGCGCCGTGCTCGCGTTGCCGCAGTCGATTGCCTACGCATTGATCGCCGGCCTCCCACCGGAATATGGCCTGTACGCCGCCATCATCCCGGTGCTGATCGCGTGTCTGTGGGGTTCGTCCTGGCACCTGATCTGCGGCCCCACGGCGGCGATTTCCATCGTGCTCTACGCCAGCGTCAGCCCGCTGGCCGTCCCTGGGTCACAGGACTACATCACGCTCATCCTGTTGCTTACCTTCCTCGCAGGCGTTTTCCAGTGGTTGCTGGGCATGCTGCGCTTCGGTGCGCTGGTGAACTTCGTCTCCCATTCGGTGGTGTTGGGGTTCACCCTCGGCGCCGCCGTGGTGATCGCCCTTGGGCAGTTGCCCAACCTGCTGGGCCTGGTTTTGCCGAGCCAGGCCACGGCGATCAACAGCCTGCTGGCGCTGATCGACCATAGCGGCGAGTGGGACCACGCCTCACTGGCCCTGGGCCTGGGCACGTTGCTGGTGGGTGCATTGCTTAAGTCTCTGGTGCCACGCTGGCCGACGTTATTGATTGCCCTGGCATTGAGCAGCCTGGCCGCATGGCTGTGGCCGGCGGTATTCGGGCACGTGGCGCGGGTCAGTTCGTTTATCGGCAAACTGCCGCCGTTCAGCCCGTTGCCAATGGACCTGGACATGATCCTGCGCCTTCTACCCAGTGCCGTGGCGGTGGGCATGCTGGGGCTGGTGACCAGCCTGTCGATTGCGCGCTCGCTGTCGGCCCGTTCACAGCAATTGCTCGACGCCAATCAAGAAGTACGTGCGCAGGGTTTATCCAACATCGTCGGCGGATTTTTCTCCGGTTACGTGTCGGCTGGTTCCTTTACCCGCTCAGGCCTGAGCTATGAAGCCGGGGCCTGTTCGCCGTTGGCCGGGGTGTTTTCGGCGTTGTGGGTGGCGCTGTTTGCAGTGTTTGGCGCGGCGTTGATCGCGCATATCCCGATTCCGAGCATGGCGGCGAGCATCCTGTTGATTTGCTGGGGCCTGGTGGACCATCGCGGCATCCGCGCGCTGTTCCGGGTCAGCCGCGCCGAGTTTGTGGTGATGAGCCTCACCTGTGTCGCCACCTTGCTGCTGGAACTGCAAACAGCGATCTATGCCGGCGTGTTGGCCTCGCTGTTTTTTTACCTCAAGCGCACCTCGCAGCCGCGGGTTCAACAATGGCGAGATGGAGACGAAGACGTGCTGCGGGTCGGCGGTTCGATCTTTTTTGGTGCCAGCCACTATCTGCAGGTGCGCCTGCAAAGCCTGCAGGGCGAAAGGGTGGTGATCGAGGCGCAGCAGATCAACTTTATCGACTATTCCGGGGTGGAAATGCTGCACCAGGAGGCACGGCGGTTGCGCGGTCTTGGACGCAGTTTGACATTGCGCCGAGCCAGGCCGCAGGTGGTGGATGAGTTGAAGAAGCTGGAGGGGGCCGATAAGTGCCCCATCCATTTTGAAGACTGAACGCGGTTAAAAAATGTGGGGCTTGCTCCCGATATAGGTGGACCAGTCTAAATCTCTTTGACTGACACACCGCTCCCACATGATGACTGTGCCCACTCTGGATAGGCGTTAGGCCAACTGGCGGCGCATCTGCGCCAATACAGGCGCCGAATCCGGGCGCACACCGCGCCACAGGAAGAAAGCTTCAGCCGCCTGTTCCACCAGCATGCCCAGGCCGTCCATCGCCACCGCTGCCCCCTGCTTGCTGGCCCAGCGGCAAAACGCAGTCGGCTCCTTGGCGTACATCATGTCGTAGCAGAACGTCTTGCCCGGTTCGATCAGGCTGCCGGCAATCGGCGGTACATCGCCTGACAGGCTGGCGGACGTGGCGTTGATGATCACGTCCACCGGCTCACGCAGCCAGTCGAAACCGCTGGCGGACACAGGGCCAAGGTCATCGAACAATTCGGCGAGTCTCTCGGCCTTTTCCACGGTGCGGTTGGCGATGATCAACGAAGAAGGCCGCTCGGCCAGCAACGGCTCCAGCGCCCCGCGTACCGCGCCACCGGCGCCCAGCAACAGGATGCGTTTGCCTTGCAGACTCAACCCGGCGTTTACCGTCAGGTCACGCACCAGGCCCGCGCCGTCGGTGTTATCGCCCAACAAGGTGCCGTCGGCCAACTTGCTCAAGGTATTTACCGCGCCAGCGCGTTGAGCGCGTTCGGTGAGGCTGTCGGCCAGCCGGTAGGCGTCTTCCTTGAACGGTACGGTGACGTTGGCGCCACGGCCTTGCACAAAGAACTCACGAGCGCAGCCGGTGAAATCCTCCAGCGGCGCGAGCAAGGTGCTGTAGTCCAGTTGTTCGCCGGTCTGCTCGGCGAACAGGCGGTGTATCAGCGGCGACTTGCTGTGACCGATGGGGTTGCCGAAGACGACATATTTATCCATCAGACGGCCGCCTTGGGCGCGGCAAGGCCGAGCCAGTCGCGGTCTTGCAGGAAGTAATCGGTGAGGCGTGCTTCTTCGCTGCCGGCTTCGGCCTTCCAGTCGTAGCTCCAGCGCACTTGCGGCGGCAGCGACATAAGGATCGACTCGGTACGCCCGCCCGATTGCAGGCCGAACAGGGTGCCCCGGTCGTAGACCAGGTTGAATTCAACATAGCGGCCACGGCGAAATTCCTGGAATTCGCGTTGCTGCGCGGTATAGGCCATGGCTTTGCGGCGCTGCACGATCGGCAGGTAAGCGTCGATGTAAGCGTCGCCGATGGCGCGGATGAAGGCGAAGCAGGTGTCGAACCCCCACTCGTTCAAATCATCGAAGAACAGGCCGCCGATGCCACGTGGCTCGTTGCGGTGCTTGATATGGAAATACGTGTCGCACCACGCCTTGTAGCGCGCGTACACGTCCGGGCCGAACGGCGCACAGGCCTGCTCGGCTACGCGGTGCCAGTGGATGCAATCTTCTTCGTTGCCGTAGTAGGGCGTGAGGTCGAAGCCGCCACCGAACCACCATACCGGCTCTTCGCCTTCTTTTTCGGCGATGAAAAAGCGTACGTTGGCGTGGGAAGTCGGTACATGGGGGTTGTGCGGGTGGATCACCAGGGACACGCCAAGGGCTTCAAAGCCGCGACCCGCCAGTTCAGGACGATGCGCGCTGGCGGAGGGTGGGAGGCCGCTACCAAAGACGTGGGAAAAGTTAACGCCGCCTTTTTCGATCACCGTGCCGTCTGCGATCACACGGGTGCGACCGCCGCCGCCGGCAGGCCGGGTCCAGGCGTCTTCGATAAAGCGAGTATCCGTCTCGAAGGTTTCCAGGGCGCTGCAAATGCGGTCTTGCAGGTCGAGCAGGTAGGCTTTGACAGCCTCGGTGCGAGTAGTCATGACATCACCTTGAATCGGGCAGCGCTACGCGAGGCCAGGGGCCTCGGCGGCAAATGGGCGCACAGGATAGCACTGCACCCAGGTTCACCGCAGTTGACGAGGATCAAGCTTAGGAGTCCGATAGGGGGCTACGCGAATTCGACCCAAGGAGAAGGAAGATGGCCAAACGTATCCAGTTCAGTGCCCATGGTGGCCCCGACGTACTTGAATATGTGGACTACACGCCGGCAGAGCCTGGCCCGCAACAGGTTCGAGTGCGTAACGAGGCGATTGGCCTGAACTTCATCGACACCTATTTTCGCAGTGGGCTGTACGCACCGCCGGCCTTGCCATCGGGCCTGGGGGCGGAAGGCGCCGGCGTGGTGGATGCCATCGGCAGCGAAGTCAGCCAATTCAAGGTCGGCGACCGCGTGGCCTACGGCAGCGGCCCACTGGGTGCCTACAGCCAATTCCACGTGCTGCCCGCCGCCAACCTGGTGCACCTGCCGGACGACATCAGCTTCGAACAAGCCGCCGGTGCCATGCTCAAGGGCCTCACCGTGCAATACCTGCTGCGCCAGACGTATGAACTGAAGGGTGGCGAAACCATCCTGTTCCATGCCGCAGCGGGTGGCGTGGGTTCCCTGGCCTGCCAATGGGCCAAGGCCCTGGGCGTGAAGTTGATCGGCACCGTCAGCTCGGCGGAAAAAGCCGCCGTGGCCAAATCCCTCGGCGCATGGGAAACCATCGACTACAGCAAGGAAAACGTCGCACAGCGCGTGCTGGAATTGACTGACGGCAAAAAGGTACCGGTGGTGTACGACGGCGTCGGCAAGGACACCTGGCTGACCTCCCTCGACAGCGTCGCGCCACGTGGGCTGGTAGTGAGCTTCGGCAATGCGTCAGGCGCCGTAGATGGGGTGAACCTGGGAATTCTGTCGGCAAAAGGCTCGCTGTACGTCACCCGGCCCACGCTGGCGACGTACTCCAACAATGCGGAAAACCTGCAGATGATGGCGGACGATCTGTTTTCGATGATCAAAAGCGGCAAGGTGCGCATTGATATCAACCAGCGGTATCCGCTGGCAGACGCGGCGAAGGCGCAGACGGAGTTGTCGGCGCGGCGTACCACGGGCTCGACGATTTTGCTGCCTTGACTGCCCGTTGTGGCGAGGGGGCAAGCGCCCTCGCCACAAAAGCACTACGACGGACGCACCACATCGCCCGTCACCAGGTCACGGATCAGGCTGGGGTTCTTGCGCCCGCCCAAGGCGCCACCCAAGACCACGTCCACCTGGCCGCGGAAATACTGCTCCACGCGAATCCGCGTGCGGGCAGCCGGGCGGCCCTGAGGGTTGGCCGAGGTGGAAATCAACGGCCCCACCAGTGAACACAAATCCCGCACCAATGGGTGATCGCTGACCCGCAGCGCCACCGTGTCATGCACGCCGGTCACCCATTCCGGCAACAAATCCTGATGAGGCACCAGCCAGGTATTCGGCCCCGGCCAGGTGCTCGCCATGCGTTCGATCCACGCATCGGGGAAGTCTTCAAACAGAAAATCGAACTGGCGAATATTGTCGGCAACCAGGATCAGGCCCTTGTCCACCGAGCGATTTTTGATCGCCAGCAGCCGGTCCACCGCTTCTTCGTTCCAAGGGTCGCAGCCCAGGCCCCAGACCGCCTCGGTTGGATAGGCAATCACCGCGCCTGCGCGAATTTCTCGTGCGGCTTCTTGCACACGCCACCTGTTGACCATGGTTTAACTCTCCAGACTAAGCTCTGGGCAGTTTACCGATCTTCATTACAAAACCCAGTTCCAATAAAACGAGTCGCTACAAAAGCTGACAGCGCGCAACCCAGCGCCCGCTTTCGCAGATCACCTGGCCTTCCAGCTCCAACTCCGTGAGGTTCGCCAACACCTGAGACAACGGCCGCCCGCTGGCAATCGCCAAGGCTTCACTGGTGTGGGGGGCGGCGTGCAGCAGCGCCACCAGTGGGTGCGTCACCGGCAACGGGGCCGGACGCGACAAGGCCTGCCAGCCGCGTAAACCTTCGAGAATGTGCTCGATGGTCTCCACCAGCGTCGCGCCCTCGCGGATCAACTGGTGACAGCCCTTGGCACCGGGATGATGAATCGAACCTGGGATCGCATACACCTCACGCCCCTGCTCGGCGGCCAGTTTTGCGGTGATCAACGAGCCGCTGGCCATGCTGGCTTCCACCACCAATACGCCCAGGGACAGGCCACTGATGATCCGATTACGCCGGGGAAAGTTACTGGCCTGGGGCGGGGCGTCCAACGGGAACTCGGAAACCACCGCGCTGCCTTGGGCAATCATCGCGGCAGCAAGCCGTCGGTGGCGCTGTGGATAAAAATTTTCCAGCCCCGTGCCCAGTACGCCGATTGTGTGGCCTCCCACATCCAACGCCGCTTGATGCGCCGCGCCATCAATGCCCAGGGCCAAGCCGCTGGTGATGACAAAACCGGCACTCGCCAGGCTGCGGGAAAACGCCGCGGCGGTGTCCATGCCGGGGCGCGAGGCACGGCGACTGCCGACCATCGCCAGTTGCGGTTTTTCCAGGATTGCGGGGTCGCCGGCGACGAACAACAGCGGCGGTGCATCGTCGATCTGCGCCAGCAGCGCGGGGTACTCAGGTTGGTCCCACATCAACAAATGCTGGGCCGGGCGCGCCAGCCAAGCCAATGCCTCGCTGGCACCGTCGCGTATTTCAGGGCTGCGCCGAGCTTCGGCGCTGAGGGTTGGCAAGCCCAGCGCACGCCAGGCACTGGCGGGGGCACTGATGGCTTTTGAAGCGCTGCCGAACGCTTCGATCAATAAGCGAAAACGCTTGGGCCCCAGTTCCGGGAGCCTGTGCAGGCGTAGCCGTGCTTCCAGTTCTGACGGGGAAATTGGGTGGCTGTTTGTCGGATACATCGGATCATCCTTGACCGGAACAAGCTGTGGATAACTCTGTTGGTAACTTATTTAGCAGGCTATTTATTGCGATTGACGAACCGTCTCGAAACGGTCCAACACCGCCAGCGGATGCGATGCGCTGAGCACCAGGCCGTAGCTGAGCTTTTCAAACGTGCGGAACACCAGCAGAGTGCCGGCGCGCTCGTCGGGCAGTGTTACGGGCGCATTCGTGAGCGTGTCGCGCACGGTGGCGCCGGTCTTGATCACGGTCAGCAGCTGGCCTTCGACCAGACCGTCGCGCCGGCCTTTGTTCAGGGTGATGGCGTCGAGCACGCCGATTTGGGTAACGCCTTTGGGAATGTCGATAATCTGCCCCTGGACGAAGGGCGCAGGCTTGAGCGCTTGCACATGTGCCAACTCAATGGGCGCCAGGGCATGGAGCAGACGGTCGCCGGGGCGTATCTCCCGGGTGGCCCGCTGCACGGCCAGGGTGCTCAGATCGCCGGCATTCACAAAGCGTGCGCTGCCGATATCGTCGACGTTGAGGCCCAGCAGCTCCTGGGTCTCCGGGTCGGTATAAACCCTGCCTCGGCGAAAGATCCCATAGCTGGGCTGAGTCGGGTCCAGGTTGCCCCTGGCGTACACACGCTCATCATTGGCGCCCAACACATGACCGGCGCCCGCCGCGACGATGTAGGGCGCGCGGTCCAGGTCCTGCGGTGTATCGAGAATGCGGTTATGCAGTAAAAAGCGCTGGATGGCCTGTTGCGTCGGTTGATCCAGACGCTGGCCGGGCGGCGGCAGCAGGGCCATTGCGAACGGCGCCCACAGCAGCAAGACGAGTAGCGATTTCCTCATGGGGTGAATCTCCTTTATTATGTGCGTTCGCGTGAAATGCCAGAGCCTTCGCGGCTTTGGGGCGTTTCACACCGGCCATGTGGGTCCATCCCACCGCCGATTTGCCTCTACCTCACATGTGCAGCAATTACGCTTATGGCTATTTTGAACATCCTCGAATTCCCCGACTCGCGCCTGCGCACGATCGCCAAACCGGTGGCCGTAGTGGACGACAAGGTTCGTCAGTTGGTCGATGACATGTTTGAAACAATGTATGAAGCGCCGGGCATCGGCCTCGCCGCCACCCAGGTCAACGTGCATTTGCGCGTCGTGGTCATGGACCTGTCCGAGGATCGCAGCGAACCGAGGGTATACATCAACCCCGAGTTCGAACCACTGACCGAAGAGATGGGCGAGTACCAGGAAGGTTGCCTTTCGGTGCCGGAGTTCTACGAGAATGTGGAGCGCCCGTTGCGCGTGAAGATCAAGGCGCTGGACCGCGACGGCAAGCCGTTCGAGCTGATTGCCGAAGGCCTGCTGGCGGTGTGCATCCAGCACGAATGCGACCACCTCAACGGCAAGCTGTTTGTGGATTACCTGTCCACACTCAAGCGCGACCGGATCAAGAAGAAGCTGGAAAAAAAGCATCGCCAGCAAGCTTGATGCCCTCCTTCCAAAGGCTTGCTGCGGCAAGCCTTTTTCTTTTGTGACTGCTTTTAACCGAGACCTCCCATGACCGAGCCACTGCGCATTGTTTTTGCCGGTACACCCGAATTTGCCGCCGAACACCTCAAGGCGCTGCTTGCCAGCCCTTATGACATCGTCGCGGTGTACACCCAGCCGGATCGCCCGGCCGGTCGCGGGCAAAAACTGATGCCGAGCCCGGTCAAGCAACTGGCGCTTGAACACAACATTGCTGTGCTGCAGCCACCGACCTTACGCAACGCCGAGGCCCAGGCCGAGCTGGCCGCGCTCAAGCCCGACCTGCTGGTGGTGGTGGCCTACGGTTTGATCCTGCCGCAGGTGGTGCTGGACATCCCGCGCCTGGGTTGCATCAACAGCCATGCCTCGCTGCTGCCACGCTGGCGCGGTGCGGCGCCGATCCAGCGCGCGGTGGAGGCGGGTGACAGCGAAAGCGGTGTGACCGTGATGCGCATGGAGGCGGGCTTGGACACTGGCCCGATGCTACTCAAAGTCGCCACGGCGATCACCGCCGAAGACACCGGCGGCAGCCTGCATGACCGCCTGGCTGAAATGGGCCCACCTGCCGTGATCCAGGCCATCGCCGGTCTCGCTGCCGGCACCCTGGAAGGCGAAGTGCAGGATGACAGCCTGGCCACCTACGCCCACAAATTGAACAAAGACGAAGCACGCCTCGACTGGAGCCGCCCGGCGGTGGAGCTGGAGCGTTTGGTGCGCGCGTTCAACCCGTGGCCGATCTGCCATAGCACCCTGAACGGCGAAGCCCTGAAAGTACTGACCGCGACCCTGGCCGACGGCAAAGGCGCCCCCGGCGAGATCATTGGCGCCAGCAAGGACGGCCTGTTGGTCGCCTGCGGTGAACAGGCACTGTGCCTGACGCGCCTGCAATTGCCCGGTGGCAAGGCGCTGAATTTCAGCGATTTGTTCAACAGCCGTCGTGAGAAATTTGCCCTTGGCACCGTACTCGGGGTGGCTGCGCAATGAACCCACGTCTGGCTGCCGCCAAGGCTCTCGCCGCTGTACTCAATGGCAAAGCTTCGCTGAACAGTTCGCTGCCCACGCAGTTGGACAAGGTTGAAGACCGTGATCGCGGCTTCACCCAGGACCTGGCCTTTGGTACCGCCCGTTGGCAGCCGCGCTTGTCGGCGCTGGCGGCCAAGCTGCTGCAAAAGCCGTTCAAGGCGGCGGACGCCGATGTGGAAGCGTTGCTGCTGGTGGGTCTGTATCAGTTGCTCTACACCCGCGTGCCGGCTCACGCCGCCATCGGCGAAACCGTCGGTTGCGCCGACAAGCTGAAAAAGCCCTGGGCCAAGGCCCTGCTCAACGCCGTGCTGCGCCGCGCCCAGCGCGAAAGCGAAGCACTGCTGGCCGAGCTGGAGCATGACCCGGTGGTGCGCACCGCCCACCCGCGCTGGCTGCAAAAATCTCTCAAGGCATTCTGGCCTGAGCAGTGGGAAGCGATTTGTGCGGCCAACAATGCGCACCCGCCAATGATTCTGCGGGTCAACCGTCGCCATCACAGCCGCGATGCGTACCTGCAATTGCTGACCGCGGCCGGTATCAACGCCACGCCTTGCGTGTTCAGCACCGACGGCATCGTGCTCGAAGCCGCCGCTGATGTACGCAGCCTGCCGGGCTTTGCCGAAGGCTGGATCAGTGTGCAGGACGAAGCCGCGCAGCTCGCCGCCGACCTGCTCGATCTCGCCCCAGGTCAGCGGGTACTCGATGCCTGCTGCGCCCCGGGCGGTAAGACGTGTCACATCCTGGAGGTCGAAAAAGGCCTGGCCGGCGTAGTCGCCGTCGATCTGGAAGCCAAACGCCTGGTGCGTGTGCGAGAAAACCTCGCACGCCTGGGCCTGGATGCCGAACTAATTGCCGCCGATGGCCGCGACACGGCCACCTGGTGGGACGGCAAACCCTTCCAGCGCATCCTGCTCGACGCACCGTGCTCCGCCACCGGTGTGATCCGCCGCCACCCGGACATCAAACTCACGCGCCAGCCCGACGACATCGCCGCCCTGGCCGTGCTGCAAGGTGAACTGCTCGACGCGCTGTGGCCGACCCTGGAAGTCGGCGGCATTCTGCTTTACGCCACCTGCTCGACCTTGCCCACCGAAAACACCGAGGTGATCGAAGCCTTCCTCGCCCGCACCAGCGGCGCGCGGGAACTGGACCTCGCCACGGCCGCCGGCATCAAGCAGCCCCACGGCCGCCAGTTGCTGGCGCAGGAAGGCGGGCATGATGGCTTCTACTACGCCAAACTGATCAAGATCGCCGCCGCGCGCGGCTGAATGGTTTTAAGGGAGTGACCGGATGAAAATCATCATCCTTGGAGCAGGGCAGGTTGGCGGCACACTGGCTGAACATTTGGCCAGCGAGGCCAATGACATTACCGTGGTCGACACCGACAGCGAGCGCCTGCGAGACCTCGGTGACCGCCTGGATATCCGCACCGTGCAGGGCCGCGCATCGTTCCCGACGGTGCTGCGCCAGGCTGGTGCCGACGACGCCGACATGCTGGTCGCCGTGACCAACAGCGACGAAACCAATATGGTCGCCTGCCAGGTCGCCCACACCCTGTTCCACACCCCCACCAAGATTGCCCGGGTACGCGAAGCGGCCTACCTGACCCGCGCCGGCCTGTTCGACAACGACGCGATTCCGGTGGACGTGCTGATCAGCCCGGAACAAGTGGTGACTCACTACATCAAGCGCCTGATCGAAATCCCCGGCGCCTTGCAGGTGATCGACTTCGCCGGCGGCAAGGCGCAACTGGTGGCGGTGAAGGCCTATTACGGCGGCCCATTGGTGGGCCAGCAACTGCGCCAGCTGCGCGAACACATGCCAAATGTGGAAACCCGCGTCGCGGCAATTTTCCGACGTGACCGGCCGATCCTGCCCCAGGGCGATACCGTGATCGAGGCTGACGACGAAGTATTTTTCATCGCCGCCAAGGCGAATATTCGTGCGGTGATGAGCGAAATGCGCCGCCTCGACGAGAACTACAAACGCATCGTTATCGCCGGTGGCGGGCAGATCGGCGAGCGCCTGGCCGAGGCGATCGAAAGCCGCTACCAGGTGAAGATCATCGAGATGAGCCCTGCGCGCTGCCGGCATTTGTCCGACACCCTCGACAGCACCGTCGTATTGCAGGGCAGTGCCTCGGACCGCGACCTGCTGATGGAAGAAAACATCGCCGACGCCGATATCTTCCTGGCCCTGACCAACGATGACGAAGCCAACATCATGTCGTCATTGCTGGCCAAGCGGATGGGGGCGAAGAAGGTGATGACCATCATCAACAACCCGGCGTACGTCGACTTGATCCAGGGTGGCGACATCGACATCGCCATCAGCCCCCAACTGGCGACTATCGGCACCTTGCTCGCCCACGTACGCCGTGGCGATATCGTCAGCGTGCACTCCCTGCGCCGGGGCGCGGCGGAAGCCATCGAGGCGATCGCCCATGGTGATTCAAAGTCGAGCAAGGTGATCGGCAAGGCCATCCGTGACATTGGCCTGCCACCGGGCACGACCATCGGCGCGATCATTCGTGATGAAGAAGTGATCATTGCCCACGACGATACCGTGATCGCTACCGGTGACCACGTGATCCTTTTCCTTGTGGATAAGAAACATATCCGCGATGTGGAGAAACTGTTCCACGTGGGGTTGAGCTTTTTCTGATCAAACGGAGTGACCGACATGCTCGAATCCCTGGAAAAAATGCTCGCCAAGGGTGTGGATAACTCGCTGCTGCGCTTTGGGCTGGGCAAGGGTTATCTGGACCTGAAGGACAACGCCAAGGCGGCGGCGCATCTAAGCAAATGCGTCGAGTTTGATCCGAAGTATTCGGCGGCGTGGAAGTTGTTGGGCAAGGCGCAGTTGGGGCAGGGTGATAACGCCGCAGCGCGACAGGCGTGGGAGAAGGGTATCGAAGCGGCCCAGGCCCATGGCGACAAACAAGCCGAAAAAGAAATGACGGTGTTCCTGAAGAAACTCGACCGCCAGGCCTAAGCAGATCGAAAAATGTGGGAGGGGGCTTGCCCCCTCCCACATTTGGTTTTGTATTGGCTTTGGGTCAGCAGTGGGTCAGTACCACCGCGCTTCACCCGGCGGGCGTTTCTTGAAGCGTTTCATGCTCCACATGTACTGGCTCGGGTAGGCGCCGACATAACGCTCCACCACCTTGCTCATCGCCGCGCAGGACGTGGCGGTGTCGGTGCTGTACATGTCTTGCGGTGCCGCCTCCAGGATCACTTTGTAGCCGGAACCGTCGGGCAGGCGCAGCGCGTGCAGGAATACGCCTACGGCCTTGTGGCCAGCGAGCATGTTCGGCACGAACTTGCTGGTGAGCGCCTGGGTGGCAAAGAACGGCACGAAGATCCCGGCGGATTCGGCCGGTTCAGGATCCGCTGGAATGCCCACCTGGCCGCCTTTGCGCACTTCCTTGATGACACTGAGGATGCCTTCCTTGGTCGACGCGGCCACGCGGTTACCCAGTTGCACGCGTTGCTTGCGCAGCAATTCATCCACCGCCTTGAGCTTGGGCGGGCGGTAGAAAATGATCGGTTTGCACTGGCTGCAATAGAAGTGGTTCAACACCTCCCAGTTGCCCAGGTGGCTGGTGATGCCGACCACGCCCTTGCCCGAGGCCAGGGCTTCGTGCAGCACCTCCAGGCCTTCAACTTCGCGCACCAGGTCGATGGAACGCTGGGCCGGCCAGATCCAGGCGCAGGCGCTTTCGGTCAGGGACTTGCCGATGTCCATCAGGCTGCGGCCCACCAGACGTTCGCGCTCGGCCGAGTCCATGTTCGGGAAGCATTTGGAAAGGTTGATCCGCACGGTGTCGCGGGAGCGGTTGGGGGTTTTCCACATGACCCAGCCGATGGCCGTGCCGACGGCTTGGACGGCCCGCCAGGGCAGCAGCGCAAACAACCGCAGAGCGCCTACCAGCAAGGCGCCTTTTAACTTTTCCACAGGTCACTCCTGATCGTGTGTGGTGCGCAAAACGCGCATTCTAACCGGCGTTGGCCAAGTCCGCGTAACGGTCGCAGTCCTGAGTGTGGTCCATGACCATGCCCGAAGCCTGCATGAACGCGTAGCAGATGGTGGGCCCAACGAAGGTGAAGCCGGCTTTTTTCAGCGCTTTGCTCATCGCTTCAGCCTCTGGCGTAATCGCCGGGACTTCGCTGCGGTCCTTGAAGTGGTTGACCTTGGGCACCCCGCCGACGAACGACCAGAGCAAGCCCACCGGATCTTCCAACGCCAGCCAGGCGGCGGCGTTGCGCCGGGTGGCGTTGAGCTTGAGACGGTTACGCACGATGCCCGGATCGAGCATCAGAGCTTCGATCTCGGCATCGCTCAAGCGCGCCAGGCGGTGCGCATCGAACCCGAACAAGACCTTTCGATAATGCTCGCGTTTGCGTAAAACGGTGATCCAGGACAGGCCCGCCTGGAACCCTTCGAGTAAAAGCAACTCGAACAAACCCTGCGCATCGCGCAGCGGCGTTCCCCACTCTTGATCGTGATAAGCCATGTACAGCGGATCTTCAGAACACCAAAAGCAGCGTGGCATAAGGCTCCAGGGAGTGGTGGCGGGGCCGAATCGGGTATACTCCCGCTCTTTAAATCGCAGCCCAAGTAACAGGTGAATTTCGTGAGCCAGCCTACGCCAGCCGTGCGTACCTTCCAAGACTTGATCCTCGCCCTCCAGCAATACTGGGCCGAGCAAGGTTGTGTGGTACTTCAGCCCTACGATATGGAAGTAGGCGCCGGCACTTTCCACACCGCTACCTTCCTGCGGGCCATCGGCCCGGAAACCTGGAACGCCGCTTATGTGCAACCCAGTCGCCGCCCGACTGACGGCCGCTACGGCGAAAACCCGAACCGTCTGCAGCACTACTACCAGTTCCAGGTAGTACTGAAGCCGAACCCGGACAACTTCCAGGAACTGTACCTGGGCTCGTTGAAACATGTCGGCCTGGACCCACTGGTCCACGACATCCGTTTCGTCGAAGACAACTGGGAATCGCCAACCCTGGGCGCCTGGGGCCTGGGCTGGGAGGTCTGGCTCAATGGCATGGAAGTGACGCAATTCACTTACTTCCAGCAAGCGGGCGGCATCGAGTGCTACCCGGTGACCGGCGAAATCACCTACGGCCTGGAGCGCCTGGCCATGTACCTGCAAGGCGTGGACTCGGTCTACGACCTGGTGTGGGCTGACGGCCCGTTCGGCAAAGTGACCTACGGCGACGTGTTCCACCAGAACGAAGTGGAGCAATCGACCTATAACTTCGAACACGCCAACGTCGACAAGCTGTTCGAACTGTTCGATTTCTATGAAAGCGAAGCCAAGCGCCTGATCGAACTCGACCAGCCGCTGCCGTTGCCGAGCTATGAAATGGTGTTGAAGGCGTCCCATACCTTCAACCTGCTGGATGCTCGCCGTGCCATCTCGGTGACCGCGCGCCAGCAATACATCCTGCGTGTACGCACCCTGGCACGTTCCGTCGCCCAAGCCTACCTGCTGGCTCGCGCCAAGCTGGGCTTCCCGATGGCCACCCCGGACCTGCGTGATGAAGTGTTGGCTAAGCTGGAGGCTGCACAATGAGTGCTCAAGATTTCCTGGTTGAACTGGGCACTGAAGAGCTGCCACCCAAGGCGCTCAATACCTTGGCCGAGGCATTCCTGGCCGGTATCGAAAAAGGCCTGCACACCGCCGGCCTGAAATTTGAAGCCAAGAAGGTCTACGCCGCGCCGCGCCGCCTGGCGGTATTGCTGACCGCGCTGGAAACCCAGCAGCCGGACCGCAGCATCAACCTCGACGGCCCACCGCGCCAGGCCGCGTTCGACGCCGATGGCAACCCAACCCAGGCCGCCCTTGGTTTTGCCAAGAAGTGTGGCGTGGAGCTGAGCGAGATCGACCAAAGCGGTCCGAAACTGCGCTTCAGCCAGGTCATCACCGGCAAGCCCACCGCCAGCCTGTTGCCGACTATCGTCGAAGATTCCCTGAATGACCTGCCTATCCCCAAGCGCATGCGCTGGGGTGCCCGCAAGGAAGAGTTTGTACGCCCAACCCAGTGGCTGGTGATGCTGCTCGGTGACCAGGTCATCGATTGCACCATCCTCGCCCAGAAGGCTGGCCGTGACTCCCGTGGTCACCGCTTCCATCATCCGCAAAGCGTGCGTATTACCTCGCCGGCCAACTACCTCAGCGATTTGCGTGCAGCCTATGTGCTGGCGGATGCCAACGAGCGTCGCGAGCTGATCAGCAAGCGCACCGAAGAGCTGGCCCGTCTGCAGGAAGGCACCGCCATCGTGCCGCCAAGCCTGCTTGACGAAGTGACCGCGCTGGTCGAGTGGCCGGTGCCACTGGTGTGCTCGTTCGAAGAGCGTTTCCTCGACGTGCCGCAGGAAGCCCTGATCACCACCATGCAGGACAACCAGAAGTACTTCTGCCTGTTGGACGTGGACGGCAAGTTGCTGCCGCGCTTTATCACCGTGGCCAACATCGAGAGCAAGGACCCGCAGCAGATCATCGCCGGTAACGAGAAAGTCGTTCGCCCGCGCCTGACCGACGCCGAGTTTTTCTTCAAGCAAGACAAGAAGCAGAAGCTCGAAGACTTCAACCTGCGCCTGCAAAACGTGGTGTTCCAGGAAAAACTCGGCAGCGTCTACGACAAGGCCGTACGTGTTTCCAAGCTGGCGGCCTACATTGCCCCGCGCATTGGTGGTGACGCAGCCTGGGCCGCGCGTGCGGGCTTGCTGTCCAAGTGCGACCTGGCCACCGAGATGGTTGGCGAATTCCCTGAGATGCAAGGCGTTGCCGGCTACTACTACGCCCTCAACGACGGCGAGGCGGATGATGTCGCCCTGGCGCTTAACGAGCAGTACATGCCGCGCGGTGCCGGCGCCGAACTGCCGACCACCCTCACCGGTGCGGCCGTGGCCATCGCCGACAAACTGGACACCCTGGTCGGCATCTTCGGTATCGGCATGCTGCCTACCGGCAGCAAAGACCCCTATGCCCTGCGTCGCGCGGCCTTGGGCGTGCTGCGTATCCTGATCGACAAAAAACTCGACCTCGACCTGACCCAGGCCGTGGTGTTCGCCGTCGGCCAGTTCGGCGCCAAGGTCAAGCAAGCCGGCCTGGCTGAGCAAGTGCTGGAGTTTGTGTTCGACCGCCTGCGTGCGCGTTATGAAGACGAAGGCGTGGACGTTTCCGTCTACCTGTCGGTACGTGCCCTGCAACCGGCTTCGGCGCTGGATTTCGATCAGCGTGTGCAAGCCGTGCAAGCGTTCCGCAAACTGCCGGAAGCCGATGCGCTGGCCGCCGTGAACAAACGTGTGTCGAACCTGCTGAGCAAGGCCGAAGGCCTGGGCAATGCCGACGTAGACCCAGGCCTGTTTGCCGATGCCAAGGAGTTCTCGCTGAACTCGGCCATCGCCAAGGCAGAAAACGCAGTGAAGCCGCTGATTGCCGAACGCAACTACGCCGAAGCCCTGGCGCGCCTGGCCACCTTGCGTGAGCCGGTGGATGCGTTCTTTGAAGCGGTGATGATCAATGCCGAAGATGCCGGCGTGCGGAAAAACCGCTACGCCATGCTGGCGCGTCTGCGTGGCTTGTTCGTCAACATCGCTGACATCTCGACGCTGAGCTGACCCATGTTGAAACTGCTGATTCTCGATCGGGACGGGGTGATCAATTACGACTCCGACGCTTACATCAAGTCGGTGGCGGAGTGGATTCCACTGCCCGGCTCGATCGAGGCCATCGCGCAGTTGAGCAAGGCCGGCTGGACCGTGGCCATCGCCACCAACCAGTCCGGCATTGCCCGTGGCTACTACGACATTGCCACCCTGGACGCCATGCACGCGCGCTTGCGCACGTTAGTGGCGGAGCAGGGCGGTGAGGTGGGGCTGGTGGTTTACTGCCCCCACGGGCCGGATGAGGGCTGCGATTGCCGCAAGCCCAAACCGGGCATGTTGAAAACCATTGCAGAACATTACAACGTGCCGCTAGCTGGGATATGGTTCGTCGGGGACAGCCTCGGTGACCTGGAGGCGGCCAACGCCGTCGACTCTCAACCCGTTTTGGTAAAAACCGGAAAAGGCGAGAAGACCCAGGCGAAAAACCTGCCGGTAGGCACATTGATTTTTGACGATCTTGCGGCAGTTGCCGCAGAACTTATCAACAACTAGCTGCCCTCGACTTCCTGATCAAGGATTGTTCGGGAGTGCGCTTTTCAACAGGCGGGCCGTGTCCCGCAACGGTAAATGCCGCCATGTCGATCTTGCAGGCCATCAGAACCTTTTTCTTTTACCTGCTGCTGGGCACCAGTTCGCTTCTCTGGTGCACCCTGAGCTTTTTTATTGCGCCGTTTTTGCCGTTCAAGGCGCGCTATCGCTTTATCAACGTTTATTGGTGCCGCTGCGCGTTGTGGCTGACCAAGGTGTTCCTGAACATTCGTTTCGAGATCAAGGGCGCTGAAAACGTCCCGGACCAGCCCTGCGTGATTCTGTCGAACCACCAGAGCACCTGGGAAACATTCTTTCTCTCGGCGTACTTCTCGCCCCTGAGCCAGGTGCTCAAGCGCGAGCTGCTGTATGTGCCGTTCTTCGGCTGGGCCATGGCCATGTTGCGTCCTATCGCCATCGACCGGGACAACCCCAAGGCGGCGCTCAAGCATGTGGCCAAGAAGGGTGACGAGCTGCTCAAGGATGGCGTGTGGGTACTGATCTTCCCGGAAGGTACACGGGTGCCCTTTGGTACCGTGGGCAAATTCTCCCGCGGCGGTACGGCGTTGGCGGTTAACGCTCACCTGCCGGTGTTACCGATTGCGCATAACGCCGGTAAATTCTGGCCGAAAACCGGCTGGGCAAAACGCGAAGGCACCATCACCGTGGTGATTGGCGAACCCATGTACGCAGAAGGCGAGGGCCCACGCGCCATTGCCACGCTGAATGAGCGTGCCCAGGCCTGGAATGAAGCGCAGCAACGGGCCATGGGTTCCCTCCCGCCGGAACCGGTGGTGGTGGATACACCGGTGGTATGAGCAACTGTGGATAACCTGTGTACGCTTTGTTGGCAAATTGGCTTTTTTTGTTCATAACGCGCTGATTTACATACATATTTCTCAAGGTCATAAAATTCCGGAAAACGTGCATAAGTTTTTCCTCATAAAAAAACCGGTCCTTGTGACCGGTTTTTTATACACAGCCGAACAGCACGTTTCAGCAGTCATCCAGCAACGGCAACTGCAGACTGAACGTGGTGCCTTTGCCCACTGCGCTTTCACACTCCACACGCCCTCCGTGACGTTCCACGACCGCCTTGACCATGGTCAGCCCCAACCCCAGCCCTTCACTGCCCTGGGCCGAATCGAAGCGCTTGTACTGGCTGAACAACTCCGGTAAATCCTTGGCTGCTATCCCTGGCCCCTGATCGCTGATGCGACATTCCAACCAGCCTTGCGCGCTGCCGTGCCGCAACCTCACGGTAGTACCTGATGGGGAATATTTGATGGCATTTTCCAGCACGTTGAACAACGCGCGCGTGAGTAGCGATTGGTCAGCACAGACCATCCCTTCATCAGCCTCATCCAGATCATGAACCAGATGAATGCCCTTGAGCTGGGCGATCAGCGCCACTTGGTCAAAGGCATCCATCACCAGCATGGCGAACAGCGTCGGTTGAAACTGGTAGCCATCGGCTTCGGCTTTAGCCAGTTGGACGAACGACTCAGTCAGGCTCAAGGCACGACGTACCTGCTGCTCGATCAGGGCAAATACCGGCGACTCAGCGTTGTGCACATCCAGCAGCGCAAGGATCGCCGAATGCGGCGCACGCAGGTCGTGGGAAAGAAAGCGCAACATGGTTTCGCGGTGTTGCTGCGCCTCGCGTTCCTTACTCAAGTCAGTGAGGCTCAACAGCCATCCCAGCGCTACATCACCTTCGGCAGGCAATAACGGAGCCAGCTCCATGCGCAGGCTGCGCTGGTGGATATCGCGAAACTCGACGAGCGCCAACGCCGACAGGGCAGGGCGCACGCCGTTGTGCAAGGGTGGATAACCGAGGTCAACCAACTGCTCCAGGAGGTTTTGACTGACCAGCTCATTGCCGAACACGTCGCGCGCAATACGGTTAGCCAGCAGGATATTGCCTTGGGTGTCCGCGATCAGCGTCGCGACAGGCAGGCATTCCAGCCCATCGGCCATAAAGCGTCGGGTGTCTCGCGTACGACTGACCGCTTGCTCAAGGGCAAAGATACGGTCCTGCAATACATCCCCGTTGCTCGCAGGTGCGCGGCGGCGTTCAGGCAAGACCTTGGGCTCGTCATCCAGACGCGCCAATTCCCAGCCGAAGTAGGCGAGGATTACGCTGAGACGGCGCCAATTCCAGATCAAGTAGCTGAGCAGCAAGCCGATCAAGCAGGCCGCGGGCGGCCACCAGTGGCCCAACCGCAACAGCAGGGCGGACACGACCAACGCCGCAATCATGCATCCCATGGTCATCCACAGCGCATAGCGTGCACGGTACAGCAGCAGACCCAGCAACAACGCCACCCATGACGTTGCCATCACGGCCGAGAGCCACCTAGGCAGATCCACGATGCTGCGCCCCTGCAGCAAACCATTGAGTACGTTGGCCTGGATTTCCACCCCCGCCGTAGTACCCGCCAAAGGCGAAAGCGGTGTGACAAAGCGCTCGCCCATCCCCGACGCTGTTGCACCCACCAGAATCAGGCGGTTGCGCAGTTGTTCTGGAGGGATCTCCCCGCTTAATACGCTGACATACGACACACTCGAAAAATGAGTGTCAGGGTCGATAAACGGGATTCGAACGGCATGATCGCGGTGCCAGTCCTGGCCGTTCGGCTGCTCGGACTGCCCCGGCATCTGCGACGGTTGGCCGCTCATGGCAAAGGCCAGCCACGCCAATTGAGGGGCCATGGCGTCCGGTGGACCTTCGCGCAGGTACAGGCTGCGCACCACTCCATCGCTGTCCGCCTCCACATTGATATGCCCGACCCCTTTGGCACATTTGAGCAGCGGCAGCATCTGTGCGTCGGATTGGCCGTAGCTGATGGAATCATCACGGGCCAGAGGCAACAGCACATTACCTGCGTTGCATACCGCGTCGGCCAGGCGTTTGTCACGAGTAGGGTCGCCGGGTTCGCTGAAAATCACATCGAACAAAATTGCAGCTGGCTGCGCGGCGCTCAGGCGGTCAATCAGGTCGGCATGCAGGCTACGGGGCCAGGGCCATTGGCCGAGCTTTTTCAAGCTGGAGTCGTCGATGGTCACCAGCAAGATGCGCGGGTCCATCGGCAGTGGGGCCACACGGCGAAGACTGTTGTATAGCGGGTTGTTCAGGGCAAGGCCGGGGCTCATCGAGAGATAGGCAGTGATCGGCAGCAGCAGCAAACCTATCCACAACCACTCACGTACCAGGCCCCGGAACAAACGCTGGGCGTGGGTAGGTTGACGTTTTTCGGCTTTGCCCCAAAGCATCATCGGTCAGTGCGCCTGTGCTGTTGGCGAATGGTAGTAAATGGCATAGACCCGTTTCCCCCTCAAGGCGGTGACCGCCGTCAGCCGACACCCCATGTCATAGAACGACGCTTTGTGCCCAAGTGAAGCTCATTTTTCAAACGATGGAAAACTATCCGGCTCGATGTTCAGAACAGCGGGAATTCCGATAGACATCCACTCACAGGGCACAGGAGTTTACGACAGCGCACGCGTCGGCTGATCCTTTTCCTTACGGTCCGGAGCCGGTATCTTTCCTTGCGAGGTATCAAGGACTTTTAATGGGTTAATCGCGTATTGATCCAGCGTACCGAGAGATCCGAGGGGTCGACGAATCCGAACACAATTCTTCAGATTCACCGACCGGCATCTATGCAGTAAGCGCCTTCAATCGAAATAGGCCAATGACTGCCGACTCTTCAAAAAGAAAGGACCCTCCCATGCGTGTCGCAATACTGGATGACGAACCCGCGGAATTGCGCCGGGTGGAACAGACACTGCGACAAATCCCCAGCACCGCCGAACAGCCTTGGTCCCTGCATTGCTTCGAACGCGGTGAAGACCTGTTGCGCCAATTACGTCGTGAAACCTTCGACCTGCTGATACTCGATTGGCAACTACCTGATATCACCGGCATTGCACTGCTGCGCTGGACCCGTGAACACATGGAATCGCCACCGGCGGTGATCATGCTGACCAGCCGCGATGCCGAGAGCGATATCGTCACCGCACTGAACAGCGGCGCCGACGATTACGTCAGCAAGCCTTTTCGCCCGAATGAACTGAAGGCCCGGGTCACCGCTGTTCTGCGTCGGCACGGCCTGCAGAAATCAGCAACCCATGAGGTGCAGAGCTTCAACGACTTGACCTTCGACGACGCGGAATTGACCGTCACACGTGCTGGTAAACCCATCAACCTTACTGAGCGCGAGTACCGCCTTGCCAGCTGCCTGTTTGCCAACCTGGCTCGGCCGCTGTCCCGCGAATATCTGTACGAGCGGTTCTGGACGCACGAAGAAATGGTGTCGTCCAGGCCGTTGGACACCCACATCTATCGCTTGCGCAACAAGCTTGGCCTCACCGCAGATAGAGGTTGGCAGTTGTTGACGATCTATGGGTACGGGTACCGATTGGAGAGCGTCGCGACGGGAACCAATGGCTAAAAACGGGCAGATGTTCCACGTGGAGCATTCTAATAACCCGCGTTTTTTATGTAATAAAAAAGGCCAACGCTAAGCGTTGGCCTTTTTGTTGTGGCAGGTTGCGACTGATCAGAAGTCCAGGTTAGAAACCGCCAGGGCATTGCTTTCAATGAAGTCACGGCGAGGCTCGACCGCATCACCCATCAGGGTGTTGAAGATCTGGTCTGCGCCAATGGCATCCTCGATAGTCACGCGAAGCATGCGACGCTGCGCGGGATCCATGGTGGTTTCCCACAATTGATCCGGGTTCATTTCACCCAGCCCTTTGTATCGTTGAATGGTATGGCGCTTGGTGCTTTCAGCCATCAGCCAGTCGAGGGCTTCCTTGAATTCCTTGACCTGCTTCTTGCGCTCGCCCCGTTGAATATAAGCGCCGTCGTCCAGCAAGGTGCTCAGTTGGGCGCCCAGGGTTACGACGGTCTTGTAGTCATTACTGCCGAAGAAGTCGCGGTTGAAGGTGACGTAGTTCGACAGGCCGTGGGAGATCAGTTCGACCTCTGGCAGCCACACGTTACGTTCACGGTCTTCACGCAAGCTGGCTTTGTAAACCAGGCCGGATTTTTCGACGGTGCGCAGGCGTACTTCGTACTGGGCCAGCCAATCCTGCATCGCAGCGTGATCGCCCAGTTGCTCCAGGCTTACGGCCGGCAGGTAGATGAAGTGCTCGGTCAGCTCCTGAGGGTATAGACGCGACAGACGCTTGAGGGTCTTCATCACCATGCGGAAATCGTTGACCAGACGCTCCAGCGACTCACCGGAAATGCCGGGGGCTTCATCGTTCAAGTGCAGGCTGGCATCTTCCAGGGCCGACTGCGTCATGTACTCTTCCATGGCGTCGTCGTCTTTGATGTATTGCTCTTGCTTGCCCTTTTTCACTTTGTACAACGGCGGCTGAGCGATGTAGATGTAGCCACGCTCGATCAGCTCCGGCAACTGACGGAAGAAAAAGGTCAGCAGCAGGGTACGGATGTGCGAACCGTCGACGTCAGCATCGGTCATGATGATGATGTTGTGATAGCGCAGCTTATCGATGTTGTACTCATCACGGCCGATACCGCAGCCCAACGCCGTGATCAAGGTGCCGACTTCCTGGGACGAAATCATCTTGTCGAAGCGTGCCTTCTCGACGTTGAGAATCTTACCCTTCAACGGCAGGATAGCCTGGGTGCGACGGTTACGACCTTGCTTGGCGGAACCGCCTGCAGAGTCACCTTCCACCAGGTACAGTTCGGAGAGGGCAGGGTCCTTCTCCTGGCAGTCGGCCAGTTTGCCCGGCAGGCCAGCGATATCCAAAGCGCCTTTACGTCGGGTCATTTCACGGGCTTTACGCGCTGCTTCACGGGCGCGCGCCGCGTCGATCATCTTGCCGACAACCAGCTTGGCTTCGTTCGGGTTCTCCAGCAGGAAGTCGGAGAAGTACTTGCCCATCTCCTGTTCCACTGCGGTCTTCACTTCGGAGGACACCAGCTTGTCTTTGGTCTGGGAACTGAACTTAGGATCCGGCACTTTCACCGAGATAATCGCGGTGAGGCCTTCGCGTGCATCGTCACCGGTGGTCGCGACTTTGTGCTTCTTGGCCAAGCCTTCAGCTTCGATATAGGTGTTCAGGTTACGCGTCAGTGCGGAACGGAAACCCACCAGGTGAGTACCGCCGTCACGCTGAGGAATGTTGTTGGTGAAGCACAACAGGTTCTCGTTGAAGCTGTCGTTCCACTGCAGGGCGATTTCGACGCCGATGCCGTCTTCACGCTGGATGTTGAAGTGGAACACCTGGTTGACCGCTGTCTTGTTGGTGTTCAGGTATTCAACGAACGCACGCAGGCCACCTTCGTACTTGAACAGTTCCTCCTTGCCGCTGCGCTCGTCCTTGAGGACGATACCCACACCGGAGTTGAGGAACGACAGTTCACGAATGCGCTTGGCCAGGATGTCCCAGCTGAAGTGAATATTCTTGAAGGTTTCAGCCGAGGGCTTGAAGTGGATCTGGGTACCGGTGGTTTCACTGTCACCGACGATCTTCATCGGTTCTTGTGGAACACCGTGAACATAGGTCTGTTCCCAGATTTTGCCGCTACGGCGCACGGTCAGGATCAGCTCTTCCGACAGTGCGTTCACCACCGACACACCCACGCCGTGCAAACCGCCGGAGACTTTATAGGAGTTGTCGTCGAACTTACCGCCGGCGTGGAGCACGGTCATGATGACCTCTGCCGCCGAAACGCCTTCCTCTTTATGCACATCTACCGGGATGCCGCGACCGTTGTCACGAACAGTAATGGATTCGTCCGGGTGGATGATGATGCTGATGTCGTCGCAGTGACCGGCCAGAGCTTCGTCGATGGAGTTGTCGACCACCTCGAACACCATGTGGTGCAGACCGCTACCGTCATCAGTGTCGCCAATGTACATACCGGGACGTTTGCGTACGGCATCCAAACCTTTCAGCACTTTAATGCTGGTCGAGTCGTACGTGTTTTCTTCGCTCATGCCTTCACTCCCGATGGTCGTGGGTCTGGGTGATACGGCCTTGTTCCACGTGGAACAAAGCGACTGGCGTTTCCGTCTGCCAGCCTTCCCTCAATAATTCGTGGTCTACACAGGTGATAAACACCTGGCAGCGTAAGTCTTCCAACAAGCGGCATAACGCGCGGCGGTGTTGCTCGTCGAGTTCGGACGGCAAGTCATCCACCAGATAAATACACTGACCGCGTCGGGACAGACTCACCAAGTGGCCCTGGGCAATACGCAATGCGCACACCACCAACTTTTGCTGGCCACGGGACAAGATATCCGCGGCGTTATGAGCGCCTAACCTAAGACGCAAATCGGCACGTTGGGGGCCGGCCTGGGTATGCCCAATTTGCTGATCCCGTTGCAAGGAAGTGGCGAGCACTGCACTCAGTTCACGCTCTTTGTCCCAACCACGGTAGTAGCTCAGCGTAAGGCCCTCGAGATCCAGCAACTCACTCAAGGTCTGTTCAAAGACTGGTTTCAAGGCTTTGATGTAGGCGCGGCGGTATTCATCTATTTCGTCGCTGGCCAGGCACAGCTCTCGGTCCCAGGCCGCCTGCGAAGCGGCGTCAAGTGTACCATGCCGCAGCCACGAGTTCCGCTGCCGAAGGGCCTTCTGCAGGCGCTGCCAGGTAGCCATGAAACGTGGTTCCACGTGGAACACACCCCAATCGAGGAATTGCCTGCGGATTTTCGGCGCACCTTCCAACAGACGAAAGCTGTCAGGGTTGATCAGTTGCAGCGGCAGGATTTCTGCCAGTTGCGCAGCACTACGAGCATTTTGCCCATCGATGCGAATTTTGAACTCTCCGCCACGGTCACGGGATATCCCCAAGCTGCTGTGCCCACCCTCAGCCAGCTCAACTTGACCAAATACCGTGCACGCCAATTGCTCGTACTGGATAACCGGTAACAGCCGTGCACTGCGAAAGGAACGAGCGAGCCCCAGCAAATGGATGGCTTCCAGCACGCTGGTTTTGCCACTGCCATTGGCGCCGTGGAGGATATTGATGCGGGGGGAGGGGGAGAAGGTCACCGGGTGCAGATTGCGCACCGCGGTGACCGAGACGCGACTGAGGGACATCTAGCTTCTGCTGAGCATGATTACAGGCGCATCGGCATAACAACGTAAGCCGAGTCGTCGTTATCGGATTCCTGTACCAAGGCACTGCTGTTGGAGTCCGACAGAATCAGGCGAACCTGCTCGGTGGTCATGACTCCCAGTACGTCCAGCAAGTAGCTCACATTGAAGCCGATTTCCAGCGAGCCGCCGTTGTAGTCGACGCCCACTTCTTCTTCCGCCTCTTCCTGCTCCGGGTTATTGGCCTGGATTTTAAGCTGACCGTTGGCCAGTTGCAGACGAATGCCACGGTACTTTTCGTTGGAAAGGATCGCCGTACGGCTGAACGCTTCGCGCAAGGCTTGACGATCACCGATCACCAGTTTGTCACCGCCTTTAGGCAACACGCGTTCGTAATCCGGGAACTTGCCGTCAACCAGCTTGGACGTAAAGGTGAACTCGCCAGTGGTGGCGCGAATGTGATGCTGACCCAGCACGATGCTGACGTTGCCGTCGGGCTCGGTCAGCAGGCGCGCCAATTCGAGGATACCCTTGCGCGGCACGATCACCTGGTGGCGATCCGGCTGGCCAATATCGGCACGCATCGAGCACATCGCCAGACGGTGACCGTCGGTTGCAACGGCGCGGATAACGCCTTCGGAGACTTCCAGCAGCATACCGTTGAGGTAGTAACGTACGTCCTGTTGAGCCATGGCGAAACTGGTGCGCTCGATCAAACGGCGCAGCTTGCTTTGCTCCAGGCTGCAGGTCAGCGATCCCGGGCCTTCTTCGACGGTTGGGAAATCATTGGCCGGCAAAGTCGACAGGGTGAACCGACTGCGCCCGGCCTTGACCACCAACTTCTGCTCATCAACCTTGATGTCGATCAGCGCATCGTTCGGCAGGCTTTTGCAGATATCCATCAGCTTGCGCGCCGGCACGGTGATCTCGCCAGGTTCGGCGGGCTCTTCCAGTTGCACACGGCCAACCAGCTCGACTTCAAGGTCGGTACCGGTCAAGGACAATTGCTGGCCTTCTACAACCAGCAATACGTTGGAAAGCACCGGCAAGGTCTGTCGGCGCTCGACGACGCCTGCGACCAGTTGCAGGGGTTTCAACAGGGCTTCGCGTTGAATGGTGAAATGCATGGTCTAGTCCCTTGCCTTAATAAGCTGCGCTGGTGTCATCACGTAGTCAGTGTACGCAGCAGGTTCTTGTAGTCCTCGCGAATATCCGCGTCGGATTCCTTAAGTTCGTTGATCTTGCGGCAGGCGTGCAAGACCGTGGTGTGGTCGCGACCGCCAAACACATCACCGATTTCCGGCAGGCTGTGGTTGGTCAGCTCCTTGGAAAGGGCCATGGCCACCTGCCGTGGACGTGCTACCGAGCGCGAACGGCGCTTGGACAACAGGTCGGAAATCTTGATCTTGTAGTACTCGGCCACGGTGCGCTGGATGTTATCCACACTCACCAGCTTGTCTTGCAGTGCCAGCAGGTCCTTGAGGGACTCACGAATCAACTCGATGGTGATGTCGCGGCCCATGAAGTGCGAGTGTGCGATGACCCGCTTGAGCGCGCCCTCCAGCTCACGCACGTTGGAACGAATGCGTTGGGCGATGAAGAAGGCGGCGTCGTGCGGCAGATCGACCTTGGCCTGGTCGGCCTTTTTCATCAGGATCGCAACTCGGGTTTCCAACTCCGGCGGCTCTACGGCAACGGTGAGTCCCCAGCCGAAACGAGATTTCAAGCGTTCTTCCAGGCCTTCGATTTCCTTCGGATAACGGTCGCTCGTCAAGATGACCTGCTGGCCACCTTCGAGCAGGGCGTTGAAGGTGTGGAAAAACTCTTCCTGGGAACGTTCCTTACGGGCGAAGAATTGAATGTCATCGATGAGCAAGGCATCCACGGAGCGGTAGAACCGCTTGAACTCGTTGATTGCATTGAGCTGCAAGGCTTTGACCATGTCAGCCACGAAGCGCTCCGAGTGCAGGTACACGACCTTGGCATTCGGGTTCTTCTTTAACAGATGGTTACCCACAGCGTGCATCAAGTGGGTCTTACCCAAACCGACCCCCCCGTAAAGGAAGAGCGGGTTGTAACCATGTTTGGGGTTATCCGCGACTTGCCAGGCAGCGGCGCGAGCCAACTGGTTGGACTTACCTTCGACAAAGTTCTCGAAGGTAAAGGTGCGGTTCAGGTAGCTGGTGTGCTTAAGCGCGCCTTCTACCTGCACGGTGCGCTGTTCGGCGCGTACCGGGGCTTGCTGAGAGCTGGCACCGGCCATCGGATCAAAGCTGTCGCGGGACGGCTCTTCGTGCTCAGGCGCGCTCTTTTGTGTCGACGATGTAGCAGCTGTGGGCGCGGTAACCGGCGTGTTGCTGACCGGTGCCGAAACCGCCTGGGCCTGAGACGCGGCGGCAGCCAACGGAGCATTCGGCGCAGCACGCGGTGCCGAGCTACGTTTGCTGCCTATTAATAAGGAGAGCACGGGCGCGAGGCCGTTGCCGTGTTCATCGAGCAATTCGAGAACGCGGCTCAGGTACTTCTCGTTGACCCAGTCGAGAACAAAACGATTGGGTGCGTAGACACGCAACTCGTCGCCTTCGGCTTCGACCTGTAGCGGACGGATCCAGGTGTTGAATTGCTGGGCAGGCAGTTCATCGCGCAAAAGCTCCACGCACTGCTGCCAAAGTTCCACTGACACGGATATCCCCTAAGTTGAAAGCCGGTGAGGCAAAAACAGCCGCCATTGTAGCGGCCAGCCGTCCACTTATCCACATGTAGGTTGCTCACAGACCGGCCAAAATCAACGCCTTATGCCTAAAAAAGGCGACCAATGGTCTGTGCATAAGCTCTGTGGATAAGCGCCCCTGAGCTCGTTGTACAAGTGGGGTCGAAAGTCTGTGGGTAACTGGCCTGTGGATAAAACCCTATTCCACACACAGCTTATCCGACAGCGCAGCACAGGCAGAGCACCGTTTCTCCCCCGTGTTGTCATTCTCTGTACAGCAGGTGGAATAAGGCCTAAAGGCAGTTATCCACAGGCGATGGCCTCTCTAGCTTTTATAAGCTTTACAAAAAAGCTTTAAATACCTTCCTTCTTTATTTTTATATCTATGGCTCTGCACTCCAAAGGCGAGCGCATGGAAAAGGCCGCTTTGGCCCTTAGCGATCTAATTGAAGGAAAAGCTGGTTGGAAATTGACCTAGAGGCTTGCTTTCTCTAGAATCGCCGGTCTCTTAAAACGGGGGCCATTCCGGCCCGTTGTGGACGAACCAGGTAACAACGCCATGAAACGTACTTTCCAACCAAGCACCATCAAACGCGCCCGTACTCACGGCTTCCGTGCTCGCATGGCTACCAAGAACGGCCGTGCTGTCCTGTCGCGTCGCCGCGCCAAAGGTCGTGCGCGTCTGGCAGTTTGATAATCCGGTACTGGTGGTGAGTCAGGACTTCAGTCGGGAAAAGCGTCTGCTAACCCCCCGGCATTTCAAGGCAGTCTTTGACTCCCCCACCGGCAAGGTTCCGGGGAAAAATCTCCTGCTCCTTGCGCGTAACAACGATCTTGATCACCCCCGTCTCGGGTTAGTGATCGGCAAGAAGAGCGTAAAGCTCTCCGTTGAGCGCAATCGCCTCAAGCGTCTGATGCGCGAATCGTTTCGCCTCCACCAGGACACTCTGGTTGGTTGGGATATTGTTATCGTCGCGCGCAAAGGCTTGGGTGATGTAGAAAACCCCGAATTGATTCAGCATTTCGGCAAGCTCTGGAAACGTTTGGCGCGTACCCACAAGCCAGCACCAGCAGTCAGCACCGAAACTGTAGGGGTAGACAGCCTTGATGCGTAAACTGGCAATCGTTCCGATCCAGTTTTATCGCTATGCCATTAGTCCCCTGATGGCCAGCCACTGTCGTTTCTACCCCAGTTGTTCCTGCTACGCGTTAGAGGCCATAGAAAATCATGGTCTTCTGCGCGGTGGCTGGCTGACCTTTCGTCGTTTAGGTCGCTGTCATCCGTGGAATCCCGGTGGTTATGACCCGGTTCCACCTATCCCTACCTCCCGTTCTTCTTCGATGGCCGAGTAATCATGGATATTAAACGCACAATCCTGATCGTCGCCCTGGCAATCGTGTCCTATGTCATGGTCCTTAAATGGAACCAGGACTACGGTCAGGCTGCCCTGCCGACTCAGAATGTTGCTACCAATCAGGCTGCGCCGGCAATTGCGGACACCCCGCTGGGTAACAATGCGTCCGCGAGTGCCGATGTTCCCAGCGCGAATGGCGAGACAAGTGCCCCGTTAGAAACGCCAGTGGTCACCAACAAAGACCTCATCCACGTGAAAACGGATGTGCTCGACCTGGCTATCGACCCACAGGGTGGTGATATCGCACAGCTGAAGCTGCCGCTTTATCCACGTCGCCAAGACCATCCGGATGTGCCGTTCCAACTGTTCGATAACGGCGGTGAACGTACTTATCTGGCGCAAAGCGGCCTGACCGGCACCAATGGTCCGGATGCACGTGCTACCGGTCGTCCGGTTTATTCGACCGAACAGAAGACTTATCAACTGGCAGACGGCCAGAACCAGTTGAACGTCGACCTGAAATTCAGCCTCGACGGCGTCAACTACATCAAGCGTTTCAGCTTTACCCGCGGTTTGTACGATTTGAAGGTCACTTACCTGATCGACAACACCAGCGACAAAGCCTGGAGCGGCAACCTGTTTGCCCAGCTCAAGCGTGACGCCAGCTCCGATCCGTCTTCCAGCACCGCCACCGGCACCGCGACTTACCTGGGCGCCGCCCTGTGGACAAGTAACGAGCCGTACAAAAAAGTGTCGATGAAAGATATCGACAAGGGCACGCTGAAAGAAACCGTCCAAGGTGGCTGGGTAGCGTGGCTGCAGCACTATTTCGTGACCGCCTGGATCCCGAACAAGGGTGACGCGAACCTGGTTCAAACCCGCAAGGACAGCCAGGGCAACTACATCATTGGCTTCACTGGCCCGGCGTTGACCGTCGCTCCAGGCGCCAAGGCTGAAACCAGCGCTACCCTGTACGCCGGCCCTAAAAGCCAGGCCGTATTGAAAGAGTTGTCCCCAGGTCTGGAACTGACTGTGGATTATGGCTTCCTGTGGTTCATTGCCCAGCCGATCTTCTGGCTGTTGCAACATATCCACAGCATCGTCGGTAACTGGGGCTGGTCGATCATCTTCCTGACCATGCTGATCAAAGGGCTTTTCTTCCCTCTGTCGGCAGCCAGCTACAAGTCGATGGCGCGTATGCGTGCAGTGGCGCCAAAGTTGGCTGCACTGAAAGAACAGCATGGCGATGATCGGCAGAAAATGTCGCAAGCCATGATGGAGCTGTACAAGAAAGAGAAGATCAACCCGCTGGGTGGATGCTTGCCGATTCTGGTGCAGATGCCGGTGTTCCTGTCGCTGTACTGGGTACTCCTGGAAAGCGTAGAAATGCGTCAGGCTCCGTTCATGCTGTGGATAACCGACCTGTCGATCAAAGACCCGTTCTTTATCCTGCCGATCATCATGGGCGCGACCATGTTTATCCAGCAACGCTTGAACCCGACTCCGCCGGACCCGATGCAGGCCAAAGTGATGAAAATGATGCCGATCATCTTCACCTTCTTCTTCTTGTGGTTCCCAGCTGGTCTGGTGCTGTACTGGGTGGTCAACAACGTATTGTCGATCTCTCAACAGTGGTACATCACACGTAAAATCGAAGCGGCTACCAAAAAAGCCGAGGCGTAATTTACTCTGTGGATAACCACTCAAGACGCCCCCTAGTGGGGCGTTTTGCTTTCCGTCACTTTTGTCCTGGAACCTGCCGATGAGCGCTCCTCGTGAAACCATCGCTGCTGTTGCAACCGCTCAAGGTCGCGGCGGTGTCGGTATTGTGCGTATTTCCGGACCGCTCGCAGGTCCTGCCGCCAAGGCGATCAGCGGTCGGGAGTTGAAGCCGCGTTACGCCCATTACGGCCAATTTCTGGCCGCCGACGAAAGCGTGTTGGACGAAGGCCTGGCGCTCTATTTCCCAGGCCCCAACTCCTTCACCGGTGAAGATGTCCTGGAGCTACAGGGCCACGGCGGCCCCGTGGTCCTGGATATGCTGTTGCAACGCTGTCTGCAATTGGGTTGCCGTCTGGCCCGTCCAGGTGAGTTCAGTGAGCGGGCATTCCTTAACGATAAGCTCGACCTGGCACAGGCCGAAGCCATCGCCGACTTGATTGAGGCCAGTTCTGCACAGGCGGCGCGCAACGCGTTGCGTTCTTTGCAGGGGGCATTTTCGGTGCGTGTGCATAACTTGACCGAGCAATTGATTAGCCTGCGTATCTACGTTGAGGCGGCGATTGATTTTCCTGAGGAAGAAATCGACTTCCTCGCCGATGGCCACGTCTTGGCGATGCTGGATAAAGTCCGTGAGGAGTTATCCACCGTTCTGCACGAAGCCGGGCAGGGCGCTTTACTGCGCGATGGGATGACCGTGGTGATTGCGGGTCGACCCAATGCCGGTAAATCCAGCCTCCTCAACGCATTAGCCGGCCGTGAAGCGGCTATCGTCACCGAAATTGCCGGCACCACCCGGGACATCCTGCGCGAACATATCCACATCGACGGCATGCCACTGCACGTGGTCGACACCGCAGGCTTGCGCGATACCGACGACCAAGTGGAAAAGATCGGCGTGGAGCGCGCCCTCAAGGCCATCAGCGAAGCGGATCGCGTGTTGCTGGTGGTCGATGCCACTGCGCCGGAGGCTGCGGATCCCTTTGCCTTGTGGCCGGAATTTCTAGAGCAGCGACCTGACCCGGCCAACGTTACCCTGATCCGCAACAAGGCCGACCTGACAGGCGAAGCCATCGTTCTGGAAACCAGCGAGGATGGCCATGTCACTATCAGCTTGAGCGCCAAGTCGGCGGGTGATGGGCTTGAATTGCTGCGAGACCATCTCAAAGCCTGCATGGGCTATAAGCAGACGTCCGAAAGCAGTTTCAGTGCGCGTCGCAGGCACCTGGAGGCGCTGCGTCATGCCAGCGCGGCCCTCGAGCATGGACGGGCTCAGCTGACCCTGGCGGGTGCTGGGGAGCTGTTGGCTGAGGACTTGCGTCAGGCACAGCAACTCCTGGGCGAGATCACTGGCGCATTCAGCTCGGATGATTTGCTGGGTCGGATTTTTTCCAGCTTCTGCATCGGTAAATAACCCTTCGTTGTTCACAGGCAGGCCATTCGTGCGTGCCTGTTTTGCCCGTTTCAGGGCAGCTCTTTTGATTTTCTGATTAATCCCTCGCATCGAGGCGGCCTTGCCGTGGGCGAAATGTGCCGCCAACTACGCTTTTGTGTGGATTAAGCCCTGTGAATAACCGCGCCTGTGCCCAGTTGATAACAGGGCGTAAAACCTGAGTAAAAACCCCTCTGTGGATAACCAATACTTTAATCCACAGGCTTAAAGCACTTATCCAAGGGCCTCATTGGCACATGACCACAGACTTTTGAATCTCTGTACACACCGTAAATAAAGGCTTGTAGAGATCTATCCACAGAAAAGGTGCTCAGTAGAAATAAACATAAAAACAAAGATCTTATAAATTTCTTTCTTTTTAATTTCTATTGTCTGTGATTCATCCACAGCTGGTTAAATTTTGTGCAAAGGGTTCTTTAGGAAGGGCTAAGTCCCTATACTTGCCGCCAAAGCTCTAAAACCCTTTCAACAAACAATTCCTGATTACCTACATAAGCAGGCACGAGGTGCGTGGTGGATTTCCCTTCCCGTTTTGAAGTGATCGTCATCGGCGGCGGTCATGCCGGTACCGAGGCAGCACTGGCGTCAGCACGCATGGGCGTAAAAACCCTGCTGCTCACGCATAACGTGGAGACCCTCGGTGCAATGAGTTGCAACCCTGCCATTGGCGGAATTGGCAAAAGCCATCTGGTCAAGGAAATCGACGCCCTTGGCGGCGTCATGGCCATGGCTACCGATAAGGGTGGCATTCAATTTCGCGTGCTCAACAGCCGCAAAGGCCCGGCCGTGCGTGCTACTCGGGCACAAGCTGACCGTATTCTGTACAAGGCGGCAGTACGCGAAACCCTGGAAAACCAGCCGAACCTGTGGATATTTCAACAGGCGGCGGATGACTTGATCGTCGAACAGGACGTGGTGAAGGGCGTTGTCACCCAAATGGGTCTGCGTTTCTTCGCGCAATCCGTGGTGTTGACCACCGGTACCTTCCTCGGCGGACTTATCCACATTGGCATGCAGAACTATTCCGGTGGCCGTGCTGGTGATCCGCCGTCGATTGCCCTGGCAAAGCGCCTGCGTGAGTTGCCCCTGCGTGTCGGCCGTCTGAAAACCGGTACCCCACCACGTATCGACGGGCGTTCGGTGGATTTTTCGGTGATGACCGAACAAGCCGGTGATACCCCGATTCCGGTCATGTCGTTCATGGGTTCCAAAGAACAGCACCCAACACAGGTGAGCTGCTGGATTACCCACACCAATGCGCGTACCCACGAGATCATTGCCGCGAACCTCGACCGTTCGCCGATGTATTCCGGGGTTATCGAAGGCATTGGCCCGCGTTATTGCCCCTCGATCGAAGACAAGATCCACCGCTTTGCCGACAAGGAAAGCCACCAGGTCTTCATCGAGCCCGAAGGCCTGACGACGCACGAGTTGTACCCGAACGGGATTTCCACTTCGCTGCCGTTCGATGTGCAAATCCAGATCGTGCAGTCGATTCGCGGCATGGAAAACGCACACATCGTGCGTCCAGGCTATGCCATCGAGTACGACTACTTCGACCCGCGCGACCTGAAGTACAGCCTCGAAACCAAAGTGATCGGCGGCCTGTTCTTTGCCGGGCAAATCAACGGCACCACCGGTTACGAAGAAGCCGGAGCCCAAGGTTTGTTGGCCGGGACCAACGCGGCGCTGCGTGCACAGGGCAAAGACAGTTGGTGCCCGCGTCGTGATGAAGCGTACATCGGCGTGTTGGTTGACGACCTGATTACCCTGGGTACCCAGGAACCGTACCGGATGTTTACATCCCGGGCCGAATATCGCCTGATCCTGCGCGAAGACAACGCCGACTTGCGCCTGACCGAAAAAGGTCGCGAACTGGGCCTGGTCGATGACGCGCGTTGGGCCGCGTTCTGCAAAAAACGCGAGAGCATTGCACTCGAAGAACAGCGCCTGAAAAGCACGTGGGTTCGTCCGGGTACCGAACAGGGCGACGCGCTCGCCGAAAAATTCGGGACGCCGCTGACCCACGAATACAACCTGCTGAACTTGCTGTCCCGTCCTGAAATCGACTACGCGGGCCTCGTCGAAGTAACGGGCGGTGGCGCAGAAGATCCACAGGTCGCCGAACAGGTTGAAATCAAAACCAAATACGCCGGTTACATTGACCGCCAGCAGGACGAAATCGCCCGTCTGCGTGCCAGTGAAAACACCAAGCTGCCTGTGGATATCGATTACACCGGTATCTCCGGGCTGTCGAAAGAGATTCAAAGCAAGCTGGGGATAACTCGGCCGGAAACCCTGGGCCAGGCGTCACGCATCCCCGGCGTCACCCCGGCAGCCATTTCGCTGTTGATGATTCATTTGAAAAAACGCGGCGCGGGCCGTCAGTTGGAGCAAAGCGCTTGAGTTCGTTGGTTACCTCGCAACACGCCGAAGAGTTATCCACAGGTGCCCGCCAGTTGGGCGTTGACCTGAGCCCCGTCCAGCAGCAATTGCTGCTCGGCTACCTGGCCCTGTTGATCAAATGGAACAAGGCTTACAACCTCACGGCGGTGCGTAATCCCGACGAGATGGTGTCCCGGCATTTGCTCGACAGTCTGAGCGTTATGCCGTTCATCGAAAACGGTCGCTGGCTGGATGTGGGCAGTGGCGGCGGCATGCCGGGCATTCCCTTGGCCATCCTGTTTCCCGAGTCGCAAGTGACCTGCCTGGACAGCAACGGCAAGAAAACCCGCTTCCTGACCCAGGTCAAACTCGAACTCAAGCTGGATAACCTGCAAGTTATCCACAGTCGCGTCGAAGAGCTCATCCCTGAACAGCCTTTCAACGGGATTGTGTCCCGAGCGTTCAGCAGCATGGAGAACTTCAGCAACTGGACCCGTCACTTGGGCGACCGCGATACTCGCTGGCTGGCAATGAAGGGCGTCCATCCAAGCGATGAGCTGTTAGCATTGCCGGCAGACTTCCACCTCGATAGCGAACACGCCCTGGCCGTACCCGGTTGCCAAGGCCAACGCCATCTGCTGATACTGCGCCGCACGGCATGATTGGGAACACAAGCAAGAATGGCTAAGGTATTCGCGATAGCGAACCAAAAAGGTGGCGTGGGTAAAACCACCACCTGCATCAACCTCGCAGCATCCCTGGTCGCGACCAAGCGCCGGGTGCTGTTGATCGATCTCGATCCACAGGGCAACGCCACCATGGGTAGCGGTGTGGATAAACACGGCCTGGAAAACTCGGTCTACGATTTGCTGATCGGCGAGTGCGACCTCGCACAGGCCATGCACTATTCCGAGCACGGTGGTTATCAACTGCTGCCGGCCAACCGCGATTTGACCGCGGCGGAAGTGGTGCTGCTGGAAATGCAGATGAAAGAAAGCCGTCTGCGCAGCGCCCTGGCGCCGATCCGTGATAACTACGACTACATTCTGATCGACTGTCCACCCTCGCTGTCGATGCTCACGCTCAACGCGTTGGTCGCCGCCGATGGGGTGATTATCCCCATGCAGTGCGAGTACTACGCGCTGGAAGGGCTCAGTGACCTTGTGGATAACATCAAGCGCATCGCCGAGTTGCTCAACCCGAACCTGCAGATCGAAGGCCTGTTGCGCACCATGTTCGACCCGCGCCTGAGCCTGATGAACGATGTGTCGGCCCAGCTCAAGGAACACTTTGGCGAGCAGCTATACGACACCGTAATCCCACGTAACATCCGCTTGGCCGAAGCGCCGAGCTATGGCATGCCGGCGTTGGCGTATGACAAGACTTCGCGTGGCGCCATTGCCTACCTGGCTTTGGCTGGCGAGATGGTTCGCCGTCAACGCCGCAACTCCCGCACCGCTGCAGCCCAGCCAACTTAAGGAATCCCCATGGCCGTCAAGAAACGAGGTCTCGGACGTGGACTGGATGCACTGTTGAGTGGTCCGACCGTCACATCGCTTGAAGAACAAGCGGTGCAGGCTGACGAACGTGAGCTGCAGCACCTGCCTCTGGACCTTATCCAGCGCGGCAAGTACCAGCCACGCCGGGACATGGACCCGCAGGCGCTGGAAGAACTGGCCAACTCGATCAAGGCCCAGGGCGTGATGCAGCCGATCGTGGTTCGCCCGATCGGCGCCGGGCGCTTTGAAATCATTGCGGGCGAACGCCGCTGGCGCGCCAGTCAGCAGGCCGGCAAAGAGACCATTCCGGCGATGGTGCGCGATGTGCCGGATGAAACGGCCATTGCCATGGCGTTGATCGAGAACATTCAGCGTGAAGACCTCAACCCGATCGAAGAAGCGATCGCCTTGCAGCGTTTGCAACAGGAATTCCAGCTGACCCAGCAACAAGTGGCCGAGGCGGTGGGTAAATCCCGCGTAACCGTGTCCAACCTGCTGCGCCTGATCGCGTTGCCGGAAGTCATCAAGACCATGTTGTCCCATGGTGACCTGGAAATGGGCCACGCCCGTGCATTGCTCGGATTGCCTGAAAATCAACAGGTTGAGGGGGCGCGACACGTTGTCGCACGGGGGCTCACCGTTCGTCAGACCGAAGCCCTGGTTCGCCAGTGGCTCAGCGGCAAACCTGCACCGGTCGAAACCGCCAAACCTGATCCGGATATCGCGCGTCTTGAGCAGCGCCTGGCCGAGCGCCTGGGCTCTGCGGTGCAAATTCGCCATGGCAAGAAAGGCAAAGGCCAATTGGTCATCGGATATAACTCCCTTGATGAGCTGCAGGGCGTCCTTGCCCACATCCGCTGAAACATTTGCTTATGTAGCGCGTGATCGGAAATCACTACCCGGCAGTTGAATAGGGGCAGAACCGCCCCTATACTCTGCGCGCATTTTGTCGGCACAAATTATGCCAAGTTATTGATTTCCGGCAGCCGACCATTGAGGAGCAAGAGTGATGGAAACCCGCACGCCAAACACGTTGCCGTTCCATCGCTTGGCCGTTTTCCCGGTCCTATTGGCTCAATTTGTCATTTTGCTGATCGCCGCATTGGCGCTTTGGTACTGGCACGGAGTCGTAGCCGGATATTCAGGACTCTGCGGAGGCCTGATAGCCTTGCTGCCCAATATGTATTTTGCTCATAGGGCCTTTCGGTTTTCCGGCGCCCGAGCAGCCCAGGCTATCGTCCGGTCTTTTTATGCCGGCGAGGCAGGGAAACTGATTTTGACGGCAGTGCTGTTTGCACTGACCTTTGCAGGTGTGAAGCCATTGGCGCCGCTGGCTGTATTCGGCGTCTTCGTGTTGACCCAACTGGTCAGCTGGTTCGCTCCCCTGCTAATGAAAACAAGACTTTCGAAACCTTAGGGCGTTTGAGGCAACCATGGCAGAAACAACCGCTTCGGGCTATATCCAGCACCACTTGCAGAACCTGACCTTCGGTCAGCTTCCCAACGGCGGCTGGGGCTTTGCCCACTCCGCAGCAGAAGCCAAAGAAATGGGCTTCTGGGCTTTCCACCTGGACACTCTGGGTTGGTCGGTCGCACTGGGTCTGATCTTCGTCCTGATTTTCCGCATGGCGGCAAAAAAGGCGACTTCCGGTCAACCGGGTGCCCTGCAGAACTTCGTCGAAGTACTGGTCGAATTCGTCGATGGCAGCGTGAGAGACAGCTTCCATGGCCGCAGCGCCGTGATTGCACCGCTGGCACTGACCATCTTCGTCTGGGTGTTCCTGATGAACGCCGTCGACCTGATTCCGGTTGACTGGATTCCTCAACTGGCCATCCTCATCTCCGGCGACCCGCACATTCCATTCCGCGCGGTATCGACCACTGACCCGAACGCTACCCTGGGCATGGCCCTGTCGGTGTTCGCGTTGATCATTTTCTACAGCATCAAGATCAAGGGCATCGGCGGCTTCATCGGCGAACTGACCCTGCACCCGTTCGGCAGCAAGAACGTTTTCGTTCAAGCCCTGCTGATCCCGGTGAACTTCCTGCTGGAATTCGTCACCCTGGTCGCCAAGCCGATTTCCCTGGCGCTGCGACTGTTCGGCAACATGTATGCCGGCGAGCTGGTGTTCATTCTGATCGCTGTGATGTTCGGTAGCGGTCTGCTCTGGCTTAGCGGCCTGGGCATTGTTCTGCAGTGGGCGTGGGCCGTGTTCCACATCCTGATCATCACCCTGCAGGCCTTCATCTTCATGATGCTGACCATCGTCTACCTGTCGATGGCGCACGAAGAGAACCATTAAGGCCAGTCTCGACTAGTCTGATGTCCTTCCCGGTGAAACGGGAAGGTGGCCCACCAGGGCTATGAAACGATTTGTTTTACCGCTTTAAAATCTAAAAAACCTAAACCATACGACGTAAAAGTCGGGAGGAAAGATGGAAACTGTAGTTGGTCTAACCGCTATCGCTGTTGCACTGTTGATCGGCCTGGGCGCTCTGGGTACTGCCATTGGTTTCGGCCTGCTGGGCGGAAAATTCCTGGAAGGCGCAGCGCGTCAGCCAGAAATGGTTCCAATGCTGCAAGTTAAAATGTTCATCGTCGCCGGCCTGCTCGACGCCGTGACCATGATCGGTGTTGGTATCGCTCTGTTCTTCACCTTCGCGAACCCCTTCGTTGGTCAACTCGCCGGTTAATCACTCATTTTTTTGAGTGATTGGTGTGTTGTGCAACGAACGAGCGAGGTATTGGCGTGAACATTAATGCAACCATTATTGGTCAGTCCTTAGCGTTCTTGATTTTTGTAGTTTTCTGCATGAAGTTCGTATGGCCTCCGGTCATCGCGGCTTTGCACGAACGTCAGAAGAAGATCGCGGATGGACTGGACGCTGCCGCCCGAGCAGCTCGCGACCTGGAGTTGGCCCAAGATAAAGCGGGTCAGCAACTGCGCGAAGCGAAAGCCCAGGCAGCCGAAATCATTGAGCAAGCCAAGAAACGCGGTAACCAGATTGTTGAAGAGGCTGTTGAAAAAGCCCGTATCGACGCTGACCGTGTGAAGGTTCAGGCTCAGGCCGAGATCGAGCAGGAACTCAATGGTGTCAAAGATGCGCTGCGTGCCCAACTGGGTGCTCTGGCCGTCGGCGGTGCTGAGAAGATCCTGGGTGCCACAATCGATCAAAACGCGCACGCGGAGCTGGTTAACAAACTGGCTGCTGAAATTTAAGCGAGGGCGATCATGGCAGAATTGACCACGTTGGCCCGACCTTACGCTAAGGCAGCCTTCGAGCACGCCCAGGCCCACCAGCAGCTGGCCTCTTGGTCAGCCATGCTCGGCCTGGCTGCAGCAGTGTCGCAAGACGACACCATGCAGCGCGTGCTCAAGGCCCCGCGACTGACGAGCGCAGACAAGGCCGCCACTTTTATTGAAGTGTGCGGCGACAAGTTTGATGTGAAGGCACAGAACTTCATCAACGTCATTGCCGAAAACGACCGTCTCCTGCTTCTGCCGGAGATTGCCGCTCTGTTCGACCTGTACAAGGCTGAGCAAGAGAAGTCGGTAGACGTTGAAGTCACCAGTGCTTTTGCATTGAACCAAGAACAGCAAGACAAACTCGCCAAGGTTCTCAGTGCACGACTCGACCGGGAAGTGCGCCTGCAAGTTGCGGAAGACCCATCCCTAATTGGGGGTGTTGTCATTCGCGCCGGCGACCTGGTTATCGATGGCTCGATTCGCGGCAAACTCGCGAATCTTGCCGAAGCATTGAAATCTTGAGTTTGAAGGGGCAGCAGAGCAATGCAGCAACTCAATCCTTCCGAAATAAGTGAA
This sequence comes from Pseudomonas sp. S3_E10, assembly GCF_054667615.1. NCBI lineage: Bacteria > Pseudomonadati > Pseudomonadota > Gammaproteobacteria > Pseudomonadales > Pseudomonadaceae > Pseudomonas > Pseudomonas sp. S3_E10. Next base: position 2,791,923 of record NZ_CP162743.1, read on the forward strand.
ATTATCAAGGGCCGCATCGACAAGCTCGATGTGACCTCCCAAGCCCGTAACGAAGGCACTGTCGTCAGCGTATCTGACGGCATCGTGCGGATTCACGGTCTGGCCGACGTTATGTACGGCGAGATGATCGAGTTTCCGGGCGGCGTCTACGGTATGGCCCTCAACCTGGAGCAAGACTCCGTAGGTGCCGTTGTATTGGGCGCATACACCAGTCTGGCTGAAGGCATGAGCGCCAAGTGCACAGGCCGCATCCTCGAAGTTCCGGTTGGTAAGGAACTGCTGGGTCGCGTAGTCGACGCACTGGGTAACCCTGTTGACGGTAAAGGTCCACTGGGCAACACCGAGACCGACGCGGTCGAGAAAGTTGCTCCAGGCGTGATCTGGCGTAAGTCGGTAGACCAGCCTGTACAGACTGGCTACAAGGCTGTCGATGCCATGATTCCTGTCGGCCGTGGCCAGCGTGAGCTGATCATCGGTGACCGTCAGATCGGTAAAACCGCTCTGGCCATCGACGCGATCATCAACCAGAAGAACAGCGGCATTTTCTGCGTCTACGTCGCTATTGGTCAGAAGCAATCGACCATCGCCAACGTGGTTCGCAAGCTGGAAGAAAACGGCGCCCTGGCCAACACGATCATCGTGGCTGCCAGTGCTTCGGAATCTCCTGCGCTGCAATTCCTGGCACCGTACTCCGGTTGCACCATGGGTGAATTCTTCCGCGACCGCGGTGAAGACGCGCTGATCGTTTATGACGATCTGTCCAAGCAGGCAGTGGCTTATCGCCAGATCTCCCTGCTGTTGCGCCGTCCACCAGGCCGTGAAGCTTACCCAGGCGACGTGTTCTATCTCCACTCCCGTCTGCTGGAGCGCGCATCCCGCGTTTCGGAAGAGTATGTAGAGAAGTTCACCAACGGCGCAGTGACCGGAAAAACCGGTTCCCTGACCGCACTGCCGATCATCGAAACCCAGGCTGGCGACGTTTCCGCGTTCGTTCCGACCAACGTGATTTCCATCACCGACGGTCAGATCTTCCTGGAATCGGCCATGTTCAACTCAGGCATCCGTCCTGCAGTGAACGCCGGTGTTTCGGTATCCCGTGTGGGTGGTGCCGCTCAGACCAAGATCATCAAGAAGCTCTCCGGTGGTATCCGTACCGCTCTGGCTCAGTACCGTGAACTGGCGGCATTCGCCCAGTTTGCATCTGACCTGGACGAAGCGACCCGTAAGCAACTTGAGCATGGTCAGCGCGTTACCGAGCTGATGAAGCAGAAGCAATACGCCCCAATGTCGATCGCTGACATGGCGTTGTCGCTGTATGCCGCTGAGCGTGGGTTCCTGACCGACGTTGAAATCGCCAAGGTCGGCAGCTTTGAACAAGCGCTGATTGCTTACTTCAACCGCGATCACGCCGAATTGATGGCGAAGATCAACGTGAAGGGTGACTTCAATGACGATATCGACGCTGGCATGAAAGCCGGTATCGAGAAGTTCAAGGCCACCCAAACCTGGTAAGCCGCAGCGGGAGCCGCAAGGCTCCCGCTTGCTAACCTGATAGGTGTTACATGGCAGGCGCAAAAGAGATTCGCAGTAAGATTGCGAGCATCAAAAGCACGCAAAAAATTACCAGCGCCATGGAAAAAGTGGCGGTCAGCAAAATGCGCAAGGCACAAATGCGCATGGCTGCTAGCCGTCCTTATGCGGAGCGTATCCGCCAGGTAATTGGGCATCTGGCCAACGCCAACCCGGAATACCGCCACCCGTTCATGATCGGCCGCGAAGTTAAGCGTGCGGGTTATGTGGTAGTGAGCAGTGACCGTGGTTTGTGCGGTGGTTTGAATACCAACCTGTTCAAGGCCCTGGTCAAGGACATGGCGGTAAACCGCGAAAACGGCGTCGAGATCGATCTGTGTGTTGTTGGTAGCAAGGGTGCGGCCTTTTTCCGCAACTTCGGCGGTAACGTCGTTGCAGCTATCAGCCACCTGGGTGAAGAGCCGTCGATCAATGATTTGATCGGCAGTGTGAAGGTGATGCTGGATGCGTACCTGGAAGGCCGGATTGACCGCCTGTCCGTGGTATCCAACAAGTTCATCAACACCATGACCCAGCAGCCAACCGTGGAGCAGTTGATTCCACTGGTGGCGACCCCGGATCAGGAACTCAAGCACCACTGGGACTACCTCTACGAACCAGACGCCAAAGAGCTGCTTGACGGCTTGATGGTGCGCTACGTGGAGTCGCAGGTGTACCAGGCGGTGGTCGAGAACAACGCAGCTGAACAAGCGGCGCGGATGATCGCGATGAAAAACGCTACCGATAACGCCGGTGATCTGATCAGCGATTTGCAGCTGATCTACAACAAGGCGCGTCAGGCTGCGATCACCCAAGAGATCTCGGAAATCGTCGGCGGCGCTGCCGCGGTTTAACGGTTCAAATATTCAGAGGATCCAGCTATGAGTAGCGGACGTATCGTTCAAATCATCGGCGCCGTTATCGACGTGGAATTCCCACGCGACAGCGTACCGAGCATCTACAACGCGCTGAAAGTACAAGGCGCGGAAACTACTCTGGAAGTTCAGCAGCAGCTGGGCGACGGCGTAGTTCGTACCATTGCGATGGGTTCCACCGAAGGCTTGAAGCGCGGTCTGGACGTTATCGACTCTGGCGCAGCCATCTCCGTACCGGTCGGTAAAGCGACCCTGGGCCGGATCATGGACGTACTGGGCAACCCGATTGACGAAGCTGGTCCGATCGACACCGAAGAGCGCTGGGGCATTCACCGTCCAGCACCTTCGTTCGCCGAGCAAGCGGGCGGCAACGACCTGCTGGAAACCGGCATCAAGGTTATCGACCTGGTTTGCCCGTTCGCCAAGGGCGGTAAAGTCGGTCTGTTCGGTGGTGCCGGTGTAGGCAAAACCGTAAACATGATGGAACTGATCCGTAACATCGCCATCGAGCACAGCGGTTATTCCGTGTTCGCCGGTGTGGGTGAGCGTACTCGTGAGGGTAACGACTTCTACCACGAGATGAAGGACTCCAACGTTCTGGACAAAGTGGCACTGGTTTACGGTCAGATGAACGAGCCGCCGGGAAACCGTCTGCGCGTAGCACTGACCGGCCTGACCATGGCCGAGAAGTTCCGTGACGAAGGTAACGACGTTCTGCTGTTCGTCGACAACATCTACCGTTACACCCTGGCCGGTACTGAAGTATCCGCACTGCTGGGCCGTATGCCTTCTGCAGTAGGTTACCAGCCGACCCTGGCTGAAGAGATGGGCGTTCTGCAAGAACGTATCACTTCGACCAAGGAAGGTTCGATCACGTCGATCCAAGCGGTATACGTACCTGCGGATGACTTGACCGACCCATCGCCAGCCACCACCTTCGCCCACTTGGACGCCACTGTCGTTCTGTCCCGTGACATCGCTTCCCTGGGTATCTACCCAGCGGTCGATCCACTCGACTCGACTTCGCGCCAGCTGGACCCGAACGTGATCGGCCAGGAGCACTACGACACCGCTCGCGGCGTTCAGTACGTGCTGCAGCGTTACAAAGAACTGAAGGACATCATTGCGATCCTGGGTATGGACGAGCTGTCGGAAGCCGACAAGCAGTTGGTAAACCGTGCTCGTAAGATCCAGCGCTTCTTGTCGCAGCCGTTCTTCGTGGCTGAAGTCTTCACCGGTGCTTCGGGTAAATACGTTTCCCTGAAAGACACCATTGCTGGCTTCAAAGGCATCCTCAACGGTGACTACGACCACCTGCCAGAACAAGCGTTCTACATGGTCGGCGGCATCGAAGAAGCGATCGAGAAAGCCAAGAAACTGTAATCCAAGCGCCCGGAAACGGGCGCTCATCAGGTTGAGGCAATCAGATGGCTATGACAGTCCATTGCGATATCGTCAGCGCGGAAGGAGAAATTTTCTCCGGTCTGGTCGAGTTTGTAACAGCGCACGGCGACCTGGGTGATCTTGGTATCGCCATGGGTCACGCCCCGTTGATTACCAGCTTGAAGCCAGGTCCGATCACGTTGACCAAGCAAGGCGGGGAAAAGGAGGTGTTTTACATCTCCGGTGGTTTCCTCGAAGTTCAGCCGAACATGGTCAAGGTACTTGCCGACACCGTGCAACGTGCTGGCGACCTGGATGAAGCCTCCGCTCAGGAAGCCGTCAAGGCTGCCGAGAAGGCGCTGAACGAAAAAGGCGCAGACTTCGACTACAGCGCTGCTGCAGTCCGTCTGGCCGAGGCCGCAGCCCAGCTGCGTACTCTCCAGCAGATCCGCAAGAAGTAAGCGGCCACGCCGTCATGCTTCATGCGCGATTGATTAAAAAGGGTAGCCTCGGCTACCCTTTTTCTTTTTTTGCAAAACACTTCTCTGGTCTGAAGCCGGACCGCCCAGGATTGGTAGCCATTCATGTCTCTTGAAATCGTCATTCTCGCCGCAGGCCAGGGCACCCGTATGCGTTCGGCCCTGCCCAAGGTGCTGCACCCGGTGGCCGGTAATTCCATGCTTGGCCATGTTATCCACAGCGCCCGGCAGCTGAGTCCGCAACGTATCCACGTGGTCATCGGCCACGGTGCCGATGTGGTACGTGAACGTCTGGCCGCCGATGACCTGAATTTCGTACTGCAAGACAAGCAACTGGGCACCGGCCACGCCACCGCGCAAGCCGTGCCGTTCATCAGCGCCGACACGGTGCTGATCCTCTATGGCGACGTGCCGCTGATTGAAGTGGAAACCTTGCAACGTCTGCTCAAGCACGTAGTGCCTGGTCAGATGGGCCTGCTCACCGTCGAACTGGAAGACCCCACCGGTTACGGACGCATCGTGCGTAATGCCGACGGCAAGGTCGCCGCCATCGTGGAACACAAGGACGCCAGCGAAGCCCAACGCGCCATCACCGAAGGCAATACCGGCATCCTCGCCGTCCCGGCCAACAAGCTCGCCGACTGGATGAGCCGCCTGTCGAACAACAACGCCCAAGGCGAGTACTACCTCACCGACGTCATCGAGATGGCGGTGAGTGACGGCCTGGTGGTCGCCACCGAGCAGCCCCACGACCCGATGGAAGTGCAGGGCGCCAACGACCGCAAGCAGCTTGCAGAGCTGGAGCGCCACTACCAACTGCGCGAAGGCCGCCGCCTGATGGCCCAGGGCGTCACCCTGCGCGACCCGGCTCGCTTCGATGTACGCGGTGAGGTCACGGTAGGCCGCGACGTATTGATCGATATCAACGTGGTCCTCGAAGGCCGCGTGATCATCGAAGACGACGTGGTGATTGGCCCGAACTGCGTGATCAAGGACAGCACCCTGCGCAAGGGCGTGGTGATCAAGGCCAACAGTCACATTGACGGTGCGGTGATGGGCGAGGGCAGCGATGCCGGGCCGTTTGCGCGGTTGCGTCCTGGCAGCGTGCTAGAAGCCAAGGCCCATGTGGGTAACTTCGTCGAACTGAAAAACGCCCACTTGGGCGAGGGCGCCAAGGCGGGTCACCTTACCTATTTGGGCGATGCCACTGTCGGTGCACGTACCAACATCGGCGCCGGCACCATCACCTGCAACTACGATGGCGCCAACAAGCACCAGACTGTCTTGGGTGAAGACGTGTTTATCGGCTCCAACAATTCGCTGGTGGCGCCGGTGAGCGTAGGCGACGGTGCCACAACGGCGGCCGGCTCCACCATCAACCAGGATGTGGATAACTTGCAGTTGGGTGTCGCCCGCGCCCGCCAACGCAACATCGACGGCTGGAAACGCCCGGTTAAAATCAAAAAGACCTGAGTTATCCACAGCCTAAAGGCCAGCAAATCTCCAATGTGGGAGGGGGAAGCCCCCTCCCACACTTGTTATATGACGTATAAAAAATCAAGCCCACCGCTTGACGATCTTTCGCTAATAGGTTTTGATTGCCTTCGTTATCTTTCGAAACGAAACTTATCACTGCCATGTCGAAACGAAATACACCCCAACGACGCCACAACATCCTGACCTTGCTCAACGAACAAGGCGAAGTCAGCGTGGACGAATTGGCCAAGCGTTTCGAAACGTCAGAAGTCACCATCCGCAAGGATTTAGCCGCGCTGGAAAGCAATGGCTTGCTGTTGCGCCGCTACGGTGGCGCGATCACCATGCCCCAGGAACTGGTCGGCGACCCTGCCCAACCCATCTCAACCTACAAACGTGCCATCGCCCGTGCTGCCGTGAAGCGCTTGCGCGAACACGCCCGCATCATCATCGACAGCGGCAGCACCACCGCCGCCATGATCCCCGAACTCGGGCACCAACCCGGCCTGGTGGTGATGACCAATTCCTTGCACGTGGCCAGCGCGTTGAGCGAACTGGAACACGAGCCGGTATTGCTGATGACCGGCGGCACCTGGGACCCGCATTCGGATTCATTCCAGGGTCAGGTCGCCGAGCAGGTACTGCGCTCCTACGACTTTGATCAACTGTTCATTGGCGCCGATGGCATCGATCTGGAGCGCGGTACTACCACCTTCAACGAACTGCTGGGCCTGAGCCGTGTGATGGCCGAGGTCGCCCGTGAAGTGGTGGTGATGGTCGAGTCCGACAAGATCGGCCGCAAGATTCCCAACCTGGAGCTGCCCTGGAGCAGCGTCCATACCCTCATTACCGATGATCGCCTGCCGCTTGAGGCCCGCGACCAGATCCAAGCCCGCGGCATTACGCTGATATGCGCGGCAATCATCTAGGAGAAGCACCATGTGTGGAATTGTTGGCGCAGTTGCCGAACGTAACGTTACCGCCATCCTGATCGAAGGCCTCAAGCGCCTGGAATACCGCGGCTACGACAGCGCGGGCGTGGCGGTTTTCACCAACGCCGGCAAGCTTGAGCGTGTGCGTCGCCCAGGCAAGGTCAGTGAGTTGGACCAGGCCCTGGCCGGCGAGCCGCTGGTTGGCCGCCTGGGCATTGCCCACACCCGCTGGGCAACCCACGGCGCCCCGTGTGAACGTAACGCCCACCCGCACTTCTCCGGCGACCTGGCGGTGGTGCACAACGGCATCATCGAAAACCACGAAGTGCTGCGCGAACAGCTCAAGGGCCTGGGCTATGTGTTCACCTCCGACACCGACACCGAAGTCATCGCCCACCTGCTCAACCACAAGCTCAAGGACCACAGCGACCTGACCACCGCGCTCAAGGCTACAGTCAAGGAACTGCATGGCGCCTACGGCCTGGCCGTAATCAGCGCCAGCCAACCTGACCGTGTGGTTGCCGCCCGCAGTGGCAGCCCGCTGGTGATCGGCCTGGGCCTGGGGGAAAACTTCCTTGCCTCCGACCAACTGGCCCTGCGCCAGGTTACTGACCGCTTCATGTACCTGGAAGAAGGCGATATCGCCGACATTCGCCGCGAAAGCGTGCAGATCTGGGACGTGAACGGCAACTCCGTCGAGCGCGAAGCCGTGCAATACCGCGACGGCGCCGAAGCGGCCGACAAAGGCGAATACCGCCACTTCATGCTCAAGGAAATCCACGAGCAACCGGCCGTGGTGCAACGCACCCTGGAAGGTCGTCTGGGTGACAAGCAAGTGCTGGTCAACGCGTTCGGCCCACAAGCCGCCGAGTTGTTCGCCAAAGTGCGCAATGTGCAGATCGTCGCTTGTGGCACCAGCTACCACGCCGGCATGGTTGCCCGTTACTGGCTGGAAGAACTGGCCGGCATCCCGTGCCAGGTCGAAGTGGCCAGCGAGTTCCGCTACCGCAAAGTGGTGGTGCAGCCCGATACCCTGTTCGTGACCATCTCCCAGTCCGGCGAAACCGCCGACACCCTGGCCGCCCTGCGTAATGCCAAAGAGCTGGGCTTCCTCGCCAGCCTGGCGATCTGCAACGTCAGCATCAGCTCATTGGTGCGTGAGTCAGACCTGACCCTGCTGACCCAGGCCGGTCGCGAAATCGGCGTGGCCTCTACCAAAGCCTTCACTACCCAACTGGTGGGCCTGCTGCTGTTGACCCTGTCCCTGGGCCAAGTGCGCGGTACCCTGGCCGACGGCGTCGAAGCCACCCTGGTGGAAGAACTGCGCCGCCTGCCGACCCGCCTGGGCGAAGCCCTGGCCATGGACAGCGTTGTGGAAAAAGTCGCCGAGTTGTTCGCCGACAAAAACCACACCCTGTTCCTCGGCCGTGGCGCGCAATACCCGGTGGCGATGGAAGGTTCCCTCAAGCTCAAGGAAATCTCTTACATTCACGCCGAAGCCTACCCGGCCGGTGAGCTCAAACACGGCCCATTGGCCCTGGTGGATGACGACATGCCGGTGGTCACCGTCGCGCCGAACAACGAACTGCTGGAAAAGCTCAAATCCAACCTGCAGGAAGTGCGCGCACGTGGCGGCCAACTGGTGGTCTTCGCTGACGAGAAGGCCGGCATGACTAATGGCGAAGGTACCCACGTCATCAACATGCCGCATATCAACGACACCCTGTCGCCGATCCTCTACACCATCCCGCTGCAGTTGTTGTCGTACTACGTGGCGGTGTTGAAGGGCACCGACGTCGACCAGCCGCGCAACCTGGCCAAGTCGGTGACCGTGGAATAACCCGCCCTGCGCCTGGAGGCCCCGTTGGATCTCCAGGCGCCCACGCAAGGATGCGACAGTGATGACACCTGTCTTTTCCCAACTCGGCGAGCGTTTGCACAATCGCCGATTTGCGGTCAGCCACAATACCCACGGGCTATCCGGCGCCGGCACGGTGTTTCACTACCGGGTCGAGGGTGACGCTATTTCCAGTACCTACCAGGGCGGTCGAATTCGCTTGGGCACGCAAGTCGGACGCGTAACTGGCGCCGATACCATCGAGCTGCTTTTCCAGTGCCTGACGCTGGACGGTGAACTGCTGTCCGGTTGGTCGCGCGGCACAGTGGCTGTGGATAAGTCTGGGCGCACTACCCTGAGTTTTGTTTGGGGGTGGTTGTCGGGTGCGGTGGGGGGAGGGGAGTCCGATTATCGTGAACTGGTTGAGTAGCCTCCTCGGCTCACCAGCCTTCCAAAGGTATTGAGGCACTCAAGGCACAAACTCCACCCTCAACCCGCGACTCGCAGTGCGCCCCTGATCATCGCTCACCCGCAACCGATACTCCCCGGACTTGCCCGGCCGCCAGTTCAGTGTGGTTTGCGGCGGGCCCTGGCCGATCAAGGTTTGATCAGCAAACCAATACAGCGTCGCCGCATCGCTGGCCGCATTCGCGTTCAACGGGATGCTTTCCTGGGGCTGGGACAGGCGCAACTGATAACTTACTTGAGTCAGCGGTGAGCGGATCTGCGGCGCCTCGCTCTGGTCGCTGATGCGGTTGGGCCGGCAATTTTTCATCACGTTCGGCGGCGTGCGGCGAGGCAGGCCTGCGGCGCGGTACAGGCGTTGCACGTCGCTGGGCCAGAATTCGAAGATTTCTTCGCGGGTGTACTGCGGGTCGAACGGCGGGCAGGCGGCCTTGCCGGTGCGGGTGTCGATTAGCACCGGGCGATGCAGGTTGGACACGCGAATCGGTGAGACGCCAGGGATATACCAGGTCTTGCGGGTTTGCGGGCACCAGCGATTGGGCAGCTCGCCCGACGCCGCGCAGACGTCGATGCGCACCAGACCGGCGGGTGGTTTATCGGCTTTGATCGCCACCGTCGGCAAGGCCAGCGGCAGGGCGTCAGCGATGCGAAAGAACAGCGGCGCGGCGGTCTTGGCGCCGATAAACGCCGGGTTCGGCCGGCCATCGAAGTTGCCCACCCACACCACCAGCACGTAGGGGCCGACCAGGCCGGCGCTCCACGCATCGTGAAAGCCCCACGAGGTGCCGGTTTTCCATGCGGTGCGCCACTGTCGGGCGGGCAGGCCATCCGGGCGCGGGTTGCGGCGCAGCATGTCGCGCACCATAAAGGCTGCCTGGGGCGTGAGCAGTTGCGCACCAGTGGCCTGCGGTTGCTCCTGCAAGTAGCGCAACGGCCGCAGGTGCCCGTCGCCAGCCAGCATCACATACAGCCGCGCCAGCTCCTCGGGGGTCATCTCGCCGCCGCCAAGCGCCAAGGCCAGGCCGTAATGGCTTTCGTCGCGCAGGCCCTTGATACCGGCGCGTTGCAGCAACCCATACAGCGAAGGCGATTTAACCTGGCTGGCCAGCCACACCGCCGGGATATTGCGACTACGGATCAAGGCATCTCGCGCGGTCAGCGGCCCGACAAAACTGCCGTCGAAGTTTTCCGGTTGGAAGTAGCCGAAGTTACTCGGCAAGTCCTTAAGGATACTCATGGGGTGAATCACCCCCTGGTCCAGCGCCAGCCCATAGAGAAACGGCTTGAGCGTCGACCCTGGCGAGCGGCGCGACAGCACGCCATTCACTTGCCCGTGGATGCCTGTGGATAAGTAATCCGCCGAACCCACCAGGGCCTTGACGCTCTGGTCGCGGCTGTCGATCAGGATCGCCGTGGCGTTTTCCACGCCGGTGCTGCGCCGCTCGGCAATAAAGCCGGTGATCAGGCGTTCGAGCAACTGCTGCAAGGGCAGGTTAAGGGTGCTATTCAATTCATTGCCGGCCTGGGACGCCAACAGTTGTTCGCTCAGGTGCGGCGCCAGAAACGGGATCTGCTGGCGGTTGCGCGCCTCCAGCGGCAAGTCCAGCAAACTGTCATTGCGCGGGTCGTGTGGATAAGTTTCGCGCCAGTCATTCATCAGGCGCAGCCGCGCGGTTTGCAGCGAGGGGCCGAAGCGCGCGCGCCGCCCCGGCTGTTGTGGGATAACCGCCAATGCCAAGGCTTCGGACAACGACAACTGCGCCGACGATTTGCCAAAGTAGATGCGGCTCGCCGCCTCGGCGCCTTCGATATTGCCGCCCATGGGGGCCAGGTTCAGGTAGGCCTCAAGAATGTCGTGCTTGCTGTAGCGCGCCTCCAGCCACAGCGCCAACGCCATCTGCTGCACTTTGCCGGGGATCTGGCGGGTGTTCAGGTCCCACAGGCGTCGTGCCAGTTGCATGCTCAAGGTCGAGCCGCCCTGGCGTTGGCCGCCGCTGTAAGTGGCCGTGGCCGCACGCAGCAACGCCGCAGGATTGACCCCTGGGTGCCAGTAGAAATTGCGGTCTTCCTTGAGGAGCAACGCCTCGACCAATGTCGGCGAAATCCGCTCCAGCGGTAGCCACAGGCGGTATTGGCCGTCATCCGCGAGGGTCATGCGCAACAGCGAGCCATCGTCAGCCAGCACCACCCTGGAGGAGGTGACGGCTTGTTCCAGCGGCGCATGGGGCCACCACCGCAACCCCGCCAGCACCGCCGCTGCTGCCAGCAGCGGTGTCAGACGTTTAAGGCTTGGTAATTTCAAGCTGGCCTACTTTGCCGCGCCCTTGCAGGGTGGTTTCGTACATGCCTTCGGCGTAGGCCGGTGGCGTATTGAACGTGCCGGCGTTGGTAGCACGTACGCGGTAAACGAAAGTACCTACATCGCGCAGCGCGGTGCCGTACAGCACCACCCGATCATCACGTACATCCACGTAGTCCGGCTGCCAGTTGCTCAGCTCGGTTTCACCGATTGGCGCTTGCCAGGTGTCGGCTTCTTCTTCGCTGGCTTGCACGTACTCGGATTCCTCGCCTTCGCTTTCCTCGCTGCTGTCGGCTTGCGGGTCCGGCTCCGGCGGCAAGTTATACACAGGCTCGACGCCACCGGGCAGCAGGTCGACGACCGCCACTTGCTGCACCTGGTCACGGTCGGTAGCGCGCAGGCGCAGACGTACCAGGAACTCATCGCCCACCGCGACTTTGCTTACCGGCTCGCCTTTGAGGTCGAGGTATTCGTGGATGATTTCCAGGCCGTTGTTGATGGCCTTGAGCTTGGCGCCTTTATCAAAACCGGCTTCGCTGAGCATGTAGAACGCCGCCGGGCCGTCGGATTTTTCCATCACCAGCTTTTGCGTGGTGCCCGGTACGGCGGCTCGCGGCGGCTGGCCGGCCATTTCCAGCAGTTGTTGCTGCTTGTCGCCCAACCAGGCGGTGGCCTTGAGGGTCATGTCGCTTTGCGCGCGCTGACCATAGTTGTCCAGGGCACGCAGCAACAGGGCCGCCGACAGCGAGTTGTAGCGTTGCTCGTTGAGACGTTTGCCAAGCTTGTCCAGCAGCGCCGTGGGCACATCATCCATCAACTCGGGGAAGTGGCGCGCCAACAGGTGCAAGTGTTCGGCATCGTGCACCAGCGGGTCGTAGTACAGGCCGTCGCTGTCCCACTTATCCACAAGCGAACGCCACGGGATTTTGCGGAACAAGGAGTCGGCCTGGCGATCCTGCTTGAGCAGCTTGTAGCTGGCGGCCAGGTAAGCGGCGCCCAGGTCGTTCTGCCAGCTGTCTTTGAAGTAGCTTTCGTAGCGTTCGCGGATATCGCTCAAGGCGCCGCTTACCAGAATCCCCTGACGGCTCAGCAGGTAACTGGCGTAGGCACGGTTACGCAATTCCGACAGGCCTTCGCTGGGGCCATTGGCCAGGTCCGTCAGATAGGTATTGGCGCGTACCAACACATCTTCCGGTACCGGCAGCCCGCGTTCCCTGGCTTCGATCAGGAAGTCGGTGGCGTACAGGCTGGCGTAGGGCGCCACGTCCGGGTTGGCGGCCCACAAACCGAAACCGCCGGCCTGGTTCTGGCGTTGGCGCAGCATGCGCACCGCGCCGGCGAAGGCCTGTTCGGCCTCGGGTGCGGTGCCGCCCCAGATCAACGCCGGCATGGCCTTGGACACCAATTGTTCGGTGCACGCGTAGCCATAGTCATCCAGGTAATGCTTGAGGCCGTTGGCCCATACCAGCGGCGAAGCGGCCACGCCCAACTGCACGTCGCGCAGTTGGCTGAACAGCTCACGCGTCGGTTTAAGCTCTTTGCTGGCGCTATCGAAACGGCCCAGGCTCAGGGCCACGCGGTGTTCGCTCAAGGGGCGGATCGAGGTGGTTTCCGCCACCTGGATGCGCTTGCCGCCCGGCAATACCGCGATAAATCGCAGGTCTGCCGAGCCGAGGGTGTCGCCGACCTTGATCTTGAACTCGGCAGTGCCTTCCTTGCGCGGTTGCAGCGACAGGGTGCTGCCCTTGTCGCCCTGCACCACCAGGCCGGCGCTGGTCTGCACTTCGAACTTCACATCCGCCGCCGCGTCGAGGTTACTGAACACCCCGGCGCTGACGTTGAACACGTCCCCCGGCGCGACGAAGGCCGGTACGTTTGGCGTGATCACGATGGGCCCGCGCACGTCGGTCGTGGCCTCGCTGACGCCCACGCTGTCGGTATCCACCGCCACCGCAAACAGGCGCAACTTGCCGTTGAAGCTGTCCGGCACCTCGTAATGCAGAGTGGTTTCGCCGGCCGGTAAGTCCACCAGCCCGGACCACCACGCCACTGGCGGCTTATGTTTGCGTTTGAACGGGTTGAGATGATTGGCCAGTGCGCCGTCGGTATCACCGCCGGGCGCCGCCCCACTGAGCAGGCGGGAAAATTCCGGCAGGATCAGGTCAAGAATCTGGCTGGTGCCTACTTCCAGCGCACGTTTCTGGAAGAAGAAGCCCAACGGGTCCGGCGTCTGGTAGCGCGCCACCTGCAAAATGCCCTCGTCCACGGCATACACCACCGCACGGCCCGGACGGTCGGCATTGACCTTGATATCCAGGGTCTGCCCCGGCTCGACCTTCGCCGGGCCTTCGACCTTCAGCGCCATGCGCCGCGCATCCAGGTTGATGCTGAAGGGCACCACGCCGTAGGACAGCGGGCTCATGTAAACCTCGGACGAGCCGATGTCGCGCACGAATTGCACGTTGACGTAGGCATTGCCCTCAAGCCCTGCCGGCACGCGGATATGCTGCACGCTGTTGGTGCTGTCGGCCTTGAACCACTGCTGGGTGTAGACCTTGTCCCGCTCGATGGTGATCAAGCCCGCGCCGGTGTACGGCGCGCGAATGCTGATGGCGATCTCGTCACCGCTGGCGTAGCTGCGTTTATCCAGGCGCAATTGCAGCTCGGCGTTGCGCTCCAGCGAACGCGAGGTGTTGCCGCGCCCGGCCACGCTGTAATCGATCTGGTTGAGCAGGTTGCCGTTGGCATCCTTCAGTTGCAGGGTGAAATCCCCCGGCGTGCCGGTGTTCAGGCTCTGCCTGGCGCCGTCTTTGGTCATCACCAGCGGCGTAGCCGGTTGGCTGATGTTCTTGATGCGCGACTCGTACTTGTAGGTGCCATTGGACTGTTTCACCAGTACCGACACATAACGGTGCTCGACCACTTCGCTGGTCAGGCCTTCCACCGCCAGCGGTGTCAGGTCCGGCGCTACAGCCAGCCAGTGCACTTGGCGCGGGGCGTCCTTGGCGACGTACGACAGTGAATCCTGACTTTTCACACCCACCAGGTAGGGCGCGGACGACACCAGTAACGCACTTTGCGCCGCCACGTTACGCCCACCTTCGGCCTCGAACACCTGAGTCATCACTTGCAGGCGATAAGTGCTGTTGGCGAAGCGTTGCAGGTTGAGGTCGAGCACGGCCTGGCCGTTATCGTCGACAGTGGTTTCAGCCAAGTCTTCAGTGCTGGCGTCTTCCAGGGAGTCGTTGAGGCGGAAGCGGTAATCGGGGTAGCGTTCGAAGGCCGCGAGGGTCGGGCTCAGGGCCATCTTCGCTGTGACGCGGCGGCCTGTCGCCGGGGCGCCGAACAGGTGCATCGCAGTGACTTTGGCCACCACCTGGTCCGGCGGGATCCAGCCTTGCACCGGTGTGTCGTGCAGGCTCAGGCTGACCTTCATGCGGTCCGGCTCGAAATCGCGGACCTTGAAGCTGACACTGCCCAGGTCGGTACGGGTCTGCTTCTGGCCAATCAACTGCAAGGTCGCGGTGTATTCCCCGGCGGGGCTGACTTCGCTGCTCGGGAAATCAAAGGTCTCAAAACCGCTGGCCGACAATTTCAGCGGTTGGCGAATGACCTCCAGGCCGCGCGGATCAGTGATTTGCAGCTCCACCGGCAGGCCTTGCAAGGCGCCTTTCCAGTTGCCGCTGCGCACGATCATGCCCAAATGCGCGGTTTCGCCGGGCCGGTACAGGCCACGGTCGCTGAACAGGTAGGCACTGAGACGATCAATCGCGCCGTCTTCTTCCAAACCGCCTACATCGAAGCGCGACAAATCCAGCTGTTGGGACTGACGGGCAATCGGCAGGAACGACTGGTCATTACCGCGACTGACCACATACATCAGCGGCGTTTTCTCACGGCGCAGTTCATCCAGTTTGGCGAAATGCACATGGCCTTCGCCGTCAGTGTGCCCACTGCTCACCGGCAAACCGTTACGACCAATGATGTCGACCTGTGCGTCGGCCACCGGCGAACCGTTGCCGATGGACTGCACATACACGTCGTGGCTGCCGTCACTGGAGCGTTTGGCGATGATGCCCAGGTCAGTCACCACGATAAACCGCAGGTCGCTGGTGCTGCTGCGGTTGTAGTCGAATGTGCGTTCGGCCGGTTCATCCTGGGGGCTGAGCTTAAGCACGAAAATACCGCGCCGGCCGCCGTTGGCGGTGAGGTAGTGGCTCAGGTCCACGTTGTCGTAGACGGTTTTGGCTGGGTCGTTGGACGACAGCGGGATGTCCAACGTCTGACGCTCGACCATGCGATCGAAGTATTCGTTACCGAAGTTGGGCCGGGCAAAGCTGCCGCTGCTCTGGTCCACCAGGTGTTGTAACTGGTTGGGCAACAGGCGGGCGATTTCCACATGGGCACCCGGTACGCCACGGGCCATGAAACCCAGGCGTTTTTCGCCATTGAGGCTGAGCAACGCGCCGTCAGACAAGAACTGCAATGTGCGCGGATACGCCGGCATGCTCACCAGCGACGCCGTAGGATTCTTCGCCAGATAGCCACCGATAGCTTCCAGGTTGGCGGGCACACGTACATACAGCGCACGACCGGCCGGAGCCTTGAACTTGAAGGCGTGCAGGGTGTTCAGCGGTTCGACGCTGGGCACGTGGGTCAGCGTGACCTTGGTGCTGCGGGCCAGCAGCGCGTCGTCGATCTCGTTGGTGTTATAGGGGCGGGTGTCGTCCTGGGCTTTTTCCGGCAACAGCCAGGCTTGCACCTTACCGGCGATGGTCTCATCGGCCACGGCGCTGGAGCTGCTGAACATCAGCACCGGCTCGGGCTCGCCGCGCTCGTTGTCCACGAAGCTGACTTCGGCGCCAGTAAAGGTCAGGCGATAGCGGCCGGGCACGGTAACTTCCGCTACCAACGGTGCGGTGCTGGCATTGCCACCGTCACGCGCCTTGATGCCCTCATCGAGCCTGGCGCTGACCGGGGTGCTTTCCAGCGGCGTGGCCAGGGCGGCGGAGCGTACGTAGGCGTTGAGTTTTTTCTCGTCGAAGGTGATTTCCGCACGGTTGGGCAACTGGGCGTCGCGGTAGGCCAAGCCTTTGCCGAGGCTGACCGTTACGCGTTTGCGTAGGTTGTCTTCATCTACCGGGTGGGAAAAATGGAAGGTCGCCACCAGCTGTTTCAGCGTTGGATTGGACGGGTCCTGGTACAGCTCGTTTTGCGCCAGGGTGGCGCGGAACGGCTGGGTGGAAAATTGCGCACTGTATTGGTCGAGCAAGACGCCGTCGGCGAGCAGGTTTTTCTTTGCCAGGTCCAGGGTGTAATGCGCGTCGACAGGCCAGTCTTTGTCCGGCACGAACAACAGGCTGCGGTCATCCGCCCAGCGCCAGGTGCCGGCAACCTCGGGTTTGAGGGTAATGCCCTCGGTCACCGGTTTGCCGATGGCCGCCAGTGGCGCCACGGACTCGCCGAAACGCACCTGCAAGTTATCCACAACCGGCGTTGGCTGGGTGTAGTCGGTCAGGTTCGGTTTGTGCAGCGAATAACTCGCGGTGTGCGGTTGCGGCAGGTTGGAATACCAGTGCCAGCCGTAGAAACCCGCAGCGGCGAGCAGCACCAGGCCGAGCACTCCGGCACCGGTCTGGCGCGGATAAGCGCGGGCTTTGCCCCCCAGGGTCGCCATGCCACGGCCGACGGCGCGCAGCCACTTTGGCGGCTGCCACTGTCCGAAAACGGCCCTCCCCACGGTCAAAAACACACCGACAACACGACGGCTGATGGCTTTGAGCGAATCGAACATGGCGAGCATCCCTGGCTAAGTGCGGCGTATCTTACACGCGTCTTTGCTACAAAAGATGTCGCCGATACTTCCTGGTGTCGGGGGAGTCGGATTTTCTGTTGCAGGTGGTGGTGCCGGATCTGCGCGGGTATGAGCGGTTTGTGACCGGCAGTTTGTTGAAGCTGCCGGGGGGCGCGACATTCGCAGCAATTTTGCGATTCAGACGGTGAAAACCCCAGGTCCGATGCCGCTGGGGCATCTACCGGGACAAATGCTCTTGTAGTGAGCGGGCTTGCCCAGGGCAAGCCCCTCCCACATTTTGATCTTCATTGGGTTTTGGGGCGGTGTGGGTCAGGTCCACCAGTACCGCACCAGATGAAAGAAAATCGGCGCCGCAAAACACACCGAATCCAGGCGATCCAGCATGCCGCCGTGCCCTTCGATCATATGGCCCCAGTCCTTCACGCCCCGGTCGCGCTTGATCGCCGACATCACAATGCCACCGGCAAACCCCAGCAGGTTGATCAACAGCGCAATCAAAAACGACTGCCATGGGTTGAACGGCGTGGTCCACCACAGCGCGGCGCCGATGAGGGATGACAGCAAAATCCCGCCGACAAAGCCTTCCACGGTTTTAGAGGGCGACAGGTTGGGCGCGATCTTGTGTTTGCCGAACAGCTTGCCGCACACGTATTGCAGCACGTCCGACAGCTGCACCACGATCACCAGATAGGCGATCAGCAGCAGGTTGCGCCCTTCGTAGCCGGGAATGTCCAGTGTCAGCAGCGCCGGCACGAACGACACGCAGAACACCGCGATCATCAGGCCCCATTGCACCTTGGAGGCGCGCTCCAGGAAGTGCGTGCTGTCGCCGCCCAGCGAGGCGAGGATGGGCAGCAGCAAAAACACGTACACCGGGATGAAGATCGAGAACAGCCCGTACCAATCGGAATAGATCAGCAAGTATTGCAGCGGCAGGGCCAGATAGAACGCGGCCACCAGTGCCGGGTAGTCGCTGCGGCGCGTGGGGGTGAGGGTGAGAAATTCGCGCAGGGCGTAGAACGACACCGCGTAGAACAACAGGATCACCGCGCCGGTGCCGAGCCAGAAGGCGATGCCGATCACCACCACCATGACCCACCAGGCGTTGATGCGCGCGTTGAGGTTGTCGATCACCGCGTTCGGCGTGCCACGGGTGCGCAGTTTGAGGATCAGGCCGATCAGCGAGGCCAGCACCAGGATCGCGCCGATCCCGCCGAACAACATCAGGGTTTGGCTATCCATGTCAGGAATGCTCCGGGGCAAGGGCGAGCAGGGCGTCGCGGGTGCGGGCGAGAAACAGCGCCTTGTCTTCACCGTCTGTCAGTTGCAGCGGCGCGCCGAAGCTGGTGGTGCATAACAACGGCAGCGGCAGTACGCGGCCCTTGGGCATGACGCGGTTGAGGTTGGCGATCCACACCGGGATCAGCTCCGCCTGTGGGTAACTTTTGGCCAAGTGATACAAACCGCTTTTGAACGGCAGCAAGCCGTCTTCCAGATTGCGCGTGCCTTCGGGAAAGATGATCAGCGAATCGCCCCCTTCCAACGCGGCGAGCATCGGTTGCAGTGGGTTATCCACAGGCTCTTTGCGCTCGCGATCGATCAGCACGCCATTGAACACGCGGTTGATGATGTAGCGGCGCAGCGCGCTTTTGTTCCAGTAATCGCTGCCGGCCACCGGGCGTGTGAATTTGCGCAGGTTTTGCGGCAGCGAGGCCCACAGCAGTACGAAGTCGCCGTGGCTACTGTGGTTGGCGAAGTAGATGCGTTGCACCGGCACTGGCGCGCAACCCAGCCACAGGCTGCGAGCACCCGTGACAGTGCGGGCCATGGAGGTAATGAGCGTGGCAACCACAGGTTCGAACATGGGGGGTTCCTTATCCGGCGAAAGGCAGCCAAGGGCTGGCGAGGATCATGCCCAGGGTCAGCAGCGCTTGTGCACCGAGCAGCCAGGCTTGTTTGCGCAGCAGTTTGAGGGCGCCGCGACGACGCTCGGCCCAAGGCCGGCCGGCACGTTTGGGCGATTGCAGGCCGAGGGTCTGCAGGGCTTGGTCGAGGTCGGCGGTACGCCCGGTGTCACGCGCCAGCAGGGCGAACAGGTCGGCATCGAAAGCCACCCGCAGCGCCCAGTATTTTTGCAGCAGCCCGAGGATGATCATCCACAGGCTGAGCAGCAGGCAAATAGGCGTAATACTCGGCATCAGCAATTGCGCCAGGCCGAATAACACGCCGGCGACGGTGAGGCCTGTGGATAACTGATCCAGCGCGCGACCACGGCGCAGCAGGCTGGCAACCACTTGCAGTTCCATATCAGCGGGCATGGGGCAAACCCTCCAGTGCTTCACGGTGAGCGGGATGCAAGACCACGTTGGCCCGCGCTGTACGAATGATAGCCAGCGCCTGTTCCACCGTCGGGGCACGCCCGCTGTGTAGCAGCCAGGCGGCGACGGCGGTGGCGCTGCGCGAGTAGCCGAGGGCGCAGCACACCAGCAACGGGCCGCTTGCGCGCAAGCGTTCGATGGCCTCGGCCGCGTGCCGGCATTCGGCTGAAGTCGGTGCGATCAAGTCCAGCACGGGAATACATTGATACGCTCGGGCCTGTGGATTAATCGGCAGTTCGGCGCAGAGGTCGACGATAGCGCTGAATGAACCCTGCTCTTTAGAGGTAGGAATTCGCCCAAGCCAAACGTTATCCACAATCAGATCGGGCTGTGGATGCCTGTGCGTCCACAGCCGTGAATTGATCCACGCGGCCGCCAGGTAAGGTGCATATAGCCAGCGCGCGGCGGGCGTGAGCCGGCCATCGGCACGCTTTTGGAAGCCTGCCGCGCCGAGCACACAGTAATTGGCCATGACCAGGCCGAGTGACGTCGCCGGCCACAGTAACCACAACCACCCCCCACGCAGGCTGAGCGCCAGAAGGGCCAACGCCAGCGCGCCTATCCCGTAGCGCATACCCAGCCGCCAGCGCTTCGGGTCGCGGCTGAGTCGCGCATTCAGCAGCGGGCTCGGGTGTTCCACCGGCCACAACCACACGCACAGCCAACCGGCGAGGGCACCTGTGGGTAAGTCGATAAAGTGGTGTTGATAAGTGGTCAGTACCGAAATACCGATCAGCGCGAACCAGCCGTGCACCAGCCAACGCCAGACCCCTTGGCTGTGGCGTTGGAACATGACCCATAGAATCACCAGCAACGCGATATGCAGCGACGGCGCCTGGTTGAACGGCTTATCGAAGCCCGCCAGCACCGCAAACAGCCAGCCAAACACGCCATCGAGCTCCGGCCGTTCGAACGTGAAACGCAGCGGCCAGATCAGGAAGCAGCTCACCGCAATCACCTGCGCGCTGAGCAGGCGCAATGCATGTTGCTTGAGTTCGTGGCGAGTGTTGGGCAGCAGCAGGGAGAAACCGTAAAGCAGGTCAATGGACCAATAGGGCACGATGGTCCACGCCCAGAATGGCATATAGGTTTCCCAGCCGAACACCAGCGTGCCCACGTCGCTGCGCTGGCTGGTAACCCAGGTGGCGAAGCCGTAGGTGCTGAAGAACAGCGGCGCCAACAGCAGCAGCCACAAGACTGCTGGTTTTAATAGACCGGCTTCGCGCATGCTCAGATCTTCTGTGCCAGGGACACGGTAAAGATGCCCCACTCATCCACGCGCTGGGTGATTTTGCGGAAACCGGCGGCTTCTACCAGTTGATCCATTTCCGCCTGGCTGCGTCGGCGCATTACCCAGGCCTGGCCCTGGCGATGGCTGGTAAGGGCGCGCGCGATCAGCTCCAGTTGCGGATGCCACGGTTGGCCGGTGTACACCAGATAGCCACCCGGTTCGACGGCTTCGGCCAGGCCGGCCAGCGAACCGCCAACCATGCCGTTGTCGGCAAACAGTTCATACAGCCCGGACACCACGGCCAGCGTCGGCTTGGGGTCCAGGGCGGCCAAGTCCAGGCGGTCGAACGCATCGCCTTTGACGAACTGCGCGATGTCCCCCAGGCCCTTCTCACGAATCAACGCGCCACCGTCGCGCACGTTGATGTCGCTGTAGTCACGCAACAGAATCGACTCCGGCAGCGGCGACACGCCCTGCAAGGCTTCCAGGATGTAACGCCCGTGGCCGGCGGCGATGTCGACGATACGCACCTCACGCTCATCCGCGCGCAGCTTGGCCATGGCCAGGCGCAGCAGTTCTTCGACGTTCAGCTTGCGCTGGCGAATGCCGCGCCAGCCGATGGAGTTGAGGTAGTTGGTGTCGATCATCCGCCCCAGCCTGCCCTTGCCGGTGGGCGTGTTGCGGTAGACGTAGTCCAGGGTACTGCCGGAGTCGAAGCCGGTGTCGAAGCCCAGTTTCACGCCGTCCGACAGGTTCTTGCCCAGGCCCATGCTGGCGCGGGTCATGCGCCAGTACAGGTCGCGCAGGGAATTGCGCGGCAGCGGCGCGGCGAGGGATTCGGATTCGGCGCAGGTGGCGCCGAGTTTGTCGGCGTCCAGCAGCGAGGCGCGGTCCAGCGGGTGCTCGAAATTCTGCAGGATAAAGCGTCGGGCGCTGCTCACGGCCACCGCACGGTCGCGTTCGCCGAGGGTGTCGTGGAAGAAGCCGGGGAGGACGTGCAGTTCTTTTTTCAGGCTGCCGAGGCGATCGAAAAATTGCTGCTGGGGTTTGCGGTGCACCACAAAATCCGAACCGGAGACGAGCAATTGGGTCGGCACCTGGATCGCCTGGGCATCGGCCACCACTCGGTCGGCGGCTTCGTACAGGCCCAGCAGCACATTTACCGAAATCGCCTTGGTGATCAGCGGGTCGCTGTCGTAGGACGCCACGCGCTCGGGGTCATGGCTGAGGAACTTGGCCTTGACGTAGCTGTTGACGAAAAAACTGCCGCGAAACTTGCGCATCAGCGCCAGGCCCGGGCGAGCGAAGGGCACGTACAGCTTGACCTTGAACGCCGGGGAGGCAAGCACCAGCGCGCGGATCCTGGGGGCATAATCGTGCACCCAGGTGGCCGCGATGACCGCGCCCACGCTTTGCGCGATCACTGCGAAGTTTTCTTCCTCGATGCCATACGTGGCGCCGATATGGTCGCAGAAGGTCTGCACGTCGCGGGCGCTGGTGGCGAAGCTGGGGCTGTCACCGCGCTCGCCGGGGGACTGGCCATGGCCGCGCGCGTCCCAGGCGAAGAAGTCGAATTGCGGCAGGTTCAGTTCATCGACCAGGTGGGCGATACGCCCCGAGTGCTCATGGCCGCGATGGAACAGCACAATGGCTTGGCGTGGCGCGCCGTCCGCTGAGGCGGTGGCTGGCCAGTGCCGATAGAAAAGCTCGACGCCATCATGGGTACTGAAGGTGTGCTGCTGCTGTTCGCGCATCGCAAAATCCTTATGCAGAAGGGGAAATGGAGTGTTCTTCTTTGAGACCCTGACGCACCCGGTTGACCAGGGTGTAGGCGAGCAGGGCCGCGACCAGCCACATCACCGTGTCGACCCAGCCGGCGCCGAGCCAGCCCAGCGCGACGCCGGTGGCCAGCACGCCGAGTACAAAGGCCCGATCACTCTTGCCCATCGGCCCGTCGTAGCGTCGCGAAGCGCCGACCATGGGCCCGAGCACGCCGGCGTATTCGCTGAATACCGCGAGCAGCGCCACCAGCAGCACCGGCGCCAGGCTTACCCCGGGGATCAGCGCAAACGGCAGGATCAGCGCGCTGTCGGCGATCACGTCACACAGTTCATTGAGGTAGGCGCCCAGGCGTGACTGCTGGCCGAACTCCCGGGCGAGCATACCGTCGATGGCGTTGAGGGCCATGCGCAGGATCATCCACAGCGGGATCAGCGCAAACAGCCACACATGCTGGGCGAAGCTGGCGATCAGCAGGCCCACCAGCAGCGAAACCACGCCGGCCAGCACCGTGATCTGGTTGGCGGTGGTGCCGTTGTCATACAGACGCTGCACGAGGGGCCGCAGCAGGTTTTGAAAACGCGGTTTGAGCTGATAGATCGAAATCATGGGGAGGTGACGCTTCCTTGTCCGTGGGCCCGCGAAAAACTGGTTGGGAGTGTGCCGATTAAACGCAGCATGCACCAGTGATGGCTCGTGTTTATGGGGGGTTAATCACGATTTCGAACGCGCACGGGAGCAAATGTGGGAGGGGGCTTGCTCCCGCTCGCGGTGGGTCAGTCACTACAGGCCTGGCCGACATACCGCCATCGGGAGCAAGCCCCCTCCCACAGGGGGTCTGTGGTGTATTCAACGAACAAAAATTTCACGCCCCGTGTTATATCGTAACGAACTGTGTGTGAGCGGGCGTTAAGTCGATGCAAGTGGATTTAGAAGCTGACGGCGCTTCGGTGGAAGGCCTTCCGCGTTTTCAGCAGGGGTTGTTCCATGCCCGTCGATTGCGCCAGGCCGGTGCCAGCCTGACGGTGCTGGCCGTCGGCGGTTGGGTGTTGGCGTTGTTTGTCGCGTTGTTTGCCCCGTTGTCGATCTGGCCGGTGGTGTTGATCAACTGTGCGTCGGCATTGCTGGTGCTGGTGGCGGGGTTGCAGTCGGCCTGGTGGGTGGCGGACTGGCGCGCCCAGGCGTTGGAAGAACCGACGGTTGAGCTGATCCCTGCGCCGGCTGAAGACCCTGGCGTCTATGCACGCCTGGTCGGTCGTCTGGGCAGTGGCTTGCTGGCGCAGATCGGCACGCCGGTGTTGTGGCTCGCGGGTTGGTCGCTGCTGGCGCTGATCAGCATTATCGAATTCTGGAACCTGGCGCTGCCGGCCGCGGTGGTCGGCCAGTCCGCCAGCGTTGGCGCTGCGCTGGCGTTGGCATTGGCGTTTGGCTTGCTGGTATTTGAGCGGCGCCTGGCCCAGGAAACCGCCGCGCAATGGCCGGAAGCTTCGCAACTGGCCCAGTTGAGCCGCGTGGCGATTACCTGTCTGCTGGTCAGCGCGGTTTGCCTGCTGTTTGCCGGTGCCGAATCGGTGTGGCCGTTGCGCCTGGTGGTGCTGATCGGCCTGCTGCCGGCGCTGGTGGCGGTGGAGTTTCTGCTGAGGGGCGCGTTGTCGCTGTTCAGCCCGCGCCAACCGCGCCTCGAACCGCGTCTGATGGCGCAGAGTTTTATCGCCGGGCTGCTGCGCTGGCCGCCACAGCCGCTGCTGGCGTTGCAGCATGAATTGCACAATCGCTTCGGCATCGACCTGCGTCAGATCTGGGCCTTTACCTACATGCGCCGCGCATTTTTGCCGGTGCTGCTGGTAGTGCTCACGGTGGGATGGGCGCTGACCGGCGTGCATGAAGTGCCGCTGCAAGGCCGTGGGATCTATGAGCGCTTTGGCAAACCCGTGCAGGTGTTCGGCCCGGGCTTGCATGCCGGTTTGCCGTGGCCGCTGGGCCGCGTGATCAGCGTGGAAAACGGCGTGGTGCATGAACTGGCTACCAGCGCCAGCGAAGCCGCCGCGCCTGAGCTGGCCCCGGCCGAAGGCCCGCCGCCCGCCATCGCCAACCGCTTGTGGGACGCCAGCCATGTGAATGACAAGTCCCAGGTGATCGCCAGCAGCCGTGGCGACAAGCAGGGCTTCCAGATCGTCAATATGGACGTGCGTTTCGTCTACCGCATCGGCCTGACCGACCAGGCCGCGCTGGCCGCGACCTATCACAGCGCGAATGTGCCGAGCCTGATTCGCAGCACCGCCAGCCGCATCCTGGTGCATGACTTCGCCTCGCGCACCCTCGACGAATTGCTCGGTGAGCAGCGCACCCTCTTGGCTGACGAAATCGGCCGCGCCGTGCAGGCCGACCTGCAAAAGCTCGACAGCGGCGTGGAAATTCTCGCCACCGTGGTGGAGGCCATCCACCCTCCGGCCGGTGCCGCGAATGCCTACCACGGCGTGCAAGCCGCGCAGATCGGCGCCCAGGCGCTGATCGCCCGCGAGCGCGGCGCCGCCAGTGAGCACACCAACCAGGCGCTGCTGCAAGCCAGTACCGCCCGCGACCGGGCCCTGGCCACCGCGCGTGAAGTGAATGCCGGCGCCCAGGCGGCGAATCTGCGCTTTGCCGCCGAACAAAAAGCCTACGCCAGCGCGGGCCAAGCCTTCGTGCTGGAGCAATACCTTGGCCAACTGAGCCAAGGCCTGGCCAATGCCAAGCTGCTGATTCTGGATCACCGCCTGGGCGCCGACGGCGCACCGACGATCGATCTGCGTTCTTTTACCTTGCCGGCCGACCCTTCGGTGCCGCGTAAAGCCGTTCAATAAGGAGTCTGTCTGTTGAGCGCTCATTCTCACGATCACGGTCATCACCATCATCACGGCCACCACCATCACCACCACGGCGATGAACACGCGGCCGGCCCCTTTCCTTGGCGGCGCATGGCCTGGGCCGTGTTGCTGGTGCTGTTTGCGGTCGCGGCGGCCAGCCTGGTGCAGGTGCGCTCCGGCGAAGCCACGGTCATCACGCGCTTCGGCAACCCCTCGCGAGTACTGCTTGAGCCGGGCCTGGGCTGGCGTTGGCCGGCTCCGTTCGAAGCGGCGATCCCGGTGGACCTGCGCCTGCGCACCACCTCCAGCGGCTTGCAGGACGTGGGCACCCGCGATGGCCTGCGTATCATCGTGCAGGCCTATGTGGCGTGGCAGGTGCAGGGCGACGCCGACAACGTGCAGCGCTTTATGCGCGCCGTGCAGAACCAGCCGGATGAAGCGGCGCGGCAGATTCGCACGTTTGTCGGTTCGGCGCTGGAAACCACGGCGGCCAGCTTCGACCTGTCCAGCCTGATCAATACCGACGCCAGCCAAGTACGCATTGCTGATTTTGAAGCGCAGTTGCGCCAGCAGATCGACCAACAATTGCTCACCACCTACGGCGTGCGCGTGGCCCAAGTGGGCGTCGAGCGTCTGACGCTGCCCTCGGTGACTCTCACCGCCACCGTGGATCGCATGCGTGCCGAGCGCGAAACCATCGCCACCGAGCGCACCGCCGTAGGCAAGCGTGAAGCGGCGCAGATCCGTTCCGCCGCCGAGCGCGATGCGCGCATCGTGCAGGCCGACGCCACGGTGAAAGCCGCCGATATCGAAGCGCAATCGCGGGTCGAGGCGGCGCAGATCTATGGGCGCGCCTACGCCGGCAACCCGCAGTTGTATAACCTGCTGCGTTCGCTGGATACCCTGGGCACGGTGGTCACGCCGGGTACCAAAATAATCCTGCGCACCGATGCCGCGCCGTTCCGTGCGCTGGTGGATGGGCCCAAGGACATTCAGCCATGACCGAGCGTGACAGCCCGGACAGCCCCTGGATCCAGGCCGGACGCCTGACGTTCATGGCGCTCTACGCGGTGACGGTGTTGGCGGCGTTGGCCTGGGCGTTTTCCAATGTGCGCCAGATCGACCCGCAAAACCGTGCGGTGGTGTTGCACTTCGGCGCCTTGGACCGCATCCAGAACGCCGGGCTTTTATTGGCTTGGCCGCAACCGTTCGAGCAGGTGGTGCTGTTGCCGGCGGCCGACCGTGTGATCGAGCGGCGAGTGGAGAACCTGCTGCGTTCCGATGCCGCGATCCAGGCCGACCGCGTGGCCAGTTTCGCCACACCCCTGAGCGATGCCCTGGCCGGTTCCGGTTACCTGCTGACCGGCGATGCCGGGGTG
This sequence comes from Pseudomonas sp. S3_E10, assembly GCF_054667615.1. Taxonomy (NCBI): domain Bacteria; kingdom Pseudomonadati; phylum Pseudomonadota; class Gammaproteobacteria; order Pseudomonadales; family Pseudomonadaceae; genus Pseudomonas; species Pseudomonas sp. S3_E10. The sequence continues at coordinate 2,818,666 of NZ_CP162743.1, forward strand.
GTGCAACTGGATGTGCGGGTGTTCTACAAGGTCACCGAGCCGTATTTCTTTGTATTGCAGGGCGACCACGTTTTGCCGGCCCTGGACCGCTTGGTGACGCGCAGTGCCGTGGCCCTCACGGCGGCGCGGGACCTGGACACCATCCTGGTGGCGCGACCCGAACTGATCGGCAGCGACAACGGCGCCGCCGAACGTCGCGAGCGCTTGCGCGGTGACTTGGTACAAGGCATCAACAAACGCTTGGGGGAGCTGACCTCCAGCGGCCTGGGCCTGGGCATCGAAGTGACGCGTGTGGACGTGCAGTCGAGCTTGCCAAGCCCGGCGGTGAATGCGTTCAACGCGGTGCTCACTGCCAGCCAGCAGGCTGACAAAGCGGTGGCCAACGCCCGCACCGACGCAGAAAAACTCACCCAGACCGCGACCCAGGCGGCCGACCGCCTGGTGCAGGTGGCCCACGCCCAGGCCAGCGAGCGTCTGGCCAATGCTCAGGCGCAAACCGCCACCGTCACCAGCCTCGCCCAGGTCAAAGACCCAGGCCTGCTGTTGCGGTTGTACCGCGAGCGCCTGCCGAAGATTCTCGGCCAGGCCGGCTCTGTGACCACGGTCGACCCTAAAGACGACTCCCGCTTGATCATCCAGGGAGCCGAGCAATGAGCGCACCCATGCTGACCTCCGTCGAGCAGCGCAGCGCCGCCCGGCAATTGACCCTGGCGATGTTGGCGCTGGGCTTGCTGATGCTGGGCCTGGTGTGGCGCTGGCTGGCGCCGGATCAGAGCGGTGTGAGCCAATTGCTGCTGGGCGTCGCCTCGTTGCTGGTGGCCGTGCCGGTGATGCGCTCGGCCTGGTTCAGCCTGCGCTTCCCCAGCCTGCATGGCATTACCGACCAACTGATCGCCCTGGCCATGCTCGGTGCCTGGGCCACGGGCGATCTGCTGACCGCTGCGTTGTTGCCGATCATCATGATCTTCGGCCATGTGCTGGAGGAGCGCAGCGTGATCGGCTCCCAGGAGGCGATCCATGCCCTGGGCAAGCTGACCCGCAGCCACGCACGCTTGGTGCAGGCCGACGGCAGCATTGTCGAAGTGGACAACGGCACGTTGAACACCGGCGATATCGTCGAAGTGCGCGCCGGTGACCGCGTGCCGGCCGATGGCGTGGTGCTGTCCGGCCAGGCGAGCCTGGACACGGCGCCGATCACCGGGGAATCGGTACCGTTGGAAGCCAGCGCCGGTATGCAGGTATTTGGCGGGGCGATCAACCTCGACGGGCTGTTGCGCCTGCAAGTGACGCGCACCGGCGATGAGTCGACCCTGGGCAAAGTCATCGCATTGATGCAGAACGCTGAACGTTCCAAGCCGCCGATCACGCGGCTGTTGGAGCGCTATGCGGGCAGTTACATGGTGTTGGTGTTGTTGCTGGCGGCGGTGACCTGGTTTGTGACTAACGATGCCCAGGCAATGCTCGCCGTGCTGGTAGCGGCGTGCCCCTGTGCGTTGGTGTTGTCGGCGCCGGCCACGGCAATTGCCGGGATCGCCGTAGCGGCGCGCCACGGGATCCTGATCCGCAGCTCGGCGTTCCTTGAAGAGCTGGCGGACTTGACCTCGTTGGTGGTCGACAAGACCGGCACCCTCACCTTCGGCACCCTGCGTTTACAGTCCATTCAAACCTCGTTTCCGGATCGCCAGGCGCTGCTCAACCTGGCGGCCAGCCTGGGTTCGGCCAGCAGCCACCCCGTCAGCCGCGCGTTGGCCGGGTTGGCGGTTCAGGAACACCTGCTGGCGTTGACCGACATTCGCGAACGCCAGGGTCTGGGCGTGGTGGCGCAGACCGGGCAGGGCGAAGCGGCGCTCGGACGGCCGGAATTGTTCGACCAGTTGGGCATTGTCACCACCACGGTCCCCACCCATGACGGCCCGATTGCCGGGCTGGCGCTCGACGGGCAATTCCTTGCCTGGCTGCTGCTGGCCGACAGCGTCAAGCCGGAAGCGCGTCAGGCCTTGCAGGAACTGCGCGACCTGGGCCTGGGCCGCCAACTGTTGCTGACCGGCGACCGTCAAAGCGTGGCCGACAGCCTGGCGCTGGACGTGGGCATCAGCGATGTCGAAGCCCAGGCGTTGCCCGAGGACAAACTCAATCGTGTGCTGGGGGAAATCGGCAGCGGTTTCCGGCCGATGGTGGTGGGGGATGGGATCAACGATTCCCTGGCGCTCAAGGCCGGTGTGGTCGGCATCGCCATGGGCGCGGGCGGTGCGGATATCGCGCTGGCATCGGCGGATGTGGTGTTGATCGGCAGCGACCTGCGCCGATTGGGCACGTGTGTGCGCTTGAGTCGTCAGTGTCGGCATACCTTGCAGGTCAATGTGATCATTGGCCTGGGTTGGACGTTGGCGATCGTGGTGTTTGCCGCATTCGGGTGGTTGGGGGCGGCGGGGGCGATGATCGCGGCGGTGTTGCACAACCTCAGTACGTTGCTGGTACTGGGCAACGCCGGGCGTTTGCTGCGGTTTCAAGAGCCGCTGTTGAAGCTCGACGAATAAATTCCAGAAATTTTTGCCCAGGGCTGTAACGCCGGTGAGGCGCCTCACTCTAGGGGTGTGTCGAGACTGAACAATCCGTTCAGTCCGACACCCCTACCGATCATGAGGAAGACAACCATGAAGATTAAATCCGCTGCTGCTGGTGCCGCGCTCGCGATGGCCGCCGCTACCCTGTTTGCCGGTGTTGCCACTCAGGTACAAGCGGCAGATGCGCCAGTGCATTGCTACGGCGTGACTTCGTGCAAAGGCATGAACGATTGCAAGACCGCTGAAAACGCCTGCAAAGGCCAGGCAGTCTGCAAAGGCCACGGCTTCAAGGCCATGACCAAGGCTGAGTGCGCCAAGGCGGGCGGCAAAGTCGGCGAGTAATCGGCCAACGCGTGTAACCGCAGCGCAGCCCCAGCGCTGCGGGCACGTTTCAAAGGAGCGAGTCATGTCCGCTTGCCTTCCAAGCCTGGGTTACGGCCTGGGCTTACGCAGTGAGTATTACCAGCAGATCCTTGAACAGTCGCCGGCCGTGGATTGGTTCGAAGTGATCTCCGAGAATTACCTGGTGCAGGGCGGTAAGGCCTTGTACTTCCTGGATGCCATCGCCGAGCGCTACCCGCTGGTGATGCACGGGGTGTCCTTGTCCATCGGCGGGCCCCATGCCCTCGATACCGACTACCTGAAACAGATCAAACAGCTCGCCGAGCGTATCCAGCCGGCGTGGGTTTCCGATCACCTGTGCTGGAGCCGTGGCAGCGCGCACCAGTTGCATGACCTGCTGCCGCTGCCGTACACCGAAGAAAGCCTGTATCACGTGGCCGGCCGCGTTCGCCAAGTGCAGGATGTGTTGCAGCGCCCGCTGGTGCTGGAAAACGTCTCCAGTTATGTGCGCGCCAGGGCGGATGAGTTCACCGAGTGGGAGTTCCTCAACGCCCTGACCCACCTCACGGGGTGCCAGTTGTTGCTGGACGTGAACAACGTATATGTCAGCTCGCGCAACCACGGGTTCGACGCCTGGACCTTCATTCGCAATGTGCCGCCCCAGAGCATTCGTCAATTGCACCTGGCAGGGCATATGGACTACGGCGACTACGTGGTCGATACCCATGACCATCCGGTGTGCGATCCGGTGTGGGCTCTGTATCAACAGACCCTGGAGTATGTGGGGCCGGTCTCGACGCTGCTGGAGCGCGATGACCATTTTCCGCCGTTCCAGGAGTTGCTCGGTGAACTGAGCAAGGCCCGCGAATTGGGCGCCGGCGCCCTGGCCAGGAGGGCTTTATGCGCCTGATCGATTGGCAGTTGGCTTTCGAACAGCATCTATTAACGCAAGCGCCTGAGGCCAACAGTGGCTTTGCCGCCACCTTGCTCGGTGGGCCGACGCTGGATGTGGACACGGGCCTGGCGATCTACCACAACGCTTACATGGCGCGGTTGCAGGAAGTGTTGCGCCATGACTTCGGCGCCGTGCTGTATTGGCTGGGTGATGAGGAATTTGCCGCGCTGGCCGAAGCCTATGTGCGTCGCTACCCGTCGGCCCATTACAGCCTGCGCTGGCTGGGTGAGCGGTTGCCGGCGTTTATCCTCGAGCATTTTGTGGCCGAGCACAGCGCGCCGCTGGCGGAGCTGGCGCGGTTGGAATGGGCCTTTACCCTGGCATTCGATGCGCCGCAGGGCTTGCCACTGGCCCTGGACGATATGGCGCTGCTGCCACCTGAGGATTGGCCGGGTTTGCAGGTTGAGCTGACGCCGTCGGTGCAGACGCTGCTGTGCCGTTTCAACTCGCTGGCGATCTGGCGCGCGAGTAAAGATCAAGCGGATTTCCCTGGCAGCCACGCCCTGGACCCCGCGCAGATCTGCCTGGTGTGGCGCCATCAGCATGTGTGCAACTACCGCAGCCTTGAGCCCGCCGAGGCATGCGCCATCGCGGGCATGGTGACGACTGGTTGGACCTTCGCAGAACTGTGCGAGCAACTGGCAGTCACTTATTCAGAGGGTGCGCCATTGCAGGCGGTTACGTGGCTCAAGCAATGGATCCAGGAGGGCTTGCTGCAGCGGCGAGTCTTATAGAAGAGCGCTATCAAATCGATAGCCTCCTACTTTTTCTGGGGATGGTCTACCCTCTCAGCAGACGTCTGAAACAAGGGGGGACTACTCATGCTCGCGCAACTTCCACCGGCCTTACAGAATCTACAGCTACCGCTGCGTCTTCGACTCTGGGATGGCCATGAATTCAACTTGGGCCCCGAGCCCAGTGTGACCATCGTGGTGAAGGACCCCACGGTTGTGACGCAACTGACCCATCCGACGCTCGATACATTGGGCGAGGCTTTCGTCGAGGGCAAACTGGAGCTGGAAGGCTCCATCAGCGAAGTGATCCGGGTGTGTGACGAGCTGAGTCACGCCCTGGTCGAGGACGACGAGGGCAGTCGACCGGTGCGCTCGATCCACGACAAGGCAACTGACGCAGCGGCGATTTCCTACCATTACGACCTGTCCAACGAGTTCTACCAGCTGTGGCTGGACCAGGACATGGCGTACTCCTGCGGTTATTTCGAAACCGGCAGCGAGTCCATCGACCAAGCCCAACAAGACAAATTTCGCCACCTGTGCCGCAAGCTGCGCTTGCAGCCGGGGGAGTATTTGCTTGATGTGGGCTGCGGCTGGGGCGGGCTGGCGCGTTACGCGGCGCGGGAGTTTGGGGTGAAAGTATTTGGCATCACCCTAAGTAAAGAACAGCTGGCACTGGCTCGGGAGCGGGTGAAAGCCGAGGGCCTGGACGGCCAGGTCGACCTGCAATTGCTCGACTACCGCGACCTGCCCCAGGACGGCCGCTTCGACAAAGTGGTGAGCGTGGGCATGTTCGAACACGTCGGCCACGCCAACCTGGCGCAGTACTGCCAGACGTTATTCGGCGCGGTGCGCGAGGGCGGCCTGGTGATGAACCATGGCATTACCGCCAAGCATACCGACGGCCGCCCGGTGGGCCGTGGCGCCGGCGAGTTTATCGAACGTTATGTCTTTCCCAACGGCGAGTTGCCGCACCTGGCAATGATGACCGCCGAAATCAGCGAAGTAGGGCTTGAAGTGGTCGATGTCGAAAGCCTGCGCCTGCATTACGCGCGCACACTGGACCACTGGAGCGAGCGCCTGGAAGACAACCTGGAAGCGGCGGCGAACATGGTGCCGGAGCAGGCGCTGCGTATCTGGCGGCTGTACCTGGCCGGCTGCGCTTACGCGTTTGCGCGGGGTTGGATCAACCTGCACCAGATCCTGGCGGTGAAGCCGCATGCCGATGGCAGCCATGAACTGCCGTGGACACGGGAAGACATCTACCGATAACCGAAGAACGGTGGTGTTTCAAATGTGGGAGGGGGCTTGCTCCCGATAGCAGGGTGTCAGGCACTGCATCTGTGACTGAGCCACTGCTATCGGGAGCAAGCCCCCTTCCACATGTTGTCCCGTGTTGTTTGTTAGAGAATCGGTGAGATCAAGCGCGCCACGCGCATGCCCAGTTGTTGCAAACGCCGCGTCTCACGGCTTTCTTCCTGGCTGACTTCATGGGCGTGGGCGAAGTCATCCAGCAGCATGTGCTCGACCTCTTTGGCGAAGGCTTCATCGACGGTCAGCAGCATCACTTCGAAATTCAATCGGAACGAACGGTTGTCCATGTTCGCACTGCCGATGGCGCTGATTTCGCTGTCCACCAGCACCACCTTCTGATGCAGGAACCCTGGCATGTAGCGGAACACCCGCACCCCGGCGCGCACGGCTTCGATCGCATACAGACTGGAGGCGGCATACACGATGCGGTGGTCGGGCCGCGACGGCAGTAGCAGGCGCACATCGACACCGCGCAGCACCGCCAGGCGCAGGGCGGCAAACACCGCCTCATCGGGGACGAAATACGGGCTGGTGATCCACACGCGCTCGGTCGCCGCGTGGATGGCCTCGACAAAAAACAGCGAGCAGGTTTCATAGGAGTCCGCCGGGCCGCTGGCGAGCAATTGGCAGAGCACGCCGTCTTCGGGGTAGGCGTCGGGCAGGATCAGCGGCGGCAGTTCCCGGGCCGCCCAGAACCAGTCTTCGGCAAATGACTCCTGCAGGCACGCCACCACCGGGCCGGTGACTTGCGCATGCGTATCGCGCCAGGGCGCCAGCGGCGGTTTTTTGCCCAGGTATTCATCGCCCACGTTATGCCCGCCGACAAAACCGGTGATGCCATCCACTACCACGATTTTTCGGTGGTTGCGGAAGTTGACCTGGAAGCGGTTCAGCCAGCCGCTGCGGGTGGCGAATGCCTTGACGCGGACCCCGGCGTCGCGCAGCGACTGCACATAGCGATGGGGCAGGGCGTGGCTGCCGATACGGTCATACAGCACGTAGATGCTGACGCCTTGCTCGGCTTTTTCCTTGAGCAGGGCATGCAAACGGCGGCCGAGGTCATCGTCATGAATGATGAAAAACTGAAACAGCACTGCCGTTTTGGCAGTGCGGATGGCTTCGAAAATCGCGCTGAAGGTGGCATCGCCATTCACCAGCAGGCGTACTTGATTGTTTGCCAGGCACGGCATGCGCCCCAATTTGGGCATGGCGCGCAGCGAGGCGTAGGCGCTGGAGTTGCGTGCGGCCAGGGCTTCTTCGACCCAGGGGCGCCAGTTCAGCTCGGTGATAGCGGTGTGCATTTCCTGGTTGGCCTGACGGCGGGCCTGGATATACGCGTCGAACGTGCTGCGGCCGAAAATCAGATAGGGGATCAGCGTGAGATAGGGCATGAACATCAGTGACAAGGCCCAGGCGATCGAGCCTTGAGCGGTCCTGACGGTCAGCACCGCATGGATCGCGGCAAGGGTCCCGAAAAAGTGCAGCGTGGCGATGAAGTAGGCGAGCAGGTGCGGGCCGAAGAAATCCATGAACAACATCACTCCAGGCAGTCCATTGCCTAACAGACCATGTTCGGCCTTGAATGTCGCTATTTTATTTGCCATGCAACGCTGGCCCGTTTGCAGCGTCTAACGCCCACAATTACCCAGGAGTTACCCGATGAATGCTCGTCTGCTTGGTTTAGCCATGGTTGTTGGTTTGTCGCTGCCGGTGGCAGCACAGGCGCAGATGTTGGCGCCGGGCTTGTGGGAATTGACCACCAGCAATATGAAGGTCGATAACCAGGACCTGCCGGACTTGTCCCTGATCCTCGGTCAGCTCAAGCAACAGATGACCCCCGAACAGCGCGCCATGCTGGAAAAACAAGGCATCACCATGGCCGGCAAAGGCGTGCAGGTGTGCCTCACGCCGGCGCAGGTGGCTTCGGACTCGATCCCCCTGACCGACCCGCAATCGGGTTGCAAACAGCAAGTGATCGACAAGACCGGCAACCAGTGGAAATTCCGCTTCAGTTGCCCGAAAGCCCAGGGAACCGGCGTCGCCACCTTCCAGAGCCAGAAAGAGTTCACCACCACCGTCAACGGCACGTTCAATGCGACCGGCATTCAGCAGAAAGGCAGCCTGGACACCCATGCCCAGTGGCTGGGCAACGACTGCGGTACAGTCAAACCGCGCGCTTAACGCGCAAACTGCAGCGGCAGGCCCTGGCAGCTTTCGACCACCTGGCCGTTGTGCCACGCCAGGTGGCCCGACACCAGGGTGGTGCTGACGCTGTGGCGAAAGCGGCGTTCGGCGAACGGCGTCCAACCGCAGCGGGCCAGGACCGGTTCATCGCACACCGGCTTGCCTTCAGGCTCGGGGTTGATCAGCACAAGATCGGCCCAATAGCCTTCGCGCAGGTAACCGCGGTCCGCGATCGCAAACAGGTCGGCGACACGGTGGCTGGTTTTGGCCGCCAGCGTGGTCAGCGGTAAATGCCCGTCCGCCACCAGTTCCAACAGTGCCGGCAGCGCGTGTTGCACCAGCGGTAAACCGGACGGTGCTTCGCGATAGGCCAGCTGTTTTTGCGCCCAGGTATGCGGCGCATGGTCAGTGCCGATCACGTCCAGACGATCACTCAATAACGCCAGGCGCAGCGCGTCGCGGTCGGCGCGTGTCTTGATCGCCGGGTTGCATTTGATCTGGTGGCCCAGGCGGTGATAGTCGCGGTCATCGAACAGCAGGTGGTGCACGCAGACCTCGGCGGTGATGCGTTTTTCGGCCAGGGGTTTGTCGTCGAACAGCGCCAGCTCGCGGGCGCTGGTGAGGTGCAGCACATGCAGGCGCGTGCCGTGACGCTTGGCCAATTCCACCGCGAAAGACGATGAGCGATAGCACGCTTCGGCGTCACGGATCAGCGGGTGGGCGACGGCGGGGATCTGGTCGCCAAAGCGCTCGCGCAGACGCGCTTCGTTGGCCTGGATGCTTGGCGTGTGCTCGCAGTGGGCCAGCAGGATGGTCGGCACTTGCGCGAACAGGCGCTCCAGGATGCGTGGGTCGTCCACCAGCATGTTGCCGGTGGAGGCGCCCATGAACACTTTGACTCCGGCCACCTCCCGAGGGTCGAGCGCGGCGACGGTGTCGAGGTTGTCGTTGCTCACCCCGAAGTGAAAACCATAATTGGCCACCGAATGCAGGGCCGCGCGGCGCTTTTTGTCGGCCAGCTCTTGCAGGTTCAGCGTGGCCGGGTGGGTGTTGGGCATGTCCATGAAACTGGTGATCCCGCCCGCCACCGCCGCCCGGGACTCACTGTAGAAGCTGCCTTTTTCCGGTGCGCCGGGCTCGCGAAAGTGCACTTGGTCATCGATCATGCCCGGTAACAGCCACTGGCCTTTGGCATCGATGGACAGCGGGGCGTTACAGCCCTGGATGCTGCTCGCGATCTTCTCGATACGGCCATTGGCGATCAGGACGTCGGCGTCAAACATCCGGCCTTCGTTGACCAGGCGGGCATTGCGGATCAGCAGGCGACTCATGGCTCAGAACTCGTTTTGCAGGGCTTTGTAACCGCGCACCAGGTCGACATTGGTGCGCGCTACGTCTTCGGAAAACTCCGAAGCGCTGACGCTCACTGGCGGGAATTGCGACAGGTCGGTGTTGGGGCCGATGCGGGTGGTGGAGGGCACGTAGAACGCATCCGGCAAGTCGCGGCCGTCGACCACTGAGTTGTGGCGCACCACGCAGCCGTCGCCCACCACGCAGTTGAACAGCACGCTGTTGAACCCGATGAACACACGGTCACCCACGGTGCAGGGGCCGTGGACGATGGAACGGTGGGCGATGGAGGTGAATTCGCCGATCGTCACCGCCGCGCCGGATTTGGAGTGGATGACCACGCCGTCCTGGATATTGGAGTTGGCGCCGATGGTGATGGGGTCCATGGCGCCGCTGGCGTCGACTTCGTCGGCACGGATCACGGCGTAGGGCCCGACGAAAACGTTCTCGCCGATGATGACTTTGCCGCAGATGATGGCGGTCTTGTCGACATAGGCCGATTCGGCAATCACCGGCAGATCGCCGGAAGGGTTCTTGCGGATCATTCAGCAGGCTCCGTAATGATGTGTACGTGGTCGCCGTCGATGGCGTTGTAGAAACAGGTCGGGCGGCCGGTATGACAGGCAGGGCCCAATTGGTTGACGATCAGCAGCACCGCATCGCCGTCGCAATCCAGGCGTGCTTCGACCAATTGTTGCCAGTGGCCGGAAGTCTCGCCTTTGCGCCACAGCTGCCGGCGCGAGCGTGACCAATAGCAGACGTGCCCGGTGGCCAGGGTCTCGTTGAGGGCCTGGCGGTTCATCCAGGCCAGCATCAACACCTGGCCGTTGCCATGTTGCTGGGCGATGGCGGCGATCAGGCCATCGCTGTTCCACGGCAGGGCGTCGAGCACTGCGTCGAGTGGAAAGCGGCTGCCGAGGGCAGCGCTTTCCAGGTCGAGCATGCTCAGGTTCATGGCTTGCTCAGCGCGGCGCACAGGGTGTTGAGGTTGTATTCGAACAGGCCGGTAAAGGTGCTGGCCGGGCCTTCGGCGGCGAGGGCATCGGAGTACAGCGTGCCGCCGATCTGCGCGCCGCTTTCATCAGCGATCTGCTTGAGCAGGCGCGAGTCTTTGATGTTTTCCATGAACACGGCCTTGACCTTGTCTTTGCGGATCTGGGTGATCAGCGCGGCGACTTCGGCAGCCGAAGGCTCGCGTTCGGTGGACAGGCCCTGGGGCGCCAGGAACTGAATGCCATAGGCCTGGCCGAGGTAGCCGAAGGCATCATGGGAAGTGACGATGCGACGGTTGCCCGCCGGCAGGGCGCCGAACTTGGCCTTGGCTTCAGCCAGCAGGCGGTAGATTTCTTTGAGGTAGGCCTGGCTGTTGCGCTGGTAGTCGGCGGTGTTGGACGGGTCGGCGGCGATCAGCGCTTTGGTGATGTTGTTCACATAGATTTCGGCATTGGCCAGGTTATGCCAGGCGTGTGGGTCTGGGATGGTTTCGCCGTCTTCGTCCATGGTGTGCGAGATCACGCCCTTGCTGGCGGTGACGACCGTGGCCTTGGTTTCGGTGCTGGTCACCAGGCGGTCCAGCCAGGGCTCGAAGCCCAGGCCGTTTTTGATGATGACGTTTGCCTTGAGCAGCGCCTTGGCGTCGTCCGGTGAAGGTTCGTAGGTGTGGGCATCGGCGTCGGGGCCGACCATGTTGCTGATCTGGATGTGATCGCCACCAATCTGGTGGGTCATGTCATCGAGAATACTGAAGCTGGTAACCACCTGGAGTTTGTCGGCGGCCTGGGCCATCGACAGCGGCAGCAGCAGACTGAACAGCACAAGTAGAGCGCGCATCGGGAAACACCTCATTGGGATGACAGCAAGGGCGGGCGGCGCAGCAAACCGTGCACCGGCCCGAAGACCACGGACAGCAGGTACCCACCGCCGGCCACCAGCACAATCGCCGGGCCGCTGGGCAGTGAGTAGTAAAACGAGAGCAACAAGCCAAGCCACACCGACAGGCATCCCAGCACCGCCGATACGGCGATCAACACCGGCAGGCGCCGGCTCCAGAAACGTGAAGCGATGGCCGGCAACATCATCAAACCCACCACCATCAATGCGCCGATGGCCTGGAAGCCGATCACCAGGTTCAGCACCACCAGCGTCAGAAACAGCCCGTGGGCCAGCGGGCCCAGGCGGCTGACGGTTTGCAGGAACAGCGGGTCGAGGGTGTCCAGCAACAGCGGTTTGTAGATCAGCCCCATGGCGATCAGGCTGAACCCCGAGACCCAGAGCATGCCGGTGAGGGTGGTTTCATCCACCGCCAGGGCCGAGCCGAACAGCAGGTGCAGAAGGTCCAGGCGTTTGCCGGCGATGCCAAGGATGAGCACGCCGGCGGCGAGGGAGATGGGATAGATGGCGGCGAGGCTGGCGTCCTCGCGCAGGCCGGTGCGACGGGTGATCCACGCCGACAGCCCAGCCATGCTCAGGCCGGCGCCGAGGCCGCCGATGGTCAGCGCGGGCAGGCTGAGCCCGGCGAACCAGAAGCCCAGGGCGGCGCCGGGCAGGATGCCGTGGGCCACAGCGTCACCGATCAGGCTCATGCGCCGCAGGATGAGGAATACGCCCAGCGGCGCGGTGCTGCATGCCAGCACCAGCCCGCCGATCAGGGCGCGGCGCATAAAGACGAAGTCGGCGAAGGGCATCCACAGGTGGGCGGCGAAGTGCATCAGGCCACCTGCATCTGGGGCTGTGGGCGGATCAGTTCTTTACTGGCGCCGAATATGCAGCCCGTGTTTTTGATTTGCAGCACTTGGTGGGTGTGTTGGCGCACGGATGCCAGGTCGTGGCAGACGATGACCAGCGTGCGGCCTTGGTCATGCCAGGCGTGAATGTGTTTCCAGCACAGCGCCTGGCCGTCCTCGTCGAGGGCGGCATGGGGCTCATCCAGCAGCAACACCGGCGAATCTGCCAGGCTCATGCGGGCGAGCAGGGCGCGTTGCAACTGCCCGCCGGACAAGGCCATCAACGGGCGCTGTTCCAGGCCGCCGAGGCACCAGTCTTCCAGCACCGCCTCCAGGCGTTCGCGGCGTTGCGGCGGGGCGAGTTGGGTGCCCCAGAAGCCTGCGGCAACCAACTCTTGCAGGCTGATCGGAAACTGACGGTCGAGGTGTTGTTGCTGGGGCAGGAACGCCAAGCCACCACGGCGTGGAACATTCACGGCGACTTTACCCGCCAATGGCTTTTGCAGGCCGGCGATGACTTTGAGCAGGCTGCTTTTGCCACAGCCATTGGGGCCGATCACGCCGGTGAGGCTGCCTTGTTGCAGGGTGAAATCCACAGCGGGTGTAAGCGGTTGGCCGGGGGCGCCCCAGCGTAAAGCGGTGCAGGTGATCATGCAGGGTCTCTCGTCCAGCGGCTTTCAGCCACGGCATCGTGCGCGTGCAGGCTTTCGGCGTGGACCACTTTGAGGTGGAAGGCTTTGACCGCATCCGAGCGCTTCAAGGCGAGGTTCAGACGGCGGGCGGCGTCTTCGCAGAACATCAGGTTCTGCCCGTTGGTCAGGGCGAAGGCTTGTTCGTCCGCACGTTTCACTGCGGTTTGTACGGCAGTGCCGAGGGCGGCTTCGGCGTCGTTGATCAGGTCGGTCAGGGCCAGGTGCTCGCCTTGCAGGTACACATGCAATTGCGCGCTGCTGCGCTGGCTGTGGGGTGTGGCGACGATACCGTTGGCGCTGCCAAGCCACGTGAGGACGTCTTCATGCTGCAACGGCGTGTTGGCGAAGTCGTCGAGAAATTGTTGTTGAATCAGTTGCCTGGCAAGCGCAGCGGAGCAGGGGCACGTCGAGGAATACGTCACGTCAATTTTTTGTTCCACGTGGAACATCTGGTTTTCCAGGCGCGCTTCGATGCTCACCGGGTAGCGCTTCCAGCCTGCCAAAGGGCTCACCAGCGCAGGCCGCTTCAATAGCAAATGGGTATGGAGACGCAGGTAGGCGTTCTTAGATAAATCTTCATGACTGTCGAGAAAGCGCTGCAGTACATTGCGCAGAAGTGCCGGTGTGAGGGGTTGCTCGTCGAGCATCTCCAGCGCCAGGTACAGGCGTGACATATGAATGCCACGGGCGCTGCCATCGTCCAGGCTGACGCCCGCGTCGGCGGTGGCGGTCAGGCGCTGACCGTCGATCAGGATTGGCAGGGCAACGCCGCACATGCCCACCCAGTCGAGTGGCAAGGCTTGGCGTAAAGCCTGCCCGGCGATATCCGGCAGAGTCAGCGCATTCATAAGCAGGTCCATCGTTGGAAATAATTCGACATGTTATAGTATAACAATAGAGTCGACGATGAATTTTCTGCCCCGGCTCTTTTTCGGTCATGTCGAGTACGGACGCTCCTTATATTTGCGGTATTTGTCATGCACAGACGTCAGCTTCTTAATCTGCTCCTGGTCAGCCCTTTGTTTGCTTTGCCGTTCGCAGCCCACGCCACGCAGATTCGCAACGCTCGTTTGTGGCGCTCGGACGACAGGCTGCGGTTGGTGTTCGACCTCAGTGGCCCGGTGCACTACAAGACCTTCTCCTTGACCGCACCGGAACGACTGATCATCGATCTGAGCGGTGCAGGCCTCAGTGGCGATTTTTCTCAACTGGAACTGAAAAACAGCGGCATCACTTCGATCCGATCGGGGCATTTCGGCACGGCGGACACGCGCATCGTGCTCGACCTGGCCGCGCCGATGCAGCTCAACAGCTTTGTATTGCCACCTCAGGACGGGCAGGGGCACCGCCTGGTGCTCGACCTCACCAGCGCCACCCAGGCGCCGCGTCAGATTGCGTCTGCACCCAGCCCATTGGTGGAGAAAGCCCACCCCAAGCGCGACATCATTGTGGTGGTCGACCCCGGGCACGGCGGTAAAGACCCGGGCGCCGTCGGCTCCAAGGGCCAGCGTGAAAAAGACGTGGTGCTGTCCATCGCCCAATTGCTGGCCAAACGCTTGAAACGCGAGAAGGGTTTTGACGTGAAACTGGTGCGCAACGATGATTTCTTCGTGCCGCTGCGCAAACGCGTGGACATTGCGCGCCAGCACAAGGCCGACATGTTCATCTCGGTGCACGCCGATGCGGCGCCACGGCTTACGGCCTCGGGGGCGTCGGTGTATGCATTGTCCGAAGGCGGCGCAACGTCGGCCACCGCACGCTTCATGGCACAACGTGAAAACGGCGCGGATTTGCTGGGGGCTACCACGTTGCTCAATCTCAAAGACAAGGACCCGATGTTGGCCGGGGTGATTCTCGACATGTCGATGAACGCCACCATTGCCTCCAGCCTGCAATTGGGCAGTTCAGTGTTGGGTAGCCTGCAAAACATCACCAGCCTGCACCAGAAACGCGTGGAGCAGGCCGGGTTTGCGGTGCTCAAGTCGCCGGATGTGCCGTCGATCCTGGTGGAGACCGGTTTTATTTCCAATGCCCAGGACGCCCAGCGACTGGTTACCGCACGTCACCAACAGGCGGTGGCGGATGGCTTGTTCGACGGCCTGAAAAACTACTTCCAGAAGAATCCGCCGATGAACAGCTATATGGCCTGGGTTCAGGAGCAGAAGAACAGTCAGGTCTAACAGCCGGTGATGCGGCTGCAGGTGAATTTGGCGCTGGCCCCGCCCGAGCTGGAAAACCGGTTGATCGTGGTCCAGCCCACACGCCGGGTATAACCCACCCACGCCTCGCCATCCGATGCCAACCCGGTAAAGAACGTCAGCTGGCCATAGCGGCTGTTGGTCTGGGCCCAGTAGCGTTTGCCGATCACCTCAACACCGCGCAAATACGTGGTGGTACCCACCGTCGCCACGCTGTAGGCATTGCCTTGCGGGTCTACACAGGCGAGCAGGTTGGCGCTGCGCGTGCAGTTGGCCAGCGGGCTCGGCACTTGAGCGCAGACAGGCCAGGCTGCTGTCAGTAATACGACGCACAACAGGCGTTTCATAGTGTTTCTCGGGGTAGGGAAGCGTTCAAGCATTGCGCCCTTCGTCGTAAGGAGCAAGCGGATTGGCTTATTTGTGTTGTTATACTATAACATTAAAGGCCAGCCTGACCCGTGAACCGTTTATCAAAGCCAAAGAACGTGAAGAGCTGCGCGAACGCCATAAACGGGCGGTTTGACCGGCCAACCCTGATGAGGACCACCTGATGCCCAATCGTCTCCCCGTTACCGTGTTGTCCGGCTTTCTCGGCGCCGGTAAAAGCACGCTGCTCAACTATATTTTGCGCAACCGCGAAAACCTGCGCGTGGCGGTGATCGTCAACGACATGAGCGAAATCAACATCGACGGCAGCGAGGTGCAGCGCGACGTCACGCTCAATCGTTCGGAAGAAAAACTGGTGGAAATGAGCAACGGCTGCATCTGCTGCACCTTGCGCGAAGACTTACTCGAAGAGGTCGGAAAACTCGCCAAGGAAGGTCGATTCGATTACTTATTGATCGAATCCACCGGCATTTCCGAACCCTTGCCGGTGGCCGAAACCTTCACCTTTCGCGATGAAAACGAGCAAAGCCTGGCCGATATCGCCCGCCTGGACACCATGGTCACCGTGGTCGACGGCCTGCATTTCCTGCTCGACTACCAGGCCGCCGAAAGCCTGGCGTCACGGGGCGAAACCCTGGGCGAAGAGGATGAGCGCTCCATCACTGATCTGTTGATCGAGCAGATCGAATTCGCCGACGTCATCCTGATCAGCAAGATCGACTTGATCAGCAGCCACGAGCGCGAAGAGTTGATGGCGATTCTCGAACGCCTCAATGCCCAGGCGGAAATCATCCCGATGGTCATGGGCGAAGTGCCACTGAACAAGATCCTCAACACCGGCCGCTTCGACTTCGAGCGCGCCGCGCAAGCGCCGGGTTGGTTGCAGCAATTGCGCGGTGAACATGTGCCGGAAACCGAGGAATACGGTATTGCCTCCACCGCCTATCGCGCCCGTCGACCCTTCCACCCGCAACGCTTCTTCGACTTTATCGACCGCCCCTGGGTCAACGGTAAGTTGTTGCGCTCCAAGGGTTTTTTCTGGTTGGCCAGCAAGCATCAGGATGCTGGCAGTTGGTCCCAGGCCGGTGGCCTGATGCGTCATGGGTTTGCGGGACGTTGGTGGCGTTTCGTGCCGAAAAGCCAATGGCCGCAGGATGAAGAAAGCGTCGCGGCGATCATGGGCAATTGGCAACTGAGCACTGGCGACTGCCGCCAGGAACTGGTGTTTATCGGACAGAACATTGATTTTGCCCACATGCGCGAGGAGTTGGACGCCTGCTTGCTCACCGATGAAGAAATGGCCCAGGGTGTTGAAGGTTGGCGCCTGTTGGCTGACCCATTTGGCCCCTGGTATGAAGAGGCAGCCTGATGCTTGCGCCCGTTTTCCCCTTGCGCCCGGTGGTGCGACAGACCCGCGGTGACAGCCCACTGGCGCTGTCAGACATCCTCGAAGACGGCGTAAACCTGGCGTTGTGGCAGCGCCAGTTGCCGCTGCATATCGCCGAATTCGGCGCCTTGCTGGTGGCACTTAACGAGCCGTTGGCCGATTCGATGGTTATCGAACTCATTAGCGAGGACGCCGCGCCGAACTTGCAGGGTTTAGCGTCCAGCTGCCGCGATCTTGAAGGTTACGAAGGGTTCATCGCCGATGTTGCCTGGCTGGTCAGTGCCTTTGCCTGTCTGCTCGGTGCCAAACGTATCGGCGTGCGCCTGCGCTTGCTGGATAAAGCCATGTGCCCGCGCTTTCATGTCGACCATGTGCCGGTGCGGCTGATCACCACCTATGCCGGCATCGGCAGCCAATGGTTGCGTGAAGGCGTCATGGACCGCCGCACGCTCAGCCAACCGGACGCCGAACCCAGTGAGCGCATCGAGCAGATCCAGTGTGGTGAAGTGGCCCTGCTCAAGGGCACCAAATGGCACGGCAACGAAAACCACGGCCTGATCCACCGCTCGCCCGCCTTGAAAGCCGATGAGCGCCGATTGATTCTGACGCTGGATTGGTTGGCGTAACCGCGTAGGATCAAACGCTCTACACGATCTGAATGATGTCCCTGATGCTGCAGAATATTCCCACCCATGTGATTGCCGGGCCCTTGGGCGCCGGCAAGACCAGCCTGATCAAGCACTTGCTGGCCCAGCGCCCGGCCAACGAGCGCTGGGCGGTGCTGATCAACGAGTTCGGCCAAATTGGCCTGGACGCCGCACTGCTGACGCAGGACGACGACGGCATCGCCATGGGTGAAGTCGCGGGTGGCTGCCTGTGCTGTGTGAATGGTGCACCGTTCCAGGTAGGTCTGGGCCGCCTGTTGCGTAAGGCCAAGCCGGATCGGCTGTTTATCGAACCGTCGGGCCTGGGCCATCCCGCGCAATTGCTCAAGCAATTACGCCAAGCGCCTTGGCAGAAAGTGCTAGCGATTCAGCCGTGTGTGCTGGTGTTGGATGCCCAAGCGCTGGCGGCGGGCAAACCCTTGCCGCCGGCACAGCAGCAGGCGCTGGAAAGCGCCGGGTTGCTGGTATTGAACAAGGATGAAGCGCTGGATGCCGCGCAGCGCCAGGCGATCGAACGGCAGTTACCCGATCGCCCACATTACTGGACCCGCCAGGCGCAGCTGCCGTTGGCCCGGCTCCCAGGCCTGGATGTGAAAGCGGGCGCCGCTGTGGATAACCTTGACGTGCCCATCGGTCTGGCGCAGATGCCGGCCGTGTGGAGCGATCCCGCGTTGCCGATTTGTTTGAGCCAGGCTCAGGAAGGAGGCTGGAGTATTGGCTGGCGCTGGCACCCAAGCCAGTCATTCGATCCGCAGCGTATAACGTCGTGGCTCAAGACCCTTGCGTGGTGCCGCGCCAAGCTGGTTATCCACAGCCGTGGCGTGTGGCTCTGCGCCAACGCTGTGGATAACCGCTCGCTCGCCTGGCAGCCCAGCGAGTGGCGTCGCGATTCACGTATCGAACTGATCTTCAATGCGCCACAGGATGTGGTGGCGTTGCAGGCCGCGCTGGTCGCCTGCCGTTACTGACGGTTCTTGGTGGCGTGATCCTGACGCCACTGGCTCAGCTCGATCACTTCGGCGCTGGGCAGCGCTTCCTTGGCTTCGAACGGGTAGGGCGCCAGCTCGATCTGCGCGCTGTGGGCGCCGAATTGAGTGATAGTGCCACTGTGACGGGACTCGCCCGTGACGGTGAACTCAAAGTTATAGACGCGCGCCAGGCGCCGCCGACCGTTGGCGTCCTTCACAAAGCCAATGCGCTTGAGCGCCACCGCGCCGTCGAGCAACTCGATATCGAGCTTGCTGCAATGTTGCTTGACCCGCGCCAGCGCTCGCTCGCGCAAACCGTGGTTATGCCACACCCAGGCGGCGCCGGTTGCCAGCAGCATCAACACGAAGATGTTTCCCAGGGTCAGCATGTGAAAAACTCCAACAAAGTGAGCGCAGCTTAACTGTGTCGTCGGTCTGTCGTACAGGCTGCGTTTAGTCGCATACTGCGCGGCCAGAATTTCAATGGTTTTACGGAATATCCTGCATGAAACGCACACCTCATCTGCTTGCGATCCAGTCTCATGTGGTTTTTGGCCATGCCGGAAACAGCGCCGCCGTGTTCCCCATGCAGCGGATCGGGGTGAACGTCTGGCCGCTGAACACGGTGCAGTTCTCCAACCACACCCAGTATGGCCAGTGGGCGGGCGAAGTGCTGGCACCGCAGCAAATTCCCGCGCTGGTGGAAGGCATTGCCGCCATTGGTGAACTGGGTAACTGTGATGCGGTGCTATCGGGCTACCTGGGCAGCGCAGACCAGGGGCGGGCGATTCTCACGGGTGTGGCACGGATCAAAGCCATCAACCCCAGGGCCCTGTACCTGTGTGACCCGGTGATGGGCCATCCGGAAAAAGGCTGCATCGTGCCCCAGGAAGTCAGTGACTTCCTACTCGACGAAGCGGCTGCCATGGCCGACTTCCTATGCCCCAACCAGCTGGAACTGGACAGCTTTGCCGGGCGCAAGCCGCAGTCGCTGTTCGATTGCCTGGCCATGGCCAAGGCGCTGCTGGCGCGCGGGCCCAAGGCGGTACTGGTCAAGCACTTGGATTACCCCGGCAAGCTGCCGGATGGCTTTGAGATGCTGCTGGTGACCGCCGATGGCAGTTGGCACCTGCGTCGGCCGCTGCTGGCATTTGCGCGCCAGCCGGTGGGGGTGGGCGACCTGACCTCGGGGCTGTTCCTGGCGCGGGTGTTACTGGGCGACAGCCTGCTGGCCGCTTTTGAGTTCACCGCCGCGGCCGTGCACGAAGTGCTGCTGGAAACCCAGGCCTGCGCCAGTTACGAGCTGGAACTGGTGCGGGCCCAGGATCGCATCGCCCATCCGCGCGTTCGTTTTGAAGCCACGCCGATCGGCCTGTAAGTACACAGAAACCAATGTGGGAGGCGGCTTGCTCCCGATAGCGATGGGTCAGACACCAGATGCAGTGACTGACACTCAGCAATCGGGAGCAAGCCCCCTCCCACATTTTGATGCGGTTTACAGATTGAGCCTTACAGCGCGTCTGCCTTGATTTCCTGGTAGCGCTTTTCCAGCTCCTGGCGGATCTGCCGACGCTGTTGGGCCTGTACGAACCGGCGCTTGTCTTCGCTGTGCTGGGGTTGCAGCGGCGGCACGGCGGCCGGTTTGCGCTGGTCGTCCACGGCGACCATGGTGAAAAAACAGCTGTTGGTATGGCGTACCGAGCGCTCGCGGATGTTCTCGGTCACCACCTTGATACCCACTTCCATCGAGGTATTGCCGGTGTAGTTGACCGATGCCAGGAACGTCACCAGCTCGCCGACGTGGATAGGCTCGCGAAAAATCACCTGGTCCACCGACAACGTCACTACATAACGACCGGCATAACGGCTCGCGCAGGCGTAGGCCACTTCGTCGAGGTACTTGAGCAAGGTGCCGCCGTGGACATTGCCTGAGAAGTTGGCCATATCAGGGGTCATCAATACCGTCATCGACAGCTGGGCGTTTCCGGGTTCCATAGCACACTCACGGGTTGTAGGCATTGGTTGGGGGCGCACCTCTGCGGATGCTGGAATCTTTGCGGCGCCATCCCTTACGGGACGCCAGTGGGCGGCTTGCCGTCACGCCTGGGCCGATCTGTTTCCATATATTGCACCGGCTTTTCGGTAGAAGTCGCGGTGTTAACCTTCAAAAGCCCATCGCAGGGTATTTCTTACGATCAAGGCAGACTTTTCCTTCCGCTCTTTGCGACTGTTCATGCGCGGGTGGACTTGGCAAAAGCGCCAGTACCAGCAAGGAGCCCTCGCCATGCACGCCATCAGCTTTATCCAGGACTTGGCCGTGATCATGCTGGTGGCAGGGGTGGTCACCGTCCTGTTTCACCGTCTCAAGCAGCCGGTGGTGCTGGGTTACATCGTCGCGGGCTTCATCATTGGCCCCCATACCCCGCCGTTCGGCCTGATCCACGACGAAGACACCATCAAGACCCTGGCCGAGTTGGGGGTGATCTTCCTGATGTTCTGCCTGGGCCTGGAGTTCAGCCTGCGCAAGTTGTTCAAGGTGGGTGCCACGGCATTTATCGCAGCCTTCCTGGAAATCATTCTGATGATCTGGATCGGTTACGAGATCGGCCAGTGGTTCGACTGGAACACCATGGACTCGCTGTTCCTGGGCGCCATCCTGGCAATCTCTTCGACCACCATCATCGTCAAGGCACTCAATGACCTGAAGATGAAAAACCAGCGCTTCGCCCAACTGATTTTCGGCGTGCTGATCGTCGAGGACATCCTGGGCATCGGCATCATCGCCTTGCTGTCGAGCATCGCCGTCAGCGGTACGGTGAGTTCCGGCGAGGTGTTCTCCACCGTCGGCAAGCTGTCGCTGTTCATGATCGTTGCCCTGGTCATCGGTATTTTGCTGGTGCCACGTTTGCTGGCCTATGTGGCCAAGTTCGACAGCAACGAGATGCTGCTGATCACTGTACTGGGCCTGTGCTTCGGTTTTTGCCTGCTGGTGGTCAAGCTGGAATACAGCATGGTGCTGGGGGCGTTCCTGATCGGCGCGATCATGGCCGAGTCCCGTCAGTTGATTAAGATCGAGCGCCTGATCGAGCCGGTTCGCGACATGTTCAGTGCCATCTTTTTTGTGGCGATCGGCTTGATGATCGACCCGCAGATCCTGCTGCAATACGCCTGGCCAATCGCGGTCATCACCGTGGCCGTGGTGTTGGGCAAGATGCTGTCCTGCGGCCTGGGGGCGTTTATCGCCGGCAATGACGGGCGCACCTCACTGCGCGTAGGCATGGGGCTGTCGCAGATTGGCGAATTTTCTTTCATCATCGCCGCGCTGGGGATGACCTTGCAGGTCACCAGCGATTTTCTATATCCGGTGGCGGTCGCGGTTTCGGCGATTACGACGCTGCTCACACCGTACCTGATTCGCGGTGCCGACCCGTTGTCATTGAAGATTGCCGCCGTGATGCCCCAGCGAATGAGCCGGGTGTTCGGCCTGTATGGCGAATGGCTGCGCAGTATTCAGCCGCAAGGCGAGGGCGCAATGCTGGCGTCGATGATCCGCAAGATCATCCTGCAGGTGGGGGTCAACTTGGCGCTGGTGATTGCGATCTTCTTCACCGGCAGCTTTTTCGCGGCGCGTATCGGCGGCTATCTGCAGGGCTGGATCAGCGATCCAAGCTGGCAGAAGGCATTGATCTGGGGTGGGGCATTGCTGTTGTCGCTGCCGTTTTTGATCGCCGCGTACCGCAAGCTCAAGGCTCTGTCGATGTTACTGGCGGAGTTGAGCGTGAAGCCGGAAATGGCCGGGCGGCATACCCAGCGTGTGCGCCGAGTGATCGCGGAGCTGATCCCCATTTTGTCGTTGCTGGTGATCTTCCTGCTATTGGCGGCCTTGTCGGCCAGTATTCTGCCGACCAACAAGTTACTGATGCTGATTACGGTGGTCGCGGCAGCAGTAGCGGCCGTGCTCTGGCGCTGGTTCATCCGCGTGCATACGCGGATGCAGGTCGCCTTGTTGGAAACATTGGATAACCACAAGGACACGCCGGAGCACTAATGGGAGCGGATGGGGGCCGTTATCAGCTTTCCAGCCAGACGTCCCGCGCCCAGTGCCACACCGATTCCCAGGTTTCTTCGGTAACGAGTTCTTCCTCGCCGGACCACAACACCACGGTGCCGTCTTCTTCTACGCAGTAGTAGTCGTCGCCGTCCTGGCAGATCGGGATCATGCTGCGATCAACGCCGGCATCCCAGGCATTGGCGGCCACATCCGGCAGGTAGGTGTGGGATTGCGGGTCGGTGATGGTCACCGGCTCCAGGCTGCCGTAGACCACGTCACTGACGGTCAGCAGGAATTCGCGGAAGACAAACGGGATATCGATGAACAGCTGTTCTTCGATTTCTACCAGTTGATCTTCGTCAGGTAGCTCCAGGGGAACCGGGACCGGTTCGTTGGCTTCACGCAGTTGTTCGATGATTTCTTCCACGGCCGGGATCCTCTTGCTAGATGGCGCGGTTAATAGGGGCGTTTTATACAGTAGCTCGCTATAAGTGCAACCGTGAAATAGAAAACCCCGGAACAGGTCCGGGGTTTTGTCAGCACTTGCTCAAGCGACGCATCAGCCGTTCTGGCGGATACCTGCGACCAGCCATGGCTGGTTGTCGCCTTGGGCGCGTTCCATATTCCAGCTCTCGCTGAACACTTCGCCCTGGTCGAAGCGCGAAGTCTTCGACACGCCGCTGAAGGTCAGGGTGGCGATAGTCTTGTCGGCGCGATCATCCACGCCTTCCAGCTGTACGCGCAGGTCGTCGATGTAGGTCGACTGGAAGCCGTCGCCCAGGTCGGCGCGTTCGCGCTTGAGGAACTCCAGCAGTTGTGGAGTCACGAACTCGGAGATCTTGTCCATTTCGTTGGCGTCCCAGTGCTGCTGCAGGGACTGGAAGTGGCTGCGGGCCGCTTCGACGAAACGCTCTTCGTTGAACCAGGCCGGTGCGTTGATCACCGGGCGGGCTGCGGCAGGCGCTGACGAACCACCGAAGATCGAACCCATGGCCGGTTTTTGCTCGAACACTTCACGCTGCATCGGCGCGCCGGCTGGAGCCATGTGCTCCTGCTGCTTGCGACGACGGGCGGCGATAAAGCGGAAGACCAGGAAGGCAATGACGGCCATGATCAGGATGTCGAAGATTTGCATACCCTGGAAGCCGCCGCCCATGAACATGGACGCGAGCAGGCCACCGGCTGCGATACCGGCCAGAGGGCCCAACCAGCGCGAAGCCCCGCCGGCCTTGGCCGCGGCGCCAGCAGCACCGGCTGCGCCTGCGGTAGCGGCAGCACCGCCGGCAGCGGTGGATGGAGCCATTTGGCTGGTCTGGTGAGTCGGTGCCGCGCCCGAGCTTTTGCCGCCACCGAAGCGTTTGGCGTTGGCGTCAAGGCTCATCGTCAGGCCGATGCACAACGCCATGGCGATGCTAAGAAAACGTTTCATAAAGGGAATTCCCATTTGTGGATTGCACGCGCGCCATGTTGCACAGGTGTAATGACAGTGGCTAGCGACATAATGTTTCGGGCTTTTGCGTAAGACCAAATCCGAAGGGTCTGTAGGACTAATTACAGATATAGGCCCACGCTGCTCTAAAACAAGGGTGGGCCGATAATCTTCATGTTACGCAGTGTTTCATGATGGCGAGCGAGCGTGCACCCTCACCACAGGTCAGACAGCCTCAAGTTTGGCGTAACCCATCATCAGCCACTTGCTGCCTTCGGCGAAGTTCACCTGCACGCGAGCCTGGGCGCCGGCACCTTCGAAGTTAAGGATCACGCCCTCGCCAAACACCGAATGCTTGACCTGCTGGCCGAGGCTGAACGGGGTTTGCGGAATCTCGGAACCGGCGAACAGGTGGCTGGAGTGCTGCTGCTGGCCCCCGCCGAACGGGCGGCTGACGCTGTTGGAGAGGCGCACTTCCTGGATCAGGCCTTTAGGCACTTCACGTACGAAACGCGAAACCTTGTTGTAGGTCTCGCTGCCGTAAAGGCGTCGGGTTTCGGCGTAGGTCATCACCAGGTTCTGCATTGCGCGGGTGATGCCAACGTAGGCAAGGCGACGTTCCTCCTCAAGGCGGCCGGGCTCTTCCAGGCTCATCTTGTGCGGGAACAGGCCTTCTTCCATGCCCACCAGGAACACATACGGAAACTCCAGGCCCTTGGCGCTGTGCAAGGTCATCAGCTGGATGCTGTCTTCATGCTCATCGGCCTGGGTATCACCGGCTTCCAGCGACGCGTGGCCCAGGAACGCCGCAAGCGGGGTCAGCTCTTCGTCTTCCTCGGTGTTTTCGAACGCGCGCGCGGCGCTGACCAGTTCCTCAAGGTTTTCTACCCGGGCCTGGCCTTTTTCGCCTTTTTCCGCTTCGTGGTAGGCAATCAGCCCGGATTGCTCAATCACCGTCTGGGTCATCAAGTGCAGCGGCATGTCCGCACATTTGGCGGCGAGGTTCTCGATCAACTCGACAAACACACCCAGCGCCCCGGCGGCACGGCCGGTCAGGCCTTTGTTGGCGATCAGCAGGCGCATCGCTTCCCACATCGACACATCGGCATGGCGCGCGTGGTCGCGGATCGCTTCAACGGTTTTCTCACCGATGCCGCGCGCGGGGATGTTGATGACCCGCTCCAGTGCCGCATCGTTGCCGCGGCCTTCCAGCAAGCGCAGGTAGGCCATGGCGTTCTTGATTTCGGCACGCTCGAAGAAGCGCTGACCGCCATAGATGCGGTAGGGGATGCGCTCGCGCAGCAAGGCTTCTTCCAACACCCGCGATTGGGCGTTGGAACGGTACAAAATGGCGATATCGCTGCGCGCGAGGCCGGTCTTCAGCGCGCTTTCAATGGTTTCCACCACATAGCGCGCCTCGTCGTGCTCGTTGAACGCGGCGTAGAGGTTGATCGCTTCGCCTTCGCCGCCGTCGGTCCACAGCTCTTTGCCCAGGCGCCCGGTGTTGTTGGCGATCAAGGCGTTGGCGGCCTTGAGGATACCGGCGGTTGAACGGTAGTTCTGCTCCAGGCGGATGGTCACCGCGTCCGGGAAGTCTTCGGAGTACTGGTAGATGTTCTCGATTTTCGCGCCACGCCAGCCGTAAATCGACTGGTCGTCGTCACCCACCACCATCAGGCTGTCGCCGCCCTTGGCCAGCAGGCGCAACCAGGCGTACTGCACGGCGTTGGTGTCCTGGAATTCGTCCACCAGAATGTGGCGGAAGCGCTTCTGGTAATGGGCCAGCAAACCGGGGTTGTCGCGCCACAGGTCGAGGGCGCGCAACAGCAGTTCGGAGAAGTCGATCACACCGGCGCGTACGCAGGCAGCCTCGTAGGCTTCATAAATGCTGCGCATGGTGGCCAGGAACAGGTCGCCGCTGGCCTGGATATGTTGCGGGCGCAGGCCCTCGTCCTTCTGGCCGTTGATAAACCACTGCGCCTGGCGCGCCGGCCAGCGCTGTTCATCCAGCCCCAGCTCACGGATCACCCGCTTGACCAGGCGTTGCTGGTCATCGCTGTCAAGGATCTGGAACGTCTGGGCCAGGCCTGCTTCCTGCCAATGCGCCCGCAACAGGCGGTGCGCCAGGCCGTGGAAGGTGCCCACCCACATGCCGGCCGGGCTGATGCCCATCAACTGCTCGATGCGGTGGCGCATCTCGGCGGCGGCCTTGTTGGTGAAGGTTACCGACAGGATGGAATGCGGGGACGCGTTCTCGACCTGGATCAACCAGGCGATACGGTGCACCAGCACTCGGGTTTTACCGGAGCCAGCACCGGCCAGGACCAACTGACGGCCAACGGGGGCCGCTACGGCCTGGCGTTGGGCATCGTTGAGGGAGTTCAGCAAAAGAGAGAGATCATCGCGCATCGGCGCATTCTAGGGTGCCGGGGGGTGTCGGGCAAATCCCAATGCCGGGTGGTAGGCGCAAAATATCCGGCGCGCTCTGTGCCGGTCGACATTCTGCTTCGGGTGATGACCGGTCGGTCAAGGGACGCAGCCCGCGCCGGGTCTCGCTCAAGCGGTCTGGCCCCAAGCTTTGCGCGGTGTGACCGGGTAGTTTTTATGATGTGGAGCAGTTTGGCCCGGGCACTTGC
Source organism: Pseudomonas sp. S3_E10 (assembly GCF_054667615.1). Lineage (NCBI taxonomy): Bacteria > Pseudomonadati > Pseudomonadota > Gammaproteobacteria > Pseudomonadales > Pseudomonadaceae > Pseudomonas > Pseudomonas sp. S3_E10. The sequence continues at coordinate 2,845,245 of NZ_CP162743.1, forward strand.
TTGTGTATGCTCCGTCGACGTTCGGGCTCACCATTATAAGAACACTGCCTATGACCCTTAACACCGACCTGCACGGCCCCTCCATGGCGCCCGCGCAGGTTATTCGTAAACACTACGCCACTGAGATGGCGGTCGAGCGTACACGCCTGCTGTATCAAGGCTCGCTGCTGCCCACCTTATTAATGCTGGTAAACGGCCTGGTCTGCGCCTGGCTGCTCTGGACCCCCCAGCAATACGTGTTGGACAGCATCTGGCTGGTGTGGCTGCTGGCCTTGGTGGCGATGCGCGTCATTCAGGTGGCGGCCTTCGATTCAGCCATGCCCAGCCGCCAGGCCCAGCCGGTCTGGCGGCGTATGTTCATGCTCGGCTCGGCGGTCAGCGGGCTGACCCTGGCCACCGCCGCGATAGCCCTGGCCCCGGTGAACAGCTTCATGCAGCAAGCCTGGGTGTTCGGCCTGATCGGCGCGGCGACGTTGTCGGCCAGTGTGGCCTACGCGGTGAGCCTGCCGGCCTTTCTGTCCTTTGCCGTGCCGTGCCTGGTGCCGTCCATTGTCTACCTGTTATGGAATGGCGACCCGCAGCAACAAGGCTGGGGCGTGCTTGGCCTGATCCTGTTGGTGTCGCTGAACCTGGTGGCCTGGCAGGTCAACCGCCTGATCCAGCGTGAACTGTTACGGCGTTTCCAGAACCAGGCGCTGATTGAAAACCTGCAACAGGCGCAACAGCGTAGCGAGCAGTTGAATCAGGACCTGGTGCGTGAGGTCGAGCAGCGCCGTCAGGTCGAGCAAGAGCTGCGCAATGCACAAATCGGCTTGCAGGACCGTGTTGCGCAACGCAGCCAAGAGCTGGACGCCGCCAGCCTGGCCCTGAATAAAAGCGAAGCGCGCCTGGCCATGGCCCTGCAAGCCAGCGAACTCGGGCTGTGGGACTGGAACCTGCAAACCGACGAAGTCCACCACACTCAACTCAAAGAGCTGTTCGGCCTGGAGCCGGAATACGTCACCGCCATGCTCGGCCACCTCAAGCCGCGCCTGCACCCCGACGACTTGCCGCTGCTCAAGCGCGCGTTGGTGGAGCACCTCAAGGGGCGTACCGAGGATTACCTGGTGGAATACCGCGTGCGCCATGGCGACGGGCACTGGGTATGGATCGAAGATCGCGGGCGCGCCGTGGAGCGCGCGCCGAGCGGGCGTGTGATCCGCATGCTTGGCACCCGCCGTGACATCAGCGCGGGTAAAGCGCTGGAAGAACAGCAGCGGTTGGCGTCGACGGTATTCGAGGCCGCCAGTGAAGGCATCGTAATACTTGACCCGGATTACGCGCTGATCGCGGTCAACCAGGCCTTCAGTCGCGTCACCGGCTTTGAAATCGACGACATGCTGGGACGCAACGTGGTGGAACTGCCCAGCAGTCGCGACGCCCGGCGCCATTTTCCGGTGATCCGCCAAGCGTTGCTCAGCCATGGCACGTGGCAGGGCGAGTTGGTGGAAACACGCAAGAACGGCGAGCTGTACCCACAGTGGCTTCAGTTGAATGTGGTGCGCGATTTTCGCGGAAACGTCAGCCATATAGTGGGCTTTTTCGCTGATCTGTCGGCGCGGCGCGAATCCGAGGAGCGCATGCGCTACCTCACCCACTACGACGAATTGACCGGCCTGGCCAACCGCTCGCTGTTCCGCGAACGGCTGCGCGAGGCTCACCAGCGCGTCCGGCTGGGCGGGCGCAGCCTGGCGCTGCTGCATATCAACCTCGATCGTTTCAAATTGCTCAACGACAGCCTGGGCCATGAAGTGGCCGACCAATTGCTGCAAAAAATGGCCCGCCGCTTGATCAATGCCTTGCCGGAGGCGGACACCATTGCGCGCTTGTCCGCTGATGAATTCGCCGTACTGTTCGACGCCTATGGCAACCTGTCGAGTCTGGCGCGGGTGGCCACGCGCCTGCTGGCCAAGCTGCGGGTGCCGGTCACCGTGGAGGGGCATGAATTGGTGGTCAGCGCTTCAATGGGCGTAAGTCTGTTGCCGGATAACGCACGGGAAATTTCCGCGCTGGTCAGCCAATCGAACATGGCCATGCAACACGCCAAGCACCTTGGCGGCAATAATTTCCAGTTCTACACCGACAGTTTGCAAGCCAGCACCCTGGAGCGACTGCAGCTGGAAAACCACCTGCGCAAGGCTATCGACGAGCGTCAGTTGGCGGTGTTCTACCAGCCGAAACTGTGCCTGGCCACCGGCAAACTCAATGCGGCCGAAGCGCTGATCCGGTGGGAGCATCCGCAGTGGGGCATGGTGCCGCCGGCAGACTTTATCGGCCTGGCCGAAGAAACCGGCCTGATCGTACCGCTGGGCGAATTCGTGCTGCGGGAGGCCTGCTGGCAGGCCTGTGAATGGCAGCGCCAGGGCTTGGCGCCCATTCGGGTGTCGGTGAACCTGTCGGTGCATCAATTGCGCCAGGGCAAGCTGGTCAGCCTGGTGCGCCAAGTGCTGGAAGAAACCGGCCTGGACCCGCAGTACCTCGAACTTGAACTGACCGAAAGCCAATTGCTCGACAGCGTCGAACATATCATCGCGACCTTCCAGCAATTGCGCGACCTGGGGGTAAAGCTGGCCATCGATGATTTCGGCACCGGCTATTCGTCCCTCAGCTACCTCAAGCGCATTCCCGTGGACTACGTGAAGATCGACCAGACCTTTATTCGTGGGTTGGGGCAGGGGCGCGAAGACGCGGCCATCACCCGGGCGATTATTGCCATGGCCCACGGTTTGGCGCTCAAGGTCGTGGCTGAAGGTGTGGAGGATCTGCAGCAGTTGGATTTCCTGCGGGTGGAGCGCTGTGACGAAGTGCAGGGCTACCTGATCAGCCGGCCGATGCAGGCGGATGGGTTGGCGGATTTGTTACGTAAAAATGCAGATTTTCCCTAGTGGTGCCACGGCCGCCTTTGTGGCTACAAAGCGCCTGCCCTTTGAATCAGAGGGCAGCAGGGCGATTTAGTGATGCGTCGCACGGGCAAAACGGCAATTCTTGTAGTATAACTACAAGCTTGCTACATCCCCTGGCCCTGCCAATAACAAGAGTCCTGCCCTTTGAACCTGTTGCAACATATCGCCCAGTCGCGCCACCTGTTACGCAAATCGGAGCTCAAGGTTGCCGATCACGTGCTGCTTGACCCCGCGGCTGTGATGCACAGTTCCATGGCCGACCTGGCTCACAGCGTGGGCATCAGCGAGCCGACCATCGTGCGCTTTTGTCGCGCCATCGGCTGCTCCGGTTTCCAGGACCTCAAACTCAAACTGGCCCAGAGCCTGGCCGCCGGCGCCAGCTTCGGCCAGTTTGCGATTCACGAAGATGATTCCGTCGCCGATTACAGCCTGAAAATTTTCGACACCACCTTGCACACCCTGATGGAAGTGCGCGAGAAGCTCGATCCGGTGGAGTTGCAAAAGGCTGTGACGGCCATGTCCCAGGCCCAGCGCGTCGAGTTCTATGGGTTTGGTGCCTCCGGCGCGGTGGCGGCGGATGCGCAGCACAAATTCTTCCGCCTGCTGCTCACGGCGGCGGCTTACAGCGACCCACATATGCAGGCCATGTCGGCGGTGACGCTCAAGCCCACCGACGTGGCCATCTGCATTTCCCAGTCGGGCCGCTCCAAAGACCTGCTGATCACCGCCAACCTGGTGCGCGAAAGCGGCGCGTCGCTGATCACCTTGTGCCCGAGCCAGACGCCGCTGGCGGAACTGTCCACGGTCAACCTGGCGATCGATGTGCACGAAGACACTGAGATCTACACGCCGTTGACCTCGCGAATCGCCCATCTGGTGGTGATCGACGTGCTGGCGATGGGCGTGGCCATGGCGCGCGGGCCGAGCCTGGTCAACCACCTCAAGAGCGTGAAGCGCAGTTTGCGCAGCCTGCGGTTGTCGCCAAAATCGGTCAAAGCCCTGGACGACTGATACGGTCAAAATGTGGGGGCTTGCTCCCGATAGCGGTGGATCAGTCGACTACCCGATACTGGCACACCGTAATCGGGAGCAAGCCCCCTCCCACACTGGGTTCTCCAGCGTGCCCAGAATCTTCATCAGGCTGTCATCGCCGCGTCATCCCCCCCAGGCCATCCTGAACTCCCGTAATCGCATTGGGAGACTCCAAATGGCCCGGCCCTACGAAGACAGCAACAGCTGCGTCAAAACCCGTCGTCAGCAGGAAGACCAGCGCCGCATGGCGTTCCGTCGCGCAATCGAAGACCGCTGCGATCAGCGCCAATTGCTCCAAAGCATCAGTGACTATCCGGAACTGCACTGGCAGGCACCCGCGGCTGCCCAGCGAAGCGCTCAGCCAACGCGCTGATCTGCACGCGTTCGCTGCGGATAAAGCCCAGGAACGCATGGGCCACCGGTGACAGACGCTTGGCCTTGGCCTGCACCAGGCACCAACTGCGGTACAGCGGCAGCTCTTCCACCGGCAGCTCCTTGAGCCCGCCGGTGGCCAATTCCATGTTGACCGCGTGGCGTGTCAACAACGCCACGCCCAGGCCGGCGCATACGCATTCGCGCTGCGCCTCGGCCGAGGCCACTTCCACCGTCTGGGTGAAGTGCACACGTTTTTCCTTGAAATACTCCTCGCACGCCAGCCGCGTGCCGGAGCCCGGTTCGCGGATGAGCAGGGTGTAGGGCTCCAGGTCCTGCAGGCGCAGCGGGCCTTGCAGGCTCAAGGGATGATCGAGTGGCGCCACGGCGACGATGGGGTTGTTGAGAAATGGCAGGAACTCCAGGCCCATGTCCTGGGGCACCATGGACATAATCACCAGATCATCTCGGTTGTCGGAAAGCCTGCGAATCACCTGGGCGCGGTTCACCACCGTCAGTTGCAACTGCACCTCCGGATGTTGGCGCTTGAAGGCGGCAAATAGGTGCGGCACGAAGTACTTGGCGCTGGATTCAATGGCCAGTTTCAACTGGCCTTGCAGCGAGCCCTGCATGTCCGAGAGCTGCATATCGAGGTTTTCCAGGCGCCCGAAAATATCGCGGCTGGCTCGCTGCAAGGCTTCGGCGGCCTCAGTCATGTAGAGTTTTTTGCCGACGTAATCGAACAGCGGCTGGCCGATCAGCTCTTCCAGCTGGCGAATCTGCAGGCTCACGGCGGGTTGTGTCAGGGACATTTCCTCGGCCGCCCGGCTGTAGGAGCGCAAATCGCACACTTCATTGAAGATCTGCAATTGACGCAATGTCATGCGCATCAATGACTTACGCATTATTTGAATCCTCTCTCCCGGCCCATTCGGCCAACTATAAGTCTTTACTTATACACAGCCCAATAATTATTGATTTTTGTTAATCCCTGCTGGGGCTTAGTGTGTGTCTCGCGACTGTCATGAAACATTTGGTCACGCGCCGACCCGGCTTCAGCGGGTCGAAGAACGCAGCAATTGGCTCAAGGGAATTTCCAAGTGATAAAAAAGATCCTGATCGCCAACCGTGGTGAGATTGCCGTACGAATCGTGCGTGCTTGCGCCGAGATGGGCATTCGCTCGGTCGCGGTGTATTCCGATGCCGACCGCCACGCGTTGCACGTCAAACGTGCCGACGAAGCCCACAGCATTGGTGCCGAGCCGTTGGCCGGCTACCTGAACCCGCGCAAGCTGGTGAACCTGGCCGTGGAAACCGGTTGTGATGCGTTGCACCCCGGCTACGGTTTCCTGTCGGAAAACGCCGAGCTGGCGGACATCTGCGCCGAACGCGGGATCAAATTCATCGGCCCGGCCGCTGAAGTGATCCGCCGCATGGGCGACAAGACCGAAGCCCGTCGCAGCATGATCAAGGCCGGTGTACCGGTGACCCCAGGCACCGAAGGCAACGTCGCCGACATCGCCGAGGCTCTCACCGAGGGCGACCGTATCGGTTACCCGGTGATGCTCAAGGCGACCTCCGGTGGCGGCGGTCGCGGTATTCGCCGGTGCAACAGCCGCGAAGAACTCGAGCAAGCCTTCCCTCGCGTGATTTCCGAAGCCACCAAGGCCTTCGGTTCGGCGGAAGTGTTCCTGGAAAAATGCATCGTCAATCCCAAGCACATCGAGGCGCAGATTCTCGGTGACAGCTTTGGCAACGTGGTGCACCTGTTCGAACGCGATTGTTCGATTCAGCGCCGCAACCAGAAGCTCATCGAAATCGCCCCCAGCCCGCAGCTGACCCCGGAACAGCGCGCCTACATCGGCGACCTGTCGGTGCGCGCCGCCAAGGCCGTGGGCTACGAGAACGCCGGCACCGTGGAGTTCCTGCTCGCCGAGGGCGAGGTGTACTTCATGGAGATGAACACCCGGGTGCAGGTGGAACACACCATCACCGAAGAAATCACCGGGATCGACATCGTCCGCGAGCAGATCCGCATCGCTTCCGGCCTGCCGCTGTCGGTGAAACAGGAAGACATCCAGCACCGTGGTTTTGCGTTGCAGTTCCGTATCAACGCCGAAGACCCGAAGAACAACTTCCTGCCCAGCTTCGGCAAAATTACCCGTTATTACGCGCCCGGCGGCCCCGGCGTGCGTACCGACACGGCGATCTACACCGGCTACACCATCCCACCGTTCTATGACTCCATGTGCCTGAAACTGGTGGTGTGGGCGTTGACCTGGGAAGAGGCCATGGACCGTGGCCTACGTGCCCTGGACGACATGCGCCTGCAAGGCGTGAAGACCACCGCCGCCTACTACCAGGAAATCCTGCGCAACCCGGAATTCCGTAGCGGCCAGTTCAATACAAGCTTTGTGGAAAGCCACCCTGAGCTGACCAACTACTCGATCAAGCGCAAACCCGAAGAGCTGGCCCTGGCCATCGCCGCCGCCATCGCCGCCCACGCAGGCCTGTGAGGACTATAAGAATGAGCAAGAAGATTTTTGTCACCGACACCATCCTGCGCGACGCTCACCAATCGTTGCTGGCCACCCGCATGCGCACCGATGACATGCTGCCGATCTGCGACAAGCTCGACAAAGTCGGCTACTGGTCCCTGGAAGTCTGGGGTGGCGCGACCTTCGACGCCTGCGTGCGCTTTTTGAAAGAAGACCCATGGGAGCGCCTGCGCCAATTGCGCGCCGCGTTGCCCAATACTCGCCTGCAAATGCTGCTGCGCGGCCAGAACCTGTTGGGCTACCGCCATTACAGCGACGACGTGGTCAAAGCCTTCGTCGCCAAGGCCGCCGTGAACGGCATCGATGTGTTCCGCATCTTCGACGCCATGAACGATGTGCGTAACCTGCGCGTGGCTATCGAAGCGGTGAAGGCAGCGGGCAAACATGCCCAGGGCACCATCGCCTACACCACCAGCCCGGTGCACACCGTCGAGGCCTTCGTGGCCCAGGCCAAGCAACTGGAATCCATGGGTTGCGACTCGATCGCGATCAAGGACATGGCCGGCCTGCTGACCCCGTACGCCACCGGTGAGCTGGTCAAGGCGCTGAAAGCCGAGCAGAACCTGCCGATCTTTATTCACTCCCACGACACCGCCGGCCTGGCCGCGATGTGCCAACTCAAGGCCATCGAAAACGGTGCCGACCATATCGACACCGCTATCTCCAGCTTCGCCTGGGGCACCAGCCACCCCGGTACCGAGTCGATGGTCGCCGCCCTCAAAGGCAGCGAGTTCGACACTGGCCTGGACCTGGAACTGCTGCAAGAGATCGGCCTGTACTTCTACGCCGTGCGCAAGAAGTACCACCAGTTCGAAAGCGAATTCACCGCGGTCGACACCCGCGTGCAAGTCAACCAGGTACCGGGCGGGATGATTTCCAACCTGGCCAACCAGCTCAAGGAGCAGGGCGCGCTCAACCGCATGAGCGAAGTGCTGGCTGAAATTCCGCGCGTGCGTGAAGACCTCGGCTTCCCGCCGCTGGTCACCCCAACCTCGCAGATCGTCGGCACCCAGGCGTTTTTCAACGTGCTGGCCGGCGAGCGCTACAAGACCATCACCAACGAAGTGAAGCTCTACTTGCAAGGCGGCTACGGCAAGGCGCCGGGCACTGTGAACGAAAAACTGCGTCGCCAGGCCATCGGCAGCGAAGACGTGATCGATGTACGCCCTGCTGACCTGCTCAAGCCGGAAATGACCAAGCTGCGCGGCGAAATCGGCGCGTTGGCCAAGTCTGAAGAAGACGTGCTGACCTACGCCATGTTCCCGGACATCGGGCGCAAATTCCTCGAAGAGCGTGACGCCGGCACCCTGGCGCCGGAAGTGCTGCTGCCTATCCCGGAAGCGGGCGGTGTGGCGCGCGCCGGCGGCGAGGGTGTGCCGACCGAGTTCGTGATCGACGTGCACGGCGAAAGCTACCGCGTGGATATCACCGGTGTCGGCGTGAAAGCCGAAGGCAAGCGTCACTTCTATCTGTCCATCGACGGCATGCCGGAAGAAGTGGTGTTCGAGCCACTCAACGAGTTTGTCGGCGGCGGCGGTAGCAAGCGCAAGCAGGCCACCGAGCCGGGCCATGTGAGCACCGCGATGCCGGGCAATATCGTCGACGTGCTGGTCAAGGAAGGCGACGTGGTCAAGGCCGGCCAGGCTGTGCTGATTACCGAAGCCATGAAGATGGAAACCGAAGTCCAGGCCTCGATTGCCGGCAAGGTGGTCGCTGTGCACGTGGCCAAGGGCGACCGGGTCAACCCTGGCGAAATCCTGATCGAAATCGAAGGCTGATTACCCAGCCTTCGACACTACCGTTTAAACCTCGGGGGGCATGTGCCCCCTTTTTTTGTCTGTTGTTCAGGCAATGCCGCCTTAGAACGCCATCGCCCATTGCCCCATCAACCCCTGGTTACGACTATGGCTGCCGAACTCGGCGGTGTAGGCCAGGCCCACACGGTGTTCAGCCGACAGCGCCATGTCCAGGCCGGTACGCAGCGCCAGACTGTCGCGGTCCAGAGCGGTGCCGTCGATGGTGAACTCACTGTTGAAGTCCTGACGTTTGTTCCCGGCAAATGACTGGCGAACGCGACTGTTGACGTCGCCATACAGGTGTTTCCATTGGGTGCTCAGGTGCGGTTTGAGGGTCATTTGGTTGCCCAGTGCAAAACCGTGGCTCAAGCGAAGGCCCAAGGTAGTGCTGAGGTTTTGCTGGGTTTGTGCACCCACGTCCAGTGCGCTGTAGCCGCCTTTTTCCCGAAAACGGTCACGCTGATAGCGCTGAAAACCAGCGCCGGCAAAGGGCTCGGCGTGCAAACCGCCCAGGTCCAATTGATAGCCCAACTCTGCGAATACGTTTTGGCTCTGGGCGTTGTACTGGCCCGTGAGATTTTCGCGGCGGTTAATAAAATCGAAATCGACCGTACGCTTGTTTTTCCCGGTATGGGCGCTGTAAAGCGCCCCCAGGCGCAAGGCCAGTGGTCCGTCCTGGCGCACGGCGTAAGCCCCCAGGTGCCAACTGTCCAGATCACCTTTGAAACGCGTGGCGTTCAGTTCGCTGCCGGACTTGCCGGCCACCACGCCGAGTCGCCATGCAGGGTCGATTGACCAGTCGGCACCCAGCAGCAGGCCCTGGCTGCGTTGTTTCAAGCCGGCACTGCCGTGCTGGGCATCGAGCTTGCCGCTATGGCCCAGGCCTTGGACCCATACGCGTCCTGTCTCGCTGGCGTGGTTGTCCAGCAGGCGCAGGGCCGACAACAGGCTGGCGTTCAATTGATTCATGCTGTTTTGAGTGGCGGTGCCCAGGTTGGCGTTCTGGGTGCCTGCCAGTTGCTCAAGCACGGCACCTATCCGACCTGGCTCCAAGGTGCCCAGGTACAGGCCGTAATTCTCAAGGCGGTTTTTTTCCCATTCATGCAGTTCGTCCGAGGCCAGCAGGGTTTGCACCGCGGAGTCCACCACTTTGGCGACGCTCAAACCGTTCCGGCTGGTGGCGGTGTTGGCGAAGTAGAAGTCTTCGGGTGTCGGCAAAGCCGGTTCGAAATGGTGCCTTCCACTGCTCACCGCAGCCGGCTCAAGCCATTCGCTGTCTGGCTCGATGTCGCCTCGTGCCTGCGCGTGTTGAGCGCTGAGCGCGCCGAGCGTCAGGGTGATGGCCATTGCGAGTTGTTTCTTTATGAGCGGCATGTAAACCCACCTCTTGATATATGAGGCGGGGAATTTAGCGGCGTACCGGGGGGATAAATGTCAGCCTGCGAGCCGCTCGTTTGCGGGAGATGTCTCTGGTCTGGCGCGATTAAAAACAATCAGCGATAGGGCGGGTCACGCTCGTTGTTTGGCGGCCGGGTCACCCGCGCTTTACATAGCCCTTGCCATAATGACGCTCCATGCGCGCCTGGATCAGTTCCAACCCGAGCGACATCACCCAGTAGATGATCGCGGCCGTGGTGAGCATTTCAATGTAGCGGTAGCTGGAGCGGCCATAGGACTGCGCCAGGAACATCACTTCCCACACGCCCATCACCGAGATCAGGGACGAGTCCTTGAGCATGGAGATGAACTGGTTGGTCGCGGGCGGAATGATGGTGCGCATGGCCTGGGGCAGGGTGACGTGCCAGAAGATCGCACTGTCGCGCATGCCCAGGGCCAGGGCGGCTTCGCGTTGGCCGTGGGGAACGCCCAGGATACCGGCGCGGAAAATTTCGCTCAGGTAAGCGCCATAGTTCAGCGACAGCGCGATGATCCCCGCGACGATGGCGCCCGGCACCAGGCCCAGTTGCGGCAGGCCCAGGTAGATCAACAGGATCTGGATCAGCAGCGGCGTGCCGCGAAAGAACGAGGCGTAGAAACTGGCGATACCGAACGCCACGGCACTTTTCGACAGGCGCCCCAGGGCGGTGATAAAGCCCAGCACCGACGACGCGGCAATCGAGCACAGGCACAAAAACACCGTCAGTGCCGCGCCTTGCAGAAAACCGTTGGGCGCCAAGTGCAGGCCGACCAGGTTGGGCAGCTTGTCGAGGATGATCGAGAACTTCAGGTCAAAGCTCAGGAAGAAACCGGCAAACAGGGCGAACAGCGTCGCCCAGGTCAGGTACAGCCGTATGCGAAAGCTCATCGGCTGATATCGGCGCCGATCCATTTTTGCGACAGCTTGCTCAACGTGCCGTCCTGTTTCAGCTGGGCGAAGACTTCACGCACCTTGCTGTCCCACTGCGGGTCGCCTTTTTCGATGGCCACCGAGTTGGGCTCGGAGTACAGCGGTTCGCCGGCCAGCTTGAAGCGTTTGTCCTGGTTCAGGCGCGGTTGGGCGGTGACCAGGTTGGTGAGGATTGCATCCAGGCGCACGCCGGCGCCCAGGCCCAAGTCCTGGAACGCTACGTTGTCGGTATCGTACGGGGCGATTTGCACGTCCTCGAACGGGTACTGCAACTGCGTGTCTTCGGCGCCCTCGATCACCAGGTTCTTGTTCAGGTAGCTTTCATAGCTGGAGGCGCTGGTAAGGCCGACTTTCTTGCCGCTCAGGTCCTTGGCGCTGTGGATGCGATCGTCCTTGGCATTGACCACGATCACCGCCGGGGAAGCGTAATACTCCACCGGGAAATCAAACACCTCGGCGCGTGCCTTGCTTGGGGTCATCGAGCAGATACAAATATCGTAGCGCCCGCTCCAGCGGCCAGCGGCGATCACGTCCCACGAGGGTGTTTCCAGGCGCAGCTTAACGCCCAGCTTCTGCGCAACGGCCTTGGCCACATCAACGTCGAAGCCGTCGAGTTGGTTCTGCTCATTGAGAAACGAGAACGGTGGGTAGCTTTCCATCAGCACGCCCACCAGCTCTTTTTTCTGTTCGATGCGGTCCAGGGTCGCGCCGGCGAAGGCCTGGGTAGAGGCCGCCAGTGTCATCAGGCCCAGGGCCAACAGGGATTTAAGTTTCACGGTGACACCTTTAGAAAAAAGAGTTGGTATGAAGCGGATCGAACGTATTAAATAGTTATAAGAACGACTCTCATAGTGAGTTATTTTCATAAGCTTATGAGTAAAAGGCATATGGACGAAAAAACCGTAATTCTCGATGGCGGCATGGGCCGTGAACTGCAACGCCGGGGCGCGCCGTTCCGTCAGCCGGAATGGTCGGCGTTGGCCTTGAGCGAGGCGCCGCAGGCGGTGGGGGCGGTGCACGCGGCCTATATCGACAGCGGTGCCGATGTGATCACCAGCAACAGTTACGCGGTGGTGCCGTTTCATATCGGTGAGGCGCGGTTTGCCGCCGAAGGCCAAGCGCTGGCTGCGTTGGCGGGTGAGTTGGCGCGTCGTGCGGTGACTGCCTCAGGCAAAAGCGTGCGGGTGGCCGGCTCATTACCGCCGTTGTTTGGCTCTTATCGTCCGGATTTGTTTGAAGCGCAGCGTGTGTCTGAGTTGCTCACGCCCCTGGTGCGGGGCCTGGCGCCGCATGTCGACCTGTGGCTGGCCGAAACCCAGAGTTCAATCGTCGAGGCGCGAGCGATCAAGGCCGGTTTACCAGAGGATGGCAAGCCGTTCTGGCTGTCGTTTACCTTGAAAGACGAAGACACCGACGAGGTCCCGCGCCTGCGCTCCGGCGAGCCGGTGGCGGACGCGGCCGAGGCGGCAGCGCAGTTGGGCGTGCACGTGCTGCTGTTCAACTGCAGCCAGCCGGAAGTGATCGGCGCTGCCATCGATGCCGCGCGCGAAACCTTCGAACGCCTGGGCGTGGCGATCCAGATCGGCGCCTACGCCAATGCTTTCCCGCCGCAACCCAAGGAAGCCACGGCCAACGATGGTCTGGACCCGCTGCGCGACGACCTCGACCCGCCCGGCTACCTGCACTGGGCCGCCGACTGGAAAGCCCGCGGCGCCAGTCATTTGGGCGGCTGCTGCGGCATCGGGCCAGAGCACATTGCGGTGCTGGCCCAGCATCTGAGCCAATGATTCACCGCCGATCATATGGGAGAGGGCTTGCTCCCTCCCACAATGGTTTGGTGGGGTGTTAAATCGGGGTACGGCACTCGGCCAGCGTTTTCAGCTGCCCTGAGCCTGCCTGGTTCGCCTCCGACAGCCACTTCTCAAACCCCGCCCCCACCGCTGGCCATTCCGAATCCAGAATCGAATACCAAGCGGTGTCGCGGTTCTGCCCCTTGACCACCATGTGCTGGCGGAACACCCCCTCAAAACTGAACCCCAAGCGCTCGGCCGCATATTTGGAGCGGGCGTTGCCGTTGTTGCATTTCCATTCCAGGCGGCGGTAGCCCTGATCGAATGCGTACTTGGCCAGCAGGTACACCGCTTCGGTGCTTTTGGGCGAGCGCTGCATCGGCGCGCCGAAGGTGACGTGGCCGATTTCGATCCGACCCTGGGCCGCAACAATGGACATCAGGCTGAGGATGCCCTGCACCTCGCCGCTGGCGCGGTCGACCACGCTGAAGAAATACGGATCGCTGTTGGCGGCATGGTTATTGAGCCACGCATCGAACGCGGCACGCTCGGCAAACGGCCCGTAAGGCAAGTAGTCCCACAATTTAGGGTCGGCGCCGGGGCCTTCGAGGGCTTGCCACAGTTGATCTGCGTGGCGCGCGGGGTCGAGTTTTTCCAGGCGGATAAAGCGCCCTTCGAGCAGAAGGGCCGAAGGCGCCGGGGCACCTTTCCAGTGGGCGAGGGAAGTGGACATGCTGCGCTCCTTAAAGACCTTTGCGAAATTGGATGAAACCCGGGCGTTCGGCGATGCGCTCATACAGTTGGATCGCGGTGGCGTTGGTCTCGTGGGTCAGCCAATGCACCTTACAGCAGCCGTCGGCCTTGGCGGTGGCGTAGACGAACTCGATCAGTTTGCGGCCCACGCCGGTGCCGCGTTGCGTCGGGCCCACGAACAGGTCTTGCAGGTAACAGGAATTCTCGATGCTCCAATTGGAGCGGTGGTAGATGAAGTTGACCATGCCCACCGCCTTGCCGGCTTGCCAGGCCAGCGCCGAATGGGTCGGTTCGTTGGCCTCGACCAGGCGTTGCCAGGTGCTCTGGGTCACGGCGTCCGGCAGTTCGGTGTTGTAGAAGGCCAAGTAGGCCTGCCACAGCGGCAGCCAGGCGGCGTAATCAGCGGCGCTGACCTGGCGAATTTCAATCGGGTTCATACGGGCTCCTTGGGAATGAAACGCGCGAGCGTCTGGTCACGCACGTCTTGGCTGGCGGTCAGGCCTTCGCGCACGCCGGCCATATCCGCCGCGCTGCGGTTCTGGCTGAGTTTGCGTTTGCCGATCAAGCGGTCGATCGGCAGGGCGAAGCCGACGATGGCCTTGAGCATGCCGTCGATGTAGTCGGCCGGTGCGTCGCTCACGGCCCAGGGTTGGGCGCGGCCGCTTTCGTGGCGCTCGGTCAGGGCGCTGACCAGCTTGAGCAGGCGTTCGGCGTCGGTGAACACCTCGGCTTTGCCGTAGGCATGCACGGCGATGTAGTTCCAGGTTGGCACCACTTTGCCGTGCTCGGCCTTGGCCGGGTAAAACGCCGGGCTGATATAGGCATCGGCACCGGCGAAGATCACCAGGGCATCACTGCCGTTGTGTAAATCGCGCCACTGCGGGTTGGCCTTGGCCAGGTGCCCGTAGAGCGTGCCATTGGGGCCTTCATCCGGGTTCAGTAGCAACGGCAAGTGGCTGGCCTGCAGGCCTTGTTCGCCAAAGGTCACCACCTGCGCCAGGCGCGTGTGCTGGATCAGTTGCTGAATTTCAGGCAAGTCGTCGAGGGCGAAGGCGCGTGGTGTGTACATAAATATTTTCCTTGGCGAATGCCAGCATCCTAGGCAGGCTATTGGTTCGTTGTAAGAGCCATCTGTGGCTCATTTCATAGGTCCAATTTCATGCCCTCTTTACACGCACCTTTGTCGTTCAACCCCGCCGGCATCGAGCTGGACCGCAGCCAGGGCCTGACGCGTCAGCTATACCAGGCCCTGCGCCAGCGTGTGCTGGACGGGCGGCTCGCCAGTGGCACCCGTTTACCGGCAACCCGCGACCTGGCAACCGCGTTGTCGATCTCGCGCAACAGCGTAGTGCGGGCCTATGACCAGCTCTATGCCGAAGGCTTTATCGAAGGGCGGGTGGGCGATGGCACCTATGTGGCGCAGCTACCGACAAGCCGTGATGCGCCAAAAAAATTATCCACAAAATTGTCCACAGGGTTTTCAACAGGCTTATCCCCAGCCTTATCCACAATTTGCAGAGGTTCTTCGCCATCCGACGCAGAAAAAGTTATCCACAGCGCGGCGCTGGAGCGCTTGGAAAGCCATCATTTGCCGCTGCCTCCCACCGGTCCGCCACGGGCTTTCAGGGTGGGCGTACCGGCCTTCGACCTGTTCCCCTTTGAGGTGTGGGCCAAGCTGAATGCGGCTTTTTGGCGTAAACCGAACCTGCAGCAGCTGTGCTACGGCAACCCGGCGGGGGATGAGCGGCTGCGTGGTTTGATCGCGGCTTACTTGCGCAGCTCGCGAGGGATGCAATGCACGGCTGAGCAAATAGTGATCACCAGCGGCGCACAGCAGGCAATCAGCCTTTGTGCACAGCTGCTGGTCGCGCCGGGCGACACGGTGGCGATCGAAAACCCAGGCTATCGTGCGGCCGGGCACGCGTTCGCGATTGCCGGCGCGAAACTCCAGGGTGTGGCGCTGGACAGTGAAGGCATCGACTGCACTGCGCTCAACGCGCTCACCGATTGCCGCCTGGCCTACGTCACTCCCTCGCATCAGTACCCGACGGGCGTGGTCATGAGCCTGGCCCGGCGCCTGGAGTTGCTGGCCTGGGCCGAGCGCAGTGGCGGCTGGATCATTGAAGACGACTACGACGGTGAGTACCGCTACAGCGGTGCGCCGTTGGCCCCCTTGGCGGCGCTCGACCGCAGCGGGCGCGTGCTGTACGTCGGCACCTTCGGCAAGGTCGCCTTTCCCGCGTTGCGCCTGGGTTATCTGGTGCTGCCGCAGGGCTGTGTCCAGGCGTTCACGCGGCGCCGGGCGGTGGATGTGCGGCATTCGGAAGTCAGCACCCAGGCGGTGATGGCCGAGTTTATGGCTGCGGGGCATTTCCAGCGTCACATCCGCCGTATGCGCCGGGCGGCGTTGAGTCGGCGTAACGCGTTGCTGGCCGGCTGGCCCGCCGACGTGCCGGGCATGGGCAGCCTGCCCGGTGTTACGGCGGGGTTGCACCTGACCGTACGCGTCGACAGCCTGGCGCGTGAGCAATGGTTGCTGGCGCAAGCGCGTGAAGCGCAGGTCGAGATCACCGGGTTGAGCAGCTATTGGCTACCGGGCTCGCTCACCCCGGCCGACCAGCGTGCGGGGCTGGTGCTGGGCTTCGCCGCCGTACCCGAGGCGGCGGCCGCTGAGGCATTGGCCCGGCTGCGCACGGCGTGGCAGGTTGAATAATCACACGCGCCACGAACCAAGGCGTGATGAGAAGCCTAACGCCGTGAAGGCTCAAGCTTGAGAAATTCCGCCTGTAGCACCGGGCCGCTGAACTCGCGCAGTTTGGCCGGCTCCACCAGAAAGTCGGCGACGGCCCATGGCGACGGCAGTTCACCGGGGAATACATAATTGGTGTAGTCCGCGCGCACTGCGTCCGGCAGCCAGGCGACCACCGATTCACGCAGCTCGGGCGTTTGCCTGATTGCATACAGCAGGTTTGCCGGTGACGGGTATTGAACCAGTGCCGGGTCGAACAGCGGGCGATACAAAAGGCACTTTGCAGGGCCAGGTCGGCGAGGGTGAACGTGGTGGTTTCGACTTGGCCGGGCACGCTGAAGGTGCCCCAGAACACCTGGCTTCTGACTTGAATGCGCAGGCTGGCGAGGTCCAGGTACTTCGCCTCGGGGTGGTCTTTTATCAGCTCGGTCTTGAGCTGGTTCAGGGCGTCCTGGCGGATGTCAGGGATATCGTCCTGATAGGTTTTGCCGACGTTCAGGTTGTTGAGTGAGGCCAGGTCTTTGAGATGGCGTGCATAAAACTCCAGGTCCGAGGTAGAGGCCTCCTGGGTCAGCCAATCCGGCAGAGCCTCCTGGTACCGGCTTCACGATGGGCGTGCTGGCGGAGACGTCGAAGCGCGTATGGGCCTCGATTGGCAACGTGATCATGGCGCAGGCCTGGTGCGCGAAGAAGTCGTCGGTTGGTTCGTACAAGCGCCACAGCAGGCGATCATACGGATCGAGGCGGTACATCAGCGTCGGCAGTGACGCGCCCAGTTGCGCCATGGTGTCGAACTTCTGGTAACCGTTGAGCAACGAGTGGCAGAGGATGACGGTTTTCCCGGCGGATTTTCCTACCAGTACGGCAATGAACACTTGGTGGGTATGGGTGATTGTATCGCCGTTCACCATGTCGACATCGATCAGGCAGGCGCGGCTCTCGAAGCGGTTATTGCGCCGGTTCGCGGGGGCGGGTGAGTGGCCGGGTCGGTGAGCGGTTGCTGCGTGAGAAAGTGCTCGCCTTCGATGCATAGGGTCGGCAACTGAGTGATGGCTTGCCGGGCCAGTATGTTGCTGAGGGTTTGATACTGCGGTGCGCCGGCAACGATCCGGTTGTCGACGAGCTTCCACGTCGCAGTGCCCATCAGCGCCGTGTCCGGGTTGATGTTCAGGTCAGGGTATTTTTCGTCCAGTGACTGGCGCAGCAGGTCGGCGGCGACTTCGCTGAGGGAGGGGCCGACGCATAACTGGGTCACCAGTTCCAGAGTCAATTCGTTTTCTTGTGCGTTCGGTGGGGTAGCGCGTAGATCGGTCATGGTGCAGGCCTGTCTTGCCAGTTGATGGAAACGCCCCGAGGCATACGCTCGGGGGGGCTCGATGCTAGGAAAGAGCAAGACAGGGCAGGCGGTGCTTATGTAGCGGGCTGTTCGGTGCCCAGGTCCAGTTCCACCAGGCGGCGCACTTGCGTGCTGGCAAGGCCCGCGCCGAGCAAGGCGTTGAGCTTGCCGAACGCCGCTTCGCGGGTCATGCCGCCACCGGACAACACGCCCACGTCCCGCAGGCGACTACCCGCCTCATACACATCCAGCTCCACACCACCTTCATGGCATTGGGTAATCGCCACGACCACCACGCCCTTGTCCTGCGCATGCTTGAGGCTGGCGAGGAACGCGGGGTTATCGCTGGGGCCGGTACCGCTGCCATAGCATTCCAGGATCAGCGCCTGGATGCCGCTGGCGATCAGCGCATCCAGTTGCGCGGCGGCGATGCCCGGCACCAGCGGCAGCACACCGATGTTGGCCAGGGCTTTGGGCTGGCGGTAATTCAGGGCCTCGGGGATTTGATCGGCCTTGGCCGCGCGGCTGCTGCGTTGCAGCGCTGCGAACGGGTTGCGCCCGAAACTACGGATTTTTGCGCAACGGGTCGGCGCCATCAGCGCGCCGTGGAAGTACAGATGTACGCCGGCCGCGAGGCCTTCACCCAGTGCTTGCAGCGCGCCGGTGACGTTTTCCCAGGCATCGCTGTCGGGCACGCCGGCCGGTAGCATCGAACCTGTGAACACCACCGGCGCCGGCAGGCCCAGCAGTTGGAAAGCCAAGGCCGCCGCGCTGTAGGCCAGGGTGTCGGTGCCGTGCAGGATCAGCACGGCGTCGCAGCCGTCGTCCACGGCTTCAACCACGGCGGTGCGCAGTTGCTGCCAATAGGCTGGGTTCATGTTGGCGCTGTCGATCAGTGGCGACATTTCCCGAAAGCGCCAGGTCGGCACGGTCACATCGGCAAGCTGTTCGCGCATGCGCGCTTCAAAACCGGATGCGGGGGCCAGGCCGTTGGCGCTGGCCTGCATGCCTATAGTGCCGCCGGTGTAGAGCACCATCACGTTGTTGGCTGATTGCATCAAAGAATCTCCTGAACGAAAAACGCCGCCGGGCCCAGAGCATGCCCAAGGCCGGGCGGCGTGTCATCTATCTACACTCAGCGTTGTACTTGAGCGTTCAGTTCAGCGGTTGCAACGGTATCCGGCTTCACTGGGTTGGCAGGCCAGGCCTTGCGATCCAGGTCCAGGTCAGGGAACTGGCTGGAATCGAATACCGGTGTCTTGATGCCCGCTGCGCGCTGGTTGTCGTAGTCGTTCAGGATGCGCATGGCAATCTTGAACAGGAACGCCAGGGCGAACAGGTTGACGAAGGCCAGCAGGGTCATGGTGATGTCGGCAAAGGCGAACACGGTGCTCAGGTTCTCGATGGAGCCCCAGAAGATCAGCACCAGCACCAGCGTGCGGTAGCCGATCAGCACCTTGCGGTTGTTGCCCACCAGGAAGCGCAGGTTGCTCTCGCCCAGGTAGTAGTTGTACATGATCGAGGTGAACACGAATAACGCCAGGGCCACCGAGATAAACATGCGGCCCCAGTCACCGACTACCGCCGCCAGGGAGTTCTGGGTCAGGGCAATGCCGTCGCCTTCAAAACCCGGGGTGTAGAAACCCGAAAGCAGGATCAGCAACGCGGTACAGGTGCAGATCACGAAGGTATCGAGGAACACGCTGAACGCCTGCACCACGCCTTGGGCGACCGGGTGTTCTACCGAGGCCACCGCTGCCACGTTAGGCGCACTGCCCAAACCGGCTTCGTTGGCGAACACGCCGCGCTTGACACCCATGATGATCGCGCTGCCCACCAGGCCACCGAAGGCTTGGTCGAGGCCGAAGGCGCTTTTGACGATGGTCGCGAGCATGGCCGGTACGTGGTCGAATTGCAGCACGATCACGTAGAGGGTCACGGCGATGTACACCAGGGTCTTGACCGGCACCAGCAGGTCGGCGATCGAGGCGATGCGCTTGATCCCGCCGATGAACACCAGACCCAGCAATACCGCCAGGGCCAGGCCGGTGTAGGTGGTGTCCAGGCCGAAGGCGTTGTTCAGCGAGTGGGTCACGGCGTGGGCCTGCAGGCCGTTGAAGGCGAAGCCGAAGGTCACCAGCAGCAGGAACGCCATGACCATGCCCAGCCAGCGTTTGTGCAAACCGTGCTGGATGTAATAGGCCGGGCCGCCACGGTAAGTGCCTTCCGCGTCGGTGCGCTTGTACAACTGGCCCAGGGAGCACTCGATAAAGCTCGAAGACATGCCCACCAACGCGGTGACCCACATCCAGAACACGGCACCAGGGCCACCCAGGGTCACGGCAATGCCGACACCGGCGATGTTACCGGCACCGACGCGGCCGGCCAGGCTGAGCATCAGCGCCTGGAACGAACTGAGCTGATCGGAGCTGTTCTTGAGGCTGTCGCGAAACACCGAGAACATGTGAAAAAAGTGACGCAGTTGAACGAAACGCGAGCGGATCGTGAAATAACCGCCGAGCCCGACAATGAGCGCGATCAGTACTTTCCCTGAGAGGAAGTCGTTGATGACTTCGAGCATGGAGTGTTCCTCGCTGATTTTTTAATGGCAAACGCAGGACGGGTCGACGCATCGCTCAGCACCAGGCAGTGCACGACGTTTCGATGCCAATCCTTTTGCGGGTGTTGTTATTCATGCGCTTTCGCTGCGTGCTGGCCGCTTGGTCGACGGCCGCAGACGCGAAGAGGGGCGGCACTATACCTAGGCGAACGTGATCCGTCTGCCCGTGCCGATTAAAGGTTTCAGCCAAGCTGTTACAGGGGAGGTGGGTTTGCAGGGCGATATTGGATTTTTTATGGGCGTCATTTCACAACCTCGAAGCAAAAAAAAGGGCCTGAAGAACGAGCCTTCAGGCCCTCAAAAGGTGAGAGGTGTCTAGTCCCTCAACCTGGTGAGCGGTGCAACAAACGCTTAGGCCTTCAGCGGGACCAAACGTGGAGCAATCATGTTTTCGGGGCGCAGGATGTCGTCGAGCATGGCGTCGTCGAGCAAGCCTTCTTCGCGCACCAGTTCCAGTACCCCACGGCCGCTTTCGAGAGCGATACGTGCGATACGGGTGGCGTTTTCATAGCCGATGTACGGGTTCAGCGCAGTGACCAGGCCGATGGAATGCTCCACCAGTTCGCGGCAGCGCGCTTCGTTGGCGGTGATGCCGACGATGCAGTGTTCGCGCAGCATGTCCATGGCGCGTTGCAGCAGGCGGATCGAGTCGAAGATCTTGAAGGCAATCAGCGGCTCCATCACGTTCAGTTGCAGTTGGCCACCTTCGGCGGCCATGGTCAGGGCCAGGTCGTTACCGATGACCTGGAACGCTACCTGGTTCACGGCTTCCGGGATCACCGGGTTGACCTTGCCGGGCATGATCGAACTGCCTGGCTGGCGTGCCGGCAGGTTGATCTCGTTGATGCCGGTGCGTGGGCCGCTGGATAGCAGGCGCAGGTCGTTGCAGATCTTCGACAGCTTCACGGCGGTACGCTTGAGCATGCCGGAGAACAGCACGAAGGCGCCCATGTCGGAGGTGGCTTCGATCAGGTCGGCTGCCGGAACCACCGGCTGGCCGCTGATGACCGCCAGGCGCTGTACGGCCAGGGCCTGGTAGCGTGGGTCGGCGTTGATGCCGGTACCGATGGCGGTGCCGCCCAGGTTCACTTCGGTGAGCAGCTCCGGCGCCAGGGTTTTCAGGCGCGCCAGGTCTTCACCCAGGGTGGTGGCGAAGGCGCGGAATTCCTGGCCGAGGGTCATCGGCACGGCGTCTTGCAATTGGGTGCGGCCCATTTTCAGCACGTGGCCGAACTCGACGCCCTTGGCGGCGAAGGCTTGGATCAGGCTGTCGAGGCTGGCCAGCAGCGCGTCATGGCCCAGCAGCAGACCCAGGCGGATCGCGGTCGGGTAGGCGTCGTTGGTCGACTGCGCCATGTTCACGTCGTTGTTGGGGTGCAGGTATTGGTATTCGCCCTTCTGGTGGCCCATGGCCTCCAGCGCGATGTTGGCGATGACTTCGTTGGCATTCATGTTGGTTGAAGTGCCGGCGCCGCCTTGAATCATGTCCACCACGAACTCTTCGTGGAAGTCGCCGCGGATCAGGCGAGCGCAGGCTTCGCTGATGGCCGCGTGCTTGGCTTCGCTGAGCTGGCCCAACTCGCGGTTGGCGTCAGCCGCTGCTTGCTTGACCATTGCCAGGCCGACCACCAATTTCGGGTAATGCGAAATCGGAACGCCCGAGAGGCGGAAGTTGTTCACCGCTCGCAGGGTCTGGATGCCGTAATACGCTTGAGCCGGTACTTCGAGTACGCCAAGCAGGTCTTTTTCTGTACGGAAAGATGCAGCAGAGGACATGACGGAAATCATCTCGATAAGGACCCGGAACTGGCCGGAACGCTGCGAATGCTAGGCTTGTACGAATTTTTGGGCCAATGCTGTTAAACACTGGCCTATGCATAAACGGCATAATGCAAGTGTGACCCGGCTATCATGGCGGGCGTGTGTGCCAAAATGGTGCGTACCCGTGGGAGGCAGTGATGAACCTTGAGAGCAAATGGCTGGAAGACTTCAGTGCCTTGGCCGCGACCCGAAGTTTTTCCCAGGCGGCCGAGCGGCGCTTTGTCACCCAGCCGGCGTTCAGCAGGCGTATCCGCAGCCTGGAAGCCGCGTTGGGCCTGACCCTGGTCAACCGCTCGCGCACGCCAGTGGAGTTGACGGCGGCGGGGCAGCTGTTTTTGGTCACCGCACGCACGGTGGTCGAGCAACTGGGTGAAGTGCTGCGCCATTTGCATCATTTGGAAGGCGGGCAGGGCGAAGTCATGCAAGTGGCCGCCGCCCACTCCCTGGCGCTGGGTTTCTTCCCACGCTGGATCGCGCAATTGCGCAACGAAGGCCTGAACATCGCCACGCGGCTGGTCGCCACC
Source organism: Pseudomonas sp. S3_E10 (assembly GCF_054667615.1). NCBI lineage: Bacteria > Pseudomonadati > Pseudomonadota > Gammaproteobacteria > Pseudomonadales > Pseudomonadaceae > Pseudomonas > Pseudomonas sp. S3_E10. The sequence goes on from NZ_CP162743.1 coordinate 2,867,885, forward strand.
AACGTCGGCGACGCCGTGCACGCCCTGCGCGAAGGCGGCTGCGACTTGATGCTGGCCTTCTACGACCCGGATGCGGCGATGCAGATGGACGCCGAAATCTTCCCTTCGCTGCACTTGGGCAACACTGAGATGCTCCCGGTGTGCGCCGCCGACGCCGCCGGCAAGCCGCTGTTCGACCTGGAAGGCGAGGGCAGTGTGCCGCTGCTGGCCTACAGCGCCGGTGCGTTTCTTGGCCGTTCGGTACACCTGTTGCTGCGCCAGCGCGCGTTGCGCTTTACCACCGTGTACGAAACCGCGATGGCCGACAGCCTCAAAAGCATGGCCCTCGAAGGCCTGGGCATTGCCTGGGTGCCGCAACTGAGCGTGCGCGCCGAACTGGCGCGCGGTGAGCTGGTGGTGTGCGGCGGCCCGCAATGGCATGTGCCGCTGGAGATTCGCCTGTATCGCTGTGCGTTGGTGCGCAAGGCGAATGTGCGGTTGTTGTGGCGAAAGCTGGAAGGTGGCGCGGCGCACAGTACCTGAGCCCAATCTTGGGCCGAATGCAGGGCAAATGCGGGAGAGGCTTGCATCCCGATAGCGGTGTGTCAGGCGATGATTAGGACACTGAACCAGCGCTATCGGGAGCCAGCCCCCTGCCACAGGTTATTGCGCTGTTTCGCTGACTCTTAAGTCAATAAAACTGCCGGTTTGCGCGGTAAGACAGATGGTCATCCCAGGGGCTGTTTATCTGCGTTATTACGGTATACTGCGCGGCCTTCGGCCGGTCCAACCGGCCTTAATTCGTACACCAAGCCACGCCGGATTTCCCGCGTGGCTTGTTGTTTTTTGACGCGCCTGCGGGCGCCCAGAGAGAAGAGGCACGACGATGAGTGCATTGGTTGGCGTGATCATGGGCTCCAAGTCCGATTGGTCCACCCTTAGCCACACCGCCGATATGCTGGAAAAACTCGGCATTCCGTATGAAGTGAAAGTGGTCTCTGCCCACCGCACCCCGGATTTGCTGTTCCAGTATGCCGATGAAGCAGAATCCCGCGGCATCGAGGTGATCATCGCCGGTGCCGGGGGTGCAGCACATTTGCCAGGCATGTGCGCGGCCAAGACTCACCTGCCCGTGTTGGGCGTACCGGTGCAGTCGGCGATGCTCTCGGGCGTGGACTCGCTGTTGTCCATCGTGCAGATGCCGGCTGGCATTCCGGTTGCGACCCTGGCGATCGGCAAGGCCGGCGCGATCAACGCCGCGTTGTTGTCCGCCAGTATCCTGGGCGCCAAGCACCCGCAGTTTCATGCGGTGCTGAAAAAATTCCGTGCTGAGCAAACAGACAGCGTGCTGGACAATCCAGACCCACGTATCGCCTGAGGTTGTTGACGATGAAAATCGGTGTAATCGGTGGCGGCCAACTGGGCCGCATGCTGGCGCTGGCGGGAACCCCGCTGGGGATGAACTTCGCTTTCCTGGACCCGGCGCCGGACGCCTGTGCGGCCGCCCTGGGTGAACACCTGCGCGCTGACTACAGCGACCCGGACCACTTGCGCCAACTGGCCGACGAAGTCGACCTGGTGACCTTCGAATTCGAAAGTGTCCCTGCCGAAACCGTCGCATTCCTCTCCCAGTTCGTGCCGGTGTACCCGAGCGCCGAAGCCCTGCGCATCGCGCGTGATCGTTGGTTCGAGAAGAGCATGTTCAAGGACCTGGGCATTCCGACCCCGGCCTTCGCCGACATCCAGTCCCAGGCAGACCTAGACGCGGCCGTCGTCAGCATTGGCCTGCCGGCCGTGCTGAAAACCCGCACCCTGGGTTACGACGGCAAGGGTCAGAAAGTCCTGCGCACCGCCGCTGATGTGGCCGGCACCTTCGCCGAGCTGGGCAGCGTCGCCTGTCTGCTGGAAGGCTTCGTGCCGTTCACCGGTGAAGTCTCGCTGATCGCCGTGCGTGCCCGTGATGGTGAGATCCGCTTCTACCCGTTGGTGCACAACACGCATGTCAACGGCATCCTCAAGCTGTCCGTGGCCAGCACCGATCACCCGTTGCAGGCCCTGGCCGAAGACTATTCCAGCCGCGTGCTCAAGCAACTGGATTACGTCGGCGTGATGGCGTTCGAGTTCTTTGAAGTCGACGGTGGCCTCAAGGCCAACGAAATCGCCCCGCGCGTGCACAACTCCGGGCACTGGACCACCGAAGGCGCCGAGTGCAGCCAGTTCGAAAACCACCTGCGGGCGGTGGCGGGCTTGCCGCTGGGCTCCACGGCCAAGGTCGGCGAGAGCGCCATGCTCAACTTCATCGGCTCGGTGCCGCCGGTTGAGCGGGTGATGGCAATCGACGATTGCCATGTGCACCACTACGGCAAGGCCTTCAAGGCCGGGCGCAAGGTCGGCCACGCCAACCTGCGTTGCAAGGACCGCGCGACGCTGCAGGCGCAGATCCTCAAGGTCGAAGCGCTGATCGCCGAGCAATAATATGCCTGGCAATGGCGGGAACCATTCGGTCGCCGCCATCCTCTGATTGCAGGATGCCAAAGCCTGACTAGGCTTTGGCATAGCTCACACTAATCAGAGGGAAATGCCATGGGTATCATCGGAACCATCTTTATCGGCTTGATCGTCGGTCTGCTCGCGCGTTTCCTCAAGCCTGGCGACGACAGCATGGGTTGGATCATGACCATCCTGCTGGGTATCGCCGGCTCCCTGGCGGCGACCTACGGTGGTCAGGCACTGGGCATCTACCAGGCCGGCCAAGGCGCAGGCTTCATCGGTGCACTGGTAGGCGCCATTGTGTTGCTGGTGATCTACGGTCTGATCAAAAAGAAGTAATCAGCCGACAAAGTCCTCTGCGCTGCGCAGGCGCAGAGGGCTAGAATGCTCGGCACTTGTACTTGCCGAGCCTCTCCATGCGCCGTCTTCTGTTAACTCTTCTCCTGCTGGGCTGTGGCCTGGCACACGCCGGTGAACTGCCGGAAACCGACTGGCTCGACCTGATGCCGCTGTCGGACCAAAAAGCCCTCGAGGCCATGCCCGAAATCGACCACAACTCCCCCGAAGCCCAAGGCACCTTTACCGATAAGGGCGGCCTGAAGCAGAGCAAAGGCTTGCCGGCGGTGATGTATTCGACCAAGACCGTGGCGGCCATGAACGGTAAGAACATCCGCATCGGCGGCTACCCGGTGCCGCTGGAGACCGATGCGAAGGGTCGCAGCACGTTGTTCTTCCTGGTGCCGTACCCCGGCGCATGCATCCACGTGCCGCCGCCGCCGCCTAACCAACTGGTACTGGTGCGTTATCCCAAGGGGTTGAAGCTCGATGATATCTACACGCCGCTGTGGGTGACGGGAACGTTGAAGGTGGAGAAGGTGAATAACGACCTGGCGGACGCGGCGTATGCGCTGGATGCGGGGAAAGTGCGGGTGGTGAAGGAGTCCGATCTCTAAGCTCTTGCGCAAAACAAATGTGGGAGGGGGCTTGCCCTCCCACAGTTAGAACGTTATCTACAGGGCGATCGCGGTGATGCTCACGCCCAGGGTGTGGCTTTCGCCGGGAGCCAAGGCCACCACGTCATCCAGCACATTTGCGGTCTCGATGCACAGCATGCCCTGCCAGCCATCGTCGGCCATGTCGTCAAACGCCTTGGCGCGTTCAGTCCAGGGGTTCCAGATCACGGTCGATTTCGAGCCTTGGCTGGTGAGCTGAATGCGGCGCTGCCACTCCTTATCGACGATGTGCAAAGCAGAGGGCGTATTGAGGTAGATGCGGTCGGTTTCGGCGCTGAAGTGCAGCAGGCCCGATTGCATTTTCTCGCTCCAGCCATCTGCGGTATCGATATACGTCGTGCCGTCCAGCCCCTCGACCTGCACGTTGCGTACGTCGCTCACGGCGAAGTAGGTGTGCAGTGCCTGGCTGAGCGTGACGGTGTCGGCACCACGGTTATGGCTGGTCAGGCGGATATGCAGGTGGCTGTCCAGTAACAGGCTCAACTTCAGGTCGACCTGATGAGGCCATCCGGGGAAGCCGCCGGCCGGGACCGGTAGTTCCAGCTCCACCCGCAGCGCTTGACCTTCAATCTTGGTCTCCACCAGCCTCCACATCGCGGTACGCACGAAACCGTGCGCGCCCGCAGGCTGATCACTTTGGCGCATTGCCTTCACGCTTTGCGGGTTGCGGTCGAACACACCAAACCACGGCCAGCACACCGGTACGCCGGTGCGGATGCCTTTGCCTTTCTTGAACACCGCTTTAGGGTTCGGCCAGATCAGCGGCTGCTCGCCCTCGCGCTGGTAACTGAAGATATGCGCGCCCTGTTGGGCTACCTTCAGTTCGGCACCGTTGTGGTGGATGAGCCAGCAGTCCAACTCGTCGATTTTCACGGTTTCAACGTGAGGCATAGGCATACACAGCACTCTCAATGACAGGCAATGGGGCAATGGACCGTCAAAACCCGGCGAGGTTTAACGCGCGCGCGACGGTACCGAACGTGTACGGCCGCTGCCGTCGATGGCGACGAAGACAAACACCGCCTCGGTCACCTTGCGCCATTCGCTGGACAACGGGTCGTCGCTCCACACTTCGACCATCATCTGGATCGAGCTGCGGCCGATTTCCAGGGCCTGGGTATAAAAGGACAGCTGCGCGCCCACCGCTACCGGTACCAGGAACGCCATGCGATCAATGGCCACGGTCGCCACGCGGCCACCCGCGACTTTGCTGGCCATGGCTGTACCGGCCAAGTCCATCTGCGCCACCAGCCAGCCGCCGAAGATATCGCCAAAGCCGTTGGTTTCACGCGGGAGCGCGGTGATTTGCAGGGCGAGATCGCCTTGCGGGATAGGGTCTTCTTGTTCGAGTTCGATCATGCCGGGGGGCCTCTGACCCGTGACGCTTCATGGGTATTTCAAGTGGATAGCCGTCTTGTAGAAAAACGTTTCAGCACCAACCTACACCGCTCGATGCGTTTCTCGTAAGGCGTACTAAAAAGGGAAGCTCTGCCAAATCGGCTGGATGGCACCCAACGACGTTTTGGCACAGCAGCCCCTCAAGACTGCGGGTTCTGCGCTTGCAAGGGCCGAGTATATCGGGACCCTGGCGCCACGACGACCTTCCGAGGCTCATTTGGTCGGTAAATAGACGCTGTATCGGGGCTTTTGCAAGCAACTGTTCTCCTGGCGCTGTGCTTTTACAAGCGATTTGCTATCTTGCCAAGCCCGCCGCCAATCACGGGCGTGCCGTCTTTATTACGCTGATTACTATAAGAGAAGCCTTGCCATGTCCTCCGTGCCCGCAAGCAGTGCGCAATCGTCGCGCCCGCTGACCCGCAACGACTATAAAACCCTGTCGCTGTCTGCCTTGGGCGGGGCGTTGGAGTTTTATGATTTCATCATTTTCGTGTTTTTCGCCACCGTGGTCGGAAAACTGTTTTTCCCGGCCGACATGCCCGAATGGCTGCGCATGATGCAGACCTTCGGTATCTTCGCCGCCGGTTACCTGGCGCGCCCGCTGGGCGGCATCATCATGGCGCACTTCGGCGACCTTCTGGGCCGCAAGAAGATGTTCACCCTGAGCATCTTCATGATGGCCGTGCCGACCCTGATCATGGGCCTGCTGCCGACCTACGCTCAGATCGGCCTGTGGGCGCCGATCCTGCTGCTGCTGATGCGCGTCATCCAAGGCGCGGCGATTGGCGGCGAAGTACCTGGCGCCTGGGTGTTCGTCTCTGAGCACGTACCGCCGCGCCACATCGGCTACGCCTGCGGCACCCTGACCAGTGGCCTGACCGCCGGGATCCTGCTGGGCTCGCTGGTGGCCACGGCCATCAACACTATTTATAGCCCGCAGCAGGTCTCGGATTACGCCTGGCGCATTCCGTTCCTGCTCGGCGGTGTGTTTGGCCTGCTGTCGGTGTACCTGCGCCGCTGGCTGCATGAAACGCCGATCTTCGCCGAAATGCAGCAGCGCAAGACCCTGGCCGCCGAGTTGCCGTTACGCGCGGTGCTGCGTGACCACCGGGGCGCCATCGTGCTGTCGATGCTACTGACCTGGTTGCTGTCGGCCGGTGTGGTGGTGGTTATCTTGATGACTCCTACCGTGTTGCAAACCGTCTACCACTTCAGCCCGACTGTTGCGCTGCAAGCCAACAGCCTGGCCATCGTCACCCTGAGCCTGGGTTGCATCGCCTCCGGCGCGTTGGCCGACCGTTTTGGGGCCGGCCGCGTACTCACGGCCGGTTGCGCGCTGTTGCTGGCGACGTCCTGGACGCTCTATCACAGCCTTCTGAGCCACCCCGATTGGCTCTTTCCGCTGTACGCGTTGACCGGCCTGTTTGTCGGCACCATCGGCGTAGTGCCGTATGTCATGGTCAAGGCCTTCCCGCCGGTGGTGCGTTTCAGTGGTCTGTCGTTTTCCTACAACGTGGCCTACGCCGTGTTCGGCGGGCTGACGCCGCTCGCGGTGTCGCTGCTGATGAAGGAAAGCGCCATGGGCCCGTCCTACTACGTGGCGGCCCTATGTGTGATGGGGATCGTGGTGGGTGGGTACCTGTGGAAGCGCGGGCGTTAACACTGGCCCGATGCCCCTGTGGAGAGGGAGCAAGTCCCTCTCCGCAATCAAGATGTTCCTTCAATGATTGCAGCGTATTTCTAAATTATCGCGTTACCTGCGCATCAACCCGTGTTTCCTCGCCTTTGCGCGCGCGCCTGTCCTTTCTTCCAATGCTGGCCTTTCATCTAATTGTCATATTCCGGACATAGAGTGTTCACACGGCCTACCGATACTTGGCCCCGATCCAACTATCCCTATCTGCTAGGAGTAAGGCATGAAACTGAAGCGTTTGATGGCGGCAATGACTTTTGTCGCTGCTGGCGTTGCGACTGCCAACGCGGTGGCCGCTGGTGTTGACCCGGCAATCCCGGCTTACGTTAAGACCACCGGTGTGTCCGGCAACTTGTCCAGCGTCGGTTCCGATACCCTGGCTAACCTGATGACCCTGTGGGCTGAGGGTTACAAAAAGGAATACCCGAACGTCAACATCCAGATCCAGGCTGCCGGCTCGGCGACCGCGCCACCTGCGCTGACGGAAGGCACCTCTAACCTGGGCCCGATGAGCCGCAAGATGAAGGACACCGAACTGGCTGCCTTCGAGCAGAAGTACGGCTACAAGCCAACCGCTATCCCGGTTGCCGTGGATGCCCTGGCCGTGTTCGTGCACAAGGACAACCCGATCCAGCACCTGACCATGGAACAAGTCGACGCGATCTTCTCCTCGACTCGCCTGTGCGGTGGCAAAGCTGACGTAAAAACCTGGGGCGACCTGGGTGTGACCGGTGACCTGGCCAACAAGCCTGTGCAATTGTTCGGTCGTAACTCGGTATCCGGCACCTACGGTTACTTCAAAGAAGAAGCCCTGTGCAAAGGCGACTACAAGCCTAACGTGAACGAACAACCTGGCTCGGCTTCGGTCGTGCAGTCGATCAGCTCTTCGCTGAACGGCGTCGGTTACTCGGGCATCGGCTACAAGACTGCAAGCGTGAAGACCGTGGCCCTGGCCAAGAAAGGCAGCACCGACTTCATCGAAGATACCGAAGAGAACGCCCTGAACGGCAAGTACCCGCTGTCGCGCTTCCTCTACGTTTACGTCAACAAAGCCCCGAACAAGCCTCTGGCCCCGCTGGAAGCTGAGTTCGTGAAACTGGTGCTGTCCAAACAGGGCCAGGAAGTTGTCGTGAAAGACGGCTACATCCCGCTGCCAGCCAAAGTGGCCGCCAAGGCCCTGGCTGACCTGGGTTTGAAAGAAGGCGGCAAGTAAGCCACCGGTAGAACCGCCTTGAGCCGGCTATCTGCGCGGGCTCAAGGTCAAGGCGGGTCTGCAGGACCTGGACCTCGCCTCCTAATTTTTCAGTCCGCTGCCAGCCCTGCTACGCGGCGGATTTCTTGCGTCACTGCATTGTCATCTTTCTGTCATACAGGATCGCTAGGGTGTGCGCATGAATGATCTGGCCAATTCCACCATGACGACGACTTCTCCTCCCAAGCGCATTGATTTCAATACGCCTGAGCTGCAACGCAAGCGCCGCATTCGCGCGCTCAAGGACCGCCTGACCCGTTGGTACGTGCTGGTGGGCGGCCTTGCCGTCCTCGGCGCTATCACCCTGATCTTCTTCTTCCTCGCCTACGTGGTCGCGCCGCTGTTCCAAGGGGCCTCGTTGACCAAGGAAGACGCGCTCACCCCGGCCTGGATCCAGGATGCCGGCAAGCCGTTGATGATCTCCCTCGAAGAACAGAACCAGGTCGCCATGCGGGTTTCCGACAAGGGCCAGGCGCTGTTCTTTGACATCGACACCGGCGCCGAACTCAAGCGCGTCGACCTGCCGCTGCCGGCCGGTAGCCGCGTGGCGTCCATCGGGGAAGACCAGCCGGGCAGCCCGCTGGTCATCCTCGGTTTGTCCAATGGCCAGTCGCTGGTGTTCCGCCACACCTACAAGGTGTCCTACCCGGACGGCAAGAAGACCATCACCCCGGCGATTGAATACCCCTACGGTGAAACGCCGATTGTGCTGGATGAGGCCGGTCGTCCGTTGGAGCACGTAGCGCTCAATGCCACCGACACCTCCCTGGTGGTGGCCGGTTCGGCGGGTTCGTACCTGAACGTGCTGACCCTGAGCCGCGAAGAAAACATGATGACTGGTGAAGTCACCAGCGAGCAGAAGCGTGTCGAGCTGCCGCAAATGACCGAGCCGGTAAAGGCGATCTTCATCGACCCGCGCCAGCAGTGGTTGTATGTGGTCAACGGCCGAGCCCTGGCCGACGTATTCAGCCTGCGCGACAAGAGCCTCAACGGTCGCTACAAACTGTTGGAAGACGGCAGCGCTGAAATCACCGCCAGCACCCAGCTGGTGGGCGGTATCTCGCTGATCGTCGGTAACTCCAAAGGTGGCCTGGCCCAATGGTTCATGGCCCGTGACCCGGATGGCGAACAGCGCCTGAAGCAGATTCGCACGTTCCAGATGGGCACTGCGCCAATCGTCGAAATCACCGCTGAAGAGCGCCGCAAAGGCTTCACCGCCCTCGATGCCTCCGGCAAATTCGGCGTGTTTCACAGCACCGCCCACCGCACCTTGCTGGTAGACCCGGTGGTCGATGGCCAGGGCGTGTTCGGCCTGTCGCCACGGGCCAACCGTGTGATCGTGGAAGCCGGTGGCAAGCTGCAACCGCTGCTGCTCGACAACCCGCACCCGGAAGTGTCGTGGAGCGCGCTGTGGAGCAAGGTCTGGTACGAAAACTACGACGAGCCTAAGTACGTCTGGCAGTCGACCGCCGCCAACACCGACTTCGAACCCAAAATGAGCCTGGCCCCGCTGACCTTCGGTACCTTGAAGGCCGCGTTCTACGCCATGCTGCTGGCTGCGCCGCTGGCGGTTGCCGCCGCGATCTACACCGCTTACTTCATGGCTCCGAGCCTGCGCCGCAAGGTCAAGCCGGTGATCGAGCTGATGGAAGCCATGCCGACCGTGATCCTGGGCTTCTTCGCCGGCCTGTTCCTGGCGCCGTATGTGGAAGGGCATTTACCCGGGATATTCAGCCTGCTGATGCTGTTGCCGATTGGCATCCTGGTCGCCGGTTTCGCGTTCAGCCGCCTGCCTGAATCCCTGCGCCTGCGCGTTCCCGATGGCTGGGAAAGTGCGATCCTGATCCCGGTGATCCTGTTTGTGGGCTGGCTTTCGCTGTACATGAGCCCGTACCTGGAAACCTGGTTCTTCGGCGGTGACATGCGCATGTGGATCTCCCACGACCTGGGCATCACCTACGACCAGCGCAACGCCCTGGTCGTGGGCCTGGCCATGGGCTTTGCGGTGATCCCGAACATCTACTCCATCGCCGAAGACGCCGTGTTCAGCGTGCCGCGCGGCCTGACCCTGGGCTCCCTGGCCCTGGGCGCCACGCCGTGGCAGACCATGACTCGCGTGGTGATCCTGACCGCCAGCCCGGGCATCTTCTCCGCGCTGATGATCGGCATGGGCCGCGCCGTGGGCGAGACCATGATCGTGCTGATGGCCACCGGTAACACACCGGTGATGGAGATGAACCTGTTCGAAGGCCTGCGCACTCTGGCGGCCAACGTCGCGGTGGAAATGCCCGAGTCGGAAGTGGGCGGCAGTCATTACCGCGTGCTGTTCCTCTCGGCGCTGGTGCTGCTGCTGTTCACCTTCATCATGAACACCCTCGCCGAGCTGATTCGTCAGCGTCTGCGCAAGAAATACTCGTCGCTTTAAGAAAGGTAGAAGTCTGTGAAACAGAACTCCCTGAATGGATGGTTCAAGAGCGGCGCCCCAGGCGTCTGGATCAGCGGTGGCGCGGTGGCCATCGCGGTCATCATGACTATTGGTTTGCTGGCTGTGATTGCGGTGCGTGGTTTGGGTCACTTCTGGCCGGCTGACCTGATCCAGGCCAACTACAACGTACCGGGCCAGGAAAACCATATCGTCATCGGCGAAGTGGTGCAGAAGGAAGAAGTGCCGCGCGAGCGCCTCAAAAGCGCGGGCCTGCCCGTGCCGGACCAAGGTCCGGAATTCATGACGCGTGAGCTGATCAAGGTCGGCAACCGCGACCTGAACGGCAACGACTTCACATGGATTGTCGGCGAATGGTTGAAGGACCAGACCAAGCCTGTGCAGTTGATGGCCATCGAGCGTCGTGAGTGGGGCAACTTCTACGGCACCCTGGTCAACGTCAAGCAGGATGGCAAGGTCATTGCTGAAGGCGAGGCCGCGTGGCCGGAGCTGCAAGCCCGGGTCGAGCGCGTCAACAAGCTGGCCGCGCAGCTCAAGAGCCTGGAAAAAACCGATATCGGCGCGATCAACGCCGGCCTGGAACGCATCCGCCTGCACGGTCGCAAACTGGAACTGGAAGGCAAGCTCGACGCCGCTGCCCAGGCCGATATGGATGCCGACCGTGCTGAGCTGAACGCGCGCTACCAGGACATCGAAGCACGCCTGGCCGACCTGCACGCCCAGTTCAACCGCGACGCGCTGACCGCCCGTGACGGCAACGGCAAGGAAGTGGAAATCGGCATCGGCAAAGTGGTGCACGCTTACCAGCCGAACGCCATGGGCACGATGACTAAGATCGGCTTCTACTTCAGCAAGGTCTGGGAATTTTTGAGCGATGACCCACGGGAAGCCAACACTGAAGGCGGGATTTTCCCGGCCATCTTCGGCACCGTGATGATGACCCTGATCATGGCGATGATCGTGACACCGTTTGGTGTACTGGCTGCGGTGTATCTGCGTGAATACGCCAAGCAGAACACCCTGACCCGCATCATCCGTATTGCCGTGAACAACCTGGCCGGCGTACCGGCCATCGTCTACGGCGTGTTCGGCCTGGGCTTCTTCGTGTATGTATTGGGTGGCTCGGTTGACCGCCTGTTCTTCGCCGAAGCCCTGCCAGCGCCGACTTTCGGTACCCCGGGCCTGCTCTGGGCGTCGCTGACCCTGGCGCTGCTGGCGGTGCCGGTGGTGATCGTGGCCACCGAAGAAGGCCTGGCGCGGATTCCTCGCACCGTACGTGAAGGTTCGCTGGCGCTGGGCGCGACCAAGGCGGAAACGCTGTGGAAGATCGTGCTGCCGATGGCCAGCCCGGCCATGATGACCGGCATGATCCTCGCCGTGGCCCGTGCCGCCGGTGAAGTGGCGCCGCTGATGCTGGTAGGCGTGGTGAAACTGGCCCCGTCGCTGCCGCTGGACGGCAACTACCCGTACCTGCACCTGGACCAGAAGATCATGCACCTGGGCTTCCATATCTATGACGTCGGCTTCCAGAGCCCCAACGTCGAAGCCGCACGACCGCTGGTCTATGCCACCGCGTTGTTGCTGGTACTGGTGATCGCCACGCTCAACCTGTCGGCGGTGTGGATTCGTAACCACCTGCGCGAAAAATACAAAGCGCTGGACAGTTAATTGGACCCCATGTGGGAGGGAGCAAGCCCCCTCCCGCACGGGGCCGCGTAATACGCAGAATTTGAGTCAACCGCTGCGGCGGTTTCACACAATGAATTGGTAGCACAGGGAGCATCCCATGCAACACGAAACCCATTCCCACGGCATCAACATGTCTGCCCTGGGTCGCGACAAGCAGAGCCTGAGCCTGGCCGAAGAAACCGTGGCCATCGAAGTACCGGGCCTGAGCCTGTACTACGGTGAAAAACAGGCGCTGTTCGACGTCAGCATGAATATCCCCAAGCAGCGCGTGACCGCGTTTATCGGCCCGTCGGGCTGCGGTAAATCCACGCTGCTGCGCACCTTCAACCGCATGAACGACCTGGTGGACGGTTGCCGCGTGGACGGCGCCATCAACCTCTACGGCACTAACATCTACCGCAAGGGCGAAGACGTGGCCGAGCTGCGTCGCCGGGTGGGCATGGTGTTCCAGAAGCCGAACCCGTTCCCCAAGACCATCTACGAAAACGTGGTCTATGGCCTGCGCATCCAGGGCATCAACAAGAAGCGCATTCTCGATGAAGCCGTCGAGTGGGCCCTTAAAGGCGCGGCGCTGTGGGATGAGGTCAAGGACCGCCTGCACGAATCGGCCCTTGGCCTGTCCGGCGGCCAGCAGCAGCGTCTGGTCATCGCCCGTACCATCGCGGTAGAGCCGGAAGTATTGCTGCTCGACGAACCCTGCTCGGCGCTGGACCCGATCTCAACCCTGAAAGTCGAAGAGCTGATCTACGAGCTCAAGTCCAAGTTCACCATCGTCATCGTGACCCACAACATGCAACAAGCAGCGCGGGTTTCCGACTACACCGCGTTCATGTACATGGGCAAACTGGTGGAATTCGGCGATACCGATACCCTGTTCACCAATCCGGCGAAGAAGCAGACCGAAGACTACATCACCGGTCGCTACGGCTAGGAAGCTGTGGTTCTGATTGCACTGACGCTGCGGTTCTCCGCACCTTACCGGACGCTCCAAGGACGCCAACATGATTAGCAAAGAAGGCCTTACCCATCACATCTCCGCGCAGTTCAACGCCGAGCTTGAGGAAGTGCGCAGCCACCTCCTGGCGATGGGCGGGCTGGTGGAGAAGCAAGTCAACGATGCGGTCACCGCGCTGATCGAGGCCGATTCGGGCCTGGCCCAGCAAGTGCGTGAGATCGATGACCAGATCAATCAGATGGAACGCAACATCGACGAAGAATGCCTGCGCATTCTCGCCCGTCGCCAGCCGGCGGCCTCGGATTTGCGTTTGATCATCAGCATCTCCAAGTCGGTGATCGACCTGGAGCGCATCGGCGACGAAGCCACCAAGATCGCCCGCCGCGCCATCCAGCTGTGCGAAGAGGGCGAGGCGCCGCGCGGCTACGTAGAGGTGCGTCACATCGGCGACCAGGTGCGCAACATGGTGCGCGATGCCCTCGACGCGTTTGCGCGCTTCGACGCCGATTTGGCGCTGTCGGTGGCGCAGTACGACAAGGTCATCGACCGCGAGTACAAGACCGCCCTGCGTGAGCTGGCCACCTACATGATGGAAGACCCGCGCTCTATCTCAAGGGTCTTGAGCATTATCTGGGTGCTGCGCTCGCTGGAGCGGATCGGCGACCACGCGCGCAATATCTCGGAACTGGTGATCTACCTGGTGCGCGGCACCGACGTACGGCACATGGGCCTCAAGCGCATGAAGGCTGAAGTTGAAGGTTCGGCCGATCAAACCCCTAATGTTCCGGGCGAACCTGACGATAAGTAAGTTGCCCGAGAAATTAACGCCCGGCCTTTGGTCGGGCGTTTTCGTTTGTGGCACCTTAATTTTTGCGAATCGGGTAAAAGAAATTCCGAACGTGACTGCAGAGTTTTGGCAAAATGCCATCAGTCAGGCGTTTTGCGTGCCGAAGTATTTATAGGATGAAGGGTCGATGAGTAAAGTCAGTGTATTGGTGGTGGATGACGCCTCGTTTATCCGCGACCTGGTGAAGAAGTGCCTGCGCAACTACTTCCCCGGGATCAAGCTTGAAGATGCGGTGAATGGCAAGAAGGCCCAGACCATCCTGATGCGCGAGTCTTTCGACCTGGTGCTGTGCGACTGGGAAATGCCGGAGATGTCCGGCCTGGAGCTGTTGACCTGGTGCCGCGAGCAGCCGCACCTCAAGGCCATGCCGTTCGTGATGGTGACCAGCCGTGGCGACAAAGAGAACGTGGTCCAGGCCATCCAGGCCGGGGTTTCCGGTTACGTCAGCAAGCCGTTCACCAACGAGCAACTGCTGAACAAGGTCAAGCAGGCCCTGCACAAGGTTGGCCGTCTCGACGCGCTGGTCGCCAGCGCACCGACCAAGATGAACTCGGCGTTCGGCAACGATTCCCTGAGCGCCCTGACCGGCGGCAAGCCTGAGGCCGTGCGTTCGGCCCCGGTTGCGGCGGTGGCTTCGGCCCCGAGCAAAGGCCTGCTCAACAGCCCACCGGTTCAAGCGCCAGCTGCCGCGCCGGCTGCCGGCCGTGGCCAGGGCCAGTTGCGCCTGTCCAGCGGCACCCAGCAATGCGTGATCAAGGCATTGAGTATCAAGGAAGCGCTGCTGGTGGTGCGTCGCGGCGACGTGTTGCCCCAGGTACTGGAAAGCGCCGTGCTCGATCTGGAACAAGGCGACAACGCCGAAGTGGCGCGCCTCAACGGCTACCTGCACGCAATCGTCGCCTTCGAACCCAAACCCGACAGCGATTGGCTGCAACTGACCTTCCGGTTTATCGACCAGGACGCGCAGAAACTCGACTACATCTCCCGCCTGATCGCACGGGGCACCGCGCAGAAGCATTTTGTGCCGGGTGCGTAAGCGCCTGAATATCGGAAATCGACCGGCTGTCTGATTCCCCATTTCTGGTTTGATTTATATCTGTTTCGATATAGTCTCTCGATAACGCTTCAGCGTTATCGAGCCTTTGCTATGCCTTGAAACAAACGTCCACCGCTTATGCCCGAATCGTCGATTAGGCTTTTTCTTTCCAGGAAAGGAGAGGCCAATGCCAAGGCACAAGGACGTAGTGTTTTTAGGAAGCTCGCTCAAGGATCTCAAAGCGTTCCCGCTCGATGCCCGTAGGGCCGTGGGTTTTCAGTTGGACCTCTTGCAGCAGGGCGAACAGCCTTGTGATTGCAAGCCGATGAGAACCATGGGGCGGGGCGTCAGTGAGATTAGAGTTACTCAGGAGTCGGGAGCGTTTCGGGTGTTCTATGTGGTCAACCGGCCTGAGGCTGTTTATGTGCTGCATGCACTGCGCAAGACCACACAGAAAACCGAAGGGCGGGATATCGAACTGGCTCGCGCCAGGTTGCAGGAGATAGGTTAAGCCATGACAAATCAAAACATTCACGGTGAACGTTTCAGCTCCGTCTGGGACGCGTTGGAAGATACCCCTCAGCAAGCCGCCAATATGCGGCTGCGTTCAAAACTGTTGTTGGAACTGTGCAAAACCATCCGCGGCTGGGGGCTTTCTCAAAAAGAAGCCGCCCACAGACTGGGTATCAGTCAGCCCCGCCTCAACGACGTACTCACCGGCAAGATCGACAAACTTTCGCTGGATGCTTTGGTCAATTTGTCGGCAGCCGCGCAGATGAACGTGGATATTTGTTTTAAGGGGCTGCCAGCATAGAGCTGTCATCCACACTTGCTAACCTGCCGCTCAGTCATTTCGGAAGGTTCACACCATGCTCCTTCGCCTTTTACTGTGCTGCGGGCTGGCCTCGGTCACTACCTCGACCTTGGCCATGACCCTCTACAAATCCACCGACGCCAATGGCGTGGTGTTTTTCAGCGACCGGCACACCCCGGGCGCTCAAGCGTTTGAGCTGCATGAGCGCCGAGTCGAGCGTGTAAGACGACCGGTGCTCGACATGCCAAAACCCCTCTACCGACCGCAAGCCTACCGTTACCCCTTACCCTGGCGCGGCGGCCCGTTCCGCCTGACCCAAGGCCCCAACGGCAGCTTCAGCCACACCGACGCCAAGAGCCGCTACGCCATGGACATTGCCATGCCCGAAGGCACGCCGATCATTGCGGCGCGCAGCGGGGTGGTGGTGAAGGTCGAGAACGAGCAGGCCGGGCGCGGCAATGATGCCTCGGGCAATTTTGTGCGGGTGCAGCACGATGATGGCACCCAAGGCGTGTACCTGCATCTCAAGCAAGGGTCGGTCAGTGTGAGGGCGGGGCAGCGCGTGGCGGTGGGGAGCCCGCTGGCATTATCGGGCAATACCGGCAACAGCAGCGGGCCGCACCTGCACTTTGTGGTGCAGCGGGCCACCGAGGCGGGGTTGGTGTCGATCCCGTATGAGTTCAACCAACCCGTCGGCGCATTGCCCAACTTTGCGTTGGGCAATTGAGGGTCAGTCCAGCAGCAGCACCTTGGCCAGCACGATTTTTGGCCCTTTCATCTTTTTGATGATGATGCGCAGGCCTTCGACTTCCAGCACTTCTTCTTCTTCTGGCACGCGCTTGAGCGTGTCGTAGATCAGCCCGGCCAGGGTTTCCGCTTCGATGTGGTCCAGGTCCACACCCAACAGGCGCTCCACCTTGAACAACGGCGTATCGCCGCGTACCAGCAGCTTGCCCGGCTGGTAGGCCAGGACGCCGCGCTCGGCCTTGCGGTGTTCGTCCTGGATATCGCCCACCAACACTTCCAGCACGTCTTCCATGGTCAGGTAGCCGATGATCTTGCCGTCGGCTTCTTCCACCAGGGCGAAGTGCGCGCCGCCCTTACGGAACTGCTCCAGCAACTGCGACAACGGCATATGGCGCGACACACGCTCCAGTGGGCGGGTCAGTTCGGCCAGGTTGAACGACTCGGGGAGGTGGTCCAGGGCTGCCAGTTCCAACAGCAGGTCCTTGATGTGCAGCAGCCCCACGAACTCGTTGCGCACCGCGTCATACACCGGGTAGCGGCTGAATTTGTGGCGGCGGAACAGCGCCAGGATCTCTTTGAGCGGGGCGTTGAAGTCCAGGGTCACCAGGTCTTCCCGGGAGTTGGCCCAATCCACCACTTCCAGCTCGCCCATTTCCACCGCCGAAGCCAGTACGCGCATGCCTTGGTCGCTCGGGTCCTGGCCACGGCTGGAGTGCAGGATCAGCTTGAGTTCTTCACGGCTGTAATGGTGTTCATGGTGCGGGCCGGGCTCGCCTTGGCCGGCGATACGCAAGATAGCGTTGGCACTGGCGTTGAGCAGATAGATCGCCGGGTACATGGCCCAGTAGAACAGGTACAGCGGCACCGCCGTCCACAGCGACAACAGCTCAGGCTTGCGAATGGCCCAGGACTTGGGCGCCAGTTCGCCGACCACGATGTGCAGGTAGGAAATCACGAAGAACGCCGCAAAGAACGACACGCCCTTGATCACTTCCGGCGATTCGACGCCCACGGCGCCCAACAGCGGTTCGAGGATGTGCGCGAAGGCCGGCTCGCCGACCCAGCCCAGGCCCAGGGAGGCGAGGGTGATACCCAGCTGGCAGGCCGACAGGTAGGCGTCGAGCTGGCTGTGGACGGTGCGCAGGATCTGCCCGCGCCAGCCGTTGGTGTGGGCGATGGCTTCGACCCTGGTCGAACGCAGTTTGACCATGGCAAATTCCGCCGCAACGAAAAAGCCGTTGAGCAGTACCAGGATCAGAGCAAAAAGGATCATGCCGAAGTCGGCGAAGAGTGTGGCGAAGGTGATACCAGGGGAAGGGTCCATGATGGGGTTTTGCAGGTTCCGTGTGTCAATAAGGGATGGCGGGTGGGCCTGAAAGGCAGGCGCAAGTCGGCCAATGTAGCCGCTGATGGGGCGCTTGCCTAGTGGTTGCTGCCGGGTGGGGTGTGGAATACACCCTCCAAAACGACACAAATCCACTGTGGGAGGGGCCCCCTCCCACATTGGGTCTTGCGTTGTTTCGAGTTATTCGTCATTCCCGACGAGGCGCGCACGGGTCACCTGCGTCGCCGGGAAATGGCAGGTAAACGTACTGCCATGCCCCAGCACGCTGCTGATTTCCAGGCGCGCGCGGTGGCGCAGCAACACATGCTTGACGATCGCCAGCCCCAGCCCGGTGCCGCCGGTGTTGGAGTTGCGGCTGGAATCGACGCGGTAGAAGCGTTCGGTCAGGCGCGGCAAATGCTTGGCGTCGATACCGATGCCGGAGTCCTGCACGCTCAGGTGCGCGCCTTGAGCGTCGGCCCACCAGCGGATGCGGATAGTGCCCTTGTCCTGGGTGTATTTCACGGCATTGAACACCAGGTTGGAGAACGCACTGCGCAATTCACCCTCACTGCCCTTGAGCATCACTGCCGGGTCGGCCTCCAGGCTGATCTGTTGCCCGCGCTCGCCGGACAGGGCCTTGGCGTCATTCTTGATGGTCTGCAACAGGCTTTGCACGGCCACCGGTTGGTTGTCCGACGGGTAATCCGTGGCTTCCAGCTTGGCCAGCAACAGCAGGTCGTTGAGCAGGGTCTGCATGCGCGAACCTTGTTGCTGCATCTGTTGCAGGGCACGGCTCCAGCGCGGGTTGATCTCGTCAACGTTATCCAACAGGGTCTCCAGGTAACCGCAGATCACCGTCAATGGCGTGCGCAGCTCGTGGGAAACGTTGGCGACGAAGTCTTTGCGCATCTGTTCCAACTGGTGGATGCGGGTCACGTCGCGCACCAGCATCAGGTGCTCGTTGTTGCCGTAGCGCGTCAGGTAGAGCTGGATGCGCACGCGGTCATTGGTCGGCGAGGGGATCTCCAGGGCTTCTTCGTAGTTGTCTTGCTCGAAGTACTCCTTGAAGCGCGGGTGGCGTACCAGGTTGGTCACGGGTTGGCCGCTGTCCTGGGGCGTCTTGAGGCCCAGCAGGGTTTCGGCCGCGCGGTTCCACCATTCCAGGTTGCCGTCGCTGTCGAGCATGATCACTGCGTCCTTGAGCGCAGCGGTCGACTCCTGCACCCGATCGATCACCGCTTGCAGGCGCCCGCGCACACGTTGGTCGCGGCGTTGCAGATGGTAGATGCTGTCGAACACCTCGCCCCACAGGCCGTAGCCGTCGGGTGGCGCTTCGTCGGGTTTGTGCTGGCGCAGCCATTCATGCAGGCGCAACAGTTGCTTGAGGGTCCAGCCCAGGTACAGGCCGATGCCGATAGCCAGGCTCCACCCGTAGTAGCCACTGATCAACCCCACCAACAGGCAGCCAGTAATCAACAAAAGCATGTGACGGATCAGGGTGCCATGCCAGTTCTGGTTCACTTGAACATGCGTCCTTGTCAGCTGTTAAGTCAGGCTCTTGAGTCACGAAGCGACGGGCTCAGCCCTTGGTGGAAAAGCGATAGCCGGTGCCGCGCACGGTTTGTACCAGATTCTCATAGGCATCGCCCAAGGCTTTGCGCAGGCGGCGGATATGCACGTCCACGGTGCGCTCTTCCACGTACACGTTGCCGCCCCACACCTGGTCCAGCAACTGGCCACGGGTGTAGGCGCGCTCCTGGTGGGTCATGAAGAACTGCAGCAGGCGGTATTCGGTAGGGCCCATCTCGGCAGGTTTGCCGTCGATGGTCACGCGGTGGCTGATCGGGTCCAGCAACAGGCCGCCGACTTCGATCGGCGCTTCGCCATCCGTCGGGCCGGCACGGCGCAGTACGGCTTTGAGGCGCGCGACCAGCTCGCGTGGGGAAAAGGGCTTGGTGATGTAGTCATCGGCGCCCACTTCCAGGCCCTGGATCTTGTTGTCCTCTTCGCCCTTGGCGGTGAGCATGATGATCGGAATGTCCCCGGTCAGCTCGTCGCGCTTGAGGCGGCGGGCCAGTTCGATGCCGGAGGTGCCGGGCAGCATCCAGTCGAGCAGGATCAGGTCCGGCTTGCGGTCGACGATAATGGCATGGGCCTGCTGGGAGTTCTCCGCCTCCAGGCAGTCGTAGCCGGCCATTTCCAACGCAACGGCGATCATCTCGCGAATGGGCGCTTCGTCGTCAACAATCAGAATGCTCCTGCCAACCATGCTCAAAAATCCTCTTGTCATTTAACTGTCTTGCGCCGCATTAGATAACGGAATTATTGCAGTCGTGTGACAGTAATTTAGTCGCTCGGGCAATTCACGGCACTCTGGACTACCCTTTGGGTCCGAATCCTGACAACCACAAAAGGAAGGTTCCGATGACTTACAGCACTGTTTCCTGGAAAGCCCTGCTGCTATCGGCGGTGATGACACTGCCAGGCCTGGCGTTTGCTGCAGAGCCGGCGATGACTAAAGAGGGGATGTTGGTGGATCACAAGGGCATGACGCTCTATACCTTCGACAAAGATGCCGACGGCAAGTCGGCGTGCAAGGACCAATGCGCGACCAACTGGCCACCGCTGAAGGCTGAATCCACAGATACAAAGACGGGCGATTGGACGGTTATTACACGTGATGACCAGACCAGCCAGTGGGCTTACAAAGGCAAGCCGGTGTACACCTACAAGGACGACAAGAAGGCCGGTGACAAGACCGGTGACGGCAAGGGTGGGGTTTGGCACATCATCAAGCCATAAGCCTGCGGCGCCGCTGAAAGCATCGGGGGGCAAGCCCCCTCCCACATTTGAAATGCGTTCCTCTGTGGGAGGGGGCTTGCCCCCGATGAGGTCCGACCAGGCACTGCAAAACCTCAGCGAACCGCGTAATCCACCACAATCCCGACAAAAATCGCCAACCCCGCCCAGTGGTTGTGTAAAAACGCCTTGAAGCACTTCATGCGGTCCCTGTCGCGGGTATACCAGAACTCCCACGCAAAACAGCCCGCCGCCGCCAGCAGCCCCAGGTGGAACCAGCCGCCCAGCTCAAACCGCACGCCCGCCAGCAACAGGCACACCAGCGCCAGGCCCTGCAACGTGAGGATGATCACCCGGTCGGCATCGCCGAACAGAATTGCGGTGGATTTCACGCCGATCTTCAAGTCGTCGTCGCGGTCGGTCATGGCGTAATAAGTGTCATAACCCACCGTCCACAACAGGTTGGCGATGTACAACAGCCATGCGGTGGCCGGCAGATCACCGGTTTGGGCGGTAAACGCCATCGGCATGCCCCAGGAAAACGCTGCGCCCAGCACCACCTGCGGGTAATAGGTGTAGCGCTTCATGAACGGGTAGCTTGCCGCTAGCGCCAGGCCGCCAAGGGACAGCAGGATGGTGGTGGCGTTGGTGAGCAATACCAGCAGGAAACTGATGCCCATCAGCAGCGCAAAGAACACCAGCGCCTCTTTTGAACTGATCTTGCCGCTGGCCAACGGGCGTTGTGCCGTGCGCTTTACATGGCCGTCGACCTTGCGATCGGCCCAGTCGTTGATCACGCAGCCGCCGGCCCGGGTGAGTATCACGCCCAGCACGAAAATCACGATATTAGCCAGCGACGGCGAGCCCTTGCCGGCAATCCACAGCGCCCACAGCGTAGGCCACAGCAACAGGTAAATGCCGATGGGCTTGTCCATGCGTGTCAACTGAATAAAGTCCCAGGCCCTGGGGTTCAAGCGGTTCAAGGACTTGAGCAAGCGTTGATACATCAGCAGTTCTCCGGATGGTCATGCAGCGCCTGCCAGAAGCCCGGCAGGAAGATCTCCGCCACCAGCACGCTCAGCCCCCCACGGTCGAAGCGCGAGCGGCGGGCCCATAGTTCGTCGGCCTGGTCGGCGGTCGGCAGCCAATGCCGGGGATAACGGCACACTTCGATCGCCCGCCGGGTGAATGCGCGGTCGCAGAACAGCAACTCCCCCAGCGAACGGCTGCCCAGTTCGTCCATATGCAAGCCGTCGCCCTGCAAGGCACTGCGTGATGCGACGCTTCGGGCAAATACCCACGGCTGGCCATGCCCGCGCAAATACACTTCGCGTACCCAGCCTACCGTGGCCGGGGCGAGCTCAAGGGCGGCACACTCATCGTCCCGCAGCGGCTGCCAGCCTTCGAACAGTGGCGTCACGCTGAAGCCATCGTTTGACAGCCGCGTCAGCCGTCGCGTCAGCGAGCCTTCATCGAACAGCCAGGCAAGGGCCAAAGGCGCGGGAAGAGGGCTCAGACGGCTCTGGGTCAGCCATCGGCAAGCATCGGGAAGGGCGATTGAATGCGGCACGGTGAGTCAGTATGGGCGGCAAAAGAGGCGGCGAGCTTACCATGGCACCTTGGACTTTTGCCGGGCAGAACCGGCGCCTTGCGTCGATCAGGCTTGCATCTGGCGCCCCCGATCAGTACAAAACGCCCTGAGCCGTGCGGCAACGCTGGATCCATCGACCGCCGGCCAATCTGCCTGGACCCTGAGGAAGCAAGTAATGAAGAAGTGGCAATGTATCGTCTGTGGCCTTATTTACAACGAAGCAGACGGCTGGCCGGATGACGGAATTGCGCCAGGCACGCGCTGGGAAGATGTGCCGGCCGACTGGCTGTGCCCAGACTGCGGCGTGGGCAAGATGGATTTCGAAATGATCGAAATCGGCTGATCTGAACATTTGAGAAACGTACTACAAGGAGAATGGAATGAACGCACCTGTCGTGATCATCGGCACAGGACTGGCCGGTTACAACGTGGCCCGGGAGTTTCGCAAGCTCGACAGCGAAACCCCCTTGCTGCTGATCACCGCGGATGACGGGCGTTCCTACTCCAAGCCCATGCTCTCCACCGGCTTTGGCAAAAACAAGGAAGCTGACGGCCTGAGCATGGCTGAACCGGGCGCCATGGCCGAGCAACTCAAGGCCGAAGTGCGCACCCACACGCGTGTCAGCGGCATTGACCCGGGCCACAAGCGCCTGTGGATCGGCGAGGAAGCGGTGGTTTACCGCGACTTGGTCCTGGCCTGGGGCGCCCAGACCGTACAGGTGCCCGTCGAGGGCGATGCGGCTGAACTGATTTTCCCGATCAACGACCTCGAAGACTACGCGCGCTTTCGCACCGCCGCAGCCGGCAAGCGCCGGGTGCTGCTGCTCGGCGCCGGCCTGATCGGCTGTGAATTCGCCAACGACCTGATGCTTGGCGGCTATGAAGTCGACCTGGTTGCACCCTGCGAGCAAGTCATGCCGACCCTGCTGCACCCGGCGGCGGCCGCGGCCGTGCAGGCCGGGCTGGAAAGCCTGGGCGCGCGTTTCCACCTGGGGCCGGTGCTCAACCGTCTGCAACGCACGGCAAACGGGCTTGAAGCCCATCTTTCGGACGGTAAAGTGATCCCCTGCGACCTGGTGGTCTCGGCCATCGGCCTGCGTCCGCGCACCGACCTGGCCGCCGCCGCCGGCCTGCAAACCAACCGCGGCATCATGGTGGACCGCCACCTCAAGACCTCCCACGCCAATATCTACGCCCTGGGCGACTGCGCCGAGGTCGACGGCTTGAACCTGCTGTATGTCATGCCCCTGATGACCTGCGCCCGTGCCCTGGCCCAGACCCTGGCCGGCAACGCCACCGCCGTCAGCTACGGCCCCATGCCCGTCACCGTGAAAACCCCGGCCTGCCCGCTGGTGGTCTCGCCCCCGCCACGCGGCACCGAGGGTGTATGGAGCGTCGAAGGCCAAGGCGCCGACATCAAGGCCCTGTGCCGCGACGCCAGTGGCCGCTTGCTGGGTTATGCGCTGACCGGCGCGGCCGTGATGGAAAAACTGGCACTCAATAAAGAACTTCCGCCGTTGTTGGCGTAAATACCGGTCGTTCTGTCGGAATAAGCATGTTTTTCACCTCAGAAAGGTCGCCGCGAGACTGGCGCGGCGTCCGGCGGCATGCCATCCTCATTCCCGTCTGCCGCAGAGTAGAGCCTGCGGCGCTTTGGGCGCCGCTCCGTCAGAGAGTGGCACGGACATAACAACAAAAAACCGTCAAAGAGGCTTCACATATGCGTAAACCAGAACTCGCAGCCGCCATCGCTGAAAAAGCGGATCTCACCAAAGAGCAGGCCAACCGCGTCCTCAACGCCGTTCTTGAAGAAATCACCGGCGCCCTGCACCGCAAGGACAGCGTCACCCTGGTAGGTTTCGGCACCTTCCTGCAACGCCACCGCGGCGCCCGCACTGGCAAAAACCCGCAAACCGGTGAGCCAGTGAAAATCAAGGCGAGCAATACGGTTGCGTTCAAGCCGGGTAAATCGCTGAAAGATACCGTTAACGCGTAACGCGCAGTACCGTCTCGAAGGGAGGCGGGGCGGTAAAGAAGATGGGCACGCCGATTGGGTCGGGTGCCCTTTTTTGTTGGGTACTGATGCGTATGCCGGATTAAGCCAGCCCGCCTAATCGCATTCTCAGGTGAATTGAACTAGGAAATAGCCGCCCACATCCCCTTCCTTCAGCTTTTTCGCTCGATTATCGGCGAACACATAGCCGATACCTCCACCGAATATTCCTTCGTGACTAGGGCTGATTTTTGCAATGTCGGCGTCGGTGAGTTGAGCCAAGAAATAGTAGCGAGGGCTTTCATACAAAGGGTCTTGCAACCATGCGGGGCGCCCAAGGGCCTTGCTGATACTCGCGCCACTGTCCAGGTCTTCCAATTCTTCCTCCATTTGTTCGGGAGTGAACGGTTGCTGGGCAATATACGTTCGCGGGATTGGATCAACCAACGCAGCGGGTGTGAGTTCGGAAGTCGCCAGTGCGTGAAGCAGAACTTGACTATGGCCAAGTTGGAGCTTTTCCATCTCGCTTTGTTGATGAACAGTCAACTTTCGTACAGACGATCGTGTGTACGTTTCGTCAGTTCGCTCAACGGAGACGAACGCAGTAAGCGCCATCCCGGAGGGTATGAATGGGACGTCCAAGAACGTTGAGGTCATCGTAATCACCGGCAGCATAAGCTGACCGGTCTGCGGGTCTTTAGGCCACAACTCAAGGTCTGTAAGCCACGCACCTCCGCCTATTTGTCCAAGGTTATGGTCTTGCCCTGAGAGGATAATTTGATTGATACCCATAGCCGGTGATCCTTTAGAAACAACCTTTTCGTTTGGCGAATGACGTGGCAGAGCGCCTCGCCGTCCTCACTTGTTGTTGCGTGATGATGCCGGTTTTGACCAGTGAGTTGTGTATGGCTTGGGACATGAGGCGAATCTCCAGCTTCCCGCGCTTAAGCATTTGATTGGGTCCCATCCCACGAGCGCGCCGCAAACGATTCTCCTCGGCATGCACCATGGCTGGTCTGGCTATGCCGATGCTCTTGCCGCAGGCGCAAGCCCTGCCAATCAAAGCGGGTTTCACCCAACGGATAACCGTTGCTGTCATGTTCGGTTTTAGCGATGCGCCGACCACGTCGTAGTGGTGGTGCAGGCCGCCCGCCGAGCTCTGTTCGGTGAGCAACTGGCCAAGGGCGTCGCGCTCCAGCCGATGGACGATGGGCGCGGGCGGTATCTCGGGAACGACGGCCAAACCACTGCCATACGGGGCCGGAACAGCGGTCACCGCAATCACATTGTCCAGCGGATCGTAGCGGTAGCGCTTGGCGCTGCCATCCAGGTCTTGCTGCTCGGTCAGCCGATCCCCTGCATCCCACGCAAACTCATGGCCAGGCCGACAACCGTGCCCACCACGGCGCCCAGCAGGAAACAACCGAGCCCGCCAGTGGCCACGGTAATCCCGGTGGCGGCAACCACCGCCGCAGTCGCCACTGCCGTTATCGCGATGTTAGTCGCCACTTCCAGCACACCGCCGAGGATGTCGGCCATCATCGAAGTATGGGAGAGCGCATCGCCCATGCGGGCGGCCCAGAGTGCGTCAGACATGCGTGGTGCTCAGGGATGTGCCGATTCTATTGAGACTTTCCATAGTCAATCAGCTGCCATCGTGTGGTTAAGGCATGCTCATCAACGTTGTTTTCATGCGCGAATCTTCAAGGCAATCGACAGGCCGTACATTGTCTTTGGCACAACCTTTCTTAGCCGTAGAAGTAATCGAAGAAGCGTTCGAAGTTTTCCTCACCTAGCAACGGGCTCACTTCCTTGGTCAGCAATTTTACAAACTTGGGGGAAAGCTCGTCGTCATCGTTGTAAATGTCAAAAATGTCGAATTTTCCATGAACAATTTCGATAGTTTTGGCGAATGCCAGGAGGAAATCAGCGAGGGAATCGGCAATCTTGAACGGCTTGACGACATCGTAGCTCGCCCACACTGGAGTCCCGGCAGTATCCGTGACGGCGATAACCGGTTTTCCGCCGCCAATGTCATCCATGAAAACCAGATACTGAGCAGGCCAATTCCCATTTACCTGGGTCTTGTTCGAATCGCCGTCCCATTTATAGCCAACTTGGCCGTCTTCCAAAGTGCTCAAGTTGAAGAAGCAGATCGGCGTCAAACCGGTTTCAACTTCAACATCAACTGGCTCACAGTTATCGTAGAAATAGTCGGTTTCTGCCGAGCGCGGTAACGTCTGCGGCCATTTTGCGTTGGCATGGCTGCTTTTTTCGAAGCTACCTTCGATATCGAATTTTTTGTGGACGCGGCGCAACTCTTTAAATGCGTTGTCAAGGGCGCTCATGTTCTTCTCCAATGGAAATTATTTACCGCAGCCGGCTTTTCTGCCGGGTGTTCTAAGACGGTCGATCAATCGGCCTTTGCCTGAGTTGGCATAATTTTTTCGGTGCCCTTGAGGGCTGTTCAAATGTTCATCCACACCACTTGGGTGTCTCGAGTTTTGCAAGAAAACAATGTTCCTCGGGTCACCTTTCCAGGCCTTGCCTAAGGCGCCATTACCTTCGACGCTGTTGATATGGTGACCGGTGTAACCTGCTTTGGACATCTTTGAGTTCAGGCGGGCGTTACTCTTTGTATTTTTGATCAGCTCGCGTTCTTCATCTGTCCAGTTTCGTGAGCCCCCACCACGTAGAACCAGATCCCGTTCTTCGCCCCATGCTCTATTGATTGCCGTACCGCGGCCACCTGCTTTCGGGGTAACGGAAGCCTTGGGTTTGTAACGTATCAAATCCTCAGGATTCAAGCCGTAGGGGTCGATCCAGGTCAGCGGATTTGTTGAGTACAGGTAAAGGTTCAGGCCCCCTGCGAGGCCGATAGGATCGGGGGTAGTGAAACGGCCGATATCCGGATCGTAGAAACGGAATATGTTGTGATGCAAGCCGGTTTCACGATCCAGATACTGGCCCTGAAACCTCAGGTTTTGTTCTTCGATGTAGTAGGGTTCACGGATTTCTTGAACCGTATTTCCCCAAATTTGATAGCTGGCTTGCCAGACGGTCTGGCCTTCAGCTTCAGAGAGCAGTTCGGGCAGGCCGTTGAGATCATTGTGGTAATAGCGAACTTTCTGCTGGGTACCACTGCCATCAACGCGAGCGAGAGGCTCGTGGCTGTCGTCCCCGTATATGTAGAGGCTGGTCTGGGCGTGCTTGTGTTCTTGAAGCAGGCGCAGTCCATCCCAGGTAAAGCGGGTTTCGCTCAACAAATAGCCATTCCCGTCGTAGGTCGCCTTGGCAGTTCTTCGTCCTATAGGGTCGTAGGTCATTTTTACGACAGACCGCTGCCCGCCGTGCTCATTGTGGACCTCAGTCAAGCGATGTTCGGCGTCATAGACAAAGCGTTGGATGCCGCGATTTGCGCTACGTTTTTCGATCATTCGACCAAAACCATCATAACGATAGCGTTTGTCCTGATACGTCAGGACCTTGTTGTGTTGTATCAGTCCTGCACCCGGTTGCGCGGCATCGAGAAGGTTCGCAGCCGCATCATAGGTATAGGTTTCGCGTTGGCCCACGAGATTGTCTTGGCTGGCGACCACCCGGTCGGTTGCATCGTAATGCAGCAGGTGCCTGCGTTGGCCGCTCGGCGTCTGTTCGAGCTTGCCAATCAGATTGTCGCTGGGGTCATACTCGAATTGCTTTTGTACCGCAGCAGGAAGTACCGATGCCCGAGCGATCTGGCCTCGTTCGCGGGAGCGCAACCGCCCACAACGGTCATAGTGATGACGCGTGCTGAGATGTCCTTGGGTACGCAGTACTTCGCGGTGCAAGCGGTCGCGCTCGAAGTCACTGATCACCTGGCCGTCGAGATTTATTTGATGGAGGTGCCCACTGCCGTAATGCAAGCGATTGAGCCAACGTCCGTCGGGCAGAAGAGTCTGGCTCAGGTTGCCGAGCTCGTCGTAATTATGTTTCAGGGCGCCAGTCGCGCTTTTCTCTTCGATCAGTTGACCAACGCTGTCGTAGTCAAAGTTGATCGCTTGTTGCCTGCCGGCATGGTCGGTAAATGTGACGGCCTTGAGTCGATCCAGCGAGTCGTAGGTGTATTCCGTTCGTCCATCATCAGTGATCTTGACCCGCAGACGGCCGACGGCGTCGCGCTCAAAGCAATGCACTATGGGTGCTTCGGGAGTTACAGCGACTGATGCCATTCCGCTGCCCAGAGGGGCAGGAATAGTTTCCATCCGTTTGATGTTGTTCAGTGCGTCGTAATGATAACGGCGCACGCTACCGTCCAGGTCCTGTTGTTCGGCCACGCGGTCGTTGGCATCCCAGGCGAAACGGTACCGTTCACCGTTTTCGTTGCGCAGAGCTCTAAGGCGGCCATAGCTGTCGTATTCAAAGTTGACTTGGCGGCCATGCGCATCAAGCCGCTGGCTGACCTGTCCCTGGCGATTGCGTTGATAGTACGTAGAGTGTCCGGAGAAGTCGGTATGCGCGATCAATTGACCGCTAGTATCGCGTTGAAAGTGTTCAATGCGCCCGTCAGGTAGCTGAGTACTCAGCAATAGGCCCCTTGGATCGTAAACAAAGGTTGTGCGCTCACCCAATGCATCGGTGACAGCCTGCAAATAGCCTCTTTCGTCATACTTGAAACGTGTCGGGTAACCTGAACAGTCAATATGTTCAATAAGTTGACCGAATGGGTTCCAGCGCATCCTTTTGCTTTTTCCCGCTGCGTCGATGACCTCCACCAACTGCCCGTGATCGTCATAGCGATACTGCGAAACACGACCCTGCGGGTCCGTTTCAGCAATGCAGTTACCTCGCTGGTCATAACGTAAGTGCCAGGTGTTGCCTTCGCTGTCCGTGCCAGATACTGGTAAAGCCCAATGCTCAAGCCACGTAGTGGATTCGCTGCGGCCAAGCGGGTCAGTCTCGCCGATCAGGTTGCCGGCTTCATCGTAGCTGTATTCAAAGCGACCACCCTGCGGATCGGTGGCACTGAGCAATTGGCGCTCGTCGTTCCACTCGAACAGCCAGGTTTGCCCGAGGTTATCGCTGTACCGAACGATCTGGTGCCGGGTGTTCCAGTGGCGGGTACTGACGCGTTGCAAGCCGTCGGTAATTCGCGTGATACCGGCCTGCAAGTCGTAGTCGAACTGGTAGGCGTCACCTTCGTCGGTCCAGTGCCGGACCACGCGCCATTCCACGTCTTCAACCAAGGCCCATTCGTAAAAACAGCGCAATCCAGCGGGCAACTGGTGCTCCACCATGCGCCCGCCGGCATCGTAGCTGAAGCGCCGCTGCACCTGGCCGGTGGCATCGCGGACCTCAGCCAGGTTGCCGATAGCGTCGTAGCCGTAGCTGACCAGCACTTCGCGGCGCTGGTCGGGGTACAGCCGTTCGAGCCGCACCACGTGGCCTTGATCGCGGATCAACTCCACTTGCACCAGATCGAACGTATCGCGCAGCCGGATCAGCCGCCCGGCGTCGTCATAATCGACGTGAATGCGGTTGTCGTTACGGTCGCCGAGCTGGCTGAGGCGCAGCAACGCCGGGCTGGCAGAGGGTTCAAACAAGCGATACAGCCCGTCATCGCTTTCGATCAGTAACTGCCCATTGAGGTGTCGCCGCACGGCCAGCCCTTCACCGGCACTGAACACCGCGCCACCCAAAGGGATGTAGCCCATGTCGATAGGGCGCCCCTGCTCATCGGTGTACACCAGCGTTTCGCCGCCCTCGGGATGTGGACGAACTTCGACGCACACCTCATACGGCACGCTCCAACCCGCGCCGAACAAACTGCCTGTGCGTTCGTCACGGCTGTTGTAGAAACGCTGCCAATCAATCGGCAGGATGCCAGGCAACACGAAGTCCAACTCATCATCGCCGCCCAACACCTTGGCGCCGGTGGCCGCATGCACCGGGTTCGACGAGCCCATCGCCGCGTTGGCCATCGCCCCCATCGCACTGCTGACGGCCATCGAAGCCGCGCCGCCGATCAACATGCAGGGCAACTTGCTGAAGAACTTGCCCTTGCCGCCCTTGAGCATCAACAAAGCCGTCACCGCCAGCCCGACGCCCGGTGTCTTGCCGCTGCGAATCTCACGCACCACCACCGAGCCGCCGCCAATGGTCACGTTGGAGGAGACCAGCCCCGACGAGACCACCGTTGCATCGCAGGTGCTGCGGTCACCGCTGCGCACCGCCGGTTGGCCATTGATGGTGACTTTTTCCGAACCCTCGGCCAGAAACTGCGGCGGCATCGGCGGATGCTTTGTGCACGTCACCTGATCCAGCGGCTTGGGTTCGGCGCCGGGGGCGGGCGTGGCCACCGTGGGGCGCCACATCTGCGAGAAGAAACTCTCGGCCATGTCCAGGAAGCTGGCTTCCGGCTCGGGCGCGGGCTCTTCCAGCTCAGTGCCGGCGGGTGCGACGTGAGAGGTGATCGCCCCGGCGGCGCGCGCGGCCGGAATGTTATTGGTCAGGGTGTTGGTTGAACCGGTGAGGATGTTCGCCTGTACCGTGGGCGGAAACAGGGCGTTGCTGAAGCTCTCGCATAAATTCGATAAGCCTTTGTCCGCGCCGGTCTTGCTCATGGCCAGGCCGACAACCGTGCCCACCACGGCGCCCAGCAGGAAACAACCGAGCCCGCCAGTGGCCACGGTAATCCCGGTGGCGGCAACCACCGCCGCAGTCGCCACTGCCGTTATCGCGATGTTAGCCGCCACTTCCAGCACACCGCCGAGGATGTCGGCCATCATCGAAGTATGGGAGAGCGCATCGCCCATGCGGGCGGCCCAGAGTGCGTCAGACATGCGGGCAACTCATCAGGAAATAGCGTCGAACGACAGCGAATTTTTAATCAACGCCCAATGCGCCGCCTCGGCATCCCCAAGCTTGTCCGCCTTCACATAACTCAAGGCGAGCATCTTGCGCGTGCCCGGTATCACCAGCGCCAGCTGATACTGGAACACCTTGTCGTTGCCCTTGTTGAACTGGCTGCGCAGCTCGATGCCTTCCACTTCCTGCGCGGCGCCCAAGCGCACGTCCACGCCCGGTTGATAGCGCAGCTCCTGCACTTGTTTTTCCAGGCGCTGGAGTTGGTCGTTGAAGTTGCTGTGCAGGGTTTCGCCGTCGGCCAGCAGGCTGCGGCTGACGATCAGGGATGTGCCCAGCTCAGGGAATTTGAGGATATTGATCGTCGCGTCCTGCAGCTCGCTCGCCGGCAGTTGGAACTGGAATTCGTTGATTCGGTACGTCATGGCAAACGGGTCTCGTCAGGAGCTTTTCGGCGCGGGGAACGCGGCTTTGATATTGGCGTCGATGCTGGCTTTCTGGCCCTGTCCATCGGGCGTGGCGCCAGGGCCGCCGCCGTTATTAAGGTGCAGCACGCCCTTGGTATTGAACTCGGCGTCGCCGCTGGCATAGAAGCTGATGTTCACGCCGGTGAGGTTGATCTGCCCGCTGGCATTCAACTCCAGGATGCTTTCGCCGCAGACCAGGCGCAGGTTTTCGCCCACCTCGATTACATAGCTCTGGCTGATGCTGTCGGTCTTGCGCTGGCCCACCGAGAGGATGTCTTCCTGCTTGACGATGCGCAGGCGGTTGTTGCCGATGGTCACCGTCTCGTTATGCCCAATGCTCTTATTGCGGTCATGCCCCACCGAATGGCTCTCATCCACCTCCACCACAATGTCCTGATTACGCTCGGCATGGATGTACAACTGCTCCAGGCCCTTCTTGTCCTCCATGCGGATTTCATTGAAGTTGGCCGGCGTGCCGCCTTTGCTCGAACGGCTTTTCATGCCGCTCTGGGTCGCGTTCTCGGGCAAATCGTAAGGCACCGTCTGCTCGGCGTTGTACACCCGCCCTGTGATGATCGGCCGGTCGGGGTCGCCTTCGAGGAAGCTGACAATCACTTCCTGGCCGATCCGTGGGATCTGCATGGAGCCCCAGTTCTTGCCGGCCCAGGATTGTGACACGCGAATCCAGCACGAGCTGTTTTCGTTGGATTGGTCGTGACGGTCCCAGTAAAAATGCACCTTCACGCGACCGTACTGGTCGGTCCAGATTTCTTCGCCTTTGGGGCCAACGACCAGGGCGGTCTGCGGGCCTTTGACCACCGGCCGATGGGTGGTGGGCAGGGTGCGGTAGCTTTGTTGCGCGGGGATGCAGGTCAGGCTGCTTTCAAACTGCGCCGAGCCTGAACCGCCGCCGCTTTCCAGGCTTTCCTGGACGATGTAGTAGCGGCAGCCGACGATCAGGTATTCGCGGTTCTGGTCCTGGCGGCTGAAGCCGGTGAGGCTGAACAGATGACCGGAGCCGAGGCCGCGGGCATTGCCGGCGAACTCAATCTGCTCATGCAAGGTTTGCAGGGCTTCGATACGGGTGCGTGCGTAGTGTTCGCCGTCGGCGCTTTGCACGTAGGTGCCGGGGTAGTCGTACAGCGGGTAGTCGCCGGCGGTGTGCGGGCGCGGCATGGCCGAGCGCACGTCGATGCTCGCGCTGGGGCGCTGGAAGTCGTAGTCGTTAAGCTCCAGCGAACCCGGCTGCACCTCCTGCGCCAGGTGCCAGTTGTGCATATGGTCGCGTTCGCGCTGTTGCTCGTCCTTGGGGTAATACGGGATCGACGCATAGCCCGGCACCGTGGTGTGGGCGCCATAGGCGTCGGCCAGTACCAGCACGTGACGGTCCTGTTCATGGCGGAAGTAGTAGTAGATGCCTTCCTGTTCCATCAACCGGCTGACGAAATCGAAGCTGGTCTCGCGGTACTGCACGCAGTATTCCCACTCGCGGTAAGGCCGGCTCAGGGCGTCTTCGAAGTCGGAAAACCCCAGGTCGCGGAACACCTGCTTGATGATCTGCGGGATGCTCAGGTTCTGGAAAATCCGGCAGTCCGAGGTGCGGCTCAGCAGCCAGAACCACGGGCGCAGCGTCACCTGGTAACTGGCGAATTGGCCCTGGTCGATGTTCTGGCTGCAACGCGCGACGATACCGTGGAAGTGCCGTTCGCCGCCGTCCGCCAGTTGCAGGCCGACGCTCATCGGCTTGCCCAGCAACTGGTTGAGGTCGATGTTGGCGTTCAGGGACGTCAGCTGCAGCTCATAGTTGAACAGCCGCCCCAGCTCTTCGCCGCCGCCCATTTCATTGAGCAGCAGCACATCCGGCCCGAGGGGGCTGTTGATCTTGGCCAGGCGTGAGGCTTGGTTGAATAGCATCGGTTAACCCGTAAATTGCTGAATAACTGACGAAACCGAATTCAAGTGTGGGAGGGGGCTTGCCCCCGATGGCGGTGAATCAGTTACCTGCTCTATCCACTGAGACACCGCAATCGGGAGCAAGCCCCCTCCCACATTTGAGCCGTGTTCTGTCAGGTCAATCGTTGAACTGGTAGTGCAATTCGTTATCCCGGCTGCCGATGCGCACCCCCGCCAACGCCTTGCCTTCGAGCATGCGCGTGAGGAACTCGCGGCTCATGTCCGGCAGCAGGCTGTTGGTGAGGATGGTGTCGATCATGCGCCCGCCGCTTTCGGTTTCGGTGCAGCGCGAGACGATCAGGTCGACCACCGCGTCGTCGTAGTCGAAGGCCACCTTGTGGGTGTTCTCCACGCGCTTTTTGATGCGGTTGAGCTGCAGGCGGGTAATCGCCTTGAGCATCTCGTCGCTCAGCGGGTAGTACGGGATGGTCACCAGACGCCCGAGCAGGGCCGGCGGGAAGATTTCCAGCAGCGGCTGGCGTAGTGCCTTGGCGATTTCTTCCGGCTCGGGGATGTTCGCCGGGTCCTTGCACACGTGCGAGATCAGCTCGGTACCGGCGTTGGTGGTCAGCAGGATCAGGGTGTTCTTGAAGTCGATCACCCGGCCTTCGCCGTCTTCCATCACGCCCTTGTCGAACACCTGGAAGAAAATCTCATGCACGTCCGGGTGGGCTTTTTCCACTTCGTCCAGCAGCACCACGCTGTAGGGCTTGCGCCGCACCGCTTCGGTCAGCACGCCGCCTTCGCCGTAGCCGATATAGCCCGGTGGCGCGCCCTTGAGGGTCGACACCGTGTGGGCTTCCTGGAACTCGCTCATGTTGATGGTGATCACGTTCTGCTCGCCGCCGTACATGGCTTCGGCCAGGGCCAGGGCGGTTTCGGTCTTGCCCACGCCGGAGGTGCCGGCCAGCATGAACACGCCAATCGGCTTGCTCGGGTTGTCGAGGCCGGCGCGCGAGGTCTGGATGCGCTTGGCGATCATCTGCAAGGCGTGGTCCTGGCCGATGATGCGTTTTTTCAGGTGCTGGTCGAGGTTGAGCACGGTTTCCAGCTCGTTGCGCGCCATGCGGCCCACCGGAATGCCGGTCCAGTCGGCGACCACCGAGGCCACGGCCTGGTAATCCACGGTCGGCAGGATCAACGGGGTTTCGCCTTGCAGCGCGGTGAGGCGCTGTTGCAGGTCGACCAATTGCGTACGCAATTGGTCGCTGCCGCTGTCCACCACGCCGGCTTTTTCACGCAGGGTCGCGCGGGTGGCGAGCAGCTCGTCAACCAGGGTTTTCTCTTCGGCCCAGCGGCTTTCCAGCGTGGCCAGGCGCTCGCGCTCGGCGCTCAGCAACGCTTCGCTGTTGCTCTGGCGCGCACCAATGGCGATGCCGATCGCATGCTCGCGGGCGATGATTTGCAGCTCGGTTTCCAGCGCTTCGATGCGGCGGCGGCTGTCGTCCACCTCCGCCGGCACTGCGTGCAGGCTGATGGCGACGCGGGCGCAAGCGGTGTCCAGCAGGCTCACGGATTTGTCCGGCAACTGACGCGCCGGAATATAGCGGTGCGACAGCTTCACCGAGGCTTCCAGGGCTTCATCGAGAATCTGCACCTGGTGGTGTTTTTCCATGGTCGAGGCCACGCCGCGCATCATCAGCAGGGCTTTGTCTTCCGACGGCTCGGCGACCTGTACCACCTGGAAACGACGGGTCAGCGCCGGGTCTTTTTCGATGTGTTTTTTGTACTCGGCCCAGGTGGTGGCGGCCACGGTGCGCAAGGTGCCACGGGCGAGAGCGGGTTTGAGCAGGTTGGCAGCGTCACCGGTACCGGCGGCGCCACCGGCACCCACCAGGGTGTGGGCTTCGTCGATAAACAGAATGATCGGCTTGGGCGAAGCCTGCACGTCTTCGATGACCTGGCGCAGGCGCTGTTCGAACTCGCCTTTCATGCTGGCGCCGGCTTGCAGCAGGCCCACATCCAGGCTGCGCAGCTCTACGTCTTTGAGCGCAGGCGGTACGTCGCCGGCGACGATGCGCAGGGCGAAGCCTTCAACCACGGCGGTCTTGCCCACACCGGCTTCACCGGTGAGGATCGGGTTGTTCTGGCGCCGACGCATGAGAATGTCCACCAGTTGGCGGATCTCTTCGTCGCGGCCCACGATCGGGTCGAGCTTGCCTGTGCGGGCCTGTTCGGTCAGGTCCACGGTAAAGCGCTTGAGCGCTTCCTGCTTGCCCATCGCGCTCGGCGCCATGGCGCCGCTGGCTTCGCCTGGAACTCCGGCATTGAAGCCGTCGCTGGCGCTCAGGGCATTTTCCGGCGAGTCGCCGACGTATTCGTCAAAACGTTCGCTCAGGGCCTCGGCCTTGATCTTGTCGAACTCCGACGACAAGCCCAGCAGCGCATGGCGCAGGCTCGGCGTCTTGAGAATGCCCAGCACCAGATAACCGGTGCGTACCTGGCTTTCGCCGAACATCAGGCTGCCGTACACCCAGCCGCGTTCAACCGCTTCTTCCACGTGGGACGACAGGTCGGTGATCGACGTCGAGCCGCGCGGCAGGCGGTCCAGCGCTTCAGTGAGGTCGCGGGCCAGGCGTGCCGGTTCCAGGTTGAACTGGCGAATGATGCGGTGCAGGTCCGAGTCTTGCAGTTGCAGCAACTGGTGGAACCAATGCGCCAGTTCCACATACGGGTTGCCCCGCAGTTTGCAGAACACGGTGGCGGCTTCGATGGCCTTGTAGGCCACGCTGTTGAGTTTGCCGAACAGTGCGGCGCGACTGATTTCACCCATGCTCTGGATTCCTTGAGGTGGTGGCTTGATCGGCGTAGTGCCGGGCCAGGATTAGGTCGTTGGCGTCATGCTCAGGTTTACCGAGCCAGGTATTGAAGCCCAGGCGAAACTGGCCGTTGAGTTGCAGTGCCGGGACT
Source organism: Pseudomonas sp. S3_E10 (assembly GCF_054667615.1). Taxonomy (NCBI): domain Bacteria; kingdom Pseudomonadati; phylum Pseudomonadota; class Gammaproteobacteria; order Pseudomonadales; family Pseudomonadaceae; genus Pseudomonas; species Pseudomonas sp. S3_E10. Next base: position 2,904,124 of record NZ_CP162743.1, read on the forward strand.
TCAGGTTGTTGCAAAACCAGGTTCAAGTCCCAGTCCAATTCATGGCCCAGGTACTCGGCCACCCACGCCACCAGCTCGTTGAATGGCTGATGGCCGGGCAGCATGCCCATGTAGTCTTCCAGCGTGAGCGGGCCCAGGCGGATGCGGAATTTATGCTGGCGGTCCCACACATGGCTACCCAGGCAAAAGTCCACGCCCAGGCGGTTGGCGCTTACGCCCACGCGGCTGCGCTCGGGCAGCTCCAGCCATTGGCCGACGTATTCTTCGATCTCCACCGGCAGGCCGAAATACTCGCTGAGAATCGCCTTGAGGCCGTCCGGGTAGCGGGTCTGCGCCGACAGGTGGCCGCTGTAATGCAGCTTCGCGGTGTCGGGAATCAGCCCTTGGTTGAGCAGGCTCGGCATGCCCCGGCCACTCAAGGCGGCGAGGCGCGCGGACCAATAGTCATCGTCCGGGCGGTCGTGGCTGACCGTCGGCCGCGCCTCGGCCCAGGCCCGGTAAAACAGGCTGAGCAGGCGATGGTGGAACACGTCCAGGAACTGCTTGCTGGTGCTGTCGGCGTTGTTGCGCTGGCGCTCGCGCACGTATTCGGTGATGTGCAGCGGAAGCGGGCCGTTGGGGCCGCCAAGGCCGAAGAAGAACTGCTCCAGCCGCGCCGGCTTGCCATCGCCAGCGGGGTCGACGGCGGCCAGGGTCGCCGGGGCGAAGGTGCAATCGGCCTGTTGCCCCAGGCGCAGCGGATCATCGGCCAGGCGCAGGGAATGGCCCAGGCGCGGCAGGTGTGGCGATTCGCACTCGATACGCCGCAGCGCCTGGAAGAAATCGTATTCCCAGGGCGCCTGATGCATTGCATCCAAGGTACTCACAGGGTCGGACGACGTCCGGGCTTGGCTTTCCATCGCATGATCTCGCCGCGTTCGGTGGTACGGATCACCGTCTCGGTAAAACTGTTGATCGACACGTAGCGTGCCAGGAAACGTTCCAGCACCGCACCGAGCAGGAACACGCCGGTGCCGCGAAACGCGTTTTCATCGAATTCCAGGGTAATTTCCAGGCCGCGCCCAAACACAATCGGGCCGGGCATCGGCAGGCGTCGCGTCACCGCTTTGCTGCTGACTTCGCGCAGGCCTTCGATCTGCAATTGCAGCGCCGCGTCGTTGCTGTCGCCATACAGGCGCAACAATTCACGCAAGGCGCCCGCGCCCTGGCCCTGCTCGCTCAACGACAGGTAGTTGAGCGACAACTGGCTGATCAGGCGCCAGGCCTTGGCGTCATGGGCGTGGCTGGCACGCGGACGGCTGGGGCCTGCGACGCAACGCACGGCCAGTACCGGCGCGCTGTCGGCCAGGGTGAAGTCGGTCTTGCTGTTGCCCACGCTCATGAACAGCGGCAGGTCGCGATTGGTACACAGCGCGGTCACACCGAGTTGGCGCAGGTCATGGCCATACGGCGCCTGGCGGCTGTCCACCAGGCTGACAAAAGTTTCGCTGCCCACATAGGTCGAGCGCGGGCCATTGCGACGCTGCTCGCTGGACAGCACGCGCGGCTCGCGGCGCACCGTGTAATACGCCTGGTCGCGGCCATAACGCGAAGGGTCGCGTACCGCGTAGAACGGCAAGAACGGTTGCTCCGGCCCGGTGCCATGGCCGGTAAGGCCGGTCAACGAGTGGATCTCGAAATCCATTGGCCGCGTGCGGTCGGCGATGACGTGGTGTTCGTTGACCCGGTCGGACAAGTGGATACGGTCCACGCGCTTGGGGAACAGGTTGATCGCCGGCGTGCAGAACGGCAGGAACTGCGCCGCGCCGACGCTGCCTTCCAGGCTCGGTTCGTGGCGGTCGAACAGCACGATCAGCTCCAGCTCCTGGCCGTCGCAGCGTTTGACCGCACGGCTCAGTTCGGCGAATTCGACGAACAGGTAGCGGTGGGGCAGGGCGAAGTATTCCTGCAACAGCCGATAGCCCTGGAACGCCCGCGCCACCACCGGCATGGCCGCGTCGGCATCATCAAAGCCCCGGGAGCGCAACGCGTCTTGCCCCAAGCGCTCGACCCAATCGCCACCGGGCTTGCGCGCGAACACCGCGCAGGCATTGCCCAGCAATTGTTCGTAGAGGCGGAACGGCTGCTCGTCGGCACCGCTGAGGTACAGCGGCAGGTTGTCCAGATCAAGGCTGTTGAACGGTAATTCTGCGCCGGTGCGCAGGGTCAGGCGCAAGCCGGCCTTGGCTTTCGGTTCGCTGGCGGCCAGGCGCCCGAGTACGGTGGCGGGGTTGCCGAAGTATTCGGCGCTGCTGACCTGCAACGGCCACAATGTCACCGGATGGGCGGTGCGGTACTCGCAACAGGTCTGGGTTTCGCGGCCCAGGGCGGCCCGCAATACGCTGTCGCGCGGCAGCGGGAAACCGCTGGCCAGGGAGCCTTCATCGGGGTCGGTCTGCAGTTGCACCACGGTCATCGACGGGGTCGGCGCCAGGTAGTGCGGGTAGGCGATTTCCAGCAGGTTGTGGGTGAAGGTCGGGTATTCGGCGTCGAGCTTGAGTTGCACGCGCGCGGTGAGGTAGGCGAAACCTTCGAGCAAGCGTTCGACGTACGGGTCGGCGCAGTCCATACCGGACAGGGTCAGCCGACTGGCGATCTTCGGGTATTCCTTGGCGAACTCGGCGGCGCTTTCGCGCACGTGGTGCAGTTCCTGGTTGTACAGCTCCAGCAGGCGCGGGTTCATGGGCGTCTCCGCTGATCGGCGTTCACCACGCGCACATGACCGGACTCCAGGTCCAGGTCGGTTTGCAGCAGCAGGCGCAGCGGCACCGGCTGTGCCCACAGGTCGCCCTCGATCTCGAAACTCAGGGCGTTGTGGTTCATCTCGCCCTGGCCGACGCGGGCTTTGACGCGCAGCGTGTGGCGCAGGATGCGCGGCTCGAACGTCGCAATGGCCTGGTAGATCAGGGCTTCCAGGGACTTGATGTCGACGCTGGAGACGCTGCTGCCCGCCAATGCCGGCAGGCCATAATTGACCACCGAGGTGCCGGCCGGGGTGTGCAGCGTGGCATCGGCATCGAGCAACGACGTGGTGTTGAGCAGCCACGCCAGGTCGCGCAGTACCGAGGCTTTCAATTGGGTCAGGGACAGCACGCGTTTGTCGGCGCTTTCCTTCGGGTTGGTCGGGTCGTCGTCGGTCAGCCGGTCCAGCAGGGACGGTTGCAGACGGTCGCGGGAAGCGATTTCAGTTACCACCAAAGCAGCTCCACGGACGGGTTGCGAGAGGGACACAATGGCCGTGGCACCGGGCCACGGCCACAAGGGCTATCAGCGCTTGGTGTTGGAACGGATGTTCCAGCCAAACTTGACCGCGCCGCCGTCTTTGGTGCCGTCGGCTTTCTGCGGCTGGTAGTCGACCATCACTTGGGCGAAGTTCAGGGTGACGTTTTCGGTCAGGCGGTCATCGGTGCCCGAACCGCCGGTGCTCAGCGAAGTCACCAGCACTTCTTCCAGGTTGATCACCATGTACTCGACCTGGCTTTCACCACCGGCCTTGCGCACGGTCAGCTTGACCTTGTCGATGTGTTTGCCGCTGGCGCACAGCATCATCAGGTTGGGCGAAGCCTTGTCGACGTACTTGGTCAGCGACAGGTCCTGGATGTTCACCTTGCCCGCGCCGCCGCCACCGCCTACATGCATGTTGCCGGACTGGGACATGCCCCAGCTCCAGTTCAGCACGTCGATTTCGTCCTTGTGGGCCTTGTCCATGGACTCGCCCTTGATGTCGCCGATCTTGATGAAAATATCAACAGCCATGTTTTCTCCCTGTGTGGCACCGGCCACTTGATTTGGTTTGTGTGGGAGGGGGCTTGCCCCCGATGCAGGCAACTCGGTCTGTCAGTCAAACCGAGATGATGCTATCGGGAGCAGGCCCCCTCCCACAGAAGAGCAAGTTACTTACGCGCCTTTAGCTGAAGGCAGCTTGGACACCAGGCGCAACGACACGGTCAGCCCTTCGAGCTGGTAGTGCGGACGCAGGTAGAACTTGGAGTTGTAGTAACCCGGGTTGCCTTCGACTTCTTCCACGATCACCTCGGCGGCGGCCAACGGGTGCTGGGCCTTGGTGGTTTCGGTGGAGTGAGCCGGGTCACCGTCGACGTAGTTCAGGATCCAGTCCTGCAACCAGCGTTGCATCTCGTCCTTCTCTTTGAAGGAACCGATCTTGTCGCGCACGATGCACTTCAAGTAGTGAGCGAAACGGCAGGTGGCGAACAGGTACGGCAGGCGCGCCGCCAGGTTGGCGTTGGCGGTGGCGTCCGGGTCGTCGTATTCGGCCGGTTTCTGCAACGACTGCGCGCCAATGAACGCGGCGAAGTCGGTGTTTTTCTTGTGCAGCAGCGGCATGAAACCGTTCTTCGCCAGTTCCGCTTCACGGCGGTCACTGATGGCGATTTCGGTCGGGCACTTCATGTCCACGCCACCGTCATCGGTAGGGAACGTGTGCGCCGGCAGGTTTTCCACTTCGCCGCCGGACTCAATGCCACGGATGCGCGAGCACCAGCCGTAGTGCTTGAACGAACGGTTGATGTTCACCGCCATCGCGTAGGCGGCGTTGGCCCAGGTGTACTTGGCGCTGTCGGCGCCGTCGGTGTCTTCTTCGAAGGCGAAGGCTTCCACCGGGTCGGTCTTGGCGCCGTACGGCAGGCGCGCCAGGAAACGCGGCATGGTCAGGCCGATGTAGCGCGAATCTTCCGATTCACGCAGCGAGCGCCAGCCGGCGTATTCCGGGGTGGTGAAGATCTTGGTCAGGTCGCGCGGGTTCGACAGTTCCTGCCAGGAGCCCATGCCCATCACGGTCGGCGATGCCGCAGCGATGAACGGGGAGTGCATGGCCGCGCAGACTTTGGACAGCTCGCCCAGCAGCTCGACATCCGGCGGGGACTGGTCGAAGTAGTAGTCGCCCACCAGGCAACCATAAGGTTCGCCGCCGAACTGGCCGTATTCTTCTTCGTACATCTTCTTGAAGATCGGGCTCTGGTCCCACGCGGTGCCTTTGAATTTCTTCAGGGTCTTGTGCAGGTCCGGCTTGGAGATGTTGAGCACGCGGATCTTGAGTTGCTCATCGCTCTCGGTGTTGTTGACCAGGTAGTGCAGGCCACGCCAAGCGCTTTCCAACTGCTGGAAATCCTGGTGGTGGATGATCTGGTTGACCTGGGCGGTGAGCTTGGCGTCGATGGCGGCGATGATCGATTCGATCGACTTGATCGCGTCATTGGACACCAGGTCGGTCTGGGCCAGCGCCTGTTCAGCCAAGGTGCGCACGGCGGTTTCCACGGCTTCGCGGGCACGCTCGGTCTTGGGCTTGAACTCTTGCATCAACAGCGAGGCGAACTCGCTGGTTTCTTCGGTGGCGCCCAGGTTGAGCGCGCCTTCGCGAACGGTATTGTCGGTCATGATTACTGATCCCCTGCAGGCTTCGGCGCGCTGGCAAGTGCCTGAAGCAGTGCCGGGTCCTTGATCGCCTTCATGATGATTTCTTCAGCGCCGGTCTTGCCGTCCATGTAGGTCAGCAGGTTGGCCAGCTGGGTGCGGGCTTCGAGCAACTGGTTCAGCGAGTCGACCTTGCGGGCCACGGCGGCCGGGCTGAAGTCGTCCATGCTCTCGAAGGTCATGTCCAGGCTCAGGTTGCCTTCGCCGGTCAGCTCGTTGGGTACGTGGAACGCCACGCGCGGCTGCATGGCCTTGAGGCGCGAGTCGAAGTTGTCGACGTCCACTTCAAGGAACTTGCGGTCGGCCACTGGGGCCAGCGGCTCGGCAGGCTTGCCGGCGAGGTCGGCCATCACACCCATCACGAAGGGCAGCTGGACCTTTTTCTCGGCGCCGTAAAGCTCGACGTCGTACTCGATCTGCACTCGAGGCGCGCGGTTGCGCGCGATGAATTTCTGAGAACTTTGCTTCGCCACGTTGCTGCTCCTGGTCGCTTGAGCGACGGTGTTGTTACTGCAAAGCCTGGCGACTTACTCGTCGTCCGGGCCACGCAGGTTTTCAAATTGGGACATGCCATCGGGAATCAGATTGCGCACGATCGCCGCAAAATCGGCGTGCACCAGATTTTTCGCGCGGTTCAACAACACCGGCAGCGGGCTCGAAGGCTCGTGCCGGGTGTAATACGCAAGGATCTTGTCGAGGCTGCGCAACACGTCATCGCGGCTGGCGATGTCGCCGACCGGGCGTGGTGCGGCAGGGGCGGCGAAGTCGACCGAGGGGGCATTGTCGTCACTGACGGCCTCGGGCTCGCTGCTGCTGTCGGTGCCTGGCACCGCTTGATTGAGAATTTGCAGGGCCTGCTTGAGCGGTTGCTTCAACAGGCTCAGGTCCACGCCCTGGGCCGAACCGACCTGGTCGTTGACCTGTTGTTCGATGGCTTCACAGGCCGAACGCGCGGCGCTCAAGGCGTCGCGGGTGGCCTGCAGGAGTTCGGGATCGCTGTCGAGGAACGCGGCATTCAACTGCTGCGCACCCAGTTGTTCGTCCGGGAAACTCATCAGGCCGCTGGCATTCAGGGCTGCGCGCAGGCTTACCGGGCCGAAGGTGCGCGAGCGCGTGAGGATACTTTCGCGCAACAGGCGAATGGTCGCGTCGCTGGTCAAGCCGGCCAGGGCGTTGATACGCACGGTAGGGTCGTTGTCGTCGTCCGCATCCAGGCGCGGGTGCAACTCGGCCCAGTATTCACGCAGGAGCGCATCGATCAACGTCAGGACTTCAGCCAGCCCGGCCACACCCTGGAGGGCGAGGGAGCTTTGCAGCAGGAAATGAGTGATGCGCAGGTCTTTGCTGCGCTGCAACAAGTCGAGGCTTTGCTGCTGGATGCTGCGCCATTCAGGCGGTTCAGCGGGCAGAACGGCGTCGCCCATGCTGCGCTCGGGTTGGCCCTTGGCATCACGCTCAAGCTGGAGAAATTGCGCGTCATACTCCATGTCTTCGCCACAAGGCGAAGTCGCGGAAACGGCGGTGAGCAGCAACGGCACATCCACTGAAATCGATCTCCCTATCAGCCCGTTAGATGACGGGCAATGCATGCATTAGTTGCGCGGTGAACTTTGCATGTTTTCTTGGTCATATAAGCACAGTGCTATTAATGTGCCATCATTGGTATTCAAGAAGTTGTGCATTTTTGGTGTAGTACTTATGCCTTGTCAAGGTAAGCTATTCGCCCTCTGTGACAGATGTGCGGTGCTTAACAACCTGCACGACCAACGGGTCGAACGGCGTACCGGGACAGGATTTTTGTCATAGAGCCCAGTTAAGATCAGCGATCATGCTGGCATCAGCAGGTTGGGGACGGCCGATTGCACGTCCTGATGGGGATTTCTCGGGGAGCGCCGTCCCGGGAATCGACCGCGCGCGAAGTAATCAGCAAGGAGGCAAGATGTCGCTGTGTTTGACTATTACTAGTTATCACAAGATTACCCCAGGGCAGTGCGCCGAAAAGTCCATGAACCAGGGCTCGATGGCGATCGGCCGCAGCTCGGATAATGACTGGGTATTGCCTGACCCAGAGCGCCTGGTGTCTTCCCAACATTGCGTTATTCAATACAAAGATGGCCGTTATTACTTAACCGATAACAGTACAAACGGTGTGGAGTTGGTCAGCGCCGGTATTCGCATGCGCCGGGGTAACAGCGAGCCGCTGCAAGACGGTGAGCTGATCCGCATCGGCGACTACGAGATCCAGGCGCGTATCGACTTCAACGTGCAAGCCGTTGATAGCCAACCGTTTGCCGGTGATTCGCCGAACAGCTTTGAAGCGCTGATGGGCGCCGTGGCCAGCCCGCCGACGCCCGCGCCAATGCCCACCCCGGTGATCGCGCCGCAGTTTCAGGGCGCCTCCTCCATGGACACCCTGCCGGACCTGTTCGACTTCCTCAGCCCCACCGCCGTGCCGCCGCCGACCGTGCCGGATCATGTGCCGTCCCAGCAACACGACTTCCGTGCGCCGACCCCGGTGGTTGTACCGGTGGCCGAGCCTGTGGTTGAAGCGCCGGTGGCCTCCGGTTCAGTGATCCCTGAAGACTGGGACCTGTTCGGCGACGCGCCCGCGCCCGCGCCGGTGGTGAGCGCTGCGCCGCTACCCACGCCGCCGCTGCCCTCACCACCGCCGCCGCCACCTGCAGCGGTGATCCCGCCGTCGCCCGTGGTCGAGCCTGTGCGCCCGGTGGCCGACAGCCAACAACCCGATCTGTTGCAAGCCTTCCTGCGCGGCGCCGGCCTGGACCAATTACGTCTGGACACTGCCCAGGCGCAAGCGCAGATGGAAAACATCGGTCGCAGCTATCGGCTGATGGTCGAAGGCCTGATCGATGTATTGCGTGCCCGCGCCAGTCTCAAGGGCGAGTTCCGTATGCAGCAGACGATGATCCAGCCGGCGGAAAACAATCCGTTGAAATTCGCACCGAATGCCGACGAAGCGTTACTGCTGCTCCTGCGCCACGGCAACCAAGCGTTTATGGCACCGGATATCGCCGTGCGCGACAGTTTCGATGACCTGCGTGCCCATCAACTGGCGGTGATGGCCGGGGTGGAGGCCGCGATCAAGCACCTGCTGGCGCGCTTCGAACCGGCGCAGTTGGAAGAACGCATGGGCAAGCCGGCCGGGCTGTCGAGTCTCTTCAACGGTTCGCGCCAGGCCCAGTACTGGCAGCAGTTCACCGAGCTCTATAGCAATATTTCCCGCGAGGCCCAGGAAGATTTCCAGGACCTGTTCGGCCGCGAATTCAGTCGGGCCTACGAAGAACACAGCGCACGACAGCGTCGCTGAACGCGGCGCGGCAACGGTTTCAACGGATAGCTAAGTACGTCATTGAGGACGCAGGATGATTCCCAGGTTTTTACTCGCAGTCGCCACCGCGCTGCTGCTGACGGCGTGCGCCAAGGAGGCCGCCAAGCCCGACGCCGCCGTCGAGGCAGAAGTGGACACCGCCGCCGTCGAGCTGCATTTCCACGCCATTTCCGGGCTTAACCCCGGCGCCAATGGCCAGGCCGCCCCGGTGCGCGTGCGCATTTTCGAACTGAAAAACGCCGCCACCTTTGGCCGCTCCGACTACTTCGCCCTGGCCGACCGTGCGCAATCGACCCTCGGCCTGGACCTGCTCGACCAGGATGAAGTGATGGTGCAACCCGGCCAACAATTGAGCATTCAGCGCGACCTTGACCCGTCCACGCGCCAGATCGGCTTGCTGGTGGGGTACCGCGAGTTGGACCGCGCGCAATGGCGCACCGTGATCAACGTGCCGCCGCGTCAATACACCGAATACCAGATCAGCCTTGATGTGCGTGCCGTGCGCGCCGACGTCGTGGTTACCCCATCCAGCCCTGCCCAATAAGAAGCAATCGGAGCCCCCATGTCTTGGAACAATCGCGTGGTCTGGTCGGAAGGCATGTTCATCGGAACGCAGCACTTCCAGCAGCATGACCGTTACCTGGAAAACCTGATCGACGCCCGCAGCCGCCCGTTGTCCGCAGGCAGCTGGGGCTTTTCCGAATTGCTGATCGACCAGGGCCTGCTGGCCCAGGGCAAGCTGGCGATCGTCTCGGCCCGTGGCCTGTTGCCCGACGGCACGCCGTTCAATATTCCCCAGGACGACCTGGCGCCGAGCCCGTTGAACGTCGACGACAACCTGCGCGACGGCCTGGTGTACCTGGCCCTGCCGCTCAAGCGCGCCGGCGCGCGCGACACGGTGGACGAAGGCGAAGCCCTGGAAGCCGCACGTTACGTGAGCCAGGTGCGTGAAGTGCGCGACGACAACGCACCGTTCGAAAACCGCGCGCCGGTGGCCGTAGGCTCGCGGGCGTTGCGCCTGCTGACTGCCCAGGATGGCATCAGCGACTACGCCGCCGTCGGCCTGGTACGCATCAAGGAAAAACGCGCCGACCGCGCCCTGGTGCTCGACGACACCTACATTCCACCCGTATTGGACGTGGCCGCGAGCAAACCGCTGAGCGCGTTTCGCAGCGAGCTGCTGGGCCTGTTGCATCAGCGCGGCGAAGCCCTGGCTGGCCGTGTAGTCGCCTCGGGTGCCGGCGGCGCTTCGGAGATCGCTGACTTCATGCTGCTGCAACTGGTCAACCGCGCCCAGCCGTTGATCCGGCATTTCAGCCAGTTGAGCCCGCTGCACCCAGAGCGCTTCTTCAGTGAACTGGTGAGCCTGGCGGGGGAGTTCTCGACGTTTTCCACCTCGGGCCGTCGGCCCCAGGAATACCCGCAGTACCAGCATGACGACCTGGCGTTGAGTTTCGCCCCGGTGATGGCGGCGTTGCGCGAGGCGCTGTCGATGTTGATCGACAGCAAGGCCACGCCTATTCCCATCGTGGAAAAAGCCTATGGCATCCACGTGGCGATGCTGGCGGACAAGACCCTGCTCGACAACGCCAGTTTCATCCTGGTGGTGCGTGCCGATGTGCCCGGCGAAACCCTGCGCGGGCGCTTCGGCCAGCAGAGCAAGGTCGGCGCGGTGGAGCACATCCGCGACATGGTCAACCTGCAGCTGCCGGGCATCGGCCTGGTGCCGTTGCCGGTGGCGCCGCGCCAATTGCCGTACCACGCGGGCAGCACCTACTACGAACTGGACCGGGGCAGCGAGCACTGGCAACAGTTGAGCAACTCCGGTGGTTTTGCCTTCCATATCGCCGGGCAGTTCCCGGGCTTGAACCTGGCCTTCTGGGCGATCCGAGGATAATCCGCGATGCATCCCAATGATGACGACCGCACCCAGTTCATGCCGCGTCCGGGTGGCCGCGCGCCGGAACCTGCGCGTGCTGAACCCGCGCCTTTGTCGATGCCGGCCGCGCCGATGCTCACCGGCAAAAGCCAAGGCCTCAACCCGCTGGAAAGCGCCGCGGGGCCGCTGTTGGCCTTGCTGACGCGCTTGCGCAACACCATCGCCCACCCGGCGCCGGCCAGCCTGCGCGCGCAGTTGCTGGCGTACCTGCGCCAGTTCGAAGAGCGCGCCGAAGCCGCCGGCGTGGCGCGTAACGAAGTGCTGTTGGCGCGTTACGCGCTGTGCACCGCCCTGGATGAGGCGGTGTTGAGCACGCCCTGGGGCAGCACCAGCGAGTGGGGCAAGCAAAGCCTTTTGATCACCGTGCACAACGAAGCCTGGGGCGGCGAAAAAGTCTTCCAACTGCTCGACCACTGCCTGCAAAGCCCACGGGAACGCCTGTATTTGCTGGAGCTGTTGTACCTGTGCATGTGCCTGGGTTTCGAAGGCCGCTACCGCGTGATGAACGACGGACGCAGCCAGTTGGAAGCCCTGCGCGAGCGCACGGCGGCGGCGATTCGCAGCGCCCGTGGCGAGCACGAGCGCGAGCTGTCGCCGCACTGGCGCGGCGTGACCGTGGCGCGGGACCGCCTGGCGCAATTCATGCCGCCGTGGATCGCCGTGGCCATCGGCCTGGCGCTGCTGCTGGCGTTGCTGTTCGTGCTGCGCATGTTGCTGGCGGCGCAGGCGGAACCGGTGTTCAAGAATATCCATGCCCTGGGCGAGATCCCGGTGCAGGCCATCGACCGTCCGGTGGCGCAGCCCAAAGTCATCGAGCGGCCGCGTCTGGCGGGCTTCCTGGCGGAAGACATCAAGGCCGGGCGCGTGGCGGTGGAAGACAAGGTCGACCGCTCCGTGGTGACCATTCGTGGCGATGAGCTGTTCGCGTCCGCCAGCTCCAGCATCGTCGATGACTACCAGCCGCTGATGCTGCGCATCGCCGACGCCGTGCGCAAGGTCAAGGGCCAGGTGCGCGTCACCGGCCACAGCGACAACCGCCCGATTGCCACGCTGCGCTTCCCGTCCAACTGGGCGTTGTCCGAAGCGCGGGCCAAGTCGGTGCTGGAAATCCTGGCGGCCAAGACCGGCCAGGCGGATCGCTTCAGTGCCGAGGGCAGAAGCGACACCGAGCCGCTGGCCACCAACAGCACAGCCGAAGGCCGTGCCCGCAATCGTCGGGTTGAAATCACCGTATTGGCGGAGGGCGTCGAGTGAAGGCGTTTTTCAGTTTCATGATTCGCTGGGTGATCCCGGTGCTGGGCCTGATCGCCCTGAGCCTGATCATCTGGTTTGTCGGGCCGTTGCTCGACGTGCTGGTGCCAGAAGGGCGCCGTTGGGCGCTGATCATCCTGGTGTTCGGGGTGTGGATCGCCTATCGCGTGTTCCGCATCGTCCAGGCCCGTCGCCAGGCTGCCGAAGTCATGCGCAGCCTCGCGGCGCAAACACCGGTCGACCCCAACAGTGTGGCCACCGCCGAAGAGCTGTCGACCCTGCGCGAGCGCATGGACGAAGCCCTCGCGCTGTTGAAAAAAGCCAAGCTCGGCGGTGATGAGCGGCGCAACCTCTATGAACTGCCGTGGTACGTGATCATCGGGCCGCCGGGCTCGGGCAAGACCACCGCGCTGGTCAATTCCGGCCTGCATTTTCCGTTGGCCGCGCAGTTGGGCGCCGGTGCGGTGCGCGGCGTCGGTGGTACGCGCAACTGCGATTGGTGGTTTACCGACCAGGCCGTCCTGCTCGACACCGCTGGCCGCTACACCACCCAGGACAGCAACTCCAAGGTGGATAAAGCCGCGTGGCTGGGCTTTCTCGACCTGCTGAAAAAGCAGCGCTCGCGTCGCCCCATCGACGGCGCATTCATTGCGATCAGCCTGTCGGATTTGCTGCTCGGTACCGACGCCGAGCGCGCCGCCCACGCCGCTGCGATTCGCCTGCGTATCCAGGAGCTGTACACCCAACTGGGCGTGCGCTTCCCCATCTACCTGATGCTGACCAAGCTCGACCTGGTGCCGGGCTTCATGGAGTTCTTCGACAACCTGAGCAAGGAAGACCGCGCCCAGGTGTGGGGCATGACGTTTGCCCTGGACGACGGCAAGAACAGCGACAGCCCGCTGGCCCATTTGCAAAGTGAGTTCGCCGGCCTCGAACAGCGCCTCAACGAACGCTTGGTGGAGCGCCTGCAACAGGAACGCGACCCGGCGCGGCGCGACCTGATCTACGGCTTCCCACAGCAGTTCGGCGCGTTGAAGGATTGCCTGCAAAGCTTCCTCGAAGGCGTGTTCAAACCCAACGCCTTCGAAGAGCGTGCGTTGCTGCGCGGTGTGTATTTCACCAGCGGCACCCAGGAAGGCAGCCCGATTGACCGCCTGATCGGCGCCATGGCCCAGAGCATGAACCTGGACCGCCAGCACCTGGCGCGCCAGAGCGGCACCGGGCGCAGTTACTTCATCGAAAAACTGTTTACCGCCGTGGCATTTGCCGAGCGTGGGCTAGTGGGGGTGAACCCGAAGGTCGAACGGCGGCGCAAGTGGATCGCCCGCGGCGTACTCGCGGCGACGGTGGCGACCGTGGTGGTGGTCAGTGGCTTGTGGTGGGTGAGTTATCGCGCCAACCAGGCCTATATCACCCAGGTCGACCAGAAGGTCGCGCCGCTGGGCCAGACCGTACAGAACCTGAGCCCGGCACAGCGCGAAGTGCTGGCCGTGCTGCCGTTGCTCAACGCGGTGAAAAACCTTGCGGGTGACTCGCCCAACTGGTCAGAGGGCCTGGGCTTGTATCAGGGCGACATGCTCGAAGCCGAGTCCGCCAGCGTCTACCGCAAGCTGCTGATCGCGGTGTTTGCGCCACGCCTGGTGACGCGCATCGAAGAACAACTGCACGGCGGCGGCAACTCGGACTTTCTTTACGAAGGCCTCAAGGCCTACCTGATGCTGGCCGACAGCGAGCATTACGACCCGGACTTCATCAAAGCCTGGATCGCGCTCGACTGGGACCGCAACTTGCCGCGCGACTTGCCGGCCGATCAGCGCCAGGCGTTGACCGGGCACTTGCAGGCGTTGTTCGAGCGCCACCCACCGAATGCGCGCCTCGACCCACGTTTGATCGACGATCTGCGCCGCCAACTGCAACAATTGCCGGTGGCCCAGCGTGTCTACGACCGGGTCAAGCGCCAGAAGCTGCTCGAGGGTATCCCGGACTTTCGCATCAACGAAGCCGCCGGTCGCGACGCCGCGCTGGTGTTCAGCCGCAAGAGCGGCAAGCCGTTGGGCGAGCCGTTGAGCGGGTTTTTCACCGCCAAGGGCTATCGCCAGGCGTTCCTGCTCAGCAGCCTGAACCAGACCGGCACCCTCGCTGAAGAGCAATGGGTGCTCGGCCGTGAGCAGGCCGATCAACAGAACGTGGTGAGCCTGGCCGCCGATGTGCGGCGCCTGTACTTCCAGGATTACCAGCGTCAGTGGGACGCGCTGCTCGCCGACATCGACTTTGTGCCCATCACCAGCGTGGCTCAGGCGGCTGACGTGCTGCGGGTGATTTCCGGGCCGAGCTCACCGCTGAAAAAACTGCTGGTGGCGGTGGCCAAGGAAACCGACCTGCAAGCCGAAGAGCGCCAACTGGCGGCCAAAGGTGTGCCGGTGGAAGGCGGTGTGGACAAGCTCAAGGAGCGCCTTGGCAGCCTGCTCGGCCAGGAACAACCCACCGCCAATGCCCCGCAGGCGGCGGATGATCCGGTGACTGCGCACTTTGCCGAGCTCAACAGCATCGTCAGCAAGAACGAAGGCGAACCGGCGGCCATCGATGGCCTGCTGTCGGACATGAATGCGCTGTATGTACAGGTCAGCGCCATGGTCGGCGCCAGCGGCGACGCCTTGCTCGGCGAGGCCAAGAACCAGGCGTCGGCCGCCGCCACGCGGGTCAGCCTGAATGCCGAGCGCCAGCCGCCATTGGTACAGGGTATGGTCAAGTCGGTGGTCAATTCCACCACCAACAGCATGATGGGCGGCGTGCGTAACCAACTGAACGCGGCCTGGGTCAGCGAAGTGGTCAACGTGTACCGCCAGTCGTTGGCGGGGCGTTACCCGATGTCGCCGGGCAGCACCCGCGACGCCACCCTGGATGACTTCGGCCAGTTCTTCGGCGTGGGCGGGGTGATGGACAACTACTTCCGCAAATACCTGCAACCTTACGTGGACACCTCCGCGCCGACCTGGCGCTGGCAGCCGGGCGCCGCGCAGAAGCTGGGGATTGCGCCGGGTGTGCTGCAAACCTTCCAGCGTGCCGCGACTATTCGCGATGCGTTCTTCAGGTCGGGGGGCACTCAGCCTATCGTGCGTTTCGAGCTCAAGCCGGTGTCGATGGACCCGACCATTACCCAGTTCCTGCTTGACCTCGACGGCCAGCAACTGAGCTACGACCACGGCCCGAGCCGCCCGGTAGCGATGCAATGGCCGAACCCCGGCAGCATTGGCGTGGTGCGTATTTCCATCATGCCGCCGTCGGCCAGTGGCCGTTCCGGCGTGACCCTGGATGGCCCGTGGGCGTGGTTCCGCCTGCTGGAGCAATCGGACCTCACCGCTGGCAACTCGCCGGACCGCTTCAACCTGCGTTTGCGGGTCGATGGCGCGAGCATCGCCTACGAGTTGCGCGCCAACAGCGCCTTCAACCCGTTCAAGAGTCGCGTGATCAGTGGCTTCAGCCTGCCGGAGCGGCTATGACGAGCCTGGGTTTCTACGGCAAGCTGGCCAGTCGCGGGGACTTTGTCAGCCGCGCCTTGCCCCAGAGTTTTATCGGCCCGTGGGACAGCTGGCTCGCGGCGGGCTTGCTCGCCAGCCAGAACAGCCTGGGCGGTGATTGGCTCAATGTGTACCTGGTCAGCCCGTTGTGGCGCTTTGTACTGGCGCCGGGCGTATGCGGGCCGGACGCGGCGACCGGCGTGGTGATGCCGAGCATCGACCGGGTGGGGCGCTATTTCCCGCTGGCGGTGGTGGCTTTGCTCGATCACAACAACAACCCCGCCTCCCTGGTGGGCGGGTCGGACGCGTGGTTCGAGCGGGCTGAAGAGTTGCTGCTCAGCACCCTGGACGCCGGCGCGACATTTGAAGGTTTCAACGACGGCCTCGACCGCCTCGGCGCGCCGACGGCTGAGCCGCGTGCGGTCGACAGCCGTTTCGCCAGCCTGCAACGCATGGCCGCCACCGAGCCCCATGGGCGCATGGCCGCGCTCGCCGAGCAGGCCTGCGAAGGCGCAAGCCTCTGGTGGGGCCGTGGCTCGCAACGTATTTCCCCTGGTTTATTGCGGTGTCAGGGCTTGCCCGCCGCCAGCGATTTTGCGCAGTTTTTGCTCGGACAAGAAGGTGTGGTGTAGATGGGGGCGACGTACAAATCCGCAAGCAAAAGCCATGTAGGCATGGTGCGCCAAGTCAACGAAGACGCGTGCCTGGACCTGCCGGAAAACCGCCTGTGGGTGGTGGCCGACGGCATGGGCGGGCATGCGGCGGGGGACTACGTCAGCAGCCTGATCGTCGACAGCCTGCGCAGCGTGCCGATGGGTCGCTCCCTCGACGAATACTCGGCGGCCTTGCGCAATGACCTGATCCGCATCAACGCTGCCGTGCGCGAAGAAACCGCCAACCGTGGCGTGACCATGATGGGCAGCACCGTGGTGGCGCTGGCCGCCCGTGGCTTGCGCGGCGTGTGTTTGTGGGCCGGTGACAGTCGCTTGTATCGCCTGCGCGACGGCGTGCTGGAGGGCATTTCCCGCGACCACAGTTATGTGCAGGACTTGCAGGACAGCGGCCTGCTCAGCGAAGCCGATGCCCGCACACACCCGCGCGCCAATATCGTCACCCGCGCCGTGGGCGTGGAAGCCCAGCTTGAGGTGGCGGTGCTCGATCTGCTGATCGCCCCCGGTGACAGTTACCTGCTGTGCAGCGATGGCCTGAACAAGACCGTCGAAGATCATGAAATCCGCGACGTGCTCAGCCACGACGCCCCGGATGAAATCGTGCGCAGCCTGGTACACCTGGGGCTTAATCGCGGCGCACCGGACAACATCACCGCCATCGTCGTGAAGGTATCGGTATGAATATCGTGATTCCGGGCTACGACATCGAAGGCGAGATCGGCGAAGGCGCGATGGCCAGCGTATACCTGGCAACCCAGCGCTCGCTGGAGCGCAAGGTGGCGTTGAAGGTGATGGCGGCGGCGCTGGCGGCCGACCCGACGTTCTGCGAGCGCTTCCTGCGCGAAGGCAAAACCCTGGCGCGCCTGTCGCACCCGCACACGGTGACCATCCATGACATCGGCAATGTCGGTGAGCTGTATTACATGGCCATGGAATACCTGCCCAACGGCACGCTCAAGGAACGCATCGCCGCCGGCATGACGCCGGAGCAGGGCGTGACCTTGATTCGCCAGATTGCCTCGGCGCTGGGTTATGCGCATGCCCAGGGCTTGGTGCACCGCGACGTCAAGCCGGCGAACATTCTGTTTCGCGCCGACGGCACGGCGGTGTTGTCGGACTTTGGCATTGCCAAGTCCCTGGATGACCGCACCCAGTTCACCCAGGCCGGTTTTGCCGTGGGCACGCCGAGCTACATGAGCCCGGAACAGGCGCGGGGCCAGGAGATCGATGGCCGCGCCGACCTGTATGCGCTGGGCGTGGTGTTGTACGAAATCCTCGTCGGCAAGCTGCCGTACAGCGGCACCGATGCGCTGTCTACCGCGCTGGCGCACCTGACCGAGCCATTGCCGGAATTGCCGGTGCACCACGGCCGGTATCAGGGCGTGCTGCGCAAGCTGCTGGCCAAGGACCCGGCCGAACGGTTCCCGGATGCGGCGGCATTGCTGCTGGCGCTGGAGCAACTGCCGGCGGATTCGCCGGAAGCCACGCTGGTGCGGCCGCTGCCTATTCCGATGAATTTTGATTTGGCGGGGATCACGCCGCAGTCCATCGAGATCCCCACCGCCAAACCCCAGCCGCAGCCGGAGCGCCAACCGGTGGTGACGCCGACGCAGCACAAGGCTGTGTCCGAACAGCGCCGTGGGCCGGTGTTGGCACTGGCGGCGGTAGCCGTGGCGGTGGCGCTGGCGATTGGCGGCGCGAGTTACTGGTGGTTGAGCGGTAGTGACGAACCGGCAAAACCGCCTGCAGCCGTTGTACCGGCAGCCACGCCGCCGGCCATGCCCCCCGCAGCGGTGGCCGAGGTGGATGGCGGCCAGCGCCCGCTGTTGATGGCCGGTAAAAAGACCCTGTTCCAACGTGTGCTGAGCAAGCCCGGCGCCAAGCTTTCCAGCGAGGCCGGCAGTGCGCCCGGCAAAGCGCTGCCGGCGTTCTCCGTGCTCTACGTGTACCAACGCAAAGACCTCGACGGCCAGCCGTGGGTGCGCGTCGGCGCCGCCACCGATGGGCGCAGCGACGGTTGGTTGCCGGCCGCCCAGGTCAGCGACTGGAAGCAGAGCCTGGTGCTCAAGTTCACCGAGCGCTCGGGGCGTGCGCCGGTGATGTTCCTGCGCCAACCGGGGGAAGTGGAAAAACTGCTCGCCGACCCCGCCGCCGCCAAAGGTGTGCTGGCCAAAGCGCAGAAGCACAGCGACGACAACGGCCAGGTCCTGGCCCTGGAACCGGCTGCCAGCGCGGTGCCGCAGAACCAGTTTTACCTGTTGCCGATCTTCGACTCCAAAGAGAGCTTCGACGAAAACGGCCAGCCGGTGCAGTTGCTCAATATCGCCTCCATCGACCCCGGCAGCAGCGCGGTGGCCAAGCCGGCCACGCCGGTCATCAATGCCAATGCCGACGCCTTCCGCACCGCCGTGGTGCTGGTGGTGGATACCACCGTGTCGATGCAGCCCTACATCGACCAGATCCGCGATGTGGTACACGAACTGCAAACCCGTATCGCCGAGCGCGGCGAACTCGATAGCGTCAGCTTCGGCATGGTCGGCTTTCGCAACAGCACCCAGAAAACCCCCGGCCTGGAATACGTGGCCAAGACCCTGATCACTTTGGATCAGGGCCGCGACCCGCAGCGTTTCCTCGACATGGCGCGCCAGGTCAAAGCCTCCAGCGTGTCCAGCCATTCGTTCAACGAAGACGCGTTTGCCGGGGTGATGCAGGCGGTGGATGGCATGGACTGGTCCGGCTATGGCGGGCGCATCATCCTGCTGGTCACCGATGCCGGTGCGCTGCGCAAGAACGACCCGTTTGCCGCCACCCAGATGAACGAGGCCGAAGTGCGTCAGGCCGCGTTGGGCAAGCAGATCAAGATCTACGCCCTGCACCTGCGCACCGATGCCGGCAAGAAAACCCACGCCGGCGCCGAGAGCCAGTACCGCGTGCTCACCGCCGACGCCAACCCGCGGATCGGCGACCTGTACACGCCGGTACCGGGTGGCGATGTGCGCAAGTTGGGCGAGCGTGTCGACGAGATCGGCACCGTCTTCGCCAACTTGGTGCATCAGGTGCGCAGCGATACGCCGCAGCCGGTGCCGTTGCTGAGTGCCGCGCCAAGCCTGGCGGACAAAACCGCGGCGGTCGGGTATGCCATGCACATGGACTTCCTTGGCCGCAAGACCGCGAGCCAGGCGCCGCAACTGGTCAGCGCCTGGACCGCCGATCGCGACCTGACCAACCCGGCGCTGCCGGCGTTCCAGGTGTGTGTGATGCTGACCAAATTGCAGCTCAACGACTTGCAGCAGTCGCTGAAGCTGATCGTCGACGCGGCGCGCAAGACCCAGACCTCGCCCAAGGATTTCTTCCAGGAAATCGCCAGCGCCTCGGCCTACATGAGCCGCGACCCGCAAGCCTTGCGCAAGGGCGGCAACCTGGCCGACGGCGGCATCCTTGGTGAATACCTGGAAGGCCTGCCGTACCGCAGCAAGTCGCTGAACATGACCCAGGATTTGTGGTTGTCGTTGAGCGTGGCCGAGCAGGAAGACTTTATCGACGAGTTGGATTCGAAGATCCGCCTCTACGAAACCTTCCACAATGACGTGGCCAACTGGGTCCGTTTTGGCGATGCCGAGCCGGGCGATGCGTTGTACCGCGTGCCGTTGTCGACGCTGCCGTAATGCTGAACCTGAGCGCGGTGCACAAGAGCCGGGGCGTCGGTAGCCAGCGTTATAGCCTGGTGATCCCGGCGCTGACGCTGCGTGCGGGCGAGCAAGTAGCGATTGTCGGGCCCAGCGGTTGCGGCAAAAGCACCTTGCTGGATTTGCTCGCGCTGGTGCTGGCGCCGGATCAGGTGGGCGGCTTCGAATTCAATCGGCAGGACATCGCTGGCTTGTGGCGCGCCGATCAGCAGTCCGTACTCGCCGCATTGCGCCGCCAACACCTGGGCTATGTCCTGCAAACCGGCGGGCTGCTGGGGTTTCTCGATGTGCGCGGCAATATCGCTTTGTCCCGCCAACTGCTGGGCTTGAAGGACGATGGCAGCGTGACGCGTCTGGCCGAACAGCTGGAAATCAGCGACCAGTTGGCCAAGAAACCCTCGGCACTGTCGGTGGGGCAACGCCAGCGCGTGAGCTGCGCGCGTGCCCTGGCCCACGCACCGCAACTGGTGCTGGCGGATGAGCCCACCGCGTCCCTCGACCCGCTGAATGCCGAACGTGTGATGCATGCACTGTTGGCCCAGGCCCGCGAACACCGCGCCGCCTGTGTGATCGCCACCCATGACGAACCCCTGGCCCGCGCCAGTGGCTTGCAGGTGCGGCGCATCAGTTGCCGTCGCGACGCCGACGGCGGCGTCACCGCCACCCTTGGGGAGGCGTGCTGATGCGTATCCCTTTGGTGGCGTCGCTGGCCTGGCAGGATTACCGCAACGATGCCTGGCTGTCGGCCTGTTCGGTGCTGGCGCTGGTGGCGGTGATCGCGCCATTGTTGGTGTTATTCGGCTTGAAATTTGGACTGGTTAGCAGTTTGACCGAACGATTGCAGACCGATCCGGCTACCCGTGAAATTATTCCGCTGGGCGGTGGTCGATTCAGCAGCACATTTATCGCGCAGCTGGGCCAACGCCCTGATGTGGCGTTTGCGCTGCCGCGCACGCGGCAGATCGCGGCGACGGCGCAGGTGGGAACGCTGACCCTGGAGATGCTGCCGACGGCGCCGGGTGATCCCTTGCTGGGCGATCTGGCGATGCCCAAGGGCCTGGACCAGATCGTGCTGAGCCACACCGCCGCCGAAAAGCTGGCGGCACGGCCTGGCGACATGTTGGAAACCCGCTTCGCGCGTCAGGTGGCTGGGCGTGTCGAGGAACAGCGCACGCGGGTGCGGGTGGTGGCGGTGTTGCCGTTGGAAGCCTTTGCCCGAGACGCTTTGTTCGCTGACCTGGGCTTGCTGGAAGCGGCGGAAGATTATCGCGATGGGCGCGCCGTAGCGGCGTTGGGATGGGCGGGGGAAGAGGTGGCCGTGGGCGAGCAGCGCGTGTATCCGGCGTTTCGCCTGTATGCGCGCAGCCTCACTGATGTGGAGACGCTGCGCGTGTTTTTCGCCGGGCAGAACCTGTTGGTGTCGACCCAGGCGAACACCAT
Organism: Pseudomonas sp. S3_E10; assembly: GCF_054667615.1. Classification (NCBI taxonomy): domain Bacteria; kingdom Pseudomonadati; phylum Pseudomonadota; class Gammaproteobacteria; order Pseudomonadales; family Pseudomonadaceae; genus Pseudomonas; species Pseudomonas sp. S3_E10. The sequence goes on from NZ_CP162743.1 coordinate 2,925,447, forward strand.
TGCCCAGGTGCAGTCGTTGAGCCGCAACCTGTCGGTCGTATTCTGGATCATCGCCGGGTTGGCGTTGGCGGGCGCTTTTGCGGCGATCTTCGCCGGGGCCCTGGCCGCTGTGGCGCGCAAGCGTCGGGAATTGTCGGTGTTGCGCCTGTTGGGATTTCCCACCGGTGGGCTACTGTTGTTCGTGGTGCTGCAGGCGCTCTATAGCGCAGGCTTTGCCGCCGTGTTCAGCGCCGGGCTCTATGGCCTGGCCGAGGCGGGGTTGAATACATTATTCGTGCAGGTGCCGGGCGAACACGCCAGTCACCTGCTGGCGCGCCACTACGGCCTGGCCCTGATTGCAGTCCTCGGCGTCAGTGCCGTGGCGGCAGCTTGCGGCGGTTGGCGAGTGGCGCGTATCCAGGCTTGCGAAGGAATCAGAGATGTATAAGTTACTGGGCGCCGCCGTGGCGCTGAGCCTGGCCTCGCTGGCCTGGGCGGATGAAGCAAGCGATAAACTGGACAACCCCAAACCGTTGCCGGACGACGTCAGCCTGCCGCTGCCGTGCGACGGCAATATGGTGTTCCGCTACGCCTACGTGCTGGCCCAGGGCACCCTGGATGACCGTGAGATCAGCCTCGGTTACCCCTTTGCCGAAGGCGAGGCGGGGTATCAGCAGTCGTTTATTTCCGGCTATCGCCGCGATTTCATCAACGGCCAGTTCACCCTCAAGGACTTGCCCAGGGACTGGAACAAAGTCATCGCGCCGCTGATGCCGAAGACCGACGCCAAGACCCCGCTCAAGCCCATGCTGTATTTCATCGGCAAGTACGAAGTTACCGCGCGCCAGTACGCCCAGGTGATGGCCCAGGCGCAGTCCCTGGCCAGTGGCGAGCCGGCCCCGGCCTGCGAGGCGCCCACCGGCATGGCCGGGCGTTTGCCCAAGGTGAAGCTGTCGCGCTTTGAGGCCGAGCGCTTCTCGGCGGTGTACAGCGCCTGGCTGATGAAATACCACCGTGAGTTGCTGCCGGTGAGCGGGCGCGGGACGTCGGCCGAAGACGGCGGCCTGGGGTTTGTGCGCCTGCCTACCGAGGTGGAATGGGAGTTCGCGGCACGCGGTGGCCAGGCGGTGAGCCGTCAGGACCTGGAAGGGCGGTTGTTCCCGCGCCGCGCCGAAGGCAGTGACAGCGACGGCCCGCTGGGCGATTACGCGGTGTTCAACCAGGTCGCCGGCGGCACAGGTCAGGCCGCGCGCTTGATGCCCATCGGCACCAAACTGCCCAACCCGATCGGCATGTTCGATGTGATCGGCAACGCGGCGGAAATGGTCCAGGAATCTTTCCAACTGGTACACGCCGGGCGCCGCCAGGGCACCTATGGCGGCTTCGTGGTCAAGGGCGGCAATTACCTGGAGGGCGAGGGCACGCTGTTTACCGGCATGCGCCGCGAATACCCATTGTTCGCCGCCGACGGCACCGAACAAAGCAACGAAACCACCGGTTTTCGCGTGGCGATTGGCGCGCTGTCCGCGCCGCGCTCGCGCTACAAGGAGCTGTTCGCGCAGTGGCAAAAGGAAGGGCGCCTGGCGTCGCTGACCGACGCCATCGACGACGCCCAGGACCCCACCAAGCGCCTGGACAGCATCATCGCCGCCAGCGCCGACCCCAAGCTGCAAGCCGAACTGGGCCTGGTCAACGAAGAGCTCAAGCGCAACGTTTCGCTGATCGCCCAGCAACGCGAAGAGGCGGCCGGCAACCTGATTCAGTCTTCCGCGCTGGTGGCCGAGACCATCAGCAACTACAACATTCGCCTGGCCAACCTGCAGAAGAGCCGCCAGCAGGCCGTGGACAACAAGGACCAGGCCAGCGCGCAGTTGTTTGATATGGCCATTGCCAACGGGCGCAGCGCCCTCGACGGCGCGGTCGCGATTTACATCGACAACCTGGCCACCGGCACGCGCTACACCGATGCGGTGATCCAGGCACAGTTTCAACGGATCAAGGAAGAGTTGGATCGCAAGCCCGTGCTCGGTAAGAGCCTGGTCACGCGCGCGACACTATTCGTCAGCCATGTCGGCAATTACCGCAAACAACAGCGGGCCGACCCGGCGACGATCTTGAAGGAATTGCTCGCAGCGAGCGGTCAGCGGTCTTGACCGTTGGTTGCAGCGAGCTTGGAAGGGACTCAGGCGGCGGTTGCCGTGCTGGGCAAGTCAAACTTAGAAGAGAACACAACTTATGCTTTTTTCCCGTAAGGCGGTTTCCAAGCGTCATTTGCTGCTGATCGCGGCCGGCTTCAGCACGGTGCTGACCGGTTGTGCGACATCGCCGGCCTCCAAGGTCGCGTCCAGCACAAAAGTCGAGTACTACCCCAACTGCTACGAGCCGGTACAGCACCTGCGTGCCACCGATTCGAACATGACCAAGTCGGTTGTCACTGGCGCGGCCATCGGCGCTGCCGGCGGTGCCTTGCTGGGCGCCCTGACCGGCGACAAGGAAAAGCGCGGTCGTAACGCCGCGATCGGCGCAGCCGGTGGTGCCCTGGCCGGCGGCGCGGCGGGTTACTACACCGAGCGTCAGAAGCAGATCGCCGATGACAACCAGCGCATCGCCTCCTATGCCGCTGACGTGAACAAAAGCGCTTCCGATATCGATCGCAGCACGGCGTATGCCAAGGCGTCCCAGCAGTGCTACCAGAGCGCGTTCACCAAGCTGGTCTCGGACCGCAAGGCCAAGACGGTCAACGACACCGAAGGCCGCAAGCGCCTGGCGGAAATCGTCGCGGGCCTGAAGGAATCCAATGACCTGATCGTTGCGGTCAATGGCAAGGCTGCCGAAGACCTGAACAACTACACCCAGGCCTACGAGAAAGACCTGCAACAGGTCGGCGTGCAGCGTGCCGACGTGGTCACCGTGGCCAAGGCCGATGTAACGCCTGTCGTGCCGCCGGCCAACAAGAAGAAAGGCACCGGTACCAAGCCGCCGAAGAAGCCGCCGCTTCCAACCGTCCCTACCGAAGCGGTCTCCACCGAGAAAACCTTCCAGACCGCCCAGAACAAGCAGGATGAAAGCAAGAAAGTCGCCAGCGCCGGTAAGGCACAGATCGAAGGCACCTGCCGCGATCCAAACCTGGCCGACTGGGCGCCGGTGCCTTGCCCTAACGTTTGAGTAAGATGTTGCTATAAGCGTTAAACGCCAGCCGATCTGCGCCTAAAGCGCTAGATCGGTGGCGTTCTGCTTGCAATTGGTTACACTGCTGCGGCCACTTAATAATGACACCGAGGCCGCGTGCATGAAATTTCGTCTTCTCTTGTGGGTGCTGGGCCTGATGATGGGCAAAGCCAGCCGCACCAATCCTGCCTTCCAGCAACAGTTGGGTGACAAAGACCTGGCGTTCCAGTTGCAGACCCTCGACGGCAAGGTTGCCCGTCACTTCATCGTCAAAGACCAGCGTATTACCAGCCGCTCAGGGGTTCACCCGGCGCCGGCGTTCGCGATTGCGTTCAAGGATGCGGCCTACGGCTTCGCCACGATGCAGGCGAAGAATAAGCAATTGGCGTTCATGACGGGGATTCAGGACAAGTCGATCCAGATCAAGGGCAACCCGGCGCTGGTGATCTGGTTCCAGGGGTTGACCAAGTATTTGCGGCCGAAGAAAAAGAAGAACTGAGGTTTTTCAATAAAACCGAGTTGCTCCCGATAGCGGCCTGACAGGTTATACATTCAGCCTTGGCTGAACTGAGAGGCCAGCTCTCGCAACAGCACTTCGGCGTCCAGCACCTTGGCGACCACTTCCTCAGCCTTTTCGCGGCTCAAGCCCAGACGCTCCAGCAACGCATCCGGGATGGTTTCATCCGGCCCGGATCCAATCCCGCGGCTGCGCAACAGGCGCACGGCCAGGCACACCAGGTTCGGGTATTCGGCGTATTGGCCGTCGTAGGTCGGGTCGTGCTGGAAGCGCAGGGCGGTGGACAGTTCATCCGGCATGTCCCAATAGCGCATCAGCCAGGCACCGATCTGTTCGCGGCTGATGCCCAGCAGGTGCTGTTCCACGTAGCTGTGGCACAGGTGCGGGTTGACCTCCAGATGGCGGCAGATCAGTGAGAAGTGCGGCGGAAACACGTGGGCCAGCAGCAGGTAACCGAAGTTGTGCAGCAGGCCGGCGAGGTAAGTCAGGCCGGCTTCCGGGCGCTGGGCGCGGGGCATGGCACGGGTCAGGCCTTCGATCACGGCGGCGGTGTAGATCGACTGGTGCCAGTACGGCGTGGCCTGGTGGGGGTGATCTTTGGGCAGGCTCAGGGTTTTGCCCAGGGCCAGGCCCAGCGCCAGGTTGATGACCAGGTCAAAGCCCAGCACGCGGACGATGGCGTCTTCCACCGAGCGGATCTTGCCCGGTGATGCGTAGTACGGGGACGCTGCCCAGCTCACCACTTGAGCCGCCAGCGCCGGGTCGGTTTCGACCACGCCGGTGATGTCGTCGATGGTCGCATTGGGGTCCACGCGCAGCTTGATGATCTTTTGCGCGGTGTCGGCCAGCGGCGGAATCTCGATAGTCGCTTCCAGGCGCTGCTGAATGCGGCGCGCGGTGAACGCCTGCATGGCCTGAGTGATTTCCTCGCGGTCATCGTTGGGGCGGTCGAGGTTGGGGCGGATATTGCTCAGCGGCTCGCCGAACTGCGCGGCGCTGGCCTTGGTGAGCATGGTTTTGAAGGCGTCACTGGCGATTTCCAGCAGTAACCCGGCTTCGCCAGAGTGCACCAGCAGACTCGGCTCGTTGAGCAGGCTGCCTTCGTACAGACATGGCGAACTGGTAAGTGCCGGCAACCCGGGCAGCAGGCTCAGCTCATGCTTGTCCAGCATGCGCCTGACGCGTTCCGGCGGCACCGCCGTGAGGCGGCGGCCGGTGAGTTCGGTGAGGCGGTTGAGGTCGAGCAACTGGTTTTGCGGAAACAGCACCATCAGTGCGCCCACCGCATCTTCCAGCAGCACCGCCTGGACCTTTCGTGCTGGATTCAGGCCCGGATGTTCGATGACTTCCGCGTAGGGGATGGCGAGTTTTGCGAGCAGAGCCCGAATGACCGGCGGGGCGGTCAGTGGGGCTGTGGCGAGAGCAACTTCTGACATGGCCTGATCCAAATTCGTACAGTCACCGAAGTATAACCAGCTTGATACATCTGTAGGTCGCTTAAGTGAGTCAGGCGTCACACTTGGCCGTATTGCTGCCCGTGGCGCAGCCAGCGATCCAGCAGCGGGCTGACGTGATCCGGCCAGCGTTCCAGCAGGGCTTGCGCCGCATCGCGTACGGCAGGCAACAAATCGGCGTCACGCATCAGGTCGGCGACCTTGAATTGCAACAGGCCGGTCTGGCGAGTACCGAGCATTTCGCCGGGGCCGCGCAGTTCCAGGTCTTTTTCGGCAATGACAAAACCGTCGTTGGTCTCGCGCATGATGCCCAGGCGCTGACGGCCGATCTGCGACAGCGGAGGGTGATACAACAATACGCAGTGGCTGGCCGCACTGCCCCGGCCCACGCGGCCGCGCAGCTGGTGCAGTTGCGCCAGGCCCAGGCGCTCTGGGTTTTCGATGATCATCAAGCTGGCGTTGGGCACGTCCACGCCGACTTCAATCACCGTGGTGGCCACCAGCAATTGCAGATTGCCGGCCTTGAATTCGGCCATCACCGCCGCTTTTTCCACTGGTTTCATACGCCCGTGAATCAGCCCGACCTTGAGTTCGCCGAGGGCGCTGGTGAGGTCCTCGAAGGTGGTTTCGGCGGCCTGGCAGGTCAGCTCTTCGGACTCTTCGATCAGCGTGCACACCCAATACGCCTGGCGCCCTTCTGCGCACGCGCCGCGTACGCGTTCAATCACTTCCACCCGCCGGGTGTCGGTGACCAGCACGGTGTTGACCGGGGTACGCCCTGGCGGCAGTTCGTCGAGGATCGAGGTGTCGAGGTCGGCGTAGGCGCTCATGGCCAGGGTGCGGGGGATGGGTGTGGCGGTCATGATCAACTGGTGCGGGTTCATGCGCCCGCCCACGCCTTTTTGGCGCAGGGCCAGGCGTTGTTGCACGCCGAAGCGGTGTTGCTCGTCGATGATCACCAGGGCCAGGTTCTTGAACTGCACTTCGTCCTGGAACAATGCGTGAGTGCCCACCACCATGGGCGCGCCGCCGGCGATCTGCTCCAGTGCGGCTGCGCGGGTCTTGCCCTTGAGCTTGCCGGCCAGCCACGCCACTTCCAGGCCCAATGGCTCGAGCCAGCGCTTGAAGGTGATGAAGTGCTGTTCGGCGAGGATTTCGGTAGGTGCCATCAACGCCACCTGGTAACCGGCTTCCAATGCCTGCAAGGCGGCAAGCGCGGCGACCACGGTCTTGCCCGCGCCCACGTCGCCCTGGATCAGGCGCAGCATGGGCTCTCGCTGGCTGAGGTCATAGGCGATTTCGTTGCCCACACGCTGTTGGGCACCGGTGGGCGCAAAGCCGAGGTTGGCCAGGTACTGCGCGGGCAGGCGCGTGGCCTTGGGCATCGCTGGGGCGCGCAGGGAACGCATGCTTTCACGCAGGCGTTGTTGCGACAGTTGGTGGGTCAGCAGTTCTTCGAAGGCCAGGCGGTGCTGGGCCCAGTGATGACCCAGGGCCAGTTCGTCGACATCGGCGTCGGCCGGTGGGTTATGCAGGTAGCGAATCGCATCGTCCAGCGGCGCCAGTTGGTAGTCGCGGGCCAGTTCCAGCGGCAGCCAGTCGGGCAGGCTTTGCGGGCCGAGCATCGTCAGGGTCTGCAGGCACAACTGGCGCAGGCGTTGCTGAGTCAGGCCTTCGGTGAGCGGGTAAATCGGCGTGAGGGTGGTGTCTACCGGCGGTGGTTCGTCGCCGGTGATCGCGCGGTATTCGGGGTGGTAGATTTCCAGGCCGGACGCGCCGGGCCGCGCTTCGCCGTAACAACGCACGCGGGTGCCGCGCTTGAGGCTTTCCTTTTGTGCGTTGCTGAAATGGTAGAAGCGCAGGCTCAGGCCGCCGGTGCCGTCCTGCAGGCGCACCACCAGGCTGCGGCGCCTGCCCATTACCACATCGGCGCCGCTGACGGTGCCTTCGACCACCGCATCCTGCCCAGGGCGCAACTGGCCGATAGGCACCACGCGGGTGCGGTCCTGATAACGCAGGGGCAGGTGGAACAGCACGTCCTGGAGGTTTTCCAGGCCGACCTTGGCCAACTTCTCGGCCATGGCTTCACCGACACCCTTGAGTGCCGTCACCGGCACCTGCGACAGCTCAGTCATACGGCGGATCAGCTCGCGGCGGCGGGCGGCTTGGCCACCGAGCACAGGCGGATCGAGTCGGCGAGGATCTCAATCGCCTTTGGCCGTGGGAAGCTGGCACGCCAGGCGATCGCCACGGTGCGGAACGGCACCGGCGGCGTGAGTGGGCGAACTTCGATCACGCCGGGCGCGTAGTGATGGCTGTCCACCGCCGACAACGGCAGGATCGAGATGCCCAGGCCGGAGGCGACCATGTGACGGATGGTTTCCAGGGAGCTGGATTCCACGGTGGTGTGCTTGGCGCCGTCGTTGCCCTTGGTGAGGGTTGGGCAGGCTTCCAGCACCTGGTCGCGGAAGCAGTGGCCTTCGCCCAGCAGCAGCAGGCTCTTGTCGTTGAGCAGCCCGGCGTCGATGGTGGTTTTCTGGGTCCACGGGTGTGAGGCGGGCATCAGCACCTGGAAGGGCTCGTCGTAGAGCTGCAGGGTGAGTACGTCCGCCTCGTTGAACGGCAGGGCGATGATGATCGCGTCCAGCTCGCCGTTGCGCAGTTTGTCGCGCAATACGTGGGTGAAGTTTTCTTCGATATACAGCGGCATCTGCGGGGCAACGCGGTGCAGTTGCGGGATCAGGTGCGGGAACAGATACGGGCCGACGGTGTAGATCGCGCCGACCTTGAGCGGGGCAGTCAGCTGGTTCTTGCCGGCCTGGGCCAGCTCGCGAATGCTCTGCGCTTGCTCCAGTACTTTTTGAGCCTGGGCCACGATACCTTCGCCCACGGGAGTGAGGCGCACGGCGCTTTTGCTGCGCTCGAAAATCAGCACACCGAGTTCGTCTTCAAGCTTTTTCACGCCCACCGACAGCGTCGGCTGGCTGACGTGGCAACGCTCAGCCGCGTGGCCGAAGTGTTGTTCTTGGGCGAGGGTCACGATGTAGCGTAATTCTGTAAGAGTCATAGCGGGCGTCCATGAGGTTGCGGGCCAAGCATACCGGCTGCAATCGATAGACGCACGTTATCAGACACAGTGGTGCTTACGACACCCGCTAATCGGCTGTCGTAAGCAGGGACTCAACTCTGTGGGTACTTGAATGTGAAGGTTTTGGTGAAGGGAGACCACCATTCAGGCACACCGGTTTCTTTGTCGACGTGATGGAAAAACCCCTTGATCTGCGGGCTTTCGTAGCGCAGTACCACGGTGTAGGTGCCGGGGCCGTCCATCTTCACGTTGTTGGCATAATGGGCACCGTCTTTGGCGACCATCGGCAGCAGCGTGCCGATCTCCTTGTAGTCCGGCGCGCCTTGCTTGATCAGCGAGTAGGTGATGGTCAGGTACGGTACCCATTCACCGTTGGCCAGGCCGTACTTGTTATCGGCGGTGGCGTGGACGTCGGTTTCCAGGTGTACCGAGTCCTTGCTCATGACCATGCCTGGCGGCATGGGCGCCATTTCGATGCCCACCAGGTAGGACGATGCGATTTCCATGTCATTGGCCTGCACCGGGCCGCCAATCGGGTATTCGCGGGCTTGGGCGAGGGTGGACATGGCCGCGCCGCCGACGAGTATCAACGCGGCGGCCAAGGGTTTGCTCAAAGGTTTCATGGGGTAGCTCCGTGGGAGGTGGAACGTGAGTGAAGCAATCGACTGCCCGTCACCAGAAGCAGCAACGTGACCACCCAGGCAACCAGCTGAACACCCAGCGGTCGATCGGTGTAGCCCACCAGCGCTTGCAGCGCCCTGCCGGTGAGGCTGGCGTCGGACACCAGCCAGGAAGTGTCCCAGAGCTGATAGCCCCAGGCAGGAATCAGGTCGATACCGGCGAGGATCGCGGCGGCGCGTCCGGCCATACCGGCGGCGAGCAGCGCGATCATCCAGGCGGTGATCGAGAACAGGCGCTTGAGGCTGACGGCGATCAGGCCGCGATACAGCAGCCACGACAGCGCTGCGCCGGCGAAGATGCCAAGCACGCCGCCGGCCAGCATCGTCAGTGGGTCGGTGTGGGTCGAGGCGGCAATGCCATACAGGAACAGGACGATCTCGGAGCCTTCGCGCAACACCGCCACGGTGATCACCACAGCGAGCGCCCAGAGTGATTTTTCCCCACGCAGCACCGCATTGCCGGCGCTGCGCAGTTGTGCCGCCAGCTCACGTCCATGGGTGGCCATCCACAGGTTGTGCCAGCCGAGCATGAAGACCGCCACGATCAGAATCGCCGCGTTGAAAATTTCTTGACCGAACCCTTGCAGCGCCTGGGTGATTGCCCCGGTAAACAGCGCCAGAAGGCCCGCACCCAATACGCCTGCGGCGATCCCGCCGCCGATAAACAGGCCGCGTCGCGCCAGCCCCTGGGTGGCGGCCATGACGATCCCGACCACGATCCCGGCTTCCAGCACTTCGCGAAACACAATCAATAGACACGCGAGCATGGCCTACTCCTTCGCCGCGATGGCGGTGACCGTGCCTTTGGCCTGGTCTGGGTGGTAGTCATCGAAGAAGGTGTAGGTGCCTGGGTGCAGCGGGCCGGCGAACACCGTGACGGTGTTGCCGGGAACAATGATTTTTTCGAACTTCATGTCATAGCTTTCGAACTCATCGACGCTCTCGTCATGGCTGGTGAGCTGGATCCGAAAGCGTTCGCCCGCAGGCACTTCGAAGCTTGAAGGGGTGAAGGTGTGGTTTTGAATGTCCAGCGTGACCAGTCGATCGGCCTGGGCGGCGACCGGAAACGCAAGCAGGGCGAGGGTCAATCGGGCGAGGTTGCGCACACCGGCTATCCACTAATGAGAACTGTTCGCGGATGATTGGCGTTGCAATGAAGTGTTACAAGTGAAGATTGGGTGTGCACACAACCTGTTCAATCCCGGTTCAGGTTGAAGGCTGTGCGAGGGGAGGGAGCGGCAACCGTGGGCACCCGAGAGTGCCCACGCAGAGGCTTAGCGTCGACGTTTTTCGATGTTGTACACGAACGGTGCAACGATCTCGATACTGCCACCTTTCAACATGTCAGCCGGTGGCTTGGGCAGCGGTTGGGCACGACGGATCATGTCCAGGGTTGCACGGTCCAGGTCGGCGTTGCCGGAACGGCCCACCAACTCGTAGGACAGTACGTTGCCATCGGCATCGACGACGAATTTCAGGCGGTTCAGGCCTTCCTTGCCACGGGCCTGAGCGCCTGGCGGGTACTTCTTGTACTTCTGCAAGTGCGCCAACAGGGTGCCTTCCCAGGATGCCTTGGCTGCGATCTGCTGCGGCGATGGGCCAGGCACCGGCTGGGCCGATTTTTCAGCGGGCGCCTGGGTTGGCGGCGCGTCGCTCGGTGGGTCCTCGGAAGGTTTTTCCTTGGGCGGTTCGATCTTTTTCTCTACCGGCTTGGGCGGCTGAGGTTTGGGCTTGGGCTTGACCGGCTTAGGCACCTGGATCGTCGGCTTGGGCGCCTCGGCCAGTTTCGGCAAAGGCAACTCTTCTACCGGAGCGGGCGGCTGCGGCGGCGTGACCACTTTCGGCGGGGCCGGCGGCGGTGGCGCGGGCATCGGTGCCAGGTCGATGACCATGGCGGCCGGTGGCAGTTGCACCGTGCGCGGCGCCGACCAGTGGAGCGCGATGGCAATCGCGACGGCATGCACGCCCAGCACGACGGCGAGGCTGGTGCCATAACGCGTCAGTTTGTGGCGCGTCGTGATCATTTCTTGGCTGCCGTCTCAAGTCCGACCAGGCCCACCTTGAGGTAGCCGGCTGCCCGCAAGGCATCCATCACGCTCATCAGGTCGCCGTAATCCACGCCTTTGTCGGCCTGGAAGAAGATCGTCGTGTCCTTCTTGCCTTGGGTCTTGGCGTCGAGCACCGGGCCCAGGGTTTCGGTTTTCACTTCTTCTTCACCCAGGAACAGGCGTTGGTCCGCCTTGACGCTGAGGAAGATCGGCTTCTCCGGCCGCGGCGCGGGCTTGGCGCTGGACGCAGGGAGGTCGACCTTGATATCCACGGTGGCCAGCGGTGCGGCCACCATGAAGATGATGAGCAATACCAGCATCACGTCGATGAACGGCGTGACGTTGATTTCGTGGTTCTCGACGAGTTCGTCGTCGCCTTGATTCAAATGCAGGCCCATGGCCGATTACCCCACTTTCACCATGTGCGGTTGCAAGCTGCGCTCGGTAGGCAGGTGATCGAGGTCGCGGCTGACCAGCAGCAACACTTCTGCCGACGCGTCGGATACCTGGGCCTTGTAGCCGGCAATCGAACGGGCGAAGACGTTGTAGATCACCACCGCAGGGATCGCGGCAACCAGGCCCAGGGCCGTGGCCAGCAGGGCTTCGGCGATGCCGGGGGCAACGACGGCGAGGTTGGTGGTCTGGGTTTTGGCGATGCCGATAAAGCTGTTCATGATGCCCCACACGGTGCCGAACAGGCCGACGAAGGGGGCGGTGGAACCGATAGTGGCGAGTACGCCGGTGCCGCTGCTCATGTTACGGCCGCAAGCCGCTACCAGGCGCTCGAGGCGGAAGCTGACACGCTCCTTGATGCCTTCTTTTTCGCGGGTATTGGCCGACAGGCGCATTTCTTCCAGGGCGTCGTGCACCAACAGGTTGGCCAGTGTGCCTTTTTTGGTTGCGCTTTCACTCGCTTCCTTGAGGGTGGCCGCCTTCTTCAGGTGGACGATTTCAGTGCGCAGACGACGTTTGGCGCCCAGCAGTTCGAAGCCCTTGGCGATCCAGATGGTCCACGTGATGATCGAAGCGATGGCGAGGCCGATCATCACGGCTTTCACCACGACGTCAGCGTTCTGGTACATGCCCCATGGCGACAGGTCGTGGGCCATGCCCAGGGTGTTGTCTTCTTCCAGCACGACGCCGGTGTCTTGCGCGTCGGCGGGCGCGGCCGGGTTGGCGGCATCTGGCGCTGCGACAGGTGCGGCCGGGGCAGCGGCATTTTGCTCGGCGGCAACCGGGGTGGCTGGAGCGGTGGCATCAGCGAATGCGGCGGTCGGCGCCAGCAGTACGCTGAACAGCATCGCAGCAATCGCGCGCCAGGCGCGGGACGGGCTGTGAGGCTTGGTTGGCGAAGCGGGGGTTGTATTACGTGTCATGCTGGCCGGACCTGAGAAGAAAAAATGAGTGAGCGCCCTACCAGACCTAGGACGGTCGAGGACAAATGGGCGGTCATTATTGCAAGTAATTCTTGTTAACAGAAGTAATACAGTAACTTTATTTGTGCTTTTTCTGGCCGCCGGTCCGCTGTGAGGGCTAACCTAGACCTTTGAATACGGAGTTTTGTGATGTCTGCACCTTCTGTTGTGATTGCCGGATGCGGCGATGTGGGTAGTCGGCTGGCTAGCCAATTGCTGGCCTCGGAATGGGAGGTTCATGGCCTGCGCCGCGATATTTCGCGGTTGCCTGAGGGCGTCATCGGCATTGCCGGGGACCTGTTCAAAAAGGACTGCCCCGACACTTGGCCCATCGGCGGCGTGGATTATCTGGTGTATTGCGCCGCTGCGACGGATCACGACGAAGCCGGCTATCGCGCTGCTTACGTTCAGGGTTTGAAGCACGTGCTGGAGTGGCTGGAAGACTACGGCCAGGCGCCCAAACACTTGCTGTTTGTGTCCAGCAGCAGCGTCTACGGGCAGCAGAACGGTGAGTGGGTAGATGAAGCCTCGGACACTCAGGCTAAGGGGTATTCCGGACAAGTCATGCTCGAAGCCGAGCAGGTTGCACTGAGCAGCGGCATACCCGCGAGCATTGTGCGCTTGACCGGTATTTACGGCCCGGGTCGCGAATGGCTGCTGACCCAGGTGCGCCAGGGTTACCGTGTGGCGGTGGACCCACCTTTGTATGGCAACCGCATACACGCCGATGACGCTGCGGGGTTGCTGGCGTTTTTGTTGCGTCATGTGGAACAGGGCGGTTCGTTGGACAAGGTCTACATTGGCGTCGACGACGCGCCAGCACCGTTGGCTGAGGTGGTGGCCTGGCTGCGTGACTATCTTGGGGTTGCCGAGTGGTCCGAGGACGCCAGTGTGCGCCGTGCCGGCAGCAAGCAATGCAGCAATGCGCGCGCCAAGGCGCTGGGCTGGAAGCCGAGGTATCCGACTTACCGTGAAGGCTACGCGGCGATTCTGAAAGGCTGAAACGCGATCAAAAATGTGGGAGGGGGCTTGCTCCCGATAGCGATAGATCAGTCAAAGAGATGTCGACTGATGCACCGCTATCGGAGCAACCCCCCCACATTTGGATCTGTGTAGGGTTGCTTATTGCTTTTCAAGCAGCCACTGGCGGGGGCCGGGAGTGAACTGGGGCACTTCGTCCGTCCGCGCGGTATTGATCGCCTGGAATATCTCCAGTTGCTTGCCTTTACGCACAAAGATCCAAGGGTTGCCGACGCCGTTGAGCTGCAGCCAGATGCTGTCATAACCGCCGCTCATGGAGGCGCAGTCTCCGGCCAGGCACAGCGAATAGCGATCGACCCCCGGCAGGCCGGCGACTTTGCCGTCCGCCTGGAACTGTACGATAGCGCCGCTACCGAAGCCGTCGCTGATCTTCCAGTCGCCGCCCATATAGGCTGCGTACAGCGCACGTTCGAAGTTGGCACCCAGCGGTGCACCTTCCGGTGCGGGCTCTTTGGCGCGGGCAAACAGCTGTTCGGGCTCGTTATCGTTGGCCACCTGCAGCAGTTGTTTGCCTTTACGCTTGAGTTCGGTGGCGGAGCTGCCGTAGAAGTCCACGCTCCAGGCGCCGGATTTCTCACCGAGCAACTTGCCTTCCGCAACCTCGAAACCGTTGTAGTAGCGTGCCTGGGAGGCCTTGGTATTCACCTCCCATTCGAGGTTCGGGCCAAAGCTCTGCAACGCTTCACGCAAAGGGCCGCCCTTGGCTGCCGCATCGATGGCGACCTGATTGATCCAGGTGCCGCTCACATCCAGGTCGGCAGGGTTGCTGGCGCAGCCGCCGAGCATCAGGGCGAGCAACGAAGTGGCTACAAGCGCTTTGCGCATCATGAAATCCTTTTAAAACGAAGTCGGCGCAGCCTGTTAGAGGCTGCGCCGGGTTTTTACTCGATGACCAGAATCGCGTCCATCTCAACCTGCGCGCCCTTTGGCAGGGCAGCAACGCCGATGGCGGCGCGGGCTGGGTAAGGCTGTTCGAAGTACTTGCCCATGATCTCGTTGACCTTGGCGAAGTGGCTCAGGTCGGTGAGGAAAATGTTCAGCTTGACGATGTCCTTGAACGAACCGCCGGCGGCTTCGGCCACGGACTTGAGGTTCTCGAAGACCTGCACGGTCTGAGCTTCGAAGCCTTCCACCAGCTCCATGGTTTTCGGGTCCAGCGGGATCTGGCCGGACATATAGACGGTGTTGCCCGCCTTGATCGCCTGGGAGTAGGTGCCGATGGCGGCCGGGGCTTTGTCGCTGGTGATAACGGTCTTGGTCATTTATGACTCCTTGTAAGAGATGACTTATCTGAAAGGCTATGCCCGCATGCGGGTAATGCGGATCACACCGGTCAAGGCGCGCAGTTTCTTGATCACGCGGGCCAGGTGCACGCGGTCGTGCACGCTGACCACCAGCTGGACCACGCTGATGCGGCCATCGCGCTCGTCCATGCTGATTTTCTCGATATTGCCGTCAGCGGCGTTGACGCTGCTGGCCAGCAGGGCGATCAGGCCGCGCTGGTGCTCCAGCTCTACTCGCAGCTCGACGTTGAACTCGCCGGTGACATCCTTGGCCCAGGAGAGCTGGATGCATTTTTCCGGGTTGTGGCGGATTTCGGTGATGTTGCGGCAGTTGTCCAGGTGCACCACCATGCCTTTGCCCGCGGACAAGTGGCCGACAATCGGGTCGCCCGGGATCGGCGTGCAGCACTTGGCGTAGCTGAGCACCAGGCCCTCGGTGCCGCGAATCGCCAGCGGGCCTTCCGGGCTTGGCAGCTGTTCGCCTTCGCCGAGCAGGCGGCGGGCGACCACGTAGGCCATGCGGTTGCCCAGGCCAATATCTTCCAGCAGGTCTTCGATGGTCTCCTGGCGATACTCGTGGAGCATTGCTTGCACGCGCTCTTGCGGGATCTTGTCCAGGGCGCTGTCGAAACCGTTGAGCACCTTGTTCAGCAGGCGTTCGCCGAGGCTGATGGATTCGGAGCGGCGCTGCAGTTTCAGCGCGTGGCGGATGTGCGTGCGCGCCTTGCCGGTGACCACGAAGTTGAGCCACGCTGGGTTCGGCCGTGCGCCCGGTGCGCTGACGATCTCCACCGTGGAGCCGCTTTGCAGCGGCTCGGACAGCGGGGCCAGGCGCCGGTTGATGCGGCACGCAATGCAACTGTTGCCGACATCGGTATGCACGGCGTAGGCAAAGTCGACCGCCGTGGAGCCTTTGGGCAGCTCCATGATCCGGCCTTTGGGCGTGAACACGTAGACCTCGTCCGGGAACAGGTCGATCTTCACGCTTTCGATAAATTCGAGGGAGTTGCCCGCGCGTTGCTGCATTTCCAGCACGCCTTTGACCCATTGGCGGGCGCGGGCGTGGGTGCCTTTTGGCTGCTCGTCGCCACTGGATTTGTACAGCCAGTGGGCGGCGATGCCATTGTTGGCCATCTCTTCCATCTCGCGGGTGCGGATCTGGATCTCGATCGGTACGCCGTGCATACCGAACAGCGTGGTATGCAGCGACTGGTAGCCGTTGGCCTTGGGAATCGCGATGTAGTCCTTGAAGCGGCCCGGCAGAGGTTTGTACAAATTATGTACAGCGCCCAGCACGCGGTAGCAGGTGTCGACCTTGTCGACGATGATCCTGAACGCGTATACGTCCATGATCTCGTTGAAGGCCCGGCGCTTGCCGCGCATCTTCTTATAGATGCCGTAGATGTGCTTCTGCCGTCCGCTGACCTCGCCCTCAATCTCGTCGATCGCCAGGCAATGGCTCAGCGACTCTTCGATCTTGTTGACGATTTCCTTGCGATTGCCCCTGGCGCGTTTGACCGCCTGGTAGATGCGCGCCGAACGCATCGGGTGCATGGCCTTGAAACCGAGGTCTTCGAACTCGATTCGAATGGCGTGCATGCCCAGCCGGTTGGCGATGGGCGCGTAGATTTCCAGGGTTTCCTTGGCGATGCGTCGGCGCTTTTCGCCGGACAGCACTTCCAGCGTGCGCATGTTGTGCAGCCGGTCGGCCAGCTTGACCAGAATCACCCGGATATCCCGGGCCATGGCCATGGCCATCTTCTGGAAGTTTTCGGCCTGGGCTTCGGCCTTGGTCTCGAAATTCATCTGGGTCAGTTTGCTGACCCCGTCGACCAGTTCGGCCACGGTCTCGCCAAATTGCGAACTGAGCGCTTCCTTGGCGATGCCGGTGTCTTCGATCACGTCATGCAGCATCGCGGCCATCAGGCTCTGATGGTCCATGTGCATGTCGGCAAGAATATTTGCCACCGCAAGAGGATGCGTGACATACGCCTCGCCGCTACGGCGGCGTTGGCCGTCGTGGGCTTGTTCGGCGTAGAAATACGCTCGGCGGACCAGGTTGACCTGGTCGGGGCCGAGGTAGGTCGATAAGCGATCGGCGAGGGCGTCTATGCTCGGCAAAGTGTGAACTCCTGCCGAAGGCTGTGACCCCGCGCCGTGCTACGTCGACCAGGCATAGGCTTAGACGGCCTCGTTGGACTCGTCCTCGAACGCTGCAAACAGCGGTTCGTCTTCAACGATTTCAGCGTTGGCAATGAACTCGTAGCTCATCAGGCCTTCAGCGATTTCGCGCAGGGCCACAACGGTAGGCTTGTCGTTTTCCCACTGGACCAGGGGCTCTTTGCCGCCAGTGGCCAGTTGACGGGCACGCTTGGTAGAGAGCATGACCAGCTCAAAGCGGTTATCCACGTGTTCTAGGCAGTCTTCAACGGTTACGCGGGCCATGGTATTCCTCGGAGCGAATGCAAGATGCGCGCTGCCCGGTTGGGCGAGCGGACTGAGCAGTTTAAAAAATCACCAGCGTTTAGGGAAGCGCTGATTTTTCTCAGGCCCTCGCAAAACCGCTACGAGTGCCAATGTAAAGGCCTTGCAGCGGTTTTGGGAAGGGCCATTCAACCCAGCAGTTCGGCGAGTAATTTGCCGAAACGCTGCTGTTGGCGCTTTTGCTGGAGCTGATTGGCGCGGAAAATCGCCTTTAGATCATCCAGTGCGTGGGAAAAATCGTCATTGATGATCAGGTAGTCGTAGTCGACGTAGTGGCTCATTTCGCTGACGGCTTCACGCATGCGGCCTTCGATGATCTCGTCGCTGTCCTGGCCGCGGTTGGTCAGGCGCTGGTGCAAGGCTTCAAGCGACGGCGGCAGGATGAAGATCGAGCGCGCCTGGGGCATCAGCTTGCGGACTTGCTCGGCGCCCTGCCAATCGATCTCCAGAATCAGGTCGTGGCCTTCGTCCAGGGTCTGCTGCAAGTGGCTTTGCGAGGTGCCATAGAGGTTGCCGAACACTTCGGCGCGCTCCAGGAAGTCACCGTGTTCGATCATCTTCACGAACTCGGTGCGCTCGACGAAGTGATAATGCACGCCGTTCACCTCGCCTGGGCGCATGGCGCGGGTGGTGTGGGAGATCGAAATGCGGATCTGATCGTTGGTGTCGGTCAGCGCCTTGACCAGGCTGCTTTTGCCCGCGCCCGAAGGGGCGGAAATGATGTAAAGGGTGCCGGTGCTATGGGTCATGGAGGTCGCCTTACTCAATATTCTGTACTTGTTCGCGCATCTGCTCGATCAACACTTTGAGGTTGACCGCAGCGGTGGTGCTGCGCGGGTCGAATGCCTTGGAGCCCAGTGTATTGGCTTCGCGGTTGAGCTCCTGCATCAGGAAGTCCAGGCGCCGACCGGCGGCGCCGCCGGACTTGAGCACGCGCCGCACTTCAAGAATATGGGTACTCAAACGGTCGAGTTCTTCGGCGACGTCGCTCTTTTGTGCCAGCAGGACCATTTCCTGCTCCAGGCGCACGGGGTCCAGGTCGGCCTTCATGTCGGTGAAGCGGTCGAGCACCTTCTGGCGTTGGGTGGCAAGCATTTGCGGGACCAGCTCGCGCAGGGTGACGACATCGGCTTCGATCGAAGTCAGGCGCTCGTTGATCAGGCGTGCCAGCTCGGCGCCTTCGCGTTCGCGGCCGGCCTTGAGTTCCTTCAAGCCCTGGTTGAACAGGGTCAGGGCTTCGGCGTTGAGGGTTTGCGGGTCGGTGGCGTCGGCCACCAGCACGCCGGGCCAGGCCAGCACTTCCAGGGGGTTGAGCGCGGCGGGCTGCTGGATCAGGCTGGCGATGGTTTCGGCGGCGGCGACCAGTTGCGCGGCGCGGTCGCGGTCGACCTGCAACGGTTTGCCGGTGGTCTCTTCGGTAAAGCGCAGGGTGCATTCCAGCTTGCCGCGGGATATGCCCTGGCGCAGGGCTTCACGCACGGCGCCTTCAAGGTCGCGGAACGATTCCGGCAGGCGCAGGTGCGGCTCCAGGTAGCGGCTGTTGACCGAGCGCAGTTCCCAGCTCAGGGTGCCTTGGGCGCCGGCTTTTTCGACGCGGGCAAAGGCGGTCATGCTGTGCACCATGGAGGTACCTCGCGTTGCAGTCCCGCAAACACGGGCTGATGGTTAAGAAGGCGCAGGATTGTAGCGCAGTGGGCCGAGCGCGCCCAAACAATGGGCAATAGTTGACCATTCGTAACCGAATTTTTTAGCAGTGCCCCGAATCGGCTCGCGGCTCTATAATGCTCGGCAGTTTTTCGTCCCCCGTACAGGTATCCCCTATGAAACGTCCAAGTGGTCGCGCTGCCGATCAGCTCCGCTCGATCCGCATCACCCGCAACTACACCAAACACGCCGAGGGATCCGTATTGGTCGAGTTTGGTGATACCAAGGTGATCTGCACCGTCAGCGTCGAAAACGGCGTGCCGCGTTTCCTCAAGGGCCAGGGCCAGGGCTGGTTGACCGCCGAATACGGCATGCTGCCGCGTGCCACCGGCGAGCGTAACCAGCGTGAAGCCAGCCGTGGCAAGCAAGGCGGGCGTACCCTGGAAATCCAGCGTCTGATCGGCCGTTCCCTGCGCGCCGCCCTGGATATGTCCAAGCTGGGCGATGTGACCCTGTACGTCGACTGCGATGTGATCCAGGCTGACGGCGGCACCCGCACTGCATCCATCACCGGGGCCATGGTGGCCCTGGTCGACGCACTCAAGGTGATCAAGAAGCGTGGCGGCCTGAAGGGCGGCGACCCGCTCAAGCAGATGATTGCCGCCGTCTCGGTGGGCATGTATCAGGGTGAGCCGGTGCTGGATCTGGATTACCTGGAAGACTCGGCTGCCGAGACCGACCTGAACGTGGTAATGACCAGCACCGGTGGTTTCATCGAAGTGCAGGGCACCGCCGAAGGCGCGCCATTCCAGCCGGCCGAGCTGAACGCCATGCTGGCCCTGGCCCAGAAAGGCATGAACGAAATCTTCGAACTGCAAAACGCCGCACTGGCTGACTGAATCGGCCTCAAGGAGAAACGCCATGAATGACACTCAGCCATTGGTACCCACGCCGTCCTACGAGGCGCGCCAAGGGGCGATGCTGTGTCATTTTGCGGCGTTCCTGGGCTTTGTGTTCCCCTTCGGCAGCGTCGTGGGGCCACTGATCCTGTGGCAAATCAGGAAGGAAAAGGATGCGTTCATTGATGATCAGGGCAAGGAGGCCTTGAACTTCCAGATCACCGTGGCCATTGCCTGGCTGGTCTGCATGGTGCTGGCGTTCGCAGTCATCGGGTTTTTCCTGATGATCGCCCTCGCGATTGCGACGGTGGTGATGACGATCATTGGCGGTATCAAGGCCAACAAGGGCATTGCCTATCGTTATCCCTTTACCTGGCGCTTGGTCAAATAGCGAGCACCCACAAAAAAACCGACAGTGATGTCGGTTTTTTTGTGCCTGGAAAAGCACCTCAGATGGTCAGCGTCCAGTCGTAGTCCACGATCAGCGGCGCATGCTGCGAGAAGCGCGGCTGGCGCGGCAAGCGTGCACTGCGAACAAACCGGCGTAGACCTGGGGTCAGCAACTGGTAGTCGAAACGCCAACCCAGGTTGAGCATCTCAGCCTGTTCGTTGTCCGGCCACCAGCTGTACTGGTCGCCTTCGCGGCTGACTTCGCGCAGGGCATCCACATAGCCCATGTTGCCGACAATCTCGTCCATCCAGGCCCGTTCCGGCGCCAGGAAGCCCGGGGATTGCTGGCTGTCGCGCCAGTTCTTGATATCCAGCTTCTGTTGCGCCACGTACAGCGAGCCACAATAAATGTACTCGCGACGTTTGCGCCGCTGTTTGTCCAGGTAACGGGCGAAATCGTCCATTAGCTTAAACTTCTGGTTCAAGTCTTCATCGCCGTTCTGCCCCGAAGGGAGCAGCAAGGTCGCGATGCTGACCTTATCGAAATCGGCTTGCAGGTAGCGCCCGTAGCGGTCGGCTGTCTCGAAGCCGAGGCCGCTGATGACCGCCTTGGGTTGCAACCGCGAATACAAAGCCACGCCACCTTGGGCAGGGACTTCGGCATCGCAGGCATAAAGGAAGTAGCCATCCAGTTGGAAGGCTGGGTCGTCCAGTTCAAAGGCGGAGGCGCGGGTATCCTGCAGGCAGATGACGTCGGCATTCTGGGCTTGCAGCCAACTGAGCAAACCACGCTCGACTGCAGCCTGAATACCATTAACGTTCACACTGATGATCCGCATAAATGGCCCCAAAAATCGCGTGCGTGTATGATACACGCCGTCTACCTAATTAGCTAAATCCGTGGTATCTGAGGCTTTTTTCATGCAGGCGTATCAACGCGATTTCATTCGTTTTGCCATCGATCGCGGTGTTTTGCGCTTCGGTGAGTTCACTCTCAAGTCCGGGCGCACCAGCCCGTACTTCTTCAACGCCGGCTTGTTCAACTCGGGTTCGGCCCTGGCTCAGTTGGGCCGTTTCTACGCGGCGGCCATCGTTGAAAGCGGTATTTCCTTCGACGTGCTGTTCGGCCCGGCCTACAAGGGTATTCCCCTGGCCGCCGCAACGGCCGTGGCCCTGGCGGAACATCATGGGCGCGATCTGCCATGGTGCTTCAACCGCAAGGAAGCCAAGGCTCACGGCGAAGGCGGTAGCCTGGTCGGCGCACCGCTGACTGGCGATGTGTTGATCATCGACGATGTCATCACCGCCGGTACCGCGATCCGTGAAGTGATGCAGATCATCGCTTCCCAGGAGGGTGCCAAGGCGGCCGGCGTGTTGATCGCGCTGAATCGCCAGGAGCGTGGCAACGGTGAGTTGTCGGCGATCCAGGAAGTGGAGCGCGATTTCGGCATTCCAGTGGTGAGCATCGTTTCGTTGAACCAGGTATTGCAGTTCCTGGAAGATGACCCGCAGCTCAAGCAGCACTTGCCGGCAGTGCGCGCGTACCGCGAGCAGTTTGGCGTCTGACACAGACCCAATGGTGTAAGAGCGCTTGTGTGGGGGCTTGCTCCCTTCCACAGGCGATCTCCACTTATTTGTAGAGTCAGCGCCCATAGAAAAGGCCCCGCTCAATTCGATTGAGCGGGGCCTTTTTGTGTTTGACGCTTAAGGACGCTTGCGGTTACTGATCAGCGTGCCCACGCCGGTATCGGTGAAGATTTCCAGCAGGATCGCATTGGGAACGCGGCCATCCAGGATCAGTGAGCTGCCAACGCCGCCTTGCACGGCTTCCAGTGCGCAGCGGATCTTTGGCAGCATGCCGCCGTAAATGGTGCCGTCGGCGATCAGGTCGTCTACTTGCTGGGTCGTCAAGCCGGTCAGCACCTTGCCTTGCTTGTCCATCAGCCCGGCAATGTTGGTCAGCAGCATCAGCTTTTCAGCCTTCAGTGCCTCGGCAACCTTGCCCGCCACCAGGTCGGCGTTGATGTTGTAGGACTCGCCATTGGCGCCCACGCCGATCGGCGCGATCACCGGGATGAAGTCGCCTTTGACCAGCAGGTTGAGCAGGTCGGTGTTGATGCCGATCACTTCGCCTACCTGGCCGATGTCGATGATTTCCGGCTGGGTCATTTCCGGCGTCTGACGGGTTACGGTCAGTTTTTTCGCGCGGATCAGCTCCGCATCCTTGCCGGTCAGGCCGATGGCGCTGCCGCCATGGCGGTTGATCAGGTTGACGATGTCCTTGTTCACCTGGCCGCCGAGGACCATCTCCACCACATCCATGGTCTGCGCATCAGTAACGCGCATGCCATCGATGAAGTGACTCTCGATCGACAAGCGCTTGAGCAGGTCGCCGATTTGTGGGCCGCCACCGTGGACCACCACCGGGTTGATCCCCACGGCTTTCATCAACACGATGTCACGGGCAAAGCCGGTTTTCAGCTCGTCGCTTTCCATGGCATTGCCGCCGTATTTGATCACCAGCGTCTTGCCGACGTAGCGTCGAATATAAGGCAGCGCTTCGGACAGGACCTTGGCGGTGTTGGCAGCGGCTTCGCGTTCGAGGGTCATTCAGGGCTCCGGTGCAAAAATCAGAACGGTAATTGGAGATCAGGGGCAACACGTTTCAACTGGGCGTGGAACACGTCCTTGATGCGCTGCAACTCGGCCTCGGTATCCGCCTCGAAACGCAGCACCAGCACCGGTGTGGTGTTGGACGCGCGAACCAGGCCCCAGCCTTTGGCGTAATCGACTCGCACACCATCAATGGAGGTCAGGTTGGCGCCTTCACCCCATTGCGCATCGTGCAGTGCGTCAATGATGCTGAATTTGCTCTCCTCGGTCACATGGATATTGATCTCTGGCGTAGAAATATCGTTCGGGAAGGTCTGAAACAGCTCCTGCGCCGTGGATTCTTCCTTGCTGAGGATCTCCAACAAGCGAGCGGCGCTGTAGATGCCGTCGTCAAACCCGAACCAGCGCTCCTTGAAGAACACGTGGCCGCTCATTTCGCCAGCCAACAGCGCGCCGGTTTCCTTCATTTTCTTTTTGATCAACGAGTGACCGGTCTTCCACATTAGTGGGCGGCCGCCATATTCCTTGATCAGCGGGGTGAGGCGGCGCGTGCACTTCACGTCGAAAATGATCTCGGCGTTGGCATTGCGCGCCACCACGTCACGGGCAAACAGCATCAGCAAGCGGTCGGCGAATACGTTCTCGCCAGTGTTTGTCACTACGCCCACGCGGTCGCCGTCACCGTCGAAGGCCAGGCCCACATCGGCGCCGGTTTCCTTGACCTTGGCGATCAGGTCCACCAGGTTCTCAGGCTTGCCCGGGTCCGGGTGGTGGTTGGGGAAGTTGCCGTCGACGTCGCAGAACAGCGGGACCACTTCGCAATTGAGGGCTTCGAGCAACTGCGGGGCGATCACGCCGGCCGCGCCGTTGCCGCAGTCCACCACCACTTTGAGGCGGCGCGCGAGCTTCACGTCGCCAGTGATTTCATCAGAGTAGCGCTGAAGAATGTCGACTTTCGTGACGCTGCCCGTGCCGCTGGTCAGGTCATTGTTCTTCAGGCGGTCATGCAGGGCCTGGATCTGTTCGTTGGCCAGGGTGTCGCCGGCGATGACGATCTTGAAGCCGTTGTAGTCCGACGGGTTATGACTGCCGGTGAGCATGACGCCGGATTTGCCGGCCAGGACGTTGGCGGCATAGTACAGCGCCGGCGTTGGCACCAGGCCCACGTCGCTGACGTGGCAACCGCTGTCGGCCAGGCCCTGGATCAGCTGCTCCACCAACTCGGGGCCGGACAGGCGACCATCACGGCCGACCGAGACGTTGGGCTCGTCCTGGGCAAGGCTCTGGGCGCCGATGGCGCGGCCAATCCAGTAGGCGGTTTCGGCAGTCAGGGTCTTGGGCACCACGCCACGAATGTCATAGGCGCGAAAGATGCTGTCGGGGAACGTCGGGGCTACTCGGGCTGCGGTAGTCATCGCGGGGGGAACTCCATCTGAAAGGGGGCAAGGCTGGCCTGAATGGGGCTGGCCGGCAGGCTCAAACTGAAGGGTATGACGGTGTTTTCGGCAGAGAGTTCGTGGTGCAAAAGTGCCATCGGAGCTTGGGCTTCGTATTTTTGTTTGCGTAACCCGTTGATTTTCAATGGGAAATAACGCTGGTAAATTCCGCGCATTCTTCTTCCTGAAAGCCATGCGGTAGCGTCTGGCCGGACCAAAGGTGCCGGCCAGGGGCGGCGTGGTCAGTGGCTGCCGGAATGCCCAAAGCCGCCAGCGCCGCGTTGGGTCTCGTCGAATTCCTGCACCAATTCGAAGTGCGCCTGCACTACCGGTACCAATACCAGTTGGGCGATGCGCTCGCCGACTGCGATGTTGAACGCGGTCTGGCCACGGTTCCAGCACGACACCATCAACTCGCCCTGGTAGTCCGAGTCGATCAGCCCCACGAGGTTGCCAAGGACGATGCCGTGTTTGTGGCCCAGGCCGGAGCGCGGCAGGATCAGCGCCGCCAGGCCAGGGTCGCCGACATAGATCGACAGGCCGGTGGGGATCAGCAGGGTCTGGCCCGGCTCAAGGAGGGTGTCTTCCTTGAGCATGGCGCGCAGGTCCAGGCCGGCGGAGCCCGGGGTAGCGTAGGCCGGCAGTGGGAATTCGCTGCCGATGCGGGGGTCGAGGATCTTGGCTTGCAAAGCGTGCATGGAAATTAAACCTGGTTCAGCCGTTGGGCGATAAATGAGATCAGCTGTCGGGCAATCTTGCCCTTGCTGGTCTGGGCGAAAAGGGTGGCGTGCAGTTCGCGGTCAATCACGCTGCAGGCGTTTTCCTCGCTGTTGAAGCCGATGCTCGGGTTGGCGACATCATTGGCAACGATCAGGTCGAGGTTTTTGTCTTTCAATTTGCGCGCGGCGTAGTCCAGCAGGTGCTCGGTCTCGGCGGCGAAGCCGACACTGAACGGGCGGTCCGGGCGCGTGGCGATGGTTGCCAGGATGTCCGGGTTGCGCACCATTTGCAGGAGCAGGCCGTCGCCGCTTGTAGGGTCTTTCTTGAGCTTTTGCGGGGCAACCACTTCCGGGCGGTAGTCCGCGACCGCTGCCGAGGCGATGAACAGGTCGCAGGGAATGGCCGCTTCGCAGGCCGCCAGCATGTCCCGGGCGCTGACTACGTCGATTCGCGTGACCCGATCGGGTGTTGGCAAATGCACCGGGCCAGTGATCAAGGTGACGCGTGCGCCTGCCTCGACCGCGGCTTCGGCAAGCGCGAACCCCATTTTTCCTGAACTATGGTTGGTGATGTAGCGCACCGGGTCGATGTTTTCCTGGGTCGGCCCGGCGGTAATCAGCACGTGCTTGCCGGTCAGGGCCAGGTGTTGGAAGCACTCGGCGGCACACAGCGCCAGGTCGGTGGCTTCGAGCATGCGGCCCATGCCGACGTCACCGCAGGCCTGGCTTCCGGAGGCTGGGCCGAACACCTTCAGGCCACGGTTTTGCAGGAGTTGCGTGTTGGCCTGGGTGGCCGGGTCGCGCCACATGGCCTGGTTCATGGCCGGGGCGATGGCGACAGTGGCGTCGGTGGCCAGTACCAAAGTGGTCAGCAGATCATCGGCGATGCCTTGGGCCAGGCGGGCGATCAGGTCGGCGGTGGCCGGGGCGATCAGCACCAGGTCGGCCCATTTGGCCAGTTCGATATGGCCCATGGCGGCTTCGGCCGCCGGGTCCAGCAGGTCCAAGTGAACCGGGTGGCCGGACAAGGCCTGCATGGTCAGCGGGGTGATGAACTCGCTGCCGCCGCGGGTCATGACCACGCGCACTTCGGCACCGTGGTCCAGGAGCCTGCGAACCAACTCTGCGCTCTTGTAGGCGGCAATGCCGCCGCCGACGCCGAGAACGATGCGTTTCCGATACAGACGCTGCATTGGTTTGCCTTTCCAGTTCAGTGAAGCCAGTTCAGTGACGCCTGCGATCTCCCCTCCCCAGGTGAAATCGCATGCAAAAAAGAGGGCCTACGATAACACAGCGCCCGCCCAGCAACAGCGGCGGACGTGGCGTATATGGCGCACATAGGGAGAGGGAGGCGGGATGAGTATTCGCGATTGGCCGGCGGCGGAGCGGCCGCGGGAGAAGCTATTGGAGTGGGGCGCGGCAAGTTTGTCGGATGCCGAGTTGTTGGCGATTTTCTTGCGTACCGGGGTTTGCGGTAAAAGCGCGGTGGACCTTGCGCGTCACCTGTTGGCGCAATTTGGTGGCTTGCGCCCCTTGTTGGAGGCCAGCCAGGCGTTGTTCAGCCAGCAATTGGGCTTGGGGCCCGCCAAGTTTGCCCAGTTGCAGGCGGTGCTGGAAATGTCCCGGCGGCACATGGCCGAACAACTGCGCAGTGAATCGGTACTCGAAAGCCCGATAGCCGTGCGCAATTACCTCAAGGCGCTGTTGCGTCATGAGCCACACGAGATCTTCGGCTGCCTGTTTCTCGATTCAAAGCACCGCGTCTTGGGCTTCGAGGCTTTGTTCCAGGGCACTATCGATGCCGCCGTGGTTTACCCGCGGCAAGTGGTCAAGCGCGCCCTGGCTTACAACGCAGCGGCATTGATCCTGTGTCACAACCATCCTTCGGGAAGTGCGGAGCCGAGCGTGGCTGATCGAAAACTGACCAAAACCCTGCAAGGCGCCCTGGAGGTGGTGGATGTGCGGCTGCTGGATCACATCATCGTGGGGGATGGTGATCCGTTGTCGATGGCTGAATATGGGTGGATATGACCCCGCCCAGTGGGCGGGGCCTGCTATCAGGGCTTGACGCTGGCCTTGGAGAAATCCTGGCGCCCGAACGGGCTTACCTGGTACCCCTGGACGTTCTTGCGGGCCAGGGCAAACGCGGTCGGATGCGCCAACGGTAACCACAACGCCTGCTGCTGGATCTGCGCCTGAGCCTGTTGATACAGCTTGCTGCGCACGCCTTGCTCGCTGGTGGTCTTGCCGGCGCTGATCAGCTTGTCCAGGGCCGGGTCGCAATAACGGGCGAAGTTGGTGCCTGATTTGACCGCCGCGCAGGAGAATTGCGGGGTCAGGAAGTTATCCGGGTCACCGTTGTCGCCGGCCCAGCCCATGAACAGCAAGTCGTGCTCGCCGGCCTTGGCACGGCGAATCAGCTCGCCCCATTCGATCACGCGGATTTCGGCCTGGATGCCGACCTTGGCCAGGTCCGCCTGCAATAATTGCGCGCCCAGGTTCGGGTTGGGGTTCAGCAGGCTGCCGGTGGGGCGAGTCCAGATAGTAGTCTTGAAGCCATCCTTGAGCCCGGCGCGGTCCAGCAACACCTTGGCCCTGGCAAGGTCCTGGGGATAACCCGGCAAGTCCTTGGCGTAGCTCCAGGTATTGGGCGGGTACGGGCCGTTGGCGGCTTCGGCGGTGCCTTCAAACACAGCCTTGAGGTAGCTGGCCTTGTCGAACGCCAGGTTGATCGCCTGGCGCACTTCGGGCTTGTCCAGAGGAGGGTGCTGGCTGTTGATGGCCACGAATGCGGTCATGAAGGCTGCGGTTTTTTCCACCTTGAGCGCAGGATCTTTCTCTGCCTCGCCTACATCCAGCGGCTTGGGCGACAAGGCGATCTGGCACTCGTCGCGGTGCAATTTCTGCAAGCGCACATTGGCGTCCGGTGTAATGGCGAAGATCAAGTTATCCACAGCCGGTTTGCCGGCGAAGTAGTCCGGGTTGGCCTTGTAGCGAACCACCGCATCTTTCTGGAAGCGGCTGAAGATGAATGGCCCGGTGCCGATGGGCTGGCTATTGAGCTTTTCGGGCGTGCCGGCCTTGAGCAGTTTGTCGGCGTATTCGGCCGGGTAGATCGAGGCAAAGCCCATGCTCAGGGCTGCGAGGAAGGTGGAATCGGCGTGATCCAGGGTGAAGCGCACGGTCAGCGGGTCGAGGGCGTCGATCTTCTTGACCAGCGCAGGCAATTGCAGGGATTGGGCGTGAGGGAAGCCACTCTGGGCAATTTTGTGCCAGGGGTTGGCCGGGTCCAGCATGCGTTCGAAGCTGAAGCGCACGTCTTCGGCGGTCAGGCTGCGACTCGGGGTGAAATACTCGGTGCGATGGAATTTCACGTCCGGGTGCAGTTTGAAGGTGTACGTCAGGCCGTCCGGCGACACGTCCCAGCTGTCTGCCAGGCTGGGCACCAGTTTGCCGCTGGCGGCGTCGAAGTCCACCAGGCGGTTCATCAGCACATCTGCCGAGGCGTTGGTGGTGGTCAGCGAGTTGTACTGCACCACATCAAACCCTTCGGGGCTGGCCTCGGTGCAAACGCTCAGGTTGCTGGCGGCAGAGGCCAGCGGCGCGATTAAAAGAGGGGCAAGCAACAGTGGCAGGGCAGCGAGGCGCATGGTCGGTTTCCTTTGCAGATCGAAGGCCCATCTGCGAGTGCAGTCTGGAAAAGCCCTACCGTAGTGGTCTGATTGGCAAATGACTAGCCCATTTTTGCCTGTGCTTTTGGCTCAAATGCTGTTTTGATGGCGCCTCAGAGAGTTTCGCTGTGCGCTTTGCGGCGCGCGCGGGCGCTGAAAATCATTCTGTGCGACGAGCGGTCGGCTATGGCAGCGGCCCCTCCTGGCAACGGTTCAGGCATCAACGGGCGAGATTTACTGCGGTAAAAACATACTCGCTGTTGTTGCACCAAGGTCTTTCTGGTATAAAGCAGCGCTCTTTTCTAGGGGCCCGGTTCCTTCGCTTGTAGGTGTAGCCGGTAAGACCCTAAAGAAACGCGGCGCCTGGCGCCAAATGACTGAGAGATTAAGCGGCCAACCCATGCCGGGTTGGGCATGTGGTTTTAGAGGGCTGAGGCATGTCGAGAGTCTGTCAAGTTACCGGTAAGGGTCCGGTGACTGGGAATAACATTTCCCACGCAAATAACAAAACCCGTCGTCGTTTCCTGCCGAACCTGCAGCATCACCGCTTCTGGGTTGAAGAAGAGAAACGTTTTGTTCGCCTGCGTGTATCTGCCAAAGGCATGCGTATCATCGACAAGCGTGGCATCACTGTCGTGCTGGCCGAAATCCGCGCCGCCGGCAAGATCTAAGGAGCTCTATCATGCGTGAATTGATTCGAATGATCTCTAGCGCCGGTACTGGTCACTTCTACACTACCGACAAGAACAAGCGTACTACCCCGGACAAGCTCGAAAAGAAAATGTTCGACCCGCGCGTTCGCAAGCACGTGATCTACAAAGAAGGCAAAATCAAGTAATTGATTTTCTTCCTTGTGAAAAAAAGCCCGTATCTCACGATGCGGGCTTTTTTTTGCCTGTGTGTTTACTGATCAGGCTTTCTGTTCGAATACCACATAGATCTTGCGGCATGCTTCCAGTACTTCCCAGGTGCCGCTGAAACCGGCCGGAATCACGAAACGGTCACCGGCACGCAGGGTCTTGGCGTTACCCTCGGCGTCACGCAGCACCGACACGCCTTGCACAATTTCGCAGTATTCATGCTCGGTGTAGTTGACCGTCCACTGCCCGACTTCACCCTCCCAGACACCGGCGTTCATCTGGCCGCACGGGCTGTTGTAGTGGTTGTAGACCGTTTGCTCGGGGTCACCCTTGAGGATTTTTTCGGCGGCAGGGCGATAGCGTTCGGGCGCGGTGTTGGCTTGGCTGAAGTCGACGATGTCCTGGATGCTCATGTGCGTGTCCCGTCTGGCCTGCGGTTGGAGAGTCCAAAGTCTATGTTTATTAAAATGAACATCGCAAGGGCGTTTACCGCCGTTATGTCAAATATATTGAAACATCCCCAGCCGCTGGTTTAGGGTGGCAGCTGCCTTGCGCCGAACAGATGGCTGGCGGGCAAGAATGCTTTGAGGCTGCCGGGGCACATCGCCTGGCCCTTATATTCAATAAGAGGAGGACACTCGCATGACCACCCTGACCCGTGCCGACTGGGAACAACGCGCCAAGGATCTGAAAATCGAAGGCCGCGCCTACATCAATGGCGAATACACCGCCGCTGTTTCCGGTGACACCTTCGAATGCATCAGCCCAGTCGATGGCCGCCTGCTGGCCACCGTGGCCAGTTGTGACGCCGACGACGCCCAGCGCGCCGTGGAAAACGCCCGCGCCACCTTCAACTCCGGTGTCTGGTCGCGCCTGGCGCCGGCCAAGCGCAAGGCCACCATGATCCGTTTCGCCGCGCTGCTCAAGGCCAATGCCGAAGAGCTGGCGCTGCTTGAAACCCTGGACATGGGCAAACCGATCAGCGACTCCCTCAACATTGATGTGCCCGGCGCGGCGAATGCGCTGAGCTGGAGTGGCGAGGCGATCGACAAGATTTACGATGAAGTGGCGGCCACCCCACACGATCAACTGGGCCTGGTGACCCGTGAGCCGGTGGGGGTTGTCGGCGCCATCGTGCCGTGGAACTTCCCCTTGATGATGGCTTGCTGGAAGCTCGGCCCGGCACTGTCCACCGGTAACTCGGTGATTCTCAAGCCGTCCGAAAAATCCCCGCTGACCGCCATCCGTATCGCGGCCCTTGCGGTTGAAGCAGGTATTCCAAAAGGTGTGTTCAACGTGCTGCCGGGCTACGGCCACACCGTTGGCAACGCCCTGGCGCTGCACATGGACGTCGATACGCTGGTGTTCACCGGCTCTACCAAGATCGCCAAGCAACTGTTGATCCGCTCCGGCGAGTCGAACATGAAGCGTGTGTGGCTGGAAGCCGGTGGCAAGAGCCCAAACATCGTGTTCGCCGATGCCCCGGACCTGCAGGCCGCCGCCGAGTCCGCCGCCGGTGCCATCGCTTTCAACCAGGGCGAAGTCTGCACCGCCGGTTCGCGCCTGCTGGTGGAGCGCTCCATCAAGGATACATTCCTGCCGCTGGTGATCGAGGCCCTCAAAGGCTGGAAACCCGGTAACCCACTGGATCCTGCGACCAACGTCGGCGCGCTGGTGGACACCCAGCAGATGAACACCGTGCTGTCGTACATCGAAGCCGGGCATGCCGATGGCGCCAAGCTGGTGGCCGGCGGCAAGCGTACGCTGGAAGAAACCGGCGGCACTTACGTCGAACCCACAATTTTCGACGGCGTGACCAACGCCATGAAGATCGCCCAGGAAGAAATCTTCGGTCCGGTCCTGTCAGTGATCACCTTCGACAGCGCCGAAGAAGCGGTGAAAATCGCCAACGACACCGTGTATGGCCTGGCCGCCGCCGTGTGGACCGCTGATATCTCCAAGGCGCACCTGACCGCCAAGGCCCTGCGTGCCGGCAGCGTGTGGGTCAACCAATACGACGGCGGTGACATGACCGCACCGTTTGGTGGTTTCAAGCAGTCGGGTAATGGTCGCGACAAGTCACTGCATGCATTCGACAAGTACACCGAGCTGAAGTCGACCTGGATCAAACTCTAAGCAACACCGCCGCTCAAATGTGGGAGGGGGCTTGCCCCGATAGCAGTGTGTCAGGCACCACAAGTGCTGGCTGATCCACCGCTATCGGGGCAAGCCCCCTCCCACACTGTTTTGTGTGTACTCAAGAATTATCCACAGGAGCGTGGCAATGCGTTGGGCGACTTATTTCGCCGTGTTGACCTCGGTACTCAGCGTCGGCCTGGCGTTGGGTGTGAGCATGCCGCTGGTGTCCCTGCGCCTCGAAAGCTGGGGTTACGGCAGTTTCGCTATCGGTGTGATGGCGGCGATGCCGGCCTTTGGTGTGCTGTTGGGTGCCAAGGTTTCCAGTCGCCTGGCCTCCTGGCTCGGCACCGCCAACCTCATGCGTCTGTGCCTGTGGGGCGGTGCGGTGTCCATCGGGTTGTTGGCGATTCTGCCCAGCTACCCGGTATGGCTGGTGCTGCGGTTGATGATCGGGGTGATCCTCACCCTCGTGTTTATCCTTGGCGAAAGCTGGATCAACCAGTTGGTGGTGGAGCAGTGGCGTGGCCGACTGGTGGCGCTGTATGGCTGCAGTTATGCCTTGAGCCAGCTCTCGGGCCCCCTGCTGCTGGGTGTGATCGGCACCGATCATGACTACGGGTTCTGGGTCGGTGTGGGCCTGTTGCTGTTGGCCCCGCTGGCCTTGCTGGGTCGCACCGGCGCGCCCAGTGCGGAGTCGTTAAGCGTGACGTTCGCCGACCTCTGGCGCTTTTGCCTGAGTTTGCCGGCGATTGCCTGGGCGGTGGCGCTGTTCGCTGCGTTCGAGGCGATGATCCTGACGCTGTTGCCGGTGTATTGCCTGCAACAGGGCTTCACCGCCGAGATCGCCTTGGCGATGGTCAGCACGGTGGTGGTCGGCGATGCGCTGCTGCAATTGCCCATCGGTGCGCTGGCGGACTACCTGCCGCGCCGCACGTTGTTCCTGAGCTGTGCGGTGCTGTTGCTGGCGTCGAGCCTGGCGGTTCCGCTGTTGATGCACACGCTGCTGATCTGGCCGATATGGGTGCTGTTCGGCGCCAGCGCAGGCGGGTTATTTACCTTGTCGTTGATCCTGATCGGCGAGCGCTACCGTGACGATGCGCTGGTGCGCGCCAATGCCCACATTGCACAGCTGTGGGGCATCGGTTGCCTGATCGGCCCGCTGGTGGCGGGCGCCGGCAGCCAATGGATCAGCGGGCATGCATTGCCGTTTTTCA
Source organism: Pseudomonas sp. S3_E10 (assembly GCF_054667615.1). NCBI lineage: Bacteria > Pseudomonadati > Pseudomonadota > Gammaproteobacteria > Pseudomonadales > Pseudomonadaceae > Pseudomonas > Pseudomonas sp. S3_E10. The sequence goes on from NZ_CP162743.1 coordinate 2,958,189, forward strand.
TGGCGGCTGGGGCGCTGGGCCTAGTGCTGCTGTTGCTGCGCCAAGGGGCATTCGGCACCGCCCAGCCAGCCACGCCTTGAAATGCAATCAACTGTGGGAGGGGGCAAACCCCCTCCCACAGTTGATTCATTGTGTTTCTAAAGCATGCGCTCCAGGCCGACGGAAGTAGCGAACCAGGCATTGAACCTGCGCCACCAACTGCCCGGTTCGCGCGTGAGGGTATGCAACTGGCCGTTATCCTCGGTCACCCACACCACCTGGCCATCCTGCAATTTCGCCTCATAGCTCAGGGCTGGCGCCATGCCTTGCAGCGCCAGGTTGCGTACATGCTCCGCCAGCTCGGGGCTGTCGACCAGCACGCCGACTTCGGTGTTCCACAGCACCGAGCGTGGGTCGAAGTTGAAGGAGCCGATAAACGACTTGGTGCGATCAAAGATCATTGCCTTGCTGTGCAGGCTTGAATCCGAGCCCCGGAACGAACCGCGACGAAACAGGTGCGGCCCACTGCCGGCGCTGGGGTCGCCCGGCTGGCGGCGCAGTTCGTAGAGTTTTACCCCGTGCTCCAGCAGTGCCTTGCGATACGGCGCATAACCGCCGTGCACGGCCGGCACATCGGTGGCCTCCAGGGAATTGGTCAGCAGGCTCACCGACACGCCGGCGTCGGCGCGTCCCGTCAGATACACCAGCCCCGGCTGCCCCGGTACGAAATACGCCGAGATCATCATCAACTCGTGGTGGACGCCCTCAAGCTCCGGCCCCAGTTGGGTGGTCAGCAAAAGCTGCGGGTCCGGGTCGGCCTTGGCCAGCACCTTGCTCGGCGCATCCCACAGCGCCTGGTTCCAGGCCCAGATCAGCTCACGGCGCCAGATGTCCATGCGCGGCTGGGTCTGGTAGGTGCGCAAGCGGTTGTACAGCGCGTGATTCTGCTGGCGCGAGTCGGCCAGCGACGCTTGCAGGCGCACGCGTACAGCGGCCAGGTCGCCTTTTGAAGGGCGGCTTGAGACAAAGTCATCGATGGGTTTGCTCAGCGCGCTGTTCCAGTACTGATCGAAACTGTTCCCGAGTTGCTCGGCCACCGGCCCGACGCTGAGCATGTCGATATCGGTGAAGTTCAGGTTGGGCTCTGCGTCGAAATACTCATCTCCCAGGTTGCGCCCGCCGACGATGGCCACGCTGTTGTCCGCCAGCCACAGTTTGTTGTGCATGCGCCGGTGTTGCAGCGACAGGTTGAACAGGCGGCCCATCGCCCGCGTAACACCGGTGCTGCGCCCCAGGTGCAACGGGTTGAACAGGCGGATCTCGATCTTGGGGTGGGCGGCGAGGGTGGCGATGATCTGGTCGAGCCCGTCGCTGGTGGTGTCATCCAGCAGAATGCGCACGCGCACGCCACGATCGGCGGCCTTGAGCAGTTCATCCACGAGCATGCGCGTGCTGATGCCGTCGTGAACGATGTAGTACTGCAGGTCAAGGCTGGTCTGGGCGTTGCGGATCAGTTCGGCGCGGGCCATGAAGGCTTCGCTGCTGTTGGGCAACAGACGAAAGCCCGAGCGGCCCTGATAAGGCGCGGCCTGGGCCAGGATCGAGCGCCCGAACGAGGACTGAGCGGCCGGCAGCGCATCGCTGGGGATGCGCGGGGTACTCACGCCGGCACAGCCACCCAGCACCAGGGCTCCCAACAGGCAAAACGGTAATAGCCGTCGAATCATCAAGGGAGTCGCTTCCAGGTCAGGGCGGTTGTCGATATAGGACGGCTATTTCTCGCGAAAGGTCAGTCCGACGATTGCGCCAGCATTTTGCTCGCGGCGGCGCCTACCTTGCGCACGGCTTCTTCAATCTGCGGGGTAGGCTTGGCGCTGTAGTTCATGCGCAGGCAGTTGCGGTACTTGCCGGACGCCGAAAAGATACTGCCCACCGCCACCTGTACGCCTTGTTCTATGAGTATGCGGTTGAGCTTGAGGGTGTCGAAGCCGTCCGGCAGCTCTACCCACAGCATAAAGCTGCCTTGCGGCCGACTGGCGCGCGTGCCGGCGGGGAAGTAGCGGCTGACCCAATCGAGCATCAGGTCGCGATTACGCTGGTATTGGGTGCGCATTCGCCGCAAATGCGGTTCGAAATGGCCACCCTTGAGAAATTCGGCAATCGCGATCTGCGGCTGTGTGGCCGTCGAGCCGGTGCTGATGTATTTCATGTGCAGCACCCGTTCGAGGTAGCGCCCGGGGGCAACCCAGCCAATGCGCAGGCCCGGCGCCAGCGTTTTCGAAAATGAGCTGCACAGCAGCACGCGGCCATCTTCATCGAAAGATTTGATGGTGCGCGGGCGTGGGTAGCTGTAGGCCAATTCGCCGTATACATCGTCCTCTATGATCGCTACGTCAAAGCGCTGGGCCAAGGTCAGCAGCGCGCGTTTGCGCGCCTCCGGCATGATGTAGCCCAAGGGGTTGTTGCAGTTGGGGGTCAGCTGGATGACCTTGATCGGCCATTGTTCCAGGGCCAGCTCCAGAGCTTCCAGGCTGATGCCGGTAATCGGGTCGGTGGGGATTTCCAGAGCTTTCATACCCAGGCCCTTGAGGGTCTGCATGGCACCGTGAAAGCTGGGCGAATCCACGGCGACGATATCGCCGGGCTCACAGATGGCATGGATGCTGGCGGACAGCGCCTCATGGCAGCCGGTGGTGATGACGATGTCTTCGGCGGTCAGCTGGCAACCGGAATCCAATGACAGTCGGGCGATTTGCTCGCGCAGTTCCATACAGCCAAGAATATTGTCGTAATACAGCCCCGGCAGGTCCTGGCGACGGCTGACGCGCGCCAGGCTGCGCAGCAGCGGTTTGAGGGTGGGCGACAGTACATCCGGCATGCCGCGGCCCATCTGTATGACGTCTTTGCGCGGCACGGCGCGAATCAGTTCCAGCACCTGGTCCCACTGGGATATTTCCACCGGGCGTTGTGCCGGGCGGCCGACCTCAGGCAGGGCGGGCAGCTCACGGCCAACGGGCACGAAGTAGCCGGATTTCGGCTTGGGCATGGCCAGGCCGTTATCTTCCAGCAACCGATAGGCCTGCTGAACGGTGCTCAAGCTGACCCCATGTTCCACACTCAACGCCCGTACGGACGGAAGCCGGTCACCGGGGCGGTAGAAGCCCTGTTCGATGCGCGTGCCCAGCAATTCGGCGAGGTTGACGTAAAGCGTCATGGCGGTCGCTCCCAAGAGACCAATACAGATGCAGGGAAAATACAGGATTCAGCCGCCGTCAGGCAGTATCTGTATGGATTTAATAAAAATAGGTTGAATCTGTAATGCTCTGGCCCGTTCGCCCATGCTCGTCACTCAAGGCAACACACCACTGAGGGGCAGCAAAATGAACGGTATGAGCGATGTGCGGCTGGCGTTACACAGTCAGGAGCTGGAGGCGGGACAGGAGCGCGCGATGGCCGCGCCGGCGAATAGCCGTTGGAACCTGTTCTGGCACCGTCGGCACACGCGCAAGGCTCTGCTGACCCTGACCCGTGAGCAACTGCGTGACATCGGCTTGACCGCTGAGCAGGCACGCCAGGAAGGGGTTAAGCCTTTCTGGCGCAGTTGATCAGACCAGCTCTTTGAGGCGGTGCCAGAGCATCCCCAGGGCCAGCAGCGGCGAGCGCAGGTGCTTGCCGCCGGGGAAGGTAATGTGCGGCACTTGGGCAAACAGATCGAAACGCCCCTGCTGCTGGCCGCTGATGGCTTCGGCCAACAACTTGCCCGCCAGGTGCGTGGCGTTGAGACCATGGCCTGCGTAGGCCTGGGCGTAATACACGTTGGGCTGGTCGGCCAGGCGGCCGATCTGCGGCAGGCGGTTGGCGCCGATGCCGATCATGCCGCCCCATTGATAGTCGATCTTCGCGTCGGCCAGTTGTGGGAAAACGCGCAGCATTTTCGGTCGCATATAGGCGCCGATGTCCTGCGGGTCGCGGCCGGAGTAGTGGCAGGCGCCGCCAAATAACAGGCGGCGGTCGGCGGACAGGCGGAAATAATCCACCGTCACGCGCTGGTCACACACGGCCATGTTCTGCGGCAACAGGTTGGCGGCCTGCGCTTGGCTCAACGGCTCGGTCGCGATGATGTAACTGCCGGCGGGCAGTACTTTGCCGCTCAAGTGCGGGTTGAGGCGATTGAGGTAGGCGTTGCAGGCCAGCACCAGGGTCTTGGCGCGCACATGGCCGTGCGCGGTGTGCACCCTGACCTCAGGGCCATAGTCGATACGGGTGACTTCTGATTGCTCAAACAGCCGCACGCCCAATTGCCCGGCGGCAGCCGCTTCGCCGAGCGCCAGGTTCAGCGGGTGCAGATGGCCCGATCCCATATCAATCATGCCGCCCACGTAACGCTCGGAGCCGACCACGCTGCTCATCTCGCTGGCTTGCAACAGGCGCACCGCATGGCGATAGCCCAGGCTGCGCAGTTCTTCGGCGTCTTCGGCCAGGCCTTGCAGGTCGCGGGGCTTGTTGGCGAGGTCGCAGTAGCCCCAGGTCAGGTCGCAGGGAATCTGAAAGCGCTCGACGCGCTCGCGCACGATCTCCACGGCTTCCAGCCCCATCAGCTTCATCTGGCGTACGCCGTCGGTGCCGATCACGTTGGCGAACTGGTCCAGGCCGTGGCCGACGCCGCGAATCAGTTGGCCACCGTTACGCCCGCTGGCGCCCCAGGCGATCTTGCGCGCCTCCAGCAACACCACGCTGAAACCGCGCTCGGCCAGCTCCAGGGCGGTGTTGAGCCCGGAGAAACCACCGCCGACCACGCATACATCGGCAGTCACTTCACCGGTCAACGCCGGGTAATCCGGTTGCGGCACGCTGCTGGCGGCATAGTAGGACGCGGTGTGCCGGGCGCTGGCGGTCATGGGGACGCTCCCTGTTTGGAAAATTTGACGCAGGATACAGCGGTCGGACGACGCTGTCTGCGCGCGGCGTTTTGCGTCAGAATCCAGGTCTATTCGCCCTCCGGTACCTGTTTCGATGAGTTGCAACAGTCAGAAAATCAGCGCGCTGCGCCGTCAGATTCCTTCGTTCGAATGCGTACCCGGTTGCCACGACTGCTGTGGGCCGGTAACGACGTCGCCCGAGGAAATGTCACGCCTGCCGCGTAAGACCGCCGCCGAGCAGGACGCGGCGATGGATGAGCTGAACTGCGTGCACCTGGGGCCCGCCGGCTGCACCGTGTATGACGAGCGGCCGTTGATCTGTCGGTTGTTCGGCACCACCAAGACCTTGCCGTGCCCTAATGGGCGGCGACCGGTGGAGTTGATCCATCCACGGGTCGAAAAGCAGATTCATGAGTACATGGCCAGTACCCGGCAAGTGCTGGTGTAGCGGTCCAGTCAGTCCGGAATTGGCAGGTTCAGGCTCTCTTTGACTTCTTCCATCACGATATAACTCTTGGATTCGCGCACGTGGGGCAGCTTGAGCAGGATATCGCCCAGCAACTTGCGGTATGAGGCCATCTCGGAAATCCGCGCTTTCACCAGATAGTCGAAGTCGCCGGAGACCAGGTGGCACTCCAGCACATGGGGCAGTTTCAGCACGGCGCGGCGAAACTCCTCAAAGGTATCGCCGGACTTGTAATCCAGGCTGATCTCGACAAATACCAGCAAACTGCCTTTTAAATGCTGCGGATTGAGCCGCGCGTTGTAGCCCATGATGATCCCTTCGCGCTCCAACCGACGCACCCGCTCAGTGCAAGGCGTGGTCGACAGCCCGACCTTTTCCCCCAGTTCCGTGAACGAAATTCGCCCGTCGGTCTGCAGGATACGCAGGATGTTGCGGTCGATCTTGTCCAGCTCCCGCTTGGTCTGGGTGTTGGTACGCATAGGGGATACGCCTCTGTAAAAAGGGTTTTTGCCGAGAATTGTCGCCAAATATAGGCATTTATATAGTGAAATGCACTGGCGATTGCTTTTTATACTGCGCTCATCATTGCTCGAAACAACACACGTCAGCGGCCAGGCCGCGATGAGGATATAAAAATGCGCGTTCTGGTCTTGGGTAGCGGCGTCATTGGTGTGACCAGTGCCTACTATTTGGCTCGGGCCGGTTTTGAGGTCGTGGTAGTCGACCGCCAGCCCGCCGCCGCCATGGAAACCAGTTTCGCCAATGCCGGCCAAGTGTCTCCCGGCTATGCCTCGCCCTGGGCCGCGCCGGGTGTGCCGCTCAAGGCCATCAAGTGGTTGCTGCAACGCCACGCGCCGCTGGCGATCAAGGCCACCGCCGATATCGATCAATACCTGTGGATGGCGCAGATGTTGCGCAACTGCACGGCCAGTCGCTATGCCGTGAACAAGGAGCGCATGGTGCGCTTGTCCGAGTACAGCCGCGACTGCCTCGATGAATTGCGCGCCGAGACCGGCATTGCCTACGAAGGCCGTAGCCTCGGGACTACCCAGTTGTTCCGCACCCAAGCCCAATTGGATGGCGCCGCCAAGGATATCGCGGTGTTGAAAGAGTCCGGTGTGCCGTTCGAACTGCTCGACCGCGCCGGCATTGCCCGCGTTGAGCCGGCCCTGGCCAGCGTCACCGATATCCTCGCCGGTGCCCTGCGCCTGCCTAACGACCAGACCGGCGACTGCCAGATGTTCACCACACGCCTGGCCGAGATGTGCAAACAGCTGGGTGTGGAGTTCCGCTTCGAACAGGACATCCAACGCCTTGACCAGGCCGGTGATCGCATCAACGGCGTGTGGATCGACGGCAAGCTGCAAACTGCCGACCGCTACGTGCTGGCCCTGGGTAGCTACTCGCCAAAACTGCTCAAGCCGCTGGGGATCAAGGCACCGGTGTACCCGCTCAAGGGCTACTCGCTGACCGTGCCGATCACCAACCCGGCGATGGCGCCGACGTCGACCATCCTCGATGAAACCTACAAGGTCGCGATTACCCGTTTCGATAACCGCATTCGCGTGGGTGGCATGGCTGAAATAGCCGGTTTTGACCTGTCGCTTAACCCTCGTCGACGTGAAACCCTGGAGATGATCGTCAACGACCTTTATCCTCAGGGCGGCGATTTGGCCGAGGCCAGTTTCTGGACCGGCCTGCGTCCGACCACACCCGACGGCACACCCATTGTCGGTGCCACACCGTTCAGGAACCTGTTCCTCAATACCGGCCATGGCACCCTCGGTTGGACCATGGCGTGCGGTTCCGGTCGCTTGCTGGCCGACCTGATGGCCAGGAAAACCCCGCAGATCAGCGCCGCAGGCCTCGATATTTCCCGTTACGGCAACCACCAGGAGTCCGCAAAACATGTCAATCCAGCGCCAGCTCACCAATGAGCGCATGAGCCAGATCGTTGTCCACAGCGGTACCGTGTATCTGGCAGGGCAGGTCGGCGACGACATGAGCGCCGGGATTGAACAGCAAACCCGTGAGACCCTGGCCAATATCGAGCGTTTGCTGGGCTTGGCCGGGACCGACAAGAGCCGGTTGCTGTCGGTGACGATCTACCTGAAAGACATTGACGCCGATTTCGCCGGCATGAACGCGGTGTGGGACACGTGGTTGCCTAAAGGCGTCGCCCCGGCCCGTGCCACGGTTGAAGCCAAATTGTGCGAGCCGCAAATCCTCGTAGAGCTGTCCGTCGTGGCCGCGCTGCCTTAAACACGATCCCTCTTACGGTGCCGATGCTGTCTGTCGGTACCGTTTTTTTTCACTCCGCTGCCTAGAAGCCTGCCGCCATGCGTCCAGCCCGTGCCCTGATCGACCTCCAAGCCCTGCGCCACAACTACCAATTGGCCCGTGAAGTCACCGGGGCCAAGGCCCTTGCCGTGATCAAGGCCGATGCCTACGGCCATGGCGCCGTGCGCGTGGCCCAGGCGCTGGAAGCCGAGGCCGATGGGTTCGCCGTGGCATGCATCGAAGAGGCGTTGGAGCTGCGCGCCGCTGGCATTCGCGCGCCAGTGTTGCTGCTGGAAGGTTTTTTTGAAGCGGATGAGCTGGGGCTGATCGTCGAGCATGATTTTTGGTGCGTGGTGCATTCGCTGTGGCAACTGGATGCGATCGAACAGGCCACGCTGAGCAAGCCCTTGACTATTTGGCTCAAGCTGGACTCGGGCATGCATCGCGTGGGCCTGCATCCCAAGGATTACCACGCGGCTTATCAGCGCCTGCTGGCCAGCGGTAAAGTCGCGAAGATTGTGCTGATGAGTCACTTTGCCCGCGCCGATGAGCTTGATTGCGCCAGCAGCACCGAACAAGTGGCGGTGTTTGAAGCGGCGCGCCAGGGCCTGGCGGCCGAAGTCAGCCTGCGCAATTCACCCGCGGTATTGGGCTGGCCAAATGTGCTCAGCGACTGGGTACGCCCGGGCATCATGCTGTACGGCGCCACCCCATTTGGTGAAAACCAGGCTCTGGCCGCGCGCTTGCAACCGGTGATGACCCTGGAATCGAAAGTGATCTGTGTGCGCGAACTGCCGGCTGGCGAGCCGGTGGGCTACGGCGCCCGGTTCGTTACGCCCAAGCCGATGCGTATCGGCGTGGTTGCCTTGGGCTACGCAGACGGCTATCCGCGTCACGCGCCCACGGGTACGCCGGTGCTGGTGGCCGGGCAGCGCAGCCAGTTGCTGGGGCGTGTGTCCATGGACATGCTGTGTATCGACCTGACGGATGTGCCTCAGGCTGGCCTTGGCTCCACGGTAGAGCTGTGGGGCAAAAATATCCTCGCCAGCGACGTCGCGGTGGCCGCTGACACCATCCCCTACCAGATCTTCTGCAACCTGCGCCGGGTGCCAAGGCTCTATTCCGGCGCTTGACCGCCGCGCACGAACACAGCTGCCTGGGATTTAGGCCCAAGTGTTGTAAATACTGAACGCTGTCGCCATGATAACGGCCAATTACAACAACGCCTGAATCCTAGGAGGCTCCCGCATTGGACGTCGGCGAACGACTGCAATCCATCCGTAAGCTGAAGGGTCTTTCCCAGCGTGAACTCGCCAAGCGTGCGGGTGTCACCAACAGCACCATTTCGATGATCGAAAAAAACAGTGTCAGCCCCTCGATCAGCTCCTTGCGCAAGGTGCTGGGCGGCATCCCCATGTCGATGGTCGAGTTCTTTTCCGAGGAGATCCTCCAGGAAATTCCGACGCAGATCGTCTATAAAGCCAATGAGCTGATCGACATCTCCGACGGCGCGGTGACCATGAAATTGGTAGGTCGGGCGCACCCTAGCCGGGCCATCGCGTTTCTCAACGAAATCTACCCGCCGGGCGCTGATACCGGCGAAGAAATGCTCACCCACGAAGGCGAGGAAACCGGGATTCTGGTGGAGGGCCGTTTGGAGTTGGTGGTCGGTCTTGAAACTTTTGTGCTCGAAGCCGGCGATAGCTACTACTTTGAAAGTACCAAGCCCCATCGTTTTCGCAATCCGTTCGACGTACCGGCGCGGCTAATCAGCGCAGCCACACCCGCGAACTTTTAAGAATAGAGGCGTCCTGCCAGCGTTGCAGAGGCTCCCGCAGCAGTATTCCGCGAGACTGAATCTCCCTTTATTTAATAGGGTTGTTTCGGCCAGGCGGGCTAACCGTTATACTTTCGCCGCCTGCGAAACCGTGGCCGCAGGCGTGAATAGCCACCATTGAGGGTGAACGCGTGAACCTAATTATGAAAATGCTGGCTGCACCAGCAACCGTACTGGCCCTATGGGCTGTCAGCGCTCAAGCTGCGACCAATGATGAAATTGCCAAACGCCTGGAGCCTGTCGGCCAGGTTTGCGTCCAGGGCCAGGAGTGCAAGGGCATGGAAGTCGCCGTTGCAGCGGGCGGTGGCGGCGCGAAAACGCCGGACGAGATCATCGCCAAACACTGCAATGCTTGCCACGGCACTGGCCTGCTGGGCGCGCCGAAAATCGGCGACAAAGCCGCCTGGAAAGAGCGCGCCGACCACCAGGGCGGTCTCGACGGCATCCTGGCCAAGGCGATCACCGGGATCAACGCCATGCCGCCCAAAGGCACCTGCGCGGATTGCTCGGATGACGACCTCAAAGGCGCTATCAAGCAGATGTCTGGGTTGTAATCAGTCAATCTTCGCCAAAAATGCCGCTTACGAGCGGCTTTTTTGTACCTGTCATTCAGGTTTTGCGCTGTTCATTGCAGCAAAGACCCGGCAAGCTCGGTCGAACCCCTATTCATGGAATGTTCGGGAGCAGTCGGATGGTGCAGTTGTGTTCAATCGAGCAAGCAGTTGACGACGTACTGGCGCGCTTGCCGGCGCATATCCACATGGGCATGCCGCTGGGCCTGGGTAAGCCCAACCTGTTCGTCAACGCGCTGTACCGGCGAATCGCCCAACTGCCGGAGCGCGCGCTTACGATTTACACCGCCCTGAGCCTTGGCCGGCCAACCCTGGGTGACGGGTTGCAGAAGCGCTTTCTCGAACCCTTCATCGAGCGGGTGTTCGGTGACTATCCCGAGCTGGATTTCCTCGCCGACCTGCATAAAGACAGCCTTCCAAACAACATCCACGTACGGCAGTTCTTCATGCAGCCCGGCAGTTTGCTGCACAGCACGTCGGCCCAGCAGGATTACGTCAGCAGTAACTACAGCCACGCCGCCCGCGATATCAATGCCGCTGGCTTGAATCTGGTTGCACAATTGGTGGCCAGCAGCGCCGAGCATCCGGACCGCCTGAGCCTGAGCTGCAACCCCGATATCAGCCTTGACCTGCTGCCGATGATCGAAAAGCGCCGCGACGCGGGCGAAACCATTTTGATCGTCGGCCAGGTCCACACCGACTTGCCCTACATGCCTGGCGATTCCGAATTGGGCATGGATGCGTTCGACTACCTGATCGATGCCAAGGACAGCACCACGCTGTTTTCCACGCCGAATATGCCGGTGGGGTTCCAGGATCATTTCATCGGCCTGCACGCCAGCACCCTGGTGCGTGATGGCGGCACCTTGCAGATAGGCATCGGTTCCATGGGGGATGCGCTGACCGCCGCCTTGCTCGCGCGCCAGGCTGACAACGAAGCCTACCGCCTGCTGCTGACGGACCTTGATGTGTACCAGTGGGCGCCGCTGATCAGCCGTGAAGGAGGTGTCGATCCCTTCGCCCGTGGCCTCTACGGCTGCAGCGAGATGTTCGTCAACGGCCTGCTGGTGCTGGCGGATGCGGGGATTGTGCGACGCAAGGTTTATCCGGATGTGGCGACTCAGGAGCAGGCCAACGCCGGCTTGCTGGACGATGCGGCGCAGCCCGATGGGGTGTCGATACACGGTGGTTTCTTCCTGGGCCCCCGCAGTTTTTACCAGCGCTTGCAGGAAATGACCCACGCCAAGCGCCTGCAATTCAACATGACCCGCATCAGCTACATCAACGAGCTGTACGGTCAGGAAGAACTCAAGCGTTTGCAGCGCCAGGATGCGCGGTTTATCAACAGCGCAATCATGGTGACCTTGCTCGGCGCGGGCGTCGCGGACCAGTTGGAAGACGGTCGCGTACTCAGCGGCGTGGGCGGGCAATACAATTTTGTTGCCCAGGGCCATGCATTGGACGGTGCGCGCTCGATCCTGATCTTGCGCAGCTGGCGCGAGTCGGCGGGGGAGGTCAGTTCCAATATCGTCTGGGACTACGGCCACTGCACCATCCCCCGGCACCTGCGGGATATCGTGATCACCGAGTACGGAATTGCCGACTTGCGGGGGCAGACGGACGCCAAGGTGATCGAAGCACTGCTTACTATCAGCGACTCACGCTTCCAGGCCGACTTGATCGAGCAGGCGCAAAAGGCCGGCAAGTTACCCAGGGGCTTTCAGTTGGATCCACGTTTTGCCGACAACACGCCGGAGCGCCTCAAAGGCATTCAGGCGCGGCATAAACGCTTGTTCCCGGAGTACCCGTTGGGCAGTGATTTCACCAATGAAGAGCGGGACTTGTTACGGGCGCTGAACTGGCTCAAGAGTAAGTTCAAGCTGACGGAGGTGCTTGAGCTGGGCAAGGCCGCGCTGGATGCTCCGGAGCCGGAGGCGTTTCCCAGGCATCTGGAGCGGATGCGGCTGGATAGGCCGGAGGGGCTGAAAGAGGATCTCTATCAGCGCTTGTTGCTGGCGGGCTTACAAGCAACCGCGCACTGAAAACCAATATAAAACCAAATGTGGAAGGGGGCTTGCCCCGATAGCAGTGGGTCAGCCAATACATTTGGTGACTGATACACCGCTATCGGGAGCAAGCCCCCTCCTACATTTCAAGCGGTGTTGCCTCAGATAAAGGTGACAACCCCACCTGCCAGCGACTTCACCCGCGCCAGCGACTCAACCCGATAGCCCTGCGCATCCAGCTCCGCACGGCCACCCTGGAACGACTTCTCGATCACGATCCCCAGGCCCGCAACGGTCGCGCCGGCCTGCTTGATGATCGAAATCAGCGCCTGGGACGCCTTGCCGTTGGCCAAAAAGTCATCGATCACCAACACGCGGTCGCTGCTGGTCAGATGACGCGGCGAGATCGCCACGGTGCTCTCGGTTTTCTTGGTGAAGGAATACACCGTCGCCGACAGCAGGTTTTCGGTCAGGGTCAGCGACTGCTGCTTGCGCGCAAAAATCACCGGTACGCCCAGGTTCAGGCCGGTCATGATCGCCGGGGCGATACCCGAGGCTTCGATGGTGACGATCTTGGTGATGCCCGAATCCTTGAACAGCGCGGCGAATTCGTCGCCGATTAGTTTCATCAGCGCCGGGTCGATCTGGTGGTTCAAAAAGGCGTCGACCTTGAGTACCTGATCGGAAAGCACGATGCCTTCTTCGCGAATTTTCTTGTGCAGTGCTTCCACGGAAAGCTTCCTCTAATGGCGCGGTGCGCGCCGAAAGTAGATTAAAAAGTAGTCGATTCTAGCGCTTTAGCATTGCGCGTATATCCGCCAGGGCGGTATTGCCGCGAACGGCCTTCACCTCGGTCGGGGTGTCGTCATTGCCTTCCCAGGCCAAGTCATCCGGCGGTAGTTCGTCGAGGAACCGGCTGGGGGCACAATCGATGATTTCGCCGTATTGCTTGCGCTTGGCGGCAAAGGTGAAGGCCAGGGTCTGACGTGCGCGGGTAATGCCCACGTAGGCCAGGCGCCGTTCCTCTTCGATGGTGTCGGCTTCAATACTGGAGCGGTGCGGGAGGATTTCTTCTTCCATGCCCATGATGAACACGTAGGGAAATTCCAGACCCTTGGAGGCATGCAAGGTCATCATCTGCACACCTTCGGCGCCGTCTTCCTCTTCTTGCTGGCGCTCAAGCATGTCGCGCAGCACCAGCTTGCCGATGGCGTCCTCGACGGTCATTTCGCCGTCTTCGTCTTTTTCCAGGGTGTTCTTCAGCGCTTCGATCAGGAACCAGACGTTGCCCATGCGGTAATCCGCGGCCTTGTCGCTGGAGCTGTTGGTGCGCAGCCAGTTCTCATAGTCAATGTCCATGACCATGCTGCGCAGGGCGCTGATCGGGTCTTCCCCGGCGCATTGCTCGCGCACCTTGTCCATAAAACGCTTGAAGCGCGACAGACGATCGGTGAAGCGTGTGTCCAGGTGTTCGCCCAGGCCGATTTCATCGGTTGCGGCGTACATCGAGATCTTGCGCTCGGTGGCGTAGTTGCCGAGTTTTTCCAGCGTCGTCGAACCGATCTCCCGACGTGGGACGTTGATCACCCGCAGGAAGGCGTTGTCGTCGTCCGGGTTCACGATCAACCGGAAGTAGGCCATCAGGTCTTTTACTTCCTGGCGTCCGAAAAAACTGTTGCCGCCCGACAGGCGATACGGCACCTGGTGGTGCTGCAATTTCAGCTCGATCAGCTTGGCCTGGTAGTTGCCGCGATACAGGATCGCAAAGTCGCTGTAGGGCCGGTCGGTACGCAAGTGCAGGCTGAGGATTTCCACGGCCACGCGCTCGGCTTCGGCGTCTTCGTTGCGGCAACGGATCACGCGGATCTCATCGCCATGGCCCATCTCGCTCCACAGCTGTTTTTCAAACTCGTGGGGGTTGTTGGAGATCAACACGTTGGCGCAACGCAGGATGCGGCTGGTAGAGCGGTAGTTCTGCTCCAGCATCACCACTTTCAGGGACGGGTAGTCGACCTTGAGCAGCATCAGGTTTTCCGGGCGGGCGCCGCGCCAGGCGTAGATCGATTGGTCATCGTCGCCCACCACGGTGAACTGGTTGCGCGTGCCGATCAGTAGCTTCACCAGCAAATACTGGCTGGCGTTGGTGTCCTGGTATTCGTCCACCAGCAGGTAGCGCACCTTGTTCTGCCACTTTTCAAGGATGTCGGCGTGTTCCTGGAACAGCTTGACCGGTTGCAGGATCAGGTCATCGAAGTCCACCGCGTTGAACGCCTTCAGCGTGCGTTGATAGTGGGTGTAGACGATGGCGGCGGTCTGTTCCTTGGGGTTGCGTGCGTTTTCCAGGGCTTGGGCGGGCAGGATCAGGTCGTTCTTCCAGGCGCCGATCATGTTCTTGATCTCGTCAACGCCGTCGTCGCCCGCGTATTCCTTCTGCATGATGTCGGTCATCAGGGCTTTGACGTCGGTCTCGTCAAAAATCGAGAAACCCGGCTTGTAGCCCAGCCGCGCATGCTCCTTGCGGATGATGTTCAGGCCCAGGTTGTGGAACGTACACACGGTCAGGCCCCGACCCTCGCCACCCTTGAGCAGGGTGCCGACACGCTCTTTCATCTCGCGCGCGGCCTTGTTGGTAAAGGTCATGGCGACGATGTACTGCGCGCGGATGCCGCAGTTCTGGATCAGGTGCGCGATCTTGCGGGTGATCACGCTGGTCTTGCCGGAGCCTGCGCCGGCGAGCACCAATAGAGGGCCGCCGACATAGTTCACGGCTTCTTGCTGCCGGGGATTGAGTCGGGACATACAGAGTTCAGGGAGTCGTTGTTCAAAAGGGCGGGCATTTTAACAGGCTGGCGAGATTCTGCTGCTCTGGATCGACGGTGTGACGTACCACTCGATCTAAATTTGCCGCTTTTGCTACTTTGCCGCAGGATGTATTAGTTTTTAAGACAATTGCTTACAGCCTGCGTATTTGATAGCCCCTGTCATTGGTGATTGTCAGGTCGCACGTCATAATGCCCGCCGCCAACGAATTTTTGCAGAGTCTAGGGAGCTAGCTTGTCTACGCCTGTCGAACCCTTGCGTTTGCTGCTATTGGCCGATGCGCCTGAGTGGGCAGCTTTGTTGCGCGAGTGCCTGGCGCCGATGGGCGAAGGGGCTGTGCTGATCAGCGCACCCAACTGGGACTCGGTGAGTCGTCTGTTCGATGACGACCAAAGCGCCGTGCTATTGACCACGCCCAGCCTGCAGCCCGGGCCTGGCCGTTGCAGCCTGCCGTGCGTGTTGCTGCTGGAAGAGGAGCCGTTGGTAGCGCCGTTGGGCGTCAGTGATTGGCTGATCCATGATGGATTGGACGCCGACACTGTGCGCCGTTGCCTGCGCCATGTGCGCGAGCGTGGTGTGCTGGAAAACACCCTGCAGCGCCTGGCCGAGCAAGACCCGCTCACCGGTATCGCCAACCGCCAGGGTTTCCAGACCCTACTGGCCGCGCGGCTGGCCGAGAACGAAGGTCGCGGCCTGGCCCTCGGTCACCTGGACCTCGACAATTTCCGTCACGCCAACGACGCCCTCGGCCACCAGGCCGGCGACCGGTTGATCCTGCAGGTGGTCTCGCGGCTCAAGAACCAGCTTGAGGTCGGCGACCAACTGGCCCGCCTGGGCAGCGATGAATTTGCGCTGTTGATCGACACCCGCCGTGCGCCCCAGCGCGCCGAATGGATGGCCGAGCGCATTACCGAAGCGATGGCCGAACCTTACTGGGTAGATGGCGAAAGCCTGCTGATCGGTTGCAGCCTGGGCGTGGCGCATGCCCGTGCGCGCGCCGGCGCCGACCCGCTGATGTGGCACGCCCATATCGCCATGCAGCAAGCCAAAAGCACTCAGGGCTGCACCTTTCATATCTTCAACGAACGCATCAACCGCAATGCGCGCAGCCTGGCCGACCTGGAAAGTGAACTGCGCCGTGCCCTGCGTCGCGATGAGTTGGAGTTGCATTACCAGCCACGCCTGGATCTGGACGATGGGCATATCGTCGGCCTTGAGGCCCTGGTGCGCTGGCGCCACGGCGAACGCGGCCTGTTGCCCCCCAGCGAATTCGTGCCCCTGGCCGAACAGAGCGGCCTGATCGTACCGCTGGGCTACTGGGTGATCTCCCGGGCCCTGCGCGACATGCAAGACCTGCGCGAACGCGGCCTGCCGCCGCTGCACATGGCGGTCAACCTGTCGTTCCGCCAGTTCCAGGACAGCCAGTTGCTCTCCACGCTCAGCCGGCTGATCAGCGAGCGCGGCGTGGAGGCGCAGTGGTTGGAGTTCGAGCTGACCGAAACCGCCGTGATGCGCCGCAGTGACCTGGTCAAGCAGACCATGGATGCCCTCGGTCGCCTGGGTGTGCGGTTTTCCCTGGATGACTTCGGCACCGGTTTCTCATCGTTCGTGCACCTCAATAGCTTGCCGATCGCCTTGTTGAAGATCGACAAGAGCTTTGTCGGCGGCATGGAAGAGCGCGAAGAGAACCGCAAGCTGGTACACGCGATGATCAACCTGGCACACAATCTCAACCTGGAAGTGGTGGCCGAAGGCGTGGAAACCCCGGAGCAACTCGCGTTGCTGAGGCTGTTTGGCTGCGACCAGGCCCAGGGTTACCTGATCAGCAAACCGTTGCCGCTGCCGGAGTTGGTGGAGTACTTGAAGTTCGACAAGGGCCAGCAGGCGTTACTGGGTTGAGCTGTAAACCCAACCCAAGTGACCGAGCTAGTCAGGTTGCATGGCTGGGAATTTCGCGTGTACTTGCGGTTCCTGGCGAATCATTCGCTTCATCTTCGCTTCAAACGCCCAAGTCAGGCTGACCGCTGCACACGCCAGGCCCAACGCCAAACCCCACCACACACCGGTCGGCCCCCAGCCCAGGGTGAAGGCCATCAGCCAGGCCGAAGGCGCGCCGATCAGCCAGTAGCATCCCAAGCCCACCAGAAAGGTGGTCTTGGCATCCTTGAGCCCTCGGATGCAGCCCATGGCGATGGTCTGCACGCCATCGAACAGCTCGAACCAGGCCGCGACGGCCAACAGGCTGACTGCCAGCACGATCACGTCGTGGAACGCCGGGTCGTCATGGTCGAGGAAGAGCCCGATCAAAGGGTCGGAAAACAGCCACAGCACGGCGGCAAATCCCAACATCACCGCCGCGCCAAAACTGATCCCCACTCGCCCCGCCATGCGCGCTTGCAGCAATTGCCCGGCCCCATAGTGCTGGCCGATGCGCATGGTCACCGCGTAGGACATGCCGGCCGGAACCATGAACGCCACCGAGACAATTTGCAGGGCGATCTGATGCGCCGCCAACTGCGTACTGCCCATGGTACCCATGCACAGCGCGGCAAAGGCGAACAACCCGACCTCCACCGCGTAGGTGCCGCCAATCGGCAGGCCCAGGCGCCACAATTCGCGCAGATAGTGGGTGTTGAGGCGCAGCAGGCCGTTGCTCAGCGGGTAGGCAGCGTAGGCGCGGTTGCTGCGGATGTACCACATCAGCGCCAGCGCCATGCCATTGGCGACGATGGCGGTGACCAGGCCGATGCCCATCAAGCCGAGTTTCGGCAGGCCGAACATGCCTTCGATCAGCGCGTGATTGAGCAGGTAGTTGAGCACCGTGCCGCCGAGGCTGATCACCATCACCGGGGTGGCCTTGCCGATGGCACTGGTGAAGCCGCGCAAAGCCATGAAGCTCAGGTAGCCGGGCAAGGCGAACGGCAGCACCGTGAGGAACTGTCCCGCCGACTGCACGTTGGTTTCGGTCTGGCCGAACATCAGCAGCACCGGTTTGAGGTTCCATAGCAGCAAGGCCGCCGCCAGGGCCATCAGCCAGGCAAGCCAGAGCCCGGCCTGGGTCAGGCGGGTGGCGCCTTCGATATCGCCGGCGCCGTGACGGATAGCGACCAGCGTCCCCACGGCAGCAATCACGCCGATGCAGAAGATCGACACGAACGAATAACTCGCCGCGCCCAGGCCGCCGCCAGCCAGGGCTTCCGGGCTCAGGCGCGCCATCATCAAGGTGTCTGTCAGCACCATCAACATGTGCGCCAACTGCGAGGCAATCAGCGGCCCTGACAGCCGCAGAATGGCCCAGAGTTCGGTACGTGCCGGATGCTGCATGATCATCACGCTCAACAAATCAGAGGGTTGGGAGAGGGTTGATTTTCGGCGCTCTGCGCCCAATGCACAAAGGGATAAAAGCGATCGTTCGCATGATTAAAACTCATGCCTGATTGATTCTGGTAGGGTTCGGGCATTGCGCTGTCGGAGCTTTCAACATGTCTCGTCGTCTTCCTCCTCTGTATGCCTTGCGCGCATTTGAAGCGGCCTCCCGGCACCATTCCTTTACTCGCGCCGCTGAAGAGCTGTCGATCACCCAGAGTGCGGTGAGCCGGCATATCCGCACCCTGGAAGAACATTTCGCCTGCCGCCTGTTTCAGCGCAGCGGCCGCAATTTGCAGCTCACCGAAGCCGCGCGCCTGCTGTTGCCCGGCGTGCGCGAAGGGTTTGCCGCACTGGAACGGGCCTGCCACACCCTGAACGCCGAAGACGACATTTTGCGCATGAAGGCGCCGTCGACCCTGACCATGCGTTGGTTGTTGGCGCGGCTCAGTCGCTTCCGGGCGTTGCAGCCGGGCAATGAGGTGCAACTGACCAGCGCCTGGATGAGCGTGGATGAGGTGGATTTCAACCAGGAGCCTTTCGATTGCGCGGTGCTCTTGAGCAACGGGCATTTTCCAGCGGATTGGGAGGCCTGCTATCTGTTCCCCGAGCTGTTGATTCCGGTTGGCGCGCCGAACTTGTTGAGCGACGGGCCTTGGGATATAAACCGCCTGGCCGGCGCCGAGTTGCTGCACCCCACGCCAGACCGTCGCGACTGGCGCAGTTGGCTGGAGCGCATGGGGTTGTCGTCCCAGGTTTCGCTCAAGGGCGGGCAGGTGTTCGATACGCTTGAGCTGGGCATGATCGCCGCCGCCCGTGGTTACGGCGTGTCCATGGGCGACCTGCTGATGGTGGCCGAAGACGTGGCCCAGGGGCGTTTGAGCCTGCCGTGGCCGACCGCGGTGGCCAGTGGGGAAAATTACTACCTGGTGTGGCCGAGAACCCGTCCCGGTGGTGAACGCTTGCGGCGCCTGGCGGATTTCCTTCAGGGCGAAGTGCAAGCCATGGTCCTGCCGGCGGTCGAGCGCCTCGATTGAGGGGGTTGCAGGCCTGGCGCGCAACCGTTTGCGTGATACCCCTGCGACTCGCTCAAGTATTGCCGAGCGCCGCCGAAGTAGGTGTGTTGGCACCATCGTCCTCCAACGTTTCCCACCAGATAATTTGCCGAGCAGCGCTATGAGATCAGGATGATCCTGGCCTCGGCCAGGAGCAGTCATGTCTCAACCTCGCGCCCGGATCGCCTCCCAGTTAGGCCTCGCATTAGCCTTGATTCTGGCTGTCGTCATCAGCGGCAGTACCGTTTTCGCCCTGCGGTCCCTCGATGCCGCCAACCTCGATACCCGCGAGGAGCACCTGGCCAGCGAAGCGCGTTTGCTCGCCGACCAGCTCAATACCTTCCACAGTACGTTGCGCGAAAGCACCCAGCGCCTGACGGGGTTGTTTGAGAAGCGCTTCAGCGCCGGGCTGTCGGTGCAGGCCGATCACCCGGTCACCGTGGCCGGGGTGCAGACGCCGAGCCTGTTGCTGGGCAGCGAAGTGCTCAACAACAACTTCACCGAAGTAGACGAGTTCAAGCAAATGTCCGGCGGCGTGGCCACGGTGTTCGTGCGCAGCGGCGACGACTTTATCCGCGTCAGCACGTCCCTGACCAAGCAGGACGGCAGCCGCGCGATCGGTACCGTGCTTGATCGCCAAGGCCCGGCTTACCAACGTGTTCTCGGTGGCCAGGCCTATATCGGGCGCGCAGTGTTGTTCGATCGGTCCTATATGACCCAGTACAGCCCTGTACGCGACGCCGGCGGCAAAGTGATTGCCGTGCTGTTCATCGGGTTTGACTACACCGACGCCCAGGCCGCGCAGTTCGAAAACCTCAAGCGCTTCCGCATCGGCCAGACCGGCTCCCTGGCGTTGCTCGACGAGCAGAAGCGCTGGCTGGTACCGCCGGCGGGTGTACAGGCGTTGGATCAGGCGGTGCCGGTGATGTTGGATCTGGCCAAGACCCCTGGCAAAGGCCGCTTCTGGAGCGACAAGAACGAAGATTTCTACAGCGTTTCGGTACCCTTCGACGGTGGCCCTTGGGCCGTGGTTGCGAGCATGCCGAAAGCTGAAATCCGCGCGGTTACCTGGGCGGTCGGGATTCGCCTGGTGATCGGCAGCGTGCTGGCGATGCTGCTGGCGGTGGGTGCCACGGTGTGGCTGCTGCGCAGCAAGCTGCAGCCGCTGAGCGACCTGGTGCGCCAGGCCGAAGCCTTGGGCGCGGGTGATTTGAGTGCACGCCTGAACGTGTCCAGCCATGACGAAATTGGCCAACTGGCGCGCAGTTTCAACCAAATGGGTGAAGCGCTGTCGACCATGGTTTCCCATATCCGCAAGGCAGCCGAAGAGGTCAATAGCCGTGCCCAGGCGCTGTCCGGTTTGTCTGGCGGTGCTTATGACGGCATGGAACAGCAGTCCGGCGAGATCACCAGCATGGCCGGCGCGGTTGAGGAGTTCAGCGCCACGTCGCTGAATATCGCCGACAATATGGGCGCCACCGAGCGCCTGGCCCAGGAAAACGCGCAACAAACCCGTATCGGTCGCAACTCGATGCAAGAGGCGTCGTCGTCCCTGGAACACATCGCCACCGCCCTGAACAGCACCGCGTCCGTGATCAACACCTTGGGCCAACGCTCCCAGGAGATCGGCGGAATCGTCGGCGTGATCACCTCCATCGCCGAGCAGACCAACCTGCTGGCGCTCAACGCCGCCATCGAAGCCGCACGGGCCGGTGAACAGGGTCGCGGTTTTGCCGTGGTAGCCGACGAGGTGCGCAACCTGGCGTCGCGTACCCGCGAAGCCACGGATGAGATTTCCGGGATGATCCAGAGCATCCAGAAGGAAACCGGCAATGCCATCAGCACCATGGAGCACGGCAATGCGCTGATGCAGGAAGGCCTGTCGCGCAACGCCGACGTGGCCTCGGCCCTGGCACGTATCGACGAGCAAAGCCGCTCGGCCGGTCAGCAGTTCGCAGCGATTACCACCGCGACCCAGGAGCAAAGCAGCACCGCGACCTTGCTCAGCAGCAACTTGCAGAGCATCGCGCTGGCCAATAGCGAGCAGCGTGAAGTGGTGTCGAATTTGGCGATTACCGCTAAGGAGTTGGAAACGTTGGCGGCGGGCCTGCGCCATGAAGTGGATCGGTTCCGCTGAGATTACGCTGTGCAAAATGTGCGAGGGGGCCTACGCCAGACTCAAGTGATTGCTGGGGGCCGGTATTGCAAGGCCTCCTTGAGATGATCGCGGGTGATCGCCTGCACCTGATCCAAGTCCGCCAGAGTGCGTGCCACCTTGAGTAGCCGATGTGCTGCGCGCAGCGACAACGTCAGCCGCTCGCAGGCACCCTCCAGCCAGGTTTCATCGGCTTTCAGCAATTGGCAGTGCTCGCGCAGGCTCGGTAGATCAAGGAAGGCATTGGCGCAGCCCTGGCGCCGTTGCTGACGGTCCCTGGCTTCGGCCACGTGGGCCGAGGCTGTAGCCGTCGTGTCACCGGCCTGCCGGGTTGGATTCAACGCGGTTGTTTCACGTGCCACGGTAAGGTGCAGGTCGATTCGATCCAACAGCGGCCCGGAGAGCTTGTTTCGATACCGCTGGATTTGCTCCGGCGTGCAGCGACAGCGCCCACTGGGTTCGCCCATATAGCCGCAAGGGCAGGGGTTCATGGCCGCCACCAGTTGGAAGCGCGCCGGGAAACTCACTCGGTCGCGAGCGCGGGAAATCACGATATGTCCCGACTCCAGTGGCTCGCGCAGCACCTCCAGTACTTTGCGATCGAACTCTGGCAATTCATCCAGGAACAACACCCCGTGATGCGCCAGGGTAATTTCCCCTGGCTGCGGTTTCGAGCCGCTGTAGGCTTCCGAAATTAATGCGAAAGAGCTAGGCTAGAGCCTATAAGGTTCGGGGATCCCATTCTGAATTAGCTGCGATGGTATTCGAAAATAAATGCGACAGGATCGAATATGAATGCAAATAGCTGCGACCAGCCTCTTCAGGTCCGGAAAATCAAACCAACCCGTCGTAGCGTTTCAGGGATCATCCCTTTTCGCGATGCGGGGGGAATCCCCTACGAATCCCTCCTCGAGAGGGACTTTTTGAAGCGGATGCGGTTTTCCTCCGGCGTTTCTACCGTCATCCCTCAGCCGGTGGAGATTGAGTTCATAGGCGCTAACGGTCGCGTTCATACCTATACTCCGGACTATCTCGTCTACTATCGCCTCGGTGACCGTCACTACTCAGACCACATCAAGCCAATGCTCGTAGAAGTTAAGCCTGCGTATCTTTGGCGCGAGAAATGGCGAGATTGGTCAATCAAATGGAAGACAGCACGTCGCTATGCGGCTGAGCGCGGTTGGCAATTCTGCATCTACGACGAGTCGCGTATCCGTGGCCAGGCGCTTCAAAACATCGTTCATCTTGAACGGTATGAACGCATGGCTTTTGATTCCGAGGACGTCGAACTTGTCATCAATACTTTGCGAGAGATGGGGATCGCCCCGGTGCACTACCTGCTTGCTCGCCATTTCAATGGCATCTATCGCTCGATAGGGATTTCGTTGCTATGGCATCTCGTTGCAACCCATAGGCTTGACTGCGATATACGTGAACCGCTGAATGAAAATCTAGAGCTGTGGGTGGCGGTGCCGTGAACATTTATGACATTGATACTGAGGAGCACCCGGTCCCTTTCGAGCCATCGCGTGCGCGGGTTGATATTCAAGTCGGTGCGATGGTTCGTCGAGAGAACCAAATTTTTCGCATTTTGCAGATCCTCAATTTTGAGATCGTCATTGGCGTAGAGGTTGAGTCGGGCCAGAGTGCTTCGCTGCGAATTTCCGAACTTCACAGTGTTGATCAAGAAAAGGTTGACGGTTTGTACGTGAACTACGACATCGCCACCATCGGTAGTGATGAGTGGGCCATCGCACAGCAACGGTTTTCTGCCATCAGCCCATTACTGAACCAATCGGTAACGCCCCGAGGTGCGGTAGAGGCGCAAGCAAAGCTTGCGGGGGTGGATACAGCAACTATCTACCGTTGGCTTGATCGTTACCAGAACTGGGGCGAGGTGCTTGCGCTAGTTCCACGAAAGCGCGGTTGGAAGCCAGGTAATACCCGGTTGACGCAAGAAGCTGAAAGCCTAATTGAACAAGTCATTGAGGAGCACTACCTAAGCAAACAGCGCCCTTCCATTCAGTCCGCCATTGCGGAAGTCGCCCTGCGTGCAAAGGCGCTTGGAATTAATCCGCCAGGTGCATCTGCGATCCGAGCTCGTATTGATCGCATTTCAGAAAAGCAGTTCCTGCGACGCCGTGGGTTTGCGGACAAGGCCAGGAACAGGTTCACTCCGGCCGTTGGCAAGTTTCCTGGTGCAGACTATCCGCTTGCTGTCGTACAAATTGATCACACGCCGATTGATTTGATTGTGGTGGACGATGTTCATCGGCGTCCAATTGGGCGCTTGTGGCTCACCGTGGCAATTGACGTTTTTTCTCGGATGATCACCGGCTACTACCTTGCGTTGGAGGAGCCGTCAGAGATTTCCGTGGCAATGTGCATTGCCCATTCAGTGCTTCCCAAGGAGGAGTGGCTGGATGTTCATGGGGTCAAGGGGCAGTGGCCTGTCTGGGGATTCCCGCGCGTGATTCATTCGGACAACGGCGCAGATTTCCGGACTGCCAATCTCAACCGCTCCTGCTCTAACTACAACATCGAGAACGTCTTTCGTCCCGTTGCACGCCCGAACTTTGGTGGTCACATTGAGCGTCTGCTGGGCACTTTCATGCGCACGCTACATGAATTGCCTGGTACCACGTTCAGTGGCATTGCTGCACGTGAAGGCTATGACTCTGATAAAAATGCTGTCCTGACGATGGCCGAATTCGAGAAGTGGCTTGTCAGGTCGATCCTCAAATATCACCAGGACAACCATTCTGCGATTTACATGAGCCCTGCGCGTATGTGGCAGATCGGCTTCTTCGGCAACCGTGAGACGGAGGCATTGGTTGGCGTTCCGCCAAGACCGGTTGACCCTCTGACCGTCCAACTCGACTTCCTACCGTCTTACCAGCGCACGGTGCAGCACTACGGTGTCCAGATTGATGTGTTTTATTACTCTGAAGCGTTACGTCATTGGATAAATGCAACGGACCCACAGACAGGGCAGGCTCGAAAATTTGTCTTTCGGCGCGACCCGCGCGACATAAGTACCATATGGTTTTTCGATCCTTCAATTAAGCAGTACTTTAAGATTCCCGTCGCCAATCAGGCTTTCCCTGCTTCGACAGTTTGGGAGTTCAGAGCGGCCAAGAAAAAGGCTGTTAGCGAGGGGCGCGAGCACATTGATGAGGCGCTCATCGCTCGGCTGATCATGGAGAATCGAGAGCTGGTCCAGCAGGCTTCAGAGAAAACTAAGAAGGCACGCAAGGAGGCTCAAAAAGCTCGCGTTCACGAGAAGCGGGTTACACCGGCGACAGTTGTTGCCATGCATAAATCCTCATTTTCCATCGCTTCGGGGCCTGTTGATTTGCTCCTTGATGACGTCGACTTGCTCGGGGATATCTCATGAGTGATTTCAAGCACCTGCTGCCCGATTTTTTACCTGTTCTTCAGTTATCCGACCGAGAGCGAGTGCTCTTTATGGAACAGCCGCGGTGGATCGGTTATCCCGCGGCGCACAACGTGCTAGACACGCTTGGCCAACTGCTTGACATGCCCAAGCGTCCGCGCATGAGATGCTTACTCATCACCGGCGATTCGAACAATGGCAAAACGACGATCATTCGGCATTTTGTAGATAAGCATGGTGAAGGATATGTGAATGAATACGCCGAGCCGGTACGTCCAATTATCCTTGCGGAAGCTCCTCCTTCCGCAGATGAGAAAGGCCTGTATATCTCGCTTCTCGATCGTCTGTGGACACCTTATCGAACCACGGATTCTGTATTGACTCTGCGATATCAGGTCGTGCACATGTTTCGTAAACTTCATGTGAAGATGCTGATCATTGATGAGATCCACTCCTTGCTGGCAGGCTCGGCAATCAAGCAGCGCGAGGTAATGAATGCCATCAAGTTGTTATGCAATGAGCTAGTTATACCGGTGGTCGGCGTAGGTACCGAGGATGCGGTGCGAGTGCTGCACCACGACCCCCAGCACAGCAGCCGCTTTGACGTGCTTAAGTTGGATTTATGGAAGCTGAATGCCGACTTTCAGCGATTGCTGAAGGCATTTGAGGCGGTAATCCCACTCAAGCGGCCTTCAGAGTTGTACAAGGCCCAGAGTGCTCAACTTATCCATTCGATATCTGGAGGCAACACCGGCAATGTTCACCGTCTGCTGATTGAGTGCGCGAAGGATGCAATCGCTACGGGTAAGGAGTGTATCGACCGAGAGCTGATCGAGACCAAGTCGTGGTTACGTCCTACACGTGGCATCCGCGAATTGATTGGGTAGACCCCAGGTGGCCTATTCCCCAACCATTGATGGCAGATGAACTGTTCTCCTCATTTCTGGTGAGGAGCGCCTTGACACATGGATGCTCACCTTTTGCACTGGCCTCGGCTGTTTGGCCGATGCAACGCGTTTGGACTCGGGATCTTGACCGGGGGTTAGATCAAGACAGTTTGGCAATACTTTCGCGATTAGCAGGTCTATCGGTCGCTGCTTTGGGGGCGAGCACGTTAAAAGCGGTTGCGGATTGCATCATGCGCAATTCAGCTGGGCGTATAGGCATCTGGCCCTGGGTATTGGTGCTGGGGTGTCGGAACCGATTTCACGCTGGAGGCCTGCAGTGCTGTCCAGTTTGTATGGAGCAAAAGGAGCCGTTCTATCAAATCCAGTGGAGATTGGCTTGGCATACGCGATGCCCACTGCATCGAGCTAGGCTGATCGATTGCTGTCCGACCTGTTCAGTGCCACTGCAGCCAAGTCTTTTACGGCCTGGGGACTCGATTGCTCAGTGTCACGCCTGTAAGTCAAAATTGGCTTTCAACGGGCAAATGGATGTCAGCGCAGGCGCTGCAGCATTTCAAGGGTGCGTCGATGAAATGGTGTGGTCGGGCGCCTGGTATGGGCCGTTGCGGCTCACCTGTCGCGAATGGCTGGGAATCGCTAGGGCCATGCTCAGCTTGGTGAGAACCGCCTCTCGACTGAACTCTCACGTATTAACTTCGTTCTGTGCGGAAATGGGAGTCAATAGTTCGTCACTTGAGCCAAGCCCCTTGGGGTTGCCACTCGAGTATTTGCCGGTTTGTGAGCGGGAAAGACTTCTTGATATGGTTTGGTCGATAATGCTAGCCGGTCCGGGGCGTTTTTCGGATGCTGCCAGTGGAGTGCTTCCACCGTCGGTATTACGGCAGTTTTCTAAGGACGCTCCTCAGTTGCTGGAGCTCATCACGCCCAGAGCCACTTACCGCCATTCCGCCTACGACCGAACGGTGTCGATGGTCGGACCTCAAAAGCCTCAAGCAGTGCTCAGAAATTGGCTGCGCTTGATCAGAAAGATTAAAAGAGATGGTCTCTGAAAACCTGACCAATTCCGCACCTTGCGATGAGTGCAGTCGGCCTATGCCGAAGGCGAAGAAGACTCATCAAGGAAAGCGTTATTGCGCCACCTGCTACCCACGGTTATTCAAACGCAGGATGTGCGAGGGGTGCGGAAATTTTGCACGGCTTCCGACTTTCGATCTGGGTGCACGGTGTAATGACTGTGCACGAGACAAGCCTTGCGTGCGTTGCGGCAAAGAGGTCTTCAGCATCGGACGGATGACGCTTTACGGTCCTGTCTGCAAACCATGCGTTCCGTATTTTCGTGAGCCCGAACCCTGCGAGGTATGCGGCAAGCTCTCCAGGCGTCTGGCCAGGAACGGCCAATCAGGGCTGCGTGCCTGCCCAAAATGCAGTGGACCTGCTGCTGCAACCTGTCCTGCCTGTCGTCGCTATCGGGTCTTGGTTCAAGATACTTCGGGCAATAAGCTTTGTGGAGTCTGCCATGAGCAAGGCAGGATTGCCTGCGGTGGCTGTGGGCAACCCATGCCAGCGGGACAAGGCCGTGAGTGCGAGGATTGCTACTGGGGTAAAAGTTTTAACAGCCGTTTGGTCATCAACCTGGCCGGATTTAGAACGGGAGAAATGAGCAAGCTGTTTGGCGATTTTGGCGCATGGTTACTCACGGAGATCGGATCCAAGCCGGCAGCCCTGAAAATTAACCAGTATTTCTTATTTTTCAGGTTGATTGAAAAAACGTGGGGACAGGTACCCACATACGAACAGTTGCTGGATCGCTTTGGTGCTGGCGGCCTTCGTAAGGCAGAGGTGCCGATGCGCTGGCTACAGTTTGCTTGCGATACCGTTGTAGATGAGGCTGTGCGTGAGCACCACTCTGAGACGCGCCGTGTGGCAGAACTGCTCAATAGTGTCATTGACCCCAAGTCCAACGAGATTCTTAAACGGTATCACGCAAGCCTCCTTGTCAAGATGGAACAGGGGGCGATCAGTTTGCGCTCAGTAAGGCTTTCCCTAAGGCCGGCAGTGGATTTGCTTCACCTTGCGGAAATGAACGCCAACGCGATGCCGAGTCAGAATAACTTGGAGCGCTTTTGGCGCGTTTCTCCAGGCCAGCTGGCGGCTGTCACCGGCTTCGTCAACTTCCTCAATCGGACATTTGATTTAAAACTTGAGTCTCGTCCTGAAAAGCGCTTGATGGAGAAGGCTCGTCGAGAGAAAAAAGAAAAGGAACTGCTCCAACTGATTCGGGATCGGAGGGATGACGACGACTTCGACCGGAAGTGGATTGCCGTCGCGCTGACTTACTTTCACGGTGTATCACGGGTGTCCTCAAAGCAGCTGGTTTACACCGTTGCGCCGTACAAAACGGTGCCAGGGTTCAACGTAACCCTCGGTGAAAATCAGCTTTGGGTACCGTCATGCGATGGATTTGCTGTCGCCGGCAATGGGTAGACCAGTTTGGGCTGGGCAAGGACCGTTTAAGTTAGGCTAACCCCTACGTCGCGGAAGGCGTTGATCAAGACACGACGGTATAGAACTGTCTCCTCATGGAGGCGGTGATTAAAAAATTTCGTGTCATTTGGGAACAAGCTTTTCAGGTCCCTTACTACGCCGTGTCTGAAGCGGATGCGCGAACAAAAGGCTTCGATAAAGTCATTCAGCTCATCGCGGTTCAGTAGGTGCGACAAGAACAAAACTCCGGCGAAGGACTCTTCTTTTTCTTCGACACCCGTTTTCTTGCGCTGCAGCTCGATCAAAAAATAGTTGGTGCCGGCTATTTTGATCCTGATCATCAGCACACCGCGAAGCTGCTTTGTTTTGCTATCGATATACACCCAGTTCAGTGTTTTTCCGGGTAGCTGGTCATCCATATGTGGCGATAAAGTGATCAGCATCGGCTCGTCTTTGGCATTGAAGCCTTCTGATGGCGTGTACCAGTGCAGGTCGCTGATCTGCGCGTTGCTAGCCGCAATGTCATGTAGCGCTCTCCAAATATCGCGAAGAACGCCGTGTGATTCCAGCGGCGCGTCTGCTACAAGCTGTAGCTTGCCGGTCTGCTTGCCAGAGCCAGCGCCGCAGCCTGTAGAGTGAGACGTTGCTTCAGGTGGTTTGGGGCCACGGCGTCCTGTGTTAGCGCTGACAGTATGCTTGCTTTTTGTGACCTTTCGCGGTGCTCCTAGCTGTTTGAATGGAGCCGATTTAACTATCGTAGTTTCCGAGTGATTATCGGGTTCCCGGTCGTCTACAGCAGCAATAAATTCATCTGCTTTCGCGGTTTTAACTGGCCTCGGCATTACACTTCGACCCGTTCCGTCAACACCTTGATCGGTGTCAAATTGAAGGCGCTCCCAAACAATTTCTCGCCCAGGGGGTAGGCTGCACCCGGTAATGTCTAGACACAAAAAGGTCTCGCCGCCGTTGATCCAAAGACCTCGACCCTCAATTTCAGCCGGCCCCTTGAACCAGGGCGCAACCTTCAAGAGCACCGGTTTCTTAGGATCTGCGGAGAGCACTTGTGAATTGATCAAACGTGATTGATGAGATGTGTAGGGGTCGTACATTAGGTGCGCTAAGTAAACCGCATCGCCATCGCGCATGTGTCTCGACGGTCTGACAAGCCATTCCGTTTCAGAGGGGCTCGTATTTTCATAGAACACCGAGAAAACCTCGTCCCATTCCAGTGCCGTCAGCGCCCGGCAGACGTCGCTGTTGCGTGCGTAAGCTCTCACGAGAAACTCCACGCAAGGGACCAACATGTTCTTGTTATCGGCGAGTTTAAAATCCAGCAGCCAGCACTTGTCGTTATCTTTATAGAGAAGCGGGTAATCGGTATTCAGAAAACTTTGGGGTAGATCCAGTTTCCGCGCTTCGTATCGCGAAGTATGCACCCAGCCCGTATGTTCGGTGAAATCCACTCTTTGGGGGGCAATGCTCGAAAGCGCGATATCAGAAACGCATTTCCCCTTCTGCCATATGGTTCCGATCCGATAGTAGGACAGGTGGCTCAGGGCTATTTTTATGGGTATGAATGCACCTGGTTGGTCGTACGCATCAAGTAGTCGGAACACGACGATCACGTGTGGAACCGTTCTCGCTCTCGGGTTTTGTTGGACGGGTCCATACCACCATACGATGACATCACCGGTAAGCTCTTTGACGGCTGCATTCTCCTGAAAGTCGGCGCGAGGGTAGGAAAACTCAACCCGTTTGATAGGACCTAACAACCTCTTATCTCCATTTTGCCGCAACTGATCCGACCTACGTGCTCTACGTGAGATACGGCGAAATCCCCTGAATCAGAGGCTTATTACCACCTATGTTGCGACGAGCGGTAGAGGTCGCGCAAGCAGCCTCACACGCTATTTTGGCGGGTAAGGTTTTGCCCACTTCCCCTCTTTCGGAGCGTTGCGGATAACACTTAAACGTGATCATACTGCTAATGGCTATTTGGCATGTATGGAGTTGACGTCGCCTCTCAACAAGGTCCATCTGGATGTCCCCCTAATTCGATGCCCGTATTTATAGTGTTTTGCCATAGGCGGTCCTTGTGATTTCTAAAACAAGGGTGTAGCTTTTTCTTACATAGACCGTTCTATTTTCATACGAGGGAAGCGTTATGGAACTCAAAGCTCAAATTGAGGGCTTGCTGAATGCATTCTGGGACAAGCGTGCGCTGGAAATCATTGATGACCCACTGTCCACTGATGAGCTCGGTGCACCACTGGAGTCTATCGCTGCATGCGAAGCATTTGTCGGTATCGACAAGTTGGTGGGCCGCAAGATGCCTGTAGACCTAATAATCCGGAATGGGGGATACAATTCCAAGGAGCAGTTCGTGACGGAAATCACTAAAGGGGTCCTGAAGCATCTGAAAGGCACACCCAAATGAATGACGACCGCGATGACGAACGAACCAGGATGGGGGATCGGCTGCGCCACGCACGCGAGTACATGGGGCTATCTCAGGATGACGTTGCGTCTGTTCTCGGGTTATCTCGACCGTCGGTAACCAATATCGAGCTTGGGGCGCGCAAGGTCGAGGCTCTAGAGTTGAATAAGCTTGCAAAGCTTTATCGACGTCCTCTGGAATATCTTATGACTGGTTCAGAGCCTCCACCTGTGGGGCCCGAGCAGCTGGTATTTCTGGCAAGGGCGCTCAAAGGGTTGTCAGATAAGGACATGGAAGAGGTGGCGCGATTCGCTGAGTTCTTAAAGCAGTCTGCGCGCCGGGATAGGGAGTAAGGAATGGGGCACCGTGATATAGCGTTAATTACCGCGTCAGAGGCGGCTGCGGTATTAGAATCTGCTCAGGCGATGGAGCGTGTAGAGCACGATGGCTATACACGCATTGACCCCTTCAAGGTGGCAGCCTCGGCCGATATTCCCGTTATCCTAAGGCCTCTGGACCGATTGCTCGGCGCATTCATGCGCGAGGATACTCCTGGTATTCTCATCAATACCTTGCGGTCAGCCGGCATGATCCATATGACCTGTGCGCATGAGCTAGGCCATTTCTTCATGGGGCATAATACGGCGTTCGATGAAACGATCGATTATGGCGTCGGTGCCGAAATCCTGGAGCAGGAAGCAGATTGGTTTGCTTACCATTTGCTCGTCCCGCGCCGTCTCCTGACGATTATCTGCAAGCGTAAAGGCTGGGATAAAACGTCACTGCAGAATCCTCATATCCTCTACCAGCTCTCGCTGAGACTTGGCATCAGCTATAGGGCCGCAGCGTGGTCCTTATATCGGCACAAGATTCTTGCCTACGACTTGGTCGAGAACCTGTTGAAAACGTCACCGGCGTTCATTAAAAGGACTTTGCTTCAATCAGTCCCTATGGAGGATGCAACCCGAGAGGTTTGGCTCCTTGATGAGAACGATCGTACCTCTGTGTTGGAGCCGCGCCCCGACGACCTAATGGTGGTCAGACTTAAGAGTCATGCCTCGGCAGGCTATCTCTGGCAACCTGAATCGATGGGTGAGTTAACATCAGAAGGATTTGTCTTGGCTCCGTTGCCGGCCTCCGAGATTGATGAAGACAAGCTTTCGTTTGGCGCCGATAACACGATGGATTACCTGGTAAATGGCGGAAGGGAGCCGGTCGACGCACCGATTCCAATTCATCTCTCGGAATCTAGGCCATGGCTTGGAAAGCTTCCGAGTGATCCTACCTTCAGCTCTCAGGCTCACTTTGAGCCCATCATTGATGGCTTGTCACGTGAGGCCAAACTGGCACATCTGAAAGAGGTGTCGGGATCGTGATCACGGTTGAATTTTTGCTCGACGAGTCGAAGGGTAACGCAAATGATCAGGGGGACCGGCCAACCTGCTTGGCTTTCGCTATCGCTGTCCTTAATCGACAATTCGCGCCAGAAGACCTAGGTCCAGAATTCTTTTACCGATCGGCAATAGCGCTGATCCCTGGCTGGAAACCTGGGCACGGCTTGCAGTTTCCTGCTGCTAAGGCCGCGTCGTCTTTGGGGCATCCCATCGAACTCGATTTCCCCTACCAGGCAACCGAGCCAACAATTCCGCTCGGTTCACTACCGACGGGGCTGACGCTATATGGTCGTGCTGTTGAGTTTTGTAAGGCAGATATCAACTGGTTGATATCGAAGTTGCAGGGCCGAATAGCGATCGGCCTGGCCCTCAGACTTACTCTCACATTCTATCGACCCAATGGCGATGTCATCGCATTCAGTGATGCTGTTCTTCCAGGAACGATGATTCATGCAGTCGTTGTTGTTGGGCTGGGGTACGACGAGCATGGAGAACCTTGGTTTTTGATCCGAAACAGTTGGGGGGCTGGTTGGGGTGTCAATGGATATGCTTGGCTGTCATCAACCTATATTACCGCGCATGCAGCGTGCGCTTTTGGAGTAGAACATGGCAGTTCTGTTTGAAGCTAAACGAGCTGTGCCGGCATGGATTGCGGCCGCTCGACACTTGGAAGGTTGCCGAGACCAAATCGAGCGTAATCTCATTCTTGAGATTGAATCCCCTGCAGCTTTAACGGCTGAAGATCGCAAGGTCCTCAGCACGGTCGATGAGGCTTTGCGTAAAAGCACGCCGGGTCTCAGTATCGACACCGTCGCAGGAACAATTTTCCCCATGGGATTGTATAAACGAGACCAGCGCCCTGACTTCTATCAGAAGTACCTTGACGTGATGACTCGTGCGAAGAAGCCTCACACATGGGGCACCTACGCCCTGAGAATGATGCGTAGGGTAGGGAGGGATGGGGCTTCGACGTTTAACCCTCTTGAGACCATTGTGCGCAAGTTAAAGGCGTCGAAAGAAGGACGTAGCTATCAAGCAGCCTATGAGCTTGGCGTTATAGACGCTCAGCTTGATATTGCTGATAACACCGACGAGTTTGGGTGTGAGCTTCCCCTCTACGATCCGGCTACTGATCGAAACAAAGCGCTCAACATGCCATGTCTCAGTCACCTGAGCTTCAAGATTACTGATGGCAAGCTAGATCTGACGGCTATTTATCGTTCGCAATGGTACGGACAGAGGGCACTAGGAAACCTGATTGGGCTGAGCAACCTGCAAAAATTCGTAGCGACCGAGTCTGAATTTGATTGCGGGGTTTTGACGTGCATCGCCACGCATGCCTATTTGGACATGTCGACCTTAGGTGGTGCTAAAGAAACGAGAGCGATGCTTAAAGGTTTTCCTGCCTAGCATCAGAACAGTGATGCCTGTTTTTTGGAATCGAGCGCTTCAACAGGGATGTTATACAAAGCGCTCATTCCCCCGCGAAAATCCCTGACGCCACCATAGCTCGGATGACGTATAGCGACCACGTCGACGTCAAATCTGCTCGCATAGGTAAAAGCGTCCTGCCCGATCGCTACTACCCGTCGCACCTTCAGCCATGTGATTAAGGTATCGTTGAGCTCATCTACTTGTTGGAGTTCGCGACTGGTGAATTTGCGATTAGTAAATGGATTACCCGGTTCATGCGGGTGAAACGGGAACACGTTCCACAGCAGTGGCGGAAGCTCAATTGCTCGCAGCACCGACCATATTTCTGTCGCGGTTCTCTCTGCGAGTGCAGGTCCCATCGTTGCCTGCTTAAAGCTGGCCCCTGGATATCTCTGGGTCATCTCCGGAAGATGATACTCGTCCGTCAATGCCAGGCCCGTACGCCGCCCACCACGGTAACCGAGATCGCGGCCCATCCAGATAGTGTCGACGCCAATCTCAGCCGCAGCTTTCAAATACCCGCGCAGGTTCCGACGACGTGATGCAACCGCGTCCGCCCGGTCATGAACCGGGCACCGATCTGCATAGGGATTGAATACGTTCTCCAGCTTGAGGGCTGAAAGAGCATTTACAAAGGCTGTTGGATTCATTGCTGTTCGGTCTGCTTAAGAGGTTCAAAACTCATGGTGTGCGAAAGCATGTCAATGACGACGGTACCGCCCCGGTGGTCTCGTAGTGCCCGAAAGACTTGGAATCCGGTAAGAATGGCTTTTTCCCATTGCCACAGCTTGCACGCAGCGACTTCATAGCCGTCGACCATGCTCTGAATCTGTTTGAGCAAGCCATAATCAAGGCTGCCCGCTCTTGCATCTGTGTAGAAATTCTGGCCCTTTGCGTGATTAAAAATCCAGGTCGCGATGCCTTCCTCGATGATCATCGCACGCGCGCCATCCTCGTTCTCATCCGTTTGGGGAACTGACTTTCGTTTGCGTTTGAGTAGTGATCGAAGAACTGGGGACCAGCCAAGGAACGCAACATACGCCAAATGGAACACGTCGTGAAAGCGGTAGTCGTCAGGTTCGTTACTATTGTCTGTCAGGCGGTCGCCGATGAACACACCATTTAGGCTCTGTACTACATGGCCATTTTCTGGAGTCCCACGTTCGATGAAGTCGATCGAGAAATTACGCGGAAAGCGTTCGTGCTCTAGGTATGTCTCATCAAAAAGCTCAGGATAGGTAATGTCACCTTTCGGCCATCTGCTGGAGATTTTTTCTAGGTTGGAGCGCGCGACATCTTCAATCTTCAAATTGAAGCTTGCGCATGCCATTGCCAGCTCCATCAAGTGCTTTCCAAAATGGGCTGCGCGAGTGGGTGGTGGCATCGCCATATACTGGACATGGCTGACTTTTGTCATAAACCCCGCGGCGTTTGCCAGCTCGCTGAGCTGCGCAGAACGGTCGATTGATCCGGGCTCTCTTCTAATCTCGATAAGGCTATCAATATGTCGGAACGTCACGGGGATCAGTGGGGGTTGCTCACTCTCGCCCAAGCTGGTCCGGAGAATAGCTATGCATCGTTCTCCTATGTCGTTGTGACTGACATCCACCGCGGCGGCTACGTTGATGAGGTACCAAAGGGCGTCCCCGAGCTCCTCAGCAGCGGACTCGCTAATCGACATGACCAACTGATCGCGACCTGCTTTTTTCACAGCGGAGAGCAGTCCCCCGATTTCACCAAAATAGCCAAACCTCAGGCTTTGAAAGCCATCTGAGCTTCCGTCAAATCGGTTTGTTTCCGTGGCTTTCAGGTAATACTCAGGTACTGACAGCGACACCTGCTGAGGTTGTGGACTGACCATGAAAAATCCCTTTCGTTGAAGTCGTAAGATTGTCGGGCGCTGCTCCGTAAGCCGCGATCATCTCTAACCGCATTTTTTTTGCACAATTAACGATTCTTTCCCGGTCCGCTCCTCGAGCGCCCATCGCGAGTGCGCGTGTTCGAACCGACTCTGTCACGTCATAGTGAGGATAGCGAGTCTTGGACTGGAACCAGCTGCGTTGCAAGCCTAGTCGAGCGGCAAATGCATGCAGCTCATCCAGGGAGTCTGCTACTAGATGAGACCACGATCGGCCTCTCCAAGATATCCCTTCCGCATCCACATAGACCGCCATAGGGGGGCTCGCTAATCTGATAATAATGTGCAAATATTTTGCACTTTATAGTCACTGATTTCAACTGTTCAATGGACGCAAAGCAGATAGGGTGTCGGATAGCGCTGGCCCGTAAAAAAAGCGGAATGACCCTAAAAAGTCTAGGCATCGCCGTGGGCGTTCATCATTCGCAGATTTCCCGAATCGAACGCGGGCAGGTGCGATTGGTTGGAAAGAATATGCAAAAAATTTGCACATTTTTAGGGCTCGAACCTATGGGGGAGACCACTGTCGAGCCTGCAGACACCTTCACCGCAAGGGCCGAAGCGCTACTCCGAGAGTGGCCGGAAGGTGAGGAAGTGTTAAATACCCTAATGGATGCACTTGAAATGGCTTTGGCACGTAAGCGAGTAAGCCGGCTTAGGGTTTGATAGGTGAGCATTACTTCAAGGGAGCGCCTCACCGGCTAAGGGCAACTCTCTTGTAACAATGGTGGTGAGGACGCTACTAAGTTTTTTATAAATCTATTTATCGGTCTGTCAAAAATATAAACGTTGTATCACTTTCGAAAAATAACTGATTTAATTTACGAGTAAGCTTGTATTATCGTCTTGAGCTTCATGATGTGGGGCGTAGGAAGTCAATGGATAGTAGTTGGTCAAAGTAGCCTCTCTCATGTTCCATTCTTTGTACGAAATGTTCATTTCGAAGCTCGTGCTCGAGATTAAAATTCTTATTTGATTTTTCTGAATAAATGGAAACGCCCTCATTTGAAGTGATCCTGCCGATCATTGAGAGTTTGGTGTCTGCTGGGGCTAATCGAATAGCTTCTTGGGCCTCGTGCATAGGTAAAGTGTATAGAATACCCCAGTCACCTACAGTGAAAGCAAAGTTTGTAACATTTGAGTTGAACTCTTCTGCTGCCTCTTTTGCAAATTGATGGAAAGGGAGCTTGTCGAGTTCAAGTTCGATGCCATATCCTCGATTCGGTAACAGGTTTAAACCCTCCCACAAACCATCACTTAGATCTACAGCTGAACTAATTGAATAGTTTTCAAAAAGATACATGGATTCTTTGAGCGCGCAGCGAGGATGGGCTAGATACTCGTTATGGAAAAGGTTTTCGCTTTTTCCATTTTTCAGTTGAGTGTACGCTCCTGCGAACCCGCCTAGTTCGCCTGCGAGAAGTATTGCGTCTCCAGGACTAGCAGATCTCCTACTTGAAATTTTGCTCTTGTTAACTACGCCGATAGCAGCTCCTACAATATGCGGCTCCTGGGTTTCTTTTGTATCACCACCCAAGAAGACGACACCATTTGCTTTACATTCCTCTTCTGCCCCTCGAATTATCGCTTCCGCACGTTCTATCTCCCAGTTTTTTGGAATTGAAATCGAAAGCATAAAACCTTTCGGAACAGCGCCGACAGCTAGTAGGTCACTTATATTAGCTGTTACAGCGAGGCGCCCCCACGATTCGAAACCTGCCCAACCGTTGTATGCCGCAATAGGTCTTGCAGCGCGATCGATCTTGAACGCTATAGCGATATCGGTCAGGCCAATATCTAGGACGCTGGCGTCATTACCAAATCCATTAATAAAGTCTTCGGCAGTTTCCAAGTTCGGTAGTAGATTTAGAAGAAAGGTTTTTTCTCCTATTTCGCTCATTTTCATGTTTTTAACCTATTAGGTTTTCTAGCCTGCTGAAAATATCATGGAAATTAAAATCAGAGATTGGAATTGCTGACTCGGAGCGATAAGTTACATCGTTCGCATGTCGATACACATTGATTTCCCTATCGATCGGAATGTCTTGGATGATCAATGTTACCAGTTCGTCGGATTTTGGAACAAGCCTATGAAGTTGATCATATTTTAAGAAGTATGATTGCCCAGCCTCAAGGGTTTCCTCGCGGAGGAATTCCAGTGATTGCATTTTTTCAAGTTCATGACGTGACGGCGTGCAGCAGCTTCCAACAGATTTAAATTTTTTTAAAATGTAATTTTTGCTTTCGTCATTAGGCTCATAAAATTCGTTTTTCAGAGATCCATAAATTACTTTTGATGCAAAGGATGAGATATGGTCATGTATATCATCTTTGATTTTCGTACGATTCCAATAATGCAAGCGAACTGTTCGAGGGAAATTTCCGTTGATTACAGCAATTTGGAATTTGAAAAAGCCAAGTTGATGAGTATGGCCAGATGATTTTTTATCACGCCATTGTTTGTTAATCGTGGATAGGAGTTCTTGGGGGCAAAAATATTCATTGGACGCCAACTTAAGCAGTTGTACTGGGCTTAAGGGCTTGTTTGAAGATCTTGCTAGTTCAGAGATTAATTCTTGCATTCTAGTACAGTTCGCTATCGATCGATAGGCCGGTAGAATTGTTTGAGAAGATGCGATCCTCAAGGTGATCTATAACGTCAGAGTTACGCTCTTTTGTAATCGAGTCATTCTTCATTTCTGCCGTGGTCATCCACTTGTACTTTACGCCGCCAATATTGAATTCGAGTGGGCGGAGTTTGTCTTTTAGTTCGTCCGATTTGATTTTTGCTTGATAGAAATCAAAATAATAATTCGTGAATTTGCCATTTTTGTATGATATTTTTGAAGTTATAAGGTCTTCGTTTACCGGGCTCAACGACAGTTCCATGAAGTCGGCGCAAAGTTTTTCTGAAAGGGTTTTATTTAATTCCTCATTGCTGCTGACTTTTCCAGATTGCTGTCTGCCGAAATTAGGTAGTAGCCAGCATTGCCAGTTGTCTGAATATTGTACTAAAACTCTTTTACTTTTTTTATTGTCTCGGGCCGTAATAAGAAAAACAAATCGCCTGTCCTGTGTTGTAAGTGAGTTTTTCATGATGCGTTCTAAAAAACTTTCAAAGGACGGTTGTTTTAGTATTTTTATGAATATTATAAGCGACCAAAGGCCTAGAATTGAAAATATCACAATAATTAGAGTGGTCCATGCATCTTCTTGAACTCCCCATCTGGATTTTATATCGGACGCCAAAAGGGTTAATATAATTGTTACGAGTACGCTAAGCTGCGAGAGAAGAATGCCGATAAGTGATGCTTTATTGTCATAGTCAGGTCTTAATAACCCATCTAGGTGGGTGCGATCAAAAAGAAGCTTGTCTGGCGGTATTTTCTCTGGCTTATTCAGAGTGATTGAGAGATTAAGCTTTATTCCAAAAAAGGAAATGTCCACTGTTTTTGTACCGTTTGTAGTTGGGCTTCTTCTTGCTATTATAGCCTTTGCGATAGGCAGTAAATCCACCGTTAACAGGGGCTAACGATAAAATCTTTGTCATGGGAGCGTTGGCAATGAGGGTATGGCCATTCACCCTTCGAAAAATATATAACGCCGATAAAACTAAGCTCCGAAGCTACTTTCAATCCGAGAATTCAGGCGGTTTTATGCGCTGACGGTGTTGATTTCCTTTCGAAGCGCGCATCACCTCTTTGATGCGTTGAGCTGCTGCTTCAATGTCGGCAGGCTTAGCCAGGCTGAGAGCATGAAGCAGCGCATCACGCCTTTTCTGTTTGCCGGCCATTATCTCGGCAAGACTATTTTCCGGTTGGATGTGTGAGCTCATTGGTCTGCCTCCGGCCTTTCTATATCCTTGATGCTACCATGACTTTGTTGGGGGTAGCGGTCCGTTGATCTAGTGTTGCGGTAGCGCTGGCTTCGCAGTAGAAACAATCTTTTTTTGCCTAGGGCGTCAGTGACGTTTTGTCAAAGGAAAGCATGGTAAGCGTCTAAAATCATGTTTAGTAAGCCATTTAGCTGGAGCGATTCCCTTTAAGCTTTGCCAAGCCCTGCTTGATGTGTCCGGCATTTTCACCAATCGTATACAACGCACCACGCACATTATCACCTACGTCGGCCAACCCTTTTTTTTCGGCATGGAGTGTCAGTTCCATTAGTGCGGCCTCTAGCGCAAGTTGATTTTGGTACATCCTTTCCAAGACATCCGAGAGAGAATACTCACCAAGCATCGATTATTACTCCGTTTGAGGAGGTCTAAGTATAGCAACGGTTTCAGAAGCGCGACGGTTCTGTGGGATGTGTGAAATTTGCTACCTGCTTGTTTTGGAGATTTTCGTTAGAGCGGGGCGTTGCCAAAGGGCAACGCTAGGTTACAGCAATACCCTTCCGCATAAAGCCTATCTGTCGTTGAGACTGCAAATCCGCTAGAAAGTGAATATTCGACTGTTCGGAGTATGCTTTTGCTAGTCCAAGTCTGATAATTATATCCACTATCATTACTGCTTATCCATGTCAGTCGGTTGGTTGGAAATTTATGGAAATATCATTTCAGCATATCTTCAATGATAGCTCTCAGTGCCGGAGCGATTTCGTACCCTGAGGGCACTGTAAACCTATCGAGCAGCTTGTCATTGCAATCATCATTTTTAACAACCTGTTTCAACTTTTTGTGCAGGTTTTTCCCTACGGTCGTGCGGAGGGACTCTTTTCCTAGAAAATCCCAGAGTACCTCTGAGTTTTCTGATCCGCCATCCTCATAAAGCACTCTGTTTATAACGCGACGCTTATCGAAGAATGTTTTTCTTATGCCGTTACAATCGTCGACAGCAAGCTTAATCCACGATTCAGCCTTCTCAATACTAACTCCAAATAAGACACTCAAGTAATCGGGCTGGCAAAAATATGCTTCGGCATCCACGTAGTCAGTAACCCATGTATGTACATGTTCAGCGCTGTAACGCGCACACCATAGCTTAGTGTCTGGCTCAGTCATGAAATCGCGATCCCTATGGACTAGAGCTTTTATACCAAAATTATTGTCTTCAATGAGACCTTTCAGCATATAATTTCTAGGTAGGTTGTCTACCCCAAAACAACGGCAGATGGCTATTTGTTTATAGAGATGTGGCCATTGTTTTAGTATGGCTCTAATGGGCTGTGTGTTCTCATCCTCTACAAAAAATAGGATTTTTTTATCCAGTCCGCCCCACCCAAGCAAGGCCATAATTGTTTCATCATCTTCATTGACTACCTGTCCGTTTCTGATCCAAACAAGTTTTGAACTATGAGACGCACCACGTGCGATGTGAGGGCTGTGTGTAGTTAGGATAGCCTGCACTTGGAATTCATTTGCCGCAATTTCCAAAGCTTCGATAAGCCTCTCTTGTTTATCGGGGTGCAGATGCGCATCAGGCTCATCAATCAAAAGTAATTTTGGGCGGAACAATACCAAATATGCAAAAATCTGAACTACTTGCAAAACCCCCGTTGCTGCACTTTCCAAAGGACGCTTCTCGCCCTCAAGTCGTTCATCAAGGAAAGTAGCGTTTATATGGAAGTCTTCGCGCTCGTCAAATGAGACCTCTATCACCACGCCAGGGTGTACCATTTGTACCAATCTGGTGAGGTTAGCTATTCTAGCTTCCGCTGCGCTGTAGTCCACTTCACCGGGTTGCCTGTTTGCTAGGTTAAACAGGATATTGCGTAATACACCGCCTGCATCGCCACTTGCGGCTTGTCTGCGAAGAAGGGGTTGAACTAGAATTGTTTCTTTTTCTGAAAGCCCTGCTAAACCAGGGATGTAGGCAGTTATTAACTCTGTTCGTTGCTTGAAAGGAGTAACCGCAGCCCCGCCATCTATACTCACAGATATACCGCTTCTATTTCTTGCTGCCCATATTTTAACAGTTGCAGCAGAGAGCTCATCCTCTTCTTTTGAACTGATAAAAACTACTGTCGTAGGAGGAGTGTCACGACCGGATAAAAGTTCAGTTTTGTGGGCGGTTTTTAGGGGTTCGCTTGAGGGTGAGTAGTCAAGTCTGTCAAAAGAAATTACTTCCGTTTGCTTTTTTGGCTCTATATAGCTGGC
This sequence comes from Pseudomonas sp. S3_E10, assembly GCF_054667615.1. Classification (NCBI taxonomy): domain Bacteria; kingdom Pseudomonadati; phylum Pseudomonadota; class Gammaproteobacteria; order Pseudomonadales; family Pseudomonadaceae; genus Pseudomonas; species Pseudomonas sp. S3_E10. Next base: position 2,999,713 of record NZ_CP162743.1, read on the forward strand.
TGCGCGAGCTGCCCAGTGAATGGCTTGAAGAACAGAGGATTTACCTGATCCGTTCGGTCCTACTAAAATCGTTACATCCGCAAGTGCTAAGGTCAAACTATCAATAGCCTTAAAGTTTTCTATCTGTACGGATGTTAGTTTAGACCACCGGTCAGCTTTTGAGCTGCCTTCGCCTCTATCGCTACTAAACGCAATCAGCTCGGATGCTTCGTCAAATACAGCGGGCTCTGGGTTGGGCGTTATGTCACGCCGATATGGATTTTTTTTTCGGATTTCCACTGTTATGGATTTGCTACCGGCAATGCTCAATGTTGAAGTGGTTTTCCTCTGTAATTGAATCTTTCTTGGTTCTGAAGGTTTGAAGGAATCCTTAAGGGAGGCTAACAGTATTTTCTTTTCATCTTCGGTTACGGTTTCGGATATAGACTCTTTTAAAATTCCAGCGTTTTTAAGCTCTTCTAATAGTCTCTGAGGGTCTGTTCGCACTGATTGTGCGAGCTCCAAAACTGTGACTTCTGGAAGGTTTTCTCTATCCATTTTTATTCTTGCTCAAGATGGGCTGGAAAGCGCTAAGCGATACAAAAAATCTCGTGAGCGCATTTTAGCTAAAGATAGCATATCGACATCACAGATAAGACACATGGATCCATTTTTTAGAGTCATGCCAAACGGAATGAAGAGCATGACCACTAGACGGGAAATTCTTACCCTGATACATACTTTTTGTTGATCAACCTGAAGGCTAGAGTGAGCCCCCTGTCGCCGGGTTTCTTTTAGATACGCACTCATGGTGCAGTCACCAGTCGATGACCAAAATCAATCGCCTCGAATCCTAAACTAAAATTGTCCTTCCGACCGTGGGCCACGAAATGCATGCCATAGCATGAGTAATTTTAGGCGTATGTCTTTTTTCAAGGTGCTCTCATAACAAGGTAGCTACTCCTGCCGCATGCGGGCACGCCCAATCGAGGCTAATTGCTTAGCACCGATCTCACGTCAAAATTTTCTTTCATTTCTCATTTCAGTCGCATTAATTTCGAAAAAGTCGCATTTATTTTGAAAGCCGACAGCCGCCACCCACCAGCGCCGGGCCTGAAGCGGAATGGTGCGGCTGGCGAAACGGCCGGTGTGGCCAGTGGCTCAGCGGCGCGAGGCTGACCACCGATTGGATCGCCGCCACTTCCAGAGCCTCCTGTTCGCTCAGTGGCGGTAGCAAACCGGGCAGGCGGCTGGCGAGCAAGGTCTTGCCGGTGCCCGGTGGCCCGCTGAACAGCAGGTTATGCGCACCCGCCGCTGCGATCAGCAATGCACGCTTGGCGGCGAGCTGGCCCTGCACTTCGCTCAAGTCTGGGTAGGGCTTGTTCAGGTACAGCAAGCCATCGGATTTGTAGGGCTCAATCGGCACCTGCCCATTCAAGTGCGCTACCACCTGCAGGAGGTGATCCACCGCTATCACCTTCAACCCGCAAGCCAGGCAGGCCTCCTCGGCATTCGCCCGCGGCACTATCACGGTGCGCCCGGCCTTGCGCGCCGCCAATGCGGCTGGCAACACACCTTTGACCGCGCGCACTTCACCGGACAGCGCCAATTCGCCCAGGCATTCGACCTCATCGAGCATCAACGCCGGTACCTGCACGCTGGCCGCCAGAATCCCCAAGGCGATGGCCAAATCAAAGCGCCCGCCGTCCTTGGGCAGGTCGGCGGGCGCGAGGTTGAGGGTGATGCGGCGCGAGGGATATTGCAGGGCACTGTTGAGGATGGCGCTGCGCACGCGGTCCTTGCTTTCCTTGACGGCGGTTTCGGGCAGGCCCACCAGGGTCAGGGAAGGCAAGCCATTGGCCATGTGCACTTCTACGGTGACGGCGGGGGCTTCGACGCCGACCTGGGCGCGGCTGTGGACAATGGCGAGGGACATGCTCGTTCCTTGAAATGGGGGGCCGCTTCCTGCGGTTTTTCAAGGGTAGACGAGGTGGGGAAGAGCGAAGCGCGGAGGTTTTACAGAACGTATCCAGAGAAAAAGGTGACGCGCGTGTGGAGGGAGCCAGCCCCCTTCCACACGGGCTGCGTTTATTCAGCGGGTGGTGTTAACCGCGCTTCCAACTCCGCGACTTTCGCTTCCAGGCTCTCCAGCCGCGCACGCGTGCGGGCCAGCACCACCATTTGGCTATCAAACTCTTCTCGGCTTACCAGGTCGAGCTTGCTGAAGCCACTTTGCAGCAAGGCCTTGAACTGGCTTTCGATTTCATTGCGGGGCAGCGGGGTTTCGCCGCTGAACAGGCGAGAGGCATGGCCGCTCAGGGCGTCGAGGAGGTCTTTGGGCGCGAGCATGGGAAATATTCCGGAAAACTGTTGGCGGGCAGTGTATCACGCAGCGTCTATAGTCTTTTTCACGGCCTGCGGCGCACGCTTTTCGCGCATCGCGCCGGACGGCGGCGCACTGTTTTCGTGCGCATTGCGGCCGCCAGACAGCCCTGCGGGTGGGCTTAAGTGGGCAATGGACTGATTTCAGTGGTTTTTACGGAGCTGGCAAGGTTTCTGCTTAGACGATCATGACCCATGCACTGATGCAGTCGCTGTGACGAATGCAGTGCGCCGACGGATCAGGGGTACAGGTTTCGTCACCAGTGGTTAGCTGGCGTCGCAATGGCAACTGCCCTTGCGACGATGCGTTACAAAGCCAGGCACTGCGCTTAGACTTGAGACGGGTTTGTTTTCCTGGGGCAAGTCCACCAATTCGGGAGAGAGTTTTCATGAAGCTAGTCACTGCCATCATCAAGCCGTTCAAGTTGGACGATGTACGCGAGTCACTGTCCGAGATCGGCGTGCAGGGCATTACCGTTACTGAGGTCAAGGGCTTCGGTCGGCAGAAGGGTCATACCGAGCTGTATCGCGGCGCGGAATACGTAGTCGATTTCCTGCCGAAGGTGAAGATCGATGTCGCCATTGACGACAAGGATCTTGACCGGGTTATCGAGGCGATAACCAAGGCGGCCAACACCGGCAAGATCGGTGACGGCAAGATCTTCGTGGTCAATCTGGAACAGGCGATTCGCATCCGTACCGGCGAAACCGATACCGACGCAATCTAAGCCGCCAAACCCCAACGCCCCAGGAGAAAACAATATGACTCTGCGTAAATTCGCAGGGCTCGGAGCCCTGTTGTCCATCGTAATGCCAAGCCTGGCCATGGCGGCAGACGAAGTGGCTGCTCCAGTCCTCAACTCCGGCGACACCGCCTGGATGCTGACCGCCACCGCACTGGTGCTGTTCATGACCATCCCGGGCCTGGCGCTGTTTTACGGCGGCATGGTCCGCTCCAAGAATATTCTGTCGGTGATGATGCAGTGCTTCGCCATCACTGGCCTGATCAGCATCCTGTGGGTCATCTACGGTTACAGCATCGCGTTCGATACCACCGGTATGGAGCAGGGCGTAGTCAACTTCAATTCCTTCTTCGGCGGCATGGGCAAGGCGTTCCTGGCGGGTGTCACTCCGGCCAGCATCACCGGGCCTGCGGCGCTGTTCCCGGAAGCGGTGTTCATCACTTTCCAGATGACCTTCGCCATCATCACCCCGGCGCTGATCGTCGGTGCGTTCGCTGAGCGTATGAAGTTTTCCGCAATGCTGATTTTCATGGGCATCTGGTTCACGCTGGTCTATGCGCCGATCGCGCACATGGTCTGGAGCGGCAACGGTGGCCTGATGTGGGACTGGGGCGTGCTGGACTTCGCCGGCGGCACCGTGGTGCACATCAACGCCGGTGTGGCCGGCCTGGTAGCTTGCCTGGTACTCGGCAAGCGCAAGGGCTTCCCGACCACACCGATGGCCCCGCACAACCTCGGTTACACCCTGATCGGTGCGGCCATGCTGTGGATCGGCTGGTTCGGCTTCAACGCCGGCTCGGCTGTGGCGGCCAACGGCACTGCGGGCATGGCGATGCTGGTGACTCAGATTGCAACTGCCGCTGCGGCGCTGGGCTGGATGTTCGCCGAGTGGATCACTCACGGTAAGCCAAGCGCACTGGGCATCGCCTCGGGTGTGGTGGCTGGCCTGGTCGCGATCACGCCGGCCGCCGGCACCGTGGGCCCGATGGGCGCACTGATCATCGGCCTGGCGGCGGGTGTGGTGTGCTTCTTCTGTGCCACTACTCTCAAGCGCAAGCTGGGCTACGACGATTCCCTGGATGCCTTCGGCGTACACGGCATTGGCGGTATTCTCGGCGCGATCCTTACCGGTGTATTCGCAGCCCCTTCTCTGGGCGGTTTCGGCACCGTGACTGATATCGCGGCTCAAGTCTGGATCCAGTGCAAAGGCGTCGGTTTCACCGTGATCTACACGGCCATCGTCACCTACATCATCCTGAAGGTGCTGGACATGGTCATGGGCCTGCGTGTCAGCGAAGAGGAGGAGGCTGTTGGCCTCGACCTGGCGCAACACAACGAACGCGGCTACAACTTGTAAGTACGCGAAAAAAAGATGCCCGGCTTGCCGGGCATTTTTTTGTCTGGCGTTTGTCAGTCATAACAAGCTGTGCCGGTTTCGCGTCGAGTTTGTGATAGGACGCACACGGCACTTTTTAGCGTGCGAATGTCTTACAGGCATGTAGGCGTATTCGGCACTTTGTTTTTTCCCAGAGCGCGCTAGAATGCGCGCCGATGGGCGGAGAACTGTATGTGGCAACAGACCCTGATAACCCTGCGGGCCAAGCCTCGGGGCTTTCACCTGGTAACCGATGAGTTGCTTGCCGGCCTGCCTGAGTTGAAGGCGTGTCGTGTGGGCCTGTTGCACCTGTGGTTGCAGCACACTTCGGCCTCGTTGAGTGTCAACGAGAATGCCGACCCGGCGGTTCGCCGTGACTTTGAGCGTTTTTTCAACTCGCTGGTGCCGCAAGGCCGGGCAGGTTTCGAGCACAACGACGAAGGTCCGGATGATCTGCCGGCGCATTTCAAGGCCAGTCTCCTGGGCTGCCAGCTGAGTTTGCCGGTGAAGGCCGGCCGCTTGGCGATGGGGACCTGGCAAGGTGTTTATCTGGGCGAGCACCGTGATCATGGCGGTGCTCGTAAAGTCCTCGCCACCTTGCACGGTGATGAGGCATAGGCCACTGGTTATCCGGTGGACGTTGATTTTTTTCCGGCAGCCTCGACAGAGGATGAAGCTGGGCTATAACTAATCTGCTTTTCGCAAGTCATGAGGTAGAACATGAGCGACGATGATCTGGAAAACGACGACCTTGAAGTAGGTGAGGACGACGAGGCTGAAGACGGTCTTGATGCGGCAGCAGTTGACGACGTTGCTGAGGACGCCGATGAAAGTGGTGGCGACGACGCCGCGCCCAAGGCCAAAGGCAAAGCCAAGGCTGCTGTTTCGGTAGATGAACTGCCGAGCGTTGAGGCCAAGAACAAAGAGCGCGATGCCCTGGCCCGCGCGATGGAAGAGTTTCTTGCCAAAGGCGGCAAAGTGGTCGAAGTCGAGCCCAATGTGGTTGCCGACCCGCCCAAGAAGCCGGATAACAAGTACGGCAGCCGACCTATCTAAGCTCTGCCACCTGCTTGTCAGAAAACGCCCGCCGTCGCTGCGGGCTTTTTCATGGCTGATGATTTATCCGGGCCTTGTGGTGTTCTAACTGTGGGAGGGGGCTTGCTCCCGATAGCGGCAGGTCAGTCGACTCCTCCATCGACTGTCACTCTCCTATCGGGAGCAAGCCCCCTCCCACATTTTGATCGACAGTGTTACTGCCAGCTCTGCAGCAACGCAGGCAACTCCGTCAGGCTACGAATTTCTGCATCCGGGCGCTTTGATGCTTCCCACACTTTGCCCGTCGGGTTAAACCACACCGCCCGCAACCCGGCCAGCTGTGCCCCGGCGATGTCATCCCCAGGGTGATCGCCTACATGCACTGCCGCACCGGCGTCCACGCCACCGCGCTGCAACGCCTCTTCAAACAAGCGCGCATCCGGCTTGGCGATGCCGATATCTTCGGCACGTAGCGCGAAGTGAAAATAGTCCGCCAGGCCCACGCGCTGCACATCCGCATTGCCGTTGGTGATCACCCCCAGCAAAAAGTGCTGGCGCAGGGCTTTCAACATGGGCTCGGCTTCAGGGAATACGGTGAGTTGATGGCGCGCATGAATGAACGCCTCAAAGCACACATCCGCCATTTCCCTGGCCTCAGGCTGTGGATAACCCGCCTCTTCAAACGCGTGGATCAGTACGCGGTGGCGCAGGAGGCTGATGCGGTGTTTCAGCTCGGGGTGACGCTGCAGCACCTGCTGGCGCAGGCTGGCGAAATGTTCCAGCGGCAGGTCGCCCACCTTGGTGGCGTTAATCGCCAGCCATTCGCGCATCGACGCTTCGGCGCTGATGATGACCGGTACGTTGTCCCAGAGCGTGTCGTCCAGGTCGAAGGTGATCAGCTTGATACTCATGAGTCGCCGCCCTTGATGCGTTTGGCCCGTGGATGGGCGCTGTCATACACCGTTGCCAGGTGTTGGAAGTCCAGATGGGTGTAGATCTGGGTGGTCTTGATATCGGAGTGGCCGAGCAGTTCCTGCACGGCGCGCAGGTCCTGGGACGACTCCAGCATGTGGCTGGCAAAAGAATGCCGCAGCATATGCGGGTGCAGGTTCTGGCCCAGTTCGCGTTCGCCGGCGGCCTTGACCCGCACCTGGATCGCACGAGGCCCCAGGCGCCGGCCTTGCTGGCTGATAAACACCGCATCGTCCTTGGGGTTGGCCAGCGCTCGCAGCGGCAACCACAGTTGCAACGCTTCGCGGGCCTTCCTGCCCACCGGCAGCACGCGGGTTTTGCTGCCCTTGCCCAGCACTTGCACCAGGCCGTCCGCCAGGTCCAGTTGGTCGATGTTCAGGCCGGTAAGCTCCGACAGGCGCAGGCCCGAGGAATAGAACAGCTCAAGGATCGCCTGGTCGCGGTGGGCGAGGAAGTCATCCTCCACGGCGCCATCGAGCAATTGCAGGGTGCGGTCGGTGTCCAGGGTCTTGGGCAGGCGTCGCTCGCCCTTGGGCGGAGACAGGCCGTTGGCCGGGTCGTGGTCGCACAGGCCTTCGCGGTTGAGGTAGTGATAAAGCCCACGTACTGCCGACAGCAGGCGCGACAGACTACGGGAAGACTGACCTTGCTGATGCAGGCGCGCGATCAGGCTGCGCAGGCTTTGGATATCCAGGGCTTTCCAACTGGTGACCTGTTGTTTTTCGCAGTACGCCAGAACCTTGTTCAAGTCCCGGCGGTAAGCTTCCAGCGTATGGGGCGACACTTGGCGCTCATTGCGCAGATGCGCGCAGTAAGCGTCCAGTTGTCGTTCCATGGTTAGCGCACCGCGCGCAGGGCGGTGGTGAAGCGTGGCAGGACGCGGCCCAGCACTTCGGCTATGTAAGTCAGAAACAGTGTGCCCACCGAGCTTTTGTAGTGCGCAGGATCGCGGCTGGCGATGGCCAGTACGCCATGCAAGCCTTGATGGCTGAGGGCGACCACGGCGGTGGAGCCGATCTGCTTGCGCTGTTCGGCGCCAAACAGGAAGTCCAGCTCATGCTCGCGCAGGGTGCCGCTGATAGTCTTGCCCTCGGACAACAGCCCGCCAATCGCGGTTTGCGCTTCGCTGCCGCTGACCCAGCGACCCACCGGCATCGGGTTGTCGCTGAACAGGATCAGGCTGACAAACGGCACCTGGAAGTCCTGGCGCAGGCTGTCTTCCACGGCAATCACGGTTTCTTCCAGGCTGGTGGCATCCATCAGGCCAAGAATCAGTCGACGGGTCTTTTCGAACAGGCGGTCGTTGTCGCGGGCTACTTCCATCAGGTGCGAGAGCTTGTGGCGCATTTCAATGTTGCGCTCGCGCAGGATTTTCATCTGCCGCTCCACCAGCGACACGGTATCGCCGCGCTGGTGGGGTATGCGCAGCGCCGGCAGCAGTTCTTCGTGTTCGACGAAGAAGTCCGGGTTAGCCTCAAGGTACGCCGCGACAGCAGCGGCCTCCAGACTTTCGCTTGGGGTAGCTTGGGCGGGTACTTGAGGCTTATCGGTCATTAGCTTGGCTCACTCATAAACGGACCTGTCCTTCGTATACACGCGAGGCCGGCCCGGTCATCAGCACCGGGTGGCCAGGGCCTGCCCATTCGATGGACAAGCGTCCACCGGGCAGGTCGATCAGCAGCGGCGAATCCATCCATCCCTGGCTGATCGCGGCCACGGCAGCGGCGCAAGCACCGGTGCCGCAGGCCTGGGTTTCGCCGGCACCGCGTTCCCATACGCGCAATTGCGCGCGGGAACGGTCGATCACCTGCAGGAAGCCCACATTGACCCGTGCCGGAAAGCGCGGGTGGTGTTCGATCTTCGGGCCCAGTTCATGCACGGGAGCATTGTTGATGTCGTGGACCCGCAGCACGGCGTGGGGGTTGCCCATGGACACGGCGGCGATGTCCAGCGATTGGCCATCCACGTCCAGTGCATAACTGACGGCCTGCTCACTGGCCTGGAACGGAATATCCGCCGGCACCAGGCGCGGCTCGCCCATGTTGACGCTGATCTGGCCGTCGTTGCGGATGTCCAGTTCGATCACGCCGCTCTTGGTCTCGACGCGGATCTGGCGCTTGGCGGTCAGGCGCTTGTCCAGCACAAAGCGCGCGAAGCAGCGGGCACCGTTGCCGCACTGTTCCACTTCGGAGCCGTCGGAGTTGAAGATCCGGTAACGGAAATCCACCTCCGGGTTGCTCGGTGCCTCGACGATCAGCAACTGGTCAAAACCAATCCCGGTATGCCGGTCGCCCCACTGTTTGGCGTGTTTGGGCAGGATGTGCGCGTGCTGGCTGACCAGGTCGAGAACCATGAAATCATTACCCAGCCCGTGCATCTTGGTAAAACGCAGCAGCATGGCTTACTCCGGCAGCAGGCTTTCGCCAGCATACAACTCGGCTACCGTCTCGCGGCGACGCACTTCAAACGCTTGATCACCGTCCACCAGCACCTCGGCGGCACGCCCGCGAGTGTTGTAGTTGGAGCTCATGACAAACCCATAGGCACCGGCCGAATGCACGGCCAGCAGGTCGCCTTCTTCGAGGGCCAACTGACGATCCTTGGCCAGGAAGTCGCCGGTTTCGCAGATCGGGCCGACAATGTCATACGCGCGCGCTTCGCTGTTGCGAGGCGCAACGGCCGTGACGTTCATCCAGGCCTGGTACAGCGCCGGACGGATCAGGTCGTTCATCGCCGCATCGACGATGGCGAAATCCTTGTGTTCGGTGTGCTTGAGATACTCGACCTGAGTCAGCAATACACCGGCGTTGGCGACGATATAGCGGCCCGGCTCGAACATCAGCGTGAGGTCGCGGCCTTCGATGCGCTCGCGTACGGCAGCGATGTAGTCGGCAATCAGCGGCGGCTGTTCGTCGCGATAACGTACGCCCACACCGCCACCGAGATCGATGTGGTGCAGATAGATGCCACATTCGCCGAGGCGTTCGATCAGCGCCAGCAGGCGGTCGAGGGCATCGATGAACGGCGGCAGGGTGGTCAGTTGCGAGCCGATATGGCAGTCGACGCCCAGCACTTCCAGGTTCGGCAACTGCGCGGCGCGGATGTACACGTCCTCCGCGTCGGCAATGGCGATGCCGAATTTGTTCTCTTTAAGACCGGTGGAGATGTACGGGTGGGTGCCGGCATCGACATCCGGGTTGACGCGCAGGGAGATCGGTGCGCGGACGCCCATCTCGGCGGCCACGACTTGCAGGCGCTCCAGCTCGTCGGTGGACTCCACGTTGAAGCAATGCACGCCGACTTCCAGGGCGCGGCGCATGTCTTCGCGGCTTTTGCCGACGCCGGAAAATACGATTTTGTCAGCCTGGCCGCCGGCGGCCAGTACACGTTCCAGCTCGCCACGGGACACGATGTCGAAACCGGCGCCCAGGCGCGCCAGGACATTGAGTATGCCGAGGTTGGAGTTGGCCTTGACCGCGTAGCACACCAGGTGAGGTACGCCGTTCAGCGCGTCGGAGAACGAGCGATATTGCGCTTCGATATGCGCACGGGAGTACACATAGGTCGGCGTGCCAAAACGTTCGGCAATCGCGGACAACGCCACGCCTTCCGCGAACAGCTCGCCGTCCCGGTAGTTAAAAGCGTCCATGGAGTTCCCTTATTCGAAGGTGTCGTGCTTATGCGCTTTGGATGGCTTTTGCGACGATTGCGCCTGTTCATTCGGGTCTTTGCTGTCATCGGGCAGGTACAGCGGGCCTTTTTGACCACAAGCACTAACGAGGCAAGCGACCGCGACGAGCGCAGCAAGGGAAGAGATCAGGCGCTTCATGGCGAAATCCTTGAATATGCATTAATTGCGCCCGAGTATACCGACCACCCGCCAGCTTGCCTATGCGCTGGAATACCCGTCCGGCGGGGGTTTGCCGACACGACTGAGAAGCGGACTACGCTGGTTGGGGATATTTCACGCCGTCAATCGCGTTGAAATCGGTATCCTTTGCAATCGGCGAAGCTCGCCCGTATCGTGCGGCGCTTGAGCAAAACCAGACACTTTTGAGGTTGCCACAATGAGTTTGACCGAAGCCCGTTTTCACGACCTGGTGGATGCCACCCAGGAGAAGCTGGAAGATATTTTCGACGACAGCGACCTGGATGTGGACCTGGAAAACTCGGCGGGCGTGCTGACCGTCAAATTCGAAAGCGGCCAGCAATTGATCTTCAGTCGCCAGGAGCCTCTGCGTCAGCTATGGCTGGCGGCGCGCTCAGGCGGCGTTCACTTCGACTACGACGAAGAAAGCGGCAAATGGCAGTGCGACAAGAGTGAAGAGTTGCTGGGTGAGATGCTCACGCGACTGGTGCAGGAATACACCGGCGTCGAGCTGGATTTCGACGAGATCTGATGGTGAGTGAGCCTGCAACCGTACGCCCGCCCAAGCCGCTGTTCAGCAATGTCAGCCCGGCGGTGCCCTCACCTTGTATCAGTTTGTGTCGGCTGGATGAGCAAAAAGTCTGCCTCGGCTGCTTCCGGCATGTGGAAGACATCCGCGAATGGCGCTCCGCCGACGATGCCCGGCGCCGAGTGATCTGCGCGCAGGCCGCGCAGCGCAAGGCAAACGCCTGAGGCTGTCTTGTTTATTTGTGACGCTGTGGTAGTGTCCGGGTACGCCTCAACTCATCGAGGCCCGTGAGAACCCCGCCTTTTCCTGGCGGGGTTTTGCTTTTTTGTGCAGAAAAAAGGAGTCTGCCTGAATCATGACCACCGCACCGTCCATCATCCTCACCCGCCTTGACGTGCAGCGTCTGGAGCAATTGATCGACCGCTTGGGCGACGAATTCCCCGGCGTCGAAGCGTTGCAAGCCGAACTCGACCGCGCCGAAGAGGTGGTGGGTCACGATGAAGTGCCTGCGGGTGTCGTGACCATGAACTCCAGTGTGCATTGCCGGGAACAAGGCAGCGGCAAGGATTACCACCTGACCTTGGTCTACCCCAAGCACGCGAATGCCGACGAAGGCAAGATTTCGATCATGGCGCCAGTCGGCAGCGCCTTGCTCGGCCTGCAAGTGGGGCAGCACATCGATTGGCCGGCACCCGGCGGCAAGACCCTCAAGCTTGAATTGCTCAGCGTCGAAGGCCAGCCCAAAGACGGCGGCGCGTTTCCTCTGTGAAGGCGTCGCGCTAGATCTGGCTTAACGCCTCGTTGAGCGACAGTTCCAACTCGGCTTTATAGCGCAGGTACAGGTTGCTCGGGCTTTGCACGTCACCGAGCAGGCCCGACAGGTCGAGGTCGGTGATATAGCAGCGGTAGCGCTCGGTCTCCCGGCGCTGCCCGATGATCTCTTGGGCGACCACGGCAAATAGCTGGTCGCCGAATTCCAACTCACAAAACTCCCGCTGATTACAGTACAAGGTAATGCCTACCTGACCAGGCGAGGCCTTGCCGATAATCGCCTGCACGTCGTAAAACGGTTTATTCGCCGGGTTTTGCGGCGCCGGCCGAGGTTCGATGCTGCGTGCGCGATTGCCGCCAGACGGCAACAGTTGGTAATACAGGGTTTGCACCGCACCCGTCGGCTGTTGCGGGTCCAGCGTGGAAAGCGCGTCGCGACGGTAAATGATCGACTGAAGGAAGCGCTGCAGCGGTGCCAACAGGCTCTGCTCATCATGAAACGGCAGGCGCTGCTGCCAGAGCGCGTTGAATTCATCCAGTACATACAGCTCGGCAAAACCTTCATTGACCCGGTAAAACACTTGCACGCAGTCGGGCATGCCCATGGGCAGCAAGAGTGCCAGGTCATGGTCTTCCAGGGCCATGGCGTCCAAGTGCAGCGGGCTGTAGCTGGCCAGCTCTTCGCTGAGGTAGGCGATCAATGCGTCCCGGGTCGCCAGTGACACGTGGGTGGCTTGGCCCGGTATCAATTCCATCACGTGATAATGCTGCTGCACCTGCAGCAAATAGCGGTGGTTGGACTGGCCCAGCAGCAGGTGCTGCGCGGTCTCGAAGATTTCTTCCACGCGTTGGGCAATGAACTGCGCGCGGTTGTGACAGAAGCAGCGCACCCGCAACCGTGGCAGGTGGTCCGGCGGCAATTGGTTGAGGTAATCACGCAGGCAGTCTAGCAAGGCGTGCGGGCCGTCGTAGCGGCTGACCATGACCTCGTTCCAGCTGTTGAGCGTGACCTGGTCCAGGGTCAGCACCAGGTTGTCGCGCACTCCGGCGTAACTGAGGGAGTCGGTGCGCTCGGTGGTCATCAGAATGTTCAGGTCACGGTGATGCTTGAGCGGGTCGACGCCGACGTTGATCAGCAACAACACTTCCTCGGGCACCGCCGAGCGCAGCAGGCGGACTTCATCGACGCTGCTCAGGGGCAGGGCGACAGTCTGTTGCAGGCTGCCCAGCAGGTTGAACAGCTCGAACTCGGTCATGTCGCTGGTGCCGGGATGCAGCGCCAGGCGCGTGCTGCTGTCGATCACGCCATTACGATGGCACCAAGTGAGCATCTCCAGCAGGTCGCGGCTGCGCTTGATCGGTGCAAAGTGCTCCCATTCCAACGCGGTGAGGTTGCCGTTGTAGAGGCCCCAGTGGTGTTGGCCGGGCTCCTTGCGATTGGGTGAATGCACCAGGGTCAGGGTGTCTTCGGCCAAATCCGGGGCTATACCGGGGTTGATGAATTCGACTTTGCCCGCCTTGCGCTCGAAGGCCGCATACAGGCGTCGCCCAAGTACATTGAGGTCGCGCTTGTTGATCAGGCTGACGGTTTGCTCGGTGCGAGCGAACTGGGTCAGGAAGCGGTAGCTGTAGTTCAGTTCAGCGACCAGGGCGCGGCGTTCAGAGGCGACCTGGCGTACTTTCCACTGGCTGCGGCTGTCCAGCAGGGCCAGTTGGCGCTGGTCCCAGCCCCATTCGTGGGCCAGTCGCTCCAGCAGCAAACGCTGCCAACTGGGGGTGCGCTGACCGGCGCTGAGTTTGCGGTTGACCTTCAGATACAGCGCGCGCCGCACCAGCTCCAGGCGCTCGGGCTCGTTGCGCGCCTTGAGGTATTCCTCAATGCGGCGGTACACCACGATGTACGGGTCCAGCTCATCCAGATCCACCTGATTGGCAAATACCGCCCGCTTGAAACGCAGGCTCAGGCACTGCACGTTCGGGTGTTCGCTGGCGTAGACCTCGGTCAACAGCAGCTTGAGCACCGACTTGTAGGGCGACTCGATGCCCTTGAACAGTTGCCACAGCCCAGCGCCGATGAATTCGCCCGGAGGGATGCGCGCCAGGTGGCCGAGGTCGAGGGTTTCATCAGCGCGGATAAACCGCTTGGAGATCAGCGTGTGGGTAAATTCGGAGTACCGGCGTTCTTCGTACACAGGCACCAACCACCAGATCGGCGTGCGCCCGGCCAGCCAGATGGCGGTGCGGTAGAACTCATCCAGCAACAGGTAATGCTGGGTGGTGCCACAGTCATCGGAGCTCAGTTGGGTATCGCGCTCGCCCAGCACAAAGCGCGTCGGCTCGATCAGGAAGAAGTGCGCCTCGGCGCCCATGCCCAGGGCCCAGGTTTCGAGCAGTTGGCATTTCTTGCGCAGTTCGGCCAGTTCGCTCTCACCCAGACCGGGGGCATGGCACACCCACACGTCCATATCGCTCTGGTCCGCCTGCGCCAACGTACCAAGGCTGCCCATCAGGAACAGGCCATGGATCGGCCTGGGCTGATTGACCGGGCGCGGCTTGTAAGAGAACGAACGGGTCAGGCGCTGAGCTTCGGTAAGGGCCTGGGCGTCGGGTTCGAAATTGGACAGGCCGGCTGGCGTGCTGCCTGACACATAACCGGGCAGCAGCGGGTGATTGACGTGGAAAAACAGCGGCAGCAGGGTCAACACGCTTTGCTGACGCGGCGTCAGCCCCTCGACGGCCCTCGCCATGCGGCCTTCATTGAGGGCCATGAAGCGCGCACGCAATTGGCCCAGCACCTTGCGGTCGATGCCTTCGTCCAGGTCGGGGCGGATTTCATGGGTGCGGGTCATGTCGAACTCGGTGGCTCGCAGGCCCGACGTGGGCGGCCGTGTAGGAGTTTACAGACAGTAGCGTAGGAGGTTTAGAGGGAAATGGTTTTTGGCGTCAATTTTCATCCCGGCAAAGCCCTCGGAATCCGCAGGAGGCGGACTCCATGGGCGGGATGAGTATCAGGCGGCTTCTTTGGTGCTGGCAGTGGTCAGAATCGTCAGCAGAGTTTGGGCCTGCTCGGCGGCGTCCCGGCCAAGGCTGGTCAGGTAGCCTCCGTCCGGTTGATCGATCAGTCCTTTGGCATGGAGGCGCTTGGCAGCGGCGATGGCAGTGGGAGCAGCGGTCTGGTGGACTTTCAGACCTTCCTTGGTGCTGTCCAAGGGAAAGAGTACAAGGATTTCCAGTTCGGCAACCAACTCAGGGGTATACGACATAAGGACTCCAGACTTTCTAAAATTTATTAGAGGCTAGCAGGCCATAAGGTGAACGCACTTTGCCGAACTGTCCAGCGTGTTGCTGCGTGCCGGGATTATTCCTTTTCAGGCGGCAGCTCAGGCAGTGCCCGCAGCGCTGTTTCATACCATTCGGTATTGAAGGCGCGGTCGTCGTCCAGCATGGCGTCGATTTCGAACGCCAGCACGTGAGCCATGAGATTCAGGATTTCTTCACGGTCATAACCCACCAGGGTCAATTTGTTGAAAGTGGCCTTGGCCGCCGGCGGGTTGTCGCTTTCGATCTGGTTTTCGATCGCTTCGATCAGCGTGGTTTCGGTGAATTCTTCTTCGTCGTTGTCGATATCGGTCGGCTCGCTCATGGCAGGCTCCTCAAGGAAAGGGCGCCAGTCTACCCCCATTCAGCCAGGTGATGCTGCTGGTCAGGTCGGCGGCTTGGATCTATAACTCTTGCAGCCAACCCCGCACACGGCCTGGAGGCTTTGCGATGCTCAAGCTTTACGGATTTTCGGTCAGCAACTACTACAACATGGTGAAACTGGCGCTGTTGGAAAAAGGGCTGCCCTTCGAAGAAGTGCCTTTTTATGCCGGGCAAACCCCCGAAGCCCTGGCAATCAGCCCGCGCGGCAAGGTGCCGGTGCTGGGTGTGGAGCAAGGGTTTATCAACGAAACCAGCGTGATCCTCGAGTACATCGAGCAGACCCAGCAAGGGCCCGCGCTGCTGCCGGCTGACCCGTTCCAGCGAGCCCAGGTGCTGGCGTTGTGCCGGGAAATCGAGCTGTACATTGAGTTGCCTGCACGGGCGTGTTTTGCCGAAGCGTTTTTCGGCATGCAGGTGCCAGAGGCGATCAAGGAGAAGTCCAAGGCTGAATTGCTGCTGGGCGTCGGTGCTTTAGGTCGGCACGGCAAGTTCGGGCCTTTTGTGGCCGGGGAGAGCTTTACGATTGCGGACCTGTATTTCATGTACAGCATGAACCTCGCCTTAGGCGTGGGCGAGAAGCTGTTCGGGATGGATTTGCTGGCTGAGTTGCCGAAGGCGAAGGGGTTGCTTGCGCGCCTGAATGAAATGCCCAACGCGCAGAAGGTGGAGGCGGGCAGGCAGGCGGCGATGCCGGCGTTCATGGCGATGATTGCGGCCAAAAAGTAAATGAGGAGCGTCGTAAGACGAACTAAATGTGGGAGGGAGCAAGCCCCCTCCCACATTGTTTGGTTTAGCGGCTGGCGAGCAACGCCTGGCCGCGCACCACCGCTGCCTTCACCTGAGCCGGCGCCGTGCCGCCCACATGGTTACGGGCATTCACCGAGCCTTCAAGGGTCAGTACGGCAAACACATCCTGCTCGATCTGGTCACTGAACTGGCGCAGTTCTTCCAGGCTCATTTCCGCCAGGTCCTTGCCGGTGTCCACGCCGTATTTCACGGCATGACCGACGATTTCATGGCAGTCACGGAACGGCAGGCCGCGACGCACCAGATAGTCCGCCAGGTCAGTTGCGGTGGAGAAACCGCGCAATGCCGCTTCACGCATGATGGCGTGCTTGGGCTTGATCGCCGGGATCATATCGGCAAAGGCACGCAGTGAGTCGCGCAGGGTATCGGCGGCGTCGAACAGCGGCTCCTTGTCTTCCTGGTTGTCCTTGTTGTAGGCCAGGGGCTGGCCTTTCATCAGGGTCAGCAGGCCCATCAGTGCGCCGAAGACACGGCCGCTCTTGCCACGCACCAGTTCCGGCACGTCGGGGTTTTTCTTTTGCGGCATGATCGAGCTGCCGGTGCAGAAGCGGTCCGGCAGGTCGATGAACTGGAATTGCGCGCTGGTCCACAACACCAGCTCTTCGGAGAAGCGCGACAGGTGCATCATCGCGATGCTGGCGGCGGCGCAGAATTCGATGGCGAAGTCACGGTCCGACACGCCATCCAGGGAGTTGCCGCCGACGGCGTCGAAGCCCAGCAATTGCGCGGTGTATTCGCGGTCGATCGGGTAGGTGGTGCCGGCCAGCGCGGCACTGCCGAGGGGCATGCGGTTGGCGCGCTTGCGGCAGTCCACCAGGCGCTCGTAGTCGCGGCTGAGCATTTCGAACCAGGCCAGCAGGTGGTGGCCAAAGGTTACCGGTTGCGCGGTCTGCAGGTGGGTGAAGCCGGGCATGATAGTGCCGGACTCACGTTCGGCCTGCGCCAGCAGGCCTTGTTGCAGGCGGGTGATTTCAGCCAGGATCAGGTCGATTTCATCGCGCAGCCACAGGCGGATATCGGTGGCCACCTGGTCGTTACGGCTACGACCGGTGTGCAGTTTCTTGCCGGTCACACCGATGCGATCGGTGAGGCGGGCCTCGATGTTCATGTGCACGTCTTCCAGGTCGACGCGCCAGTCGAACGTACCGGCTTCGATCTCACCGCGGATGGTGGTCAGGCCGTCGATGATGCTGTCGCGCTCGGCATCGGTCAGTACGCCGACCTTGGCCAGCATCGTGGCGTGGGCGATGGAGCCCATGATGTCGTGGCGGTACAGGCGCTGGTCGAAGGTGACGGAGGCGGTGAAACGGGCGACGAAGGCGTCGACGGGTTCACTGAAGCGGCCGCCCCAGGACTGGTTGGTCTTGTCGGTGCTCATGGGTTCGCTCGTGGTCTGCTTAATAGAGAGGCATGGAAGTGTGCCGGCGATAATAACAGGGTTGCCCGTGGAGGCGGTGCTGCGGGTGGTCGGCATTTTTATTTGTGCAAAGGATGGCTAAGTGCCTTGCCGTCGAACGCGTCCAGGACGAGACTGGAGACAGGGACGAATTGAAACGATATTTGACGATTGAGCAATGTCGTCGCAGTGAGCGTCTACAGTGGACTGATAGTGTGTGAATGCACCAAAGTCGGGTAATGCGGTCAGAACCTGACTATCCATTTAACAGGGGGGTATTCGGATTGTGTATCAGCAAACCCTACGACGATGCCCGACGGCGGCAGGCCATGGGCGCCCTTGAACCGGTCCGGGTAAATTTGGGTGCCGCTGTCGGGGCACTTTTTGCCGCTCGCGCTAGTCTTAGCGTGGATCGCTGTGACGCAAGTCACCGCACCTGTCTACGCTATCCTTGTGCGAGACTCACGCAGGAATCCAGCGCAATATGAATGTCCTGATCGTTGATGACGAACCCCAAGCCCGCGAGCGACTGAGCCGTTTGGTCAGTGAACTCGAGGGTTATACAGTCCTTGAACCGAGCGCCACCACCGGTGAGGAGGCGTTGACGTTGATCGACAGCCTGAAGCCGGATGTGGTGTTACTCGATATCCGCATGCCTGGCCTCGATGGCCTGCAAGTCGCTGCTCGCCTGAGTGAGCGCGAATCGTCCCCGGCGCTGGTGCTGTGCGCCGCTCACGAAGAGTTTGCCGAACAGTCGCTTGAAGCCAGCGGCGTGAGTTTTGTGAGCAAGCCAGTGACAACCGAGGCCTTGCTCAAGGCGTTGAAAAGAGCCGAGCGTCCCAATCGCGCCCAACTCGCTGCCCTGACGCAGCCCGCCGCCCAAAGCGGGAACGGGCCGCGCAGCCATATCAGCGCACGTACACGCAAAGGTATCGAACTGATCCCCCTTAACCAGGTGGTCTACTTCATTGCCGATCACAAATACGTGACCCTGCGCCATGAGGCTGGCGAAGTGCTGCTCGATGAGCCACTCAAGGCGCTTGAGGATGAGTTCGGCGATCGCTTCGTACGTATCCACCGCAACGCGCTGGTGGCTCGCGAGCGCATCGAACGCCTGCAACGCACCCCGCTTGGGCACTTTCAGCTGTTTCTCAAAGGCTTGAATGGTGACGCCTTGATCGTCAGCCGACGGCATGTCGCCGGCGTGCGCAAAATGATGCAGCAGCTTTAGCCTGAGGGCTGTGGCGATGGGTGCATTCCTTATCCCGGTGCGACGTGGCCAGGGAGGCCCCGCACTTGCTGATTCAAATCAAGGCGTATTTGCCTGAACTGTTATTATCTGCCGTATCTATTCAGTACGGATTGATCCATGTCCTCTCGCGAAATCCGCATCGCCACCCGTAAAAGTGCGCTGGCCTTATGGCAGGCCGAATACGTCAAAGCACGCCTCGAGCAGGCTCACCCGGGCCTCAAAGTGTCTCTGGTGCCCATGGTCAGTCGCGGCGACAAGCTGCTCGACTCGCCGCTCTCGAAAATCGGCGGTAAGGGCCTGTTCGTCAAGGAACTGGAAACCGCGCTGCTGGAAAACGAAGCCGATATCGCCGTGCACTCGATGAAAGACGTGCCCATGGACTTCCCGCAAGGCCTGGGCTTGTTTTGCATCTGCGAGCGCGAAGACCCGCGTGATGCCTTTGTTTCCAACACTTACCAATCCCTGGATGAATTGCCTTTGGGCAGTATCGTCGGCACCTCCAGCCTGCGTCGCCAGGCTCAGTTGCTGACCCGTCGCCCGGACCTGCAGATTCGCTTTCTGCGCGGCAACGTCAACACCCGTCTGGCCAAGCTGGATGCCGGCGAGTACGACGCGATCATCCTCGCCGCCGCCGGCTTGATCCGTCTGGGCTTCGAAGACCGCATCACCTCGGCCATCAGCGTTGAAGACAGTTTGCCGGCGGGTGGGCAGGGTGCCGTGGGCATTGAATGCCGCACCGCCGATACTCAAATACATGCGCTGCTCAAACCGCTTGATCACCCCGACACCGACGTGCGCGTCACGGCCGAGCGCGCCCTGAACAAACACCTGAACGGTGGCTGCCAGGTGCCGATCGCCTGCTACGCCGTGCTCGAAGGTGAAAACCTGTGGTTGCGTGGCCTGGTGGGTGATCCGGACGGCGGCACGCTGTTGACCGCCGAGGTACGTGGGCCACAGTGCGATGCGACGGCCTTGGGTATTCAGGTGGCCGAAGCGCTGCTGGAAAAAGGCGCCGGCACCATTCTGCAAAAAGTCTACGGTGAGGCCGGTCCACAGTGAGCGGTTGGCGAGTGCTGCTGACGCGCCCGGCCGAGGAGTCGAAGGCCCTGGCGTCGTCGTTGTCCGAAGCTGGAATCTTCAGCAGCAGCTTGCCCTTGTTGGAGATCGAGCCGTTACCCGTTACCGCTCAACAGCAGGCAGTCTTCCATGACCTGGGTCGCTACTGCGCGGTGATTGTTGTCAGCAAGCCCGCCGCGCGCCTGGCCGTGCAACGGTTGGATCAAGCATGGCCGTCACTGCAATGGTTCAGCGTCGGCGCTGCCACCGCGCAAGTACTGGCCGACAAAGGCCTGGATGTTAAGTATCCCCCTACTGGCGACGACAGCGAGGCCTTGCTTCAATTGCCTGCGTTGCGCGAGGCTATTGCACGGCCTGGTGCGCGGGTGTTGATCCTGCGTGGCGAGGGCGGTCGAGAGCTGCTGGCGCAGCGTTTGGGCGAGAGAGGTGCTAGTGTCGACTATCTGGAGTTGTACCGCCGTTTCCTTCCGGCCTATGACGACGGTGTATTGATGCGACGCATCCAGTTGGAACGCTTGAACGGCCTGGTGGTCAGCAGTGGGCAGGGTTTTTCGCACCTGCACGCCCTGGCAGGCGCCGATTGGCCAGCGGTGGCGCAGTTGCCGTTGTTCGTGCCCAGCCCGCGGGTCGCCGAGATGGCACGGGCTGCTGGCGCAGAAAAAGTTGTGGATTGTCGCGGTGCGAGTGCCGCGGCTTTGTTAGTGGCGTTGCGCAGCACTGCCCCCTGAGGCCGGCCGCTCCCACTCTCTGATACGCAAAGGACGGATACGTGAGCGAAACAGCCTTGCCTAAAGATGAAGCCCAACCCGCACTTGATGCGCCGGTTGAGTCACCGGTCCCCGCGCCGCGCCGTGGCAATGGCCTGGCAATGGTTGCCCTGTTGCTGGGTGTCGCCGGCGTTGCCGCCGGCGGTTGGGGGATCTGGCAGGTCCGTGCCCTGCAAGCCAGCAGCCAGCAACAGCTGGGCCAGGTGCAGACCCTGGATGACCAGTCCCAATCCCTCAAGCAGGGCCAGCAGCAACTGGCCGCGCGCCTGGCTCAATTGCCGCCCGCCGATGAGCTGGAAGAACGTCGCCGCCTGGTGGCCCAACTGCAGGGTGACCAGCAGCGCCTCAGCCAGCGACTGGAAACCGTGCTGGGTGCCAGCCGCAAGGATTGGCGCCTGGCCGAAGCCGAGCATCTGATCCGCCTGGCGAGTTTGCGCTTGTCCGCCCTGCAAGATATCAACAGCGCCCAGGCACTGGTTCAGGGCGCCGATGAAATTTTGCGGGAGCAGAGCGATCCTGGCGCCTATGCGGCGCGCGAACAATTGGCCAAGAGCCTGGCCGCGCTGCGCAGCACCGAGCAGCCTGACCGCACCGGGCTTTATCTGCAATTGGCCGCCCTGCGTGACCAAGTGGTGCAGCTGGCGGCCATCGCGCCTGAATACCAACTCACCGAGCCTGCCTCCGAGGGACGCCCGAGCACCGACACAGATAACCGGTGGGGCCGGTGGTGGGAGCAGATTTCGCGCTACTTCCGCATCGACTTCAACCCTGACGACAACATCCGTCCGCTGCTGGCCGGTCAAGGCTTGAACCAGGTGCGCCTGGCCTTGAGCCTGGCCTTGGAGCAGGCGCAGTGGGCAGCGCTCAATGGTGAGGCGGCGGTGTATAGCCGCTCGCTGGGCGAGGCACGCAGCGTGTTGCAGGACAACTTCAACCAGGACAACCCGCAGAGCAAGGCGATGCTGGCGCGTATTGCCGAGCTTGAGCCCAAGGCTGTCTCGGTAGTGACGCCGGACCTGGCCGCCAGCCTGGCCGCGGTGCAGGCCTATCTTGAACGTCGTCATTTGTCTGCGGACGAAGCCAAGGCGGCGGCCGGCAAGCCGGCGGCCACGTCGGCGAAGCAGGAGTAGAGCCGATGAAGCGTTTCTATGTGATCCTGGTGCTGGCGATTGTGATCGCCCTGGCCCTGGCGGTGGGCGTTTCAAAACACACCGGCTACGTGCTGATTACTTATCCGCATGTGCTGCATTACGAGTCGAGCCTGTGGGCGACCTTGGTGGCGGTGTTTGTCATCGGCCTGGCGATCTACCTCATTCGCGTATTGCTGAGCCTGCTGGGCACCTCGGGTGGCGTGGTCAACCCGTGGTCGCGGCGTAACCGCAGCCGCCGCGTACAGATCGCCATCGAACAAGGTCAGATGGACCTCGCCGAAGGCCGCTGGGCCGCCGCCGAACGGCACCTGCACCGGGCCGCCGAGGCCGAGCGCCAGCCATTGCTGTACTACCTCGGTGCGGCACGGGCGGCGAATGAGCAGGGTCGTTATGAGGAGTCGGACGGTTTGCTTGAGCGTGCCCTGGAGCGCCAGCCCCAGGCTGAATTGGCGGTTGCGTTGAGCCATGCGCAGCTGCAATTGGACCGTGGCGATACGGACGGCGCACTCACCACCTTGCAGGCGATGCACGAGCGGCATCCCCATAACGCTCAAGTGTTGCGTCAATTGCAGCGTCTGCACCAACAGCGGGGCGACTGGTCATCGGTAATCCGCCTGCTGCCCCAGTTGCGCAAGGACAAGGTGTTGCCTGCCACTGAACTGGCTGAGCTGGAGCGTCGCGCCTGGGGTGAAAACCTGACCCTGGCGGCCCAACGCGAAGAGCAAGGCGAAGCGGGTTTGCAATCTCTTGAGCGAGCCTGGCAGCAACTCACCGCCGCCCAGCGCCAGGAGCCGCAATTGATCCTGGCCTATGCCGAACAGCTGCGCCAATTGGGCGCCGACGCCACGGCGGAGGAGGTGTTGCGCGGTGCGATCAAGCGCGGTTATGACAGCCACCTGATCCGGCTCTATGGGCTTTTGCGTGGCAGCGATCCGGCCCGCCAATTGAAGTTCGCCGAAAGTTGGCTCAAGGATCACCCAGCCGACGCCAGCCTGCTGCTGACGTTGGGCCGCTTGTGCCTACAAAACAGCTTGTGGGGCAAGGCGCGGGACTATCTGGAAAACAGCCTGCACGTGCAGCGCAATCCGGAGGCGTGTGCCGAGCTGGCGCGCTTGTTGGCCCAGTTGGGCGACACCGAACGTAGCAACCAGCTGTTCCAGGAAGGCCTGGGGCTGTTGGATAACCGCTTGCTTGCATCTGCGCTGCCAGTCCCTTCCCGGGCTTGATGTAGGAAAGGAGCCGAGTTGAACTCAGATTCATCTGCGAACCAGCCCTGATAAATCGTGAAAACGCGATTTTAAGGGCTTTGCAGCAAACTCCTACGTTCTGTTGCTAGAAGTCCTCCTCCTTCTGGTGGGATGTCCTAACGCTTTAACGGAATAGTCTCCTCTGGCACGTATTGAAAGCGGTCAGGCCTTTCCTCTACCGTAACGACCTATCTTTTGCGGTGCGGATAAAGCATGTCTTTGGCCCCTTCACGCTCCTTGTTTTTCCTCGCGTTCATGGCGGGTGCGCTGACATTGGGCGCGTCCTTTTATCTAGAGTTCGGTGCATCGTTGCGCCCCTGCTTCCTATGCCAGATGCAGCGCGGGTTTCTGGCCGTCTTCACGCTGATCAATCTGGTCGCGGCCCTCCACAACCCCCGGCGCGTGGCCATCTACCTGTACGGGCTGGCGGGCATGACCTGTGCGTTACTGGGCGCTGTCACCGCAGTGCGGCAGATGCTGTTGCAAAATGCCGCACCGGGCCAGGCCGCCGATTGCTGGCCCAGCCTGAGCCACATGATCGAAAACCTGTCGCTGTGGCAGGCGTTGCAATCAACGGTCAAAGGCACGGTGGATTGTGTTGAAATCAACTGGACCCTGTTTGACTTGAGCCTCCCCGAATGGAGTTTGCTGTTCTTCCTCGGGATGTTCGCTCTGGGCGTCATGCACTTTTCACACTTGTTTTTCAGCCGGCATGTACGCCAGGTCGGGTACTGAATGCCGCGCGCAGATTGTAGGGCGGGATTAAACACTTGTATGAACTTTCTCTCCTGCGTACCTTGAAGCCATGGTCATGCGGGCATAATCTGGCCCGCACGCATTATCGAAACCGTTTGTCCGAGTCGGCTATGCCCCGCAGCTGTTTTATCTTTAAGCATTAGGGGGGCATCAGGCGGCAGCGCCCCTATTAGGGAAGAGAGATCATCATGTTGGAAAGTTGTCAGAATGCTCAGGAACGCTGGGGTGGGGTGCATAAGCTGATCGACACATGGTTGAAGGCACGTCACGAACTGATTCGGGCCTTTGATACTCTCGGCGCAAAGCCCGAGGCATTGGCTGAGAATCGCGAACCGCTACAAGATTTCTGTGGCGTGTTGGTGGACTATGTGTCGGCAGGGCATTTCGGCGTCTATGAACAACTGACCAAGGAGGCGCAAGCCTTCGATGATCAGCGTGGCCTGAAGCTGGCCGAAACTATCTACCCGCGTATCGATGTCATCACCGAGAAGCTGTTGGCGTTCACCGACCTGTGTGATGCCGGTGAGTGTGTCGCCGAAAAATTCAAAGAATTGGGTGCGCTGCTCCACGAGCGTTTCGAGCTGGAAGACTGTCTGATCGAAGTGCTGCACAACGCCCACAAAGAAGAACCCGCCACTCAGGCTTGAACCTTGAGGGCGAAGTAAAAAACGGTGCGCATGGCGCACCGTTTTTTATTGGGTCAATGGCGAGTACCGAGCAATTCGATCTCGAATACCAATGGCGTATAGGGCGGGATCAACTCGCCGGCACCGTCGGCGCCATATGCCTGTGCCGAAGGAATCACCAGGCGCCATTTCGCGCCCACCGGCATCTGCTGCAAGGCGCTGCTCCAGCCGCTGATCACACTGTCCAGGCGAAACCATTGGGGCTGGGTGCTCTGATCGAATACCGTGCCATCGGGCAACCGACCTACGTATTTCACCTGGACCTGGTCGCTGGCGGACGGCTTACTGCCGGAGCCAGGGGATAGCTCGGTGAGCAGGATGCCATCCGCCAATTCGCGCACCCCTTTTGATGACTTTTCCCTGGTCAAAAACTGCTGTTCGGCGGCCAACGCTTTTTCACTTTCAGGCGCCGGCGCGTCGGCTTCATTTTGCGCTTCGTGCTGGGCAAGAATCTGTTCGATGCGTGCGTTATCCAGTGCCAGCGGCTTGCCTTGATAGGCTTGCTTGAGGCCGTCGATCAGAGCTTGAATCTGTAGGTCCGGGACTTCCTGGCGCAGGCGTTCACCGAGGCTGGCACCCAGGCTGTAGGCGAGGTCGTGCTGATTCTGTTCAGGGTTTTTTGCGGGCGCTTGCTCGTTCGCATTGGCGACAGAAATCGCCAAGCCAAGCATAAGAAAAAGGTAACGCGACATGGGCATTCTCCCGCCGAAAGTGCGACGGATTATGCCAGTGTGAAGGGATAAAAAGTGCCGCGTATTTTCGTTATATAAATAAGAATTTTCGTACGGTGCAACGCAAGGCAAACGATACTGTCAACATGCGCTAGCGGCGGTAAGAGCAGAGGGCTAGTATGAGCCGCACCCACGTCAGCCAGGAGGTAAACCATGTCGGCCAAACAGAAGCCTGTTAATACCCCGTTGCACTTACTCCAACAACTGTCGGGCAGCCTGCTCGAACATCTGGAAAGCGCTTGTTCCCAAGCCTTGGCCGATGCAGAAAAACTGCTCGCCAAGCTGGAAAAACAACGCGGTAAAGCGCAAGAAAAGCTGCACAAATCCCGTACCAAACTGCAAGACGCCGCCACTGCCGGCAAGGCCAAGGCACAAGCCAAAGCCAAAGATGCTGTCAAAGAACTTGAGGACCTGCTCGACGCCCTCAAGGATCGCCAAGCCGAAACCCGCGCCTATATTTCCCAACTCAAGAAAGATGCCCAGGAAAGTCTGAAACTGGCCCAGGGCGTTGGCCGTGTGAAAGAAGCTGTAGCGAAAGTGCTGGGCGCGCGTACACCGGCAAAAGCTGCCGCGGTGAGCACGGCAAAAAAGCCAGCTGCTAAAACTGCTGCCGCCAAACCAGCCGCCAAACCAGCCGCGAAGCCAGCCGCGAAGCCAGTTGCTAAAACCGCTGCCGCCAAACCAGCCGCGAAGCCAGTTGCTAAAACCGCTGCCGCCAAACCCGCCGCGAAGCCAGTTGCTAAAACCGCTGCCGCCAAACCGGCTGCGAAGCCAGTTGCTAAAACCGCTGCCACCAAACCGGCTGCGAAGCCAGCTGCCAAACCCGCCGCTGCCAAACCAGTCGCGAAGCCAGCTGCTAAAACCGCTGCCGCCAAACCCGCCGCGAAGCCGGCTGCCAAAACCGCCGCTGCCAAACCAGCCGCGAAGCCAGCTGCCAAAACCGCCGCTGCCAAACCGGCCGCAAAGCCAGCTGCTAAAACCGCTGCCGCCAAACCCGCCGCGAAGCCAGCTGCTAAAACCGCCGCCGCCAAACCGGCCGCAAAGCCCGCTGCGAAACCAGCCGCCAAGCCAGCCGCTAAACCTGCTGCCGTCAAACCAGCACCGGCCAAGCCAGCAGCTCCAGCGACCCCGGCAGCCACCACCGCTCCAACCGCATCGGCCAGCAGCACGCCTGCACCGGTAGCGCCAAGCACCACCCCAACCAGCGCTTCCTAAGTGCCGGTGGCCATGACGCGCAGCTGCTGCAGCGCGTCGTGGTCAAGGTTGGCGGCATCCTCAGCCGCCAGTCCTTCCAGCCATCTCTGTTGATCGGCACCCTCGTTTGATGGCCATTGCTGTGCCAGAACATCGAGGCGCATCAACAATTGCCGTTCCGCATCCAGTTCCAGGGCTTTGACCCTTTCACGTAACGCGGCCAGTCGTTCATCCTTCCCCGCCATGGCTCGCCATTGCACACGCACCTGTCGCAACGGTTCGATCACCTGCGCCTGCCAGGGCCTGGCGATCTGCTGGAGCGCCTCTATACGCTCGGCCGTCAGCGCCACCCCGCGTTGTTCCAGCCAGGCCCCACAAAGCAGCAGGCACACATCCGCCCCTTGTTCCTGCAGGCTCAGGCAGGCGGCTTCGACGCCCGGGCGGGCATAGGTCGAGAGGGCAAAGCTCCACAGGTCAGCGCACATATTCACACCCAAGCCAGCGGCCAACGAAGCTGGTAGACTCCGCCGCCATTATGATCCGACTTCAAAGCCTAACATTACAGCGTGGCCCGCAACGTCTTCTCGAAGACGCCGAGCTGACCCTGCACGCCGGTCACAAAGCCGGCCTGATCGGTGCCAATGGCGCCGGTAAATCCACGTTGTTTGCCCTGTTGCTGGGTGAACTGACCCCGGACTCCGGCGACTGCCTGCTGCCGGCCGACTGGCGCATCGCCCATATGCGCCAGGAGATCGACACCCTGGACCGCATCGCGATCGACTACGTGCTCGATGGCGACCTGCGTCTGCGCCAGGTGCAACACGACCTCGCCGAGGCCGAGAAAGCCCAGGACGGCGCCGCCCAGGCCCGGTTGCACTCGGAGCTGGACAGCGCCGACGGCTATACCGCCGATGCTCGCGCCCGCAAGATGCTCGCCGGCCTTGGCTTTACCAACGAACAAATGGATCGCCCGGTCGCGGACTTCTCCGGTGGCTGGCGCATGCGCCTGAACCTGGCGCAGGCACTGATGTGCCCTTCGGACCTGTTGCTGCTCGATGAACCGACCAACCACTTGGACCTCGATGCGATCCTGTGGCTGGAAGATTTCCTCAAGAACTACCAGGGCACTTTGTTGCTGATTTCCCACGACCGGGATTTCCTCGACGCCGTGGTCGACAACATCGCCCACGTCGAACAGAAGAAAATCACGCTCTACCGTGGCGGCTACTCCGCGTTCGAACGCGCGCGTGCCGAGCGCCTGGCCCAGCAGCAACAAGCCTACGAGAAACAGCAGGCGCAGCGCGCGCACATGGAAAGCTACATTGCCCGGTTCAAGGCCCAGGCCACCAAGGCCCGCCAGGCCCAGAGCCGGATCAAAGCGTTGGAACGCATGGAGGAGCTGTCGGCGGCCCACGTCGATTCGCCGTTCGATTTTGTGTTCCGCGAGTCGGTGAAAATCTCCAGCCCGCTGTTGGACCTGTCCGATGCTCGCCTGGGCTACGGCGACAAGACCATCCTGGAGAAGGTCAAACTACAGCTCACGCCAGGTGCGCGTATCGGCCTGCTGGGCCCGAACGGCGCAGGCAAGTCGACGTTGATCAAGAACCTGTCGGGCGAACTCGAACCGTTGGCCGGCCGCTTGACCCGTGGCGAGAACACGGTGGTGGGCTACTTTGCCCAGCACCAGTTGGACTCCCTGGACTCCAAGGCCAGCCCATTGCTGCACCTGCAACGCCTGGCGCCGACCGAGCGCGAGCAAACCCTGCGGGACTTCCTCGGTGGTTTCGATTTCCGTGGCGCGCGTATCGATGAGCCGGTGCTGAACTTCTCCGGCGGCGAAAAAGCGCGCCTGGCCCTGGCTCTCATCGCCTGGGATCGGCCGAACCTGCTGTTGCTCGACGAACCGACCAACCACCTGGACCTGGAAATGCGCCTGGCGCTGACCATGGCCTTGCAGGAGTTCAGCGGTGCGGTACTGGTGGTGTCTCACGATCGCCACTTGCTCAAGAGCACCACCGATAACTTCCTGTTGGTGGCCGACGGCAAAGTCGAGGAATTCGATGGCGACCTGGACGACTATGCACGCTGGCTGACGGATTACCGTCTGCGCAATGCGCCGGCGAGCAACACCCCGGTCAACCCGGACAAGACCGACAAGAAAGCCCAGCGTCAGGCCGCCGCCGCGTTGCGTCAGCAACTGGCGCCGCACAAGCGCGAAGCCGACAAGCTGGAAGCCGAGTTGGGCAAGGTGCATGAGCGCCTGGCCAAGATCGAAGCCAGCCTGGGCGACAGCGCCGTATACGAGGCGGCACGCAAGGACGAGTTGCGTGACCTGCTGGCCGAACAGGCCAGGCTCAAGGTGCGCGAAGGCCAATTGGAGGAAACCTGGATGGAAGCCCTCGAACTGCTCGAAACCCTGCAAGCGGAGCTGGAGGCGCTGTCCTGATGGAAGCGTTACAGCTGCCGCTACCGGCGCAATGGATAGAACCGGTATGGATCGGCGTGCAAATCCTGCTGATCCTGTTGGCCGGTTACCTCGCGCAGCGCTTCGTTGCCAAAGGCCTGACGCGCCTGGGCGAGCGTTACCCGTTCCCGCCGCAATTGCTGATGCCGCTGCGGGGTGGCTTGCGCTGGTTGATCATGGGCAGTGCGCTGATCTTCGTGCTGGGCCGCCTGGGCGTGTCTGCCACGGTGCTGTGGACGGCGCTGTCGGGGTTTGTAGCGGTCGCCGCCGTGGCGTTCTTTGCCATGTGGTCGGTGCTGTCCAACCTGTTGTGCGCCATCCTGATCTTTACCGTGGGGCCGTTTCGCCTCGGTGACATCGTCGAGCTGGTGGATACCGTCGACAAACCCGGCGTAAAAGGCCGGGTCGTGGCGATCAATCTGCTCTACACCACGCTGATCGAGGTGGAAGCGGCGGGCACCGACAGCGCCATTGTGCAGGTGCCTAACAGCCTGTTTTTCCAGCGCTCCGTGCGGCGTTGGCCTGGCACCCACGTGTTTCCGGGCGATCGCTAGTATTCACATCTTATAAAAAATCTATAGCCAGCCCTCGGTCGGCGGAGTTAGCTTAAGGCCACAACAGCAAACTCCCCTCCGAGGTGTGCAATGGCGCTCGATACGTGGCTGGCCTTCTTCCTGGCCAGTTGGATCATCTCTCTGTCCCCTGGTGCCGGTGCCATCGCTTCGATGTCCAGCGGCCTGCAATACGGTTTCGTGCGCGGCTACTGGAACGCCATCGGCCTGCAACTGGGCCTGGCGATGCAGATTGCCGTGGTGGCCTGTGGGTTGGGAGCCATTTTGGCGACGTCGTCCACGGCGTTCTATGCGATCAAATGGTTTGGCGTGGCCTATCTGGTGTACCTGGCCGTCAAGCAATGGCGTGCGCTGCCCATGGACATGAGCGATGACGCGACCCCGCGCGCCGTGGGCAAGCCGATGGCGATGATGTTCCGCGGCTTTCTGGTCAACGCCAGTAACCCCAAGGCCCTGGTGTTCATGCTCGCGGTACTGCCGCAGTTCGTGAACCCGCAGGCGCCGTTGCTGATCCAGTACCTGATGTTGGGCGCGACCATGATTAGCGTCGATATGATCGTGATGGCCGGGTACACCGGGCTGGCATCGAAGGTGTTGCGCCTGTTGCGCACGCCCAAACAGCAAAAACGCATGAACCGTACGTTTGCCGGGTTGTTCGTGGGGGCTGCGGGCTTCCTTGCCAGCTTGCATCGCGCAACGGCCTGACTGACGAAACCGAATCAAAATGTGGGAGGGGGCAAGCGCCCTCCCATATTGGTTTTGTGTTGCCTGGAGGACTACCGCTCAGCGCAATATCTTCGGCGCTTCATCCCGTGGCAGGTTGTTGCGCAGCACTGGCTGGCCGGGGTCTTGGTAGCCGCCGCCCAGTTGTTCCGCCAATTGGCGCGCCACATCCTCACCCAACGCTTTCGACACTTCTTTGACCACCCGCGGCCGGTTGAGGCTCACGCGCACGTCGCGGCTGTTCACCAGCTTGGTGTCCTGGCCTTCACCCATGGCGGTAAACGCCGAGGTGATTTCGAAGGTGCGTGTGTTGATCAAACTGAAGTCCGCCACCAGGGTCAGGCCCAGCACCGCCGAGTAGCTGTTGGTGTGGTCCAGGGCGTTGATGTCCTGGGTGAAGTCGATGTCCGACAGCGTGCCGAACAGCACGTAATCCGCGCCTTTGAAGTGACCGGCCTTGATGCGCTTGATCACGTCATAGACGTCACCCTTGGCATCGGCGGTGTAGGGCGTGCCTTGCACCAGTTGGAACTGGCGGGACTTGAGGATCTCGCCCTTGATGTCACCGCTGAACTTACGCAGCTCGGTCTGTTCGATGTAGCTGGTACGGCTTTCATACTCGCTGTAGTTCGAGGCGCCGCTGGCGTGGTAGCTGCTTGCCTGGAAGTTGTTGCTGGCCGAGACCTGGTGGATGTATTCCTCGACCCGCGCCTCGTAGGCCAGGTCGGTCACCGCGATCTTCGGCGCGGCCGAGGCGCCAAAGGCGCACAACAGGCCGATCATGCCGATCCATGCACGCATTGCTTAGCGCTCCGTAGTCTTGCGGATTTCTTTTTCGTCCATCCACTCGGCCAGGCCGCTCTCGACGTCGATCAACTGCAGGCTGAATTTGTAAAAGACGTCCTTGTAGTCCGAGCTGCGCTTGACGATGGAGCTGATGGAGCCTTCCAGGCGGTACTTGGCCGCGACCATGTTGCCGGTCTTGCTCACAGTGGTCTTCTTGTACAGGCCGCTCTGGTTCTGCAGCTTGAGCTGGTCAACCTGGCTCTGCATGTCGGTGTTGTCACTGGCAAAGCGTGCGGTGCCGGTCTTCATCAGCTGGGTTTTGATCGACGTGGTGATCTCACGGGTGTCGATGTACTCGCTGGTCTTGTTCTTCACGTCGTACACCTGGACTACCGGGCGGCCGTGCAGGATGCCGGATTGGGCCAGGGAGCGGGTCATGCTTTCGGCGATCATCTGCAGATCGGTGGAACCGAACTCGTTGGTCACCGTTTCCACGGCCTTGGTGTCGCCGTAGTTAATGTTCTTACTGCCCAGTACCGGCGAAGTATTGGCGCAGCCGCTGACCAGTACGGCAACCACGGCGAGAATCGAAAAGCGTGCAAACATGGGGAAATCTCTCTGGCGCTTAAGAAGGGGACGGCTCAAGGGGTTTTGACTTCAAGACGGAAATCCGCCGCCTGGGGCAAGTTGGCGATGGCCGGCAGGAACGTCGCCTGGTTGGCGTACAGGTTCAGCACTTTCCAGGTGTCTTCGTCGCCCACCGGGAAACCGTCGGCGCCCAGCCAGGCGAAGCGGTAATACATCGTCTGGTTGCTGCTGGTGATGTTGCTCAATTGCACCTTGGCGGTGAGGAAGCCGTTTTCGCGCGCAACGCGAATGGCGCCGACCGCGATGCCCTTGAACTTGCCCATCACCACGATTTTGCTCGCGGCGCTGCCGGGCTCCGGCGGCGGCGGGGTGGCGCAGCCGGCGAGCAGGACCAGCGCCAGGGCGCCGAGGATGAAGTGACGCATAGCGTGCTCCTTACGGTTGTTTGAGGGTGGCAATGGCCTGGGGCGGTGTGCTCGGTATGACATGGGCCGCGAGGCCGCCGGCGAATACTTGATTGCCGACCACGCGCAGGGTGATCACTTGGTAGCGCTGGTCGGCCTTGACCGTCACCAGCGTGCCACCCAAGGCATTGGGCAGGCTGACTTGATGCTCGCCGTGCTTGAGGCGCAGGCGAGTCACTTGGGTCATGTCCGGCAGGGTGCGCCAGGTGCGGGTGTCGGCGCCTTCGGTCACGGCCGAGGCGATGCCCAATACCAGGCCGGCCATGGGGTTGGTCTTGTTCAAGTTGTTTTGTGCCACGCCGCGGGTCACCGCGCGCACGGTGGTCCGCAGGATGATCCCCGGCATGTCATCACGCAGTGCGCGACGCGACATGGCGGTGGTGCTGTTGAGCGCAGTGAGGTTCTGTTGCTGTCCATCGACGCCGATCTGGGCAAAGGTGGCGGTGGATGTATCGGCCTTGATCACCGGGAACGACAGCGGGGTAATCACCAGGTTGCCATTGATCGGGATCGGCAGCGGCAGGCGGATCGAGTCGCGGGCCGGGGCCAGGCCGCTCTGCACCACAATCAGCACCTCGGTTTCATTGGCGCCGACCTTGGATTTGTCCAGATCCAGCAAGGCCTTTTCCAGCAACGGCGTATTCGGGCGCAGCTCGGCGGCCTTGCGGTAGCCGGGGGCGGCCAAGTCTTTTTCGCCGAGGGCCTCATAGATGAAACCTGCCAGGTAATGGCTGAACGCACTCTGGTAGCTGTTTTTGAGGCCGACCACTTCCGGCGCGTTCAGGGCTTGCACCGGGTAACCGCTCAGGTCTTTCATCTGGGTGGTCACGCCTTCACGCTGGGCTTCGTCCTCGCGCTTGAGGTATTCCTTGTCGCGCAGGTCGGCGATCACGGCTTCGCGTTCGTGGGTCTTCTTGATCTCGGTACGCGCGCCGTCGAAGTCATTCACGGCCAGCAGGTTGAGTGCCATCTGCGTGGTCAGCATGACTTTTTCGTAGTCATAGCCTTCGTAGCGACGCACCTTGTCGTTGGCCAGGAAACTGCCGAACTGGGACAGGTACTTTGCGCTGTCGAACTTGACCGACTCTTCCCACTTATAGACTTGCAGGTCGGCGCTGCGCCAGGCGGTCTGGCTGCCGGTCAGGTCGCCCTTGGCCCGCAACAACTCGCCCTTTTCGAAGAAATAGAGCAAGTCCTTGTCTTGGCTGGTGTTGTTTTTTTCCAGCAGGGTCAGGGCGCCGTCGACATTGCCGGTGGCCAATTGCTGGTTAGTGGCTTGCAGCTCGGTGTCGTAGCTGCGAAACATCGAGCAGCCGCTGAGCAACGTCACCGCCGCGAGCGCGAGCGGAGTTAAGGCGCGAAATGCCATGCAGCTTCTTCCCTGAAAGTGATCAACCGATATGGTGATTCCTCATAAAGACGAGGAACGAAAATTCCCTTTCGCACTAACAGGGCGCGGCATTATAAGCGCCATTACTGGCAAAACAATGGCTTTTTGCTGTGTTGTTCGCGGTAAAAATGCCACTACTGCGCCTAAAATCTCAGCGCGCGCACGCGCCAAATCACATACGCCTTGAGTCAAAGCCCTTAAAGCTGAACAATATGTTACTTCTTGTTTCCCTTTGAGATTCATTCATGACTGCCCCCTTCCGTTTTCTCGTCTGGCTGTTGTTGCCGGCGTTGATGTCGTGCAGCGTCAACCTGTTGGCCGCAACTGCCGAGGGCGCCCCCCAGGCACTGCATTTGCTGGACTACATTGGTGCTGACTACCCGCCAACGGTGGAGGCGGGCAAGGTGGTGGATGATTCGGAATACCGCGAGCAGGTGGAGTTTCTCGGGGTATTACAGGGCCTGGTGGCGGACTTGCCGCAAAAACCCGAGCGTGCCGAGTTGGTAAAGGGCGTTGATGAATTGCTGGCGGCGGTCACCGCCCACCAGGACGGTGCGACCGTTGCCCGCCAGGCCCGTCAGTTGGGCGCCAAGCTGGCGGTGGCGTATGAGGTCAGCCAGGCCCCGGCCATCACGCCCGACCCCACGCGGGGTGCGCCGCTCTACGCCCAACAGTGTTCGGTATGCCACGGCACTACCGGTGCCGGTGATGGCCCGGCGGGCGTAGGCCTCACGCCGCCTCCCGCGAACCTGCACGATGCCGCACGCCTGGACCGCCTGAGCCTCTACGCGATCTACAACACGTTGGGCCTGGGTGTCGAAGGCACCGACATGCCGTCCTTCGCCGACCAGTTGGACGACCGCCAGCGCTGGGACCTGGCCACCTACATTGCCGGCTTCACGGCCGACCCCGCTGCGGCGAAAAGCGAGCAGCCCTTCAATCTCGCCGACTTGGCGCGCCAAACCCCCAACGAAGTGCTGGCCGCGCAGGGGCCCGATGCCGCTGCAACCTTCCGTGCCCAGCGTGCGCAACCGCCGCAGGTCAAGCGTGGCCCTGCGCAGTTGCTCGACTACACCGCGACGACGTTGGACAAGAGCCTCGCCGCGTTCCGTAACGGCGATCACGAGCAAGCCTACGACCTGTCCGTAGCGGCCTACCTGGAAGGCTTCGAGCTGGTGGAAAGCTCGTTGGACAACGTCGACGCCAACGTGCGCAAGGACACCGAGAAGGCCCTGATGGCCTACCGGCAGTCGTTGCAGGACGGCTTGCCGATCGAGCAGGTGCAGCAACGCCTGGACGTGGCCAAGGGCAAACTTACCGAGTCCGCCGGTTTGCTGGGCAGCGATGGCCTGAGCTGGTCGTTGAGTTATATCTCGGGCCTGCTGATCCTGCTGCGCGAAGGTCTGGAAGCGATTCTGGTGCTGGCGGCGATCCTGGCGTTCCTGCGTAACACCGGCCAGCAGTCGGCGGTGCGCAGCGTCAACGCGGGTTGGGGGTTGGCGCTGCTGGCCGGTTTGGCCACCTGGGCGTTGGCGGCCTATGTGATTGACGTGAGCGGCGCCCAGCGCGAACTGCTCGAAGGCTGCACCGCGCTGTTCGCCAGCGTCATGGTGCTGTGGCTCGGCGTATGGATGCACGACCGGCGTCACGCCGCCGCGTGGCAGGACTACATCAAAAGCAGCCTGGTCGGCGGCGGTGGGCGTTTTGGCTTTGCGCTGCTGGCGTTCTTCTCGGTGTATCGCGAGCTGTTCGAGGTGATCCTGTTCTACGAGACCCTGTGGCTGCAATCCGGCCCGGCCGGGCACAACGCGGTGCTGGCGGGTGGCGCCACCGCGCTGGTGCTGTTGGTGGGCCTGGCATGGATCATCCTGCGTGGTTCGGCGAAGCTGCCGCTGGCGTTGTTCTTCGGTATCAACGCTGCACTGCTGTGCGCGCTGTCGGTGGTGTTTGCCGGGCATGGCGTCAAGGCGCTGCAAGAAGCCGGCATCTTCGGCACACGGCCGGTGGCGTTCTTTGACTTCGATTGGCTGGGCATTCACGCCGATGCCTATTCGCTGAGTGCGCAGGCCGTGGCGATCCTGGCGATTGTGGTGTTGTATGGCCGCAGCCGCCTGGCGGAGAAACGCCGGGTGGTGGCGTAGGTGCGCGTATGGATCGATGCTGACGCCTGCCCTCGGGCAGCCAAGGACCAGGTGGTGAAATTCGCCCTCAAGCGCCAGTTCGAGGTGGTGCTGGTGGCCGGGCAGAGCCAGATCAAGCCGAGTTTTGCCTGCGTGAAGCTGATCGTGGTGCCCAGTGGCCCGGATGCAGCCGATGATTACTTGGTAGAACACGCCGTGCCGGGTGAGCTGGTGATCTGCAGCGATGTGCCGTTGGCCGACCGGCTGGTGAAGAAGGGCGTCACGGCCCTGGACCCTCGGGGCAAGGAGTTCAGCCCCGCGAACATGAGCGAGCGCCTGGCGGTGCGTAACCTGTTCACCGACCTGCGCGAGCAGGGCCGGATGGGCGGTGGCCCACCGCCCCATGGGGAGAAAGACAAACAGGCGTTCGCCAACTCGCTGGACCGCATCCTCACTCAATTGATGCGCCCGGCCTGAGCCCGCTCATTACCATTTAGTGCTCTGTCAGTTGATCAGTCGTTCTCGTGGGTCAGCTCCAGCACCCGATCCACCAGCTTGTTGATGCCCGACGCCACCTCACTGATGTTCTTGCCGAGCATATAAGCCGGCGTGCTCACCAGCTTGCGCGCCGTGTCTTCGACGATGTCTTCAACCGTGCATTCCTGGTGCGTGGCGCCCATCTTGTCCAAGGCGGCGGCGGTGTCGGGACAGTTGCCGATAGTGCAGGTCACGCCCGGGCCGTAGATTTTTGCGGCCAGGGCCGGCGCGATGCAGATCAGCCCCACGGGTTTGCCGGCTTCGGCAAAGGCTTCGGCCAGCGCCAATACCTGCGGATTAACGCTGCAACCGGCGCCTTCCCCGGCGAAATTCGACAGGTTCTTCGCCGCGCCAAACCCGCCGGGCACGATCAGTGCGTCGAACTGGGTGACGTCGGCCTCGCCGATGTTCTTCACGGCGCCGCGGGCGATGCGTGCCGACTCCACCAGTACATTGCGCGACTCGGGCATTTCTTCGCCGGTGAGGTGGTTGATGACGTGCAGTTGCGCAATATCCGGCGCAAAACATTCCACCTGAGCGCCGCGCTGGTCCAGGCGCAGCAGGGTGATTACGCTTTCATGGATCTCGGCACCGTCGTACACGCCGCAGCCGGAAAGGATCACTGCAATCTTTTTGCTCATGGGCATTTCTCCTGAGGTCTTGGCGCTAAATGTCTACTAATTTGTAACCTGTTGCCAATGGGATCTCGCGCGGCTGCACCTAATCTTGATGTAACAAAAATAGACCGGACCAGACCATGGACTTCGTGCCTTACGCGGTACCGTTTTTCATCGCCTTGATCGTGGTGGAGCTGCTCCTCGACCGCTGGCGGGGCCAGCGCAACTACCGGGTAGCGGACGCCATCAACAGTCTCAGTACCGGCGTGCTGTCCACCACCACCGGGTTGTTGACCAAGGGGGTAGGGCTGCTGACTTACGCATGTGCCCTTAAATACCTGGCTGTGGTTGAACTGCCTGCCCAACGTGCATGGACCTGGGTGTTTGCCTTTGTGTTCTATGACTTCTGCTACTACTGGCTGCACCGCATGGGCCACGAGCGCAATATTTTGTGGGCCGCGCATTCGGTGCATCACCAGAGCGAGGACTACAACCTCAGCACCGCCCTGCGCCAGACCAGTACCGGTTTCCTGCTGAGCTGGATTTTCTACCTGCCCCTGGCCGTATTGGGCGTGCCGTTGGTGGTATTTATCAGCGTGGCTTCGCTCAACCTGCTGTACCAATTCTGGGTACATACCCGCCACGTGCCCAAGCTCGGCTGGTTCGAGTGGTTCTTTGTCACACCGTCCAATCATCGGGCCCACCATGCACAGAACGCTCTCTACATGGATCGCAACTACGGCGGGGTGTTCATTCTTTGGGACCGGCTGTTCGGTACGTTCCAGGAAGAAGACGACAACGAACCGGTGATTTTCGGCGTGACCACGCCCTTGGCCAGTTGGAACCCGCTGTGGGCCAACCTGCAGTTTTACGCGCAGCTGTGGAGTGATGCGCGGCGCACCGAACGCTGGCGGGACAAGCTGCGCATCTGGTTTATGCCCACCGGCTGGCGCCCGGCCGATGTAAAGGCCAAATACCCGTTGGCCAAGCCGGACCTGAGCCAGTTCCGCAAATTCGACGTGCCGCTGGAGGCGCGCCAACAGGTGTATATCGCCCTGCAGTTTGCGGTGTATGTGGGGTTTGGAAGCTACTTGATGAATTTTGGCGAGGGGCTGCACAGCTCAGCGCTGGTCCTGGGCTGGAGTGTGATGGCACTGGGGCTCTTTACCCTGGGCGTGGCCCTGGAGAACCGGCCGTGGGCGTTGAAGGCCGAGTGGGCACGCCTGGCGCTGAATGTACCGCTGGTATGGCTGGCACCGCTGGTAGGGCTGTGGCCGGCCAGCCACTTGGGCTGGCTGGGTTTGTCGAGTTACAGCCTGCTCAGCGTGATCGGTCTTTACTGCTGCCGGGGCCGGGTTACTCGGCTGGCGTCTTAGGCGTTTGCACCGGGGCCGGTTCGGCGAGCTGGGCCTTGGCGTCGGCACAGGCCTGGCGGGCGATACGCGCGTTTTTGAAACGGCGGCGCAGCCACAGGCCGAAGCCCAGTAACAGCAAGGCTCCCAGTACCCACAGCTCGTATTTCTTGACGCTGCCGAGCATGCCTTCAAGGACCGCGCCAAAATGGTAGGCCGCAGCGCCCAGCGCGGCGGCCCAGATCGCGGCGCCGATGCCGTTGAGCACTAGATAGCGCAGCGGTGGGTAGCCGGAAAGGCCAATCGCCACCGGCATGACGGTGCGCAACCCGTACACAAAGCGGAAGCTCAGCACCCAGATATCCGGATGTTTGCGGATATGTTCCAGGGCCTTGTCGCCCATCAATTGCCAGCGCGGCTTGCGCGCCAACAGCTTGCGGCCATGCTTGCGGCCCATGTAGTACCAGAGCTGGTCGCCGGCGTAGCTGCCAAAGAAGGCAACGACCACCACCAGGTTGATATCCATGTAGCCACGGAATGCCAGGAAGCCTGCGAGAACCAAGATGGTTTCGCCTTCAAAGAAGGTGCCCAGGAAGAGGGCAAAGTAGCCGAAGTCATGCAGAAATTGTTGAAGCATGGTCTGGGTGCTGGCGAAATGAACGCGCAGCCTACGCCTTCGTGAACATTCATGAAAGTATCGAGATGTGTCACGAAGTGAACAATTCCTACATAAACGACGAATGCGACTACAGGTCGCATCGTTAAGCACAACTGTAATACCTTCGTCATAATGGCCGCTTATAACTGCAACGCTCGCCCGTAAAACCGGGCTCAGGAGTCTGTCGTGAGCTTTACCCCTGCCAATCGTCTGTTCCCTGCTACCCGGCTGCGTCGCAATCGTCGTGATGATTTTTCGCGCCGTCTGGTACGTGAAAACGTACTGACGACGAATGATCTGATCCTGCCGGTTTTCGTGCTCGATGGTGAGAATCGGCGCGAAGCCGTGGCGTCGATGCCGGGGGTGGAGCGTTTGACCATCGATTTGCTGCTTGAAGAAGCGGCGAACTGGGTCGAGCTGGGGATTCCGGCGTTGGCGCTGTTCCCGGTCACGCCTTCGGAACTCAAGTCCCTGGACGCTGCCGAAGCCTGGAACCCGCAGGGCATTGCGCAGCGCGCCACCCGTGCCTTGCGCGAGCGTTTCCCGCAACTGGGGGTGATCACCGACGTGGCGTTGGACCCGTTCACCACCCACGGCCAGGATGGCATTCTCGACGAAGACGGTTATGTGCAGAACGACATTACCGTCGATGCGCTGGTCAAACAGGCCCTGTCCCACGCTGCCGCGGGCGCCCAGGTGGTTGCACCGTCGGACATGATGGACGGCCGCGTCCAGGCGATTCGCGAAGCGCTGGAACTGGCCGGCCACGTCAATGTGCGAATCATGGCCTATTCAGCCAAGTACGCCAGCGCCTATTACGGCCCGTTCCGTGACGCGGTGGGCTCGGCCCTCAACCTGGGCCAGGCCAACAAAGCCTCCTACCAGATGGACCCGGCCAACAGCCATGAAGCCTTGCACGAAGTCGCGGCCGATCTGGCCGAAGGCGCCGACATGGTAATGGTCAAGCCGGGGATGCCCTACCTGGACATCCTTTGGCGGGTCAAAGACGAATTCAAGGTGCCGACCTTTGTCTATCAGGTCAGCGGCGAATACGCCATGCACATGGCTGCAATACAAAATGGATGGTTGAGTGAAGGGGTGATTCTTGAATCCCTGACGGCCTTTAAACGTGCCGGGGCCGATGGCATTCTGACTTACTTTGCCGCCCGCGCCGCCCAATTGCTTAGAGAGCAACAATAGCCCTCACAGGAACACTCGATGAATACCGAAGGACTCTCCGAAGTTGCAGTAAAAGACGCTCACCCGGTGATTGAACAAGTCGCCGAAACCCCACCGGAGCTGGAGCCTGCGCCGCCTGCCGCGGTGGCCGAGCCGCCCGTGCCGGCCCCGGTGGTCACGGTGACCAACCTGGATGACAGCAGCCTGTACATCCATCGCGAGCTGTCACAACTGCAATTCAACATCCGCGTGCTGGAGCAGGCGCTGGATGAGTCCTATCCGCTGCTGGAACGGCTGAAATTCCTGCTGATTTTCTCCAGCAACCTGGATGAGTTCTTCGAAATCCGCGTGGCCGGTCTCAAGAAGCAGATCACCTTTGCCCGTGAACAGGCCGGTGCCGATGGCTTGCAACCGCACCAGGCCCTGGCGCGCATCAGCGAGCTGGTGCACGGCCATGTAGACCGCCAATACGCAATTCTTAACGACATCCTGCTGCCGGAACTGGAAAAACATCAGGTTCGTTTTATCCGTCGCCGCCACTGGACCACCAAGATCAAGACCTGGGTGCGCCGTTATTTCCGCGACGAGATCGCGCCGATCATCACCCCCATCGGCCTCGACCCAACGCACCCGTTCCCGTTGCTGGTGAACAAGAGCCTCAACTTCATTGTGGAATTGGAAGGTATCGACGCCTTCGGTCGCGATTCCGGCCTGGCGATCATCCCGGCGCCGCGCTTGTTGCCACGGATCATCAAGGTACCGGAAGAGGTAGGGGGGGCTGGCGACAACTATGTATTCCTGTCGTCAATGATCCACGCCCATGCCGATGACCTGTTCCAAGGCATGAAGGTCAAGGGCTGCTACCAGTTCCGCCTGACCCGTAACGCCGACCTGGCGCTGGACTCCGAAGACGTCGAAGACTTGGCCCGCGCCCTGCGCGGCGAGCTGTTCTCGCGGCGCTACGGCGATGCGGTGCGCCTGGAAGTGGCTGACACCTGCCCTAAACACCTGTCGGACTACCTGCTCAAGCAGTTCAACCTGGGCGAGACCGAGCTGTACCAGGTCAATGGCCCGGTGAACCTGACGCGCCTGTTCAGCATCACCGGGCTGGACAGCCACCCGGAGCTGCAATACACGCCGTTCACCCCGCAGATCCCGAAACTGCTGCAAAACAGCGAGAACATTTTCAGCGTGGTGAGCAAGCAGGACATTCTGCTGCTGCACCCGTTCGAGTCCTTCACCCCAGTGGTCGACCTGCTGCGCCAGGCCGCCAAGGACCCGCACGTTCTGGCCGTGCGCCAAACCCTGTACCGCTCCGGCGCCAACTCGGAAATCGTCGATGCGCTGGTGGACGCCGCGCGTAACGGCAAGGAAGTCACTGCGGTGATCGAGCTGCGTGCGCGGTTCGACGAAGAGTCCAACCTGCAACTGGCCAGCCGCCTGCAAGCGGCCGGTGCGGTGGTGATCTACGGCGTGGTCGGCTTCAAGACCCACGCCAAGATGATGCTGATCCTACGCCGCGAAGCCGGTGAGATCGTGCGTTACGCGCACTTGGGCACCGGCAACTATCACGCCGGCAACGCCAAGCTCTACACCGACTACAGCCTGCTGACCTCCGACGACGCCTTGTGTGAAGACGTCGGCAAGCTGTTCAGCCAGTTGATCGGCATGGGCAAGACCTTGCGCATGAAGAAACTGCTGCACGCGCCGTTCACCCTCAAGAAGGGCATGCTCGACATGATTGCCCGCGAGACCCAGTTTGCCCTTGAGGGCAAGCCGGCGCACATCATCGCCAAGTTCAACTCGCTGACCGATCCGAAGATCATCCGCGCGCTGTACAAGGCCAGCCAATCCGGCGTGCGTATCGACCTGGTGGTGCGCGGCATGTGCTGCCTGCGTCCAGGCATCGTTGGCGTGTCGCACAATATTCACGTGCGTTCGATCATCGGCCGCTTCCTGGAGCACACCCGGGTGTTCTACTTCCTCAACGGCGGCGAAGAGCAGATGTTCCTCTCCAGTGCTGACTGGATGGAACGCAACCTCGATAAGCGCGTGGAGACGTGTTTCCCGGTAGAAGGCAAGAAGCTGATCATGCGGGTCAAGAAGGAGCTGGAAAGTTACCTCACCGATAACACCCACAGCTGGAGCCTGCAGTCGGACGGCCGCTACGTGCGCAACACGCCGACCGGCAACCAGAACCCCCGCAGCGCCCAGGCGACGTTGCTGGAGAAACTGGGTAGCCCGATTCTGGCGGTGAACTAAGCCCAGACACGGTCTGGAACATGTGGGAGGGAGCAACCCCCCTCTCACATGTGGTTTACGGTGTTGTTTGGATCGAGTCAGCGCACGTTCAGCGTGAACCCCACCCGCGTCAGCCATTCCGCTTCCTGGGCGAAGTCCGCCTGGGTCAGCTGGTTTTCATCCAGCCAGCCTTTGGGGAACATCACATCCAGGCTGTCGCCATCGGCGCGCAGTTTGACCTGGGGCATTTCCTGGGTGCCACGGATGTGGTGGAACAGGATCGCAAAGCGCAGCAGCGCGCACAGGCGAATCAGCTTGATGCCTTCATCACCGAACTCAGCGAATTTGTCCTTGGGGATATTGCGACGGTGGCCGCGCACCAGCAGCGCGAGCATCTGTTGGTCTTCCCGGGAGAAACCGGCCAGGTCGGAGTGCTCGATCAGGTAGGCGCCGTGCTTGTGGTAATGGTAGTGGGCGATATCCAGGCCCACTTCATGCACCTTGGCGGCCCAGCCCAGCAGTTCGCGCCATACGCCGTCTTCCAGGTCCCAGTCCGCGG
The DNA here is from genome assembly GCF_054667615.1 of Pseudomonas sp. S3_E10. NCBI lineage: Bacteria > Pseudomonadati > Pseudomonadota > Gammaproteobacteria > Pseudomonadales > Pseudomonadaceae > Pseudomonas > Pseudomonas sp. S3_E10. The sequence continues at coordinate 3,042,383 of NZ_CP162743.1, forward strand.
CCACCTGATCGAAGGCGTGCAGGGCTTTGCGCTCCACGCGCATCGCTTGCTCCAGGTCGACGTGATAACGCTCCATCAGCGAGCTGAGGGTGCGCTCACGCACGTCTTCGTGGTGATGGCGGCCGAGCAGGTCGTAAAGCACCCCTTCACGCAGTGCGCCGTCACAGTGGTCCATGCGTTGCAATTCGAGGGCGTCGAAGATCGCCTCGAGAATCGCCAGGCCGGCCGGGAAAATGGTACGACGGTCGGGCTTTATACCGTCGAAGTCGATTTTCTCGGCATCGCCCAGCTTGAATAGCTTGCGTTTGAGCCAGGCCAAGCCTTCGGCGTTGACCTCGCCGGTGCCGTGGCCGCCGGCCTTGAGTGCCAGGCCAATGGCGCGAATGGTGCCGGACGAGCCGATGGCTTCATCCCAGGTCAGGCGGTGCAGGGCGTGCTCGATGCTCATGATCTCCAGCCGTGCCGCCGTGTAGGCCTGGGCATAGCGCGCCGGGGTGATCTTGCCGTCCTTGAAATAGCGTTGGGTGTAACTGACGCAACCCATCTGCAGGCTTTCGCGCAGCAGCGGTTCGAAGCGCTGGCCGATGATGAACTCGGTACTGCCGCCGCCGATGTCCGCCACCAGGCGCTTGCCGGGGGTATCGGCCAGGGTGTGGGATACGCCGAGGTAGATCAGGCGCGCTTCTTCGCGGCCGGAGATGACTTCTACCGGGTGCCCGAGGATTTCTTCGGCGCGGCGGATGAATTCGCCACGGTTGCGCGCTTCACGCAGGGCGTTGGTACCGACAATGCGCACGGCGCCCAGGGGCATGCCGTTGATCAACTGGGCAAACCGCTTGAGGCAATCGAGCCCGCGCTGCATCGACTCTTCATTGAGCTGGCGTGCGTCGTCGATCCCGGCGGCCAACTGCACTTTTTCGCCGAGCCGCTCAAGGATGCGGATCTCACCGTTCTGGGCCTTGGCCACGACCATGTGAAAGCTGTTGGAGCCCAGGTCTATGGCGGCGATCAGGGACAGATTCTTGGCTTGGGATTGCGGCATGGTTTGGGGGTCTCGGTCGATAACCTGACCATCGTGCCACGATCGACCGCTGGAGCCAACGCGTTGTGCTGGGTGAATCATCTTATCGGTGTCTGTGCGTAGGATTTGCCAGGGGTGTAGGGCGAGTTACTTTGGAAGTAGTGAATGGTTTCCAGAGTAAGTAAGGGATAATGAAAGTGTAGTGCTTATAATGCGCTGTTCGACTTTCCCTACGCGTGCGCCGATTTTTTATTTGAAATATTTCATTCTGGGCTACGTGAGCGCTCATTGAGGCGTACAACGATTTTTCCCCGTTCTGACGATAATCAAGGGGCTTTCTTGTTTTTTGTGAATCACTAAAAGGTGAGACTGCGCCACGGCAATGATGCCGTGGTGTTATTTGTTTGTGGCTTTTTACGTCAGGGATCGTGTCTTGGGGAAGCGGAGCTTCCGGCCCTTAATAAATAGTGCCTGTTAATTTTCTAATAACGGGTAAAGCATGAAAAAAGTATTTGGTTTGGCAATGGGTCTTACGTGTCTGGTCGCCAGTGTGGGCGCTTATGCCACGACCACCCCGACCGGTAATCTGATCGTTAAAGGTACGATCTCGCCCGCTGCTTGCAATATCAGCATCGGCGCCGGCGGGATCATCGACTACGGCACTATCCGGGCCGCGGAATTGTCTTCGACGAACTTCAACCCGCGTGAAGAGCGCACCACTGCGCTGTCGGTCAATTGCGGCCATACCCCTGCAAGGTTTGGCCTGACCGTCACTGACCTGCGGGCCGGCACCAAGGTCGCGGGTATATTGGGCGCCGGTTACACCGAGGCCCAGAACTATGGCCTGGGCGCACCGGGCGGCAGGCGTACCGGCGGTTACTCGGTGACCCTCAGGAACCTGAGCTCCGGCGCTGTGGCGCTCGCCCCGATCGTGCGCTCGAGCACTGCCTCCGGCTGGTTCGCCGGCGACGGCAAGGTCTCCCAGGCGCCGAGCCAGCATTCCTGGCGCAGCGGCAGCGTTATCGCACCTGCTGCGATCTCCCAACTCAACGGTGTTATTGCGGTACGGGCGGTGATCAATCGCGCCAGCGCTTTGGACCTTACCGGCAATGTGGCGCTGGATGGTCACGCCACGCTGGTATTGAATTACATCTAAGCGCGTGAATAACAGTCGACAGTAACTTCGGTAGTCAAGGAACTTCTGGTGTGCTGTCGGCTGTTTTTAATGTGTTCAAAAACTGAGTGCCTCATTGTTTGTTTATTAATGTTCCAGGGAGAACTCGGTGAGCAGTTTTTCAAGAGTAGTTTCTTGCCTGTCGTTTTCTGTGATGTTGCTGTTGCAGGGTTCAGTAAGTGCCGATGGCATGCTGCCTGAAACAACGGTCGTGATTCTTTATGAGGACGATGGCGAGGCCACTATCAATATCAAGAACACGGACTCCGGGCCGGCGTTGTTGCACTCCGTTATTGAAAATGTGCCCGAAGATCCTGAACCCCTATTGATTGTTACCCCGCCCATCGCTCGCGTAGAGGCTGGAGACACGCAACTGGTACGGTTTATCAGCACCTTGAAGACGCCGCTCAAGACCCAGCGTCTGAAACGTGTTTCGTTTGAGGGCATTCCCCAGGCGCGTGCCGCTGGCGGTGCGACCATTGGTATCACCTTGCGCCAGAATCTGCCGTTGATTTTGCACCCCGCAGGCTTGCCTCGGCATCAGGCGCCGTGGGAGCTGCTCAAGTGGAAGCGCCAGGATGATCGCTTGAGCGTGCATAACGACAGTGCCTATGTGGTGCGGCTGGGGTTGGAGGTGCAACTGAACCCGTTGAACCAGACGGGTTTGCTGCCGCGCAGCTATATCCTGCCCGGTGAAGTGCTGGTGCTCCAGACCGAAGGCGCGCTGTCCAAGGTTTCCTCGGTGCTACTGCAGCCGGCCACGTTGTTCGGCTTTGCGGTCGATCACTACCAGGCGGATGTGCTGGGCCATGAAGGTTAAGGGGGCGCTGACCGGTGTGAAGGTGCGCCACCCAGGGTTGTTCATGGGGTTGGCGACGCTGTGGGCAGCCCCAGGTTTCGCTTCGGCGGTTGAGCTGGGAGAAGGGTTTGATCTTGCGGCCTTGGCCAGCTACGGCATCGACCCGAAGGTCTCGGACTACTTTCGCAGCGCGGCGCGTTTTCGCGAGGGTGCGCAGGTGGTGGGGCTGCGGGTCAACGGTAACCCTCTGGGGTTGGTCGAGGCGCGTTTCGACTATCAGGGGCAGCTGTGTTTCACGCCGGGCCTATTGGAAAAAGCCGGTTTGAAAGTGCCCTCGGCCATCGTGCAGTCGGGTATCTCGGCCGAGCAGGCGTGTCACGATTTTGTCGGTGAGTTCCCGACCACCCTCATCAGGTTGCAGCCGAGCAGTGAAGAGGTGGCTTTGATCGTGCCCACGCACTCCCTGCGTGAGCCTGAATGGCAGGCGGGGAGCTTTGCCGACGGCGGTGGGGCGGCCTTGCTCAACTACGATGTGCTGGGGTTTGATGCGCGCTCAGACAGTGGCCACAGCCGTTTTGTCTCGGCTTACACGGAGGCGGGGTTCAACCTGGGCAACTGGGTGGTGCGCAGCCGGCAATTCTCTATCTCCGATAACGGTAAAAGCCGCACCCACCATGTGCAGGCTTACGCCCAGCGTGATGTGGCCGCCTTGCGGTCGACGTTCCAGGTGGGGCAGATTTCCACCAGAAGCCCTGTGTTCGGTGGGGTTCAGTTGTCCGGCCTGCAGCTGTTTCCCGACGGTATCTCTCGCATGGGTGCCGATAAAGGGGTTGTAGTGGAGGGTTTGGCCCACAGCCAGGCCCGTGTAGAGGTGCGCCAGTCCGGAGCGCTTATCCATACCACCCTGGTACCTGAAGGCCCGTTTAGTCTGACAGGCCTGCCGTTGCTCAACGGCACCAGTGACCTTGAAGTCAGTGTGATCGGTACAAGCGGCGGCACGCGCAGTTTCGTGGTGCCGGCGGCGTCTTTTGGCGCGGCTGTCGCCATCACCCCGGGTTTTGACTTCGCCCTTGGCCGGGTGCGAGAACAACAGGTCGGTGGCAAGGAGCCGCCAGTCGTTGCCATGGGCAGCGGCACCTGGGGCCTGGGCAGGCAGTCATCCGTGGGTTTTGGCCTGTTGAGCACGGATGAATATCAGTCGGCCGGTGGCACCTTGAGCAGTGTGTTTTTCCAGCGGGTTACCGTCGCCGCCCGGCATACCTTGTCGCGCGATCGCGAGGGCGGTGTTGAGGGCAGTCGTAGTGCGCTGTCCTTGAGCAGCCCGCTGGCGGCCAAGGTTGACATGAGCCTGAGCGCGACGACCCAGACCCAGGGTTATCGCGATGTGATCGAGGCTGGCCGATCCCTGAAAAAAGACGATCTGCAGACGCGCTTCCAGCATCAATACACTGCGGGATTCAACTGGGCTGACCCGGTCATGGGCGCCTTTTCGGTCAGTTATTCGCGCAGTTCACAGTTTGACGGCCAGGTTGCCGAACATGTCTTCGCCTCATGGGCCAAGGGCTTCAGGCAGGTCGATGTGGCCCTGATCGCCGATTCTCAGGTGGGCGCCTCGCGTCGACGCAAGCCCGCAGGCCGGGCACGCAGCGCGAGTGATGAGGTGTCACCGCAGGGGCTGTCCTTGCGCCTGCAAGTCACGATTCCCCTTGGCGACGATCGCCGCCTCACGACCTACGCCAGCCGCCGCAATGGGCGGGCTGATAGCGGGGCGGCGTTGTCCGAACGGGTCAACGACTACGTGAACTATGAAGTGGGCGTGGAGCGAGACGTGCGGGATCGTCAGCAAGCGGTCCGCGCCAACCTGGACGTAATGCCGCGTTACACCCGGGTGGGACTGGGGATGAATCGCACCCCCACGAGCACCAGCTACAGTGGGCAACTGCAGGGCGCGGTGGTGGCTCACGAGCGCGGCCTGACCTTTTCTCCCTACGCGGTTCAGGACACCTTCGGTGTGCTTTCGGTGGGTGATGTGTCGGCGGCCAAGGTCTCAACGCCGCAAGGCCCGGTGTGGACCGACTACCGTGGGCACGCGGTGATTCCTGGCTTGCCGGCCTACACCACCAGCCATCTGGAAGTGCAGACCCAATCCCTGCCCAAGCGGGTCGACCTCAAGAACGGCACCAAAATCCTCGCGGTCGGGCGCGGTTCATTCAATACCGTTGATTTCCCGGTGGTGAATGTTCGCCGGGTATTGCTTGAGGTCCAGGATGAACACGGCCGGCCATTGCCTCAGGGCGCCTCGGTGTTGGGGCCGGACAACAGGTTCCTGACCAGTGTGGTGGGGGATGGCCTGATTTTTCTGAACGATATGGATGACGGGCAAACCCTCAGCGTTTCGCTGCCGAACGCCTCTCGCCCCTGTGTGCTGCAACTGAACCTAACGTCGCAACCCCAAAAGGACACGCTTTATGAAACGGCTTCGGCGGTCTGTCGTGCGCAGTAACGCGGTTGAACGACCTGCGCGTAAGGTGCGCGCGGCACTTGGCTACGTGCTGTTGGCTTTGTTGGGGATGGCTGCCAGGGAGGGAGTGGCGCAGGAGTGTCGTCTTTCGCTCAGTCAACCGAAGGTGGATTACGGCGTGCTCAGGCGCACAGAGCTGCTGGATGAGCAAACCAGCGGCCGCAACATCGTCCTGGGCAAGCGAACCCTGCAACTGAGCGTCTTGTGCGCCGAGCCGGGCACGGTTGCCTTGCGTTTTACCGGCGCCCCGGCGGGTGCGCAGGGCTTTCGATTCGGCCGCCACGGCAGCTTTACCCTGGCGCTCAAGAACGCCCAGGTCGATGGTCGCGCGGTAGAGTTGAGCGCGGCGCAACCGACAGACGTATCGGCCGGCGGGCTGCTGTTGCCCGGCCAGGTGGTGATCGCCAAAGCGGGCGGAACACCACTGGCCGGAAAACGCTTTTCGGCTCAAGTGCACATCGACACCTATTTGCCGCCCGATGCCTTTTCCGTGCGCCAGGAAACCCAGTTCGAGGGGCAGGGGCACTTTGAGTTACTGCCAGGCGGCTGAGGGTTCAGGCAAGCAGATCGCCGGTGCCAATAAAATTGGCCAATTCGGCGGTTCTCGGGTTCGCGAACAAGGTCTTGGGATCGCCGACTTCATGCACCTTGCCCTGGTGCATGAACACCAGCTTGTCCCCCACTTCCCGGGCGAAGCGCATTTCATGGGTCACCATGATCAGCGTCATGCCGTCCTTGGCCAATTGGCGCACCACGCTGAGCACTTCATTGACCAACTCCGGGTCGAGGGCCGAGGTGATTTCATCGCACAGCAGCACCTTGGGTGACATCGCCAGTGCGCGAGCGATAGCGACGCGCTGCTGCTGGCCGCCGGACAGACGATCAGGGAAGGCGTCGAATTTCTCGCCCAGCCCAACGCGTTCCAACATCTGCTTGGCCAACTGGGCGGCCTTGGCCTTGGGCATTTTCTGCACCACCTGCGGCGCGAGCATCACGTTTTCGCCCACGGTCAGGTGCGGGAACAAGTTGAACTGCTGAAATACCATGCCGACTTTTTGCCGCAGGCTGCGCAGGTCGGCGCGCGCTGCGTCGAGGTATTCGCCGTCGACTTCGATAACCCCATCGTTGATCGATTCCAGGCCATTGAGGGTACGCAACAGGGTGGACTTACCCGATCCGCTGCGCCCGATGATCGCCACCACCTGGCCTTCTTCAACGGTCAGGTCAATGCCTTTGAGTACGTGATGGTCGCCGTAGTACTTATGCAGGGCGGTAATTCTAAGCAGAGGCATGCAGTCTCCTTTCCAGGTAGCGCGCACTGAGGGACAAGGGGTAGCAGAGCAGGAAGTAACCGAGGGCCACCAGGCCATAGACCATGAAGGGCTCGAAGGTCGCGTTGGCGAGCATGCCGCCGGTCTTGGTCAACTCGGTAAAACCGATGATAGAGGTCACAGCGGTGCCCTTGACGACCTGCACCGAGAACCCCACCGTCGGCGCGACTGCGATGCGCAGCGCCTGCGGCAGGATCACGTAGCGCAATTGCTCAAGCGGGTTCAGGGCCAGGCTGGCGGAGGCTTCCCACTGCCCATGGGCGATGGAGTCGACGCAGCCGCGCCAGATTTCGGCGAGATAGGCGCTGGTAAACAGCGTCAGGGCAATCGCCGCCGCCAACCAGGGCGAGATATCCACCCCCAGCAAGGCAACGCCGAAGAACACCAGGAACAGTTGCATCAATAGCGGCGTGCCCTGGAACAGCTCGATATAGGTGCGCGCAACATTGCGCGCGAAGGCTTTGCGGCTGATGCGCAAGGTCATCACCAGCAGGCCGATCACGCCGCCGCCGATAAACGCCACCAGTGACAGCAACAGCGTCCATTGCAGGCCGGTGAGCAGGTTGCGCACGATGTCCCAGAACGAAAAATCACTCATCGGCTGTTCCTCATCACAAAACGACGGCCGATCCAGTTGAGCAACTGGCGAATCATCAATGCCATGCACAGGTACACCAGGGTAGTCAGGGCATAGGTTTCAAACGCGCGAAAATTGCGCGATTGGATAAAGTTGGCGGCAAAGCTCAGCTCCTCGGTGGCGATCTGTGAACACACCGCCGAACCGAGCATGACGATGATGATCTGGCTGCTCAGTGCCGGCCACACCTTGCCCAGCGCGGGCAGCAGCACCACGTGGCGGAATGCTTCGAAGCGCGTCATCGCCAGGGCTGCGGCGGCTTCCAACTGGCCACGCGGGATGGCCTGGATACCGGCGCGGATGATTTCGGTGGAGTAGGCCCCCAGGTTGATCACCATCGCCAATACGGCGGCTTGCCACTCGGTGATCTTCAGCCCCAAAGACGGCAGGCCGAAGAAGATGAAAAACAGCTGCACCAGAAACGGCGTGTTCCGGATCAATTCGACATACACGCCGAAGCACCAGGCGAACGGCTGGATCTTCCACGCTCGCACCACTGCGCCGACGGTGCCCAGCGCCACCCCCAGGATCGCGCCGATAGCCGTCAGCTCAAGGGTGAACAGCGCGCCGCGCAACAGCAGGTCGGTGTTGGCCAGCACCGGTACAAAGTCAAATTGATACGCCATGGGTCAGCTCCGTCGTATCAAAGGTCGGCGGGCAGCGGCTCTTTCAGCCATTGCATCGCGTTCTTTTCCAGGCTGCCATCGGCCTTGGCCGCGACCAGGATCTGGTTGACCTTCTCCAGCAACGCCGGCTCGTTTTTGTTCACGCCCACGTATACCGGTGAATCCTTGAGCTTCACCTTCAGCGCCGGTACGCGTTTGGGGTTGCGCTCGCTGATCGCGACCATCACCACGTTGCCGCTGGCGATCAGGTCAACCTGGCCGGCCAGGTAGGCGGCGATGGTTGAGTTGTTGTCTTCGAAGCGCTTGATGGTGGCTTCCTTGGGCGCCACGGCGGTCAGCTCGATGTCTTCGATGGCGCCACGGGTCACGCTGATGGTCTTGCCCTTGAGGTCGTCAGTGCTGCTGATGGCAGCGTCAGGCGGGCCAAACACGGCCAGGTAGAACGGCGCGTAGGCCTTGGAGAAATCAATGACCTTTTCCCGCTCCGGGTTCTTGCCCAGGCTGGAAATCACCAGGTCGACCTTGCCGGTGGTGAGAAACGGGATGCGGTTGGTGCTGTTGACCGGGGTCAGCTCCAGCTTGACCTTGAGCTGGTCGGCCAGCAGCTTGGCGGTGGCGATGTCCAGGCCACGGGGTTTCATGTCGGGGCCGACCGAGCCGAACGGCGGGAAGTCCTGGGGCACGGCAACCTTGAGGGTGCCACGGGCGACGATGTCGTCCAGACCGTTGGCCTGGGCGGGAGCCTGGCTGAGCATCAGGCTGGCAAACAGGGCAGTGAGCAGGGCGCTGTAGCGCTTGGTCATGACAACTCTCCGAGAAGGGCGAAGGGATTTCTACAAATGCTCAGTGCACAGCCCATGCCAGCACCCTCGCAATCGTCTGCAAGGCCGGGATTTGTTGAGGTCGGGTGGTCTTACTGGTCTGAACAGTTCCTGGCCGTTTCGCACCCTTTTCGAGCGTTGGCAAAACCTTGCGAGCCCCTTTGGGGCGTGGCTTGCCGCCGGCCGCGAATAGCTTTACAACTAGCCGCTCAGTTGTCTGGAACCTTGAGTTTTTTATGAATTCCATCGCCCAAGCCGTACCGGAGGCGGCCCTGCAGGCCATCCGCAAACTGATCAAGGAGCAGGGCTTTGGGCCGGGCGATGCGCTGCCGTCCCAGCGCGAACTGGCACTGCAGTTGGGCGTGAGCCGGGCGTCGTTGCGTGAGGCGTTGTCATCCTTGAGTGCCTTGGGCGTGGTGAGCGTGCAGCCGGGCAAAGGCGTGTTCGTGCAGGCGGCGGACGAATCGCCGGGGTTTGCCTGGCCTTTCGCGGCCCAGGCTACGCCATTGGATATTTTCCAGTTGCGCTACGCCCTTGAAGGGTTTGCGGCGGGGCTGGCGGCAGTGACCTTGACGATTGATGAACTCGACAGCCTGGAGGATAACGTCGAGGCAATGCGCAAGGTGCTCAAGGCCGGTGACTTCGAAGCGGCCGCGCGGCTGGACTTCGAATTCCACCAGCGCATCCTGATGGCCAGCGGCAACCAGGCGATGGTGAGCATTCTGAGTGCCAGCGCGGAGGTGTTTTTGGAGAGCCAGAAACTACCGTTCATCCGGCCGGAGCGGGCCATGGAGACTTGGCAGGAACACCGCAAGATCCTGCGCGCCCTGGCCCGGCGCGCCAGCGCGGCGGCGCAGAAAACCATGCAGGAACATGTACGTAATGCGGCATTGCGTACAGGTATTGCCTTTGTGACGCCAGTGACGCCCTGATCGGCTCATACCCAAACTCATGCGCCTCTATAGCAAGACTCCATCAGAGGCGGCTTCCTGAACGGGGGAAGGGCGGCTATGATGGGCAACGTTTTTTTTGCTTACAATCCGGAGACATCCATGAGCAACGATCTTATCAAGCACGTCACCGACGCGACCTTTGAGGCCGAAGTACTCAAGGCTGCTGGCCCGGTGCTGGTTGACTACTGGGCTGAATGGTGCGGCCCTTGCAAAATGATCGCTCCGGTTCTGGACGACATTGCGACCACTTTCGAAGGCAAGCTGACCATCGCCAAGCTGAACATCGACGACAACCAGGAAACCCCGGCCAAGCACGGCGTGCGCGGTATTCCTACGCTGATGCTGTTCAAGAACGGCAACGTCGAAGCCACTAAAGTGGGCGCGCTGTCGAAGTCCCAGCTGCAAGCTTTCCTCGACGCCAACATCTAAGCGTCGTCAAAAAAGCCCCGCAAATCGCGGGGCTTTTTCGTAAAACAGGGCTAGACGCTCCGAAACTCAGGTGGTACATTCGGCCCCGCACTGGTTTCTCCACTGCCCCCTGCAAGCCGTCGCCGACGCACTCCTTTTCGATTAGTACGCGATCCTGTCGCCTTCTCCGCGGCGCGGCCTCATTAAGCCAAAAGCTTAATTTCCCCCCTCCATAAATGATTACGTCATTCCTATATGAATCTGACTGAACTCAAGCAAAAGCCGATTACCGACCTGCTCCAACTGGCCGAAGAAATGGGCATAGAAAATATGGCCCGTTCGCGCAAGCAGGACGTGATTTTCTCCCTGCTCAAGAAGCACGCGAAAAGCGGCGAGGAAATCTCCGGTGATGGCGTGCTGGAGATTCTCCAGGACGGCTTCGGCTTCCTCCGCTCCGCAGACGCTTCCTATCTCGCCGGCCCAGACGATATCTACGTCTCGCCGAGCCAGATCCGTCGTTTCAACTTGCGCACCGGTGACACCATCGTTGGCAAGATCCGACCTCCGAAGGAAGGCGAGCGCTATTTCGCCCTGCTCAAAGTCGACACGATCAACTTTGATCGTCCGGAGAACGCGAAAAACAAGATTCTCTTCGAGAACCTGACCCCGCTGTTCCCGACTGTGCGCATGAAGATGGAAGCCGGTAACGGTTCCACCGAAGACTTGACCGGCCGTGTGATCGACCTGTGTGCGCCCATCGGTAAAGGCCAGCGTGGTTTGATCGTCGCACCGCCGAAAGCCGGTAAGACCATCATGCTGCAGAACATTGCAGCGAACATCGCGCGTAACAACCCTGAAGTTCACCTGATCGTGCTGCTGATCGATGAGCGTCCGGAAGAAGTGACCGAAATGCAGCGTACCGTGCGCGGCGAAGTGGTTGCCTCGACGTTCGATGAGCCGCCAACCCGCCACGTGCAGGTTGCCGAAATGGTGATCGAGAAGGCCAAGCGCCTGGTCGAACACAAGAAGGATGTGGTGATCCTGCTCGACTCCATCACCCGTCTGGCCCGTGCCTACAACACCGTGATCCCGAGCTCCGGCAAGGTATTGACCGGTGGTGTCGATGCCCACGCCCTGGAGAAACCGAAACGTTTCTTCGGCGCCGCGCGGAACATCGAAGAAGGCGGCTCGCTGACCATTATCGCCACCGCGCTGGTTGAAACCGGCTCGAAGATGGACGAAGTGATCTACGAAGAGTTCAAGGGCACCGGCAACATGGAATTGCCTCTGGACCGTCGCATCGCCGAAAAACGCGTGTTCCCTGCGATCAACATCAACCGCTCCGGCACCCGCCGCGAAGAGTTGCTGACCGCCGACGACGAACTGCAGCGCATGTGGATCCTGCGCAAGCTGCTGCACCCGATGGACGAAGTAGCTGCCATCGAGTTCCTGATCGACAAGCTGAAAACCACCAAGACCAACGACGAGTTCTTCTTGTCGATGAAGCGCAAGTAATACGCCGCTGTTGGTCCGAAAAAATGGCGCCCCCTGGGGGCGCCATTTTTTTTGCGCGTTTTTTAAACGCATTCCGCGCTCAAATGCACGTCGATAAGCTGCCAGCTGCCCTCAGAGCAGGTAGGATGTACGCCTATTTTACGGGTGGCATGGTTAATGAAATTCAAGGATCTTCGGGATTTCGTGCAGCAACTTGAGCAGCGCGGAGAGTTGAAACGTATCCAGATGCCGATTTCCCCGGTGCTGGAAATGACTGAGATTTGCGACCGCACCCTGCGTAACAAGGGCCCGGCGCTGCTGTTCGAGAACCCGACCGGCTACGACATTCCGGTGCTCGGCAACCTGTTCGGCACCCCCGATCGCGTGGCTTTTGGCATGGGCGCCGAGTCGGTCAGCGAGCTGCGCGAGATCGGCAAGCTGTTGGCCTTCCTCAAGGAGCCCGAGCCACCCAAGGGCTTGAAGGACGCTTGGTCGAAGCTGCCGATCTTCCGCAAGATCATTGCCATGGCGCCCAAAGTGGTCAAGGACGCGGTGTGCCAGGAAGTGGTCATCGAGGGCGATGACGTCGACCTCGCCATGCTGCCGGTGCAGACCTGCTGGCCCGGCGATGTCGGGCCACTGATCACCTGGGGCCTGACTGTCACCAAAGGCCCGAACAAAGATCGCCAGAACCTCGGTATCTATCGCCAGCAAGTGATCGGCCGTAACAAGGTGATCATGCGCTGGCTGAGCCACCGTGGCGGTGCCCTGGATTACCGTGAATGGTGCGAGAAGCACCCGGGCAAGCCATTTCCGGTCTCCGTGGCCCTGGGCGCCGACCCGGCCACCATCCTCGGCGCCGTGACCCCGGTGCCGGACAGCCTGTCCGAGTACGCCTTCGCGGGCCTGTTGCGCGGTAACCGTACCGAGTTGGTGAAATGCCGTGGCAACGATCTGCAAGTGCCGGCCACTGCGGAAATCATCCTTGAAGGCGTGATTCATCCGGGCGAGATGGCCGATGAAGGCCCTTACGGCGACCACACCGGCTATTACAACGAAGTCGACAGCTTCCCGGTGTTCACCGTGGAGCGCATCACCCACCGCATCAAACCGATCTACCACAGCACCTACACCGGTCGTCCGCCGGATGAACCGGCCATTCTCGGCGTGGCGCTCAATGAAGTGTTCGTGCCGATCCTGCAAAAGCAATTCCCGGAAATCACCGACTTCTACCTGCCGCCCGAAGGCTGCTCTTACCGCATGGCCATCGTGACCATGAAGAAGTCGTACCCAGGGCATGCGAAGCGGGTAATGCTCGGTGTGTGGTCGTTTTTGCGACAGTTCATGTACACCAAGTTCGTTATTGTCACCGACGACGACATCAATGCCCGCGACTGGAATGATGTGATCTGGGCCATCACCACGCGCATGGACCCCAAGCGCGATACGGTGATGATCGACAACACCCCGATCGACTACCTCGACTTCGCGTCGCCGGTGTCTGGCCTGGGTTCGAAGATGGGCCTGGACGCCACCCACAAATGGCCGGGTGAAACCACTCGCGAGTGGGGCCGGGTGATCGTCAAGGATGAAGCCGTGACCGCGCGCGTCGATGCGATCTGGAAAGAATTGGGAATAGATTGATGCGTGTGACCCTGCAACCTTCCGGCGCTGTGCTGGAGCTGATCCCAGGCGAGCGAATCCTCGAAGGCGCGCGTCGCCTGGGCTACGAATGCCCCCAGGCGTGTCGCAATGGCGTATGCCATGTGTGCGCTGCGTTGCTGGTGGAGGGCAGGGTGCGGCAAGCCGATGAAGTGCGTGACCATGGCGAGTTCTACACGTGCATCGCCGAACCGCTGGAAGACTGCATTGTGTTGTGGGACGGCGTGTTGGCGCCGGGAGAATTGCCGTTGCGCAAGTTGTCATGCCAGTTGAGTGAGTGCGTTGAGGTAGGGGGCGATGTATGGCGCGTGCGCCTGCTTGCGCCTGCCGGCAAGCTCGTGCGTTACCACGCGGGGCAATACCTGATGATCGAACGGGAAAACGGCGAGAAGTCCGCCTTTTCCCTGGCCTCGGCGCCCCATGCAGGCCGCGAGCTGGAACTGCATGTACTGGCCCGCGAAGACAGTGCCCGCAACCTGCTGGAGCAACTGCAACGTAACCGGATGGCCCGCATCGAGCTGCCATTTGGCGATACCCACCTGGCCGAGCTGCCGGACGGGCCGCTGGTGTTGATCGCCGCCGGCACTGGCATGGCGCAGATGCACAGCCTGATCGAACATTGCCGGGCTTCGGGCTTCAAGCACCCGGTGCATCTGTACTGGGGCGTGCGTCGCCCGGAAGATTTCTATCGGATCGAACATTGGGAACAATGGCAGCAACTGCCCAACCTGTTCCTGCACAAAGTAGTCAGCGACTTGTGCGGCTGGGAAGGGCGCTGCGGCTTATTGCATGAAGCGGTGTGTGAAGACATTACCGACCTCAAGGGCGTGCATGTGTATGCCAGCGGTTCACCGGCGATGATCTATGGCACCCTGGATGCGCTGGTCGACGCCGGCATGGATGCGCACCAGATGCGCGCCGACGTATTCGCCTACGCGCCGCGCCCTTAGAAACGCACGCCGGCGGTCAGCATCGCCGCATTCAAACCCAGCAGCACCAACTCACTGGAGACGGGGCCGAAGTTCACCCCCACGGCAGGGATGATCGCCGGCGCTACGCCAAAACGGTTGAGCGGGATTTTGTCGCGGTACTTGCCGCGATAGCCCTGCAGTGCGCCTGCGGTCACCTTCACGTAGAGCGGTGAATCGGCGATGTCATAGCGTTTGCCGGCGTAGACGTAATACGAGCGCTGGCTGAACGAGTTGCGAAACGTCGCCCCGCCATACACCAACCCCGATGCTTCGTTACGCTCCAGGTTGATCAAATCCTGATGATTGTTGTGCTTGGGATCCGGCGAAAAGTGCCGGGTGTAAAGGCTGGTTTGTGCGTACCAGAAGCCTTTGTCGTCTTGAGTGGTCGCGTCGGTAGCCAGGGCGGCAGTGGCCTGCAGCAATAGCAGCAAACCGGAAAAAAGATGTTTCATGCATCGACCTCGGTAGTCGTTTGAATGGGCGGCTAGTGTGGGTCGCTAAACCCGTGCAGTTTGGCGGGTAATGGCCGGAGGGGCCTGAACCTGCGCTGAAAATATTGCCGCCTATGCTTATGCATTTAAGGTATTACTTCTGTAGGAAAAATCTCATTAGGCTATAAGTAGACGGAAGGCGGTTTTTTTACGCCATACGGTTACAGCGCTTCGGTTCGATTACGGTAAAGTTGCTTACAACTGGTAACACTCAGGAGGCGCACCGCTTTTCGCCATGACCGCCATAGAAACCGATCTTCTGCAATTGGCTTACCCTCCGCGGCTCGATCTGGGGCCGCAACTCACTCACGAACAGTTGATGAGCTCGATGCAGGCCACCATGGGCCGGCATAAAGGTGGGCCGGTCTGGCTATTTGCGTACGGTTCGCTGATCTGGCGCCCTGAATGTTCATCGAGCGAGCGTGTGCGTGCGCGGGTCCATGGCTATCATCGCGGCTTGTACCTGTGGTCTCACGAGCATCGGGGGACGCCGGAATTGCCGGGGTTGGTGTTCGGTCTGGACCGCGGCGGCTCGTGCAGCGGGTTTGCCTACCGCTTGCCGGAAGACCAGTTGGAGGCCTCGCTTTACGCCTTATGGCAGCGCGAGATGCCTTACCCTTCCTACCGGCCGCACTGGCTCAGCTGCCGCCTCGAAGATGGCAGCCAGGTGCAGGCTTTAGGGTTTGTATTGGAGCGGCACTTGCCCAGCTACGCCGGTAACTTGCCGGATATCGTGCTCAACCATGTGCTGCAAAGCGCTTGCGGGCGTTACGGCACCACTCGCGATTATGTCGAGCAGACCGTGAACGCCCTGCGCAGCCACGCCATGCCAGATAAGAATCTGGAGGCGCGGCTCAAGCGTTGTGCCAAGGGTTGCCCAGGCGATTAACGCGCCGAGCTGACGCTATTGGTGTGCCACAGCGTCGGGACCAGGAAGGCGATCGCCAGCAGGCACGCGCCGATCAACAGGACGAAACCGCCGTCCCAGCCGAAATGGTCCACGGTGTAGCCCATGGCCGCGCTCGCGGCCACCGAGCCGCCCAGGTAACCGAACAGCCCGGTGAAGCCCGCAGCCGTGCCGGCGGCCTTCTTCGGTGCCAGCTCCAACGCCTGCAGGCCGATCAGCATGACCGGGCCGTAGATCAGGAAACCGATGGATACCAATGCGATCATGTCGACCATTGGGTTGCCCGGCGGGTTGAGCCAGTACACCAGGGTCGCCACGGTCACCAGCGCCATGAACACAATGCCGGTCAGGCCGCGGTTGCCACGGAAGATTTTGTCCGACATCCAGCCGCATAGCAGCGTGCCCGGTATGCCCGCCCACTCATAGAAAAAGTAGGCCCACGACGACTTGTCGACCGTGAAATGCTTGGCTTCCTTGAGGTAGGTAGGGGCCCAGTCCAGCACGCCGTAGCGCAGCAGGTAGACGAAGACGTTGGCGAAGGCGATGTACCACAGCATTTTGTTGCGCAGCACGTATTTGACGAAGATTTCCTTGGCGCTGAATTCTTCTTCATGGCTGGCATCGTAGCCTTCCGGGTAATCGTTCTTGTACTGTTCGATAGGCGGCAGGCCCACCGATTGTGGGGTGTCGCGCATGGTGATGAAGGCAAACGCCGCCACCAGCAGGGCCACGGTGGCCGGGACATAGAATGCTGCATGCCAGTCGTTGAACCAGGCCATGCCCAGCAGGAACAGTGGGCCGATCAAGCCGCCGCCGACGTTATGCGCCACGTTCCATACCGACACCACGCCGCCGCGTTCTTTCTGCGACCACCAGTGCACCATGGTCCGCCCGCTTGGCGGCCAGCCCATGCCCTGGGCCCAACCGTTGATGAACAGCAAGATGAACATCATGGTCACGCTGGAGGTGGCCCAGGGCGCGAAACCGAAAATGAACAT
Source organism: Pseudomonas sp. S3_E10 (assembly GCF_054667615.1). Lineage (NCBI taxonomy): Bacteria > Pseudomonadati > Pseudomonadota > Gammaproteobacteria > Pseudomonadales > Pseudomonadaceae > Pseudomonas > Pseudomonas sp. S3_E10. Next base: position 3,059,197 of record NZ_CP162743.1, read on the forward strand.
CACACCCGCCGACACCAGCAGGCCGAAGGGCAGGAAGTAGCGCGGGTTGGAACGGTCCGACACCAGGCCCATGAGGAACTTGGACAGGCCGTAGGCAATCGCGATGGCCGACATCGCCAGGCCCAACTGACCCCGGGTGTAACCCTCGTCGATCAGGTAAGGCATGGCCAGGGAGAAGTTCTTGCGCAGCAGGTAGTAGCCGGCATATCCGAAGAAAATACCGGCGAAGATCTGCCAGCGCAGGCGTCGGTAGGTGCTGTCTATTTTTTCTTCAGGCAGGGGCGCCTGGTGTGCGGCAGGGCGAAAGAAAGCAAACATTCAAGAGCTCCAAATTTCTTGTTTTGACTGCGGATGCGAATGTTACAGTTTCGTTACCGAAAATAGCATCGCCTCTTGGCGGCAAACACAGGAAATGAGAGCAATTGCATGTTCTCTTACGAACATGTCGCGAATAGGTAAGACGTGGTCGGTATCGAGTTCTGCAGAGCCCTGGAGATCCAAATGTGGGAGGGGCGCTCAGCGGGTCTGGACGACCACCTTGCCCACCGCCTTACGCTGCCCCAGATCATTGATAGCCTGCGCGGCCTGTTCCAGCGGATACACCTGCGACACCAGTGGCTTGAGCTTGCCCTCGCCATACCAAGTGAACAGTTGCTGGAAGTTCGCCGCATTATCCTGCGGCTGGCGCTGGGCGAACGAGCCCCAGAACACCCCCACCACCGCCGCACCCTTGAGCAGCGCCAGGTTCACCGGCAGCTCGGGAATGCGTCCGCTGGCAAAACCCACCACCAGCAAACGGCCATTCCAGGCAATGGCGCGGATGGCCTGGTCGAACAGGTCGCCGCCGACCGGGTCGTAGATCACATCGGCACCGTTGCCGTCGGTGAGGCGCTTGATCTCGTCCTTCAGGCTGGTTTCGCTGTAATTGATCAGTTCATCGGCACCGGCGGCCTTGGCCACGGCGAGTTTGTCGGCGCTGCTGGCGGCGGCGATCACGCGAGCGCCCATGGCTTTGCCGATTTCCACGGCGGCCAGGCCCACGCCGCCGGAGGCGCCGAGTACCAGCAGCGTCTCGCCGGGTTGCAGGTTGGCCCGCTGCTTGAGCGCGTGCATCGAGGTGCCGTAGGTCATGCTGAAGGCGGCAGCGGTATTGAAGTCCATGCTCGGCGGGATCGGCAGCACGTTGTAGCCCGGCACCGCGACCTGTTCGGCAAAGCTGCCCCAGCCGGTGAGCGCCATGACCCGGTCACCCACTTTCAGATGGCTGACCTTTTCCCCCACCTCGCTGACCACGCCCGATGCTTCGCCGCCCGGTGAAAACGGAAAGGGTGGCTTGAACTGGTATTTGCCTTCGATGATCAGCGTGTCCGGGAAATTCACCCCTGCTGCGTGCACATCCAGCAGAATTTCATTCTTCTTGATCGCCGGGCTGGCTGTCTCTTCCAGCACCAGGGTTTCGGCGGGGCCGAAGGCTTTGCACAGCACAGCTTTCATCGGGCTATTCCTTTTGGTGTCGTGGCCGATAAGTGTAGAAGGGTGCGCCCCCGGGTCAACGAGCATGCCCCGGCCTGATAAGTCGCCATAAGCTTGTACTCAGCCTTGCTAGCGTTATGCTATCCGGCAACCGAATTCGAGGAATGAACTGTGAAAGCGTGGATCCTGTTGATGCTGGCCCTGACCCTGCCGATGGCAGCCCAGGCCGAAGAAGCCAAAGAAGGCGAGGCGCCGAAGGTCAGCTATATCAGCCTGAGCCCGCCTTTCGTGGGTAACTACGGCCTGGACGGCACGGCGAAACTCAAGGTGTTCAAGGCCGATATCGCCTTGCGCGTGACCGGTACCGAAGCCGCCGCCGCCGTCAAAGCCAACGACGCGTTGATTCGTAACCAATTGGTGGCGCTGTTCACCCAGCAGACCAACGACGCTATGAGCACTGTCGAAGGCAAAGAGAAACTGCGTCAGGAAGCCCTCAAGCAAACCCAGCAAGTAATGAACGACGAAACCGGCAAGCCGGTAGTGGAAGACCTGTTGTTCAACAACCTGATCATTCAGTAGCCGGCGGCGTCACACCCCAGATCTTCAGCAACGCTGCGCTGAAGGATGGCTCGAGTACGCGGTTGCCGTGGCCGCTGAGGTGGTTTGAGTCAAAAAACAATGGCTTGGCGTTTGCGTCATAGGCCGAGCAGATCGGGCCGGGGCACAGCAGCGGTAGCGGATCCCAGGCGTGCAACGCCGGATAGCTTGCCTGCAGCTGTTGCAACAACGCCATTTGCGGCGCGCGGAGCCGTTCAAGTTGGTCCCGCGCCATCGTCAGGCCAGGCGCGCAGACGGGGTTCATGCGGTTGAACGCATCCGAGCAGCGGTTGGGCGCGGCCTTGAACAGCGGCTTGGGCGCATCGATCAGCACAGTCAGCTGCGCGTTCTGCAAACGGCTTAACAGCGCGTCGGCGGCCAATCGCGCCGCTTCAATGTTATCGGCCGTCAGTTCGCCCAAAGCGTCATCGACCATGGCGGCCTCACCTTCGCGCCACGCCCGTCCGGCCAGCTCCGGCATGCGCAGCGAGGCGAGGAATACCACGTCGCCCGGCTTGGCGCGGGCCAAGATCTCCTGGAGTTGGGCTTCTCGCAACGCCGCGCAATGTGCAGGGTCCGGGCCGATCAGGCTGACGACGCCGCAACCGCCTTGTTCGTACTCCGTCACGGTTACCCCCAGTTTGAGCGAGACGAGCTTGAGCAAGGTGCGGTAGGCCGCGGTATGCGAATCCCCCATGACGAACAATTGCCGTCCCTTCAGGCGTGGGTCGTCGAGGCGGGCAAAATCTTCCTGGGGATAATGTTTGTAGGCGTACCAGGTATAGGTATCGCGGGTCTGGCTGAGTGACAGCGTCGATGGGTTGACCGACACCCACAGCGCACCCAGCCACATCAGGCCGGTGACACTCAAACCGGCCGCAAACGTGAACCCCGCCTTGCGTTGCACCGCCGAGTGGCCGCTACGGATCGGTGTTTCTATCCAGTGATAGGACGCTGCCGCAAGCAGCGCCACCAGCACCGGGTAGAGCCACTGCACGATCAGCAGCTCCATCCCGACGGTCCAGCGCAGGAACACCGCGACCGGCCAGTGCCACAGGTACAGCGAATAGGACAGCCGGCCGATATACGTCGCCAATGGAGTTTGCAGCACGCGCTGCAACGCACCGGGCGAGCTGTCGGCGCGCAATACGATCCCCGCGATCATTAACAGCGAGCCGGCCACGGTGACCATGGCCCAGGGGTAGGGAAACTGCCGGGGTTGGGCGAACAGGAAACCGACCATCACCAAGCCCAGGCCACCGATCAACAGGGCAGGGGCCAGCCGATTGAGGCGGGGCGTGACATCGCGGGTGCCGATGGCTTGAAACAGGATGGCGCCGGCGGCCAGCTCCCAGAAGCGCCCAGGCAACAGGTAAAACGCCGACAGCGGCGCGACCTTTACCTGATACGCGCCGATGATCATCGAGGCAATCGCCAGCAGCGGCAGCACTGCCCAGGCAAACCCGACCCGTTGCCGATAACGCAGCCATATAAAGAACAGCGCGGGGAATATCACATAGAACTGTTCCTCAACCCCCAGTGACCAGGTATGCAGGTAGGGGTTGAGTTCGGCGCTGGGCGAGAAGTAGGTGTCGGTGTTCCAGGCCAGCACCAGATTGCTCAGGCCAAAAAAGGCCGCCAGGCCCGTGCGATTGATCAGCTCGCTGAGCCAGTATTGCGGCATGAACATCGCGCTAAGCACAACACTCACACACAGCACGGTCAGCAATGCGGGCATGATGCGTAGCAATCGGCGCCGGTAGAAGTCCGCCAGGTAGCGGCCCAAGCTCAGGTCGCGGCGCTCCCATAGCGACTGGCTGATCACATACCCGGAAATCACGAAGAACATATCTACGCCGGTAAAACCGCCGGGCAACAGGCTGAACACGTCCAAGTGGAAGACGATGACGCTGAGAACCGCAATGGCCCGCAGGCCATCGATGGCCGGTTTGTAGGTGCTGGCGAACTGGGACACGCGAAGGTCCTTGGGCATGAGCGAGCCCCGGATTCTGCCAAAGCCTGCGCCGGGTGACGACTAGCCGTTCGGACAGGTATGCGACCAGGTGTTTACCCGATCAGGACGCCAGGCTTTTGCGGAACCTGGCCAGTGCCACGGCAAAAAACAGCAAGCCAATCGCGGCCAGCGCCAGCAAATCCGGCCACACCACGCTGACGCCCGCATCCCGGAACAGAATCGCCGCGCTCAGGCTCACAAAATGCGTCGACGGCGAGCCCTGCATCACCCACTGCAACCATTCGGGCATGCTGTCCAGCGGCGTACTGCCGCCGGAGAGCAGCAGCATGGGGATGATCACCGGGATCGCCAGCAAGCCGAATTGCGGCGTCGAGCGGGCGAGGGTGGCGAGGAAGATCCCCAAGGCGGTGCTGGCAAACAGATACAGCGCGGTCACCAGCAAAAACAGGCTCAGCGACCCGGCCAGCGGCACGCCAAGCAAACCTTTGACCACCACCTCCAGCGACACCCAGGTGCACAGCACCACCACCAGCATGTTGCTCCAGATTTTTGCCAGCATGATTTCCAGCGCGGTCAGCGGTAGCACCAGCAGGTGATCGAGAGTGCCGTGTTCGCGCTCACGCAACAGTGCGGTGCCGGTGAGTACGATGGCGAGGATGGTGATGTTGTTGACGATCTGGATCACCGCCAGGAACCAGCCGCCTTCCAGGTTGGTATTGAATAACGCGCGGGTGGTCAGCCGTGCCGGGGACTGCCTGGCGGCGTCGGCCTGGCCGCTGTAGTCAAGCCACTCGCGCTGGAAGATGCGCCCGATGTAGCCGGCGCCCATGAAGGCCTGGCTCATGGCCGTGGCATCCACGTTCACCTGCACGCCCGGCTCGCGGCCTGCCAGTAGGTCGGCCTGGAAGTTGGCCGGCACATTGACCACAAAGGTGTACTGGCCACTGTCCATCACCTTGTCCAATTGGTCATAGGCCAGGGGCACCGGTGGGTGGAATTCCGGCGGTTGCAGGGCCTCGGCCATCTGTCGTGAGAGCGCGCTGTGATCCTCATCGACAAACGCCACGCTGGCGTTGTGCACGCCAATCACTGAGCCGGCGGCGGGCATGTAGATGGCGACGGTGAAGGCGTAGAACAGAAACAGCAGCAGCACGCTGTCGTGGCGCAGGCTGGTGAGTTCCTTGATCCCCAGGCGCAGGATGTGCGTGAACTTATGCATCACACCTCCTGCTTCTTGAGCATGACCAGGCTCAGCCCGGTGAACCCGACGAAAAACCCGAACAGCGCCAGGCACTGCGGCCACAGTTGGCGCAGGTCCAGGGCCTTGGTAAAGGTACCCACCGCGATATCCAGGAAGTGCCCGGCCGGAAACAGCGTGCCCATCAGCGCGGCCGCGCCCTCCAGCGAGGAGCGCGGCACGATCAGCCCGGAAAACTGGATGGTCGGCAGGCTGGTGATGATCATGGTGCCGAGGATGGCCGCGATCTGCGTGCGGGTGAACGCGGAAATCAGCAGGCCCATGCTGGTGGTGGCCAACACATAGAGCAGGCCGCCAAACGCAAGCGTCAGGCCGCTGCCCTTGAATGGCACACCCAATAGCCACCGGTTCATCGCCACCAGCAGCGCCAGGTTGACCAGGCTCACGGCCAGGTACGGCGCTTGTTTGCCCAGCAGGAATTCCAGGCGCGTCAGCGGCGTGGCGTAAAAGTTGGTGATCGAGCCCAGTTCTTTCTCGCGCACGATGCCCAAGGCGGTGAGCATCGCCGGGATAAACGCCAGGATCAGCGCCATCACGCCGGGGCCGATGGCGTTCACACTGACCACGTCCTGGTTATAGCGAAAGCGGGTCTGCAGCTTGGCGCCGGTTTGGGTGCTGCGCGGCAGGCTGCTCAGTTCGGCCAGTTGCTGCAGGTTGCCCTGATGCACGGCTTCTACATAGTTGCGGCTGGTTTCTGCGCGAAACGGCATGCCACCGTCGAGCCAGGCGGCGACCGTGGGTTGGCGCCCGGCATAAAGGTCGCGGCCAAACCCCGGCGGGATCTCCAGGGCCAGTTTGATTTCCGAGCGCTGCAGGCGCCGGTGTAATTCTTTGGCGTCTTGGATCGGCGCTTGCTCGGCGAAGTAGCGCGAGCTGCGAAAGGCCTCCAGGTAGGCGCGGCTCTGCGGAGTCTGGTCTTGGTCGTAGACGGCGAAGGCGAGGTTTTCCACGTCCAGGGAAATGCCGTAGCCGAAGATCACCATCATGAACATCGCCCCGAGCAGGGCGAAGGCCATGCGCACTTTGTCGCGCAGCAACTCTTTGCCTTCGCGGCTGGCCACAGCCAGTAGTCGAGACAGGCGCAAGCCGTGTTTGCTGATGGGCGGTGGGCCTGTTTCGCTGACGGTGTCGGCTGGCGCCGTGGGTTTGGGGCCGGGTTCGCCTTGAGCCTGTTCCAGGCACGTCACGAACGCGGCTTCCAAGGTGTCGCCATGGAACTGCCGCTGCAAGGCATCAGGGGTATCGCAGGCCAGTACCTTGCCCGCATGCATCAACGAGATGCGGTCGCAGCGCTGGGCTTCGTTCATGAAATGGGTGGACAGGAAAATGGTCACCCCTTGCTCGCGCGACAATTGGACCAGCAGCCGCCAGAAATCATCCCGCGCCGCTGGGTCGACACCCGATGTGGGCTCATCAAGGATCAGCACTTCCGGGCGATGCAGCACGGCGACCGCCAGGGACAGGCGTTGGCGCAAGCCCAGGGGCAATTCGCTGGAGGGTTGCTCGGCCACCGCGCCAAGGTCAAAACGCTGGATCAATTCATCAATGCGCGGGCCGCTGTCGGCCTTGGGCAGGTCGAACAGTTGCGCGTGCAATATCAGGTTCTGGCGCACGCTGAGTTCGCCATACAGCGAGAAACTCTGTGACATGAAGCCCACGCGTTTACGGGTGGCCAGGTCCTTGGCGTTCACTGGGTTGCCCAGCAGCGTCGCACGGCCTTCGGTGGCGGGCATCAGCCCGGTGAGGACTTTCATGGTGGTGGTCTTGCCGCAGCCGTTGGAACCGAGGAAACCGAAAATCTCACCCCGGCCGATGGCAAAGCTGACCTTGTTCACCGCCGTAAAATCACCGAAACGCAGCGTCAAGTCATGCGCTTGGATAGCGATATCGCTGCTGGCGCCTACGCGCGGCGGTATCACCAATGGCTGGTTGCCATGCGCGCTGTCGCCCTGAAAGTGGGTGAAGGCTTCGTCCAGTTTGCCGCTGGGCGTCACTGCCGCCAGTTCGTGGCTGAGGCCGTCGGCGATCAGTTTGCCGCGGTCGAGCATCAGGCAATGTTCGAACTGCTCGGCTTCCTCCATGTAGGCCGTGGCCACCAGCAGTGTCAGTTGCGGGCGCCCACTGCGTACGGTGTCGACCAACTCCCAGAAGCGACGACGCGACAGCGGGTCGACGCCGGTGGTGGGTTCGTCGAGGATCAGCAAGTCCGGGTCGTGGATCAGCGCGCAGCACAGGCCGAGTTTTTGCTTCATGCCGCCCGAGAGTTTGCCCGCCGGGCGCTCGGCAAAGCGCGCCAGGTCGGTGGCCAGCAGCAGGTTGTGCATGCGCTGGTTGCAGTCGGCTGTAGACAAGCCGAACAGGGTGGCGAAGAAGCGGATGTTCTCGCTGATCGACAATTCGGGATATAGATTGCCGCCCAGGCCCTGAGGCATAAAAGCAATGCGCGGGTAAAGGTTGTTGCGGTGTCGTCGGTCGTCAATGGCGCCGCCGAGCACCTCCAGTTGCCCTGTCTGAAGCTTTTTGACCCCGGCGATCAGCCCCAGCAGGGTTGATTTGCCCGCCCCGTCCGGGCCGATCAGCCCGCAGCGTGTGCCGGCGGGCAGGCTGAACGCGATGTCGAGCAGCGCCTGTTGTTGGCCGTAACGGTGCTGGATGCCCGTGGCGTGCAGCGCCAGGCCGGTCATTGCAGGTTGGCCGGCCAATCGATGTCGGCGGTGCGCACGTAGCCGGCACCCGGCATGCCGGGCTTGGCCTGGGGTACGGCGCTGGGTTGGGTCAGGCGCAGTTTGACGCGAAATACCAGTTTTTGGCGTTCATCGCGGGTTTCCACTTCCTTGGGGGTGAATTGCGATTTGGCGGCGACAAAACTGATTTTCGCCGGCAGCGGCTGGTCGGGCAGGGCATCGAGCAGAATCCGCGCGTCACTGCCGACGGTCAGGCGGCCCGTGACGGAGGCGGGCAGGTAAAGGTTCATGTACTGATCATTTGGGTCGATGAGCAGCAACACGCGTCCACCCGCGCCGAGCACTTCGCCGGGTTCGGCCAGGCGCAGCTGGATAACGCCGTCGATGGGCGCGCGCAGGCTGCTGTCGTCGATTTCACTGGTGAGCTGGGCGACCTGGGCCTGGGCGGCACCGATGGCGGCCTTGACCGAATTGACCTGGGCTTGGGCAGCAATCACGGCGGCGTTGCCGGTGTTTTGGCGCGCTTGCTGCTGGTCGATCAATTGGCTGCTGGCGAAGCCGCGCTTGTACAGCTCTTGGGTGCGCTTGAGTTCCTGGCTGGCCAGCAGTTGTTCGCTTTGGCGCAGTTGCACATTGGCTTGGGCGGCGGAGAAGTTTTCCTTGGCGCGCAGCACTTCGGCTTCGGCCTGGGCGCGTTGGGCCTCCAGGGTGCGGGTGTCCATGCGCGCAAGCAGTTGGCCCTTGAGTACCTTGTCGCCTTCATCCACCCGCACGTCGGCCAGACGCCCGGGGATCTTGGCAGCGATCTGCACTTCGGTCGATTCCAGACGGCCATTGCCCATGCTCAGGCCAGGGGGCAGGCGGTCCTGGATGGAACGCCAATAACCAAAGCCGCCGGCGCCCAGCAACAGGGCGATCAAGGCGATGGCGAAAACGCGGGAGGTGTGATGGTTCGTCGACATGGCGGCTTCCTGCGGCATTAGCGTCCTAGTTTGAGCGGTTTGCCCCGAGCAGGGCTTGATGCCGGTCAGCTAAAGCAGGTTGATCACGGCGGCCCATTGCTCGGGCGTCACGGCCATCACCGACAGCCGGCTGCCTTTTTGCACCAGGGGCAACTCGGCGAGGGCGGTTTGCTGTTTCAGGTAACCCAGGCCCAGCACTCGGGGAAACGTCTGGACATGCGCGACGGTGATCGCGCTCCAGGGGTTTTTCTGCGCGGTGGCCTTGGCGTCGAAATAATGGCTGTCCGGCTCCAGCGCGGTTGGGTCCGGGTAGGCTGCCTTGACGATTTTGCCGATGCCGGCAATACCCGGCTCAGGGCAGCTGGAATGGTAGAAGAAGAACTCGTCACCCACGGCCATGGCCCGTAGAAAGTTGCGCGCCTGGTAATTGCGCACCCCATCCCAGCGGGCTTCGCCGAGAGTTTCCAAGCCGTTGATAGAGAGTTCCTCGGGCTCGGATTTCATCAGCCAGTAGGCCATTTTTGGGCTCCTGAAAAAGGCAGTGGGCAAGTTGTCTGGCAATTTGATGACAAACCGACAGTCGGTTGGCGTCAAGGTTTGCGTGTTGGTTCACGTTATCGCAGAATGCCGGGATTTTAAGCTTGACGCAGCTGCAACGGACTACTTTGGAACGTTGTTGTCATCGTGTACGAGGTGCCTGAAGGGGGGCAATCGATGCAACGTAAACCGGATTTACTATGGATTTTGGTGATTTTGTTTGGTCTGGGCGTCGTGACCACCGGGTATGCGCAAAGCTTGTGGTCGAACAAGACCGATGCACCGGTGGAGCTGACTCAACAGCAGTCGCAACCGTTCAAGCGTTAACCCTTACTCAAGACGCCGCTGCTTCCAGCGGCGTTTGTGCCACATACCACCGCTTATCGGTGACGGTGCCCGCCAGCGGCACATCCCAACTGGCCTGTGCCAATCGATTGACCTTCTGACATTCATGGGCCAGGCCCAATAGCGTCGGCTTGCGCCAGCGTTGACGGCGCGCCAGGTAGGCCAGGCTGCGGTCATAGAAACCGCCGCCCATGCCCAGGCGCCCACCGCTTTCATCGAACCCCACCAATGGCAGCAATACCAAGTCGAGCGCCCATACCTGGCGTTGGCATTTGGCATTGCCCCGTGGTTCCAGAATGCGAAAGCGATTGGGCAGCAGCTTTTCCCCAGGCCGCACGCGCTGGAACACCATCTTGGTTCGCGGCCAGGCGCTCAGTACCGGCAGATAGGTAGCCTTGCCTCGGCGCTGGGCGGCACCCAGCAACAGGCGCGGATCGATTTCACCGTCCGTCGGCAGATACAGGGAAATATGCTTGGCCCGGCGAAACAGCGGGTGCTGTGCCAGTTGCCGATACAGGCCATGGGCGGCCTTGCGCTGCTCGCTCGGCGTGAGGGCGCGGCGGGCCTTGCGCAACATGCGTCGAAGGTGCGGACGTGAAAGCGGCGCAGGTTCGGTCATGGGGTTTGGGCTCATAAAACAATGCCAGTCCGGAGACTGGCATTGAGTTTGGGAATTCAGGCTCCCCGACAGAGCCGCTGTCGACTTAGCCCTTGAACCCGAAAGTTCAAGGTGGAAGATGCAGTAGGCTTTAAGGCTTTCCGTCTAGCGGACATGCACACCAGCCCAACGTGCAACTTCCAGGGTAGTGCGAATCGGCTCAGGGACATCGCCGACTGGCAAACACGCCAGGGAGTGGGGCGAGTATACCTTAAACACCGGCAGCAATCAGCCCTTGGGTGCGTCCGAATCGCTGGACAGCACCAGATCCACGCGTTCAAGCAGGTCACGCACTTGCTCGCGGGTCGAACCGTTGGCCTGTACATCCGGGCGTTCCTGCTTATGCAGCAGGTCGTGGGTAATGTTCAGCGCGGCCATCACGGCAATACGGTCGGCGCCGATCACTTTGCCGCTGCTGCGGATCTCACGCATCTTGCCATCCAGGTAGCGGGCGGCGCTCACCAGGTTGTTACGCTCTTCCTGGGGGCAGATGATCGAATATTCTTTGTCGAGAATCTGCACGGTGACGCTATTGCTTGAACTCATGAGTCTTGCTCCAGGGCCTTCAGGCGCGAAATCATCGATTCGACCTTACGCCGAGCGATTTCGTTTTTTTCAATGAGGTGAGCGCGTTCCTCGCGCCAGGTCTTTTCCTGAGCTAATAGGAGTCCGTTTTGACTCTTAAGTTGCTCGACCCGAGTAATTAGCAATTCGAGTCTGGCCATCAGCGCTTGCAGGTCGGTGTCTTCCATTGGGTTCCACTGGATTTTGTCTGATGAATGGCAACTGCAGGATAAACGATCTGACGCCCTCGATAGTCTTGGTACGTCTGCCGGTGCTAGGATACAGCGCTCCATTCTAGACATTGCGCCGTCTGGCGCCTAGCTCACCATGCCCATTCAGAACTCCCCGTACGATGCTTTTTCCAAACTGCTGAGCACCAGCGGCCATCCATGCTCGCCTGCCGAACTGCACGGCGTGTTGTTGGGCCGCAGTTGCACCGGTGTCGGCTTCGATGCCGACAACTGGCTGGCCGATGTGGCCGAGCTGCTGGAAACCGAACCGACCGACAACGTGCGTAACGCGCTGATCGGCCTGCAAGAGATGGTCAAGGGCGAGCTGACCGGTGATGACGTCACCGTGGTCTTGCTGCTGCCGACCGACGACGCGCCGCTCACCGAACGCGCCGCCGCACTGGGCCAATGGTGCCAGGGCTTCCTCCATGGTTTCGGCGTGAACGCCGGCGGCCTGGAGCTGAGCACCGACGCCAAGGAAGTGCTGCAGGACCTGGCCGCTATCTCCCAAGTGCAAGATGCCCTGGAAGAGTCCGAAGACGGTGAAGGCGACTACATGGAAGTCATGGAATACCTGCGCGTCGCACCCTTGCTGCTGTTCACCGAGACCAAGAAGTCCGCTGAGCCTGCCGCACCCAAGCCTTCGCTGCACTGAGAAAGGAAGCCCATCTGCCCATGATCCATATCCCCAAAGCGGAATACACCCGGCGCCGCAAGGCGCTCATGGCGCAGATGGAACCCAACAGCATCGCGATCCTGCCGGCCGCCGCCGTGGCGATCCGCAACCGCGATGTCGAGCATGTGTACCGCCAGGACAGCGACTTCCAGTACCTGAGCGGCTTCCCCGAACCGGAAGCGGTGATCGTGCTGATGCCCGGGCGCCAGCATGGCGAGTACGTGCTTTTCTGCCGTGAACGCAACGCCGAACGCGAACTGTGGGATGGCCTGCGCGCCGGTACCGAAGGCGCTATCCGCGATTTTGGCGCTGACGATGCCTTCCCCATCACCGATATCGACGACATCCTGCCCGGCCTGATCGAAGGCCGCGACCGGGTGTACTCGGCCATGGGCAGCAACGCCGAATTCGATCGCCACCTCATGGAGTGGATCAACGTGATCCGCTCCAAGGCCCACCTGGGGGCGCAACCGCCGAACGAATTCGTTGCCCTGGATCATCTGCTGCACGACATGCGCCTGTATAAATCGGCGGCGGAAGTGAAAGTGATGCGCGAGGCCGCGCGGATTTCCTGTGCGGCCCACGTCAAGGCGATGCAGGCCAGCCGCGCCGGTTTGCATGAGTTCAGCCTGGAAGCCGAGCTGGATTACGAATTCCGCAAGGGCGGCGCGAAAATGCCCGCCTATGGCTCCATCGTCGCCGCCGGGCGCAACAGCTGCATCCTGCACTACCAACAGAATGACGCACCGCTCAAGGACGGCGACCTGGTGCTGATCGACGCCGGTTGCGAGATCGACTGCTACGCCAGCGACATCACCCGCACCTGGCCGGTCAATGGCAAGTTTTCACCTGAACAGAAAGCGATCTACGAGATTGTGCTGGCCTCGCAAGAGGCCGCCTTCATGCAGATCGCACCGAACAAACACTGGAACCAGGCCCATGAGGCGACGGTGCAGGTCATCACCGCCGGGTTGGTGAAGCTGGGGTTGCTGCAGGGGGACGTCGACCAACTGATCGCCGACGAAGCCTACAAACCCTTCTACATGCACCGCGCCGGCCACTGGCTGGGCATGGATGTACACGATGTGGGCGAATACAAAGTGGGCGGCGAATGGCGCGTGTTGGAAGCCGGTATGGCACTCACCGTGGAGCCGGGCATCTATATTTCTGCGGACAACCAGAACGTGGCAAAGAAATGGCGGGGCATTGGCGTGCGCATCGAGGATGACGTGGTAGTGACCAAGCAAGGCTGTGAAATCCTGACCGGCGGCGTGCCCAAGACCGTCGCCGAGATCGAAGCCCTGATGGCGGCTGCACGATGAGCCGGGTCAACCTGGCGATCATCGGCGGCGGCCTGGTGGGCGCCAGCCTGGCGCTGGCGTTGCAGGCCGGGGCCAAGGCCCGGGGTTGGAAGATTGTGCTGATCGAACCGTTCGCACCGGGTGACAGCTACCAACCCAGCTACGACGCACGCTCGTCGGCGTTGTCGTTTGGCGCCCGCCAGATTTATCAGCGCCTGGGTGTGTGGCAGGCTATCTCCCCGCGCGCCGAGCCGATCAAGCAAATTCACGTATCGGACAAAGGCCGCTTCTCCACCGCGCGCTTGTCTGCCATGGAGGAGGGCGTGCCGGCGCTGGGCTATGTGGTAGAAAACGCCTGGCTCGGCCAGTGCCTGTGGCAAGGCCTGGACAAAGACGTGGTGAGTTGGCGCTGCCCGGCGGAAGTCGCGCGCATGGAGCCGCTGCCCGATGGCTATCGCCTGACCCTCAACGATGAAACCGTACTCGAATGCGACCTTGCGGTACTCGCCGATGGCGGCCGCTCCGGCTTGCGCGAGCAATTGGGCATCGGCGTGAAAACCCGGCCGTACAACCAAAGCGCGCTGATCGCCAACATCACCCCAAGCGAGTCCCACAACGGCGAAGCCTTCGAGCGCTTTACCGATGAAGGCCCGATGGCCTTGCTGCCGCTGCCGGACAACCGCTGCGCGCTGGTCTGGACCCGCATCGGCATGGACGCCCAGCGCCTGGCGGCCCTCGACGAGCGCAGTTTCCTGAATGAATTGCAGGGCGTGTTCGGTTACCGCCTGGGCACGTTGAAACAAGTCGGCGCGCGACATCTGTATCCGCTGACCTTGGTAGAAGCCGAAGAGCAAGTACGCTCGCACCTGGCGATCCTCGGCAATGCCGCCCACAGCCTGCACCCGATTGCCGGGCAGGGGTTCAACCTGTCCCTGCGCGATGCGAACGCTTTGGCCGAAGCCCTGCTGGCCGGGCCGGCGGTGCCGGGCGACCTGGCCACATTGCAGGCTTATCGCGAGCGCCAACGCCTGGACCAGAAGTTGACCGTGGGTTTCTCCGACCAAGTCACGCGCCTGTTCGGCAGCGCGCAACCGTTGGTGGCATTGGGTCGCAATATGGGCCTGCTGGGCCTGGACCTGTTGCCGCCGGCCAAGCGCTGGTTCGCCCGTCAGGCCATGGGCCTGGGTACGCGTCCCGATGCTTAAGTGGCTGATCGAACGGCTGGGCAAGGCGCGGCTGTTGCGCTGGGTCATGACCCTGTACCCGCCGTACCTGGGGGCCGGGGTCAGCGTGCAGCACATGAGCGCTGATTTTCGTCACGTCAAAGTGCGCATGGGCCTGGGCTGGTACAACCGTAATTACGTCGGCACGCAGTTCGGCGGCAGCCTGTACTCGATGGTCGACCCGTTCTACATGCTGATGCTGATGGAGAACCTGGGCCGCGACTACATCGTGTGGGACAAGGCCGCGAGCATCGACTTTATTTCGCCGGGCAAAGGCCCGGTGTACGCCGAATTCTTTATCAACGATGCGTTGTTGGATGAAGTGCGTCGGCAGACCGAAGGCGGCGCGAGGTATTTGCCGCACCTCAAGGTCCAGATTCATGACGGCGCCGGCACGCTGGTGGCGCGTGTCGACAAAACCCTTTACGTGCGGCGCAAGCCGCCAGCGAGACAGGCTTAAAGCATGGACATGCGCGCAGATGTGCTGATTGTCGGGGCCGGAATGGTCGGAAGCGCCCTGGCGCTGGCGTTGCAGGGCAGCGGCCTGCAGGTGCTGCTGCTCGACGGCAGCCCGCTGAGTGTCAAACCGTTCGACCGGGATGCGGCCTTCGAACCCCGTGTGAGCGCCTTGTCGGCGGCCAGCCAGCGCATCCTCGAACGCCTTGGCGTATGGGAAGGCATCGTCTCGCGTCGCGCCAGCCCTTATGGCGAGATGCAAGTGTGGGACGGCAGCGGCACCGGGCAGATCCACTTCTCGGCGGCCAGCGTACACGCCGAAGTACTCGGGCATATCGTCGAAAACCGCGTGGTACAGGACGCCTTGCTTGACCGCCTGCACGACTGCGACCTGGGTTTGCTGGCCAATGCGCGGCTGGAGCAAATGCGTCGCTCCGGCGATGACTGGCTGCTGACCCTGGCCGATGGCCGTACCTTGCGCGCGCCGCTGGTGGTCGCCGCCGACGGCGCCAACTCCGCTGTGCGCCGCCTCACCGGTACGGCGACCCGTGAATGGGACTACCTGCATAACGCCATCGTCACCAGCGTGCGCAGCAGCCAGCCGCACCAGCGCACCGCCTGGCAACGCTTTACCGATACCGGCCCGCTGGCGTTTTTGCCGCTGGAACGGGACGGGCAAGAGGATTGGTGTTCGATCGTCTGGTCGACCACGCCGGCTGAATCCGAACGCCTGATGGCGTTGGATGACCCAAGCTTCTGTCGTGAACTGGAGCGCGCATTTGAAGGGCGCCTGGGTACGGTCGTCAATGCCGACCCACGGGTTTGCGTGCCGTTGCGTCAACGTCACGCCAAACGCTACGTGGCCGAGGGGCTGGCATTGATCGGCGATGCGGCTCATGTGATCCACCCGTTGGCTGGGCAGGGCGTGAACCTGGGTTTCCTTGATGCGGCGGTGCTGGCCGAAGTGTTGTTGTCGGCGACCGAACGCGCTGAGCGTCTGGCGGATGTGAAAGTGCTGAGCCGTTACGAACGCAGGCGTATGCCCCACAACCTGGCGCTGATGGCGGCGATGGAAGGTTTCGAGCGGTTGTTCCAGGCCGATCAGCTGCCGTTGCGCTGGCTGCGCAATGCCGGCTTGAAGATGGTCGACCAGATGCCCGAAGCCAAGGCGGTGTTTGTGCGCCAAGCCTTGGGCTTGACCGGCGATCTGCCGGAACTCGCCAAGCCCTGAGGGGTTTGTGCAACATCTGGTAACGCCTCCGTTGAGCGTTACCAAATGTGAGTCCTTATCATTTGCTCTCTTTTTGCAAATGAGAGACCGCACCCATGTTGGCACCCAAGCGCCTCCTGACTGTCCTGGCACTCACCCTCATCGGCAGCACCAGCGCCGTGCAGGCAGCCGACGAGGTGGTGGTCTACTCCTCGCGCATCGACGAGTTGATCAAGCCGGTGTTCGACGCCTACACCCAGAAGACCGGTGTGCAGGTGAAGTTCATCACCGACAAGGAAGCCCCGTTGATGCAACGCATCAAGGCCGAGGGCGAAAACGCTACCGCCGACCTGCTGCTGACCGTGGATGCCGGCAACCTCTGGCAAGCCGAGCAGATGGGCATCCTGCAACCGTTCACCTCCCCGGTGATCGACAAAAACATCCCCTTGCAATACCGCTCATCCGCTCACGCCTGGACGGGTTTGAGCCTGCGCGCGCGGACCATCGCCTATTCCACCGCCCGGGTAAAGCCGGGAGACCTGACGACCTACGAAGCCCTGGCCGACAAGCAATGGGAAGGTCGCCTGTGCCTGCGCACTGCCAAGAAGGTCTACAACCAATCGCTGACCGCCACCCTGATCGAAACCCACGGCGCGGCCAAGACCGAAGCAATCGTCAAGGGTTGGGTGAATAACCTGTCCACTGACGTGTTCTCCGATGACATCGCCGTGCTGGAAGCCATCAACGCCGGGCAATGCGACGTGGGCATCGTCAATACCTACTACTACGGTCGTTTGCACAAGCAGAAGCCGGACCTGGCGGTGAAGCTGTTCTGGCCGAACCAGGGCGACCGTGGCGTGCATGTGAACCTGTCGGGCATCGGCCTGACCAAGCACGCGCCACACCCGCAAGCGGCCAAGGCGCTGGTGGAATGGATGACCACGCCTGAAGCACAACAGATTTTTGCCGACGTGAACCAGGAGTTCCCGGCCAACCCGGCAGTGCCGCCTTCGGCCGAAGTGGCCACGTGGGGCAAGTTCGTCGCGGACACCTTGCCGGTGGAAGTGGCGGGTAAGCGCCAGGCCGAGGCGATTCGGTTGATGGATCGGGCGGGCTGGAACTGAATACAATCTGCAGGACGCCGCAGTTCTGAATGTGGGAGGGGGCCTGCTCCCGATGGTGGTGGATCAGTCACTGATGAGTAGACTGACACTCCGCCATCGGGAGCAAGCCCCCTCCCACATTGGAGTGTGGTGTTTTTCGAGTTTATTTACTGAGAGCTGACCCTTGGCCCACCCCGCCCAACGCCGCTGGTACCTGCCGGTGTTCACCGTCGCCGCCCTGGTGCTGCTGCCGCTGAGCGTGCTGTTGCTGTCCTGGCAAAGCATCGACCTACAGATCTGGTCCCACCTCTGGGAAACCCAGATGCCACGCCTGTTGGGCAATACCCTGACGTTGGTGGTGGGCGTCGGCATAGGCGTAACGCTGCTGGGTGTCAGCCTGGCCTGGCTGACCAGCCTTTGCGAATTCCCCGGGCGGCGGTGGCTTGACTGGGCGTTGATGCTGCCGTTCGCCATCCCGGCGTATGTGCTGGCCTTCGTATTCGTAGGCCTGCTGGACTTTTCCGGCCCGGTGCAAACCCTGCTACGCGAGTGGTTCGGCACGGGCTTGCGCCTGCCACGCGTGCGGTCCACCAGTGGCGTGATCATTGTGCTGGTGTTGGTTTTTTACCCTTACGTTTACCTGCTGGCGCGTAGTGCATTCCTGGCCCAGGGCAAAGGCTTGATGGAAGCCGCGCGCGTGCTGGGGCAATCGCCGTGGCAAGCGTTCTGGCGTGTGGCCCTGCCCATGGCGCGGCCGGCGATTGGCGCCGGGGTCGCCCTGGCGTTGATGGAAACCCTGGCAGATTTCGGCGCAGTCTCGGTGTTCAACTTCGACACCTTCACCACCGCCATCTACAAGACCTGGTACGGCTTTTTCAGCCTGTCCAGCGCGGCGCAACTGGCTAGCCTGTTGCTACTGGTGGTGATGCTGGTGCTGTACGGCGAACGCCGTGCCCGTGGGGCCAGTCGGCCCGGCAATGAGCGGCCACGGGGCAAGGCGTTGTACCACCTGACGGGGTTCAAGGCGGCAGCGGCCAGCATGTGGTGTGGCCTGGTGTTCGCGTGTGCCTTTGTGATTCCCGTGCTGCAACTGATCGCCTGGTTCTGGCAGCGCGGCCGCTTCGATCTGGATGAGCGTTATTCGGGCCTGATCATCCATACCCTTTACCTGGGCGGCATCGCGGCGCTGATCACGGTGAGCGTGGCGCTGATGCTGGCGTTTGCCAATCGACTGGCGCCGACCCGGGCGATCCGTTCCGGTACCGGCCTGGCCAACGTCGGCTACGCCTTGCCGGGCTCGGTGCTGGCGGTGTCGATCATGCTGGCGTTCAGCTATTTGGACCGCGAAGTGGTGGTGCCGCTGTCGGGTTGGCTGGGCGGCGCGGGCAAGCCGTTGCTGCTGGGCAGCCTGTCGGCGCTGGTGCTGGCGTATCTGGTGCGTTTCCTGGCGGTGGCCTACGGGCCGCTGGAAAACAGCCTGGCACGTATCCGTCCATCGTTGCCCGAGGCGGCACGCAGTCTGGGCGTGAGTGGCCCGCGACTGTTTTGCAAAGTGTATCTGCCGCTCTTGCTCCCCGGCACCTTGAGCGCCGCGCTGCTGGTGTTTGTCGATGTGCTCAAGGAAATGCCCGCCACCCTGCTGATGCGCCCGTTTGGCTGGGACACCCTGGCGGTGCGCATCTTTGAAATGACCAGCGAAGGCGAGTGGGCGCGGGCTTCTTTGCCGGCGCTGACATTGGTGTTGGTCGGCCTGTTACCGGTCATCGGGCTCATTCGACGCTCCGCCCGCTCCATCAGTTAGGTGTCAGTCCTACGGCTTGCGGCTACAATGCGCGGCATTCGGTGCGCTCCGTCTTTCGGATCGCGTTGTTGTTTGTGGCTGCAGCCCCTGTAATTCAAGGGGTTCAGCCGGTACAGCGACGCTGCGCACCCTCGCCACGCCCGGAAGGAGAAACCCATGGGACAGCGTACGCCTCTGTATGACCTGCATCTCGCCCTTGGCGCGAAAATGGTCGATTTTGGCGGTTGGGATATGCCTCTGCACTACGGCTCGCAAGTTGAAGAACACCACCAGGTTCGACGCGACTGCGGGGTGTTCGACGTATCTCATATGACCGTGATCGATGTCACAGGCCCCCAGGCCAAGGAATGGCTCCAGCACCTGCTGGCCAATGACGTTGACCGTTTGCATGGCTGCGGCCGTGCGTTATACAGCGCCATGCTCAACGAGAGGGGCGGCGTGGTGGACGACATGATCGTGTATCGCACCGAGGCCGCTTACCGACTGGTGGTCAACGCCGCCACCCGCGACCAGGACATGGCCTGGATGCAGGCCCGACTGGGTAGCTACAACGTGCAGATGCATGAGCGGCCCGAGCTGGCCATGCTGGCCATTCAAGGCCCCCATGCCCGGCAGAAGATTGCCGAGCTGGTCACCCAGTCACGCAGCAGCCTGATTCACCAGCTCAAGCCCTTTGAAGGCCAGGCCGATGGCGATTGGTTTATCGCTCGCACGGGGTATACCGGCGAAGACGGCTTGGAGATTGTCCTGCCTGCCGATCAGGCCCCCGGTTTTTTCAACGATCTGGTGGGCGCCGGTATTTCACCTATCGGCCTGGGCGCACGGGACACGCTGCGCCTGGAGGCTGGCATGAACCTGTACGGCCAGGACATCCACCAGGATGTTTCGCCCCTGGCGGCCAACATGGCCTGGAGCATCGCCTGGGAACCTGCTGGGCGTAATTTCATCGGCCGCGCTGCGTTGGAAGCAGAGCTGGCGGTGGGCGTGCAGTTCAAATTGGTCGGGCTGGTGCTGGAAGAACGCGGGGTTTTACGCGCTCACCAGGTGGTTCGTATCGCCAATGTTGGCGAAGGGGAGATCACCAGTGGTAGTTTCTCTCCTACGCTGAGCAAATCCATTGCCCTGGCGCGTGTACCGACGGCGACTGCCGATCGGGCCGAAGTGGAAATCCGCGGCAAGTGGTACCCGGTTCGGGTGGTCAAACCGACCTTTGTGCGCCATGGCAAAACCTTGATCTAACTATTTCCGGCAGGCCGAAGGCCGCTGACATTACTTCTTGAGGACACAGACTATGAGCGATATCCCTGCGGACCTGCGTTTTGCCGAAAGTCATGAATGGGCCCGTCTGGAAGCTGACGGCACCGTGACCGTCGGGATCTCCGACCATGCCCAGGAAGCGTTGGGGGATGTGGTGTTTGTTGAGCTGGCCGAAGTCGGCGCCACGTTCGAGGCTCAAGGCCAGGCAGGCGTGGTTGAGTCGGTGAAGGCCGCTTCGGATATCTACTCGCCAATTGCTGGCGAAGTGATTGCGGTTAACGACGCGTTGAGTGGTGAGCCTGAACTGTTGAACACCGACCCTTACGGCACCTGGATCTTCAAACTCAAGCCAAGCAACCCGGCTGACCTGGAAAAACTGCTGGATGCTGCCGGCTACAAAGCGGCCATCGGCGAATAAACGCAAGACCCGTGTGGAAGGGGGCTTGCTCCCGATGACGGAGTGTCAGTTCACTGATCAGTAACTGATCCACCGCCATCGGGAGCAAGCCCCCTCCTACATTCAGCCGAGGTCAGCCGTGAGTGCTTAGTTTGCTCTCAGGACTGCTTTTACCGCCGCCACCGACCGTTCCACATCTGCCTCCGTCATTGCGGTAAACATCGGCAACGACACAATCAAACGCCCCACTTTCTCCGCCGCCGGGAACATCCCTTCCTTGAACCCCTGTGCCCGATACAGGCTCAGCAGGTGGATCGGCGGGTAGTGATAGCCAATGCCGACGCCGTGGGCCTGCATCTGCTCCATAAACGTAGCGCGAGCGGGCAGGCCATCCTGACGCTCCGGCAGCACCAGCTGGAACAGATGCCAGTTGCTGTTTTCGAAATCCGCCGGCGGCAGTTGCGCGCCGTATTTCTCTTCAAAGTCGCTGCCGAAACACTTGAAGTAATGCCGCGCCAGGTTCTGTCGGTGCGCGGTGATCTTCTCGATATGCGCGAATTGCCCCAACCCAATGGCGGCGGCGATATCGGTCATATTGAACTTGCCACCCAGCACATCCACATCCAGGCCATCGAAGCCGCTGCGGGTCACGCCTTGCAGACGGTACTTTTCTGCCAGGCGCGCCTCCTCGGCATTATTCAATACCAGGCACCCGCCCTCGGAGGAGGTGATGTTCTTGTTGGCCTGGAAGCTGAATGACACGAAATCCCCGGTGGCGCCGATGCGCTCGCCATCCCAGCTGGAGCCCAGGGCTTGGGCTGCGTCTTCGACGATACGCAGGTTGTACTTGTTGGCCAGTGCGTAAAGCATCGGCATATCCAGGGGCAGGCCGGCCAGGTACACCGGGATAATCGCCTTGGTGCGCGGGGTGATCGCGGCTTCCACCTGGGCCAGGTCAATATTGCGGGTCACCGGGTCGATATCGGCAAACACCGGTGTGGCGCCCACCTCCAGAATCACATTGGCCGTGGCCACCCAAGAGATCGGCGTGGTAATGACTTCATCCCCAGGCCCGATACCGGCGATACGCAGGGCAATCTCCATGGTGCAGGTGCCCGAGTTGAACGTACGCACCGGTCGACCGCCAAAATACTCCGACAACTGCGCCTCGAACGCCTGCACTTTTGGCCCGCTGGTAATCCAGCCGGAGCGCAATACATCGCCAACCGCCGAGATGGTGGCTTCATCGATGGTAGGTTTGGAGAATGGCAGAAAGGGCTGTTGGCTCATAACGACGAAGGCGTCCGTTCAGATTGGCGATGAGTGAGGGGCTTATCAGTGCAGGCATGGTTGCACGGCATGACTGAATATAGCCTGTCGCCTGTGAATGAATCGTCACTTCGCGGGCAAAAAAATGCCGCTTCACAGCGGCATTTTTTTCAGCGTATGGCTATCACTCGGTGACAGCGTTCTTCGCGAGGATGGCGTTGGCCAACTCCATATCCGTGGCTTGCAGGCCAGGGTTGTCGGCGCGCACTTTTTGCATGGCGGCTTCCAGGTACGGGCCGCGGATGCCGCCGTCGCTGGCAACAAAGCTGCCTGCGTCGTCTTGTGCGGCAACCACCAGCTTGTGGTCCTTGAAGGTCAAGTACGTCGAGCCAGTGGTGGCGCCCGACGAGATGACATTCCGCCAGAAACTGTCGGCCATGGCTGAACCGACAGGAAGGGAAAGCACAGCGAGGGTTGCGACAGCATATTTGAGACGCATGATGGGTGACTCCGGTGGGGTTATCTGTGGGTTTTGATTGTAGATAGCCCGGTCGAGTTCCATCACTGACTAAACAGTTTCAACCTTTAAGATCACTCCGTCCTGGCCAACTACGCGCACTTGAGTACCTACCGGGGTGTCGGGGCCGGTCACCATCCACACGCCATCACCGACTTTCACCTTGCCGCGCCCGTCCACAATTGCCTGGTGCACCATGAAGGTGCGACCCACCAGTTCCGAGCCGCGTTCATTCAGCCCAGGCTGGTCACTGGCCTTGGCGCTGCTGCGTTGGCGTTTCCACCAATACACGGCCGTCAATATCGACAATACGGCGAACAACAGCAGTTGCCATTCCAGGCCGAGGGGCGGCACCAGGAACTTGATCACCCCCACGGCCGCCGCCGCGATACCCATCCACAACAGGTAACCACCGGCGCCGAATACCTCAAGAATCAACAGCACCGTGCCCAGTGCCAACCAATCCCAAAATGACAGGTGCTGCAGGAAATCCCACATGGTGCTGGCCTCAGCCTTTCTTGTTATCGAACGTTGCCTTGACGATCTCGCCGATACCGCCGACCGCACCGATCACTTGGCTGGCTTCCAGCGGCATCAGGATGACCTTGCTGTTATTGGCCGAAGCCAGCTTGCCCAGGGCGTCGATGTATTTTTGCGCAACGAAGTAGTTGACCGCCTGCACGTTGCCCGATGCGATGGCTTCAGATACCACCTGGGTTGCGCGTGCTTCCGCCTCGGCCTGACGCTCGCGGGCTTCGGATTCAAGAAACGCCGCCTGGCGGCTACCCTCAGCCTCAAGGATCTGCGCCTGTTTCTTGCCTTCGGCGGTAAGGATCGCAGATGCTCGCAGGCCCTCGGCCTCGAGGATTTGCGCCCGCTTGATGCGCTCCGCTTTCATCTGGCCGGACATGGCAGCCATCAGGTCGGCAGGCGGGCTGATGTCCTTGATCTCGATACGGGTGATCTTGATACCCCACGGCGCGGTGGCTTCATCCACGGTTCTCAGCAGTTTTTCGTTGATACCGTCACGCTGGCTGAGCATGGCATCCAGCTCCATGGAGCCGAGTACCGTGCGGATATTGGTCTGCAACAGGTTGCGGATGGCGTGTTCGAGGTTGTTGACCTCGTAGGCGGCCTGGGCCGTATTGACCACCTGAAAGAAGCACACGGCGTCGATCTGCACGGTAGCGTTGTCGGCGGTGATCACTTCCTGGGGCGGGATGTCCAGCACGCTTTCCATCACGTTGATCTTGCGACCGATACGGTCCATGACCGGGATGATGATGTTCAGGCCAGGTTTCAGCGTGTTGGTATAGCGGCCAAAACGCTCGACCGTCCATTGATAGCCCTGGGGCACTACCTTGAAGCCCATGAACAGGATGGCGATGGCCAAGCCCACGAAAAGAAGCAGTACGGTTCCGATCTGCATAGCGATTCCCTATCTGATGGTGTCAGTGAAACGACGTTCGGCCGATTGTAACGGTGTTGTCACTGAGAAGAACGGTTTCAAAGCGCTGCAATCAAAGGATTTGTTACCGACCCCCCCCGGCGTCACCCGCAAGACCTCCGCCAGGGTGGTCAGCCCCGCGTTTACTTTGCCCATGCCGGCCATGCGCAGGTCACACATGCCGTGGGCGATGGCAGCCTGACGCAAGGCCTGCACGTCGGTACCCGCTGTGATCAGCGGCTTGAGTGTGTCGTCCAGCACCATGATTTCGTAGACCCCGGCTCGGCCCCGATACCCGCTGTTTCGGCACTCGGTGCACCCCACGGCCTCGTACACCTCGCCCGCCGCCTGTTTACAGTGAGGGCACAACACACGCACCAGTCGCTGCGCCATGACCCCCAGCAAGGTGGCCTTGATCAAATAATGAGCAATGCCCAGTTCCTGCAAGCGGCTGATGGCGCTGGGTGCATCGTTGGTGTGCAGCGTCGACAGCACCAGATGCCCGGTCAGGGCGGCCTGGATCGCCATCTCCGCGGTTTCCTGGTCGCGTATCTCGCCGATCATGATGATGTCCGGATCCTGGCGCAGCAGGGCGCGGATGCCACTGGCAAAGGTCAGGTCTATGTTGTGCTGCACCTGCATTTGGTTGAACGCCGGTTCGACCATTTCGATGGGGTCTTCCACCGTGCACAGGTTGATCTCGCGGGTCGCCAGTTGCTTGAGCGTGGTGTAGAGGGTGCTGGTCTTGCCCGAGCCGGTAGGGCCGGTGACCAGGATGATGCCGTTGGCCTGGCGGGTCATGGCGTGCCAGCGCTGCTGGTCTTCACTGGACAGGCCCAACTGGTCGAAGTCTTTGAGCAGTACCTGCGGGTCGAAGATCCGCATTACCAGTTTTTCGCCAAAGGCGGTGGGCAGGGTCGACAGGCGCAACTCCACTTCCGCTCCCGCCGGGCTTTTGGTCTTGACCCGGCCATCCTGGGGTTTGCGTTTTTCCGCCACGTTCATGCGGCCCAGGCTTTTCAGGCGGCTGACTACCGCCATCGTCACCTGCGGCGGGAATTGATAGACGTCGTGCAGCAACCCGTCAATGCGAAAGCGCACCCGGCCCTGCTCGCGGCACGGTTCGATATGGATATCGCTGGCGCGCTGGGCGAAGGCGTACTGCAACAGCCAGTCGACGATGTTGACGATATGCGCGTCGTTGGCGTCCGGCTCCTGGTCGCTGGCGCCGAGGTTGAGCAGGTCGAAGTTGCCGGGCACCGGCACTTTTTGATCCGCGCCGCTGACGGACTTCGCCAAGCGATAAAACTCGCCGATACAGCGCTGGATCGCCTGGGGGTTGGCCACTACGCGTTTGATCGAGCGCTTGAGCACCTGCGCCAGCCCGGCTTCCCAGCCGGTCACGTGGGGCTGGGCGCTGGCCACGGTGAGGGTGTGTGTGTCCACCGCTATGGCAAGGATCCCGTGACGCTGGGCAAACCCGTGGGACATCAGCGGGACTACCGCGGCCACGTCGATGTTCAGCGGGTCAATGCGCAGATAAGGTTGCCCTGCATGCCGGGCCAGCCACTGCGTGAGGGTTTCCAGGCACGGGCCATGGGCGGCGATGCACTCCAGCGGATGCAGGGTGCTGTCGGCCGGCAGCGCCGATACGCGCCTAGCGATGTCGGGTGTAATCAGCCCTGCCTCGACCAGGGCCGGCAGTAACGTATGCAGTTCCAATCGCTGATCAACAGCCATGAAGGTCTTCCTGGGTAGCCTCGGATGTAAACCCAGGCTAGCCAGCCCCCGACAATCCTCCTCCGGCCATGTATTACAGACTTTTACTGCGCGGCCGCCAACAGCGCTTGAGCCCCCACGGCATCAGCCGGCCACAGGTGTAGCGTGCACACGCTGATCAGGTTTCGAATCTTTTCACCGATCACCTGAGCCCTATGCCAGCTCAGGCCGTCCATCACGATATCGACATTCAGCAGGCCGTCTGCACGGGTCACGGTGACCTGGCTGGGCGTCAAAAACTGCAAGGCAAAAAAGTTGAGTATCCGACACAGCACGTCAGGCTCGGCCTCGGCGACGATCTGGTAGTGCGCCTGGCAGTGGGCGGTGTGGGTGGCCCACGCATCAACGCGGGTGACAGGCTGGGTGGTTTCGACGGCGTGCATGCGGGCTCTCCAGATTCGACTGGAGAAATTTTTACATTCGCTGCGGGAGATTTCTTATCTAAAGTGAGCCTTAATTGGGTTTAATTGAGTTAATCAATTCAAGATAGTCACCATCAAAGGTATTTTTATGCACAGCGAGTTGGACGCCTACGACCGTCGCATCCTGGCCTTGCTCCAAGAGGACGCTTCGCTCTCCAGTGCGCAGATCGCCGAACAGGTCGGCCTGTCCCAGTCACCGTGCTGGCGACGTATCCAGCGGCTCAAGGAGGAGGGCGTGATTCGCGGCCAGGTCACCTTGCTGGACCGCAAGAAAATTGGCCTCAACACGCAGATTTTCGCCGAGGTCAAACTCAACGCCCACGGTCGATCCAACTTCACCGAGTTCACCGAGGCAATTCGCGGCTTTCCGGAAGTGTTGGAGTGCTATGTGCTGATGGGGGCGGTGGATTTTCTGCTGCGCATCGTGGCGTCGGACATCGAGGCGTACGAGCGGTTTTTCTTCGATAAGTTATCGATGGTGCCGGGGATCCAAGAGGTCAACTCGATTGTGGCGTTGTCCGAGATCAAATCCACCACCAGCCTGCCAATATTGCGCTGACAGGCAGGGCCTCATCGGGGCAAGCCCCCACATTTATGTAGGAGGGGCTTGCCCCGATGGGATATCACAGGCGCAGAAGGGTCTTCCAGGCACGGTTCTGATACACCGCAATCGCCTGATGCATGCGCGCATCCAGCGACTCATCGGTGATCGGCTGGTTGGCCAGTTGCACCAACTTGTTCAGCTCGCCATACAAACGGTCCAGTTCCGGGATGTCTACCACCTGACGCGCATGATGCAGCCAGGCCTGGATGCGCTCGATACGCGGCAGTTGTTCAGCCAGGTCTTCCGGTTGTTGCTGGTAGCGCGGCAGTTGCAGGGCGACGGCGTCGTCGGCCAGCAGGCGCGGCAGCCAATTGGTGATTTGCGCGGCGCCCTGGCGGTTGCCGCGCACGTTGCGCTCGGCAGTCCAACTGCGGGCGAGCAGCCAGCGCGAGGTGTTCAGTGAGAACAGGCCCCAGCGCACGTCCTGCAGCTCTTCGGCGAACTGCTCAGGCGCGGCTTTGCGGATGTCTTCGTCGTCATCACCGGCCTGTACCAGCGGGCGCCAGTCTTCCAGCAAGGCATCCAGTGCGCTGCGCAGTTCGCTGGTGGATTGGCGCGGGGCGGCCTGGCCGAGGCTGCCGATCAGGGCGCGTAATTCACCGAGGTTGTCGACCCAGTCTTGCAGCAGGCGCCAGTGGCCATTGAAACGGTATTGCTCGGCCAGGCGCTGACTGCTGCCCAACAGGTGCCACATGATCGCGGCGAAGGCGTCGTCCAATGGCATTTCAGCCTGGATCTGCGGCGCCGGCAGGCTCAGGGAGTAGCTGCCTGCGTCGTACAGGCGGTAGCCGCGCTCGGCCTTGCTGATATCGCACGGCATCAACGCCAGGGTCGCGGCCAATTCGGCGGCCAGTTCCAGCAGGGCGGCGGGTTCGCCTTCACGCAGTTCCAGCTCCAACTCGCAGATCTCTTCCTTCTGCTTGCCGACCACCACGTGGCCCAGGTCCAGGGCGGCTTCGATGACCACTTTGGTCTTGCCACGGCCCCAGGCGATTTCGGCGCGTTCGCGCACGAAGTCGGTGGTGAAGATCGGCTTGAGGGACTTTTTATCCAGCTCGGCCAGTTGCTCGGGCCAGCATTCGCCGTCGAGTTTCTTCACGTCGAGCTTGGCTTTGGGCAGGTCCCAGTTGTACTCGTTGCGTTCCGACAAACCGGCAACACTTTGGCCGCGGGTCTTGAGGGTCTGGATGATCTCGTCACCGTCCTTGCGCAAACGCAGGGCGACTTTGGCCTGGGCCAGGTCGCGCTCGGGGGTGTCGAAATACTGGTTCATCAACTCACGGCGTTCCCAGCCACTTTTGTTGCGTTTTTTCAGTAACGGGTGCTCACGCAGCGCGGCGAGTGTTTCGCGGCTGACGCGGAGTTTGATTTCGGTTTCTTTCTGCATGGCCGGAAAATCCAGGATCGGGAGCGCAGCCGGGGAAAAAGGTGGCTGCCAAGGTCGTGCAGTGTACAGGACTGAGCCCGGCAACGTGCCGCAACGGTTTATTGTGTCCAGCGGATGGTTCTATAGTGGGGCTCATCCGGGAAGTTGGGAGACCGCGCATGCCATTACCCTCCATGAAAGAGCAATTCGCCGCGCTGATTGCCGCGCCTTCGGTCAGTTGTACCCAAGCGTCTCTCGACCAGACCAACCGCCCGGTGATCGATTTGCTCGCCGGTTGGCTGGGCGATCTGGGGTTTGCCATCGACATCCAGCAGGTCAGTCCCGGCAAATTCAACCTGCTGGCAAGTTTCGGCAGTGGGCCTGGCGGCCTGGTGCTGGCGGGCCACAGCGATACGGTGCCCTATGACGCAGCCCTGTGGAAAACCGACCCGCTCAAGCTGACGGAAGTCGATGGTCGCTGGGTAGGATTGGGCAGTTGTGACATGAAGGGCTTTTTCGCCCTGGCGATTGAAGCGGTGTTGCCGTTGCTGGACCAGCCGTTCAAGCAGCCGTTGCTGATTCTCGCCACCTGCGATGAAGAAAGCTCCATGTCCGGTGCTCGGGCCTTGGCCGACGCTGGACGCCCGCTGGGCCGCGCGGCGGTGATCGGCGAACCGACCGGGCTCAAGCCGATCCGGCTGCACAAAGGTGTGATGATGGAGCGCATCGACATCCTTGGCCAAAGCGGCCATTCCTCTGACCCGAGCCTGGGCCATAGCGCCCTTGAGGCCATGCATGATGCCATCGGCGAACTGCGCGGCCTGCGCCTGGCCTGGCAACGTGAATATCGCAACCCGCAATTCAGCGTGCCGCAGCCGACCATGAACTTCGGCTGTATCCATGGTGGCGATAACCCCAATCGCATCTGCGGCCAGTGTTCCCTGGAATTCGACCTGCGGCCCTTGCCGGGCATGGACCCGCGGATGCTGCGCGCCGCCATCCGGCAGAAGCTCGAACCCCTGGCCGAGCGCCATAAGGTCAAGATCGACTATGCGCCGCTGTTCCCCGAAGTGCCGCCGTTCGAACAACCTGAAGACGCCGAACTGGTACGGGTGGCGGAACGTTTGACCGGTCATCGTGCCGAAGCAGTAGCGTTCGGGACCGAAGCGCCTTATCTTCAGCGCCTTGGTTGTGAAACCCTGGTATTGGGCCCTGGCGATATCGCTTGTGCTCACCAGCCGGGCGAGTACCTCGAAATGTCACGCTTGACGCCTACAGTGCGTCTATTGCGGGAGCTGATCGAGCATTACTGCTTGAAACCCGCATAAATTAACCCCGGTCTGTTCGTACATAAAAGGAGAGTGAGCGTGTCGCCAAGCCTGTTCCGACGATAACCATCAGCCCGCTGTGCGCTTTCACGGTTCATCCTTTTTTGGCTGCTTTTTATTACAGGCCCAGGTGTTATGCCCGAATACGTTAATTGGCTTCGTCACGCGTCCCCCTATATCAATGCCCACCGCGACTGCACCTTTGTCGTCATGTTGCCCGGCGATGGTGTGGACCATCCGAACTTCGGCAATATCGTCCACGACCTGGTGCTGCTGCACAGCCTGGGCGTGCGCCTGGTACTGGTCCATGGTTCGCGCCCACAGATCGAAGCGCGTCTTGAAGCACGCGGCCTGATCCCGACCTACCACGAAGGCATGCGCATCACCGATGCGGCGACGCTGGAGTGTGTGATCGACGCGGTCGGCCATCTGCGGATCGCTATCGAAGCGCGCTTGTCGATGGACATGGCCTCGTCGCCGATGCAAGGCTCGCGCCTGCGGGTGGCCAGCGGCAACCTGGTGACCGCGCGCCCGATCGGCGTACTCGAAGGCGTGGACTACCACCACACCGGCGAAGTACGCCGCGTCGACCGCAAGGGCATCAACCGCCTGCTGGACGAGCGCTCCATCGTGTTGTTGTCGCCCCTGGGCTATTCGCCCACCGGTGAGATTTTCAACCTGGCCTGCGAAGACGTCGCCACCCGCGCGGCCATCGACTTGGGGGCCGACAAGCTGTTGCTGTTCGGCGCCGACCTCGGCCTGATCGATGAAAACGGCCGCCTGGTGCGCGAACTGCGCCCGCAACAAGTGCCGGCCCACTTGCAACGCCTGGGCAGCAGCAACTACCAGGCCGAACTGCTCGACGCGGCGGCCGAGGCTTGCCGGGGTGGAGTAGGGCGCAGCCATATCGTCAGCTACGCCGAGGACGGCGCCCTGCTCACCGAACTGTTCACCCGTGATGGTGGCGGTACGCTGGTCGCCCAGGAGCAATTCGAACAGGTGCGCGAGGCGGCGATTGAAGATGTCGGCGGCCTGCTCGACCTGATCAGCCCGCTGGAAGAGCAGGGCATCCTGGTGCGGCGTTCACGGGAAGTGCTGGAGCGCGAGATCGAACAGTTCAGCGTGGTCGAGCGCGAAGGCATGATCATCGCCTGTGCGGCGCTGTACCAGATCGCCGATTCGGACGCGGGTGAGCTGGCATGCCTGGCGGTGAACCCGGAATACCGTCATGGCGCGCGGGGGGATGTGTTGCTGGAGCGCATCCAGGCCCGTGCGCGGGCGCAGGGGTTGAAAACTTTGTTCGTACTCACCACGCGCACCGCCCACTGGTTCCGCGAACGGGGGTTTGTGCCAAGCAGTGTGGACCGCCTGCCGTCGGCGCGTGCTTCGCTGTACAACTATCAGCGTAATTCGAAGATCTTCGAGAAAGCCTTGTAAAGCCCTCCCCTCCGACCACCGAGCAGGCTCGCGTAAGCACCGGCCTGCTCGGCGGCTCGGTCTTTCACGTTACAACTGAAATTTAAGCATTCTTGATCTCACGCCGATAACGGGATGGCGACTGTGGGTAGATTGCGGTCGGCAAAGAAATTATTAGTGACACAAAAACTGTAACAAATTGACTGGAGGATGTGCGTTTCGCCATGATGGCGTCGCCTTTTTGATCATGGGTGACGTATGTAATGGAGCGTCCACACTAATCGATCTAAAAAAGTGCTGACAAATACCCTTTAGGAATGAGCTTATGGAACGGTTGGTCTACCCTGACTGCTCCATGTCACGCAAAGGCTTATTCCCGAATCGTATGAAAAAAAATGAAATAATTCTTTTTGGGTGTATGAAAAACTCATTACCCTGCAAGGACCAAATCAACTGTGATTAGACGAAGGTAGTACACACACAAGGTTACGATTGACTTGCCAGTCACTATCCGGCGCTAATCGCGCATCTGTGGATCGAGGGCGTCAGACCCGAGACCGAAGAAATACAAAAATTAGAAATGAGAGGAGCGGTACATGAAGAAGTCCACCTTGGCTTTGGCTGTAGCTTTGGGCGCAATCGCCCAGCAAGCAGGCGCTGCCGGTTTCATCGAAGACAGCAAGGCCAGCGTCAGCTCTCGCACCTTGTATTTCGACAATGATCAGCGTGATGGCGGTGCTGACCAGCGCGAGACGGCGACAGGCCTGAAATTCAACTACCTGTCCGGCTTCACTCAGGGCGTGGTTGGTTTTGGTATCGATGCCCAGGCATTGGTGGGTTTGCACCTGGACGGCGGCCGTGGTCATCACCCAAACAGCAACTCCTTCGTTCCAAGTGATACCGATGGCTCTGCCGTCAGCAGCTGGAGCAGCGCCAGTGCCAACGTCAAGGCCCGCTTCTCCAAGACTGAAGCCCACCTGGGTGGCGCGCTTGCACCGAACCTGCCGATTCTGATCGCCAGCGACGGTCGTCTGTTGCCGCAAACCTTTGAAGGCGGCACCGTCACTTCCAAAGAAATCGACAATGTGACCTTCAATGCCGGTCAGCTCGAACACGCCACTGGTCGTGCTTCCAGCAACAGCACAGGCCTGGCCGTTAACGGCGGTACTCAGGAAAGCAACAAGTTCCGTTTTGGCGGCGCTGACTGGAAGGTCACCAAAGACCTGACCCTGCAGTACTACTACGCGAACCTGGAAGATTACTACAAGCAGCACTTCCTGGGCGCCGTGCATGTGTACCCGATCAGCGAAGGCCAGTCGTTCAAGACCGACCTGCGCTATTTCGACAGCAGCTCCGATGGCAAGAACGGTGATGCAGGCTACCGCTTCAACAACAACGGCGGCTATGCGAAGAACACCGGCGAGGTTGATAACAAAACCTGGAGCGCCATGTTCACCTACTCGTTGGGTGGCAGCGCATTCATGGTTGGTCACCAGCGCGTCAGCGACGATGGTGGTTTTGTCTGGGTAAACCAAGGCAGCGTGGTAGACGGCCGAGGTCGTAACGAAGGTGCTGGTGGCTCCAGCTTCTATCTGTTCACCGACAGCATGATCAACTCGTTCGTTCGCGCGGGTGAAAATACCACCTTCGGTCAGTACTCTTATGACTTTGCCGCACTGGGTGTTCCAGGCCTGAAAACCTCGATCGCTTACCTGCATGGCGATAACATCAAAGCTGCCAACGGTGGCAGTGATCAGTCCGAGTGGGAACGCGATATGCGTATCGACTACACCATTCAGCAAGGTGCGCTGAAAGGTTTCGGTACCACCCTGCGTCATGGTGCTTACCGCGGCAGCGGTACCGGTATCCAGGACCAGGATCAGACGCGTCTGATCTTCAACTACACCTACAGCTTCCTGTAAGTCTGGTTAAGGAAAACCTCGCGTTATCGCGAGGTTTTTCTTAATGTTGCATCAAGTCGAGCCAACCCCCGCAAGCCCTTCCTGAAACCCCTCTTTGTACAGCGTCTCAAGGCCTTCTCGAACCTTGGAGGCGATATTGCACCCCGCCCTTTCTCGCGTCCAATGAACACATTTTTAATATTCTTTTATCGTCTAGATAAATCGATATTTATTCTTTTTAAATCAGCGTCAATCCATGCACAGTGGGCTCCATAAGCACTCATCAGGAGCCACACCATGAGCCTAAGACTGGGCGATATCGCCCCCGACTTCGAACAGGATTCCAGCGCCGGCAAGATTCGTTTTCATGAATGGCTGGGCGACAGCTGGGGTGTGTTGTTTTCCCATCCGGCGGACTTCACCCCGGTGTGCACCACCGAGCTGGGCTTTACCGCCAAGCTCAAGGATGAATTCGCCAGGCGTGGCGTCAAGGCCATCGCCCTGTCGGTCGACCCGGTGGACTCGCATCACAAGTGGATCGAAGACATCAATGAGACCCAGAACACCGTCGTCAACTTCCCGATCCTGGCGGACGCCGACCGCAAGGTCTCGGACCTTTACGACCTGATCCATCCCAACGCCAGTGACACCCTCACCGTGCGTTCCCTGTTCGTGATCGACCCGAACAAAAAGATTCGCCTGACCATCACCTACCCGGCGAGTACCGGCCGTAACTTCCACGAAATCCTGCGAGTCATCGACTCGCTGCAACTGACCGACAACCACAAGGTCGCCACCCCGGCCAACTGGCAGGACGGCGATGAAGTGGTGATCGTGCCGTCGCTCAAGGACGAGGAAGAGATCAAGAAGCGCTTTCCAAAGGGTTACAGGGCAGTGAAGCCGTATCTGCGGCTTACCCCACAACCTAACCGCTGACGCGGGACCTCTGTGGGAGGGAGCAAGACCCCTCCCACAGGTTGACCGCATTTCAACACTCACATTGCAGGGGTTTTCAGGCCGTTTCGACGGCCTTTTTTTCGCCTGGCAATTGATGAGTGTCATATGCATTTTAAGAATAAACAAATGAAAAAATAAGATTTATAGATATATAAATCTGCTGATAAGGTCTGTCACATATTGGCGCCATCGCCCACCCAGCGAACCGCCGGCACTTGCTCAAGGAATTCCCGCATGTTGGTCGTCACACTCGGAGGCAGCCCCAGCCAGCGTTCCCGCTCCGGGGTCTTGCTGGAAAAAACCCGTCAATGGTTGCAAGGCAAAGGCGTTGAGGTGGTGAGTTACCAGGTACGGGACTTCCCGGCCGAAGACTTGCTGCATGCGCGCTTCGACAGCCCCAGGGTTATCGATCTGTTGCAGCAGGTGGCTAACGCCGATGGCCTGGTAATCGCCACGCCGGTGTACAAGGCCTCGTTCTCCGGCGCGCTGAAAACCCTGCTCGACCTGCTGCCCGAACGCGCCCTGGCCCACAAGGTCGTGTTGCCGATGGCTACAGGCGGCAGCATCGCCCACATGCTGGCGGTGGACTACGCCTTGAAGCCGGTGTTGTCGGCCCTCAAAGCCCAGGAGTTGCTCCACGGTATTTTTGCCGAGGACAGCCAGATCGCCTATGGCGAAGGCAGCGTGCAGGCGCAATTGGTGCCGGTGCTGGAGCAGCGTTTGCACGAAGCGCTGGAAACCCTCTACAGCGCCATGGCCCGCCGCCCGAAACCGCTGGACCCACATGTGCTCAATGAGCGTTTGTTGACTGCTCGCTGGAGCATCTGAGCCTTACCGATTTAAGAAACACTCACCTTACTCAGCCGCCAACGGCCAAGCAGGTGCAGCCAAAACCCTCATCGCATAATTGGAGAGAGCGCCATGCGCACTGTCATCTTGCGTCGTGGTCTGGTCGCACTGTTTGCTGCGGCTGTGTCCTTCGGCGCCATTGTTCAAGCCCAAGCTGCCGAGACCTTGCGGATCGGTTATCAGAAATACGGCACGTTGGTGCTGCTCAAAGCCAAGGGCACCCTGGAAAAACGCCTGGCTGCCCAAGGCGTACAGGTGCAATGGACGGAGTTTCCCGGCGGCCCGCAGTTGCTCGAGGGCTTGAACGTCGGCTCCATCGACTTTGGTGTTACCGGCGAAACCCCGCCGGTGTTCGCCCAGGCCGCCGGCGCCGACCTGCTTTACGTGGCCTACGAGCCACCGGCACCGACCAGCGAAGCGATCCTGGTGCCCAAAGACTCGACGATCAAATCGGTGGCCGAGCTCAAGGGCAAGAAAATCGTGCTCAATAAGGGCTCCAACGTGCACTACCTGCTGGTGCGTGCCCTGGAAGACGCCGGTCTGAAATACACCGACGTACACACCGTATTCCTGCCGCCCGCCGATGCCCGCGCCGCGTTCGAGCGTGGCAGCGTGGACGCCTGGGTGATCTGGGACCCGTACCAGGCCGCCGCCGAGAAACAACTGCAAGCGCGCACGCTGCGCGACGGCACCGGTATCGCCGATAACCACCAGTTTTACCTGGCGACCAAGCCGTATGCCGAGCAACACCCGCAGGTGATCAAGGCGCTGATCGAAGAAGTGCGCGCGGTGGGCGAATGGTCCAAGGCCAACCCACAGGAAGTCACCGAACAAGTCGCGCCGCTGCTTGGCCTGCCGGCTGACATCACCCTGACCTCGGTGAAGCGCCAGGGCTATGGCGCGCTGTTCCTGACCCCGGAAGTGGTTGCCGCCCAGCAGAAAATCGCCGACAGCTTTTACCAACTCAAATTGATCCCCAAGCCCTTGAGCATCAAGGACGTGATCTGGACGCCATCCGCTGCCGTGGCCAAAGCGCCGTAATCCGACTTCTTCAGGAGACAACTCCATGAGCCTCACTATTTTCTGGTTCCTGCCTACCCACGGCGACGGCCATTACCTTGGCACCGCCGAAGGCGCTCGCGCCGTCGACCACGGTTATTTGCAGCAAGTGGCCCAGGCCGCTGACCGCCTGGGTTTCGGTGGAGTGCTGATCCCCACCGGGCGTTCCTGCGAAGACTCGTGGCTGGTGGCCGCGTCGCTGATCCCGGTGACCCAGCGTTTGAAATTTCTGGTCGCCCTGCGCCCCGGGATCATTTCCCCAACGGTGGCCGCGCGTCAGGCCGCGACCCTGGATCGTTTGTCCGGTGGCCGCGCGTTGTTCAACCTGGTCACCGGTGGTGATCCGGACGAGTTGGCCGGCGATGGCTTGTTCCTCAGCCACGAAGAGCGCTACCAGGCTTCGGTCGAGTTCACGCGCATCTGGCGTCGTGTGCTGGAGGGCGAAACCGTGGATTACGATGGCGAACACATCAGCGTCAAAGGCGCCAAATTGCTTTACCCACCGATCCAGCAACCGCGCCCGCCGTTGTACTTTGGCGGTTCTTCCGAAGCCGCCCAGGACCTGGCCGCCGAGCAAGTGGAAATGGTGCTGACCTGGGGCGAGCCACCGGCCGCGGTTGCCGAGAAGATCGAACAAGTGCGGGCCAAGGCGGCCAAGCTCGGGCGTACCGTGCGCTTTGGCATTCGCCTGCATGTGATCGTGCGCGAGACCACCGACGAAGCCTGGAAAGCCGCCGACAAACTGATCTCCCATCTGGACGACGACACCATCGCCCGCGCCCAGGCCTCCCTGGCGCGCTTCGATTCGGTTGGCCAGCAACGCATGGCCGCGTTGCACGGCGGCAACCGCGACCATCTGGAAGTGAGCCCCAACCTGTGGGCCGGCGTCGGCCTGGTGCGTGGCGGTGCGGGTACGGCGCTGGTGGGTGATGGCCCGACCGTTGCGGCGCGGGTCAAGGAATACGCCGCGCTGGGCATCGACACCTTTATCTTCTCCGGTTATCCACACCTGGAAGAGTCGTATCGGGTCGCTGAGCTGCTGTTCCCGCACCTGGACATCGAGCGTCCGGAACTGCCGAAAAGCGCCGGCTATGTGAGCCCGTTCGGCGAAATGGTCGCCAACGATATCCTTCCCAAAGCGGCGTCACAGAGCTGAGGTGGCGTTATGAATTATGAAAAATTGAGCCATCGCGTGGCGCCTTGGGCGCTGCCGGTTTTATTGCTGGCGGTGTGGCAGTTGTCCGTGTCGGCGGGCTGGTTGTCGACGCGCATTCTGCCGGCCCCGAGTGCCGTGATTGAAGCCGGGGTGCATCTTGTGGCCAGCGGCGAAATCTGGACCCACCTGGCCATCAGCGGCTGGCGCGCGGGCCTGGGCTTTGTGATCGGTGGCGGCATCGGCCTGGCGCTGGGGTTTATCACTGGCTTGTCGACGTGGGGCGAGCGCCTGCTGGACAGCTCGGTGCAGATGATCCGCAACGTGCCGCACCTGGCGCTGATCCCGCTGGTGATCCTGTGGTTCGGGATCGACGAGACCGCAAAGATTTTCCTGGTGGCCCTCGGTACGTTGTTCCCGATTTACCTCAACACCTACCACGGCATCCGCAACGTCGACCCGGCGTTGGTGGAAATGTCGCGCAGCTATGGCTTGTCCGGGTTCAGCCTGTTCTGGCAAGTCATCCTGCCGGGCGCCCTGCCGTCGATCCTGGTGGGCGTGCGGTTTGCCCTGGGCTTTATGTGGTTGACGCTGATTGTGGCGGAAACCATCTCCGCCAGCTCCGGCATCGGCTACCTGGCGATGAACGCACGTGAGTTCCTGCAAACCGACGTGGTGGTGCTGGCCATCGTGATGTACGCCATTCTCGGCAAGCTGGCCGACCTGGCTGCACGTGGCCTGGAACGTGTGTGGCTGCGCTGGCACCCGGCGTATCAAGTGAATAAAGGCGGTGCGGCATGACAGCTCAACAACCTCCGCGCCTGCTTAAAGGGATCCCCCTGGCAGTGCGCAAATTGCGCAAATCATTTGGCGCACGGCACGTGCTCAAAGAGATTGACCTGCACATTCCGGCCGGCCAGTTCGTGGCCGTGGTCGGCCGCAGTGGTTGCGGCAAAAGTACCTTGCTACGCCTGCTGGCCGGCCTGGACAAAGCCAGTGGCGGCGAGCTGCTGGCCGGTTCCGCAGCGCTCGGCGAAGCAATTGAAGACACGCGGTTGATGTTCCAGGAAGCGCGTTTGTTGCCGTGGAAAAAAATCATCGACAACGTGGGCCTGGGCCTCAAGGGCGACTGGCGTCCCAAAGCGCTGCAAGCCTTGGACGCGGTCGGCCTGGCGGAGCGCGCCAATGAATGGCCGGCGGCATTGTCCGGTGGCCAGAAGCAACGCGTGGCCCTCGCGCGCGCCCTGATCCACCAACCGCGCTTGCTGTTGCTCGATGAGCCGCTGGGCGCGCTGGATGCCCTGACCCGCATCGAGATGCAGCAACTGATCGAAAACCTGTGGCGCCAGCACGGCTTCACCGTGTTGCTGGTAACCCATGACGTCAGCGAAGCCGTGGCGATTGCCGACCGGGTGATCCTGATCGAAGACGGCGAAATCGGCCTCGACCTGATCGTCGACCTGCCACGCCCACGGGCCCGTGGCTCTCATCGCCTGGCGGCGCTGGAGGCCGAAGTGCTCAACCGTGTGCTGTCGTTGCCCGGCGCTCCGCCGGAACCCGAACCTGTTTCACCGCTGCCTACGCAATTGCGTTGGGCTCAATAACTCACTTGTCCCACGAAGGAAGAACACCATGACCATTAAAGCCATCAACGTGCGTAACCAGTTCAAAGGCACCATCAAGGAAATCGTAGTCGGCGACGTGCTGTCGGAAATCGATGTGCAGACCGCCTCCGGTATCGTCACTTCGGTGATCACCACCCGCTCGGTCAAAGAGCTGGAACTGGTGATCGGCAGTGAGGTGATTGCCTTTGTGAAGTCCACTGAGGTGTCGATCGCCAAGTTGTGAGGGGTGTCGGTCTTGAGGCCGTCATCGGGAGCAAGCCCCCTCCCACATTTGAGTGCATTCCAGAGTTGAAACGCGGTCAATGTGGGAGGGGGCTTGCTCCCGATGAGGCCTACCGGTCACCGCAAGGCTCAGCGCTTGGGCAAATAGGCTGGCAGGTAGAGCCCCACATACGCATCAAACACCCGCATCCCTTCCTCCGCCATACGCGGCGTAATCTGCCCATGCTGATGCACCGAGCGCGCATACACGCGGTCGCTCAGTTCCAGCGCCAGGGCGAACACATCCACGTCGGCTGGCAACCTCGGCACTTCAAAGTGGCGGTTGAACACGGTCAGCATCAGATGTCCCAATTCCAGATCGTGCTGGCGGTCGGCCTGGGTGACTTCGGTGAGGCCATGCTGGGCCAGGATCAGCTGGCGGGCGGCGGCGTCATGTTCATAGATAGTCAGCATGCGCTGTTCGACGATACTGGACAGGTCTCGCCAAGTGTTGAGCGCGTCATGTTCGATGGGCGCCTCAATGGCCGCGCGGAAGGCCGCATGCACATCGGCCGTCAACGCCTCCAGTAACGCCGGCACGTTGGCGAAAAAGTGGTACACCGACGACGGCGGAATCTGCGCCCGTTCGGCCACGCTGTAGATCGACAAACTGTCCACGCCTTCGGCGGCCAGCAAGGTGCGGGCGGCATCGAGGATTGCGTCGATACGTGCCTGGCTGCGGGCGCGGGGTTTGCGAGTGGCGGCGGGGCGGGTGGTCATGGAAGTCTCCTACAAGGCAGCGGGCATTGTATGAGCAGGGAGATTTAACTGCATTCACAAATCAAAGTGTGGGAGGGGCGGTGCGACGATTCGACTTGCTGCCGATGAGGCCACCTCGGTATCCCAAAAGAAACCCATAAAAAAACGCCACTGACCAAAGTCAGCGGCGTTCCCTTTTACTGCTTCAACCGCTTACACGGTATGCAGGTACCAGTTGTACTCAAGGTCGGAGATGGAGTGTTCGAACTCTTCCAGCTCACTTTCCTTACAGGCGACGAAGATATCGATGTATTTAGGATCGATGTACTTGGCCATGACCTCGCTGTCGTCCAACTCACGCAGGGCATCGCGCAGGTTGTTCGGCAGGCTTTGCTCGTTCTGCTCGTAGCTGTTGCCTTCCACTGGAGCGCCCGGTTCGATCTTGTTGGTCAGACCATGGTGCACGCCTGCCAGGACCGAAGCCATCAGCAGGTAAGGGTTGGCGTCGGCGCCGGCCACGCGGTGTTCGATACGTACCGCGTCGGACGAGCCGGTCGGTACGCGAATCGCTACGGTGCGGTTGTCCAGGCCCCAGCACGGCGAGTTCGGCACGTAGAACTGTGCGCCGAAACGACGGTAGGAGTTGACGTTGGGGCACAGGAACGCCATCTGGGCGGGTAGGGTCTCCAGCACACCGCCGATCGCGTGACGCAATGCGGCGTTCTGCTCGGGATCCTCGCTGGCGAAGATGTTCTTGCCGTCCTTGTCCAGGATCGAAATATGCACGTGCAGCCCGTTGCCTGCCTGGCCTGGGTAAGGCTTGGCCATGAAGGTGGTGTCCATCTCATGGTCGTAGGCGATGTTCTTGATCAGGCGCTTGAGCAGTACCGCGTAGTCGCAGGCCTTGATCGGGTCGGCCACGTGGTGCAGGTTCACTTCGAACTGCGCCGGGGCACTTTCCTTGACGATGGCGTCGGCCGGGATGCCTTGCTCCTTGGCACCTTCGAGGATGTCCTGGAGGCAGTCGACGTATTCGTCGAGGTCGTCGATCAGGTAAACCTGTGTCGAATGCGGGCGTTTGCCGGAGATCGGCGAGCGGGGCGGTTGTGGGCGGCCGTTCACGTTCTCCTGGTCGATCAGGTAGAACTCAAGCTCGAAGGCAGCGCAGATGGTCAGGCCCATGTCATCGAACTTGCTGACGACTTGGCGGAGCACTTCGCGCGGATCGGCGAAGAAAGGTTCACCTTCAAGTTCGTGCATGGTCATCAGCAGTTGCGCGGTAGGGCGCTTTTGCCAGGGCTCATTGCACAGGGTGTCGGGGATTGGATAACAGATTCGGTCAGCATCACCGATGTCCAGGCCCAGGCCGGTGCTTTCCACCGTCGAGCCGTTGATATCCAGGGCAAATAAAGAGGCAGGCAGGTTAATGCCCTTCTCGTAAACCTTGTGGAGGCTGGTGCGTTCGATGCGCTTGCCGCGCACCACACCATTCATATCCGCAATTAGAAGGTCTACGTACAGAACCTCAGGATGATCCTTAAGGAACGCGTTCGCTTCGTTAAGCTGAACGGCACGCGGGGGTACCGACATGATGCAACACCTTTGTTGTTAAAAATATCAATCATTGATCTTTTCTGGTTTCAGTCAACCCGAACGGCATGCCGAAGTCAAGCGAGGCCTTTTTTGCCCTAAAAAAGCGCTCCGCAGGCTTTTTTGGGGCTTTTTAGGGCGGTTTTTTGGGTTTGATGGGCTTGGGACTCGCGGGCTTGAGCGGGCCGTGTTGTATTTTTTACGGGGGTGTTGTGTAAAAAAATGAACAAGGCTAAGCTCGATTCAAACCCATAACAGCAATAATACCGGGGTGCTTCATGTTTCACCTGCCGCCATTCGGCGTCTCTGCCTGCTTGCGCCAGGCTTTGTCCGCAGTTCATTCATCCCGTGTGAATACCCACGCTCCGGCCAATATTCTTGACGGCCTGTCCGACCTCTTCCTTGCCCTCGCCACCGCCGATGAACGGCCCTCATCCGTTGCGCCGATCAAGATTGCGCACAACTTTGGCGTGAGGAATGCAACGCTGCAGCAAATGGCAGGTAAGCTCCTACCCTGAACGAAAAAACGACGCGGATGCTGCGTCAACCAACGCCTGGCCTTTAATGGATGCCAGGAAACCCAGCCCAGAGGCATTTATGAGTAACAACCTCGACCAGCTCACCGATTGGTTGAAAGACCACAAGATCACAGAAGTCGAATGCATGATTGGCGACCTCACCGGCATCACCCGGGGCAAGATCTCGCCGACCAACAAATTCATCGCCGAAAAGGGCATGCGCCTGCCCGAGAGCGTGCTGTTGCAGACCGTGACCGGCGACTATGTCGAAGACGACATCTATTACGAACTGCTCGACCCGGCCGACATCGACATGATCTGCCGCCCCGACCAGAACGCGGTGTTCCTGGTGCCCTGGGCCATCGAGCCGACCGCCCAGGTGATCCACGATACCTACGACAAGCAAGGCAACCCGATCGAGCTGTCGCCGCGCAACGTGCTCAAGAAAGTCCTCAAGCTCTACGCCGACAAAGGTTGGCAGCCCATCGTGGCGCCGGAGATGGAGTTCTACCTGACCAAGCGCTGCGAAGACCCGGACTTCCCGCTGCAACCGCCGATCGGCCGTTCCGGGCGCCCGGAGACGGGTCGCCAGTCCTTCTCTATTGAAGCCGCCAACGAATTCGACCCGCTCTTCGAAGACGTCTACGACTGGTGCGAACTGCAGGAGCTGGACCTCGACACCCTGATCCACGAAGACGGCACCGCGCAGATGGAAATCAACTTCCGTCACGGCGACGCGCTGTCGCTGGCCGATCAGATCCTGGTGTTCAAGCGCACCATGCGTGAAGCCGCGCTCAAGCACGACGTGGCCGCCACCTTCATGGCCAAGCCGATGACCGGCGAGCCCGGCAGCGCGATGCACCTGCACCAGAGCATCATCGACATCGCCACGGGCAAGAACGTCTTCTCCAATGAAGACGGAAGCATGAGCCAGCTGTTTCTCAACCACATTGGCGGCCTGCAGAAATTCATCCCTGAATTGCTGCCGCTGTTTGCCCCTAATGTGAACTCGTTCCGCCGCTTCCTGCCCGACACCTCGGCGCCGGTGAACGTGGAATGGGGCGAAGAAAACCGCACTGTCGGCCTGCGCGTACCGGATGCCGGCCCGCAGAACCGCCGTGTCGAGAACCGCCTGCCGGGCGCCGACGCCAACCCGTACCTGGCGATTGCCGCCAGCCTGCTGTGCGGCTACATCGGCATGGTCGAAGGCCATAACCCGAGCGCGCCGGTGGTTGGGCGTGGTTACGAGCGGCGCAACCTGCGCCTGCCGTTGACCATCGAAGACGCCCTGGAACGCATGGAAAACAGCAAGACCATCGAGAAATACCTGGGTCAGAAATTCATCACAGGCTACGTCGCGGTCAAGCGGGCCGAGCACGAAAACTTCAAGCGCGTCATCAGTTCGTGGGAGCGGGAATTCCTGCTCTTCGCCGTCTGATGCGCCGGGCGTGCGGCTCGCGCCGTGCGCCCCTCACCGAAATTTGAGGAGATTGGTATGTCCAGCAACAACCCGCAAACCCGTGAATGGCAAGCCTTGAGCAACGATCACCATCTGGCGCCGTTCAGCGACTTCAAGCAATTGAAAGAGAAAGGCCCACGGATCATCACCAAAGCCCACGGCGTGTACTTGTGGGACAGCGAAGGCAACAAGATCCTCGACGGCATGGCCGGCCTGTGGTGCGTGGCAATCGGTTACGGTCGCGATGAACTCGCCGACGCCGCCGCCAAGCAAATGAAAGAACTGCCGTATTACAACCTGTTCTTCCAGACCGCTCACCCGCCCGTGCTGGAACTGGCCAAAGCCATTTCCGATATCGCGCCCGCCGGCATGAACCACGTGTTCTTCACCGGTTCCGGCTCCGAAGGCAACGACACCATGTTGCGCATGGTTCGCCATTACTGGGCGATCAAAGGCCAACCGAACAAGAAAACCATCATCAGCCGCAAGAATGGCTACCACGGCTCCACCGTGGCCGGCGCCAGCCTGGGCGGCATGACGTATATGCATGAACAGGGCGACTTGCCGATCCCGGGCATCACCCACATCGCCCAGCCGTACTGGTTTGGCGAAGGCGGCGACATGAGCCCCGACGAGTTCGGGACCTGGGCCGCCAACCAGTTGGAAGAAA
Source organism: Pseudomonas sp. S3_E10 (assembly GCF_054667615.1). Classification (NCBI taxonomy): domain Bacteria; kingdom Pseudomonadati; phylum Pseudomonadota; class Gammaproteobacteria; order Pseudomonadales; family Pseudomonadaceae; genus Pseudomonas; species Pseudomonas sp. S3_E10. The sequence continues at coordinate 3,102,793 of NZ_CP162743.1, forward strand.
AAATCCTGGAGTTGGGCGTGGACAACGTCGGTGCCTTTATTGCCGAGCCGATCCAGGGCGCCGGTGGCGTCATCGTGCCGCCCGCCACTTACTGGCCGCGCATCAAGGAAATCCTCGCCAAGTACGACATCCTGTTCATTGCCGACGAAGTGATCTGCGGGTTCGGCCGTACCGGTGAGTGGTTCGGGAGCGATTTCTACGACCTCACGCCACACATGATGACCATCGCCAAGGGCCTTACCTCGGGTTACATCCCCATGGGCGGCCTGATCGTGCGCGACGACGTGGTCGCCGTGCTCAATGAAGGCGGTGATTTCAACCACGGCTTCACCTACTCCGGCCACCCGGTGGCGGCGGCGGTGGCCATGGAAAACATCCGCATCATGCGCGATGAAAAAATCGTCAGCCGCGTTCACGATGAAACGGCACCGTATTTGCAAAAGCGTTTGAGGGAATTGGCGGATCACCCGTTGGTGGGCGAAGTTCGCGGCGTGGGCATGCTCGGTGCAATCGAGCTGGTTCAAGACAAGGCCACCCGCAAGCGTTATGAAGGCAAGGGCGCGGGCATGATTTGCCGCACTTTCTGCTTCAACAACGGCCTGATCATGCGCGCCGTGGGTGACACCATGATCATTTCGCCGCCGCTGGTGATCAGCAAGGCCGAAATCGATGAGCTGGTGACCAAGGCGCGTACGTGCCTGGACCTGACTTTGGCGGCGTTGCAGGGCTAAGTGCTAGGCTCAGTGCGCGGTGCATTGAGCAGTTACAAATGTTGGGGGCTCTGGTTGAAAGCCGGCCCCTGAACTTGCCAGACTGTCGCCCTGTTTTGTTGCCCTCTGGAAGGGCCGCTGAACATAAAAAAACGTGGCCCAAAAAAGAAAAATTGGAGCATCACCAAATGAAGGCATTAGGTTTGAAGAACGCCGGCAAGACCCTCCTCGCCTTGTCCCTGATGGGCGCAATGGCGGGCGGCGCCCAGGCAGCCGATAAAGTGCTGCACGTCTACAACTGGTCCGACTACATCGCACCGGACACCATCGCCAACTTTGAAAAAGAGTCGGGCATTAAAGTGGTGTATGACGTCTTCGACAGCAACGAGACCCTCGAAGCCAAGTTGCTGGCAGGCAAGTCCGGCTACGACATCGTCGTACCGTCGAACAACTTCCTCGCCAAGCAGATCAAGGCCGGTGTTTACCAGGAGCTGGACAAGTCCAAGCTGTCCAACTACAGCAACCTGAACACATCCCTGCTTAAAGCCGTGTCGGTCAGCGACCCGGATAACAAGCATGCCTTCCCGTACATGTGGGGTTCGATCGGCATCGGCTACAACCCGGAGAAGGTCAAGGCCGCGCTGGGCGTGGACAAGATCGACTCCTGGGATGTGCTGATGAAGCCTGAAAACATCGCCAAGCTGAAAAGCTGCGGCGTGAGCTTCCTCGATTCGCCGACCGAAATGCTGCCGGTGGCGCTGCACTACCTGGGCCTGCCGACCGACACTCAGAAGAAGGCCGATCTGAAGCAGGCTGAAGACCTGTTCCTGAAAATCCGTCCTTCGATCGGCTACTTCCACTCCTCCAAGTACATCTCGGACCTGGCCAACGGCAACATCTGCGTGGCCGTGGGTTACTCGGGCGACATCCAGCAGGCCAAGTCCCGCGCGGCTGAAGCCGGTGGCAAGGTCAAGGTTGCCTATGACATTCCGAAGGAAGGCGCCGGTAGCTTCTTCGACATGGTCGCCATCCCTAAAGATGCCGAAAACGTCGACGCCGCCTACACGTTCCTCAACTACCTGCTCAAGCCTGAAGTGATGGCCTCCATCACCAACAGCGTGCGTTTCCCGAACGGTAACGAGAAGGCCACCGCACTGGTCGACAAAGACATCACCAGCGACCCGGGCATCTACCCACCAGCCGATGTCCAGGCCAAGCTCTACGCGATTGCTGACTTGCCGGCTGCGACCCAGCGTGAAATGACACGCAGCTGGACCAAGATCAAATCCGGTAAATAAGCCGTGCTACCTGTGGAAGGGGGCTTGCTCCCTTCCACACATAAAATGACAGAAAGTTTTGCCGGATCGGTTTATCGAGGGTAAGTTGCGCGCCGGTTTTGTTGCCGGGCAACAACTTTGGGCCCAACTATTTAAGAGGACCTCCACGTGCCAATTTCTTTATTTCGCCAAGCCATGCTGGTGGGCGCGGGTATCACGCTGGCGTTGAGCGTGCAGGCCGCACCGACGGTGCATATTTATAACTGGTCGGACTACATCGGTACCGACACCCTGGCCAACTTCGAAAAGGCCACCGGTATCAAGCCCGTGTATGACGTGTTTGATTCCAACGAAACCCTGGAAGGCAAACTGCTGGCCGGGCGTACCGGCTACGACGTGGTGGTGCCGTCCAACCACTTCCTCGGCAAGCAGATCAAGGCCGGGGCGTTCCAGAAACTCGACAAGTCATTGCTCACGAACTACGCCAACCTCGACCCGGCACTGCTCAAGCGCCTGGAAAAGAACGACCCGGGCAACCAGTACGCGGTGCCGTACCTGTGGGGCACCAATGGCATCGGCTACAACGTCGACAAAGTGAAGCAAGTGCTGGGTGTCGACAAGATCGATTCCTGGGCCGTGTTGTTCGAACCGGAAAACATGAAGAAGCTGGCCACCTGCGGCGTGTCCTTCATGGACTCGGCGGATGAAATGCTGCCGGCTGTACTCAACTACATGGGCCTGGACCCGAACAGCACCAACCCGGCGGACTACAAAAAGGCCGAGGAAAAGCTGCTGAAAGTGCGGCCCTACGTGACCTACTTCCACTCATCCAAATACATCTCGGACCTGGCCAACGGCAACATCTGCGTGGCCGCCGGGTTCTCCGGCGATGTGTTCCAGGCCAAGGCCCGTGCGGCCGAGGCGGGCAAAGGCGTGAACATCGCCTACGCGATTCCCAAAGAAGGCGGCAACCTGTGGTTTGACGTGTTGGCGATCCCCAAGGATGCCGCCAACGTCAAAGAGGCCCACGCCTTCATCAACTATTTGCTGCAACCTGAGGTGATCGCCCAGGTCAGTGATTACGTCGGTTACGCCAACCCTAACCCTGGGGCGGACAAGCTGATGGAGCAATCGATACGCACCGACGAAGCGGTTTACCCACCGCAGGCGGTTCTCGAGCGGACATTCGTCAACTTCGAGCTACCCCCGAACGTGCAGCGTTTAATGACCCGTAGCTGGACCAAGGTCAAGACGGGCAAGTAAGGCTCAAACTATCCAAGGCTGGCCCGCATTGGGCCGGCTGCACAGTTTTTTTGGGAGTTTCGTAAATGGCAGTTGCCTCCGGCGCCTATAAGAAAGCCCTCGAGGGCGACCAGACACCGAAGAAGGTGCTGGTCAAAATCGACCGGGTCACGAAGAAGTTCGACGAGACGATTGCCGTGGACGATGTGTCCCTGGAAATCAAGAAAGGCGAGATCTTCGCCTTGCTCGGCGGTTCGGGTTCGGGCAAGTCCACCTTGCTGCGCATGCTCGCAGGCTTCGAGCGCCCGACCGAAGGCCGCATCTACCTCGACGGTGTGGACATCACCGACATGCCGCCCTACGAGCGGCCGATCAACATGATGTTCCAGTCCTACGCCCTGTTCCCGCACATGACCGTGGCGCAGAACATTGCCTTCGGCCTGCAACAGGACAAGATCCCCAAGGCCGAGGTCGACGCCCGCGTGGCCGAGATGCTCAAGCTGGTGCAGATGAGCCAGTACGCCAAGCGCAAGCCGCACCAGTTGTCCGGTGGCCAGCGCCAGCGGGTTGCCCTGGCGCGCTCCCTGGCCAAACGCCCGAAGCTGCTGCTGCTCGATGAGCCGATGGGCGCACTGGACAAGAAGCTGCGTTCGCAGATGCAGCTTGAGCTTGTCGAAATCATCGAGCGCGTCGGCGTGACCTGCGTGATGGTGACCCACGACCAGGAAGAGGCCATGACCATGGCCGAACGCATCGCGATCATGCACCTGGGCTGGATCGCGCAGATCGGCAGCCCCATCGATATCTACGAAACCCCCACCAGCCGCCTGGTGTGCGAGTTCATCGGCAACGTCAACATTTTCGACACCCAGGTGGTCGACGACGCCGAAGGCCACGCGGTGCTCAAGTGCCCGGACCTGGACCGCGACATCTACGTGGGCTACGGCATCGCCACCTCGGTGGAAGACAAGTCGGTGACCTACGCCATTCGCCCGGAAAAGCTGCTGGTCACCACCGAAATGCCGACCTGCGAACACAACTGGTCCAGCGGCAAGGTGCACGACATCGCCTACCTGGGCGGCCACTCGGTGTTCTACGTAGAGCTGCCGAGCGGCAAGCTGGTGCAGTCCTTCGTCGCTAACGCCGAACGCCGTGGTCAGCGGCCGACCTGGGGTGACCAGGTCTACGTGTGGTGGGAAGACGACAGCGGCGTGGTACTGCGCTCATGAACATGAAGAAGCTCAAGCGGCGCTTGCACCGCATCGTCCCCAGCGGCAAGCAGGTGGTCATCGGGATTCCGTTCCTGTGGCTGTTCCTGTTTTTCGCCTTGCCGTTTTTCATTGTCCTGAAAATCAGCTTTGCCGAAGCCGACGTGGCGATCCCGCCGTATACCGAGATCTACACCTACGTTGAGCAAAAACTGCAGGTGGTGCTGAACCTGGCCAACTACCAGTTACTGGCGGGGGATGAGCTGTATATCTCCGCCTACCTGGGCTCGCTGAAGATGGCCTTTTTCAGCACGCTGCTGTGCCTGCTGATCGGCTATCCGATGGCCTACGCCATTGCTACCGCGCGCAAAGAAATGCAGACCGTACTGGTGCTGCTGATCATGATGCCGACCTGGACCGCCATTTTGATCCGCGTGTATGCGTGGATGGGCATCCTCAGCAACAACGGTTTGCTCAATGGTTTCCTGATGTCCATGGGGCTGATCAACGAGCCGCTGCAGATCCTCAACACCAACATCGCGGTGTATATCGGCGTGGTTTATTCATACCTGCCGTTCATGATCCTGCCGCTGTACGCCAACCTGGTGAAGCACGACCAGAGCCTGCTTGAAGCTGCATCGGACCTGGGTTCGAGCACGTTCAACAGCTTCTGGAAGATCACCGTGCCGCTGTCCAAGAACGGCATCATCGCCGGTTGCATGCTGGTGTTTATCCCGGTGGTGGGCGAGTTCGTGATCCCTGAACTGCTCGGCGGCCCGGAAACCCTGATGATCGGTAAAGTGCTGTGGCAAGAGTTCTTCAACAACCGTGACTGGCCGGTGGCGTCTGCCCTGGCGGTGGTGATGCTGGCGATCCTGATCGTGCCGATCATCCTGTTTAACCGCAGCCAAGCCAAAGAGATGGAGGGCAAGATATGAAGCGCGTCAGTTTCTCAAGCTTCATGCTGGTGGCGGGGTTGTTGTTTATCTACCTGCCGATGCTGATCCTGGTGATCTACTCGTTCAACGAATCCAAACTGGTGACGGTGTGGGGCGGTTGGTCGATCAAGTGGTACGTGGGCCTGCTGGACAACACCCAACTGATGGGCTCGGTGGCGCGCTCCCTGGAAATCGCCTGCTACACGGCGGTGGCCGCGGTGGCACTGGGTACATTGGCGGCGTTCGTGCTCACGCGCATCAGCCAGTTCAAGGGCCGCACGTTGTTCGGCGGCCTGGTGACCGCGCCGTTGGTGATGCCCGAAGTGATCACCGGTCTGTCGCTGTTGCTGCTGTTCGTGGCCATGGCGCAACTGATCGGCTGGCCCCAGGAGCGTGGCATCGTCACCATCTGGATCGCCCACACCACGTTCTGTGCGGCGTATGTGGCGGTGGTGGTGTCGGCGCGTTTGCGTGAGCTGGACCTGTCGATCGAAGAAGCGGCGATGGACCTGGGCGCGCGGCCGTGGAAGGTGTTCTTCCTGATCACTATCCCGATGATCGCGCCGTCGCTGGCCGCCGGCGGCATGATGTCGTTTGCGTTGTCCCTGGATGACCTGGTACTGGCCAGCTTCGTGTCCGGCCCGGGCTCCACTACCTTGCCGATGGAAGTGTTTTCGGCCGTGCGGCTTGGGGTTAAACCCGAGATCAACGCGGTGGCCAGCCTGATTCTGTTGGCGGTGTCGCTGGTGACCTTCCTGGTGTGGTTCTTCAGCCGTCGTGCCGAGGAACACCGCAAGAAGGCGATCCAGCAGGCGATTGAAGAAGCCGCTGCCGATGGCTGGCAGCAGCCGGACAAGCGTCGGGCGCCAGCGCCGGTCTAACTGACGGAGCAGGCGCAAACTGTGGGAGCAGGCTTGCCCTCTCCCACAGTGTTGATCCGTTATCGAACTGGCAGCAGTTTCAGCGTGCCCCGAGTATTCGCCGTGATTTCCTCTTCGGTGAAATGCGCCTGTTCGTAACCGCCTTCGATGTAGGTTTCGGCCTGGTCGCTGTAGTGGCGATCAAACGGTACACCGCTTTGTCCCACTGGGTTGATGGTCAGCGCATGGGCCGCGTCGGCGAAGTCGATCAGGCGGCGGGTCGAGGGGCCGTAGGTCACCGGCCACGGTGCGGGGCCGATCGCGGCCGATTGGTTGTTTGGCACCTCGTGGCTGCCGGGGGCCGGGAAGGGGCCGACATTGACGATCAGGTCCAAGGGCTTTTGTGAACCCAGTGGGTGGCCATGGGTAAGGGTGTGCGCCTTGCCCCATTGCCATTGGGCGGGGTCGTCGCCGAAGGTGGCCTTGAGGTGCGCGAGGCTGTTGTCCCAGGCGAGCTTGACGGCGTCGGCGCGTTTGCCGTCCCACCAGGGCGAACTCGGGTCGGCGGCCAGGCGCGGTAAGGCGGCGTCGATTGCCCGGGTGCCGAGCAAGGTCTTGAACAGGTTATCGCCCAGTTTTGGGTGGAAGGCCGCATCCGCCAGGTTGAACAGGAACTGGTTGAACAGCGTGGCGCTGATGGAGTCCAGCGGGTAATCGCCTTTCCAGGCGGCCAGTTGTTCCACCAGCTTGAGTTGCGACGGGTCCTTGACCACCTCGCGCAACACCGGCAACAGCGGCGCCAGCAAGCGCGGGCCGAAGGCGGTCGTGGTGCCCAGTTGCAAGGCTTGGCTGTTGTTTACATCCCACTTCACGCTTTTATCGCTCAACTGCGCGTTCAACTGCTGGCCCCGGTCGGCCAGGTTGTAGTAGCCGGGGATCTCCATGCCGCTGGGCGATACCGGTTGGGCATTGGCCGAAACCACATAGCCGCGCGCCGGGTTTTCTTCCTGGGGGTTGGCGCTGAAGGGGTAAAAGCCCAGCTTGTCGGCCTGGGCGGTGCTGCCGTCGAGGATAAACCCAGGGTTGGCACCGGCCGGGCGGATCGGCAGTTGCGCCGCGGCCCACCAGCCGATATCGCCCTTGGCATTGGCCCACACAATATTCAGCCCCGGCGCAGAGACCTTGGCCGCTGCGGCCCGGGCCTTGGCCAGGGTATCGGCGCGGTTGAGCTGGTAGAAACCTTCGAGGATCGGGTTCTGGGTGTCGAGGAATGCCCACCACATCGCGATTGGCGTGTTGCCGGCGTTCTCGCCGAGTACGTCATTGATGATCGGCCCATGGGGCGACTGACGCAGCGTGAGGGTGACCGGGGCCTGGCCCTTCACCGCGATCTGTTGCGCGCTGCTGGTCATGTCTACCCACTGGTCGTGGTACCAGACCTGATTGGGGTTGGCCGGGTTGACCTTTTCGGCGATCAGGTCAAGGTCGTCGTTCTGGAACATGGTCAGGCTCCAGCCGAAGTCCAGGTTGTGCCCCAGGAACGCCACCGGCACCAGCGCGTTGTGATAGCCATACAGCTCGAAGCCCGGCGCCGACAGCTGCGCTTCGTACCATACCGACGGCACTGAAAAGCGAATATGCGGGTCGCCCGCCAGCAAGGGTTTGCCGCTTTTGGTGCGGCTGCCGCTGATGGCCCAGGCATTGCTGCCTTCGAACTGCGGCAAGCCATTGTCGGCCAGGGCCTGGTCGCTCAGGGCGGCTATCGCGCCCAGGGTTTGCCAGTCACCGGCAGCCAGGTTCAGCGCGCCCTTGGGTTGCCAGCCCAGGTCGAAGACGTTCAGGTACTCGCTGCCCAACTGGTCGCGGACGTAAGTCAGCAATGGCTCGGTACGAAACGCGGCGGCAAAACTGTAGGCCAGGTAGCCGGCGACGCTGATGGTGTCTTCGGCGGTGAACCGGCGTTTGGGAATGCCCAGCACGTCGAACTCCATGGGGCTGGCGTGGCTGTCCTGATACTGGTTTATGCCGTCCAGGTAGGCTTGCAGGGCTTCCCATGCGGGGGACTCATGGTCCATGTGTTCCACGTAGCTCAAGGCGCGTTCACGAATGCGCAGGCTGCGAAACAGCTTGTCGGTTTCCAGCAGCTTGGGCCCCAGCACCTCGGCCAGTTCGCCACGGGCCAGGCGCCGCATGATCTCCATCTGGAACAACCGGTCCTGGGCGTGCACGTAGCCCAGCGCGCGATACAGGTCGGCCTCGTTCTCGGCGCGGATGTGCGGCACGCCACGGTCGTCGTAGCGCACCGTGACCGAGCCTCGCAGGTTGGCCAGCGAAACCGTGCCCTGGCGGGTGGGTTGCTTGCTGTACACGTACCAGCCGGCACCGAGGGTGATCAGCACCAGCAGCACCGCGAGAACCCGCAAGACGCGCTTCATGGACTTTCCTTACAGAGAGTGGAGTGACTAACGAGCTTCAGGCCACGAACAATAGCAGCCCACCGCCAGGGTGTGCGTGGCATTCACGTCGCGCCCCGTTCCAAGGGCTTTGAGGATCGGCTCGATGAAGCTGTTGCTCGAATTGCACGTCAGCCCTTCGCTGTAGGGCCCGAAATACGCAAGCTTGCCGCTGCGATCCCAGATGCCCACGGCGGGGCTGGCGGGCACTTGATCGGCGCCGGGCAGGGTTGTGAGGGTTTTCATGGTGCGCAGGTTATCGGGCAGTTGGCCGTGGCTGCCGGGCTTTTGCAGGGCATAGAACTCAACGCCCTGGGGCGCGTACTGCTCGATCAGTTCGCCCAGGTGCTGCTGGTTGCCGACATTGCATGGGCAGGCCGGGTCCCAGAAGTGCACCAGGCGAATCGGGCCTGGCCCGGCGAGGTCGGCGGGCAGTTTCAAGGGGTCACCGGAAAACACCGCCGTGTGCTCGCTGAACGCACGCAGGTAGCGGCCCTGGAACCAGTTATATGCCGCCCATAGCACGCCGGCGCAGAGGATCAGGACCAGGCTGGCGAACAGGGCGTTACGGTAGGGCGGTCGCATTCAGATCTATCCTCGAAGGTCGCGTAGCTTGCCATGCTTGCCCTGACAGATGAATATCGCAGCTCGATATTCATCTTCGCCGTCAGTCTGGAAGCCTTTATGCCCGTCACCTTTGACCCCGATCATCTGCGCGACAGCTTGCGACCCCTGGTGGATGCGCAACCGCTCAGCGCCGAGGCGCGGGTGTATCAGCGTTTCTACGGCTTGGACCTGGCCGCGCGCAAAGTGCCGGCCGTGAGCCGCCTGGGGCGTTTGGAGGTTGACGGGTTCGCGGTGGTGGCGCAGGTGTGGTGGCCACCCGCTCCGGTGGCGACGATGTTCATGTTCCACGGCTTCTACGACCATATGGGCCTATACCGCCACGTAGTGGACTGGGCGCTGGACCAAGGCTTTGTGGTGATTGCCTGCGACCTGCCGGGCCATGGTTTGTCCAGCGGCGCACGGGCCAGCATCGATGACTTCGCGGTGTACCAGAACGTGGTGCAGGCGCTGTTCGCCCAGGCCGAGGCGCTGCACCTGCCGCAGCCCTGGCACCTGTTCGGGCAGAGTACTGGCGGCGCGGTGGTGGTGGATCATTTGCTCCACCACGGCGCCGACAGCCCGGCGCAGGGTAAGACCTTCCTGCTGTCGCCGCTGGTGCGTCCGCGTGCCTGGGGCTGGTCCCAGCTGAGTTATTACCTGCTGCGGCCGTTCGTCAACGGTATCGCCCGGCGATTCAGCGAGAACACCAACGATCCTGAATTCAAGCCGTTTTTGGAAGCCGACCCGCTGCAACCGCGCCAACTGCCCACCGCCTGGGTGGGTGCGCTGTTGCGCTGGATCAAGCGCATCGAAGCCGCGCCGCGCAGCCCACGGCGGCCGATAATCGTGCAGGGCGAGGAAGATATGACGGTGGACTGGCAGCACAATTTGCAGGTGCTGCGGGGTAAGTTTGATCAGCCGCAGGTGTTGATGCTCAAGCGCGGTCGGCACCATTTGGCGAACGAGATTCCCGAGATTCGCGATGAATATTTCAGCTTTCTCACGGATCAATTGAAGTAACACAGTCCAAATGTGGGAGGGGGCTTGCTCCCGGTAGCAGTGTGTCAGGCAAACATTTTTTGCTGATCCACCGCTATCGGGAGCAAGCCCCCTCCCACATTTTTATTACTGCGTCAGGCTTGAGGTGCTTTGGCCAACCGCAAGACCTGCGCGAATGGCGGCCAACGCCGCCTGGTAATACGCCTTGCCTTCCGGCGACTCCGCAAACGTCGCGAATTCTTCCAGCTCGGGGTCAGACAAGTCTCGATAGACGTACAGCAACGTGTTGTTCAGGTCGTTGCCAATCTGCTGCATCAAGCGTTCGCGCTGCCCATTCAACATGCCTTGTGCCTGGCCGCCGCCCAGTAGGCCGGGGATCATCTGGCTCAAGCTGTCTGCGGCCACGCCGGCAATCGCCAGGCTCACTTCGGCCCCGGCTTCACGGGCAGGCAATGCCTGGGCCAGGTGGCCGATGATCAGGCTGCGGGTCGCGTCGGCTTCGATCTTCGGCAGGCCCTGAGCGTTTTTTGCCAGTTGGTCGCGGCGGGTGGCGAGCAACTCGGCGGCGACAATCTTGCGGCCCAATGGCGATTGGAAGAACGCCAGCGCAGGCTTTGGGTCCGCCAGGTTTTTGCGCAACTGCGCCTCGGCGCGTTGGTCCATGGCCTGGGCGGCAAAGCGCTTGTTGCTGTTGTCCACCAACGCCTGATACACCGCCGGCGGCAGGCTATTGCGGTAGCGCTGCTGGGCCGCACTGAGGGCGTCATTGAAATGCGCACGTTGTTCGGCCCAGCCGGCGACCTTGTACAACTGGTCATGGCCGTCTGCCCAGGCGGGCAAAACGCAGAACATCAGCAAGGAAAAAAACAAACGACGCATATGGACTCCTGTCAGTCGGCCACTATTGTCCGTGTCGGGCGTAGGATTTGTCGAGAAGTCCTATCAGTCACCTGACTAAAGTGTATTCAGACGCTCGACGGCGCTGTCGGATTTGAAGACGTATGGATACTATGCGCGCCATGCAAATGCCCCTTGATCATCCCCTGCTGCAACGCATCGTCGACGACCTGGCCGAAAAAGGTTGGTCGCAGCAGAACGGCTTCCTGCCCCAGGCTCTGACCCTGGAACTGGCGGCTGAGTGCCGTAAACGTGCGGTCGAAGGTGAGTTGGCGCCGGCAGCGGTGGGGCGTGGGCCGGCCCAGGAGATTCGCGAAGGTATTCGCGGCGACCACATCCAGTGGCTGGAGGCGGGCGACGCCGCCGTCTGCGACCGCTACATGGCGGTGATGGACAGCCTGCGCCTGGCGATGAACCGGGGTCTGTTCCTCGGCCTGGAAGATTTCGAAAGCCATTTCGCGATGTACCCGCCGGGGGCGTTTTACCTCAAGCACCTGGATCGTTTTCGCGACGATGACCGGCGCATGGTCTCGGCGGTGATCTACTTGAACGATGCCTGGTTGCCGGAACACGGCGGCCAGTTGCGCATGTACCTCAAGGACGGCGTCGAATACGACGTGGTGCCCAGCGGCGGATGCCTGGTGGTGTTCCTGTCGGGCGAAGTGCCCCACGAAGTCATGCCTGCCACGCGCGAACGCCTGTCCCTCACCGGCTGGTTTCGCCGGCGCGGCAATGAGCCCTTTGACATGCAAAAGATCCTGGTCAGCCGCTGCTTGCTCGGACACAAAGTGCGCTACGACGGCGGCGCCAGTGGGCCGTTCGATCAACTGGCCGTGTGGCAAGCCGAAGGGCGCGTGATTGCGATCTGCCCGGAAGTGGCAGGCGGTTTGCCGACGCCCAGGCCTCCTGCCGAGATCCCCGGTGGGCAGGGCATCGATGTGTGGGACGGTCGGGCCCAGGTGCTGACCGCCGAGGGCGAAGATTTCAGCGCCGCCTTCCTCGACGGGGCCCGGCAGGCGTTGGCATTGGTGCAACGGCACGGCATCCGTATCGCCATCCTCAAGGCCAACAGCCCGTCCTGCGGCAACCTGCTGACCTATGACGGCACCTTCAGCGGCGTGAAGGTCACTGGCGAAGGCGTCACGGCGGCGCTGCTCAAGCGCCACGGTGTACAGGTGTTCAGTGAGCTGGAGTTGCCGGCGGCGGCGGTGCATCTCTCAAGTCTTGAGTAAGTGGGAGGGCAAGCCCCCCACTACTTTAGGATCTACTCAGACTTATCCACCGGTGTTGTTCCTTCAAGCCACTTCTGCGCCAGCGCCTTCAGCCGGCCATCATCCTTTACCCGCTTCAACGCGCCGTCCAAGCTGCTCTTGAACGCCGGGTTGCCCTTCTGGAACGGGATCGCCAGCTCGGGTTTCTCGTGATAAGCCTCGCTGAAATCGAACTGATTCTCTAGCTCGGCAGTCTTAGCGATATGGTTGATGGCCACGTCGTATTTGCCGCTTTCTACACCGGCAAGCAGGTCGGCCTCATCGGTGGTGATAAACGAGGAGCGTACGTCCATTTCCTTGGCCAACTGTTCACCCAGCTCCACTTCAAAGCCGGTGAGCTTGTCGCCTTCCTTGAAGTTGTAGGGCGGGGTGTTGGCTTCAAGGACGATGCGCAGCTCACCCCGATCATTGACGTCGTCGATCAGTTCGGCATGAGCCAGGGGGCTCAGCAGGGGAAGCAACAGTAACAGGCCAGGCGAAACGCGCATGGTCACTCCTAAAGAATTCGAATGTGCGAGGCGCCGTTCCGCATCGCTTTGCTATGGTGGTGAGTGCCTTGGACAGCAATTTGTCGCGAAGTTGTCATAACCCTACAGATTTCACAGAAAAACTGGAGAAGCGAATGAAAGCCTTTTTGACCCGTGCAACCGTTGGCAGCCTGCTGCTGGGGGCCTCGCTGTTGGCCAACGCCGCCGATGTTCCGCATACCCCTGCGCCGAAGGGGGCTGAGGTGTTTATCGTATCGCCCAAAGACGGTGCCACTGTCGACAAGACGTTCACCGTCAAATTCGGGGTAAAAGGCCTGGACCTGGAGCCGATCGACAAACAAGTGCCAGGGGCTGGTCACCATCACCTGCTAGTTGACCGGGACGTGCAATCGCTCAAGGCGGACGAGGCTATTCCAGCCGATGCGACCTCCATTCACTTCGGCAAGGCCCAAACCGAAACCGAACTGACCTTGACCCCCGGTAAGCACACGCTGCAATTGGTGGCCGGGGACAACGTGCATCGCCAATTCGAGCCCACGGTCGCCTCCAAAGTCATCACGGTGACCGTCAAGTAAGCGTTATTCGGACAAAAAAATGGGAGGCCCCTGCGGGTCTCCCATTTTTTGTGCCGCGCTTTTAAAGCGTTAGAACAACACGCGGCTACGGATAGTGCCGTTGATGTGCTGCAGCTTCTCTTGCGCCAGGTCCGAGTATTCGGCGTCTACGTCGATTACCACGTAGCCGACCTTCTCGTTGGTCTGCAGGAACTGACCGGAGATGTTGATGCCGTTTTCCGCGAAGACCTTGTTGATCTCCATCATCACGCCAGGAATGTTCTGGTGGATGTGCAACAGGCGGTGCTTGCCAGGGTGAGCCGGCAATGCCACTTCCGGGAAATTCACGGACGATACCGAGGTACCGTTGTCGCTGTACTTGACCAGCTTTTCCGAGACTTCCAGACCAATGTTGGCCTGGGCTTCAGCGGTGGAGCCGCCGATGTGCGGGGTCAGGATCACGTTGTCCAGGCCACGCAGCGGGCTTTCGAAGATGTCGTCGTTGGAGCGCGGCTCCACCGGGAACACATCGATGGCGGCGCCGATCAGGTGCTTGTCCTTGATCGCATCGGCCAGGGCGTCCAGCTCGACCACGGTGCCGCGTGCAGCGTTGATCAGAATGCCGCCTTTCTTGATCGCGCGGATTTCCTTCTCACCAATCATCCACTGGGTCTCAGCGGTTTCCGGAACGTGCAGGGTCACGATGTCGGACATGCCCAGCAGCTCGGTCAGGCTCGACACTTGCGTGGCGTTGCCCAATGGCAGCTTGGTCAGGGTGTCGTAGAAGAACACCTGCATGCCAAGGCCTTCAGCCAGTACCGACAACTGAGTGCCGATCGAGCCGTAACCGACGATACCCAGCTTCTTGCCGCGGATTTCGAAGGAGTTGGCCGCGCTTTTGATCCAGCCGCCACGGTGGCAGGAAGCGTTCTTCTCGGGAATACCGCGCAGCAACAGGATGGCCTCGGCCAGCACCAGCTCCGCAACGGAACGGGTATTGGAATACGGTGCGTTGAACACCGCGATGCCGCGCTCGCGTGCTGCGTTGAGGTCGACCTGGTTGGTGCCGATGCAGAAACAGCCCACTGCCACGAGTTTCTTGGCGTGATCGAAGATCTCTTCGGTCAGCTGAGTGCGGGAGCGAATGCCGATGAAGTGCGCGTCGGCGATCTTTTCCTTGAGCTGGGCTTCCGGCAGAGAACTGGTGATGTACTCAATGCTGGTGTACCCGGCGGCTTTCAGAACGTCGACAGCCGATGGGTGGACGCCTTCCAGAAGAAGGAACTTGATCTTGCTCTTATCGAGAGAAGTCTTGCTCATCTGCGTAAACCTGTATCCCGGAGAAAATTGGCAGGGAATCGGATCGCTTAAGCTGACCCGGACGGCAGGAAAGCCGTCACCGCAGAAACGCCCTTGGGCTCTGTCCTGCGGGGGCGGTATGCTAGCATACGCGCCCCGCTAACACTCATTCCTGCGACGTGAAGCGTTCTCAGGATGACCATGAATTGTTCGAGAGTTCTGTCGATGACCCATCCTGCCCTGATTGATGAGCTGAAGACCCTGGTTGAGCCCGGCAAAGTGCTGACCGACGCAGACTCCCTGGAGGCTTACGGCAAGGATTGGACCAAGCACTTCGCACCCGCGCCCACCGCCATCGTCTTCCCCAAGACCGTTGAGCAGGTCCAGGCCATTGTGCGTTGGGCCAATGAACGTAAGGTGGCGCTGGTGCCATCGGGCGGTCGCACCGGCTTGTCAGCAGCCGCTGTGGCGGCCAATGGCGAAGTGGTGGTGTCCTTCGACTATATGAACCAGATCCTCGACGTGAACCTCACCGATCGCACCGCCGTGTGCCAGCCGGGCGTGGTCACCAAGCAATTGCAGAACGTCGCCGAAGAAAACGGCCTGTACTACCCGGTGGATTTTGCCTCGTCCGGTTCCAGCCAGATCGGCGGCAACATCGGCACCAATGCCGGCGGGATCAAGGTGATTCGCTACGGTATGACCCGTAACTGGGTGGCGGGCATGAAGGTCGTCACCGGCAAGGGCGATGTACTGGAACTGAACCGCGATCTGATCAAAAACGCCACCGGCTACGACATGCGCCAGCTGTTTATCGGCGCTGAAGGCACCCTGGGGTTTGTGGTCGAAGCCACCATGCGCCTGGATCGTGCGCCGAAAAACCTCACCGCCATGGTGCTGGGCACCACCGATTTCGACTCGATCATGCCGGTGCTGCACGCCTTCCAGAGCAAGCTGGACCTGACGGCCTTTGAGTTCTTCTCGGATAAGGCCCTGGCCAAAGTCCTCGGTCGTGGCGATGTGCCTGCGCCGTTCGAAACCGAGTGCCCGTTCTACGCGTTGCTTGAATTCGAAGCCACCACCGAAGAAGTCGCCAACCACGCCCTGGAAACGTTCGAACATTGCGTCGAGCAGGGCTGGGTGCTGGATGGCGTGATGAGCCAGAGCGAAACCCAGCTGCATAACCTGTGGAAGCTGCGCGAGTACATCTCCGAGACCATCTCCCACTGGACGCCCTACAAAAACGATATCTCGGTTACTGTGTCCAAAGTGCCGGCGTTTTTGCGGGAAATTGACGCCATCGTCGGCGAACACTACCCGGACTTCGAAATCGTATGGTTCGGCCACATCGGCGACGGCAACCTGCACCTGAACATCCTCAAGCCGGAAAACCTGAGCAAGGACGAGTTCTTCGCCAAATGCGCCACCGTCAACAAGTGGGTGTTCGAGACCGTCGAGAAGTACAACGGCTCGATCTCCGCCGAGCACGGCGTGGGCATGACCAAGCGCGATTACCTCACCTACAGTCGCTCACCGGTTGAAATCGAATACATGAAGGCCGTGAAAGCGGTGTTCGACCCTAACGGGATCATGAACCCAGGCAAGATCTTCGCTATTTAAGGAGTCGTTCCATGAGCTACCAGCACAAATACGTCGACGGCACCAACGTCCACTTCCCGGTGGGTAAAGTGGTGTGCATTGGGCGTAACTACGCCGAACATGCCAAGGAACTGGACAACCCGGTACCGACCGAGCCGTTGCTGTTCATCAAGCCGGGCAGTTGCGTGGTGCCGCTGGAAGGTGGTTTCGCCATTCCGACCGAGCGCGGTTCGGTGCATTACGAAGCGGAAATCGCGGTATTGATCGGCAAGCCGCTGTCGAACAAGCCAAGCCGTGAAGAAGTGCTGGACGCCATTTCCGGTTTCGCCCCGGCGTTGGATTTGACCCTGCGCGACAAGCAGGCCGAGTTGAAGGCCAAGGGCCTGCCGTGGGAAATCGCCAAGTCCTTCGATGGCGCGGCGGTGATCGCACCTTTTGTGGTGAGCAGTACCTTTGCCGACGTGACCGACATCGGCATCCGGCTGACCATCAATGGTGAAGTGCGCCAGGACGGCAACAGTTCGCAGATGCTCAACCCCATCGTGCCGATGATTCAGCACATGGCCGGCTGCTTCTCGCTGCAGGCCGGCGACGTGATCCTCACCGGCACCCCGGCTGGCGTGGGCCCGCTGAATGTGGGCGATGAGCTGGTGCTGGAACTGGCCGGCGTGAATCGCTTCGAAAGCGTCGTTCGCTGATTAACATGTGGGAGGAGGCGTGCCCCCTCTCACCTTGGCTGGGTGTACACCTTTGCATTTTTTTCACACGCCATCCGGATAATCCCCAGCCTCGACCGCGCGGGCCCGTTGATCCTGTGCTATCACCTACGCTGACTTTCCGGAAAAGCGCCCAATGGCCGTGTCCCTGCCCTCCGCCACACCCAAGCTGCGTTCTCGTTTCGCCCTGCGCTGGTATTCCTGGCTGTTTCTGGCGGGCGTGATCGTCTATGGCGTTTCCTGGGCCATGCATTGGGATGATCGCGGTGTGCTGTGGGTATTGGAGCGATTTGAAACCTCCACCGAACGCAGCGAAAGTGTGTGGCTGCCGGACTATCACGCCGTCATCGATGCCAAGGTGCTGCCGGGCATGGAGAAGGATGAGGCCTCGGACGTCTCTTACAACCCGCAGACCAAAACCCTGTTTTCCGTCATGGGCAAAAACCCCTTCCTCGTTGAGTTGACCCTGCAAGGCGATGTGCTGCGCAAAATGCCACTTAATGGCTGGAGCAACCCGGAAGGGGTGACAGTCATGGAAAATGGCCTGCTGGCGGTGGTCGACGAGCGTGATCACAGCCTGACCATTGTTAAGGTCGACGCCACCACCCAGCACTTGAACAAGGCCGATTTCCCGAGTTACGACCTGGGGCCGTCCAAGGATCAGAACAAAGCGTTCGAAGGCGTTACATGGGACCCGCGCAACCAGCAGTTTGTATTGGGCGAAGAACGCCCGCCGGCGTTGTTCACCTGGAAAAGCGACGGCAGCCAGACCCTGGTTGGCGCCAAGCAAAAACTGGCCAGTGAAGAACTGGACATGCGCAACCTCTCGGCCCTGGCCATCGACCCGCGCACCGGCCACCTGCTGGTGCTGTCGGCCGACTCGCACCTGCTGCTGGAGCTGAACGAGAAGGGCGAACAAGTCAGCTTCATGACCCTGCTCGGCGGTTTCAACGGCCTCAAGAACACCATCCCGCGCGCCGAAGGTGTGACCATGGACGAGAACGGCACCCTGTACGTGGTCAGTGAGCCGAACCTGTTCTATCGTTTCGAAAAGCAGAAGTAGCACACCGATTACGTCGAATACGTCTCCAGTTGCGGCATTCGCCAGACAGACGGGCGCGTTTAAGTTTAAATTCAGACAGGCGTGATATTCATTCGCCACTTTTGATTTTGAGCCCGCCCAATGCGTCGACTAGCCCGCCCCAAACCCATTCTCATTGTGCTTGCGCTGATCGCCCTGATCGGCGCCGGGGCCGTGGCGCAGCATTTTCGCCTGTTCGAGCGTGCCTGGTTCAACTGGCAGGCCTGGCGCCAGCCGACGGATGCGCGTTCCATTGGCCTGGCGGATTACCGCGTGGACTTGCAAGCCCAGGTGATCGAGGGGCTCGACGATGATGTCTCGGCCCTCACCTATGACCCGGTGCGCAAAAGCCTGTTTACCGTCACCAATAAAAACGCCGAACTGATCGAGCTGTCCCTGCAAGGCAAGATCCTGCGGCGTATTCCCCTGGTGGGCTTTGGCGACGCCGAGGCGGTGGAATTTATCAGCGACAACATCTACGTCATCACCGACGAGCGTCAGCAACGCCTGATCAAGGTGCATGTCGACGACGATACCCGCTTCCTCGATGCCGCCGATGCCGAACAAATGACCTTGGGCGTGCACGTCGGCGGTAACAAGGGATTTGAAGGGTTGGCCTATGACTCGGCGGGCAAGCGCCTGTTCGTGGCCAAGGAGCGCGACCCGATGCTGATCTACGAGGTTCACGGGTTTCCCCATTTCAAACCGGAAAAAACCTACTCGGTGCACGTGATCAACAACCCCAAGCGTGACGCCGGGCTGTTTGTGCGCGACCTGTCGAGCCTGCAATACGACGAGCGCAGCGGCCATTTGCTGGCGCTGTCGGATGAGTCGTTCCTGGTGTTGGAGCTGGATATCGACGGTCGTCCGCTGAGCAGTCTTTCTCTACTCAACGGGCGTCATGGCCTGAGCAAGCGCGTGCCGCAGGCCGAAGGGATCGCCATGGACGACGAAGGCACGTTGTACCTGGTCAGTGAGCCGAACCTGTTCTACGTCTTCAAGAAACCCAACCCCTGACACACCGCCGAGCAAAAGTGTGTGAGGGGGCTTGCATCAGGCCTTGAGGGTTTTGACGCCTTCAGCGGTGCCCAGCAGCAGCACATCCGCCGGGCGCGCGGCGAACAGGCCATTGGTGACCACGCCGACAATCGCATTGATCTGCGTCTCGAGCTTCACCGGATCGGTGATCTGCATGTTGAACACGTCGAGGATGATGTTGCCGTTGTCGGTCAACACGCCTTCGCGGTATACCGGGTCACCGCCCAGTTTCACCAGCTCGCGGGCCACGTGGCTGCGGGCCATGGGGATCACTTCCACCGGCAGCGGGAAGGCGCCGAGTACCGGCACCAGCTTGCTGGCGTCGGCGATGCAGATAAAGGTCTTGGCCACGGCCGCGACGATCTTCTCGCGGGTCAGGGCCGCGCCGCCGCCCTTGATCAGGTTCAGGTGTTCGTCGCTTTCATCGGCGCCGTCGACGTAGAACTCCAGATCACTCACGGTGTTGAGTTCGTATACCGCAATGCCGTGGCCTTTGAGGCGCGCCGCGGTGGCTTCGGAGCTCGCTACCGCGCCATCGAACGCGCCCTTGTGGCGGGCCAGCGCATCGATAAAGCAGTTGGCGGTGGAGCCGGTGCCGACACCGACGATGCTCTTGTCGTCGAGTTTGGGAAGGATTAAATCGACAGCGGCCTGGGCCACTGCCTGTTTGAGTTGATCCTGGGTCATGCGGGCTCCGGAACGGGCGGGGAGTTATCGAGGGGCGCGAGTATAACCCAACAAAACCTCGGGATTCGTGTGGTCGTGCGGCCAAAAGCCGGGTTAGACTCCTCGGCCCTGCCCAACCCGCCCAGTGATGCTTTCCGATGCTCGAACAGTACGTCAAAAAGATTCTCACCTCGCGCGTTTACGACGTTGCCGTGGAAACACCGTTGCAGACCGCCCGCCAGCTCTCGGAGCGGCTGGGCAACAAGGTCTGGCTCAAGCGCGAAGACTTGCAGCCGGTGTTCTCGTTCAAGATTCGCGGTGCCTACAACAAGCTGACCCAGTTGAGCGCCGAAGAACGTGCGCGTGGCGTGGTCACGGCGTCGGCGGGCAACCATGCGCAGGGCCTGGCCCTGGCGGCCAAGGTGCTGGGGGTCAAGGCCACGATCGTGATGCCCAAGACCACGCCCGAAATCAAGGTCGAAGGCGTGCGCTCGCGTGGCGGCAAAGTGGTGTTGCACGGTGATTCCTTCCCGGAAGCCCTGGCCTACTCGCTCAAACTGGTCGACGAAAAAGGCTACGTCTACATCCACCCTTACGATGATCCACACACCATTGCCGGGCAGGGCACCGTGGCGATGGAGATCCTGCGCCAGCACCCGGGGCCGCTGGATGCGATTTTTGTTCCGGTGGGCGGCGGCGGGCTGATCGCCGGCATCGCGGCATATGTGAAGTACCTGCGCCCCGAGATCAAGATCATCGGCGTAGAGCCGGACGACTCCAACTGCCTGCAAGCGGCCATGGCGGCGGGCGAACGCGTGGTCTTGCCGACGGTGGGTATTTTTGCCGATGGCGTGGCGGTGGCGCAGATCGGCCAGCACACCTTCGATATCTGCAAAGACTATGTCGATGAAGTGATTACCGTGAGCACCGATGAAATCTGTGCGGCCATCAAGGACATCTACGACGACACCCGCTCCATCACCGAGCCTGCGGGCGCGTTGGGTGTGGCGGGCATCAAGAAGTACGTGGAGAGCCGTGGTGTCAGCGGCCAGACCTTCGTCGCCATTGATTCCGGGGCGAACGTCAACTTCGACCGCCTGCGCCACGTGGCTGAGCGCGCCGAGTTGGGCGAAGGCCGCGAAGCCATCATCGCCGTGACCATTCCCGAACAACCGGGCAGCTTCAAGGCGTTCTGCGAGGCCGTGGGCAAACGCCAGATCACCGAATTCAACTACCGCTATCACTCCGGCAGCGAGGCGCACATTTTTGTCGGCGTGCAGACCCACCCGGAAACCGACCCGCGCAGCGCGCTGATCGCCAGCCTCACAGAGCAAGGCTTCCCCGTGCTGGACCTCACGGAGAACGAGCTGGCCAAGCTGCACATTCGCCATATGGTTGGCGGGCATGCGGCGCACGTCAGCAACGAAGTGGTGTTTCGCTTCGAGTTCCCGGAGCGTCCGGGGGCGCTGTTCAACTTCCTTAACAAGTTGGGCGGGCGCTGGAACATCTCGATGTTCCACTATCGCAACCACGGCGCAGCCGATGGCCGTGTGGTGGCCGGCCTGCAAGTGCCGGCGAGCGAGCGTCACCTGGTGCCGGCGGCCCTGGAGGCGATTGGCTACCCGTACTGGGATGAAAGTGATAACCCGGCCTATAAACTGTTCCTCGGTTGAGCGACTACGCTGATTAGGGCGCGGCCTTTAAGGAAGACGACACATGGAAACCCTGATCACCCTGAAAGTTATCCACATCGCGGCCACCGTGGTGTTGCTGCTCAGCGGCCTCGGCCTGGCGCTGCTGGCCTGGCGCAAACGCAGCGCCGGCGCGGCGGTGACCGTGCAACGCCCGTGGGCGTTCGTGTGGTTGTTGATGGGCATATGCGTGGTGAGCATGCCGTTCACCGGCTGGTGGCTGGTGCACCTGACCGGCTGGCCGCTGGGGCAAACCTGGATCCTGGGCTCCAGCATCCTCTACACCGTCGCGGCGTTGGCCTGGTTCTGGCTGGTGGCGCGGCTTAATCGCCTGCGTAAGGGGGAGGGCGGCAGCTTGAATTTCACCCTGGTGCTGGCGGTGGTCAGCCTGCTGGGGTTTGTGGCGATTGCGGGGTTGATGGGGGCTAAGCCGGTTTAAGGCTTGAGACAGAGTTGCCTGCATCGGGAGCAAGCCCCCTCCCACATTTGAATGTATTCACACCTCAAAGTGTGGGAGGGGGCTTGCCCAGATAGGGCCATCAGCTACGCAGCGTAATCACCGGCCAACCCCGCTTCTCGGCCTCGGCGCGCAAATTCGGGTCCGGATCCACCGCCACCGGGTGGGTCACCTGCTCCAGCAGCGGCAGATCATTCATCGAATCGCTATAAAAATAGCTGTCTTCCAAGCTATGCCCAGTCTCTTCGAGCCAACGATTCAAGCGCGTCACCTTGCCCTCGCGAAAGCACGGCACATCGGTACTGCGCCCGGTATAACGGCCATCTTGCATCTCGCACTCGGTGGCGATCAGGGTTTCGACACCCAGGCGTGCGGCAATTGGCGCGGTGACGAAACGGTTGGTGGCGGTGATGATCACCAGCTTGTCGCCGGCGGCGCGGTGTTTGGCCAGCAGTTCCACGGCCTTGGGCAACATGATCGGTTCGATGCAGTCGCGCATATAGTCGTTGTGCCACTCATCCAACTGGGTCATCTCGGTGCGGCCAAGGATTTCCAGGCAGAAGTTCAGGTAGGCGGCGTTATCCAGGCGGCCGGCAAGATAGTCCTGATAAAACTCGTCGTTGCGAGCCTTGTAGGCTACCGCGTCGAGAATCCCGCGTTCGCACAGGTAATCGCCCCACGCGTGGTCGCTGTCACCGCCGAGAAGGGTGTTGTCCAAGTCGAATAAAGCCAGGCGCATTGCAGTTACTCGCTGAAAAGTCTGTAAAAAGGCGTCCAGAATACGGTCTTTTCACAAGAGTGCACATAAGCTAAGAAGCCTCGTTGCCGCTGGAACAACCTTTGTGGAACAATGCGGCGACATGCGTTTGCGAGGTTGTTGCCGTGATCGACCCCGATGGTTTCCGTCCTAATGTCGGCATTATTCTTACGAATGACGCCGGACAGGTGCTATGGGCTCGCCGAATCAACCAAGATGCCTGGCAGTTTCCTCAAGGTGGAATCAACCCCGATGAAACCCCTGAAGACGCCTTGTACCGTGAGTTGAATGAAGAAGTCGGCCTTGAGCGTGAAGATGTGCAAATTTTGGCCTGTACCCGCGGTTGGTTGCGCTATCGTTTGCCGCAACGCCTGGTACGTACCCACAGCCAACCGCTGTGCATCGGCCAGAAGCAAAAATGGTTTCTCCTGCGCCTGATCTCTAACGAGCAGCGGGTGCGGATGGATTTGACCGGTAAACCGGAGTTCGATGGCTGGCGTTGGGTCAGCTATTGGTACCCGCTGGGCCAGGTGGTGACATTCAAGCGCGAGGTTTATCGTCGCGCTCTCAAAGAGCTTGCCCCGCGCCTTTTAGCGCGCGACTGACGACGGAGTTCGACCCCGAGCCATGCTCAATACGCTGCGCAAGATCGTCCAGGAAGTTAACTCCGCCAAGGATCTCAAGGCGGCGTTGGGGATTATTGTGTTGCGCGTCAAGGAAGCCATGGGCAGCCAGGTCTGCTCGGTTTACCTGCTGGACCCAGAGACCAACCGTTTTGTGCTGATGGCCACGGAGGGCTTGAACAAGCGCTCCATCGGCAAGGTCAGCATGGCGCCCAATGAAGGTCTGGTTGGCCTGGTGGGGACGCGTGAAGAACCCCTGAACCTTGAAAACGCGGCCGATCACCCGCGTTATCGCTACTTTGCCGAAACCGGCGAAGAGCGTTACGCCTCGTTCCTCGGCGCACCGATCATTCACCACCGCCGCGTTGTCGGCGTGTTGGTTATCCAGCAGAAAGAACGCCGCCAGTTCGACGAAGGTGAAGAAGCCTTCCTCGTGACCATGAGCGCGCAGCTCGCCGGCGTAATTGCCCACGCCGAAGCCACCGGGTCGATCCGTGGCCTGGGCCGCCAGGGCAAGGGCATCCAGGAAGCCAAGTTCGTCGGTGTGCCGGGTTCACCGGGCGCCGCCGTCGGTACGGCCGTGGTCATGTTGCCGCCGGCCGACCTCGATGTGGTGCCGGACAAGTCCGTCGACGACATCGACGCCGAGATCAAACTGTTCAAGACCGCCCTGGAAGGCGTGCGCGCCGACATGCGCAACCTGTCGACCAAGCTGGCGACACAACTGCGCCCCGAAGAGCGTGCGCTGTTCGACGTGTACCAGATGATGCTCGACGACGCGTCGCTGGGTAATGAAGTCAAGACCGTGATCAAGACCGGCCAGTGGGCCCAGGGCGCACTGCGCCAGGTGGTGACCGATCACGTCAACCGTTTCGAATTGATGGACGACGCCTACCTGCGCGAGCGCGCCTCGGACGTGCGCGACCTTGGCCGCCGGTTGCTGGCGTACCTGCAGGAAGATCGCTCCACCAACCTGGTCTACCCCGACAACACCATCCTGATCAGTGAAGAACTGACCGCCACCATGCTCGGCGAAGTGCCCGAGGGCAAGCTGGTGGGCCTGGTCTCGGTACTCGGTTCGGGTAACTCTCACGTCGCGATCCTGGCCCGGGCCATGGGTATTCCGACGGTGATGGGCCTGGTTGACCTGCCGTACTCCAAGGTCGACGGCATCGACATGATCGTCGATGGCCATCGTGGCGAAGTGTTCACCAACCCCAGCGAAGTACTGCGCAAGCAATACGCCGAGGTGGTTGAAGAAGAGAAACAACTGGCGCTGGGCCTCGATTCATTGCGCGAGCTGCCGTGCGTGACCACCGATGGCCACCGTGTGCCGCTGCTGGTCAATACCGGCCTGTTGGCTGACGTGGCCCGCGCGCAACAACGGGGCGCCGAAGGGGTGGGGTTGTACCGCACCGAAGTGCCGTTCATGATCAACCAGCGCTTCCCGAGCGAGAAGGAGCAGCTGGCGATCTATCGCGAGCAACTGCAAGCCTTCCACCCGCTGCCGGTGACCATGCGCAGCCTGGACATCGGCGGCGACAAGTCACTGTCGTATTTCCCCATCAAGGAAGACAACCCCTTCCTCGGCTGGCGCGGCATCCGCGTGACCCTCGACCATCCCGAGATCTTCCTGGTACAGACCCGCGCCATGCTCAAGGCCAGCGAAGGCCTGAACAACCTGCGCATTCTGCTGCCGATGATCTCCGGCACCCATGAGCTGGAAGAAGCCCTGCACCTGATCCACCGCGCCTGGGGCGAAGTGCGCGACGAAGGCGCCGACGTACCGATGCCGCCGATTGGCGTGATGATCGAAATCCCGGCGGCGGTGTACCAGGCCAAGGAATTGGCGCGGCAGGTGGACTTCCTGTCGGTGGGCTCCAACGACCTGACCCAATACCTGCTGGCCGTGGATCGCAACAACCCACGGGTGGCCGACCTTTACGACTACCTGCACCCGGCGGTGCTGCAAGCCCTGCAACATGTGGTGCGCGACGCCCATGCCGAAGGCAAGCCGGTGAGTATCTGCGGCGAAATGGCCGGCGACCCGGCGGCGGCGGTGCTGTTGATGGCGATGGGTTTTGACAGCCTGTCGATGAACGCCACCAACTTGCCGAAAGTGAAGTGGATGCTGCGCCAGGTTGAACTGAGCATGGCCAAGGACCTGCTGGCCGAGCTGATGACCATTGACAACCCGCAAGTTATCCACAGCTCGCTGCAGTTGGCGCTGAAGAATTTGGGGCTGACACGGATGATCAACCCGGCGTCTGCGAAAACCTTGTAACCGACGCTGATCAAAATGTGGGGGGCTTGCCCCCTCCCACATTCTTTTCAGGGTGTGGTTATAAATTGAGTTCGACCTCGCCCAACCGCCCACCCTGCGGCCCGAAACTGCGCTCCACCATCCGCCGTGTCCCATCGGCATTCACAATCAACGCCGTACTGGCCCGTGTTCCATAACTGGGGCTGGCGATAAACACGCTCGACAGCAGACTCTCGGTGGCCAGGCCCACGCCGGTATCCGGCAGCTCGGCAAACGGCGCTGTCTGCGGATCGCTCAGAACCTCCAATAGCGCTTCGGGCTGCGGATCGGTCAGCAATTCGCTCAGCGCGGCTTTGGCCTTAAGCAGTTTTGGCCAAGGCGTGTCCAGCCCTGCGTTGGATAACCCATACACGCCCGGTTTCAACTGCGTGGGCTCGGTGTGATTGGCGTTGTAGTGCCACAACTCATCCCGCGTCCCCACCAGCAGGTTGAACCCGGCATATTCAATCGAACGGCCGTTAACCTCGGCCAAATAATCCTCAATCGACAGCGAACCACTGAGAAACCGCGCCACCAATTCCCCGCGAGACTTGCGTGCCGGCGGCTGATGCGGATCACGGATATTGGTCAGGGCCGCAAATCGCCCTTCGGCATTGACCCCCAACCAGGTGCCGCCCGCTTCCAGATCGCGGCCGGCATAGACATGGGGCGCGTCCTCCCACTGGGCCAAGGGCAGGCTGGGGCGTGCATAAAACTCATCACGGTTGGCCGCGACGATCAGCGGTTGGGCGTGGCCCGGTCGCCAGGCGAAAACAATCAGGCACATCAGGCGATTTCCCTTTGTGTTTTTTTGCCACTCTACCCACTCAACCGCAGGCGTTCCATCGTATCCAGTTGGGTAGCACGCCTTCCATCCGTTAACATGCCGGACTTGATTCGGGGGCTCCCATGGAATTTCTGCTGTATTTGCTGCTGGGCGCCTGCGCGGGCGTGCTCGCGGGGCTGTTCGGCGTGGGCGGTGGGATTATCATTGTGCCGGTGCTGGTGTTCAGCTTCACCGCGCAGGGCTTCGACCCGCAGGTGCTGACCCATCTGGCCGTGGGCACGTCCCTGGCGACGATCATTTTTACTTCGGTCAATGCCGTGCGTGAGCACCACCGACGTGGCGCGGTGCGTTGGCCGATCTTCCTGTGGATGACGGTAGGCATTTTGATCGGCGCAGGCTTCGGCGCGCTGACGGCCGAGGCGATTTCCGGCCCGCACTTGCAGAAGATCATTGGCGTGTTCGCGCTGATCGTGGCCCTGCAATTGGGCCTGGATTTCAAACCCAAGGCCAGCCGCACGGTGCCGGGCAAGGTCGGGCTGACCCTGGCCGGTACGGTGATCGGCTGGGCCTCGGCGATTTTCGGCATCGGTGGCGGCTCGCTGACCGTACCGTTCCTGACCTGGCGCAGCGTGCCCATGCAACAGGCGGTGGCCACCTCGTCGGCCTGCGGCCTGCCGATCGCCCTGGCGAGTGCATTAAGTTTCATGATTCTGGGCTGGCACGACCCGCTGTTGCCCGCTCATAGTCTGGGGTTCGTGTATTTGCCGGCGCTGCTGGGCATTGCCTTGACCAGCATGGTGTTTGCGCGCTTTGGCGCACGCCTGGCGCACCGGTTGTCGCCACGCCTGTTGAAGCGGCTGTTCGCCGGCCTGCTGTTCTGCGTCGGTATAAACTTTCTGATTTAACGGCAATAGCTGTAACGCACGCTTAATCGCGCCCGGGCATGGTCCGGTCGCTATCACGAATGAGTTAACGAGGAGTCGCAATGCTGCCTTACCCGCAGATCGACCCGGTGGCCCTGGCCATCGGTCCGCTGAAAATCCACTGGTACGGGTTGATGTACCTGATCGGCATCGGCGGTGCCTGGCTGTTGGCGTCTCGGCGCCTGAACCGTTTCGACCCGACCTGGACCAAGGAGAAACTCTCCGACATGGTGTTCTGGCTGTCGATGGGGGTGATTGTCGGCGGGCGTCTGGGGTATGTGTTGTTCTACGATCTTCCGGCGTATATCGCCAACCCGATGCTGATTTTCGAAGTGTGGAAGGGCGGCATGGCGTTCCACGGTGGCTTCATCGGTGTGATGATCGCCGCCTGGTGGTTTGGCCGGCGCAACGGCAAATCGTTCTTCGAACTGATGGATTTCGTCGCGCCATTGGTGCCGATCGGCCTGGGCGCCGGGCGTATCGGTAACTTCATCAATGCCGAGCTGTGGGGCAAGCCGACCGACGTGCCGTGGGCCATGGTCTTCCCGCCGTTCAGCGACCCGGCGCAACTGCCGCGCCATCCGTCGCAGTTGTACCAGTTCGCCCTGGAAGGTGTGGCGCTGTTCCTGATCCTTTATCTGTTCTCGCGCAAGCCACGCCCGACCATGGCGGTGTCCGGTATGTTCGCGTTGTTCTACGGGATCTTCCGCTTTATCGTCGAGTTCGTGCGTGTGCCGGACGCACAGCTGGGCTACCTGGCGTGGGGCTGGTTGACCATGGGGCAGGTGCTCAGCATGCCGATGATTCTCGTGGGCCTGGGCCTGCTGTGGTGGGCGTACAATCGCCCGCAACCGTTGAAGAACACCGCGCTTTGAATTCGAACGCCGGGGCCTGCGAGGTCTCGGCTTCAACGATACAGGTAATGATATGAAGCAATATCTCGAGCTGCTGAACGACGTCGTGACCAATGGCCTGACCAAGGGCGATCGCACCGGCACCGGCACCAAGGCTGTGTTCGCCCGTCAGTATCGGCATAACCTGGCCGACGGTTTCCCGCTGCTGACCACCAAGAAGCTTCACTTCAAAAGCATCGCCAACGAGCTGATCTGGATGTTGAGCGGCAATACCAATATCAAGTGGCTAAACGAAAACGGCGTGCGCATCTGGGACGAATGGGCCACCGAAGACGGCGACCTGGGCCCGGTATACGGCGAACAGTGGACCGCCTGGCCGACCAAGGACGGCGGCACGATCAATCAGATCGACTATATGGTTCATACGCTCAAGACCAACCCTAACAGCCGCCGCATCCTGTTCCACGGCTGGAACGTCGAATATCTGCCGGACGAAACCAAGAGCCCCCAGGAAAACGCGCAAAACGGCAAGCAAGCCCTGCCGCCGTGCCATTTGCTGTACCAGGCATTCGTGCATGAGGGGCATCTGTCGATGCAGTTGTACATTCGCAGTTCCGATGTGTTCCTCGGCCTGCCGTACAACACGGCGGCCCTGGCCCTGCTCACCCATATGCTGGCCCAACAGTGCGACCTGATCCCCCACGAGATCATCGTCACCACCGGCGACACCCACGCCTACAGCAACCATATGGAACAGATCCGCACCCAGCTGGCGCGCACGCCGAAGAAGCTGCCGGAACTGGTGATCAAGCGTAAGCCTGCGTCTATCTACGATTACAAATTCGAAGATTTTGAGATCGTGGGCTACGACGCCGACCCAAGCATCAAGGCCGACGTCGCGATCTAAAGCCGGTCACGGCTCAAGTGTGGGAGCAAGCCCCCTCCCACATTTGAACTGCGTTCGCTTGAATTAATGGCCATGGCTTCTGCCCACATGCGAAGGCTCAGCCTCGCTGGCCTGCACACTTCCGCTGACCTCCAGCCGTTGCAAAATCCCGCACTGCTCCCCACCCCCACAGCGCTGGCGCAGGTCCAGCAGTTGCTCCTGCAACGCCAACAGCCCATCGATCCGCGCTTTTACGTGATGGATGTGTTCGTCGATCAACGCATTCACGCTTTCGCACTGGTCCTGAGGGCTGTCGCGCAGGCTGAGCAGGCTGCGGATTTCTTCCAGGGTCATGTCGAGGCTGCGGCAGTTACGGATAAAGACCAGCCGTTCGGTGTGCGCCTGGGTGTACACGCGGTAGTTGGCGTCAGTGCGTGCCGGGGGCGGCAGCAGGCTTTCTTTCTCGTAATAGCGGATGGTTTCCACCGGGCAATCGGTGAGTTTGGCCAGTTCGCCGATCTTCATCGCAGCAATCTCCAAATGGGTGCTTGACCCTATAGTGGCTACAGGGTCTTTACTTGGCAACAGGCACCTTTATGGACGCGACCTGATGAGCGATTCCCTGCACACCCCACACAAACACGACCATGACCACGGCGAGAAGAAGCTGACGCCCGTGCATAACCACGGCCACGGCGGCGCCTGTTGTTCCGGCACGCCGGCCCCTGCGGTGGTGCAACTGAGCGAAGCGCCTACCGCCGGCTCACGCCTGAGCACATTCCGTATCGAGGCCATGGACTGCCCCACCGAGCAAACGCTGATCCAGAACAAACTGGGCAAGCTGGCCGGCGTGCAGCAGTTGGAATTCAACCTGATCAACCGCATCCTCGGCGTCACCCATGACCTGCCGAGCACGGCGCCGATCATCGACGCGATCAAATCCCTCGGCATGCAGGCCGACCCGATTGAACAAGGCACACCGGCCGCCGAGCCGCCCGCCAAGAAACACTGGTGGCCGCTGGCGTTGTCCGGCGTAGGGGCGTTGGCGGCCGAAGTACTGCACTTCACCAACGCTGCGCCCACGTGGGTGATTGCCATCGTGGCGCTGGTGTCGATCCTCAGCGGCGGCCTCACCACCTACAAAAAGGGCTGGATTGCCCTGAAAAACCTCAACCTGAACATCAACGCGTTGATGAGCATCGCTGTCACCGGCGCGGTGCTGATCGGCCAATGGCCGGAAGCCGCCATGGTGATGTTCCTGTTCACCGTGGCCGAACTGATCGAAGCCAAGTCCCTGGACCGTGCGCGCAATGCCATCAGCGGCTTGATGCAGATGACGCCGGAGCAGGCGACGGTGCGACAGGCTGACGGCAGTTGGGCGGAACAGGAGGTCAAAAACGTCGAAATTGGGGCTATTGTGCGGGTAAAGCCAGGCGAGCGGATTGGCTTGGACGGGGAGGTCACGGCGGGTCAATCCACCATTGACCAAGCGCCGATTACCGGCGAAAGCCTGCCGATTGAAAAGACCGTGGGCGACAAAGTCTTCGCCGGCACCATCAACCAGGCTGGTTCCCTGGAATACGCCGTGACGGCAGCGGCCAACAACTCGACGCTGGCGCGGATCATCCACGCCGTTGAGCAGGCCCAAGGGGCCCGCGCACCGACTCAGCGCTTCGTTGACAGTTTTTCCAGGGTCTACACCCCGGCGGTGTTCCTGTTTGCCCTGGGCGTGGCGGTTATCCCGCCGCTGTTCATGGGCGGTATGTGGTTCGACTGGGTCTACCGCGCCCTGGTGCTGCTGGTGGTCGCATGCCCCTGCGCGCTGGTGATTTCCACCCCGGTGACCATCGTCAGCGGCCTGGCGGCGGCGGCGCGCAAAGGCATCCTGATCAAGGGCGGCGTGTACCTGGAGGGCGGTTACAAGCTCGACTACCTGGCGCTGGACAAGACCGGCACGATTACCCACGGCAAGCCGGTGCAAACCGATTACCTGGCACTGTTCCCCAACGTTGAAGACCGCGCGCAGGCCTTGGCCGCGAGCCTGGCCGGGCGGTCGGACCACCCCGTGTCGCTGGCCATCGCCAACGCGGCTGTGGATAAACACCTGCCGACCCACACGGTGGATAACTTCGAAGCCCTGGCCGGTCGGGGTGTGCGCGGTGATATCAACGGCCAGACCTACCACCTCGGCAATCACCGTCTGGTGGAAGACCTTGGCCTGTGTTCATCGGCGCTGGAAGAAAAACTCTTCGCCCTGGAGAAACAAGGCAAGTCCGTGGTGCTACTGCTCGATACGTCCGGCCCGCTGGCACTGTTCGCAGTGGCCGACACGGTCAAGGACAGTAGCCGCGAAGCCATCCAGCAACTGCACGAGCTGGGCATCAAGACCCTGATGCTCACGGGCGACAACACCCACACCGCCCAGGCGATTGCGGCTCAGGTCGGCATCGACCAGGCCCAGGGCGACCTGCTGCCCACCGACAAATTGCACGCCATCGAAACCCTCTACAGCCACGGCAGCCGCGTGGGCATGGTGGGTGACGGCATCAACGACGCCCCGGCGCTGGCCCGCGCCGAAATTGGCTTTGCCATGGCCGCCGCCGGCACCGACACCGCCATCGAGACCGCCGACGTGGCGCTGATGGACGATGATTTGCGCAAGATCCCGGCTTTCATTCGGTTGTCGCGGCAAACGTCGAGTATCCTCAAGCAGAACATCGCCCTGGCGTTGGTGATCAAGGCCATCTTCCTGGCAGTCACGTTCCTGGGCATGGCCACCATGTGGATGGCCGTGTTCGCCGACATGGGCGTGAGCCTGCTGGTGGTGTTCAATGGCCTGCGCCTGTTGCGCAAATGAGGATGAGAGGGTGGTGTGCTGAGTGCTGAGCTGAAGGCGTTTTTCATGGTCGCCCGCCTGGGCAGCATCACCCAGGCGGCGAAAAAACTCGGCCTCAGCCAGCCCACGGTTACCACCCAGATACGCAACCTGGAAAGTCATTACGGCGTCGAGCTGTTCTACCGTGGCGGCCGCCGCCTTACCGTCAGCGACGAGGGCGCGCGGCTGTTGCCGATGGTCAAGGCGCTGTTGCAGCAGGAAGCGGATATCGAATTTTTCCTGCGCAACAACGGCCAGGTCCAGGGCGCCTTGCGCATTGCGGCAACGGCGCCGTATTACATTCTTGATCTGGTCAAAGCCTTTCGCGAGCGCCTGCCGCAAGTGGACGTGTCGGTAGAAATCGGCAACTCCCAACAAGTCCTCGAAGCGTTGGACGAATACCGCGTCGATGTCGCCGCCTCGTCGCAGTTGCTCGAAGACCCGCGCCTGATCCGCCGTGTGCTCGGTACCGACCCCCTGGTGCTGGCGGTGCACCGCACTCATCCCCTGGCCCAGCACGAGCATGTGCCGTTGACCGCACTGGCCGGGCACACGTTGTTGATGCGCGAAGCCGGTTCCACGACACGGCGCCTGACCGAAGAGATGTTGCAAGGGGCCGGCGTCAGCTGCGGCCCGCTGCTGGAAATCGGCAGCCGCGAATCGATCCGCGAGGCCGTGCTGCGCAATATCGGCATCAGCATCATTGCCCGCCAGGAAGTGCCTCATGACCCGCAACTGCGGGTGCTGACCTTGGAGAATGCGCCGCAGATCGCGGAGTATCTGTACTGCCTCAAAGAGCGCAAAGCCGCGCGGCTGCCGGCGGCGTTCCTCGGGTTGGCGCAGGAGATGTCGCCGCTCTGAAGCGTTGTGGTGGCCTTTGGGCCAATCGGGAGCAGGCCCCCCTCCCACATTTGAAGGTATTCACACATCAAAATGTGGGAGGGGGCTTGCTCCCGATAGCGGCACACCAGGCAAGCCCTTCCACAAGTCCTACACAAATCCACCAATACCACTATTGCTCCCTTTTGCCTTCCTGCCACACGAGCGACGCATTGCCTGCCTAGCATGGCCTTCATCCGTTTGATGAGGTGCCACCATGAACACAGCCCTGAGCCAACCCGGCGCGCCGATGAAGGTGCGCGGTATCCAGAAACGCTTCGGCGCCTTTAACGCGCTGGACAACGTGTCTCTGGATGTCGCCGCCGGCGAGTTGGTGTGCCTGCTGGGGCCGTCCGGTTGCGGCAAGACCACGTTGCTGCGCTGCATCGCCGGCCTGGAGCGCCAGGACAGCGGCGAGCTTTACCTGGGCCACCGCGATGTTTCCCTGCTGCCGCCGCAGGCCCGGGACTACGGTATTTTGTTCCAGTCCTACGCGCTGTTTCCCAACCTCACCGTCGAAGCGAACATTGGCTACGGCCTCACCGGCAGCGGCCGCGATGAAGCGCGCAAGCGCGTCGGGCAGATGCTCGAACTGGTCGGCTTGCTGGGCAGCGAAAAGAAATACCCAGGCCAACTCTCCGGCGGCCAGCAGCAGCGGGTGGCTCTGGCCCGCGCCTTGGCCCCGGCGCCGTCATTATTGTTGCTCGACGAGCCCATGTCGGCCCTCGATGCCCGCGTGCGTGAGCACCTGTGCACCGAGCTGCGCCAACTGCAGCGGCGCCTGGGCATCACCACCTTGATGGTCACCCATAATCAGGACGAGGCCATGTTGATGGCCGACCGCATCGCTGTGATGAACAACGGCAAGGTCGAGCAATACGCCACGCCCCAGGAGATTTACGACCGCCCGGCCACGCCGTTCGTGGCGGAGTTTGTCGGCCAGGGCAACTGGCTGCCATTCAGCCGCAGCAGCGCCAGCCATGCCCAAGTCGGCGGGATGAACATGCGCCTGGCCGATGATGCCGGCGGGGCCAGGTCCGGTCGTCTGTTCTGCCGCCCGGAAGCCATCAGCGTGAACCCCCCTGTGCATGAAGAAAACCTGTTCCCGGCCAAGGTGCGCGAGATCACCTTCCTCGGCAATCGCTGTCGCATGAGCTTTGAGCTGGAGCAATTGCCCGGTCACCCGCTGCTGGCCGAGCTGGCTCCCGAAGCCATGCCGCGCCTGGGCGCCCAGGACATTTGGGTGGCCCTGCCGCCACGCAGCCTGCAGGTGTTTGCCTGAGATGGCCGTTGATATGACATTGCCGATACCGCGTGAGGTGTCGCGCGCTGAAAGGGGCGATCGCCTGTTTGTGGTCGGCGGCAAGGTGCTGTGGCTGTGCCTGTTGGGCATCGCGGTGTTGATGCCATTGCTGGCGATTTTCTGGCGTGGTTTCAGCAGCGAGGCCGGGCAGGGCGGCGGCCTGATAGCGGCGCGGGAGCTGCTGAGCAGCGCGAATTTCCATTGGCTGTTGGGCAACAGCCTCAAAGTTTCCCTCAGCGTTGCGGCCATCGTCGTACCGTTGGCCTACCTGTTTGCCTACGCCCTGCAACGCACGATGATTCCCGGCAAGGCCATCTGGCGCGGCCTGTCCCTGCTGCCGTTGATGGCGCCATCGATGCTGCCGGGCATTGCGCTGGTGTACCTGTTCGGTAACCAGGGCCTGCTGCGCGGGCTGCTTGCAGAGAATGTCTACGGCTTCTGGGGGATTGTTTTGGGGGAGGTGATCTACACCTTCCCACATGCGCTGATGATCTTGCTGTCGGCGCTGTCGCTGGCGGATGCGCGGCTGTTCGATGCGGCCTCCAGCATGGGCGCCAGCCCGGCGCGGGCGTTTCGCAGCATCACCTGGCCGGCCACACGCCAGGCGGTGTTTGCCGCGTTTTGCCTGGTGTTCACCCTGACCATCACCGACTTCGGCGTGCCCGTGGTGGTGGGGGGCGACTACCAGGTGCTGGCGCTGGAAGCCTACAAGGCGGTGGTGGGCCAGCAGCAGTTCGGACGCGGCGCGTTGATCGGCATGGTGTTGCTGCTGCCGGCGCTGTTCAGCTTTGGTGTGGATGCGTGGTTACGCCGGCGGCATGGCGACGCCATGAGCGGCCGTGCTCAGGTCTTCCAGCCGGCGCCGTCGCGCCTCAGGGATGGCTGCTACCTGGCGATCGTCCTGCTGATTTGCGCGGTGTTGTTGCTGGTGTTCGGCATGGCGGTGTATTCCTCGCTGGTGAAATTCTGGCCGTACAATCTGTCGCTGTCGCTCAACCACTACCGGTTTGAAGACACGGCGGGCGGCGGTTGGCTGGCCTATCGCAACAGCCTGACCCTGGCGCTGTGTACCGCATTGGCCGGCAGCGTGCTGATTTTCACCGGCGCCTACCTGATGGAAAAGACCCAGGGCCAGAAGGGCCTGACCCTGGCGCTGCGCCTGCTCAGCTTTGTGCCGATGGCCGTGCCGGGGTTGGTGTTGGGGCTAGGCTACGTGTTTTTTTTCAACCTCAACGGCAACCCGCTGCATGTGTTCTACGGGACCATGACCCTGCTGGTGGCGTGCACCATTGCTCATTATTTGACCACCGCGCAGATGACCGCCACCACGGCGCTGCGCCAACTGGACGCCGAATTCGAAGCCGCCGCGCTGTCGCTCAAGGCGCCGCTGTACCGCCACTTTTTGCGCGTCACCGTGCCGATCTGCCTACCGGCGCTGCTGGATATCGTGCGCTACCTGTTTGTGTCGGCGATGACCACCGTGTCTGCCGCGATCTTCCTCTACAGCCCCAGCACCATCCTCGCCGCCGTCGCCGTGTTGAACATGGACGACGCCGGCAATGTGGGCGGTGCGGCGGCCATGTCGAGCCTGATCCTGTTCACTTCGGCCGGTGTCTCGCTGCTGCTGGCGTGGGCCTCACGTGGCGCGTTGCGCCGCTCCCAAGCCTGGCGCCAGAGCGCGCCGGGCCAATAAACATCCTGAAAGGAGATGCTCCATGTTCAAGCCCCTGGCCCTGGTCGTTGCCGTGCTTAGCGCATTCAGCCTGAATGCCTTCGCCAAGACCGAGCTCACCGTGTACACGGCCCTCGAAGCCGAGCAATTGAAGACCTACAAAAAGGCCTTCGAACAGGCCAACCCCGACGTCGAGATCAAATGGGTGCGCGACTCCACCGGCATCATCACCGCCAAACTGCTGGCCGAAAAAGACCGCCCGCAGGCTGACGTGGTGTGGGGCCTGGCCGCCTCCAGCCTGGCGATCCTCGACCAGCAGGGCATGCTCGACAACTACGCACCCAAGGACCTGGACAAGATCGGCAAAAACTACCGCGACGCCGCCAACCCACCGGCGTGGGTCGGCATGGACGTTTGGGCCGCGACCCTCTGTTTCAATACCGTCGAAGCCGAGAAGCAGGGCCTCACCAAACCGGTGAGCTGGCAAGACCTGACCAAGCCTGAGTACAAGGGCAAGATCGTCATGCCTAACCCGGCGTCCTCGGGCACCGGCTTTCTGGACGTGAGTGCCTGGCTGCAGACCTTCGGCGAGAAGCAGGGCTGGCAGTACATGGACGACTTGCACCAGAACATCGGCCAGTACGTCCACTCCGGTTCCAAGCCGTGCAAGCTGGCGGCTTCCGGCGAGTTCCCGATTGGTATTTCGTTCGAATACCCGGCCGTACAGCTCAAGCGCCAGGGCGCACCGCTGGACATCATCCTGCCGAAGGAAGGCCTGGGTTGGGAGATCGAAGCCACGGCGGTGATCAAGGGCACCGCCCACGCCGAGGCCGCGAAAAAACTCGCCGACTTCTCCGCCAGCCCCGCAGCGATGGAGCTGTACAAGGACAACTTCGCCGTCCTCGCGCAGCCGGGTATCGCCAAGCCGCAAACCGAATTGCCGGCCGATTACGAGCAGCGGTTGATCAAGAACGACTTTGCCTGGGCCTCGAAGCATCGCGACAGCATCCTGGCTGAGTGGCGCAAGCGTTATGACGGCAAGTCGGAGAAGGTGGCCGGTCAGTAAGGTTTTCGTTAGGGCTGATGGCCTCATCGGGGGCTTGCCCCCGATGACGGCTTCGAATTCAGGACATCACTTCATGACACACCACAGCGACCTGCTGATAGTCGGCGCCGGCATCCTCGGCCTGTCCCACGCCTATGCCGCCGCCAAGCGCGGCCTAAAGGTCAAGGTGTTCGAGCGCAGCGCCACGCCGTTGGGCGCGTCAGTGCGCAACTTCGGCCAGGCATTGGTCACCGGCCAGCCGCCTGGGCCGATGCTCGACCTGGCACGGGAAAGCCGCGAAATCTGGGGCCATTGGGCGCAGGTGGCAGGCCTGCAACTCAAGCGCAAGGGCGCGTACCTGTTTGCCCGCACCGAAGCCGAAGAGCACCTGCTCGAAGCTTTCTGCGCCGGGCGCGCACGGCAGCACGGCTACAACGTCGAGCTGTTGCAAGGCGCGGCGCTGAGGGATCTGTATGGCGGCCAGTTTCGTCATCACCGCGCGGCGCTGCATGGCAAGGACGATCAGCAACTGTATTCGCGCGAAGCCATCCCGGCGCTGATCCACTACCTGAGCCAGCAGCTTGACGTGGAGTTTCATTTTTCCACCCTGGTGCGCGACGTCGAGCCGGGCCAGTTGCACAGCACGGCGGGGAGTTTTCGCGGCAAGCAGATCATCGTGTGCTCCGGCCACGATTACCAAACCCTGCTGGCCGAGGCGCTGGCCGAACTCAACCCGCACGTCTGCCGCCTGCAAATGCTGCGGGCCCGGCCGGCGCTTAACCTGAACCTGCAACATGCGTTGCTCACGGGCCTCAGTTGCGTGCATTACGGCGCCTTCGCCGACCTGCCGGAAGCCGCGCCGGTGCAGGCGCAGATCCTGCGTGAAGCCCCGCACCTGCAGGCGCACGGGATTCACCTGCTGATCAGCCCGACGCCCCATGGCGAACTGATCATCGGCGACTCCCACGACTACGGCAGCGATGCGTCGCCGTTCAATGCCGAGCAGGTCGATGACTGGATGATTGAACTGGCCGAGCAGACCTTGGGCTGCACGATCCAAGTGGTGGAGCGTTGGCAGGGTGTGTATGGCGCGCGCGGGCCGGGGCCGTTCTCGTTCGTGCGCGTGGCGCCAGGCGTGAGCGCGGCGTTGATGCACACTGGGGTGGGCATGAGCGTGGGGCCGGCGATGGCCGAGCGCAATATCCGCGCGTTATGGGGCGAGGCGTGATGCATCGGGAACAGGTGATGGCAGCCGATCAGGATTCGTCCAGGCGCTGAGCCAATGCTTCGATCTGTTCCTGACGCTCGGCCTGGCTCAGTCTGGCGTGAGGGTTGAGGGACGACCACTGCGGATGGGCGCGGGCCTTGTGCAGCGCGTCCGGCAACTTGCCTTCACGCCAGGTTTTGTCTTGGGGCGTGTCGACCTTGATGCTGTGCATCGCCGCGTGGCCGCGCAGATTCAGGGCTTTGAGCAATTGGCGTTGGCGCAGGGCGAGCAGGCGCAGCACGCTGTCGTCGACGGTCAGCTCGCGCTGGCCTTTGATTTTGCCCAGCAGGCGGCTGCCATAACCGCGCGCGGTTTGCAGCGCGCCCCCGGCGATGGCACCGGCTAAGGCGGCAGCGCCCAGCGTCAGGCCACCGACCAGCAGGTCTACGCCGGCACCGGCCGCCGCGCCGGCCGCGATCCCACCGCCCACGCGCACGCCGAGTTGCTTGAGGGTTTCCGGGTTGAACAGGTCATCGCCCCAGCGGCCGTCGAGCAGCGGTAGATCGCTGGCGGCAGCGTCCTGCGGGCGGAACCCGAACAGCTTGAGCAACGCCTCCACGCATTTTTGTTCGCGCTGGCGCACGGCTTTACGCAACTCGCTGATGGCTTGCGGCTCATCTTCAGTGACCACGCTGCGCCGGCACGCGGCGCAATCGATCAACAGCTCGGCAATCAACTGCGCGGCGCTTTGCTGGCGGGCCTGGCGTTGGGCTTCTTGATCCAGAATCAAGCGTTCCAATTGCGGCCGTGCGTTTTCCAGCAACAAGGCGAGGCTTTCATACAGGCGCCGCTCGCCGTCTTGCGGCGGCGCCACGCTGTCAAACCGCACCAGTGCATGCAGGCCAAGGCGGGCCAGGGCTTCGCGCCACTCCGGTTCGCGGTGCCCGCTGCTGCTGACGAAATTGAGCACCGGCAGCAGCGGTTTGCCGCAACTGGCCAGTACTTGCAGCTCATCACGGTACTTGGCCAGCACCGGCTCGCGGGCGTCGATCACATACAGGCCGGCATCCGAGGCCAGCAGTTGGCGCAATACCTTGGCCTCTTGCTCGAAACGCTGGCGGGCTTCGCTGCCTTCGAGGAACCGTGAGAGGCGCGCCGGGCCATCCAGGCGTTCGCCGGGGCGGTCGAGGCGTTCCAGGTAGTCGAGCAGGGCGATGGCATCTTCCAGGCCGGGCGTGTCGTACAGCTCCAGCAGGGCTTGGCCCTCCACCGACAAGCGCGCGCCTTCCACATGCCGCGTGGTGCTGGGGCGATGGGAGACCTCGCCGAAGCCCACATCGCGGGTCAGCGTGCGCAGCAGCGAGGTCTTGCCCACATTGGTGTGGCCGACCACGGCGAGTTTCAGCGGTTTAGTCATGACCGGTCTCCAGCCAGTTCAGCGGCGCGCAGTCGGCAAACGGCAGCTGCAACTGTTGCAGCGCGGTGTGCCAATCGCCCAGGCGCTCGGCGTCCAGCGCCTGGCCCGGTGGCGCTTGCAGCAACCACACGCGGGTGGCCCCGGCACTGCGCGCCAGTTCGCCGATCAGCGCCAGGCTGCCGCGATCCGGCGAGCGACGAGGGTCGCAGGCAATGGCCAGGCGCGCGGGCGGGAAGCGCGTGAGTTGCTCCAGCAGTTTGTGACGCGATTCGCGGCTGTCGAGAATGCCGGCGTCTTTTACGTTGCCGGGCAATGTGGGCGGCCAGGGGCGTTGATCGTCCAGTTCGATCGCCACCACCAGCGCGCCGTCGCTTTGCAGTTCGCTCACGCCGCCGCTGACGGGGTGCAGGTGTTCCGGGGCGGCGTCGTTGACCCCGAGGCGTTCGCTGCTCGGCATCAAGCGTTCGCGCAATTGGCTGTAGCCGGGCAGGTTCAGGTCCAGGCGCAACGCGGCACGCCCGCGTTTCCAGCGCCATAGGCACAGCAGGGCGAGGATCAACCTTGGCAGCAGGCCATAGACCAGCAACACGCCCACCAGCCAGGCGGCCCAGGCTTGGCGGGCGTTTTCGATAGTCAGTGCCGAGTCGCCGCTGGCGCGGATCATCTCGACGGTCGGCACGTTGAAGCCGAGCCAGGCAGGCAGGGTGCCGAGGGCTTGGGTGACGGCGACAAAGGTGTCGGCGCCGAGGATGGTGGTTTCCCACACGAAGCCGTAGCGCCTTGTGGCAAGCAGCGTCAGCAGGATCACCAACGCACTGAGCAACGCCAGCAGCCATAGGCCGTTGACCAGCGCGCCGACGGCCCAGCGATTGAGCTTTTGGCGCTGCAACAACAGCACTAACGCCGGCGCCAGTTGCGCGGCCTTGGCGTCACGCGCCAGTTTTTCGCTGAGCCATAGCCACAGGCGGCCGAGACTGGCGCTGTGCTCGCCGGCAAACAGCAGGCCCAGGGCCCAACTGAGCAGCAGGATCAGGTTCAAGCCGAGCAGGCTGCCCAGGGCCCAGAACACGTTCACCGGGGCCTGGCCGTTGCCCAGCGCGGCAAAGGCCAGGCCGGCGCCGCTGACAACGGCAACGATCGCCAGCAACACCAGAGCCAGCCGCGCACCTTGCAGCCAGCGGGTGAGGGCGGCGCTGAGGCCATCGCGCTCGGCCAAGTGCAGGGCGCGGTGCTGGATGCGCGCCGGCAGGTCGCCGCCGGCCGTGCGGGCCAGTCGGTTGGCTTCCTGGTCTTCCAGGGGGCCGGCGTGTTCTTCACGCAGGCGCACGGTTTCTGTCAGCCAGAGTGTGTGCAGGGGAGTCAGTGCAGTCACGCGCCGTCCTGTTGAGCAAGTGAGGTTGGAGCATAACCGCTGGCTTGCAGCTCTGGTATTCTCGTCGCCATGAAAAAAACTCTCCCTTTAAGCCTGATCGCAGCCCTCGGTGAAAACCGTGTGATCGGCGTCGATAACCGCATGCCCTGGCATTTGCCGGGGGATTTCAAATATTTCAAGGCCACCACCCTGGGTAAGCCGATCATCATGGGGCGCAAGACCTGGGATTCCCTGGGCCGACCCTTGCCGGGGCGCTTGAACCTTGTGGTCAGCCGTCAGACCGACCTGATGCTGGAAGGTGCGGAAGTTTTTCCGTCACTGGACGCGGCGGTCGAGCGGGCGCAAGCCTGGGCGCTGGAGCAGGGCGTGGATGAACTGATGCTGATCGGCGGTGCGCAGTT
The DNA here is from genome assembly GCF_054667615.1 of Pseudomonas sp. S3_E10. Taxonomy (NCBI): domain Bacteria; kingdom Pseudomonadati; phylum Pseudomonadota; class Gammaproteobacteria; order Pseudomonadales; family Pseudomonadaceae; genus Pseudomonas; species Pseudomonas sp. S3_E10. The sequence continues at coordinate 3,144,146 of NZ_CP162743.1, forward strand.
GTATGCGCAGGGGTTGGAACAGGCGGATCGCCTGTATCTGACGCGGGTGGCGCTGAGCCCTGAGGGCGATGCGTGGTTTCCGGCGTTTGATGCGAACCAGTGGACGCTGGTTTCCAACCTGCCGAACCCAGCTGAAGGTGATAAGCCGGCCTACAACTTTGAGGTTTGGAAGAGGGCCTAAAAGCATCGGGGGCAAGCCCTCCCACATTGAAATGCATTCCAAATGTGGGAGGGGGCTTGCCCCCGATAGCGGTCTATCAGGCCTGCGCTAACTCCGCATGCTCATCGGCCTCCAGCAACGCTTTATCCGTCTGCCCCATGATCTGGCTGGTGATCGCCCCGGCCGTCATCGAACCATTCACGTTCAAGGCCGTGCGGCCCATGTCGATCAGCGGCTCCACGGAAATCAGCAGCGCCACCAGTGACACCGGCAAGCCCATCGCCGGCAGCACGATCAGCGCGGCAAACGTCGCACCGCCGCCCACGCCCGCCACACCGGCCGAACTCAGGGTCACAATGGCCACCAGGGTCGCGATCCACAGCGGGTCCAGTGGGTTGATGCCCACGGTGGGCGCCACCATCACCGCCAACATCGCAGGATAAAGACCGGCGCAACCGTTCTGGCCGATGGTCGCGCCAAACGAGGCGGCGAAGCCGGCGATGGACTGCGGGATGCCCAGGCGACGGGTTTGCGCTTCGATGCTCAGCGGAATCGCCGCCGCACTGGAGCGGCTGGTGAAAGCAAAGGTCAGCACCGGCCAGACCTTACGGAAAAACCGCAGCGGGTTGACCCCGGCCAGCGACAGCAGCAGGCCATGCACCACGAACATCAGGCCCAAAGCCAGGTACGACACCAGCACAAAACTGCCGAGCTTGATGATGTCTTGCAGGTTGGAGCCGGCGACCACTTTGGTCATCAGCGCCAATACGCCGTACGGGGTCAGCTTCATCACCAGGCGCACCAGGCGCATCACCCAGGCTTGCAGGGTGTCGATGGCATTGAGCACCTTCTGGCCTTTTTCCACGTCGTCCTTGAGCAGTTGCAGCGCGGCAACCCCCAGGAACGCGGCGAAAATCACCACGCTGATGATCGACGTCGGCTTGGCCCGGGCCAGGTCGGCGAACGGGTTGGCCGGCACGAACGAGAGCAGCAACTGCGGGATATTCAGGTCGGCGACCTTGCCCGCGTAATCACTTTGGATTACTTGCAGGCGCGCCATTTCCTGGGTGCCGGCCACCAGGCCGTCGGCGGTGAGGCCGAACAGGTTGGTCAGGCCGATGCCGATCAAGGCCGCAATCGCGGTGGTGAACAGCAGCGTGCCGATGGTCAGGAAGCTGATCTTGCCCAGGGACGCCGCGTTATGCAGGCGTGCCACCGCGCTGAGGATCGAGGCAAATACCAGCGGGATCACGATCATTTGCAGCAATTGTACGTAGCCGTTACCGACCAGATCGAACCAGCCGATGGAGGCCTTGAGCACCGGGTTACCGTCGCCATAGATCGTGTGCAACGCCGCGCCGAACAGCACGCCCAGCACCAGGGCGAACAGCACCTTCTTGGCCAGGCTCCAGTTAGTACGGCGGGTTTGTGCCAGGCCCAGCAACAGGGCCACGAACACCAATAAATTGAGAATCAGGGGCAGATTCATTGAAGCTCCGTTGAGAAGGCAGCCAATCGCGTGAGCCTGCGATTGCGAACCGGGAAGCCTAACAGCTTGAAATATAATGATTTAATACCGATATGGAATGGCGACTGTCGTTTTTGGAATAAGTGGTTGGCGCTCAGGCGTATGCCGCTGGCGGGATCAGGACGCGTACTGTCGTGCTCGACACGGGAACTGTCACAGGGATTTGTTAGCGTCGATGTCTTTCACTTGAGGGAGACAACGCCTATGAAGCTCGCGCCGAAACTACTGGTATCCGCCGCACTTTGCCTGGGGCTCGCCGGCCAGGCGTTTGCCGCCACCGAGTTGAAACACTGGCCGGCACCCGCCGCCAAGCAACTGAATGAAATGATCGCCGCCAACGCCAACAAGGGTAACTTCGCGGTGTTCGACATGGACAACACCAGCTATCGCTACGACCTCGAAGAGTCCCTGCTGCCCTACATGGAAAACAAGGGCCTGATCACCCGCGAGAGCCTTGACCCTTCGCTCAAGCTGATGCCGTTCAAAGACACCGCCGACCACAAAGAGAGCCTGTTCAGTTACTACTATCGCCTGTGCGAAGTGGACGACATGGTCTGCTACCCGTGGGTGGCCCAGGTGTTCTCTGGCTTCACCCTCAAGGAACTCAAGGTTCAGGTGGATGAGCTGATGGCCTCCGGCAAGCCGGTGCCGGTCAGTTATTTTGAAGGCGACGCGGTGAAGACATCCGAGGTGCAGCCGCCCAAAGTCTTCACCGGCCAGGCCGAGCTGTACAACAAGCTGATGGAAAACGGCATCGAGGTGTATGTGATGACGGCCGCTTCCGAGGAGCTGGTGCGCATGGTCGCCGCCGATCCGAAGTACGGCTACAACGTCAAACCCGAAAACGTCATCGGCGTGACCACCCTGCTCAAGGACCGCAAGACCGGCGAGCTGACCACCGCCCGCAAGCAGATCAGCGCCGGCAAGTATGACGAGAAGGCCAACCTCGGCCTGGAACTCACCCCCTACCTGTGGACCCCGGCAACCTGGATGGCCGGCAAACACGCAGCGATCCTCACCTACATCGACGAATGGAAAAAACCAGTGATTGTCGGCGGTGACACACCGACCAGCGACGGCTACATGCTGTTCCACGATGTGGACGTGGCCAAGGGCGGCGTCCACCTGTGGATCAACCGCAAAGACAAGTACATGACCCAACTCAACGGCATGATCGCCAAGCACGCGGCGGCGCAGGCCAAGGAAGGGCTGCCGGTGACGGCGGATAAAAACTGGGTGATCGTGAAGCCGGAAGATATCCAGTGACCATGGATGTAAGCCGGTAAATGTGGGAGCGGGCTTGCTCGCGAATGCGGCCGGTCAGTAACAGATGAGATGACTGACCCAACGCTTTCGCGAGCAAGCCCGCTCCCACATTTTGATCTTCAGCGTCCTGAGTTTTTCTCCAGGCAAAAAAAGCCCCGCACCTGGCGGGGCTTTTTTATGCGCGAAGCTTACAGGCCGTCGAGCATGGCTTTGTTGCGTACCGCACCCTTGTCGGCGCTGGTGGCCAACAATGCGTACGCCTTCAGCGCGGTAGTCACTTTGCGCGGACGCTTCTCTACCGGCTTCCAACCTTTCTTGTCCTGCTCAACCCGGCGTGCCGCCAGTTCTTCGTCGCTGATCAACAGGTTGATCGAGCGGTTTGGAATGTCGATCAGCACCTTGTCGCCATCCTGCACCAGGCCAATCGCGCCGCCGGCAGCGGCTTCCGGCGAAGCATGGCCGATCGACAGGCCCGAGGTGCCGCCGGAGAAGCGGCCGTCGGTGAGCAGGGCGCAAGCTTTGCCCAGGCCCTTGGACTTCAGGTACGACGTGGGGTACAGCATCTCCTGCATACCCGGGCCGCCTTTCGGGCCTTCGTAGCGGATGATCACGATGTCGCCTTCCTTCACTTCGTCAGCGAGGATGCCGCGGACCGAGCTGTCCTGGCTTTCGTAGATCTTGGCGCGGCCTTCGAAGACGTGGATGGACTCATCCACACCGGCGGTTTTGACCACGCAGCCGTCGAGGGCGATGTTGCCGTACAGCACGGCCAGACCGCCTTCCTTGGAGTAGGCGTGTTCGACACTGCGGATGCAGCCGTTTTCACGGTCGGCGTCCAGGGTGTCCCAACGGGTCGACTGGCTGAACGCGGTCTGGGTCGGAATGCCGGCCGGGCCTGCCTTGAAGAAGGTGTGCACGGCTTCGTCGTCGGTCTGGGTGATGTCCCACTTGGCGATGCCTTCGGCCAGGGACGTGCTGTGCACGGTCGGCAGGTCGGTGTGCAGCAGGCCGCCACGGGCCAGGGAGCCGAGGATCGAGAAGATCCCGCCGGCGCGATGCACGTCTTCCATGTGGTACTTCTGGATATTCGGCGCGACCTTGCACAGTTGCGGCACGTGACGGGACAGGCGGTCGATGTCGCGCAGGTCGAAATCGATCTCGGCTTCCTGGGCCGCGGCCAGCAAGTGCAGGATGGTGTTGGTGGAACCGCCCATGGCGATGTCCAGGGTCATGGCGTTTTCGAACGCCTTGAAGTTGGCGATGTTGCGCGGCAACACCGACTCATCGTTCTCGCCGTAGTAGCGCTTGCACAGCTCGACGATGGTACGGCCGGCCTGCAGGAACAGCTGCTCGCGGTCGCTGTGGGTGGCCAGCGTGGAACCGTTGCCCGGTAAGGCCAGCCCTAAGGCTTCCACCAGGCAGTTCATCGAGTTGGCGGTGAACATGCCGGAGCACGAACCGCAGGTCGGGCAGGCGCTGCGCTCGTATTCCGCGACCTTCTCGTCAGAGGCGCTGGAATCGGCGGCGATGACCATGGCGTCGACCAGATCGAGGCCGTGGCTGGCCAATTTGGTCTTGCCGGCTTCCATCGGGCCGCCGGAAACGAAGATCACCGGGATGTTCAGGCGCAGGGCGGCCATCAGCATGCCGGGGGTGATCTTGTCGCAGTTGGAGATGCACACGATGGCGTCGGCGCAGTGGGCGTTGACCATGTACTCCACGGAGTCGGCGATGATCTCGCGGCTCGGCAGGGAATACAGCATGCCGTCATGGCCCATGGCGATGCCGTCGTCCACGGCGATGGTGTTGAATTCCTTGGCCACGCCGCCGGCGCGTTCGATTTCGCGGGCGACCAGTTGGCCCAGGTCCTTGAGGTGGACGTGGCCCGGTACGAACTGGGTAAACGAGTTGGCAATCGCGATGATCGGCTTTTTGAAGTCGTCATCTTTCATCCCCGTGGCACGCCACAGCGCGCGCGCACCGGCCATGTTGCGGCCGTGGGTGGATGTTTTCGAGCGGTAATCTGGCATGGAGCACTCCGGGCGGCTAATCGGTATCAAAGGGGAGTGAGCTTCTATTGACGTCTGGAACACCCGAAAAATGGCACTGGTGTCCGGAAGTTGCCGCAAACGTTACGGGATCGCCGTGCGCAGTGGCCTTGAGCTCATAAACCCGCCGGGGGATGACTGGCGATGAATAGGGCCGATTCTACACCGCTGGCGGCTGGAGGGAATGGGGCAATACTCAGCGCCGCCGGCTTTGTTTAGACTAGCGGCCCTTTGCCCTCACCTCGCTCCAAAGGAATTGGAATGCCCGCTATTCACCGTTTTCTAGGGTTCTACCTGCTGATCGGCCTGATCCAGGGAATCGTCTGCTATTACGCCGGCCAACTGCATCGCTTGAGCGAGACGCTGTTTTTTGTCACCGGCACCGTTGTGTTGGTAGGTGGTACGACCTTGCAGTTGCTGGGCGAAAAAGCCCGACATTGGCGCTCATTGCTGCCTACGCTGGCGTTTACCTTGCTGATGGGTGGCATGACGCTGTGGGTCTGCCAGGGCCTTGACCCTGAGGGCAATCCTCGCTGGGCGATCAATTCGTGGGTCATCAGCCTGGTGGTGTTGAGTTATGTCTGCGCCACGTTTCTGTTCGCCTGGCCTGCGGCCAAAGGCGAGCGCTGGCGTTATGAAGCCCTGTTCCTGCAAGCCTGGAGCAGTGTGTTTATTGTGCTGTATGCCCTGATTCTGGTGGCGGTGTTCATGCTGTTGCTCAAGCTCTGGGGCCAACTGTTCCTGATGCTGGGCATCGAGTTTTTCGAGCATCACTTCTGGAGCAAGCTATTCCTGTGCTTCAGCCTGCCGCTGGTGTTCGCCCTGGGGATGTACCTGGCGGCGCGCAGCGAGAAGGTTATCGGCCAGATGCGCGGCATGTTGTTGAGCGCTTGTGGTCTGTTGTTACCGTTGATCGCGCTGATCAGCGTGTTGTTTACCCTGACCTTGCCCTTCACCGGGCTGTCGCGGATTTGGGCGACGGGCTACTCCACCCCGATTCTGCTGGTGCTGGCCGGGGCGCAGTTGTTCCTGCTCAATGGGGTTTTCCAGGATGGCGTGCAACCCCGCCCGTATCCCAAATGGTTGACGCACTTTATCGAGTTGAGCCTGCTGTGCCTGCCGATACTCGCAGGGTTAGCGTTTTACTCAAGCTGGCTGCGGGTCGAGCAATATGCCTTGTCGCCACTGCGCTTCATCGCGCTGGCACTGGCCGTGCTGTGCGGCTTGTATGGCCTGGCGGCGGTGTGGGCGGTGGCCTTGCGTTCGCCGGTCTGGCTGGGCAACTTGCGGCTGACCAACCCGGCCCTGGCGTTGCTGTTCTGTGGGCTGCTGGTGCTGATCAACACGCCGCTCCTGGACCCGGTGCGCCTGAGCGTCGACGATCAGGTGCGGCGTTTGCTCGACGGACGCATCAAGGCTGAAGCGTTTGATGCGCATAACCTGCGATTCGGCTTGGAGAAGGCGGGCCAGGAGGCCTATGCGAAGTTGCAGGTCGACCTGGACCAGGAGCGCATCCTGAACCCGGAGTCACGCCGCGCCCTGCGCGAGCGCATGGACGACACCTCGCTGAGTTTCAGCGAACAGTACGAAAAAGAACGCGCCCAGCGGCCCAAGCCCAAACTGGAATGGATCGGGCCGCAGCCCAAAGACAGCGAACAGTTCGCCGAACTCAGCCTGGACACCGACTCACCCTGCGAGCCCGGCTGTGTACTGTGGGCAGTGGACCTCGATGAAGATGGCCGGCCCGAAGTGCTGGCAATACCCCGCACCAGCTACCGCCACGACTTCAAGCCACCGCGCATTTTTGTGCAGGACAGTAAGGGTGAATGGGACGATCGCGGCCCCTTGCTGTGGACGCAACTGCCGGACGGAGCCGTCGACACTGAAACGCTGATCCACGACATCCGCGCGGGCAAGGTCTCGTTGGCCAAGCCGCGTTACCTGCAATTGGAGTCCAGCGACATGTTGCTCACCCCAGTGATTCGGGAGCGATAGTCGCGCCTGCTCGGCGATTGGTTACCAGCCCCCATAGGCTGAACCCGATGAAACTGAAGGCGATGGCCAGCAGCAGATGATTGTCCGCCTGGGCCAGTGCCGCGCTGCTGACGGCGGCGGTGAGGAACATAATGCTGTTTCCCGCCGAGGCCGCCGTACCCGCACGGCTGGAAAACAACAGCATTGCGGCAGAAATGGCGGCGGGCCGAACCAACGTGACGGCGAGGGCGCTGATCAGCATCGGGATCAGCAGGGTGACGGTGGTGATGGCATCCAGGCTTAGGATCAGCGTCAACAGTACGCCGGCGATGCAGAGTAAGCCGAGACCGATATTGATTTGCCTGGACAGCGAAATACGCTTCTGCCAATACGACGCCGCCACACCGCCGAACAGATAAGCCCCGCCGTACACCATCAGCACCAGCGCATATTGGTATGCCGATAGCTTGAGTGTGTCCATGAAGATCAGCGGCGTCACGCTGATCAGGGCGAAGTAGCAGGCGAACACCAGCGCGGCGATCCACCAATAGCGCAGGAAATCGCGATTGGCGGCCACCGCCTTGAGTGTGCTGGTGATCGATACCGACGGGTGGTTCGCACTGGCGGATCTGGACGGCAGGATGCAAAACGCATGGATCAACATGCCCAGCGCCATCAAGGCGAAGCCGTAGAAGCTGCCTTGCCAATCGAAGGTGGTTTGCAGCCAGGAGCCGATCAGCGGTGACAGGGCGACAAAGGAACCGCTGAAGGTCATGTAATAAAGGCGTACTCGGGCCCGGTCCTGTTCTTCGAACAGGTCTTCCACCAGTGCGTGTCCCAAGACGAAGAAACCGCAACCCATGGCCTGGACTGAGCGAAACAGCAGAAAACTCAGGTAGTCAGGCGCCATTGCGCAGCCTATAGCGCCCAAGATCGATAGCGTGATGCAGCCAAGCAAAACTTCCTTACGGCCCCATTTATCCGAGAGTGGGCCGGCGACCAGTTGCGAGATCGAAAACACCAACGTGAACAGGCTGATCGACAGCGCGATGTCTGCGCTGGGGGTGTCGAACCTGGCTGCCAGGGCGGGGAAGGAGGGTAGAAGGATATTGATCGGGAAGAAGCTGATCAGGGAAATGCAGGTGATGAGGGTGAAGCGGGAGAGGTTGGACCCAGACATTGTTTTTATTTTCCGGAGTAAAACCAGAAACCGATACTAGTCCGCGAAAAGTGGAATTCAATCAAAAGTGATGTGGGAAATTTCCGGAAATCACGCACTTTAAATGTGGGAGGGCTTGCCCCTCCCACATTTACATCTGCGCTTGATCTCAGCTGTTAGGCAACAACCGGCACGTAATGCTCTTGATGTACCGCGTCTCCACGATCGCCGGGTGCACCGGATGGTCCGGGCCCTGGCCGCCGCGTTCGAGCATCTGGATGTTGCGGTCCAGGTGGCGGGCGCTGGTCAGCAGGATGTTTTGCAGGTCGTCTTCCGGCAGGTGCATGGAGCACGAAGCGCTGACCAGGATGCCGTCCTTGCTGAGCAGGCGCATGGCTTGCTCGTTGAGGCGGCGGTAGGCGCCTTCGCCGTTTTTCATGTCTTTTTTGCGTTTGATGAAGGCCGGTGGGTCGGCGACGATTACGTCGAAGCGTTCTTCGCTGGCTTTGAGCTCTTTCAACGCTTCAAACACGTCACCTTCAATGCAAGTCATCTTCTCGGCGACGCCGTTCAGCGCGGCGTTGCGCTCCACGCCGTCGAGGGCGAAGGCGGAGGCGTCGACGCAGAACACTTCACTGGCGCCGAAGGCGGCGGCTTGCACGCCCCAGCCGCCGATGTAGCTGTACAGGTCGAGTACGCGTTTGCCTTTGGCATACGGCGCCAGGCGGGCACGGTTCATGCGGTGGTCGTAGAACCAGCCGGTCTTTTGGCCCTGGATTACCGGGGCTTCGAATTTCACGCCGTTCTCTTCCAGCGCAACCCACTCCGGCACCAGGCCGAACACGGTTTCGACGTAGCGGTTGAGGCCTTCGGCGTCGCGCGCGGCGGAGTCGTTCTTGAACAGGATGCCGCTTGGCTTGAGCACTTGGGTCAGTGCGGCGATCACGTCTTCTTTATGCGCTTCCATGGTCGCCGAGGCGATCTGCACCACCAGGATGTCGCCGAAACGGTCGACCACCAGGCCCGGCAGCAGGTCGGAATCACCGTAGACCAGGCGGTAGAACGGCTTGTCGAACAGGCGGTCACGCAGGGACAGCGCGACGTTCAGGCGGTGCACCAGCAGCGACTTGTCCAGCGGCAACTTGATGTCGCGCGACAGCAGGCGCGCGCAGATCAGGTTGTTGGGGCTCATGGCCACGATGCCCAGGGTCTTGCCGCCGGCCGCTTCGAGGATGGCCTGGTCGCCTGCCTGGAAGCCGTGGAGTGGGGTGGCGGCCACGTCGATTTCGTTGCTGTAGACCCACAGGTGGCCGTTGCGCAAACGACGATCGGCGTTGGCTTTGAGACGCAGGCTTGGCAGGGACATGACGTCGCTCCGGAAAAAAGAGCGGGAGTATACCTGTTGCGGCACGGTTCATGTGGGAGCTGGCTTGCCTGCGATGCGGGCGCTGCGGTGTATCTGACGTACGGTGTCGATGCTATCGCGGGCAAGCCCGGCTCCCCCACTGGGTCTGCGTCCAATCCGGTATTTGAGGTGTCGGTCAGCTTTGCTTAGGGGTTAGAATCCTCGCCTAGCCCAGAGTGTGTACTTATGTCCCAAGAGCTTTCCGCCGAACAGATCCAGCAGGCCCTGCAGGGCATCAGCGTGCCCCCTCAGCCGCAAATCATGGTGGATTTGCAGATGGAGCAGTACATGCCCGACCCGGACCTGGAGGTGATCGCGCGGTTGATCTCCCAAGACCCGGGCCTCTCCGGCGCGCTGCTGAAAATCGTCAACTCGTCGTATTACGGGCTGAGCAACAAGATTGCTTCGATCCAGCGTGCGGTGAACCTGCTCGGCAGCCGTTCGATCATCAACCTGATCAACGCCCTGTCGATCAAGGGCGAGATGAGCGATGACACCATCGTCACCCTCAACCGCTTCTGGGATACCGCCCAGGATGTGGCCATGACCTGCCTGACCCTGGCCAAGCGCACCGGCGCCCAGGCAGTCGACGAGGCCTACGCCCTGGGGTTGTTCCACGATTGCGGCGTGCCGCTGATGCTCAAGCGTTTCCCCCAATACATGACCGTGCTTGAACAGGCTTATGCCAACGCGGGGCCCGAGAGCCGCATAGTCGATACCGAAAACACGGCGTTCAACACCAACCATGCGGTGGTCGGCTACTACACGGCCAAGTCCTGGCGCCTGCCGGAGCATGTGACCGACGCCATTGCCAACCACCACAACGCCCTGGCGATTTTCAGCGATGAGTCGACGCGCAATCCGCAGCTGAAGAATCTGCTGGCGATCCTGAAGATGGCCGAGCACATTTGCTCGTCCTACCGGGTGCTGGGCAACCAGGCGGTCGATCATGAGTGGGCGGCCGTCGGCCCTCTGGTGCTGGACTACGTGGGCCTGTCGGAATACGACTTCGAGAGCATGAAGTTGTCGATCCGCGAGCTGGGCGCGCACTGACCCTTCCTTCAAGAGGTACACATGCCCGAGTTACCCGAAGTCGAAACCACCCGGCGCGGGATCGCGCCGCACCTGGAAGGCCAGCGCGTCAGCCGTGTGGTGGTGCGTGAGCGCCGCCTGCGCTGGCCGATCCCGGAAGACCTGGATGTGCGCCTGTCCGGGCAGCGCATCGTGCTGGTGGAGCGGCGCGCCAAGTACCTGCTGATCAACGCCGAAGTCGGCACCTTGATCAGCCACTTGGGGATGTCGGGCAACCTGCGCCTGGTGGAAATCGGCATGCCGGCGGCCAAGCATGAGCATGTGGACATCGAGCTGGAATCGGGCCTGGCCCTGCGCTACACCGACCCACGGCGCTTCGGCGCGATGCTCTGGAGCCAGGACCCACACAACCACGAGCTGCTGATCCGCCTGGGGCCGGAGCCGTTGACCGAGCTGTTTGATGGCGAGCGCCTGTTCCAGCTGTCCCGTGGGCGGTCGATGGCGGTGAAGCCGTTCATCATGGACAACGCGGTGGTGGTGGGCGTGGGCAATATCTATGCGACGGAAGCGCTGTTTGCGGCGGGGATCGATCCGCGTCGCGCCGCCGGCGGTATTTCACGCGGGCGTTATTTGAAGCTGGCGGTCGAGATCAAGCGCATCCTGGCGGCGGCTATCGAGCGTGGCGGGACCACGTTGCGCGACTTTATCGGCGGCGACGGGCAGCCGGGGTATTTCCAGCAGGAGCTGTTCGTCTATGGCCGCGCAGGCGAGGCGTGCAAGGTCTGCGGGACAGAGTTGCGCAATGTGGTGCTGGGGCAGCGGGCGAGTGTGTTTTGCCCTAAGTGCCAGCGCTGATTGCTATGTGAAGGCTGATATAGCCATTGGGGGCAAGCCCCCTCCCACACTTGGAATGCGTTGCAAATGTGGGAGGGGGCTTGCCCCCGATGAGGCCCTTACAGGCACCAAAGAACCTCAAGCCTTACCGGTAATGTTCCGATACTTCTCCATCAACTGCTCGTGCGTCTCCGGATGGGCTTCATCCAGTGGAATGCAATCCACCGGGCACACCTGCTGGCACTGAGGTTCGTCATAGTGGCCGACACACTGGGTACACAGGTTGGGGTCGATCACGTAGATCTCCTCACCTTGGGAAATTGCAGCGTTCGGGCACTCGGGTTCGCAGACGTCGCAATTGATGCAATCGTCGGTGATGATCAGGGACATGGAAACTCCTGCCAGGGCACTCGGCCAAGGCATCTGAAAACGAATGCGCGCAATTGTGCCGCATTGGCGCGCGCAGTGCGAGCAGGCGCCGATTAAGCGGTCTTACTTCTTGAAGCGCAGCGTCAGCGCATCCGCCACGGCCGGGTGGACGAACTTGGTGATATCTCCGCCCAAAGCGGCGATTTCACGGACCAACGTCGAAGAAATGAACGAATAACGCTCAGACGGCGTGAGAAACAGGCTCTCAACCTCCGGCGCCAGTTGCCGGTTCATGTTGGCCAGCTGGAATTCATATTCGAAGTCCGACACCGCGCGCAGGCCACGCAGGAACACGTTGGCGTTCTGCTCCTTGGCGAAATGTGCCAGCAGTGTCGAAAAGCCCACCACTTCTACGTTGGGCAGGTGCTTGGTGACCTCTCGCGCCAGCTCCACGCGCTGCTCCAGGGGAAACAGCGGGTTTTTCTTGGGGCTGGCCGCGACCGCGATGATCACATGGTCGAACAAGCGAGAGGCGCGTTCGACCAGATCGCCATGGCCTTTGGTAATCGGGTCGAAGGTACCTGGGTACAACACTCGGTTCATCGCGTCGTCCTGGCGGAGTCCGTTGGGGAACCGGATGGTATCGCAGCCATCCCGGTCGGCCAAGTCGACTTATGTAGATAGAGGCCGCGAATCGAACGTTTTTTCACGCTGTTTTCAGACGTTCGGCCAATGCGCTGGCCAGTTGTGCGGTCAATCCGTAGACCGATAATTGCGGGTTGGCCCCAATACTGGTGGGGAACAGCGAGCCATCGTGGATCGATAGATTGCGTAATTGGTGATGACGACCGAGGCTGTCGGCCACCGCGTTTGTCGGGTCTTCACCCATGGCGCAACCGCCCATCACATGAGCGCTGCCCAGGCAGGTGCGGTGCAGTTCCAGGTTCAAGCCGTCGATCAAGGTACGCGCTTCGGCCAAGGTTTTTATGTAGCGCGCATCGTGGTGCAGCGGTTTGACGGACTTGGCGCCCGCCGCGAACTGGATCTCGGCCATGCTGTGAAACGCCCGGCGCAGGCCGTCCCACGCATAGGGCGACACCTGATAGTCGAGCACCGGCGTGCCGTCGCCGCGCAGTTCCACGTTGCCGCCGGGGCTGTCGGGGTGGAAGCCGTCGCGCAGCAGCGCGAGCATGGCGTGGGTGTTGGGCAGTTGGCTCATGTCCAGGGCGTTTTGCGTGCCGTAGCCCCCCAGCAAGGTGCTGGCCAAGGCCGGATGCAAGGGGGGCGCCTCAAGCTTGTAGGACATTTTGCCAGTGGTGCCATCCTGCCACTGGAAATGGTCGGAGTAGATGGACTGTGGCGCGCCGTAGAACGGGTTGATCACCTCGTCGAACAAGGCGGCGGAAAAATTCACCAAGTGCAAAAAGGTGCGCTTGCCCAGCCGCGAGTGCGGGTCGGGTGCGTCCGAGCGCATCAGCAGCGCCGGGCTGTTGATGCCGCCGCCCGACAGCACGTAGTGCTTGGCCTTCACGGTAATCTTGCGCCCGGTGGGGGCTACGCAGCGCGCGTCCATCGCCAGGCATTCCAGGCTGCTGATGCGGTCGCCGCTGTAGTTCAAGCGTTCGGCGCGAGCCAGGTACAGCAGCTCGCCGCCTTTTTCCAGGGTGGATGGGATGGTGGTCACCAGCATCGATTGCTTGGCGTTGACCGGGCAACCCATGCCGCAATAGCCCAGGTTGAAGCAGCCACGCACATTGCGCGGGATCACATGCCAGCTGTAGCCCAGTTGCTCGCAGCCCTTGCGGATCACGTCGTTGTTAGCGTTCGGTGGCACGGCCCAAGGCGCGATGCCCAGGCGTTGTTCCATCTTCTCGAACCACGGCGCCATCTCGGCACTGCTGTGGCCTTTGACCGCATATTCGCTGGCCCAGTGGGCGAGGGTGGCGTCCGGGGTGCGGAAGCTGGAGGTCCAGTTGATCAACGTAGTGCCGCCCACGGCTCGGCCCTGCAGGATAGTGATCGCGCCGTCCTTGCTCATGCGGCCGATACCCTCCTGGTACAGGCTGGTGTAGGCCTCGTCCTCGAGCAACTTGAAGTCGCTGCTGGTCTTGAGCGGGCCTTCTTCGATCAGCAGCACCTTGTAGCCGGCGGCGCTGAGGATCTCGGCGGTGGTGCCACCACCTGCGCCGCTGCCGATGATGGCCACGTCGGCTTCCAGGGTCAGGTCGTTATCGAGGGCGGCGCCGTTGTGGGTTTTCCAGCCACGGGCAAGGCCTTCGCGGAACAGATCGGGTACGGGCATCAGGGTCGTCTCTTGTTTTTATTGTGGGGGATGCGAATCAGATCTTCGGCGGGCCGGGATAGCCGCAATGGGCCCACGCGGCCGGTTGGAAGTACCAGGCCATGATCACCAGTTTGAGCAGTGAGCCCTGGCCCATGCGCAGCAGGTTCAGGTAGCTGTTCTCCCAGCGGTGCAGGAAGTTGCGGATCTGTTCGCTGTCGGCGTTTTCCCAACTGCCCCAGATGCCGGTCAAAGGGCCGCGGGTGATGCCCATGCTCAATACGTCGAACAGTTGCTGCGTGAGCTTGAACATCTCGGGCGACAGGTGCTGCAGGCTGAAATCGAGTTTTTTCAGGGTGTCTTCGACGCCGCTGGCGATTTGCTGGGCACTGGCGACGCCCTCCAGCAACACCGGGATCACCGCGCGCAGAAACGGCAGATCGCTACTGCGCAGCAGGGCAAAGCCGCTGGCCGGTGTGCTGCTGGAGCAGCCGCTGAGGCTGGCGCCCAACCCGGCGGTGGCTAGGAAGGCGCTGGCGCACAGGCCGATTTTCAAGACGCCGCGCCGCGACAGCACGGGTGTTTCAGTCAGGCTAGGGTTCATTGTTATTGTTGTCCCGTGGGTGGCGGTATCAGCGAACGAATAACGTCTGGATCAACTTCTGGATGGATTTACCGTAGGGCGGGTAGATCAACTTGGCGGCGTTCAGGCGCTGTTTCACCAGCACACCCTTGGCCTTGCTGAAGGTCAGGAAACCTTCGTGGCCGTGGTAATGGCCCATGCCCGAAGGGCCGATGCCGCCGAATGGCATGTCGTCCTGGGCCACGTGCAGCAGCGTGTCGTTCAGGCAGACGCCGCCGGAATGGGTTTCGTGAAGGACGCGGCTCTGCTCGCCCTTGTTGTAGCCGAAGTAGTACAGCGCCAGTGGGCGAGGGCGCTGGTTGATGTAGGCAAACGCCTGGTCGATACCGCGATAGGGCACGATCGGCAGCACGGGGCCGAAGATTTCATCTTGCATCACCGTCATGTCGTCGCTGACATTCAGCAACAGGCTGTGGGCCATGCGCCGTGCCTGGCCTTGGTCGTACAGCGCAATCAGGGTGGCGCCTTTGTCGGTGGCGTCCTTGACGTAACTGTTGAGTCGCGCCAGTTGTCGCTCGTTGATGATGGCGGTGTAGTCCGGGTTGTCCGCCAGTGTCGGATAAAACCCGCGAACCGCTTTGCTGTAGGCCTCGATAAACCCATCGACGCGGTCTTCCGGCACCAGCACGTAGTCCGGCGCCACGCAGGTTTGTCCGGCATTCAAGGCTTTGCCGAAGGCAATGCGCTCGGCGGCGTCCTTGAGCGGCACATCGTCCGAGACGATGGCGGGCGACTTACCGCCCAGTTCCAGGGTGACCGGCGTGAGATGTTCGGCCGCCGCGCGCATCACATGCTTGCCGATGCTGGTGGCGCCGGTGAACAGCAGGTGATCGAAGCGCAGCCTGGAAAACGCCATGCCCACTTCGGCCTCGCCCAGCACCACGCACACCAGGTCTTCGGGGAAAATCTTCGCCAGCAGCGTTTTGAGCAGCTCACCGGTGGCCGGGGTGGATTCGCTGAGCTTGAGCATCACCCGGTTGCCTGCCGCCAACGCGCCGACCAGCGGCCCAATGGCCAGGTACAGCGGATAGTTCCACGGCACAATCACGCCAACCACGCCCAGCGGCTGATAAATGACTTTGGCTGACGCGGGTTGGAAGGCAATGCCTACAGAGCGGCGGGACGGTTTCATCCAGCCCTTGAGGTGTTTGCTGGCGTAGTGAATGCCGTGCAGGCTGGGCATCAATTCGGCGAACAGGGTTTCATCCGCGCTGCGGTGGCTGAAGTCCTGGCTGATGGCGTTGATCAGCGCCTGGCGCTCGTTGCTGAGCAGGTCACGCAGGGCCTTGAGCCATCGCTGACGCTGCCCGGCCGGTGGCATCGGGTTGGCCGCATAGGCGCGACGTTGTGCGTCGAACAGGGTCTGGAGTTGATCCAGCGCCTGGGAATCTTGCAGGTAGGCAACGTTGGCAGACATGGCGCGGCACCGATTGTTATTGGTCTGCCTGGATTTTTAGAGTCATTGCTCTAAATTGTCAAATAACATTGCAGCAACATGCAGATTTATCCTGGCAAGGATAGGCCGTAAGATGCTCTATCCCGTGTATAGAAGCTGATTCCCCTATGGCACCACGAGTAAAGACCAGCGAACGCATTGTGCAAACCAGCCTGGAGCTTTTTAACCAGCAGGGCGAGCGCAGTGTCAGCACCAACCATATCGCCGCCCATATGGAAATTTCCCCGGGCAACCTGTACTACCACTTCCCCAACAAGCAGGCGATTATCGCCGTGCTGTTCCGTGAATACGAAGCGCTGGTGGACAGTTTCCTACGCCCGCCCCAGGGGCGCGGTATGGTCGTGGAAGACAAGCGCTTTTACTTGCAGGCCGTACTGGCCGGTATGTGGCGCTACCGTTTTTTACATCGCGATCTTGAACACTTGCTGGAAAGCGACCCTGAACTGGCCACCGGCTACAGGCGGTTTTCCCAACGTTGCCTGACCCAGGGGGGCGCCATTTACCGAGGGTTTGTCGATGCCGGCATCCTCAATATGAACCCCGTGCAAACCGAAGCCCTGACCCTCAATGCCTGGATTATCCTCACCTCCTGGGTGCGGTTTTTGTGCACTACCAATGAAAACTCCGCGCACCTGAGTGCCGAAGCCATCAAGCGCGGGGTGTACCAGGTGTTGGTGTTGGAGGCGGGTTTTGTCACGCCCCAGGCCAAAGAGGCGGTGGATGCACTGTTCAAAGAGTTTTACGTGCCGTTGAACCAGGCACTGGAAGAAGTGAAGTAGCGCTTTCCCACATGCATTCGTAGGAGTTCGTCATGCCGCTTGCCCAACTGATCAGCCCCCAGCAATTGGCCGAACGCCGCGAGTGCGGCGCCTTGGTGATTCTTGATTGCCGCTTTGCCCTGGAAGATCCGGATTACGGTCGTTGCAGCTACGCCGAAGGGCATATCGAAGGCGCGCACTATGCCGACCTGGATCGCCATCTCAGCGGGCCGGTGACCAAGGGCGTGACCGGCCGTCACCCTCTGCCGGACGCGAACACATTCGCCGAGCAACTACGGGCCTGGGGTATCAGCGCCGACACCGATGTGGTGCTGTACGACGACGGCCCCGGCGCTTATGCCGCCCGCGCGTGGTGGCTGCTGGCCTGGCTGGGCAAGCGCGATGGCGTGTTTATTCTGGACGGTGGCCTCAAGGCCTGGCACAGCGCTGGTTTCCCATTGAGCCTGGACGCGCCGGTAATCGCGACGGGAAGCTTTGTCGGCAAGCCGGACAATCACCTGCTGCTGGACGCCGAGCACCTGCAAAAACGCCTGGGCCAGCCGGGCCTGACTTTGATCGACGCGCGCGCACCCGCGCGTTTTCGCGGCGAAGTGGAGCCCATCGATCCGATTGCCGGGCATATCCCCGGTGCGCAATGCGCGGCGTTCAACGAAAACCTCGGCAGTGATGGCCGCTTTCTGCCGGCCGAGCACCTCAAGCAGCGCTTTGCCGCGCAATTGCAGGGGCGCTCGCCAGAGGACCTGGTGGCGTATTGCGGTTCCGGGGTGACGGCCTGCCATAACCTGTTTGCCCTGAGCCTGGCGGGATACCCGTTGGGCAAGTTATATGCGGGGTCGTGGAGTGAGTGGATTACTGATCCGGCGCGGGCAATTGCTACGGGCGACTGAGTTTTCAGCCGTGTAAACCCAATCCAAATGTGGGAGGGCAAGCCCCTTCCACATGTTTAACCGTGTTGTGCCCTAAGCCATTGGGGAATGCGCCGCTCAAGGTAGTAGCCGGGGCGTTTCAGTGAGCCATCGACGAAGCCCACGTGCCCACCTTTGGCCGTCAGTTCAAACTCGGTGCACGCCGACAGTTCGCTGGCTTGCGGCAGGCTGTGCGCAAACACGAACGGATCATCCGCCGCCTGGATAATCAGCGTCGGCGTACGGATGGCGCCCAGGTAATAGCGGCTCGACGCCTGGCGGTAATAGTCCTCGGCACTCAAAAAGCCGTGCAGCGGCGCGGTCACCCGGCCATCGAAATCCCAGAACGTGCGCATCTTCTCCAGTGAGCCCAGGGCGCCCAGGGTTTTCAGGCCTTCTTCCCGGCCATCCTGTAGAAACTGGTGCTGCTTGACGCGGATATACGCCAGCATCTCGCGCATGAAGTGCTTCTGATACACCCGCGAAAAGCCCAGCCCGATGCGGTCTGCGCACTGGTCCAGGCGAAACGGTACCGACACCGCCGCAGCGCCTTGCAGCCCGGACGTTTCGCCGGTTTCGCCCAAATGCTTGAGCAGCACATTACCGCCCAGGGAATAACCCACGGCATACAACGGTGCCAACGGCCGCTTGGCGCGCAGATGGGCAATCGTTGCCGCCAAGTCTTCGCTGGCACCCGAGTGATAGCTGCGGGCCAATAGGTTCGGCTCGCCGGAGCAGCCACGCCAGTTCAGCGCCAAGCTGGCCCAGCCTTGAGCACCGAGGACTTTTTGCAGGCCGGCCACGTAGGGCGAGTTGGATGAACCGGTCAACCCATGCAGCACCAGCACCAACGGCGCTTGCACGTCATGGGGGCCATGCCAGTCGAGGTCGAGAAAGTCGCCATCGTCCAGCCACAGGCGTTCGCGTTGACGCTCGATAGGGGTGGAGGGACGCCACAGCGGCCCCCACAGGGTTTGCAGGTGGGGGTTGCCGAGGCCGAAGGCGGGTTTGAAGTGGTCAGACGGGTTCATGAACATCTCTTTGTGGCGGGCGAGCAAGCTCGCCACGACAGCCGGCTTGCCTGACAGCCCGCTCGCTGGGCTTATTCGGCACTCTCGACCAAACGATGCCACAGCGCGTAATACACCCGCCCGGACTTCTGCTCCCGATGCAGGCGCCACGCACCCGGCAAGCCCAGGCTGGACGGCGCGGTCTCGCTTTCGGTGTAGACCCACGCATCCGGCGCCAGCCATTGGCGCTCTTCCAGCAGCGTGCACACGGTAGGCAACAGGTTCTGGTTGAACGGTGGGTCGAGGAACACCACGTCGTATTCGCTGGCCGCCTGGGTTTCCAGGTAGCGCAGCGCGTCGGCGGTTTGCACCTGGCCGTTGGTGCAACGCAAGGTGCCCAGGTGTTCCTTGAGGCTGGACACCGCCACATTGCTCGCATCCAGCGCCTGGGCCTGCGCCGCACCACGGGACAGCGCTTCCAGGAACAGCGCGCCACTGCCGGCAAACGGGTCCAGCACCTTGGCGCCCGCGATATATGGTGCGAGCCAGTTGAACAGGGTTTCACGCACGCGATCCGGCGTGGGGCGCAAGCCCACGACGTCAGGGAAGCTCAGCTTGCGGCTGCCCCATTCACCGCCAATGATGCGCAGTTGGCCCACACCGTTGTGTACGTTGTGGACAGGTTTTTTCGGGCGAGATGAACTGGCCATTAATGCTCCGGAACCCCGAGCGGCTGCTCGGCGGGTTTGTCAGTGGGGGGCGGTAGTGGCTTTTGCGCAATCGTCGGGCCGGCGGTCACGATGACCATCTTGTCGGCGCTCAAGTGTTTGTTCAAGGCAGCCTTGACCTGCTCTACGGTCAGGGCCTGGGATTGTTTCATGAAATCTTCCAGATAGCTCAGCGGCAGGTTGTAGAAACCCATGACGCCCAACTGGCCGACGATATCGGCGTTGCTCGCGGTCGACAGCGGGAAACTGCCGGCCAGCTCGCGCTTGGCGTCATCCAGTTCTTTCTGCGTCGGGCCGGTCTTGAGGTAATCGGCCAGCACCTCCTCGACCAGGCGCAGGGTGCCGCCACTCATTTCGGCGCGGGTTTGCAGGTTGATCATGAACGGGCCGCGCACCTGCATCGGCGAGAAACTTGAGTACACGCCGTAGGTCAGGCCGCGCTTCTCGCGCACCTCGCTCATCAAGCGGGTGCCAAAGCCACCGCCGCCAAGGATCTGGTTGCCCAGGGACAAGGCTGCGTAGTCCGGGTCGGCGCGGTCGATGCCCAACTGGGCGAACAGTAGGTGGGTCTGCTTGGACGGGAATTCGATACGGCTCAGGCCTGCCTTGGGTTCGGTCGGCTGGGCGATTTTCGCCAGGGCCGGGCCTTTGGGCAGCGACGCGGAGACCTTGGCCGTCATGGCCTCGGCTTCGGCGCGGGTCAGGTCGCCCACCACTGCAATCACCGCATTGCCGGCGGCGTACGCCTTGGCATGGAACGCGTGCAGCTGCGCCTGGGTAATCTTCGGCACGCTTTCAGGCGTGCCTTCGCTCGGGTGCGCGTAAGGATGGTCGCCATACAAGCGCTTGAACAGCTCCAGGCTCGCCAGTTTGCCGGGGTTTTGCTTTTGGTATTCGAAGCCGGCGAGGATCTGGTTTTTGATGCGCGCCAGGGAGTCGGCGGGGAAGGTCGGCTGGCCGAGCACCTGGTCAAACAGCGCCAGGGCGGCTTCGCGCTTGTCGCTCGCGCTTAGGCTGCGCAGGGACACCAGCGCCATATCGCGGTAAGCGCCATTGCCGAAGTCGGCACCCAGGCCCTCGAAGCCACTGGCGATCTGGCTGACATCCTTGCCCGGCACGCCTTCGTTGAGCATGGCGTTGGTCATCAATGCCAGGCCCGGCACATCGCCGTCCTGGCTGCTGCCAGCGGCGAACAGGATGCGCACGTCGAACATCGGCAGCTCATGGGCTTCGACGAACAGCACCTTGGCGCCTTCGGCGGTGGTCCAGGTTTGCACGTCGAGCTTGCGGTTGGTCGGCGCCTTGCCGTCCAGCTCTGCCAGCGATTGCAGTTTTTCGGCTGATTGCGCCTTGTCCAGGGCCTGGCTGGCGACCGACTCGCTGGGGCGCAGGAGATACACGGCGCTGGCGGCGATCAATGTAACGGCGATCAGGCCGGGCAGGATCAGGCGGCTGCTTTTGCGATCACTCATGAGCGGTCTCCTCAGGCAGAACATGGGCGACGCTCAGACGTTCGCGGGTGAAATAGGTGCGTGCGGCCTTCTGGATATCTTCCGGGGTCACGCTTTGCAGGTCGGCCAACTCAGAATCCATCAGCTTCCAGGACAGGCCAACGGTTTCCAGGGAGCCGATGGCCGTGGCCTGGCTGGTGATCGAATCGCGCTGGTACACCAGGCCGGCAATGACCTGGGCGCGGATACGCTCCAGTTCTTCGGCGGTCGGCGGCTTGGCCTTCAACTCTTCCAGCAGGCGCCACAGGCCGGCTTCGGCTTGGGCGACGGTTTTTTCTTTTGTTGATTGGGGGTGGCCGTCAGCATGAACAACGTGTCGCCACGGGTGTAGGCGTCGTAGTTGGTGGAAGCGGCGGAGACCAACTCTTCACCGCGTTCCAGCTGTTCGGAAATGCGCGCGCTGTAGCCGCCGTCCAACAGGGCTGAAATCAGGCGCAGGGCCTGCACCGAGCGCTTGTCTTCGGCAGTGGCCAGGCCGGGCACGTTGAAACCCAGGATCACACTGGGCAGTTGGGTCTGCACATGCAGGGTCAGCAGGCGTTCGCCGGGTTCGGCCAGCTCCATCGGGATCTTGGCCGGAGGAACGTCACGCTTGGGGATCGGGCCGAAGTAGCGCTGGGCCAGGCTTTTTACTTCGTCCGGGGTCACGTCGCCGACCACCACCAGGGTGGCGTTGTTCGGCACATACCAGGACTGATACCAGTGGCGCAGCTCTTCGACTTTCATGCGGTCCAGGTCGGCCATCCAGCCGATGGTCGGCGTGTGGTAACCGCTGGCCGGGAAAGCCATGGCCTTGAAGCGCTCAAAGGCCTTGGACATCGGGTTATCGTCGGTGCGCAGGCGGCGCTCTTCTTTAATAACCTCGATTTCGCGGCTGAACTCGTCGGCCGGCAGGCGCAGGCTGGCCATGCGGTCGGCTTCGAGTTCAAAGGCCACGCCCAGGCGATCACGGGCCAATACCTGGTAGTAGGCGGTGTAGTCGTCGCTGGTGAACGCGTTTTCTTCAGCGCCCAGGTCACGCAGGATCAGCGAAGCTTCGCCGGGGCCGACTTTGGCGCTGCCCTTGAACATCATGTGCTCCAGGGCGTGGGACAAGCCGGTCTGGCCCGGGGTTTCGTAGCTCGAACCGACTTTGTACCAAACCTGGGAAACCACCACCGGGGCGCGATGATCTTCGCGGACGACGACCTTGAGGCCGTTGTCCAGCGTGAATTCATGGGTGGGTTGTGGGTCGGCGGCCAAAGCTGAAAGGGGCAGACAAACTGTGCTGAGCAGCAGGCCTGCGGCGCGGCGGGCTAGAGCATTCATTCGTTTTTAAACCTGTTGGGCTGCCCGCTTGGTCTTAGCGTCGGCGGGCGAGGAGGTGCTAGGATACTGGTCCGACTTAAGGACGGCCACTGCGGCTGTCTTGTTAAGGCTCTATTTAGGCCTTACAAAATGTTGCGCATGAACGAGCTGGCTAAAAAACAGTCTGTTACGCATCGTATTTTATTTACCGACGCGCCCCTTGGCGCGTCGCTACCTTGAGATAGCCGTCTCCATGTTTGGTTCCAACGACGACAAGAAGACCCCAGCTGCGGCTGGCGAGAAGAAAGGCCTGTTCGGATGGCTGCGCAAAAAGCCGCAGGAAACCGTCGTCGAACAGCCGCAGGTTCAAGCTGAACCGACCCCTGAACCCGTAATCGATGCCGAACCGGTTGCCGAAGCGCCGGCGCCGGTGGTGTTGCCGATGGCTGAGCCGGTGTTGCAGCCGGTCGCCGAGGCCGCACCGGAGCCCGAGCATACGCCATGGCCGCAGTTGCCGGTGGCCGAAGAGCCGGTCGCCCTGGTTGAGGATGTGCAGGCCGAGCACGTGGTGCCGCCGATTCCAACGGTGATTGAACCGGAGCCGGTAGAACACGTCGTGGTTCAAGCGCCGCCGGTCGTTGAAGTCCCCGCGCCTCTGGTTGCCGCACCTGCTGTCGTCGAGCCTGCGCCCGTCGCGACATCAACCGAAACCGGCAAGACCGGCTTCTTCGCCCGCCTCAAGCAAGGCCTGAGCAAAACCAGCGCCAGCATTGGCGAAGGCATGGCCAGCCTGTTCCTGGGCAAAAAGACCATCGATGACGAACTGCTGGAAGACATCGAAACCCGTCTGCTCACCGCCGACGTGGGTGTAGAAGCCACCGCCGTGATCATCCAGAGCCTCACGCAGAAGGTTGCGCGCAAGCAGTTGACCGATGCCGACGCACTGTACAAATCCTTGCAGGCCGAGCTGGCTGCGATGCTCAAGCCTGTTGAAGCACCGCTGGTGATCACCCCGAAAAAACCGTTTGTGATCCTGGTGGTGGGCGTCAACGGCGCCGGCAAGACCACCACCATCGGCAAATTGGCCAAGAAGCTGCAACTGGAAGGCAAGAAAGTCATGCTGGCCGCCGGCGACACCTTCCGCGCCGCTGCCGTCGAGCAGTTGCAAGTGTGGGGTGAGCGCAACAAGATCCCGGTGATCGCCCAGCACACCGGTGCCGACTCCGCTTCGGTGATCTTCGATGCCGTGCAAGCCGCCAAGGCGCGCAACATCGACGTGCTGATCGCCGACACCGCCGGGCGCCTGCACACCAAAGACAACCTGATGGAAGAGCTGAAGAAAGTGCGCCGCGTGATCGGCAAGCTTGACGCCGACGCGCCCCACGAAGTGCTGCTGGTGCTCGACGCCGGCACCGGCCAGAACGCCATCAGCCAGGCCAAGCAATTCAACCAGACGGTGCAACTGACCGGCCTGGCGTTGACCAAGCTCGACGGCACGGCCAAAGGCGGCGTGATCTTTGCCCTGGCCAAACAGTTCGGGTTGCCGATTCGTTATATCGGCGTCGGTGAAGGCATCGACGACCTGCGCACCTTTGAAGCCGAACCCTTTGTACAGGCACTGTTTGCCGAGCGGGAGCGTTCATGATTCGATTCGAACAGGTCGGTAAACGCTATGCCAACGGGCATGTGGGCTTGCATGAGCTGAGCTTTCGAGTGCGTCGCGGCGAGTTCTTGTTTGTGACCGGCCATTCCGGCGCCGGCAAAAGTACCCTGTTGCGCCTGCTGCTGGCCATGGAACGCCCCACCACTGGCAAACTGCTGCTGGCAGGCCAAGACCTGGCCACCATCAGCAATGCGCAGATTCCGTTCCTGCGCCGTCAGATCGGCGTGGTGTTCCAGAACCACCAGTTGCTGTTCGATCGCACCGTCTTCAACAACGTTGCGTTGCCGTTGCAGATCCTGGGGTTGTCCAAGGCCGAAATCATCAAGCGCGTGGATTCGGCCCTGGAGCGCGTGGCGCTGTCGGACAAGACCGACCTCTACCCTGGCGATCTGTCCACGGGCCAGCAACAGCGCGTCGGCATTGCCCGCGCCATTGTCCACCGCCCGGCCTTGCTGCTGGCCGACGAGCCCACCGGTAACCTCGACCCGCGCCTGGCGGCCGAGATCATGGGGGTGTTCGAAGACATCAACCGCCTGGGCACCAGCGTACTCATCGCCAGTCACGACCTGGCGCTGATCGCACGTATGCGCCACCGCATGCTGACCCTGCAACGCGGTCGCCTGATCGGTGACGGGGAGGCCGGCGTATGAGTGCCACACGCAGCCCTAAAGTATCCGAACGCGTGGCGCCCAAGCCGGCCGACCCGCAACCGAAAAAGAAAAAACACGACGACGATGACGGCCCGGACTTCAGCACCCTGCTGCGCGCCTGGATCGAAAGCCATCGCGCCAGCCTGATCGACAGCCTGCGCCGCCTGGGCAAACAGCCAATCGGTAGCTTTTTCACCTGCCTGGTGATGGCTGTGGCCTTGAGCCTACCGATGGGCTTGTCGCTGTTGCTCAATAATGTGGAACGCCTGGGCGGCTCCTGGCAGCGTGCGGCGCAGATTTCGCTGTACCTGAACCTGGACGCCAGCACGCAGCAGGGCGAAGCGTTGCGCGACGACATCAAGAACATGCCCGGCGTGGCGGATGCCGAGTACGTCAGCCGCGATCAGGCGCTTGAAGAGTTCCAGCAACAGTCCGGCCTGGGCGAGGCGCTCAAGGAGCTGCCGCAGAACCCGCTGCCGGGCGTGGTGCTGGTGACGCCGAATGAAGTCGACAAACCGGCCCTGGAAGCCCTGCGACAAAAACTCGCAGAGCTGCCCAAGGTGCAACAGGCGCAACTTGATCTAGTCTGGGTAGAGCGCCTGGCCGCGATCCTCAAGCTGGGTGACCGTTTTGTGTTCGGCCTGACGGTGTTGTTGGTGTCTGCATTACTTTTGGTGATAGGTAATACCATTCGTCTTCATATTGAAAACCGTCGCACCGAGATAGAAGTGATTAAACTGGTCGGCGGCACGGACAGCTATGTGCGTCGGCCTTTTCTGTACATGGGCGCGCTATATGGCTTCGGTGCTGGGATTTTGTCCTGGGGAGTGCTGGCATTTGGCCTGAACTGGCTGAATGACGCGGTTGTCGGGCTTGCTGGCTTGTACGGCAGCGATTTTGCCCTGGCCGGCGTGCCGGTGGCCGATGGTCTGAGTCTCTTGCTTGGCGCGGTCTTGTTGGGGTATATCGGTGCGTGGATCGCGGTGGCGCGGCATTTACGCGAGCTGGCGCCGAAGTAGTTAATGTCAGATTAATGTGGTTTCGTTTGTATTGGCCGTATCAGCGGTTTAGGGAACTTGTCCTACGGTTCCCAGGTCAATTTTCGCAGTGCTGAACTGCACGAGTTATGTGAGTCGGAGGTTTTTTCGTATGACCACTTCTTTGCAACCTGCTTATGCCTTGGTCCCGGGTGCGAACCTTGAGGCCTATGTGCACACGGTCAACAGCATTCCCTTGCTGACGCCCGAGCAGGAGCGTGAACTGGCCGAGAGTCTCTACTATGAGCAGGATTTGGGGGCGGCTCGGCAGATGGTGCTCGCCCACCTGCGTTTTGTCGTACATATCGCCCGTAGCTACAGCGGCTACGGCCTGGCCCAGGCTGACCTGATCCAGGAAGGCAACGTTGGCCTGATGAAGGCGGTAAAGCGCTTCAACCCTGAAATGGGTGTGCGCCTGGTGTCGTTCGCCGTGCACTGGATCAAGGCGGAAATCCACGAGTTCATCCTGCGCAACTGGCGCATTGTGAAAGTCGCGACCACCAAGGCCCAGCGCAAATTGTTCTTCAACCTGCGCAGCCAGAAGAAACGCCTGGCGTGGCTGAACAACGAGGAAGTCCATCGCGTGGCTGAAAGCCTCGGTGTGGAGCCTCGCGAAGTGCGCGAGATGGAAAGCCGCCTGACCGGCCATGACATGGCCTTCGACCCGGCTGCCGAAGCGGACGACGACAGCGCCTTCCAATCGCCGGCCAACTACCTGGAAGACCACCGGTACGACCCGGCGCGTCAACTGGAAGACGCCGACTGGAGCGACAACTCCAACCACAACCTGCACGAAGCCCTGGAAGTGCTGGACGATCGCAGCCGTGACATCCTCTACCAGCGCTGGCTGGCGGAAGAAAAAGCCACGCTGCACGACCTGGCCCAGAAGTACAACGTGTCGGCCGAGCGGATTCGTCAGCTTGAGAAAAGCGCGATGAACAAGTTGAAACTGTCGATCGCCGCTTAACGGGCGACACGATCAAACGGTGGGAGGGAGCTTGCTCCCGATAGCAGAGTGTCAGTCCACATCCACGTGGCTGACCTACTGCAATCGGGAGCAAGCCCCCTCCCACATTTGTTTTGTGTCGTGTCAGTCGGACCAGGGTGCTTTGCGAGCGTTGTTCAGTTCCGCGAGATAGCCGTCCCCACCTAACTGGCTCATCTGCTGGCGAATCCACGCCGCGCGCCGTGCCACGTACGCCGTTGGATGGCTGGCGCTCCACACCCGCGGATTAGGCAATACCGCCGCCAGGTAACTGGCTTGCTGCCGCGACAGCCCCTTGGCACTCACCCCAAAATGGTGCCGCGCCGCCGCTTCGGCACCAAACACCCCTTCATCCCATTCCACGCTGTTGAGGTACACCTCAAGAATCCGCTGCTTGGGCCACAACACCTCGATCAGTCCGGTGAACCACGCCTCCAGGCCTTTGCGCAAATAACTGCGACCGGCCCATAGGAACAGGTTTTTCGACACCTGTTGGCTCAACGTACTGGCGCCGCGAATCGATCCGCCACGCTCGTTGTGCAGGATCGCCGCCTGGATCGCGCCGAAATCGAAGCCCCAGTGCTGCGGGAAGCGCTGGTCTTCACCGGCCATCACCGCGACTTTGAGGTCATCGGAAATCTCGTCCCACGGCACCCAGGTGCGTTGCAGGTCGATAGGCTCACCGTCGAACCAGGATTCGACCTTGCGTTCCACCATCAGCGCAGTGAACGGTGGCGGGACGACACGCAACAGCAGCACCAGCAAGACACTGCCAATGGCAAACCATTTCATGACGTTGAGACAGCGTTTGAAGAGGAGACGCAGCATAGAGATGGCTTGGCCGAACCCGTTGAGCGGGCCATTATACAGACCCTGCCCGATGAGTCTGACTGGAGTTCCTCATGCTGCGTAGCTTTCTGATGCTGGCTGCCTTTTTCGGCTTCACCGGTGTGGCCCTCGGCGCCTTCGCCGCCCACGGCCTGAAAAACCGCCTGAGCGCCGAATACCTGGCAATCTTCCACACCGGCGTGACGTACCAACTGGTGCACACCCTGGCCCTGTTCGGCGTTGCGTTGCTGGCGGCGCACCTGCCGGGCCGCCTGGTGACCTGGGCGGGCATCGCGTTCGTGGTCGGCATCCTGCTGTTCTCCGGCAGCCTGTACGTGCTGACCCTGACCGGCATCAGCAAACTCGGCATCATCACGCCGTTCGGCGGTCTGGCCTTCCTGCTCGGCTGGTTGCTGTTGGGGCTGGCCGCTTGGCGCTTGCAGCTGTGACCGCTTGACGCTTGGAGCTGACCTTCATGCCCCAATCGGGCTAGAATGCTGGCCCCTAAAAACGATGGCGGCCCGTGGCATGCGCATTCAGTTGAACGGCGAACCCTTTGAACTGCCCGACGGTGAAACCGTTGCGGCCCTGCTGACCCGCCTGGACCTGACCGGGCGTCGCGTCGCAGTGGAGCTCAACCTGGATATCGTCCCGCGTAGCCAGCACGCCGAGACCGCGCTGAAAGAAAACGATCAGGTCGAAGTGGTCCATGCCATTGGCGGCGGCTAGTCGCCTCCCCGGATTCTGCAGAACCTCACCCCATTACGAGGATTTCCCATGAGCATCGTTCGTAGCGACAAGCCTTTCGTCCTGGCCGGTCGTACCTACCAGTCCCGTTTGCTGGTCGGCACCGGCAAGTACCGCGACATGGAAGAGACCCGCCTGGCCATCGAAGCCTCGGGCGCCGAAATCGTCACCTTCGCCGTGCGTCGCACCAACCTCGGCCAGATCGAGGGCGAGCCGAACCTGCTCGAAGTGCTGTCACCGGACCGCTACACCTTTTTGCCGAACACCGCCGGTTGCTACGACGCCATCGAAGCCGTGCGCACCTGCCGCCTGGCCCGCGAGCTGCTCGACGGTCATAACCTGGTGAAGCTGGAAGTGCTGGCCGACCAGAAAACCCTGTTTCCCAACGTGATCGAAACCCTCAAGGCCGCCGAGACCCTGGTCAAGGAAGGCTTTGACGTGATGGTCTATACCAGCGATGACCCCATCATTGCACGTCAACTGGCCGAAATCGGCTGCATCGCAGTGATGCCGCTGGCCGGTCTGATCGGCTCCGGCCTGGGTATCTGCAACCCTTACAACCTGCAAATCATCCTCGAAGAAGCCAAGATCCCGGTGCTGGTGGATGCGGGCGTGGGCACTGCCTCCGACGCGACCATCGCCATGGAACTGGGCTGCGACGCGGTGCTGATGAACTCGGCCATCGCTCATGCCCAGCAACCGATCATGATGGCGCAAGCCATGAACCACGCCATCGTCGCGGGCCGCCTGGCCTACCTCGCCGGGCGCATGCCGAAAAAACTCTACGCCAGCGCCTCTTCGCCGCTGGATGGTCTGATCAAGTAAGAGCCATTGATGACTGAATCAAACGAAACGCCGAACACCCTGGAAGCAGGCGACGAGTCCAAGCACCGTCGCATCAAGAGCTTTGTGATGCGCGCCGGTCGCATGACCGAAGGCCAGCAAAAAGGCCTGGAGCAAGGCACGCCGCTGTTCGTATTGCCGCTTGCCGACGCGCCGGTGGATTACGACCAGGTGTTCGGCCGTTCGGCCCCGCGTTCCCTGGAAATCGGCTTCGGCATGGGCCATTCCCTGCTGGAAATGGCCGCCGCCGCGCCGGACCAGGACTTCATCGGCGTGGAAGTACACCGTCCGGGTGTCGGTGCTTTGCTCAACGGCGTGCTGACCCAGGGCCTGACCAACCTACGGGTTTACGACTGCGACGCGATCGAAGTGCTCAACCGCTGCATCGCCGACAACAGCCTCGATCGTCTGATGCTGTTCTTCCCCGACCCTTGGCACAAAGCCCGTCATCACAAGCGCCGCATCGTCCAGGCGTCCTTCGCCGAACTGGTGCGCAGCAAGCTGAAAGTGGGCGGCATTCTGCACATGGCCACCGACTGGGAGCCGTATGCCGAATACATGCTGGAAGTGATGAACGTCGCCCCTGGCTACCGCAACCTGGCAGAGGACGGCAAATGCGTGCCGCGCCCGGCTGAGCGTCCAATCACCAAGTTCGAGCGTCGCGGTGAGCGATTGGGGCATGGGGTTTGGGATTTGAAGTTCGAGAAGTTGGCTTAACTCGCCACTGACTTGTAATGCAATCAAATGTGGGAGGGGGCAAGCCCCCTCCCACATTTGTTATGTGTTGGGTTTGAGATCAGCGGCGGTCAGCCACTACCCCAATCAACACCAGCACCACCACCAGCACCGGCGCCAGGCTGTAGTTGTTGAACTGGCTCAACCCTCGCACAATCCACGGCGTGGCGTAGATCAGCGCGGCACCGCTGCCGATCATGCATAGCAGGGCCATCAGCGGCACGCGCAGGGCGCCGGCGATGCTGCCCAGGCGCGCTTCGACCCAGCCCTTGATGTCGGCGCCGAACAGCACCAGCAAGCAGCCGACGAGGGCCAGGGAGATTTCCGACAGGTTGCTACGGCTCCAGCGGGATACGGTGGCGAGCAGGTCGAGTACCAAATCCATTCGATTTCCTTAAGAGCGTCAGCTCAAAAACTTCTGCAGCAGGTCATTGAGAAAGAGTTGCCCGCGGTCGGTGGCCGCCAGGCGTGACGGTTCGACCTGCATTAAGCCACTTTGTTCTGCCTCGCGACGCGCCTCGTCAAGGCTGGCCAGGTCGAGGCCGGTACGTTCGGCATAAAGCCTGGCGTCGACGCCGTCGGTGAGGCGCAGCGCGTTCATCAGGAACTCGAAGGGCAGCTCGTCGTTGGTCAGTTCCTTCGCACCGGCCTGGAAGCTTTTGGCCGGGTTGAGGTAGTCCTTTGGTGCGCGGGTTTTCCAGGTGCGCACGATACGCCCGTCCGGATGGCTGAGCTTGCCATGGGCGCCGGCGCCGATGCCGATAAAGTCGCCGAAGCTCCAGTAATTCAGGTTGTGCCGTGCCGGGCGGCCCGGTTGGGCGTAGGCAGACACTTCGTATTGGGCGTAACCGTGCTCGGCCAGCAGTGCCTGGCCAGCTTCCTGAATGTCCCACAGGGTGTCGTCTTCCGGCAGCGCGGGCGGCTGGTTCCAGAACACGGTGTTGGGTTCCAGGGTCAACTGGTACCACGACAAATGTGTGGGCTTGAGTGCGATGGCCTGGCGCAGGTCGCTCAGGGCGTCGTCGAGGGACTGGTCGGGCAAGCCGTGCATCAGGTCCAGGTTGAAGTTATCGAACCCGGCCTGGCGCGCCATGCCGGCGGCGCGAACGGCCTCATCGCCGTTGTGGATGCGGCCCAGCGCCTCGAGTTTTGCCTGTTGGAAGCTCTGGATGCCGATGGACAGGCGATTGATCCCCAGTTTGCGATACGCCACGAACTTTTCTTGTTCGAAGGTGCCGGGGTTGGCTTCCAGGGTAATTTCGATATCGCCGGCAAACGGGATGCGCGCTTCCACGCCCTCGAGCAGGCGGCCCAGTGCCGCTGCGCTGAACAGGCTGGGCGTGCCGCCACCAAAGAAGATCGAGCTCAGCTCCCGCCCGTAAACGGCGTGCAGGTCCTGGTCCAGGTCAGCCAGCAAGGCGTCTACGTACTCTTCTTCCGGAAGCACTGCGCTTGCGGTATGGGAGTTGAAGTCGCAATAGGGGCATTTGCGCACGCACCACGGGATGTGGATATACAGCGCCAGGGGCGGCAGTACCGGCAAGGCCGCCCGAGGTGGTTGCGCGCCGCCATGGATCAGCGCCAGCGCCGGAGTGTCGTGGGTCATTTCAGGCCCAGGCGTTGGCGCAGCAGATCCATTGCACGGGCGCGGTGGCTGATCTGGTTCTTGTCGGCCGGGCTCAGTTCGGCGCTGGAGACATTGCGCTCCGGCACCCAGAACAGCGGGTCATAGCCAAAACCATGCTCGCCACTGGCCGCATGCAGGATGCGCCCGTGCCACAAACCTTCGCAAAGGATCGGCAGTGGGTCGTCCGCATGGCGCACCAAGGCCAGCACACAGACGAACTGCGCGCCGCGCATCACGTCCGGCACGTCCTTGAGAGCGTCGAGCAGCTTGGCGTTGTTGGCGGCATCGCCTTTGCCGTCGGCGTAACGGGCCGAGTAGATGCCAGGGGCGCCGCCGAGGAAGTCCACGGCCAGGCCAGAGTCATCCGCCAACGCCGGCAGGCCAGAAATGCGCGCGGCATTGCGGGCCTTGAGGATGGCGTTCTCGACAAACGACAGGCCGGTCTCTTCGGGCTCCACCTGGCTGAACTCGCCAATTGAGCGCAGTTGCACGGACTCGCCGAGCATGGCCTGCAGTTCTTTGAGTTTGCCGGCGTTGTGGCTGGCCAGTACGAGTTGTGTGAGCGTCATCAGTTGGCCGGGAACAGTTCTTGGTTGAATTGGAAACCGTGGGCTTTGCCACCGGTTTCGACGTTGATGGTGAACGTCTTGTATTCGCGCTGCGTCACGGAGTAGGGCGCCAGGTAGCTGATCCCGCCTTTCTCTTCGATTTGCTTGAACGTCAGGATCTCGCTTTTACCACCCAAGTCCTTGATGGTCCCGGTCACCTGCGCGGCGACTGGGGTCACGCCCTTGATCACGGTCACATTGATCAAGCCCTTTTCCTTGCTGCGCACCACGCCGATTTTCTGGGCAGTCTCTGGCGGCAGGAAGCTTGAGGTAAAGGTGTTGTAGTGAACCGTGATGTCACCGAAGTCTTTCTTGCGATTCGCGTCGATAGTGTCCGCAGCCATGGCGTTGGCGCCCAGGCACGCAGTCAGTAGAAAAATAGCCAGACGACTCATGAGCGTCCCTCTTGAAATGATTAGACGGCAATCTTGTGGTCGGTCAGGCCAGGGCTGCTGACCCGGTAGATACCGATTTCGCCCAACAGGTTGGGCCATAGCTTACTCGCCCAGCCGTGGCGATGCTGTTGATCGACGGCCAGGCGGTTGATCACCTTGGCTTCACGCTCGCCACATAGCGCTTCGAAGTCTTCAAAGGTGCAGAAGTGGATGTTCGGCGTGTTGTACCAGGTGTAGGGCAGGAAATCCGATACCGGCATGCGGCCCTTGGTGGCCAGGTACCAGCGGCAGCGCCAGTGCCCGAAATTGGGGAAGGTGATGATGCACTGGCGGCCTACGCGCAGCATTTCGTCGAGGATCCGGTCCGGGTAATGCACCGCTTGCAGGGCCTGGGTCATCACCACGATGTCGAAGCTGTTGCTGGCAAAGTTGCCGAGGCCCTTGTCCAGGTCCTGCTCAATGACGTTGATGCCCTTGGCCACGCACTGGGCGATGTTGTCCGGATCGTTTTCCAGGCCGTAGCCGGTGACTTGCTTGTGGTCGCGCAGCCAGCTCAGCAGTTCGCCGTCGCCGCAGCCCAGGTCGAGCACGCGGCTGCCGGCGGGGATCCAGTCTTGGATGATGTCCAGGTCGGCTCTCATGGCGTTCTCACAAGCGAAATACGGTTCATGTAGTTACTGAACGCCTGCAGGTAGCGTGGGATCGGAATCAGGAAGGCGTCGTGGCCTTGCGGTGCGTCGATCTCCAGGTAGCAGACGTCTTTCTTGGCGGCCATCAGGGCATCCACCAGCTCACGCGAGCGCGCCGGTGAGAAGCGCCAGTCGGTGGTGAATGACATCACGCAGAACTTGGCTGTGGCGTGCTCGAAGGTTTTCGCCAGGTCATCGTCGTGATTGGCAGCCGGGTCGAAATAGTCCAGGGCCTTGGTCATCAGCAGGTAGGTATTGGCATCGAAACGCCCGGAAAACTCCTCGCCCTGATAGCGCAGGTAGCTTTCCACCTGGAATTCGACGCTGTGGAAGTCGTAGTTGAGCTTCTCGCTCTTGAGGCCACGGCCGAATTTCTCGCCCATGGAATCGTCGGACAGGTAAGTGATATGCCCGACCATCCGCGCCAGCATCAAGCCGCGCTTGGGGATCACACCCGCTTCCTGGAACGAGCCGCCGTGGAACTCGGGGTCGGTAAGGATTGCCTGGCGCGCCACTTCGTTGAAGGCGATGTTCTGTGCCGACAACTTGGGGGCCGAGGCGATGGCCAGGCAGTGGCGCACTCGATCCGGGTAAGTGATGGTCCATTGCAATGCCTGCATGCCGCCCAGGCTGCCGCCGATCACCGCCGCCCACTGGTTGATGCCGAGCAGGTCGGCCAGGCGCGCCTGGCTGTGCACCCAGTCTTCCACGGTGAGCACGGGGAAGTCGGCGCCGAATGGCTTGCCGGTTTCCGGGTTGAGGCTGCTGGGGCCGGTGGAACCGTTGCAACCGCCGAGGTTGTTCAGGCTGACCACAAAGAACTTGGTGGTATCGATGGGCTTGCCGGGGCCGATGCAGCTGTCCCACCAGCCGGGCTTGCGCTCGTCGGCAGAGTGGAAACCGGCGGCGTGGTGATGGCCGGACAGGGCGTGGCAGATCAGCACGGCGTTGCTCGCCGTGGCATTCAATTGGCCGTAGGTTTCATAGATCAGGTCGTAGGCTGGCAGCGAGCGACCGCAGGCCAAGGCCAGGGGTTCGCTGAAGTGCGCCACTTGCGGCACGACCAGTCCAACAGAATCGGGGGGAAGGCAGCTGGCATCGACCCTGCTCTCGTTTAAATGAGGCGTAAGTCTAAAGAGCGGGAACCCCAGCGGCAAGCAAAGGCCCGCACGGAGCAAAATGTGGGAGCGCGGTGCGCGACTTGCTCCCACATTTGTTCCGCGTGTCAGATCAAGCCAAACAGCTCTTTAGGCATGAACGCATAGAATGCCAGGCGCGGAATCACCCAGCTCTGGATCAGTTGGATCGCGATAAACGCGAAGATCGGCGAGATATCCAGGCCGCCCAGGTTGGGGATCAGGCGACGGAACGGCGCCAGCACCGGCTCGGTGATCTGGTACACCAGTTCTGCCCCAGGGCTGCGGCTGCCGGGTGCGACCCAGGAGAGGATCACGCTGATGATCATCGACCAGAAGATGATCTTCAAAAACAGCGAGAAGATACCGATCAGCGCCCACGGCAACAGCAGCACCGTGAAGGCCTGGTAGCCATTTAGCATCAAGACCACCACAAACAGCAGGATCTGCAGCAGCAGTGCCAGCACCAGCGACGACATGTCCAGGCCGAACATGCTCGGCACTATGCGGCGCAGTGGCTTGAGCAGCGGCTGGGTGGCTTTCACCACGAACTGGCACAGCGGGTTGTAGAAGTTCGCCCGCACCAGTTGCAGGATAAAACGCATCAGCACGATCAGCAGGTACAGGCTGCCCAAGGTCTGGATGATGAAGATCAGGGCGTCATTGAGTCCAAGCATCATGTATTCCTTCGTAGGGAGACGACTATTTGCCCAGCTGCTCGGCCATTTCGGCCGAACGATGCGCCGCGGCACCCAGTGCTTTTTCTACCAGGGCTTCAAAGCCCCCGGCCTGGAACGATTCGATCGCAGCTTGCGTGGTGCCGCCCGGTGACGTTACGCGACGGCGCAACTCGGCCGCGTCCACATCGCTTGTGACGGCCATCTTCGCCGCGCCCAGGGCGGTTTGCTCGGCCAGTTGCTCGGCAACTTCCTTGGAGAGCCCCAGCTTCACGCCGGCGGCGGTCATGGCCTCGATCAGCAGGAAGAAATAGGCCGGGCCGCTGCCGGACACGGCGGTGACCGCGTCCAGTTGCTGCTCCTGTTCCAGCCACAGGGCAATGCCCACGGCGGACAGCAACTCCTGGGCCTGCTCACGCTGTTCGGCGCTCACTTGGGCGGTGGCGTACAGGCCGCTTACACCCTGGCGCAGCAGCGCCGGGGTATTGGGCATGCAGCGCACGATCGGCTGGGCGCCGAGCCAATTGTTCATGCTGGCGCAGGTGATGCCGGCGGCAATGGACACCACCAGTTGGTGCGGCTGCAGGCTCGGGCGCAGGCTCTCGCACACGGCCTTCATGGCCTGCGGCTTGACCGCCAGCACGATCACGTCGACGCCCTGGATGGCCTCGGCATTGTCGGCGAAGGTGTTGATGCCATGTTCGGTGCTGATGCGGGCGCGGGTCTCTTCACCCGGATCGCTGGCGCGGATCTGCGTGGAGTCCAGGCCCTTGGCCCGCAGGCCGCCGATCAGGCTGGCCGCCATGTTTCCGGCGCCGATAAAGGCAATACGCGTGTTGCTCATGACAGGTCCTTACTCAGAGGGAAGTCAGCCATTTCATGGCTGGCCGTAGTCGCGGGCACCAAACAGGGCGGTACCGATCCGCACCCAGGTGGCACCCTGGGCGATAGCCGACTCAAGGTCGTGGCTCATGCCCATGGAAAGTGTGTCGAGCGGCAGGTTCAAACGGGCTTGCAGGTCGCGCACGGTGGCGAACGCCGCATCTTGCTCGGCCCGATCTTCTGTCGGCTCGGGAATCGCCATCAAACCGCGCAGCTTCAAGTGCGGCAGGGCGCTGATCGCGTTGGCCAGGGCCGGCAGGTCGGCGGGCGTGCAGCCGGACTTGCTGGCTTCGCCACTCACGTTGACCTGAATGCAAATGTTCAGCGGCGGCAGCTCGGCCGGGCGTTGTTCGGACAGGCGTTGGGCAATTTTGAGGCGGTCCACGGAATGCACCCAGTCGAAGTTCTCGGCGATGGCGCGAGTCTTATTCGATTGAATGGGGCCGATGAAGTGCCAACTCAAGGGCAGGTCGGTCAATTCGGCCTGTTTACCCAAGGCTTCCTGCAGATAGTTCTCGCCGAAGTCGCGCAGCCCGGCGGCATAGGCTTCGCGCACAGCTGGCGCGGGTTTGGTCTTGCTCACGGCCAGCAGGTGGATGCTGTTTGCGTCACGTTGCACGGCCTCGGCCGCGGCGCGGATGCGCCCGCTAACCTGGCCGATATTGTCTGCTATCGTCGACATTCAAGATGCGCCCGTGGATATGGAGTCCGCGGCATTCTACTGGAAATGGAAAGCCCTATGGATATCACTGAATTGCTTACGGTTGGGGTGCGCCGGGGCGCCTCCGACCTGCATCTGTCGGCTGGCCTGGTGCCCATGCTGAGAATCGATGGCGAGGTTTGGCCCCTGGATTGGCCGGTGCTTTCATCCCGGCAAGTTGCGGACTTGTTAAGCCCTTTGCTCAACGAGCACCAACAAAACGATTTCGAAACATCTCTTGAAACGGATTTTTCCTTCGAGCTGCCCGGCGTGGCGCGGTTCCGGGCAAACGTGTTCCAGCAGGATCGCGGCATGGGCGCAGTGTTTCGCGCCATCCCGGCCGAGGTCCAGAGTTTGGAGAACCTGGGCTTGGGCGATGTATTCCAGCGTATCGCCCGGTTGCCGCGCGGCCTGGTACTGGTGACCGGGCCTACCGGCTCCGGCAAGTCCACCACCCTGGCGGCGATGATCGATCATCTCAACCAGCACCGTCGCCAGCACATCCTCACGTTGGAAGACCCCATCGAATTTATCCACAGGCCGAAAACCGCGCTGATCAATCAACGCCAGGTACACCGTGATACGCACAGCTTTGCGGCAGCGCTGCGCTCGGCACTGCGCGAAGACCCGGATGTGATCCTGGTGGGCGAGTTGCGCGACCTGGAAACCATTCGCCTGGCGTTGACGGCGGCAGAGACCGGGCACTTGGTGTTCGGCACCTTGCACACCACCTCGGCGGCAAAGACCGTAGACCGCCTGGTGGATGTGTTCCCTGCAGGTGAAAAAGCCATGGTGCGTTCGATGCTGTCGGAGTCGCTGCAAGCCGTGGTGTCCCAGGTACTGGTGAAGAGGCTCGGCGGCGGGCGCGTGGCGGCCCATGAAATCATGCTGGGCACACCAGCCATTCGTAACCTGATCCGCGAGGACAAGGTGGCGCAGATGGTCTCGGCGATCCAGACGGGCGGGGCGCTGGGGATGAAAACGCTGGATATGAGTTTGAAGGCGCTGGTCACGGAGGGAGTGATCAGCCGTGAAGAGGCGCGAGAGAAAGCGCGGGTGCCTGGGGATATCTGAGGGTTTGTGAACGACAAAAATCAAATGTGGGAGGGGCGGTGCGACGATTCGACTTGCTCCCGATAGCGGTGGATCAGTCAGCTTATTTGTAGCTGACTCACTGCCATCGGGAGCAAACCCCCCACATTTACGGCGTTTCAGCTTTGGATCAGCGCTGCACTACCCGCAAGCTGTTCTGCTCTTTGGGCAGAACCCGCTTGGCAATCACGTAGTTCTTGTCCCAGAACGGTTTTTTCAGGGTGTCGATGCTTACCGACTTGCCACGACGCGGTGCGTGAATGAAGCGGTCGTTGCCCAGGTAGATGGCAACGTGGTTCACCTGGCGGCTCTTGAGTTTGAAGAACAATAGGTCGCCGGGTTTCAGATCCTTGCGGTCAACCTTCTGCCCGTGGCCAGCGGCCATGGCATTGGAGGTGCGTGGCAAGTCCACGGCGGCGACGTCGTTAAACGCATATTTCACCAGGCCGCTGCAGTCGAACCCTTTACTTGGGCTGCTGCCGCCCCAACGATAAGGCGTACCGAGCACATTTACAGCGCGGCTGAGGACGTTGCTGCTTTGCTTGGTGTTGACTGCCATCAGGCCTGGGGCTGTTTTACCGTGGGCCTTGCTCAGTTGAGTCGGGCGGCTGACGGTCGGCTTTACCGATTTGGCAGTGCTTGGGGTGCTGTGGACTTTAGGGGTAAAACCGTTAACGTTCGGAAGTCGTTGCTCACGATTGGTGGCGTGGGCGGCCAGTGGCATTAATAGGCAAATGGTTAGCCATGTCTTGAAAAATGGTCGCATTAGGCGTGGCTCTTATGGGTTTGCGCGCAACTTTATAACAGCTTTTTGTGTCGTTCTCAGGCCGTTTGTCGACTGAACCTTGGGGTCAAAACCCGGAAAAACGCGACGATTCGCCGCAATTGTCCTACACAAGTCAGGTGGCATAAGGCTTTCAGGGCAGTGAAGATACCATTTGCCGTACGTCGGGCGCGCGTAAAAAAGTCACAAAGAAAGTGAAAAAATTTATCTATCGAAGCAAAAGAGGTACGCCATGAACACCTATCAACAGGTTGGTCCGCAGCAAGACACCCACAGTAAGGTGATCGGTTACCTATTGTGGATTTTCGGTTTTACCGGGGCGCACCGCTTTTATTACGGTAAACCCGTTACCGGTACGATCTGGTTTTTCACCCTTGGCTTGTTGGGTATTGGCTGGTTGATCGACCTGTTCCTGATCCCGGCCATGGACCGTGAAGCCGACCTGCGTTTTACCGCCGGGCCCATCGAATACAACGTGGCCTGGATCCTGTTGGCGTTTCTTGGGGTGTTCGGTGTGCATCGCATGTACCAGGGCAAATGGATCTCCGGCCTGATCTACCTGCTGACCGGCGGCTTGTTCCTGGTGGGGGTGCTGTATGACTTCTGGACGCTGAATACGCAGATCTCGATTCGCAATGCCGAGCGCAATGGCGGACGTTGACTCCAGAAGCCTACACATAACCAACTGTGGGAGGGGGCTTGCTCCCGATTGCGGTGCATCAGTAAACAATTAAGTGACTGATACACCGCTATCGGGAGCAAGCCCCCTCCCACATGGTTACTGTGCTCGCTCTAGACTGATTTTAGGCCTGGTAGCTGATGCGGCCGTCTACCAGCGTGTAACGCACCGTTGCCGGCAATGCATGGCCGATGAACGGGCAGTTCTCGCCCTTGGACAACCAGTGTTCGCCGGCAATCGTGGAGCTTGCCGGATCAAACAGCACCAGGTCCGCCGCCGCACCCACCGCCAGCTTACCCGCCGGCAGGCGCAAGGCTTCGGCCGGGCCGGCGCTCAGGCGCGCCAGCAATGTCGGCAAGTCCAGCAAGCCATCTTCCACCAGCGTCATCGCCAACGGCAGCAACAGCTCGACGCTGCTGATACCCGGTTCTGTCGCGCCAAACGGCGCCAGCTTGGCGTCGCGCTCGTGGGGTTGGTGGTGGCTGGAGATCGCCGAGACCACACCCGACTTCACGGCCGCGCGCAAACCGTCGCGGTCGGCCAGGGTGCGCAGCGGCGGCTGCACGTGGTACAGGCTGGAGAAGTCGATCAGCGCCTCATCCGTCAGGATCAACTGATACAACGCCACATCCGCCGTCACCGGCAGGCCACGGGCCTGGGCCTGGGCAATCAGGGCCACGCCTCGGGCGCTGGTCAGTTGGCTGAAGTGCGCACGCACGCCGCTTTGTTCCACCAGCAGCAGGTCGCGGGCCAGGGCCACGGTTTCGGCGGTTTCCGGAATGCCCGGCAGGCCGAGGAAGCTGGCCACGGCGCCTTCATGGGCCAGGCCGCCTTCGGCCAGGTCGCGGTCCTGGGAGTGGAAGATCACCGTTAGATCGAAGGTGGCCGCATATTCCAGGGCGCGGCACAGGGTGCGGGTGCTGCGAAAGCTCTCCAAACCGTTGCCGAAGGCCACGCAACCGGCGTCGCGCAGCGCAATGAGCTCTGCAAGCTGTTCGCCTTCCAGGCCTTTGCTCAGGGCGCCGATGGGGAACACTTTGCAATTGCCAGCTTCACGGGCACGGTCGAGGATCAGCTCGGTCACCGCCGAGGTGTCCAGGATTGGCTTGGTATGCGGCGGGCAGCACAGGCTGGTCACGCCACCGGCCGCGGCGGCGCGGGTTTCGCTGGCGATGCTGCCTTTGCGGCTGTAACCGGGCTCGCGCAGGGCGACGTTCAGGTCCACCAGGCCAGGCGCGGCGACCAGGCCTTTGGCGTCGATGGTCTGGCTGGCACTGAAGCCGCTGGGGGCGGCACCGAGGGCAATGATCTTGCCGGCTTCCAGATGAAGATCGGTCACTTGATCCAGGCCACTGGCCGGGTCGATAACGCGAGCGCCAATAATGCTGAGCTTCACTGGGCGTTCTCCTGCTCGAATTGACGTTGCGCGGTTTGCCCGCTCATGGCCATGGACAACACTGCCATGCGCACGGCGATGCCGTAGGTGACCTGGTTGAGGATCACCGACTGGTTGCCGTCGGCCACTGCCGACTCAATCTCCACCCCTCGGTTGATCGGGCCCGGGTGCATCACGATGGCATCCGGCTTGGCCCCGGCCAGGCGTGCGGTGGTCAGGCCGAACAGGCGATAGAATTCACCTTCGCTCGGCAGCAGGCCACCGGCCATGCGCTCGCGTTGCAGGCGCAGCATGATCACCACGTCCACGCCCTTGAGGCCTTCGGCCATGTCGGTGTAGACCTTCACGCCGTATTGCTCGATACCGATCGGCAGCAGGGTCTTTGGCGCGATGACGCGGATGTCGGGGCAACCCAGGGTTTTCAGGGCCAGCATGTTCGAGCGCGCGACACGCGAATGCAGGATGTCGCCGACGATGGCCACCGAGAGGTTTTCAAAGCTGCCCTTGTGCCGACGAATGGTGAGCATGTCGAGCATGCCCTGGGTCGGGTGGGCGTGGCGGCCGTCGCCGCCGTTGATGATCGCCACTTGCGGGCACACGTGCTCGGCGATGAAATGCGCGGCGCCGGAGTCGCCATGGCGTACCACGAACATGTCGGCGGCCATGGCTTCCAGGTTGCGCAGGGTGTCGAGCAGTGTCTCGCCCTTGCTCGCCGACGAGGTGGACACGTTCAGCGTGATCACGTCGGCCGACAGCCGCTGGGCCGCCAGTTCAAAGGTGGTACGGGTGCGCGTGGAGTTCTCGAAGAACACGTTGCAGATGGTTTTGCCGCGCAGCAGTGGGACTTTCTTCACCGCCCGGCCACCGACTTCGAGAAACGAGTCGGCCGTGTCGAGGATTTCGGTGAGCAGTTCGCGGGGCAAACCGTCGAGGGACAAGAAGTGTTGCAACTGGCCCTGAGCATTGAGCTGCAGCGGGCGCTTGGCATCTAGAGGCGTCATCGCGGGGACTCTTTACAAGGCGGTTTAAAGGGCAAGGTCTTGCAGTTCGAGTTCGAGCGGCGTGGGACCGGACAATTTTACCCGTTGCCGGGCGGCAAGCGACAGCGTGGCGCCGACCACATCCGGGCTGATCGGCAGTTCGCCGGCGTCCAGGTCCAGCAGGCAGACCAGCGTGATGCTGGCCGGGCGGCCGTAGTCGAACAGCTCGTTCATGGCGGCGCGGATGGTGCGGCCGCTCATCAGCACGTCGTCGATCAACACCAGATGCTGGCCTTCGATCTCGAACGGCAGGGCGGACGGGCGCACCTGCGGGTGCAGGCCGTTCTGGCTGAAGTCGTCGCGGTAGAAGGATACGTCCAGGGTGCCCAGGGGCGAATCGCTGTCCAGTGCCTCCAGCAGCGCCTGCGCCACCCACACACCGCCGGTGCGAATGCCGATAAAGCGCGGCTCGCTGATGCTGCGGTGTTCCAGGTGCGCCTTGAGGCGTGTCGCCATCTGGGCGATCAGTTCGGTGGGATTCGGCAGGCTCATGGTGGCTCCTTCAAACGCCTTGCGCGGCGGGTGGCCTGCAAGGTCCGGGCTCAAACGTAAAAAGACGCGGCAAGCCGCGTCAGTCAGGATTCAAATAACGCCGTGTTTTCATCCAGCCAACCCTGCAACAGCAGCGCGGCCGCGATAGCGTCCACGGGGTTGTCGCGGTAGCTGCCCTTTTGCCCGCCACGGTCACGTCGCTCACCCTTGGCTTCGAAGGTGGTCAGGCGTTCGTCGTGGGTATAGAAGGGAATGTTGTAGCGGCCGTTGAGGCGGCGGGCGAACTTTTCGGCGCGCAGGCACATGTCGCTGGGGGTGCCGTCCATGTTCAGAGGCAGGCCGACCACCACCGCATCGGGTTTCCATTCGTTGATCAACGCTTCGACCTGATTCCAGTCCGGTATGCCGTTCTGGGCCTTGAGGGTGCACAGTTCGCGGGCCTGGCCGGTGATGACCTGGCCGACCGCAACGCCGATCTGTTTGGTGCCGTAGTCAAAACCCAGGATCAGACGCAAGGCCATCAGGCGTGCCCTGCCTGGCTGGTCAACAAACTAAGGTTGACTCGCAGCTTGGCGGCGGCCGCTTCAAGGCGCAGTTCGCTGGCGGTGTTGAACAGGATGTCGGCGTCGAACGGGCAGGTCAGCCAGGCATTACTGGCCAGTTCGGTTTCCAACTGCCCGGCTTCCCAGCCGGCGTAACCCAGGGTGATGACGCTTTGCTCGGGGCCCACGCCATCGGCAATCGCAAACAACACGTCCTGGGAGGTGGACAGCGACACACCGTCCAGGTCCACCGTGGCCTGGAACTTGGGCCCGGTGGGGTGCAGCACAAAACCTCGATCAGTCTGCACCGGCCCGCCGATGTAGATCGGCACATGCTGGCAACGGGCCGGCGGCTCTATCTCGGGGCGCAACTGCTCGAGGATATCGGCCAGGCTCAGCTCCTGCGGGCGGTTTACCACCAACCCCATGGCACCATTGGCCGTGTGCTCGACGATATAGGTCAAGGTCTGCGCAAAGTTCGGGTCGGCCATGTGGGGCATGGCAATCAGGAATTGGTGCTTGAGGTAAGTCGGGCTGACATTTTTCATGTCCGCTAGTGTGGCGTTGGAGGGGCGAACTGACAAGCTGGAGTTCTTGTGTTGTGCGCTCACTACACAGGCAGCGGTCAGTTGCTGGAGAGCCGATCGCCCTTGGCGAATTTCCAGGTGCGGATGATTTCCAGACGGTCCACGTCGTTCAAGTCCCCGGTAAACGGGGCGAACGGCGCGGCCAGGCGCACGATGCGCTGGGCGGCCTGGTCCAACAGCGGCTGGCCGGAGGATTCCAGCACCTGTACCTCATAGAGCGAGCCATCGCGGTTGATCGACACCAATAGCCGCAAGTTGCCGTAAATCTGTTGGCGACGGGCCTCGTCCGGGTAATTGAGGTTGCCGATACGCTCGACCTTCTTGCGCCACTCGTCCTTATACCAGGCGCCTTTATCGCGCATGGTGGAGGCGGCGTTCAGGCGGTAGATGCGTGGGCGCTTGG
The DNA here is from genome assembly GCF_054667615.1 of Pseudomonas sp. S3_E10. Taxonomy (NCBI): domain Bacteria; kingdom Pseudomonadati; phylum Pseudomonadota; class Gammaproteobacteria; order Pseudomonadales; family Pseudomonadaceae; genus Pseudomonas; species Pseudomonas sp. S3_E10. The sequence continues at coordinate 3,187,738 of NZ_CP162743.1, forward strand.
CGTACAGCTGCTGTTCATTGGCCAGTTCGGCTTCCAGGCTGGAGATCTGGTCGGACAGCTGCGAGCTGTCAAACGTCGGCGCTGGCTTCACCGGTTCCGGCTGCGGCTCGGTCTTGGTTTTTTCGCGCTGGACCGGCGCTTTTTGCGGTTTGGGCGCGACGGTGGCCACCGCTGGCTTGGGCGTGGCCTGCTTGATTTCGGGCTTGGGCGCCGGAGGTGGCGTGACTTTGTTGACCTTGTTGTCCTGGAACGGCGCCACTTCAGTGGTCTTGGGGATGGCTTTCTTGTCCAGGGTGCCGCTGCCCTGCTGGTTGTCCTGGGCGAGAAAGTCTGCCTTCTCAGGCTTTTTTTCGCTTTTGAACGTGGCGAGGGTGATTTCCAGGGTCTTGGTGATCTGCTTGGGCTCGACCATGGTGAACCCCACGCCGAGGAGCACGGCCAGGTGAATCAGCGCGGCCAGAAACAGGGTAAAACCGAGCCGATCAGCCGGGCGCACGCCGCTGTGGGAGAGTTCGGGAGGCAGATTGGACGGGAGTGTCATGACAAAAAAACCAACATCGCGCGTTTCACAGGTCGCGCATGATAACGCAATGTTGGTGCGTGTCCGGCTGTTCTATGTCACTTGGCTTGTAGCTTGCGCTCAATGGCGGCCATCAGCATTTCGCCGATGTTCGTGCCAAATGCATTGTCGATCTCACGGATACAGGTGGGGCTGGTGACGTTGATTTCGGTGAGGTTCTCACCAATTACGTCAAGGCCTACAAACAGCAAGCCCTTTTCCCGCAGCGTCGGGCCAACCTGGCTGGCGATCCAGCGGTCCTTGTCCGACAACGGCCGCGCTTCGCCACGACCGCCTGCCGCCAGGTTGCCACGGGTCTCGCCCGCTGCCGGGATGCGCGCCAGGCAGTAATCCACCGGCTCGCCGTCGATCATCAGGATGCGCTTGTCGCCATCCTTGATTGCCGGCAGGTAGGCCTGGCCCATGATCTGCTGGGTGCCCAGGGCGGTCAGGGTTTCGAGGATCACCGACAGGTTCGGGTCGCCGGCGCGATGACGGAAAATCGAGGTGCCGCCCATGCCGTCCAGCGGCTTGAGGATCACATCGCCATGCTTGGCGGCAAATTCACGCAGCACATCGGCGCGGCGGCTGACCACGGTCGGCGGCGTGCACTGCGGGAACAACGTGGCGAACAGCTTTTCGTTGCAGTCGCGCAGGCTCTGCGGCTTGTTGACGATCAGCACGCCGGCGCGCTCGGCCTGCTCCAGCAGGTAGGTGGAGTAGACAAATTCCATGTCGAACGGCGGGTCCTTGCGCATCAGGATCACATCCAGATCGCTCAACGGGCTGTCGATCTCGTCTGAAAGCTCAAACCACTTCTCGGGGTTGGCGAACACCTGCAACGGGCGCATGCGTGCGCGGGCCTCGCCGTCGCCCTGGTACAAGTCGCGCTGTTCCATATAGAACAGGGTCCAGCCGCGGGCCTGGGCGGCCAGGAGCATGGCCAGCGAGCTGTCCTTTTTATAGGAGATGCTGGCGATAGGGTCCATGACAATGCCGACGCGAACGCTCATGGGGGATTTCCTCTAGCAAATTAGGGCGCATAAAAGTGGCGTCAGAGTGGCGCTGCAGTTGTTGTGGGTCAAGGAAAAACCACCGGGCGAGTGCCTCGATAGATTGCTCTTCGAGACTGTGCTAAAAAGGCTGCCACGGCGCAGCAGCCCTTGAATTCCAAGGCCTGCGGGGCTCATCCTGTGCAACATCAGGCAGTACGCACCGAAAACCGATTCGCTGTGGCGATGGTAGAGCAGATATGGAACAGCATTCCAACGCCTTGAGAGTGATGGTGATCGACGATTCGAAAACGATCCGCCGCACCGCCGAGACGCTGTTGAAGAACGTGGGCTGCGATGTCATCACGGCCATCGACGGTTTCGATGCCCTGGCCCGGATTGTTGATCATCACCCGCACATTATCTTTGTCGACATCATGATGCCGCGCCTGGATGGCTATCAGACCTGCGCCTTGGTGAAGAACAACCCGGCGTTCAAGTCGATCCCGGTGATCATGCTGTCCTCCAAGGACGGCCTGTTCGACAAGGCCAAGGGGCGCATCGTCGGTGTCGATCAGTTTTTGACCAAGCCTTTCAGCAAGGAAGAACTGCTGAGCGCGATCAAGGCCTACGTGCCGGGGTTCGCCGCAGTTGAACAAGCACACTGACGTCGCCTTACAAGGGCCGGCGCCGACCAATGTAATGGGGAAAACCATGGCACGTGTTCTGATCGTCGACGATTCGCCGACTGAAATGTACAAACTGACCGGCATGCTGGAAAAGCACGGCCACCAGGTCCTCAAGGCCGAAAACGGCGCCGATGGCGTAGCCCTGGCCCGCCAGGAAAAACCCGATGCGGTCCTGATGGACATCGTGATGCCGGGCCTCAATGGCTTCCAGGCCACCCGCCAATTGTCCAAGGAGCCGGAAACCAACGGCATCCCCATCATCATCATCACCACCAAAGACCAGGAAACCGACAAGATCTGGGGCGCGCGCCAGGGCGCCAAGGACTACCTGACCAAGCCGGTGGACGAAGAAACCCTGATCGCCACCTTGAACAAGGTACTGGCCGGCTGACGGCACGCCATCATGACCGAGTCGCAAACCGCCTTCGAGCTGTTGCTGGACATCGACCGCCGCTGCCGCCTGTTGGCCGCCGACCTGCCGTCCCAGGAAGCCCGCCTGCAGCGCTGGAGTGGTATCGGCTTTCGCCTGGGTGAGCATTGGTATGTGGCGCCGATGGGCGAAGTCGCCGAGGTGCTGCACGAGCCGCGCTGCACGTTGATGCCGGGCGTCAAGGCCTGGGTCAAAGGGGTGGCCAACCTGCGCGGGCGCCTGCTGCCGGTGATGGACCTGGGCGGTTTCCTTGGCCTTGCGCTGTCCAAGGTGCGCAAGCAACGCCGGGTGCTGGTGGTGGAATACAACGATCTGTTTGTCGGGCTGCTGGTGGACGAGGTGGTGGGGATGCAGCATTTCGCACAAGACGCCTTGCTGGCCAATGCCAGCCCCGGCGCGCCGTTTATCCAGGGCCGGTTTGACGGCGACCCGTCCTGGCAGGTCTTCAGCCCCTTCGCTCTGGCCCGGGCCCCGGGTTTCTTGGATGTCGCCGCATGACCACCGTTACCCCACCCAAACCCCAGGCCGGCTCGCGCAGCCGCTCACAGATCATCGTGCTGTTTATCGCGTTGATCGTGTTCATCATGCTGTTGTTCGCCAACTTCGCGTACCTCAACACCCAGTCCACCTACGACAAACAGTACATCGGCCACGCCGGTGAACTGCGTGTGCTGTCGCAACGTATTGCCAAAAACGCCACCGAGGCCGCCGCCGGCAAGGCTGCCGCCTTCAAACTGCTGGGCGATGCGCGCAACGACTTCGCCCAGCGTTGGGGCTACCTGAAAAAAGGCGACCCGGATACCGGCCTGCCGGCCGCGCCCGGTGCGGTACGCGCCGAAATGCGCGCGGTGCAGACCGACTGGGAAGCACTGCTGAAAAACACCGACGCGATCCTCGCCAGCGAACAGACCGTGTTGTCCCTGCACCAAGTGGCCGCGACCCTGGCCGAAACCGTGCCGCAATTGCAGATGGAGTCGGAAAAAGTCGTCGACATCCTGTTGCAACGCGGTGCACCGGCCAGCCAGGTGGCGGTTGCCCAGCGCCAGTCGCTGTTGGCCGAGCGTATTCTGGGCGCGGTCAATACGGTGCTGGCCGGTGACGAAACCGCCGTGCAGGCCGCCGATGCCTTTGGCCGTGATGCCGCGCGCTTCGGCCAGGTGCTCAATGGCATGCTCAACGGTAACCCGGGCCTGCGCATCACCCAGGTCGAAGACCGCGACGCCCGCGCGCGGCTGACGGAAATCGCCGAGCTGTTCGAGTTCGTCTCAGGCTCGGTGGATGAAATCCTCGAAACCTCGCCGCAGCTGTTCCAGGTGCGCGCCTCGGCGAGCAATATTTTCAACCTGTCGCAAACCCTGCTCGATGAAGCCTCGCACCTGGCCACCGGTTTCGAGAACCTGGCCAGCGGGCGCAGTTTCGACACCATCGGCGGCTATGTGCTGGGCCTGCTGGCGTTGACCTCGATTATCCTGATCGGCCTGGTGATGGTGCGCGAGACCAACCGCCAACTGCACGAGACCGCCGAGAAGAACGAGCGCAACCAGAACGCGATCATGCGCCTGCTCGATGAAATCGAAGACTTGGCCGACGGCGACCTCACCGTGACCGCCTCGGTGACCGAAGACTTCACCGGCACCATCGCCGACTCGATCAACTACTCCGTGGACCAGCTGCGTGACCTGGTCGCAACGATCAACCTCACCGCCGGGCAGGTGGCCGGCGCGGTGCAGGACACCCAGGCCACCGCCATGCACCTGGCCCAGGCCTCGGAGCATCAAGCCCAGCAGATCGCCGAAGCCTCCACGGCGATCAACCAGATGGCCCAGTCCATCGACCAGGTATCGGCCAACGCCGCTGAGTCGTCGGCGGTGGCGGAGCGCTCGGTAGAAATCGCCAACAAGGGCAACGAGGTGGTGCACAACACCATCCACGGCATGGACAACATCCGCGAACAGATCCAGGACACCGCCAAGCGCATCAAGCGCCTGGGTGAATCGTCCCAAGAGATCGGCGACATCGTCAGCCTGATCGACGACATTGCCGAACAGACCAACATCCTCGCCCTCAACGCGGCGATCCAGGCGAGCATGGCCGGCGATGCCGGGCGCGGTTTCGCAGTGGTGGCCGATGAAGTGCAACGGCTGGCCGAACGCTCGTCGGCGGCCACCCGGCAGATCGAGACCCTGGTGCGGGCGATCCAGGCCGACACCAACGAAGCGGTCATCTCCATGGAGCAGACCACCACCGAAGTGGTACGCGGCGCCCGGCTGGCCCAGGACGCAGGCGTGGCGCTGGAAGAGATCGAAGGCGTGTCGAAAACCCTGGCGGCGTTGATCCAGAGTATTTCCAACGCGGCGCAACAACAGACCTCGTCGGCGGGGCAGATCTCCCTGACCATGAACGTGATCCAGCAGATCACCACCCAGACGTCGTCCGGTTCCACCGCTACGGCGGAAAGCATCGGCAATTTGGCGAAGATGGCCAGCCAGTTGCGCCGGTCGGTGTCGGGTTTTACCCTGCCACCGCCCAAACAGGCTGATGATTGAAACGCGATCCAAAGACCACCACAGCCCAATGTGGGAGGGGCTTGCCCCCGATAGCTGACTGTCAGTTGATATTTCTGTAGCTGACCCGCCGCCATCGGGAGCAAGCCCCCTCCCACACGGGTTCTCCACCAGCCTGGAGATCCAGGCAACCCACGAATTCCAAGCGGAGCAGTTATGGTTGACCGGCACGACTACGTGGCCCTCGAATGGGTCAAGGGCGACATTGCCGAAACCCTGAAACAGGCCCGTTCGGCGCTGGACGCGTTTGTCGAAACCCATGACGACGACGTGATCAGCCAGTGCCTGGCCGGTATCCACCAAGTGCACGGCGCGCTGCAAATGGTCGAGTTCTATGGCGCGGCGCTGCTGGCCGAAGAAATCGAAGCGCTGGCCCTGGCGCTTAAAGCCGGGCAGGTCGGCCAGCGCGACGAGAGCATCCGCCTGCTGCAACAGGCCCTGGGTCAACTGCCGCTGTACCTCGACCGCGTGCACAGCGCCCGCCGTGACTTGCCGCTGGTCGTCCTGCCGCTGCTCAACGACCTGCGCAGCGCCCGCGGTGAAAGCCTGTTGTCGGAAACCAGCCTGTTCAGCCCCCAACTGCTGTCGATTGCGCCATTGCCCGACGAAACCCTGGCCCAGCGCGCGGCGCCCAACCTGCATGAACAACTGCGCCAATGGCACCTGTTGTTGCAACAAGCCCTCGCCGGGTTGCTGCGTGAAGACCACGGCCCAAGCAACCTGGAAGACATGGCGCGGGTGTTCGCGCGTCTTGAAGCCCTGTGCCAAGGCGCGCCGTTGTTGCCTTTGTGGCAAGTCACCTCGGCGCTGGTCGAGGGCATGCTCACCGGTGTGGTCGCCAACAGCCCGGCGCTGCGCAGTTTGCTCAAGGCCAGCGGCAAGCAACTCAAGCGCTTGCTGGCTCAAGGCATTGGCGGTATCAACCAACCAGCGCCGGATGACCTGCTCAAAAGCCTGTTGTTCTACGTGGCCAAAGTCACCCGACCGACGCCGCGCATGCAAAGCCTCAAGGAACGCTACGGCCTCGATGAGGCATTACCCGACAGTGCCGTGGTTGACGCCGAGCGCGCCCGCCTGGCCGGGCCGGACCGCAATGCCATGGGCTCGGTGCTCGGTGCGCTGTGCGAGGAACTGGTGCGCGTCAAGGAACGCCTCGACCTATTCGTGCGCAGTGACCGCCAGCACACCGGCGACCTCGATGCGCTGCTGGCGCCGTTGCGGCAAATTGCCGACACCTTGGCCGTGCTGGGCTTCGGCCAGCCACGCAAAGTGATTATCGACCAGTTGGCGGTCGTGCTGAGCCTGGCCCAGGGGCAGCGCGCGCCCAACGACGCGATACTGATGGACGTGGCCGGCGCGCTGCTCTACGTGGAAGCCACGCTGGCCGGAATGGCCGGCACCGTCGAGCCGGAAAGCCGCGAAGAAAGCCGCCTGCCCACCACCGACCTGACTCAGATTCACCAGTTGGTGATCCGCGAGTCCTGCCAATGCCTGAGGCAGGCCAAAGAACTGGTGATCGACTGCATCGAGGCCGATTGGGACCGCCAGCGCCTGGAGTCCCTGCCGGAGCTGCTGAGCCAGGTGCGCGGTGCGCTGGCGATGATTCCGCTGCCGCGCGCGGCGAGCCTGATGCGTGGCTGCACCGACTACGTCGGCGAACAGTTGATGATCAACGAACGTCCGCCGTCCGAGGCGCAACTGGGGCATTTTGCTGACGTGATCAGCAGCCTGGAGTACTACCTCGAACGTATGCTCCAAGACCCCGACGCCGCCGGTGAGCGGGTGCTGGAGCTGGCCACCCAAAGCCTGGCGGCGCTGGGCTACCTGCCGGCGGAGAAACCCTGGCGCCAGGCACTGGTGGCGCCCGATGGCGCGTTGTCCAGCGAGATCACGCCCAGCCAGTCCCAGTTCGATGCACTGGCCAACCCCACGTCGCGCCTCAACCCGCCGGCCTTGCAGCGCCCCGGTAGCCTGCTGCCGCCGCCGGCCGATGAAGTGCCTGTCGACGATGAGCTGCGTGAAGTGTTCCTCGAAGAAACCGCCGAAGTCCTTGAGGTGCTGCACCGCCACCTGCCCAACAGCGCCGACAAAACCGCCCAGGGCGAAATGCGCCGTGCCTTCCACACCTTGAAAGGCAGCGGCCGCATGGTGCGCGCCCTGGTGCTGGCGGAGCTGGCCTGGGCCGTCGAAAACCTGCTCAACCGTGTGCTGGAACGCAGCGTGGCCCTTGGCCCGCAGGTACAACAGGTACTGGACGAAGCGGTGGCCCTGCTGCCGGAACTGATCGCTGACTTTGCCGGCGACGACCAACACCAGCGCAACGAAGTCGATGCCCTGGCCGCCCGCGCCCACGCCTTGGCCAGCGGTGCCGCCGAACCCCACGACCCGATGCTGTTGGAGATCTTCCGCAACGAAGCGCAGAGCCACCTGGACAGCCTCAACCACTTCCTGCAACAGGCTGCCGAACACGTGCCGCTGCAAGTCAGCGATGAGTTGCAGCGTGCCCTGCATACCCTCAAGGGCAGCGCCTACATGGCCGGCGTGTTGCCGATCGCCGAACTGGTCCGCCCGCTGGATCACCTGACCCGTGAATACAAAGCCCATCGCCTGCCGCTGGACCTGGACGAAGTGGAATTGCTGCTTGAAGCCGAAGGCCTGTTCCAACGCAGCCTGCGCCAGCTGGACCGCGACCCGTTGGTGCCGATCAAGGGCGCGCAAGACCTGATCAACCGCACGCAAGCCTTGCTCGACCATCAACTGGCAGCGCTGCTCGACGCCCCCAACACCGGCCTGCGTATCAAGCGCGACCCACAACTGATCGCCAACTTCCTGGCCCAGGGCATGGACATTCTGCTCGACGCCGAAAGCCTGCTGCGCCGCTGGCAACAACACCCCGGCCAGCGCCAGGAACTCACCGCGCTGCTGGATGAATTGACCACGCTGGGGGAGGGCGCGCACATCGCCGATCTGCACCCTATCGATGAATTATGCGAAGCGTTGCTCGACCTCTACGGCGCCGTCGAAGAAAGCAGCCTGGCGGTCGGCGAGCGGTTTTTTCATGAGGCCGAACAGGCCCATGAAGCGCTGATCAACATGCTCGACCAACTGGCCGCCGGCCAGGAAATCAGCCCGGCGCCGGCTCGTGTGCAGGCCCTGCGCGAATTGCTGGACGGTGCCCTCGACCCGTCCGCCACCGGGTTGATAAAAAGCGACGGCAGCCGTGCGCTGAGTATCGCCGAGCTGGGCGCCGCCACCGCGCAGTTGAATCACCAAACCAAGCTGGACGACGAGATCGTCGAGATCTTCCTCGAAGAGGCGGTGGACATCCTCGACAGCGCCGGGCAGGCCCTCAAACGCTGGTTGCTGGAACCCGAAAACGCTGCGCCGTTGTCCTCGTTGCAGCGCGACCTGCACACCCTCAAGGGCGGTGCGCGTATGGCTGAAATCGGCCCGGTGGGCGATCTGGCCCATGAGTTGGAATGCCTTTACGAAGGCCTGGTGGACCGTCGCTACAGCTACTCCACCGAGCTGTCGCAAGTACTGATGGCCAGCCATGAACGCCTCGCCTTGCAATTGGAGGAACTGCACCGCCAGCAACCCCTGAGCGACAGCGCCGAACTGGTCGCCAAACTGCGCGCGATACGCCAGAGCAGCACGCCCATGGCCCAGGCCGAGGCGCCGCCTGCAACAGGCGCCGACCCTGAATTGCTGGAGATCTTCCTCGAAGAAGCCGCCGACATCCTCGACAGCTCAGGCAGCGCACTGCTGCGCTGGCAGGCCGAGCCTGCCAGCCGCCAGGAAGTCGAAACCCTGCTGCGCGACCTGCACACCCTCAAGGGGGGCGCGCGCATGGTCGAGATCGGGCCGATTGGCGACTTGGCCCATGAGCTGGAATTTCTCTACGAAGGGCTGTCCGCCGGCTCGCTTGCGCTGTCCCCGGATTTGTTTGCGTTGCTGCAGGGCTGCCATGACCGCCTGGCGCAAATGGTCGACGCCGTGACGGATGGCTTGCCGGTGGGCTCGGTGGACAAGCTGATCGAACGCATCAAAAGCCTGGTGCACCCCAGTGATGAGCCGCCCGTGCCGGTAGCGTTGCCCGCAGGCAAGGCCGAAACGGTGGTTGATCCGGCTGCCGATATGGTGAAAATCTCCGCCGAGCTGCTGGACGACTTGGTCAACCTGGCCGGCGAAACCTCGATTTTCCGGGGGCGTATCGAGCAGCAAGTGAACGATGCGCGCATCGCCCTGCATGAGGTCGAGACCACCATCGAGCGCATGCGCGACCAATTGCGCCGCCTCGATACCGAAACCCAGGGCCGTATCCTCAGCCGTCAGCAGGCCGAGGCCGAGCGCCTGTATGAAGAATTCGACCCGCTGGAAATGGACCGTCATTCCCAGTTGCAGCAACTGTCCCGCGCGCTGTCCGAATCGGCCTCTGACCTGCTCGACCTCAAGGACACTCTCGACCGGCGTAACGAGGACGCGCACGACCTGTTGCAGCAACAGGCGCGTATCAACACCGAGCTGCAAGAAGGCTTGATGCGCACGCGCATGGTGCCGTTCGAACGCATGCTGCCACGCCTCAAGCGCATCGTGCGCCAGGTGGCGGGCGAGTTGGGCAAAGACGTGGAGTTCATCGTCGGCAATGCCGAGGGCGAAATGGACCGTAACGTGCTGGAGCGCATGGCGGCGCCGCTGGAGCACATGCTGCGCAATGCCGTGGACCATGGCCTGGAGTCGCGCGACGTTCGGTTGGCGGCGGGTAAACCAGAGAAGGGTCGCATCACCCTGGACTTGACCCACGAAGGCGGCGATATCGTGTTCGACATGCGCGACGACGGTGCCGGCGTGCCTCTGGAAGCGGTGCGGCGCAAGGCGATCAAGCGCGGCCTGCTGGCGCCCCATCAAGAGATGAGCGACCGCGACGTGTTGCAGTTCATCCTGCAGCCGGGGTTTTCCACCGCCGAAAAAATCACCCAGATTTCCGGGCGTGGCGTGGGCATGGACGTAGTGCACGAAGAGGTGCGCCAACTCGGTGGCTCGATGGTGATCGACTCGACGCCGGGCGCCGGCGTGCACTTTCGCATTCGCCTGCCGTTTACCGTGTCGGTCAACCGTGCGCTGATGGTGCAATGCGCGGACGAGCAATACGCGATCCCGCTCAACACCATCGAAGGCCTGGTGCGGGTGCTGCCCCATGAATTGGCGGGGCACTATCAGCAGGACCCGCCGTGCTACGAATATGCCGGCCAGCGCTACGAATTGTTCTACTTGGGCGACCTGCTGCACACCGGCGGCCGCCCGAAATTGCTGGGACAATACCAGCCCGTGCCGGTGTTGCTGGTGCAGTGCAATGAGCGGCACGTGGCGGTGCATGTGGATGCCATGGCCGGTACCCGCGAAATCGTGGTCAAGGGCCTGGGCCCGCAGTTTTCCGGGGTGCAGGGGTTGTCTGGGGCGACCATCCTGGGCGACGGCCGCGTGGTGTTGATCATCGATTTGCTGGCGCATATTCGCGCGCGGCCACCGGCCTTGCCGGCGCAGGCGGTGGATGCGCCGCTGATCCTCAACGACCCGCTGAAAAAGCGCCCGCTGCTGGTGCTGGTGGTGGACGACTCGGTCACCGTGCGCAAAGTCACCAGCCGCCTGCTGGAGCGCAACGGCATGAACGTGCTCACCGCCAAGGACGGCATCGACGCCCTCGCCGTGCTTGAAGAACATACCCCGGACTTGATGCTGCTCGACATCGAAATGCCGCGCATGGACGGCTTCGAAGTGGCGATCCAGGTGCGCAACGACCCGCGCCTGATGCGCCTGCCGATCATCATGATCACCTCGCGCACCGGCCAGAAACACCGCGACCGCGCCATGGCCATCGGTGTTAACGACTACCTCGGCAAGCCGTATCAAGAGTCGGTGCTGCTGGAAAGCATCGCCTACTGGAGCAAGTCACATGCTTGACCACCGCACCAGCCAACTCACCGGCCTGCTGCTGCCCCTGGCCGACCGGCACCTGATACTGCCGAATGTCGCCGTGGCTGAGCTTATCGACTTTCAACGCGGCGAACCGGCCAGTGACGCACCGCCGTGGTACCTGCGCCAAGTCACCTGGCGGGATCGACAAATCCCGCTGATCAGCTTTGAAGCCGCATGCGGTGAGGCCAGCGTGACCGGCGAACGCTCGCGGATCGTGGTGTTGAACGCCTTGGGCGCGCGGCCGACGTTGAAGTTCATTGCGCTGGTGATCCAGGGGATTCCGCGCTCGTACAAGCTCGATAGCGAATTGAGCTACGTCGACGTGCCGTTGTGCCCACTGGAACTGGCGGCGGTGCAGGTGGGCGAACAAGTGGCGAAGGTGCCGGACCTTATGGGGTTGGAAGCGCTATTGGTCGAGTCCGGCTTGGCCTGACCCCTCATTCTCAATCCCAGTGAATATCAAAATGTGGGAGGGGGCTACCCCGATGGCTGACTGTCAGTTGATACTTCTATACCTGAACCACCGAAATCGGGGGCAAGCCCTGTCTTACATTTGATCCTCTGTGTTTGACAGGCCGTCGCGACCCTTGCCGCCCAAAAATGTCGGAACTGAATGTTATTTGTGTAAGTAATTTCTTTAACAGGATTGGGCCGGTTTTCTGGCCTGAGTGGGATGCTAGGTTCGGCGCTTCCCTATGCCAGTAAGGACACGCAAATGGCTGTGCCGTTAATGCCTCCCGGTGTTTCAATGTTTGAAATATGGCGATTGCCAAGTGCAAGCGCATCCATCTCAGGCCGGGTTCGGCGTTCGCCTATTCTTGGTTTTATTCGCAGGTCAGAGCTGCAGGGCCGTGGAACTACAAGAAGCAAGGGCGTCAATACGAGGCTTTTGGTAACTTCAATTACGGTGCTACAGGTACGGTACTGGGGATTCTCGAGCATGTTCTGTTGTGGGCGGCAGGCGTGGCTCAAACATTCGCAAAAACCACCAAGTCGGAGTTTGGATCATGGTGGGGCGATAACCCTTTTGGCGATGATCCTCGCGATCAATATTGGATAGGGAGGGGGTTGGATATGCAGTTTCTCAGGGCTACTAAGAGCCTCTTACCTGTCCTGCGTAACTGCCTTCTGGTGGCCTGCCTGATATACATCGGAGCCAATTGGATCATGTCCTCCGGTACGCCGAAGCTGGACGAAGTGGTTTTGAAACGCTCCTTGGGCAACGGCGGCTCAATTTATGGCGCGCGTGACGGGCAGGGCGGGGCGACAGTGGGGTTTTCCTACAGGTACTACGTTCATAAGGACCTGGGCAGTGATCAAGAGATACTGACGGCACTGGTCTCGGCACATCCATTTCTAAAAACCAAGGAGCCTGATGTTCAAGTGACCCAGGCGGATGGAGCCATCCGCCTCATTGTCCGTGGGGAGGTTTATGAGTACCGCAGCTACCCGCTTGAAGGCTTGGGGGCTGTGAGCATAGACATGAGGTTGTAGGCCTGCGCCTGCTGGCTTCGGATTTTTCCTGCAAGATTTTGGGCTGTGCGTGAACGTGGACGCCGGTAATGCCCAGTTGTCGTTCGCCAGCCGTTTCGACCTGGCTTACAACGCCACCCATGCTCTTGCACTCACCGCCTTGCGAAACGCTATCTGGTCTTTCAATGTCTGGTTCACACCACCGAAGTAAGTAAGGTGGCGGTAAGGTTGTTGGCCCTGTGTCATGAGCGTCGAAACCTGGCCCTGCTAGACCAGTTGATTGATAGTGCGACGGTGCTGCTGAATAACGTGAAGAATCTGTTGACTGGCCATGAGTGGAGATAGCGCGGTTCGTTCAGACACCGCCAGTACCACATGAAATGGTGTTCTTTTTTTGAGCTCAATCAATCCGCGAAAACCGCTCGCTCAATGCAGCGCCAGAAAATCGGCAATCAACATTCCTGCCAGGTAGACCATCAAAATTGCCACACCCGCATCCAATAGACGCCAGACCTTTGCCGAACGAAACAGCCCCGTCAACCGTTGACATCCCAACGCCAAAACCACAAACCACACCAGAGACGCGGTCATCGCTCCGCTGGCAAACGACGCTTGTTGGCTGACGGGCTTTGCGGCACCAATAGAGCCAATCAGCACGACGGTATCGAGCCAGGCATACGGATTGGCAAACCCAAGTATTACGGTCGTGCGTAGCAGTCCCCGTTGTGAGTTGAGTGCGCCCTGACTCTCTGGCGTCGACCGGTTACGAGCACACGCCAAAAACCTCTGCCAGCCGAACCACAACAGATAGGCCGCTCCCGATAACAGCAGAAGCGCCACCAGACCGGGCTGACTGTCGAGCAACGATCCCAACCCCAATACCCCGAGACCGATAAGAATGATATCGGCGAACACGCATACGGCTACCACCCCCCAGATAGGACCGCGACTGACACCCTGGCGAATGACCAGCGTGTCCTTTGGTCCAGGCGCGGCGAACAGTCCGATGCCCAATAGCAGACCTTCGAGATAAAGGGCGTTGAGGTCAGGAATCATTAAGTGCTCGGTCGCCTGGGTATCAGGTCAATTGAAGGGGGTGATTGCCGAAACCGGTATGGCGTGCATTGACGGTGGCTTTCAAGTCGATCGGCTGATGGCGGAAAAAACCTGTCAGTTCCTGCTCCGCATCAGGGTTGACGAAGTAAATAAGAGAGCTGCGTGCCGTTGATGTTCGAGGCGTCAGAACCGCGTGGTATGCAGCGGGAATCGCGTAGTCTGAGAGCTCGGTCAGTAACGATCCGGCCAGGATTGCAATCTCGTTCTCTAGGAGGCGTACTGGCTCCAGTGAGCTGCCTCGAACCAGAACGAGGCCGTCACGAGTCGGCTTGATAAACGACAGCAAATGTCCATCTTCGTGAGGGTCCTGAGCAAACCGGCGCTCATCGGATCCGGTGTTGGCTCCATAGACACACAGTTGCAGGTAGGACGCTGCACGCAAGGAAGACAACGGAGTGGCCCCGAACTCCGCGCAAACTCCGTCCATCAGTTCCTGTGCTAGCTCGCTGATCTGACGTTCAAAAGCATCAACGGCAGCAAAAAACTCACTTCGTATGAACTCAAAAGCCTTTCGTTTTGATGAATGCGCAGGCCAGTAACAAAATCGCTCACACAGATCTGGCTGATCCTCAATGCTCGAGTACTCGGCGCCAAAGGGGAAAAATCCGTCGGTGTCTTTTGCGAAGGAAAACGAGGTCTTGGTGGCTGTCGATATTGCGGAGTATTCATCAACGATTTTTTTGTAATTCTGCAGCATGGCTTCTGATATTTGCAGGCTGCCGAAGCCTGTTCGAACAATGGATTCACAGCGCGCTTTGATGTGGGTCATGGCTATATCCAAGGTAGATGTAAAGGAATGCAACAAACACTAGGTTCGCAAGCATGCGAGAAACTACGACACTGGATATGACCGATTAAAAGGGACCCATCCATGTCCTTCACAACATCGCCAGCAGATGGCGATTGTGCATGACTCAAAACACGTGGCGGCGGACAGGTTGTCTTTTTTGGCGGACAAAGACATCACGTTCACCCAAAGAGTGGGAACTGAAAACTGCGCATGAACATAAAAACGCGAGATACCCTCAAGTCACTGATTGCGCGGCGCGGCCGAGAGTTGGGCAAGCCCCTGACGAGGTTGGCCAAGGAGGCGGGGATCTCCAGGACCTACCTGTACGGTCTGGCGAATGGGGCGTCCAAAGACCCGTCGGTACGCACGCTGATCAAGCTGGCCAAGGCATTGCAAGTTTCTCCTCTGTTGCTGTTTCGCTACTTTGCTGACCTGACAGGTGCGCCCGCAAATGCTTGCTCGATGGCTATGACCAATCGAGCCATTGGTGTTCATGATCCGCAGGACGTCGCAGTGTTCAATGCCGATGTCACGATGCCTGATCAAACTGTCGTAATGCCAGGGGAGGTGTTTCAGAAAACCTGGGAGATTCAGAACCTGGGCACACGCCCATGGCGCGGGCGACGACTGGTGCGTGTGGACGGGGAATATGTGATTGCTCGCCGGGCTGATGCACAAGGTCAGTTGGAGGTCGTGCTGGACACTCACCTGCGTAGCTTGCACAGCGAACTCCCCATTGCCGATACGCTGCCGGGGCAGCCCGTGCATATCAGTGTGGAGTTTGCGGCCCCCAGGGAAACCTGCACGTTGGCTTCAATCTGGAGAATTGAGGATGCGCAGGGAAAACCTTGCTATGGGCCTGCGTTCATTTTGCATGTGTTGGTCAACGTTATGGCGCGTTGAACGTTGCGGACAGTGTTGGTGCATAGCGCTCTGGAGCAGGTCAGCCCTTCGCCGCAAAAGGTCCCGAACAGGGGCTGATCATTCCCTCTTTGGGACCGCTATCCCACCAACACCACTGAGCAAAATGTGGGAGGGAGCTCGCTCCCGATAACAGTGGATCAGCCACCAGATGTAGTGACTGACTCACCGGCATCGGGAGCAAGCCCCCTCCCACAATTCGATCTTCGTTACTCCAGGCGTAACGGTCTGCTACTGAGCTTGATTGATGGCCCCCTGAATCACTCCTAAGGTAAGCCCCACGACAGCAAACCCCGTGGAGTGACCATGACAACAACAATAAACCCCGACTCGCGCTGGACGCGGCGGCGCGACGAGAAGCAGCGGCGGCTCGGGCTGGTCAAACAATACGCAGAGGGCGCGGTGTTGCCCAGCGACAGGATCGTCGAAGCGCTTGAGGCGCTGATCCTGCCCGGCGACCGTGTGGTGCTGGAAGGCAACAACCAGAAGCAGGCCGACTTCCTCTCTCGCTCCCTGGCCAAGGCCGACCCCGCCAAGCTCCATGATTTGCACATGATCATGCCCAGCGTCGGGCGTTCCGAGCATCTGGACCTGTTTGAAAAGGGCATCGCGCGCAAGCTGGACTTTTCCTTCGCCGGCACCCAATCCCTGCGCATCAGCCAGTTGCTGGAAGACGGCATGCTGGAAATCGGCGCGATCCATACCTACATCGAACTCTATGCCCGCCTGGTGGTGGACCTGATCCCCAACGTCGTACTTTCCGCCGGTTTCATGGCCGACCGCGCCGGCAATATCTACACCGGCGCCAGCACGGAAGATTCGCCCGCGCTGATCGAGCCGGCGGCCTTCAGCGATGGCATCGTCATCGTGCAGGTCAACCAGTTGGTGGACGACGTCAGCGACTTGCCGCGCGTCGACATCCCCGCCAGTTGGGTGGATTTTGTGGTGGTGGCCGACAAGCCGTTCTACATCGAGCCGCTGTTCACCCGTGACCCACGCCATATCAAACCGGTGCACGTGTTGATGGCGATGATGGCGATCCGTGGCATCTACGAAAAACACAATGTGCAATCGCTCAACCATGGCATCGGCTTCAACACTGCCGCCATTGAGTTGATCCTGCCCACCTACGGCGAGTCCCTGGGCCTGAAGGGCAAGATCTGCCGCAACTGGACCCTCAACCCGCACCCCACGCTGATCCCGGCGATTGAAAGCGGTTGGGTGCAAAGCGTGCATTGTTTCGGCACTGAACTGGGCATGGAAAACTACATCGCCGCCCGGCCGGATGTGTTCTTTACCGGTCGCGACGGCTCGATGCGCTCCAACCGCATGTTTTGCCAACTGGCCGGCCAGTACGCGGTGGACCTGTTTATCGGCGCCACCCTGCAAGTCGACGGCGACGGTCATTCCAGCACCGTGACCCGTGGCCGTCTTGCCGGTTTCGGGGGGGCGCCGAACATGGGCCACGACCCGCGCGGCCGTCGCCACGGCACCCCGGCCTGGCTGGACATGCGCCACGACGATGCGCCCGAAGCCCTGCTCGAACGCGGCAAAAAACTCGTGGTGCAGATGGTCGAAACCTTCCAGGAAGGCGGCAAACCCACCTTCGTCGACACTCTGGATGCGGTCGAAGTGGCGCGCAAAAGCGGCATGCCCCTGGCGCCGATCATGATCTACGGCGACGACGTGACCCACCTGCTGACCGAAGAAGGCATCGCTTACCTGTACAAGGCGCGCTCCCTGGAAGAGCGCCAGGCGATGATTGCCGCCGTTGCCGGAGTGACCGCCATCGGCCTGCGCCACAACCCCAAGGACACCGCACGCATGCGCCGCGAAGGCTTGATCGCCTTGCCCGAAGACCTCGGCATCCGCCGCACCGACGCCACCCGCGAGTTGCTGGCCGCCAAGAGCGTGGCCGACCTGGTGGAATGGTCCGGTGGCTTGTACAACCCGCCCGCCAAATTCAGGAGCTGGTAAATGCGCGCCCTCAAACTGCACTCACTGAGCCTCGCCGAGCGCCTGGCGGATATGGCCGTCGATGCACTGATTGACGAAGCCGACCTGTCGCCCAAACCCGCCCTGGTGGACCGTCGCGGCAACGGCGCCCACAGCGATTTGCACTTGGGCCTGATGCACGCCTCGGCGCTGTCGCTATGGCCGATGTTCAAGGAAATGGCCGAGGCGGCCATTGAATTCGGCGAGGTCGGTTTGCCGCTGCGCGAAGCCCTCGGCCGCATCGGTCGTGAAGGCGAGCAGGCGATGCTCACCACCACCCAAGGCGTGAACACCCATCGCGGCGCGATCTGGGCACTTGGCCTGCTGACCGCCGCGGCAGCCCTGCAACCGCGCGCCATAACGCTGAATGCCGCCAGATTAGCCCTGCTCAACGACCGGCACGCGCCCCAACCAATGAGCCACGGCGCCCAGGTCGCGCAACGCTACGGCGCACGCGGTGCCCGTGAAGAAGCGCAATTGGGCTTCCCCGCCGTGACGCAACGCGGCCTGCCGCAACTGCACAAAAGCCGCCGCCAAAACGTCGGTGAACAGAACGCTCGCCTCGACGCCTTGCTGGCGATCATGACCGAGCTGGCCGACACCTGCGTGCTTTACCGCGCCGGCACCGACGGCCTGCGGGCGATGCAACACGGCGCTCAAGCGGTGCTCGACGCCGGCGGCAGCGCGACCCTGGCCGGTCGCCGCCAGTTGCACGAACTCGACAACCAACTCTTGGCCCTGAATGCCTCCCCCGGTGGCGCCGCCGACCTGTTGGCCGCCTGCCTGTTTATCGACCGCCTCGACGGAGCGTTGTGATGGAAACCTTGTCCTTTGAATTCCCCGCCGGGCAACCGCCCAAAGGCCGTGCGCTGGTGGGTTGCGTCGGCTCGGGCGACCTGGAAGTGCTGCTGGAGCCGGGCACGCCCGGCACGCTGACCATCCAGGTACAGACCTCGGTGAACGGCGCGCAGCAACGCTGGCAGCACCTGTTCGAACGGATTTTCCAGGAGCAGACGCCACCGGCATTGAACATTGATATCCACGATTTCGGCGCCACCCCCGGCGTGGTGCGCTTGCGCCTGGAGCAGGGTTTCGAGGAGATCGGCCATGACTGACTTGCTCGCCAAACACAGCTTTGTCGAACTCGGTGCGCGCCAGCGGGCCAAGGCCTTGCTGGACGCCGGTTCCTACCGTGAACTGCTCGACCCGTTCCAACGCGTCATGTCGCCCTGGCTCAGCCGCCAGGGCGTGGTGCCCCAGGCTGACGACGGGGTGATCATCGCCAAAGGCAACATCGACGGCTTGCCGGTGGTGGTGGCGGCCATCGAAGGTAACTTCCAGGGCGGCAGCCTGGGTGAGGTGGGTGGCGCCAAAATCGCCGGTGCACTGGAACTGGCGGCCGAAGACAACCGCAACGGTATCCCGACCCGCGCCGTGCTGCTGCTGGAAACCGGCGGCGTGCGCTTGCAGGAAGCCAACCTGGGCCTGGCCGCGATTGCCGATATTCATGCGGCGATTGTCGACCTGCGCCAGTACCAGCCGGTGATCGGCGTGGTGGCGGGCAGCGTTGGCTGCTTTGGCGGCATGTCCATCGCGGCCGGGTTATGCAGCTATCTGGTGGTGACCCGCGAAGCGCGCCTGGGCCTCAACGGCCCGCAAGTGATCGAGCAGGAAGCCGGGCTGCAAGAATACGACTCCCGTGACCGGCCGTTTATCTGGAGCCTTACCGGCGGCGAGCAGCGCTTCAACAGTGGCCTGGCCGACCGTTATGTGGCCGACGATGTGGCACAGATCCAACAGACCGTCACCGCGCTGCTGCACGAAGGCTTGCCTGCCCAGCAGCGCAGCCGGCAGGCCGACTTGTACCTCGCGCGCCTGGCCGAATTGGACGCCACGGCGCAAATCGATCCGGCGACGGTTCGCGACCTGTATCAGGGAGAACGCTCATGAGAGGTTTGCAGTGGTTCAACGCATTGAGCGCTGGAGCGACGCCTGTCGAAGGGTTGCCGGCTTCGCTGAGAGTCGCCGATGGCCAGGCAGGACGTTTTATCGCGGTGGTCACGGATGAGCACAATCGGTTCCCCCGCGCACGTAATGGCGAAGTCGGCTTGCTGGAAGGCTGGGGCCTGGCCAAAGCGGTGGATGAAGCCATTGCCCGTGGCGACAAGCGCCCGATCATCGCCATCGTCGATGTGCCGAGCCAAGCCTATGGCCGTCGCGAAGAAGCCCTCGGTATCCATCAAGCCCTGGCCGCCGCCGCCGATGCCTACGCTCGCGCGCGCTTGGCCGGGCACCCGGTGATTGCGCTGTTGGTGGGCAAGGCTATGTCCGGTGCGTTCCTCGCCCACGGCTACCAGGCCAACCGCCTGATTGCCCTGCGTGACCCCGGCGTGATGGTACACGCCATGGGCAAGGCCTCGGCCGCGCGGGTGACTTTGCGCAGTGTCGAAGAGTTGGAAACCCTGGCCGCCAGCGTGCCGCCGATGGCCTATGACATCGACAGCTATGCCAGCCTAGGTTTGTTGTGGGAGACCTTATCGGTGAGCCGGATTGAACAACCGACGCCGGAGGATGTGGCGCGGGTCCGCGAGTGCCTGGCGGCGGCGATCAAGGATATTACCGCTACCGATTTGAGCGGGCGCCTTGGCGCACCTCATCGCGCCGCCTCCAGCCACGTGCGCCAGCTGTTGCGGGAGCAATGGTGAACGCCCATGACCTGCTCTGGGGCATGACCCCGGCGCACCTGCCCGCCGATGCTCCGGCCTGGGCGGTGGACGCGATCAGCGCCGGGCAACCGGTGGTGGTGCGTCGCGCCCTCGCCGAGCCGGGCCAGGTGGCGGTGGGTGTGCGCGGGCGTTTGCGCGAGCAGCGGTTTGCCGCCCACATGCCGATTGCCGCCGTGCGTCGGCGTGTGGTGCCCGAAGCGCTGCGCGGCGTGATCTCGCCCCGTGTTTTGCCCGCATTGCAGGCGCTGGAGCAACTGCGGCCGGTTCTGGCGCAGGCCAACTGGGGTGTCAGCGGCAGCGCCGGTTTTGAGCTGGCCACCGGCATTGAAGCGCTGCATGCCTTGAGCGACCTGGATTTGATCCTGCGCGCCCCCGAGCCGCTGGCGCGCGACAGCGCCCGAGACCTGCTGGCGAGGTTGGACAAGGCGGTATGCGCGGTCGACCTGCAACTGCAAACCCCGTTTGGCGCGGTGGCCTTGCGTGAGTGGGCTGGCCCCTCGCGGCGGGTGCTGCTCAAGACCGCCGGCGGCGCGCACCTTGTGCTCGACCCCTGGCAGGCGGTGGCATGAGCAGCCTGCTGGTGTTCCCAGGGCAGGGCGCGCAACGGCCGGGCATGCTCCGGTCATTGCCTGCCCAGGTGTTGGATGAAGCCAGCCAGGCCTTGGGCGAGGACGTTCGCCGGCTCGATGACGCACAGGCCCTGGCGTCGACCCGCGCGGTTCAGCTGTGCCTGTTGATCGCCGGCGTCGCCCATGCGCGCCTGCTGCAACACACGCCGGACTATGTGGCGGGCCTGTCCATCGGCGCCTACCCGGCGGCGGTGATCGCCGGTGCGCTGGACTTCGTCGATGCGGTCAAGCTGGTCAGCCTGCGCGGTGAACTGATGCAACAGGCTTATCCGCAGGGCTACGGCATGACCGCGCTTATCGGCCCGCAGCTATCCACGGTCGAACAGCTGCTCGCCGACGTCCACAGCGCGCAAACGCCGGTATACCTGGCCAATATCAATGCCGATAACCAGACCGTGATCGCCGGCAGCGACGCCGCCATGGCACGTGTCGCCCAGCGCATCAAGGGTAACGGCATCGCCAAGCGCCTGGCTGTCAGCGTGCCATCCCATTGCGCACTGTTGGAGCAACCGGCCCAGGCACTGGCCCGAGCGTTCGTCGCGCTCAAGACGCCGCGCATCACCTACCTGAGCAGTACCCGTGCGCGGCCGATCCACAACCCCGAGCAATTGCGCGACGACCTGGCCTTCAACATGTGCCGCATCGTCGACTGGCGCGGCACCGTGCAAAGCGCTTACGAGCGCGGCGTGCGCCTGCAAATCGAACTGCCCCCGGGCGCCGTGCTCACTGGTTTGTCACGGCGCGTATTTGAACAAGGTACGGTGATCGCCTGCGAAGGCGCGCGCCTGGACACCTTGCAGGCCCTGCTGCAAGAGGAGGAGCGCCGCCACCGATAAAGCATCACCCGAGGCTTTCGAAGCACAAAAACAACAATTTCGATCGAGCACTTTGAGGACAACAACAATGATTATTTACGGTGTGGCATTTTTGGCGCTTTGCACATTGTTCGGCCTGTTTATTGGTGAGCTGCTGGGTAAATGGATGGGCATTCCGGCCAACGTTGGCGGGGTAGGTATCGCCATGTTGCTGTTGATCGGGCTGGGCAGTTATCTGGCCAAACGGGGGCTGTTTACCGGTAAGTCGGAGCAAGGCGTGAGCTTCTGGGCCGCGATTTATATCCCGATTGTGGTGGCCATGGCTGCCCAGCAGAACGTGTATGGCGCCATCAGCGGCGGGCCCATGGCGATTCTGGCCGGTACGCTTGCGGTAGTGCTGGGCTTTGCCCTGGTGCCGGTGCTGTCGCGCATCGGCAATCGTGAGCCGAGTGCAGCTGTTCCCACCAAAGACGCCGGGTGATCGCCATGTACGAATCCATGATGAAAGTGATCACCGGCTACGGCCTGATCAGCGGTTTTGCGGTGATCGGCCTGACCATGTGGGTGTCCTACTGGATCTCCGACACCTTCACCAAAGGCCGCCTGCACGGTTCGGCCATCGCCATTCTGCTGGGCCTGGTGCTGTCGTATGTGGGCGGGGCCTTTACCGGTGGCTCCAAGGGTGTGGTGGATATTCCGTTGCTGTCGGGTATCGGCCTGTTGGGCGGCGCGATGCTGCGGGACTTCGCCATCGTCGCCACGGCGTTTGGGGTCAGTGTCGATGAGCTCAAGCGCGCGGGCTACGTGGGGGTGCTGGCGCTGTTCGTCGGCGTTGGCTCATCGTTTGTGGCGGGTGTCGGCGTGGCCATGGCGTTCGGTTACACCGATGCCGTGAGCCTCACCACCATTGGTGCGGGCGCCGTCACCTACATCGTCGGCCCGGTGACGGGCGCGGCGATTGGCGCCAGTTCCGAAGTGATGGCGTTGTCGATTGCGGCGGGGTTGATCAAGGCCATTCTGGTGATGGTGATGACCCCGTTCGTGGCGCCGCTGATTGGGCTCAACAACCCGCGCAGCGCGGTGATTTTCGGCGGGTTGATGGGCACCTCCAGCGGTGTGGCGGGCGGGCTGGCGGCGACCGATCCGAAGCTGGTGCCATATGGCTGTTTGACGGCGGCGTTTTATACGGCGCTGGGCTGTCTGCTGGGGCCGTCGTTGTTGTTTCTGCTGATGCGGGGGTTGGTGGGCTGACCTCGGGGCTTGCTCCCGATGGCGGAGTCTCAGGCTGGCACCTGCCGATTGGCATACATCCGGCACTCCGCCAACAACGCCAGCAAGTTCGGGTCACGCTCCTTGGCCTTCAAGAACACCACGCCAATATGCTGCTGCAACCGATACCTGGCTTGCAGCGGTATCAGCTTTACGCGGTTCTCATACACCGCCGCAATCCGCCCCGGCAGCAGTGCATAACCCACCCCCGAACTGACCATGCTCAACAGCGTGAAGATGTCATTGACCTGCATCGCCACCTTCGGCTCGAACCCCGCTTGCTTGAACACCCGGTTGCCGTCCTGGTGGGTGGCGAAGCCTTGGGTGAGGGTAATGAAGGTGGCGTCGCGCACCTCGGCCAGATCGATTTCCTGGGTGCGGTCCAAGGGCGAGTCGGCCGGCGTGGCGAGGAAGATGTCATCGCTAAACAGTGCGATCTGCTCGCAATCGGGGTCGTTGGCATGTTCGTCAAGGGAGATGAGGATCGCGTCGACTTCCATGTTCTTGAGCTTGTAGAGCAGGTCGAAATTGGAGCCCAGGATCAGGTCGATGTTGAGCTCGCTGCGGCGAATCTTCAGGCCCATGATCAGTTGCGGCACGGTCTTGACCGTCAGCGAATACAGCGAGCCGAGTTTGAAGCGTTCAGCCGAGAAACCAGCGGCTTCGCGAGTGAGGCGCACGCTGTCGACCACATCGGCCACCAGTTTCTGCGCGCGCTCTTCGAGCACGTAGGCGCTTTCGAGCGGGGTGAGGTTACGCCCTTCATGTTTGAACAGCGGGCAACGCAGGGCGTTTTCCAGCGAATGAATGGCGCGGTGCACGCTGACATTGCTGGTCTGCAGCTCGGCGGCGGCGCGGGCCAGGTTGCCGGTGCGCATGAACGCCAGGAAGATCTCGAGCTTTTTGAGGGTGAATTCTTCGTCGATCAGCATGGCCGTGGGCTCTTGTTCGAATGCGGTCGATTGTGCCCGCAAAACCGTGCGGCGTCGCCGGAACGTCACACGGCGCTTGCACTCTGATGCGCAAGGCTGGAGGCTTGCCGCCAGCCGTCAACGGTTACAGGAGGTCAGTGACACATGTATCACGGGGAACGCTTCAACGCCTGGAGCCATTTGCTCGGTGCAGTCGCGGCGTGCATTGGCGCTGTGTGGATGCTGGTGGTGGCGAGCCTGGATGGCAGCCCCTGGAAGATCGTCAGCGTGGCGATCTATGGCTTTACGCTGATGGTGCTGTACAGCGCGTCGACCGTGTACCACAGCGTGCGCGGGCGGCGAAAAGAGATTATGCAAAAGGTCGATCACTTTTCGATCTACCTGTTGATCGCCGGCAGTTACACACCGTTTTGCCTGGTGACGTTGCGCGGTCCGTGGGGCTGGACGTTGTTCGGCATTGTGTGGGGGCTGGCGGTGATCGGGATTTTGCAGGAGATCAAGCCGCGCTCCGAGGCGCGCATCTTGTCCATCGTGATTTACGCGGTGATGGGCTGGATCGTGCTGGTGGCGGTCAAGCCGCTGATCGCCGGGCTGGGTATGGCAGGGTTCACATGGCTGGCGGCGGGTGGTGTGCTGTACACCGTCGGTATCATTTTTTTTGCCTTGGAGGATCGCCTGCGGCATTCCCATGGGATCTGGCATTTGTTTGTGATCGGCGGCAGCCTGCTGCATTTTGTGGCGATCATGCATTACGTGCTTTAAGTGTGGGAGGGAGCAAACCCCCTCCCACCGATCTACGGTGTCCTTAGAGGCGCTCCAATAACTCACACGCCCGCTTACCGAAGATTTCCAGCAACTTGGCCAACATATGCGGCGGCGGCTCGTTGGCGCGGGTCAGGGCATACAAGGTGATCGGCAGCGGCGGGGTGAGTGGGCGGATGCAGGTGGTGGCCGTCGAGGCGCCCAACGCGGTGAATGGGTCGATCACCGTTAAACCGGCACCGGACTCCACCATCGCCCGCGCCAACGAATAGGTTTGTACCGAGATCGTCACCCTCGGCGCCGGCTCAACACTTTCCAGGTAGCTGTCGAGTTTCGCCGCCAGCGGGTCGGCGCTGGACAGGCCTATCAGCGGCGCCCCCGCCAGGTCGGCCAATGGCAACGGCTGATGCAGCTCGGCGTCTGGCCAATAGCCTTTGGAGGCCAGCGCCACGAGCACGCCGTTGGCCAGTGTTTGGGTGGTAAGCCCCGGATGACCGGAAAAGTTGAGGGTCAACGCCAGGTCGATCTCGCGCATCAACAACTTTTGCACCAACTCGCGGCTATGGTCGCTGGACAACTCGCAGGCCATGTCCGGGTAATCGCGTTTCCACTCCAGTATCGCCGGCGGCAGCAGCGACAGGGCCAACGCCGGGGTTGCCCCAATGCGCACACTTTGCCCCGGTGCGCGGCGCAAGCTCTTGGCCAGGCGCCGCACGCCTTGCAGGCTCGCGGTGACTTTCTCCACTTCACCTTCCAGCGCCAGGGCTTCCGGGGTGGGCTGCAATTTGCCACGCACGCGCAAAAACAACGGGAAGCCCAGCTGCAGCTCGGCGTGTTGCAGCACCTTGGTCACCGCCGGTTGCGACACGTGCAACAACTGCGCGGCGGCGCTGATGGAGCCGGTCTGGCGTATGGCCTGGAAGATTTCGATATGACGCAAGCGCATGGCGAGTCCATAACCTTTGTTTATAGGTGGCCCATCTTTATTGATTGTCGGGGTCCTGTCACCTGGGCCTACGCTTGGCTTCTCTTCAATCAACGGCTGGGGGCTGGGATGGCCAGGCAGGTTTGCATCATTGGTGGTGGGGTTATCGGCTTGGCCAGTGCGTATGCGCTGGTGCGGGCCGGCCATGAGGTGACGGTGATCGACGCACGCGACACGCTGGGCAGCGAAACCAGCTTCGCCAATGGCGGGCAACTGTCCTACCGCTATGTCGCGCCGTTGGCGGATGCCGGCGTGCCGCTGCAAGCGCTTGGCTGGCTGCTGCGCGGTGACTCGCCATTGAAGCTGCGTCCACGGCTCGACCCGCAGCAATGGCGTTGGATGGCGGCCTTCATGGGTGCCTGCCGCAGTTCGGTGAACCAACGCAATGCGGGCCACCTGCTGCGCCTGGCGTCCCTGAGCCAAAGCACTTTGCAGCAATGGCGCGAGGACGACTGCCTAGACGGCTTCGACTGGCGCCGCAACGGCAAGTTGGTGACCTTTCGCAACGCCGGCAGCTTTAAACATGCACGCAGCAAAGTCACCGATATCCTGCAGCAGCAGGTGCTCTCGGCCGCCGATTGCACACGCCTGGAGCCGGCGTTGGCGGGCAGTGGGTTTGTCGGCGGGATTTATACGCCAAACGAGGAAGTCGCCGATTGCCATGCCTTCTGCCAGCGTTTGGCGGCGCGGCTGGAGGCGTCCGGGCGCTGTCGCTTTGTGTTGGCGCGCAAGGTCACCGGCGTTCGCCGTGCAGGGGGGCTGGTACAGGCCATCGAGCTGGGCGACGAGGTGATGCCGGTCGAGCACCTGGTATTGGCGGCGGGGCATCGCAGCGCCGAACTGCGGCTGCCGGGCCTGGCGCTGCCGCTGTACCCGCTCAAGGGCTACAGCCTGAGCGTGCCGATCGGCGCGCGGCACCAGGCGCCGAGCGTGAGCATCACCGACTACGACCGCAAGGTCGTCTACGCGCGCATCGGTGAACAACTGCGGATCGCGGCCATGGTGGATATCGTCGGCTTCGACGCCGGCCTTGAGCCCAAGCGCCTGGCGCTGATCAAACGTCAGGCTCTAGAGACCTTTCCTACGGCTGGTGACTATGACCATGCAGTGGAATGGGCCGGTATGCGCCCGGCCACGCCAACCGGTGTGCCGCTGATCGGCGCCAGCCACTATCGCAACCTGTGGCTGAACCTCGGCCACGGCGCCTTGGGTTTTACCCTGGCCTGCGGCAGCGGCCAGTTGCTCGCCGAACTGATTGGCCAGCGCAATCCTTCCATTGATATGCAGGGCCTGACGCCCCGCGCCGCTTGAGGATGCCCCCATGAGCATTACCCGAATCAGCAGCAATGAACGTCTCAGCGGTGCCGTCACCTTCAAGGACCTGGTGTTCCTGTCGGGCCAAGTGCCGGGCGAGGGCCAGGACATGGCGACCCAGACCCGCGAAGTGCTGGCCAAGATCGATGCACTGCTGGCCGAGGCGGGCAGCGACAAGGATCACCTGCTCAATGCGACCATTTACCTGAAGGACATCGGCAGCGGTTTCGCGCCGATGAACGAAGCGTGGTCCGCATGGCTGACACCGGGGATGGCGCCCACACGGACCACCCTGCAAGCCGAGCTGGCGCGACCCAGCGTGCTGGTGGAAATCAGCGTGATTGCCGTACGTAAATAACTTCACAGAGCCACGGAGAATAACAATGAAAAAGATCCTGTTGACCGGCTGCACCCTGGGGCTTTTGCTGGGCGCGCAGGCACATGCGAATGAACCGGCGCTGGACGGTACGTTGGGCAAGATAGCCAACACCCGGTCCATCACCCTGGGTTATCGCGATGCGTCGGTGCCGTTTTCCTATGTGGGCGATAGCAGCGGCAAACCCATGGGGTATTCGGTTGACCTGGCGAGCAGGATTGTCGAGCGTATCCAGCAGAAAACCGGGGTCGCGAACCTTAAGGTGAACTACACCCTGGTGACCTCCCAGACCCGCATCCCGCTGGTGCAGAACGGCACCGTGGATCTGGAATGCGGCTCTACCGGGGTGACCGCCGAGCGGCAGAAGCAGGTGGCGTTTTCCTACGGTTTTATTTACGTGAAGGGCCAATTGCTCACGGCCAGGGACAGCGGCATCAAGGGCTTTGCCGACCTGGTGGGCAAGAACGTGGTGACCACGGCGGGGACCACCAACGAACGTTTCCTCAAGAGCTACAACGCCGAGCACAAGGCCAATATGTTTGTGATCAGTGCCAAGGACCATGGCGAGGCGTTCAAGATGCTGGAGACGGGCCGCGCGGTGGCGTTCTATATGGACGACGCACTGCTCTACGGCGAGCGCGCCAAGGCCAGGGACCCGCACCACTGGGTGGTGGTGGGCGAGGAGCAATCGCGCGAGATCTACAGCTGCATGGTGCGCAAGGACGACCCGCAGTTTCTCGCGGTGGTCAACGAGACCCTCGGTGAGCTGTACCGCAGCGGTGAAATCAACGGGATTTACCAGCGCTGGTTTGAACAGCCGATTCCGCCCAAGGGCTTGAACCTGGAATTCCCGATGACCAGCGAGTTGAAGGCAATTATTGCCAAGCCGGTCAGTGATCCGGTGGAGTAAGAAGTGGTAACCCGATCAATGTGGGAGGGGGCCCCCTCCCACATTTGGATTGGGTTTACAGCGCGCGGTTAGAAGTCGCCCCACAGTTGTTGCGCGACTGCCAGCGCAACTACCGGCGCGGTCTCGGTGCGCAACACGCGCGGGCCGAGGCGAGCAGCATGGTAGCCGGCGTCTTGAGCGGTTTGGACTTCATTATCGGTCAGCCCACCCTCGGGACCGATCAGGAACGCCAGGCTCGAAGGCTTGGCATGGCTGACCATCGGCTCGGCCACCGGGTGCAGCACCAGCTTGAGGTCGGCCTCGGTCTGCTTCAGCCAGTCCGCCAGCAACAGCGGCGGGTGAATCACCGGCACCGTCGAACGCCCGCATTGCTCGCACGCGCTGATCGCCACCTGGCGCCAGTGCAGCAGGCGTTTGTCGGCGCGTTCGTCCTTGAGGCGCACTTCGCAGCGCTCGCTGAAAATCGGCGTGATCGCGTTGACGCCCAGTTCCGTGGCTTTCTGGATCGCCCAATCCATGCGCTCGCCCCTGGACAGGCCCTGGCCGAGGTGGATGTGCAGCGGCGATTCGGTCTGGCCTGCGAAGTGTTCCGTCAGTTGCACGGTGACGCGTTTTTTACCGACCTCCAGCAACGTGCCGCAAAACTCTTGCCCGGAGCCGTCAAACAATTGCACGGCGTCACCTTCGCCCATGCGCAGCACGCGGCTGATGTAATGCGCCTGGGCTTCGGGCAGTTCAACGTCGCCGAGGCTCAGTGGGGTGTCGGTGAAAAAACGGGACAGTCTCATTTCGGTTCTCTGCAAAATTCAGGTAGGAGCGATCAGCCTGGGTCGCGATAGCCCGGGTGGAAGTCTTTTGGCACGGCGACGCTGACCTTGCTGTTGGTCGCGATATCGATGCCTTCACTGGCAACTTGCGCCAAGAAGTCGATCTGCTCCGGCGTAATCACATACGGCGGCAGGAAATACACCACGCTGCCCAACGGGCGCAACAGGGCGCCGCGCTCCAAGGCATGCTCGAACACCTTGAGGCCACGGCGTTCCTGCCATGGGTAGGCGGCCTTGGTGGCCTTGTCCTGGACCATCTCGATGGCCAGCACCATGCCGGTCTGGCGCACTTCAGACACATGCGGATGATCGACCAGATGCGCGGTGGCCGTGGCCATGCGCTGGGCCAGGGCCTTGTTGTTTTCGATGACGTTGTCTTCTTCGAAAATATCCAGGGTCGCCAAAGCCGCCGCGCACGCCAGCGGGTTGCCGGTGTAGCTGTGGGAATGCAGGAAGGCGCGCAGGGTCGGGTAGTCGTCGTAGAACGCGTCGTAGACATCATCGGTGGTAACCACCGCCGCCAGTGGCAAGTAGCCGCCCGTCAGGGCCTTGGACAGGCACAGGAAGTCCGGACGAATACCGGCCTGTTCACAGGCGAACATGCTGCCGGTGCGGCCGAAGCCCACGGCGATTTCGTCGTGGATCAGGTGCACGCCGTAGCGGTCGCAGGCTTCGCGCAGCAGCTTTAG
This sequence comes from Pseudomonas sp. S3_E10, assembly GCF_054667615.1. NCBI lineage: Bacteria > Pseudomonadati > Pseudomonadota > Gammaproteobacteria > Pseudomonadales > Pseudomonadaceae > Pseudomonas > Pseudomonas sp. S3_E10. The sequence continues at coordinate 3,217,477 of NZ_CP162743.1, forward strand.
GTAGACCGGGTGGTACATGCGCATGCCACCGGCGCCCTGGATCAGCGGTTCGACGATCACGGCGGCGACGCTGTCGTGGTTGTCCGCCAGGGTCTGTTCCATGGCCTGGAACAGGGTGCGCGAATGTTCTTCCCAGCTCACGCCTTCGGGGCGCAGGTAGCAATCGGGGCTCGGCACTTTAATGGTGTCGAGCAGCAGCGCCTTGTAGGTCTCGGTAAACAGCGGCACGTCACCCACCGACATCGCGGCGATGGTTTCGCCGTGGTAGCTGTTGGTTAACGTGACGAAGCGCTTTTTGTTCGGCAGGCCGCGGTTGAGCCAGTAGTGGAAGCTCATCTTCAGCGCGACTTCGATGCACGACGAGCCGTTATCGGCATAGAAGCAGCGGGTCAGGCCCTCGGGGGTCATCGCGACCAGGCGTTCGGACAACTCGATCACCGGTTGGTGGCTGAAGCCGGCGAGGATCACGTGTTCCAGTTGGTCGACCTGGTCCTTGATGCGCTGGTTGATGCGCGGGTTGGCATGCCCGAAGACGTTGACCCACCAGGAACTGACGGCATCGAGGTAGCGCTTGCCTTCGAAGTCTTCCAGCCAGACGCCTTCGCCGCGCTTGATCGGGATCAGCGGCAGTTGCTGGTGGTCTTTCATCTGGGTGCAGGGATGCCACAGCACCGCGAGGTCGCGTTGCATCCACTGGTTGTTCAAGCCCATCGGTGATCTCCTCGAAGCGGTCCTGCGGGCGGCGCAGGTGAAACAATCGCGCAAGCCTATGCAATGGGCGGCTGTGTCACAACCCATAACGCGCGAATTGGCAGTAAACGCAGGACGGACTGTCACGTTTCTTCTGGATAGTCCTTAATCATTGGTTAATTTACTGTTCATACCCTCAAGATCACATTTCTCGATATTTCAAAGCGAAATTTTCCGCTTTAATTCGATAGGTAAACCGCTAGTCTTGGCGCAGCTCTTTCGGGATTAAGTTCATGCAGTTACGCAATTCACCGGCCCGCTATGGCTGGGTCAGTATGGTTTTGCACTGGGGCGTGGCCCTGGTGGTGGTTGGCCTGTTTGCCCTGGGCCTGTGGATGGTTGGCCTGGACTACTACAGCGCCTGGCGCAAAGACGCGCCGGACCTGCACAAGAGCATCGGCATTACGCTGTTTGCGATCATGCTGGTGCGCATTGTCTGGCGGCTGGTCAGCCCACCGCCGCCGCCATTGGCCAGCTACAGTCGCTTGACCCGGATCGGCGCGGCATTCGGCCATGGGTTCCTGTACCTCGGGCTGTTTGCAGTGATGATTGCCGGTTACCTGATTTCCACCGCAGACGGTGTCGGTATCCCGGTGTTTGGCTTGTTTGAAATTCCCGCCGTGGTTTCCGGTCTACCGGACCAGGCAGACACCGCCGGCGTGGTGCATTTGTATCTCGCCTGGGTGTTGGTGGTCTTCGCCGGCTTGCACGGCGTGGCTGCGTTGAAACACCACTTTATCGATCGCGATGCGACCCTTACGCGAATGCTGGGGCGCAAAGCCTGATGTTCAACCTCGACTCACAAGGAATAGAAAGCATGTTGAAAAAGACCCTCGCTGCTCTGGCAATCGGTACCGCGCTGCTGTCGGCAGGCCAGGTAATGGCCGCTGACTACAAGATCGACAAAGAAGGCCAGCACGCCTTCATCGACTGGAAAATCAGCCACCTGGGCTACAGCTACATCCACGGTACCTTCAAGGATTGGGATGGCACCTTCAGTTGGGATGCCGCCAAGCCTGAAGCCAGCAAAATCGCTGTCGATGTGAAGACTGCCAGCCTGTGGTCCAACCACGCAGAACGTGACAAGCACATCGCCAGCAAGGATTTCCTGGACGTCGCCAAGTTCGCTGACGCCAAGTTCGTATCCACCGCGGTTAAATCCACCGGTGAGAAAACTGCTGACGTGACCGGCGACCTGACCTTCCACGGCGTCACCAAGCCAGTGGTCTTCAAGGCCACCTTCAACGGTGAAGGCAAGGATCCATGGGGCGGCGAACGTGCCGGCTTCAATGCCAAGGCGACCGTTAACTTGAACGACTTCGGCATCAAAGGCCCAGGCCCGTCTTCGCAGACCGTTGACCTGGACATCTCGCTGGAAGGCGTGAAGCAGAAGTAATCAGCTTCTCTGCGTTACTGTCAAAGCGCCGACCTCAGGGTCGGCGTTTTGCTGTGTGCAGGATGCCAGGCTGTCTTGATAGAGGGCGATCTGGTCCTTGAGCCAGTGATGCAGATCGCTCAGCGCTGCCGAAGGTTTGCGGCCGGTAGGCCACACCAGGTAGTAGCGTGAGGCGTGCGCCGGCTCGACCTCTGTCAGCTTGACCAACTCCCCGCGTTGAAGCAGCCCATGGGCAATCGAGCGTCGGGTCAGTGCGACGCCGTGCCCAAGCCTGACGGCTTCGAGCATTAACGTGGAGTCGGTGAACTCCAGCGAAGCGTGAGGGCGTACCCCTTCCACGCCAGCGGCGCCAAGCCAGATGGGCCAGCTTTCACTGGCGTGCAACAGCGGCAGCTCGAGGACGGCTTGCGCCGTGTCCGGCAGGACGCCGTGGTTGAAGTCGCGCGCGGCGACCACCAGCAACGAATCCCCCATCAAAGCCTCGCAATGCACATCCGGCCACTGGCCGTGGCCGAAGCGGATCGCGCCATCGAGTGGGCCTTGCCCGAAATGGCTGAACTCCATGCTTGAATCCAGTCTCAGGTGCAACTCGGGGTGAGCGGCCCTGAAGTCATGTAAACGCGGGAGTAACCAATGCATGGCATAGGAGGGCAATACTGAAACGGTTAACTGCGGGTGTTTGGTTTTCGCCAATAACTTTTCGGTTACCCCGGCGATCTCGCCCAGTGCCTGTCTGATCTGGTAGGCATACACGCGGCCCTCATCAGTCAACGTCAGCGAGCGTTTGCTGCGAATGACCAGCGCCAGGCCCAAATACTCTTCAAGCGAGCGGATTTGATGGCTGACGGCACTGTGGGTGACGTGCAGTTCGAGCGCGGCCAGGTTCACCTTGCCCAGCCTGGCCAAGGCCTCGAAGGCACGTAACGCCGCGAGGGGAGAGGAGTTTCAATAGGTGAATTCCTTTCACGTAAAAGCCTAATAATAGCCGCTATACCTGAAACGAGTGGGCTACCGATAATGGCGCGAAGTTATTTATTCAACTAACACCGTTCTCGGAGTTGTGCTCATGATTGAGGAAATTCAAGCGTTTCTGAAAGACTACTTTAATGTCTTACAAACCCAGGACTTGAAAAAGTTCGATCACGTATTCCATCGTGGCTGCGTGTTATACAGCGCGCAGAATTCAGTGGTAGTGGTTCGACCGTTCGAGGAATACCGGAGCATGGTTGAGGGGCGTGAATCGCCGCGGGCCGGCGGTTTTCCGCAACTTGATGAAGTGTTGATGATTGACGTGATGTCGCCGGAAATGGCCATGGTCAAAGTACGTTTGCGCTTGTTCAATAACCTGATGGTGGACTACTTGAACTTGATGAAAGTGGAGGGGCGCTGGATGATCTTTGCCAAACTCTTTCACAAGGCCGGTGAAGTAACGGCTTAATAAGCCAAGCGCCGCATACAAAAACGCCCCAAACAGTCGGGGCGTTTTTTGTATGGAAAAACTCAGCGGTTGCGGGTCAGCAGCGCTGGTTTTTCACCACGAGGACGGCCTGGCAACTGATCCAGTTGCTCGGGTGTCGGGAAGCGGTCGGCTTTCGACTCCTTGTGGATGATTTTGGGGGCTGGGCCGCCGCGCGGGTTCTGCACCGCTGGCTCGGACGAACGAGGCTGGTCGTCACGGGCCGGACGGCGGTTGTTGCTGCGCGAATCTTCGCGACGAGCCTGGCCGTCACGCGGTGCGCCGTTACGCGGGCCGCTGCGTTTGGCAGGTGGCGTACCGGTGGTGCCGCCGCTGCTGTTGCGTGGGCCGTTCTGACGAGCGCCCTGAGGCTGGCCGCTGCGTGGTGCCGCGGCGCCTGCGCCCTGTGCCGGTGCGCCTGGACGACGACCACGGCCCTGTGCCGGTTTGGCCTGGGGCACGTAGTCAACGCGGTTACCGAAGTTATCCACGTCGTCGTCGAGGAACTCGTCCGGCGCGCGGTCGGCGGCTGCGCGTGGCGGCTGGCTCGGCTGGCGCTGTTCGCGTGCCGGGGTGCCTTCGCGTGGTTTCTGCTCACGGGCTGGGCGTTCGCCACGGCCGTTGGTTGGCGCTTTGTCTTTGCCGCCCTTGTCTTTGCCCTTGTCGCGACGACCACCGCCACCACCGCCGCCGTTCGGGCCATCGCCCTTCGGACCGCGTGGGTTGCGTGGGTTACGCACATCGGGACGCTCGCGTACTTCAGGCTTCTCGGCCTCTACCGCGCTGGCATCGAAGCCCATCAGGTCGCCGTCGGCGATTTTCTGCTTGGTCATGCGCTCGATGCTTTTGAGCAGTTTTTCTTCGTCCGGGGCTACCAGGGAGATGGCTTCACCCGAACGACCGGCACGGCCGGTACGGCCGATACGGTGCACATAGTCTTCATCGACGTTCGGCAGCTCGAAGTTGACCACGTGCGGCAGCTGGTCGATATCCAGGCCGCGGGCGGCGATGTCGGTGGCCACCAGGATACGCACGGAACCGGCCTTGAAGTCGGCCAGGGCTTTGGTGCGTGCGTTCTGGCTCTTGTTGCCGTGGATGGCGACGGCGGTGAGGCCGTGTTTGTCCAGGTATTCGGCCAGGCGGTTGGCGCCGTGCTTGGTGCGGGTGAACACCAATACCTGCTCCCACGCGCCATGGGTAATCAGGTGGGCCAGCAACGAGCGCTTGTGGCTGGCGGCCAGGCGGAAGACGCGTTGTTCGATACGCTCGACCGTGGTGTTCGGCGGCGTGACTTCGATGCGTTCCGGGTTGTGCAGCAGCTTGCCGGCCAGGGCGGTGATGTCCTGGGAGAACGTTGCCGAGAACAGCAGGTTCTGACGTTTGGCCGGCAGGCGGGCGAGGACCTTTTTCACGTCATGGACAAAGCCCATGTCGAGCATGCGGTCGGCTTCGTCCAGCACGAGGATTTCCACGTGGGACAAATCGACGCTGCCTTGGCCGCACAGGTCGAGCAAACGACCGGGGCACGCTACCAGCACGTCAACACCACGGGACATGGCCTGAACCTGCGGGTTCATGCCGACGCCGCCGAAGATGCAGGCGCTGACGAACTTCAAGTCGCGGGCGTACAGCTTGAAGCTGTCATGCACCTGGGCGGCCAGTTCGCGGGTTGGGGTCAGGACCAGTACGCGCGGTTGGCGCGGGCCGTGACGCTGGGATTTGTCCGGGTGACCGTTGGGGAACAACCGCTCCAGGATCGGGAGGGCGAAACCGCCGGTTTTACCAGTACCTGTCTGAGCCGCAACCATGAGGTCGCGACCTTGCAACACGGCGGGAATGGCCCGCTGTTGCACCGGAGTAGGCTCGGTATAGCCCGCTGCCTCGATGGCGCGGACTAAAGCCTCGGAGAGACCGAGGGAAGCAAAGGACATGAGTAATCCTGTTTTAGTTAGGGCTTGGCCCAAAGGGATAATCTTGCCGGGCGTGAATGGCGCTTAGGGGAGCGCAACCCCGTCCGGTCCTGCTGCGCCTGGCGGGCACTCCACCGGCTCGCGCGGGCTGAAAGCTGCGCTGTAGCGGGGTTGGGTGCCTTTTTCAAGACCTCAGCGGCCGGGCGTGAGCCTGGCGGAAAGGCCGGAGTATAACAGAGCAATCACTGTGCGCTGCTTTCCTGCTGCTCAACGGTGTGTCCTGAGGCCGTAATATCGGGGATTGCGCCATATTTTTCACTCAAGATGGCGTAGGCCGGTTCCTGTTTAAAGCGTTTGAGTTCGGCGGCGAAGCGTTGCGCCAGCAGGTCCATGCCCGCGCCACGGCGCACGGCGAGGTATTGCTGCTGGCGGCTGATAACGATCGGCGCCTGGCTGACCATACCCTCCAGGCCCATGGCCTTGATCACATGCTGGCCGACCCGCCGGTCGGTAATGACCAGGTCAATGCGCCCCAGCAGCAATTTGCCGAAGTTCGCCTCGTGACTGGGTGCCGGCTCACGCTTGAACAATGTGGAATCGCTGAAAGGCGCGCCATACAGGTAGCCCGGCGAGGTGCCCACCGACAGGCCTTGCAGGTCGTCGAGGCGGCGGGCCAGGTGAGGGCGCGCGTTGGCATAGAACAGCACAAACTCGACCTCTGACAGCGGTTCGCTGGGGTACAGCAACAAAGCGTCGCGGTCGTGGCTGTGGAAAATATCCAGCGCGCCGTCGGCCTGGCCTTGCTCAAGCATGGCCAGGCAACGCTTCCAGGGAAGGAATTGCCATTGCACCTCTACGCCAAGGCGCTGGAACACGATCACCGTGGCTTCATAGTCCAGCCCATGCATGACGCCCTGCTCGTCATACACATACGGCGCCCAGGGCTCGGTGACAATGCGCAATTTCTCGCCATAAGCGGCCAGGCTCAGGCAAGTGAAAAGGGCAGCGGTCAATAACTTCAGGATGACGGGCATGCCTGAGGTTACGACGCCGCTGCGCTAAAGAGAAGCTCTGGCGCACGCCTGTGCGGGCGAGGGCGCGCAAATAAAAAGGCCCTCGTATTGACGAGGGCCCGGGTACCGCAGGGCAAGCCTCAGCGGGGCAGCTTGAGGTTGTTCCAGATAGCAAGGCTCGGCTCAGCCTGGTTCAGGGTATAAAAGTGCAACCCTGGCGCGCCGCCTTGCAGCAGGCGCTCGCACATTTCGCTGATGACCTGTTCGCCGAATGCCTGGATGCTCTTGACGTCGTCGCCGTAGGCTTCCAGTTGCTTGCGTACCCAGCGTGGGATTTCGGCGCCGCAGGCATCGGAAAAACGTGCCAGCTTGCTGTAGTTGGTGATTGGCATGATGCCCGGCACGATCGGGATATTCACACCCAGTGCCCGCACACGCTCGACGAAATAGAAGTAACTGTCGGCGTTGAAGAAGTACTGCGTGATCGCACTGTCGGCGCCGGCGTTGGCCTTGCGCACGAAATTCTTCAGGTCTTCTTCGAAGTTACGCGCCTGGGGATGCATCTCCGGATAGGCTGCTACTTCGATATGAAAGTGGTCGCCGCTTTCTTCGCGGATGAAGCTCACCAGGTCATTGGCGTAGCGCAACTCGCCGCTGGCCATGCCCATGCCGGACGGCAGGTCGCCACGCAGGGCGACGATGCGCTTGATGCCGGCTGCCTTGTATTGAGTCAGCAGGCCGCGCAGGTCGGCCTTGCTGTCGCCCACGCAGGATAAATGCGGAGCGGCGGGAACTTTGACTTCGCTTTCCAACTGCAACACGGTGTTGATCGTGCGGTCACGGGTCGAACCGCCGGCGCCGTAGGTGCAGGAAAAGAAGTCGGGTTGGTAGCTGGCCAACTGCTTGGCAGTCGCCATCAGTTTTTCATGCCCAGCATCGGTCTTGGTCGGGAAGAACTCGAAGCTGTAGCGACGGTCTTGGGACATGGTCGTATCCTTGGAAACTCAAAAAACCGGAAAGTGTTCACCGTCAATGTGGGAGCGGGCTTGCTCGCGAAGGGTCGTGTCAGTCGACATAAATTAACAACTGACACTCCGCCTTCGCGAGCAAGCCCGCTCCCACACAAGCTCGCTCCGACAGGGAGAGAGCGGGCTACTTAGTAACGGTAAGCATGCGGCTTGAACGGGCCTTCAACCGTCACGCCGATGTAGTCGGCCTGGGTCTTGGTCAGTTGAGTCACCACGCCGCCGAAGCCGCGGACCATCTCCAGGGCCACTTCTTCGTCGAGTTTCTTCGGCAGGACTTCCACGGTCAGGCGCTCGGCTTTCTGGGCCGGCGACAGGTCGGCGTATTTCTGGCCGAACAGGAAGATCTGGGCCAGTACCTGGTTGGCGAACGAGCCATCCATGATGCGGCTTGGGTGGCCGGTGGCGTTGCCCAGGTTAACCAGACGGCCTTCAGCCAGCAGGATCAGGTAGTCGTCGTTCTGTGGGTCGAAAGCGCCGGCACCGGTACGGTGAACCTTGTGTACCTGTGGCTTCACTTCTTCCCATGCCCAGTTCTTGCGCATGAAAGCGGTGTCGATTTCGTTGTCAAAGTGACCGATGTTGCAGACAACGGCGCGCTTTTTCAGGGCCTTGAGCATGTTCGCGTCGCAAACATTCACGTTGCCGGTGGTGGTCACGATCAGATCGATCTTGCCCAGCAGAGCCTTGTCGATGCTCGCTTCGGTGCCGTCGTTGATACCGTCGATGAACGGCGAAACCACTTCGAAACCGTCCATGCAGGCCTGCATGGCGCAGATCGGGTCGACTTCGGAGACTTTAACGATCATGCCTTCCTGACGCAGGGACTGGGACGAACCCTTGCCCACGTCACCGTAGCCGATCACCAGGGCTTGCTTGCCCGACAGCAGGTGGTCGGTGCCGCGCTTGATGGCGTCGTTCAGGCTGTGACGGCAGCCGTACTTGTTGTCGTTCTTGCTCTTGGTCACCGAGTCGTTGACGTTGATGGCCGGGATTTTCAGCTCGCCCTTGGCCAGCATGTCCAGCAGGCGGTGCACGCCGGTGGTGGTTTCTTCGGTCACGCCGTGGACGCGGTCGAGGATGGCTGGGTACTTCTTGTGCAGCAGCTCGGTCAGGTCGCCGCCGTCGTCGAGGATCATGTTGGCATCCCAAGGCGCGCCATCCTTGAGGATGGTTTGCTCCAGGCACCACTCGTACTCTTCTTCGGTCTCGCCTTTCCAGGCGAATACCGGGATACCGGCGGCAGCGATAGCGGCAGCGGCCTGGTCTTGAGTGGAGAAGATATTGCACGACGACCAACGCACTTCGGCACCCAGGGCAACCAGGGTTTCGATCAGCACGGCAGTCTGGATGGTCATGTGGATGCAGCCGAGAATCTTCGCGCCCTTGAGCGGTTGCTCTGCGGCGTACTTGCGACGCAGGCCCATCAGGGCAGGCATTTCGGATTCGGCGATAAAGGTTTCGCGACGGCCCCAGGCAGCGAGGGACATGTCGGCGACTTTGTAGTCGGTGAAATCTGCAGGCGTGATTACAGCGCTCATAGAGAGCCTCCATTCGTAGTGTGCGAATGGGCGCCGTTGTGCGTTTAGTATCCAGCTGGACGACCAGGCCGGACAACGCCCCATCCGAGCCTGACAGGCCAAGCCTGCTGCAGCGCCCCTCGGACAGGTGGCGGGAGAACGGTATCAATTGAAGATGACCGTTTTGAAGCGGTGGCGATTATAGCTGTGTGCGCCGGACTTCCCAAGCCTTTCTGTCGGCGGCATGAAGATCGCTCATGGGCTTGATAGGTAATGGCTCATAGAGCTTGGGCCTGGGCTCTGCCATGATGTTGCCCATCATTTCGCAAGACGCTTTGGAGTGACCATGAACTTCCACACCCGCAAATGGGTAAAACCTGAAGACCTCAACCCCAACGGCACCCTGTTCGGTGGCAGCCTGCTGCGCTGGATCGACGAAGAAGCGGCGATCTACGCCATTGTCCAGTTGGGCAACCAACGTGTGGTGACCAAGTACATCTCCGAAATCAACTTCGTCAGCGCCTCGCGCCAGGGCGACATCATCGAGTTGGGCATCACCGCCACCGAATTTGGTCGCACCTCCATCACGCTTACCTGTGAAGTGCGCAACAAGATCACCCGCAAAAGCATCCTGACGGTTGAGAAAATGGTCTTCGTCAACCTCGGCGAAGACGGTTTGCCGGCACCTCATGGGCGTACCGAAATCAAGTACGTCAAAGACCAGTTTCAGGAATAACCCCATCGCGCGTTGATTGTTTGCCGAATCATTGCGCATGGAAATTACCTGGCCACTGAACAGCCATCGCTGGGGCGTGTCGTAGCTACAGGCACCCCTTGGATTCTGGACCTCATGGCCACACACGAAGACGGCAACACCCCCAACCTGTCGCAGGAAGAGCAGCAGGACGTGGACAAGAGCCAGCCGCCTCGGGCAGCGGTGCTGCATGAAATCATCCGTACCCAGGGCGACCAGGAGCTTGAGCGCAATGTCGCCGCCCTATGGTGGTCGGCATTGGCGGCGGGTCTTACCATGGGCCTGTCGTTGATGGCCATGGGGCTGCTCAACTCACGCCTGCCGGACGCTGAAGGCTTCAAGGTCATCGCCAGTTTTGGCTATTGCGCGGGCTTTTTGGCGGTGATCCTGGCGCGTCAGCAACTGTTTACCGAAAACACCCTCACCGCCGTGCTGCCCGTGATGAGCAAACCCACGCTGGCCAACTTCGGGCGCCTGTTGCGGCTATGGACGGTGGTCTTGGTGGGCAACCTGTGCGGCACACTGTTGGTCGCTTACGTGATGCTGCACCTGCCGATCTTCGATACCAAGACCGACCTGGCCTTCCTCGAGATCGGGCGCAAGGTCATGGAAAACCATCCTGGCCAGATGTTCGCCAAAGGCATCGTCTCCGGTTGGATGATCGCGACCATGGTGTGGATGATCCCGTCGATGGAAAGCGCCAAGATGTGGATCATCATTCTGATCACTTACCTGATGGCCTTGGGCGACTTCACCCATATCGTGGTGGGTTCAGCGGAAGTGTCCTACCTGGTGTTTGCCGGCGAACTGCCGTGGAAGGATTTCTGGCTGGTGTTTGCCGGCCCGACACTGGCGGGCAATATCATCGGCGGCAGCTTTATCTTTGCCCTGATCAGCCACGCGCAGATCCGCAGCGAAGGCAGCCTGCCGGGCAAGAAGGCTGCAGACCCGAGGCATCCGCAGCAGATTGACAAGAACCAGTGAATGTCAGGCGTGGCCCGGGGCGGTCCGGTTGTGCGCTTGACCCTCATGCGCGCGATCGAACCTTTCGGCGCGCCACGGCTCCTAGCGGGTAGGTGCGATGTCTGATGTTTAGTGCTAGAACTCTAATTGCTGCATAAAACTACATAAGGAATGAGTGATGACGGTTGCTTTCTGGTGTGTGTTAATCGCCATTTTTCTGCCTTACCTGTGTACAGGTGTGGCCAAGTTCAGTGACGGCAAATTCGGCGCGCGTGATAACCACGACCCTCGGGCTTTTCTGGACAACCTCGAAGGGGTTGCCAAACGTGCCCACAGCGCACAGCTCAACAGCTTTGAAGTGACGCCGGCGTTCGCGGCGGCGGTGATTGTCGCCCACCTGGCCGGCACCGCCGAACTGGTGACCATCAACGTGTTGGCCGTGCTGTTTATCACCAGCCGCCTGCTGTACATCATTTGCTACCTGGCCGACTGGGCGATATTGCGTTCGCTGGTGTGGACGGTGGGCATGGCCTTGATTGCGAGTTTCTTCTTTGTCTCGATCTAAGGTCTGATGCAGGCCCAGTGTGGGAGCCCGCCCACCACACTGGGCCTGCTTCACATTTTGACTTTCAGTGTCTGTCAGCTCCCGGCGGGTGCATCCGGCACCTGCGGCAACGCCGCGCCTTTAGGCCACAACATCCAGATTTGCCCCTGCTGCTTCATGTTCCCCGCCAGTTCACCCGCGGCTTCGCCGGTGCCCCAGAACAAATCCGCGCGTACTTCGCCGGTGATTGCACCGCCGGTATCTTGCGCGGCGACAGGGCGTGCCAGTGGCGTGCCGTCGGGCTTGGTAGTCGACAGCCACAACAGGCTGCCCAGCGGAATCACCTTGCGGTCCACCGCCACGCTGTAGCCGGCGGTGAGTGGCACGTTCAGCGAACCGCGCGGGCCTTCGTTGCTGTCAGGGCGAGCACTGAAGAATACGTAGCTGGGGTTGCTGGCCAGCAACTGCGTAATTCGCTCCGGATGCGCCTTGGCCCAGGCGCTGATCGCGCCCATGGTCACGTCTTCTTTCTTCAGCTCGCCTTGTTCCACCAGCCAGCGGCCGATAGGACGATACGGGTAGCCGTTCTGGTCGCCATACCCGACGCGCAGTTGACGCCCACCCTTGAGCTGAATGCGGCCGGAACCCTGGATCTGCAGGAACTGCAGGTCCATCGGGTTGGTCAGCCAGGCGATCGGTTTGGCGGTGGAGCCTTGGCCGTTGATGGCGCCGGCGTCGTCATAAGGTTTGAGTACACGGCCCTCCAGGCGGCCACGCAGGCGTTTACCCTTGAGTTCGGGGTAGATGCTTTCCAGGTTGACGATGATCAGGTCGTCCGGCACGCCGTACACCGGCACATTTGCTGTGGCGGTCTTGGTCAGGCTGCCGGGATAGACCGGTTCGTAGTAGCCGGTGATCAAGCCGTTCGGGGTATCGTCGGCCGAGCGCAGGCCGAACACATCCAGGCGCTCCTTGAGAAAACCCCGCACGGCTGGCGCATTGCCCGGCACCGTGGCCGCCGCCGCGCAGGTCGCGCCCCATACAGGGTCGGCCTTGAGGCGCTGGCAGGCACTGCGCCAGGATTCAAAACCCGCTAGCAGGTCGCTGTCGGACACCGCCGGCAGGGCCTCCCATACCGCGCTCACATAGGTGGCGACGGCGTGGGGTTTGGCGGGTTCAACAGAGGGGGGTTGTTTACCGCTATCCTTGCCCGCGTCGCAGCCGGCCAGCAGTGCGATCATCGGCAGAGCCCACGCCAGGCGGCGGCTCCAGGGGTTCAACGAGAGGTTCATGCAAGCGATTCCTGAAGTGGTTGCCCGCGCCGTAGCGCCGAGGGGCAACCCTTATTATTAATAGGGCTATTGGTGTTTACGGACGGGGCGGGGATACTGGCCACCGTTTCCCGTGACCCTGAGCCACCATGACTTGTAAAAAAATGACGGTTGTACTGCTGGCCTGCCTGGCATTGTCTGCCTGTGGCGGCGTTGATCCGAATTCGCCGCTGGGCCAGCGCAAGGCGATCTTCAAGCAAATGCTCAAGACCGCTGAAGACCTGGGCGGCATGCTGCGCGGGCGCATCCCGTTCGATGGCGCGAAATTCGCCGAAGGCGCGGTCAAGCTTGACGCGCTGTCCCATGAACCGTGGCAGCACTTCCCGAGCGTACGAGAAGAAGATCACACCAGCGCCAAGGACGACGTGTGGCAAAAACAGGCGCAGTTCCAGCAACTGGCCCGCGACCTGGAAGCGGCCACCGGTGAATTGGTGATCGCCAGCCAAGTTCAGCCCTACAAGGCCAGTAACCTTTCGCCTGCCATACAGAAAGTCGAAGATGCGTGCAGCGCTTGCCATAAACAATTTCGAGACCATTGACCGGGTTTACTGGTCGAGTTCTTCCACGGCGTCCTGCAGTGCTTTGCGGGACTCGGCGAGTTTGTCTTTGCGTTTGTTGATCTTGTCGGCATCGCCCTTTTTCATCGCCTTGTCGAGGTCGGCCTGGCGGCGGCTGACTTCATGCTTGGCGTCGAGCACCTTGTTTTCCCGCTCCTTTTTCAAGGAGGCGTCGGTGCAGTGGGCGGTGACTTCGCTCAGGGCTGTTTCCAGGCCTGCCTGTTGTTCGCTGTTGCCGTGAGCCTTGGCTTGTTCGATCTGGGTGGTGATGGCTTGGCGCTTGGCGGCACAGCCAGTGAGTGGGGAAGCTTCCTCGGCTGCCAGCAGTGGGGTGGCCATAAAGCTTGCGACGGTCAGTAGGGCAAAAGGGGCTAGACATTTCATGTGGGGCTCCGGGGTCGCAAATGGCAGGGTGAATTCTGCCGTGGTTTGAAGGTGGCTGGGTGCGGTCAAAACCCGTCTATTCCGGCCACGTGTAATGTTTCGGCCAGCGCCTGTACCTGCGGGTCGCGAAAAAAAGCGCTCAGTTGCGCTGCGCGACCTGGGCCTATGCCATCGATAGCCAGCCAGGCCTGGGTGTCTCTGGCGGCCAGCGCCTGCCAGTCGCCCTTGAGGTTGTTGCGTGCCGCAGGCGGTACGCCCATAGCTTTGAGCCATTGTGCAAAGGGCCGTTGTCGCGCGCTAGCGAGGCTGTCGAGCAGCCGCGCGCGGCTTTGATCGCCGAAGCCGTCAATGTTAGCAAGCTCTGCCGCATCCAGGGTCAACCAATCGAGAAAGCCTGCGATTAGACCCGCCTGGATCAAAGCGTTCCACGTTTCGCGGCCCAAGTAGGGCAAGGCCAGGCCCTGGTTGCCACTCAGCCAGGTGAGGCGCGCCAGCAACTGGTCTTCGCAGCCGGGGTCCAGTTGCCAGCAACTCAAGGCATGGAAGTCGCGAGGGTCGGGTACTGCAAGGTCGAGCCGGGTGGCATTGCGCAAAATTACCTGGTCCAGGCGAGGGATCACCTGCCCCGCGAGGCTGATGGACACCTGGTCGCCGGGGCGTATATCCAGCGCCTGCCAGCGTTTCAAAGAGCCGGCGCTGACCCGGCTGATCTGCCGGTCATCCAGCCGTACCGGCTCCAATTCCAGAATGGGTGTAATGCGCCCGGTTCGACCGATCTTGAACCGCACCTTGCGCACCAGGGCCAAGGCTTTGGAGGCCGGGTACTTCCAGGCTACAGCCCAGTAAGGCGCACTGGCCCGCCAGCGCTCGGCGGGCGCGCGCGATGCCTGGTGCAACACAACCCCGTCGCTGGCGAAAGGCAGTGGGTGGTTGTACCAATAAGTACGCCAGTGCGCGGCTTCGGTGATGTTCTGCACGGGGTGGCTGTAACGCTGACTGTCGGTGAAACCCCAGCGTGCCAGCGTGGCCAGACGCTCGCTGAACGCCGTAGGGCCTTCGGGCCAGGCCCAGACAAACAGGCCGATGCCGGCGGCGTCGGTATCGCTCAAATGTTTACGGTTCAGCAGCCCGGATACTTTGCTGCGAGCATTGCGCCCGCCCTGGGCCGATTGCACATGGTCGTTGAGGCGCCAATAGAGTTCGCCTTGCAGCACCAGGTCGATGGGTTCCGGCAGTTGCTGGACAATGCCCGGGATCTTGCGCGCGGAGGCGGACCAGTCCTGGCCGAGCACCCCATCGCCGCGACTGACCACCTGCTTCAAGCGGCCCTGGCGATACACCAGCGTCACCGCTACGCCGTCGACCTTGGGTTGAATCCATACGTCCTGGCGGGTGCCCAGCCAGGCGCCCGCCGCCTGTTCATTTGGCAGTTTTTCCAGGCCGGTATGCGCAATCGGGTGAGGCACGGTACCCCGTGAGCTGGCCAGCGGGTTGCCCGGTGCCGCGCTGGTCGGGGCGAAGCACTCGCGCCAATGGGCCAGGCGCTGGCGAGCCTGGTCGTAGAGTTCATCATGGACAGGCGATTGGCCGAGACGGTGATAACTGTCATCCCACAGGCGGATCTGTTCGGCCAGGGTGCTGACCTGTGTCCGGGCTTCGTCCGGGCAGGCTTCGGCCCAGACCCGGTAGGGTAACGCGATGAGTAAAAGGGCGATCAATAAGCGCATCGTGAGCATCCTTGCTCGGAAGGGGCGCCCAGCCTAAATGAACTCCTCAGGCATAAAAAAGCCCCGGCAGTGCGGGGCTTTTTGCGAGGTGTTTCTGCTTACTTGAACAGACCGCCCAGGGCTTTCACGGCATCCGGCTTATCAGCCTTGGCTTCCTGGGTTTGCTGCTTGGCGTCGGCCTTGGCCTGGGCTTCGGCGAGTTTGTCACAACCTTTGTTGATCTGGTCTTGCGCTGCTTTGAAGGCCTTCACTTTCAAGGTGTCTTTGCTGGCTTCGGCCGCATCGATCTTGGTTTGCAGGTCTGCGGATTGTTTCTGGCAGTCGCCGGAATTGCCGCCACCCAACTGGGAAGTCAGGGCGCCGCTCAGTGCGCTCAGGTCAGCGGCGTGGGCCGGCAGGGCGAACAGGCTGAGCAAAAGGGCGGCGGGGGCGAGCGTGGAGATGCGCATGAAAAACCTCAATGTTCGATTGCCTGCACGCTGATGAGTCCCGGGCGGGCGCAGCGCAATATCCAAATTAGGTTAAGGGGCCCGAGAGGGCGCGGATTCTAGTGGGCCATTATTTAGCCTGCAAGGTTTGGATCCAAAAAATGTGAACATCACCGCGAAACACCGGGCAATAAAAAGCCCCGCCGGGCGAACCCGGCGGGGCTTTGGGGTGCGGCGAGCGATTACAGGCCGGCTGCCGTGCGCAGGTCGTCGGCGCGGTCGGTTTTTTCCCAGGTGAAGGTGGTGAAGGTGTCGTCACCGACGGTTTTCTGCGCAGGGGTACGGCCGAAGTGGCCGTAGGCTGCGGTTTCCTGGTACATCGGGTGCAGCAGGTCGAGCATGGTGGTGATCGCATAAGGGCGCAGGTCGAAAACCTCGCGCACCAGTTTGACGATCTTGTCATCGCTGATCTTGCCGGTGCCGAAGGTATTCAGCGAGATCGATGTAGGCTGCGCTACGCCGATCGCGTAGGAAACCTGAATCTCGCAACGTTCGGCGAGGCCGGCCGCCACAATGTTCTTGGCCACGTAACGACCGGCATACGCTGCGGAACGGTCAACCTTGGACGGGTCTTTACCCGAGAACGCACCACCGCCGTGACGGGCCATGCCGCCGTAGCTGTCGACGATGATTTTGCGACCGGTCAGGCCGCAGTCACCCACTGGGCCACCGATGATGAACTGGCCGGTCGGGTTGATGTGGAACTGGGTGTCCTTGCTCAGCAGTTCGGCAGGCAGCACGTGCTTGACGATCAGCTCCATCACGCCTTCACGCAGGTCGGTGTAGGAAACGTCCGGGTTGTGTTGGGTCGAAAGAACCACAGCGTCGATACCGACGACTTTTCCGCCTTCATAACGGCAGGTTACCTGGGACTTGGCGTCCGGGCGCAGCCATGGCAGCAGGCCGGATTTACGCGCTTCGGCCTGACGCTGCACAAGCTGGTGCGAGAAGGTGATCGGCGCCGGCATCAGCACTTCGGTTTCGTTGCTGGCGTAGCCGAACATCAGGCCCTGGTCGCCGGCACCCTGGTCTTCCGGCTTGGCGCGGTCGACACCCTGGTTGATGTCCGGGGACTGCTTGCCGATGATGTTCATCACGCCGCAGGTCGCGCCGTCGAAGCCGACGTCGGAGCTGTTGTAGCCGATGTCGGTGATCACGTCACGGACGATCTGCTCCAGATCAACCCAGGCCGTAGTGGTCACTTCACCCGCGATGATTGCTACACCGGTTTTCACCAGAGTCTCGCACGCCACGCGGGCGAACTTGTCTTGCGCAATGATGGCGTCCAGCACCGCATCAGAAATCTGGTCGGCGATTTTGTCCGGATGCCCTTCAGACACGGACTCGGAGGTGAAAAGGGAGTATTCGCTCATCTCGATGTTTTCCTGATATTACCGATGGTGAGTGTCGCCAGCCGGTCGCTGAAAGTGGCGGACCTGGATCTGGAAACCATTACGTAAGCCTATATAGAGGCTTTCCCCGGGAACGAGCCCCGCAGCGGTGGCCCAACGGGCCAGATCGTCCTGTTCAAATCCCAACCAGAGATCACCGCAGGCCTCCCTGGCCCAATTCTGGTTGTGGCTGCATAAATCCGTAACCAGCAGGCTACCGCCGGGGTGCAGCAACCCGGCCATTTGCTTGAGCGCGTCGGCAGGGGCGGCGAAATGGTGCAAGACCATGTTCAGCACCACGCAGTCGGCCTTGATCGTCGTGCTGTTGAGCGCGTCAGCCAACTGCAGGCTGACGTTACCCAGTGCCTCGCGTTCGCACAGCTGGCGCGCCAGTTCGAGCATGGCCGGGCTGTTATCCAGCGCAGTGACCTGCTGGAAGCGGCGCGCCAGTTCCGGCAGGAAACCGCCATCCCCTGGGCCGACTTCCAAGGCAGTTGCCCCTTCACTGAAGCTCAGCTTGTCCAGCAGTGCCAGTACGCTGTCGCGGTATTGGGCAAGACCGGCAATCAGGTCTTGCTGGGCGCGAAATTTCTCGGCCACCCGTGCGAAAAAGTCTTGGCTCGCCGCTGCGCGCTGCCCATGGACCTGGCTGATGCGCGACTGTACGTCGCCGGGCAGGCTCAGGTTGTCGACTTCTTCAAGCAACGCGGCATGCAGCTTGCCGCCGAGCAAGTCGGTATGGGGCAGGGCGCGGCGGTAGAAAATTGCATTGCCCTCGCGGCGAGTGGCCACCAGGTCGGCCTGGGACAGCACCTTCAAATGGTGGCTCATGCCCGATTGGCCGATGGCGAAGATCTTCGCCAGTTCCAATACGCCGAAGGAGTCATTGGCCAGTGCGCGTAAAACGTTCAAGCGCAGCGGGTCTCCAGCGGCCTTGCACAGGGCTGCCAGTTCATCGCCGTCGTCTGGACGTAGTGAGGGCACGGGTAGGTTCATAAGGCCAGCAGTCTAGTGACGGGCGGGCATACCCGCAAGGTCAATATCAAAAAGTTTTGATATTGATCGATAAGTGGCGGTTATAAGCAGCCGCTATACCCTCTAGACGAACGGGTGTCCGGTTTCTGCAAGGGAATGCCGGGTAAACCGCAGGAAAAACACCCTCAAGTGACTATCTGTCATTGCCCGCAGGCGGTGGCTGAGGGAAAATGCCGGTCCTTTTTTCCGTTTCTTTATTCAAGCCCCCAGGAGATCAGCGATGCCCAGCCGTCGTGAGCGTGCCAACGCCATTCGTGCCCTCAGCATGGATGCCGTGCAAAAAGCCAACAGCGGCCATCCCGGTGCCCCGATGGGCATGGCGGATATCGCCGAGGTACTTTGGCGTGATTACCTGAAACACAACCCGAGCAATCCGTCGTTCGCCGACCGCGACCGCTTCGTGCTGTCCAACGGCCACGGTTCGATGCTGATCTACTCGCTGCTGCACCTGACCGGCTACGACGTCACCATCGACGACCTCAAGAGCTTCCGCCAGTTGCACAGCCGCACCCCGGGCCACCCGGAGTTCGGCTACACCCCAGGCGTCGAGACCACCACCGGTCCCCTGGGCCAAGGCCTGGCCAACGCGGTTGGCTTCGCGCTGGCGGAAAAAGTGCTGGGCGCGCAGTTCAACCGCCCTGGCCACGATATCGTCGACCACCACACCTACGTGTTCCTGGGTGATGGCTGCATGATGGAAGGCATCTCCCACGAAGTCGCCTCCCTGGCCGGTACCTTGGGCCTGGGCAAGCTGATCGCCTTCTACGATGACAACGGCATCTCCATTGATGGCGAAGTCGAAGGCTGGTTCACCGACGACACGCCAAAGCGTTTCGAAGCCTACAACTGGCAGGTGATCCGCAATGTCGACGGCCACGATCCGGAAGAGATCAAGACTGCCATCGACACCGCCCGCAAGAGCGCGCAGCCGACCCTGATCTGCTGCAAGACCACCATCGGTTTCGGTTCACCGAACAAGCAAGGCAAGGAAGACTGTCACGGCGCTCCACTGGGTGACGCGGAAATCGCCCTGACCCGCGAAGCGCTGAAGTGGAATCACGGCCCGTTCGAAATCCCGGCCGACATCTACGCCGAATGGGACGCCAAAGAAAAAGGCCTGGCCACCGAAGCCGAGTGGGACCAGCGTTTCGCGGCCTACTCCGCCGAATTCCCTGAGCTTGCCAACGAACTGGTCCGCCGCCTGGCAGGCGACCTGCCTGCCGACTTCTCGGAAAAAGCCTCGGCCTACATCGCCGAAGTCGCGGCCAAGGGCGAAACCATCGCCAGCCGTAAAGCCAGCCAGAACACCCTGAACGCTTTTGGCCCGCTGCTGCCTGAGTTCCTCGGCGGTTCGGCCGACCTGGCCGGTTCCAACCTGACCCTGTGGAAGGGCTGCAAAGGTGTCTCGGCCGAAGACGCCAGCGGCAATTACATGTACTACGGCGTGCGCGAGTTCGGCATGAGCGCCATCATGAACGGCGTGTCCCTGCACGGCGGCCTGGTGCCTTACGGCGCGACCTTCCTGATGTTCATGGAGTACGCACGTAACGCCGTACGCATGGCCGCGCTGATGAAGAAGCGTGTGATCCATGTGTACACCCACGACTCCATCGGCCTGGGCGAAGACGGCCCGACGCACCAGCCGGTCGAGCAACTGACCAGCCTGCGCACCACGCCGAACCTGGACTGCTGGCGCCCAGCCGACGCGGTGGAATCCGCCGTGGCCTGGAAGCACGCCATCGAGCGCAAGGACGGCCCGTCGGCGCTGATCTTCTCGCGTCAGAACCTGCAACATCAGGTGCGCACCGACGCGCAGATCGCTGACATCAGCCGCGGTGGCTACGTGCTCAAGGATTGCATCGGCGAGCCGGAGTTGATCCTGATCTCCACCGGTTCCGAAGTGGGCCTGACCGTTCAGGCTTACGACAAGCTGACCGCCCAGGGCCGCAACGTGCGTGTGGTGTCCATGCCGTGCACCAGCGTGTTCGAAGCCCAGGACGCCGACTACAAGCAATCGGTGCTGCCGTTGCAGGTCAGCGCGCGTATCGCCATCGAAGCGGCACATGCCGACTACTGGTACAAGTACGTGGGCCTGGAAGGCCGCGTCATCGGCATGACCACCTACGGTGAGTCGGCGCCGGCGCCGGCGTTGTTCGAAGAGTTCGGTTTCACCCTGGAAAACATCCTGGGCCAGGCTGAAGAACTGCTGGAAGACTAAGGCTGTAGATTGAGGTGGCTGTGCTGGCCTCTTCGCGAACAAGCCCGCTCCCACATTTGATCGGGTTCACACAGTTGCAATTGTGAACCCATTCAAGTGTGGGAGCGGGCTTGCTCGCGAAGGTGGTGGCACATTCACCCCTTCACCCAAGTTGATCGAGAACCCCATGCCCCAACCGCGTCCCTACAAAGTTGCACTCAACGGCTACGGCCGCATTGGTCGTTGCGTCTTGCGTGCTCTGTTCGAGCGAGGGGGCGCCGCCGGGTTTGAAATTGTTGCGATCAACGATTTGGCCGACATGGCCAGCATCGAATACCTGACACGCTTTGACTCCACCCACGGCCGCTTTCCCGGCGAAGTGCGGGTTGACGGCGATTGTCTGCATATCAACGGCAACTGCGTGAAAGTACTGCGCAGTGCCACCCCCGAGGGCATCGACTGGGCGGCGCTAGGCGTCGACCTGGTATTGGAATGCTCAGGTGCCTACAACACCCGTGCCGATGGCCAGCGTTTTCTCGACGCCGGAGCACCGTGTGTGTTGTTTTCCCAGCCGATGGCCAGCGAGGCAGATGTCGACGCCACCATCGTCTATGGCATTAACCAGGATTGCCTGACCGGCAGTGAGCTGCTGGTGTCCAACGCTTCCTGCACCACCAACTGCAGCGTGCCGCTGTTGCGCCTGCTGGATCAGTCGATTGGTATTGATTACGTGTCGATCACCACAATTCACTCGGCGATGAACGACCAGCCGGTGATCGACGCCTATCACCATGAAGACCTGCGCCGCACACGCTCGGCGTTCCAGTCGGTGATCCCGGTGTCCACCGGCCTGGCCCGTGGCATCGAGCGCCTGCTGCCGGAACTTGCCGGGCGAATCCAGGCCAAAGCCGTACGGGTGCCGACGGTGAACGTCTCCTGCCTGGATATCACCTTGCAAACCGTCAGCGACACCGATGCCGTGGAGGTCAACCGGATCCTGCGCGACGCCGCTACCAGCGGCCCGCTCAAAGGCCTGCTGGCCTATACCGAGTTGCCCCACGCCAGTTGTGATTTCAACCATGACCCGCATTCGGCGATCGTCGATGCCAGCCAGACCCGCGTTTCCGGCCCGAGGCTGGTGAACATCCTGGCCTGGTTCGACAACGAATGGGGTTTTGCCAACCGAATGCTCGACGTTGCGGAACATTATCTGCATATCGCCTCTAAACAACCTCAACAGTAATTCAGGAACTGCGACCCATGACCGTGTTGAAGATGACCGACCTCGATCTGCAAGGTAAGCGCGTACTGATTCGCGAAGACCTCAACGTCCCAGTCAAGGACGGTGTAGTCACCAGCGATGCGCGAATCCTGGCCTCGCTGCCGACCATCAAGCTGGCCCTGGAAAAAGGCGCGGCCGTGATGGTCTGCTCCCACCTGGGTCGCCCGACCGAAGGTGAGTTCTCCGCCGAAAACAGCCTCAAGCCGGTGGCCGACTACCTCAGCCGTGCCCTGGGCCGCGACGTGCCGCTGGTGGCTGATTACCTGGGCGGCGTGGACGTGAAGGCCGGCGATATCGTGCTGTTCGAAAACGTGCGCTTCAACAAAGGCGAGAAAAAGAACAGCGACGAACTGGCCCAGCAATACGCGGCCCTGTGCGACGTATTCGTGATGGACGCTTTCGGTACCGCTCACCGTGCCGAAGGCTCGACCCACGGCGTGGCCAAGTTCGCCAAGGTTG
Organism: Pseudomonas sp. S3_E10; assembly: GCF_054667615.1. Lineage (NCBI taxonomy): Bacteria > Pseudomonadati > Pseudomonadota > Gammaproteobacteria > Pseudomonadales > Pseudomonadaceae > Pseudomonas > Pseudomonas sp. S3_E10. The sequence continues at coordinate 3,239,659 of NZ_CP162743.1, forward strand.
CGGCAGCCGGCCCACTGCTGGCCGCTGAACTGGACGCACTGGGCAAAGCCCTGGGCGCACCGGCGCAACCGATGGCCGCCATCGTGGCCGGCTCCAAGGTGTCGACCAAGCTGGACGTGCTTAACAGCCTGAGCCAGATCTGCAACCAACTGATCGTCGGCGGCGGCATTGCCAATACGTTCCTGGCCGCAGCCGGTCACCCGGTGGGCAAGTCGCTGTACGAACCGGACCTGCTCGACACCGCCCGCGCCATCGCCGCCAAGGTCAGCGTGCCATTGCCGGTCGATGTGGTTGTTGCCAAGGAATTCGCTGAAAGCGCCGCCGCCACCGTCAAGCTGATCGCTGACGTAGCCGACGACGACATGATCCTGGACATCGGCCCGCAAACCGCGGCCAACTTCGCTGAACTGCTGAAAGCCTCCCAGACCATCCTGTGGAACGGCCCGGTCGGCGTATTCGAGTTCGACCAGTTCGGCAACGGCACCAAAGTGCTGGCCAAGGCGATTGCCGAAAGCTCGGCCTTCTCCATCGCCGGCGGTGGTGACACCCTGGCGGCCATCGACAAATATGGCGTGGCTGACCAGATCTCCTACATTTCTACCGGTGGCGGCGCGTTTCTAGAATTCGTCGAAGGCAAGGTCCTGCCTGCGGTGCAAATGCTGGAAACCCGAGCCAAAGGTTAAGGCACGTGATCAGGAAAAGGAGCATTCCCATGATCAAGTCGTTGGCACTGGTGATTGCAGCGGGCCTGTTGGCCGGCTGTGGCAGCACGCCAAGCGCGGCGCAGGAGGCGAGCAAGCCTGCGCCCGCACAGGATAAAAACTGCTATCAGGCTGACTGGCAAGCCGAGACCATGCCGGTGATCAACAAGCGCATCGGCAACGAACGGCTGGAGAAATACGACTCTGCGCCCAACGGTCAGGAACAGGGTTGCCCTTGACGGGTCTGATCAACTAACCGACAGCAGTGGCGGCCTTTGGGCCGTCGTTCGAGGATTGGCAATGAAAGGCGTTTTCGCCCTGGCGGCACTGGCCCTACTGGCTGGTTGCAGCAGCATGAACATGTTCAATAAGGCAGAACCTGCCGATAAGTGGACCACCTGGACCTGCGACAGCAAGGCCGAGGTCAACTGGCGTTTTGCTAACCAGGCCCGTTCCGAGGTGGATGTACGCCTCGGCGGTTCCGACCAGGTTTACCGTCTTAAACAGGACGTTGCCGCCTCGGGCGTGCTGTACAGCAACGACCAGTTGGCGTTTCACACAAAAGGTGAGGAAGGCCTGGTTTACTGGGTTGCCACCGACGATTTGATCGGGCGTGGCTGCAAGGCCCAATAAGATTTCAAATTTGATGAAATCCAAATGTGGGAGGGGCTTGCCCCTTCCTACATTAAATCCGGTTCCAAAGTGGCATAGGTGGTGGGCCGGACACTGCAATAACGATTCAGCGGGCCAGGCATGCAAAACCTGACCGGCAATAACTTGAATAGCAGCCGCCGCTACGGCAGGCTTGCACGATTAACGACCCTCGACCGGGAGAGACAACACAATGGCACTTATCAGCATGCGTCAAATGCTGGACCACGCAGCCGAGTTCGGCTACGGCGTCCCAGCCTTTAACGTCAACAACCTTGAGCAGATGCGCGCCATCATGGAAGCCGCTGACAAGACCGACTCCCCAGTGATCGTCCAGGCTTCGGCCGGTGCGCGCAAATACGCCGGTGCCCCGTTCCTGCGTCACCTGATCCTCGCCGCGATTGAAGAATTCCCGCACATCCCGGTGTGCATGCACCAAGACCACGGCACCAGCCCTGACGTGTGCCAGCGCTCCATCCAACTGGGCTTCAGCTCGGTCATGATGGACGGCTCCCTCGGCGAAGACGGCAAGACCCCCACCGACTACGAATACAACGTACGCGTGACCCAACAAACCGTAGCCATGGCTCACGCCTGCGGCGTTTCGGTTGAAGGCGAGCTGGGTTGCCTGGGCTCCCTGGAAACCGGCATGGCCGGCGAAGAAGACGGCATCGGCGCCGAAGGTGTGCTGGATCACAGCCAAATGCTGACCGACCCGGAAGAAGCTGCGGACTTCGTCAAGAAAACCCAGGTCGACGCCCTGGCCATCGCCATCGGCACCAGCCACGGCGCCTACAAGTTCACCAAGCCGCCCACCGGCGACGTACTGGCCATCGACCGCATCAAGGAAATCCACAAACGCATCCCCAACACCCACCTGGTGATGCACGGCTCTTCATCGGTACCGCAAGAGTGGCTGGCGATCATCAACCAGTACGGCGGCGACATCAAAGAAACCTACGGCGTACCGGTTGAAGAAATCGTCGAAGGCATCAAGCATGGCGTGCGTAAGGTCAACATCGACACCGACCTGCGTTTGGCCTCCACCGGTGCCATGCGTCGCCTGATGGCCACCAACCCGAGCGAATTCGACCCACGTAAATTCTTCGGTGCTACCGTGACCGCGATGCGTGATGTGTGTATCGCACGCTATGAAGCGTTTGGTACTGCCGGCAATGCCTCGAAGATCAAGCCGATCTCGCTGGAAGCGATGTACCAGCGTTATTTGAAAGGTGAGTTGAACGCTAAGGTGAACTGAGCCTCAGGTGTTTAAAAAGAAGCCCGCAGCGATGCGGGCTTCTTTTTGTGGCCGGATTTTGATCAGCTTGGCGGTGAAGTATCGAACCCTCGCTGTTCAACCACCCGAAACACATCACTCACATCCTGCACCAGAATGCGCGCGGTATTGGCCACGTTATTCAAGTCGCACTCTGCAAAGTCCGGCAGGCTGGAGCAGGCCATCAGGTTGAGGTGTTCGAGGGCGGCGTTGAGGCGTTCGCGCAGGCAGGCGTGGAGGTCGAGCAATGGGGCGTCGCTGTCGATGAGGAGCACTGGGTAATCGGTGGCGGTTTCGGTGCAGGGCGTGAAGCGGCGGGGTGGGAGTTGTTGAACCATGGCAAATATTCCTCGTATCTAAAAGGACTACCGCCGTTCGCTGCGAAACGAATGGGTGGTAGCTGTGTGCGGGTTCGCAGACCGAGGATACGAGGAACCCGGCAGACCCGAAGGTCTCCCACACACAGCCACCATAAAACAGACGTCGGGCGCAGATGCACTCGTCATTGTATTCATGATGCTTGGTTACACACGTATCGTTAGGGCTGCGAAACCCTATCGCCATTCAATGCCAGCGACGGGGCGAGCTATAAGCGTCGACTTGGCATGCCGCAACGGTCGTGTAGGACGAGCGCAGCGTCTTCAGGCAAAGTAGATCAACTGTGGGAACCGCGCTTGTCCGCGATGGCTCCCACAGGGGTTGAATGGTGTGTTTAAGACGTCGGCGTTATTTGCGAATCGTCCTTGGGACTACCGGGACAATTCACGCAAGATCAATACCCAACCGCACAAACGTCACCTGTTTTAATCGCCAAAAACTATAGTCCACTGTTAGTTCTCACAGTTGTTTATGGCGATAGGCGCGCGATGCTAAGGCGGTAAAGCATCACTGACGGGAGCGATAGTGCATGAGCACTCGCAAACCGGTCGCTCCAATGTGGCCACCACCGGGTCGGTTTCCCCCGCCACGCGAGCCCGAGCTAATGCCGATAACGCCCAAAGCCTCAGCGCCGGTTCCTCGCGCGCCTGCAAAGCCACGCTCAAAGGGATAGGCGCTGGGTTCTCTGGTTGCATTGAGTTCCGTTTACAGGGGACGACGTTTATTCGTGATCAATATCCAACTTTTCAAATACCACCTTCGCGCCTTCCTTGCTGTCCCCACTGTTGTCCTGCACATACGCGCCCGCCTTGAAGTACAGCGGTTTGTCGCCCCACGCCGCGCCGATGCGCTCGTTCCATTCGCTGTCGGCGGCGTACACGCTGAGCAGCCCGGCTTTGTTGAGGTTGATTACATAGGTGAAGCTTTTCTCCAGTGGCACATTGGAGGCGACGATGATCACGCGACTGGTGTCTTCATCCGGGCGCATGCGCACTTTGGCGACGATATTGCCGGTCTGAGTCTTTTCCTTGAACTGGTATTCGAGCTTGATCAGTGGCCTTTGGCTGTCGTAGGCGTGGATCTGCCCGATGACGATCTTGCCGCTGGAGGGCACTTGGTTGACCGCCAGGGTGGCGCGCAGGAAGTTGTCGGCTTCGGGGTAGGTCCAGTTGCGCAGACGCCCGTCAGCGTAGGTTTCGCGCAGTTCGCTGCGCGGGTAGATGGCGTTTTCGGTGCGGGTGCCGGTGACGGGGGTCCAGAATTGCACGTTGCTGCCTTCGGCCTGGAAGTACTGGTCGTTGAAGCCGCTGAGCAGTTTCGGTGTTTCGATAGTCGCGGGGGGCGAGCCGACCGGAATGCTCAGGTTCCAAGTGGAGAGGTCGATCATGGTGTTGGCCTTATACAGGGGGTGAAGGCTTTGGCCCGAGGGCCTTACAGGTTCTTTATAGGCGGTGGTCAACCAGTTGTTAAACATTTACTGGCAATTTATTGGCGCCAAGGGAATGCCAAAAAGCCATGTTTCCCATGAATCGTGGCTTGTAGAGGGTGACCGTTAGTCGGCTGACTGAACTTTGGCGCAATGATGGCATCCACGTCACTTCTGATTTTCAGGATCCAGGGCTAGAGTGAGGCCTTGATGTTTGTCCGGGTTTTCTGTCAGAAGTGACCGGAGTAGACCTAAGGAAGAGTCCCAGCATGGAATGCGCTCCACATCACGGCGATGGCAGTTCGGTTCTTCTGGTGGTCGATGACTACCCGGAAAACCTGATCAGCATGCGCGCACTCTTGCAATGTGATGACTGGCAGGTGGTCACCGCAGCGTCCGGCGTGGAAGCCCTAGAGTTGTTGTTGTCCCACGAAGTCGACCTGGTATTGCTGGATGTGATGATGCCCGGCATGGACGGCTTCGAAGTCGCCCGCTTGATGCGCGGCAGCCAGCGAACGCGCATGACGCCGATCATCTTTTTGAGTGCCAACGCCCAGTCACCCGCGGCGGTGCTGGAAGGCTATGCCAGCGGCGCCATTGATTACCTGTTCAAGCCCTTCGACCCGCATATCCTCAAGCCCAAGGTCCAGGCTTTGCTGGAGCATCAGCGTAATCGCCGGGCGTTGCAGCGCCTGAGCCATGACCTGGAATCCGCCCGCGCCTTCAATGCCTCGGTATTGGACAACGCCGCCGAAGGCATCCTGGTCGTCAGTGAGGAGGGCGTGATTGCGTACGCCAACCCGGCGATTTCGCGCCTGCTCAATGCCACGATCCACGAGTTGCAAGGCCAGGAGTTCCTGAGCTTCCTGCAAAAGCCACACGTGCCGGTCTGGTCGGACTCGCAAATGCACGCCGGTTACTGCAAGGGCGAAACCTGGCGCCTGCATGATGCGATCCTGCGTACCGGGCGCGGTCAGCAAGTGTCGGTGGCCTTGTCCTGCGCGCCGTTACCCGCGGAGCAGAAGGCCATGGTGGTGACGGTGTTGGACATGTCTGAAGTGCGCCATTTGCACCAGCAGTTGGAGTTCCAGGCCGTGACCGACCCGCTGACCGGGTTGCTGAACCGGCGTGGTTTCTACCAGGCGGTAGAAAATACCCTGTTGCGCGTCGAGCGGGCCGAGCAGTCCCTGGTGTTGTTGTACCTGGACCTGGATGGCTTCAAGCGGGTCAACGACTCCCTGGGCCATGATGCCGGCGACCGTGTACTGCGTTGGGTTTCCGAGCAACTGCAGGGGTGTCTGCGTTCCTACGACATTATTGGCCGCATGGGGGGGGATGAATTTACCGCGTTGCTGGAGTTGGAGTTCCCGGAGCAGGCCGCGAAAATTTCGGAAAAGTTGATCGAACGGGTGTCCGTGTGCCATCAGGTCGACGGTTTGGATGTGATGCTCGGCGTGAGCATTGGCATCGCAACCTACCCCGATTGCGGCGCGGATTTGAACGGCCTGTTGCGTGCCGCCGACATCGCCATGTACGAAGCCAAGCGTGCGGGGCGTCAGCAATATCGCTATTACGATCAGGAAATGAACGGCCGCGCCCGCTCCCGCCTGATGCTTGAAGACAGCGTGCGCACGGCCATTCAAAACAAGGATTTCGTCCTGGTCTACCAGCCCCAGGTTTCCCTGGCGGACGGGCGTTTGCGCGGGGTTGAGGCGCTGTTGCGGTGGCAGCACCCCAGTGTCGGCGATGTGCCGCCGGGGTTGTTCTTGCCGTTGCTGGAAGAAGCGCGGCTGATCAGCCAATTAAGCGCATGGATCTACCAACAGGCCGCTGCCCAGCGTCAGGCGTGGCAAGCCACCTTCGACGATGACCTGGTGTTGAGCGTGAGCCTGAGCAGCAACCAGTTCAATATGCCCAACCTGGTGACGCAACTGCAGCAGGTGCTGGAGCGACATGGGTTACAGGGGCGTCAGTTGGAGGTGCAAATCAGCGAAGACAGCTTGATGAGCAACCTGGAAGCATCTGCCAAGCAGCTCAAGTTGCTGCGCCAAATCGGCGTGCGCATCGCCCTGGATGACTTCGGTTCGGGCAGCTGTTCCCTGGCCCACCTGCGCGACCTGGCGTTCGACACCCTCAAGCTCGACCCGCAATTGGTCGCGCGCCTGCCCGGCTCGGCCCGCGACGCGGCGATGGCGCGCAGCATTATCGAGCTGTGCGCGCATTTTGAGGTGCTGGTGGTGGCCGAGGGCGTGGAAACCCAGGAGCAAGCCAACTGGCTCAAGGCCCAGGGTTGCCCGTTTGTCCAGGGGGCATGGGCGGCGCCACCGCTGATGGCCTCGGAAGTAGCCGACTGGGCGCGCGCCCGCCTGCGTTGAATTCGCTACACTGACGGCCATTCGAACCTTGTTGCAGACCTCAATGACCGCGCTGAAATACCTCCAGGCCTACCCGCCCGCTCTTCAGGAACAAGTGCGCCAACTGATCGCCAAGGACCAGTTGGGTGCCTATCTGGACCAGCGTTACCCCGAACGCCATGCCGTACAGAGCGATAAGGCCCTGTACGCCTACGCCTTGGCCTTGAAGCAGGAGCACCTGCGCAACGCCCCCGCCATCGACAAAGTGCTGTTCGATAACCGCCTGGACCTGACCCACCGCGCCCTCGGCCTGCACACCACGATTTCGCGGGTGCAGGGCGGCAACCTGAAGGCCAAGAAAGAGATCCGCATTGCCGCGCTGTTCAAAGAGGCGGCACCGCAATTCCTGCGCATGATCGTGGTACATGAGCTGGCGCACTTCAAGGAATCGGACCACAACAAGGCGTTCTACAAACTCTGCGACTACATGATGCCAGGCTACCACCAGGTGGAATTCGACCTGCGCGTGTACCTCACGTATCGCGACCTGCAGGGTAAACCCTGACCGCACAAGGCGACCCACCATGGAAGTGAGCAAGACCAAAAGCAGTTTCTATCGCCGTCTGTACGTGGCGTACCTGATCGACAGTGGGCTGGCCAGCAGCGTCCCGGCGTTGACCGACGTCACCGGCATGCCCCGACGCACGGCGCAGGACACGATTGCGGCGTTGGCCGATCTGGATATCGTGTGTGAATTCGAGCAGGAGGAAGGTGCCCGCAACCATGCCGGGCAGTATCGGATTCGTGATTGGGGGGCGATTGATCGGCGTTGGATCGAGGGTAATCTGGCGGCCATCAAACAGGTTTTGGGTTATCCCTGACGTTTTGCGCTGAACCGGCTGGCGCCATCGGGAGCAAGCCCCCTTCCACATGTGAGGGGGGAGATGTGGCCCCTCAAGCGCGCCGCATACCGATATGAGGGATGTCATCCTCAAGGTATTCCTCACCCGCCACCACAAACCCGTACTTCCCGTAATACCCCTGCAAATGCGCCTGGGCTGACAGAAAAATCGGCGTTTCGGGCCAGATCTCTTTGATCTGACGCAGAGTTTCTTCCATCATCTGGTGCCCCAAACCAGTACCGCGTGCCGCTGGCGCAACGATCACCCGGCCGACCACTACGTCACCGCCCTGGGATTCCGGGTCCAGCAGGCGCAGGTAGGCCACCAACTCATCATTTTTCCAGGCCATCAAGTGGTGGGTATCGCCAGCCAGGTCCTGCCCGTCGATGTCCTGATAAACGCACTTCTGCTCGACAACGAAGACTTCGCTGCGCAAACGCAGGATGGCATACAGCTGCTCCTTGCCCAGGTCGCTGTGATGTTTGCAAACCCAATCGACTGTCATGGTGTGGTCTCACGTAAATGTCTGTGCTGGATAGTAAGCGCGGTGGGCGGCGGTGTCTAAATCAACTATTTTTGTGAATGAAATCAATTTGCCATCATTGAGTGCGTTCACCGGCCGTTTCTTTGTGTAATCTGAGCTAATGTTAGAGCCTCAGGCATTGCCTGAACCAAGGCCATTGCCTGCCCGCCAAGGACTTTGAGCATGCTGCGACTCTCTCGTGCCGTTGCGTTGATTGGAGTGTTGTTGCTGGCGGCGCCTGCGTTTGCAGAGCGTCTGCGCCTGCGTTTGGTTGCAGATGCCTGGCCCCCCTTTACCGATGCCACGTTGATCAACGGCGGGCTGGCGACCGATATCGTCAGCACCGCCCTGGCCCGTGCGGGTTATGCCAGTGAGTTTGAACAGGTGCCGTGGGCTCGGGCGCTGATGGGCGTGGGCGACGGGCGCTATGACGTGCTGATCAACGCCTGGTACGACGATGCCCGCACGCACCTGGGAGAGTTCTCCGGCGAGTACCTGGTCAACCGCGTGCGGTTTATCAAGCGTCGCGACGACCCCATCGAGTATCAGAACCTTGAACAATTGCACGACTACCCCGTCGCCGTGGTGCGGGGGTATGCGTATTCAGCAGCGTTCGATGGGGATACGCAGTTGCAGAAAGTCCCGGTGCATAACTTCGCCATGGCCGTGCGCATGCTGGCGGCGCAGCGGGTGCGGCTGACGGTGGAGGATGAATATGTCGCGCGCTATTACTTGTCCCGCGAATCGCCCAAAGTGCGCAATGCGGTGGAGTTCCTGCCCAAGCCGCTGAGTGAAAACAGTCTGCATATCCTGGTAAGCCTCAAGCACCCCGAGCACGCGCAGATCGTGGCCGGGTTTGATCGGGAGATTGCCAGGATGAAGGCCGATGGCAGCTATGCACGGTTGATGAGTGCACATGGGATGTAGCGGCCTAAGCCGCGCTGGTGTCCTTGATCAAATGCGCCGCCAACGTACGCAGCGGCCCCAACTGCCGGCAGATCAACGCCAACTGCGTCTGCACCAGTCGCTGCCCTTCATCGATCTCATCCGGCATCTGCTCCAGGTCCGCGGCCAGGGCTTCCTCGGCATCGCTCTGGATCGCAATGGGTTGCTTGTTGGCCAGCCCCGTGGCGATCTCATCGATGCTCGCCGCGAGGGTCTTGCCCGCGCCGTCGATCAGGTGTTCGTGCACCTCGGCCGGCAGTTGCGTGTCGCGGTGCGCGCCGAGCCCTGACAAGTAGCTGAGCAAGGTATGGGACAGCACCAGGAAACGGAAACCCACGTCCGCTTCCTTACGGAAATGCCCCGGCTCCATCAACATATTGGCCAGGGTGGTCGACAGTGCCGCGTCGGCGTTGTGCGCGTTGCGCCGGGCCAGGCGATAAGCCAGGTCGTCGCTCTTGCCGGCGGCATATTGCTGCATGATCTGGCGCAGGTAGATGCTGTTGCAGGTCAGGGTGTTGGCCAGCACTTTGTTCAGGCGGCGGCCCTGCCAGTCCGGCAGGAACAGGAACACCGCCAGGCCGGCGATCAGGCTGCCGAGCAACGTGTCGAGCAACCGTGGCAAAAACAGCCCGTAGCCATCGCCCACCTGATTGAAGCAGAACAGCACCATCAAGGTAATGGCCGCGGTCGCGAGGGTGTAGCGCGTGGTGCGGTTGATAAAGAACACCAGGCCTGCGGCGATGGCGAACATCGATTGCACCAGCGGGCTGGGGAACAGGTCGAACAGCGCCCAGGCCACGGTGAGGCCGATGGCGGTACCGATGATCCGCTGGCCAAGCTTGCGCCGGGTCGCACCGTAGTTCGGCTGGCACACAAACAGGGTGGTCAGGATGATCCAGTAACCCTGGGACGCGTGAATGACATGCAAGGTGCCGTAGCCGATGCTCAGCGCCAGGGACAGGCGCAGGGCATGGCGAAACAGCAGCGACGTCGGCGTGAGCTGCGTGCGCAGGCGCGTCCACATTTCCTTGAGGTTGCGCGGGGCGCGGTCCAGCAGGTTGCTATCGGTGGCGTCGGCCAGGGCGTCGGGGTTGCTGGCGTCGCCGAGCAGGCGGTCGAGCGTCGACAGGTTGGCCGCCAGCGCCCGCAGCGAGCGCAGCAGGCCGCGCCAGGCCGGGTTGCTCTGGATGCGCAGGTGTTCCAGCGAGGCGTTCAGGTCACTGAGGGCCTCGGCGAAGCTGTCGTCATAGATGAACGGCTGGCGCAACTGGATCGACTCGGCCAGGGCCTGGCAGGCCTTGCCTTGCTGACGCAACAGGCGCTGGCAGCGGAACAGCACATCGCTGTGGAAGAACGCCTCGGCCAGGGCGTTGTAAGGGTAATGGGATGAGCTGGCGCGTTCGTGGATGTCCTGGGCCAGGAAGTACAGTTTGAGGTAGCGACTGACCTTCGAGCCCGGTCGACCATTGCCCACGCGGTGCAGGATGATTTCCTTCGCGGCATTCAGCGCAGCCACGACTCGGCCGTTTTGCTGGGCCAATTCCAGGCGCCGTGCTTCCACATCCAGTTGGCGGATCGGTTCGAACAACGACGATTTGAGCTTGAGGTAACGCCCCAACTCGCGGAACAACCGCGCCAGGCTCTGCTGCACCGGCTGGTTGGAAAACAGCGCCTGCCACAGCACCGACAACGCGCCGTACCAGGCGGCACCCGCCACCAACAGCAGTGGCTCGTGCCAGAAATCATTCACGGCACCACCGCGCTGGTCCACACCGATCATGGTGTACACCGACAGAATCAGCGTGGCCGATGCAATCGCCCCATAACGTTCGCCCAAGGCGCCGAGCATGGTCAGGCCGAACGTCGCCAGGGCCAGGGAAATGGCGAACATCCACGGGTAGGGGAACAGCAACTCCACCGACAGCGCGGCGATGCTGAAACACACCAGCGTCACCGCCAGGGCATTGAGGCGGCCTTGCCAGCTGTCGTCGGTCTCGGCCAGGGCGCTGGCGATAATCCCCAGGAACAGTGGGATCAGCAGGGTCATTTCATCCTGGTACCAGCACAGCGCCATACTGCCGGTAAGGGCGATGAATACCCGAATGCTGTAACTGAATTTATCCAGCGCCCACAGGCGCCGCATGGACTGCTTGAACGAGGTCGATGACATGAAGTCTGGAGTCTTCCGGAGCGATGCCGCTAAATTGAGCTATCAAGGACGCCACGGCAAGGGTGGCGATCACATCCCCGCGCAAATATTTCCCAGGCACGCCGCAAATCAAAATGTGGGAGGGGGCAAGCCCCCTCCCACATGTTTTACCGTGCTGTGTCAGACGTATTGCGCGGCCGCGTAGCCCGAAGCCCACGCCCACTGGAAATTGAACCCGCCCAGGTGACCGGTCACGTCCAGCACCTCGCCGATAAAATACAGCCCCGGGCTTTTCAGCGACTCCATGGTCTTGGACGACACTTCCCGCGTATCCACCCCACCCAGCGTCACCTCGGCGGTGCGATAGCCTTCGGTACCCGCCGGCACCAGCTGCCAGCTCCCCAGTTTTTGCGCGATGTCGGCAATTTCGGCGTGGGTGTATTGCTTCATCGGCTTGGACACGAACCAGGTTTGCGCCAGCAGGTTGGCCATCTTCTTGGTGAAGATTTCACCCAGCAAGGTTTTCAGCTCGCTGTCCGGGCGCTCGGCTTGTTGCTGTTGCAGCCAGGTGTGGGCGTCGTGGTCGGGCAGCAGGTTAATCTCTACGGTGTCGCCGGGTTCCCAGTAGGACGAAATCTGCAGGATCGCCGGCCCGCTCAGGCCACGGTGGGTGAACAGGATGTTTTCGCGAAAGCTCTCGTTGTTGCAACTGACCAGGCAGTCCACGGAGGTGCCCGACAGCTCTGCGCACAACTCCTTGAGCTGATCGGTGATGGTGAACGGCACCAGCCCCGCGCGGGTGGGCAGCAGTTCATGGCCGAATTGCCTGGCCACCTGGTAACCGAAACCGGTCGCGCCCAGGGTTGGGATCGACAAACCACCGGTGGCGATCACCAGGGATTCACACCGCAGCTCGCCCAAGGTGGTCTGCAATTGGTAGCCGCTGTCGAGCCTGGCAATTTCCTCGATGGAGGTGTCCAGGTGCAGGCTGACGCCGGTCTGGATGCACTCATCGAGCAACATGCCGAGGATGTCGCTGGACTTGTTATCGCAGAACAGCTGGCCGAGCTTTTTCTCGTGGTACGGCACGCCGTGCTTGGCCACCAGCCCGATAAAGTCCCACTGGGTGTAGCGGGCCAGCGCGGATTTGCAGAAGTGCGCGTTGTGCGAGAGAAAGTTGGCCGGCTCGGTGTACAGGTTGGTGAAATTGCAGCGGCCACCGCCGGACATCAGGATCTTTTTGCCGGCCTTGTTGGCGTGGTCGATCAGCATCACCTTGCGTCCACGCCCGGCGGCGGTCAGCGCGCACATCAAGCCTGCGGCGCCGGCGCCAATGATCACAACTTCGGTCGAGCGCACAGCAATGTCCTCATACAAATTCTGATGTGAAATACAGTCAAATGTGGGAGGGGGCTTGCTCCCGATTGCGATGTATCAGTAACAGATGTACTGACTGACACACTGCTATCGGGGGCAAGCCCCCTCCCACATTGGATCTCCGATAAATTTGGAGGTCCGTGTTACAGGATGCGAACGCGCAACGAACGGCCCTTGATCTTGCCGTCATTCAGCCGCTGCAACGCCTGTTTGGCGATGCCACGCTCCACAGCCACGAAGGCCTGGAAATCAAAGATCGCGATCTTGCCCACCTGGGCGCCCGGGATGCCGGCTTCGCCAGTCAACGCGCCAAGAATGTCACCTGGGCGAACCTTGTCTTTACGCCCGGCGGCGATACACAAGGTGCTCATCTGCGGCAGCAACGGGCCACCGCCTTGCGGCTTGAGGTTGTCCAACTGGTCCCAGTTCAGCGGCGATTTCTGCAACTGCTCGATGGCCTGGGCGCGGTGGGCTTCGGACGGCGCGACCAGGCTGATGGCGATGCCGGTCTCACCGGCGCGGCCGGTGCGGCCCACGCGGTGGATGTGGATTTCCGAGTCGCGGGCCAGTTCGACGTTGATCACCATGTCCAGCGCATCAATGTCCAGGCCGCGAGCGGCAACGTCGGTGGCAACCAGTACCGAGGTGCTGCGGTTTGCGAACATCGCCAGCACCTGGTCACGGTCGCGCTGCTCCAGGTCGCCATGCAGGCCGACGGCGGAAATGCCCTTGGCCGTCAGGTGATCCACGGTTTCCTGCACTTGCTGCTTGGTAAAGCAGAACGCCACGCAGGAGGCCGGACGGAAGTGCGCGAGGACCTTGGTCACCGCGTCCATGCGCTCTTGCGGCGAGATCTCGTAGAAACGCTGCTCGATCTGGTCGTCGGAGTGGAACGCTTCGGCTTTCACTTGCTGAGGCGCACGCATGAACTTGGAGGCCAGTTGCTTGATGCTCACCGGGTAAGTGGCCGAGAACAGCAGGGTCTGGCGGCGCGGTGGGGTCTTGCTGATGATGTCTTCGATGGCGTCGTAGAAGCCCATGTCGAGCATGCGGTCGGCTTCGTCGAGGATCAGGGTGTTCAAGCCGTCGAGTACCAGCGAGCCCTTGCGCAGGTGTTGCTGGATGCGGCCCGGGGTGCCGACGATGACGTGGGCACCGTGTTCCAGGGACGCGATCTGCGGGCCGAGGGACACGCCCCCGCACAGGGTCAGCACCTTGATGTTGTCTTCGGCGCGGGCCAGGCGGCGGATTTCCTTGGCAACCTGGTCGGCCAGCTCACGCGTCGGGCACATCACCAGCGCCTGGCAGCCGAAGTAACGCGGGTTGATCGGGTTCAACAGGCCGATACCAAATGCAGCGGTCTTGCCGCTGCCGGTCTTGGCCTGGGCAATCAGGTCCAGCCCTTTGAGGATCACCGGCAAGCTTTGCGCCTGGATCTGCGTCATCTCGACATAACCCAGCGAGTCGAGGTTAGCCAGCATGGCGGCGGACAAGGGCAAAGTATTAAAAGCGGTGGCGATGGTAGTCACGGGGCTGGCTCTGCAAAACAAAATGTCGCGCAGTGTACCAGCCCTGTGGGAATTTCCCTGCAAGTTCTAGACGAGACGCCGGTCAATGCTCGATATGCTGCTCTGGGCTGGCCGCGCGTTTGCCGTCTGTTGGCGACAGTTGCAGGAAGATCCCCGCGGCCAGCATCGCCATGATGCCCACGGTGAGGAAGGTCAACTGGAACGCGCCGAGCACCGTGCTCACGCCGTCGTTGCCGGTTTCTGCGGTAAAGCCGCCGAGCAACGCGCCGGCGCATGCCACGCCGAGGCTCAGGGACAGTTGCGCCACGACCGACAGCAAACTGTTGCCGCTGCTGGCCTGGGCGTCGTCGAGGTCGATCAGGGTGACGGTATTCATCGCGGTAAATTGCAGCGAGTTGATGGCCCCCAAAACCGCCAGCATGCCCAGCAGCAACGGGTAGGGCGTGTGCTCCGTAACCAGCCCCATGCTGGCCAACATGATCCCCAACGCCAGGGTGTTGCCGGTGAGCACCACGCGGTAACCCAGGCGCTCGATCAGCGGGCGGGCGATGGACTTGGCAAACATCGCCGCCGCCGCCAGAGGCAACATGCTCATGCCAGCCTGCGACGGCGAATAACCCAGCGCCACTTGCAACAGCAGCGGCACCAGGAACGGCAGCGCACCACTGCCCAACCGTGCGAACAGGTTGCCCAGGATGCCCACCGCGAAAGTGCGCGTCTTGAACAGCACCGGCGAGAACAGCGCATTGTCGATATGCCCGGCGCGCAGCCAATACGCCGCCAGGCACGCCAGCCCGCCGAACAGCAGTAACATCACCCGCAGGTGCGGCAGGTGCAGTTCGCCCAGGCCTTCCATGGCGATGGTGATCAGCACCATCGCCGCGCCAAACAGCAAAAAGCCCGCGCCGTCGAAGCGTGTGCGCTCGCTGCCGCGCAAGTCGGGGATGAATTTCCACACGGCGTAGCAGCCGATCATGCCCACCGGCAGGTTGATCAGGAAGATCCAGTGCCAGGTCAGGTATTGCACCATCCAGCCGCCCATGGTCGGGCCGAGCAGGGGGCCGAGCAGGCCGGGGATGGTAATGAAGCCCATGATTCGCACCAGTTCGGAGCGGGGGTAGGCGCGTAACACCACCAGCCGCCCGACCGGCAGCATCAACGCACCGCCCAGACCCTGCACCACCCGTGCACCCACCAACATGGTCAGGCTGCTGGACAAGGCGCACAGCAAGGAGCCGATGCTGAACAGCATGATCGCGCCAAAGAAGATTTTCTTGGTGCCGAAGCGGTCGGCGATCCAGCCCGATGCCGGGATCAGCAACGCGACGGTGAGCATGTAGGCGATCACCACGCCTTGCATGCGCAGCGGGTTTTCCGCCAGGTCTCGGGCCATGGCCGGCAGCGCCGTGTTCAGAATCGTCCCGTCCAGCGACTGCATGAAGAAGGCGATCGCTACCACCCAGGGGAGCCAGCGGGCGGTCTTGGCATCGAGAGGGGCGCGATTCGGCATGGGATCCCTTTTGTTAGCAGGCTATGTGTCGGCGATTATGCGCCATCCGCCTCTGCTTTTCCCACTGGCGGTTCGTCTAAGTCCGACAACGCCGCGTGCTCGCCCACCAAAAAATTCAACAGCGCACGATGCACCGCCAACGCGGCTTCGCGGGACTCCAGATCAAGCAAGTGGCCAGTGTGCTCGGCGACGGCGAAGCTGCTGCGCCCCACGTACTGCTTGAACAACCGGGCATCGGCGGCCGGCGTGTATTGATCCAGCGCGCCATTGAGGAAATGCACCGGCGTTTCAATCTGCCTGAGTGCTGGCAAGTAGTTGCCATCCCCCAACGCCAGCACCTGATGGATATGAAAGCGCGCCTGGCGGTACTCGGTGGTGGCCATGTTCGCCAGGTGACGATGGTTGTTGCGCTTGAGACGCGGCGACAGGTATTGGCCCACCGTCTCGTTGAGCAAGTGGCCGACGGCGGATTTGTCATCGGCCTCGATCAGCACGCGCACGCGCTCCACATAGTCGAGCATCGCCGGGTTGAGGTTGGGCGCCAGGGCCATCACCACCGAGCTTTCGATGGAGGGCGGGTTATGCGCCAGGGTCAGCAGCGTCGAGATGCCGCCCCACGAGGCCGACACCAGGTGGTTGACCTCAAAACGCTCGACCAGGGCGCGCAGCATCTGCACTTCGTCGTCCTTGGTTACCAGGTCCAGGTCGGTGTTGTACTCACGCGAATAGCCGGAGAACGGCAGATCAAACAGCAGCACATTGAAATGCTCCGCCAGGCATTTGCTGGTGCGGGCGAAGGAGCGCGTGGTCGACAGTGCGCCGTTGACCATCAGCACGGTCTTCTTGTGCGGGTCGTTGCCGAGTTGTTCGACGTGGACGTTGTAGTGTTTGAACAACTTTTGTATGACCAAACTTCCATGGTTCATCGCAGCACTCCCTGTGGTGTGGCGGTATGCCATTAACCCTTATAACGAGGTTTTTTGCAGGCGACAACAGGCCGCCCATGCACGCGGGGGGGGAAGAGAATTGACTGAAGGAAGGGCCGAAACCGAGCTGTCTGAAATTAACGCAATACGGTGTGGGAGGGAGAGCAAGCCCCCTCCCACAGGGATTTTTGGTGTTTAAAGGGTCAGGGTCAGGCGCTTGATCAAGGCACCGGGAAGCAGATTGGATGAAGTATTGCGCTGCCCATAGGTGCTGGCCGACAGCAGCAGCTCGCGTTCCGCCGTCAGCGCTTCCAATTGCGAACCCAGCAAGCTGTAGACGCTGTCATCAAAGCGCATGGTGCTGATCGGCGCCTTGATTTTGCCGTCTTCTACCCAGAATGTGGCGAAGCGCGTCATGCCGGTCAGGCGCGCCGCCGGCAGGTCGGAGTAATTGAGGTACCACAGGTTGCTGATGTACAGCCCGGTGCCCAACTGTTTGAGGATATCGGCCTGGGCCAGGCTGCCCGCCGCCATCTGCAAGGCGCTGGGGGCTTCGTCGCTGCTGGCGCCGTTGGCGCTCAGGCCATACTCGGCGGCGCTGCGCGAATTGACCAGTCGGCCGTCGGCCTTGCCGGCGTTAATCAGGGTCACATCGCTGCGCGGGTAGCCTTCCGTGGAGAACGCCTGGCTCAGGGAGCCGCTGATCTGTTCATTCACGGTCACCAGCGGGCTCAGGTGCTGCTCACCGGCATACAGTCGTTGCAATGAGCTGCCCTTGCTGGCGATGGCTTGGGCGGAGAACCCACCCCAGGTGATGATGCCGATGATTTCTTCCAGCGCGGCCGGCGCCAGATAGGCGCGGTACTCTCCGGGCGGCAATGGGTGCAGTGGGCGGTCGAGGAACACCAATTGCTCGCGCGCCTGCTGCAAGCGCGCGGTGAACTCGGCGCTGTCCCAGGTGTGCCCGGCGTAGCTGGCTTTGACCGCTTCGCCATTGGCATGGAACAGGCTGAAATCGAAGTTGAAGCTATTGGCCTGGTGCCAGCCGAACGCGCCGTCGGAGCTGGCAAAGCCACGGCTGATCGGGCCGGCGGCGTAGATGCCGACCAGGTCTACGCCGGCGGCGGCCTGGCTGATGTCTTCCAACACCTGCGCCAGTTGGGGCAGTGGCCGCGCCTGTTCATTGCTGCTTTGCCAGGCGTTGTGGTTGAGCAACAGGTACGGGTCCGGCGGCAACAACGGCAAGGTTTCGCGCAGTTGCTGCAAGCCCTCGGCGAGGCGTTGGCGGTCCAGTTGCGGCTCGCCGGCCAGGGTAATGCCCAGGTCGGCATGCCGGCCGTTATTGATCAGTTTCAGGTTGAGGCTGGCCTGCTGCACCTGGCCGGCCTGGCGTACCTTGGCATGGTTGAAGCGCACGAACTCAGAGGCTTCCGCCGCGTAGCCGAGGTGAAATTGTTCCTTGTCGGTGACGGCCTGTTTGAGCCACTCCACCAGCGCCTTGAAATCATTCATCAGGCATCTCCCCCAAATACGTCGACATTGCTGAATACACAGGCCGGCGATGCATGGCCGACGCGGATCACCTGGTTGGGCTCGCCCTTGCCGCAATTTGGCGTGCCCAACACCTTGAAGGTGCTGGCGTCGCCCACGGCGCTGAGCTTGCGCCAGAACTGCGCGGAAATGGCGCGGTAGTTGGGGTTCTTCACCACACCCTTGAACTCGCCGTTTTCGATCAACTGGCCCCATTCGCAGCCGAATTGGAACTTGTTGCGTGCGTCATCAATGGACCATGAGCGGTTGGTCGACATCAGGATGCCGTTTTCGATGCCGCCCACCAGTTGTGCCAGGCTCTTGTCGCCCGCTTCGATATTCAGGTTGGCCATACGGTCGATCGGCGGGCGGTTCCAACTGCTCGCACGGCTGTTGGCCACGCCGCCCAGCCCGGCGCGAAATTGCGACAACGCCCCACCCAGCGGCTTGAGCAGCAGCCCCTCGCGGATCAGGAATTGCTTGCTGGCGCGGGTGCCGTCGTCGTCGTGGCTGTAGCTGGCGAGCTGCTCGGGAATGTCCGGGTCGAAGGTCACGTTGAGCAGCTTGGAGCCGTATTGCAGATGGCCGAAGTCGCTGGCCTTCACAAAGCTGGTGCCGGCGTAGTTGCGCTCGTCACCAAGAATGCGGTCCAGTTCCAGCGGGTGGCCGATGGATTCGTGGATCTGCAGGATCATCTGGTCGGGCATCAGCAGCAGGTCGCGCGGGCCCTGGGGTGTGTTCGGCGCCAGCAGCAGTTGCAGGGCTTCGTCGGCCACCCGTGGCGCCGCACCGACCAGGTCGAAGCGGTTGATCACATCAAAGCCGCCCTGCTGGCCGAAGTTGGTGCCGCCGAGGGTGCGGGTCTGGCTGTCGCTGCCATCAAAGGCGGTGACGTTGACGCCTGGGAATACAAAACGCTGGGCCTGACGCAGTTCGGCGCCGGCGGTGTTCAGGTAGATCTGCTCGACGTGGGTCATGCCCAGGCTCACGTCCCAGCTCACCAGGCGCTCGTCCCTGGGCACGGCGGCCGACGCGTCGCCCAGCAACTGGTAGCAATCGCTCAAGGACGGGAAGGGCTGGCCGAGGTCGGGCGACAGGTAATCGGCGACGTCGCTGGACACCTGTTGCTCGCGCAGGTCGAGCAACGCGTGGGGTTTGATGCGCCGGGCCTGCTGCTCGGCGCGCTTGAGGGCGGCTTGCAGGCCGGCAAGCGAGATATCGTTGGTCGCGGCGTAGGCTTCAACCCCGTTGAGGCGCACGGTGAGCATGGCGCCTTCGTCGTGGCTCAGGTGCGGCGGTTCGGCGACGTTCTTGCGTACCGACAGGTAGTGGCCGGATTCGCGGACGTAGCGCAGGGAGAAAAATTCGGCGGCGGTGCGCAGGGCACTGAAGTGTTTTTTGAGTGTGGCGTGGTGGTCGAACATGGGGCCTTCCTTGTGGGCGGCTCAGCGCGGGCAGGCAAACAGAGTAGGCCTGGGCTGGGGGCTGATCAAGGAAAGTGTAAAGGCAGGGGTGTGGTTTCTGGTCGGGCCTCATCGGGGGCAAGCCCCCTCCCACATTTGACTGTGTTTACACATCTGAATGGGTGAACACAGTCAGTGTGGGAGGGGGCTTGCTCCCGATAGCGGCGCCACGGTGTATCAGTTACTGCGCAATCTCACGCAACGGCTTGCCACGCACCGGCGCATCGCCCGCCACGTAGTAGTCGGCGGTGCTGCGCGGCAGTGGCTTGCGCCCACGAATCTTGTCGGCGATTTTCTCGGCGATCATGATCGTCGGCGCGTTCAGGTTGCCGGTGGTGATGATCGGCATGATCGACGCATCGACCACACGCAGGCCTTGCATGCCATGCACGCGACCTTCGCCATCCACCACGGCCATCTCGTCGGTGCCCATCTTGCACGAGCACGAAGGGTGGAACGCAGTCTCGGCGTGCTCGCGGATGAACCTGTCCAGTTGCTCATCGGTTTGCACCTCGATACCGGGGCTGATTTCGCGGCCACGGTACGGGTCCAGTGCCGGTTGCTGCATGATTTCACGGGTCAGGCGGATGCCATCGCGAAATTCCTGCCAGTCCTGTTCGGTGGCCATGTAGTTGAAGAGGATGCTCGGGTAGTCCCGTGGGTTCTTCGACTTCAGCTGGATACGGCCACGGCTCGGCGAACGCATGGAGCCCATGTGCGCCTGGAACCCGTGCTCTTTCACACCATTGCTGCCGTTGTAGTTAATCGCTACCGGCAGGAAGTGGTACTGGATATTCGGCCATTCGAATTCTTCACGGGTACGGATAAAACCGCCCGCCTCGAACTGGTTGCTGGCGCCGATACCGGTACCGTTGAACAGCCATTCGGCACCGATGGCCGGCTGGTTGTACCAGAGCAGCGACGGGTACAGCGACACCGGCTGGGTGCACGCATATTGCAGGTACAGCTCAAGGTGGTCCTGCAGGTTTTCGCCCACGCCGGGCAGGTCGTGAACCACCGGGATGTCGAGGCTTTCCAGCAATTTGGCCGGGCCCACGCCGGAGCGTTGCAGCAATTGCGGCGAAGCGATGGCGCCGCTGCACACCAGTACTTCCTTGCGTGCACGGGCTTCAACGCGCTCTTCGGCGGCGCCGATCAGGTAACGCACGCCCACCGCGCGCTTGCCTTCGAACAACACCTTATCGGTGAGGGCGTGGGTGACGATGGTCAGGGTCGAGCGCTTTTTAGCCGTGTCCAGGTACCCGCGTGCGGTGCTGGCGCGACGGCCGTTGGGCGTGACGGTACGGTCCATCGGGCCGAAACCTTCCTGCTGGTAGCCGTTCAAGTCTTCGGTACGCGGGTAACCGGCCTGCACGCCGGCTTCGACCATGGCGTGAAACAGCGGGTTATTGCCGGCTTTAGGCGTGGTCACGCTGACCGGGCCATCGCCGCCGTGCCAATCGTTGGGGCCGATGTCGCGGGTTTCGGCCTTGCGGAAATACGGCAGGCAGTCGAGGTAGGTCCAGTCTTCCAGGCCCGGCAGTTTCGACCAGTTGTCGTAGTCCATGGCGTTGCCACGGATGTAGCACATGCCGTTGATCAGCGAAGAGCCACCCAGGCCCTTGCCGCGACCGCATTCCATCCGGCGGCCGTCCATGTGCGGCTCCGGATCGGTTTCGTAGGCCCAGTTGTAGCGACGGCCTTGCAGCGGGAACGCCAGCGCGGCGGGCATTTGGGTACGGAAATCGAGACGGTAGTCCGGGCCGCCGGCTTCCAGCAGCAGGACGGTGACGCCTTCGTCTTCGGTCAGACGGGTCGCCAGGGTGTTACCGGCGGAGCCGGCACCCACAATGATGTAGTCGTATTCTTGGGACATAAATGCGCCCTCTTTGGAGTGTGGTCAGCAAGGGCCTCATCGAGGGCAAGCCCCCTCCCACATTTGGAATGCGTTTCCCTGTGGGAGGGGGCTTGCCCCCGATGGCGGCCTCAAAGGCAATCAGGACTCGGGTCTTAGAACACCGAGGCGTAGTCGCCCAGCTCAACCTGTACCGATTTGATGCGAGTGAAGTTGTTCAGCGAGCTGATGCCGTTCTCACGGCCCACGCCCGACTGCTTGTAGCCACCCACCGGCATCTTCGCGTCGGACTCGCCCCAGGCGTTGATCCAGCAGATACCCGCTTCCAACTGATGAATCACGCGGTGGGCGCGGTTCAGGTCCTTGGTGACCAGGCCGGCGGCCAGGCCGAAGTCGGTGTCGTTGGCGCGGCGGATCACTTCTTCTTCAGTCTCGTAGGTGAGGATGCTCATCACCGGGCCGAAGATTTCTTCGCGCACGATCACCATGTCGTCGGTGCAGTCGGTGAACACGGTCGGTGCCACGAATGCGCCTTTGGCCAGGTCGCCCTCGGTCAGGCGGTCGCCGCCGCACAGCAGGCGGGCGCCTTGCTCTTTGCCCTTGGCGATATAGCCCAGCACGCTTTCCATATGGGCAAAGCTGACCAGCGGGCCGAAGTTGGTGTTTTCGTCTTGCGGGTTGCCGATGCGAATGCGCGCCACGCGCTCGACGATCTTGGCTTCGAACGCCGCTTGCAAATGCTTGGGCACGAACACGCGGGTGCCGTTGGTGCAGACCTGGCCGGAGCTGTAGAAGTTGGCCATCATCGCGGTGTCGGCGGCGCGGTCGAGGTCGGCATCGTCGAAAATGATCAGCGGGGACTTGCCGCCCAGCTCCATGGTCACGTCCTTGAGCGACGAACTCGACGCGCTGGCCATGACTTTCTTGCCGGTGTCGGTGCCGCCGGTGAACGAGACTTTCTCGATGCGCGGATGCTCGGTCAGCCAGGTGCCGACTTCACGGCCGCTGCCGGTCAGCACGTTGAACACGCCCGCCGGTACGCCGGCTTCGGTGTAAATCTCGGCCAGTTTCAGGGTTGTCAGCGAGGTGACTTCGCTGGGCTTGAAGATCATCGCGTTACCGGCCGCCAGCGCCGGTGCGGATTTCCACAGGGCGATCTGGATCGGGTAGTTCCACGCGCCGATACCGGCGACCACGCCCAGTGGCTCGCGGCGGGTGTAGACGAAGGCGGTGTCGCGCAGCGGGATCTGCTCGCCTTCGATGGCCGGCACCAGGCCTGCGTAGTATTCCAGCACGTCGGCGCCGGTGACGATGTCGACGTACTTGGTTTCGGAGAAGGCTTTACCGGTGTCCAGGGTTTCCAGGGCGGCCAGTTCATCGTTGCGCTCGCGCAGGATGTCGACGGCACGACGCAGGATGCGCGAACGCTCCATGGCGGTCATGGCGGCCCAGATTTTCTGGCCTTTTTCGGCGCTGACCACGGCACGTTCAACGTCGTCTTTGGTGGCGCGTTGCACTTGGGCGAGAACTTCACCGTTAGCCGGGTTGATGGCTTCGAAGGTGGCATCGCTGCCAGCGTCGCTGTAGCCGCCGTCAATGTAGAGTTTTTGCAGGTCGAAACGGGCCATAAAGTCCTCGCAAGTGCATAAGTGGTTGGCGTTACCCGCCGCACAAGGGGCGGCGGACGTTCAGGGGTTGAGCGGTTATAGGTGCTCTAACTCACCTGCTTGGCCAATTGGAAATCCATGTATTCGTGAGCGATGCGTTGCGCCTGCTCCGTATCGAAAGCGTCTCCCGACAGGGCACCGCGCAACCACAAACCGTCGATCAGGGCCGCCAGGCCTCGGGCTGCGCTGCGTGCCTCGGGCAACGGCAGCGTGCGGCGGAACTGGCAGCACAGGTTGGAATACAGACGCTGATCGTTGATCCGCTGCAACCTGTGCAAAGACGGGTGATGCATGCTGGAGGCCCAGAAGGCCAGCCAGGTTTTCATTGCCGGGCCGTTGACCTGGCTGGCGTCGAAGTTGCCGGCGACGATCACCTGGAGGTGAGCGCGTGGGCTGTCGTCTTTCAACGCCTGTCGACGGGCGTGGATGTTTTCCATCAGCACGCTCATCAAGTACTGCATCGTCGCTGCGATCAGGCCGTTCTTGTCCCGAAAGTAGTGACTGATGATGCCGTTCGAAACGCCGGCCAAACGGGCGATCAACGCAATGCTGGCATCGCCCATCCCGACCTGATCGATGGCCGTCATCGTGGCTTCGATCAATTGCTGGCGGCGTATGGGTTGCATACCGACCTTGGGCATGTAGCACCTCTCCTTAGGCCTGCCGACGGGCGATCACGTCCATCGGCTTGAAGGCCAGTCTATTTTGTTTTGATTGAACGTTCAATCAACAAAGAATAAGCTCTGCGACAAATCGTCGCTGCTGGCAGGTATTTCCTACTTGAAAGACAGCGACATCTGACACCTGGAAAACCCCGCAAACGCCCTATGCACCGCCTCGGCGGGGGGCAGGGATTTTCGGGCTGTCTTTATAACACCCGTCCGTCGACTGCCGAAAAATCGATGGCGCGGGATAACCGTTGCCTTGTGTTTCTCTCTCGCACTGCCTGGAGCATCTGCGCCATGAGTTCTGCCTCTCTAATAAAGACCCCGCCGGAAAAGGTGCGGGTCAACGGTTGGGTGTTCTACACCTCCACCGCGCTGATTCTGTTGTTGACCGCCATCCTGATCATCGCCCCGCAGGAGGCCGGGCGCATGCTCGGCGTCGCCCAGGCCTGGCTTTCCAAAAGCTTCGGCTGGTACTACATGGTGGTGATCGCCGCTTACCTGGTGTTCGTGGTCGGCCTGGCGTTTTCGTCCTACGGCAAGTTGAAATTGGGCAGCAAGGACGACACCCCGGACTTCAGCTACGGCGCCTGGGCCGGGATGCTGTTTTCGTCGGGCATCGGCATTTCGCTGCTGTACTTCGGTGCGTCCGAACCGTTGGACCACTACTTCAACCCGCCCGAAGGCGCGGCGGCCAGCAATGGCGCGGCACGCCAGGCATTGCAACTGACCTTCCTGCATTGGGGCCTGCATGGCTGGGCGATCTACGCCCTGGTCGGCCTGGCCGTGGCGTACTTTGCGTACCGCCACAACCAGCCGCTGGCCTTGCGTTCGGCGCTGTACCCGCTGGTGGGCGAGCGGTGGGTGAAGGGCGCGGCCGGCCACGCGGTGGACGGTTTCGGCATGTTCGTAACCCTGCTGGGCCTGGTGACCAACCTGGGGATCGGCGCGATGCAGGTGTCGTCCGGGCTGGAAAACCTGTTCGGCATGCAGCACAACAACACCAACCTGTTGATCGTGATCATCGTGATGAGCACCGTGGCGACCATCGCCGCCGTGTCGGGGGTGGAGAACGGCATTCGTCGCTTGTCCAACCTCAACATCCTGCTGTTCAGCGGTTTGCTGATCTTTGTGCTGTTGTTCGGCCCCACCCTGCACTTGCTCAACGGCCTGGTGCAGAACACCGGTGACTACCTCAACGGCATCGTGCTGAAAACCTTCGACCTGTATGTGTACGCAGGCGATGGCGACAAAACCGAGCGCTGGATGGGCCTGTGGACCCTGTTTTACTGGGCCTGGTGGATTTCCTGGGCACCGTTCGTGGGCATGTTCATCGCGCGTATTTCCCGTGGCCGCACGGTACGTGAACTGGTGGCCGGCGTACTGCTGATCCCGCTGGGCTTCACCCTGGCGTGGCTGTCGATCTTCGGTAACTCGGCGCTGGACCTGGTGCTGAACCAGGGTGCGGTGGCGTTGGGCAAGACCGCCCTGGAACAACCCTCCATGGCGATCTACCAACTGCTGGAACATTACCCGGCGTCGAACATTGTTATCGGTGTGTCGATCTTCGTGGGCTTTGTGCTGTTCCTGACCCCGGCGGATTCCGGCGCGGTGATGATGGCCAACCTTTCCTGCAAAGGCGGCAACGTAGACGAAGATGCGCCGCACTGGCTGCGGATCTTCTGGTCGGCGGTGATCACCCTGGTGACCATCGGCCTGTTGTTTGCCGGTAACTTCGAAGCCATGCAGACCATGGTGGTGCTGGCGGGGCTGCCGTTCTCGGTGGTGTTGATTTGCTTTATGTTCGGTTTGCACAAGGCCATGCGCCAGGATGTGGCCATCGAACAGGAGCAGGCGCAATTGGCTGAACGTGGGCGCCGTGGTTTCAGCGAGCGCTTGACCGCCCTGGACCTGCAACCGAGCCAGGCCACCGTGCAACGCTTTATGGACAAACACGTGACGCCGGCGCTGGAAGAGGCCGCGACTGCGTTGCGTGAGCAAGGGCAGGATGTGCAGACGCTGCTGGGTAAATCCAAGCGTTGCATTGGCGTGCGCATCGAGATGGAGGAGGGCAACCCGTTTGTCTACGAAGTGAGCCTGGATGCTTACTCGGCGGCGCCGAGCGACGTGCCGGAAGAAGAACGCATCCGCTATTACCGGGCCGAGGTGTACCTGCACAACGGGCCTCAGGAGTACGACCTGATGGGCTTCGCCCAGGAACAGATTACCCGGGACGTGCTCGATCAGTTTGAAAGCCATCGGCAGCTCCTTGGCCGGGTCTATAGCTGACAGTTGAGCTTGGCAGTGCTTTAAATGTGGGAGGGGGCTTGCTCCCGATGACGGTGTATCAGTAACAGCGGTACTGACTGACACACTGCCATCGGGAGCAAGCCCCCTCCCACATTGACCCTGTTTCTTCAGTGGGTTTTGCAGTGTGGGTCAGCCCAGGTTTTTGCCCAGCAGGGCATGGTAGAGCTCACTGTCGCCCAGAATTCCCACCACCTTGTTGTTGTCGTGCAACACCAGCTTGTTTCCCGTCTGGTAACGAATCTGCAACGCATCGCGCATGCCGATATTGGAGTCCACCAGCGTCGGCACGCGGCCCAAACCTTCCACGGCTTGCCCCGGTGCCCAGTTCTGCAGGTTCATCACCACGCCATTCTGGCGCGCGCCCTGAATGGTGTTGCCTTCGGCCAGGTCCAGCCATGAGTCGCCGCCCGGGTCCAGGCATACCGAGCCGTTGACGCGCGTGCAGTTGTCCAGCGTGCGCATCAGGCTGCGGCCGCACAGTACGTTCAGCGGGTTGGTATGGGCGACGAAGGTGCGTACATAGTCGTCCGCCGGGTTCAGCACGATCTCTTCCGGCACGCTGTACTGGATGATCTTGCCGTCTTTCATGATCGCAATACGGCTGCCCAGCTTGAGCGCCTCGTCGAGGTCGTGACTGACGAACACGATGGTTTTGCTCAGCTTGCGTTGCAGCTCCAGCAGTTCGTCCTGCAAGCCTTGGCGGATCAGCGGGTCGAGAGCGGAGAAGGGTTCGTCCATCAGCAGGATGTCGGCGTCCATCGCCAACGCGCGCGCCAGGCCGACGCGCTGCTGCATGCCGCCGGACAGCTCATCGGGCTTCTTGTTGCGCCATTGGGTCAGGCCCACCAGCTCCAGTTTCTCGTCCACCAGCTTGCGCCGTTCTTTCTCGGGGCGGCCCTGCATTTCCAGGCCGAAGCTGATGTTTTCGCGCACCGTCAGCCAGGGCATCAGGGCGAACTTCTGGAACACCATGGCGATGCGCTTGGTGCGCATCATTTTCAGCTCGGCCGGGGTGCACGAGGCGATGTCGATCTGGCGACCTTCATGCTCCACAAACAGCTGGCCACGGCTCACGGTGTTGAGGCCGTTGATGCAGCGCAGCAAGCTCGACTTGCCGGAGCCCGACAGGCCCATCAGCACGCAGATCTCGCCTTTCTCGATGTCCAGGCTGGCTTTTTCAACGCCGACGATCTGCCCGGTCTTTTTCAGAATCTCGTTACGGCTCATGCCCTGGTCCAGCAGCTTGAGCGCTTCGCGTGGGTCTTTGGAGAAGATCACGTCGACTTTGTCGAATCGGATAATGCTCATGCATCACCCCCTACTTTAGCGTCGGGTTGTTTGCAGATGCGGTCGAGCATGATGGCCAGCAACACAATCGCCAGGCCGGCTTCGAAGCCCAGGGCAATGTCGGCGGTGTTCAGTGCGTTGACCACCGGCTTGC
Source organism: Pseudomonas sp. S3_E10 (assembly GCF_054667615.1). Taxonomy (NCBI): domain Bacteria; kingdom Pseudomonadati; phylum Pseudomonadota; class Gammaproteobacteria; order Pseudomonadales; family Pseudomonadaceae; genus Pseudomonas; species Pseudomonas sp. S3_E10. The sequence continues at coordinate 3,267,237 of NZ_CP162743.1, forward strand.
CGAGGCCATCGGCACCTACCAGGGCGGCGATCACCACCATCGACAGCGACAGCATGATGCATTGGGTAATGCCGGCGGCAATGCTCGGCATGGCGTGGGGCAGTTCAATGCGCGAGAGCAACTGACGGCGCGAGCAGCCAAAGGCCTTGCCGGCGTCCATCAACTCTTGCGGTACATCGCGGATACCCAGGTAAGTCAGGCGGATGGGCGCGGCAATCGCGAACACCACCGTGGAAATCAAACCAGGCACCACACCCAGCCCGAAGAGGGTCAGGGTAGGGATGAGGTAGACGAAGGTCGGTACGGTCTGCATCAGATCGAGCACCGGCCGCATCATGGTGTAGAACATCGGTTTGTGCGCGGCAACAATGCCCAGCGGCACGCCGATGACCACGCAGACCAGCGTGGCGAACAGCACCTGCGCGAGGGTCTCCATGGTTTCCTGCCAGTACCCCAGGTTGAGGATCAGCAGGAAGGAGGCGATGACAAAAACAGTCAGTCCCCATTTACGTTGAATAAAGTGAGCCAGCAGCGCAATCAGACCGATCAATGCCAGCGGATTGAACCAGGTCAGCGCAAACGTCACGCCGTGGATCATCGTTTCCAGTGTCGATGCGATTGCGTCGAAGTAGTTGGCGCCGTGTTGGGTCAACCATTCGACGAAGGCAGCGATGTACTGGCCTAGTGGGATTTTCTGTTCAGTCAGCATGGTAGTGAATGTCCACATGCGAAGAGGGAAACGTCCCGGGCCAGCGCACCGGCCCGGGGTCAGCAGGTATTACTTGGCGAGGTAAGCTTTGACTGCATCGAGCCCTGGTTTGCCATCAACGGTGGTGACACCGGCGAGCCAGGTGTCGAGCACTTGCGGGTTCTTTTTCAGCCAGGCCTTGGCGGCGGCGTCGGCCTTCATTTTGTCGTCCAGGACGTTACCCATCAGCGTGCTTTCCATGTCCAGCGTGAACACCAGGTTTTTCAGCAACTGACCCACGTTGCTGCATTCCTGGGTGTAGCCCTTGCGGACGTTGGTGTAGATGGTGGCCTGACCGTAGTTGGGGCCGAACGAGTCGTCACCGCCGGTCAGGTACTTCATCTTGAAGCGGGTGTTCATCGGATGCGGTTCCCAGCCCAGGAACACGATGGCCTGGTCGCGCTTGGAGGCGCGTTCGACCTGGGAGAGCATGCCGGCTTCGCTGGACTCGACCACCTTGAAGCCGGCGGTTTTGAGGCCGAAGGCGTCTTTGTCGATCAGCGTCTGGATGGTGCGGTTGCCGTCGTTACCTGGCTCGATGCCGTAGATCTTGCCACCCAGCTCATCCTTGAATTTGGCGATGTCGGCGAAGTCTTTCAGGCCTTTGTCGTACAGCGCCTGTGGGACCGCCAGGGTGTACTTGGCGTTCTCCAGGTTGGCGCGCACGGTTTCCACGGTGCCCGCATCACGGTACTGCTTGATGTCGTTTTCCATGGTCGGCATCCAGTTGCCGAGGAAGATGTCCATGTTCTTGCCGTCAGCCAGTGACTTGTAGGTCACCGGTACCGAAATCATCGTGGTGCGCGGCTTGTAGCCCAGGCCCTTGAGGATTTCGCTGGTGGTCGCGGTGGTGACGGTGATGTCGGTCCAGCCGACATCGGAGAAGTTGACGGTCTTGCACTGTTCCGGTTCTGCAGCGTGCGCCATGACTGGCAGACTCAGCATGGCGGCCAACAACAACGAGGGTGAACCTTTCATCTGGGTAGACTCCTGTGTTTTTTCTGGCGGCCTTCGCCGCGCTTTATAAGTGTTGCGGTTGGAGCGTGCGACAACAGCTCTGCCACGGTGCCTTGCAAACGAGTCGAGACTGATCATGTACCAGTGAAAATCTGACGCCTACAGGGTGCGTCGTATCCAGTACAGGGAGGGTCGTATCCAGTGTTGGTGACGTCGTTTACAGCTTTTTCCCAAGGTAAAACCACGGGATTTGCTCATCTGCACCGCAAAAAACGGCCAAAAACAGTGTTCGCACGCAAGCGACGCTGGTGAGCATGGATGCGTCGGTGTGAGACGCCGTGACGGCAGATAAAACCTTGATGATGCTGCCATCTGGGCCTGTAGCTCGCGTAACCCTTTCTTGATCCCAATTTCGGATGCCGGCTGTCCATATCCTGCGTTGCTGCTCCTCGCCATAGCGGAGCTATGACTCGTCGCAGCGCCTTGGCTATGAACAGCCGGCATCCGAACTTGGGCTCAATAAAGGGCCACGCGAGCTACGAGCGTAGCAGCTCACTGTTGCCCGGCCCGTGCTTATCGAGGAGTTCCACGTTAATGGCTATCAGCGTTTTCGACCTGTTCAAGATCGGCATCGGGCCTTCGAGTTCTCACACCGTCGGCCCCATGCGCGCCGCGGCGTTGTTCGTCCAGGCACTGCGTGGGCGCGAATGGTTGGAACAGGTTCGGCGTGTCGAAGTTCAGCTGTACGGCTCATTGTCGGCCACCGGCATCGGCCATGGCAGCGACACCGCCACCATCATGGGCCTGATGGGCGAATGGCCGGACGCGATCGACCCCTCGCAAATCGGCCCACGCATCCATACCCTGCGCGAAACCGACACCCTGCTGCTGGACGGGCGTTTGCCGGTGCCGTTTGTGTGGGCCCGGGACATGCGCCTGCTCGATGAAAACCTGCCGTTCCATCCCAACGCCATGACCCTGGTGGTGTATGGCGATGACGGTGAGCTGCACCGCGACACTTACTACTCGGTGGGCGGCGGTTTTGTGGTGGATGAAGCCCAGGCCCAAAGCGGCGTGGCGGACATGGACCGCACCGAACTGCCCTATGACTTTTCCAGCGCCGTGGAGCTGTTGCACCTGTGCAAGACCCACAACCTGCGCGTCGCCGAGTTGATGCTGGCGAATGAAAAGGTCTGGCGCTCCGAAGAAGAAATCCGCAGCGGCTTGATGAAACTCTGGCGTGCCATGCAGGACTGCGTGGAGCAGGGCCTCAAGCACGAAGGCATCCTGCCTGGTGGCCTGAACGTGCGCCGTCGCGCGGCCAAGTTGCACCGCAGTTTGCAAGAGCTGGGCAAACCCAATGTGATCGGCTCGACCCTCAGCGCCATGGAGTGGGTCAACCTGTTCGCCCTGGCGGTCAACGAAGAAAACGCCGCCGGTGGGCGCATGGTCACCGCACCCACCAATGGCGCGGCGGGCATCATCCCGGCGGTGCTGCACTACTTTATGAAGTTCAGTGAAGAAGTCACCGAGGCCAACGTGGTCGACTACCTGCTCGGCGCGGCGGCGGTAGGGATCCTGTGCAAGAAGAACGCTTCGATCTCCGGCGCCGAAGTCGGCTGCCAGGGTGAGGTGGGTTCGGCGTGCGCGATGGCTGCGGCGGGGCTCGCGGAAATCCTGGGCGCCACGCCGGAGCAACTGTGCAACGCCGCCGAAATCGGCCTGGAACATAACCTCGGCCTGACCTGCGACCCGGTGGGCGGGCTGGTGCAAGTGCCGTGCATCGAGCGCAACGCAATCGCGGCGGTCAAGGCGATCAACGCCGCGCAAATGGCCCTGCGTGGCGACGGCCAGCACTTTATCTCCCTGGACCGGGTGATCCGCACCATGCGCGATACCGGCGCAGACATGCATGACAAGTACAAAGAGACGTCGCGGGGTGGCTTGGCGGTCAGCGCGGTTGAGTGCTGAGACCGGGTCGCCTGCATCGCGGTGGTTCAGGCGACACTGCTCATAAAGTGAACACCCAAGCCAAAAGCGCCACCTTTTAGCGCGTCGCAAACAGATAAGTAGCTCCCAAACGATTTCCCTTCGACCCTCTGTCGCCCGTGCTTTGGGTGACAGACTTGTCCCACCCCCCTCAAAGCGCTTTCCCACAAGTGCTACCGATCTGCTCACGCACTGTGGCGAGCCTGCTCCTACGTCGTTTTCAGGCTATATCCCGCACATCCCGCGCGGGCTTATATAGACGCGTCAACAGGTCGTTTTCAGGATTTATTGAATACGCATTCAATTTTAGGCACGGCATTTGCTCTATCCATTCAAAGCCTCTCTTCTTTACAGATGAAGAGCGCAATAACAAGAGCCTCGCCTGAGGCCATCACCCGCTTTGTGTGAGGAGATACCGCGATGACGTCGTTCAACTCAGGGGCCCAACCCCAGAACCGTGCGCCTCAATCCATCGGCTTTTTGCTGCTGGACAATTTCACGCTGATTTCCCTGGCGTCGGCAGTCGAACCGCTGCGCATGGCCAACCAGTTGTCCGGTCGCGAGCTGTATCGCTGGACCACGCTGAGTGTGGATGGCAACCAGGTCTGGGCCAGCGACGGTCTGCAAATCACTCCCGATGCCTCCATGCACAAAGCCCCGGTGCTCGACACCGTCATCGTATGCGGCGGCGTGGGGATCCAGCGCACCGTCACCCGTGAACACGTGTCGTGGCTGCAAAGCCAGGCGCGCCAGTCCCGTCGCCTCGGCGCGGTGTGCACCGGCAGTTGGGCCCTGGCCTGCGCCGGTCTGCTCGACGGATTCGATTGCAGTGTGCATTGGGAATGCCTGGCCTCGATGCAGGAAGCCTTCCCCCGTGTATCGATGAGCACCCGCCTGTTCACCCTCGACCGCAACCGCTTCACCAGCTCCGGCGGCACTGCGCCGCTGGACATGATGCTGCACCTGATCAGCCGCGACCACGGTCGTGAACTGTCGGCCGCCATCTCCGAGATGTTCGTGTACGAACGCATCCGCAACGAACAGGATCACCAGCGCGTGCCGCTCAAGCACATGCTCGGCACCAACCAGCCGAAGCTGCAGGAAATCGTCGCGCTGATGGAAGCCAACCTGGAAGAGCCGATCGACCTGGACGAACTGGCGGTGTACGTCGCCGTGTCGCGTCGCCAGTTGGAGCGCCTGTTCCAGAAATACCTGCACTGCTCACCGTCGCGCTACTACCTCAAGCTGCGCCTGATTCGTGCACGGCAGCTGCTCAAGCAAACGCCGATGTCGATCATCGAAGTGGCGTCGGTGTGCGGGTTTGTGTCCACGCCGCACTTCTCCAAGTGCTACCGCGAATACTTCGGCATTCCGCCACGCGATGAGCGCGTGGGTTCCAACACTGCCCAGCAGGTGGCGATGATGCCGATTCCGCAGGCGCTGGTGCTGGCGCCGTTGGCGGGGCCGATGTCGGCGTTGAGCCAGGCGCGCAATGAGTCGACGTTTGCCAGCGTAAGGCTTTAAACCGAGTTGACCGCATCGCAGGCAAGCCTCCTCCCACACTGGACCATGGACGGACGCGGTCAAGTGTGGGAGGGGGGCTTGCCCCCGATAGCGATCTGTCAGGCGCCAGAGTTCTGCTTGAACTGCATCAACGCCGGCAACAACTGCTTATCAATCGCCTGACGCACCGCCGGCAAAATCGTCGCGCTACTGGTGTACATCTGCTCAACCATGCCCTTGAGCGCCTTGGCCCGTGCTTCGCTCAAGCCGCGCACGGCGCACTCGCAGGCCTGTTCGGCGCTGGCGCCGCTGGACACTTCGAAACCCAACGAGCGCAGTTGGTCCAGCAGGTCATTCTGGTCAATCAAATCCGCGTGCATCATGACGTTTATCCTGTGAGGGGAGCGGGGTCTGAGCTGGATTCTGGTAGCCGCCCAGGCACGCGGCAAGGGCAGAATGCGCGAATGCCTCGGATGGCTATGAGCGTGTCGTTTTCGGGCCATGTGCCGAACGCACTTACCGGCACACTGAACCCAGGCCCACAGCTTGAAGGTTTGGTCACCCTCGGGATGTACAGCTCACACAAGGCACCTCTGCCCCGATCCAGTCACGGCTGGATCGGGGCTTTTTTTGCCGGTAAACCGATGGCCCGGCCGAGCAGGGCAGGCCTTGGCAGGTCGGCTTGTTCAGCGCTGATGGCGTTGAGTCTTTCCAGCGTAGCCTCACTGAACGGCGTGGCATGCGGCCCGGCAAGGTCGACGTGCAACAGCATCTGCTCATTGCCCGCGAGGGACTTCCCATCACCCGCCAGGTGCAGGCTGTGAAAGAGGTGCAGGCGCTTGGCGTCGTGGGCGATCAGTTGGGTATGTACCTCAACCTCGGCGCCGAGTTTCACTTCGTGCAGGTAGTTCAGGTGCAGCTCCAGGGTGAACAGCGAGTGGCCGCTGGCTTCGCGGTTGTCGCTGTCCAGGCCCAGGGTGTCCATCAGCGCGTCGGTGGCGTAGCTGAAAATCAGCAAATAGAACGCGTCGCGCAGATGGCCGTTGTAGTCGACCCAGGCGGGCTGGATTTTTGTGGTGTAGGTGGTCAATGCAGGCATGAGTCCGTACTCGGTCGAAGGTGGGAGGGAGCAAGCCCCCTCCCACAGGGTTATTCAGCGAAGCTCATGCCGTGCTTGGCTTTGGTGGTTTTCACCGCCTCCAGTACCGCCAGCAGGCAATCATCACGATAGCGCTCCAGCGCCGAAATGCTGTGCGTGCCCAACTGGTCACGGGTGCCATCGACCACCTCGTCGATCAATTTGTCGGTCAGTTCCGGCGCCGGCAAATAGGTCCACGGCAACTGCAACGCCGGGCCGAACTGCGCCATGAAGTGGCGCATACCCGCATCACCGCCCGCCAGGGTGTAGGTGAGGAAGGTGCCCATGAACGACCAGCGCAACCCGGCGCCAAAGCGAATGGCATCGTCGATTTCGCCGGTGGTGGCCACGCCGTCATTGACCAGGTGCAGCGCCTCGCGCCATAGCGCTTCGAGCAGGCGGTCGGCGATAAACCCCGGGACTTCCTTGCGCACATGCAGCGGGCGCATGCCGAGGGATTCATACACCGTGATCGCCGCCTGGATCGCCTCCGGTGCGGTATTTTTACCGCCCACCACCTCCACCAATGGCAGCAGGTAAACCGGGTTGAACGGGTGCCCGACCACACAGCGTTCCGGGTGGGTCGAACCCTCATAGAACTCGCTCGGCAACAGGCCCGAGGTGCTCGAACCGATCAACGCATTCGGTTTGGCCGCTGCGCTGATCTTGCCGTGCAGTTCCAGCTTCAGCTCCAGGCGTTCGGGGGCGCTTTCCTGGATGAAGTCGGCGTCTTTTACGCACGCCTCAACCGTCGCCACAAAGCGCAGGCGGTCCTGGGACGCGCCGGGCGCCAGGCCCTGTTTCTCCAAGGCGCCCCAGGCATTGGCGACGCGTTTGCGCAGCGCCGCTTCGGCGCCTGGGGCCGGGTCCCAGGCCACTACATCCAGGCCATGGGCCAACGCGCGGGCTACCCAGCCGCTGCCGATGACACCGCTGCCGAGGGCGGCGAAGGTTTTGATTTCTGTAATAAAGCGCATGGCACATTCCTAAAGAGTTCGGTGATCCCCTGTGGGAGGGGGCAAGCCCCCACATTTTTAGCCGCGTTTGGTCAGGCCCATCCTGATTCGGCCTTCGGCCGGGCTCAGCACCCGCGCGCCCAACCGGCTGAGGATTTCCCCCGCGCGTTCCACCAGTTGACCATTGGTGGCAAGCACGCCCTTGTCCAGCCACAGGTTGTCTTCCAGGCCGACCCGCACGTTGCCGCCCAGCAGCACCGCCTGCGCCGCCATCGGCATTTGCATGCGGCCGATGCCGAAGCCGGCCCACACCGCGTCGGCGGGCAGGTTGTCGACCATGGCTTTCATGGTGGTGGTATCGGCCGGCGCGCCCCATGGGATGCCCAGGCACAGTTGGAACAGCGGGTTGTCCAGCAGGCCTTCCTTGATCATCTGCTTGGCGAACCACAGGTGGCCGGTGTCGAAGATTTCCAGCTCGGCCTTTACGCCCAGTGCTTGGATGCGTTTGGCCCCGGCACGCAGTTGCGCCGGGGTGGACACGTAAATGGTGTCGCCATCGCCGAAGTTCAGGGTGCCGCAGTCCAGCGTGCAGATTTCCGGCAGCAGTTCTTCGACATGCGCCAGGCGCGTCAACGGGCCGACCAGATCGGTGTTGGGGCCGAACTCCATCGGGTTCTCGCCGCCACCGATCTCCAGGTCGCCACCCATGCCGGCGGTCAGGTTGACGATGATGTCGATGTCGGCCTCGCGGATGCGCTCCATCACTTCGCGGTACAGCGCCACATCGCGGCTGAACCTGCCGGTTGCGGGGTCGCGCACATGGCAATGGACCACGGTGGCGCCGGCCTTGGCCGCTTCAACCGCCGCTGCGGCGATCTGTTTGGGGGTGACCGGCACGTGCGGGCTTCTGCTGGTCGTGTCGCCAGCACCGGTGAGTGCGCAGGTGATGATGACGTCGTGGTTCATGAGTCGGTTCCTTACAGGCGTGGTGGTGCCGTTCGCAGCCGTACTAGGCTGCGAAGCGGTGATTCAAAAGGGTTATTGGCGGGTCAATTGCAGGTTTGCCGCGGCCGGTTTGCCATCGAAGGTGGTCACGCCTTCCAGCCAGCGCGCCTGGTCTTGCGGGTGCTCCTTGAGCCACTGCCTGGCGGATTCCAGGGCATCTTTGTGATCCAGCAGCGGCTGCATCATCCGGCTCTCGTCGGCGGCGGTGAAGGTCAGGTTGGTCAGCAGTTTATGTACGTTGGGGCACTGTTCGGCGTAGGTGGGCGATGTTACGGTCCAGACGGTGGCCATGCCTTCGTTCGGGCCCAGGGCGTCTTCGCTGCCGCTGAGGTAGGTCATCGCGACGTTGACGTTCATCGGGTGCGGCGCCCAGCCGAAGAACACCACGGCTTCCTTGCGGCGCACGGCGCGGTCCACGGCAGCGAGCATGCCGGCTTCGCTGGACTCCACCAGCTGGAACTTGCCCAGGCCGAACTGGTTCTTGGCAATCATCGCCTTGATCTGCGTATTGGCGCCCGAACCTGGCTCGATACCATAGATCTTGCCGCCCAGTTCTTTCTCGAAGCTGGCGATGTCGGCGAAGGTCTTCAGGCCCTTGTCGGCCAGGTACGTGGGCACGGCGAGGGTGGCGCGGGCGTCTTGCAGGCTGGGTTTGTCGAGAACCTTGACCTGCTTGGCATCGACGAAGGGGCTGATGGTCTGGGTCATCAGCGGGTTCCAGTAGCCCAGGAACAGGTCCAGGCGCTGGTCGCGGATGCCGGCGAAGATGATTTGCTGGGAGGCGCTGGTCTGTTTGGTCTGGTAGCCGAGGCCGTCGAGCAACACTTGGGTCATGGCGCTGGTGGCGATGACGTCGGTCCAGTTCACCACGCCCATGCGCACATTCCGGCAGGATTGCGCGTCGGCGGCGAATACGCTGGTGCTCAAGATGGCGCTGGCGCTGAGTGCGAGCACGCAGCGGCGGATCAGTCGGTTCATGGTGGGGCCCTCGGCAGGTCGTTATTGTGGGGTCCGGCGTCTTTGTGCGCCGTGAGGCCAAGTTACGTACCTTCGCAGCCGACAAAACGCACGGCGGCGACCGGCTCTTGCACTGGAGCGACCTGTCCCCTTGAATCCGCGGGTGAACGGGAGTATCACAGTGCCACGCTGCCCGTATGACGAGAGCGCCACCATGTCCCAGGATTTCTACTTTCTGCTGATGCCGGGGTTCTCGGCCATCGGGTTTATTTCCGCGCTGGAACCGCTGCGGGTGGCCAACCGTTTTCGCGGCGAGCTGTACCGCTGGCATGTGTTGAGCGCCGACGGCGGCGCGGTGCTGGCGAGCAATGGCATGTCGGTCAACGCCGATGCCGCGCTGGAACCGCTGAAAAAAGGCGCGACCTTGCTGGTGGTGGCCGGCTTCGAGCCGTTGCAGTTTGCCACCCCCGCGCTGGAGCACTGGTTGCGGCGCCTCGATCACGACGGCGTGACCCTCGGGGCCATCGACACCGGCGCCTGCGTGCTCGCCGAAGCGGGCTTGCTCGATGGCCATCGCGTGACCCTGCATTGGGAAGCCATCGACGCGTTCAAAGAATCTTATCCACAGCTGACGGTGACCCAGGAACTGTTCGAGATTGACCGTCGCCGCATCACCTGCGCCGGCGGCACGGCGTCCATCGACCTGATGCTCGACCTGATCGCCCAGGCCCACGGTTCGGAGTTGGCCATTCAAGTGTCCGAGCAATTCGTGCTCGGCCGTATCCGCCCGCGCAAAGACCATCAGCGCATGCAGATCGCCACGCGCTACGGCATTAACAACAAAAAACTGGTGCAGGTGATCGGCGAAATGGAACAGCACACCGAACCGCCGCTGAGCACGCTGGCGCTGGCTGAAGCGATCAAGGTTACCCGGCGCCAGTTGGAGCGCTTGTTCCGTCTGCATCTGAACGATACGCCGAGCAACTTCTACTTGGGCCTGCGCCTGGAAAAAGCCCGGCAACTGCTGCGCCAAAGTGACCTGAGTGTGCTGGAAGTGAGTATTGCCTGTGGGTTTGAGTCGCCGTCGTATTTCACGCGCAGTTACCGAGCGCGGTTTGCCAAATGCCCACGGGAGGATCGGCGACGGGAGGTGGTTTGACGGGCGATTATAGTCAATTATACTCAGCGCTATAATTTATAGCGTTTTGAATAATTGAGTATAAAGCCATGTCCAAGCACAGCGGTTTTGTGTTCCGCCGTCCCGCCCTGGCAAGCAGCATTGCCGATGGTCTGGTGGGCGCCGGTATTCAGGATTTCACCTCCGGGCTGTTCCTTGCGGCGCCGCGTCGCACCGGCAAAAGTACATTTTTGCGCGAGGATCTGATCCCTGAGTGTCAGCTGCGAGGTTGGCTTGCCGTGTACGTCGACCTGTGGGCCGACAAAGACAAAGACCCGGCGGAGTTGATCGCCAGTGCTATTGCCGCCGCCCTGGTGCCCTATGAAAAAGGCATTCGCAAACTGGCCAAGAACATTGGCGTCGAGAAACTGAGCTTTCTGCGTACCTTGTCCTGGGACTTCAGCAAGCCCCAATTGCCCGTCGGCGCGACGTTGACCCAGGCCTTGGAGTTGCTGCACAGCGCTGCCGAAAAACCCGTGGTGCTGGTGATTGACGAAGCGCAGCACGCGTTAAGCAGCGATTCGGGAATCAACGCGATGTTCGCGCTCAAGGCCGCCCGGGATCAGCTCAACCAAGGCCGTGACGAGGACGGCAGTGGCTTGCACCTGGTGTTCACCGGCTCCAACCGCGACAAGCTGGCCCATCTGGTCCTGGGCAAAAGCCAGCCGTTCTTTGGCTCCAGCATCACGCCGTTTCCGCTGCTGGGCAAAGCGTTCACCCAAGCCTACACCGCGCACCTTAATGCCCACCTGGCCACGACCAACCAGTTCAAGGCGGCGGATATCGACGACGCCTTCGAGCTGGTCGGCCGCCGCCCCGAGATGCTGCGCACCATCATCGGCGAGGTCGCCTTGGAGTTGGGCGAGGCGAGCAATCTGGGCGAATTGCTGCACAGCCGCGCCGAATTGCTGCGCGCCGGTGTATGGACCGAATTCGAAAGCGCCTGGAACGCGCTGACCATCCCGCAGCGTGCAGTGCTGCAGGTGATGGTGGAGCGCTTGCACGGCAATCAACCCTTTGCGCCGTTTACCGACAGCACCATTACGGCGGTCAGCAAGGCACTGGAGGATATGGGCAGCGATGTGGTGCCGGGTACCCAGACTATTCAGGCCTGTATCGATGCCTTGCGTGACAAGGAATTGGTATGGAAGTCGAGCCGGGGCGGCTACGCGCTGGAAGACAAAGCGTTCGGGGATTGGCTGCTGTACAAGCGCCCTACACCCCAACTGAAAACAACCTGAATCCAATGTGAATCGGGTCTGACTGTGGTGTGGCTTACTTTTTCATCAGTACCGAACAGGCTGCTTTATAAGCCTCATGCTGATACTTGTTCAGCGTCGCCGGCAGTTCAAAACCGTGCTTCTTGTTCTGCGCATTGATCGTCTGCGGCGACAGCAGCGTCACCTCGACCGCCTCCAGCAGCTGAAACACGCCTTCAATCTTGAACGTGGTCGGCCCGCCGGCGAATTCGCCTTTCTTGCTGCGCTTCTTGATCGCGATGCGAGTGATGGCGTTGGCCTGCACAAAGGCCTTCACCTGGGCGGCAAAGGCTTTGACGTTGGCCGCTTCGTCGTCATCTTCCAGCGCGATTTTCTTGGTGGCCAGGGCGACATGGGTCAGCGCCTGGTTGTCCAGCGAGGCGACGGCGATGATGGCTTCGCTGCCTTTGATTTCGATACCGCAGATGCTCATGAATGGCCTTGGTTCAGATTAAAAGTGGCAGGGATTGTCGCTTATTCCTGCCCAATCGACTCCAAAAACTCCGACCGCTCATCGCTCATGCGCGCCAGGCAATCATTTTGCGCAATCGCATACGCCTTGGTGCCGGTCACCGCCGGGAAGGTGTCCACGGCGCAATCGGCGTCACGCAGTTTTTCCCACTTCTGCTGGGCGTCCTTCAGACGAGCGGTAATGTCCGCCAGCTTGGTCTTGTCGCTGCCGTAGGTCGAAGCCATGCGTTCGAGCAGGCCCTGATAGTTGTCTTTTAACAACTGTTCAGCGGTGGTTTTGTTGTAGGAGGCGCATTCCAGGGTTTGTTTGTCGTTTTCGATGCCATCGCACGGCGTGCTGTCGGTGTCTTCGGCCGCGTGGACGCCGGTTGCGATGAGTGCCAAAGCCAGGAAAATCGATTTCATTGCGCCGTCTCATATCAGGTAATGGCCGAATTCTGGCTCAAGCGTAAGACAAATAACAGCCGCTAGTCAGACACCTCTTAACACCCTTTGTCGCGGATTGACGCTTTCGGCAATTCCCCTGTCGTTTTTGCACCCGGCTCGGTCGGCCCCTGGGCATATGCTGGCCCCAAAGCGCCGGCAGACGATTCGGCGCATGAATCGCCAATAAGGGGACGCCTGATGAGCCCAGCCGAGTTGCACGCCGACAGCATCGTTATCGACGGGCTGATTATTGCCAAGTGGAATCGCGACCTGTTCGAGGACATGCGCAAAGGCGGCCTCACCGCCGCCAACTGCACCGTGTCGGTGTGGGAAGGCTTCCAGGCCACGATCAATAACATCGTCGCCAGCCAGACCCTGATCCGCGAGAACAGCGACCTGGTGATCCCGGTGAAAACCACCGCCGACATCCGTCGCGCCAAAGAGCAGGGCAAGACCGGCATTATTTTCGGTTTCCAGAATGCCCACGCGTTTGAAGACCAGCTCGGCTACGTCGAGATCTTCAAGCAGCTCGGCGTCGGTGTGGTGCAGATGTGCTACAACACCCAGAACCTGGTGGGCACCGGCTGCTATGAGCGTGACGGCGGCCTGTCGGGCTTCGGACGTGAGATCGTTGGCGAGATGAACCGCGTCGGCATCATGTGCGACCTGTCCCACGTGGGTTCCAAGACTAGCGAAGAAGTCATCCTCGAATCGAAAAAACCGGTGTGCTACTCCCACTGCCTGCCGTCGGGCCTTAAAGAGCACCCGCGTAACAAGTCCGATGAAGAACTCAAGTTCATTGCCGACCATGGCGGTTTTGTCGGTGTGACCATGTTCGCGCCGTTCCTGGCCAAGGGCATCGATTCGACCATCGACGACTACGCCGAAGCCATTGAATACACCATGAACATCGTCGGCGAAGACGCCATCGGCATCGGCACCGACTTCACCCAGGGCCATGGCCAGGATTTCTTCGAAATGCTCACCCATGACAAGGGCTACGCCCGCCGCCTGACCAGCTTCGGCAAGATCATCAACCCGCTGGGCATCCGCACCGTGGGCGAGTTCCCCAACCTCACCGAGACCCTGCTCAAGCGCGGCCATCCTGAGCGCGTGGTGCGCAAGATCATGGGCGAGAACTGGGTGAACGTCCTAAAGGACGTCTGGGGCGAATAAGCCACCGCTCGCTTGATCCTTCACCCGTCGCCATTCGCGCGGCGGGCATCAAAACGAATTTTCTGGAGTTAAGTTTCCATGGCCAAGATCGCCCCGCAATTGCCAATCGAAGTCGACAGCGAAACCGGTGTCTGGACCTCCGACGCCCTGCCGATGCTGTACGTGCCGCGCCATTTCTTCGTCAACAACCACATGGGCATCGAAGAAGTACTGGGCGCCGACGCCTACGCCGAGATTCTCTACAAGGCCGGCTACAAGTCCGCCTGGCACTGGTGTGAAAAAGAAGCCGAGTGCCACGGCCTGGAAGGCGTCGCGGTGTTCGAGCACTACATGAAGCGCCTGTCGCAACGCGGCTGGGGCCTGTTCAAGATCCAGGACATCGACCTCGACAAAGGCACCGCCAGCGTCACGCTTGAGCACTCGGCATTCGTCTATGTGTACGGCAAGGTCGGGCGCAAGGTCGACTACATGTTCACCGGCTGGTTTGCCGGTGCCATGGACCAGATCCTGGAAGCCCGTGGCAGCAAGATCCGCACCGTCGCCGAACAAGTCTACGGAGGCTCCGAAGAGGGCTTTGATTCCGGCCTGTTCACCGTCAAGCCGTTGTAAGCCGAGGACCGTGCCATGGCTTTCGAAGCAATGTTCCAGCCGATCCAGATCGGCAAACTGACTATCCGCAACCGCGTACTCAGTACTGCCCATGCCGAGGTGTATGCCACCGACGGCGGCATGACCACTGACCGCTACGTGAAGTACTACGAAGAGAAAGCCAAGGGCGGTATCGGCCTGGCGATCTGCGGCGGCTCCTCGGTGGTGGCCATCGACAGCCCCCAGGAATGGTGGAGCTCGGTGAACCTGTCCACCGACCGCATCATCCCGCACTTCCAGAACCTGGCCGACGCCATGCACAAGCATGGCGCCAAGATCATGATCCAGATTACCCACATGGGCCGTCGCTCGCGTTGGGACGGCTTCAACTGGCCGACCCTGATGTCGCCGTCCGGCGTGCGCGAGCCGGTGCACCGCGCTACCTGCAAGACCATCGAGCCGGAAGAGATCTGGCGCGTGATCGGCAACTACGCCCAGGCTGCGCGCCGGGCCAAGGCCGGCGGCCTGGACGGTGTGGAACTGTCCGCGGTGCACCAGCACATGATCGACCAGTTCTGGAGCCCGCGGGTCAACAAGCGTACCGACGAATGGGGCGGCAGCTTTGAAGGCCGCATGAAGTTCGGCCTGGAAGTACTCAAGGCCGTGCGTGCCGAAGTGGGCGATGACTTCTGCGTGGGCATGCGCCTGTGCGGCGACGAGTTCCATCCGGACGGCCTGTCCCACGAGGACATGAAGCAGATCGCCAAGTACTACGACGACACCGGCATGCTCGACTTCATCGGTGTGGTGGGCTCGGGTTGCGACACCCACAACACCCTGGCCAACGTGATCCCGAACATGAGTTACCCGCCGGAGCCGTTCCTGCACCTGGCGGCCGGCATCAAGGAAGTGGTCAAGGTCCCGGTGCTGCACGCGCAGAACATCAAGGACCCGAACCAGGCCACGCGGATTCTGGAAGGCGGCTATGTGGACATGGTCGGCATGACCCGTGCGCACATCGCCGACCCGCACCTGATCGCCAAGATCAAGATGGGTCAGATCGACCAGATCAAGCAGTGTGTCGGCGCCAACTACTGCATTGACCGCCAGTATCAGGGCCTGGACGTGCTGTGCATCCAGAACGCCGCGACCTCCCGTGAATACATGGGCGTGCCGCACATCATCGAAAAATCCACCGGGCCCAAGCGCAAAGTCGTGGTGGTCGGTGCCGGCCCAGCCGGGATGGAAGCGGCGCGCGTCGCCGCCGAGCGTGGCCACGACGTGACCTTGCTGGAGAAAAAAGAATTTATCGGCGGGCAAATCACCACGGCTTCCAAAGCGCCGCAGCGCGACCAGATTGCCGGCATCACGCGCTGGTTCCAGCTGGAACTGGCGCGCTTGAAAGTCGACCTGCGCCTGGGCGTGGCGGCCGATGCAGACACCATCCTGGACCTGCGTCCGGACGTGGTCGTGCTGGCGGTCGGCGGGCACCCGTTTATCGAGCAGAACGAACACTGGGGCGCCGCCGAAGGTTTAGTGGTGAGCAGTTGGGACGTGCTCGACGGCAAAGTCGCGCCGGGCAAGAACGTGCTGGTGTACGACACCATCTGCGAATTCACCGGCATGTCGGTGGCCGACTTCCTGGCCGACAAAGGCTGCCAGGTGGAGATCGTCACCGACGACATCAAGCCGGGCGTTGCCATTGGCGGTACGTCGTTCCCCACCTACTACCGCAGCATGTACCCCAAGGAAGTGATCATGACCGGCGACATGATGCTGGAGAAGGTCTATCGCGAGGGTGACAAGCTGGTGGCGGTGCTGGAGAACGAATACACCGGCGCCAAGGAAGAACGGGTGGTCGACCAGGTGGTAGTGGAGAACGGCGTGCGTCCGGAC
Organism: Pseudomonas sp. S3_E10; assembly: GCF_054667615.1. Classification (NCBI taxonomy): domain Bacteria; kingdom Pseudomonadati; phylum Pseudomonadota; class Gammaproteobacteria; order Pseudomonadales; family Pseudomonadaceae; genus Pseudomonas; species Pseudomonas sp. S3_E10. Next base: position 3,283,483 of record NZ_CP162743.1, read on the forward strand.
GAGGCCATTTACTACGGGCTCAAGGAAGGCTCGCGCAACAAGGGCCAGATCGACGTCGAAGCGCTGTTCGCGATCAAGCCGCAGCCGTGCCTGAGCGAGGCGGGCGAGGGGTACTTGCTGTTCCGCATCGGTGACTGTGTGGCGCAGCGTAATACCCACGCCGCCATCTATGACGCCCTGCGCTTGTGCAAGGATTTCTGACCCGACTGGGTTCAAATGTGGGAGGGGGCTTGCCCCCGATGGCGGAGTGTCAGTTGATACAGCTGTAGCTGACCCACCGCTATCGGGGGCAAGCCCCCTCCCACATTAGTTTTGTGTGGTCTGTGGGAGCTTCACCATGTTGAACACCTTGCTGCCTATTCTCCTGTTTGCCGCCCTGGGCCTCGCCGTCCTCGGCGCCCTGCGCCGCGTGAACATGTGGCGCCGTGGCCGCGCCTCCAAAGTCGACCTGCTGGGCGGCCTGCTGGCCATGCCCAAGCGCTATATGGTCGACCTGCACCACGTGGTCGCCCGCGACAAATACATCGCCAATACCCACGTCGCCACGGCGTTGGGTTTTGTGCTGTCGGCGCTGCTGGCGATCCTGGTACACGGTTTCGGCCTGCAAAGTCGCATTCTTGGCTACGCGCTGCTGTTGGCGTCGACATTGATGTTTGTCGGCGCGATCTTCATGTACCTGCGCCGCCGCAACCCACCCGCGCGCCTGTCCAAAGGCCCCTGGATGCGCCTGCCGAAAAGCCTGCTGGCGTTCTCGGTGAGCTTCTTCCTGGTGACCTTGCCGGTGGCCGGGATTCTGCCGGCGGACTTCGGCGGCTGGTTGCTCGCGGCGCTGCTCGGTGTGGGCGTGCTGTGGGGCGTGTCCGAGATGTTCTTCGGCATGACCTGGGGCGGGCCGATGAAACACGCCTTCGCCGGTGCCCTGCACCTGGCCTGGCACCGCCGTGCCGAGCGCTTCGGCGGCGGCCGTTCCACCGGTTTGAAGCCGCTGGACCTGAGCGATAAAACCGCGCCCCTGGGGGTGGAAAAACCCAAGGATTTCACCTGGAACCAACTGCTCGGCTTTGATGCCTGCGTGCAGTGCGGCAAGTGCGAAGCGGCGTGCCCGGCGTTTGCCGCCGGCCAGCCGCTGAACCCGAAAAAACTCATCCAGGACATGGTGGTCGGCCTGGCCGGTGGCACCGATGCCAAGTTCGCCGGCAGCCCGTACCCTGGCAAACCGATCGGCGAGCACGGCGGCAACCCGCACCAGCCGATCGTCAATGGTTTGGTGGACGCCGAGACCCTGTGGTCGTGCACCACCTGCCGCGCCTGCGTGGAAGAGTGCCCGATGATGATCGAGCACGTGGACGCCATCGTCGACATGCGCCGCCATCTCACCCTGGAAAAAGGCGCCACGCCAAACAAGGGTGCCGAAGTCCTCGAAAACCTGATCGCCACCGACAACCCCGGCGGTTTCGCGCCGGGCGGTCGCCTGAACTGGGCGGCGGATTTGAACCTGCCGTTGCTCAGCGACAAAGGCAGTTGCGACGTGCTGTTCTGGGTCGGTGACGGTGCCTTCGACATGCGCAACCAGCGCACCCTGCGCGCTTTCGTCAAGGTACTGAAGGCGGCCAAGGTCGACTTCGCCGTACTCGGCCTGGAAGAACGCGACAGCGGCGACGTGGCGCGACGCCTGGGCGATGAAGCGACCTTCCAATTGCTGGCTTCGCGCAATATCCAGACCCTGGCCAAATACAGCTTCAAACGCATCGTCACCTGCGACCCGCACAGTTTCCATGTGCTGAAAAACGAATACGGCGCCTTCAACGGCAACTACCTCGTGCAGCATCACAGCACCTTCATGGCCGAGCTGATCGGCGACGGTGCGCTGAACCTGGGCCAGCACAAAGGCAACAGCGTGACTTACCACGACCCGTGCTACCTGGGCCGTTACAACGGTGAGTACGAGGCGCCGCGCCAAGTGCTGCGTGCGTTGGGCATTGAGGTCAAGGAAATGCAGCGCTCGGGCTTCCGTTCGCGTTGCTGCGGCGGTGGCGGCGGCGCGCCGATCACCGACATTCCCGGCAAGCAACGGATCCCGGACATGCGCATGGAAGACATCCGCGAAACCGGCGCCGAACTGGTGGCCGTGGGTTGCCCGCAATGCACCGCGATGCTTGAAGGTGTGGTCGAACCCCGCCCATTGATCAAAGACATTGCCGAACTGGTGGCCGACGCCTTGCTTGAAGAACCCACACCGGCGAAAGCGCCTAAACGTGAACCAGCGGAGGTGCACTGATGAGCGACATTATCCGCCGCGACCCCCGTGCCGAATGGATCGCCCGTAACCGTCTGCACCCGCTGCACGCGGCGATGCAGCCGGCGCAACACAGCTGGATGGGGCCTAACGGCGTTGTCCGCAAAAACGTGCATGGCGTGGGTTTTATCGGCCCCAACGGCATCAAGCGTATCGACCGCAGCGGCGCCCAGCAGGGCGGCGCGGCCAAACGCAGCGCTGCGGTAGAGGTGCAATTGCCGCTGCATCAGGTGCCGGCGCCTGCGTTCTACATCAACGTAGTGCCGGACATGGTCGGCGGCCGCCTGAGCAGTCACGACCGCGACCTGCTGGGCCTGGCGCGGCAACTGGCCGGTGACGACGGCGCGGTGTTGGCGGTGGTGTTTGGTGAGCACAAGGAGAGCGCGTTCGCCACCGCCGGCGTCGACCGCCTGCTGGTCCTCGAAGGTCACGAATTCGAAGGTTATTCACCTGAGCAACGCGTGCAGGGTCTGCGCGCTGTGGATAACCAGTTCAACCCGCGCCACTGGCTGTTGCCCGACAGCCGTAGCGGCGGGGGCGAGTTGGGTCGGCGTTTTGCCGCCAGCCTCAAGGAACGCCCAGCCACACGGGTGTGGCAGATCAAGGGCGAGGAGTGCATCGGCCGCGCCGGTGCGGGCCAGCAAGACGTGGCGCGGCCATTACCGCGCTTGATCCTGGCTGCCGTGGAATGCGCCGATCCGGTCAGCGAAACCCGCCACGAAGTACTGCCCGTGGAGTTATCCACAACCCTGGCCCGCAGCCTGCCGCGTATCGAAGACCTCGGCGCGGTGGCGGTGGACCCGGCGGCGATCCCAATGGCCGAGGCGGAATTCATTTTTTCCGGCGGCAATGGCGTGAAGGACTGGGCACTGTTCCACCAGACCGCCGCCGCGCTCGGCGCCACCGAAGGCGCCTCGCGGGTCGCGGTGGACGATGGCTTTATGGCGCGTGACCGGCAGGTGGGCGCCAGTGGCACCTGGGTGACGGCGCGGGTATATGTGGCCGTGGGGATTTCCGGGGCGATCCAGCACCTGCAAGGCATTGGTGCCTGCGACAAGGTGGTGGCGATCAACCTCGACCCCGGTTGCGACATGATCAAGCGTGCCGACCTGTCGGTGATCGGCGAAAGCGCCGCGATACTGCAAGCCTTGATCGATGCGGTCGAGGCCTACCGCAACGGCGCCAAGCGCGATGCGGCTTAAGCAAAGGATATGGCCATGACGACCAATGTAATCAGCCTGGTGTCCATCGGTGCCCACCCCACCTCGGGTCGCCCACGGCGCGCGGAGCAAGATGCGCGTGCCGTGGAATTGGGCCTGCAGATGGCTGGGGATAAGTTGCAGGTGCTGCACGCCGGCAACATCGCCGAACCCACGTTGCGCAGCTACCTGGGCATGGGGCTGCCACACCTGCATGTACTCGAACAACCGGCCGGTGCCGACGCATTGCCGGTGCTCAGCGACTATTTACGCGAGGCTGGTGCGCAGGTGGTGCTCACCGGCAGCCAGGCGGAAACCGGCGAAGGCTCGGGCATGCTGCCGTTCCTGCTGGCCGAGCAATTGGGCTGGCCGTTGATTGTGGGGCTGGCTCAGGTCGAGTCGATCGAAGGTGGCGTAGCCCACGTGCTGCAGGCCTTGCCGCGCGGTCAGCGGCGGCGCTTGAAGGTACGTTTGCCGTTTTTGGCGACGGTGGATAACGCGGCGCCCAAGCCCCGGCAAAGCGCGTACGGCCCGGCGCAACGCGGTGAGCTGGCGGCCCATGAAGTTGAAGTTGAAGAAGACGAGTTATTCACAGGCGCGGTGCTGCAACCGGCCAAGCCTCGGCCCAAGCGCCTCAAGGTGATCAAGGCCAAGAGCGGTGCCGACCGTATGAAAGCCGCCACGGCCAAGGCCAGCGGCGGCGGTGGGCAGGTGCTCAAGGGGCTGAGCCCCGAAGAGGGCGCGCAAGCCATTCTCAAGCTGCTCATAGAAGAGGGCGTCGTCCGCTGATCCACCGTGGGAGGGGCAAGCCCTCTCCCACAGGGTTGTGGAGTTTACCCACAATGCCTGTTGATCCGCCTGTGGATAACCTGTTCGCGGCTGCCCACAGCCTATATGAATCAAGCGCTCCAGCCCCCCGTACAAAAAATAACCAGGCTAACTCACGGTTTTTCATGGGTTTTTCCCCAGCGCACGGCGCAGACTTGCCCCCAAAGTCTGTTGGCGCTTCTGTGGATAAGATGTTTGCTGTCGCGTGTAGCCCTTATAAACAAAGGCTTGCAGAGCTTTGATCATATTTTGATCAAATAAGCAGTTTTAACCGTTTGATGGTCCGCAAAGCCTCGGTTTATGACGCTTCCAGCGGGTTTTCCACAATGCCGCCGAAGTTGCCCCCAAAGTCTGTTGGTGCTTCTGTGGATAAGGTGTTCGCGCACCGCTGTGACCCACGTTATTCGTGGGTTACAAGCAATTGATCAATAAGTGATCAGGCGCACTGGAAACCCTGAAACTTGAATAAGTCACGGATTTTCTTCAGTTAATTTTTGCGCAGGGAAGCAGTTGCCCACAATTGCTGTGGGTGGCTCTGTGGATAAGTTGTTGGGTAACGGCTGCAGGCCAGGGTTAAACAGGGCTGTGAGGGCTTTGGCTGTTTTTTGTACAGCCAGAGCCCCGACAGTCGCGGCCTCACTCGTGGGCGGCTATGCCTTTGAGGTAAGGCGCGGGCGCCGCACCCAGGTTGCTCAGCATGCGTTCGCTGTACCAGTCCACAAAGTTCACCACGCCGAACTCATAGGTCTTGGAGTACGGGCCAGGCTGGTAGGCGGTGGAGTTGATGCCGCGCTGGTTCTCTTCGGCCAGGCGACGGTCCTGGTCGTTGGTGGCGTCCCACACCTGGCGCATGCGCTCCACGTCATAGTCCACGCCTTCGACGGCGTCCTTGTGGACGATCCACTTGGTGGTGACCATGGTTTCCTGGGCGCTGATCGGCCACACGGTGAACACAATGATGTGATCGCCCATGCAGTGGTTCCACGAGTGCGGCAGGTGCAGGATGCGCATCGAGCCCAGGTCCGGGTTCTTGATGCGACCCATGAGCTTGGCGCAGCCTTGTTTGCCGTCCAGGGTCATCGACACGGTGCCTTTGAGCAGCGGCATGCGCACGATGCGGTTACGCAGGCCGAAGCTGGCGTGGGCGTAAGGGATTTTTTCGGCATCCCAGGCGGCGGCGGAGGCGGCGACGTGGTCCTTGAACGCCTGGTCGGCGCGTGGGTCGGTGACGTCATCCCATTCCAGCAGGGTTTTCAGCAATTCCGGGTGCGAGGCATTGCAGTGGTAGCACTCGCGGTTGTTTTCCAGCACCAGTTTCCAGTTGGCTTTCTCGAACAAGGTGGTTTGAATGGCCACCTTGGTGTTCTCCATGTCGTACGGTTCCATGTAATGGTTCAGTGTCGACAGGAAGTCATCGATGGCCGGCGGGTTCTCGGCCAGGCTGATGAAGATGTAGCCGCCGGCGGTCTTCACGTTCACCGGTTTAAGGCCGTATTGCTTCATGTCGAAGTCGGCGCCCATCTCGGTGCCGGCGAACAACAGGCGGCCGTCCAGTTCGTAGGTCCACTGGTGGTAGTGGCAAACGAGCTTGGCGACCTTGCCCTTGTCGCTGGTGCACAGGCGCGAGCCACGGTGGCGGCACACGTTGTGAAACGCATGCACCACGCCGTCGGCGCCACGGATCACGATGATCGGGTTCTTGCCCACTTGCAGGGTCAGGTAGTTGCCCTTGGTGGGGATCTCGCAGGTCATGCCAGCGATCAGCCACTCTTTCTGGAAGATCTCCTGCATGTCGATATCAAACAGCCGCTCATCAGAGTAAAACGGCTGCGGCAGCGAAAAGGTGCGCTCGCGCTCTTGCAGCATCTGCGCGGTGGCCTTGCGTGCGGGTTCCAGCGGATCGCCCAAGCTTAAGGTTGCGGTGACGTCCATCGTGTATGTCCTCATGGCCATTCTGTGTGGCCGGCGAATAGTGGCTACGGTTGTTGCAATGCAAGGCGTAAAGAAAGCGTTGTCGTTGGCAGCGAGTGTGGGCCTGCGGTTGCCTCGAACCTTATCCATGGGCGACATGGCCCAATCTGATCCCGACGCGCAAGCCCCGGTAGTTGGGGGCTGGTCGCGATAAGTATGTGAATGTCGCAGATAGGTAAATGGGTGGTTCTCGCGTTACGCAGAATCGCCACCATAAAGCCGAACATCGGCAGTGGAGAATCAGCATGTCCAACAGCTTCCTGAATCCGGTAACCACCCAGACCTGGGCCAATGGTCGGCACATCGTCCGTTGCGTCAAAGTCATCCAGGAAACCTGGGACGTGCGCACCTTTTGCTTTATGGCCGACCAGCCGATCCTGTTCTTTTTCAAGCCGGGGCAATTCGTCACCCTGGAGCTTGAGATCGAAGGCCTGCCGATCATGCGCTCGTACACCATTTCCAGCTCGCCTTCGGTGCCTTACAGCTTCTCGGTGACCATCAAGCGCGTACCCGGCGGCAGGGTTTCCAACTGGCTGCACGACACGCTGCACGAAGGCCAGGAGCTGGCGGTACACGGCCCGGTCGGGCTGTTCAACGCCATCGACTTCCCAAGTCCGAAAGTGTTGTACCTCAGCGGCGGCGTGGGTATCACCCCGGTGATGTCCATGGCGCGTTGGTTCTACGACACCAACGCCAACGTCGACATGACGTTTGTGCACAGCGCCCGCTCGCCCAAAGACATCATCTACCATCGCGAGCTGGAGCATATGGCCTCGCGGATCGACAACTTCAGCCTGCACCTGATCTGTGAAAAGCACGGCCTGGGTGAACCCTGGGCCGGTTATCGCGGTTACCTGAACCACAAGATGCTCGAACTGATGGTGCCGGACTTCCTGGAGCGCGAAGTGTTCTGCTGCGGTCCGACGCCTTACATGAGCGCAGTCAAGCGCCTGTTGGAAGCCGCCGGTTTCGATATGGCGCGCTATCACGAGGAATCCTTCGGCGCCACGCCACCGGAAGCGCGGGCCGATGCGGTGGAGCAAGCCGAACAAGCGGCGGATGCGCCGGAAGTCGACCTGGCGGACCTGCATCAGGTGGAGTTCATTGCGTCGGGCAAGAGCATCCGCGTAGCACCGGGCGAAACCGTGCATGCGGCGGCGGCCAAGCTCGGGTTGATGATCCCCAAGGCCTGCGGCATGGGCATCTGCGGCACCTGCAAGGTGATGAAACTGGGCGGGGAAGTGGAGATGGAGCACAACGGCGGGATCACCGAGGAAGACGAGGCCGAGGGGTACATCCTGTCGTGCTGCAGCGTGCCGAAGGGCGACGTGCGTATCGAGTTCTAACAGCGGGTACCGCCCAATGTGGGAGGGGGCAAGCCCTTCCCACAGGTTGATTTGCGTTCATCCGTGAGGGTCAGGCGCCCATGACTTCGCGAATGTCCGCCGCCAGTTCCCGCACGCGTTCTTCTTCGGTGTCCCACGCACACATGAACCGCGCGCCGCCTTTACCGATGAAGGTATAGAAGCGCCAGCCCTTGGCCGTCAGCGCGGCAATAGCCGGTTCCGAGAGTTGCAGGAACACGCCGTTGGCCTGTACCGGGAACATCAGCTCCACGCCGGGAATGTCCGCCACCAGGCTGCTCAGCAGTTGGGCGCAGTGGTTGGCGTGGCGGGCGTGTTTGAGCCAGGCGTCGTTTTCCAGCAGGCCCACCCATGGGGCCGACAAAAAGCGCATTTTCGAGGCGAGCTGGCCGGCTTGTTTGCAGCGGTAATCGAAGTCTTCGGCCAGCGTGTGGTTGAAGAACAGAATCGCCTCGCCCACGGCCATGCCGTTCTTGGTGCCGCCAAAACACAGCACGTCTACCCCGGCTTTCCAGGTCAGATCGGCCGGTGAGCAGCCGAGGAACGCGCAGGCGTTGGAAAAACGCGCGCCGTCCATGTGCAGGTTCAGGCCCAGTTCTTTGCAGGTGGCGCTGATGGCGCGGATTTCTTCCGGGGTGTAGACGCTGCCGACTTCGGTGGCCTGGGTCAGCGTGACGACGCGCGGCTTGGGGTAGTGGATGTCCTGGCGCTTGAGGGCGATCTCGCGGATCGACTCCGGGGTCAGCTTGCCGTTTTCGGTGCGCGCGGTGAGCAGCTTGGAGCCGTTGGAGAAAAACTCCGGCGCGCCGCATTCGTCGGTTTCGACGTGGGCGGTTTCCGAGCAAATCACGCTATGGTAGCTCTGGCACAAGGATGACAGCGCCAGCGAGTTGGCGGCGGTGCCGTTGAAGGCGAAGAACACTTCGCAGTCGGTTTCGAACAGGTTGCGGAAACCGTCGGCGGCGCGGTGGGTCCACTCATCATCGCCATAGGCGCGTTGATGGCCGTGGTTGGCTTGTTCCATGGCGGCCCAGGCTTCCGGGCAGATGCCCGAATAGTTGTCGCTGGCGAATTGTTGGCTCTTGTCAGTCATGGCCCATTCCTGTGGTCGATATTGGTGCGCACTTTAACCAACATTGGCTGGGGTGCGCACGCGCTGTAAATGCAAAGTCAGTGGGGAATTATGCACGCTACTGCAACGATGCCTGTCGGACGTGTCCGCGACGGCGCTTTGGATCTGCTCAAGTGGCTGGCGCTGGTGTGCATGGTGCTGGACCACCTGCGTTATGTCGGTTTGAGCCTCGATGGCTTGTATGTGCCGGGGCGCCTGGCGTTCCCGTGGTTCTGCCTGGCGATTGCGGCTAACGTGCAGCGGGTGCGAAATACGCCCTTGGCCGGGCACTGGCGCTACCTGGGCTGGTTGCTGTTGTTCAGTGCGCTCAGCGAAGTGCCATACCGGTTGTTTATCGAGGATGCCGATACGTTGAATGTGCTGCCGACTCTGGCGCTGGGTTTGCTGGTTGCCAGAGGATGGCAGCAGAAGGCGCCTGTTGGTCGGGGGTTGGCGCTGATTGCGCTGTTGCTTGCGGGTGTGTTCAGCGCGCAGTTGATGTTCGGTTTATTTGGTGTATTGCTGCCGTTGGCCATGCTGCTGGTGTTCACCCGCCCTTGGTATTTCTGCCTGCTACCGGGCCTGGTGTGCGTGGCCGCCAACCAATGGCAAACCCTGCTCAATAGCGGCACGCCGGTGGCGCTGTTGGGGTTGGTCGCATGTCTGATCGCGCCATGGGTGGGTTTGGTCTTATTGCGACACGCCAAACATGTCGCGCCACCGCCCATGCGCCGCTGGGCGTATGCCGCTTATCCACTGCATTTCCTCCTGCTGCTGCTCGCCCGCCAGATCATCGCCTGACCCCCTCCCACACACGGCCTGTTCCACATTTGTTCTGCGTCGCAGAGGGAATGTCGTAAACGCACCTTTGCGTGGCGTCCGTAGGCATTTGACCTGCCTGCGCCAGCCCTACCATCGCATCAAAGGGCCCTGCACGGGCCTCAACAATACGAAAGGCTGGGAGAGACGCGATGTTCAGCAAGAAAGACCAGATCCAGGGTTATGACGATGCACTGCTGGCGGCGATGAACGCCGAGGAGCAGCGTCAGGAAGATCATATCGAGCTGATCGCGTCAGAGAACTACACCAGCAAGCGTGTGATGGAAGCGCAAGGCAGCGGCCTCACCAACAAATACGCCGAAGGCTACCCGGGCAAGCGCTACTACGGCGGCTGTGAGCACGTGGACAAGGTCGAGGCCCTGGCCATCGAACGCGCCAAGCAGCTGTTCGGCGCCGATTACGCCAACGTGCAGCCGCACTCCGGTTCGTCCGCCAACAGCGCCGTGTACCTGGCGCTGATCAATGCCGGCGACACCATCCTGGGCATGAGCCTGGCCCACGGCGGTCACCTGACCCACGGCGCCAAAGTGTCGTCCTCGGGCAAGCTGTACAACGCGGTGCAATACGGCATCAACACCGATACCGGCCTGATCGACTACGACGAAGTCGAGCGCCTGGCCGTCGAGTGCCAGCCGAAAATGATCGTGGCCGGTTTCTCCGCCTACTCCAAGACCCTGGACTTCCCACGCTTTCGCGCCATCGCCGACAAAGTAGGCGCGTTGCTGTTCGTGGACATGGCCCACGTCGCCGGCCTGGTCGCCGCCGGCCTGTACCCGAACCCGCTGCCGTACGCCGACGTGGTCACCACCACCACCCACAAGACCCTGCGCGGTCCACGGGGCGGCCTGATTTTGGCCAAGGCCAACGAAGCGATTGAAAAGAAACTCAACGCCGCCGTATTCCCCGGCGCCCAGGGCGGCCCGCTGATGCACGTCATCGCCGGCAAGGCCGTGTGCTTCAAGGAAGCGCTGGAGCCAGGCTTCAAGGCCTACCAGCAACAAGTGATCGACAATGCCCAGGCCATGGCGAGCGTGTTTATCAAACGCGGCTACGATGTAGTGTCCGGCGGCACCGATAACCACCTGTTCCTGGTCAGCCTGATCCGTCAGGGCTTGACCGGCAAAGAGGCGGACGCCGCCCTCGGTCGCGCTCACATCACCGTCAACAAGAACGCGGTGCCGAATGACCCGCAGTCGCCGTTCGTGACCTCGGGCCTGCGTATCGGTACCCCGGCGGTGACCACGCGTGGTTTCAAAGTGCCGCAGTGCATCGAACTGGCCGGCTGGATCTGCGACATCCTCGACAACCTCGGCGACGCCGATGTCGAGGCCAACGTGGCCAAGCACGTGTCTGCCCTGTGCGCTGATTTCCCGGTTTATCGCTGAGCGCGGTTTTGGAGTAATGACTATGCAACGCTACTCGGGCTTCGGCCTCTTCAAGCACTCCCTCAGCCATCACGAAAACTGGCAGAAGATGTGGCGCACGCCGACCCCGAAAAAGGTCTACGACGTGGTCATCGTCGGCGGTGGCGGGCATGGTCTGGCGACCGCGTACTACCTGGCCAAAGAGCACGGCATCACCAACGTGGCCGTGGTCGAAAAAGGCTGGTTGGGCGGCGGCAACACCGCGCGCAACACCACCATCGTGCGCTCCAACTACCTGTGGGATGAGTCGGCGCACCTGTACGAACACGCGATGAAACTGTGGGAAGGCCTGTCCCAGGACCTCAACTACAACGTGATGTTCTCCCAGCGTGGCGTGTACAACCTGTGCCACACCTTGCAGGACATCCGCGATTCCGAACGCCGGGTGAGCGCCAACCGCCTCAACGGCGTGGACGGCGAACTGCTCAACGCCAAGCAAGTGGCCGACGAGATCCCGTACCTGGACTGCTCCAAGAACACCCGCTACCCGGTGCTCGGCGCCACCGTGCAACGGCGCGGCGGCGTGGCCCGTCACGATGCCGTGGCCTGGGGCTTTGCCCGCGCCGCTGACGCGCTCGGCGTGGACTTGATCCAGCAGACCGAAGTGATCGGGTTCCGTAAGGAAAACGGCGTGTGCATCGGTGTGGAAACCAACAAGGGTTTTATCGGCGCCAAGCGCGTCGGCGTGGTCACCGCCGGTAACTCCGGGCACATGGCCTCGCTGGCGGGCTTTCGCCTGCCGATCGAATCCCACCCGCTGCAAGCGTTGGTGTCGGAGCCGATCAAGCCGATCATCGACAGCGTGATCATGTCCAACGCCGTGCACGGTTACATCAGCCAGTCCGACAAGGGCGACCTGGTGATCGGCGCCGGTATCGACGGCTACAACGGCTACGGCCAGCGTGGTTCGTACCCGGTGATCGAGCACACCATCCAGGCTATCGTCGAGATGTTCCCGGTGCTGTCGCGGGTGCGCATGAACCGCCAGTGGGGCGGCATCGTCGACACCACGCCGGACGCCTGCCCGATCATCTCCAAGACCCCGGTGCCGAACATGTTCTTCAACTGCGGTTGGGGCACCGGTGGCTTCAAGGCCACCCCAGGCTCAGGCAACGTGTTTGCCGCCAGCCTGGCCAAGGGTGAAATGCACCCATTGGCCGCACCTTTTTCCATCGACCGTTTCCACAACGGTGCGCTGATCGACGAACACGGCGCTGCGGCCGTCGCCCACTAACAGGAGAAATCCCCTATGTTGCATATCTTCTGTCCTCACTGTGGCGAACTGCGCTCCGAAGAGGAATTCCACGCCGCCGGCCAAGCGCACATCCCGCGCCCGCTGGACCCGAATGCCTGCACCGACGAGCAGTGGGGCGACTACATGTTCTTTCGCGATAACCCGCGTGGCCTGCACCACGAGCTGTGGATTCACGCCGCCGGCTGCCGTCAGTATTTCAACGCCACCCGCGACACCCTGACCTACGAAATTCTTGAAACCTACAAGATCGGTGAGAAGCCTCAGTTCACCGCCAAGGCCTCTGGAGAGAAGGTATGAGCCAGATCAATCGCCTGTCCAACGGTGGCCGGATCGACCGTAATAAAGTCCTGACCTTCAGCTTCAACGGCCAGAGCTACAAAGGCTTTGAAGGCGACACCCTGGCCGCAGCCCTGCTGGCCAACGGCGTCGACATCATCGGCCGCAGCTTCAAGTACTCGCGCCCACGCGGTATCTTCGCCGCCGGCGCCGAGGAGCCGAACGCGGTGCTGCAGATCGGCGCCACCGAAGCCACGCAAATCCCTAACGTGCGCGCCACGCAACAGGCGCTGTACCAGGGCCTCGTCGCCACCAGCACCAACGGCTGGCCGAGCGTCAACAACGACATGATGGGGATTCTCGGCAAGGTCGGCGGCAAGCTGATGCCGCCGGGTTTCTACTACAAAACCTTTATGTACCCGCAATCGTTCTGGATGACTTACGAGAAGTACATCCGCAAGGCGGCGGGCCTGGGCCGTTCGCCCACCGAGAACGACCCGGACACCTACGATAACTTCAACCGTCACTGCGACGTGCTGGTCGTGGGCGCAGGCCCTGCGGGTTTGGCGGCTGCACTGGCGGCTGCACGCAGCGGTGCCCGTGTGATCATCGCCGATGAGCAGGAAGAGTTCGGCGGTTCCTTGCTCGATTCTCGCGAAAGCCTCGATGGCAAACCGGCCACCGAGTGGGTAGCCAGCGTTATCGCTGAACTCAAAGCCCTGCCGGACGTGGTGCTGTTGCCCCGCGCCACCGTCAACGGCTACCACGACCATAACTTCCTGACCATTCACGAGCGCCTCACCGACCACCTCGGTGATCGCGCGCCGATCGGCGTAGTGCGTCAGCGTATCCACCGTGTACGTGCCAAGCGTGTGGTGCTGGCCACCGGTGCGTGCGAGCGTCCGCTGGTGTACGGCAACAACGACGTGCCGGGCAACATGCTGGCCGGCGCGGTTTCCACCTACGTGCGTCGCTATGGCGTGGCGCCGGGTAAAAAACTGGTGCTGTCGACCAACAACGACCACGCCTACCGCGTTGCGCTGGACTGGCTGGATGCCGGCCTGCAGGTGGTGGCGGTGGCGGATGTGCGCCACAACCCACGCGGCGCGCTGGTGGAAGAAGCCCGCGCCAAAGGCATTCGGATCCTCACCGGCAGCGCTGTGGTCGAGGCTCGTGGCACCAAGCGTGTGAGCGCTGCGCGTGTCGCCGCGATTGACGTCAAGGCACACAAAGTCACCAGCCCCGGCGAGTGGCTGGACTGCGACCTGGTCGCCAGCTCCGGCGGCTACAGCCCGGTGGTCCACTTGGCTTCGCACTTGGGTGGCAAGCCGACCTGGCGTGAAGACATCCTCGGCTTTGTACCCGGTGAAGCCCCGCAAAAACGCGTGTGCGTGGGCGGCATCAATGGCGTCTACGGCCTCGGCGATTCCCTGGCCGACGGTTTTGAAGGCGGCGTGCGCGCCGCCAGCGAAGCCGGTTTTGCCCCGGTCGAAGGGACCCTGCCAAAGGCCCTGAGCCGGCTGGAAGAGCCGACCCTGGCGATTTACCAGGTGCCGCACGACAAGCCGACCGCACGTGCGCCCAAGCAATTCGTCGACCTGCAAAACGACGTCACCGCGGCCGCCATCGAACTGGCGACCCGCGAAGGTTTCGAGTCGGTCGAGCACGTCAAACGCTACACCGCGTTGGGCTTCGGCACCGACCAGGGCAAGTTGGGTAACGTCAACGGCCTGGCGATTGCTGCACGTTCGCTGAACGTGACCATCCCGCAGATGGGCACCACCATGTTCCGTCCCAACTACACGCCGGTAACCTTCGGCGCGGTGGCGGGCCGTCACTGTGGGCACATCTTCGAACCGGTGCGCTACACCGCGCTGCAAGCCTGGCACGTGAAGAACGGCGCCGAGTTTGAAGACGTCGGCCAGTGGAAACGCCCGTGGTACTTCCCACGTAACGGTGAAGACCTGCACGCCGCCGTGAAACGCGAATGCCTGGCGGTGCGCGACAGCGTCGGCCTGCTGGACGCGTCCACCCTCGGCAAGATCGACATTCAAGGCCCGGATGCCCGCGAGTTCCTCAACCGCATCTACACCAACGCCTGGACCAAGCTCGATGTGGGCAAGGCGCGCTACGGCCTGATGTGCAAGGAAGACGGCATGGTCTTCGACGACGGTGTGACCGCCTGCCTGGCCGATAACCACTTCCTGATGACCACCACCACCGGCGGCGCGGCGCGCGTTCTGCAGTGGCTGGAAATCTACCAACAGACCGAATGGCCGGACCTGAAGGTGTACTTCACCTCGGTCACCGATCACTGGGCCACCATGACGTTGTCCGGCCCCAACAGCCGCAAGCTGCTCAGTGAAGTGACTGATATCGACCTGGACAAGGACGGCTTCCCGTTCATGACCTGGAAGGAAGGCCTGGTGGGCGGTGTACCGGCACGGGTGTTCCGTATCTCGTTTACCGGTGAGCTGTCGTATGAAGTGAACGTGCAGGCCGACTACGCCATGGGCGTGCTGGAAAAAATCGTCGAGGCCGGCAAGAAATACAACCTGACCCCGTACGGCACCGAAACCATGCACGTGCTGCGGGCCGAGAAGGGCTTCATCATCGTCGGCCAGGACACCGACGGCTCGATGACCCCGGACGACCTGAACATGGGCTGGTGCGTAGGCCGTACCAAGCCGTTCTCGTGGATCGGCTGGCGCGGGATGAACCGTGAAGACTGCGTGCGCGAAGAGCGTAAGCAGTTGGTGGGGCTCAAGCCGATCGACCCGAACGTGTGGCTGCCGGAAGGCGCGCAGTTGGTGTTCGATCCGAAGCAGACGATCCCGATGAAGATGGTGGGTCACGTTACCTCAAGCTATGCGCATAACTCCCTGGGCTACTCGTTTGCCATGGGTGTGGTCAAGGGCGGCTTGAAGCGCATCGGTGAGCGGGTGTTCTCGCCCCAGGCGGATGGCAGCGTGATCGAGGCGGAGATTGTGTCTTCGGTGTTCTTTGACCCGAAAGGCGATCGCCAGAACATCTGATAGACCGAGTTGCCTGCATCGGGGGCTTGCCCCCGATGAGGCCATCAGCCTCAAAACAGAATTCAAAACAGGTGCTTTATGACAGCAGCCAATGTTTACCAACAACGCCCCACCTCCGGCGCCAAGGCCGAGTCGTCGCTGCACCATGCCGACCTCGCCAGCCTGGTCGGCAAGGGCCGCAAGAACGCCGGCGTAACGGTGCGTGAAAAGAAACTCCTGGGTCACCTGACCCTTCGTGGCGATGGCCATGACGCCGCGTTCGCCGCTGGCGTACACAAGGCCCTGGGCATCGAACTGCCCGGCGCACTGAGCGTCATCGTCAAAGGCGACACCAGCCTGCAATGGCTTGGCCCTGACGAGTGGCTGTTGATCGTGCCGAGCGGTGAAGAGTTCGCCGCCGAGCAAAACCTGCGTGCCGCCCTGGGTGACTTGCATATCCAGATCGTCAACGTCAGTGGCGGCCAGCAGATCCTTGAACTCATCGGCCCGAACGTGCGCGATGTGCTGATGAAGTCCACCAGCTACGACGTGCACCCCAACAACTTCCCGGTGGGCAAGGCGGTGGGCACGGTGTTCGCCAAGTCGCAACTGGTGATCCGTCACACCGCTGAAGACACCTGGGAACTGCTGATTCGTCGCAGCTTCTCGGACTACTGGTGGTTGTGGCTGCAAGACGCCTCGGCCGAATTTGGCCTGAGCGTTCAAGCCTGAGGAATCGCCGATGAGCCGCGCACCCGATACATGGATTTTGACCGCCGACTGCCCCAGCGTGCTCGGTACGGTGGACGCGGTTACCCGCTACCTGTTCGAGCAGGGTTGCTATGTGACCGAACACCACTCGTTCGATGACCGCCTCTCTGGCCGGTTTTTTATTCGGGTGGAATTCCGTCAGCCCGACGGCTTCGACGAGCAGGCGTTCCGCGATGGCCTGGCCACGCGCGGCGAAGCCTTTGGCATGATCTTCGAGCTGACGGCGCCGAACTACCGGCCAAAAGTGGTGATCATGGTCTCCAAGGCCGATCACTGCCTGAATGACCTGCTGTACCGTCAGCGCATCGGCCAGCTATCGATGGACGTGGTCGCGGTGGTGTCCAACCACCCCGATCTCAAACCTTTGGCCGACTGGCACCAGATTCCCTACTACCATTTCCCCCTCGACCCTAACGACAAACCGTCCCAGGAGCGTCAAGTGTGGCAAGTGGTGGAAGACACCGGCGCGGAACTGGTGATCCTTGCGCGTTACATGCAAGTGCTGTCGCCAGAGCTATGCCGAAAGCTCGATGGCAAGGCCATCAACATCCACCACTCGTTGCTACCGGGGTTCAAGGGCGCCAAGCCGTACCACCAGGCATACAACAAGGGCGTGAAACTGGTGGGCGCCACCGCGCATTACATCAACAACGATCTGGACGAAGGCCCGATCATCGCCCAGGGCGTGGAGGTGGTGGACCACAGCCACTATCCCGAGGATCTGATTGCCAAGGGGCGGGACATCGAAGGGCTGACATTGGCGCGGGCGGTGGGGTATCACATTGAGCGGCGGGTGTTTCTGAACGCCAATCGCACGGTGGTGCTCTGACTGACGCCATCGGGAGCAAGCCCCCGATGAGGCCCTTACAAACAACACAAGCAACAGCATCTGTACCCGAGCACTTAACGCGCTGCCCCAAGGGCAACGCAGTTCCATAAAAACAACAGCGAGGTGAAAGCATGTCTGGTAATCGTGGTGTCGTGTATCTCGGCAACGGCAAGGTCGAAGTACAGAAAATCGACTATCCCAAAATGCAGGACCCCCGTGGCAGGAAGATTGAGCACGGCGTCATCCTGCGCGTGGTCTCCACCAACATCTGCGGCTCCGACCAACACATGGTGCGCGGCCGCACCACCGCCCAGACCGGCCTGGTGCTCGGTCACGAGATCACCGGTGAAGTGATCGAGAAGGGCAGCGACGTCGAAAACCTGAAAATCGGCGACCTGGTTTCGGTACCCTTCAACGTGGCGTGCGGCCGCTGCCGTTCGTGCAAAGAGCAACACACCGGCGTGTGCCTCACCGTTAACCCGGCACGTGCCGGCGGTGCCTACGGCTACGTCGACATGGGTGACTGGACCGGCGGCCAGGCCGAATACGTGCTGGTGCCGTACGCCGACTTCAACCTGCTGAAACTGCCGGATCGCGACAAGGCCATGGAGAAAATCCGTGACCTGACCTGCCTCTCCGACATTCTCCCCACCGGCTACCACGGCGCCGTCACTGCCGGCGTTGGCCCAGGCAGCACCGTGTACATCGCCGGTGCCGGCCCGGTCGGCCTGGCCGCTGCCGCTTCCGCCCGCCTGCTCGGCGCGGCGGTGGTGATCGTGGGTGACGTCAACTCCATCCGCCTGGCCCACGCCAAGGCCCAGGGCTTTGAAGTGGTCGACCTGTCCACCGATACCCCGCTGCACGAACAGATCGCCGCACTGCTCGGCGAGCCGGAAGTGGACTGCGCCGTCGACTGCGTAGGTTTTGAAGCGCGCGGCCACGGCCACGATGGCGTCAAGGCCGAAGCCCCGGCCACCGTGCTCAACTCATTGATGGGCGTGGTACGCGTGGCCGGCAAGATCGGTATCCCTGGCCTGTACGTCACCGAAGACCCAGGCGCTGTCGACGCTGCCGCCAAAATGGGCAGCCTGAGCATCCGCTTCGGCCTGGGCTGGGCCAAATCCCACAGCTTCCACACCGGGCAGACGCCAGTGATGAAGTACAACCGCCAACTGATGCAGGCGATCATGTGGGACCGCATCAACATTGCCGAAATCGTCGGCGTGCAGGTGATCAGCCTGGATGACGCGCCACGGGGCTATGGCGAGTTCGATGCGGGCGTGCCGAAGAAGTTTGTGATTGATCCGCATAGGTTGTTCAGTGCGGCGTAACGCGGCGGAAAAATGAAAAGGGCGGCCTACGGGTCGCCCTTTTTTGTGTCTGCCGCTTAGCCTGCAACCGCTGAGCTATACGCCCCCTCCCACATGGATTTTGTGGTGCCTGGAGAGGCCCGGAACAATGTGTCGGATACCCAGTCCAACGCCTGCTTTCGCCCTATATCCAGAGGTTGTCCCCATGAAGATTTCACGCGGTTTCGCCCTTTCCTGCCTGCTGGCCATGGCCGCCGGCCCGGTGTTCGCCGCAGGCTTCAGCCTTGGCGATGCGGCGAACGCCATTGCCGGCATGCAGGGCGGGAACAATAAAGCCGCTGCCGCTGCGCCGTCGTCCGAGACGGCCGACCTGTTGACCGCGTTGACCTCGCAATTGAATGTCACCCCCGAGCAAGCCATCGGCGGCACGGGCGCGATGCTGGGGTTGGCCAAGAACCAACTGGGCGGTAATGACTACTCGCAACTGGCCAAGAGCGTGCCCGGGCTGGACAAGCTGTCCGGCGACAATGCACTGGGCAGCCTCGGCGCCTTGAGCGGCTTGCTCGGCCAGACCGGTGGCAGCAAGACCAGCGGCCTGGATGGCCTGCTGGGTAACGTGAAAGACACCAACGACCTGAACACCGCGTTCAGCGCCCTGGGTATGGACGGCGGCATGATCAGCCAGTTTGCACCCGTGATCCTGAGCTACCTGGGCAGCCAGGGCACCAGCAGCTCAGTGTTGGGCAAGTTGGCCCAGGCCTGGGGCACCGGCAGCTAAATACACTCCGCGCGCGACGCTTGGATGCGTGCATCCTTCTCCTGCCAGAGCTGGTTGACCCAGTTCTGGACGGTCTGGCGAAACGCCGGATCATTTTCGTAGTCCCCTTGCCACAATGCCGGGTCAAGCTCGCGGGTGCGGATATCGATGATCACCTTCGGCACCGCGCCGCTGATCAAGTCCCAGAAACCCGGAATTTTCTGCTGCGGATACACCACGGTGACGTCGAGGATCGCATCCAGCTGTTCACCCATCGCCGCCAGCACAAACGCCACGCCGCCCGCCTTGGGCTTGAGCAACCGCGTGAATGGCGAACCCTGCTGTTTGCGCTTGGCCTCGCTGAACCGTGTGCCTTCCAGGTAATTGACCACTGTGACCGGTTGGCGCTTGAACAGCTCGCAGGCCGCTTTGGTGATCTTCAGGTCCTGCCCGGCCAGCTCCGGGTATTTGGCCAGGAACGCCTTGGTGTAGCGCTTCATGAAGGGGTAGTCCAGCGCCCACCAGGCCAGGCCCAGGAAGGGTACCCAGATCAGCTCTTTTTTCAGGAAGAATTTGAAGAACGGCGTGCGTCGGTTCAGCGCCTGGATCAGTGCCGGGATATCCACCCAGGACTGGTGGTTGCTGATCACCAGGTAGCTGGTGTCGCCACGCAGGTTCTCGCCGCCGCGAATATCCCATTGGGTCGGGATGCACATCGCGAAGATCGCCTTGTCGATCTCGGCCCAGGTTTCGGCGATCCACATCACCGCCCATGACATGTAGTCGCGAGAGCGACCCGGTGCCACCAGCTTGAGCAGGGCGAACACCATCAAGGGGCCGATCAGGATCAGCGTATTGAGTAACAGCAGCAGTGTGACCAGACAGCCGGTGAGCAGGCGGCGCATAAGCAACTCTTGGAAGGGTGTGGGCGGGCCATGATAAGAGAGCCGGGCCCGCAGGCCAAATTGCAAACCGACGGACGAATATTTCACCCGGTGCCCGTTATGCTCGGGCCAGCTAACTAAGTGCTGCCTTTGCGGTCTAGAATCCGTCTACTTCTTTCCGAGGACATCCCTTCGTGAAACTGCTATTTGCCTCGCTCGTCCTGGTTGCCCTGCCCGTCATGGCCGCCGAGCCGACCCTCTACGGTCGCTACGAATACATCCAGTTGCCGGAGATCGGCGAAACCTTCAAGGCCAAGATGGACACCGGCGCGCTGACCGCCTCGCTGTCGGCCCGTGACATCGAAACCTTCACCCGTGATGGCGATGACTGGGTGCGCTTCCGTCTCGGTGGCAAGGACGCGTCCAACAAGGTCTACGAACACAAGGTGTCGCGCATCAGCAAGATCAAGAGCCGCGCCGACGAAGACGACGACAAGGACGAGGCCAGTGTGACCAAGCGCCCGGTGGTCGACCTGGAAATGTGCCTGGGCAACGTCAAGCGCACCGTCGAGGTCAACCTCACCGACCGCAGCAGCTTCAACTACCCGCTGCTGATCGGCGCCAAGGCCCTGCGTGAATTCGGCGCTGCGGTAAACCCGGCTCGTCGGTACACTGCCGACAAACCGGACTGCTGACGGACCAAAATGCCCCACATCCTGATTGTCGAAGACGAAGCGGCGATAGCCGACACGCTGATATTCGCCCTGCAAGGCGAGGGCTTCACCACCACCTGGCTGAGCCTTGGCCAGGCGGCGTTGGAGCATCAGCGCCAGGCCCCGGCCGACCTGATCATCCTCGACATCGGCCTGCCCGACATCAGCGGTTTTGAAACCTGCAAGCAATTGCGCCGCTTCAGTGAAGTGCCGGTGATGTTCCTCAGCGCCCGGGACGGCGAGATCGACCGCGTGGTGGGGCTGGAGATCGGCGCCGACGATTATGTGGTCAAGCCGTTCAGCCCACGGGAAGTGGCGGCGCGGGTGCGGGCGATCCTCAAGCGGGTCGGCCCCGGTGCCGCGCCGGCGCTGTTCCAGGTCGACCTGGAACGCATGCAGATCCACTATCGCGGCCAGCCCCTGAACCTGACCCGTCACGAATTCCGCCTGCTGCAAAGCCTGCTGGACCAACCCGAGCGGGTCTTCAGCCGCGAGCAATTGCTGGACGCGGTGGGCGTGCCGGCCGATGCCGGTTACGAGCGCAATATCGACAGCCATATCAAAAGCCTGCGCAGCAAACTGCGGGCCGTGGCGGCGCAGGCTGAGCCGATCCAGACCCATCGCGGCCTCGGCTACAGCTATAGCCCGAGCAACAGCTAATGCGCCTGGGGCTGCGGATTTTCCTGGTGTACGCGCTGTTTATCGGCCTCACCGGTTACTTCGTGCTCAGCACGGTGATGCAGGAGATCCGCCCTGGCGTGCGCCAGTCCACCGAAGAAACCCTGGTGGACACCGCCAACCTGCTGGCCGAGATCCTGCGCGAAGACGTGAAGAACCGCACCCTTGGCCAAAGCCACTGGCCGCAGGTGCTCAAGGCCTACGGCAATCGTCAGCCGGGCGCGACCATCTGGGGCCTGCCGAAAAACCAGGTCAATCACCGTATCTACGTGACCGACGCCAAGGGCACGGTGTTGCTCGACTCCAGCGGCGACGCGGTGGGCCAGGACTACTCCAAATGGAACGACGTGTACCTGACCCTGCGCGGCGAATACGGTGCGCGCTCCACCCGCAGCAACGCAGATGACGCCACGTCGTCGGTGATGCACGTGGGCGCGCCGATCCGCGACAACGGCCATATCATCGGCGTGGTCACCGTGGCCAAGCCCAACAGCTCGTTGCAACCCTATGTCGACCGCACTGAGCGGCGCCTGCTGTGGTACGGCGCCGGGTTGGTGATCCTGGGTTTGCTGTTGGGCGCGTTGTTGTCGTGGTGGCTGAGCGTGGCCTTGCGACGCCTGACCGCCTACGCCGAAGCGGTCAGCGAGGGGCGACGGGCCGAGTTGCCGCATTATCGCGGCGGTGAGTTGAAGCAGTTATCCACGGCGGTGGAGCACATGCGCACGCAACTGGAGGGCAAGGCCTACGTCGAACATTACGTGCACACCCTGACCCACGAGCTGAAAAGCCCATTGGCCGCGATCCGTGGCGCGGCGGAACTGCTGCAGGGCGATATGAGCCGCGAGCAGCAGCAGCGCTTTGTCGGCAATATCGACAGTGAGAGTGCGCGCCTGCAACAGTTGATCGAGCGCCTGCTGAACCTGGCGCAGGTGGAGCAGCGCCAGGGGTTGGAAGAGCAGTCGAGCATCGCGCTGGGTGCCTTGGTCGACGCGGTGCTCAAGGCTCAATGCGCACGAATCGAAGGGGCTGGGCTGCGTGTGGAGCAGGCGATTGCGGCTGACGTGAAGGTGTTCGGCGAACCCTTCCTGCTGCGCCAGGCCCTGGGCAACCTGCTGGAAAACGCCCTGGACTTCACACCGCCCGGCGGTCTGTTGAAGTTCAGTGCGCAGACGCTGCACAACGATGTGCAGGTTAGCCTGTTCAACCAGGCCGCACCGATTCCCGACTATGCATTGCCGCGCCTGAGCGAACGTTTTTATTCGCTGCCACGCCCCGCGAGCGGGCGCAAAAGCACGGGCCTGGGCCTCAATTTTGTCGAAGAGGTGATGAAGCTGCACGGCGGCGCGTTGCAGATCGGCAATGTGCCGGGCGGCGTGCAGGTGGTGCTGCATCTCCACACAGTCTCCACATTGCCCACATAAAACACCCACATGCGCGGCTCACTCTGCCCTCATCAAAACAGGGAGAGACCCATGAACCGCAGCCTGCTTTTCAAACTTGGCGCGATTGCGCTGCTGATCCTGCTGTTGCTGATTCCGTTGCTGATGATCAACGGCATCATCAGCGACCGCCAGCAACTGCGCGACGGCGTATTGATGGACATCGCGCGCAGCTCCAGTTACGCCCAACGTATTACCGGGCCGGTGATGGTGGTGCCGTATCGCAAGACCGTGCGTGAGTGGAAGCTTAATGAAAAGCTCAACAAGCGCTACGAGGTCACCCGTGAAGAGCGCGGCCGCCTGTACTTCCTGCCGGACCGTTTTGAACTCGACGGCAAGGTGCAGACTGAACTGCGCGCACGCGGCATTTACCAGGCGCGGTTGTTTCATGCCGATAACCGCATCGCGGGGCGTTTCGAGCTGCCTGCACAGTTGGGGATCACTGAAAACTTTGCCGACTACCGCTTCGAACCGGCCTTTCTGGCGGTGGGCATCAGCGACATTCGCGGCATTGAAAACTCACTCAACCTTGAGCTTGGCAGCCAGCGCCTGGAGTTCTCGCCGGGCTCTCAAGTGGATTGGCTGGGCGAAGGCGTGCACGTGGCGCTGCCCGAGCTGGACAGTAAAAAACCGGCCGTGGTGGACTTCGCCTTCGACCTGCGCCTGCAAGGCACCGAGCAACTGCAAGTGGTGCCGGTGGGCAAGACCAGCCAGGTGTCACTGGCCTCCAACTGGCCGCACCCCAGCTTTATCGGCAACTTTCTGCCGACACAACGGGCGATCGACGAGAAGGGGTTTACGGCCAACTGGCAGACCTCGTTCTTCTCAACCAACCTCGAACAAGCCCTGCAAACCTGCCTGGACGCACAAGGCTGTGATGACTTCAACAGCCGCAGCTTCGGCGTGAACTTCATCGACCCGGTGGACCAGTACCTCAAGAGCGACCGCGCGATCAAATATGCGCTGCTGTTTATCGCCCTGACCTTTGCCGGCTTCTTCCTGTTCGAAGTGCTCAAGAGCCTGGCGGTACACCCGATTCAATATGCACTGGTGGGGGTGGCCCTGGCGTTTTTCTACCTGTTGCTGTTGTCGTTGTCCGAGCACCTGGGGTTTGCCTTGGCGTACCTGATCTCGGCGAGTGCCTGCGTGTTGCTGATCGGGTTTTACGTGTGCCATGTGCTGCGCAGCGTGACCCGTGGCCTGGGGTTCTCGGCGGGGTTGGCGGCGTTGTATGGCTTGTTGTACGGGCTGTTGAGCGCCGAGGACTATGCGTTGCTGATGGGCTCGCTGTTGCTGTTCGGCCTGCTGGGCACGGTGATGGTGCTGACACGTAAGCTCGATTGGTATGGCGTGGGCAAGCGCAAGGGGGTTGAACCGTTGGCGTTTGATCTGGAGGCAGTGCAATGATCGGGTTGCGCGAGGATCAGCAAGAGGGGGCGCAGTTGGCCGCAAGGATCGTCACCTTCCTCACGACCACCATCGCCCACTCTGGCAAGCCCCCTCTCACATTGGCTGGGCGTGAATGTCAGATCGGCGGCTGGGTCTGCTGCATCGAAGGCCGCTGGCTGACCTCGGCGTACCAGGCGGCAAGCTGTGGGTTGGCCGACCGCCAGGGCATGTCCGGATGGCGAAAATCCAGGTAACCCAAGGCGCAGGCCACGCTGATGGCGGCGATGTCGAAATGGCTGGCCAGTTCGGCAATGGCGTCCTGCTCCAGCTCGGCGAGGGTGCGGTTGATCTTGTTGCGCTGTTCGTCGAGCCACTGGTCCCAGTGTTTTTCCACCGGGCGCAGGGCGGTTTCGTAACGTACCAGCACGGCGGCGTCCATGATGCCGTCGGCCATGGAGGCCAGGGTCAGGCGACGCCAGCGCGCCGAGCCGTCGCGGGGGATCAGCGGGTTGCCGACGTGCTGGTGGTCGAAGTAATCCAGGATCACCCGGCTGTCGTGCAGCACGCTGCCGTCGGCCAGGCGCAGGGCGGGGATCTTGCCCACGGGGTTGCCTTGTATCACCTGGGCATCCGGGGTTACCGGGGTCGGCACGCAGGCGTGCAGGCCCACGCGGTCCTGCTGGCCGGTTTCGAGCAGCAACACGCGGACTTTGCGCACGAACGGTGAAGCGGGGTTGTGGAACAAGGTCATGCTGGGCGCGGACATGGGCATTCCTCTCAATGGGCTGTGGCTAGCCTAGAGGGTTGCGCGCCGCTTGAACAACCCCCAAACGCCTATCACAGCAGGCACGCCCAACCCCACCCAACTGAACGAATCCCACAGCCCATCCCCCAGCAACGCCGCGCACAGCCCGGCGGCGCTGAGCAGGCCAACCCCCAGCGGCAGGCCAAACACCTTCCAGAAGTTCGACTGGCGCGGCTTCATGCCTTGCCCGCCTTGCGCCGCGCGATCCACAGGTAAACGCCACTGCCGAGCACGATGATGGTCAGCACGTCCAGCACCGCCCACAGGATCTTCATCGGCATGCCGCCGTAGTCACCAAAGTGCAGCGGCTGGGACAGGCCCATGGCGTCCATGTACCACGGCCGTTCGGCGATGGCGGTGACAGCCAGGGTGCGGGCATCGATCAGCACCGGGGTGAGCAAATGCGACGTCAGGTGGGTGCCGCCTTTCATGAATACGGCGTAGTGATGCTCGCTGGAAAAGCGCGTGCCGGGGAAGGCAATGAAGTCCGGCTGCATGCCGGGCGCCGCCTTGGCGGCGATGCTCAGCAGGTCGCTGGCGGGTGCGCGTTGGGTCAGTGGCGGGGCGTTTGTGTAGGGCGCGATCATCGCGCTGAGGCTGTCCTGGCGCCAGGCGGCGATGATCAGGTCGGCGCAGGCGCTGATCACGCCGGTCACGCCCACCACCAGCGCCCAGGTCAGCGTGACCACGCCGATCAGGTTATGCAGGTCGAGCCAGCGCAGGCGGGTGGACTTGTCCCGGCGCACGGTGGCGAACTTCAAGCGGCGCATGAACGGCAGGTACAGCACGGTGCCGGAGATCATCGCGAGCACAAACAGAACACCCATGAACGCCAGCCATAACTTGCCCGGCAGCCCGGCAAACATATCCACATGCAAGCGCAGCAGGAACAGCGTGAAGCCGCCGTTGGCCGCCGGCATTGGCACCGACTCGCCGGTGCGCGCATCGAGCATGAAGGTATGGGACGCATTGGGCTCGGTGCCGGCGGTGGCGGCCATGATTGCGATCACGCCGTTCTTGTCATCCTCGTCCCAGGCCAAGTACTGCAGCGCCTCGCCGGGGCGTTGGGCCTGGGCCTTGGCCACCAGTTGCTCAAGGTTGAGCTGCGGCGTATCGGCGGGCATCCGCGCCAGTTCGGGCTCGTTGCCCAGCAGGTGATCGATCTCATGGTGAAACACCAGCGGCAGGCCGGTGAGGGCGAGCAGCAGCAGGAACAGCGTGCAGATCAGGCTGGTCCAGGTGTGGATGAAGGACCAGCGGCGGATGGTTTTGCTTTTCATGTTCTAGCCTTGGCCATTTACCACTGGTAGGTGGCGCTGGCGACGACGCTGCGTTGGTCGCCGAAGTAGCAGTAGTTGCCATCACAGGTGGACAGGTAATCCTTGTTGAACAGGTTGGTGGCGTTCACCTTCACCGACGCGCCCTTCAGGTTGTTGTCGAGGCGGCCGAGGTCGTAGTGCACCGCGCCGTCGAACACGGTGTAGGCGTTGGCCTTGCCCAGCCAGGTATTGGCCTGGTCGCCGTAGGTGTTGCCGGTATAGCGGGCGCCGAAGCCGATGCCAAAGCCGTCGAGGATGCCGGTGTGCCAGGTGTAGTCGGTCCACAGCGAGGCTTGCTGGTTGGGCATCAATTGCAGACGGTTGCCTTGGTTGATGCCTTTTTGCACCTCGGACTTGGCCAAGGTGTACGCGGCGATGACCTTGAGGTTCTCGGTCACATCAGAGACCGCTTCCAGTTCCAGGCCTTTGACTTTCACTTCGCCGGTCTGGCTGTTGATTTGCTGGCCCCCTGGGCCGATGGTGGTCACCTGCACGTTCTTCTGGGTCAGGTCATAGACGGCCGCGCTCAACAGCGTATTGCTGCCGGGCGGCTGGTACTTGACCCCCAGTTCCCATTGTTTGCCTTCGGTCGGTTTAAACGTGGTGAGCGCATTGGTATCGGCGTTGCTCGCCGGTTGGAACGACTCGGCGTAGGACAAGTAAGGCACGAAGCCCGAGTCGAACACATAGCTAAGTGCCGCGTTGCCACTGAAGTGTTTGATGCGGTCAGTGTTGGTCGCATCGCTGTCATTGAAGTAGGTAGTGCCCTGATGCACCCAGTCTTCACGACCGCCCAGCGTCAGACGCCACTGGTCCAGGGCCATCTGATCCTGAACGTAGAGGCCGGTTTGCACGGTTGTCTGGTTGTAGTCGTAAAACGGCCGGACATCGGTGGGGCGCAGGGTTGGCTGGGTATTGATCGGGTTGAAAATATTGGTCCCTGACGCAGTGCCGAATATCGCCCGATAGGACGTGTCGGTGCGCTGGTGATCCAGGCCCAGCAGCAGGGTGTGCAGGATGTCACCGGTCGCGAAGTCAGCCTGGAAATGGTTGTCCACCGCGAACTGGCTGATGTCCTCGTCAACGTTGGTGGTGGAGCGGGTGATATTGCCCGCCGCGTCCGCCGGTGAGAACGCGTAGGAACCCACGGTCAACTGCTGGAACGACAGGTCCGATTTGGTGTAGCGCAGGTTCTGCTTGAACTGCCACGTATCGTTGAAGCGATGCTCAAAGGCATAGCCCAGCGCGTAGTAGGTGCGGTCGTAGTATTCGTAGTCCGGGTCGCCCAGGTTCTTGTGGTGTGACACCTCGCCCAGCGGCGACTTGATCTTGGTGCCCTGGATCGGCAGGAACTGGCTGGTGGTACCGGTATCGTCGCGCGTGAACTGCGACAGGAAAGTCAGCTGGGTATCCGGGTCGATATTCCAGGTCAGGCTCGGTGCAAGGTTGTAGCGCTTGTTGTCGATGTGATCGACCTGGGTGCCCGCATCACGCACCACGCCGCTGAGGCCATAGAGAAACTGGCCTTCGTCATCGATCTTGCCGGTGCTGGCAAAGTTGATCTGGCGATAGTTGTCGCTGCCGTATTGCACCTGGATGGCACTGCTCTGCTCGGCGCTGGGACGGCGGCTGACCATGTCCAGCAGGCCTCCCGGCGGGGTCTGGCCGTACACCGATGACGCCGGGCCACGCAGCAGGGCGAGGCGGTCGAGGTTCCAGGTTTCGGCTTTCGGGTTGGCGTACACGCCACGAGGCAGTGGCAGGCCGTCGAGGAATTGGGTGGGTTCGAAGCCGCGTACGCGCATCCAGTCATAACGGGTATCGCTGCCGTAGCTGGCGGAGACGATGCCGGGCATGTACTTCACCGCGTCATCCAGGTTTTGCACGTTGCGGTCCTGCATTTGTTCGCGGGTGGCGATGGAGATCGAGCGGGGTGCTTCGACCAGCGCGGTGTCGGTCTTGGTGCCGGCGGCGGTGCGCTTGGCCAGGTAACCGTCGACCGGGCCCCAGGCGCTTTCATAGCTGTCCTGGCCAGTGATGCTGGTGGTGGGTAGCGCCAGCGCACCCTCCGGAACCGCCACCAGGCTGAACGTCCCGGCGCTGCTCTGCTCCAGTTGCAAGCCTGTGCCGTGCAGGGCCTCACGCAGCGCGCCCGGTGCATCAAACTGGCCCTGGACCGGTGCCGAGGTCTTGCCCGACGCCAGCGCCGGGTTGAGGGTCAGTGCCAGGCCGGCCTGGCTGGCGATCTGGTTCAGCGTGGTCGCCAGGGGCGCCGCCGGCAGGTTGTAGGCGCGCACGCTTGAGGCTTGTTCGGCGGCGAACAGCACGGTGCTGGCCAGCGGGGCGCTGAGGGCAATGGCCACGGCTAACAGGCTGGGGCGCAACAAGGTGTCTAGCGTGCGGGACATGGGCGGCTCCTGAGTGAAAATATTTCTCAATTGCCTAGGTGCCGAACGAGAAGCGAAAAGTGATAGGGCAGGGTGAAATTTTTTTTGTGGTGTGTTTGAGGGGCTCATCGGGGGCAAGCCCCTCCCACACACATCAAAATGTGGGAGGGGGCTTGCCCCCGATAGCGATAGCCCAGGCGCCGGAAAACCTAAGGCTTACCTTTGACCACCACCCACCACGGTGTGTGTTGCTCGATGCGCACCGGCAGGGTGGGCAGCAGGGCGTTGAGCGCCAGGGTGGTGTCGTGCAGCGGGAAGCTGCCGGTGATGCGCAGGTCGGCCACGTTTTTATCCACAGCCAAATAACCGCTGCGGTAGCGGCTGAGCTCCTCGACCACATCCTCCAGACGGGCGTTGTCGACCACCAGCATGCCGCGGGTCCAGGCGTCTGTGGCGGGGGTGACGGCAAGCGCAGGGCCAAGGCCATCGCTGCGCATCAGCACTTGCTGGCCTCCCTTGAACACCTGTTCCTGGTGCAAGGCCTGTGGTTGCGCCGCCACCGCCGATTGCAGGACGCTCAAGCGCGTGGCGTCGTCTTCGCGCTTGACGATAAACCGTGTGCCCAGCGCCCGCAGGCTACCGTCGCGGGTCTGCACGTAGAACGGGCGCGCATCGTTGTGGCCGGTCTCGACGAAGATTTCGCCTTCCTGCAACACAATCAGCCGGCGTTGCTCATCAAAACGCACGTCGATGGCGCTATGGGTATTGAGGTTGATCCGGGTGCCATCGGCCAGTTTCAGCGTG
The DNA here is from genome assembly GCF_054667615.1 of Pseudomonas sp. S3_E10. Classification (NCBI taxonomy): domain Bacteria; kingdom Pseudomonadati; phylum Pseudomonadota; class Gammaproteobacteria; order Pseudomonadales; family Pseudomonadaceae; genus Pseudomonas; species Pseudomonas sp. S3_E10. The sequence continues at coordinate 3,313,146 of NZ_CP162743.1, forward strand.
CGCTGCTCGCCGGTGGCGGTGCGCTGGTCGGCCAGCCAATAGTGGATCGGTACGTAGCGTTCGCCGGCGAACAACGCCAAGCCGCACACCAGCGCGATACTGGCAAGGCCGGTGCCCAACTTGCGCACACGCTGGCGGATGCCCTCACGCGACTGCAACAACGCCGCCCGCGCCGGGCCCGAGGCCACGCGAAAGCGCTGGTCGAGCATGCCCAACTGGCGCCAGGCACGGGCGTGCTCTTCATTGCTGGCCAGCCATTTGCCGAACTCTTCGCGCTCCACGGCGCTGCCGTCGCCTGAATCCAGAGACAGCTGCCAGGCAATCGCCGCGTCCAGCACCCGGGCCGAGACCGGCTTGGAACCGCTGATGCTCACGACGGCTCGCCATACAGCGCGATGTAGCACTGGCGAATGCCCTGGGCCAGGTACTGGCGCACACGCGGCACCGATACCCCCAGGCGCTGGGCGATTTGCGCGTGGCCCAGGCCGTCGAGGCGGTTATAGAGGAAGGCGGCGCGGGCCTTGCTGGACAGTTTGCCGAGCAGGCGGTCGATGGCCTTGAGGTCTTCGAGGATCAGTTGTTGTTCTTCGGGCGAGGGGTGTTCGCTGGGCGGGATCAACATCAATTCGCTGAGGTAGGCCTGCTCCAGGGCTGCGCGACGGAAGTAGTCGAACAACAAGCCTTTGGCGATCGCCACCAGAAATGCGCGGGGCTCGCGCGGGGCGCGCAACTCGTCACGGCCGAGCAGGCGCATGAACGTGTCCTGGCTCAGGTCTTCGGCGCGGCTGGGGCAGGCCACATTGCGTCGCAGCCAGGCCAGCAGCCAGCCACGATGGTCGCGGTACAACGCGCCAACAAGCTCACTGTGTGGGTTCTGGACCGACGACAAGGCATCACCGAATAAACAAGAGGTTTAAACTAACGAGAATTATTCGCGATTGTGTCAGAGGCGTGGGAAGGGCGCAATTGGCGTCTGTCGGGAGATGAGATTAAAACGATGGCGCTTGTTTACGCCGTTTCCATTGGCTCAAACGCGTGTGCAGCGCGTGGGGGGTGTCGATGTGGTGCCGGCGCGCGCGACTGAACAGGATGAGCATCAGCTCGGCTGTGGCCAGGGCATCGGCGCTGGCGTGATGGCGTTCGCCCACCTGCAGGTTGAAATGCTTGATCCAGTCGTCCAACCCGGCTTCGCGGATGTGCGCCTCGGGGCACACCAGCGGGGCGATGTCGGCCACATCGAGGAACGGATGAGCCAGGCGATAACCCAGGCTGTCCTTGAGTGCGCGGCCGAGCATGTGCTGATCGAACGGCGCATGGAACGCCAGCAGCGGGCTGTCGCCGACAAACTCCATGAAGTCCAGCAAGGCTTCGACCGGATCGCTGCCGGCGGCGATGGCGCTGGGGCCCAGGCCGTGGATCAGCACACTGGGGCTGAGTTTGGTGTCGGTGCGCTGCAAGGTGCGTTCGAACAACTGGGAAAAATCCACCGCGCCGTCTTCGATCACCACCGCGCCGATGGACAGCACCTGGTCGCGGTTGAGGTTCAGGCCGCTGGTTTCCAGGTCCACCACCACCCAGCGTTGGGTGCGCAACGCACTGTCGCCCAAGGCGATGGGCTTGGGCAGTTGCTCCAGGCGCCGCTGTTGCGCCGCATCCAGCCTGGGTTTGGTTGTGCGCAACCAACTGAACAGGCTCACAGTTGGTACCGCAAGGTCAGGCTGCTTTGCAGGCGTTGGGCCTGGCGCAGGGATTCACGCAGGATGCGCCGGTCCAGATGGTTAAGGCTGTCGGGGTCGACGCGGTTGGAATACGGCTGGTTCTCGCGGGTTTGCAGTTGGTGCTGTTGCATGCGGGTTTGCTGGATAAAGTGGTACGCCTCTTCATAGGCGGCGCCGTCCAGCGGTTCGATGACTTCCTTGATCACCAACTGGCGCAGGCGCTCCAGGGTGTTGTTGGCACGGATGCCATTGGCCAGGGCCAGCAGGCGCGCGCCGTCGACAAACGGTGTGAGGCCTTGCACCTTGAGGTCCAGCGTGGCCTTTTCGCTGCCTTTGCGCGTCAGCACAAATTCACGGAAGCGGCCCACCGGCGGGCGCTGGCGCAAGGCGTTCTCGGCGAGCATGCGCTGGAACAGCCGGTTGTCCGCCACCTGGTCCAGGATGCCTTGGCGCAACTGCTCGCAGCCGTGTTCGTCGCCCCACACCACGCGCAGGTCGAAATAGATGCTTGAACCCAGCAGGTTCTCCGGCGTCGCTTCGCGAATAAACGCCGCAAAGCGTCGCGCCCATTCGGCCCGCGACAAGCACAACTCGGGGTTGCCGGCCATGATATTGCCCTTGCACAGGCTGAACCCGCACAGTGCCAGGCTCTGGTTGATCTGCTGCGCCAGGGGCAGCAGGCGCCCGCGGATCTCGGCGGCTTCCACCGCATCCTTGGCTTCGAACAGAATGCCGTTGTCCTGGTCGGTGTACAGCGTCTGCTCACGACGGCCTTCGCTGCCGAAACACAACCAACTGAACGGCACGCCAGGGTCGCCTTTTTCGGCAAGGCTCAGCTCGATCACCCGGCACACGGTGTGATCGTTGAGCAGCGTAATGATGTGGGTGATCTGGGTGGACGACGCGCCATGGGCCAGCATGCGTTCCACCAATTGGCCGATCTCGCCGCGCAGCGCCACCAGGTGCTCTACCCGTGGCGCATTGCGGATGGTGCGGGCCAGGTGCACCAGGTCGACGCGCTGCAGGGAAAACAGGTCGCGTTCGGACACCACGCCACACAAGCGCTGGTCCTTGACCAGACACACATGGGCGATATGCCGCTCGGTCATGGCGATGGCGGCGTCGAACGCGCTGTGATCCGGCGTCAGGAAGAACGGCGCCTGGGTCATGTGCGCGGCGATCGGCTGGCTGAAATCGCCGGTGCCATCGGCCACCACCTGGCGAAGGTCGCGCAAGGTGAAAATGCCCAGTGGCGCCTTGTGTTCGTCGACGATCACGATGCTGCCCACTTGCTGCTCGTGCATCAGCGTCACCGCTTCGCGCAGCGGTGTGTCCGGGTTGCACGTGACCGGGTGGCGCATGGCCAATTCGCCCAGGCGGGTGTTCAAGGAGTATTGCGTGCCGAGGGTTTCCACGGCCTTTTGCTGCACCTGCTGGTTGACCTGGTCCAGCAGGCTGCTGACGCCGCGCAGGGCAAAGTCGCGAAACGGGCTGGAGAGGGCAAACAGCTTGATAAAGGCCGGTTTGTTCAGTTGCAGGCAGAAGGTGTCTTCGGCGGCCTTGTGCTCGGTGCGCGTGGCGCGTTCACCCAGGAGCGCGGCGAGGGGGAAACATTCGCCGGTGGTGATTTCGAAGGTGGTGTGCTCCGAGTCCGGTCGCTCGCCCACCACACGACCTTGCTTGACGATATAAAAGTGCTCCACCGGTCCCCCGGACGGCTTGAGAATGCTCTCGCCGGGGCCGAAAAAGCGTAACTGGCACTGCTCGACCAGAAACGCCAGGTGCGCGTTTTCCATCTGGTTGAACGGGGGGAAGCGTTGCAGGAATTGCAGGGTGCCGTGGATGTTCTGCAACACGGCGGTTTTACCCGCCTGCGTGAAAGCATCAGCTTTACTCATAACAGTGACCGCAGTTTTTTTGTCGTTATCGTCCTGCATGGTCGACTCCTGCGCGGCGGGTGCCCATTGGACGTAAGTCTAGGTCGCTGCAAACGGCGTGAAGCTAGGGAAAAACCTTACATGAATATCGTCCAAACCCCGTGGAACACCTACTAGGCAAAGTTTCCGACGAAAGGCACATTGATCGTCCTTCAGCAGATGTCTGACGAGTGTGCTGTGAGAGTGATGAGAGCTGCTGAGAACCGTATGTCCGACCACGATATTTTGAGTGATGCCGAGCGCGAGGCGCTGAGCGCCGTGATGCTGGAGCCTGATTTGCCGCCACAACGTGTGCTGATCGTTGACGACGATAAAGACGCGCGCGAACTGCTGGCTGAAATCCTGGGCCTCGATGGCATTCGCTGCATGACCGCCGACAGTGGCGAGAGGGCGTGGGACTTGCTGAAGTCCAGCAGCTCGATCGGTTTGCTGATCACCGACCTGCGCATGGCGCCGAGCAATGGCCTGGAGTTGATTCGCCAGGTGCGCGAATCCACCCGCGCGGCGTTGCCGATCATCATCATATCGGGGGATGCGGAAGCGCCAGACGTGATTGATGCGATGCATTTGAGTGTGGTGGACTTTTTGCTCAAGCCGATTGATAGCGTGAAGTTGGCGAAGCTGGTCAAGCGGGAGTTGGGGATGGTGTCCTGATTCTGTGGTGACTGTAAGGGCCTCATCGGGGGCTTGCTCCCGATAGGGCCAGACCAGCCACCACAGCCCCCAAAGAAAAAGCCCTGATCTCACGATCAGGGCTTTTTCATTTACAGGCCGTTTTTAGCCTTGAACTCCCGACGCCGGCGGTGCAATACCGGCTCGGTATAGCCATTGGGCTGTTTGGTCCCTTCAATCACCAACTCCACCGCTGCCTGGAACGCGATGTTGCTGTCGAAATCCGGCGCCAGTGGGCGGTACAACGCATCCCCGGCGTTTTGACGGTCTACCACCGGTGCCATGCGCTTGAGGCTTTCCATCACCTGGGCCTCGGTGACGATGCCGTGACGCAGCCAGTTGGCGATGTGCTGGCTGGAAATTCGCAGGGTGGCGCGGTCTTCCATCAGCCCTACGTCGTTGATGTCCGGCACTTTCGAGCAGCCGACGCCCTGGTCGATCCAGCGCACCACATAGCCGAGGATGCCCTGGGCGTTGTTGTCCAGCTCGTTGCGGATTTCTTCTTCGGACCAATCGGTGTTGCTGGCCAGGGGGATGGTCAGGATGTCATCCACCGAGGCGCGCTCGCGTTTGGCCAGCTCGGCCTGGCGCGCGAACACGTCGACCTTGTGATAGTGCAACGCATGCAGCGCGGCGGCCGTCGGAGACGGTACCCACGCCGTGTTGGCGCCGGCCAATGGGTGGGCGATTTTCTGTTCGAGCATCGCCGCCATCAGGTCGGGCATCGCCCACATGCCTTTACCGATCTGTGCGCGACCTTGCAGGCCGGTGCTCAAGCCGATATCGACGTTCCAGTTTTCGTAGGCGCCGATCCATTTTTCCGCCTTCATCGCGGCCTTGCGCACCATCGCGCCGGCTTCCATGGAGGTGTGGATTTCATCGCCGGTGCGGTCGAGGAAGCCGGTGTTGATAAACACCACGCGCTCACTGGCGGCCTTGATGCAGGCCTTGAGGTTGACCGTGGTGCGGCGTTCCTCGTCCATGATGCCGACTTTGAGCGTGTTACGCGGCAGGTTCAGCACCTCTTCGATGCGGCCGAACAGCTCGTTGGTGAACGCGGCTTCTTCGGGGCCGTGCATCTTCGGCTTGACGATGTACACCGACCCGGTGCGGCTGTTCTTGCGGCTGCTGTTGCCGTTGAGGCTGTGGATCGCTGCCAGGCTGGTGAGCAGGCCGTCGAGTATACCTTCGGGCACTTCGTGGCCGTCTTTGTCGAGGATCGCGTCGATGGTCATCAGGTGGCCCACGTTGCGCACGAACAACAGCGAGCGGCCGTGCAGGGTCACGTCCTGGCCGTCCACGCCGGTGTAGACGCGGTCGGGGTTCATGGTACGGGTGAACGTCTTGCCGCCCTTGGCCACCTCTTCAGCCAGGTCGCCTTTCATCAGGCCGAGCCAGTTGCGGTAGATCACCACTTTGTCGTCGGCGTCCACGGCGGCCACGGAATCTTCGCAGTCCATGATGGTGGTCAGCGCGGCTTCCATCAGCACGTCTTTGACGCCGGCGGCGTCGGTCTGGCCGACCGGGGTGCTGGCGTCGATCTGCAGTTCGAAGTGCAGGCCATTGTGTTTGAACAGGATCGCGATCGGCTCGGCCGCGGGGCCCTGGAAGCCGATCAACTGGGCGTCATCACGCAGGCCGCTGTTGCTGCCGCCCTTGAGGCTGACGATCAACTTGCCGTCGACGATCTTGTAGCCGGTGGAGTCGACGTGGCTGCCGGCGCTGAGCGGGGCGGCTTCGTCGAGGAAGGCGCGGGCGAAGGCGATGACTTTGTCGCCGCGCACTTTGTTATAGCCCTTGCCCTTCTCGGCGCCGTCGGCTTCGCTGATGGCGTCGGTGCCATACAGCGCGTCATACAGCGAGCCCCAACGCGCGTTGGAGGCGTTGAGGGCGAAGCGGGCATTCATCACCGGCACCACCAGTTGGGGGCCGGCCATGCGTGCGATTTCATCATCGACGTTTTGGGTCGAGGCGTGGAAATCCGCGGCTTCTGGCAGCAGGTATCCAATGTCTTGCAGGAAGGCTTTGTAGGCCACTGGGTCATGAGCCTGGCCGGCATGGGTCTGGTGCCAGGTATCGATCCGCGCCTGGAAATCGTCGCGTTTGGCGAGTAGGGCTTTGTTCTTCGGGGCCAGGTCGTGGATGACCTTGTCGGCACCGGCCCAGAACTGCTCGGCAGTGACGCCGGTACCGGGAATGGCTTCGTTGTTCACGAAGTCGAACAGGACTTTGGCGACCTGCAGGCCACCGACTTGAACGTGTTCAGTCATCTCTTGCCTCACTCTGCGGAGCTTATGCGCTGTTTCAGATTTTCATTATGTAGTGCTCGGTTGGGCATACTACATGATGACTTGCGGTTGTGAAAATTAGACTAAATACGTCGTTTAGCGACCCACTTTGGTCGTACGGTCACAGCGGAGAACCGGATGTTCTCAAAAAACTATTGGATTGTTCCAGATAAATATAAAAATGGTACACGATTTGTTTTCGAGGGCCGCCGGGTCCACCTTGTAGATTGAATTCCAGAGGGCTTCGCCATGGACCATCTTGTACTCACAATTATCGCCGCCGACAAACCCGGCCTGGTTGAACGCATCGCGCAGAACATCGCCGCCCACGGTGGCAATTGGCTGGAAAGCCGCATGGCCCATATGGCCGGGCAGTTTGCCGGGATCCTGCGGGTCAGCGTGCCTGCGCAGAACCGTCAGGCACTGGTGGGTGCGTTGGAAGACTTATCCACACACGGCATCCGTGTGCTGGTGGGTGAGGGCAGCACCGGGCAGGCCCTGGCGTCCAAACCGATTGTGATGACGCTGGTGGGCAATGACCGCGCGGGCATTGTGCGTGAGATCACCGCGCTATTGAGCAAGCAGGGCGTGAATCTGGAGCGCTTGAACACCGATGTGCGGCCGGCGCCGATGAGTGGTGACCCGCTGTTCAACGCCGAGGCGCTGCTGCAGGTGCCGTCGACGTTATCCCTGGATAAGTTGCAGGACTGCCTGGAAACCTTGGCCGATGACTTGATGGTAGAGCTGCGCAACGAGGAATAGTCCGCCCGCAAGGTTATGCATGGAAATCTTGCATGGGCCTGTGGATAACCTTGGGGTGGATGCCTGCAAGCCACGTTGGCTGTGGCTCGCAGAGGGTTGTGCATTATTTGATCAGCGCTTGCGTACCGTCAGCCAGGCATCCACGCTGTAGACCACCAGGCCGGCCCAGATAAAGGCAAAGGCGAGCAGCGTGCTTGGCGCCAGGTGCTCGCCGAACAGCAACACCGCTTCCAGCAACACCAGGGTGGGCGCCACGTACTGCAAAAAGCCCAGGGCCGTGTAGGGCAAATGCCGCGCGGCGGCGTTGAAGCACACCAGCGGGATCAGCGTCACGGGGCCGGCGGCCACCAGCCACCAGGCTTCGGAGGTGCTCCAAAATGCAAGCTGTGCGCTGTGGGCGCTTGGGTTGAACAGCAACCACGCAACGGCAATCGGCACCAGCATCCAGGTTTCCACGACCAGCCCCGGCAGCGCCTTGACCGGCGCCTGCTTGCGGATCAAACCGTAGAAACCAAAGGTCAGCGCCAATGCCAGCGACACCCACGGCAGGCTGCCGACCTGCCACACCTGTTGCGCCACGCCCACCGCGGCCAGCCCGACGGCTACCCATTGCAGGCGGCGCAGGCGTTCGCCGAGCAGCAACATGCCGAGCAGCACATTCACCAGCGGGTTGATGTAGTAACCCAGGCTCGCCTCCAGCATGCGCCCGGTATTGACCGACCACACATAGGTCAGCCAGTTGGCCGCAATCAGCGATCCGCTCAAGGCCAGGATTGCCAGGCGCCTGGGGTTGTCGCGCAGCTCGCGGAACCAGCCGGGGTGTTTCCATACCATCAGCAGCAAACCGCCGAACAACGCCGACCACAGCACGCGATGCACGATGATCTCGGCGGCGGGTACGCTGGCGATGGCTTTGAAGTAGAGCGGGAACAAGCCCCAGATAACGTAGGCGCTAAGGCCCAGGATGTAACCCTTGCGGGGGTTGGCGGCGTGCATTGCAGAGTCCTTGCTTAGGCAGCTAACAAGGCGCGATTGTAAGGATATTTGTCTATTGGTGGGATCTGCTTTGCTTTATGTGGGAGGGAGCAAGCCCCCTTCCACCTTAAAAAGCAGTCAGAAGAGCTTCAGCGGTTCTTCGTTAAGTGCCGAAAGCTGTTCGCGCAACGCCAGCACCTGATCCCCCCAATACCGCTCACTGCCGAACCACGGAAAGCTGTGCGGAAACGCCGGGTCGTCCCAACGCCGCGCCAGCCAGGCGCTGTAGTGCATCAGGCGCAACGCGCGCAGGGGTTCGATCAGCGCCAATTCACGCGGGTCGAAGTCATGGAATTCCTGGTAGCCGTCCATCAATTCCGACAACTGCCCCAGGCATTCCTGACGGTCGCCGGCGAGCATCATCCACAGGTCCTGGACCGCCGGGCCCATGCGGCAGTCATCCAGGTCGACGATATGGAACATCTCGTCACGGCACATCATGTTGCCGGGGTGGCAATCGCCGTGCATGCGGATGTTCTTGTGCGGCGTGGCCTTGTACACCTCTTCCACGCGCTTGAGCAGGTCACGGGCCACGGACTCGTAGGCTGGCAGCAGGCTTTTGGGAATGAAATTGCCTTCGAGCAGGGTGGTGAGGGAGTCGTGACCGAAGTTCTTCACCCCCAGCGCTTCGCGGTGTTCGAACGGGCGGGTGGAGCCCACGGCGTGCAGGCGACCGAGCAATTGCCCGAGGCGATACAACTGGTCGAGGTTGCCCGGTTCCGGCGCGCGGCCGCCACGGCGCGGGAACAGGGTAAAACGGAAACCCGCGTGTTCGAACAGGCTTGCGCCGTTGTGGATAAGGGGCGCCACCACCGGCACGTCGCATTCGGCCAGTTCAAAGGTAAAGCGGTGTTCTTCGAGGATCGCCTCGTTGGTCCAGCGCTGGGGGCGATAGAACTTGGCGATCAGCGGTTCTGAGCCTTCGATGCCCACCTGATACACGCGATTTTCGTAGCTATTAAGCGCCAGGATGCGGGCATCGCTGAGGAAACCGATGCTGTCGACAGCGTCGAGGACCAGGTCGGGAGTGAGTGTTTCAAACGGGTGGGCCATGCGAACTCCTGCGCGCAGCAGGGCGCCGCGTCCGGCCCGGTATGGTAACGCACCGGGCCAGAGATAGGTGGTGGCTGTGCGATTGCCATCGGGAGCAAGCCCCCTCCCACACTTTGATTTGTGAATACAGTTCAAATGTGGGAGGGGGCTTGCCCCCGATGAGGCCGTGTCAGGCGCCGACGACCCCGCCGTCATCCCGCCGAATCACCATCACCGACGAGCGCGGCTTGCCGTTCGGCAAATGTTCCGGCCAGGTCGAACCGCCGGTTTCACCGGGATGCTGGATCCCCACAAACAGGGTTTTCTGATCCGGCGAGAAGCTGATCCCCGTGACCTCACATGCCACCGGGCCCACCATGAAGCGGCGGATTTCGCCAGTGCCTGGGTCGGCGCAGAGCATCTGGTTATTGCCCATCCCCGCGAAGTCGCCGGCGTTGCTGTAGTCGCCATCGGTGAGGATCCACAAGCGCCCGGCCTTGTCGAAGCCCAGGCCATCGGGGCTGTTGAACATGTTTTGTGGGTTGATGTTGGACGAGCCGCCCTTGGGCTTGCCGGCATGTACCCCAGGGTTGCCAGCCACCACGAACAGGTCCCAACTGAAGTCAGCCGCGCCGTGGTCATCGGCATTGGCCTTCCAGCGCAGGATCTGGCCGTAGACGTTCTTTTCGCGTGGGTTGGGGCCGCCCACCGGCTGGCCGTCTTCGCCGCGCTTGGCGTTATTGGTCAGGGTGCAATAGACCTGGCCGTCGGTGGGGCTGACCACGATCCATTCCGGGCGGTCCATGCGCGTGGCTTTGACCACGCTGGCGGCCAGGCGCGCGTGGATCAACACTTCGGCCTGGCTGGCAAAGCCGCTGCTGGCGTCGATGCCGTTTTTGCCGTGGGTGAGTTCCACCCATTGGCCCTTGCCCTTGGGGTGGTCGACGTCGCCGTCGCCCGCGTCGAAGATCGCCACATACAAGGTGCCGTGGTCGAGCAGGTCCTTGTTGGCCTTGGGGTTCTTGTGGTTGATCTTGTCGCGGCTGACGAATTTGTAGATGAACTCACCGCGCTCATCGTCGCCCATGTACACCACGGCACGGCCGTCGCGGGTTTCGGCCAGCGCTGCGTTCTCATGTTTGAAGCGGCCCAGGGCGGTGCGTTTGGTCGGGGTGGATTGCGGGTCGAACGGGTCGATTTCCACCACCCAGCCGTGGCGGTTGAGTTCGTTGGGGTGCTTGGCCATGTCGAAGCGCGGGTCGTGCAGGTGCCAGTTGATCTCTTTGCTGGCGGCGACCACGCCGTAGCGTTTCTGCCCGGCATCGAATGCTTGCTGTGGGTTGCTGCTGCCGAAGCAGTCGGTGAAGTTCTCTTCACAGGTCAGGTACGTGCCCCATGGCGTTTTGCCGTTGGCGCAATTCTGGAAGGTGCCGAGGACTTTTTTGCCGGACTTGTCGGCGCTGGTTTTCAGCCATTCGTGGCCGGCGGCGGGACCGCTCAGGCGGATCGGCGAGTTGCCGTGGATGCGCCGGTTGTAGCGCGAGTCCTGGACGAACTGCCAGGTGTCGCCCTTGCGCCGTATTTCGATCACCGACACGCCTTCGCTGGCCTGGGCCTTGCGCACGTCTTCGGCCGACTGCGGCGCGCCACCGTGGGCATAGAGGTAGCGATAGTTGGTGTATTCGTTGTTGATCGCCATCAGCGCGCGGTTGTCGTCACCGGGGAAGGCGAACAGGCTCATGCCGTCGTTGTTGTCGCCGAACTGCTGTTCCTGGGCCTTGGCCGTGCCGTTGCCGGACGGGTCAAAGGCCGGGGCGCTCTTGTGCAGCGGCTGGCCCCAACTGATCAGCACCGAAGCGCTGTAGCCCGGCGGCAGGGTGATGGTGTCGCTGGTGGCGGCGGCGATGCTGGTGAAACCCAGCAGCGGGCTGGCGGAGGCCGCGTTTACGGCCAGGGCGCTGCGGCTGAGCAGGTTGCCGCCCAGGAACATCGCGGCACCGCAGAGTGCGCCGGCGCCGATAAAACGACGGCGGGTGAGGCCGACCATCTGTTCGAGGTCGGTGGCTTGGTTCTCTTCTAACAGGCTCATCACGGGCTCCTTGAGTGCTTTTTGCTAACACCTTAAGCAGCCGTCGTGACGAAATTGTTGCAATTTGAAGGCAGCGTGCAACTTACACGGGGGTGCCGAGCAAGACCTGGCTGGGGGCGAATTGCACCTGGACCGTCTGACCTTCGGTGGTGCCCAGTGCGTTCAGCGCGTCCGGCGGCGCCAGGGCGCATAAAACCAGGCCGTTGGGCAGGGTGATGCGCACTTCGCTGGGGCCGTCCTCGGCGGTGAGAATGGCGGCGACGATGCCGCTCATACAATTGTGTCCAAGTGTTGCGGCTGCCTGCGGTGCCAGCAGTTCCAGCCAACCGGCCTTGATCAAGGCGACGACTTCCACGCCCAACTCCAGCTCCAGCCGCTGCGTGCTGTCGTGGGTGATCTGCGCCTCGAGGGTCAGCCCGCCCGTCAGTTGCAGGCGCACCAAATCGTTGCGGCCTTGGCGTTGAATCGCAACGACCTGGCCATGCAGCTGGTTACGCGCGCTGGTGCGCAGCATCAGGCGGCCGAGCAGGTTGAAGTCACTGGCCGCTTCGTCCGAACCCAGCACTTGGGCCTGCACCGCTTGCAGGCGCTGATAGAGGCGCAGTACCCGTTCACCTTCGACCGTGAGCCTGGCGCCGCCGCCGCCCTTGCCGCCGACGCTGCGTTCGACCAGCGGTTTTTGCGCCAGGTTGTTCAACTCGTCGATGGCGTCCCAGGCGGCCTTGTAACTCAAGCCAGCGCTTTTGGCGGCGCGGGTAATGGAGCCCTGCTCGGCGATATGCGCAAGCAAGGCAATGCGCTGCGGGCGGCGGACGATATGTTGGCTGAGCAGGGTGGGTAGAGACATGGGCATACGCTGTGTGGGGATGAGCGGACGTTGCGGGCGCGGGGCGGCAGAGTCAAGTGTCTGGCTTTGGCGTGCGCGCCAGGCAGTACACGTCGACCTGTCGCGCGCCGGCATGGATCAACAACCGCGCCAGGCTGTGGGCAGTGGCGCCGGTGGTGAGTACGTCGTCCACCACGGCAAAATGGCGGCCTTGCACCTGGGCGCCGGCGGCCAGGGCAAAGGCGCCGAGCAGGTTGCGTTTGCGGGTCTTGGCGTCGAGGGCTTGTTGCGCGAGGGTTTCATGGGGGCGCAGCAGCAGGTGTTCATCGCAGGGGATATTCAGGTCGGCGCTGAGCCAGCGCGCCAACATCAGCGCCTGGTTATAGCCACGTTCGCGCAGGCGTTTGCGCGCCATGGGTACCGGCAGCAGGGCGTCCGGGCGTGTGAGGGCAGTGTTGTCGAAGCGGTGTTGCACGTGTTGCCCCAATAAACGGCCGAGCATATGCCCGAGCGGCCAGCGCGCCTGGTGTTTGAAGCGGCTTATCAGACGGTCGACGGGAAAGCTGTAGGCCCAGGGGGCGATCACCTGTTTAAACGCCGGCGGTTGCTGTTGGCACTGGCCGCAGACCAGGCCGTCCATCGATAAGGGCAGGGCGCAGACTTCGCAGTGTTCCATCAGCCAGGGCAGTTCGGTCTCGCAGGCGTTGCAGACCGAGTCGGCGGTTTCAGTGGGCTCATCGCAGATCAAACAGTTCTGTTTGTTTTTTGACCAGATGTAAACCTGGTATTTGCGCTTCAGTTGACAGTGCATGGATCTTCCTTAAATATGCCGAGCATCCGTGTCGCGCCTGTGGGTATTGCCCTTCCCGCAGCGCCTGTCAAAGCATAATCAAGGAATCGCCCATGAGCGCCAGCACCACTGCCACCCTGCGTCACGATTGGTCCCTGGCCGAAGTCAAAGCACTGTTTGTGCAACCGTTCAATGACCTGTTGTTCCAGGCGCAGACCGTGCACCGCGCGCATTTCGACGCCAACCGGGTGCAGGTGTCGACGCTGCTGTCGATCAAGACCGGCGCCTGCCCGGAAGATTGCAAATATTGTCCGCAGTCGGGCCACTACAACACCGGCCTGGAAAAAGAAAAACTGATGGAAGTGCAGAAGGTCCTCGAAGAGGCTGCCCGCGCCAAAGCCATCGGTTCTACGCGCTTCTGCATGGGCGCCGCCTGGAAGCACCCGTCGGCCAAAGACATGCCCTACGTGTTGCAGATGGTCAAAGGCGTGAAGGCCATGGGCCTGGAAACCTGCATGACCCTCGGCCGTCTCGACCAGGACCAGACCGAAGCCCTGGCCCAGGCCGGCCTCGACTACTACAACCACAACCTCGATACCTCGCCGGAATTTTACGGCAGCATCATCACCACCCGTACCTACAGCGAGCGCCTGCAAACCCTGGCCTATGTGCGTAATTCGGGGATGAAGATCTGCTCGGGCGGCATCCTCGGCATGGGCGAGTCCCTCGACGACCGCGCCAACCTGCTGATCCAGTTGGCCAATCTGCCGGAGCATCCGGAGTCGGTGCCGATCAACATGCTGGTGAAGGTGGCCGGTACGCCGTTGGAAAACGCCGAGGACATCGACCCGTTCGACTTTATCCGCATGCTGGCGGTGGCGCGCATCCTGATGCCGCAATCCCATGTGCGCCTGTCGGCCGGCCGTGAAGCGATGAATGAACAGATGCAGGCGCTGGCGTTTTTCGCCGGGGCGAACTCGATCTTCTATGGCGACAAACTGCTGACCACCGCCAACCCGCAAGCCGACAAAGACATGCAACTGTTCGCGCGCCTGGGCATCCTGCCGGAAGCCCGTGAAGAGCATGCCGACGAAGTGCACCAGGCGGCGATCGAACAGGCGTTGGTGGAGCACAAGAGCAGCGAGCAGTTTTACAACGCCGCTGTTTGACCCAAATGCAATTCAAATGTGGGAGGGAGCAAGCCCCCTCCCACATGTTCTACCGCGAACATCCTGCTGAATCGAGGCCTGCATGTCTTTCGATCTCGCCGCGCGCCTCGCTGCCCGCCGTGCCGAACATCTTTACCGTCAACGTCCTCTGCTCCAGAGCCCCCAAGGCCCGCAAGTGGTGGTAGACGGGCAGCCGCTGTTGGCGTTCTGCAACAACGACTACCTGGGGCTGGCCAATCACCCGCAAGTGATCGAAGCCTGGCGCGCCGGTGCATCTCGTTGGGGCGTGGGCGGTGGCGCTTCGCACCTGGTGGTCGGGCACGCCATGCCGCACCACGAACTCGAAGAAGCCCTGGCCGACCTGACCGGTCGCCCGCGTGCCTTGCTGTTTACCACCGGTTACATGGCCAACCTGGGCGCGGTCACCGCATTGGTGGGGCAGGGCGATACGGTACTCGAAGACCGCCTTAACCATGCCTCGCTGCTGGATGCCGGCTTGCTGTCGGGCGCGCGGTTCAATCGCTACCTGCATAACGACGCGGCCAGCCTGGCCAAGCGCCTGGAAAAAGCCACCGGCAATACCCTGGTGGTCACCGACGGTGTGTTCAGCATGGATGGCGACCTGGCCGACCTGCCCGCGCTGGCGCGCGAAACCAAGGCCAAGGGCGCCTGGTTGATGGTGGACGACGCCCATGGCTTCGGCCCGCTGGGGGCCAACGGTGGTGGGATCGTCGAGCACTTTGGCTTGAGCCAGGACGATGTACCGGTATTGGTCGGCACGCTTGGCAAGGCATTCGGCACCGCCGGTGCGTTTGTGGCGGGCAGTGAAGAGCTGATCGAAAGCCTGATCCAGTTCGCCCGGCCGTACATCTACACCACCAGCCAACCGCCGGCGCTGGCCTGCGCCACACTCAAAAGCCTGGAGCTGCTGCGCACCGAGCATTGGCGGCGTGAACACCTCAACGGCCTGATTCGCCAGTTCCGCCAAGGGGCCGAGCAGCTTGGCCTGAACTTGATGGACAGCTTCACCCCGATCCAACCGATCCTGGTCGGCGACAGCGCCAGAGCCGTGCGTTTATCGCAGAGGCTGCGCGAGCGCGGCCTGATGGTCACCGCGATCCGCCCACCCACCGTGCCCGCCGGCGGTGCGCGGTTGCGCGTGACGTTGACGGCGGCCCACAGTGAAGCGCAGGTGCAGCTATTGTTGAGTGCATTGCAAGCGTGTTTGCGCCTGGAGCCTGCCCATGCGTAATCGACTGGTATTGCTGCCCGGCTGGGGCCTTGGCGTATCGCCGCTGGAACCATTGGCCGCCGCCTTGCAGGGCCTGGATGAACACCTGCACGTGCAGATCGAGCCGTTGCCTGCGCTGGGCTCCTGCGACCTGGAAGAATGGCTCGATGAACTTGACGCGACCTTGCCGGACAACACCTGGCTGGGCGGCTGGTCCCTCGGCGGCATGCTGGCCGCCGAGTTGGCGGCACGGCGCGGCGAGCGTTGCTGTGGCCTGCTGACCCTGGCGAGCAACCCGTGTTTTGTTGCCCACGAGGGCTGGCCGGATGCGATGCCCGCCGAGACGTTCGATGCGTTCCTCAGCGGTTGCCACGCTGACTCGCAAGTCACTCTCAAACGCTTTGGACTGCTGTGTGCCAAAGGCGCCGCCGACCCTCGCGGGCTCTCGCGTTTGCTGGTCAGCGGCGCCCCGCATACGGCCCCCCATGTATTGATGCCGGGTTTAGAGTTACTCGCTCAATTGGACACGCGTGAGGCCTTGCTCGCCTATCGCGGCCCGCAGTTGCACCTGTTTGCCGCTATGGACGCGTTGGTGCCCGCGCAGGCGGCCAGTGCGCTCTTGGCATTGTTGCCCGATGTAGAAATCGGCCTGATTGAACAAGCCGGTCACGCTTTTCTTCTGGAGGACCCTCACGGTGTGGCGGAGGCCATCCAGGCTTTTTTGCATGAGTGTGTTGATGACTGATCTCTCCCAACCTTCACTGCCGGGCGCCTTGCCGGACAAGCTCCGGGTGGCGGCCTCGTTCTCCCGTGCGGCAGCCAGTTACGACAGCGTCGCTCAATTGCAGCGAGCGGTGGGGCACGGCCTGCTGTCGCGTTTGCCGTCGGCGGGGGCGCCACAACGTTGGCTGGATATGGGCTGCGGCACAGGTTACTTCAGCCGTGTGTTAGCTGAACGCATGCCCGCGAGCCAAGGCGTGGCGCTGGATATTGCCGAGGGCATGCTTGCTCATGCGCGGCCTTCAGGTGGCGCGCAGCACTTCATTGCCGGTGATGCGGAACGCTTGCCGCTGAAAGCTGACAGCTTCGGGCTGCTGTTCTCCAGCCTGGCGGTGCAATGGTGTGCGAACTTCGACGCAGTGCTGAGCGAGGCCTATCGGGTGCTGCAGCCGGGCGGCGTATTGGCGTTTGCCAGTTTATGCGTGGGCACGCTGGATGAACTGCGCGAAAGCTGGCGCGCCGCCGATGGCCTGGTGCACGTCAACCGTTTCCGTACCTTCGAGGCTTACCAGCAATTGTGCGCGGCCAGCGGTTTGCGCGTGGTCAGCCTGGAGCGCCAGCCCCATGTGCTGCATTACCCCGATGTGCGCAGCCTGACCCACGAATTGAAGGCCCTGGGCGCACACAATCTGAACCCAGGCCGCCCCGGTGGGTTGACGGGCCGCGCGCGAATTGCCGCATTGGTTCAAGCGTATGAGCAGTTCCGCCAGGCCCAGGGCCTGCCGGCAACGTATCAAGTGGTGTATGCCGTACTGGAGAAACCTCTATGAGCCCCGCTTATTTCATCACCGGCACCGACACCGATGTGGGCAAGACCACCGTCGCCGCCGGCCTGTTGCACGCGGCGCGCCAAGCCGGCAGAAGCACGGCTGCGGGCAAACCGGTGGCGTCCGGCTGCGCGCTGACGCCCCACGGCCTGCGCAACGACGATGCCCTGGCGCTGCTGGCGCAGTGTTCATTGCCGCTCAGTTATGCCGAGGTCAACCCCGTGGCGTTCGAGCCTGCCATCGCACCGCATTTGGCGGCGCGCGAGGCAGGGGTTGCGCTGACGGTGCAGTCGTTGCTCAAACCCATGCAGCAGATTCTGGCGCGCCAGGCCGATTTCACCTTGATCGAAGGCGCCGGCGGCTGGCGCGTGCCGTTGGCTGATCAGGCCAACCTGTCAGACCTGGCCATGGCGCTCAAACTGCCGGTGATCCTGGTGGTGGGCGTGCGCCTGGGTTGTATCAGCCATGCCTTGCTCACCGCCGAGGCCATCGCGCGGGATGGTTTGCAGTTGGCGGGGTGGGTGGCCAATATCATTGATCCCAAGACCTCTCGTCTGGAAGAAAACCTCGCCACCCTGGCTGAGCGGTTGCCGGCGCCGTGCCTGGGGCGTGTGCCCAAGCTCAAGCACGCCGGGGCTGAAGCGGTGGCGCACCACCTGCACCTGGATCTGCTTGACTGATTTTGGCTATCGCTAAGGCACTGTGCCATTATTGTTTTTGACGGGCATTTGGCCACGATCTCTGCTTCAATCACCGCTCACGATTCTGTAAAGGCAGGCTTAGCCATGGAAATCTCTGGAAGCAGCGCGTTTTATTCGGGCCTGAATACCATTCAGTCCGGGCAGAACCGTGTGGACCAGGCCGCCGGCAAGATCGCCAGTGCCGCCACCAGTCAGCCTTCGGATGCCCAGAATGATCGCCTGCAGGCGGTCAATCGCGGCCAACCGACCAACTCCGCCAGCAATATGGTGGAACTGGCCGAAGGCAAGTTCCAGGTCGAGCTGGGCGTCAAGGTGGCCAAGGCTTCGGACGAAATGCTCGGTACATTGATCGACACTTACGCCTGATCTGCCGGCGTTTGAACCTGTGGGAGGGGGCTTGCTCCCGGTAGCGGTACATCAGTCAAAGAGATATCGACTGACACGACGCTATCGGGAGCAAGCCCCCTCCCACATTTGCCCTGTTTTATTCTGATCCCTTTCTATACATCTCTCTGATGTGGCATCCAGCCTCAGGCTTTGTTGCGCCTGGGTTGATGTGTGTCATGACAAACGGCATCTGAGCGACGCTTGACATCCCCAGGTCGTAAACGTATGTTTCAAACACCTGTTTGACCGCCACAATAAATTCCACGCGGTTGTTCATTCCAGCTACATCAGCAGAGGTTTATCGCTATGCCTGACTACAAGGCCCCCTTGCGTGATATTCGCTTCGTTCGTGACGAACTGCTCGGTTATGAAGCGCACTATCAGAGCCTGCCGGCTTGCCAGGACGCTACCCCGGACATGGTCGATGCCATCCTTGAGGAAGGCGCCAAGTTCTGTGAGCAAGTGCTGGCACCGTTGAACCGCGTGGGTGACATCGAAGGGTGCACCTGGAGTGAATCAGGCGTTAAGACCCCTACGGGCTTCAAAGAAGCCTACAAACAGTTCGTCGAAGGCGGCTGGCCGAGCCTGGCCCACGACGTGGAGCACGGTGGCCAAGGCCTGCCGGAATCCCTGGGCCTGGCCGTGAGCGAAATGGTCGGCGAAGCCAACTGGTCGTGGGGCATGTACCCAGGGCTGTCCCACGGTGCGATGAACACCATCTCCGAGCACGGCACTCCCGAGCAGCAAGAGGCTTACCTGACCAAACTGGTGTCGGGCGAATGGACCGGCACCATGTGCCTGACCGAGCCGCACTGCGGCACCGACCTGGGCATGTTGCGCACCAAGGCCGAACCTCAGGCCGATGGTTCCTACAAAGTCTCCGGTACCAAAATCTTCATTTCGGCCGGTGAACACGACATGGCCGACAACATCGTCCACATCGTACTGGCCCGCCTGCCGGATGCACCGGCCGGCACCAAAGGCATCTCGCTGTTTATCGTGCCCAAGTTCCTGCCTAACGCAGACGGTTCGATCGGCGCGCGTAACGCGGTGAGCTGCGGTTCCCTGGAGCACAAAATGGGGATCCACGGTAACGCCACCTGCGTGATGAACTTCGATGCGGCCACCGGTTACCTGATCGGCCCGGCGAACAAAGGCCTGAACTGCATGTTCACCTTTATGAACACCGCGCGCCTGGGCACTGCTTTGCAAGGCCTGGCTCACGCCGAGATCGGCTTCCAGGGCGGCCTGAAGTACGCTCGCGACCGCCTGCAAATGCGCTCCCTCACCGGCCCGAAAGCGCCGGAAAAAGCCGCTGACCCGATCATCGTTCACCCAGACGTGCGCCGCATGCTGCTGACCATGAAAGCCTTCGCCGAAGGCAACCGTGCGATGGTGTACTTCACCGCCAAGCAAGTGGACATCGTCAAGTACGGCACCGACGACGAAGCCAAGAAACAGGCCGATGGCTTGCTGGCATTCATGACCCCGATCGCCAAGGCGTTCATGACCGAAGTCGGTTTTGAATCGGCCAACCACGGCGTGCAGATCTACGGCGGCCACGGCTTTATCGCCGAGTGGGGCATGGAGCAGAACGTTCGCGACAGCCGCATCTCGATGCTGTACGAAGGCACCACCGGTATCCAGGCGCTGGACCTGCTCGGCCGTAAAGTGCTGATGACCCAGGGCGAAGCGCTCAAGGGCTTCACCAAAATCGTGCACAAGTTCTGCCAGGCCAACGAAGGCAACGAGGCTGTCAAAGAGTTCGTCGCACCGCTGGCGGCACTGAACAAAGAGTGGGGCGAGTTGACCATGAAGGTCGGCATGGCCGCGATGAAGGACCGTGAAGAAGTCGGTGCCGCTTCGGTGGATTACCTGATGTATTCCGGTTATGCCTGCCTGGCGTACTTCTGGGCCGACATGGCACGCCTGGCGGCCGAAAAACTGGCCGCCGGTACCAGCGAAGAGGCGTTCTACACCGCCAAGCTGCAGACCGCGCGGTTCTACTTCCAGCGTATCCTGCCGCGTACCCGTACCCACGTGGCCACCATGTTGTCGGGCGCCAACAACCTGATGGACATGAAAGAAGAAGACTTCGGCCTGGCTTACTAAGCGTCGGCAGGGTTTCTTCCACAGCGTAAAAGCCGCCGCTCTTTCGGGAGCGGCGGCTTTTTTATGGGCGTGCGCCCAACCCTCAAGGCGTCGGAATGAAAGGCGTCCCGTCGCAATAGACGTTTCCGGGTAAAACCCCCCTGACTCGAACGGGCACCGGCGTAGATCGAATCTGTTGATTGGCGCTATTTAGCGTTGAGTAGCTGACATACATCACACCTCTGCCGATTACCCCCATAGTCGTCGAGTAGGGCACGTCGACGATAAGGCCTCGTGTGGGCGCATCGGCGGAAAGCACCACAGAAACTGTGACTGCTGGAACGATGACGTTTGAACCATCATCCTGCCGGCTCAGCGCGCAGGTCACGGTCAACGATCTGCCGGCAATCAAGAGTGTCGAAGCGGGGATAGACACCTGAATGAAACGATTCGAATAGGTTGCGCCCAAGGGCAGCGCTGAGTTGCAGTTGAGGTTGCCGTCAGCGTTCAGGTTTTGCACCACCGGCGGCGCCAACGTCATCAGGGCTGACAGGTTGAAGGTCAGGGTTCGGACGGGGCCGTTGAAGGCAACCCCGCGGCTGGTAACTCGAAACCCAACCTGAGCCGAGGTATCCGTGTTGGCGGCGCCCGGCAGCGTGGCCAGTATTTGCCCCGTCGAGACAGTGAACGGTAGCGGCAAGGGTTGCCCTGCGTAAGTCAAGGACGCCGTTACGACGGTGCCCGCCAGGGTCACGGCCACCGTGTCGCCGATTTGCAGGCTGGCGTTGTCCAGCCATACGTCCACCCCTGGCTGGCCACTTTGGTTGATGTCCCATTGGGTCACGGTGTTGTCCGGCGCAATCGCCAGAGGTATCCGTGGCATGGCGATGTTGGAAGGCGTCACGCGTATGGCAACTGTTACCTCGAGACTCAGCGAGTCCCGGGCGCGGTTGCCGCCCTGGTCAATGAGGCGGTAGGTCAGTTGTTGTGTGCCGTTGCCTCGGGCACGAATGATCGCCGCCGGCACCGGGATCATCCGCTCAGCCGGCACGTCAGACAGGGTGACGGGTGGGGTGTAAGGCACCGCCAGATGGATGTTGGTGTTGCCGTAGTAGAACACTGCACGCACATTTTTCTTATCGTTGATCTGTTCATGCTCGGGAATCCGAAACCAGACCGGGTCATTGTTGGCCAGGTACTCATCGGTAATCAGTGGCGTCGCCAGGTTCGCCGGCAACAGTGGGCGCGGTGGTGTGATGGAGAGATAACCAAAAGGTGGCGTTTTATGGACCCGCAAGAGCGTGCTGGTGGTGGCACGCAACACATTGTCACCGTCGTCCACGGTATAGGTGAGCCAATACTCGCCCTCGTTGCCTACAAAACGACGTGGCACGACGACCTCAATATCCCCGACGGGATAGGCCGGCAATACCGTGTACGAGAACACCTGGTATTCCCCCGGTGGCGGTAACTGCGCGTACACCCTGATGCTGATTGGACGAGACACGGGAGGGCCGGGTTGCGGCAGCGCCGGAATGCGAATTCGCAAGTCTTTTGCGGCCACCGACAGGGGGACCAGGCCGTCGGCATTGGCAATTGCATCCACCACGATCAGCGGTGGCAGCCTGGAAATGGCGTGACGAATCAAGAACGCTGAGCTTGTGCGCACAAAATCGGCAATGGCGGTTTCCATGGGAACGCTCCCTTGATGTTTGAAGGACACTCCCTTGTCCCGACTGCTCGATGGGCGCTTAGTGGGTGTAGCCAGTAAACACTGCAAACCCCTCGGCGGATACTGTCAGAACTAACAGGGCGGATGGTCCGCTTATTGCCTATTTGGCGCGTGATAAAAAACCATAGCGTTGCGCTCAGGGATTGGGCAAACCGGCCGTTAAAGTAGTGGCAATTTGATACAGGGCAGACAGCTTGTGCTTAACTGTCGGCGTAACGGCATAGTGCCACTATTTTGTAGGTCGGAGTTTTACCCTTGTCACGCGTGTCGGCTGTGCGGTTCAGTCATTTTCTTCCCTCGTTGCTGCTCTTGCTGGCGGGGCTTTCGGCTGCATACGTCAAGGATCTCAACGTCTTCTTCACCTCGCTGTTCAACGTGTTGCCGACCCTGGTGTTGCTGCTCGGCGGTTCGTACTGCGCGGTATACCGGCGCCAGCGTGAGCTGTTCTTGATGATTACCGTGTACGTGGCCTACTTCCTGCTCGATACCCAGACCGATTTCTACCGTGACAACGGCCGCGTGCGCGAAGATGCGGCGGTGGTGTTTCACCTGTGTTGCCTGTTGTTGCCACTGCTGTTCAGCATTTATGCGTTGTGGCAGGAAAAAACCCACCTGTTCCGCGACTTCGTAGCGCGCGGCGCGGTGTTGCTGGCAATAGGCAGCGTAGCGTTGGCCCTTGAGCAAAGTTATCCCCAGGCGCTGTTGAACTGGTTGGCGCAGATCCGCTGGCCGGCGTTGCATGGCAACTGGATGAGCTTGATCCAGCTGTCGTACCCCATGTTCCTGATCGGCTTCCTGACGCTCGCGGCGCAATACTGGTACCAGCCGCGCCCGCTGCATGCGGCGCAATTGGTGGGGGTGCTGGGGCTGTTCTGGATGTTGCCCCAGACGTTCATCCTGCCGTTTACCCTCAATATCATGTGCAGCCAGGTGATGTTGATGATCGCTGCCGGCGTGGCCCATGAGGCCTATCAAATGGCGTTTCGCGATGAGCTGACCGGTTTGCCGGGGCGTCGTGCGCTCAACGAGCGCATGCAACGGCTGGGGCGTAACTATGTGCTGGCGATGACCGACGTCGACCACTTCAAGCGCTTCAACGACACCCATGGCCACGATGTCGGCGACCAAGTGCTGCGCCTGGTGGCGAGCAAATTGTCCCGGGTCAGCGGTGGCGGGCGTGCGTACCGCTATGGCGGTGAAGAGTTTGCCGTGGTGTTTGCCGGCAAGAGCCTGGATGAGTGCATGCCGCACTTGGAGGAAATTCGCGAGATCGTCGCCAATTACGACATCAAGCTGCGCAACTCGGATCGCCCTCAGGATGATAGCCAGGGCCGGCAACGCCGCGCGGGCAGCGGCGCGTCGAGCGTGTCGGTGACGGTCAGCATCGGCGTGGCCGAGCGCCAAGCCGAACAGCGCACCCCTGAAGAAGTGCTCAAGTCCGCCGACCAGGCGCTGTATGCCGCCAAAGGCGCGGGGCGCAACTGTGTGATCGCCGCCGGGCAAACACGGCGTGGCGCGGTGCGCATGGAGAGCGCTGCCGGTTGACTGATGGCGACGTATTCAGCGGTTCTACAGTGATTGTTCGGGGCGCTGGCCGGCAGTAGGTTGATGGCATCTGCTGCCGGAGACATGACCATGCCTGAGTACAAAGCTCCCCTGCGCGACATGCGCTTTTTGATCGACAACGTGTTTGATTTCCACGGCCACTACGCCGCGTTGGGCGCAACCGACGCCAGCCCGGACATGGTCAACGCGATCCTCGAAGAAGGCGCCAAATTTTGCGAGAACGTGCTCTCGCCGCTCAACCGCAGCGGCGATGAAGAAGGCTGCCATTTCGACAATGGCGTGGTCACTACGCCCAGGGGTTTCAAGGAAGCCTTCGCCCAGTATGTCGAGGGCGGCTGGCATGGCGTAGCGGCAGACCCGGCCTACGGCGGCCAGGGTTTGCCGCAGTCGCTGGGCCTGGTGCTCAGTGAGATGATCGGCTCCAGCAACACCTCCTGGGGCATGTACCCGGGGCTGACTCATGGCGCCATGTCGGCGATCCATGCCCACGGCACTGCCGAGCAGAAAGACATCTTCCTGGGCAAGCTCACCGCCGGCGAATGGACCGGCACCATGTGCCTGACCGAAGCCCATTGCGGCACCGACCTGGGCCTGATCAAGACCCGCGCCGTGCCCCAGGCCGATGGCAGCTATGCCGTTACCGGCAGCAAAATCTTCATCTCGGCCGGCGAGCACGACATGAGCGCCAATATCATCCATTTGGTGCTGGCCAAGCTGCCGGATGCGCCGGCCGGCACCAAGGGCATTTCGCTGTTTATCGTGCCCAAGTTCCACGCCGACTCCGGCGAGCGCAACGCGGTGAACTGTGGCGCCATCGAGCACAAGATGGGCATCAAGGCCTCAGCCACTTGCGTGCTGAACTTCGACGGGGCCAAGGGCTTTTTGATTGGCGAGGCCAACAAAGGCCTCAACTGCATGTTCACCATGATGAACCACGCGCGCCTGGGCACCGGCATGCAAGGCCTGTGCAATGGCGAAGCGAGCTTCCAGGGCGCGATAAAATACGCCAATGATCGCCTGCAAATGCGCTCGCTGACCGGCGCCAAGGCCCCGGACAAGGCTGCCGATCCGATCATCGTGCACCCCGACGTGCGACGCATGCTGCTGACCATGAAGGCCTTCAACGAGGGCAACCGCGCACTCACCTATTTCACCGCGCAGCTGCTTGATACCGCGCACCTGAGCAGCGACGCCGGCCAGCGCCAGGAAGCCGAAGACCTGTTGGCGTTCCTCACGCCGATCTGCAAAGCCTTTATGACCGACACCGGGCTGGAAGTGACCAACCATGGCATGCAGGTATTCGGCGGCCACGGCTACATCCGCGAGTGGGGCATGGAGCAACTGGCGCGCGATGCGCGTATCGCGCCGATTTATGAAGGTACCAATGGCATCCAGGCCCTCGACCTGCTGGGGCGCAAGGTGCTGGGCAGCCAGGGCAAGTTGCTGCGCGGGTTTACCAAAATCGTGCATAAGTTTTGCGCCGCGAATGCCGAGCATGCGCAGCTCAAGTCCTATGTGGCGCAGCTTAACCAACTGAACCAGCAATGGGGCGAGTTGACCAGCCAGGTCGGTATGGCCGCGATGAAGAATCCGGATGAAGTAGGCGCCGCCGCGGTGGATTACTTGATGTACAGCGGTTACATCATCCTCGCCTACCTGTGGCTGCGCATGGCGATTGCGGCGCAGGGCCACGGCGATGCCGAGTTCGCCAAGGCCAAGCTGGCCACCTGTGAGTTTTACTTCAAGCGCCTGTTGCCGCGTACCGCGACCCATCGCGCCGCGGTGGAAGCGGGCAGTGAATGCCTGATGAGTCTGTCTGCGGCGGCGTTTATGCTGGAGTGACTTAAAAATACCAGCTAGTCACAAGTGGACCCTATGTGTCTGAAAAGTTGTTCGGGTACACTCGGAGCCTGTAAAACAGATCCTATCGAATCACTTTTCACGTTCTCACGAGGTTTGCCATGGCTGATTACAAAGCGCCGCTGCGTGATATGCGCTTCGTCCTCAACGAAGTGTTTGAGGTTGCCGCTACCTGGGCCCAATTGCCGGCGTTGGCAGACACCGTTGACGCCGATACTGTCGAGGCGATTCTCGAAGAGGCCGGCAAAGTGACCGCCAAATCCATCGCGCCGCTCAGCCGCGGTGGCGATGAGCAGGGTTGCCGTTGGGACAACACCGCCGTGTTTACCCCGGACGGTTTCCCACAGGCCTACAAAACCTACGCCGAAGGCGGCTGGGTGGGCGTAGGCGGTGATCCTTCGTTTGGCGGCATGGGCATGCCCAAGGCGGTGTCGGCGCAAGTTGAAGAGATGATCAACTCGTCGAGCCTGGCGTTCGGGCTTTACCCGATGCTGACCTCCGGCGCCTGTGTGTCGATCGCTACCCACGCCAGCGAGGAACTCAAGGCGGCCTACCTGCCGAAGATGTATTCCGGCGAGTGGGCCGGCTCCATGTGCCTGACCGAGGCCCATGCCGGTACCGACCTGGGGATGATCCGCACAAAAGCCGAACCTCAGGCGGACGGTTCCTACACCGTCAGCGGGACCAAGATTTTTATCACCGGCGGCGAACACGATCTCACCGACAACATCATCCACCTGGTGCTGGCCAAGTTGCCGGACGCGCCGGCAGGTCCAAAGGGTATCTCGTTGTTCCTGGTACCGAAGTTCATGGTCAATGCCGACGGCAGCCTGGGCGCACGTAACCCGGTGAGCTGTGGCTCCATCGAGCACAAGATGGGTATCCAGGCCTCTGCGACCTGCGTGATGAACTTCGACGCAGCCGTGGGTTACCTGGTGGGCGAGCCGAACCGTGGGTTGGCGGCGATGTTCACCATGATGAACTACGAGCGTCTGGGTGTGGGTATCCAGGGCCTGGCTTCCGGCGAACGCTCTTACCAGAACGCCATTGACTATGCGCGTGACCGTCTGCAGAGCCGCTCCCCGCTGGGGGCTCAGGCGAAAGACAAAGCGGCCGACCCGATCATCGTGCACCCCGACGTGCGGCGCATGTTGCTGACCATGAAAGCTTCGAACGAAGGGGGCCGGGCGTTCTCCACCTACGTGGCGACGCAGTTGGACATCGCCAAGTTCAGCGACGACGCCGCTGCCCGCGAACGTGCGGATAACCTGGTGGCGTTGCTGACGCCGGTGGCCAAGGCGTTCCTGACCGACCTGGGCCTGGAAACCACTGTGCTCGGCCAACAAGTGTTCGGCGGTCACGGCTACATCCGTGAGTGGGGCCAGGAGCAATTGGTGCGTGATGTGCGCATCACCCAAATCTACGAAGGCACCAACGGCATCCAGGCCCTGGACTTGATGGGGCGCAAGATCGTCGGCAGCGGCGGCGCGTTCTACCGCGTGTTCGCCGATGAGATCCGTCAGTTCATCGCAGGCGCGGGCGCCGAATTGGCCGAGTTCACCCAGCCGCTGAGCGCGGCGGTCGACAACCTGGACGAACTGACGGCCTGGGTGCTGGATCGCGCCAAGGCCAATCCGAACGAAATCGGCGCGGCTTCGGTGGAGTATTTGCATGCGTTTGGCTACGTGGCATACGCCTACATGTGGGCGCGCATGGCCAAGGCCGCCGTGGGGAAAGAAGAGGAAGATGACTTCTACGCCAGCAAGCTGGGCACGGCACGGTTCTACTTTGCCCGCCTGTTGCCACGTATTCACTCGCTGATCGCGTCGGTAAAAGCCGGTAGTGAATCGCTGTTTTTGCTGGATGAAGCCCTGTTTTAAGGGCTCGGAGGGCGTGTAAGCATTCTCTTACATGACGTGCTGCTAATCGTCCTCTATCGCCACATTGGATCCACGGATAATCTACTTCACATGGACGTCGCGCAGGAAGCGCAAAGCAACAACACGGACACGTAGGATTCTGCCAGGAAGGCGGAGTGAAATGGATGTCAGGGAAACAGTCTGCAAAGCCCCGCTTCGGCGGGGTTTTCTTTTGCCCGCGAAAAAGTCAGGCGGGTGCCTGCGGCGCGTTCATCACGTCTTCCAGCAAGGTGCGCAGCAGCGCCAGCGTCGCCTGTTGACGCTGCACATCGCGGCATACCAGGCCGACTTTCAACGGCACCCTCGGCTCACTCAACGGTTTCCACAGCAGCGACTGGCTGTTGTGCTCATCCTGTGAGCGCCCCGGCAGCACCGTGGCCAATCGGGTGTTGGGCAGGCTGTCGAGAATACCCACCATGGTATTGAGCTCTGCCTGCACCTGCGGCCGCCGCCCCAGGTTGGCGAGCTGCCCCTGCCAGATCTGCCTGATCTGAAACTCTTCCCCCAGCAGCAACATCGGCAACTCGGCGGCTTGTTTCAGCGAGACTTTCTTGAATTCGCGCAGGGGATGGTCGTCGGGTATGACCACCTTCAGCTCGTCTTCGTACAGCAGCACGCCGTGTAACCCCGGTTGACGTGGCGGCAGATAGCTGATGCCGATGTCCAGTGAACCGTTGAGCAACCGCCGCTCAATCTCAATACCGGTCAATTCGTAGATCTGCACCACCAGGTGCGGCTGGGCCTTGCGCACACGCTCAAGCATTTGCGGCACCAGGCTGGTGTGCACGGTTTGCAGCACGCCGATGGCCAAGGTGCGCAACGCCTGGCCCTTGAAGTTGCGCAACGCCTCGACGGCCTGCTGCATGCCGTCAATCAACGGCAACGCGTGGTTGTACAAGGTGTGGGCCGCAAGTGTCGGCAATAGCCGCTTGCTGCTGCGTTCGAACAGGCTCACATCCAGGTTCTGCTCCAACTGGCGGATCTGTTGCGACAAGGCCGGTTGGGAGATCGACAGACGTTCCGCGGCACGGCCCACATGGCCTTCTTCGTACACCGCGACGAAATAACGCAGTTGCTTGAAATCCATAAGTCTTTCTTATCGAAAAAGCAGGAAAATCGAAATGGCCGATGGCCCCCGAGATGGCTAGTCTAGCGCCTATTCGCAGGGCTTACAGGGCCGGATCGGGCAATGAACAGTGTTTGTGTTGATAGCGTTTACATAGGCAAGACAGAAAACCCGCAGCGGGTGTTCGTACCAGGCTCGATTGCTATCGGGGTGGATCTGTGAATCTGTTCACTAGGCGTCGCCCCACGCCCAGCCTGGATGACTTGGTTATGGACGCAGCGGGTGACGTGACCAGTGAATCCTTGATGCCTACCGTGGCACGGCCTCCACACGTGTTTTTGCGTGGCCAGGGTTCCTGGTTGTGGGACAGCGACGACCGCGCTTACCTGGACTTCAGCCAGGGCAATGGCGCGAACAGCCTCGGCCATAGCCCGCAGGTATTGATCCGCGCCCTCGGTGAACAGACCCAAGCACTGATCAACCCCGGCATGGGCCTGCATAACCGCACCCAGCTCAATCTCGTCGAGCGTTTGTGCCACCGCACCGGCAGCGACCAGGCCTACCTGCTTAACAGCGGCGCCGAAGCCTGTGAAGCGGCGATCAAGTTGGCGCGCAAATGGGGCCAACTGCATCGCGGCGGCGCATACCGCATTATCAGCGCCAGCAACGGTTGCCATGGCCGCAGCTTCGCGACGCTGGCGGCCTCGGCGGGCGCCTTGGAAAACCGCTTCGAACCCCAATTACCCGGCTTTACCCACGTGCCATTCAACGATCTGCCGGCGCTGCATGCCGCCGTCGATGCGCAAACCGTGGCGATCATGCTTGAGCCGCTCCAGGGCGTCGGCGTCATTCCCGCCACCGAGCATTACTTGAAGGGCGTCGAGCGGCTGTGCCGTGAACTGGGGATCCTGCTGATTCTTGACGAAGTGCAAACCGGCCTTGGCCGTTGCGGGACGTTACTTGCCGAGCAGCAGTACGGCGTGCGCGCCGACATCATCACCCTCGGTAAAGGCCTGGGCGGCGGCGTGCCCTTGGCGGCACTGTTGGCACGCGGCAAGGCGTGCTGCTTTGAAGTGGGTGAGTTGGACGGCACCCATCATGGCAACGCGCTGATGGCATCGGCCGGCGCGGCGGTGCTCGACACGGTGCTGGAGCACGGCTTTCTCGAGCATGTGCGCGAGTCCGGCGTTTATCTGGGCGAAGGGCTGGCGCGCCTGGCTTACCGCTACGATCACGGCCAACTGCGCGGCCAAGGCCTGATATGGGGCTTGACGTTGTCGGAGGATTCAGCACATGCCGTGGTAAAAGCCGCGCTGCACGAAGGCCTGATCCTCACCGCGCCGCAACCCGACTGCCTGCGCTTGACCCCCGCGCTGACGGTGAGCAAAAGCAACATCGACGAAATGCTCCTGCGCCTGGCCCGCGCCTTCTCCCGCGTACGCACCGCGCAGCTGCAATGCCGCAAGGGCATCGCCGTTTAACCTGTTATTCCTGAACCGTCTCGCGGTATACGCGGCGCCTCCAGCCTGACTCTTTTGGCTGGGGGCGTTTTTTTATGCTTATTGCGGGATGGCGCAATGCCAGAACTCACTGAACCCTCACGAGCCCCCAAGGTCGATTAGCTACACGGCTCACACGAGCCGATTTTATGGAGCTGACCCATGGATTTCATTCGTATCATCATCGCTATTCTGCTGCCGCCACTGGGTGTGTTCCTGCAAGTAGGCTTCGGCGGCGCGTTCTGGCTGAATATTCTGCTGACCTTGTGCGGTTACTTCCCTGGCATCATCCATGCGGTGTACATCATCGCCAAGCGCTGAGGCCCTTAGCCTTTTGCGATGAGCCGTGAGTTGCGCTCATTGCGAAAGGCCAGTTGCTCGATGCTCAGGCTGGCGTGCTCGGCGTCTTCCCGCGCTTGCAGGATGATGCCGTGGTGTTCGGACTTGCTGCACACGGGGTCGGCATTGCTGGCGTCGCCCGTGAGCATGAAGGCCTGGCAACGGCAGCCGCCGAAGTCCTTTTCCTTTTCGTCGCATGAACGGCATGGCTCGGGCATCCAGTCGTAGCCGCGAAAGCGATTGAAGCCAAAGGAGTCGTACCAGATGTGCTGCATGCTGTGGTCGCGCACATTGGGAAACTGCACCGGCATTTGTCGGGCTCCGTGGCAGGGCAGGGCGGTGCCGTCCGGTGTGACCGTCAGAAAAATACTGCCCCAGCCGTTCATGCAGGCTTTGGGGCGCTCCTCGTAGTAATCCGGGGTCACAAAGATCAGTTTGCACGGGTGGCCTTGCGCTTCGAGCTTTGCGCGGTATTCGTTGGTGATGCGTTCGGCACGCACCAACTGTTCTTTGGTGGGCAATAAACCCACGCGATTGAGCTGCGCCCAGCCGTAGAACTGGCAGGTGGCAAGCTCGACGAAGTCCGCTTCCAGCGCGATGCACAGCTCGATGATGCGGTCGATCTTGTCGATATTGTGCCGATGGGTGACGAAGTTCAGCACCATCGGGTAGCCGTGGGCTTTCACCGCCCGGGCCATTTCCAGCTTTTGCGCGAAGGCTTTTTTCGAGCCGGCCAGCAGGTTGTTCACCTGCTCGTCGCTGGCCTGGAAGCTGATCTGGA
Source organism: Pseudomonas sp. S3_E10 (assembly GCF_054667615.1). Taxonomy (NCBI): domain Bacteria; kingdom Pseudomonadati; phylum Pseudomonadota; class Gammaproteobacteria; order Pseudomonadales; family Pseudomonadaceae; genus Pseudomonas; species Pseudomonas sp. S3_E10. Next base: position 3,344,183 of record NZ_CP162743.1, read on the forward strand.
TATGGTCCAGGCCGGCCTTCTTGAAGTCGCTGATTTTCTGCTCGGTCAGGCCGATGCCGGAGGTGATCAGGTTGGTGTAGAAGCCCAGCTTGCGCGCCTCGGCGATCAACTCCGCGAGGTCCTGGCGCACCAGCGGTTCACCGCCGGAAAAACCCAACTGCGCGGCGCCCATTTCGCGGGCTTCACGAAACACCTTGATCCACTGCTCGGTGCTCAGCTCTTTGCCCTGCTCGGCGAAATCCAGCGGGTTGGAGCAGTAAGGGCACTGCAACGGGCAGCGGTAGGTCAGCTCGGCCAACAGCCACAAGGGCAGGCCGATGGCTGGCTTTTCAGGCAAGGGTAATCCAGTGCTCAGCACGGGCGACCTCCATGAATTGCTCGATGTCGTCACCGAGCTCAGGCACACCAGGAAATTGTTGGTCCAGTTTGGCGATGATCGCCGCTACGTCGCGCTCGCCATCGATCAAGCCGCCGATCAACGCGGCACTGTCGTTGAGCTTGATCATGCCTTCGGGGTAGAGCAACACATGGCCTTTTTGCGCCGGCTCGTACTGGTAACGATAGCCCTGGCGCCAGGTCGGTATTTTGCTGCGATCAAAGCTCATAGGGCGATCCCTTTATGCCAGACCCGCTGCTCGGTCACGCTGTGATAGGGCGGGCGTTTGAGTTCATAGGCCATGCTCATGGCGTCGAGCATGCTCCACAGGATGTCCAGTTTGAACTGGAGGATTTCCAGCATGCGGTCCTGACCTTCACGAGTGGTGTAGTGCTGCAGGGTGATCGCCAAGCCGTGTTCAACATCGCGACGGGCCTGGCCCAGGCGGGTGCGAAAGTACTCGTAGCCGGTCGGGTCGATCCACGGGTAATGCTGTGGCCAGCTGTCGAGGCGCGATTGGTGGATCTGCGGCGCGAACAGCTCGGTCAGCGAACTGCTGGCAGCTTCCTGCCAACTGGCGCGACGGGCAAAGTTGACGTAGGCATCCACCGCAAAACGCACGCCGGGCAGCACCAGTTCCTGGGAGCGCAGTTGGTCCGGGTCGAGGCCGACGGCCTGGCCCAGGCGCAACCAGGCTTCGATGCCGCCGTCTTCTCCGGGCGCGCCGTCATGGTCGAGCAGGCGCTGGATCCATTCGCGACGGATCTCGCGGTCCGGGCAGTTGGCCAGGATCGCGGCGTCTTTCAGGGGAATGTTTACCTGATAGTAGAAGCGGTTGGCGACCCAGCCCTGGATCTGTTCGCGGCTGGCGCGGCCTTCATACATCGCCACGTGGTACGGGTGGTGAATATGGTAGAAGGCGCCCTTGGCCCGCAAGGCCGCTTCGAACTCGGCGGGCGTCAGCGGTGTGTCAGTCATTTGCGTTGCTCCTACAGTTCAATGCTCATGCCGTCGTAAGCCACTTCGACATTGCGCCGCGCCAGCTCTGCCCGCTCGGGGGAGTCTTCATCGAGGATCGGGTTGGTGTTGTTGATGTGGATAAGCACCTTGCGTTGCGCCGGTAGCTGCTCAAGCACTTCGAGCATGCCGCCGGGGCCGTTCTGCGCCAGGTGGCCCATCTCGCGCCCGGTGCGGGTGCCGACGCCCCGGCGCTGCATTTCATCGTCGTCCCACATCGTGCCGTCCACCAGCAGGCAGTCGCTGCCGGCCATGATCTTCAGCAATGGCGCGTCGACCTTGCCCAGCCCCGGGGCATAGAACAGTTTGCCGCCGGTGCGCAGGTCTTCGACGATCAGGCCGATATTGTCGCCCGGGTGCGGGTCGAAGCGGTGCGGCGAGTAGGGCGGTGCGGCGCTGCGCAGCGGTAGCGGGGTGAAACGCAGGTTCGGGCAGGCGGGGATGCTGAAGCTGGCGTCCAGCTCGATGCGGTTCCAGGCCAGGCCGCCGTTCCAGTGAGTGAGCATGGTGAACAGCGGGAAACCGGTGCTCAGGTCTTCATGGACCATGTCGGTGCACCACACCTGGTGCGGGCAGCCTTCGCGCAGGCTCAACAGGCCGGTGGTGTGGTCGATCTGGCTGTCCATCAGGATGATCGCGCCGATGCCGGTATCGCGCAGCGCACGGCCGGGTTGCATCGGCGCAAACGCTTGCAGTTGCGCGCGAATATCCGGGGAGGCGTTGCACAGCACCCAATTCACGCCGTCGTCGGAGATCGCGATGGACGACTGGGTACGCGCCTGCGCCCGCAGGCTGCCGTCACGAAAACCTGCGCAGTTCACGCAGTTGCAATTCCACTGTGGGAAACCACCGCCGGCGGCAGAACCTAGAATCTGGACAAACATGATTGCTCCATCACGCAAAGCTCAAAACAAAAACGCCCCGGGCGAACCGAGGCGTTGTATTACCCAGCGGATTAACGGCTGGCGAAGTACATGGTGACTTCGAAGCCGATGCGCAGATCAGTGTAAGCAGGTTTGGACCAAGTCATATTCTTACTCCTACGAAGGGATGGGACGTTTACTACCAAGTAATACATATAGTCCACCTCCAGCTGGAGATGTTCAGATGTTCGCCCGGGAATGTTACGCAATTCTAATCAAGTTAGCGCTGTCTTGGTGGAAAAAGCCTATTGCAGCGTAGGCAATGATCAGCCCGCTGGTTTCCACCCGTCGCCGGTGTGCGAACCGTTGGCCACACAGCGCCAGCCGCCTTGGGCATCGTTCAGTTGCTGGGCGGCGAGTAAAAGCTCATCAACGCCGCAGCTTTGGATCAACGCCTGAAGGCGCGCCAGATAATCCGACGGGTGGCCCGCCAGATGCGTGTGCCATAGCCATTCAGCGGCTTGGGTCATCGACAGCGCCTGAGGCGAGAACTGCTGCGCCAGTGCCAGGTTGCCCGCGTCTTCGCGGCTGCGGATCAGCGCCGGCAATTGCGTCAGAAATGTCTGAAGGTGCGCAACGATCCCCTCAAGGGGCACGCTCGGGGATTGCACGCCAAACAGCAGGCCGGTTTGCCCGTTGATCTGTCGGATACCGCTGAATACGGCGTAGCCCACTTGCAGTTCGACCCGCAGGCGTTGGTAGAACGGCCCCTGGAGAATATGACCGAGCAGGCGCCACGCGGCTTCGTCCGCCAGGGCTTGGCTGGGTGTTGGGCAAAACAGCAGTAAGGCGGCTTCGGTGGAGTCGGTTTTTACCTCATGCCACACGCGTTGGCCGATGAGGTCTTGGCGTGTGTGCTCCAGGCTGCTGGGTTGGCCCGGCAGGCGAGCGGCGGCGGACTTGAGCGCCGCTTCGCACGCGGCGGGAAAACCCAGGCCGAGGCCATGCCAGCGGGCGGTGCTCCATGCGGCGGGCTGTTCGCGGGGGGCGAAATGGCTTGCGGCGCAGCACGCCGGTAACGCCTTGAGCAGTTCGCGAATGGCCATCATGGGCGTCGGAACGAGAGGCGCCTCCTGGGGCTGATTCAGGCGCTGGGCCAAGGCTTCGAGGATGGCCGGCATCGGCTCGTGCAGCCCGATCATTTTCAGCAGCCATTCATTGCCGGCGGTTTCGAAAGACAGCTCGACGCCTGCTTGGTGAGCGCTCTCCCGCACGGCTTGCATAGTGCTTTCTAGTGCGGGCGCCGCGCATTCGAACTGCCAGCGCAGGTACAGCGCACCTTCACCGCTGCTATCCGCCAGGGCCTGGCTGAACGTCAGCGCCGCTACCTCTCGACGCCCTCGGGAACGATCCTGGGCAAAAGTACGTAAGCCTCGATGCGCGCTGGTTTGGCCGCGAATCAGGCCCGCGCGTTCTTCCTTGATCGGCGGCCGTAGGAACGGGTTGTTCGGGGGGAGTTGCCAAGGGTGCCTGGAGGGCGGCAGGTGCAGCGAATCGAGCATGGCCTTGAGCGCTGCGGCGCCCTGCTCCGAAAGCTCTTCGCTGTCGTTTCGGGCCAATGCCAGGGCGTCCTGGACCTGTTGTTGGCGAGCATTCAGCAGGGCGAACTCTTCGCGCAGTGGCGTCCAGTCGCTGTGTGCGAAAAAGCTCAGCCAATCATGTAGCAGCGCCTGAATCTGTGTCGCGGGTTCGCCTTGAGTGCTGCGCGTGATAACGATATCCAGCAGCGCTTGCCCGGCGAAGTGGTACGGCGCCGACGCCTGCACTGCGGTGGCCAGCCCGCGTGTTTTCAGCTCGGCGAGCAGGCCGCCGGGCGCCGGGGCATTGAGCCAGGTACACAAAAAATCCAGTGCTTCACGCGATGCCTCGCAGGCGATGACGTGGTGCCAATGCGGGCTGGCGCCAGGTTGGCAGCTATATGCCTGGCCCTGCATCAAGGCAGGCGGAACGGCTTGGGGATGCCAAGGCCCTGACGTCAGTTGCTCGCTGAACCGCTGTGCCAAGGCTTCGAGCTCTACCAGTGACTGCGGGCCGGCAAGGCTCAAGGTCATCTGCCCGCTCTGATAGAAATGTGCATGGAATTCGCGCAGCGCTTGCTGAAAGGTCTCCCGCTCCACCGGTAGCGTGTCGCGGTTGCCCGCGTGAAAGCCACGCAGCGGATGGTCCGCCGCCAAACCTTCAAACACCGCCACCTGCTGTTGAGCCTTGGCATCCTGGGACCAGGCCACGAATTCCGCGTGCAGCACTTCGCGCTCGCGCAGTTGATCGTCCAACGCCAGGCGCGGATGAGTCAGCATGTCTGCCAACCGATCCAGCCCATCGGCGAAGGTCGGCACAGGCAGTTCGAAGAAAAAGTCCGTGGTGCGTTCGCGGGTGCTGGCGTTCACTTGCCCACCGTGACGTTGCACGAAGGCCATCAACCCTTCGCCCGTGGGAAAGCGCTGAGTACCGAGAAACAACAAGTGCTCAAGAAAATGCGCCAGGCCCGGCCAGGCTAACGGCACGTCATGGCTGCCGGCAGCGACCTTTAACGCTGCGGCGCAACGCTTCAAGCGCGGCGCATGTCGCAGGGAAACCCGCAGGCCATTGGCCAGGGTCAGGTGCTGGGGGTGAGGGTGGGCCGGCGCAGACATGGGCACTTCCGAAACGTAGGAGGTGGCTATGCTAACAAACCGTCGGCAAACCCGCAGGCTCAGGGCTTGGTCAGCGCGCCGTACAGGTCGGGGCGACGGTCTTGCAGGTAGTCGTTGGCGGCGCGGGCGTCGAGGATCGCTTGGTGCTCCAGCGTGCCGACAATCAAGGCTTCATCCAGGCTGGCCAGGGCGATTTGCTGGCCATTCGGCGCGGCAATGCTGCTTTGCCCGCAGTAGTGAATCTCATCTTCGTGCCCGCAATAATTGGCGTAGGCCACGTAGCATTGGTTTTCAAAGGCCCGCGCCCTCACGGTGACGTCAGCGACAAAGTCGAACGGCACCATGTTGGCGGTAGGCACCAGGATCAGCTCGGCTCCGGCCAGTGCCAGGCGCCGGGTGTTTTCCGGGAACTCCAGGTCATAGCAGATCAGCAATCCCAAGGTCCATCCGTTGAAGTTAACCAGTGGGAAGTCACCGTCGCCGGCGCTGAACATCGAGTGATCCAGGTCGCCAAACAGGTGGGTTTTGCGGTAGTTACACAGGCGCTGCCCGTGGGTGTCGATCAACTGCGCGGCGTTGTAGATCTGCCCATCCTCAGCCCGCTCCGGGTAGCCGTACAGAATGGCCAGCCCGGCGCTTTGCGCGATCTCGGCAATGGTTTGCGCAGCGTTCCCATCCTGCGCCTCGGCCAAGGCGCCGACTGCTTCAGCGCCGATGTTGTAACCGGTTAGAAACATCTCCGGCAGCACCAGCACATCGGCGCCGGTGGCCTCATGCGCCACCTTGTGCAGGCGCTCGAGGTTAGCGGCCACGTCCAGCGGTAGCGGCGGGCATTGGTACAGGGCGACACGCATGGCGTAACTCCTTAATCGGCCAGGGCGATCGGCCCGATCTCATCAAACACGTCGCCAGGCCCTGGGTTCTCGGCGTGGGTGCTGCCGCCGAAGTGAGTCATGATGCCCCACACGGCGTTCAGTGAGGTTTGTACGGCGCCCTCGACCCAGGCGGGTGTCCATGAGACGTCGTCACCGGCGATAAAAATCCCACGTTGTTCGGCGGGCATGTCTTTTTGCATAAAGTGCGCGTACATCCGCTGGTTGTAGCGATAGTGGCCGGGCAACGCGCCCTTGAAGGCCCCGAGGAAATGGGGGTCGGCCTCCCAGGATACGGTGATCGGGTCGCCGATGATGCGCGCCTTGATATCGACTTTCGGGTAGATCTTCTTCAATGCATCGAGGGCCAGCTTCACCCGTTTATCGATAGGTTGCGGCAGCATTTTCAGCGCGTCACTCATCCACGAGTACGACAGGCAGATCACGCCCGGCTTGTCGTCCCCGTTGTCGAACAAATACGTGCCGCGGGTCAGGCGGTCGGTGAGGGTCATGCTCATCAGGTCGCGGCCGGTTTGCGGGTCTTTGTCTTTCCAGAACGGGCGATCGACCATCACGAAGGTTTTCGACGATTGCATGTAGCGCGTGCGGTCCAGGGCCATCCACATCTTTTGCGAAAACAGGGTTTCGTCGCACTCGATCTGGGTGGTCAGCAGCCAGCTCTGGCAGGTGGTGAGCACGGCGGCGTATTCGCGGGTGTCGCCATAGTTATCGGTCACCGCGAAGCGGCCACCCTCAGCGTGGGCAATCCGCTTGACCCCCGCGCGAGGCGCGCCGCTGTGCAGCGAACTGAGGCTGGTGCCGGCCGGCCAGTGGGCGCAGCGCTCCGGCACATGACGCCAGATGCCCATGGGCACTTGCGCCACGCCGCCGACCACCAGGTGCTGGTGGTCGTCGCAGTTGGTCATCACCACGCGAAAGATTTCCAGCATTGAGTTGGGGAAGTCCGAGTCCCAGCCGCCGGTGCCGAAACCCACCTGGCCGAACACTTCACGGTGATGGAACGACAGCTTGGCGAAGGCCTTGGAGGTGGCGACGAAATCATAGAAAGTGCGGTCGTCCCACAGCGGCACCAGTTTATTCCACAGTGCTTTGAGACGCGGTACGTCACGGTCGCGGATGGCTTGCTGGATATCGCCGAACTGCGAGCCGGCTTCCAGGGCATCGGCCCAGGCGTCGGCTACTTCCTGGAATAAGGTAGGCAAGTCGGCCAGTTTTTGTGCGTAGTGGGTCTGGCCTTCGAGGTCGATCACCGTGCTGCCGGAGGCCGGGGTCAACGGGTTGGGAAACGGTTTGGTGTGAAGGCCGAGCTTGTCGACATAGTGATAAAACGCTGTGGACGACACCGGGAACCGCATGCCGCCGAGCTCTGCGATGATGCCTTCGGCGCCTTCGAAGGCCTGGGAGCGCAGGCGGCCGCCCATTTTCGAGGCTTCGTATACCACGGGCTTGAGCCCCAGCTTCATCAGCTCATAGGCCGCCACCAGCCCGGCAATACCGGCGCCGACAATCGCCACCTCGGCACCATGGTGTTCGGTGGGAATGCTGCCCAGGCCGGCGGGGTGCTCGATCCAGTCATCGAAGGCAAACGGGAAGTCCGGGCCGAAGATGGTGATGGGTTTTTTACCGTCTGCTGGGTGACGATTGGTCTTGCTGAGGGTACTGGACGGAATGCTCATGGCTGACCTTACTGACGACTCGGCGGGATTTGGCCCGTTGAGTATAGGAAAAGATGGCAGCCAGTTTAGGGAGCGTAGCGCTCGTTAATAAGACGCAAAGTGTCGTCGGAATGGATTGTTTTCAGTCGTAGTGACGAATGAGTTGGTCAGAGTGGTTGGCCGCGATCCAATTTGTTACTGAGGATGATCGAGGTAGTGGTTTTCTCCACGCCATCGACGCCGCCGATCTGGTCGAGCAGTTGGTCCAGCTGGCCCGGCGAGTCGGTGCGCAGCCAGGCCACGTAATCAAACTCGCCGCTCACCGCGCATAACTGCTGCACCTGAGCCATGGCGCTCAGCCTGCGCAGCACTTCCTTGCCCGAACGCGGCTGCACGGTGATGCCCACATAGGCCTGCAAACCGCCGTCCACCACACGTTGGCCAAGACGGACGCCGTAACCGGTGATCACCTGGGTTTTCTCCAGCCGCGCCAAGCGCGACGTCACCGTAGTGCGCGCGATGCCTAACTGCCGGGCAAGCATGGCCACGCTTTCGCGGGCGTTGATCTGCAAGGCGGCGATCAACTGGCGATCGATTTCATCCAAGACAGGCAAGGGAGGCTCCGTAACGGGGGGCAATGGGCATGCATGTTACAGGCTTGCATCGGACTTGAGGCGGGCGTTCCCGCCGCAAAGCTACGCGCATGGAGGTTTGACCTGATGGACCTCGCACCTTTGCACCTGGCCATTGCGCCACTTTTACGCTGATGTCTTCGGCATTGCGTGGTGCAAGGGCGCTCCAGTAGCGCCAGGTCGTTGCCAGCCACCCAGACACACAAAAGCCGCGCAATGCGCGGCTTTGGAGTTGGTGGGCCCACACGGACTTGAACCGTGGACCAAAGGATTATGAGTCCTCTGCTCTGACCAACTGAGCTATAGGCCCTTAACAGGTCGCGGATTATAACGATGGTTTCTCCAGTGTGCTATCCGAAAAATCCTCAAGGCTTATACGAAGGAAGGAAGCGGCGAAAAGCTCCGGTGGCAGGGGCAGGCTGACGATGTAGCCTTGCATCTGCTCACAGCCTTCGGCGGCCAGGAAGGCTTGTTGCGCGCAGTTCTCCACACCTTCGGCGATGATGGTGAATTGCATGCTGTGGCCCAGGGCGATGATGGCGCGCACGATGGCGGCGTCGTGGGGGTCGTCGGGCAGGCCGCGGACGAAGGACTGGTCGATTTTCAGGAAGTCCAGAGGCAGGCGCTTGAGGTAGCTGAGGGACGAGTAGCCGGTGCCGAAGTCATCGATCGCCAGTTGCACGCCCAGGTGTTTGAGTTGATGCAGGACCTCCAGCGCCTCCTCGGCCTGGCTCATGATGAAGTTTTCGGTGATTTCCAGTTGCAGGCAGCCGGGTTCCAGGTGGTAGTCGCGCAGTAGCTGTTCGATGCGGCCCAGCAGGCCGGGGTGGCGCAGTTGCGCGCCGGCGAGGTTGACCGACAGCGGGCCGAAATCATCGAAGCGGCCCTGCCAGGCGTGCAGTTGTCGGCAGGCATGTTCGAGTACCCAATCGCCAATTTGCAGGATCATGCCGTTCTCTTCGGCCAGGGCGATGAAGTGTTCGGGAGGAACCTCGCCAAAGGTCGGGTGATGCCAGCGGATCAAGGCTTCGGCGCCGATCAGTTCGTGGGTTTTCAGGCTCAGTTTTGGTTGGTAGTAGAGGCTCAGTTCCTCGCGCTCTATGGCTCGACGCAGTTCGTGCTCGAGTGCCACGCGCTCTTTTGCCTGGGCCGTGAGGTCGCGGGTATAGCATTCAACGCGGTTACGGCCCTTGGCCTTGGAGCGATACATGGCGGCGTCGGCGTTTTTGACCAGGGTGGCGACGTCGGTGCCGTCCTGTGGATACAGGCTGGTGCCGATGCTGGCACTGATGAAGAACTCGTGCTCGCCGGCCTGGAACGGTGGGATAAAACAGGCCAGCAGTTTATTCGCCAATTGCTCGGCATCGCTGGGGTGTTGCAGGCCGGGCAGCAGAATGATGAATTCATCGCCGCCCAGGCGAGCGACGGTGTCGATGTCGCGCAGTTGCTCCTTGAGGCGTACGGCGATGTCTTTGAGCAGCAAGTCGCCGATCGGATGGCCGAGGCTGTCGTTGATGTGTTTGAAGCGATCCAGGTCGAGAAACAGCACCGCGCCCTGTTTGCCGGTTTCTTGATGGCCGTTGAGGGCGGCCTGCAAGCGGTTTTCAAACAGCGTGCGGTTCGGCAGGCCGGTCAGCGGATCGTGATGTGCCTGGTAGTCCAGGCGTGCCTGAGCCAGCTTGAGGCTGGAGATATCGGCAAACACTGCAACGAAGTGGGCGGTCGATTGATCGTGATTGCGCACGGCGCTGATGGTCAGCCAACTGGGGTATAGCTCGCCGTTCTTGCGACGATTGGAAATTTCCCCCTGCCAATGGCCCTGGGCCGTCAATTGGTGCCACATCGCCGCGTAGAACGCGCTGTCATGCAGGCCCGAGGCAAGCAGCCGCGGCGTTTGGCCGAGGGCTTCGGCTTCGCTGTAACCGGTGATCTCGCTGAAGGCGCGGTTGACGGCGCTGATGTTCTGCTCGGTGTCGGTGATCAACACGCCCTCGGCGGTGCTTTCGAAAACGGTGGCGGCCTGCTGCAGTTTCTCCTGCATCAGTTGGCGTTCGGTGATGTCGCGGGCAATGGTCAGCATGCAGTCGTCATCGCCGATGGGCAGCGGCCGGCTGGACACTTCACACAGGCGGATCTGCCCATCGGCGCGACGGATATGACAGATGAAGTCGCGCACAAAACCGTCGCGATGCATCAGCTCCAGCATGTGTTTGCGCTCGTTGAGATCGACCCAGATACCCAGTTCCAAAGTGGACTGGTCCAGAGAGTTGGCTGCGGTGAAGCCGGTAATGCGGCTGAAGCCCTCGTTGACCTCGATCAGCAGCCCGTCGTGCTGGCGGCTCAGCAGCAGGCCATCGGGCGAGGCGTGGAAGGCTTTGGCAAACTTCTCTTCGGAGGTTTGCAACTGTTGCTGGGTTTCCTTGAGTTGGGTGATATCGCGAACCACTACCACGATGGCTTCGACCGTATCGAGTTGGAACGGCTCTGCGGAGATCAGCCCGGTAAAGGCCTGACCGTTGCTGCGCAGGAAAGGCATTTCCAGGTTGCGAATACTGACGGTCTGGACCCGCTTCAGCAATTCAGGGCCGATGCCCGGAATGCCCCATATTTCCAGTTCCGTGCCGTTGCGACCGATTACCTGCGCTGCGCTGAGGCCAATTTGGTCTTCGAAGGCTTTATTGACCTCCAGCAAGCAGCCATCGGACAGCCGGGCAATGACCAGGATATCCGGGCATTGCTGGAATACTGAGGCGAACTTCTGTTCAGAAAGCCGCAGCGCTTCCTCGGTGCGCTTGGCCTCGCTGATATCGATCATCAGACCGCGCAGTACAGGTTCATGGCCGTGTTCGATCAGGCTGACGATGTCGCGCACCCACAAGCAGCGGCCATCGGCGGTGATTACCCGGTAATCGATGCTGTGGTCACGGTTGGCGCGGGTTTCACGGTAGCAATAGGCTTCGGCGCGGGTCAGGTCGGCGGGGTGAATGATGTTGCGCCAGAAGCCTGGAATCAGCCAATGGGCGCGTGGGTAGCCGAGCAGGTCCTCGGCATGGGGCGACACATAGCTGTAGGTGAAATCGGTGATGCTGGCTTCCCAGGCAATGGCCGACAAGCTCTCTACCAGGCCGCGATAGTGGTACTCGCTGCTGCGCAATTCCTGCTCGAGGGCGACGCGCCGGGAAATTTCCGAGCTGAGCCGGCGATTGATCCGAATCACGATGGCCAATACGGTGCTCAACAGCAGCACGGCGGGCAAGCCGTACATGAGCAAGTCGTTCCAGAAGGTGCGGTTATCGGTGACGCTGCCTACCCAGTGTTGCTGGATAGCGTCGGTTTCGGTCGGGCTGAGGTCGGCCAGGACTTTGTCCAGAATGCCCACCAGCATTTTGTCGTCCCTTGGCACGCCCATCGCCAATTGGTAGCGGTAGGGCGTTTCGCCACTGACGTACAAGCCGTCAAGCTTGAGTTCTCGCAGGCTCCAGACACTGGACGCCAGGTCGCTGACCACCGCGTCCACTTCGCCGGTCGCCAGGGCCTGCAGTGTGGAGCTGACATTCGGCAGCGCCACCAGGTTGAGGTCGGGGTGATGGGTGCGCAGCAACTCGTGGGGGGCGTAGTTTTCCACCACGGCAATTTTCAGCCCATACAGGTCCTTGAGATTGCGCGGCCGTGCGCCGCCTTCATGGGCAAGAATCACCATCGGGAAGTCGATATAAGGGCGAGTGAAGGCCAGGTAGTTCTGGCGTTCCGGCGTCGACATGATGCTGGGGATAAGGTCGAGACGATTGCTTCGAGCCATTTCCAGGACCGCCCCCCAATTTGGCGGCTCGACCAGCTTGATGCGCACGCCCAGGCGGTCCTGGATCAGGCGTACATAGTCCGCCGATAAGCCGTGGTAGCGGCCATCTTCATCGCGGTATTCGAACGGTGGCCATGAGGCGTCTACCCCAAGGCTCAACTCCTGATGGTCCGCCAGCCAGCTACGCTCATCATCGGTAAGCGTCAACGCGCCAGCCGTTGCGGTCCAGGTCAGCAGCGACAGCAGTATCACGGTCGGCAATCTGGGCATAACGGTCTCGTTATGGCACGGGGGAATGTCACGAGTGTAGACGGGCATTTCAGGGGAGGGGTGTTGCGAGGGCGGTTAATCTATAGAAAGCAATTTATACATAGCAAAACCCCCGGCCTGGGCCGGGGGTCTGGGGTCACTCGTCGAGGAAGGAGCGCAGATGCTCGCTTCGCGTCGGGTGGCGCAACTTGCGCAACGCCTTGGCTTCGATCTGACGGATCCGCTCACGGGTCACGTCAAACTGCTTACCGACTTCCTCAAGGGTGTGGTCGGTATTCATGTCGATGCCGAAACGCATGCGCAGTACCTTGGCTTCACGGGCAGTGAGGCCGGACAGTACGTCGCGAGTCGCTTCCTTAAGGCTCTCAACAGTGGCGACATCGATTGGCGACTGCATCGTCGAGTCTTCGATGAAGTCACCCAGATGGGAGTCTTCGTCATCACCGATCGGGGTTTCCATGGAGATCGGCTCTTTAGCGATCTTCAATACCTTGCGGATTTTATCCTCAGGCATTTCCATGCGTTCGCCCAACTCTTCCGGGGTCGGTTCGCGACCCATTTCCTGCAACATCTGCCGGGAAATACGGTTGAGCTTGTTGATGGTCTCGATCATGTGCACCGGAATACGGATGGTGCGGGCCTGGTCGGCGATCGAGCGAGTGATCGCCTGACGGATCCACCAGGTGGCATAAGTCGAGAACTTGTAGCCGCGACGGTATTCGAATTTATCCACAGCCTTCATCAAGCCGATATTGCCTTCCTGGATCAGATCGAGGAATTGCAGGCCACGGTTGGTGTACTTCTTGGCAATGGAGATCACCAGACGCAAGTTCGCTTCAACCATCTCTTTCTTCGCGCGGCGGGCCTTGGCCTCACCGATCGACATGCGACGGTTGATGTCCTTGATCTCGGCAATCGTCAGACCGGTCTCGGTCTCAAGTGCAGTCAGCTTCTGCTGGCAACGGATGATGTCCGGCTGCAGGCGACCAATGGCTTCGGCGTACTTCGCCTTGCCTTTGGCCAGCGCGTCGCTCCAGCTTTCGTCAACTTCGTTGCCCGGGAACTGGCGCAGGAAGTCGGTACGCGGCATGCGCGCATCACGAACACAGAGCTGCATGATCGCGCGCTCTTGTGCACGCAGACGCTCAAGGGCGCTACGAACACGTTCAACCAGGCCTTCGAATTGCTTCGGTACCAGCTTGATCGGCATGAACAGCTCAGCCAGGGCCAACAGTTCGGCGATTGCCTGCTTGTTGGAGCGGCCGTGCTTTTTCAGCGCCTTGCGGGTGATTTCCATTTGGTCGGAAACCGCACCGAAACGCTGGGCAGCGACGATCGGGTCTGGACCGCTTTCGACTTCTTCTTCGTCGTCGCTGCTGGCTTCAGCATCGTCGTCATCGGAATCGTCGTCGGCTTTCGCGGCTTTCGCATCGACAGGCGGCGGCACTTCGGCAGCCGGTGGCGCAATGCCGTCGTCCGGGTCGATATAACCGCTCAGGACGTCGGACAGGCGGCCACCTTCGGTGGTGACGCGAGTGTACTCGGAGAGAATGTGGTCAACCGTGCCAGGGAAGTGCGCGATTGCGCCCATCACTTCACGGATGCCCTCTTCGATACGCTTGGCGATTTCGATCTCGCCTTCGCGTGTCAGCAACTCGACGGTACCCATTTCACGCATATACATGCGCACAGGGTCAGTCGTGCGACCGATGTCGGTCTCCACCGCGGCCAACGCGGCAGCGGCTTCTTCAGCGGCTGCCTCGTCGGTATCGGCGTCGGCCAACATAAGGGCGTCCGCATCCGGAGCACTCTCGTGTACGGGGATCCCCATGTCATTAATCATGCGGATGATGTCTTCCACCTGCTCAGGATCTGAAATATCCTCAGGCAGGTGATCGTTGACCTCTGCGTAAGTCAGATACTTCTGCTCACGACCAAGGGTGATCAACTCTTTGATACGAGACTGCTGTTGCGCTTTTCCGGACATAACACCCTATCCACTGAAGGTCTTGGCGGGCAAAAAACAAGCCGAGGATTATACCCGAGCTATGACCTCACACGCCAGCTGAGGTCGGGTTTGATGCGGAAACATTCTGTTTTAAGAGGTCGCGCATCTGTTTTGCTATCTGAATTTGCTCTTCAGCCGATAATCCCGGCTGCCTTGCTCTCTTGATGAGGTCGTCGAGGGTCTGCGTGTGCTGACCCGCGGATAACCTAGTAATGGTGTCTAAAAACTGTTGTTCAAGGTTGTCGCCGTCAATTAGCCACTCCTTTTCCGCGAGCGCTTTCAACAAGCGGCCTTGCTCCGTGCCGTGCCAGCGAGCCATCAGCTGAATAGAGTTTAGCTTAGGATTTTTCTGCACGGCTTCGATCAGTGCGATCAGCACCTGCGCGTAGGTATTGCTCTCGTTGGCAAAATGCTCGGCACTTTCGACCCTTTCCGCCAATTGCGGGTGGTGAATGAGTGTGCGCAGGGCGATCAGCGTGGGGGCCTCTACGGCAACCGGCGTGCGCGGGGCGTAGGCCTCGTCGCGATCACCGCGCTTGCCGTTCTTGCTCCAGGGTTTCTTGTCCCATTTCTTGCCGCCGGCACCTGGCTTTTTTGGCGTCCATTCCTGCTGGGGGGCGTAGGCATCCTGCGGCTGGAAATCGGAATAGTCCGGCATGGCGTCGTAATCCATGCCTGGATCGTAGGCCGGTGGAGCATCCTGCGGCGCGCTGTGCACCAGCTGGCTGACGGCTTCGCCACTCAGGCCAGTGATTTCCAGCAAGCGCTGGCGCATCAGGGTGCGCAGGTTCGCGCCGGGCACCTTGTCGATCAGCGGCGCGGCGAGGGTGGCCATGTGTGCCTTGCCCTCGAGGGAGCGCGGGTCGGCTTCTTCGGTTAGTTGCTGGAAGAAGTAATCCGCCAGCGGCTGTGCATGTTGATTGATGCGCGCGCGGAATGCATCGGTGCCTTCGGAGCGCACCAGGGTGTCCGGGTCTTCGCCTTCGGGCAGGAACAGAAAGCGTGCGCGGCGCCCATCCTGCAGGCTCGTCAGCGTAGCTTCGAGGGCGCGCCAGGCAGCGTTGCGGCCGGCCTGGTCGCCGTCGAAACAGAACAAAACGCTCGGCACCACGCGGAACAGGCGCTTCATGTGTTCTTCGCTGGTGGCGGTGCCGAGGGTGGCTACCGCGTTGCGCAAGCCCTGTTGGGCGAGGGCGATCACATCCATATAGCCCTCAACCACAATGATTTCATCGAGGTTGCGGTTGTTCTTGCGCGCTTCGAACAGGCCGTAGAGTTCCTGGCCCTTGTGGAACACTGGGGTTTCCGGAGAGTTGAGGTACTTGGGCTTGTCGTCACCCAGCACTCGGCCACCGAACGCGATGATGCGGCCGCGGCTGTCGCGGATCGGGAACATCACACGGTCGCGGAAGCGGTCGTAGCGCTTGCCGGTCTCGGCGTTCTCCACCAGGAGACCGGCGTCGATCATGGCTTTTTGCTGAAGCGTGTCGCTGCTCAGGTGTTTGTACAGGTTGTCCCAGCCGGGCGGGGCGAAACCGAGGCCGAAGTCGCGGGCGATTTCACCGGTAAGGCCGCGGCCCTTGAGGTAGTCGACGGCCGCCTTGCGCTGCGGATGGCTTTTGAGTGCCTGGCGATAAAAATCGGCCGCGGCGGTCAGCAGCGGGTACAACGGCGAGTCTGTGGGTTGCCGGGGTTTGTGCGGGCGTCCACTTTCTTCGCGGGGGATTTCCATGCCTGCGGCTTTTGCCAGTTCCTCGACGGCCTGGGGGAAGTCCAGGTTGTCGTGGTCCATGATGAAGCCGAGGGCATTGCCGCCCGCTCCGCAGCCGAAGCAGTAATAGAACTGCTTGTCGGGGCTTACGCTGAATGACGGGGTTTTTTCTTTATGAAACGGGCAGCAGGCGGTGTAGTTCTTGCCGGCTTTTTTCATTTGCAGGCGCGAGCTGACAACATCGACGATGTCGGTGCGGTTCAGAAGGTCGTCAATAAAGCTCTGGGGAATTAGCCCGGCCATGGCGTTCTCGTCATCACTGCGTGTAAATGAGGGCCCGTAAAAAGCTCAAGCGCACCTATCGAATGGCTCGACCATCAATCATCTGCTTGGGCTGTCTGGAAGTGTATCTGCCGAACATTTGCTGACGTTAGTTTCTATCAGTGTCCGGCGAAGAAAAGTTGCCCTGGAGTCCGGTCTCGGCCTATGGGCGGCCTCGGAAGCTCATCAATGGGCACAGCCGACACAGTTGATCGTCTGCTTGAAGAATAGGTGTGCTCGTCAGTAGCCTTGTTAGGCTCGTCAGAAGAGACGTGCACCGCTGGCAGAAAGCCAGTCCTGACGTGTGAAGCAGTTGTCTCGGTCGCGTGTGCGGCGTCGACGATGAAGCATCAAGCGATATCCGCAAATGCCAACAGCCCGGCTGAGGGCCGGGCTTGGCAGAAGCTTGCTACGAGCGTCTGTGTATTAGTACAGACGAACGGCGCGGCGCTGTTCGCGCTGAACTTTCTTAGCGTGACGCTTAACAGCGGCTGCTGCTTTACGCTTACGCTCAGAAGTTGGCTTCTCATAAAATTCGCGGCTACGAACTTCAGCCAGAACACCGGCTTTTTCGCAGGAGCGCTTGAAACGACGCAGAGCTACGTCGAAGGGTTCGTTCTCTTTTACTTTGACGGCTGGCATCCAGAGCTACCTTCTTTCATTACCGGGATCAACGTTCTCGTCGCAAAAAATTCGCGGCTGAGGTCGTCGGTTTTTAAGGGTTGCGGATGTTAACCCCTCATTGGCAGGAATGCAAAGCCTCTGATCGAAAACCGCTAGTCGGGAGGGGGAGTGGCGACTATTATGCGCGCCTTCGAATTTAGCCTCTACAAGGCGCAAACCCATGCTAGTACTGGGACTTGAAACCTCCTGCGACGAAACCGGTGTCGCACTTTACGACAGTGAACGCGGGCTTTTGGCCGATGCACTGTTCAGTCAGATCGACTTGCATCGCGCCTATGGTGGCGTGGTGCCGGAGCTGGCCAGTCGTGATCACGTCAAGCGCATGCTGCCGTTGATCCGCCAGGTGCTGGACGAGGCCGGTTGCGTGCCGACCGAGATCGATGCCATCGCCTACACCGCCGGCCCTGGATTGGTCGGAGCCCTGTTGGTTGGGGCTTCTTGCGCCCAGGCGCTGGCGTTTGCCTGGGGCATTCCAGCCTTGGGAGTACACCACATGGAGGGCCATTTACTGGCGCCCATGCTGGAAAAAACACCGCCGCAGTTCCCGTTCGTCGCTTTGTTGGTTTCGGGCGGCCATACGCAGTTGGTTCAGGTCGACGGGATCGGTCAATACACGTTGTTGGGCGAGTCTCTGGACGACGCTGCCGGCGAAGCCTTCGACAAAACCGCGAAGATGATGGGCCTCAATTATCCCGGTGGCCCGGAAATCGCGCGCCTCGCCGAAAAAGGCGTTGCCGGCCGCTTCACCTTCCCGCGCCCGATGTGCGATCGCCCTGGCCTGATGTTCAGCTTCAGCGGCCTGAAAACCTCCGCACTCAATACCTGGCAGCACAGCGTCAGCGCCGGGGACGACAGTGAGCAAGCCCGTTGCGACATCGCGCTGGCGTTCCAGCAGGCCGTGGTGGAGACTTTGACCATCAAGTGCAAGCGTGCCCTGAAACAAGCGGGTATGAAGCGCCTGGTGATCGCCGGCGGCGTCAGCGCCAATAAGGCCTTGCGTGCCTCGCTGGAAAAAATGCTCGGTGATATGAAGGGCGATGTGTTTTACGCGCGCCCGGAGTTCTGCACCGACAATGGCGCGATGATCGCCTATGCCGGATGCCAGCGCCTGCAGGCCGGGCAGCACGAAAGCCTGGCGATCAGCGTGCAGGCACGCTGGCCGATGGAGCAGTTGTCACCGTTATAGGTTCAACCTGAGCCGGGCTCATCAGGAGTATTTAAAAATGCCGTTCGCGCCCGGCAAACAGGTCGCGTAGATTGCCGCGGTGGCGCCAGACGATCAGCAGTGTCAGCACGCTCATCGGCAGCAGCGCCGCCGGTTCTTGCCAGGCCAGCAATGGCAGGGTGAGCGGTGTGGCGATCAGCGCCGCCAACGAGCTGGTGCGGGTCAGGTAGAACGTCAGCAGCCATGCGACAACGGCCAGTAACGCTGCCGGTGGGTAGATTCCCAGCAGCATGCCGGCTGCCGTGGCGACGCCTTTGCCACCGCGAAAGCGGAAGTACAGTGGAAACAGATGGCCCAGGACGGCGCACACGCCTACCCAGGCCTGCTGTTGCAGGGTAAGGCCGGCGAGGCTTGCGATCAGCACGGGCAAAAGGCCCTTGCACACGTCGCCCAGCAGCGTCAGCACAGCGAGTTTCTTGCCGGCCAGGCGCAACATGTTGGTGGCGCCGGCATTGCCGGAGCCACCCATTCGCGGGTCGGGGTTTCCCGTCAAGCGGCTGAGCACAATGGCGAAGGACAGCGAGCCGAGCAGGTAGGCGAGAATCGCCAGTGACCAAAACATGCTAACTATTCCGGGCGAGGACGCCCTGATTCTAACGGGGCATTGCGCCCTTGTCGTGCTGCGGAGAAGAGCGTGGACAGAGTGTTTATCGAAGGCCTGGAAGTCGACACCGTGATCGGGGCCTACGACTGGGAGCGTGGGATCCGTCAATGCCTGCGCCTGGACCTGAGCTTCGCCTGGGACAATCGCCCGGCTGCCGCCGGTGACGACCTGACCCTGGCGCTGGATTACGCCAGCGTATCCGCACGTATCCAGGCCTTTGCCGAGCAAACCCAATACCAATTGGTGGAAACTTTTGCCGAGCGCCTGGCCGAAGTGCTCATGAGTGAGTTCCAGATTCCCTGGCTGCACCTCAAACTGACCAAGCCCGGCGCCGTACCGGCTGCCAAGGGCGTGGGCGTGGAGATCGAGCGCGGATGTCGCTGACTCAGGTTTACCTTGGCCTCGGTAGCAATATCGAGCGCGAGGCCCATTTGTGCGCCGGCCTTGATGCGCTGGCGAACGTGCTGACCGATATGCGCTGCTCCGCGGTGTTCGAAAGCCAGCCGGTGGGCATCAAAAGTGGGCCGTTCTTCAATTTGGTGGTGTCGGCGTATACCGACCTGCCGTTGATGGAGTTGGACCGTCGTCTCAAGCTCATCGAAGCCGACAATGGTCGCTATGCGCCGGATCGCAAGGGTTTGCCGTTGGATATCGACGTGCTGCTGTACGGCGAAATGGTGGGCGATTTCGACGGTTTGGTCCTGCCCCGCGCAGAGATCCTGAAAAACGCCTTTGTGTTGTGGCCGCTGTCGATGATGGCGCCGGACCGTGTGCATCCTGGGGCAGGCAAGACCATGGCCGAGCTGTGGCGCGACGCGGACATCGACCAAGTGCTGGCGCCTGTCGCGTTTGAGTGGCAGGGCCGGCAACTGACGCCGAGTGAGTTTGTGTAGGTCTTTCTAGGAAGCAAGTTCCTTATAGGTCTGCAATGCCTTGAGCCGCTCGCGCTTCAGGGCTTCTCCGAGCGCCGGGCCTTTGAAACCTTTCTCCAGCAACGGCGCCACCGCCACCTCCCGCGCTGCCTGCGCCGCGGCGCGCAAGTAGCCCGCCTGTGGATAACTGCGCTGTTCAAAGCCCTTGCGCCCGCGGGCGTCCATTTCACAGGCCACCACAAACTCTTCAAAGCGCTGCGGCCTTCGGTACACGTCAAAACTCTGCAGCAAATCCAGCAATGTCGAGGCTTTGAGTTCCAGGGCGCGGTGGCAGTGGGTGTGATATTGGCCCACCAGCAAGGCCAGTTCCTGACAATCCTTGGGTACCTTGAAGCGTTCGTTGACCGCCTTGATCAGCTTCAGCCCGCGATGCTCATGAGCAATGTGCTGCGGCAACTTATCCACAGGCGTCAGGCCCTTGCCCAAATCGTGCAGCAGGCAGGCCCAGCGTACGGTCAGCGGTTGTTTATGAAGGGCTGCCTGTTCGAGCACGCTCAAGGTGTGTATGCCGGTGTCGATCTCCGGGTGATGTGCCTCGGGTTGCGGTACGCCGAACAGCGCATCCACTTCCGGCATCAAGGTTTTCAGGGCGTTGCAGTCGCGCAGGACCTGGATAAACACCTGGGGTTGATCTTCCATCAATGCCCGGGAAATTTCCTTCCAGCTGCGCTCTGGCGTCAGTGCCTCCAGTTCCCCGGATTCGCTGAGCTGGCGCATCAGTTCGAGGGTTTCGGGGGCCACCGTAAAGCCCAAATGTGCATAGCGCGCAGCAAAGCGCGCAACGCGCAGCACTCGCAGGGGATCTTCGGCGAACGCGGGGGAAACGTGGCGCAGAATACGTGCTTGCAGGTCGCGTTGGCCGTGATAAGGGTCGGTCAGGTTGCCCTCATCGTCTTCGGCCATCGCGTTGATGGTCAGGTCGCGACGAATCAGGTCGTCTTCGAGTGTGACATCGGGGCTGGCGTGAAACACAAAGCCGCCGTAGCCCCGACCACTTTTGCGTTCGGTGCGGGCCAGGGCGTACTCGTCGCCGTTTTTCGGGTCCAGGAACACCGGGAAATCCGCGCCTACCGGCTTGAAGCCTTTGGCAAGCATCGCTTCAGCGGTCGCGCCAACGACCACGCGGTCCACATCGGTAACCGTGATGCCCAGCAAGCGATCACGCACGGCGCCGCCGACTTTGTAGATTTTCATGAAAAAGCCTCCATTAGCGGCACAGGATAACGCCTGTGCCTGACCAATGGAGGCTTTGCTGTTTCAGAGGTGAACGACGGCCAGGTCCAGGCGGCCATAGTCGTTGTCGTTATGATCGCTGCGCGGTGGGACATGGTGGGTCTTCATGACTTGGTCGCCCTGCAGGGTTTCCAGGTGGATATCAAAGCCCCACAGGCGGTGCAGGTGCTTGAGCACCTCTTCGGTGGATTCGCCCAAGGGTTTGCGGTCGTGCTGCTGATGACGCAGGGTCAGCGAGCGGTCGCCGCGCACATCAATGCTGTAGATCTGCACGTTGGGCTCACGGTTACCCAGGTTGTACTGCGCCGCCAGGGTTTCGCGAATGGTGCGGTAGCCGGGCTCATCGTGGATGGCCGGTACCATCAGGTCGTCCTTGAGGTCGTCGTCCAGGATGCTGAACAGCTTGAGATCGCGGATCACCTGGGGTGACAGGTATTGCAGGATAAAACTCTCGTCCTTGAAGCTGCTCATGGCAAATTTGAGGGTGGACAGCCAGTCGCTGCCGGCGATTTCCGGGAACCAGCGGCGGTCCTCTTCAGTGGGGTGTTCGCACATGCGCCGTATGTCGCGGTACATCGCAAAGCCCAGGGCGTAAGGGTTGATGCCGCTGTAGTACGGGCTGTCGAAGCCCGGCTGGTACACCACGCTGGTATGGGACGTGAGGAACTCCATCATGAAGCCGTCGGTGACCAGGCCCTCGTCATACAAGTCATTCATCAAGGTGTAATGCCAGAACGTTGCCCAGCCTTCGTTCATCACCTGGGTCTGGCGCTGTGGATAAAAATACTGGGCGATTTTGCGCACGATGCGCACGATCTCCCGTTGCCACGGTTCGAGCAACGGCGCGTGTTTTTCCAGAAAATACAGGATGTTTTCCTGTGGTTCGGCGGGGAAGCGCGCATTGTCCTTATCGCTGTTCTTGCCGGCGCGCTTGGGAATAGTGCGCCAGAGATCATTGATCTGCTTTTGCAGATGCTCTTCGCGCTCCTTCTGACGCAGGCGTTCTTCCTCGGCCGAAATCGGGTATGGGCGCTTGTAGCGGTCAACGCCGTAGTTCATCAAGGCATGGCAGGAGTCGAGCAGGTCTTCCACCGCGTCGATGCCGTGGCGCTCCTCGCACTGCATGATGTACTGCTTGGCAAATACCAGGTAATCGATGATCGAACTGGCATCTGTCCACGTGCGGAACAGGTAGTTGCCCTTGAAAAAACTGTTATGCCCATAGCAGGCGTGGGCCACTACCAGTGCCTGCATGCAGATGGTGTTTTCTTCCATCAGGTAGGCGATGCACGGGTCGGAGTTGATCACGATCTCGTACGCCAGGCCCATCTGGCCGCGACTGTAGGACTTTTCGGTGCTGAGGAAGTGTTTGCCGTAGGACCAATGGTGATAGCCCAGCGGCATGCCCACCGAGGCGTATGCGTCCATCATCTGCTCGGCAGTGATCACTTCGATCTGGTTGGGGTAAGTATCCAGGGCATAACCCGCCGCAATGCGGCTGATTTCCCGGTCATAGGCCTGGATCAGCTCAAAGGTCCATTCGGACCCGGTGGAAATGGGTTGGCGCTTAGTCTCTTTTTTGGCGGTCATGTCACTAACCTGCGCTGGAAGAGTTCACGGAAGACCGGGTAGATATCGCCGGCCGAGACCAGTTGCTGTTGGGCAAACGTATCGGCAAAAGCTTCGCCGATGCGCTCGTATTCGAACCACAGGGCTTGGTGCTCACGGGGGGTAATTTCAACGTAGGTGTAATACTGCACGAACGGCATGATCTGGTTGATCAGGATGTCGCGGCAGATCGGTGAGTCGTCATTCCAGTTGTCGCCGTCGGAGGCTTGGGCGGCGTAGATGTTCCACTCGTTGGCGGGGTAGCGTTCGGCCATGATCTCCTGCATCAGCTTCAATGCGCTGGACACAATGGTGCCGCCGGTTTCCCGCGAGTAAAAAAACTCCTCTTCGTCCACTTCCCGGGCGCTGGTGTGATGTCGGATGAACACCACGTCGATCTTGTCGTAGTTCCGCTTGAGAAACAGGTACAGCAGGATGAAAAAGCGCTTGGCGATGTCCTTGGTGGCCTGGGTCATGG
Organism: Pseudomonas sp. S3_E10; assembly: GCF_054667615.1. Lineage (NCBI taxonomy): Bacteria > Pseudomonadati > Pseudomonadota > Gammaproteobacteria > Pseudomonadales > Pseudomonadaceae > Pseudomonas > Pseudomonas sp. S3_E10. Next base: position 3,367,185 of record NZ_CP162743.1, read on the forward strand.
AGCCGGACACGTCCATCAGACAGAACATCACCGCCTTGGAGCTGGGGTTGGGCTGTTTGACCAGCAGGTTGTATTTAAGGTCAAAGGTGTCGAGGAACGGCACACGATGAATGCGTGCGCTGAGTTTCTCTATTTCCGCTTCTATTTCCTGGATATCGCCGAAGTTGTCCGGCTCTTCACGCTTGAGGCGCGCCAGCTCTTCCTTGGCTTGCTTCAATTTGGCGCGGCTGCTGCCCGACAGGGCGATACGCCGCGCATGGGCCGAGCGCAGGGTGCGGATGATGTTGATGCGCGAGGGGTTGCCCTCGTTGCTGATGCCGGCGCGCACGGTCTTGAAGGTGTCGGTGCCGGTCAGGTTGCGTTTGACCAGGTTGGGTAATTCCAGGTCTTCGAACATGAATTCGAGGAATTCTTCCTGGGTGATCTGGAATACAAACTCATCCATGCCTTCGCCGGAGTTACCGGCCTTGCCCGGGCCTTTGCCGCCACCACCACCCTGGGGGCGCTGGATATGTTCGCCGGTAGTGAACTCCTTGTTGCCTGGGTGTACGACGGTCTGTTTTCCGCCCCGGCCATGGTGCAGCACCGGTTCGTCGATATCGCGACCGGGAATGCTGATCTGTTCGCCATGTTCCATGTCGGTGATGGAACGGCGGCTGACGGCTTCTTCAACCGCCTTTTTGATGTGGTCACGGTAACGCCGCAGGAAACGCTGACGGTTTACCGTGCTCTTGTTCTTGCCATTGAGGCGTCGGTCGATCACATAGCTCATGCGGAGCCCTCCGGGCAGCTTCACGTTACAAGCTTCCAGCCGCGAGCTGGAAGCTTAAGGACAAGCGGTCAGTTGCCAGGCCATAGGCCTGGCATTGCGCGCTTGCCGCTGCCTTATTGCGATTTGCGCACCCGCAGATACCACTCGGAGAGCAGTCGTACCTGTTTGTCGGTGTAGCCGCGTTCGACCATTCGTGTGACGAAGTCGTTGTGTTTTTGCTGATCCTCCTTGCTGGCCTTGGCATTGAAGCTGATGACTGGCAGCAGGTCTTCGGTGTTGGAGAACATTTTCTTCTCGATGACCACCCGCAGTTTTTCGTAGCTGAGCCAGGTCGGGTTCTTACCGTTGTTATTGGCCCGGGCGCGCAGCACGAAGTTGACGATTTCGTTGCGGAAATCCTTCGGATTGCTGATGCCGGCCGGTTTCTCGATTTTTTCCAGCTCTTCGTTGAGGGCTACGCGATTGAGGATCTCGCCGGTTTCCGGGTCGCGGTATTCCTGGTCCTGGATCCAGAAGTCGGCGTACAGCACGTAGCGGTCGAAGATGTTCTGGCCATACTCGCTGTAGGACTCCAGGTAGGCGGTCTGGATTTCCTTGCCGATGAACTCGATGTAGCGCGGCGCCAGGTATTCCTTGAGGAAGCGCAGATAGCGCTCGCGGGTCTCGGCCTGGAATTGCTCCTGTTCGATCTGTTGTTCCAGCACGTAGAGCAGGTGCACCGGGTTGGCGGCAATTTCATGCGGGTCGAAGTTGAAGACCTTGGACAGGATCTTGAACGCAAAGCGCGTCGACAGCCCGTTCATGCCCTCGTCCACGCCTGCGGTGTCGCGGTATTCCTGGATCGACTTGGCCTTGGGGTCGGTGTCCTTGAGGTTTTCGCCGTCATACACGCGCATCTTGGAGTAGATGTTCGAGTTTTCGGGCTCCTTGAGGCGCGACAGCACCGTGAACTGGGCGAGCATCTTCAGGGTGTCGGGCGCGCAATGGGCCTTGGCCAGGGAGCTGTTGAACAGCAGCTTGTCGTAGATCTTGATCTCGTCGCTCACTCGCAGGCAGTACGGCACCTTGACGATGTAGATCCGGTCGATGAACGCTTCGTTGTTCTTGTTATTGCGGAAGGTGTGCCATTCCGATTCGTTGGAGTGGGCCAGCAGGATCCCGGTGAATGGAATCGCGCCCAGGCCTTCGGTGCTGTTGTAGTTGCCTTCCTGTGTCGCTGTGAGCAGTGGGTGCAGCACCTTGATCGGCGCCTTGAACATTTCCACGAACTCCATCAGGCCCTGGTTGGCCCGGCACAGCGCGCCCGAGTAGCTATAAGCGTCGGCGTCGTTCTGTGGGAATTCTTCGAGTTTGCGGATATCGACCTTACCTACCAGCGCCGAAATATCCTGGTTGTTCTCATCCCCCGGCTCGGTCTTGGCCACGCCGATCTGGTTAAGGATCGACGGGTAGAGTTTCACCACGCGGAATTGGCTGATATCACCGCCGAACTCGGCCAGGCGCTTGGTGGCCCAAGGCGACATGATGGTGTTGAGATAGCGCCGTGGGATGCCGAAGTCTTCTTCGAGGATCGCGCCATCTTCCGTGGCGTTGAACAGGCCCAGGGGCGACTCGAACACCGGCGAGCCCTTGATGGCATAGAAGGGCACTTTCTCGATCAATTGCTTGAGCTTTTCGGCCAGGGACGACTTACCGCCGCCGACGGGGCCGAGCAGGTAGAGGATTTGCTTCTTCTCTTCCAGGCCTTGGGCGGCGTGGCGGAAGTAGGAGACGATCTGGTCGATGCATTCTTCCATTCCGTGGAAGTCTTCAAAGGCCGGGTAGCGGCGGATCACCTTGTTGGAAAAGATTCGCGACAGGCGCGAATTGTTCGAGGTGTCTATCAGTTGCGGTTCGCCAATCGCCAGCAACAGGCGTTCGGCGGCGGATGCGTACGTGCTGCGGTCCTGTTTGCACAGTTCGAGATACTCTTGAAGCGTGAGTTCCTCCTGCTGTGTGGACGCGAAGCGTTGTTGGAAGTGGCTAAAGATACTCATGACGTCGTCACCTCGCTCGATACGTGGAGCCGACGCCGGATCAATCAGTCGATGCTGGCAGTCATTGACCTACGCCAATGACTGTTTTCCCCCCAGAACACCCTAAACGCTACCGATGACCCGCACGCCGGTGTACCGGCTCTCCCCTGATTCGGATGGCCTGCGCTTAAGGATAGTTCGGAATCGGGGAGGTCAAGGCGCGATACGCAATTAGTTTGGCTGCGCCGTTCGTCAGAAACGGCGCTAGCCCAAGCGTCACGCGGGGTAGCGGGGTGTGAAAAAAATTATTGCGAATCGCCGGAGGAAATTTCCGCAGGATAGGTCGCACGCCACAACTCAAAACCGCCGTCCAGGCTGTAGACGTCGGAGAAGCCCTGGCTGACGAGGTAAGCGGCTGCGCTTTGGCTGGAATTACCGTGGTAACAGGCCACGATCAGCGGTGCATCGAGGTCGGCGGCGCGGATGAAATCGGCGATGTTGATGTTGTCCAGATGGTGGGCGCCGGTGATGTGAGCGGCCGCATAGGTCGGCTGGTCACGGATGTCGACGACCACTGCGCCTTGCTCGCGCAGGGCCTGGGCGTGTTCTGGGGGGATACGTTTGAATTCGCTCATGGCGGGCTCCTAAGGCTTGGCTGCGGCCAGCTGTGTGGAAAGGCGGGGTTCGCACCGGCAGGTGTGAAACTCGCCGGTATCGATGTTCATCAGGGTCATGGCGCCGCCCCATACGCAGCCGGTGTCCAGGGCGAACACGCCGGGCTCGTCGCACTTACCTTCCAGCGCCGCCCAGTGGCCGAAGATGATCTTCGTGTCACGGGTCTTGCGCTCCTTGTGGGCGAACCATGGCTTGTAGCCGGGCAGGGCGGTGTCGGCACCTTCTTTGCTCTTGAGGTCCAGCTTGCCGTCGGCGGTGCAGAAACGCATGCGCGTGAAGTAATTGGTGATCACCCGCAGGCGAGCCACGCCGGTGAGGTCGTTGTCCCATTTCACCGGCTCGTTGCCATACATGCCGTCGAGGAAGGCGGTATACAGGCTGTCATCGGCCAAGGCATGTTCGACTTCGGCGGCGCACTTGAGGGCTTTCTTCAGCGTCCACTGTGGCGGGATGCCGGCATGGACCAAGGCCATATTGCGGCCGTCGTCGTAGTGCATGATTTTTTGCCGGCGCAGCCAGTCGAGCAGCTCGGCACGATCAGGTGCTTCAAGGATTTCGCGCAGGGTATCGCCTTTTTTCAGGCGTTCGATGTTATTGCCGGCCGCCAGCAGGTGCAGGTCGTGGTTGCCGAGTACGCACACCAGTGCATCGCGCAGGCTATATAAGTAGCGCAGGGTTGCCAGGGACTCGGGGCCACGATTGACCAGGTCGCCCACCAACCACAGCCGATCATTCGCCGGGTCGAAGGCCACGCGCTCAAGCAGGCACTTGAGCGGCTCCAGGCAGCCTTGCAGATCGCCGACCGCGTACGTCGCCATCAGTGCAGGGCTCCCGGCACGGCAAGGCGAAAAGGCTTGATGATGGCATCGAACAGCTTTCCATCGGTGGCTTTCATTTGATACGAACCCTGCATGGTGCCGACCTTGGAGGTCATGACCGTGCCGCTGCTGTAGGTGTGGCTGGCCCCGGCGTCGATCAACGGTTGCTGGCCGACAACGCCCGCGCCGCGCACTTCCTCGACCTGGCCATCACCGTCGGTGATCACCCAGTGGCGCGACAGCAGCTTGGCCGGCACCAGCCCGTTGTTCTTCACCGTGATGGTGTAGGCAAAGGCGAAACGGTTGTGTTCAGGTTGCGATTGGTCCGCCAGGAAGCGGGTGACGACGCTGACGTCGATCTGGTAGCGAGGATCGGACATGCAAGAGGCCTTAAAAGCAAAAGCGGAGGACAGCAGATGCGGATCAGTCTAGGCCAAGAGGCGGGCACTAGGCCAGACATGCTGTCTGGTATGACGCAGTTCAAATGTGGGAGGGGCGCACCGCCCCTCCCACATCTATATCGCGTAGCCCTTACGCCTTATTCCGCGGTTGGAGCAGGCTGGATGGCGAGCTGGTCGGCCAGGCGCACGAAGGCGGCCAGGTCCAGTTGCTCGGGACGCAGGCTGCCGTCCACGCCGGCGGCTTCGATTTCAGCGTTGCTCAGCAAGGCCTTGAGCGTATTGCGCAAGGTTTTGCGGCGCTGGTTGAACGCCTCGCGCACCACGCGCTCCAGCAATTTGTGATCCTTGGCCGGGTGCGGCAGCACGGCGTGCGGCACCAGGCGTACGATGGCCGAGTCGACCTTCGGCGGCGGGTTGAACGCGCCAGGGCCTACGTTGAACAGGTGTTCGACGCGGCAGTGGTACTGAACCATGATCGACAAGCGGCCCCAATCACCACCGCCCGGGCCGGCGGCCATGCGCTCCACCACTTCCTTTTGCAACATGAAGTGCATGTCGCGGATGATCCCGGCGTTGTTCAGCAGGTGAAAAATCAGCGGCGTGGAGATGTTGTACGGCAGGTTGCCCACCACGCGCAGGCTGTTGGGCGCGGCGTTGAGGGTGTTGAAGTCGAACTTCAGCGCATCGCCCTGATGCAGATTGAAGTTGGATTTGCCGGCGAACTGCTGGTTGAGGATCGGGATCAGGTCCTTGTCCAGTTCAACCACGTCCAACTGGCCACCGCTGGCGAGCAGACCTTGGGTCAGTGCGCCCTGGCCCGGGCCGATTTCCAGCAGACGGTCTTCTGGCTTGGCATGGATTGAGCGCAGGATGCGGTCGATCACGCCGGCGTCGTGCAGGAAGTTTTGCCCGAAGCGCTTGCGCGCCCGGTGTTGGTAATGCTCGGTCATATACGGGTCTCGGCCATCTGATAGGCGGTTTCCAGGGCCACGTGCAGGCTGCCGGTATCGATCTTGCCGCTGCCCGCCAGGTCCAGGGCAGTGCCATGGTCGACGGAGGTACGGATGATCGGCAGGCCCAGTGTCACGTTGACGGCGGCGCCGAAGCCTTTGTATTTCAGCACCGGCAGCCCCTGGTCATGGTACATCGCCAGCACTGCGTCGCAGTGCTCCAGATATTTGGGGGTAAACAGAGTGTCCGCCGGCAGTGGGCCGCGCAGGTCCATGCCTTCTTGGCGCAGACGCTCCAGGGTTGGTTCAATGATGTCGATTTCTTCATGGCCCAAATGGCCGCCTTCACCGGCATGCGGGTTGAGCCCGCAGACCAGGATGCGCGGTTGGGCGATGCCGAATTTGTGTTGCAGGTCGGCATGCAGGATGCGCGTGACACGCTCCAGGCGCTCGACGGTAATGGCATCCGCAATTTCGCGCAGTGGCAAATGCGTGGTCACCAGGGCGACTCGCAGGCCACGCGTGGCGAGCATCATGACGACTTGAGCGGTGTGGGTCAGTTCGGCAAGGAATTCGGTGTGGCCGGAAAAGGCGATACCGGATTCGTTGATCACGCCCTTGTGGACGGGTGCGGTGATCATGCCGGCGAAGTCGCCGTCGAGGCAGCCTTGCCCCGCGCGAGTCAGGGTTTGCAGTACAAACGCTGCGTTGGCCTTGTCCAGTTGCCCGGCAACTACCTTGGCTTGCAGTGGGGTGTCCCACACATACAGGCTGCCGGCTGGGGCAGGCACGTCGGGCCAGTTGCCTGGCGCTGCATCCAGCAGAGTGATAGCCACACCCAGTTGCGCGGCCCGCTCAAGGAGCAGGTCGCGGCTGGTAATGGCGATCAGGGGATGTGGCTGGGCTTGCGAGGCGAGCAGCAGGCACAGGTCTGGACCTATGCCGGCCGGCTCGCCGGGTGTTACCGCGAAACGCTGTGGTTTCACGGAGTTGCCTGGCTGGCGCCTGTTTGCTCGGCGCCTGGCAGCTTGTTCTCTACGTAGGCTTCGTCACGGATCTGACGCAACCAGGTCTGCAGCTCTTCATCGTATTTGCGGTTGCGCAGTACGTTCAGTGCCTGTTGCTCGCGGGCCTGGCTGGTATTGTCGGTGGCGCGACGGCCAAGGACTTCCAGGACATGCCAACCGTATTGAGTCTTGAACGGCTTGGACAGTACGCCTTGCGGGGTATCGGCCATCACCTGCTGGAATTCCGGCACCAGCGCTTTCGGGTCGATCCAGTTCAGGTCGCCGCCGTTGAGGGCCGAACCCGGGTCTTCCGAGAAGCTCTTGGCCAGAGTGGCGAAGTCTTCACCGCTTTGGATGCGGTCATAGATCTTCTGAGCCAGTTCCTTGGTTTGCGCTTCGGTGCGGATTTCGCTTGGTTTGACCAGGATATGACGCACATGCACTTCGTCTTTCAACGAGGTCTCGCCACCGCGACGTTCCAGCAGCTTCAGGATGATGAAACCACCAGGGGTGCGGGCCGGCTGGGTGATGCCGCCGACTTCCATGGCGCTCAGCTCGCGGTCGAACGGAGGGGGCAGTTGAGCGGCTTTACGCCAGCCCATGTCACCGCCTTCAAGGGCGTTGTCGCTGCCGGACTGGGCGATTGCCATCTGGGCGAAATCAGCACCGGCCTTCAGGCGTTCATAGATAGCCTGGGTCTTGGCGGCGGCGGCATTGAGCTGCTCGGAGTTCGCACTGTCCGGGGTCGGAATCAGGATATTGGCCAGGTGCAGTTCTTCGGAAAGCTGCATCTTGCCCAGGTCCGATGCCAGGAAATTCTTGACCTCCTGCTCGGACACCTGAACCCGCTCGGCCACACGGCGTTGGCGCACACGGCTGATGATCATCTCGCGGCGGATCTGGTCACGGGCGTCTTCATACGAAAGACCGTCGTGGGCCAGGGCCGCGCGGAACTGATCGATGCTCATGTTGTTGCGCTGGGCAATGGTGCCGACTGCCTGGTTCAGCTCTTCGTCCGAAATACGGATGCCGGAACGATCACCGATCTGCAGTTGCAGGTTTTCGACGATCAGGCGTTCCAGCACCTGTTGGTCCAGGACGCTGGTAGGCGGCACGCCACCGCCACGCTTGGCGATGGTTTGCTGAACTTCCTTGACGCGTTGGTCCAGTTGGCTCTGCATGATCACGTCGTTATCGACGATGGCCACCACTTTATCCAGCTGTTGAACCGCAGCGTGTGCCGATGCGGCCCCCAGGAACAGCGCGCCCAGTACGAGCGGGCGCAGACAATCAGAAAGCTTGGTCTTCACGTTCACGATAACCTTCAATGCCTTTGTCGAGGAAGCTCTCTACCTTGGCGCCGGTCAGGCCGCCGAGTCCTTTGAGGACGATTTGCAGGAAGAGCCCGTGGTCACCCTTTTCGTTGAGCGGGGCGATCTGGCTGTATTCGTCGTTGGAAACCCAGTAACGGTTGATGACGCGCAGTTTCCAACAGCAGTTGTCGTACTCGAAACCACCGAAGGCTTCCAGCGTACGGTTGCGAGCGTAGTCATACTGCCAGCGGGTGATCAGGTTCCACTGCGGAATGATCGGCCACATCATCGAGAAGTCGTGTTGTTGGATTTTGTAGTAATCCTTCACGTAGTTCGCGTCGCCTGGCTGGCCGTAGTCGCCACCGAACTGCCATTTGCCGGTCAGCTGGTTGTAGACGACCTGGTCGTTACGATAGCGATAACCAACGTTGATGATCTTGTTCGGGTTGTCTTCCGGCTGGTAGTGAAGCATTGCGCTGCCGGAGCGAGGGCTGTGCTCCTCGGTGTCCCAGTTGTAGTCGGCAGTGGCGCGCCAGTCGCGGTTGAAGCGGAACTCGTAGTCCAGTGCAACCGGCGATACGTCTGACTGTGCGTCGTCACGGTCGGCAGCCAGGATGCCCGGCAGTTGGACTTCACGATCCTTGAAGTACACCGCCTGGCCTACGGATACGCGTTGACGCTCGAAGCCGTTGTCTTCGATCCAGCGACTGGTCACGCCCAGGGACAGCTTGTTCTCGTCGCCGATACGGTCGGAACCGCTGAAGCGGTTGTCACGGAACAGCGATGCGTAGCTGAACGAGTACTCGCTGGTGTCGAAGACGGGAATATCCGCCTGGTCCTTGTTCGGTACGTACAGGTAGAACGCACGCGGCTCAAGGGTCTGGCGATAGTCTTTGCCGAACCAGTTGGTATTGCGATCGAAGTACAGGCCGCTGTCGACACTGGCCACCGGAACCGCGCGGTCCTGGGAGCTTTTGAAGGTGCCACCCGCGTACGGATTGGCCGGGGTTGCTGCAGCTTGTTCAGCAAGGATCTGGTTCTTGCCGATGCTGTCCAGGTCCAGGTCGTACTTGGTGTAGACGTACTTGAGCTTCGGGGTGACGAAACCGTAGGTCCAGTTCATCGGGTATTCGACGGCCGGGGCTACGTTCAGGCGTGTGCCGTTGGCGCGGGTCAGGCCGCGTACAAAGGTATCCAGGCGAGGGCTTATCAAGCCATCCTGGTCTCTGAAGGTGCCGTTCTCCAGGTCGCGTTCGAAGCGGACCGCTTCGGTCTCGTAGCTGAAGTTCAAACCGCCCGGATGGTACGGCAGGGTCCCGTTGAAGGTGATCTGCGGCAGGCGGTTATACGGGGTAACCTGGGAAATCGTCGCCAACTGGTAGGCCTGAAGGTTCAGGCGTGCCTGGAAGGTGTCACCGCGATAAGCCACGGAGCCCTGCTGGTTGACGTAGTCGCGGCTCACAACGCCTTCCTGGTTGGACTTCAGGTCCTGGAAGAAGTAAGGGTCGCTGATCTGGGTGTAGTCAACCTGGGTCAGTACGCGCGAATCCAGCCCGCCCTTGTGCTGCCAATTGAGCATGTAGCGGGTTTTTTCGTAGTCGGTCTGCAGCTTGCGCTCGTCGTTGTCGTCGTTCAGGTACGCGCCGCCGAACTGGCCTTCGCTGGACTTGGTGAGGTAGCGGAACTCGCCTTCCATCATCATGCCGCGCTTGGTCATGTATTGCGGGTACAACGTGGCGTCGTAGTTCGGCGCCAGGTTGAAGTAGTACGGCGTAAGCAGGGTGAAGCCGGTTTCGCCACCGGTGCTGAAGCTCGGCGGCAGGAAGCCGGATTGACGACGATCGTCGATCGGGAAATAGATGTAAGGGGTGTACAGGATCGGGATGTTCTTGATCCGCAACGTCGCGTTGGTGGCCGTACCGAAACCGGTGGCCGGGTTCAACGTGATGTTGTTGCCGCGCAGTTGCCAGGCATTGCTGTCTGGTTCGCACGTGGTGTACGTACCGTCCTTGAGACGGATGATCGCGTTCTCGGCGCGCTTGGCGTACAGCGCGTTACCGCGGATGCGCGACTTGTGCAGCACGTATTCGGCGTTGTCGATCTGAGCGGCACCGGTGTCCAGCTGAACCTCGGCGTGGTCGCCGACGATCAAGGCACCCTTGTCGCGCAAACGCACGTTGCCGTTCAGTTCGCCGCGGCTTTCCGCCTGGTACAGGCTGGCCTCTTCAGATTCCAGCTGCATGCTGCCCTGGCGCATGACGACGTCACCGGCCAGGGTTGCGACTTGCTGTTCCTGCTCGTAACGAGAGGCCTTGGCACCGATGAAGGTGGGCGCATCGCTCTTGTCCGTCTTGTCGTTCATGCCAGGACGAGTCGGCTCGATGTACGCACCGCCGCAATAAGGACCGGTTTCGGCCAGTTGGGCCGCGGTCAACTTTTCGCGAGGCACCCAGTCCAAGTGGCTGTAGTCGGCGCTGCGCGAACGCAGGCCGCGGCCCTTGGATTCGGTGACCAGTGCGGTCTTGGGCTCGGCCGCGGCACTGCCACCAGCCTCGGCCTGCGCCGTGCTGTTGGCCGAGCTGACGGCTGCGCCGTCATGCACCGGGCGCGGTGGCAACGGGCTGGCGGCGGTTTTCGGCGCGCAATCCCAGGCACCCGAAGCAGAGACTGAGCAGTCATACTGTTCCGCGGCGACCACGAATGAGGTGGCGAAGGGTTGCAAGGCCAGCAGACTGCCGGTTACCAGCAACGGAAATTTTCTACGAAACGCGGGGGATTTCAATGCCATCTTATTAGTCCGGGCTTCCTGCGTGCCATCTGCCCGCGGTTTGGGCCGCACGCCTCTCGATGGTCTGAAAAAGATGCGTGATAATAAAGCATGCCCCGCTTGACGGCTAGCGCCGTCGGAGACCCTTGTAATGCCCGAGCAAGATCTACGTTTACAACAGCTGGAAGTCTGGCTGGAAGAGCAGTTGCCGATCCTTTTCAACGCTCAGGACTGGGGCCCCGTACCCCCGGCCACATTGACCGCGGCCAGCAGCGACGCGAGTTTCAGGCGTTACTTTCGCTGGGAGGGGGAGGCCGGACGCTGGTGGTGATGGACGCGCCGCCCCCCCAGGAAAACTGCAAACCTTTCGTCGATATCGCGTATTTACTGGCGACATCGGGCATAAATGTTCCAAAAATTTATGCGGAAGATTTGCCGCGCGGCTTTCTTTTGCTCAATGACCTGGGCACAAAAACCTATCTGGACGTGATCGACGAGCAAAACGCCGACGCATTATTCGCCGACGCCATCGACGCGCTGCTGGCGTTCCAGCGCTTGCCGATGGAGGCGCCGCTGCCCAGTTATGACGTTGCCTTGCTGCGCCGTGAACTGGAGCTCTTCCCGGAGTGGTACGTACGCCGCCATCTGGGTATCGAGTTGGATACACAACAGCAGGCTCTGTGGCAACGCGCCAGCGACCACCTGATCGAGAGCGCCCTGGCGCAGCCCAAGGTGCTGGTGCACCGCGACTACATGCCGCGCAACCTGATGATCAGCGAGCCTAACCCGGGCGTGCTGGACTTCCAGGACGCGGTCTACGGCCCGGTCACCTACGACATCACCTGCCTGTTCAAGGACGCCTTCCTCAGTTGGCCCAAGGCGCGCGTGCGTGAATGGCAGTGCGGTTATTGGGAGCGTGCGGCGGAACTGGGGATCCCGGTGCAGCCGGATTTCGAGGACTTCCTGCGTGCCAGCGACCTGATGGGTGTGCAGCGCCACCTCAAGGTCATCGGTATCTTCGCGCGCATTTGCCATCGCGACGGCAAGCCGCGCTACCTGGCTGACGTACCGCGCTTCTTTGCTTATATAGAAGCGGTGCTCGCCGATCGCCCGGAACTGAGCGAATTGGCCGAGCTGTTGACCAGCCTGCGTCAACCCGCAAAGGCCGTTGTATGAAGGCCATGATCCTGGCCGCCGGCAAAGGCGAGCGGATGCGTCCGCTCACGTTGCACACGCCCAAGCCGTTGGTGCAGGCCGGTGGCAAGCGCTTGATCGAATATCACCTGGAGGCGCTAACCAAGGCCGGTTTCACCGATATCGTGATCAACCACGCCTGGCTCGGCCAACAGATCGAAAGTTATCTGGGGGATGGCGCGCAGTTTGGCCTGCGCATCCGTTATTCCCCGGAGGGCGAGCCGCTGGAAACCGGCGGTGGGATTTTCCGGGCCTTGCCACTGCTGGGAGACGCGCCGTTCCTGGTGGTCAATGGCGATATCTGGACTGATTACGACTTTACCCGGCTCAGGCAACCGCTCCAGGGCCTGGCGCACCTGGTGATGGTCGACAACCCGGCGCATCACCCCTCAGGCGGGGATTTCTATCTCGATCAGGGTTTGCTTCATGATGCCGCGCCCGGTGCCGATAACCTGACCTTCAGTGGCATTTCAGTGCTTGACCCCAAGTTGTTCGAGGGTTGCAGCGCGGGTGCCTTCAAGCTGGCACCGCTGCTGCGGGCGGCGATGGCCAAGGGTCTGGTAACGGGGGAACACATGGCGGGACGCTGGATTGATGTCGGCACGCTGGAGCGCCTGGCGCAAGTCGAAACCCTGCTGACAGCGGGGCAGTAGCATGTTGTGGCCAGGGACGCTGATCGGCGCCGGGGCTGGCTTTGCCATTGCCAGTATTCCGGGGGCTTTGTTGGGTGCGTTGCTAGGGCAGGCGCTGGATCGCCGCCTGCAACTGCACAGTTGGGCACAGCTGCGCGAGCGCCTGGGCGGGCGTCCCGCGTTGCGTAACGACGAATTGCTGTTTGTGTTGCTGGGGCGCCTGGCCAAAAGCAACGGGCGCGTGGTGGATGGGCATATTCAGCAGGCGCGCCAGGAAATGCGCTCGCTGGACATGACCGACTCGGCCCAGCGCCGTGCAATCGCAGCCTTCAACCGTGGCAAATCCGGCTCCGACCGGGTGCGCCGCTATCTGCGCGTGCTTAAGGCCCAGCCCCACGCGGCCGAAGGCGTGCTGCGTGCGTGCTGGCGGATGGTCTGGGCGGACGGCAGGGCGGATGACGCTGAACGCGACCTGATCGACCAATGGGGTAAATGGTTGGGCTGGACACCGCAACAACTCCAGGCCCTGGCGGCGGACTACACGCCTGAACGCAAGCCGCTGGTCAATCGCAACGGCACGTATCAGGAGGCGTTGCGCTTGCTTGGCGTAACCGCCACCGCTGAACCGTCGGTAATCAAGCGCGCCTATCGCCGCCTGCTCAGTCGTCACCACCCGGACAAGGTTGCCGGCAGTGGCGCCACCCCTGCGCAAGTGCGTGAGGCCACCGAGCGCACCCGCGACCTGCACAATGCCTATGCGTTGATTCGCGAGCGGCGGGATTTTCGCTAGCCCCAGGGATAACCACAATCCCATGTGGGAGGGAGCAAGCCCACATGAATTTTGCGTTGTTCTTCAGTCCGCATCGGCCTGTGGGCTCAACCACCCACGTACTCGCCGGTACAACTGTTCTTGCTCGGCAGCGCTGTTGCCGGGCAGGGTCTTCAAGGTCACTTGCTTATAGCCATCATTCTTCAAGCGTTTGGCGGCCTGGGCCCGCGCCAGTGCGTTTTTGCGGGATTGAGCGGTGTCTTGGTAGAACACGTCAGCGGTCGGCAACTTCAGGCCGGGGGCCAGTTGTTGCACGTCCGGATGGCGGCCATTGGGCGTTTGCGCCGCGACCATCACGAACCTCTGCACCTGGGACGGTTGTTTCTCGCTCAGGTAACGCGCGGCCCACCAGGCGCCCGTGCCATGGCCGAGCAGCACCACGCTACGTGCGCTTTGGGTTTGGGCGAAGGCCACGGCGGCGTCGATGCGGTCGAAGATACGCGACGCGTCGGTCTTGTCCTGCTCATCGGCGCCCGCCACCACCGCCGGGTCGGTGCCTTCGGCCTCGGCGCTGGCGGCTTGTTCGATCGGTTTGTCGGCGGTGCTGGCTTCCTTGCTGCTGGTGTCGACCGTGGCGTTGGGCGCTTCCGCGGCGCGTGGCGGCAGGGTGTCGACGCTTACGTCCGGCAGCGACAAGCTGAGGCTGCCCCAATTGGCGTCCGGCAATTTGCGCCGCAATGGGCCGATTGCTTGAGGCCAATCAGCATTTTCACCGCGCCCCGGTACGATAATCACCACGCCTTCGGGTTCGGAGCTGTTGGCGGGTTTCCACAGGGCGAGGAAGGAGTCGCTGCCGGCCTGCAACTGCTGTTGTTCCTGTTGCGGCAGGGTGCGCTCCAGCGAACTGGCCTCTTGCTGGCTGCGCTCGGGCAAGGGTTGGCGCTCGACGGGTTTTTCGGCGGACGGCGGTGTGTCGGCGGCGTGTACAGAAAAGGCGCTGGTAAATAGCAGCGACAGGCACAATGCTGGCAGTGCCGAACGGTGGAGAAAGAGCATCGTTAATTCCCGGCCAGAAGAGATTCCAGCAGCCTAATGGGTTGGTCAGTATTTGTCAGTGATGTGAGACGTGGATCATGGGTTTTCGCTGTCTGCTGGTTATCGGCTGTTTGTGCATTGCCTTTATGGCCAACGCCGCCCCCGCGCCTGCCGTCCCGCAGGCACAGCTCAACGCGCAGCAGCGCGAATGGCTGGCCGCGCACCCGGAGCTGCGGGTAGGTGTGGTGCTGCAGGCGCCTTACGCGCAATACGACCGGCGGCTGCAACGCTTGTCCGGCGCCAATGTGGAACTGATGCAATGGCTGGCCAAGGCGCTGAACATTGACCTGGTGTGGCGCAACTTTCCCAGTCAGGAGCAGTTGGAAGCCGCCGTGCGCGACGATGAAGTCGACATCGCCCCAGGCCTGCAACAGACCCCGGCCGGGTTGCGCCTGTGGTTGTTCACCGACCCCTATATGCGTGTGCCCCAACACATCGTCGGCATCCGGGAGGGCGGTGGCGCCGTTGAGCTGGAAAAACTCGATGGGCAGTCTCGCGTCGCCGTGCGCATGCCCAGCGCCGTGGCCGATTATCTGCGCGGTACTTACCCAGGCCTTAACCTGCAAGGTGTGCCCATGGAGCGCCAGGCCCTGCAATTGCTGGTCAGCGAGCAGGCGCGCTACGCCATCGTCGATGAAGCGCAACTGAGTCGCTTGTCCGGCGAAGCGGAGTTCGCCGGGTTGGCGGTGGTAGGGGATATCGGCTTGCCGCAGTTGCTGCGCGTGGCCACTCGACGCGACTGGCCGCAGTTGGCCGGCATTATGGAAAGCGCGCTGCGCGCCATCCCTGCCCGAGACCTGGACCAGCTGCACAATCGTTGGCTGCAGCCCAAATACCCGCGTTTATCCGAATCCAAAGGCTTTTGGCAAAACCTCTGCCTGTTGCTGGGGCTGTTGTTGCTCGCCAGCCTGGCGGTGGTGTTCTGGCAACGCCGCCAGCAACGCGCGCTGGAACACGACCTATTGGCCGCGCGCGAAGAAAGCGCCGCGCGCGCCGCCGGTGCGCAAGCGTTGCGCCTGACGCAATTTTCTATCGACCAAAGCACCGTCGGCATCCTGTGGGTCAACTGGGACAGCCATGTGCGCTACGCCAACCGCGCCGCCGAAAGCATGCTCGGCTACGACCCCGGCGCGCTGATCGAGCGGCCGCTGGTCGATCTCGACCCCACGCTGGACATGGACCGCTGGCTCAACCTATGGAAGCGCGCGCGCGCCAGCGAAGAGGGGCCGCAGAATTTTGCCACCGATTGCCTGCGCGCCGACGGCAGCATCCTGCCGGCCAACGTGTCCTTGAGCTTCTTGCGGTTTGCCGAGGCCGAGTACCTTGTGGTTTACCTCAACGACGTCACCGAACTGCGCCGTACCCTGGCCGCGTTGCTGCAAAGCGAAGCGCAACTGCGCGAATTGTCCGCGCACCTGGAAACCGTGCGCGAAGAAGAGAAGGCGCGCATTGCCCGCGAAGTGCACGACGAACTCGGGCAGATGCTCACGGTGCTCAAGCTGGAAACGTCCATGTGCGAGCTGGCCTATGCGCAACTGGACCCCGGCCTGCACGAGCGCTTGAACAGCATGAAACGCCTGATCGCTCAGTTGTTCCAGCTAGTGCGGGACGTAGCCACCGCCCTGCGCCCGCCGATTCTCGATGCCGGGATTGCGTCTGCCATCGAGTGGCAAGCCCGCCGCTTTGAAGCGCGTACGCACATTCCCTGCCTGGTGCAGGTGCCGGATAACCTGCCGGCCCTGAGCGACGCCAAGGCCATAGGCCTGTTTCGTATCCTGCAGGAGGCGCTGACCAATGTGATGCGCCATGCCCAGGCGCATACTGTGGAGCTGACGTTGGCGATGGACGGCAGCGATTTGCGCTTGACCATCAGCGACGACGGCGTTGGCTTCGTCCAGCCTGAAGGCCGCGCGGTCTCGTTTGGCCTGGTCGGCATGCGCGAGCGGGTGCTGATCATGGGTGGGCAATTGAGCCTGCACAGTGAGTTGGGGGAGGGCACCACCCTGAGCGTGATGGTGCCGCTGGATGCCAAACAATAAGAGGAAACCCCTGTGATCCGCGTACTGGTAGCCGAAGACCACACCATTGTTCGTGAAGGCATCAAGCAACTGATCGGCCTGGCCAAAGACCTGCTGGTGGTAGGCGAGGCGAGCAATGGCGAACAGTTGCTGGAGACCTTGCGCCACGTGTCCTGCGAGGTGGTCCTGCTGGACATTTCGATGCCTGGCGTCAATGGCCTGGAGGCGATTGCGCGGATTCGCGCGTTGAGCAACCCGCCGGCGATCCTGGTGCTGTCGATGCACGACGAAGCGCAGATGGCAGCCCGCGCCTTGAAGGTGGGCGCCGCCGGCTATGCAACCAAGGACAGTGACCCGGCGTTGCTGCTCACCGCTATTCGCAAGGTGGCCGCCGGCGGGCGCTATATCGACCCGGACCTGGCCGACCGCATGGTCTTTGAAGTCGGCCTCACCGACGCCAGGCCGCTGCATGCGTTGCTGTCGGAGCGCGAGTTCTCGGTGTTCGAGCGCCTGGCCCAAGGCGCCAACGTTAACGATATCGCCCAGCAACTGGCGCTGAGCAGCAAAACCATCAGTACCCACAAAGCGCGCTTGATGCAAAAGCTCAACATCACCTCCCTGGCTGAACTGGTGAAGTACGCCATGGAACACAAACTTCTGTGACGACATGCCTGTTTGCGACGCCCCTTAAACCGTACTGAAGCCATTCCCGGCGCGTGCGGCCGTGACACTGTTCCATCCCCGCCATTGATGTAGGGCGATCCCTACCCCCAGCCTTCCATCCGGCTGATGCAAATCTCTCCTGGCCCCCGATTTCCGGGGGCTCTGGCGTGGACTACGCTTGTGCCACAGCAGTCCAAAACACAAAGGTGCGGGTATGAGCGAGGTGGATTCAAATGATGTACTGGTCAGCTTTCGTGGCGTGCAGAAAAGCTACGACGGCGAGAACCTGATCGTCAAAGACCTCAACCTGGAGATTCGCAAGGGCGAGTTCCTCACCTTGCTCGGGCCATCCGGTTCGGGCAAGACCACCAGCCTGATGATGCTCGCCGGCTTTGAAACCCCCACCGCCGGCGAAATCCAGCTGGCGGGGCGCGCCATCAACAACGTGCCGCCGCACAAGCGCGACATCGGCATGGTGTTCCAGAACTACGCGTTGTTCCCGCACATGACCGTCGCCGAGAACCTGGCGTTCCCGCTCTCGGTGCGCGGGTTGAGCAAGACCGATATCAGCGAGCGGGTCAAACGCGTGCTGAGCATGGTCCAGCTTGACGCTTTCGCCCAGCGCTACCCGGCGCAATTGTCCGGCGGCCAGCAACAGCGTGTGGCCTTGGCCCGCGCGCTGGTGTTCGAGCCACAGTTGGTGCTGATGGACGAACCCCTCGGCGCCCTCGACAAGCAACTGCGTGAACACATGCAGATGGAGATCAAGCACCTGCACCAGCGCCTCGGCGTGACGGTGGTGTATGTGACCCACGACCAGGGTGAAGCCCTGACCATGTCCGACCGCGTGGCGGTGTTTCATCAGGGCGAGATCCAACAGATCGCCCCGCCACGCACCTTGTACGAAGAGCCCAGAAACACCTTCGTGGCCAACTTCATCGGCGAGAACAATCGCCTCAACGGGCGCTTGCACAGCCACACCGGCGACCGCTGCGTGGTCGAGCTGGCGCGGGGCGAGAAGGTCGAGGCCCTGGCGATCAACGTCGGCCAGCTCGGCGGCCCGGTGACGCTGTCGGTACGCCCGGAACGCGTCAGCCTCAACGGTTCCAGCGAAAGCTGCAGCAACCGTTTTTCGGGGCGAGTGGCGGAATTCATCTACCTGGGCGACCACGTGCGCGTACGCCTGGAAGTCTGCGGCAAGGCCGATTTTTTTGTGAAACAACCGATTGCCGAGCTGGACCCGGCCCTGGCGGTCGGCGACGTGGTACCGATTGGCTGGCAAGTCGAGCACGTTCGCGCACTCGACCCACTTTTAGAGGCGAATTGATCGCCCCCATGGCTTCACCAACCCTGCACGTGGAGAGAACAACAATGTTGAAATCCCTTAAGTATTCAGCGCTCGCCCTCGGTTTGATGGGCGCGACACAGGCCATGGCCGCCGGCCCGGACCTGACGGTTGTGTCCTTTGGTGGCGCGAACAAGGCGGCCCAGGTCAAGGCCTTCTATGCACCGTGGGAAAGCGCGGGCAACGGCAAGATCGTTGCCGGCGAGTACAACGGTGAGATGGCCAAGGTCAAAGCCATGGTCGACACCAAGAGCGTGTCCTGGGACCTGGTGGAAGTGGAATCGCCGGAATTGTCCCGCGGTTGCGACGAAGACATGTTCGAACCGCTCGACCCGAAACTGTTCGGCAAAGCCGAAGACTACGTAAAAGGCGCGATCCAGCCGTGCGGTGTGGGCTTCTTCGTGTGGTCGACCGTGCTGGCGTACAACGCCGACAAATTGGCCTCCGCGCCCACCAGTTGGGCGGATTTCTGGGACACCAAGAAATTCCCGGGCAAGCGCGGCCTGCGTAAAGGCGCCAAGTACACCCTGGAATTTGCGTTGATGGCCGACGGCGTAGCGCCCAAAGACGTCTACAAAGTACTGGCCGGCAAAGACGGCCAGGACCGTGCGTTCAAGAAGCTCGACGAACTCAAGCCGTCGATCCAATGGTGGGAAGCCGGCGCACAACCGCCACAGTACCTCGCCTCGGGTGACGTAGTGATGAGCTCGGCCTACAACGGCCGCATCGCTGCCGTGCAAAAAGAAAGCAACCTGAAAGTGGTGTGGAACGGCGGCATCTACGACTTCGACGCCTGGGCCATTCCTAAAGGCCTGGCCAAAGACCGCGCGGAAGCGGCGAAGAAATTCATCGCCTTCTCGGTGGCGCCGCAGCAGCAGAAGACCTATTCGGAAAACATCGCCTACGGCCCGGCCAATACCCAAGCCGTACCGTTGCTGGCCAAGGACATTCTCAAGGACATGCCGACGACGCCAGAGAACATCGCCAACCAGGTGCAGATCGATGTGAGCTTCTGGGCCGATAACGGCGAGCAGCTTGAGCAGCGCTTCAATTCCTGGGCTGCAAAGTAACCAGCAGCACCGCTGAACCCCTGTGGGAGGGGACTTGCTCCCGATGGCAGACTGTCAGGCAATACACAGGCTGACTGATCCACCGCTATCGGGAGCAAGTCGAATCGTCGCACCGCCCCTCCCACAGGGTGTGCATTCATCTTTAAGATCCGGAGTCAGCCATGGCCATCGCCGTTCCCTCGAACGAGGTCAACAGCCCCACCCTCAAGCAGCGCCTGGCGCGTGCCGAGCGGCTTAACCGCTGGAAGGCCCAGGCCTTGATTGCGCCGCTGGTGCTGTTTTTGCTGCTGGTCTTCCTGGTGCCGATCGTTGCGCTGTTGTTTAAAAGTGTCGGTAACCCGGAAGTGGTGGGCGGCTTGCCGCGTACCGTGATGGCGGTGACAGCTTGGGACGGTCGTGGCCTGCCGGGCGAGCCGGTATACCGGGCGCTGAGTGAAGACCTGGGTGAAGCGCGCAAAAACCAGACCTTGGGCGACCTGTCCAAGCGCTTGAACATGGAACTGGCCGGCTACCGCAGCCTGCTGACCAAAACCGCACGGGCGCTGCCGTTTACCGAAGCGCCGGCCTCTTATAAAGAAGCGCTGGAAACCCTCGACGAACGTTGGGGCGACCCGGCGTACTGGCAGGCGATCCGGCGCAATACCAGCAGCCTGACGCCGTATTACTTGCTGGCGGCGGTCGATCACCGTATCGACGACCTGGGCGAAATCGCCCCGGCCACGCCCGACCAGGCGATCTACCTGGACATTTTCGCCCGCACCTTCTGGATGGGCCTGGTCATCACGGTCATCTGCCTGCTGCTGGCCTACCCCCTGGCCTACCTGTTGGCCAACCTGCCGGCGCGTAAAAGCAACCTGCTGATGATCCTGGTGTTGCTGCCGTTCTGGACCTCGATCCTGGTGCGGGTCGCCGCATGGATCGTGCTGCTGCAATCGGGTGGCCTGATCAACAGCGCGCTGATGGGCATGGGCCTCATCGATAAACCCTTGGAGCTGGTGTTCAACCGCACCGGGGTCTACATCTCGATGGTGCACATCCTGCTGCCGTTCATGATTTTGCCGATCTACAGCGTGATGAAGGGCATTTCACCCACCTACATGCGTGCGGCCATTTCCCTGGGCTGCCACCCGTTCGCCAGTTTCTGGCGCGTGTACTTCCCACAGACCTACGCCGGTGTGGGCGCCGGTTGCCTGTTGGTGTTCATTCTGGCGATTGGTTACTACATCACTCCGGCGTTGCTGGGCAGCCCGAACGACCAGATGGTCAGCTACTTCGTGGCGTTCTACACCAACACCAGCATCAACTGGGGCATGGCGACGGCGTTGGGCGGCCTGCTGCTGCTGGCGACCGTGGTGCTGTACTTGATCTACAACCGGCTGGTCGGCGCCAGCCGCCTGCGCCTGAGCTAAGGAGACCTTGCGATGCTGAGCCCTTATATGTCCCCCGTGGAGCGGGTGTGGTTCTACAGCTTGCGGATTCTCTGCGGCTTGATCCTGCTGTTCCTGATATTGCCCGTGCTGGTGATCATCCCGCTGTCGTTCAACAGCGGCAGTTTCCTGGTGTACCCGCTGCAAGGCTTTTCGCTGCAGTGGTACCACGACTTCTTTGCCTCGGCCGAATGGATGCGTGCGCTGAAAAACAGCATCATCGTCGCCCCGGCGGCCACGGTGCTGGCGATGGTGTTCGGCACCCTGGCGGCGATTGGCCTGACCCGTGGGAATTTCCCCGGCAAGGCGTTGGTGATGGCCCTGGTGATATCGCCGATGGTGGTGCCGGTGGTGATCATCGGCGTGGCCAGTTACCTGTTCTTTGCGCCGCTGGGCCTGGGTAACAGCTTTTTCTCGTTGATCGTGGTGCATGCGGTGCTGGGTGTGCCGTTTGTGATCATCACCGTGTCGGCGACCTTGCAGGGTTTCAACCATAACCTGGTGCGGGCAGCGGCCAGCCTGGGGGCTTCGCCCTTGACCGCGTTTCGTCGGGTAACCCTGCCGCTGATTGCGCCGGGGGTGATCTCCGGCGCGTTGTTTGCCTTTGCCACCTCGTTCGATGAGGTGGTGGTGACGCTGTTCCTTGCCGGCCCCGAGCAAGCAACCCTGCCACGCCAGATGTTCAGCGGTATCCGCGAAAACCTCAGCCCGACGATTGCGGCGGCGGCGACCTTGCTGATTGCGTTCTCGGTGTTGCTGTTGCTGACCTTGGAGTGGTTGCGTGGCCGTAGCGAGAAGCTGCGGACAGCACAGGTCTAGAGCCCAGCACAGATCAAAATGTGGGAGGGGCGGTGCGACGATTCGACTTGCCCCCTCCCACAGGGGTTTTGTGTTGAGCCTCCAAGACCATTCAGCCGCTGAATGGCAGACAACCCCTATGCATCAGCTACTCTTGTGCCAGCCCCATCATTGATAAGAGGCCGCGCACATGAGTACTTCCTCATTCAAGATCGCCCACAAATTGCTGACAGGCGCAGGCGCCATCGGGCAGCTGGCCGCCGAGCTTACCCGTCTGGATGTGGACAACCCGCTGATTGTCACCGATGCGGTGCTGGTCAAATCCGGCACCGTAGCCTTGGCCCTCGAACACCTGGGCGAGCGCAGCTACGAAATCTTCGACCGCGTGCTGCCCGACCCGGAAATAGCCATTGTCGAAGACTGCATGCAGGCCTACCGCGACGGCGGGCACGACGGCCTGATTGGCCTGGGGGGCGGTAGCGCCATCGACATTGCCAAAAGCGTGGCGGCCTATGCCGGTTACCACGGCGCGCTGGCGGATTTGTTCGGTATCGATCAGGTACCGCGTAAAGGCCCGCCATTGATCGCGATCCCGACCACGGCCGGCACCGGCTCGGAAGTCACCAATGTGGCGATCCTCTCCGACAAAGTCGCGCAGTTGAAAAAAGGTATCGTCAGCGATTACCTGTTGCCGGACGTGGCGCTGATCAGCCCGCAAATGACCCTGACCTGCCCGCGCAGCGTTACCGCCGCCAGCGGCGTGGATGCGCTGGTGCATGCCATTGAGTCGTACCTGTCGCTGAACGCCTCGCCGATCACCGATGCCTTGGCCATCGGTGCGATCAAGCTGATCGCCAAGGCGCTGCCCAAGGCCTACGCCAACCCGGCCCATTTGCAGGCCCGGGACGATATGGCCACCGCCAGCTTGATGGCCGGCATGGCTTTCGGTAACGCCGGGGTGGGGGCGGTGCATGCGTTGGCCTACCCGCTGGGCGGGCGTTTCAATATTGCCCACGGCGTGAGCAATGCGCTGTTGCTGCCCTACGTGATGCACTGGAACAAGCTGGCCTGTGTCGAGCGCATGCAGGACATTGCCCAGGCCATGGGCGTCAATACCAGCGGGCTGAGTGTCAATGAGGCTGCCGACCAGGCGGTGGAGGCCATGACGCGACTCTGCGCCGCCGTGGAGATCCCGGCAGGCCTGCGCAGTTTCGCAATCCCCGAGAACGCGATCCCGGCCATGGCCACTGAAGCTGCGGGGATCGAACGGTTGATGCGCAACAACCCGCGCAAGCTCAGCGTGGCGGATATCGAGAAAATCTACCGGGCCGCTTACTAGCCCGTTGAGCCAGGTCACGGTGCGCGCAGCAAAGCATGAGGTATACAATGCGCGCCATCGTGATTTAGCTCAGAAAAGGTGCGTCATGCAGCCCTTCGTTATTGCCCCATCGATTCTCTCCGCCGACTTCGCCCGCCTGGGTGAGGAAGTGGACAACGTGTTGGCCGCCGGTGCCGACTTCGTGCACTTCGATGTCATGGACAACCACTACGTGCCCAACCTGACCATCGGCCCGATGGTCTGCGCGGCGCTGCGCAAATACGGCATCACCGCGCCGATCGACGCGCACTTGATGGTCAGCCCGGTGGACCGCATCATCGGCGACTTCATCGAAGCCGGCGCCACCTACATCACCTTCCACCCGGAAGCTTCGCTGCACGTCGACCGTACCCTGCAACTGATCCGCGAAGGCGGTTGCAAGGCGGGCCTGGTGTTCAACCCGGCTACCCCGCTGGACGTGCTCAAGTACGTGATGGACAAGGTCGACATGGTGCTGCTGATGAGCGTCAACCCAGGTTTCGGTGGGCAGAAGTTCATCCCCGGCACTCTTGACAAGCTGCGTGAAGCCCGCGCGCTGATCGATGCCTCGGGCCGTGATATCCGCCTGGAAATCGACGGTGGGGTCAACGTCAACAACATCCGCGAAATCGCTGCCGCCGGTGCCGACACCTTCGTCGCCGGTTCGGCGATCTTCAATGCCCCGGACTATCAGGAAGTGATCGCCAAAATGCGCGCCGAACTGGCGCTGGCGCGTCCATGAGCGGCTTTGAGCAGCTGTTCCCCGGCAAACTGCCACGGCTGGTGATGTTCGATCTGGACGGTACCTTGATCGACTCGGTGCCGGACCTGGCGGCGGCGGTGGACCAGATGCTGCTCAAACTGGGGCGCCCGCCGGCGGGGCTGGAGTCGGTACGCGAATGGGTCGGCAACGGCGCGCCGATGCTGGTGCGCCGGGCCCTGGCCAACCACATCGAGGCCGACGGTGTCGACGAGGTGGAAGCCGAACACGCCTTGGAATTGTTCAACACGGCCTATGAAGGCGACCATGAACTGACCGTGGTTTACCCCGGCGTACGTGACACCCTCAAGTGGCTGAGCAAGCAGGGCGTGGAAATGGCCCTGATCACCAACAAGCCGGAGCGATTCGTTGCGCCGCTGTTGGACCAGATGAAGATCGGCCGTTATTTCCGCTGGATCATCGGCGGCGATACGTTGCCGCAGAAAAAGCCTGACCCGGCGGCGCTGTTTTTTGTGATGAAAATGGCCAATATCCCGGCCTCGCAGTCATTGTTTGTCGGCGATTCGCGCAGCGACGTGCAGGCGGCAAAAGCGGCGGGTGTGCAGTGCGTAGCCTTGAGCTACGGCTATAACCATGGCCGGCCGATTGCCGAGGAATCTCCGGCGTTGGTCATTGATGACCTGCGACTGCTAATCCCCGGTTGCTTGGGAGCGGGCGCTGAGATAACGTTGCCCGATACCGATCCGTCCCCTTCTGGAAATTCCATCGTGGTGGTCACTCGCAAACTCTGGATGAAAGTCATCAAGGCCCTGGCCCGCTGGCGTTGGCGCGCCTGACTGATCCTGGCCGCGCTCTGCGGCACGTTTGCCTACCTGACTGTTAGACCCTCACACCACGAGGCACCTCATGACCCGCGAAGAATTCCTGCGTTTGGCCGCTGCCGGCTATAACCGTATTCCCCTGGCCTGCGAAACCCTGGCCGACTTCGACACACCGCTGTCGATCTACCTGAAACTGGCCGACGAGCCCAATTCCTATCTGTTGGAATCGGTGCAGGGCGGCGAGAAGTGGGGGCGTTATTCGATCATCGGCCTGCCATGCCGTACGGTGATGCGGGTACACGACCATCATGTGAGCATCACTCATGACGGCGTCGAGATCGAAAGCCACGACGTGGAAGACCCACTGGCCTTCGTCGAAACCTTCAAGGCGCGTTACAACGTGCCGACCATCCCTGGCCTGCCGCGTTTCAACGGTGGCCTGGTGGGGTATTTCGGCTACGACTGCGTGCGTTATGTGGAAAAACGCCTGGGCAAATGCCCGAATCCAGACCCATTGGGCGTGCCGGATATTCTGCTGATGGTGTCCGATGCGGTGGTGGTGTTCGACAACCTCGCCGGCAAAATGCATGCGATCGTGTTGGCCGATCCGGCCCAGGCGGATGCCTTCGAACAAGGCCAGGCCAGCCTCGAAGCCCTGCTGGACAAACTGCGCCAGCCGATCACCCCGCGTCGCGGCCTGGACCTCAGCCGTCCACCAGCAGCCGACCCGGTGTTCCGTTCCAGCTTTACCCAGGATGACTACGAGCGCGCCGTCGACACGATCAAGGAATACATCCTCGCCGGCGACTGCATGCAGGTAGTGCCGTCGCAACGTATGTCCATCGACTTCAAGGCGGCGCCCATCGACCTGTACCGGGCGCTGCGCTGCTTCAACCCGACGCCGTACATGTACTTCTTCAACTTTGGCGACTTCCACGTGGTGGGCAGTTCGCCGGAAGTGTTGGTGCGCGTCGAAGACAACCTGATCACCGTGCGCCCGATTGCCGGCACTCGCCCGCGCGGTGCGACCGAAGAAGCGGACGTGGCGCTGGAAGAAGACCTGCTGAGCGACGACAAGGAAATCGCCGAGCACCTGATGCTGATCGACCTGGGCCGCAACGACACCGGGCGCGTCTCGGAAATCGGCTCGGTGAAATTGACCGAGAAGATGGTCATCGAGCGCTATTCCAACGTGATGCACATCGTGTCCAACGTCACTGGCGAGCTGAAAGCCGGCCTGACCGCGATGGACGCATTGCGCGCGATTCTGCCGGCCGGCACGTTGTCGGGCGCGCCGAAGATCCGTGCGATGGAAATCATCGACGAACTGGAGCCGGTCAAACGCGGCGTCTACGGCGGCGCGGTGGGGTATTTCGCCTGGAACGGCAACATGGACACGGCCATTGCGATCCGCACGGCAGTGATCAAGGACGGGGAACTGCATGTACAGGCCGGTGGCGGGATCGTCGCCGACTCGGTGCCGGCCCTCGAATGGGAAGAAACCCTGAACAAGCGCCGCGCAATGTTCCGCGCTGTTGCGCTGGCTGAACAGACCCCCAATTCCTGAGGTTTCCCCCATGTTGCTGATGATTGATAACTACGATTCCTTTACCTACAACGTTGTGCAGTACCTGGGCGAGCTGGGTGCCGAGGTCAAGGTGGTGCGCAACGATGAACTCACCGTGGCGCAAATCGCTGCGCTGAACCCCGAGCGCGTCGTGGTTTCGCCTGGCCCGTGCACCCCGACCGAGGCGGGTGTCTCCCTCGAAGCCATCCGGTATTTCGCCGGCAAACTGCCGATCCTGGGTGTATGCCTGGGTCACCAGTCCATCGGCCAGGCGTTTGGCGGTGATGTGGTGCGTGCGCGCCAGGTGATGCACGGCAAGACCAGCCCGGTGTTCCACAAGAGCACGGGCGTGTTTGAAGGCCTTAACCTGCCGGTCACGGTCACTCGCTACCATTCGCTGGTAGTCAAGCGTGAAACCCTGCCTGAATGCCTGGAACTGACGGCCTGGACCCAACTGGAAGACGGCTCCGTCGACGAGATCATGGGCCTGCGCCACAAGACATTGAACATCGAAGGGGTGCAGTTTCACCCCGAGTCGATCCTGACCGAGCAGGGCTACGAGCTGTTCGCCAACTTTCTCAAGCAGAGCGGCGGCACGCGCTAAGGACTTTCCATGGATATCAAGACTGCCCTGAGCCGTATCGTCGGCCATCTGGACCTGAGCACCGCTGAAATGAGCGATGTGATGCGCGAGATCATGACCGGCCAATGCACCGACGCGCAGATCGGCGCGTTTATGATGGCCATGCGCATGAAGAGCGAAAGCATCGACGAAATCGTCGGCGCCGTCTCGGTGATGCGCGAGTTGGCGGACAAGGTTGAGCTCAAGACCCTCGACGGTGTGGTCGACGTGGTCGGCACCGGCGGTGACGGTGCGAATATTTTCAACGTGTCGACGGCTTCGTCTTTTGTAGTGGCGGCGGCTGGTTGCACCGTGGCCAAGCATGGTAACCGTGCGGTGTCCGGCAAGAGCGGCAGTGCCGACCTGCTGGAGGCGGCCGGTATTTACCTGAACCTGACGCCCGTGCAAGTGGCGCGCTGTATCGACAATGTGGGCATCGGCTTCATGTTTGCCCAGTCTCATCACGGAGCGATGAAGCACGCCGCCGGCCCGCGCAAGGACCTCGGCCTGCGTACCTTGTTCAACATGCTCGGCCCGCTTACGAATCCGGCCGGTGTGAAGCACCAGGTGGTGGGCGTCTTCAGCCAGGCGCTGTGCCGGCCATTGGCCGAAGTGCTGCAACGCATGGGCAGCAAGCACGTGTTGGTGGTGCATTCCAAAGACGGCCTGGACGAATTCAGCCTGGCTGCACCGACCTTCGTGGCAGAGCTGAAGAATGACCAAATCACTGAATATTGGGTCGAGCCTGAAGACCTGGGCATGAAGAGCCAGAGCCTGCACGGTTTGGCGGTAGAAAGCCCGGCGGCATCGCTGGAATTGATTCGCGATGCATTGGGGCGGCGCAAGACCGAGAACGGCCAAAAAGCTGCGGAAATGATCGTTCTGAATGCTGGCGCGGCACTTTACGCGGCCGACCATGCCTATAGTCTTAAAGAAGGTGTCGCATTGGCCCACGATGCGCTGCATACCGGTCTGGCTCGCGAAAAACTCGAAGAGCTGGGTGCATTCACCGCTGTATTCAAGATGGAGAATGAAGGATGAGTGTGCCGACCGTTCTGGAAAAAATCCTCGCCCGAAAAGCCGAAGAAGTCGCCGAGCGCCGCGCCCGCGTAAGCCTGGCCGAGCTGGAAGGTTTGGCCAAAAATGCGGATGCACCGCGTGGTTTTGCCAATGCCTTGATCGCCCAGGCGAAAAAGAAGCAGCCGGCGGTGATCGCCGAGATCAAGAAGGCCTCGCCGAGCAAAGGCGTGATCCGCGAGCACTTTGTACCTGCAGAAATCGCGGTCAGCTATGAAAAGGGCGGCGCTACGTGCCTGTCCGTGCTGACCGATATCGATTACTTCCAGGGTTCTGATCTGTTCCTGCAACAGGCCCGCGCGGCGTGCAAGCTGCCGGTGATCCGCAAGGATTTCATGGTCGACCCGTACCAGATCGTCGAAGCGCGTGCCTTGGGCGCCGACTGCGTACTGCTGATCGTCTCCGCCCTGGATGACGTGAAGCTGGCCGAGCTGGCGGCCGTGGCCAAAAGTGTTGGCTTGGACGTGCTGGTGGAAGTGCACGATGGCGATGAGCTGGAACGTGCGCTGAAAACCCTCGACACGCCGTTGGTGGGGGTGAATAACCGCAACCTGCACACCTTTGAAGTCAGCCTGGAAAACACCCTCGACCTGCTGCCACGTATCCCGCGCGACCGTTTGGTGATCACCGAGAGTGGCATCGTCAACCGCGCCGACGTGGAACTGATGGAAATCAGCGAGGTGTATTCGTTCCTGGTGGGCGAGACGTTCATGCGCGCCGAGAACCCAGGGGCAGAGCTGCAACGCTTGTTTTTCCCGGAGCGGGGCGTGGCGGTCAGCGGTTCGACTCTGGATTGATGAAATGCGCTCAAAATGTGGGAGGGAGCAAGCCCCCTCCCACATTGGGTTTTGTGTTTATTCAGCGAGGTGGGTGTTCGATGATCCAGCCAGTGTCGATGACTGTCGAAGCAGGGCTTGCCGCTGAGCAAGCGCTACTGGCTGCCGTGTGTGCAGGCGAACAGGAATTCGGCCTGCTGTTCTGGCAACCCAGCGACCGAGCCTTGGTGATGCCGCGCCGGTTGAGCCGGCTGCCGGCGTTTGAAGCTGCCAGCCGGGTCTCGGCCGACGCCGGTTGGCCCGTGCTGCTGCGCGAAACCGGTGGCGAGCCGGTGCCACAGTCGGCTGCCACGGTGAATATCGCCTTGGTCTACGCGCCACCGCGCAGCGAAGGCGATCAGGGCCGTATCGAAACCGGTTACCAGCGCTTATGCCAGCCGATCTGCGACTTGTTGATCGAATTGGGCGGCGATGCCTCGGTGGGTGAAATCGACGGCGCCTTCTGCGACGGTCGCTATAACGTCAATCTCGACGGCCGCAAAATGGTCGGCACGGCCCAGCGCTGGCGCCAAATCGGTGGCCGACCGGTGGGGTTGGTGCATGGCGCCTTGCTGCTGGATAACGATCGAGAGGCATTGATCGCAGCGGTCAACCGCTTCAACGAGGCTTGTGGCCTTGAGCAGCGTGTTCGCGCCGACAGCCATATCGCCCTGCACGAAGCGTTCCCCGCGCCGGATGCGATCAGTCGGCTGGACACCTTGTACCGTCAGATGCTGGCCAGCTTCCTGCCGGTTTAACGGGTGCCGAACACCACCATTGTCTTGCCTTTGACGTGCACCAGGTTGCGTTCCTCCAAGTCCTTGAGCACGCGGCCGACCATCTCCCGTGAACAGCCGACAATGCGCCCGATTTCCTGGCGCGTGACTTTGATCTGCATGCCATCCGGGTGGGTCATGGCGTCGGGTTGCTTGCACAGTTCCAGCAGGCAGCGGGCCACCCGGCCAGTGACGTCAAAGAACGCCAGGTCGCCGACCTTGCGCGTGGTATCTCGCAGGCGCTGGGCGATCTGGCCGCTGAGGGCGTAGAGGATGTCGGGGTCCTGCTGGGCCAGCTCGCGAAATTTGCTGTAGCTGATCTCGGCCACTTCGCACTCGACCTTGGCCCGCACCCAGGCGCTGCGTTCCTGCTCCTTGCCCGCTTGTTCAAACAACCCCAGTTCGCCGAAAAAATCTCCGGTGTTGAGGTAGGCGATGATCATCTCGCGGCCGTCTTCGTCCTCGATCAGGATGGTGACCGAGCCCTTGATAATGAAGAACAGTGTTTCGGAGCGTTCGCCGGCGCAGATGATGTTGTGCTTGGCCGGGTGACGTCGGCGCTGGCAGTGCGTCAACAGCTTGTCGAGATTCTTGATCTTGGGTATGGGAGTAAGAGCAACCATGGTTGTATCCCGAAAAGGCAGCGCGAGGTGGTTTGAGTTGTTATCTGCAGCGCTATCGGCATTGATAGGCGCTGTATAAAGGGTGGCAATACGCCATCGATTTGGCGCCAGCTTAACAGACACATTCTGTCTCGATTAGCCAATTTTCCCAGGAAGCCCTGCAATTGATCGCTTTTGTGGGAAACGCTGACGCCGGCGGGCCCTGTGCTAAGCTGGCGACCCTTTTTTAGCAGTGGAGTCTGGGCGATGAAGGCACGCATCCAATGGGCGGGCGAAGCCATGTTCCTCGGTGAATCGGGCAGCGGTCACGTAGTGGTCATGGATGGCCCGCCGGAAGCCGGTGGCCGTAACCTGGGCGTACGCCCGATGGAAATGCTCCTGCTCGGCGTAGGCGGTTGCAGCAATTTCGACGTGCTCAGCATCCTGAAGAAATCCCGTCAGGCCGTGGAAAGCTGCGAAGCTTTCCTGGAAGCCGAGCGCGCCACGGAGGATCCCAAGGTGTTCACCAAGATCCACATGCATTTCGTGGTGAAGGGCCGGGGGCTGAAAGAGGCGCAGGTCAAGCGTGCGATTGAACTGTCGGCGGAGAAGTACTGCTCGGCGTCGATCATGCTTGGCGCGGCCGGAGTGGCCATCACCCATGACTACGAGATTATCGAGCTGGGCTGATGACGCATTGGCAAAAAGAAGGGCGCTTTGATAGCGCCCTTTTTTTCAGCTGCGGTTTGGGTCAGATGCGGTAGGTGCTTTTGGTCATGACCTTGGCCAGCAGGCTCATGCCGAACCGCACGGGCGCCGGGAAGCGAAAGCCGCCGGCATCCAGCGCGCTTTCGGCGTGATGTTCTTCATCGATGCGCATCTGTTCGAGAATTGCGCGGGACTTTTCGTCTTCCGCCGGCAATTGCTCCAGGTGTTCATCCAGGTGCTTGCATACCTGATGTTCGGTCGCGGCGACAAAGCCGAGGCTGACCTTGTCGCTGATCAAGCCGGCTGCCGCGCCGATGCCGAATGACAAACCGTAAAACAGCGGGTTGAGCACGCTGGGATGGCTGCCCAGTTGGCGAATGCGTTGTTCGCACCAGGCCAGGTGATCGATTTCTTCCTCGGCTGCGTGCTCCATGGCCGCGCGCACTTGAGGCAGTTTGGCGGTCAGGGCCTGGCCCTGGTACAACGCCTGGGCACACACTTCGCCGGTATGGTTGATGCGCATCAGGCCGGCGACATGTCGGGTCTCGGTCTGGCTCATCTGCGCGTCGGGCTGCACGATGGCCGGCGACGGACGGTAGGGCTGGCCGCTGAAGGGCAGCAATGTACGCATGGCCGTGTCGGCTTGCAGCAATAGACGATCAATCGGCGAGTAGTGACGTTGGGTAGTCATGCTGACCTCCGGGAGGAATCTCGGCGGCCAGTTTACCGCAAGAGAGGGGCGCGCGTTTGCGCTGAGTCAAGGGCATGGGGTCGCAGCACGGCGCTGCGATCCGTTTGGGAGGCCTGTCAGCCCGGCGGCCAGTTCATCTGACGCTGCCCCAGCACATGCATATGAATGTGATAGACGGTCTGCCCGCCATCTTCATTGCAATTCATCACCACGCGAAAGCCTTTCTCGCAACCTTGTTCCACGGCCAGGCGTTGGGCGGTGAACAGGATGTGCCCGGCCAGTGCCTTGTCTTCTTCCGTGAGGTCATTGAGCGTGCGGATCGGCTTCTTCGGAATCACCAGAAAATGCACGGGCGCCTGAGGGGCAATATCGTGGAAGGCCAGGACTTGGTCATCCTCGTAGATGATCTTCGCAGGTATTTCTCTGTTGATGATCTTGGTGAACAGAGTATCCACAGCTGTTTCTCCATTATGAATGTGCAGGGTGAGTGTACTCAGGCGATCAGCGTGGGCAATAGGCCTTGTTGATCGCGCCGGCAATCTTGCGGGTAAGCCAGCGTGGGCTCAAGCGCGGGCTGAAGGCCGACCAGCGGTTGCGGCGACCGGGAATGATGATGGCTTTGTTTTTGTCCAATGCACGCACGGTGTACAGCGCGACTTCTTCGGGGCTCATCAACTGCTCGCTGCGGTCGAGCTTGGCGGTGTCCATTTGCGCGGTGTCGAAGAACGCGGTGCGCGTAGGGCCAGGGCAAAGGACCGAAACCTGGATGCCGCAGCTCTTCAGTTCTTCGCGCAGGCCTTCGGAGAAGTGCAGCACATAGGCCTTGCTGGCGTAGTAGCTGCTCATCCACGGGCCGGGCTGGAAGGCGGCAACCGAAGCGACATTGAGGATTTGCCCGCCGCCGTGCAGCGCCATGGTATTGCCCAGGGCGTGGCACATGCGGGTCAGGGCGAGGATGTTGACTTCGATGAGGTCTTGTTCGGTCATCCAGTCCTGGGCCAGGAACGGCCCACTGGTGCCGATACCGGCGCAATTGACCAGCAAGTCGATCTGCCGCTCGCCTTCCTCAAGCTCCAGCAGGAACCCGGACAAGCGCAGCGGCTCGCCCAGGTCGCAGGCACGAATCAGCACCTCGACGCCGAAGCGTTGAGTCAGTTCCAGTGCAATGCTTTCCAACTGATCACGCTGGCGGGCCACCAGAATCAAGCTACGGCCGCGGCGGGCCAACGCTTCGGCCAGTGCCAGGCCGATGCCGCTGGAGGCACCGGTGATCAGAGCGTAACGGGTCATGCCTTTCTCCATCGCAACGCCCCCATCGATGATGGAGGCATCACGGATGGGGGCGTTTTCTTTACTGTTCTTCGGGGGAGTCTACAGGTTCGGCTGCTTCGTCAGCACTTTGCGCGTCTTCTTCCTCGACGATCACGCTTTGGTCGGCGTCTTCGTCGGAGGTGATGGAGCTGCTTTCGTAGCTGCTGTCCACGTTGGATTCGAGTTGGTCCAGGTAGCCGTTCATGCCCAGCGAGACCACGATGATGAGCATCAACGGAATGAACGCCAGCCACAACGAGGCAAGTACCTTCACCGCGGTGGAGTTGCGCGGAGGCGGTGCGCCGTACTGGTTGGCGCCCGCGTTACCTGGCAGCACCAGCAGCAGTAGCGGGAAAATGCTGTTTACCAGCGGCACCAGGTTGAGCAGGTATAGCCAGCCTGACCAGCCCAAGTCATGCAGGCGTTGCACACCGATCTGCACGCTCACCACAACCAGCGCAACGAACAGCGCGAAACCCAGCAGCGAGCCGAGAATGATGGCTATGGTCGGCGACGCAGTTGCGATGGCGAAGCCCACGGTGCTGATGATGCCGGCGGCCACGAGCATTGCGACGGTCAGCACCAGCGTCCATGCCAGGTACCGCAGGCGACCGATACGCCCGTTGATGGTGAAGACTTTGAGTTCGGCGTATTCCGGCAGGTTCTCACCCACGGTTGCACGCGGCGGCGCGTAGGGTGAGGCGGCGGGGCGCGAGAAATCAGCGGCACCGGAGTCCGTCTCGTGGGTTTCGGCCAGGCTGAATGCCACGGGTTGTTCGGCTTCGATACGCGCATCTATCCCGGCGTTTTTCAACGCGGTGAGGTAGGTTTCGGCATCGGGGCGGGACAGGTCGCGTTTCAGTGCAACCGGGCGGCCGGTGAAGAGTTTCTCGATATCCTCGACACTGCTTTTGAACAGTTCGGCCAGGTTCAGCTTGGCCGTGGTGCTTTCGACACCCGGGAGCAAGGCTCCATCAAACACAATCTTGAAACGGTTGTCGCTCATACGGGCATCCTTGTCATTCAATCAATGGGGGGAATGCAGGTCTGTTCAATAGACAGACCATGCGATGGGTTCAGCGTGGCCAGCGCAACTGTACCGCCTGCTCGCGTGCCTTGCGGTATTCGGCATCCAGGCGGGCGACGAGTTCATCGACGCTGGGCAAATCATTAATCTCACCGACGCCCTGGCCGGCCGACCATACGGTCTTCCAGGCCTTGGCTTCGTCGCTCAGCGGCTTGAGCTTGGAGCCGAAGTTGACTTCGCCTTTGCCTTGCAGAGAGGCGAGATCAAAACCGGCATTTTCCAGGCTCTGGCGCATAAAGCTTGCGGGCACGCCGGAGACTGCGGGAGTGTGCACGATGTCGGCGGCGCGCGCTGTGAGCAGCATCTCTTTATACGCATCTGGGGCTTGGCTTTCAGTCGTGCCGATAAAGCGTGTGCCGAAATATGCCAGGTCCGCCCCCAACAACTGCGCGGCGAGGATCTCATGGCCATGGTTGAGGCAGCCAGCCAGCAGCAGGGTTTTATCGAAGAACTGGCGAATCTCGGCAATCAGTGAGAATGGACTCCAGGTACCCGCATGCCCACCGGCGCCCGCCGCGACAGCGATCAGGCCATCGACACCCGCTTCAGCGGCCTTTTCGGCGTGGCGCCGCGTGGTGACATCGTGAAATACCAGGCCGCCATAGCTGTGCACCGCATCCACCAGTTCTTTTACTGCGCCCAGGCTGGTGATGATGATCGGCACTTTATGCTCGACGCAGATCGCCAGGTCCGCCTCCAGCCGTGGGTTGCTGTTGTGCACGATCAGGTTCACGGCGTAAGGCGCGGGGTTGTCCAACTGCGCCAGGCCCGCTTCGATTTCTTCCAGCCAGGCCTTGAAACCACTGCTTTCGCGTTGGTTGAGGGCCGGGAAACTTCCGACCACACCATTGCGGCAGCAGGCCAGGACCAGTTGTGGGTTGGAAATCAGGAACATCGGCGCGGCCACTACCGGCAGGCGCAGTCGTTGTTCAAGCAGAGCGGGCAGCGACATATGGAGGTACCCCAGGTAATTGAAATTAGAACGGTTTGACCACGACCAAAATTACGATAGCCAGCAATATCAGAACCGGCACTTCATTGAACCAGCGATAAAAGACATGGCTGCGGGTGTTTTCGCCACGGGCGAAGCGTTTTACCTGTGCGCCGCACATATGGTGATAACCGATCAGCAGCACTACCAGGGTCAGCTTGGCGTGAATCCAGCCGCCCATGCTGAAGATGCCCGGGTTGAGGGCGATCAGCCAAATGCCGAACACCAGGCTGGCAAGCATCGCCGGGCCCATGATGCCGCGGTACAACTTGCGCTCCATGACACTGAAGCGCTCCTTGCTGACGGTGTCTTCGCTTTGGGCGTGGTAGACGAACAGGCGTGGCAGGTAGAACAGCCCGGCAAACCAGCAGACGATGCTGACGATATGGAAGGCTTTGACCCATAGATAGAGCATGTTTAGTTATTCCCAGGTTCACGGTAACTGAAGATAGTAGTGGCTCATGCATCCGTACGTCACGTTGGCGGTTGTCGCAAAACGATGTGGCCCCTATTATCGACGGCTTTCCAGTGGTTCGTTGAGGGCAGGTTTATGGTCAAGGTCGGTATCGTCGGCGGCACGGGTTATACCGGTGTCGAATTGCTGCGTCTGTTGGCTCAGCATCCGCAAGCTGAGGTGGTGGTTATTACCTCCCGATCCGAGGCCGGCCTGGCAGTGGCCGATATGTACCCGAACCTGCGAGGTCACTACGATGGCCTGGCGTTCAGCGTGCCGGACATCAAGACGCTTGGCGCCTGTGACGTGGTGTTCTTTGCCACGCCCCACGGCGTTGCCCATGCGCTGGCCGGTGAGTTGCTGGCTGCCGGCACCAAGGTGATCGACCTGTCGGCGGACTTCCGTCTGCAGGACGCCGATGAATGGGCCAAGTGGTACAACCAGCCGCACGGTGCGCCGCAGCTGTTGGAAGAGGCCGTGTACGGCTTGCCGGAAGTCAATCGTGAGCAGATCAAGCAGGCACGCCTGATCGCGGTGCCGGGTTGCTATCCGACGGCGACACAATTGGGTTTCCTGCCATTGCTCGAAGCGGGGCTGGCGGATACTTCGCGGCTGATCGCAGACTGCAAGTCGGGTGTCAGCGGTGCAGGCCGGGGCGCGGCGGTGGGGTCGCTGTATTCCGAGACGTCAGAAAGCATGAAGGCCTATGCGGTAAAGGGGCATCGCCATCTGCCGGAGATTCGCCAGGGCCTGCGCCGTGCTGCGGGCAAGGAGGTGGGGCTGACCTTTGTGCCGCACCTGACACCGATGATTCGTGGCATTCATTCCACGTTGTACGCGACGGTCACCGATCGCTCGGTCGACTTGCAGGCGCTGTTTGAAAAGCGTTATGCCGACGAGCCGTTCGTCGACGTCATGCCGGCCGGCAGCCACCCGGAGACCCGCAGCGTGCGTGGCGCCAATGTATGTCGGATTGCCGTGCATCGCCCGCAGGACGGTGACCTGGTGGTGGTGCTGTCGGTGATCGATAACCTGGTCAAGGGCGCGTCGGGCCAGGCAGTGCAGAACATGAACATCCTGTTCGGCCTGGATGAAAAGCTTGGGTTGTCCCACGCTGGCATGTTGCCTTAAGTCGCTTGGCGGATGGTGCAAAAGGCCCGTTAATCGGGCCTTTTGTGTTTTTAATAGCGGCGAAGCGGATTGATATACCGTAACAATAGTTGACCGCTTTTCTAGGAGAAGCGGATAATGCCCGCCATTACGCATATGGCGGCGCTACGCCGGGAGATTATCAGCATGAGCGTTGAATCCTTCACCCCCACGGCTTTGCAATTCACCCACGGTGCTGCGCACAAGGTGAAGAGCCTGGTCGATGAAGAGGGTAATGATCGCTTGAAGCTGCGCGTATTCGTTACGGGCGGCGGTTGTTCAGGGTTTCAGTACGGTTTTACCTTCGATGAAGATGTGGCCGATGACGACACTATCGTTGAACGCGAGGGCGTGAGCCTGGTTGTAGACCCGATGAGCTTCCAGTACCTGGCGGGTGCCGAGGTGGATTATCAGGAAGGTCTGGAAGGTTCGCGTTTTGTGATCAAGAACCCTAACGCCACCACCACCTGTGGTTGCGGGTCTTCGTTCTCGATCTGATCGATGCTGCAAACAAAAACGCCGCTTGGCTTTTAAAGGCCAAGCGGCGTTTTGCTGTCTGTAGCTCAGGCTGGGTAAATTGCGCCCAGTACTCGTAACCCGCGCGCGCCGGTGACGCTGGGGCGATTGGCGGCTATGCCTTCCAGGCAGCAATGAGCCAGCCAGGCGAAGGCCATGGCTTCGACCCAGTCCGGGTCTACACCGTAGGCGGCAGTGCTGCTCACCTGGGTAGAGGGCAGCAGGGCCGCCAGGCGGTTCATCAAGGTCGTGTTATGGGCGCCGCCGCCACAGACCAGCAGGGTTTGGGTCTCGGATTGCGCCGTTTTCAGGGACTCGACGATGGTCTGGGCGGTGAGCTCCAGCAGCGTCGCCTGGACGTTCTCGGGTTGAAACGCCGGCAACTGGCCAAGGTGCTGTTGCAGCCAATGTAGGTTGAACACTTCACGACCGG
Organism: Pseudomonas sp. S3_E10; assembly: GCF_054667615.1. NCBI lineage: Bacteria > Pseudomonadati > Pseudomonadota > Gammaproteobacteria > Pseudomonadales > Pseudomonadaceae > Pseudomonas > Pseudomonas sp. S3_E10. The sequence goes on from NZ_CP162743.1 coordinate 3,404,612, forward strand.
TGCTTTTCGGGCCTTTGGTCAGGAAGAATGGATCGCTGAGCAGCGTGCTGAGCAACTGGGGTTCGACCTTGCCGCTGCCTGCCCATTGACCGTCGCGGTCGAAGTGCTCGCCACGTTGGCGATGTATCCAGGCATCGAGCAGGACATTGCCTGGGCCGCAGTCGAAGCCCGCTACGGGTGTATCGGTCTCGATCAGGCTGAGGTTGCTGAAACCGCCGACATTCAATACCGCCCGGTTGCCGGTGCTCTCGCCAAACAGTGCTTCATGAAACGCAGGCACCAGCGGTGCGCCCTGGCCGCCGGCGGCCACATCGCGGCTGCGGAAATCGCTGACCACGGTGATACCCGTCAGCTCGGTGAGCAACGCCGGGTTGCCGATCTGTACGGTAAAGCCCCGAGCTGGCTCGTGGCGGATGGTCTGGCCATGGCTGCCGATTGCGCGAATGGCCTGGGGCTTGAGTTTTTGCTGAATGAGCAGCGCGTTGATGCCATCGGCGGCGAGACGTACCCATCGTTGCTGGGCAATCGCCGAGCGGGCGATCTCATCCGGGCCGCTGGCGCACAAGCTCAGCAGCTCGGCGCGCAGGGTATCGGGCATTGGCGTGTAGTGAGTGGCGATCAGCTTGATCGCCGAGTCTTGTTCGATCAGGGCGATATCCAGGCCATCGAGGCTGGTCCCGGACATCACACCTATATAGAGCGGCATGGCTTAGCGCTTCGCCGAGGCCAACAGGGTGGAGCGCTCCTGGTCCATGCGCGCCATCAGTGGCTGGCTCTGTTGCATGAAGCGCGCACGCTCGGCCTTGGCGATCGGGTCGGCCATCGGCAGCTTCTGGCCCAGCGGGTCGACGTGCACGCCATTGACCTGGAACTCATAGTGCAAGTGCGGGCCAGTGGACAGGCCGGTGGTGCCGATATAGCCAATCACTTGGCCCTGTTTCACGTTGCCACCGGTCTTCACGCCTTTGGCGAAGCCTTGCATATGGCCATACAGCGTACGGTAGGTGTTGCCATGTTGGATGATTACGGTATTGCCGTAACCGCCACGACGCCCGGCCAGTAGCACCTTGCCGTCACCGGCAGCCTTGATAGGCGTGCCGCGCGGGGCGGCATAGTCGACGCCTTTGTGGGCGCGGATTTTGTTCAGAATTGGATGCTTGCGACCCATGGAGAAACGCGAGCTGATACGAGCGAAATCCACCGGGGTACGGATGAAGGCCTTGCGCATGCTATTGCCATCAGCCGTGTAATAGCTGCTGTTGCCTTGCTTGTTGGTGTAGCGCACGGCTGTGTAGGTCTTGCCGCGGTTGGTGAAGCGTGCGGAAAGAATGTTGCCGGTGCCGACGACTTTTCCGTTGGCGACTTTCTGCTCGTAGATTACGTCGAATTCATCACCCTGGCGGATGTCCTGGGCGAAGTCGATGTCGTAGCCAAACACGCTGGCCATGTCCATGGTCATGCTATGGGACAAGCCTGCGCGCGCGGCGGATTGCGACAGCGAACTATTGATTACGCCGTGGACGTACGCAGAGCGCATGACGGGTTTAGTGGTGATGCGGTTGAAGGCAAAACCTTTGGCGCCCTTGGTCAGGGAGATGCTTTCGAGGTCGTTGACACTGCTGTGCAGGTTGGTCAGCTGGCCGTCCGGCGTCAGTTCGAACTCAAGTTTCTGGCCGCGTTTGAGCTGGCTGAACTGCTTGGCTTGCTTGTCGCTGGCCAGCACTTCACTAACGGTGGCAGAGGGGAGGCCTACCTTCTCGAACAGGGTAGAAAGCGTATCGCCTTTCGCCACGATCACTTCGCGGTGTTGGGCGTTTTTGGCGGCATCTGCTGCGGGCTTTGGTTGATCCTGCACGGCTTGCTGCGTGTCTTCAGGCGTGCTTTCTATCTGGGCGAACGGCGATTCGGCTGGGGTATTTGTGGCTTGTTGTGCGTCGGAGGCGTCTTGATCTTGTGTCAGTTGTTCAACTGGACTCTCCAAGTCAAGGCTCAGGGATGTTCGTTTGGCTTCTACGTCACTGGAAGGGAATACCAGGAGTGCCAGGCTGAGAAGGGCGGCGATACCACTTGCGGCGAGCAGGTGGGTCTTCGGGTAAAGCGGCGGCGCTTTAGACGGTTCAGTGGTCATAGGTAATTTGACTTTGAAGATGAAATGGAAAAGATGAATGACATGATGAAGATGAAATAACTGTATAAAATATAACCAAATCATCTGTGGCGCAAGCTCGCGAACGCTGGGCTTGCTGAACGGTGTCCGTACGCAGGGCAAAACTTGTAATTAGTCCCTGATCTTGTATGGTTGGTTCCCTTTTGAATCTGAGCCTTGCGGGTCTGTTATGAAGTCGGTTGAAGAGCAGCTAGCGCTGATAAAACGTGGTGCGGAAGAACTGTTGGTCGAGGCCGAGCTGATTGAAAAGCTCAAGCGTGGTCAACCCCTGCGCATTAAGGCTGGCTTTGATCCGACGGCGCCGGATCTGCACCTGGGTCATACCGTGCTTATTAATAAGCTGCGTCAGTTCCAGGAACTGGGGCATCAAGTCATCTTTCTGATTGGTGACTTCACGGGAATGATCGGAGATCCGAGTGGCAAGAGTGCCACGCGTCCGCCGCTGACCCGTGAGCAGGTGCTTGATAATGCCGAGACCTACAAGACTCAGGTGTTCAAAATTCTCGATCCGGCCAAGACCGAAGTTGCGTTCAACTCCACTTGGATGGATCAAATGGGGCCGGCGGACTTCATTCGCCTGACCTCCCAGTACACCGTTGCGCGAATGCTGGAGCGTGACGACTTCGACAAGCGCTACTCCACCAATCAACCAATCGCGATTCACGAGTTCCTGTACCCGTTGGTCCAAGGGTATGACTCTGTGGCGTTGCGGGCCGACGTAGAGCTTGGCGGTACCGATCAGAAGTTCAACCTGCTGATGGGGCGAGAATTGCAGCGTGCTTATGGTCAGGAAGCTCAGTGCATCCTGACCATGCCGTTACTGGAAGGGTTGGATGGCGTCAAGAAGATGTCCAAGTCTTTGGGTAACTATGTGGGGATTCAGGAGGCGCCGGGTGTGATGTACGGCAAGCTGGTCTCCATTCCCGACGCGCTGATGTGGCGTTACTTCGAGTTGCTTAGCTTCCGTTCGATGGAAGAGATCAACGCGCTGCGTGCTGATGTTGAGGCTGGCGCCAATCCGCGTGATGTGAAAATCAAGCTGGCCGAAGAGATTGTTGCGCGCTTCCACGGTGAAGAGGCTGCAGCCAATGCTCATCGCGCGGCGGGCAATCGCATGAAGGATGGGGAGTTGCCGGATGATCTGCCGGAGATTGAGCTGTCGGCTGTCGAGGCAATGCCGATTGCTGCTGTCCTTAATAAGGCAGGTTTGGTGAAGAACTCTGCCGTGGCGCGTGATCTGTTGGGTTCCGGTGGTGTGCGTATAGATGGCGAGGTGGTCGATCGCACCTTTATATACGGGCTTGGCGCGACCCACGTTTGCCAGGCTGGGAAGAAGGCATTTGCGCGTATTACGCTAAAATCCGAATAAGTCCTGAATTAGAGGTTGACGGCGAATTATATCTGTCTATAATTCGCCCCACTTCCGGCGCAGTCGAAACGGAAAACTCCTTGGTAAACAATGAGTTACGCAGTTTTCGGCAGCAAGTTGCTTCAGTTCATCGAAGCCAAAAGGAAGTTGAAAAAGAGGTGTTGACAGCAGCGTGTAACGCTGTAGAATTCGCCTCCCGCTGACGAGAGATCGGAAGCGCAAGTGGTTGAAGTTGTTGAGGAAATCTTCGAAAGCTTCTGAAAATAACCGCTTGACAGCAAATGAGGCTGCTGTAGAATGCGCGCCTCGGTTGAGACGAAAGCTCTTAACCAACCGCTCTTTAACAACTGAATCAAGCAATTCGTGTGGGTGCTTGTGGAGTCAGACTGATAGTCAACAAGATTATCAGCATCACAAGTTACTCCGCGAGAAATCAAAGATGTAACCAACGATTGCTGAGCCAAGTTTAGGGTTTCTTAAAAACCCAAAGATGTTTGAACTGAAGAGTTTGATCATGGCTCAGATTGAACGCTGGCGGCAGGCCTAACACATGCAAGTCGAGCGGTAGAGAGAAGCTTGCTTCTCTTGAGAGCGGCGGACGGGTGAGTAATGCCTAGGAATCTGCCTGGTAGTGGGGGATAACGTTCGGAAACGGACGCTAATACCGCATACGTCCTACGGGAGAAAGCAGGGGACCTTCGGGCCTTGCGCTATCAGATGAGCCTAGGTCGGATTAGCTAGTTGGTGAGGTAATGGCTCACCAAGGCGACGATCCGTAACTGGTCTGAGAGGATGATCAGTCACACTGGAACTGAGACACGGTCCAGACTCCTACGGGAGGCAGCAGTGGGGAATATTGGACAATGGGCGAAAGCCTGATCCAGCCATGCCGCGTGTGTGAAGAAGGTCTTCGGATTGTAAAGCACTTTAAGTTGGGAGGAAGGGCAGTTACCTAATACGTGATTGTTTTGACGTTACCGACAGAATAAGCACCGGCTAACTCTGTGCCAGCAGCCGCGGTAATACAGAGGGTGCAAGCGTTAATCGGAATTACTGGGCGTAAAGCGCGCGTAGGTGGTTTGTTAAGTTGGATGTGAAATCCCCGGGCTCAACCTGGGAACTGCATTCAAAACTGACTGACTAGAGTATGGTAGAGGGTGGTGGAATTTCCTGTGTAGCGGTGAAATGCGTAGATATAGGAAGGAACACCAGTGGCGAAGGCGACCACCTGGACTGATACTGACACTGAGGTGCGAAAGCGTGGGGAGCAAACAGGATTAGATACCCTGGTAGTCCACGCCGTAAACGATGTCAACTAGCCGTTGGGAGCCTTGAGCTCTTAGTGGCGCAGCTAACGCATTAAGTTGACCGCCTGGGGAGTACGGCCGCAAGGTTAAAACTCAAATGAATTGACGGGGGCCCGCACAAGCGGTGGAGCATGTGGTTTAATTCGAAGCAACGCGAAGAACCTTACCAGGCCTTGACATCCAATGAACTTTCTAGAGATAGATTGGTGCCTTCGGGAACATTGAGACAGGTGCTGCATGGCTGTCGTCAGCTCGTGTCGTGAGATGTTGGGTTAAGTCCCGTAACGAGCGCAACCCTTGTCCTTAGTTACCAGCACGTCATGGTGGGCACTCTAAGGAGACTGCCGGTGACAAACCGGAGGAAGGTGGGGATGACGTCAAGTCATCATGGCCCTTACGGCCTGGGCTACACACGTGCTACAATGGTCGGTACAGAGGGTTGCCAAGCCGCGAGGTGGAGCTAATCCCATAAAACCGATCGTAGTCCGGATCGCAGTCTGCAACTCGACTGCGTGAAGTCGGAATCGCTAGTAATCGCGAATCAGAATGTCGCGGTGAATACGTTCCCGGGCCTTGTACACACCGCCCGTCACACCATGGGAGTGGGTTGCACCAGAAGTAGCTAGTCTAACCTTCGGGAGGACGGTTACCACGGTGTGATTCATGACTGGGGTGAAGTCGTAACAAGGTAGCCGTAGGGGAACCTGCGGCTGGATCACCTCCTTAATCGACGACATCAGCTGCTCCATAAGTTCCCACACGAATTGCTTGATTCATTGAAGAAGACGATAAGAAGCAGCCCGAAATTGGGTCTGTAGCTCAGTTGGTTAGAGCGCACCCCTGATAAGGGTGAGGTCGGCAGTTCGAATCTGCCCAGACCCACCAATTTTGTGTGGGAAACGCCTGTAGAAATATGGGGCCATAGCTCAGCTGGGAGAGCGCCTGCCTTGCACGCAGGAGGTCAACGGTTCGATCCCGTTTGGCTCCACCACTACTGCTTCTGACGTATGAAAGCTTAGAAATGAGCATTCCATCCTAGCGATGGTGAATGTTGATTTCTAGTCTTTGATTAGATCGTTCTTTAAAAATTTGGGTATGTGATAGAAAGATAGACTGAACGTTACTTTCACTGGTAACGGATCAGGCTAAGGTAAAATTTGTGAGTGATTACAGATTTTCGGCGAATGTCGTCTTCACAGTATAACCAGATTGCTTGGGGTTATATGGTCAAGTGAAGAAGCGCATACGGTGGATGCCTTGGCAGTCAGAGGCGATGAAAGACGTGGTAGCCTGCGAAAAGCTTCGGGGAGTCGGCAAACAGACTTTGATCCGGAGATGTCTGAATGGGGGAACCCAGCCATCATAAGATGGTTATCTTGTACTGAATACATAGGTGCAAGAGGCGAACCAGGGGAACTGAAACATCTAAGTACCCTGAGGAAAAGAAATCAACCGAGATTCCCTTAGTAGTGGCGAGCGAACGGGGACTAGCCCTTAAGTGGCTTTGAGATTAGCGGAACGCTCTGGAAAGTGCGGCCATAGTGGGTGATAGCCCTGTACGCGAAAATCTCTTAGTCATGAAATCGAGTAGGACGGAGCACGAGAAACTTTGTCTGAATATGGGGGGACCATCCTCCAAGGCTAAATACTACTGACTGACCGATAGTGAACTAGTACCGTGAGGGAAAGGCGAAAAGAACCCCGGAGAGGGGAGTGAAATAGATCCTGAAACCGTATGCGTACAAGCAGTGGGAGCCCACTTTGTTGGGTGACTGCGTACCTTTTGTATAATGGGTCAGCGACTTATTTTCAGTGGCGAGCTTAACCGAATAGGGGAGGCGTAGCGAAAGCGAGTCTTAATAGGGCGTCTAGTCGCTGGGAATAGACCCGAAACCGGGCGATCTATCCATGGGCAGGTTGAAGGTTGGGTAACACTAACTGGAGGACCGAACCGACTACCGTTGAAAAGTTAGCGGATGACCTGTGGATCGGAGTGAAAGGCTAATCAAGCTCGGAGATAGCTGGTTCTCCTCGAAAGCTATTTAGGTAGCGCCTCATGTATCACTGTAGGGGGTAGAGCACTGTTTCGGCTAGGGGGTCATCCCGACTTACCAAACCGATGCAAACTCCGAATACCTACAAGTGCCGAGCATGGGAGACACACGGCGGGTGCTAACGTCCGTCGTGAAAAGGGAAACAACCCAGACCGTCAGCTAAGGTCCCAAAGTTATGGTTAAGTGGGAAACGATGTGGGAAGGCTTAGACAGCTAGGAGGTTGGCTTAGAAGCAGCCACCCTTTAAAGAAAGCGTAATAGCTCACTAGTCGAGTCGGCCTGCGCGGAAGATGTAACGGGGCTCAAACCATACACCGAAGCTACGGGTATCACGTAAGTGATGCGGTAGAGGAGCGTTCTGTAAGCCTGTGAAGGTGAGTTGAGAAGCTTGCTGGAGGTATCAGAAGTGCGAATGCTGACATGAGTAACGACAATGGGTGTGAAAAACACCCACGCCGAAAGACCAAGGTTTCCTGCGCAACGTTAATCGACGCAGGGTTAGTCGGTCCCTAAGGCGAGGCTGAAAAGCGTAGTCGATGGAAAACAGGTTAATATTCCTGTACTTCTGGTTATTGCGATGGAGGGACGGAGAAGGCTAGGCCAGCTTGGCGTTGGTTGTCCAAGTTTAAGGTGGTAGGCTGGAATCTTAGGTAAATCCGGGATTCTAAGGCCGAGAGCTGATGACGAGCTAACTTTTAGTTAGCGAAGTGGTTGATGCCATGCTTCCAAGAAAAGCTTCTAAGCTTCAGGTAACCAGGAACCGTACCCCAAACCGACACAGGTGGTTGGGTAGAGAATACCAAGGCGCTTGAGAGAACTCGGGTGAAGGAACTAGGCAAAATGGCACCGTAACTTCGGGAGAAGGTGCGCCGGTGAGGGTGAAGGACTTGCTCCGTAAGCTCATGCCGGTCGAAGATACCAGGCCGCTGCGACTGTTTATTAAAAACACAGCACTCTGCAAACACGAAAGTGGACGTATAGGGTGTGACGCCTGCCCGGTGCCGGAAGGTTAATTGATGGGGTTAGCTAACGCGAAGCTCTTGATCGAAGCCCCGGTAAACGGCGGCCGTAACTATAACGGTCCTAAGGTAGCGAAATTCCTTGTCGGGTAAGTTCCGACCTGCACGAATGGCGTAACGATGGCGGCGCTGTCTCCACCCGAGACTCAGTGAAATTGAAATCGCTGTGAAGATGCAGTGTATCCGCGGCTAGACGGAAAGACCCCGTGAACCTTTACTATAGCTTTGCACTGGACTTTGAATTTGCTTGTGTAGGATAGGTGGGAGGCTTTGAAGCGTGGACGCCAGTCTGCGTGGAGCCAACCTTGAAATACCACCCTGGCAACTTTGAGGTTCTAACTCAGGTCCGTTATCCGGATCGAGGACAGTGTATGGTGGGTAGTTTGACTGGGGCGGTCTCCTCCTAAAGAGTAACGGAGGAGTACGAAGGTGCGCTCAGACCGGTCGGAAATCGGTCGTAGAGTATAAAGGCAAAAGCGCGCTTGACTGCGAGACAGACACGTCGAGCAGGTACGAAAGTAGGTCTTAGTGATCCGGTGGTTCTGTATGGAAGGGCCATCGCTCAACGGATAAAAGGTACTCCGGGGATAACAGGCTGATACCGCCCAAGAGTTCATATCGACGGCGGTGTTTGGCACCTCGATGTCGGCTCATCACATCCTGGGGCTGAAGCCGGTCCCAAGGGTATGGCTGTTCGCCATTTAAAGTGGTACGCGAGCTGGGTTTAGAACGTCGTGAGACAGTTCGGTCCCTATCTGCCGTGGACGTTTGAGATTTGAGAGGGGCTGCTCCTAGTACGAGAGGACCGGAGTGGACGAACCTCTGGTGTTCCGGTTGTCACGCCAGTGGCATTGCCGGGTAGCTATGTTCGGAATAGATAACCGCTGAAAGCATCTAAGCGGGAAACTAGCCTCAAGATGAGATCTCACTGGAACCTTGAGTTCCCTGAAGGGCCGTCGAAGACTACGACGTTGATAGGTTGGGTGTGTAAGCGCTGTGAGGCGTTGAGCTAACCAATACTAATTGCCCGTGAGGCTTGACCATATAACACCCAAGCAATTTGACTACTCGAAAGAGCATCAGATTGCGGTGTGTGAAGACGAAACGAACCGAAAGTTTGTAACTCACAAAACACCGACTGCTGTCACATACCCAATTTGCTGAAGCGAGGCCATCTGGTCACGAGTCAGTACCCGAATTTCTTGACGACCATAGAGCATTGGAACCACCTGATCCCATCCCGAACTCAGCAGTGAAACGATGCATCGCCGATGGTAGTGTGGGGTTTCCCCATGTGAGAGTAGGTCATCGTCAAGATTAAATTCCGAAACCCCATTTGCGAAAGCAGATGGGGTTTTGTTTTGGGCGCTCGAAAAGTGCGAAGAGGCTCATCGCGGCTTGGCGATGTGCGGCCTTTCTATGCAATGCCTGCTCGCATGGCTATCATGCGTGCCTCATTGTGAGGCGATACTTGCATGCTTACGCTGTTAGAACTTCTGAAAGATGGCCGATTCCACTCCGGTGAGGCGCTGGGTGCGGCCTTGGGCGTTAGCCGCAGTGCTGTGTGGAAGCAGCTCCAGCTTCTTGAGGTCGAATTGAATCTACCTATTCATAAGGTGCGTGGTAAGGGGTATCAGTTGGCATCGCCGCTGGTATTTCTGAGTGCGCAAGAAATAGCGCTAAGTGCCCCGTCGTTAGCTTGGCCTATTCATATTTACGATTCCATTGATTCCACTAATGCAGAGGCGTTGCGCCTAGTAAGCACCTCGCACGCAACACCCTTCTTGGTGCTAGCCGAGCAGCAAATGGCCGGGAGGGGGAGGCGCGGCAGAAAATGGATCAGTCCATTCGCCCAAAATATCTATTACAGCCTTGCACTGCGCATTGAGGATGGCCTTCGCCAATTGGAGGGGCTAAGTCTTGTTGTAGGTTTGGCGGTGATTCAAGCCCTGCGTGAGTCGGGCGTGCAGGGGGCGGTTCTGAAATGGCCGAACGACGTGTTGGTAGGGCAGAAGAAAATTGCCGGGATATTGCTGGAGTTGGTGGGGGATCCTGCTGACATCTGCCACGTTGTCCTCGGTATCGGAATTAATGTGAATATGCAAAAGGCTGATGAGGTTGATCAGCAATGGACTTCTGTGCGGCTTGAAACGGGTTCTGCTGCCAATCGTAACTCTCTGGTAGGGCGGGTCGGCCTGCAGCTCCAGAGCTATCTTGATCGACACAAGGCAGCTGGTTTTTCCGCCCTCCAGGAGGAGTGGGAGCAAAATCATGGCTGGCAGGGCCGGTCGGTGTCGCTCATAGCAGGTGTTAACCGTGTGGATGGCGTGGTGCTCGGTGTTGATCATCAAGGTGCGTTGCGCCTAAGTGTTAATGGCGTTGAGAAAACGTACAGCGGTGGGGAGTTAAGCCTGAGGTTGCGTGATGATTCTTGAGCTCGACTGTGGGAATAGCTTTATCAAGTGGCGTGTACTGGAGGCGGGCAGTGTAAGTGTCGTCGCTGAAGGTGTTGTCGGTTCGAATATCGCTTTGATCGAGAGTCTTCTGGCCGCCCCGGCCTTATTACTGACGCGGTGCCGGTTGGTGAGCGTTCGTGCTCTGGAAGAGACCAACAAGCTGATCGAGGCTTTGGTCGAGGCTTTTGATGTCACCGTTTGCTGCGCAACGTCTGCAGTTGAAATGGCGGGCGTGCGAAATGGTTATGAGGATTTCGAGCGGCTTGGTCTTGATCGCTGGTTGGCGATCCTTGGCGGGTACAAATTGGCATCAGGTGCTTGTCTGGTGCTGGATTTCGGTACTGCGGCGACCGCGGATTTCGTTACTGCGGACGGCGAGCATTTGGGGGGCTTTATTTGCCCTGGTATGCCTCTTATGCGCAACCAGTTGCGAACGCATACCCGCAAGATACGCTACGACGACGCTGCGGCTGGGCGGGCTCTTGAGCGAGTGTTGCCGGGGCGCACAACTGCCGAGGCGGTTGAGCGAGGCTGTATGCTAATGCTGAGAGGGTTTGTGCTAACCCAAGTCGAGCTTGCCAGGAGTTACTGGGGGGATGACTTCATGGTGTTTCTGACCGGTGGAGACGCTGACCTGGTCTCCGATGCCGTTCCGCAGGCGCGGCTCGTTCCTGATCTGGTATTTGTTGGTCTGGCAATGGCGTGTCCTTTGTCTTGAGGTGTTTATGCGTTGGCTGTTCTTGCTTCTACTGATTCTCAACGTTTTCTACTACATATGGCATCAGCAGGAGGCGCCATTGCGCGCCAAGGACGTAACCCCCCTGAGCCTTTATCGAGGTTCCCAGCAGGATATTCGCCTGCTAAGTGAGTCTTCTGAGGCGATGACTCGGCGGGATCGGGCGAAAGCGTCCGATACGTGCCTGTACATTGGTGGATTCGCCGATCAGCGTCAGGCGCAAACTGTCGAACAGCGTCTCACTAGCCTGGATATAAAGGTCAAGGTCCAGTTCTTGAGTGCGCCTGACGTTTCTGGGTACTGGCTTCGAGTGGCTCCTGAAAGCAGGCGCTTGGCCGACGATCTGTCCTTTGAAAACCTTGCCAAGGAATTCAATGAGTTAAAACATAAAATAATGCTGTGCGAAGGCATTGCAACTGCCGATTAGTTTGCATAGAATGGCGCCCGCTTCGCAGTGAAGACCTTTAAGGTCTGCATGGTGAAGCGAGTGTCAATGCAGCTAACCTCATAATTTAAATGAGAAAATGCTTGACAGAAGGTCGGCGTGATGTAAAATGCCGGCTCGCTTAGGAGGGGTTCCCGAGCGGCCAAAGGGATCAGACTGTAAATCTGACGTCTACGACTTCGAAGGTTCGAATCCTTCCCCCTCCACCATTTTAGCGTGAGCTGCAAGCTCCGCGGGTATAGTTTAGTGGTAGAACCTCAGCCTTCCAAGCTGATGATGCGGGTTCGATTCCCGCTACCCGCTCCAAGTTTGCAGGTTGTGCAAGTGTTTTGCTCTTGTAGCTCAGTTGGTAGAGCACACCCTTGGTAAGGGTGAGGTCAGCGGTTCAAATCCGCTCAAGAGCTCCATATGACAAGGCAGATATGAAAATATCTGCCTTTGTTTTAACAGCTGTACCGGCTTGATGGTGTCGCGCCCAGTGTTCTTGGGTGATTTCAAGTGTGTTGGTGGCGGTTGTTGTAAAGTCTTTTTCAGGCCTGCATAATGGTCGGCCTGATTTTGTTTTAGGTCAGTAGCTCAATTGGCAGAGCGACGGTCTCCAAAACCGTAGGTTGGGGGTTCGATTCCCTCCTGACCTGCCAGATTCACGTGGTGTGTCTGGCTTTCTTTTCACAGGATCTTCATAGATGACTCCTAAGGCTGAAGCTCAAAGCTCTCGTTTCGATCTGGTCAAGTGGCTCGCTGTAGTTGTCTTGGTGGTCGTAGGCGTTGTTGGCAATCAGTACTATTCTGCTTCGCCGATCCTGTACCGTGTGCTCGCTTTGCTTGCTCTTGCTGCTGTGGCTGCCTTTGTGGGCCTGCAGACTGCTAAGGGGAAGTCTTTCGCGGTCCTGGTGAAGGAGGCTCGCACCGAGATCCGTAAAGTCGTTTGGCCGACTCGCCAAGAAACCACGCAGACCACGTTGATCGTTGTGGCTGTTGTTCTGGTTATGGCGTTGCTGTTGTGGGGGCTTGATTCCCTGCTCGGCTGGCTTGTTTCCTTGATTGTTGGCTAAGGGTGTCCCGTGGCTAAGCGTTGGTACGTTGTGCATGCTTACTCGGGTTACGAGAAGCATGTCATGCGCTCGTTGCTAGAGCGCGTAAAGCTGGCAGGCATGGAAGATGGCTTCGGCGAAATTCTGGTTCCCACTGAAGAAGTGGTTGAAATGCGGAATGGCCAGAAGCGCAAGAGTGAGCGCAAGTTCTTCCCTGGCTATGTTTTGGTACAGATGGACATGAACGAAGGTACTTGGCACTTGGTCAAGGATACCCCTCGTGTCATGGGCTTCATCGGTGGTACTGCCGATAAGCCTGCTCCTATCACCGACAAAGAGGCGGAAGCAATTCTGCGTCGTGTTGCTGATGGTAGCGACAAGCCTAAGCCGAAGACGCTTTTCGAGCCGGGTGAGGTTGTTCGTGTCACAGATGGTCCGTTCGCAGATTTCAACGGTACTGTCGAAGAAGTTAACTACGAGAAGAGCCGGATCCAAGTGGCAGTGCTCATTTTCGGTCGCTCTACTCCGGTAGAGTTGGAGTTCAGTCAGGTCGAAAAGGTCTAGCTGAGCAAGCATCCCAACCCCGCAGCTTAGGCTGTGGGGTTTTGTCGTCACTGGGATAAACGCGCAAGTAACCGGGGAGCCTTTCGAGGCGCTTGAACCCGTAATTGGAGTGCCTCATGGCCAAGAAAATTACCGCTTACATCAAGCTGCAAGTGAAGGCCGCTCAGGCCAACCCTAGCCCACCCGTCGGTCCAGCTCTGGGTCAGCACGGCGTGAACATCATGGAATTCTGCAAGGCCTTCAACGCCCGTACTCAGGGGCTTGAGCCAGGTCTGCCGACTCCAGTGATCATCACTGTATACAGCGACCGTAGCTTCACTTTCGAAACCAAGTCGACCCCGGCTTCGGTTCTGTTGAAGAAAGCTGCTGGTCTGACTAGCGGTTCCGCTCGTCCTAACACCGTTAAGGTTGGCACCGTGACTCGTGCTCAGCTGGAAGAAATCGCGAAAACCAAAAACGCGGATCTGACTGCAGCTGATATGGATGCAGCCGTGCGTACCATCGCCGGTTCTGCTCGTAGCATGGGCCTTAACGTGGAGGGTGTGTAATGGCTAAGCTGACCAAGCGCCAAAAGGCTATCGCCGGCAAAATCGAAGCGGGCAAGTCCTACAACTTTGTAGACGCTGCTGCTCTGCTGACCGAGCTGTCGACTGTCAAGTTCAGCGAGTCTGTTGACGTTGCTGTGAACCTGGGTGTTGACCCACGTAAATCCGACCAGGTCGTTCGTAGCGCTACTGTGCTGCCACACGGTACTGGTAAGACTGTACGTGTTGCTGTCTTCACCCAAGGCCCTGCAGCTGAAGCTGCTCTGGCTGCCGGCGCTGATCGCGTGGGTATGGACGACCTGGCTGCCGAAATGAAAGGCGGCGACCTGAACTATGACGTCGTTATTGCTTCCCCGGATGCAATGCGTGTTGTAGGTCAGTTGGGTCAGATCCTGGGTCCACGTGGCCTGATGCCTAACCCTAAAGTCGGCACTGTAACGCCAGACGTAGCTACCGCGGTTAAAAACGCCAAGGCTGGTCAGGTTCGTTATCGCACCGACAAAAACGGCATCATTCACACTTCCGTTGGCAAAGTCGGCTTCGATGCCGTCAAGCTGAAGGAAAACGTTGAAGCCCTGATCGCTGATCTGAAGCGTATCAAGCCTGCTTCCTCGAAAGGTATCTACGTCAAGCGCGTTACCCTGAGCACCACTATGGGCCCAGGTCTGGTCATCGACCAAGGCTCGCTGGACGTATAAGACACAAATTGGCGCAAGCGATTGCGCCGATTGGAAAAATTGGGGTCCCTGCCTGGCGGGGGCTATCCAAGACCGTAGGCGACGAAAGTCTTAAACCACAAGCCTACGCAGATGGTGCTCCCGGTTCCTTACCGAATCAGACACCAAAACGACATCCGGCTTCGGCCAGATGAAACGGTAACAAGCAGGAGTTAAACCCGTGGCAATTAATCTCGAAGACAAGAAGGCCATCGTCGCTGAAGTCAACGAGGCTGCCAAAGCTGCTCTGTCCGCTGTCGTGGCTGATGCCCGTGGTGTGACAGTAGGCGCTATGACCGGACTCCGTAAAGAGGCTCGTGAAGCTGGCGTATACGTACGTGTTGTACGTAACACCCTGCTCAAGCGCGCTGTTGCTGACACTGAATACAGTGTCCTCAACGACGTGTTCACTGGCCCGACTCTGATCGCGTTTTCCAAGGAACATCCAGGTGCTGCTGCCCGTTTGTTCAAGGAATTTGCCAAGAGTCAGGATAAGTTCGAGATCAAGGCAGCTGCGTTCGAGGGCAAGTTCCTCGCAGCTAACCAAATCGACGTACTGGCAACACTGCCGACCCGTAACGAAGCTATTTCTCAGCTGATGAGCGTGATTCAAGGCGCTACCAGCAAGTTGGCTCGTACTCTGGCCGCAGTTCGCGAGCAAAAAGAAGCTGCCGCAGCCTAAGGCTGAGCGACTTCTCTCGCGTATTTTTGTTTATTTCGATGGCCGCGTAGGCCGTCCCCCAATTCAGGAAATACAGCAATGTCTATCTCCCAAGACGATATCCTCAACGCCGTAGCTGAAATGTCGGTTCTGCAGGTTGTTGAGCTGATCAAAGCTTTCGAAGAAAAATTCGGCGTTTCCGCTGCCGCTGCTTCCGCTGGTCCAGCTGTTGCTGCTGTCGCTGCTGAAGAGCAAACCGAATTCAACGTCATGCTGCTGGAAGCTGGCGAGAAGAAAGTAAACGTGATCAAGGCAGTACGTGAGCTGACCGGTCTGGGCCTGAAAGAAGCCAAGGCTGTAGTTGACGGCGCTCCTGCCCAGGTTCTGGAAGCAGTGTCGAAAGACGCCGCTGACAAAGCCAAAGCTACTCTGGAAGAAGCAGGCGCTAAAGTCGAGCTGAAGTAAGCATCGACCTTGCGTCTCCAGCCCACGCGTTAAGCTGAAGGCTGATGGCTGGTGGCACTTGCCACCGGCCTTTTTCCGTTCTTGGTTGTCGACTCGGTCGCTACCATTAACGCGCTGTAGCCACCCGATGCGGTGGTGCAAACCATGGGGTTTGCGAGATTTTCTGGCTGCTCCCGTCGGAGGGGCCAAACAAGCAGGTGACCAAGCTGGGGAACGCTGATGGCTTACTCATATACTGAGAAAAAACGTATCCGCAAGGACTTTAGCAAGTTGCCGGACGTCATGGATGTCCCGTACCTTCTGGCTATCCAGCTGGATTCGTATCGTGAATTCTTGCAGGCGGGAGCGACCAAAGATCAGTTCCGCGACGTGGGCCTGCATGCGGCCTTCAAATCCGTTTTCCCGATCATCAGCTACTCCGGCAATGCTGCGCTGGAGTACGTCGGTTATCGCCTGGGCGAACCGGCATTTGATGTCAAAGAATGCGTATTGCGCGGTGTTACGTACGCCGTACCTTTGCGGGTAAAAGTCCGTTTGATCATTTTCGACAAAGAATCGTCGAACAAAGCGATCAAGGACATCAAAGAGCAAGAAGTCTACATGGGCGAAATCCCATTGATGACTGAGAACGGTACCTTCGTTATCAATGGTACCGAACGTGTGATCGTTTCCCAGCTGCACCGTTCGCCGGGCGTGTTCTTCGACCACGACCGCGGCAAGACGCACAGCTCCGGTAAGCTCCTGTACTCCGCGCGGATCATTCCGTACCGCGGTTCGTGGTTGGACTTCGAGTTCGATCCGAAAGACTGCGTGTTCGTGCGTATCGACCGTCGTCGCAAGCTGCCGGCCTCGGTACTGCTGCGCGCGCTCGGCTATACCACTGAGCAAGTGCTGGATGCTTTCTACACCACCAACGTATTCAGCCTGAAGGATGAAACCCTCAGCCTGGAACTGATTGCATCGCGTCTGCGTGGTGAAATTGCCGTTCTGGACATCCAGGATGAAAAAGGCAAGGTCATTGTTGAGGCGGGCCGCCGTATTACTGCGCGCCACATCAACCAGATCGAAAAAGCCGGTATCAAGTCGCTGGACGTGCCTCTGGACTACGTCCTGGGTCGCACGACCGCCAAGGTCATCGTTCATCCGGCTACAGGCGAAATCCTGGCTGAGTGCAACACCGAGCTGAACACCGAGATCCTGGCGAAGATCGCCAAGGCCCAGGTTGTTCGCATCGAGACCCTGTACACCAACGATATCGACTGCGGTCCGTTCATCTCCGACACACTGAAGATCGACTCCACCAGCAACCAATTGGAAGCGCTGGTCGAGATCTATCGCATGATGCGTCCTGGTGAGCCGCCAACCAAAGACGCTGCCGAGACCCTGTTCAATAACCTGTTCTTCAGCCCTGAGCGCTACGACCTGTCTGCGGTCGGCCGGATGAAGTTCAACCGTCGTATCGGTCGCACCGAGATCGAAGGTTCGGGCGTGTTGTGCAAGGAAGACATCGTTGCGGTCCTGAAGACCCTGGTCGACATCCGTAACGGTAAAGGCATCGTCGATGACATCGACCACTTGGGTAACCGTCGTGTTCGCTGCGTAGGCGAGATGGCTGAAAACCAGTTCCGCGTTGGCCTGGTACGTGTTGAGCGTGCGGTCAAAGAGCGTCTGTCGATGGCTGAAAGCGAAGGCCTGATGCCGCAAGACCTGATCAACGCCAAGCCAGTGGCTGCGGCGGTGAAAGAGTTCTTCGGTTCCAGCCAGCTTTCCCAGTTCATGGACCAGAACAACCCGCTCTCCGAGATCACCCACAAGCGCCGTGTATCCGCACTGGGCCCGGGCGGTCTGACGCGTGAGCGTGCAGGCTTTGAAGTTCGTGACGTACACCCGACGCACTACGGTCGTGTTTGCCCGATCGAAACGCCGGAAGGTCCGAACATTGGTCTGATCAACTCCTTGGCCGCTTATGCGCGCACCAACCAGTACGGCTTCCTTGAGAGCCCGTACCGCGTGGTGAAAGACGCTCTGGTCACCGACGAGATCGTTTTCCTGTCCGCCATCGAAGAAGCTGATCACGTGATCGCTCAGGCTTCGGCCACGATGAACGACAAGAAAGTCCTGATCGACGAGCTGGTAGCTGTTCGTCACTTGAACGAGTTCACCGTCAAGGCGCCGGAAGACGTCACCTTGATGGACGTATCGCCCAAGCAGGTAGTTTCTGTTGCGGCGTCGCTGATCCCGTTCCTGGAGCACGATGACGCCAACCGTGCGTTGATGGGTTCCAACATGCAGCGTCAAGCTGTACCGACCCTGCGCGCTGACAAGCCGCTGGTAGGTACCGGCATGGAGCGTAACGTAGCCCGTGACTCCGGCGTTTGCGTCGTGGCTCGTCGTGGCGGCGTGATCGACTCCGTTGATGCAAGCCGTATCGTGGTTCGTGTTGCGGATGATGAAGTTGAAACTGGCGAAGCCGGTGTCGACATCTACAACCTCACCAAATACACCCGCTCGAACCAGAACACCTGCATCAACCAGCGTCCGCTGGTGAGCAAGGGTGATCGCGTCCAGCGTAGCGACATCATGGCCGACGGCCCGTCCACCGATATGGGTGAGCTGGCACTGGGTCAGAACATGCGCATCGCGTTCATGGCATGGAACGGCTTCAACTTCGAAGACTCCATCTGCCTGTCCGAGCGTGTCGTTCAAGAAGACCGCTTCACCACGATCCACATTCAGGAACTGACCTGTGTGGCACGTGACACCAAGCTTGGGCCTGAGGAAATCACTGCAGACATCCCGAACGTGGGTGAAGCTGCACTGAACAAGCTGGATGAAGCCGGTATCGTTTATGTAGGTGCTGAAGTTGGCGCTGGCGACATCCTGGTCGGTAAGGTCACTCCGAAAGGCGAGACCCAACTGACTCCGGAAGAGAAGCTGCTGCGTGCCATCTTCGGTGAAAAAGCCAGCGACGTTAAAGACACTTCCCTGCGTGTACCTACCGGTACCAAGGGTACTGTCATCGACGTACAAGTCTTCACTCGTGACGGCGTTGAGCGTGATGCTCGCGCACTGTCCATCGAGAAGACTCAGCTCGACGAGATCCGTAAGGACCTGAACGAAGAGTTCCGTATCGTTGAAGGCGCGACCTTCGAACGTCTGCGCTCCGCTCTGGTAGGCCACAAGGCCGAAGGCGGCGCAGGTCTGAAGAAAGGTCAAGACATCACCGACGAAATCCTCGACGGTCTTGAACACGGCCAGTGGTTCAAACTGCGCATGGCTGAAGATGCTCTTAACGAGCAGCTCGAGAAGGCTCAGGCTTACATCGTTGATCGTCGCCGTCTGCTGGACGACAAGTTCGAAGACAAGAAGCGCAAACTGCAGCAGGGCGATGACCTGGCTCCAGGCGTGCTGAAAATCGTCAAGGTTTACCTGGCAATCCGTCGCCGCATTCAGCCGGGCGACAAGATGGCCGGTCGTCACGGTAACAAAGGTGTGGTCTCCGTGATCATGCCGGTTGAAGACATGCCGCACGATGCCAATGGCACCCCGGTCGATGTGGTCCTCAACCCGTTGGGCGTACCTTCGCGTATGAACGTTGGTCAGATCCTTGAAACCCACCTGGGCCTCGCGGCCAAAGGTCTGGGCGAAAAGATCAACCGCATGATCGAAGAGCAGCGCAAGGTCGCAGACCTGCGCAAGTTCCTGCACGAGATCTACAACGAGATCGGCGGTCGCAACGAAGAGCTGGACACCTTCTCCGATCAGGAAATCCTGGATCTGGCGAAGAACCTGCGCGGCGGCGTTCCAATGGCTACCCCGGTATTCGACGGTGCCAAGGAAAGCGAAATCAAGGCCATGCTGAAGCTGGCAGACCTGCCGGAAAGCGGCCAGATGCAGCTGTTCGACGGCCGCACCGGCAACAAGTTCGAGCGCCCGGTTACTGTTGGCTACATGTACATGCTGAAGCTGAACCACTTGGTAGACGACAAGATGCACGCTCGTTCTACCGGTTCGTACAGCCTGGTTACCCAGCAGCCGCTGGGTGGTAAGGCTCAGTTCGGTGGTCAGCGTTTCGGGGAGATGGAGGTCTGGGCACTGGAAGCATACGGTGCTGCATACACTCTGCAAGAAATGCTCACAGTGAAGTCGGACGATGTGAACGGTCGTACCAAGATGTACAAAAACATCGTGGACGGCGATCACCGTATGGAGCCGGGCATGCCCGAGTCCTTCAACGTGTTGATCAAAGAAATTCGTTCCCTCGGCATCGATATCGATCTGGAAACCGAATAACACGTGACGCGAATCGAGAGCGAGGCAGTGATGCCCGCTCTCTGCTCCGCCAGGAGGAAAGGCCTTGAAAGACCTACTGAATTTGCTGAAAAACCAGGGTCAAGTCGAAGAGTTCGACGCCATCCGTATTGGGTTGGCATCGCCTGAGATGATCCGTTCGTGGTCGTTCGGTGAAGTTAAAAAGCCGGAAACGATCAACTACCGTACGTTCAAACCTGAACGTGACGGCCTGTTCTGCGCCAAGATCTTTGGCCCGGTAAAGGATTACGAGTGCCTGTGCGGTAAGTACAAGCGCTTGAAGCATCGTGGTGTGATCTGCGAGAAGTGCGGCGTTGAAGTCGCATTGGCCAAGGTTCGTCGTGAGCGCATGGCGCACATCGAACTGGCTTCGCCAGTTGCCCACATCTGGTTCCTGAAATCGCTGCCGTCCCGTATCGGCCTGCTGATGGACATGACCCTGCGTGATATCGAGCGCGTTCTCTACTTCGAGAGCTACGTCGTTATCGATCCAGGCATGACCACCCTTGAAAAAGGTCAGTTGCTGAACGATGAGCAGTATTTTGAGGCGCTGGAAGAGTTCGGTGACGATTTCGATGCCCGCATGGGTGCCGAAGCTGTCCGTGAACTGCTGCACGCTATCGACCTGGAGCACGAGATTGGCCGTCTGCGCGAAGAAATTCCGCAAACCAACTCCGAAACCAAGATCAAGAAACTGTCCAAGCGTCTGAAGTTGATGGAAGCCTTCCAGGGTTCCGGCAACCTGCCAGAGTGGATGGTGCTGACCGTTCTGCCGGTTCTGCCGCCAGACCTGCGTCCGCTGGTGCCGTTGGACGGTGGTCGTTTCGCGACGTCCGACCTCAACGACCTGTACCGCCGCGTGATCAACCGTAACAACCGCTTGAAGCGCCTGCTCGATCTGTCCGCTCCGGACATCATCGTGCGCAACGAAAAGCGTATGTTGCAAGAAGCGGTCGATGCCCTGCTCGACAACGGTCGTCGTGGCCGCGCTATCACCGGTTCCAACAAGCGTCCTCTGAAATCCCTGGCTGACATGATCAAGGGTAAGCAAGGTCGTTTCCGTCAGAACCTGCTCGGTAAGCGTGTTGACTACTCCGGTCGTTCGGTAATTACCGTAGGCCCGACCCTGCGTCTGCACCAGTGCGGTCTGCCTAAGAAGATGGCACTCGAGCTGTTCAAGCCGTTCATCTTCGGCAAGCTGGAAATGCGCGGTCTCGCGACCACTATCAAAGCGGCCAAGAAAATGGTCGAGCGCGAACTGCCAGAGGTTTGGGACGTTCTCGCTGAAGTAATCCGCGAACACCCGGTCCTCCTCAACCGTGCACCGACCCTTCACCGTCTGGGTATCCAGGCGTTTGAACCGGTTCTGATCGAAGGTAAGGCTATCCAGCTGCACCCTCTGGTCTGCGCCGCGTACAACGCCGACTTCGACGGCGACCAAATGGCCGTGCACGTACCGCTGACACTGGAAGCCCAGTTGGAAGCGCGTGCGTTGATGATGTCGACCAACAACATTCTGTCGCCAGCCAACGGTGAGCCAATCATCGTTCCGTCGCAGGACGTTGTATTGGGTCTGTACTACATGACCCGCGAAGCGATCAACGCCAAAGGCGAAGGTCGAGTATTCGCTGACCTGCAGGAAGTTGACCGTGTGTTCCGTGCCGGCGAAGCCGCACTGCACGCCAAGGTCAAAGTTCGGATCAACGAAACCGTCAACGACCGTGACGGCGGCAGCGTGAGCAACACCCGTATCGTCGACACTACTGTCGGCCGTGCGCTGTTGTACCAAGTTGTGCCAAAAGGTCTGTCGTACGACGTCGTCAACTTGCCGATGAAGAAAAAGGCGATCTCCAAGCTGATCAACCAGTGCTACCGCGTGGTTGGTTTGAAAGAGACCGTGATCTTCGCTGACCAGTTGATGTACACCGGTTTTGCTTACTCGACTATTTCCGGCGTTTCCATCGGCGTTAACGACTTCGTTATCCCGGATGAAAAAGCTCGCATCATCGCGGCTGCTACCGATGAAGTGAAAGAGATCGAAAGCCAGTACGCCTCGGGCCTGGTAACACAGGGCGAGAAGTACAACAAAGTGATCGACCTTTGGTCCAAGGCCAACGACGAAGTCTCCAAGGCGATGATGGCCAACCTCTCGAAAGAGAAGGTTATCGACCGTCACGGCGACGAAGTTGACCAGGAATCCTTCAACTCGATGTACATGATGGCCGACTCGGGCGCACGGGGTTCTGCTGCGCAGATCCGTCAGCTCGCCGGTATGCGTGGCCTGATGGCCAAGCCGGACGGTTCCATCATCGAGACGCCGATTACCGCGAACTTCCGTGAAGGTTTGAGCGTACTCCAATACTTCATCTCAACTCACGGTGCTCGTAAAGGTCTGGCGGATACCGCGTTGAAAACCGCTAACTCCGGTTACCTGACTCGTCGTCTGGTAGACGTTGCACAAGACTTGGTAGTAACCGAGATCGATTGTGGCACCGAGCACGGCCTGCTGATGACTCCGCACATTGAAGGCGGTGACGTTGTAGAGCCGCTGGGTGAGCGCGTATTGGGTCGTGTTATTGCCCGTGACGTATTCAAGCCAGGTACCGAGGAAGTTATCGTTCCTGCCGGCACTCTGGTCGACGAGAAGTGGGTCGAGTTCATCGAGCTCAACAGCATCGACGAAGTGATCGTTCGCTCGCCGATCAGCTGTGAAACCCGCTACGGCATCTGCGCCAAGTGCTACGGCCGTGATTTGGCTCGTGGTCACCAGGTGAACATCGGTGAAGCGGTCGGCGTTATTGCCGCACAGTCCATCGGTGAGCCGGGTACCCAGCTGACCATGCGTACGTTCCACATCGGTGGTGCGGCCAGCCGGACCTCCGCAGCCGACAGCGTTCAGGTGAAGAATGGCGGTACCGTCCGTCTGCACAACCTGAAGCACGTTGAGCGAGTGGATGGCCACTTGGTTGCTGTTTCCCGTTCGGGTGAGCTGGCCATCGCTGATGACTACGGTCGTGAGCGTGAGCGCTACAAGCTGCCGTACGGTGCTGTGATTTCGGTTAAAGAAGGTGACAAGGTCGACGCTGGCGCAATCGTGGCCAAGTGGGATCCGCACACTCACCCAATCGTTACCGAAATGAAAGGTACCGTGACCTACGTGGGCATGGAAGAAGGCATCACGATCAAGCGTCAGACTGACGAATTGACCGGTATGACCAACATTGAAGTACTCGACGCCAAAGATCGTCCAGCTGCCGGTAAAGACATTCGTCCTGCCGTGAAGATGGTCGATGACAACGGCAAGGATCTGTTGCTGCCAGGCACTGACGTAATCGCTCAGTACTTCCTGCCAGCCAACGCCCTGGTCGGTGTAGCGGACGGTGCGAAGATCGCGATCGGTGACGTTATCGCGCGTATCCCGCAAGAAACTTCGAAGACCCGTGACATCACCGGTGGTCTGCCGCGTGTTGCCGACTTGTTCGAAGCTCGTCGTCCGAAAGAAGCGTCGATTCTGGCTGAAGTCAGCGGCACCATCGCGTTTGGTAAAGAGACTAAAGGCAAGCGCCGTCTGGTCATTACCCCGAACGACGGTAGCGATCCGTATGAAGAGCTGATTCCGAAGTGGCGTCACCTGAACGTGTTCGAAGGCGAACAGGTAAACCGCGGCGAAGTTATCTCCGACGGCCCAAGCGATCCACACGACATTCTGCGTCTGCTGGGTGTGAGTGCGCTGGCCAAGTACATCGTTAACGAGATCCAGGACGTTTACCGTCTGCAAGGCGTGAAGATCAACGACAAGCACATCGAGACCATTCTGCGTCAGATGCTGCGTAAAGTTGAAATCGCTGAATCCGGCGATTCCAGTTTCATCAAGGGCGACCAGATGGAACTGACTCACGTACTGGTAGAAAACGAGCGCCTGGCGAACGAAGAGAAATTTGTCTCCAAGTTCACTCGCGTGCTGCTGGGTATCACCAAGGCGTCGTTGTCCACTGAGTCGTTCATCTCGGCGGCCTCCTTCCAGGAGACCACTCGCGTACTGACCGAAGCAGCGGTAACCGGCAAGCGCGATTACCTGCGCGGCCTGAAAGAAAACGTGGTTGTGGGTCGTCTGATCCCAGCCGGTACCGGTTTGGCTTACCACAGCGAGCGTAAGCGCCGCCGTGATGCGGACAAGCCGCTGCGCGTGAGCGCCAGTGAAGTGGAAGCTGCACTGACCGAAGCGCTGAACTCAAGCGGTAACTGAGTTCTGCGATAGATGAGTCTGGGCCCTGGCAGCCCCATTCGTCGGATCGAGGCATTTTTGCCCCGATTCGACGAGAGGGGAGGTCGGGGCCTTGCCTTGACTGGGGGCAAGATCCTCTTTAGACTCTTGTACCCCTAAATTTGGCGGGAATTCGTTCCTGCCATTTTGCTTTTCTTGCAAGACAATAGCGTCGCAAGACAACAGTGGAGCTAGTAGATGGCAACTATCAACCAGCTGGTACGTCAGCCGCGTAAGCGTATCGTCGAGAAATCCGACGTGCCTGCGCTGCAGAACTGCCCGCAACGTCGTGGCGTATGCACTCGTGTGTATACCACCACGCCGAAAAAACCTAACTCGGCACTGCGTAAAGTATGCCGTGTGCGCCTGACCAACGGTTTCGAGGTTTCCTCGTACATCGGTGGTGAAGGTCACAACCTGCAAGAGCACAGCGTGGTACTGATCCGCGGCGGTCGTGTAAAAGACTTGCCAGGTGTTCGTTACCACACCGTACGCGGTTCCTTGGATACTTCCGGCGTTAAAGGTCGTAACCAGGGTCGTTCGAAGTACGGTACCAAGAAGCCTAAGTAGTAGCGGCTTTTTGTAAAACTGAATCATCTTATTTTCTGAGTCGATAAGAGTAAGGTCGGAGGCGTCCCGCAAGGGCACCGATTCCGAACGAACCTGAAGACCGTTTGAGGGCTTATCCATGCCAAGAAGACGCGTAGCAGCCAAGCGCGAAGTGCTTGACGATCCAAAATACGGAAGCCAAATCCTGGCCAAGTTCATGAACCACGTGATGGAAAGCGGCAAGAAAGCCGTTGCCGAGCGTATCGTTTATGGCGCGCTGGAAAAGGTTAAAGAACGCAAGAACAGCGACCCCCTGGAAATCTTCGAGAAAGCTCTCGACGCCATCGCTCCGCTGGTCGAAGTGAAGTCGCGCCGTGTAGGCGGTGCTACTTACCAGGTTCCGGTTGAAGTTCGTCCGTCCCGTCGTAACGCTCTGGCAATGCGCTGGTTGGTAGACTTCGCCCGTAAGCGCGGCGAGAAGTCTATGGCTCTGCGTTTGGCTGGCGAACTGTTGGACGCTGCTGAAGGTAAAGGTGCTGCTGTTAAGAAGCGTGAAGACGTGCACCGTATGGCTGAAGCTAACAAAGCTTTCTCGCACTACCGCTTCTAATCTTAGCTTCACTAATTTTGCGAGGGCTTTATGGCTCGTACTACTCCGATTAGCCGCTACCGTAACATCGGTATCGTTGCTCACGTGGATGCTGGTAAAACCACCACCACTGAGCGCGTACTGTTTTACACCGGCAAAAGTCACAAAATGGGCGAGGTGCATGACGGCGCCGCGACCACAGACTGGATGGTTCAGGAGCAGGAGCGTGGTATTACCATTACTTCTGCTGCTATTACCGCCTTCTGGAAAGGTTCCGAGAAGCAGTACAAAGACGAGCATCGCTTCAACGTAATCGATACCCCGGGCCACGTAGACTTCACCATTGAAGTTGAGCGTTCTCTGCGCGTACTCGACGGCGCTGTCGTTGTGTTCTGCGGTACCTCGGGTGTTGAGCCTCAGTCGGAAACCGTATGGCGTCAAGCCAACAAATACGGCGTTCCACGTCTTGTTTACGTAAACAAGATGGACCGTGCTGGTGCCAACTTCCTGCGCGTGATCGGTCAGATCAAGCAGCGTCTGGGTCACACTCCGGTGCCAATCCAATTGGCGATCGGTTCCGAAGACAACTTCCAGGGTCAGATCGATCTGATCAACATGGAAGCTGTTTACTGGAACGACTCCGACAAAGGTATGGTTCCTGTTCGTAAGCCTATCCCTGCAGAGTTGCAGGAGCTGGCTGACGAGTGGCGTAACAACATGGTTGAGGCTGCTGCCGAAGCCAGCGAAGAGCTGATGAACAAGTACCTCGAAGGTGAAGAACTCACCAACGTGGAAATCAAGGCCGCTCTGCGTCAGCGTACTATTGCTGGCGAAATCGTCTTGGCTGTTTGCGGTTCTTCCTTCAAGAACAAGGGCGTTCCCCTGGTTCTTGACGCCGTTATCGACTACTTGCCTGCTCCAACCGACATTCCTGCTATCAAGGGTTCCAACCCTGATAACGAGGAAGAAGAGATGGAGCGTCACGCCGATGATAGCGAGCCGTTCTCGGCTCTGGCGTTCAAGATCGCTACCGACCCATTCGTGGGTACTTTGACCTTCGTCCGCGTTTACTCGGGCGTGTTGGCCTCCGGCGACGGCGTGATCAACTCGGTTAAAGGCAAGAAAGAGCGTGTGGGTCGTATGGTGCAAATGCACGCAAACGCCCGCGAGGAGATCAAGGAAGTACGCGCTGGTGACATCGCGGCCCTGATCGGCATGAAGGACGTCACCACTGGTGAGACTTTGTGCGACGCTGCCAAGCCAATCATCCTGGTTCGCATGGACTTCCCGGAGCCGGTTATTTCGGTTGCCGTAGAGCCTAAGACCAAGGATGACCAGGAAAAAATGGGTATCGCTCTGGGCAAGCTTGCTCAGGAAGATCCATCTTTCCGTGTCAAGACTGATGAAGAGACTGGTCAAACGATCATCTCCGGCATGGGCGAGCTGCACCTGGACATCCTGGTTGACCGGATGCGCCGTGAGTTCAACGTCGAAGCCAACATCGGTAAGCCTCAGGTTTCCTATCGTGAGCGCATCACGAAGAACTGTGAAATCGAAGGCAAGTTCGTTCGTCAGTCCGGCGGTCGTGGTCAGTTCGGTCACTGCTGGATCCGTTTTGCTCCTGCTGACGAAGGTCAGGAAGGTCTGCAATTCGTGAACGAAGTAGTGGGTGGTGTTGTTCCTAAGGAATACATCCCTGCTATCCAGAAGGGTATCGAAGAGCAGATGAAGAACGGTGTTGTTGCCGGCTATCCGCTGATCGGCCTGAAAGCAACCGTTTTTGACGGTTCTTACCACGACGTCGACTCCAACGAGATGGCGTTCAAGGTGGCTGCTTCCATGGCAACCAAGCAACTGGCCCAGAAGGGCGGTGGTGAGTTGCTTGAGCCAATCATGGCGGTAGAAGTTGTTACACCTGAAGACTATATGGGTGATGTCATGGGCGACCTTAACCGTCGTCGCGGCATGATCTTGGGTATGGAAGACACGGTTTCCGGCAAAGTGATTCGCGCCGAGGTTCCGTTGGGTGAGATGTTCGGTTATGCGACCGACGTTCGCTCCATGTCCCAGGGGCGCGCAAGCTACTCTATGGAATTCAAAAAATACAACACAGCTCCGGCGCACATCGCTGAAACTGTATCCAAAAAACAAGGCTGATTCAGTCCTTTAGGCAAGGAGTTAATTGTCGTGGCTAAAGAAAAATTTGATCGTTCCCTACCGCACGTCAACGTTGGCACCATCGGTCACGTTGACCACGGTAAAACCACTCTGACTGCTGCTCTGACTCGCGTTTGCTCCGAAGTATTCGGTTCTGCAATCGTTGATTTCGATAAAATCGACAGCGCACCAGAAGAAAAAGCTCGTGGTATCACCATCAACACCGCGCACGTTGAATACAACTCGCTGATCCGTCACTACGCTCACGTTGACTGCCCAGGTCACGCTGACTATGTGAAGAACATGATCACCGGTGCTGCCCAGATGGACGGCGCGATCCTGGTTTGCTCGGCCGCTGATGGTCCGATGCCACAAACCCGTGAGCACATCCTGCTGTCCCGTCAGGTAGGTGTTCCGTACATCGTGGTTTACCTGAACAAGGCTGACCTGGTAGACGACGCTGAGCTGCTGGAACTGGTTGAGATGGAAGTGCGCGATCTGCTGAGCACTTACGACTTCCCAGGCGACGACACTCCGATCATCATCGGTTCTGCTCGTATGGCTCTGGAAGGCAAAGATGACAACGAAATGGGCACCACGTCCGTTCGTAAACTGGTTGAAACTCTGGACAGCTACATCCCAGACCCAGTTCGTGTTATCGACAAGCCGTTCCTGATGCCAATCGAAGACGTATTCTCGATCTCTGGTCGCGGTACTGTTGTGACTGGTCGTATCGAGCGCGGTATCGTTAAGGTTCAAGATCCACTGGAAATCGTTGGTCTGCGTGACACTACCGTCACCACCTGCACCGGTGTTGAAATGTTCCGTAAGCTGCTCGACGAAGGTCGTGCTGGCGAGAACTGCGGCGTTCTGCTGCGTGGTACCAAGCGTGACGACGTTGAGCGTGGCCAGGTTCTGGTTAAGCCAGGTTCGGTTAAGCCGCACACCAAGTTCGAAGCTGAAGTGTACGTGCTGAGCAAAGAAGAAGGCGGTCGTCACACTCCGTTCTTCAAAGGCTACCGTCCACAGTTCTACTTCCGTACTACTGACGTGACTGGCAACTGCGAACTGCCGGAAGGCGTTGAGATGGTAATGCCGGGCGACAACATCAAAATGGTTGTTACCTTGATCAAAACCATCGCAATGGAAGACGGTCTGCGTTTCGCTATTCGCGAAGGCGGCCGTACCGTTGGTGCTGGCGTTGTAGCTAAAATCATCGAGTAATTATCTCTTTCGAGATAGCTCTTGGTTTTGAGAAGGCCCCCGCTTAGCGGGGGCCTTTTTTATTGGGTTGACACCTATCTGGGGCGTCTATAGAATTGCGCCTCCTTTTAACGGGCGTATTGCGCTCGCTGGGAATAGCAGCCGGAGTCTGAAATCCAATGCAAAATCAGCAAATCCGTATCAGGTTGAAGGCTTTTGACCATCGCCTGATCGACCAATCCACCCAGGAAATCGTGGAAACCGCGAAACGTACTGGTGCACAAGTGCGTGGTCCAATTCCACTGCCTACCCGTAAAGAGCGGTTCACCGTTCTGGTCTCCCCGCACGTCAACAAAGACGCGCGTGACCAGTACGAGATCCGTACTCATAAGCGCGTACTGGACATCGTCCAGCCAACGGATAAAACCGTTGATGCACTTATGAAGCTCGATCTGGCGGCCGGTGTGGAAGTACAGATCAGCCTCGGCTAAGACTTGGGTCTTAGTCGTGTAACGCTCTGAAATGGGCGGCCATAGCGGGTGAAAGCCCCGTACACTCATGAGGTTTACAACATGACTATTGGTGTAGTCGGTCGTAAATGCGGTATGACCCGTATTTTCACCGAAGAAGGTGTCTCCATTCCGGTCACGGTCATTGAGATCGAGCCGAATCGCGTCACCCAGTTCAAAACTGAAGAAACCGATGGCTATCGTGCAGTGCAAGTCACTGTAGGCGAGCGTCGTGCTTCGCGTGTGACTGCTGCTCAAGCGGGTCACTTCGCTAAAGCAAACGTTGCAGCTGGTCGCACTGTTATGGAGTTCCGTCTTGAAGACGGCGACTACCAGGCTGGCGATCTGATCAACGCTGAAATCTTCGCCGCTGGTCAACTGGTTGATGTAACCGGTCAGTCCAAGGGTAAAGGCTTCCAGGGTACGATCAAGCGTTGGAATTTCCGTGGCCAAGACAACACTCACGGTAACTCCGTCTCCCACCGCGTCCCGGGCTCTATTGGCCAGTGCCAGACTCCTGGTCGTGTATTCAAGGGCAAAAAAATGTCCGGTCATATGGGCGCTGAGCGCGTGACCGTGCAGTCCCTCGAAGTAGTGCGCGTCGACGCTGAACGCAATCTGTTGTTGGTCAAGGGTGCTGTTCCTGGCGCTACTGGCGGCAACCTGGTTGTACGTCCAGCGGCCAAGGCTCGCGGTTAAGGGGAAGCTGACATGCAATTAAATGTAAATGACGCTCAAGCGATCGAAGTTTCCGAACTGACATTTGGCGGCGAATTCAACGAGACGCTGGTTCACCAAGCAGTCGTGGCCTACATGGCCGGCGGCCGTCAAGGTAGCAAGCAGCAAAAGACCCGTTCCGACGTTCGTGGTGGCGGTAAGCGCCCTTGGCGTCAGAAAGGCACTGGCCGTGCTCGTGCCGGTACTATCCGTAGCCCAATCTGGCGTGGCGGCGGTACCACTTTCGCAGCTCGTCCACAGGATCACTCTCAGAAGCTCAACAAGAAGATGTACCGCGCAGCTCTGCGCTCCATCCTTGCTGAACTCGTGCGTACTGATCGTCTGGTCGTGGTTCAGGACTTCGCTGTTGAAAGTCCAAAAACCAAAGATCTGCTGGGCAAACTGAACAACATGAGCCTGACCGACGTTTTGATCGTGTCTGAAGCTGTTGATCAGAACCTGTACCTGGCTGCTCGCAACCTGCCACACGTTGATGTACGTGACGTGCAAGGTTCCGATCCAGTTAGTCTGATCGCATACGACAAGGTGTTGATCACCGTGTCGGCCGTGAAGAAATTCGAGGAGCTGCTGGGATGAACCAGGAACGCGTATTTAAAGTTCTGCTTGGCCCGCACGTTTCCGAAA
The DNA here is from genome assembly GCF_054667615.1 of Pseudomonas sp. S3_E10. NCBI lineage: Bacteria > Pseudomonadati > Pseudomonadota > Gammaproteobacteria > Pseudomonadales > Pseudomonadaceae > Pseudomonas > Pseudomonas sp. S3_E10. Next base: position 3,435,094 of record NZ_CP162743.1, read on the forward strand.
AGGCTACGGTTCTGGCTGACAAGAAAGGCCAGTTCGTTTTCAAGGTTGCAACTGACGCAACCAAGCTGGAAATCAAGAAGGCCGTCGAAAGCCTGTTCAGCGTGAAAGTAGAGCGTGTTACTACCCTGAACGTTCTGGGTAAGAGCAAGCGCACTGCTCGCGGTCTGGGCAAGCGTAATGACTGGAAGAAGGCAGTTATCTCCCTTCAGCCAGGCCAAGATCTCGATTTCAGCAGCAGTGCTGAGTAAGGAAGGGGTGCATCATGGCAATCGTTAAATGCAAACCGACTTCCCCTGGCCGCCGTTTTGTGGTCAAGGTGGTCAACCAGGAGCTGCATAAAGGCGCTCCTCACGCACCGCTGCTCGAGAAAAAATCGAAGACTGGTGGTCGTAACAACAATGGTCGTATTACCACTCGTCACATCGGTGGTGGCCATAAGCAGCATTATCGTCTGGTCGACTTCCGTCGCAACGACAAAGATGGCATCTCTGCCACTGTCGAGCGTATTGAATACGATCCAAACCGTACTGCTCACATCGCTCTGCTGCTGTACGCAGATGGCGAGCGTCGCTACATCATCGCCCCTAAAGGCGTGAGCGCTGGCGACCAGCTGATCGCAGGTGCCCTGGCGCCGATCAAGCCGGGCAACGCTCTGCAACTGCGTAACATTCCAGTTGGTAGCACCGTACACGGCATCGAATTGAAGCCAGGTAAAGGCGCGCAAATCGCTCGTTCCGCTGGTGCTTCGGCTCAGCTGATCGCTCGTGAGGGTGTCTACGTGACCCTGCGTCTGCGTTCTGGTGAGATGCGTAAAGTGCTGGCTGAATGCCGCGCGACCCTGGGTGAAGTCTCGAACTCCGAGCACAGCCTGCGTTCGCTGGGTAAAGCTGGTGCCAAACGCTGGCGTGGCGTTCGCCCAACCGTTCGTGGTGTTGCCATGAACCCGGTTGACCACCCACACGGTGGTGGTGAAGGTCGTACCTCTGGTGGTCGTCATCCGGTATCGCCATGGGGCTTCCCGACTAAGGGCGCGAAGACTCGTGGTAATAAGCGTACCGACAAAATGATCGTCCGTCGTCGCAAGTAAATAGAGGGATACGACAGTGCCACGTTCTCTGAAAAAAGGTCCTTTTATTGATCTTCACCTACTGAAGAAGATCGAAGTGGCGGCGGAAAAGAACGATCGCAAACCGGTGAAAACCTGGTCGCGCCGTTCGATGATCCTGCCACAAATGGTCGGTCTGACCATCGCTGTACACAACGGTCGTCTGCACGTCCCAGTTCTCGTGAACGAAGACATGGTTGGCCACAAACTGGGCGAGTTCGCCGGTACCCGCACTTATCGTGGGCACGTGGCTGACAAGAAAGCCAAGCGTTAAGGGGTTAGGAAATGGAAGTAGCCGCTAAGTTGTCGGGCGCTCGAATCTCCGCCCAGAAAGCCCGCTTGGTCGCCGACCAGATCCGCGGGAAGAAGGTGGGCGAAGCGCTCAACCTGTTGGCTTTCAGCAGTAAGAAAGCCGCCGAGATCATGAAGAAAGTGCTGGAGTCGGCCGTAGCCAACGCCGAGCATAACGAAGGCGCAGACGTTGATGACCTGAAGGTCAGCACCGTTTTCGTCAACGAAGGGCGTTCGCTGAAGCGCATCATGCCACGTGCCAAAGGCCGTGCTGATCGCATCGTCAAGCGGTCTTGCCATATCACTGTCAAGGTTGCTGACAAGTAACGGAGTCGAAGAGATGGGTCAGAAAGTACATCCCATTGGCATTCGCCTGGGAATCGTCAAGGAGCACACCTCCGTCTGGTACGCAGACGGTCGGACTTATGCGGACTACTTGTTCGCTGATCTGAAGGTGCGTGAGTATCTCCAAGACAAACTAAAAAGCGCGTCCGTAAGCCGTATCGATATCCATCGTCCGGCCCAAACTGCACGTATCACCATCCACACCGCTCGTCCAGGTATCGTTATCGGGAAGAAAGGTGAAGATGTTGAGAAACTGCGTCAGGACCTGACCAAGCAAATGGGTGTGCCTGTGCACATCAATATCGAAGAGATCCGTAAGCCGGAACTCGACGGTATGCTGGTTGCGCAGAGCGTAGCTCAGCAGCTGGAGCGTCGCGTAATGTTCCGTCGCGCTATGAAGCGCGCTGTACAGAACGCCATGCGCATTGGTGCCAAAGGCATCAAAATCCAAGTGAGCGGTCGTCTCGGCGGTGCTGAAATCGCACGTACTGAATGGTATCGCGAAGGTCGTGTGCCACTGCACACCCTGCGTGCCGACATCGACTATGCCAACTACGAAGCTCACACCACTTATGGTGTGATCGGTGTAAAGGTTTGGATCTTCAAAGGCGAAGTAATTGGTGGTCGCCAAGAAGAACTGAAACCACAAGCACCAGCGCCTCGTAAAAAAGCTGCTAAGTAAGGGGTACGCCAAATGTTGCAACCAAAGCGTACGAAGTTCCGCAAGCAGATGACAGGCCACAACCGTGGTCTGGCTCAGCGCGGTAGCAAAGTCAGCTTCGGCGAGTTCGCGCTGAAGTCTGTAGCTCGTGGTCGTCTCACCGCTCGTCAGATCGAGTCAGCGCGTCGTGCACTGACCCGTCACGTTAAACGTGGCGGCAAGATCTGGATCCGTGTATTCCCGGACAAGCCGATCTCCAAAAAACCTCTCGAGGTTCGGATGGGTAAAGGTAAGGGTAACGTGGAATACTGGGTAGCCCAGATTCAGCCAGGCAAAGTCCTGTATGAAATCGAGGGTGTAACTGAAGAGCTGGCGCGTGAGGCTTTTGCCCTGGCTGCTGCAAAGCTGCCGCTCGCCACCGCCTTTGTTAAACGGACGGTGATGTGATGAAAGCGAATGAACTTCGTGAAAAATCCGCACAGCAGCTGAACGAGCAACTGCTCGGCCTGCTGCGCGACCAGTTCAATCTGCGTATGCAGAAAGCAACTGGCCAGTTGGGGCAGTCTCATCTGCTCTCGCAAGTTAAGCGTGACATTGCTCGCGTGAAGACTGTGCTCAACCAGCAGGCAGGTAAGTGATCATGGCTGAAGCCGAAAAGACTGTCCGTACGCTGACTGGCCGTGTTGTCAGCGACAAGATGGACAAAACCATCACCGTTCTGATCGAGCGTCGCGTTAAGCACCCGATCTACGGTAAATATGTTAAGCGTTCGACTAAGCTGCACGCGCACGACGAAACCAATCAGTGCCACATCGGCGACAAAGTCACTATTCGTGAAACTCGTCCGATGGCCAAGACCAAGTCTTGGGCGCTGGTTGATGTTCTCGAACGCGCTGTGGAAGTCTAAGGACTAGGGGTCGGAGAAATTATATGATTCAGACTCAATCCATGCTCGATGTGGCCGATAACAGCGGCGCTCGCCGTGTTATGTGCATCAAGGTGCTGGGTGGCTCCCATCGTCGTTACGCTGGTATCGGTGACATCATCAAAGTTACCGTCAAGGAAGCAATTCCTCGCGGTAAAGTGAAAAAAGGCCAAGTGATGACTGCTGTTGTAGTCCGCACTCGTCACGGCGTACGCCGTGCAGATGGCTCCATTATCCGCTTTGACGGCAACGCTGCTGTTCTTCTGAACAACAAGCAAGAGCCGATCGGCACCCGTATCTTTGGGCCAGTGACCCGTGAACTTCGTACTGAGAAGTTCATGAAGATCGTCTCGCTCGCCCCAGAAGTGCTGTAAGGAGATCCGACATGCAAAAGATTCGTCGTGACGACGAGATCATCGTGATCGCCGGCAAAGACAAAGGTAAGCGCGGTAAGGTGCTGAAGGTTCTCGCTGATGACCGTCTGGTCGTTGGTGGTTTGAACCTGGTCAAGCGTCATACCAAGCCTAACCCGATGTCGGGCGTACAGGGCGGTATCGTCGAAAAAGAAGCGCCACTGCACGCTTCTAACGTCGCCATTTTCAACGGCGAAACCAACAAGGCTGATCGTGTTGGTTTCAAAGTAGAAGACGGTAAGAAAATTCGTGTCTTCAAGTCGACCCAAAAAGCGGTTGATGCTTGAACACTGCTAGGTAGATAAGACCATGGCACGACTACAAGAGATTTACCGGAAGGAAATCGCCCCCAAGCTTAAGGAAGAACTTAAGCTCGGGAACGTGATGGAAGTTCCGCGCGTTACCAAAATCACCCTGAACATGGGTCTGGGCGAAGCGATCGGCGACAAAAAAGTCATCGAGCACGCTGTTGCTGACCTGGAAAAGATCACCGGCCAGAAAGTCGTTGTGACCTACGCTCGGAAATCCATCGCTGGCTTTAAAGTCCGTGAAGGTTGGCCGATCGGCGTCAAAGTGACCCTGCGCCGTGAGCGTATGTACGAATTCCTGGATCGTCTGCTGTCGATCTCCCTGCCTCGGGTTCGCGACTTCCGCGGCCTGAATGCCAAGTCCTTCGATGGTCGTGGTAACTACAGCATGGGCGTGAAAGAGCAGATCATCTTCCCGGAAATCGACTACGACAAGATCGATGCTCTCCGCGGTCTGGACATCACCCTGACCACCACTGCCAAGAACGATGATGAAGGTCGCGCCCTGTTGCGTGCTTTCAAATTCCCGTTCCGCAACTGATTGGAGTAGGACCATGGCCAAGATGAGCATGAAAAATCGCGAGCTGAAGCGTCAGCTCACGGTTGCCAAGTACGCCAAAAAGCGTGCAGCACTGAAAGCAATCATCGTTGATCTGAACGCAAGTCCAGAAGCACGTTGGGAAGCTACAGTTGCCCTGCAGAAGCAGCCACGTGACGCAAGCGCCTCGCGCATGCGTAACCGCTGCCGCCTGACTGGTCGTCCGCACGGCGTTTACCGCAAGTTCGGCCTCGGCCGTAACAAGCTGCGTGAAGCCGCAATGCGTGGTGACGTACCAGGTCTGGTTAAAGCCAGCTGGTAAGTACTTTCAACGTCCAGGTGGTCTGAATCGAAAGATACTGACCACCGGTGACCTTGAATCTGGAACAAGCCCCTTTTGGGGCTTGTTTCATTTCCGGAGTGTGTCTAGAATACCCGGCTCGCCTGAGCCCGTGTTTTCTATGCTCGGAGATTCTCGGCGACATATGTAGCCGTAAGGCTAATTTTTTTGTATTAGGAGCGTCTAGCCCATGAGTATGCAGGACCCGTTAGCGGACATGCTAACTCGTATCCGTAATGCCCAGATGGCTGAAAAGTCCGTCGTAAGCATGCCATCTTCCAAGTTGAAGGTAGCTGTTGCCAAAGTCCTGAAAGACGAAGGCTACATTGCGGGTTATCAGATCAGCAGCGAAATCAAACCACTGCTGTCCATCGAGCTGAAGTACTTCGAAGGCCGTTCGGTCATCGAGGAAGTGAAGCGCGTTAGCCGTCCAGGCCTGCGTCAGTACAAGTCCGCTGAAGATCTGCCGAAAGTTCGTGGCGGTCTGGGCGTGTCTATCGTCTCCACCAACAAAGGTGTGATGACGGATCGTGCTGCGCGCGCTGCCGGTGTCGGCGGCGAAGTTCTTTGCACTGTGTTCTAAGGGGGGATAAGCATGTCTCGCGTCGCTAAGAACCCCGTTAAGCTGCCAGCCGGTGTCGAAGTCAAATTCGCAGGCCAACAGCTTTCGGTGAAGGGTGCCAAGGGCACTCTTGAACTGAACATCCATTCGTCCGTTGAGATCGTTGAAGAAGCTGGTGAGCTGCGTTTCGCTGCTCGCAATGGCGATCAACAAACTCGCGCAATGGCCGGTACCACGCGTGCGTTGGTAAACAACATGGTCCAAGGCGTAAGCCAAGGCTTCGAGCGTAAGCTCCAGCTGGTCGGTGTTGGTTACAAAGCGCAAGCAAAAGGCACGGTTTTGAACCTGGCCCTTGGCTTCTCGCACCCAGTGGATTACGAACTGCCGGAAGGCATCACCGCTGAGACCCCTAGCCAAACCGATATCCTGATCAAGGGTATTGATAAGCAGCTGGTAGGTCAGGTGGCCGCTGAGATCCGCGACTTCCGTCCACCAGAGCCGTACAAAGGCAAAGGTGTGCGCTACGCGGACGAAGTCGTCCGTCGTAAAGAAGCCAAGAAGAAGTAGGGCATAGCAAATGACCGACAAAAAAGTTACTCGACTGCGTCGCGCTCGCAAAGCACGCCTGAAAATGCACGAACTCGAAGTCGTGCGTCTCTGCGTGTTCCGCTCGTCGCAGCACATCTACGCCCAGGTCATCTCGGCCGACGGCAACAAAGTTCTGGCAAGTGCCTCGACTTTGGATAAAGAACTGCGTGATGGTGCCACTGGCAACATCGACGCGGCCACAAAGGTTGGCCAGCTGGTCGCTACGCGTGCTAAGGCCGCTGGCGTCTCGCAAGTGGCTTTCGACCGCTCTGGCTTCAAGTACCATGGCCGCGTTAAAGCGCTGGCTGATGCTGCTCGTGAAGCTGGGCTGGAGTTCTAAGTTATGTCAAATAACGACCAAAAGCGCGACGAAGGCTACATTGAGAAGCTGGTTCAAGTTAACCGCGTAGCCAAAACCGTTAAAGGCGGCCGTATCTTCACTTTCACCGCGTTGACCGTGGTGGGTGATGGTAAAGGGCGTGTTGGCTTCGGCCGTGGCAAGTCGCGTGAAGTGCCTGCTGCGATCCAGAAGGCAATGGAAGCTGCTCGTCGCAACATGATCCAAGTTGATCTGAACGGCACCACTCTGCAGTACGCAATGAAATCCGCCCATGGCGCTTCGAAGGTGTACATGCAGCCTGCTTCTGAAGGTACCGGTATCATCGCTGGCGGCGCTATGCGTGCTGTTCTCGAAGTTGCTGGCGTTCAGAACGTTCTGGCCAAGTGCTACGGCTCGACTAACCCAGTAAACGTGGTTCACGCCACTTTCAAGGGTTTGAAAGCTATGCAATCTCCTGAATCCATTGCCGCCAAGCGTGGCAAAAGCGTCAAGGAGATCTTCTGATCATGGCTACCGTTAAAGTAACGCTGATCAAAAGCATGACCGGTCGCATCCCTAACCACAAATTGTGCGTTAAGGGTTTGGGTCTGCGTCGCATCGGTCACACTGTAGAAGTCCAGGATACTCCCGAGAATCGCGGGATGATCAACAAGGCTTACTACATGCTGCGTGTCGAGGGTTAATCGATGAAACTCAATGATCTGAGTCCAGCGCCGGGTTCCCGTCGTGAAAAGCATCGTCCGGGCCGTGGTATCGGTAGCGGTTTGGGTAAGACTGGTGGCCGTGGCCACAAAGGTCAAACCTCCCGCTCCGGTGGCACCATTGCTCCAGGCTTTGAAGGCGGTCAACAGCCGCTGCATCGTCGCCTGCCTAAGTTCGGTTTCGTATCCCTGAAAGCCATGGACCGCGCAGAAGTGCGTCTGTCCGAGCTGGCTAAAGTGGAAGGCGACATCGTTACTGTGCAGACCCTGAAAGATGCCAACGTGATCAACGTCAACGTACAACGTGTGAAAATCATGTTGTCCGGTGAAGTGACTCGCGCTGTCACTATCGGCAAGGGAATCGGCGCCACCAAAGGTGCGCGTTCGGCTATCGAAGCAGCTGGCGGCAAGTTCGAGGAATAAATGGCTAAGCAAGGTGCTCTCTCAGCGCTCGGCAAAGGCGGTATGTCTGAACTTTGGGCTCGTCTGCGTTTTCTGTTCCTGGCGATTATCGTCTACCGAATAGGCGCACACATCCCGGTTCCAGGTATCAACCCGGACCGACTCGCAGACCTGTTTCGACAGAATGAGGGGACCATTCTTAGCTTGTTCAACATGTTTTCCGGTGGCGCGCTGGAACGGATGAGCATCTTTGCGTTGGGGATCATGCCGTACATCTCGGCATCGATCATCATGCAGTTGATGACCGCCGTCAGTCCGCAACTGGAGCAGTTGAAGAAGGAAGGTGAAGCTGGTCGTCGCAAGATTAGCCAGTACACCCGCTACGGCACTGTCGTCCTCGCCCTGGTCCAAGCTATCGGCATGTCCGTTGGCTTGGCCGGGCAGGGCGTTGCGTTCACTGGTGACTTTGGCTTCCATTTCGTCGCGGTATCCACGTTTGTGGCTGGTGCGATGTTCATGATGTGGCTGGGTGAGCAGATTACTGAGCGTGGTGTTGGCAACGGTATCTCGATGTTGATTTTCGCAGGTATCGTCGCCGGTCTTCCGAGAGCGATAGGGCAGTCTTTCGAGTCTGCGCGTCAGGGTGATATCAACATTTTCGCCTTGGTTGCCATCGGTTTGCTGGCAGTAGCGATTATCGGTTTTGTGGTGTTCATTGAGCGTGGTCAGCGTCGTATTGCTGTTCACTACGCCAAGCGTCAGCAGGGCCGTAAGGTTTTTGCCGCGCAGACCAGCCACTTGCCGCTGAAAGTGAATATGGCCGGTGTTATTCCGGCAATTTTCGCGAGCAGCATTTTGCTGTTTCCGGCTTCGTTGGGTACCTGGTTTGGTCAGTCTGAAAATATGGGCTGGCTGCAGGACCTCTCTCAGTCGATCGCTCCTGGTCAGCCGTTGAATATTCTGCTGTTTAGTGCAGGGATTATTTTCTTCTGCTTCTTCTATACGGCGTTGATGTTCAATCCGAAAGACGTAGCGGAAAACCTGAAGAAGTCCGGTGCCTTTATTCCGGGCATTCGTCCAGGTGAGCAGTCTGCACGCTACATTGATGGCGTTCTGACCCGTTTAACCCTGTTCGGTGCTCTATATATGACGGCCGTGTGCTTGTTGCCCCAGTTCCTGGTGGTTGCAGCAAACGTTCCGTTCTACCTTGGCGGGACCTCGTTGCTGATCGTCGTCGTGGTTGTGATGGACTTCATGTCCCAAGTACAATCGCACCTCGTTTCGCACCAGTACGAATCCCTGATGAAGAAAGCCAACCTGAAGGGCTACGGCAGCGGCATGTTGCGCTGAGTACCCCATAAGGTTCGAGGAGTTGGTGATGAAAGTTCGTGCATCGGTGAAAAAGCTGTGCCGTAACTGCAAGATTATTCGCCGCGAAGGTGTTGTTCGAGTAATTTGCAGCGCGGAACCGCGTCACAAACAGCGCCAAGGCTGAGTGTGATCCGCTTGAAGCCCGGCAGCTAGTGCGCTGCCGGGTTGATTATTTGTTATTACAGCGATATTATCTCGCGCCCTATTTCTTGGCTTCCGGGGCGTAGGTAGCTGTCAATTGGAGTCCCACTGAATGGCCCGTATTGCAGGCGTTAACATTCCAGATAACAAGCACACTGTTATCTCGCTGACCTACATCTATGGTGTTGGTCGCACTACTGCGCAGAAAATTTGCGCAGTTGCTGGGGTAAACCCAGCCGCTAAGATCAAGGATCTGAGCGACGAGCAGATTGAACAGCTGCGTGGCGAAGTGGCGAAGTTCACCACTGAAGGTGACCTGCGTCGCGAAATCAACATGAAAATCAAGCGTTTGATGGACCTCGGTTGCTATCGCGGTCTGCGTCATCGTCGTGGTCTTCCAGTACGCGGTCAGCGTACCAAGACTAACGCGCGTACCCGTAAAGGTCCGCGTAAGCCGATCCGCAAGTAATCGCCCCAGCGAATCGACAGGAAAATTATCATGGCAAAACCTGCTGCTCGTCCTCGTAAAAAAGTTAAAAAGACAGTGGTTGATGGCATCGCCCACATCCATGCATCTTTTAACAACACCATCGTGACCATCACCGACCGTCAAGGTAACGCGCTTTCTTGGGCTACCTCCGGTGGTTCGGGTTTCCGCGGTTCCCGCAAGTCCACCCCGTTTGCTGCTCAAGTAGCTGCTGAACGTGCTGGTCAAGCTGCGCTGGAATACGGCCTGAAAAACCTCGACGTTAACGTCAAAGGTCCAGGTCCAGGTCGTGAGTCTGCTGTCCGTGCTTTGAACGGCTGTGGCTATAAGATCGCCAGCATCACCGACGTGACGCCAATCCCGCACAACGGGTGCCGTCCGCCGAAGAAGCGCCGCGTGTAATCCAGGAGATTGTAAAGAATGGCTCGTTACATTGGTCCAAAATGCAAACTCGCTCGTCGCGAAGGCACCGATCTCTTCCTGAAGAGCGGCGTGCGCGCGATCGAATCGAAGTGCAACATTGAAGCAGCACCTGGTATCCACGGCCAACGCCGCGGTCGCCAGTCCGATTACGGCACCCAACTGCGTGAAAAGCAGAAGGTCCGTCGTATCTACGGCGTTCTCGAGCGTCAGTTCAGCGGCTACTACAAAGAAGCTGCTGGCAAGAAAGGTGCAACCGGTGAAAACCTGCTGCAACTGCTCGAATGCCGTCTGGACAACGTTGTATACCGTATGGGCTTTGGTTCTACTCGTGCCGAATCCCGTCAGCTGGTATCGCACAAGTCGATCAGCGTTAACGGTCAGACCGTAAACGTTCCGTCCTACCAGGTTCGTGCTGGTGACGTGGTCGCAGTTCGCGAGAAAGCTAAAAACCAACTTCGCATTGTCCAAGCTCTCGATCTGTGTGCCCAACGTGGCCGCGTAGAATGGGTAGAAGTAGACACTGAGAAGAAGTCGGGCGTTTTCAAGAACGTTCCAGCTCGCAGTGATCTGTCCGCCGACATCAACGAAAGCCTGATTGTCGAGCTCTACTCCAAGTAAGGGCTAGAAAATAGGTGCATCCATGCAGATTTCGGTAAATGAGTTCCTGACACCCCGCCACATTGATGTGCAGGTTGTCAGTCCAACCCGCGCCAAGATCACTCTCGAGCCTCTCGAGCGTGGTTTTGGCCACACCCTGGGCAACGCGCTGCGCCGCATCCTGTTGTCCTCAATGCCCGGCTGTGCAGTAGTCGAGGCCGAGATTGACGGTGTGCTCCACGAGTACAGCGCCATCGAAGGTGTACAGGAAGACGTAATTGAAATCCTGTTGAACCTTAAAGGTCTGGCTATCAAGCTGCACGGCCGTGACGAAGTTACGCTGACCTTGTCGAAGAAGGGTTCGGGGGTGGTTACCGCTGCCGATATTCAGCTGGATCATGATGTCGAGATCGTTAACCCCGATCACGTAATCGCTAACCTGGCGTCTAACGGCGCCCTGAACATGAAGCTCACTGTAGCTCGTGGTCGTGGTTATGAACCGGCCGACTCGCGTCAGAGCGATGAAGACGAAAGCCGCAGCATTGGTCGCTTGCAGCTTGACTCTTCGTTCAGCCCGGTTCGCCGTATCGCATACGTGGTGGAAAACGCCCGTGTCGAACAGCGTACTAACCTGGACAAGCTGGTTATTGATCTGGAAACCAACGGTACTCTGGATCCTGAAGAGGCTATTCGCCGCGCTGCAACCATTCTGCAACAGCAGTTGGCTGCGTTCGTCGACCTCAAAGGTGACAGCGAACCAGTGGTAATCGAGCAGGAAGACGAGATCGATCCGATCCTGCTTCGCCCGGTTGACGATCTGGAACTGACTGTACGTTCGGCTAACTGCCTTAAGGCGGAAAACATTTACTACATCGGTGACCTGATTCAGCGTACCGAAGTAGAACTGTTGAAGACTCCGAACCTGGGCAAGAAATCCTTGACTGAAATCAAGGACGTTCTGGCCTCCCGCGGTCTGTCCCTCGGCATGCGCCTCGACAACTGGCCGCCTGCAAGTCTTAAGAAGGACGACAAGGCGACTGCCTGATCGTCGTAATCACCGAACGTGAGTTTGGTAAGGAATGAACCATGCGTCATCGTAAAAGTGGTCGTCACCTGAGCCGTACCAGCTCGCACCGCAAGGCCATGTTTCAAAACATGGCGGTGTCGCTGTTCGAGCACGAGCTGATCAAAACTACACTGCCGAAAGCTAAAGAACTGCGTCGCGTTGCTGAGCCGCTGATCACTTTGGCCAAGACAGACAGCCTGGCTAACCGCCGTCTGGCTTTCGACCGTACTCGTTCGAAAGCTATCGTTGGTAAGCTCTTCAACGACCTGGGCAAGCGTTACGCTACCCGTGAGGGTGGCTACCTGCGCATCCTCAAGTGCGGTTTCCGCGCTGGTGACAACGCGCCTATGGCGTACGTTGAGTTGGTTGATCGTGCTACTGCCGGCGAAGCTGTAAGCGCCGAGTAAGACGACAAGCTGTAACGAAGAACCGGGCCTTAGTGCCCGGTTTTTTGTGGGCGATAGAAAAGCCATCTATATTATTCGGGTCGCTACCGGTTCTCTTTTAAGCAGACGCTATTCGCCCTGACGGGTAATTAGTTATTTTCTATCAAAGCCCATAATTTAATGCATTTGATGGTGTCATCTTGATGGTCAATACTCCCTCCAAGCCGATAGCCGGCAGTTAAGCCTGACCTGAGGAAGATTGAGCATGAGCCTGAAAACGCTTACGACCGCCAGTGGCGCTCCCGTTGCTGACAACCAGAACTCCCGCACTGCTGGCCCGCGCGGCCCGTTGCTGCTTGATGACTTTCATCTGATTGAAAAGCTTGCGCACTTCAACCGCGAAAACATTCCTGAGCGTCGTGTGCACGCCAAGGGTTCAGGTGCCTACGGAACGTTCACCGTTACACGCGACATCACTCAATACACACGTGCCAAGTTGTTCGAGACCGTTGGTAAACAAACGCCAACGTTCCTGCGCTTCTCTACCGTGGGTGGTGAGCGTGGTTCGGCAGACACTGCGCGTGACCCGCGGGGCTTCGCTTTGAAGTTCTATACCGAAGAAGGTAACTGGGACATCGTTGGCAATAACACCCCGGTATTCTTCATCCGCGATCCGCTCAAATTTCCCGATTTCATCCACACCCAGAAGCGACTGCCGCAGAGCAACCTTGGCAGTAACCAAGCCAAATGGGACTTCTGGTCACACTCGCCCGAGGCGCTGCATCAGATCACCATTCTGTTTTCGGACCGCGGTATCCCCGACGGCTACCGTCATATGCACGGCTTTGGTAGCCACACCTACAGCCTGATCAACGCTAAGGGTGAGCGTCATTGGGTGAAGTGGCACTACAAAACCAAACAAGGCATCAAGAACCTGGCGCCAGATGTGGCTGCGCGCTTGGCCGGTACCGATCCTGATTACGCTCAACGCGACCTGTTTGCTGCGATTGAGCGCGGCGACTTTCCGAAATGGAGTGTCAATATCCAAATCATGTCCGAGGCTCAGGCTGCCGCTCACTATGAGAACCCCTTCGATGTGACCAAGACCTGGTCGCAGCAGGAGTTCCCACTGATCGAAGTCGGCGAGTTGGAGCTGAATCGCAATCCCTTGAATTATTTTGCCGAGGTCGAGCAGGCTACATTTGGCCCAAGCAACATGGTGCCTGGTGTTGGGTTGTCGCCGGATCGCATGCTGCAAGGTCGCGTGTTTGCCTATGCTGATGCACACCGCTATCGCGTAGGGACCAATCACCAGCAACTGCCGGTGAACGCCCCGCGAAGCCCGGTGAACAGCTATCAGCGTGACGGCTCCATGGCATTTGGTAGCAATGGCGCAGCTGCACCAAATTATGAGCCTAACAGTTACGCTGATGCTCCAAAGCAGGCACCCCAGTATGCAGAGCCGCCCCTGCCGTTGAACGGTGCAGCAGACCGGTATGATCAACGTGAAGACACCGATTACTACAGCCATGCAGGTGCGCTGTACCGGTTGATGGATGATGCCCAGAAAGCTCTGCTGGTCAGCAACATCGCCGGTGCGATGGAAGGCGTCACCAGCGCAGTGGTACAGGTCCAACTGCAACACTTCTACAACGCCGACCCGGCTTATGGAGAAGCAATCGCAAAGGCGCTGGGTGTAACGCTTAGCTGACTCTAAACGAGAAGCAGAACCGCCCTCATTTGGGCGGTTTTTGCGTTATTTCAGCTACTTTTCTCCGCAAATCTGCACTTTTATGCCGTTGATCCCGTGACCTCCGAGTCATGATGGTTCAAACTACAGGCTTTCAAGCAGGGAGATGTAGGGCGATGCAAGGTCACCCCGACGTAATCGATTACCTCAACACGTTGCTGACGGGAGAACTGGCAGCTCGTGACCAATATTTCATCCACTCGCGTATGTACGAAGACTGGGGTTTTACCGAACTCTACGAGCGTATTAACCATGAGATGGAAGAAGAGGCACAGCACGCCGATGCATTGATGCGCCGGATTCTAATGCTCGAAGGCACGCCGCGTATGCGTCCCGACGATCTGGATGTGGGCACCAGCGTACCTGACATGCTTGCAGCTGATCTTCGTCTTGAATACAAGGTTCGTGCCGCACTCTGCAAGGGCATCGAGCTCTGCGAGCAGCACAGCGACTTCGTCACGCGGGAGATTCTGCGGGTGCAGTTGAACGACACCGAAGAAGATCACACCTATTGGCTGGAAAAGCAGTTGGGCCTGATCAAACTGATTGGCCTGGAAAACTACCTGCAATCGCAATTCTGATTTCCGCTTACAAAAAAGCCCCTGTCACCGCAACGTGACAGGGGCTTTTTCTTGGGCCTGAATCACTCAGGCCCGATCGCGTTCCAACAACGGTTTCAAGTAGTAACCGGTGTGGGACTGCTCCATCTCGCTGACCTGCTCCGGCGTACCTACCGCAATGATCTGGCCACCCTTGGAACCGCCTTCCGGCCCCAGATCCACCAGCCAATCCGCGGTCTTGATCACATCAAGGTTGTGCTCGATCACTACCACCGTATTGCCGTGGTCGCGCAACCGGTGCAACACGTCCAACAGTTGCTGGATATCCGCAAAATGCAGCCCCGTGGTCGGTTCGTCGAGGATATACAGAGTCTTGCCGGTATCGCGTTTGGACAGCTCGCGAGACAGCTTGACCCGTTGCGCCTCGCCACCAGACAGCGTGGTCGCCGATTGCCCCAGCTTGATATACGACAGGCCCACATCCATCAACGTTTGCAGCTTGCGCGCCAACGCTGGGACCGCGTCGAAAAACATACGAGCTTCCTCGATAGTCATCTCCAGGGTTTCGTGGATGCTCTTGCCTTTGTATTTGATCTCCAGGGTTTCACGGTTATAGCGTTTGCTCTTGCACACATCGCACGGCACGTAGATGTCCGGCAAAAAGTGCATCTCTACCTTGATCAAGCCATCGCCCTGGCATGCTTCGCATCGCCCGCCCTTGACGTTGAACGAGAACCGACCAGGCCCGTAACCGCGCGAGCGGGACTCCGGTACTCCGGCAAACAGCTCGCGAATCGGCGTAAACAGCCCGGTATAGGTTGCCGGGTTGGAGCGCGGTGTACGGCCGATCGGGCTCTGGTCGATGTCGACCACCTTGTCCAGGTGCTCCAGGCCCTTGATGCTGTCATGCGCAGCGGCTTCCAGGGTAGTCGCGCCGTTCAGGGCAGTGGCGCTCAAAGGGAACAGCGTGTTATTGATCAGCGTCGATTTGCCTGAGCCGGAAACACCGGTCACGCATGTCAGCAGGCCCAACGGAATCTCCAGGTCGACATTGCGCAGGTTGTTACCGCGCGCGCCCTTGAGGTGCAACGCCATCTTTTTGTTACGCGGTGTACGTTTGGCCGGTACTTCGATCTTGACGCGGCCGGACAGGTACTTGCCGGTCAACGAGTCGGGATGCGCCATCACTTCGGCCGGGGTGCCCTCGGCAACGATATGCCCACCATGCACACCGGCGCCCGGGCCGATATCGACTACATAGTCCGCCAGGCGGATCGCGTCTTCATCGTGCTCGACCACGATCACGGTGTTGCCAATATCGCGCAGGTGTTTCAGCGTACCCAGCAGGCGATCATTATCCCGTTGGTGCAAGCCAATCGACGGCTCATCGAGGATATACAACACACCCACCAGGCCGGCACCGATCTGGCTGGCCAGACGAATGCGCTGCGCCTCACCGCCGGACAACGTGTCGGCGCTACGATCCAGCGACAGGTAGTCGAGGCCCACGTTAACCAGGAACTGTAACCGCTCGCGGATTTCCTTGAGGATCTTGTCGGCAATTTCCCCGCGGCGTCCGGTCAGCTTGAGTACGCCAAAGTACTCGCAGGCATCGCCGATGGGCAGGTTGGTCACCGCTGGCAGCGTTTTCTCGCCTACCCACACATGCCGCGCCTCACGACGCAGGCGAGTGCCTCGGCAATCCGGGCAGGGCTGGGTGCTGAGGAATTTCGCCAGCTCTTCGCGCACGCTGGCCGATTCGGTCTCGCGGTAGCGCCGTTCCAGGTTCGGCACGATGCCTTCAAACGGATGCGAGCGCTTAACAATGTCGCCGCGGTCGTTCAAATATTTGAAATCGACATTCTGCGAGCCACTGCCGTGGAGGATGACTTTCTGCTGGTCCGCCGGCAGTTGATTGAAGGGCATTTCCAGGCTGAACTTATAGTGCGACGCCAGCGACCCCAGCATCTGGAAGTAATAGACGTTGCGCCTGTCCCATCCGCGTATCGCACCCTCCGCCAAGGTGAGTTCACCGTTAACCAGGCGCTTGATGTCAAAGAACTGCTTCACACCCAGGCCATCACACGTCGGGCAGGCGCCGGCCGGGTTGTTGAAGGAAAACAGCTTGGGTTCCAGTTCGCTGATGGCATGGCCACAGATCGGGCAGGCGAAGCGCGCGGAGAAGATGATCTCTTCGCCCGGCTCGTCATCCATCGGTGCTACCAGGGCGATGCCGTCCGCCAGCTTCAGCGCTGTCTCGAACGACTCCGCCAGGCGCTGCTGCAGGTCGGCACGTACTTTGAAACGGTCGACCACCACATCAATGGAGTGCTTCTTCTGCTTGTCGAGCTTGGGCGCTTCGTCCAGTTCATAGAGCTTGCCGTTGATGCGCGCGCGCACAAAACCCTGGGCGCGCAGCTCTTCGAAGACGGAAAGGTGTTCGCCCTTGCGCTCGCGAATCACCGGGGCCAGCAGCATCAGCTTGGCGCCTTCCGGCTGGGCCAGCACCAGGTCGACCATCTGGCTGACGGTCTGGGCTTCCAGGGGAATGTCGTGGTCCGGGCAGCGCGGAATACCGACTCGCGCATAGAGCAGGCGCAAGTAGTCGTAGATTTCGGTGATGGTGCCCACGGTGGAGCGCGGGTTATGGGAGGTCGATTTCTGTTCGATGGAAATCGCCGGCGACAGCCCCTCGATGGTGTCGACGTCGGGTTTTTCCATCATCGACAGGAACTGGCGGGCATAGGCCGACAGTGACTCCACATAGCGACGCTGGCCTTCGGCATACAGCGTATCGAACGCCAGGGACGATTTGCCGGAGCCGGACAGGCCGGTGATGACGATCAGTTTGTCCCGGGGCAGGGTCAGGTCGATGTTCTTCAGGTTGTGGGTTCTAGCCCCACGAATCAGGATCTTGTCCAAGATGGCCTCGCACGGCGGGCGTAAATAATGCGGGAGTATACGACGGAAGACTGGATGAATATACACTGTCAAAGTGCCGGGTGCAGCCTTACATGAAAGCTGCGCGGCAAAGCGCCGCATATACCCTCTCAATCGATGGGACTGGTAGAATCGCCGCCGGTTCACACGAGGTTTTTCCATGCACGATCCCCACAGCGAACGCATGAGTAGCGGCGAGACCCGAGCAGCAAGCGGTCTGGCCCTGGTGTTCGCCTTCCGTATGCTGGGCATGTTTATGGTGTTGCCGGTACTGGCGACCTATGGCATGGACCTCGCCGGTGCGACCCCGGCACTGATCGGCCTGGCCATTGGCGCCTATGGTCTGACCCAGGCGATTTTTCAGATTCCGTTCGGGATCATCTCCGACCGCATTGGCCGCCGCCCGGTGATTTACCTGGGGCTGATCGTCTTCGCCCTCGGCAGTGTGCTGGCGGCCCAGGCCGATTCGATCTGGGGCGTGATCGCCGGACGTATCCTGCAAGGCGCCGGCGCGATTTCCGCTGCGGTGATGGCACTGCTGTCGGACCTGACCCGCGAACAGCACCGTACCAAGGCCATGGCCATGATCGGCATGACCATAGGCCTGTCGTTTGCCGTGGCCATGGTGGTTGGCCCGTTGCTGACGCGTGCGTTCGGCTTGCACGGTTTGTTTCTCGCTACCGGCGGCATGGCGCTGATCGGTATCCTCATCGTGGCCTTCATGGTGCCGCGCTCCACCGGCACGTTGCAGCACCGCGAGTCCGGGGTTGCGCGCAAGGCGTTGTTACCGACGCTCAAGCACCCGGACCTGCTGCGCCTGGATTTAGGTATCTTCGTATTGCACGCCATGCTGATGTGCAGCTTCGTCGCCTTGCCCCTGGCACTGGTGCAAAAAGCCGGCCTGCCCAAGGAGCAGCACTGGTGGGTGTACCTCACCGCGCTGTTGATTTCGTTCTTCGCCATGATCCCGTTCATCATCTATGGCGAGAAAAAACGCAAAATGAAACGAGTTTTGCTGGGCGCCGTCGCGACATTGATGCTCACTGAACTATTCTTCTGGCAGTTCGGCGACAGCCTGCGGGCGCTGGTGATCGGCACGGTGGTGTTCTTCACCGCGTTCAACCTCCTGGAGGCTTCGCTGCCTTCGCTGATCAGTAAAGTTTCACCGGCCGGCGGCAAGGGCACGGCGATGGGGGTGTATTCCACCAGCCAGTTCCTGGGCTCCGCGCTCGGCGGCATTATGGGCGGCTGGATGTTCCAGCATGGCGGTTTGTCGGTTGTGTTCCTGGGATGCGCAGGTCTGGCTGCCCTCTGGTTGGCCTTTGCTGTTACCATGCGCGAACCTCCGTATGTGACGAGCCTACGCCTGCCGTTATCGCCTGAAGCGATTCGCGAAGCTGGCTTGGCCGAGCGCCTGAAGGCCGTCGTTGGAGTAACGGACGCAGTAGTGGTCGCAGAAGAAGCTGCGATCTACATCAAATTGGACACCGAATTATTGGACCGCGCGACGCTCGAGCAACTGGTCAACCCAGTGCCGACAGCGCGCCCAGCCTAGGAGAACGTTATGGCCCGTGGGGTTAACAAAGTCATATTGGTAGGTACGTGCGGCCAGGATCCCGAAGTTCGCTACTTGCCTAACGGTAACGCCGTGACCAACCTGAGTCTGGCGACCAGTGAACAGTGGACCGACAAGCAGACCGGTCAGAAGGTCGAAAAGACCGAATGGCACCGTGTGTCGATGTTCGGCAAGGTCGCGGAAATCGCCGGCGAATACCTGCGCAAAGGTTCGCAGGTCTACATCGAAGGCAAACTGCAAACCCGCGAGTGGGAAAAGGACGGCATCAAGCGTTACACCACTGAAATCGTGGTCGACATGCAAGGCACCATGCAACTGTTGGGCGGTCGTCCACAGGGCGACCAACAGGGCCAGGGTGGCATGTCCAACTCGGCTCCGCGCCCACAGCAGTCGCGTCCACAGCCAAGCCAGCAGCCGCAGCGTGAGTCGCGTCCAGCGCCACAGCAGGCCGCTGCGCAACCGGCTCCTGACTTTGACAGCTTTGATGACGATATCCCGTTCTAAAACGGATAGTCGCAACGGTTGTCAATAACAAATAAAGCCCCTGTGTATTCACCAGGGGCTTTATTTTTGCCCGCGGAATACTGCGCAGGTCTGCACCCCTGCGCGGTCAGGCACGTCAGGGATAGCAGAATGGAACAGGAGTTGAAACGTGAGTACTGATACGTCCGCATCGGATGCGTTGGCCCAGGCCCTCAAAGCCTGCCGAGAGCAAACTCAGGATGCCGAGCAGCGCATCCAGGAAGCCCTCGAGAGGGTTCGCCAGTTGGAAGCGAACCAGGCGGCTCAAATAAGCCATCTGAAGTACGAACTGAGCAAAGAGATTCTAGAGCAGGCCAATGCGCCCATTACCCGGGCGACCCAGGCGCTGACCTTCATCATCTCGGTGGTTGTGGTCGGCGGGTCTGCGCTGACCTATTTCATCAGCAGCAATTTGCAGACGACATTTGAATCCCAGATGAAGCAGCGTGTGGAGTCGTGGCTTTCACTTGAGAACGAATCCTCAGTCGCCAGCAAGACGCTGGATACCTACCGCACCCGAGCATTGCTTGACTCCTACATGATCCAGTTGGCTCGCCGCAAGGCGCGCGGGGAGTCCATGGTTAACCTGGATTTCAGAAAGGGCGACGAAAACCGCCTGCTGTCGATTATCGAGTCGAAAGACTCGGACAGCTCGGATTTTCTCGATGCGCTCAAACTGCTCTCGGTGGCCCGTGGCGGCTGGGCCTTCGGCGCGCGTAACGACTCAATCAGCGTGCGGTTGAGAGCGCTCTTCCAGGATGTTGATTTCGACAACAACCGCAAGCTCTACATCCTCGAAATCATGGACCGCGATGAGGGATTGATGCCCGTGGCGGTCAGTATTCTCAAGCGTGCCGACTCCCCGAAGCCGTTTCGCTTCCAGGCCTTCAAGATGTTGCAGAACGAGCGTCTTGATTCCGAGGGCGGCGCGTTGGCGCACCAATACGCCCTTGAGCGGTTGGACGCCACTCAGGATCCCGACAGCACCGCTGAAGTTGCGCAATATCTGGCAAAGATCGATCCCTTCAACCCCGCACTCACCACGTTTGTGCAGCAGTTGCAAAAGCAGCCCCGAGCAACGCGGATTATCTTGCACACCTCGCTTGCCGCCGGATGGATCAGCTTGCTGCCACACCCGTCGTTTCAGTCAATGGCTGACCTTGACCCAGCGAATCCTCCGGCGGATCGAGCGAAGCTACGACGGATGATTGCCGAGAGTCTCTCTCTGGCCATGGCCGATGGGCTGGGCTTGGGCGTGATTGACAATATTGCCGGGAAACCGGGGCTATCGATGCAGTTCACTCACACCTCCGGCACCATTAATCACGTTGATTTCCCCCTTGATCGGCTGTTCGAAGATTCGCAGCTGCTAAGCGCGTTGTTCGCGCTTGAACAACCGAAAAACCTGGTCGCATTCGCGCGGTTTTTCAATACGGTTCATCAGGATGAGGTGGTTACCAGCCTGCGCTTGGAGGTACCTGCCGAGGCATTTGAGCCGGCGCAGCGACAACACCTGGGCGAGCAGGTCGAGGCCCAACTGAAAGTGTCGCCGCAGGGCTCCGCCTATTACCGGTGGACGGACAAGAACGGCGACGTTCATCAGGAACCACTGCTCCGCTTCTTCCACCCCAACGGCATCAAGGTTATGTTTGAGCGCGACTACCTGATCTTCAAGGCGCCTTACGATACGTGGATGTTTTAGCGCTATGCGCGGCTCCAGTACGGTCCACTACCACCACGGGTTAGAAGGAAAGCGGCAATGACCTGGTCTGCCAAGCAATACACGCTGTTTGAACAACAGCGTACCCGCCCCGTCCGGGATTTGGTTGCCGCCATTCCTGATACCAATGTGCGCACCGCTGTCGACCTGGGCTGCGGGCCCGGCAACTCCACCGAAGTCTTGGCCGAGCGTTTCCCTCAAGCGCGCGTCACCGGCCTGGACAGTTCCGATGACATGCTGGCCGACGCGCGCAAAAGGCTGCCCGCGCTGACTTTCGAACTGGCGGACATTGGTGCGTGGAGCCCCGCGCAACCATTCGACGTGATCCTGGCCAATGCCTCCCTGCAATGGCTGCCGGATCACGCCAAGCTGTACCCGCACCTGGTCAGGCAACTGAACCCCGGCGGCACGCTGGCGGTGCAAACCCCCGACAACCTCGACGAGCCGGCGCACCGCCTGGCTCGGCAAGTCGCGGCGGATGGCCCGTGGGCTGCCAAGGTTGGCACGATCAAACACAACGAGCGACACACCGCGAGCTACTACTACGAACTGCTGAGCCGGCATTGCAGCACTGTCGATGTATGGGGCACCACCTACCAGCATCCCCTGGCCGATCATGCCGCTGTGGTGGAGTGGTTCAAGGGCTCGGCGTTGCGCCCCTATCTCGCACCGCTCACGCAGAGCGAAAAAGTCGCGTTCCTGCAGGATTATCAAGCGCGGATTACCCAGGCTTATCCCGCCCTGGCCGATGGCACGGTATTGCTGCCATTCCCGCGCCTGTTCGTCATCGCCACCTGCTAAAACCAGTGGTGGTCATGCCGTTGCGCGGGCCTGCACATACTCGTCCGCCGACACCACATTCGCATACCCAAACGCCAGCGCCGCCATATACGCGGCATGCACCTGCGCCGCCGGAATCACCTGCCCGTTGAACTCCAGGTCCAGGGTGGCGCAGGCGTCGTGGATCACCGTGACGGTGTAACCCAGGTCGGCCGCTGCCCGCACCACGGCATCGACGCACATATGGCTCATGCTGCCCACCACCACCAGTTCGGTGATGCTGCGTTTTTCCAGCAGGGTGCGCAGGTTGGTTTCGCGAAATGCATTCACGAAATGTTTAAGCACCACCGGCTCGTTGCCTTCGTTCAGCACTTTTGGATGCAGGTGCGCACCCTTGGACTCGGGTGTGAAGAACGGCGCGTCCTCGGAGGTGAACTCATGACGCACATGAATCACCGCATCCCCGGCCTCGCGGAAAGCCTGCAGCACCTGGGCGGCCTTGTCCGCAGCCGTTTCCACGCCGTCAAGCGGCCACTTGCCTTGGGGGAAGTAGTCGTTCTGGATATCGATTAGGATGAGCGCTTGCTTGGCCATGGGTAATTGCCTCTTGATGGGTTGATGGGCTCAGTATCTTAGCTGGCGCCGGCGCCGGGCATTGGCTGCACCGACAATAACAGGGGGAAAACTGACAATGGCTGTTGTTGAGTTGGGTGTGTTGATTTACCAAGGTGCGCAGTTGGCCGCCGTGCATGGCTTGACCGACCTGTTTGGGGTGGCCAACCGGATTGGCGCCGAGCACCAGTCGGCGCAATTGCCGCTGCTACGCGTCAGCCATTGGCAAGTGCAGGCCGATGGCCTACCGGCAAAAGTATTCGACACTCACCCAGGCCCCGAGCAGCCGCTGATGGCCGTGCTGGTACCGCCTTCGATCGGCGAGTTCACCGAGGCACAGGCGCCGGCGGCGCTGCTGGCATGGATCCGCCAACAACATGCGGCCGGCACCGTCCTTGGCGGCGTGTGCATCGGCTCAATCATGCTGGCGCGCAGCGGTTTATTGGATGGGCGCAGCGCCACCACTCATTGGTCATCCGCCGAATCCTTCGCCGCACGTTACCCCGCAGTGCGCCTGGAAGCGGACAAACCCATCGTCGATGACGGCGACTTGATCACCACGGCCGGGTTGATGGCCTGGTCCGAGCTGGGCTTGCGCCTGGTCGATCGGCTGATGGGGCCAAGCATCGCCGCCGACACGGCGCGCTTTCTGGTGATCGAACACAGCGACAGCGCCAGCCAGTGCGGCAGTAATTTTGCGCCGATCCTCGGCCATGGCGACGCGGCCATTCTCAAGGTTCAGCACTGGTTGCAGGCCAGCGGCGCGGTGGATGTGTCTGTCGCGGCCATGGCGCAGGAAGCGGGCCTGGAAGAACGCACCTTCCTGCGGCGTTTTCGCGGCGCCACCGGCCTGAAGCCCACCGAATACTGCCAGCACCTGCGCGTGGGCAAGGCGCGGCAGATGCTGGAGTTCACCAACGGCACCATCGACCATATCGCCTGGACCGTGGGCTACCAGGACCCCAGTGCCTTTCGTGCCACATTCAAAAAAATCACCGGCCTGGCGCCCAGTGATTACCGCAGCCGCTTTGGCGTGTAAGTCGTGCAGAACGCCGCGCCCTCGCATCGCCGTCGTGCAGAATAAAACAGGCCATCTGCCATCTTTTTTCCACAACGGATGAAATTCCGGACCCTACGCGTCAATCAGCCTTGGCCTGATCCCTGCAACCCCTTGTTGTACACACACGGTGGGATAGCCAAGGGGGAAGCATGACCCCAAATCAACGTAAAAAACTGGTGGTTGCTCACTCCTCGCGAGCGGGCGCGCCACAGCATGAAGTCGACACCAACCGCGCCTTGGCCCGTTGGCTGGCGCAGGTCCTGGGGCTTGAATTCGGTGGTAGCTACGACCGGCAAAAACACGCAGGCCGCGAACTTTACCTGCTGCCCACCCAAACGTTGGTGGGGCCGGAGCAGGCGCTCGCCCTGAATATCAGAGGCCCGCAAGACTTGTGGGGCGGGTATGTCGAGCACGATTTCATCTGCACCAAAGCCATCAGCCATGGCCTGTTAGGTCCCGAAGCCAAGGCGCCCGAAGGCTGGTCGGCGTTGTTCTGTGAGCGTGTACGCGATGTGGTGCTCGACGGCCTCAGCGTATTTGCCCTGGACGATGCACGGCCCGCCGCCACGCGCTTGCTCTACAGCGGGCCCATTCGGCTGAAACCGGTGCATGCGTGTGCTGGGCGCGGTCAGGAAGTTATCCACAGCCTCGACGAATTCGATGCGCTGCTGGCGCGGCCCGATGCGGCGCAACTGTTCAACCAAGGCGTGGTGCTGGAACAAGACCTGCATGATGTGGTCACCCATAGTGTGGGCCACAGTTGTATCGGCGAGCGTGTGTTCAGCTATTGCGGCGAGCAATACCTCACCGAGGACGGGCAGGGCGAGAAGGTCTATGGCGGCTCCAACCTGCTGGTGGTGCCGGGTGATTACGCGGATTTGCTGAAGCTCGACCTGCCCGACGATGTGCGCCTGGCTATCGAGCAAGCCCAGGTCTTCGATGCCGCAGCGGATGAAGCCTACCCCGGCTTCTACGCCTCGCGGCGCAACTACGACATCGCCCAGGGCCTGGACAGTGATGGCCAGCGCCGCAGTGGCGTGCTTGAACAATCCTGGCGCATGGGCGGGGCCAGCAGCGCGGAAGTCGCGGCGCTGCAGAGCTTTGTCAATCAACCAGGTCTCAAGGCCATTCGTGTGTCCTCGGTAGAGACCTACGTGGAGCAGGCGCTGCCGGCGGACGCCATCGAGGTGTACCGCGGCCCGGCGCAAAACAGCGACTTTCTCCTTAAGTACGTAACGGTTAACTCTTATGACGGCTAGAAGCGAAAGCATTGGGATCGATATCGACGACGAACAGATGAGCGGGACATTCCTGAGCCCCAAATCCAAAGTGCCGGGCGTGTTGTTCGTACACGGTTGGGGCGGTAGCCAGGAGCGCGACCTTGAGCGCGCCAAAGGCATCGCCGGCCTCGGCTGTGTGTGCCTCACCTTCGACCTGCGCGGCCATGCCGACACCGGTATTCCGCTATCGCGCGTCACCCGCGAAGACAACCTGCGCGACCTGTTGGCCGCCTACGACCGGCTGCTCTCGCACCCGGCCATCGACACGTCGGCGGTGGCCGTGGTGGGCACCAGTTATGGCGGTTACCTGGCCGCGATCCTGACATCGTTGCGCCCGGTACGCTGGTTGGCGCTGCGGGTGCCGGCGCTGTATCGCGACCAGGAATGGACCAAGCCCAAGCGTGA
Organism: Pseudomonas sp. S3_E10; assembly: GCF_054667615.1. NCBI lineage: Bacteria > Pseudomonadati > Pseudomonadota > Gammaproteobacteria > Pseudomonadales > Pseudomonadaceae > Pseudomonas > Pseudomonas sp. S3_E10. The sequence continues at coordinate 3,460,289 of NZ_CP162743.1, forward strand.
CCTGGACAAGATGGACTTGATGGATTACCGCAGTACGCTGGTGCATGCGCAAACCAATCGCGCCTTGCAGGCGTGCTCGGAATTTACCGGGGATGTGCTGATCGTCGAATCGCAAACCGACGACCATGTGCCCCACGCCACCATCATGAGCTACCGCGCGGCGTGCCAGCAGACCCATTCCCTGACGCACCGCATCATCGACGGTGCCGACCATGCCTTGAGTGATCCGGTGTCGCAACAGGCTTACACGTCGATTCTGGTGGACTGGATCACCGAGATGGTAGTGGGGGAGCGCTTGAGCATCATCCAGTCCAGGTAATTCGTGTAGGTGGGCGTACCCGCGAAGGCGGTACGCCCGGCAACTCTTCCCTCACGTGGCGGTTTTCTTAACCCGCAACGCCTTCGCCTTGGCCTCCACCGCCAGGTACATCACCAGCGCAATCAGCAGCGGGCAAATAAAGTAGATCGCCCGATAAGCAATCAAGCCGGCCAACAAACTGCCCCGTGATGCTTCATGCTGCAACAAGCCGATGAACACCGCTTCCAGCACGCCGAGCCCGGCCGGGATATGCGTCAACACCCCGGCAATCGCGCTGATCAGCAACACGCCGAGTACCAGTGGATAGTCCAGCTTGGCGGGCAGCAGGGTAAAAATCACCGCGGCCATCAGCGACCAATTCAGCGCACCCAGGGCCAACTGCAAGCAGGCCATGCGCAGCGAGGGCAGGTTGATCTCGATGCCGCGAATCGACCAGGCGCGTTTTTTTGCAAACCGGCACGCCGCCAGGTAACCCAGGCTGGCCAGCACCAACAGCACGCCCACCCCCTGCAAGGCGCCGCTGCTCAGCTTCCAACCCGGCGGCATCGTCACCAGCCCGCTGCTGAACACCGCGCCGGCCAATGCCATGTAGCCAAACCAATTGGTGGCCAGGCTCAAGCCGAGGATCTTGGCGATATTGCCGGTGCTCACCCCCAGGCGCGAGTACAGCCGGTAGCGCATGGCGATGCCGCCGACCCACGCGCTCAGGTTGAGGTTGAACGCGTAGCTGATGATCCCCACCGGCAGGATCTGCTTCCAGCGCAAGGGCTGGCGGATGTAGGTGCGGCCGATCAGGTCGAAGCAGGCGTAGACGATAAAGCTGCATAAGGTCAGCGCGCTGGCGACCAACAACGTGCGCAGTTTGAAATCGCCCAAGGTCTGGACCACTTCGCTCCAGTCGATCCTGCGAGCGAGCAGGGTGAACAGCGCGATCAGCAGCAGGAAGAATGCGACGGTCAGGGGTTTCTTCCAGCGTTTGAAGCGTTCAGACGTCATGGGCCTGGCCCTCGTGTACAAAAGGTTTCAAGCGCGGTTTGTGCGCCGGCAGCCAGCCGGTCAGCGCCGGGAAGTGGCGCATCACATGGAACACCAGGAAACCCACGGTCAATCGCCACAGCCATAGGCGCGGCTTGCGCTTTTGCGGGATGGTCCGGCAGTGATTTTTCGCAAGGGCTTGCAGGCGTTCATACAACTGCTGGTTGAACGCACGGTCGCCAATCAACACGTTGGCTTCCAGGTTCAGCGCCAGGCTCAACGGGTCCAGGTTGCTGGAGCCCACGGTGCTCCAGGCGTCGTCCACCAGCGCCACTTTGCCGTGCAGCGGGCGCTGGCAGTATTCGTGGATCACCACGCCATCCTTGAGCAGGTAGTCGTAGAGCATGCGCGCCGCCAGCTTGGCCAGCAGCACGTCGGGCTGGCCCTGCATGATCAGTTGCACCTGCACGCCACGGCGTGCGGCATTACGGATCTCGCGCAGCAGGCGGTAGCCGGGAAAGAAATATGCATTGGCGATCACCGCCCGTGTTTGGGCTTTGCTCAGTGCCTGGATATAGGCCTCTTCGATATCGTCGCGGTGTTGCAGGTTGTCGCGGTAAATCAAACGTACCCAGCCATCGCCCTGCTCGGTCGACCAAGGCGCAGGCCGTTGCTGGCGGCGCCGCCAACCGCGTCGCGTGCGCACTTGGCGGCCGCTTTGCGCCAGGGCGAAGTGATGCAGGTCGGCCACTGCCGGGCCAACCACTTGCACGGCGTAATCCTGTTTGGCTTCGGCGCCGAAATCGGCCAGGTGATCGGCCGAAAAATTGATCCCGCCGATAAACCCCACGCTGGCATCCACCACCACGATCTTGCGATGCAGGCGGCGAAACCAGTTGGTACGGATGCCGAGGGTTTTGGCGGCGGGATCAAACATTTGCACCATCACCCCGGCGTCGGCCAATTCGCTCAGGAACGCCGGGCTCAGTTCGCCACAGCCAAAACCGTCAAGGCTCACCACCACCTTCACGCCACGCTGCGCCGCCGCGATCAGGATGCGTTGCAGCGCGTACCCAACCTTGTCTTCGAAGAGGATGAACGTCTCCAGCAGGATCTCGCGCTGGGCTTGGCGCATGGCCTCGAACACCCGTGGAAAGTAGGCCTCGCCGTTCTCCAGCAACTGGATCTGGTTGCCGCTTTGCCAGCTGTAGTCCAGGTCGCGGGCCTTGGTTTCATCCGGCGGTTGGTCGGTGGGAATGTGCTCTACCGCGACGTTCATAGTTCGACCTCCACCGAGAGCGGCACATGGTCCGACAGATGGGACCAGGGCCGTGTGTTCAGCACTTTCGGGTGATGGGCCTTTAAGTTGCGCACGTAAATGCGGTCCAGCGCGAGCAACGGCAGGCGCGCGGGAAAGGTGCGCGCCGGCTTGCCCAAGGCTTCGACGAACACTTCCTTGAGGCCGCTCTGGCTCAGGTCGGCGCGCTGGCGCCAATCGTTGAAATCCCCGGCCACCACCAACGGCGCATCGGCGGGAATCTCACTGATACGCTGCTCCAGCAGGCGCAGTTGCTGCTGGCGATGGACCTCGCGCAAGCCCAGGTGCATACAGATCGCGTGGACTTCTTGCCCGGTACCTGGCAGGCGCAGCACGCAATGCAGCAGGCCACGGTTTTCGTGCCCGCTTTGGGATATGTCCAGGTTGTCGTGGCGCACGATCTGGAATTTCGACAGCAGTGCATTGCCATGATCGCCATGGGGGTAAACCGCGTTGCGCCCGTAGGCAAACTGCGGCCAGATGCTGTCGGCGAGGAACTCATATTGCGGCATGCTCGGCCAGTCGCTGTAGCGCTGTGGATGGCGTTCGTGAGTGCCGTGGATCTCCTGCAAAAACACCATGTCGGCGCCTACGCTGCGCACCGCCTCGCGCAACTCGGGCAGGATGAAACGCCGGTTCAGGGCGGTGAAGCCCTTGTGAATATTCACCGTCAGCACCGTAAACCGTCGGATGGCGGCGGAGGGCGGGGTGGGGATCAGTTCCGGGTGGGTCATGGCAATACCCCCGGTTGCGGCAGTTGGCCGGGCTCGGTGGCGAGGTGTTTATCCAACCCGAAACGGTGGAGCAATTGGCGCGCGTCGAAGGGCGCCCGCACCTTGATGTCATTGTCGAAAAAACAGAACACATCACGCTGCTTACGCGCATGGGGCGTGTGATGCGGGTCGATCAGGTGAGCGTCCGGCGGTTGTTTGCCGTGGCGCCAGCACTCGATGCGGTCACCCCAGCGCTTGAGCGCCTCGCTCGTATAACCGCTGGCGTACAACTGCTTATCGCCGTGCAGGCGCAGGTACACGAAATCGGCGGTGACGTCTTCCAGATACGGCCACTTGCCGGCGGTGTCCGCCACCACCAAGGCTACGCCGTGCTGCTCAAGCAATTGCACAAAGGCCGGTTCGGCAAAACTTTTATGCCGTATCTCCACCGCATGGCGCAGCACGCGTTTGCCGTGGGCTTGCAGGCTCGCCTTGCCGTTCAGGCGCGGCTCATGCTGGCGGGCGAGGGCGGCGGCCTGTTGGGTGTCGGTGGGTAATTGCTTTAAAAAGCCTTCGAACAACGCGGGATCAAATTTGAAACTGGGCGGGAATTGCCAAAGGATGGCGCCCAGCTTTTCTTTGAGTTCAAGCACGCCGGAGGCAAAGAAATTGGCCATGGCCGCGTGTGCGTCCTTCAAGCGCAGGGTGTGCGTGATGTAGCGCGGCGCCTTGACGCTGAACATGAACGCTTCAGGCGTGTCGGCATACCACTCGGCGTAACGCTGGGGAGTTTGCAAGGCATAGAAGGAGCCGTTGATTTCGATACTGTTGACGGCACGCGAGGCAAACTGCAATTCGCGTTTCTGAGTCAGCCCCTGGGGGTAGAAGCCCCCGCGCCAGGGCGTGTAGCGCCAGCCGGAAATGCCGATATGAATCGCCGCCATGGTTGCTCCCGTAGAGATAGGGTCGTTGTGGGATGACTGCGCTATTTGGCTGAAAGTTTCGCTGTTCCTACAGACGGCACATTCCCGGGAACGATCAGAGCGCAAATCCGTCAGTTCCTTACGGACCCGTCTGAAGGAGCTCGGAGTTTTGCTGAACTTAAAAACTGCCTTACTGCTCGGCGTGCTGCTGTGTTGCGGCAACGGCGCGTTGCACGCCGCGGCGACCGCGCCGGAACCGGAGGCGCCGGCCAAGCCGGAGTTGCTGGTGGAGGGCGGGCTGCTTGGCGCCATCAGTTCCAGCATTGATGACGTACAGCAGAAGCTGGATCTCAATCAGAACGTCATTGACGAATGGCGCCTGCGTGCCGACCGGGCCGCGAACGAAGTCGGGCGCCTGGTCGACCAGACGGCTGCGCGTTCGCCGTGGAGCGTGGCCGGCGATTTCCTCTTGTTGTCGGGTGTGTGGCTGGGCGCCTTTGCGCTGCTGACGCTGCTGGGGCGACTGCTCGTGCGGCGCCTGAGCCAGCGCGCATTCGTCGAACGGCGCGGGCGCCTGCTGGGAGTGCTTGGCTATGTGCTGCCCTATACGATCCCGGCCCTGATTTGCCTGCCGCTGACCCTGTATGTCAGTCATTTTTTAGCCACTTCGGTCGGCCGCGCACTGGCGCTGTGTTTTGCCTATGCGACCAGCAGCGGCATCTTTACCACCTCGATGCTGCTGTGCGTGATCGTGATGTTCACTGTCGGCCATAAGCGCCGGGCGGTGCGGATTATTCGCGGCTACTGCCCCAAACCGCTGTTCCTGATCGGCTTTCTCGCCGCCCTCAGTGACGCGCTGACCAGCCCGCAAATCGCCCGCCAACTTGGCGGCAATATCACCAGCAGCGTCGCGGTATTTACCGCGCTGTTCGCGACGCTGATTTTCGGCGTGCTGGTGGTGCGCCTGCGCAGGCCTGTCGCGCATTTGATCCGCAACCGGCCACTGGCCCAGCGCCTCAAACACCCGGCCTTGCAGCAATCGCTGCGGATCTTCTCCGGGCTGTGGTACTGGCCGATTTTATTGATGGTGCTGGTCTCGGCGATCAACCTGATCGGCGCCGGTGACGATAATCAAAAGGTCCTGCGCTGCGCACTGTTCACCACCATCCTGCTGATCGGCACGGTATTTCTCAGCACGGTGTTGCAGCACCTGTTCAAATCCCGCAGCCAGGTGGCGATCCAGCGCAGCAGTGCCTACAAAGAGCGCTTCCTCAGCTTGTTGCACGCGGTCTTGCGCATTGTCATGGCCGTGGCTTTTATCGAAATCCTCGGGCGCATCTGGGGCGTGTCATTGTTTGAGTTTGCCGAGCGCAACTCCATAGGTCGCGCCATCAGCAACTCCTTGAGCAGCATCGGGCTGATCCTGCTGGTGACCTGGCTGTTCTGGGTGGTGCTCGACACGGCCATCCAGGAAGCGCTGAAACCACCGGTGAATAAACGCGCCAGCCGCCAACCGAGCACGCGGGTCAAAACCATCCTGCCGCTGCTGCGCAATGCGGTGAAGATCATCCTGGTGGTGATCTGCGCGATCACCACCATGGCCAATCTGGGCATCAACGTCGCGCCGCTGCTGGCGGGCGCCGGCGTGGTCGGGCTGGCCATTGGCTTTGGCTCCCAGCAACTGGTGCAGGATGTGATCACCGGGCTGTTCATCATCATCGAAGACACGTTGTCCATCGGCGATTGGGTGGTGCTCGACTCCGGCCACGCCGGCACGGTCGAAGGCCTGACCATCCGCACCCTGCGCCTGCGCGACGGCAAGGGCTTTGTCCACTCGGTTCCGTTTGGGCAGATCAAGGCGGTCACCAACCAGTCGCGGCAATTTGCTTATGCGTTCTTCTCGGTGCAGTTCACCTACGACACCGATGTGGACAAAGCCGTGGAGCTGATTCGCGAGGCCGGGCAGTCGATCCGCGACGATGTGTTCCTCAAGTACAACCTGCAAGGCCCGCTGGAAGTGTTTGGCGTCGACAGGATGGACCTCAACGGCGTCGTGCTCACGGCGCAGTTTCGTACCGTCTCGGGCGGGCAATATGCGGTGAGCCGGGCGTTTAACCAGCGCTTGAAAAAGCTTGTGGATAACTGCGCCGAGGTGCACTTCGCACAAACTTATCCACAGCAGGTTTTGTTGCCCCGGCGGATGGCGCAGGTGGATGAGGATAGGCCCGCCTCGGCGGCGCTGACCGAGCAGCCCGGGCAACAAGAATGAGGTTGGCTGCTCTGGCTTGCTCGCAATGACGGCCAACACGTTGCCAGTGCGTACTTTATCCGTGACGGTTGCGCTACAAACCCGCAAAATGCAACGATTCTGGCAAATGCCAACGGCAAGGCTCACGGGCCTGCCGACCATAACCATCGTTCCCAACAGACCGGGCCTGCTCAATCTATGCGAATGCGCCTTATGTTACTGGGCGGCGGGAATGCCCTCGGGCAGGCGCTGATTCGCCTCGGTGCGGAGGAAGACATCGGTTTCCTCGCCCCTAAACCGCCCCAAGACGGCTGGGATGCCGCGAGCCTCACCCAATTGCTCGACGACACCCGTCCCGATGCCTTGATCAACCTCGCCTACTATTTCGACTGGTTCCAGGCCGAAGCGGTCAGCGAAACCCGTTTGGCCGCCCAGGAGTTCGCCATCGAACGCCTGGCCGAACTCTGTCAGCACCACACCATCACCTTGGTGCAACCGTCCAGTTACCGCGTGTTCGATGGCTCCCGCGCCACCGCCTACAGCGAGAAGGACGAGCCGGTGCCCCTGGGCCTGCGCGGCCAGGCGTTGTGGCGTATCGAACAGAGCGTGCGTGCCACGTGCCCGCAGCATGTGCTGCTGCGCTTTGGCTGGTTGCTGGACGACAGTGTCGACGGCACCTTGGGTCGCTTTCTGGCCCAGGCCGAACAACCGGATCAATTGCTGATGGCGGACGACCGTCGCGGCAACCCGACACCGGTGGACGATGCGGCGCGGGTGATCATCTCGGTGCTCAAGCAACTCGATTGCGCGGCGCCGCTATGGGGCACGTACCACTACGCCGGGCATGAGGCGACCACGCCGCTGGCGCTGGGCCAGGCGATACTCACTGAAGCGCGCAGCTACCACGCGCTGGCCATCGAAGCGCCTACCGCCCAGGCCCACGCGGCCCGGCCGGACGCGGCGGACGAACCGCAGCACGCGGTGCTGGCCTGCAAGAAAATCCTGCATACCTTTGGCATCAAGCCACGGGCATGGCGGGCGGGGCTGCCGGCGTTGCTGGACAGGTTCTACCGCCACAGCTGACCCACCACAAAGCAAAATGTGGGAGGGAGCAAGCCCCCTCCCACATGGGTTATGCGGTGCCGATTAGAACTTGTAGCCAATACCCACCATGTAAACCATCGGGTCTACGTCCACATTTACCTTGGCGCGAGTGCCCGGCGCGACCGCGTTGTTTTCCACAGTGGCCTTGGTGCTGATGTCGATGTAACGCGCCTGGGCGTTGATCATCCACTTGTCGTTGATCATGTAGTCAGCACCGATCTGCGCGGCCCAACCCCAAGAGTTTTCGGCTTTGAAATTGCTGAAGCCGGCTTCGGAGGCGCGGCTGCCGACGTGTTCGTCGTAGATCCAGGTGTAGTTGATACCGGCGCCGACGTAGGGCTGGAAGGCGGACTTGTTGTCCAGCGGGTAGTACACGACGCTCAGGGTTGGCGGCAGGTGCTTCAGGGTGCCGAGCTTGCCGTTGGCGGCGCCGAGGGCGGTGCCTTTGATCTTCACGTCATGCTCGAAGGGCGTGGCCGCCAGCAGTTCGATACCCACGTGGTTGGTCAGCATATAGGCGAAGTTCAAGCCCAGTTGCGTGTCGCTGCTCATGGTCGCCTTACCGCCCAGGTTGGCGCCGGCCAGTGGGCCCTGGTCAACTTTGACAGTGCTGCTGTCGGCCTTCGGGTTCACGGTGATTGCACCGGCGCGAATCAGAATGTCACCCGCTTCGTGAGCGTGGGCAACGGGGGCGACGAGGGCGAGCGCGAAGAGGGACGCGCCGAGCAGAGACTTGTTCATGGGAGCTCCAAAGGACGTTTAAAAGTTGTACGTCCAATGGTAAAGATCGTTCCGTTCTGTCCGTTGACTCAGCTCAATGAAAGGGCGATCAGCGTTATTCCGGCAGTTCGTACATGTAAATTTTCTCGGCATCCATCTGGTAGCCGGCGTCGGCCAGTTCGCTGGTGGACGGTTTGACCTGCATCGCGCCTTCAATCCAATACGGCTGGTACAGCTCGTCGAGCTTCACGCCGACTTCGCTTTTTACATGCACGATCTGGTTCGAAGGCGGCGGCGGCACGTGGATGCACGCGCCGAAATACGGCACCAGCAAGAACTCGGTGGTGCGGCCTTCTTCGCTGACTTCCAGCGGCACGATATAGCCCGGCAAGCGAATATGCTGACCATTGAGGCTTTGCACCACCGGCGCGTTGGGCAAATCCTGCTTGGCGGCCGGCGCGGCTTCCACCGACAAGGCATCGGCCATGTTCGACAGGTTGTGCAGCGGTTTCATATTGGGCACTTCCGGCGGGGCGTCCGGCGGGATCATCTCCTGCCAGGACAAATCCTTGGGCTGGTCCTGCGCCCACGCGGGCACGGCCACCAGCAACAACAGCGCAAACAGGGCACGACGCATCGAAACCTTCCTCATAAACGGATGGACAGGCCATCGGCCAAAGACTGGCGGTAGGCGCGCCACGCGGGCACGCTGCCCATCAACAGCGCAGCGCCCAGGATACCGGCGAGCAAGGTCCATTCATATTCGCTCGGCCACGCCATCGGCAGGTCCAGGCCATAGTTGGCCTGCAAATACCCGCGCGAGGCGGCGATGCATACATACAGCAGACCGCCGCCTGCGATCACGCCGGACAAGGCCAGGGCGAATGCTTCGAAGATCAGCAACGTAGCGATGTGCCAAGGCCGCGCGCCCACCGAACGCAAAATCGCCATTTCGCGGCGACGTTCGTTGAGGCTGGTGAGGATCGCCGTGAGCATGCCGATCAAACCGGTCAGCACCACGAACAGCGAGATCACGAACAGGGCTTTTTCGGCGGTGCCCATCATGCTCCACAGCTCTTGCAGCGCCACGCCCGGCAGGATCGCCAGCATCGGTTCACCGCGAAATTCGTTGATCTCCCGTTGCAGGGCGAAGGTGGAAATCTTGTTGTTCAGGCCGAGCATGAAGGCGGTGATGGCCTGCGGGGTCAGGTCCATGTTGCGCGCCTGGTCGGCGCTGATGCGGCCTTTGCCCTGGGCCGGCACGCCGTTGTGCCAGTCGATGTGGATGGCTTCCATGCCACCCAGGCTGATGTGCAACGTGCGGTCCACCGGCGTGCCGGTGCGCTTGAGAATGCCGACCACGGTGAACGGTTTGTCATCGTGCTTGACCAGGCTGACCACCGCCACACCGTGGGCCAGTACCAGTTTGTCGCCGAGTTTGTAGTGCAACGCGTCGGCGACTTCGGCGCCGAGTACCACCTCGAACGGGTCGGTGGCGAAGGCGCGGCCGCTGGCCAGTTCGAGGTGTTGTTTGCGCCCGTACTGGTAGTGCGCAAAGTAGGAATCGTTGGTGCCCATCACCCGGTAGCCGCGGTGAGAGTCGCCGAGGGAAATCGGGATCGCCCATTTCACCTGGGGGTTGGCGGCAAAATGCTCGAAGCTGTCCCAGCGGATATTGTTGGTGGCGTTGCCGATGCGAAATACCGAATACAGCAGCAGGTTCACCGAGCCGGAACGCGCACCGACGATCAGGTCGGTGCCGCTGATGGTGCTGGCGAAACTGTTGCGCGCCTCAACGCGTACGCGCTCCACCGCCAGCAACAGGCACACCGACAGGGCGATGGCGAAAGCGGTGAGGATCGCGGTAAAGCGGCGGTTAGCCAGGCTGGCCATGGCTAGACGAAACAAATACATCTCAAACCTCTGCGGGCGTGGCGGCGCGATTGAGTTCGGCCAGCGACAGGTTGCGGTCGAACAACGGCGCCAGGCTCTGGTCATGGCTGACAAACAACAGGCTCGCGCCGGCTTCGCGGCATTCGGCAAATAACAGTTGCAGGAAGGCTTCGCGGGCGTCGTAGTCCAGGGCCGAGGTGGGCTCATCGGCAATCACCAGTTCCGGTTGGCCGATCAGCGCGCGGGCGGCGGCCACCCGTTGCTGCTGGCCGATGGACAGCGAGTCGGCGCGACGCTCCAGCAGCTCGTGGTCTTTCAACCCCAGGTGCGCAAGCAGGGCGGCGGCGGCCTGGGCCACGCTGCCGTGGCGCTGCCTGGCGCGTTGCGCGCGTAGCTTGGAAAAGTGACAAGGCAACTCGACGTTCTCGCGCACCGACAGAAACGGCAGCAGGTTGAACTGCTGGAAGATATAGCCGGTGTGGTCAACCCGGAAACGGTCGCGGGCGCCGGCCGACAGTGCGGTCAACTCCTGGTCGAGCAGGCGAATGCTGCCCCGGCTGGGTTTTTGCACCCCGCCGAGCAAACCCAGCAAGGTGGTCTTGCCACTCCCGCTGGGGCCTTTGAGAAATAGCGTTTCCCCGCGTTCCAGACGGAACGTGGGGATGTCCAGCAACTGTGGGTGACCAGGCCAGTTGAAGCCCAGGTCAGACAGTTCGATTAAGGCTTGAGTCATTGGGTATCTCAGAACTTCAGGGTGGCTGCCTGGGCCGTCGCATCAACACCCTGCTGGCCGCTTGGGCCGATCAGTTGTACCTGAATTTTCTGGGTGGCGGGGAAGGTCTTGAAGACCTGGCTCAGGTCCAGGTTGCTCAGCGCGGTCGGCGTGGCGCAGGTGAACTGGTAGTGGGCGTGGATTTCGCTGTGGTCGTGGTGATGCTCATGGGCGCCGTCCTTGGCGTCATGGTCATCATCATCGTCGTCGTGGTCGGCCTCGGGTTTGTCGCCGAACAGGGGGCTGTTCAGTTCCTGGCTGCTGACCACGCAACCGGCGGCCTCTGGCAGGTTGAACAGGGCCAGTGGGTTTTCAAGTTGTTTGCGCACGGCGGCGACCTTGGCTTTGTCCGCCGCGCTACTGGCGAGGTGTTCGAAGCCCACCAGGTTCATTGCCGGGCTGTCCAGCTCCAGCTCCAGGGCCTGGCCGTCGAGTGCCGCGTTGAGGCGGCCCACGCCATGTTCGTGGGCACCGAGGCTGCCGTGCTCATGGTCGTGATCATGTTCGTCTGCGGCATGGGCAATGGCCAGTGGCAGCAGGGCAAACGGCAAAGCGAGCAACAGACGGCGCATGAGTACACTCCAGAAGATGAAAGTTTTGTTATGTGATCTTATAACAATATGCCCGAGAGTTTGACCGCCTGCTTGGCGTTGCGCAAGCCGCATGGGAGCATGCCCGTCAGAAAAATGCAGGAGTGAGGACGATGTTGCGAATTCGTGGAACCGTCGGCAACCTGCCGGTGGACTTGACCCTGGAGCTGGACGACGGCGATTGGGCACGGCTGGGCGCGCAGTTGCAGACGGCGCCCGTGGCCAACACGGCCACCGCGCCGGCGGCACCGGCTAAACACAACGATGAATTGTGGCAGAGCGCCCAAGACCTGTTGCGCAACGCCGGGCAGCTCAGCGGCCTGGAACTGCTCGACCGGCTCGAAGGCCTGGCCGGCGACGCCTCGGCGGGTAAGCGCCTGCTCGTGCGCCTGCGCCACAGTGCCAAGGTCAAAGTCGCCAGCGGCGGGGATACGCCGCTGTACAGCTGGGTCGGCGATTAGTACAGCGCAGCGAATAATTTGCGGCGGTATGCAGTGACCAGCGGGTGATCGTTGCCCAGCAACTCGAACACCTGCAGCAAGGTCTTGTGCGGCAGGCCTTCACTGTAGCTGCGGTTGCGGATAAACAATTTGAGCAGTCCTTCCAGCGCCGCGTCGTATTGCTGGCGGGCCAGTTGCTGGATGCTCAGTTGATAGGCGGCTTCATCGTCCTGCGGGTTTTGCGCCAGGCGGCTTTTCAGGTCGGCGGCGTCCGGCAGGTCGGCAGCCTGGCGCAGGAAGGTGATTTGCGCCTTGGCGCCGGCGAGGGCGGCTTTATGGTCATCGCTTTTCACCGCGTCGAGCACGGTCTGGGCTTCACCCAGCTCACCGCGTTCGGCCAGGCAGCGGGCGTACAGAATCAGCGCGGCGGCGTTGCTGTTGTCCTCGCCCAGCAGCGCGACCAGCACGGCTTCGGCATCGCTGATGCGGCCTTCGGCGAACAATGCCTGGGCCTGTTCCAACGGATCTGCCGCCGCGGGCGGTGGCATCTGCACATGCGGCGCGAGCAGCGCGCGCACCGCTGATTCGGGCTGCGCCCCGGCAAAACCGTCGACCGGCTGGCCATCCTTGAACAGCACCACGGTCGGCAGGCTTTGGATGCCAAACCGCGCGACGATATCCTGCTCGGCTTCGCAATCGACCTTGGCCAATAGCAACTCACCCTGATAACTCTCGGCAATCTGCGCCAGCATCGGCATCAACGCCTTGCACGGCGCGCACCACTCGGCCCAGAAATCCACCAATACGGGTTTTTCGAAAGAGTTCTGAATCACGGCCTGGTCGAAGTTGGCGCTGGTGACGTCGAAGATGTACGGCGTGGGCTCACTCATGGGGCGTCTCGAATAAAGCGGGAATGGGGCAACTATAAGGGCTGGCGCCGCGAATGGTACAGGCTCACCTTGCGAAACTCCCAAGGCTCGGCCAGGTCTGGCAGGGTCAGGGCATCCAGGATTTCCAGGCGCTGATAGCTCGGATGCTGGAAGTCTCGCACTCGCGAATCCGCCACCAGCGCTTCGCGGCCACGGGTGAGGAACTGGTCCAGCAGCGGCAGGTTGGCGCGGTCATAGAGCACATCGGCCACCAGGATCAGGTCGAAGCGGTCAGCCTCGGCGAAAAAGTCCGCCGAATAGGTCAATGCCACGTTATTGAGCGCGGCATTTGCGCGGCAAGCGGCTAACGCCAGCGGGTCCAGGTCGCAGGCCACCACTTCCAATGCGCCTGCCTTGACGGCCGCAATCGCAGCCACGCCGGAGCCTGCTCCGAAATCCAGCACGCGTTTGCCGGCGACCCACTCGGGGTTGGCCGCCAGGTAGCGCGCCAATGCCAGGCCGCTCGCCCAGCAAAAGCTCCAGTAGGGCGGTTCGTGCAGGATGCGTCGGGTTTCTTCGGGGCTGAAGGCGCGGTCCATATTGTCGGCATCCAGCAGCCACAACGACAGCTGCGTGCCCGGCAGCGGGCAGGGCACCAAGTGGGCGTCGCCGATCAGCTCGCTCAGCGCGCGCTGCAAGTCCAACGGTGGCGTCATGGTGCCTTGACGAGTTCCAGTGGGCCGGTGGTCTGGGTGATCGCCTGGGTAATGCGCACGGCGGGCAGGTGCAGGATCAACTGGCCAGACTGGCTGGCGCGGCCGCGCAGTTCGACCCGCGCACCGGCCGGGAAGGCCTCGGGGTTGAAGCGCAGGCGGAACGCCAGGGGCTTGCCGTTGCCGGTGAGCACGCTGCTGGCGAGCAATTGTTGTGGGCGTGAACGGTCGTCGATCACCAGCAGGGCCATCTCGACTTCCGCGCCGGCAGGCACGTTGGTCAGGCTGCCATTGATTTCACGCTGGTACGCCGGCAACGGGCCGAGGTCTTCGATCCCTGGGACTTTTTTCTCTTGCGCGGGCACGGGTTGAGGCGTGGACGGTTTGGGGGCTTCGCTGCTGCAGGCGACCAGAACACTGAACAAAGCGAGCAAAACAAAGGGTCGTAACTGCATGTACGGCTCCAAAAAGGACAAAATCCGTGACGTGAAAGGTAACAAACATAATAGCCCGCCTGTATACCGGAAAGGCTATGGCTTGTCTTGCCACGGGGATGCGCTACCATGGCCCTCCCTTTTTTTGTTGCCTGCCACCATGCACTGTCCCTTCTGCGGTGCCAACGACACCAAGGTCATTGACTCGCGTCTGGTCGCCGAGGGCGATCAAGTGCGTCGCCGGCGCGAATGCCTGGCCTCTGGCTGCGGTGAACGTTTCACCACCTTCGAAACCGCCGAACTGGTATTGCCGCGTCTGATCAAGTCCGACGGCAGCCGCCAGCCCTTCGACGAAGAAAAACTGCGCGCCGGTATGCAGCGCGCCCTGGAAAAACGCCCGGTGAGTGTCGAGCGCCTGGAAGCGGCGCTGGCGCATATCAAGCACAAGCTGCGGGCGACCGGCGAGCGCGAGGTCAAGAGCCTGGTGGTAGGAGAGCTGGTGATGAGCGAGCTGCAAAAGCTCGACGAAGTCGCCTATATCCGTTTCGCTTCGGTGTATCGACGCTTCCAGGACCTCAATGAGTTCCGCGAAGAGATCGACCGCCTGGCCCGTGAGCCTGCCAAACAATGACCTCTGAACAGGCAGTGCTCGACGCCCACTACATGGCCCGCGCCCTAGAATTGGCGCGCAACGGCCTGTACACCACTCACCCCAACCCGCGAGTGGGCTGCGTGATCGTGCGCGATGGGCAGGTGGTCGGTGAAGGTTGGCACGAACGCACCGGCGAACCGCATGCCGAACCCAACGCCCTGCGCGCCGCCGGTGACAAGGCCCGTGGCGCCACGGTGTACGTGACGCTCGAACCGTGCAGCCACCACGGCCACACGCCGCCCTGCGCCGATGCGCTGGTGAGTGCCGGCGTCGCGCGCGTGGTGGCCGGCATGCAGGACCCGAACCCGGAAGTGGCGGGGCGCGGCATGCAGCGTCTGGCCCAGGCCGGGATCAAGGTTCGCAGCGGCGTGCTGGAAGCTCAGGCGCGGGCGTTGAACCCGGGGTTTCTCAAACGTATGGAACATGGCCTGCCGTTTGTGCGGGTCAAGCTGGCGATGAGCCTGGACGGGCGCACCGCCATGGCCAGCGGCGAAAGCCAATGGATCACCGGCCCCGCTGCCCGCGCGGCGGTGCAGCGCCTGCGTGCCGAGGCCAGCGTGGTACTGACCGGCGCCGACACGGTGTTGGCGGACGGCGCCCGCCTGACCGTGCGCGCCGCCGAGCTGGGCCTGGATGCCGCCACCACGGCCCTGGCCATGTCGCGCCCGCCGCTGCGCGTATTGATCGACGGCCGCCTGCGCGTGCCGCTCAATGCGCCATTCTTCAAGGCCGGCCCGGCACTGGTCATTACGTGCGTCACCCCGGAAAACCAGTTTCCCCGTGGCCCCGAGTGCCTGGTGGTGCCCGGCGTGGACGGCCAGGTCGACCTGCGCTCGGCCCTGGTCGCCCTCGCTGCGCGTGGCGTCAACGAGGTGCTGGTGGAAGCCGGCCCAAGCCTGGCAGGCGCCTTTGCCCAACAAGGCCTGGTGGACGAATACGTGATTTTCATCGCCGGCAAGTTCCTCGGTTCCGCTGCGCGGCCGTTGCTCGACTGGCCGCTTGAGAAACTGGCCGATGCCCCCCAACTCAAGATCACTGAAATGCGCGCTGTAGGCGATGACTGGCGAGTCACTGCCATCCCTGTGCCAGCAGCGAGCGTATAATTCCCGGCCTGCGCTTGAGCGTCAGCCCCCCGTTTTCAGGAGAACGAAATGTTCACCGGCATTATCGAATCCATCGGCAGCATCCGTGCAATGACCCCCAAAGGCGGCGACGTGCGCCTGCTGGTTGAAACCGGCAAACTCGACCTCGGCGACGTGAAGCTGGGCGACAGCATCGCCGTCAGCGGTGTGTGCCTGACCGTCGTCGAGCTGCCTGGCAACGGCTTTGCCGCCGACGTCAGCCGGGAAACCCTGGACTGCACCGCGATGAACGACCTCAAGGCCGGCAGCCCGGTCAACCTGGAAAAAGCCCTGACCCCCACCACGCGCCTGGGCGGCCACCTGGTCAGCGGCCATGTCGACGGTGTCGGTGAAGTGGTTGCGCGCAGCGAAAACGCGCGCGCCGTGGAATTTCGCATCCGCGCGCCCAAAGAGCTGGCCAAGTACATCGCCCACAAAGGCTCGATCACCGTCGACGGCACCAGCCTGACCGTGAACGCCGTGAATGGCGCCGAATTCGAACTGACCATCATTCCCCACACCCTGAGCGAAACCATCATGGCGTCGTACCAGCCGGGTCGCCGGGTGAACCTGGAAGTCGACTTGCTTGCCCGTTACCTGGAACGCCTGCTGATGGGCGACAAGGCCGCAGAGCCTGCGTCCGGGAACATCACTGAAAGTTTTCTGGCCGCTAACGGCTACCTGAAATCCTGACCAAGGGGGTGCCACGTGGCGCTCAATAGCATCGAAGAACTGGTTGAAGACATCCGCCAAGGCAAGATGGTCATCCTGATGGATGACGAAGACCGCGAGAACGAAGGCGACATCATCATGGCCGCCGAGGCCTGCAAGCCCGAGCACATCAACTTCATGGCCAAGCACGCCCGTGGGCTGATCTGCATGCCCATGAGCCGCGAACGCTGCGAGCTGCTCAAGCTGCCGCTGATGGCGCCGCGCAATGGCTCTGGTTTTGGCACCAAGTTCACCGTATCGATCGAAGCGACCACCGGCGTCACCACCGGTATTTCCGCCGCCGACCGCGCCCGCACCGTGCAAGCCGCGGCCGCGAAGGACGCCAAGGCCGAAGACATCGTCAGCCCCGGCCATATCTTCCCGCTGATGGCCCAGCCGGGCGGCACCCTGGCCCGTGCCGGCCACACCGAAGCCGCCTGTGATTTGGCGCGCATGGCCGGTTTCGAGCCGAGCGGCGTGATCTGCGAAGTGATGAACGACGACGGCACCATGGCCCGTCGCGCCGAACTCGAAGCCTTTGCCGCCGAACATGGCATCAAGATCGGCACCATCGCCGACCTGATTCACTACCGGATGATCCACGAACGTACCGTTCAGCGGATTGCCGAGCAGCCGCTGGACAGCGAACTGGGCCAATTCAACCTGGTGACCTACCGTGATTCGGTGGAAGGCGATGTGCACATGGCACTGACCCTGGGCGCCATCAGCGGTGAAGAACCGACCCTGGTGCGCGTACACAACATGGACCCGCTACGCGACCTGTTGATGGTCAAGCAACCCGGCCGTTGGAGCCTGCGCGCCGCCATGGCTGCGGTGTCCGAGGCCGGCAGCGGCGTGGTGCTGCTGCTGGGCAACCCGGTGGATGGCGACGTGTTGCTGGCGCATATTCGCGAAACTGCCGAGCAGACCCAGGTGAAAACACCGACCACCTACAGCATCGTCGGTGCCGGTTCGCAGATCCTGCGCGACCTCGGGGTGCGCAAAATGCGCCTGATGAGCGCACCGATGAAATTTAATGCGATATCCGGATTCGATCTGGAAGTTGTAGAATACGTGCCCTCCGAATAAAGGCCGGCTATTTTTGCCCCTTGTTCGCGGTTAAATCATCACTGAGGGGCGCACTTTTCGCGTCCCGGCTCTTTAAGAGATTTGTCGAATGACCCTGAAGACCATCGAAGGTACCTTCATCGCCCCCAAAGGCCGCTATGCCCTGGTGGTTGGCCGCTTCAACAGCTTCGTGGTTGAAAGCCTGGTAAGCGGTGCCGTGGATGCCCTGGTTCGCCACGGTGTGAGCGAAAGCGACATCACCCTCATCCGCGCCCCTGGCGCCTTCGAAATTCCACTGGTTGCGCAAAAAGTTGCCCAACAGGGCGAATACGCGGCGATCATCGCCCTGGGCGCGGTCATTCGTGGCGGTACTCCGCACTTCGAATACGTGGCCGGTGAATGCACCAAGGGCCTGGCCCAGGTGTCCATGGAGTTCGGCGTGCCGGTCGCGTTCGGCGTACTGACCGTTGATTCCATCGAGCAAGCCATCGAGCGTTCCGGCACCAAGGCCGGTAACAAAGGCGCTGAAGCTGCCCTGTCCGCCCTGGAAATGGTCAGCCTGCTGTCGCAGTTGGAGGCCAAGTGATTTCCGACGAGAGCGATCAGTTCAACCCTCAGGACCCGCGCCCTGCGGATGCCGGCAAGCCATCCAAGAGCGAAAAGCGTCGTAAAGCGCGTCAGCTCGCGACCCAGGCGCTGTACCAGCGTCACCTGGCAGGCGCTTCGCTGAACGAAATCGAGGCGCAGTTTCGCGTCGATAACGACTTCACCTTCGCCGACCAGAGCTATTTCCACGACATCCTGCACGGTGTGCATGCCAACCTGACCGAGATCGATACAGCCCTGGCGCCCTGCCTGGACCTGACCCTCGAAGAACTCGACCCGGTTGAGCTGTGCGTACTGCGCCTGTCCACCTGGGAGTTGCTCAAGCGCGTCGACGTGCCGTACCGCGTGGTGATCAACGAAGGCATCGAACTGGCGAAAGTCTACGGTTCGACCGACGGCCACAAGTTCGTGAACGGCGTGCTCGACAAGCTGGCCCCGCGCCTGCGTGAAGCCGAAGTGAAGGAACACAAGCGCTAAGTTGCGCTTGAGTCCCGAATGGGTGAGTTTGAGCTGATCCGCACCTACTTCGCCGCCGCGCCCTGTGCGCAGGGTGGCGAAGGCATTGCCCTGGGGATCGGCGACGACTGCGCCTTGCTGGCACTCCCGCCTGGGGAGCAACTGGCAATTTCCACCGATACCCTGGTGGCCGGCGTGCATTTTGCCGACCCTTGCGATCCGTTCCTGCTCGGCCAGCGCTCGCTGGCCGTGGCGGTCAGCGACTTGGCTGCCATGGGCGCCAACCCCCTCGCATTCACCCTTGCCCTGACCACGCCGACGGTCGAAGCCGACTGGCTGCAACGCTATGCCCAAGGGTTGAACGCCATGGCGCAACGCTGCGGTGTGGGCCTGGTGGGCGGCGATACCACGCGCGGGCCGCTCAGCCTGACCCTGACGGTGTTCGGCCGTGTGCCGGCCGGGCAAGCGTTGACGCGGCGCGGTGCGCAACCGGGCGACCTGATGTGTGTCGGCGGCGCCTTGGGCAACGCCGCAGGTGCCTTGCCGCTGGTACTGGGCCAACGCAATGCCGATGCGAGCATTGCCGACCCGCTGCTGGCGCATTACTGGTCGCCGCAACCGCAATTGGCGCTGGGCCTGGCGCTGCGGGGCAGGGCGACAGCCGCCATGGATATTTCGGACGGTTTGTTGGCCGATTGCGGGCATATCGCCAAGGCGTCGGGCGTAAGCCTGTTGATCGAGCGTCAGCGCTTGCCGTTGTCCGAGGCCTTGCTCGCGTTTTTGGGGGATGAGCAGGCCAGGGTGGCCGCGTTAAGCGGCGGCGACGACTATGTGCTGGCGTTCACCCTGCCGCCCGTCGAGTTGGCGCCGTTACTGGCCGCCGGCTGGCCGGTGCATGTTATCGGCCGCGTCGAGGCCGGGCAGGGCGTAACGCTGCTTGATGCCGGCGGGCAAGACATCACTCCCGCTCTGCGTGGTTATCAACATTTTGGCCAGACGCCCTGAATCGGTGTGCTGGGCTACCCTCTATAACGTCATTACCGATGCAAGGCTTTGCAGGAGGTCGTACCGATGCACGTGCGCCGCTGGCTGCTGATACTGCTGTGTGTCGTTTCGACCTGTGGGCGGGCAGAGGATAGCGCGGTGCCTCCCGGCAACGTCATGTTGGCCAGTGAGGCCTGGGACGACTAC
This sequence comes from Pseudomonas sp. S3_E10, assembly GCF_054667615.1. NCBI lineage: Bacteria > Pseudomonadati > Pseudomonadota > Gammaproteobacteria > Pseudomonadales > Pseudomonadaceae > Pseudomonas > Pseudomonas sp. S3_E10. The sequence continues at coordinate 3,480,125 of NZ_CP162743.1, forward strand.
ACCAATGCCGACGGCAGCGGCCTGGCCTGGGACGTATTGCGACGGGTATTCGAACCGGCCGGGATCACCTTGCACACCCGCATCGAGCCCTACACCCGCTCCGTGGGCCTGGCCCAGTGCGGTGAAGTGGACGGCTGGGTCGGTTCTTACCGCGATGAGGTCAAGGGCGTGCTGTACCCGCGCTGGAACTTCGACTCCGACCGGATCTATGCCCTCGGGTTGGCCTCCTCACCGACGCCGAGCGCGGCAACGCTGGGCGACTACCGCCTGGCCTGGATGCGCGGTTACAAGTACGAAGGGTATTTGCCTAACATGCGGCGCTTTAAACAGATCGAGCGGCGCGAGGGCATTTTGCCGATGCTCCAGCATGGCCGTGCCGACTTCTACATCGATGCCCTCGCCGAAGCCAACGAGGTTCTCAGCCAGGCGCAAGACCCCGCCACATTCCGGCTTACTCACATCATCGACTTGCCGCTCTACGTAGGTTTTGCCGATACCGAACGCGGGCGGGCATTGCGCACGGTGTTCGACCAGCGCATGGCCGTCCTGGTAAAAAGTGGCGAGCTCAAGCCGATCTTCCAGCGCTGGAAACTGCCGTATCCGTTCTAACCTGCATAGAACCGGGACGAAGGCCAATCAAACCGATTGATCTTTATCAGCGATCATTCAGCTTAAGCGTCTGTAGGAACCTGCTGTTACAATGCCCGCCTCTGTGAAATCTGAAATCAGGAGCACACGGTGCCCGTCGTTTTCGTCGCTGCTTCCAAGCTGCCTACCCCTTTTGCCACGTTCACCATGAATGGCTTTCTCGAAGAAGCCACTGGCCGCGAGCACGTTGTGCTCAGCCTGGGCGATATCGCCGATGGCGCGCCGGTGCTGGGGCGAGTGCACTCCGAGTGCCTGACCGGCGATGCGTTGTTCAGCCAGCGCTGTGACTGCGGCTCGCAACTGGAAGCCGCCATGCGCGCCATCGCCCATGAAGGCCGTGGCGTGCTGCTGTATTTGCGTCAGGAAGGTCGTGGCATTGGCCTGTTGAACAAGATTCGCGCCTACGAACTGCAAGACGGCGGCGCCGATACCGTTGAGGCCAACGAGCGCCTGGGCTTCGCCGCCGACCAGCGTGACTACGCGATCTGCCTGCCGATGCTGGAACATCTGGGCGTGAAATCCCTGCGCCTGATGACCAACAACCCGCGCAAGGTCAAAGCCTTGACCGAAATGGGCATCACCGTGGCCGAGCGCGTGCCGCTGCACACCGGGCACAACCCGCACAACAAGCTCTACCTGGCCACTAAAGCCAGCAAGCTCGACCACATGATGGGCAATGAGCACCAAGGCGAGGTCGATCGCGCGTGACCCGTGGCCAGGTAAAGCGACGACTGTCCTTCAACTGGTGGCAATACCTGGCCCTCGCGCTGCTGCCATTGTTCGTGATCAACCTGGTGTTCGGCCGCGCCGAAGCCCTGCTGCCGGTGCTGGCCATGCCGTTCTTTATCGCCGGCATGGCTTCGATGTTTCTCAGCCTGCGCTTCTTTAACGGCTATAAACACGCGTTGATCGCGACCTCCAAAGCCCTCGATACCCCTGAAGAACCGGCGGCCTGGATCACCTTGGCGGCGCGTCGTCGCATGGCGTTGCTGGTGGCGGCGCTCCCGGCCTGGGTCGGCGCGTTGGCGGTGTTTGTCGGCCTGGAGGCGGTACCGCTGTTTTTGCTGGCGCTGTCGACGCTGGTGCTGTTTTACCTCTATCGCATTCCGCGTCAGTTGGGATGATGCGCCACTGGCTGGCGGTTCTGCTGCTGGCAACGAGTGCCCAGGCCTCGGCCGCGGAGCGGGTGGTGAGCTTGGCGCCGTCGCTGTCGGAAATTGTGCTTGAACTGGGGGCCGCCGACCTGCTGGTGGGCGTGCTCGATGGCGGTGAGCGGCCGGCCGCGTTGACGCAGGTGCCGTCGGTGGGCCGATACGGCCAGTTGAACATCGAGCGCCTGCTCAGCCTCAAGCCCGACTTGATCCTGCTGTGGCCCGGCAGCCTCGGCCCGGCCCAGCGTGAGCAGTTGCAACGCCTGAATATCCCCGTCTACGTGGCCGAACCCCATAGCCTTGAACAACTGACCACCCAGGTCGAAGCGATTGCCCGGCAACTGGGCCGTGCCGATGCCGGCCGCCAATTGGCCGCTCAACTGCGCCAGCGTCTGGCCGAGCTGCGCCAGCGTTATCAGCGGGCCGAGCCGGTGCGGGTGTTTTACCAAGTCTGGAACCAGCCGCTCTATACCGTGGGCGGCGGGCAGATCATCAGCGATGCCTTGACGGTATGCGGTGCGCGCAATGTGTTTGATGACCTGAAGCTGCCTGCGCCGCAGGTGAGCATTGAGTCGGTGTTGCAGCGCGATCCCGAGGTGATTCTGGTCGGTGACCAGGCTCAGGCGGATGCCTGGAAGGTCTGGCCGGCGATGGCGGGGCGGGTGCGGCTTGTGACGGACAAAGGCCTGGAGCGGCCCAGTGCGCAGATGGTCGACGCAGTGGCGAAGCTGTGCCAATTGATTGCGCCACAGCGCTAGCCTGAGCCTGGGCATTTTCCGACGGGTTATTAAGACCTGAACGTCGGCTTCACCGACAGGCGCGCCTAAGGCTTCATCACCTGTGCCGAGGCAATCAAAGCGGGTTACCTGAGCGACAACGAACCTATGCGCCAGGTCTATTGAGTCGAGTCGCTACAGGTGGGGCGTCCACGTGAGCCCCAACAGCCAGGTGCGGCCCTCTTCGCGGTAGTCGTGGTTGTTGGAAAAGTCCGCTGCGTCATAGCTGTAGCGGGCCCGCGCATAGCGGCGGTCCAGCAGGTTGTCGACTTTCAACGACACACTGACATCATGATTGATCGCCCAACTGCTGCGCAGACCGAGCAGCGCATAGCCGCCCAGACGGTTGCGGTTGTCTTCGTCGTCATAGCTGCGGCTGATCGCCTGCCAGTTGGCGCCCACCCCGAATCTGTCGAATTGCCGGTCCAGGTCCAGGCTCAACGTGCGCCGTGCGCGGCGGGCCAGGGTATGGCCGCTGTCGCGGTCACGCGGGTCGATGATCGAAAGCCCGAGGTTGCCCTGCCAGCCGAATAACGTCTGCTTGAGCGCCGCTTCAAAGCCATTGATGCGCGCCGACGCCACGTTCTGCGGCTTGCCGGAGCTGTCGAGGATAATCGCATCGCTCAAATCGGTGCGGTACAGCGAGGCTTCCAGCTGCGTGCTATCCGTCAGTTGACTGCGCCATTGCAGCTCGTAGCTTTTTGAGGTTTCGGGCAGCAGGTTGGGGTTGCTGTACTTCGTGTCCGGGTAATACAGGTCGTTGAAGGTCGGCGCGCGAAAGCCTTCGCTGTAGGTCAGCAGCAGGTCATTGTCGGGGTTGATTGGCAAGGTCAGGGTGCCGCTCCAGCTGTTCTGGCCACCGAACTGTTGGTTCTGGTCGCGGCGCAGGCCCAGTTCGGTGGAGAACCACTCGCTGTGGAAGCGGTGCTGCACAAATGCGGCGCGGTTCCAGCGGCTGTTTTCGCTGAAGGTGGTAGAGCCGTGGAAGCGGTCTTCGTACCAGTCGCCTCCAAGGATCAGGCGGTTTTGCTCGTCCAGCGTCACATCGTTTTGCCAGTTGACCGAGTCGCGGTAGGTGTTGAATACGCTGAATTCATCACTGAGCGTATCGCGCTTGGTGTCGCGGTTTTCGCTGTGGCCCAGTTCCAGGCGCGACTGCCAGCGCTCACTGAGCGTGGCGTCCAGATAGCCGCTGGCGCTGCTCACGGCGTAATCGGTGTAGGGCTTTTGCCCCAACGTCTGCCCGCTGGCGGCGTCATAGCGACCGAAGCTGTTGTCATACTCCGACTTGCCACGGTTATCCAGCAGGTTGAATCCCGCCTCCAATTCATCGCTGAACGAATGACTGAGGTTCAGGCTGATCGACTGGTTGCGATAGGCATCATGGTCGCCGTCGCTGGGGAAGGATCGGTGGGTTGAGTTGATACCGGCGGTGTCATCCAGGCTCGCCCCGAGGTTGAACCGCGTGCGTGCGTCGCCGCCCGACAGCCCCAGGCTGCGCTCCCAGGTCTGGCGGCTGCCAACACCCAGTTTCAGGCGCGGTTGCAGACCTTGTTCGGCGTTGCGCCGGGTGAACAGCTGGATCACCCCGCCGATTGCATCGCTGCCGTAGATCACCGAACGTGAGCCGCGCAGCACTTCCACACGCTCAATTTGGTCGACATTCAGGTATTGCAGGCCGCTGTCGCCGGACGTGGCGTTGGCGATGCGTTGGCCGTCCACCAGCACCAGGCTTTGGGCGGATTTGGTGCCGCGCAGGTAAATCCCCGGCAGGCTGCCGCGCCCGCCGGTGGGTGCCACTTGTACGCCGGGAACGCGGCTGAGCAGGTCGGCGAGGCTGGTGGGTTGCAGGCGGTCGATGTCGTCGCGGGTGAAGACGGTGTTGGCCGCACTGCTGTCATTGCGCGCCTGGACCTGGCGGTTGGCGCTGATGACCACATCGGGGAGTTTGAGGGCGGCGTCGCGGGTGTCGGCGAGCAGGTCGGGTGCGGGGAGAAGCAGCAGGGGCAGGGCGAGGCGCAGGCGGTTCATGGGTTGTACGTGGCTTTTAAAATTGACACAAAACCAAGGGTGGGAGGGGCAAGCCCCTCCCACCTTTCAGGTCCCGGTTTCTACAGGCCCAGCATCGCCATGCGCTCGCGCACCGAAGCCTCGATCCCTGCTTCATCCAGCCCACATTCCGCCAGCATCTGCGCCGGTTTGGCATGTTCGACATACACATCCGGCAAGCCCAGGTGCAGCACCGACTTGAGGATGTTTTCCCGCGCCAAAAACTCACTGACCGCCGCACCGGCACCGCCCATGATGGCGTTTTCTTCGACGGTCACCAGCAATTCATGGCTGCCGGCAATCTCACGAACCAGGGCTTCATCCAGCGGTTTGACGAAGCGCATGTCGACCACGGTTGCGTCGATCTTCTCGGCGACTTTCAGCGCTTCGGCCAATTGCACGCCGAACACCAGGAACGCGACCTTGCTGCCTTGGCGCCGCACGATGCCTTTGCCGATCTCGATTGGCTCCAGGTCTTTTTCGATTACGGCATTCGGGCCGTTGCCGCGCGGGTAGCGCACGGCGGCCGGGCCGTTGTACAGGTGACCGGTGCTGAGCATCTTGCGCAGTTCGTTTTCGTCGCTCGGCGTCATCACCAGCATGCCGGGGATGCAGCGCAGATAAGACAAATCGAAGCTGCCGGCGTGGGTCGGGCCGTCTTCGCCGACTAAACCGGCGCGGTCGATGGCGAACAGCACATCGAGGTTCTGCACCGCGACGTCATGTACCAACTGGTCATAGCCGCGCTGCAAGAACGTGGAGTAGATCGCCACCACCGGCTTGGCGCCCTCACAGGCCATGCCGGCGGCGAAGGTGACCGCGTGCTGCTCGGCAATGGCCACGTCGAAGTAGCGCAGCGGGAAACGCTCGCTGAACGCCACCAGGTCGGAGCCTTCCTTCATCGCCGGGGTGATGCCTACCAGGCGCGGGTCGGCGGCGGCCATGTCACACAGCCATTCGCCGAACACACCGGAATACTTTGGCCCGCTGGGCTTTTTCGGCGCGGCGGCGGGGGCGTCCAGTGGTTCGAGCTTGGTGATGGCGTGGTAACCAATTGGGTCGACTTCCGCCGGGGCGAAGCCTTTGCCCTTCTTGGTAACGATGTGCAGGAACTGTGGGCCCTTGAGGTCGCGCATATTGCGCAGCGTGGCGATCAGGGTGGGCAGGTCATGACCGTCGATCGGGCCGATGTAGTTCCAGCCCAGCTCCTCGAACAGCGTGCCGGGTACCAGCATGCCCTTGGCATATTCTTCGGTGCGCCGGGCAATTTCCCACGCACCGGGCAGGCGCGACAGCACTTTCTTGCTGCCTTCGCGCATGCTGGCGTAGGTACGGCTGGAGAGAATTTTTGCCAGGTAATTGGACAAGCCACCGACGTTGCGCGAAATCGACATGTCGTTGTCGTTGAGGATCACCAACATGTTGGCGTCCACTTCCGGCGCATGGTTCAGCGCTTCAAACGCCATGCCGGCGGTCAGCGCGCCATCACCGATCACTGCAATCGCCTTGCGATCGCTGTTTTGCAGACGGGCGGCAATCGCCATGCCCAGTGCTGCGCTGATCGAGGTGCTGGAGTGGCCGACGCCGAAGGTGTCGTATTCGCTCTCGGAGCGACGTGGGAAGGCGGCGACGCCGTCCTTCTGGCGCAGAGTGCCCATGCGCTCGCGGCGGCCGGTGAGGATTTTATGCGGATACGCCTGGTGGCCCACGTCCCACACCAGCCGGTCGTCCGGGGTGTCGAACACGTAATGCAAGGCGATCGTCAGCTCGATGACGCCCAGGCCCGCGCCGAAATGCCCACCGGTCTGGCCGACCGTGTAGAGCAATTCCAGGCGCAGTTCATCGGCCAGGGTTTCCAGCTCGGCTTCACCCAGTCGACGCAGGCCGTCCGGCATGGCAGCACGGTCGAGCAGGGGCGTGGACGGGCGCTTGCGGGGAATCTCTTGAAACGTCGTGGGCATCAGGCGAATCGTTATAGGTATAAGAAGAGGCGGCAGTTTACCTCAAGCATCGCAAACTGCCCACGCAGAGCACCGAAGTTGGCCGATATGCGGCCTTTATCAGTGGCGGCGTTCGACGATATACCGCGCCAGGTCACGCAATGGCTCGGCTGCCGCGTCGAATGGTCGCAGGGCGTCCAGGGCCTGATCGCGCAGTTCCAGGGCATAGGCCTTGGCGGCTTGCAGGCCGAGCAGTGCCGGATACGTCGGTTTATCCCGTGCGATATCGGCACCCTGGCGTTTGCCCAGGGTTGCGGTGTCACTTTCTACGTCGAGAATGTCGTCCTGCACCTGGAACGCCAGGCCGATGGCTCGGGAATAGGTCTGCAACGCCGCCAATTGGGCCGCGTCGGCACGACCACTGGCCAGGGCGCCCAACTGCACGGCGGCCTCGATCAGCGCGCCGGTCTTGTGGCGGTGCATGTGTTCGAGGGCGGTTTGATCCAACTTGAGGCTGACCGAGCCCATGTCGATCGCCTGCCCCCCGACCATGCCGGCCGGACCGGCGGCCAGGGCCAGGTCGGTGACCATGCGCAGACGGATCTCGGCGTTGACACTGCTCAGGCGCGGGTCCAGCAAGGCACTGAACGCCAGGCTTTGCAGGCCATCGCCGGCCAGAATCGCATAGGCTTCGTCAAAGGCTTTGTGGGTGGTCGGCTGGCCGCGACGCAGATCGTCATCGTCCATCGCCGGCAGATCGTCGTGCACCAGGGAATAGGCGTGGATCAACTCCACCGCACACGCCGCACCATTGGCCTGCTCGGCGGGCGCGCCCAGTGCTTCGCAGGCCGCATACGCCAGCAACGGGCGTACACGCTTGCCGCCATTCATCACGCTGTAGCGCATGGCCTCGTATAAACGCTTCATTTCCGGGCTTGGCGCAACAAACAAGGGCTCCAGCGCCGCATTCACCCGGGCTTGGCTACTGGCCTGGTACGCGTCGATCATTCCGGCTGTTCCGCATCGAAAGGTTCCTCGGCCAACTCGCCGTCACGCTCGAGCAACACCTGCACCTTTTGCTCGGCCTGCGCCAACGCGCTCTGGCAGTCACGGGTCAGGCCGATGCCTTGCTCAAACGCTGTCAGCGAGTCCTCCAGCGACAACTCGCCGTTCTCCAGACGCTCGACCAGGGTTTGCAGATCGGCGAGGGATTGTTCGAAATCGAGTGCAACTTTTTTGCGGGCCATGGCGGCTATTCCGGTAGACGGTAAACCGGCGCGACACTAGCAGACATGGGGGATGGGGGCAAATGAGTGGGCTGTCAGCGGTCCGCTGTATCGACCTGATAACGCGTGCTGCGGCGGTCTCTCAGGAAGCGGATGGGTTTGCTGGCAGGAATTGTCATGCTCATGGCGTGCCTTGACACGAGCTTTGGAAAGCGTCTAGCTATTGTTTTTTTGTTTTGGTGTGCTGCAGTATTCTAACTTTTTCATGTTTCATGGTTGTTCAGATCTGCGACCATCTTTGTGGCTCAAGCCATGGGAGTGATTTAACAAGGGCCCGAATTTTTATTCTGAGACAAGATTAGCGAAGTTCAATTGTCCTTCGAATGAGATGCATGCAATCCATTCCAATGACTTAGATGTTATATAGGTGTGCTGTGGTATTTCTGAAAAAAATCTGAGTGCTTCTTCTAAGTCTTCGGAATGTATGATGTAAGCCTCATCACAAACCGAATCGCCTAAAATAAATATTTCGTCGGTTGCTACATTTTTTATTTCCTTGGCGAGTTGCGAATTCGCTGCGTGCGGAAGTTCATCCTCAAAGCTAATGCTCTTTTTTAATTTGCTCCAAGCGATTTTGCTTCCTGAGAAAGGTATGCGCTCATTGATTTCTCTAACGATAGAATTGTGGTTATTCACAGATAGAATATTAAAGGGGATGTTGTGGGCCTTAAGCTCTTTAATTAGCTCGTCATCAAAGTAACTCATTTTTTCGCGAACCTTTTAGTCAATTTGAATACGGTTTTTGGGCTGGCGTCAAAAAGGTAGTGTGGTCCTTTTTTCTTCGCAGACCAAACATTTATATGGGCGCCATTCTTATTGTCATGCTCAACCCGGTAACCAGTCTTACCGTCGGCTGTCTGCATTCCCACTGGCTCCCCTTTGCGTGGACCGAATCTTCCTGGAGTTGGCTTTTCTGCGCGGAAGTTATTTTCAAGCAGCCAATCTAGTGCTTTATTTGCGGCCTGTTCATATGTTGATGAGCGGATAGCGCCACTAGTCTCCGGGGAGGTGGGGCCATGTTTTTTCGCTAACGCTTCGTCTCTTTGTCCAGGGCACCTCCCGGAGACGCAAGTTAATCCCAACGGATCCACCCACCCCGTAGGATTGGGCGCGTACTGGTATGCGTTGATCCCACCCGCCAGCTTCACCGGATCCGGCGTCAGGTAACGACCAACATCCGGATTGTAGTAGCGATGGCGGTTGTAGTGCAGTCCGCTTTCCGGATCGAAGTATTGGCCTTGGAAACGCAGCGGGTTGTCGATTTTTCCTATGTCGAGGCGGCTGATTTGGCCGTAGGCGCGGTAGTGGGCGGACCAGACAATTTCGCCATCAGGAGCTGTGAGTTCCTGCGGCGTGCCGAGGTGGTCGAGTTGGTAGTGGTAGGGCTTGGTTTCTTTGGGACCAAACCCTTCCAGCAAGGCCAACGGACGAAAGCTGTCCGGTTCGTAGATAAAACTGCGGTGGCGATCTGCATGGTGTTCGGCGATCAGTTTGTCGCCTTGCCAGAAAAACTCGGTCGTTATGCCATCGACGGTTTTGCTGATGCGCCGCCCAAACGGGTCGTAGCGGTAACTCCCGGTTTGGCCGTTGGGCTGGGTGAGGCCGATCAAGCGATGCTGGCAGTCGTAGCGGTACTCGGTAACGAGTTGATGGCCCTTGCCGCGCCGTTCACGGATCAGGTTGCCGAAGGCGTCATAGTCTTAGTGCCGGTCGCCCTGGATCATCAACCGATTGCCGGCGACGATGTCCGGGCCGGGGCGGTCGTGCATCAGCAGGTTACCGGCAGGGGTGTGGCCGAAGCGTTCTTGCAGGTCTTGCGAATGGTCTGCGCGGGTGAGGCGGCCTAGTGGGTCGTAGCGGTAGTGGTGTTCGCCTTTGCGGGTGTCGTTCAGGCGAGTGAGGTTGCCGGCTTTGTCGTAGTCGTAGTGGCGTTGGTAGAGGTGGTTTTCCTGCTGCGTGACGCTGTGCGCATGCAGGCGGTGTTGGTCGTCGTAGTGGTAGTGGCTGAGCAGTTGACCTTGTTGGCGTTGGTGCTCTTGGCCGGCTTTGAAAAGGTGGGAAGTCAGCAGTGTGCCGTTCAACTCAACGGTGGCGAGATGGCCGCCTTTGGCATGGTTGAAGGTCAGTCGATTGTTGTCCGGCAAGCGCAGGTGTTGCAGTTGACCGCAGGCGTCATAGCCATAGCGCAAGGTGCCCCAGCCTTGATGCTCGGCGGTCAGGCGGTTTTGTGTGTCGTACTCGTAGGCCAGCGCCCAGTGGCCGTCGTCGACGCTGAGGAGGTTGCCTTGGCGGTCGTAGACGTAATCAACGGTATTGCCGTCGGGCAGGGTTTTTCGTACAAGGCGGCCGGCGTGATCGCGCTGGTAAACGGTAACTAGCTGACGGCCATCGTCGCCGTGTTCGGTTTTTTCCTGAAGGTTGCCGTTAAGGTCGTAGACGTAGGCGGTGCGCTGGCCGTCGAAGCCGATTTCCTGCTGGATCAGGCCGTTGGGGTGGTAGTTGAGCCGGTAGGTTTCGCCGACTTCGTTTTCGATTTCGGTGAGCAACAGCCGAGCGTTGTCGTAGCGGTAGTTGACCTGGCTGCCATCGGCGTTGAGGCGGCGGCTGATCAGGTGTAGGCCGTCGGCGTATTCGTAGCGGGTGACGTGGCCGAGTTCGTCGCGTTCGGCGGTGATTTTTCCGTAGGGGTTGTAGCTGTATTCTCGCGTGGCACCGCCTGGCAACACGATGCGAATCAATCGGCCGACGCTGTCCCATTGGTATTGGGTCAGCGCGCCTTGTTCATCCTCGCGGGCAATCTGGCGGCCCAGATCATCGTAGCGATAGCGCTTGGCGCCGCCATTGGGCAGTTGCTCTTCAATGAGCTGGCCGCGTTCGTTCCACACCAGCCGATGACAACTGTGGTCGGGATACCAAACGCCCGTTAGTTGCCCGTACTTGTTGTAGCTGTAGTCCGTCACCTCACCATCGGGATCGGTCCTACGCGTCACGTCGCCCTGGTCGTTACGCTCGTATTTCCAGACCGCCTCACCACGCCGCACCACCCGTACGAAGCCGTTGTCATGCTCGTAGGACGTCGGTTCATCATCTCCCGGAAACAACGCCACCAAGCGTCCGGCATCGTCGTACTGATACGCCGTCACCGCCCCGAGCGGATCCTGCTCGACCGTCAGCCGGCCTTTGGCGTCGTAGGATTTGAAGTGCTGAGCGCCGTCCGGATCAATGCGCTGCACCAGCCGTGCGCGGTCATCGTGGACATACACTTCCTGACTGCCATCGGCGTTATGCACGACCACGCGGCCGTTGTCCTCCCAGACATACCGCGTATCCATCTGCGAAAAACTGGCCCAGTGCCGGACACACCGCGCCGCCTTGCCAGAGCGTTCCCATTCCCAGAAGAAACTCGCCCCGCCGGCCAAGCCCCGCTCCAGAATGACGTGCTGCTCGTCGTACCGATAAACCTCGCTTTCGCCGACGGCGTTGGTTGCCGAAAGCAGTCGTCCCGCGTCGTCATAGGCGTAGGAAACAACGTTCTGTTCCGTGATCCATTCGTAAGGCTCATACCCCTTGGCCCGCTGAACCTGGTAATCCACCGCCACCATGCGGCCCAGTTCATAGCGCAAACACAACGAGCGCCCGACGCCGTTATCCAGCCGTGCAATACGCCCCACCACATCCCGCGAAATCCGCAGGCGGTTGTCATACGCATCGCTGATCGAGACCAGCACCCCGTCACGAAAGTGATAAAACCGCGAGGCCTGGGCCAGCACTAACTCATCCGGCGAAGATCCCAAATAAATCGCCGCTTCAGCCAGGCTGTTGGTGATCGCCGGTCGCGCAACAGTCGGCAGTGGAAACGAAACAGTGCGGTTTTCATGGTCGGTCCACACCACCGAATCGCCCGAAACAGAAAGCCGCTGCGCCAGCGAATGACTCCAGCCAAACCCCAGCCCAACATCCACTTCCACCGCGCTGGTGCGGTACAAACGGGTCCACTCAAACGGCAATATCCCGTCTAAAACACCATCGGTGAGGGTGAGCAATTCCTCCCCAGTGACCATCGACACCGGGCAGCCATTGGTGACGGTCTTGTCCGCCGAAGCCGCCGCATCTCCGTTCGGGTTTTTCCCCGAAACAGGCGCATCGTCGACATGCTCTTTTTGCTTCAGCACCGCGTTCTGCCGCGCCCGCCAGCGCATCTGCAGCTTGCCTTGCTTCACCCCACCGACGACCCCGCGCACCGCCACCGCTTTGTAGCGACCCACCGCTTGCATGAACTTCGCAAGAATCGCCAGCACGCTCTGAACAAAACCAACGGCCTCCTTCACAATCTGCGCGCCGTACCTGGCCAGCCGCAGGCTCAGATACGCCACAGCCGCCGCTGGCAATGCGATGGTCAGCACCGCGCCAATCACAAGGTCAATCAGCAGCGACACCACAAACCCAGCGGCCACTTGCGCAATCTCACTGGGCGGCAATGCGTCCAACCAGATCATCGCCGTGCGCACCAGCAGAAACAGCGCCGCCTCGTCACTGGCGAGCAACATCGCCTGTTCCATGACCTTGGGCGCGTCGGTGGCGATTTGCGCCAATTTGGCGGCCTGATCACCGAGCTCTTCGACGTATTTAAGCGGGTCTTCAAGAACCGCCTGCACCCGCTTGACGCTGTCCCACACGTCCATGATCGCGGCCCAACTGCCCGCCAGCACGCCGCTGCCAATCGCACTCGCGGTGGACTGTTCCCAATAGGGCTTGAAGGTTCGCCACTGCTCGCGAAGCCACTGCTCCAGGTCCGCTGTCAGCCCGGCATAGGAGGCAAACAGTGCATCGACCTGTTCTGCCGACACGCCGCCCTGCACCCGCACTTGATAGCGCCCGCCGGCAGCGCAGTGGTGAGAGCCCTTGCCGTGCTCATCCAGCATGACTGGCGTGGAGCTGCCGTCATCCAGCCCGACCACCTCGACCGCAATCCCGCCAATCGGCACGTCATACAGCGACTCGAATTTGCTCTCGATCTTCAGCTCGCCGCCCGCACGGCAGCGGGCCACGGTGGAAAAATCCGCATCGGAAATACTTACCGAACGCTGCGAGTCCCCGACCCGCACCACCCGATCCATCCCCAACAAGGACGGTATATCTGCCGCGTGGCTCACCGAATCCAGCGCCCGCGAATACCAGGCGCCCATCTGCTGGCGATAAATCATCAGGCTCTGATGAAAGCCATCCAGCTCATGTTCGATAGAGGCAATGTGGGAGGCGTGTGTCATCCGTGACGTCTCGGCAGAGGGCAAGGCGTCGGAGTCTGCCGCAGCAAAAAGCGGCTGGATGAACGGTTGGAAAAGTCAGAATAGGCTGACGAGCAGGATGTAAAAGTCGGCGTCAACTGGTGGGCAAGGGCTACTTAAAATAGCGACATTGCACATAGGAAACAGGGCTTTCCAAGGTGGGAGGGGGGAGCGTTGTTCGGTCTGCGTTCAGATCTATGCAAGCCCTTGCATAGATGCGCAAAAGCCTGCTTTTCAGGGCAGGCTTATCGCGGATCTCGGCTGACTTACTTCTGATGAGCTGTCAGCGCCGCATACCCATTCATCAAGTTGCGATAGTTGGGAATGCGCTGGGACAACAGGTTGCCCAAGCCTTCGATATCGTTGCGCCAGTCGCGATGCAGCTCACACGCCACCGAGAACCAGTTCATCAACTGCGCACCGGCTTGCGTCATGCGGCTCCACGCGGCTTGCTGCACGGTGGTGTTGAACGTGCCGGAAGCATCCGTCACCACAAACACCTCAAACCCTTCCGCCAGCGCCGACAAGGTCGGGAACGCTACACACACATCGGTAACCACGCCGGCAATGATGATCTGTTTGCGGCCGGTGGCTTTGATCGCCTTGACGAAGTCTTCGTTGTCCCACGCGTTGATCTGGCCAGGGCGAGCGATGTAGGGCGCGTCCGGGAACATCTCTTTCAGCTCTGGTACCAGCGGGCCATTGGGGCCTTGTTCGAAGCTGGTGGTGAGGATCGTCGGCAGGTTGAAAAACTTGGCCAGGTCGGCCAGGGCCAGCACGTTGTTCTTGAACTCGTTGGGCGAGAAGTCCTGCACCAGGGAGATCAGGCCGGTCTGGTGGTCGACCAACAGAACTACGGCGTCGTCTTTGTTCAAGCGGTTATAGGTTGGAGCGCTCATGGTTGAATCCTTTTTTGTTTAGGTTGGTTGGGCGTTGCGTTCAACATGGGCATAGATTAATGGGTGAGCGAGGGGGGATAAATCGGCTGGTAGGTGTCTTACTGTCAACTTAAAAGCGACAATGTGCGTAAGCTGATGGTGTTGGCGTGGGCGAGGTGAATGAGCTGTTGTACAGGCATTGGCATCGATGACCAGTCGCTCCTGCACCGCCAAGCCCGGCCCACTCTTGCAATCAGGCTCCAATCACGCCACTATTGAGAATAGTTTTCATTAGCACGGACGCCTCCCGCTGTGTTTCCTACTCGCTCGGCAAACCAAGATCCCCGCCAGCAGGCGCTCCACCGCTTGTTCGGCGAGCACCACAGCTGGCTGCTCGAACGTCTGCGCCTGCGCCTGCACTGTCGTGAAGATGCTGCCGATATGGCCGCCGAAACCTTTGCCCAGGTTGTGGCGCTGCCGGATCCCCATGCCATTCGCGAGCCTCGGGCGTTGTTGAGCCTCATTGGCAAGCGGCTGATGTTCGCTCGCTGGCGACGCAATGATATCGAACGAGCCTATCTCGACGCCCTTACCTCTTTGCCCGAGCCGACCGTGCCTTCGCCCGAGGAACACTGGGTGGTGATGGAGGCGTTGATGGCGGTCGATCAGTTGCTCGATGGCTTGTCGTCCAAGGCCCGCGCGGCGTTTCTATATAGCCAGATTGATGGCCTGACTTACGCGCGCATCGCCGATGAGCTGGGAGTGTCGGTGACGCGGGTGCATCAGTACGTGGTGCAGGGACTGACTGCATGTTATCGAGCCGTTCCGTGACGACAGTGTCCGCAGCGGCGGCACAGGCGATCGAGTGGTATGCACGGCGTGCTTCGGGCGTGTTCACTGAGCAGGAGCAACAGCAATTGATGCTGTGGCTCGAAGCCGACCCTGGTCATCTGCATGCCTGGCAGACCTTGCAGCGGCAGTTGAGCCGTACGGTGGCACCGTTGGTGCAGCAGCAGGCCGCCGTCCATGCGCTGTGCGATGCCGGGCACAGTCGTCGACGTTTGCTGCGTGGCGCCCTCGGTCTGGGCGCGATGGCTGTCGGTGGGCAGTTGTTGACCATGCCGGGTGGGCCGTTACACGCACGTTTTCGCGCCGACCTGCGCACGTCAACGGCCCAACGCCGTAGTTTCACCCTCGAAGACGGTTCGACCTTGCAACTCAACGCCCAGAGTTCCGTCGACGTGAATTTCAACCCTCTGCAGCGTCACGTCCAGCTGTTACGCGGCGCGGCCCAGGCCCAGGTGCGAAGTGATCCGGCGCGGCCGTTTGTGCTGGCGTGCCCGTGGGGCGAGGTCTGGCTCGACAGTGGGCAGTGCCTGCTGGCGATGCAGGCCGGCCAGCCACAAGTGTGGGCACTGGAAGGTTCCTTGCAGTTGCGCACGCCCCATGACAGCCAACACCTCGCCGCCGGCGAGGGCCTGGCGTTCGATGGCCACCGCTGGCGGGACCTCCCGTCGCGTTATGTTGACGAGCGCAGTTGGACCAGAGGGATGCTCGAAGTGCATGACCAGTCTCTGGGCCAGGTGGTTGAGCACCTGGCGCCTTACCACCAAGGGCTGCTGCATGTTTCGCCAGCGGCGGCGGTGTTGCGGATTTCCGGGGTGTTCGCCCTGGATGACACGCGTGGCGCGCTGGCCGCGCTTAGGGATGTGCTGCCGTTGCGCATCGATAACTGGCTGGGCGTATGGACGCGAATCGAGCGTGTTTGAGTTTTTTTTCCCACACCCCTGAAAATATCCCGGGCTTGCGTCACATACCTGTTAGACGCGCGTATTCCGCGCACTCGTTTCCGTACTTCTGCGAGCCCGCTCATGCATCCCAACCTCCTTTTGCCGGTGTTTGCCGGCTGCCTGGCCAGCTTTACCCTGCAAGCGGCCGAAACCGTCTATGACTTCAACCTGCCCGCCGGCGCCGTGGGCGCGACTCTGATAGGGATTGGCCAGGTGAGTGGCCAGCAGGTGCTGTTTATTCCGGCTGATGTGGCAGGTCGTCAGGCGCCTGGGGTGCGCGGCCTCCTGAGCGCGAGTGAAGCGGTACGCCAGAGCCTGGCGGGCACCGACCTGAGTGTGCTGGTCACCGCAAGCGGTGCCTTGAGCGTGCAACGAACCGGTGACGGCCTGACCCTGGATGCCACCACCATTAATGCAATCCGTCAGAGCGGGGAAACCGCTGACGCCGGCTATGTGGCTCAACGTTCCTCGGTCGGCACCAAAACCCGCACGGAACTGGTAAAAGTCCCACAATCCGTGTCGGTAGTGACTCGCGAAGAGCTCAACACGCGCAAAAGCGACAACCTCTCCGACGCGCTCAAGTACACCCCCGGGTTCAGCAGCCAGCCCGCCAGTTTCAGCCGCACCGCCGACGACTACACCCTACGCGGCTTCAACGTCGGCGCCGGTACCGGGGGTATCCTGCGCGATGGTATGAAACTGCAATCGAACCCTTACGATGGCAGCGTCGAAGCCTATGGTCTGGAGCGCGTCGAGGTACTTAAGGGCGCCTCGTCCGTGTTGTACGGCCAGCTCTCGCCGGGCGGCATGATCAATACCGTGAGCAAGCGTCCTACCGATACGCCGCTGCACGAAATCGGCCTGGAACTAGGCAATTACGACCGCCGCCAGTACACCATCGACCTCGGCGGCCCGCTGGATGACCAGGGTGAGTTCAGTTACCGCCTGACCGGCCTTTGGCGCGACAGCGGTACCCAGGTTGACCACGTCGATGATGACCGTCGTTACATTGCCCCGGCCGTGACCTGGAAACCCGACGACGATACCTCACTGACCGTCCTCGCCAGCCACCAGGACACCTATACCGGTTTCTCGCCGCCGATGAGCTATGCACTCAGCAGTTACAGCAACACCGCCGGCTATAAGATCGGCCGCAACCAGTTCGTGGGTGAACCCGGCTACGACCACTTCACCAACCGTATGGACACACTCGGCTACCTCTTCGAGCACCGCTTCAACGACAACCTCGCCGTCAACCACAGTCTTCGTTACTTCCAGGCCAATACCAATTGGGACTACCTGATTCCTGTGTCGGTCAGTGGCAGCCGACTGCTGCGCCGCTACAGCGCCCGCGAAGAGCGTTCCACTGGCTGGACCAGCGACAATAACCTCAACTTCACGTTCGACAGCGGGCGCTGGCAGCACGACCTGGTGCTGGGCGTCGACTACTACCACAAGACTTACGATTCGCACCGTTTTATCAGCTCGACCGTGGCCCAACTGGCACCGCCGCTGAACCTGGCCAACCCGCAATACACCGGTGTCGGTGCCAACACCGCGGCCGATACCGGCAGTGACCTGCACAGCAGCCAGGCCGGCATCTACCTGCAAGACCAGATCACCTTTGACGACAAATGGGTACTGCTGCTTGGCGGCCGCCAGGACTGGGCTGAGAGCGTCACCACTACCTTCGCCACTGAGGCTCGCGCCACCCGCAACGACAAAAAAGCCACCGGCCGTGTAGGCCTGGTCTACCTCGCGGACAACGGTCTGGCGCCCTATATCAGCTACAGCCAATCATTCCAGCCGGCCAGCGTCAGCAACCCGGCCTTCGGCAACGCGTTTGCCCCGCTGGAAGGCGAACAATACGAAATCGGTCTGCGCTACCAGCCTCCCGGCACCGATACCCTGCTCAGCGCCGCCGTCTACCAGCTCGACCAGGACAACTCACTGAGCCTCGACAGCCTCACCAACACCTACGTGCAATATGGCAAGACCCGCTCTAAAGGCCTGGAGCTCGAAGCCAAGGGCAACCTCACCGAGAACCTTCAACTCAGTGCCGGCTACGCCTACACCGATACCCACGTACTGGAAGACAAGACCGCGAGTAACGTAGGTAAGCGCATCGAGGGCGTGCCCTACAACACCGCGAGCCTGTGGGCCAGCTACCGCTTGGCGAGCCTTGGTCTTGAGCGCTTGCGCGTGGGTGCTGGCGCCCGCTACATAGGAACTACGCGGACGACACCGAGTGTTTATGACGGGAAAATTCCGGCTTACACGCTGGTAGATGCGCTGGTTAGTTATGATCTGGACAGCCATTGGCAGCTGCAGGCTAAAGCGCAGAACCTGTTTGATAGGAAGTATCTGTATTGCAATACCACGTGCCGGTATGGCGATGAGCGTAGCTTGATTGGTTCGGTTACGTATAAGTGGTGATAGCCCGCAGAGTGGGCATCTGTTGGCGGGTGAGCACGCATTCGCAAATTGCGATATTCCTGACTGGGCAGGTAAGGGGAGCTACGAGAGTGGCTTTCAAAAAGACATTAAAAAGCCGGCTTGTGGCCGGCTTCTCGGGGACTGCCTCAGCTTGTTTTTGACAAGCCTCACCAGCCTTCAAATCGCTCAGCCCACGTTGCGTCGGGCTGAATAGTAGGGGCATCCGCGGGAACTCCTCCGCTTCGCCGAGCAGGGTGGATAAGCGTTTGCCACCCCCTGCCAAATGTGCGGCGCATGATACCCACATTCATTTCAAATGCCCACCTCCGGATCCGACTTAGAGCCTTCCCAGCCCAAAAGATGCTCATCCAGCGGCACGGGTGGACGGCGGTTGTTGAGGGTGGACCACCAGAATACCCAGCCGACGATAGTGAAGTTCTGTTCGAAGCGTTCCTCGTAGGTGAGGTATTCGTCCGGGTGTTCGCCGGCGTTGTGGCTACGCATGCGAAGGCCACCTCCCGGCCGGTTGTAGAGGTATTTGATGCGCAGCATGCCGTCGTGTTCGACGGCGTAGATTTCACCGTCGATGATTTGGGTGCGGCCTTTGTCGATGGCGAGGGTGGCGCCTTGTTGGATGATGTCGATCATGCTGTTGTCGACCATGTAGGCGCCTAGCGCGCGGTCGGGGTTTACGTTGAGCGCGTCGAGGGTGTGCAGGGCGACGCGGATGCGTTCGGTTGAGGTGAAGGTTTGGTGGAGGGGGATCTCCACGTCGAGTTTTTCTGGAGGGCAGGCAGGGCCTGTGAGGTACTTTCCGCTTCCTTCGCGGGTGGTGGGCAGTCCTTTACGTGTTTCCGGGCCTTCCAGGAGGAAGTTGGCCGGTGGGTGTTTGGGGCCTTCGCCGGTGCGCAGCCAACGGCTGGAGACGCAGAGCAGTTCTGCGAACTCGTTGAGTCGGCCCATGGGCACGCCGCGTTTGAACCAGTTGTTCACGTGTTGAGGCGTGACGCCGCGGTTCTTGGCGAAGTCGGAGGCGGAAAGATGCACTTCCCGTAACAGCGCTTTTAATCGATCACCTGATGTATTCATAAACGCAGAGTTTACTGGCCGAAAAAACCATTCAAATAAACCATGCGTTGAATTGCGCGTGTAGGTTTTTACTTAGTTGTGGCTTGATCTTTCAGTTGTGCAACTTAGGTCAACGTTATGTGTTACGCGTTTAACTGGGAGTTTAATTTTTTTCATAAAAAAGCCCCGAGCAGTCGGGGCTTTTTAACTTGCCTGGGCAAGAGGAGCAGGTATCAGCCTTTATAGGCAGCGACCGACTTCATGATCTCGGCGCGGGCGGCGTCTGCGTTGCCCCAACCGTCGATCTTCACCCATTTGCCTTTTTCGAGGTCTTTGTAGTTTTCAAAGAAGTGCTTGATCTGTTCCAGCAGCAATGGCGGCAGATCGGTGTATTCCTTCACGTCCACGTACAGCTGGGAGAGCTTGTCGTGCGGGACTGCGATCACTTTGGCATCGCCGCCGCCGTCGTCGGTCATGTTCAGGATGCCGACTGGGCGTGCGCGGATAACCGAGCCTGGGGTAACCGGGTAAGGGGTCACCACCAGCACGTCGAGGGGATCACCGTCGTCAGCCAGGGTGTTAGGGATGAAACCGTAGTTGGCCGGATAGAACATCGGGGTGGCCATGAAACGGTCAACGAACAGGCAGTCGCTGTCTTTGTCGATTTCGTATTTGATCGGCGCGTGGTTGGCCGGAATCTCGATGGCGACGTAGATGTCGTTCGGCAGGTCTTTGCCAGCCGGAATCTTGCTGTAGCTCATTGGGCGTTGCCCCCGTAGTTGGCCATATGACATGGCCGGATTGGCCTAAAAGTGGCGGCGATTATAGGCATATTCTGACGCCGATGCCATGCGCCAGACGTCGTACGGTCATTCGTCTTGTGGCTGATAACGTGGGTCGTGCGCCTGCAAATGGATCAGGCGGGCCAGGGGATCCTGGCGATAAAAGCGGCTGAGCTGGGCGTACACCTGTGGATAACGGTTGACCAGTAAATCCGGGGCACTGAAAAAATATTCACTGGTCACGGCAAAGAACTCCGCCGGGTCTTGCGCCGCATACGGGTCTATGTCGGTTTCGGCATCCGGGTCGGCGTCCAACTGGCGATTGAGATCATCAAACGCGCTTTGCATCACGCTGGCCCACTCCTGCACGCGCATGTCGCTGTGCAGCGGCGGCAAGCCATTGGCGTCGCCGTTGAGCATGTCGAGCTTGTGCGCCAGTTCGTGAATCACCAGGTTGTAGCCTTCCCACTGGCCGCTGGCGAGCACGCCGGGCCAGGCGAGGATCACCGGGCCTTGTTGCCAGGCTTCGCCGCTGTGTTCGCCGTCCCACTCGTGTTCCACGCCGCTGGCATCGCGATGGCGCTGGGGGCTCAGGAAGTCGTCGGGGTACAGCACGATTTCGTGGAAGCCCTGGTACCAATCGAGATCGCCAAGGTGCATCAGCGGCAGTTGCGCCTGGGCGGCGAGCAGCAGGCGTTGCTCCTGGTGCAGCTTGACGCCGAGCAGTGCGGTGAGGTGTTTTTCGGCGAGAAATACTACGCAGGCTTCGCGCAGCCACTGGTCCTGCTCGGCGCTGATGCCGTCGAGGAAGGTCAGGTGGTGGCGCACCCGTTGCCAGGTGTCATCGGCAATCGGGTTCTTGGCCAGCAGTCGCCGGCGACGCCAAGCGCCGAAGGACCACATGGCCGGTTACTGCTGCTTGGCTTCGGAGGAGGTACGGCCAAAGCGGCTGCGCAATACGCTGATGATCATCGGCACCAGCGACAGCAGGATGATGAACACCACCAGCAGCGACAGGTTTTTCTTGATAAACGGCACGTTGCCGAAGAAGTAGCCCAGGGTCACCAGGCCGCCGACCCAGAGGATGGTGCCCAGCACGCTGAAACCGAAGAACCGCGGGTAGGGCATCTTCGCAATGCCGGCAACGAATGGCGCAAAGGTGCGCAGGATCGGCAGGAAACGCGCCAGGGTCACGGTTTTACCGCCGTGCTTGTCGTAGAAGTCGTGGGTTTTTTGCAGGTAGTCGCGGCGGAAGATTTTCGAATTCGGGTTGTTGAACAGGCGCTCGCCGATGGTTCGCCCGATCACGTAGTTGGTGCTGTCACCGAGGATCGCCGCCAACATCAACAGACCGGCCAGCAACACCGGGTCCATGCCACCACCTGCAGCGACGGCGCCGGCGATAAACAGCAAGGAATCACCCGGCAGGAAGGGCATGACCACCAGGCCGGTTTCGCAAAAGATGACCAGAAACAGGATGGCGTAGATCCACGGACCGTAATTGGTTACCAGCAGGTCGAGGTAAACGTCGAGATGCAGGATAAGGTCGAGCGGGTTGAAATCCATGGATGACACCTGTGTGAACGGCCCGGCTCTGCAGGCCTGTGCGGAAGCTCGGGTAATAAGGCTACACCGGTATGCCGTATTTTCTTACAACCCTGAAAGGTCCGCATTATACGGATTGAACTGTGAAAAGCGTGTGGGTTTTGTAGCGAAGAGTGTCGTGGTGCACGGCGTGGGAACCGCTGGAGACTCAACTGTGGGAGGGGCTTGCTCCCGATTACGGTGGGTCAGTTATAAATAGTCTGACTGGCCCAGCGCAATTGGGAGCAAGCCCTCTCCCACGGGGATATGCGGTGTTTGGTCTGTCGAACTTAATCCTCGCTGATCGGCAGGGTGTAGTTCTTGAACTCCGTGTCTTCGCGAAAACCGATCGACTCATAGGTCTTCTGCGCCACTTCATTGTCACTGCTGGTAGACACCCGCAGCCGCACCGCGTGGGTCTCCTTGGCCATTTTTTTCGCTGTGCGCATCAGGTTGTCCGCCACCAGTTGCCGGCGTGCGTCCTCGGCTACATAGATATCGTTGAGGATCCACACCCGCTTGAGCGACAGCGACGAAAAGCTTGGGTACAGCTGGCAAAAGCCCAGCAGTTTTTTGTCGTCATCATCGGCCAGGGCCAGGTAAATCACCGACTCCTTGCGGCGCAGGCGCTTTTCCAGAAAGGCCCGCGACGAGTCCGGGAAGGGCAAGGCCCCGTAAAATTCACGGTATTTGACGAACAGGGGGGTCAGCAGGTCCAGGTGTTCCAGGGTCGCTTGAGTAATCCGCATGCCAGGCCTCGACTTCCAAAGGGGTATGACCACGCGCGCGGCCGTGACTCGATGCTGCCTAAAGACGCCAAAAAGCGCAATCGTGCCGGGATCAGTCTGCGGGTGGGCTGAGCAGGAAATTACCCTTCATCAGGTCCGGATCGTCGGACTCGATCGTTTGCACCTGCGCCTCGTCCTTGAGATTGACCCCTGATAACTGTCGGCGACATGCCTCGCGCATCAAGTACAGCAAACGATGGGCCGCCATGCCGTAACTCAAGCCTTCCAGGCGTACGTTGGAGATGCAATTGCGGTAGGCATCGGTGAGGCCGACCTTGGGGTTGTAGGTGAAATACAGTCCCAGGCTGTCCGGCGAACTGAGCCCTGGCCGCTCGCCGATCAGGATCACCACCATCTTTGCGCCGAGCAAGTGCCCGATCTCATCGGCCACGGCCACGCGGCCTTGTTCCACCAGTATGACGGGTGATAAGGACCAGCCTTCGGCGTGGGTCTGTTCCTCCATGCGTGTCAGAAACGGCAACGTGTGTTTATGCACCGCCAGCGCAGACAAGCCATCGGCCACCACCACCGCCAAGTCCACGCCGCCAGGGTTGGCCGCCGCATGGTCACGCAGGGTTTGCGCCGATTCATCGCTCAAGCGCCGGCCCAAATCTGGGCGTTGCAGGTAGCTGTGCCGGTCGGCGGCGGCGCTGTGCAGCAACAGGCTGTCGCGGCCGCGCTCGGCCAACTGGCTGCTCAGGCCTGCAGGGTCGAAGGGCAAATGCACGGCATCGCGCGCCTGGGCGTGGGCGAACTGGAAGTCCAACTGGGCGCTGGTTGGGATGCTGGTACCGGTACGGCCCAGGGCGATACGCGCCGGGGTCAGGCGGCGCAGTTCCAACCACGGGTTGTCAGGCAATTCTGGGTGCACGGTCGGCTCCTTCATCCCAATTGCGCCAAGGCGTGGCGAAACGCCGGTGGCAGGCTGTTGCCGAAGCGTACTTTACCGTCGGCTTGCGTGAAGATGCCCATTTTCGCCAGCCACTGTTCGAACTCCGGCGCCGGTTTTAAACCCAGGGTTTGGCGGGCGTATAAGGCGTCGTGGAACGACGTGGTCTGGTAGTTGAGCATGATGTCGTCGGAGCCGGGGATGCCCATGATGAAGTTGATGCCGGCCACGCCGAGCAGGGTCAGCAGGGTGTCCATGTCGTCCTGGTCGGCTTCGGCATGGTTGGTGTAGCAGATGTCGCAGCCCATCGGCACGCCGAGCAACTTGCCGCAGAAGTGGTCTTCGAGGCCGGCGCGGATGATCTGTTTGCCGTTGTACAGGTATTCGGGGCCGATAAACCCGACCACGGTATTGACCAAAAACGGCTTGAAGTGTCGGGCCACCGCATAGGCGCGGGTTTCGCAGGTTTGCTGGTCGACGCCAAAGTGCGCGTTGGCCGACAGGGCACTGCCCTGGCCGGTTTCGAAGTACATCAGGTTCTGGCCCAGGGTGCCGCGGTTCAGGCTCAAGCCCGCATCGTAGCCTTCCTGCAGCACGCTCAGGCTGATGCCGAAACTGGCGTTGGCCGCCTCGGTGCCGGCAATCGACTGGAAAACCAGGTCCAGCGGCACGCCACGGTTGATCGCCTCGATGGAGGTGGTGACGTGGGTCAGCACGCAGGCCTGGGTGGGGATTTCGTAGCGCTGGATGATCGCGTCAAGCATCTCGAGCATGGCGCAGATCGAGGCGATGCTGTCGGTGGCCGGGTTGATGCCGATCATGGCGTCGCCGTTGCCATACAGCAGGCCGTCGAGAATGCTCGCGGCGATGCCGGCCGGTTCGTCCGTCGGGTGGTTGGGCTGCAGGCGGGTCGACAGGCGCCCGCGCAAACCCATGGTGCCGCGAAACTGGGTGACCACGCGGATCTTCTGCGCGACCAGCACCAGGTCCTGCACGCGCATGATCTTGGAGACGGCGGCGGCCATTTCCGGCGTCAGGCCGGGCGCCAAGGCGCGCAGGGATTGCTCATCGGCCGCGTCGCTCAGCAGCCAGTCGCGTAACCCGCCGACGGTGAGGTGGCTGACCGGGGTAAACGCCTGTTTATCGTGGGTGTCGATGATCAGCCGAGTGACTTCATCGCTTTCATAGGGGATCAGCGCTTCCTGCAGGAAGTGCTTGAGCGGGATATTCGCCAGCGCCATTTGCGCCGCCACCCGTTCACCGTCGTTTTGCGCGGCCACGCCGGCCAAAAAATCCCCGGAGCGCGCGGGGCTGGCCTTGGCCATCACGTCCTTGAGGCTGTCGAAGCGGTAGGTTTGTGTACCCACCGCGTGGGAAAAGCTTGCCATACAGTGTCTCCTTGGCGACGCGGGCAAGGCGCCCGCGCCGAGGTTTACGGCAGTTAGTGCAAGGCGGCCTCCGCGGCCTGGATCGCCGCGAATTCCTCTTCGGGCGTGCCTGCTACCAAGTGATGCCGGCTGTAGAAAGCAAAGTAAGCAATTAATACTCCATAGATGATCGCGGCGCCAATCACCACCCGTGGGTCCACCAGAAAGCCCGCCACCACGGCCACGCAGGCCAGTACCAGCGCTACGCCGGAAGTAAAGATGCCGCCCGGCGTACGGTAAGGACGTTCCATTTTGGGGCGGCGGATGCGCAGGGTGATGTGTGCGGCCATCATCAGCACGTAGGAAATGGTCGCGCCAAACACCGCCACCAGGATCAGCAAATCACCTTGGCCGGTCAGCGACAGGCCGAAACCGATGATGCCGGGGATCACCAGCGCCAGCACCGGGGCCTTGCTTTTATTGGTCTGCGACAACTTGCGTGGGAGGTAACCGGCGCGCGACAAGGCAAAGATCTGCCGCGAATAGGCATAGATAATCGAGAAAAAGCTCGCAATCAGCCCGGCCAGGCCCACCAGGTTGACGAAGCTGCCCATCCAGGTCGAGCCGCCGTAGGACAACGCCAGCGCTTCTACCAGCGGGTTACCGGATTTGATCAGCGCATAAGTCCCCGCGCCGCCGGGTGCGATCACTAGGATCAACAGAGCAAAACTGGTCAGCACCACAATGGCGCCGATCAAGCCACGCGGCAGGTCGCGCTTGGGGTTCTTGGTTTCTTCGGCGGCCAGTGGCACCCCTTCTACCGCGAGGAAAAACCAGATGGCATAGGGGATCGCCGCCCACACGCCAACGTAGCCGAAGGGCAGGAAGGTGCTGGCGCCCTTGGCTTCGGTCACCGGGATGTCCAGCAGGTTGGCGACGTTGAAGTGCGGCACCATCGCCACCAGGAAGACGCCCAAGGCAATCGCGGCGACGGCGGTGATCACAAACATCAGCTTCAAGGCTTCACCGACGCCGAAGATATGGATGCCGATAAAGATGATGTAGAACGCCAGGTAGATCATCCAGCCGCCAATGCCGAACAGCGATTCGCAGTACGCGCCGATAAACACCGCGATGGCGGCCGGGGCGATGGCGTATTCGATCAAAATCGCGGTGCCGGTGAGGAACCCGCCCCAGGGGCCGAAGGCGCTGCGGGCAAAACCGTAGCCGCCGCCGGCGGTGGGGATCATGGAAGACAGTTCGGCCAGGGAAAAACACATGCACAGGTACATGGTGGCCATCAGCAAGGTTGCGAGGAACATCCCGCCCCAGCCACCTTGGGCCAGGCCGAAGTTCCAGCCGGCGTAGTCGCCCGAGATCACATAGGCGACGCCGAGGCCGACCAGCAGCACCCAGCCGGCGGCGCCTTTTTTAAGTTCGCGTTGTTGGAAGTAGTCGGTGCCGACTTTTTCAAAGTCGACGGAAGAGCCAGTGGGTTCGCTAGGCATGGGAAAGTACCTTTCATTGTTATTGTTTTTAACTCGGCATCTTTGTGCCGGATGCACATCGCAAGTACTTATGAATATCCAAACCTGGGGGAGGGGGCTTGCTCCCGATGGCGGTGGGCCAGTGATATAAACATTGGCTGACACAATGCAATCGGGAGCAAGCCCCGTCCCACAGGTTTAACCGCATTTCAAAGTGGGTGGGGTGATGGGTTAGAAGAAGCCCAACGGATTAATGTCGTAACTCACCAGCAAGTTTTTAGTCTGCTGGTAATGGTCCAACATCATCTTGTGCGTTTCACGGCCCACGCCGGACTTCTTGTAACCACCGAACGCAGCATGCGCCGGGTACAGGTGATAGCAGTTGGTCCACACGCGCCCGGCCTTGATCGCCCGGCCCATGCGGTAGGCGCGGTTGATGTCGCGGGTCCACACGCCGGCGCCCAGGCCGAACTCGGTGTCGTTGGCAATCGCCAGGGCTTCGGCTTCGTCCTTGAAGGTGGTGATACTCACCACCGGGCCGAAGATTTCTTCCTGGAATACGCGCATGTCGTTGGTGCCCTTGAGCAGGGTCGGCTGGATGTAATAACCGCCGGCCATGTCGCCGGTGAGTTTTTCCACTTTGCCACCGGTGAGCAGTTGCGCGCCTTCACCCTTGGCGATTTCCAGGTAGGACAGGATCTTGTCGAACTGCTGCTCGGATGCCTGGGCGCCGACCATGGTGTCGGTGTCCAGCGGGTCGCCGCGCTTGATCTGTTCGATTTTCTTCATCACCACTTTCATGAAGTCGTCGTAGATCGACTCTTCCACCAGCGCGCGGGATGGGCAGGTGCACACTTCGCCCTGGTTGAAGAACGCCAGCACCAGGCCTTCAGCGGCTTTTTCGATAAACGACGGCTCGGCTTTCATGATGTCGGCGAAGAAGATGTTCGGCGACTTGCCGCCCAGCTCGACGGTCGACGGAATAATGTTCTCGGCCGCCGCATGCATGATGTGCGAGCCCACCGGGGTGGAGCCGGTGAAGGCGATCTTGGCGATGCGTTTGCTGGTGGCCAGGGCTTCGCCGGCTTCTTTGCCGAAGCCGTGCACGACGTTCAGCACGCCCGGTGGCAGCAAGTCGCCGATCACTTCCATCAGCACGTTGATGCCCAGCGGGGTCTGCTCGGCCGGCTTGAGAACCACGCAGTTACCGGCGGCGAGGGCCGGGGCGAGTTTCCAGGCGGCCATCAGCAGCGGGAAGTTCCACGGGATGATCTGGCCGACCACGCCGAGGGGTTCGTGGAAGTGATAGGACGCGGTGTGCTCGTTGATCTCGGCGCTGGTGCCTTCCTGGGCGCGCAGGCAGCCGGCGAAGTAGCGGAAGTGGTCGGCGGCCAGTGGGATGTCGGCGTTGAGGGTTTCACGCACGGCCTTGCCGTTGTCCCAGGTTTCGGTGATGGCCAGCAGTTCGAGGTTTTGTTCGATGCGGTCGGCGATTTTCAGCAGCACCAGCGAGCGGTCCTGCGCCGAGGTCTTGCCCCAGGCGTCAGCGGCGGCGTGGGCGGCGTCTAGCGCCTTGTCGATGTCTTTGGCAGTGGAACGCGGGAATTCGGCGATAGGCTTGCCGTTGACCGGCGAGGTGTTGGTGAAGTAATTGCCGTCGACCGGCGCAACGAACTCGCCACCAATGAAGTTGCCGTACTTGGCTTTGAACGAAACGATCGCGCCTTCAGTACCGGGGTGTGCGTAACGCATGGTGGGTATCTCCTGGCTTTTATGTTTATTGGAGTGCAGCGCTCAAGCGCTTGATAAAGCGTAGAGCAAAGGTTGGGCCAGTGCTCTGCGGGTCAGTTAAATCAAGGGCTTGGGGTTTGTTGCAAGGCGTTGCTGTCACGCAGGCGGTACAGCCGCGTGACAGTTTGTGCCATAAACGGTACAGGCTGTGACCGGTGGGTCGGCGCGGGATTGCATCTGCCGCAGGGCTGGGGGATGCTGGGCGCTCTCACGCCGGGAGAATAATAAGAACATGCACAACGATCATTTCAGTCGCCATGCCCAGCAAGTATTGACCGTTACCCGTGGGCAAGACCTGACCCAGGGCCCCGGCAGCGACCCGTCCATCGCCCGCTCCTGGTTGCGTTGCCTTCAGGACTACCACCTCGACCCTGCGCTGACCATCGCTCCCACCGTGCTTGAACACGCGCGTCTGCTGGAAAGCCGCGAGCGTCTGCAGCACGTGCTGCACATCGCCGGCAGCGAAATGAACAGCCTGCACCAACAACTCTCCGGCGCCGGCCACGCGGTGCTGCTGACCGATGCGCGCGGGGTGATCCTCAACTGTGTCACCGCGCCGTCCGAGCGCAAGATTTTCGAGCGCGCCGGGCTGTGGCTCGGTGCCGATTGGAGTGAAGCCTGCGAAGGTACCAATGGCATCGGCACCTGCCTGGTGGAGCGCCAGTCCCTGACCATCCACCGCGATGAACACTTTCGCGGCCGGCATACCGGGCTGACCTGTTCGGCCAGCCCGGTGTTCGACCCTCACGGTGAGCTGCTGGCGGTGCTGGATGTGTCGTCGGCGCGGGAGGCGGTGTCGCGCCAGAGCCAGTTTCACACCATGGCATTGGTCAATCTCTCCGCGAAGATGATCGAGAGCTGTTACTTCCTGCGTCATTTTGAGAACCACTGGCTGCTGCGTTTCCATTTGCAGGCCGAGTCCGTGGGGTTGTTCAGTGAAGGGCTGTTGGCGTTCGATGGCGAAGGTCGGGTGTGCGCGGTCAACCAAAGTGCGTTGAACCTGCTGGGGCAGGTGCGTGGGGGGTTGCTGGGCCAGCCGGTGGAAGCGTTTTTCGAGTGCTCCCTGGACCAATTGCTCGCTCGCTCCAGCGCCAATGCGACCGCCAGTTGGCCCCTGCGCACCCGTGATGGCCGGCATTTATTTGCGGCGTTGCGGGGGCAGGCACGCAATGTGCCGGTCGCCACCGCCAAGCCCGTGGCGCCGCGCCTTGCAGATATCTGCCTGGGCGACCCGGCCCTGCAAAATGATTTTCGTAAAGCACTGCGCGTATTTGAGCGCGACGTGCCGTTATTGATCAACGGCGAAACCGGCTGCGGTAAAGAAGCTTTTGCCAAGGCCGTGCATCAGGCCAGCTCGCGTGCCGACAAGCCCTTCGTGGCCCTCAACTGCGCCGCCATCCCCGAAAACCTGATTGAAAGTGAGTTGTTCGGTTATCGCGGTGGCAGTTTTACCGGTGCGCTCAAAGAAGGGATGCGCGGCAAGCTGCAACAGGCCGATGGTGGCACGTTGTTTCTCGATGAGATCGGTGACATGCCGTTCGCGTTGCAAACCCGTCTGCTGCGGGTGTTGGAAGATCGAGTGGTGGTGCCCATCGGCGGCGCGCCGCAGGCGGTGGATGTCAGAGTTATCAGCGCCACCCATCGTAACCTGTCAGCACGTGTTGCCAATGGCAGTTTCCGCGAAGATCTTTACTATCGTCTCAACGGCCTTGAAATTGCGGTGCCCCCCTTACGCGAGCGTAGCGACAAAGCACAATTGCTGGCGTTTTTGCTTGCAAATGAAGCTGCAGGACAGGTTGTGTCGCTTGATGAGGCGGCGCACCACGCTCTGCTCGAATACGCTTGGCCTGGCAACGTTCGGCAATTGCGCAACGTACTTCGCACGTTGGCAGCGCTGTGCGAGAACGGGCAAATCGGTTTTGAAGACCTGCCGCCAATCATCCGCCAGGCGCGAGCGATGACGGTTGTCGAGTCTGGCCAAGAGCGCGCACTGGACGATGCAGAGCGGGTGGCGTTGCTCAACGCATTGAAGCAGCAACATTGGCACATGTCCCATACGGCAAAGAGCTTAGGGGTAAGCCGGAATACGCTTTACAGGAAGCTGCGCAAACACGGAATCGAACGTTGTTCACAAGTATGATCGCCACCTTGTCGCCACAAAATTTACGAAGCCTGAGGGAGGGGGTAGGGCCGAAATAATTGGATAAGAGTTTTCGAATTTTTTTTGAATTACTTGTATGAAATCACACCACTCAGGGTACGAACAGTTACTGAATTTAATCGTACCCGAGTGTGGAAAGATGACGAATTTTGAAGGTGTAAAAGCAACACCGTTCTTTTCGAATAACATGGCGCGCGAATTACCATTGGTTGCCGCCAGGGCGACTAAAGATAATGCATTCGTTACCAACCCCCCTCCGCGAAAATACCGGACACCCCCGAAGCGCGAGCTACTGCTGACGCTCAATTGGCCAAGCCCTACGCGATCGCATTGGCGACGCGCTCTTACCACACCTCAATTTCCCCTCCCGATGTTCCAGTTGCTCCCGAGTCGACGCTTGGGCGCTGGCGTACCCAATTGGACAGTGCTTTCAAGAGCCCCGGATTTATATCGTGGGCAAAAGAGCAGGGGCTTGATACCAAAAAACTCAAACTGGATCCGTTCCTCGGGGAGTTGACTGCAATTGTAAATGGCCAGTTGCAAACGTTCTCCCTGACCGACGATTCGGGTTGGTCAGATATTTCTCGAGTGCTGTTATCCATTGCAAAGGCGATCGCCCCAATGTCCGGGCAGGCGTTCGATTATCCCTGGCCCGAAGGGAAGGTGCCGTTGTACACGGTGGGGAGGTTTTATGGCGAACCTGTCGACCTCTCGCCTTCACAAGCCGCCTCACACATTAAGCAATTGAAAGAAGGGCGCGCGTTTGAGTTTGCGCCTGTAAAGCAGGCACTGCAGCGATCTGTAGAGGCGCTGGCGGGGCACGAGGAGGCGCTGGGGAATGAAGCAAATCGTCATGCGCTTCTTGCTGCGCTGAGGTCACAGGTAGACGACGCCGAAGGGAAGATCGACCTGAGTAACGTCAGGGTTGCGATTGACCCACGTTCGAGTTTGTTCCTTCGCGAACAGCGCCGGGAAATAAGTGTTGCGCAACTGCTCGAAGAGCAAGGGCAGAAACCACCTGCGAGCAGCGAACTGGCGCATGACTTGGCCAACGCTATGTCCTTTGACCTTGCCCACCGGGTGCCTGGTGCCGATGCTGGGGGGTAAGGCATATTGTTGGGCTGCTGAACAAAACCTCATTGCGCAAGATGAAAGCGGTGGTGGATCAGTGGAAGTTGGCGCATGCAAGTCAAGCTGCTGAACCGCAAGTGGGGGCAGGGGCAGGTAGCTTGTTACGTAGCCTGATTAGCACGCTTTCAGCATCTGAGAAGAAGGCAATTGCCGACAATCCTTCATGGGGAGTGGACCAGCTCATTCGGTCGCCCGATGCTCAGGCATTGGGCAGCGCTATACAAACGCGTATCAAACTAGCAGCATCGCCGACCGGTGCGCTTGAGGCCTTGACTGCGGCGCTCTTGCAAGAGCTCGATCCTAACCCAGAGCGGTCACGTTTCAACGTGGCGGGCTATAACCTTTATAAAAGCGAAAATGTGGGTGCCTGCGCTGCTGAAATCGTCAAACGCTTTACTGCTCACCTTGAAAGTAAAGTGGGAGTTGAAGCCGCCCCGCTTGCTGCGCAACTATTGCTATCAGCCGTCGCTCCTGAACTGCTGGTGAAGAACACGCCTGCGAACCTTGTGTATGGATCTCATACGTGGGGGGAGTTCTCTATAGCGGTTGCATTGGTAGAGCATGAGGCACCCGGTGCGTCGGGGAACATGACGTTCAGTCAAGTCATGAGCTATGCGGATGCGCAACTTCGTATTCTTGAAGGGAGGGAGGCGTTAGCCGCAGCGTCAACCGATCCGCTTATTGCGTGGGGCCTCGCTAATCAGGTGATTAAATGCAATCCAAAAGGGCAGTACACGTCCGAAGAGATTGAACAATCATTAAAGGTATTAAAAAAACAGAAAAAGGAATTGGAGTGGGCGCGCGTCGAGCTAATGAAACCAACGCCTACTCGGCAGGAAGCGGCGTTGGCCGAGTTCAAACGGGTGTTCCCTGAGGTTGATCCGACGAAGGCGACGTTACGGAGTGTTCATGAAGCCGGGTATGTCGTATCGCCCCTGGATGTCTATATGACGAAGCCTCAGCATTTGGATTGGTGGAAGTCGCGAAATGAAAAGGAATTTTCGTGGGAACAGGTGAAAGCTCGCTTTTCTGAGCTTGATGACAATATCGATAAAAAGTTCTCTGATGAGTTTGAAGTGTATACGAAGACTCAAGCAGCTGCCTGGGCTATTCAGTTCAAGTATCAAGTGTCTTTGCTACCATGGGTGGAACAGGAGCGTATAAAAAACTCTGAGGTAACGTTCGTCGGTGTGTCTCGCCCGTTTTTGGGAACGAAGCTAAATAGTCGCGGCGGCCTGTTCCCTGAGCGCATACCACGAACGCCGACCCCGCATGAACTCAAAGAACTAGACGGGGTGTGCGGTTTACTTATGAAAGTGAAGGCAGCGGATGGCAAGGTTGAGTACTACAGTTATTTTCCAGGCCTAGGGAAAATAGTTAAGGAACAGGGCGTGCCGGAAGAACAGTCTAACTTTGACGATAGCAAGTATTTTCCCTCGGACTCAACGCCGCGTGTGCCGGGTACTAATAATGTGTTTACGATATTTGATGCTGTTGATCCGAACCCAGCCTCGCCTGACGTAGCGGGTGAAGAAAGCGCACCTTATTTTTCTCGACGGACGGGTAGGCTGGCGACCGTCGTGGGTAAATTCTTCACCAAAGATTATGGCGACTTAAAGGCACGGGCTGCCGGTGAAACAATTATTGAAAAGAATAATAGAAAAATTAAGGCGATCAATGATTTTATTCTTTCGCTTGTCCCTTTTTATGACGGCATCAAAGATGCGATCAAGGGTAATGTTGCGGGCTCGGTTTTTAATCTCGGGTTTGACCTCTTAGGGTTCTTTCTTCCTGGGGCGCGCGCCGCGAGCAGAGCGGCGAAACTTGGAAAATCAACCGGAAAAATACTCAAAAGCTCTTTCTTTGCTGGCCTTGGCGCTTCTACGGGTGTCACCGATACTATTGAGCTTCCGAAAAACCTCAAGCGGGGGGCAGTAGCATTGGGTCAGGATGCAAGATCGCTGCAAAAACATGCAGATGAGGTGCTCCCTCGATTAAAAGGGAATTATGGATCTTATGAAGTGACTAGGACTTATAAGGAAGGTGATATTGTCAAGGGGTTCTATCAAATAGAATCTGACGGCGTGTATAAGCCCATCGTCGCGATACTTAAAAAGGGGGGTGGTATGCGTACAGTAGTGTCACCAATACCCCGTTTGGCCCTCAGTTAGTGCAATTTGGTACGTTGAGCGCACTGCAGTCCTCGAATAAACCGAAATGATTTGCGGGTGGCCAATTAACTGCTCCTCACACGCTCCAGTGTCAGTGGTCAATGTTGGCGCGTTATGTGTTAGTGATGAATTTTTAATTTTAATTTGGAACCGTTAAAGCTCTTTTAGTTACACAGTGGGTGAAAGAAACGGATGGCTTTCTAATGTAAATCAATCATTAGGTAGGGCATTATGATATTTTCAAATTCAGTGACACGGCGGGTAGCTTTCTCAAAAGTTGGGGATATTTTTAGTGGGGGGTGGACCAGGACCCCCACCCCACCCCCTATCAAGGGGTTTGAACTTACAAAGATAGAAGTCCAGGCCGGGCCCAAGTCTGCAGGCAGCAGCAAGCACGATTTCGATCAGGACTTCGTCGATAAAAAAGTGAGTGGCTTTGAAGGGCCGGGGCACGTCAGTGGCAAGCGCCAGCCAGGGGATACCCCCGATGCAGATACTCCTGATTCTCCAGAAATCACTCAATACAGAGAGGCGAACAGGAAGAAGTGGCAGGCTGAACAAGATGCTAAAGCCCGGGATAAGTTGTTTGATCAGCCGACCCCAGGTCGAGTAGACGGAAGGGAGGCTGAGCCTTTTTCGCAGAGTGGCCTTGAAGACAACGCCGAGGTGGTAGTAAAGGCTAAAACTGCGAAAGCGAATCGGGCGCTTCCGCTTGAGGCGCGAAATATAGCCAAGACCGCCGCGATTACGACGGCGATCACAGCACCCATAACGGCGACCGCGACACTTGCCGCGAACGTCGTTCTGGAACGTCTCAAACCCAAAATCAATCCAGCGCAGACGCCAGCTACAGAGCAGCATGTGATGGAGTCGCGGCTGGTTGATAATGCTCAACGGAACGTATTTCTGTTAGCAAATACGCTGGGTAGTCTTCGTTCGGAAGAGGGCGTCAAACCCAGTGTGGAGTGGTTGGCAAAAACAAATGATGAACGCATGGATTACTTGGATGAGATGCTGGACTACCTTGAAAAGGAGTTTGCTGTAGAAGCGAACTCGCGGGGTATTCAAACTCAGCCTCCGTCAATCGGCGCGCAAGAAGAGGATATCAAGAGCCGGGCCACTGGCATGGAGTCCAGAATGGCATACATCAACGGTCTGTTGAGCGCCATAAAACCCAAGGTGTAGTTAATTCGCGCCTCATACACGGTGTAATGGGCGGTTCCGACTGAACCGCTCATAAGCAGTTGCTCACTTAACAGGGGGGCAACTGCTTATCGTGTTGTTCATGCCATAAAGTCACGCTGCGGTTATCGGTGCATGCGTTAACGTTGGCGCATTTTACCAGGCGGCTGACCGTATAAAAGGTGCGATTTGCCCCTCCCTGCGCTAACCTGCCTCGATGTTTAAGAGGTCAACCATGCACATTCATATTCTCGGTATCTGCGGCACATTCATGGGCTCGATGGCCGTTCTGGCCAAGGAACTCGGCCATCACGTGACCGGCTCCGATGCCAATGTTTACCCACCCATGAGCACGCAACTGGAGGCCCAGGGGATTGAGTTGACCCAGGGTTACGACCCGGCGCAATTCGACCCGGTCCCTGACCTGGTGGTCATCGGCAATGCCATGTCCCGTGGTAACCCTGCTGTTGAATACGTGCTTAACAAAGGTTTGCCTTATGTGTCCGGCCCGCAATGGCTGGCCGATCATGTGCTGCAAGGCCGCTGGGTGCTGGCTGTGGCCGGCACGCATGGCAAGACCACCACCAGCAGCATGCTGGCCTGGGTGCTGGAGCACGCGGGCATGAGCCCGGGTTTCCTGATCGGCGGCGTACCGCAGAATTTCTCGGTGTCGGCGCGCCTGGGCGATACGCCGTTCTTCGTGATTGAGGCGGATGAATATGACAGCGCCTTCTTCGACAAGCGTTCCAAATTCGTTCATTACCGTCCGCGCACCGCGATCCTCAATAACCTGGAGTTCGATCACGCCGACATTTTCCCCGATCTACCGGCCATTGAGCGGCAGTTTCACCATTTGGTGCGCACCATCCCCAGCGAAGGCCTGGTGATTCACCCCACGACCGAGCCGGCCTTGCAGCGTGTCATTGACATGGGCTGCTGGACCCCGGTGCAAACCACCGGCGTCGGCGGGCAGTGGCAGGTCAAGTTGCTCAGCGACGACGGCTCGCGCTTTGAAGTGCTGTTCGAAGGCCAGGCCCAGGGCGTCGTCGAGTGGGACATGACCGGTCAGCACAACGTTGCCAATGCCTTGGTCACCTTGGCCGCCGCGCGCCATGTGGGTGTGGTGCCGTCCATGGGCATCGCGGCCTTGAGCGCGTTCAAAAGCGTGAAGCGGCGCATGGAAAAAGTCGCCGATGTGAACGGGATTACCCTCTACGACGACTTTGCCCACCACCCCACGGCGATCGCCACCACCCTTGATGGCCTGCGCAAGCGCGTCGGGGATGCCCAAGTGATCGCGATTGTCGAGCCGCGCTCCAACTCCATGAAGCTCGGCGCGCACCGCGATGGGTTGCCGCAAAGCGTCAATGACGCCGATCGGGTGGTGTGGTACGCCCCGGCCAACCTCGGCTGGGACCTGCCGGCCATTGCCGCGCTGTGCACCGTGCCATCGAAGGTGTGTGATTCCCTCGACGCCATCATCGAAGACGTCAAGCACCACGCCAAGCCCGGCACCCAGGTGGTGATCATGAGCAACGGCGGCTTCGGCGGCCTGCACGGCAAGCTGGCCGAGGCGCTCAAGTGAGCGGGCCGGAACGCGTTACCCTGGCGATGACCGGCGCCTCGGGCGCGCCTTACGGTCTGCGCCTGCTCGATTGTTTGGTGCGTGAAGACCGTGAGGTGCATTTCCTGATCTCCAAAGCGGCGCAATTGGTGCTGGCTACCGAGACGGAGGTGCAGCTGCCGCCCAAGGTGCAGATGATGCAAGCCTTCCTCACCGAATACACCGGTGCGGCGGCGGGGCAGATCAAGGTGTATGGCAAAGAGGACTGGATGTCGCCGGTGGCTTCGGGCTCCGGTGCGCCGGCCGCGATGGTGGTGGTGCCGTGCTCTACCGGCACCTTGTCGGCGATTGCCACGGGGGCCTGCAATAATTTGATCGAGCGCGCGGCGGACGTGACGTTGAAGGAGCGTCGCCAGTTGATCCTGGTACCGCGCGAGGCGCCATATTCGAGTATTCATCTGGAGCACATGCTCAAGCTGTCGAATATGGGCGTGACCATCTTGCCGGCATCGCCAGGCTTTTATCACCAGCCGCAAACCATCGATGACCTGGTGGATTTTGTGGTGGCTCGCATTCTCAACCTGCTGAGCATCCCCCAGGACATGCTGCCGCGTTGGGGCGAGCACCATCTGAGCAGCGATGAATAAGGCGCTGCTGCTGGTGTTGGCGCTGCACCTGAGCGGCTGCGCCACCGCGCGCACGCTGGACGCGGCGCAACCGGGCGCGCCGGTGGTATATGCCGGCACGCGGCTGGACGTGTATGCGA
Organism: Pseudomonas sp. S3_E10; assembly: GCF_054667615.1. Classification (NCBI taxonomy): domain Bacteria; kingdom Pseudomonadati; phylum Pseudomonadota; class Gammaproteobacteria; order Pseudomonadales; family Pseudomonadaceae; genus Pseudomonas; species Pseudomonas sp. S3_E10. The sequence continues at coordinate 3,517,095 of NZ_CP162743.1, forward strand.
TAAATGGTGGCTGCTGCGCCAAGGACCGGTTTGGCGCCGAGGCGCCGAGCTACCCCGGCGTCGACCTGCCGGCCAGTGCGTTGCTCGATACGCTGCTGTTGCCGTTGTCGGTGTTGACGGTGCTGGGAGTTGGATTCAACGCAACCGGCGGACTCTAGCCTGGGTTTTAAAGGCACCACATCACTCATGTGGGAGGGGGCTTGCTCCCACAGTTGGATAGGTGCAGGTTTTTAGATCGCATTACTTACCGAGTTTGCGCAGCTCATCCGACTCGACGATCCGCACCCCATCCTGCTCTTCCAGTGCCAGGCGCCACATGGCGCGGGCCAGTTCGCACACTTCGATGCCGTGGTACTTGCCCGGAATCAAGCGCGACAACGGGCCGGCCAGTTGCTCGGCCAGGCGGGGTTCCAGCCGTTCCCCCAGTAATAGAGACGGGCGCACGATGGTCAGTTGCGGCCAATCCTGCGCCTTCAGCGCCTGCTCCATTTCGCCTTTGACCCGGTTGTAGAACACCGAGGATTGCGGATCGGCGCCAATCGCACTGATCACGATCAGATGCCGCGCGCCCATTTCCCGTGCGCGCTTGGCGAAGGTCACGACCATGTCCAGGTCGACAGCCCGGAACGCCGCCTCGGAACCGGCCTTCTTGATGGTGGTGCCCAGGCAGCAGAAAGCGATATCCACGCGACCGCTCAGTTGCGCCAGCAATACCGCCGGGTCACCCACCGGGTTTTCCAGATGTGGGTGTTCGGCCAGGGGCTTGCGGCTGGGCGCGAGTACGCGGGTGACGGTGGGTTCGTTGAGCAGGCGATCGAGCAGGTGTTCGCCGGTAAGGCCAGAGGCGCCAGCGAGCAAAATATGCTGAGGTGTCAGGTACATAGTGTTTCCCCCTTGTTACACGTTACAGCTTAGTTGCCTTTGGCTTCCTTGCTATTCATTGAGACGCTTTCGAGCGCCTTTCGTGCCTGCTGCTTGCGTAATAGTTGCCAGTGAGCGATCACCCCTTTAGGCGCCCACATCTGCGGTTCGGAGGGCTCGAAGTTGTCTGCCTGTTCGCGCTCGGTCACGTGCAGTTGCGCCAGCTTGAAGGCTTGCTGCAGGTCGTCGGTCTGGTTGAAGGCTTGGGCGAAGAGGGCGTCGCCGAAGTAGGTGAAGTCAGCCTCTTCGGAGCAGCCGAAGGACACGCGGTCGGCTCGCGAGGCGGTCATGATCAGCGTGCGATCGTCTTTGAGCGCGGGGATAAACCCTCCGGAGTAGCAGGCGGAAATTACCACGATTTTGTCGCGGTTCTTCAGCGGGGCGAGTACGGCCGCCAGCTCGTCGGCGGGCAGGTCGGCGAGTTCCATGCGCGGTTGGTCCAGGACCAGTTCGTGTTCGTGGGTGCCGTGGCTGGTCAGGTAAATAAACACCAGGTCTTCCGGCCCGGTGCGTTCGGCCAGGGTTTGCACGGCACGGCGCAGGCTTTCACGGGTGGCCAGCGGGCGATCGGCGATATGGTCGCGGTGGTTGACCAGGCGGATCTGCCCGCGCGCGCCGAAGCGTGAGGCGAGCATGTTGCTGACGTAGTCGGCTTCGCGCAGGAACACGCTTTGCTTGCCATCGCCGGCCAGCGCCAGGGTATACAGCTCGACGGCCGGCGTGGAGGTGGGCACGGCGGCGAGTGCCGCATCGAGCAGGCGACCCTGGGCCAATACGCCGATTTCCAGAGGGTCGGGCAGCAGCTTGCCGTCGGCGTCACGCACGCGCATGCCGTTGACCCATGTGCCGGCCTGTACGGTGCCGTCGGTGAGTACCAGGGTGCCCCGGCCTTGATAGTTGTCGCTGTCGAAGCCACCGATGTAGAAGCTGCCGTCCGTGAGGTTCAGGCGGCCTTCGCCGGTGAAGCGCCAGTCGCTGAACTGGCCGACGTAGTGGCTGCCATCCACCCCGATCAACTCGCCCTTGCCGCTGAGCGCGCCCTCCTTGAACTGGCCGATCCACACGTCGCCGTCGGCGTTTTCATAACGGCCCTTGCCGTTGAGTTGGTTCTGTTTGAACTGGCCGACATAGATGTCGCCGTCAGCGCTGTTGAAGGTGCCGTTGCCCTCCAACTGGCCATCGACGAAATGGCCGCTGAACTGGTTGCCGCTGTCGTCGTTGCGCTGGCCTTCGCCGTTCGGCTTGCCGTGGGCGAACTGGCCCTGGTATTGGCTGCCGTCGGCCAGCTCCAGGCGGCCGAGGCCGGAATACTGGTCGTCCTTGAATTCGCCGCGATAGGTCATCTGCCCCTCTTTGAGGGTGCCTTCGCCGTTGCGCCGGCCGTTGCTGAAACCGCCGACATAGTGGCTGCCCGCCGTGGTCAGGCTGCCCTGGCCGTCGAACAGGCCCTGCTTGAACTGGCCTTTATAGACTTCGCCGTTGCTGCCATGCCATTCGCCCTGGCCGTGCCACTGGCCCTTATCGAACTCACCGGCGTACCAACTGCCATTGGGGTAGTCGACGCGGCCCTGGCCTTGCAGCAAACCATTGACCACATCGCCCCGGTAACGGCCGCCATCGGGCAGGCGCGCATCGGGCGGCAACAGCGATTCGCCGTCTCCGCAAGCGGTGAGCAACAGGGCAAGGGCGAGGGGGGCGAGTGGGCGCATAGCGGGATCCGGATAATTGAGCGCCGAGTATGCCGCAGCTGCAGGTTTCATACATAAATTTACATACCCTGTGGTGAGTTTCAGTGCCTCACCACAGGGAAAACCTTATACGAAGCAGAGTGACAGCGACTCGGCGATGTAAGCCGGTTTTTCCTGGCCCTCGATCTCAAGGGTGGCGGTGGCCTTGAACAGCCACTGGCCAGGTTTTTTCTCGGTGACACTTGTCAGGGTCACGTTAAGGCGCACCTTGGAGTCGACCTTCACCGGCTGGATAAAGCGCACGCTGTCCAGGCCGTAGTTGATCGCCATCTTCAGGCCTTCGGGCATGATCAGAATGTCTTCCATCAACATGGGCATCAGCGACAGCGACAGGAAACCGTGGGCGATGGTGCTGCCGAACGGGGTTTGCGCGGCCTTGACCGGGTCGACGTGGATGAACTGATGATCGCCGGTGGCCTCTGCGAACAGGTTGATACGGGCCTGGTCGATGGTGAGCCATTCGGAACGTCCCAGTTCCTTGCCGACATAATCGTTGAGCTGCGCTACGGGTACATAGGGCATTGCGTCTCTCCTTGGTCCATCGATGCTGTTTTTAGGGGTTACAGAGAACCAATGTAGATCATCATGGGCACCCGGCCCGGTCAACCCACCATGCTTTTGGCGAATGCCGATGCATAGCGCGGGCGTGCTTATAATGCGGGCGGGTCTTGAGGGGAGAGAGCGGATGCTGTTACGCGGGCTGACATGGCTGGTGTTGTTTCAATTGATCGGCACGGCCATCAATCATTTATTGCTGCCGGTGCTGCCGGGGCCGATCATCGGCCTGCTGCTGATGCTGGGTTATCTGGTGTGGCGTGGCGAAGTCGGCGAGCCCCTGAGCCTGGCGGCCAGCAGCCTGCTGCGTTACCTACCGTTGCTGCTGGTGCCGCCGGCGGTGGGGGTGATGGTGTACGCCAAGGATATCGCCGCCGACTTCTGGGCCATCGTCGGCGCGTTGGTGTTGTCGCTGGTGGTGGCCATGGCCTTTGTCGGTGTGCTGATGCAGCAGATGGTCAAGCGCAAGGAGAAGGACCAATGATGTTCGACTGGCACGGCGCGTGGACGGCGGTGATCCATCACCCGCTGTTCGGCATCGGCATCACCCTCGGCGCCTATCAGCTGGTGCTGGCGGGCTTTGAGAAAACCCGCTGGATCTTCCTGCAACCGGTGCTGGTCTCTATGCTTTTGGTGATCGGGGTGTTGCTCACTTGCGGCTTGAGTTACGCCGAGTACCGCAAGAGCACCGAGATCCTGGGGGTTCTGCTCGGCCCTGCGACAGTGGCCCTGGCCGTGCCGCTTTATCTGAACCTGCGACGGATTCGCCAATTGTTCTGGCCGATTTTTACTACGCTGGTAATAGGCGGGGTGCTGGCCACCGGCCTGTGTGTGCTGCTCGGCTGGTGGTTTGGCGCCGAACACATGATGTTGATGACCATGGCGCCCAAGTCGGTGACCTCGCCGATTGCCATGTTGGTGGCCGAGCAGATTGGCGGCGTGGCGGCCCTGGCGGCCGTGTTCGTACTGATAACCGGTGTGGTGGGCGCGATGGTCGGCCCGGCGCTGCTGACGCTTCTGCGCGTACACGGCCCCGAGGCGCGTGGCATGGCCCTGGGCATGACCGCCCACGCGGTCGGCACCTCGGTGGCCCTGCAGGAAAGCGAAGAGTGCGGTGCCTTTGCGGCGCTGGCCATGAGTCTGATGGGCGTGGCTACGGCGGTCTTCCTACCGCTGGCCGTGTCGGTAATTGTTTAAACCAGGTTTAAGGAAGCCTTTATGAGTCTGGCGCTGTTCCCGCTCAATACCGTGTTGTTCCCCGGTTGCACCCTCGACCTGCAAATATTTGAGGCGCGCTATCTGGATATGATCAGCCGCTGCATGAAAAAGGGCGAAAGCTTCGGCGTGGTCTGCATCCTTGGCGGCAAGGAGGTCGGCATGGCGGCGGATGGCTATGCATTGATTGGCTGCGAAGCGCTGATTCGCGACTTCAAGCAGCAGGACAACGGCCTGCTCGGCATTCGCGTCGAAGGCGGCCGCCGTTTCCGCGTGCGGGAGGCCGGGGTGCAGAAGGACCAACTGCTGGTGGCTGACGTGCAATGGCTTAAAGAGTTGCCGGACCAGCCACTGCACGAAGAAGATGCTGATTTGCTGGCCTTGCTTGAAGCACTGGCGGAGCACCCGATGGTCGCATCGTTGGACATGGACGCCAGTGCCGAAGGCCAGCAAGCCTTGGGCAATCAGTTGGCTTACCTCTTGCCCTTCACCGAAGCCGACAAGATCGACCTGTTGCAACTCGATGACCCGCAGCAGCGCCTGGACGCGATCCAGATGCTGCTCGACGAGTTGCAGGGTGAACTCTTCACTTAGTAGGCATAACGCAACAGTGCGTGGGAAGTGCCGGTGAGTGCGATAAAACTGAACACCGCCACAATCGCCGGCAACAGCAGCCACCAGGTTTTCTTGCGCATTGCCGGCAACGGGCTGCGGTACTGGATAGCGGTCAGGCTGAGCGCACACACGGTCATCGCCAGCAACGTGCCGGCGAGGATGTCGCTGGGCCAGTGCACGCCCAGGTACACGCGGGACAAGGCGATAAACGCGGCGGGAATGCAGCCCAGCAGTATCCAGGTCAGGCGCAGCCGTATCGGTTGGCCGCGACCCGCCAACACCGCCAGCGCCAGGAAAAACGCGAAGGCGCCGGATGCATGGCCGCTTGGCATGCTGAAACTGGTCAGTGGGTCGGTCAGGATTTCGGGGCGGCCACGCGCGAAAAACAGCTTGGTGCCGGTGTTGATGACCGCCGTACCCGCCAATGCTGCGCCGACAAAGATCGCGTGACGCCACTGCCGAGCCAGCAACAGCAGGCCGGTGAACACGGCGCTGGCGATAAACATCTTCTTGAACTCGCCCAGCTGCGTCACCCTCACCATGGTTTCATCCAGCCACGGGCTGCGATGTTCTTGCACCAGCGCACTCAGGCCCTGGTCGAAGTCGTTCAGGTGCGGGTAGCCGATAAACAGCGCAATCAACAGAACCAGGCTGGCGCAACCGACCCATAAGGTAGCGCGTCGATGTTCGCGCAGGCTGCTGTTGAGGCTCAGGCCCAGCAGCAATGCCAGACACGCCGTGACCACGCCCGCTTCAGGCCAGAAACCTTCAGGCAGCGGCAAGCGGAACGCGGCGCCGGTGGCCCAGCCGGGCAGCAGATACGCCACCGTCCAACCGGCTGCGGCGAGCATGCTGACCAGGGCAAAGCGCGGGAATGGCATATCGCACATACCCGCTACCATCGGCAGCATGGGGCGCAATGGGCCAATGAAACGTCCGACCAGCAGGCTGGCAATGCCGTACTTGTGGAAGTAGGTTTCGGCGCCGTTCATCCATTCCGGATGGTGGCGCAGGCCGGGCAGGCGGCGGATGTTCTGATGGAAATGGCGCCCTAAAAAGTAGGAAACCCCGTCGCCCAATAAGCCTCCCAGAAAGCCCATCAGCAAGGTTTCACTCAACGACAGCGCACCGCTGCCGGCCAGCGCGGCGATAGCGAACAACAACACCGTGCCGGGCACGATCAAGCCGGCAATGGCCAGGCACTCCACGCACGCGACGACAAACACCGCCATGGCCAGCCATTGGGGGTTCAGGGTCAGCCAGCCGGTAATGCTATCGAGCCATTGGCTCATACGATCCACTCCATCAATGCGATACAGGCTCTTCAGCGCTGCGGGTATCCATGTGCAGCACGAACAGCTGTGTTCAATTCATCCAATCAAAAAATAGTCGCGGCCTTCGACCTGGCCCCGACGCAGCGGGTTCCGTGTGCAGTAAGGCGCATAGCCAGCATCGACGAAGCGGTACATCAAATGCGCGTCACGCCCGCTGGGAATACCCAGCCGCGTGGTCTGGATAATCTGCGTGGGCACCTGGCCCACATCTTCTACATACAGCAGCTCCTGGTCGAACCGCTTGGCATCCCACATGGGCACTTTCAGCCCCAATGCCTTGCATAGCAGCGTCTGCCCCGCGCATAGCTTTTGCGAGGTGCGCGGGCTGCCGTCGGCGTTTGGGTTGTTCAGCAGCATCTGCGCGAGGCTGGCGGGGCCGGAGACATTATCGACCCACGGGTAGGCCGATTTGATCAGCACCGCATTGCCCGGGCCATGGGCACTGAAGTTCAGGGAGTCGCCGCCACGGGCGTAGTACATGTAGATATGGCCACCATCCAGAAACAAAGCCTTACGCTTTTCTGTGTAGCCGAGTGAGGCGTGGCTGCCTTTTTCGGCCAGGTAATAGGCTTCGGTTTCAATAATTCGCGCCGAAAGCCAGATTTCGCCGACGCGATGGCGTATGACTTTTCCGAGCAATTGGCACGCGAGTATCTGCGCGTCACGGTCGAAGAAGCTGTCGGGCAGGGCGCTGGCGGGGCGTTTGGGCAATGGGCTGGGCATGGTGGTCAGGAGAAATACGGCTAAATGTGACGGAATCATAACAACTCCCACCTTAATTACCGCTGAACCCCAAGTTTTTACAGTTCATTTCGACCATCCGCCCCTCACCGCTGTCAGTCGAGCGGCGTCACGGCTATAATCTGCCGCTTTCCTCTTTGCCAAGACTCCCTGACCATGACTGAGTCCGTTCTTGACTACATGACCCGCCTGGGTCGCGCTGCCCGGCAGGCCTCGCGGTTGATCGCCCGTGCGAGCACGGCGCAGAAGAACCGCGCCTTGCTGGCGGCCGCCGATGCTCTGGATGCTTCGCGCTCCGAGCTCGCCGCCGCCAACGAGCTGGACCTGGCCAACGGCCGCGCCAATGGCTTGGAGCCGGCCCTGCTGGACCGCCTGGCACTGACGCCGGCACGTATCGACGACATGATCGAAGGCCTGCGTCAGGTGGCCAAGCTGCCTGACCCCATCGGTGAAATCCGCGATATGCGCTACCTGCCGTCCGGCATCCAGGTCGGCAAGATGCGCGTGCCCCTGGGCGTGATCGGTATCATCTATGAGTCGCGTCCGAACGTGACCATCGACGCCGCGAGCCTGTGCCTCAAGTCCGGCAACGCCACCATCCTGCGTGGCGGCTCCGAGGCGATCAATTCCAACCGTGCCATTGCCGCCTGCATCCAGCAGGGCCTGGCCGTGGCCGAGTTGCCGGCCGAAGTGGTGCAAGTGGTCGAGACCACCGACCGCGCCGCCGTGGGGGCGCTGATCACCATGCCGGAGTACGTCGATGTGATCGTGCCGCGCGGTGGCAAGAGCCTGATCGAGCGTGTCAGCCGTGATGCCAAGGTGCCTGTCATCAAGCACCTGGACGGTGTATGCCACGTGTTCATCGACATCGCCGCCGACCTCGACAAGGCGATCCGTATCGCCGACAACGCCAAGACCCATCGCTACGCGCCGTGCAACACCATGGAAACCCTGCTGGTGCATGCCGGCATTGCCGAGCGCGTGCTGCCGCCGCTGGCTGCCATCTACCGCGATAAGGGTGTCGAGTTGCGAGGCTGCGAGCGCACCCGTGCGCTGTTGGGCGCGGACGTGATCGAGGCGACCGAGCAGGACTGGTACACCGAATACACGGCGCCGATCCTGTCGATCCGCATCGTTGACGACCTGGACCAAGCCATCGAACACATCAATAAGTACGGTTCCAAGCACACCGACGCCATTGTTTCCGAGCATTTCAGCGATGCGCGACGTTTCCTCAACGAAGTGGATTCCGCTTCGGTGATGGTCAACGCCTCGACGCGTTTTGCCGATGGCTTCGAGTATGGCCTGGGGGCGGAGATCGGTATTTCCACCGACAAGCTCCACGCCCGTGGCCCGGTTGGCCTCGAAGGCCTGACCAGCGAGAAGTACGTGGTGTTTGGCGACGGTCATGTGCGCACTTGATGGCTAAACGCATCGGGCTGCTCGGCGGTACTTTCGACCCCGTGCACATCGGCCATTTGCGCAGTGCCCTGGAAGTCGCGGATGCCCTGGCGCTGGATGAGCTGCGCCTGACCCCCAATTTCCGGCCGCCGCATCGCGACACGCCGCAAGTGTCACCGCAACAACGTTTGCAAATGGTACGCCTGGCCGTAGAGGGCATACCGCCGCTGGTGGTGGACGATCGTGAACTCAAGCGCGATAAACCGTCCTACACTGTCGACACCCTGGAACTGATGCGCGCCGAGTTGGCCGCGGATGACCAGCTGTTTCTGCTTTTGGGCTGGGACGCATTTTGCGGCCTGCCCTCTTGGCATCGCTGGGAGGAACTCCTCCAGCATTGCCACATCCTGGTGCTGCAACGCCCGGATGCCGACAGCGAACCGCCGGATGCCTTGCGCAACCTGCTGGCCGCGCGGTCGGTAAGTGACCCCTTGGCCCTGACCGGGCCGAACGGGAATATTGCATTCGTCTGGCAAACCCCGCTTGCGGTGTCTGCCACCCAGATCCGTCAACTGCTGGCCAGCGGGAAGTCGGTACGTTTCCTGGTGCCTGACGCGGTCCTGGCCTACATCGATGCGCACGGGCTTTACCGTGCGTCGAACTGAAAAGGCGCGCTTGAACGCACGAACAGTCGTGCAGCGAGCGCCCGAACATACGAGCAAAACGAGTTTTATATGACGAACAAAGACGTAAGCAAAGTTAAGCGCAAAGGCACCTTCAAAAGCGCCCCGCTGCCGGTCGAAGCCCATGTTGGCCCGGAACTGGCTGGCGAAGAGCTGGTGAAAGTCGCCGTTGCCGCCCTGGAAGACGTGAAGGCCCAGGACATCCAGGTCCTGGACGTACGCGACAAGCAGAGCATCACCGACTTCATGATCATCGCCACCGGTACCTCCAACCGCCAGATCGGCGCGATGCTGGACAAGGTTCGCGAAGCCGTCAAAGCCCAGGGCGTCAAGCCACTGGGTGAAGAAGGCAAGGGCGACAGCGACTGGGTGTTGCTGGACATGGACGACGTGATCGTTCACATGATGACCTCCAACGCCCGCCAGTTCTACGACCTGGAGCGTCTGTGGAAAGGCGCCGAGCAGAGCCGTGCCGCCGATGGTAAGCACCACAGCCCGGAAGTGGGCCACGCACACTTCGACAAGCTCAACAAAGACCAGGAATAAGGAACGGCTGTGCGCCTGCGTCTGATCGCTGTCGGTTCACGCATGCCCAAGTGGGTGGAAGAAGGCTGGCACGAGTATGCCAAGCGTCTGCCCGCCGAGCTGTCGCTTGAGCTGGTGGAAATACCGCTCAATACCCGGGGCAAGAATGCCGACGTGGCGCGTTTTATCCGCCAGGAAGGCGAAGCCATGCTGGCCAAGGTCGGCCCCAACGAGCGCATCGTCACCCTCGAAGTGCACGGCAAGCCCTGGAGCACCGAGCAACTGGCGGTGGAACTGGATCGCTGGCGCCTGGATTCGCGCACGGTCAACTTCATGGTCGGTGGCCCCGAGGGGCTGGCGCCGGAAGTGTGCGCGCGGGCGGATCAGCGCTGGTCGCTCTCGGCGCTGACGCTGCCGCACCCGTTGGTAAGGATTCTGATCGGTGAACAGCTGTATCGCGCCTGGACAGTTCTGTCCGGGCACCCTTACCACAAATAATCTGCGCCCCTCCCGATGACCCAGCCGATCCGCATCAAGGACCATGAGAAAGACGCACGTCTTGTACGTGCGCGCGTGGTGTTTGGCGCGATCATGGTGGTGGCGTTGATTGGGGTGCTGATCGCCCGCCTGTATTTCCTGCAAGTGGTCCAGTACGACTATCACTCCACGCTGTCGGAAAACAATCGGGTGCATGTGCAACCGATTCCACCGACCCGTGGGTTGATCTTCGACCGCAACGGCGTGGTGGTCGCGGATAACCGGCCCAGTTTCAGCCTGAGCATGACCCGCGAACGCTCCGGCGATTGGCAGCAGGTACTCGATGTGATTGTCGAGGTGCTGCAGTTGACCCCGGAAGATCGAGTGGTCTTCGAAAAACGCATGAAGCAGGGGCGGCGGCCATTCGAGCCGGTGCCGATCCTGTTCGAGCTGACCGAAGAGCAGATCGCACGTATCGCGGTCAACCAGTTCCGCCTGCCGGGTGTGGAAGTGGTGGCGCAGTTGGTGCGCCACTACCCGCAAGGGCCGCATTTTGCCCACTCGGTCGGCTATATGGGGCGCATCAACGAAAAAGAGCTCAAAAGCCTCGACCCCGTCAATTACAGCGGCACCCATCATATCGGCAAGACCGGCATCGAGCGTTTCTACGAGCCCGAGCTGCACGGCCAGGTGGGTTACGAAGAAGTCGAGACCAACGCCCGCGGCCGCGTATTGCGCGTGCTCAAGCGCACCGATCCGGTGCCCGGCAAAGACATTGTGCTGAGCCTGGACATCAAGTTGCAGGAAGCGGCCGAGATGGCTCTGGGCGGTCGGCGCGGCGCCGTGGTGGCGCTGGACCCGAAGACGGGTGAAGTGCTGGCCATGGTCAGCCAGCCGAGTTTCGACCCCAACCTGTTTGTCACCGGGATCAGCTTCAAGGCGTACGCCGAGTTGCGCGATTCCATCGACCGGCCATTGTTCAACCGCGTGCTGCGCGGCCTCTACCCGCCCGGCTCGACCATCAAGCCGGCCGTGGCGATTGCCGGCCTGGATGCCGGTGTGGTGACCGCATCGAGCCGGGTCTATGACCCCGGCTATTACATGCTGCCCAACTATGATCACAAATACCGTAACTGGAACCGCACCGGTGACGGCTATGTCGATTTGGATACGGCAATCATGCGGTCCAACGACACCTATTTCTACGACCTGGCCCACAAGCTGGGGATCGATCGTCTGTCTGCCTACATGGGCAAGTTCGGCCTTGGTCAGAAAGTTTCCCTGGATATGTTCGAAGAGTCCCCCGGACTGATGCCATCGCGGGAATGGAAGCGTGCCACCCGACGTCAGGCGTGGTTCCCTGGTGAAACGCTGATCCTCGGGATTGGCCAGGGCTATATGCAGGCAACGCCATTGCAACTGGCCCAGGCGACCGCGCTGGTGGCCAACAAAGGCATCTGGAATCGACCGCACCTGGCCAAGACCATCGAAGGCGAAAAGCCGGTGGATGACAATCCGATTCCGGACATCGTGCTGCGTGACCCGTCCGACTGGACCAAGGTCAACCATGGCATGCAGCAAGTGATGCACGGTGCCCGTGGTACCGCGCGCAAAGCGGCGATCGGCGCGCAATACCGCATTGCCGGCAAGAGTGGTACGGCCCAGGTGGTTGCGATCAAGCAGGGCGAGAAATACGACCGCTCCAAGGTCCAGGAACGCCACCGCGACCACGCGTTGTTTGTCGGCTTTGCCCCGGCGGACGACCCTAAAATCGTCGTGGCGGTGATGGTGGAAAACGGCGAGTCCGGCTCCGGCGTCGCCGCGCCCGTGGTGCGCCAGGTGATGGACGCCTGGCTGCTGGGCCCCGACGGCAGGCTCAAGCCCGAATATGGCGGCCCCCCTTCAACCCCCGAGGTTACGGCCAGTGAAGAGTAATTTTGACCGCATCCTCTCCAGCGAAGACGTGATGCGTCGCCGCGCGACGTTGCTGCAGCGCATGCACATTGATGGCCCGTTGTTGATCCTGCTGCTGACCCTGGCCGCCGGCAGCCTGTTCGTGCTGTATTCGGCCAGTGGTAAAAACTGGGACCTGCTGATCAAGCAAGCGTCCTCGTTTGGCCTTGGCCTGTTGTCGATGGTGGTCATCGCCCAGTTGGAGCCGCGCTTTATGGCGCGTTGGGTGCCGCTGGGGTATGTCGCCGGCGTGTTGCTGCTGGTGGTGGTGGATGTCATGGGCCACAACGCGATGGGGGCGACCCGCTGGATCAACATTCCAGGGGTGATTCGCTTCCAGCCGTCGGAATTCATGAAGATCCTGATGCCGGCCACTATTGCCTGGTATTTGTCCAAGCGCACACTACCGCCGCAGCTCAAGCACGTGGGTATCAGCCTGATCCTGATCGGCGTTCCCTTTGTGCTGATTGTGCGTCAGCCGGACCTCGGCACCTCGCTGCTGATCCTGGCCGGTGGTGCGTTCGTACTGTTTATGGGTGGGCTGCGTTGGCGCTGGATCCTCAGCGTGCTGGCCGCCGCGGTACCTGTGGCGGTGGCCATGTGGTTCTTTTTCATGCACGACTACCAGAAGCAGCGGATCCTCACCTTCCTCGACCCGGAAAGCGACCCGCTGGGTACCGGCTGGAACATTATCCAATCCAAGGCCGCCATTGGTTCCGGCGGAGTATTTGGTAAGGGCTGGTTACTGGGCACCCAATCCCATTTGGACTTTTTGCCCGAAAGCCACACCGACTTCATTATTGCGGTGCTGGGCGAAGAGTTCGGCCTGGTGGGCATTTGCGCGTTGTTGCTGATCTATTTGCTGCTGATCGGGCGGGGCCTGGTCATTACCGCCCAGGCGCAGACGCTGTTCGGCAAATTGCTCGCCGGCAGCCTGACCATGACTTTTTTTGTTTACGTTTTCGTCAACATCGGTATGGTCAGTGGCCTGTTGCCGGTGGTTGGGGTGCCGTTGCCGTTCATTAGCTACGGCGGAACTTCGCTGGTGACATTGCTGTCAGCGTTTGGGGTTTTGATGTCGATTCACACGCATCGCAAGTGGATCGCGCAGGTTTGAATAAGGTGAAGATGTCAATGCAAGTAATGCGCGGCTGGGCGACTCGGCATGCGTCCTGGATGAGCCTGATTGGGCTGCTGGGCGCAACGCAAGAGGCGCTGGCCGGTGACTACGATGGTTCACCCCAGGTCGCCGAATTTGTCGGTGAAATGACCCGCGACTACGGTTTCGCCGGTGAACAACTGATGGGCGTGTTCCGCGAAGCCCAGAAAAAGCAGGCGATCCTGGATGCCATTTCCCGTCCCGCCGAGCGCGTGAAGCAGTGGAAAGAATATCGCCCGATGTTCCTCACCGACGCCCGTGTGGCCCGGGGTGTGGACTTCTGGCGCCAGCATGAGGCCGTGCTGGCCCGCGCCGAGCAGGAATATGGCGTGCCAGCCCAGGTGATTGTCGCGATCATCGGCATCGAAACCTTTTACGGGCGCAATACCGGCAGTTACCGGGTGATCGACGCCTTGTCGACCCTGGGCTTCGACTACCCGCCGCGCGCCGACTTCTTTCGCAAGGAACTGCGCGAGTTCCTGCTGTTGGCCCGCGAAGAGCAACTCGACCCACTGACCCTCAAGGGTTCCTACGCCGGTGCGATGGGCTTGCCGCAGTTCATGCCGAGCAGCTTTCGCGCCTATGCGGTGGATTTTGACGGCGACGGCCATATCAATATCTGGAGCAACCCTGACGACGCCATCGGCAGCGTGGCCAGCTACTTCAAGCGCCACGGTTGGGTCGCCGGCGAGCCGGTCGTGATCCGCGCCGAGGTGACCGGGGACCGCGCCGATGAAGGGCTGACCCAGGGTATCGAACCGGCCAAGACGGTCGGGGAGTTGCGGGCGCTGGGCTGGTCGAGTCAGAATGCGCCACGCGATGACATGCCGGTCACGGCGTTCCGCCTGGAAGGCGAAAATGGCCCTGAATACTGGATGGGCCTGAAGAATTTTTACGCAATCACGCGTTATAACCGCAGTGTGATGTACGCCATGGCGGTGCATCAGCTGTCAGACATGCTTATCCAAGCACGGGGCAACAAGTAATGCGGGCATCGCTGTTCAATCAACCGCTCAAGCTGGTGGCGTTCGCCGCGTTGTCCCTGCTGGTCGTCAGTTGCTCCACCAGCCGGGCGCCGACGCAGAAGTCCGGCGGCACGGCAGTGCGTTCACAGCCGGGCCTGGACATCAACCGCGCGCACAAAGACGGCGCGCCGTGGTGGGATGTCGACGTGTCGAAAATCCCGGATGCCACCCCGACCCTGCACACCGGCCCCTATAAGGCCAACCCTTATACGGTGTTGGGCAAGTCCTATTTCCCGTTGCAGGATTCCAAGACCTACGTGCAATCGGGCACGGCGTCCTGGTATGGCACCAAGTTCCATGGCCAGAACACCGCCAACGGTGAAGTGTATGACCTGTATGGCATGAGCGCGGCGCATAAGACGCTGCCGCTGCCCAGCTACGTACGGGTGACCAACCTGGACAACAACCGCACGGTGATCCTGCGGGTCAACGACCGCGGGCCGTTCTATTCGGACCGCATCATCGACTTGTCCTACGCTGCCGCGAAGAAACTCGGCTATGCCGAAACCGGTACCGCGCGGGTCAAGGTCGAAGGTATCGACCCGGCGCAGTATTGGGCCCAGCGTGGCAAGCCGGCACCGTTGATGCTCAACGAACCGCAGACCCCGCAGCCGCAGGTGACCGCGTCGACCGGCAAGATCGAGCAGTGGACGCCGCCACCGCAGCAGCACGCGCCGGACACGGTGGTTGTGCCCCATGCGGCACCGGGTGCCTCGGCAGCGGGTGGGCAGTACTTGCAGGTCGGCGCTTTCGCCAACCCGGATGCGGCAGAGCTGTTAAGGTCCAAGCTCAGCGGCATGGTCAATGCCCCGGTGTTCATCAGCTCTATCGTGCGTAACCAGCAGACCCTGCACCGCGTGCGCATGGGGCCGATCGGCTCGCCGAGCGAAGTCGCCCAGGTACAGAACAGTGTGCGCCTGGCCAACCTGGGGCAACCCAGTGTAGTGACCGCCGAATAAAAAGATTGATGGTGCGGGCGCGTGCGCGTGCCCGAACCCTGGTTGTTGGCTCTTTGAACAATAAAAACCCGAAGGCAAGGGGAGAGCGGGCAACCGAACACGTGACAGTCTGGTAGCGGGCTGTCTGAATAAGTTTTGCCCGCGAGGGCAAGTTTCCATAAGCAATTTCGAGAGACGGATGAACATCACCACCTTAGCCAAACGCACGTGCCTGCTTCTTTCGCTGATCATCACCCCCGCCGCCTGGGCGGTTGAAATGGTGCCGGCTTCACCGCAACTGGCCGCCAAGGCCTGGGTGCTCATGGATGCCGCCAGCGGCAACGTGTTGGTCGAGAGCAACGGTGACCAGCGTCTGCCACCGGCCAGCCTGACCAAGCTGATGACCGCCTACATCGCCACCCTGGAAATCCGTCGCGGCCAGATCGGTGAAAACGACCCGGTGACCGTCAGCGAAAACGCCTGGCGTACCGGCGGTTCGCGGATGTTCATCAAGGTGGGTTCGCAAGTCACCGTGAGTGACCTGCTGCACGGCATCATCATCCAGTCGGGTAACGATGCCAGCGTCGCCCTGGCCGAGCACATCGCCGGCAGCGAAGACGCGTTCGCCGACATGATGAACAAAACCGTGGCCGACCTGGGCATGACCAACAGCCACTTCATGAACCCGACCGGCCTGCCGAACCCTGAGCATTATTCGTCGGCTCACGACATGGCGATCCTGGCCCGCGCGATCATTCGTGTCGACCCGGTGCATTACGCGATCTACTCCCAGAAAGAGTTCTTCTGGAACAACATCAAACAGCCTAACCGCAACCTGCTGCTGTGGCGCGACAAGACCGTCGATGGTCTGAAAACCGGCCACACCGACGAAGCCGGCTACTGCATGGTGTCGTCCGCCGTGCGTGATGGCCAACGCCTGATCGCCGTAGTCTTCGGCACCAACAGCGAGCAGGCCCGTGCGGCCGAGACGCAAAAACTGCTGACCTACGGTTTCCGCTTCTTCGAAACCCAGACCTTCTACCAGAAGGGTGCAGAGCTTGCGACCGCGCCGGTGTGGAAAGGCGCCACCTCGCAAGTCAAGGCCGGCCTGGCCGAAGACCTGACCCTGACCATGCCTAAAGGCCAGCTGAAAAAGCTCGCTGCCAGCATGACCATGAACCCGCAATTGGTTGCGCCAATCGCCAAGGGCGACGTGATCGGTAAAGTCGAAGTCAAGCTGGACGACAAGGTTGTGCACAGCGCCGACCTGATCGCGCTGGACGCCGTCGACGAAGGTGGTATCTTCCGCCGCGTGTGGGATAGCATCCGTCTATTCTTCTACGGCTTGTTCAACTGATAGTGTGCAACTGCAGAGCCCCGTGTTGATCCGACACGGGGCTTTGCCCGTCGCCACGGCTTACGCTTACGAGGCCGTTACGCCATGACCGATAAAGAAGTAAAGGCGCCAAAGATCGAATTCCCGGTAACCGATTACCCTATCAAGGTGATCAGCGACACCGGTGTGGGCCGCAAAGACCAGATTCTCGACATCGTGCGTAAACACGCCACGATCAACGATAACCGTGTGGATGAGCGATCCAGCTCGACCGGTAAATACACCACGATCCAGTTGCACATCGTTGCGACCGGTCAAGACCAGCTCTACGACATCAACAGCGAACTGCGGGCCACCGGCTTCGTGCATATGGTGCTTTGATGTCACCGGTCCTGGGCTTTCGCGAGCTCGGCCAGATGGCTTACGAGCCGGTCTGGCACGCCATGCAGCGCTTCACCAATGAACGCGGCACGTCGGCCCCCGATGAAATCTGGTTGGTGGAGCACCCTGCGGTGTTCACCCAGGGGCAGGCCGGCAAGGCCGAGCATCTGCTGCTTCCGGGCGATATTCCGGTGGTGCAGGTCGACCGAGGTGGCCAAGTGACTTACCATGGCCCCGGTCAGCTTGTCGCTTATCTGTTGCTGGATGTGCGCAAACTGGGCTTTGGTGTGCGTGAACTGGTGAGCCGCATGGAGGCTTGCCTGATTGAACTGCTGGCCAGTTACGGCGTGACCGCCATGGCCAAGCCGGATGCACCGGGTGTGTACGTCGACGGCGCGAAAATCGCCTCCCTGGGGCTGCGCATTCGTCACGGTTGTTCCTTTCACGGCCTGGCCCTGAATGTGGACATGGACCTGGCGCCGTTCCGGCGGATCAACCCGTGTGGCTATGCCGGGTTGGCGATGACACAGTTGAGCGACCACGCGACACCGATTAAATTTGCCGAGGTAAGTGCCCGGCTGCGCGCGCAGCTCGTCAAACACCTCGACTATGCTGAGCAGACGACCCTTACGGGCGGAATCGACTGACTATGACTACTGATGCAGTGCAAACCATGATCCCGACGCTGGACGTCACCGAGCGTCCGGCTGCGGCCCCGCGTGCCAAGGTGGAAGCCGGCGTCAAGCTGCGCGGCGCCGAGAAGGTTGCACGCATCCCGGTGAAGATCATTCCGACCACCGAACTGCCGAAGAAACCCGACTGGATCCGCGTGCGCATCCCGGTTTCGCCGGAAGTCGACCGTATCAAGGCGCTGCTGCGCAAACACAAGCTGCACAGCGTGTGCGAAGAGGCGTCCTGCCCGAACCTCGGCGAGTGCTTCTCCGGCGGCACCGCGACCTTCATGATCATGGGTGATATCTGCACGCGTCGTTGCCCGTTCTGTGATGTCGGCCACGGCCGGCCGAAGCCACTGGACGTCAACGAGCCAGAAAGCCTGGCCATCGCCATCGCCGACCTCAAACTCAAATACGTGGTGATCACCTCGGTAGACCGCGATGACTTGCGCGACGGCGGTGCCCAGCACTTTGCCGACTGCATCCGCGAAATCCGCAAACTGTCGCCGAACGTGATGCTCGAAACCCTGGTCCCGGACTACCGTGGCCGTATGGACGTGGCGCTGGAAATCACCGCCGCCGAGCCACCGGACGTGTTCAACCACAACCTGGAAACCGTGCCGCGCCTGTACAAGGCCGCGCGTCCGGGTTCGGACTACCAGTGGTCGCTGACCCTGCTGCAGAAATTCAAGCAGATGATGCCGCACATCCCAACCAAGTCCGGGCTGATGCTGGGCCTGGGCGAAACCGACGAAGAAGTCATCGAAGTCATGAAGCGCATGCGCGAGCACGACATCGATATGCTGACCCTGGGCCAGTACCTGCAACCGTCGCGCAGCCACTTGCCGGTGCAGCGTTTCGTGCACCCGGACACCTTCGCCTGGTTCGCCGAGGAAGGCTACAAGATGGGCTTCAAGAACGTCGCTTCTGGCCCGCTGGTGCGTTCTTCGTACCACGCCGACGAACAGGCCAAGCTGGTCAAGGCGAGCCTGGTTTCGTAAAAAATCTGTGCCACACCGCAGATCCAATGTGGGAGGGGGCTTGCCCCCGATAGCAGGGTGTCAGGCACTTATCTGTCACTGATACACCGCTATCGGGAACAAGCCCCCTCCCACATTTCGTTGCGCGTTAATTAGGGAGAGTTGTGTATGACCGCCGCCGTTCCAGCCCTTCGTGCTGAAGGCACCATCGCACTGATCGCGCCCGCCGGCCCCGCCGCGCTGGACGTTGAAAAGGCCGGGCAATGGATGCGCGCCCGCGGCTACGACCTGCATATCTTTCCTGGCGTCTACGAGCGCGACGGGTATCTTGCCGGCAGCGATGCAGTGCGCCTGCGCGACCTGCATGCCGCTTTCGCCAATCCCGATATCGATGCGATCTTCTGCCTGCGTGGTGGCTACGGCACGCCACGGCTGCTCGACGCGTTGGATTTCGACCTGCTGCGCGCCAACCCCAAACCATTGGTGGGCTACAGCGACATCACCGCCTTGCACCTGGCGATCAACCGCTACGCCGGGTTCGTGACCTTTCACGGCCCGATGCTTAATGCCGATCTGCTGGGCAACAAACAGCCCCCCACCGAGTCATCCCTGTTCAGCCTGCTACGCGGTGACCTTGGCGCCGGTAGTGTGCTCGCGCACCCGGTTGCCTACCCGTTGACCACCCTTGAGCCGGGCATCGCCTGTGGGCGCTTGCTGGGTGGCAACTTGTCGATGATTGCGGCCGTCATGGGCACGCCTTACGAAATCGACGCTGAAGGCATCATTCTGTTTATCGAAGACGTTAACGAGCCGATCTACCGCATCGACCGCTTGCTGACGCATCTGCACCTGTCGGGCAAGTTCGCTCAGATCGCCGGTGTGCTGGTGGGCGATGTTGCCGGTGTGGATAACGCCGCGTTGCAGCGGCTGCTGAAACAGACCTTCGCGCCGCTGCGCATTCCGGTGTTGTCCGGCTGGCGCAGCGGGCATTGTGATCCGAACCTGACGTTGCCGCTGGGCGCGCAGGTGCGGTTGGATGCGGGGGAGCAGCGGGTGGTGTTGGAGCAGGACGTGGTCGTGAGGTCCTGAATCGGTTGCTGACTGCTGAACCGCATCGGGGGCAAGCCCCCTGCCACATGGACGCGCGCACTGTGGATGCGGTCAATGTGGGAGGGGGCTTGCTCCCGATAGCAGTAGGCGTCATAAGCCAATCTATCGGCCCTGCAACGACTCCAGCAATTTCACCGTTGGATACCCGTCCGCCGGCCAGCCCAGTGCCTGCTGCGCCGCACGAATCGCCTTACGCGTATTGGCGCCGATAATCCCGTCCGGGTTACCCGCGTCGTAGCCGTTGGCGCTGAGCGCCGTTTGCAAATCGATACGCTGGGAGCGGCTCAGCGGCAGCTCATCCTTGGGCCAATCGCCGCGAATCACACCACCGCCACCAAACCGCTCCGACAGCAGGCCAACGGCCAGCGCGTAGGACGACGAGTTGTTGTACTTGAGGATTGCCCGGAAGTTATCCAATACCAGGAAGGCCGGGCCACGGTAGCCCGCAGGCAGCAGCAGGGCGGCCGACAGTTGGTCGACGTTGGGCGGCAGGCTGGCCCCGGCTGGCAACTGGATGCCCAGTTTCAGCCATTCGGCTACGCTTTTGCGCACGCCACCGTCGGCCAGTGCGTAATCGAAGTTCGCTGGCAGTTGTTGCACCTCGAAGCCCCACGGCTGGCCTTTCTGCCAGCCGGAGCTTTGCAGGTAGTGCGCGGTAGACGCGAGGGCGTCGGCTGGGCTGTTCCAGATGTCGCGGCGGCCGTCGCCGTCGAAATCCACGGCGTGGGTGTTGTAAGTGGTCGGGATAAATTGCGTCTGGCCCATCGCACCGGCCCAGGAGCCTTTCATCTGGTCGGCCTGGATGTCGCCGTGCTGGATGATCTGCAGCGCCGCCAGCAGTTGCGCCTGGGCAAATGCCGGGCGACGGCCTTCATAGGCCAGGGTCGCCAGTGATCGGATCACTGAGTTATTGCCCTGGAACTGACCGAAGTTGCTCTCCATGCCCCATACCGACACCAGCGCCTGGCGGTCCACGCCATAACGTTGCTCGATGCTTTGCAGGATGTCGGCGTACTTGATCAGCAGTGCCTGGCCGTTACGCACACGCACTGGTGACAGGGCGCCGTCGAGGTATTGCCACACAGGGCGGGAAAATTCCGGTTGGCTGCGGTCGGCACGAATCACCGCCATGTCCGGGGTGACGTTGGCGAAGGCGTTATCGAAGACGGCTGGGGTAATCCCGGCTTTCAGCGCATCCACGCGAAAGCCTGCCTGCCATTCGGCGAAAGTCTGGGTCGGTTGGATATCGAGATTGTCCACGGCCAGCGGGGCTACGACAGCGGGTGCTACCACCGGGGCGGCCTGGAGCTTGGGGAGTGGTTGGGCGTCGGCGGCGGTGGGTTTTTCGGCGCAGGCGACAAGCAGAATGAGGCTGGAGGCAGCGATCAGTTGGCGAAGGTGCCAACGACGAGAAAGACTAGAGGGCATGCACAGGTCCAGGGATTACAAATCAGGTACAGACCTTATCATGCCAGAGGGGCGCTTGCCTTCAGGCAGCCAGAAAGTAAGAAGCCTCCCAGCTATTAGACTGGAAGGCTTCGCGGCGGTAGCTGCCTTTGCCCTTGCCGGCGCGTTCCTGACGGCTGCGGAACAGTGGCTGGGCGATGATGGATTTGGCCTTGTTGGGGCCATGCTTGGATGGCTTTTTGCTCATGCTGATTACTCTCATGGGGTGGTTTGAACGGCGCAAATAATCTGCCTAAGTCAGGTCGCTGTAAAGCCCATGAATGGTAAACACAATCAAAAATGTAGAAGGGGCAGTTGTCTTGAGGTTACTCGGCAGGCAGTGCCAGGCGCTGACCGGCCATCAGCAGCGACAAACGGCTGAGGCTCATCCATGGCGAACCGGCCGCCTGGCCCTTGATCTGCGCATCAATGCGCTGAGCCTCCAGCAAGAGCTGCGCCCAGCGTTGCGCCGAGTGCCGTTGCAGGGCTTTGCTCATCAAGGGTTTGCGCTTGTCCCATACCGGCGGCCTGGCCTGGCTGAAGCACTTGTCGAGCGGCGTTCCCTGGCTGTATTGCAGGGAAATATTGGCCAGCACCCGTAACTCGCGCGCCAAGGCCCAGAGAATCACCGGTGGCTCCACGCCTTCGCCGCGCAGGCCTTCGAGCATGCGCAGGGCATGCGCGGGTTCGCCGTTAAGGATCGCATCCACCAACCCGAACACGTCAAAACGCGCACTGTCTGCCACGGCGCCCTGGACGGTTTCGACAGTAATCTGCCCATCTTCGGCCATCAGCTTGAGCTTTTCGATTTCCTGGGCGGCGGCAAGCAGGTTGCCTTCGACCCGGGCCGCGATCAGCTCGACCGCGTCTTGAGTCGCGGACAGCCCCGATTGCGACAGGCGCTGGCGAATCCATTGCGGTAACTGATTGCTGTCCACCGGCCAGATCTGGATGAACTGGGTCTGTGTCCCTTCCACCAGGGCCTTGCCCCACTTGGTTTTCTGCGCGCTGCCGTCGAGCTTGGGCAGGCTGATCAGCAGCACTGTGTCGTCCGCGGGGCGTGCGCAGTATTCCATCAAGGCCGCCGCGCCTTTGTCACCGGGCTTGCCCGAAGGCAGGCGCAGTTCCAGCAGGCGCTTTTCGGCAAACAGCGACATGCTCGCGCCGGCTTGCAGCAGCGTGCCCCAGTCGAAACTGGCGTCGGCGCTGAACACCTGGCGTTCATCAAAGCCTTGTTGGCGGGTGGCAAGGCGGATGGCGTCCGCGGCTTCCTGGCACAGCAGCGGGTCATCTCCGCTGACAATGTAGACGGGCGCAAGGCCACCTTGCAGGTGTTTGGCGAGTTGGGCGGGTGCGAGTTTCATAGGCAGGGCGAACGGGGCGCCTGTGGCGCCCCGTCTGGCTTACTCGACAGGGACTTCAACAGGCGATTGTTTCGGCGTGTTGTCTTCGTACTCTTTGGCGGCCTTCAACGCGTCGGCATCAGCCTTGGCCTTGTTGTCAGCCGCTTGCTGCAAGGTTTCGAGTTGTTCCGGGGTCAGCATCGACAGGCGCAGGACCAGGCGTTGCACCAGCTCGCGACGCATTTCCTTGCGAACCTGGGTGACTTCGGAATCCGAACCCACCAGGTTGTTACCGTCGTGGCTGACGATTTTTTGTATCTGGATCTTGTCACCCATCAATGGCTGATGGTCGCGGCCCTGGATCTCGAAGTTCAGTTCGGTGCTCACTTCGACATCGGACGCACGCCCCGCGCTGGCGTAGCTCAGGTTACGCTGGGTTTCTTTCTCGTTGGCCAGGAACAGCTTGTAGGTCGCGCCGGTGTAGACGTGCACGCCGCTGCTTTTTAGGACCTGGCGCAATTGGGTGACAGTCTCGCTGTAGGCGTCGCGGGCGCTGACGTCCAGTTCCTTGATCGTCAGGTCGGTAGTGCCGGTGCCGCGCAGCTGGAAGCCGCAAGCGCTCAGCAGTACGGCCAGGCCCATAACCAGCAGGTTGCGTTTGATCATTTTGTTGCTCCCCTTGAAACCATGTGGGCCTTATCGAGGCCCTGAAGGCTTTGTTCGGCGCAGGGCTCAAGCCCTGCGCCCGATCCGATTAGCTAGCGACGATATTGACCAGTTTGCCAGGCACCACGATCACTTTGCGGATCGTCAGGCCTTCGGTGAAGCGCAGCACGTTCTCGTTGCAGCGTGCGGCCGCTTCGACTTCTTCGCGGCTGGCGCTGGCCGGCATGTCGATATGGCCACGCAGTTTACCGTTGACCTGGATAACCAGTTGCAGCGTGTCCTGTACCAGGGCGCTGTCATCCTGTACCGGCCAGCGCGCATCGATGACCGCGTCGCTGTGGCCCAGGCGGTTCCACAGTTCGTGACTGATGTGCGGCGTGATCGGCGCCAGTAGCAGGGTGACTGTTTCCAGGCCTTCCTGTACCAGTGCGCGGTCTTGTTCGGTGACCTGCGGGGCTTTTTCCAGCACGTTCATCAGGGTCATCACCTGGGCGATGGCGGTGTTGAACTTGTGGTTCTGGCCCACGTCCTGGCTGGCTTGCTTGATGGCCAGGTGAGTGCTGCGGCGAATGGCTTTCTGCTCGTCGTTCAGGGCCGCCACGTCCAGCTTGGCCGGCAGGCCCTGGCTGACATGGGCGTGCGCCAGGCGCCAGACGCGCTTGAGGAAACGGTGCGAACCTTCGACGCCGGAGTCGGACCATTCGGCGCTCATGTCGGGCGGCGAGGCGAACATCATGAACAGGCGGCAAGTGTCGGCACCGAACTGATCGATCATCGACTGCGGATCGACGCCGTTGTTCTTCGACTTGGCCATCTTCTCGGTGCCGCCGATTTCCACCGGCAGGCCGTCGGCGATCAGCTTGGCGCTGATGACCTTGGCTTTGCTGTCGCGCTCAAGTTGGACATCCGCCGGGTTGAACCAGGTGTAGGCGCCATTGGCTTCGCGGCGATAGTAAGTCTCGGCGATCACCATGCCCTGGGTCAGCAGGTTCTTGAACGGTTCGTTGGAGGTCACCAGGCCTTCGTCACGCATCAGCTTGTGGAAGAAGCGCGCGTACAGCAGGTGGAGGATGGCGTGTTCGATACCGCCGATGTACTGATCCACCGGCAGCCAATGGTCGGCCGCGGATTTCTCGACCAGGCCGCCCTCGTAGTGCGGCGAGGCGTAGCGCGCGTAGTACCACGACGACTCGACGAAGGTGTCCATCGTGTCGGTTTCACGCTTGGCCGGCGCGCCGCATTTCGGGCAACTGCACTCGTAGAACTCAGGCATGCGCGCCAGTGGCGAACCGGCGCCGTCCGGCACCACGTCTTCCGGCAGCACGACCGGCAGTTGGTCTTCCGGTACCGGCACGTCGCCGCAGGTGTCGCAGTGGATGATCGGGATCGGGCAGCCCCAGTAGCGTTGGCGGCTGATACCCCAGTCGCGCAGGCGGAACTGGGTGCGCGAGGCACCGAGGTTTTTCTTGATCAGCGCCACTTCGATGGCGTCGAAGGCACCTTGGAAGTCCAGGCCGTCGAACTCGCCGGAGTTGATCAAAGTGCCGTGCTCGCCGTAGGCGTCCTGCCACGGGGCCGGGTTGGTGTTGCCCGAGCTGGTACGCACTACCGATTTGATCGGCAGGTTGTACTGGGTGGCGAATTCGAAGTCGCGCTCGTCGTGGGCCGGTACGGCCATGACGGCGCCATCGCCGTAGTGCATCAGCACGTAGTTGGCGACCCATACCGGCAGTTTCTCCGCCGTCAATGGGTGCTCGACGAACAGCCCGGTCGGCAGGCCTTTTTTCGCTTGGGTGGCGACGTCGGCTTCGGCCACGCTGCCGCCTTTGCATTCGGCGATGAACGCGGCAAGCTCAGGGTTGTTCTGTGCGGCTTGGGTGGCCAGCGGGTGTTCGGCGGCCACGGCGACGTAGGTCGCGCCCATCAGGGTATCCGGGCGGGTGGTGAAGACCTTGAGGGCACCGGCCTCGCCGATCGAGTCGACGTTGTACGGGAACTGTACTTCCATGCCCTTGGATTTGCCGATCCAGTTGCGCTGCATGGTCTTGACCTGTTCAGGCCAGCCCGGCAGGTCATCGAGGCCCGACAAGAGCTCATCGGCGTAGGCGGTGATCTTGAAGTAGTACATGGGGATCTGGCGCTTTTCGATCACCGCGCCGGAACGCCAGCCGCGACCGTCGATCACCTGTTCGTTGGCCAGTACGGTCTGGTCGACCGGGTCCCAGTTCACGGTGCCGTTCTTGCGATAGATCACGCCTTTTTCGAACAGGCGTGTGAACAGCCATTGCTCCCAGCGGTAGTAGTCCGGCTTGCAGGTGGTCACTTCGCGGGACCAGTCCACCGCCAGGCCCAGGCTGCGCAGTTGGGTCTTCATGTAGGCGATGTTCTCGTAGGTCCACTTGGCGGGAGCTACGTTGTTTTTCATCGCGGCGTTTTCCGCCGGCATGCCGAAGGCGTCCCAACCCATGGGTTGCAGGACATTCTTGCCTTGCATGCGCTGGTAACGGGAAATCACGTCACCGATGGTGTAGTTGCGCACGTGCCCCATGTGTAGCTTGCCGCTGGGGTAAGGGAACATCGATAGGCAGTAGTAAGTCTCCTTGCCCGGCTGTTCACTGACTTCAAAGGACTTTTGCTCGTCCCAGAAGGTTTGGGCGGCATTTTCTATTTCACGGGGCTGATATTGTTCGTGCATGGCTACTTTTGAACTGAATAGGGGTGGCCTAATCCTCTTCGGAGCATTGTCCAGGTAGATCGACACCAAAAAGCGGCGCGTCCGTGCCCAAACCTTGCGGGAAGTGGAGTTACAGGAAGCGCCGTAGCATACATGACCCCACTCTATCGAGGGAAACCCTGATTGCGCGGTCGAGGCCGTCTGTCGCGGCGCCAGGCAGGCGCAGCCACGGGGACTACGCTGTTTATTGGGGAGCAAGTCTTTCTTCAATGAGGTGAGGGGATGGTTGAATCGCAGCGAACCGCAACGAAACCGGAAATCTACGAAGGATTGATCGACCGATTGGGTCGTGCATTGGATGCAGCGAGGACTGCGGGCCGATTGCGTGATGAGCGGCCTGTGGAGTTGGAACTGCGCGGGTTGAGCCGCGCGGAGCTGGAGTTGATCAAGGCTTATCTGGAACGCAACAAGCGCAGTGCGCCTCCCTGGGTGGCAACCCCGCCAGCCAAAGAGCCCACGCACTCTGCCAAGGTGGTGTGGCTCAAGGACTTGCCGGCCGGCCGTGGCCCGGAAACACTCCGGTCCGCCCGCTACAAGTAATTCACTCCCCGCGCAGCCGCACCCGCGTGTATGTCACTGTAAAGATTGTCGCTAAACCCCGTTACACCTTAGGCTTCGGGCATCTTTGGAGATGCCCGATGCCTATTCGTTACTTCATCAAACAACTGCTCCTGCCGCCCGGCATTCTTTTGCTGCTGCTGGCGTTTGCCTGGTGGTTTCGCCGCAGTCGCCCACGGTTGGCGGGCTGTTGCTTCGCCTTGGGCCTGGGCGGCATGTGGTTGGTCAGTTTGCCGGTGATGGTGGAGTGGGGCGCGCGTGCCCTGGAGACCGAGCCGCCATTGGCGCCCGAGCAGTGGGCGACACTGGCGCAGCGTGCCGACGCCATTGTGGTGCTGGGGTCGGGGCGCGAGCGTGGGGACCCGGCGTGGGGCAGCGACCAGCCTACCGGTGTCGGCCTGGAGCGCCAGCGCTATGCCGCGCGACTGGCCAAGGCCTCCGGGTTGCCGGTGCTCACCACAGGCGGCTTGCATTACGGTACGCCGCCCAGCGAGGCGCAGTTGATGGCGGTGTCGATGCAGGACGATTTCGGCGTGAGCGTGCGCTGGAAGGAAGAGCGCAGCCGCACCACCTGGGAAAACGCGCAGATGAGCGCTGAAATCCTATTGCCGGCGGGCGTCAAGCGCGTGGTGGTTGTGTCTCAGGCCTGGCACATGTCGCGGGCGGTTTGGAGTTTTGAAAAGGCTGGCCTCACCGTGGTGCCGGCGCCTGTGGGGTTCCTGGGCGTGGACAACGCCCGGCCGCTGGGCGGCTGGATGCCGGAGTTCAAGGCGGTGTGGCAGAGCGGGCAGTTGATCAACGAGGCGGTGGGGCAGGTGGGTTATCGGTTGTTCTATCGCTGACCCTACTGATTAAAATGCAAAAAATGTGGGAGGGGGTTTGCCCCCTCCCACATTGAGTCAGACAGTTTTGGCCATCCGGGCCGCCAGCAGCGCCCAGCCAAACAGCACCAGGCACACAATAATCAACGGCCACGAACGCCATTGCAGGTACGGCGTGAGGTCGTGCATCGGCACTACTTCGCCATACAGGATGCCGCGTTCGAACTGCGGGATCTGCGCCGTGATCTGCCCAAACGGGTTGATCAGCCCGGTCACGCCATTATTGGTGGCGCGGATCATCCAGCGGCCGGCCTCCAGCGCGCGCATCTGCGCCATTTGCAAATGTTGCAACGGACCGATCGAGCGGCCGAACCAGGTGTCGTTGCTGATGGTCAGCAGCAGGTCGCTCTGGGCCGAGAGGCTGGCGGCGAATTCCGGGTACACCACTTCGTAGCAAATGAACGGCGCGATCTGATAGCCCTTGGCCTGCAACATGGCCTGGTCAGCGGGGCCGCGGGCGAAGTCCGACATCGGCAGATCGAAGAAGGCGATCAGCCCGCGCAGCATGTCCTGCAGCGGTACGTACTCACCGAAAGGCACCAGTTTCTGCTTCAAGTAGGTGCCGTCGCCTTCACCCACCACGGTGATGCCGTTGAAGTAGCGCTTCTGATGATGCACTTCCTGGCGAATGGGTACCCCGGTGATCAGCGCGGTATGCCGGTCGGCGGCGAACTTGCCCATCATGCCCAGGTAGCCCTCTACCGATTCCTTGAGCACCGGCACGGCGGTTTCCGGCCAAACCAGCAGGTCGACGGGCTTGGACGTGAAGCTCATGTCGCGGTACAGGGCCAATTGCGCGTTGAGCTGCTGCGGGTCCCATTTCATGCTTTGTTCGACGTTGCCCTGAATGGCCGCCACGGTGAGTGGGGCGCCGGAAGGGCTGGTCCAGGCGTGATGCTTGAGGGCCAAGCCGATAGCCCACGGCGCAACCAACAGCACCAGGCCCGCACCGATAAAAGCATTGCGCTTGGCGGCCAGCAGGCGCGGCAGGTTGCACAGCAAGGCGGCCGTGAGTGCCAGGGCAAAGGAAATCAGCCACATGCCGCCCACGGGCGCCAGGCCGGTGAGCGGGCCATCGAGTTGGCTGTAACCGGAATACAACCACGGGAAACCGGTGAGGAACCAACCGCGAAAGGCTTCCTGGCCCACCCATAACGCGGCGAACGTCAGCGCATCCGCCAACGGCGCTTCATTGCGACGTAACCAGCGTGCCCATAACCAGGCTGGCAGGGCGAAGAACCAGGCGATGGCGGCGGTAAACAACAGCATCAAAAAGCCAGCCAGCAGCACCGAAGCGCCACCGAAGTGGTGAATGCTGTAGTAGATCCAACTGGTGCCGGCGCCAAACAGGCCGAAACCGAAACACCAGCCACGGCCAAGCGCCTGACGCGGGGTGAGTTCCCGCAAGCCCACGTAGAACAATCCCGCCGCCACCAGTGCAAACGGCCACAGATCGAACGGCGCCAGCGCCAGGGTGGTGATGGCGCCGGCCACCACGGCCAGCAAGTTACCGGGCCAGCCGGGTGCGATCAAACGGCGCATGTCAGTCCTTAGCGGGCAATAGGTGTCAGGCGAATCAAGTGGATCCTGCGGCTGTCCGCATTCAGGATGCGGAAGCGATAGGCGCCGATCTCGGTGGTTTCGTTACGCTTGGGCAGATGGCCAAACGCATTCATCACCAGGCCGCCAACGGTGTCGAACTCATCGTCGGAGAATTCGCTGTCGAAGAACTCGTTGAAGTTCTCGATCGGCGTCAGCGCCTTGATCAGGAAGTCACCGCTGGGCAGCGGCTTGATGTAGCTGTCTTCTTCGACGTCGTGTTCGTCTTCGATGTCGCCGACGATCTGTTCCAGCACGTCTTCGATGGTCACCAGGCCCGCCACGCCGCCGTATTCGTCGATCACAATGGCCATGTGATTGTGGTTGGCGCGAAATTCGCGCAGCAGCACATTCAGGCGCTTGGATTCGGGGACGAACGTGGCCGGACGCAGCAGGTCCTTGATGTTGAAGCTGTCACCGTTCTCCTTGAGGATCAGCGGCAGCAGGTCCTTGGCCAGCAGGACACCCATGACGTCGTCATGGCTTTCACCAATGACCGGGTAGCGCGAGTGCGCCGAGTCGATCACGGCCGGGAGGAACTCCCGTGGAGTCTGGGTCGCCTTGATGCTGATCATCTGCGAGCGCGGGACCATGATGTCACGCACTTGCAGGTCAGCCACCTGGATGGCGCCTTCGACGATGGCCAGCGCTTCGCTGTCCAGCAACTTGTTCTGATGGGCCTCGCGCAGCAGCTCCAGCAGCTCCTGGCGGTTTTTCGGCTCGTGGGCAAAAGCCTGGGTCAGTTTACCCAGCCACGACTTCTGCCCGTTGCTCGATCGGTCTTCGCTCATAGCGATTACTCTGAATCCTTTATCGTTACAGTTAGTAGGTGATGTTCAAGCTTCGTCAGCTGCATACGGGTCGGGATGACCCAGTTCTGCAAGCAACGTTCGTTCCAGTGCTTCCATTTCCTCGGCTTCCTCATCGTCTATATGGTCGTAACCCAAGAGATGCAAGCAACCGTGAATGACTAGATGAGCCCAGTGGGCTTCAAGTTCCTTGTTTTGCTCCTTCGCCTCACGCTCGACGACCGCGACGCAGATCACCAGATCGCCCAGCAAGGGAATGTCCAGTAACTCATCGGGTACGTCGGCGGGGAAGGACAGCACGTTGGTCGCGTAGTCCTTCTGGCGCCAGGTGTGGTTGAGTTCGCGGCCTTCTGGCTCGTCCACCAGGCGGATGGTCAGTTCCGAGTCGGCGCTGCGCTGGCGCAGGGCCAGCTCGCACCATTGGCGAAACTGCGCTTCGCTGGGGGCGGGCTTTGTGCTTTCAAGCTGCAGGTCTAGCTCAAGCATCGCGGCGAACGTCCTTTGACAGCCCGTCATCACGGTGTTCGAAGCGCTCGTAGGCCTCGACGATGCGCTGCACCAACGGGTGGCGCACCACGTCCTTGGGCATGAAGTGCGTAAAGCTGATGCCCGGCACGTCCTTGAGCACCTCGATCACCTGGCCCAGGCCCGACTTGGTGCCCTTGGGCAGGTCGACCTGGGTGATGTCGCCGGTGATCACGGCAGTGGAGCCGAAACCGATGCGGGTCAGGAACATCTTCATCTGCTCGACGGTGGTGTTCTGGCTTTCGTCGAGGATGATGAAGCTGTTGTTCAGCGTACGGCCGCGCATGTAGGCGAGCGGGGCGATCTCGATCACCTGGCGCTCGATCAGCTTGGCCACGTATTCGAAGCCGAGCATCTCGTAGAGCGCGTCGTAGAGCGGGCGCAGGTACGGGTCGATCTTCTGGGCCAGGTCGCCGGGCAGGAAGCCGAGCTTTTCACCGGCTTCAACCGCTGGGCGCACCAGCAGGATGCGGCGTACTTGCTCGCGCTCCAGGGCATCGACCGCGCAGGCCACGGCCAAGTAGGTCTTGCCGGTACCGGCCGGGCCGATGCCGAAGTTGATGTCGTTGCCGAGGATTTCCTTGACGTAGCGCTGCTGATTCAAGCCGCGAGGGCGAATCATGCCTTTTTTGGTGCGCAGGGCCACGCTGGCTTCGGCCACGGGATTGTTGGCCAGGTCTTCCACGGCGGACTCTTGCAGGTACAAGTGCACCGTTTCCGGCGACAGTTCACTGCCTTTGGTCTCGCGATAGAGACGACGCAGCAGGTTCTCTGCGGACGTGGTGTGTTGGGGTTCACCAATAAGCTCGAACTGATTGCCGCGGTTGCGGATCTCGATGCTCAGGCGTTGTTCGATCAGACGCAGGTGCTCGTCGAACTGTCCGCACAGATTGGCGAAACGGCGAGCCTCAAACGGCTCGAGGAGAAAACGATGGGGTTCTACTATGGGTGCGTTCAAGGTCGCTTTTAGCCGCCCTTTGGCTGTTGATGTGAAAGAGAGAATAACGCCAGTGGCGCGGGTGCGAAAGCACTTACGTCATCGCAATGCTGCACGGTTCCAATGTGGGAGGGGGCTTGCTGCCGATAGCAATGGGGCAGTCAGTACATTTGATACTGACACACCGCTATCGGGAGTAAGCCCCCTGCCACACTGGATCACATTTATTGCACCAGCGAGCCGCGCAACGAGTGCGGTTGCGCCGCATCGATATGCACATCGGCAAACTGGCCGATCAAGGTCGGGTTGTCGCAGCGGAAATTGACGATGCGATTGTTCTCGGTGCGGCCCTGCAATTCACCGGGGTCTTTTTTGGAGTAATCGGTCACCAGAATGCGCTGGATCGAACCGACCATTTGTCGGCTGATCTCGAAGCCCTGCTGGTTCAAGCGATGTTGCAGCGCATTTAGCCGTTCCTTCTTCAGCGCCTCCGGTGTTTCGTCCAGCAGGTCGGCCGCCGGTGTGCCTGGGCGCTGGCTGTAGACGAACGAGTAGGAAAAGTCGAAACCAACGTCTTCGATCAGCTTCATGGTTTGCTGGAAGTCTTTCTCGGTTTCGCCGGGGAAGCCGACGATAAAGTCCGAACTGATGCAGATGCCCGGCACCGCTGCGCGTAACTTGCGCAGTTTGGATTTGTATTCCAAGGCCGTGTGGTTGCGCTTCATCGCCGACAGAATGCGGTCCGAACCCGATTGCACCGGCAAGTGCAGGTGCTTGACCAGTTCCGGTACCTCGGCGTGAGCCTGGATCAGGCTGTCGGAGAACTCCAGCGGGTGCGAGGTGGTGTAGCGAATGCGTTCGATACCGTCCACCGCCGCCACCACGCGGATCAGTTCCGCCAGGTCGGCCAGGCGCCCGTCATGGGTCTGGCCACGATAGCCGTTGACGTTCTGGCCGAGCAGGGTCACCTCGCGCACGCCGTTTTCGGCCAGGTGGATGATTTCCGACAGCACGTCGTCAAACGGCCGGCTGACTTCTTCGCCACGGGTGTAGGGCACCACGCAGAACGTGCAGTACTTGCTGCAACCTTCCATGACCGACACATAGGCGCTTGGCCCGTCGATGCGTGGCTCGGGCAAATGGTCGAATTTTTCGATTTCGGGGAACGAGACGTCAACCTGCGGCAGCTTGGTAACGCGGGCGGCGTCGATCATTTCCGGCAGGCGGTGCAGGGTTTGCGGGCCGAACACCACATCTACGTAGGGGGCGCGATCGCGGATGGCGGCGCCTTCCTGGCTGGCCACGCAACCGCCGACAGCGATCACCATGTCCGGGTTGGCCAGTTTCAGTTCACGCCAGCGACCCAGTTGCGAGTACACACGGTCCTGGGCCCGTTCGCGGATCGAGCAGGTATTGAGCAGGATCACGTCGGCATCTTCGGCGCGGGCGGTGACTTCCAGGGCCTGGTGTTCGCCCAGCAGATCAACCATGCGCGAGCTGTCGTACTCGTTCATTTGGCAACCGTGGGTTTCGATATAAAGCTTCTTGGCCATGGGAATCGTCAACTGGTGGTAAAGAACCGCGCATTATAGGGGGCATGCCCATTGGTTCCTAGCGTTGTGCATCGGGTGCCATGCTATAGTTCGCGCCCTCTTTTATATCCCCGATGTGTTATTCGCCCACCATGACCAAACGTGAAGCTCCAATCTACAAGGTGATTTTCCTCAACCAGGGCCAGGTGTTCGAAATGTACGCCAAGCAGATCTATCAAAGTGATCTGTGGGGCTTCCTGGAGGTGGAAGAGTTCGTCTTTGGCGAGCGCACCCAGTTGGTCGTCGACCCGGGCGAAGAAAAGCTCAAGGCTCAGTTCGAAGGCGTTGTGCGCAGTTTTGTGCCGATGCATTCAATTGTGCGCATCGACGAAGTGGAGCGCCTGGGCACGCCGAAAATCAGCGAGGCGCGGGGCGTGAGCAATGTCATGCCGTTTCCGATGCCGATGCCTGAGAAGTAAGGCTGGTGGGTCAGGGCAGGGGCGAGAAGGGCGAGCGCCCATCGGCGCTCTGCAATTCCTGCAGGTAGTTGCGGAAAATCTGCCCCAGCACCTGGGTCGCCACTTCCAGTTCATCGCGTTGCATGTGCTCGGCGACCTCGTCGGCGGTGTCCAGCGCGTCTTCGGCGCCGTTGACCGCGGCCATTTTCAGCACGATGTACGCCTGAACGTTATTGGCCGGTACGCCTTCACCTTTGAAGAACATGGTGCCGAGCTGGAACTGTGCCTGGGCGTGGCCCTGCAACGAGGCTTTCTCGAAGTAACTCAAGGCCTTGTTAAGGTCACGGGCGGGGTTTTTGCTGTCGTGGTAGTACTCGCCCAACTCGTATTGCGCCTGCGCATCCCCACCGTCGGCCTGCTTCTGGCACGCGCTCAGGGCTTCGGCCTGGCTGTCCGGCTGGGTATTGAGGGTGCAACGACCCATCGCTGGGATTAACAACGAGTTGCCGCCTGCTTGTGCATGTGCCAGCAGCGGCTGAAGGAGCAACAGGCAGCCCAGAACCAGGGTGCGGCCGGTGCGTTTCATGGGAATCGACTTACCTCTGACGGGGCACGCGGACCCTCGTAGGGTCCAATAAGCGCGCATTATGAAATAAGCAGGCCCCTGCTTACAAAGTCTTTACTCGTTTTTCTGCTGGTCAGGCAAGTTATCTGCCGGATTACAGGTGAATTCTCAGACAAATAGGGAAATATCTGTAAGCAAGGTAGCAAATTTGACACCGCATGGGCGGTGTCAAACCTGCGCGGCTGTTTATTTCAGGGCTGCGAACGCGCGTTCAGCGGCATCCAGAGTCAGTTTCAACTCGGCATCACCATGGGCGATTGACGTAAAGCCTGCTTCAAAGGCGCTTGGTGCCAGGTACACACCGCCTTCCAGCATCAGGTGGAAGAAGCGCTTGAACAGGCCGGCGTCGCTGGCCATTACGTCATCGAACGTGACGATATCGTCGGCGCCGCTGAAGTACAGGCCGAACATACCGCCGGCCTGGGTCGTGACGAACGGGATACCGGCTGCATCCGCACGTAGTTGCAGGCCGTCGAGCAGGCGCGTGGTGTAGTCGGTCAGCTCGGCATGGAAGCCCGGGCGGCTGATCAGGCGCAGGGTGGTCAGGCCGGCGGCCATGGCCAACGGGTTACCGGACAGGGTGCCGGCCTGGTAGACCGGGCCCAGCGGCGCGATGTGCTGCATGATGTCGCGCTTGCCGCCGAAGCAGCCGACCGGCATGCCGCCGCCGATGATCTTGCCGAAGGTGCTCAGGTCCGGCGTGACGCCGTAGTGCGCCTGGGCGCCGCCGAGGGCAACACGAAAACCGGTCATCACTTCGTCGAAAATCAGCACCACGCCATGCTTGTCGCACTGCGCGCGCAGGCCTTCGAGGAAGCCCGGCGCCGGCGGTACGCAGTTCATGTTGCCGGCTACCGGCTCGACGATGATGCACGCCACCTCCTGGCCCACTTCGCTGAGCATCTGCTCGACGGCGCCGATGTCGTTGAAGGGCAGGGTCAGGGTGTGTTTGGCGAACGCCGCCGGCACGCCGGCCGAGCTTGGCACGCCCTGCGTCAGCGCGCCGGAGCCGGCTTTGACCAGCAGGCTGTCGGAGTGACCGTGGTAGCAGCCTTCGAACTTGATGATGCTGTCGCGGCCGGTGAAACCGCGCGCCAGGCGGATCGCGCTCATGGTGGCTTCGGTGCCGGAGCTGACCATGCGCACCATTTCCATCGACGGCACGATTGAGCACACCAGGTCAGCCATTTCGGTTTCCATGGCAGTCGGCGCGCCATAGGACAAACCGTGTTCCAACTGTTTGCGCACCGCATCGAGCACGTCCGGGTGGCTGTGGCCCAGGATCATCGGGCCCCAGGAACCCACGTAGTCCACATAGCGTTTGTCGTCTTCGTCGGTGACGTAGGCGCCTTCGGCATGTTTGAAGAACAACGGCGTGCCGCCGACGCTTTTGAACGCACGCACGGGCGAGTTCACACCGCCGGGGATGTGCTTCTGGGCATTGGCAAACAGGGTTTCGGAACGTGACATGTGCGGGCTCTCTAAACTGAATATTTAAGAAGGTCGTTAAAGGCGCGGGCGCGGCGCGTCACTTCCTGGGTGGTGTCGGCACCGAATAGGCCGTGCACCGCCGCGAGCAGGTCGGCGCCGTGGGCCACCAGGGGTTCGGCGTTCTCCAGGGTGACGCCGCCGATCACGCAGATCGGCAGGTGCAGGCGCTTGCGCGCATCGGCCAGCATTTCAACGGTGGCGGCCGGGGCGCCGGGCTTGGTCGTGGAATTGAAGAAGCGACCGAAGGCGACATAACTGGCGCCTTCCTGTGCGGCCTGCTCGGCTAGTTCGATCCGGCTATGACAGGTGGCACCAATGATCGCCTTGGACCCGAGCAGCGCACGGGCTGGCGTCAATGGGCCGTCGGTCTGGCCCAGATGCACGCCGACGCCCAGGCGCGCGGCCAATTCGGCGTCGTCGTTGATGATCAGCTGGGTTTTATAGCGCGCGCACAACTCCTTGAGCTTTTGCGCTT
Source organism: Pseudomonas sp. S3_E10 (assembly GCF_054667615.1). NCBI lineage: Bacteria > Pseudomonadati > Pseudomonadota > Gammaproteobacteria > Pseudomonadales > Pseudomonadaceae > Pseudomonas > Pseudomonas sp. S3_E10. The sequence goes on from NZ_CP162743.1 coordinate 3,552,945, forward strand.
CACGCAGGCGCCGGGCGTCATCGCTGCTTTTGTCGCGGTATTGCAGCAGGGTCACGCCACCTTCCAGCGCCGCTTCGACGTAGGCGAGGAATTTGCCGGCCAACAGTTGGCTGTCGGTAATGGCGTAAAGGCCACGTAATTTCATCGTGCAGGCCTCTCGGTATCAGGAGCAGAAATCCAGTGGCAGGCGGCGCGGTACAAATTGGCCCTGCCCGAGTTGCTCGGCGTCACGCAGGGTGCGCCAAGTGTAGTTGAGCGCCGATTGCACCGCGCTGGCCAGGCTTTCGCCCTGGGCGATCCGCCCGGCCAGGGCGCTGGCCAACGTGCAGCCCGAACCGTGATAGCTGCCCGGCAGGCGCTGGCAGGTAAAGGTCTGGCGCGTGCCATCGCGGCTGTACAAGCGGTTATGCACTTCATGCTCATCGCCATGGCCACCGGTGATCAACAGGTGCTTGATAAACGGCAGCAGCTTGTCGGCGCATTCGTCCGCCGTGCCGTGCGGCAGTTCGGCAAGGATGCGCGCTTCGGGTAGGTTGGGCGTGGCGATCAGCGACAAGGGCAGCAGCCGCTCGCGCATGGCGTAACCCACTTCATCCTTGCCCAGGCTGCCGCCGCCGCCGGCCCGCAGCACTGGGTCGCATACCACCGGCAGGTGCGGGTGCGCCTGCAGCAGTTCGACCACGGTGTCGACCATCGCGGTGGAGCCGAGCATGCCCAGCTTGACCGCCGCCACTTCGGAGTCGCCCAGCACGGCATTGGCCTGGGCCAGCACCCACTCGCGGTCGAGCACGCGGAAATCGCTGACATTGACGGTGTTCTGCACGGTCAGCGCGGTGACGGCCGGAGCCGCGTGGCAACCCTGCGCGAGCAGGGCTTCGATATCTGCCTGCAAGCCGGCGCCACCACTGGGATCATGGCCGGAGAGACAGAGAACAACAGGGCGAGAGCTGTAGATATTCATGGTGCGCGAGCTTACCACCAAACGCTTTTTGCGTGGCTGTCGGGCGAAGGGGGATTTTTGACGGGAAATAGTGCTTTTGGATGCGCAATTAATCGTTACAGCGCTCTGTAAGCCTTGTACTAGAGCCTTTGTGGGAAATCTTCAATGGTGTCCAATGGCCTTTGCCGGCTATGCTAGAGTGGATCCAAACAACTTAACTGTATTGCCGGTGTACGTCTGCTCAAAAGGAATGGGGGCTTTTGACACGACCGGACAGGCCACGCTGGGGCTCTATGCGCTATTTGCTGATTTTATTGTTGTGCGGGCTACCGATGCTCGCCAGCGCCATCGAGTTCAACCAGGACACGCGCAGCCTGCCGCTGGGCCGAGCCATGCAAGTGCTCGAAGACCCGACCGATGCCCTCACCATTGCCCAGGTCAGCGCACCTTCCGCCGCCCGGCAGTTCAAGCCCCACGAAAAAGACACGCTCAACGCCGGCTACTCGCGCTCGGTGTTCTGGCTCAAGGTCGACCTGCACTACCTGCCTCAGAACCGCGAGGCCCAGCGCACCTGGTTGCTGGAACTGGCTTACCCGCCGCTGGACCACCTCGACCTGTACCAGCCCGACAGCACCGGCACCTATCGCCTGGCCGGGCGCACCGGGGATGCGTTGCCGTTTTCGGCCCGTGAGATTCGCCAGAACAACTACCTGTTCAAGCTCGACTTCACCCCCGGCGAGGCGAAAACCGTTTACCTGCGCCTGCAAAGCGAAGGCTCGATCCAGGCGCCGCTGACCCTCTGGTCCAGCACGGCGTACCTTGAGCAACAGCCGTTGCGCCTTTACGTCCTGGGCCTGATCTATGGCGTGCTGCTGGGAATGCTGGTGTACAACCTGTTTATCTACCTCAGCGTGCGCGACACCAGCTACCTCTATTACATCTTCTATATCGCCTCGTTCGGCATGTACCAGTTGTCGGTCAACGGCGCGGCGGTGGAGTACTTCTGGCCGAACAACCCCTGGTGGGCGAATGCCGCGACGCCTTTTCTGATCGGTGCATCGGCGCTGTTTGGCAGCCTGTTTGCGCGCAGTTTCCTGCACACCGCGCAACACAGTCGCTGGATCAACCGCCTGCTGCTGGCGCTGGTGGCCTGCGGCGCGGTGGTGATGTTGCTGTCGCTAATGACCAGCTACGCACTGGCGCTGCGCCTGGCTACGGGCCTGGCGCTGGTCTTCACCCTGAGCATTTTTGTGGCCGCCATCAATGCCTGGTACTGCGGCCAGCGGGTGGCGCGCTATTTCATCATCGCCTGGTCGGCGTTCCTGCTGGGCGGGGTGGTGAACACACTGATGGTGCTGGGCTACCTGCCTAATGTGTTCCTGACGATGTACGCCAGCCAGATCGGCTCGGCGATTGAAGTGGCGCTGCTTTCCCTGGCCCTGGCCGACCGCATCAACGCAATGCGTGAACAACAGGCGCAGATTCTGCTCGACGCGAGCCAGAAGCTCGAAGTGCTCAACCAACAGTTGGCGCGCAGCAACCGGCTCAAGGATGAATTCCTCGCCACCCTGACCCACGAACTGCGCACGCCGATGAACGGGGTGATCGGCTCGTTGGAGCTGATGCAAACCGTGCCCCTGGACAGCGACCTGGCGCAGTACCAGCAAACCGCCGCCGGTTCGGCGCGGGACATGATGCGCATGGTCAACGGCATCCTCACCCTGACCGAATTGCAGGCCGGGCGCTTGAGTGCCCAGCCTCAGGTGTTCAGCCTGCGCGGCGTGCTCGACAGCCTGCGCCAGCAATTCAATGCCAGCGCCCAGAGCAAAGGCCTGGCGTTTTCCATCGACGTGGCCGATGAACTGCCGGACCGCGTGCGCGGTGACGCCGACAAGCTGCTTCAGTGTCTGGACTGCCTGCTGGACAACGCCTTCAAGTTCACCCACCAAGGTGCCGTGCGCCTGCGTGTGGTGGGCGTGCCGGAGAGTGATGGCGGCTTGCGCCTGAGCTTTATCGTCACGGACACCGGTATCGGTTTTGCCTTTCTCGACGAGGCCACGCTGTATCAGCGCTTCTTCCAGCTTGATGGTTCCACTACCCGCGAATACGGTGGCCTAGGTATCGGCCTGGCCATCTGCCGGCAACTGATCGAGTTGTTGGGCGGGCGGCTCACCCATCACTCCGAACCGCGCAAAGGCAGCCGGTTCCAGTTGGACCTGTGCGTCAGCCCGGTGGCGTCCGAGCCTAAACCCGCGCCCGATCACCAGCGCTCGCCCCAGGAGTGCACGGTGCTGTTGGTGGATGACAACAGTGTCGGGCAACTGGTGGTGCGCGGCATGTTGCTCAAGCTTGGTTACCGGGTGAAAACCGTGGACAGCGGCCCGAGTGCTTTAGGGGCGTTGCAGGCGGGCAATTTCGACGGCGTGCTGTTGGATATGCCTGAAGGTGATTTCTCGTTGTGCTGCCAGATCCGTGCACTGCCGGGCTGCGGCGAGCTGCCGGTGATCGCTGTGAGCCCATCGCTGAACGTGGCTGAGCGTGAGCACTGCGAGGGCATCGGCATCTCCGAGCGCCTCGCCAAACCCGTACGCTTCGACGCGTTGCAGAGGGTACTGGAGCGCCGGGTTCTGGCTGTAATGGAGGGTGAAAGCGCCGTCAATTCGGCGGGTATGCCACTTTTTTAAGCCAGGTTACGGTGCTTAACTGACCTTCAGGCCCCATCCAAACGCGGCCTTTTTTCCAGGAGGCCCGTCATGCACCCGCACCCGTTTGCCGAAACCCACGACGTCACCAACCAGCCGCCGTCCCTGGACGGCACCAACCTGTACCGCATCGATCTGCCCTTGCAAGACTGGTCGCGCCGCTTTGGTGCCGGCTGGGCAGAGCCACGCATCAATGCCTACGGTGCGCTGGCCGGTGGGCCGTTGATGGCGGCCGGGTTCCTGGCGAATCAGTACAAGCCGGTGTTCAGCAGCCATGACCGCTATGGCCATCGCATTGACCTGGTGGAGTTTCATCCGGCCTACCACGAGCTGATGCGCACCGCCGTCGAACACGGCCTGCCGTCGCTGCCCTGGGCCCATCCGCAATCCGGCGCCCACGTGGCTCGCGCCGCCCTGACGTATCTGCACAGCCAGGCCGAAGCCGGCACCGGTTGCCCGCTGACCATGACCTTCGCCTGCGTCCCGGCGCTGCGCCTGCAACCGGACCTGGCGAAGACCTGGCTGCCAAAAGTCCTCAGCACCGAATACGACCCGCGCAACGTCGGCATCGCCCACAAACCGGGCGCCACCATCGGCATGGCCATGACCGAGAAACAGGGCGGCACCGACGTGCGCGCCAACACCACCCGCGCCTATCCGGTAGGCGCGAGCGGCCCTGGGCAAGCCTATGAACTGGTTGGCCATAAGTGGTTTTGCTCGGCGCCGATGTGCGATGCGTTCCTGACCCTGGCGCAGACCGACAAGGGCCTTACCTGTTTCCTACTGCCCAGGCAGCGTCCGGATGACACTCGCAACGAGTTCTACATCCAACGCCTGAAAAACAAGCTCGGCAATTGCTCCAATGCTTCCAGCGAGGTGGAATTGCGTGGCGCACTGGCCTGGATGGTGGGTGAAGAAGGCCGTGGCGTACCCACCATCATCGAGATGGTCGCCATGACCCGCTTCGATTGCATGGTCGGCTCCAGCGCCTTGATGCGCCAGGCGTTGACCCAGGCCAGCCATCATTGTGCCCACCGCTCGGTCAGCGGGCGCGTGCTCAGCGAACAACCGCTGATGCAAAACGTGCTCGCCGACCTGGCGTTGGAAAGCGAGGCCTCGCTGGCCTTGAGCATGCGCATGGGGCGCGCCCTGGACCACTTGGGCGATGAGCGGGAAGCCAAGTTCGCCCGGTTGGTGACGGCGGTGGGCAAGTATTGGATCTGCAAGCGCGCGCCGGCGATGATCAACGAAGCTGCCGAATGCATGGGCGGTGCCGGCTACGTGGAGGACAGCATCCTGCCGCGCCTCTACCGTGAGGCGCCGGTGAATTCCACGTGGGAAGGTTCCGGCAATGTGCAGTGCCTGGACGTGTTGCGTGCGCTGTCGAAAGAGCCGGGCGTGCTGGAGGTGTTGTTTGTCGAGCTTGGTGATGGACACGGCGACAGGCAACTGGCGCGGCGTATCGAGCAGCTCAAGTCGGCGTTTATGGACACTCAGGATATTCAATACCGTGCACGCCAACTGACCGAGGATATTGCCGTGGCGTTGCAGGCCAAGTTGTTGCTGGAAGCCGGGAATGCGGCGGTCAGTGATGGGTTTATTGCCAGTCGGTTGGGCGAGTCGTCCGGGCGGGTGTATGGGGCGTTGCCGCGTGGTGTGGATGTGGCAGCCATCGTCGCCCGCTCAACCCCTCATTCACCTATGTAAACACGGTCCACATTGGATTGCATTCCAACTCTGCTGTTTCGGTGAGCCCTGGATACAGGCAAGATAAAGGCCTGCACGTCAGAACACAGGATGCTTACCGTGACCGAAGCTTTTGTTGTCGTTCAAACCGCCGAAGAAGCCGTGGACCGGCTGGCCGCTCTGCATGAGCGGGCCACCGGCGCGCTCAACCAGGCCCTCAAGCAATATCTCAAGGACCGCGTCGAACCCGACGCCGCGCAACGCGCACTGTTTCGCTACCCGGAACTGCGTTTGACCTACCACTGCCACGGCGAAGTCCCACAGACCACCCGGGCATATGCCAAGGTGCAATTGCCGGGCACCTACAGCGTTACCGTCACCCATCCGTCGGCGTTCCGTAAATATTTGCTGGAGCAACTGGTGCCATTGATGCACGACTTCACCGTGACGGTCGAAGTGGGCGTCAGCCAGCAGAACATTCCCTACCCGTACGTGGTGGAGCAGGGCGACGAACTGGCCGGTTCCGGCGTGACCGCTGCGACCCTGGCCCGCGTGTTCCCCAGCACCGACTTGTCGGCCGCCACCGATGGCATCGCCGATGGCCTCTATGACTGGGAAAACACCGACCCCCTGCCGCTGGCGTTGTTCGATGCGGCGCGCGTGGACTTTTCCCTGCGCCGCCTGGTGCACTACACCGGCAGCGACTGGCGCCATGTGCAACCGTGGATCCTGCTGACCAACTACCACCGCTATGTCGACCAGTTCATCCTGCATGGCCTGGAGCAACTGCGCAGCGACCCGCGGTTTATCCGCATGGTGTTGCCGGGCAACGTGGTGATCGACAAGAGCATGGACCACGGCGAAGCGTCGGCCATCGCCGCCGGCGTGGTCTGGCACCGCTACCAAATGCCGGCCTATCACCTGCAGGCCACTGATGGCCACGGCGTGACCCTGGTGAACATCGGCGTAGGCCCGTCCAACGCCAAGAACATCACCGACCACCTCGCCGTGCTGCGCCCACATTGCTGGCTGATGATCGGCCACTGTGGCGGCCTGCGCCAATCCCAGACCATCGGTGACTACGTACTGGCCCACGCTTATATGCGCCGCGACGGAATCCTCGACCGCGTGGTGCCGCCGAACATTCCGATCCCGGCCCTGGCCGAAGTGCAGATGGCGTTGCAGCAGGCGGCGGCGAATGTCACCGGCGAAAAAGGTGAAGAGCTGAAAAAACGTCTGCGCACCGGCACCGTGCTGACCTACGACGACCGCAATTGGGAACTGCGCTGGGCCCAGGAACGGCCGCTGATCAACCTGTCCCGCGCCGTGGCCGTGGACATGGAAAGCGGCACCATCGCCGCGCAGGGCTATCGTTTGCGTGTGCCGTACGGCACGTTGCTGTGTGTCTCGGATAAACCGTTGCACAGCGAGATCAAGCTGCCGGGTTCGGCCAACGCGTTCTATGAGCGTGCGGTGAGCCAGCACTTGAAGATCGGCATTGAAGCGGTGGACCTGTTGCGCACCGAACTCAACTCGCTGCATTCGCGCAAACTGCGCAGCTTCGACGAGCCCCCGTTCCGCTAAGCGGTTGGGATGGTTATTTAACGGTCAGGCCACTAGCATTGTCGGCCCTGACCGTTAGATGTTCCTTTGCCATGTCCCGTCCTGCTCGCCCTGATTCGCGCCGCCCTGGCGTGAAACCTCCGCACTCCGCTGCTCGTCGTGTCGCCAAGGCGCCGCCGGCCGAGCCCAAGCTGATCCTGTTCAACAAGCCTTTCGATGTGCTGACCCAGTTCAGCGACGAAGGCGGGCGGGCGACTCTCAAGGATTTCATCGATATTCCCGGCATCTACCCGGCGGGCCGTCTGGACCGTGACAGTGAAGGCCTGTTGTTGCTGACCAACGATGGCCAGTTGCAGGCGCGTATTGCCGACCCCAAGCACAAGTTGGCGAAAACCTACTGGGTGCAAGTCGAGGGCGAGCCGACGGAAGAACAATTGCAACGCCTGCGCGACGGCGTGCAGCTCAATGACGGCATGACCTTGCCCGCCGAAGCGCGGCCATTGGAAGAGCCCCAGTTATGGCCACGCAACCCGCCGGTGCGCTTTCGTAAAAGCGTGCCGACCCATTGGCTGGAGCTGGTGATTCGCGAGGGGCGCAACCGTCAGGTGCGGCGTATGACGGCGGCGGTAGGGTTGCCGACGTTACGCCTGGTGCGCGTGCGCATTGGCGATTGGTCGATCGAAGGCCTCGATCAGGGCCAATGGAAAGCCGTGCCGGCGCGCTTATAAGGCGCCGGACTCGATCAGGCCGATCACCACGCTCTTGATGATAAACGCGGCCACGCCCAGCCCCAGCACAAAAAACAGGATGAACGAACCAAAGCGCCCGGCCTTGGACTTCTTCGCCAGGTCCCAGACGATAAAACCCATGAAAATGATCAGGATCGTGACCAGGCCGGTCATCATCCATTCTTCGAAGAGGGCGGGGTCGATGTTGTCCATGGGCTATTCCGTTGGGGCAGGCGGCAAGTATAGGGCAGCGCTACAGGCGCAACATTGATCTGGATCGAAGCGCAATCCAAATGTGGGAGGGGGCAAGCCCCTCCCACATTTGACCTTCACTGATCTTAGGTGCGCAGGTGGGTCAGGGGAAGCTCGGTACTGTTGAGCACCTGGTTGAGCACAAAGCTCGACCGCACGCTGGTCACCCCCTCAATCCGCGTGAGGTGGCCCAGCAGCAGTTTCTGGTAGTGATCCATGTCCGGGACCACCACCTTCAGTTGATAGTCCGCATCCATGCCGGTCACCAGGCTGCACTCCAACACCTGGGGCAGGGTGCGGATGGCCGCTTCGAAGTTCTCGAAACGCTCGGGAGTGTGCCGGTCCATGCCGATCAGCACATAAGCCGTGAGGCTCAGGCCGAGCATCTTGCGGTCGAGCAGGGCGACCTGGCGGGCGATGTAGCCGTCGTCCTCCAGTTGCTTGACCCGGCGCGAGCAGGGCGACGGTGACAGGCCGATGCGTTCGGCCAACTCCTGGTTGGAGATCCTCGCGTCGCGCTGCAATTCCGCCAAAATACTCAGATCGTATCGGTCAAGCTTGCTCATTGGGTTAGCCTTTGTCGTAACTATTGCGATGAATTATCCATGAAGGGTTAAAAATTGCGCAAGCACTGTTTATTGACGCAATCTTCGCAATCCTCTGTCGGGCGCGGGCGGGTATCTTTATCAACAGAATCACCGCCTGGACAACAGTCCACGCAGCGCGCCCAATCAGGCCCGCTGCGGCCGCCACCCCAGCAGGGTTGAGCCGGCCTCCAGGCTGCACACTGTCCACCAGACGGCGTGAGGTGAGCCAACGTCAAAAGCGTTGAGCATGGACGAAGTTCTCAAGGGGTGGCCGACGGGTCGCCCCTTTTCTTTTTGCCTTAAGAAAATACTTCTCGTGACTGATAACCTGTCTCAGAACCGGGCGAGGCTTTTCCAGTCTCATCTGTAAGCCCTAACCCGCAGTGAGGAAAAGCATGAAGCGCATCTGGCGTATGGCAGGTGTTGGTTTGCTGGTGGTCAGCGTCGGCGCGCAGGTAATGGCCGATGAGCGCGATAACGCACCTCGCGAGGGCCAAGGGCCGCAGGGCCAGCATGAGCGAGGTCCCGAAGGCGGGCGACGGCCGGAAAACGCGCCGCCGCGCCCCGAGAACAATCAGCCACGCCCGCAGAACCCTCACGGTGAACGCGCCGGCCAGTGGCAAGGTCGCCCGCAAGGCAATGAGCCGAGCCGGCCGGCACCGCAACCGCAACCGTCGAACAACCTGCCGATCCAGAGCCGGCCCGACACCGTGCGTCAGACCCAGGAGCCGCGCCAGGGTTACTACCGCGACATCCCCCGGCGCAATGACGACAACCGACATTGGGAGGCTGGCGGCCCTGGCCAGCGCCCCGGCAATAACGGCGGCGGTTTCAACAATGGCCGCCCCGATGACCATCGCTGGCCCGGTCGCCCCGACGGTCATGGCAATGGCTGGGGGCCGGGCCCGCAGTATCGGCCCGGCTATGTGGTGGATCGTTTCCCCGAGCGCAATTTCCGCGTGCCGTATCGCGGGCAGGACTACTTTTTTTCCGGCGGCTACTGGTACCGTCCACAGGGGCCGCGCTACGTCGTAGTGGCGCCGCCCTATGGCATCCGCGTGCATTACCTGCCGGACTATGCGCGTGAAGTGTGGGTGGGGGGCTCGTTGTTGTTTCTTGCCGCGGGTGCCTACTACGCCTACGAAGAAAGCTCCCAGCAATACGTGGTGGTGCAACCGCCGGCGCAAGTGCCGTCGGCACCGCCCGCGCCGCAAGGCAACGGCTATGACGTGGTGGCTTATCCCGCCAACGGCCAGTCACCGGCCCAAGTGCAGCAGGACGGTTACGACTGTTATCGCTGGGCCGTGCAGCAAAGCGGTTTCGACCCGCAGGCCACCACGTACGCCCCGGACCCGGCGGTGGTGCAAACCTACCGCCAGGCCCAGGGTAACTGCCTGAGCAGTCGCGGTTACCAGGTGCAGTATTAAGCCTTGTTGCCGGTGACCACTTCCCGTGGGTCGGCGTGTACCAGCACTTCGGCGCGCGGGTAGGCGTTGTGAATGGCATCGGCGGCCTGGTCGCTGATGCCATGGGCCACAGACAGCGTCAACTCGCCCGGCAACTCCAGATGCAGTTGCACAAACCAATGGTTGCCCGACACGCGCGTGCGCAAGTCATGGGCACCCAATACCCCCGGCACGCCACGGGCCAGTTCGAGCATGTGCTGGCTTACGTCCGGCGGCAGTTCCTCATCCATCAGCACCGCGAAGCTTTCCTTGGCGATGTGGATCGCGCTCCACAAAATATAAGCCGCGATGCCCAGGCCGAACCAGGCGTCCACCTGATGCAAACCGATGGCGGCCAGTACCAGCGCCACCAGGATGCTGCCGTTGAGCAGCAGGTCCGAGCGATAGTGCAGCGAGTCCGCGCGCACGGCGTTGGAACCGGTTTCGCGGATTACCCGGTGTTGCAGCATCAGCAGCGCAACGGTCAGCACCAGCGAAAATACGATCACCCCGATGCTCAACCACGGCGCACCGACCGGTTGCGGGTTGTGCAACCGCTCGTAGGCTTGCAGCGCGATCAACACCGCACTGCCACCAATAAACAACGCCTGGGCCATGCCCGCCAGTGACTCCGCCTTGCCGTGGCCATAGCGGTGGTCATCGTCCGCCGGGCGTAGCGCGTAATGCACCGCCAGCAGGTTCAGCAACGAGGTCACGCCATCGAGCAGCGAGTCGGTCAGCCCGGCGAGCATGCTCACCGAGCCGCTGAACCACCAGGCGATCGCCTTGGTAATGATCAGCACACAGGCCACACCGACAGAGGCGCGGGTGGCCAGGCGCAGGAGCCTGGCGTGTTCGGGACTGCTGGTCATAAGCAGTCCTTACGCGGCAGGTTGCAGGCCCAGGGTGGCGAGTTGCTGCACGCTGCCCTTGAACTGGATCAGGCGCGGGTCGTCCAGCGGCAAGCTGTGGCCGGTTTCTTTCTGGATGATCGATTGCAGCTTGGCGTTGTCGACCTGGCCGTCGGCGCCGATGGCTTCGTGGAGTTTTTCCGGCGCGACTTGGGCGGTCTTGCCCGGCTCGAAATAAATCGCGCCGGTGGCGAAGTCGACGCCAAACGCAATCAGGCCTGGGATCACATAAAACAGCAGGCCTACGGCATCGAGCACGGCGATGGTCGGGTCGATTTTGCCTTCGATCTGGCCACGGCGGTCCGGGTAGAAAATCGAACCGCAGGCGGTGAGTTGGCTCAACAGGGTGACGGCTAAAACACCGCCGATAACACGGGAAGCGATACGCATGGAAACTCTCCTGAACTCGGTTGGTACGCGACTATATAACACTGACCTTGAGACCAGCGTCGGCATGCGGCAGTTCGCCGTTATACTCGCGGCTCTGCTTTGGAGCCAGTATGAATTCGTTGCCCATTGATGATGTTTTACCCGCCCTGCGTGACGCCTTGGCGAACCGCCATGAAGCCGTGCTGGAAGCACCGCCCGGCGCCGGTAAAACCACCCGCGTGCCCTTGGCATTGTTAAATGAGCCCTGGCTGGCCGGGCAAACCATCCTGATGCTCGAACCGCGCCGCCTGGCTGCCCGCGCCGCCGCTGAACGCCTGGCCAGCGAACTGGGGGAAAAAGTCGGTGAGACAGTGGGTTATCGCATCCGCCTGGATAGCAAAGTCGGCCCCAACACGCGGATCGAGGTGGTCACCGAAGGCATCCTCACCCGCCGCCTGCAGGACGACCCGGCGCTGGACGGCGTGGGGCTTTTGATCTTCGACGAATTCCACGAACGCAGCCTCGACGCCGACCTGGCGCTGGCCCTGAGCCTGAACGGCCGCGAGCTGTTTCGCGATGAACAACCGCTGAAAATCCTGCTGATGTCCGCCACCCTCGAAGGCGAGCGCCTGGCCAGCCTGCTGGATGACGCACCGATCCTGCGCAGCGAAGGGCGTATGTTCCCGGTGCAGATGCGCTGGGGCCGGCCGTACCAGCCGGGCGAATTCATTGAGCCTCGGGTGGTGCAGACCCTCCTCGAAGCCTTGCAAGACCAGACCGGCAGCGTGCTGGTGTTTTTGCCGGGGCAGGCCGAGATCCGCCGCGTCCATCAGCAACTGGCCGACGCGCTGGGTGATCGCCAGGATGTGCTGCTGTGCCCGCTGCACGGTGAACTGGACCTCAACGCCCAACGCGCCGCCATCGACCCGGCGCCGGCCGGCAAGCGCAAAGTGGTGCTCGCCACCAACATCGCCGAGACCAGCCTGACCATCAACGGCGTGCGCGTGGTGATCGACGCCGGGCTGGCGCGGGTACCGCGTTTCGACCCCGGCAGCGGCATGACCCGCCTCGACACCCAACGCATCTCCCGCGCCAGCGCCACCCAGCGTGCCGGCCGGGCAGGGCGTTTGGAGCCGGGGGTGTGTTATCGCTTGTGGTCCGAGGACCAGCACGAAGGGCTCGCCGCCTATGGCAGTGCCGAAATCCTCGCCGCCGACCTCGCAGGCCTGGCCTTGCAACTGGCGCGCTGGGGCGTCACGCCCGCGCAACTGGTGTGGCTGGATGTGCCGCCGGCCGCCGCGTATGCCCAGGCCCAGGATCTGCTGGTGCGCCTTGGCGCGTTGAATGAGGAAAAACTCACCGCCCATGGGCACAAAATGGCCGAACTGCCGGCGCACCCGCGTATCGCGCATCTACTGCTGCGCGGGCAGGCTTTGGGGCTGGCGGCAACGGCCTGTGACGTCGCCGCGTTGTTGGGCGAGCGCGATATTTTGCGCGGTGGCGGTGCGGATTTGCACAGCCGTCTGGCGCTGTTGTCTGGTGAAGAACGCGCACGCGCCACTCAAGGTGGCGTGCAACGGGCCAAGCAACTGGCGCGGCAATATCGCGGTTATTTGCGGGGCCAGGCCGTGCAGCCCGTGGCCGATCCTGACCACCCACGCTGGCTGGGCGCCTTGCTGGCACTGGCCTACCCGGACCGCGTCGCCCAGCAACGTCGTCCCGGTGGCGCCGAATATCGCTTGGCCAACGGCCGCGCGGCGCTGTTCGCCGAAGCCGACAGCCTGATGAAACAACCCTGGCTGGTGATCGCCGACCTCGGCAGCCGCCAGGGCCAGCGCGAAGAACGCATCTACCTCGCGGCGGACTTTGACCCGGCGTTGTTTGATACGGTACTCGCCGAGCAAGTGCGCAACGTCGATCAGCTCGATTGGGATGAGCGTGAAGGCGTGCTGCGCGCCGAGCGCCAGCGCAAAGTCGGCGAACTGGTACTCAGCCGCGAACCCCTTACCGGCCTCGACGAAAACGCCCGCAGCCAGGCGCTGGTCAACCTGATGCGCCGCAAAGGCCTGGAACTGCTGCCCTGGACCCCCGAACTGCGCCAATGGCAGGCCCGGGTGATGCTGCTGCGCCAATTGGACGCGGGTAAAACCAGCGAATGGCCGGACGTCAGCGACAAGGCGTTGCTCGCCGGCCTGGAGCATTGGCTGATGCCCTACCTGGGCAAAGTCTCGCGCCTGAGCCATTTCGCCCACCTGGATATTTCCAGCTACTTGCACAACCTGCTGCCCTGGCCGCTGCCCCAGCGCCTGGACGAACTGGCGCCGCAGCATGTGAAAGTGCCGTCGGGGTCATCGGTGCGGGTGGACTACAGCGAACAGCCGCCGATCCTGGCGGTGCGCCTACAGGAACTGTTCGGGCTGGCGGATACTCCGCGCATTGCCGGTGGGCGCCAGGTGGTGAAGCTGCACCTGCTGTCGCCGGCGCGGCGGCCGGTGCAGGTTACCCAGGATCTGGCGAACTTCTGGCGCAGTACCTACGCCGAGGTGAAGAAGGATCTGAAGGGGCGGTACCCGAAACATTATTGGCCGGATGATCCGCTGATCGCAGAGCCGACTGCCAGGATCAAACCCCGAAAGCCGTAACGCCAAAGATCCAAAAGTGGGAGGGAGCAAGCCCCCTCCCACATTAGGTTTTGCGGCGTTTTGTTATTGCGCGGCGGGCAACAGGAACCGGGCAATCACCGGCAGATGGTTGGAGATACGCAAGGTATCCTCCTGCCGCACCTTGGTGTCCACCCGTTTGATCCGCGGGCTGTAGAACAGGTAATCCAAGGTGCGATCCGGGCCATCCAGGCTTGGGTCATTGGGGAAGTGCGTCAGCCATTTTTCGCGATCGATACCGCTGGACTGGCTGTTGCTCGGGATCATCGGGTATTTATCCCACAGCAGGTGCAGCTCGCTGTCCGGCGAATACTGCCCGCGTTTGCTGGCGTCCAACCGCAGGAATTGGCCCAGGGGCAGCAGGTTGAAATCGCCGCCGATCAGCCAGGGCGTACCGCGGCCTTCGAATTTATCCAGCAGCTTGACCGTGGTTTTCACCTGTTCCTGCACCGCGCTGCGCCCCGGCGCGCCAGCGTCCAAACGGGTGTTGAGCACCGCCAGTTGGCCGCCGTCGCTCAGCGGCAGGTAGGTCAGCAGCAAGGCCGGCTTGGGTTGGAATTGGCGGCTGATCAGGTTGGCCTCCGGTGCCGGCAATTGCAGGCGCTCGGCGTGTTCGATCTGGTAACGGCTCAGGGTCGCGAGTTTGCGTCCGACGCTGCCGAAGATATGCAGGTCGGGCACAAAATCGGCCTTCCAGTCGAACGCCTGGGCGCTGCAGGGGTAGAGGTCGACCAGGCGCTCTTGCAACAGGGCAAGCTGGTCCTGGTAGTGGGAGGGCTTGGCGTTTTCGTCGAGTTCCTGCAACAGCAGAATGTCGGGCTGTTCGTCGCGGATCACCCGTGCCACTTCGTCCAGGCTCACGGCCATGTCTTCCACGGTGGGGCGATCATCGGGGCCGCTGCCGTCGGCGGTGTCGTACCAAAACACATAGTTCTTGCCGGCCAGATATTGCACGTTCCACGTCATCACCTTGAGCGCCTGCCCCGGCAGCAGGGTCGGCGCACGCGGCGCGACGCAGCTTACCGGCAAGGTCTCCTTGGCGGCGGGGCGCCAGGTCAGGCTATAGATCAGGGCGGTGAGCAGGCCTGCGATGATCAACAGGCCCAGCAAGGTGATGCGCAATAAACGGGTCATCGGCTCGGCTTATGGCGTTTCAGGAATGGCACGGAGCATATCACCGTGCGTCGGCATCGCCACCGATCAACATGAATAAACGGAACAACACCACACTGGTAAACAATTGCAGGAAGCTGTGGGCGCTATCCATCAACAGGCCCAGCCATGGCGCCGGGTTGGGATAGGCCGCGACGCTGGCGCCCTTGAGCAGCCACAGCGGGGTCATCACGCACAGCAGGCACACCAGGATTCGCCAGAAATGCCCGCGTGTC
This sequence comes from Pseudomonas sp. S3_E10, assembly GCF_054667615.1. NCBI lineage: Bacteria > Pseudomonadati > Pseudomonadota > Gammaproteobacteria > Pseudomonadales > Pseudomonadaceae > Pseudomonas > Pseudomonas sp. S3_E10. Next base: position 3,568,176 of record NZ_CP162743.1, read on the forward strand.
AGGCGAAAGCTTTCCTTCATCGCCTCCAGCGCCGACAGGCCGCGCAGCACCAGTAAATACTCGGCAAACGCCAGCACCACCATCAGCCACAGGCCCGGCAGCAAATACATCGACAAGCCCAGCAGGATCAGCAGGGTGCTCATGGCCGTCAACACCGCAAAACGCGGCCACAGCGTGAGCGCCATGGCCCATACGTCTTTGGTACGCGGCGACTCGCCACGGGTGCGCGCGTCGAGGAACAGGATCAAGGCGCCGGTGTACAGCGGGTACACCAATAACCCCACCACCACGCTGTAACCCGGGAAGGCATCCGGGCCGAGCGTGTGGTCGAGTACCTGTTGCAACAGGGCCTCGAGGATCACCAGCGGCAGGCACAACTGCACGATGGCGCCCAGGTTATGCCGGGTAAAACGGAAGGAGTCGCGCAATACATCTAACGGATTCATCGGGTTCATCGCTGGCTTAAAAGCAAGGGCGACACTTTAACCGATCAGGGTCTGTAGGGCGCAAACGTAAACCTTGCGTAAAGACCATTGAAACAACTCGTAACACCCCCATAACTAGAGCGCACCTGGCCTGATCACAGGCAGGACCACGATTTTTACCGGCAATCTAACGAGGTCGCCATGAACAGCGAAGAGCAAACCCTGATCGATGGACTGTTTTCACGGTTGCAGCAAGCCGAAACGGACTCAGCCCCCCGCGACGCCCAGGCCGAAGCGCGGATCAAGGAGCACATGACTCGCCAACCCGCCGCCGGGTACTACATGACCCAGTCGATCCTGGTGCAGGAACACGCACTCAAAAGCCTCGACGCGCAGAACAAGCAACAGGCGCAACAGATCGAGCAATTGCAGCAGGAGCTGCAGCGCGCCAGATCCCCGCAGGCGGCCGCGCCAAGCGGTGGCGGTTTTTTGTCGAGCATCTTTGGCGGTGGCTCGCGAGAGGCGCAACCTGCGCCGAGCAACGCGGGAGGTGGCTGGCGTGAACCGGCGCGGCCGGCATTCAGCCAACCCGCACCGCAGCAGAACTATCAGCAACCGCCGCAACAACCGGCCGCCGCCGCGCCCGTGGGCAGCGGTTTCCTCGGCGGTGCGATGAAAACCGCCGCCGGTGTGGCCGGCGGTGTGTTGCTGGCCGAAGGCATCAGCAGCCTGTTCCATCACAACCAGCAGCCGCAGGTGGTGGAAGAAATCATCGAACAACCGGCACCGGCCAGCGACCAGGGTGGCTGGGGCAATGACGACCAGAAGTTCGCCGGTAATGACAGCTGGGGCGCCAACAACTCGGACAGCTTCGCCGACAGCGACTATTCCGACGACTCATCCTCCTTTGGCGACGACGATTCCTTCGTCTGACCCTCCCCACGCCCGGTGCGCTTCGTCGCGCCGGGCTGATTTTCCCGGAAACCTTCTCGCGGCTGGCATACTGGCACCCTTTCCGGGCGCTGGCGCCTGGCTGTCATGGGGAAGTGCGGTGAAAAAAATTGCAGTGTTCGCCGATGTGCAAAACCTCTATTACACCGTGCGCCAGGCCTATGGCTGCCACTTCAATTACGCGGCCCTGTGGGCTGACATCAGCGCACGCGGGCAAATCGTCGAGGCGTACGCCTATGCCATCGACCGAGGCGACAGCAAGCAGCAGCAATTCCAGCAGATCCTGCGCAACCTGGGCTTTACGGTAAAACTCAAACCGTATATCCAGCGTGCCGACGGCTCGGCCAAGGGCGACTGGGACGTGGGCATCACGCTTGACATCATGGACGCCGCCGACCATGTCGACGAAGTGGTGCTGGCCTCCGGCGACGGTGATTTCGACATGCTGCTCGAACGCATCATCCAAAAGCATGGCGTACACGCCGTGGCCTACGGCGTGCCGGGGCTCACGGCCAATTCATTGATACGCGCCGCCAGCCGCTACGTGCCGATCGAAGGCGCGCTGCTGCTCAAGTAAGCGCTGCGGCTCAATCAATCGTTAAACGGAGTTGAAACAGGTTTGGAACGTATAGCGGTCATCGACTTTGAAACCACCGGCATCACCCCGAGCAGCCACTGCCGGGCCACGGAAATTGGCGTGGTCATCCTTGAGCGCGGGCAAATCGTCGATCGCTACCAGAGCCTCATGAACGCCGGCGTACGCGTGCCGGGCTTTATCGAACAACTCACCGGCATCAGCAACGCCATGCTGCGCAGCGCGCCGTCGGCCGAGCGGGTGATGAACGAGGTCAACGAATTCGTCGGCACCACGCCGCTGATGGCGCATAACGCCGCGTTCGACCAGAAGTTCTGGGACTTTGAGCTGGGCCTGATCCGCCGCACCCGCCTGCAAAAATTCGCCTGCTCGCTGCTGCTGGCCCGGCGCCTCATGCCGGCGGCACCGAACCACAAACTCGGCACTCTCAACACCTACGCCAAACTGCCCCACACCGGCCAGGCTCACCGGGCGCTGGCGGATGCGGAAATGGCCGCCAACCTCACCGCGCACCTGGCCCGGGAACTGCGCCAGACCCACGGCCTGCGCGAGCTGTCCCACGATTTGCTATGCACCTTGCAGAAAGTGCCGGCGGCGAAGATCAATGAGCATTTGAAGAAACATCGCGGGTTCTAAGCCAGCCACGACCTCAAGAACACTGGAGGTCCAAATGTGGGAGGGGGCTTGCTCCCGATAGCAGTGTGTCAGGCAATGTATTTGTCACTGACCCACCGCCATCGGGAGCAAGCCCCCTCCCACATTAAGTTATGCGGCGCCTATCGAGGCTGCACACAGCCCAAGGCTTGGTCCACCACGCCTTTGGCCATCTCCACCAAATGCATCACCGCCCGCTGCGGCGCCTTCATCACTTCACCCGAGGCATGCGCCGCCTCCACCGCGCAATGCAGCAAATCCGCCGCATGGGCGAGGGCGTCTTCCAGGCTCAGGTTGTCATTCAGGATGAAGGTCGGCGCATCCGGGGCGCACGCTTTGCGGTAATAGTCGATGGCACGGCGGTGGAGCAGGGCGTCTTCGCTGGGGAAGTCGGCGTTGGGCTTGGGTGGATCGGGGGTGATTTTGACCATGGTGAAACTTCTCCGTCAGTTAAGAAGCTGCAACCGTTCGCTTGCACACGAATTAGGGTGGCAGCAGTACGCGGGTGTGCAAGACCGAGACGGAGTCCGGTAGATCCGAAGACCTCCCGCGTACAGCTGCCATGACACTTAGCGCCTGAGATAAACCCAGGCGTAGAGAGTTAAGGCTATGCGTATTACCGTCGTCGGACTTGCACGTCCGATCACCGAAAACTCGATGACGGAGCGAGACTAGCTACCGAATCCGACGGAAACAAGGCCGTGGAATTCTCTCGGAAACGTCCCGCAAATGAAAGGGATTGGTCTTGCTGGCCATCGAAACACTGCGCGGTGGATGGCTTTTTTATGTGTCGTCAGAACAGTCAGTAGGTTAAGTCCTGCACTGCTATCGGAGCCTTCCGTTTTTTTAATCGAGGGCGATTTCAACAGACCTTTTGAAGGAGTTCACAAGTGTGGGAGGGGGCTTGCTCCCGATCGCGATCGCTCAGCCACCACTTTTCCCATTGCCCTCCAACTGCCCCAACGGCACGCGCCGTTCTATCGCGCTCGACAAAATAATCGAAGTTTTGCTGAAGCCGAACTTGGCTATCCGGTTGATCAAATTCTCAAGCTCAGGCATCGAGCCCACCGCGGCTTGCATGATCACGCACGGGTCGCCGGTTACCCGGTGGCATTCGGTCAGTTCGGGGATTTCGGCGAGGGCGTCGTAGACCTTTTGGCTGCCATGATTGGTCAGCCGCAGTTCAATCACGCATTGAATCGGCAACCCCACTTTGGATAAGTCCACCTTGGCCTGGTACCCGGTGATCACCCCACTGGCCTCCAGCTTGGCCACGCGCTCGGCCACGGCGGGGGCGGAGAGGTTTACCGTGCGGGCCAGTTGCGCATAGGAGGCGCGGCCGTCTTCGAGCAGGGCGCTGAGGAGCATACGATCGTATTTGTCCATGATAAGGCTCCAATTGCGCGTGGCTTTCGAAAGCACGGGTTATAGCCTTCATAACCATGCTTTGAAAAGTGTATGGGCGGTTTAAACAGGTTTTGTAACTTATGTTTATTCTCCTTCGTTTCTAGAATAAGCCTCCCACTCCTGCCATAGAGCCGCCCAATGCCTGGCCCACGTCGCTTTCCCTTACCGTTGATCGCCGCCTTTTTTGCGCTGTATGTGATCTGGGGTTCCACCTACCTGGTGATTCGCATCGGCGTGGAATACTGGCCGCCGCTGTTGCTAGCGGGTATCCGGTTCTGCACGGCGGGGGCGTTGATGTACGGCTACCTCAGGTGGCGCGGGGTGCCGGCACCGACCTGGGCGCAATGGAAGGCAGCCGCGATGATCGGCATCTTGCTGCTCACCTTCGGTAATGGCGCGGTCAGCGTGGCCGAACACACGGGCGTGTCATCCGGGGTGGCCGCGCTAGCGGTGGCGACGGTGCCGCTGTTCACCTTGCTGTGCGGGTACTTCTGGGGCGCGCGTAATACGCGCCTGGAATGGGCCGGGGTGATCCTGGGCATTGTCGGCATTGCCATGCTCAACATGGGCAGCACCTTGCAATCGAGCCCGATGGGCGCCGCGTTGCTGTTGTTCGCGGCGGCCTCCTGGGCGTTCGGCTCGGTATGGAGCCGGCATTTGCCGCTGCCCCAGGGCGCCATGGCCAGCGCGGCGGAGATGCTGGTGGCCGGTGTGGCACTGTTGATCGGCAGCGCGGTGTCCGGTGAACACCTGCAGGCCATGCCGCCGCTGGAAGGCTGGCTGGCGCTGGCCTACTTGACGGTGTTCGGTTCGATCATCGCCTTCAACGCCTATATGTACCTGCTCAAGCACGTGCGCCCGGCGGCGGCGACCAGCTATGCCTATGTGAACCCGGCGGTGGCAGTGTTGCTGGGGATCGTGTTCGTGGGCGAAACCATCGGCGTGGAAGAAGCCCTGGCGATGCTGGTGATCATCAGCGCGGTGCTGCTGATCAGCCTGCCGCAGTGGCGCAAGCCGAAGCCGGAAATAAGGTAAACTGCGGCGCAATTGCGACCTTGCGCTGAATTTTCCTACGGTAACTACATGACTTTCGCCACCCTTGGCCTGATCGAACCCTTGCTGCGCGCCCTTGAGACGCTTGGCTACCAGACCCCGACGCCGGTGCAGGCGCAAGCCATTCCGGCGGTGCTGGCCGGTCGCGACCTGATGGCCGCGGCCCAGACCGGCACCGGCAAGACCGCCGGTTTCGCCTTGCCGCTGCTGCAACTGCTGACCATGGAAGGGCCGAAAGTCGCCGCTAACTCGGCGCGCGCGTTAATCCTCTGCCCCACCCGGGAGCTGGCCGAGCAAGTACACGCCAGCGTCGCCGAATACGCGCAACACCTGCCGCTGACCACCTACGCGGTGTACGGCGGCGTGAGCATCAACCCGCAGATGATGAAGCTGCGCAAGGGCGTCGACATTTTGGTCGCCACGCCTGGCCGCCTGATCGACCTGTTCCGCCAGAACGCGCTGAAACTCAACCAGCTGCAAACCCTGGTGCTGGATGAAGCCGACCGCATGCTCGACCTGGGCTTTTCCGAAGAGCTGGCGAACATCTATCGCATGCTGCCGAAAAAGCGCCAGACCCTGCTGTTCTCCGCGACCTTCTCCGACGACATCCGCCTGTTGGCCGGGCAGATGCTCAACGACCCGCTGAGCATCGAAGTCAGCCCGCGCAACGTCGCCGCCAACACCGTGAAGCAATGGGTGGTGCCGGTGGACAAGAAGCGCAAGCCGGAGTTGTTCGTCCACCTGATGCGCAAAGGTCGCTGGAAGCAGGTGCTGGTGTTCGCCAAGACCCGCAACGGCGTGGATGCGCTGGTGGACAAGTTACAGGGCTTGGGCATCAATGCCGACGGTATCCATGGCGACAAACCCCAGGCGACCCGCCAGCGTGCCCTGGACCGTTTCAAAGCCAGCGAAGTGCAGATCCTGGTAGCCACCGACGTAGCCGCCCGTGGCCTGGATATCGAAGACCTGCCGCTGGTGGTCAATTTCGACCTGCCGATCGTCGCCGAAGACTACATCCACCGCATCGGCCGTACCGGTCGTGCGGGCAACACCGGTGAGGCGATTTCCCTGGTGTGCGCTGATGAAGTGAACATGCTGTCGGCCATCGAGATGCTCACTCGTCAGACCCTGACCCGCAAAATGGAAGCCGACTTCGAACCGGAACACCGCGTGCCGGACACCGATGCCAGCGGGCAAGTGGTGAAGAAGCCGAAAAAACCGAAGAAGCCTAAAACCTCCGGTGGCGGCGGTAAGCGCAACCTGGGCAAGTGGGTGGACAGTGGGGACGCCGCGCCGGTGGAGCCGTCGATCAAGCCGGTGCGCAAGGTGCCAGTGTTTAACACGGGGCCGCGTAAGAAGAAGTGAAGCAGTTATAAGCCGCAAGCTGCAAGTCGGCGCCGTGGTGCCTTTACTTGTAGCTTGTCGCTTATAGCTTGTGGCTGCTTCTAAGCCACTCCAACATCCCCCGTCCAGCCGCCCGCCCGCTGGCAAAGCACCCCGTCAGCAAATACCCCCCAGTCGGCGCCTCCCAATCCAGCATCTCCCCCGCACAAAACACCCCCGGCAATTGCTTGAGCATCAACCGCTCATCCAGCGCCTCAAACGGCACGCCACCGGCGGTACTGATCGCCTCATCTATCGGCCGCGTCTTCACCAGCCTCAACGGCAACGCCTTGATATCCACCGCCAACTGCGCCGGATCGTTGAAGTGCTCAGCCGGCGTCAGTTCGCGCAACAACGCGGCCTTGACCCCATCCAACCCCAACTGGCTGTGCAAATGCTTGCTCATCGACCGCGAGCCACGCGGCTTGGCCAGGGCGGCCCGGACCTTGTCCAACGGTTTGCTCGGCAACAAATCGATATGCACCGTCGCCGAACCGTCGCGGTTGATCGTCTCGCGAATCGGCGCCGACAGCGCATAGATCAGGCTGCCTTCGATGCCCGTGGCGGTGATGACACACTCGCCCAGTCGAGGCGCGTCGTCCCCCAGGCCGATGGCGACGTTCTTCAACGGCGCGCCGGCGAATTTGCTGACCATCAGTTCGCTCCAGGCAGACACGTCGAAGCCGCAATTGCTCGGCTGCAGGCGAACATAGGGCACGCCTTTGCCCTCCAGCAGGTTAAGCCACGCCCCGTCGGAGCCCAGGCGCGACCAGCTGCCACCGCCCAACGCCAACAGCACGGCAGCGCTGTGGACAACTTTTTCGCCGTCCGGGCTGTGGATAAGTAAACCGCCCTCGGCATTCCAGCCCACCCAGCGATGCCGGGTGTGGATAACCACGCCCTGGTCGCGCAGGCGTTTGAGCCAGGCACGCAACAGCGGGGCGGCTTTCATATCGGTAGGAAATACGCGGCCGGAAGTGCCGACAAAGGTTTGGATGCCCAGACCATGGATCCATTCGCACAATGCCTGGGCACCAAACCCACGCAGCAACGGCGCCATCTGCGGTGCGCGTTCGGCGTAGCGCGACACAAAAGCCGGGTAGGCTTCGGAGTGGGTGATGTTCATGCCGCCCACGCCGGCCAGCAGGAACTTGCGCCCCACCGAAGGCATGCCGTCGTACAGGTCCACGCGCACCCCGGCCTGGCTCAAGACTTCGGCGGCCATCAGCCCGGCTGGGCCGCCGCCGATAATAGTGACGTGTGGAGGTGCGGTGTGAGGCATGGGCAAGGCTACACGGGCTGTGAATAAGCCGAGCATTCTACCGGACGGAGCGGCGGCTGCCTGATCAAAAAATGTACACTTTCCTACAAGCCTTATGGCGGCTCGCTCTCAGCCGCTTACGCTCAAGTTATCCACAGGCCGTTCCACAGCCATTGTGGGTAACGCTCACAGCTCAATGACAACCTGATGACGTCCACACCCGTTGCGCGCTGTGGTGCAGGATGCCGTGGCGGCGCGCCAGGGCGGGGCGGTCCTTGCTGTAGCCGCCGCCGATCACGCCCATCACCGGAATGTCGCGGCCCAGGCAATGGCGCATCACGCTTTCATCGCGGGCGGCCACGCCGGCGTCTGTCAGTTTGAGGTAGCCCAGGGCGTCGTCTTTATGCACATCCACACCGGCGTCGTACAGCACCAGGTCGGGCTGGTAGAGCGGCAGCAGGTAGTTGAGGGCATCGTCGACCACCTTGAGGTAGTCGGCGTCGCCCATGCCCATGGGCAACGGGATGTCCCAGTCGCTGTGGGCCTTGCGTGCCGGGAAGTTCTTTTCGCAGTGCAGCGACACGGTAATCGCCTCCGGCGTGTCGTGCAGGATGCGTGCGGTGCCGTCCCCTTGATGCACGTCGCAGTCGAAGATCAGCACGCGGTTGACCCGGCCGCTGGCCAGCAGGTAGCGGCTGATCACCGCGAGGTCATTGAAGATGCAAAAGCCCGCCGGGTAATCGTAATGCGCGTGATGGGTACCGCCCGCCAGGTGACAGGCCAGGCCGTGTTCCAGCGCCTGCTCGGCGGCCAGTATCGAACCGCCCACCGCCCGTACGGTGCGCCGGGCCAGGGCTTCGCTCCAGGGCAGGCCGAGGCGGCGCTGGTCTTCGCGGGACAACTCGCCGCTCATGTAGCGCTCGATATACCCAGGTTCATGGGCCAGGGCCAGAATGTCCGCCGGGCATAGCGGCGGGCGCAGCAGTTGGCTGTCCTGGGTCAGGCCGCTGTCCACCAGGTGGTCGCGCAACAGGCGAAATTTGTCCATGGGGAACCGGTGGTCCGGCGGGAACTCGGGGCTGTAGTCGTCGTGGTAGATCAATGGCAAAGGCATGGGATTTTCTGACGGGAAACTGCGAAGGATCTTACCAGCGCTGTACACTCACGCACATGGCAAGGGGAGGGGACCCATGGAGCCGATACTCGAATTGGAAAGCGCGCGTCTGGTGCTGCGCCCATGGCGCGACACCGACTTGCCGGAGTTTGCGCGCATGTGCGCCGACCCGCAGGTGATGCGCTATTTCCCGGCCAAGCTCAGCCACCTGGAAAGCGCTGCGCTGATAGGGCGGATCCGCGGCCACTTCGCCGAATACGGCTTTGGCTTTTGGGCGTTGCAGCGTAAGGACACGGGTGAGTTCATCGGCCTGACCGGTTTGCAGAACGTCAACTTTGAAGCCGGCTTTACCCCGGCAGTGGAAATTGGCTGGCGCCTGGCTCGCGAGCATTGGGGCCTGGGTTACGCCAGTGAGGCGGCCTGGACCGCACTGCGCTGTGGTTTCGACCGTTTGCAGTTGGATGAAATTGTCGCCTTTACCACGGAGGCCAATCAGCCCTCACAAAAAGTCATGCAGGCCATCGGTATGCATTACGATCCGCAGGCAGATTTTGCACACCCCAAGGTCGCAGCCGATGACCCGCTGCGCCCGCATGTTTTGTACCGCATCACCCGCGCCCAATGGTTGGACACGCTGCACGGATAAGCAGCCCGGAATGCCCCATAGATTGTAGGAGTTGCTCTATGAGCCAAGTATTGGAAGATCTGGTGGACTTGCTGACCCTGGAGCCGATCGAGGAAAACCTCTTTCGCGGCCGCAGCCAGGACCTGGGTTTTCGTCAACTGTTCGGCGGCCAGGTGCTCGGCCAGTCGTTGTCGGCGGCCAGCCAGACCGTCGAAGAAGCACGCCACGTGCATTCGTTGCACGGTTATTTCCTGCGCCCCGGCGATGCGGCGTTGCCGGTGGTGTACTCGGTGGACCGCGTGCGCGATGGCGGCAGTTTCAGCACGCGCCGCGTCACGGCGATCCAGAAGGGCCACCCGATCTTCACCTGCAGCGCATCGTTCCAGTACGACGAAAAAGGCTTTGAGCATCAAACCACCATGCCCGTGGTGGTCGGCCCGGAAAACCTGCCGTCGGAGCTTGAGCTGACCCAGCAGCGCGCGCACCTGATCCCCGAGCACATGCGCGAAAAGCTGCTGTGCCCCAAGCCGATCGAAGTGCGCCCGGTCACCGAAAAAGACCCGTTCAACCCGCAGCCGTCCGACCCGGTCAAATACGTGTGGTTTCGCGCCGACGGTGCGCTGGCCGACACGCCGGCGCTGCATAAATACCTGTTGGCGTACGCCTCGGACTTCGGCCTGTTGACCACCTCGCTACTGCCGCATGGCAAGACCGTGTGGCAAAAAGACATGCAGGTCGCCAGCCTCGACCATGCGCTGTGGTTCCACGCCGACCTGCGCGCCGATGACTGGTTGCTGTATGCCATGGACAGCCCGTGGGCCGGCAATTCCCGCGGATTCTCGCGTGGCAGTGTGTACAACCGCGCCGGCCAACTGGTGGCATCGGTGACCCAGGAAGGGTTGATTCGCCATCGCAAGGATTGGGCATGAGCCTGAGCGACGTTAAGCACTGGGTATTTGATATGGACGGCACCCTCACGGTGGCCGTGCATGACTTTGCGGCCATCCGCGTGGCGCTGGAGATACCGCCCGAGGACGACATCCTCACCCATCTGGCCGCATTGCCCGCCGATGTTGCGGCGGCCAAGCATGCCTGGTTGCTGGAGCATGAGCGTGAGTTGGCGCTGGGCTCGGTGGCGGCCACTGGCGCGGTGGAGTTGGTGCGCGAATTGGCCAGTCGTGGGTATCGCCTGGGGATTCTGACGCGCAATGCGCAGGCATTGGCGCATGTGACGCTGGAAGCGATTGGCCTGGCAGAGTGTTTTGCCATCGACGACATACTCGGCAGAGAGGATGCGCCGCCCAAGCCCGACCCGGGTGGGTTGTTGAAACTGGCGGCCGCGTGGGACGTGGCGCCGAGTGAGTTGGTGATGGTCGGCGATTACCGTTTTGACCTGGATTGCGGTCGGGCGGCGGGCGCCCGCACGGTGCTGGTCAACCTGCCGGACAACCCCTGGCCGGAGTTGGCGGATTGGCATGCACCAGACTGCACGGTACTGCGCCGAATGATTTAGCCCAGTCAATAAAGATCAAATGTGGGAGGGGGCAAGCCCCCTCCCACATTTTGAGCCGGTTTCTTCAGGGGTTATTGGGGAACAGCGCCTTTTGCCCCTCCGGCGAGGTAAACATCCTATCCCCGTCATGCCCCACCCCCGGCACTTCCACCAGCTTCTGGCGCAGTTGCGGATGGCGCAGCGTGAGATAGTCAAAGTAGTGGTGTCCGCGAATCAATCGATACGCGCCCTGGGTCTCGGCTTCGCAGCCTTTGTCCAGCGCCGGGTGGTTGGGGTTGGTGTCTTGCTGGCCCAGCAGGTAGGTGATGTCCCGTGACACATAGACCTGTTCCAGATGTTGCGGGCTCTGGCCATGGGCGTAGGCGGGCAGGTGCTGCATGCCGTACTTCCAGTCGTTGAAACCCGGGCACAGGGTTGCGTCGAACTGGACCGGGCGTTGCGGGCTGAAGTAGGCGTAGGACGAAGGGTTGGCCACCACATAGCGCAGGCGGATGCCTTCGGCTTGCAGAGTCGGGTGGTCGTGACCGGTGAGGGCGAAGCGCTGGACGACTTGCCCGCCGCCGGAATGCCCGGCCACTACGATTTCCTTGAGCGCCGGGAACAGTGTGCGGTTGCCCAGGTGCTTGATGAGTTGGTCCAGCACGCCGTAAGAACTGAGTTGGCCAGGGCCGACCGACGGCTCGCCAGCCATCCAGCTGTTGCCGTTCCAGCGCAATACCTGTTGACCCAACGCGTGGCGCCTCACATCGGCGTTGTTGAGAAACTGCGGTGCAATCACCAGGGTCGCGGCGCCAACCCCCGCGTGTTCAGCGGCCTCCTTGCCGCTTTGCAGGTAGGTCTGCGCATTGCGCAAGCGGCCATGCACGATGATCAACGCGCGGGTCACGCGGGGCAGCGGCTGGCGCCAGTCCTGGCTCAGGCCCAGGCTGAGGTCGCCGGCCTGCAGGTGGAACCGCTCGGGGCTGACCACCGCGACGCCATGCTCGGCGGCCAGGGTTGAACACGAGACCAGAACCCCCAGCAGCACACCCCATGGTTTATTCATTTAAAGGCTCTTGGCGGCAAACGTATCGCATTGAGTGATCTGGCCCTGGGCGAAGCCGGTCTTGAACCAGCGCACCCGCTGCGCCGAAGTGCCGTGGGTAAACGAGTCCGGCACCACGCGGCCCTGACCCTGCTGTTGCAAATGGTCATCGCCAATGGCGTTGGCCGCGTTCAGGGCTTCTTCGATGTCGCCGGGCTCCAGCCAGTTCAAGCGTTTTTGCGCGCGGTTGGCCCACACGCCGGCAAAGCAGTCGGCTTGCAGTTCCTGGCGTACCAATAGGCCGCCGTCGCCTTGCATCTGTCGGCCTTGCTGGCGCGCGGCCTGGATCTTGGACGAGATGCCCAGCAGGGTCTGCACGTGGTGCCCCACTTCGTGAGCGATCACGTAAGCCTGGGCAAAGTCGCCGGCGGCCTGGAAGCGTTGCGACATTTCCCGGAAGAAGTCCAGGTCCAGGTACACCTGTTGATCCGCCGGGCAATAAAACGGGCCAGTGGCCGAGGTGGCGCCACCGCAGGCGGAATTGACCCGGCCACGGAACAGGATCAGTTTCGGGTTCTTGTAGGCCAGGCCGTTTTCCTGGAACACCTGGGCCCAGGTGTCTTCAGTGTCGCCCAGCACCGCACGCACGAAATCGGCCTGCTCATCGTTGGCCGGCGGCGCCTGGCGCGTCTGTGTGCTGACCGACGGCGCCTGTTCCATCTGGCCGGTCAACTGGCCGAGGATCTGCAGCGGGTCCTGGCCGGTCAGCCAGCCGATGCCGACGATCAGCACAATCGCCGTGAGGCTCAGGCCCTTGCCGCCACCAAAGCGCATGCCGCCACCACCGCCGCCACTGTCATCCCGCGCATCCACCACGTTGTCGCTGCGTCGGCCTTTTTTCCATAGCATGGGGCAATCCTCTTGATGAACGGTCCTACAAAGTTATGGGTGGAGTATGGCCGTTATTAGCGGCAATACCCTTCACCGGTGTTCACGATCAAACAGTCTTTTTTATCGGCCAGCCACTTCAGGCCGGTGGCTTCGCCGTCGCCGGCCCGCAGCAGTTGTGGGCCGTCCGGGCGTACGAAGGCGATGCCCTCTTCATTGGCTTCACCCTTGAAGGTGCCGCTGTCGGTGGCGTCGAGGCCGTATTGCATGGTGAGCCGATAATGGCCACGGCCGATGGCGTCGTCCTTGGCGATGGTCAGGTTCAGGCCTTCGACGCCAACCCATTGGCCGACCCACTTATCGGTGGGCGGGTGTTCCGGTACCAGGGTGGCTTGTACCGACGCCGGCGCGGGTTTTGGCGCGTCCTTGGCTTGCTCGTTACAGGCGGTAAGCAGGGCAAGGGCAGACACAACAAAGAAGATTTTTTTCATAGCAAAGCCTTGGTTGAAAAGTGCGCAGCGCGGGGGCGGGCGTGCAGGGTTGGACTCGAATCCGCTGATTTAGTGCGCTGTTCGCCCGGTGTTTGGTTATGCTCTTGGGGCAGACTCCGGCCCGGCTGCTAGATTACCGGGTTAGCGCTACCTCGTTCAGTGCTCAGTGTTCCGCTCGCCACGCAAGAGAATTCCATGACTGTCAGTACCCCACTTTCCGGCGTCAACCACCCCTTTAAAGGCATCCTGCTGATTGTGCTGGCGACGTTCCTGTTTTCCAGCCACGACGCCTTGTCCAAATACCTGGCCGGGTTCTACCCGATCGTGATGGTGGTGTGGGCGCGGTATGTGGTGCACACCTTGCTGATGGCCGGCATCTTCCTGCCGCAATCGGGCCTGCGCGTGCTGCGCAGCAAACGGCCCGGTATGCAGGTGGTGCGGGCGTTGTGCCTGTTGGGCACCAGTCTGTTTTTTACCAGCGCCTTGCATTACATCCCCCTGGCGGAAGCCACGGCGGTGAACTTCCTCGCACCGATCCTGGTGACGGCTCTCTCGGTGCCGCTGCTGGGCGAACACGTCACGCGCGGCCAATGGCTGGCGGTGATCTGCGGGTTTGTCGGCGTGCTGGTGATCATCCATCCCGGCGGCGAGCTGTTCACCCCGGCGGTGCTGCTGCCATTGTGTTCGGCGATGTTCTTCTGCTTTTACCAGTTGCTCACACGCATCCTCAGCCAATACGACACGCCCACTACCAGCAACTTCTTTGCCGGGCTGTGCAATACCCTGGTGATGAGTGCGATGGTGCCGTTCTTCTGGCAGGTGCCGACGCTGTGGCACGGCGTGTTGATGCTGGCGCTGGGCACGTGCGGGATGACCGCGCACTTGATGCTGACCCAGGCGTTCCGCTTTGCGGCGCCGGCCTTGCTGGCGCCGTTCGGCTATTGCCAGATCGTGTTTGCGGGGTTGTTGGGCTGGCTGGTATTCAGCCATACCCCCGACATGACCACGGTGGCCGGTATCGGGGTGATCTGCATGAGCGGGTTGGCCGCTGCCTGGCAGCAGCGGCGTCGTTGAATTACACGTCTACCGTAGGAATCTTGCGCGGCGCCATGAAGTACATCCACGTCAGCGCAATGAAGTACATCGCCGGAATCAGGGTGAACAACACGGTGTAGTTGTTGTTGGTCACGGTGAGGATATGGCCGACGATCTGGGTCATGAACATGCCGCCGATGGCCGCGCACATGCCGCCGAAGCCGAACACCGTGCTCATCATGTGCTTGGGCGTGTAGTCCATCACCAGGCTCCAGATGTTGGCCGTCCAGGCCTGATGCGCGCCGATGGCCAGGGAGATCGCAAATACCGCGACCCACAGTTGGCTGGAACCGGCCGCCATGATCACGCCCACGATGCAGCAGGCAAACAGCAGCATCGATAGCAGCCGCGCCTTGATTGGGTTCATCCCGCGGCCGATCAGGAATGACGACAGGATGCCACCGCCCACACTGCCGAAGTCGGCGGTCAGGTAGATGATGATCAGCGGGATGCCCATTTGGGTCACGTTGATGCCCAGGTTGTATTGCTGGTTCAGGAACGGCGGCAGCCAATACAGGTAGAACCAGAACACCGGCGCGGTCAGCGCATAGGCGATGGCGAACGCCCAGGTGCCGCGCATGCGCAGGATGCGGCTGAACGGGACGCCGGGTTGTTCCGGCTCGGCGTGCTGTTGCACGTAGTCCAGTTCCGATTGTTTGACGGTTGGGTGCTCTTCCGGGTTGTAGTATTTCAGCCCCCAGAACACCAGCCAGATCGCGCCGAGCGATGCCATGCACAAGAACGCCGCCTGCCAGCCCCACACATGCAGGATCAACGGCAGCAGCATCGGCGTCATCATCGCGCCGACGTTGGTGCCGGCGTTGAAGATACCGGTGGCCACCGCGCGCTCACCCGCCGGGAACCACAGGCGTGTGGTCTTGACGCAGGCCGGGTAGTTGGCGGCCTCGGTCAGCCCGAGGATAAAGCGGCACACCATAAAGCCGACGGCCGAGGTGGCCAGGCCGTGGGCGCCGGTGGCCAGGCTCCACAGCAGCACCGCGCAAAAGAACACGCGTTTCACGCCGACGCGGTCGATCAAGCGGCCTTGCAGCACAAAGCCGATCGCATAACCCACCTGGAACCAGAAGTTGATGTTGGCGTAGTCCATCGCCGTCCAGCTCATTTCTTTGGCGAGGATAGGTTGCATCACGCCCAACGCGGCGCGGTCGATGTAGTTGAGGGTGGTGGCGAAAAACACCAGGGCCAGCATGCCCCAGCGGGTTTTGCCTACGGCCATGGCGCCGCGGATCTTGTCGCCGATGCCGGCGTGCGGGGTGCCGGGGCGCGAGGCCAGGGCGGAGTTTTGCAGAGGCATGTGGTTGTACCCGTTTTTTGAAATTTTTATGGTGTGTTCTGGGTCTTTTTCTTACAGGTAGAAGCGAAGTCGATGGTGCGCAGTGGCTAAAAAATCGTCAATTCGCTATGGGGCATTGTGTTCGATAATCGCACTGAAAACTAACCGGTTCGTACATTTTAATTGCTGCGCGTAGGCTGGCGGCGAATAATTTGCCACAAACAACAATTGCCGGGAGTCGCCCATGCAACGTTCCATCGCCACTGTGTCCTTGAGCGGCACCCTGCCGGAAAAGCTCGAAGCCATTGCCGCCGCCGGGTTTGATGGGGTCGAGATCTTTGAAAACGACTTGTTGTATTACGACGGCAGCCCGCGCGAAGTTAAACAAATGTGCGCCGACCTGGGTATCGCTATCACGCTGTTCCAGCCGTTCCGCGACTTTGAAGGCTGCCGACGCGACCGCCTGGCGCGCAACCTGGAGCGCGCCGAGCGCAAGTTCGACCTGATGCAGGAACTGGGCACCGACCTGGTGCTGGTGTGCAGCAACGCCGCGGCGGATTCGGTGGGCGATGAACGTATTCTGCTCGACGACCTCAGCCTGTTGGCCGAACATGCCGGCCGCCGAGGTTTGCGCATCGGCTATGAAGCGCTGGCCTGGGGCAGGCATGTGAACACCTGGCAGCAGGTGTGGAACCTGGTGCGTCAGGTCGATCACCCCAGCCTGGGCGTGTTGCTCGACAGTTTCCACACCTTGTCGCTCAAGGGCGACCCGAGTGCCATCGCCCAGATCCCCGGCGATAAGATCTTCTTCGTGCAAATGGCCGACGCGCCGATCCTAGCCATGGACGTGCTGGAGTGGAGCCGGCATTTTCGCTGCTTCCCTGGCCAGGGTGAATTTGACCTGGCGGGCTTCCTCGCGCCGATCATCAAGAGTGGCTACACCGGGCCGTTGTCCCTGGAAATTTTCAACGATGGCTTCCGCGCCGCGCCGACCCGCGCGAATGCCGCCGATGGCCTGCGATCGCTGCTGTACCTGGAAGAGAAAACCCGCGAACGGCTGGCCGAGGAGCAGCCCGCCGCGCCGCTGGATATCCTCTTCGAAACCCCGGCGGCCAGCGAGTACGACGGCATTGAGTTTCTTGAGTTCGCCGTGGATGAAAACCTTGGCGCCAAGCTGACCCATTGGCTGGAGCGTCTGGGTTTCGTCAAGGCCGGGCAGCACCGTTCCAAGAGCGTGAGCCTGTTGCGCCAGGGCGATATCAACTTGATCCTCAATTGCGAGCCCTATTCCTTCGCGCATAATTTTTTCGAAGCCCATGGGCCGTCGTTGTGCGCCACCGCCATCCGGGTCAAGGACAGTGCCAAGGCCCTGGAACGAGCGGTGGCCTACAAGGGCCAGCCCTATCGTGGCCTGGTCGGGCCCAACGAACTGGAACTTGCGGCCGTGCGCGCGCCGGATGGCAGCCTGATTTACCTGGTAGACCAAGGCGAAGGCGGGCTGTACGACACCGATTTCAACCTGCAACCGGCCGCGACCGATGGCGGTGGCCTGCTGCGCATCGACCATATGGCCATGGCCTTGCCGGCCGACAGCCTCGACAGTTGGGTGCTGTTCTACAAGAGCCTGCTGGATTTCGAAGCCGATGACGAAGTGGTGCTGCCCGACCCGTATGGCCTGGTTAAAAGCCGCGCATTGCGTAGCCGCTGCAGCTCGATTCGCCTGCCCCTGAACATCTCCGAGAACCGCAACACCGCCATTTCCCACGCGCTGTCGAGCTATCGCGGCTCTGGCGTGCACCATATTGCCTTCGACTGTGCGGATATTTTCGCCGAGGTGCGCCGCGCCAAAGAGGCCGGCGTACCGCTGCTGGACATCCCGCTCAACTACTACGACGACCTGGCGGCGCGTTTCGACTTTGACGATGAGTTCCTCAGCGAACTGGCGTACTACAACGTGTTGTACGACCGTGACGCCCAGGGCGGTGAGTTATTTCACGTGTACACCGAACCGTTCGAAGGGCGGTTTTTCTTCGAAATCATCCAGCGCAAGCACGGCTATGCCGGCTACGGAGCGGCCAACGTGGCCGTGCGTCTAGCGGCGATGGCCAAATCGCGCAGCGGTGCCTTGCGCCAGGCGCGTTTATAACGGCGAGTCGAGCGCTTCCTTCGGCAGGCGCCGCGGCCCATAATCAGCGCCTGCACAACAATGGCCGTGAGCGCACCATGACCTCGAGTCCCGAACTCCCTGCGGTGTCAGACGCACCGCGCAAGAGTCGTAAGAACAACCCGGAAAAGACCCGCGAAAACATACTCCAGGAGGCTATTGCGGAGTTTGTCCAGCAGGGCCTTTCCGGGGCTCGGGTGGACGCCATCGCCGAGCGCATTCACACCTCCAAGCGCATGATCTATTACTACTTCGGTAGCAAGGAGCAGCTGTACGTCGAGGTGCTGGAGAAGCTCTACGGCGATATCCGCAATACCGAAACGCGCATGAACCTCACCGCGCTTGAACCGCGTGAGGCGATCCGGCGGTTGGTGGAATTCACCTTTGATCACCATGACCAGAACGTGGATTTTGTGCGGATCGTCAGCATCGAAAATATCCACAATGCCGAGTACGTGAAGCGCACCGACACGATCAAGGCGATGAACAGCAAGATCCTGGAAGGGCTGGGGGAGACCTTGCGCCGCGGGGCTGAAATGGGCGTATTCCGGGAAGGGCTGGAGCCGTTGGATGTGCACTTGCTGATCAACTCATTCAGCTTTTACCGGGTGTCCAACCGCCACACGTTCAGTGAGATCTTTCAGATCGAGCTGTCGGATGAGGCGGTTAAACAACGGCATCGCGAGATGATCTGTGAGTCGGTGTTGCGGTACCTGCAGGCCTGAATTCACCGCTGAACCTCATGTGAAAACTGGCTCAAAATGTGGGAGGGAGCAAGCCCCCTCCCACATTTGGATTTGGTTTCTACAGTCAGGTATTCATGCTCTTGAAGTGCGCCAACATCCGTTGCGCATCCGCCACCTCGCCACTGAACAACTCAAACGCCTTCACCGCCTGGAACACCGCCATGTTGCCGCCATCCAGCGTGCGGCAACCCAGGGCGCGGGCGTTGCGCAGCAGTTCGGTTTCGAGTGGGAAATACACGATTTCCGCAACCCACAATTGCGCCCGCAAGAAGGCTGCCGGCACCGGCATACCGGGCAGTTTGGCCATGCCCATTGGCGTGGTGTTGACCAGGCCATCCGCCTCGGCCAGGGCGTTTTCCAAATCCTGACCCACTTGCACGCGGCCGCTGCCGAAACGCTGGGCGAGGTTATCCACAAGCTCGCGGGCACGCTGGGCATCCACGTCAAAAATACTCAAGTGCTCCACGCCTCCGGCCAGCAGTGCATGGGCCACCGCAGCGCCCGCGCCACCGGCGCCCATCTGCACCACGCGCCGGCGCGGCGCATCACTCAGGTTGCGTCGAAACCCTTCAGCAAACCCCAGGCAATCGGTGTTGTGGCCGATGCGTTTGCCGTCTTTGAACACCACCGTATTCACCGCGCCAATGCCCCTGGCTTCGTCGGACAGTTCATCGAGCAACGGCAGGATCGCCTGTTTGCACGGGTAGGTAATGTTCAGCCCGGTAAAGTGCATCTGCTCGGCGGCGCGTAGGAGGTCGGGCAGGGCGTTGATGTCCAGGCCCAGGGGCTCAAGGTCGATGAGACGGTACAGGTAACGCAAGCCTTGGGCGTCGCCTTCCTGTTCATGCAGGGCTGGGGTGCGGGAGGCTTGGATACCGGCGCCGATCAGGCCGGCGAGGATGCGCGATTTCATTGAGCTGAACCCTTGAGCAACCGGCTGAAATGTTCCAGGGCCAGGTGGTAACCATGGCTGCCAAAGCCTGCGAGCACTGCCTTGGCGATGGGCGACACGAACGAGTGATGACGAAACGCCTCACGTGCATGCACGTTGGATAAATGCACTTCGATCACCGGCACTTCACTGGCCACCAGCGCATCGCGGATCGCTACCGAGGTGTGGGTCCAGGCCGCCGGGTTGATCACGATGCCGGCGCAACGTTCGCGGGCGCCGTGGATCCACTCGAGCAATTCACCTTCGTGGTTGGTCTGGCGAAATTCGATCTTCAGCCCGAGTTTCTCGGCGCTGCGCCCGCACAGGGCGGCGACGTCGGCCAGGGTTTCGTGGCCATAGGTGGCGGGCTCGCGGGTGCCGAGCAGGTTGAGGTTGGGGCCGTTGAGCACCAGCACGATAGGCGGCATCAGATGTATCTCCACAGGTCTTGTTCGTTGTGGGGATAAAATGTACTGAATGGTTAATTTGGTCAATTAAAGGCGGCGGATGTGTTCGATTATCGAACCTTTAATCAGCCGCCGGAACAGCGCCGCTCTCACATGTCGGGCGGCGGTGTGCGTCGGGTTTATCGCCGGGTCAGCAACACCCCGGATTCCATATGGTGCGTCCATGGGAACTGGTCAAACAGCGCACAGCGGGTAATGCGGTGCGTGTCATGCAGTTGCGCGACGTTCGCCGCCAAGGTTTGCGGGTTGCAGGAGATGTACAGGATGTTGTCGAAGCGTCGGGTCAGTTCGCAGGTGTCCGGGTCCATGCCGGCGCGTGGCGGGTCGACGAATACGCTACCGAACTCGTAACTCTTCAGGTCGATGCCGTGCAAGCGCCGGAAGGGGCGCACGTCGTTGAGCGCTTCGGTGAGTTCTTCGGCGGAGAGGCGCACCAGGTTGACGTTACCCACCGCGTTTTCATCAAGGTTGCTCAAGGCTGCGTTGACCGAAGTCTTGCTGATTTCGGTGGCTAGCACTTTGCGTACGCGGGTCGCCAGCGGCAGGGTGAAGTTGCCGTTGCCGCAATACAGCTCCAGCAAGTCATCCGGGCGCTCGCCCAACGCTTCGTAGGCCCAGTTGAGCATCTTCTGGTTTACCGTGCCGTTGGGCTGGGTGAACGCGCCTTCAGGTTGGCGGTAGCTGAAGGTGCGCCCGCCAACCTCGAGTTTTTCCACCACGTAGTCGTGGCCGATCACATCGCGCTTGCCCTTGGAGCGGCCGATGATGCTCACGTTCAGGTCGGCCGCGAGTTTGTTCGCCGCCGTGTGCCAATGCTCATCCAGCGGGCGGTGATAGCACAGGGTGATCATTGCGTCGCCCGCCAGTGTGGTGAGGAACTCCACCTGGAACAGCTTGTGGCTCAGGGCGGCGCTGGCCTGCCAGGCGGCCTTGAGCTGCGGCATCAATTGGTTGATGCGCTGGCTGGCGATGGGGAACTCTTCGATCAGGATCGGCGTGCGCTTGTCGTCCTGGGAAAACATCGCGTAGTGGCGCTCGCCGGCTTCGCGCCACAGGCGGAACTCCGCCCGCAGGCGAAAGTGCTGCAGGGGCGAGTCGAATACCTGCGGTTCGGGCGCGTCGAACGGTGCCAGCAGGTCACGCAGGCGCGTGACCTTGTCTTGCAGTTGCGCGGTGTAGTGTGCGGCGTCAAAAGTCATGCGTTGAACCAGCCCAGCTTGATCACAAACAGAATCGACAGAATCACCAGCGCCGGGTTCAGCTCACGGTAGCGGCCCGAAAGCAGCTTGATGGCGGTCCAGGCGATGAAACCGAAGGCGATGCCGTTGGCGATGGAGTAAGTGAAGGGCATCGCCAGGGCGGTGATCACCACCGGCGCGGCCACAGTAATGTCATCCCAGTCGATTTCGGCCAGGCCCTGGGTCATCAGCACCGCCACGAACAGCAGCGCCGGCGCGGTGGCGAAGGCCGGTACGCTGGCGGCCAGCGGCGAGAAGAACAACGCCAGCAGGAACAGGATCGCGACCACGATGGCCGTCAGGCCGGTTCGGCCACCGGCACTCACGCCCGCGGCGGATTCGATGTAACTGGTGGTGGTCGAGGTGCCCAGCAGCGAGCCGGCCATGGCGGCGGTGCTGTCGGCGATCAGCGCACGGCCCATTTTCGGCATGTGGCCGTCCTTGCTCATCAGGCCGGCGCGCTTGGCGACGCCGATCAGGGTGCCGGAGTTGTCGAACAGGTCGACGAACAGGAAGGCGAAGATCACGCTGACCAGGCCGATATCCAGCGCGCCCTTGATATCCAGCTGCAGGAAGGTCGGGGCCAGGGAGGGTGGCATCGAGGTCACGCCGCCGAACGGGGTCACGCCCAATACGATGGAGGCGATGGTGACCGCGAGAATACCGATCAACACCGCACCGCGCACGGCCAGGGCTTCCAGTGCGACGATCAGCACGAAACCGAGGGTGGCGAGGATGGGGGCGGCTTTTGTCAGGTCGCCCAGGCCAACCATGGTGGCCGGGTTGCTGACCACGATCTGCGCGTTGTGCAGTGCGATCAACGCGAGGAACAGGCCGATACCGGCGGCAATCGCCGAGCGCAGGGGCAGGGGGATGGCGTTGATGATCCACTCACGGATACGGAAGATCGACAGCAGGAAGAACAGCACCGCCGAAATAAAGACCGCCCCCAACGCCACCTGCCAGGTGTGGCCCATGTGCAGCACCACGGTGTAGGTAAAGAAGGCGTTGAGGCCCATGCCCGGCGCGAGCGCAATCGGGTAGTTGGCGATCAGGCCCATCACGGTGGAACCGATGGCGGCCGCCAGGCAAGTCGCGACGAACACCGCGCCCTTGTCCATGCCGGTTTCGCCGAGGATGCTCGGGTTCACGAACAGGATGTAGGCCATGGCCAGGAATGTCGTGATACCCGCGAGGATCTCGGTGCGCACGTTGGTGTTGTGTGCCTTGAGTTGAAACAGCTTTTCCAGCATGCCGGCTCCCTGTGACGCTATTTTGCGTCGTGATTTGTTGACCTCTAAGTCAAAGCACAAACTGCGCCAAGCGCCTGTGGTTTCAGAGAGGATCGGAAAAAGCGGCGCATCATACCAGCAGCCGAGGCTGTGTGGCGCATGGCCTTGAGGCATACTGCGCCGACGTTCAACAGCGGGTCATCGACAGCATGAAAAAAGCCAACGCGTGGAGTCTAGCCCTGATCCCTTGTCTCGGCCTGTGGCTGGGCGCGGCACCAGCGTGGAGCGCGACTGCACCGGCCTTGAGCGAGGTGCGCGTGTTCAAGGTCGAATCGGCGCGGTGCACGGAAACCATCCCGGAGCGCGCCGGCAGTACCCAGATGTGTACCCACCGTGGGCCCACCAAGGTGTCGGTGATGGAGGTGGGCCTGGGCAACAACCCGGTCGGCCTGTTCAACGGCGCGGTACTCAACGGCCAGCGCACGGCGGTGTGCCAGGTCGGTAACATCAGCCAGGCCTGCAATGGCGCGGGCACCTTGATGGGCTACATCTATGTGTTTGACCTGGACGTCGAGGCCCAGGGCTGGTTCGAATACAGCAACTCCTCGATCAACCCCCCGCGCAACACCCTGAAAACCCAGCTCAATATCCACTGATCAATCAGCTTGAACGCTCAAAACCCCGGGAAGTCGTACCCCTTGAGACGGCGGTTTCCCTGAACGCCGCGGACGTACACCAACCGTGAGGTGTTTATGAGCGCGACCCCCAATGGCGCGGCGGCCCAACCGTTCGTCGCCCACTCGATACGCTTGAGCTTGAATGGCCAGGATCGCCAATTGGACATCCTGCCCTGGACCACCTTGCTCGACCTGCTGCGCGAACAACTGGACCTGGTCGGCAGTAAAAAGGGCTGCGATCACGGCCAATGTGGCGCCTGCACCGTGTTGCGCGACGGCAAGCGCATCAATGCCTGCCTGACCCTGGCGGTGATGTGCGATGGCGCCGAGCTGACCACCATCGAAGGCCTGGCCAACGGCGACCAACTGCACCCGATGCAGCAAGCCTTCATCAAGCATGACGCCTTCCAGTGTGGCTACTGCACCCCCGGCCAGATCTGCTCCGCCGTCGGCCTGGCCAATGAAGGCCGTGCCCACGACACGGCGCAAATCCAGGAATTGATGAGCGGCAACCTGTGCCGCTGCGGCGCCTATTCCAATATCCGCGATGCCATTGAAGATGCCCTGGGAGGTGAGCGATGAATCCCTTCCATTACAGCAAGCCCGTTAATGTGCAAGAAGCTGTGCACCTGAGCAGCGGTGTGTCGCGCTTCATCGCCGGCGGCACCAACCTGCTGGACCTGATGAAAGAGAACATCAGCCACCCCGAGCACCTGATCGACATCACTGGCCTGCCGCTGCATGACATCCAGCAAACCGCCGACGGCGGCCTGCGCATCGGCGCGCTGGTGAGCAATGCCGACCTGGCCTGGCACCCCTTGATCGAACAGCGTTACCCCTTGCTGTCCCAGGCCATCCTGGCCGGGGCGTCGCCGCAACTGCGCAATATGGCCAGTACCGGTGGCAACCTGTTGCAACGCACCCGTTGCTATTACTTCTATGACGCCACGGTGCCCTGCAATAAGCGCGAGCCTGGCAGCGGCTGCCCGGCGCGCAGCGGTTTGAATCGCATCCATGCGATCCTCGGCGCCAGCGAGCAGTGCGTGGCCACTCACCCGTCGGACATGTGCGTGGCCCTGGCGGCGCTGGAGGCGCGGGTGCATGTCGAAGGCCGCGCCGGCGCCAGGGTGATCGAGTTCGCCGACTTCCACCGCTTGCCCGGCGATGCACCGCAACGCGACAACCAATTGGCCGACGATGAACTGATCACCGCCATTGAACTGCCCGCCGATCAGTTGGCGCGGCACAGCCATTACCTCAAGGTCCGCGATCGCGCCTCCTATGCCTTCGCCTTGGTTTCCGTCGCCGCCGCGCTTGAACTGAACGGCGATGTGATCACCGATGCGCGCCTGGCCCTCGGCGGCGTGGCCCACAAACCCTGGCGTGACCGCGCAGTGGAAACCGCGTTGATCGGCCAAGCCGTCAGCCGCGAAACCTTCAGCAACGCCGCTGATGCCTTATTGCAAGACGCCGAGCCGCTGCAGCACAACGGCTTCAAGATCAAGCTGGCGCGCCGTGCAATTATTCGCGCCTTGAGCGACGCCGCTGTCGCGGGAGAACAGCCATGATTGCCATCGGCAAACCCCTGGACCGTGTCGACGGTGTGCTCAAGGTCACGGGCCAGGCGCGTTATGCAGCGGAATTTCCCGAAGACGGCCTGCTGCATGGCAGCGTGGTGTCCAGCAGCATTGCCAAAGGCCGGGTAACCCGTATCGATGCTTCAAAAGCCCTGGCACTGCCGGGTGTGGTGGACGTTATCCATCACCTCAACCGGCCGACAATCGCCAGCTACGACGACGCTTTTGCCGACGCCGATGCCGCCGATGGCTCGCCGTTTCGCCCGCTCTACAACGACCGCGTGCTCTACAGCGGGCAGCCGTTGGCCCTGGTGGTGGCAGACAACCTGGAACTGGCCCGGCATGCGGGCTCCCTGGTCGAAATCGAGTACGACCGCGACGCCTTCGAGACGGACCTGCTCACCCAGCAGGAGCGGGCCCACCCCTCACCGCAAACGCCGCCCGCGCCGCGCGGCAACTTCCAGGCCGAGTGGGCCGGCGCGGCCATCAGCCTCGATCTGCACTACAGCACGCCCATCGAACACCACAACCCCATGGAACCCCATGCCAGTACCGTGCTGTATCAGCCGGACGGCACGTTGCATATCCATGAAAAAACCCAGGGGCCGCAGAACTGCCAGGCCTATGTGCAAAAAGTCTTCGGCCTGGATAAAAGCCAGGTGCGCGTCTTCGCCGCGTTTGTCGGCGGTGCGTTCGGCTCGGGCCTGCGCCCGCAGTACCAACTGCCGCTGGCGGTGATGGCCGCGCTGGCGCTCAAGCGTTCGGTGCGTGTCACCCTCACGCGCCAGCAGATGTTCACCTTCGGCTACCGCCCACGCACCTTGCAGCGCCTGCAAGTGGGCGCGGCGGCCAACGGTCGGTTGCTGGCGCTGGGGCACACGGCGATTGGCCAGACCTCGCGCTTCGAAGACTTCAGCGAGCACGTGGTGGAGTGGAGCGGCATGCTCTACCACTGCGACAACGTGCAACTGACCTACAAACTGGTGCCGCTGGACGTGTTCACGCCGCTGGACATGCGCGCACCCGGCGCCGCCCTGGGGTTGATCGGCCTGGAATGCGCCATGGATGAACTGGCCTGCGCCCTGGCCATCGACCCGGTGCAACTGCGGCTGATCAACTATGCAGAGCGCAACGGCAACGAAGACAAACCCTGGTCGAGCAAAGCCCTGCGCGAATGCTACCGCGAGGGCGCCGAGCGGTTCGGCTGGAAGCAGCGCAACCCGGAACCGCGCAGCATGCGCGATGGCCGCCAGTTGATCGGCTGGGGCATGGCCGGCGGCGTGTGGGAGGCCATGCAAATGAAGGCCAGCGCCAAGGCGCGTATCGACACTGAAGGCAAACTGACGGTCAGCAGCGCGACCACGGATATCGGCACCGGTACCTACACGGTGATGACCCAGATTGCGGCGCAAGCCAGCGGTGTGGCCATGGGTGATGTGAGCTTCCTGCTCGGCGATTCCTCACTGCCCACCGCGCCGCTGCAGGGCGGCTCGTTTACCGTGTCGTCGGTGGGCACCGCCGTGCAGCAAGCCTGCGAAGCGTTGACGGCCAAACTGCTGGGCATCGCTCGGCAGACGTACCCGGTATTTAAGGAGGCCGAATCTGTGCGCTTTGAAGACGGCCAACTGCATACCGGTGATGTGAGTGTGTCGCTGGCGCAACTGGTCAAGGACAGTGGTCAAGCGACGCTGGAGGCACAGGTGGACAGCCAGCCCGACAAAAAACGCGAGGGCTATGCCACCGCCACTCATTCGGCGGTTTTTGTGGAAGTTCGCGTCGACGAAGACCTGGGCACTATCAAGGTCAGCCGGGTGGTCAGCGCGATTGCCGCCGGGCGGGTGGTCAATCCGAAAATGGCGCGCAGCCAGATCCTCGGCGGCGTGGTGTGGGGCATCGGCATGGCGTTGCATGAAGAAACCCAGGTCGACCACCGTTTGGGGCGCTACATGAACCACAGCCTGGCCGAGTATCACATCCCGGTGAATGCCGATATCGGCGAGATTGACGTGGTGTTTGTTCAAGAGCACGACGAGATCGTCAACGCCCTGGGGTCCAAGGGCGTGGGGGAGATCGGCATTGTCGGCGTGGCGGCGGCGGTGGCGAATGCGATCTACCACGCCACCGGCAAGCGGGTGCGGGAGTTTCCGATCACGTTGGATAAGGTGCTCTGAAAACACCGCACAACCCTTGTGGGAGGGGGCTTATTACCCAATAAGGTCGCGTGGTGACGCTCAGACTTTGGCTTCTTCCACCGGCACATGCATCCGGTCCCGATTCGCCAGCGTCGGAAACAGTTTGATCCACACCCCGGTCACCACCAGCGTACCGATGCCGCCCATCACCACCGCCGGCACGGTGCCGAACCAGTGCGCGGTGATGCCGGATTCGAACTCGCCCAATTGATTGGAGGCGCCGATAAACAGGCCGTTGACCGCACTGACCCGCCCGCGCATTTCGTCCGGTGTTTCCAGTTGCACGAACGACGCACGGATAACCATGCTGATCATGTCCGCCGCGCCCAGCACCACCAGCACCGCGAGGGAAAACCAGAACGAGGTGGACAGGCCGAAGGCAATGGTCGCCACGCCGAACACGCCGACGGCGGTGAACATCACGCGGCCCACCTGGCGGTCGACCGAGAAGCGCGCCAGCCACAATGACATCAACAACGCGCCCACCGCCGGTGCCGAACGCAACAGGCCCAGGCCCCAGGCGCCGGTCAGCAGGATGTCTTTGGCGAACACCGGCAGCAGCGCGGTGGCGCCGCCCAGCAGCACGGCGAACAGGTCGAGGGAAATCGCCCCGAGGATGTCGGGGCGGCTGCGGATAAAACGGATGCCGGCCAGCAGCGAATCCAGGGTCGCCTTGCCTTTGTTCAGCGGGGTCTGGCGGGCGGGCAGGTTGAGGGTCAGCAGGCAGGCGATGAGGTACAGCGCCACCGTGGGGCCATACACCCAGACGCTGCCGAACGCATAAAGCAAACCGCCGAGGGCCGGGGCCACGATGGTTGCCAGTTGCTGGGCTGATTGCGACGAAGCCACGGCCCTGGGGAACAGCGCGCTGGGCACAATGCTCGGCAGCAGCGCCTGGGTGGTGGGCATTTCGAACGAGCGTGCGGCGCCGAGCACGAAGGCCAGGATAAAAATCATCTCGCGGGTCACATTGCCGGTCAGGCCGCCGATGGCCAGGGACAGCGCGATCAACGCCTGCACGGTCTGGCAGATGGCCGCGACTTTGCGTCGCTCATAGCGATCGGCCACATGCCCGGTGTGCAGCATGAACAACACGCGGGGCACAAATTCCACCAGGCCGACCAAGCCTAGGTCCAGCACGTTGCCGGTCAGTTGGTAAAGGTTCCAGCCGATGGCCACGGTTAGCATCTGGAAGCCGCTGGCGGTGAAGATCCGCGCCAGCCAGAACGCGATGAAAGGGCGGTGGTGACGCAACAGCAACGCGGGTTCACTAGGCATCGGGAGTTCAGGTCAAGGCGGGAGGGAATGGCCAGATTAGCATCAAGCTGTAACAAATAGTTGCAAAGACTGATTCGATGAAAGCCCCCATGAGGCAAGCTGTCACGCGGCAAAAGACCACATAACTGCACACACAAAATGGGACTACTCTTTGAGCAATGCTTGATCCAGATCAAAACCTTCAGAGGAACTGATCGGGCGGCCGCAAGGCCAGAATCCCTACGTGGCTGGTTTAAAAAAGAAACGAATTGAAATTCGCCACACTCCATATCCGTGGGGGCAGTGGGTGCAGGCTCCCGCCAGCAGCCGGTATTACCTGACAGAGGAAAACTTATGTTCGGTTTGGAGGCGCTAGATCTCGCCCGAATTCAATTTGCGTTCACCATCTCGTTTCACATCCTGTTCCCGGCGATCACTATCGGCCTGGCCAGCTACCTCGCGGTGCTGGAAGGGTTGTGGCTCAAGACCCGCAACGACACCTACCGTGACCTCTACCATTTCTGGTCGAAGATATTTGCCGTCAACTTTGGCATGGGCGTGGTCTCGGGCCTGGTCATGGCCTATCAGTTCGGCACCAACTGGAGTCGCTTCTCGGACTTTGCCGGCGCTGTCACGGGGCCACTGCTTACCTATGAAGTGCTGACGGCCTTCTTCCTCGAGGCCGGTTTCCTTGGCGTGATGCTGTTCGGCTGGAACAAGGTGGGGCGCAAGCTGCACTTCTTCTCCACCGTGATGGTGGCTGTCGGTACGTTGATCTCCACGTTCTGGATTCTTGCGTCCAACAGCTGGATGCAGACGCCGCAAGGTTTCGAAATCATCGACGGCCGGGTGATTCCTACCGATTGGCTGGCGGTGATCTTCAACCCGTCGTTCCCCTACCGCCTGATGCACATGGCCACGGCCGCTTTTGTGGCCACCGCGTTCTTTGTCGGTTCCTCGGCGGCCTGGCACTTGCTGCGCGGCAAGGACAACCCGGCGATCCGCAAAATGCTCTCGATGGCGATGTGGATGGCCCTGATCGTGGCGCCTATCCAGGCCGTGATCGGTGACTTCCACGGCCTCAATACCCTTGAGCACCAGCCGGCGAAAATCGCGGCGATTGAAGGTCACTGGGAAAACAAAGGCAATGAGCCCACGCCGCTGATCCTGTTCGGCTGGCCGGACATGCAGGCCGAAAAAACCAAATACGCGGTGGAAATCCCGTACCTGGGCAGCCTGATCCTGACCCACTCGCTGGACAAACAGGTGCCGGCGCTCAAGGAGTTCCCGCCTGAGGATCGCCCGAATTCGACCGTTGTGTTCTGGTCGTTCCGGGTCATGGTCGGCCTGGGCTTGCTGATGATCTTCACCGGGCTGTTCAGCTTGTGGCTGCGTCGGGGCGACAAGATGTACACGTCCAAACCGTTCCTGTACCTGGCGTTGTGGATGGGGCCGTCCGGCCTGATCGCGATTCTTGCCGGTTGGTTCACCACCGAAATCGGCCGCCAGCCGTGGGTGGTCTACGGGCTGATGCGCACAGCGGATGCGTCCTCCGGGCATAGCCTGGCGCAGATGACCATCACTCTGGTGTTGTTCGTGGTGGTGTACTTCGCGCTGTTCGGCGCCGGCTTGGGCTACATGATGCGCCTGGTGCGCAAAGGCCCGGTGATTCACGAAGGCAGCGAGTCGACCCACGGTGGCCCTGGCCAGAAACGCACACCGGCGCGTCCGTTGTCGGCTGCCGACGATGGCACCGACCAAGACCACGACCACATCCAGCACAAGGGGCATTGAGATGGGTATTGATCTTCCGCTGATCTGGGCTGTGATCATCATCTTCGGGATCATGATGTACGTGGTCATGGACGGCTTCGACCTGGGCATCGGCATCCTGTTTCCATTCGTGAAGGGCAAGACCGACCGCGACGTGATGATGAACACCGTGGCGCCCGTATGGGACGGCAACGAAACCTGGCTGGTATTGGGCGGCGCGGGGTTGTTCGGCGCGTTCCCGCTGGCCTACTCGGTGGTGTTGTCGGCGCTGTACCTGCCGTTGATCCTGATGTTGATCGGGCTGATCTTCCGGGGTGTGGCGTTCGAGTTCCGCTTCAAGGCCAAGGACCACAAGCGGCACCTGTGGGACAAGGCGTTTATCGGCGGTTCGATTGCCGCCACCTTCTTCCAGGGCGTGGCGCTGGGGGCGTTCATTGACGGCTTCCCGGTGGTCAACCGGCAGTTCGCCGGCGGCTCGCTGGACTGGTTCACACCGTTCACGATGTTCTGCGGCGTGGCGCTGATCGTGGCGTATGCCTTGCTCGGCTGCACCTGGCTGATCATGAAGACCGAAGGCAAGTTGCAAGAGCAGATGCACAACCTGGCGCGGCCGTTGGCCTTCGTGGTGTTGGCGGTGATCGGCATCGTCAGTATCTGGACCCCGTTGTCGCACCCGGAAATCGCTTCGCGCTGGTTCACCCTGCCGAACCTGTTCTGGTTCCTGCCGGTGCCGCTCCTGGTGCTGGTGACCATGTACGGGCTGGTTCGCGCCGTGGCGCGCAATGCGCACTACACGCCGTTCCTGCTGACGCTGGTGCTGATCTTCCTCGGCTACAGCGGGCTGGGCATCAGCCTGTGGCCGAACATCATTCCGCCTTCAGTGTCGATCTGGGACGCCGCCGCGCCGCCGCAAAGCCAGGGCTTCATGCTGGTGGGCACCTTGTTCATCATCCCGTTCATTCTGGGCTACACCTTCTGGAGCTACTACGTGTTCCGCGGCAAGGTCACCCATGAAGACGGTTATCACTAGGAGGGTCGTCGCATGTCCGGCAAACCTACGTTGCACGATATCGAACAGGCCGAGAAACAGCCGTTGTGGCGGCGCCTTGGGTGGCTCGCGATGATCTGGACCGGCAGTGTGCTGGCCCTGTTTATGGTCGCCAGCCTGATGCGCATGTTTATGAATGCGGCCGGCCTGACCACGCATTGACATCCCGATCCGGGCCTCGCGGCCCGGTTTTCCAACCCTGCCGTTCGCGAGATCGGCAGGGTTTTTTTATTTGCGTGCCTTGAGGATGACGAATTTCGGCGTCGCGGCCACCTGCTCGACACCCCGGAACAGGCGCGCCAGCTTGCTGTGATAACCCAGGTGACGGTTGCCGACGATATACAGCGCGCCTCCGACCACCAGCGCTTCGCGGGCTTGCTGGAACATGCGCCAGGCAAGGAAGTCACCCACTACCTGCTGCTGGTGGAACGGTGGGTTGCACAGCACCACGTCCAGGGACTGCGGTTCCTGGCCGGCCAGGCCATCGCCGGCGCGGACCGTCACCGCGCGGTCGCCCAGCGCGGCCTGCCAGTTCTCGGCGGCGGACTGCACGGCCATATACGACTCGTCCAGCAAGGTGTACTGCGCGTCGGGGTTGTACAGCGCGCTGGCAATCGCCAACACGCCGTTGCCGCAGCCCAGGTCCGCCACGCGCGCGTTGCCCAGGCCCTTGGGCAGGTGCGGCAGGAATGCGCGGGTGCCGATGTCCAGGCCTTCGCGGCAGAACACGTTGGCGTGGTTGAGCAGTTCGATGGCGGGGGTTTCCAGGGTATAGCGCGTCGGGTAGGGCGAGACCGCCGCCGGCCGATCCGCAAGGGTCGCGATCAGCAGTCGTGCTTTCTTCACGGCCAATGAAGCATGCATCGGCCCGATATAGCGCTCCAGCAATTCACCGGCCGCCCGGGGCAGATGCTTGACCATTGCCCCGGCAATCACTTCGGCGCCCGGTGCCAGTTGGCCTTGCAGGCGGATCAGTTGCTCCTCCAACAACGCCAGGGTCTTGGGCACGCGGATCAGTACGCGGTCGAAGGGCCCGTTCGGGGTTTGGCTGGCAGGGATAAACATCACGGCATCAAAGGCCTTGGCGTTGCGCACCAGGTTTTTTTCCAGCCCCTGGGCGGCGAGAAATGAATCACCGCTGGACACCACCTGCACCCGACCTTCAAGGCTGGCGGCCAGGGCGCCGAAGCTGTCGTTGAGCACCAGCACGCGGGTGACGGCAGCAGGCTGTTGTTCTGCCAGGTAGCTGAGCAGGTACTCATCGGCGGCATCGAAGGCTTGCAGCGGATCGTTGTGCTGTTCGGGCTGGCGGATCAGATCGAGCTGGGCGAAGGGGCTGTCGAGCAGGGGCATGGCGGGGGAAACTCTGGGTAATCGAACCATCCGGGGGAACGGCGGCGCGAGATTGCTAACTGCGTCATCACCCGGAACTGGTCGAGAATGTTACGTTTTTTCCGCAAGGATTACATGAGGTCGTTAAAGAAACCGGCTTTGGCGGCCTTCATGATGGCTGCGATTTTATTATTGACCCCCAGTTTTCTCATTGAACTGCAGTTATGAAAGCCGACGGTACGTTCAGACAGGCACAGAATCTTGGCGATCTCACCTGCAGTCTTGCCCAGGGCTGACCAGCGCAGAACTTCCAGCTCGCGCGGCGTCAAGTTGTTACAGGGCACGGCATCCGGTTCGTTCGCGTACTTGTGCGACACAACGGTATGCATGGCGTGGCAGAGCCACAGGGCATTGCCGGCTTTTTCGTAAAGCTCCTCCGGGGTGATCTCACGTTTACTTCGGCCCAGCGTCAGCATACTGAACACGCCCCTTGGCCCGTGCAGCGGTTGGGTCCACCCCAAGTGCACACCATGGGTCTTGGCCAATGCCCACAGATTAGGAGCGCCGTTGAAAGAG
Organism: Pseudomonas sp. S3_E10; assembly: GCF_054667615.1. NCBI lineage: Bacteria > Pseudomonadati > Pseudomonadota > Gammaproteobacteria > Pseudomonadales > Pseudomonadaceae > Pseudomonas > Pseudomonas sp. S3_E10. Next base: position 3,601,159 of record NZ_CP162743.1, read on the forward strand.
GTTTCGTGCCAGACGAAAGGCAGTACGGAGCGCTGGCAGTGGGCTACAACCGGGTCGTCGTCAGAGAAGGCTGCTTGTTTATAAAGGTGGTTCCACTCATCTGGATAGTTGTTTTTTTCAAACAGATTTTTTGGGTGCGTAAGTTGATGGGTACTCATCTTAAAGGAACAGAATTGGAAGCCGAGCGCGAATGTCTCGTTGATAACCATTTCAAAAACATCGGTGATCTGGTCTTCCTCTTCCTGTCTTGGGAGCCGTGTGTTGCGCCAGTTGACCATCTATAACTCTCCATGAATGTCTGTGTGACTTGGGTACGTCCTGAATCCCAACGAAGCACGGAAATGATTGTAGGATAACGGCTACTTGTTGGTGGGAAAAAAGTTTATCTCCCCGCAGTATTTAAAAAATCTGATTTTGTACAAGGTGTTTTGTTTTGTATAAGAGGGTTTAGGCATCAGTAAAAATTTTATTTAATTTAAGGCGTTGTAAGTGATGCCAAATTGATAGCTAGTTAAAGCATTTACGTCATCTGGCGGTATAGGCCGGCCCATTAATAGCGAAATGATTAGTTGATTTTAAACAAGGTTTTTGCGGTGAATTCCCGCAAAAAAATAAAGGTTTTTACAACGTATCAGCGCGTAAAAGATGCGGGGCCGCAATACCGCACAAATCACCGGTGTTAGCCGGTGCGACTTTGAGGGACACTAGGGCTCTGTGCAAAACGGAGTTCCCCATGACGGCCAGTGCTGAAAAATTCACCCGCCAGACATTGCTCGATGTGCAATCGCTGACCCCCAGCCTGTTTACCCTGCGTACCACCCGCGATCCGGGTTTTCGGTTTACCGCCGGCCAGTTCGTGCGCCTGGGTGTGACCAAGGCCGACGGCACTACGGTGTGGCGCGCCTATTCCGTGGTGTCTTCACCCTTTGATGAACATTTGGATTTCTTCTCGATTGTGGTTCCAGGAGGCGAGTTCACCAGTGAGCTGAGTCGCCTGCGGGTAGGCGACACGCTGATGGTGGAACGCCAGGCCACGGGCTTCCTGACCCTGAACCGCTTCGTGGACGGCCGCGACTTGTGGCTGCTGGGCACCGGCACCGGGGTAGCGCCATTTCTTTCGATCCTGCAGGACTTCGAGGCCTGGGAAAAATTCGAGCGCATCATTCTGGTGTACAGCGCCCGGGAAGCCAAAGAACTGGCCTATCAATCGTTGATCAACGAGCTGGGGCAGCGTGAGTACCTGGCCGAGTACGCACATAAGTTGACCTACATACCGATTGTCACCCGTGAACAGCATCCGGGCGCGCTGAATGGGCGCATTACCGCGTTGATTGAAAATGGCGAACTGGAACGCGCAGCCGGCGTTGAACTGACCCCTGAGCATTCCCGCGTGCTGATTTGCGGTAACCCGCAAATGGTCGATGACACCCGCCAGTTGCTCAAACAACGTGACCTGCAACTGAGCCTGAGCCGCCGCCCAGGGCAAGTGGCGGTGGAAAACTACTGGTAATAAAAAAGGCGCCTGCAAACAGGCGCCTTTTTTGCTAGCTCAGGCGGATTAAAGCGGTTTGTCGTTCTGTGCCTTGAGCAGGTCGCGAATCTCGCCCAGCAGCACCTCTTCCTTGCTCGGCGTCGGCGGCAGGCTTGGCGCCACGGCTTCTTCGCGCTTGAGGCGGTTGATGGCCTTCACGCCCATAAAGATCGCAAACGCGACAATCACGAAGTCGATCACGCTCTGGATAAACTTGCCGTACGCCAGCACCACGGCGGGCGCATCGCCCTGGGCCGCTTTGAGCGTCACCGCCAGGTCACCGAAATCCACGCCGCCGATCAACAGGCCAATCGGGGGCATCACCACGTCGCCTACGAACGAGGAAACAATTTTGCCGAAGGCGGCGCCGATGATGATACCGACGGCCATGTCGACCACATTACCTTTGACCGCGAAGGCCTTGAACTCACTGATCACGCCCATAGGTTATTCCTTGTTACAGATGAGAAGGGTGGAGCCCAGTGTAAGTCAGACGTAGCAGGCTTGCCCGACACAACTGTTAACACTGTTAGTTTTTATCGACACATTAAATCGCAAATAGTTTGCAAAGTGCCATCAATCGCGCGCGGAATACCCGTCATTTCAGTGGGTTACTACACTATTTTCTCAATCGCCCTGGTGGGCTATTTCTATTTATCTTCTGACTCGCGGGTCACTAGCCTCTGGCAAGCACAACTGAATGTGCATTAAAAAAACCAGAGGAAACCTCGATGAACAAGTCAATGAGCCGCGGGCCGTTGCTGGCGCGTCACGTAGTGGCGCTGGCGACCGCCAGCCTGCTTTCCCTGTCGGTGCAGGCCGCCAACCTGACCCGCGATAACGGCGCCGCGGTAGGCGACAACCAGAACTCGCAAACCGCCGGCGCCAACGGCCCGGTGCTGCTGCAAGACGTGCAGTTGATCCAGAAACTGCAGCGCTTTGACCGCGAGCGTATCCCGGAGCGCGTGGTGCACGCACGTGGCACCGGTGCCCACGGTACCTTCACCGTCACCGATAACCTCAGCGACCTGACCAAGGCCAAAGTCTTTGCCGCCGGCGAAGCGACCCCGGTATTCGTGCGCTTCTCGGCCGTGGTGCATGGCAACCACTCGCCGGAAACACTGCGTGATCCACGCGGCTTCGCCACCAAGTTCTACACCGCCGAGGGTAATTGGGACTTAGTGGGTAATAACTTCCCGACGTTCTTTATCCGCGACGCCATCAAGTTCCCGGACATGGTCCACGCCTTTAAACCGGACCCCCGCACTAACCTGGATGACGACTCCCGCCGTTTTGACTTCTTCTCCCATGTTCCCGAGTCCACGCGTACGCTCACCGAGTTGTATTCCGATGCCGGCACGCCTGCCAGTTATCGGGAAATGGACGGCAACGGCGTACATGCCTACAAGTTGATTAACGCCAAGGGCGAAGTGCACTACGTCAAGTTCCATTGGAAGAGCCTGCAGGGCATCAAGAACCTTGACCCAAAACAAGTCACCGAGGTACAGGGCCGTGACTACAGCCATATGACTAACGACTTGGTCACGCACATCAACAAGGGCGACTTCCCCAAGTGGGATCTGTATGTGCAAGTGCTCAAACCTGAAGACTTGGCCAAGTTCGACTTCGACCCGCTGGACGCGACCAAGATCTGGCCGAATGTGCCCGAGCGCAAAGTCGGGCAAATGGTGCTGAACCGCAACCCGGCGAATGTGTTCCAGGAAACCGAGCAAGTAGCCATGGCCCCCGCCAACCTGGTGCCGGGTATCGAGCCGTCGGAAGACCGCCTGCTGCAAGGCCGGGTGTTCTCCTACGCCGACACGCAGATGTACCGCCTGGGTGCCAACGCGTTGCAATTGCCGATCAACGCCCCACGGGCCACCGTCAACAATGGTAACCAGGATGGCGCGATGAACGTCGGCAAAACCACCACGGGTGTGAATTACCAGCCAAGCCGCCTGATGCCGCGCGAAGAGCCGCAAGCCGCGCGATACAGCCAGTCGGCGCTGGTGGGCAGTACCCAGCAGGCGAAGATCCAGCGCGAGCAGAACTTCAAGCAGGCCGGTGACCTGTACCGCTCCTACAACCAGAAGGAGCGCCAGGACTTGATCGACAACTTCGGCGGCTCCCTGGCCACCACCGATGACGAGAGCAAGCACATCATCCTGTCGTTCCTCTACAAGGCAGACCCGGAGTACGGCACGGGCGTGACCAAGGTTGCCAAGGGTGACCTGGCGCGCGTGAAGGCGCTGGCTGAAAAACTGACGGACTGACCCGTTGGTTCCGGTCGACGCCCAAGGGGGCGTCGACCTCTGACAGGAGAACCCTATGCGTATTTCTATCGGTTTATTGATGGCCATGCTGGCCTTTGTCGCCCATGCCGAGCCGCCCGAACCTGCGGCACTCAAGGCACAGCTGCAGGATTATTACTTCGACGCCGCCCGCCGTGGCGACGTCGACATGCTCAATACCTTTATCGAGGCCGGCTACAGCCTCAACGCCCAGGACGACAAGGGTTATACCGCCCTGATCCTCGCCGCGTACCACGGTGAAGGCGCCTATGTGGACCGCCTGCTCGCCGCCGGCGCCGATGCCTGCGTGCAGGACAATCGCGGCAATACGGCGTTGATGGGCGCAATCTTCAAGGGCGAGCTGAAAATCGCCCAGCGCCTGCTGGCCACTGACTGCAACCCCGACCAACGCAACGGTGCCGGGCAGACGGCAGCCATGTACGCCGGCTTGTTCAAGCGCGTGGAGTTGCTCGACGCCTTGAAAGCCAAGGGCGCTGACCTGAATGCCGAAGACCCGGTCGGCAACAGTGCTTCACGATTGGCCGGCGGTGAAATCCGGACCCCGGCGTCGCGCTGAGCTATCATCGCGGTTTTTCGGTTGGAGGTTCTCAAATGGCAAAGGCCAAGCGCATGTACGGCTGCACCGAGTGCGGCGCGACCTTTCCCAAGTGGGCCGGCCAGTGCGGCGAGTGTGGGGCCTGGAACACGCTCACCGAAACCATGATCGAGAGCGGCGGCGCGGCAGCCCCTACCGGCCGTGCCGGCTGGACCGGGCAACAGGCGCAGATCAAGACCCTGGCCGAAGTCAGCGTCGAAGAGATCCCAAGGTTTTCCACCGCCTCCGGCGAGCTGGACCGGGTGTTGGGCGGCGGCCTGGTGGACGGTTCGGTGGTACTGATCGGCGGCGACCCCGGTATCGGCAAATCCACCATCCTGCTGCAAACCCTGTGCAGCATCGCCAGCCGCATGCCGGCGCTGTACGTCACCGGCGAAGAGTCCCAGCAGCAAGTGGCCATGCGCGCGCGCCGCCTGGGCTTGCCCCAGGATCAACTGCGGGTCATGACCGAAACCTGCATCGAAAGCATCATCGCCACGGCCCGCATCGAAAAACCCAAGGTCATGGTGATCGACTCGATCCAGACGATTTTCACCGAGCAACTGCAATCGGCGCCCGGCGGCGTGTCCCAGGTGCGCGAGAGTGCGGCGCTGCTGGTGCGTTATGCCAAGCAGAGCGGCACGGCGATCTTCCTCGTCGGCCATGTGACCAAGGAGGGCGCATTGGCCGGGCCACGGGTGTTGGAGCATATGGTCGATACCGTGCTGTATTTCGAAGGCGAATCCGACGGCCGCTTGCGCTTGCTGCGGGCGGTGAAGAACCGCTTCGGCGCCGTGAACGAGTTGGGCGTATTCGCCATGACCGACCGGGGGCTGAAAGAAGTCTCCAACCCGTCGGCGATTTTTCTGACCCGTGCCCAGGAAGAAGTTCCGGGGAGCGTGGTGATGGCAACGTGGGAAGGTACCCGGCCGATGCTGGTGGAAGTGCAGGCGCTGGTGGATGACAGTCACCTGGCCAACCCTCGCCGGGTAACGCTTGGCCTGGATCAGAACCGACTGGCAATGTTGCTGGCGGTATTGCACCGGCACGGCGGCATTCCTACCCACGACCAGGATGTATTCCTCAACGTGGTGGGCGGGGTCAAAGTGCTGGAAACCGCTTCCGACCTGGCCTTGATGGCAGCGGTGATGTCCAGCCTGCGTAACCGGCCGTTGCCCCACGACTTGCTGGTGTTTGGCGAGGTTGGCCTGTCCGGCGAAGTACGCCCGGTACCCAGCGGCCAGGAACGCCTCAAGGAGGCCGCCAAGCACGGCTTCAAGCGCGCCATCGTGCCCAAGGGCAATGCGCCGAAGGAGGCGCCGGCGGGCTTGCAGATTATTGCGGTAACACGCCTGGAGCAGGCATTGGATGCACTTTTCGAATGAATCAGGAAGGCACGCTATGCAACGTTTGAACTACCGGGCAATCGCTGCCCTGTGTGTCGCCCTGGCCGTATCGCCGGCCATGGCGTGGGCGGCTGAACTGCCCGCAGGTTATCGCCTGGCGCAAAAACTGTCGATGGAAGATGGCAGCGCGTTGCAAGTGCTGGAAGACCAGCGCATCAGCGCGCAGATGCATAAAGACAGCTGGGGCAGCGGGCTGGATGCGGACTCGTTCGACGACACCGCCGATCTGCTGGAGAACCCGCTGCTTGAGGCGCAAGTGCGCCTGGTATCGCCTGCCGGTGATGTGATCGCACACCAGAACCTGGGCTATCCGTTGGCCAAGGTCAAGAAAGCGCCGCTTAAAGGGCAGCCTGAACCTGTGTATTTTCTGACCATCGACCAGACCGCGCCGATGGGCAGTTACAGCGGGCCTGCCACCCAATTGCTGCTGCCGGCCAAACAGCAACTCAAACCGGTGAATTACACCGCCGCCGACGGCAAGGTCGAGCCCTTGACCCTGGCGCGAACCGGCAAGGCCGAGTGGAAGGTCGTGAGCGCCAGCGGCGGCGCGGATGAACTGTTGCAGGTGTCGTCCTTCATGGACGGCGAGGGCGAGGACGATTTTGCCACCCGATACGAGACCTATCGTTTTGTCGATGGGCAATGGCGGGGCGTGTCCAGCCAGAAAAAAGGCTATTGGGACACGGAAAGCGAGTTTCCCGCGCGTAAGGCGTTTCCCTGAGCCATCACACGTGCAGCAACGCGCCGAGTTCCCGCTCTAGCTCTTGCTGATCACCCAGGTTCAACTCGACCAGCCGCCGCAGGTGGCTGATCGAGTCCAGATCGATTTCCTTGCACTCAAAGCCTAATTGGCCGTGGTCGTCGTGGGTCAGTTTTACCCGCATCTTTATATGCGCCTTCGGGTCCAGGCGGATGTCGACTTCGAAGGGGAGTGCGTTATTGCCTTTCCAGGACTCGGGCCGTTTTATCGCCAAGCCTTTCAGCGACAGATCCAGCAATTTAACCGGCCATTCCTGGCCGTTTTGTCGAACTTCGGTCTTGGCGTCAATCGCAATCCGGCGGAAACAGCGGCGGTCGGACGGGTGATCGGTCATGGTGAAACCCTCGATGGATAGAAGCAGTGTAGCCCTGCGCCATCACTTAGCCTTTATTTCGGCTTTTTTTGCCGTTGCAAGGCTCTAGACCAACGTAGGGGGGTGGCCTTTAAAGCCAACAGCGCTAAACTCCGGATGCTGTCCTTTCTGTCCACCCTGGCTGGAATATAAAAATGAAAAATAATAATAGCCTGCTACGCCACCTACCCTGGCTGGTGCTGGCAATCGTAGGAGCGTGCGCCCTTGGCGTAGTGGCATTGCGCCGCGGCGAGGCGATCAACGCCTTGTGGATTGTGGTTGCCGCAGTGGCCATCTACCTGGTTGCTTATCGCTACTACAGCCTGTTCATCGCGAATAACGTGATGCAACTCGACCCACGGCGGGCCACCCCCGCAGTGATCAATAACGACGGTCTGGACTATGTGCCGACCAACAAACACATTCTGTTCGGTCACCACTTTGCGGCGATTGCCGGCGCAGGCCCGTTGGTCGGCCCGGTACTGGCGGCGCAAATGGGCTACCTGCCCGGCACGCTCTGGCTGATCGCCGGCGTGGTGCTGGCCGGTGCGGTGCAGGACTTCATGATCCTGTTCCTGTCCACCCGTCGCAACGGCCGTTCCCTGGGGGACATGGTTCGCGAAGAGATGGGCCGCATTCCGGGCACCATCGCGCTGTTTGGCTGCTTCCTGATCATGATCATCATCCTCGCGGTGCTGGCGCTGATCGTGGTCAAGGCCCTGGCCGAGAGCCCATGGGGCATTTTCACGGTGATGGCGACCATCCCGATCGCGATGTTCATGGGCATTTACATGCGCTACATCCGCCCGGGCCGCATCGGTGAAATTTCGGTCATCGGCGTGGCGTTGCTGCTGGGTTCGATCTGGCTGGGCGGGCAGATTGCCGCTGACCCGGTCTGGGCCAAGGCGTTCAGCTTCACCGGGATCCAGATCACCTGGATGCTGATCGGCTACGGTTTCGTCGCGGCAGTGCTGCCGGTCTGGCTGATTCTGGCACCGCGTGACTACCTCTCCACGTTCCTGAAAATCGGCACCATCATTGCCCTGGCAATCGGCATCCTGGTGACCATGCCCGACCTGAAAATGCCGGCGCTGACCCAGTTCATCGATGGCACTGGCCCGGTGTGGAAGGGCGGCCTGTTCCCATTCCTGTTCATCACCATCGCCTGCGGCGCGGTCTCGGGCTTCCACGCGCTGATCTCCTCGGGCACCACGCCCAAGTTGCTGGCCAGTGAAAGCCATGCCCGCTATATCGGTTATGGCGGCATGTTGATGGAGTCGTTCGTCGCCATCATGGCGATGGTTGCCGCGTCGGTGATCGAGCCTGGCGTGTACTTCGCCATGAACAGCCCTGCGGCGATTGTCGGGACCGACGTGGTGACCGTGGCGCAGACCGTCAGCAACTGGGGCTTTGCAATTACCCCTGAGGCGTTGTCGGCCGTGGCCCATGACATCGGTGAAACCACCATCCTGGCACGTGCCGGCGGTGCGCCGACATTGGCCGTGGGTATCGCGCAGATCCTGCACAGTGTGCTGCCGGGTGAAAACACCATGGCGTTCTGGTACCACTTTGCGATCCTGTTCGAAGCGCTGTTCATCCTGACCGCCGTTGACGCCGGCACCCGTGCCGGTCGCTTCATGTTGCAGGACCTGCTGGGTTCCTTCGTGCCGGCGCTCAAGCGCACCGAATCCTGGACCGCCAACCTGATCGCAACGGCCGGTTGCGTGGCGATGTGGGGCTACCTGCTGTACCAAGGCGTGATCGACCCACTGGGCGGCATCAACACCTTGTGGCCGCTGTTCGGTATCTCCAACCAGATGCTGGCGGGTATCGCGCTGATGCTGGCGACCGTTGTGCTGATCAAAATGAAGCGCCAACGCTACATCTGGGTGACCATGCTGCCGGCGGTCTGGCTGCTGATCTGCACCACCACGGCGGGCTTCATCAAGCTGTTCGACGCTAACCCGGCGATCGGCTTCCTGTCGCTGGCCAAGAAGTACAGCGATGCCCTGGCAGGCGGCCAGATCCTGGCTCCGGCCAAGAGCATCGACCAGATGCAGCACGTGATCTGGAACGCCTACACCAACGCAACGCTGACGGCGCTGTTCCTGTTCGTGGTATTCAGCATCCTGTTCTATGCGCTCAAGGTCGGTGTCGCCGCCTGGGGCAACAAAGAACGCACGGATAAAGAAGCCCCGTTCCAGGCCGTACCGGACGCTTGATCGAGGATTGCAGCCATGTTCAATGACATCAGTCGCCTCGGTAAATACCTCGGTCAGGCCGCGCGCCTGATGGTCGGCATGCCCGACTACGACACTTACGTCGAGCATATGCAAACCAAACACCCGGACAAACCGGTGATGGACTACAAGGCGTTCTTCCGGGAACGCCAGGAAGCCCGTTACGGTGGCAAGGGTGGGCCCAAGTGCTGCTGACCCGATAGTTCGGGCCAGTGGTGATCTATTGTGGGAGGGGGCTTGCTCCCGATAGCGGTGTGTCAGTGACAGATAACTGCCTGACACACTGCTATCGGGAGCAGGCCCTCTCCCACATTTGTTTTGTGTTTCTTCAGTCATAAGGAGAACTGTCTTTGTCCTCTCCCATCCCCGTCACCGTCCTCAGTGGCTTCCTCGGCGCCGGCAAGACCACCTTGCTGCGCCACCTGCTCAAAGCCGAGCACGGCCTTAAAATCGCCGTGATCGAAAACGAATTCAGCGACGCCGGCATCGACACCCAACTGTTGGGCGCAGAACCGGTGCAAGTCATGACCCTGTCCAACGGTTGCGTGTGCTGCACCATCCACACCGACCTGACCAAAGCCCTTTACCTGCTGCTGGAGCGCCTGGACAGCGGTGAAATTGCCTTCGACCGCCTGGTCATCGAATGCACCGGCCTGGCTGACCCCGCTCCCGTGGCCCAGACCTTTTTCATCGATGAAGACCTGCGCGAGCGTTACATCCTCGACGGCATCATCACCCTGGTCGATGCGGCCCACGCCGAGCATCACCTGACCCAAACCATCGCCCAGGCGCAGATCGGTTTCGCCGACCGCCTGCTGGTCAGCAAACGTGATCTGGTAGACGACGCGACCTTCGACGCCCTCAGCGAACGCCTGACGCGTATCAACCGTCGCGCGCCGATCCGTGTGGTAAACCACGGCAACATCGACCTCGCCGAGTTGCTCGATGTGCGCGGCTTCAACCTCAACGCCGGCATGAGCCTGCGCCCGGTGAGCAAGGCGCCGTCCATCGACCGTATCTCCAGCCTGGTGCTGCGCACCAACCAACCGCTGGATATCGACCGCCTCAGTGAATTCATGAACGAGTTGTTGGAAGACCACGGCAAGCAACTGCTGCGCTACAAGGGCGTGCTGAACATTGCCGGGGAGGATCGGCGCATGGTGTTCCAGGGGGTGTTGAAGCTCTATGGCTTCGACTGGGATACCGAATGGGCCGAAGGCGAGACGCGGGAAAGTGTGATTGTGTTTATTGCCGATGAATTGCCGGAAGACAAGATTCGCCAAGGCTTTGCCAAGGTCTACCAGTCCTGATTTGGGGATTGCATTTCAAACGGGCATAAATAAAAAAGCCCGGCTCAAGAGCCGGGCTTTTTATTCAGGCAGCTACTATCAAGCGCCGTACACCGGCAGCTTTTTGCAAATGGCCTTGACCTTCTCACGGACCGCGTCGATCACGGCTTCGTTGTTCAGGTCTGCCAGGATGTCGCAGATCCAGCCGGCCAGTTCCTTGCACTCTGCTTCCTTGAAGCCACGAGTGGTCACGGCCGGGGTGCCGAAGCGCAGGCCCGAGGTGACGAACGGCGAGCGTGGGTCGTTTGGCACGGAGTTCTTGTTCACGGTGATGAAGGCTTTGCCCAGGGCAGCGTCCGCATCTTTACCGGAAATGTCCTGCTTGATCAGCGACAGCAGGAACAGGTGGTTCTCGGTACCGCCGGACACGACATCAAAGCCGCGCTCGATAAACACGCCGGCCATGGCCTTGGCGTTCTTCACCACTTGTTGCTGGTAGGTCTTGAACTCAGGCTGCAAGGCTTCCTTGAAGCAGATCGCTTTAGCGGCGATCACGTGCTCCAGCGGGCCACCCTGGGCGCCAGGGAATACGGCGGAGTTCAGCTTCTTCTCGATCTCGGCGTTGGCGCGCGCCAGGATCAGGCCGCCACGTGGACCGCGCAGGGTCTTGTGCGTGGTGGTGGTGACCACGTCAGCGAAAGGCACCGGGTTCGGGTAGACGCCAGCGGCGACCAGACCGGCCACGTGGGCCATGTCGACGAACAGGTAGGCGCCGACTTTGTCGGCGATTGCGCGAAAGCGCGGGAAATCCAGGATCTGCGAGTAGGCCGAGAAACCGGCCACGATCATTTTTGGCTTGTGCTCGACCGCCAGGCGCTCGACTTCGTCGTAGTCGATCAGGCCGTTGGCATCGATACCGTATTGAACGGCGTTGTACAGCTTGCCGGAGGATGAAACGCTGGCGCCGTGGGTCAGGTGACCGCCGTGGGCCAGGCTCATGCCCAGGATGGTGTCGCCGCCTTGCAGCAGGGCCAGGTACACCGCGCTGTTGGCTTGGGAGCCGGCGTGCGGCTGGACGTTGGCGTAATCGGCGCCGAACAGCTCTTTTGCACGGTCGATGGCCAACTGCTCAACCACGTCGACGTACTCGCAACCGCCGTAGTAGCGCTTGCCTGGGTAGCCTTCGGCGTACTTGTTGGTCAGAACCGAACCTTGAGCCTCCATGACCGCAGGGCTGGTGTAGTTTTCCGAAGCGATCAGCTCGATGTGCTCTTCCTGGCGCACGGCTTCTTGCTCCATGGCGGCGAAGAGATCGGCGTCGTACTTGGCAATGGTCAAATCACGGCTGAACATGGCGGTCCTCAAGGATCGGGGGCAGAAAAGGAGGGCATTCTAACCCAATGGGTTTTAGATGGCATATGAAAGGACATCATGTCGCGGACAAGTGGGGCTCATCTGGGGGTGGGCGGTGTCTGTGCCGGCCTCATCGGGAGCAAGCCCCACCACAGCAGCATGTCAGTCGAACATGAACAGCGCGTCATTGCTGAACTGCGCCTCGAACCGATTCGCCGGCATCGGTCGCCCAAACAGGTAGCCCTGTACTTCATCGCAGCCATGCTCGCGCAGGAAGTCCAGTTGTTCATGGGTTTCCACACCCTCGGCGATCACCGCCAGGTTCAGGCTGTGGGCCATGGCGATAATCGCGCGGGCGATCTGCGCGTCCTGCTCGCCGGACGGCAGGCCGTCGACGAAGGTACGGTCGATCTTCAAGACGTCGATAGGGAACTGCTTGAGGTAGTTGAGCGAGGAATAACCGGTGCCGAAGTCGTCCACCGCGATGCTCAGGCCCAGGTTTTTCAGGCTGTCGAGGATGTGCATGGCTTCGTTGACTTCGCGCATCAGGATGCTTTCGGTCAGCTCCAGTTCCAGGCACGCCGGCGGCAGGCCGGTGTCTTTGAGGATAGTGGCGATGCGCGTGCCCAGTTGCCCGTCGGAGAACTGCCGCGCCGAGATGTTCACCGACACTTTCGGCACGCGGACCTTGTTCTGATGCCAGGTCTTGAGCTGGCGACAGGCTTCGCTGATCACCCAGTCGCCGACATCCACGACCAGGCCCAATTCTTCCAGCACCGGGATAAAGTCCCCCGGCGGCACCAGCCCGCGCCGTGGATGGCGCCAGCGCAGCAAAGCCTCGGCGCCGGTGAGGCGTTTGCCGTCGCCGCTGAACTGCGGTTGGTAATAAAGCACGAATTCGTTCTGGTCCAGGGCGTGGCGCAGGTCGCTTTCCAGCTCCAGGCGTTCCAGGGCGCTGGCGTTCATGTCGGCCTGGTAGAACTGGAAGTTGTTCTTGCCGCGCTCCTTGGCGTGATACATCGCGGTGTCGGCGTTTTTCATCAGTTGGCTCAGCTCGTTGCCGTCCTGGGGGCTGAGGGCGATGCCGATACTGGCGGTCACGAAGAATTCGCGGCCTTCGAGCACGAAGGGTTTTACCAGGCTGGCGAGGATCTGCTCGGCCACGTGAATCGCACGGTTCAGCGCCATCTCGCGGCTCAGGCGCGGTTGCAGCAGCAAGGTAAACTCGTCACCCCCCATGCGCGCCACCGTATCGTCTTCGGCCACGCAGCCGAGCAGGCGGGTGGCCATTTCCTTGAGCATGCGGTCGCCGGCGGCGTGGCCCAGGGAGTCGTTGATCGGCTTGAAACGGTCGAGGTCGAGGAACATCAGCACCACCCACGACTTCTGCCGCTCCGCCGACTGCAACGCGGTGTGCAGGCGGTCCTGGAACAGTGTGCGGTTGGGCAGGTGGGTCAGGGCGTCGTAATACGCCAGGCGGTGGATGCGTTGTTCGCTGGCCTTGCGCTCGCTGATATCACTGAAAAAGCACACGTAGCTGGCCAAATCGCCTTCATCGTCGAACACGGCGGTAATGCCGACCCAGGCAGGGTAGTGCTCGCCATTGCGGCGCTTGAGCCACACTTCGCCTTCCCAGGTGCTGTGCTGGTGCAGTTGTTTGAGCACGTAGCGCAAGTGCGCTTCCTGTTGCTCGTCAACGGTGAGCATGTTCGGCAATTGGTCGAGTACGTCACTCACCTCATAGCCGCTGACCCGGCTGAACGCCTCGTTGGCCTGCACGATATAGCCCGCCGGGTCGGTGATCAGGATCGCCGACGTGGAGTGCTCGAATACCGTGGCCGCCATGCGCAGGTCTTTTTCGGCCCGGCGTTGCTGGCTGATGTCGCGGCCTACCCCCAGGATGCCCTCGAAGGCGCCGTGTTCATCCCACACCAGCACCAGGCGCAACTCGATCGGTACTTTACGACCGTCGGCGCGCAAGCAATCGAACAGGAACAGTTGGGTCTGCACGTCATCGCGCAGCTTGTTCAGCGCCTCGATATCGCCCAGCGCACGGCTGACTTGCTCCACCAGGCTATAAATGCCGGCCAGTTGCTTTGGGTTGGCGATGATCGACTGCCAGCCGTTCTTGAACACCCAGTCCACGTCATACCCCAGCACGGCATTCACCGACGGGCTGATGTAGTTGAGCGCCAACTGGCTGTCGGTGGAGCAGATCACGTCGCTGATGCTTTCGGCCAGCATGCGGTAACGCTGTTCACTGTCGCGCAGGGATTCGCTGGCTTCGATCTGGTCGGTGATGTCCTTGGCCACGCCGATGATGCGCGTGACTTGGGTGGTCGTGTCCCGCGCCAGGGCCTGTTCGCGAATATCGAAGCGTCGCCATTGATTGTTGCGATGGCGAAAGCGCAACTGGCATTGCAGTTGGGCGCTATAGCCGGCCTGGCGCTGTTGCAGGCGCAAATCGTGGTAGTGCTCGGCATCTTCGGGGTGCAGCAGGATTTCCCAGAAGTACTCGCCCATTTGCTGCAGTTCGGCCTTTGTGTAGCCGAGGGTGTGCCCGAGGTGGTGGTTGCTGAAAATCATGCGCTGGCTGATCACATCCTGTACGTACAGGTGGTCGGGCACTGTGCGTACGACGTCCGACCAGAAACCTTCACGCTCGACCAGCGACAGTTCGATCAGCTTGCGGCTGGTGATATCGCTGATGCTGAGGATCACCGCATTGAAGTCGTCTTGCTGCTCCGGCAGGCGCATGACCAGCCACAGGTATTGCTCGTTGCCGGCGATGTCCTTGCACTGGATTTCCAGCTCCAGCTGGTTCTGGTGAGTGCGCACCGCTTCGAGTATCTGATGGCCGATGGACGTGGCATTGTCCGGGCAATCATTGATAAGCCGTTCCCAGGCGTCTTCGCAGGACGACACGTTCAGCAGGCGCACCGCCACCTGGTTGACCTCGGTGATGCGCAATTCCTTGAGCAATTGCTTATGCCCATCGGGATGGTCCTGCAACCACAGACGCAGTTGCTCACGGGTCTGCATGTACGGCTTGTCAAAAAAGCTGTTCAGGCCCGAGAGGTCAAGTACACAGAGGGCGACGCCGGTGCCTTCGAAAATATCCTGGTAGCGCCGGCGGCCTTCGTGCACTTGGCGTTGGCGGCGGCGCATGTTCAGCAGCACGATCACCGGGATCAGCGAAAAAGCCAGGCCTAGCAGGCACTTGCCGATAAACGCCGGCAACAGTTGCTCCAGCACGGCCGTACGGTCGAACATCCCGCGCAGTTGCCAGTCGCTTTTGCTTAACGGGGTGACCAGCACGCTTTTATTCAGGTCGTCCGGGGTCAGGGCCCCGTCCCATTGCATCGGCATGCCGCTGTCACGGCTGACTACGCGGTGGTTCAGGCGGTTCTCGATGGCCCACATCGGCCGCTGGCCCTGACTGTCCTGGCGGGTCAGGTTGGCCAGGTAGGCGGGTGCCAGGCGCAGCGCCCAGTACACCCGCGAGCCGCCGCTGGGCTGGTGCAGGAGCAGATAAATGAGGGTGCCGTCGTCGTTGTTGCTCAGGTAATAGGACTGGCCGTGGCTGCGTTGAACCAAGTTTTCGAGCCAGGCGCCGTCCTGGCTGTCGGTGGCGCTGTCGCTGATGATCGCGCCGCTGGGGGCGAGCAGGGCGATACTGCGCAGCTCCGGCAGCGAGCGCTGCAAGGTGCGCATCAAGGCTTGTTGCTGTTCGTTGTCGCGCGGCGGTTCGAGCATCGGGAGCAGGTTGAGGGCGATTTTTGCGCTCAGGGCCATATTCAGGCTGATCTGCTCCGCCAGGTCGGCGCTGTAGTCGATGGTGTATTGCTGCTGGTTTTTCTGGTTTTGCTGCAGTTGATCCAGCAGTTGCCAGAACAATAACGCGAGCAGCATGAGGACGAGCGTCGCCAACGCGCCTTTGAGGGTGCCGTGCAGGGGCGCTCCCGGCGCTATATGAGCGGCGCGCAGAGGAGTGGGCGGCGTGACTTTGGACAAGCTGTGATCCTGCGGTTTGGCTGGATTGGCGCGCGACGTGCACTATAAGCCGGACGCCCAAAGGGCGGCTAGCATGCCTTGAGTTGTGGCAAAGTGCCAGTCCCGCTCGGCTGGACTGACCAAGCGCATTCAGGTAGCTTTGCCGGTTACGCGGGGCGTTCCAGCCCCAAACATTCAGGCCTTTTCCGCTCGCTGGCATTGATGATAGTCAAAGGCCCGCGCGGCGCATGGTCTGGCACGGGCTTCGCCCGCTCAATTCATCAGTCACTGACGCTAGGTTCACCATGGCTCAATACGTCTTCACCATGCATCGGCTGGGCAAAGTTGTCCCACCGAAGCGGGAAATCCTGAAAAACATTTCATTGTCCTTCTTCCCCGGCGCCAAGATCGGTGTGCTCGGCCTCAACGGTTCGGGTAAGTCCACGCTGCTGAAAATCATGGCCGGCGTCGACACCGAGTTCGAAGGCGAAGCCCGTCCGATGCCCGAACTGAACATCGGCTACCTGCCCCAGGAGCCGCAGCTGGATCCGGCCAAGACCGTGCGTGAAGTGGTCGAAGAGGCCGTCAGCGTGATCAAGGACGCCCAGGCTCGCCTGGATGAGGTCTACGCCGCCTACGCCGAGCCGGATGCCGATTTCGACAAGCTGGCCGCCGAACAAGCCAAGCTCGAAGCCATCCTGCAGGCCGGCGACGGTCATAACCTGGAGCGCCAGCTGGAAGTTGCCGCCGACGCGCTGCGCCTGCCGGCGTGGGACGCCAAGGTCGAACACCTGTCCGGTGGTGAAAAACGTCGCGTGGCCCTGTGCCGCCTGCTGCTGTCGGCTCCCGATATGTTGCTGCTCGACGAACCGACCAACCACTTGGACGCCGATTCCGTCGCGTGGCTGGAACATTTCCTTCACGACTTCCCAGGCACCGTGGTTGCGATCACGCACGACCGCTACTTCCTGGACAACGTTGCCGGCTGGATCCTCGAACTCGACCGCGGCGCCGGTATCCCTTACGAGGGCAACTACTCCGGTTGGCTGGAAGCCAAGTCCGACCGTCTGGCCGCCGAATCCAAGCAGCAATCGGCCCACGAAAAAGCCATGAAGGAAGAACTGGAATGGGTGCGCAAAGGCGCCAAGGCCCGCCAGTCCAAATCCAAGGCCCGTCTGCAGCGCTTTGAAGAAATGCAGTCGCAGGAATTCCAGAAACGCAGCGAAACCAACGAGATCTACATCCCGGCCGGCCCGCGCCTGGGTGACAAGGTCATCGAATTCAAAAACGTGTGCAAAGGCTATGGCGACCGCGTGTTGATCGACAACCTGTCGTTCTCCATGCCAAAAGGCGCGATCGTCGGCGTTATCGGCGGTAACGGTGCGGGTAAGTCCACGCTGTTCCGCATGCTGATGGGCAAGGAAACGCCGGACTCCGGCAGCATCGAGATCGGCGAAACCGTGCAACTGGCCTGTGTGGACCAGAGCCGCGACGACCTCGACGGCAGCAAGACCGTGTTCCAGCAGATCTCCGATGGCTCCGACCAGATCCGCATCGGCAACTATGAAATCCCGTCGCGCACCTATGTCGGCCGTTTCAACTTCAAGGGCGGCGACCAGCAGAAGTTCGTCAAGGACCTGTCCGGCGGTGAGCGCGGCCGCTTGCACCTGGCGCTGACGCTGAAAGAGGGCGGCAACGTGTTGCTGCTCGACGAACCGTCCAACGACCTCGACGTGGAAACCCTGCGTTCCCTGGAAGAAGCCCTGCTGGACTTCCCGGGCGCCGCCATTGTGATCTCTCACGATCGGTGGTTCCTTGACCGCGTCGCGACCCACATCCTGGCGTACGAAGACGACTCCCAAGCGGTGTTCTTCGAAGGCAACTACACCGAGTACGAAGCCGACCGTAAGAAGCGCCTGGGCGAAGCGGCTGCCCAGCCGCACCGCGTACGCCACAAAAAACTGGCCTGATCCGGCTGGTTTGAAACAAGCGGAGCCTTCGGGCTCCGTTTTTTTTGGGTGTTTTCAGGAATACCGCGTTCAATTCATTCGCGAGCAAGCCCCACATTTGATCGCGTTCCAACCTTGAAATGCAGTCGAATGCGGGAGGGGGCTTGCCCCCGATAGCGATCTACCTGTTGGTGCATCCCTCAGATTTTAAATCCTCTTTTAAGTGCATAAACCGCCAAAAAACTGGATACAGTTATATCCAATGCACCATTTAAATTCACAAAAGCGACATTTTGCCCTGTCGCGGTGCGACATGAATTGATAAAGTCCGGCCCAATCTCACTTAAAAACAATCAATTTGCCGAGACTGTTCATGACCGAATCCGTCGAATCCTTCCTCGCCCGCCTCAAGAAACGCGACCCAGACCAGCCGGAATTCCACCAGGCTGTTGAAGAAGTCCTACGCAGCCTGTGGCCGTTTCTCGAAGCCAATCCGCATTACCTGACCTCGGGCATTCTGGAACGCATCTGCGAGCCGGAACGCGCAATCACCTTCCGAGTGTCATGGGTGGATGACCACGGCAAGGTCCAGGTCAATCGCGGTTTCCGGATCCAGATGAACAGCGCCATTGGCCCGTACAAGGGCGGCCTGCGTTTCCACCCGTCGGTAAACCTGGGGGTGCTGAAATTCCTCGCTTTCGAGCAGACCTTCAAAAATTCCCTGACCTCGCTGCCCATGGGCGGCGGCAAAGGCGGCTCGGACTTTGATCCAAAAAGTAAAAGCGATGCCGAAGTCATGCGCTTCTGCCAGGCGTTCATGAGCGAGTTGTACCGCCATATCGGCGCAGACGTGGACGTACCCGCCGGTGATATCGGCGTTGGCGCTCGCGAAATCGGCTTTCTGTTCGGCCAGTACAAGCGCTTGAGCAACCAGTTCACGTCTGTGCTCACCGGCAAAGGCATGACCTACGGCGGCAGCCTGATCCGTCCGGAGGCCACCGGGTTTGGCTGCGTGTACTTCGCCGAAGAGATGCTCAAGCGCAACGGCCAGCGCGTTGAAGGCAAGCGCGTGGCGGTGTCCGGCTCCGGCAACGTGGCGCAGTATGCCGCACGCAAGGTCATGGACCTGGGCGGCAAAGTGGTTTCACTGTCTGACTCCGAAGGGACGCTGTACGCCGAAAGTGGTTTGACCGAAGAGCAATGGTCGGCCCTGCTGGCACTGAAAAACGTACAGCGCGGCCGCATCAGCGAACTGGCCGAGCGTTTCGGCCTGGAATTTCGCAAAGGCCAAACGCCTTGGGAGTTGGCGTGCGATATCGCACTGCCGTGCGCTACCCAGAACGAGCTGGACGCCGACGCCGCCCGCACGCTGTTGCGCAACGGCTGCATCTGCGTGGCCGAAGGCGCCAACATGCCGACCACGCTTGAGGCTGTGGATATCTTTATCGAGGCGGGCATTCTGTTCGCACCGGGCAAGGCGTCCAATGCCGGTGGTGTGGCCGTCAGTGGCCTGGAAATGTCGCAGAACGCCATGCGTTTGCTGTGGACCGCCGGGGAGGTGGACAGCAAGCTGCATAACATCATGCAATCTATCCACCACGCCTGCGTGCACTACGGCGAAGAAAACGGCCGGATCAATTATGTGAAGGGCGCCAACATCGCAGGCTTCGTGAAAGTGGCCGATGCAATGCTGGCCCAAGGCATCGTCTAGGCTTCGGCGTCGATGCGCAGCACTTCGATCAACTGATCGCCGACGGGGCGCTTCCACAGCACCTCGTCACCGACCTGGGCGCCCAGCAAGGCGCGACCCAGGGGCGAACCCCAATTGATCAGGCCGGCGCCGGCGTCCGCCTGGTCTTCACCGACCAACTGGATGCGCTGCTGCTCATCCTGTTCGTTGGCAAAGGTTACCCAACTGCCAATCCGGACCTTGTCGGTGGCGGTGGCCGGCGCGACTACCTGGGCGCTCTGCACCCGCTGGTTGAAATAGCGCAGGTCCCGCTCAAGGTCGGCCTGGCGCTGTTTATCGGCCTGCTCGCCCTTGGCGGATTCGGCGCCGTATTCAGACTGCAGTTGCGCAACCTTGGCCTGCAACTGCGCCAAACCCTGCGCGGTCAGGCGATTGGGTTGCTCACTGACCTGGCGCTCCACCGGCTGATCGGCCTGAGCGGCGGCGTTGTCTTCATTCACAAAAGCTCGGCTCATGGTGTTCTCCCTCTCTGGAGCTTGGGCCATGGTCGCCGTGCTTTAGTTTCGATGGATGTCTGAAAGCGACCTATTGCGAGCGATAGGCCCGCGCCGCATCGCGATCCTTCTCTTGCTGCCAGGCGCGTTCGCGGTCATCCCAGTGGTTGTTCTTGTAGTCGCGCAGTTCCTCGTTTTCGCGCATGGCCTTGCACTGGCGGAAACCGTCCTCCCAGCCTTCGGCGTATAGCCGGTCCTTCAGGTAACGCGGCACGTTCTTGCGAAACGTCCCGCTAATCACCCCGGCAGCCTGGCGACCGCTGCTGCAACCGTCGTCAAAGCCATCGGCAAAAGCGGGTGGATAACCGCGGGCGAGTAATTCCTGATGGGTGGACTGGCAACCCGACAATCCCACCACCGCACACAGCAATACCGCATACCGCCACATGACATACTCCCTGGCCGTTTCACGGCTGATAAGGGAAGTTTAGAAGGGGATTTGTCGGGAGGGTGTGAAGGCGAGGTGATAACGGTGTCGGGGTAACGCTCAATTCAACGTCAACGGGCTACCTAGGGGGTGTCAGTGCCGCATGCTCAGCCAACTCCTGCTGGATAAACGCTGCAATCATCGCCCGATACACCTGTTCGGTAACGTCCGGATTGGCGCCCAGCGTGTGCGACAAGTCCCGCACCTTGGCGATCACCTGTTCGACCCGCTGCGGCGCCTTGACGCCATCGGTGTCCTTTTTGAAGCGGGCGGCTTGGGATACGTAGTGGCCACGCTCAGCCAGCAGGCTGACGATTTGCTGGTCGAGTCGGTCGATATTGTCGCGGACTTCTTCGAGACTGCTGCAGTTAACGGCCATGTTGGTTGAACTCCTTGAGATAAAGCTGAATAAATGCAGGCCAAATGTGGGAGGGGCAAGCCCTCCCACATTTTGGGTCCTGGTCTGGCTGTGGTCAGTAGTGATACCACTTCACTTCAAGCATCACCTCATTGACCGGCGTCGATAAGTGGCTGTACTCGCGCTGTGCGCTCAGGCGCAGGCCCAGGTTGCGGGACAATTCCCATTGTTGGTTCAGGCTGATGCTGCGGCGCACTTCGCCATTGGTGAAGAAGTCGCCCTTGGCTTCCAGGCTCAGGTTGCCCAGCGGGTTTTTCCACAGCACGCCAGTGTTGAAGCCAGCAGCGGGGGAGATGGCTTCGCTGAAGTCATTGTTGTGCTCCACCCGCACGGTGCCGAGGGCGAAGCCGAGCATGTCGTCGCTCAGTTGCCAGGTGCCGCCGGCGCCGCCATTGACGTGCGCCACCAGGGTTTCGTCGTCGTGTTTGCCCGGTACGCGTTCCAGGCCGCCGGTGACTTGCCATGACCAGGGTTGCAACAGGGCGTTGCGTGGCGTCAGGGAGCGGATGGTGGCCAGGTCCAGTTGTTGCAGTTGCCAGTGGTTGCCTTCGTACTGGCGCAACTTCATTTGCAGGATTTCGATCTGCGCACCGAGGGGGAAGCCTTCGGCGTTGTCGTTGAGGTCGTGATAGGCCATGCGCAGGCCGTATTCGCCAAAGGTTTTGTCGCCCCGGGTGCCGATGCCGGCTTGCCAGGTACGGGATTCATGGCCGTTTTCCGGCAGGCCGGGGGGCGTGATCTCAAGGTCCGGCGCGGGGTTTTGGTTGATCGCGCGTAAGAGTTCGAAGCTGCGCTGGGAGCGTGCGGTGTCGCGTTCCAGGCCATTGGCGCGGTAGCGGCCCAGGCGATAGGCGGCGTCGATGATCAGCGCCTGGCGGTCGCGAGGCAGGGCTTTGAATGCGGGCTCTTGCAATTGGTTCTGGTCGTCGCTGACCTTCAATACCCATTGTTGCTCGTCGCTGTCCAGCGGTTTGGCGCGCTCCAGCAGTTCGCGCTCGCGGGAAGGCCGGTAGTCGATTTTCTCGACCAGCCCCGCATCTTTAACGGCTTTGACCGTGTCGGTAGGAATGGCGGTCAGCGGGAACTGTTCGGTCAGGCGCAGGCCTGGGCGGGCCACTTGCAGCAGCTCCAGCAGGCGGTAGGAGCAGTTTTCGTCGAAGAAGAAGTAGTCGAACTGGATTTGCTTGAGCTCCCACACGTGCTCGACCATGCGCTCGGTTTCGACTTGGGTGAGGTTGAGGCGGTATTCCCACAGGTCGCGGTTTTCGAGGCTACGGTATTCGGAGAGTTTTTCCTGGTAGGGCACCAGCGCGAACAGGCCGGGATAGCCGCCCATCAGGCCTTTCCAGGCGTAGAGGATGCTGTTGTCCGAGCCTTCAATGTACGCGCCGAAGTTGATCGCGTAGCTGAGCAGCGCCGTATTGTTGCTTTGCACGTCGGCCTGGTCGATACGCAGCAGGGTGTGGCCGAACATCGATGACGGGCTGTTGAGGTAGGCCGCCGGGAAGATCATCACCGCGCTGTGGGGGGCGACGTCCTTGAACCATTGCTTGAATTCCTTGCAGTTCACGGCCGGCAGGTCGGCCAGGTGCAACTGGTCCTTGAGCCAGCGGGTACGTGCGGGGTAGACGCATTGGGCATGTTTTTCACCCAGGCTGGCCGGCGCATAGAGGGCGTCAACGGTGGCCTTGAGCTCCGCATCCGGGTGGTGGGCACCATCGGCTGCGAGGAAGAATTTCTGCTCGCTGACATAACTGCGCCAGCCTTTTAGCTTGCCGGCTTCGTAATGGCCCAGCGACAGCCAGAACGGATCATTGGCCAGTTGCTGCAAACGTTGATCATCAAGATGCGGTGCCGCGTACAGCGGGGCGCAGGCGAAGAGTGCCATCCAGGCAAAGCGTTTGAGCATAGGGGCAACTTAAGTCGGATATTTAGACAGACCCAAAGGGGAGGCGGGCCCAAAAATAAAACCCGCGCCTCGGGAGGCGCGGGCAGGTCGAGCTTAAGCCTGGGTAGCGTATTTCGCCAGGCGGGCATCGCCTTTGAGTACAGCCAGTGTGTTGTTGTGCACGTCTTCAGCGGTCACGTCGGCCTTGCTGAAGATTTGCTGGAAGTGTTCGTGCGCCACGGCCGCGAAGTGCGCGCGATCTTCCGGTGCAACGCCCAGTACCACGGCGTAGGTGGTCAGTGCTTCGCCATTACCCTTGGCCATGTCTTCGGACAGCTCGTTCATCATGCCATTCATGGCAATCCAGGACTTGCCGCCGTAGGTCAGCGCGCTGTTGGTGCTGCAACCGTTGGTGCCCGAGGTCATGCCGAAGGTGGCGTTACCCGAAGTGCCGTTGGTGGTGGAAGCCAGGAAGTGAGCCGGAGTACCGCGCTGGCCTTCGAACAACATGTTGCCCCAACCGCAGTTCGGGCCACCTGGTGATTCTGCCATTGCATTGAGGGAGACAACGGTGAAGAGAGTACCGAGAAGGATCCGTTTCATAGCTTTGTTCTCTTTGTGTGCAAACCAATGGACAAGGGTTCAGGCACTTCATAGCGCCCTAGGGATCGGTTATTAGTCCAACCCGCGCAGTTTGGAGTTTAGGCAGGTTCCAAGGGTTCCGTGGGTTTTTATAAAACAATCAGCATTGTCGCGATTTTTTGTAGGACGCGTCCCGTACCTGTGCTTTCCCTACGGCGCGCCTTGCCAGAGCGCGCAAGGGGGAGCCAGAATGCCGTCATCTGCCCCGCCTGATGTAAGGAAGCCCGATGCCTGATCCTGTTGCTGCCAGCTTGCGCCTAGCGCCCGAAGCGCTGACTCGCCCTTTCTCCGCTGAACAGTTCAGCTTCTCGACCACCAATGAATTGGAGCCCTTTCGCGGTGTGCTTGGCCAGGAACGCGCGGTTGAAGCGTTGCAGTTCGGTGTGGCGATGCCACGCCCCGGTTACAACGTGTTTGTCATGGGCGAGCCGGGCACTGGCCGCTTTTCGTTCGTCAAACGTTACCTGAAGGCCGAAGGCAAGCGCCTGCAGACCCCGGCGGACTGGGTCTACGTGAATAATTTCGATGAGCCTCGCGAACCCCGCGCCCTGGAATTGCCTGGCGGCGCGGCGGCGGCGTTCATCGCAGATATCAATGGCCTGGTCGACAACCTGGTGGCGACGTTCCCGGCCGCCTTCGAGCACCCGACCTATCAACAGCGCAAAAGCGCCATCGACCGTGCCTTCAACCAGCGTTACGACAAGGCCCTGGACGTGATCGAACGGCTGGCCCTGGAAAAAGACGTGGCGCTGTACCGTGACAGTTCCAACATCGCGTTCACGCCGATGCTCGACGGCAAGGCGCTGGACGAGGCTGAGTTCTCGCAGCTGCCGGAAGTGGATCGCGAACGTTTCCACACGGACATCTCCGAGCTGGAAGAGCGCCTCAACGAAGAGTTGGCCAGCCTGCCGCAGTGGAAGCGCGAGTCCAACAACCAACTGCGCCAGTTCAACGAAGAAACCATCACCCTGGCCCTGCAACCTTTGCTGGCGCCGCTGTCGGAAAAATACGCGGAAAACGCCGCAGTCTGCGGTTATCTGCAAGCCATGCAGGTGTACCTGCTCAAAACCGTGGTCGAGCAATTGGTGGACGACGCCAAGACCGACGCCCAGGCGCGCAAGCTGCTTGAAGAGCAATACTGCCCGAGCCTGGTGGTGGGCCATGCGGTCAACGGCGGCGCACCGGTGGTGTTCGAACCGCACCCGACCTACGACAACCTGTTCGGCCGTATCGAGTACAGCACCGACCAGGGCGCGCTCTACACCACTTACCGTCAGTTGCGCCCGGGCGCCTTGCACCGTGCCAATGGCGGTTTTCTGATTCTTGAAGCCGAAAAAATGCTCAGCGAACCGTTTGTATGGGACGCGCTCAAGCGCTCCCTGCAATCGCGCAAGCTGAAGATGGAATCGCCACTGGGCGAGCTGGGCCGCCTGGCCACCGTCACCCTCAACCCGCAAATGATTCCGTTGCAGGTCAAGGTGATCATCATCGGTTCGCGCCAGTTGTATTACGCATTGCAGGACGCCGATCCGGACTTCCAGGAGATGTTCCGGGTGCTGGTGGACTTCGACGAAGACATCCCGATGGTGGACGAGAGCCTGGAACAGTTCGCCCAGTTGCTTAAAACCCGCACCTCGGAAGAAGGCATGGCGCCGCTGACTTCGGACGCAGTGGCGCGGTTGGCCACGTACAGCGCCCGGCTGGCCGAGCACCAGGGGCGCTTGTCGGCACGCATTGGCGACCTGTTCCAACTGGTCAGCGAGGCGGACTTTATCCGCCACCTGGCGGGCGATGACATGACCGACGCCGGCCACATCGAGCGCGCGCTCAAGGCCAAGGCCACGCGGACCGGGCGCGTGTCGGCACGGATTCTCGATGACATGCTCGCCGGGGTGATCCTGATCGATACCGCGGGTGCGGCCGTCGGCAAATGCAACGGGCTGACGGTACTGGAGGTGGGCGATTCGGCGTTCGGCGTGCCGGCACGCATTTCCGCCACGGTGTACCCCGGCGGCAGCGGTATTGTCGACATCGAGCGCGAGGTTAACCTCGGCCAGCCGATTCACTCCAAGGGCGTGATGATCCTCACCGGTTACCTGGGCAGCCGTTATGCCCAGGAATTCCCGTTGGCGATTTCGGCGAGTATCGCGCTGGAGCAGTCCTACGGGTATGTGGATGGTGACAGTGCGTCCTTGGGCGAAGCCTGCACGCTGATCTCGGCGCTGTCGAAAACGCCGCTCAAGCAGTGTTTTGCCATCACCGGCTCGATCAACCAGTTTGGTGAAGTGCAGGCGGTGGGTGGCGTCAACGAGAAAATCGAAGGCTTCTTCCGCCTCTGCGAAGCGCGCGGCTTGACCGGCGAGCAAGGGGCGATCATCCCCCAGGCCAACGTCGCCACGCTGATGCTCGATGAGAAGGTGTTGCAGGCCGTACGCGCCGGGCAATTCCACATCTACGCGGTACGCCAGGCGGACGAGGCCTTGAGCCTGCTGGTGGGTGAACCTGCCGGCGAGCCGGATGCCGAGGGGCAATTCCCCGAAGGCAGCGTCAACGCGCGGGTGGTTGAGCGTTTGCGTGCGATTGCCGAGATGATCAGCGAGGAAGACTTGAAGGAGGCGGAGAAGGAGTTGGCGCAGCAGGCGTTGGCTGAGGCCAAGCCGAGCTGACGCGTGGTAAGTAGGATCTGTAGAACGAAGCAGATCCCAATGTGGGAGGGGGCTTGCTCCCGATGGCGGTGGGTCAGCCAGCTTATGGGTAGCTGGTACACCGCTATCGGGAGCAAGCCCCCTCCCACAATGGATGTCAGTGCCTTCAGACCTGTGGCCGCCATAAAATTGACTCGATTCCGGTGGCCGCCACCGTTGGTCTCTAGCGCCTTGGTTTGTTGTGTTTTTCTTCTATTCTCTGTTTTAGGGATATCCACAGGAGTCGCTGGATAGAAACAGCCTCGCCATTGGCCGGGGTTGAACACCGATCTACCGAGGGGCGCCGCCATGTCGCGCAACCTTTGCCTTACCCGCCAGTGCTTTGGCCTGGTCACCCGTATCGAATGTTCCATTCGCCCGCTCGCGGGGGATACCGGCATGTGGACCTTATTGTTTGCCGCCGGCATGTCCGGTGAACAGCCGTCCACCATCAAGTCCCAAGGCCCGTTTCATGGGCCGATTGCGGCGCAGACCATTCTGGAATCAATCGTCGACAGCCTGACCCTGCATGGCTACGAGCTGGCGGGCGATCCGCAGATCTGGTGCCTGCACATGCAGGCCCACCTGCGACAGCTCAACGGCAACCATGAGCAGCTTGCGCTGTAGGCCGGGTCATTTGCCCTCGGGCTTGTCCAGCTTGACCTCGAAGCCGTATTGCACGGTCGTCAGGTCGGTGCGCTGGTAGCTTTCCAGCGCCGTCGGCGTGCCATAGAAATAATGCACGTCAAACATCGCCGTGCCGTACTCCTGCGCACGGTGGCTGAC
This sequence comes from Pseudomonas sp. S3_E10, assembly GCF_054667615.1. NCBI lineage: Bacteria > Pseudomonadati > Pseudomonadota > Gammaproteobacteria > Pseudomonadales > Pseudomonadaceae > Pseudomonas > Pseudomonas sp. S3_E10. The sequence goes on from NZ_CP162743.1 coordinate 3,628,007, forward strand.
GCCGAGGATTTCCTTGAGGTAATGGCCGCTGGCGTCCTTGGCGTAGAAGCGCCAGCTGTCGGCGGGGAATGCCTTCTGGTCGACGATCAGCGCGTTGTCCTTGAGCGACAGGCCCTTGGGCAGCTTGGCCACGTCAATCTCGCCTTTCTCGATGGTCGCCAGGAACAGCGGGATCGAGCCCACCACGAACGCCGGGTTTTCCGGGAACAGGTTGAGGTCGTAGGTGAGCGTGCCGCGCGCCGGGGTCAGCTCGTAGGCTTCGCTGGGCAATTCGATGGGCTCGCCGCGTTCGCCCTTGTCGTCGGCGGTAAAGAACGTCACTGGCGATTCGCTGCTGTTGCGCTCGGCGCCCACCAATTCGTCGTTGAAGGTGAAGGGGTGATCGAAGGTGATATGCGCGGCACTGGCGTCTTCGACGGACTGGGTGATCGTCACGCTGTTTTTCAGTTGTTCCTCGCTGAGCGTGGCGCCCTTGAGCCAGTTGGCGGCGCCGTCGTCGTACACGGTGACTGGCATCGGCAAGGCTTGTACGGTTTTTTGCAGGCTGTTCTTGTCGAAACGCAGTATCGGCAGGTCGAGGTCCTTGCGGGTGACGGAGGCTGTGGAAAAGTCCAGCACGTTGACCTGCACGCTATCGATCAGGCCATTGAAATATACCTTGGCGTAATGGCTGCCCTGTTTGTGCTCGAAGGCTTTTTGTTCGTCGATAAGCTGTTTTTCGAAGGCTTCGGACCAAGTGTTCTGTTTTTGCATCTCGGCCAATTGTTTCTGGTAAAACGCCACCTGCGCGGCGCTTTCATTGATCGAGCCCGAACGTGTGAGGAATTGCCCGGTGCTATCGCGTGCCTGTACCAGCAACGGGTTCGGCGAATCGTCGCCCACTTGCGGAGCGAGCGGCTGGCTGTTGGTCAGTTCGATTTCGGCGTAGTTTTTTTCCAGGAGCAGCAGGTTGACGGTGATATTGCCCTCGGTGCGCTTATGGCCCACGTCTTTTTTCGACAGGTCGAACGTCAACACCCTGCCCGGCGCGATCACTTCCACGCGGCCCTTGAGGCTCACAGGCTGAGGCTGGCTCTTGTTTTCGGTTTCGAGGCCATCGATGAACGGATAGGTCACCGTCAGGTCATCGGGGTTGGTCAGGTTGGAGCTGCTGGGGCTCAGTTGGATACCTGGGTCGGTTTCCGACCATTCCGGCTGGAAGGGGATGACTTTGTTGTTGCTCAACGTGACCGATTGCCACTCCAGGCCATGGGGGAAGGGGAATTGGTCGGGCATGTTGAAGCTGAACGGGAAGACCGGCTGCAAATCCGTCAGGTAGTCGGAGTGAGAGGTCTTGCGCAGCACGAACAGGCCATTGATGTAGGTGTCCACCAGCGCTTGCGGCGTGGGGTAGTGCTTGAGCAGGGCCAGGGTGTCGTCGCCGTACTCGGCCTCAATGGGCTTGGTGGCGAGCTTGGCCTGGGCCCGCTCCAGCAATAACAGCGAGCCGCCGAGGTCGGCGATGGCGTCGCGCAGCTTGGGGTCCTGGATGCTGTCGAGGGATTGTTCGAACTTGGCGGTTTTCTCTTCGAGGGTCGTCTGTTTCTGCTCATCACTGGGGGAGCAACCGCTGCCCATCAGCAACGCCGCACACAGGCCAACACCGGCCAAGGGGGAGCGCACATCCATCATCTGAGTTTTTCCTGTCCGACGTCATCGAGCCGAGTTGATGGGCTCGACACTAGCAGAAAAATTCTCTTACAGAAGCCGCCTGGGTCAGTTTTCTCGCGGTTACAGGTGACTTGTGGCGGCTGGTATACTCGCCGCCATTTCTAGCCAAGCTGTGTGAGACCCCCATGGAACGCTTTATCGAAAATACTATGTACGCTTCACGCTGGCTGTTGGCGCCGATCTACCTCGGCTTGTCCCTGGGCCTGCTGATCCTGGCATTGAAATTCTTTCAGGAAATCATCCACGTTCTGCCGAATGTGTTCAGCATGCTGGAGGCGGACGTCATCTTGCTGCTGCTGTCGTTGATCGACATGGCGCTGGTCGGTGGCTTGCTGGTGATGGTGATGATTTCCGGCTACGAGAACTTCGTCTCGCAGCTGGATATCGATGACAACAAAGAGAAACTCAACTGGCTGGGCACCATGGACTCTTCGTCGCTGAAGATGAAAGTGGCGGCCTCCATCGTGGCGATTTCCTCGATCCACTTGCTGCGCATCTTCATGGATGCCAAGAACGTCGATCCGCAGCACCTGATGTGGTACGTGATCATCCACATGACCTTCGTGATCTCCGCGTTCGCGATGGGCTACCTGGACAAACTCACCAAGCACTGATGCCTTGCGCCGGCCCTACTGCTCGACGAAGTAGTAGGGCTGGCGGTTGATCGCCATGTGCTTGATCACCTTCACCTGGGGATTCAAGCCGTTGGTGTGGTCTAGCAGCGCAACGTTGCCGGGCTTGGCCGCCAGGTAACGGTGCAGCTCGGGTTCTGTCTGCAGCATCTTCAAATAGCCCTGCATGTAGAACACGCCGGCGCCGGCGATGCGTTCATTGGGCTGGAACAATACGACTTCTTTGCCTTCGGCTTGCAGTGCCTGGATCTGGCGGATGACCGGCACGAATGACTGGCGCACATCAGCCTTGGGCGCAAACCAGAAGGCAGCGATCAGGTAGCTGGCAATGGCCAGGGTGAACACGCCGCCCACCAGAGGTCGGTGGTGTTTATACAGGGCGGGTTTGTGCTCTTTGAGCCATTGCAGCAGTACCCGTGCATATTCGGCGGCCAACACGGCGGCGGCCGGGGCCAGCGTCATCAGGTACACCGTGCGCTTACTGGACGCCAGGGTCAGCAAGGTGAATTGCGCCACCAGCCATACGCTGAAAAACAGGTGATAGCGATTGCGCGCCAGGCTTTTACGCAAATGCCACAGCCCCAGGTACACCAGGATGTTCCAGGGCAGGAACGCCTCCGGCAGTTTGGCGATGTAGTAGTAGAACGGCTCGTAATGCCCGGCTTCGACAAACGAGCCGCTGAACCGGCCGACGCTGTTGGTCCACAGTACTTCGCCTACAGCCTGCATGCCGCCACGTTGGTACAGGAAGCACAGCCATATCAGCAGCGGCACCAATGCCAATAGGGTGCACAGCGCGGGTTTGAGCCAGTTGCCGATGCGCAGGCGTTTGTCCATCACGCTGGTAGCGGCCAGGTACACAAAAATCACAATGCCCGGCATGGCCAGCCCCAGCACACCTTTGCTTAGCGTGGCGATCGCCATCCCGACGGTAAACAGCGCCCAATGGCCCATGTTGGGGCCTTCGCGGTCCGGCCGCACCGCCTGATAGAACGCCAGCAGCGCAGTGGTCACGCCGAGGCTGAGCAACGAGTCCTCACCCACGCCCCGCACGTTGCTCCAGTAACTGGCCATGGTCGCCAGGATCAAGGCTGCGCTGAACGCCAATGTCTGCGGCCGGCCGAACCTGCGCAGCATTGCGTAGAGCAGCATTACGCTGAACAACCCGGCAAACGCCGACGCCAGGCGCACAGCCCAGGTGGTGCCGCCAAACAGGCGAATCGCCCCGGCATCCAGCCACAGGCTCAAGGGCGGCTTTTCCAAAAAAGGCTCGCGAAATAACTGTGGCACCACCCAGTTATTGTCCAGATGCATGGCCATGGCGATCCCGGCGACGCGGGCTTCGGTGGAGCCTTGCAGGTCGTGGCTACCTAGGGCGAAAAAAAATAAAAGACCGGCGAGCAGAAACAATAAAGAGGCGGGGCGTGTCATGGGTTGTGGCTACCGAGGCAGTGGGCCGCTCGGGGGAGCGGCCGTGGCATTCGGCTAGTATCTGTCGGCGTTTCTGAATGTTTCGTGAACGAGTGTAGGGTTTTTGTATTCAGGTATTCACGGCGCCTTCAAGCTGGGCAGCGCGGCTTTACCCTCGGCTGTCAACACGGCTGCCAATTGCTCCCAGGTAAAGCTCAGTTCGTTGTCGCACCCGTCACCGTTGGCGGGTGTCGACAGCTGCAATCCTTGGGTGTTGAAGCTCAGGTCGAACGTGGAATAGCTGTTGATCGCCGGGCATCCCTCGTCGGTGGTGGTTTGTCTGGCCAGCCATGTCTTGAACGGGGTCGACAGCTTCACTTCGCCGGAATAGGCGTCATACCACTGCTGGTGCCCGCCCAGCCACGTCCAGGGGTCAACCGCTTCGCCGGTCTGCAGGTTCCAGGAATGCTGCCCCCAACTGATGCCCCGGGCGCCCATGCCCGCGGTCCAGCGGTAGAACTTCACGGTGATCCACTGCGACGACCAATACGTCGGCTCAACCGTGATTTCACTGGTGAGGGCCGAGCCGTTTCGTCCCAGATACTCGCGACGCTCGCGCAAATAGTCGGCCTGATCGTCGTCGTTGACCGCCAGCGCCGCGAGTTGCCGATTGATTTTCTGCACCGCCGGGCCATCACCCTCAAGCTTGAGCGTGACTCGGGCGCCTTGGGTCTTGAGCACGTAGCGGTGACCGCCGAAGGATTTTTCCTGCGTCTTGACCGGCAGCGGCGCCGCTTCCAGGGCGGCGTTATAAGCATCGCTGCCGCAGCCGTCGTTTGGCGTACCGACACGTTTCAGGGTAATCGGCAGCGGTTTGCCGCCTTGCGTTTTACGCCAAGCGCCCGCCAGCGTATCGCCGGAGCGATTATCCAGCGTCCAGAACCCGGTATCGCCTTCCTCCACCCACGGCGCGCTGTCGCTGGCTTGGGTCAGTTGAATGGGGGTGAGGATGCGTTGGTAGTAATAACTGCCGTGCTCCCCGTCAGCTCCGTTGAAACAGGCGGTAATGGCGGATTTGCCCAGCGTGCCGGTCCAGACGCCGGCGAGGTCGGCGGCGTTGGCGAGCAAAGGTGTGCAGGCAAGAGCGATAGCAGCGACGGGCTTGAACACGGGTATCTGACTTCCGGTTGTCTGATGGGGCGCTCAGGGTAATGGGAAGTCGGGTGGAGTCCAAGTGGTTGCGCCTGCGTGGCGGTCAGTGCGCGCCGGTTAACACCTTAGGCTTTGACTTTAAAACGCCCCAACCCCTGCTGCATTGCATTGGCCCGCTCTGACAGGTTCCTGGCCGCGATCGCGCATTGCTGGGAGTTGGCCTGGTTTTGCTGGGTGACCTCGTCGATCTGCTCCAGCCCAATACTCGCCTGTTGCAAGCCGGACGCCTGTTCGCTGGACGCCTGATAGATCAGTGACACCAGACTTGAGACGGTGCCGGTGCCGGTGACAATGTTGCGCAGCGAGTCGGCGGTGCGGCCGGCGATGATCATGCCGCGTTGCGTCTTGGTCGACGAGTCGGCAATCAGCGCTGCGGTCTGTTGTGCCGCCTCGGCACTGCGTGCCGCGAGGCTGCGCACTTCATCGGCCACCACGGCAAAGCCGCGGCCCAGCTCCCCGGCACGTGCGGCTTCGATCGCGGCGTTCAACGCCAGCAGGTTGGTCTGCGCGGCAATGTTGTCGATGGTGGTGATGATGGCGGTAATGTCTTTGCCCGAATTATCGATCTCGGCCATGGCCGCGATCAGTTCGCTCATCAGCTTGTCACTTTCCCCCGCGTCGGCGCGCGCCGCCTGGGATTGTTCGTCGGCCTTTTTGGCATTGGCGGCGTTGTCGGTGGTCTGCGCCGCCATTTGGGTCATGACGGCACTGATTTCAGTGATCGACGACGCCGAATTGGATGCGCCGTCGGACAGCGACTGGCTCAACTGCGTGACCTGTGCAGAGCTGCCGGTGATTTGCGTGGCGCTGGCCTGCACTTGGGAAATCAAGGTGTTCAGGTTGCCGACCATTTTTTCCAAGGATTTGCCCAGCGTGTCATTGGGCGAGGACAGACGTACCTCCAGGTCCAGATCACCCTCGGAAATGCGTTCGGCCACGCGCACCTGGCGTTGCAGGCTTTCCGACATATCGTTCAGGGCAAAGGACAATTGGCCGACCTCATCTTCAGACGTTTGCACCAGCCGACGCGAAAAGTCGCCCAGGCTGATGTTAGCGGCCAGGTGGGCGGCTTCACGAATCGGGCCGACGATTTTGGCGGTAGCCAACCACAGGGTAAGCAAAGCCAGCATGGAGATGGCGATGCCCACCGCGACCTGCCAGATGCTGCTGTTGACGCCGCGCGATTGCAATTCTTGCTCCAGAGCCAGGGCCTGGCTCATGACGACCGCCTTGGGCAGGTGGATCACGATGGCCCACGGCTTGTCGGTGCGGCCCAGGTTGATGGGCATCTGCACCTCGATTTCCTGGGTGCCCTGGTTGATTTGGCTGTCGCCCTGGCCTTTTTGAACATTGGCCAACACCTTCTCCCAAGCGTCGGGCAGCAAGGCTTTGAGCGGCTGGCCGATCAGTTCCGGCCGTTTGCTGTCGGCCACCACCAGCCCTTGATGGCTGAGGATCGATACGGAGCCGTTGCCGCCATAAAGGTCGGCGGACATCTGCTCGCTGAGTTTCTGGATAAACGAGATATCGAAGTCAGCACCGACCACGCCGTAGAACTTGCCATTGGCGGTGATCGGCACCGACAGGGTGGTCAGCCATACATTCTTGCCTTGCACCACGTAGGGGAGGGGGTCGAGTACGCTTTCCTTCAAGGTGTCCCGGGGGCCTGAGTACCAGCCGCCCTTCAACACACCGTTGGGGTGGCGGGCATCGGAGTCATATTCGACCAGTGGTTGCACGGCGATATGACCGTCTGAACTGCGTGTCCAATAAGGGGTGAAGCGGCCAGTCAAGGGGTTGTTACCGCCCTCGTTATTACGAAAGGCTTGATCCTGGCCGTCCAGTGCGTCGGGCTCCCAGCAGGAGTACGTGCCGTTGAAGTCGGGGTTGTCCTTGAGCACGCTGAGCAACATTGTGTTGATTGAGTCCCGACCCAATACCAGCGGGCTTTGGGCGCTTTTGCCCGCGCCCAGCGTATTGGCCAGTGTGCGTGCCGAGTCCAGCGCGTTTTGCAGCTTCGCCTGGATGGCGGTGGCACGAGACTCTGCCAGATTCTGCACTTCGCGGATGGTGGCGGTTTCAATCAATGCCGATACTTGCGTGCCCACATAGGCTTCGTTGGCCTTTGAGGAATACAGCCCATATAACACCAGACTTGCGCAGGAAATAAACAGGCAGAGTCCGGCCGTAAAACAGATTCGAGTCTGCAATGATTTGAATTTCATGATGTTTTCGCCCACGCTCATAACGACCAAAATAATCGGATGTCGACATTCCAGTGTCTTTGTATTCGCACGGCTTATTGGATCATCGGCTGCTTTGGCATTGGCATGCTGTACAGCGCTGTAAGTTGCTTAACGCGTTTTGGGTGCGGCGTCGTCGAGCCATAAACGCTCGGTATTTTTGAAACCATAACGTTGCGGCGCTACCCGCGCAATAATACGATCGTGTTGGTTGGGGGTGCCCAGGTCTATTATTTGGTAGGGGATATAGACATTTAAAGCCGGCAGGAAAAACACTTTGATTTTTGGCGTCAATAATGAGTCGGCATGTTGTTCTATCACTACACCGATACCGCCGCTTTGCAATTGAACGATAGAACCGACGGGGTAAATACCCACGGACTTTAAAAACGCGCGGAATACGTCATCGTCAAAATGCCCTTCCCATGTCGACATTTGTTGAATAGCCACGGCAGGGTCCCAGCCCTGGTTGTACGAACGGTCCGAGGTAATTGCGTCGTAGACATCGCAGACCGCGGCCATCCGAGCCACAAGGCTGATCTGGTCGCCAGCCAACTGATGGGGGTAGCCGGTGCCGTCGATTTTCTCGTGGTGATGCAGGCATACATCCACGACCATCTCGCATACTTGCGCGGTGGCCAGCAATGTTTTTTCCCCTTCAAGCGGATGCGTTCGCACCACCTGTAATTCGTCATCGCTCAAGCGGCCGGGCTTGTTGAGAATGGCACCGGGAATCGCCATTTTGCCGATGTCGTGCAGCAGTCCGGCCAGCCCGACCTTGCGAATCAGGGCGGTGGGCAGGCCTAACTGATTGCCCAGGGCGATCATCAACGCACACACCGCGACCGAATGCATGTAGGTGTAGTCATCGATGCTTTTCAGACGTGCCAGGCTGATAAAAGCATTGGGATGGCGTGCAATGGAGCTTGAAATATCGTCGACCAATGCGCCGATATGCTCCAACTCCAACGCCCGGCCCATGCGGGCATGGCCGAACATTTCGACCACCGCGGACTTGGCGCGACCACAAATCGCCTGCGCGGCGATCAGTTCGTCTTTCATGGACGTTAGAGGAGCCAAGGTGGCCGGTTCTGCCGGGTCAGAGGCGGGTTGAACATCACACTCCTGGGTACACGGTGCCTCCACGCGATCTCGCCAAAATGGCTTCGCCTCGCCGGCAGCCCGATCATTGGGTCCATTGCACTTCAACATGGTATGCCCTCTGCTGATGGTCTTCTTATTACGCGTCTAGAAGAGGATGCGCGCGCCTCGGATATTGGTGACTCCACAAATATCGTTATTAGACTTTGGTAGTAGAGAGAATGTGGGGCAACGAATAACCTCCCAGGCCTGCTTAAACAGCACTGATATCGTAATGACATTAGCATGGGTGTGGGTATTTGAAATGCATTTGAAAACAAAATAACGAGGGGGTTTATCGTTAAAGCAATGGGTGGTTTGTGATTGTCTATCCAGTTGATGGGGTGGAATAGATAGTTCGCTAACTTGCTATTTGGATGTTGAGAATGATTAAGGTTGAACGGGGGTTGTAATAAGTTTGCGAGGTGTTGTCTTTTTGTGATTTGCAATGGGCCAGGTTGAGTGAGCGGCTCAGCACTGGCAAAGCCGCTCAAAAGCGGCCCCTGGTTCGGCGACCGTTCATGACCTAAAGCGCACGCTCCGGATGGGCATCCTCAAGTGTTAGACTTGCGTTTTTTGCCTGTACTCCAAGGAGTTATTGCGTGAACACGGAAAATCATTCCCAGACGGCCGCGTTTCTATGGTCCATTGCCGATCTGCTGCGCGGTGACTTCAAGCAATCGCAATACGGCCGGATCATCCTGCCGTTCACTCTGTTGCGGCGGATGGAGTGTGTACTCGCACCGACCAAGGCTGAGGTGATCAAACAAACCTTCGCCCAGGAAGGCCGTCCGGATCAGGTGCGCGAGATGATTCTGCTGCGGGCTGCCGGTCAGCAGTTCTTCAACGGCTCGCCGCTGACCCTCGGCACGCTCTCTGACACTCAGACCGCCGCCGACCTTATGAGTTACGTACAAGCGTTCAGCAAGGACGCCCGCGAGATTTTCGAGCACTTCCACTTCGAAGATTTCGTTCAGCAGTTGGAAACCGCCAACCTGCTGTATCAGGTGGTGCAACGCTTTGCCGCCACGGACCTGAGCCCCGAGTTCATCAGCAACTTCGGCATGGGCATTATCTTCGAAGAACTGATCCGCAAGTTCGCGGAAAGCTCCAACGAAACCGCCGGGGAGCACTTCACCCCGCGCGACATCGTGCACCTGACCACCTCGCTGGTGATCACCGATCAGGATCACAAACTCGCGCCCAACAGCATCGTCACGATTTATGACCCAACCGCGGGCACCGGTGGCTTTCTGTCCGAAGGTGATGAGTACATCCAGTCCATCAGCGAGAAGGTCAGCGTGTCGCTTCACGGCCAGGAGCTCAACCCCGAGTCCTACGCCATCTGCAAGGCGGACATGCTGATCAAGGGCCAGGACGTAGCCAGTATCAAGCTCGGCAACACCCTGTCCAACGACCAGTTGGCCGATAAGCGCTTTGACTTTATGCTCAGCAACCCGCCGTTCGGCGTGGAATGGAAGAAGGTACAAAAGCAGATCACCGACGAGCATAACCACAAGGGCTTCGACGGCCGCTTCGGTCCCGGCCTGCCGCGCGTGTCCGATGGTTCGCTGCTGTTCCTTCTGCATTTGGTCAGCAAGATGCGTGACCCGCGCGACGGTGGCTCGCGCATCGGCATCATCCTCAACGGTTCGCCGCTGTTTACGGGTGGCGCGGGTTCGGGTGAGTCGGAGATTCGCCGCTACCTGTTGCAGAACGACTTGGTCGAAGCCATCGTCGCGCTGCCGACGGACATGTTCTACAACACCGGCATCGCCACTTATGTGTGGATCCTCAGCAACCACAAGGCCGATGCGCGCCGGGGCAAGGTGCAGTTGATCGACGGCAGCCAGCATTACGCCAAAATGCGCAAGTCGCTGGGCAGTAAGCGCCAGTACATCACCGAAGATCAAATCAGCGAGCTGGTGCGTCTGTATGGCAGCTTCGAGCACAGCGCGCAGAGCAAGATCTTCCCCATCGACGCCTTCGGTTATCGCCGGATTACCGTCGAGCGGCCGTTGCGTTTGAACTTTCAAACCAGCGCCGAGCGCATCGCCAAGGTGCTGGAAGAAAAAGCCATCGAGAAACTCGACAGCGCCGCTCGGCAGCAACTAATTACCGCCCTACAAACGATGGACGCCAGCCTACTGCACCGTAACCGCGAGCAGTTCAGCAAATTGCTGAAAAAAGCCCTCACCGACAACGGCGTCAGCCTCAGCACGCCGGAGCTAAAAGCCCTGATGAGCGCCCTGAGCGAGCGCGACCCCGAGGCGGATATCTGCACCACCAAAGGCCAACCGGAAGCAGACACCGGCCTGCGTGACAACGAAAACGTGCCGCTGGGCGAATCGGTGTATGACTACTTCCAGCGTGAAGTCATCCCCCATGTGCCGGATGCCTGGATCGACGAAAGCAAGACCGATGCGCTGGATGACGAGGTGGGTATTGTCGGCTTCGAGATCCCGTTTAACCGCCACTTCTATGTGTTCCAGCCGCCGCGCTCGTTGGCTGAGATTGACCACGATCTGAAAGTCTGTACCGACCGTATCAAGCAGATGATTGAGGGGCTGTCGGCATGAGCTTTCCTGCGTATCCGGTATACAAGGACTCTGAGGTAACTTGGATTGGTGACGTGCCAACCTCTTGGGCGGTCAAGCCATTCAAGTGGTTACTTAGCAATAACGACGGCGGTGTTTGGGGGGATGACCCATCGGGGGAAGGTGACACGTTAGTGTTGCGTTCTACGGATCAAACCGTAGACGGAAACTGGAAGCTTATTGACCCCGCACCCCGAAAGCTTAGCAACAAGGAGAAAGCTAGCGCGCTTCTTGTCCAGGGCGATTTAGTAGTAACGAAATCCAGCGGAAGCTCCTTGCACATAGGTAAAACGACGCTGGTAACTGCTGCTATAGCTAAACAGGGTTGCTGCTATGGAAACTTCATGCAGAGGCTAAGGGTGAACTCAAGTTTTACTCCGAAACTAGCTTGGTATGTCATGAACAATGAGCTGGCTAGAGCTCAGCTGGATTTGCTTTCGAACTCAACAACTGGGCTTGCCAACTTAAACGGAACCTTGATTGGCGAAATTCTCTTACCTGTTTCAACTGTCGTCGAACAAACCCAAATCGCCCGCTTCCTCGATCACGAAACCGCCCACATCGACGCGTTGATCGAAGAGCAACAGCGCCTGATCGAACTGCTCAAGGAAAAGCGCCAGGCCGTGATCTCCCACGCCGTTACCAAAGGTCTCGATCCGATGGTGCCAATGAAAGACTCAGGCGTGGAGTGGCTAGGCGATGTGCCAGCGCATTGGGTTGTTTGTGCCACTCGGCGAGCAATCCGATTTATTGAGCAAGGTTGGAGTCCTGAATGTGAGTCATATCCTGCCGAAGAAGATGGCTGGGGCGTACTGAAAGCGGGTTGCGTTAACGGAGGCTTTTTCGATTCGTCCGAGAACAAGACACTACCTTCTACGCTGAAACCAATTCCCGAGTATGAGGTTCGTGCGGGGGACATATTGATGTCACGAGCGAGTGGGTCGCCTGAGCTAGTCGGTTCGACTGCATTGCTGGGGCAGGTGCGTGAACGGCTGATGCTTTCTGACAAAATCTTCCGTGTCCATTTGGAAGAAAAGGTCAGTACTCAATTTTTTGTTTGGGTAATGAACGCGCAATTCATGCGATCTCAAATAGAACAGGCGCTGAGTGGCGGGAATGGCTTGGCTAATAATTTGCCACAGTCCTCCTTGCTCGCATTCTGGCTGGCTATACCTCCTGAACACGAACAAGGCGCGATTGCCGAACTGATCAATGAAAAAACTGGGCGAATTGACGAGCTGATTGCCGAGGGCGACTTAGCAGTAGAACTTCTCCAAGAACGCCGCTCTGCACTAATCTCCGCCGCCGTCACCGGCAAAATCGACGTGCGCGGCTGGCAGCCACCGACCGATGCGCCATCCCCCGAATTAGCAAAAGAGGCCGTGTAATGGCGAGCAGCAAGGAAGCGCAATTCCAGCAGGACATCACCGAGGCCTTGGCAACCCAAGGCTGGCTTGTCGGCACCTCCAGCGGCTATGACCGCCGCACGGCGCTGTATATCGAAGATGTGCTGGGCTACTTCAAAGACGCATGGCCGGAACGTTGGGAAAAGTTCGCCAAGGCCAACCCGAACAATCCGGATAATGTGCTGGTGCAAAAGCTGGTACGTGAGCTGGAGCAGAGCGGCACCCTCGATGTGCTGCGTCATGGCTTCAAACTACCGGCAGTAAAAGTGGAACTGTGCAGCTTCCAGCCCGATCACGGCATGAACCCGGACACCCTCAAGCGCTACCACTGCAACCGCTTGCGCGTGGTGCCGGAAGTATCTTATTCACCGCACGCGCGTGATGCTGGCGCCGGTGGACAGAGCTACGACCCGCGCCTGGATCTGGTGCTGTTCGTCAACGGCATTCCCACCGCCACGCTGGAGCTGAAAAGCGAATTCAAACAGTCGGTGGAAAACGCCAAGCGCCAGTACCGCAATGACCGCCCGGTAAAAGACCCACTGACACGCAAACCCGAGCCGCTGCTGACCTTCAAGCGCGGCGCGCTGGTGCACTTTGCCGTGGGCCAAAACGAAGTCGCGATGACCACCAAGCTGGCGGGTAAAGAAACCTTCTTCCTGCCGTTTAACCTCGGCAGCGAGGAAGGCGGCGCGGGCAACCCGATGCCTGAGGACGACAGCCAATATGCCACGAGTTACCTCTGGCAACGCCTATTGCAGCCGGATGCGTGGCTCAAAGTGCTTGGGCGCTTTTTGCACTTGGACAAGAAAACCAGTGAAGGCTTCGACGGTACGCTGGTGACCAAGGAGATGATGATCTTCCCCCGTTACCATCAATGGGAAGTGGTCAATAAGCTGATCAATACCACCCGCACCGAAGGGCCGGGCAAGCGATATTTGGTTCAGCACAGCGCCGGCTCGGGCAAGTCCAACTCCATCGCCTGGACCGCCCATCAACTGGCCTCGCTGTACGACGATAGCGGTCAGCGCCTGTTCAACTCGGTGATCGTGGTCACCGACCGGACAGTGCTGGATAGCCAGCTGCAGAACACCATCTACCAGTTCGAGCACGCCCAGGGCGTGGTCAAACCGATCAGTCGCGATGTCGGCAACCAGAGCAAATCCGAACAACTGGCCGAAGCGCTGGCCGAGCAGACGCGCATCATCATCGTCACCATCCAGACCTTCCCGGCGCTGTTCGATGCACTGGACAAGTACCCCAAGCTGGCCAGCGGGCGTTATGCCGTGATCGCCGACGAGGCGCACTCCTCGCAAACGGGCTCATCGGCCAGCAAGTTGAAACAAATTCTCGGCAGCGATGCTCTGGAGGCGGAAGAAGTCAGCGCCGAAGAGTTACTGGATGCCGCCGTACAAGCGCGCCAGCCCAATGAGCGCATCAGCTACTACGCCTTTACCGCCACCCCAAAAGCTAAAACCCTGGAGCTGTTCGGTCGTCCGGCCGACTCCACGCTGCCAGCGAGCACCAGCAATAAGCCTGAGGCGTTTCATCTGTATTCCATGCGCCAAGCTATCGAGGAGGGTTTTATCCTCGACGTGCTGCGCAACTACACCACCTACAGCACCGCCTGGAAGATCGCCCACCCGGATGGCGAAGACGATGAGGTGGACAGCAAAAAAGCACGCATCAAGCTGGCACGCTGGGTGCGCTTGCACCCGTACAACATCAGCCAGAAGGTCGAAGTAATCGTCGAGCATTTCCGCGCCAATATCCGCGGTCTGCTCAATGGTCAAGCCAAGGCCATGGTAGTGACCAGCAGCCGTCAAGAAGCGGTTCGTTATCAGTTGGCGTTGAAAGATTATGTGCAACAGATGGGTTACAACGATGTGCACCCGCTGGTGGCGTTCTCCGGCAGTGTGTTGCCGGATGAGGTGATTCCCGAGGAAGTGACCGAAAACAGCAGCTTGCTCAACGCGGGCCTGAATGGCCGCGACTTGGCGGACGCTTTCGACACCCAAGACTTCAACGTGATGATCGCGGCCAACAAGTATCAGACCGGCTTTGATCAGCCCAAGCTGTGTGCCATGTACGTGGATAAAAAGCTGCAAGGCGTGGACTGCGTGCAGACCCTCTCGCGATTGAACCGCACGTTCGGTGATAGCAAACAAACCTTCATCCTCGATTTTTTCAACGAGCCACAGGACATTCTCGACGCCTTCTTGCCGTACTACACCAAGGCCGAGCTGACCGACGTGACCGACCCGCAGATCATCTATGACCTGCAGAAGAAGCTGGATGCCGAGGGCATCTATCACTGGCAAGAGGTCGAAGCGTTTGCCTTGGCCTTCTTCGATCCTAAGGCGCAAGCCAGCAAGCTCAGTTATTACTGCGCGCCGGCCAAAGAGCGTTTTGCCAAGCGCTATGCCTTCTCGCTGGAATCTCGTCAGCAGGCGCTTGATTACAAAAGAACCGCCGAAGCCAACGGGGATAGCGCCGGCTTGAAAAAAGCCGAGCACGCGTTGAAAGAAGCTGGCGAGCAAGTCGATCAGCTCGACCTGTTCCGCAAGAACCTGCAGAGCTTTGTGCGCCTGTACGAGTTTCTGTCGCAGATCGTGCCTTACGAAGATCGCGAACTAGAACAGCTATGTGTGTACGCCAAACATCTGCACCCATTGCTGCGTGTAGATCGCCTGCTGGAAGATGACGTGGATGTGGGTGAACTGCAACTGAGCCACTACCGCCTGAGTAAGCGAGCTGAACACGTGCTGCGTCTGAACGAGGAAGCGGGCACATATACCGTCAAACCCGGCAGTGACGTTGGGAGCGGTAAGCCGCATGATCCGGAGAAGAAGCGCTTATCCGAAATCATTGAGGCGCTGAACGATATCTTTGGTGCCGAAGTGAGCGACGACGACCAGTTGCAGTTCCTTACCGGTATCGCCCAGCGCATCAGTCGTCAGGAAGATGTGATGGCCCAGGTGAACAACCATTCGGTGGATCAAGTGATGCACGGCCTGTTTCCCAAGCGTGTTCTCGACACCGTGCTGGATGCCATGACCGACCACGAGAAGCTGTCACTGGAAGTATTGGATAACGAAACGAAGAGCCGCGCGTTTGCGCTGGTGATT
This sequence comes from Pseudomonas sp. S3_E10, assembly GCF_054667615.1. Classification (NCBI taxonomy): domain Bacteria; kingdom Pseudomonadati; phylum Pseudomonadota; class Gammaproteobacteria; order Pseudomonadales; family Pseudomonadaceae; genus Pseudomonas; species Pseudomonas sp. S3_E10. The sequence goes on from NZ_CP162743.1 coordinate 3,643,482, forward strand.
TTGAAGATGCTCAAGACCGCGGCTTCTTTCGATGAGAACCGCGTGGGCGGGGTCTAAAGCGGTCGTTAAGGTTGGGGGAGTAACAGTGGCAATTCCGGATTTTCAAAGCGTGATGCGCCCGGTGCTGAGCACCGTACAGAACGGTGCGCCGCTGCCGCTCAATGAATTGCGCGAGCGGGTGGCTGATCAGTTCCAACTGACCGAGGACGAACGTAGAGAGCGGCTACCCTCAGGCCAGCAGACGGTGATCAACAACCGCGTGGGCTGGGCTCGTACCTATTTGAATAAGGCTGGGCTGTTGTGCATTCCGGCCAAGGGCATGGTGCAAATCACCCCGCGTGGCCTTGATGCCTTGACCAATGGTCCGCAGCGCATCACGGTGAGCTGGTTGAAGCAGTTTCCTGAGTTTGCGGACTTTCATACAGCCAAACCGCAATCAGCTGATGCCCCTGCCGTGCTGAGCATTGGTACTGCCGAAACCACGCCAGACGAGCAGTTGGCCGATGCGCATCAGGCGCTGATGCAGTCCCTCGCAGATGAGCTGCTGACGCAAGTCCGGCTAGCCACCCCGAGCTTCTTTGAACAGTTGGTAGTCGATCTCATGATTGCCATGGGTTACGGCGGCTCGCGTAAAGAAGCGGGTAAAGCGACCCAGGCGACCAATGATGATGGTATCGACGGCATCATAAAAGAAGACAAGCTTGGCCTCGACGTGATCTATCTGCAGGCCAAGCGCTGGGCCAACACGGTGCATCGTCCGGAGATCGACAAGTTTATCGGCGCACTGACTCGCCAGCGTGCGCGTAAGGGTGTGTTCATCACTACTTCAGAGTTCTCCGAGGGGGCCCGGACTGCAGCGCTGGGGTTGGATATCAAAGTGGTATTGATCGATGGTGTTGAGCTCGCGCGACTGATGGTAGAGAACAACCTGGGCGTGAGCGTTAAGCAGGTGTACGAAGTGAAGCAACTGGACAGTGATTATTTCGCCGGAGAATGACTTGCCGAATTAAGCTGGCGGTCGGAAAGGCAGAGAGCTGGAGCGGGCATGAGAGCTACCTCTGACACCGTTTTGGTATTCCAAAAAATAGTACCGCATGCCTTGGAATACCATTGGGAATACCAAATCGGCTGGAACTCAAAAAACCTGGAAAACCCCCAATAGTCCTGAAGCTCCCGTACTTAGCGGGTCTCAGGCACAAAAAAAGACGTCCGTGGACGTCTTTAGATGTTGAAGTGGTGGAGCCGGGGGGATTTGAACCCCCGTCCGCCAGTACTCCGCTGTCGGTACTACATGCTTAGCCGTGTCTATTAAGTTAACCCTCAGCGACCCGACTGGCAGGGTGCTTTGGGCGAGTTGTGTAAGTTTTAGCCGCTTCGTCCACAACGTACTGCACGGCGATTCTGTTCTATATGACAATCACTTTGGGTTTACAGACATCCCCTGGTGATTGCTGGACCCGAAGGTACCAGAAGCTCAGGTCTAAGGCTGCTTACGCAGCGATAGCGAATTCCTGGCCGTAGTTTTCGTCATTGGCAACTATAAGTAGTTGCAACAGTGGATTTACGAGTTCTGTTACCAACTCGGCATGCACCTAAAGTTTCGCGACCGGCGTCGAATCCTAAACGGCCCCGTGCTTGTAACTCGTTGTTTCCAGTGAGTGACAAGCCTGTGCAGTGTACGCCAAATGCTTACGGAAGGCCAACCCGTAGGTTGGCCCATCGTTTACTGACCGCCTTTCTCGTTGTTCTGCAAATCTTGCAGGGCTTTGGACGTGATCTCGATGCACTTCTTGTCGTCACCGGCGGCGTGGGCGGCTTTGGCCTGGGAGACGGCGGTGTCGATTTCGCCGCTTTTGCCCGTGGTGTCGGTCGCGAGCAGCGCCTTGCCGTTGTTGATTTTATCCAGGTTGATCTTGCACAGATCGGGCTCGCCCGCCGCGAAAACAGGGGAGGCCAGCATTGCCGCGGTAATGAACAAGCCAGCAAGAGCGGAACGCTTCATAGGGTATCTCCTTGCGCAAAAGGGCTCGACGCTGCTGGCGTTCAAGTGCTGCCAGCGACATCACTGATGGGCCTCGTTCGCCGAGGCCTATGCAGATGACTGCGCCGGAGCGCAGGGGTTCTGTTTTTTTGCAGGATTAGTGGAGGGCGCGGGCCTGGGTAACGCGGTCCACGAGGTATACCAACCCGTGGTAGTCGATGCCGCCATGTTGGCTCAGGCCGATTTCGCAGGTGCGGCTGGTGGAGATACCTTCGCTGCAATGTTGCACCGCGTCTTTGAGGGAGCGCAGCGAGTGGGCGTTGAGTTCCGGCGTGGTGAAGCCTTTGTCACCGGCAAAGCCACAGCAGTGGATGCCTTCCGGGATCACTACGGTTTTAGCGCAGCGCCGGGCCAGGTCGATCAATGCCTGGCTCTCGCCAAGGTGCTGGGTGCTGCAGGTGACGTGCACGGCGATTGGCGCATCCTGAGGTGTGAAATCAAGGCGGTCGATCAGGTGCGTGCGGATAAAACGCACGGGGTCGTAGAGGTCCAGCCGCGTTTCGCCGAGGTCTTGCACCAGGCGCAGGGTGCAGGGGCTGGTGTCGCAATAGATGGGGTCAAGGCCACCACGGCTGGCGTGGAGCAGGGCGCCGATCAGTTCCTGACGTTTGTGTTCGGCCTGTTCGGTGTAGCCTTTGGAGGCGAACGGCTGGCCGCAGCACAGGCTGTCCTGGTTGTCGGGAAGTACCACCTGGTAACCGGCTTTTTCCAGCAGGCCACGGGTTTTGTCGTACAGCGACATTTGCTCTTTATCATCGGCAGCCGGGCCCATGGCACGTGACACGCAAGCCGCGAGGTAGACAACGCGAGGGCGTTCGTCCATCACCGGCGGGCTGAAGCGAATGGCTTTTTCCGGCTGAGGCATGGCGTTGGTCCACTGCGGGATTTGCCCGTTGGACAGTTTGGTCACCTTAGCCGATAGCTTCGCCAGGCGAGGTGCGCCCAGCAGCATGCGTGCGCCATTAGCCACGTGCAGGGTAAAGCGTGCTCCCTGCAATGCGGTGGCGAAATGGGTGGCAAGCCATTCGGCCGTTTTCGTACGGTCGGCGTTACGGCTGCGCAACTTTTTCACCAGATCGCCGGTGTTTATTCCCACAGGACAGCGTTGGGCACACAGCCCGGTAGCCGCGCAGGTGTCGATGCCTTGATAGTGGTAGGCCTCTTCCAGTTTTGCGGTATCGATGCCGGCGCGTTTCTTCGCCTGGATATCACGCCAGATCACGATGCGCTGGCGCGGGCTCAAGGTCAGCCCCTTGGATGGGCAGACCGGCTCGCAGAACCCGCACTCGATGCACTTGTCCACCAGTTCATCGGCGGCAGGCAGCGGTTTGAGGTGCTTGAGGTGAATCTGCGGGTCTTCGCTGAGCACCACATCCGGGTTGAGGATGCCGCTGGGGTCGAGCAGGCGCTTGAGCTGCCACATCAACTGGTAAGCCTCGCTGCCCCATTCCAACTCCACGAAAGGCGCCATATTGCGGCCGGTGCCGTGCTCGGCTTTCAATGAGCCGCCGAACTCCACGGCTACCAACTGTGCGACGTCGTCCATGAACGCTTGATAGCGTGCGACTTCTTGCGCGCTGTTGAAGCCTTGGGTGAACACGAAGTGCAGATTGCCTTCCAGGGCGTGTCCGAAAAGGATGGCTTCGTCGTAGTGATGTTTGTCGAACAGCTCGATCAAACGGTTCACGCCGATGGCCAGTTGTTCGACCGGGAAGGTCACGTCTTCGATAATTACCGTGGTGCCGGTTTTGCGCACCGCGCCGACGGCGGGGAAGGTGTCTTTGCGGATTGCCCACAGCCGCGCGTTTTCTGTGGGGTCTTCGGTGAAATCGACCTGTTTCTCAACCGGAAAAACGGCCAGGGACGCCATGATCAGCGCCAGTTGTTCGTGCAGCAGGGAGGGCGAGGCAGCGCGGGATTCGATGAGCAGGGCGCAGGCATTTTCCGAAAGGTGCTGTACGAAAGCCGGCATGCCCGGTTTGTCCTGCACCGAGCGCATGCTGCGTCGATCCAATAATTCTACGGCTGAGACTGGTTGGGTTTTCAGAACGGTCACTGCGTTGCAGCAGGTTTCAACGTCCGGAAACACGATTAATGCCGACGCCTTGTTCGGGTGATCGACCACAGTGTCGTAGGTGATGGCGCTGATAAACCCCAAGGTCCCTTCGGAACCTATCAGCAGATGGCTGAGAATATCCAGCGGCTCGTCAAAATCGACCAGGGCGTTGAGTGACAGGCCGGTGGTATTTTTCAGGCGATATTTGTGGCGGATTTTCGCAGCCAGTTCGGCATTTGCCCGCGTCTCGTGCCCCAATGTCGCCAGGCGTTCAAGCAGAGCGCCGTGCTGTTCGCGAAAGGCACTGACGCTGGCCGCGTCTTCGGTGTCCAGGCGACTGCCGTCGGCCAGCACCAGGCGGATGCCGGCGAGGGTGTGATAGGTGTTTTGAGCGGTACCACAACACATGCCGCTGGCATTGTTGGCGGCGATTCCGCCGATCTTGCAGGCATTGATCGACGCCGGGTCCGGCCCGATCTTGCGCCCGAACGGTGCCAGCCACGCATTGGCCTGGGCGCCGATCACGCCGGGCTGCAAGCGGATCTGCGTGCCTTGCCCGCGAATTTCGCGGCCGTTCCAGTTATCCCCCAGCACGATCAGCACCGAGTCGCTTATCGCTTGCCCGGACAGGCTGGTGCCGGCTGCGCGAAAAGTCACCGGCACGCGGTCGCGCTGGGCCAGTTGCAGCAGAGCGACCACTTCGTCTTCCGACTCCACGCGGATAACCAGTTGTGGGATCAGTCGGTAAAAGCTGGCGTCTGTGCCGAATGCGAGGGTGGAAAGCGGGTCGTCAAAGCACCGCTGTTTCGGAATCAGCTGTGCGACGTCAGCAAGGAAAGCGGCAGGCAGGCTCATGGGTCCTCCAAAAGTAGCTGACGCCGGTATAAGGGGCCGGCGTCGGTTCTTACCCTATTACGTGCAGGTCTCAGTGCACCAGCATGCCGGTAAACCAGTAGGCCTGGGCCAGCGTGATCAGCCCGACGATCGTGGCGAAAAACAGGCTGTGCTTGAGGGTGAAGCGGAACAGGTCGGATTCTTTGCCGACCAGCCCGGTGGCGGCGCAGGCCACGGCGATTGATTGTGGTGAGATCATTTTGCCGGTCACGCCGCCGCTGGTGTTCGCGGCCACCAGCAGCGTGTCGTTGACGCCGATCTGGTGCGCGGTGGTGGCTTGCAGCGAGCTGAACAAGGCGTTGGAGGATGTGTCGGAGCCTGTCAGGAAAACCCCCAGCCAGCCAAGGAACGGCGAGAAGAACGGGAAGGCTGCGCCGGTGCCGGCCAATACCAAGGCCATGGTCGAGGACATGCCGGAGTAGTTGGTGACAAAGGCGAATGCCAACACCATGCCGATAGACAAGATTGGCCAGCGCAGTTCGTAAAAGGTCTCTTTAAAAGTGGTAAGACCAGTTTTTATGTCGATCTTCAGGACCAGCATTGAGATCAGGGCAGAGAAGAAGATCGCGGTGCCGGTCGCTGAAATCGGGTCTAGCTTGAAGACGGCCGCAACGGCGGTCGGGGCGGTGACGATCGGCGCGACTTTGACCACCAATTGGTCCAGATGTGGGATCGCGAAGTTGAACACCCAGCTGTACATCGACCCGCCGGCGGCGAACATCGCCTTGAACGGTTTGAGGGTCCAGATGGTGACGAGTACGGTGAGGATCAGGAACGGCGACCAGGCTTTGAAGATCTGGCCCAAGCTGTAAGGCGAGGCGACGGTGCTGCGGGGTAAGCCGAAGCCGCCGGCGCTGGCGGTGATCGCTACGCCGGAGGTGGCGCCGGCAATCTGCGCGCCTGCGGTGCGCTTGGGTTGCCAGACTTTCAGGAATAGGGTGAGGGAAATCAGGCTGGCCAGGGCCGAGGTGATGTCCGGCAGTTCGGGGCCGATGAAGTTGGAGGTGAAGTATTGGGTGATAGCAAAGCTCAAGCCTGCCACCAGTGCTGCCGGCCAGGTTTCGCGCACGCCGCGCAGGCCGTCCATCATGAACACTAGCCAGAACGGCACGAACAGTGACAGCAGGGGCAGTTGCCGGCCTGTCATGGCGCCAATCTTGAACGCATCGATGCCGGTCACTTGGCCGGCAACGATGATCGGGATGCCCAGGGCGCCGAAGGCAACGGGCGCGGTGTTGGCAATCAGGCACAGCCCGGCTGCGTACAGCGGGTTGAAACCCAGGCCTACCAGCAATGCGGCGGTGATCGCCACGGGAGCGCCGAAGCCGGCGGCACCTTCGAGGAAGGCCCCGAAGCAGAAGCCGATCAGCAGGACTTGCAGGCGCTGGTCGTCAGTGATCGACAGGACTGAGCTGCGAATGATCTCGAACTGGCCGCTCTTGACGGTGAGTTTGTAGAGGAACACGGCCGCGACGATGATCCACGCGATAGGCCAGAGGCCATAGGCGAAGCCATAACCGGCGGCTGCGAACGCCATGTCCACCGGCATCTGGAAGGCAAAGATTGCGACCAGGATCGACAGCGCGAGCGTGATGCTGCCAGCTACATGGCCTTTGAGGCGGAACACGGCCAGGGCCAGGAAGAAGAATACGATCGGAATGACGGCGGCCAATGCGGACAGGCCGAGGCTGCCGAGTGGGCTGTAGAGCTGTTGCCAGGTTTGCATATGGGGTGGCCCCTGATTGTTGTTGTTTGGTCAGCTTGGATAATTGGTAATACCAATTTACAATCGCTGTCGGCTAGGTTAAAAGCCTTCGGAGGATGTGTCAATTTGCCGCCTGCGAAACTTTGGTCGTAGGTCGCTGCTGGAGGCCTCTGATCGGGTAAAACGAAGGTGTTCTGATAGGTGCTGGAAGTTTGGCGATAGGCCAGAATAGAGGGCCCGGCGAGTGGTCGGGATGGTGGAGAGCGAGTTATGGGGTTTGATCAGGTGCGTCAGCGCCGTTTGTCTGACGATATTGTCGAGCAACTTGAGGGCATGATTCTCGAGGGCACGTTGAAGTCGGGCGAGCGCTTGCCGGCCGAGCGCGCCTTGGCTGAGCGGTTTGGCGTATCGCGCCCATCGTTGCGGGAGGCTATCCAGAAGCTGGCTGCCAAAGGGCTGTTGGTGAGTCGTCAGGGCGGCGGCAATTATGTCGCAGAGTCCCTGGGGTCGACCTTCAGCGATCCGCTGCTGCACTTGCTGGAAAACAACCCTGAAGCGCAGCGCGACCTGCTGGAGTTTCGTCAGACGCTTGAAGCGTCCTGTGCCTATTACGCCGCGTTGCGTGCGACCGAAGTCGATCGCGAGCGGCTGACCGCTGCGTTTGATGCCCTTCAGGATTGCTACACCCGTGTCGACGAAGTGAGCCGGGCCGAGGAGGGGGTGGCGGATGCGAGGTTCCACTTGGCAATTGCCGAGGCCAGCCATAATGCGGTGTTGCTGCACACCATTCGCGGTTTGTTCGACCTGCTCAAGCGTAACGTGGTGACCAACATTGGTGGCATGTACCAGCAGCGTACGGAAACCCGCGACATGCTGATCAGTCAGCACCGGGATTTGTACCTGGCGATTATCGAAGGGCGGGCCGAGCAGGCGCGAGAAGTCTCAACGCGTCATTTGGAGTATGTGCAGGAGGTGTTGGAGGAAGTGCGTCAGGAGGTTCAGCGGGTAGCGCGTGCGGAGCGGCGTAAAGGAATGTAGCCGAGGGGTTACCCAGGGCTACATCGTGGCAACGGCTATTCTTCCTTGCCTTTGTTGCGTACCGCGCGGTGCAGCTCGCGGTTGGAATCGCGCTCGCGCTCGGTATCACGCTTGTCGTATTCCTTCTTGCCCTTGCCCAGGGCGATCTCGCACTTGACCAGATGCTTGCTCCAATACCAGGACAGGCAGATGCAGGCATAGCCCTTCTGCTGTACGGCGGCAGCGAGTTTTTCCAGTTCGCGGGCATTGAGCAACAGCTTGCGCGTGCGCACCGGGTCGGCAATCACGTGGGTGCTCGCGGTGGTCAGCGGGGTGATATGACTGCCGAGCAGCCATGCCTCGCCATCTTTGAGCAGTACGTAGCTGTCGACCAGTTGCAGCTTGCTGGCGCGCAGACTTTTTACTTCCCAGCCGGCCAGGACCAGACCAGCCTCGAAACGATGTTCGATGAAGTAATCGTGTCGCGCCTTTTTATTTTGCGCGATGGTCCCTGTGGGGTGTTTCTTTTGTTTAGCCATAGGGGCGGCATTATAGGGAGTTGCGAGCGTATCGGCTACGGTCAACCTGCGTGCTTGAGCGTGTTGGACGAATCCCGGACAATGCGGGCAGTTCTTTGGTTTTTTTCTCTCGCGAATCGGCCTGTTCTTTCGCGATGTTTGCTGCTCAGCTGTGGAAATAACGCACACATGACGACGCATATTCAACGCTCGGCCCTGCTGCCTTACCCGGCGCAGGCGCTATATGACCTGGTCAACGACGTGGCGCGTTACCCGGAATTCTTGCCGTGGTGCTCCACCGCCGAAGTGTTGGAAGGCAGTGAGGAGCACATGGTCGCCAGTGTCGGGGTGGCCAAGGGTGGCCTTAGCCAGCATTTTGTGACGCGCAATGTGCTGGTGCCGGGCAAGTCCATTGAAATGAATCTGCAGGAAGGGCCATTTACCCAACTGCACGGCGTGTGGGTGTTCAAGGCGCTGACCGACAAGGCTTGCAAGATCAGTCTGGACCTCTCGTTCGATTACGCGGGGCCGATTGTGCGCGCGACGTTGGGGCCTTTGTTCAATCAGGCGGCCAACACCTTGGTCGATGCATTCTGCCAGCGAGCCAAGCAACTGCATGGTTGAGATTGAGGTGGTGTACGCCGCTGTTGAACGTCAGGTTCTGTTGGCGGTTGCGGTGGCGCCGGGAACCAGTCTGCGAGCCGCGGTGCTGGCGTCGGGGATGGCGGCGCAATTTCCTGGAGTGGACCTGGCGGGCTGCCCTTTGGGGGTCTTCGGCAAGGTAGTCGCAGACGCTGATGCGCGCGCTGTGCAAGCGGGGGATCGTATTGAAATCTACCGCCCCTTGCTGGTAGACCCTAAGGAAGTCCGCAGGCTACGTGCGGCCAAGGCGGCGCTGGCCAAGCAGCAGTCTTTATAAAGTCGCCAAACCACAGGCAACAAAAAGCCCGGCATGCCGGGCTTTTTGTTGAGCGCCACGAAGTTACTGCGGGCTGGTGTCCAGAGGCTGAGGCGTCGGGACTGGAACGGTTTCGACCCCGTCGACGTCCTTCTGGATCTTGTCGAGCAAGGACCCAGGCTTGGCCGGTACTTCGGACTTCGGCTTCTCGCTTTCCTGCGCTGGCGCGGTCACGTTGGCCCCGTTGTCCTTGCCGAGCAGGGCTTCGTCACGGCTTACGCCAGGCATGAAGTCGCCGGACAGGCTGACGAGCTGGTCATTGCCATTGAAAATGACGCTGACGCGCTCCTGTTGGCGTTCACCGCCACCAGGCTGGAGGCTATAGAGATAATCCCAGCGATCGGCATGGAAAGTGTCGGTCAGCAGGGGATTGCCCATGATAAACCTTACTTGCCGTCGGGTCATTCCCGGGCGTAACTGGTCTATCATGTCCTGCGTGACGACATTGCCCTGCTGGATGTCGATTTTGTAAACCCCGGGGAATGAACAACCGGCGAGTGCGAGCAGTCCCACAAAGGTGAAACTGGTTAGCAAGAGCTTGGTGTTTTGCATCGGTGGGCGACTTCCACTATCTTGGCTGGGACAACGTAAACGCCGATCATACCCGTATTAAGAGAAGCTGCGAAGCAGCATCCGCGAGAAAGCTAACCATGGTTGAAAATAGCGAACTACGCAAAGCCGGTCTTAAAGTGACTCTGCCACGAGTCAAGATTCTACAAATGCTCGATTCTGCTGAGCAGCGTCACATGAGTGCCGAGGATGTTTACAAGGCGCTGATGGAGTCTAACGAGGATGTCGGCCTGGCCACGGTTTACCGTGTACTGACCCAGTTTGAAGCCGCAGGGCTGGTGGTTCGTCATAATTTCGACGGCGGTCATGCGGTGTTCGAATTGGCTGACGGTGGTCATCACGACCACATGGTTGACCTGGATACCAACGAGGTTATCGAGTTCACCAGCCCCGAAATCGAAGCGCTGCAGCATAAGATTGCTGAAGAGCATGGCTTCGATCTGGTCGACCACAATCTGGTGTTGTACATCCGTAAGAAAAAGTAAAAACGACGCAGAATTGCTCTGCGAAACGATCGAAGGCGACCTTAGGGTCGCCTTCGTGCTTTCTATAGGAGAGGTATTCAGGCCTTGGCGGCTACAACCATTTTTTTGGCGTGAGCCAAAGACTCTTTGGTCAAGTCTATCCCGCCGAGCATTCGCGCCACTTCTTCCACTCGCTCCGACTTGTTCAGCTTGGATACCGCAGTATGTGTCGCATCGCTGCCTCTTACCTTGTGCACAAACAAGTGCTGGTGCCCTTGGGCTGCCACTTGTGGCAGGTGCGTGACCGTAAGCACCTGGCCCCGGTCCCCCAGGCGGCGCAACAGCTGGCCAACAATTTCCGCAGTCGGCCCGCCGATACCGACGTCAACTTCGTCGAATACCAATGTCGGTACCCGTGAGGTTTGCGCGGTAATCACCTGGATCGCCAGGCTGATTCGCGACAGCTCGCCACCAGACGCCACTTTTGCCAGTGCCTTGAGCGGTTGGCCTGGGTTGGCGCTGACCAGTAGTTCTACCTGTTCCAGTCCGTGGGGCTGCAGCTCATGGCCGGCGTTGGCGCGCAGCTCAATGGTGAAGCGCCCACCCGGCATGCCCAGGCGCTGAATTTCCTGCTCTACGGCGCTGGCCAGGCTTGTGGCGGCCTGTTGGCGCAGGTCGCTCAGTTCCCGGGCTTTCTCTTGATAGTGGCGGGCAAAAGAGGTGAGCTCTTCGCCCAGTCGCTCAATGGATTCGTCATTGGCATTCAACGTCTCGATTTCATCGAGCAGTTTTTGCTGCATCGTTGCCACTTCAGTGGGCTGGATTCGATGTTTGCGCGCCAGGGTATAGATGGTGTCCAGGCGCTCTTCTATTTCTTGCAGGCGCGCCGGGTCGGCATCGAAGTGGTCCAGAAAACGATTCAGTTCGCCCACAGCCTCCTCGACTTGTATTTGCGCACTGGTCAGCAGCGTGGTCGCCTCGCTTAGCGACCCCGAGGCGCTATTTACGCTGGATAGCCGATTGAGGCTGGCGGTAAGTGCGTTGAGCACATTGCCAGAATCGCTTTCGCTGCATTGCTCCACCACCTGGCGGCAGATACCCAGCAGGGTTTCGGCATTGGTCAGGTTTTTGTGTTCCTGCTCCAGTTGCTCCAGCTCCGTCTCGCCAAGACCCAGGCTTTCCAATTCTTCAAGCTGGTAGCTGAGAAGTTGATGCCGAGCACGTTGTTCATCGCCCGAGTTGGAGAGGCGTTCCAGCTCTTGGCGCGTTTGGCGCCAGCGTTGGGCAGCCAACTGGACTTGGCGCGCAAGGTCAGTGGCGCCTGCGTATTCATCGAGCAGCCGGCGATGGGTATCGGTTTTGAGCAGTGACTGGTGTTCGTGCTGGCTGTGGATGTCGATCAACAACTCGCCCAGGGCTTTCAAATCGCCAAGAGGGCAGGGGGTGCCGTTGATGTAGCCGCGGGAGCGCCCTTCGGCGGTGATGACCCGGCGCAGAATGCAGGGGCCTTCATTATTGAGGTCGCGCTCGGTCAGCCAGGTTTCGGCTTCGGGAATGTCTGATAGATCGAAGGTGGCGAGGATGTCGGCCTTTTCTGCACCGGGGCGCACTACGCCACTGTCGGCGCGGTCGCCCAGGGTCAGGCCCAGGGCGTCGAGCATGATCGACTTGCCGGCGCCGGTTTCGCCTGTGATTACGCTCATCCCGCGATCCAGTTCGAGATCCAGATGTTCAACGATGGCGTAGTTATGTACAGACAGGTGCACGAGCATGACGGCCGCTCCCAGATGTTAGGTCTGGTTATTTATACAGTGTTTTGTCTGGAGCTGACAATCCTCGCGCTTAGCTCGATTCGTTTGATGTGAACGTTTTTTAAGCGCGACGGGGAATGTAAGGAGCAGGAATTGATCCTGGGCATCGGAAAGACTTTTGCTGACGTTCGCGCTCTTGAACCTGGAAATTGTGACCCCATATACCGGAACAGAAGCGCGAGTTGAGCTCGTGCATGATTTTGAAAGGAGAAAACTATGGCTGACGAACAGACGCAGGATACGCAAGCTCCAGACGCCAATTCGGCCGTCGGTGATGAACTGGCAACTCGCGTGCAAGTGCTCGAAGAGCAGTTGGTCGCTGCGCAGGATCAGTCTTTGCGTGTTGCCGCCGATCTGCAGAACGTCCGCCGCCGTGCCGAGCAGGATGTAGAAAAAGCGCACAAGTTCGCGCTGGAAAAATTTGCCAGTGATTTGCTGCCGATCATCGACAGCCTGGAGCGTGGTCTTGAGCTGTCCAACCCGGACGACGAAAACATCCGTCCGATGCGCGAAGGGATCGAGCTGACGCTGAAAATGTTCCAGGACACCCTGAAGCGTTATCAGTTGGAAGCCATCGATCCGCAAGGCGGCGAGCCATTCAATGCTGAACATCACCAGGCAATGGCCATGCAGGAAAGCCATGACCTTGAGCCAAACAGCGTGTTGAAAGTGTTCCAGAAGGGTTATCTGCTCAACGGCCGCTTGCTGCGCCCGGCGATGGTAGTGGTGAGCAAGGCTCCTGCACCCGTTTCGCCTTCTATTGATGAGCAGGCTTGAAATCTGCCGCAAGGCCCCCATTTATAAGTCAAGCGTTTAAGTGCTACCGCAGTTAGCCACCACTGCTGCGGCAACCAAATTCAAGTTTCGGGAGAGTAAATCATGGGCAAAATCATCGGTATCGACCTGGGGACCACCAACTCCTGCGTCTCCGTCATGGAAAACGGCAAAGCCAAAGTTATCGAAAACGCCGAAGGTGCGCGTACTACGCCGTCGATCATTGCTTACGCCAACGATGGCGAGATCCTCGTTGGTCAGTCGGCCAAGCGTCAGGCTGTCACCAACCCGCACAACACCCTGTACGCGGTAAAGCGTCTGATCGGTCGTAAGTTCGACGAAGAAGTCGTACAAAAAGACATCAAGATGGTGCCGTACAAAATCGCCAAGGCTGACAATGGTGACGCCTGGGTTGAAGTAAACGGCAACAAAATGTCTGCACCGCAGATCTCGGCTGAAGTCTTGAAAAAGATGAAGAAGACAGCCGAAGACTATCTGGGCGAAGCCGTCACCGAGGCGGTGATCACCGTTCCGGCCTATTTTAACGACAGCCAGCGCCAGGCGACCAAAGACGCCGGCCGCATCGCGGGCCTGGACGTAAAACGTATCATCAACGAACCTACCGCGGCTGCTCTGGCCTACGGCATGGACAAGGCCAAGGGCGATCACACCGTGATCGTTTATGACCTGGGTGGCGGTACCTTCGACGTTTCCGTGATCGAGATCGCTGAAGTGGACGGCGAGCACCAGTTCGAAGTGTTGGCCACCAACGGTGACACCTTCCTGGGTGGCGAGGACTTTGACATTCGTCTGATCGACTACCTCGTTGACGAATTCAAGAAAGAAAGCGGCATGAACCTCAAGGGCGACCCGCTGGCGATGCAGCGCCTGAAAGAAGCTGCCGAGAAAGCCAAGATCGAACTGTCTTCCGCTCAGTCGACCGACGTGAACCTGCCGTACATCACTGCAGACGCCACGGGTCCTAAGCACTTGAACGTGAAAATTTCCCGCGCCAAGCTGGAAGCGCTCGTTGAAGACTTGGTGCAGCGCACCATCGAGCCTTGCCGTATCGCACTGAAAGACGCCGGTATCGACGTTGGCTCCATCAATGACGTCATCCTCGTTGGTGGTCAGACTCGTATGCCGCTGGTGCAGCAGAAAGTCACCGAGTTCTTCGGTAAAGAAGCGCGTAAGGATGTGAACCCGGACGAAGCAGTTGCCATGGGTGCTGCCATCCAGGGCGCGGTATTGGCCGGTGACGTGAAAGACGTGCTGCTGCTGGACGTCAGCCCGCTGACCCTGGGTATCGAAACCATGGGCGGCGTGATGACTGCGCTGATCGAGAAAAACACCACGATTCCTACCAAGAAATCCCAGGTGTTCTCGACGGCTGATGACAACCAGGGCGCTGTGACCATCCACGTGCTGCAAGGTGAGCGTAAGCAGGCTGCGCAGAACAAGTCCCTGGGCAAGTTCGACTTGGCCGAGATTCCACCGGCTCCACGTGGCGTGCCGCAAATCGAAGTGACCTTCGACATCGATGCCAACGGCATCCTGCACGTCGGCGCGAAAGACAAGGCGACCGGCAAAGAGCAGAAGATCACCATCAAGGCCAACTCCGGACTGTCTGATGAAGAAATTCAACAGATGATTCGTGATGCTGAAGCCAACGCCGAAGCGGATGCCAAGTTCGCAGAGCTGGCCGGTGCGCGTAACCAGGGTGATGCGCTTGTTCACTCGACGCGCAAAATGGTTGCGGATGCTGGCGACAAAGTGACCGCTGAAGAGAAGACCGCGATTGAAGCTGCCGTGGTTGCCCTGGAAGCTGCCATCAAGGGCGACGACAAGGCCGCCATCGAAGCCAAGGTCGAGGAGCTGTCGAAAGTCTCCGCGCCGGTTGCCCAAAAGATGTACGCCGAGCAAGGCCAGCCGGCTGAAGGTGCTGCGCAGCAAGCAGAGCCTGAAGCCAAGCATGATGACGTTGTCGATGCTGAGTTTGAAGAAGTCAAAGACCACAAGTAAGTTGGTCGCCCGGTTGACCGCTGTCCAGCGGTGACTGGTAGGATGTCGCCGCGCGGGAGCTTGCTCCCGCGTTGGTGTGTCTGGGGTATGCGAATTTTTACAGCGTGCGACAACGTTCGGATGCTGGCGGTGTGATCGGGAATGCTCCTGCTTTCCGAGCAATAAATACCGCTTTTTTGGCCGGGTCCCTGGCTAAAAGCAGTAATGTCCAGGATCGTTGAATTGACGTGAGTTGGGTCCGGGCCTGTATTGGGGCTCAACGAGTTTGGCGAGGCTCAGGAGGGTCTGGCTGAACGTCCTTAAGAGTGCAAAGACTTATGGCAAAGCGTGACTATTACGAAGTATTGGGTGTGGAGCGTGGCTCCAGCGAGGCGGACCTGAAAAAGGCTTACCGTCGCCTGGCGATGAAGCATCACCCAGACCGTAATCCGGATAGCAAAGAATCCGAAGAAATGTTCAAGGAGGCCAACGAGGCCTACGAATGCCTGTCTGATCCCAACAAACGTGCGGCCTACGACCAGTATGGCCATGCTGGTGTCGATCCAAGCATGGGCGGCGGCGGTGCCGGTTTTGGTGGTCAGAATTTCTCCGATATTTTTGGCGATGTATTCAGCGACTTCTTCGGTGGTGGTCGGGGTGGCCAGCGTGGTGGCGCCCAGCGTGGCAGCGACTTGCGCTACACCCTTGAGCTGAACCTGGAAGAAGCCGTGCGCGGTACCAGCGTCAATATCCGTGTGCCGACGCTGGTGAACTGCAAGCCGTGCGACGGTTCGGGTGCCAAAAAAGGCTCCGCGCCGATTACGTGTCCGACCTGTGGCGGTATTGGCCAGGTGCGGATGCAGCAGGGCTTCTTCTCGGTGCAGCAGACCTGCCCGCGCTGCCATGGCCAGGGCAAGATCATTTCCGATCCGTGCGACTCCTGCCACGGCGAAGGTCGTGTCGAAGAGTACAAGACGTTGTCGGTGAAAGTGCCGGCCGGCGTGGATACCGGGGATCGTATTCGTCTGTCGGGCGAAGGCGAGGCGGGTGCTCAGGGTGGCCCAACGGGCGACCTGTACGTGGTGATCAATGTGCGCGAGCATTCGATCTTCCAGCGCGACGGCAAGCACCTGTTCTGTGAAGTGCCAATCAGCTTTGTCGATGCGGCCTTGGGTGGCGAGCTGGAGATCCCGACTCTTGATGGTCGCGTGAAGCTCAAGATCCCTGAGGGGACGCAGACCGGCAAGCAGTTCCGTATTCGCGGCAAGGGTGTTGCCCCGGTGCGTGGCGGCGGTGCTGGCGACCTGATGTGTCGGGTGGCGGTGGAGACACCGGTCAATCTGAATCGCCGTCAACGCGAGCTGCTTGAGGAGTTTCGCAGTTCGCTGGAAGGCGACGACACCCATTCGCCGAAAACCACTGGCTTCTTCGAAGGCGTGAAGCGCTTCTTCGGCGACCTGTAAGGAAGTGAGTATGCGACGTATAGCCGTAATGGGTGCCGCCGGGCGCATGGGCAAAACATTGGTCGAGGCGGTGCAGCAGCGCTCGCCGGCCTCGGGGCTGACAGCGGCCATTGTTCGCCCTGGCAGCACGTTGATCGGTGCGGACGCCGGTGAGTTGGCCTCGTTGGGTCGTATCGGGGTGTCGATGTCCGGCAGTCTTGAGCAGGTGGTTGAGGAGTTCGACGTACTGATCGATTTCACCTTGCCCGACGTCATGCTCAAAAATCTTGCATTCTGCCGCAAGGCAGGCAAGGCCATGGTCATTGGTACCACCGGCTTGACGGCTGAGCAAAAGCAATTGCTGGTGGAGGCGGGCAAGGATATCCCTGTCGTCTTCGCCGCCAACTTCAGTGTCGGCGTGAACCTGTCGCTCAAGTTGCTGGATATGGCGGCTCGTGTGCTTGGGGATGAAGCGGATATCGAGATCATCGAAACTCATCACCGTCACAAGATCGATGCCCCGTCCGGGACTGCGCTGCGTATGGGAGAAGCGATTGCCGATGCGCTGGGTCGCGACCTGTCGAAGGTGGCGGTGTACGGTCGTGAAGGTCATACCGGCGCACGTGCGCGTGACACCATTGGTTTTGCAACCGTTCGCGGTGGTGATGTGGTGGGTGACCATACCGTGCTGTTCGCCACAGAAGGCGAGCGGCTGGAAATCACTCATAAGGCCTCCAGTCGCATGACATTTGCCAAGGGCGCGGTGCGTGCGGCGCTCTGGTTGGAAGGTCGCGAACCTGGCCTGTACGACATGCGCGATGTGCTGGATTTGCACTAATCAGTAGCTAAAACAGGGCCTCGGGATTATCCTGAGGCCCCGTTTTTACCCGCTAAGCGACGCCCTGTCGCATTCTCCTGCCTTTTAGGCTCTTTAGCGGTGGACCAAAAAACCCTTTTTCTGTAAGCTACAGCTTTAGTGTGTCCACTAAAAGCGCGCAGAATAATTCAGTGAAGAAGCGGGGTGACGTGTCCATACGTCACTCCGCTTTTTTACAACCTGCGATCGCCCTTTCAGGCTTTATTTACGGGAGGTCTTCTTGACTAAGCCAGCCATACTCGCCCTTGCTGATGGCAGCATTTTTCGCGGCGAAGCCATTGGAGCCGACGGTCAGACCGTTGGAGAGGTGGTGTTTAACACCGCCATGACCGGCTATCAGGAAATCCTTACCGATCCTTCCTACGCCCAACAGATTGTTACCCTGACCTATCCGCACATCGGCAACACCGGTACTACGCCGGAAGACGTCGAGTCTGATCGTGTCTGGTCGGCCGGCCTGGTGATCCGTGACTTGCCGCTGGTTGCAAGCAACTGGCGTAACACGATGTCGCTGTCGGACTACCTGAAAGCCAACAACGTTGTGGCGATTGCCGGTATCGATACGCGCCGCCTCACGCGCATCCTGCGTGAAAAAGGCTCGCAGAACGGCTGCATCATGGTCGGCGACGATATTTCCGAAGAGGCGGCGATTGCCGCGGCGCAAGGCTTCCCTGGCCTGAAAGGCATGGACCTGGCGAAAGTCGTCAGCACCAAGGAACAGTACGAGTGGCGCTCCACCGTCTGGGATCTGAAGACTGACAGCCACGCGACCATCGAGTCCGCGGACCTGCCTTACCACGTTGTCGCTTATGACTACGGTGTGAAGTACAACATCCTGCGCATGCTGGTCGAGCGTGGCTGTCGCGTTACCGTGGTGCCGGCGCAAACGCCTGCCAGCGACGTACTGGCCCTGCAGCCGGACGGTGTGTTCCTGTCCAACGGGCCGGGTGACCCGGAACCTTGCGACTATGCCATCCAGGCAATCAAGGAAGTGCTGGAGACCGAGATTCCGGTATTCGGTATCTGCCTCGGCCACCAGTTGCTGGCCCTGGCCTCCGGCGCCAAAACCCTGAAAATGGGTCACGGCCATCATGGTGCCAACCATCCCGTGCAAGACCTGGATACCGGCGTTGTAATGATCACCAGCCAGAACCACGGTTTTGCGGTGGATGAGGCGACTTTGCCGGGCAACGTCCGCGCCATTCACAAGTCGCTGTTCGACGGCTCCCTGCAAGGCATCGAGCGCACCGACAAGAGCGCGTTCAGCTTCCAGGGCCACCCTGAAGCCAGCCCGGGCCCGAACGACGTCGCGCCGCTGTTCGACCGTTTCATCAATGAGATGGCCAAGCGACGCTGAGTGAGCGGCCTGCGGGCGGCCCCGAACCTCGGTGGCCCCCGCTGGCTCTTCAAAGATTGTTCAAGACGGCTTGCCGACTGACCTGCGGATTTGAGTGACAAACCCATGCCAAAACGTACAGACATAAAAAGCATCCTGATTCTCGGCGCTGGCCCGATTGTGATCGGCCAGGCCTGCGAATTCGACTACTCCGGCGCCCAGGCCTGTAAAGCCCTGCGCGAAGAGGGCTACCGCGTCATCCTGGTGAACTCCAACCCGGCCACCATCATGACCGACCCGGACATGGCCGACGCCACCTACATCGAACCGATCAAATGGCAGACCGTTGCCAAGATCATCGAAAAAGAGCGCCCGGACGCGTTGTTGCCAACCATGGGTGGCCAGACTGCCCTGAACTGCGCCCTGGACCTGGAGCGCGAAGGCGTCCTGGAGAAGTTTGGCGTAGAGATGATCGGCGCCAACGCCGATACCATCGACAAAGCTGAAGACCGTTCGCGTTTCGACAAAGCCATGAAGTCCATCGGCCTTGACTGCCCGCGTTCCGGCATCGCCCACAGCATGGAAGAGGCCAACGCGGTTCTCGAAAAACTGGGCTTCCCGTGCATTATCCGTCCGTCCTTCACCATGGGCGGCACCGGCGGTGGCATTGCTTACAACCGTGAAGAGTTCGAAGAAATCTGCGCCCGTGGTCTGGATCTGTCGCCGACCAAAGAGCTGCTGATCGACGAGTCCCTGATCGGCTGGAAAGAGTATGAGATGGAGGTTGTCCGCGACAAAAAGGACAACTGCATCATCGTCTGCTCCATCGAAAACTTCGACCCGATGGGTGTGCACACCGGCGATTCGATCACCGTTGCTCCGGCGCAGACCCTGACGGACAAGGAATACCAGATCATGCGTAACGCCTCGCTGGCGGTATTGCGTGAGATCGGCGTTGAAACCGGTGGTTCCAACGTTCAGTTTGGCATCTGCCCGGATACCGGCCGCATGGTCGTGATCGAGATGAACCCGCGTGTATCGCGTTCTTCGGCGCTTGCCTCGAAAGCTACTGGCTTCCCGATTGCGCGTATCGCTGCCAAGCTGGCTATCGGCTATACCCTGGACGAGCTGCAAAACGAAATCACGGGCGGCGCTACGCCGGCCTCTTTCGAGCCGTCCATCGACTACGTTGTGACCAAGCTGCCGCGCTTTGCCTTCGAGAAATTCGCCAAGGCTGACGCGCGCCTGACCACCCAGATGAAGTCTGTGGGTGAAGTCATGGCCATCGGCCGCACTTTCCAGGAATCCCTGCAGAAAGCCCTGCGTGGCCTGGAAGTGGGCGTTTGCGGTCTGGACGAGAAGCTTGACCTGAGCAACCCGGAGAGCATGAGCGTGCTCAAGCGCGAGCTGACCGTGCCGGGTGCCGAGCGTATCTGGTACGTGGCTGACGCCTTCCGTGCGGGCATGACCGTCGAAGATATCTTTGGCATGAACATGATTGACCCTTGGTTCCTGGTGCAGATCGAAGATCTGATCAAGGAAGAAGAGAAGGTCAAGACCCTAGGTCTGTCGTCTATCGACCGCGACCTGATGTTCCGCCTCAAGCGCAAAGGCTTCTCCGACCAGCGCCTGGCCAAATTGCTGGGTGTGACCGAGAAAAACCTGCGCACGCATCGCCATAAGCTGGATATCTTTCCGGTCTACAAGCGCGTTGACACCTGCGCCGCCGAATTTGCCACCGACACTGCGTACCTTTACTCCACCTACGAGGAAGAGTGCGAAGCCGCACCGTCGGGCCGCGACAAGATCATTATCCTGGGCGGCGGTCCGAACCGTATCGGCCAGGGCATCGAGTTCGACTATTGCTGCGTACACGCCGCGCTTGCGCTGCGCGAAGACGGGTACGAGACCATCATGGTCAACTGCAACCCGGAAACTGTTTCAACTGACTACGACACGTCCGACCGTTTGTATTTCGAGCCGGTAACGCTGGAAGACGTGCTGGAAATCTGTCGCGTCGAGAAGCCTAAAGGCGTGATCGTCCAGTATGGCGGCCAGACACCGCTGAAACTGGCGCGTGCCCTTGAGGCCGCCGGCGTGCCGATCATCGGTACCAGCCCGGATGCAATCGACCGTGCCGAAGACCGTGAGCGCTTCCAGCAGATGGTTGAGCGCCTGAACCTGCGTCAGCCGCCGAACGCCACCGTGCGCAGCGAAGACGAAGCCATCCGTGCAGCCAGCAAGATCGGCTACCCGTTGGTGGTGCGCCCGTCCTACGTACTGGGCGGGCGTGCGATGGAAATCGTCTACGAGGAAGAAGAGCTCAAGCGTTACCTGCGTGATGCGGTGAAAGTATCCAACGACAGCCCGGTGCTGCTGGATCACTTCCTCAACTGTGCTATCGAAATGGACGTAGATGCGGTCTGCGACGGTACCGACGTGGTGATCGGCGCGATCATGCAGCACATCGAGCAGGCCGGTGTTCACTCCGGTGACTCCGCGTGCTCGCTGCCACCTTACTCGCTGCCGCTGCATATCCAGGACGAGATGCGTGAACAGGTCAAGAAGATGGCGCTGGAGTTGGGCGTGGTCGGCCTGATGAACGTACAGTTGGCGCTGCAAGGCGAAGACATCTACGTCATCGAAGTCAACCCGCGCGCTTCGCGTACCGTGCCGTTCGTTTCCAAGTGCATCGGTGTGTCCCTGGCCATGATCGCTGCCCGCGTGATGGCTGGTAAGACCTTGAAGGAAATCGGCTTCACCAAGGAAATCATCCCGAACTTCTACAGCGTGAAAGAGGCGGTGTTCCCATTCGCCAAATTCCCTGGCGTGGACCCGATCCTGGGCCCAGAGATGAAGTCCACCGGTGAAGTGATGGGCGTGGGCGATACCTTTGGCGAGGCGTTCGCCAAGGCTCAGATGGGCGCAAGCGAAGTGCTGCCGACCGGCGGTACCGCGTTCATCAGCGTGCGTGATGACGACAAGCCACTGGTTGCAGGTGTGGCGCGTGATCTGATCAACTTGGGCTTCGAAGTCGTCGCCACTGCCGGGACCGCCAAGCTGATCGAAGCTGCCGGCCTGAAAGTGCGTCGCGTGAACAAGGTAACGGAAGGCCGTCCGCATGTGGTCGACATGATCAAGAATGACGAAGTCACCCTGATCATCAACACCACCGAAGGTCGCCAGTCGATCGCGGACTCCTACTCCATTCGTCGTAACGCCCTGCAGCACAAGATTTACTGCACCACCACCATTGCTGCTGGCGAAGCTATCTGCGAAGCGCTCAAGTTCGGTCCGGAAAAGACCGTGCGTCGCTTGCAGGATCTACACGCAGGATTGAAGGCATGACCAAATACCCAATGACAGTCCAGGGCTTCAAGGCGCTGGAAGAGGAGCACGCTCATCTGACCAAGGTCGTACGTCCAAAGCTGAGCCAGGACATCGGTACGGCCCGCGAGCTGGGTGACTTAAAGGAAAACGCCGAATACCACGCTGCTCGCGAGCAGCAAGGTATGGTCGAGGCGCGGATCCGTGACATCGAAGGCCGCCTGCAAAATTCGGTGGTGATTGATGTGACGACCATTCCTCGCACCGGCAAGGTGATTTTCGGTACTACCGTGGAAATCGCCAACGTTGAGACTGACGAAAGCGTTGTCTACCACATCGTTGGAGAGGATGAAGCTGACTTCAAGCTCGGCAAGATCTCTGTGGGTTCACCGCTGGCCCGCGCCTTGATTGCCAAGGAAGAGGGTGATGTGGTGGCCGTCAAGACGCCTGGCGGCGTGATCGAGTACGAGATCGTTGAAGTTCGTCACATCTGAAAGGCGGCGCCCGCTTCGTGCGGGCGCCATGCTTTGGCAGCTTGTCCAGATGTTGTGGGTGGGCGGCCTTTGGCTGCTGCACATCGGTGTATTGCCGGCGCTGGGTCTGATAGGCCTGGCTCCGCTGCTCATCGATGAAATCGATGGATTGCTGAGCGGGTTGCTGGTGGGTTTTTCGGCGGCGTGCGTGACGATCCAGGCATTGGTGCTGGTCAAGGCTGAAGGCTTGGGGAGTTTGTGGCGGGATATTCGCGGCCAACTGCTGTTGATGGCGCTGTATGCATGCGCATTGTTTTGCGTATTGCATGTGTGGGTGCCGGAAGCGTTGCGCTGGCAGTTATTCAGCTATCTTGTGCTAGGGTTCTCTGGCTTGGTGCTGATTATGCAGCCTGCACCGGGGTGGAGTGGCGGGGCGCGCGAAGCACGCCCTTGACCCTTTTCATCACTTGAAGCGATGGACGTTCGACAATTGCTTATTGGCGCTGAAATTCTTGCGATACAGCAGCGCCATCTTGCCGATGACTTGAACCAAGTCTGCCTTGCCCACCTTGCACAGTTCTGCAACGGCGGCCAGGCGCGCTTCGCGATCAAGGATATTGACCTTGATCTTGATCAGTTCATGATCATTGAGTGCGCGTTCAAATTCGGCTAACACACCTTCAGTCAAACCGTTGTCTGCCACAATCAGAACTGGTTTCAGATGGTGGCCAATGGATTTGTACTGTTTCTTCTGCTCTTGAGTGAGCGGCATAATCTGACCCCTGCGTCTGATCTTGTAAAAAGCGGCGGCCAGTTTACCCGAGCGAGTCCGGGACCGCCCAGTTAATCACGACCCGTTTTATTTTCGAGGTGGCCCGTGGCCCGTTCCAAAACCAGCCTTAAGTGGCTACAAGAGCATTTCAACGATCCTTACGTCAAAAAGGCGCAAAAGGATGGTTACCGTTCCCGGGCCAGCTACAAGCTGCTGGAGCTGCAGGACAAGGACAAATTGTTTCGCCCCGGCATGAGCGTGATAGACCTGGGCGCTGCGCCGGGTGGCTGGTCCCAGGTGGCCAGTCGTCTGATTGGTGGGCAAGGTCGGTTGATCGCTTCCGATATCCTGGAGATGGACAGCATCCCCGATGTGACCTTCGTGCACGGCGATTTTACCCAGGATGCCGTTCTGGCCGAGATCCTGGAGGCTGTGGGAAATTCACAGGTTGACCTTGTGATTTCCGACATGGCCCCCAATATGAGTGGATTACCGGCTGTTGATATGCCGCGAGCCATGTTCCTTTGCGAGCTGGCGCTGGACCTGGCCGGGCGGGTATTGCGTCCGGGTGGGGATTTCCTGGTCAAGGTCTTCCAAGGGGAAGGCTTCGACGAATATCACAAGAACATCCGCAAGCTGTTCGACAAGGTTCAGATGCGTAAGCCGGACTCTTCCCGAGACCGCTCGCGCGAGCAATACCTGTTGGCGCGGGGGTACCGCGGCATCGAAGGTGCCGCCAGTGATGAGCGTCTTTGAAGGTTTGAAGGGAGTCGATAGGTTTTTTTATATCGCTTTCGTCGCGAAGCTTTACGAATATTGTGTAGTCAAAGTTTCACAAAGGGTTACAGACGGCGCCTGCCAGAGTTGTAGGTAATGTAGTAAGTTAGGCTGGTGAATATCATGCGAAGCACGCGCCAGTAGCGGAGCTTGCTTCAGAGGGTAGTTAATTGAACGATATGGCAAAGAATCTGATCCTGTGGTTGATCATCGCGGCTGTCCTTGTGACGGTGATGAACAACTTCTCCAGCCCTAACGAGCCACAGACCCTCAACTATTCCGACTTCATCCAGCAAGTCAAGGATGGCAAGGTAGAGCGCGTGACGGTCGATGGCGCGGTTATCACCGGCAAGCGCAACGATGGCGATGGCTTCAAGACCATTCGCCCGAATATCCCAGACAATGGCTTGATCGGCGACCTGGTGGATAACCACGTGGTTGTCGAGGGCAAGCAGCCTGAGCAGCAGAGCATCTGGACTCAACTGCTTGTAGCCAGCTTTCCTATCCTGGTGATTATTGCTGTGTTCATGTTCTTCATGCGCCAGATGCAAGGCGGTGCTGGAGGCAAGGGCGGGCCGATGAGCTTTGGCAAGAGTAAGGCGCGCCTGCTCTCCGAAGATCAGGTAAAGACTACCCTGGCGGACGTTGCCGGTTGCGACGAAGCCAAGGAGGAAGTCGGCGAACTGGTCGAGTTCCTGCGCGATCCAGGCAAGTTCCAGCGTCTGGGTGGTCGTATTCCCCGTGGCGTACTGATGGTTGGACCTCCGGGTACCGGTAAAACCTTGCTGGCCAAGGCGATTGCCGGCGAGGCCAAGGTGCCGTTCTTCACTATTTCCGGTTCTGACTTCGTCGAAATGTTTGTCGGTGTGGGCGCCAGCCGTGTTCGCGATATGTTCGAGCAGGCCAAGAAGCATGCTCCCTGCATCATTTTTATCGACGAAATCGATGCCGTGGGTCGCCATCGTGGCGCCGGCATGGGTGGCGGTCATGATGAGCGTGAGCAGACTCTCAACCAGTTGCTGGTCGAGATGGATGGCTTCGAAATGAATGACGGCATCATCGTTATTGCCGCAACCAACCGACCAGACGTACTGGACCCGGCGTTGCTGCGTCCAGGCCGTTTCGACCGGCAGGTCGTGGTGGGCTTGCCAGATATTCGTGGGCGTGAGCAGATTTTGAAAGTGCACATGCGCAAAGTGCCAATGGGTGATGACGTAGCCCCGGCGGTGATTGCGCGGGGTACGCCAGGCTTCTCTGGTGCTGACCTGGCCAACCTGGTGAACGAAGCGTCGCTGTTTGCTGCCCGTACCGGCAAGCGCATCGTTGAGATGAAGGAGTTCGAGCTGGCTAAAGACAAGATCATGATGGGCGCTGAGCGTAAATCCATGGTCATGTCTGAAAAAGAGAAGCAGAACACTGCTTATCATGAGGCGGGTCATGCCATTGTCGGTCGCGTAGTGCCTGAGCACGATCCGGTCTACAAAGTGTCGATCATTCCTCGTGGTCGGGCGCTGGGTGTCACCATGTTTCTGCCGGAAGAAGATCGTTACAGCCTCTCCAAGCGTGCGCTGATCAGCCAAATCTGTTCTTTGTATGGCGGTCGTATCGCTGAAGAGATGACCTTGGGTTTCGACGGCGTAACCACCGGCGCTTCCAACGACATCATGCGGGCCAGTCAGATTGCACGAAATATGGTGACGAAATGGGGCTTGTCGGAAAAGCTGGGCCCTCTGATGTATGCCGAGGAAGAAGGTGAAGTGTTCTTGGGGCGTGGCGGTGGCGGTCAGAGTGCCAGCTTCTCCGGTGAAACAGCCAAGCTGATCGACTCCGAAGTGCGCAGCATCATTGACCAGTGCTATGGCACGGCCAAGCAGATCCTGACCGATAACCGCGACAAGCTGGACGCAATGGCTGATGCGCTGATGAAGTACGAAACCATAGATGCCGATCAGATCGATGACATCATGGCGGGTCGCGAGCCTCGTGAGCCTCGCGATTGGGAAGGCGGTTCGGGCACTTCTGGCACCCCGCCAGTCGTTCAGAATGAGCGGCCTGAAACCCCTATCGGCGGCCCAGCAGCTGATCACTAAGGTTTGAAATGACTTCTGTGTTGTCCTCCACCCGGTTGCCTTGCGGCAACCGGGTTCTTGATTTGGCCCATACGCATGTCATGGGCATTCTCAATGTAACCCCCGATTCCTTTTCCGATGGTGGCCGCTTCAGCCAGTTGGATGCCGCGTTACGTCATGCCGAGGCGATGATGAACGCTGGCGCGACCTTGATTGATGTCGGTGGTGAGTCCACCCGGCCGGGCGCTCGCGTAGTTTCTCCTGTGGAGGAGCTTGAGCGAGTGGCTCCAATAGTAGAGCTTATCGCCCGTGAGCTGGATGTGATCATCTCGGTTGATACATCGACGCCTGCCGTGATGCACGAAACGGCGCGTCTGGGGGCGGGGCTGATCAATGATGTGCGTTCCCTTCGGCGTGACGGCGCCTTGGATGCGGCTGCGGCTACCGGCTTGCCCGTGTGCCTTATGCATATGCTGGGAGAGCCCGGCAATATGCAGGACAGTCCGCACTATGATGATCTCGTTGGTGAAGTAAGTGGGTTTCTTGCTGAAAGGATGACTCAATGTGCCAGCGTAGGAATTGCGCCGGAGAAAATCATCCTTGATCCCGGATTTGGTTTCGCCAAGACCCTGCAACATAACTTAAGCCTGTTCAAGCATATGGAATCCCTGCATGCCCTTGGTCGGCCTTTGTTGGTCGGTGTTTCGCGCAAGAGCATGATAGGGCTCGCGTTGAATCGCCCGGTGGGTGAGCGGCTGTACGGTGGTCTTGCACTGGCAGCGCTTGCGATGACCAAGGGCGCGCGTATTTTGCGTGTACATGACGTCGCCGAAACCGTGGATGTGGTGCGCATGCTTGCCGCAGTAGAATCAGCCGAATAAGAATGATGGAGCACTTATGACTAAAAAATACTTTGGCACCGACGGTATCCGTGGTCGGGTCGGCGAATTTCCGATTACTCCTGATTTTATGCTCAAGCTGGGTTGGGCGGCAGGCATGGCGTTCCGCAGCATGGGCGCTTGCCGCATCCTGGTGGGCAAGGACACCCGAATTTCGGGATACATGTTTGAGTCCGCGCTGGAGGCTGGTCTGTCTGCCGCAGGTGCTGATGTGATGTTGCTGGGGCCAATGCCGACACCGGCGATCGCTTACCTGACGCGTACCTTTCACGCTGAAGCCGGTATCGTGATCAGCGCCTCGCACAACCCTCATGATGACAATGGCATCAAGTTCTTCTCGGGGCAGGGCACCAAGCTGCCGGACGAAATCGAGCTGATGATCGAAGAGCTGCTGGATGCGCCGATGACGGTGGTTGAGTCCAGTAAATTGGGCAAGGTGTCGCGTATTAATGACGCGTCCGGCCGCTATATCGAATTCTGCAAGAGCAGTGTGCCAACCAGCACCAACTTCGCAGGCCTGAAAGTCGTGGTGGACTGTGCTCATGGCGCCACCTACAAAGTGGCGCCAAGCGTATTCAGAGAATTGGGTGCGGATGTGACGGTGCTGTCGGCCCAGCCAAACGGGTTGAACATCAACGAAAACTGCGGTTCCACCCATATGGAGCAGTTGCAGGCAGCCGTGCTTGCTGAGCATGCCGATCTGGGTATCGCCTTCGATGGTGACGGTGATCGTGTCTTGATGGTCGATCATACGGGTGCAGTGGTCGATGGGGACGACCTGTTGTTTATCATTGCTCGCGATTTGCATGAGCGTAACAAGCTGCAAGGTGGTGTCGTCGGGACGCTGATGAGCAATCTCGGTCTCGAGTTGGCGCTGGCAGACCTGGGTATTCCCTTTGTGCGCGCCAATGTCGGTGACCGTTATGTCATTGCCGAACTGTTGGAGCGTAACTGGCAAGTAGGTGGTGAGAACTCCGGGCATGTCGTGTGCTTCCAGCACACCACCACGGGCGATGCGATTATTGCGGCATTGCAGGTGTTGCTGGCCTTGCGTCGTCGAGACGAGAGCCTGGCCCAGGCGCGTCAGGCGCTGCGTAAATGCCCTCAAGTCTTGCTTAATGTGCGTTTTGCGGGCGGTGAAAACCCGATTGAGCACCCAGCTGTCAAAGAAGCGTGCGAGCGTGTGACCCTGGCAATGGCGGGGCGTGGCCGGGTGCTGTTGCGCAAGTCCGGCACAGAGCCTTTGGTGCGCGTTATGGTCGAGGGTGACGATGAAATACAGGTTCGTGGCCATGCCGAAGACTTGGCAAAACTAGTAACTGAAGTTTGCGTCTGAATTCGGCTTGCCAGTGATGATGTGGTTGGGTAACATCTGCGCCCACTTTGACCGACGAGGTACAGCATGCGTCGCACTATGGTAGCTGGTAACTGGAAGATGCACGGTACCCGCGCCAGTGTCGCTGAGCTGATCAACGGCCTTCGTCACTTGGCCTTGCCTAGCGGTGTTGATATCGCGGTTTTCCCGCCTTGCTTGCATATCACCCAAGTGGTTGATGGCTTGAAAGGTAAGTCGATCCAGGTCGGCGCGCAGAATTCTGCGGTGGAAGCCATGCAAGGTGCCTTGACCGGTGAGATTGCACCGAGTCAGCTGGTTGATGCGGGTTGTTCCTATGTGCTTGTCGGGCACTCCGAGCGCCGTCAGATGATGGGCGAGCGTGATGGGACACTCAATCGCAAGTTCGCAGCGGCACAGGCTTGTGGCTTGATTCCGGTGTTGTGCATAGGGGAAACCCTTGAGCAGCGCGAATCGGGCAAAACTCTTGAGGTTGTCTCGCGTCAGCTTGGCAGCATTATCGAGGAGCTGGGTGTTGGTGCGTTTGCAAAGGCAGTAATTGCTTACGAGCCGGTCTGGGCCATTGGTACCGGGCTGACTGCTACACCACAACAAGCGCAGGATGTGCATGCAGCCATTCGCGCTCAGTTGGCGGCAGAGAATTCTGAAGTCGCACAAGGTGTGCGTCTTCTATACGGCGGCAGCGTGAAGGCGGCCAATGCGGTCGAACTGTTCGGCATGCCGGATATCGATGGGGGGCTCATTGGTGGAGCCTCCCTGAATGCAGATGAGTTCGGTGCGATCTGTCGCGCCGCGGGAAACTGAAAAAATGCTGGAAACAGTCGTAGTCGTTTTTCATCTGTTGGCTGCCCTGGGCGTAGTTGCCCTGGTTTTGTTGCAACAGGGTAAAGGTGCGGATGCTGGTGCGTCTTTCGGTGCAGGTGCTTCAAATACTGTGTTCGGAAGCCAAGGTTCCTCTACCTTTCTTAGTAAGTTTACTGCTATACTTGCCGCCGGTTTCTTCATAACCAGCTTAGGGTTAGGTTACTTTGCTAAAGAGAAAGCTCATGTGCTGACTCAGGCAGGTTTGCCAAACCCAGCAGTGTTGGAAGTACCAAAAGCAAAACCGGCTTCTGATGATGTCCCGGTGCTTCAAGAGCAAAAGTCGGCTACTCCAGCGACTGACGTGCCTCCAGCTCAAGAGCAGAAGTAAGAAGGGTTGTAAACGCTGTATTGCCGAGGTGGTGGAATTGGTAGACACGCAACCTTGAGGTGGTTGTGCCCATAGGGTGTAGGGGTTCGAGTCCCCTTCTCGGTACCAATTATCAGGAGAGCCCGCTGTTGCGGGCTTTCTTGTAGGTGGAAGGTTACATTGACCCTGTAAGGGATCGGTCGTATACTTCCGCCCCAGCTTTGTCGCGGGGTGGAGCAGTCTGGTAGCTCGTCGGGCTCATAACCCGAAGGTCGTCGGTTCAAATCCGGCCCCCGCAACCAGTTTTAGCGGAGCCCCTTTTAAGGGGCTTTTTGTTAGCTGGACACTTTCAACGCCGCTATTCGACGGCGTTTCAAGGATGGGCGTTTCGCCCATTTTTTTATTTTGCACAGCATGCACATACATGCACGAGGGGGTTCAGGTGTCGAGCAAGCTAGAAGAGTTGCAGGCCTTGTTGGCCCCGGTGGTCGTGGCCCTAGGCTATGAATGCTGGGGTATTGAGTTTTCGGCTCAAGGTCGCCACTCAATGTTGCGCGTTTATATCGATAAAGAGGGCGGCGTGCTGGTGGACGATTGTGCCATTGTCAGCCGTCAGATCAGCGGTGTCCTGGATGTTGAAGATCCGATCGCCGTTGAGTACACCCTCGAAGTTTCCTCGCCAGGCATGGAACGCCCACTGTTCACTATTGATCAGTTTGCAAAATTTGCCGGTGAACAAGTGAAGATCAAGCTGCGATCTCCCTTTGAGGGGCGACGCAACTTTCAGGGCCTTCTGCGTGGTGTAGAAGAGCAGGATGTCGTGGTGCAGGTAGAAGACCATGAGTTCCTGTTGCCGATCGATATGATCGACAAGGCCAACATTATTCCCAGTTTTGACTGAGACGCGGATCCCGCGGATCCAATGGCTTGCGAAAGGCGAGGCGTACGATGAGCAAAGAAGTACTGCTGGTTGTTGAGTCGGTATCCAATGAAAAGGGCGTACCGGCAAGCGTGATTTTTGAAGCGTTGGAGCTGGCCCTGGCCACTGCTACCAAGAAACGTTTTGAAGACGAAGTAGATCTGCGTGTGGAAATCAACCGTCACACGGGTGCCTATGAGACTTTCCGTCGTTGGACGGTGGTTGAAGAGGACGATCTTGATGATCCGGCGATCGAGACCTGGCCGAGCAAGGTTGCGCAAACGCACCCGGGCGCCAAGGTGGGTGACGTCGTCGAAGAAAAGATCGAGTCGATCGAATTCGGCCGTATTGCTGCACAGACCGCCAAGCAGGTGATCGTGCAAAAGGTTCGCGAAGCCGAGCGCGCTCAAGTCGTTGACGCCTATCGCGAACGCCTGGGTGAAATCATCTCCGGCACCGTGAAAAAAGTAACTCGCGACAACGTGATCGTTGACCTGGGCAACAACGCTGAGGCGTTGCTGGCTCGCGAAGACATCATCTCTCGCGAAACTTTCCGAGTTGGCGTGCGTCTGCGTGCGCTGCTCAAGGAAATCCGCACCGAGAACCGTGGCCCTCAGTTGATCCTGTCGCGCACTGCGCCGGAAATGCTGATCGAGCTGTTCCGTATCGAAGTGCCGGAAATCGCCGAAGGCCTGATCGAAGTCATGGCTGCGTCCCGCGACCCGGGTTCGCGCGCCAAGATCGCGGTTCGCTCCAAGGACAAACGCATCGACCCGCAAGGCGCGTGCATTGGTATGCGCGGTTCGCGCGTCCAGGCCGTGTCGGGCGAGTTGGGTGGTGAGCGTGTGGACATCGTCCTGTGGGACGATAACCCGGCGCAGTTCGTGATCAACGCCATGTCGCCAGCTGAAGTGGCGGCAATTATCGTTGACGAAGATGCCCATGCAATGGACATCGCCGTTGGCGCAGACAATCTGGCTCAGGCCATTGGTCGTGGTGGTCAGAACGTGCGTCTGGCCAGCCAACTGACCGGTTGGACCCTGAACGTGATGACCGAATCGGACATCCAGGCTAAGCAGCAAGCTGAAACCGGCGACATCCTGCGCAACTTTATCGAAGAGCTTGAAGTCGATGAAGAACTGGCACAGGTGCTGGTGGACGAAGGCTTTACCAGCCTGGAAGAGATTGCCTACGTACCGGTGGAGGAAATGCTCAACATCGACGGCTTTGACGAGGATATCGTCAACGAGCTTCGCGCTCGGGCCAAGGATCGTTTGTTGACCAAAGCCATCGCTACTGAGGAAAAGCTGGCAGACGCCCATCCGGCCGAAGACCTGCTCTCGCTTGAGGGTATGGACAAGGATTTGGCGATGGAACTGGCGGTGCGCGGCGTAATTACCCGCGAAGACCTGGCCGAGCAGTCTATTGACGATCTGCTCGACATCGACGGCATTGACGATGATCGTGCCGGCAAGTTGATCATGGCCGCCCGAGCCCATTGGTTCGAGTAATTAGGCGCGGCCTGAGGAGAGAAGTGCATGACGCAAGTCACGGTGAAACAACTGGCCGATGAGGTCAAAACACCGGTAGAGCGCCTGTTGCAGCAGATGCGTGAGGCAGGTCTGCCGCACACCGCCGCCGATGAAGGTGTGAGCGATAGTGAGAAGCAGTCTTTGCTGACTCACTTGAAGAGCAGCCACAAGGCGAAAGTGGAAGAACCGCGCAAGATTACATTGCAGCGCAAAACCACCAGCACCCTGCGTGTTGCTGGTAGCAAAAGCATCAGCGTTGAAGTACGCAAGAAGAAAGTCTTCGTACAGCGCAGCCCGGAAGAAATCGAAGCCGAGCGCAAACGCGAACTGGAAGAACGTCGCGCAGTAGAAAATGCTGCTCGTCAGAAGGCTGAAGAAGAAGCCAAGCGTCGCGCCGAAGAAGAAGCGCGTCGCCAGCCTGCTGCTGCGCAACCTGCTTCCACTGAAGCGGTCGCCGCGCCCGGCGCTCCTGCAGAGGCTGTACGCGAGGCCGCTCCGGTTGCCGCTGCGCCGGCACCTGCTGCCGATGCGCGCAAGCGCGACGAACCTCGTCGCCCGGACAAACCACGTGCCGACGATAACAATCGTCGTGGCGGTGGTGGCGATGGCGAGCGCAAAAACGCTCCGCATCGTGCGTCGGTCAAAGAAAAAGCGCCCGCACCACGCGTTGCTCCACGTACTACCGACGAAGAAAGCGATGGCTTCCGTCGTGGTGGTCGCGGCAAGGCCAAACTGAAAAAGCGCAACGCCCACGGTTTCCAGAGCCCAACCGGCCCTGTCGTGCGTGATGTGCAGATCGGCGAGACCATCACGGTTGGCGACCTCGCCAACCAGATGTCGGTCAAGGCTGCTGAAATCATCAAGTTCATGTTCAAACTGGGTACTCCAGCGACCATCAACCAGGTGCTTGATCAGGAAACTGCTCAACTGGTAGCCGAAGAGCTGGGCCACAAAGTGACCCTGGTCAGCGACACGGCCCTGGAAGACTCCCTGGCCGAGTCCCTGAAGTTTGAAGGCGAGACGTTCTCTCGTGCGCCAGTTGTGACCGTAATGGGTCACGTTGACCATGGTAAGACATCGCTGCTCGACTATATCCGTCGTGCCAAGGTAGCTGCGGGCGAAGCCGGCGGCATCACCCAGCACATCGGTGCCTACCACGTTGAAACCGAGCGCGGCATGGTCACCTTCCTCGACACCCCAGGTCACGCCGCGTTTACCGCGATGCGTGCCCGTGGTGCCAAGGCGACTGACATTGTGATCCTGGTAGTTGCAGCGGACGACGGCGTGATGCCGCAGACCATTGAAGCTGTCCAGCATGCCAAGGCCGCAGGTGTTCCATTGGTTGTTGCCGTGAACAAGATCGACAAGCCGGGCGCCGATCTGGATCGCATCCGTAGCGAACTGTCGGTTCACGGTGTGACCTCTGAGGAGTGGGGCGGTGATACGCCGTTCGTTTCGGTCTCGGCCAAAGTCGGTACCGGCGTAGACGAGCTGCTCGAAGCGGTCCTGCTGCAAGCTGAAGTACTCGAACTCAAGGCAACCCCATCGGCCCCAGGCCGCGGTGTTGTGGTTGAATCGCGTCTCGACAAAGGTCGTGGCCCGGTTGCTACCGTACTGGTTCAAGACGGTACCCTGCGCCAAGGCGACATGGTTCTGGTCGGTTCGAACTACGGCCGTGTACGTGCCATGCTCGACGAAAACGGTAAGCCGATCAAAGAGGCCGGTCCTTCCATCCCTGTCGAGATCCTCGGCCTGGACGGTACCCCGGACGCTGGCGACGAGATGAGCGTGGTTGCGGACGAGAAGAAAGCCCGTGAAGTGGCTCTGTTCCGTCAAGGCAAGTTCCGCGAAGTCAAACTGGCTCGTGCTCACGCCGGCAAGCTGGAAAATATCTTCGAGAACATGGGTCAGGCAGAGAAGAAGACGCTCAATATCGTCCTCAAATCTGACGTCCGCGGTTCTCTCGAAGCGTTGAACGGCGCCTTGAACGGCCTGGGTAACGACGAAGTGCAAGTGCGTGTGGTGGGTGGCGGTGTCGGTGGTATCACCGAATCCGACGCCAACCTGGCACTGGCTTCGAACGCTGTACTGTTCGGCTTCAACGTGCGTGCCGATGCCGGCGCTCGCAAGATCGTCGAGCAGGAAGGCCTGGATATGCGTTACTACAACGTCATCTACGACATCATCGAAGACGTCAAGAAAGCCCTCACCGGTATGCTTGGCAGCGACGTTCGGGAAAATATCCTGGGTGTTGCCGAGGTGCGTGATGTGTTCCGTTCGCCGAAGTTCGGCGCGATCGCCGGTTGCATGGTTATCGAAGGTGTTGTGCACCGTAACCGTCCAATCCGTGTACTGCGTGAAGACATCGTTATTTTTGAAGGCGAGCTGGAATCCCTGCGCCGCTTCAAGGATGACGCTTCCGAAGTGCGTGCCGGTATGGAATGCGGTATTGGCGTCAAGAGCTACAACGACGTCAAAGCTGGCGACAAGATCGAAGTGTACGAGAAGGTCCAGGTTGCTCGCAGCCTCTAACTCGCGCACTTCAGGAGCCACGCAGCGTGTGGGCATGCACATGCCCCGCGCCGTGTCAGGACTCTAAACGCAACGCCCGGTCTGGCTTTTGTCAGGCCGGGCGTTTGCCGCTTTCAGACCCCATGGGTTTCACCATGTGGCAGTAACAGGTAACAAGACATGGCAAAAGAATACAGCCGCACCCAACGTATCGGCGATCAGATGCAGCGTGAGCTGGCCCAACTGATCCGTCGCGAAGTCAAAGACCCGCGCGTTGGCCTGGTCACCATCACCGCCGTTGAAGTGAGCCGTGACGTGGGTCACGCCAAAATCTTCATCACCGTGATGGGCCAGGACAACAGCGAAGAAATCGCGCAAAGCATCAAGGTGCTCAACTCGGCTGCAGGCTTCCTGCGCATGCAGTTGGCCCGTGAAATGAAGCTGCGCAGCGTGCCTCAGTTGCACTTCCACTACGACGAAAGCGTCGTGCGGGGGGCGCACCTGTCGGCACTGATCGAGCGTGCGGTGGCTGAAGACAGCCAACATCCGTCCACACCTGAAGACGCCAAGGAGTAAGCGGTGGCTCAGGTCAAACGTATCCGTCGCAACGTCAGCGGCATTATTCTGCTCGACAAGCCCATTGGCTTTACCTCCAATGCCGCTTTGCAGAAGGTTCGCTGGCTGCTCAATGCCGAGAAGGCCGGGCACACCGGCAGCCTCGACCCCCTGGCCACCGGTGTGTTGCCGTTGTGCTTTGGCGAAGCTACCAAGTTCTCGCAATACCTGCTCGATTCCGACAAGGGTTACGAAACCCTGATGCAACTGGGCAAAACCACCACCACGGCGGACGCCGAAGGTGATGTTTTGCAGGTTCGCGACGTGACCGTTGGTCGCGCTGATATCGAAGCGGCTTTACCCGCTTTTCGTGGGCAAATCAGCCAGATACCGCCGATGTACTCGGCTCTCAAGCGCGACGGGCAGCCTCTTTACAAGCTGGCACGTGCAGGCGAAGTGGTGGAGCGTGAACCGCGTTCTGTTACTATTGCCCGGCTGGAATTGCTCGCCTGTGAGGGTGACACTGCCCGATTGGCGGTGGACTGCAGCAAAGGCACCTATATCCGTACCCTGGTAGAGGATATTGGTGAGCAACTGGGCTGCGGCGCATACGTTGCCGAACTGCGACGTACACAAGCCGGTCCTTTCACCTTGGCCCAGACGGTCACGCTGGAAGAGTTGGAGGCGGTACACGCCGAAGGCGGCAACGAAGCGGTTGATCGCTTCCTGATGCCTTCGGACAGCGGTTTGCTCGATTGGCCATTGCTGCACTTCTCGGAGCACAGCGCGTTCTACTGGCTCAACGGCCAGCCGGTACGCGCCCCGGATGCCCCGAAGTTCGGCATGGTGCGAGTACAGGATCACAACGGTCGCTTTATCGGTATCGGTGAAGTGAGCGAAGACGGGCGTATCGCGCCGCGTCGACTGATTCGGTCAGAATGACCGAACGAGTGTGGCTGTTAACAGGCACGGTCACTACTCATTTTTAGATACAGGGATTTGTCCCTGGCCTGTTGAAACTGCCCTTTGGGTGGTTTCCTGAAAAAAGGATTGCCTCATGGCTCTCGACGTTCAAGAAAAAGCACAAATCGTAGCTGACTATCAGCAAGCTGTTGGTGACACTGGTTCGCCAGAAGTGCAAGTTGCACTGCTGACCCACAACATCAACAAACTGCAAGGTCACTTCAAGGCCAACGGTAAAGACCACCACTCCCGTCGTGGTCTGATCCGCATGGTAAACCAGCGCCGTAAGCTGCTGGACTACCTGAAAGGCAAGGATCTGGGTCGTTATCAGACTCTGATCGGTCGCCTGGGTCTGCGTCGCTAATCAGCGATTGCGCTAGAGGTTGGTTGTCTGCCGTGTGTCATCGGGATTCCCGTTGGCCCATGGTAGGCTCCCAGCCTCAAGTTTTATCTGGATGCATGTTTTACCCCTGGACAAGGGTTGGGCCGATTCCCGACATTGCCCAAGAATTTCGCAAGAAGACACGTTCCCCCAAGAGCCACAAAGAAGGTAGGACACCGTGAACCCGGTTATCAAAAAATTCCAGTTCGGTCAGTCGACCGTTACCCTCGAGACAGGCCGTATCGCCCGTCAAGCCTCCGGCGCAGTGCTGGTTACCGTTGACGATGACGTGACCGTATTGGTGACCGTTGTTGGCGCCAAGACCGCTGACCCGAGCAAGGGCTTCTTCCCTCTGTCCGTTCACTACCAGGAAAAGACTTACGCTGCCGGTAAGATCCCTGGCGGTTTCTTCAAGCGCGAAGGCCGTCCTTCCGAGAAAGAAACCCTGACTTCCCGACTGATCGACCGTCCGATCCGTCCGCTGTTCCCAGAAGGCTTCATGAACGAAGTGCAGGTTGTCTGCACCGTCGTTTCCACCAGCAAGAAGACTGATCCGGACATCGCTGCGATGATCGGTACTTCGGCGGCCCTGGCCATCTCCGGCATTCCTTTCGATGGCCCGATTGGCGCTGCCCGCGTTGCGTTCCACGAAAGCACTGGTTACCTGCTGAACCCGACTTACGAGCAACTGAAAGCATCGAGCCTGGACATGGTCGTTGCCGGTACCTCGGAAGCCGTCCTGATGGTTGAATCGGAAGCCAAAGAGCTGACCGAGGACCAGATGCTGGGCGCCGTACTGTTTGCCCATGACGAGTTCCAAGCGGTTATCAAGGCTGTCACCGAGTTGGCTGCCGAAGCTGCCAAGCCAACCTGGACCTGGGCTGCTGCCCCGGAAGCCACCGAACTGCTGGGCGCTATCCGCTCCGAGTTCGGCGCTGCCATCTCCGATGCCTACACCATCACCGTCAAGGCCGACCGTTATGCTCGCCTGGGCGAGTTGAAAGACCAGGTTGTAGCCAAACTGTCCGGTGAAGAAGGTCAGCCTTCGGCCAGCGACGTTAAAGCTGCATTCGGTGAAATCGAATACCGCACCGTTCGCGAGAACATCGTTAACGGCAAGCCACGTATCGACGGTCGCGACACCCGCACCGTACGTCCGCTGAACATCGAAGTCGGCGTTCTGCCGAAAACTCACGGTTCGGCACTGTTCACCCGTGGCGAAACTCAGGCTCTGGTAGTTGCGACCCTGGGTACTGCCCGTGACGCACAGCTGCTGGACACCCTGGAAGGCGAGAAAAAAGACCCGTTCATGCTGCACTACAACTTCCCTCCGTTCTCGGTGGGCGAGTGTGGTCGCATGGGCGGTGCTGGTCGTCGCGAAATCGGTCACGGCCGTTTGGCGCGTCGTTCGGTCCAGGCCATGCTGCCTGCCGCTGACGTGTTCCCGTACACCATCCGTGTTGTGTCGGAAATCACCGAGTCCAACGGTTCCAGCTCCATGGCTTCCGTTTGCGGTGCTTCCCTGGCCCTGATGGATGCCGGTGTGCCGATGAAGGCACCGGTTGCCGGTATCGCCATGGGCCTGGTTAAAGAAGGCGAGAAGTTCGCCATCCTGACCGACATCCTGGGTGACGAAGACCACCTGGGCGACATGGACTTCAAAGTAGCCGGTACCGCTAAAGGTGTTACCGCGCTGCAGATGGACATCAAGATCAAGGGCATCACCGAAGAAATCATGGAGATCGCCCTGGGCCAAGCCCTGGAAGCGCGCCTGAACATCCTCGGTCAGATGAACCAGATCATTGGTCAGTCGCGTACCGAGCTGTCGGAAAATGCTCCGACCATGATCGCGATGAAAATCGACACCGACAAAATCCGCGATGTTATCGGTAAAGGCGGCGCGACCATTCGTGCGATCTGTGAAGAGACCAAGGCTTCGATCGACATCGAAGACGACGGCTCGATCAAGATCTTCGGCGAAACCAAGGAAGCGGCTGAAGCAGCACGTCAGCGCGTTCTGGGCATCACCGCTGAAGCCGAAATCGGCAAGATCTACGTTGGTAAGGTTGAGCGCATCGTCGACTTCGGCGCATTCGTCAACATCCTGCCTGGCAAAGACGGTCTGGTTCACATCTCCATGCTGAGCGACGCTCGCGTTGAGAAAGTGACCGACATTCTGAAAGAAGGCCAGGAAGTGGAAGTGCTGGTACTGGACGTGGACAACCGCGGTCGTATCAAGCTGTCCATCAAGGACGTAGCAGCAGCCAAGGCTTCGGGCGTTTAATCACCCCACAGCTCAAGCTGAAAAAAAGGACTCTTCGGAGTCCTTTTTTTATGGGGACCGGAAAGTGCCTAAAAATCAGTCGCTTAATACACTGCAAAACCCGCAACTTGCATGCAGGCGCGATCCACTTCATGCAAGTTGCACGATTTCAAAAAGCACAGGTTTTTGTAAGCTGTTGATTTAAAAGGTTTTCATGGGTGATTGGGAGTTGGCACACTGCCTGCAATATCCCTGTTAACGCTGCAGCATCAAGGTTCACACACTGCAGACTTTTAATAAAACAGGAGTTACTCGTATGAAGAAGTTCGCTCTCGCTACCGCAACTGCTACTGCCCTGACCCTGGCCATGGCTAACGCCGCCTTTGCTCAGCCTACCCAAGCGCCAATGACCCTGGCCGCTGGCGAAATGACCAAAGCCAAAGAGTCCACTTCGGATACCTGGATCACCACCAAAGTCAAAGCCGACCTGCTGACTGAAAAAGGCATCCCAGGTTCGGACATCAAGGTTGAGACCAACAAAGGTGTGGTTTCCCTGTCGTCGGACGTAGCTATCTCGGACGCGCAGAAAGCGACTGCTGTAGCGATCACCAAAAAAATCAAAGGTGTGACTGCCGTATCCGCTGATGGCCTGCTGGCTGGCGGCGCTACCAAAGCAGACGGCATCGACAAAACCAAAGGCGCAGCCCATGACGCCAAAGAGACCACCAGCGACACCTGGATTACCACCAAAGTGAAAGCTGACTTGGTGACCGAGAAGGGTATTCCTGGCACCGATATCAAGGTCGAGACCAATAAAGGCGTGGTTTCCCTGTCGTCCGCCACTGCCGTGACGGAGTCGCAGAAAGCCACCGCTGTAGCGATCACCAAGAAAATCAAAGGCGTTAAAGCTGTATCGGCTGACGGTCTGAAAGCCGAGTAACGCTTGACACTGAGTTTGAACTAAACAGCGGCGGCGGCGCGTGAGTTAGATATCCACTCAATGCACCTCTGAGGTTCATGCGACCGACCACACGGATGTGGTCATTACAGGCCCCGGCACTTTGTGTCGGGGCCTGTTCTATTGCGGGGCGGTTATTCGGCGTCCAGGTGCAGCGGCGTGACCACCCGGCCGTCTTTCTCTGCCTGGCCCAGGTTGGCATCGATGAAGTACACCCGGTCATCTTCCAGTTGGCCCTTGTCGACCAGGTAGTCTTTGATGGTGCTGGCACGGTCCTGGCCGAGTTGGCGCAGCAGCACATCGCTGCCGCTCCAGAACTTGATCACACCTTCACGCAGCTTGGCGGTGCGGTCGTCACGGCTCAGGTCCTTCCACTCGGCCGGGGGCTGTTGTTTCACGCGGGTCCGGAAGATACCTTCGAGCAACGGTGCTTTTTCGCTTTCCGGAACTTCCAGCAACGAGGCCTGGGCCGGAACCTTGTCGCCGCGACGCTGGAGCATCTTGTAATAGTTGTATTGGTATTCACGTTCCAGTCGCTGGGCGGCCAGGAAGGGGCCATCGCTGCTGGCAGCGGCCGTGCCTTCGATTTCCAGGCGCAGGGCAGGACGTTCCTTGAGCGCCTTGGCCAGCGTGTTAAGAGCGCCTTCGGCATCTTTGTTCAATTCGCTGGACCCGGCGGCGAATGACACGTTGCCAAGGTCCTCCGCGCCGCCGCCGGTGACCAGCCCGCCGATAAACTTGAACGGCGCGGTGGCCGCGCGTGCCACCAGGTTGCGCAGGGTCTGCCACACAATCGGCATCACGCTGAATTGCGGGTTATTCAGGTCGCCGCTCACCGGCAGTTCGATGGAGATCTTGCCGTCAGTGTCCTTGAGCAGGGCGATTGCCAGGCGAATCGGCAAATCCACGGCATCGGCGCTGTCGACTTTCTCACCCAGTTGCAGCTGCTCGATCACCACTTTGTTTTCGGCCTTCAGCTGGCCCTTGGTGAT
Organism: Pseudomonas sp. S3_E10; assembly: GCF_054667615.1. NCBI lineage: Bacteria > Pseudomonadati > Pseudomonadota > Gammaproteobacteria > Pseudomonadales > Pseudomonadaceae > Pseudomonas > Pseudomonas sp. S3_E10. The sequence goes on from NZ_CP162743.1 coordinate 3,683,863, forward strand.
CACGTAGTGCAGGTCGAGGTTGAGACGGCCCTTGCGGATACGGAAGCCGGCGAATTTGCCGGAGTAAGGTGTCAGTGTGGTCAGCTCTACGCGCTTGAAGCTGGTGGCGATATCCAGCGCGGCCATAGGATCAAACGGATTCACGCTGCCTTTGATGGTCACCGGGGCATAGCGATCCACCTTGCCCTTGATATCGACGCTGGCCGGTTTGTTCTGGCGACTGTCAATGGTGCCGATCTGGCCGTTGAGCTGTTGAATCGCCGTGGCAAAGTTGGGCGTGAGGCTGAAGTCGGCAAAGTTGGCCGAACCGTCGTTGATCGCAACCTGCCCGATATGAATGCCCAGGGGCTTCTCTTTGCTCGCGGGGGCTTTGCTCGACGACTTGGCGCCACTGTCGGCCGGCTGCGGAATCAGCAAGTCGTCAACGTTGGTGGTGCGGTCGTCGTTGATCATGAAGCGCGCATAAGGTTGCAACAGGTTGACCTTGTCGATCGACAGGCTGTCCCCGTGTTGATAGTTCAGGCCCTCGATGACCAACCGCTGCCATTTGAGAAAATCACGGGTCTTGAGCGTATCAAGGGTGTGCAGTTGGTCGACCTGCGCACGGCCGGTGATCTGCAAGGCCAGTGGCGCGGTGCTTTTCAGGTTCACGTCGAGGTCGCTGCCGAGCATACCGCTACGCAGTTCCAGGCGGATAAACGGGCTGATGTAGGACTGCGCAACCCGCAGGTCGATGTCTTTGGTATTGACCTTCAGTTTGGCGCTGACTGGGTTGAGGTTGACCACGCCGGCGGCCTGGAGCTTGCCTTGCTTGCCCACGCCGCTGTCGATCTTGAGTGTGAAGGGGTTCTGGTTGAGGCTATCGAAGTCCTGCACATCGACGTTCAATGGGCCCAATTCCAGTGCCACAGCGGGCTTAGCCTGGCGGTCAGCCAAGTGCACTTGATAGTTGCGCAGCTGTACGTCCTTGAGCAGTACTTGCCAGGGTTTGCTTGGCGCAGCGGGTTCGGGCTTTGGCGAGTCAGCGGTGGCGGGGGCCGTCGCCGGCTCCGGCGCCTTGGCGGGTTTGCTCGGTTGGCTGGCGAACAGTTTTTGCCAATCCAGTTGACCATCGGCTTCAAGGGCGGCCCAGGTTTCCAGCTTATTGCTGCGAATCTTGCCGACTAGCACCTGCTGCTTGGCCAGGTCTACGGAGGCTTCGCTGACGTCCAGACGCTCCAGGCGTACCAGCGGACGGCCATCCGGTGCCTTGATGGCGAATGGCGCGATGCTGGCGGCGGTGTTGGTCAGGTTCAGTTCGGTTTGTTTGGCCAGGCTGAATTTATACTCGGTGCTGAAATTGAGCACGCCGTCTTCCAGTACCAGAGGCAGTGCGTCGCGCACGTAGGGCCACCAGGCTTTCATCTTGCCGCCGGTGACTTTCAAGGTGCCTTCGGAGGTGATCGGCACCAGGCTGAAGTTGCCCTTCCAGTCGATCTGCCCGCCTTCAGGGCCTGCCGCCACGAGGGTCATGTCGGCATTGTCTTCGGGCAGGGTGCTGAGGTTCTTCAGTTCGAAGTCGAGTGTGTCGTAGAGGAACTCGATGGGCTCGCTGGGGCGCAGGTCTTCGAAATGCACGTAGCCGCCGGCCAGCTTGATGCTGTCGATGCGCAGCGGGAACGGCTTGGCATCGGGGTCAGTCGGCGTTGGTTCGCTTGGTGGCAGTTTGAACAGCTGCGCCAGGTTCAACTTCCCGCTCTTGTCGAACAACAGCTCGGTCTTGGGTTTGTCCAGTTGCACGTCAGCCAGGTGCAGGGCGCGGGTCCACAGGCTGTCGATCTGCAGGTTGGCATAGAGCCGTTCGAAACCCACCTGCTCCTTGCCGGGTTCGCCGATTTTCAGGCCCCAGAGCGTCAGTTCCAGGCTGAATGGGTTGAGTTCGATACGCTCGATGCGTGCAGGTGTCGTGGCGTAATGGGCCAACTGTTGGTTGGCAACGCGAAGGGCGATGCCGGGCAGAATCAAAAAGCCCAGCAAGCTGTACAGAGCAAGGGCAGTCAACAAGGCGCCAGTGGCGCGGATCAATCCTTTGGGCATGGGGCGGCGCCATCTATGTCGAACAAGAGTGCCTTGGAGTATGGCACGGGTTTTCGGTTCCGAAGAACCGAGCCTATGGGAAGAGTCCTACAGCTGAAGTATCAGAGTTTTCAGGGGAGGCTGCTGGTCCAGTGAAGGAAAATCCGCCCCCGGCGTCATGATTTTCCAGTCACGTACCGGTCGCCCGGCTTTTTCCGCGCAACGCAGGACCTGTTCGCGCCACTCGTGCATGCTGACTTTTGCCAGGTTGTTGCAGCAGATCAGCACGCCGTTGTCGGCAGTGGCGAGCAGGGCGGGCTTGAGCAGGCTCTGGTAGTCGCGCAACAGGTCGACGGTGCCGAATGCACTCTTGGCCCAGGCGGGTGGGTCGAGCAGCACCAGGTCGTATTGGCGTTGTTCCAGGCGCGGATAGCTCGGCAGTTTCTGCCCTCGACGCTGGGTGATCGGCAAGCCGGCCAACTGGCGAATCGCCGGGAAGTAGTCCGATTGCACGAACTCCATGGCCGGCAACTGCGGGTTGAGCAGGCCGTTCTCACGGCCGACCGCCAGGTTGCTTTCGGCGAAGTCCAGGTTGCACACCTCGCGTGCGCCCCCGGCGGCTGCGCTCAGGCCCACGCCGCAGGTGTAGGCGAACAGGTTCAGCACGCTTTTGCCGGCGCTGTGGGCTTTGACCCAGCCGCGGGTGTTGCGCAGGTCCAGAAACAGCAGCGGGTCTTGCCCGACATGGCGCCCACGTACGCGGTAATTCAGGCCCCATTCGTGACCGACCAGGTCTTGCAGCGCGGCGGGTTCTGCGCGGTACACCGAGTCTTCGCGATCGATCCGCGAGTTGCCGCGGGAGCGGTCGTTGTACACCAACAGTAATTCCAAACCCATGTACTGGTTGATCAGTTGGTGCAGGTCCAGCAGCTCTGCGGTTTCCAGCGACTGGTGAAAGCTTTGCACCAGCAACTGCGGGCCATAGCGGTCGATGGTCAGGCCGCCGGCGCCTTCCTGGCTGCCGTGGAACAGGCGATAACAATCGGTACCCTGGGCGTGCAGTTCGCTGATCAGGTCTTGGCGATGATCGAGGGCGGCGCGCAGCGCCTGATTCAAGGAAGACATGGAGCGCGCCTTGCTAAGTAAGGGGGGCAGTGAGGGCGCGGAGTTTAACAGCTATGGGGCCTTGGCTACATCAACCCCATCCGTCGGTGTGCCCGTTGCACCGAACCATTGCGCATTGCCCAGCGCAACAATGGCGCGCTGCGCTTGACCCCGGCACGAATCAGATGGCGCTGCAGCGGGCTTTGGTGCTGGTCGAGCAGGGCGCTGGCCCAGTCCGGCAGCAGGTCGATACCGGCTTGCATCATTAATGCGCCAAACGGCTTGGCCAGCGGACTTGGCGCGGGCGCATTCAATAGCAGGCGCAGCACTTCGCGGCTGCGCTCGTCGCACAGCAATTGCGGGCGGATGCGTGCCAGGTAAGTGGAAACTTCCTGCCGTGAGTGCGGTACTTGCCGTGCGCCCAAGCGTTCCGCCACCAGGGCGATTTCACTGTAGTAACGGTCTTGGTCGCGCCCCGAAAGCCCGGGGTTGCGGTAGCGCAGGTGAGCGGCCAGAAAGTTGCTCACTTCGGCAACATGCACCCAGGTCAGCAGTTCCGGGTCGCTTGCCGCATATGGCCGCCCGTCCGGTGCATGGCCGACTACCTGCAAGTGAATGGTGCGCACCTTTTCGATCAGCCAGTCGGCGTCCTTACGCGAACCGAAGGTGGTGCCGGAAATGAACTGTGATGTGCGCCGCAAGCGCCCAAGCATGTCCTGGCGAAAGTTCGAATGGTCCCACACGCCCGCCAGGGCCAGCGGGTGCAAGGCTTGCAGCATCAAGGCGCTGATGCCGCCGATGAGCATGCTGCTGAAGTCGCCATGCACTTGCCAACTGACCGAATCCGGTCCGAACAGGCCGGGGTCGCCCTTGGGGTTTTCCAGGTCCAGTTGGCCCAGTGACAAACCGGTAAGGCTCATCAACTGGGTTTCGATACGGCTGCGGATAAATTCCATGGCGACTCGGGGTGTCTCCTAGCGGTTCAGGCGTTTGTCGATAAGACCGTCCACCACGCTGGGGTCGGCCAGGGTTGAGGTATCACCGAGGCTGTCCAGTTCGTTGCAGGCGATCTTGCGCAGAATCCTGCGCATGATCTTGCCGGAGCGGGTTTTCGGCAAGGCCGGTGCCCATTGAATCAGTTCCGGTTTGGCAAAGCTGCCGATTTCCTTGCTGACCAGTTCCAGCAGGTGTTTTTTCAGCGCTTCGCTGGGCTCCACGCCATTCATCGGGGTGACGAAGGCGTAGATGCCCTGGCCTTTGACATCGTGGGGGTAGCCGACCACGGCGGCCTCGGCGACCTGGTCGTGCAGCACCAGTGCGCTTTCCACCTCGGCCGTGCCGATACGGTGGCCGGACACGTTGATCACATCATCGATGCGTCCGGTGATCCAGTAGTCGCCGTCCTCGTCGCGGCGCGCGCCATCGCCGGTGAAGTAATAGCCGGGGTAGGGTTTGAAATAAGTGTCGACCATGCGCTGCGGGTCACCATAGACGCTGCGGATCTGCCCCGGCCAGCTGGCTTTGATGACGAGTACGCCGCTGCCGGCGCCGCTGATTGCTTTGCCGTGCTCATCCAGCAGCACAGGCTGTACGCCAAACATCGGTTGGGTCGCGCAACCCGGTTTGATCCGTTGGGCGCTGACCAGTGGGCTGAGCATGATGCCGCCGGTTTCGGTCTGCCACCAGGTGTCCACAATCGGGCAGCGCTGTTCGCCTACCGCATTGAAATACCAGTCCCAGGCCTCCGGGTTGATCGGCTCACCCACACTGCCGAGCAGCCGCAGGCTGGCGCGGGAGGTGTTCTCCAGCGGGCCGTGGCCCTCACGCATCAAGGCGCGCAGGGCGGTGGGCGCGGTGTAGAAGATATTCACCTGATGTTTATCGATCACCTGCCAGAAGCGCGAACTGTCCGGGTAGCTCGGCACGCCTTCGAACATCAGCGAGGTCGCGCCATTGGCCAGCGGGCCGTAGACGATATAGCTGTGGCCGGTGACCCATCCCACATCCGCCGTACACCAGAACACTTCGCCATCACGGTAATCGAGTACGTACTTGAAGGTCATCGCGGCCTGCAGCAGATAGCCGCCGGTGGTATGCAGCACGCCCTTGGGTTTACCGGTGCTACCCGAGGTGTACAGGATGAACAGCGGGTCTTCGGCGCCCATCGGCTCGGGGGGGCAGTCATCGCTGGCGGCATCCAGGGCTTGCTGGTACTTGAGGTCGCGGCCTTCGCTCCAGTCCAAGGGCGCACCGGTACGCTCCACTATCAGCACGGTATTGACCCCCGGGCAGCTTGCCAGGGCCTTGTCGACGTTCTTTTTCAAGGCCACTGGCTTACCGCCGCGCACGCCTTCATCGGCGGTGATCACGGTGCGGCAGTCGGCATCGAGGATGCGGTCGCGCAGGGCATCCGGCGAGAAGCCCCCGAACACCACCGAATGCACCGCGCCAATCCGCGTGCAGGCCAGCATGGCGTAGGCCGCTTCCGGGATCATCGGCATGTAGATGCACACGCGGTCGCCTTTCTTCACGCCACGGCTTTTCAGCACATTGGCCAGGCGGCAAACGTTGTGGTGCAGTTGGCGGTAGGTGATTTTGGCAGACTTTGTCGGATCGTCGCCCTCCCAGATGAAGGCCACTTGATCGGCGCGTTGCGCCAGGTGACGGTCGATGCAGTTGTAGCTGACGTTCAGTTGGCCGCCGGCAAACCATTGGGCTGCGCCGGTGTGGATATCCGAGTGTTGAACGGTGTGCCAGGGGGTTATCCAGTCGAGAAAGCCCTTGGCCTGTTCGCCCCAGAAGGTATCGGGTTGCTCGATGGATTGACGATAGAGGCGCTGGTAGTCCTCTTGACTGAGTTGCGCAGCCCGGCGGACGGCATCGGCGGTTGGAAACGTGCTGATATCGAACATGAGCGATCCTTATTCTTGTTTTTGCGACAAGTGATAAAGATGCACCCTGTGGGAGGAGGGTTCAAGGCCAACGTCCAAACGGATGTTGGCCTTGCGTTACCTGCATCAGCCGCGGTGACGACCGCGGAAGTAGTTGATCAGGCCCTGGGTCGAGGCATCCTCGGCTGAGGTTTCTTCAGCGCCGGTCAGGCGGTTGTACACGCCCTTGCCCAGCTCTTTGCCCAGCTCAACGCCCCATTGGTCGAAGGCATTGATGCCCCAGATCACGCTCTGCACGAACACCTTGTGCTCATACATTGCCACCAGCGCGCCCAGGCGACGTGGGCTGATGCGCTCTACCACCAGGGTGTTGCTTGGACGGTTGCCCGGGATCACCTTGTGCGGGGCGAGCTTCTGCACGTCGTCTTCGGCGATGCCCTTGTCGCGCAGCTCGGCTTCGGCTTCGCTGCGGGTCTTGCCGAGCATCAGCGCCTGGCTTTGCGACAGGCAGTTGGCGTACAGCCACTGATGGTGGTCGGACACCGGGTTGAAGCTGACGATCGGCACGATGAAGTCGGCCGGGATCAGTTGGGTGCCTTGGTGCAGCAGTTGGTGGTACGCGTGCTGACCGTTGCAGCCCACGCCCCCCCAGATCACCGGGCCGGTGTCGGTGGACACCGGTTTACCGTCCTGGCGCACGCTCTTGCCGTTGGATTCCATGTCCAACTGTTGCAAGTGTTTGGTGATGTTACGCAGGTAGTGGTCGTACGGCAGGATCGCATGGCTCTGCGCGCCCCAGAAGTTGCCGTACCAGACACCCAGCAGGCCCAGCAACACGGGCATGTTTTGCTCGAACGGCGCGTTCTGGAAATGCTGGTCCATGGTGTAGGCACCGGACAGCAGTTCCTTGAAGTTGGACATGCCAATGGCCAGGGCGATTGGCAAGCCGATGGCCGACCACAGCGAGTAGCGGCCGCCGACCCAGTCCCACATCGGGAAGATGTTTTCTTCACGGATGCCGAACGCCACGGCTGCCGCGTTGTTGCTCGATACGGCGATAAAGTGGCGGTACAACTCGGCTTCCGAGCCACCCTGGGCCAGATACCAGGCGCGGGCGGCCTGGGCGTTTTTCAGGGTTTCCAGGGTGTTGAAGGATTTCGACGAGACGATAAACAGCGTGGTCTCGGCGCGCAGCTTCATGGTCAGCTCGTGGAACTCGCTGCCGTCGATGTTCGCCAGGTAGTGGCAGCGCACGCCTTTATGGGCGTAGGACAACAGCGCTTCAGAGACCAGCTCCGGGCCGAGGAACGAACCACCAATGCCGATGTTCACCACGTCGGTAATCGGCTTTTCGGTGTAGCCACGCCACAGACCATCGTGGATGCGGCCGACCAGATCGGTGATCTGGTTCAGCACCTTATGCACGTCCGGCATGATGTTCACGCCGTTTACCGACAGCTTGTCGCCCACCGGGCGGCGCAGGGCGGTGTGCAGGGCAGGGCGGCCTTCGGACGAGTTGACCGGCTCGCCGGCGTACAGCGAATCGATCGCGTCTTTCAGACCGACTTCCTTGGCCAAACCCACCAGCAGGTCGCGGGTTTCGCTGGTAATCAGGTTTTTTGAGTAATCGAGGAAAAGTCCGCAGCTGCTCAAGGTGAACTGGGAGAAGCGCTGGGGATCGGCATTGAACGCTTCGCGCATGCTGAAATCCTGCATGGCTTGGCGGTGTTGGTTAAGCGCTTGCCAGGCGGGCAGAGCGGTAACGTCATGAGGGGTGCGGTAGTACGCCATCGCTGCGGGTTTCCTTTTATTACGGGGACTGCCTTTAGGACACTTCAAAGTCCGGAACATCCAGTCTTTCTATCAAGGATTGGGTTCCAGACAGCGCTAACCTTAGCGCCGGGCGATTACATTAAACCTAGCGTGTCGATATGTCTTGGCTTTGTCTGCGCTGTGGCCGGTACTTTTTTATACCGGCGCAGCATTCAGGGCAACAGGCGAGCTGTTCGGAGGGGGTCAGTTGAGGTTCAGGTGCAAGTTGTCGATGAGGCGGGTCGTACCCAGAAAGGCCGCGACCAGAATCACAATGTCCCGATCTTCAGGCGTGGCGGGGCGCAGGTGCAGGCCTTGGCGAACTTCCAGGTAGTCCAGGCGCAGTCCGGCGGCTTGGATCTGTTGTACCTGTTGCGCGCGCAATTTGGCGAAATCGAGGTCACCGTCCTTGATGGCGGCGGCAATCTGGCTGAGGCTGCGAAACAGCACCGGCGCAATCGCACGTTGCTCTTCGCTGAGAAAGCCATTGCGTGAAGACAGCGCGAGGCCGTCGTCGGCGCGCACGGTAGGTTCGCCGATGATCTGGATCGGCATGTTCAGGTCGTGGACCATGGCGCGGATCACCGCCAGTTGCTGGTAGTCCTTTTGGCCAAACACCGCGATGTCCGGCTGCACCATGTTGAACAGCTTGCTGACCACCGTGGCCACGCCTTCGAAGTGCCCGGGACGGCTGGCGCCGCACAAGCCTTCGGACAATTGCGGAACGCTGACGCGGGTCTGGCCGGTCATGCCGCCGGGGTACATTTCTTCGACGGTGGGCGCGAACAGCAGGTTGCACCCGGCTTGCAGGAGTTTTTCCTGGTCGGCGGCGAGGGTGCGGGGGTATTTGTCCAAGTCTTCGCCGGCGCCAAATTGCAGCGGGTTGACGAAGATGCTCGCGACGACAAAGTCGGCCTGCTGCACCGCCTTGTTCACCAGGGTCGCATGGCCGCTGTGCAGGTTGCCCATGGTGGGCACGAAGCCGATGCGTTTGCCGGCTTTGCGGGCGTGGGCGACGGCAGCGCGTAGTTCGCGTACGGTTTTTACGGTGTTCATGCAGAGAATCCGTGTTCGGCGCCTGGGAAGGTCACGCCTTTGACTTCAGCGACGTAAGCACTCAACGCAGCATGGATGCTGTCCTGGCCGGTCATGAAGTTCTTCACGAACTTCGGCACGCGGCCGGTGATCGACAGGCCGAGCATGTCGTGCAATACCAGCACCTGGCCATCCGTTGCCGAGCCTGCGCCAATACCGATCACCGGCACCTTAACGGCCTGGGTGATTTCTGCGGCCAATTCGCTGGGCACACACTCAAGCAGGATCATCGCCACGCCCGCTTGCTCCAGGGCGATGGCATCGGCACGCATCTGGCGCGCCTGGGCTTCATTGCGACCTTGCACTTTATAGCCGCCGAGGATGTTCACCGACTGCGGCGTAAGGCCCATGTGCGCACACACCGGCACGCCGCGTTCAGCCAGCAGGCGGATCGATTCGGCAAGCCATACGGCACCTTCCACCTTGATCATGTGCGCGCCGGCCTGCATGAGTTTGCCGGCGTTCAGGAAGGTCTGTTCAAGCGTGGCATAGCCCATGAACGGCAGGTCGGCGATGATGAACGCGCCCTCATTGCCGCGCTTGACGCTGGCGGTGTGGTAGGCGAGTTCATCGGTGGTCACGGGCAGGGTGCTGTCATTCCCTTGAAGAACCATGCCCAGGGAGTCGCCTACCAATAACACTTCAACCCCAGCCTGGCAGCAGGCGTTGGCGAAGGTGGCGTCATAGCAGGTCAGCATGGTGATTTTTTCACCTTTGAGCTTGAGGCTCTGCAAGGTGGTCAGGGTAATGTCTGGCATGAAAAGGGTCCTCGTTCAGGCGCTTGGAAACAGCGAGTAACGCGCGTGAGTCTTCGTTTATACAGGCGCACCGTCTTGAGAGCAGTGCTTATAAGGCCTGGATTGCGCCCTTTAGCGCCGGGTTGGCGGCAGCGGGACGCCTATAGTCGTGAGGAGGACACGGGAAGTCAATTGGATGTGTTACCGCATTGTTACGACGGGGGTGTTACCGCTGTTACTGATGCGATTCAGCAGCGCGAAGGCGTTCCAGGCCGACAAACGGGCAGGCTTCAAGCAGGGCACCGAGGCATGTGCCATCCGGCAGTTGCAATGCCGCGGGCGCCAGTTCGGCCAGCGGATACAACACAAACGCACGCAGGTGCATCTGGTAGTGGGGCACCTTCAGGCGCGGTTCATCGATCAGGCGATCGCCAAACAGCAGAATGTCCAGGTCAAGCGTGCGTGGGCCCCAACGCTCCAGGCGCTCGCGGCCTTGGTCGTTTTCGATGGCTTGCAGCGCATCCAGCAAGTCGAGAGGCGCAAGGCTGCTGTCCAGGGCGGCAACCGCGTTGGTGTAGCGCGGTTGGCCAGGGAGCAGGGAGTCACTTTGGTAAAAGGCGGACACACCCGCGACGCAAGTGCCTGGCAACTGAGCCAGCGCTTGGATAGCGCTGCGCAATTGCTGGTCCGGGGCGGCCAGGTTGCTGCCCATGCCGATGTAGATGCGTTCCACGTTTATTCGCCTGCGGCGCCCGAGGCATCGGCTGCGCTGCGCTTGCGCTTGGTACCGCTGCGCCGGCGCTTCTTCGGCCCTTCGCCGGTTGCTTCACCTTTGCTGCCCAGCTCACGAATCATCTCGCGACGCTCGCTGTCATTGGCGTCCTGGTAATCGGTCCACCATTCGCCCAGGCCGTCGGTCTGTTCGCCGGCGCTTTCGCGCAGCAGCAGGAAATCGTAGCCGGCGCGGAAGCGTGGGTTGTCCAACAGCAGGTCGGCGCGTTTTCCGCTGCGGCGCGGCAGGCGCTCCTGCATGTCCCAGATCTCTCGGATCGGCATGGTGAAGCGCTTTGGAATGGCGATGCGCTGGCACTGTTCGGCAATCAGTTCGTGAGCGGCTTCCTGCATGGCCGGAATCGGCGGCATGCCACGGTCCTGCAAACGCAGTACACGTTTTGGCAGGGCTGGCCACAACAGGGCGGCAAACAGGAACGCCGGGGTGACCGGTTTGTTCTGCTTGATGCGCAGGTCGGTGTTGATCAGCGCTTCGCTGATCAGCGTGTGGGTATAGGTTGGGTTGTATTCCAATGCTTCGGCGCTGGCCGGGAACAGAGGGTCGAACAACTGCAGGTCGACGAGCATCTCGAACGTGTCGGCGGCGTAGCCCGAGAGGAACAGCTTGAGCACTTCTTCGAACAGACGTGCCGAGGGAATTTCCCGCAGCATGGGCGCCAATTCGCGAATCGGCGCAGCGGTATGCTTCTCGATGCCGAAGTTGAGCTTGGCGGCAAAGCGCACGGCCCGCAGCATACGTACCGGGTCTTCCTGGTAGCGTTGCGTCGGGTCGCCGATGAGGCGGATCAGGTTGTTGCGGATGTCGTGTACGCCGTTGGCGTAATCGAGGATGCGTTCGCTGACCGGGTCGTAGTACAGGGCATTGATGGTGAAGTCGCGGCGTTGCGCGTCTTCTTCCAGGGTGCCATAAACGTTGTCACGCAGGATGCGACCGCTCTCGTTGCGGGAGGACTGATTGGTGTCTTCCTCTTCATCGTTTTGCGGATGGCCGGCGCGGAACGTTGCGACTTCGATGATTTCGCGCCCGAAATGGATGTGCACCAGCTTAAAGCGGCGGCCGATGATGCGCGCATTGCGAAACTCGGCGCGCACCTGTTCAGGCGTGGCACTGGTGGCGACGTCGAAATCCTTGGGCGTGATATTAAGTAGCATGTCGCGTACGCAACCGCCGACCAGATAGGCCTGGTAACCGGCGTTCTGCAAACGTTCGACGATATTCACCGCATAACGGCTGAACTGAGCGCGTTGCAGCGAATGTTGGCTGCTATTGAGCACTTCAGGCGTGCTGCGTTTGTGTTGCGTACGACGCAAGGGAGAACGGAATGACTGGAACAACTTCTTCAGCATGGGATGCACTGTTTGAAGGAATGTTCGGCCATAACGAAGAATGACCGCATGATGGGCGGGGATTCTAGCATTTAGTCGGGGGATGGTGTAGGAACAAGCTGCAGGCTTTGCGCCAGAAGCCTTTGAGCGTCGAGTTCGTAGCTATTTACCAGAAACTACAAGGGGAGCCGAAGCTCCCCCAGAAGTAGTTGCGTGCTCTATTTTTATTATTGGTTTCGGGCTTCTTGTTTTTGTTGATCGCCCTCGCCATGAAGCTTCACCTTCATGACACTCCCAATCGGGAGTCAAGAGCAAACGGATTGCTTTGGTCGCTGTGTTGCTGATCTATGATCCAACCAGTTCAGGCTCTGCCTTAGGGCAGTTTTTGTTGTTCTCGGCCTGGTTGCGGGGCAAGCCCCAAATGCAACGCCTCTCCAAAAGAATCAGTTAGCTGCGCCTCCGCCGTGTTGTTTTTGTTATGCGTGAGTCGATTCGTCTTATTTTTATTGTCTTGTACAAAGCTTGTTATTGTTTTTGTACTAAGCATATAGCAGGGTGCGTGCCAACTTTTGCGCCGCCTAACAAAACCGGGGGTTTGAGGGGTTTTTGGGTTTTTGACGGGCCAAAAAAAGCCGGGGCTTCGTTACCGTAAGCCCCGGCTTTTGTTACGCAAAAAATCAGCGGTAACAGTTTTTTCACATCTGTGGGTGTTACCTAAGGGCGCGCGCCCTCAACTTTCGCTGGCCACACCGGTCTTGCGCCGTGGGATGCCCAGGCGCTGGCGCCGCTCCCACAGGCATTTACGGCTCACGCCCAGTTTGCGCGCCAGTTCGGTTTCGGTCATATGGTCCTGATGTTCCAGAACAAAATGCTGGAAGTAATCTTCTAGTGACAAATCCTCGGTTGGCTCATGGCTGGTATTGCTACCGCCCTGTTGCGGGGCCAGGCCGATGAAATCGTCATCCTCCAGGTCGCTGAGTTCGATATCGATGCCCAGCAGCTCGGCGGAAATTTCCGGGCTCTCGGACAGGATCACCGCGCGCTCGACCGCATTCTCCAGTTCCCGCACGTTACCCGGCCACGAGTAGTGCCTGATCGCCTGCTCGGCATCCGGCGCAAACCTCAGGTCGGTACGGTTGATGCGCGCACTCTGGCGCAGCAGGAACGCGTTGGCGATCTCGTTGACGTCGGCACCACGCTCGCGCAAGGCCGGCAGCTTGAGCGCGATCACATGCAGGCGGTAGTACAAGTCTTCACGGAACTGGCCGATCTTGGCCAGGCTCTTGAGGTCACGGTGGGTGGCCGCGATCAGGCGAACATCTACCTTCTGCGACTGCACCGAACCCACGCGGCGGATCTCGCCTTCCTGCAGCACGCGCAGCAATCGCGCCTGTGCTTCCAATGGCAACTCGCCAATTTCGTCGAGGAACAATGTACCGCCGTCCGCCGCTTCCACCAGGCCCGCACGCCCGGCGCTGGCACCGGTAAACGCGCCTTTTTCGTGGCCGAACAATTCGGACTCGATCAGGGATTCGGGGATTGCCGCGCAGTTCACCGAGATCATCGGTGCCTTGGCGCGCTTGGACAGGTTGTGCAGGGCGCGAGCCACCAGTTCCTTACCGGTGCCCGACTCGCCCTGGATCAGCACATTGGAGTCGGTAGGCGCCACTTTGCGGATCTTGCCGTACAGGTCCTGCATCGGTGGGCAGGAGCCGATGATGCCGATCTCGCCATTACTGTTGTCGACGCCCGGTTTGTCGGCGCCGCCGGCGGCTTTGCCGGTGGGGCGTTGTTCGGCCGGTGCGCTGCTGGCCGACTGACGGTCGCGCAGGATGCGCGCCACGGCCTGGAGCATTTCATCGTGATCGAAAGGCTTGGCAATGTAGTCCACCGCGCCCATCTTCATCGAGTCTACCGCCGAGCGCAGGCTCGCGTAGCTGGTCATGATCAGCACCGGGGTGCCTTGGCCAAGCTTGATCAACTCGGTGCCAGGTGCGCCAGGCAGGCGCAGGTCGCTGACAATCAGGTCGAACGTGGGGATGCTGAAACGCTCTTGTGCTTCCTGCACCGAGCCGGCTTCGCTGACCTGGTACTGATTGCGTTCAAGCAGGCGACGCAAGGCAGAGCGGATAATGGTTTCGTCTTCGACGATCAAAATGTGCGGCATTGATTCAATTCTCTCGACGGTCTCAGTTCACAGCGGACGTCGCTTCGACATGACGCGGCAAGGTCACCCGAATACGGGTGCCGCGTTGGCTTTCGGTGTCAGCCGGGCTGTCGATGGTGATTTGTCCATAATGCTCTTCAACGATGGAATAGACCAGTGCAAGGCCCAGACCGGTGCCTTCACCCGGATCCTTGGTGGTGAAGAAGGGTTCGAACAATCGGTCCATGATGTTCTGTGGAATGCCGCTGCCTTCGTCCTCCACGATCAGGTCGACCGTGTGCTCGAAAGCCTCACTCTTGACCCGTACTGCGCCACCGGCGGGCGTCGCATCGCGGGCGTTTGACAGCAGGTTGATCAACACTTGGGCCAAGCGTTGTGAGTCGCCGTCGACCCAATGGTCCGGGTCGCACAGGTTGAAAAACTGTACTTCGAAATTGCGCCGGTTCAAGGCCAGCAGCCCAATGGCGTCCTGTGCCACTTCGGCCAGGCACACGGCCTCATCAAGGTTCTGATGGGCGCCGGCGTGGGCAAAACTCATCAGCGACTGCACGATGCGTGACACGCGTTTGGTCTGTTCGAGGATCTGCCCGCTGATTTCGATGATTTCGCCATCTTCCTCGCGTTCTTCGCGCAGGTTTTGCGCCAGGCAGGCAATCCCGGTAATCGGGTTGCCGATCTCGTGGGCCACGCCCGCCGCCAGCCGCCCGATGCTGGCCAAACGTTCGGAGTGTACCAGTTTGTCTTCGAGCATCTGGGTTTCGGTCAGGTCTTCGACCAGCAGCACCAAGCCGCTGTTACCGGGGGCCAGGGGCTCGTCGATGGCCGCTTTGTGCAGGTTGAGCCAGCGGGTCTGGCCATCGAGGGCCAGGTGCTGCTTGTGCAAATGCTCATCGGGCACGTCGATAAAGCCTTGCAGCAGTTCTTTCCACGGCTCGCCCAGGGTGTTCAGGCGCGACCCCACGACCCGTTGCGCGGCGATACCGGTGAGTTCTTCCATGGCTTTGTTCCACATCAGGATCTCTTGATCCTTGGCCAGTGAGCACACGCCCATCGGCAGTTCCTGCAGGGTCTGGCGGTGGTAGCGGCGCAAGGCGTCGAGTTCGGCGGCAAGGCCGGTAAGGCGTGAGTGGTAATCCTCCAGCCGGCTCTCGATGAAGTGGATGTCTTCGGTGACATAGTTTTCGCCGCCAGCCTTGTAGGGCAGGAAGGTTTCCACCATGTCCTGGGACACGCTGGGGCCCATCAGGCCGGACAAGTTGGCCTCGATCCTGTCGCGCAAGCGGCGCAGCGCATAGGGGCGCCGCTCGTCGAACGGCAGGTACAGATCGCGCAGCGCCTGCTCGACTTCCTTTTGTGCGGCCTTGGCGCCCAGTGGCTTGGCCAACTGCGTGGCGAACTCCTGGGGCGAGGCGGCGTGCAATTCGCGACGTTGCGGGCGACGCACGTTATCCACGGCGCAGGCTTCGGCGGCGCTGGTTTCCTCGGGGCTGGCATTGGTGAACAGCGAGATCAGGGTGAACATCAGTACGTTGGCGGCCAACGAAGCAATCGCGGCCATGTGCCAACTGGTGTCGTCCAGCACATAGATCATATTCAGCAGCGGGATGTAGAAGCCCTGCAGGTTCCCGACCAGCGGTAGCAGCATGGTCACGACCCAGACCAGAATCCCGGCGAGCAGACCGGCGATAAACCCACGGCGATTGGCGGTCGGCCAGTACAGCACCGACAACACGCCCGGCAAGAACTGCAGGGTGGCGACAAACGCAACGATGCCAAGGTTGGCGAGGTCTTGCCCGGCGCCCAGCAACAGGTAGAAGCCGTAGCCGGCCATGATGATCGCGACAATCAGCGCGCGACGCGTCCACTTCAGCCAACGGTAGATATTGCCTTCGGCGGGGGGCTGGTACAGCGGCAGCACCAGGTGGTTAAGCGCCATGCCCGACAGCGCCAGGGTGGTGACGATGATCAAGCCGCTGGCGGCCGACAAACCACCTACATACGCGAGCAGGGCCAGCGCGGGACTATTGGCGGCAATGCCGATGCCGAGCGTGAAATATTCGGGGTTGGTGGTGGCGCCCAGCTTGAGGCCCGCCCACAGAATCAACGGCACCGCCAGGCTCATCAGCAGCAGGAACAGCGGCAAGCCCCAACTGGCGCTGACCAGCGAGCGTGGGTTGAGGTTCTCGGTAAATGTCATGTGGTACATGTGCGGCATCACGATTGCCGAGGCGAAGAACACCAGCAGCAGCGTACGCCAAGGGCCCTCCTGCAATGGCGTGTGCAGGGCGGCGAGGGCGGTCTGGTTTTGCAGCAGCCACAGTTCCAGCTGTTGGGGACCATCGAATACGCCGTAAAGCGCATAGAGGCCCACGCCGCCGATGGCGATCAGCTTGATCACCGACTCGAAGGCAATCGCAAATACCAGGCCTTCGTGCTTCTCGCGGGTGGCGATATGGCGCGAGCCGAAGAAAATCGTAAACAGGCTGATCAGTGCACAGAAGGCCAGGGCAACCACATGTTGCACCGGTGCGCGGGTGAGGATGCTGATGGAGTCCGCCACGGCCTGGATTTGCAAGGCCAGCAAGGGCAATACGCCAATCAGCATGAACACGGTTGTCAATGCGCCGGCCCAGGTGCTGCGAAAGCGGAAGGCAAACAGGTCGGCCAGGGACGACAGTTGGTAGGTGCGGGTGATCTTCAGGATCGGGTACAGCAGCACCGGCGCCAGCAAAAAGGCGCCGGATACGCCGAGGTAGCTGGACAGGAAACCGTAGCCGTACTGATAGGCCAGACCGACCGTGCCATAAAACGCCCAGGCGCTGGCGTACACGCCAAGGGACAAGGTGTAGGTCAACGGATGGCGAATGATCGCCCGCGGGATCATTCCGCGCTCACTGATCCAGGCGACGCCGAACAGCGCGGCCAGGTAGGCGGCGCTGATCAGCAACATCTGGGTGAGGCTAAAGCTCATCGGCATCTTTTTGGCTCTGCAGGATGAAAGTCACGACGATCAGGATCAGCCACAGCAGATAGGGGCGATACCAGGCGCCCGTGGCGTCGATCCACCAATCCATGATGGCGGGGGAAAACAGGTAGATCCCGACGACCAGCAGCAGGACCAATCGATAGATGTACATGTTGGCCTCTGATTAAAAAACTGCGGCGATGGTAACGGATGCCGGGCAAGCTGCAAGCGCCTTCAGCTCAATTGCGCCTCGGCCAGCGTCAGTGTGCGTGGGATCAGTGTGGCATCCCAGTGCTCGATGCCCCAGTCGAGCAGCTCCCGCGGGCTGGCATGAAGCAGTTCGGCCGCCGGTTGCTGGCCGAGCGCGCGCAAGGCCCTGACCAGCAAGGGGGTGGCCTGGCCTGGCGTCAACGGCGGTGAACGGTAGGACTTGCCCAGCTTGTTACCGTCCGGCTGGACGATCAATGGCACGTGCAAATAGCGTGGTTGGCGCAGGCCCAGCAGCTCTTGCAGGTACAGCTGGCGCGGGGTGGAATCGAGCAGGTCGGCGCCGCGCACGATATCGGTAACGCCTTGCCAGGCATCATCCAGCACCACGGCCAGTTGGTAGGCGTAGAGACCGTCACGGCGACGGATAACGAAGTCTCCTGCATCGCGGACCAAGTGTTGTCGGAATTCGCCTTGCACGCGGTCGGTAAAGTGGTATTCCAGCTCAGGAACACGCAAGCGGATGGCCGCATTCTGCTGCTCATGGCCGGCATTGCGGCACAGGCCGGGATAGATCCCGTTATAGGGTTCCAGCTGTTTGCGCGAGCAGGTGCAGGCGTAGGCCAAGCCATGGTTGAACAGGTCGTTCAATACCTTGGCGTAGGCATCATGCCGCTCGCTTTGTCGGACCAGTTCACCGTCCCATTCGAAACCATAGCTTGCCAATGCATGAAGAATCGCAGCCTGTGCGCCGGGCTCTTCGCGGGGAGGGTCAAGGTCTTCCATGCGCATCAGCCAACGGCCTTTGTGGGCGCGGGCGTCAAGGTAAGAAGCGAGGGCGGCGACCAGTGAGCCGAAATGCAAATGGCCGCTGGGCGTGGGGGCAAAACGCCCGATATAGGTAGAGGCTGTCATGGGCCGGATACTACTGGAAAATCGGTAAACGCCAGAAACAGAAATGGGGCGTTCGCACGCCCCATTCGTTCAGCCCGGCAGGATTACTTGCCGACCTGTTTTTCCTTGATTTCGGCCAAGGTCTTGCAGTCTACGCACAGGTCCGCAGTCGGGCGGGCTTCCAGGCGGCGAATGCCGATCTCGACGCCGCAGGATTCGCACCAGCCGTATTCTTCGTCCTTGATCAGTTGCAGGGTCTTGTCGATCTTCTTGATCAGCTTGCGCTCGCGGTCACGGGCGCGCAGTTCGAGGGCAAATTCTTCCTCCTGGCTGGCACGGTCGGCCGGGTCAGGAAAATTGGCTGCTTCGTCCTTCATGTGGTCAACGGTGCGGTCAACTTCCTGCATCAAGTCCTGTTTCCACTTGTTCAGGATCTTGGTGAAATGCGCGCGCATGGGCTCGCCCATGTACTCCTCACCTTTCTTTTCTACGTAAGGTTCGAAGCCGCTGATGTTTTGCTTGTCTTGGGTGGACATGAATAGACCGCCTCTCACTCTTCTAATCCATTGCGCAGGATTGCAACGTCACCGACACCTGCCGGCCCTGCGGCTGCAAGCGGGCGAACTTACCAGATAGATTCGGGGTGCGCCACTCCCGGTTGTCGAGGCCCGTCGCGCAGAGGTTGCAAACTGCAATCGCCTGTCGTGGCTGGGTATGTCTCGGCTCGGATGTTGATTTTAGTCGTTTTGTACGCGCTTGCCCGGACCACACAGGCGGCCGAACAGGCAATAGAGCATGTTTTAGCGCCAGGGTTCGGTAGAATCCGGATTTTGTCCTCACCGTTAAGGAAGGCTAATGGCTCAGCCCTACAGTGCGCGCAGTCGCGCCATCGAACCTTTTCATGTCATGGCATTGCTGGCGCGGGCCAATGAGCTGCAGGCTGCTGGCCATGATGTGATCCATCTGGAAATCGGCGAGCCGGATTTCACTACCGCCGAGCCGATTATCCAGGCCGGCCAGGCGGCGCTGGCCAATGGCAAGACCCGTTACACGGCCGCTCGTGGCTTGCCGGAGTTGCGCGAAGCCATCAGCGGGTTTTACCAGCAGCGTTACGGATTGTGCGTAGACCCCGAGCGCATTCTGATCACGCCTGGCGGTTCCGGCGCGTTGTTGTTGGCCAGCAGCCTGCTGGTCGATCCGGGTAAGCACTGGCTGCTGGCAGATCCCGGTTACCCCTGTAACCGGCACTTTCTGCGGCTGGTTGAAGGTGCCGCCCAACTGGTGCCCGTGGGCCCTGAAGTGCGCTACCAGTTGACTGCCGACCTGGTCGCCAAGCACTGGGACCAGGACAGCGTAGGCGCGCTGGTCGCCTCTCCGGCCAACCCTACCGGGACGATGCTCACGCGGGACGAGTTGGCTGGGCTTTCGAGCGCGATCAAGGCACGTGACGGCCATCTGGTGGTGGACGAGATCTATCACGGTCTGACTTACGGCACAGACGCCGCGAGTGTGCTGGAAGTCGACGACGATGCCTTCGTGCTCAATAGTTTTTCCAAGTATTTCGGTATGACCGGCTGGCGCCTGGGGTGGCTGGTAGCCCCGCCGGCGGCGGTAAGTGAACTGGAAAAACTGGCGCAGAACCTCTATATCAGCGCACCCAGCATGGCTCAGCATGCGGCGCTGGCCTGCTTTACCCCGCAAACCCTGAGCATTCTGGAAGAGCGCCGCACCGAATTTGGCCGCCGTCGCGACTTTCTATTGCCGGCCCTGCGCGAACTGGGTTTCGGCATCGCGATAGAGCCGCAAGGTGCATTCTATTTGTACGCCGATATCAGCGCGTTCGGCGGTGATGCCTTCGCGTTTTGTCGTCACTTCCTGGAAACCGAACACGTCGCCTTTACCCCCGGATTGGATTTTGGTCGCTATCAAGCCGGCCACCACGTGCGTTTTGCCTACACCCAAAACCTTGAGCGCCTACAGGAAGCCGTAGAGCGAATTGCCCGTGGTCTGCGGAGTTGGCAAGGCTGATGCGTTTTTATCCTCCCCTCGAAGAGGGTCGGCTGATCCGGCGCTACAAGCGCTTTCTCACCGATATCGAAACCGTTACCGGCGAGTTGCTCACCATTCACTGTCCAAACACCGGTTCCATGCTCAATTGCATGGTCGAAGGCGGGCAGGTCTGGTTCAGCCGTTCCAGTGACCCCAAGCGTAAATTGCCTGGTACCTGGGAAATTGCCGAAACACCGCAAGGGCGCCTGGCATGTGTGAACACGGCGCGCGCCAATCAGTTGGTGGAGGAAGCGTTGCGCGCGGGCGTGATCACGGAACTCAACGGCTTCACCGCATTGAAGCGTGAAGTGCCCTACGGTCAGGAGAAAAGTCGGATCGACTTCCGGCTGGAATACCCGGACGGCGCGGCCTACGTGGAAGTTAAAAGCGTCACCCTGGGCTTTGACGACAGCAGGGTTGCCGCTTTCCCCGATGCGGTGACCCAGCGTGGCGCCAAGCATCTGCGCGAGCTGGCGCACCTGGCGCGGCAGGGTGCGCGGGCGGTGCAGTTGTATTGCGTCAACCTGTCGGGCATTGATGCGGTGCGCCCGGCGGTGGAAATCGACGCCATCTACGCTGCGGCCCTGCGCGAAGCCAAGGCGGCCGGCGTGGAAGTGCTGGCCTATGGCGTACGGGTGACATCCGAGGAAATTGGCGTGGACCGCCGATTGGACGTGCTGCTCGACTAGACGTCTACCCACAGGCCTTGTTCGTCTTCACGGCCGGGCAGCGCAATGAGACTCTTGCCGGCGCACGGGCCTGCGATGCATTCGCCGCTCTCGATCAGGAACAGTGCACCGTGGGTGGCGCACTGGATCAGGCTGGCGCTGTCGTCGAGGAAGCGATCAGGGTGCCATTCCAGGGGGATGCCTCGATGGGGGCAGCGGTTGATATAGAAGTAGGCAATGCCCTCCCGGCGCACCGCCAATAGCTTGCAGCCGTCGATATCAAACCCGCGGCTGCTGTCTGGCGCTAGCTCATCAGAGGGGCAGAGAAACTTCATTACAATCCTTAAGTGCCTTGACGTTCAAATGCAAACAATTATCAAATGCCGGCTTCGCCCGTTTGCTGACTGGGTACTCGGTTCGATGCCTGGCAGGGATTATCTGTCACATTCGTGAGCGCTCAAGAGGCCCTGCTTCTGGAAGGAAACCCTGTTATGCGCCTGAGTGCCAGCGCTATTGCGCTTGTTGTCGGACTGCTGGTCAACCCCGGGGCGCAAGCCTCTGAGCCGCCACAACGCTGGGTGAGTGCCGGTGGGGCGCTGTCTGAATGGGTGACGGCGTTGGGCGGCGAGTCGAAACTGGTGGGGGTGGATACCACCAGTCAGCATCCTGAATCGCTCAAGGCCCTACCCAGCATTGGTTATCAGCGGCAGTTGTCGGCCGAAGGTATTCTCAGCCTGCGCCCCCAGGTGTTGGTGGGTACCGAAGAGATGGGGCCGCCGCCGGTGCTGGCGCAGATTCGCAACGCAGGTGTCCAGGTCGAAATGTTCTCCGCGCAGCCAGATCTGCCGAGCTTGAACGGCAATCTTCAACACCTGGGCAAATTACTCGGGGACGAAACCAAGGCCCGCGAATTGTTTGCCGGATATGAACAGGCGCTGGTTCAGCAAAAAAACTGGGTTGCCAAGGCCCGGTCCACGCAAAAGGCGCCGGGTGTGTTGCTGCTGATCGGCCATGCCGGGGGCAAGCCGTTGATCGCCGGTAAAGACACGGCGGGCGATTGGGTGCTGCAGCAGGCGGGTGGGCATAACTTGGCCACCCATAGTGGTTACAAACCGTTTTCCGTGGAGTCGCTGGCAGGGTTGAGCCCGGATGTACTGGTATTTGCTGACCGTGCCCTTACGGGGGATGCGGCACGCGCGGCGTTGTTCAAGGAAAATCCGATCCTGGCTTCAACGCCTGCCGCAAAGAATGGGCGAGTATTTGAATTGGATCCGACGCTGTTGGTGGGCGGGCTTGGGCCGCGCCTGCCGCAAAGCCTGGTGCATTTATCCAGCGGCTTTTATCCGCCTCAGGCCAAGCCTTCCCCATGACCTCTCTGGTTAAACCGAAAACACTGTTTGTCGGGCTGTCGCTGTTGTGTGTGTTAGCGACCTGGCTCTCGTTGGCACTGGGGCCGGTGAGTTTGCCGTTGCTGGATACGCTCAAGGCGGCGTTGCGGTTGGTCGGCGTGCCGATCGAAGCGCAAGGTTTGGAGCAGGCTGAACTGATCCTGGGGCAGATTCGTCTGCCGCGAACCTTGCTGGGCCTGGCGGTGGGTGGCGTATTGGCCTTGTCGGGCGTGGCGATGCAGGGGCTGTTTCGCAACCCGCTGGCAGATCCGGGTTTGGTGGGCGTTTCCAGTGGCGCGGCGCTGGGGGCGGCTATCGCGATTGTCGGCGGTTCGCTGTTGGGTGGGCTGCCGGATGCACTCGGGCCCTACTTGCTGTCGTTGTGCGCTTTTTTGGGCGGGTTGGGCGTTACCGCGCTGGTCTATCGCCTGGGGCGGCATAACGGCCAGACCAATGTCGCGACGATGCTGCTCGCGGGTATCGCCCTTACGGCGTTGGCCGGTTCGGCGGTAGGCCTGTTCACCTACCTGGCGGATGACGCCACTCTGCGCACTCTGGCGTTCTGGAATCTGGGCAGCCTCAACGGTGCCAGTTATTCGCGGTTGTGGCCGTTGCTGCTGGTCAGCGCTGGGGTGGCGCTGTGGTTGCCGCGCCGGGCGAAAGCACTGAATGCATTGTTGCTGGGTGAATCCGAGGCCAATCATCTTGGAATTGACGTTGAAAGGCTCAAGCGTGAATTGGTGTTCTGCACTGCCTTGGGGGTAGGGGCTGCGGTGGCGGCGGCGGGCATGATTGGTTTTGTCGGGCTGGTAGTGCCGCATTTGGTGCGGTTGCTGGCGGGGCCTGATCACCGGGTGTTGTTGCCGGCTTCGGTATTGGCGGGCGCGAGTTTGCTGTTGTTTGCCGATCTGGTCGCGCGGCTGGCCTTGGCACCGGCTGAACTGCCCATCGGTATCGTGACCGCGTTCATTGGCGCGCCGTTTTTTCTTTACCTGTTGTTGCGGGGGCGTGCCTGATGTTGAGTGTGCAAGACCTGCAGATTCGTCGCGGCGGCAAGACTGTGCTGGCGGATATCACCCTGGACCTGCTGCCGCGCGAAGTGCTCGGCGTGCTGGGCCCCAACGGCGCCGGGAAAAGTACGCTGCTCGGTGCGTTATGCGGTGAGTTACGCCCCAATCAGGGCAAGGTGTGGCTGGATCAGCAAGCGCTGGAAAACTGGAGCGGATCGCAGCGTGCACAGCGACTGGCGGTGTTGCCGCAAACCTCGACCCTGGATTTTGCGTTCCGTGTCGAAGAGGTGGTCGGCATGGGCCGTTTACCTCATCAAACCGGCCGCGTACGCGATGACGAAATCATCCAGGCGGCCTTGCAGGCGGCGGATGTCGCGCACTTGAAGGGCCGCAGTTACCTGGCGTTATCCGGCGGGGAGCGTCAACGCGTGCACCTGGCGCGCGTGCTGGCGCAGCTATGGCCTGGAGAGGCGGGGCAGACCTTGTTGCTGGATGAGCCCACATCAATGCTTGATCCTCTACACCAACACACGACCTTGCAGGCTATTCGGGCGTTTGCCGATCGCGGGGCGGCGGTGCTGGTAATCCTTCACGACTTGAACCTGGCCGCGCGTTACTGTGACCGCATTTTGCTGCTGGAGAAGGGGCGCCCGCATACTCTGGATATGCCGGCACAGGTGATGCGGCCCGAGCCGCTTAAAGCGGTGTTTGGGCTGGATGTGTTGGTGCAGCCGCATCCGGAACGTGGGCATGCGTTGATTATCACGCGGTGATGCCAGCTTTCGCGCAGGCAAAAAAAGACCCGGCAAGAGCCGGGTCAAATAACCGTGATTAGCCTGATGAGGAGATAATCTGAGAGTCCGAACCAATGGTCTTTCAGTTATCGGCTGATCTCGCGACCAGTTGTGATAATCATAACGATTCTCATTTGTGAGTCAACAGTTGTTTTTGCCTGCTTTTGGTTTTTTCTCAAACATCTGTTCGAAACCCGCGTAGACCTTGGGTTTGCCGGCCATTTTAAATTTTCTGGCGCGCTGCAATCGCCTCCAGTTGCCGGTTCAATGCTTCCTTGCGCTCCGCAGGAATGTCGTTCCAGTGCACATCCATCAAGGCGCCTTCAATGGCGTACAACAAAACCTTGGAGGCCCGGAAGCCACGGGTCCTTACGGCTCGATACGCATCGACCGCCCCCAGGCGACGCAAGTCCGATGCACTGTGGATGCCCACCGCATGCAGCCATTGTGCTGATGTCTTGCCGAGGTTCTTCAGGTGTTGCAGCTCATCGTTCATCAAGCCTCCTTGCAACGGCCGAATGGTGCGGTGGGTATCGTGACCAGGCAAGCCTGAAAGGGAGTGTAGCGCTCAGTAGGAAAAGCGTGGTTCTTTGGTCCGAAACGGCCCAAAAGCTTATAAGAATGGCGCGGGGATTTTGACGGCGGGCAGGGTAAAGCGCCCGCTACGCATTGCGCGTAGTCGGGCCTTGGGCGGATGTATTACTTGGTGCGATAGCGCAGGCGGGTGCCGAAGTTGACCGACATAAGGATTTCGTCGGCGGTCAACTCAGGCGGGAAGTAGGTGCCCGAAATCTGTGCATGGGCCAGGCTGGCGCCCTCCAGCGAGCAGTGACGCAAATCCAGGCCGCGCAGATCGGCGGAGCGGAAGTACGCATCAGTGAAATCCACGTCATCCGCGTGCAGGTCGCGTAAGTCCAGCCCACGGAAGTCGCCACCGCGCATGTCGATGACGCCTTCTTTCGGGCGTTGATGATTGAAGCCTCGAATATCGTCTTTATGCAGGAGCGCGTAGAGCGGGGTATCAAGAAGCTTAGGCTGACTCATGAGGGCACCTCCTGTTGGATTTATGACGCCATTATAGTGCCACTATTGCTGGGGCGTGCGCCCAAGAAGACGACACGCCCAAGAAATTTTTCTTACAGACCAGGCAGGCGTTGACGAATTTGTGCAACCAACGCATCGAGGGTTCCGCTTTGGTTGGTCTCGACACATTTGCTCAGCAGCAGCTCTTCAGCGGTCAGCGGGTCACGGTTGGCCTGCTGTTCTTCAATAACGGCCAGCGTAGCGTCAGACGGATCATTTTTATCTGTCTGACGTTGTGCCAGCCAACTGGCGATAACAGCTGATGGCGCGTTGCAATCCAGGATCAGGAAGGGAGCGCCAGTGGCTTCGGCAACCTTGGCGGCTGCGTCGCGCTGCTCGCGCTTGAGGAAAGTGGCATCCAGCACCACCGGGAAACCGGCGCGTAGCACGGTGTCGGCGATTTCATTCAGGCGAGCGTAGGTCTTGGCGCTGGCATCTGTGGTGTAAATACCCGCCTGCGGGGTGTTTTCTACCTGCTGCTCGCCGAACAGGCGCTTGCGCTCCACGTCCGACCGCAAGCGTATGGCCCCCAGTGCTTCTACCAGGCGCATGGCGACGTGGCTTTTGCCCACTGCGGACACGCCGTGGGTAATCGCCAGGAAACGCGACGGAATGGTGCTGTAGCTTTCCGCCAGGTTGGCGTAGTTGCGGTATTGACGCAGGGTGGTGGCGCGCTGCACCGGGCTTGCCTCGCTCGGCATACTGAACAGCGACACCTTGGCGCGTACCAGTGCGCGGTAGGCTTTGTAGAAATTCAGCAGTTCAAGGCCCTGATAATCGCCGGTCAGCTCCAGGTATTGGCTGATGAAGCGGCGAGCGAGGGACTTGAGGCCGCGGTCTTCCAGGTCCATGGCCAGGAACGCGGTGTCGGCGTACACGTCGGTAAAACGGAACGGTTCGTTGAACTCGATGCAGTCGAAGATCACTACGTGGCCATCGATCAAGGTGGCGTTACCCAGGTGAATGTCACCGTGGCACTCGCGAGTGAAACCGTCGATTTTGCGCTGTGCCAGCAGGGGTCTAAGGCGTTCGAAGCTGCTTTCGGCCCAGGCTTGGAGCGCTTCCAGTTGGGCCAGGTCGGCTTTATCGCTGAGAAACGGGCGAATCTGATCGAAGTTCTGCCGAACCGGTGCCATCACTTCGTTCGCGGTACCGGCGGGGTGTTCCTGCGGGACCTTTGGTGCGGTGAGATGAAAGTGCGCAATTTGTTTGGCCATCTCATCGATGTGTACGCTGGTCAGCTCGCCGTTGGCCTGCAAAGTGCTGAGCAATTGGCTTTGCGGGAACTGACGCATCTTCAGTGCGTACTCGATCACCGGCCCTTCACCGCCCAATCGAGGTGCGTCGGCCGTACCGGTAATCGGCAGCACGTCCAGATACAAATCCTGGGTCAAGCGTTGGTTGAGGCGCAGTTCTTCGTTGCAAAAGTGGCCGCGTTTTTCCAGATCGGTGAAATCCAGAAAGCCGAAGTTCATCGGCTTCTTCAATTTATAAGCGTAAGGCCCCGTGAGCACTACCCACGAAATATGGGTTTCGATGACGTGGAACGCTTCAACCGGATGCGGGTATAAAGCCGGGTTTTGCAGGGCAGCGATCAGTGTTTGGCTCACGGGCGATCCTTCAGAGTCTGGGGGAAATCATGGCGGGCATTATGGCCGCTACGGGCGGTCGTGCAAACCGCTGTCGGGCTCATGTTGAACATCAATAAAGTGCGTATAATCCGCCGCCATGACTCGAACCCGATCTCCCCGTTCCCGTAAAAAACCTCCTTCCAGTGGCCTGCGTCCGTGGCTCGGCTGGGCGCTCAAGCTCGGCCTTGTGGGCCTTGTGGTGCTCGCAGGCGTCGCGGTGTACCTCGACGCCGTGGTCCAGGAGAAGTTCTCCGGCAAGCGCTGGACCATTCCGGCCAAGGTGTACGCGCGCCCGCTGGAGCTGTTCACTGGCCAGAAGCTGAGCAAGGATGACTTCCTCACTGAGCTCGATGCCCTGGGCTACCGTCGTGAACCCGTGAGCAACGGGCCGGGCGCGGCGGCTGTCAGCGGTAATACGGTCGACCTGAATACCCGCGGCTTTCAATTCTATGAAGGCCTGGAAAAAGCCCAGCCGGTACGCGTGCGTTTTTCCGGTGACTATGTGGCGGAGCTGTCATCGCTCAACGGCTCTAAGCTACCGGTGGTGCGCCTCGAACCACTGATGATCGGTGGGATTTACCCGAAGAACCTTGAAGATCGCATCTTGATCAAGCTTGATCAGGTGCCGCCGTATCTGCTTGAAACCCTGGTTGCCGTCGAGGACCGCGACTTTTATAGCCACTGGGGCGTCTCGCCGAAGTCGATTGCCCGCGCGATCTGGATCAACACCTCCGGCGGCAAGATGACTCAGGGCGGCAGTACGCTGACCCAGCAGTTGGTCAAGAACTTCTACCTGACCAGCGAGCGCAGCCTGACCCGCAAACTCACCGAAGCCATGATGGCGATGCTGCTTGAGCTGCACTACAGCAAGCAGGAAATCCTCGAGGCGTACCTCAACGAGGTCTTCGTCGGCCAGGATGGCCAGCGTGCGGTACACGGTTTCGGTCTGGCCAGCCAGTTCTTCTTCGGTCAGCCGCTGTCCGAGCTGAAGTTGCATCAGGTCGCCTTGTTGGTGGGCATGGTCAAGGGCCCGTCCTACTACAACCCGCGCCGCAACCCTGAGCGTGCGTTGGAGCGTCGCAACCTGGTGCTTGATGTGTTGGAGCAGCAGGGTGTGGCCACCGCTGAGCAAGTTGCAGCAGCGAAGAAAATGCCATTGGGTGTGACCACTCGTGGCAAATTGGCGGACAGCTCTTTCCCCGGCTTCATCGATTTGGTTAAACGCCAGTTACGTGAAGATTACCGCGACGAAGACTTGACCGAAGAAGGCCTGCGGATCTTTACCAGTTTTGACCCGATCCTGCAGATGAAAGCGGAAGCGTCGGTCAACGACACCTTCAAGCGTCTGACGGGCCGTAAAGGTTCCGATGAAGTAGAAGCGGCGATGGTGGTGACCAACCCGGAAACGGGTGAAGTCCAGGCCATGATCGGCAGTCGCCAGGCCAGCTTTGCCGGCTTCAACCGTGCTCTGGATGCGGTGCGGCCGATCGGCTCGCTGGTCAAGCCGGCGGTCTACCTGACGGCGTTGGAAAAACCGAGCAAATACACCCTGACCAGTTGGCTGTCGGATGACCCATTGTCGGTCAAAGGCGGGGATGGCCAGGTGTGGACGCCGCAGAACTTCGATCGCCGCTCCCATGGCACCGTATTCCTGTACCAGGGGCTGGCGCATTCCTACAACATTTCCACTTCGCGCCTGGGCCTTGAAGTGGGCGTGCCGAATGTTCTCAAGACCCTGGCGCGACTGGGTATTACCCGTGAGTTCC
The DNA here is from genome assembly GCF_054667615.1 of Pseudomonas sp. S3_E10. NCBI lineage: Bacteria > Pseudomonadati > Pseudomonadota > Gammaproteobacteria > Pseudomonadales > Pseudomonadaceae > Pseudomonas > Pseudomonas sp. S3_E10. The sequence continues at coordinate 3,712,297 of NZ_CP162743.1, forward strand.
CGGCCTTTCCGTCGATCCTGCTGGGTGCTGGCGCAATGACGCCGATGGAAGTCGCGACCATGTATCAGACCCTCGCCAACGGCGGTTTCAATACCCCTATGCGCGGGATTCGCAGTGTGCTGACCGCTGAAGGTGAGCCGCTCAAGCGCTACCCGTTCCAGATCCAGCAGCGTTTCGATGCGGGTTCGATCTACCTGATCCAGAACGCGATGCAGCGCGTGATGCGTGAAGGTACCGGCAGTTCTGTCTATAAAGTGCTGCCGTCCAACCTCACGTTGGCGGGCAAGACCGGTACCAGTAACGACTCACGTGACAGTTGGTTCGCCGGTTTTGGTCAGGACGTGCTGGCGGTGGTGTGGCTGGGTCGTGACGATAATGGCAAGACGCCGTTTACCGGTGCGACCGGTGCGCTGCAGGTCTGGACCAGTTTCATGCGCAAGGCCGACCCGCTGCCGTTAAACATGCCGCAGCCGGATAACATCGTGCAGGCCTGGATTGATCCGCACACAGGTCAAGGCTCCGATGCCAACTGCCCGGGCGCGGTGCAGATGCCGTATATTCGCGGCAGCGAACCACCTCCTGGAGCTGCGTGCGGTGGCGGTGCCCCCGCTGACGCGGAATCGGTGATGGACTGGGTCAAGGGCTGGATGAATTAAGCAAAGAGGGTTTCAAGTGAACAAGTGGTGTATTCCAGCGATTACAGTTCTGGCTTTGCTCGGCGGCTGTTCCAGCGTGCAGCGCGGCTCCATTCCCGTGGTGGACTCGAGCACGGCCGTTTCCAATAACGACCGCATCTCGGCCAATGGCGGTTTCCGCCAGACCGTGACCAACCGTCCGGCGCAAGCCAAGCCGCAGGCCATGCCTCAGGATTCGGGCGTTGTAGTGATGGTGCCGGGCGGCGGTGCTGCCACGTCGGCGCCGATCAGTGCGGAGCCGTGGACGCCAGGGCCAAGCACTTCCGGGCCGATCGACGCTGCGCCGATTCAGGCGGCGCCGGTCAACCAAGGCACCTACACGATGCCGTCGACGCCGAGTGGCATTCCTTCGTCTTCCAATGCGGGCGGCCTGTCGGCTGATGAGCAGTTGGATGGCCCGGTGCTGGCGCTGCTGACCACTGCGCAGCAACAACAGGCGGGGGGCGATTTGAACGGTGCGTCGTCCAGCCTTGAGCGCGCGCAACGCGTTGCGCCTCGCGAGCCGCAAGTGCTGTACCGCCTGGCACAGGTCCGCATGGCCCAGGGGGATGCGCCGCAAGCCGAGCAGTTCGCTCGTCGTGGGCTCTCGCTGGCCAATGGTCGTCCCGACCTGCAAGCCAGCCTGTGGGCTCTGATTGGTGATGCACGTGCTGCGCAAGGCGATGCCGCCGGCGCTGCGCAGGCCCGTCAAAAAGCCAAGGTCAACCTCTGATGGATGCACGGTTTCCCGCGATAGCCGAACAGTTATTGCTGATCGAGCGCGAGTTGCGCGTGCAGGGCTGGTGGGACGAAGTGTCCCCCAGTGCGCAGGCGCTCAGCAGCGTCGAGCCGTTTTCGGTGGACACACTGGATTTCCATCAGTGGCTGCAGTGGATCTTCCTGGCACGTATGAAGCAGATCCTCGAACAGGACCTGCCGTTGCCCAATGCCTCGGGCATCCTCGAAATGGCAGAGATGGTTTACGCCGATCGGCCACGCGAGAGCCTTGGATTGCGCAATGCGCTGAAAAAGTTCGATCAATTGATCGTCGACGCTCGTTAATTGCCTGACTGCCGGGTTTTTCGGCAGTCTTGCGCATATTTCTACCGCTTGACGACATTCAGGCGAGTTTTATCCCTCCTCAAAGGCCTTTCTTCTACGTTCTCATGCGCTTAGTTGGAAAAAAGCGCAATTATTGCTTGACTTGAAGGGCCTGAAACACAAGAATCCAAAGTCCGCTGTATCGGGACTGCCAGAAGCAGGCCCGCTCGGCAGATCATGAGGCGCACATCCGCGCCGACCTGTTACACCCGCAACGCGTTACCTCGCGCTGGGTGGGAAAAGCCCGCAACACTTGGGACGATCCCAATACTTGCTCAGTCAGTGCTGACGTAGTCGGCGACCACCGTCGCTCATGCTCTGTTGAGAAGTAAACCTATTAAGACCCGTCGGTTTTCAACGGACGGTATTCTGGCGTTTTAGAGGTGAACAACGTGGAGCTTTTATCTGGCGGTGAGATGCTCGTCCGCTTTTTGCGTGACGAAGGCGTCGACTATATCTACGGGTACCCAGGTGGTGCTCTGCTGCATGTTTACGACGCACTGTTCAAGGAGCCGGCTGTTACCCACATCCTGGTTCGCCACGAACAGGCCGCGACCCATATGGCTGACGGTTATGCCCGTGCCACCGGTAAAGCCGGTGTGGTACTGGTGACCTCTGGCCCAGGCGCAACCAATGCCATTACCGGCATCGCGACTGCGTATATGGACTCTATCCCGATGGTGATCATCTCTGGCCAGGTGCCTAGCACCATGGTCGGTACCGATGCATTCCAGGAAACCGACATGATCGGTATCTCCCGGCCGATCGTGAAACACAGCTTCATGATCAAGCATGCGTCGGAAATCCCGGAAGTCATGAAAAAGGCCTTCTACCTCGCTCAGTCCGGTCGTCCGGGTCCTGTAGTGGTCGATATCCCGAAAGACATGACCAACCCGGCTGAAAAATTCGAATACGTTTTCCCGAAGAAAGCCAAGCTGCGCTCCTACAGCCCGGCCGTGCGTGGGCACTCTGGGCAAATCCGCAAGGCAGCAGAAATGCTTCTGGCGGCCAAGCGCCCAGTGCTGTACTCGGGCGGTGGCGTGATTCTGGGCGGCGGTTCCGCACCGTTGACCGAACTGGCCAAGATGCTCAACCTGCCGGTCACGAATACCCTGATGGGCCTCGGCGCATTTCCAGGCACGGATCGTCAGTTTGTCGGCATGCTCGGCATGCACGGCAGCTACACCGCCAACCTGACCATGCACCACGCCGACGTGATCCTGGCGGTGGGCGCACGGTTTGATGACCGTGTGATCAACGGCGCGAGCAAGTTCTGCCCGAATGCCAAGATCATTCACATCGACATCGACCCGGCGTCCATTTCCAAGACCATCAAGGCCGACGTGCCGATCGTTGGGCCGGTGGAAAGCGTGTTGACCGAAATGGTCGCCGCGCTCAAGGACATCGGCGAGACGCCGAACAAGGAATCCGTTGCCAGCTGGTGGAAGCAGATCGATGAATGGCGCGGCGATCGCGGCTTGTTCCCTTACGACAAGGGCGACGGCAGCATCATCAAGCCACAAACCGTGATCGAGACCCTGTGCGAAGTGACCAAGGGCGATGCCTTTGTGACCTCCGACGTAGGTCAGCACCAAATGTTCGCCGCGCAGTATTACAAGTTCGACAAGCCCAACCGCTGGATCAACTCCGGTGGCCTGGGCACGATGGGCTTCGGTTTTCCCGCGGCCATGGGGGTGAAACTGAGCTTCCCGGATGCCGACGTTGCCTGCGTCACCGGCGAAGGCAGCATCCAGATGAACATCCAGGAGTTGTCGACGTGCCTGCAGTACGGCCTTCCGGTGAAGATCGTCTGCTTGAACAATGGCGTACTGGGCATGGTTCGTCAGTGGCAGGACATGAGCTACGGTAGCCGTCACTCCCATTCCTACATGGAATCGTTGCCGGATTTCATCAAGTTGGTTGAAGCCTATGGCCATGTCGGCATTCGCATCACTGATTTGAAAGATCTAAAGCCGAAGATGGAAGAAGCGTTCGCCATGAAAGACCGCCTGGTGTTCATCGATATTCAGGTGGATACCAGCGAGCACGTCTATCCGATGCAGATCAAAGACGGCTCTATGCGCGACATGTGGCTGAACAAGACGGAGCGTACTTAATCATGCGGCATATTATCTCCCTGCTTCTGGAGAACGAACCCGGCGCTCTGTCTCGTGTTGTCGGCCTGTTTTCGCAACGCAACTACAACATCGAAAGCCTCACCGTGGCCCCGACCGAAGACCCGACCCTGTCGCGCCTGACGTTGACCACCGTGGGTCATGATGAAGTGATCGAACAGATCACCAAGAACCTCAACAAGCTGATCGAAGTGGTCAAGCTGGTCGACCTGTCGGAAAGTGCCCACATCGAGCGCGAGCTGATGCTGGTTAAAGTCAAGGCCACGGGTGCTCAACGTGCCGAGATCAAGCGCACTACCGACATCTATCGCGGGCAGATCGTCGATGTGAGTGCCAGCGTTTATACCGTTCAACTGACCGGTACAAGCGACAAGCTGGACAGCTTCATCCAGTCGATCGGGACGGCCTCGATTCTGGAAACGGTACGCAGTGGTGTCACCGGGATTGCCCGTGGCGACAAAGTACTCAGCATCTAACCCAAATTAGTGAATGGCCTTACGGCCTGGATATATAGAGGAACCTCATGAAAGTTTATTACGATAAAGATTGTGACCTGTCGATCATCCAGGGCAAGAAAGTCGCCATCATCGGCTACGGCTCCCAAGGTCACGCGCAAGCCTGCAACCTGAAAGATTCCGGCGTTGACGTGACTGTTGGCCTGCGTAAAGGCTCGGCCACTGTTGCCAAGGCTGAAGCTCACGGCCTGAAAGTGACTGACGTTGCTTCCGCTGTTGCGGCTGCCGACCTGGTCATGATCCTGACTCCGGACGAGTTCCAGTCCTCGCTGTACAAAAACGAAATCGAGCCGAACATCAAGAAAGGCGCCACCCTGGCCTTTTCCCACGGCTTCGCGATTCACTACAACCAGGTTGTGCCGCGCGCTGACCTGGACGTGATCATGATCGCGCCAAAAGCGCCAGGTCACACCGTACGTTCCGAGTTCGTGAAAGGCGGCGGTATTCCAGACCTGATCGCTATCTACCAGGACGCCTCCGGCAACGCCAAGAACGTTGCGTTGTCCTACGCTGCCGGCGTGGGTGGCGGTCGTACCGGCATCATCGAAACTACCTTCAAGGACGAGACCGAAACCGACCTGTTCGGCGAGCAAGCCGTTCTGTGTGGCGGTACCGTTGAGCTGGTCAAAGCAGGTTTCGAAACCCTGGTTGAAGCTGGCTATGCGCCGGAAATGGCCTACTTCGAATGCCTGCACGAACTGAAGCTGATCGTTGACCTCATGTACGAAGGCGGTATCGCCAACATGAACTACTCGATCTCCAACAACGCCGAATACGGCGAGTACGTGACTGGCCCGGAAGTGATCAACGCCGAGTCCCGTCAGGCCATGCGCAACGCCCTGAAACGTATTCAGGACGGCGAGTACGCCAAAATGTTCATCAGCGAAGGCGCTACCGGCTACCCTTCTATGACCGCCAAGCGTCGTAACAACGCTGCTCACGGTATCGAAGTGATCGGCGAGCAACTGCGCTCGATGATGCCGTGGATCGGTGCCAACAAGATCGTCGACAAAGCCAAAAACTAAGTCGAGCGCATCAAGAGAAAACGCGGCCTAGGCCGCGTTTTTTCGTTTGAGAGGCCGGTTCTGGTATAAAGCTGCATCGTTTGCGTGCGAACACTCGCCGCGAGTATTTGTCGAATTTTTCACACCGTTGCAAGGTAAAGTCCATGAGCGAACGTCCCGAAGAGCCAAGCCAGGCTTCTGACGCCGAAAGCCTGCTGCCGATCGATGAGCATGTCGAAGAAGGGCATGACGCGGAAGGCCGCAAGGTCCGGCATCGTGGCATCTATCTTTTGCCCAACCTGTTCACCACGGCGAACCTGTTCGCCGGGTTCTATTCCATTATCAACTCCATGAGTGCTCAGAGCGCGCTGGCGGCGGGTGATGCTGCGAGTGCCAGCAAGTATTTCGGCTTTGCTGCCATTGCGATCTTTGTCGCCATGGTGCTCGACGGCCTGGATGGTCGCGTGGCGCGTATGACCAATACTCAAAGTGCCTTCGGTGCCGAGTACGACTCGCTCTCGGACATGGTTGCCTTTGGTGTTGCTCCGGCGCTTTTGGCATTCGCCTGGGCGCTGGGTGATATGGGCAAGGTGGGGTGGATGGTTGCCTTTATTTATGTCGCGGGCGCGGCGTTGCGTCTGGCACGCTTCAATACCCAGGTAGGAACTGCCGACAAGCGTTACTTCATCGGCCTGGCCAGTCCGGCGGCGGCGGGTGTAGTGGCGGGGATCGTCTGGGCGTTTAGTGACTATGGCATCCAGGGATCGAAAATGTCGTTCCTGGTGGCCTTGATGGTCGCTGCGGCCGGGATGTTGATGGTCAGTAACATCAAGTACAACAGCTTCAAGGAGCTGGACCTTAAGGGGCGCGTTCCCTTCGTGGCTATCCTGGTGGTCGTGCTGGCGTTCGCCGTGGTCTTCAGTGATCCGCCGCGTATCCTGCTGTTGGCATTTCTGGTTTATGCCGTCTCGGGGCCGATTCAGTACCTGCTGCATCTGCGTCGGGACAAAACGTTGCCTTAATGTAATTTCCCCCATACTCCGCAGTCTATTGGTGCATCAGTCCTCCAATGCTGCGGAGTTGCCATGTTAATCAAATTGTCTAAAGCGTCCGATTGTCATGAATCGGATGTCACGCCTGAATCTTTTTATCTCTCTCGCCGCAGCTTACTCGGTGGTGCGTTGGCGGGTATTGCCGCCAGCAGCTTGCCGCGTTGGGCCAGTGCCGAGGATGCTGCGCGTTATGCCGACGTTGAACCGGGCAAAGCGCCTGATTGGTTTGCCGAGAAACTGCCGGCTACCAAATGGCAGGCAGTGACGGCTAAAGACGAAGCCATTACGCCATTCAAGGATGCCACCCACTACAACAACTTCTATGAGTTCGGCATAGATAAGGGCGACCCTGCGAACAATGCAGGCTCACTCAAGACCGAGCCCTGGAGCGTGGTGATTGATGGTGAGGTTGCAAAACCGGGGCGTTATGCCTTGGAAGACTTCATGAAGCCCTATCAATTGGAAGAGCGGATCTATCGTTTGCGCTGTGTGGAAGCTTGGTCGATGGTCATTCCATGGATAGGCTTTCCAATCTCTGCCTTGCTCAAGCAGGTTGAGCCAACTTCCAAGGCCAAATACATTCGTTTCGAAACCCTTCAGGATCCCAAGAGCATGCCTGGGCAGCGTTCGAGTTTCGGCTTGATCGACTGGCCGTATGTAGAAGGGTTGCGTCTGGATGAAGCAATGAATCCCTTGGCGATTCTTGCTGTTGGTATGTATGGGCGGGAGCTGCCGAATCAGAACGGCGCACCGTTGCGTCTGGTTGTGCCGTGGAAGTACGGTTTCAAGAGCGTGAAGTCAATCGTGCGGATCAGCCTGGTAAGCGAGCAGCCGAAAACCACCTGGCAGAGCATTGCGGCGGATGAGTATGGGTTTTATGCAAATGTGAACCCGACAGTCGATCATCCTCGTTGGACCCAAGCGCGCGAGCGTCGCTTGCCGAGTGGCCTGTTCAGTCCCAATGTGCGTGAAACGCAGATGTTCAATGGCTACTCAGAGGAGGTTGCTTCTCTTTATAGCGGTCTCGATCTGCGGAAGAACTACTGATGCGTTACCCCATCTGGCGCATTGGCATCTTTATCGCTGCGGCGGTGTGGCCGTTGTTATGGCTATATCAAGCGTGGAGCTTTGCGCTGGGGCCGGACCCGGGCAAGGTATTGGTTGATCGACTCGGCTTGGGTACGTTGATCCTGTTGTTGGTTACCCTGGGTATGACGCCACTGCAGAAGCTCAGTGGTTGGGCTGGGTGGATTGCTGTACGCCGCCAGCTTGGTTTGTGGTGCTTCGCTTATGTCGTGCTGCACCTGGCTGCCTATTGTGTGTTTGTCCTGGGCCTTGATTGGTCACAGTTGGGCGTGGAGTTACGTAAGCGGCCTTACATTATTGTCGGGGCGTTGGGCTTCTTGGCGTTGTTGGTGTTGGCGGTAACGTCCAATCGCTATAGCCAGCGTCGGCTGGGTAGCCGCTGGAAGAAATTGCATCGCCTTGTTTATGTGATTCTGGGGCTTGGCCTACTGCATATGTTGTGGATTGTGCGGGCTGATCTGAAGGAGTGGGCTATCTATGCTTCTATAGGTACGCTGCTCCTCGTATTACGGATTCCGCCCTTGATGCGTCGAATCCCTCGCCTTATTGCAAAAAAAGCACCTTCTGCAACGAAAGTGTAATTAACGCTTGACCGCAGACTCTGGAAGCCTATAATTCGCCCCACTTCCGGCGCAGTCGAAACGTAAAACTCCTTGGTAAACAATGAGTTACGCAGTTTTCGGCAGCAAGTTGCTTCAGTTCATCGAAGCCAAAAGGAAGTTGAAAAAGAGGTGTTGACAGCAGCGTGTAACGCTGTAGAATTCGCCTCCCGCTGACGAGGGATCGGAAGCGCAAGTGGTTGAAGTTGTTGAAGAAATCTTCGAAAGCTTCTGAAAATAACCGCTTGACAGCAAGTGAGGCTGCTGTAGAATGCGCGCCTCGGTTGAGACGAAAGCTCTTAACCAACCGCTCTTTAACAACTGAATCAAGCAATTCGTGTGGGTGCTTGTGGAGTCAGACTGATAGTCAACAAGATTATCAGCATCACAAGTTACTCCGCGAGAAATCAAAGATGTAACCAACGATTGCTGAGCCAAGTTTAGGGTTTCTTAAAAACCCAAAGATGTTTGAACTGAAGAGTTTGATCATGGCTCAGATTGAACGCTGGCGGCAGGCCTAACACATGCAAGTCGAGCGGTAGAGAGAAGCTTGCTTCTCTTGAGAGCGGCGGACGGGTGAGTAATGCCTAGGAATCTGCCTGGTAGTGGGGGATAACGTTCGGAAACGGACGCTAATACCGCATACGTCCTACGGGAGAAAGCAGGGGACCTTCGGGCCTTGCGCTATCAGATGAGCCTAGGTCGGATTAGCTAGTTGGTGAGGTAATGGCTCACCAAGGCGACGATCCGTAACTGGTCTGAGAGGATGATCAGTCACACTGGAACTGAGACACGGTCCAGACTCCTACGGGAGGCAGCAGTGGGGAATATTGGACAATGGGCGAAAGCCTGATCCAGCCATGCCGCGTGTGTGAAGAAGGTCTTCGGATTGTAAAGCACTTTAAGTTGGGAGGAAGGGCAGTTACCTAATACGTGATTGTTTTGACGTTACCGACAGAATAAGCACCGGCTAACTCTGTGCCAGCAGCCGCGGTAATACAGAGGGTGCAAGCGTTAATCGGAATTACTGGGCGTAAAGCGCGCGTAGGTGGTTTGTTAAGTTGGATGTGAAATCCCCGGGCTCAACCTGGGAACTGCATTCAAAACTGACTGACTAGAGTATGGTAGAGGGTGGTGGAATTTCCTGTGTAGCGGTGAAATGCGTAGATATAGGAAGGAACACCAGTGGCGAAGGCGACCACCTGGACTGATACTGACACTGAGGTGCGAAAGCGTGGGGAGCAAACAGGATTAGATACCCTGGTAGTCCACGCCGTAAACGATGTCAACTAGCCGTTGGGAGCCTTGAGCTCTTAGTGGCGCAGCTAACGCATTAAGTTGACCGCCTGGGGAGTACGGCCGCAAGGTTAAAACTCAAATGAATTGACGGGGGCCCGCACAAGCGGTGGAGCATGTGGTTTAATTCGAAGCAACGCGAAGAACCTTACCAGGCCTTGACATCCAATGAACTTTCTAGAGATAGATTGGTGCCTTCGGGAACATTGAGACAGGTGCTGCATGGCTGTCGTCAGCTCGTGTCGTGAGATGTTGGGTTAAGTCCCGTAACGAGCGCAACCCTTGTCCTTAGTTACCAGCACGTCATGGTGGGCACTCTAAGGAGACTGCCGGTGACAAACCGGAGGAAGGTGGGGATGACGTCAAGTCATCATGGCCCTTACGGCCTGGGCTACACACGTGCTACAATGGTCGGTACAGAGGGTTGCCAAGCCGCGAGGTGGAGCTAATCCCATAAAACCGATCGTAGTCCGGATCGCAGTCTGCAACTCGACTGCGTGAAGTCGGAATCGCTAGTAATCGCGAATCAGAATGTCGCGGTGAATACGTTCCCGGGCCTTGTACACACCGCCCGTCACACCATGGGAGTGGGTTGCACCAGAAGTAGCTAGTCTAACCTTCGGGAGGACGGTTACCACGGTGTGATTCATGACTGGGGTGAAGTCGTAACAAGGTAGCCGTAGGGGAACCTGCGGCTGGATCACCTCCTTAATCGACGACATCAGCTGCTCCATAAGTTCCCACACGAATTGCTTGATTCATTGAAGAAGACGATAAGAAGCAGCCCGAAATTGGGTCTGTAGCTCAGTTGGTTAGAGCGCACCCCTGATAAGGGTGAGGTCGGCAGTTCGAATCTGCCCAGACCCACCAATTTTGTGTGGGAAACGCCTGTAGAAATATGGGGCCATAGCTCAGCTGGGAGAGCGCCTGCCTTGCACGCAGGAGGTCAACGGTTCGATCCCGTTTGGCTCCACCACTACTGCTTCTGACGTATGAAAGCTTAGAAATGAGCATTCCATCCTAGCGATGGTGAATGTTGATTTCTAGTCTTTGATTAGATCGTTCTTTAAAAATTTGGGTATGTGATAGAAAGATAGACTGAACGTTACTTTCACTGGTAACGGATCAGGCTAAGGTAAAATTTGTGAGTGATTACAGATTTTCGGCGAATGTCGTCTTCACAGTATAACCAGATTGCTTGGGGTTATATGGTCAAGTGAAGAAGCGCATACGGTGGATGCCTTGGCAGTCAGAGGCGATGAAAGACGTGGTAGCCTGCGAAAAGCTTCGGGGAGTCGGCAAACAGACTTTGATCCGGAGATGTCTGAATGGGGGAACCCAGCCATCATAAGATGGTTATCTTGTACTGAATACATAGGTGCAAGAGGCGAACCAGGGGAACTGAAACATCTAAGTACCCTGAGGAAAAGAAATCAACCGAGATTCCCTTAGTAGTGGCGAGCGAACGGGGACTAGCCCTTAAGTGGCTTTGAGATTAGCGGAACGCTCTGGAAAGTGCGGCCATAGTGGGTGATAGCCCTGTACGCGAAAATCTCTTAGTCATGAAATCGAGTAGGACGGAGCACGAGAAACTTTGTCTGAATATGGGGGGACCATCCTCCAAGGCTAAATACTACTGACTGACCGATAGTGAACTAGTACCGTGAGGGAAAGGCGAAAAGAACCCCGGAGAGGGGAGTGAAATAGATCCTGAAACCGTATGCGTACAAGCAGTGGGAGCCCACTTTGTTGGGTGACTGCGTACCTTTTGTATAATGGGTCAGCGACTTATTTTCAGTGGCGAGCTTAACCGAATAGGGGAGGCGTAGCGAAAGCGAGTCTTAATAGGGCGTCTAGTCGCTGGGAATAGACCCGAAACCGGGCGATCTATCCATGGGCAGGTTGAAGGTTGGGTAACACTAACTGGAGGACCGAACCGACTACCGTTGAAAAGTTAGCGGATGACCTGTGGATCGGAGTGAAAGGCTAATCAAGCTCGGAGATAGCTGGTTCTCCTCGAAAGCTATTTAGGTAGCGCCTCATGTATCACTGTAGGGGGTAGAGCACTGTTTCGGCTAGGGGGTCATCCCGACTTACCAAACCGATGCAAACTCCGAATACCTACAAGTGCCGAGCATGGGAGACACACGGCGGGTGCTAACGTCCGTCGTGAAAAGGGAAACAACCCAGACCGTCAGCTAAGGTCCCAAAGTTATGGTTAAGTGGGAAACGATGTGGGAAGGCTTAGACAGCTAGGAGGTTGGCTTAGAAGCAGCCACCCTTTAAAGAAAGCGTAATAGCTCACTAGTCGAGTCGGCCTGCGCGGAAGATGTAACGGGGCTCAAACCATACACCGAAGCTACGGGTATCACGTAAGTGATGCGGTAGAGGAGCGTTCTGTAAGCCTGTGAAGGTGAGTTGAGAAGCTTGCTGGAGGTATCAGAAGTGCGAATGCTGACATGAGTAACGACAATGGGTGTGAAAAACACCCACGCCGAAAGACCAAGGTTTCCTGCGCAACGTTAATCGACGCAGGGTTAGTCGGTCCCTAAGGCGAGGCTGAAAAGCGTAGTCGATGGAAAACAGGTTAATATTCCTGTACTTCTGGTTATTGCGATGGAGGGACGGAGAAGGCTAGGCCAGCTTGGCGTTGGTTGTCCAAGTTTAAGGTGGTAGGCTGGAATCTTAGGTAAATCCGGGATTCTAAGGCCGAGAGCTGATGACGAGCTAACTTTTAGTTAGCGAAGTGGTTGATGCCATGCTTCCAAGAAAAGCTTCTAAGCTTCAGGTAACCAGGAACCGTACCCCAAACCGACACAGGTGGTTGGGTAGAGAATACCAAGGCGCTTGAGAGAACTCGGGTGAAGGAACTAGGCAAAATGGCACCGTAACTTCGGGAGAAGGTGCGCCGGTGAGGGTGAAGGACTTGCTCCGTAAGCTCATGCCGGTCGAAGATACCAGGCCGCTGCGACTGTTTATTAAAAACACAGCACTCTGCAAACACGAAAGTGGACGTATAGGGTGTGACGCCTGCCCGGTGCCGGAAGGTTAATTGATGGGGTTAGCTAACGCGAAGCTCTTGATCGAAGCCCCGGTAAACGGCGGCCGTAACTATAACGGTCCTAAGGTAGCGAAATTCCTTGTCGGGTAAGTTCCGACCTGCACGAATGGCGTAACGATGGCGGCGCTGTCTCCACCCGAGACTCAGTGAAATTGAAATCGCTGTGAAGATGCAGTGTATCCGCGGCTAGACGGAAAGACCCCGTGAACCTTTACTATAGCTTTGCACTGGACTTTGAATTTGCTTGTGTAGGATAGGTGGGAGGCTTTGAAGCGTGGACGCCAGTCTGCGTGGAGCCAACCTTGAAATACCACCCTGGCAACTTTGAGGTTCTAACTCAGGTCCGTTATCCGGATCGAGGACAGTGTATGGTGGGTAGTTTGACTGGGGCGGTCTCCTCCTAAAGAGTAACGGAGGAGTACGAAGGTGCGCTCAGACCGGTCGGAAATCGGTCGTAGAGTATAAAGGCAAAAGCGCGCTTGACTGCGAGACAGACACGTCGAGCAGGTACGAAAGTAGGTCTTAGTGATCCGGTGGTTCTGTATGGAAGGGCCATCGCTCAACGGATAAAAGGTACTCCGGGGATAACAGGCTGATACCGCCCAAGAGTTCATATCGACGGCGGTGTTTGGCACCTCGATGTCGGCTCATCACATCCTGGGGCTGAAGCCGGTCCCAAGGGTATGGCTGTTCGCCATTTAAAGTGGTACGCGAGCTGGGTTTAGAACGTCGTGAGACAGTTCGGTCCCTATCTGCCGTGGACGTTTGAGATTTGAGAGGGGCTGCTCCTAGTACGAGAGGACCGGAGTGGACGAACCTCTGGTGTTCCGGTTGTCACGCCAGTGGCATTGCCGGGTAGCTATGTTCGGAATAGATAACCGCTGAAAGCATCTAAGCGGGAAACTAGCCTCAAGATGAGATCTCACTGGAACCTTGAGTTCCCTGAAGGGCCGTCGAAGACTACGACGTTGATAGGTTGGGTGTGTAAGCGCTGTGAGGCGTTGAGCTAACCAATACTAATTGCCCGTGAGGCTTGACCATATAACACCCAAGCAATTTGACTACTCGAAAGAGCATCAGATTGCGGTGTGTGAAGACGAAACGAACCGAAAGTTTGTAACTCACAAAACACCGACTGCTGTCACATACCCAATTTGCTGAAGCGAGGCCATCTGGTCACGAGTCAGTACCCGAATTTCTTGACGACCATAGAGCATTGGAACCACCTGATCCCATCCCGAACTCAGCAGTGAAACGATGCATCGCCGATGGTAGTGTGGGGTTTCCCCATGTGAGAGTAGGTCATCGTCAAGATTAAATTCCAAAACCCCATTTGCGAAAGCAGATGGGGTTTTGTTTTGGGCGCTCGGAAAGTGCAAGAAGCTCATCAGAGCGACCTTCAATGCTAAAGTCCTTTCCTCGATTTAGCTTTTCCCAAGGAAGCCGTTATGCCGGATGCGACGTCACTCAGCGCTGGATTCATGGTGGTTCACGGCAATCGCCTGGACGAACTGCGCAGCTTGGTGGTGAGTTGGATGCGCCGTTACCCTCTGGCGCCCCTGGAAAACGAAATCGCGTTGGTACAAAGCAACGGCATTGCTCAATGGCTCAAGTTGGCCCTGGCGGAAGACCCGCAAGAGGACGATATGGGCGGCTGCGGCATCGCCGCCGCCATCGACGTGCAACTTCCCGGCAGCTTCATGTGGCAGCTCTATCGCATGGTCTTGGGACGTGACGAAATCCCCCCCAAGTCTCTGCTCGATAAAGCTCCACTCACATGGCGCTTGATGCGCTTGCTTCCGGAACTCATCGATCGACCGCATTTCGAGCCATTACAACGCTTTTTGACCCACGACACGGATCTACGTAAACGCTACCAACTGGCGGAGCGCCTGGCCGACTTGTTCGACCAATATCAGGTCTACCGCGCCGACTGGCTGGAAGACTGGGCTGCCGGTCGCCACCAATTGCGCAACGGTCGAGGCGAACCCAAGCCACTCAACCCCTCCAACTGCTGGCAAGCTGAGTTATGGCGCGCATTGCTACTGGATGTAGGGGCAGAGGGCATGGCCCAAAGCCGGGCCGGTGTTCATCAGCGCTTCATCGAACGCATCAATGCCCTTGCGCAAGCACCTAATGGGCTGCCTTCGCGGGTGATCGTTTTCGGGATTTCTTCCCTGCCTGCCCAAGCGCTCGAAGCCCTTGCCGGACTCGCCCGTTTCAGCCAAGTCCTGCTGTGCGTGCACAACCCTTGTCGCCATCATTGGTCCGACATCGTTGCCGACAAAGACCTACTGCGTAACGAATACAAACGCCAAGCGCGCAAAGCTGGCATGCCGCTCACGCTCGATTCACAGACCCTGCACCAGCACGCCCACCCGTTACTCGCTGCCTGGGGCAAGCAAGGCCGCGACTACATCAGCCTGCTGGACAGTTATGACGACCCCAACAGTTACCGCGCAGCCTTCCACGACGGTCGCATCGACCTGTTCAGCGACAGCGTCCCCACCACACTGCTCAACCAACTCCAGGACGATATCCTCGAGCTACGCCCACTCAATGAGACGCGTGAGCGATGGGCTGCTGTCGATCTGCAACGTGATACGTCAATCCGCTTCCACATTGCCCACAGCGCTCAACGCGAAGTGGAAATTCTCCACGACCAATTGCTTCAACGCTTCAGCGACGATCCGGCACTGCGCCCCCGCGACATCATCGTCATGGTCCCCGATGTCGACAGCTACGCGCCGCATATTCGCGCCGTGTTCGGCCAGTTGGAAAGAAGCGACTCCCGCTTCATCCCCTTCACCCTTACCGATCAAGGCCAGCGTGGCCGCGACCCGCTGCTGATCGCCGTTGAACACCTGCTCAAACTCCCTGACAGCCGCTTCCCCGTCAGCGAAATTCTTGACCTGCTCGACGTTCCCGCGCTGCGCGAACGTTTCGCCATCAAGGAGCGCGACCTGCCCACGCTGCACCGCTGGATCGAAGGCGCCGGCATTCGTTGGGGCCTCAACGCCGAACAACGTGCCGGCCTCGGTCTGCCGGTAGACCTGGAGCAGAACAGCTGGCGATTTGGCCTGCGTCGTATGCTGTTGGGGTACGCCGTCGGCACCGGTGCCGCTTGCAACGGCATTGAACCCTACGATGAAATCGGGGGCCTCGACGCGGCGTTGATTGGCCCCTTGGTCGCTCTGCTCGACGCATTGCATGACGCGCATCAAACGCTCTCCCAACCGGCCGCGCCCCAAGAGTGGGGCGAACGTCTACGACGATTGATGCAACTTTTCTTCCTGCCCAGCAGCGAGCACGACGACTACCTGCTCGGCCAACTCGAACAACTCCGGGAAACGTGGCTGGAAACCTGCGAGTCCGTTGGCCTGCAGGACCAATTACCTCTCACTGTAGTGCGCGAAGCCTGGCTGGCCGGTCTCGATCAAGGCCGCTTGTCCCAGCGTTTCCTCGCCGGTGCTGTCAATTTTTGTACCCTGATGCCTATGCGAGCGATCCCGTTCAAGCTCGTTTGCCTGCTCGGCATGAACGACGGCGACTACCCTCGCGCGCAACCGCCGCTGGATTTCGACCTGATGGGCAGCGACTACCGCCCCGGTGATCGTTCACGCCGCGAAGACGACCGCTACCTGCTACTCGAAGCCTTGCTGTCCGCCCGCGATCAGCTCTATATCAGTTGGGTGGGCCGCAGCATCCGCGACAATAGCGAGCGCCCCGCATCAGTACTGATCGGCCAACTGCGCGATCATATCGCCAGCGGCTGGCATAACGCACAAGCAACCCCCCTAGTGGAGGCGATGACCCAGGAACACCCTCTTCAACCTTTCAGCGCCCGCTATTTCCACGAAGACGACCCGCTGTTCAGTTATGCCCGCGAGTGGCAATTGCTCCACCAAACGGCCGAAGCCGTGGTTAATGCAGATGAGCTGGCGCAGCACCACCAGGAGGAACCGCTGAGCCTTGGCCAGCTACAAGACTTCCTGCGCAACCCGGTCAAACACTTCTTCAGCCAGCGCCTCAAGGTATTTTTCGAAGCTGCCGAAGTGCCTTTGGCTGATGAAGAACCCTTCGTCCTCGATGCATTGCAACGCTACAGCTTGAGTGACAGCCTGTTGAACGCCGCGCTGTCACAGCCGGCTCAGCTCGACCAAGCCCTCAACGCCCAGGCCTTGCGTTTGCAAGGCAGCGGTCTGTTGCCCATGGTCGGTTTCGGCGAGTGCCTGCGCAACGAACTGATCGAGCCTTTGCCCGACCTGCTACAGCGCTACCACCAATTACTGGCCCTCTGGCCAACCCCGCATCCCGGTGCCGAACCGATCAGTTTCGAGCATCAAGGCATTGCGCTGGAGGGCTGGATCAGTGGGCTGCATCGACGCAGTGATGGCGGGTTGCTAAGCATCACCACCATCCCCAACAGCATTGGCTCGGTCAAAACGCGCAAGTGGCATCGCCTGATCCGTCCGTGGGTCAATCACCTGGTGGCGTGTGCCTGCGGTCTGCCGCTGAGCACCGGTCTGGTGGCCAGCGACGACACCTTGCTGCTGGCCCCGCTGGATAAAGCCGCCGCCCGGGAAACCCTCGGCGAACTGCTGCTGGCCTGGCGCTACGGCATGCAAAAACCACTTGCGGTAGCCGTTAAAACTGCCTTCGCCTGGCTCAGCCAAACCGACCCGGACAAGGCCCACGCCGCAGCGCGCAAAGCCTTCGAAGGCGACGGCTTGACCTCCGACGGCGAGCGCCGCGAAACCCCCGCGCTCACCCGACAATTCCCCGATTACAGCGCCTTGATCGCGAATGAAGAATTCGAAGGTTGGTGCGAAACCCTCTATCGCCCACTGCTCAATGCTCCCTGGCGATCACTTACAGGCGAGGAGGTCGGCACATGAACAACAAACCCTTGGCCCTGGCCTTCCCGCTAAAAGGCAGCCAACTGATTGAAGCCAGCGCCGGTACCGGCAAAACCTTCACCATCTCCGCGTTGTACCTGCGCCTGGTGCTTGGCCACGGCGGTCAAGAGTCCGGCTTTGGCCGCGAACTGCTGCCGCCGCAAATCCTGGTGGTGACCTTCACGGATGCGGCAACGAAAGAGTTGCGTGAACGTATCCGCATTCGCCTGGCTGAAGCCGCGCGGTTTTTTCGCGACGAAATCGATCAGCCCGATGCCCTGATCGCAGAGCTGCGCGAAGAATACCCACCCGAGCAATGGCCCGGCTGCGCCAACCGCTTGGACATTGCCGCGCAGTGGATGGACGAGGCCGCCGTTTCGACCATTCATAGTTGGTGCCAGCGCATGCTGCGCGAACATGCGTTCGACAGCGGCAGCCTGTTTACCCAGACCCTGGAGACCGACCACAGCGACCTGCTGGGCCAAGTGCTGCGCGATTACTGGCGGTTGTTCTGCTACCCCATGCACGACGACGCCCTCAACTGGGTGCGCAGTAACTGGGGTGGCCCCGCTGCGTTGATGCCACGCGTGCGCGCACTGTTCGGCAGCGAACGGCCGACAGATGAAAACCGCGAACCCGCCGAGTTGATCAGCGCTTGCCTACAAGAACGCCGCGAAGCGTTGATCAACATCAAAGCTCCCTGGCAACAATGGGCCGCTGAGCTACGCGATATCTGCCTGCAAGCGGTGGCCGCCAAAGCGGTCGACGGCCGCAAGATGCAAGCTCGCTACTTTGAGCCCTGGTTCGAGAAGATCAGCGCCTGGGCCGCAGACGACATCCTGGAACAACTGGACATCGGCACCGGTTTTACCCGGCTCACCCCCGACGGTATAGCCGAAGCCTGGAAGGGCGACCCACCGCAGCATCCCGGCATTGACGCCATGGCCAGCCTTAAAGCCAGCCTTGACGCCCTGCCTACCCCCGATGCCGCCGTGTTGCAACACGCCGCCGGCTGGGTGAGCAAGTGCTTCGAAGAAGAAAAACGCCGCCGCGCCGAAATGGGCTTCGACGACATGCTGATCCGCCTCAACGCGGCCTTGCAAGCCGACGGCGGCGAGCGCCTGGCTAACGTGATTCGTGAGCAGTTCCCGGTAGCCCTGATCGATGAATTCCAAGACACCGACCCCGTGCAATACAACATCTTCGACAGCATTTACCGCATCGAAGAAAACCACCCCGACAGCGGCTTGTTCCTGATCGGCGACCCCAAGCAGGCGATCTACGCCTTCCGTGGTGCCGATATCTATACCTACTTGCGTGCGCGGCAGTCCACCACCGGACGGCACCACACCTTGGGCACCAACTTCCGCTCCAGCCATGCGATGGTCGAGGCGGTAAACCATGTATTCCAGCGCGCGGAAACAGGTCGCGGTGCGTTCTTGTTCCGTGAACCCAATGGTGATAACCCGGTGCCGTTCCAGCCGGTGCTGTCCCAAGGACGCAAGGAAAAACTCCAGGTCGATGGCCAAACGCTGCCGGCGATGAACCTCTGGCACCTGCCTACCGACCAACCCGTATCCAACGCGGTGTACCGCCAGCAATTGGCCGGCGCCTGCGCCACGCAGATTGTCGCGTTGCTCAACGGCGGCCAGCAGGGCACGGCCGGCTTCCTACACTCAGATGACAGCTTCAAAGGCGTACTACCGTCAGACATCGCCATCCTCGTGCGCGACGGTAAAGAAGCCCAGGCCGTGCGCGCCGAGTTGGCTGCTCGTGGTGTGCGTAGCGTGTACCTGTCCGATAAGGACTCGGTGTTCGCCGCCCAAGAAGCCCACGACCTGCTGGCCTGGCTCAAGGCCTGCGCAGAGCCCGACGTCGAGCGCCCGCTGCGCGCCGCGCTGGCCTGCGTCACGCTCAACCTTTCCCTGCCGGAACTGGAGCGTCTGAACCAGGACGAACTGGCGTGGGAAACCCGTGTGATGCAATTTCGTGGCTATCGCGCGATCTGGCGTACCCAAGGCGTGCTGCCGATGCTGCGTCGCCTGCTCCACGATTTCAAACTGCCACAAACCCTGATCGCCCGCAGCGACGGCGAGCGCGTGTTGACCAACCTGCTGCACCTGAGTGAACTGCTGCAACAGGCCGCTTCGGAGCTGGATGGCGAACAGGCGCTGATCCGCCATCTGGCCGAACACCTGGCGTCGTCCGGCCAGGCCGGCGAAGAGCAGATCCTGCGGCTGGAAAGCGATGAGCAGCTGGTCAAGGTAGTGACCATCCACAAATCCAAGGGCCTGGAGTACGACTTGGTGTTCCTGCCGTTCATTTGTTCGGCCAAACCGGTAGACGGCAGCCGATTGCCGCTGCACTACCACGACGAACACGGTAAATCCCAGGTCAGCCTGCGCCCAACCGCCGAGTTGATTGCCCAGGCCGATGACGAGCGTCTGGCCGAAGACCTGCGTCTGTTCTACGTAGCCCTGACGCGCGCCAAACATGCCTGCTGGCTTGGCGTTGCCGACCTCAAGCGCGGCAACAGCGCCAGTTCGGTATTGCACCTGTCGGCGCTGGGCTATTTGCTCGGCGGCGGGGCCTCGTTGGCGGAATCGGCAGGCCTGGCGCGTTGGCTGCTGGACCTGCAGCAAGGCTGCCCGGCCATCCACTACGCCCACGTACCCGAAGCGCAAGAAAGCCTGTTTCACCCACCGCGCAACCAGGCCACCTTGCTCGCGCCGTTATTGCCCAAGCGCAAGGCCGCCGAAAACTGGTGGATCGCGTCCTACAGCGCCTTGCGCATTGGCGACAGCATGAGCGTCGCCAATCTCGAGGCACCAGAAAGCCCGCAAGCGCAAAAGCTGTTCGATGACGAACGCCTCGACCCCGACGCACCGCGTGAAGTGGCGGTGTCCGGCGGCGACATACACCGTTTCCCACGCGGCCCCAACCCCGGCACCTTCCTCCACGGCTTGCTGGAGTGGGCCGGCGAAGAAGGCTTCAACGTGTCACCGCAGGCCATCGAAAACGCCGTAGGCGCCCGTTGCAATCGCCGCAACTGGGAAGGCTGGATCATCACCCTCAGCGGTTGGCTGGGCCATTTGCTGCAAACGCCGCTGCCGGTGGATAACGCTCACGTTACCCTCAGCAGCCTGCAGCAATACCAGATCGAAATGGAGTTCTGGTTTGCCAGCCATAAAGTCGACGTGCTCGCCCTCGATAAGCTGGTGTGCCAGTACACCCACAACGGTGTCGCGCGGGTAGCCGCCGAGCCGGTGCTGCTCAACGGTATGTTCAAGGGCTTTATCGACCTGACTTTCGAACATGACGGCCGCTATTACGTGGCCGACTACAAATCCAACTGGCTCGGCCCAGACGATTCGGCCTACACCCTCGATGCCATGGAACGTTCGATCCTTGAGCATCGGTATGACTTGCAATACGTGCTTTACCTGCTGGCCCTGCACCGCCAACTGAAGGCTCGTCTGCCGGACTATGACTACGACCGTCACGTCGGTGGTGCGCTGTATGTGTTTCTGCGCGGCACCCAGTCCGCGAGCCGGGGCGCGTATTTCACCCGGCCGCCACGAGAACTGATCGAAGGCCTGGACCTGTTGTTCCAGGGCAAGCCCATCCCGCCCAAGGTTGAGCCCGCCTGGGAACAAGGAGTGTTGTTATGAGCCTGTCGCCGTTACCGCTTGAAGCGCTGGAGCCCCTGGGCCGCGCCGCCGACCTGGTGCAGTTGCTTGAGCGATGGGTTGACCGTGGTTGGCTGCGGGCGTTGGACAAGGCCTTTGTCGGTTTCCTGCATGAACTCGACCCGCAGGCCGACCCCTTGGTGCTGCTGGCGGCGGCCTTGACCAGCCATCAATTGGGCCACGGTCACGTGTGCCTCGACCTGTTTGAAACCCTCAAGGCGCCGGATTTCGCCTTGTCCTTGCCGCCCGAAGGCGACCTGCAAACCGGTGCCATGCTACTGCCGTCGCAATTGCTTGATGGTCTCGACGGTGCCCATTGGTGCCATGCCCTGGCCGCGAGCCCGCTGGTCGCCCTGGCGTTGGACGCCAGCGAAGCCGCGCAAAGCCGTCCGCTGGTGCTGTCCGGCAAACGCTTGTACCTGCGCCGCTACTGGGCCTACGAGCGCCGCATCGACAGCGCTCTACGCCAGCGGCTGGCGAGCGAAGAAGCGGTCGCCGCCGATTTGCCCGAACGCCTCAACGGTCTGTTTGACCAGCCGGCGCCCGATGGCGTGATCGACTGGCAAAAGCTCGCCTGCGCCCTGGCTACCCGAGGTGCCTTCAGCATCGTCACCGGCGGCCCCGGTACCGGCAAGACCACCACCGTGGTGCGCTTGCTCGCCTTGTTGCAGGCGCCTGCCGTCGAGGCCGGCAGCCCGTTGCGCATCCGTCTTGCCGCGCCCACCGGTAAAGCCGCCGCGCGCCTTACCGAGTCCATCAGCCAGCAAGTGCTGTCGCTGAAAGTGCCGCAAAGCGTGAAGGAAAAGATCCCGACCCAAGTCACCACTGTTCACCGTTTACTGGGCAGTCGCCCCGGCACCCGGCACTTCCGTCATCACCTGGGCAACCCATTGCCATTGGATGTGCTGGTGGTGGACGAAGCCTCGATGATCGACCTGGAGATGATGGCCAACCTGTTGGACGCGTTGCCGCCCCATGCGCGCCTGGTGCTGTTGGGCGACAAGGACCAACTCGCCTCGGTGGAGGCCGGCGCCGTACTCGGCGACTTGTGCCGCGACGCCGAAGCCGGCTGGTACAACCCCCAGACCCGCCAATGGCTGCAAACCGTCAGCGGCGAAGACCTCAGCGCCGGCGGCCTGCGCGAAGACCTCGACGGTAGCCATCCCCTGGCCCAGCAAGTGGTGATGCTGCGTTACTCGCGACGTTTCGGCGAAGGCAGCGGCATCGGCCAACTGGCACGCTGGGTTAACCAGCAGAACGCCGAAGAGGCGCGCAAACTGCTGGCCGCGCGCAGCCACCGCGACCTGTTCTGCGTAGGCCTTAAGGGTGAGCACGACCACGCCTTGGAACGTCTGGTTTTGGACGGGCAGGGTGAGGGTGCCGAGGGCTATCGCTATTACCTCAACCTGCTGCACAGCGCCCGTCCGTCCCTCGACACCCCGCGTGAAGACGCCGCCTGGACCCACTGGGCACAGCAATTGTTGCAAGCCTTCGATGCGTTTCAGCTGCTCTGCGCGGTGCGCAAGGGCCCGTGGGGCGTGGAAGGGCTGAACCTGCGCATCACCGCGGCCTTGCGCAAAGTTCGGCTGATCGAGGGCGAAGAGCAATGGTATGAAGGCCGCCCGGTACTCATGACCCGTAATGACTATGGCCTGGGCCTGATGAACGGCGACATCGGCATCGCCCTCAAACTCCCCGAAAGCAACGGCGGCCCCCACGTGTTGCGCGTGGCGTTCCCACGTAACGACGGCCAGGGCGGCGTGCGATTTGTGCTGCCCAGCCGGCTTAACGATGTGGAAACCGTGTACGCCATGACCGTGCACAAATCCCAGGGCTCGGAGTTCACTCACACGGCATTGATCCTGCCAGACGCCTTGAACCCGGTATTGACCAAGGAGCTGATCTACACCGGCATTACCCGCGCCAAGCGCTGGTTCAGCCTGATCGAACCGCGTGGCGGGGTGTTTGAGGAGGCCGTACGGCGCAAGGTCAAGCGCTTGAGTGGGTTGATGCTGGAGCTGGGCCAGGAAGCAGACAAAACTGACTGAACGGTTATTTAATCTTTCTGGTTGAGTTGTAGGTGTTTTCTGAAAAAATAGCAGGACCCTTCGAGGTGGCACCCTCACGGGGTTTTCCTGCCGTGTGCTATCGTTGCGGCATCATCCCAACAAGACCAAAGAGAATCGCTGCATGAACGTGGCTGTCTCGCCCATAGGCCGTAGCTTGAGCTGGAGACGCGTGTGGTTGGTGGCGATTCTCTGCCTGCTGGCACCGTGCGCGTTTGCCGAGGCGCCGAGCGCAGCGGACCAGCGTGCCCAGGCGGTCACCCAGGTGGTGCTCGGTATTCTCAGCTATGCCCGCTGGCCGGTAGAACCCACCCAACTGCACCTGTGCATTGTCGGCCCGACCCAATACACCGATGACCTGATCAAAGGCACCACCCAAGCCACCGGGCGCCCGGTGGAGGTGCGGCGCTTGTTGGCCGACCATCCCGATATCGTCAATGCCTGTGACGCGGTGTACATCGGCAAGCTCAGCAATGACGAACGCAGCCGCCTGTTTACCTCCTTGATCGGCCACCCGGTGCTCAGCATCAGCGAAGGCGGCGACCAATGCACCGTGGGCAGTTTGTTCTGCCTGCGAGTGGGCGATGAGCAGGTGTCGTTTGAGGTCAACCTCGACTCGGTGGCGCGCAGCGGCGTGCGCATTCATCCCAGTGTGCTGCAACTGTCACGTCGTCGGGCACCCGGTTCATGACAGCCGTGAAAGCGCGACCGACCCTGCGTTCCGTCATCGGTCGAGGGCACTTGATCCTGGCTCTGGTGGCAGTGACCCTGGCCAGTGTGTCGCTGACCCTGCTCGGCGTATTGGCGCTTAGGGTCTACGCCGAACACAACCTGCACCTGATCGCTCGCTCCATCAACTACACCGTGGAAGCCGCCGTGGTGTTTAACGACCGCGCCGCTGCCACCGAGGCGCTCAGCCTGATTGCGTCTACCGAGGAAGTGGCCGAGGCCCAAGTGTTGGATGCCAACGGCAAGTCACTGGCGAACTGGGAACGCCCGGAAACCGGCATGCTCTCGCGGCTGGAACTGGCGCTGGCGCACACCCTGCTCGAACAGCCCATCAGCCAGCCGATACTGCACCAGGGGCGTACCATCGGCAGCATCCACCTGAGCGGCCACGGCGGCAGCCTGTTGCGCTTTTTGCTCAGCGGCCTGGCCGGCATTCTGGTGTGTACCGCCCTCAGCGCCTGGGTGGCCCTGCACTTGGCGCGGCGCCTGCTGCGGGGCATCACCGAGCCGCTGCAAAGCCTTGCCGCCGTGGCCCACGCCGCACGCAGCGAGCGCGATTTTAACCGCCGCGTGCCGCCGGCGCGCATCGCCGAACTCGACAGCCTGGGCAGCGACTTCAATGCCTTGCTGGGCGAAATGCAAGCCTGGCAAAACCACCTGCAAAGCGAAAACGAAACCCTGGCGCACCAGGCCAATCACGACAGCCTCACCGGCCTGCCCAACCGCGCGTTCTTCGAAGGCCGGCTGATCCGCGCCCTGCGCAGCGCCGCGAAGCTCGACGAAAAAGTGGCGGTGCTGTTCCTCGACAGCGACCGTTTCAAAGAAATCAACGACAGCTTTGGCCACGCCGCCGGCGATGCCGTCCTCGTCGCCGTGGCCAACCGCGTGCGTGCGCAGCTGCGTGAAGACGACCTGGTGGCGCGTCTGGGCGGTGATGAGTTCGCCATCCTGCTGGCACCCTTGCACACGGTCGAGGATGCCCAAGGCATCGCCGACAAGATCATCGCCAGCATGGATTTACCCATCGTTGTACCTGGCGACGCCCAGGTGCTGACCTCACTGAGCATCGGTATCGCGATCTATCCCGACCATGGCGCGACACCCGGCGCCTTACTCAATGCCGCCGACACGGCGATGTACCAGGCCAAACGGTTTTTCCAGGGCGGCCATCAAACGGCAGAGTCGGAGCACTCCGCCGTCAATGTTCAACACAGGAGTTGATCCCTTGTTTTCGACTGCACGCGTTATGTTCTTCATGTTATGGGTGGCGCTGCTGGCCCTCGGCGGCTGTCAGACACCACCCCCCAAAGGCCTGACCCCGGCGCAGGTGGCGGTCCTCAAACAACAAGGTTTCGAACTCACCGACGAAGGCTGGGCATTCGGCTTGTCGGGCAAAGTGCTGTTTGGCAGCGACGTCGAAACCCTCAACCCACCCAGCACCGAGATCGTCCAACGCATCGGCAAGGCCCTGCTGGGCGTCGGCATCGAACGTGTGCGCATCGACGGCCATACCGACACCTCGGGCAAGGAAATCTACAACCAACAACTCTCCTTGCGCCGCGCCAAAAGCGTGGCCACGGTGTTGACGGGCGTAGGCATGAAAGAAGAAAACGTCCAACTGCGCGGGTTGGGCAGCAGCGAGCCGGTGGCGTCCAACGACACCGCAGCAGGGCGTACCGAGAATCGGCGGGTGTCGATCGTGGTGATTGCCGACTGAGCGCACTCGCCAGTTCTTATCTGAAATGCAATCAACTGTGGGAGGGGGCTTGCTCCCGATAGCAATGCATCAGTCACTACCTCCAGTGACTGACACACTGCTATCGGCGGCAAGCCCCTCCCACATTTCAACCGCCGAATGCTGGCCTTCAATCTGCAAACCTCATCTCCCGCGTCTCCCCCATCAACAACCCCTGGTTCTGCTCCGTCACCTCGCGGATGTAATCCCACAGCAACGTAATGCGCTTCAACTTCCTCAGATCCTCGCGGCAATACATCCAAAACTGTCTGGTAATCGCAATCTGCTCCCCCAGCACCGGCAATAACCGCGGGTCCTGCGCCGCCAGAAAGCACGGCAGTATCGCCATCGACCGGCCCTGCTGCGCCGCCACGTATTGCGCGATTACGCTGGTACTGCGCAGGCTGGCGCTGGCGCCGGGCACCACGTTCGCCAGGTACAGCAACTCCGAGCTGAACGCCAAGTCGTCTACGTAGCTGATAAACGGATGCTCGGCCAAATCCGCCGGGCGTTGGATGGGGGGATGTTGGTCGAGGTAGCCCTGGGTGGCGTACAACTGCAATTTGTAGTCGCACAGTTTGCAGCACACATAGGGCCCGTGTTCCGGGCGTTCCAGGGCGATGACGATGTCGGCTTCGCGCTTGGACAGGCTGATGAAGTGGGGCAGGGGCAGGATGTCTACCGAAATCGCCGGGTAGGTGTCGACGAAGTGGCTCAACTGCGGGGTAACAAAGAAACTGCCGAAGCCCTCGGTGCACCCCATGCGCACATGCCCGGACAGCGCCACGCCAGAGCCGGAGACTTGCTCGCAGGCCATGTGCAGGGTGCTTTCGATGGACTCGGCGTAGCCCAGCAAACGCTGGCCTTCGGCGGTGAGCACGAAGCCGTTGGTCCGGGATTTTTCGAACAGCAGCGTGCCGAGCGACACTTCCAGTGAACTGATGCGCCGCGACACGGTGGTGTAGTCCACCGCCAGGCGCTTGGCGGCGACGCTGGCCTTGCGGGTGCGCGCCACTTCGAGGAAAAACTTCAGGTCATCCCAGTTCAGGGAACCCAGTGATGTGATGTTTTTTTGCATATTGGACCGGCTTTTATGTGCGTTCTTATTAGAGATTTGCACATCTATACTCCAAAAACAGTCCGAACGCCTCATTCTTCAAGGCGATTCAAGCGCCTTGTCTCTAGATAAATATAAGAGTTGGAGACCCCATGAACGCATCTGCCGATATTTCCGTACAACAGGTCAAATTGCTGATCAATGGCGAGTGGGTCGAATCCAAGACCACCCACTGGCAAGACATCGTCAACCCGGCCACCCAGCAGGTACTGGCCAAAGTCCCGTTTGCCACGGCCGAGGAAGTCAACGCCGCCATCGACGCCGCCCATCGCGCCTTCCAGACCTGGAAGCTCACGCCGATCGGCGCACGCATGCGCATCATGCTCAAGCTGCAAGCCTTGATCCGTGAACATTCCAAACGTATCGCCGTCGTCCTCAGCGCCGAGCAGGGCAAGACTATTGCCGACGCCGAGGGCGATATTTTCCGTGGCCTGGAAGTGGTGGAACACGCCTGTTCCATTGGCACCCTGCAAATGGGCGAGTTCGCCGAGAACGTCGCGGGCGGGGTCGACACCTATACCCTGCGCCAGCCCATCGGCGTGTGCGCCGGCATCACCCCGTTCAACTTCCCGGCGATGATCCCGCTGTGGATGTTCCCGATGGCCATCGCCTGCGGTAACACCTTCGTCCTCAAGCCATCCGAGCAGGACCCGCTGTCGACCCTGCTGCTGGTGGAGCTGGCGCTGGAAGCCGGTGTACCGGCCGGCGTGCTCAACGTGGTGCATGGCGGCAAGGACGTGGTGGATGCGCTCTGTACCCACAAAGACATCAAGGCCGTCTCCTTCGTCGGTTCGACGGCGGTCGGCACTCACGTCTATGACCTGGCCGGCAAACACGGCAAGCGCGTGCAGTCGATGATGGGCGCGAAGAACCACGCGGTGGTGCTGCCGGATGCCAATCGCGAACACACGCTCAACGCCTTGGTGGGAGCCGGTTTCGGCGCGGCGGGCCAGCGCTGCATGGCCACCTCGGTGGTGGTGCTGGTGGGCGCCGCCAAGCAATGGCTGCCGGACCTCAAGGCGCTGGCGCAGAAACTCAAGGTCAACGCGGGCAGCGAAGCCGGCACCGATGTGGGCCCGGTGATCTCCAAGCGCGCCAAGGCGCGCATCCTGGAGCTGATCGAAAGCGGCGTCAAAGAAGGCGCCAAGCTGGAGCTGGACGGCCGTGACATTCAAGTGCCGGGCTTCGAGCAAGGCAACTTCGTCGGCCCGACCCTGTTCTCGGGCGTGACCACGGACATGCAGATCTACACCCAGGAAATCTTCGGCCCGGTGCTGGTGGTGCTGGAAGTCGACACCCTCGACCAGGCCATTGCGCTGGTCAACGCCAACCCGTTCGGCAACGGCACCGGTCTGTTCACCCAGAGTGGGGCGGCGGCGCGCAAGTTCCAGAGCGAGATCGACGTAGGCCAGGTCGGCATCAACATTCCGATCCCGGTGCCGGTGCCGTTCTTCAGCTTTACCGGCTCGCGTGGCTCCAAGCTCGGCGACCTCGGCCCTTACGGCAAGCAAGTGGTGCAGTTCTATACCCAGACCAAAACCGTCACCAGCCGCTGGTTCGATGACGACACGGTCAACGATGGCGTCAACACCACCATCAACCTGCGCTGATTTTGGAGACGACCATGAAAATTGCATTTATCGGCCTGGGCAACATGGGCGCGCCCATGGCCCGCAACCTGATCAAGGCCGGCCATGCGCTGAACCTGTTCGACCTGAACCAGGCCGTGCTCAAGGAACTCGCCGAACTGGGCGGCCGCATCAGCGACTCACCGCGTGATGCGGCCAGTGGCGCCGAGCTGGTCATTACCATGCTGCCGGCCGCCGCCCATGTGCGCAGCGTCTGGTTGAACGAAGATGGCGTACTCGCCGGTATCGGCAAGGGCGTGCCGGCGGTGGATTGCAGCACCATCGACCCGCAAACCGCGCGCGAGGTGGCGGCGGCTGCCGCCAAACACGGTGTAGTGATGGCCGACGCGCCGGTCTCCGGCGGTACCGGCGGGGCACAAGCCGGCACCCTGACCTTCATGGTCGGCGCCACCCCGGAACTGTTCGCCACCCTGCAACCGGTGCTGGCGCAGATGGGTCGTAACATCGTGCATTGCGGTGATGTGGGCACCGGGCAGATCGCCAAGATCTGCAACAACCTGCTGCTGGGCATCAGCATGGTCGGCGTCAGCGAAGCCATGGCGCTGGGCGATGCGCTGGGTATCGACACCCAGGTGCTGGCCGGCATCATCAACAGCTCCACCGGGCGTTGCTGGAGCTCCGACACCTACAACCCATGGCCGGGCGTGATTGAAACCGCGCCGTCATCGCGCGGCTATACCGGCGGGTTCGGCGCGGACTTGATGCTCAAGGACCTGGGGCTGGCCACCGAAGCGGCGCGCCAAGCCAGGCAACCGGTGATTCTCGGCGCGGTGGCCCAGCAGTTGTATCAATCGATGAGCCAGCGCGGGGAGGGGGGCAAGGACTTCTCGGCGATCATCAACAGCTATCGCAAGCCCAAATAACCCGTTGTGGTGAGCGGGCTCGCGGTGGCAAGCCCGCTCACCACAAAACAGCTTCAGGCAAACACAAAATACTTACGCACCGTTTCGACCACTTCCCACGTTCCCTTCATCCCCGGCTCCACCACAAAGATATCCCCAGCCCGCAGGTGGATCGGCGCCATCCCTTCAGGGGTGATGATGCAGTAGCCTTCCTGGAAGTGGCAGTATTCCCACTTCACGTAGTCCACATACCACTTGCCCGGGGTGCAGATCCACGTGCCCATGATCTTGCTGCCGTCTTCGCTGGTGTAGGCATTGAGGTTGACGGTGTGCGGGTCGCCTTCGAGCTTTTCCCATTTGCAGGCGTCCAGGACCGGCAGGGGATGGGTGTCGCGCAATACAGTGATGGGCTTGGGCATGATGACTCCGAGGCAGGGAATTAAAAGAAGCACCCTAAAGCCTTGGGCGCGGGGCCGGTGGTCTGAACTCGACACTGGGATACCCAGAAGCGCAGGCGCATACGGTTCTACTGGCACAGCGAGGACAATGTGGGGGCTTTGGTGGCAGCTCCCCTGTGGTTGGGCGGCACTTTCGAGCGTAAACCAGGCATTTCCTCGCAGTAACTGCGAAAGATTTCCCGCTCTGCGCCAGAATTCGCAAGAAAATTCACGACAGGCCCTCGTATCATTCACTTCAGTAACCGCCGAGAGCCTGCAAATGAACCCAATAAAAACGTGGTGGGATATCAGCCCGCCCTTGAGTACGGCGACCCCGACGTGGCCGGGTGATACGCCGTTCCAGGAAGAGCGCGTGTGGCAGTTCGGCCCCGAGTGCCCGGTGAATGTAGGGCGCATTACCCTGTCGCCGCACACCGGCGCCCATGTGGATGCGCCGCTGCATTACAGCGCCGACGGTGCGCCGATCGGCGAAGTGTCGCTGGATGTGTACATGGGGCCTTGTCGCGTGTTGCATTGCCTGGACAGCGGCGCGCTGGTGCAGCCGCATCAGTTGCAAGGGCGTGTGGATAACTTGCCGGAACGTGTGCTGTTGCGCACTTATCCACAAGCGCCGCTGACCGAGTGGGATTCAAACTTCACCGCCATCGCGCCGCAAACCATCGAGCTGCTCGCCAGCCTGGGCGTGCGCTTGATCGGCATCGATACCCCGTCCCTGGACCCGCAGCAGTCCAAGACCATGGATTCCCACAACGCCGTGGCCCGTCATGGCATGGCGATTCTTGAAGGCATCGTGCTTGATGACGTGCCGGAGGGCGACTACGAGTTGATCGCCCTGCCGCTGCGCTTTGCCAACCTCGACGCCAGCCCCGTCCGCGCAATCCTGCGCCCGCTTCTGGAGCCCACGCGATGAGCCAATGTCCCTTCTCTGCCGATTACCAACCCCCGGAAGAATGGCATAACGCCGAACTGAATTTTTCCGAGTCCATGAGCTATGGCGACTATCTGGACCTGGGCAAAGTGCTCAGTGCCCAGCACCCGCTGTCGCCGGACCACAACGAAATGCTCTTCATCATCCAGCACCAGACCTCCGAGCTGTGGATGAAACTGATGCTCCACGAACTCAAGGCCGCCCGCGAACATGTGCGCCTGGGCGAGTTGCCGCCGGCGTTCAAGATGCTGGCGCGGGTCTCGCGCATCTTTGATCAATTGGTACATGCCTGGGCGGTGCTGGCGACCATGACGCCGTCCGAGTACAAGGCGATCCGCCCGTTCCTGGGGCAGTCGTCGGGGTTCCAGTCGTTCCAGTACCGCGAGATCGAATTTATCCTCGGTAACAAAAGCCCTGCGCTGCTGCGTCCGCACGCCCATCGCCTGGAGCTGCTGCAACAGCTGCAAGTGGCGATTGCCACGCCGTCGCTGTATGACGAGGCGATCAACCTGATGATCAAGGCGGGCCTGGCGATTGATCCGAAGCGTGCCGAGCGCGACCCGACGGCGGCCACGGTGCATGATGAGTCGGTGGAGGCGGCGTGGCGCGAGGTGTATCGCGATCCGAACCGGTATTGGGATTTGTATCAGTTGGCCGAGAAGTTTATCGACCTGGAAGATTCGTTCCGCCAGTGGCGTTTTCGGCATGTGACCACGGTGGAGCGGATTATTGGCTTCCAGCCGGGCACCGGTGGTACCGAAGGCGTGGGGTATCTGCGCAAGATGCTCGACACGGTGTTGTTCCCCGAACTGTGGCGAGTACGCTCTACTCTGTAAACGCAATCAAATGTGGGAGGGAGCAAGCCCCCTCCCACATGGGTATTACTGCGCTGCGGCTACCGCTTTCGCCTTATTCGTGCGCAACCGGTAGGCCATATAGATAACCCCCACCCAAATCGGCATCGCATACACCGACTCGCGGATGCCCGGGATCGCCAGCATCACGCTGATGATCATCAGCATGAACGCCAGGCACAGGTAGTTGCTGAACGGGAACCAGAAGGTCTTGAACGACGGCGTCACGCCTTGCTCGCCCATGGCCTTGCGGAACTTGATGTGGGTGATGCTGATCAGCGCCCAGTTGATCATCAGTGAGGCAACCACCAGCGCAAACAGCAATTCCAGGGCGCTTTGCGGCGCGACGTAGTTGACCACCACGCACAGCATCGTCACCAATGCCGAAATCGCCAGCGCCCGCAGCGGTACGCCCTGCTTGTTGAGCTTCATCAGTGCCTTGGGCGCATCGCCCTGTTCGGCCAGGCCGAACAGCATGCGGCTATTGCAGTACACGCCGCTGTTGTACACCGACAGCGCCGCGGTCAGCACCACGAAGTTGAGGATGTGCGCGGCGGTGTCGTTGCCGATCAGCGAGAAGATCTGCACAAACGGGCTGCCGCTGTAGGCGTCGCCCGAGGCGCCGAGGGTTTGCAGCAGTTGGTCCCATGGGTACAGCGACAGCAGCACGGTCAGGGCACCGACGTAGAAAATCAGGATCCGGTACACCACCTGGTTGATCGCCTTGGGGATCACCTTGCGCGGTTCGCTGGCTTCGGCGGCGGTGATGCCCACCAGCTCCAGGCCACCGAACGAGAACATGATGAACGCCATCGACATCAACAGCCCCATGCCGCCATTGGGGAAGAACCCGCCGTGGCTCCACAGGTTGCTGATGGACGCCTGCGGGCCGCCGGTACCGCTGAACAGCAGGTAGCAGCCGAGCACGATCATGCCGACGATCGCCACGACCTTGATGATCGCGAACCAGAACTCGGTCTCGCCGAAGAACTTCACATTCAGCGTGTTGATCAGGTTCACCGCGACAAAGAACACCAGCGCGCTGACCCAGGTCGGGATTTCAGGCCACCAGAACTGGATGTATTTGCCCACGGCCGTCAATTCGGCCATGCCCACCAGCACGTACAGCACCCAGTAGTTCCAGCCCGCCAGAAAGCCCGCGTAGCCGCCCCAATATTTATGCGCGAAATGGCTGAAGGACCCGGCCACCGGCTCTTCGACGATCATCTCACCGAGCTGGCGCATGATCAGGAACGCAATGAAACCGGCAATCGCGTAACCGAGGATCATCGACGGCCCCGCCGACTTGAGTACCCCGGCCGAGCCGAGGAACAACCCCGTACCAATCGCCCCTCCCAAGGCGATCAACTGAATATGCCGGTTCTTCAGGCCACGCTTGAGGCCCACCGGGTTAACCATGTCATCCGCCATTAAGGTTCCCTTTTACTTTGTTTTTCTTGGGGTTGATTGCACGCCACACCAGCCCCTCAGTGCTGAGGGGTCAGATATTACTCTGCGTAAACTTTTCGTAATACAGCTGAACGCTATCAAGTGCCTGATCCGCCAACCATTGTTGGATGGATTCAACCATCGGCGGGGGGCCGCACACGTACATATCCGCCGAACTGTCGCGCAAGGGAGCCAGGTCAACATGTTCGGTGAGGTAACCGCGCTTGCCGGCCCACTCGGGTGAGGCGTCGCTGAGCACCTCGGTGTAGCGAAAACCCGCCAGTGTCGAGGCGTAGGCGGCGATGCGCGCGGCCTCGCATAAGTCCTCGGCGCCGCGTACGCCGTAATAGAGGTGCACAGGTTGCTCGCAGCCTGAGGCGACCAGTTCGTCGAGCATGCCCAGCATTGCCGACAAGCCGGTGCCGCCGGCCACCAGCACCAACGGCTGAGTGACGTGGCGCAGGTAGAACGCACCCAAAGGCGCCTCCATCAGCAGCTCGTCGCCGACCTGGCAACGTTCACGCAGATAGTTGCTCATGACCCCGTCCGGCAGCAGGCGGATCAGGAATTGCACTTGATTACCCGGCCGATTGGCGAAGGAGTACGAGCGCCAACTGGATGTGCCCGGCACCGCCAGCCGCGCATATTGGCCCGGCAGAAAATCCAGCGGTGCGTCCAATTGCACCTGCAGGATCGCGGTACTGGCCGATACCAACTGCATTGCGCTCACCGTGCCGCGCACCTGCGCCGGCCCAGGCGCGTTGCACAGGCTCGAATCAAAGTCGAAGTAGAACGTGGCGTCGGACTTCACCCGGGTCTGGCAACTGAGCATTTTGCGCTGTTGCAGGTCGAGGCTGGAAAGCGCTTCGTCGTCCACGTAATCCTGGGTGTATTCGCCGGATTCGCAACGGCCCTGACAGGTGCCGCATACGCCCTCGCGGCAGTCCAGCGGGATCTTGATGCCGTTGCGCAGTGCGGCATCCAGCAGGATCTCATTGGCGCCCACCGGGAAAAACAGGGTCTTGCCGTCGGCAAAACTGAAGGCAACTTTGTGATTCATGGATTGAACTCCGTACAAACGTGCAACAGCCGCGGTCAGAGGTGATAGAAATCCAGCACCGAATTGATGGTGTCGTTGAGCAGCAAGGCATGCTTGCGCGTGATCAACCAGCTGTCGCCATCGGGCTTTAATGTGTAAGTGGCCTGCCCGTAAAACTGCTCCGAGGTCGCCAGCCGATAGAACAACGTGTGCCAGTTCAGCTTCACTTCCAGCGTGCCGCCGGCTTGCTCGGCGATGCGCACGTTGTTGATCAGGTGCACCGTGCGTGGCATCGGCGTGGCCGACGCGGCCTTGCCGGTGCGCAAGCGAAACACGCGGTCTTCCAGGCCGGAACGGTTGGCGTAATAGATCAATGACATCTCGCGCTTGGGGTCACGGGTGTACACGTGTTCCGAGTCCCACTGCGGCAGGTGGAACTCGCTCAGCGGGTCGAACAGCTGCACATAGGCGTCCCAGTCCTGGGCGTCGCACAGCTCGGATTTACGATAAAAAAACTGCTCGATCCGGTATTGCAACTCGGCGTTCATCATTCCACCTCCCGCAGTGTCAGCGCTTGTTTGTCCAGGCCCTTGAGCAGGAACTGTTGCCAGTTGCGGTGCTGGTTGACGTACAGCCCTTCGTGGGTGAATTCGGTGCCGGTCATGGCCGGTTGAATACCGATGGCTTCGCTGTTGGGCGTCGGCCCGGTGGCCCAACGGTGGCTGCCGCGCGAGATGTCGCTCCAGCGCTCCAGGCGGCCCTGGAAACCGCGCTGGGCTTCACGAAATTCCACCAGGTCATCCGGCGTGCCCATGCCCGAGACGTTGAAGAAATCTTCGAACTGGCGAATCCGGTTTTCGCGGTCGGCGTCCGACTCGTTCTTCACCCCCAGGCACTGGCTGATGATCTCGGTCTTGTTCCACGCCACCGGGCGGATGATGCGCAGCTGCGAGCTGATCTGGTCGAGAAAAAACAAGCTG
The DNA here is from genome assembly GCF_054667615.1 of Pseudomonas sp. S3_E10. Taxonomy (NCBI): domain Bacteria; kingdom Pseudomonadati; phylum Pseudomonadota; class Gammaproteobacteria; order Pseudomonadales; family Pseudomonadaceae; genus Pseudomonas; species Pseudomonas sp. S3_E10. The sequence goes on from NZ_CP162743.1 coordinate 3,747,253, forward strand.
GGGTAGATGTTCAGGTTGCGCAGGCGGTGCATCATCCATTCGGCTTTTTGCTGGCCGTGTTCTTCCACCAGGCGCGGCATGATGGTGGCGTAGCCGGAGCGCACGCTGGGGTTGGGCATGTCGCTGAACAGCACACTGTGGCCATTGTTGAAGGCGAACCAGCCGTCGTCGGTATTCGCATCGCCCGCGCCGAGTTTGCTGTAGTCCAACGTGGTGCCCGAGGCCGTGCCGTTCTCGGTATTCACCTGTTGGCGATGCTGCACCGTGGCCACGTAGTTGTAGTGCACGGTACTGACGTGATAACCGTCCAGGCCGTTTTCGTTCTGCAGCTTCCAGTTGCCGTCGTAGGTGTAGGCGGATTTACCCGGCAGCACTTCCAGCTCGCCAGTGGCGGACTGCGCGACCATCATGTCGAAGAACACTTTGGCGTCGCCGAGGAAGTCTTCCAGGCTGTCGGTGCCGTTCACGTCCAGGCTGATGAACACAAAGCCCTTGTAGCTCTCGATGCGCGCCTTTTTCAGGCCGCGCGTGGCCTTGTCGAAGCCTTCCGGGTATTCCCCCGGCGCCTTGACCTTCACCAGCCGGCCATCGCTCTTGTAGCACCAGGCATGGAAGGGGCAGGTGAAGGTGGACTGGTTGCCCTTGCCGACGCGGGTGAGGGTGGTGCCGCGATGCTGGCAGGCGTTGATCAACGCATTCAGGCGGCCCTCGCCGTCGCGGGTGATGATCATCGGCTGGCGCCCGGCGCGCATTGTCACAAAGTCATGGTTATTGGCCAGTTCGCTTTCGTGGCAGGCGTAGATCCAGTTCTTCTCGAAGATCAATTCCATCTCCAGGTCAAACAGCGCAGGCTCGGTGAACATGTCGCGGGCGATGCGGAACACCTCATCGGCTGGACGAAAATCCAGGCAGCTTTCGATAAAGCTCTTCCACTGCTCGACGCTTCTTGCACCACTCATGGGAGGCACCTTTATTTGATAGGGGCTGATCGGGTGGGGTATTAGAGGCAGCCGGGCAGGGCGCGGGCTATCCGCTTAATGGGGGAAGATGGGCCGCAAAGTTGGGCAGCAAATACTCATAACGGTGCGGCGCGGTGACGCAATGCGCTACCGTCCCGCTGGGCGATTGTGGGAAACGTCTGTGTTTTATCCACATAGTCGGCCGTTGCTATCCACCTGGTTGCCCCCGCGCCGCGTGGCGTGGAACTTGCTGTCCAACAACCGTGACGCGCCGCCAGAGCGCGCAAACGCCTAACCGCCGTGGGTGCCCCCTGATGAGTAGCCAGACACGCGATATCAGTATTCAACGCTTCGACCTTGAAGGCGCTTGCCGCTGGATGTCCGGCATCTGCGGGCCGCACCGCCTGGCGACAAGTACGCCGGAACGCCTGCGTTTTCATCACAGCGCCAACGTATTCAAGTCCCGCGCGACCACCCTGGGCGTGATCGAATACGGCACCGACGTGACCATCGACATCGAAGACGCCGAGCACTTCAGCAGCTACAGCCTGAGCCTGCCGCTGGTGGGCGAGCAGGAACTCTGCAAGAACGGCGAGCGCGTCAGTTCCAACCGCGATCAAGGGGTCATCATCGCGCCCAACGAGCACCAGGTGCTGGCGATTTCCGGTGACTGTCGCAAGCTGCAAGTGGTGATCACCCGGGCGGCGATGAGTGAATCCCTGGAAGGTCTGCTGCAACGGCCCATCGATGCGCCGCTGCGCTTTGAACCGGTGATGGATGCGGTGGACGGCGCGCCGGCCTCGTGGTGGCGCATGGCGCGCTACTTCATCGCCGAGCTGGAACGCAGCAGCGAGTTATACGAACAGGCCGCGTTTACCCGCGACCTGGAAAGCTCGCTGATCAAGGGCCTGATCCTGGCCCAGCCGAACAACTATTCCGAAGAACTGCGCGCTGTCCTCGGCGTGAAACTGCCGCACTACTTGATTCGGGCGCGCCAGTACATTCACGACAACGCCCGCGAACCGGTGCATCTGGAAGACCTGGAAGCGGCTGCCGGCGTGTCGCGGTTCAAGTTGTTCGATGCGTTCCGCAAGTACTTCGCGCTGTCGCCCATGGCCTACGTGAAGAAATACCGACTGGTGGGGGTGCGCCAGGACATTCTTGAACAGGGCTGCACGAGCACCATCTCCGAGATCGCCCTGGGCTGGGGGTTTACCCACCTGGGGCGGTTTTCGGCAGAGTACAGAAAGCTGTTCGATGAATCCCCCAGCCAGACGTTGCAGCGCAAGCGCCTGCGCAGTCTTTGAAAGCAATGAAGATCAAAATGTGGGAGGGGGCTTGGCGTTTGAATGAACTCAGATCAGCTCTTCAACCAACTGCAAACAATGCCTCACCCCCGGCGACTGATCATTCACCCTTCGGCTCAGAATAATCGGCGACGTCGCCGTGGCCTCCACCACTGGCGTGTAGCCGATATCCGCCCGATGCAGCACCTGCACCGACGCAGGCACCAGCGTTACGCCCATGCCCGCGCCGACCAGGCCGATGGCGGTTTGCAGTTCGTTGGTCCACTGCGCCACCTTGAGGCTCAAGCCATGGGCGTCGAACAGTGCGATCACGTGGTCGGCATAGCTGGGGCGCGGATTGCCGGGGTACAGCACGAACGGCTCGGCGGCCAATTGGGCGAGGGTGGCGGGCGCGGCGAGCAACGGGTGACCGGCGGGCAACACGGCCACCAACCGGTCCTCCACCAGCACGCGTTGCACGATGGCCGGGTCGTCGATGCGGATCCGCCCAAAACCCACATCGATGCGCCCGGCCTTGAGTGCGTCGACCTGCTGCAACGTGGTCATTTCCGACAGGCCCAACTCCAACTCCAGCGCCTCGTGGGTACGCAGCCGTCGGATCAGCTCGGGCAGCACGCCATACAGCGTCGACGGCGCAAAACCGATGCCCAGCCAGGTTTTTTCGCCCTGGCCGATACGCCGCGTGCTGTCGCAGATTTTGTTCAACTGTTCGAGCAACACATTGGCATGCTCATAGAAGAATCGCCCGGCCTCGGTCAGCCGCAAGGGCCGGCCACGTTCCAGCAGGACCACGCCCAGTTCCTCTTCCAATTGCTGGATCTGCCGGCTCAACGGCGGCTGGGCGATATGCAGGCGTTCGGCGGCGCGGGTGAAGTTGAGGGTTTCGCCCAACACCTGGAAGTAGCGCAGGTGACGCAGTTCCATGACGGCTCCTTTGATACCTTAAAAGTATTGTTCGAGACTAATTCTATATTGGCTGCTTGGAAAGCACGGGCACAGAATCAGCGCAGACCTATAAAGAACCCAACGGGTATTGCCATGCCGATTTGCGCCATCGAGTCGATCGAGACGATTATCGTCGACCTCCCCACCATCCGCCCGCACAAGCTGGCGATGCACACCCTGCAAAACCAGACGCTGGTGATCATCCGCATTCGCTGCGCCGATGGCATCGAAGGCATCGGCGAGTCCACCACCATTGGTGGCCTGAGCTACGGCAACGAAAGCCCCGACAGCATCAAGATCAACATCGACCGGCACTTTGCACCGCTGTTGGTCGGCCAGGACGCCAGCAATATCAACGCCGCCATGTTGCGCCTGGAGCGCAGTATCCGCGGCAATACCTTTGCCAAGTCCGGCGTGGAAAGCGCCTTGCTCGACGCATTGGGCAAACGCCTGAATCTTCCCGTGAGCGAACTGCTCGGCGGCCGTGTGCGAGACGCCTTGCCGGTGGCCTGGACCCTGGCCAGCGGCAATACCGAACAAGACATCGCCGAAGCCGAGAAGATGCTCGACCTGCGCCGCCACCGTATCTTCAAACTGAAGATCGGTGCCGGTGAAGTGAGCCGCGACCTGGCCCACGTCATCGCGATCAAGAAGGCCCTGGGTGAGCGCGCCAGTGTGCGCGTCGACGTCAACCAGGCCTGGGACGAAGCCGTGGCGCTGCGGGCGTGCAAGGTGTTGGGCGATAACGGCATCGACCTGATCGAGCAGCCGATCTCTCGCAACAACCGTGGCGGCATGGCGCGGCTGAACCTGTCGAGCCCGGCGCCGATCATGGCCGATGAGTCCATCGAGTGTGTCGAAGATGCCTTCAACCTGGCCCGTGACGGTGCGGCCTCGGTGTTTGCGCTCAAGATCGCCAAGAATGGCGGCCCGCGTGCCGTATTGCGCACGGCGGCCATTGCCGAAGCGGCGGGTATCGGCCTGTACGGCGGCACCATGCTGGAGGGCGGTATCGGCACCCTGGCCTCGGCCCACGCCTTCCTGACCCTGAACAAACTGGCTTGGGATACCGAGCTGTTCGGCCCGCTTTTGCTCACCGAAGACATCCTCACCGAGCCGCTGGTGTACCGCGATTTCCATCTGCATGTCTCCACCGCGCCGGGCCTGGGCCTGGCCATCGACGAAGAGCGCCTGGCGTTCTTCCGCCGTGATAAACACTAAGAGGCGCCCGCCATGCTGTTCCACGTAAAAATGACTGTGAACCTGCCCGTCGACATGAACCCCGAGCGCGCCGCCCACCTCAAGGCCGACGAAAAAGCGCTTGCCCAGCGGTTGCAACAGGAGGGCAAATGGCGCCACCTGTGGCGCATTGCCGGGCTTTACGCCAACTACAGCGTGTTCGATGTCGATAGCGTGCAGGAACTGCATGACCTGCTGATGCAACTGCCGCTTTACCCTTACATGGCCATCGAAGTGAACGCCCTGTGCCGCCACCCTTCGTCGATCCATGAGGACGACCGTTAAGCCGGTCCTACACCTGATAACTACAAGATGAGGAGTGCACCATGTCCATTCGACTGTCCCAGACTGCCCATGCCCAACAGTTTCTCGAAGAAGCCAGCGGCAACCTTAATGACGGCGGTAACCCGCGCACCAAGGCGCTGATCTACCGCATATTGCGCGACACCGTGAACATCATCGAAGACCTGGAGGTGACGCCCGAAGAGTTCTGGAAGGCAGTCAACTACCTCAACGAACTGGGCAAGAACCAAGAGGCCGGGCTACTCGTCGCCGGGCTGGGCCTGGAGCATTACCTGGACATGTTGATGGATGCCGCCGATGAAGAGGCCGGCAAGACCGGCGGCACTCCGCGCACCATCGAAGGCCCGCTGTACGTAGCCGGCGCGCCACTCTCCCAGTACGAAGCGCGCTTGGATGATGGGACCGACGCCGCGGTGCCGCTGTTCATGCGCGGCCAGGTGCGCGATACCAATGGCAAACCGTTGGCCGGCGCGATTGTCGATGTGTGGCAGGCCAATACCGGCGGCACTTATTCCTGGTTCGATGGCACTCAATCGGAGTTCAACCTGCGCCGCCGTATCCAGACCGATGCCCAGGGCAACTACCGTTTTCGCAGCATCGTGCCGTCGGGCTACGGCTGCCCGCCGACCGGTCCGACCCAGCAGTTGCTCGACCAACTGGGGCGCCATGGGCAGCGGCCGGCGCATATCCACTTCTTCATCTCGGCGCCGGGCTATCGGCACCTGACCACGCAGATCAACCTGTCGGACGACCCCTACCTGCACGACGACTTTGCGTATGCGACACGCGATGAATTGATCGCCGAGATCCGCTTCAGTGACGACCAGCAACTGGCGCGGGAGTTTGGGGTGCAAGGGCGCCTCGCGCAGATTGATTTTGATTTTGAGCTGCAGGTGGCTGATGCACCGCTGGAACAGAAACGCATGCAGCGAGTGCGAGCCCTCGAAGACTGATAAGCGCGGTCAAAATGTGGGAGGGGCGGTGCGACGATTCGACTTGCTCCCGATAGCAGCGTGTCAGTCACTTAAATGTTTACTGATCCGTCGTTATCGGGAGCAAGCCCCCCACATTTGATCTTTGTTGCTGTCGCTATTTGCGTACGACCAGATCCAGCACCTCATCGCGATCCTTGATCTTCTGCAACACGATCTCCGACCGTATATCCATCACCCCCGCCGTGCGGTTCAGGTGGTTCACGATAAAGTCCGAAAAATGCTTGAGGTTCCTCGCCTGCACCCGCAGCACGTAGTTGCTCGCGCCGGTGATCACATAGGCGCTGGCCACCTCCGGCCAGCCTTGCACTTTCTTGATGAACGTTTCGTGCCAGTCCTCGACATCCTGGCGTAACGACAGGTGCACGATGGCTTCCAGCTCGATGCCCAGTTGCTCGGCATTCAACACCGCGCGGTAACCGCTGATGACTCCCTCGCTCTCCAGCAGGCGCAAACGGCGCAGGCAGGCGGAGGGAGACAGCGCGACTTTTTCCGCCAGTTCCTGGTTGCTGATACGGCCATCCTGTTGCAGGAAATGCAGGAGGCGCAGGTCGGTGGCGTCGAGAATCATGGTTAGAATAAATCCGCGTGTTTAGGTGTTAAATTCGAATTTCCTACAGCTTAATTAGCTTGTTGCCCACCACTTTGCACGAAAATTCTGCAAATCTTCGTTCATTATTTGCTTCGTCTTCACTGATAAGAACCAGGACCTGTCATGACCTCCCGAAGCCATTGCCAAACCCTCGACGCCCAGGACCCGCTGGCGCCTCTGCGCGATCAGTTCGCGCTGCCGGCGGGGGTGATCTACCTCGACGGTAACTCCCTCGGCGCGCGCCCGGTGGCCTCGCTGGCGCGGGCGCAACAGGTGATCGCCGAGGAGTGGGGCAATGGCTTGATCCGCAGTTGGAACAGCGCCGGCTGGGCCGACCTGTCGCTGCGCCTGGGCAATCGCCTGGCCCCCCTGATCGGCGCGGGTGCGGGCGAAGTGGCGATCACCGATACCACGTCGATCAACCTGTTCAAAGTACTCAGCGCCGCCTTGACCGTGCAGCGCCAACGCGAACCCGCGCGCAAGGTGATCGTCAGCGAAGCGAGCAACTTTCCCACCGACCTGTACATCGCCGAAGGCCTGGCCGAGCTGCTGCAACAGGGCTATTGCCTGCGTCTGGTGAACAGCCCGGACGAACTGCCCCAGGCGATCGACGCCGACGTGGCGGTGGTGATGCTTACCCACGTCAACTACAAAACCGGCTACATGTACGACATGCAGGCGCTCACTGCCCTGAGCCATGAGTGCGGCGCCCTGAGCATCTGGGACCTGGCGCATTCGGCTGGCGCGGTGCCTATCGACCTGCGCGCCGCCGGGGCGGATTACGCCATTGGCTGTACCTACAAATACCTCAACGGCGGGCCCGGTTCCCAGGCGTTCGTATGGGTCAACCCGGCGTTGGTCGACCAGGTGCGTCAGCCGCTGTCGGGCTGGTTCGGGCATACCCGGCAGTTCGCCATGGAGTCCAACTACGCGCCGAGTGCCGGCATCGCCCGCTACCTGTGCGGTACCCAGCCGATCACTTCGCTGGCCATGGTCGAGTGCGGGCTGCAGATTTTTGAACAGACCGACATGGCCTGCCTGCGCCGTAAATCCCTGGCGTTGACGGACCTGTTTATCGCGTTGGTCGAAGCGCGTTGCGCCGCCCATGGTCTTGTGCTGATCACCCCGCGTGAACACGCCCGGCGCGGCAGCCATGTGAGCTTCGAACATCCTGAAGGTTATGCGGTGATCCAGGCGCTGGTCGCGCGCGGGGTGATCGGCGATTACCGCGAGCCGCGCATCATGCGCTTTGGGTTTACGCCGCTCTACACCCGTTTCAGTGAGGTGTGGGACGCGGTGGAAATCCTCGGTGAAATCCTCGATGAAAGCACCTGGGACCAACCGCAGTTCAAAGTGCGCCACAGCGTCACCTGAATTAGACACAGGGGATCGGCGCCAATATCCAAACAGTGCAATCACAATAATAAAGAGGCACACCAACGTGACCACGCCAGACCAAGGCTTTGCAGAAATCACCCACCGCGAACTGGGCCTGAGGCGCCAGCTCACTTCTGGCCAGATGAGCATGATCGCCATCGGTGGCGCCATCGGCACCGGGCTGTTCATGGGCAGTGCCTATGCCATCGGCTATGCCGGGCCCAGCGTGCTGGTGAGCTACGCCATCGGCGCATTGATCACCTTGCTATTGATGGGCTGCCTGGCGGAGATGACGGTGGCGCATTCCACCTCGGGGTCGTTTGGCGCGTACGCCGAGTTCTACATCAGCCCACTCGCCGGGTTCCTGGTGCGTTATGCGTACTGGGCGGCGATTGTGCTGGCGGTGGGCGCCGAGGTCACGGCGGTGGCGATGTACATGAAGTACTGGTTCGCCAACGTGCCGGAGTGGGTGTGGATCGTGGCGTTTTCCAGTGTGCTGATTGTGCTCAACGCCATCAGCGTGAAGACCTTCGGCAATTTTGAATACTGGTTCTCCACCATCAAGATCAGCGCGATTGTCGGCTTCATCATCCTGGCGGTGTACGTGGTGTTCGGTTCCGGCAACCCGGAATACGGCGTGCATCACTACACGGCTCACGGCGGTTTTTTCCCGCATGGGTTGAGCGGCATGTGGATCGCGGTGATCGTATCGATCTTCAGCTACCTCAGCGTCGAAATGATTGCCGTGGCCGCCGGTGAAGCCGCCGACCCGGAGCAGGCCGTGAAGAAGGCCTTTCGCGCCACCATCGTGCGCCTGGTGGTGTTTTACCTGCTGACCCTGGCGCTGATGCTGGCCATCGTGCCGTGGAACCAGGCCGGTCAGGCCCAGAGCCCGTTCGTCACGGTGATGCAGACCATCGGCATTCCCGGCGCTACCGGGGTGATGAACTTCGTGATCCTGATTGCCGCGTTGTCGGCGATGAACAGCCAGCTCTACATCACCACGCGCATGATGTTCAGCTTGTCCCGCGCCGGCTTTGCGCCCAAGTCCATGGGCGCCCTGACCAAGAGCGGCATCCCGTTGAACGCGTTGCTGCTGTCCAGCTCGGGCATTGCGCTGGCGACCTTGCTCAACGTGCTGTACCCGCAAAGCTCGTTCACCCTGATGATGGCGATCTCGATGTTTGGCGCGATCTTCACCTGGTTCATGATCTTTCTCACGCACCTGTTCTTCCGCCGCTATCGCAAGCGCCATGGCGGGGCGAAGTTGTCCTTCGAGCTGCGCCTGTTTCCCTACAGTACGCTGCTGGGCCTGGTGCTGATGGGCGCGGTGATGATCACCACGTATTTCACCGACGCGTTCAGGATGACCTTGGTCTTTGGCGTGCCGTTCCTGTTGATTCTGAGCGCGGTGTATTACGGGTTTTTCCGCAAGGGCAGGGCCAAGGCCTCGAACAAGGCTTTGGCGTAACCCGGCAACTGCTCGAACGAACGCGCGCAGAGCAACAACTGGCGGCAGGCCCAGCCTTCTTGCAGAGGCTGGGCCGTGAAGGCGCGTTGCAACGGCCAGCGGTCCAGTGCCGCCTGGGGCACGATGCCCAGGCCCGCGCCCCGGGCGACCATGCGAATCACCCCCTCAAACCCCTCGGCACGGACGCGCGTCTGCAAGCGAAAGCCGGCGTGCAGCGCTTGTTCCTCCAGGTACGACGCGAGTGCACTGTGGGCGGCCAGGCCGACGTAATCGTGTGACAGGCTGTCGATAAAACTCACCGTTTTATTCGCCAGGGGATGCTCCAGGGGCAGGATCAGCACCAGCGGGTCATCGCGAAAGGGCAATGTCTGCAAGCCATGGGTGTCGACGGCGTCGGAAATAATCCCCAGGTCCGCCGTGCCCTGGCGCAGGGCCTGGGTGATACGCAGGCTGGGCAACTCCTGCAGGTCGATCTCAAGGTTGGGGTGTTCGCACAGAAAGTCCGCCAGCAGTTCCGGCAGGTATTCCGTCAGCGCCGTGGTGTTGCACAGCAGGCGCACCTGGCCTTTGATGCCCTTGGCGTACTCGGCCAGGTCCTGTTGCAAATGGTCGGCCTGTTGCAGCAGCAGACGCGCGTGGCGGGCCAGCGCCTTGCCCGCGGCGGTTGGCGTGACGCCACGGCGACCGCGCGCCAGCAACTCGATGCCCAGCGACGCTTCCATGGCGCGAATGCGGGCGCTGGCGGCGGCCAGGGATAAATGGCTGCGGCCGGCGCCGGCGGTGATATTGCCGGTGTCGAGGGTGTGCAGGTATAGGCGCAGGTCGATCAGGTCAAAGTGCATGGCTGGGGTTCTCGAATGGCGTTACTGGCCTCATCGGGGGCAAGCCCCTTCCCACATGTTGATTTGCGAACACATTCAAATGTGGGAGGGGGGCTTGCCCCCGATGAGGCCCTCAGCCTCACATAAAACAAGAGGCTGCCTCAGTATATGGCGAATATCCAGCCCAGCTCCAAACCCGCACAATCGCCCCATGAATACCTTCCTCGCGCTCTACCAAAACCTCGGCCCCGCCCTGACTTTGCTGGTGATCGGCACCTTCCTGCTGGCCGGCACCGTCAAGGGTGTGATCGGCCTGGGCTTGCCGACTGTCGCAATGGGCCTGCTCGGCCTGGCTATGCTGCCGGCGCAGGCTGCGGCGTTGCTGATCATTCCGTCAACGGTGACCAACCTGTGGCAACTGGCATTCGGCGGCCACCTGAGTGCCTTGCTCAAGCGGCTGTGGCCAATGCTCGTGCTGATTTTCCTCGGCACGGGGCTTGGCACGGTGTGGCTGGGCATGGATGGCGGGCGTTGGGTGGTGCGGGCGCTGGGCGGGGCACTGCTGTTGTACGCGCTGAGCGGGTTGTTCCTGCCCGCCTTCAGGGTCAAGCCTGAAACCGAGCGCTGGCTGGCCCCGCTGTGTGGGCTGGTCACTGGCGTGATCACCTCAACGACCGGGGTGTTTGTGATTCCTGCGGTGCCGTACCTGCAAGCGCTGGGCTTGAATCGCGATCAACTGGTGCAGGCGTTGGGGCTGTCGTTCAGCGTGTCGACGCTGGCGCTGGCGGCGGGGTTGGCCTGGCGCGGCATGCTGGGCACGGGTGAAATCAGCGCCTCGCTGCTGGCGCTGGTGCCGGCGCTGTTGGGCATGTGGCTGGGCCAGGCACTGCGCCAGCGCATCAGTGCGGTGCTGTTCAAGCGCCTGTTTTTTATCGGCATGGCACTGTTGGGCGGGCATCTGCTGATCAGCGGTTAACAATGCGCTGGGTATTCGTGCTTTTTGGTCAAAGGTATTTTGCCGCGTGGCGGCTTATTCCCAGGGGCTGAGGTCGATAGTCTGCGTCCAGACATTTCAACCTTCTGGATGCCCTCCCATGAAAAAAGTACTCCTGCTCAACGGCGGCAAAAAGTTCGCCCACTCCGATGGCCGCTACAACAACACCCTGCATGATGCCGCGTTGGCCGTGCTGGACCGTGGCGGCGTCGACGTCAAGGTCACGCACATCGACCAGGGCTACGACGTGGCTGAAGAGGTCGCCAAGTTTCTCTGGGCCGACGTGATCATCTACCAGATGCCCGGCTGGTGGATGGGCGCACCGTGGATCGTCAAGAAATACATCGACGAAGTCTTTACCGAAGGCCACGGCAGCCTGTATGCCAGCGACGGTCGTACGCGTTCCGATGCCTCGCAGAAGTACGGCAGTGGCGGTCTTATTCAGGGCAAGCAGTACATGCTCTCGCTGACCTGGAATGCACCGCAGCAAGCCTTCGACGACCCGAGCGATTTCTTCGAGGCCAAGGGCGTGGATGCGGTGTACTTCCCGTTCCACAAGGCCAATGAGTTCCTCGGCATGCGCCGCCTGCCGACCTTCCTCTGCGTGGACGTGATGAAACGCCCGGCGATCGAGGCCGACGTGGCGCGCTACGAGCAGCATCTGGCGCAGGTGTTCAGCCTCTCGGTGTAAGCTGCGCGCAACCTACACCGAGGACCGCCCATGAAAGCCCGATCCGATGAGCTACAGACCTTCGTCAGCGTGATCGAGTGCGGCTCGATTTCCGCTGCGGCGGAGCAGGTCGGGCAGACGCCCTCGGCGGTCAGCCGCACGTTGTCGCGTCTGGAAGCCAAGCTCGACACCACGCTGATCAACCGCACCACACGGCGCATGGACCTGACCGAGGAGGGCAAGTACTTTTTCGAGCAGGCCAAGCTGATCCTGGCGCAGATGGATGAGCTGCAAGAGCGCATGTCATCGCGCCGCCAGAACCCCGCCGGGCGCTTGCGCATCAACGCTGCCGTGCCATTCATGCTGCATGGGATCGTGCCGTACATCGCCGAGTTTCGCAGCCTCTACCCGGATATCCAGCTGGAGCTGAACAGCGATGACCTGATCATCGACCTGCTTGAGCAAAGCACCGACATCGCCATTCGCATCGGTGCCCTGGCGGATTCCACCCTGCACGCACGCTCACTTGGCTGCACCCCGTTGCACATCCTCGCCAGCCCCGGTTACCTCAAGCAGTACGGCGCACCGCAGGCCGTTGCCGAACTGGCGGAACACACGTTGCTTGGCTTCACCCACACCGAAACCCTCAACCACTGGCCGTTGCGCCATGGGGAGGGCGACCGCTGGCTGATCGAACCGGGTATTGCTGCGTCCAGCGGTGAAACCCTGCGTCAGTTGGCGCTGGAAGGGCAGGGCATTTGTTGCCTGTCGAACTTCATGACCAGCGCCGACATCGACGCCGGGCGCCTGGTGCCGGTGCTGGAGGCGTTCAACAGTGGCTATCGCCAGCCGATCCATGCGGTGTTCTATCGCAACTCGCAGTTGGCGTTGCGGATCCAGTGCTTCCTGGACTTTATCCAGGCCAAGTTGGCGCGGTATGCCTGCTGAATGGGCGGCTACCGGGTTCATCTGTTGTTACACATTACTGGCCCCACCCGCTGCAATTTCGTACCATTCCCCGCCTAATCCCCCGCAATTCCCTGGTATCTCATGAACCTCACCCGTCTGCGCGCCGATGCCCTGGCCGGCCTCACCACGTCTTTCGCGCTGCTGCCCGAGTGCATCGCCTTTGCGTTGGTCGCTCACCTCAACCCGCTGATGGGGCTGTATGGCGCCTTTATCATCTGCACCCTCACCGCGTTGTTCGGTGGGCGCCCGGGCATGGTCTCGGGCGCGGCGGGGTCGATGGCGGTGGTGATCGTCGCGCTGGTGGTGCAGCACGGCGTGGGCTACCTGCTCGCCACGGTGCTGCTGGGCGGGTTGATCATGCTCACGTTCGGCCTGTTGCGCCTGGGCAAACTGGTGCGCATGGTGCCGCATCCGGTGATGCTGGGTTTCGTCAACGGCTTGGCGATCATCATCGCGCTGGCGCAGTTGGAGCATTTCAAGAGCGGCGAGCACTGGCTCAGCGGGACGCCGTTGTATGTGATGAGCGGGCTGGTCGTGGCGACCATGGCCATCGTCTACGTGCTGCCACGCATCACCCGCGCGGTGCCACCGGCGCTGGTGGCGATCCTCGGCGTAGGCCTGGCGGTGTATCTGCTGGGGTTGCCGACCCGCACCCTCGGCGACATGGCGCACATCGCCGGCGGCCTGCCGGGCTTCGCGCTGCCGCAGGTGCCCTGGACCCTGGAAACCCTGGGCATCATTGCGCCTTATGCGTTCCTGATGGCCATGGTCGGCCTGCTGGAAACCCTGCTGACCCTCAACCTCACCGACGAAATCACCGAGACCCGTGGCTACCCGGACCGCGAAAGCGTGGCCCTGGGCGCGGCGAATATGGTGTCGGGCCTGTTCGGCGGCATGGGCGGTTGCGCGATGATCGGGCAAACCGTGATCAACCTTAGTTCCGGCGGGCGCGGGCGTTTCTCCGGGGTGTTTGCCGGGGTGATGATCCTGCTGTTCATTCTGTTTCTGTCGCCGCTGATCGAGCGCATCCCGCTGGCGGCGCTGGTGGGGGTGATGTTCGTGGTATCCCAGCAGACGTTCGCCTGGGCGTCGCTGCGGGTGATCAACAAAGTACCGGCCAATGACGTGCTGGTGATTATTGCGGTAACGGTGATCACGGTATTCACCGACCTGGCAACCGCCGTGCTGTGCGGGATCGTCATCGCAGCGTTGAACTTTGCCTGGCAACAGGCCCGTGAGCTGTACGCCGATGAACATCTGGAGGCTGATGGCAGCAAGCTCTATCGCCTGCACGGCACGTTGTTCTTTGCCTCTACCACCGGGTTTTTGAACCAGTTCGATCCGGCCAACGACCCGGCTCAGGTCACACTGGATTGCCGCCACCTGAGCTTTGTCGACTACTCGGCAATTGCCGCGCTGATGACCCTGCGCGAGCGGTACACCAAGGCCGGCAAGCATTTACGCGTGCTGCACTTGTCGGAGCGCTGCAAGAAGCTGCTCAAGCGCGCTCGCGTTCATCCTGAATAAGTGATCACGGCCCGACCAGGTCTTCCAGTTCCTGGGCGCGTGCCTGGGTCATGTCCAGCACGCAGCCGGTGCCATTGACCTGATCGATGGTGCCGCCGGTGGCCGAGCCGATAAATTGGCAATTGGCATCGCGGTACTTTATCCACAGGCGCTGCACGTCTTGCAGTTGCTGCCGGCGGTTGCCTTCCTGCGCCGCGAGTGCGGTTGTGTAGGCGGTGTTCAGGCGCGTGTCCTGCACTTTGGTTTCCTTGATATTGCACGTGACCATGTCGGCGGTGGTGTTGGCGCCGTCCATGCATTTTTTCAGGGCCGGGTTCTCGGCGGCGGTGGCAGTAGTACCGCACAGGGCGAGCAGCAAGATACTGGCGGCGAATGGCGTACGAATCATCTGCGTTTTTCCTGGGCATCAAGGGATGTGAGTTTTATGACTCAAGCGCGTCCGTTGAGTTTCCAGCCGTGTGATCTTCATGTAAGAACGCCCCGCGAATTTTCATCCGCGGGTGTCGCGCATATCCCGACGCGACAGCACTTATCCGTGGGCGAAACTTACTTTCATAAAAATTGAAAACCCTCCTCGGTAATGATTTATGAGTTTCACAACCTATTCGACGTGACCCTTTTACGAGGAGTACCGCATGGCTGCATCACCGGGCTTCGGGCTACTGGCATATGCTGCCATCGCCATCATTGCTTTGATCGTGCTGATCGCACGCTACCGGCTCAACCCATTTATCGTCATCACCCTGGTGTCCATCGGCCTGGCGCTGATGGCCGGGATGCCGGCGGACACCATCATGGGCTCCTATGAAGCGGGCGTGGGCAAGACCCTGGGGCACATTGCCCTGGTGGTGGCGCTGGGCACCATGCTCGGCAAGATGATGGCCGAGTCCGGTGGCGCCGAGCAGGTGGCACGCACCTTGATCAACCGTTTCGGTGAGCGCAATGCCCATTGGGCGATGGTCTGCATCGCGTTCCTGGTGGGGCTGCCGCTGTTTTTCGAAGTGGGTTTTGTGTTGCTGGTGCCGATCGCCTTTACCGTGGCGCGGCGCGTAGGTGTGTCGATCCTGATGGTCGGCTTGCCGATGGTCGCCGGCCTGTCGGTGGTGCATGCACTGGTGCCGCCGCACCCGGCCGCGATGATGGCGGTGCTGGCGTATAACGCGTCGGTGGGGCAGACCGTGTTGTATGCGATTTTGATCGGCATCCCTACGGCGATCATCGCCGGCCCGGTGTATGCCAAGTTCATCGTGCCGCGCATTCAACTGCCGGCGGAAAACCCGCTGGAGCGCCAGTTTATCGAGCGTGAACCGCGCACCCGTCTACCGAGTTTTGCCCTGACCATGGGCACTATCCTGTTGCCGGTGGTGCTGATGATGATCGGCGGTTGGGCCAACGTGATCTCAGCGCCGGGCACGGGCTTTAACCAGTTCCTGGCCTTTATCGGCAACTCGGTGATCGCGCTGTTGCTGGCGACCCTGGTGAGTTTCTGGACCCTGGGCCTGGCCCAGGGCTTGAACCGCGAATCGATCCTCAAATTCACCAATGAATGCCTGGCACCGACCGCCAGCATTACCTTGCTGGTGGGCGCGGGCGGCGGGTTGAACCGCATTCTGGTGGATGCCGGCGTGACCCACGAAATTCTTGGCCTGGCCCATGCCTTCCAGCTGTCGCCGCTGGTGATGGGCTGGCTGTTCGCGGCCTTGATGCGCATCGCCACCGGCTCGGCCACCGTGGCGATGACGACGGCGTCCGGCGTGGTCGCGCCGGTCGCCCTGGGCCTGGGTTATCCACACCCGGAATTGCTGGTGTTGGCCACGGGCGCAGGCTCGGTGATTTTTTCCCACGTCAATGACGGCGGCTTCTGGCTGATCAAGGAATACTTCAATATGACGGTGATCCAAACCTTCAAGACCTGGACCGTATTGGAGACGCTGATTTCGGTGGTTGCCTTCGCTCTGACCTACGGTCTGTCCTGCCTTCTGTAACCCGGAGCCTCGATGGACATCCTCTACCAGATCCGCGCCCGCCAAGCCTCGTTCAGCGCTGGCGAAGGGCGTATTGCCCAACTGATGCTGGAGGACGTGGGCTTTGCCGCGTCCGCCAGCCTGGAAGAACTGTCCCAGCGGGCCGAGGTGAGCACGGCGACGTTGTCGCGCTTTGCCCGCAGCGTGGGATGTCGGGATTTACGCGATCTGCGCCTGCAACTGGCCCAGGCCAGCGGCGTCGGCAGCCGCTTCCTGGACCCGGCGGGGTTGCCCGAGCAGTCGGCGTTCCATCGGCAGATTCTCGGCGATATCGAGGCGACGTTGCGTCAGCACCTGTCTGGGTTCAGTCAGGCGAGCTTTGCCGATGCGGTGAGCCTGTTGGGCAAGGCGCGGATGATCCATGCGTTCGGCATGGGCGGCCCATCGAGCCTGTGCAGCGATGAATTGCAAGTGCGCCTGGTGCGCCTGGGCTATCCGATTGCAGCCTGTCATGACCCGGTGATGATGCGCGTCACCGCCGCCACCTTGGGCGCGGAGCACGCGCTGATCGTGTGTTCCCTCACCGGCCTCACCCCCGAGTTACTGGCGGTGACGGAGCTGGCGCGCAACTACGATGTGCGCATCCTCGCCATCACCCTGGCCGACTCGCCCCTGGCACGCTTGGCAGACGTTGTGCTGGCGCTGCAACCGGCCGAAACCAGCTTTATCTACAAACCCACGGCGGCGCGCTACGGCATGCTGCTGGCCATTGACCTGCTCGCCACCGAGCTGGCGCTGGCCCTGCCCGACGCCAACCAGGAACGCCTGCGCCGAATCAAGCTGGCCCTGGACGATTACCGTGGCGGCCCCGATAGCCTGCCGCTTGGAGACTGATATGAAGTACGACACGCTGATTCGCCAGGCGATGGTCATTGATGGCAGCAACACGCCTGGCTACGTCGCCGATGTGGGGCTGCGCGAGGGGCGTATCGAGGCGATCGGTGACTTGTCCACCGCCGTGGCCGCGCATGATATCGACGCCCGTGACCGCGTATTGGCGCCAGGTTTTATCGACGTGCATACCCACGACGACACCGTGGTGATCCGCCAGCCGCAGATGTTGCCCAAGCTCAGCCAGGGAGTGACCACGGTGATCGTCGGCAACTGCGGCATCAGTGCCTCGCCGGTCAGTTTGCGCCGTGATCCGCCAGACCCGATGAACCTGCTGGGCACGCGTAAGGCGTTCACCTATCCGCGTTTCGCCGACTACCGCGCCGCGGTGCAACGCGCCCACCCAGCCGTCAACGTTGCGGCGCTGGTCGGCCACACGGCGCTGCGCAGCAACCATATGGACGACCTGCACCGTACCGCCACGGCGGAGGAAATTACCGCCATGCGCGTGCAGTTGCGACAGAGCCTTGAAGCTGGCGCGCTGGGTTTATCCACAGGGCTTGCCTACGCCAGCGCGTTTAATGCCAAGACCGATGAGGTACTGCAACTCAGTGAAGAGCTGACCGCCAGCGGCGCGGTGTACACCACCCATTTGCGCAGCGAATTCGAACCGGTGCTGGAGGCCATGGACGAGGCGTTCTTGATTGGCCGGCATGCCAGGGCGCCGGTGATTATTTCCCACCTCAAATGTGCCGGCGCGGGGAACTGGGGGCGTAGCCCGCAGCTGTTGGCGGCGTTGGAACATGCCGCGAAAAGCCATCCGGTGGGCTGCGATTGTTATCCCTATGCGGCCAGCTCTTCGACCCTGGACCTCAAGCAAGTGACCGATGCGTTTCGCATCACCATCACCTGGTCCACGCCGCACCCTGACATGGGCGGGCGTGATCTGCAGGCTATCGCGGCAGAGTGGGGCGTTTCGCTGATGAACGCCGCGCGTCGCCTGCAACCGGCGGGCGCGGTGTATTACGGCATGGACGAGGCGGATGTACGACGCATCCTGGCGCATCCATTGTCGATGGTGGGCTCTGATGGCTTGCCGGAAGATCCGTTTCCGCACCCGCGATTGTGGGGCGCGTTTCCACGCGTGTTGGGGCATTTCAGCCGGGATGTGGGGTTGTTCCCGTTGCACACGGCGGTGCACAAAATGACCGGCTTGTCGGCCGCGCGTTTCGGGTTGTCGGAGCGCGGCGAAATTCGTGTAGGGCACCGGGCGGATCTGGTGTTGTTTGATCCCTTGCGGGTGCGCGATGTAGCGGATTTCAAAACGCCGCAGCGTGCGGCGCAGGGCATTGATGAGGTGTGGGTCAACGGCGTTCTGAGCTACCACGAAGGTCAGGCAAACGGGCAGCGGGGCGGGGTTTTCCTGGCGCGTTCCGGCAATTTGAACGCGGGTTTCCAGTAGGTTTCACGGCCGTTGTCGGCGCGGTTGAAACGCACGTGCAGAGCTGGATATCGGGCTAATGAGCGCTTACAAAAGGCCCGTTGCCCCTGAAAGGGCACTGCTTATGATGCAGGCCCTTTCATGGAGAACCTGTATGCGAGCACCCCTGGCTGAAATGCGTTGCTTCAACAAAGATTATGCGAGCCACCTTCCCCGTCGCGCCGCTGCGCCCACCAAGTCGGCTCCAACGCCCCTCGCTGAAGGCATGGGGGCATTTCCTTTTCCTCGCGACACGATCAAGGCCTGGATCCAGGACAAAGTCTTCGCTGCCACCGGCCAGCGAATTGATCCGGACAAAACCTACCTGCATCAGTTTTCCAGCACTCATACCGTAGCGTCCGGCGGCACGTCTACGGGTTGGCAGCACAACGGCCGCCCCGAAAAAACCATGACGCTGACCGACGCTGTCGCCAGTGATTTCTTTTCGGCGGAGCGTTATGGCGCAATCGGCGAAGCCCAGGCGGTGACGCATTTTCTGTCGTC
Source organism: Pseudomonas sp. S3_E10 (assembly GCF_054667615.1). Classification (NCBI taxonomy): domain Bacteria; kingdom Pseudomonadati; phylum Pseudomonadota; class Gammaproteobacteria; order Pseudomonadales; family Pseudomonadaceae; genus Pseudomonas; species Pseudomonas sp. S3_E10. Next base: position 3,766,258 of record NZ_CP162743.1, read on the forward strand.
CAATGTCAGTCCGTTCTCCATCTTCCACAGCGAAAGCGTGTCGGATTTCTTCAGTCGCCTGGGGCGAACGATCTTTGATAGAACCGGGCCTGGTTATATCTATTCGAAAATCCATGACGATGTGCCGCAACTGACGGAAAGCTGGCGTGATCTGGATGCCGCCTATGGCCTCTATCTGGATGGCCCGGAAAAGGGCCGTTATGACGCCGACAACGAATTGCGCCTCAAGCCCAGCGAACTGTTGAACATCGTGCGCGAGGGCGACCTGCAAAAGAAGGTGCTGGCCAAGCTCGATGCGTTTTGGTCAGGGCACATGCCGCAATGGCGAGCCATGGCCAAGGGGCAATTCGTCAAGGAGGCCAAGGCGGCCTTGGCGCTTCACCAGGCAAACCCTGCTGAAGGCCTGAGCCCGCAGGATTATCAAAGCGTGATGAGGGCGGCGGCTGCGAATGTGCCACTGGAGGGGCCGGCGACCCCGGCACAGTGTCTGGCGCTGGCGGCCCCTGATCCGGATAGCAAAGTGTTGGGTTTTGACATCAATGGGTACGTCGCCAGCGATATTCTGCGGTTTGTCTCCAGGGACGGCTCCGAGGTGTTGTATGTACCCGGCGCGACGCCTGCGCTCCTCAAATTCAATGACCGCGTGGCGTTGAACCGCTGGGTGGCGGAGCAAGGCAAGGACCCGGCCAAGGCCATGGCGCTGGCCCAGCACTTCTCCCTCAAGGATCGCCAGCAAGGTATTTTCGGGGCTCTGAGTGTCAACGGCGTCGACAGCGCGCTACAGAAAATAGGCGCCGGGACCATGGCGGCGAACGGTAACCACATCAACAGCCGCAACTACCCGATTGCCGAGGACGTGTTTTCGGTGATGGCCAGGCAAACGCGAGAGCGGATTGCCAGCGACACCGACACTGAAATGAAATCCAACGCAGAGGTCTACAAGGACAACGCGCTGGGCATGCTACAGGCGGGGAATGCGCTGCTTTCCATTCCCTTGGCGTTACTGGGGCCTATCGGCCTCGCCATCGGCGGCGCGGCACTCGGCGCCCAGGTGGGAATGGAAGTCGACAAAGCCGTAGAGGGTGATACCCAGGCCGAGCGGCAGGCAGGGTTGCAGGGGGCGGTCATGGATGTTGCCACGCTTGCGTTCTTTCATGCGGCGGGCAAAGCCGGCGCTTCGTTGGGTGCCGCCCGGGCGCCTGCTGAACGTACGGCTTCCGCCGGCGTGAATAGCGGGGGTGCCAAGCCGTTCTTCAATTACAGGCGGGTCAACGGGCAGGTCGGCGTATTGATGAGCCCGACCCGGCCGCATGCGCTGGCGCTGCCCGAGCCCGAGTTGAACCCGGCCTGGGATCCGACCATGGAGGTTTACCTTGAGCCTGGCCGCAGGCGCGCCGCTTCCGGCCCTCGTGTTGATGAAGAGCAGGCAGGCTCCGGAAAAAGGCTGAAACTGCACGAGCCGCAGGCGCAGTCGCCGGCCTCGCCGGCCTCGCCTGACTCGCCTGACTCGCCTGACTCGCCGGATTCTGTGGCATCCGACGCCACATCATCGGCGGACTACAGGCCCTACGATGACAGCGATGTCATACGGGAAAACCCGTTCCAGGCCAATGTCCAGTTGCCGGCCGGTGGGTATTTCAACAGTCGGGGCATGATCGAACGCACCGACTTGCCCAAGGTTTATCGCGTAGAGAAGGCCGAGCGTGTAGAGCGCCGTGGCGACCCCGAGCATTACGGTTTCATGAACTCCAACTATTTTGCCGGAGCGGAAAAAATGCGCGACGGCAATGTGCTGGTCACGTCGCGTTCCATGGAGGGCGCCATGCAATTCGGGGACAGCGAATTCGGTGGCAACTACAACCTCTATGAAATCGACAGCCAGGGCATTCCGGCCGTTTCCTTGAATGAAAATATCGACCTCAACCCGCAATTTTATGAGCTTCGCGAGCACATGGATCCGGGTGAGATCGCACACGCGCGTGCGAATGGAGGGCTCAAAGGGTTCTCCGAAGGGGCCTTTGATTTTGATGAGGTCCATCTGGATAACGACTTGGTGGGCAGCAGCAGGATCCGCCGCATTCGCCAGCGGTAGGCGCGCCTGGCCTGACGTTCACACACGCCTGTTTCTCGGTTAGTGTGGCGGTCCATCAATAGGGAGTACTGACGTCATGGAGCAGCCTGTGCAGTGCGGGAAAGTCGTTCCGATTTTGCGCATATTCGACGAAGCCAAGGCGCTGGAGTTCTACGTGGACTTCCTCGGGTTCAAGGTTGATTGGCAGCATCGTTTCGAGGCGAACTTCCCGTTGTATCTGCAGGTGTCGTTGGGGGAGTGCGTGCTGCATCTGTCCGAGCACCATGGCGATGCCTCACCGGGTGCGGCGGTGCGGATTCAGGCGCAAGGCGTGGATGTGTACCAGCAGCAATTGCAGGGCAAGAGCTACCGTTACGCCAAGCCTGGGGTTGAGCAAACGCCCTGGGGCTCGCGGGAGATGAGCATCAAGGACCCATTTGGCAATCGGGTGGTGTTTGTCGAGGAAGGCGAGGGCTGAGCGGCAGGTAATGCCGGTCAGTTAACGGCGGTGGCGAGGGAACAAGCTCCCTCGCCACGGTGATTGGCCGGGTTTAAACGCGGAAGTGGCTGACCATCTGCTGCAACTGGCTACCCAAGCGTGCCAGTTCCACACTCGACTTGGCGGTCTCATCACTCGCCGTGGCCGTCTGCTCCGACACATCGCGCACATTCACGATGCTGCGGCTGATCTCTTCGGCCACGGCACTTTGCTGTTCGGCCGCGGCGGCGATCTGCTGGTTCATTGACTGGATGTTCGAGACGGTACGGGTGATGTTCTCCAGCGATACACCGGCCTTGCGCGTCAGCTCAACGCTACTGTCGGTGAGGCTGCGGCTGTTGTTCATCACGTTGGCCACTTGCTGGGTGCCGTTCTGCAAGCCGGCGACCAGGCCTTCGATTTCTTCGGTGGACTTCTGCGTGCGCTGCGCCAGGCCCCGCACTTCGTCGGCCACTACCGCAAACCCACGGCCGGCTTCACCGGCACGCGCCGCTTCGATCGCCGCATTGAGCGCCAGCAGGTTGGTCTGTTCGGCCACGGCCTTGATCACATCCATCACGCTGCCGATCTTATTGCTCTCTTGTTGCAGATGGCTCATGGCGTCTGTGGAGCGCGCCACTTCGGCGGCCAGGCGCTCGATCTGGGCGATCGCTTCGGCCACCACCTTGTCGCCTGCACGCGCTTGGCCGTCGGCATCCGCCGCCGCCAGCGAAGCCTGTTCGGCGTTGCGCGCTACTTCCTGCACCGTGGCGGTCATTTCATGCATCGCGGTGGCGACTTGATCGGTCTCGATCTTCTGGCTGTTGACGCCGGCGCTGGTTTGCTCGGTCACGGCCGATAACTCTTCGGCGGCGCTGGCGATTTGCGTCACGCCGTCGCGAATCCCGCTGATCAGTTCACGCAAGGTGCTGCCCATGCGCTGGATGCCTTGTTGCAACACACCCAGTTCATCGCGGCGGGTGACTTGGATGTTGTGGCTCAGATCGCCCGAGGCAATCCGCTCGACCACGGCCAGGGTGTCTTGCAATGGGCGGGTGATTTGGCGGGTGATAACCAGGGCAGCGATGATGCCAACCAGCAGGGCCAGCAAGGTGCTGGTCAATTGCAGGCTGCGGGCCTGGGCGCTTTCGGCGTCGCGGCGGTTGAGCTGGATCTCGTAGAGCTTGTCGCTGATGGTGACGATGTCTGCGCCTTGAGTAGTCATTTCGGCACGGGCGGCGACGATGTTGGCGTTGGCCGCCTTGTAGTTCTGCACGGCGGTGCGGTACGCGCCCAGGGCGGTTTCCAACGCGCTCAGTGCGCTTTGCTGGCTGGCGCCGAAGGCGCTGCCGAGGTCTTTCAGGCCAGCGATGGTTTTTTCGATCTGCGCGGCAGCGCGGGCTTCGGTGTCGGGGTTGACGTTAGCGGTATAGCCACGCACTTCGTAGCGGGCCGACAGGAATTCGAATTTGGCATTGGTCACGGCCTGGAACTGAGCGAAGCGTTCCGGGCTGTCTGGCATCTGCTGCACCGTGGCATCCAGTGCGTTGATCTGGGCGTTGGCGATGTCGGCCTTGTCGCCCATCACCTGGCGAGAGGCGTTGCCGTTACGGTAAGCCTCGCGCATTTTGTTCAGGGACTGCTGGTAGGCGGTGATGATCGCTTTCTGTTCGTTGAGCAGCTTGACGTTTTCCGGGCTCTTGAAACTGTCGAGCAGTTTCTGTTGCTGGGCGGCAAAGGCGTCGAGGCTGGTCTGTACGTTTTGGGCCACGGCTTCGTCGCCGTTGGCCAGCATGTATTGCAAGCGCACGATACGCAGTTTGGTCAGCGACGCATTGAGCTGGGTGATGTCGCTCATCCAGTTGCTGCGGTCGATCAGGCCGCCCAGGCTGGTCCAGCCGGTAAGGGCCAGGATCGAGGTGAGGACGAGCACCAGGCCAAAACCCAGGCCCAGTTTGAGGTTGACGCTGATGTTACCGAACCAGCTGTTCATTACTATGCCTCCAGGCACGCAGTCGATTTGTTTTCTGGAGCTGGAAGTTTTTGTTCTTGATGCCAGCACACAAAGGTGTACGCCCGTATCGGCCGCAAAATCTTGAGCTGTAGTAATTTTTTAGCCGCGCAGGGGTGGCCCCCGACGAATGGGTAAGATTGCCTCCGGGTGGAGGCAATCAATGAGGGGCGGTTACGGTGCGGGTGTCAGTTGTATGACGAACCTCAGTGCATGAATCAGGCTGTCCTGCGACAGGAAGCGCTGATCTTTGAGCGCCTCCCAGCGGTCAATGAAAAAGTGCCCGGTGTCATCCATCTGGATGGGCGTGGAGACCACCTGACCGCTGTTGGATTTGTGCAGAAGGTTGGTTTGCTCAGGCGTGGGGCGCTCAATCAGGAAATGGCCGGTGTCCCTCAACCGCGAGCGGTCCAACGGCACGAACGGCTCAGGGGCTTTTATACGCTCAAAGCCCATATTCAGTACGAAGTCACTGCGCAAGGCACGCCATTTGGTTTCGCTGAATACCTGCCAACTACCCGGCTCAATACCTTTTGCGAGGTGGGTGGCGCTGTCGCGTATGTGCAAACTCAATACGCCGTGTATCGGCGCCAGGCCCGGGATGCCGAGGTAAGTATCGGTATGCGCGGAGCCCACGAACGCCACCCACTTGTGCGCACCGCGCGCGGCCTGGTCGGCCGCTATCACGCGCGATGCGAAGTAGCTGAACATCACGTTGCGTAGGGCATCCGGGTCGCCGAGTGGCGCCGAGGTGCGTTTGAGCCCTTTGAGGTTATAGCTCGCCGCGCAGTCAATGGCCTGCACGCGAATCCCGTACTTGTTGGCCGCCTGCAACACGTTGGTGTAGGTGTACGGGCCGGTGTAGTTGACGGTCTTGCCATCGTAAAAACGCATCTGCCCCAGGTCTTGGCTTTGCACAAATGCTTTGAGGCTGTCGGCCAGTGTTGCTGTCTGGTTGAAGGCGCTGAGCTCGAGCTGGTGCAAATCGGTTTGCAAGTGCTCGAAGTAGAGGGTTTGAACGCCCTGTTTTTTCAGGTCGGCCATGTGCTCTATGAAGAATTTCTTGGCCGCTTCCGAAGAATGGGCTTCGCCGATCACCAAGCCCGAGGAATAAGCGTACGCCTGCTCGATAAAGTCTTTTTCCGTGCGCAGCAACGTTGGGTCGGGTAGCGAGGGCCTGGCAGGCGCCGTGTAATCACTGAAGAACTCATCGGCGGTGGTGAGAAGGCGCCGCCGGGTTTCGATAAAGGCGGTGTAAGCCGCTTGCGCTTCAGGAAGCGCCAGCGTGTAGTTTGAGTCCAGGCCTCTGCGCATCATCTGCAGTTTGCGCAGTTGTTCCCTGAGGGCTGGGGCAACATCGAATGTGTTGAAGTGGGCCGGCTCGGGTAACGCAGCCACGGTCGGCACAAGGGGCGGCGGCAGCGTCGGCGAAGGGGGGCGGGCGGCTGGTTGGTAAGTGGTTTTCAGCCTCAGCCTGAAATCCACCGGGTCGCTCCAGATGCCCACCGCCGAGTCCGTGGCGACGTCGTCGATACGCAGGCCAATGGCGTTGTTCAAATCGGCCAGCCCGGGGATTTGCTCCGAGGTGCGTACACGGCTGTGTTCCACCAGCGCCACCCAGCGTGTTCCCGGCTGGTCGGCCAGATCGGCGCTGATCGCTTTATGTGAATAGAAATTGCGCAGGGCGTTGGCGCGTGGCGGGGCCTTGGCGTTTTCGATGATATGGAAGGCGTGGGTCAAGTCATAAGAGGTCGCGGCGTCGAGGGCCTTGAGTTCAATGCCGTGCTTGCGGGCCGTTTTCATCAGGTTCAGGTAGGACGGCGCAGACCCGCCGGCGAGGTTGAAGGTACGGTCCACGCTGCCCAGGTGTTTTTCGATATGCCGGGATGAACCCTTGGTGTTGAGTTTATGCAGCTTCTCGCGGAACACGTCGTTAGGCAGGTGTTCGATGTACAGGCGCTTGACGCCCTGACGGGCCAGCACGCCCATGTTATCGATCAGGAACTGCTTGCTGGCGATCGACTCGCTCACCTCGCCGAGCACCAACCCGTCGCTGTGTTTGAACAGCGCATCAAGGATCTGCGGGTGCGCGGCGTCGCTGGCCAGTGGCGGCAATGAAGGGCGCGCAACGCTGGGCCTGGAGGCGGAGAAAAACGCTTCGGCGTCTCGGCTCAACGTGTCGACCTGCTTGAGGTACGCCTGATGAATGGGTGCCATGTGTTCACGATGTTTGTCGACGAAATACAGGCGTGGAAGCACCGGGTCATCGCTGATCAGTGAGCGCCTGAAGTCCGGCTTGAGCAGGCGCTCGACATCCCGCCAATGGTGCGCATCGATTTCATAAGGCTTGAGTGCGTTGTATGTGTCGGGCAGTTTTTCATATTTGGGCGCGCCCCCCACGACGCCTGAACGTCGCCAACCGTCTGTGGTTTTTTCCACCAGTCGTGCGGTTGAACGCAACTGGCCGCTGGCGGGGTCAAGGCGAAACAACAGGAAGCGCCCCAACGGATCGGGCGTGGCGGGCGCCCAGTACCAATCGCCACGGAACAGCACCGGCTGCATGTGTTCGCGTGATGGGAGTGGGGTTTGCAGAGAACGCGTCTGCGCGATGGCCTGGCTGGCAGGCGTACCTTGCAAGCTTGGGCGTATGCGCTTGCTGAACGCCTTGATCGAGCCGAGGGCGGGGCGCAGGTCGGTGAACAAGGCGCCGCCTGCGTTGAGCAAGTAACCGATCAGGTGTTGCAGGGCGGCATCGTTATCGCCTTGAACGTAAGCCTCCAGTGCCAACATGGCGTCCTTGAAGGCCAGCAGCAGGCCCGTGCCCAGGCTCAGGACTGGAAAGGGCGCGGTCGCGACCGCCACGACCCATTCAACGCAGGTCCACACAATCCCCATGATCATCTGTGTGCGGTTATGGGTGGTGGCGAACACATCATCAATGCGGCGTTGCAGCTTCATGTTGTACAGCTCGTGGCGCAAGTCCATGAGCGGGGCGACGCGTTCGAGGCTGTCGTAGCGCGGCGCGCTGGGGGTGGTTCTATTGATGTGCTCGGGCAGCTGCTCGCGGGCGTTTTTAAGAAATTGCCCGACGCGAGCCTGGGACTGGATGGGCGCGCGCTTGGTCAGGTAGCCCACCATCCCACTGATCGTTTTCAGTGTGTGGTTGAACAGGCGTGCTTCGCGAAACACGATGTGATCGGGGGCTTTTGGGGTGTAGAGCAGCACCGGGTTATCCGCGTGGCTGAACAGCAAAGTGTCGATGATCCAGTCACCGTCTATCACCAGGCGATGGATCTTGTACTGCTGGCGAACGGCTGCGGATTTATCGCCCATGCTTTGAATGGCGGCTTCAAGCCAAGCCAGATCCATGCTGCTGATATGGCCATTGAGCTGGCATTCCAGGGCGGCATTGCGCATTTGCAGTTGCGTGATTGCCAGGGTCGCCTCGCGGCGTTTGTCGTAGCCGGGGCTGTTGGCGTTTTGCAGCTTGGCACGCACTTGGTTGATATAGCGTTCGCCGATCCAGGTACCGCGCACCGACGCCGCGACCTTCTGCGCAGTCAGTGGGCTCAGGTCGATACCTTCCGGGCCTTTGAAGGATGCGGATTCAGCGAATGCCTCGTTCAGAAAACCGATGCTGTCGTCATACCCATCTCGGTACAGCGTGGTGTAGTTGACCGGCGCCGGTGTCGAGGTCACAAAGTGCTTGGGGTAATAGGCCCACACCTTGTCCGGGTCGACATCGTCTTGTCGACGCCCAAGCAATCGGTTAAGGGCGGTTTTCGCCTGTTGATGCACATAGGCCTTGAAGCCGGCAAAGGCGTTGTCCGATTGCGGGTCGGCGTTGTAGGTGCGCAGCGCGCCTTCGGCGTCGTCGGCCAGTGTCAGCAACTTGCTGCGGTTGGCCGCGGTCGTCGATCGGTACCACGGCGCAGTGCTGGAGTCGTGGTCGTCCAACTGGGTGGCGATGAAATGTGCGGCCATGCTGGCAAGGCAATCGGCATGGCTGCAGGGGGTGTCGAATGTGACTTCTTTGTATTCCTGTTCGTGGGGCTTGAAGCTCAGGCCCATCAAGGTTTTTGCCATGGCCTCGCGAAACCGTAGGGCAACGCGTTCCAGCAGGTAATCGCTCATGGTTTTGCCGGCAGCGGAGCCGCTGTTTCGGCTCCAGCTCAGCACGTGGGTCTGACAGGCGATCTCACTGTCGAACGCCATGAATTGTTCTGGCCTGGGCGCGGAGGGCGTACACAGCAACAGGCGAATGGGCTTGCCGTTGCTGTCGACCTGGCGCAGTACCCACAGGTCCTGGAGTTGGGCCCCATGCAGCGAGAGGGTCGATGCACTCAGGCGCGGATCGTTGCCCAGGCGCAGGTTCTGGATCAGTTGGTAGTCCGGCTCGCTGATGTGCTGTTGCAGCAGGGCGGCGTAGGCCAGGCAATTGATGCGTTGATCCAGCATGTGCTGGATGGCCTCCTTGAGCCCGGGCCTGCCATGAATTTCACGCTGGAGCTGGGTGAACGCCATGCGGGGCTGCACGGTTTTGAGCAGTTGCGCCAGATAGCGCGGCGTCAGGTCTTGGTAACGCTCGGGCAGTGGGGCGCCAGCGTAACTGAGCGTGGTTTTTTCGAGAAAGGCCGAGCCGGGATTTTCGTCGCCGGTATGCAGGCCGCGAAGGGCCAGGTCGGTCAGGGACTTTTTATGCTCGTAGGCACCGACCTGCGGCACGTGGCGTTGCGTGGTAACTATCAGTTGATCGGGGTCCAAGTCCTGGATGTCGAGATCGACATCCAACTGTTCGATCAGTTGATAGTGTGCCAGCGCCTGCGGTGAGGCGGCGGGGCCAAAAAACTCGGCCAGTGCCTGGCGGGCCTGGTTGTAGTGCTGAACATGCTCGGCGAGCGAGGTGCGCCTGGCTGTATCGGCGCTGCGGTACCAGTCCGGTGCGCTGTAGCGCAGGCTGCGTTCCAACAAGGCTTGGGCGCGCATCTCAAGACGCTGGTCGTAGGTGGGCAGGGCGGCGCCGACGGCTTTGTCCAGGTATTGATAGAGCTGCCTTGCGCTGTGCTCGGGGTTGTCGATAAGGCTCAGTGCCCGTTCGATGTCCTGCGTGCGCTTGCTGATGCGGGCGTTGTAGAGGTGTTCAAAAAGGGGCGCGTCGTCGATTTTTTCCAAGGCCAGGGGCCAGATTCCTGCCACGCTGAGCGCTTGGTACTGCTGCGCCAGGCAGTCGGCGAATGCTGGGCGCAGGCTGGCGCTGTGAACGGCGTGTTGTAGCCAGGTATCGAGTTGCGCCAACGAATCGAAGGCTTCCAGGCCGCGGGAAGGCAGGAACAGCAGGAGGGGGCCAACGTTGGCGTCGCCGCTCAGGTTTGTAACCACGGGTGTGGGTTTTTCAGTCAGCACAAAGGCGCCGGCGACTTCGACACGTGTGTCCTGGTAGGTGAAGGTCAGTGCATACAGGCCGGGGCGCGCGTCGGGGCCCAGGGATATGTTCTGGATCGTTGTGCTCCAGTCCGGATGAAGCAGACGATCCTTGGCGAGCAGCTTGGCCTCGTGTTCCAGGGCCAAAATGCCGGCCTCGAAGGTGAGGTAGGTCTTGCGACTCTTGTTCTCGATCTGGGTGCGCTCGTCCAGTTCCTTGAGTGCTGGGTTCAGCTCAGCCTTCAGCCGGGTGATCAGTGCCTTACCCTGCGCCGTCTGCAGGTCGCTGTTTTCAACGGGTTGATACAGGGCGCGGGCACTGTGCAGCAGGGTCTGGTTATGGGTTTTGAGGGCCTGGTTCAGGCGCTCCAACTCAACGAGTTCCTCAGGTTTGGCCTGAGCCTTGATCGGGGCGCCCTGCAACAGGTAATCACTGATCTGTCCCAGGTCGTTGCGTATCTCCTGGAACGTCGGTGGGCGGTCAAGTGGGGTGGGGGTCATGTCTGAAGCTCCTTGATATTGAGGGGCTCAGCTTGTCGCCCGGTACCCGGGGCTCGGTAGTAGATACATAGCCGCCAGACGCGGGGCTCATCAGGAAGGGGGCTTGTGTGCTAGTCTGCGGGCCCTTTTAGTTTTGGATGGCGCGGGAAATCGTGTCGTCCTACAGCGGAGCCTCTTCATGTCCGAAGTTAATCTGTCCACCGACGAAACCCGCGTCAGCTACGGTATTGGCCGTCAATTGGGCGACCAACTGCGCGACAACCCGCCACCGGGTGTAAGCCTGGACGCGATCCTGGCCGGCCTGACCGACGCGTTCGCAGGCAAGCCAAGCCGTGTTGACCAAGAGCAAATGGCGGCCAGCTTCAAGGTTATCCGCGAAGTCATGCAAGCCGAAGCAGCTGCCAAGGCTGAAGCGGCGGCTGGCGCCGGTCTGGCGTTCCTGGCTGAAAACGCCAAGCGTGATGGCATCACCACCCTGGCTTCCGGCCTGCAATTTGAGGTGTTGACTGCCGGTGACGGCGCCAAGCCGACCCGTGAAGACCAAGTGCGTACCCACTACCACGGCACCCTGATCGACGGCACTGTGTTCGACAGCTCCTACGAGCGCGGCCAGCCTGCAGAATTCCCGGTAGGCGGCGTGATCGCCGGCTGGACCGAAGCCCTGCAACTGATGAATGCCGGCAGCAAATGGCGCCTGTACGTGCCGAGCGAACTGGCCTACGGCGCTCAAGGCGTTGGCAGCATCCCGCCGCACAGTGTTCTGGTGTTCGACGTCGAGCTGCTCGACGTTCTGTAAGACCTGCTGAAGCGGTGGGAGCGAGCCTGCTCGTTCCCACCGTTGTTGGCTGGTTTTTTCATGGATGGAATTTGCCATTCAGCTCTGTCGCCGGGCGCAACGCACGGGCATAGCAGAACAGAAACAGATTACGCACCACCTCTTTCAACACACTCGGTTCACTCGAACTCAGGCCATTGACGTCCAGGTCGCCCTGGTCCTGTAGCTCATTCAGCGCTTCTTCTTCCAGCACCGCACAGACTTCACCGGTTTCCCGATGCAGGATGCGCAGGTAAGGGTGTGGACGGTCCAGCCAGGCATCGATCAAATAAGTCATGGGGCGCATCTCCTTGATGGGTTTCAATGAGAATAATTCTTATTCGTGGAATAGCAAGAGCCTATTGGCGGTTTCCGGTTTTTTTCTGTGTGGATATTGAGAAGGGTCAACGGAGAGGGCAAAACGCCATCCCGCGGCGGGCGCGGGATGGAAGCAACGTATTCAGACTTTGCGCACGAATTCGGACTTGAGCTTCATCGGGCCGATACCGTCGATCTTGCAATCGATATCGTGGTCACCGTCACACAAGCGGATGTTCTTGACCTTGGTGCCGACTTTCACGACCAGAGACGTGCCCTTGACCTTGAGGTCTTTGATCACGGTAATGGTGTCGCCGTCCTGCAGGACGTTGCCCACAGAGTCTTTCTTCACGGTTTCATCGCCGGCCACTTCGGCCTCGCCGTTGGCGGACCACTCATGGGCGCATTCCGGGCAGATCAGTTGGGCGCCGTCTTCGTAGGTGAATTCGGAATTGCATTTCGGGCAGGGTGGCAACGTGCTCACTAAAGCTCCTCGGGAGTCAGGGATGGCTAAAAGTCGCACATTATATAGGGTTTTGTGCGCTGGGCGGTCTGGAATTGGCAATACACACTAAATGTGGGAGGGGGCTTGCTCCCGATGGCGGTGTGTCAGCCAGCAGATCCGGTGACTGACATACCGCCATCGGGAGCAAGCCCCCTCCTACATGCAACTATTTTAGTGCGTACGCGCCACCGCAAATTCACTCAGCTCAACCAGGGCATCCCGGTATTCGCTGGCCGGCAGGGCTTGCAGGCATTTGATTGCGCGGGCCACGTAGTCACGCGCCAGTTGCGCGGTGTAGTCCAGCGAGCCCGAGGCTTCCACGGCAGCGCGGATGCTTTCCAGGTCTTCGATGCCGCCTTTCTGGATCGCCTTGCGCACCAGGGCGGCCTGTTCCGGCGTGCCTTCGCGCATGGTGTAGATCAGCGGCAGGGTCGGCTTGCCTTCTGCCAGGTCGTCACCGACGTTCTTGCCCAGGGTTTCGGCGTCGCCACGGTAGTCGAGCAGGTCGTCCACCAGTTGGAACGCCACGCCCAGGTGATCGCCAAAGGTGCGCAGGGCTTCGGCCTGTTCGACGGTGGCGCCACACAGCGCGGCGGCGCTGTGGGTGGAGGCTTCGAAGAGCATGGCGGTCTTGCCGCGAATGACTTCCATATAGGTTTCTTCGGTGGTGCTGGCGTCACGCACCTTCGACAGTTGCAAGACTTCGCCTTCGGCGATGATGCGCGTGGCCTGGGAGAGAATCTTCATCACCGGCATCGAGCCCAGCTCGACCATCATTTCGAACGAGCGCGAATACAGGAAATCGCCCACCAGCACGCTCGGGGCGTTGCCCCACATCGCGTTGGCGGTCTCGCGGCCACGGCGCATGCCGGACATGTCGACCACGTCGTCATGCAGCAGGGTGGCGGTGTGCAGGAATTCGATGGTGGCGGCGAGCAGGCGCAGGTCATCGCCTTCACGGCCCAGGGCCTTGCCACACAGCAACACTAATAAAGGACGCAGGCGTTTACCGCCCGCCGACGTAATGTAGTCGCCAATTTTGGAGACCAGCGGCACTTTAGACGTCAGCTGCTGCTTGATGATGCCGTCGACGGCGCTAAAATCGTCCGCGACCGCGCGGTAGAAAGCTTGGGGTTGCATCAGCGACAGTCGCTCCAGAAGGGTTGCGCGGCATGCTAGGACCCTGACCCCGCAGTGTCAAGGCGCGATAGACGGCCACTTGCAAGGCCTCAATAGCTTGCGTACAATCGCGCACCCTGAACTTCCTGGGCAGCACCTGCCTTACGCAATTGCATTCGGGACGTCCATCCCATGCAGCCATGCCAGCCAATACCTCTTCTTATAAAGAGCTGGGTGAGCAGGATTATCGGAGAAATACCATGTCGTACGCAGTAATTGTTACTGGTGGCAAGCAATACAAGGTCGCCCCAGGTGAATACCTGAAGATCGAAAAACTGGAACTCGCTACTGGCGACTCCGTGACATTTGATCGCGTTCTGTTGGTCGCCAATGGCGATGACGTGAACATCGGCGCTCCAGTTGTTGCTGGCGCTACCGTTGTGGCTGAAGTGATCTCCCAAGGTCGTCACGATAAAGTCCGCATCATCAAGTTCCGTCGTCGTAAGCACCACATGAAGCGTATGGGCCACCGCCAGTGGTACACCGAGATCAAAATCACCGGTATTCAGGCTTAATTTCAGCCTAATTCCTCACTAGGAGAATTGACTCATGGCACACAAAAAAGCTGGTGGTAGTACCCGTAACGGTCGCGACTCAGAAGCCAAACGCCTTGGCGTTAAGATGTATGGCGGCCAGAAAATCATTCCGGGCAACATCATCGTGCGTCAGCGCGGCACCCAATTCCACGCCGGTTACGGTGTAGGCATGGGTAAAGATCACACCCTCTTCGCGAAAATCGAAGGCGTGATCAAGTTTGAAGTAAAAGGCGCGTTCAACCGCCGTTACGTGAGCGTTGTCGCAGCTTAATTGCGAGATCGCTGGAAAAGCCCTGTCTTGCGACGGGGCTTTTTCGTTTGTGGAGTGAGTCTCTTGCAAAGCTGTTTGTAATGGGCTCAGGCGCTGGATAGGCGGTCGCTGTTTGAGGTCGCTGCGCTCATTTTTGCAAGAGTCTTATGTCTTGGTTTTTTAAGCTCGTCCGTGCGGCGAGAGGCGTTTTGTTATGAAGTTCGTTGATGAAGTTTCCATCCGAGTAAAAGCAGGCGACGGCGGTAACGGTTGCATGAGTTTCCGTCGCGAAAAATTCATCGAAAACGGTGGTCCCAACGGCGGTGACGGCGGTGACGGCGGTTCCATCTACATGATGGCCGACGAAAACCTCAACACCCTGGTCGACTACCGTTACACCCGGCACTTCGATGCCGAGCGTGGCTCCAACGGCGGCAGCACCGATTGCACCGGTAAAAAAGGTGAAGACCTGGTACTGCGCGTACCGGTCGGCACCACGATCATCGACTCCGCGACCCAGGAAGTGATCGGCGACCTGACCAAGGCCGGCCAGAAGCTGATGGTGGTGCAGGGCGGCTGGCACGGTCTGGGTAACACCCGATTCAAATCCAGTACCAACCGTGCGCCACGCCAGACCACGCCGGGCAAGCCGGGCGAGCAGCGTGACCTCAAGCTGGAAATGAAAGTACTGGCGGACGTTGGCCTGTTGGGCCTGCCGAACGCCGGCAAAAGTACCTTCATTCGCTCGGTCTCGGCCGCCAAGCCGAAAGTCGCCGACTACCCGTTCACCACCCTGGTGCCAAACCTGGGCGTGGTCAGCGTCGACCGCTGGAAAAGCTTTGTGATCGCCGATATTCCCGGCCTGATCGAAGGTGCTTCCGATGGCGCGGGCCTGGGGATTCGCTTCCTCAAGCACTTGTCGCGCACGCGTTTGCTGCTGCACCTCGTCGACATGGCGCCGCTGGATGAGACCAGCGCAGCGGATGCGGCCGAAGTGATCGTCAGCGAACTAACCAAGTTCAGCCCGGCTCTGGCCGAGCGTGATCGTTGGCTGGTGCTGAACAAGTGCGACCAGATCCTCGAAGAAGAGCACGAGGAGCGCGTCAAGGAAATCGTCGACCGCCTGGAGTGGACGGGTCCGGTCTACGTGATCTCGGCCATTGCCAAAGAAGGCACCGAACGCCTGACCCGCGACATCATGCGCTACCTGGAAGACCGCGCCGACCGCCTGGCGGCCGACCCGGTGTACAAGGCCGAACTCGCCGAACTCGACCAGCAGATCGAAGACGAAGCCCGCGCCCAGTTGCAAGCCCTGGACGACCAGCGTGCCCTGCGCCGCAGCGGCGTGAAGTCGGTCCATGACATCGGCGACGACGATTGGGACGAAGAAGACGTGGATGATGAAGACGGTCCGGAAATCATTTACGTGCGCGACTGATTCGTTGCAGTAAACTTAAGCGCCGCTCACATGAGCGGCGTTTTGGTATCTGGGTATACGTAGTCACTAATAACGTTATGGGGCGCGCTGGGTCGCGCGGCCCTCACTCTAAGGTTGAAGATGATGCGGAGCAAAGTGACAGGTGCGCAGCGCTGGGTCGTAAAGATCGGCAGTGCATTGCTGACGGCAGATGGCAAGGGCCTGGATCGGGCAGCCATGAGCGTCTGGGTTGAACAGATGGTGGCCTTGCATGAAGCGGGCGTGGAGTTGGTGCTGGTGTCGTCCGGAGCGGTTGCCGCCGGGATGAGCCGCCTCGGCTGGACCGCGCGACCCAGCGCGATGCACGAACTGCAAGCCGCCGCCGCCATCGGCCAGATGGGCCTGGTGCAAGCCTGGGAATCGAGCTTCGCCGAGCACGGCCGCCACACGGCGCAGATCCTGCTGACTCACGACGACCTGTCCGACCGCAAGCGCTACCTCAACGCCCGCAGCACCTTGCGCGCGTTGGTGGAGCTCAAGGTGATCCCGGTGATCAACGAGAACGACACGGTGGTCACCGACGAAATCCGCTTCGGCGACAACGACACCCTGGCCGCCCTGGTGGCCAACCTGGTGGAAGCCGACCTGCTGGTGATCCTCACCGACCGCGACGGCATGTACGACGCCGACCCGCGCAACAACCCCGATGCCCAGCTTATCTATGAAGCGCGTGCCGATGACCCGGCGCTGGACGCCGTGGCCGGCAGCGTCGGCGGTGCCCTGGGCCGTGGCGGCATGCAGACCAAGCTGCGCGCCGCGCGCCTGGCCGCGCGTTCCGGTGCCCACACCATCATCGTCGGTGGCCGCCTGGCGCGCGTACTGGACCGTCTCAAGGCCGGTGAGCGCATTGGCACGCTGCTGTCACCGGAGCGCGGCATGCTGGCGGCGCGCAAGCAGTGGCTGGCCGGGCATCTGCAGACCCGTGGCACCCTGGTGCTGGACGATGGTGCGGTCTCGGCACTTTCCCAGGGCAACAAAAGCCTGCTGCCGGTGGGCGTCAAGCTGGTGCAGGGCAGCTTCCGCCGTGGCGAAATGGTGGTGTGTGTCGCGCCGGACGGTCGCGAGATCGCCCGTGGCCTGGCCAACTACAGCGCCCTGGAAGCGCAGAAAATTATTGGGCAATCGTCTGACGCCATTGTCGGGCTTTTGGGGTATATGGCCGAACCGGAACTGGTTCACCGCGACAACCTGATCCTGGTTTAACCATAGGAAGTACACGATGCGCGTGATGAAGGGATTACTCGGCCTGCTGTTGGCCATGCCGCTGCTGGCCTCGGCCGAAGAGATTGGCCAGGTGTCGACGGTGTTCAAGTTTGTCGGCCCCAATGACCGGATCGTCGTTGAAGCCTTTGACGACCCCAAGGTCGAAGGCGTGACGTGCTACCTGTCGCGCGCCAAGACCGGCGGGGTCAAAGGCGGCCTGGGCCTGGCCGAAGACCGTGCCGAAGCCTCGATCGCCTGCCGTCAGGTGGGGCCGATCCGCTTCAAGGGCGAACTCAAGGACGGCGACGAAGTGTTCAAAGAGCGCACCTCGCTGGTGTTCAAGACCATGCAAGTGGTGCGTTTCCTCGACAAGAAGCGCAACACCCTGGTGTACCTGGTCTACAGCGATCGCCTCATCGAAGGCAGCCCGCAGAACGCCGTCACCGCGATTCCGATTTTGCCGTGGGCGACCGCTCAGTAACCCGCAGGCGAGTTTTGTAATCGGCGTCTATGATTGCAGGCTTGCGGGTTGTAATCTCGAATCACTGCAATGCAAAGACCTGGAATATCTGGAGTTCGTCATGAGTGCTTTCCACGACCTTAAACTCAAAGCTTTAGACGGACAGGAACTGCCGCTGGCGCCCTTCAAGGGGCAAGTCGTGCTGGTGGTCAATGTGGCGTCCAAGTGTGGCTTGACCCCGCAATATGCGGCGTTGGAAAACCTCTATCAGCAATACAAGGACCAGGGGTTTACCGTGCTGGGCCTTCCCTGCAACCAATTTGCAGGCCAGGAGCCGGGTACCGAGCAAGAGATTCAGACGTTCTGCAGCCGGAACTACGGCGTGACCTTCCCCCTGGGCAGCAAACTCGACGTCAACGGCCCTGATCGTCACCAACTGTACCGCTTGCTGGCAGGCGAGGGCGCCGAGTTTCCAGGGGATATCACCTGGAACTTCGAGAAATTCCTGCTCGGCAAAGACGGTCGCGTACTCGCGCGTTTCTCGCCACGCACGGCGCCGGATGATCCCACAGTCATCCAGGCCATCGAAAAAGCCCTGATCTGACCCTTCCCACTGGGCTTTTGGGGTGAGCGGGCTTGCCCGCGTTGGGCTGCGCAGCAGCCCCGTCTAACCTTTGCCGCTTTTACCCTTTAATCACCCAGATCAATAGTGCTACTCAGCACCGGGCACGGCCCATATTATCCGCGTCATAAACCTCGTCTTTCGTGGAGTGCCCGCATGCCTGTCCAAGCCCTGTTCAAACCCTTCCAGCTCGGTGCACTGCAGCTGTCGACCCGTGTGGTCATGGCGCCGATGACGCGCTCGTTTTCTCCTGGCGGCGTTCCCAATTCCAACGTCATCGAGTACTACCGTCGCCGCGCGGCGGCCGGCGTAGGCCTGATCATCACCGAAGGCACCGTGGTCGGTCACCAGGCCTCCAATGGGTACCCGAATGTGCCGCATTTTTACGGCGAGGCTGCGTTGGCCGGTTGGAAGAAGGTGGTGGATGCCGTCCACGCCGAGGGTGGCAAGATCGTCCCGCAACTCTGGCACGTGGGCAGCGTGCGGCGTATCGGCACCGAGCCGGATGCCAGCGTGCCGGCTTATGGCCCGATGGAAAAACTCAAAGATGGCACGGTGGTCGTCCACGGCATGAGCGCCCAGGACATCAAGGACGTGATCAATGCCTTCGCTCAAGCCGCCAAGGATGCACAAAGCATCGGCATGGACGGTGTAGAGATCCACGGCGCCCACGGCTATCTGGTGGACCAGTTCTTCTGGGAAGGCAGCAACCAGCGTACCGACGAATATGGCGGCAGCCTGGCCAACCGTTCGCGGTTTGCCATCGAATTGATCCAGGCCACGCGCGCAGCCGTCGGCCCGGACTTCCCTATCATCTTCCGTTTCTCCCAGTGGAAGCAGCAGGATTACACCGCACGCCTGGTGCAAACCCCTGAAGCGCTGGGTGAGTTCCTGAAGCCGTTGTCCGACGCGGGCGTGGATATTTTCCACTGCTCCACCCGCCGTTTTTGGGAGCCGGAATTCGAAGGCTCCGACCTCAACCTGGCCGGCTGGACCCGCCAACTCACCGGCAAACCGACCATTACGGTGGGTAGCGTCGGCCTGGATGGCGAATTCCTGCAGTTCATGGTCAACACCGACAAAGTTGCGCAGCCAGCCAGCCTGGAGAAACTGCTGGAGCGCCTGAACAACGATGAGTTCGATCTGGTTGCCGTGGGCCGTGCGCTGCTGGTTGATCCGGAGTGGGCGGTGAAGGTACGGGAAGGTCGCGAGGGCGATATTCTGCCGTTCAGTCGTGAGGCGTTGACGACCCTGGTCTAAGCGGCGCCAGCGATCTGACAAGCCTCACGCGTGTCAGATCAGGCGCGAGGCCCCCGCAAGCGCAGGCTGCTCGCCGCACGCCCCACGCAGTTGCTGTTCGAACTGCTCGATAATCGCCGGCCAGCCCTGGCGGCTGGCGTGTTGGCGTGCATTCAGGCGCGCCCTGCGCAACGTTTCCCGTTCTTCCAGCAGCCAAATGGCCGCATCGCAAAACGCATCCTCATCCCCCGGCATCGCCAGCACACCGTTGTAGCCATGGCGGATGTGCTGGGTGGCGGCCGCCTGGTCATAAGCCACTACGCCCAACCCTGAAGCCATTGCTTCCAACACCACATTGCCAAAGGTTTCGGTCAGGCTGGGGAACAGGAACAGATCCCCAGAGGCGTAATGCCTTGCCAGTTCCTCGCCGCGCTGGGTCCCGCAAAACACCGCGTCGGGCAGCTCGCGCTCCAGCAACAGGCGTTGCGGGCCGTCGCCGACGATGATCAGCCGCATCCGGCGCTGTGGGTACGTTGCCCGCAAGGCATCGAAACAGCGTTTGAGTAACCCGAGGTTTTTCTCCTGGGCCAGGCGCCCAACGTGCAGCACGGCAATATCGTCGTTTGCCAAGCCCCAGCCCTCACGCAGTGCGTTGTCGCGCTTGATCGGGTGGAACAGTTGGCTGTCGACCCCACGCGACAACATCCCCAGGCGTTCGAAATGCCGACGCTCCAGTTCCAGGCGCTGGCTGGCGCTGGGCACCAGGGTCAGGGTGGAGCGGTTATGAAACCAGCGCAGGTACTGCGTGACCATGCGGCTCAACAGGCTCAAACCGTACTGGTTCGAGTACTGCTGGAAGTTGGTGTGAAAACCGCTGACCACGCTGATCCCCAAGCGCCGCGCCGCCCGCAAGGCCGACAGCCCCAGCGGCCCCTCGGTGGCGATATACAGCACGTCCGGGCGCTGCCGTGTCCAGCGTCGCAGCAGCTTGTGCATCGAAGATTGACCCAATTGCAGGCCTGGGTAACCGGGCAACGGCCAGCCACGGCACAACAACAATTGGTCGTCGCTGGGGCGGCTTTGGTCGGCGCCCTGGCGTGGGCGTACCAGTTCGACTTGATGGCCACGCGCACGTAGCCCTTCGCACAGGCGGCCAAGGGTATTGGCCACTCCGTTGATCTCTGGCGGGAAGGTTTCGGTAATCAGGGTGATATGAAGCAAAGCAGTCGTCATGACCCACAGTGTCCCTGTGGGCCATGTCGCCATTGTGTCGTGCAGATGATGGATTTATGACGGGGTCACTTTCGCCACGGCCATCGCCTCGGCACCCTGCTCGCGCACCCAGAACAACGTCGCCCCGGCCACCGCCGCCGGCATCATCAGCAGGTTGAGCACCGGCACCAGCAGCACCAGGTAGACGATCCCGCCGAAGCTCATGCTCTGCCAGCGTTTCTGGCGCAGCCAGGCGAGCATTTCGTTCCAGCCCAGCTTGTGGTTGTCGGCCGGGTAGTCGATGTATTGGATCGCCATCATCCACACGCCGAACAACAGCCACAACGGCGCGGCGATCAGGTTGACCACCGGGATAAACGACAGGATAAACAGGCCGATGGCCCGCGGCAGGAAATAACCCAGCTTGCGCATTTCACGGGCCAGGGTGCGCGGCACCATGGCGATCAGCTCGCCCCAACTAAAGGCCGGGAAGTCATCGGTGCCACGCACCACCACTTCGACCTTTTCCGAGAGAAAGCCATTGAACGGTGCCGCGATGATATTGGCGAGCATGGTGAAGGTGAAAAACACCATCAGCACCACCAGCACCACAAACAACGGCCAGAGCAGGTAATTCAAAAAGCTCAGCCAACTCGGCAGGGTCGGCATCAAATGGTCAACCCAGAGGCTGAACTGATGACCGGCGAAATAAATCAGGCCGACGAACAGCACGAGATTGATCACCAGCGGTAGCAGCACAAACAGGCGCAAGCCAGGGCTCAGCACCAGTTTGAGGCCTTCACGCAGGTATTGCGGGCCGGAAAGAGCAGGGGCAGGCATGGAAAACTCCGAGCATAGGGACGAACGCGCCGACCTTACCGGCTTTGTATTCCGGGCGAAAGCGGCGACATCAGCGGTAACAAACCTGTCGATTGACCGAGCCGACTGCATAGAGACCACCTATGAGCTGGATTGTTATTCCGTATTTCCTTAATCTTGCCCCCCTCTATACGCTGCACCCATTATTTTCAGGATCTGCGAGTTCAAGCCTTCCCCAAGTGCTTCGCGGTCCTTTTTTATTCCAGCCGTCTTGTAGTCCGGGCGGTCGATAGGAGCGAGTCATGTCTGATACCCGTCATTCGCGAGTGATTATTCTGGGTTCCGGCCCTGCCGGTTACAGCGCTGCCGTCTATGCTGCCCGGGCCAACCTCAAGCCGCTGCTGATCACCGGCATGCAGGCGGGCGGTCAGTTGACCACCACCACCGAAGTCGACAACTGGCCTGGGGATGTCCACGGCCTGACCGGCCCGGCGCTGATGGAACGCATGAAAGAGCACGCCGAGCGCTTTGAAACCGAGATCGTGTTTGATCACATCAACAAGGTCGACTTCTCCAAGAAGCCTTACAGCCTGACCGGCGACAGCGGCGTGTACACCTGTGACGCGCTGATCATCGCCACCGGCGCCAGCGCCCGCTACCTTGGCCTGCCGTCGGAAGAGGCGTTCATGGGCAAGGGCGTTTCGGCCTGCGCCACCTGCGACGGGTTCTTCTACCGCAACAAGCCGGTCGCCGTGGTCGGTGGCGGCAACACTGCCGTGGAAGAGGCGCTGTACCTGGCCAACATCGCCAGCACCGTGACTCTGGTTCACCGCCGCGAAACGTTCCGCGCCGAGAAGATCCTGATCGACAAGCTGCACGCCCGTGTCGCTGAAGGCAAGATCATCCTCAAGCTCAATGCCACCCTGGACGAAGTCCTGGGCGACAACATGGGCGTGACCGGTGCCCGCCTGAAGAACAACGACGGCAGCTTCGACGAGCTGAAAGTCGACGGTGTGTTCATCGCTATCGGCCACACCCCGAACACTTCGCTGTTCGAAGGTGTGCTGGAAGCCAAGGATGGTTACCTGGTGGTGCAGGGCGGCCGTGAAGGCAATGCCACCGCGACGAACATCGAAGGTATCTTTGCTGCGGGTGACGTGGCTGACCACGTGTACCGCCAGGCCATCACCTCGGCCGGCGCCGGTTGCATGGCGGCTCTGGATGCCGAGCGGTACCTCGATGGGTTGAAGGACGCTTCGTTCTAACCAACGCCGCAAAAAAACAAATGTGGGAGGGGCGGTGCGACGATTCGACTTGCTCCCGATAACAGGGTGTCAGTCACCGGATTTTTGGCTGATTCACCGCTATCGGGAGCAAGTCGAATCGTCGCACCGCCCCTCCCACATTTTGGTTTGCGTCTGGCTTAGGGTTTGCGGATCAGAGGCTGTGCGGTGAATTTGACACCGGCCAGGCCATGCTCGATCAGCGCCCGAATATTGCCGTGATCGCTGCCCTCAGGCGTAGCCACCACCGAACGGTAATGCTCCCCAAACGCCAGCAACGCCTCCTGGTCACTCAACCCTTCCAGCAGCGCCAAACCCAGGGTCTTGCACGAACCTTCGTTCTGCCCGGCGGCGTTTTCCACGCCGCCGTTGGTGAAGGATTGCGGCTGGTAGTCGTAGCCGGCAGCGACAAAGGCCAAGGTGTCGGCAAACGCGTGTTCGCCACTGTTGAGGCTTGCGCGCAGGGTGTTCAAATCAGTCATGGGTTTTTCCTTTGACGAACGCCGCGTGTTGCTCGGCGCTGGCTTCTTTCTGGTAGTGGGCTTTCCACTCGGCGTACGGCATGCCGTACACCACTTCACGGGCGTCATCGAGGCTGACGTCGATCTGGCGCTCATCGGCCTCGGCCTTGTACCACTTGGATAAGCAGTTGCGGCAGAAACCGGCGAGGTTCATCAGGTCTATGTTCTGCACATCCTTGCGGCTGTCCAGGTGCGCCACCAGCCTGCGGAAGGCTGCGGCTTCGAGTTCGAGGCGTTGTTGGTCGTTCATAAGGCTCACTTAACTATCAGCGGCTGGCCGCCAGAGTGATCGAAACCGACTCGGCAAAACGCAGCGCATGGGGCTTGTCCACTTCGACTTCGGCGTACAGGACCGATTCATTGCTCATCACCAGGTCCAGCAACTCCTGGGTCAGGCGCTCGAGCAGGGCAAAACGGTTGCCCTCCACGTGGGCGATGATTGCCTTGGTGATGGTGCGGTAGTTCAGGGCATGGTCGATGTCGTTGTCGCGCACGGCTTCCTGGGCGGCATACAGGATGGTCAGGTTGATCAGCACATCCTGCTTGTTGAGGATCTCGTCCTCATTGATGCCGATATAGGTGCGCAGGCACAGGTCCTTGACCCGGATGCGCGCCATGCCTGGTTGAAGTTGTGGCATTGCTACTTGCTCCGTCCAATCAGTTGCAGGAACTCCATGCGCGTGGTGTTCGACTCGCGGAAGGCGCCGAGCATCACCGAGGTGTTCATGGTTGAATTCTGTTTTTCCACACCGCGCATCATCATGCACATGTGCTTAGCCTCGATCACCACCGCCACACCGGCGGCCTGGGTCACGTCCTGGATGGCGTCGGCGATTTGCCGCGTGAGGTTTTCCTGGATCTGCAGGCGCCGGGCGAACATGTCGACGATGCGCGCCAGCTTTGACAGGCCCAGCACCTTGCCGGTTGGAATATAGGCCACGTGAGCCTTGCCGATAAAGGGCAGCAGGTGGTGTTCGCACAGCGAGTACAACTCGATGTCCTTGAGAATCACCATCTCGTCGTTGTCGGAGGCGAACAGTGCGCCGTTGACGATGGTTTCCAGGTTCTGCTCATAACCATGACACAGGTATTGCATGGCCTTGGCGGCGCGTTTGGGCGTATCGAGCAGGCCTTCGCGCTCCGGGTCTTCACCCAAGCCCTTGAGAATCTCACGGTAATGGTGGGGCAGGGATAAAGTCATACAACATCCTCACAAACGGCTTACTTGATATGCCGCCCGCCGTTGACGGTCAGGGTGGTACCGGTGACATAGGGATTGTCCAGCAGGTAACGCACGCTCTGGTAGATCACCTCGGGGCCGGGCTCGATGCCCAATGCCGACTTGGCCAGGACCTTGGCGCGGTAGGCCGCGTCGTCGTCCGCGTTGAACATCACCATCGCCGGGGCGATGCCGTTGACCTTGATCTGCGGCGCAAACTGCGCGGCAAATGACAGTGTCAGGCTGTTGAGCCCCGCCTTGGTGGCGCAATAGGCGATGTGCTGACGGCTGCCCTTGCGCACCACATCGTCGCTGATATGCACGATATCGGCAGGTGATGAGCGTTGCAGCAACGGTGAACAATGCAGGTTGATCAGGTAGGGCGCAAGCATGTGTACGCTGAACATGTCGCTGAACGCGCGACTTTCATCGCCTGGCGTTTCCGCGACCCAGGCCGAAGCGTTGTGGATGATCGCACGCAGGCTCTGGGTATGGGTGTTCAGTTCAGCAATAAACGCCAGGATCCCGGCCTCGCTGGAGAAATCGGCAAACACGCCGATCGCACCCCGTTCGCGCAGGGCCTGCACGCCGGGGCGTTCGCTGCGGTAGCTGAAAATCACCGACTGGCCCTCGTCCAGCAGGCGCTGGGCGCAATGTTGGCCGACGCGCTGGCCGGCGCCGGTGATCAGGATCGGGGCGTTCGTTGCAGTCATGGGAGGCTCGCGTCGCTGGCAGGCGCAAATCATACCAGCGACGGGCCGCCCCTGTACTCACGCCGCCGCTTCGGTGGCCTTGCGCGGTGCCGGCGCGGGATGCAGCCAGTTCGAAAGCAGGTGGGTCGACAGCGGAATGAACAGGTAAACCATCAGCGGTGTGAGCGCCAGCGTGCTGACCAGTACGCGCGGCAGCAGGGCCAATTCGTTGAGCAATGGCCCCAGTACAAAGTTGAACAGCAGCGACACCGGGAAAAACGCCAGCCAGATCGCCACGGCCTGCTTCCAGCGCGGCGGCCTTGAACCCACCGCACCGAACCAGCCATCGATGCCACGCACGCGGTGCTCGGAGGGGTCGGCAAACAGCTCGCTGCCACGGCTCAGCCAGGCACTGCGGGACGCGGAAAACTCCCAGGCGTGCAGGGTCTTTTCGTCGGCGAAGCGGAAAATGATCTGGAACTCATCATCGTTGGGCGGTGGCGCGAGCACGCCTGAACCCAGGTAACCGGGGAAGTCCGTAGCCAGTTGCTCGCCTTCGCGCAGCCAGGCCATCAGTTCTTCGTAACGACCTTTGGCGACGCGGCGCGCAACCATCAAGGTGACGGGAGAGGTAGACATTGTGTATCTCCAAGTATTCGGGTGCGTTCAACCGGGTAGGTGGTGCACGGACGACGCTGCGGGGTGGTGCCGCGTCGTTGCTCTTTTCACCAGAGCAGACAGGCAAGAATTATTCCTGTTTTAGCGCAATAAATCAGCGACATTGGTCCGAAAAGCACAGAACTTGAAAAAGACAGGTGTAAAGGCGTTAAATAAGCGCCCAATATCCGTCGGTGTTTTGCTCTCAAATGCCCGTGATTACTGCTCCCATTGATAGTCTTTCGCATCTGGAACCGGTCGACGCCGACGCGTTGTTTCCAATCCGTGAAGTCTCGAGATTGACAGGCGTCAACCCGGTCACCCTGCGTGCCTGGGAGCGCCGTTATGGCCTGATCCAGCCCCTGCGCACCGAAAGCGGGCACCGTCTCTACTCCCAAGCCGATATCGTGACCGTCAATCGTATTCTCGATTGGATTGAGCGCGGGGTGGCGGTCAGCAAAGTGGGCAAAATTCTTGCCCGCGACGAGCAGCAGGCCGAAGCGGTTCGCGCTCAGCGGGGCGCCGTCGAAGAGTGCGAGTGGTCGCAGTGGCGGGCCCGCCTGCGGCAGGCCGTCAGTGCCTTTGATGATCGTCAACTGGAATGCCTGTATGGCCAGATCTGCGCGACCTACCCCCTCAGCGTGGCATTCCAAGACATCTTGATGCCCCTCTGGAATGAACTGTTGCGTCATCAAGGCCGTTTCGGCCAGGCCAGTGAATGGCTGTTTTACGACTCTTTCCTGCGTATCCATACCTTTGAGCGCTTGCACCTGGCGAGCGCGTCGCCTGCACCTCGGGTATTGCTGGCGGCGATGCCCGGCGAGTGCCGTAAATTGGAGTTGCTGGTGGCGGCAATGCTGATGAGCCGGGAAGACCTGGCCGTGAAGGTGCTGGGCATGGGCCAGCCATTTGATGAGTTGACGCTGGTGTGTGAGAAGGCTCGTCCGAAGGCGCTGGTGTTGTTCTCCAACTATTCACATAACCACGAACTGGTCGGGCGCCTGAACCGTCTGGCGCAGACCCTGGACTGCCCGCTGTTCGTCGCCGGGGCCGCTTCGGACCTGGCGGAACACGACCTCGCGGGGTCTTCCGTCGGTTGCCTGGGCAGTGAAGGGCGCTTGATGCAGCGCCGCTTGCAGCAGTTTCTGTATGGCAGCCTGGATACCTGAGGTCAGGCGTGCACGTGCGGGTGCATCAGGCGATGTTGATGCAGGATGAACTGGCGCAGGCGCTCGGTCTCGCCCCCATCAGTCTGGCTCAAGCGGTAGGCAAGCAGGCCACGGGCGGTTTCCCGCTCCAGCGCGCCACGCAACGCGATGCGTTCGTAGCCGGACGGGCTGAACCATAGTGAAAAGGTCCTGGGTGGTTTGATCCGGCCGCGAATTTCCACCAGCACGCCCTTGAACGACACTTCATGCACCCAAAGCGCGCCAGGAGTACCCCTGACGTTCTCCAATGCCACCGGTTCCTCAAGTGCCATGCGCCACGGCCGGATCATCGGCCCGTCTTCGAAAATGCTCGGTACCCCCAAGCGCAGATGCACCGCATTGAACTCATCTTCGACCAGATGCAGAGGGAAGGTCAGTTGCTGGTTGTCGAACTGCGCCTGGATGGTGACCTGGTCGTGGGCCGCCAGCCGGGTGAGCAAGTCGCGAATCTGTGCGCCTCCATTGACGGTCAGGCTCGACGAAGCCTCATGCAGGTTCAGTTGCGGGTTGTGCTGCATGCTCTGGATGAAATCCAGTTCGTCTTGGGTCAAGAGTGCGTTGCGTGGCATCGCGGTTGCTCAATAGAAGGGCATTAAAGTGCCATTATCCTACCGAATGGCTGCGGATTCTAAATTTTGTTAGATCCGCTCGTCGCCTTGAGCGCGGCCAGCTCGGCCTTGACCCCCGCCAGTTCGCTTTCCAACTGGGTAACACGCTGCTGGGCCTTGACCTGGAGCGTGACGTCCTTTTGTACGCCGACAAAATAGGTTTGTTTATCGGCCTCGTTATACACCGTTGAAAGTGACAGCTCATTCCAGAAATGGCTGCCGTCCTTGCGGTAATTACGCAGGATCTCCCGGCACGCACCGCCGTCTTCCAAGGCCTCTCGAATCGCCATCAGGGCCGGCTGATCGCGGTCGCCCGATTGCAGGAAGCGGCAATCCTGATAGAGGATTTCATCCAGCGTGTAGCCCGTCAGCCGTTCGAAGGCCGGGTTAACGTAGATCAGCGGCTTGTCCTTGCCTTCGCGTTCGGCGACCACGATGCCGTCGTTGGAAGCGTTGACGATCATTTGCATCAGCTTGGCGTTGATCATTAGGCGATCCATGGCTGAGTGAGGAGTGAGACAGTTTATGGCAACTTCACAATCTTGCATGGCGTGCCGCGAAATTTTTGCACCGCTGTTAATATCCCAGCCTTTCGCTCAACCACAGGATCAGATTGATGAAAGTCGCCATCCTTTCCGGCTCGGTGTACGGCACGGCTGAAGAAGTCGCCCGCCACGCCGCAGGCATCCTCAATAACGCCGGTTTTGAAGTCTTGCACAACCCGCGCGCTACCCTGGCCGAGGTGCAGGCCTTTGCCCCGCAGGCCTTCCTTGCAGTGACGTCGACCACCGGCATGGGCGAATTGCCCGACAACCTGCAACCGCTGTACTCGACCATTCGCGATCAGTTGCCCGCCGCCTGGCGTGGCCTGCCCGGCGCGGTGATCGGCCTGGGCGATGCGAGCTACGGCGATACCTTCTGTGGCGGCGGCGAACAGATGCGCGAGTTGTTCGGTGAGTTGGGTGTACATGAAGTGCTGCCGATGTTGCGCCTGGACGCCAGCGAAAGCGTCACCCCGGAAGCCGACGCCGAGCCTTGGCTGGCCGAATTGGTTAGCGCACTGCGCAATTGAACGGGCTTTGCCGACGGTGCGCGGCAGTTTTATTGACGGCGTCTCTTTGACGCCGTTTAAACAAAATTAAACTATCCTCACAGCTGACTCGCTCGGTCATCAAGCTGGCTGCGAAGGCAACTCCTTCGGCCAGGGCGTCTGACTAGACTGGCCCATCACTTAAAAAACAATAAGAACGTGCGCCAAGGAGGTCATTGCCGTGAGCCTAGCCCCGGTTGTATCGCCGCAGAATGTCAAAGACCAGGTCAGCGCTGCCGAATGGCAAACCCGTGTCGACCTGGCGGCCTGCTACCGCCTGGTGGCGCTGCATGGCTGGGATGATTTGATCTTCACCCATATCTCGGCCAAGGTGCCGGGCACCGATGATTTCCTGATCAACCCCTACGGGCTGATGTTCCACGAGATCACCGCGTCGAGCCTGGTCAAAGTCGACCAGGCCGGCAACAAGCTGATGGACAGCCCCTACGAGATCAACCCGGCGGGCTACACCATCCACAGCGCCATCCATGAAGTGCGTCACGACGTGACCTGCGTGCTGCACACCCACACCGCCGCCGGTGTTGCGGTGGCCGCGCAAAAGCAAGGTGTGTTGCCGATCAGCCAGCAATCGATCTTCGTGCTGTCGAGCCTGGCCTATCACGCCTATGAGGGTGTGGCGCTGAATCACGAAGAGAAGGCGCGCCTGCAAGCCGACCTGGGCGACAAGCATTTCCTGATGCTGCACAACCATGGGCTGCTGACCTGCGCCAACACCATCGCCGACACCTTCCTGATGATGTTTACCTTCCAGCGTGCCTGCGATATCCAGGTGCTGGCGCAAAACGGCGGCGCGGAACTGATCGCCATCGGCCCGCAGATTCTGGCGGGCGCCAAGGCCATGGTGGCGGCGGTCACCAAGAGTGCTCAAGGTATGGGGGGCGCGCTGGCCTGGCCGGCGTTGCTACGTAAATTGGATGCTCAAGACCCTGGGTATAGAAGCTGATGCCACTCGCCGAGATCCCCCTCAGAGCCTGGCGCAAGCGCAGCCAGAGTTTCGATTTTCGCGGCCACACCCTCCGCTATTGGGTGGCGGGGCAGGGCGAACCCTTGCTGTTGATCCATGGCTTCCCCACGGCCAGTTGGGACTGGCATTACCTGTGGCAGCCCCTGACCCAGCACAACCTGGTCATTGCGTGTGACATGCTCGGCTTCGGCGATTCGGCCAAGCCGCTCGATCACGGCTACTGCCTGTTGGAGCAGGCGGATGTGCAACAAGCCCTGCTCGAACACCTGCGGGTTGAGCAGCCGGTGCATGTGCTGGCCCATGACTACGGGGACAGCGTCGCCCAGGAACTGTTGGCTCGCCATTCCGAGGGCCGGTTCCGGATGGCCAGTTGCGTGTTTCTCAACGGCGGGTTGTTCCCGGAAACCCATCGCCCGGCGTTGGTACAAAAGCTCTTGCTCAGCCCATTGGGCTGGATGATCGGTCGAGCCTTCGGGCGCAATGCCCTGGCGAACAGCTTCAACGAGATTTTCGGCCCCGATACCCGCCCCAGCGAAAGCGCCCTGGACGACTTCTGGAGCCTGATCGACGGCAATGACGGCACGCGCATCCTGCACAAATTGATTGCCTACATCCCTCAGCGTCGGCGCCTGCGTGAGCGCTGGGTTACGGCGATGCAGCAGGGTGAGGTGCCGCTGAAGCTGATCAACGGCGAGCTCGACCCCATCTCCGGTGTTCATATGCTGGAGCGTTACCACCAGTTGGTGCCCCACGCCGACACGGTGTTGCTCGCCAATATCGGCCACTACCCGCAGATCGAGGCGCCGGTGCAGGTGCTCAAGCACTACCTGGCGTTTCGTGAGCGCATCCGGCAGGTTGAGTCGCGAGTGGCTTATTCCTGAGCCGCAGGATCATCCCCCAGCCTTATCGAGCACCATTCAGCCCTGGCCGTTTTTATTGTGACCAGAGACGCTGTGCCTGACACTCCACCCATTGCCATTGTCGCCATTGGAGTTCGGTATGAGTGAGTCAGTGCAGTTCCAGGATAAGGTCGTGATCGTCACCGGCGCCGGCGGCGGCTTGGGCCGGGCCCATGCGCTGTTGTTCGCCAGGCACGGGGCCAAGGTACTGGTCAACGATCTGGGTGGTTCTACCCAGGGCGAAGGCGCCAATGCGTCGGCAGCTGATCGGGTGGTGGCGCAAATCCGCGCGGCGGGCGGTATCGCCGAGGCCAACCATGACTCTGTCACCGACGGTGACAAGATCGTGCAGCACGCACTGGACGCCTTCGGCCGCATCGATGTGGTGGTCAACAATGCCGGCATCCTGCGCGATAAAACCTTCCACAAAATGGACGACGCCGACTGGGACCTGGTTTACCGCGTGCATGTCGAAGGCGCCTACAAAGTCACCCGCGCCGCCTGGCCCCATCTGCGTGAGCAAGGGTATGGCCGGGTGATCTTCACCGCGTCCACTTCGGGCATCTACGGCAACTTTGGCCAGTCCAACTACGGCATGGCCAAGCTTGGCCTGTATGGCCTGACCCGCACCCTGGCGCTGGAAGGGCGCAAGAACAACATCCTGGTCAATGCCATCGCCCCCACCGGCGGCACGCGCATGACCGAAGGCCTGATCCCGCCGCAGGTATTCGAGCGCCTCAAGCCGGAGCTGGTCAGCCCGCTGGTGGTGTACCTGGGCAGCGAGGCGTGCCAGGAAACCTCGGGTCTATTCGAAGTGGGCGGCGGCTGGGTCGGCAAGACCCGCTGGGAGCGCAGCCTGGGTGTGGGTTTTGACCCCGAGGCCGGTTTTTCGCCCGATGACGTGGCGGCGCACTGGCAGCAGATCTGCGATTTCGAAGGCGCAGCCCATCCTCAAGACAACATCGAGGCGTTGAAGGAGATGATGGCCAACCTGCAGAAATACAGCCTGTGATCGTTGCTTGAATACCCTTGAATATGACGGGGCGCCATGGGCGCCCCGTTTTTATTCCAGGCATAAAAAAGGCCGCTGCAAACGCAGCGGCCGAAGTAAGACGTTGGATCAAGGAGCGACAAATCAACGTCAGTGAACACCGGTAACAGATTGAAAACAGGCACCAATCCATTTGAACATGGCTTTTCTTCCGGTGGCGGAAGCGGGCGGTTTGCCCTGAAAGCCCGGCAAGAATAGCCGTTGGTAACACAATGAGTAATAGCGCTTCGGAACAAGGACTGTTACCGATACGGCAACAGTTGCCCTGGGCGCCATCCATCCCCCTGATAAGCCACCATCCACCCGATCCATGCCGTCGCCAAGACCCCAGCCAGAGCGCCCGGTAATCCTTTTGAGCGACAACGCGAATCCCTCCTTGGTGCGCTTATCGCTCCCGATGCGCGGCAGTAGGGTGGAGCCTTCTGTCACTCACCGGGGAAGACGCATGACAAAAACAACAATGCGCGCCATCTTCACGCCACAGGCGCTGGCCGCTACGGTTGCCTTGGGTTGCTGTGCCCAGGCTCAGGCTGTTTCGTTCAATATTGGCGAGATCGAAGGGCAATTCGATTCGTCGTTGTCGGTGGGTGCGAGTTGGGGCATGCGCGATGCCGACAAGAGCCTGGTCGGCACCGTCAACGGCGGTACGGGGCAAGCGTCCACCGGGGATGACGGGCGGCTCAATTTCAAGAAGGGCGAAACCTTCTCCAAGATCTTCAAGGGCCTGCACGACCTTGAGCTCAAATACGGCGACACCGGTGTGTTCGTTCGCGGCAAGTACTGGTACGACTTTGAACTCAAGGACGAAGACCGCGAGTTCAAACAGATCAGCGACCACAACCGCAAGGAAGGCGCCAAATCCAGCGGCGCGCAGATCCTCGATGCGTTCGTCTACCACAACTACTCCCTGGGCGACCTGCCGGGCACCGTGCGCGCCGGTAAGCAGGTGGTCAGTTGGGGCGAAAGTACCTTCATCGGCAACTCCATCAACAGCATCAACCCCATTGACGTGTCGGCCTTCCGTCGGCCCGGTGCCGAGATCAAGGAAGGCCTGATCCCGGTGAACATGCTATTCGCGTCCCAGAGCCTGACCAGCCAGCTGACCGTGGAGGGTTTCTACCAGTTGGAGTGGGACCAGACCGTGCTGGATAACTGCGGCACGTTCTTCGGTGGGGATGTGGCGGCGGATGGTTGCACGGGTAATTACACGGTGGGCAGCCCGGCGATTGCACCGTTGCAACCCGTGGCCGCGCGCTTTGGCCAAGGCTTTGGGGTAACCAATGAAGGGGTGATCGTACGCCGCGCCGGCGACCGTGATGCTCGCGATTCCGGTCAATTTGGCGCCGCCCTGCGGTGGTTGGGGGACGACACCGAGTACGGTTTGTACTTTATGAACTACCACAGCCGGACGCCGACTGTGGGGACAATTACCAACAACTCCAACGCGACGACGATGGACGCCATCCGCGACCTTTCCAACCTGTTGCGGCCGAATACGGGAGATAGCCTGGTCACCAGCACGATGCTCGGCCGTGGCCAGTACTACCTTGAATATCCGGAAGATATCCGCCTGTTTGGGGCCAGTTTCTCCACCACCCTGCCCACCGGCACCGCGTGGACCGGTGAGATCAGCTATCGCCCGAATGCCCCGGTGCAGTTGAATACCACCGACCTGACCCTGGCCCTGATCAACCCGACGTCCGGCCAACTCGCCTCGCCCATCCGCAGCAATTTCGGCAGCGACAACAAAGGTTATCGTCGCAAGGAAATCACCCAGATCCAAAGCTCCCTGACTCAGTTCTTCGACCAGGTGCTGGGCGCCGAACGCCTGACGCTGGTGGGCGAAGCGGCCGTGGTACACGTGGCCGGGCTGGAAGATAAATCCAAACTGCGTTACGGCCGTGATTCGGTGTACGGCGCCTATGGTTTCCAGGGCGACACCGACGGTTTCGTCACTTCCACCTCGTGGGGCTACCGCGCGCGGGCGATCCTGGACTACAACAACGCGATTGCCGGGGTGAACCTCAAGCCCAACCTGTCCTGGTCCCATGACGTGGCCGGTTACGGTCCCAACGGTCTGTTCAATAAAGGCGCCAAGGCCATCAGCGTCGGCGTGGATGCGGACTACCGCAGCACCTACACCGCCAGCCTCAGCTACACCGATTTCTTCGGTGGCGACTACAACACCCTGACCGACCGTGACTTCCTCGCCCTCAGTTTCGGCGTGAACTTCTGATCTGGCTTAAAGAAGGACAAGAACCTATGCGTAAGACAATTGCAGTATTGGCCCTGAGTCTGTTGGCCGCCCACGTGATGGCGGCGGTGTCGCCGGAAGAAGCCGCCAAGCTGGGCACCATCCTGACCCCGGTCGGTGCCGAAAAGGCCGGCAACGCCGACGGCTCGATCCCGGCCTGGACCGGCGGCATCCCGAAAAACGCCGGCGCGGTGGACAGCAAAGGTTTCCTTGCCGACCCATTCGCCAGCGAAAAACCGCTGTTCGTGATCACCGCCGCCACCGTCGACAAGTACAAAGACAAGCTCTCCGACGGCCAGGTGGCGATGTTCAAGCGCTACCCCGAGACCTACAAGATCCCGGTGTACCCCAGCCACCGTACGGTCAACCTGCCGGCGGATATCTACGAGTCGATCAAGCGCAGCGCGCTGAACGTCAAGGCGATCAATGACGGTAACGGCCTGGAAAACTTCACCGGCAACCGTTACTACGCATTCCCGATTCCGAAGAACGGCGTGGAGGTGCTGTGGAACCACATCACCCGTTACCACGGCGGTAACCTGCGCCGCATCATTACCCAGGCCACCCCGCAGACCAACGGCAGCTACACGCCGATCCGCTTCGAAGAAGAAGTGGCGGTGCCGCAAGCGATCCCGGATATCGATCAGGCCAAGGCGGCCAACGTGCTCAGCTATTTCAAGCAATCGGTCACCGCCCCTGCGCGCCTGGCGGGCAACGTGCTGTTGGTGCATGAAACCCTCGACCAAGTGAAGGAGCCACGCCTGGCCTGGATCTACAACGCCGGCCAACGCCGCGTGCGACGCGCGCCGCAAGTGTCCTACGACGGCCCGGGCACCGCCTCCGACGGCCTGCGCACCACCGACAACTTCGACATGTTCTCCGGCGCCCCCGACCGCTATGACTGGAAGCTGGTGGGCAAAAAAGAGATGTACATCCCCTACAACAGCTACAAGCTCGACTCGCCCTCGCTCAAGTACGACGACATCATCAAGGCCGGGCACATCAACCAGGACCTGACCCGCTACGAACTGCACCGGGTGTGGGAAGTGGTCGGTACGGTCAAGCCCAGCGAGCGGCATATCTATGCCAAGCGCCACATGTACATCGACGAAGACAGCTGGCAAGTCGCGCTGGTGGATCACTACGACGGCCGCGGCCAACTGTGGCGGGTTGCCGAAGGCCATGCGCAGTTCTATTACGACCACCAGGTGCCGGCCTACACGGTGGAAACCCTGTATGACCTGATCGCCGGGCGCTACATCGCGCTGGGCATGAAAAACGAGGAGAAAAGCAGCTTCGTGTTCGGCTTCGCGGCCAAGGCGGCGGACTACACCCCGGCGGCCTTGCGGGCTGAGGGCGTGCGCTGATCCCGGATCGAAGTGGAGGCAAAATGTGGGAGGGGGCTTGCTGCCCCCTCCCACACTGGTTTTGTACACATGGGGTTCTATGCATGGCCCTCAATCACCCCGCTGAATACTTCTTCAACAACCGCCCGCCTCAGGACTAGGGTACGCATCACGTTGCATAACAATAAAAACGCAGGATGCAGCAATGACTGCCATGACACGCTGCCTGGACCGTCCTGGATTCATGCCTCGGCTGTCCGCCCATCATCTGCTGCGCCCGCGCCTGGCCGAGCCGTTGCTGGCGGCGCAGGTACGGGTCAAGTTGTTGTGCGCGCCCGGCGGCAGCGGCAAGAGTGCCTTGCTCGCTGAATGCGCATTGCAGGCGCCGACGGGTTGTCAGGTGTATTGGCTGCCCCTCAATGGCGTGGCCCTCAGCCCGCTCGACCTGTGTCGGCACCTGGCGCAGAACCTGGGCCTGGCGTTTACCGATGAAGCCACCTTGCTGCTGGACCTCAGCCGTTGGCAGACCCCTGCCTGGCTGTTCCTCGATGATTTTTGCCGCTTGCCCGCTCCTGCCACCGACGCCTTGCTCGATCGCCTACTCATTGCCAGCAGCCCGGCGCTGACCTGGTGGCTGGGCGCGCGACGGCGGCCGGCGTGTAACTGGCCGCGGCTGCTGCTCGACGATGAGCTGCTCGAATGTGGCGCCGAACTGGCGTTCAACCCGGCGGAAATCCAGCAACTGCTCAGCCATGCGCCGGGGCAGACTCTGCACAGTGTGTTGCAGTTCAGCGCCGGCTGGTGCGCCGGGGTGCGCATCGCCTTGCTGGGCGACGGCCATCCCGACAAAACCCTGCTCGATTACCTGCAACATGAACTCTTCAGCACCCTGCCGCCCGAACTGACGGAGGCCTGGCAGGTGCTGGCCCATCTGCCGCGTTTCAACATTGGCCTGTGCGAGCATCTGTTCGGCGCCGGTGATGGCGACCAGTATCTGCGCGATCTACAGGCCCTCGGTGCATTTATCCAGCCGTGGGAAGACAGCGACTGGCTGCAGGTTTTTCCGCCGCTGGCGCAGTTGATGCGCAACGCACCCTGGCCGGCCAAGCGCTCGTGGCACCGGCGCGCCTGCCAATGGTTCTGCGCCGAACAGGACTGGCAGGCCGCCTTCGAGCAGGCGCTGTTGGCCGAAGAATATGAAGTGGCGGTGAGCCTGTTGCAGCACTTCAGTTTCGAGGACCTGTTCCGCCAGCAAAACGCCGCGCTGCTGTTGCGTCTGCATGAACAGCACGGCGATGAATTGATGCTCGGTTCGGCGCAACTGGTGGGCCTGCTGACGGCGGCGCTGCTGTTCGCCGGGCGCTTCGATCAGGCGGCGGTGTGCATCGATCAGCTCGCGCGGTTTGCCCCGCAATCCACGGCGCCCCGCCAGCGACATTTGCTGGCGCGCTGGCAGGCGCAGTGGGGCTGGCTGTTGCACCTGGGCGGCGATGCCGAGGGTTCTCGCGGGCATTTTCTGGAAGCCCTGCAAGCCTTGCCCGACAGCGCCTGGACCTCGCGCCTGATGTGCCTGTCGGGGCTGACCCAGCAAGCCTTGCTGCGCGGTGAACTGGACGTGGCCCAGGGCCTGAACCGCGAGGCGTTGTGCCTGGCTCGCGCCCATGGCTCATTGTTGCTGGAGGCGCTGCTCGAGCTGGATCACGCCCAGTTGCTGGAACAGCGCGGCGCGCCTTACCGTGCGCAAAGCCTGCTGGAAGGGGTGCAGGCGATGTTGCTTAAACAGCGGCTCAGCGCGGGCCCGTTGGTTGGGCGTATCGCTCTGCGCCGTGGGCATCTGGCCCTGCGCCAGGGGCAGGATAGCCTGGCGGTGGAGTGTTTCGAGAGCGGCATGAAGATGTGCCTGCACAGCCAGGACAAACGCGTGCTCTACGGGTTTCTCGGCCTGGCGCTGGTGGCTGCCAATCGTGGCGATTACGCCCAGGCATTTTTCCAGTTGCGCGAGGCCGAGCGCCTGATGCAGCAACGCCAGGTGCCGGACACGGTGTACCGCGCCGTGCTGTTGTTGGTCAGTGGGCACTTCTGGTTGCAGCAGGGCCGCGCCGAACTGACCGTGGAAGCGATGCGTCGCGTATTGCGCCACTTCCGTGGGCCCCAGGCCAAACAAGCGCCGCCGGCCACCCTGGAATTGATCCCGCGCCTTGAATACCTGCTGGTGTTGGCGGAGGTGAAGCTCGGTTGCGCCGAGCAACCGGTGGCGCGGCTCAGTGCCTTGCTGCAGGCGACTCATCAGCGCGGCATGCTCTGCCTGGAAACCGAACTGCACCTGGTGCTGGGGGAAGTCGCCTGGCACGTCGGCGAGCCCGCGTTGGCGCGTCGCTCGCTGCAAAACGGCTTGGAGTTGGCCGAGCGTTGCCAGGTGCAACAAGCGATCCGCGAGCTGCGGCTACGCTCGCCGGGGTTGTTGAGTGAACTGGGCATGGAACCCCGCGCATGCACTTCGGGGGCAGTGGAAAACCCCTTGAGCCAGCGTGAGTTGGAGGTGTTGCAGTTGATCGCGTTGGGCAGTTCCAACCTGGAAATCGCCGACCGGCTGTTTATTTCCCTGCACACCGTCAAGACCCACGCGCGGCGTATCCACAGCAAGCTCGGGGTGGAGCGACGCACCCAAGCGGTGGCCAAGGCCAAGACGCTGGGCTTGATGGTTTAAATGAAGGCCTGGCGGTAATCGCCAGGCGCCGCGCCCATGGCCTGGCGGAAGCGATGGGTGAAGTGGCTGGCGCTGGAAAACCCGCACAGCAAGGCAATTTCACCCAGGGCCAGGGCGCCGCTGCGCAGCAGGTGTTGCGCGCGGCTGAGCCGGCGCGCCAGCAGGTACTGGTGGGGCGGCAGGCCGAAGCTTTGGCGGAACATCCGCGCGAAGTGGTAGTGCGACAGCGCACACAGCCCGGCCAGTTGCCCGAGGCTGAGCGGCTCTTCCAGGTGTTGCTCGATGTAGTCCACCAATAGCCGTCGCTGGTATGCCGCCAAGCCACCTTTGAGGCGCAGGCCTTCGCGGCTGCCGACTTGGCTGAGCAAGGTGTGGCTGAGCATTTCATGGGCCAGGCTGCTGGTCAGCAAGCGTTCGGCGGGCTCGGCCCAGTTGAGGGCGATGAGCTGGTGGAAGCGCCGGGCCTGGCGGGCGTCTTCCAGGAAGGTGCTTTCGCGCAGCTCCAGCGCGCGCGGTTCGCGGTCGAGCAGGGTGACGCAACCCAGGGCAAATTGCTCCGCGCTGAAATACACATGGGCCAGGCGGATCTCACCGTTGATCACCCACGCCGACTGGTGCTCGGCCGGCAGGATGCACAACTTGTCGGGCCCACCCTTGGTGCCCGGTTGGTCACGCCGAAACGTGCCGGTGCCGCCGCCGATGTAACAGGACAAAGTGTGATGGCTGGGCGCCTGGTAATCCTGGGCGTCGTGGTGGTTGCTCCACAAGGCTGCGGACAAGCCGTCACCGAGCTCGGCGCAGGCTTCAAGGCGTGCGTTGGGCGAGCGGTTAAGGGCTTGAAAGACTTGCAGGGATTCCAGGTCTGGCATGGTGAGTGTTCTCCGACGCTTTGCATCCTACTCCGCGAAGCCTGCGCTGTGATCCGGGCGCCCGACAAAAGCGCAAGATTGTGCAAGAACGGTGTACGGGTTCAAGGCGACACTGTGGCTCAACCGATGGAGCCCGCTATGAACCTTTCTTTGTATCTACTCACCGTGCTGATCTGGGGTACCACCTGGATCGCACTCAAATGGCAGTTGGGCGTGGTGGCGATTCCGGTGTCCATCGTCTATCGCTTCGGCCTCGCGGCGCTGGTGCTGTTTGTGTTGTTGCTGCTCAGCCGCAAGTTGCAGGTGATGAACCGACGCGGGCACCTGATCTGCCTGGCCCAGGGCCTCTGCCTGTTCTGCATCAACTTCATGTGCTTCCTGACCGCCAGCCAATGGATCCCCAGCGGCCTGGTGGCGGTGGTGTTTTCCACGGCCACGTTGTGGAACGCCCTCAACGCCCGTGTGTTCTTCGGCCAGCGCGTGGCGCGCAATGTATTGATGGGCGGCGGTCTCGGCCTGGCGGGCCTGGGTTTGCTGTTCTGGCCGGAACTGGTGGGGCATACCGCCAGCCCTCAGACCTTGCTCGGCCTCGGCTTGGCGTTGCTGGGGACGATGTGCTTCTCGGCGGGCAATATGTTGTCGAGCCTGCAACAGAAGGCCGGGCTCAAGCCGTTGACGACCAATGCCTGGGGCATGGCCTATGGCGCCGCGATGCTGGCGACCTATTGCGCGGTAAGCGGGATCCCGTTTGAGATGGACTGGAGCGCACGCTATATCGGTGCCTTGTGGTACCTGGTGATTCCCGGGTCGGTGATCGGCTTTACCGCCTACCTCACGTTGGTGGGGCGCATGGGGCCGGAGCGGGCGGCGTATTGCACGGTGCTGTTTCCGGTGGTGGCGCTGAATGTGTCGGCGTTTGTCGAGGGCTACCAGTGGACCGCGCCGGCGTTGGCGGGGTTGGTGCTGGTGATGGTGGGGAATGTGTTGGTGTTTCGTAAGCCGAAGTCTGCCAGCCCGGCCTTCCAGGCGAAGACCGTCTAATGTGGGAGGGGACTTGCCTCCGATGGCAGTGTGTCAGCCAGACCGCTATAGCGGGGCAAGCCCTCTCCCACATTTCCTGCATTTCATACATTTGATCCAGTTGTGTGGTTATTTGAGGCCAAGGCGCTTGGCCATGCGGCCCAGGTTGGCGCGGTCCAGGCCCAGTTCGCGGGCGGCGCCGGCCCAGTTGTGCTGGTGGCGTTCGAGGCAGGCGTTGATCACCTGGCGCTGGTAGTGCTCGGTGGCCTGGCGCAGATCGCCGGTTATCGGCGCCACTGGGCTGGGCGCGTCAGCGACCGGTGCGCCGACATCAGGCAAGTCCAGGTCCTGGGCGCTCAGGCTGAGAATCTTCGGACGTTCGCGACAGTTGCCCAGGGCTTTCAACGCGCTGCGTCCGATCAGATGCTCCAGTTCGCGCACATTGCCTGGCCAGTTATAGGCCAACAGTGCCGCCTGGGCGTCGCTGCCTAGGCGCAGGCTGCCCAGGCCCATGCGTGAGCGGTTCTGCTCCAGGAAGAAACCCGCCAGCAGCAATACATCACGTCCGCGCTCGCGCAGCGCGGGCACTTGCAACGGGTACACGCTGAGGCGGTGGTAGAAATCGGCGCGGTAGCGGCCGTTGCGCACTTCATCGGCGAGGTCGCGGTTGGTGGCGGCGATCAGCCGCACATCCACCTGGTGCTCCTTGTCCGACCCCAGGCGCTGCAACTGGCCGCTTTGCAGTACCCGCAGCAGCTTGGCTTGCACGGCCAGCGACAGTTCGCCCACTTCATCCAGGAACAACGTGCCGCCATTGGCCAGTTCGAACTTGCCCCGGCGCTCGTTCAACGCGCCGGTAAAGGCGCCGCGGACGTGGCCGAACAGCTCGCTTTCCACCAGGGTTTCCGGCAGGGCAGCGCAGTTGAGGCTGATCAGCGGTTTGTCCGCACGGGTTGATGCCGCGTGAATGGCCTGGGCCACGAGCTCCTTGCCCACTCCGGTCTCGCCGGTGATCAGCACGGTCAGGTCGCTGCCGCCCACCAGTTTGATTTCCTCGACCAGGCGTTTATGAGCCTTGCTTTGGCCGATCATCTCGTTGTGTTGCTGGCCGCTGGCCTGACGGTAGATCTCGGCGCGCTGGTGTTCGTCTTCGGCACGCAGGGCCAGGCGTTCGATGCGTTCGGCGACGTTGACGGTGGCGGCGGCGAGGCTGGCGAAGGCTTGCAGGGCGTCGAGCTCAACCCGTTCGAAACGTTCGGTGTCGAGGGCGTCCAGGGTCAGCAGGCCCCAGGGGTGGTCGTCGACAAACAACGGGCAGCCCATGCAGTCGTGGACTTCAAGGTGCCCGTGCAGGCCATCGACCAGGCCGTCGTAAGGGTCGGGCAGTTCGCTGTCGCTGTCGAAACGTGTCGGGCCGGGGCTGCTCAGCAGCACGCCGAAGCGCGGGTGTTCGCTGACCTTGAAGCGCCGGCCGAGGGTGTCGGCGCTCAAGCCGTCCACCGCCAACGGTACCAGCCATTCGCCATCCAGGCGCAGCAAGGCGGCGGCATCGCAGGGCAGCAGGGCGCGCATGGCTTGCAGCAGGCGGCGGTAGCGCTCGCCTTCGGGCAGGTCGCGGGACAGGTCGGCGACCAGGGGCAGCAGGGTGGTGAGCAGCGACTGTGCGGTCATAATGACTCCTTGTAGTCCTTATGACTATAAAGTGTAGGAAGTCATACTGACTACATATAATTTAAGATATTGAAAAATAACGGTTTATTAGTTGGCATGAATGCTGACTAGGTAAAGGCAGTCAGTAAAGAAGCCCAGGAGGCTCCCATGCTTAGTGCCCAAGACCGTGCCATCGTCAAATCCACCGTGCCTCTGCTGGAAAGCGGCGGTGAGGCGCTGATTACCCATTTTTACCGCATGATGCTCGCCGAATACCCTGAGGTGCGTCCGCTGTTCAACCAGGCTCACCAAGCCAGCGGCGACCAGCCTCGCGCCCTGGCCAACGGCGTGTTGATGTATGCGCGGCATATCGACCAGCTTGACCAACTCGGCGACCTGGTGGCGAAGATCATCAACAAGCACGTGGCGTTGCAGATATTGCCCGAGCATTACCCGATCGTGGGGGCGTGCTTGCTGCGTGCGATATCCGAGGTGCTGGGCAGCGAGATTGCCACCCCCGAGGTGATGAATGCCTGGGGCGCCGCCTATGGGCAACTGGCGGATATTTTGATTGGCGCCGAGGCGGCGATCTATGACGAGAAAGCCCATGCGGTGGGTGGCTGGCGCGGTGCGCGATCGTTTACCGTGGTCCAGCGCGTGCAAGAGAGTGGCGAGATCACCTCCTTTTATTTCGCCCCGGTGGACAACGGCCCGATCCTCAAGGCCGCGCCCGGCCAATACATCGGCATGAAGCTGGTGCTCGACGGCGAAGAAGTGCGCCGCAACTATTCCCTGTCGGCCTTGAGCGATGCCGGCCAGTACCGCATCAGCGTCAAGCGCGAAGTGGGTGGGCGGGTGTCCAATTACCTGCACGATCAGTTGCAGGTCGGCGCGACGATCGAGCTGTTCCCGCCAGCGGGCGAGTTCACCCTGGCAGACAGCGACAGGCCACTGGTACTGATCAGCGGCGGCGTCGGCATCACCCCAACCTTGCCGATGCTCGAAGCGGCCCTGGCCACCCAGCGCCCGGTGCACTTTATTCATTGCGCGCGTAATGGCGGGGTGCATGCGTTCCGCGAGTGGGTGGATGCACTGGCGGCCAAGCATCCACAGCTCAAGCGCTTCTATTGCTATGCCGAGGATGACGGGGTGAGCGCGGCGGCGGATAAGGTCGGGCTGCTGAGCCAGGAGCAACTGGCCGAGTGGCTGCCCGAGCAGCGGGATGTGGACGCCTACTTCCTGGGGCCTAAAGGCTTCATGGCGGCGATCAAGCGCCACCTCAAGGCGTTGGGCGTGCCGGAGAAACAGAGCCGCTACGAGTTCTTTGGCCCTGCGGCTGCCCTGGAATAGATTTTTCGAAACAACACTGTTCAAAGTGTGGGAGGGGGCTTGCCCCCTCCCACATTTGCTTCTCTATTCCTCCAAATTAATCCGCTGTTAACCCCCTTCTGTTTTAACCACTCCCTGTGTGTAAACTTGCGCCCATAGGCACAACCAAACTAAGGAATACGGGGATGAGTGACGAATTGCGTTTAGGCAGGGAGCGGCGCTTTCTGGTGTTGCTGGGCATTATCTGCCTGGCGCTGATCGGCGGGGCGTTGTACATGCAGGTGGTGCTGGGCGAGGCGCCATGCCCGCTGTGTATCCTGCAGCGTTATGCCTTGTTGTTGATCGCGCTTTTCGCGTTCATTGGCGCAGCCATGCGCACCAAGAGTGCGCTGACCTTTTTCGAAGGGCTGGTGGTGCTCAGCGCCCTCGGGGGCGTGGCGGCGGCCGGGCATCATGTGTACACCCAGTTTTTCCCACAGGTGAGCTGCGGCGTTGATGTGCTGCAACCGATTGTCGATGACCTGCCGCTGGCCAAGGTCTTCCCGCTGGGCTTCCAGGTCGATGGTTTTTGCAGCACACCGTATCCGCCGGTGCTGGGCTTGTCGCTGGCGCAATGGGCGCTGGTGGCGTTCGTGCTCACGGTGGTCCTGGTGCCGCTGGGCATCTATCGCAATCGCCAGCGCAAGGCCTGACCCATTCGCTCAAACGCCCCGGTCCCTCTACAAAGAAGGCCGGGGCGTTTTTGCATGTGCGGGTTTTGTGAACAGAGCGTGACGCCGGACAATTTTGGGTGCGCGCAGTGTGCGACATGTTGTCACACGGAAGCGGGCGCAGGACGTTTCCACGCCGCCGAACCGCACTTTAAATTTGCAAAAAACAGCCGGGGTGTGCTGTCAGTTTGCAGCTTGGACAATGCCGCCAACCTCACGCCGCACGCGTGTTTGCGTGATGTCCGAATGCCTTGTTTTCTGGGGGCTTGCATAGGTTTTACCTGCCCTTACAAGGCGTATGGGGTGTGGCGGTTTGCCCTATAACACGGCAATTTTTGTGGTTTTTGTTGAGAATCGAACGCGATAAGATCGCGAACCTTTGCGATATTGGTGAAGGATTATTGCTGCTTTCGATAAAAATTATTTCTTTATAAGACATGGTTTATACATCGCCAGCTAACTACAATCGCCCGCACTGAATGTCCGGTGCTGTTCAATATTTGAGCATTGGAGCGGTCGAGGGGGCAGATGGATGGCTCTGTGCGACCCCAGGTTCCGGCAGCCTTTCAACTATCCGCACCAAAGGGAATTGGTCTGTAACAAGGCCTTTAACCACGAAATCGAATAAGAACTCACCGCAGGTCCGTGCAACGTACATGTGTGACGTGACGGGCAGGCTCTTATTCAATCGAAGAGAAATGCCAACCCTTGGCAGGGTGAAGTGTTGGCGATCAAAACCCAACTGCATTGCGCAAGCTGCTTTAGAGGTCGTGAGATGAGTAAAAACAGGTACCCCCGATTACTAGGCTTTTTGCCGCTGCTTGGCATGTTCTTAATGCTGGGAGGCTGCAAGTGGACCTTGCTCGACCCAAAAGGACAGGTCGGCCTGGATGAACGAAACCTGATCATCACCGCCACCCTGCTGATGCTGCTGGTCGTGGTCCCTGTGATCATCATGACCTTCGCCTTCGCCTGGAAATACCGCGCGTCCAACACCAGCGCCACCTACGCGCCGAAGTGGTCGCACTCCACCAAGATTGAAATCGCGGTGTGGCTGGTTCCGATCCTCATCATCATTGCCCTGGGTTATGTGACCTACAAGTCGACCCACGCACTGGACCCGTACCGTCCGCTGGAATCCGACGTCAAGCCGATCAACATCGAAGTGGTCGCGCTGGACTGGAAGTGGCTGTTCATCTACCCGGACCTGGGTATCGCCACGGTTAACCAGATCCGCTTCCCGGAGCACACTCCGCTGAACTTCAAGATCACCTCCGACGCTGTGATGAACTCGTTCTTCATCCCTGCCCTGGGCGGTCAGATCTACGCGATGGCAGGCATGCAGACCAAGCTGCACCTGATCGCCAACCAGAAAGCTGAAATGGAAGGCATCTCCGCCAACTACAGCGGCGCTGGCTTCACCGGCATGAAATTCAAAGCGATCTCGACGAGCCAGGAAGACTTCAACGCCTGGGTAGCCGAAGTCAAGGCCGCACCTAAACAGCTTGATCAAGCTGAATACGACGCCCTGACCAAACCAAGCCAGAACAACCCAGTCGCCCTGTACTCCGCGTACGAGCCGAACCTGTTTCAGAAAATCGTCGACAAGTACGAAGGCATGAAACCAGGCAAACCGGTCAAGCACGAGAAGAAAGAAGTGGCCGCGGTTGAAGGTTCTGACACGGGCGCGCATTCAACTGCTGGGGCAGAGGAGTAAACGATGTTTGGTAAATTAAGTTGGGATGCGGTCCCGTTCCACGAGCCGATTGTGATGATTACC
Organism: Pseudomonas sp. S3_E10; assembly: GCF_054667615.1. NCBI lineage: Bacteria > Pseudomonadati > Pseudomonadota > Gammaproteobacteria > Pseudomonadales > Pseudomonadaceae > Pseudomonas > Pseudomonas sp. S3_E10. Next base: position 3,811,252 of record NZ_CP162743.1, read on the forward strand.
ATCGCCATGATCGCGCTGGGTGGTCTGGCACTGTTTGCAGGTATCACTTACTTCAAGAAGTGGACCTACCTGTGGACCGAGTGGCTGACTTCGGTCGACCACAAGAAAATTGGCGTGATGTACATCATCGTTGCCATGGTCATGCTGCTGCGCGGCTTTGCCGACGCCATCATGATGCGTACCCAGTTGGCCATGGCCACCGAGGGTTCGCCTGGCTACCTGCCGCCTGAACACTATGACCAGATCTTCACCGCTCACGGTGTGATCATGATCATCTTCATGGCGATGCCTTTCTTCACCGGCCTGATGAACCTTGCGGTGCCGCTGCAGATCGGTGCGCGTGACGTTGCCTACCCGTTCCTGAACTCCCTGAGCTTCTGGCTGCTGGTTTCCGGTGTTGTGCTGATCAACGTGTCCCTGGGCGTCGGCGAATTCGCCAAGACCGGTTGGGTTGCGTATCCGCCGTTGTCGGGCATTCAGTACAGCCCTGGCGTGGGTGTGGACTACTACATCTGGGCGCTACAGTTATCAGGGCTCGGGACGACGCTGACGGGGGTCAACTTCCTGGCCACCGTGCTGAAGATGCGCGCCCCTGGCATGAAACTGATGGACATGCCGATCTTCACCTGGACCTGCACCTGGGCAAACGTACTGATCGTGGCTTCGTTCCCGATCCTGGCCGCTACCATGGCGCTGCTGTCGCTTGACCGTTACCTGGATTTCCACATTTTCACCAATGAACTTGGTGGCAATCCGATGATGTACGTGAACCTGTTCTGGGCATGGGGTCACCCTGAGGTGTACATCCTGATCCTGCCGGCGTTCGGTATCTTCTCCGAAGTGATCTCGACCTTTACCGGCAAGCGCCTGTTCGGTCACCACTCGATGGTCTACGCCTCGGGCGCGATCTCCGTACTGGGCTTCATGGTCTGGCTGCACCACTTCTTCACCATGGGTTCGGGGGCCAGCGTCAACGCCTTCTTCGGCCTGGCGACGATGCTGATTTCCATCCCGACGGGGGTGAAGCTATTCAACTGGCTGTTCACCATCTACCACGGTCGTCTGCGCATGACCAGCCAGGTCCTGTGGACCCTGGGCTTCATGGTGACCTTCGCCATCGGCGGCATGACCGGCGTACTGCTGGCCATTCCGGGCGCTGACTTCGTGCTGCACAACAGCCTGTTCGTGATCGCGCACTTCCACAACGTGATCATCGGTGGTGCGGTATTCGGTTACATCGCCGGCTTCAGCTTCTACTTCCCGAAAGCGTTCGGCTTCAAGCTGCACGAGGGTTGGGGCAAGGCTGCGTTCTGGTTCTGGATCTCGGGCTTCTTCGTCGCGTTCATGCCGCTCTATGCACTGGGCTTCATGGGCATGACCCGTCGTCTGAACGCCACCACCAACCCTGAGTGGGTGCCGTACCTGTACGTCGCCATGTTCGGTGCGGTGATGATCGCTGTGGGCATCGCCTGCCAACTGATCCAGCTGTATGTCAGCGTGCGTGATCGCAAGCAGAACATGTGCGAATCCGGCGACCCGTGGAATGGCCACACCCTGGAATGGTCGACCTCGTCGCCACCGCCGTTCTACAACTTCGCCGTGATCCCGACTGCGAACACCATCGATGCGTTCACCGAAGCCAAGGAAGACGGTACTGCGTACCAGCAACCCAAGCACTACGAACCGATCCACATGCCAAGCAACACCGCCACTGGCGTGGTGATGGGTGCGCTGTTGACCGTGTTCGGTTTCGCGATGATCTGGCACATCTGGTGGCTGGCAATCGTGAGCCTGGTGGGCACCATCGGCTACTTCATTGTCCACGCAGCACGTGATGATCAAGGCTACATGGTGCCGGTCGAGACAATCGAGCGCATCGAAGCCGAGCAGCACGCTCGCCTGGTAGCCGAGAAGAAAATCCCGGCCAACCGTGTTGAAACCTCGTTGGAACAGGCTTAAACCATGTCGAACTTAGTGACCAATGCTGGACACGCCCATGTCGATGACCATGGGCACGATGACCATCACCACGACTCGGGGCCAATGACCGTCTTCGGTTTCTGGCTCTACCTGATGACCGACTGCATCTTGTTTGCGTCGATCTTCGCGGTGTACGCGGTACTGGTAAACAACGTAGCGGGTGGCCCGTCGGGCCACGACATCTTCGAACTGCCTTACGTGCTCGGCGAAACCGCCTTGCTGTTGTTCAGTTCGATCACCTACGGCTTCGCCATGTTGGCCTTCTACAAGGGCAACAAGAAAGGCGTGCTGAGCTGGCTGGGCCTGACGTTCCTGTTCGGCCTGGGCTTCATCGGCATGGAGATCAACGAGTTCCACCTGCTGATCTCCGAAGGCTACGGCCCGCACCGCAGCGGCTTCCTGTCGGCGTTCTTCACGCTGGTTGGCACCCACGGCCTGCACGTTTCGGCCGGCCTGCTGTGGATGGCGGTGATGATGTATCAGGTCAATAAGCACGGCCTGACCAACACCAACAAGACGCGCCTGAGCTGCCTGAGCCTGTTCTGGCACTTCCTGGACGTGGTCTGGATCTGCGTATTCACCGTCGTCTACTTGATGGGGACTCTGTAATGGCTAATGCACACTCCCATGACAGCCACGATGCAAGCCACGGCAGCGTAAAGTCTTACGCTATCGGCTTCATCCTGTCGGTCATCCTGACCCTGATCCCGTTCGGCCTGGTGATGTACCCGACCTTGCCGAAGTCGATCACCCTGATGATCGTCCTGGCGTTCGCGGTGATCCAGGTGCTGGTTCACCTGGTGTACTTCCTGCACCTGGACCGCTCCGAGGCCCAGCGCGAGAACGTGATTGCGTTCGTGTTCGCAGGCCTGGTGATCGTTCTGCTGGTTGGTCTGTCGCTGTGGATCATGTTCAGCATCCACACCTACATGATGGCGAAGTGAGGTAAGACCCGATGTCGCTTAAGCACTTTATCCAAATCACCAAACCGGGGATCATTTTCGGTAACGTGCTTTCTGTGGCGGGCGGTTTCTTCCTGGCCTCCAAGGGACATGTCGATCTGGCCATCTTCCTGGCTGCGATGATCGGTACGTCCCTGGTGGTGGCTTCCGGTTGCGTATTCAACAACTGCATCGACCGTGACATCGACATCAAGATGGAGCGCACCAAGAATCGCGTGCTGGTCCAGGGCCTGATCTCCCTGAAGCTGGCACTGATCTATGCGACCGTTTTGGGTGTTGCCGGTGTGGCGCTGTTGTACAAGGTGGCCAACCCGCTGGCGGCGCTGTTTGCCGTGATCGGCTTTGTCATCTACGTCGGCCTCTACAGCCTGTACCTCAAGCGCAAGTCGGTTCACGGCACGCTGGTGGGCAGTCTGTCGGGGGCGATGCCGCCGGTGATTGGTTATGTGGCTGTGACCAATAGCTTCGACATGGCCGCGCTGACGCTGCTGGTGATGTTCAGCCTGTGGCAGATGCCGCATTCCTACGCCATTGCGATCTTCCGTTTCAACGACTACCTGGCTGCGTCGATTCCGGTCCTGCCGGTCAAGCGTGGTATCCAGGTCGCCAAGAAACACATCCTGCTCTACATCCTGGCCTTCCTCGTGGCGACCTTGATGTTGACCTTCAGTGGCTACGCCGGCATGAGCTACCTCGCCGTCGCCGCCGCCATGGGCATGTACTGGTTGTACATGGCCTGGACCGGCTACAAGGCGGTGGATGACACCGTCTGGGCGCGCAAGCTGTTTGTGTTCTCGATCTTCACCATCACCGCGCTCAGCGTGATGATGTCCCTGGATTTCCAAGTGCCCAAAGAGCTGTTGCTGACTTACGCACACTGAGTGGCATGAGCAACAAAAAGCCCCGCCTTCGCAAGAAGCGCGGGGTTTTTTATTGAGTGACCCTTAAACTAGCGCTAAACCCTATCCGTGCAGGAAGCAAAGCAATGAGTAAAAAAGCCGTTATGGTGTTCAGTGGCGGGCAGGATTCGACGACCTGTCTGATCCAGGCGCTGGCGCTGTATGACGAAGTGCACTGCATCACCTTCGACTACGGCCAGCGCCATGTGGCGGAAGTCGAAGTCGCCCAACAGTTGGCCAAACAGTTGGGAGCCACCGTTCATAAAGTGATGGATGTGTCGTTGCTCAACGAGTTGGCCATCAGCAGCCTCACGCGTGACAACATCCCGGTACCCACCGTGAACAGCTCGGGCGACAGCCTGCCCAGCACCTTTGTGCCCGGGCGCAATATCCTGTTTTTGACCCTGGCGGCAATTTACGCATACCAGGTCAAGGCTGAGACGGTGATCACCGGCGTCTGCGAAACCGACTTCTCGGGCTACCCCGACTGCCGCGACGAGTTCGTCAAGGCGTTGAACCAGGCGCTCAAGCTGGGCATGGAATACGACGTGCGCCTCGACACGCCGTTGATGTGGCTGAACAAGGCTGAAACCTGGGCATTGGCTGATTACTACCAGCAACTGGACTTGGTCCGTGAGCAGACACTGACCTGCTACAACGGCATCATCGGCACCGGCTGCGGCAACTGCGACGCGTGCAACCTGCGCGCGCGCGGTTTGAATGATTACCTGCAGAACAAAGCGCGGGTCATGCAGAGCCTCAAGCAGAAGTTGCCACTGGCCTGACCGCCGACCGTCATGGCAGCTGCTTCGGCAGCTGCAACGACGCCAGGCAACGGCCGATCACGCAGTGGCGTTGGTCAGGTAGCGTTTGAATAATGAACGTGCGCCATAGGCCGGCAAGATGTTGAAGAACGCAAAACCGACTTTGATCGCGATCTGCACGTAGATCATGCTCACAATGTCGCTGGTCTGCATGGCGCCATAAAACGCGATAAAACAGAACAGGAAGCTGTCGATAATCACCGCAAAGAACGTGCTGAGGAAGATGCGCAAGTACAAGTACCTGGAGTTGGTCAGCTCTTTGATCTTGCACAGCAAATACGAGTTGATGTTCTCCGACACCAGGAACGACACCGACGACGCGATCAATACCGATGACACCTGCACGATCACTGCGTTGTAAGGCCCATCGAGCTTCCAGCCTGGCAGGCCGGGCAGAAAGGTCGAGCCGTAGAGCAGGATAATAATCATCGCGTTGCTGGCGAAGGCAAACAGGATGGCCTTTCTGGCAAGCCTTAGGCCGAAGTTCTCGTTGAGCAGATCCACGATCAGGAAGGTCAGCGGATACAGGAAAGTGCCCGGTGTGACGATGATGTCGAGGGATTCGATGTAGATCGGTTTGGTCGCGGCAATGCTGGTAAAAATATAAAACGTGAAGAGCAGCAGGTTCAGGATGATGTAGATCATCCAGGAGTTTTCATTGCGATCATTGAGGTCGTACGCGGTGACCGCGCCGCCCTGGGAATAAAACTTCTTGTACAGGTTTTTAATTTCCATTTTGTTCAGATTGTCCATGATTTCGCTGTTTAAGACTTCGCTCAACTTGACCCGAATGATCTTGCCCGTGGCGATGATCATGATCACCGCCAGGCACTTGTCATTTTCAAAGCCAAGCAGTTTGTATTTGCTGTTTTCGATCTCGCCTTCATACGCCGTCATTGAAGCGCTCCTCAATGATATCGCCCAGTACACACAGGCGTTCTGAGCTGGCGCAGGGTTCACGGCGGATAGACAGCGTCTGGGTGGCCCTGTCGAACACCAACTTTTCCTTATCGTCGCTCGACATGCCCTTTTGGATGATCAACAGATCGCCCGGCTCGTTCACCCCCGGTATGGCCTGCTCCAGCCGCACGCCGATCAGGTTGTGGGACGTGCCGAAGTAGTACGTAAGGGGGAAGAGTGTGGCCAGTTCGCCAATGCGCTTGTCCAGGTGCTGCATGACCTGGCTTTGCTTGAGCACCGGCACGGCCGCCGGGTTCATGTTGCCTTGGGGCGAAACGCTGCTCTCGATAAGCTCTTTGGCTTCAAAATCGATGGTCTCGATTTCTTTGTAAGACACACCGAAAAAATCTGAAATCTTGCGCAGGGTCGACTGCTGCACGTTGACGACCTTTCCTTCGAGGATGTTGTAGATCGTGGTGCGGGTGAGCCCGGCGGCGTTGCACAACGACAACTGGGTCTCGCCGCGGCTCTTGATCAGATACTTGATGTTGCTCTTCAAATGCTCGGTTTTTTCGCGTCTGTGCATCACGTGCTCACCACTTCCTTTTAGTCAGAACCTTTGGACCTTGCCGCTGCCATGGGATGTTTTCCAGCGATTGAGCGCCCATCCGGGGCGTTTATGGCTGCGTGGCGGGCGCAAGTGTTGCACGCGTGCGGTTCAACAATAAAGTCCAAGATGCTCGGCGCTGGCAGCAGGCAAGGCAGATGGCCATTAACTCGGTTGGAGCGGACGAAAGAGAACATATAATTTGGAAAATGTTTAATTTCCTGTTTAATTGGTCGCCACGGTTCAGGACGAACTGACGAGCAGCAACCCAGAAAAGGACATCGCCCATGGCAGTCAACACCGTACAACTGCAGGATCAGGCTGACTTGCTGCGCCGAGGCATGGCAGATCTGCGCGCCGAGGACTTGGAGCTGGCGATGCTCCTCGACGCCGAAGTCGAGCGTCAACACCGAACCCTGTCGCTGGTGCCTTCCTCCTGCGCTGTAAAACCCCGCACTCTGGCGGCGTCTGCTTCTGCACTGGTCAACGTCACCGCCGAGGGCACGCGGGGCAGTCGCCATCGCGCCGGTTGCGAGAATGTCGACCGGGTCGAATCCCTGGCGATTGGCCGCGCCCGTGAACTGTTTGATGCCCACTACGCCCATGTTCAGTCGCACTCCGGCTCCCATGCCAACGCCCAAGTGCTGTCCGCACTGCTTGAACCTGGCGATACTCTGCTGGGCATGGCCCCTGATCATGGTGGGCACCTTACCTACGGCAGCCCGGCGATATTTACCGGCGCCTATTACAAGGCTATCCGCTACGGCACCACCGCCGAGGGGCTGATTGATTACGCGCAGGTGCGCAGCCTGGCACTGGCCCATCGGCCACGCGTTATCCTCTGCGGTGCTTCGGCCTATTCGCGAGTGGTGGATTTCGAGCGGTTCCGTGCAATTGCCGATGAGGCGGGCGCGATCCTGCTGGCGGACATCTCCCATATCGCCGGGCTGGTGGCGACAGGTCGGCACCCAAGCCCGATCAATGCGGCACACGTCACCACCACCTGTACTCACAAACAACTGGGCGGCCCACGCGGCGGGCTGATCCTTTGCGGTCGCGATGCACATACCAAGGTGCCCGGCTTGCGGGCGACGTTCAGCCGTGTGCTCGACCAGGCTGTATTTCCGCGCATGCAGGGCGCGCCGGCGGTCAATATGATCGCCGCCAAAGCGGCCGCGCTGGGCTACGCGATGACCGCGGAGTTTGACGCCTGCATGGGCCGGGTTCGCAGCCTGGCCGATGAGCTGGCCGGTGCATTCCTGGCCCGCGGCTATGAAGTGGTGGGCGGGCGCAGTGAAAACCATACCGTGCAGATCCGCTTGCGCGACGGTATTAGCGGTTCCATCGCCGAAGTGGCATTGGAAAGCTGCGGCATCGTGGTGAACACGCATCGCGTGCCGGGCCAGGCCCGCGCGTGCGCTGTCGACAATGGGTTGAGCATCGGCACCGGATCCATGGCGCAACGTAACATCGACACCGATGGCTGCCGACAGGTCGTCGATCTGGTGTGCCGAATACTGCAGCAGGTGACGCCGCTCGGCGAACACGAGTACCGGTTGGAACCGGCAATGCAGGCGCAATTGCGTGCGGAACTCGAGCACCTGTGCGCGAAATATCCCATCGCCGACTACTGGGAAAGCTGAGGCCGTGGCTGGAAAAAAGCCCCGCCTTGAGTGGTCGCGCGCGGCTCGTTTATCGGGGCTCGGTTAAATCATCCGACGCTTGTCTCGTCATACCTTTCAATAGGAGCAGTGCCCATCCATTCCCTCTACACGGAGTAGTCACCATGGTCAGCGTCAGCCGTCGATCCCTTCTGGCCCTGGGGGCCGCCCTGCCGGTGCTGGGCCACCTGAATTGGGCGGTCGCCGCGCCGCCGGCGGCGGAGACTGACGAGGTGCTGCTCAACTATAACGAAAGCCCCTACGGACCATCGCCGGCGGCCCGCGCGGCGATGCAGCGCGGGATCACGACGGCCGGGCGATATCCCTACACGCATATGTACGCGCTGGCCGGTTTGTTTGCCCAGCAACACGGGCTTGCCGAAACGCAGGTGGCGGTATTTTCCGGTTCCATGGCCGCATTGCGTTATGCCGTGCTGGCGTTTACCAGCCAAACCCGTGGCCTGGTAATGGCCACGCCGTCGTACGAAGTGCCACGGCAGGCAGCCGAGTCACACAAGGCGCCCGTCAAGGAAGTGAGCCTCAACGCCGAGCATGCTCACGACGTGTCGGCCATGCTGGCGGCCGACCCGCAGGCTGGCATGCTGTACCTGTGCAACCCTAACAACCCCACCGGCACCCTGACCCCGATCGAAGCCATCCGCCAGGCGCTGACCAACAAACCCAAGGGCAGCGTGCTGGTGGTGGACGAGGCTTACATCGACTTTGCCGACACGCCGAGCGTGGTCAATTGGGTCAAGGACCACGACGATCTGCTGGTGCTGCGCACCTTTTCGAAAATCTATGGCATGGCCGGTGCGCGCCTGGGCTTGGCGATCGGCCACCCGGCGTTGCTGGAACGCTTGGCGGTATTTGGCGGCGACAACGTTCCGGCGGGCGCTTCTTTGCTCGGAGGCCTTGCCAGCCTGGAAGACGTGAAATTATTGGCGCAACGCAAGGCGCTCAATGCCCAACTGCGCGATGAGACCATCACGTGGCTCAAGGGTCGCGGTTTCGCCTGCACGGCCTCCCAGGCCAACTGTTTCATGATCGACGTCAAGCGGCCGGCGGAGCAGGTCATCGAGACACTCGCCGCACACGGCGTACTCATCGGACGGGTGTGGGAAAACTGGCCGCAGTGGGTGCGGGTGACGGTGGGGAGCAAGCAGCAGATGGCGCGCTTTCGCGAGGTGTTCGCGGCGCAGGTTGAGCGCGTCGGTTGATACCACGTGTGGGAGCGGGTTTGCTCCCACACGTTCAGTTGTGCGGTGTTGCCTGGAGGGGTTATTGCTGCGCGATGCTGTAGCCTTCGAACGCGCTCTGTTGCTGCAGGGCGGTGATCACGCTCTTGCGGCTCAGCGGCTGTTCAATGCCGGCGTTATCCACAAAGCTGTCCACTTCCAACTCCGCTTCATCGCCTTCGCCTACAAAGCGCAAACCCAGGAACTCGAAGGCTTCACGGTCGACATTCAACTTGGAGCGCGGCGTGCGCAGGGGCAGCGTGACGCTGACGCCATCTTTGCTGATCACAAACACTTCGGCTTCTTTCTTGGCGCGTGCGGCCTTGCCCTTGCCGGTGCTTGGGTTGCTGATGGCCTGGTGAGACTGGTTCAGCACTTTGAGGGCCAGGCCGTAGACCAACTCCTGGAACTCGGGGTCGTCCTTGAAGCTGGACAGGATGCGGCTGATCGAGAATTTGCTGCTCAGGTCTTCCAGTGCGATGTTGTCGGCGGCTTCGGCGTCTTTCAACTGCTTGAGCTGGCCCATCAGTTCGTAGGCTTTGTCGTCGTCGAAGGCATCGTGCGCCTGGCGGATGGCGATGCGCAGTTCGCGGATCTGATCGCTTTCCTTGGAGGTATGGAACGCGTCCAGCACCATCTCGCTGATGATCTTGGCGGCGGGTACATGCTGTGAAAGATTGATGGCATTTTCGTATTCAGCTTTGGCGTGCAAGGCGACTACGGATTCTTCGGCGGTGTGTTCGGTGTAAGAATCGGACATTGAAATTTCACTACTTCAGTAAACGGGGGAGACAAAAAAACGTCGCGCATTTTCAGGGGGCGGGGGAATCAGGTCAAGGCAGCACAATGCCCTTATCGTGCGGTTGGGCTGCCGGCCGGCGGATGCGGGGGTTAAACCAACTGCTTGAGACACGCTTGAAGAATATCCAACCCTTCTTCCAGTACCGCAGGTTCAATGGTCAGCGGCGCCAGCAGGCGAATGATGTGCCGAGACTTGCCACTGGGCATCAACAGCAAGCCGGCGTCCCGCGCCAGGCTCAGCAACTGGGCCAGTTGCTTGGGCGCGGCTGTACCGTCGGCATGCGCCAGTTCTATGCCGCGCATGGCACCAACGCCAGTCAAGCGGCCCAGGTAGGGCGACAGATGCTGCTCGCGCCAGGCCTGGTAGCGACTGACGATGGCCGCTTCTTGCCGGGCGCCCCACGCGTGCACCTGTTCATCGGTCATTGCATCCAGGGTCGCCAACGCCGCCGCGCAGGCGATGGGGTTACCGGAGTAGGTACCGCCCAGCCCGCCCTTGGGCAGGTTGTCCATCAACGCTTTGCGCCCGACCACCGCACCCAGTGGCACGCCGCCGGCGATGCTTTTGCCGAGCAGGATCAGGTCGGGTTCGATGCCCAGGCGCGAAAAGGCGAAACGCTGGCCGGTGCGGCCAAACCCTGATTGGATTTCGTCGGCGATCAGCAGGATATTTTTTTCATCGCAGAAACGCCGCAGGGCTTGGGCGAATTCGCTGTCCAGGAGCAGAAAGCCGGCTTCGCCCTGTACCGGTTCGATGATGAAGCAGGCTACATCGTCGACGTCGATTTCTACGCTGAACAGTCGGTCCATGGCCTTCAATGCTTCAGCGCAGGTGACACCGTTATCGGCACTGGGGTAGGGCAGGTGATACACCGGGCCGGGCAGTACGCCGACCTTTTGCTTGTAGGGCGCCACTTTGCCATTGAGGTTGAGCGTGGCCAGGGTGCGGCCGTGGAACGCGCCGTCAAAGGCGATCACCGCCGTGCGGCCCGTGGCCCCGCGCACGATCTTCAAGGCATTTTCCGCGGCCTCGGCGCCGCTGTTGGTGAGCATGCCGCTGACCGGATAGCCCACCGGAATAAACGCGGTCAGGCGATCCATCAGTTCGAGGTAGGGCTTGTGCGGCGCGGCGTTGAAGGCGTAGTGGGTCAGTTGGGTCGCCTGTTCACGAATCGCCGCCACCAAGGCGGGGTGGCAATGGCCGAGGTTGAGCACGCCGATGCCACCGACAAAATCGATATAGCGCTTGCCCGAGGTGTCCCAGACTTCGGCGTTTTTACCGTGGCTGAGGCTGATGGGGTGAACGACGGAAATCGACTGGCTGATGGTTTCGCGGCTCATGGATCCTGGACTCGGCAGTGGCGGGCGTCTTTTTATCTAAGCTGCCGGCGGGGCCCTGGCGCAAAGGAAATAAAATCGCCGGGTCATTCCAAATCGGAAGGAGCTGTTGCCAAAAGGTCGTTTGTGGCGGCGCTGTAAACCCGTCACTCTCCCCCGGCAGCATCAGAAACCGGCGCGGGCTGTGCAGCGCCGAATAATAAGGACCGACAGGGAGCGCCTCGCATGAACCTATTCAAAACCACCTTGGCCACGATCAGTGCTACGGCCCTATTGGGCCTGGCCGGCACCGCCCACGCCGGTGCGACGTTGGATGCAATCCAGAAAAAAGGTTTTATTCAATGCGGTGTCAGCGACGGGTTGCCTGGCTTTGGCGTGCCCGACAGTACGGGCAAGATGACCGGCATCGATGTGGATGTGTGCCATGCCGTGGCGGCCGCGGTGTTCGGCGATGCATCAAAAGTGAAGTTCACCCAATTGACCGCCAAGGAACGTTTCACCGCCTTGCAGTCCGGCGAGATCGACCTGATCTCGCGTAATACCACCTGGACCAGCTCCCGCGATTCGGGCATGGGCCTGGTGTTTACCGGCGTTACCTACTACGACGGCATCGGTTTTCTGGTGAACAACAAACTCGGTGTTAGCGCCGCCAAGCAGTTGAATGGCGCCACCGTGTGCATCCAGGCCGGCACTACCACCGAACTCAACGTGGCCGATTACTTCCGCACCCATGGCATGAAGTACACGCCTATCACCTTCGATACCGCCGACGAAAGCGCCAAGGGCCTGGAAGCCGGGCGTTGCGATGTGCTGACCACCGACCAGTCGGGCCTGTATGCCCAGCGCATCAAGATGGCGCACCCGGATGAGTTTGTGGTGCTGCCGGAAGTCATCTCCAAAGAACCCCTGGGACCGTTGGTGCGCAAGGGGGATGACGAGTGGTTCAGCATCGTCAAATGGACCCTGTTCGCCATGCTCAATGCCGAGGAGATGGGCATCACGTCGCAGAATGTCGAAGCGCAGGCCAAGGATTCCAAGAATCCGGATGTGGCGCGGCTGCTGGGTGCCGACGGCGAATATGGCAAGGACCTCAAACTGCGCAAGGATTGGGTGGTGCAGATCGTCAAGCAAGTGGGCAACTACGGCGAAGTATTCGAGCGCAACATCGGCCAGGGCAGCGTGTTGAAGATCAAGCGCGGGCTCAATGCCTTATGGAACAACGGCGGCATTCAGTACGCGCCGCCGGTGCGCTGATACCGGGGCGGCCTATGTCGATACGCCGTCTTTGCCCGCCGCTTTGGCTCGATACAGGGCCTGATCGGCGCGCGCCATCAGGGCGGCGGGGGCTTCATTCACTTGGCGTTCGACCACGCCCAGGCTCAGTGTGACCTTGACGTCGTCGGTTATCCGGTGAGTTCTCAAGCTCTGGCAGATAGTCTCGGCCAGGGCCTTGGCTGTTTCCAATGAGCTTTCGGGAAGGACCACCATAAACTCATCGCCCCCCCAACGAGCCAACAGGTCGCCCTGGCGGACGCAGCTTTCCAGGCGTTCCACCACCTGCACCAGGGTCTGGTCGCCTACGCCGTGCCCGTGTCGATCATTGATCGGCTTGAAGTCGTCAACATCCATCGCGATCAGTGACAACGGCAGGTGAAAGCGCTGGGCGCGTTCGCACTCTTGGAGCAACACTTTTTCCAGGCGATACCGGTTGGCGACGAGGGTCAAGGCATCCCGTTCAGCCAGGACGCGGTTCTCATCCACCTGCAGCTGCAATTGCTGATTGACCCGCGACAGTTCAAGCGTGCGCTCGGCCACCAATGCCTCAAGGGATTGATTGCGCCGCTCCAGTTGCTCGATGGAATATTTGCGCAGCTGGATATCGCGCAGGGCCCCGACCATCCGCGCCACCGAACCGTCGGGGTTACGCGCCACCACATAACCGCGGTCCTCGATCCACAGGTAGCTGCCGTCTTTTTTGCGGCAGCGGTATTCAGTTTGATACTGGGGGGCGCGACGGTTGATGTAGTCGTCAAACACCGTCATCACTTGGTTGTAATCGTCGGGGTGGATCACGTTTTCCCAGGTGAATACGTTGTTGTCCAGAGCGTGGCGGGGGTAGCCGAGCATTTCGTACCAGCCTGGGTTGCGGTAGACGAACCCGGTATTGGCGTTCCAGTCCCAGATCCCGTCGCTGGAGAGCTCCAGGATGGTGTGCAACATATCGGCATTGAGGCGAGAGAAATCATTTTTCGTTGAGCTTTTTCCGGAGATATCGTCCATCTGCGTACTCCTTGCCTGGGCGGGCGACAAAGGCCTGCCAACGTTGACACCGATACTCCGTGGCTGGCGCTACTGTACAACGGCGCTTGGGCACTTTGAATAGAGGCGATGGGACGCTGTGAAAGAGTGGCAGCGGGCTACTGCTTCGGCGCCACCATCCTTGTCCGTGGCTTCCCGTCGGCGTTGTGCTGGTAAATCGCTTCCGGTTGGCCCTGCTCGTTGAAAAATACCTGGCCGATCCCGGCCGAATTCCACAAGCGCTCACCGGCTTCGGCATGTTCCGGAATATGGGGCACTACCTGCATCGTGCGACGCCGGGTGAACCAGTTGAGCGGCGAGCGGGGGGAGTAGAGCCAGCGGTTGAGGCGGTCGAACCATTCCAGCAAGCGCGGTGGGAATTCGTTCTTGATGCCGCTGCTGGTGATTTGCCAGATCCTCGGGCCCGCGTTGCGATGACGGATCAACACTTCATAAACGAAGGAGTAGTGCACGTCGCCCGACAGGATCACGTAGTTACCCGGCGTGCGCGAGTGACGGAAAATGTTGAGGATGACCTGCGCGGCTCCGCGATGGGCCATCCAGTTTTCCGCGTCCACCAGCAAGGGGTGGCCGCACCAACTGAAGATTTTCTGCACAGTCTCGATCAGCTTCACGCCAAAGATCGGCGCGGGCGAGACGATGATGGCCGAGGGATGGTCAAGCAGTTCCTGTTGCAGTTCACTCAAGGCTTCCCAGTCCAGCAGGCCGGAGGGTTGCTTGAGCGTGAATTCACTGCGCCAGCGCCGGGTACGGGTGTCGAGCACCACCAGGGCGGGGGTGGTGGGCAGCACGTAATGCCATTGTTGAAATTTCAGCAGCGCGCCGAGCAAATTATCCTGTTCGGTCGCGTCCAGGTGATTGTTGTGCGCCTGGCGGCCGAGCGCCTGGGTTTGACTTATTAATGTGTCGAACGCATCCGGGTTGTTACCCCAGCCCTGGCACAGCAGGTACGCGAGCAAGGCATTGCCGATGATGCGCTTGGAGAACGGATGGCCGTAGGCGGTTTCTTCCCACTGGGCGCTGAGGTTCCAGTCGTCGGTGATGTCGTGGTCGTCAAAGATCATCAAGGTGGACAGATGGGCGAATACCCGTGCCACGCCGGGCAGGCCATCGCGGAAGTCATCCACCTGCACTTGCTCGCGGGCATAGCGCGCCGCTTCATCGGTGTTCAATTGTGGCGGTTGCGTGGCGATCAGGCGCCACGGGGTGGGTGACCATACCAGCAGGTACATCGCCATGACTTCGGCGAAGCTCACCAAGTGGTTGTCGGCCGTGCTGCTGGTGAAGATCGGTTTTTTCACGCCACCAAAAAAACGCTCGCGCAGGGTCTCGTTGCTGTCCAGTGCCGGCAGCAAGTCCGCGCGATGGTAATAACTGGCGGGGTGCCCGTAGAGGCTGGCGCTGTCATCTATCACTGCCCCTTCCAGGTATTCGTCGAACAGGCCCAGGCGAGCGATCAGCGCGTGGATCGCCCGCAGCATCGGCCCGGCGACATCGTCGGCGTAGACCTGATCGCCACTCATGATCAGCAGGGCCGGGCGCTCGGCACGGGTTTCGGCGAGCAGGCGGTCGACGCACAGCAGGCCTTCATCGGCGCAATGGTGAGGTTTGCGGCAAGAGCCGTGCACCAGTTGGTGGATACGGCTGTGCAGTATGAAAGAGGCGGATTGGGCGTTGGCGTACAACAGGTGCGGCGCCCACTGTGCCATGCCGTTGCCATCGATCAGCAGGTCATAGTCGATGCTTACATCCTGCGGCAGCGCCTGCTCCAGCGACACATCGATGAGGTGGATAAACGCCTGGCGGCCCACTGGCACCACTTGGCAGTGGCGCGGGTTCAGTGGGATATCACGCGTCTGCTCGCCAACGTGCAGCCTCAGGCTCAGTACCAGCTCCCGGCTGCCCACCAGCCACATCACCAGCCGCCGAGGTTCCAGGCGGCGGAGCATGGGGCCTGCGAGAACGGTGGGCAATGGGTCGGTCAGCGGCATGCGGATGAGGTTTCCAGGCAGGTTTGAGCCGGCAAGATTAGCGCACTGAATGTCAGTGTTTTGTTAAGCGCCTTCCTTCAAGGGCAGCGTTAGCGCGACTGCCCGTGGCTAGGGTGGATGGCTGGAACACGGCATTGGCGGGCAGGCCGCGCCCAGCGTTTTACGGCGTCAGGTCGGTGAGTTTTCAGTCACCTTCGGCACCGTGAACCGGAACTCACTGCCACGTCCCACTTCACTCTCGGCCACGATCCTGCCGCCATGGGCCTGGACGATGCCCTGGGTAATGTAGAGTCCCAGGCCACTGCCGGTGGGGTTGTTTTCGGTTTGTGTCCAATAGCGTTCGAACACATGAGGTAACTGCTCCGGCGCAATGCCTTCGCCGGAGTCGCGCACCGAGAATACGATCTCTTCGCCATTGCTCATGGCACTGATGCCGATATTGCCCTGGCGCGGGGTGAACTTGATGGCGTTGCCGATCAGGTTCGAGAGCACCTGGAACAGGCGCTCGGGGTCGCCGTTGATTTGCAGGCCCGGCTCGGCGTTGAAGCACAGGTCGATGCCTTTTTCCATCGCCAGCGGCGCAAGCAACGAGTACGCCTCTTCGAACATTTGGCTGACATCCAGTGCCACCGGCTTGACCACATAGCGTCCGGCTTCGATTTTGGAGGTGTCCAGCAAGTCTTCCAGCAGGACGTTCATGCGTCCGGCAGCCTGCTGCATGGTGTCGATTGCCGAGGAAATCCGCCGCGAGGTATGTGGGCCGTCGGAACTGAACGCCTTTTGCATCATGCCGCACAGCATCGATATGACCGTCATGGGGTTGCGCAAGTCGTGGGACACCACCGCCACCAGTTCATCGCGGGCGCGCACGGCTTGTTGCTCGCGCAGCACCTGGCGGGCCAGGTCGTTCTCCAAGGCAAAGCGGCGCAGGTCATTGGCGGCGAACAGGTCGCCATGGCTCCACTTGGTGGAGATACCGGCCATTTCCACTTTCCAGATTTCAAACGAGGTGCGTGGGCGAAGGCGCAGGCCTGCGTCGGAACTTTCCAGGTTCAGTGGCTTGTTCGGGTCGCCGCTCCAGTGGATGTTCTCTTTCACTTCCGGCCGGAACCACAGCACACCATTGTCCACTGGCTTGGGCAGGCTCATGGCCAAGACTCCGCTGGCCACTTGCTGGAACTCGGCAGCGGGCGCGTACACCGAGGCCAGGTTATGGTTGGCAAACACGGGTTCGCCGCGTGCCTGCAGCCACTTGTGCAACGCTCGGATCTGCGCCGGCTCGGGGCAGTTGCCGTAGCGGTGCAGTTGCTTGTCTTCGATGATCGCTACGCCGCCGGCCAGGGTCAGGTCCATCAGCAGTTGGCCGCGCTGGGCCAAGCCATCGAACACGTTGTACTCCGAGGCTTTCATCGCCTTGTCCAGCAGCTGCAGGGCCTCGACTTTTTCTTCGCGCTGACGGCTCAGGTCCAGCGCTTCCATGGCACTGATCTGCAATGACAGCACCTGGCCGATAGTCTGGCAGGCCATGCGCAACTCGTTGGGCACCAGCAGTGGCTCACGGTTACCGCAACTGATCAGGCCCCAAAGTTTGTCGCCCTTCATCAGCGAGATGCTCATGGACGACAGCACGCCCATGTTCTGCATGTACTGGCAGTGAATCGGCGACACGCTGCGCAGGGTGGCGAAGCTCAAATCCAACGGTTTGCCGGTATCCGGGCGCAGCTTGGGCAGCAGCGGCACCGGCTCGTAGGCTGCGTTGGGGATAATGCGCAGCCAGTTGGTGCGATACAGCTCGCGAGCCTGTTCCGGGATGTCGGACGCGGGGAAGAACAACCCGTGGAAAAGCTCCATGGACGGCGCAGACGCTTCGGCGATTACCTGGCCATGGCCTTCGTCTTCAAAGCGGTAGATCAGCACGCGGTCGTAGCCGGTCATCGCCTGGATTTCATTTACGCTGACTTCGTATAACGCCTGCAGGGTTTTCGCTGCCTGCAAGCGTTGCAGCATCTTGCCCAGGTCACCGGTGCGGCCATTCACTGCACGTGGCTGGAAGTCCTCCAGCAACGGCTCGAACTCCAGCACCAACACACCCTGATGGCGATGCAGCAGGCCGTCGAACCTGGTGCCATTGAAGGTCATGTGCAACGGCGGCGCATCGGTAAAATTGTTGAGCTCGACCATGCACCGCACGGCCGCAGCAGGCTCGGCACCGAGCAATACGTGCAGCGGTTGGCCCAGCAGGGTCTCGGGCGCATGGTCGAACAGGCTGGCGACATTGGCGCTGACCTGGAGGATCTGCAAGTCAGGGTCCGACAGCGTCAGCAACACACCATGGGGCTGGATAGCCCCGGGAAAGCGGATAGGCTCGTCGGCGCAGTTGGCAAGCAGCTCTTCAAAATCATCGGGTTTCATAGCAGTACCTCCTGGCTGTCGAGCCATTGCTCAAAGCAGCTAAATGTCGAACGGGCCGCATCCACGGCGCACGGTCTGGCTTGCGCGTCCATCGGCTGGCGGGCCAGGTAATCGAGAAAGTCTTTCCAGCGCCGACCGGTCTCGGCACCGTACACATTGAGAAAGGCACCCCCGTTGTCGGCGTCCAGGCCCAGGCGCCGGGCCATCTCGCGACGCAATACTTGACCGCCCAGGGTTGCGCCTTCCAGCACATAGGCGGCGCCGAGGCAGGCAGCGGGGGTATCAAGGGACGGCAGGTGGGTGCAGCGGGGCAGGGCGTCGATGGCTGCGTCATTCAAGCCGAGGGCATGAAGGTCGCTCACCAGGGTAGGCGTTTTCACGCGCAGTTGCGGATCAAAGCCTTCCGGGATCAGATCACCTTCATACAGCGCGGCTTCAATCGGCGCATAAAACCCGTAATACGCTCGGAGCAAGCTCAGGTAGCCGTCGGCATCCAGGTGTTCGGAGAAAAACGGCAGGCGCTTTTCCAGCGCGATGTGCAGCAAGGCCGTGCCGGCGCGTAGTGTTTCCAGCAATGAGGGCGCACCAACGTCATGGGCCTGTGAGTGCATTCAATAAGCTCGAACTGTGGGCCTGCCGGCCATGAATGACGCGAGAAAATGGGCGACGATTCTACACAACTCATAGCCACTGACTGTAGGCGCAAAGCGAAAAGCCTGACCAGCGGATCAGAAAAGTCGCTCCTTGCCCATTAGTGACCGCTGCGCTGGTGTTGAAGTTCGGTTTAAATGATATCGCGACGCTATCGATGCATGGGCGAGCCTTGTTGGGTCAGCGCCGATTGCACACACTCCAGCAGGTGCTCAGTGCTCCAGGGTTTGGGTAAAAACCGTACTCGGCTGCTCAGTTGCGAGGCCATGGCGCTGTTGCCCGAGGTAAGCAATACCGCGACGGTTGGCCAGCGATGGGCTACAACCCGGCTCAAGTCATAGCCATTCAACAAGCCTGGCATCTGGATATCGCTGACGATCAGATCGACTTGTTCATCATCACGCTCCAGAAAAATCATTCCTTCGTCCGCTGAAGGAAACGAAGTGACATGGGCACCAAATTCCTCCAGTACATCCACAATTAACGAGCGAATGATCTCGTCGTCCTCCAGTACCAAAATCGATGGCTGAGCCATGATCCTTACTCCGCCATCAGGGTTCAGTAAGGTGGAGTGGGGCACGGCTGGATAGGTTCGATTGGAAGTGGATTAAACGATGGGTGGTCAAGTGTCTAGGTTGCGTATTTGCCGGGAGGTGAGGCGCGAGCCACAGTTGCAAACGACGTGGCGACCATTGCCTTGATTGTGTATTAAGAGTGGCGTATGACCGGTGCGCTGGCGGTAGGGCTTGAAGCTGTGATCCGGATGGTCAAGCGTTCCTGGCAAGCAGGCATAATCGTGTGCAACAGCTGATGTGGAGTCCCTATGAAATACGCCTTGCTAACCCTCGCTTTGATCTTGAATGCCCACGCGGCCCTCGCAGCCGGCGATGCGCAGGCGGGTGCCAAGCTCTTCACCAAGACCTGCGGCGGTTGCCATAGCGTCGGCGAAGGTGCGCGCGCAGGGTTTGGCCCGGAACTCAACGGCATCATTGGCCGACCTGCGGGGGCGACCACCGATTACCAATATTCCGATGCGATGAAAAACTCGGGGGTAGTCTGGACTCGCGACAAACTTGCCGCCTATATAGAAGCCCCGAAGAAGGTGGTGAGTGGTACGCGGATGATTTTCTGGGGGATCAGTGATCAGGACAAGATTGAAAACATCCTGGCGTACCTTGAGACGTTTCAACCCAAGTAGCCGTTTGGTGTTCGGGAACATTTTGTTCGAGTGCCGGTCAAGACATCACTGACCTCCCTGCGATAAGGACATCCTCCGTGAAGCGAATCGCGCTGCTTTCCCTCGTTCTTGCCCTGTGCGCCTGCCAATCCAACCAACGCGACTCCTCGCCCAGCCTGCTCAAGGATGGCATCCAGTTGCGCCAGAAAACCGTAGCCGTAGATGCCGAGCACGCCAAAGTCATCATGAAAGCCAGTGGCGGCACCAACCCCGTCGAATTTGCCATCCATCGCGAAGGCGACCCCGACTCACGCATGGAAAAGCTCGGCACTGTGATGGATACGGGTGAGGGCAAGGTCTTAAACTGGATCGCCAAGCTCAACCAGACCGTGGCCAGCGCAGGGTTCAAGCGTTTCCCGCAGCTTGAAATCCAGGCCGATCCAGGCAAGAAGCTCACCGTGTCCAGTTCGGCGGGAAGCCAGGGCAACGGGGTTTACTACAGCTGCGGGCCGGTGATGAGTACGTTCAGTCCGGAGAAGGCGAAGGTGTATCTGGTGGAGTTTCAATTCAAGGACGGTCGTTCGACGTGTGCGCAACAAGTGTTTGATATTACGGATCCGGCAAATCGGGTGCTGATTGAAGGCTCGGGGAATGGTTCGAAGGAAGGTTGAAGGTTTGGTGGATGAGTGTGGGGCGGTAGGCAAACGGTCCAGCTTGTTCTGAATGCTGCGATTTACGTTTGCCTAATGTTGTGTCGACGATTTGCCTGGCGCTGGAACAGCAACCCTTTGATCGCAAGGGGCGGCGTCACTGAATGGCTTTGAGGTAGTACTGGAGTGCGTCGAGCGGAGGGGGCAGATCCTCCAGCCGGGTGGTTTGGCTGACGTCGACAGACAACCGCTTCAATTCGCGCCCCAGTACCGTATCGGCACCGCCCACGGCTGCCAAGGCTTGCACGACGCACTCATCAATCTTGAGCAGGATCGCCTTCAGTTGCCCCTGCCTTACCAACAACCCAAACACCTCCCTTTCAAAGCTGCTCATCACCGGGTCATCTCGCAAAACCGGACTGCCGCCGTTTTCTTCATGCGCCAGTTTTAGAGCAAAGAGCGCAACAGCTTCCAGCATCAATTCCATGGTTTTGGTTTCTCGATGTTCGGGACGGAGGGCGATGATCACTGTTCTCTATATGAAAAAAAAGACCTGGCGAGTCGAATGCAATCCCAGCGCCGGCGTGTGAGGTGCCTCCAAGGTTGCACGCCTGCAGTCACCTCTTAATAAGAGACTGCATTGACGGCGGGGGTGGAGCGGGGGGGGGGGGCGTGAAAAGAATTTCTATGGGAGGGTTGACCGCATAGTTTAATACTGTATTATTCGCCTCCCGCTGACGAGAGATCGGAAGCGCAAGTGGTTGAAGTTGTTGAAGAAATCTTCGAAAGCTTCTGAAAATAACCGCTTGACAGCAAATGAGGCTGCTGTAGAATGCGCGCCTCGGTTGAGACGAAAGCTCTTAACCAACCGCTCTTTAACAACTGAATCAAGCAATTCGTGTGGGTGCTTGTGGAGTCAGACTGGTAGTCAACAAGATTATCAGCATCACAAGTTACTCCGCGAGAAATCAAAGATGTAACCAACGATTGCTGAGCCAAGTTTAGGGTTTCTTAAAAACCCAAAGATGTTTGAACTGAAGAGTTTGATCATGGCTCAGATTGAACGCTGGCGGCAGGCCTAACACATGCAAGTCGAGCGGTAGAGAGAAGCTTGCTTCTCTTGAGAGCGGCGGACGGGTGAGTAATGCCTAGGAATCTGCCTGGTAGTGGGGGATAACGTTCGGAAACGGACGCTAATACCGCATACGTCCTACGGGAGAAAGCAGGGGACCTTCGGGCCTTGCGCTATCAGATGAGCCTAGGTCGGATTAGCTAGTTGGTGAGGTAATGGCTCACCAAGGCGACGATCCGTAACTGGTCTGAGAGGATGATCAGTCACACTGGAACTGAGACACGGTCCAGACTCCTACGGGAGGCAGCAGTGGGGAATATTGGACAATGGGCGAAAGCCTGATCCAGCCATGCCGCGTGTGTGAAGAAGGTCTTCGGATTGTAAAGCACTTTAAGTTGGGAGGAAGGGCAGTTACCTAATACGTGATTGTTTTGACGTTACCGACAGAATAAGCACCGGCTAACTCTGTGCCAGCAGCCGCGGTAATACAGAGGGTGCAAGCGTTAATCGGAATTACTGGGCGTAAAGCGCGCGTAGGTGGTTTGTTAAGTTGGATGTGAAATCCCCGGGCTCAACCTGGGAACTGCATTCAAAACTGACTGACTAGAGTATGGTAGAGGGTGGTGGAATTTCCTGTGTAGCGGTGAAATGCGTAGATATAGGAAGGAACACCAGTGGCGAAGGCGACCACCTGGACTGATACTGACACTGAGGTGCGAAAGCGTGGGGAGCAAACAGGATTAGATACCCTGGTAGTCCACGCCGTAAACGATGTCAACTAGCCGTTGGGAGCCTTGAGCTCTTAGTGGCGCAGCTAACGCATTAAGTTGACCGCCTGGGGAGTACGGCCGCAAGGTTAAAACTCAAATGAATTGACGGGGGCCCGCACAAGCGGTGGAGCATGTGGTTTAATTCGAAGCAACGCGAAGAACCTTACCAGGCCTTGACATCCAATGAACTTTCTAGAGATAGATTGGTGCCTTCGGGAACATTGAGACAGGTGCTGCATGGCTGTCGTCAGCTCGTGTCGTGAGATGTTGGGTTAAGTCCCGTAACGAGCGCAACCCTTGTCCTTAGTTACCAGCACGTCATGGTGGGCACTCTAAGGAGACTGCCGGTGACAAACCGGAGGAAGGTGGGGATGACGTCAAGTCATCATGGCCCTTACGGCCTGGGCTACACACGTGCTACAATGGTCGGTACAGAGGGTTGCCAAGCCGCGAGGTGGAGCTAATCCCATAAAACCGATCGTAGTCCGGATCGCAGTCTGCAACTCGACTGCGTGAAGTCGGAATCGCTAGTAATCGCGAATCAGAATGTCGCGGTGAATACGTTCCCGGGCCTTGTACACACCGCCCGTCACACCATGGGAGTGGGTTGCACCAGAAGTAGCTAGTCTAACCTTCGGGAGGACGGTTACCACGGTGTGATTCATGACTGGGGTGAAGTCGTAACAAGGTAGCCGTAGGGGAACCTGCGGCTGGATCACCTCCTTAATCGACGACATCAGCTGCTCCATAAGTTCCCACACGAATTGCTTGATTCATTGAAGAAGACGATAAGAAGCAGCCCGAAATTGGGTCTGTAGCTCAGTTGGTTAGAGCGCACCCCTGATAAGGGTGAGGTCGGCAGTTCGAATCTGCCCAGACCCACCAATTTTGTGTGGGAAACGCCTGTAGAAATATGGGGCCATAGCTCAGCTGGGAGAGCGCCTGCCTTGCACGCAGGAGGTCAACGGTTCGATCCCGTTTGGCTCCACCACTACTGCTTCTGACGTATGAAAGCTTAGAAATGAGCATTCCATCCTAGCGATGGTGAATGTTGATTTCTAGTCTTTGATTAGATCGTTCTTTAAAAATTTGGGTATGTGATAGAAAGATAGACTGAACGTTACTTTCACTGGTAACGGATCAGGCTAAGGTAAAATTTGTGAGTGATTACAGATTTTCGGCGAATGTCGTCTTCACAGTATAACCAGATTGCTTGGGGTTATATGGTCAAGTGAAGAAGCGCATACGGTGGATGCCTTGGCAGTCAGAGGCGATGAAAGACGTGGTAGCCTGCGAAAAGCTTCGGGGAGTCGGCAAACAGACTTTGATCCGGAGATGTCTGAATGGGGGAACCCAGCCATCATAAGATGGTTATCTTGTACTGAATACATAGGTGCAAGAGGCGAACCAGGGGAACTGAAACATCTAAGTACCCTGAGGAAAAGAAATCAACCGAGATTCCCTTAGTAGTGGCGAGCGAACGGGGACTAGCCCTTAAGTGGCTTTGAGATTAGCGGAACGCTCTGGAAAGTGCGGCCATAGTGGGTGATAGCCCTGTACGCGAAAATCTCTTAGTCATGAAATCGAGTAGGACGGAGCACGAGAAACTTTGTCTGAATATGGGGGGACCATCCTCCAAGGCTAAATACTACTGACTGACCGATAGTGAACTAGTACCGTGAGGGAAAGGCGAAAAGAACCCCGGAGAGGGGAGTGAAATAGATCCTGAAACCGTATGCGTACAAGCAGTGGGAGCCCACTTTGTTGGGTGACTGCGTACCTTTTGTATAATGGGTCAGCGACTTATTTTCAGTGGCGAGCTTAACCGAATAGGGGAGGCGTAGCGAAAGCGAGTCTTAATAGGGCGTCTAGTCGCTGGGAATAGACCCGAAACCGGGCGATCTATCCATGGGCAGGTTGAAGGTTGGGTAACACTAACTGGAGGACCGAACCGACTACCGTTGAAAAGTTAGCGGATGACCTGTGGATCGGAGTGAAAGGCTAATCAAGCTCGGAGATAGCTGGTTCTCCTCGAAAGCTATTTAGGTAGCGCCTCATGTATCACTGTAGGGGGTAGAGCACTGTTTCGGCTAGGGGGTCATCCCGACTTACCAAACCGATGCAAACTCCGAATACCTACAAGTGCCGAGCATGGGAGACACACGGCGGGTGCTAACGTCCGTCGTGAAAAGGGAAACAACCCAGACCGTCAGCTAAGGTCCCAAAGTTATGGTTAAGTGGGAAACGATGTGGGAAGGCTTAGACAGCTAGGAGGTTGGCTTAGAAGCAGCCACCCTTTAAAGAAAGCGTAATAGCTCACTAGTCGAGTCGGCCTGCGCGGAAGATGTAACGGGGCTCAAACCATACACCGAAGCTACGGGTATCACGTAAGTGATGCGGTAGAGGAGCGTTCTGTAAGCCTGTGAAGGTGAGTTGAGAAGCTTGCTGGAGGTATCAGAAGTGCGAATGCTGACATGAGTAACGACAATGGGTGTGAAAAACACCCACGCCGAAAGACCAAGGTTTCCTGCGCAACGTTAATCGACGCAGGGTTAGTCGGTCCCTAAGGCGAGGCTGAAAAGCGTAGTCGATGGAAAACAGGTTAATATTCCTGTACTTCTGGTTATTGCGATGGAGGGACGGAGAAGGCTAGGCCAGCTTGGCGTTGGTTGTCCAAGTTTAAGGTGGTAGGCTGGAATCTTAGGTAAATCCGGGATTCTAAGGCCGAGAGCTGATGACGAGCTAACTTTTAGTTAGCGAAGTGGTTGATGCCATGCTTCCAAGAAAAGCTTCTAAGCTTCAGGTAACCAGGAACCGTACCCCAAACCGACACAGGTGGTTGGGTAGAGAATACCAAGGCGCTTGAGAGAACTCGGGTGAAGGAACTAGGCAAAATGGCACCGTAACTTCGGGAGAAGGTGCGCCGGTGAGGGTGAAGGACTTGCTCCGTAAGCTCATGCCGGTCGAAGATACCAGGCCGCTGCGACTGTTTATTAAAAACACAGCACTCTGCAAACACGAAAGTGGACGTATAGGGTGTGACGCCTGCCCGGTGCCGGAAGGTTAATTGATGGGGTTAGCTAACGCGAAGCTCTTGATCGAAGCCCCGGTAAACGGCGGCCGTAACTATAACGGTCCTAAGGTAGCGAAATTCCTTGTCGGGTAAGTTCCGACCTGCACGAATGGCGTAACGATGGCGGCGCTGTCTCCACCCGAGACTCAGTGAAATTGAAATCGCTGTGAAGATGCAGTGTATCCGCGGCTAGACGGAAAGACCCCGTGAACCTTTACTATAGCTTTGCACTGGACTTTGAATTTGCTTGTGTAGGATAGGTGGGAGGCTTTGAAGCGTGGACGCCAGTCTGCGTGGAGCCAACCTTGAAATACCACCCTGGCAACTTTGAGGTTCTAACTCAGGTCCGTTATCCGGATCGAGGACAGTGTATGGTGGGTAGTTTGACTGGGGCGGTCTCCTCCTAAAGAGTAACGGAGGAGTACGAAGGTGCGCTCAGACCGGTCGGAAATCGGTCGTAGAGTATAAAGGCAAAAGCGCGCTTGACTGCGAGACAGACACGTCGAGCAGGTACGAAAGTAGGTCTTAGTGATCCGGTGGTTCTGTATGGAAGGGCCATCGCTCAACGGATAAAAGGTACTCCGGGGATAACAGGCTGATACCGCCCAAGAGTTCATATCGACGGCGGTGTTTGGCACCTCGATGTCGGCTCATCACATCCTGGGGCTGAAGCCGGTCCCAAGGGTATGGCTGTTCGCCATTTAAAGTGGTACGCGAGCTGGGTTTAGAACGTCGTGAGACAGTTCGGTCCCTATCTGCCGTGGACGTTTGAGATTTGAGAGGGGCTGCTCCTAGTACGAGAGGACCGGAGTGGACGAACCTCTGGTGTTCCGGTTGTCACGCCAGTGGCATTGCCGGGTAGCTATGTTCGGAATAGATAACCGCTGAAAGCATCTAAGCGGGAAACTAGCCTCAAGATGAGATCTCACTGGAACCTTGAGTTCCCTGAAGGGCCGTCGAAGACTACGACGTTGATAGGTTGGGTGTGTAAGCGCTGTGAGGCGTTGAGCTAACCAATACTAATTGCCCGTGAGGCTTGACCATATAACACCCAAGCAATTTGACTACTCGAAAGAGCATCAGATTGCGGTGTGTGAAGACGAAACGAACCGAAAGTTTGTAACTCACAAAACACCGACTGCTGCCACATACCCAATTTGCTGAAGCGAGGCCATTTGGTCACGAGTCAGTACCCGAATTTCTTGACGACCATAGAGCATTGGAACCACCTGATCCCATCCCGAACTCAGCAGTGAAACGATGCATCGCCGATGGTAGTGTGGGGTTTCCCCATGTGAGAGTAGGTCATCGTCAAGATTAAATTCCGAAACCCCATTTGCGAAAGCAGATGGGGTTTTGTTTTGGGCGCTCGGAAAGCCAGACGAAATTCTCCAGCGAGTGACCGACAAGTTTGCGCAATTATCCCGAGCTTCAGCCCTTGGTCAATGCACTGCATACCTGGGCGTGGCCCAAGGCGATTTTGTGTCGGAAGGATCGTCATCGGCAAAGCTCTGGATTACAGCTTCGAACGCTGGACAATATTGATTCGACCTCCCTAATAAGGCTGATAACGCTCCACTGCACAGTTGCGCCAAGTGGATGGTTTGCGAATAAGGCACCAGCGGCCTATAAGGCGCCTCACGGGGTTTTGATCGCCGTTACAGCTCCTCATGGGGCTGGAGGCTGCTGCTTGCTTTCTGGGTGCCTTACAGGCTCTCTCCGGCAGGTTGACACTTTTCTGCAGACGAAAAAAAAGACCTTGAAATTCAAGGTCTTTCTTTAAGATGGTGCCCCGAGGGAGACTCGAACTCCCACTCCTTTCGAAAACGGATTTTGAATCCGCCGCGTCTACCAATTCCGCCATCAGGGCTCAATGGCGGCGAAGTATAGAGATGAGATTACCGTTGGTCAATCACGTTTCATGGTCTATTTTCACTATTTCCGCTAGACTTCCCGGCCCTGCTAGACGAACCCCATCATGCGCGTTGCTGACTTTACTTTTGAACTCCCTGATTCGCTGATCGCTCGCCACCCGTTGGCCGAGCGTCGCGCCAGTCGACTGCTGACCCTGGACGGGGTCAGCGGCGCCCTCGCACACCTTCAATTCACTGATTTGCTTGAGCATTTGCGCCCAGGCGATTTGATGGTGTTCAACAATACCCGTGTGATTCCTGCACGGCTGTTTGGCCAGAAAGCATCCGGCGGCAAGCTGGAAATTCTGGTGGAACGGGTTCTGGACACCCATCGCGTGCTTGCCCATGTGCGCTCCAGTAAGTCACCGAAGCCGGGTTCGAACATCGTCATTAATGGCGGTGGTGAAGCCGAGATGGTGGCGCGTCATGACGCGTTGTTCGAGCTCAAGTTCGCCGAGGAAGTATTGCCGTTGCTGGAGCGCGTAGGCCATATGCCATTGCCTCCTTATATCGACCGTCCTGACGAAGACTCGGACCGTGAGCGCTATCAGACGGTTTACTCCCGCCACCTCGGGGCGGTTGCCGCTCCGACTGCCGGCCTGCATTTCGACCAGCCGCTGCTGGATGCGATTGCCGCCAAGGGCGTCGAGACCGCCTATGTGACCCTGCACGTGGGGGCCGGCACGTTTCAGCCGGTGCGTGTGGAGAACATCGAAGATCACCACATGCACAGCGAATGGCTCGAGGTCAGCCAGGCGGTTGTGGATGCGGTCGCTGCCTGCAAGGCACGTAATGGACGGGTGGTAGCCGTTGGCACCACCAGCGTGCGCTCCCTGGAAAGTGCTGCGCGCGATGGCGTGCTAAAACCGTTCAGTGGCGACACCGATATCTTTATTTTCCCCGGCCGGCCATTCCATGTGGTCGATTGCCTTGTGACCAACTTCCATCTGCCGGAATCCACGCTATTGATGCTGGTGTCGGCATTTGCCGGTTATCCGCAAACCATGGCCGCCTACCAGGCCGCCATCGATAACGGGTACCGTTTTTTTAGCTACGGTGATGCGATGTTTATCACCCGTAACCCGGCGCCACGCGGCCCAGAGGAACAACTATGAGTCGTATGTCGTTTGAATTGCTCGCAACTGATGGCAAAGCCCGTCGAGGTCGCCTGACCTTCCCGCGCGGCACTGTAGAGACCCCGGCGTTCATGCCGGTCGGTACCTACGGCACCGTAAAGGGCATGCTGCCGCGCGACATCGTCGCCACCGGCGCCGAAATTATCCTCGGCAATACCTTCCACCTGTGGCTGCGCCCGGGCACGGAAGTGATCAAGAAGCACGGCGACTTGCACGACTTCATGAAATGGCAGGGCCCGATCCTCACCGATTCCGGCGGCTTCCAGGTGTTCAGCCTGGGCGCCATGCGCAAGATCAAGGAGGAGGGCGTGACCTTCGCCTCGCCGGTAGATGGCGCCAAAGTATTCATGGGGCCGGAAGAGTCGATGCAAGTGCAACGGGACCTGGGTTCCGACATTGTGATGATCTTTGACGAATGCACGCCGTACCCGGCTGACGAGGACGTGGCGCGGATTTCCATGGAGTTGTCGCTGCGTTGGGCCCAGCGTTCGAAGAATGCACACGGCGACAACACTGCTGCATTGTTCGGTATCGTCCAGGGCGGTATGCACGAAAGCCTGCGCAAGCGCTCGCTCGAAGGCCTCGACAAGATAGGCTTTGATGGCTTGGCCATCGGCGGCTTGTCGGTCGGTGAGCCCAAGCACGAAATGATCAAGGTGTTGGATTACCTGCCGGGCCTGATGCCGGCTGACAAACCTCGTTACCTTATGGGCGTTGGCAAACCTGAAGATCTCGTAGAGGGTGTGCGCCGCGGTGTGGACATGTTCGATTGCGTGATGCCAACCCGTAATGCCCGCAATGGGCATCTGTTCATCGATACAGGCGTGCTGAAGATCCGTAACGCGTTCCATCGCCATGATGACTCGCCGCTGGATCCGACCTGTGATTGCTATACCTGCCAGAACTTCTCACGTGCTTATCTGCACCATCTGGACAAGTGCGGAGAAATGCTGGGTAGCATGTTGAATACCATCCACAATTTGCGTCACTACCAAGTCCTGATGGCTGGTTTGCGCGAGGCTATTCAACAGGGTACATTGGCCGCCTTCGTCGATGCCTTCTATGCCAAGCGCGGGCTTCCTGTGCCGCCCTTGGACTGAGTTTTCCGACCCTAAGATTCACTATTTGCAACTGGAGTGCTAAATGAGCTTTTTTATCTCTAACGCCATGGCCGACGCCGCTGCGCCTGCTGCTGCCGGCCCTATGGGCGGTGGTTTCGAGTGGATTTTCCTGGTCGGCTTCCTGGTCATCTTCTACCTGATGATCTGGCGCCCACAGGCCAAGCGTGCCAAAGAGCAGAAGAACCTGCTGGGCAGCCTGCAGAAAGGTGACGAAGTTGTGACCACTGGCGGCATCGCCGGCAAGATCACCAAGGTTTCCGACGCTTTCGTTGTACTGGAAGTCTCCGACACCGTAGAAATGAAGTTCCAGAAGGGCGCCATCGCCGCCACGCTGCCAAAAGGCACGCTCAAAGCGATCTAAGTAACAACCTTTACCAATCGACGGGGCGCGCAAGGCGCCCCGCGTTATAAGCGGGCGGCGTGATGCTGAACAAATACCCTCTGTGGAAATACGTACTGATCCTGGCGGTGCTGGCGATCGGTTTTATTTATTCCGCTCCCAATCTTTATCCTGATGACCCGGCTATCCAGATCACTGGAGCCAGCACTTCCCTGCAGGTCACTCAGGCTGACTTGGAACGCGCGAGCAAGGCTCTGACCGACGCGGGTATCCAGGTTAAAGCGGCAACATTGGCAGCTGGTGCGAAGGGCGGCTTGCTGCGCTTGACCAAGCAAGAAGACCAATTGCCGGCAAAAGATGTCGTGCGCAAGGCCATGGGCGACGACTACGTCGTAGCGCTGAACCTTGCACAGACCACGCCACAATGGCTGCGCAGCATTGGCGCGCACCCGATGAAGCTGGGCCTGGACTTGTCCGGTGGTGTGCACTTCCTGCTGGAAGTCGACATGGACAAAGCGCTCGACGCACGTCTGAAGGTCTATGAAGGCGATGTGAAGAGCCTGCTGCGCAAAGAGAAGTTGCGCTATCGCAGCCTGCCGCAGCTCAACGGCGCCATCCAGTTGGGCTTCTCCGACGAAGCTTCCCGCGAACAGGCCCGTACGCTGATCCGCAAGAACTTCAATGATTTCGATATCGTACCGGCTGACCTCAATGGTCAGCCTGTACTGCGCCTGGCAATGAGCCCGGTCAAGATCGCGGAAATCCGCGAATACTCCATCAAGCAGAACTTGACCACGGTGCGTAACCGCGTCAACGAGCTGGGTGTAGCCGAGCCTATCGTGCAGCGCCAGGGCGCCAACCGCATTGTGGTTGAGCTGCCGGGTGTGCAGGACACTGCTGAAGCCAAGCGTATCCTGGGTAAGACCGCCAACCTGGAGTTCCGCCTCGCGGCCGAGCCGGGTGCTTCCCGCGCGACGTCCGAGGAGTTCGAATTCCGTGAAGGCAACCGTCCTCCAGCGCTGATCGAGCGCGGTTTGATCATCACGGGCGACCAGGTCACCGACGCCAAAGCTGGTTTCGGCGAGCACGGTACCCCTGAAGTGAACATCCGCCTGGATGGTCATGGCGGCGAACTGATGAGCCGCGCCACGCGCAGCAATGTCGGTCGCAGCATGGCGGTGATCTTCATCGAGCAACGCCCGGTGACCACCTACACCAAGCAGGTCGTCAACGGCGTCGAGAAAGACGTTCCGGTGCAGACTTTCAAGGAAGAGAAGAAGATCATCAGCCTGGCGACCATCCAGTCGCCACTGGGGGCCCAATTCCGTATCACTGGCCTGAACGGTCAGGGTGAATCCTCGGAGCTGGCCCTGCTGCTGCGTGCCGGTGGCCTGGCTGCTCCGATGTACTTCGCTGAAGAGCGCACCATTGGCCCGAGCCTGGGTGCGGACAACATCACCAAGGGCGTGGACGCTGCGCTGTGGGGCATGCTGTTCGTGTCGCTGTTTATCATCGCCATCTACCGTTTCTTCGGCGTCATCGCCACCGTGGCCCTGGCGGGCAACATGGTGATGCTGCTGGCGCTGATGTCGTTGCTGGGCGCTACGCTGACCTTGCCAGGTATCGCCGGTATCGTACTCACCATGGGTATGGCGGTAGACGCCAACGTCCTGATCTTCTCGCGGATTCGTGAAGAGATCGCCGCCGGCATGACCGTGCAGCGTGCAATCAACGAAGGCTTCGGCCGGGCATTTACCGCGATTCTCGACTCCAACCTGACCACTCTGTTGGTCGGCGGGATTCTCTTTGCCATGGGCACCGGCCCGGTCAAAGGTTTTGCGGTGACCATGTCCCTCGGTATCTTTACCTCGATGTTCACGGCCATCATGGTGACCCGCGCAATGGTCAACCTGATCTTTGGCGGGCGTGACTTCAAGAAGTTGTGGATTTAAGGGGCTGCCATGTTACGTACAATCAACTTCATGGGCGTTCGCAACATTGCGTTCGGCGCCACAGTGCTCCTTACCGTTCTGGCGTTGTTCAGCTGGTTCCATAAGGGCCTGAACTACGGTCTGGACTTCACCGGCGGTACGCTCATCGAGCTGACCTACGAGAAGCCGGCCGACGTTACCCTGGTGCGCAACGAACTGGTCAAGGCTGGTTACCACGAAGCTGTGGTGCAGAGCTTCGGCGCGACCACCGACTTGTTGGTGCGTATGCCTGGCGAAGACCCGCAGCTGGGTCACCAGGTGGCCGAGGCCTTGCAGAAGGTCGGCGGTGAAAACCCGGCGTCGGTCAAGCGCGTCGAGTTCGTCGGCCCGCAAGTCGGTGAAGAGCTGCGCGACCAGGGCGGCCTCGGCATGCTGATGGCGCTGGTCGGCATCATGATCTACCTGGCATTCCGGTTTCAGTGGAAGTTCGGTGTCGGCGCCATTGTGTCGCTGATCCATGACGTGATCGTGACCGTGGGCATCCTGGCCTACTTTCAGATCACCTTCGACCTGACCGTACTGGCGGCCGTACTGGCCATCATTGGTTACTCCCTCAACGACACCATCGTGGTGTTCGACCGGGTTCGCGAAAACTTCCGTGTACTGCGCAAGGCGACGTTGATCGAGAACATCAACATCTCCACCACCCAGACCCTGTTGCGGACCATGGCGACGTCGATCTCCACCCTGCTGGCGATTGCCGCACTGATGATCTTCGGCGGCGACAACCTGTGGGGCTTCTCCTTGGCGCTGTTCATCGGCGTACTGGCGGGTACCTACTCGTCGATCTACATCGCGAACGTGGTGCTGATCTGGTTGAACCTCAACAGCGAAGACTTGATCCCTCCGGCCGCTACTGACAAGGAGGTCGACGACCGCCCTTGATGGGCGGTTGTTGATACGCTGTTACAAAGAAGGCGCGAGTATTGAACTCGCGCCTTTTTTTTTGCTCCAAGGCTGGGTATAGCGCGGATCTTTCGATCCGTTTGTGATGGTCAGGAGGTTCAACGTGAACAAGTCGTTACTGGTTGGTGCGGTATTGGGTGCTGTCGGTGTGACTGCCGGGGGTGCTGTTGCCACCTACAGCCTGGTAAAAAGCGGCCCTGAGTATGCGCAAGTGCTGGCAGTGCAGCCGGTAAAAACCCAGATCAAAACCCCTCGCGAGGTCTGTAAGGATGTCACGGTAACCCGGCAGCGTCCGGTGCAGGACCAGCATCAAATCGCCGGTACCGTCGTCGGCGCGCTGGCCGGTGGCCTACTGGGTAACCAGATTGGTGGCGGTAACGGTAAGAAGCTGGCGACCGTGGCCGGTGCAGTCGGTGGTGGTTACGCCGGTAACAAGGTTCAGGAAGGCATGCAGAACCGCGATACCTACACCACCACGCAAACTCGCTGTAATACCGTGAACGACATCAGTGACAAGGTTGTTGGCTACGACGTGCGTTACACCCTGGATGGCAAGGAAGGTTCGGTGCGTATGGATCGTGATCCGGGCGGCCAGATTCCGGTCGACAAGGAAGGGCGTCTGATCCTGGGTCAGAACCAACAGTAATCCTGGGCCTGGCGCGGATTCAAAGGTCTGTGCGGTCCAGAATGTGGGAGGGGGCTTGCTCCCGATAGCAGGGTGTCAGTCACCGGATTTTTGGCTGATTCACCGCTATCGGGAGTAAGCCTCCTCACACATTTGATTTTGGAAGCAGCCGGTATTTAGTTTCTTGCTAAACCCCAGGCATAAAAAAAGCACCCCGAGGGGTGCTTTTTTGTGCGCGTTCGCTTAGCGCTTCAGCGAAGCCGGCAGGTGCGGCTGAATCGCTGTCAGCACTGCCTTGAAGCATTTGGTGTTGCCGGCAACCACGTGGCCTTTTTCCAGGAAGTCGTGGCCGCCTGTGAAGTCGCTCACCAGGCCGCCAGCTTCTTGGATCAGTAGGGCGCCTGCAGCCATGTCCCATTCGGACAGGCCTGACTCCCAGAACGCATCAAAACGACCGGCAGCAACATAAGCCAGGTCCAGGCTGGCAGCGCCGGCGCGACGGATGCCGGCGGTCTGGCCAACCAGGGCGCGGAACATGCCCAGGTAGTTCTCCAGGTTATCCATCTGGTCGTCACGGAACGGGAAGCCGGTACCCAGCAGCGCGCCGTCCAGGCTGGTACGACCGCTGACGCGCAGGCGGCGACCATTCAGTTGGGCGCCACGGCCACGGCTGGCGGTGAATTCTTCCTGGCGAACCGGGTCGAGGACAACGGCGTGCTCCAGGCGGCCACGGTATTTGCAGGCAATGCTCACCGCAAAGTGTGGAATGCCGCGCAGGAAGTTGGTGGTGCCGTCCAGTGGGTCGATGATCCACAGGTAGTCTTCGCCTTCGCCGCTGCCTTTGTGCAGGCCGGTTTCTTCACCGAGTATGCCGTGGGTAGGGTAGGCCTTGCGCAGCGCATCGATGATTTTCTGCTCGGCGGCGCGATCCACCTCGGACACATAATCCTTGGCGTCTTTTTCGTCGACCTTGATGGTATCCAGGCGCTCGATGGAGCGGAAGATCAATTCACTGGCGCTGCGGGCGGCGCGCAGCGCGATATTCAGCATGGGCTGCATGGATGTGTCACCTAAGGTTGTTAAAGAAAGCCGAGCATTCTAGCAGAAACTTTCTTCAGGTGAAGGACGACGTTAGCTTTCATGGCATAACCTTAGGCTGTTCTGTAAGATTTGCTCCCCTTTCCCGTGTCCGAGAGCGCCTCCCTTGCTGCAAAACATTCGTGTCGTCTTGGTCAATACCAGTCATCCCGGCAATATCGGTGGGGTGGCGCGAGCCATGAAAAACATGGGCCTGACGCGCCTGGTGTTGGTCGAGCCGCGTGTGTTCCCGCACCATGAAGCTGATGCTCGTGCTTCCGGCGCCAATGACCTGCTTGAAAAAGCCCAGGTCGTCGCCACCTTGGAGGATGCCTTGGTCGGTTGCAACCTGGTGCTTGGTACCAGTGCGCGTGATCGGCGCATCCCCTGGCCGCTCTTGGATCCGCGTGAGTGCGGAACCAAAGTGGTGGAAGAAGCGGCCGGTGGTGCGCAAATCGCCTTGGTTTTCGGTCGTGAAGATTCCGGCCTCACCAACGAAGAGCTGCAGCGATGTCATTACCACGTGCACATTCCATCCGACCCCGAGTTCAGTTCGCTTAACCTCGGGGCTGCGGTACAGGTGTTGACCTACGAAGTGCGCATGGCTTGGCTGGCTGCCGAGGGGCAGCCGAGCAAAGTGGAAAAGGACGAGGTGGCGTCGACCAAAAGTGGCGAGCTGGCCACCATGGACGAACTGGAGCGGTTCTACGAGCACCTGGAGCAAACCCTGGTGGCCATCGAATTCCTCGACCCGGAAAAGCCACGGCATTTGATGGCGCGCCTGCGTCGCCTTTACGGGCGCAGCTCGGTGAGCCGAGCGGAAATGAATATATTGCGTGGCATCCTCACGGAAACCCAGAAAGCGGCCCGTGGCGAGCTTCTTAAGCGGAAGGATTAAAAATGTTCGAGCGTTTGCGAGAAGATATCCAAAGTGTTTTCCACCGTGATCCTGCGGCGCGCAACGCTTTTGAAGTGCTCACCTGCTACCCAGGCATGCATGCCATCTGGATTCATCGCCTGTCCGGTGCCTTGTGGGGGATGGGCTGGAAATGGCTGGCACGTCTGGTGTCGAATTTTGGTCGTTGGATGACTGGGATCGAGATTCATCCGGGAGCCAAGGTTGGGCGCCGCTTCTTCATTGATCATGGCATGGGGATCGTGATTGGCGAGACGGCGGAAATCGGCGATGACGTGACGTTGTACCAGGGCGTGACCCTGGGCGGCACCACTTGGAACAAAGGCAAGCGCCACCCGACTTTGGAAAACGGCGTGGTGGTGGGAGCGGGCGCCAAGGTGCTGGGCCCGTTTACCGTGGGGGCCGGTGCCAAGGTCGGTTCCAATGCTGTCGTCACCAAGGCTGTGCCGCCAGGCGCAACCGTGGTGGGGATTCCGGGTCGCATCATCGTCAAGCCGCAGGTAGGCGATGAGCAAGAAGCCAAGCGCAAGGCGATGGCCGAGAAAATCGGCTTCGACGCCTACGGTGTCAGCGAAGACATGCCCGACCCCGTGGCGCGCGCCATTGGCCAGTTGCTTGACCACCTGCAAGCGGTGGACGGCAAACTGGAGGGTATGTGCGGTGCACTGAAGGAGTTGGGCAGCACTTACTGCGCCAAAGAGTTGCCCGAGCTGCGCGAAGAAGACTTTGCCGAGATCAAGGACGAAGCCGCCACCAAGGCAAGCTGAGGTCTGCGGTGGGAGGGGCTTGCTCCCACCTGTTGATCTCCATGGGGCGCGGAGTTTTTGCTCGGCCCCGTTCTTGCTGTTCGTTCCCACCCCATCCTGCTATGATTCGCGCGCCCTTTTTACGGGTAATCCTGACTAAAGTACTAGGTCTTATAGTTGACTTAAATACTCGGGAATCGCATACTTGCTCCCATTCCGAAACACCTTGGTACTTGTCCATGAGACTGACTACAAAAGGCCGATACGCGGTAACCGCCATGCTTGACCTGGCCTTGCACGCGCAAACTGGGCCGGTGTCCCTGGCCGATATCTCCGAGCGCCAAGGCATTTCCCTGTCCTACCTCGAGCAACTGTTCGCCAAATTGCGCCGTAGCAATCTGGTCTCCAGCGTACGTGGGCCGGGCGGCGGTTATCAGTTGTCCCGTGACATGCAAGGCATCCAGGTAGCCCAGGTGATCGACGCCGTCAACGAATCCGTCGACGCGACCAAATGCCAGGGCCTGGGTGATTGCCACGCTGGCGACACCTGCCTGACGCACCATTTGTGGTGCGACCTGAGCCTGCAGATCCATGAGTTTTTGAGTGGTATCAGCTTGGCTGATCTTGTGACTCGCCGTGAGGTGCAAGAAGTAGCCCAGCGTCAGGACCAGCGCCGTTGCAACACCAAGGCGCCGCGTCTGGACAAGATTGAAGCGTCCGCCGTCGAGTAACAGCCGAAGAGCTAACGGCGCGCCAGCCAGCCTGATTTAGGAGAAAGTCCATGAAATTGCCGATTTACCTTGATTACTCTGCGACTACCCCGGTTGATCCGCGTGTCGCGCAAAAAATGAGCGAGTGCCTGCTGGTTGACGGAAACTTCGGCAACCCAGCCTCCCGTTCCCACGTATTCGGCTGGAAAGCCGAGGAAGCGGTCGAGAACGCTCGTCGCCAGGTCGCTGACCTGGTTGGCGCAGACCCGCGTGAAATCGTCTGGACCTCCGGTGCCACCGAGTCCGACAACCTGGCAATCAAGGGAGCTGCGCATTTCTACGCGACCAAGGGCAAACACCTGATCACCACCAAGATTGAGCACAAGGCTGTCCTCGACACCATGCGCCAACTGGAGCGTGAAGGTTTCGAGGTGACTTACCTTGAGCCAACCACCGACGGTATCGTCACCCCGGCCATGATCGAAGCCGCGCTGCGTGAAGACACCATCCTGGTTTCCGTGATCCACGTTAACAACGAAATCGGCACCATCAACGACATCGCAGCCATCGGCGAACTGACCCGTTCCAAGGGCATTTTGCTGCATGTCGATGCGGCCCAGTCTACCGGCAAGGTCGACATCGACCTGTCCAAGCTGAAAGTCGACCTGATGTCGTTCTCCGCCCACAAGACCTATGGTCCTAAAGGCATCGGCGCCCTCTACGTAAGCCGCAAGCCGCGTGTGCGCATCGAAGCCACCATGCACGGCGGCGGTCACGAGCGCGGCATGCGTTCGGGTACCCTGGCGACCCACCAGATCGTCGGCATGGGCGAAGCCTTCCGTGTAGCCAAGGAAGACATGGCTGCCGAAAACGTGCGCATCAAGGCTTTGAGCGATCGCTTCTACAAGCAGGTCGAAAACCTTGAAGAGCTGTACATCAACGGCAGCATGACCGCCCGTGTGCCGCACAACCTGAATTTGAGCTTCAACTACGTCGAAGGCGAGTCGCTGATCATGGCGCTCAAGGACCTGGCGGTTTCGTCCGGTTCGGCCTGCACTTCGGCGTCCCTCGAGCCTTCGTACGTACTGCGCGCCCTGGGCCGCAACGACGAACTGGCACACAGCTCGATCCGCTTTACGTTCGGCCGCTTCACCACCGAAGAGCAAGTCGACTACGCCGCGCAGAAAGTCTGCGAAGCCGTCAACAAGCTGCGCGTTCTGTCGCCGCTGTGGGACATGTACAAAGACGGTGTCGATATTTCCAAGATCGAGTGGGCGGCACACTAACTATAGAAGCCGCCACCCAAGCTCTGTAGGAACGTGGCGGAAAACGCAGGCGTTTCTATAGGGTTCCAGAGCGGCCCTGATGAGTGAGGATTCAATACCATGGCTTACAGCGAAAAGGTCATCGACCACTACGAAAACCCGCGCAACGTCGGCAAGATGGATGCGCAAGACCCTGATGTCGGCACCGGCATGGTCGGCGCTCCTGCATGCGGCGACGTAATGCGCCTGCAGATCAAGGTCAACGAAGCTGGCGTTATCGAAGACGCCAAGTTCAAGACTTACGGCTGCGGTTCGGCCATCGCCTCCAGCTCGCTGGCCACCGAATGGATGAAAGGCAAGACTCTGGATGAGGCTGTGACGATCAGCAACACCCAACTGGCCGAAGAGCTGGCGTTGCCGCCAGTGAAAATCCACTGCTCCGTACTCGCAGAAGACGCCATCAAGGCGGCCGTTCGCGACTACAAGCAGAAGAAAGGCTTGATCTAAGTATTTGGCGACGAGTAAGGAGTCAACGATGGCTATCAGCATGACAGAAGCGGCTGCGCAGCACATTCGCCGCTCCCTGAATGGGCGCGGTAAAGGTGAGGGGATTCGTCTGGGTGTACGCACCACGGGCTGTTCCGGCCTTGCCTACGTGCTGGAGTTTGTCGACGAGGTGGTTGAGGAAGACCAGGTGTTCGAAAGTCACGGCGAGAAAGTGATCATCGACCCTAAAAGCCTGACCTACCTGGACGGCACCGAACTCGATTTCGTCAAGGAAGGGTTGAACGAAGGCTTCAAGTTCAACAACCCCAACGTGCGCGGTGAATGTGGCTGCGGCGAAAGCTTCAACATCTGAGGCTACTCGTGGGTACTCCTTGTCATTTCGCTTTATTCGAGCTGCAGCCGAGCTTTCGGCTGGACCTTGAGCAGCTTGCCGCGCGCTACCGTGAATTGGCGCGTGGCGTGCATCCGGACCGCTTCGCTGACGCCTCCGAGCGTGAGCAACGCTTGGCGCTGGAGCAATCGGCCAGCCTCAACGAAGCCTATCAGACGCTAAAAAGCCCGCCCAAGCGCGCGCGATATCTGCTTGCGATGAACGGCGGTGAGCTGCCACTCGAAGTCACGGTGCACGACCCGGACTTCCTGATGCAGCAGATGCAGTGGCGCGAAGAACTCGAAGACTTGCAGGACGAGGCTGATATAGCCGGTGTCGCGGTCTTCAAGCGTCGTCTGAAAACGGCCCAGGATGAGCTCAACGAAAGCTTCGCAGCCTGTTGGAATGATGCGGCGCAACGCGAACAGGCCGAACGCCTGATGCGGCGCATGCAATTCCTCGACAAGCTCTCCTACGAAGTGCGCCAGCTAGAAGAGCGCCTCGACGATTAACCCAGTGTGCTGCCCGTGATGCACGCCTGATAGACAGATAAGACCTGATTACCATGGCTCTACTGCAAATCGCCGAACCCGGCCAAAGCCCTCAACCGCACCAGCGTCGTCTGGCGGTGGGGATTGATCTGGGCACCACTAACTCCCTGGTCGCTGCCTTGCGCAGCGGCCTGTCCGAACCACTGCCCGACGCTGATGGCCAGGTGATCCTGCCCTCTGCCGTGCGTTATCACGCCGATCGCACCGAAGTAGGCGAATCGGCCAGGCTGGCGGCGTCCAGTGACCCGTTGAATACCGTGCTGTCGGTTAAACGCTTGATGGGCCGCGGTCTGTCCGACGTCAAGCAGTTGGGCGACCAGCTGCCGTACCGCTTCGTTGGCGGCGAATCCCATATGCCGTTCATCGACACCGTGCAGGGCCCTAAAAGCCCGGTGGAAGTGTCGGCCGATATCCTCAAAGTGTTGCGCCAGCGTGCCGAAACCACTTTGGGCGGCGAACTGGTCGGTGCGGTGATCACGGTTCCGGCCTATTTCGATGACGCACAACGCCAGGCGACCAAGGATGCGGCGAAGCTCGCCGGCCTGAACGTGCTGCGTTTGCTCAACGAGCCGACGGCCG
The DNA here is from genome assembly GCF_054667615.1 of Pseudomonas sp. S3_E10. Lineage (NCBI taxonomy): Bacteria > Pseudomonadati > Pseudomonadota > Gammaproteobacteria > Pseudomonadales > Pseudomonadaceae > Pseudomonas > Pseudomonas sp. S3_E10. The sequence goes on from NZ_CP162743.1 coordinate 3,851,330, forward strand.
CCGCTGTGGCCTATGGCCTGGACCAGCACGCCGAAGGCCTCGTCGCGATTTACGACCTGGGCGGCGGCACTTTTGATATTTCGATCCTGCGCCTGACCGGCGGTGTGTTTGAAGTGCTGGCTACCGGTGGCGACAGCGCCCTGGGTGGCGATGACTTTGACCATGCCATTGCCGGCTGGATCATCACCAGCGCCGGCTTGTCGGCTGACCTGGACCCTGGCGCGCAGCGTAATCTGCTGCAAACCGCCTGCGCGGCCAAGGAAGCACTGACTGACGCTGATTCTGTTGAAGTTTCCTACGGCAGCTGGTCCGCTCAACTGACTCGCGAAGCTTTTGATGCGTTGATCGAACCGATGGTCGCTCGCAGCCTCAAGGCGTGCCGTCGGGCTGTACGTGATTCCGGTATCGAGCTGGAGGACGTGGCCGCTGTGGTCATGGTCGGCGGTTCGACGCGCGTCCCACGCGTTCGCGAAGCGGTTGCCGAAGCGTTTGGCCGCCAGCCATTGACGGAAATCGACCCGGATCAAGTAGTCGCCATCGGCGCCGCTATCCAGGCCGACACCCTGGCCGGTAATAAACGCGATGGTGGCGAACTGCTGCTGCTCGACGTGATCCCGCTGTCCCTGGGGCTGGAAACCATGGGCGGCCTGATGGAGAAGGTGATTCCACGCAACACCACCATCCCCGTCGCACGCGCCCAGGATTTCACCACGTACAAAGATGGCCAGACGGCCATGATGATTCATGTGCTGCAAGGCGAGCGCGAACTGATCAGCGACTGCCGCTCCCTGGCGCGCTTTGAACTGCGCGGCATCCCGGCGATGGTGGCCGGTGCGGCGAAAATTCGCGTGACCTTCCAGGTCGACGCCGATGGCCTGCTCAGCGTGGCAGCACGTGAATTGGCCTCGGGCGTTGAAGCCAGCATTCAGGTCAAGCCGTCCTACGGCCTCACCGACGGCGAAATCGCCAAGATGCTCAAGGATTCGTTCCAATATGCCGGTGACGACAAGGTCGCCCGCGTGCTGCGCGAGCAGCAAGTCGATGCCCAGCGCCTGCTCGAAGCCGTGCAGGGCGCCCTGGAAGCCGACGGCGAGCGTCTGCTGGATGCTGAAGAGCGCATGGTCATCGACCTGCAGATGCAGGAACTGGCCGAACTGATGAAAGGCAACGATGGTTACGCCATCGAGCAACAGACCAAGCGCCTGTCGCAGGTGACTGATGCCTTTGCCGCCCGCCGCATGGATCAGACGGTGAAAGCCGCACTGGCCGGGCGCAACCTGAATGAAATCGAGGAATAATTAATGCCGCAGGTCATTTTTCTGCCACACGCCGAGCATTGCCCGGACGGTATGGTTGTGGAGGCTGAGACCGGCAAGTCCATCCTCGAAGTTGCCCATGACAACCATATCGAGATCGAAAGCGCCTGCGGCGGTGTCTGCGCCTGCACGACCTGCCACTGCGTAATTCGCGAGGGTTTCAACTCTCTCGAAGAAGCGGACGAGCTGGAAGAGGACTTTCTGGATCGCGCCTGGGGCCTGGAGGCGACTTCTCGCCTAAGCTGTCAGGCAAAGGTCGGCACGGAAGACATCACTGTCGAAATTCCGAAATATTCCCTCAACCATGCGGCCGAAGCGCCGCATTGATTCAAGGAAATGTCATGAGCCTGAAATGGGTTGATGTACAAGAAATCGCTATACAACTTGCGGAAGCTCATCCTGAGGTCAATCCTCTTACCGTGAACTTCGTCAAGTTGCGCGACCTCGTAATGGCACTGCCGGAATTCGACGACATCCCTGACCGGGGTGGCGAAAAGGTCCTGGAGGCGATTCAGGGTCTGTGGATCGAAGAAGCAGACGACTGAGCCGACTTTTTACGCAGTTAGGCAATACCCAATAACCCGCGTATAATTCGCGGGTTTAATTTTTCGTAAATTACCGTTTCTGGAGTTACACCATGGCTGTTCAACGTACTTTCTCCATCATCAAGCCTGACGCTGTTGCAAAAAACGTCATCGGCGAGATCACCACTCGTTTCGAAAAAGCCGGCCTGAAGGTTGTAGCTTCGAAACTCAAGCAACTGTCCAAGGCTGAAGCTGAAGGCTTCTACGCTGAGCACAGCGCTCGTGGCTTCTTCGGCGACCTGGTTGCCTTCATGATCTCTGGCCCTGTTGTTGTTCAGGTTCTGGAAGGCGAAAACGCTATCGCTCTGAACCGTGAGCTGATGGGCGCTACCAACCCTAAAGAAGCGGCTGCCGGCACCATCCGCGCTGACTTCGCTGAGTCCATCGACGCCAACGCTGTTCACGGTTCGGACTCCGAAGCCGCTGCTGCTCGCGAAATCTCGTACTTTTTCGCCGCTACTGAAGTAACCGCTCGCTAAGCATCGGCTTAAAGAGTGAGGGTGAATCCATGACTATATCGACTGTTAAAACCAACCTGCTGGGGCTGACTCAGCCGGAAATGGAGAAATTCTTCGACTCAATCGGGGAGAAGCGTTTCCGTGCCGGTCAGGTAATGAAATGGATTCACCACTTTGGCGTCGACGATTTCGACGCCATGACGAACGTCAGCAAGGCCCTGCGCGACAAGCTCAAGGCCATTGCCGAGGTCCGTGGTCCCGAGGTTGTCAGCGAGGACATCTCCAGCGACGGCACCCGTAAGTGGGTGGTGCGCGTGGCGTCCGGCAGCTGCGTCGAGACCGTGTATATCCCCCAGGGCAAACGCGGTACTTTGTGCGTTTCGTCCCAGGCTGGCTGTGCCCTGGACTGCAGTTTCTGCTCCACCGGCAAGCAAGGCTTCAATAGCAACCTCACCGCCGCCGAAGTCATCGGCCAGGTGTGGATTGCCAACAAATCCTTTGGCAGCGTCCCGGCAACCGTCGACCGTGCCATCACCAACGTGGTGATGATGGGCATGGGTGAGCCGCTGCTGAACTTCGACAACGTAGTTGCGGCCATGCACCTGATGATGGACGACCTGGGTTACGGCATCTCCAAGCGCCGTGTCACCCTGTCGACCTCCGGCGTGGTACCGATGATCGATGAGCTGGCCAAGCACATTGACGTCTCCCTGGCGTTGTCGCTGCACGCACCCAATGACGCATTGCGTAATCAATTGGTGCCGATCAACAAAAAATATCCGCTTAAGATGTTGCTCGAATCTTGCCAGCGCTACATGGCGACCTTGGGTGAAAAGCGCGTGCTGACCATTGAGTACACCATGCTCAAGGACATCAACGACAAGGTCGAGCACGCGGTCGAGATGATCGAGCTGCTCAAGAACACCCCGTGCAAGATCAACCTGATTCCGTTTAACCCGTTTCCCCATTCCGGCTACGAGCGGCCGAGCAACAACGCCATCCGCCGTTTCCAGGACCAATTGCACCAGGCAGGTTACAACGTGACGGTACGCACCACCCGTGGTGAAGACATCGACGCGGCCTGTGGCCAGTTGGTTGGGCAGGTGATGGACCGTACCCGACGCAGTGAACGTTATATCGCCGTGCGTGAACTGAACGCCGCCGACGATCTACCGCAAATTGCTGTGAATCGAATCTGAGAGAGGATCTCTATGCCCTTGCGCCTCGCGCTGCTTCTGCTTGTTACCGGCCTGGCGGCTGGTTGTGTTTCATCGGGCCATGACAGCCCTTTGCAAACCGGTAAGGGGCGTGACGAAGCGCGAGTTGCTTATGTGCGATTGGGCTTGGGTTATTTGCAGCAGGGCATGAGCGAGCAAGCGAAGGTGCCGTTGAAAAAAGCCCTTGAGCTGGATGGCGACGATGCCGATGCCAATGCCGCATTGGCTTTGGTGTTCCAGGCTCAGGCCGAGCCTGAACTGGCCGAACGCTACTTCAATAAAGCCTTGGCCTCTCGTCCTTCGGACCCGCGACTGCTGAACAATTACGGCAGCTTCCTGTTCGAGCAGAAACGTTATGACCAGGCCTCCCGTTATTTCCAGCAAGCATCCGCCGATACCCTCTACCCGGAACGCTCGCGGGTGTTCGAAAACCTCGGGGTGACCTCTATGCGGCTGGGCCAGCGCGACAGCGCTCGCCAGCAGTTGGAAAAAGCCCTGCACCTGAACAGCCGTCAGCCACGGGCATTGCTCGAAATGGCTGAGTTGTCTTACGAAGACAGGCGTTATGTGCCGGCACGTGACTATTACGAACGTTTTAGCCTGCTCAGCGGGCAGAATGCACGTAGTCTATTGCTCGGTGTACGCCTGGCGACGGTTCACGAAGAACGCGACACGGCCGCACATTTTGGCCAGCAACTCGAACGACTCTATCCCGGTACGCCGGAATATCAGCAATACCTGTCGGAGCAATGATGAAAGCGGCGCACCCGGAAGTTGTAGCAGCTAATCGCGTAAACCCAGGCGACACCTTGCGTCAGGCCCGCGAAAGCAATGGTTGGTCGCTGTCGGAAGTGGCCCTCAAGCTCAATTTGACCACTACGTCCCTGGCCAACCTCGAAGCCGGTGCGTTCGATAAGCTGCCTGGGCACACGTTTGCCCGCGGCTATATCCGCGCCTACGCCAAGTTGCTGGGTATCGACCAGGCCGTCCTGGTTCAGCAATTCGACCAGTTCACCGGTACCGACTCCCAGGGCAGCAATGTCCATGGCTTGGGTCGCATCGAAGAACCGGTGCGGGTTTCCCACACTATTTTGCGAATTGTCAGCCTGCTGCTGCTGATCGCCGTGATCGGCGGCGGGTTTTTGTGGTGGCAAGACCAGACGTCCCTGCGCACCAAGGACCTGACCAGTAACGCCATGGAGCATGTCGAAGTCGAAAGCGCCGATGGTACCACCCAGATTCACCCGCTCGATGAGCCCGAAGACCAGGCCGTTGCCGAAGGCCAGGCCACGCCTGAAGCCCCGCTCGCAACCGAACAGCCCGTGCCGGAAACGGCGCCTGCCGCCACCGCTGCCATACCTGCTCCGGTAGCACCTGCCACGCCGGCGGCTTCCGTTGCTGCCCAGCCCCATGCACCTGCGGCACCTACTTCGACGCCCGCTACGCCGGCCGCCCCGGCAGCGCCCGCCATTTCGCCGCCCACCACCCCTGCGTTGATCGCCGGTGACGGCCGGGTACAGGTTACGTTCATCGCTGACTGCTGGACGCAAGTCACCGATGGCAATGGCAAAGTGCTGTTTAGCGGGCTGAAGCGTAAGGGCGATACGCTCGACCAGGGCGGCAAGCCTCCTTTGACGCTGCGTCTGGGCTTTGCCCGTGGCGCGCAAGTGGCCTACAACGGCCAGCCTGTGGACGTGGCGCCGTTCACCAGTGGCGAGACTGCTCGCATCAAGTTGGGACAATAGTCATGCACGGCGAATCTCCAATCAAACGTCGCGTATCGCGCAAGATCTGGGTCGGCTCGGTGCCGGTGGGCGGCGATGCCCCCATCGCAGTGCAGAGCATGACCAACAGCGACACCAACGACGTGGCCGCCACCGTTGCCCAGATCAACCGCCTGGAAGCTGCCGGCGTCGATATCGTGCGGGTTTCAGTGCCGGACATGGACGCTGCCGAAGCCTTTGGCCGCATCAAGCAATTGGTCAAGGTGCCGTTGGTTGCCGACATCCATTTCGACTACAAGATCGCGCTGCGCGTTGCCGAGCTGGGCGTGGACTGCCTGCGCATCAACCCAGGCAACATCGGTCGTGAAGACCGTGTGCGCGCGGTGGTGGATGCAGCCCGTGACCGCGGGATTCCGATCCGCATCGGCGTCAACGCCGGTTCCCTGGAAAAAGACCTGCAAAAAAAATACGGCGAGCCTACTCCGGCGGCGCTGGTTGAGTCGGCGCTGCGCCACGTCGAGCACCTTGAACGCCTGAATTTCCAGGACTTCAAGGTCAGCGTAAAGGCCTCCGACGTGTTCATGGCGGTTGAAGCCTACCGCTTGCTGGCCAAGGAAATCGTGCAACCGTTGCACCTGGGTATCACTGAAGCGGGCGGTTTGCGCTCAGGCACAGTGAAATCTGCGGTGGGTCTCGGTATGCTGCTCGCCGAAGGGATTGGCGATACTATCCGCATCTCGTTGGCGGCAGACCCCGTAGAGGAAGTGAAAGTCGGCTACGACATTCTCAAATCCCTGCGTTTGCGTTCCCGTGGCATCAACTTCATCGCCTGCCCGAGCTGCTCGCGGCAGAACTTCGACGTGGTGAAAACCATGAACGACCTGGAGTTGCGCCTCGAGGACCTGCTGGTGCCGCTGGATGTCGCCGTGATCGGATGTGTGGTCAACGGGCCGGGTGAAGCCAAGGAAGCCCATGTGGGCTTGACCGGCGGAACTCCGAACCTGATCTACATCGATGGCAAACCGTCGCAGAAGTTAACGAATGACAATCTTGTGGATGAGCTGGAAAAGCTGATCCGCGAGAAAGCGGCCGAGAAGGTCGCCGCTGACGCAGCGCTTATCGCACGCGGCTAAGAACGAATTTAAGGATTTGATGTGAGCAAGTCTCTGCAAGCCATTCGTGGCATGAACGACATCCTGCCGGAGCAGACGCCCCTGTGGCGCTACTTCGAGAACACGGTCGCGCGTCTGCTGGATAACTACGGTTACAAGCAGATCCGCATGCCGATCGTTGAGTTCACCGAGCTGTTCAAACGCTCCATCGGTGAAGTGACCGACATCGTCGAAAAAGAGATGTACACCTTTGAAGACCGCAACGGCGACTCCCTGACCTTGCGTCCGGAAGGGACCGCAGCGTGCGTGCGCGCCGTGCTTGAGCATGGTCTCACCGGCGGCGGTCAACCGCAGAAACTGTGGTACATCGGCCCGATGTTCCGTCACGAACGCCCGCAAAAAGGCCGTTATCGCCAGTTCCACCAGATCGGCCTCGAAGTGTTCAACCTCGACGGCCCGGACATTGACGCAGAGCTGATCGTGCTGACCTGGCGCCTGTGGGGCATGCTGGGCATCCGCGATGCGGTCAAGCTTGAGCTCAACAGCCTGGGCACCAGCGAGTCCCGCGGTCGCTATCGCGAAGCCCTGGTGGAGTTCCTCTCCGCTCGCCTGGACAAGCTGGACGAAGACAGCCAGCGTCGCCTGAAGACCAACCCGTTGCGCGTATTGGATACCAAGAACGCCGACACCCAGGCCGTACTGATCGACGCGCCGAAAATGGCCGACTACCTGGACGATGAATCCCGCACGCACTTCGAGGGCCTCAAGGCTCGTCTGGACGCGGCCGGTATTCCCTACGTGATCAACCCGAAACTGGTGCGCGGCCTCGACTACTACAGTAAAACCGTGTTCGAGTGGGTCACCGACAAGCTCGGCGCCCAGGGCACCGTGTGCGCGGGCGGCCGTTACGACGGCCTGGTCGAGCAGATGGGCGGCAAGCCGACCACGGGCGTAGGCTTTGCCATGGGTATCGAGCGGCTGATCCTGCTGCTGGAAACCCTGGAGCAGGTCCCGGAAGAAATCTCCCGTCAGGTGGACGTGTACCTCTGTGCGTTTGGCGAAGCCGCCGAACTGGCTGCCCTGGCCTTGAGCGAGAAGGTGCGTGACCAACTGCCGAACCTGCGCCTGCAGATCAACGCCGGTGCCGGCAGCTTCAAGAGCCAGTTCAAGAAGGCCGACAAGAGCGGTGCGCTGTATGCGCTGATCCTCGGCGATGACGAACTGGCCCAGCAAGTGATAGGTTTCAAGCCCCTGCGTGGCCAGGGTGAGCAACAGAACATTGCCTTCGATGCGCTCGCTGCGCACTTGGCCACCTGCGTCGTGCAGGGTTGAAGCTGTCGAACAGCCGAATTTAGCGATTAAGGAGTGTTGGGGTGTCGAGTACTGATGATGAGCAACTGGCCGAGTTCAAGGACTGGTGGCAGCGTAACGGCAAGCCTCTGGTTACCGGCGGTCTGCTGGCTTTAGTGGTGGTGTTCGGCTGGCAAGCCTGGCACAAGTATCAGGCCAACCAGTCCCAGGGCGCCTCGATCCTCTATCAGCAACTGCTGGAAACCACGCTGACGCCTAGCGGCAAGCCCGATCCGGCGCAAGTTGCGGACCTGGCCGGCAAGCTGAAAAACGAATTCGGCGGTAGCACCTACGCCCAATACGGTAGCCTGTTCGTCGCGAAAGTTGCGGTCGACACCGGTAAGCTGGATGACGCTGGCGCAGAACTCAAGGCAATCGCTGACAAGCCAGCCAACCCGACCCTGGGCGAAATCGCACGTCAGCGTCTGGCCCAGGTACTGGCGGCACAAAATAAGGCTGACGAAGCACTCAAACTGCTCGACGGCGATGCGGACAAGGCATTTGTAGCCACTCGCGAAGAGCTCAAGGGCGACCTGTTGGTCCAATTGGGTCGTACCGACGAAGCCAATGCTGCGTATAAAAAAGCCAAGGCGGCGCTGTCTGATGAAGCGGCGGTCGGTGGCTTACAAATCAAGCTGGACGACTTGGCCAAAGGGGATGCGTGACGTGATCCGTTGGAAACATGCAGCATTGCTGGCTCTGGCCGTTCTGGCCGCGGGTTGCAGCAGCAACAGTAAAAAAGAACTGCCACCGGCGGAGCTGACCAGTTTCAAGGAAGAAGTGGTCCTGCAAAAGCAGTGGAGCCGCTCCATCGGTGACGGTCAGGGCGAAACCTACAACATGTTGGTACCGGCAATCGACGGTGACAACATTGTGGCCGCTGACGTGACCGGCGTGGTGATCTCCATGGATCGCATGAACGGCGACGTCAAGTGGAAGAAAGACCTCGAGTTGCCAGTGTCCGGCGCCGTAGGCGTGGGTTACGGCCTGGTGATGGTCGGCACGCTGAAAGGTGAGGTCGTAGCCCTGGATTCCAGCACCGGTGAAGAGAAATGGCGCGCTCGCGTGACCAGTGAAGTCCTCGCGCCGCCTGCCACCAACGGCGATATCGTCGTGGTACAAACTCAGGACGACCGTGTCATCGGCCTGGATGCCAGCACTGGCGAACAGCGTTGGTTGTACGACAGCACCCCTGCGGTGTTGACCCTGCGCGGTACCAGTGGTCCGGTTGTGACCAACAATCTGGCCGTTGCAGGCCTGTCGACCGGTAAAGTGGTCGCCCTGGACACCCAGAACGGCGTGCCGGCCTGGGAAACCCGTGTGGCCATCCCGCAAGGTCGTTCGGAACTGGATCGCGTCGTGGACATCGATGGTGGCTTGCTGCTGTCGGGTGAAACCCTTTATGTCGCCACCTACCAGGGCCGCGTTGCCGCGCTGGACCTGCAAAGCGGCCGCGTCAATTGGCAGCGTGATGCTTCCAGCTACGCCGGTGTCGCCCAAGGGTTTGGCAGCGTCTACGTCAGCCTGGCGTCCGGCACCGTTGAAAGTGTCGACGAGCGTTCCACCACTGCATTGTGGAGCAACGACTCCCTGGCTCGCCGTCAGCTGTCGGCACCGGAAGTATTCTCCAGCTACGTGGCGGTCGGCGACTTCGAAGGCTACCTGCACCTGCTGAGCCAGGTGGACGGTCGCTTTGTAGGTCGTGAGCGTATCGACAGCGACGGCCTGCGTGCGCGTCCGCTGGTGGTGGGTAACATGCTTTATGTGTATGGCAACAGCGGCAAGCTGGAAGCCCTGACCATCAAGTAAGAACGATGCTTGGGGTAACACCCAGGCGGCCCTGCTTCGGCGGGGCATGCGGCATCTGACGATGCTGCCCCGAGCACCAGCCGCTGCCTTGCAGCGGCTTTTGTATTTTCTGAAATAACGAAGTGGAGAGCCGCATGGTTCCCGTAATCGCCCTGGTGGGCCGACCTAACGTCGGCAAGTCCACCTTGTTCAACCGCCTGACCAGGACTCGCGACGCCATCGTCGGCGACTTGTCCGGTCTGACCCGTGATCGCCAATACGGTGAGGCAAAGTGGCAAGGGCGCTCCTATATTATTGTCGACACTGGGGGTATCTCCGGTGACGAGCATGGCATGGACGAAAAAATGGCCGAGCAGTCGCTGCTGGCCATTGAAGAAGCCGATGTCGTGTTGTTCCTTGTGGACGCCCGTGCGGGCTACACCGCTGCCGACCAGATGATTGGCGAGCACCTGCGCAAGCGCAACAAGCGTTCCTACTTGATCGCCAACAAGATCGATAACATCGATCCTGAGCAGGCCCGTGCCGAATTCAGCCCGATGGGCCTGGGCGACGCAATCCCTATCGCTGGCGCCCACGGTCGCGGCATCACCCAAATGCTGGAAATTGCCCTGCGCGATTTCCCCAAGGATGACGCTGAGGAAGAGGAAGGCGAGGAAGAGATCGTTGCCGAAGGTGAGGAAGCCAAGCGCATTCCTGGCCCAAGTGAAAAAGACGGCATCAAGATCGCCATCATCGGCCGCCCGAACGTCGGCAAGTCGACCCTGGTCAACCGCATGCTCGGTGAAGACCGCGTCATCGTCTATGACCAGCCCGGCACCACTCGCGACAGCATCTACATCCCGTTTGAGCGTAACGACGAGAAGTACACGCTGATCGACACCGCCGGTGTGCGCAAACGCGGCAAGATCCACGAGGAAGTTGAAAAGTTCTCCGTGGTCAAAACCCTGCAAGCGATCAAAGACGCCAACGTGGTGATCTTCGTGATGGATGCCCGCGAAGGCGTGGTGGACCACGACCTCAACCTGCTGGGGTTTGCCCTGGAAGCCGGTAGGGCGTTGGTAATCGCGATCAACAAGTGGGACGGCATGACGCCGAGCGAGCGCGATTTCGTCAAGATCGAGCTGCAGCGTCGCCTGTTCTTCGTTGAGTTTGCCGATATCCACTTTATCTCGGCCCTGCACGGTACCGGCGTGGGCAACCTCTACGCGTCCGTGCAGAACTCGTTCAAGTCCGCGGTGACCCGCTGGCCGACCAACCGCCTCACCCAGATCCTGGAAGATGCGGTCGGCGAGCACGCGCCGCCGATGGTCAACAACCGCCGGATCAAACTGCGTTACGCCCACCTGGGCGGTGCCAACCCGCCGATTATCGTGATCCACGGTAACCAGATCGAGAAGGTGCCCAAGTCCTACGTGCGTTATTTGGAAAACACCTACCGCCGTGTCTTGAAACTGGTCGGTACGCCGATCCGTATCGAGTTCAAGGGTGGCGAGAACCCATACGAAGGCAATAAGAACACACTGACCGACCGTCAGGTGAACAAGAAGCGTCGTTTGATGACTCACCACAAGAAGGCCGACAAGAAGCGCCGCGATAAGAAATAGCAGCCGCTTCAGGTTAAGCGACACGCTGCAAGAGAGGGCTCCCTTGGAGCCCTTTTTTGTGTCCGGTGGTTTGTCGCTTGACCCGCTTGCAGCTTGCAGCTTAAAACTTGTAGCTCACCCGAAGGGGGCTCCCATGATCACCAGCAAGCTGCCGAATGTCGGCACGACTATTTTCACCACCATGTCACAACTCGCCGCCGAAACCGGCGCGCTCAACCTGTCCCAGGGGTTCCCCGACTTCAATGGCCCCCAGGGTTTGCTCGACGCCGTGGGCAAACACGTTGCCAGCGGCCATAATCAATATTCCCCGATGACCGGCCTGCCGGCGTTGCGCCAGCAGGTGGCGGCCAAGATCGCGCGCAGCTACGGCGCCACGGTCAATGCCGACACCGAAGTGACCATCACCCCCGGCGCCACCGCCGCGATTTTCTGTGCGATCCAGGCCGTGATTCGAAGCGGCGACGAAGTCATCGTGTTCGACCCCAGCTACGACAGCTACGAGCCTTCGGTGGAACTGGCCGGGGGCCGGTGCGTGCATGTGCAACTGAGCCTGCCGGGCTTTGCGCTGGACTTCGAGCAGATCCAGGCCGCGCTGTCGCCCCACACACGCATGATCATCCTCAACACGCCGCACAACCCCACAGGCGCGCTGATCAGCCGTGCCGAGCTGGACCAACTGGCCGACCTGATCCGCGACCGTGACATCTACCTGGTCAGCGACGAGGTCTACGAACACTTGGTATTCGATGGCGTGCCTCATGTCAGCGTGCTGGCTCACGAAGAGCTGTATCAGCGTGCTTTCGTGGTCAGTTCGTTTGGCAAGACCTACCACGTCACCGGTTGGAAAACCGGCTACGTCGTCGCGCCGCCCGCGCTCACCGCAGAACTGCGCAAGGTGCACCAGTACGTCAATTTCTGCGGCGTGACGCCATTGCAGTTCGCGCTGGCCGACTTCATGGCCGACCACCCGGAACATGTCGACGAACTACCGGCGTTCTACCAGGCCAAGCGCGACCTGTTCTGTGACCTGCTGGCGCCGTCGCGTTTCAGCTTTGCGCGGGTTACCGGTACCTACTTCCAGCTGGTGGATTACTCCCGGATTCGCCCCGACCTGGACGACGTGGCCATGTCGCTGTGGATGACCCGTGAGCACGGCGTGGCCACTATCCCAGTCTCGGTGTTCTACCAGAACCCACCCCAGGGCCAGCGCCTGGTGCGTCTGTGCTTCGCCAAACGCGAGGAGACGCTGCGACAAGCAGCTGAAAAACTATGCGTGATCTGAGTGCACTGCCGAATCTGAATATTGCTTTGATCCAGACCACATTGGCCTGGCACGACCGCCAAGCCAATCTTGATCACTTCGAGTTGCTGCTGGCACAGGCCAAAGGCGCCGATTTGATCGTGCTGCCGGAGATGTTCACGACCGGGTTTTCCATGGCGTCGGCCGCCCTGGCCGAGCCTGAAAACGGTCCGACCCATGTTTGGCTCCAAGCCCAGGCGGCAACGTACAACGCGGTGATCACTGGCAGCGTGATCATCCAGGCTGCCGACGGCAGTCACCGCAACCGCCTGCTGTGGGCACGGCCGGATGGCGAGGTGTTGCACTATGACAAGCGCCATCTGTTCCGTATGGCGGGTGAACACGATCACTACACCCCCGGCGAGCGCCAGGTGCAGGTCGAGTTGAAGGGCTGGCGCATTCGGCCGCTGATTTGCTATGACCTGCGCTTCCCGGTGTGGAGCCGCGATGCCCAGGATACGGACCTGCTGTTGTACACCGCCAACTGGCCGGGCGCGCGACGTCAGCACTGGAACCGTCTACTGCCGGCGCGGGCGATTGAAAACCTGTGCTATGTGGCGGCGGTGAATCGGGTGGGCACGGACGGCAAAGGCTTTGCCTATACCGGCGACAGCCAGGTGCTGGATTTCCAGGGCGAAACCTTGCTGAGTGCGGGGGAGGCGGACGGGGTGTTCCAGGTGATGCTGGATGCGGCCGAGTTGTCTGCTTATCGCAGCCGATTCCCGGCGAACCTGGATGCCGATAGCTTTCAGTTTGTCTGACAGACCGCTATCGGGGGCAAGCCCCTCCCACACCTTGATTTGTGAATATATTCAAAATGTGGGAGGGGGCTTGAACCCGATGAGGCGCTATCAGGCAACCCAAATCTGAAACTCAATAAAAAGGCCCCTGGATTCTCACCCAGGGGCCTTTTGCATTGCGACGATAGCTTACGCCGCCTTCGCTTCTTGCTGGCTCAACGAACGATTCAGTGCGCTGAACAGCGCCTTGAAGCTGGCGGTGGTGATGTTTTCGTCAATACCCACACCGTGCACCGGGCGTTCGCCATTCACGCGCAGCTCGATATAGGCCGCCGCCTTGGCGTTGGTGCCCGCACCGATCGCATGTTCGTTGTAGTCCATGATCTCCACGCCAATCGGCAAACCGGCCACCAGCGCTTCCAGGGCGCCGTTGCCTTTGCCTTTCCAATGCAGGTTGGTCTCGCCCTGGCCCTTGCCGGAAACTTCCACCTCGACAAAACTGTTGCCGTTCTCTTCCTGCAAGCGATGGCTGACCAGCGCGTACGGGGTGTTGGCTTGCAGGTACTCGCGTTGCAGCAAGGCGTAGATCTGCGGTGCAGTCATTTCCAGGCCCACGCGGTCGGTTTCGGCCTGTACCACCTGGCTGAACTCAATCTGCATGCGACGCGGCAAGCTGATGTCGTATTCCTGCTCCAGCAGGTAGGCGATACCGCCTTTACCCGACTGGCTGTTCACACGAATCACTGCTTCGTAGCTGCGACCGATGTCCGCCGGGTCGATCGGCAAGTACGGCACTTCCCACAGGGCATCGTCTTTCTGCTGGCTGAAACCTTTGCGGATGGCGTCCTGGTGGGAGCCGGAGAACGCGGTGTGCACCAGGTCGCCGACGTACGGGTGACGCGGGTGCACCTGGATCTGGTTGCACTCTTCAACCACTTTGCGCACGCCATCGATGTCGGAGAAATCCAGCTGCGGGTCGAGGCCCTGGGTGTACATGTTCAGTGCCACGGTCACCAGATCGACGTTGCCGGTGCGCTCGCCATTGCCGAACAGGCAGCCTTCGACACGGTCGGCGCCGGCCATCAGGCCCAGCTCGGTGGCGGCTACGCCGGTGCCACGGTCGTTGTGGGTGTGCAAGCTGATGATCACGCTGTCACGACGGTTGATATGGCGACCGAACCACTCGATCTGGTCGGCATAGATATTTGGCGTGGCGCATTCGACAGTGGCCGGCAGGTTGAGGATCATCTTGTGCTCAGGCGTCGGGTTCCACACCTCGATCACTGCATCACAGACTTCCTTGGCGAATTCCAGCTCAGTGGCGCTGAAGGTTTCCGGGGAATACTCGAACGTCCACTGGGTTTCCGGCTGCTGGGCGGCGTATTTGACGAACAGCTTGGCGGCGTTGACCGCGATGGCCTTGATGCCATCCTTGTCCTGGTTGAACACAATACGGCGGAACGACGGCGACGTGGCGTTGTACAAGTGCACGATGGCTTTTTTGGCGCCGCGCAGGGATTCGAACGTACGCGCGATCAAGTCTTCACGGCCCTGGGTCAGCACCTGGATGGTGGTGTCCTCGGGGATGTGGTTGTCTTCGATCAGGGTACGCACGAAGTCAAAGTCGGTTTGCGACGCAGCGGGGAACGAGGCTTCGATTTCCTTCACGCCGACGGCAACCAGGGTCTTCCAGAAGCGCAGCTTTTTCACCGCGTCCATCGGCTCGATCAGCGACTGGTTGCCATCACGCAGGTCGGAACTGCACCAGATCGGCGCGGTGGTGATGGTTTTGGATGGCCAGGTGCGGTCCGGGATGTCGATAGTCGGGAACGCACGGTACTTCGAAGACGGGTCTTTGAGCATGCTCATCGGGAAATCCTTTGTTGTAGGGCCGAGAAAAGGCGGCCTGCCGTAGAACTGTTGTTTGGGGATAAAGCTTGGGGACGAGGCAGATCGATTCAGCCTGGCAGTCGTGCGCTGACGAGGCACAGGCTGCGGTGCTGGCGAAGCTGAATGAGGGTGTGAGAGGTTTTCATAAGCTCAACCCTAACCGTCGGGGTGAAAGATGGCAAGCAGTCGCTAAAAATTGAGAGAAGTTCTTTTATATTCGTGAGAAACGGGATTTTATGGTTTGGAATTGCTTGGAGGCTAGATTAAATTGCGCGTCGGTTATCCAGCGCGCAATCGCTTCATTCAAGGTTGGAACGCCCCGATGAAAATCGCCGGGTCGACCCGCGCATCGTTCAGGCTCACATTCCAGTGCATATGGGGGCCGGTGGCGCGGCCAGTCGCGCCGACCTTGCCCACCACCGTACCGCGTACCAGTTGCTGGCCCACCTTCACGTCGATCTTGGACATATGGCAGAACATGCTGATAAAGCCCTGGCCGTGGTCGACGAATACGGTATTGCCGTTAAAGAAGTAGTTACCCACCAGGATCACCTTGCCGTTCGCCGGGGTCTTGATCGGTGTTCCCGCCGGCACCGCAAAATCCAGTCCCGAATGCGGGTTGCGTTCTTCGCCATTGAAGAACCGGCGCACACCGAACTTGCTCGACAGCGGCCCGTTCACCGGCTTATCCAGCACCAGATTGCTCGGCAGGTTGGGGCTGAAGCTGCGATAGGCCTTGATCTGCACCGCCAGTTCCGCCTCGATGCGCTTGAGTTGCGCGGGGGCCGGGTTGACCTGGCTTTTGTTCTTCAAGGTGATGCGCTGTTCCGGGTATTTCTTGTAGCCGACGATAAACGGCAGGCTGCGCCCGCCACTGCTGATGCGCTCGTTACCCGGCTTGACGCTCAACGGGATGCCGACAATCGCCAGCCAATTGTCCTGCTCCTTGACCACCAGCACCGGTTTGCCCTGATAGCTGGCCTTGGGCGCGCCGGCCGAAGGCCCGAGGTCGACCACTGCAACGCCCCCCGGCACCGGTTTGTTCAAGGTGCGACTGATGTAGCTATCGGCATGCGCGTTAAAGGCCAGGCACAGCAGCAGCAACAAACTTAAGAAACGTGGCATCAATCAATCCAATAACGAAAGGGTGACGGGTGTGAGGTGGTTGTCTTCCACCCGCACTTGCAATTGGCCTTCGCCGAGACGCGCGGTGAGGCGCTGGCCGGTGTGGGTTTGCGCCGCGTTGCGGATGGCCTGGCCCCGTTCATCCAGCAGGATGCTGTAGCCACGGCCCAGGGTTGCCAGCGGGCTGACCACCTGTAGCGTCTGCACCTGGCTTTGCAGTTGCAGGCGCCGTGCCTTGAGGCCTTCGCGCATGGCGCGGGGCAGGCGTTCGGCAAGGCTGTCCAGGCGCTGGCGCAGCAGGGCCAACTGGCGGCCAGGGTGCTGACCGGCAAGGCGGGTTTCCAGGCGGATCAAGCGTTCGCGGCGGGTATTGAGGCTGCGCTCGAATGCTCGGCGCAGGCGCATGTCCAGATCGTCCAAGCGCTGAGCCTGCTGGCGCAGGCGCTCGCCGGGGTGGCGCAGGCGACGCGCCATGCCTTCCAGGCGCAAGCGGTTGTGGGCCAGGCGATTGCGCATCAGCATCACCAGGCGGCGATGCAGGTTTTCCACCTGGCGCACGAGGTGACTGGCGTCCGGCGCCAGCAGTTCAGCGGCGGCAGACGGGGTGGGCGCGCGCACATCCGCCACGAAGTCGCTGATGGACACATCGGTTTCATGGCCCACGGCGCTGACGATCGGGGTGACGCAAGCATCCACCGCGCGCGCCACGGCCTCTTCGTTGAAGCACCAGAGGTCTTCCAGCGAGCCGCCGCCACGCGCCAGGATCAGCGCGTCAAAGCCACGCGCATCGGCGAGTTTCAGCGCACGCACAATCTGCGCGATTGCTTCGCGGCCTTGCACGGCCGTCGGGATCAGAGTCAGTTCAATGTTCGGCGCGCGGCGGCGGAACACACTGATGATGTCGCGTATCACCGCACCGGTAGGCGAGCTGATAATGCCGATGCGCCGAGGGTGGGCCGGCAGCGGCACCTTGCGCTCGGCACTGAACAGGCCTTCGGCGCTGAGCTTTTCCTTCAACGCATCGAAGGCCAGGCGCAGTGCGCCGTCACCGGCCGGCTCCACGGTGTCGAGGATCAGTTGGTAATCGCCACGGCCTTCGAACAGCGAGACCTTGCCGCGCACTTTCACCGCCAGGCCATCCTTCAGCGCCTGGCGCACCCGGGCGGCGTTATTGCGAAACAGGGCGCAACGCACCTGCGCACCGCTGTCCTTGAGGGTGAAGTACACGTGGCCGGAGGCCGGGCGGGCGAGGTTGGAGATCTCGCCTTCGACCCAGATATTGGTGAATACGTCTTCCAGCAACACCCGCGCACGGCCGTTGAGTTGACTGACAGTCAGGACTTCGCGGTCCAGGCCCAGGCGGGCAAAGGGGTCTTTAATCATGGGCGGCAGTTTATAGGCATTCGCGCAAGGTTTGGCAGAATTGCTCCACCAGCGGGCCCGGTGCCTGCTGGCAGGCCAGCGCCACGGTGCTCAGGCAGTCCGGGTCGGCCAGGGGTAAAAAACGCACATTGGCGGGGGCGATGTCCTGCATGGATTCTGGTAACAAGGCTATGCCGAAACCGGCCTGGATCAGTTGCAACTGGGTGGTCTTGCGCGACATGACGCGCGCCGCCTTGGGGAAAAATCCGGCACGCATGCACAGTTCAGCCGACAGATAGCTCAGGCCACCGCGCTGAGGGTGAGGGATCGAGATAAACGCCTCATCCTTGAGTTGCCCCAGTTCGATGGGCTTGTCGGTGTGTGATAACGGGTGATTCGACGGCACCGCCAGCAACACCTGTTCGCTATATAAAGGCAATATGCTCACCCCCTCGCGCTGGCGCAACACCGGCAAGCGCAGCAGGCCGATTTCCAGGCGGCCCTCGGCGATCTCTTCCAACTGGGCTTCGGAGGACAATTTGACGATATTCATCGACACCTCTGGGCAGCGTGCCAGCCAGGTACTGATGCCCTGCAACAAACGACCACTCATCGGCACGGTGCTCGAATGGCTGAGGCGCAGGGTGCCGAGCTGGCCATTGCCGACTTGGGTAGCCAGTTCGCTGGCCTTGAGCAACTCACTCAGCAGGTTGCGCGCCCGTGGGTAAAAGGCTTCGCCGGCGGCGGTCAGGCGCGGTTGGCGCGCGGTGCGCTCGAACAGCGGTGTTTGCAGCTGGGTTTCGAGGGCCTTGATTTGCCGGCTCAGGGCCGATTGCGCCACGAACAGGCGTTCGGCGGCCGTGCTGAAGCTGCCACTGTCGGCGATTTCGACGAAGTAGCGCAGTTGGCGGGTGGAGATCACGCGTCATGCCTTTTCGAGATGGGTAGAGGGCTTTGAAGATATTAGTCGCATCGCTCGTTGATGGCTAAAGTAAAGGCCGTCTCTTTCAAGGAATGACCCATGAGCCCGGTTGAACTGATGAGTCAGTGGTGGTTTGGTGGTACGGATTGGCTGGTAATCGGCCTGGGTGTGGTGGTGGCGTACATCGTGTTCGGTATCGCCGGCTTCGGTACGGCGCTGGTGGCCGGGCCTGTCTTGATTCTGTTCATGCCGCTGTCGAAGATCATCCCGTTGCTGGTATTGCTCGATTTTGTCGCAGCCTTTGGCGGCCTGCTGCAAACACGACGGGATGTGAACAAAGCGGAGCTGCTGCGCCTGTTGCCGTGCATGGCCATCGGTTGCACATTGGGCGTGGTGTTTTTGCTCAACCTGCATTCAGACCTGTTGCTGCTGTTGATGGGGCTGTTTATCACCGCCTATGCCCTTTACACCCTGGCGGTGAAAGCGCGGCCGACGCAATTGGCGGCGGCTTGGTCGATCCCCATGGGCACTGTCGGCGGGTTGTTTGGTGCGCTGTTCGGCAGTGGTGGCTTTTTATATGCGATCTACCTGAACAGCCGCCTGCCCAAGGATGCGGCGCGGGCGACGCAAAGCGCGCTGATCAGTTGCAGCACAGTGGTGCGCCTGAGCTTGTTCCTGATTGCTGGGGTGTACGCTGATTTGCCGCTATTGATGTTGGCGCTGTGCCTGCTGCCGGCGATGGCCGTGGGGTTGTGGTGCGGGCGCAGGTTGACGATGCGCATGTCCCGTGAAGCGTTTGTACGGTTGGTGACATGGCTGGTGCTGGCCAGCGGCATTGCGTTGATCGGGCGGTATTTGAGTACTTGACCTGTGTGGGGCAGGGATTAAGCTGCCTACCCCCGATGGCGTCAGCAGCCACACCGCAGGACTCCCATGAACTCCCAAAGTATCCTTGTTCCGAAAATCTCCACCTTGCCCGTCCATGAACCCCGCGCCCGGGCGATCGTGCGCTGGCTGGTGCGCAAGAACATCATCAAGGAAGAACTGACCACCTGCGGGCGCACCGGCAACCGCATGGCCTACGCCTTGGCTGACGGTGCCCGCGCCGTGGTGCTGTACCCCGAGGCGCTGCCGTTCAATGAACCGGTCAACGGCCTGGAGATCATCTATAAGCGTTGCATCTATACGCCGGCCAAGGGCTTTCTCGAAGAGGCCGGCTGCCCGGAGTGCCGCAAGGAAGTGGGTGAAGCGCTGTTCGAAAGCCTGGAAGACTGGATGCCCGGCCACACCGATAACTTCACCTGCCCGCTGTGTGGGCATGAAGATGACATCAACGGCTTCCTGTTCCTGCAGGAGTGCGGGTTTTCCAACCTGGGATTTATCTTCAACAACTGGGCGGAGGCCGGTTTCAAGCAGAGCTTTATCGACGAATTTGCCGATTGGCTGGACCAGAAGATCAGCTGGGTCAAAGTCGAGCTTTAATCCATCTATCAGTATTACCAAGTTTGTCAGAGTTTTACATTGAGCCCGACAGGGTGCATGTATATAATGGCGCGCTTCCATTTTCCCGCTCGGGAGCCCCCGCGATGCTGCGTATCAGCCAAGAAGCTCTGACATTCGACGACATTCTCCTAGTGCCCGGTTATTCCGAGGTGCTTCCTAACGAAGTCAGTCTCAAGACCCGCCTAACCCGTGGCATCGAGCTGAATATTCCCCTGGTTTCCGCTGCGATGGACACCGTTACCGAAGCCCGCCTGGCCATTGCCATGGCGCAGGAAGGCGGTATCGGGATCATCCACAAGAACATGACCATCGAGCAGCAAGCTGCCGAAGTGCGCAAGGTCAAGCGTTACGAAGCCGGTGTGGTGAAAGATCCGATCACCATCGAGGCCGACGCCACTGTGCGTGACCTGTTCGACCTGACCCGCCTGCACAACATCTCCGGTGTTCCCGTGCTGCACGATGGCGACCTGGTCGGCATCGTCACTTCCCGTGACGTGCGTTTCGAAAACCGTCTTGAAGTCACCGTCCGCGAAGTGATGACGCCCAAAGAGCGTCTGGTCACTGTCAAGGAAGGCGCCGACAAGAACGATGTGCGTGAACTGCTGCACAAGCACCGCATCGAGCGCGTGCTGATCGTCGACGACAAATTCGCCCTCAAAGGCATGATGACTGTCAACGACATCGAAAAAGCCAAGGCTTACCCGCTGGCCAGCAAGGATGACCAAGGTCGCCTGCGCGTGGGTGCTGCCGTCGGTACCGGTAAAGACACCGGTGACCGCGTTGCCGCGCTGGTTGCCGCCGGTGTGGACGTGGTAGTGGTCGACACTGCCCACGGCCATTCCAAAGGCGTGATCGACCGCGTGCGCTGGGTCAAGCAGAACTTCCCAGAGGTGCAGGTGATCGGCGGTAACATCGCCACCGGCGCTGCCGCCAAGGCCCTGGCCGAAGCCGGCGCCGATGCAGTCAAGGTCGGTATCGGCCCAGGCTCGATCTGCACCACGCGTATCGTCGCCGGTGTAGGCGTGCCGCAAATCAGCGCCATCGCCAACGTCGCCGCAGCCCTTGAGGGCACTGGCGTGCCATTGATCGCCGACGGCGGCATCCGTTTCTCCGGTGACCTGTCCAAGGCCATCGTGGCCGGTGCTTCCTGCGTGATGATGGGCTCGATGTTCGCCGGTACCGAAGAGGCGCCGGGCGAGATCGAACTGTTCCAGGGCCGTTCGTACAAGGCTTACCGTGGCATGGGTTCGCTGGGCGCCATGTCCCAGGCCCAAGGCTCGTCCGACCGTTACTTCCAGGACTCCTCGGCAGGCGCCGAGAAGCTCGTACCGGAAGGCATCGAGGGCCGTGTGCCGTACAAGGGCACCCTGAGCGCCATCATCCATCAACTGATGGGCGGCCTGCGTTCTTCGATGGGTTACACCGGCAGCGCCAACATCGAAGAAATGCGCACCAAGCCAGAGTTCGTACGGATCACCGGCGCCGGCATGGCTGAATCCCATGTCCACGACGTGCAGATCACCAAGGAAGCGCCAAACTACCGCGTAGGTTGAGGCTTCCAGCAAAATGTTAAGTAACCGGGGCTGTTCTTCAGCCCCGAGTTGTTTCTGATTCATTAGACGAGACTGACTTCATGGCCCTCGACATTCACGCCCACCGCATCCTGATCCTCGACTTCGGTTCCCAGTACACCCAGCTGATCGCTCGCCGCGTGCGTGAAATCGGTGTGTACTGCGAACTGCATCCGTTCGACATGGATGACGAAGCGATCCGCGAATTCGCACCTAAAGGCGTCATCCTCGCCGGTGGCCCCGAGTCCGTGCACGAAGCCAACAGCCCGCGTTGCCCGCAAGCCGTATTCGACCTGGGCGTACCGGTGTTCGGCATCTGCTACGGCATGCAGACCATGGCCGAGCAACTGGGCGGCAAGGTCGAAGGCTCCGAACTGCGTGAATTCGGTTATGCCCGTGTCGACGTGGTCGGCAAGAGCCGCCTGCTGGACGGCATCGAAGACCACATCGACGCCGACGGCCTGTTCGGCCTCGACGTGTGGATGAGCCACGGTGACAAGGTCACCAAAATGCCGGAAGACTTCCACATCCTGGCCAGCACCCCGAGCTGCCCGATCGCCGGCATGTTCAGCGACGAGCGTCGTTACTACGGCGTGCAGTTCCACCCGGAAGTGACCCATACCAAGCAAGGCGGCCGCATCCTGTCGCGTTTCATTCTCGACATTTGCGAGTGTGAAGCCCTGTGGACCCCGTCGAAGATCGCTGAAGACGCCATCGCCCAAGTACGCGCCCAGGTCGGCACCGACAACGTATTGCTCGGCCTGTCCGGCGGCGTTGACTCCTCCGTGGTTGCCGCGCTGCTGCACAAAGCCATCGGCGACCAACTGACCTGCGTATTCGTCGACAACGGCCTGTTGCGCCTGCACGAAGGTGAGCAAGTGATGGCCATGTTCGCCGAGAACATGGGCGTCAAGGTGATTCGCGCCAACGCCGAGGACCAGTTCCTCAACAACCTGGCTGGCGAGTCCGACCCGGAGAAGAAGCGCAAAATCATCGGCCGCACCTTCATCGACGTATTCGATGCCCAGTCCAACAAACTGGACAACATCAAATACCTCGCCCAGGGCACCATCTACCCTGACGTGATCGAGTCGGCCGGCGCCAAGAGCGGCAAGGCCCACGTGATCAAGTCCCACCACAACGTGGGCGGCCTGCCTGAGGAAATGAACCTCAAGCTGGTAGAACCGTTGCGCGAACTGTTCAAGGACGAAGTCCGCCGCCTTGGCCTGGAACTGGGCCTGCCGTATGACATGGTCTACCGCCACCCATTCCCGGGCCCTGGCCTGGGCGTGCGCATCCTGGGTGAAGTGAAGAAGGAATACGCCGACCTGCTGCGTCGCGCCGACCACATCTTCATCGAAGAACTGCGCAAGGCCGACTGGTACCACAAAGTCAGCCAGGCGTTCGTGGTGTTCCAGCCAGTGAAGTCCGTTGGCGTTGTAGGCGATGGTCGTCGTTACGCGTGGGTCGTGGCCCTGCGTGCGGTGGAAACCATCGACTTCATGACCGCGCGCTGGGCGCACCTGCCGTATGAACTGCTGGAGACGGTCAGCGGCCGGATCATCAATGAGATCGAAGGTATTTCGCGCGTGACGTATGACGTGTCGAGCAAGCCGCCGGCGACGATTGAGTGGGAATGATTCTGTCTCGACCCTGCCAACGGGTGCAGCGCTAGGTTCTCAATAGCGCTGTAAGGGGGTTATCCAATGCCAGTCAGTCACGCTGACTGGCATTTTTGTTTCTGGGTAAAAACCCTTGAGCGGTAAAGGCTGGCGCGGCATCAGAGAAACCGAGCTCGGATCAGATCCGTATCGAACGGTGTTACCCCTTGATCAGGTGCAAACACCGCCTGTGCCTGCTGCGGTGAATCCACCCGTTCTCCGCGTGCTCGAACATGTAAATCGAACAGCGTTTTCAGATCTGGTCTTGGTATGTGTACCAACGCTCGCAGCATCAACGATACTCCACTGAGGTTGTTGCTGACGTTGTTCCACCGCGCTGATGAGGCGAGCCCCAAATCGGCCCAGATCATGCGCCGTTCCTGCAAGTCCATCACGAATGGCAGGCAGATTCCTGTGTCGGATGCGATATCGATACGGTCGAACACGGAGCGCGGTTCGAATGCTTCACCCGACGCCACGTCGGCCCGAGCCATCCAACCGGCGAAGCATTCCGGAAGATCGCAGTACGGTTGCTCGGTGAATGAGTTGATAGACGTGACAACGTAGCGAATACCTTTCTCAATGAGGACATCAAGGTCGAGATCGATGAACTCCGAAGCGCCTTCGGGCGCGTCGATGATATCGCCGCTGTGGCAGCCGCCAAAATCTTTCAGATTGTAGTATGCGACCGTTTGTTTGAACGCGAAGTTGGCGTCGAAAAATGCCGCAGACAGGTCAATGTCTGTACGTCCGCTACCGTTCTTCCACCATAGGAACAGGCGAATAAAACGTGTATCAGGCATGGGCAATCGACTACCGCGCACGAGTGTACGCAACGACTTCGATGAAGCCCGTTGCGCCAGTGGAGCCCTATATTCTTTTAACGCTGGATCGACGAAGCAGCGGCCTAGTGGCGGCAGCGAGGTAAAACGCGTTACGAGGGCGTCCTCGCAGATGCTGGCTGCACGAGCCAGCACGGTGGGATCGATAGGTTCGCGTCGATCCCTGATGCCGTAGATTTTGGCAAATGCGCCTTTCGGTATGAACGCCCTTAGCGGAAGGGGGCGGGGAGTGCGTAAGTGGGCCAGCAACTGCAGCAGAACAGGTGAGGACACCTGGCTTGCAATCGCCTCGAATGCGTCGAGAACCGACTCTGGTTCCGTCGCGCGCCGAAGAGTTACATCCAGCCGTCGTGCGAATTCACCAGGACGGCTCTGTAGCATCGGCGTCAGCGTGTCGATGTGACGCCGGGCGAGCAATGTTTCGACACGAGAACCAAATGAGGCGGGCGCTTCGTTGCGACGTGCTGCCCTAAGGGCGCCTAATGCTCTTGGGTACTTATCGGCGTAGTCGCCGGGATGCAACACTTCCGCCAGTCGTTTCCATCGCTCGGCATGGCGCATTAGGTCTTCTGTGGCGTGGGGGATATTGTCGAGCAAACGCAACAACAGACGGCGCGTCGAACGCTTCATCGCGGTGAATCGTGTGGTCGCAGTTGTCAGTGATACGTCTCCTCCACTCAGCGCGACTGCAAGTCGCAGCACGTCAGTGGCTGTTTCGACATTTCGCTCCAAGAAGGCTTCCACTCGCGTATCGTCGGCCACATGCACGAGCAGTGTGCCCCCCACCAGTGCCCGATTCTCCCGGAATGGTACGACCTCAGGCAGCAGGCGGAACACATCGCTTTTGTACGTTCGGATAAACCAGGCGACGTCGGCAGCTTCCTCTTCAGAGAGCGAGGTGCGCGATGAAACGAGCGGCTCGAGTAGTGACTCGAACTCAGAGACACTTCCCAATTCGATAACGCGAGATATGAAGTTGCCTTCAAGCATCGCAGGTCGAGAGTGCTCAGCCGCTGGTAAACGTCGAAGCGTGAGATAGTGCATGACGGCGTTAAGGTACAACTGCGCCTCTGATGCCGCCAGAACTTGCTCTGGAAAGTCAGGGTAAAACGGCCGATGGTGCACATGAGCGCCAGTTTCCCGCCGAAGTACTCCGACAATTTCACGCAGCCAGTGCTTGAGTTCGATCGCTGACAACATGCCGAGTCGCTCAATCAGAGGCTCCGCTAGTACGCATCGGAACGCCGTGACTTCCCGCACGGCAGACGCGACCTGAGCGCGCGTGGCTCCGCCAGTGCCCATCGGAACGTGAGCTTTGCATCGACGACGCAGGAACAGAGCCTGATTCATCCTTGATTTTCTCCCTTGGTCGCCGGCTTGGACGAACTGCAGCAGTGTTTTATTACTGATATAAAAACGCCTGCAGGAAGCAGGCGCGGTGTGGAGAGCGAAACCCCTAGGTCATAGGAGGTTAGAAGGAAGGTGTTTCATAGCCACGGCGGCATTCTACGTAAGGTCGTACTTGCTTGTCAGGTCGCGGTGTCTATCAACGGTAACAAGTTGCGTCGTCAGCAAATAGGGGTTGATAACCGACAAGTTGCCTGTCCACCGATGCGGTTGACTTGAATGATGGGAGCCCGGTTATTGGTCGGCATTCGCCAATAGGAAATATCCTGAAGCCAGCGTGATGGCGGTTTTTTGCGTAACATCGTTTAGCAAGTCTTGGCATCGCCGAGCCCTCTCATTTGTTTCATCTACCGTCTACGGCATCGCTTTTATTCGCGAAGGCGAAATGACGCGTCGGGCTGATATCGCGACCCTACGTGACATGATCATGCGCCGTGAGGTAGAGCCGGAGCGCTGGGAGCGTCGTTTCTCAAATGCGGATCTACACGATGATCTAGACGAGAACGAAATCAGGCGCGCCGCTCAGCAGGGTGAGAGGGGCGGTCACATCGACTCCGGGGCGGTATCAGAGCGCAGGTATTCCCCCATCGTGTAGAAATCTGGAACTCGGGCTCCTTACCCGACGGGGCAACAGCGGACGGCCTGAAAAACGGCCAGATTTCCATTCTGCGTAATCCGGACATAGCCCATATGCTTTATCTGCAAGGGCTCATGGAGAAACTTGGGCGTGGAGGAATGTTGATCAGCCATGCTTTCGCGGAGCAGGGTTTCCCGCCGCCGGAATGGCAAAGTGATGCCCAAGGCGTAACGTTGACACTGCGCACCCCGGAAGCTACCCCGGAAGTTATAAGGCTGCTCAACGCCTTGGATGGTGATTTGTCACGTAAGGAACTTCAGCTAGTTCTCGAACTTAAAGATGACGAGCATTTGCGCAAAAGCTACTTGCGACCTGCGTTGGCTGCCGGAGTGGTCGAGATGACACAGCCTGACAAGCCCAGCAGCAGCAAGCAGCGCTATCGGCTGACAGGAATTGGCTTGGGTTTGCAAAAACGGAAGCGAAAGTCCTGAGCAGGCTTTCACGATTGGAGCGCCCCAATTGGCAGGGCATGGCTGGGCAGTGACCAATCTTGCGCGAGGGGCGTGTGATCGACCGTCTAAGATCGCTCGTCATGCCGTTTGCCCCTCAACGTTCTGCAAAGATTGTCACCGTCGCGCCACATCCGAAAAATAAAACTTATCCAACGTATGCCGCGACTCGGTGTACTCGAATTGCCGTCCATCCTGCAAAAACGTCTGGTTACTCACCACGATCACATGACTTTGCCCTTCAAGGTCCAGGTGCGCCTGGTCGTCCTTGCTGCGGGGCAGGGCTTCGATGGTGCGTTGGGCGTAGCTGATTTGCAGTTGCAAGGTTTGCTCGATAAACGCGTAGATCGACTGTTCGGCAATCGTCTGGTCCAGCCCTGGGATCAGGTCGGCGACGAAGTGGTTGATGTCAAGGATCACCCGTTTGCCGCCGATGCGTCGTACGCGTTTGATGCGCGTGATGAGGGTGCCGGGTTCGGCCTCGATGTGTTGCAGCAGCGAACCTTCCAGTGGGAGTTGGGTGAACTCCACCACTTCGGTGTGTACGTCATCGCCCAGGTCGGCGTGGGTTTCGTGGAAGCTGACGATGCCGCCCAGTTGAAATTCGATCGGGTTGGGGGACAGCACGAAGGTGCCTTTGCCGTGGATCTTTTGCGCAAAACCACGCTCCTGCAACTGCTCGATGGCCCGGCGTACGGTGCCTCGGCTCGCCTGGTAGGTGTCCATCAGTTCGGTTTCGGAGGGAAGGCGCGTGCCACGCTGCAGGCGTTCAGTGGTGATGCTGGCAAGCAGATCCGTATAGATCTGGTTGTATTTGCTCATGGGGATGGCTCTGTGCCCGACTTTGGTGAAGGTGGTTGCGCGTTCAGGCAGGAACCTTAGTGGTGCCGCTCGCGTTTGTCCATTAGACCCACGCATATCGATCAGCCTGCGAAACGCAGAATTTCAAACTCGTACAGACGAGTTGTTGCTTTAACTCGTACAGACGAGTACTTTTGCTCTCGGCGTGCTGCCAATGACTGCCCTCAAATAAAAAAATCAAAGTGGAAACCAAGCATGAGCCACGACTATTCGAACATTGCCCGCGAGATCCTCGGAAACCTCGGGGGCCGCGACAACCTTGAGCAAGCCGCCCACTGCGTGACCCGCCTGCGCCTGGCGCTCAAGGACCCGGGCCTGGTCAATAACAGCGCGTTGAACCAGGTTGATCTGGTCAAAGGTTCGTTCTTCACCGGCGGCCTGTTCCAAGTGGTGATCGGCCCTGGCGAGGTGGAAAAGGTCTACGCCGCCCTGCGCGAACAGACCGGCCTGGCGGCGTCCACCATTGCCGACGTCAAGAAAGCCGGTGGCGACAAGACCAACCCCATGCAGCGTCTGGTGCGGGTGTTTTCCGACGTGTTCATGCCGATCCTGCCCGCGCTGATCATTGCCGGCCTGCTGATGGGCATCAACAACCTGATGGGTGCCAAGGGCATGTTCATCGAAGGCAAGACGTTGCTTGAGGCCTACCCGAACCTGGATGGCCTGTGGAGCCTGATCAACCTGATGGCCAACACCTCGTTCGTGTTCCTCCCGGCGCTGGTGGGCTGGTCGGCGGCCAAGCGCTTTGGCGGCAGTGAAATCCTCGGCATCGTGCTCGGCCTGATGCTGGTACACCCCGACCTGCTCAACGCCTGGAACTACGGCAAGGCAGTGGCTGGGCTCGACGGCCAGAGCCTGCCGTACTTCGATATTTTCGGCTGGTTCAAGATCGAAAAAGTCGGCTACCAAGGCCAGATTCTGCCGATCCTGATGGCCGCCTATGTGATGAGCGTGATCGAGAAATGGCTGCGCGCCCGGGTGCCGAATGCCATTCAACTGCTCGTCGTGCCGATCACGACCATCGTCGTCACCGGCGTGCTGGCGCTGGCGATCATCGGCCCGGTGACCCGCCATCTCGGCATCCTGATCACCGAAGGCGTGGTCACCTTGTTCGATTTGGCGCCGATGGTGGGCGGGGCGATTTTCGGCCTGCTGTACGCGCCGCTGGTGATCACCGGCATGCACCACATGTTCCTGGCCGTGGACCTGCAATTGATCTCCACCCAGGGCGGCACTTTTATCTGGCCGATGATCGTGATGTCCAACCTGGCCCAAGGCAGCGCCGCGCTTGCGGTGTTCTACATGACCCGCAACGCGCGGGACAAAAGCATGGCCTCCACGTCAGCAATCTCCGCTTATTTCGGCATCACTGAGCCGGCGATGTTCGGGGTAAACCTGCGCTTCAAGTTCCCGTTTTATGCGGCCCTGGTGGGCTCGGCACTGGGCAGCATTTTCCTGTCGCTGAACAAGGTGCAGGCCTCGGCCATCGGCGTGGGTGGCTTGCCAGGGTTTATCTCGATCGTGCCGGGTGCCATCCCGATGTTCGTGATCGGCATGGTGGTGGCGATGGTCGTGCCGTTTGCGCTGACGTGCATGTTGAGCATGAAGATCGTGCGGCCTGGGTATCGGGTTGCCTGATCTACCGCCATTGGGGCGAGCCCCCTCTCACAGGTTGGAATGCATTTCAAAACGGTGGGAGGGGGCTTGCCCCCGATGAGGCCCTCAAAGCCAACACACCACCCACTCAAGGAACCCACCATGCAAAACTGGCAACACTCGGTGATCTACCAGATCTACCCCAAAAGCTTCCACAGCCACGCGGGTAACGCCACCGGTGACCTGCTGGGCATCGTGGACAAACTCGACTACCTCCAATGGCTGGGCGTGGATTGCCTGTGGATCACCCCGTTCCTGCGCTCGCCGCAGCGCGACAATGGCTACGACATCAGTGATTACTACGCCATCGACCCCAGCTACGGGACCATGGCCGACTGCGAATTGCTGATCCGCGAAGCGGCCAAGCGCGGCATCAAGCTGATGCTCGATATCGTGGTCAACCACACCTCCGTCGAACATGTGTGGTTCCAGCAAGCGCGCAGCAGCCTCGACAACCCGTACCGCGACTTTTACATCTGGCGCGACCAACCGAACAACTGGGAATCCAAGTTCGGCGGCTCGGCCTGGGAGTACGAGGCGCAAACCGGGCAGTACTTTTTGCACCTGTTCGATCACACCCAGGCAGACCTCAACTGGGACAACCCGAAGGTGCGCGCCGAGGTGTTCAAGCTGATGCGTTTCTGGCGCGATAAAGGCGTGGGCGGTTTCCGCCTGGACGTGATCAACCTGATCTCCAAGCCTGCCGACTTTCCAGAAGACAGCAGCGACGGCCGCCGCTTCTACACCGATGGCCCCAACGTGCATGAATACCTGCAAGAGATGCACCGCGAAGTCTTCGAAGGTCATGAGTTGATCAACGTCGGCGAGATGTCCTCTACCAGCCTGGAACACTGCATTCGCTATTCGAACCCAGCGTCGAAAGAGCTGTCGATGACCTTCAACTTTCATCACCTGAAAGTGGATTACCCCAACCTGCAAAAGTGGGTGAAGGCCGACTTCGACTTCCTCCAACTCAAACGGATTTTCTCGGACTGGCAACAGGGCATGCAGGCCGGCGGCGGTTGGAACGCGTTGTTCTGGTGTAACCACGACCAGCCGCGAGTGGTCTCGCGCTTTGGCGATGACGGCGAATACCGCGTGGTCTCGGCCAAGATGCTCGCCACGGCGCTGCACTTCCTCCAGGGCACACCGTTTGTGTACCAGGGCGAAGAGCTGGGCATGACCAATCCGGGGTTTAACAGCATCGAGCAATACCGCGATGTGGAAACTCTGAACATCTTTCGTCTCAAGCGTGATGCCGGTGAGTCCGAGGCGTCGAGCATGGCGGCGATCATGCAGAAGTCCCGCGACAACGGGCGCACGCCGATGCAGTGGAGTGCGCAGCCCAATGCCGGTTTCAGCAGCGGTGAACCGTGGATCGGCATTCCGGCCAACGCGGCGCGGATCAACGTCGACAGCCAGCGGGATGATCCGGACTCGGTGCTGCATCACTACCGTGCGCTGATCGCCCTGCGGCGCCACGAACCGCTGATCCAGGCAGGCATTTACCGCGAACTGCTGCAAGACCACCCCCAGGTCTGGGCGTACCTGCGCGAAGGCGCCGCCGAGCGCCTGCTGGTGCTGAACAACTTTTATGGCCGGCCCTGCGAAATCCAACTGCCCGATGGTGTGATCGGCGCGGCGAGCGAGCAGCGCCTGTTGATCAGCAACTACCCCGATTGCCCGTTGCGCACGCGCACTGTGGTGTTGCGTCCGTATGAGTCCTTTGTGCTTCACCTCAAGCACTGACACCCGTTGTAAACCCCGTATGGGAGTGCGGGGCGCTTGACCCAAAACATAATAAAAATATCGGAGTGCTTCATGAAAACAACAATAAAGCTGGGCCTCGTTGCATCCTGCCTGAGCCTGCCGTTCGGCGCTCAGGCCCTGGAATTTGCCGGTTACTTGCGTAGCGGTGCAGGCACTTCGACAGGCAGCGGCCCGCAGCAGTGTTTCCAACTGCCGGGGGCGCAATCCAAATACCGTCTGGGCAACGAATGCGAGCAATACGGCGAACTGGAGTTGCGCCAGGACCTGCTCACGCTCGACGACGGCTCGGTGCTCAGCGTCGACGCCATGGCCTCGCTCTACAACAAGTACGACCGGGAGCTGAAGTTCCAGGGCGAGGACAACGGCTCGGCGCGCATGCCGCAGATGTACGCGCAATGGTCGAACCTGCCCGCCCTCAACGGCGGTTCGCTGTGGGCCGGTCGGCGTTACTACAAGCGTAATGACATCCATATCTCCGATTTCTACTACTGGAACCAGAGCGCCACGGGCGGCGGTATCGAGGACGTGCTGATCGGCGATCTCAAATACAGCTACGCGATTTCGCGCAAGGACAACCTGTACCAGAAGGAATACGCCACCCGTCATGACTTCAACGTCGCGGGTTTCAAGACCAACCCCGGCGGCGAGTTGGAGCTGGGCGCCAGCTACATCGAAAGGGCCGGTGGGCGCGACACCCACAGCGGCTGGGCCCTGACCGCGCAGCATGTGCAAAAGCCGTTTCTGGGCGGCAAGAACAAGTTCGCCCTGCAGTACGGCGAAGGCCCCGGTACCGGCCTTGGGTACACCGGCAATACCTTCTTGGACAAGAGCAGCAAAAGCTACCGCGCCGTGGAGTTTTTTGACTGGCAGGTAACCCCGCGTTTCGGTGGCCAGATCGAGGCCGTGTACCAGAAGGACATTCGTCCCGGCAGCCAGGACCAGACCTGGATGTCGCTCGGCGTGCGCCCGGCGTATGCGGTCAGTGAACAATTCAAACTGGTTGCCGAGTTGGGCCATGATCAAGTCGACGCCAGCGGCGGTACACGCAAGCTGAGCAAATTTACCTTCGCCCCCACCTGGTCGCCCAAAGGCCCGGATTTCTGGGCCCGGCCGGAGGTGCGCGTGTACTACACCTATGCGACCTGGAACGAAGCGGCCAAACGAGCGGCGAATGAACTGGCGGCGGGTTCGGCGTTGTCCGACACCGGTTCCTACGGCACCGCGCGGCATGGCTCGAACTTCGGTGTGCAAGTCGAATACTGGTGGAAATAAAGGCGGGCGGGGTAAGCCCCTCCCACAGCCGCTCCCTGTATTCACGGGATGTGAATCCGCCCAATGATTTTTACGGAACAAAACAGCAGGTGACCTCCATGACCCCATCTAAACCCTTGGAATTGCTGGCGCCCTTGTCGGGTGTGCTGCTGGAGCTGGGTCAGGTGCCCGACCCGGTATTCGCCAGCCGCATGATCGGCGACGGCCTGTGCATCGACCCCACCTCGCAGACACTCTGTGCGCCGTTGGCTGGCGTGATCAGCAACATCCAGGACACGGGGCATGCGGTGAGTATCACCGACGACAACGGTGTGCAGGTGCTGCTGCATATCGGCCTGGACACGGTGAACCTGGCGGGCAAGGGCTTCACCCGATTGGTCGAAGAGGGCCAGAGCGTGGAAGCCGGGCAGGCGTTGATCGAATTCGAGGCCGACTATGTGGCGCTAAATGCCCGCAGCCTGCTGACGTTGATGCTGGTGGTCAGCGGCGAACCGTTTACGCTATTGGCCGACGATGTGGTGGAGACCGGCCAGCCGCTGCTGCGGTTATCCCCCATTGAAGCCCTTGACGCGGTGGACGAGGAGGAGGGCGACGCACTGTTCTCCAAGCCGCTGACCTTGCCCAACGCCAACGGCTTGCACGCGCGCCCTGCGGCGGTGTTCGCCCAGGCGGCGAAGGGGTTCAATGCGAGCATCTACCTGCACAAGCAAACCCAGAGCGCCAACGCCAAGTCGCTGGTGGCGATCATGGCGCTGCAAACCGTGCAGGGTGATACGTTGCAAGTCAGCGCGGCGGGGCAAGATGCCGACGCGGCAATCACGGCATTGGTCGCGTTGTTGCTGCAAGGGTGCGGCGAGCCCGTCGTCGCCCCCGCTGCGGTGGTTGCACCGCTGTTGTCGTCGACCTTGCTGACGGGCGTGTGTGCTTCGCCGGGTTCGGCGTTTGGCCAAGTGGTTCAAGTGCGTGAGCCCGAGCTGAACATTATCGAAGAGGGCACCGGTGAAGCCGCCGAACGCGCTGCGCTGGAACGCGGCCTGCGCGCCGCAACCGAGGCATTGCAAGCCTTGCAAAACCAAGCTGCCGGCAGTGCCCAGGCAGAGATTTTCCGCGCTCATCAGGAACTGCTCGAAGACCCGACGTTGCTGGAGCAAGCCCATGCGCTGTTGGCCGCTGGCAAGAGTGCCGCATTTGCCTGGCGCAGCGCCACGCAGGCCACCGTCAAACTGTTCCAGGGCTTGGGCAATACGCTGATCGCCGAGCGCGCTGCAGACCTGGCCGATGTCGGCCAGCGCGTACTCAAGCTGATCCTCGGTATTCAAGACAGCGCCTGGGATGTGCCCGAATGCGCGATCCTGGTGGCCGAACAGCTCACCCCCTCGCAAACCGCCAGCCTGGATACCCGCAAGGTGCTGGGCTTTGTCACCGTCGGCGGCGGCGCGACCAGCCACGTGGCGATCCTCGCCCGCGCCCTCGGCTTGCCGGCCATTTGTGGTGTGCCGGTTCACGTCTTGGCCCTGGCCAATGGCAAGCAGGTGCTGCTCGATGCCGACAAAGGCGAACTGCACCTGGACCCGGACCTGGCTGAGATCGAACACTTGGAAGCCGCGCGCCAACAGCAGGTTGTACGACACCAGCGTGATCTGGCGCAGGCGGCATTGCCGGCCACCACCCGCGACGGCCATCACGTGGAAATCACCGCCAACGTCGCTTCGTTGCAGGAAGTGCAGCAATCCCTGGCTCTCGGCGGTGAGGGCGTGGGCCTGTTGCGTTCGGAATTCCTCTACCTGGACCGCAACCGCGCGCCGAGCCCCGACGAGCAGGCCGGCACTTACACCGCGATCGCCCAAGCCCTGGGCGCCGGGCGTAACCTGGTGGTACGCACCCTGGACGTCGGTGGCGACAAACCGTTGGCCTACGTGCCCATGGCGGCCGAGACCAACCCGTTTCTTGGCCTGCGCGGCATTCGCTTGTGCCTGGAGCGACCGGAACTGCTGCGCGAACAGTTTCGCGCGATCCTGGCCAGCGCCGGTTTTGCGCGGTTGCACATCATGTTGCCGATGGTCAGCCTGCTGTCGGAGCTGCAGCTGGCGCGCGAGATCCTTGAAGAGGAAGCGCTGGCGCTGGGGCTCAGTGAGTTACCGAAGCTGGGCATCATGATCGAAGTACCGTCTGCCGCGCTGATGGCGGATGTCTTCGCGCCCCATGTGGATTTTTTCTCCATCGGCACCAATGACCTGACGCAATACACCCTGGCCATGGACCGTGACCACCCACGCCTGGCCAGCCAGGCCGACAGCTTTCACCCGGCCGTGCTGCGCCTGATCGCCACCACCGTCACGGCGGCCCACGCCCATGGCAAGTGGGTCGGCGTCTGTGGAGCACTGGCCTCCGAAGCCCTGGCCGTGCCGGTATTGATTGGGCTGGGGGTGGATGAGCTGTCGGTCAGCGTGCCGTTGATCCCCACTATCAAGGCCGCCGTGCGGGAGTTGGCGCTGGCCGACTGTCAGGTCATCGCCCAGCAGGTGCTGGGCCTTGCGGAAGCGGCGCAGGTGCGTGAGGCGTTGCGCGTCTATCACGCGGCCACCGTCGAACCATCACCTGTGCTGGAGAACTGAGCATGTTGGATAAATTGAAGCAGGCGTTCTGGAAAGCCCTGACCCCGGATTTGATTGCGGAGACGGTAGCGGCGCCCGCGCCAGGCCTGGTGTCGGCGCAGGTGCTGGCGGCGCTGGGGGGTGTGGATAACCTTAAGTCGCAACAGCGTGTGGCGCTGACGCGGGTGCGCGTGCACCTGCAGGACCCGAACAAGCTTGATGCCGTGGCGTTAAAAGCGGCGGGGGTAGCGGGGGTGATGGTGCTAGCGGGCGGGGTGGTCCATCTGCTGACCGGCCTCCAGGCCGAATAGCGATCAGGACGTGGGAGGGGGAGGAGCCCTTCCTCCAGTGAGCGTTCTTACAGTTGCGGGTTATCTTCCGGCGGCTTGGTCTTGTCTACGCCCGGAACATGCAAGTTGCCTTCGACCACCTGGTTGCCTTCGAGCTGCGGCTGGGTTACCCAGGTGAGGATGTCGTAGTAGCGCCGGATGTTCGCCACGAAGTGCACCGGCTCGCCGCCCCGGGCGTAGCCATAGCGGGTTTTGCTGTACCACTGCTTCTGCGACAGGCGCGGCAGCATCTTCTTTACGTCCAGCCACTTGTTCGGGTTCAGGCCTTCTTTTTTCGCCAGCAGACGCGCGTCGTCCAAGTGGCCGGTGCCTACGTTGTAGGCGGCGAGGGCAAACCAGGTACGGTCCGGCTCGGCGATGCTGTCGTCCAACTCATCCTTGATCTTGGCCAGGTACTTGGCGCCGCCCATGATGCTCTGCCTGGCGTCCAGGCGGTTGGATACGCCCATCGCCTGGGCGGTGTTCTGGGTCAGCATCATCAGGCCGCGCACGCCGGTCTTGGAGGTGACCGCCGGTTGCCACAGCGATTCCTGATAACCGATGGCGGCCAGTAAGCGCCAATCGACCTTTTCTTCCTTGGCGTAGGCGCGAAAGTGTTTCTCGTACTTGGGCAGGCGTTGCTGCAGATGCTGGGCGAAGGTGTAGGCGCCGACATAACCGAGTACATCGACATGTCCGTAGTAGCGATCCTTGAGACGCTGCAGGGTGCCGTTTTTTTCAACCTTGTCCAGGTAGCTGTTGATCTCGTTGAGCAGGCTGTTGTCTTCGCCGGGGGCTACGGCCCAGCTCTGGTTGCTGGCGTTGCCGAGGTCGAACGCCACGCGCACGTTGGGGAAGTACACCTGGTTCATCGCCACTTCGTTGGAGTCCACCAGGGTCAGGTCGATTTGCCCCTCGTCCACCATGCGCAGCAAGTCGACGACTTCAACGGCGTCGGACTCTTCGTATTCGATTGCAGGATTCTGCTTTTTAAGCTCAGCCAATTGTTCGGCGTGGGTGCTGCCCTTGAGCACCATGATCTTCTTGCCCGCCAGGTCCGCCGCGTTGGTCGGGCGCGACTGGCCGTTGCGGTAGATAATCTGCGGGGTGACTTCAAGGTAAGGGTGGGAGAACCGCACCTGCTGCTGGCGCTGCTCGCTGCTCACCAGGCCGGCGGCGGCGAGCACCGGGCCGTTGGGTTTGCTCAACTGGCCGAACAGGTCGTCGAGGTTGTCGGCGGTCTCTATCTCCAGTTTCACGCCCAGGTCGTCGGCAAAGCGTTTGACCAGTTCGTATTCGAAGCCGGTTTCGCCGTTACGGTCCTGGAAATACGTGGCCGGGCTGTTTCGGGTTATCACCCGCAATACGCCATCCTCCTTGATTCGCTCGAGCGTGCTGGGTTTATCAACACAGGCGCTGAGCAGCAAAAAGAGTCCGGTGGCGAAGAGCCATTTGGCGCATCGCGGGCGCAAAGCAGTTGGTGAGAACATCTGCGCAGTATACGCAAACGGCCCACGGCGCCATATCTCGACAGCGAGGGTCTTGTCTGCTAGCACGGGGAAAACTGTGCTGCAGCCCGCAGAAACGTGGCTTGGCGCCCAATTGTGACGGTTAAAATAACTGCTCGGAATGCCTGGTATCGCGCCCCGATACGGGGCAATCCGTGCCAACTGACGTTCGGCAGCGGCCAGCCATGCCGTTTCGAGTGCCGTTGGCGCAGGTTTACGCTAGAATGCACGGCCTCAAAGCACACCCCTTCCCGAGGCTGTCCCGAAGATGTTGATCCTGCGCGGCGCTCCTGCCCTTTCTGCCTTTCGCCACAGCAAACTCCTTGAACAACTGAGCCAGAAGGTTCCAGCGGTTACAGGCCTGTATGCTGAATTTGCTCACTTCGCCGACGTTACCGGCGTATTGACCGCCGACGAACAGCAAGTGCTGGCACGCCTTCTGAAGTACGGCCCAAGCGTTCCCGTTCAAGAGCCGACCGGCCGCTTGTTCCTGGTTCTGCCACGGTTCGGCACCATCTCGCCCTGGTCGAGCAAGGCCAGCGACATCGCCCGCAACTGCGGCCTGGACAAGATCCAGCGCCTGGAACGTGGGATCGCGTTCTACGTGGCTGGCCAGTTCAGCGATGCCGAGGCCGAGCTGATCGCCAGCAGCCTGCACGACCGCATGACCCAGATCATCGTCAGCCAGCTGGAACAGGCCGCCGGCCTGTTCAGCCACGCCGAACCCAAGCCGCTCACCGCGATTGACGTACTCGGCGGCGGCCGCGCCGCTCTCGAAAAGGCCAACACCGAACTGGGCCTGGCCCTGGCCGAAGACGAGATCGACTACCTGGTCAACGCCTTCAACGGCTTGAAGCGCAACCCGCACGACATCGAACTGATGATGTTCGCCCAGGCCAACTCCGAGCACTGCCGGCACAAGATCTTCAACGCCAGTTGGGATATCGACGGCCAAAGCCAGGAAAAAAGCCTGTTCGGCATGATCAAGAACACCTACGTGATGCACAGCGAAGGCGTTCTGTCGGCTTATAAGGACAACGCCTCGGTCATCGTCGGCAGCGTCGCCGGCCGTTTCTTCCCGGACCCGCAAACCCGCCAGTACGGCGCGGTGCAGGAGCCGGTGCACATTCTGATGAAGGTTGAAACCCACAACCACCCGACCGCGATTGCCCCGTTCCCGGGCGCAGCCACCGGTTCCGGCGGCGAGATTCGCGACGAAGGCGCTACCGGGCGTGGCGCCAAGCCAAAGGCGGGCCTCACCGGTTTCACCGTGTCCAACTTGCAAATCCCAGGCTTCGAACAGCCATGGGAAGTGCCGTACGGCAAGCCTGAGCGCATCGTCACCGCGCTGGACATCATGATCGAAGGCCCGCTCGGCGGCGCCGCGTTCAACAACGAGTTCGGGCGCCCGGCACTTACCGGTTACTTCCGTACGTTCGAGCAGTCCATCACCACCCCGCGTGGCGATGAAGTGCGCGGTTACCACAAGCCGATCATGTTGGCCGGCGGCATGGGCAACATCCGTGAAGAGCACGTCAAGAAAGGCGAGATCCTGGTCGGCTCCAAGCTGATCGTGCTCGGCGGCCCGGCCATGCTCATCGGCCTGGGCGGCGGCGCGGCTTCCTCCATGGCCACCGGCACCAGCTCGGCCGACCTGGACTTCGCCTCCGTACAGCGCGAAAACCCTGAGATGGAACGTCGCTGCCAGGAAGTCATCGACCGTTGCTGGCAGTTGGGTGACAAGAACCCGATCAGCTTCATCCATGACGTCGGCGCCGGTGGTTTGTCCAACGCCTTCCCGGAACTGGTCAACGATGGCGAGCGGGGTGGCCGTTTCGAACTGCGCAATATTCCAAACGACGAGCCGGGCATGGCCCCGCACGAAATCTGGAGCAACGAATCCCAGGAACGCTACGTACTGGCCGTCGGCCCTGACGATTTCGCGCGCTTCCAGGCCATCTGCGAACGCGAGCGTTGCCCGTTCGCCGTGGTCGGCGAAGCCACTGCCGAACCGCAGCTTACTGTTACCGACAGCCACTTCGGCAACAGCCCGGTGGACATGCCACTCGAAGTGCTGCTGGGCAAAGCCCCGCGCATGCACCGTTCGGCCGTACGCGAAACCGAGCTGGGCGATGATTTCGACCCAAGCCACCTCGACCTGGCCAACAGTATCGAGCGCGTGCTGCACCACCCGGCCGTGGCCAGCAAAAGCTTCCTGATCACCATCGGCGACCGCACCATCACCGGCCTCGTTGCCCGTGACCAAATGGTCGGCCCATGGCAAGTGCCGGTGGCTGACGTTGCCGTCACGGCCACCAGCTTCGACGTGTACACCGGTGAAGCCATGGCCATGGGCGAGCGCACGCCGCTGGCCCTGCTGGACGCTCCGGCGTCGGGCCGCATGGCCATCGGTGAAACCCTCACCAACATCGCCGCTTCCCGCATCGGCAAGCTGTCCGACATCAAATTGTCGGCCAACTGGATGTCCGCTGCCGGCCACCCCGGCGAAGATGCGCGCCTGTACGACACCGTCAAGGCTGTCGGCATGGAGCTATGCCCGGAACTGGGCATCACCATTCCGGTGGGCAAGGACTCCATGTCCATGGCCACCCGCTGGAACGATGAAGGCACCGACAAGAGCGTGACCTCGCCGCTGTCGCTGATCGTTACCGGTTTTGCGCCGGTTACCGATATCCGCCAGACCCTCACCCCGCAACTGCGCATGGACAAGGGCACCACCGACCTGATCCTGATCGACCTGGGCCGTGGCCAGAACCGCATGGGCGCTTCGATCCTGGCGCAGACCCACGGCAAGCTCGGCAAGCAGGCCCCGGACGTCGACGACGCCGAAGACCTCAAGGCCTTCTTCGCCGTGATCCAGGGCCTCAACGCCGACGGTCACCTGCTGGCCTACCACGACCGTTCCGACGGTGGTTTGCTGACAAGCGTGGTCGAGATGGCCTTCGCCGGTCACTGCGGCTTGAACATCGTGCTCGACAGCGTTGCCGAGGATGCTGCCGAAATCAACGGCATCCTGTTCAACGAAGAGTTGGGTGCGGTGATCCAGGTGCGCCAGGACGCTACCCCGGACGTGCTCGCCCAATTCAGTGCCGCTGGCCTGGACGACTGCGTGGCCGTGATCGGCCAGCCGATCAACAACGGCGAAATCAATATCTCGTTCAACGGCGACACGGTCTTTACCGGTCAGCGCCGCTTGCTGCAACGCCAGTGGGCCGAGACCAGCTACCAGATCCAGCGCCTGCGTGATAACGCCGACTGCGCCGAGCAGGAATTCGACGTGATCCTGGAAGAAGACAACCCGGGCTTGAGCACCATGCTCAGCTTCGACGTCAACCAGGACATCGCCGCGCCTTACATCAAGAAAGGCATCCGCCCACAAGTTGCCGTACTGCGTGAGCAGGGCGTCAACGGCCAGGTGGAAATGGCGGCTGCGTTCGACCGTGCCGGCTTCAACGCAATCGACGTGCACATGAGCGACATCCTCGCCGGTCGCGTTGACCTCAATGAGTTCAAAGGCCTGGTGGCCTGCGGTGGTTTCTCCTACGGCGACGTGCTGGGTGCCGGTGAAGGCTGGGCCAAGTCGGCGCTGTTCAACAGCCGTGCCCGCGATGCGTTCCAGGGTTTCTTCGAACGTAACGACAGCTTCACCCTGGGTGTGTGCAACGGTTGCCAGATGATGTCCAACCTCAGCGAACTGATCCCGGGCAGCGAGTTCTGGCCGCACTTTGTGCGTAACCGTTCCGAGCAGTTTGAAGCGCGCGTGGCCATGGTGCAGGTGCAGGAGTCCAACTCGATCTTCCTGCAAGGCATGGCCGGTTCGCGCATGCCCATCGCCATCGCCCACGGCGAAGGCCATGCCGAATTCAGCAGCGAAGAAGCGTTGCTCGAAGCCGACCTGTCCGGCACCGTGGCCCTGCGCTTTGTGGATAACCACGGCAAGGTCACCGAGACCTACCCGGCCAACCCGAACGGCTCGCCGCGCGGAATCACCGGCCTCACCAGCCGCGACGGCCGTGTGACCATCATGATGCCGCACCCGGAGCGGGTATTCCGCGCGGTGCAGAACTCGTGGCGCCCCGAAGAGTGGAACGAAGACGGCGCCTGGATGCGCATGTTCCGCAACGCGCGCGTGTGGGTGAACTAAGACGGTGTACAAGCTCGCCTTCTTCGTGCCCGACAGCCATGTGGAGACGGTGAAAACCGCCATCTTCGCAGCCGGCGGCGGGCGCATCGGCGACTACGACAGCTGCGCCTGGCAAGTGCTGGGCCAGGGCCAGTTTCGCGCGTTGGACGGCAGTCAGCCGTTTATCGGGCAGGTGGGCCAGGTTGAAGTGGTTGATGAGTGGAAGGTTGAGTTGGTGGTGGCGGATGAGTTAATCGTGGCTGTCGTGGCTGCGTTGAAGCTCAGCCATCCGTATGAGACACCGGCGTATGAGGTGTGGCAGTTGGCGGATTTTTGATTCGTTAATTGCATAAAAAAGAAACCCGCTGGACCAGTTTGGTCAGCGGGTTTTTTGTTGGCAGCAGGGCCTCAGGCCTTAGAGCGGATCAGGCATTGATCGGGCGAGTAACCAACCGCTCCAACGCTTCACCCAACCCCGAAGCGTCATCGCCCACCAACAGGTGCCAGACCCCACTATCCAGTCGGCTCACACCTTGGCATCCGAGCGCCGTCAGCTCGGCTTCGGACACCCTCGAATCATCCCCCAACTCCACTCGCAGCCGGGTCATCGCCACCGCCTCCAACTGGCGCACATTGGCCCGGCCACCCAGGGCGCTCAGCCATTTCTCGGCTTCCTGCACATTCACCGCAGCCGGGTTATCCACAGGGGCCGCCGCGACCGCAGGCGTGGCAACAAAACCCGGCATCGCCAGGCGAATTTCGTCGGCGATGCTATCGGCCATCGGGCCGACCACCACCTGCAAACTGCCGCCGTTACCCGGCCGCACCACGGCCATCGCACCCAGTGCTTTCAACTCGGCATCCACCGCCTTGTTGCGATCGACCATGTCCAAGCGCAGGCGCGTGGTGCAAGCACCGACGCTGAGCAAGTTATCGGCACCGCCCAGGGCTCGGATATACGCCGTTGCGCGCTGGTTATCATTCATTACATGCGCCTGCGTCACCTGGACATCTTCCCGCCCCGGTGTCTTGAGGTTGAAGCGGCGAATGCAGTAGCTGAACACCGTGTAGTAGATGACCGAGTAGGCCAGGCCTACCGGTATCACCCGCCAGCCATTGGTCGATTTGCCCCAGCCCAGCACCATGTCGATAAACCCACCGGAGAAGGTAAAACCGAGGTGGATATTCAGCATATTCGTCACGGCCATCGACAGGCCGGTGAGCAGCGCATGCAACAAATAGAGGAACGGCGCGAGGAACATGAAGGCGAA
Organism: Pseudomonas sp. S3_E10; assembly: GCF_054667615.1. Taxonomy (NCBI): domain Bacteria; kingdom Pseudomonadati; phylum Pseudomonadota; class Gammaproteobacteria; order Pseudomonadales; family Pseudomonadaceae; genus Pseudomonas; species Pseudomonas sp. S3_E10. The sequence continues at coordinate 3,893,318 of NZ_CP162743.1, forward strand.
CTCAATCGGCTCGGTCACCCCGGTGAGGAACGAGGTCAGCGCCATTGACAGGAAGATCCCGCCCATGACTTTGCGGCGCTCCGGCAGTGCATTGCGGTAGATCGCCAGGCACGCCGCCGGTAGCCCGAACAGCATCACCGGGAACATGCCGGTCATGAATTGGCCGCCTTTGGGGTCGCCGGCAAAGTAGCGGGTCAGGTCGCCTGTCACGACTGCGCCGGTCGCCGGATCGGTAAACGTGCCGAACACAAACCACGCCATATTGTTGAGGATATGGTGCAGCCCGGTGACGATCAGCAGGCGGTTGAACACGCCAAACACGAACGCGCCGAGGCTGCCGCTTTCCATCAACAGTACACCGAAGCTGTTGATGCCGTGCTGGATCGGCGGCCAGATAAGACCAAAGATCACGCCCAAGCCTACCGCCGAGAACCCGGTGACAATCGGCACAAACCGCCGCCCACCAAAGAATGCGAGGTACTCCGGCAGCTTAATGTCCTTGAAGCGGTTATACAGCGCGCCGGCCATCAGGCCGCTGGCGATCCCGGCGAGCATGCCCATGTTGATGGTCGAGTCCATGACCTTGAGCGTGGAGATCATCACCAGATAACCAATCGCACCGGCCAGGCCCGCCGTGCCGTTGTTGTCGCGGGCAAAGCCCACGGCGATGCCGATGGCGAAGATCAAGGCGAGGTTGGCGAAAATCGCCTGCCCCGCATCGTGCATCACCGCGATGCTAAGCAAGTCGGTGTCGCCCAGGCGCAGCAGGAGGCCGGCGATCGGTAAAATCGCGATCGGCAGCATCAGCGCACGGCCCAGGCGTTGCAGCCCTTCAATAAAGTGTTGATACATGGCGAGTCTCCTTTTTCTTGTTGTTGTCAGCTCAGCGGCCAGTGCAGTTCACAGGCTTGGCGAACGGCCTTGGCGCTGTTCAGGTCGAGCAGGTCTTGGCTCAGTCGGCGGCATTGCGCCGCGTCCAGGTGGCGAACGCGGTCCTTGATTTCACCGATCTGCGGCGCGCTGACCGACAGCTCGCGCACGCCCAGGCCCACCAGCACGGGGGTTGCCAGCGGGTCGGACGCCAACGCACCGCACACGCCGACCCAACGCCCATGTTTGGCGGCGCCGGTGCAGGTCTGGGCGATCAGCCGCAATAGCGCCGGGTGCAAGGCGTCGACGCGCGCGGCCAGGCCCGCGTGGTCACGGTCCATGGCCAGGGTGTACTGGGACAGGTCATTGGTGCCGATGGACAGAAAGTCCGCATGTTCGGCCAGTTGCTCGGCCATCAACGCGGCGGCGGGCACTTCGATCATCACGCCGAGTTCGGGGCGCTGGGTCAGGCCCAGCTCGACGCACAACTCATCCAGACGCCGGCGTATCTGCAGCAGTTCGTCGACCTCGCTCACCATCGGCAACAGGATGCGGCAGCGCCCCAACGGGCTCACTTGCAGCAGTGCGCGCAATTGCTGGTCGAGCAATTCCGGGCGCACCTGGGCCAGACGAATACCGCGCAGGCCCAGCACCGGGTTCGCCTCGACGGGTAGCGGCAGGTAGTCGAGTTGCTTGTCACCGCCCACGTCAATGGTGCGGATGATCACCGACTTGTCGCCCATGGCATCCAGCACGGCTTGATAGGCTTGGCGCTGCTCCTGTTCATCCGGCGCCGTGTGGCGGTCGACGAACAGGAATTCGGTGCGCAGCAGGCCAACGCCATCGGCGCCGTTTTCAAAGGCCACTTGGGCCTCGCTGCTGGAGGCTACATTGGCGGCCACTTCAATGCTGACCCCGTCAGTGGTGCGCGCGGGCAGTTGGGCCTGGGCCTGCTGCTGTTGGCGGCGCAGTTTTTGCGCGTCGCGAATCTGGTGCACCTCGGCGTGACGGGCTTCGCTGGGCGCCAGCTCCAGGCGGCCGTTGGCGGCGTCGAGTACCACGCGCTGGCCCTGGGGCACGTCGAGCACTTCAGCGCCCAACGCGACCACACAGGGCAGGCCTTTGCCGCGCGCCAGGATCGCCACATGTGAAGTGGCGCCGCCTTCGGCCATGCAGATGCCCGCCGCACGCTGCGCGCTCAGTTGCAAAAGGTCCGACGGGGTCAACTCGTGAGCGCTGACGATCGAGCCCGTCGGCACCTCGAAGTGCCAGGCCTCGCCCAGCAATGCGCGCAGTACGCGTTGTTGCAGGTCACGCAGGTCATTGGCCCGTTCGGCAAACAGGGGCTTCCCCAGGGCGAGCAGCACCGTGCATTGAGCCTGGATCGCATCGCGCCAGGCGTGGGTGGCGGCGCTGCCGTGTTGGATGGCGGCGGTGGCGGTTTCGAGCAGGGCCGGGTCTTCCAGCAGGGCCAGATGGGCGGCGAAGATCTCTTGCTCTTCGACATGTTTGCGTTGGCGGGCGTGGCCCAGGGTGGTGCGGATGTCGCTGCGCACTTGCTCCAGGGCGGTGTCCAGGCGTTGCTGTTGGTCATCGGCCGAATGGGTGCCGGTATCGGCCGGCAATTCAATCCCGGCGAGGCGGAACAACGGCCCGCACGCCAGGCCCGGCGCCGCGCACACGCCTTGCAATACGTTGGCTTCGGTACTCGCCCGGCGGGGTGTCGCCGCGACAGGCTCGGAATGTTCGCCCTTGGCCGGCACTGACAGGGCGGCAATCAACGCCTGCAACGCCGCTTCGCCATCCTCGCCACGGCAGGTGACCCGTACTTCATCGCCTTCGCCAATCCCCAGCCCCATCAAGCCAACCAGGCTGTCGCACGGCGCCGATTTCGCGCCGTAATGCACGCGTGCCTGGCTGCTGAACGCCAGCGCTGTCTTGCGGATCAGCGCCGCAGGCCGCGCATGCAAGCCGCCCCGATGGGTCACGCGTACGCTGGCGCCGGCTTCAGCGCTCGAGTTATCCACAGCGGTGTCATCAAGGGCTGTCGAGCGAGCGAGTACACGCATCAGCGGCTCGCCGACCTTGACCGTTTGGCGCGCCAGAGGCTGCAACTCGAAGCGCTCGCCATTGGTCAGGATGATCAGGCTGACCAGGCTTTTGCACTGGCGCGCAATGCGGTCCAGATCAAAGCGCAGCAGCGCCTGGCCCTCTGTCACTCGCGCGCCCTCCTTGACCAGCAACGCAAAGCCTTCGCCGTTCAATTGCACAGTGTCGATCCCCACATGCATGAGCAGTTCGGCACCGTTGTCGGCGCGGATCGTCAGGGCATGGCCGGTGCGCGCGACATGAAGGATCACCCCGTTACACGGCGCATGCAGGCTGTCATTGAGGGGGTCGATGGCAATGCCGTCGCCCATGGCGTGGCTTGCGAACACTTCGTCGGGAACGTGGCCCAGGGTCAGCACGGGGCCGCTCAACGGGGCGCTGAGTGTGAGTTCTTTATTGTTGTTGGACATGGGCACGGTACTCATCAGGAAAAACGCAGCGATCGACTCAGTGGGTGCGGGTGACTTTGCTCAGATGACGCGGCTGGTCCGGGTCCATGCCACGTGCGACCGCCAGCCCTGCTGCCATCACATAAAAACTCTGGATGGCCAGGATCGGATCCAGGCTCGGGTGCTCGGCGCGGCTCAGGGTCAGGTCGCGTTCGGCAATATCGTCCGGCGCGGCCAGCAATACACGTGCGCCGCGTTGGCGCATGTCGGCGGCCAGGCTCAGCAAACCGGCTTGCTCGGCGCCGCGCGGGGCGAACACCAGCAGCGGGTAGTTCTCATTGATCAAGGCCATCGGCCCGTGGCGCACTTCGGCGCTGCTGAAGGCTTCGGCCTGGATCGCCGAGGTTTCCTTGAGCTTGAGCGCGGCTTCCTGGGCGATGGCAAAACCGGCGCCACGGCCGATCACCATCAAGCGCTGGCTGTCACGCAGGGCGTCGACGGCATGGCGCCAATCCTGTTTGGCGGCGTCGCGCAAGCCCTCGGGCAGCGCCTGGCATGCTTGCAACAAGTCCGCTTGCTGATTCCAGTGCCCGACCAACAGGGCGCTGGCGCTGAGGGTGGCGATAAAACTCTTGGTGGCGGCCACACTGAGTTCGGGCCCGGCGCACAGCGGCACGTGGAACTCGCACGCAGCTTCCAGAGGTGAGTCTTCAGCGTTGACCAGCGAGATGCTCAAGGCACCGCGCTTGCGCAGCAGGCGCAGGCTGTTGACCAGGTCCGGGCTTTGCCCCGACTGCGAAAACCCGAAGGCCACTTGGCCGCTAACCTTCAACGGCGCTTGCAACAAGGTCACCACCGACATCGGCAACGACGCGACCGCAACCCCCAGATGCTGCATGGTCAGGTAGGCGAAGTAGCTGGCGGCGTGGTCCGAACTGCCACGGGCAATGGTCATCGCCACTTGCGGCGGCTGGCGGCGCAGGCGGCCGGCGATCTCTTCCAGTATCGGGGTCAGGCGCTGTAATTGGGCGACGACCGCGTCACAGGAGGCCAAGGCCTCTTCAAGCATTTTGAAGTCAAGGGTGTCTCCTTCGACCATTACGTCGGTCAGATGCAGGGAGCGGTCCAGGCGCACACAATCGGCAAAGCTGCCGGGTTGCAGGCGACCGCGTTCTTCCAGGCCCAGGTAGTCCGCAGGAAATTGCGACAGGCGTTGTGAGGCTTCGCTGATGGGCAGGCCGATCTTCACCAGGTTGCGCAGTGCCTGGTCCATGGTCAGCGTGCTGCCGGCCAGGGTGCCGTCGGCCAGGCGCACGCCGCCCAGGCACTTGGTCACGGTGTGGCTGCCCAGCTTGTACTCGCCGTCGGGCATACCGGCGGCAGCGGTGGAGTCGGTCACACAGTACAGGCACGGGATCGCACGCAGGGCCACGCGCATGGCGCCGGGGTGGACGTGGAGCAAGTCCGGGATCAATTCGGCGTATTGGGCGTGGGCCAGCGCGGCGCCGACGATGCCCGGCTCGCGGTGATGCAGCGGGCTCATGGCGTTATACAAGTGAGTGAAACTGGTGGCGCCGGCGGCGAGGGCGGCGACGCCTTCTTCATAGCTACCCAGGGTGTGGCCGATCTGCATGCGTACCCCGCGCTCGCTGAGGGTGCGGATCAGCAGGTCGTGGCCGGCGATTTCGGGGGCGATGGTGATCACGCGGATCGGCGCCAGGCGCAGGTAGGCTTCGACTTCTTCCATCAAGGCGGTGTGGGCGAAATTGGGCTGGGCGCCGAGTTTTCCCGGATTGATGTAGGGGCCTTCCAGATGCACGCCAAGTACTCGGGCGCTGCCCGTAGGGCGCTGCTCGCAGAAGGCGCCGAGCTGGCCGAGCACGCGGGAGATCTCTGCCACCGGCGCGGTCATGGTGGTGGCCAGCAGCGAGGTGGTGCCAAAGCGCACGTGGGTGCGGGTGATGGTCTCGAAGGCCTCGATGCCCTCCATGATGTCCTTACCGCCACCGCCGTGCACATGCAGGTCGATAAAGCCCGGCAGCAGGTAGGGCAAGTCGTTTTCAGCCGGGTCGCAAGGCGTGCCTTCAATGGCCACCACCTTGCCGTGTGCGTGTACCAGGCGGCCGCGAATCCAGCCGTGTGGCGTGAGGATATTGTCTTCGGACATGGCAGTTCTCTAAGGCCGCAACTCGGCGGCAAAGTCGTATCTGCGCAGCTCTGCCACGAAGTCGTAGTAGTCGTTGCGGCAGTAGGTGTCGGTGATTTCTATCGGCGTGTTGTCAGCGGTGTAGCCCACGCGGGTCATCAGCAACATGGCGGTGCCCGGGGCGATGCCTACCAGGGCGGCGAACTCGTCCGAGGCGTTGATCGCCTGGATGTGCTGCAGGGCACGCACGATGGGTTTGCCGATGCTTTCCAGGTACTCGTAGAGCGAGTTGCCGATGGCTTGCGGTTGCGGCAGCACGGTGGCGGGCAGGGTGGTCATTTCAATCGCCATGACCGTGTCATCGGCTTTGCGCAACCGCTTCAGGCGCGCCACTTTGTCGGTAGGCGACAAGGCCAGGCGGATCAGCTCTTCGTGGGTGGGCTGGGTGATATCGCGCTCCAGCCATTGGGAGGTAGGCACAAAACCCTTGAGGCGCAACATCTCGCTGAACCCCGAGAGGCGCGACAGCGGCTGTTCCAGGCGTGGTGTGATAAAGGTGCCGGAGCCCTGGCTGCGGCGGATCAGGCCTTGGTCAAACAGCACTTGCAGCGCCTTGCGAGCGGTGACTCGCGAGATGCTCAATTGCTCGCTGAGTACGCGCTCGGAGGGCAACGCCTGTTCGGATTTCCACTCTCCGGCGTGAATGGCGGCTTCGAGCTTGCGCGCCAATTGCAGGTACAGCGGCGTGGACTGTTTACCGTCGGGGCGCAGGGCCAGGATGGGATTCATCTGTCAGGTTTCCGATGCGTTATTGGAGTGTTGTCGCCCGGTATTGGCCGGAAATTAATACCACTTAAATACCATGTCAATGCCGCCAAAACGGTGCAAATCGCCATTCCAAGGCCCTGAAACGGAGCTTGGCGGCAAGTGGTATTACAGAGGTCTTTATCGCGCGCAGAACGACGCAGCCCGTGCCGTGCACTGGTATTCACCGGCGGGGGCTGTGGGGGAAGGGGATTTTTTTGAATTATTTTACGAACGGTCGACGATTACGGGCGAATCTCGATCAGCGTGCCGTCTTTGACCAGGCTCCAGACTTCACGCATGTCGACGTTGCGCATGCCGATGCAGCCGTCGGTCCAGTCCAGGGTGTGGAACCACTGCTCGGGGTAGTCCTCGGTGTCGGGAGTGCCGTGGATCATGATCATGCTGCCGGGCTTCACCCCTTCGCGGCGCGCGCGGGCGGCGTCGCTGATGTTGGGGTAGGAAATATGCATGGCCAGGTTGAAGCGGTCGCTGGTCTTGCGCCAGTCGATCCAATAGAAACCCTCGGGGGTGCGGCGGTCGCCTTCGATCAGCTTGTGGCCCTTGGGGTTTTTGCCCAGGGAAATACGGTAGGTCTTGAACGGCTTGCCGTCGTTGATCAGTTGCAACTGATGGGCGGATTTAAGCACCAGGACTTTTTCGACAGGTTTGCCGCCCAGGGTTTGCAGGGTGGAGGCCGACGACAGCGTAGCGAACGACAGGCAGAGCAGAGCAAGCAACCAACGCATTGAAACGGTATCCCTTTGGCGACGATCGGCCGGCTTGTTATTGGGCGGGCTTGGCAAGTGGTGGCACGGACTCGCTGCGCACCGGGTACGCCTGTTGGCGACGGTCAGCGAAAAAGCATTCTAAGGTACGCCCTACCGTGCGGAAAGCCAGCTCGGACCAAGGGATATCGGCTTCATCGAACAGCTTCACTTCAAGGCTTTCCTGGCCTGCGGCAAAGTCCAGGTCGATCAGCTCGGCGCGGTAGAAGATGTGCACCTGGCTGATGTGCGGCACATTGATCAGGGTATAGATGTTCAGGTTGCGCACGCGGGCGCAGGCTTCTTCCAGGGTTTCACGCATGGCCGCCTGTTCGACGGTTTCGCCGTTTTCCATGAAGCCTGCGGGCAGGGTCCAGTAACCCAGGCGCGGCTCGATGGCGCGGCGGCACAGCAGCACTTTGTCGCCCCACACCGGCACGGTACCGGCAACGATATTGGGGTTCTGGTAATGGATGGTCGAGCAGTGATCGCACACAAAGCGCAGGCGCGCGTCGCCTTCGGGAATGCGTTGGGTCACCGGTTTGCCGCACTGGCTGCAGAAATTCATGCTGGGGTTCCTGGAAAGTGCGTCTATCTTGGCGTGGCGGGCAAGGCCCTGCAAGTTGTCGTTTAGCGACACCCACCGGGTTTTGGGGTTGGGCGCCCGCACGCTTTGGTGCATGATGCAAGGTAGCCAACAGACCGAGATGACTCATGCTGGACGAGCTACTTCGCCGGGTAAGCAATCACACCCCCCACACGCTGGAAACCGATGGGCGTTTCCCCGAGGCTGCGGTGCTGGTGCCGATTACCCGCAGTGACGAACCTGAGCTGATCCTGACCCTGCGCGCCAGTGGCCTGTCGACCCACGGTGGCGAAGTGGCCTTTCCCGGCGGGCGCCGCGACCCCGAAGACCCGGACCTGATCTTCACCGCCCTGCGTGAAGCCGAAGAAGAAATCGGCCTGCCACCTGGGCTGGTCGAGGTGATCGGCCCGTTGAGCCCGCTGATTTCCCTGCATGGCATCCGCGTAACGCCGTATGTGGGGGTGATACCCGACTACGTCGAATACTTGGCCAACGACGCCGAGATCGCCGCCGTTTTCAGCGTGCCCCTGGACTTTTTCCGACAGGACCCACGCGAACATACCCACCGCATCGATTACCAGGGCCGCAGTTGGTATGTGCCCAGCTATCGGTTCGGCGAATACAAAATCTGGGGGCTGACGGCGATCATGATCGTGGAGCTGATCAACCTGCTCTATGACGATGCCAAGATCAGCCTGCATCAGCCGCCCAAGAGTTTCATCAATATCTAAGCCATCGTGTGAATGGCGAGCCGTGAGGACACACCATGAAATACCGCTTGGGCGACGCCCGCGTCGAGACGCATCCGCAGAGTTGGGTGGCCCCCAATGCAACGCTGGTGGGCAAGGTCAAGCTGGAGGAGGGCGCTAACGTCTGGTTCAACGCGGTGTTGCGTGGCGATAACGAACTGATCCTGATCGGCAAGAACAGCAACGTGCAGGACGGCAGCGTGATGCACACCGACATGGGCTACCCGCTGACCCTCGGCACCGGCGTGACCATCGGCCACAACGCCATGCTGCACGGTTGCACGGTGGACGATTACAGCCTGATCGGTATCAATGCGGTGATCCTCAACGGCGCCAGGATCGGCAAGCATTGCATCATCGGCGCCAACTCGCTGATTGGCGAAGGCAAGGAAATCCCCGATGGTTCGCTGGTGATGGGCTCGCCGGGCAAGGTGGTGCGTGAGCTGACCGACGCGCAGAAACGGATGCTCGAAGCCAGCGCTGCGCACTATGTGCATAACGCTCAGCGTTACGCGCGGGACCTGATCGAGCAGCCGGAATGAACCCGGTTGAACGCCCCGTTGCCTCGCCGTGCGTAAGTATTTGCGCGCTGGATGATGACGATATGTGCACCGGCTGCCAGCGCACTGTGGATGAGATTACGCGCTGGAGCCGCATGGATAACGCCGAGCGCCGGGCGGTGCTGGTGTTGTGCCATGCGCGGGCGGTGGCGAGTGGGTTGGTATGGATGACGCCCAAGCGCTCGGATGCCTGATCGATTGCTATCGGGAGCAAGCCCCCGATGAGGCCCTCCCAGACGACGTGTATTTATTTGTGTACCCTGTGCGAGATTATCCACAGGTCCACTTCCAATGCTCTTCCTGATCGCCTACATCAGCAGCGTCGTGCTGATCAACTTCGCCTTTTCCACCGCTCCGCACCTGGACGTGATCTGGTCCGCCTGGGGCGGCCTGGTATTCGTCTTGCGCGACATGGTGCAAACCCGCTTCGGCCATGGTGCGATCATTGCCATGCTGGCGGCGCTGGTGCTCTCGTACATCACCTCCGACCCGGCCATTGCCCTGGCCAGTGCCACGGCATTTGCGGTGTCCGAGTGCATCGACTGGCTGGTGTTCAGCATCACCAAGCGCCCGTTGCACGACCGCCTGTGGATAAGTTCGGCGCTGAGCATTCCCCTCGACACCTTCATTTTCTTCGGCCTGATCGGCGCCCTGACGCCGGCGGTGGTGGGCACCGCACTGGCCTCGAAATTCGCCGGGGTTACGGTGGTGTGGCTGATCATGGCCTGGCGCTTGCGCAAGCGGGCTGTCGCCAACTGAGGCCAATTGTTGTAGTTCATGTAAAATGCCGGCCTTTCTCCCCATGATCCGCTCCCCTGAGGACCTGAGATGACCCGAATCGGAACTCCATTGTCGCCAACCGCGACCCGCGTTTTGCTGTGTGGCTGCGGTGAGCTGGGCAAGGAAGTGGTAATCGAACTGCAACGCCTGGGCGTTGAAGTGATTGCCGTGGATCGCTATGCCAACGCGCCGGCCATGCAAGTGGCGCATCGCAGCCACGTGATCAATATGCTCGATGGCGCCGCCCTGCGTGCGGTGATCGAAGCCGAAAAGCCGCACTTCATCGTGCCGGAAATCGAAGCCATCGCCACCGCCACCCTGGTGGAACTGGAAGCTGAAGGCTTCACGGTGATCCCGACCGCGCGCGCCGCGTCGCTGACCATGAACCGTGAAGGCATCCGCCGCCTGGCCGCCGAAGAGCTGGACCTGCCGACCTCGCCTTACCACTTCGCCGATACCTTCGAAGACTACAGCAAGGCCGTGCAAGACCTGGGCTTCCCCTGCGTGGTCAAGCCAGTGATGAGTTCGTCGGGCAAGGGCCAGAGCCTGCTGCGCAGCGCCGACGACGTGCAGAAGGCCTGGGACTACGCCCAAGAGGGTGGGCGTGCCGGTAAAGGCCGCGTGATCATCGAAGGCTTTATCGACTTCGACTACGAGATCACCCTGCTGACCGTACGCCACATCGGAGGCACCACGTTCTGTGCGCCAGTCGGCCACCGTCAGGAGAAAGGCGACTATCAGGAATCCTGGCAGCCACAGGCCATGAGCCCGGTAGCCCTGGCCGAATCCGAGCGCGTTGCCAAAGCCGTGACCGAAGCCTTGGGGGGCCGCGGCCTGTTTGGCGTGGAACTGTTCATCAAAGGCGACCAGGTGTGGTTCAGCGAAGTATCGCCGCGCCCGCATGACACCGGTTTGGTCACGTTGATCTCCCAGGACCTGTCGCAATTCGCCCTGCACGCGCGCGCGATTCTCGGCCTGCCGATTCCTTTGATCCGTCAGTTCGGGCCTTCGGCTTCGGCGGTGATTCTGGTGGAAGGGCAGTCAACCCAGACCGCATTCGCCAACCTCGGCGCCGCCTTGAGCGAGCCGGATACGGCGTTGCGTTTGTTTGGTAAGCCAGAAGTCAATGGCCAGCGCCGCATGGGCGTGGCGTTGGCGCGGGATGAGTCGATCGAAGCGGCGCGGGCCAAGGCGACCCGGGCTTCCCAAGCTGTTGTCGTAGAGCTCTAACAGCATCGGGAGCAAGCCCCTCCCACATTTAACCGCGTATAGCCTTTGGAATGCGGTCGAGTGTGGGAAGGGGGCTTGCTCCCGATTGCGGTTTATCAGGCGACCTTGTTCAAGTCGTTATCCCGCGTCTCTTTCAGGCACAGCACGGCAATCAAGCTGAGCAACGCTGCCGCCGACACATACCCTCCGACATAACTCAGGCCACCCATCGCCACCAGCTTGGTTGCGAAGAACGGTGCGGCCGATGCACCGACGATTCCACCCAGGTTATACGCCGCCGAAGCACCGGTATAACGCACGCGGGTCGGGAACAGTTCGGGCAACAGCGCGCCCATCGGGGCGAAAGTCACGCCCATCAGGAACAGCTCCAAGGCCAGAAACAGTGCCACGGCCCAGGTTGAGCCGTGGGTCAGCAGGGGCTCCATGGTGAAGCCCGACAGGATGGCGAGGATCGCACCGACGATCAGCACCGGCTTGCGCCCATAGCGATCACTGGCCAGGGCGGCCAAGGGGGTGGCCAGGCCCATGAACAACACGGCAAAGCACAGCAGGGCGAGGAAGGTTTCGCGGCTGTAGCCCAGGGTCGATACGCCGTAGCTCAGGGAAAACGCTGTGGTGATATAGAACAGCGCATAGCACACCACCATAGAGGCGGCGCCCAACACCACCGGCAGCCAATGCTGGCTGAACAATTCCACCAGCGGCACTTTTACTGGTTTTTCCCTGGCCACTGCGTTGGCGAATACCGGGGTTTCATGCAGCTTCAAGCGTGCGTATAAACCGACCATCACCAGCGCCGCGCTGAGGATGAACGGAATGCGCCAGCCCCAACTGCGGAACTGCTCGTCGTTCAGGCTCATGGCCAGGATCAGGAACAAGCCGTTTGCGGCAAGGAAGCCGATCGACGGGCCCAACTGCGGGAACATGCCGAACCAGGCGCGTTTGCCTTTGGGCGCGTTTTCGGTGGCCAGTAACGCCGCGCCGCCCCATTCGCCACCCAGGCCAAGGCCCTGGCCGAAGCGCAGCACACACAACAGGATAGGCGCCCAAGCGCCGATACTGTCATAGCCGGGCAGCAAGCCGATCAACGTCGTGCATACGCCCATCAGCAACAGCGAGGCCACCAGTGTGGATTTGCGCCCGATACGGTCCCCGAAGTGGCCGAACAACGCCGAGCCCAGCGGCCGGGCGATAAAAGCGATACCGAAGGTCAGGAACGACGCCAGCATTTGCGCGGTGCCGGAAGTCTGCGGAAAAAACACCGGGCCGATCACCAGCGCCGCGGCGGTAGCGTAGATATAGAAGTCGTAGAACTCGATGGCGGTGCCGACGATGCTGGCGGTCGCGACCCGTGCGGTCGAGTTGGCCGGGGCGGCGGGCGCGGCTTCGTTATAGGTGGTACTCATGGCGGTATCCCTGACGGTCATTGCGCGTTTGGACGCGGATTATTATTGGTCGAACACCCATTGATCAGGGTTGCACGCGGTCGGGCGAAGCTTGGGTAAGCCGCAGGGATTATAAGAAGGGGTCTGGAATTACAACAAGAGCCCGCACGCCGCAAAACAAATGTGGAAGACGGCTATTTACGGTCAGGCAGTTAGGCGGCGACGGGTATCCGGCTGGTATGCCAGATCAGCACCTTGCTCACCCGGTTGTCCTCGGTCTCGAGGATTTCCAGGCGGTAGCGACCGATTTTCAGGCACACCGCGCAATCCGGAATCGTCTCCAGCGCCTCGGTCACCAGACCATTGAGGGTCTTGGGACCGTCGCTGGGCAGGTGCCAGCCCAGGCTTTTGTTCAGCTCACGGATCGATGCGGCGCCGTCGATGATATAGCGACCGTCGGGTTGGGGCTCGATATGCGGGTTGTCGGTGCTTTGCTCGTTTTCGAACTCGCCGACGATTTCTTCGAGGATATCTTCGAGGGTCACGATACCCAGCACTTCGCCATATTCATCCACCACCATGCCCAGGCGCCGCTGCTGTTTGTGGAAGTTCAGCAATTGCAGTTGCAGAGGCGTGCTTTCGGGAACGAAGTAGGGTTCATGGCAGGCGGCGAGGAGCGCCTCTTTGGTCAGGCTGGCGTCAGGCAGCAGGTGCTGGATTTGCCGCGTGTTGAGCACGGCCTGCACTTGGTTGATATCGCTGTGGAACACCGGCAGGCGCGTGCGCTGGGAGGTGCGCAGTTGCTCGATGATGTCTTCGATCGGGTCATCCAGGTTGATGCCATCCACTTCGCTGCGGGGCACCAGGATGTCATTGACCGTGATGTTGTCCAGGGCGTGGATGCCGGGCATGCCGGGTGTGCGGTTTTCGTCGGTCTCGGGCTCGGGCTCGTCATCGTGGTCGGGCAGCGGCTCGTCGCTCTTTTTCACCACGCCGGATTTGCGCGTGAACGGGCGCAACAACAGCAGGCTGATGCCATTGAGCAGCCAGGCTGCGGGGTAGAGGATTTTCAGCGGTACACCCAGCAGGCTGTTGCCAAAACCCAGCACCGCTTGCGGATGGCGGGTGGCCAAGGCGCGGGGCATGTAGTCGGCCAGTATCAGCAGCAGGGCGCAGGCGATCAGCCAACCCAGCCACGGGCCGTTCTCTGTCCAGGCATAGATCGCCAGCAATGTGCACAGAATGACCACGGCGGCGCGACACAGGCTGTTGCACAGGATCAGGCTGTTACGTGGGAAATTCAGGCGGGCCGCGGCCTTGTCACCCTGGCGCGTGCCGGGGCGCAGCGCCAGCAGGTGTTGCTGGGCGGCTTCAATGGCGGTAAACAGCCCGGCCCATAACACCAGCAAGGCGATTACCGCGAGCATCGGCCCAAGGGGCAAGTTGTCCATGATCGCTGCCCGTCAGATATGCAGGATGTATTCGCGAACCAGCTTGCTGCCGAAATAGGCCAGCATCAGCAGGCAGAAACCGGCCAGGGTCCAGCGGATTGCCTTATGCCCGCGCCAGCCGAGTCGGTTACGACCCCACAGCAGCACGCTGAACACGATCCAGGCCAGGCAGGCCAGCAGGGTCTTGTGTACCAGATGCTGGGCAAACAGGTTTTCGACGAACAGCCAGCCCGAGATCAACGACAGCGACAACAGCGTCCAGCCGGCCCACAGGAAACCAAACAGCAGGCTTTCCATGGTTTGCAACGGCGGGAAGTTCTTGATCAAACCCGACGGGTGCTTGTGCTTGAGTTGGTGGTCTTGCACCAGCAGCAGCAGGGCCTGGAACACAGCGATGGTGAACATGCCATAGGCCAGGATCGACAGCAGGATGTGGGCAAGGATGCCGGGTTCTTCGTCAATCACCTGCACCGTGCCGGTGGGGGCGAATTGCGCCAGCAACACCGTTAGCACGCCCAGCGGGAAGAGCAGAACGAGCAGGTTCTCGACGGGGATCCGGTAGCAGGCCAGCACGGTCAGTGCGATGACCGCCGCAGCGATCAGGCTGGCGGCGCTGAAAAAGTCCAGGCCCAGGCCAACCGGCGTCATCAGATGGGTGAACAGGCTCGCGGCGTGGGCCAGCAGGGCGAGGACGCCCAGCCCAACCAGCAGACGTTTGTCCGCCTTGGTGCCTTGGGCCAGACGAGTGCCCTGATAGAGAGTCGCAGCGGCATACAAGATGGCGGCGGCGAGGCTGGGTAGCAAACTGGGTGACAAGGGGACCATAAATCCTGATAGACGAGCCCGAAAGGCGCTGAGTTTGGCACACCCCAGCGTTGCACGAAAGACTCCCAGGCCAGACAGCGGGTGTGCATGCGCGCAGTCTTCGCTATAATCCGCGACCTGCCCACGCCGCAGGCTCGCCGAACGCTGTTTTTAATAGCGATTTACCACAGCCTGGGCCGTCACTACCTCGGTCTACCAACGCACTTCGATGCATAGGGCCTGAAAGGATCGCGCATGTTTGAAAACTTGACTGACCGTCTCTCGCAGACGCTGCGCCACGTAACCGGCAAGGCCAAGCTGACCGAGGACAATATTAAAGACACCCTGCGCGAAGTGCGCATGGCATTGCTGGAAGCCGACGTGGCGTTGCCTGTGGTCAAGGACTTCGTCAACTCGGTCAAGGAACGCGCGGTCGGCACTGAAGTGTCGCGCAGCCTGACCCCGGGCCAGGCCTTTGTGAAGATCGTCCAGGCCGAACTCGAAAGCCTGATGGGCGCGGCCAACGAAGACCTGAACCTCAGCGCCGTGCCGCCCGCCGTGGTGCTGATGGCCGGTCTGCAAGGTGCGGGTAAAACCACCACCGCCGGCAAGCTGGCGCGCTTCCTTAAAGAACGCAAGAAAAAATCCGTGATGGTGGTATCGGCGGACGTCTACCGTCCGGCCGCCATCAAGCAGTTGGAAATGCTCGCCGGCGAAGTGGGCGTGACCTTCTTTCCGTCGGACCTGAGCCAGAAGCCGGTCGACATTGCCAGCGCCGCTATTAAAGAAGCACGGCTGAAATTCATCGACGTGGTCATCGTCGATACCGCCGGTCGCCTGCACATCGACGAAGAGATGATGGGCGAGATCAAGGCATTGCACGCCGCGATCAACCCGGTCGAGACGCTGTTTGTGGTCGATGCCATGACCGGCCAGGATGCGGCCAACACCGCCAAGGCCTTCGGTGACGCGCTGCCGCTGACCGGCGTGATCCTGACCAAGGTCGACGGCGACGCCCGTGGTGGTGCCGCGTTGTCGGTACGTGCCATTACCGGCAAACCGATCAAGTTCATCGGCATGGGCGAGAAGAGCGAAGCGCTCGAACCGTTCCACCCGGAGCGTATCGCCTCGCGCATCCTCGGCATGGGCGACGTGCTCAGCCTGATCGAGCAGGCCGAAGCGACGCTCGACAAGGACAAAGCCGACAAACTGGCTAAAAAGTTGAAGAAGGGCAAGGGCTTCGACCTCGAAGACTTCCGCGATCAACTGCAACAAATGAAGAACATGGGCGGCCTCGGCGGCCTTATGGACAAGCTGCCGAACATCGGCGGTGTGAACCTGGCGCAAATGGGCAATGCCCAGGGCGCGGCAGAGAAGCAGTTCAAGCAGATGGAAGCCATCATCAATTCCATGACCCCGGCCGAGCGCCGCGACCCTGAGCTGATCAGCGGTTCGCGCAAGCGTCGGATCGCCATGGGCTCCGGCACCCAGGTGCAGGACATCGGTCGCTTGATCAAGCAGCACAAGCAGATGCAGAAAATGATGAAGAAATTCTCCGCCAAGGGCGGGATGGCCAAGATGATGCGCGGCATGGGCGGCATGTTGCCCGGCGGCGGCATGCCGAAGATGTAAAGAATTCGAGCGTAAGCGTTGCTTGCGCTCCGACCCACAGGGATGTGGGATCTCCAGCAAACCCGCCGTTGGCGGGAGCTGACTCGCCGTTTTAATCGACGGCCCTTTAGCAGATCTGAATGGCACGTTGATAGGCGCCAGAAAAAGACATTTGCAAAAGTCCGGATATTCCTTAGAATATGCGGCCTTTCGGGCACCTATGCCCGCTGTGCATTTAGATTTGCAGCACCGACTACAGGAACGATGTTCACATGCTAACAATCCGTCTTGCCCTTGGCGGCTCCAAAAAGCGCCCGTTTTACCACTTGACCGTAACCGACAGCCGCAACCCGCGCGACGGTTCGCACAAGGAACAGGTTGGTTTCTTCAACCCTGTTGCCCGTGGTCAAGAAGTTCGTCTGTCCGTGAACCAAGAGCGCGTAGCCTACTGGCTGAGCGTTGGCGCACAGCCATCCGAGCGCGTAGCAAAACTGTTGAAGGACTCGGCTAAGGCCGCAGCCTGAGCAATATGAACGCGACGCCAGCTGTTGCTGATGATTTGATCGTTATCGGCAAGATTTATTCTGTTCATGGCGTTCGCGGCGAAGTGAAGGTGTATTCCTTTACTGATCCGACCGAAAACCTGTTGCAGTACAAAACCTGGACGCTCAAGCGCGAAGGTAGTGTGAAACAGGTCGAGCTGGTCAGTGGACGCGGGAGCGATAAGTTCCTGGTCGCAAAGCTCAAGGGTCTTGATGATCGCGAAGAAGCCCGTCTTCTGGCCGGTTATGAGATCTGCGTGCCGCGCAACCTGTTCCCTGAATTGACCGACGGCGAGTACTACTGGTACCAGCTGGAAGGTCTGAAGGTTATCGATCAACTCGGGCAATTGTTCGGGAAAATCGATCATCTTCTGGAAACCGGCGCCAATGATGTAATGGTGGTCAAGCCTTGCGCTGGCAGCCTGGATGATCGCGAACGCCTGTTGCCCTATACGGAGCAATGCGTGTTGGCCGTCGACCTGGCAGCGGGCGAGATGAAGGTGGAATGGGACGCGGACTTCTAAGCGTGGCTAATTTGCGCATTGAAGTGATCAGTTTGTTTCCCGAGATGTTTTCCGCCGTCAGCGAGTACGGCATCACCAGTCGGGCGGTGAAGCAGGGGCTGTTGCAGCTTACCTGTTGGAACCCGCGAGACTACACGACGGATCGACATCACACTGTGGACGATCGCCCATTTGGCGGTGGCCCGGGCATGGTGATGAAGATCAAGCCCCTGGAAGACGCATTGGCCCAGGCCAAGGCCGCCGCCGGGGAGAAGGCGAAGGTAATTTACCTGTCCCCTCAAGGCCGCCAGCTGAAACAGGCTGGGGTACGCGAACTGGCGAATGAGGAAAGTTTGATCCTGATTGCCGGTCGCTATGAAGGCATTGACGAGCGTTTTATTGAAGCTCATGTCGATGAAGAGTGGTCGATTGGGGACTATGTCCTGTCTGGCGGTGAGCTGCCGGCGATGGTCCTGATAGATGCGGTTACACGACTGCTGCCTGGAGCTTTAGGGCATGTGGACTCCGCGGAGGAAGATTCCTTCACGGATGGTTTGCTGGATTGCCCGCACTACACCCGACCGGAGGTGTATGCGGATCAGCGTGTTCCCGACGTATTGCTAAGTGGCAATCACGCACACATCCGGCGTTGGCGTTTACAGCAGTCCCTTGGTCGGACCTATGAACGACGCGCCGATCTTCTGGAAAGCCGCTCGCTTTCTGGAGAAGAGAAGAAGCTGCTCGAGGAATACATCCTCGCGCGGGACGATAGTTAACAACGTATCGATGGTAGGTCCATTGACTTACCTTAGGAGCACAGCATGACTAACAAAATCATCCTTGCACTCGAAGCAGAGCAGATGACCAAAGAGATCCCTACCTTTGCCCCAGGCGACACTATTGTCGTTCAGGTGAAAGTGAAGGAAGGCGACCGTTCGCGTCTGCAAGCGTTCGAAGGCGTGGTAATCGCCAAGCGTAACCGTGGTGTGAACAGTGCTTTCACTGTTCGTAAAATCTCCAACGGTGTTGGCGTAGAGCGTACTTTCCAGACCTACAGCCCGCAAATCGACAGCATGGCCGTCAAGCGTCGCGGTGACGTACGTAAAGCCAAGCTGTACTACCTGCGTGACCTGTCCGGTAAAGCAGCTCGCATCAAGGAAAAACTGGCTTAAGTCCAGCTTCCCGATGCAGAAAAAGCAGCCTACGGGCTGCTTTTTTGTGCCTGGAATTTGTCTGAGCGCTACCAGGCATACGCCATTGAAGTGTGGCGTTGGCTTGGCTGCGATAAGATCCACCCGACACCCCCGATAATCAGCCCGAGCCCCCATGCCCGCTATCGACCATCCCCTGATCGACCGCTTCCTCGACGCCCTCTGGCTGGAAAAAGGCCTGTCGGACAACACCCGTCAGGCCTATCGCAGTGACCTGGCGCTGTTCAACGGCTGGCTACAGGAAAAAAACCTCGAACTGATCAACGCCGGCCGTGAGCTGATCCTCGATCACCTGGCCTGGCGCCTTGAACAGAACTATAAACCACGCTCCACGGCGAGATTTCTCTCGGGCGTACGTGGGTTTTATCGGTATTTGCTGCGAGAAAAACTGATCGCGCTCGACCCGACCCTGCAAATCGACATGCCCCAACTGGGCAGGCCTTTGCCCAAATCGTTGTCGGAAGCCGATGTT
Source organism: Pseudomonas sp. S3_E10 (assembly GCF_054667615.1). Taxonomy (NCBI): domain Bacteria; kingdom Pseudomonadati; phylum Pseudomonadota; class Gammaproteobacteria; order Pseudomonadales; family Pseudomonadaceae; genus Pseudomonas; species Pseudomonas sp. S3_E10. The sequence goes on from NZ_CP162743.1 coordinate 3,912,287, forward strand.
GACGCCTTGCTCGCCGCCCCGGACCTGAGCGAAGCCATTGGCCAGCGCGACCGTGCGATGCTCGAAGTGTTGTACGCCTGCGGCCTGCGTGTCACGGAATTGATCAGCCTGACCCTGGAGCAAGTCAACCTGCGCCAAGGCGTGCTGCGGGTCATGGGCAAGGGCAGCAAGGAGCGGCTGGTGCCCATGGGCGAGGAAGCGATTGTGTGGGTCGAGCGCTATATGCGTGATGCCCGCAGCGAACTGCTCGGCGGGCGCCCCAGTGATGTGCTGTTCCCCAGCCTGCGCGGTGAGCAAATGACCCGCCAGACGTTCTGGCACCGCATCAAGCACCAGGCCAAGGTCGCCGGGATCGGCAAGACCCTGTCGCCCCATACGCTGCGCCATGCATTTGCCACGCATTTGCTCAACCACGGCGCCGACTTGCGCGTGGTCCAGATGCTGCTGGGGCACAGTGATTTATCCACAACCCAGATCTACACCCATGTGGCACGGGCGCGCTTGCAGGATATGCACGCCAAGCACCACCCGCGAGGCTGAAAACGCCCAATTTATCCCGCCAACGGCTGCCCTGCGATCCAACTGTGGTAGGCTTTGCCGGTTCGCAAAGGCGACGGTCCACACCCGAGTTTGCAATCGGCCTGCCTGTACCCGTCCCAGCATCTGCCTTCAGGAGTTTCCATGCGCTTGACCCAGATTATTGCCGTCGCAGCCATTGCGTTGGTATCCACCTTTGCCGTCGCCGATGACGCCGCTGAGCAGACCATCCGCAAGAGCCTGGCCAACCTGCAGCTTGATACGCCGATTGAAAGCATCAGTGCCAGCCCGATGGCCGGCCTGTACGAAGTCAAGCTCAAGGGCAGCCGCGTGCTGTACGCCAGCGGCGATGGCCAGTACATCGTCCAGGGCTACCTGTTCCAGCTCAAGGACGGCAAACCGGTCAACCTGACCGAGAAAGCCGAACGCCTGGGCGTGTCGAAGCTGATCAACGGCATCCCGGTGGCTGAAACCGTGGTTTACCCGGCCATCGGCGAGACCAAGACTCACATCACCGTGTTCACCGATACCACCTGCCCGTACTGCCACAAGCTGCACGCCGAAGTGCCCGCGCTGAACAAGCTCGGCGTGGAAGTGCGCTACGTTGCGTTCCCGCGCCAGGGCCTGGGTTCGCCAGGTGACGAGCAGTTGCAAGCGGTGTGGTGCTCGACCGACAAAAAAGCGGCCATGGACAAAATGGTCGACGGCAAGGAAATCAAGGCCGCCAAGTGCGCCAACCCAGTGTCCAAGCAGTTCGCCCTGGGCCAGTCGATTGGCGTGAACGGCACACCGGCCATCGTTTTGGCTGACGGCCAGGTGATTCCGGGCTACCAGCCGGCACCACAAGTTGCCAAACTGGCGCTCAGTGCCAAATAAACCAGCATCGTCGAACCTTTGACGATCATGGCCCGCGCATAAGTCGACGGGCCATCAATTGAAAGCCGCAGTCGTGCGGCTGTTTTCCACGGCCGACCTTGCGTCGGCCGTTTCATGGGGAGTTCTTCAGTGAAACCGGTCAAAGTAGGCATCTGTGGGTTAGGGACCGTCGGTGGCGGCACCTTCAACGTACTTCAGCGTAATGCTGAAGAAATTTCCCGCCGTGCAGGGCGTGGGATTGAAGTGGCGCAAATTGCCACGCGTTCGCCAAAGCCTCAGTTCGAAACGACCGGTATTGCAATTACCAACGATGTCTTCGCCGTGGCGACCAACCCTGAAATCGATATCGTCATTGAACTGGTCGGCGGCTACACCGTGGCCCGCGAATTGGTGCTCAAGGCCATCGAGAACGGCAAGCACGTAGTCACCGCCAACAAGGCGCTGATCGCCGTACACGGCAACGAGATCTTCGCCAGGGCCCGTGAAAAAGGCGTGATTGTCGCGTTCGAAGCCGCTGTAGCCGGGGGTATCCCGGTGATCAAGGCGATCCGTGAGGGCCTGTCCGCCAACCGCATCAACTGGGTGGCCGGCATCATCAATGGCACCGGTAACTTTATCCTTACCGAAATGCGCGAGAAGGGCCGTACCTTCGAAGACGTATTGGCCGAAGCCCAGGCCCTGGGGTACGCCGAAGCCGATCCGACCTTCGACGTGGAAGGCATCGACGCTGCGCACAAGCTGACCATCCTGGCGTCCATCGCCTTTGGTATTCCGCTGCAGTTCGACAAGGCCTACACCGAAGGCATCACCAAACTGACCACCGCCGATGTGAACTACGCCGAAGCCCTGGGCTACCGCATCAAGCACCTCGGTGTAGCGCGCAGCACCCCGGCCGGTATCGAGCTGCGCGTACACCCGACACTGATCCCCGCCGACCGCCTGATCGCCAACGTCAATGGTGTGATGAACGCCGTCATGGTCAATGGCGACGCCGCCGGCTCGACCCTGTTCTACGGCGCTGGCGCCGGCATGGAGCCGACGGCGTCGTCGGTGATCGCCGACCTGGTGGACGTGGTTCGTGCCATGACCAGCGACCCGGAAAACCGCGTACCGCACCTGGCTTTCCAGCCGGATTCGCTGTCGGCCCACCCGATCCTGCCGATCGAGGCCTGCGAAAGCGCCTACTACCTGCGTATCCAGGCCAAGGATCACCCTGGCGTACTGGCCCAGGTCGCCAGCATTCTGTCGGAGCGCGGTATCAATATCGAATCGATCATGCAGAAGGAAGTCGAGGAGCAAAACGGCCAGGTGCCGATGATCCTGCTGACTCATCGCGTGCTCGAGCAGCACATCAACGATGCCATCACCGCGCTGGAAGCCTTGCAAGGCGTCGTCGGCCCGGTCGTTCGCATTCGTGTCGAACACCTGAACTAACCGATTGTTCCAGAGGCCCCGTGCGTTCGGCGGCTTCTGTTCGAGAATGTTTTAGAGGAGCCAGTCATGCGTTACATCAGCACCCGCGGCCAGGCACCGGCCCTGAATTTCGAAGACGTTCTGCTGGCAGGCCTTGCCACCGACGGCGGCCTGTACGTGCCGGAAAACCTGCCACGCTTCACCCAGGAAGAAATCGCCTCCTGGGCCGGCTTGCCATACCACGAGTTGGCCTTCCGGGTGATGCGCCCGTTCGTCACCGGCAGCATTCCGGATGCGGACTTCAAAAAAATCCTGGAAGAGACGTACGGCGTGTTTTCCCACAGCGCCATCGCGCCTTTGCGCCAACTGAACGGCAATGAATGGGTACTGGAGCTGTTCCACGGCCCGACCTTGGCGTTCAAGGACTTTGCCCTGCAACTGCTCGGTCGCCTGTTGGACTACGTATTGGCCAAGCGCGGTGAGCGCGTGGTGATCATCGGCGCCACCTCCGGTGATACCGGCTCGGCGGCCATCGAAGGTTGCAAGCACTGCGAAAACGTCGACATCTTCATCCTGCACCCGCACAAGCGCGTGTCGGAAGTGCAGCGTCGGCAAATGACCACCATCTTTGGCGAGAACATCCACAACATCGCCATCGAAGGCAACTTCGATGACTGCCAGGAAATGGTCAAGAACAGCTTCGCTGACCAGAGCTTCCTCAAGGGCACCCGCCTGGTGGCGGTGAACTCGATCAACTGGGCGCGGATCATGGCCCAGATCGTCTACTACTTCCACGCGTCCCTGCAGCTGGGCGGCCCGGCGCGCTCGGTGTCGTTCTCGGTGCCCACCGGCAACTTCGGCGACATCTTCGCCGGTTACCTGGCGCGCAACATGGGCCTGCCGATCAACCAGTTGATCGTCGCCACCAACCGCAACGACATCCTGCACCGCTTCATGAGCGGCAACCAGTACGTCAAGGAAACCCTGCACGCCACTCTGTCGCCGTCGATGGACATCATGGTTTCGTCGAACTTCGAGCGTCTGCTGTTCGATATGCATGGTCGCAACGGCGCCGCTATTGCCGGCTTGATGGACACCTTCAAAAGCGGTGGCGGTTTCAGTGTTGATGAGGAGCGCTGGACTGAAACCCGCAAGCTCTTCGACTCCCTGGCGGTGGACGATGCGCAGACTTGCGAAACCATCGCCGAAGTGTTTGCCCAGACCGGTGAGCTGCTCGACCCGCACACCGCGATCGGTGTGAAGGCCGCCCGCGAATGCCGTCGCAGCCTGGATACCCCGATGGTCATCCTCGGGACCGCTCACCCGGTCAAATTCCCGGAGGCGGTGGAGAAGGCCGGTGTTGGCAAGGCCCTTGAACTGCCGGCGCATCTGACTGACCTGTTCGAGCGTGAAGAACGTTGCACGGTGTTGACCAATGACCTCAAAGCGGTGCAGGCGTTTGTCAGCCAGCATGGCAATCGGGGTAAACCGTTGTAAGGCGAACCGCTTACACCAAAACGCCGCTTTCCCTTGCTGGGTCAGCGGCGTTTTTTGTTTGTGTGCCGCAGTTTTTTCGTTGTCATGTTGCAAGCGCATGCTAAATACGTCATCCCCCCGCGATAACGAAAAAGCGAACTTTCCTACGTCACGACCAGTCACTTAGGATAGATGCAGCACCCGTTGAAACGATTGTTCCCGAACTATTGAGTGGTGATCGAGATGGAAAGTATCAGCCTATTGCTCGAAGAAGCACTGAGCCCTTATCTGGTTACGCTGACCACCTCAGGTGTGCAGGGCGAATGCCTGGTGACCGTGAAGAACCCCGGTGGCGCCATCATGGTCGAGCGCGAAGTCAACCGCGCGCAGTTGACCGACAAACGCGCCCTGGTGGATGTGGTGGATTGCCTGCTGCGCGATTTGAAAATCGCTGAAGGTCGCCTCGAACCCTCGGTTATCGCAGCCTTGCGCAACGCCGCCATGACACGTGCGCCGGTCTGCGCATGAAGAATTATTTGTCCTTGGAAACTTCCTACAGCATGGCCGGTCAGATTTCGTAACAGCAAGAGCAAACATTGTGCTCCGGTGTTTGTGGCTTGTTGTACTGGTCATTGTAAGGCCACGTTTAACCCCGAAGTGTCTCCCCACGCTTCGGGGTTTCTTTTTGCCTGCGATTTATGTGGGGCGATGCTGCTTGAGGTGTCAGATGGCGCCCTGTTCGCGCAGACGTGCGATGGCGGCGGCGTCGTAACCCAACGCTTCGAGCACCACCGCGTTGTGTTCACCCAACTGCGGGCCGACCCACTCGCAGCTGCCGGGGGTGTCCGACAGTTTGGGCACGATGCCCGGCATCTTGAAATCCTTGCCATCGGGCAACTGCGCCTTCAGGAACATTTCACGGGCCAGGAATTGCGGGTCGCCGAGCATGTCTTCGGCGCTGTAAATACGGCTGGCCGGTACGTCGGCTTTGTTCAGTTGCTCGACCACCTGCTCCAGTGGCAATGAATTGACCCAGCGATCGATCACGCCATACAGCTCATCACGGCGGCTGTCGCGTCCATCATTGCTGGCCAGTTGCGGATCGTTGGCCAAGTCGTCACGGCCGATGGCGCTCATGAAACGCTTGAAAATGGCATCGCCATTGGCGCCGATCTGCACATGCTTGCCGTCCGCGCTGGTATGGATCGAGGACGGCGTGATGCCGGGCATGATGTTGCCGGTGCGCTCGCGAATAAACCCGAACACGTCGAACTCGGGGATCATGCTTTCCATCATGGCGAAGATCGCTTCATACAGCGCCACATCCACCACTTGGCCCAGGCCGCCGTTGACCTCACGGTGCCGCAGCGCCATCAGCGCGCCGATCACGGCCCACAAGGCGGCGATGGAATCACCGATGGAAATCCCGGTGCGCACCGGCGGGCGGTCCTCGAAACCGGTGATATAGCGCAACCCGCCCATGGATTCGCCCACGGCACCAAACCCCGGCTGATCTTTCATCGGCCCGGTCTGGCCGAAGCCCGAGAGGCGAACCATCACCAGCTTCGGGTTCAGCGCGTGCAGGGTCTCCCAGCTCAGGCCGAGTTTTTCGAGCACGCCGGGACGAAAATTCTCGATGAGCATATCGGCGTCCGCCAGCAGCTGTTTGAGAACCGCCAAACCGTCCGGATGCTTGAGGTTCAGCGTCAGCGACTTTTTGTTGCGCGCCTGCACAAACCACCACAGCGAGGTGCCCTCATACAGCTTGCGCCATTTGCGCAGCGGGTCGCCGCCGTCGGGGGATTCGACCTTGATCACCTCGGCCCCGAACTCGGCGCAGATGCGAGAGGCGAACGGCCCGGCGATGAGGGTGCCGAGTTCGATGACTTTGAGGCCGGCAAGCGGTTTGGCATTGAACGACATGAGGATCCTTTCTGGCGCTGGACGGGTGTGTGATGCCTTTTAACATAGGCGAGCGGTGAGGGATAAGGATGATGATTCGTTGAATGGCTCCACCATCGGTTAGACTGGCCGCCTTTCCCTGTCTCTAGAAGCCCGTTCATGGCCCAGCCGTCCACGACCTACAAATTCGAACTCAACCTCACCGACCTCGACCGTTCGGTCTACGAGAGCGTCAAACAGACCATCGCCCGTCACCCTTCGGAAACCGAAGAGCGCATGACCGTGCGCCTGCTGGCTTATGCCCTGTTTTATAACGAGCAGTTGGCGTTCGGTCGTGGCCTGTCAGATGTAGATGAACCGGCCCTGTGGGAAAAAAGCCTGGATGATCGCGTTTTGCACTGGATCGAAGTCGGCCAGCCCGACGCCGACCGTCTGACCTGGTGCTCGCGCCGCACCGAGCGTACCAGCCTGCTGGCGTATGGCAGCCTGCGAGTCTGGGAAGGCAAAGTGGTGCCGGTGGCGACTAACCTGAAGAACGTGCACATCGCTGCCGTGCCACAGGAAGTGCTGGAAACCCTGGCCAAGGACATGCCCCGCGTTATCAAGTGGGACGTGATGATCAGCGAAGGCACAGTTTTCGTGACCGATGACCGTGGCCAGCATGAAGTGCAGTTGCAGTGGCTGGTTGGCGGACGCGATTGAAAAATGTGGGAGGGAGCAAGCCTCCTCCCACAGTGATTTGTGTCGTTTGAAGCATTGTCGTTTAACCGTTTATCCGCAGAGAAGTCATCACCCCCGTATGCGTATCGATCCTCGCCCGTTGCCCGCTGTCCTGCCGTTTCTCGGTGAATTGCCGCCGCTGTTGACCCGTCTTTACGCCGCCCGCGGGGTGCAATCGGAGGCTGAGCTGGATAAAAGCCTGGCACGGTTGATTCCCTATCAGCAGCTCAAGGGCATCGACGCGGCGGTAGACCTGCTGGTGACGGCCCTGGAACAACGTCAGCGCATCCTGATCGTCGGCGACTTCGATGCCGATGGCGCCACCGCCAGTACCGTGGGCACCTTGGGCCTGCGTTTGCTGGGTGCGGCCCATGTCGATTACCTGGTACCCAACCGCTTCGAATATGGCTATGGCCTGACCCCGGAAATTGTCGCCGTGGCCCTGCAGCGCGAGCCGCAATTGCTGATCACCGTGGATAACGGCATCTCCAGTGTGGAAGGGGTGGCCGCGGCCAAGGCGGCGGGGCTGCGGGTGCTGGTGACCGACCACCACTTGCCCGGTGACGAGTTGCCGGCAGCGGATGCGATCGTCAATCCGAATCAACCCGGCTGCGCGTTCCCCAGCAAGGCCCTGGCCGGCGTGGGCGTGATCTTCTACGTATTGATGGCCCTGCGCGCGCGCCTGCGTGACCTGGGCTGGTACACGAACACGCCGCAGCCGAACATCGGCGATCTGCTCGACCTGGTCGCCCTGGGCAGCGTCGCCGACGTGGTGCCCCTGGACGCCAACAATCGCATTCTGGTGCATCAGGGCCTGGAACGTATCCGCGCGGGTCGTGCGCGGCCGGGAATCAAGGCAATCCTGGAAGTGGCCAAGCGCGACGCCGCGCGCATCACTTCAACCGACCTGGGCTTTATCCTCGGGCCACGGCTCAACGCCGCCGGGCGTCTGGACGATATGAGTCTGGGCATCGAATGCCTGCTCACCACCGATTTTGCGGCCGCACGGGAAATGGCCGCGCAATTGGATGGCATGAACCAGGACCGCAAATCCATCGAACAAGGCATGCAGCGCGAGGCCCTGGCCCAGCTCAAGGACTTGCCGATGGAATCGATGCCCTATGGCCTGTGCCTGTTCGACCCCGAGTGGCATCAGGGCGTGATCGGTATTCTGGCGTCGCGCATGAAAGAGCGCTATTTCCGCCCGACCATCGCCTTCGCCGACGCCGGTGATGGCCTGCTCAAGGGCTCGGGGCGCTCTGTGCAGGGCTTTCACATCCGTGATGCCCTGGCGGTCGTCGCCAGCCAGCATCCCAGCCTGATCACCAAGTACGGCGGCCACGCCATGGCGGCCGGGCTGACGTTGCCCGAGGCAAATTTCCCACTGTTTGCCGAGGCCTTTGACGCCGAGGTGCGTCGTCAACTGCGTGAAGAAGACCTCACCGGTCGCCTGCTGTCCGATGGCACCCTGGCGGTGGAAGAGTTTCATCTGGAACTGGCCCGTGCGCTACGGCATGCAGGCCCGTGGGGGCAGCACTTTCCCGAGCCGTTGTTTCACGGTGTGTTCCAGTTGGTTGAGCAGCGCGTTGTGGGGGAGCGGCACCTGAAAGTGGTGCTCAAGAGCGAATGCGGCTCGGTGAAGCTCGATGGCATTGCGTTTGGGGTGGATCGGGAGGTCTGGCCGAACCCTACCGTGCGTTGGGTGGAATTGGCCTACAAGCTGGACGTGAACGAGTTTCGTGGGAATGAGACGGTTCAACTGATGATCGCGCACATCGAGCCGCGCTGATTTTCAGCCACACCATAAAGCAAATGTGGGAGGGGGCTTGCTCCCGATTGCGGTGCATCAGTCACAACGCTGTTGACTGACACTTAGCTATCGGGAGCAAGCCCCCTCCCACATTGGGTCCTGTGTGTTGCCTGGGGTTATTCGGCCTTGGCCTGGTGCTTGACGATGATATCCACCAACCGCTTGGCGAGCGCCGGGTAGTTCTCGTCGAAGTGATGCCCACCTGGCAGTTTCAGTGCCTCACCCACAGCGGTCTTGTCGGTGCAGCCACTCTCGTCGACTTCTTCGGCGCCATAAATGCACACCACTTTCTCAGGCGGCAGCTTGGCCATTTCCGGCCCGGTGGCGGCTTCTTTGCCGGCATTGCCCAGCCAACCTTCCACTTCGATCTCAAAGCTGCCGGTACGGGCGAAGGCCAGCAGGATGATCGCATCGACCCGTTGCTGCTCGTTCTCCGGCATGCGGTTGTAGATCGCCGGCAGTACGTCGGCGCCGAACGAATAGCCGGTCAGTACGAAGCGCTTGGTGCCCCACTTCTGCCGGTAGTGCTGCATCAGTTCGGTGAGGTCCTTGGCGCTTTGTTCCGGGGTTTTGTGCTGCCAGTAGTAGCGCAGGGTGTCGATGCCGACCACCGGGTAGCCGATCTTGGCCATTTCACCCGCTACGTCGCGGTCCAGGTCACGCCAGCCGCCGTCACCGGAGAGGAACAGGGTGACCGTGTCTTTGGCCTGGCCAGCCGGTACTTCCACCACGGGAATCGCCAGCCCGCCGTTGTCCGAACCCACCAGTTGCTTGCGCAGTTCGTTATTCAGGACTTGCGGGTAATGAATGTCATAGTCGCTGATGCTCGTAGTCGCGCGTGGCGTGTCGCGTACGAAACTGGCGCTTTCATCGTCAGGGTTATCGTTCCACGCCACCAGCCAGTTGCCGTGAGCGGCGGTCTTGGGCAGCGGGTCCTTGCAGCCTTCCTGCACCAGAGCAAAGCCGACGGAGATGGCGTTGGCCTTGTCGTCGTTCTGGGTGGCCAGCCAGCGCCAGGCGAGGGCGGCGCCAGGGCCGATGCCGCTGACCAGCGTCGCCGGGCCCTTGAGCTGGCCCAGGGCGCTTTGCAGCGCTTGTTCCTGCAGCTTGCAGTCGTCTTTTGGCAGGATCACCTGGACGATCTGCGCCTTGCCCCCCTGGCTCAGCGTCATCAGTTGGCTGTCGGTCAGGGTTTCGTCGGCCATCACCGCTACGGCGACGCGTGCTTTGGCTGTGCCGACCGGAGTGACGCGGGTCATCACCGAACCATCGGCCTGGGGCAGTTGCTCCAGGGTCGGCTGCGGGGCAGGGCGGTTCCAGAACCAAAAGCCACCGCCCAGGACCAGCGCGAGCAGCACTACAAAGGCCAATACATACCGCCAGGAGCGTCGAATCATCAGCGTTTCACCAATCCAGTCAAGCCGCCCGCGATCAGGGCGGCGGTATCGGCCAGTGCCACCAGCGGATCCAGTCCGGCGGGCACGGCCATGTAGCGGGGTTCCCAGTCGGGCTGGAACTTGTCTTTGAAGCGGCGCAAACCTTGGAAGTTATACAGTTGCTCGCCACGACGGAACACCATCGAACCCAGACGCTGGGTCAATGGCGCGCCCCGTCGCGGTTGCAGGCCCGACAATGGCACCATGCCCAGGCTGAAGCGGGCGTAGCCATGATTCTTATAGTGTTGAATCAGGCCGACCATCATGAACTCCATGGTCAGCTTGGGCGCGTCCGGGTGGGCACGCATCAGGTCGAGGCTGGCCAGGTCGTGGTTGTAGGTCTCGAGCAGGTTGGCGAAGGCCACTGGGCGCCCTTCGAAGCGAATGATCGCGATACGAAAATGCTTGAGGTAGTCGTCACTGAAGCGTCCCAGGGAAAAGCCTTTTTCGCGCACATTCTTACCGGTAAGCCAGGCGTCCGAGATAACTTTTAATTCATCCATCGGCGCGGTGCCCGGCTCGCAGATCTCTAGGGACAGGCCGTCCCGGGTGCCACGGTTCCAGGTGTAGCGCAAATCCTTCATCTCTTTGCCCTTGGCTTCAAGGTCAAAGCGTTTGAGGTCCACGCGCGCTTCTTCGCCCAGCTTGATCGCGGTAAGGCCGATGTCCATGTAGTACGGCAGGTTCTCCGCCCGCACCTGGTAGAACACCGGGCGCGCATGGTGGATGTCGCACAGGTCACGGAACTGCCAGATCATCTCGGCGCGCGGTTGGGTCGGGCCGATCGGGTCGTACAGGGCCACCAGGCTGCGGCCGCGACGGGCATACATCAGGAAGGCTTCGTCGTTGGGGTGGAACAGCAGCGCCTTGTCGCCGGTCAGCGCCAGGCCGCCGTCGGGCTGTGACGAGGCCATCAGGATCTTGCTGGCGCGCTCCAGCTCTTGCGGCGTCGGCAGGTGGATCACCGGGCGAGCAGTGCGCAGCAGCCAGGTCAGCGAGACGATCACCAGCAGCACCGCAGCCCCGAGCAGTGAGCGCAGGCCACGTGGGGCGTTGGCGTCCAGGGTGAACTGCCACCACAGTTGATGGCTGTAAGGCACATCTTGATAGGCGAACAGCAGCAGCCAGATCGACGCGCCCAGCACGCAGACGCTGGCCACCAGGTAGAGCGGCGAGAACGGCAGTTCGGTGAGGCGGCTGGCGCGGTAGAACGAGCGCCGGAAGATCGCCAGCAGCACCGCGGTCATGGTCATCAGACTGGCTTCTTCCCAGTCGAAACCCTTGAGCAGCGAGAGCAGGGCGCCCGTCAGCAGCAGCACCATGGTCAGCATCCAGGCGGCTGACAAACGCCGGCGCAAGCCCTGGGCCAGCAGCAGGCACAGCACGCCGATCAGGCTGGCACCAAAGTGCGATGCATCAATCAGGCGGTGGGGAATCAGGAAACCGATGTTTTCCAGGCGTGAGTCGATCTCTGGCGTGGCGCCGGAAAACAGCAGGACCACGCCGGACAAAAAAACCAGTACGGCCAACACCGGCGCCGCCAGGCCCGAAGCCACGCGCAGGCTCTGTTGGGTCTGGAACAGTCGCTGGGCCTCATTGATCAGCAGGAATACACAGGCAATCAGCAGCGGCAGCACGACATAGATCATGCGGTACAGCAGCAGGGCGGCGGCCAATGGCGCGGCGCCGAGCTTGTCGGCGAAGGCTGCCAGCAGAATCGCCTCGAACACCCCCACGCCACCCGGTACATGGCTGAGTACACCGGCGGCCAGGGCCAGCAGGTACACCAGCAGGAACGGGCCGAACGGCGGGGCTTCGGGCAGCAACATATAAAGAACAGTAGCGGCAGCGGCGACGTCGAGTGCGGTGATGACCAGTTGCAGGAGCGTCAGGCGCCGGCCAGGCAAGCGCAGGGTGCGACGGCCGGCCCTGACCAGCAGGTTGTCCGGATACGGTTGTTCCGGCAGGCGTCGGCGATAAATACCGATGCACAGCATCGCCGATAACAGCAGGACGGCACCGGCAACGCCGCCGAGTACAGTTTGCGGCAAATGCAGGTACGTCGATGCGGCCGGCAAATTGCTCAGTGTCGCCAGGGCGGCCAGCGGCGGCAGGGCGCAGCCCAGGGCCAGGCTGGCGAATACGGTCATATGGGCCACTTCCGACGCCCCGATGCCATGGCGCGCATATAAACGGTAGCGCACCGAGCCGCCCGAGAGCATCGACAGGCCGATGGCATTGCCGATGGCAAACGCGGTAAAGCCGCCCAGGGCCAAGGTTTTGGCGGGCAGGTTTACCCCGGCGTAACGTGCTCCGGAAAATTCGTAGCCCAACAGAATGACGAACCCGGCCACCGCTGCGGCGAATGCCCCCAGCAGCGCCGGCCTGGGCACGTCCAGGATCGAGTCGTGGAGGGCGTAGAGGTCCAGTTCCAGCAACAGGTGTCGGCAGGCGATCAGGGCAATTGCGAACAGCAGCAAGGTGACGGCCAGCCCGATGGGTTGCCGGTATTTGCTCAACAGATCCAGCCAGCGTAAGCGGGTGGGAGCGATCGGTTGTTCTGCTGTGACGGTGTCTTGTGGTTCAGACGAGTTGGCGCGCATCAATCACCTCGTGGATTGTGCGCGACAGGATGGAGGTATCCAGCCAAGTTACCAATCCCTATGGACAAAATAATTACAAATATTAACGCGGATCACCGGGTGCGGCGACTGCGGCCATTGGTCGTAGAGAAGTAAGCATGCTTGCGATGAGATGGACTCTACAAACCCTGTACGGTTTCATGAAAGATGCCATGTCATTGTTTCAAAAGAACTTTTTCGCCGGATACAAAAAAGGCCACTCTTTCGAGTAGCCTTTTTTGATGTTTGGTTGCGGGAGCCGGATTTGAACCGACGACCTTCGGGTTATGAGCCCGACGAGCTACCAGACTGCTCCATCCCGCGTCTGTGGGCGGCATTGTACAGTCCAACGCCGAGGTGTCAACCGTTAATCAACCAATGGGTCAAATAAGTGTGAATTGACTGCGCGGGCAACCTGACTTCGCGATTGAAAACACTTTGCCCCGATGCCGGCCGGATCAGGAAGCTGACACCCAGGCAAAACAAAAAAGGCCACTCTTTCGAGTAGCCTTTTTTGATGTTTGGTTGCGGGAGCCGGATTTGAACCGACGACCTTCGGGTTATGAGCCCGACGAGCTACCAGACTGCTCCATCCCGCGTCTGTGTGTCGGCATTCTACAGAGGAACGCGAGTGTGTCAACCCGAGATTGAAAGAAAAGCGCTTGTGGTTCAATCGGTTAGCTCTCCATTAGTGGCTGCATGACCGCTGCGGGCCAGTCCGGCCGGGGCTTTCAGCTCTATTGAAATGCCAAATTCGATTGAGAAAATAAATTTAGCTGGGAATTTTCCTACCGCTCAGACGGAAGATTCAAACTACTGGTGCTATATACAGGGGTGAATGCGATACTGGCGGCCCGTTGGATTGCCCTCTTTTATATGACTCAGCGCAAAATCATCCACGTCGACTGTGATTGCTTCTACGCCGCCATCGAGATGCGCGATGACCCGAGCCTGGCGCAAAAGCCGCTGGCGGTGGGGGGCTCGGCGGATCGGCGTGGGGTGATCGCCACTTGCAACTACGAAGCGCGGGCCTATGGGGTGCGCTCGGCCATGTCGTCGCGCCATGCCTTAAAGCTGTGCCCGGACCTGACCATCGTCAAGCCGCGGATGGATGCCTATAAAGAAGCGTCAAAGGAAATCCAGCTGATCTTTCGCGATTACACCGATTTGATCGAGCCTTTGTCGCTGGATGAGGCCTACCTCGATGTCTCCGACAGCCCGCATTTTGGTGGCAGCGCCACGCGTATCGCCCAGGATATTCGCCGGCGGGTATCCAACCAGTTGCACATCACCGTGTCCGCAGGGGTGGCGCCGAACAAGTTTCTGGCGAAGATCGCCAGCGACTGGAAAAAGCCCAACGGCCTGTTCGTGATTACCCCGGACCAGGTCGAAGACTTTGTCTCCCAGTTGCGCGTGAGCAAATTGCACGGTGTAGGCAAGGTGACGGCCGATAAGCTGGCGCGCCTGGGTATTGAAGACTGCCTGCAACTGCGCGAGTGGAACAAGCTGGCGCTGGTGCGCGAATTCGGCAGTTTTGGTGAGCGACTCTGGAGCCTGGCTCGTGGGATCGATGACCGTTTGGTGCACAACGACAGTCGGCGACAATCCATCAGTGTGGAAAATACCTACGACGTCGACCTGCCCGATCTTTCAAGTTGCCTGGCAAAACTCCCCGAACTGATGGAAACCCTGGCCGGGCGCATGGCGCGCATCGACAGCAGTTACCGCGCAGGCAAGCCGTTTGTGAAGGTGAAGTTTCATGACTTTACCCAAACGACATTGGAGCAGGCGGGGGCGGGGAGGGATCTGGAGAGTTATCAACAGTTGCTGACCCAGGCATTTAACCGAGGTGGCAAGCCGGTGCGGCTGTTGGGGATTGGTGTGCGGCTGCTGGACTTGAGCGGCGGCAACGAACAGCTCGAATTCTCCTGGTAGAAACCGGAGTCGAAATGTGGGAGGGGGCTTGCTCCCGATTGCGGTGTGTCAGCTATGTATAAGCTGGCTGATGCACCGCTATCGGGAGCAAGCCCCCACACATTTGGATCTACAGCGTTTTTGAAGCCTCAGCGTGCTCCGGGATCCGCCACCAACCGCCCCGCATCCTTGGTCAGCGCTTGCAGAAATTCCTGCTGCAACTCCGGATCATTGCGGGTCAGTTCGATCAAGCTTTGTTCCAGTTCGCTGGCTTCTTCTTCCAGGCCCAGCTCCGAGAGGCGCTTGACCCGGTGAACCCACTGGCTGACTTCATCGTCTTCCAGGTCGTCATAGATCAGGCCGTGGGCTTCCAGCAATTTGCCGCGCAAGGCGCTGCTGATCGCCAGGGTCGAGTCCGAATGCACATCGTCCTGGCCATCTTCCACGCTGATTTTCAAGGTGGTGATGCGGTTCAGGTCCTGCTCGGCAAATGGGCTGTCCAACAGGTTCAGGCGCAGGACGCCGTTGCGGTCGGTGGTCAGCTCATGGGTTTGTTTGCCGGCGGTGACCTGTACCGGGCGCTCGCTCCACGGCAGGCTCGAATACTCCACGCGCTTGTCGCGCTGGACTTCATCGATACCCGCCAGGTTCTGTTGCGCACGGCCATGGGACTGCACGTTCATGAACGGGTTGAGGCCGTCCACGCCGTAGGTCAGCCAGTCGTGGGTCATGCTGGTAGGCAGGTGGCCGAGGGCGAAGATATTCGCCACGTTGGCACCCGCGCCCGCCACCAGCGCCACCGCACCCAGGGGCATCTCATAGAGTTTGCGCCAGGGTTGGTAGGGCGTGTAGCGGTCGTAACGACGGGTGACTTCGAATTCGGTGACCTCGAAGGTCTTCTGTTCGTGAATGCGCACCCGGCGTTGCGGCAGCTCAAGTACTTTGGGTTCGCCTACATCGATCTGCAGGCTGTGGTTGAGCAACTTACGCTCGACCCGCTCCTCGTGCTCACTGCGTTGCGACATCTGGTTGGCGCAGCCGCTGACCAGCAGGGCGCCGCACAAGGCGGCGCCCCCCAGGGCTCTGGTGTTTCGCTTGAACATGACTTCTCTTGATCTGGTTTTCAGCGACGAATACGCGCCTGAAGGAAAGACAGCACGTCAGCCACCGGCAACGGTTGGGCTTCGGCTTCGGTCCGGCTCTTGTATTCCAGATTGCCATCAGCCAGGCCGCGGTCACTGACCACGATGCGGTGTGGGATGCCAATCAGTTCCATGTCGGCGAACTTGATGCCCGGGCTGGTTTTCTTATCCCGGTCATCGAGCAACACTTCAAAACCGGCTGCCGTGAGTTCGGCATACAGTTTGTCGGTGGCTTCGCGTACTTGCTCGGTTTCGTAACGCAGCGGCACCAGGGCAACCTGGAACGGCGCCAGGGCGTCACTCCAGATGATGCCTTTCTCGTCGTTGTTCTGCTCGATGGCAGCGGCAACCACGCGGGACACGCCAATGCCGTAGCAACCCATGTCCAGGGTGATCGGCTTGCCGTTTTCGCCCAGCACTTCGCACTTCATCGCCTTGCTGTACTTGTTGCCCAACTGGAAGATGTGCCCGACTTCGATGCCGCGCTTGATTTCCAGGGTGCCCTTGCCATCCGGGCTTGGGTCACCGGCCACGACGTTGCGCAGGTCGGCCACGGTCGGCACCGGCAGGTCTCGCTCCCAGTTCACGCCGAAGTAGTGCTTGTCGTCGATGTTCGCGCCGATGCCGAAATCGCTCATCAGTTCGACCGAGCGGTCGATGATGATCGGCAGCGGCAGGTTCAGCGGGCCGAGGGAACCGGCGCCGGCGCCAATGGCGTCGCGCAGTTCGGCATCGGTGGCCATGACCAGCGGGCTGGCCACGCCAGGTTGCTGGGCCGCCTTGATTTCGTTGAGTTCGTGGTCGCCACGGATCACCAGGGCGATCAGCTTGCCTTCTTCCTCGGCGTGCACGATCAGGGTCTTGATGGTCTTTTCAATCGGCAGATTGAATTTCTCCACCAGGGCCGCGATGGTCTTGGTGTCCGGGGTATCCACCAGGCGCAGCTCTTCAGTTGGGGCTGGGCGCGAGGTTTCACGCGGCACGGCTTCGGCTTTCTCGATATTCGCCGCGTAGTCGGAGCCGTTGCTGAAGGCGATGTCGTCTTCGCCGGACTCGGCCAGCACGTGGAACTCGTGGGAGCCGGCGCCGCCGATGGAACCGTTGTCCGCTTCAACCGCGCGGAACTTCAGGCCCAGGCGTGTGAATACGTTGCAGTAGGCCTGGTGCATGCGGTCGTAGGTCGCCTGCAGCGAAGCCTGGTCGGCGTGGAACGAATAGGCGTCCTTCATGATGAACTCACGGCCGCGCATCAAACCGAAGCGTGGGCGGATTTCATCACGGAATTTGGTCTGGATCTGATACAGGTTCAGCGGCAGCTGTTTGTAGCTGCTCAGCTCGTTGCGCATCAGGTCGGTGATCACTTCTTCATGGGTCGGGCCGGCGCAGAAGTCGCGGCCATGACGGTCCTTGAAGCGCAGCAACTCAGGGCCGTACTCTTCCCAGCGCCCGGATTCCTGCCACAGTTCAGCCGGTTGGGTGCTCGGCATCAACACTTCCAGAGAACCGGCAGCGTTCATTTCTTCACGAACGATGGCTTCGACCTTGCGCATCACCTTCAGGCCCATGGGCAACCAGGTGTACAGGCCCGAGGCCAGTTTGCGGATCATGCCGGCGCGCAGCATCAACTGATGGCTGATCACGACCGCGTCGGAAGGCGTTTCTTTCTGTGTGGCGAGCAAATATTGACTGGTGCGCATGGTAGGCCGTTGTCGGTTGCTGGGCTTGAAATGACTTGGGATTGTACGGGCGCAAACTGCTGGAGTACAGGCGTCAGAATGCAGAGGGGTCTGTGGGAGGGGGCTTGCTCCCGATAGCAGGGTCAGGCGCTTATAGCGCACTGGCCCACCGCTATCGGGAGCAAGCCCCCTCCCACATTGACCGAGTTGTGTCAGTCTTCGGCGGGTGGGTTCAACCGAATCCGCCGGTTTTCCTGATACCAGTGCAACGCAATCAGCAGCAGCGTTGGCACACCCAGCAGGCAGGTAATCATAAAGAAGTTGTGATAGCCGAACTTCTCCACCATCACGCCCGAATACCCGCCGATGAGGCGTGGCAGCAACAGCATGATCGAGCTGAGCAGCGCATATTGGGTGGCGGAGAACTTGAGGTTGGTCAGGCTCGACAGGTAGGCCACAAACGCCGACGTGGCCAGGCCCGAGCTGAAGTTGTCCAGGGAGATGGTGAAGATCAGCATCTGCAGGTCCGGGCCCATGTCGGCAAGCATCACGAACAGCAGGTTGGTGCCGGCCGACGTCACACCGCCGATAAACAGGATCGGCAGGATGCCGAAACGCACGATCAACAGGCCGCCCATGCCGGCGCCGAGCAGGGTCATGATCAGGCCGAAGATCTTGCTGACCCCGGCAATCTGGTCCTTGGTAAAGCCCTGGTCGATATAGAACACGTTGGCCATCACGCCCATCACGGTGTCGGACATGCGATAGGTGGCGATCAACCCCAGCAACAGCAGGGCCTGCCAGCGGTAGCGCAGGATAAAGTCATTGACCGGCGTCAGCACCGGCGCAAGCCCACGGCGGCCCATGGCCGAAAGGCATAAGGCGGTCAGCGTGATATAGAGGATGGCGCGCAGGAAGGCGCGGTCTTCCATCAGCAGGTCCCACAGGCTGACACCCTGGAACAGTACACTGGCGAAATCGGTGTTGAACAGTTGGGTAAACATCGCCGGAACCGACACCAGCAGCACAATCAGCACAAACACCGATACCAGTTGGTGCACAAAACTGTAGCGTCCGGCCTGCAACTGGGTGCGCAATGGCACATTCGGTTCGCGCATGAGCAGCGTGGTCAGCAGCGCCGGGATCATCAGCACGCCGAACAGCACGTAGGTGCCGGTCCAGGCCGCGTGTTTATAGTTGAAACCGGTGGAGCCGAAGCCTTCGGCAAAGAACAGCGCGCCGGCCGTGGCCAGCAGGGCGGCGATGCGGTAGCCGGACATATAGCTGGCGGCCAAGGCGGCCTGGCGGCTGTCGTCGGCGATTTCCAGGCGATAGGCATCGACCGCGATGTCTTGGGTGGCGGAGGCGAAGGCCACGACCACGGCAATAGCGATCAGCCAGGACAGGTGTTTCTGTGGGTCGCAGAAGCCCATGCCGATCAATCCGAGGATCACCAGCGACTGGGACAAGACCAGCCAGGAACGTCGACGTCCGAGTTTGCCGAGCAGCGGCAGGCGCCATTGGTCGAGCAGCGGCGACCAGACCCATTTGAAGGCGTACGCCAAACCGATCAGGCTTGCATAGCCGATGGTCTCGCGGGCCACACCGGCCTCGCGCAGCCACACCGAAAGCGTCGAGAACACCAACATGTAAGGCAAGCCGGCGGCAAAGCCGAGCAACAACAGCACTAACGTCGAGGGGCTGGCATAGGCAGCGAGCGCGGCGCGCCAGGTTTTACGGGGCATGGGCTGGAGTCTGCCTCAGGTTTGCGAAAACAAAGCGCGCACTCTAACCGCTGTGCTCTACCGGGCGCCAGCCATGGCGCTGAATATCCACGCGATTGTTGCGCACCGTGACGCCTTCATCGCGCAAACGCGCGCGCTGCTCGTCGCCCGAGGCACTGCCCGCCGGCAGACTTATCCGACCACCGGCACCCAGCACGCGGTGCCAGGGCAGTCGGCTGTCCTCGGGCAGTTGGCTCAAGGTGCGCCCGACCCACCGAGCCGCGCGCCCCAGCCCAGCCAGTTGCGCCAGTTCGCCGTAGCTCACCACGCAGCCAGCGGGGACTTGCGCCAAAGTCAGGTAGAGCGCGGTGCGGCGCATTTCGGCGGGGGTTTGGGCTGATTGATTCACTGTGGTGCTATCCGGTTTATGGCGCGATCCGTTGAAATCGTCGGCATATTTGTAAGAAACGTCTGTAAACATGGTGGTGAGCGTTGAACTCAACCCCGATCCTTGAGTCAGTCCTTGCTCAGACGTTATCTAACACGATAATGCCCTCTTTATTGCCAAAGCCCGAGCCTCGAATACGCTTATGTTGTCCAGAACCCTGCTGTGCCTAGCTGTTCTCAGCGCCTCAACCCCCTTGCTAGCAGACACCGTCTGGTTGAAGAACGGTGACCGCCTGACCGGCAAGATCAAGGTCTTCGACGGCGGTAAGCTGTTGATCCAGACCGATTACGCCGGCGCCATCCCGGTGGACTGGAAGCAGGTCAAGACCCTGGAAAGTGACCAGGAACTGCTGGTCAAGCAGGATGCCTATACCGGCGAAAAGGCCAAGTCCCTGCAGGCTGCGGATGACGGCAAAGTAGTGCTGGCCAATGGCGAGGCGCCCAAGACCGTCGAACTGGCCAGCATCCAGCAAATCATCAAGCCCAAGCCGGTGATTGAAGACCTGGTGTGGAAGGGCAACGTCGACATGGCGCTGGACTATAAGCGCGCCGAGAAAGATACCAACGATTACGACATCGATTTCAAGACCACCGCGCGTCATGGCCAATGGCGTCACACTGGCCAGGGCGAATACAACCGCGAGTTCCAGGATGATGTGAGCACCACGGACAACTGGGCGCTGGAATACGACCTGGACCGTTTCCTCACCGAGCACTGGTTCTGGCAGGGGCGTTTGACCTACAAGCGCGACAAAGTCGAAGACCTCGCCCGCCAACGCACCGTCGGTACCGGCCCGGGGTACCAGTTCTGGGACGACGAGTTGGGGGCGTTCTCCCTTGGTTCGCTGGTCAACCGTACCGACTATGAATATGCCGAAGGCGGTAAAGACAACTTCTATTCGGTGGCCATGAAATGGAATTACAACCGCTACCTGGTGGGCAAGACCGTCGAGTTCTTCACCAATGGGGAACTGGGCCGGCCGATCGATGGGCCCGTCGACTACTCTCTCGATGCTGAGATGGGCCTGCGCTACAAAGTCACCGAATGGGCATCGCTCAACCTCAAGGCCGAGCGCGACATGATCAGCGGCGACTCCGAAAGCAGCTTGAGCAAGACCCGCTACACCGCAGGCTTCGGCGTGGCCTGGTAATCGAGTCCCTGGCAACCGGTGCGTATATTGATTACCGTGTGTTGAGATCGATTCCCATAGACTGTGGGCGGCTGAATACCCGAGGAGTCATACGTTGAGCGCACAGGTTGCCAAGAACGCCCGAGAGCTGTTGCTCAAGGAATACCGTGGAGCCCTCTCCACATTATCCAAGGCCATGCCTGGCTTCCCGTTCGGTTCGGTGGTGCCTTACTGCCTGGACGAACTGGGCCGCCCGCTGATCCTGATCAGCCGCATCGCCCAACACACCCACAACCTGCAGAAAGACCCCAAGTGCTCGCTGTTGGTGGGCGAGCGCGAGGCGGATGATGTGCAGGCGGTGGGGCGCCTGACCTATCTGGCCGAAGCCGAGAAGCTGGAAGACACCGCTGCCATTGAAGCGGCCGCCGAGCGTTACTACCGCTACTTTCCTGATTCGGCCAATTACCACAAGGCTCACGATTTCGACTTTTGGGTGCTCAAGCCGGTTCGCCACCGCTATATCGGCGGCTTTGGCGCGATTCACTGGATCGACCAGTTGAGCCTGGCCAACCCGTTCTTCGGCAAGGCCGAGCGCAGTATGGTCGACCACATGAACAGCGATCACGCCAAGGCAATTGCTCACTATGTCGACCTGGCGGGGCTGCCCGCCTCCGAGCCGGCGCAACTGGCCGGCATCGACAGCGAGGGCATGCACCTGCGCATTGGCCAATCACTGTACTGGTTGCCCTTTGCCGAGTCTTGCAACACTCCGACACAAGTGCGCGAAGCCCTCGTTTCATTGGCTCATGCCCAGGCATGGCCAAAAAAAGAACCGGCTTCAGCTTGAATTCAGGCAGGGGTGGCGGCATCTAGTGTGTACTTGCAAGGCATTCTTGCGTTGAGGAACTCTTTTGATGCGCCCTTTTTTATTGCTCTTTCTGCTGTTCCCGGTGTTGGAGCTGTTCGTATTCGTTCAAGTCAGCAGTGCGATCGGCTTTTTCCCGGCCCTGTTGCTGATCATTCTCGGCTCGATGCTCGGCGTTCTGGTGCTGCGCGTCGCCGGGCTGGCGACGGCGCTGCGTGCCCGTGAAAGCCTGAACCGCGGCGAGCTGCCGGCCCAGACCATGCTCGAAGGCCTGATGATGGCCCTGGCGGGTGGCCTATTGATCCTGCCGGGTTTTATCAGCGATGTGATCGGCCTGGTCATGCTGCTGCCGTTCACCCGCAAACTGCTGGCCGGCAAGATGCGCCAGCGCGCCGAAGAAGCGGCGATACGCCAACGAGCGTTCGCCGACGACCTGCAATCGCGCGGTGGCCCGGCTCCACGCGAGCCGCTGGGGCGCGAAGGCGATGTGATTGAAGGCGAGTTCGAGCACCGCGACAGCAAATAACTGCTTCATCGGCACGGCACCTTTGGGTGCCGTGTTGCATTTCCCCGGCCGCAGACACAAAAAATTTCATCTACGCCCCCTTGTAATCAGCTTATGCGCCCTTATGTATCGGTCACCGCAAGGTTTCTGGTGGTGACACTAGACAGACTTCCGCGTTTCGCCCAGCGAACCGCGACCGGCACCGCCGGAATTTAACCCGCCGGAATTGATACCGGCCGATGAAAAACACAATTAGGAGAGATCGACAATGAGCAAGCTTCGTCCTCTGCACGACCGCGTCGTCATCCGTCGCAGCGAAGAAGAAAAGAAAACCGCTGGCGGCATCGTTCTGCCAGGTTCGGCTGCTGAAAAAGCCAACCACGGTGTGATCGTCGCTGCGGGCCCAGGCAAGACCCTGGAAAACGGTGATGTCCGCGCACTGGCCGTGAAAGTGGGTGACAAGGTTGTTTTCGGCCCTTACTCCGGCAGCAATACTGTGAAAATCGACGGCGAAGACCTGCTGGTGATGGCTGAGAACGAAATTCTCGCCGTACTCGAAGGCTGATTTCCCGCTCATTTTCCCGTTACTACAAAGTATTTAAGGAATATCGATCATGGCTGCTAAAGAAGTTAAATTCGGCGACTCCGCCCGCAAGAAAATGCTCACCGGTGTCAACATCCTGGCTGACGCAGTAAAAGCGACCCTGGGCCCGAAAGGCCGTAACGTGATCATCGAGAAGAGCTTCGGCGCTCCGACCATCACCAAGGACGGCGTTTCCGTAGCCAAAGAAATCGAACTGGAAGACCGTTTCGAGAACATGGGCGCGCAGCTGGTCAAAGACGTTGCCTCCCGTGCCAACGATGACGCAGGCGACGGCACCACCACCGCTACCGTTCTGGCTCAGGCCATCGTCAACGAAGGCTACAAGGCCGTCGCTGCCGGCATGAACCCGATGGACCTCAAGCGCGGCATCGACAAGGCGACCATCGCCATCGTTGCCGAGCTGAAAAACCTGTCCAAGCCATGCGCTGACACCAAGGCTATCGCCCAGGTAGGTACTATTTCCGCCAACTCCGACAGCTCCATCGGCGACATCATTGCCGAAGCCATGGAAAAAGTCGGCAAAGAAGGCGTGATCACCGTTGAAGAAGGCTCGGGCCTGGAAAACGAACTGTCGGTTGTAGAAGGCATGCAGTTCGACCGTGGCTACCTGTCCCCGTACTTCGTCAACAAACCAGACACCATGGTTGCTGAGCTGGACAGCCCGCTGATCCTGCTGGTCGACAAAAAGATCTCCAACATCCGCGAAATGCTGCCAGTACTGGAAGCCGTGGCCAAAGCCGGCCGCCCACTGCTGATCGTTTCCGAAGACGTTGAAGGCGAAGCCCTGGCCACTCTGGTTGTGAACAACATGCGTGGCATCGTCAAAGTCGCAGCCGTCAAGGCTCCAGGCTTCGGCGACCGTCGCAAGGCCATGCTGCAGGACATCGCCGTATTGACCGGCGGTACCGTTATCTCCGAAGAGATCGGCCTGAGCCTGGAAAGCGCCACCTTGGAAAACCTGGGTAGCGCCAAGCGCGTGACCATCTCCAAGGAAAACACCATCATCGTTGACGGTGCTGGCGTTGAAAGCGACATCGAGTCTCGTATCGCCCAGATCCGTGCGCAGGTTGCTGAAACCTCCTCGGACTACGACCGTGAAAAACTGCAGGAGCGTCTGGCCAAGCTGTCCGGCGGCGTTGCAGTGATCAAGGTTGGCGCCGGTTCCGAAGTTGAAATGAAAGAGAAGAAAGCCCGCGTTGAAGACGCCCTGCACGCAACCCGCGCAGCCGTCGAAGAAGGCGTGGTACCTGGCGGTGGCGTTGCGCTGATCCGTGCTCTGGAAGCCCTGACCGGCCTGACCGGCGACAACGCTGACCAGAACGTCGGTATCGCTGTGCTGCGTCGTGCTGTTGAAGCACCGCTGCGCCAGATCGCTGCCAACTCCGGCGACGAGCCAAGCGTTGTGGTTAACGAAGTCAAGAACGGCAAAGGTAACTACGGTTACAACGCTGCGACTGGCGTCTACGGCGACATGATCGAAATGGGCATCCTGGACCCTACCAAGGTGACCCGTTCGGCGCTGCAAGCAGCATCCTCCATCGGCGGTCTGATCCTGACCACCGAAGCGGCGATCGCTGATGCACCGAAGAAAGAAGGCTCGGCTGGCGGCGGTATGCCAGACATGGGCGGCATGGGTGGCATGGGCGGCATGATGTAAGCCAGCCTTACCCCTGTACTGAAAAAGCCCCGCCTGCAGTGATGCAGGCGGGGCTTTTTTGTGCGCGCTGTCTGAGGTTCAGCGCGGCGCCAAGGGCCTCGATGGCCGATACAGCAACAAACCATACAGGCCCAGGCAGATCAGCCAGCAAAAAATCGCCGTCCACACATTGTGGGAAAAGAAGTGCGCCCCTTGCAGCATGCGGCTCACTGAAAAGATGCTGCCCAAGCCGGCCGCGAAGAGGAATGCGTAGCGGGCCATCCGCGGCTTGCGGTCACGCAGTGCAAAAAACAGCGCGAACAGGGCGAACCCGGTGGCCGCATGGCCGCCGGGCCAACAGCGCCCGGGTTTATCGGTGGCGGGGCGATGGCTCAACAGTGTGCTGTAGGTTTCCTCGCCACCGAACTCCTTGAGGCTCCACGGGCACTGCACGCCGGTCAGGGTTTTCAACGGTGAAACAAAGGCGGTCGCCAGTCCAAGGGACAGCACCAGGCAGCCCAGTTCGCGGCGGTAGGGCTTGAGGCGTTGCAGGATAAATGTGCCGACAAACCCCAGGATTGCCATGACCGAAAACAGGATCACCAACTGCTTGGCGCGGTCATGCAGGATGTCTTCGAGCAAGAAGCTGTAGCGACCGACGAAGCCGCCCTCCGCCGCGTTGTAGAACCGTTTGGCGAGAGCCATGTCCAGTGGCGTCAGCTCCAGCAACAGCAATGCCAGCGCGGCGGCGGCGGGAATGCCCAGGTACAGCCGAAAATCAAGCGGCTTGGAAGCCGGCGCAACGGGAGGGGATGGCATGGCGGACCTTGATCGAAGACGTCCCGCACTCACCTGTGCGGGACGCTCTGTTTAGCGTGTGCTCAGCGCTGGGGCCTCGTCCTTGTGCCCCCTCCAACTCAGCAATTGTTGTTTGAACCCATAGCTGGCGGCCTGGTAGTAGGTGATCGCGCGCTGGATTAATGGATCATCGCTGTTCACCCGCAACTCCTGGCTCTCACCCAGGGCCTGGTCATGGCGACGCAGGCCCAGGCGTGGGCTGAGGATCGCCAGGTCCGTGCCGTCGAACAACCCCAGATGCTGGTAGTTGCCGACCACGACCCGAGGCGGCAGTGGGTTGTCCTGCAGCAGGTTGCGGCCAAAGAAGGTCGACTCGTAGCTCAGGTTGATCAGGCCCAACAGCGTCGGCGCAATGTCGATCTGGCTGGCCAATTGCGCGGTTTCCCGGGCATCGATCAGCGTTGGCGCATAGATGAACAAGGGGATCTGATAGTTGGTGATGGGCAGGTCTTCCTTGCCCGCGCTGCCGGCGGTGTGGTCGGCGACGAACACAAAGATCGTGTTATCGAACCACGGTTTCTTGCGCGCAGCGGCGAGGAATTCGCCGATGGCGTGGTCGGTGTATTTCACCGCGCCGTCGCGACCATTGCCGGATTTGATGTCGATGCGCCCATCCGGATAGGTGTAGGGACGATGATTGGAGGTGGTCATCAGTTGCAGCAAAAACGGCTGCTGCCTGGCGTAGTCGGCGTCGGCGAGCTTGAGGGTCTGTTTGTAGAGATCTTCGTCGGCCATGCCCCAGGCGTTTTTAAACGAAATTTCCGCTTCGGGCACGCTGCTCTGGTCTACGACCCGGTAACCGTTACCGCTGAAAAACGCGTTCATATTGTCGAAGTAACCGCGCCCGCCGTAGACGAACACGCTGTCGTAGCCGATGGCGGAGAGTTGTTGTCCGAGGCTGGCGAACCCGCTCTCGCGGCCAATGCGCTTGACGATCGAGCGCCCCGGCGTCGGAGGGATCGCCAGGGTGATGGCCTCAAGGCCTCGATCGGTACGGGTGCCGGTGGCGTAGAAATTATTGAAATACAGGCTTTGTTTACGCAGCTCATCCAGGTTAGGCGTGAGGTTGCGCCCATCGCCATTGCTGCCCATGTACTTGGCGCTGAAACTTTCGATGGTCACCAGCACGATATTGGGTTTGCGCAAGGTGCCGGGGTTGCTGATCTCGCGCCGGATATCCAGCGGGTCCTGGCCGACGAAGCGGGCGTTGGGTTCGCTGAGTTCGGCGCGCAATTGCTGGGCGACCACGTCGGTTGGCAAGGTTTTGTAGAACTGGGTGTAGTCCAGCTCGTTGTTACGGAACGCGGCGAAAAACTGATAGGGGCCGTTACTCGCCAGCTCGTTCTTGTAGGCGTTGCCACCCTGGGTGCGCGGGCTGTCCTGACTGATCAGTTGCAGGCTGAGGCCGGCGACGACCAGCAGCGCCGCGGCGTTCAACACGCGGCCGCGCAGGGCCGGCAGCGGAGCGTTCATCGCCGCGTTGAACGGTTTGCGCAGCGCCAGGCTCAGCACAATGGCCAGCATCGCCAGCAGGCTCAGCAGCTTGCCGATCGGGTAGGACTCCAGCAGGTTGTTCAGCACCTCGTCGGAATACACCAGGTAATCGACGGCAATAAAGTTGAAGCGCACACCGAACTCGTCCCAGAACAGCCATTCGGCGACCGCGGTGAACAGCATGGCGAACAGGCTCACGGTCAACACCGCCTGCAGGAACCAGCGGTGTCCACGGCGGCGCCACAGTCCCGCAGGGCAGAGCAGTAAGTAAAGTCCCAGCGGCAGCGCCGCATAGGCCAGGAAACCCAGATCGTAGAGCACACCGACGCCAAACACCGGCAGCAGGTTGCCGCCGACTTCGTCCAGGTGAGTAATGAGCAGCACGCTGCGAGTGAGCAGGAAAACCACCAGCCAGGCACCGGTGATCAACTGCAGATAGCGCATTGGCGCCGATTTGAAAAACCCCATGTCCATGTTCCTTATATCAATGGGCGGCGATATTCGTCCTGACGCTGTAGTCAGTTTGTGAAGCTATAGTGAAAAACTCGTTGAACGGTTGAATCGGTTGAAAACCCTTATCGACGCACCTTCCGGCTCTATCCCTGAGCCCCGCTTGGCCTTAAGCTGCGCGAGCCAACACGGCCGTTACCGCGTACGGAGACACTGCCCATGCGAATTTTATTGGTTGAAGACAACCGCGATATTCTGGCCAACCTGGCGGATTACCTGGGGCTCAAGGGCTACACCGTGGACTGTGCGCAGGACGGTTTGTCGGGCCTGCACCTGGCGGCCACCGAGCATTACGACCTGATCGTGCTCGACATCATGCTGCCCGGTATCGATGGCTACACCCTGTGCAAGCGCCTGCGCGAAGACGCCCGCCGCGACACGCCAGTGATCATGCTCACCGCGCGTGACCAGTTGGACGACCGGTTGCAGGGCTTCAAGTCCGGCGCCGATGATTACCTGCTCAAACCGTTTGCTCTGTCGGAACTGGCCGCGCGTATCGAAGCCGTGCTGCGCCGTGCTCAGGGCGGCGGCCGCCGCGCCTTGCAGGTCGGCGATTTGAGCTATGACCTCGACACCCTGGAAGTCACCCGTGAAGGGCGCCTGCTCAAGCTCAACCCGGTCGGCCTCAAGCTGCTGGCGGTGCTGATGCAAAAAAGTCCGCACGTGCTGCGCCGCGAAATCCTCGAAGAGGCGCTGTGGGGCGACGATTGCCCGGACAGCGACAGCCTGCGCAGCCACGTCCACCAGTTGCGCCAAGTCATCGACAAGCCCTTCGCCAAACCGTTACTGCAGACAGTGCACGGCGTTGGTTATCGTCTGGCCGAGGGGCGTGATGGAGTTTAAGCAAAGCCTTTCCCAGCGGATCATCATCGCCTTTGCCTTGATGAGTGCGTTGGTGGCGGGGGCCTTCGCCATGGGCATTATCGCGACCGTGCACCTGGTGGAAGAGAAGTTGATCTCGGCGGGCCTGGGCGGTGACTTGCAACGCTTGCTGCTGATGGACACGGTCGAAGACTGGCGCCACCGACCCGAGCCGGACCAGTTGTTCTATTTCAGCGGCGGGCCGGGCGATTTTGAATTGCCCAAGGACCTGCGGCATCTGGAGCCGGGCTTTCATGAAGTATTTCGCGAATCGCTGTCGTACCACGCCATGGTCGAAGTGATTGACGGGCGACGTTATGTGTTGCTGCAAGACCAAAGCGATTTCGAAGAGCGTGAGCGTGTGCTGTTTGCCGTGGTGCTGGTGGGCTTTGTGCTCAGCCTGGCATTGGCGGTGTTCCTCGGCTGGGTGCTGGCGCGCAAGGTGATGGCGCCGGTGGTGCGCCTGGCGCGTCAGGTGCGTCACCGCGACCAGTTGCTGGGGCTGGCGCCGCCCCTGGCGCCGGACTATGCGGCCGATGAAGTGGGTGAGCTGGCGGTGGCGTTCGACGCCACGTTGGGGCGGCTGCGCGCGGCGTTGTCGCGTGAGCAGTTGTTTACCAGCGATGTGAGCCACGAATTGCGCACCCCCTTGATGGTATTGGCTAGCTCCTGCGAGCTGTTGCTGGAAAACCCGGCCATCGACCAGCGCGGGCGTAACCAGGTGCAGCGCATTGCCCGTGCCTGCGAAGAAATGCGCGAGCTGGTACAGACCTTCCTGATGCTGGCCCGCGCCCAGCATAACGATGCCTCTATGTCGGCCCAGGTCACCCTCAGCCAGGTGGCGGACGATTTGCTCGGCATCTGGCGTGAACAAATCGAACACAAGGGGTTGGAACTGATCTACCAGCCAGGCAACCCCCTGGACACGCGCTACAACACGACGTTCCTGCATGCGGTGATGGGCAACCTGCTGCGCAATGCCTTGCATTACACCGAGCATGGTTTTATCCGGCTGACCCTGGAGCCGGCGGGCTTTGTGGTGGAAGACAGTGGCGTCGGCATTCCAGAAGAGAAACGCGAAGCGATGTTCGAGCCCTTCGTGCGCGGCAGCGAGAAGCGTGGTGATGGCCTGGGGCTTGGTTTGTCGCTGGTGCAACGGATCTGCGAGAACCAGGGCTGGAGCGTCAGCCTCAGCACCATGGAGCCCAATGGCTGCCGCTTTCATGTCGAACTGGGTCAGCCCGGCGCCTGACCCGTCCACCCTGCCGCAATCCTGCCAAACATCGTCGTCATTCGGCGAAGATGGCCCCATGATATTGTTTATGTCTGTAAAGTTTTGAAATGTATGGGGTTGGACAGGACAGGTTTTTCACACATGGTTGACCTGTTGATCACAGTTCGGTGCTTAACGTTGTAGGCATCAGTAACTGGAGATCAGTGATGTCTAACCCTATCAAGCTCGAATTTTCCGAAAAGTATGACGATGAGCATGCGCGGGAATATTTACTCAAGCATCAAGACAATCTGGCGCGTCGCCTGTCCCATAAACGCGACGAGCAATTGGCTCGTGGCGCCCTGGCGATGGCCGGTGAGCCAGGCCTGGTACTGGACCTGCCGTGCGGCGCGGGGCGGTTCTGGCCGTTGCTGGCAGAGAAACCCAACCGTGTGATTATCGGCGCGGACAATTCAGCGTCGATGTTGAAGGTTGCAACCGTCGCCCAACCCGCGGAAGTTGTGAAACGGGTACGACCCTTGCAGACATCAGCCTTTGATATCGACCTGCCAGATAACGCGGTCGACAGCATTTTCTGTATGCGCCTGCTGCACCATATTGGTGACCCGGCGCACCGGCTGGCGATATTGCGGGAGTTCCAACGGGTTACCCGCGACAGTGTGATCATTTCGCTGTGGGTCGACGGCAATTTCAAAGCCTGGAAACGCAAGCGCCTCGAAGGGCAGCGGCGTAGAAAAGGTGAGCAGGAAAGTTACCAAAACAGATTTGTGTTACCAGCTGCTACTGTTGAGGCAGAGTTCGAAGAAGCCGGTTTTCGTGTCCAGGAGTCTCTGGACTTCATACCGTTGTACGCCATGTGGCGAGTGTATGTATTGCGCAAGAGGTAGCAGGATGGCAGTTGAGTGCGTAGCAGGCAGTCACGTAGCTCCCGAAGACAAGTTTGATTATTTCTGGCGCCAGCAAGGCGAGTGGGTCGAGGAACCCAATCGTCGGCGCGGCGGTGAAAGCGGTGTGCAACGCGTGATGAGCGCCAATGGCCGCTTGCTCTACAGCAAGCGCCAGACCGGGCACATCTATCGCAGTTGGCTGCACCCGTTCGGTCGCCCCACCGTGTTGCGCGAGCGGGACGCCATCAAGGGCCTGCGCTTGTTGGATGTGCGCGTACCGGAGCTGGTGTTCTGCGAGGCGCGTCGCGATGCGGATCACCACTGGAAGGCACTGCTGGTGACAGCGGCGCTCGACGGTTTCGACGAAATTGAACACTGGTACGCCGCCGGTGGCCGTGAACGCTACGGCGAAGTAGTGCACGAGCGTGTGCTCAAGGAATTAGCCGGCACCCTGGCGCGTATGCACAAGGGGCGCTGGCAGCACGGTTGCCTGTACATCAAGCATATTTTTGTGCGGGTGATGGGCGAGGGCGACTCGGCCACTGTGGACGTGGCACTGCTGGATTTTGAAAAATGTCGCCAGCGCCTGACCGCTCATCGGGCGGCGTCCCATGACATGCGGCAACTGCGCCGCCATTCGTCGTGGAGCGATAGCGACTGGCAAAAACTCAGCTACTTTTACGAGACGGCGTTTGGCAGCGCTATCAAGGGTTTAACCAAATGAAGCTAGAAATAGCACGAGGTCTGTTCCTGGTGGGGGCGTTGGGCGTTGCAGCCTTGGCCCTGGCCGCGTGGGAGCAGCCTCGCACACAAGTACTCAGTGCAACGCAGGAGGGCGCGCAATGCTTGTTGCCGCGCGTCGCCAAGGCGAGTGTGGCGGCCAAGCCTGATCACGAGCTGCTGCTGTTCATGTTTGGCATGTCTCAAGGGATGAGGCCACAGAGTTGAAACGATCAAGCCAGCCGAAAAGGGCCTTGCGATGCGAGGCCCTTTTTTTTGCGTTATTCACCGCCGGGAAACGGCCAAACTCGGCTCAAATCAGGTGCAGATGGTTATCCCAGAGCCCCGCCGGCAACTCCAGCGGTGTTGCCACCAACGGTTGCTGGCGGCAATCGTAGAAGCGGCAACGCCCTTGACCGGAGGTGACGACAAAACCATCCGCCACCGCGCCGACACCCGCGCAGTCCGGTAACGGCCCATCCAGGCGCAGCTCGCCGCTGTCCATGTCCCAGATAAAGAAGCGGTTGCCACGCGGCGCGGTCAGCGCCACCAGGCGCAACTCGCTGTGCACCGCGACGCTGGCGGTGTAATGCCCCATCGCCTGCAACTGCTCATCGGCTACCGGGAAGGGGACGAACGGCTGCCCTGGCCGCTTGATCGCCAGCAGCTCGGAACGCTCTTGGGACGGCCCCATGAATTGCTGACCGGTAAGGATGGTGCCATCGCTGGCGATGCCCATGTGGCGCACGCTGTTCATCTGTTGCGCCAGGGTTTCCTTGCTGATCAGTGTGCCGTCGCGGCACATCAATACCAGGCTTGGCTCCATGGCGTTGAGGTTCATCTCCACACGGCTTTCGGCTTCGGTGCGAATGCCGCCGTTGGCCACGATCAGTGTCTCGCCGTCGGGCATCCACGACACCTGGTGCGGGCCGATACCGTGGGTAGAAAGCTCACCGCTGTGCACCAGCCGCTCGCCTTCGAACTTATACACACCGAGCAGGCCGCGACCGGGGTCGGAGGTGTCGTTTTCGGTGGCGTACAGCCAGTCGCCGCTCTGGTGAATCACCGCATGGCCATAGAAGTGGCGATTGGCGTTCGAGGTAATGGTTTGCAGCAATGCGCCATCACGCAGGTCGATCAGGTAACTCTCGGTGCCTGGGCGTCGGGCAACAAACAACGCAATCGGTAGCGTGGGGTGGTTGATGATGTCGTGGCAACGCTGGCCAACCTGGGTGGCAAATACGGGTTTGCCGTCCAGGTGGTAGCCCACGGCGTAGTGCTTGCCGTCCGCATCATCCCGCGCCGACAACAGCAGCGGGCGTTTGTCTTTGCTTTTGAACAGCGTCCAGCCACCCAGGGTGAGTGCGCTGAGCAGTACGCTGCCAATGGCCAAAGCCTGTCGCCTGAGCATCATCAGTCACCGTCGTTGGCGTTAAAGCCCAGTTGGATGCCCAGCGCCTTGGCCAGTTCGCCTTCGTGCAGGCGGTGAACCACATTGAGGCTGTCGTAGAGGTCATTGAGTTGCTGGCGCCCGGCGTCATCGTTCAACAGTTCGTTGAGGGTGCGCTGGTTGCTGGCGAACAGTTTCAGCGATGCTGCATAGGCAGCGTCGATCTTGTCGGCCAATGGCTTCTGATCCGCCGGCAGCAGGCCGCGCAGGCCCTTGTTGTCGACGCCGACCCACACGGTCTGGGCGGCGGCGAGGCTGGCCTCCAGGCTTTGCAGGGACGACTGGCTGCGCCATGCGTCAGCCTGGAACGGCTGCGGGATGCCCTTGGTCTGGCGGCCCATCGGCGTGCCGAGTTTTTTCTTCAGGGTGTCCAGCGCGGTCACTTGCACACGCAGCAGATCAGCGATCGCTTCGTGGGAATCGGCGTAGCGCTGGTTGGGAAACTTGCTCATCTGCGCGAGCATGCCGTCGGTGCTATTCCAACTGGCCAGGATCTCTTCAGCCAAGGCTTTCTGACGGTCGCCGATGGCCACCAGCAGCGGGCAATAACGCGCTTTCTGTGCCGCGTCGGCGAGGTCGGTCTTGGCGTCGTAGAGGATGTATTCGTAGGCCGACAAGCCTTGTACCACCACGCTGGACTTGGCCAGTTCGGCGCCGTCGATCTGCGGCTGGCTGGCGACCAGTTGTTCTACCTGACGGCCCACCAGGTTCTTTTTGTCCGGCCAGAACTGCACCTGCCACGAACGGTTGCCTTCAGCCAGCGGGCCGATCAGCAGCGGTTGCAACTCGGCCCAGGCTTTTTGCGCGTGGAGGAAGTCTGCGCGGGCGGTGTCCAGGCTCTCCTTGCCTTGGCAGTAGGCCAGGGCGCTGACGGCCAGTTGACGGTCGGCCTCGACCCAGCGGCTGTAGGTCGGCAGGATCACTTGCTTGGCGATCGCCGCCGAGGTCACGGCTTGCGGGTCTTGTGGCGAGCAGGCGCCCAGCGCAAGGGCGGCCAGGCTGGTGAACAACAACTTGGGACGGAACATGTCGAGCTCCCTTCTGTAAGTGGGGCAAAGCTTATAAAGAATTCAGGAACGCCAGCAACGCAGCGCGCTGCTCGGCATTGAAGGACAACACATGCTGCTGCGCCGCTTGTGCCTCACCGCCGTGCCAGAGCACGGCTTCCAGCAGGTTGCGCGCGCGGCCGTCATGCAGAAACTGGGTGTGGCCACTCACGGTTTGCGTCAGGCCGATGCCCCACAACGGCGCGGTGCGCCAGTCGCGGCCGCCGGCCTTGAATTCGCTGCGGTTGTCGGCCAGGCCCGGGCCCATGTCGTGCAACAGCAGGTCGCTGTAGGGGCGGATCACTTGGTTGGCCAGTTCAGGTTCGGCGGCCGTCGCTGCGGTGGTGAACGACGGTTTGTGACAACCCTGGCAACCCGCCTGGTAAAACAGGTTCTTGCCGTCCAGCACTTGTGGGCTGTCGACATCGCGACGCACGGGTACGGCGAGGTTGCGGGTGTAGAACAGCACCAGGCGCAGGATGTTATCGCTGACCTCCGGCTCGCCGTCGGGGCCGTTGCCGTTGGGCGCCTGCTTGCAGGCCACTTGGGCGTCGGTGCAGTCATCGAAGGGTCTCAGGGAGGTGGTGAGGCCCATATCACCAGAAAACGCGTGAACATTTTGTTGATTGAGGTTGGGTTGCCCGGCTTTCCAGCCAAAGCGCCCCAGAACAGTCTTTTGCCGAGCGTCATCCCACACCCAATTCGCGCGGCCGACCAGGGCTTCTCTATCGGCGGTTTTCGCGTCGGTGTTGCGCAGGATATCCGCCTCGCTGATGGCTTCGAGCAGGCCCAGGCCGATCATCGGCGGGGCGATGCGCGCAGAAAAACGCGTGTCGGGGTGCATCGGGCCATAGCCCAGTTGGGTGATCTGCAGGTTTGGCTGGCGCAACTCGACGACGGTACCGTCCTTGAAGGTGACGTTGACCGGCGTGTAGTCGACGCGCACCTTGCCTTCGGGTTCTACACCGGGCACGGCCATGTCTTGCAATTGCCCGCCATAGACCGGCTCGGGCACCACGCCGGCCTGTTCAATGAGTTTGGCGTAGGCGGGCGCATCCGGGATCGACAGACGCACCAGCATCGACACTGCATTGGCGGCGTCGGGCAGCGGCGGGTGGCCACGGCCATCCTTGATATGGCAGTTCTGGCAGGCGTTGGTGTTGAACAGCGGGCCCAGGCCATCACGCGCGGTGGTGGTGGACGGCGCGATCACCCAGGGGCTGCGGAAAAAGCTGTTGCCGACGCTGAAGTCCAGGCGGCGCGTGGGCGACAGGTTGGCCGACGGCAGGGAAAACGCGTTCTGGTCGCGCTTGTTCACCGTCGCCGCGCCGCCCGCACGCGCCTCACCCGGCTCGGCCTTGGCAAACCTGGGGGCGTTATCGCACGCAGTGAGGCCCAGGGCCATGCAAGCGATGGACAGACGAAAAAGCGAGCGGAACATCGAGTTTCCTGAACGAAGGCGAAAAATCTGGTCGCAAAGTCTAACAGGGCCGGGGGGAATGAATAAGAGCAATTATCGTTTGGTGGTAGCCGATTCATTCCCGCTAGAATGACCGCACATTTTTTTTGGAGGTGACCAATGCAGGCTATCGACGCTTTGCTCAACCGTGTTTCCGTGCCGCGCTTGCTGGAGCCGGCACCGACCCAGGCGCAGCGCGACGTGTTGTTCGCCGCCGCCATGCGCGCGCCTGACCACGGCCAGCTGCGTCCTTGGCGTTTCCTCACGGTGGAGGGCGCCGCCCGCGAGCGGATGGGCACGCTGCTGGCCGAAGCCGCGCGCCTGCAAGACGCCGACGCCCCGCAAGCCGCCATCGACAAGGCGCAGAACGGCCCGTTGCGCGCACCGCTGGTGGTGGTGGTGATTGCCCGTTTGCAGGAACACTTCAAGGTACCCAAATCCGAACAATTGCTGGCCGCTGCCTGCGCGGCCCACGGCATTCTGCTGGCGGCATACGCACAGGGGATCGGCGCGGTGTGGCGCACCGGCGAATTGTCTTACTCCGCTCATGTCGCCAAGGGCCTGGGGCTGAAGCCGGATGAAGAAGTGATTGGCTTCCTTTACCTGGGCACGCCGCAAAACCCACCGCGCACGGCGCCGAAGGAAGATGTGGCGCAGTTTGTTCAAGCCTGGAACGGTCTTTGAACGATCACTGAGCTGCTTGATGTGGGCGCTGGCAAACCCCGCTCCCACAGCGGCTTCATGGCGTTGGTGAGCGGATCGTTGGCGGTGCAGGAGCGTTCAGAGCGGCTGGGTATGCCGTTCGGGGCGTGACCAGATCCACAGGTTGCCCAGGCTCATGCCGGCAATGGCCAGGTAAATCGGCCAGCCGTGGTCGAGCATCACCAGCATCACTATGGCGCACAGCAGCATGCTCACGGTGGCGCTGACCTTGGCCCTGCGCGCGATGATCTTGCCGTTGCGCCAGTTGAACAGGATCGGCCCGAACAGGCGGTGGTTTTCCAGCCAGGCGCTGAGGCGTGGCGAGCTTTTAGTGGCAGCCCAGGCAGCCAGCAGGATGAATTCGGTGGTGGGCAAACCCGGCACGACAATCGCCACCAACCCGATGCCCAGGCTGATGTAGGCCAGCAGTCCGAAAAGGAGCTGGACGATTTTCGAGGTGGATTGGGTTTTACCGGTCATGGTGAAACTTATCTGGGGAGAAGGTTTACAAAAGTGCGAACTGAAATGCAGTTTAACGGTGGAAGGGGGCTTGCACCCTCCCACAGTTGATCGCATTTCAATTCAGACGTCAGGCCAGTTCAGGCGCGCTAGCGTACGCCTGTTCCAGCAACACGGTGAAGCGTACAAACGCATCGACCGCGCCTTGTTCCACGGCGGCTTCTTCTTCGGCGCTCAATTGCAGAGCATCCAGGGTGCGGGTGAAGCTCTTCCAGCCTTCGGCGCGACCGCCGGCCGGTTCGCCCAGGTGGCGGGCCCCGAAGGTTTCGCTCAGGCCCAGGCCCACGGCGCGTTTGATCAGGAACGCGGCGCCCAGCTTGGAACCTTCAGACACGAACAGCCAGCCCAGCGCTTGGGCCTTGCTTGGGTTCTTGAGCGCGCCGGCCACCGGTGCGGGCACTTCAGTGTCCAGGTCGGCAAGGTCCAGTTTGGCGGCGTCGGCGCGGCAGCGCGCGGCCAGGTCCGGGACGATCTTGATCAGTTCGGCATCGTTGTACAGGCCCACCAGTTCCGATTGGAACAAGTACTGCGCCACCACGAAACGGGCAAAGTTGGCCTGGGTTTCGAACGGTCCATGGGCTTTTACCAGCGCATCGAGCTTGGTGTGCGGCTCATTGGTGATCTGGTTCAAGCGCTGGGAGCGCAGGCTTGGGCGTTCTGCGGTAGGGGAAGCGGTCATGAAAAAGTCCTTGAGAAGGGAAGCGCCTTGTTGCCCTAAAGAGAGCGGTTATCAACTAGACGAACAAGAAGACGCGGCACAGTAAAAAATCCTCACCTGGCCGATGAAATCTCGGCGAGGTGAGGGAGGCGTGGTCAGATGTCCCAGACCACGTTGATCGCAAAGTTGCGACCCGGCTGGGTCAGGCGGTCAAGGCTGGCGGGGCCCGTCACTGCGGCTTCGCCGACGCTGTCGTAGCTGCGCACGTCATCCCAGTTCCAGTACTTTTTGTCGGTCAGGTTGTAGAAGCCGCCGTTGAGGGTCACGTCGTTGGTCACCTTGTAGTAGGCGGTCAGGTCGAGAATGCCGAAGCCCGGGGTCTTGAACGGGCCTTCGGTGCTGCCGTCGGGGGCGTGAAAGGTGCTGCTGTCGACGCGATTCTGTTTTTTCACCAGGGTCCAGCTCAGCAGGCCACCGTAGTTGTCCTGCTCATAGCCCAGGCCGAACACGCCCTTGAGCGGGTTGACGCTGTTAAGCGGTTCACCGTTGTCGTCGTTGCGGCCGTGGGCGTAGGCAACCGCGCCTTGGGTGTAGAGGCCTTGTGGCGCGCCGAATGCGTCCAGGTTCAGGCGGCCCTTGGCTTCTACGCCCTTGACGGTGGCGCGTTTGATGTTCACGGCCTTGAACTGCTCGACGGTACCCGCGACCACGGCGTTGTCTTCGTCGATAAAGTCGCGGTACTTGTTGTAGAACACCGCGATCTCAAAAGACCCCTCGTCAAACTTCCCGCGAAGCCCGGTTTCGATGCCCTTGCTGGTTTCCGGCTTGAGGTCGGGGTTCGGCTCCACGAGATAGCCGATGTTCAGGTTCTCGAAGCGCCCATAGAGGGATTTGGCCGAGGGGGTGCGGAACCCTTCGGCGTACTGGCCGAACCATGTGTAGTGATCGGTCAGGGCGTAGGTCAGGCCAAATTTGGGCGTGACACGGTGCCAGGTTTTTTCCTTGTCGCTCACTTGGTCCGCACCGGTGGGGTTCACGGTGTTGAGGAATTCCTCGGTCAGCTTGGGTTTGAGCCGGGTGTAGTCGTAGCGCACGGCGGGCAGGAACGTCCATTTATCCCAGCTGATCTGGTCTTGTGCGAACAAGGAGTAAGCGTTGATGGTTGGGTCGGGGAAGTCACTGGACTTCTTCACGCTGTCGCCGGCTTGCGGGCTGGGCGCGCCGATGGCCGTGCAACCGGAGCCGACAGCGAGGCAATAGGCCGAGCCCTCGCGGGACCCGGTGACTTTTTGCTGTTTGAGCGTCGTGCCGTAGGTCACCTGGTGATCGGTTTCACCCAGGCTGA
The DNA here is from genome assembly GCF_054667615.1 of Pseudomonas sp. S3_E10. Classification (NCBI taxonomy): domain Bacteria; kingdom Pseudomonadati; phylum Pseudomonadota; class Gammaproteobacteria; order Pseudomonadales; family Pseudomonadaceae; genus Pseudomonas; species Pseudomonas sp. S3_E10. The sequence goes on from NZ_CP162743.1 coordinate 3,950,464, forward strand.
ATGCTTTGTCCAACTGAGCGTCGAAAACCCACTGTTTCTCTTCGTAAAGCGTGTCGCGGGTACGCATCACGCGCCGGCCCGACTGATAGATTTCGGCGGTCGTCTGGTCGGTCTTGGCGATCTGGTAATTGAGGCTGGTCTTGATGCGGTCGGCTATCGGTGACGCGAGGGCGAAGCTGTTTTCCAGGCCGAAACGTTCGCGGGTAATGGTGTCGTTGCCGCGACGGTCACGGTACAGGTTGAAACCGCGCCCGCCGATGAACGGGCCGCCCACCGCGTTCTTCAGGTTGATGTCGCGATCATCCTTGTACTTCTCATATGTCAGGCCCAGGCGGTTGTCGTCACCGTAGTTCCAGCCCAACTTGGCCAGCACGTTGGTGGTGCGCGCGTCTTCCGGGTTGGCGCCGGTGCGGTCCAGCCCGGTGGCGTTATTGCCGTCATAGGATTCGGTTTCATGGCCGTTGCGCTGGCTCAGGTGCAGCAGGCCGTCGAAGTCCTGCACGCGACCGGCGAAGGTGCCGGACGTCAGCCAGCTCTCATCGGCGGAGCTGTAGCCGGTCTTCAGGCGGGCGCCGACATCCTGGCCGGGCTTGATGATGTCATCCGGGTCGAGGGTGAAATAGCTCACCGCGCCGCCGATGGCGCTGCTGCCATACAGGGCTGAGGCGGGGCCACGCAGGATCTCTACGCGCTTGACGATTTCCGGGTCGACATAGTTGCGGCGGGTCTTGGCGTAGGGGCCGTTGAAAAAGTTGTCGGGTACTTCCACGCCGTCCACTTGGGTGAGGATGCGGTCGCCATCGATGCCGCGGATGTTGAAACCGGCATTGCCCGACCGTGTGCCGGCGCCGCCCACCGACACGCCGGGCTCGTAGCGCGCCAGTTCGCGGATGGTGTTCACGTTCTGACGGTCCAGCGCTTCGCGTTCATGCACGCTGACGGTGCTGGGCACACTGTTCACATCCTGTTCGTTGCGAGTGGCGCTGATGGTCACCTGCTGCAGGTTGAGGGTGCCGCCGGCTGCGCGTTTCTCCAGCACGATGCTGTTATTGCCCAGTTTGCGGTAGCCCAGGTTGGTCCCCACCAACAGCCGGTCCAGCGCTTTTTCCGGCGGCAGCGGGCCGCGCACGCCAGGCGACGACACGCCTTGGCCGAGCTCTGCCGGCAGGCCGACTTGCCAGCCGGTCACGGCAGTAAATGCGTTGAGCGCCGAGACCAGCGGCTGCTGCTCGATGCTGAAGGTGTAATTGCCGTGGCTGCGCGCGGCGGGCTCGGCGGCGCTGGCGGTCATCACCGGCACGCCGGCCAGCAGGATGGCGGCGGTCAGCAAGGACAGGACGGGCGAAGAAGACCGGCGATTGAAACGAGAGGACATCGAGAGCGCTCCGGGGTACGAATCTTATAGTTGCGAACCGAACCAAATAGGAATCAGTTGCATTGGCTAAGACGAGACGTACCACCGAGGGCTATCGAGTAAAAATTGTTCTCATTTAATTCAGGATAACCAGCGCCGGGTATTCCGAGAGCGTGGCCGAGGTGATGTGTGCCAGGGAACGCACCACGTCCAGCGGCTGGTCGAGGCGGTAATTTCCGGTGACGGCGACGCGGGCGAGACGGTCGTTGGTGTTGACGATCCAGCCGGGATAATACCGGCGCAATTCGGCAAGCACTTCGCTCATCGGGCAGTTTTCGAAGATCAGCCGGCCTTGGACCCAGGCCAGGTCTTTGTTGGCATCCAGCTTGGCCGGCTGGCCGAAGCCTTTGGGGCCGATGCGGATACTTTGCCCCGCGCTCAGGCGCACGCGGGCGTCGTCGACGGTGTTGCTCAGGTCGACATCACCACGCTGCACTTGCACCTGGGCCTCGCCATTGAGGTAGCGCACGGCGAAGGCGGTGTCACGTACGCTGGCGCGCACTGGGCCGGCGTCGATCTGCAAGGGCTGGTCGTGGTTCGGCGTGACTTCAAAAAACGCTTCGCCCTGGTACAGGCGGGCGATGCGCTGGTGATCCTTGACGTCGCTGGAAAACGCCGAGTTGGTGTTGAGCAGCACTTTGGAGCCATCGTCCAGTTGCAAGCGCTGACGTTCGCCGACCACGGTGAGGTGGTCGGCTTGCAGGCGCACCGGCAAATTGCTGAAGCTGAACAGGCCGATCAACAGCACGGCGGCTGTTGCCAGTGGCTTCCAGTACGGTTTGATCCGGCGCCAGGCGCTGGGCGTGCGCGGCGCCGCCAGGGCCGCGGCGGCGCTGTGTACCGGCGCGCCACCCCAGGCCGCCTGGGCTTTTTCGAAGGCATTGGCGTGGGCCGGGTCGCTGGTCAGCCAGCTTTCAAACTCGGCCTGCTGCCCGGGCTGCGGGCACTGCAGGGCGATCAGCCAGTCGAGGGCCTGGTCCATAGCCGCGTCTTGCAACACCTCATGAGCCAGCTCATGGGCGCGCAGTTTGTTCGGGTCTGTCACGGTGTGCCTCGGGTCTTCGCCACGTTCTATTCATTTTCTACGGCTTGGGTCGACATTTCTGTCGGATGCAGCTTAAGGCCGATCCAGCCGTTCGGCCACACCTACGCAAATGGCCATGATCAATTTCAGTTCTTTTTGCACGGTGCTCAAGGACACGTTCAACTGATCGGCAATCTCCTGGTAGCTGCAACCGTGCAGGCGGCTGAGGATGAAGATCTGCTGCTGGCGCGCGCTTAACTGGCCCAGGCTGACGCTCAGGTGTTCCAGCAACTGCTCGGCCTGGGTGGCGTCTTCGGGGGGGCTGATGGGGGCGGCAACGCTTTGTAGGATGTCCAGCGGTACATCTTCCTGCAACGTACGGGCCTGGATCCGACGCGCGCGCAGGTGATCCAGCGCCAGGTTGCGTGCGGTTTGATAGACGAAGGGTTCGAGGTGATCGATGGGCCGCTCGCTCAGGGCCCGGGTGACGCGCAGGTAGGTTTCCTGCAACAGGTCCTCGGCGGTGCTGTGGTTATTCACCATCCGCTGCAAGGTGCGTAGCAGAATCACCCGTTGGGTGAGAAAGACATGGTTAAAGCGAGATTGGCTCACAGGCGTACCCGACCGATTTTCAGTTAATGATAATGCTTATCATCAACTGAAATGGCAAGTGGCTATTGCTGCAGGCCTACATAGAGCAAATGCGGGAAGGGGGCTTGCCCCGATAGCGCGGTGTCAGTCACCCCCATCTCTGACTGATAAATCGCCATCGGGAGCAAGCCCCTCCCACAAAAGCCACATGCACAACGCTCGTTATTCGGCGTTGCACAGTGCCAGGCAGTTATCCAGCATGCGGTTGGAGAAGCCCCATTCGTTGTCGTACCAGGCCAGCACTTTGAGCAGCTTGCCGCTTACCTTGGTGTGGTTGGCGTCAAAAATCGACGACAGCGGGTTGTGGTTGAAGTCGCTGGAAACCAGCGGCAGGGTGTTGTAGCCGAGGATTTTCGAGTGCTGGCTGGCTTCCTTGAGCAGCGCGTTGACTTCTTCGGCGGTGGCTTCTTTTTTCAACTGTACGGTGAGGTCCACCAGCGACACGTTGATCACCGGCACACGCACGGCCATGCCGGTCAGCTTGCCCGCCAGCTCCGGCAGTACCAGGCCCACCGCTTCGGCGGCGCCGGTCTTGCTCGGGATCATGTTCTGGGTGGCCGAACGCGCACGGTACGGGTCGGTGTGGTAGACGTCGGTCAGGTTCTGGTCGTTGGTGTAGGCATGGATGGTGGTCATCAAGCCGCTTTCGATACCCAGCTCGCGATGAAGCACCTGGGCGACCGGTGCCAGGCAGTTGGTAGTGCACGAGGCGTTGGAGATGATCTGGTGGGACTGGCGCAGAATGTCATGGTTCACGCCATACACCACGGTGGCGTCCGCACCCTTGGCCGGTGCCGAGATGATCACCTTGCGTGCGCCGGCGGTAATATGGGCGGCAGCCTTGTCACGGTCGGTGAACAGACCGGTGCATTCAAATACCACGTCGATCTTGTGTGCGGCCCATGGCAGGTCGGCCGGGTTGCGAATGGCACTCACGGCAATCCGGTCACCATTGACGGTCAGGCTTTCCTGATCGTGGGCGACCTCTGCGTCGAAAGTACCGTGCACGGTGTCGAATTTAAGCAGGTGGGCATTGATCGAGCTGTCGCCCAGATCATTGATGGCGACGATCTGCAAATCCTGGCGATAGCCTTGGGTATACAGTGCGCGCAGGACATTACGGCCGATACGGCCAAAACCATTGATTGCGATACGAAGAGTCATTGGAAGGTGCCTGTCGTCGATTTGTTGTAAGAATTACAAGATTATTCGCATAAAAATAGAAAACAAGCCTTTTTAGTGGCAATATTTTGTTCAATCTACAACGAGTGACCTGAATCAACTGGTCCGATGATTTAAACGACACCCTGCCATCCCATGCGCTGCGGGCGTTTGATCAGCATAGACACTCAGGTCGCCACATCCGTTAGCCTGGAGTTCTACACATGCATCCCCGCGTTCTTGAGGTCACCGAACGGCTTATCGCCCGCAGCCGCGCCACTCGCGAGGCTTACCTTGCGCTCATTCGCGGTGCCGCCAGCGACGGGCCGATGCGTGGCAAGCTGCAATGCGCCAACTTCGCCCACGGCGTGGCCGGTTGCGGCACCGAAGACAAAAACAGCCTGCGCATGATGAATGCCGCCAACGTGGCAATTGTTTCTTCATATAACGACATGCTTTCGGCGCATCAGCCGTACGAACATTTCCCGGAACAGATCAAGAAAGCCCTGCGCGAAGTCGGCTCGGTCGGCCAGTTCGCCGGCGGCACCCCGGCCATGTGCGACGGCGTGACCCAAGGCGAGCCAGGCATGGAACTGAGCCTGCTCAGCCGTGAAGTCATCGCCATGTCCACGGCGGTTGCGCTGTCCCACAACATGTTCGATGCCGCGCTGATGCTGGGCATCTGCGACAAGATCGTCCCCGGCCTGATGATGGGCGCGCTGCGCTACGGCCACTTGCCGATGATCTTCGTACCGGGCGGCCCGATGCCCTCAGGCATTTCCAACAAGCAGAAGGCCGACGTGCGCCAGCGCTACGCCGAAGGCAAGGCCACCCGCGAAGAGCTGCTGGAATCGGAGATGAAGTCCTACCACAGCCCCGGTACCTGCACCTTCTACGGCACCGCCAACACCAACCAATTGCTGATGGAAGTGATGGGCCTGCACCTGCCGGGCGCCTCGTTCGTCAACCCGTACACACCGCTGCGTGACGCCCTGACCCGCGAGGCCGCGCATCAGGTCACACGCCTGACCAAGGCCAACGGCAACTTCACGCCGATCGGCGAAATCGTCGACGAAAAATCCATCGTCAACTCCATCGTCGCCCTCAACGCCACCGGTGGTTCCACCAACCACACCTTGCACATGCCGGCCATCGCCATGTCGGCGGGCATTATCCTCACCTGGCAGGACATGGCCGACCTCTCCGAGGTGGTGCCGACCCTGTCCCACGTGTACCCGAACGGCAAGGCCGACATCAACCACTTCCAGGCGGCGGGGGGCATGTCGTTCCTGATCCGCGAGCTGCTTGAGGCCGGCCTGCTCCATGAAGACGTTAATACCGTCGCGGGCAAGGGCCTGAGCCGTTACATCCAGGAGCCGTTCCTGGTCGACGGTGAACTGGTCTGGCGCGACGGCCCCATCGAAAGTCTCGACGAAACCATCCTGCGCCCCGTGGCCCGCGCGTTCTCGCCCGAAGGCGGCCTGCGCGTGATGGAAGGCAACCTGGGGCGTGGCGTGATGAAAGTTTCCGCCGTGGCCCCTGAGCATCAGGTGGTTGAAGCACCGGCGGTGGTATTCCAGGACCAGCAGGACCTGGCCGATGCGTTCAAGGCCGGCCAATTGGAAAAGGACTTTGTCGCGGTCATGCGCTTCCAGGGCCCGCGCTCCAATGGCATGCCGGAGCTGCACAAGATGACGCCGTTCCTCGGTGTGTTGCAGGACCGCGGTTTCAAAGTCGCGTTGGTGACAGACGGGCGTATGTCCGGCGCGTCGGGTAAGATCCCCGCCGCGATTCACGTCAACCCCGAAGCCCAGAGCGGCGGGCCGCTGGCGCGGGTGCGCGATGGCGATATCATTCGCGTGGATGGCGTGACAGGTACCTTGGAGCTTAAGGTAGACGCCGAAGAATTTGCAGCGCGCACGCCTGCCACGGGCCTGTTGGGCAATAACGTGGGCGCCGGTCGCGAGCTGTTTGCATTTATGCGCTTGGCCGCAAGCTCCGCAGAGCAGGGCGCCAGCGCCTTTACCTCTGCCTTGGAGACGCTTAAGTGAAGCTTGCGCTGGTCGGTGATATCGGGGGTACCAACGCCCGTTTTGCGTTGTGGCGGGATTCGGCACTGCATTCGATTCGTGTGCATGCCACGGTGGATTACTCCAGCCCTGAAGAAGCGATCAAGGTCTATTTGCAGCAAGAAGGCCTGAACATCGGCGATATCGGCGCAGTCTGCCTGTCGGTGGCCGGGCCGGTGAGCGGCGATGAATTCAAATTCACCAACAACCACTGGCGCCTGAGCAAGGCTGCGTTCTGCAACACGCTGCAGGTGGAGCAACTGCTGTTGGTGAATGATTTTTCGGCCATGGCCCTGGGCATGACCCGTTTGCAGCCCGACGAATACCGTGTGGTGTGCGCGGGCACGCCGGAGCCGTTGCGCCCGGCGGTGGTAATCGGCCCGGGTACTGGCCTGGGTGTCGGCACCTTGCTGGACCTCGGCGCAGGTCGTTACGCGGCGTTGCCGGGCGAGGGCGGCCATGTCGACCTGCCCCTGAGCAGCCCGCGGGAAACTCAGTTGTGGCAACACATTTACAACGAAATCGGCCACGTCAGCGCCGAAACCGCCTTGAGCGGCGGCGGGTTGCCGCGTCTGTACCGGGCGATCTGTGCGGTGGACGGCCACACGCCGGTGCTGGAAACGCCCGAAGCCATCACGGCGGCGGGTTTGGCCGGCGATCCGATCGCCATGGAAGTGTTGGACCAGTTCAGCATCTGGCTGGGCCGGGTTGCAGGCAATAACGTGTTGACCACCGGTGGGCGCGGTGGCGTGTACATCGTGGGCGGGGTGATACCGAGGTTTGCCGACTTCTTTATCACCAGCGGTTTCGCCAAAAGCTTCGCGGACAAAGGCTGCATGAGTGACTATTTCAACGGCATTCCGGTGTGGCTGGTGACAGCGCCGTATTCGGGGTTGACCGGGGCGGGTGTGGCGCTTGAGCAGGCTTTTACGTAGGCATCAAGAACACCCCATAACAACAAGGAGGACCCCGTGAGCGTAATCAGTAAATCGATTCTCCTCGTCGACGACGACCAGGAAATCCGCGAATTGCTGCAAACCTACCTCAGTCGCGCCGGTTTCCAGGTGCGGGGCGTACCGGATGGTGCGGGGTTCCGTCAGGCGATGAACGAGGCGCCGTGCGACTTGGTCATCCTCGATGTCATGCTGCCGGACGAAGACGGCTTCAGCCTTTGCCGCTGGATCCGCCAGCACCCGCGCCAGGCGCAGGTGCCGATCATCATGCTGACCGCCAGTTCCGATGAGGCCGACCGCGTGATCGGCCTGGAGCTGGGCGCCGACGATTACATCGGCAAGCCGTTCAGCCCCCGTGAGTTGCAGGCGCGGATCAAGGCCCTGTTGCGCCGCTGCCAGTTCGGTCAGGAGCGCAGCAGCGGCGGCGATGTGCTGGTGTTCGATGAATGGCGCCTGGACATGATCAGCCATCGGCTGTTTCACGTGGATGGCGAAGAGGTGATCCTTTCCGGTGCCGATTTTGCCTTGCTCAAATTGTTTCTCGACCACCCACAAGAAATCCTCGACCGCGACACCATCGGCAACGCCACCCGTGGCCGCGACCTGATGCCGCTGGACCGTATCGTCGACATGGCCGTGAGCCGCCTGCGCCAACGCCTGCGCGACACCGAAAAGCCGCCGCGGCTGATCCGCACCGTGCGTGGCAGCGGCTATCAACTGGCAGCCAGCGTGGTTGCCGGCAATGCCCACTGAGCCTGTAACCGAACGCCGCCGCCGCTTCCCGGTGCCGCGCTCATTGCTGGGGCGCATGCTGCTGCTGACCTTGCTGGTGGTGCTGTTCGCCCAGGCGCTGTCCAGCGTGATCTGGGTGTCGCAGTTACGCGCGACCCAGCTCGAAGGCCTGGTCACCAGCGCCCGGAGCCTGGCGCATTCGATGACCGCCAGCGTGAGTTACTTCCGTTCGTTGCCGGTGGCCTATCGGCCGTTGGTCCTCGACCAATTGCGCAGCATGGGCGGCACCCGGTTCGTGGTGACGCTCAACGATCGCCCGCTGGAGATGCAGGTACTGCCCGAAACCCCGCGCAAACAAGCGGTGCTGGTCGCGGTCGATGAAGTACTGCGCCAGACCCTTGGCGCCGACGTGGTGATCTCAGTGGAGTTCGTCAGTGCCGAAGACCTGCGCATCTTCAATGCCGGCCTCAAGCTTGATGAGCTGCCGCGCTCCTGGGCTCATTACGCCTTGACGCTGGAGCCCGTGAACCCGCCGGTGCTGGTCACCCAGATTCAACTCGCCCCCGGCGAATGGCTGTACATCGCCTCGCTGTTGCCCGAGCCCTACACCAGCCTTGAGGAACAAGGCCTGCCGTCCCAGCAGGTGTGGTTTATCGTGCTGACCAGTGGTTTTCTGCTGTTATTCATCGGCCTGTTGGTGCACTGGCAGAGCCGCCCACTCAAGCGCCTGGCGCGGGCGGCGCGGGATATGTCGCTGGGCGCCGACGTGGAGCCGGTGGCCGAAGGCGGCGGCAGCGAAGTGGTGGAAGTGGGTCGTGCCTTCAACGCCATGCGCGAGCGCATCAGCCGTTACCTGACCGAGCGCAGCCAGTTATTCAGCGCGATTTCCCACGACCTGCGCACCCCGATCACCCGCCTGCGCCTGCGCGTAGAGCTGCTGGAAGACGAAAACCTGCAAACCAAATTTGGTCGCGATCTGGATGAATTGGAGCTGCTGGTGAAAGGCGCGTTGCAATGCGTCAAAGACACCGATATCCACGAGAACATCCAACCCGTCGACCTCAACCATGTGCTCGAATGCCTGGTGGAACCTTACGTCGCGCCGAACGGCAATGGTCGCGTGACCCTGGATGGCTACGCCCTGGCGGCCTACCCAGGCAAGCCACTGGCGCTCAAGCGCTGCATCGGCAACCTGATCGACAACGCGTTGAAGTACGGGCAGAACGCCCATTTGCATATCGAAGATGATGGCGCGCAGTTCATCCTGCACGTGGATGACGAAGGGCCCGGGGTGCCGGAACAGCGTTTGGAGCAGGTGTTCGAGCCCCACTTTCGTCTGGCCGGGCAGCAGCAGGGTTATGGGTTGGGCCTGGGGATCGCGCGCAATATTGCCCATAGCCATGGCGGGGAAGTGAGTTTGCAGAACCTTCGCGAAGGCGGGCTGAGGGTGACCCTTCAGCTCCCGCGAACGCTGGACTAACTGTGGGTCAGATGCTTTGGCGCAACCGGGCCAAGTCTCTGAGCGGCGGCGCACCAAATAGCCGGCTGTATTCCCGGCTGAACTGCGACGGGCTTTCATACCCCACCCGATACCCGGCCGCCGAGGCTTCCAGCCCCTCGGCAATCATCAGCCTGCGCGCTTCCTGCAAGCGCAGCTGTTTCTGGTACTGCAGCGGGCTCATGGCGGTAATCGCCTTGAAGCGATGGTGCAGGGTCGAAACGCTCAGGTTGACTTCCTTGGCCAGGTCATCGATGCGCAACGGCTGTTCGTAATTGCCATTGAGCCACTTGATCGCCTGGCTCACCCGATGGCTCTGACTGTTGGCCACGGCAATTTCATACAAACGATAGCCCTGCGGCCCACGCAGCAAGCGGTAGAGAATTTCGCGGTTGATCAGCGGCGCCAGCATGGCGATGTCTTTGGGCGTATCCAGCAAGCGCGCCAGGCGCAGTACGGCGTCGAGCAGTTGATGGTCGATCCGGTCCACGTACATCCCGCGCGACGTTGGGCGTGTAGGCACGCCCATGGGGCCAGCCTCGGCGATCAGCGCTGTGAGTTGCGCCGGGTCGATGTTGATGCGCACCGACAGGTTCGGGTCGTCCGGCGTGGCATCGATGATGCGCCCGGCCACCGGCATCGCCACCGAAAACACCAGATAGTTGAGCGGGTCATAGGCGAAGATTTCGTCAGCCAGGCGCACTTCCTTGCTGCCGTTGGCGAGGATGCACAACGCGGGCTCCACCAGCACCGGCATGAAGTCTCGCGGTGTGTTGTGACGGTTCAGGTACAACGAGGTGATTGCGGTGCCGTAGGAACCATCTTCCCAGGTATGCCGGTGCACGATGCTGGCCAGTTCGGCGCGCTGTTTTTCCATCTCGGCATCGAGGGGGGTAGGCTTATGTTCGGGCGACGACATGGCGCGTCCTCTGCGGCGGCTTTGATGGGGCTCAGCTTAGCGGCGGCCTTTGAAAAAGTGTTAGGTCGATTCTGCATAATCCTTGCCTGATCCTGCGGCCTGTCGTCAATCAGGCAAGCGCGAGGCGTTTCATCTGCCTGAAACATGGCGTGTGTGCGTGGAATAAAACCGCTGGGCCAACGTCCTATCTACGCTTCTCGCAGGATCGTGCAATAAGCCGGCAGGAATTGACTAACCGCGCGCTCACCCGCGCCGTTATCGTTGATCCTGTGGCAACACACCCTCACAGTGCTTGCCGAGCATCACTTCTCAACGGGAGAGTCGAACATGTCCACCCCCATTCCCGCGAGCCATATGGCCTTTATCCGCGCCCGCACCGGGTGCAGCACCGAACTCGGTGCACGCTTGAGCAGTTTGATCGAACCGGGCCGCCAGGCTCAGGGTTGCCTGCAGTTCTCGTTGCAGCATTCCCAGGTCGACCCCGATGTGTGGCTGGTTTCGGGCTTTTGGAGCAGTGAGCAGGCGATGAGCGCCTACTTCAACTCGCCGGCCCTGCTGATCTTTACCGAGCTGCTGAACGACATGGTCATCCGCAGCATGGACTTCCAGACCTTCACCGATGCATCCGCTGCACGCGCCTACGGCGAGTACCTGCAACTCGCCGGTTGAACCGGTTTAGAATGGCCGCCTTTCCATTGGCCAGGACCTGCAACATGGCACGTAAACAATTTGCCCACCACGAAGCCGTTTCCGCCGTAGTACCGGGTGACGGAGGCTACAGCGCCGCCGTGGCCGTCAAGGCGCTGGATGGCATGGGCGCCCCGCGGTTTCACAAGATCCTGGATGGGCAGAGGTTCAAGACCGCCTCGGATGCTGATGATGCCGCCACTGTGCAGCTTGAGCGTCTGGTCGATGTGGACGTAGAGGGGCAACTGACGTGGGCACCTGCCGCTGACTAAAGGTGGGGCTTGCTCCCGATAGCGGTGTATCAGCTACAGATAGGCTGACTGACACAGCGCCATCGGGAGCAAGCCCCCTCCCACCATGGGTTGCATTCCACTCAGGGTTTTGCAGCGCCAGGCCGGTACATCTTGAACAACGCTTCGGGCCCCAGCTGGAAGTAATCCGCCGGGCCGCCGCCGCGTAGAATCGGTTCGGCGGCAGCGGTGTCATAGATGCCGTCCTTGAGCAGCCACTTGGCGATGTGCACCGCGACTACCTCGCCCAGTACCAGCCAGCTTGGCACCAGCTCCTTGTCGGCGCGTTGCAACTGGATGATCTGCGTCACCTTGCACTCGAACGACACCGGGCTCTCACCCACGCGCGGTACGCCAACGATTTTCGAAGCCACCGGCGTCAGGCCGGACAACTCGAATTCATCCACCTGCGGCGAGACCGCCGCGCAGCTCTGGTTCATCTGCTCGGCCAGCGGGCGCGTGGCCAGGTTCCACACGAATTCGCCGGTCTGTTCGATGTTGTTCAGGCTGTCTTTGCGCCCGACACTGGAAAACCCAATGATCGGCGGAATGTAATTGAACGCATTGAAAAAACTGTAGGGCGCCAGGTTCAGGTGGCCTTCACGGTCGTGTGACGAAATCCAGCCGATCGGCCGTGGGCCGACGATGGCATTGAACGGATCATGAGGCAGGCGGTGGCCGTTGGCGGGTTCGTAGAAGTGGATATCGTCGGACATGGGCCGGGGTTCCTGCTGCGGGGTTCTGGGAGGCGACCATACTGCAACCCATGGGCGCGAATTTCCATTGGCCCCATGGAATTTTCATTGATTGCCCACCTATTTTTCACAGCGTCCCGTTCAGTCTGCGGCCAAGGTCGACACTCCATAAGTCGGCCATTGAAAGACTGAGCTTCGGAGCCTTTACCCCTATGAATAAACTTCCTCAGATCACCCTGGCGTTCTGGGTCATGAAAATCTGCGCAACCACCCTGGGCGAAACCGCCGGGGACTTGTTGTCGATGACCTTGAATGTTGGCTACGCACTCAGTTCGATGATCCTGATCAGCGTGTTCCTGGTCACCCTGGTGACACAACTCTGGTCGAAAACCTATAACCCCATGCTGTACTGGATTGTGATTTTGTCCACCAGCACCGCTGGCACGACGATGTCGGACTTTATGGACCGAACCCTGGGCCTGGGCTACGCCACCGGTTCAATGATCCTGATCGTGATCCTGATGATCATCTTTGCGCTGTGGCACCTCAGTGGTGATTCGCTGAACGTGAACAAGGTGCAGACCTTGCGGGGCGAGTTGTTCTATTGGATGGCGATCCTGTTTTCCAACACCCTGGGCACCGCATTGGGTGACTTCCTGGCGGATGATTCGGGGCTGGGCTTTGCCGGCGGCGCCTTGTTGATCGGCTCGACCATCGCTGCGGTAGTGGCGCTCAAGTACTTCACCCAAATCTCGGCGGTGCTGTTGTTCTGGGTGGCGTTTGTGCTGACCCGGCCTTTCGGTGCGACCCTGGGCGACTTCCTGACCAAGCCCCATGAAAAGGGCGGGTTGGATTTCGGCACCATTGGTTCATCGGCCGTGTTGGCTGCAATCCTGGTGGTGATGATTGTCGGCGCGGCGTATGCACAGCGACGGTATGGGCGACCACCAGTGGCAGAGGTGTCCTGATTCACCAAGCGACATAAAACCGATGTGGGAGGGAGCAAGCCCCCTCCCACAGGTTTAGCGGGTCAGGCTTTTAGTCCGTGGTAATCCGCGAGTGCTTGCGGGTGTCCTTCATGGTCACGTAGACCAACAACGACACCGCAATACAGGCGGTCACGTACCAGTAGTAACCGGTTTCCATGCCGATGCTCTTGAACCACAGTGCGATGTATTCAGCGGTACCGCCGAAGATCGACACGGTCAGTGCATAGGGCAGGCCGACGCCCAGGGCGCGGATTTCGGTCGGGAATAACTCGGCCTTCACCACGGCGTTGATCGAGGTGTAGCCGCTGACGATAATCAGCGCCGCCATGATCAGGAAGAACGCGCCCCACCAGGTCTGGATGGTGTGCAGGGTGGTGAGGATCGGTACGGTGAACAGGGTGCCGAGGATGCCGAAGGCGATCAGGATCGGCCGACGACCGACTTTATCCGACAGCCCACCGACGATCGGCTGCAGGCACATGAACAGAAACAACGTGGCCGCCGAGATGGTGGTGGAGTCGGAGATGCTCATGCCGACGGTATTCACCAGGTATTTCTGCATGTAGGTGGTGTAGGTGTAGAACGCCAGGGTGCCGCCCATGGTCAGGCCGACCACGGTCATCAGTTCCTTGGGGTGGCGCATCAAGGTGCGCATTGCGCTTTCCTTGGCTTTTTCTTTTTTGCTGAACGACTCGGTTTCTTCCATGCCACGACGCAGGTACAGCGCGACCACTGCGCACAGGGCGCCGATGGCGAACGGGATGCGCCAGCCCCAGGCATAGAGTTGTTCGGTGGTGAGCACCTGTTGCAGCACGATCAGCACTGCCAGGGCAATGAGCTGACCGGAAATCAAGGTCACATATTGGAAGCTGGAGAAGAATCCGCGACGTTCCCGTGTCGCCATTTCGCTGAGGTAGGTGGCGGAAGTGCCGTATTCGCCCCCTACCGACAAGCCTTGCAGCAAACGGGCGAACACCAGCAGGATCGGAGCCCCGATACCGATGGTTTCGTAGCCAGGGCTCAGCGCGATCAACAGCGAGCCGAAGCACATCAGCAGCACCGAGGCCATCAGCGCAGCCTTGCGCCCCTTGTAGTCGGCGTACATGCCCATCAACCAGCCGCCGATGGGGCGCATCAGGAAGCCGACGGCGAAGATCGCGGCGGTGTTCATCAACTGAGCGGTGGAGGAGCCGGCTGGAAAGAAGGCTTTGGCGAAGTACAGCGAAAAGGCGGCGTAGACGTACCAGTCGTACCACTCGACCATGTTGCCGACCGAACCGCTGAAGATCGATTTGATGCGACTGGTGGTGGTGCGTTCCTGCGCAGGCGCAGCCACCGAGCCCAGAGGCAGGGAGTTGGAGTTATCCATTGAAGGATCCTTCATCTAGTTGTTTTTATGGAGCGGCGCGAACGCTGCCTGGCTGGGGCTATAGCAGGAGCTGTGCCAGGTGGATGAAGGCCCGGTCTAGAGGGGTTTGCGGTTTTTTTTGAGCGGAATGTTGCTGATGGTTTTGCAGCGGTGAGCGGAAATCCGCTCATTGATCCTTGAGAAACATGTCCCGTGCAAGGCCATGGCGCTGCATCTTTTCATTGAGGGTTCGGCGGGGCAGTTGCAGCTCCGCCAACACCTCTTTGATATCGCCTTTATGCCGGGTCAGTGCGGCTTTCAGGCAATGGGCCTCAAAGGCTTCCTGCTGCGCGGCGAGGGATTGCCCGGCTTCGATGCCTTCCGGTTCGGACTCGCCGAGGCCCAGCACCTGGCGCTCGGCGACGTTGGCCAGTTCACGCACATTGCCTGGCCAGTCGTGACTGAGCAGGCGCCCCAGCGCCGCACCGCTCAAGGGCTGGGCAGTGCGGCCCAAGCGCTCTGCGGCGTCATGGGCGAAGTGTTCATACAACAGCGGGATGTCTTCACGGCGCTCGCGCAGCGGTGGCAGGCGCAACTGGGCCACGTTGAGACGATATGCCAAGTCTTCACGAAAGCGTCCGGCGCGGGCCTCTTCCAAAAGGTCCGGCTTGGTGGCGGCGATGATGCGCAAGTCTACGTGGATGCTCTGGTTGGACCCCAATCGCTCCAGCTTCTGTTCCTGCAACACCCGCAGCAATTTCACCTGCTGGGCCAGGGGCATGCTTTCGATTTCATCCAGGAACAACGTGCCGCCGTGGGCGTATTCCAGCTTGCCGATGCGTTTGCCCTGGGCGCCGGTAAACGCGCCGCTTTCGTGGCCGAACAGTTCGGCCTCGAACAGTTGCTCGGGGATCGCCGCACAGTTGAGCGCCACGAACGGTTTTTTCGCCCGCGGCCCACAGTCGTGCAGGCAACGGGCGACCCGTTCTTTGCCGCTGCCGGTTTCGCCTCGGATCAGCACGTTGACCGGCAAGCTCGCCAAATCGAGCACCTGGCGGCGCAGGTTCTGCAAGCCACGGGACACGCCAAGCAGGCTGGATTCGAGTTGCGCGCGGTGATCGGCCTGCTGATGCAGGCGACGGTTCTCCAGGATCAGCCCACGTTTATCCAGGGCGCGGCGCAGACTATTGAGCAGGGTATCGGGGCTGAAGGGTTTTTCCAGAAAGTCGTAGGCGCCGTCGCGCATCGCCTCGACGGCCATCGGCACATCGCCATGGCCGGTGAGCAGGATCACCGGCAAGTCGGCGTCGCGGCGTTGCACCTCGGCGAGCAGCTCCAGGCCGCTGAGCCCGGGCATGCGCACATCGCTCAAAATGACCCCGGCAAAGTCCCTGGGCAATTGCGCCAGGCATTCTTGGGCACGGCTGAACAGTTGCACCTCAAACCCCGACAGGCTCAACCACTGTTCCACGGCCGTGCGAATGCTGGTTTCGTCATCGACCACAATCACCGCATTTAACATAGGTCCGGCGTCTCCAGCGCGATGGGCAGGGTCAGGGTGAACACCGCGCCGTCGCCGCGGTTACCGGCGATCAGGCGGCCGCCCAGTTCATGCACGATAGCGTAGGACACCGCCAGCCCCAAGCCGAGGCCGTCGCCCACCGGCTTGGTGGTGAAAAAGGGGTCGAACACATTGCTCAAGTGTTCTTCGGCAATGCCGCCGCCGCTGTCGCTGACGCTCAAAACCCAAAGCTGCTGGTCGGCATGCACACGGATTTCCAGGCGTTTGCGTGGCTTGTCCACCATGGCGTCGAGGGCGTTGCGCAGCAGGTTGATCAGCACTTGTTCCAGGCGTATCGCGTCGCCGCGTACCCAGGCCGGGCGGGTCAGGTCCAGCACGACGCCGATGCCTTCATCACGCAGGCGTGCATCGAGCAAGTGCAGGGACTGGTCGACGACCGTGGCCAGGTCCAGGCGCTCGCGCAGGCCGCTGGGGCTCTTGCGCGCAAAGGTCTTGAGGTGGCCGGTGAGCGCGGCCATGCGCGTGAGCATGTCGTCCAGGGGCGTAAGCGCCTTGTAGGCGTCGTCCACGCGACCGTGATCCAGCAGCAGGCGCAGGGTCGCCAACTGCATGCGCTGGGCGGTCAGAGGTTGGTTGATTTCGTGGGCGAGGGCGGCAGACATCTGCCCCAGCGCGGCCAGCTTGGCCGATTGCACCAAACCCTCTTGGGCGGTGCGCAGGGCCTGGGTGCGTTCTTCCACCAGTTGTTCCAGCTCTTCGCGGCTGCGTTGGCGCAAGCGGGCCAGGCGCCAGCGTTGGCTCAGGAACAGCGCCAGGAACACCAGCGCCAGCCAGGAACCGGCGGCGGCCAGGCCAGCGTTGCGTTGGTCTTCAAACGGGAACTGCGGTTTGCGCAACAGGTGCAGGGTCCAGCCTTCGGCCTTCAGCGGCAGGGATTCCCAGATGTAATTGGCGCTGCCGTCGGGGCCGTTGACGCGCATCAGGTGGCTGTTTTCGTCAAAGCGTTGCAGGGTGCTGGTGTCCAGCGGTTGCAGGTGTTTCTTGTCGTATTGGCGGGTGGCCTTGAGTTCGGCCAGGTCGCTGTCCGACAACGGGCGCAGGTTGCGATAGCGCCAGCCCGGCTGGTTGGCGATAAATACGATGCCACGCGCATCACTCACCAGCAGCAGGTCATTGCCCTGGGCCCATTCGCGCTCAAGCTCCGGGAATTCCAGCTTGACCACCATGGCGCCGAGAAACTGCTCCTGTTCATCGAGCACCGCGCTGGAGAGGAAGTATCCCGGAATCCCCGTGGTCACCCCCACCGCATAGAAACGCCCGGTACCCTGGCTTCTGGTCTGGCTGAAATACGGGCGAAACGCATAGTTATGCCCCACATAACTACTCGGCAATGCCCAGTTGCTGGCGGCTACGGCCAGGCCGGTGCGGTCCATCAGCTCCAGGGTGGAGGATTGCGCAGCGCCGTTGATGCGTTCGAGCTTGCGGTTGAGCGTGTCTTGTGTGGCGGCATCCATCGGGCCTTTGAGCGCGCTGATCATTTCCGAGTCCAGCGCCAGCACGGCGGGCAGCGCGCGATAGCGTTCGATCAGGGTGTGCAGGGAGTTGGCGTACAGCGCCAATTGCTGGTTGGCGCGGGCGGCATCGTCGATCAGGGCCTGACGTTCGGCATGGCGCGTGGCCAATGCCGCGGCCAGCACCGCACCGGCGATGATCAACAGGGAATAAAAGGTCAGGCGCAGGGGGCGAGGAATCGCGATCATACGAAGATGAACAGCTGCAATAAGGGTGAGCACAATATCACGCGTTGCCCGGATCTTGTGGTGGCGCGCCCTCATAAAAAAAGGCGACCGGGCTTATCGCCTCGGTCGCCTTTATGGGCCAGTTAAAGTGCTTACTGCACCTCTACCGCCAGGCTCTCACTGATCTTTTTCTGCCAGATGGCAGGACCGGTGATGTGCACGGACTCACCCTTGCTGTCTACCGCGACGGTGACCGGCATGTCTTTGACGTCGAACTCGTAGATCGCTTCCATACCCAGTTCGGCGAAGGCGACAACGCGCGACTTCTTGATGGCTTGCGCCACCAGGTAAGCGGCGCCGCCCACGGCCATCAGGTACACCGCCTTGTTGTCCTTGATCGCTTCGATGGCGGTCGGGCCGCGTTCGGACTTGCCGATCATGCCCAACAGGCCGGTCTGCTCGAGGATCTGGCGGGTGAACTTGTCCATCCGCGTCGCGGTGGTCGGGCCCGCCGGGCCAACCACTTCTTCGCGTACCGGGTCAACCGGGCCGACGTAATAGATGAAGCGGCCCTTGAGGTCCACCGGCAGGCTTTCGCCCTTATTCAGCATCTCGACCATACGCTTGTGCGCCGCATCGCGACCGGTGAGCATCTTGCCGTTGAGCAGCACGGTTTCGCCCGGCTTCCAGCTTTGCACGTCTTCTGGGGTCAGGGTGTCGAGGTTTACGCGACGAGCCGACGGGCCGGCTTCCCAGACGATTTCCGGGTAGGCGTCCAGCGGTGGCGCCTCCAGCGACGCAGGGCCCGAACCGTCGAGCACGAAGTGTGCGTGACGGGTGGCGGCGCAGTTGGGGATCATGCACACCGGCAACGAGGCGGCGTGGGTCGGGTAATCCATGATCTTCACGTCGAGCACGGTGGTCAGGCCACCCAGGCCCTGGGCGCCGATGCCCAGTTGGTTGACCTTCTCGAACAGCTCCAGGCGCATCTCTTCGATACGGTTGGACGGGCCGCGCTTGATCAGCTCGTGGATGTCGATGGATTCCATCAACACTTCCTTGGCCATCACCGCGGCCTTCTCGGCGGTGCCGCCGATGCCGATGCCGAGCATGCCCGGTGGGCACCAGCCGGCGCCCATGGTCGGAACGGTCTTGAGCACCCAGTCGACGATCGAGTCGGACGGGTTGAGCATGGCCATCTTCGATTTGTTCTCGGAACCACCGCCCTTGGCGGCCACGTCCACTTCTACGGTGTTACCCGGGACGATGGAATAGTGGATCACCGCCGGGGTGTTGTCCTTGGTGTTTTTACGCGCCCCGGCCGGGTCGGCGAGGATGGATGCCCGCAGTACGTTCTCCGGCAGGTTGTAGGCGCGACGCACGCCTTCGTTGATCATGTCGTCCAGGCCCATGGTGGCGCCATCCCAACGCACGTCCATGCCCACGCGCACGAACACGGTGACGATACCGGTGTCCTGGCAGATCGGGCGATGGCCGGTGGCGCACATGCGCGAGTTGATCAGGATCTGGGCCATGGAGTCACGGGCTGCCGGCGATTCTTCGCGCAAGTAGGCCTCGTGCATCGCCTGGATGAAGTCCACGGGGTGGTAGTAGGAAATGAATTGCAGGGCGTCGGCAACGCTCTGAATCAGGTCGTCTTGCTTGATCACGGTCATGAGTCGCGCTCCTCTATAAGGGAACATTCAATAAAGGTGGCTTCAGTGTTGCATCGGTCGGCTGGAGCCACCTTTCCAAGGCACGCCAAGTGGTGCAGGCGCGACGCTAAAAAGGCGCGGCAGTATAACCCGGCGCGGTGGCCGATACACCCGACTATGGTCAAACTCTGCCGGGCATGATTCCCTGTGCGGGCCTTTTTGATTCGAGAGTTTCCATGCCTGAACTGTACGTCGGCGAACGCCATTGGTCGGTATCCACCGGCAGCAACCTGTTGGACGCCTTGAACCAGGCGGGCGTGGCGGTGCCCTACAGTTGCCGCGCAGGCAGTTGCCATGCCTGCCTGGTGCGTTGCCGAGGTGAGGTCGAGGACAAACAACCCGACGCCCTGAGCCCGGCGCAACGCCAGGATGGCTGGCGCCTGGCGTGCCAGTGCCGGGTGACGGCGGATGTGCAGGTCGAAGCGTTTGACCCGCTGCGTGATGGTTTGCCGGCCCAGGTGGTGGGGGTCGATTGGCTGAGCGCGACGGTGTTGCGCCTGCGTCTGCAACCGGAGCGTGGCCTGCGTTACCGCGCCGGGCAACATCTGGTGCTGTGGGCGGGGCAGTTGGCGCGGCCGTATTCCCTGGCGAGCCTGCCGCAGGAAGATGCGTTTCTGGAGTTTCATATCGACTGCCGCCTACCCGGTGAATTCTGCGATAGGGCCCGGCTGCTGCAGATCGGCGACCGCCTGCGCCTGGGCGAACTACGCGGCGGTGCGCTGCAATACGACCCCGACTGGCAATCCCGGCCGCTCTGGCTGCTGGCGTCCGGCACCGGGCTGGGCCCGTTGTGGGGGGTGTTGCGCGAGGCGTTGCGCCAGGATCACCAGGGCCCCATCCGTATGATTCACCTGGCCCATGATGCTGGCGGCCATTACCTGGCCGAACCCTTGGCCGCGCTGGCCGCCGGGCATCCGAACCTTACGGTGCAGCTGTGGACGGCGGCTGAGTCGACCCAGGCATTGGCGCAACTGCGGCTTGTTTCAAGGCAAACGCTGGCCTTACTCTGCGGGCACCCCGCCAGCGTCGAGGCGTTTTCCAAGCGCCTGTTCCTGGCCGGGTTGCCGCGCAATCAACTGCTGGCCGATGTGTTCCTGCCCCGTGGTTGAGCGCTGAACTTCACAGCCGCGAGACGCACCATGACCGACGCCATCCTGTTGCAACGCGAGCGCGGGTTGCTGACCCTGCAGCTCAACCGCCCGGACAAGAAAAACGCCCTGACCCGCGCCATGTACACGCAACTGGCCGAGGCTCTGGAGCGGGCCGATGCGGACGCCACCCTCAACGCCGTACTGATCCAGGGCAGCCACGAGTGCTTCACGGCCGGCAATGATATAGGCGACTTTCTCGATCAGCCGCCCAGCGATCTCGACAGCCCGCCGTTTCACTTCATGCAGAGCCTGCTCAACTGCCGCAAACCGGTGGTTGCCGCGGTAGCGGGGCCGGCGATAGGCATTGGTACAACCCTGCTGCTGCACTGTGACCTGGTGTATATCAGCCGCGATGCCAGATTGCGCATGCCGTTCGTCAACCTGGGGTTATGTCCGGAGTTTGGTTCGAGCCTGATCCTGCCGCGTCTGCTTGGGCATGCGAAAGCCGCGCAATTACTGCTGTTGGGCGAGGCGTTCAGCGGTGAACAGGCCGCCGCGTGGGGAATCGCCACCGAGGCGCTGAGCAGTGGTGATGCGGCATTGGCCAAGGCGCGGGAAGTTGCGTTGCGCTTTGAACACCTGGCATTGGGGGCGGTGCAGGTGACCAAGCAATTGATGAAGAGCGTGGACCGTGAGCAGTTGCGGCAGGTGATCGAAGAGGAGGGCGCGTTGTTTACCCAGCGGTTGAGGTCGCCGGAGGCGATTGCGGCGTTGTCGGGGTTTATCACGCGCAGATAAAGCGTGTCGGCGGGGCCGTCGAATTGAATGAATCAGTAGCCGGCTACAGCAAAAAGCCCCGCCATTCACATGGCGGGGCTCTTGTTTTTCAGCGTGTCACTCAGACCTGCGGGTCGCCCACGTGCAGGATCTTCATGCCATTGGTGCCACCGGTGGTGTGGTAGCTGTCGCCCTTGGTCAGGATGACCCAGTCGCCTTTCTCTACGACGCCGCGTTTAACCAGCTCATCGATAGCCTTCTGGCTGACTTCGTTCGGTGCCAGCGAGGCCGGATCGAACGGAATGGTGTACACGCCGCGGAACATCGCCGCGCGGGCCTGGGCTTCGCGGTGCGGGGTGAACGCGTAGATCGGCACCGAGGAGCGGATGCGCGACATGATCAGCGGCGTGTAGCCGCTTTCGGTCAGGGCAATGATCGCTTTCACGCCAGGGAAGTGGTTGGCGGTGTACATGGCAGCCAGGGCGATGCTCTGGTCGCAGCTTTCGAAGACCTTGCCGATACGGTGGCTGGAGGTCTTGCTGGTCGGGTGCTTTTCGGCGCCGACGCAGATACGCGCCATGGCTTGCACGGCTTCCAGCGGGTAGGGGCCGGCAGCACTTTCAGCCGACAGCATCACGGCGTCGGTGTAGTCGAGCACGGCGTTGGCCACGTCGGACACTTCGGCGCGGGTCGGCATCGGGTTCTGGATCATCGACTCCATCATCTGGGTCGCGACGATCACCGCTTTGTTATGGCGGCGCGCGTGCAGGATGATCTTTTTCTGAATGCCGATCAGCTCTGCATCACCGATTTCCACACCCAGGTCACCACGGGCAACCATCACGGCGTCGGACGCCTTGATCAGGCCGTCGAGGGTTTCGTCATCGGCCACGGCTTCGGCACGTTCGATCTTCGCCACCAGCCAGGCGGTACCGCCAGCTTCGTCGCGCAGTCTGCGGGCGTATTCCATGTCGGCGGCGTCGCGCGGGAAGGAAACGGCAAGGTAGTCCACTTCCATTTCTGCGGCGAGCTTGATGTCGGCCTTGTCTTTCTCAGTCAGGGCTGGTGCGGTCAGGCCACCGCCACGACGGTTGATGCCTTTGTGATCGGACAGCGGGCCGCCGATGATCACCGTGCAGTTCAGTTCGGTTGGAGTGGCGGTGTCGACGCGCATGACGACGCGGCCGTCGTCCAGCAGCAGTTCGTCGCCGACGCCGCAGTCCTTGACCAGATCGGGGTAGTCGATACCCACCACGTCCTGGGTGCCTTCGGTCAGCGGATGGCTGGTGGAGAAGGTGAACTTGTCACCGATCTTCAGCTCAATGCGCTTGTTGGCAAATTTGGCGATACGGATTTTCGGGCCTTGCAGGTCACCCAGCAGTGCAACGAAGCGGCCATGTTTGGCGGCCAGGTCACGCACCAGCTTGGCGCGAGCCTTGTGCTCGTCCGGGGTGCCGTGGGAGAAGTTCAGACGGGCAACGTCCAAACCAGCCAGAATCAGCTGTTCGAGGACTTCCGGCGAGTTGCTGGCCGGGCCAAGGGTGGCGACGATTTTGGTACGACGGACGGACATGCACGGACTCCTGAGTTCAAGCGCTGAGGAAGGCTACTATGCTCTTTCGTTGTAGTCATTGTTCGTTTGCACTACTTATCGACGATTGACTTGTTTTGGTTGTGGCTGAATAGACGAACTGCCTTGAAGATTTTTGACGAGGGGTCGATACACTGCACAAGACTGGAGAACCCTCATGCGAATTCTGCTCATTGCTGCACTGGCCGTCAGTGTTGTCGGCTGCACCCGCTGGTCAATGGACCACCATTTGAACAACGCCTACCGTGCTTACAAGGTGGGTGACTGTGAGCGCGTTACCCTGGAATTGTCCCAGGTCGACCGCACAAGCCGCACTCGGCGTTATGTGCAGCCCGAGGTCTCAATGCTGCGTGGGCAATGCCTGGAACGGCAGAAACTGTTCGTCGACGCGGTGCAGACCTATCAATTCATCATCAACCAATACCCGTCGAGCGAGTACGCCTACCGTGCCCGCGCCAGACTGGACACCCTGCAACAACTGGGGCATTACCCCGGTGCGAGCGTTGCGAAGCCGAGTCCAGCGTCACTGTAATGCTATTCGTCATTTGTTAACTGGCCTCTTGCCAGTCTTGGGCTATCCTTTGTATGTTCGTTTGTATAAGTTTTACTCGAACGAATGAGGGGCCCGGACTCGGCAGCTGTCCAGTGACAAAACGTTTTCTGTTGTCACACCGAGATCCAGGGAGAGCGAGTGTTTGTGCTCGTTCCGAATCACTGGCACGGCCAAATAATGGCCACTGGATGGCGATCTCACCATGTTTACCGACCGACGGATCGAGCGGCATCAACTACCTTATTTCCTGCAAGTGTTTAATCGTCTTACCGATAAACCTATCGGCTTCTTGGGTAATGTCTCGGGGAATGGACTGATGTTGATCAGCCAGTTGCCCATGATGGTCAATGCGCAATTCGAGCTGCGCTTGAAGATCCCCGAGGCTGACGGCACTTTCCATGCAATTGACCTTACGGCGACCTGCCTGTGGAGCCACGAAGATATCAACCCGCAGTATTACGATTCGGGGTTCAACGTGCTTCAGGCGCCCGAGGAATATGAGCAATTGATTGGTGTGTTGGTGCAGTACTTCAGGTTTGACCCCCTGCAGGCATCCGTCTGATTACCGCACGGTGGTTGACCCGGCTCGGGTAATGCTACCCGGGCCGTGGCCAGGCGTTAATGGTTCAGAACACGCCGGCTTTTTTCCAGCCCAGATAATGCGTCACCAGGGCCGCTCCCATGGCTGATGGCAAAGTGTCCAATACCGAGAGGCCGTGCGCGTTCAAACGGTCATGCAGTTCATCCCGGGTGTTGAGGTAGTCCACCGTTGCGCTGTAGGCCAAGGCTTCTGGCATTGTTTGCACGGGCGACTGGCGCAGTCGATCGAGTACTTCTTCACGCAAGCTGGCCACCAGCACCCGATGCTGGCGACTGATGCGCTTCACGGCAGTCATCAACGCTTCGTCATCTTCATCGCGCAGGTTGGTCACCATAATCACCAATGCCCGACGTTTTTGCCTGGCCAACAGTTGGCTGGCCGCCGCCTCGTAGTCGGCGGCTCGTCGAGTGGTGTCCAGGTCGTAGACCGAGTTGAGCAACAGGTTCAATTGGCCACTGCCTTTGACGGGAGCGAGGTAGCGTGGTTGGTCGCCGGCAAAAGTGCACAGCCCCACCGCGTCGCCCTGGCGCAACGCGACGTAACTGAGTAGCAGGCAGGCGTTGAGCGCGTGGTCAAAATGGGACAGTTCGTCATCCTGGCTGCGCATACGTCGGCCGCAATCGAGCATGAACACGATCTGTTGATCGCGCTCGTCCTGGTACTCTCGGGCAATGGGCGTACGTTGCCGTGCGGTGGCTTTCCAGTCGATCTGCCGCAGGCTGTCGCCCTCACGAAACTCGCGCAACTGATGAAACTCCAGGCCCAACCCACGCCGCTGGCGTTGACGCACCCCCATTTGGCTCAGCCAGTTGTCTACGCCCAGCAGTTGCGCTCCATACAAACGGGCGAAGTCCGGGTAGACGCGAGTGGTGTCGTGGGCTTCGATAAAGCGCCGCGCGGACCACAGCCCCAAGGGGCTCGGCAGGTGGACTTCACAGCGACTGAACGTGAAATGCCCCCGTCGCAGAGGGCGCAGGCGATAGCCCAGCTCACTGCGTTCACCGGGGCGCAGTTCGATGGCCTGGGGTAGGTTTTCCCTGCCTAAACCATCGGGGACATGGTCGAACACCTGGACTGTCAGCGGCTGTGGGTAGTCGCATTCCAGGCTCAGGCGTACTTCGCCCCAGCGGCCCAACGCCAAGCTGCCGGGCATCTGCCGTTGCACCCGTGGCGAGGGCCGGTGCCGCAACCGTAGCGCGTCGAGCATGGCCAGCAGCAACAGCGCCAGGAGCAAGCCCCACGCCACCGAATGTACGGTGTCGGGCACTTTGAACTGCAATGCTGCGGCAGTGCCCAGCAAGATGTTCAAACCCAGCAATAGGCCGAGCCAGATCAACAGCAGACGGGTTGGCTTCATGGTCAGCTCATTGGCGGGGTGCTGGGATCTGGTCCAGCAGCTGCTTGAGCACCTGGTCGACCTCCAGCCCATCGATGTCCAGTTCTGGTGCAATGCGTACCCGATGGCGCAGTACCGCCAAAGCGCAGCCCTTGATGTCATCCGGGGTGACGAACTCGCCGCCGCGTAACAATGCCCGGGCGCGGGCGCCGCGCACCAGTGCAATGGACGCACGTGGGCCGGCACCTATGGCCAGCCCTGGCCAACTGCGGGTGGCCCGCGCCAGGCGCACGGCATAGTCGAGCACTTGTTCATCCAGGGCCAGTTCACTGGCGATTTGCTGCAATTGCAGCACGTCCGAGGCTTGCAGCACGGTGCGCAACGGTTGCACATCCAGCATGTCGGCCCGTGACGAGCGCGTCACTTCACGCACCATCTCCAGCTCTTGCTGTGCATCGGGATAGTCCATGCGCACCTTGAGCATGAAACGGTCCAGTTCTGCTTCCGGCAGGGGGTAGGTGCCTTCCTGTTCGATGGGGTTTTGCGTGGCCAACACCATAAACGGCTGCTCGATGGGCAGCGCCTCGCCTTCGAGGGTCACCTGCCGCTCCTGCATGGCTTCGAGCAAGGCTGCCTGGGTCTTGGCCGGGGCTCGGTTGATTTCATCGGCCAGCAACAGGTGGGTGAACACCGGCCCCTTGCGCAACTTGAATTGCTCGGTGTGCAGGTCGTACACGGCGTGGCCGGTGACATCGCTGGGCATCAGGTCCGGGGTGAATTGGATCCGCGCGAAGTCACCCTCAAAGCATCGCGCCAGGGCACGTACAAGCAGAGTCTTGCCCAGCCCTGGGACGCCTTCGAGCAATACATGGCCGCCGGCGATCAGTGCGGTGAGCACGTCGTCGATCACCTGCTCCTGGCCAATCACTGCTTTGCGCAGTTCAACGCGCAGAGCCTGGGCCTGCCGGCTGGCGCGTTGCAGGGTTTCGGTCGTCAGGGTGTTGGCGCTGGTAAATTCGCTCATAGGGCGTTCCTGAGGGTTTGCAGGCATGCCACCCGCCGGCTGAAATCGGCGCTGGAAAGCCGTTTTGCCGGGAGTGGGCCAAGGGCCTGGCTGATGACATGAGGGGGTTGGCGCGTCAGGTGTTCAAGTACTCGCCATTGTTCGGTGTTGTCGAGGTGCTCAAAGCCAGGATGGCGGCGCCGGGCGGCACGCTGGATATCGCGCTGCAACGCGTGCAATAGCGAACCCTGGCTGCTGCGGCGCAGCAGGAAGTCGGCGCTGGCCTTCAAGTGTTCCTGCAACTGCCGGCGAGCCTTGGGAGCGGGTGCCTGGATCGGGCCTTGGCGCATACCTGCCTGCCAGAGCGCCAGGGCGACCAGCGCAATGAGCGCGACCGCGGCCTGGGGGAAATAACGCAGCAGCAGGGTCAGCAGGTTGTCCACGTCACTGTTGAACAAGAAAGTCACCGCCGTACCCTGGTTCAGGTACCACAGCAGCCAGGCGTTGTCGTGTTTGCCGATATCGGTGGTTTTCCACAGGTCGCTGTCGGTAATCACGGTCACACGGCCTTGCCCGAGGTCTCGTTGCATCAGGTGACTTGACCTGGCGCTATTGGCTGAAAACTGGGCAAGGTGCTTGGGGTCGGTGAGGTTGAAGTCGGTGTCGAAGCTGAAGTACGCCGGGGCGGTTTCATTGTCGACATAGAGTTTGGTCAGGTCCGGCGCTTTCTTTTTGCGGGGTGGGGTGGGCTCAGCCGGCTCCTCACTCAGGGCCTGGTGGATATGCAGGCTATCGAGTAATAAGTCACCGCTTTTGCCGGTTTCTTCATCCCATAGCGCCTCGGCGACCAGGAGCAGATGGCCGCCGGATTTGGCCCAGTCGAGCAGTTGCCCGGCCTGGCGTGGCGACATATTGCTACGTTCGCCCAGCAACAACAGGCTGTTGCCCTTGGCGGGCAGGGTGGCCAGGCGATCAAGGCTATTGGCATGCTCCACCGTCAGGCCTTGCTGGCGCAAAAAATGTTCGGCCGCCAGGTAAGGGTTGGCCAGCACTTGTGGGGCAGGGCCGCGATCCACGACTTCGTCATAGGGCGTCGCGTTGCTCCAGGCGTAAAGGCCACCCGCTCCGATCAGGCATATCAATAACAGCCCAACCCACACCAATAGCCGGCTCATTGATGACCCCCGTAACTGAACAGGGCGCGCCAATCACTGCATAATTTTTGCTGGGTTGAGGCAGAGGGAAGGTGATGACCGTAGGCAAGGTTTTGCCAGTGCCGGGTCAACTCGTCGCTGAAGGCCAGCAGTTGCGGTTGCTGTAATTGTTGAACGCGTGCCAGCACCTGGCCTTCGGTATCGGCGCTCTTAAGCGGCAGGTTGAAGTCATGCAGTAACCGGCTCAGCAGGCCGCGATACAGAAGGCCAAGTGCTTCCCTCGGTTGAGTGGGCCACAGTTGCTCGGCGGTGCTGGCGATATCGACGGGCAAGGTGTCGGTGCCCAGCTCCAGGCCGAACAATTGCGTGGGGAGCGGTGGGGTTGCTTTGGCGCTGGGTGGCCCGCGTCGGCTGACAAATGTTTGCAGCCAGTCGCGATAGCGCCAGACCAGCAGGGCCAGGCCACCTGCCAGCAGACTCCATAACAGCACCTCCAGGCCTTGGGCAATGTGCTTGAAAGCATTGCTGTTGAGGTTGCCCAGTAGCGTTTGCAGCCATCCCGGCAGTTTACTGTCGGCGTGTGTCTTGTTTTTTGCGGCGGGCTTTTCTTCGCCAAAGCGATAGCGGGTCACGGTTTCCGGGTTTTTGAAGGGGGGCTTTTCCAGCATCGACTTGATGGATCGGCGCGCGTCCTGGGTACTCAGCGGCTTGGCTTCGCCTGCCATGACAGGAGGGTTGAAGGGCAACAGTGTCAGCCCGATCACCAGCAATAACAGCGTGGCCACATGACTCAGGCGTTGGCGCAAGCGGCGGAACACCAGCTCCAGGTCCCACGCCTCCAATACGGTGCGACGATTGAGATAAAGGCTGAAACCACACGCGACGTAAATGGGCTCCCAGAACACCAGGATCAACGCGTAGAAAGCGTTGCCCAGATGCTCCAGCCACAGTCCTTCGGTGGTGGTCGCCAGTGCCAGGCGCTGCCAATCCCAATCCAGTTCAAGTTGCTGCGGAATGAACAGGTAGAACAGCGCCATGCAGCCGAACCACAGTCCGATTTCCAGGTGTACGCCAACCGTGGTCAACCACCTCGCGGCACCGGCGTTGCGTTGTTGCAGCACGCCCAGGCGTTTTTGCCTTGCCTGGCCGTCCAGGCCTTCAAGTTGACTGACCGGCATCACAAAGCTGCGGCTGAGGCTGAGTCGGCGCCAGGTCAGGCTGGCCAAGAGTTGACCCTTGAGCAGGCGGGGCCACTGGCGCACGGCCTGCTTGAGGCTGGGCGTTTCTCCGAACAAGGCCTTGGACAGGATATAGAGCGGCAAGCGGTCGAAGGCCGGTTTGAACCACCAGAACAGGAACATGGCGGTGGAGGGGTATTTCCACAGCAGCGCGCTTAGCACGGCGAATACCGGCAAGCTCACCAGCGCCCAGCTACCCATTAGCAACCGGCGATGTTCCCTGGCCATTAGTACACCGAGGTCCATGGCTTCCCAGGCCGTGCGCGGTCGAATCACCACGCTGGAGTCACTCAGGCGCATGGCGAGCCCTCCCGGCAAAAGTCAGGTAAGCGATTACCAGCAGCCAGAGTGCAGCCCCAACCACGTATTTGACCCAGGGGGCGATCTGGGTAGTGGACGACCAGTAGGCTTCGATGAACGCGGCGATCAGCAAGAACATCATCACACCGCAAAGCAATTGCACGCTTTTGCGTGCCGCGAGCCGCAAGGATTCCCCGCGGGTCAACTGCCCTGGGGCGATCAGCGCCCAGCCCAACTGCAAGCCTGCCGCACCGGCGAGGGCGATGGCCGTCAACTCAAAGGCACCATGGCCGATGACGAATGACCAGAAGGTCTGGCCGTAGCCGATCTCGGTCAAGTGCCCGGAAATCGCGCCGATGATCAGCCCGTTGAAAATCAGGAAAAATACGCTGCCCAGGCCAAACAGCAAACCGGCGGCAAACGTCTGGAAGGCGATACCGATGTTATGCATCACGTAGTAGCCGAACATCATCCAGTCTTCGCTCGATGCCCGTTCGGCGGCGCGCCCCAGGCGGCTGGCTTCAGGGTCATACATACTTTGCATCTCGGCCACTTGTTGCGCGCTGACAATGCTGTAGATCAGGTCAGGAAACAGGTAGACCAGCAGTGCAATACCCAACAGGCTGGTAAAGAACAGCAGGCTGGCGATCAATACGAAGCGCCACTGCTCGCGCACCAGTCGCGGGAAGTCCGCCAGGACGAAGCTCAGCACGTTGCTCGCCAATTGGCTGCGATGACGGTACAGCTGTTGATGGCCGCGTAACGCCAATTGTTGCAAAGGATCCACCAGGTAACTGCTGTAGCCGCGCTCCTGAGCCAAGGCCAACTGCTGGCACAGACGCCGGTATTGATGGGGGAAATCGGCTACATCAGCGGCCTTGGCCTTGCCTTGTTCCAACTGCGTCAGTCGTTCGGCAAAGGCGTGCCATTGGGGCTGGTAGCGGCTTTCGAACATGCTTTGCTTCATGTCGGCCCCAACAGGCCGCGGGCCACGCCATTGAGTTGCTCGGCGGCGCGCGCCGGGGATACTTGCAAAGGCGTCGCGAGGATAGCGGCCAGTTCATGCACGCGTTCAGCAGAGAGTTCACCCTGGCGTTCGGCGAAGCCGAGGATCGCCCGTTGCTCACTCAGTTCCAGCGCAAACGGCAAGCGCAGGGCCGCAGCTTGCGGGACCCGAGGCCGCGCCAGGGGCAGTTCGCGGTAGACCACCAGCGTGCCGGCGGCCAAGTCGCCAAGGCGTTTGAAATTAGGATGCTGCAGGCAGCTGATAGCGCCAAGAAAGTAGCCGAAAGGCAACATGTCGACAAACCGCAGCAGGTTGCGAATGAGCGACGCCGACCAGCCGATGGGGGTGCCGTCGTCCTGTACGACGCGCAGGCCCATGACTTGTTTACCGGGTGAGCAGCCTTGGTTGAGCACTTCGAACAGCACCATGTACCACCAGCTCGCCACGAACAGCAGCAGTGAGCCCAGGCCGATTCCAATATTGCCGAGCAGCGCCAGCGGCACCAGAAGCACACCCATGACCACGCCGCGCGCACCAAGGTCGAAGGCGAAGGCCAACGCCCTGGGCACCAGGCCGGCGGGGCGCAGCGGGAGGTCGATACCCTCAGGGGTTTCGATCTGGTAGCGGGTGTCCAACGGGGTTGATGGCATCGCGATCCTTGGCAGTGCGGAGCGTTTGGAGACACGGATGCTAGCAGTGTCGGCGATGGAAGCAACTCTCCAAGATTTTACTGGGTGTTTGTACAGTGCATTTGGTGCTGGCCCCGAGTGCTGTTCAGCGCCTAGACTTTGCCGATCTTCAGCACAGGAATAGCCCGTGACCTCGATTTTCTGGTACGACTACGAAACCACCGGCATCAACCCGCGCAACGATCGCCCATTGCAGGTGGCGGGAATCCGTACCGATTTCGAGCTCAACGAGGTCGGCCCGCCGGTCAACCTTTATTGCCGGCCCAGCGACGATATCCTGCCCCATCCCGCCGCCTGTGCGATCACCGGCATCACCCCCGGAATACTGGCGGAAAAAGGCCTGGCCGAAGCCGATTTCATGACGCGGGTGCATGCGCAGCTGGCCGCGCCGGGTACCTGTGGCGCCGGCTACAACACGTTGCGCTTTGACGATGAAATGACCCGCTACAGCCTGTATCGCAATTTTTTCGACCCTTACGCGCGGGAATGGCAGGGCGGTAACAGCCGTTGGGACTTGATCGACGTGGTTCGCACCGCCTACGCCCTGCGGCCGGAAGGTATCGAGTGGCCGCTGGAGGGCGGGCGCGTGACGCTCAAGCTTGAGCGCTTGACCGCCGCCAACGGTATCGACCATGGCCAGGCCCACGATGCGTTGTCCGATGTGCGCGCCACGATTGCGCTGGCGCGGTTGGTTCGCCAGAAGCAGCCCAAGCTTTATGACTGGCTGTTTCAACTGCGCAGCAAGCAGCGCGTGATGGATCAGGTGCGCTTGCTGCAACCCATGGTGCATATCTCCGGGCGGTTTTCCGCCGAGCGTCATTATCTGGGCGTTGTGCTGCCGTTGGCTTGGCACCCACGCAATCGCAATGCGTTGATTGTCTGCGACCTCGGGCTCGACCCTCAGGCGCTGCTGAACGAGGATGCCGACACGCTGCGCCAGCGCCTGTACACCCGCCGTGATGAGCTTGCCGAAGGTGAACTGCCGGTGCCGCTCAAGTTGGTACATATCAATCGTTGCCCGGTGGTTGCGCCCTTGAGCGTGTTGCGCGCCGAAGACCGTGCACGTTTGCAATTGGACATGGACGTTTATCAGGCGCGGGCGCTGCGGCTAACTGAAGCACAGGCACTTTGGTGCGATAAGTTGGCGGCCATTTATGCCACGGAAGATTTTGCCTCGAGTGCAGACCCGGAACAGCAGCTTTACGACGGTTTTATCGGTGATCGCGACCGACGCTTATGTGAACAAGTCCGCATGGCCGAACCCGCGCAATTGGCGCTCCAGCAGTGGCCTTTTGATGATCATCGTTTACCGGAATTATTGTTTCGCTATCGGGCACGCAACTTCCCCGATACGTTGAACAATGAGGAGCAACAACGCTGGAAACTTTTCTGTCAGCAGCGCTTGTCAAATCCTGAATGGGGCGCGCCGAATACCCTTGAGGCATTTAAGCTGGCCAGGCAGGAGTTGGCCGTTAATGCGACTCCGTTTCAGCAGCAGGTGTTGGCACTTTGGCAGGAATATGCTGATTCTTTAGCGGCCCGCGTGGCGCGGTAATCAGCGTTGTAACAAAATAGACGGGCATTAAAAAACGCCAGCAAGCTGGCGTTTTTTATGTGTTGCGTATCAGGTGCAGGCCTGTCGAAGCTTAGCCCAGCAGGGTAGCCCAGCCTTCAACGACGTCGCCGCCCCACTTGGCTTTCCACTCTTTCAGCGTTTTGTGGTTGCCACCTTTGGTTTCAATCACTTCGCCGTTGTGCGGGTTTTTGTATTGCTTGACCTTACGGGCACGTTTGGTGCCGGTAGTTTTCACGGCGCCGCGAGGTGCTTTA
The DNA here is from genome assembly GCF_054667615.1 of Pseudomonas sp. S3_E10. Classification (NCBI taxonomy): domain Bacteria; kingdom Pseudomonadati; phylum Pseudomonadota; class Gammaproteobacteria; order Pseudomonadales; family Pseudomonadaceae; genus Pseudomonas; species Pseudomonas sp. S3_E10. The sequence continues at coordinate 3,983,039 of NZ_CP162743.1, forward strand.
ACTTTCGACTCTGGATCCAGCAGCGCGATGATGTCACGCAGGGATTTGGAGTATTCACCCATGAGGGTGCGCAGTTTGCCTTCGAATTCCAGCTCGGTTTTCAGTTTGTCGTCTTGGGACAGGTTCTTCAATCGGGCTTGCAGCTCTTTGATAGCTTCTTCGGTGGCACGGTATTCGTTGATCAGAGACATGTGGACTACCTTATGTAGAGCGCTGATTGACAGGGACAGTGGCCAATAATAGTCAGGCAGTTTGCCCAAGTAAACATTTAAGCGTGCATTTATGTGAATTACTTTGATTGTTTTTAGCGAATCTATGCAATCGAGTTAATTATAGGGCGCAGCGCTTAAGCCAATACCCCAGGTATTCAGGGTAACGCCCGCGGGTAACGCAATAGATTCATATATGAGGGATAAAACCCTGGGCTATTGAGGGGTATGACGCGGCATCGCGGTCAGAATAGGCGATAACGAATACTGCAGTTTTTCTGCGCAAACGCTAGAATGGCGGCCTTTGCGAAGTCCTGGAGTTCCCCCCTAATGCGCACTTTTCGGCTGGTGATTGCTTGCCCGGACCGGGTTGGCATCGTTGCCAAAGTCAGTAACTTTCTGGCCTCCCACAACGGCTGGATCACCGAGGCGAGCCATCACTCGGACAACCTCAGCGGTTGGTTTTTCATGCGTCACGAGATCCGTGCCGACACGCTGCCCTTTGGTCTTGAGGCTTTTCGCGAGGCATTCGCGCCAATCGCCGAAGAGTTTTCGATGACCTGGCGCATCACCGACACCGAGCAGAAAAAGCGCGTGGTGTTGATGGCCAGTCGCGAATCCCATTGCCTGGCCGACTTGCTTCACCGTTGGCACAGCGATGAGCTGGACTGCGAAATCGCCTGTGTAATTTCCAACCATGACGACCTGCGCAGCATGGTCGAATGGCATGGCATCCCGTACTACCACGTGCCGGTCAACCCGCAGGACAAGGAGCCGGCGTTCACCGAGGTTTCCCGCCTGGTCAAGCAACATGAAGCCGACGTGGTGGTACTGGCGCGCTATATGCAAATCCTGCCGCCGCAGCTGTGCCGCGAATATGCCGGCAAGGTGATCAACATTCATCACAGCTTCTTGCCGTCGTTTGTCGGCGCCAAGCCTTACCACCAAGCTTCCCTGCGGGGCGTGAAGTTGATTGGCGCAACCTGCCACTACGTCACCGAAGAGTTGGACGCCGGTCCGATCATCGAGCAGGACGTGGTGCGCGTCAGTCATAGCGACAGCATTGAAGACATGGTGCGTTTCGGCCGCGATGTCGAGAAAATGGTCTTGGCGCGTGGCTTGCGATATCACTTGGAAGACCGAGTGCTGGTGCACGGCAACAAGACTGTGGTGTTCTGATTTATACGTGTTGATTGAAGAAAGGGCCTGGGCGTTTAATCGCTTCAGGCCTTTTTTGTTGTTAGCTGACCGTCAGGACAACGCCATGAACGATCCGCTCGATAAAGCCACGTCCAGGGCGCCCGCCACACTCGGTGAGGGGTGCCTGAGTCGTTATGATCCGGATGCGCTGGACGCCGAGGATGGCACGGATTTCCCGGACGCTGCGCAGTTGTGGAAGCAGTTGCAGGCGTTGGATGAAGCGCCTGCCGCACCTGAAGAGGACGCTTGAGCCGCCCTGGCACAAGGCTCGGTTCATGATCGGGTAGCGAGCCAGGCGGCTTTGGTCATTGGGATGCGTCCCGCGTTCAGCATGCGCTGCAAGGTCTCAAGCCAATAGCGACGGGAAAACTCGTGGCGCATGTCCACCGGGTGCAGGCCCAGGCGGATGACTTGGGCTGTCTTCCAACGGTGCTCGCAGCAATCACTGAGGGCTTTGGACAGGTGCCGGCGCCAGGCGCTGCGGGCACTCCACACCAGGCCGGGGGCGTCGATACGCGTGAAGTCGGGAAGCCGGTACAGGTGCTGCGGGTCGCTGGTGTAGCTCAGCGGTAATTGGCGCAATGCCTGGCGGGTGCCTTGGCTCATCAACCAAGCGGGCGCGACGAAACCCGACAATGGCCAGTCGTTGCGTTGGAATACTGCTATGCCCTCATGAAGTCGATTCAGGGCCTGGACATATGACAGGCGATAAAACTCACCCTCGTGGGTATACACGCGGCGCATGAGCCAGTCTTTGGGCGTGCGCGGTGCCGGTTGGTCATCGCAGTGGTAGTAGCCGTGCAACGCCAGTTCATCACCCCTGGCGACGCGGCTGTCGAGCAGGCGTCGGAACTCAGCGTGATCGTGCAAGGCATCGCGATGGTGAAAGTCCGGCACCACCAGCCACGTGATAGGCACCGCGCCGAGTGCGTCCACGGCCTCGACAAAGGGACGATAGTCCGCCCAATTGTGCGGCGCGACATCGTGCAGCACCAGTAACACGGCGGTTTCAGCCATGACAAAGCATCGTGTCGTGGCTGCCCAGTACGGCATGGTAATGCCCGAGCAGGCTGTCGACCACGCTGTCCCATGCGTAATGCTGTTCCACATAACGCCGAGCCTGGGCTCCCAGGCGCCGGCTGTCGGTGTTGAACAACTCGCGTACGGCGTCGGCCATCGCCTGTGGGTGGTTGGGCCTGCATAACAGACCGCAGCGTTCATTGACGATCTCATTGAATGCGCCGGCTGCCACGGCGACCACGGGGGTGCCGCAGGCCATGGCTTCGAGGATGACCAGGCCAAAGGTTTCCTGGTCGCCAGCATGCAGCAAGGCGTCGGCGCTGGCCATCAGACGGGCAACGTAAGGGGCCGGGCGAAACCCGTCGATGACGGTGACGTTGCCCGGCACGCTGGCCGGCATGCCGGAGCCCACCAGCAATAAATGGTAACCGTTGCCCAGGCGTTTCATGCAGCGCAGCAGGACCGGCAGGTTTTTCTCCTTGGAGCCGCGCCCGGCAAAGATCAGCAGGCGGGTGTCCTGGTCGATCCCCAGTTCGGCGCGCAAGCCCGGGTCGCCGGCCTGCGGAGTAAAGGTCTGCAGGTCCACCCCCAGGGGCTGGACGAAGACATTCTTCACCCCCAGGCCTATGAGTTTGTCGGCCATCACCTGGCTTGGCGCCAGTACCCGGTCAAAATTCCCGTAGAGTTTTCTGACATAGGCTTCAACATTGGGTGTAAACCACGGCCCCATGCGGTTGCTCACCAGCAGCGGTAAGTCGGAGTGGTAAAAACCGATGACCGGCACATCCAGCTGGCGCCGAGCATCCAGTGCGGCCCACGCAGTGAGGTAGGGGTCTCCTACCTCGATCAGATCGGGCTGTAAATCGCGCAGGACATTTCGCCAAGGAGCCAGGCGCACCGGGAATCGATAGCCCTTGCCGAAGGGCAGGGCGGGCGCCGGCACTTTGAACACGCCATCGCGTTCGCTCAAGTGCGCGCCGGGTATTAAAAGGCTGTGGCGAATGCCGGGTTTGAGGGCCAGGCGGCGGTGCTTGGCATCCAGATAAGTGCGTACGCCGCCGCTGGCTGGGGCGTAGAACATGGTTATGTCAGCGATATGCACGATGAACATCCCTCCGATCCATTGCTCTCCTAAACGTGGACCTGAGCTAAGGATAGATGTTCGGTTGGTGTTCATCGTGCAGGCGTCGGTCCGGCGCCTGGGTGGCTCAGATGCGGAAACTGCCCACCAGCTGTTTCAGCCGCGCAGCCTGCTGTTCCAGATCGGCACAGGCACGCAATGTCGATTGCAGGTTTTCCACGCCTTCCTGATTGAGGGTGTTGATTTCCGTGATGTCCATGTTGATCGATTCCACCACCGAGGTTTGCTCCTCGGTGGCGGTGGCCACTGACTGGTTCATACCGTCGATCTCGCCAATGCGCAGGGTCACGCTATTGAGGCGTTCACCGGCGAGGTTGGCGATTTCCACACTGTCATGGCTGTGACGCTGGCTCTGGCTCATGGTGGTCACCGATTCCCGGGCGCCGACTTGCAGCTCTTCGATCATGGTTTGTACCTGTTGTGCCGATTCCTGCGTGCGATGGGCCAGGTTGCGCACCTCGTCGGCCACCACCGCAAACCCACGGCCCGCTTCACCGGCCCGTGCCGCCTCGATGGCAGCGTTCAGCGCCAGCAGGTTGGTTTGCTGAGAGATACTGGTGATTACCTCGAGAATCTGGCCGATATTCACGGTCTTGCTGTTAAGTGCTTCGATATTGCTGCTGGAGGCGCTGATCATCTCGGACAGTTGGGTCATCGCCTTGATGTTGCGATCGACCACCTGTTGGCCGTCCTCAGCCAAGTGGCGGGCATCGCTGGCCTGGTTTGAAGCCTGCGCGGCGTTGCGCGCGATTTCCTGGGCGGCAGCCCCCAGCTGATTGATCGCGGCGGCCACGCTGTTGGTTCGGTTGGCCTGCTCGTCGGAGTTGACCATCGACGAGTTGGAGGCGCTTACCACCCGCAGGGCCACTTCATTGACGTGCTCGGTGGCCGAGGACACTTCGCGAATCGATGTGTGAATGCGCTCTACGAAGCTGTTGAAGGCATTTGCCAAGGTGCCGAACTCATCGTGGTTCTGGATGGCCAGGCGGCGCGTCAGGTCACCTTCGCCGTCGGCGATGTCCTGCATGGCGCGGGTCATGACGTGCAGCGGTTGCAGCAGTACGCGGATCAGCATGCCCAGCAGGGCGATGATGATCACCACGGCGATCACGGTGGCAATCACGGCAGAGGTGCGGAATTTGCTGAGCATCGCGTAGGCTTCGTCTTTATCCACCGATACTCCCAGATACCAGTTCACCGACGGCAAACCTTTGATCGGTGTGAAGGTGACGATGTTGACCTTACCGTTGCTCTCGACTTCGCTGAAGTTGCCGCTGATTGCCGGCGTGTGGCTGGGGTAGACATCGGCGAGGGTCTTCATCACCAGGTTTTTGTCGGGGTGTACCAGCACCTTGCCGTCGGCGCTGACCAGGAACGCATAGCCCATTCCGCCGAAGTTCAGCGCGCCGATGTTGTCCACCAGTGTCTGCAGGCTCAGGTCGCCGCCGACCACGCCGACAGCCTGGCCGCCCTTGGTGCTGGGGGTCGCGATGGAAATAATCAACTTGCCGGTGGCGGCATCGATATAGGGCTCGGTCAGGGTCGAGCCGTTGCTGCTCTGCGCCCCTTTGTACCAAGGGCGAACGCGCGGATCAAAGCCGTCCGGCATTTTGGTGTCGGGGCGGATGGTGAACGCGCCCTGGCTGTCACCCACGTAGGTGGCCATGAACGACGAGGTCAGGGTTTTCTGGTCCAGCAGGCTCGCGACGACGCTGGGCTCAGGGTTGATGGCGATGTTCTGTGCGGCGTTTTCCACCAGCGCAATACGCCCGCTCAGCCAGGTCTGAATGCTGCTGGCGGTGACGTCACCCATCTCATGCAGATAGCTGTTGAGGTCCTCGCGTATGGCATTGCGCTGCAGGTAATCGTTATAGAGGGTAAACAACGCGAAGGCGGCGATGACAATAAGGGAGGCTGCAAGCAGGATCTTATGGCTGAAACGCAGATTTTTATTCATGGCTTGAAGGGTCCGCTAAGGTCATAAATATCCAACGCGCGTCCTTGTGGAACACGCTGGAGGGTAGCGTCAAAAAAAGTTTGATATTTCCGTTGTTCCCTGTAGGAACTATCTGAGCGTTTTTTAGACTTTGTGGGTCTCACATCTGTCTTATCGACCTGGCGACACTAAAGATTAACCATGGGTGACGAAATGCCTGACTCCACGCAACTCCTTATAGGTGCCGGCCTTGATGGCCAGCCCATCGCCCAGGCCATGCGCCTGGCCAATCGTCACGGGTTGATTGCCGGCGCCACGGGTACGGGCAAGACGGTCACGCTGCAACGCCTGGCCGAAGCCTTCAGTGATGCGGGCGTGGCGGTGTTTGCCGCGGATATCAAAGGTGACCTCTGCGGCCTGGGCGCCGCGGCTTTTCCACAGGGCAAGGTGGCCGAGCGTATCGCCGGCATGCCTTTCCTGAATTACACGGCTCAGGAGTATCCCGTCACGTTGTGGGATATCCACGGGCAGTCCGGTCATCCGTTGCGCACCACCATCAGCGAAATGGGCCCGTTGTTGCTCGGCAGCTTGCTGGAGCTGACGGACAGCCAGCAGTCGGCCCTCTATGCGGCGTTCAAAGTGGCGGATCGCGAAGGCTTGCTGCTGCTGGACCTCAAGGACCTCAAGGCACTGCTCAACCATCTGCGCTATCACCCGGAGTTATTGGGTGACGATGCCGCGCTGATGACCACCGGCTCCAGCCAGGCACTGTTGCGGCGCCTGGCGGTGCTGGAACAGCAGGGCGCGGAGGCGTTGTTCGGCGAGCCGGCCCTGCAGCTGGAAGATATCCTGCAGCCGGCCAGTGATGGGCGCGGGCGTATCCACCTGCTGGATGCCAGCCGCCTGGTGCACGAGGCGCCGAAGGTGTACGCGACGTTCCTGCTGTGGCTGTTGGCCGAATTGTTCGAGCAACTGCCCGAGCGTGGCGATGCGGATAAACCGCTGCTGGCGCTGTTTTTCGATGAGGCGCATTTGTTGTTCGCCGACACCCCCAAGGCCTTGCAAGAGCGCCTGGAGCAGGTGGTGCGCTTGATTCGTTCCAAAGGGGTGGGCGTGTATTTCGTGACTCAATCGCCTGGCGACCTGCCGGACACGGTGCTGGCTCAACTCGGCTTGCGCATCCAGCACGGCCTGCGCGCATTCACCACTAAAGAGCAGAAATCCCTGCGCGCGGTGGCAGACGGTTTCCGGCCCAACCCGGCATTTGATGCCTTGTCGGTGCTTACCGAGCTGGGCACCGGTGAGGCGTTGGTGGGCACCTTGCAGGAAAAGGGCACGCCGGAGGTGGTCCAACGGGTACTGGTAGCGCCGCCGCAATCGCGTATCGGGCCGCTCAGCGAGGCCGAACGCACGGCACTGATTGCCCGTTCACCCCTGCAAGGGCGCTATGACAAACCGATCGACCGGGAGTCCGCTTATGAAGTGCTGATGGCACGCAAGGACTTGAGCCCTGCCGAAGACGCTGTGCCAGCTGCCGAGGAGCCGAGCTTTACCGACAAGGCCGGTGCGTTTCTGGGAACGGCAGCGGGCAAGGCGCTCAAATCAGCGATGCAACAGGCGGCCAATCAGATGGGGCGGCAATTGGTGCGCGGCTTGTTGGGGTCTTTGCTGGGCGGCGGCAAGCGCAAGTAACGGTTCAGGGCTTGGGCTTGCCGTGGGCGGCCAGCCGCTCAAGCGCGGCGCGCAAGCCCGGGTCGCTGATCCCGTCGGCCGTGGCCTGAATGGTCTCGGCCGCACTTTCCGACAGGTCCATGGTGTGCCCCGCCGCGCCTTGCTGAACGGTCGGCGGTTGCACCTTGAACTGGATGCGCGTCAGGCTGGCGAACTCTTCAAAGGCCATTAATTGACGCTGCAGGCGTTTTTGCTGATAGCGCAAGCGGGTCGCCCAATGGCCATCTGTGACAATCAGCAGCAGGTTGCCTTCACGCCAGGACGCCACATGGCAATGTTCACGTGCGGCCGGTTGCAACTGGCTTTCGAGCAGGCGCTGCAAATGGCCTAAGCGTTGCGCATGGCCAAAGATGGCTTTCAACGGCTTGGCTTCGCGAAGCAACACGCTGGGCGCGCGGGCTGTAAGAGGGCGAAATGCCATGATTGGACACCTTAGGTAACAGAGCGGCCATCTTAGCAGAAAGCGCCTGCACGCCTTCCAGGCAAAGCGTCGACGCGGTTTTTTGCGTGAAATCAATAGGTGACTTCTGCGCGGCATGGGTTGAAGTTCCGACAAAAGCCCTTATTTTAAACAAGCCCTCTCACAGCGCCGTGCCCGCATCGGGGAATAACGCCACTTTCCTCACCCACGATTCCGGGTAGAATGCGCGTTCGCATGCGGCCGTGAGGGCTGCTCGGGCCACTCACGGTGCGCCCTCCATCCCTATGTGTGGAAGAACCTGCCGATATGTTTGCGCCTTTGTTAAAGAAACTTTTTGGAAGCAAGAATGAGCGCGAAGTCAAACGCATGCTCAAGACGGTGCAGCTGGTCAATGCCTTCGAAGAGCAGATGGTTGCCCTGTCGGACGAGCAATTGCGCGCCAAGACCCAAGAGTTCAAGGCCCGCATAGCCAAAGGTGAAACCCTCGACAAACTGCTGCCCGAAGCGTTCGCGGTTGCCCGTGAAGCCGGTAAGCGTGTCATGGGCATGCGCCACTTCGACGTGCAGTTGATCGGCGGCATGACCTTGCATGAAGGCATGATTGCCGAAATGCGTACAGGTGAAGGCAAGACCCTGGTAGCAACCCTGGGTGTTTATCTCAACGCATTGTCCGGCAAGGGCGTGCACGTTGTGACGGTGAACGACTACCTGGCTCGCCGGGACGCCAACTGGATGCGCCCGCTGTATGAATTCCTCGGCCTGACCGTCGGCGTCGTGACGCCGTTCCAGCCGCCGGAAGAGAAGCGCGCCGCCTACGCCGCCGACATCACCTACGGTACCAACAACGAATTCGGTTTCGACTACCTGCGCGACAACATGGCGTTCAGCATGGAAGAAAAATTCCAGCGCGAACTCAACTTTGCCGTGATCGACGAAGTCGACTCCATCCTCATCGACGAAGCTCGTACCCCGCTGATCATCTCCGGCCAGGCCGAAGACAGCTCGCGCCTGTACACCGAGATCAACAAGTTGATCCCGCGCCTTGAGCAGCACATCGAGGAAGTGGAAGGCGTGGTGACCAAAGAAGGTCACTTCACCATCGACGAGAAGACCCGCCAGGTCGAACTCAACGAAGCCGGCCACCAGTATGTCGAAGACATGCTGACCCAGATCGGTTTGCTGGCTGAAGGCGAAAGCCTGTACTCGGCGCACAACCTGGGCCTGCTGACCCATGTGTATGCCGGCCTGCGTGCCCACAAGCTGTTCCATCGCAACGTCGAATACATCGTGCAAGATGGCCAGGTGGTACTGGTCGACGAACACACCGGCCGTACCATGCCGGGTCGCCGTCTGTCCGAAGGCCTGCACCAGGCCATCGAAGCCAAGGAAATGCTCAACATCCAGGCCGAAAGCCAGACGTTGGCGTCCACCACCTTCCAGAACTACTTCCGTTTGTACAACAAGCTGTCCGGCATGACCGGTACGGCCGACACCGAAGCGTTCGAGTTCCACCAGATCTACGGTCTGTCGGTAGTGGTCATCCCGCCGAACAAGCCGCTGGCGCGTAAAGATTTCAACGACCTGGTGTTCCTGACCGCCGAAGAGAAATACGCGGCGATCATCAACGACATCAAGGATGGCATGGCCCAGGGCCGTCCGATCCTGGTGGGGACCGCCACCATCGAGACTTCCGAGCACGTGTCCAACCTGCTCAACAAGGAAGGCATCGAGCACAAGGTCCTCAACGCCAAGTTCCACGAAAAAGAAGCCGAGATCATTGCCCAGGCCGGTCGCCCAGGCGCACTGACCATCGCCACCAACATGGCCGGTCGTGGTACCGACATCCTGCTGGGCGGCAACTGGGAAGTGGAAGTGGCCTCCCTGGACAACCCGACCCCTGAGCAAATCGCCCAGATCAAGGCCGATTGGCAGAAGCGTCACCAGGCCGTGCTGGAGTCCGGCGGCCTGCAGGTGATCGCCTCCGAGCGTCACGAATCGCGTCGTATCGACAACCAGTTGCGTGGTCGTGCCGGTCGTCAGGGTGACGCCGGTTCCAGCCGCTTCTACCTGTCCCTGGAAGACAGCCTGATGCGCATTTTCGCCTCGGACCGGGTGAAAAACTTCATGAAGGCCCTGGGCATGCAGTCCGGTGAAGCGATCGAGCACCGCATGGTGACCAACGCCATCGAGAAGGCCCAGCGCAAGGTTGAAGGCCGCAACTTCGACATCCGTAAGCAACTGCTCGAGTTCGATGACGTCAACAACGAACAGCGTAAAGTGATCTATCACATGCGTAATACGTTGCTGGCCGCCGACAACATTGGCGAGACCATCGCCGATTTCCGCCAGGACGTGCTCAACGCCACCGTCAGCGCGCACATTCCGCCACAGTCCCTGCCTGAACAGTGGGATGTCGCCGGCCTGGAAGCGGCATTGAAGAGCGACTTCGGTGTCGACTTGCCGGTTCAGCAATGGCTGGACGAAGACGACCACCTGTACGAAGAAACCCTGCGCGAAAAACTGATGGCCGAGTTGCTGGCCGCGTACAACGAGAAAGAAGAGCAGGCGAGTGCCGAAGCGCTGCGCACCTTCGAGAAACAAATCGTACTGCGCGTGCTGGACGACCTGTGGAAAGACCACCTGTCGACCATGGACCACCTGCGTCACGGTATCCACCTGCGTGGCTACGCCCAGAAGAACCCCAAGCAGGAATACAAGCGCGAGTCGTTCACGCTGTTCTCCGAGTTGCTGGATTCGATCAAGCGCGATTCGATTCGCGTGCTGTCCCACGTTCAGGTGCGTCGCGAAGACCCTATCGAAGAGGAAGCTCGCCTGCGCCAGGAAGCCGAGGCACTGGCGGCGCGCATGCAGTTCCAGCACGACGAAGCACCGAGTCTGGACGCACCTGAAGTACTGGGCGAGGAGGTCGATGTGGCCCTGGCCCAGACACCGGTGCGCAACGAGCAGAAGCTGGGCCGCAACGAGCTGTGCTATTGCGGCTCGGGCAAGAAATTCAAACACTGCCACGGCCAGATCGAATAAGATTTTCGCCTGACGCTGCAACACTCCGCGCCGCGACCGGCCTCTGCCGTCGCGGCGTTTTGCCATTAATTTCACCGTCGATCATGGCGGCACAGACATCACCTAATTTTAAGGAGCGCATTCATGGCTGTTGGTCTTGGTCCTTTGCCCACATTGCACCCGGTTGCCGGTTTTGAACTGGGTATCGCTTCGGCCGGCATTAAACGTGCGGGGCGCAAGGATGTGGTGGTGATGCGCTGTGCCGAAGGCTCGACCGTCGCCGGTGTGTTCACCCTCAATGCGTTTTGCGCCGCACCGGTGATCCTGGCCAAGCAACGTGTTGCAGGCTCCATTCGTTACCTGCTGACCAACACCGGCAATGCCAACGCCGGTACCGGCGAGCCTGGCCTGGTGGCTGCCGCGCGCACATGCGCCAAGCTGGCTCAACTGGCCGGCGTGGATGCCAGCCAAGTGCTGCCTTACTCCACCGGCGTCATCGGCGAACCGCTGCCGGTCGAGAAAATCGAAGGCGCCCTGCAAGCCGCACTGGATGACCTGTCTGTGGATAACTGGGCCGCCGCCGCGACTGGCATCATGACCACCGACACCCTGCCAAAAGGCGCGAGCCGCCAGTTCGTGCATGACGGTCAGACCGTCACCGTCACCGGCATCAGCAAAGGCGCGGGCATGATCCGTCCGAACATGGCCACCATGCTCGGCTACATTGCCACCGACGCCAAAGTCTCTCGCGATGTGTTGCACAGCCTGATCCTGGACGGTGCCAACAAGTCGTTCAACCGCATCACCATTGATGGCGATACTTCGACCAATGACTGCTGCATGCTGATCGCCACCGGCCAGGCCAACCTGCCGGAAATCACCGAGGCCAGCGGCCCGCTGTTCGCGGCCCTCAAGCAGGCGGTGTTCGAAGTGTGCATGGACGTGGCCCAGGCCATCGTGCGTGACGGTGAGGGGGCGACCAAGTTCGTCACGGTCGAAGTCAACGGCGGCGGCAATCACCAGGAATGCCTGGATGTCGGCTACACCGTGGCCCACTCGCCACTGATCAAGACTGCGCTGTTCGCTTCCGACCCGAACTGGGGCCGCATCCTCGCCGCTGTTGGCCGTGCCGGTGTGCCGGACCTGGATGTGAGCAAGATCGATGTGTTCCTCGGTGACGTGTGCATCGCCAGCCGTGGCGCCCGCGCCGAGAGCTACACCGAAGCCCAGGGCTCGGCGGTGATGCAGCAGGAAGAAATCACCATCCGTATCGAGTTGGGCCGTGGCGATTGCAGCGAAACCATCTGGACCACCGACCTGTCCCACGAGTACGTGAAGATCAACGCGGAATACCGTACCTGAAGCCTGGAGGATGAGCGCGGTGAAACGAGTGCATGTAGCAGCAGCGGTGATCCGCGGTGTCGATGGCAGGATCCTGCTGGCGCGCCGCGCCGATACTCAGCATCAAGGCGGCCTCTGGGAGTTTCCCGGCGGCAAGGTGGAGGCGGATGAATCGGTCGCCGCCGCCTTGTCCCGCGAGTTGCAGGAAGAGTTGGGCATCCAGGTCACCACGGCGCGGCCGCTGATCAAGGTGCAACACGACTACCCGGACAAACAGGTATTACTGGATGTCTGGGAAGTTTCGGCGTTTACCGGCGAACCGCATGGCGCCGAGGGTCAACCCTTGGAGTGGGTGGCGCCTCGGGATTTGCTCAACTATGAATTCCCGGCCGCTAACGCGCCGATCGTTGCCGCCGCGCGCTTGCCCGCCGATTACCTGATCACTCCTGGCGAACTGGAAACCCCGACACTGTTGCGTGGGATTCAGAAGGCTGTGGCTGGCGGCATCAAGCTGGTTCAACTGCGCGCGCCCAACGGCTACGACCCCAAATACCGCGACCTGGCGGTGGATGCGGTGGGCCTGTGCGCGGGCAAGGCACAATTGATGCTCAAGGGGCCGTTTGAATGGCTGGGGGATTTTCCTGCGGCCGGCTGGCACATGACCTCGGCCCAGCTGCGTAAATACGCGAGCAAAGGCCGACCGTTGCCGAAGGACCGCTGGCTCGCGGCGTCGTGCCACAACGCTGAAGAACTCGCATTGGCGCAATTGATGGACGTGGATTTTGTCACGCTGTCGCCGGTGCAACCGACCCAGACCCACCCTGACGCGCAGCCGTTGGGCTGGGAGCAGGCGATGGAGTTGATCCGTGGGTTCAGCAAGCCGGTGTTTTTGCTGGGTGGTGTTGGGCCGGCTGAACGAGAGAAGGCTTGGGAGGCTGGGGCGCAGGGTGTGGCAGGTATCAGGGCGTTCTGGCCGCAGGAGTGATGGTGTTCTGACGGGCCTCATCGGGAGCAAGCCCCCTCCCACATTTGACCGGGGCATACCCTTTGGAGTGCGGTTCAGTGTGGCTTGGCTGCCGCCTGCCACAAAACCTCCGCTACTCCCTGGCGCCTGGCAATCACCCGCGCCGCCACAAACAGCAAGTCCGACAACCGATTGATATACGCCAACCCAACGCCTTCCAACGGCTCCACCGCATTCAGGTGCTGACATCGCCGCTCCGCGCTGCGCGCCAGGCTACGGCACACATGGGCCTGGGCAATCAGCGCCGAGCCACCGGGCAGGATAAAGTTCTCCAGTGGCCCGACCTCTTCATTCCAGCGATCAATCGCCGCTTCCAGCCGATCCACTTCCGCGGCGTTCAACGCCTTGTACACCGGCATCGCCAGCTCACCGCCCAAATCGAACAATCGATGCTGGCAAGGCGTCAGTACCTCAACCACATCCTTCAGTTGCGGATGCTTGCCGCTTTGCTCTTCAAGGCCTGCCAGCAACAACCCCAGCTGGCTGTTCAGCGCATCGACTTCGCCGATGGCCTCCACGCGCGGATGGTCCTTGGGCACCCGGCGGCCGTCGCCGAGGCCGGTTTCGCCTTTGTCGCCGGTACGTGTGTAGATTTTCGACAGGCGAAAGCCCATGGTCAGTGCTCCAGTTGGGTGCGTTCGTAGGGTGGCAGTTGGCTGCCGGCCAAGGGGATGCGCAAGGTAAAACAGGTGCCTTGGCCGAGGGTGGAATGTACTTCCATTTGGCCTTTGTGGTTGTTGGTGATGATGAAATACGACACCGACAGCCCCAGCCCTGTGCCCTGGCCGATTTCCTTGGTGGTGAAGAATGGCTCGAAGGTGCGCTTGCGCACATTCTCACTCATGCCGATGCCGTTATCTTCCACCTGGATCTCTGCCCATGGCGGGTTGAGGCGGGTGCGCAGGATGATGCGCCCCGGCTCGCGATCGTCTTCACGCAGGTGAATCGCCTGGGCAGCGTTTTTCAGCAGGTTGAGCAGCACCTGTTCCAGTTCGTTGGCGGTGCCGGGTACCGGGCCCAACTGCGGGTCGAACTGGCGGATGATCGCCTGGCCCTTGAAGTCGAACCCTATGGCCAGGTCGAAGTCGTTGCCGGCAATTTCAACGGCTTGATCGATCAGCGCGGGTAAGTCGCAAGGCGCCATCTGTCGATTGCTGCGCCGGCTGAAACTGAGCATGTGCGTGACGATTTTGGCGGCTCGTGCCCCGGCTTGCTGGATGCCATCGAGCAGTTGTGGCACTTCGCGACCTTCCAGGTAGCGGTTGATCGTCGCCAGTTCCACGCCTGTCTGTTCGGCGTATTCCAGATTCTTGGGCAGGTCGGCGGACAAACGGCGGCGGATGTTCTGTACGTTGTGCAGGATCGCCCCCAGCGGGTTGTTGATTTCGTGGGCCATACCGGCGGCCAGCCCGCCGACGGAGAGCATTTTTTCCGACTGCACCATCATTTCTTCCAGGGACAGGCGCTGGGTGATGTCATCGATGCGGATCACCACACCGCGCCCGGCACCGCCCATCAGTGGATAGAACGTCAGGGCGTAATGCTTGGGCTCTTCATCCTTGATCCAGGTCACACGTTCGATGCGTTCTACCGTGTGTTGCTCGATCGTGGCCTTGATTTGCGGCAGGAAAGGCTTGAGCGGTTCGAAGGCGAGATAGATCGGCTGGTTCAGTGCTTCGTCCAGGCGCGTACCGGAAAGCGCGCTGGCTTCCTGGTTCCACTGGGTGACATAGAGCTGCTCGTCCAGGGCGATCAGCGCCGAGGGCATTGAGTCGATGATGCTGTTGAGGTAGTTCTGGAAACCGGTGAGTTTTTTCTCGATTTTGCTGCGAACCTGGACTTCCAGCTCCAGCTTGCGGTTGGTGTGGCGGGTCTCTTCAGCCAGGCCCTGGGCCTGGTCGTAGGCGGCCTGGGAGTCGTCCCGGGCGCGCTTGAGCTGTTGCTCGCGGGCTTCGATACGCGACAACATCGTGTTGAACGCTTCGGCCAGGCTGCCGATTTCATCGTGGTTGCCACGGCCGGCGCGCAGGGCGTAGTTTTCTTCGCGGGTTACCTGGCGTGACAGTTCTTCCAGTTCGTGGATCGGCCGGGTGATCAGGCGTTTGATCTGCCGCGCGATCACTAACCACAACAGCACGCTGAAAATCAGGATGCCCAGGCTGGCCGTCAGCGTGCCGGTATAGAACGCCACCGGCAGCTCACTGCTGGCCACCAGCAGCAAATGCCCTGAAGGCTGGCCGGCGCGGGGCAGGGTGATCACCTGGTTGCTGCGAAACTCGGTCACGCGCCACGCCTCGATATGCCGATAGTTGTCGGGCAAATTCAAGCGATCACCGTGTTGCATCTGCGCCAGGCGGTTGCCTTCGCCGTCGTACAAGGCGGCAGCGCGCAAGGGTGAATAGCTGGTCAGTTCATTGAGCAGCGCTTGGGCTTTGGCGCTGGATTCGAGGGCTTCGGCGGCGAGGGCCGGGTTGGAGACCAGCCGACCGATGGCCTGCAAGGCCTGGGGAGCCATGCTCTCCTGGGAGATCCAATAGGCGGCGCTGATAAAGGTCAGGTTGGCCACCAGTAATACGGTGGTCAGCAGCACCAGCAGGGCGGCCAGCAGTTTCTGCCCTACCGGTAAGTTTTCAAGACGCTGGCGCAGCGGCATCAGGGTTTTCCCAGGTGATAGACAGGCTGGCAGGGTAGCGCGTGGTTCAGTCGCGGGGCAATCGGCGTACCACTAACTGGTCGATCAAGCGCTGCTGCAACTGCTGCAAATGCGGCAGCGTCAATTGGTGGCGGGTTGCCGCCTGGCAAGCATAGCCCAACAAGTAGCTGATTTCGGTGCGGCGGGCGTTGGCCACGTCCTGGTACATGGAGGAATAGTTGGCGGCGGTGGCGTGGATCACCCGTTCCACTTCTGCTTGCAGATCCTGCGCGGCGGCGGGTTGGCCGCAGCATTCCAATAGTTCGCCGAGTTCGGCGCACAGGGTGGCCACTTCGCATTGATGCTTTTGCAGCTCGCCATTGCGGCACTGGTAAAGCACGGTCAGTGGGTTGATCGCGCAATTGAGCGCCAGCTTGCGCCATAGCCGCGTCAGGATATCGGTACTCCATTCGTGGGGGATGCCGGCGGCTTGCAACTCGTCCAGCCACACCGGTGGCGTCGGCCGGGCCGAGTCGCCCAGCCAGGTGTAGCCATGACCAG
Source organism: Pseudomonas sp. S3_E10 (assembly GCF_054667615.1). Classification (NCBI taxonomy): domain Bacteria; kingdom Pseudomonadati; phylum Pseudomonadota; class Gammaproteobacteria; order Pseudomonadales; family Pseudomonadaceae; genus Pseudomonas; species Pseudomonas sp. S3_E10. The sequence continues at coordinate 3,999,276 of NZ_CP162743.1, forward strand.
CAAAGACCACGCGCCAGTCCGCCTGGCGAAACGCGCCTTCGGTGCTGGAGGCAAAGATGCAGCGTGCCTGGGGCAATTGCGCGGCCACCGCGTCTTGGCTGCCAAGGCCGTTTTGCAGCAGGATCAACTCCGCGTCTTGCATCAGCCGGTGTTGCAGCTGTGCGACCGCGCTTTGGGCGTCGTAGGCTTTGCACGCTACCAGCAGGCGATGAATTGGCTCCGGGCCGTGGGGCGTTTCGCCAATGACTGGATATGTCTGCTCTACGCCGTGCTCGACCAACGTCAGCCCCTTTGCGGCCTGATAGTTGGCCAGGCGCGCCTCATCCCGCAGGATCAACCTCACGGGCAGCCCGGCGCGGGCCAGGCGCGTGGCCCAGAGTGTGCCCAGGCTGCCGGCGCCGAGAATATGCCAGGTGGTCGACATCAGTTTTTGCTCCGTAGGGTCGCCTGCGGTGAACGGGGCGAAAGAACCGCTATAATGCCCCGGCATTTTAGCTCGGGCGCGCTCCATCTCTACTGAGCCCGCCCCTTTATTATTGGAGAAATCACATGCCTTCGTTCGACGTGGTATCTGAACTGGACAAACACGAAGTCACCAACGCCGTCGAGAATGCCGTCAAGGAGCTGGACCGTCGCTATGACCTCAAAGGCAAGGGCAGCTTCGAGTTCAAGGAAAAAGAACTGACCGTCAACCTGACCGCTGAAGCCGATTTCCAGCTGGAAGCGATGATCGAGATCCTCAAGCTGTCACTGGTCAAGCGCAAGATCGACGCGCAATGCCTTGAAATCAAGGACGCCTACGCCTCCGGCAAGCTGATGAAGCAGGAAGCCGTGCTCAAGGAAGGCATCGACAAGGAGCTGGCGAAGAAAATCGTCGCGCATATCAAGGATGCCAAGCTGAAAGTCCAGGCCGCCATCCAGGGTGAGCAAGTTCGTGTGACCGGCAAGAAGCGTGACGATCTGCAAGAGGCCATCGCGGCCCTGCGCGCCAAGACCTTCGACATGCCATTGCAGTTCAATAACTTCCGCGACTGATGGCACTTTGCGGAACCTGTGCGCGTTTTTGACGTCCCACGCCCCAGAATCCGCGCCTACACTTGAGCCCTACGGGGCTCATTTGCGTTTTTAGGCAGTCAATAAAGCCGCACATCCGCTACACAGGAGAAGCTCCATGGATTTAAACGCTGAAATGGATCACTTGATCAAGACCTCACAGTCGTGGATCCCGATGATCATGGAATATGGCAGCCGCGTATTGCTGGCGATGATCACCCTGGCCATTGGCTGGTGGCTGATCAATGTATTGACCCACCGAGTGGGCCGCCTGCTGGCCCTGCGTAACGCAGACCAGGCGCTGCAACATTTCATCACCAGCCTGGCGAACATCGCGCTCAAAGTCATGCTGGTGGTCAACGTGGCCTCGATGATCGGCGTGGCGACCACCTCGTTCGTTGCCGCCATCGGTGCCGCTACCCTGGCTATTGGCCTGGCCTTGCAAGGCAGCCTGGCGAATTTTGCCGGTGGCGTGCTGATTCTGTTGTTCCGCCCGTTCCGCATTGGTGACTGGATCGAAGCCCAGGGCACCTCGGGTACCGTCGACAGCATCCAGATCTTCCACACGGTGTTGCGCACCGGCGACAACAAGACGGTGATCATTCCTAACGGCAGCCTGTCCAACGGCCTTATCACCAACACCAACCGCCAGCCGACCCGCAAGGTGGTGTTTGACGTGGGTGTGGACTACGAGGCGGACCTGCAGAAAGCCCGCGAAGTGCTGCTGGAGCTGGCCAAGGACCCACGCGTACTGACCGATCCTGCCGCGGTCGCGGTGGTTTCGACCCTGGGCGACAGCTCGATCACCGTTTCCCTGCGCTGCTGGACCAATACGCCGGATTATTGGGACGTAGTGTTCATGCTTAATGAATTGGCGCGTGATCGTTTGAAGGCGGCGGGAATTGATATTCCATTTCCGCAGCGGGTTATTCGCGTAATGCAGGAAGCCGCACCGAAGTAACGGGAAGCGTCATGTTTAACTTGGCCGAAAGGTCAGGTTAAACGTGTTGGTTTAATCTCATTAGTTACTTAGCTTGCTAGTTATTATCGGGCGACATGAAACTGCAATAAAAAAGCCGCTCCCTTGCAAACAGGGGAGCGGCTTTTTGTTTAAGGCCGAAGCCTTAAGTCATCGTTGTAATTGAACGGGCAATTACAGGATGTTCAGCGGGTATTGCGCGATCAGACGCAGTTCGTCGAGAGAACCCGAGTAAACCTGATCAGACGAGCGATAGGTCGCTTGACGTACGCGCAGGCTCAGGTCCTTGGCCGGACCGCTCTGGATCACGTACTTGGCTTCGATATCGCGTTCCCACTCTTTACCGTTGTTAGTCGTGGCGATGTTGGCGCCGCGACCGGTTACGTAACGAGTCATGAAGCTCAGGCCTGGAATGCCGAAGGTCGCCATGTTCAGGTCATAACGAGCTTGGTAGGACTTCTCGTCTTCAGCGTTGAAGTCGGAACGGGCGATGGAGTTGGCCAGGAAAATCGTGCCGCCGCCGTCTACGCCGTAGCCGTATTGGCCGTCGCCGCTGACTTTCTGAGCTGCCAGGGTGAAGGTGTGAGCACCAATGGTGTACGCGCCTTGCAAGCTGAATGCACGGTTGTCGAGCTTGGTGGTCTTGTCTTTGTCGGACCGTACCAGGCCCGCGCCGTCGCTCTTGGTGTCGTAGATGTTGAAGTCGACAGCCACGGATTGGTCATCGCTAAGCGCGTGTGTCCAGTTCACGTTGGCGTAGATCTTCTTCCAGTAGTCTTCCACTTTCGAGTAGTAGAGGCTGGTGGTGAACTCTGGGGTCCAGGAGTACACGCCGCCCACGAAGTTGGCGTCGCGCAGGCCGCGGCTCGAGCCCGGCTCAGAGCTGGAGATACTGTCGCGGTAGGTCTGGTCTTGGGCAACGATCGAGGTGAAGTGACCGGCTTCCAGTTTCAGATCTTTGATTTCGTTGCTGGTGATGGAAACGCCTTGCGGCAGTTCCGGCAGCAAACGGCTGTCATCGGAGGCGAATACTGGAGCGGTGGTGTATTGATCACCGACCTTCAGAACCGTGTTGGAAATACGGAACTTCACGGCAGCGCCGGCTTTGGAATAGTCGTCCTGCGAACGGCCGTCGGAACCTTGTGGGAACAGACCGGTACCTGCGCGCCCTTTGCCGCTGTCGAGTTTGACGCCCAGCAGGCCGATGACATCGACACCAACACCGACGGTGCCTTGGGTGTAGCCCGAGCTGAAGAGGCCGTGGAAGCCCAGACCGGATTCTTCAATACGGCTTTGCGCTGCATCGTGATTACGGCGGTCACGGCTGAAGTACAAGGCACGCGTCAGGATGCTGGCGGTGCTGTCTTCGATAAAGCCCTTGGAATCGTCCTGGGCGGACGCCATTGCGAACTGCGAGGTGCCTGCTGAAACAGCCAGGGCGATCATGCTCCACTTCATCACGCGCATCGTGATTTGCTCCTTTGGTTTTAGGAAGAGTACTGCCGTCCCACCTGTATTTTTATCTGGGCGGCTCTTTCTTTTTTGTGTCGGCGCAAAGTTATATCACGCCGGCTCTATTGACGATACTTACCCATCTTTCCTTTCAGCTTCTTTACGAGGCTGTCGTAAATTGCTAGCTCCGTGTCGCAAATTCACAGCCCGACTGTAAATGGGCTGACAACTTCAATGCTGTTTTCAAACGCCTTTCGAAGTTTGAAACCTTCCCTGAGATGCATTGAAACGCCACTGTTCTTTATCGCGTAACACCTGCTTCCCGGCAGGTGCCGTTGCCGACGATAACGGGGTGAATGCAACAAGCGCGCCCAACTCGGTAACCGAATGTCATTTTTTCGTGAAAAATGTGATGGTCCTGTAAAAACCTCATAAACACGGGCTTTTTAAGCCGTTTGGTTTGGGCTTGACGCCCTAGTGTTACTTCTGTTCGCAGGTACAAAAAAGCTGTTCCAGGTAAAAACGTTACCGGTCCACCCCACGAAGTGGGTAGTTCGCGGGCCCCTTTGAAGCACAGGTGGGTCATTTTGGTGCATCCCGGTGAGGCCCGAGTTAGCGTAGCTCAAATAATTGCCTGCATCGAAAGGGTGCAGGTTTTTTGCAGGATTGCGCGGGTGCGTGTGCAATCGCCGTGAAGCCTGAGGCATTCAACGGTATGCTGGGCGCCCTGAACCTGACCTGCCGAACGGAGGCCCGCGGTGTTCGCCTTAGATCAACGCCTGCAACAAGACACACTGGTCATCGGGGATTTCCCGTTGTGCCGCCTGCTGCTGACCAACGACTCGAACTACCCCTGGTTCATCCTGGTGCCGCGCATCGAAGGTATCAGCGAAGTGTTTCAGCTGAGTGTCCAAGATCAACAAACTCTGTGGCAAGAGACGACAGCCCTGGCGCAATGGCTGAACCAGGGCCTGGACGCCGACAAGATGAATATCGGTGCACTGGGCAACGTGGTCAGCCAACTGCATGTGCATGTGATCGTACGCAAGCGCGATGACGCCGCCTGGCCGGCACCGGTGTGGGGCAAGCATCCTGCGCAGCCCTATGCTGACGAGCAAGTGGCGGGTATCCGCGCACGTCTGCGCGAGCTGCTGCCCGCCGATTTCAAATTTACCCAGAGCTGAATCATGGATCTGCAAGCACGCGTTACCGACCTGGAAAGCCGCCTGGCCTTTCAGGACGACACCATCGAGACCCTCAATGACATCCTCGTCGCCCAGCAACGCGCGGTTGAGCGCCTGCAACTGCAGATGACTGCGCTGCTCAAGCGCCAGGAAGAAATGGGTGGCCAGTTCGAAACGTCCGAAGAAGAAGCGCCACCGCCTCACTATTGATCCGGGGGCAATAAAAAACCGCGACCCGGCAGCGCCGGATCGCGGTTTTTTTACGGCTGCTAAAGCGGTATCAGCGACGCGGCAATGCCGCGATCACGTCTTCGGCTTGCAGGCCCTTGTCGCGATTCATCACGGAGAATTCCACGCGCTGGCCTTCCACCAGGACGCGATGGCCTTCACCGCGAATGGCCCGGAAGTGGACGAAGATATCGTCGCCCGAATCACGGGAAATAAAGCCGAAGCCTTTGGACGTATTGAACCACTTGACGGTACCGGTATCCCGGTTGGTCATATCGTAGTTCTGCGACGCGGCCGCCGGCGACGAACGGTAGAAGCTGATGGCCAGGTGAAGAACGATGGCGACCACAGCAATCGCCAGGCTGAGCAGGATGGCCGGATGACCACCGACTTCAGGCATGGGTGCCAGGAGGGTGAGGGTTTGTACGACAACGGTCAGTACCAGCAGCGCGCTGACCAGGTTTTGCAGTTGATGACGGGTGCCTTTGTTCCAGTAAGGGATTACCGGGGCGAGGGTCAGGTTAAGAAGGCCGAACAAGGCCAGATACAAAGCATCATGTTGTTGCAGGTAGGGCAGGCTTTCAGGCTGCAGGCTCGGGATAAAGGACAGCAGCAACGCTGCAACGCCCGTTAGCAGGTGGACGATTTTCAACATTTTGATTAACTCACGTTAAGACGGATCACCAGGAAGAGCTGACTGGCACGGTTCGCTTCTGAACAATGGGAGGCGTTGGGCACGTGCACGGGTATCAGCCTATGCCGCTTGCCGTGGTCATTAACGGCGGCGACACGCTGCCTATTTAACAGCAAAGGCCGTGCCTACTCAAATCAAGCATTTACGGGGCGCGTGAGGCTTTGGGCATTTGCAGGGCAAACACTTGTCCTAGACAGGTGCGCGCGATTTGCCGCACGTCGCCTGGGTGTATCCGGCTGCGTATCGCCGGCACTCTTGCTAGAGTGGTGCGGCACCTGGTCAATGAATGTTGCTCAATTGAAGGGGATAAACATGGCAATCGATATCGGCATCAGTGAAGAAGATCGCAAATCCATCGTCGACGGGCTTTCGCGGCTGCTTTCCGATACCTATGTACTGTATCTGAAGACCCACAACTTCCATTGGAACGTCACAGGCCCCATGTTTCGTACGTTGCACTTGATGTTCGAAGAGCAGTACAACGAGCTGGCGCTGGCGGTGGACTCCATTGCCGAGCGTATCCGCGCCCTTGGGTTCCCGGCACCGGGCGCCTATTCGATCTACGCCCGGCTTTCTTCTATCAAGGAAGAGGAAGGCGTACCCAGCGCCGAAGAGATGATCAAGCAGTTGGTGGCCGGCCAGGAGGCGGTCACCCGCACGGCGCGTGGCATCTTCCCATTGCTCGATAAAGTCAGCGATGAGCCGACGGCGGACCTGCTGACCCAGCGCATGCAGGTCCATGAGAAAACCGCGTGGATGCTGCGTTCCCTGCTCGAAAATCAATAATTCACGCATCGGAGTGGCGCCGTCCTGGCGCCACTCGCTTGTTTCTGCGCACTTCCTGGCGTTGTCCTACAACTATCGACTCCGCGTCTTCTGGCTGCCACCGGTCTCCCTGCTGTTCCATAGAGCCATCGCCCAATGGGAATAACCCCTGGGTTACTGTTTGGCAATGGAGTGTCAGGTGTATGTCACGCGCGGTGGGTAATGGAGTGATGGAAACCTGTGGTTTTCATAAGATAAAAGTCGACCCGTTTGCTAAAGGGTTCGACATGGCGCTGGCCAGGCCCTTGTCCCGATCGGTCAGGCTCAATGGGTTTTCAACGTGCCTGCGGCTTGAGCAGGTCTATTGGAACATCCTTACGGAAATAGCCCGGATCAATGCCTGTTCTGTCAGTGCATTGTTGTCTTACGTCGACCGGGAAGTGCATTTGCGTTACGGCGGTGTGAAAAATTTCAGTGGGCTCGTGAGGGTGGTGTGCGTCGTTCACTTGCTAAAAAGCTGCGCCACCTCGCCGAACCCTGAGTAAACCCGTGACCCCGCAGCCGGCCCGCCGCCCAGGCGGGCGAGGCTTCGGGTAGAAAGCCGGCTGCGCTGCCTCGATTTACCAGATATAATCCCGCGCTTTGCTGCGCATGCCGCCGACCCTTAGGGCAGGCGTGGCGCAGTAACGTTCTGATCGCCGAGACATCTCCATGCCCATGTACGACTATCAATGTGCTTCCTGTGGTCATCAGTTGGAAGCCATTCAGAAGATCAGCGCAGCGCCGCTGGTCGATTGCCCAGCCTGCCAGGCTCCGGAGCTCAAGAAGATGTTGTCCATGCCGGGCTTCCGCTTGAGCGGCAGCGGCTGGTACGAGACCGATTTCAAGACCGGCTCGAAGAAGAATCTGGCGGGCGGCGACAAAGCAGACTGAGTTGAACTCTACGCGCAGGCTCCTGCATTATCCGTCCCCTGCTTTAATGTACGGTGACGAGGCAGGCCTGCCACCGAATTTCGAATTACGAGAAGTGAAACCACGACCATGATGCGCAGCCACTATTGCGGCCAACTGAACGAGACCCTGGAAGGTCAGGAAATCACCCTTTGCGGATGGGTTCACCGTCGCCGCGACCACGGCGGGGTGATCTTCCTCGATATCCGTGATCGTGATGGTCTGGCCCAGGTAGTGTTCGACCCGGACCGCGCCGAGAGCTTCGCCGCCGCCGACCGTGTGCGCAGCGAGTACGTTGTGAAGATCACCGGTAAGGTCCGCCTGCGTCCTGCCGGTGCCGTGAACAAGAACATGGCGTCCGGTGGCATCGAAGTGCTGGGCTACGAGCTGGAAGTGTTGAACGAGTCGGAAACGCCGCCGTTCCCGCTCAACGAATACTCCGACGTAGGCGAAGAAACCCGCCTGCGGTACCGCTTCCTGGACCTGCGTCGTCCGGAAATGGCCGAGAAGCTGCGCCTGCGTTCGCGCATGACCACCAGCATCCGCCGCTTCCTGGATGAAAACGGCTTCCTCGACGTCGAAACGCCGATCCTCACCCGGGCCACCCCGGAAGGCGCGCGTGACTACCTGGTGCCGAGCCGTACCCACGCCGGTTCGTTCTTCGCGCTGCCGCAATCGCCGCAGTTGTTCAAGCAACTGCTGATGGTGGCCGGCTTCGACCGTTACTACCAGATCGCCAAATGCTTCCGCGACGAAGACCTGCGCGCTGACCGCCAGCCGGAATTCACCCAGATCGACATCGAGACCAGCTTCCTCGATGAAAAAGAGATCATGGGCCTGACCGAGCAAATGATCCGCAACCTGTTCAAGGAAGTGCTGGACCTGGAGTTCGGCGACTTCCCGCACATGACCTTCGAAGAGGCCATGCGCCGCTACGGTTCCGACAAGCCAGACCTGCGTAACCCGCTGGAACTGGTGGACGTGGCCGACCAGCTCAAAGAAGTCGACTTCAAAGTATTCAGCGGCCCGGCCAACGACCCTAAATGCCGCATCGCCGCCCTGCGCGTGCCGGGCGGCGCGAGCATGCCGCGCAAGCAGATCGACGACTACACCAAGTTCGTCGGCATCTACGGTGCCAAGGGCCTGGCGTACATCAAGGTCAATGAGCGCGCCAACGGCGTTGACGGCCTGCAATCGCCGATCGTGAAAAACATCCCGCTGGACAACCTGAACGCGATCCTCGATCGCGTGGGTGCGGTCGACGGTGACATCGTGTTCTTCGGCGCCGACAAGGCCAAGATCGTCAGCGAAGCCCTGGGCGCGCTGCGTATCAAGCTGGGTCACGACCTGAACCTGCTGACCTGCGAATGGGCGCCGATGTGGGTCGTTGACTTCCCGATGTTCGAAGAGAACGACGACGGCAGCTTCAGCGCCTTGCACCACCCGTTCACCGCGCCGAAGTGCTCCCCGGCCGAGTTGGAAGCCAACCCGGCAGGCGCGTTGTCCCGCGCCTACGACATGGTGCTCAACGGCACCGAGCTGGGTGGCGGTTCGATCCGTATCCACCGCAAAGAGATGCAGCAAGCGGTCTTCCGCCTGTTGGGCATCAACGAAGCGGAACAGGAAGAGAAATTCGGCTTCCTGCTCGACGCCCTGAAATACGGCGCGCCGCCGCACGGTGGCCTGGCGTTCGGCCTGGACCGTCTGGTCATGCTGATGACTGGCGCCCAGTCGATCCGTGAAGTGATCGCCTTCCCGAAAACCCAGAGCGCCGCGGACGTCATGACCCAGGCTCCGGGTGTGGTGGATGCCAAGGCACTGCGCGAGCTGCACATCCGCCTGCGCGAGACGCCGAAGGCTGAGTAAGGCTGCTGCGTGAAAGCGCTATAGGGTTGTAGGCAGTCAAAAAGGCGCATCTTCGGATGCGCCTTTGCGTTTAAAAGAGGGAAATCTCGCCTGGGGCGGGATTGATAAGGTTTCTAGAGAATTCGGAGTTGTGTTATGGCTGGCCATTCCAAGTGGGCGAACATCAAGCACCGCAAAGAGCGTCAGGATGCCAAGAAAGGCAAGATTTTTACCAAGTGGATCCGTGAGCTGACCGTCGCCGCCCGCCAGGGCGGTGGTGACCCAGGTTCCAACCCGCGTCTGCGCCTGGCACTGGACAAGGCCCTGGGCGCTAACATGAGCCGCGACATCATCGACCGCGCCGTGGCTCGTGGCGCCGGTGCGGCCGACACCGACGACATGGTCGAGCTGACCTACGAAGGTTATGGTCCGGGCGGCGTGGCGGTGATGGTCGAGTGCATGACCGATAACCGCAACCGCACCGCCGCCGCCGTGCGCCATGCATTCAGCAAATGCGGCGGCAACTTGGGTACCGATGGCTCGGTGGCCTACCTGTTCGAGCGTAAAGGGCAGATATCCTTCGCGCCGGGCACCGATGAAGACGCGCTGATGGAAGCTGCGATGGAGGCCGATGCCGACGACGTGGTGACCAACGAAGACGGCTCCATCGATGTGTTTACCTCGTTTGCCAGCTTCTACGCCGTGCGTAACGCGTTGGAGGCTGCTGGCTTCAAGGGCACCGACGCGGAAATCGTGATGTTGCCGACCACCAGTGCCGAACTGGACCTGGACGGCGCGCAGAAAGTGCTAAAGATGCTGGATATGCTCGAAGACCTGGATGATGTGCAGAACGTTTACTCGAATGCCGACATCCCGGAATCGGTAGCGGAGCAACTGGGCTGAAAAGCGCTGTAGCTCCGAATCTGGGAGGGGCTTGTGTGGGAGGGGGCTTGCCCTCGATGAGGGAGTGTCAGTAAGCACATTTGTGACTGACCCACCGCCATCGGGGGCAAGCCCCTCCCACATTGGATTCTCTGAGTATCAAGAAATGTGTTTACCCTAACCGCAGGCGTTATGACTTTAATCCTAGGTATCGACCCCGGTTCGCGCATTACCGGTTTTGGCGTGGTGCAACAGACCCCGCGCGGCTGCGTCTACGTTGCTTCGGGGTGCATCCGCACCGGTTCGGGCGAACTGGCCGAGCGTTTGCAGATTGTCTATCGCGGCGTGCGTGAAGTGATCCAGACCTACGGCCCTGTGACCATGGGCATCGAAAAAGTATTCATGGCCAAGAACGCCGATTCTGCGTTGAAGCTTGGTCAGGCCCGCGGTGCTGCTATCGTGGCTGGCGCCGAGGAGGGCATGGAGATCGCCGAATACACCGCGACCCAGGTCAAGCAGGCTGTGGTCGGCACTGGCGCGGCCAATAAAGAACAGGTGCAGATGATGGTCATGCACATGCTAAAACTCACTTCAAAACCGCAGATTGACGCTTCCGACGCCCTGGCCATCGCCATTTGTCATGCGCATACCCGTTCCAGCCTGCTGCCTCATGGGTTGGGCACCGCACGCAGTCGTGGCGGGCGGCTGCGTCTCTGATAGCATCAGCGCAATCGATATTTGCGGTCAGGCCTTTGATCTGACCCCCACGCTTTAAGGATCTGAACCGTGATTGGACGCTTGCGCGGCACTCTGGCTGAAAAACAGCCGCCGCACCTGATTCTGGATGTCAATGGGTTGGGGTATGAGCTGGAAGTGCCCATGACTACGCTGTACCGCCTGCCCTCGGTCGGCGAACCCATTACGCTGCATACTCACCTGGTGGTGCGCGAAGACGCGCAATTGCTCTATGGTTTCATTGGCAAGCGTGACCGCGACTTCTTCCGTGAACTGATTCGCCTCAATGGCGTAGGGCCAAAATTGGCGCTGGCCTTGATGTCGAGCCTGGAAGTGGATGAACTGGTGCGTGCGGTTTCGGCCCAGGACACCTCGGCGCTGACCAAGGTGCCAGGCGTGGGCAAGAAAACCGCCGAGCGCCTGCTGGTGGAGCTCAAGGACCGCTTTAAAGCGTGGGAAGTCGTACCGAGCATGTTCGCCCTGGTGCCGAACCAGCCGGACATGCCGGCGGGCCAGGTCGCTAGCGCCGAAAGCGATGCGGTCAGTGCCTTGATCTCCCTGGGCTACAAGCCGCAGGAAGCCAGCAAAGCCGTGTCGGCCATCAAAGACAAGAACCTGAGCAGTGAAGACATGATCCGCCGAGCCCTGAAGGGAATGATTTAAGTGATTGAAGCTGATCGTCTGATCGCGGCCACCGGCCCGCGCGACCGTGAAGAAGTCCAGGACCGTGCCATTCGCCCGCTGAGCCTGGCCGACTACATCGGCCAGCCCACCGTGCGCGAGCAGATGGAGCTGTTTATCCAGGCCGCGCGTGGGCGCAGTGAGTCCTTGGACCACACCTTGATCTTCGGCCCGCCGGGCTTGGGTAAAACCACCCTGGCCAACATCATTGCCCAGGAAATGGGCGTGTCGATCAAATCCACCTCCGGCCCGGTGCTGGAGCGTCCAGGCGACCTGGCCGCGCTGCTGACCAACCTTGAACCTCACGATGTGTTGTTTATCGACGAGATTCACCGCCTGTCGCCGATTGTCGAGGAAGTGCTGTACCCCGCGATGGAAGACTTCCAGCTCGACATCATGATCGGCGAAGGCCCGGCGGCCCGTTCGATCAAGCTCGACCTGCCACCGTTCACGCTGGTGGGCGCAACGACGCGTGCCGGTATGCTGACCAACCCGTTGCGAGACCGTTTCGGCATTGTTCAACGTCTAGAGTTCTATAGCACCGCCGACCTGGCAACCATCGTCAGCCGTTCGGCAAGCATTCTCGGGTTGCCGCTGGACCCGGAAGGCGCGTTTGAAATCGCCCGTCGCGCCCGTGGCACGCCGCGAATTGCCAACCGCCTGCTGCGCCGCGTGCGCGACTTTGCCGAAGTGCGAGCCAAGGGGCATATCACCAAGGCCGTGGCCGACCTGGCGTTGAACCTGCTGGACGTGGATGAGCATGGTTTCGACCACCAGGACCGGCGCCTGCTCTTGACCATGATCGAGAAATTCGACGGTGGCCCGGTGGGTGTGGACAGCCTGGCGGCCGCAATCAGTGAGGAGCGCCATACCATCGAAGATGTGCTGGAGCCGTACCTGATCCAGCAGGGCTATATCATGCGCACCCCAAGGGGCCGCGTCGTCACACGCCATGCCTATCTGCACTTCGGGTTAAACATTCCGTCACGTTTGGGTGAGATGCCTGCGGTAGACGAGTTTCTCGATGCAGTGGACGATTAAAAAGGCGATGCGGGCCGATTTATTCGAGGTTTGTGCTGTCCCAGTGTCTGGCGTCGTCAGTCAGTGGTTGGAAATGTCTTTGAGAATGCAAAAACAGTTGCTCAGCCGGATTGGCAACCTCAGGAGTAAGCACTAGAGTATGCGCGCGCAAAACGGGGATCAGTCGTTCGCACATCGCTGTCGCGTTTATTACGAGGACACCGATGCCGGCGGCATCGTGTATTACGTCAATTACCTCAAGTTCATGGAGCGGGCTCGAACCGAGCGGCTACGGGAGCTGGGCTTTGCCCAATCCCAGCTGGCAGGGGAGGACCTGTTATTCGTCGTGCACTCCAGCGAGGCGCGTTACCACGCGCCGGCGCGACTGGACGACGAACTGCTGGTCAGCGCTGAAGTAATCGAATTGAACCGTGCCAGCCTGCGTTTCAAGCAGCAGGTCAGGCGGGCAACGGATGCAACGCTGCTCTGCGAGGGGCAGTTCCTGGTGGCCTGTGTGCGCACCAACAGTTTGAAACCTCGGGCCATTCCCGAAACTCTACGTGCGGCCTTTGCCGCCGTGAGCGGCGCGGGTAAACAATCAAAGCAGGAGATTTAGCGTGGAACCTACCGTCGTCGACCATTCCTCCATGTGGAGCCTGGTCAGCAATGCCAGTGTTGTGGTTCAACTGGTCATGCTGATCCTGGTAGCCGCATCGGTTACCTCTTGGGTCATGATTTTTCAGCGCAGCAACCTGCTGCGTGCCGGTCGACGTGCCCTGGAGAGCTTTGAAGAGCGCTTCTGGTCGGGTATCGACCTGTCCAAGCTGTATCGCCAGGCCGGCAGCAACCCCGACCCGGACTCGGGCGTCGAGCAGATCTTCCGTGCCGGTTTCAAGGAATTTTCGCGCCTGCGCCAGCAACCGGGTGTTGATCCGGAAGCGGTGATGGAAGGCGTCGCCCGTGCCATGCGCGTGGCCATTTCCCGCGAAGAAGAGAAACTGGAGCAGAGCCTGCCGTTCCTCGCCACCGTAGGTTCCGTCAGCCCGTACATCGGCCTGTTCGGTACCGTGTGGGGCATCATGAACTCCTTCCGCGGCCTGGCCCAGGCCCAGCAAGCCACCCTGGCCACCGTGGCCCCGGGTATCGCCGAAGCCCTGATCGCCACCGCGATCGGCCTGTTCGCCGCTATCCCGGCCGTTATTGCCTACAACCGTTTTGCCGCGCGCGGCGAAAACCTGATTGGCCGTTACTACACCTTCGCCGATGAATTCCAGGCGATCCTGCACCGTAAAGTGCACACCAGCGAAGAATAAGCAGGTACTCCCCGATGGCTTTAATCACTCGAGCTCGAACCAAGCGCAAGCCGGTCGCCGAGATGAACGTAGTGCCTTACATCGACGTGATGCTGGTGCTGCTGGTGATCTTCATGGTGACTGCGCCGATGCTCAACCAGGGCGTGAAGGTTGACCTGCCCAAGGTTTCCAGCGAAGCCTTGCCCCAGGACAACAACACCCAGGTGCTGACCATTTCGATCAAGTCTGACAAGACCTATTACTGGAACCTTGGCAGCGAAGTCGACACCCAGAAGCAGCAGGACAAGGCCTTGACCCTGCCGGCGATGACCGATGCGGTGACCAAGATCATTCGCTCCGGCAACGAAGGCGGCAAGCACACCCAGGTGTTCATTCGCGGCGACAAGTCGGTCGACTACGGCTCCGTCATGGGTGCCATGGGTGGGCTGCAGAAAGCCGGCGTGGGTAACGTTGGCTTGATTACCGAGGCGCCCTGATGCAGCAACAGCGAGAGCCGTCCGCCTCGGAAAGCTACTTCTGGCCGAGCGTCTGGGCAATTGCCCTGCACGTCCTGGTATTTGGCATGCTGTTCGTCAGCTTTGCCATGACCCCGGACCTGCCGCCAGCCAAGCCGATCGTGCAGGCGACCCTGTATCAGCTGAAATCGAAAAGTCAGGCCACCACCCAGACCAATCAGAAGATTGCGGGTGAAGCCCAGAAGTCGGCCGCGCGCCAGACTGAAGTCGAGCAGATGGAACAGAAAAAGGTCGAGCAGGAAGCGGTGAAGGCTGCTGCGGAACAAAAGAAAGAAGAGGCGGCTCAAAAAGCCGAGGAATCGAAAAAGGCTGACGAAGCGAAGAAGGCCGACGAGGCGAAAAAGGCTGATGAAGCCAAGAAAGCCGAGAAAGCCGCCGAAGCGAAAAAAGCCGAAGAGAAACAATTGGCTGATATAGCCAAGAAGAAATCTGAAGAAGAAGCCAAAAAGGCTGCCGAAGAAGAGGCCAAGAAAAAGGCCGCTGAAGAGGCCAAGAAGAAGATAGTCGAAGACGCGAAGAAGAAAGCCGCCGAAGACGCCAAGAAAAAAGCTGAAGCAGACGAGGCGAAGAAGAAAGTCGCCGACGACGCGAAGAAGAAAGCTGCCGCCGATGCCAGCAAGAAAAAGGCCCAGGAAGCAGCGCGTAAATCCGCCGAAGAGAAAAAGGCCCAGGCCTTGGCAGATTTGCTCTCCGACACGCCGCAGCGTCAGCAAGCCTTGGCCGATGAGCGTGGTGATGAAGTCGCGGGCAGTTTCGACGACCTGATTCGGGCACGGGCAGCAGAAGGCTGGACTCGTCCACCTTCGGCACGCAAAGGCATGACAGTAGTGCTACAGATCGGCATGTTGCCGGACGGTACGGTGACTTCGGTCAGCGTGGCCAAGGGCAGTGGCGATCCATCGTTCGACAGTTCGGCGGTTGCCGCGGTCAAGAACATTGGCCGGTTGACCGAGATGCAGGGAATGAAACCAAGCGACTTCGCTCCCTATCGTTCATTCAAGATGACATTCACACCTGAGGATCTAGCCTTGTGAGAAACCTTCTTCGAGGAATGCTTGTCGTTATTTGCTGTACGGCAGGGATAGCGGCGGCGGATGAAAAGAACATTCTGGTTACCAGCGGTAGCGATCGGGCCACCCCGATCGCGGTTGTACCGTTCGGTTGGCAGGGCGGCAGCGTGCTGCCGGACGACATGGCCCAGATCGTCAGCGACGACCTGCGCAATTCCGGCTACTACGCGCCGATTCCCAAAGGCAACATGATCAGCCAGCCGGCCCAGGCCAGCGAAGTGATCTTCCGTGACTGGAAAGCCGTTGGCGCCCAGTACCTGATGGTCGGCAACATCACGCCGGCCGGCGGTCGCCTGCAGATCACCTACACCTTGTTCAACGTGGCCACCGAGCAGCAGGTGCTGACCGGCAGCGTATCGGGCACCGCCGAACAACTGCGGGATATGGCCCACTACATCTCTGACCAGTCGTTTGAAAAGCTTACCGGCATCAAGGGTGCTTTCTCGACGCGTCTGCTGTACGTGACGGCTGAGCGTTTCTCCGTAGACAACACCCGTTACACCCTGCAGCGCTCGGACTATGACGGCGCGCGCGCCGTGACCTTGCTGCAATCGCGTGAGCCAATCCTGTCGCCGCGCTTCGCGCCGGATGGCAAGCGCATTGCCTATGTGTCTTTCGAGCAGAAACGTCCGCGTATCTTCGTCCAGCACATCGACACCGGCCGTCGTGAGCAGATCACTAACTTCGAAGGCCTCAACGGTGCGCCGGCCTGGTCGCCGGATGGTTCGCGCCTGGCGTTCGTATTGTCCAAAGACGGCAACCCGGACATCTACGTGATGAACATGGCTTCGCGCCAGATCACGCGTGTGACCAGCGGCCCGGGTATCAACACTGAACCGTTCTGGGGTAAGGATGGTTCGACCATCTATTTCACCTCTGACCGGGGCGGCAAGCCACAAATCTACAAATCGAGTATTGGCGGTGGCGGTGCGGAACGAGTGACCTTTATTGGTAACTACAACGCCAACCCTAAGCTTTCGGCTGATGAAAAGACGTTGGTGATGATTCACCGTCAGGATGGTTTCACTAATTTCCGGGTTGCGGCCCAGGATTTGCAGCGTGGAACGGTAAAAATCCTTACAGATACCAACCTTGATGAGTCAGCTACTGTTGCGCCCAACGGCACCATGGTAATCTACGCCACCCGCCAGCAGGGCCGGGGAGTCTTGATGCTCGTGTCCATTAACGGACGCGTAAGGCTCCCGCTTCCTACCGCTCAAGGCGAAGTCAGAGAACCGTCCTGGTCCCCTTACCTGAACTGACGCGGCGCTACAAAAAGAAGTACTTAACACACTGGGGTTCATTAGGAGTTTCACGATGGAAATGCTGAAGTTTGGTAAGTTTGCTGCTCTGGCTCTGGCTCTGTCCGTAGCCGTTGGTTGCTCGTCTAAAGGCGGCGACAATGCCGGTGAAGGCGCAGCTGTTGATCCAAACGCTGGTTACGGCGCTAACACTGGTGCAGTTGACGGCTCCCTGAGCGAAGAAGCTGCTCTGCGCGCTATCACCACTTTCTACTTCGAATACGACAGTTCGGACCTGAAACCAGAAGCCATGCGCGCTCTGGACGTTCACGCCAAGGACCTGAAAGCTAACGGCGCTCGCGTTGTTCTGGAAGGTAACACTGACGAACGTGGTACTCGTGAGTACAACATGGCACTGGGCGAGCGTCGTGCGAAAGCCGTTCAGCGCTACCTGGTACTGCAAGGTGTTGCTCCAGGCCAACTGGAACTGGTTTCCTACGGTAAAGAGCGTCCAGTTGCTACTGGCCACGACGAGCAGTCCTGGGCTCAAAACCGTCGCGTCGAACTGCGTAAGTAATTCGTCATGCGAACGTGCCGTCGTGCTCTAACTGTATTGGCTCTCAGCTTCGCACCGCTTGCGGTGTGGGCTGCGGTTCCTGTGGAAGATAGCAACTCTGGCTATAACAATAGCGGGAGCAGCTATCCGCCAGCGGGTTATGGCACGAACGGCGCCTATGCTGGGGGGGCGGCTACGGCCGCTCCTTCGGCACAGGGCGAACTGTTCAACCAACTGCAACGCATGCAGGATCAATTGGCCCAGCAACAGGGCGCCATTGAAGTTCTGCAGAATCAAGTGAACCAGTTGAAGCAAGAAGGCCTGGAGCGTTACCAGGATCTTGATCGACGCATAGGAGCCGGTGTTACACCTGCCGCTACTCCTGATAATTCTTCTGCCGGTGGTGCGCCAAGCGCTGCCGCCGGTGGTGCAGCAGGCGCCGCGGCTGCCAGCCAAGCCCCTGCCGCCAGCAGCGAACCGGGTGATCCGGCCAAGGAGAAGCTGTATTACGATGCAGCTTTCGACCTGATCAAAGCCAAGGATTTCGATAAGGCCAGCCAGGCATTCAGCGCGTTCCTGCGCAAATACCCGAACAGCCAGTACGCGGGCAATGCCCAATATTGGCTGGGCGAAGTAAACCTGGCGAAGGGTGATCTGCAGGGGGCGGGCCAGGCATTTGCCAAGGTCAGCCAGTTGTACCCCAAACACGCCAAAGTACCCGACTCGCTGTACAAGCTCGCTGACGTAGAACGCCGCCTGGGTCATACCGACAAGGTAAAAGGCATTCTGCAGCAGGTTGTAGCCCAATATCCGGGGACTTCCGCCGCACAGTTGGCTCAACGGGATCTGCAGCGCTTGTAAGCAATGCCGCCCGTTTAGAAGAAACCCGCGCCTGGCGCGGGTTTTTTCGTTAGAATCCACGCCCTTTTATGAAACACGCTCCTTGGAGCCTACGCGTTGGCGGGGTTCCTTGAAGTGCCTGACGGAGGCGGACAGCCTGTTTAGCTGTTACGCCCGTGGCGACTATGCAAGACACATTACGTATTACCGAAGTTTTTTACTCGTTACAGGGTGAAACGCGAACCGCTGGGCTGCCCACCGTTTTCGTGCGCCTTACCGGTTGCCCTTTGCGCTGCCAATACTGTGACAGTGCCTATGCCTTCAGTGGCGGCACCCTGCGCACCCTCGACGACATCCTGGAGCAGGTCGCCGGCTTCAAGCCTCGCTATGTCTGCGTGACCGGTGGCGAGCCCTTGGCCCAGCCCAATGCCATCCCGTTGCTTAAGCAGTTGTGTGATGCCGGTTATGAAGTGTCCCTGGAAACCAGCGGGGCCTTGGACATCTCGGCAGTCGACCCACGCGTCAGCCGCGTGGTCGACCTCAAGACGCCAGGCTCCAAGGAAGCGCATCGCAACCGTTACGAGAACATCGAGCTGCTGACGCCCAACGATCAGGTCAAGTTCGTCATCTGTTCCCGTGCGGACTACGATTGGGCCAACACCAAGTTGATCCAATACGGTCTCGACCGTCGAGCCGGTGAAGTGCTGTTTTCCCCAAGCCATCACGACCTGAACGCGCGCGATCTGGCCGACTGGGTGGTGGCGGACAACCTGCCGGTGCGCCTGCAATTGCAGTTGCACAAGTACCTGTGGAACGACGAGCCGGGTCGCTGAGAGGGCGCACAAACGGCCGTCATTGCAGCCCTAACGCGTTATTTCTGATTTTTTTAAAATAAGGTGTTGAATAATCCTTAGAAATCAGTATTATACGCGCCACCACACAGCGGGTCGTTAGCTCAGTTGGTAGAGCAGTTGGCTTTTAACCAATTGGTCGTAGGTTCGAATCCCACACGACCCACCATTTTTGGCGGTTTAGAAAATCCGGAAGGCCCACGCAAGTGAGGATTTCCGGGTTTTTTTTTGCCTGGCATTTGGGCCTGACAGGTGCGCAATGCACCCGGCACTGCCAGCATTTGGCCAAAGCGCCTGTTGACTCTCCTGTTACGGGCACACCCTATCCTGAACGTTCAACTTTCAGGATGCGGTGATGATGAGTAAGCGAGTACTGGTGATTCTGGGGCACCCCTCAACCGACAGTTTTTGTGGGGCGTTGACCGAGACGTACGTGAATGCCGCCACACGTGCCGGGCACGATGTGCGTCTGTTGCGGC
This sequence comes from Pseudomonas sp. S3_E10, assembly GCF_054667615.1. Classification (NCBI taxonomy): domain Bacteria; kingdom Pseudomonadati; phylum Pseudomonadota; class Gammaproteobacteria; order Pseudomonadales; family Pseudomonadaceae; genus Pseudomonas; species Pseudomonas sp. S3_E10. Next base: position 4,018,610 of record NZ_CP162743.1, read on the forward strand.
TGGACGCATTGCGCTTCGATCCCGTGCTGCACGACGGCTACAGACAGGTTCAGCTGTTGGAGCCGGATCTGCTCAAGGCTCAGGCCGATATCACTTGGGCTGAACACCTGGCATTTGTCTATCCGATCTGGTGGGGCGGGATTCCGGCATTGATGAAGGGGTTTTTCGACCGGATATTCCTTCCGGGGTTCGCCTTCAAGTACCGCGAAGGCAAAGCCTTTCCCGATAAGCTTCTAAAGGGGCGTACGGCTGATCTGCTGGTCACGATGGACACGCCGCCGTGGTACTACAAATGGGTCTATCGCATGCCGGGCCTGCATCAGATGCGCAAAACCACCCTTGAGTTTTGCGGCATAAAACCGTTGAACACGCTTACGTTTGGGCCAATCCTCGGTTCCGGCGCCTCCCAGCGTGAAGCCTGGCTCAAGCAAGCGCAGGCTATCGCCGGCCGTTGATGCCCGCGTGGCACAGCATCGCCTGCAACGGGCGATGCCAGCTTCATTCATATAGATACATAGCCTTTTGATATCTCCGGGTTCCCGGTTCCGGAGACATGTGTGAAGATGCGCGCGCCAAAATGCGCTTCCACACGTGTGCCATAAAAAAGGACTTTTCATGTATATCGGCAAAGCGGCCCTGCTGTCGGGCACCACCGTCAAGACGATCCGCCACTATGAAGACATCGGCTTACTGCCCCCGCCGGTGCGCGAGGGCAAGTATCGGGTCTATAGCCAGCAAAGCGTCGAGTTGCTGACGTTTATCAAGTGTGCTCAGCAACTGGGGTTCAAACTCAAGGAAATGCAGGCGATCCTTCAGGATCACCGCGGCCAGGAGCTGCCTTGGGATTTGGCCAACAAGGCCATTGCGGATAAAAAAATCGAGCTGAAAGCCCAGATCCAAGGGTTGCAGAACATCTACGACGGCCTTGAGCAATTTGAAAGCAGCCTCAAGGATGCCCAATACCAATGCCAGTTTGAGCACCTGTCCAAAACAGCCTGAACGAACGTGCTGCATGAGCTCATGAAGCGGTGCACGCGGTTCGCAAACGCCGGCAACCCATGGTTACTGAATGGTTATTGCCGGCGTCGCCCGTTTCAGCACCTAGCCCAGGGCGCCCTCGTGTGCTGGATGTTCACGTTCAGTTGCCGGTTGCTCGGGCACGATCGCTGCAAAGAACCAGGGCGATATCAGCGTCACTAACAAGATGGTCATGACCCCGCTGGAGAACAGCGCCAGCGCCACCAATGTTCCCAGATCAATCACGGGCTTGTACGCGGAAAACAGCAGCGCCAGAAACCCCACCGAGAAAATCACCACGTTGACCACCGTCGAGCGCCCGACACTGTGCATGGCCGTCAGAATTGCCTCGTCCACGTGGATACCTTGCTGCACCAGCAGCTTGATGCGCGACAGCAGATGTACGGCGTAATCCACGACGCCCACCACCAGGAACGTGACCAGCGTGGTGCCGATGTTCAGCTCGATGTTCAACAGGTACATACAGCCATACACCGTCACCGAAGTGGTCAGCAGCGTCAGCATGCCCAGGATCCCCAGCCGCACTGACTTGAGCCAGAACATCATCATCAGCGTGACCACCAGCAGCGCGAGCGAGAAGCTCAGCACCTGGCCCTGGGTGATCTCCGCCAGGATGCCGGTCCAGATTTTGGGTGTGCCGGCATGGGTGACCTGCAGGTTGGCCGGTTTGTTTACCAACAGCCAGGCGTCCAGGCGGTCCAGCAGGTCCTTGTAGTCGCTGGCCACCGAGGAGGTCATGGTATAGAGCGTCAAGGCTTTGGAGTAATCGGCGTTAAGCACGTTCTGCAAGTCGGAGCCGCCGCCGTTCTCGAACATCATGATGTGCTGCTCGATCAGCGAGTTACCGTCGACCTCAAAGGTTTCCGTTTGCCCTTCATCGTTGACGGACGTCACCTGCTCCATGGCCTGCGGCACGCGCAGGTACGCGGGGTTCATGTCATTGAGCACGAGGTTCATGCGCTTGACGTAAGCCGCCACTGAATAGGTGTAGCTGACGTTCGGCTGAGACTTGAGAAAGTGATCGAGTTTGTCGAGGAACTGTACCGTCTCGGTGGTCAGCGCGCCGCGCGGGGTGTTGGTGTCGAAGGCGATCCAGCCAGGGGAAGTGCCCGCGATCCGGGAACGGTTGATGAACTCATCGGAAACGCGCACCGGGCTGTCTTTCTTGAAATAGGCGATACCTGAGTCCTCGATATCGACCATGAAGGTAAATACCGTCATCAGTGCCAGCAACGGCAGGCTCACGACGAGCACCGGCTTGCGCCAGCGGATCAGGCGCGCGCAAAAAGCCACCAGGTAGCGCGAGATAATCGACTCTTTGTGTACGGTTTTACGCAGCGGCTGGTCTTTGCCCCAGATGGAGATCCACGCTGGAATCAAGAGCAGCGAGATGATCAACGCGGCCGTCAGCCCGATGGACATGAAGATGCCGAAATTGCGGATGCTGACGATGTTGTTGGTCGTAGAGATCATAAACGTGGCGATGGTGGTCACCGTGGTCAACACCACGGGCACCACCATGCGGCGCATGGTCTCGCGGTTGGCCTCGCGGTACGTCTTGCCGGCGTTGAGTTGCTCGTAATACTCAGCCATCACATGGATCGCGTCGGCGCAGCAAATCGTGAACAAGAACACCGGCAGCACACTGGTGAGCAGGTCGATGGGCACTTTCAGCAATGCCATCAGCCCCAGCGTCCAAATCGTGCAGAACAGAATATTGAACAGCGGCAGGAACACGCCCAGGGGCTTGCGGAAGAAAAACACCAGCATCGAGGTCACGAGCAGGAACACGATAGGAAACAGCAACGCCAGGTCGTGATCGATGATCTCTTGTTGGGCGGCAATGAAAATGGGGGTGCCGGCAATAAACACTTCATCGGTGAATTGCGGGTTTTGGCTCTGGTAGTCGGCGACAATCTGGCGAACCTGTTGGTAAGCCCGCAGTTGCGCCTGGGCGTCGTCTTGCTTGGTGCCCAGCTCGGCCACCACTACCGCGACTTTCTTGTCCGGGGACACCACCCCGCCGACCATTTGTTCGTTGCCCATGATCTGCGCTTCGACGGCCTGCGGGTCCATGTCCAGGCCGTGCAGAGTCTTGTGGATCCACAGTTCGCCGTCAGCGCTCAGGCTGATGTTTTCCAGGTCGGCCATCGAGGCCATTTCCTGGATCGGGTTGATGCGTTCGGCCAGAAAGGTCAGAAACTGTAGGTCGCGCGCCTCCCAGCCCTGGCTGCGCGCGTGGTCGCGCAAGGCTTTGGCCTGGGCATAATCGTTTTGGCTGAAGCCGTTGCCGAGGATATCGGTGGCCAGCAGTTGGGCACGACTGTCGTTCTCGTGCTGGCCGACAATGCGGCGCAACTCGACTTCGTCATCGGCGTTGGCCAGCATCAGCCGCCGCAGGGCTTGGGATATTTCGAACTGGGCGTTGAGCGACTGCGTGTTAAAGACGCTGTGCGCATTATTCTGGGCGACCATGACCGAGTCATAGGTGCCTGTGAACTCGCGTTGCAGTTCGATGATGGTTTTGCGTGCGGGGTGGCTTTCCTTGAGCAGGTAGGGGTTGGTGTCCGACATCAGCGAGCCGAGGGCATAGGTGAAGTAGGCCGTGATCGCCACCAGCACAAACACAATCGTTCGCGCATAGCGCTCAACGAAGTTCAGGTATCGTTCCATAGTTCAATCGGTTCCACGAAAGGCAGGCGCAGGAGTCAGCGGGCGGAGACGGCAAATTCCGGCAGGTCACCGGTTTTGAGGCCGCGCTTGATCGCGGTCTGGTTGAACAGCCAGTCGTCCAGTTCAACGTTGTATTGCAACTGGTTGAAGCGCAGCTGGGAGCGGGTGCCGGCGATGAAGTCTTCGGTCTCGCTGAGGGTGATGCTGTCGATGTGGTCGACGGTCTCGACTCTGAGCGTACGCATCTGCTTGAACATCACGCCTTTGACGTCGAAGAAATCCTGGCGCATGACCAGCTTGTTCTGCTTGTCGATCCACACCTTGAGCTGGTTGTAGCCGGTCTTGGCCAGAATCTGCGCGGACACCGGGGTGCGTTCGATGACGTAGCATTCGCGCCCGCCCAGGGTCTCTTCGCCCACCAGCGTCTGGCGGTAGTCCTCGGCGCGGATCTTGTCCAGGTCTGCGTAGGAGTAATCACTGCCCATAAACGCGCCGCGCTTGTCGGTGGTCGAGATCCGGCGGGTCTGACGGCTGACCGGCAAATACATCCACTGGCTGTCTTCGGCATTCAGGGCTTCGTGGGGGTTTTCGATGTGGAAGGCCACGTTGCGCACATCGTTGGGCGCCGAGAAGTACATGGTGAATTTGTCACTGTCCGCGTAATCCTTTTGCAGGTAGCTGAACTCGCGCACACGGCTGTTGCCTTGCTTGTCGAGCAGGATCAACGAGACCTGCGACATAAAACTCTTGCCGTCATTGCGGTCGCGGGCCTGGCGAATGATGTCGTCGGCGTTCGGCGCGGCCAGCGCAAGCGTGCTGGTGAACATCAGCAGGCTGGTGGTCAGGACCTTGAGGGGCGGCAACATAGAAATTTCCTTTTCTTTAAGTGGTTTTATCGAAGGTCAGAACAAATAACCGGCCGACACGCGCAGTTGGTCGCGTTGGCTGTATTGGCCAAACGTGCGGTCTTGTTTGCCAAAAAACACATCCACCTCCAGCCCCAGCTTCAGCCAGTCCACGGGGGTGTAGGTGAAAATGCCTTGCAGCAAGGCGTCGTCTTTGGCCGGCGGGGACATTGCCAGCACCAGCCTGGATTTGAGCCGGTCACGCAGGTGGGTGCCCTCGGCGGACAAGGTGAACAACGGCTGGCGTTTGTCCTGCACCATGCCGGCCTGCCAGTCCAGCAATTGCTGCTCTTGCCATTGCACCGAGATCAGCCAGTTGCGCAGCAGGTAGTCCACCCCCAGCAACGACTTGATCATCGGGCTCTGGCTGCTGCCCTGGGCGCGGTAGGGGTTGGTGACGTGCCAGCGATCGAAGTAAGCCACCTCGCTGCGCACCACGATACTGTGGCCGGCGTCGATCGCCAGGCCGGCGCCGCCCATGCTGTAGCGAGGGAACTGGCGCTTGAGGATCACGCGCTGGTCGTCGGCGATGCCCTCGACCGCATACACCGGGTCTTGCTGGCGTGCATTGAGGGCGACAAAACTGGCGTCTACCGCGCCGATCCGGCCGTTGGCGCTCAACCCATACGAAAATCCCTTCTGCCCGCTGTAGTCGGGCTTTGAGCCGACCACGAACGTGTCCGGGGCCGGTGCGGCGAACAGCGGCGCGTCGAATTCGCTGCCCGTGGCCGGCGCCTGGTTTTTCAGGAAGTCGGTGATCCACAAGGCTTCCACTTCCCACTCGCCCACGGGTTGGGTCAGGCGCACCATCGGCACGGCGATGCGGCTGTCTTCGAGCAAGGCCGTCACCCCTTCGCGATAGTCGATGGGGTTGACCTGGTCCAGCACCCGCAACTCATCGGCGCGCCCCCACACCACTTGCTGCCAGCCCACCGTGACCTCACCGTCACCCAGGTAATGGCCCCAGTACAGGTGGCGCCAGTCGGCACTGAAGCGATAGTCCTCGCGTGCCGCCTGGCTATAGGGGGTATGCCCGTCATAGCGTGCGTCGTAGCGAACCCGGCCCTTGGCCTTGTAGTAACCGCTGTCCCAGTTGTCTTCCAGATTGGCCTTGAAATACACCGCCTTCTGCGTGACCGGGTCATCACCGTGCAAGCGCAATGCGCTGGCCAGGCCCACTTCCGCATCGGCATGCGCCGGCAGCAGGTCCGCGCCGGCCAGTTGCGGCGCCAGCGCGACCAGGCCCAGCAGCAGGCTGCGCGTGAGCAATGCTGTGTTCATGGCTACATCCCCAACCCGGCGCCGCCATCGATCATCAGGCTCTGCGCCGTGACCCCGCTGGCTGCGGGGCTGACCAGGTAACCCACCATGGCGGCGACTTCGTCGGCTTGGATGAAACGGCGCAATGGCAGCTTTTTCTTGGCATTGCGCAGGATCTGCTCCTGGCTCATCCCGGTAATGCCGGCTTGCGTCGCCAGCTCGCCTTGCAGCATCGGCGTATCGATCCAGGCCGGTAAAATGGCGTTCACGGTGATCCGGCGCGGCGCCAGGTCCAACGCCAGTGCCTTGGTCATGCCGATAATGCCGTGCTTGGAGGCACAGTAAGCGGTGTTGCGAACCTTGCCGATGCGGCCCAGGATCGACGACAAATTGATGATTCGCCCGCGATCCGCCAGCAGCGGCAGGCACAACGAGGTGACATAAAAGGTGCCGTTCAGATTGACCGAAATCACCTTGTGCCAGTTATCCAGGTCCTCCGGTTCATTCTCGTTGCACACGCCGGCGCTGTTGACCAGCACGTCGATGTAACCCAGGCGTGCCGACAGGTCGTTGAACAAAGCCTGCACGCAGGCCAGGTCGGCGATATCGACGCCATGGGTTTCGATGCTTGCGGCAAACGCCCCGGCGCCCACCCAGCTTTGCAACTGCGCCAGGTCACGATCCACCAGGATCAGGCGATGGGCCGGGTCGTTGGCGAAGTGCTCCGCCACCGCGCGACCGATACCGTTGGCGGCGCCGGAAATCAAAAACGTTCGAGATGCATTCATGGCATTTTCAGCCCGCCGTTGACCGACAGTACTTCACCGGTCACATACGTTGCGCGTTCGGCCAGGTACAGCACGGCCTCGGCGATGTCAGCCGGCAAGGCAAAACGCTTGATCAACAGGCGTGATTGCACTTCTTGCGCGTGGAGGTCGAGCAAGGCTGCGGTCATGTCGGTGCTGACGATACCCGGCGCTACCGCGTTGACGCGGATATTGCGCGGCGCCAGTTCCACCGCCAGGGCGCGAGTCAGCGCCTCCACGCCGCCTTTGGCGGCGGCGTAGCTGCTTTGACCCTTGCCAGGTTTTTGCGCGGCTACCGAGCTCAAGTTGATGATGCAACCCTGGCGCTGGCGCATCATGCCGGGCATCACCTGCCGGCAGCAGAGCAGGGTGCCTATCAGGTTGGTCTGGATCACTTCACTGATCGCCTCGACCGAGAGTGTCGCCAACAGGCCATCGCGGGTAATCCCAGCGTTGTTGACCAGCAGGTCTATGCGCTCGAAGCGCTGTTCAACCTGTGCGAAAAAAGCCGTGATGCTGTGGGCGTCGCCGACATCGCACTGCGCCGTGAAACACGCGCGGCCCATCTTTTCGACGTCATCGCGCACCGCCTGGGCCGCCGCTTCGTCACGCACATAGCTGAAGGCAACCTGGTAACCGGCCTCGGCCAGTGCCAGGACGACCGCTTTGCCGATGCCGCGACTGCCTCCGGTGACTACCGCTGTTTTGAGGTTCATGGCCGTTCCTTAGAGTGAGTTGTGGGTCTTGAACTGCGCCAGGCCAAAACCGTGGATCGCCGCCAGGGCGCGGATCTGCTGCACTTGTTCGCGGCTGATGTCGCCGTAGGAGTAATGCTTGGTGATCCCCGCCAGCCCCATCAGCACCGACTCGGCCATGCAGGCATACAACTGGCCCTGTTTCAGATAGGCCCGCACATTCGGCGCCAGGCCATCGTTGAAAGGCGTCTGCACAATGCCGCCATGCATGTACAGCACGTCGCTGCGCTGGGCGCTTATCGCTTGGTCCACGTTCAAGGGCACGGCGATGTCGCAGATCACGCTGTGTTCGGCAAAATGCCCGGCGTCGAGAAACGGCTGCGCCGCGTTTGCCGCACACAGCACGATGCGTGCGCGCTTGAGGGCTTGCAGGTCATCGGTAACGGTGATGAAGGCGTTGGCGCCCAGGCGCTCCTGCACCAGGCGCGAGACCTGCAACCCCAACTGCGGGCTGCTGCCGTATTCCTGCAGCAATGCATGGATACCGTCGATCTGGAGCAGGCGCCGCGCCAGCAGGTCGTCGTTGGCCGTGCCCTTGAGTATCGAGCGCGCAGCGTCGGCGTAGATCAGTTGGGCGGTTTTTTCCAGGCGGCGTACCGAGCCATCACGACCGCTGCCAATCAGGATCAAATGGTCGACGGCGACGGACAGCAAAGAGGCGTAGGTCGACGCCACGTTACCGGCCGCACCGACCACGGCTGCCGTTTGCGCATGCAGCGCCAGGCCCTGTTGCTTGCAACCTTGCTCGATGGCCTCCAGGCCCATGCCGATGGTCAGGGCGTTGCCGGAGGTGAGCGCCATGTCCGGGATTTTCAGGGCCTGGCAATTGTTAGTCACGATGGAGGTGTACATTCCCAAGCCGGCGACGCGGTAGCCGTCGGCGCGGGCGTCGAGGACGCGATTGCCGACTTCTGTGCGAATCACCTCCAGGTCGCCGCTGATGATGTAGTCCGCCATGGCATTGGAGTCCATGCTCAGCGGGTACAAGGTGAACTCCACCGCCATGCCCAACTGCGAGCGAATCACCACGGGGCCCACGGGCGCGGCACGGCGCTCCGGTGCGGTGCGTTGCATGAACACGCGCTTTTGCTCGGCGCTCAGTTGGCTCAAGGACGGGTCGACATCACCGAGAATGTCGGCATCGATCAAGTGGTTGATAAAGGCCACGCGCGCGACGATAGGCGTGTCCTGCGTGGCATGGGCAGCGGCGGCGACCTGGAAGCCGGTGTCACGCGGGGCGATCACCGGGATCAAGTCACTGCAGACGGTGGCGGCCAGCGGGAAGGCGTCCCCGCGTTGCAGCATGTCGCAGACTGTTTGCAACGCGCCGATCAGCCCGTCGATCTCCGCAAAGGTGATGCATGCGGGCGGTTCCAGGCGGATCACATTGGAGTTGCTGCCCGAAGGCGCCACGCGCAGGGCTTGGAACTGCAACAGGTAGCCGGCGATCAGGTAACCCAACGCATCGTTGTACTGGGCCGATGCCTGCACCAGTGAGCTGTTGCCGCTTTGGTCGTGCAGTTCAATGCCCAGCAACAGGCCACGGCCCCGGACATCGGCGATGACCTCGGGGTACGCCGCTTGCAATTCAAGCAATGACGACTTGAGGTATTCGCCCTTGTTGTGCACGTCCTTGAGCATCGCATGGTCATCGGCGAACAGGCGATTGAGCGCCGCCAGGGCGATATGGCACGAGGCGTCGTCTTCGGCGAAGGTCGAGCTGTGGATATAGCTGAAGTCTTTTTCATAGTGGCTGCTGCGGATCACCGTGGCCGCGATCTTCATCAAGCCGCCGCCCAGCGCCTTGGACAGGCAGTAGTAATCGCCTTGCAGGTTGAAATGACTGCTGGCCAGGAAGGTGCCCGTACGCCCGAAACCCGACTGCACTTCGTCGATGATCAGCGGGCATTGCTGCTCGTTACACAGGCGGCGCAACGCCCGGTAAAAATCAGCCGGGAACTCGATGATGCCGCCTTCCCCCTGGATCGGCTCCATCAGCACGCCGGTGATCGCGCTGAATGCATCGCGCTTGACCAGCAGTTGGTCTGCGCTCCATTGCACGCTCAGCCAATGTCGGGTGTGGCGCGCCGGCAGTTCCTGGAGTTGGTGGGGCTGCTGCGGGTCGATGAACTCCACGTTCAAGCCAAAGCGCGCGAACGGCTGGCGATATTGCCGGCCATGCGTCAGTTGCACCGTGTTGACCAACTTACCGTGGAAGCTGCCGCGCAACGCGACGAACACCGGCTCTATGTGCAACTCGGCGAGGTTGTGCTGGCGCACGGCCTCAACCACCTGGCGTACCGTGGCGCTGGTCAGGTGGGCGGGCAGCAGGCCCGCCGGCAGGTCGAGGTCGGCCACGTCCACTTCACGGTAGGCGCGGTCGCTGGCGCTCAGTTGCGCCAGGTCGAAGTCCAGTTCGTCGAACCGGCGTTGCAGGTTTTTCTGGCGGCGAAACTCGGCATGCTTGACGGCAATTTCCACCGCCTCGGCGCCGCTGTTGGAAAAAGTCGAAATGTACGCTTCGCTGTTCTTCAATTCGCGGTTGAAGGCTTCGCTCAGCGCACGCCCCAAGGTTCCGGCCGTGCCGCGGATCGACATCTGCGCGTTAAACGGCACGTCGGCGCGCAGCAACGTGCAGAGTTGGTCGACAAACCCTGGGTCGTTGTGGCCGAACAAGGCGGCGCCATAGCCGCCGAGAAAATCGGTGACGGTGACTTCGTCACCCTGGCGGTTGCGGTAGAACAATTGGCTGCCCAGCGCGCGCTGGAACTCGCACTCCAGCCCCAGGGCCTGGAGCAAGTCGACAAACTTGGGGCGCACAAAATCACGGTAATCCATTACATCCATGTCCTTTAAAAGAGGAGGGTGTCGTCAAGAACGTCAGGCGTTGTCGGCCCGCTCGCTGTAGGTCAAGTGGTAACAAGCACTGAAACCGTTGTCGTCCTGGTTGAGGACCAGGCAGTCGACGAGTTTTGTCGAATGGGCGGCCCCCATCGCAAAGGGCAGGTCCGCGGCCACCGGTTGGCGCAACCCGGCAATCGGCGGCACGCACTGGGCGCGCAGGGCGCAGCGGGCGAGGATCAGGTCCGCCAGGCTGGGGGCCGCGCTGAGCAGGCCGGTTACCGCCACGCCGCTGGTAATGTGGGCGGCGCCGGTTCGGGCCAGGGTGTGGCTCAACCGCCGGTCTTTGTCGGGCTGGCCGGTAGCGCCGCACACCAGCAAATCGGCTTGCCGGTCAGGCAGGTTCAACGCTTCGACCGCCACATCGGCGGTCATTGTTTGCAGGCATACCTGGGCTTCATCGCCAAGCTCTACGCGCCGGCGCAACACCAAGGCCGCCGCGCCTTCGCCGGCGATACCGCCAGTGCCTTGCGCATCGAAAGGCAGCAGGGTGTGGGCGCCGTCGGCGCTGATCGTGCCGGCCTGCACCAGAGCGCTGAGTGCCAATGCATCGAGTTCGCTGCCCGCGCCGACGATGATGGCCACGTCGATGCGCCCGCTCTGCAAGGCGGCGCAGGCCTCACGCAATGCCGCGAGGTTGCCGCTGACGCCCTGCATGTAGGCGTTGCATTCGCATTCAAGCTTGAGCGCCAGGCTGGTCACGCCCAACAGAATGTTGCTCAGGCCTTTGAGCACCAGGAACGGGTCCTGCGCCCGCTCCTGCAAGATGCGTCGGGCCAGGTGGCGCATGTCGGCGCCTTCGGCTTGACGACAGTCGTGGAGCAACTCGCCGTAGGACGCCAGCGACGGATGGGTATACCCGCCCTGGCAGCAATAAAGACCGTAGGTCAGGTCGTCGGTGCCCGGGTTCAGATTGGCCTCGGCCAATGCCTGGCGTACCGCGCTGACGCCCCAGATGACGGCGGGCGTGCAGTAACGTTGCAGGTTTTGGGCAAGGTCCTGACGGCTGCGTTGGTGGTCGTCATAGTGGACCTGGCCGAAGGCTGTGACCCGTTCACTGTGAAACTGCAACGAGCGCAGCGGCTTGATCCCGCTGCGCGACTCGCAGGCCGCCGACCAGAACGCATCCACGCCCCAACCGCTGGCCAGTACGCAGCCGCTGCCGGCGATCGCGATGGGTACGCCGCTCATTGTGCGTGCTCCTGGTATTTACCCAGCACCAGGCAGGTATTGAGCCCGCCAAAACCGAATGAGTTGCTCAGTGCCACATCGACGCGGCGGTTCACCGTTTGATGGGCGCAGTAATCCAGGTCGCAGTCGTCGGCGGCATCGTGCAGGTTGAGGGTCGGGGTAATCCGGTCGTGCTTGCAGGCCAGTGCTGTGACGATCAACTCGGGCGCGCCGGCGGCTGCGATCAAGTGGCCGAACTGGGATTTGTTGGCGCTGACCGCCAGCCGTCGATAGTGCTCGCCTTGGGCGAACACTGACTTGATGGCGAGGGTTTCGGCCGCATCGTTGAGCGGGGTGGAGGTGCCGTGGGCATTGATCAGGTCCACCTGTTGCGGGCGGATGCCGGCGTCGTCCAGGGCGGTCTGCATCGCGAGGGCGGCGCCCCGGCCCTGCGGGTCGGGCGCAGTGACTTTGTAGCCGTCCAGGCTGCTGCCAAAACCCAGCACTTCGGCATAGGGCACGGCGCCACGGGCGAGGGCGCGCTCCAGGGGTTCGAGCACTACAAAGCCGCCGCCTTCGCCGGCCACCAGGCCGCTACGGTGGCGATCAAATGGCCGGCAAAGCCCGGTGCCCCAGCGTTGTTCGCTGCTCGCGGCACCCAACAGGTACAGCGCGGTCATGGTGTCCAGGCTCAGCACCGAATCGGCGCCGCCGGCGATAGCGACCTCGACTTCACCCCGGCGGATCATCTGGAAGGCATTGCCGATGGCCTGGGAGGCCCCCGCGCAGGCGCTGCTGATATTGACCACCGGGCCTTCGCAACCGATGTCATCGGCAATCACCCGCGCCAGGCGGTCGTTGCTCTGGCGCAGCGAGTGGTCGGCATCGACCTGGTCGACCCTGGCCATCAAATGGCGCCACGCCGGTGGCGCATCCCGCTCGCTGGAGACGGTGAGCAGCATGTCCTGGATGCTGTGGGCCGGGGCGCCGGACGCACACAGTACCGCGGCATCGCGCAGTTGCTCGCGGGTCAGGCCACTGTCGGTAATGGCTTGGCTGGCCGCCACCCAACCCAATCGGCTGCGTTTTTCCAGGGGCATTTGCCAGGCGCGATGGCCTTGCAGGTAGTCGGGCAGCAGGCGGCTGTCCACGGCGGCGGCATAGCGTACCGGGAACGTCCCGTCCGCCACGCCTTCGGGTTGCCAGGGGCGGATGCAGTGCTCCCCGCGCAGCATCTGCGCCCACATCGATTGCCATTCGAAACCGAAGCCGGTCACGGCACCCATGCCGGTTATCACAATCCTTGGTGGGCTCATGCCTGTTTCTCCGTGGTTTCGTTGGCCAGTAATACGGCGCCCCAATGGCCTGCGCGGCTGTGATCGAGCAGCAGGGTGTAGCCATCGGCGTGATCGTGAAGCGCCAGGGCGATCTCGGTCAGCAAGGCGCTGGCCCCCAAGTCGCCAGTCATATGCCGGCTGCTGTGGAAAATCGCCTGGGTGTCTGCGAACAGAAGAGGCAGGAACGGCGTACCTGGCGCGGCGACAATCCGTGCGACGTCGCGCATGCCGAGTTTTTCCCTGGCTAATGTTTGCTGGACGACTCGCTGCGCCACGGCGCTCGACCGTTCGGGCGAGGCGCTGTAGCCACGGGCGAACCCGGCAATGCGCAATGCATGTGTGCCGTTTGCCGGTGGGCGCGAGGTCAGCAACAGCGCTGCCGCGCCTTCGCCGTAAAGGCTCGCGTCTGCCTGAGGCGGGCTTTGTGTGCTGTCGCGCAGATACAGCGCAGGCGAGAGGTTCGGGCTACTGCTGACCACGACACCCGCATCGGCACGATCACCGGCGATCTGTTCAACCGCTTCGATCAGCGCATCGATCCCGGCATTGCTCTGTGAGCAGAAACCGCCCATGGGGCCGTGGCAATGCAGGGCTTCGGCCACGTAGGCCATGACGCTGCTGTTGAGCATCATCAGCGCATGCAGCGGCGGGGTATGCGCAAACAGTTGCGCGAGCAGCGCATCCGGTTGTTCGGCGATGGCCTGCACGGCCTCCCAACAGGAGCTGGGGCCATCCACTTCCGGAATGGCGGCCATCAGCGCAACCCGCTCGCCGGCGAGGTGCAAGTTATTCAGCGGGCCGGCCATACGACCGGCGCAATACAGCAGCCTGGCGCCCTGCGGTTCGACATTGCGTTGAATCTTGCGGTCGAACACCGTGGTCGGCAAACGCGGTACGGTCACTGGATAGGCCAACGGGCCTGGGGGGAAATCCAACACGTGGGCGACCGGCGCCGAGCCATGTAAGTCGGCGCACTCACTACCGGCGCTGTTGAACACGGATGCGGCGACCAGGTAGACGGGTTTTGCTTGAAGGCTGTTCATCTCATGCGTTTCCCAACACCAGCGAACTGTTGACGCCACCAAAACCGAACGAATTGGACAGCACCACCTTGATGGGCTGTTGCTGTGCTTCGGTCAGGAAGTTCAACTCAGGGAACTCGGCATTTGCCGGGTCATAGTTAAGGGTGGGCAACGCCACGCCTTGCTGCAGGGTCATCAATGACAACACCGCCTCGATGGCGCCGCTGGCCGCCAGCGAGTGGCCAATCGCCGATTTGTTGGCGGTAAACGTCATCGTGCTTGCGGCCGCGCCGAACACACGCTCGATGGCCAGTGCTTCACTGCGATCGTTCGCCTGGGTCGAGGTGCCATGGGTATTGACGTGGTCCACGGCGTCGCGGCTCAGGCCGGCACTGGCAAGGGCGGCGTTCATGCAGTGGGCGTAGTGGCTGCCATCGCGGCTGCTGGAGGTGATCTTCTGTGCTTCGCAATAATTGGCGTAGCCCAAGACCCGGCCGAGGGCGCGGGCCTTGCGTCGTTCGGCATGTTCCCTGGACTCGAGCACGAGCATCGCCGCGCCTTCGCCGAGGACGAACCCGCAGCGGTCATTCATGAACGGGCGACTCTGTTGCTCGGGTGCGAGGTCGGCACGCTGGCAAATCGCACCCAGGCCGTCGAAGCTGTAGTAGGACAATTCGTGGGCCATCAACTCGACGGCGCCGCAGATGGCCACGTCGATGTCGCCGCGCGCGATGGCGCGAAACGCGCTGCCGATCGCCATGGTTCCGGCCGCGCAGGCGTCGGAGTGGGTGCTGATATGGTCGCGAATGCCGAGCAGGCGGGCGATGTGGACCGTCTGCTGGTCGATCCGCCGAGCGAATGGGCCACCCACCAGGGTGTGGTTGTCCAGGTAGCGATCCAGGTCGACGCTGCCGGTGGCGTCCATATGGCGACTGGCTTCTTGCAGGTCACGGCTCACGCAATGCTTGTTGGCGCCGAGGAACACGCCGCTGGCCACGCGGGAAAAATCGGCGGCAACCAGGCCTGCCTGCTGCAGCGCCTGCCGGGCGACGAACTCGGCGAGCAGGCTCTGGCGCGGTAGCGTTGTTGCATCCACCGCCACCTGCGCGGCCATGGCCTGCCACTGCGCGTGGTCGATATAACCGGCGGCGCTCACCGCGAAGCCCAGTTCGGCAAACACCGGATGTTGACGGATACACGAACGCTTGCCACGGATGTGTGCAAACAGCGTTGCAGCATCCAGTGCCGTGGGGGCTACCAGCCCGTAGCCCGTGACTAAAACCTCTCGCGGCCCCATGAGCAAACTCCTAGACCGCTTGCGGCAAACGCGACGCGGCAAATTGCTCCACCAGGTGGCGAGAAATTTCATCGCCCTCCATCGGCGTCAAGCGCGCACTGCAACCGCAACACACGACTTGGCTACGCTCATTGAGACGGGCCTGGTCGGCGGCACACTCGGGGCAGGTCGCGGGCAAGTAGTTGAACATGCGGTAGCACTGCTCGGCCCAGTTGCGCACGGTCGTGGCCGCGAACACATCCGCCGGCTGCATGCCGCTGCGCAACTGTCCGGGGGTAAACGCGCTCAGGCTGTGTTCCAGAAGCTCCACGCCGGCCTGCGTGATGCGGCCTTTCTCGACCAGCCCGCTGACATCGCCAAACACCGCGACCGCATGGTCGAGTACGCTGGTCTTGGGCAGCGTGCAGCCGTAGTGGCGGCCGAGCTGAAAACTCAGGTCGACGATATCCAGCGAGTCGGCACTCAGGTCTTCCACGATGCTGCTGTGCTCATTTACATCGGCGGCATCCATCACCAGTAGCTGTGCGAGGATTTCGCGGGTGGTGGTAATGACGCTGTCCAAGTCCAATGGATTGTTCAAAGGTTATGTCCCTATAACGCGTAAATGAGAGGGGTGTGAGCAGTGACCCTGACGGGATTTGCTTGAGGTGTTTTTGAAGGCGGGGGAGCGTAAACCCTCCTGCGAGGGGGAGAGTCAATGTGCCATTATTTTTTTTTGCTGAGCAGGCGCAGGTGTCATGGCCAGATTAGGCTTTTGAATCCATTCGATATTCTGTAGCCTTGCGCAGCTTCACCTTTACCCGTGCTTGATGAACACGATCACTTCGTCCGGCGGCGCCCGAAGGGCTCCAGAGCCGGTGGTAAACTCGACTTTCGCGCAACTGCGCCTGCAGGTCTTGCGAATATGACGCACATTTCCGAACGCCTACTGGTTCAAGCCCATCTCGACGCCAAGCAGCCCAAGGCCCTCAGCGCCGACGAAGAGGCGAGCCTGCGCGCCGCCATCGCCGCCGAGCTCAAGGCTCAGGACGCGGTGCTGGTGGCCCACTTCTATTGCGACCCGGTGATTCAGGCCCTGGCCGAAGAAACCGGCGGCTGTGTCTCCGACTCCCTGGAAATGGCCCGCTTCGGCGCCGCCCACCCGGCCAAGACCGTACTGGTCGCCGGCGTGCGTTTCATGGGTGAGACCGCCAAGATCCTCACACCCGACAAACGCATCCTCATGCCCACTCTGGAAGCCACGTGCTCGCTGGACCTGGGCTGCCCGGTGGATGAGTTTTCGGCATTCTGCGACCAGCATCCCGAGCGCACCGTGGTGGTCTACGCCAACACCTCGGCTGCGGTCAAAGCCCGGGCCGACTGGGTGGTGACCTCCAGCTGCGCGCTGGAAATCGTCGAAAGCCTGATGGACAACGGCGAGACCATCATCTGGGGCCCGGACAAACACCTGGGCACTTATATCCAGCGCCAGACCGGTGCCGACATGTTGCTGTGGGACGGTGCGTGCATCGTGCACGAAGAGTTCAAGTCCAAGCAGTTGGAAGACATGAAGGCGCTGTACCCGGATGCGGCCATTCTGGTGCATCCCGAATCCCCGACCTCGGTGATCGAGCTCGCCGATGCGGTGGGCTCCACCAGCCAGTTGATCGCTGCGGCGCAACGCTTACCGAACAAGACCTTCATCGTGGCGACCGACCGCGGCATCTTCTACAAGATGCAGCAGCTCTGCCCGGACAAGGTTTTCGTGGAAGCGCCTACGGCGGGCAACGGTGCTGCGTGCCGCAGTTGCGCGCATTGCCCGTGGATGGCGATGAACACGCTGGAGCGCACGTTGCAGTGCCTGCGTGAGGGCAGCAATGAGATCTTCGTCGAACCGTCGGTGATCCCGCATGCCGTGCGGCCGCTCAAGCGCATGCTGGACTTTACCCAGGCCGCACGTCTGAAGCTGGCCGGCAACGCCTGAGCCGAGACGGGCTCGGTCAAACCGGTGGGCAGGGGTGCAAGCCCCCTCCCACCGGTTGATTTCCATTGGGCAGGGGTTACTTCTTTTGCTTTGGGACGCGCACCAGTTGCGTGTCCGAATAGATGTCATGCCAGCTGCGTTTGTGCTTATCAAACAGCGACCAGATAAACCCCAACCCCACGCACAGCCACGACGCAATCGACACCACAAAGCGCAACAGTGCCTGCCACAGGCTGATGCGTGAGCCGTCGGCGTTCTGCACGCGTACCCCCCACACCTGCATGCCCAAGGTCTGACCCGAGTGGGTCCAGAACTTGGCGAAGAAGCCAAACAGCACGAACAACAGAATCGTCGACAGCAGCGGATCGCCGTCCAAGGCGCCGGACTCGGTGAGGGTGCGCATCCTGGCTTCGCCGACGAACGCGATCCATACCAGCTTGTAGATAAACGCGGTGACGATCAGCAGTGCGGTGCACAGCAGCAAATCATAGAACATCGCTGCCAGGCGACGGCCCAGGCCAACGGCGGGAAATTCGCCTTGGGGGCTCAGCAGGGGTTTGGACATGGCAGGGCTCTCTGGAGAAAACACGCAGTTTACGGAATCGCGCCCATAAAAAAGCCCCTGATGTCATATCAGGGGCTTTTTGTCGCAGGTAGAGATCAGGCTTCCGCTTGTACTTCGTCAGCCTGCATGCCTTTTTGGCCTTGCACGGCAACGAAGGTCACTTTCTGGCCTTCTTTCAGGCTCTTGAAACCGTTGCCCTGGATAGCGCGGAAATGCACGAACAGATCCGGACCGCTTTCTGGCGTGATAAAACCAAACCCTTTCTCGTCGTTGAACCATTTAACGGTACCGCTCTGACGTGTAGACATTGTCTTCTTTCCTTTGACACTAAAATTAATGACAGCCCCTTTCACATGAAAGAGTACTGGGCTGGGTTGCAGGAAAGTAAGAGACGTCGAACGGGTTGTAGCGCAACTACTTCAGCTACTGCCCAGGTCCAGGTTCCAAGCGACCCATGCAAACACAGTGGGCAAACTCTACGCCAACTAATATGAAAAAAACAAGCCCCGCCAAACCCCAGGTTTTGCTCGGTTTCATGAGACTGGGTTGAATAATATGGAACGGACTTATTCGATAGAGTTAGTCACTTGTTATAGGGAAAACCCTATAACAATGACTATCGCTACTGCACTGTTTTATGGCGGTTGCGTTACAGATTAGTGCACGTTAACGCAACCGCGTTACTTATAGGAACAGTCAGCCACGGAAGTAACGTTGCGGCACGAATGGCATTTTACTTACACGAAGAGGCACCTTTTTCCCACGCACCAACGCAGCGACTTCGGTATCCAAGGCGGTGAATGCGCTGTCCAGGTAGCCCATGGCAAGCGGGCCGCCCAGGCTCGGACCAAAGCCGCCGCTGCACACGCTGCCGATCACCGTGCCATGTTCGTCGACGATTTCCGCGCCCTCCCGCACGGGCGTGCGCTCTTGCGGCAGCAGGCCCACGCGCTTGCGGCCGACGCCGGCTTGCTGCTGGGTGAAGATCCGGTCGGCGCCAGGGAAACCGCCGGCACGCGCCCCGTCGGCACGGCGCGCCTTGGAGATTGCCCACAACAGGCTGGCTTCGATCGGCGTGGTGTCGGTGTTCATGTCGTGGCCGTACAGGCACAGGCCAGCTTCAAGGCGCAGCGAGTCGCGGGCGCCCAGGCCGATGGCCTGTACTTCGGTCTCGGCCAGCAGGCTGCGGGCCAGGCTTTCGGCGCTGGCGGCAGGCACGGAGATCTCAAAACCGTCTTCGCCGGTGTAACCCGAGCGGCTCACGTAGCAGTCCACGCCCAGCAGACGCAACGCGGCGAACTGCATGAACGTCATCTTGCTGACCTCCGGCGCCAGGCGCGCCAGCACCTTCACCGCCAACGGGCCTTGCAGGGCCAGCAGCGCGCGCTCTTCGAACAGCGGCTCGATGGTGCATTGGTCGCCAATGTGCTTGCGCAGGTGTGCCAGGTCCTGATCCTTGCAGGCGGCGTTGACCACCAGGAACAGCTCATCGTTACCCAGGTTGGCGACCATCAGGTCATCGAGGATGCCGCCTTGTTCGTTGGTGAACATGGCGTAGCGCTGCATGCCCACCGGCAGGTCGAGAATGTCGACAGGCACCAGGGTTTCCAAGGCTTTGGCGGCGTTGGCGCCGGTCAGGCGGATCTGGCCCATGTGGGACACGTCGAACAACCCGGCCTGCTCACGGGTGTGTTGGTGTTCCTTCATCACGCCCAGCGGGTACTGCACCGGCATGTCGTAGCCGGCGAAGGGCACCATGCGTGCGCCCAACTCGAGGTGCAGAGCGTGCAAGGGGGTTTTCAACAGGGTTTCGGTGGACATGTTCAGCTCCTGAAAAACGTGCCGGCGCGCCTTGAGGCGTCAGCACTCGATAATGTTGACCGCCAAACCGCCACGGGCGGTTTCCTTGTATTTGCTTTTCATATCGGCGCCGGTCTGGCGCATGGTGCGGATGACCTTGTCGAGGGATACGAAGTGCTGCCCATCCCCGCGCAAGGCCATGCGCACTGCATTGATCGCCTTGACCGAACCCATCGCGTTGCGCTCGATGCAGGGCACCTGCACCAGCCCGCCTATCGGGTCGCAGGTCAGGCCCAGGTTGTGTTCCATGCCGATTTCGGCGGCGTTTTCCACTTGGGACACGCTGCCGCCCAACACCTCGCACAAGGCGCCCGCGGCCATGGAACAGGCCACGCCGACTTCGCCCTGGCAGCCGACTTCGGCACCCGAGATCGAGGCGTTTTCCTTGTACAAAATACCGATGGCGGCGGCGGTGAGCAGGAAACGCACCACGCCGTCTTCGTTCGCACCTGGGATAAAGCGCATGTAGTAATGCAGTACCGCCGGGATGATTCCCGCCGCACCGTTGGTAGGCGCCGTGACCACGCGGCCGCCGTTGGCGTTTTCTTCGTTGACGGCCAGGGCGTACAGGTTGACCCAGTCGAGCACCGATAATGGATCGCGCAGCGCCGACTCCGGGTTCTTGCATAACTGGCGATGCAGGGCCGCCGCGCGCCGCTTGACCTTCAAGCCCCCCGGCAAGATCCCTTCATTGCGGCAGCCCGCATCTACGCAGTCCTGCATCACTTGCCAGATGTTCAACAGGCCGCTACGGGTTTGCGCTTCCGGGCGCCACGCACTTTCGTTGGTCAGCATCACCTGGCTGATGGACAGCCCGTAAGTAGTGCAATGGCCGAGCAAGTCTTTGGCGTGCTTGAACGGGAAGGTCAGGGGCGTGGCGTCCTCGACAATCCGGTCGGCGCCGGCGGCGTCTTCGTCGACCACAAACCCACCGCCGACCGAGTAGTACTCGCGGCTGCGGACCTGGATACCCGCGCCATCGAAGGCACGGAAAATCATGCCGTTGGGGTGGTAGGCGAGGGGTTTGCGGATCATCGCCAGGTGTTCTTTCTCGTTGAACGCAATGCTGTGTTCGCCGAGCAGGTTCAAGCGGCCGCTGCTGCGCATCGCCAGGAGGCGCGCGGCGACGGTTTCAGTGTTTACGGTGTCCGGGTGTTCGCCTTCCAGGCCGAGCAGCACGGCCTTGTCGCTGCCGTGGCCTTTGCCGGTGGCGCCCAGCGACCCGTAGAGTTCCACCTTGATGCCGGTGGTGGCGCTCAACAGGTTGTCGCGCTTGAGGCCCTCGACAAAACGAGCGGCGGCGCGCATAGGGCCGACGGTGTGGGAACTGGAGGGGCCGATGCCAATCTTGAACAGGTCGAACACGCTTAACGACATGGTTGTTCTCCGGTTTCTTATTATTTTTGAGATCGTACTCGGTCAAGTGTGGGAGGGGGCAAGCCCCCTCCCACATTTGATCGAGTTGACCCTTGAGTTAGGCGTAGCTCTCGATCGATGGGCATGCGCAGACGAGGTTGCGATCGCCGAACACGTTGTCGACCCGGCCCACCGGCGGCCAGTACTTGCGTTCGACCAGCGACGCAACCGGGTACACCGCTTGCTCACGGCTGTACGGGTGGCTCCATTCGCCTACCAGTTCGGCGGCGGTATGCGGCGCGTTCTTGAGTGGGTTGTCGTCCTTGTCCAGGGTGCCGTTTTCCACCGCGCGGATCTCTTCGCGAATGGCGACCATTGCGTCGCAGAAGCGGTCCAGTTCTTCCTTGGACTCACTTTCGGTCGGCTCGATCATCAGCGTGCCCGCCACCGGGAACGACATGGTCGGTGCGTGGAAGCCGAAGTCGATCAGGCGCTTGGCCACGTCATCCACGCTGATGCCGCTGCTGTCCTTGAGCGGGCGCAGGTCGAGGATGCATTCATGCGCCACCAGGCCGTTGCTGCCGGTGTAAAGCACCGGGTAGTGCTCTTCGAGGCGACGGGAAATGTAGTTGGCATTCAGGATCGCCAACTGCGAAGCGCGCTTGAGGCCCGCGCCGCCCATCATGCTGATGTACATCCAGGTGATCGGCAAAATGCTCGCGCTGCCGAACGGTGCGGCGCACACCGCGCCCTCCTTGCGTTGCATGGCCGCATGGCCTGGCAGGAACGGCGCCAGATGCGACTTGACGCCGATCGGGCCAACGCCCGGGCCGCCACCGCCGTGGGGAATGCAGAAGGTCTTGTGCAGGTTGAGGTGGGATACATCGCCGCCGAACTTGCCCGGTGCGCAGAGGCCGACCATCGCGTTCATGTTGGCGCCATCGATGTACACCTGGCCGCCGTGGTCGTGGATGATCGCGCAGATCTCGCGGATGCCTTCCTCGAACACGCCGTGGGTGGACGGATAGGTGATCATCAGCGCGGCGAGGTGTTCGCGATGCTCGATGGCCTTGGCGCGCAGGTCTTCGATGTCGACGTTGCCACGCGCGTCGCATGCGGTCACCACCACACGCATGCCGGCCATGTTGGCGGTGGCCGGGTTGGTGCCGTGGGCCGACGATGGGATCAGGCAGATGTCGCGACGTTCTTCGCCACGGCTGTGGTGATAGGCACGAATGGCCAGCAGGCCGGCGTATTCACCCTGGGAACCGGCGTTCGGCTGCAGGGAGATCGCGTCGTAACCGGTGGCCGCGCAGAGCATGGCTTCCAGGTCGGAGGTCAGTTGCTGGTAACCGGCGCTTTGCTCGGCGGGGGCGAACGGGTGCAGGGCACCGAATTCGGCCCAGGTCACCGGGATCATTTCGCTGGCGGCGTTGAGCTTCATGGTGCAGGAGCCCAGCGGGATCATGGTGCGGTCCAGCGCCAGGTCTTTGTCCGCCAGCTTGCGCAGGTAGCGCATCAGCTCGGTTTCCGAGTGGTAGCGGTTGAACACCGGGTGGCTGAGGATCGGCGACTGGCGCAGCAGCGCGGCCGGCAAGGTGCTTTCAGTGTGGGCGAAAACCGGCAGGGCCTTGCCGTCGGCGAAGATCGCCCACAGGGTTTCGATATCGGCCTGGGTGGTGGTTTCGTCCACCGACAGGCCGACACGCTCGGCATCCACCACACGCAGGTTGATGCGCTGGGCGCGGGCCTTGTCGTGCAGGGCCGCGGTGTGGGCGCCGGTGTTGAGGGTGAGGGTGTCGAAGAAGTGTGCTTGTTCGACCTTCAGGCCCAGGGCGGTCAAGCCCTTCGCCAGGATTGCCGTCAGCTGATGAATACGCTGGGCGATCTGGGTCAAGCCTTCAGGCCCGTGATACACGGCGTACATGCTGGCGATATTGGCGAGCAGCACTTGGGCGGTGCAGATGTTGCTGGTGGCTTTCTCGCGGCGGATATGTTGCTCGCGGGTCTGCATGGCCAGGCGCAGGGCCGGCTTGCCGAAACGGTCGACGGACACACCGACCAGGCGGCCCGGCATGTCGCGCTTGAACGCATCCTTGGTGGAGAAGTACGCCGCGTGCGGGCCACCAAAGCCCAGCGGCACGCCGAAGCGTTGCGCGCTGCCGATGGCCACGTCGGCGCCGAACTCACCCGGTGGGGTCAGCAGGGTCAGGGCCAGCAGGTCGGCGGCCACGGCCACCAGGGCGTTGGCGGCGTGGAAGCGTTCGGTCAGCTCGCGGTAGTCGAACACGTCACCGTTGCTCGCCGGGTATTGCAGCAGGGCGCCGAAAAAGGCGCTCACGTCGCTCAACTCGCGCTCATCGCCCACCACTACATCGATGCCCAGCGGCTCGGCACGCGTGCGCAGCACATCGAGGGTTTGCGGGTGGCTGTGTACGGAGGCGAAGAACGCGTTGCTGCTTTTGTTCTTGCTCAGGCGCTTGCAGAAGGTCATGGCCTCGGCGGCGGCGGTGGCTTCATCGAGCAAGGATGCGTTGGCGATCGGCAGGCCGGTGAGGTCGCTGATCAGGGTCTGGAAGTTCAGCAGCGCTTCCAGGCGGCCTTGGGAAATCTCCGGCTGGTAGGGGGTGTAGGCGGTGTACCAGGCCGGGTTTTCCAGTAGGTTGCGCAGGATCGGCGACGGTGTGTGGCAGTTGTAGTAGCCCTGCCCGATGTAGGTCTTGAACAGTTGGTTCTGGCTGGCGATAGCCTTGATCTTGGCCAGCGCCTCGGCTTCGCTCAGGCCGTCTTCGAGGCCGAGCACACTGGTGCCCTTGATGCTTTCCGGGATCACGCTGGCGCTCAAGGCTTCGAGGGAATCAAAGCCCAGGCTTGCGAGCATCTGCTGCTCGTCTGCCTGGCGCGGGCCGATGTGGCGGGCGATGAATTCGTTGGCGGTGCTCAAATTAATACTCATGGCGCGCTCCTCAGGCTTCAGCGTTGGCTTTGATCAGGCGGTCGTACGCATCCTGATCCAACAGCTTAGCCACTGCACTGGCATCGGCCGGTTTAAAACGGAAGAACCAGCCTTCGCCCATCGGGTCTTCGTTGACCCGCTCCGGGCTGGCGTCGAGTTTGTCGTTCACTTCCAGTACTTCGCCGTCCAGCGGCATGTATACACCGCTGGCGGCTTTGACCGACTCCACGGTGGACGCTTCAGCGCCCTTGCCGTAGACCTGCAGCTCAGGCAGTTGCACGAAAACCACATCGCCCAGCGCGTTCTGCGCAAAAGCGGTAATGCCTACGGTAACGCTGCCGTCAGCTTCGGCGCGCAGCCATTCGTGATCTTCAGTGAAACGCAACTCGCTCATGGAAACTCCTCAGGGCCAGAATCGTCTGGTGGGCGGGATTGGAATAATGAGGAGTTGCTAAGCAAAATCGCGGCCAATGTTATTAATTCCTTATAATTCAATAAGTTAATAAAAATGGTTATGAGGTTATACGGCTGCGCTGTAGCGATTTCGCTACAGCTGGGCCTTGGAAAAAAAGCCTATGTGGATCAAAGCCTTGCATGGCGCGCAAAAAGCAGGGTTGTAGCGATATCGTTACGCTGTAGCGCTTTCAGTACACGGGATGTCGTTCCTGGACCAAAAATGCGGTCAATGTGGGAGGGGGCTTGTATTTCAGGTTTAGAGCCCATTCCCTTTGGAATCAGGGCTTGCCGGGTATGCCGTACTTGCGCAATCGATGGGCAATGGCGGTGTGCGAGGTCTGTAACCGGCTGGCCAGCTGGCGGGTCGAGGGGTAGCTGGTGTAGAGCTTTTCCAGCAGGTCGCGCTCGAAGTCTTCCATGGCCTGTTCCAGGCTGTCGATTTCGCCGTCGTTCTGGCGCGCAACCGAGGTGCCGGCGATGTCCAGGTCGCCGATGTCCACCAGGCTGCTTTCGCAAATGGCGGCGGCGCGGAAGATCACGTTCTGCAACTGGCGCACATTGCCCGGCCAGCGGTTGCCCAGCAGCGCCGGGTAAGTGCCGGGTGCCAGGCGGCAGACGGGGCGCTGGATCTGCGCACAGGCCTGCTGCATGAAGTAGCGGGCCAGCAGCAAGATGTCCTGGCCGCGTGCGCGCAGGGGCGGTACTTCGACGTTGAGGACGTTGAGGCGATAAAACAGGTCTTCGCGGAAGGTGCCTTCGCTGACCATTTTTTCCAGGTCGCGGTGAGTGGCGCTGAGAATGCGCACATTGACTTTCACTTCACGGTCGCCGCCCACCCGGCGAAAGCTGCCGTCATTGAGAAACCGCAGCAGCTTGGCCTGCAGGTACGGCGACATCTCGCCGATCTCATCGAGGAACACCGTGCCCTGGTTGGCCAGTTCCATCAGCCCTGGCTTACCGCCGCGCTGGGCGCCGGTGAAGGCGCCCGGTGCGTAGCCGAACAGCTCGCTCTCGGCGAGGTTCTCCGGCAGCGCCGCGCAGTTCAATGCCAGAAACGGCGCACTGTGCCGCGTGCTGATGGCATGGCAGGCACGCGCCACCAACTCTTTGCCGGTACCGGTCTCGCCCTGGATCAACAACGGTGCATCCAGGGCCGCCACCCGCTGCGCACGCGCCTTGAGGGTGCGAATGACCGGGGACTCGCCGAGCAGCGCATCAAAGCCTTCGGCATGGTCATGGTGCAACGCCGACAGTTGTTCGCCGATACGGTTGGGTTGGTACAGGGTCAGCAGGGCGCCGGCGTCGGTGATCGGCGTGGCGTCCAGCAGCAAGGTCTGGCCGTTGACGCTGATCTCGCGCAGCGGCAAACGAAAGCCGTTTTCCAGCAAGGTCTCCAGCAGCGCGAGGTCGTTGAACAGCTCGGCGATACTTTCGCCGGCCGGTTCGCGCCCGTACAGGGCGATCAACGCCGGGTTGGCCAACAGAATCTTGCCCGCGCTGTCCAGGGCCAGCACCGGGTCGGTCATGGCGGCCAGCAGGGCGTCGAGTTGCAGGTGGCGGCGTTGGCCGGGAAGGATGTCCACCACCGTCACCGCTTGTACGCCGTGCACGCTGAACAGGGCATCGCGCAGTTCTTCCAGCACCTCGGCGCTGAGGGTCGGGGCGTCGATGTAGACGTTGGGCGGCACCATTTCCACCGCATCCAGGTTGAGATTGCGCCCACCGAGCAAGGCCAGGACTTCCTGGGTAATGCCGACGCGGTCGATGAAGCTGACGTGGATACGCATGCAGTGGCTGACGATTCTGGGGAGCGAGAGGCGGCAAGTATGCCTTGACGCGAGGCACAGGTGAAATCTGACAAATAATGGAGATCAAAATGTGGGAGGGGGCTTGCTCCCTCCCACATTTGAACACTGTTGTGTCAGTGCAAACGCATCACGCCAGGTGTTCGGGCTTGACCGGGTCCCCGGATTTCATGTCCAACTGATGCCGCACATCTTCAAACATCAGATCGTAGTGCTTGTGGTCCGATCCCACGCTGCTGTGGGTTTTGGGGATACCGTATTTCTCGACAATCCGGGTCACGTTGCTGGCGAAGTTGTAGGCCTGATCCTTGGGCAGAAAGAACGTTTCCTTCATGTCCTTGCCCTGGACGCTGCCATGCAGGGTGAATTGCATGCCTTTGCCCTCGCTTTTATCCGTGACGACTTCGTAGTCCAGGCACAGGTCGTAGCTGACGTCGTCCTTGTTCAGCGCATGTCGCTCGATATGCAGGTGACCGGGTTCAAAGGTGGCCATAGGCGAATCTCCTCTACTTCACAGATAGGTGATGCCAGGTGTTGCCGTGCTGATGCGGGTACCGGCGCTGCCCTGGACGATGGCTTCGATGTCCGAGAGTGAACCGATCACCGCGGTTTTGCCAGTCTGGCGGGCGAACTCGCAGGCGGCTTGCACCTTGGGGCCCATGGAGCCGGCGGCGAAACCGAGGTCTTCCATGGCGTCGGGGTGGGCCTGGGCGATGGCCTTTTGGGTTGGCTTGCCGAAGTCGATAAATGCGGCGCTGACGTCGGTGGCGATCACCAGCAAATCGGCGTCCAGTTGCGCGGCCAGCAAGGACGAGCACAGGTCCTTGTCGATCACGGCTTCAATGCCTTGGAGTTTGCCGTCTTCGCCATACATCGTCGGGATGCCGCCGCCGCCGGCGCAGATCACGATGGCTTTTTTCTCCAGCAGCCATTTGATCGGGCGGATTTCGAAGATGCGTTTCGGGCGCGGGCTGGCGACCACGCGCCGGTATTTGTCGCCATCCGGGGCGATGGCCCAGCCTTTTTCGGCGGCGAGTTTTTCCGCTTCGGCCTTGGTGTATACCGGGCCGATCGGCTTGGTGGGGTTCTGGAAGGCGGGGTCGTTGGCGTCGACTTCCACTTGGGTGAGCACGGTGGCGAAGGGCACTTCAACGTCCAGCAGGTTGCCCAGTTCCTGTTCGATGATGTAGCCGATCATGCCTTCGGTTTCGGCGCCCAATACGTCCAGTGGGTAGGGCGAAACGCTGGTATAGGCCGCCGCCTGCAACGACAGCAGGCCGACCTGGGGGCCATTGCCGTGGGCGATCACCAGTTCGTTGCCGGGGTGGATCCTGGCGATCTGTTGGGTAGCGACGCGGATATTGGCGCGTTGGTTGTCCGCCGTCATGGGTTCACCACGGCGGAGCAGGGCGTTGCCGCCCAGGGCTACGACGATGCGCATAAGGAATGTCCTTCTAAGATTTATCGTTGTGAACACAGGAAAAATGTGGGAGGGCGCAAGCCCCCTCCGACATTGATTGCGTTCCTGCAGTAAAAGTTAGATATCCGCCAGTGCCGACACCAGGATCGCCTTGATGGTATGCATGCGGTTTTCCGCCTGCTCAAAGGCGATGTTGGCCGGCGACTCGAACACTTCTTCGGTCACTTCCACGCCATTGGCCAGGTTCGGATAGCGTGCGGCGATGTCTTTGCCGACCTTGGTTTCGCTGTTATGGAACGCCGGCAGGCAGTGCATGAATTTCACCCGGGGGTTGCCCGAGGCTTTCATCATCTTGGCGTTGACCTGGTACGGCAGCAGTTGCTCGATGCGCTCGTCCCACGCTTCCACGGGCTCACCCATGGATACCCAGATGTCGGTGTGGATGAAGTCCACGCCCTTCACCGCCTCGGCAGGGTCTTCGGTGATGGTGATGCGTGCGCCGCTCTCTTCGGCGAACGCCTGGCATTGCTTGATGAAATCTTCGTGTGGCCACAGGGCTTTCGGCGCGCCGATGCGCACGTCCATGCCGAGCTTGGCGCCGATCATCAGCAGCGAGTTGCCCATGTTGTAGCGGGCGTCGCCCAGGTAGGCGTAGCTGATGTCATGCAGCGGCTTGTCGCTGTGTTCGCGCATGGTCAGGGTGTCGGCGATCATTTGGGTGGGGTGGAATTCGGCGGTAAGGCCGTTGAACACCGGCACGCCGGCGAACTTGGCCAGCTCTTCGACGATTTCCTGTTCGAAACCACGGTATTCAATGGCGTCGAACATGCGCCCGAGCACACGGGCAGTGTCTTTCATGCTCTCTTTGTGGCCGATCTGCGACGATACCGGGTCGATGTAGGTGACGTGCGCACCTTGGTCATGGGCCGCTACTTCGAAGGCGCAACGGGTGCGCGTCGAGGTTTTTTCGAAGATCAACGCGATGTTCTTGCCTTGCAGGTGCGGACGCTCGGTGCCGGTGTATTTGGCGCGCTTGAGGTCGCGGGACAGGTCCAGCAGGTAGTTCAGCTCGCGGGTGGTGTGGTGCATCAGCGACAGCAGGCTGCGGTTGCGCATGTTGAAAGCCATGATGGATCTCCTTAATAGTCGATAGGGTCGCGGACGATCGGGCAGGTCATGCAGTGGCCGCCGCCACGGCCGCGGCCGAGTTCACCGGCGCTGATGGTGATGACTTCCACGCCCGCCTTGCGCAATAGGGTGTTGGTGTAGGTGTTGCGGTCGTAGCCGATCACCACGCCCGGTTCCACGGCCACCACGTTGTTGCCGTCGTCCCACTGCTCGCGCTCGGCGGCGAAGCTGTTGCCGCCGGTCTCGACCACACGCAGGGCCTTGAGGTTGAGGGCTGCGGCCACGGTGTCGAGGAAGTTGGTTTTCTCGCGCTGGATGTCGATGCCGTGCGGCTTGCTGTCGTCAGGGCGCAGGGTGAACGGGACGATCTGGTTGACCACTTCCGGGAAGACGGTCACCAGGTCGCGGTCGCAGAAGCTGAACACGGTGTCCAGGTGCATCGCCGCGCGGGATTTGGGCAGGCCGGCAACGATCACGCGTTCCACGGCTTTGTTCTTGAACAGGTTGCGCGCCAATTGGCCGATGGCTTGGTGGGACGAGCGCTCACCCATGCCGATCAACACCACGCCGTTGCCAATCGGCATCACGTCACCGCCTTCCAGCGTGGCGGCACCGTGTTCCTGGTCGGAGTCGCCGTACCAGATCTGGAAGTCGGCGTTGGTGAACTCGGGGTGGAATTTATAGATGGCGCTGGCCAGCAGGGTTTCCTGGCGTCGCGCCGGCCAGTACATCGGGTTGAGCGTCACGCCGCCATAGATCCAGCAGGTGGTGTCGCGGGTGAACTGGGTGTTGGGCAGCGGCGGCAGAATGAAACTGGCGTGGCCGAGGAAATCGCGGAACATCTCGATGGTTTTGCCACCGAAGCTGCTCGGCAGGTCATCGGCCGACACGCCGCCGATCAGGAACTCGGCGATCTTGCGCGGCTCCAGGCTGCGCAGCCACGAGCCGACTTCATCGACCAGGCCCAGGCCCACCGTATTGGCGGTGATCTTGCGTTGCAGTATCCAGTCCAGCGCCTCGGGGATTGCGACGATGTCGGTCAGCAGGTTGTGCATTTCCAGCACATCAATGTCCCGCTCGCGCATCTTGGTCACAAAGTCGAAATGATCGCGCTTGGCCTGGGCCACCCACAACACGTCATCGAACAGCAATTCATCGCAATTGTTGGGGGTCAGCCGCTGGTGGGCCAAGCCTGGGGAACACACCATGACTTTGCGCAGTTTGCCGGCTTCGGAATGTACGCCGTACTTCACTTTTTCCGTGGTCATTACAGATCCTCCAGTCAGAATTACAGAGTCAGGAAGCCGTCGTAGAGCCCATAGGCCGCCACCAGGGCGCCAATGACCACTGCGGCGAAAATCAGCTTCTCGACAGGGGTGAAAATCGGTTTGCCCAGTTCATGCTTGGCCTTGGCGAACAGGATCGCGCCGGGCGCATACAGCAGGGCGGAGAGCAGCAGGTATTTGGTGCCGCCGGCGTAGAGCAGCCACACCGCGTAGATCAGCGCGATGGCGCCGATGAACAGGTCTTTGCGGCGCTCCTTGAGGGCGTTTTCGTAGGTTTCGCCGCGTACCGCCAGCAGCAGGGCATAGGCCGCCGACCACAGGTAGGGCACCAGGATCATCGAGGTGGCGAGGTAGATCAGCGACAGGTAAGTGCTGGCGGAAAACAGCGTGATCACCAGGAACACCTGCACCATGGCGTTGGTCAGCCACAGGGCGTTGGCCGGCACATGGTTGGCGTTTTCCTTGCGCAGGAACTCCGGCATGGTGTGGTCCTTGGCTGCGGCGAACATGATCTCCGCACACAGCAGCACCCACGACAGCAGCGCACCCAGCAACGAAATGATCAAGCCGACGCTGATCAACACCGCGCCCCAGTGGCCCACCACATGCTCCAGCACGGCAGCCATCGACGGGTTCTGCAATTTGGCCAGTTCAGGTTGGGTCATGATGCCCAGCGACAGCACGTTCACCAGCATCAGGAACAGCAGCACGGTGATAAAGCCGATCACGGTGGCCTTGCCCACGTCGCTGCGTTTTTCGGCGCGGGCCGAAAAGATGCTCGCCCCTTCGATACCGATGAACACCCACACAGTCACCAGCATCATGTTGCGCACCTGGTTCATCACGCTGCCCAGGTCCGGGTTTTTCACGCCCCAGATATCTGCGGTGAAGATGTCCAGCTTGAACGCGAACACTGCGATCAACACGAACAGCACCAGCGGCACAACCTTGGCTACGGTGGTCACCAGGTTGATGAACGCCGCTTCCTTGATCCCGCGCAGCACCAGAAAATGCACGGCCCACAGCAACACCGAAGCGCCGATCACGGCAGCCGGGGTGTTGCCTTCGCCGAAGATCGGGAAAAAGTAACCGAGGGTGCTGAACAGCAACACGAAGTAACCGACGTTACCCAGCCAGGCACTGATCCAGTAGCCCCAGGCCGATGAGAAACCCATGTAGTCACCAAACCCGGCCTTGGCGTAGGCGTACACGCCGCCATCGAGGTCGGGCTTGCGGTTGGCCAGGGTCTGGAATACGAATGCGAGGGTCAGCATGCCCACTGCGGTGATCACCCAACCGATCAGCACGGCGCCGACATCGGCGCTGGCCGCCATGTTTTGCGGCAGCGAGAAAATACCGCCGCCAATCATCGAGCCGACGACAAGTGCAACCAATGCGCCTAAGCGAAGTTTTCCGGGAGATTCAGACATCGCATAACTCCAATGCAGGAGAAGAGAGACCACAGAATAATTCCGTGTGCTAATCAAACAGCTGACTCAGATCACTTCATTGGCACATTCCATTGTGAATTAATGACTTAGGCTGGAAATCCTTGGGCAATAGTTTTTCGCGCAAAGCCGCTTGCCAGAGCGGTTTCTGCTTTGTGGTCACGCATTGGGGCTACGTATGGACGTTTGACGCTAGACCGTTTTATGGAATGTGCAAACGTTTAAATAAAACGCTGAAGTATTTGTCGTATTTAAATTATAAATACGCCTGAACGCTATAAGTTGTCATGCCGTTGGGTTATGAACGCGGCGCTTTTATCGCCATCGCTAATAAACGCTACACTCGCGCAGTTAGTTAAATGAGTGTGCGAGTGTCAGCGGTTAAATTCTCAGGAGTGTGCATGTCTCAACCGGCCCAGAAACTTCGACTCAGCGCCCTGATCGCCCTGGTGGTGGGTTCGATGATCGGCGGGGGGATTTTTTCCTTGCCGCAGAATATGGCGGCGCGCGCCGAGGTGGGCGCGGTGCTGATCGGCTGGGCGATCACCGCCGTGGGCATGCTGACCCTGGCCTTTGTGTTTCAGACCCTGGCCAATCGCAAGCCTGAGTTGGACTCCGGGGTGTATGCCTACGCCAAGGCAGGTTTTGGCGACTACATGGGTTTCTCATCGGCCTGGGGTTACTGGATCAGCGCGTGGATGGGCAACGTCGGTTACTTCGTGTTGCTGTTCAGCACCCTCGGGTACTTTTTTCCGGTGTTTGGCCAAGGCAATACGCCAGTGGCCATCGGTTGTGCGTCAGTGCTGCTGTGGGCTGTGCACTTTCTGGTGATGCGTGGGATCAAGGAGGCTGCGTTCATCAACCAGGTCACCACCGTGGCGAAGATCGTACCGCTGCTGATGTTTATCGTGATCGCCGCCGTGGCGTTCAAGGCCGATGTCTTCACCCGCGACATCTGGGGCCTGGGCAACCCGCAATTCGGCAGCGTGGTGGACCAGGTGCGCAACATGATGCTGGTCACGGTGTTTGTGTTCATCGGCATCGAGGGCGCCAGCGTGTATTCGGCGCGGGCCGAGAAACGCGCGGACGTTGGCCGGGCCACGGTCATCGGTTTTCTCGGCGTACTGGCGCTGCTGGTGATGGTGAATGTGCTGTCCCTGGGCGTCATGAGCCAGCCGGAGTTGGCCAGCCTGCAAAACCCGTCGTTGGCGGGCGTGCTGGAGCACATCGTCGGGCCATGGGGCGCGATGCTCATCAGCCTCGGCCTGGCGGTGTCGCTGCTGGGGGCGTTGCTGTCATGGGCGCTGCTCTGCGCGGAAATTCTGTACGCCACGGCCCATGACAAGACCATGCCGGCCTTCCTGAAAAAGGAAAACGCCAACCAGGTGCCGGTCAATGCGCTGTGGCTGACCAACGTGATGATCCAGGCTTTTCTGGTGATCACGCTGTTTTCCCACAGCACCTACACCACGCTGATTTACTTGGCCTCGTCGATGATTCTGGTGCCGTACCTGTGGTCGGCGGCCTATGCGGTGTTGTTGAGCGGGCGTGGTGAAACCTACCAAGACGCCCAGGGCCAACGCATGAAGGACCTGCTGGTGGGGGTGATTGCCTTGGGTTATGCGGTGTGGCTGCTGTATGCCGGCGGCTTGAAGTATTTGTTGCTGTCGGCGCTGCTGTACGCGCCGGGTGTGATCCTGTTTGCCCTGGCCAAGCGTGAACAGGGGCAACCGTTGTTTACCCACGTGGAAAAAGGCATTTTCAGCTGTGTGATTGCGGGCGCGGGGTTGGCGGCGTATGGGTTGTACAGCGGGGTTTTGGCGCTTTGACTGGGTTGGCTGTACTGGCCTCATCGGGAGCCCCCTCCCACATTTTGATTTGTGAACACAGTCAAATGTGGGAGGGGGCTTGCCCTCGATAGCGGTGTGACGAGTCACCACTGAGCCCGATGTGCCCCCAATTCCCCCGCCGGCAAATCCCACTGCAACGGCGTGCCGCGATGGTCAGCGGCGCCAGCAGGCGATGTGCCTGGCCCCAGGCCGTCTGAGAAGGGCCACTCTAAGAGATCATCACACCGCAGTGACAACCCCCGGTTCCAACGGCAGGTCGATGCTGGCGATAAACCCGCCGCCGGGGTGGTTGGCCAGGCTCAGGCTGCCGCCATGGCGTTCGGCGGCGCGCCGTGCGATCGCCAGCCCGAGGCCGTGGCCTTGGGCGGTCTGGCCGGGGGCGCGGTAGAACGGTTCGCCCAGTTGGCTGAGGTGTTCGGCGTCGACGCCGGGGCCATGGTCGCGCACGCTGATCAGGATGCGTTCGCCCTGGCGCTGTGCCTGCAACTCGATTGGTTGGCCTGGCGGGTTGAAGCGTTGGGCGTTGCGCAGCAGGTTATCCACAGCGCGTTCGATCATGGTCGGCCAGCCCTTCAGGTGCAGGTCGCTGTCGGTGCTCAGTTGCACCACCTGGTCCGGTGCGCTGAGTTGGGCGTCCTTTTGCAGGGTCTTGAGCAGTGGGATGAGGTCGACCTGTTCGGCGCTGGCGTTGTCGGCATCGACGCGGGCCAGTACCAGAATTTCACTGATCAGCGCTTCGAGGCGGTCGCATTCGCGGGTCAGGCGTGGCCAGAGTTTTTCGCGTTCTTCAGGGCTTGCGCGTTCGGCCAGTGCCAGGGCTATGCGCAGGCGGGCCAGTGGCGAGCGCAGTTCGTGGGAAACGTCGCGCAACAATTGGCGCTGGCTGCCGATCAGGCTTTGCAGGCGCGCGCCCATGCGGTTGAAGTCGGTGGCCAGTACGCCGAACTCATCGCGACGGTTGGCCAGGCGTGCCAGGCTGTTTTGCTGATAGCTCGCTTGGCCGAGGTCATGCACCGCGCCGCGCAGGCGGCTGAGCGGGCGCGTGATGGACAAGGTGACGAACAGGCTGAACAGGGTCAGCACCACCAGGGCAATGGCCAATGCGCTCAAGGGCCAGGTCAGGCTGCTGCGGTGCCATTGGTCAAGTTCCGGGTGCGGAATGCGGTAGATCAACAGGTAGGTGTCGCCGGTTTTCTCGCTGGTGTACTCGGCGGTCAGGCGCCGCCAGGGCAGGTGGCTGTCCTTGTTGTCGTTCTGGCGGGCTTCAAAAGCCGCGGCGCGACGCGGGAAGGTCCCGCGCACCACCGGCTCGCCGCTTTCGTTCAACACTTGTACGTCAATGTGGTACTGGCGCTTGCGCTGTTGCAGCAAATCCTGGGCAGCGTCCTCACCCTGGGCTTCGTAGAGTTGAGTCCACTCTTGGGCCAGGTTATTGAGGCCGGGGTGCCGGCTGAGAATCCACGCATCTTGATTAAGCATGTGCCCAAGCAGGATCGACAGCCCGGCAACCAAGGCGATGGCCAGCCAGAAACTGGCCAGGATGCGCCAGAACAATGAACGCACAGGAAACCCTCAAACTGGAAAAGCCCAGTGGCGGGGGGCCACTGGGCTGGGAGCATTAACGCGAGGGCATTATTGCGCTTTTTGCGGCTGTTGCGCTTTCCAGGCTTGGAATTCCTTCCACTCGGCACGGCGCTCGGCTTGCTTTTTGACGATCTCGTCGAACTTCTTCTGCTGGTCCGGCTTGAGCACGGTACGGATATCGGCCTGGGTTTTCTGGCGGCCGGCGTCGATTTCATCCCGCATGGCTTTCTGGTCGGCGGCCGGGAGTTTGTCCAGGTACTTTTTGGTCAGGTCTTTGCGAGCGTGCCATTGGTCGCCCATCAGTTTGCCGATCTGCTCGCGCTGTTCGCGGCTCAGGTCCAGCTGGCTGAAGGGGCCGCCTTTGCCACGCGGACCGTGTTCACCGCCGTGGCCCGGGCCACCCATCATGTGACCGGAAGGCTCGCCCATCGGGCCTGGGCCTTCAGGCATGGCGGCCATGGCAACGGTCGGCAGGGCAGCGGCGAACATCAAAGCGATAAGGGTCTTGCGCATGGTGATTCTCCTGTCTCTATTCCGGTGAGTCCGGATGTGAGTAGGCTACGCAGATCAAGGTCAGCGGCGGTCAGGGGTGGGTAAAGCTTCTGTAAAGGCGGTTTTGATGCGAACTGACAAAACGTTCATACCGCTCAGATCAATGGCCGGCGCAAAGGCTCAGAGGCTGTAGTAGTAGCCGCGACTGCGCAGCGCCACGATGCGTGGCCTTCCATCAGGGTGAGGGCCGATCTTTTTGCGCAGGTTGCTTACGTGCATGTCCAGGCTGCGATCGTACAGGGTCAGCTTGCGGCCCAAGGCGATCTGCGCCAGTTCCTGTTTATCCAGCGGCTCGCCGGGTTGGCGCAGCAAGGCTTCGAGCAGGCGGCTTTCGGAGACGGTGAGGGCAAATTCCTGCTCTTCAATGCTGACCACGCCGCGCACGGGGCTGAAGCACAGGTCGCCCAGTTCCAGTTGGGTGGAAACGGCGGCCGGGTGGCTGCGGCGCAATACCGCGCGCAGGCGAGCGGTGAGTTCGCGCGGATCGCAGGGTTTGGCCAGGTAATCGTCGGCGCCCAGTTCCAGGCCGAGGATGCGGTCCAGCGGTTCGCCGCGGGCCGAGAGCATCAACACCGGCAGCTCCGGGTGGTCGTTGCGCAATTGCTTGAGTAATTCCAGGCCACTGCCGTCGGGCAGCATCACGTCGAGCACCACGGCGGCGGGCGCGCTGTCGGCCAAGGCTTTGCGCGCACTCAAGCCATCGTGGCAGGCGCGCACCTGGAAGCCTTCCTGGCTCAACCAACTGGTCAGCAGCTCACAGAGCTCCTGGTCATCATCTATCAGTAACAGCTCGCTCATGACTCACTCAATTTAGCCATTGTCGACGGCGACGGTGCCCCCCGCTGGCGAAGATCCCGCACAGCAAGGCGATCAGTGCGACGGCCCCGCCAGTGACAAACCATTGCTGTTGCTCGGTGAGCCATCGGGTCAGGACGCCGCCCTGTGAATCTTTGAGTTGCTGGGCCAGCCGTTGGTTCTCCTGGCGCAGGCGACTCAACTGAGCGCTTTCGCGGGTAGCGTCGGCGCTTTGCAGTTGCTTGCTCAGTTCTTCACGCTGACGTTCGCTTTCTTTCAAACGTTGCTGCAACTCGGTGATCTGGGCGCCGGCACTCAAGGACAGGGGCGTGGAACTGCCGGTGTTCGAGGTTTCTTCCGCGTGGGCCGTAGCCCCGATCATTAACACTGCCAACAGACACAACTGACGTAAGCGCATCGGAACTCCTGATTCCACACGAATATTCAGAACGTTGTCGGCAGGTTACCGAGAATAATGAGCCCTTAGGCGCTTGCCGAACGCAATTGGTTCGGCGCGGGCGGGGTCAAGGCAGCACTTGTTTGAATGGCTTGATCACCACGTCGGCGTAAACGCCCGCTGCGACATAGGGATCGGCCTTGGCCCAGGCCTGGGCATCGGCCAGGGAGTTGAACTCGGCGACGATCAGGCTGCCGGTGAAACCGGCGTCGCCCGGGTCGTTGCTGTCCACCGCCGGGTGTGGGCCTGCGAGCACGATGCGCCCCTCGGCTTGCAGCACTTTCAGGCGCTCGACGTGTGCCGGGCGAACGGAAAGGCGTTTTTCCAGCGAGTTTTCAACGTCGGTGGCAATGATGGCGTAGAGCATGTCAGTCCTCGGTTTTCGGCGTGGAAGGGTCGGTGTCATGCAGGTGGCGCGACAGGTAGATACCCTGGCCGACCAGGAACAGCACGGTCATGCCCAGGCTGCCGAAGACTTTGAAGTCGACCCAGTAGTCCTGGAAGGTAAACGCCACGAACAGGTTGGCGGCGCCGCAGAAGATGAAAAACACGATCCAGGCCACGTTCAAACGTGTCCATACCGGTTCCGGCAGTGTCAGCGCGTGGCCCATGATCCGCTTGATCAACAGGCGGTCGCCGATGAAGTGGCTGCCGATGAACGCCAGG
Source organism: Pseudomonas sp. S3_E10 (assembly GCF_054667615.1). Taxonomy (NCBI): domain Bacteria; kingdom Pseudomonadati; phylum Pseudomonadota; class Gammaproteobacteria; order Pseudomonadales; family Pseudomonadaceae; genus Pseudomonas; species Pseudomonas sp. S3_E10. Next base: position 4,055,921 of record NZ_CP162743.1, read on the forward strand.
GCGAACAGCCAGTTCACCACCGGCGCTTTCCATTTAAGGAAGGTTTCGCTGTGGAAGGCCAGGGTCAGGCTGCCGAAGACCAGGCACGCGACCAGGGTCAGCCATTGGCTTTTTTCGAGTTTGCGCTGGGAGACGAAGATCGCGCCGTAGACCACCACGGAGCTGATGATCAGCACGGCGGTGGCACTGTAGATGCCGCCGAACGTGAGTTCGTGACCGGCCAGATCGATGACCCTGGGGTCGAGTTTGTACACGATGAAAAACAGCAACAGCGGGATGAAGTCGATGAATTGTTTCACAGTAAGAGCCAGAAGCTGGATGTGGCGGCATAATAACAAACATCCTTGGTTGCGAAAGCGCCAGCTGACTTGAGGTTCAACCCCCCCGTGAATGTTGATTTGCACTGCCACAGTACGGCCTCCGACGGCGCCCTGGCGCCCGCGGTACTGGTTGCGCGTGCGTTTGAAAAAGGCGTGCGAGTCCTGGCGTTGACCGACCACGACACCCTCGAAGGCCTCGATGAAGCCCGCAGCGCGGCCCATGCGCTGGGCATGCAGTTGGTCAACGGCGTGGAATTGTCGTGTACCTGGGGCGGTGCCACCATTCATGTGCTTGGCTACGGCTTCGATCAAACCGCTGCGCCGCTGGTGCAGGCCATCGCCAATTTGCACGATGGCCGTTGGCTGCGGTCCGAGGAAATAAGCCGCAAGCTCAGCCTTAAAGGTATGCCCAACGCCCTTGAGGGCGCCCGCGCCATCCAGCAAGAGCTGGGCGACAGCGGCAACGCACCGGCCCGTCCGCACTTTGCCGACTGGATGGTGCGTGAAGGTTTTGTTAAGGACCGCGCCGAAGCCTTTCGCAAATGGCTGGGCGCCGGCAAGTTGGGCGATGTGAAGCAACACTGGCCGACTCTTGAAGACACCGTCGAGACCCTGCGGGCCTCCGGGGCCTGGGTCAGCCTGGCGCATCCCTGGCATTACGATTTCACCCGCAGCAAGCGTCGCAAGCTGGTCAGCGACTATATTGGAGCGGGCGGCCACGCCATCGAAGTGGTCAACGGGCATCAACCCGCCGAACAGGTCGGCAGCCTGGCGATTCTTGCCCGCGAATTTGGTCTGCTGGTCAGTGCCGGCAGTGACTTTCATGGCCCAGGTGGCTGGTCCGAGATCGGCGAGTATCGCCCCGTCCCGGACGACCTGCCGTTGTTGTGGGGGCGATTCAAGCATGACCCCATTATTGCCACCGTCTGAACAGGTAGAACACGTGAGTCAATTCTTCCAGATTCATCCGGAAAATCCCCAGGCGCGCCTGATCAAGCAGGCCGTGGAGATCATTCGCGCCGGTGGGGTGGTGATCTACCCAACCGATTCGTCCTACGCCATCGGTTGTCAGATCGGCGACAAAGGCGCAGTTGAGCGTGTCAGACGCCTGCGTCAGCTGGACGACAAGCACAACTTCGCGCTGATCTGCAGCGACCTGTCCCAACTCGGGCTGTTCGCCAAGGTCGACACTGGCACGTTCCGCCTGCTCAAGGCCCATACGCCGGGGCCCTACACGTTTATCCTGAACGCCACCCGCGAAGTGCCGCGCCTGCTGCTGCACCCCAAGAAGCGCACCATCGGCCTGCGCGTGCCGGAGCACCCGATTGCCCTGGCGCTGCTCGCCGAGTTGGGTGAGCCGTTGATGAGTGTGTCGTTGATCATGCCCGGCGACACCGAGCCGCTGGAAGATCCCTACGAAATGCGCCAACTGCTGGAAAAACAGGTGGACCTGATCATCGACGGCGGCTTCGGCGGCGGCAAGGCCTCCACCGTGATCAACCTGGCCGACGGCGAGCCCGAAGTGGTACGTGTCGGTTGCGGCGACCCGGCGCCGTTTATGGTCGAGGCCTGAATGTCGTCAGTGGAAACCGTCGACCCCCAGGCAGGCGCCCAGCAGGAGCTGCCGTTTGCCATGGTGTATGGCCAGGCGGTCATGGAAATGCCGCTGGACCTGTACATTCCGCCGGATGCGCTGGAGGTCTTCCTTGAAGCGTTCGAAGGCCCGCTGGACTTGCTGCTGTACCTGATCCGCAAGCAGAACATCAACATCCTCGACATCCCGGTGGCGGAAATCACTCGCCAATACATGGGTTATGTCGAATTGATGCAGTCGGTGCGCCTGGAACTGGCCGCCGAATACCTGGTGATGGCCGCCATGCTCGCCGAGATCAAGTCGCGCATGCTGTTGCCGCGTTCGGAGACAATCGAAGCCGAAGAGGACGACCCGCGCGCCGAACTGATCCGCCGCCTGCAAGAGTACGAACGCTTCAAGGCCGCGGCGGAAGGCATCGACGGCTTGAGCCGCGTGGGCCGCGATGTGGTGGTGCCCAAGCTCGACGCCCCCGAGGCCCGCGCGCGCAAGCTGTTGCCGGACGTGAGTCTTGAAGAATTGCTGATGTCCATGGCCGAAGTGCTGCGCCGTGGCGATATGTTCGAAAGCCACCAGGTCAGCCGCGAGGCGTTGTCGACCCGCGAGCGTATGAGCGATGTGCTGGAGCGCTTGAAGGGCGGCGGTTTTGTGCCGTTTGTCGAGCTGTTCACCGCTGAAGAAGGGCGCCTGGGTGTCGTGGTGACCTTTATGGCCATCCTTGAATTGGTCAAGGAATCCTTGGTCGAGCTGGTCCAGAATGAGCCTTTTGCGGCTATCCACGTGCGGGCGCGAGCCGAATAAAGAGCTGAATCGATGAATCTGACAGAACCCCGCGAACTGGCACCCTTGCTGGAGGCTTTTCTACTGGCCTCGGGTAAACCGCAATCTTTGGAGCGCCTGTTCGAACTGTTTGAAGAGGCCGAGCGCCCCGAGCCGCCAGTGTTCAAGAAAGCGCTGGAGATCCTGCGCAAGTCCTGCGAGGGCCGTGCGTTTGAATTGCGCGAAGTGGCGTCGGGCTATCGCCTGCAGATCCGTGAGAAATTTTCCCCATGGGTGGGCCGCCTGTGGGAAGAGCGCCCGCAACGTTATTCCCGGGCGATGCTTGAGACCATGGCGTTGATCGCCTATCGCCAGCCGATCACCCGCGGCGAAATCGAGGATGTGCGGGGCGTGGCGGTCAACAGCCATATCGTCAAGACGCTGCTGGAGCGCGAGTGGATCCGCATCGTCGGCTACCGCGACGTGCCGGGCAAACCGGCGATGTTCGCCACCACCAAGGTATTTCTTGACCACTTCAACCTGAAAAACCTCGACGACCTGCCGCCGCTCGCCGAATTGCGCGAGATGGAAGCCGAGCCGGTGCTGGATTTCGACGACGCGCCGGTGCCTGCGGGTTTGCAGGAGTTGGCTGATGCTACGGCCGAGCCGGAAGAGCCAAAGGATGAAACCAGCTTCCACACCTTGCTGCTGGAACTGGACGACATGGAGCAGGGGATCAAGACCGACTTTGATGATTTGCTGCGCGATGGCGCGGCAGAGCCTGAAACAGAGATGAACGTTGAGCCTGAGGTCGAGCCCGAAGAAGACATCCTCGGCGTGGCCGATGCCCGCGAGAAACTCCTGGCCGCCGTCGCTGCCCTCGAACAGCCGCCGCTGAGCGATGAAGAGGACGAAGCCCGGGCGCTGGCCGAAGCGATTGAGGCCGAGCGCCGCCAGTTCGAAGACTGACACAGTCCAATGTGGGAGGGGCAAGCCCCTCCCACATGGAGTCAGTGGTGTGCTGGGCGCCACCGGTCGGCGGAAAAACAAATGACTTGGCGCTTATCGACTACTCTGTGATGCGCAACGCGCGCCATGCGCGTATGATTCGCGACCCTTTGCCGACCTATTCGGCCAAGGCCCCGCTTTCAACACTCTTCAGGCCATGCCTGAATCGACCCACCGGGAGGTGCTTAAGATGAACGACAAAGACCAGAACGACAGCCAGGAAATCGGCCCAGCAGGTGAAAAACTGCAAAAGGTGCTGGCGCGTATCGGCGTGGGCTCGCGCCGCGACGTCGAGGCCTGGATCACCCAGAAGCGCATCAAGGTCAACGGCGTCGAGGCCACCCTCGGCCAGCGCGTCGACCTGCACGATGCAATCACCATTGATGGCAAGGTCATCAAGCGTGAAGAGGCCGCCGAATCGGTGCGCCGCGTGATCATGTACAACAAGCCCGATGGCGAGATCTGCACCCGTGACGACCCGGAAGGCCGTCCGACGGTGTTCGACAAGATGCCCAAGCCCAAAGAAGGCCGCTGGATCAACATCGGTCGTTTGGACATCAACACCACCGGCTTGCTGATGTTCACCACCGACGGTGAGTTGGCCAACCGCCTGATGCACCCGTCCTACGAGATGGACCGCGAGTACGCCGTGCGTGTACGTGGTGAAGTCGATGACGAAATGATCGAACGCCTCAAGGCCGGCGTGGTGCTGGAAGACGGCCCGGCCAAGTTCACCGACATCAAGCAGGCGCCAGGTGGCGAAGGTTTCAACCACTGGTACCACTGCGTGGTGATGGAAGGCCGTAACCGCGAAGTACGTCGCTTGTGGGAATCCCAGGGCCTGGTGGTCAGTCGCCTGAAGCGCGTGCGTTTCGGCCCGGTGTTCCTCAATTCCGACCTGCCGATGGGCCGCTGGCGCGAAATGAGCCAGTACGAAGTCGACATCCTCAGCGCCGAAGTCGGCCTGACGCCGGTCGCCATGCCGCAAATGAACGCCAAGAGCAAAGACAAGCTTGAGCGTATGCAGCGAAAATCGTCGCGCCCTGTAGCGCGTACCGAGCGCGTTGCCCGCACCCTGCGCCCGGCGTTGGATGCACCGGCAACCGGCGGGCGTATCTCGCGCCAGCCGCACATCGAAGGTGAGCGTCGCCCAACCGCGCCATCGCGTCAGGAAGGTGAGCGTGCTCCACGTACGCCGCGCCCTGCACCGTCCGGTGGTCGCAGCAACCGTGGTGAAGCGGATCGCCCCGCCGACAACGCCAGCACCAAGCGTCCAGCCAAGCCGGCGGCGAACAAGCGCCCCGGTCCGAAACTGGTCGCCGACGAGCCGTCGGGCAAGCGCCGTGGCGCACCGGCCGGTTCAGGTCAACGTCCTGGCTTTGGTCGCAAGAAGCCGCAGTGATGTAAAGCTGCAATGCAATAAATTGTGGGAGGGGGCAAGCCCCTCCCACATTTGGATCTCCAGTGTTTTCGAGCCCTTTGCTCAGAAGGTAAAGGCCCCATCGAATACCGGCTTGTCATCCAAGGCCAACACCCCGCTGGCGAAGATCAGGTCCAGGTGATGACTGCCTTTCTGTCCGCCGCCCAAGCCCAGATGCAACCCGCAGTGGCGCTCTTCAAAGCCCGCATTGCGTGCATATAAATCCTTTACGCCTTCGTTGGTCCCGATACCCAGTTCCTCCACGCGCCGATTGGACGGGTTGGCGTTCAAGTACTTGTTGAAATCCTCCACCAGCCCCGGCACATCACTGGCCACGCTGCAGACGGTCGAGTTTTCGATCCACAGCTCAAGCGGTGCTTGCAGCACGCCGTATTTACGTGCAAACGGAATGGTACTGAGGAAAGTACCGACAAACCTCACCTGGCCATTGATGGCTTCGCTGTGGGTGGCGATTTCGCCGGGAGCGAGATCGTGGTTGCCGATGCCGTTGATATTGGTCCATTTCTTGATGCTGCTCAGCGGCGCTTCAAGGCGAGAGCCGTGCTTGTCGGTAAAGCTCAGCACCTGGGCCTGGCTCATGCGCCGGATCAGCGTGGCATTCAGGTCGGCGATGCGCTGGGGCTCGACGCTGAAGGTGTCGTAGAAATAATCCCCATAATCCTTGAACAGCAGGGATTTTTTCCAGTGTTCGGCCATTACGCCCTGCAAGGCGCGGATAAAGTCGGGGCCCTCGGCGCGCGGGTTGGCCAGGGTCGAAGCGTCGTATAAAAACAGGTAGAGGTCGCAGGTTTCGATGGCCTGGGCCAGGGTATCGCTGGCAGCCAGGTCGAGGCGCTGCACCTGGAAGTTGAAGCGGGCGGCGCTGCTGTGGACGATCGCCTGGGCGATGGCGTCGTAGCGCTCGGTATGGCCCAGCAGCACGGTGGGGCAGTTCAGGCCGCTAACGGCCGGGTGATGGGCCAGGTAGTAAAGAAAGTGTTCGACGGCGCGGGCCTTGTCCATGACGTGTGTCCTTGTGTGCCTTGGGTAAGGAGGGCAGGCGCCGTGCGCGGCGCCTGCCGGATGGCTGTCGAGGGTTAGAACGGCCACATCGCGGTACCAAACGGTACAACGGCATCGGCCTGCATCATTTCCACGGCGGCTTCGTGGGTGGGGGCTTCGAACCAGTCGTCGAGTTGCAGTTCGGTTTCCAGGTCGTTTTCCAGTGCTTGCATGGTGTATCTCCTAGAGGGCGAAAGTTGAGAAAGGCTCGCCAGCGGGCTTCGCGGGCAAGTGGAATGAACCTAGGAGAAGCTGTTGTTTAATGCAAAAAATTTATTGACACGGTTTCATTTGGATTTTTTGTTCTGTTTTTTGGCCGTGGCTATTTATCGAGGAAATACAGGAGGCTGGCGTCGTAGGTGTTGAAGAGATTTCCCATCGCCAATTTTTCTTCGGATGACAGGTGTAACGCCTGTTTTCCGTGATGTAACGATTAATTTACGACTTGGCCTGGTTATCATTGGCCTACCGGTCGGTGTAAGGAATAGCTGACAGATCGTCGCATGCACCGTTCAGGGGCGGGCGTAAGCGGTCGAGCGGTGTACAATGCGCCGCGTTTTACTGTGACCCCTTGCGTAACCACGCAAAAGGCCAAGACCTCAGGGTTTACCTACCCTGATCACTCCGCTCGGCCACGAGCCCTGCGGGTTCGATTTCGTCACAGATAAAAACAAACAGGTGACGCATGACCGTTAGAAAGACGCTGTATTCCTGGTGCCTGCGCTGGGGTTTGAGCGGCGCTGCTTGAGTCGAGATTCAACGCAGCAACGTGCATTCAACATCATCAAACCTTGCGTGAGACCCTTTTCATGAGTGGACCCCATTCCTCTTCAGGCGAGCTGAAACGCGGCCTGAAAAACCGTCATATCCAGTTGATCGCCCTCGGTGGCGCCATCGGTACCGGCCTGTTCCTGGGCTCGGCCGGGGTGCTCAAATCCGCGGGCCCGTCGATGATCCTGGGCTATGCGATCTGTGGCTTCATTGCCTTCATGATCATGCGCCAGCTCGGCGAAATGATCGTCGAAGAGCCGGTCGCCGGTTCCTTCAGCCACTTTGCCCACAAATACTGGGGCGGTTTCGCCGGTTTCCTGTCGGGCTGGAACTGCTGGATCCTGTACATCCTGGTGGGCATGTCAGAGCTGACGGCCGTCGGCAAATATGTGCATTACTGGTGGCCGGAGATCCCGACCTGGGTCTCGGCAGCCGCGTTCTTCGTGCTGATCAACCTGATCAACCTGGCCAACGTCAAAGTGTTCGGTGAGGCCGAGTTCTGGTTTGCAATCATCAAGGTGGTGGCCATCGTCGGCATGATCGCTTTGGGCAGCTACCTGCTGGTCAGCGGCAGCGGCGGCCCGCAAGCCTCGGTGAGCAACCTGTGGGAACACGGTGGCTTCTTCCCCCATGGCGTTGGCGGGTTGGTGATGGCCATGGCGATCATCATGTTCTCCTTCGGCGGCCTGGAAATGCTCGGCTTTACCGCCGCCGAAGCCGACCAGCCACGCACGGTGATCCCCAAGGCAATCAATCAGGTGATCTACCGCATCCTGATCTTCTACATCGGTGCGCTGGTGGTGCTGTTGTCGCTGACGCCGTGGGACAGCCTGCTGGCCACGCTCAATGCGTCCGGCGATGCCTATAGCGGAAGCCCGTTCGTGCAGGTGTTCTCGATGCTGGGCAGCAACACGGCCGCGCACATCCTCAACTTCGTGGTCCTGACGGCGGCTTTGTCGGTGTACAACAGCGGCACCTACTGCAACAGCCGCATGCTGCTGGGCATGGCCGAGCAAGGCGATGCGCCCAAGGCCCTGGCCAAGATCGACAAGCGCGGCGTGCCGGTGCGTTCAATCCTCGCCTCGGCGGCGGTGACCCTGGTGGCGGTGCTGATGAATTACTTCATCCCGCAGCACGCGCTGGAGTTGCTGATGTCGCTGGTGGTGGCCACGTTGGTGATCAACTGGGCGATGATCAGCTATTCCCACTTCAAGTTCCGCCAGCACATGAACCGCACCGGCCAGGTGCCGTTGTTCAAGGCGCTGTGGTACCCGTATGGCAACTACGTCTGCCTGGCGTTCGTGGTGTTTATCCTGGTGATCATGTTGATGATTCCGGGGATCCAGGTGTCGGTGTACGCGATCCCGGTATGGGTGGCGTTTATGGCGGTGTGTTACTGGTTCAAGAACAAACGTAGTGCTGAAGCGGCGTTGGCGACGGCGAATGCCGTATTGAAGTAAGCGAAATATGCAGGCTGTGTGAAAACGCTGCCTGCACCGGTGAAAGCAAATGCCCTGAAAAGAGATCTGGACGTCTGGTATTTCCAGTGCTCACTTGTTTCAAAGACGCTGATGTTTAAACGACTACTTTCTCAACCATGGCAGGACGCCATGAGCTGCACAGTTGCACCCATCCCACTTATTTCATCTGCTGCCATACATTTCACGTCTATACAGCGTGGCCATATAGCCTCATCCACTACAAGACAACTGAAAAGTGTAGTCCGGGCTATTGAAGGTCTTGCCGGTCATGCTTTCAAGAAGGCCGACTTGCGCTGGTGATAGGTCGTACTCATAGATCGCGTCTTCAGGCTCACTCCAGGACATTAGCTCCGATAACTTGTCGTACCGGTCGGCAGGAATTTCAATACTGAAAGCCAACTCCTCGGTTTTTTTATTAAATGCAAGAATTTCATGCTGCATGTCTGATGCTCCTATCGAAATTATTTTGGCGTGGTTCGGCCTGGCTCGGCGTCCTTTGTGCGCTCTCCCGTATCAGGGTTGAACTCTCCAAGATGTTTGCCTTGCCTGTCGTAAAGTTCAACCCGTCCTTTCTCATAGTCCCTCTCATAAACGCGTCCTTTGCAATTTTTCTAGCGCTTACGCTTTTGCCCCCCACCTTTAACTGAGCTTTTCGAGGGACTGAGTACCGCATCCGGAAACGCTGTCAGCCCCCTGGGGGTCGCGTGGTACACACTCAGCATTAAAAAATGCATTCGAAACAAACTGAATTTTCCGTCTACTTTTCCCACGTTTATCATCGAATAATGCCGATTCCAGCTCCTTGATTCTCCCTCGTAGGCTCACTCCCCCACACAAGGAAGTGAGCCCATCATGTCTGAACGCGCCTACCCGATCACCGAAGAAGAACAACTCAAACGGCGAATCCTTACCCCGCAGCCATTGCGTGTGCCCTATTCGCCACCCATCGATTTATTCATCCCACCCCCAGCCCCAACGCCCAAGCCAGCCAAGCCTCCCGGCTGCACCTTCCTCAAACCCTGCCAACTGCCAGACGGCCTCACTCACTACACGGACCCCGCCGGTTATGTACCGCTGGAGTTGATCAGCGAGTACGGTCATTTCAGCCTGTTGGGTGGGCGGGAAGTGGACGCCCGGGGCGCGGTGGCCTTGCGCAAGATCGGTGGCAGCGCCTTGCCGGTCGGTTTGGGGCAGTTGGCGTTGCGTACGGCGGTGGATGGAGTCGGCCATCGCCGCGGCCGGGTCTATGGCCGCTGGCTTGTTGGCCGGTGTAGTGGGGTTGGCTTGGCCGGGAACGTTGGGCGATAGCGCGTTATATAGCGAAGAGCAGTTGCGCTCGATGCAGCGAGCGCGGTCGCAAATGCGACTGCAAATTGAGCAGCGTGAGGACGGCACGCTCAGGGGTTATGGGTTTTACACAGGCAACCATGCCGCCTGGCAGATGATCGACGTGGTGCAATTCAAAAACCGTGACGAGCAGTTTGTTGCGGATTTGGGTGAGGGTGTTGAGCTGATTTGGACGCCCGCCCTTGATCCAAGTGACACGCTGGGTATTCCTGCTCTGGAGGCTGCACCGCAAGCGCCGGTGATCTGGATTTACCCGCCGACGGAGAAGGCGGCACAAATTCTGGTGAACCCGGTATATCCGCCGCAATATCGGGATTTTATTCTGGTGTTCCCGGTGGAGTCGGGGGTTCGGCCGCTGTATGTGGTGGTGAGTGTTCGGGCAGGGGATCACAAGTACCATAAGGCTCTTGATACTGGACAGATAACTGGCTTTAAAAATCTGAAAAAAGAAAAGCCCATGACTCCCAAGCAGGGAGGTGCCGGCCTGAGAGAGCGCTGGATTGATGAAAAAGGTCGCGGGATCTTTGAATGGGACTCCCAACACGGCGAGCTGGAAATCTATCTAGTAGGTGATGGGAGCCATATAGGTGCATTCAGCCACATAACCGGCGAGCAGCTAAAAGGGCCGAAAAAAAAACGAAACATCAAAAAGTATCTGTGAGGCATTACATGGGACTCAAAGTGAGATTGGAATGGTTCGACAGAACCACAAAGTGGCTAAGCGGAAGGGAGGACTCTGCGGATTTAGGAAACGATTACTCCGTGATTTCCAAGCTCGGGCTGTCAGTAAACGAGGACGTCAATAACGGCATGTTTGAACTGCGGCAGGAGTGGTTATCACTGATCCAAGCATACTTCTCTCATGAGATTGTTTTTTCAGAAAGCGACTACTTCATCGCGTTTGATTATGAAGATGCACACGAGTGATACAGACCAACATGTTTTCTATGAGGGCAAAGAAAGAGATAGATATGATCGGAGCATTGGTAACTTCGGTGGTGAGAAAGTAGTCGCTTAATCCGATGATAATGTCACACACAAACACCCCCCACGCCGGGATCTCATACATTGAGAGCCATTCACCGGCTTTTTAAAATCACACCACTCATGTATTGATTCAAATCGCGAAAATCCTCAACGCTCCACGCATGCGGCGGTACGCGCACACCGTTTTCCTGCAATGTTTTTGGAATCAGGTTCCCATTGGGACGAAGGATCACCGAAGAGACAATCACGCCCGGATAATCAGCCAGGCGTTTTTTGAACGCGGCGGTTGTAAGGTCAGGTGTGGGCGGGCTGCTTTTCCTGGCCAGTGGTCCCGTTGCCTTGAGGTCCGCTCCATGGCACATGGCGCATCGCTGGGAATAGAGATTCTTGCCGTTGGCACTATCGGCGAAGGCCTGCGCAGTTTGAATGAGTGATAAAGTGCCTAGCACAGCGATCAAGGGTATTTTCATTTTTACAGGTGGCCTTGTTGTCGATGTTGTTCCACGTTTGGCTTATCCGTTGCCTAAGGTCTTTGATTCATGCTGGTCATTTCCAACAACGTGCACCTGCCCGACGCCGAGATCGAGTTGACGGCCATCCGTGCGCAGGGCGCCGGCGGGCAGAACGTTAACAAGGTGTCGAGTGCGGTGCACCTGCGCTTTGATATTCCGGCGTCCTCGCTGCCCGAGTTCTACAAGGAACGCCTGCTGGCCCTGCGTGACAGTCGCATCACCAGTGACGGCGTGTTGATCCTCAAGGCCCAGCAATACCGGACCCAGGAGCAGAACCGTGCCGATGCGCTGGAGCGCCTGGTGGAGCTGATCCTCAGCGCCACCAAGGTGGAGAAAAAGCGCCGTCCGACCAAGCCCACCCTGGGCTCGAAAAAACGTCGCCTCGAATCCAAGACCAAGCGCGGCAGCATCAAGGCGGGGCGCGGCAAGGTCGACTTCTAGGCGTCGCGTGTTTCGCGGGCCTTGGGCGCCTGCCGGTACAGGTACACGCTCAGCAGCAAGCCACCCAAGGCGGCGAGAGCGGCGAACAGGAAGATCGACGCAAAACCGAAGCCTGCCGCTACGGCCCCGGCCAACGGGCCGGTGATTCCCAGGGACAGGTCGATAAACAGTGAGTAAGCCCCCACCGCCGAACCGCGGCTGGAGGCGGGCACCAGGTTGACGGCCTCTACCCCCAAGGCCGGGAACACCAGGGAAAACCCAAAGCCGCTCAACGCCGCGCCGGCCAACGCCAAGTTGGCATCCGGCGCCAGCCACAGTAACAGCAGGCCAAGGATCTCCACCGACAGGCAGGCGATCGCCACGCGAAAACCGCCGATGCGGTTGATCAAATTGCCGAACAGCAGGCGCGCGCCGATAAAGCTGGCGCCGAACAGGCTCAGCGCCCACACCGCGTTATCCCAGTGCTGGGTGGTGTAATACAGGGTGATGAAGGTGGCGATGGTGCCAAAGCCGATCGAACCCAAGGCCAGGGCGCAGCCGTGCGGGAGTACCCGGCCAAGGACATTCATGAACGGCAGGCGTACCCCGGCCACAATCGGCGCGGCGACCTTGTTCCACGCCAGCAACAAGCCCACCGCCGCCAGCAGGATAATGCTGACGCCCATGCTCCACAGCCCAAATTGTCTGACCAGCAACACCCCCAACGGTGCACCGACCGCCAGCGCCCCGTAACTGGCAATGCCATTCCACGAGATGACCTTGGCGGTGTTGGCCGCGCCTACCCGGCCGATGCCCCAGCCGATCGCGCCGGACCCCACCAGGCTTTCCGCGCTGCCCAGTACCAGGCGGCCGACCAACAGGCTGCCCAGGCTCAGCGCCGGCAGGCTTGAAAACCACGCCGCGAATAACATGAACACACCGCTCAGGCCACAGCCCGTCAAGCCGATCAGCACCGCACGCTTGCTGCCCAGGTTATCGATGATTTTGCCCGCATACGGCCGGCTCAACAGGGTCGCCAGGTATTGCACGCTGATCACCAGCCCGGCAATCACCGCGCCGTAGCCCAACTCGCTGTGGACATAGCCGGGCAACACGGCCAGGGGGATGCCGATATTCAGGTAGCCGATAAAGGTGAACAACACGATGGAAACAACTTGCAGCGTGACCGCCAAGGGGCGCTGGGTATCTGGCATGGGGAGAGGTCCACTGTCGCAGCAGGTAAAGATAGGCTGCTAATGATAGCGGTGCTTTGGCCCGAACAGGGTAGTAAAACGCAAAAACGTCAGGGGTCAGGGCTTGGCGGGTGCCAGCAACTGGGTAGTAACCAAGGCGGCCAGGGCGTTTTCCTGGGTGCCGAAGCGCTTGAGCAGTACGGCTTGCTTGTCGGCGCTGAGGCGGTTCCATACCTCGACCATCTGCAAGGCAGCATCGAGGACGGCGGTGTCCGGGGTGTCGGGGAGCGTGTCGGTCATGGCGGGTACCTCGGGTGATTCAGGCAGTGTGGAAAGCGCTCAAAGCTGCGCTTTCCACACGGTCTGGTACGGCGTCAGTCCTGGCGTTTGCTGTCGACTGGTTTGGCTTCTTTGGCCTCAGGCTGCTTTGGGCTGGCCTGCTGCGGTGTTGGCTGCTCAGTTTCGTGCAGGCTTGGGAAGGGGAGATTAGGTATCTCGTGCATCGTCGTCGCTCCTCGCAAAGTCTGTTTTTTCAATCGCAGGTGATTCCGCGCTCTCAAAAAGCCTTGGCAGGATACCGCACTGCAAATGACAAAAAGACTTTTATCTCCACCCGGCCTAGAACGGCACTTTGCCCAGAATCATGTCGCGATACATCACAAAATCCCCCAGCAAGCTGTAGAACGGGTGCTGAAACGTGGCCGGGCGGTTCTTTTCAAAGAAGAAATGGCCGACCCAGGCACAGCTGTAGCCGGCGATCGGCAGCGCCAGCAGCAGGCCTAATGAGCCCCGGCCGATGGCATAGGCCAGAATGCCGATCACCAAGGTGGTGCCGATAAAGTGCAGGCGTCGGCAAGTGCTGTTGCCGTGTTCGCGCAGGTAGTACGGGTAAAATTCGGCAAAACTGTTGAATTGCTTGACGTTTTCCACGTGGCCGGCCCTTTGATTGTTGTGCCGCCCAACAGATGTTCGGCGGGGGGATTATTTGAGTCTAGAGTGATCAGTGGTAACAGCCAGTGACATTAAATGCCACTTTAGTATCCTTGACTTCCTGGCTGCCGTTTTGAGCCTGCTTTATTAAGAAGACGCCATGAGCGAACGAACAACTTCTGCAAGCTGGGCGATGGGGATAGTCAAGGCGCTGGAAATGGATGGCCTGGACTGCCGCACTCTGTTCACGCAACTGGGCCTGGATTACGCCGCCCTCAACGACCCCGACGCGCGATTCCCGCAGGATTCCATGACGCGCCTGTGGCAGCGCGCGGTCGAGTTGTCGGGCAACCCGGCGATCGGCCTGAACATGGGCAAGGTGGTGCGTCCGGCGTCGTTTCATGTAGCCGGCTACGCCTTGATGTCCAGTAACACGCTGGCCGAAGGCTTTATGCGACTGGTTCGCTACCAGCGGATCATCGCCGAAAGCGCCGACTTGAGTTTTCGCCTGTTGCCCGAAGGCTATGCGCTGATTCTGACGGTGCATGGCGACCATCTGCCGCCCACCCGGCAAAGCGCCGAAGCCTCGCTGGCCTGCGCATTGGCGCTGTGCGGCTGGCTGACCGGGCGCACCCTGCAACCGCGCAAAGTCATGTTGCAAGGCGAGCAACCGGTGGACCTGGCGCCCTACAAACAGGCATTTCACGCGCCGCTGCAATTCAACGCGGCCTACGACGCATTGATCTTCGAGCGCGCCGACATGGACGCGCCGTTGCCCACGGCCAACGAAGCCATGGCGCTGCTGCATGATCGGTTTGCCGGTGAATACCTGGCGCGTTTTTCCGAAAGCCGCGTGACCCACAAGGCGCGACAGGTTTTGTGCCGGTTGTTGCCTCAGGGCGAACCCAAGCGCGAAGTGGTGGCCCAGACGCTGCATCTGTCCCAGCGCACCTTGCAGCGGCGTTTGCAGGAGGAGGGCACCAGTTTCCAGACCCTGCTCGACGACACCCGCCGCGAACTGGCCGAGCAATACCTGGCGCAGCCAAGCATGACGTTGTTGGAGATCGCCTACCTGTTGGGGTTTGCCGACCCAAGCAACTTCTTTCGCGCGTTTCGCCGCTGGTTCGATACCACGCCCGGCGAGTACCGGGCGCGGTTGTCGACGATCAGTGACGCCAGAACGCCGGGATGCACAGAACAAAGACAGTGATGATTTCCAAGCGGCCCAGCAGCATGCCCAGCGACAGGATCCACTTGGCCGCATCCGGCAGGCTGGCGAAGTTGCCGGCCGGGCCGATGGTTTCGCCAAGCCCCGGGCCTACGCCGGATACGGTACTGGCGGCGCCGGTGAGCGCGGTCATCCAGTCCAGGCCCAGCAGCGATAGGGCCAGGGCGATGGCGCAGATGGTGATGGCGAAGAAAAACGAAAAGGTCAGGATCGAACGCACAATCTCTTCATCCAGACGGTGGCCGTTGTACTTCTGCTTGATGACCGCGCGCGGGTGAATCAGCTGGTTCAAGTTGGCCTTGAGCAGGATATAGGCGACCTGGAAGCGGAAGATCTTGATCCCGCCGGCCGTCGATCCCGAACAACCGCCGATAAAGCCCAGATAGAAGAACAGCATCAGTGAGAAGTTGCCCCACAGGCTGTAGTCCCCGAGTGCAAAACCGGTGGTCGTCACGACGGAGGTCACGTTCAGCGCCACATGGCGCAGGGCTTCCAGCCAATGCAGGTTGGTGGTCCACCAATACCAGGTGCCGAGCACCAGCCAGGTCACCACCAGCAAGCCGAGCAAGCCCTGAACCTGTTGGTCTTTTATCAGTGCCTTGCGGTTGCCACGCAAGGTGGCCACGTACAGGGTGAACGGCAGGCTGCCGAGGATCATCACCACCACCGCCACCCAGTGCACCGCCGGTTGTTTCCAGTGGGCCAGGGACTCGTCGGAGGTGGAAAACCCACCGGTGGAAATCGCCGACATCGCGTGGTTGATCGCATCGAACAAGCCCATGCCGGCCCACCAGAACGCCAGGCTGCCGAGGATGGTGATGCCCACGTAAGCCGCCACGATCAAGCGTGCCACCATGTGCGAACGCGGCATGACCTTTTCCGAGCGGTCCGAGGACTCGGTCTGGAACAGGCGCATGCCACCAATGCGCAGCAGCGGCAGGATCGCCACCGCCATGCCGATAAAGCCGATACCGCCCAGCCAGTGGAGCAACGAGCGCCATATCAGGATGCCCGGCGACATGCTGTCCAGCCCGCTCAATACCGTGGAGCCGGTGGCGGTGATGCCCGACATGCTTTCGAAGAACGAGTCGGTGTAGCTGATGTGCTGGGTCAGCAGAAACGGTAGCGCAGCGAACACGCAGACCACCAGCCAGCTTGTGACGGTCAGTAGGTACATGTCGCGGGGGCGCAGGTTGACGTGTTCGGGACGGCCGGGGATCACCAGGGCCAGGCCGGCGACAAAGGTAATCATGCTGGCCCAGAGGAACGAGGGCAGGTCGCTGGTGCGTTCGAAAATCACCAGGGTCGCCATGGGCACGACCATGGCGATCGCGAGGGTGATCAGGAAGATGCCGATGATGAAACCGATGATACGTAGGGTCGGCAACGCCATGAAGTTCGCTCGATATAGGGCAGAGGCGCCATTCTACCTGGGGTGTGGGGCATGTAAACCGGGCCCTCCACATGGGGTTGCCGGTGGTGGTACTACTGTGGACAACAGGCATGAAAAAGGCGACCCGAAGGTCGCCTCGTTCAACGCACCACTGATCAGAACTCGTGATCAGCGCTGTCGGGGTTCAGGTCGCTGATGCCCAGCTTGCCTGCCGCGGCTTCGATCGAACCGGTCTGCTTGACCAGCGAGGCGATGGCGTCGCGCACGATCTGGTTGCCCGCGTCGTTGCCGGCCGCGATCAACTGGTCGTAGTGCTCACCCTTGTTGGCGTGGTCAACCATGACCTGGATCTTCGCTTCGGTCGCGGCCAGGTCGGCCTTCAACGCGGTGTCGGCGGCTGGGTCCACCTTGGCCACCAGGGACGACAGGCTGGCGCCGGTCAGTTTGGTGCCGTCAACACGGGTGTACTCGCCCAGGTAGACGTTGCGGATGCCCTTGGCGTCATAGAAGTGCGAGTAGTGGGTGTTGTCGCTGAAGCAGTCCTGCTCATCTTCCGGCGAGTTGGCTTCCAGGGACACTTTCATACGCTCGCCGGCCAGCTCGCCCAGGGACAGGCTGCCCATGCCGAACAGCATCTTGCGCAGGCCGTCGGTGGCAGGTTCTGCCTCAAGGGTGGCGCGGTAGTTATCGTCAACCTTGGGTTTCCAGTTGCCGACCATTTCTTGCAGGTCGCTGACCAGCAGTTGGGTCACGGCGCGCAGGTAGGTACGACGACGCTCGTTGTGACCGCCAGTGGCGCCGTCGCCGGTCAGGTAGTCCGACGCGGGACGGTTGCCGGCGCCTGGGCCGGTACCGTTCAGGTCCTGGCCCCAGAGCAGGAATTCGATGGCGTGGTAGCCAGTGGCGACGTTGGCCTCGGAACCGCCCAGCTCGTTGAGGCTGGCGAGTTTTTCCGGGGTGATTTCCTTCACGTCGACCTTGTCTTCGCCGACCTGGACTTGAGTGTTGGCGATGATGTTGGCGGTGGCGCCTGGGTTACCCAGGGCGTGCTCGTAGGATTTGTCGACGTAGTCGATCAGGCCTTCGTCCAGGGGCCAGGCGTTCACCTGACCTTCCCAGTCATCAATGATGGTGTTGCCGAAGCGGAATACTTCGCTCTGCAGGTAAGGCACGCGCGCGGCAACCCAGGCAGCACGGGCGGCCTTGAGGGTTTCGTCGTTCGGCTTGGCGAGGAAGGCGTCGATGGCGGTCTGCAGGGTTTTCGCAGTGGCTTCGGCGTCGCTGTACACCGCGAACACCATGTCGGCGTAATGCGCGACCACGGCTTTGGCGGCGGCTTCGTCGACCTGGCCGGCAGGAGTGGCAGCCGCTGGAGCGGTAGTGCTGGCAGCCGGGGTCGGCGCCTGGTTGGCTGCGGGCTTGTCTTTACCTTCGCCGCAACCGGCGAGAGAAATGGCAATAGCCAGCAGACTGGCGGTGGCCAGGGGCATACGAATCATGGCGAACATCCTGCTTCGGTTGTTGATGGGACGCGCGGGGGAGCGCAAAAACTGCGACATAATGCGAAAGATTTGCATTTTGTGTAAAGGGGTACACGCGGGAAATATTCAGTATCGTATTGCCGCGTCAGAGAATGGCCGCGTTATTGCGCTCGGCCTGCTTCAAAAAAGCCGCCAGCTCGCGTGCCTGCAAGGGTTTGCTGTAGTAGTAGCCCTGACCTTCGTGGCAGCCCTCGGAAATGACGTAAGCCTCCTGTTCCGCAGTTTCCACGCCTTCGGCGATCACCTGCATGCCCAGGCTTTTACCCAGTTGGATAATGGCGCGCACGATGGTCGCATCGTCGTCATCGTCCAACAGGTCCTGGACGAAGCTCTTGTCGATCTTGATCTTGTCCAGCGGCAGGCTCTTGAGGTAGCTCAGGGACGAGTAGCCGGTGCCGAAGTCATCGATGGCGATCAACGCACCGGAGCGGCGCAGGCTCAACAGGTGCTGGGCGGCGGTGCTGATGTCTTCCATCAGGCCGGTCTCGGTGACTTCCAGCTCCAGGCTGCGCGGCGGCAGGCGGTAGATCTGCATCAGGTTGTTGACCACCCTCGGCAATTCGGAGTGGTGCAACTGCACGGTGGACAGGTTGACCGCCATGCGCAGGGCGGTGAAGCCCTGGTCGTGCCATTCGCGCAATTGGCGGCAGGCCTGGTCCAGCACCCATTCACCGATCGCAATAATGGTGCCGTTCTGCTCGGCCAGTGGGATGAACAGGTCCGGCGGTACCAGCCCATGCTCCGGGTGCTGCCAGCGAATCAGCGCTTCCACGCCCACCACGTGCTGATCGCGGTAGCTGATCTGCGGTTGGTACACCAAGTGAAACTGGTCGCGGCTCAACGCGTCGCGCAGGTCTTTCTCCAGTTCGCGGCGGCGGCGCATTTCGCTGTCGACGCTGGCGATATAGAACTGATAGCGGTTGCGCGAACGGCTCTTGGCCAGGGTCATGGTCTGTTCGGCCTTTTGCAGCAGCTTTTCGGTGCTGTCGCCGTCTTCGGGGAACAGGGTGATGCCGATAGTGGCGCGCAGACGGATCTGCTCGTGGTCGAGGGCGAATTCCGCTTCCAGGTCGTCGAGGATGCTTTGCGCCAGCTCGGCGGCTTCGTAAGGTTGGTCGATGTCGGCCTGCACCAGGGCGAACTGGTCGCCGCCCAGACGCGCGAGGGTCCCAAGGCGGCCACTATGGGCACGCAAGCGGTCGGCCAGGGCCAGCAGCAATTTGTCGCCGGCCTGGTAGGTGAACTGCTCGTTGATGCTTTTAAAGTCATCCAACCCTACACATAACACCGCCACCCGGCGTTGCCGGCGACCGGCATCGATCAGGATCTTGTCCAGTTGCTCCTGCAGCTTCTGGCGGTTGGGCAGACCGGTCAGGAAATCGTACTGGGCCATGCGCAACAGGCTGCTTTCGGCTTCGTGGCGCAGGTGGGTGTTGCGTTCGATGGATTCCAGCAACTGGTTGGCGGTGTTGATCCACAGCCCCAACTCGTTGTGCTCGTGCCCCTTGAGTTGCGGGATCTTATGCTCGCTGGGCCGATCCGGATTGATGGAGGTCAGGTGTTCGATTATCCGCGACAACGGTTTGGTCAGCAGCCAGTGATACACCAGGTACAGCACCAGGCCCATGGCCAGCGCGCGTAACACGCCGGAAATAAAGATGACCACCGAGCTGACAATAAAACCCTTGCCGTAGGTGGCGGTGTCGAGGGTCAGGCTCAGGTCGCCGTAATACTCGCTGTACGGGCCTTTGCCAACCAATGCAGTGGTGAAGGTGCGTTCCTGGCCAAGAATCAGGTCGGTCAGCCAGCGGCTGGGGGACTGCTGCAACGCGCGGCTTTTTTCCGCCAGCATGGTCTCGTTGGGATGGCCGATGGAGGCCATGCGCACGGCCTCGTCCTGAAACAGCCCTTCGATCACCTGCATGCCCATTTCGCGGTCCAGGCTGTAGACGGCCTGGGTCGAAGGGTCGCGAAACATGTCGAGGATGCGCTGGGCATCGCCGGCTACGGCCTGGCGTGTCTT
Organism: Pseudomonas sp. S3_E10; assembly: GCF_054667615.1. NCBI lineage: Bacteria > Pseudomonadati > Pseudomonadota > Gammaproteobacteria > Pseudomonadales > Pseudomonadaceae > Pseudomonas > Pseudomonas sp. S3_E10. The sequence continues at coordinate 4,075,907 of NZ_CP162743.1, forward strand.
ATAAGCATCGAACACGATCTGCGCCACGCTCAGCGCCACGCCAACGATCAATGCCGAGAGCAGCACCACCCTTAGCAACTTCACCGACAAGCTGTTTTTGAGTTCCAGCTTCAAAGGGGCATTCCTTGTCTCATGCGGGTGGCCTTCAATATGCCATGAGTATTGGCAATCTGATGGCGGCCGTCAAAGGAACATTGGGGCGTGGGGTAACGGGAAGCGGTCGAATGCAGGTGGGGCAGGAAGAGGGCGGATAAAATCCGCCGCTCTCTGGTGTGGCGCGGGGCCCAAAGGGCGCGAACCTTTTGCCTATCCCGCCTGGCGGGACCCGCTGTTTTATGCGTTGTAACTGATCTGAACAGTGTTGCTCTGGTGCGTATCGGCGCCGATTTTGCCTGGGTCCTGATTGGCGCTCGTGCTTTTTGCGTCCACGATCTTCCCGAGCACATCCAAGCCTTTGCCCAGCAAATCCAGGCCTTGGCCGACGACTGGCATCACTGATGACAATGCCGACATACCCATCGATAACGGATCCATTGCGGAGTCTCCTACATGAACTGAGAGAGGTATTTCTCTCGTCGTCTGGGTGGCGAATTCGTTTCAGTGAGTTCCACACTTCCTGCACGGCGTGCATTTTCAAGCGCCCACAAAAAAGCCCGGCGATCGCCGGGCTCTTTCTACTGCACGCGTTGCTTAGGCAGTGAAGGTCTTGCCTTCGAACTGCTCAGCCACGAACTTCCAGTTGACCAGGTTCCAGAACGCTTCCACATACTTGGGACGCACGTTGCGGTAGTCGATGTAGTAGGCGTGTTCCCATACGTCGCAGGTCAGCAGCGGGGTGTCGCCGTTGGTCAGTGGGTTGCCGGCGCCGATGGTGCTGGCCAGGGCCAGGGAACCGTCAGCTTTTTTCACCAGCCAGCCCCAACCGGAACCGAAGGTGCCGACGGACGTCTTGGTGAATTCTTCCTTGAACTTGTCGAACGAACCGAACGCTGCGTTGATAGCTTCAGCCAGTGCGCCGGTAGGTTGGCCACCGGCGTTTGGCGCCAGGCAGTTCCAGTAGAAGGTGTGGTTCCAGACCTGAGCGGCGTTGTTGAAGATACCGCCCGAAGAGGATTTAACGATCTCTTCCAGGGTCTTGCCTTCGAACTCGGTGCCTGGCACCAGGTTGTTCAGGTTCACGACATAGGTGTTGTGGTGCTTGTCGTGGTGGTACTCCAAGGTTTCCTTGGAGATGTGCGGCTGCAGGGCATCGTGTGCGTAGGGCAGCGGCGGCAATTCGAAAGCCATGATAATTCTCCTAATCAGGTCAGTTGCGGTGAGCGCAAGGCCGATCACGGGCGGCCAAACAAGCGCCGGGGAGTTTGTACTCTTTGCGGCGCAGGGGCAGGATCATAGCACCGGGGGTGCGGCAAAACCACGCAACAACTGTGTGGGATAGAGGTTCCAGAGCCTTTTGGAATAAGTTCAAGGCGCGCTTATTAACTGATAGGCCACGCTGAACATCATCACGGCCACCAACAGATCCAGCAGCCGCCAGGTCGCCGGGCGTGCGAGCCAGGGCGCCAGCCATGCCGCGCCGAGTGCCAGCGTGGCGAACCACAGGAACGACGCGCTGGCCGCCCCCGCCACGTAAGCGCCCGGTTCGGTTTGTTGCGCGCCCAGGGAGCCGATCAGCAGCACGGTGTCCAGGTAGACATGGGGGTTGAGCAGGGTCACCGCCAGGGCACTGAGCAGCACGGCGCGCAATGAGCGGGTCTTGAGACTGGCGCCCTGGTCCAGGCTCTGTTTCGAACACGCCCTGCGTAGCGCGCACGTGCCGTACCACAACAGGAATGCCGCACCGCCCCAACGCGCCACGGCTAACAGTATCGGGCTCTGCGCCAGCACCGTCGCCAAGCCGAAAACCCCGGCAGCCACCAGCACGGCATCACAGATCACACACAGGGCAGCGACGGGCAGGTGATGCTCGCGGCGCAGGCTCTGAGCCAGGACAAACGCATTTTGCGTACCGATTGCCATGATCAGGCCAAGGGCCACCAGCAGTCCGTTCATATAGCTTTGCCACATAAATAAAGATCCTCAAGGCGATGCTGGTCATTCTCGGGGTCGAGGCTGTATAAGAAAAACCAATATTGCTGATCGCTCATTAGAGAAACTGATGTTCGACTATAAATTACTGTCTGCCCTCGCGGCCGTAGTGGAACAGGCTGGCTTCGAGCGCGGCGCCCAGGTGCTGGGGCTGTCGCAATCGGCGATCTCCCAGCGCATCAAGTTGCTGGAGGCGCGCGTCGGCCAGCCGGTGCTAGTGCGGGCCACGCCGCCGACGCCCACCGATATCGGCCGACGCCTGCTCAATCACGTGCAACAGGTGCGCTTGCTGGAACGTGACCTGCAAAGCCAGGTGCCGGCGCTGGATGAAGAGGGCATGCCCGAACGCCTGCGCATCGCCCTCAACGCCGACAGCCTGGCGACGTGGTGGGCCGAGGCGGTCAGCGAATTTTGCGCCGAGCAACATCTGTTGCTCGACTTGGTTGTTGAAGACCAGGCCGTCAGCCTCAAGCGGATGCGCGCCGGTGAAGTGGCGGCCTGCATTTGCGCCAGCGAACGCCCGGTAGCCGGAGCCCGCAGCCTGCTGCTCGGCGCCATGCGCTACCGCGCATTGGCCAGCCCGGCCTTTATTACCCGGCATTTCCCGCAAGGCGTGCGCGCCGATCAACTGGCGCGCACGCCCGCGCTGGTGTTTGGCCCGGACGATTTCCTGCAGCATCGCTACCTGGCATCCCTCGGGGTGGACGGTGGTTTCGAGCATCATTTATGCCCATCGTCCGAAGGCTTTATCCGGCTCACGGAGGCCGGGCTGGGCTGGGGGCTGGTGCCGGAATTGCAGGTGCGCCACCAGTTGGAAAAGGGCGTGTTAGTGGAGTTATTGCCCGATAAACCGATCGATGTGCCGTTGTACTGGCATCATTGGCGCAGCGGCGGGCAATTGTTGGGCCTGTTGACCGACCATCTGGCCCAGGCGTGTGGTCAATGGTTGGTGCCGTTGGACTGACAGCGGGCGTCAAGGCAACAGCAATGAAAAACGAAAGAACACGGGGTAACACATGAAGATTCTGGTCACCGGCGCAAGCGGCTTCATTGGCGGGCGCTTTGCGCGTTTCGCCCTGGAGCAGGGCCTGGACGTGCGGGTTAACGGGCGCCGCGCCGAGGGCGTGGAGCACCTGGTACGGCGCGGTGCCGAGTTTATCCAGGGTGACCTCAATGATGCCGACCTGGTGCGCGACCTGTGCCGCGATGTCGAAGCGGTGGTGCACTGCGCCGGTGCCGTGGGGCTGTGGGGGCGTTACCAGGATTTTCACCAGGGCAACGTGCTGGTCACCGAAAACGTCGTCGAGGCCTGCCTGAAACAGCGGGTTGGGCGCCTGGTACACCTGTCGTCGCCGTCGATCTATTTTGATGGTCGCGACCATCTGGGCCTGACTGAAGAACAAGTGCCCAAGCGCTTCAAGCATCCCTATGCGGCCACCAAGTACCTGGCTGAGCAGAAAGTGTTCGGTGCCCAGGAGTTCGGCCTTGAAGTGCTGGCCCTGCGCCCACGTTTTGTTACCGGCGCCGGCGATATGAGCATCTTCCCGCGCCTGCTTAAAATGCAGCGCAAGAACCGCCTGGCGATTGTCGGCGACGGTCTGAACAAGGTCGACTTCACCAGCATCCACAACCTCAATGAAGCACTGCTCAGCAGCTTGCTGGCCCCTGGCTCGGCGCTGGGCAGGGCCTACAACATCAGCAACGGCGCGCCGGTGCCGGTGTGGGATGTGGTGAACTACGTGATGCGCCAAATGGAGTTACCCCAGGTGACCCGTTATCGATCCTACGGCTTGTCCTACAGCGTGGCGGCGTTGAACGAAGCTTTCTGCGCCCTGTGGCCCGGACGACCGGAGCCGGCGTTATCGCGCCTGGGCATGCAAGTCATGAACAAAGATTTCACCCTCGACATCAGCCGGGCCAGGCATTATCTGGACTACGAGCCCAAGGTCAGCCTGTGGGCCGCCCTCGACGAGTTCTGCGGTTGGTGGAAAGCCCAGGACCCGGGTGGCAAGTAAGGTCACACCAGGCAACACATCGGGAACCGAATGGGTGGTTCCCGGTCGATCAGTGCGATGGGACTGCGGTTTATACTCCCGTCGCCTGGCGTTCCCGCCAGCCATTTCAGCGATTCAGGGTTGATTCATGCGTAACGATGCCAACGACGACTTCGACAACGTTCCCAGCCTGCGGGCCGATCCAGGGGATGACGATGATTTCGAACCTTCCCCGGCCACTTCGGTGCGTTCGCGCAACACACCGGTAGTCAAGGTCAAGAGTGCCAGCACCGGCCCGTTGTGGGCATTGATCGGCGCGCTGCTGATCGCCTTTGCCGGCTTGGCCTGGTGGAGTTTCCAGCAGATCTCCCTGATGGGCCAGCAGTTGGTTGCCACCCAGGAAAGCTTTGCACGCATCAGCGAAGAAGCGGCGGGGCGCCTGCAGGACATTTCCGGCAGGGTCGTCGCCAGCCAAGCCAGCGTGAATAACGGCAGCGAAGCGCTGAAGTCGCAGATCAAACAGTTGGAAAGCCAGTTGCAGGAGCAGGGCAAGCAGCAACTCGGCGTCGCCGGCCAGGCCACCGAACTGGACAAGCGCCTGGCGCAAATGACCGCCAGTACTACCGAACTGTCGAGTGCCAATGCCAAGCTGCAAGGCCAGGTGCAAGCCCTGACCGACGCGGTAGCCACCCTCAAGGCGGCTCAAGGGGACGTTGGCAGGCGCGACAATGAGATCAAGGAACTGGCCGCCGACGTGGCCGCGCTGAAAAAACAAGGCAACCCGAGCGCCGCCATTGCCCGTCTTGAACAGGACTTGGTGGTACTCAAAAGCGCACAGGACGCCCAGCCGGCCAACAGCGATGCCCCCACCAATAAAGAGTTCGACGTCTTCCGCATCCAGACCACGCGCAATATCACTACCTTGCAGAGCCAGGTGCAGAACCTGCAGCAGCAGCTCAATACGCCGGCGAAGATCACCCCGCAGGCTCAATGACTAAAGCTGGCCAAAATGTGGGAGGGGGTTTGCTCCCACATTTGGATCATTGTCGAGAGTTGAATCACGCTCGCTTGTAGCATTGTCACTGTTTGGTGACATTTATGATCCCCTTCGTTACTTGCCCCTCTCACGCCCTTGTTTAGACTCCCGTCACCCCACAAAAAACAATAAGGGCCCCCCATGACCACGCAACCACTGCCTGCCAGCAGTTGGCTGAATGCACCTGCCCATCACGCCTGGCTTGCCGCCGAAGGCCAGCGCCTGCTGTCATTCGCCAAGTCGTCCCGTCTGCCGGACGGGTTCGGCAACCTGGACGATAAAGGCCGCCTTGCGGCCAGTGCCCGCGCCGAAACCATGAACACCGCCCGCATGACCCACAGTTTCGCCATGGCCCATGCCATGGGGCTGCCGGGGTATGCCGAATGGGTTGAACACGGTGTGGCGGCCCTGCGTGGCCCTTTGCGCGATAGCGAGCACGGCGGTTGGTTCGCCGCGCCACACGCCCAGGATGGCAACACTGGCAAGGCGGCCTACCTGCATGCGTTCGTCGCCCTGGCGGCCAGCTCTGCGGTGGTGGCGGGGGCTCCCGGTGCGCAAACCCTGCTCAATGACGCCATTCACATCATCGACCAGTTCTTCTGGAGCGAGGAGGAGGGCGCGATGCTCGAATCGTTTGCCCAAGACTGGAGCGGTATCGAAGCCTATCGCGGCGCCAACAGCAATATGCACGCCACCGAAGCCTTTCTGGCGCTGGCGGATGTCACGGGTGACACGCGGTGGCTCGACCGCGCGTTGCGCATCGTTGAGCGGGTGATCCACCGTCATGCCGCCGACAACCAATTCATGGTGATCGAGCATTTCGACAGCCGCTGGCAACCCGTGCACGGTTACAACGAAGACAACCCCGCCGACGGCTTCCGCCCTTATGGCATCACCCCTGGCCACGGTTTCGAGTGGGCGCGCCTGGTGCTGCATCTGGAGGCTGCGCGCCTGCAGGCCGGCCTGGTCACGCCGGATTGGCTGGTCAGCGATGCCAAGGGGCTTTTCGCCAGTGCCTGCGAATACGCCTGGAGCGTGGACGGCGCCCCCGGCATCGTCTACACGCTGGACTGGCAGCATCAGCCGGTGGTGCGCGAGCGCCTGCATTGGACCCACGCCGAGGCCAGCGCCGCGGCCCAGGCCCTGCTCAAGCGTACCGGTGAGCTTCACTATGAAACCTGGTACCGACGCTTCTGGGAGTTTTGCGAGACCCATTTCATCGATCGGCACCACGGCAGCTGGCACCACGAACTCAGCCCGCACAACCAGCCCAGCTGCAACATCTGGGGTGGCAAGCCGGACCTGTACCATGCCTGGCAAGCGGTAGTGCTGCCTGCACTGCCTTTGGCACCTAGCATGGCCAGCGCTTTAGGCGCTGGACGCTATGTCACCAGGTGGTGACATTTGTGCATCCCTTTGTTACCTGCGCTCAAAAAAACCATGTTTAAACTCCGTGCAGCGCAAGCTCCAGACTTGCATGCATAACAACAAGAAAAGGTATTCAGATGAACGCGATTAATCGCCTCGCCGTAGCTATTTCCGTTGCCTCGTTGTTCCCCCTCAGTGCATTTGCCGCCGACTCCAAAGGGACGGTTGAAGTTGTGCATTGGTGGACCTCGGGTGGCGAAAAAGCGGCTGTAGATGTCCTGAAGGCCCAAGTTGAGAAAGACGGCTTCACCTGGAAAGACGGTGCCGTCGCAGGTGGCGGCGGCGCCACGGCCATGACCGTGCTCAAAAGCCGCGCGGTCGCCGGCAACCCGCCAGGCGTTGCCCAGATCAAAGGCCCCGACATCCAGGAATGGGCGTCCACTGGCCTGCTCGACACCGACGTCCTGAAAGACGTGGCCAAAGAAGAAAAATGGGATTCCCTGCTCGACAAGAAAGTCTCCGACACCGTGAAGTACGAAGGTGACTACGTGGCCGTGCCGGTGAACATCCACCGCGTGAACTGGCTGTGGATCAACCCGGAAGTCTTCAAGAAAGCCGGCATCACCAAGAACCCCACCACCCTTGAAGAATTCTACGCAGCCGGCGACAAGCTGAAGAAAGCGGGCTTCATCGCGCTCGCCCACGGTGGCCAGCCATGGCAGGACAGCACTGTGTTCGAAGCGGTGGTTCTGTCGGTGATGGGCGCTGATGGCTACAAAAAAGCCCTGGTCGACCTGGATAACGGCGCTCTGACCGGTCCGGAAATGGTCAAGGCCCTCACTGAGCTGAAGAAAGTCGCGACCTACATGGACGTCGACGGCAAAGGCCAGGACTGGAACCTCGAAGCGGGCAAGGTCATCAACGGCAAGGCCGGCATGCAGATCATGGGTGACTGGGCCAAGTCCGAATGGACCGCCGCCAAGAAAGTCGCGGGCAAGGACTACGAGTGCGTAGCGTTCCCTGGCACCGACAAAGCCTTCACCTACAACATCGACTCCCTGGCGGTGTTCAAGCAGAAAGACAAAGGCACGGCTGCCGGTCAGCAGGACATCGCCAAAGTCGTGCTGGGTGAGAACTTCCAGAAAGTGTTCAGCATCAACAAGGGCTCGATCCCTGTGCGCAACGACATGCTGAACAAAATGGATTCCTACGGCTTTGACTCCTGCGCCCAGACCGCCGCCAAGGACTTCCTGGCAGACGCCAAGACCGGTGGCCTGCAGCCGAGCATGGCGCACAACATGGCCACCACCCTGGCTGTGCAAGGTGCGTTCTTTGACGTCGTGACCAACTACATCAACGACCCGAAAGCCGACCCGGCCGACACTGCCAAGAAACTGGGCGCTGCGATCAAGTCCGCCAAGTAACACCGTTGTAGGAACCCGGCTTTTGGAGTGAGGGAGCAAGCTCGCTCACCCCACGAGCCGGCCCCTGCAAGCTGTAGTCCTTTTTCTCTGTATTGGATTTTCCCATGAGTTCTGTTGCTGTGTTCAGCAAAGCCTCGCCGTTCGATGCACTGCAGCGCTGGCTACCCAAACTGGTGCTGGCGCCCAGCATGTTCATCGTGTTGGTGGGCTTCTACGGCTACATCCTGTGGACGTTCGTGTTGTCGTTCACCACCTCCACATTCCTGCCGAGTTACAAATGGGCGGGCCTTGCGCAATACGAGCGGTTGTTCGACAACGATCGCTGGTGGGTGGCGAGCAAGAACCTGGCGCTGTTTGGCGGCATGTTCATCGGCATCACCCTGGTGATCGGCGTGACGCTGGCGATTTTCCTCGACCAGAAAATCCGTCGCGAAGGCTTTATCCGCACCATTTACCTGTACCCGATGGCGCTCTCGATGATCGTCACCGGTACCGCCTGGAAATGGCTGCTCAACCCAGGCATGGGCCTGGACAAACTCCTGCGTGACTGGGGCTGGGAAGGTTTCCGCCTGGACTGGCTGATCGATCCGGACCGTGTCGTTTACTGCCTGGTGATCGCGGCTGTGTGGCAAGCCTCGGGTTTTATCATGGCAATGTTTCTCGCTGGCCTGCGTGGTGTTGATCAATCGATCATCCGTGCGGCCCAGATCGACGGCGCGAGCCTGCCGCGCATCTACTGGAGCGTGGTGCTGCCCAGCCTGCGTCCGGTGTTCTTCAGCGCGGTGATGATCCTGGCGCACATCGCCATCAAGAGCTTCGACCTGGTGGCGGCAATGACCGCCGGTGGCCCGGGCTACTCGTCCGACCTGCCTGCCATGTTCATGTACTCGTTCACCTTCAGCCGTGGCCAGATGGGCATGGGGTCGGCCAGTGCAATCCTGATGCTCGGTGCGATCCTCGCGATCATCGTGCCTTACCTCTACTCCGAGCTGAGGACCAAACGTAATGACTAGTCTCGCTTCCAAACCTGCCATCAGCCTGAGTCGCATCGCGATCTACGCGGTGCTGATTCTCGCGGTGCTGCTGTACCTGGTGCCGCTGGTGGTGATGTTGCTCACCAGCTTCAAGACCCCGGAAGACATCACCACCGGCAACCTGCTGAGCTGGCCGACCGTAGTCACCGGCATTGGCTGGATCAAGGCCTGGGATACGGTGGATGGTTACTTCTGGAACTCGATCAAGATCACCGTTCCGGCCGTGCTCATCTCCACCGCCATCGGTGCGCTGAATGGCTACGTGCTGTCGTTCTGGCGTTTCCGCGGTTCGCAGTTGTTCTTCGGCTTGCTGCTGTTCGGCTGCTTCCTGCCGTTCCAGACCGTACTGCTGCCGGCGTCGTTCACCCTCGGCAAGATGGGCCTGGCCAGCACCACCACGGGCCTGGTGTTTGTGCACGTCGTCTACGGCCTGGCGTTTACCACGCTGTTCTTCCGTAACTACTACGTGAGCATCCCGGATGCGCTGATCAAGGCGGCACGCCTGGACGGTGCGGGCTTTTTCACCATCTTCCGTCAGATCATTCTGCCGATGTCGACCCCGATCATCATGGTCTGCCTGATCTGGCAGTTCACCCAGATCTGGAACGACTTCCTGTTCGGTGTGGTGTTCTCCAGCGGCGACTCCCAGCCCATCACAGTGGCGCTGAACAACCTGGTCAACACCAGCACCGGGGCCAAGGAATATAACGTGGATATGGCGGCGGCGATGATCGCCGGGCTGCCGACCCTGCTGGTCTATGTGATCGCAGGCAAGTATTTCGTGCGCGGCCTCACGGCCGGCGCGGTCAAGGGGTAATCATGGCTACGCTTGAACTTCGCAATGTAAACAAGACCTATGGCGCCGGCCTGCCCGACACCTTGAAGAACATCGAACTGTCGATCAAGGAAGGCGAATTCCTGATCCTGGTCGGCCCATCGGGCTGTGGTAAATCCACGCTGATGAACTGCATCGCCGGCCTGGAGACTATCACCGGTGGCGCGATCATGATCGGCGACCAGGACGTGAGCGGCATGAGCCCCAAGGATCGTGACATCGCCATGGTGTTCCAGTCCTACGCGCTGTACCCGACCATGAGCGTGCGCGAGAACATCGAGTTCGGCCTCAAGATCCGCAAGATGCCGCAAGCCGACATCGACGCTGAAGTGGCGCGCGTGGCCAAGCTGCTGCAGATCGAGCACCTGCTCAATCGCAAGCCGGGCCAACTCTCCGGTGGTCAGCAACAGCGGGTGGCCATGGGCCGTGCGCTGGCGCGTCGCCCGAAGATCTACCTGTTCGACGAACCGCTGTCCAACCTCGACGCCAAGCTGCGCGTCGAGATGCGCACCGAAATGAAGCTGATGCACCAGCGCCTCAAGACCACCACGGTTTATGTGACCCACGACCAGATCGAGGCGATGACCCTGGGCGACAAAGTGGCGGTGATGAAGGACGGCATCATCCAACAATTCGGCACGCCGAAAGAAATTTACAACGACCCTGCTAACCTATTTGTGGCAAGCTTTATCGGTTCACCACCCATGAACTTCGTTCCCATGCGCCTAAAACGCAAAGACGGTCATTTGGTTGCGCTGCTCGACAGCGGCCAGGCCCGTTGCGAATTGCCGCTGAGCATGAACGACACGGGCCTGGAAGACCGCGATGTGATCCTGGGCCTGCGCCCGGAGCAAATCGTGCTGGCGACGGGGGAAGGCAATGGGTCGTCGAGCATTCGTGCCGAAGTCCAGGTCACCGAGCCCACCGGCCCGGACACCCTGGTGTTCGTGCAGCTCAATGACACCAAGGTGTGCTGCCGTCTTGCACCGGACGTAGCACCCCAAGTGGGGGAGACGCTGACCCTGCAATTCGACCCGGCCAAGGTCTTGTTGTTCGACGCCAACACCGGCGAGCGCCTGGGCACCGCTTCTTCATTGCCCGCACAGGGGCATGCCGACAATGTGGCCCAATTCAAGGGTCGCTGAAGCAGGTAACGTATTGTTTTAATTGAAAAAAATGTAACCCGCGTTAGATAAAAACAGTTTAATAACAATAAAGACGAGGATGTAGGGATGAAAAAGCAACACAACAACACCCGGCTGATCTGCCAATTGTCAGCGGCAGCAGCCCTGGTATTGTCCGCCAATGCGATGGCGGCCGATGCATTCAGCGCCGATTCCAAGTGGATGACCGGCGATTGGGGCGGCGAACGTACCAAGCTGATCGAGCAAGGTATCGACATCAAGGCTGACTACGTAGGGGAGATGGGCTACAACGCCCACGGTGGCTTCAACGACGACAAGACCGGTCGCTACTCCGACCAGTTCGGTCTGGGCGTGGCACTGGACCTGCAAAAACTGTGGGGCTGGGACAACACCCAAGCCAAGATCCAGTTCACCAACCGTAATGGCCAGAACATTTCCAACGACCGCATTGGCGACCCGCGTGCCGGCACGCTGAGTTCGTCCATGGAAGTCTACGGTCGTGGCCACATGGTGCGTCTGACCCAGTTCTGGATCCAGCACCAGATGTTCGACAACAAACTGGATGTGAAACTCGGTTACTTCGGTGAAGGCGAAGACTTCAACACCTTCCCGTGCGACTTCCAGAACCTGTCGTTCTGCGGCTCCCAGGTCGGTAACTACGTGAACACCTGGTACAACTGGCCGGTCAGCCAGGCGGCGATCCGCGTGAAGTACAACATCACGCCAGAGCTGTATGCGCAAATCGGTGCCTACAACCAGAACCCATCGCAGCTTGAACACGGCAACGGCTTCAAGCTCAGCGGCAGCGGCACCAAGGGCACCGTGATTCCGGTGGAATTGGTCTGGTCGCCGAAGGTTAATAACCTGCCGGGCGAATACCGTGTGGGTTACTACAAGAGCGCGGCCGATGCTCCGGATGTACGTGAAGACGTCAACGGCGGCAATGCTGTCCTCACTGGCGCAGACTTCCGTACCCGCAGCAGCAAGAAAGGCTACTGGTTCGTTGCCCAACAGCAACTCACCACGCATAACGGCGACGCTTCCCGTGGTCTGAACATCGCGGCCAACGCGACCTTCCACGACAAGGAAACCAACCTGGTCGACAACTATCAGTCGCTCATGCTGGTGTACAAAGGCCCATTCGATGCGCGTCCAAAAGACGACGTCGGCATTGGCGCCGCGCGCCTGCACGTCAACAACGACGTGAAGAAAAACGCCGAACTGCTCAATGCCGCCAATGGTGTCAGCGATTACGACAACCCGTTGTACACGCCGATCCGCGAAACCGAATACAACTTCGAAATCAACTACGGCTTCCACGTTACCAACTGGCTGACCGTGCGTCCCAACCTGCAGTACGTCGTGCAACCTGGCGGCGTGGATAAAGTCGACAACGCGTTGGTGGCTGGCCTGAAAATCCAGTCTACGTTCTAACGCTGTTGCGATAAGCTCCTTCTCTCTGTGCGCATTTTGCGGGTAGCCATGGCTATCCGCTTTTTTTTGGGTGGCACTGTGAAGATATTCAGGACCGTGGCACATGCATGAGCAACCGCTGCAACGCTTTTTCAAATCCCTGCGCGAGCGTCCGGTGTTTGCCTGGGAGCGCTTTCAGATGCGCGACGTGTTGGTGATCGACCATCCGCTGTGCCAGGCGGTGTTCAGTCGTCAGGGCGCGCAACTGCTGCATTTTCAGCCCCGTGGCCAGAAACCATGGCTGTGGTGCGCGGCCAAGTGGCCGCAAGTCGGCGCCATACGGGGTGGCGTGCCGGTGTGCTGGCCGTGGTATGGCCGCCACCCCAGCGAGAATGCCTGGCCGTCCCATGGTTGGGCGCGCTTGATCGACTGGAAACTGCTCGACAGCAGCACCGACGACGAAGGCGTGCGCCTGCACTGGCAATTGCAGCTGTGCGATTGGCAGGTGGACTTGCATGCGCACCTGGGCGAAACCCTGGAGCTGCGCCTGAGCACCGAGCATCAGGACGAGTTGCCGTGCCAGTTGAGCCATGCTTTGCACGCTTACTGGCGTATTGGTCACGTCGACGAGATAGCGCTGTCTGGGCTCGACGGCGCTCAAGGTTATGACCAGCTCAATCGTCAGGCTTGCCAGCAGGAAGGCGAATTGCGGGTGGACGGTGGGTGCCAGCGGGTATTCCAGCATGAGGGTGAGTTACACCTCAAGGACCACGCCTGGCAGCGCGAACTGTGTATCGACACCGGCGACAGCGCTGACACCGTGGTATGGCATCCTGGCAGCCGGCCGCTGTTGGGCGTCAGTTTCAACGAGGCGTCGGGGTTTGTGTGCGTGGAGTCGGCGATGGCCGGTGCCAGTTTGGCGCCGGGGGAGAGGGCGCACCTGAGTTTGCAGGCGAGAGCGGGGGTTTAGCGGTGCGACGATTCGACTTGCCCCCGATAGGGCCAGTGAAGCCAACACACAGGCCGGCTTAGTTGAACTCATCCCCAACCGGATACCGGCTGTCATTCAAACTCTCTTTGATCTTGCGCAAATGCGGCTGGAAATCCACCCCGCGACGCAAGGTCATGCCGGTGGCCAGCACGTCCAGTACCGTCAGCTGGATGATCCGCGAAGTCATCGGCATGTAGATGTCGGTGTCTTCCGGCAACGGAATATTCAGGCTCACTGTACTGGCCTTGGCCAGCGGCGAGTTCTCGGCGGTCACGCCCAGCACGGAGGCACCGTTTTCGCGGGCGATACGGGCTACTTCCACCAGTTCACGCGTACGCCCGGTGTAGGAAATAATCACGAACAGCTCGCCGGTATGCGCCACCGACGCGATCATGCGCTGCATCAGCACGTCGGCATGGGCGGTGACCGACAGGTTGAAGCGGAAGAATTTGTGCAAGGCATCCATCGCCACCGGGGCTGAAGCGCCCAGGCCGAAGAAGTGGATCTGCCGCGCCTGGATCAACAGGTCCACGGCCTTGCTGATAAGGGCGGGGTCCAGCGCCTGGCAGGCACTGTCCAGGGAGGCGATGGCGCTGCCGAAGATCTTCTGGGTATAGGCCTCAGGGTTATCATCGGCCTCCACGGCGCGGCTGACATAGGCCGCGCCACTGGCCAGGCTTTGCGCCAGTTGCAATTTGAGTTCAGGGTAACCGCTGACGCCGAACGAACGGCAGAAACGGTTGACCGTCGGTTCACTGACCGACGCGGCTTGGGCGAGAGCGGCGATAGAGAAGCGGGTCGCCTGCTGCGGGTTGAGCAGGATGACCTCGGCGACTTTTTTCTCGGCCTTGTTCAATTCTTCGAGGCGGTTCCGGATCTGTTCCAGAAGATTTCGCACGCGGTCCATTCAGTCTTTCCTTCGGGCGACGATGCAAATAAAGGGCGGCAGCCAATCGACGAGTGGCTTTTCGCGGTGGCCTATCCTACTGAGGGTAGCTGAACACCACCACTCGGAATGCGCATTTCGGCAAAATGTTGTGGTTATTACTACATTTTTCCTTGAGTGATACCTTGAAAAAAGGTATTTGTAGCTTAACTTGATAAAAGAACAAACATCATGCCTTTGATAACCGTAGAACCCTGCACCTTTGCCCTGTTTGGCGCCTTGGGTGATCTGGCGCTGCGCAAGTTATTTCCTGCCCTCTATCATCTCGATGGCGCCGGGCTGCTGCACGACGATACGCGCATCCTGGCCCTGGCCCGTGAAGCCGGCTCCGAGCAACAGCACCTGGCCCATATCGAAAAAGAACTGCGCAAATACGTCGGCAAAGAACTGGAAGAGACCATCGCCCAGCGGTTCCTGGCGCGCCTGACCTACGTACACGTCGACTTCATGAAGGCCGACGATTATGTGGCCTTGGCCGAAATAGCCGGCACCGAGCAATGCCTGATCGCCTACTTCGCCACGCCAGCGGCGGTGTACGGGGCGATCTGCGAGAACCTGTCCAAGGTCGGCCTGGCGCAAAACACCCGCGTCGTGCTGGAAAAGCCCATCGGTTCGGACCTGGAGTCCTCGCGCAAGGTCAACGACGCCGTGGCGCAATTCTTTCCGGAGAACCGCACCTACCGCATCGACCACTACCTGGGCAAAGAGACCGTCCAGAACCTCATTGCCCTGCGGTTCGCCAATAGCCTGTTCGAAACCCAGTGGAACCAGAACTACATTTCCCACGTGGAAATCACCGTGGCCGAGCAGGTCGGTATCGAAGGCCGTTGGGGTTATTTCGACAAGGCCGGCCAACTGCGCGACATGATCCAGAACCACCTGCTGCAACTGCTTTGCCTGATTGCCATGGACCCGCCGGCCGACTTGTCCGCCGACAGTATCCGTGACGAGAAGGTCAAGGTGCTCAAGGCCCTGGCGCCCATAAGCCCGGATGGCCTGACCACCCAGGTGGTACGCGGCCAGTACATCGCCGGCTACAGCGCCGGCAAACCGGTGCCGGGTTACCTGGAAGAAGAGAATTCCAATACCCAGAGCGACACCGAAACCTTCGTCGCGCTGCGGGCCGATATCCGTAACTGGCGTTGGGCCGGGGTGCCGTTCTACCTGCGTACCGGCAAACGCATGCCGCAAAAACTGTCGCAGATCGTTATCCACTTCAAGGAACCGTCCCACTACATCTTCGCCCCCGAGCAGCGCTTGCAGATCAGCAACAAACTGATCATTCGCCTGCAGCCGGATGAAGGTATCTCCTTGCGTGTTATGACCAAGGAACAGGGCCTGGACAAGGGCATGCAACTGCGCAGCGGCCCACTGCAACTGAATTTTTCCGACACTTATCGCAGCGCGCGCATCCCCGATGCGTACGAGCGTTTGCTGTTGGAAGTGATGCGCGGTAATCAGAACCTGTTTGTTCGCAAAGATGAAATCGAAGCCGCGTGGAAATGGTGTGACCAGTTGATCGCCGGGTGGAAGAAATCCGGTGACGCGCCCAAGCCGTATGCGGCGGGGTCTTGGGGGCCGATGAGCTCCATTGCACTGATCACGCGGGATGGGAGGTCGTGGTATGGCGATATCTGAATTGAAACTGCCTCAGGGCGTAACGGCCCATGAGTACCGTTCGCCGGTGCTGCTGGCGGAGGGCCTGGCCAATGACGTGGCCGAGCAATTGCGCGTGGCCATCAGCGCCCGTGGCGAAGCGACCCTGGTGGTGTCCGGTGGCCGCAGCCCCGTGGCGTTTTTCCAGAACCTGGCCAAGCAAGGCCTGGACTGGTCAAAGGTCACCATTACCCTGGCCGATGAACGCTGGGTGCCGGTGGAGCACGCCGACAGCAATGCCGGTTTGTTGAAGCAGCACCTGTTGCAAGGCCCGGCGGCCAAGGCCAGGTTTTTGAGCTTGTACAGCGCGACGCCAACCCTTGAAGACGCTGCCGAGCAGGCCGATCGCCTGCTGGCCGAACTGCCGGCCATTGATGTGCTGGTGCTGGGCATGGGCGATGACGGCCACACCGCTTCGCTGTTTCCCAACAGCCCGAACCTCGCCGAAGCGCTGAAGGCCGACGGTACCCGCCGTTGCTGGCCGATGCTGGCGCCGACCGTGCCGCATCAGCGCCTGACCATGAGTCGCGCGTTGCTGGCCACGGCCAATTACACCGTGCTGTCGATTTCCGGCAGTTCGAAGTTGACCACCTTGAGCGCGGCCCTGGCCAGTGACGATGTTGCGGCCATGCCGATTCGCGCGTTTTTGCAACCTACATTAGAGATTTACTGGTGCCCATGAGCCAAGGATCAGCCGCTATGAAAAGCCCACAACCGACCGTGTCCATGGCGGATAAAGTTGCCCTGATCGACAGCCTCTGCGCCAAGGCGCGGATCCTGCCGGTGATCACCATCGCCCGTGAACAGGACATTTTGCCGCTGGCCGATGCCCTGGCAGCCGGTGGCTTGACCGCATTGGAAGTGACCCTGCGTTCCGAGTTCGGCCTCAAGGCCATCCAGGTGTTGCGTGAGCAGCGCCCGGAACTGTGCACCGGTGCCGGCACTGTGCTCGACCGCCATATGCTCGAAGCGGCTGAAGTGGCAGGCTCGCAATTTATCGTCACCCCCGGCATCACCCGCGACTTGCTGGAAGCCTCGGTACACAGCCCGATCCCATTACTGCCGGGCATCAGCAATGCCTCCGGAATCATGGAAGGCTATGGCCTGGGCTACCGCCGCTTCAAGCTGTTCCCGGCCGAAGTCAGCGGCGGCGTTGCCGCAATCAAGGCCCTGGGCGGCCCGTTCGGCGAAGTGAAGTTCTGCCCGACCGGCGGCGTCGGCCCGGCCAATATCAAAAGCTACATGGCGTTGAAAAACGTGATGTGCGTGGGCGGTAGCTGGATGCTGGACCCGGAGTGGGTCAAGAACGGCGACTGGGCCCGCATCCAGGAAGTCACCGCACAGGCGCTGGCGCTGCTCGATTGAGCTGATTTATCGAATCGTTGTTGCTGTGCTTAACGGCATTTTTGCGGTGCACTTGGTCGGTGTACCGCTTTTTTTTGCCTGTAAAAAATCGCGACAGCGCCACAAAACCGAAGGTGGGAAGGGGCGAGCCCCTCCCACATTTTCAGCGTGTGTTTAGCTGGGTAATGGCGTCGACCAGCACACTCATGTCTGCCGCCGATGTCAGCAACCCCGGCGTCACCCGAATGCAGGTACCGAACGCCGCTCCTGTTCGCGTCGTGGTAAACAGGCCGTACTCCTTGAGCAACCGATCCACCATGACTGGCTGATCGCGCCCCATGAACTTGAACGCGGTGATCCCGCAATAAAGCCGCGGATCATCCGACGTCAGCACCTCGATCCCTTCCAACGGCCGTACCCGGCTCACCCAAAGGTCGCGCAGGTAATTGACCCGCGCCCCCTTGGCCGCCGCGCCGCCCAATGCCCGATGTTCTTCAAACACCAGCGGAAGGGTCATCAGCGCCGGAAAATTCGGCGTGCTGTAGGACGTACGTGCGCGTACATCGGTGGCGGGGTAGTGGAACTCGCCCATATCCGGGTCGATATCGGCCAAGCGCTCGGGAGCGATATAGAGAAAGCCGAGCGTCAGCGGCGCGCCAATCCACTTGTGCAGGTTGAAGCCGGCGAACTGGATACCCAAGTCGGCCAGGTTGAACTCGATTTGGCCCAGGGCGTGGGCACCGTCGAGGATCACATCGATGCCATGCTCGCGAGCGGCCTTGGCAATCGCCGCAACCGGCATTACCAGACCGGTGCGGTGGGTGACGTGGGTCAGCGCCATCAGCTTTAAACGCGGGTGCTGGGCGAAGGCATCGCGATACGTCTGCACCAGGCTGTCGAAACTCGCCGGGTGCGTGTGGGACAGTTCGACTACTTCGACCCCGCGAACATCCGTCAGCCAGCGCATGGCGCCTTTGACCGTGTCGTACTCCAGGTCACTGATCAACACTTGGTCGCCCGGTTGCAGACGGTTGTAGTTGCGGATCAGCGACTGCAAGGCTTCGGTGGCATTGCGCGTGAAGGCGACGGACTCCGGGTCGACATCGATCAACCCGGCCAGTTGGCGTCGGATCTCGACGTTTTCGCCGGTCTCGAAGCGTTGGCGCACGTGCAGCGAATTGCTGCGGTTGATAAACGCGACGTGGTCCAGGTACTGCGCCTGCACCGGACGGCTCATGCGCCCGAAGTAGCCGTTTTCCAGATTGATCGGGCCCGGTTCCACGTCATAGCACCGGGCGATGGCCTGCCAGTGATCTTCGTTATCTGCGTTCCTTGGCATGGCGGGGCTCTTAGTCAATGGCGAGGGGCTGGTTTGCCGTGTTTCGCGCGTAGCGGTTCAAGTAATTCGGCCAGGCCGTTGTGGTCGATTTCCTGCATCAACGCCAGCAAACCACCCAGCTCGCCGTGGGGGAAACCTTCGCGGGCAAACCAGTTCAGGTAAGGCCCCGGCAGGTCGGCGATGATCCGGCCCTTGTATTTGCCGAAGGGCATTTGGCGGGTGATCAGTAGTTCGAGTTTTTCGGGGTTCATGGGGATCGGCCGCTTGCGTCGAGACCTTGGAAAATACAGGCATTCTGCATGAAGGCCAAATGACAGATCATGCAAATAACGTACATACAGATGGTTCAATAATTCATAAATTATTGAAAATTAAAAGGAAAATAATTTTTCAAAACCTGGCATGAGCGCTGCAATCATCTAGGCAACCTTCCTCAACCCACATAAGGAATTGAAAAATGACTGACATCAATAAAGAATCGATCTCTGTACTCAACGACCTGATCGAGACCAGCATCGACGGCCAGAAGGGTTTCAAGGAATGTGCCGAAGACATCAAGCACCCAGAACTCAAAGCGCTGTTCGCCAAGCGCTCCGCTGATTGCGCGACTGCCGCTGCCGAACTGAAAACCGCTGTGCGTGCATTGGGTGGTGATCCGGAAGATTCCGGCAGCGTCGCCGGCGCACTGCACCGTGGCTGGGTCGACGTGAAGTCGATGGTGACCGGCAAAGACGAAGAGGCTGTGCTGAACGAAGCCGAGCGCGGTGAAGACCATGCACTCAAGGCTTACCGTGAAGCGATCGAGAAGATCAACCAGCACAACCTGCTGGGCATTCGTGACCTGGTTGAGCGCCAGTACCATGGCGCACAGCGCAACCATGATCAGGTAAAAGCCCTGCGTAACCAGGCACGCGCTCAGTCGTAAGCCCTACGCAGTAAAAAAATCTGGGAGGGGGCTTGCCCCCGATGGCAGTGGTTCAGTCACCGATAAAGTGCCTGACCTACCGCGATCGGGAGCAAGCCCCCTCCCACATTTGTTGTGTGTTGATGATGAAAGTGCAATCAACCAATGCTGATCGGCGGCAGTTCGGTCAGGGTCACGACTTGCTGCTTGCGTGGCGCGAGGATCTCGGCCTCGCCATCCACTACCAGTTCATCGCGCTGGTTGAACACACGGGTGGCGATGCGTACGCGAAACTTCGGCAGTTTTTCAAGGATTTCCAGGCGCACGGTCAGGGTGTCGCCGATCTTGACCGGTTTTTGAAAGCTCATCTGCTGGCCAATATAGATGGTGCCCGGCCCAGGCAGCTCGCAGGCCACGGCTGCACTGATCAACGCGCCGCTGAACATGCCATGGGCGATACGCTCCTTGAACAGGGTGGCCTTGGCGTATTCGGCATCCAGGTGCACCGGGTTGTGGTCGCCGGACATGGCGGCGAACAACTGGATATCGCGCTCTTCGACGGTCTTGCTGTAGCTGGCGGTCTGGCCGACTTCGAGGGCTTCGTAAGGGGTATTGGTTACCTGGGTCATCTAAAGGTGCATCCTGTGGCTAATCGGTAATTTAACAGGCTGATTTTTAAGCGGAATTTATTCGCAGTGGACCGGCCTGCGCAGGGTCAGGGCCTGGTCGAGCCACGTCAGCACATCCGCGGTGACTTCATCGCGGTTGGTTTCGTTGAACACTTCGTGACGCGCCTGCGGGTAGATATTGAGTTGCAAATGCTGACAGCCGGCCTCACGCAGGGCGGTGGCCAGACTGTTGAGACGCTTGCCCTCACTCACCGGATCACATTCGCCGCCTATGACCAGGATCGGCAGGCCCGGATCGATCTGCGCGAGGTTGGACGCTTTGCTGATTTGCTGCAAGCCGCCGAGCAAATCGACCCACAGTTGGTTGGTGCAGCGAAAACCGCAAAGCGGGTCATTGATGTACTTGTCCACCTCTGCGGGGTCGCGGCTGAGCCAGTCGAACGCCGTGCGGTTGGGCTTGAACGCTTTGTTAAACGAGCCGAACGACAGGAACTCGATCAGCGCGCTGCGACCGCGCAAACCCTGGCGCACACGCTCGGCGCGGGCGATCACGCGGGCGGCGCGGTATAGCGCCACCGGCTGGAAATTCGACCCACTGAGAATCGCCCCGTGCAGGCTGGCGCTGTGGTGCAACAGGTAGGCCTGGGCGATGTAGCTGCCCATGCTGTGGCCCAACAATATGATCGGCAACCCTGGGTGCTGCTGGCCAATGTGCTGGTTGAGACTCGCCAGGTCGCCCACCACTTTGTTCCAGCCATCCTCCTCGGCGTACAACCCCAGCGTGCCTTCATCGGCGGTGCGGCCGTGGCCACGCTGGTCCGGCGCATACACACCATAGCCGGCGGCGCACAGGGCCTTGGCCAACCGCGCATAGCGCCCGCTGTGCTCGGCCATGCCGTGGGACAGCATGACCACCGCATGGGCCGGCTCGTCGGGCATCCATTGATTGACGTACAGGCGGCTGTGGTCATTCGCGGTCAGCCAGTGGGTGCTGTGGTTCATGACGCGTCCTTTCTTCAAGGTTGCTCGGGGGTCGTTGCAGTGTATAGCTCATCTGCCAGAGGGCGGGGTATCTGCCTACGCGTCAGGGACAAGATTCATACAATCAATGACACGATTGAGTGTATTTGCCTGTTTGGCTATAGCTGCTAACGTCCCCAAAGCTCCGCTTTTTATAAGCGGCCGGACACCTTCAGGTACAGAGGACAAGAATAATGCAACCTGATTTCTGGAATGACAAACGCGCGGCGGGGGTTCCCAATGCCATCGACCTCTCGGCCTACAAGTCGGTGATCGAGGTCTTCGAGCGTTCCTGCAAGACCTTTGCCGACCGTCCGGCGTTCAGCAACATGGGCATTACCCTGACCTACGCCGAGCTTGAACGCCAGAGTGCGGCGTTCGCCGGCTACCTGCAACAGCACACCGACCTCAAGCCCGGCGAGCGCATCGCCGTGCAAATGCCCAACGTGCTGCATTACCCGATTGCCGTGTTCGGCGCCCTGCGCGCCGGCCTGATCGTGGTCAACACTAACCCGCTGTACACCCCGCGCGAGATGCGCCACCAGTTCAAGGACGCCGGCGTGCGTGCGCTGGTCTACCTCAACCTGTTCGGTTCGCGGGTACAGGAGGTGTGCAACGATACCGAGATCGACTACCTGATCGAGGCCAGGATGGGCGACTTCATGCCCGCCGCCAAAGGCTGGCTGATCAATACCGTGGTCGACAAGGTGAAGAAAATGGTCCCGGCCTATCACCTGCCGCGCGCGGTGTCGTTCAAGCGCGCGCTGCGCATGGGCGCCGGCCTGGGCGTAACGCGCCATCCGGTGAGCCTGGATGACATCGCCGTGCTGCAATACACCGGCGGCACCACCGGCCTGGCCAAGGGCGCGATGCTCACCCATGGCAACCTGGTGGCGAACATGCAGCAGGTGCGTGCCTGCATGTCGCAAACCGGCGAGGACGGCCACCCGCTGATCAAGGAAGGGCAGGAGGTGATGATCGCGCCGCTGCCGCTTTACCATATCTACGCCTTCACCGCCAATTGCATGTGCATGATGGTCTCGGGCAACCACAACGTGCTCATCACCAACCCCCGGGACATCGGCGGGTTTATCAAGGAGCTGAAAAAGTGGCGCTTTACCGGGCTGCTGGGGCTCAACACGCTGTTTGTGGCGTTGATGGACCACCCCGACTTCAAGAGCCTGGATTTCTCCCACCTCAAACTCACCAACTCCGGCGGCACCGCACTGATCAAGGCCACGGCCGAGCGCTGGGAGCAACTGACCGGCTGTGCGATTGGCGAGGGCTACGGCCTGACGGAAACCTCGCCCGTGGCGAGTACCAACCCCTATGGCAACAAATCGCGCCTCGGCACCGTGGGCATTCCGGTGCCGGCCACCGCGATGAAGGTGATTGATGATGATGGCGTCGAGTTGCCCCTGGGTGAACGCGGCGAGTTGTGCATCAAGGGGCCGCAGGTGATGAAGGGCTACTGGCAGCAGCCGGCCGCCACCGCCGAGGCTCTGGACGCGGAAGGCTGGCTCAGGACTGGCGATATCGCGGTGATTGATGAGGATGGTTTTGTACGGATTGTCGATCGCAAGAAAGACCTGATCATCGTCTCCGGTTTCAATGTGTACCCCAATGAAATCGAAGACGTGGTGATGGCTCACCCGGGGGTGGCCAACTGTGCGGTGATCGGCGTGCCGGACGAACGCACGGGCGAGGCGGTGAAGCTGTTCGTGGTGGCGCGTGCCGAAGGCGTGAGCCTTGAAGAGCTCAAGAGTTACTGCAAGGCCAACTTCACGGGCTATAAGGTACCCAAGCAGATTGTGCTGCGCGATTCGTTGCCGATGACGCCGGTAGGGAAAATTTTGCGGCGTGAGCTGCGCGACATCGCCTGAGTTGAAATAGATTCAAAATGTGGGAGAGGGCTTGCTCCCGATGGCGGCGTTCAGTCACCAACTGTGTGACTGACCCACTGCCATCGGGAGCAAGCCCCCTCCCACATGTGTTTTATGTTGTGCTGAAAGCCTTATTCCAGAGCCTCTCGCTGAGGCATTTCGGCTTTGTTTAAAGTGTGACCAAATATTGTAGGACAGTCATGATAGTGACTGTGGGGCCCTCGTTTGGCTCTAGTCGGCCCTTGGCAAAGCTGCTACTCTCGGCGCGCTTTGTGACGTCTAGGCCTGCTTGAAAGCGCCAGATTCACCTTAAAAAAACATACACCAATAATAATCGCATCAAATGCGATGATGAATTCGCGTCGCTGAGGAGTGGGCTTTCCATGCACGAAGACTTTTGGAAGGATAAGTACCCCGCCGGGATTGCTGCAGACATCAATCCAGACGAGTATCCAAATATTCAGGCGGTACTGAAGCAGTCCTGCCAGCGCTTCGCCAACAAACCGGCTTTCAGCAACCTGGGCAAGACAATCACCTACGGTGAGTTGTACGAATTGTCCGGCGCCTTCGCCGCGTACCTGCAACAGCACACCGACTTGAAGCCCGGCGACCGAATCGCCGTGCAACTGCCCAACGTCCTGCAATATCCCGTCGCCGTGTTCGGTGCCATCCGTGCCGGCCTGATCGTGGTCAACACCAACCCGCTGTACACCGCGCGGGAAATGGAACACCAATTCAACGATTCCGGCGCCAAGGCCCTGGTCTGCCTGGCCAACATGGCGCATCTGGCGGAAAAGGTCGTGCCCAAGACCGCCGTCAAGCACGTGATTGTCACCGAAGTCGCCGACCTGCTGCCGCCGCTCAAGCGCCTGCTGATCAACAGCGTCATCAAGTACGTGAAGAAAATGGTCCCGGCGTACCACTTGCCGCACGCGATCAAGTTCAACGATGTGCTCGCCAAAGGCCATGGCCAGCCGGTCAGCGATGCCAGCCCGGCCAGCAGCGAAGTGGCGGTGCTGCAATACACCGGCGGCACCACCGGCGTGGCCAAGGGTGCGATGCTCACCCACCGCAACCTGGTCGCCAACATGTTGCAGTGCAAGGCACTGATGGGCTCCAACCTCAACGAAGGTTGCGAGATCCTGATCACGCCGCTGCCGCTGTATCACATCTATGCCTTCACCTTTCATTGCATGGCGATGATGCTGATCGGCAACCACAACATCCTGATCAGCAACCCGCGTGACCTGCCGGCGATGGTCAAGGAACTGTCCAAGTGGAAGTTCAGCGGCTTTGTCGGCCTTAACACGCTGTTTGTGGCGCTGTGCAACAACGAAGCCTTTCGCAAGCTGGATTTCTCCGCGCTCAAGGTCACCCTGTCGGGCGGCATGGCCCTGCAACTGGCGGCCGCCGAACGCTGGAAAGCCGTGACCGGCTGTGGCATCTGCGAAGGCTACGGCATGACCGAAACCAGCCCGGTGGCCACGGTCAACCCGATCCAGCATATCCAGCTTGGCACCATCGGCATTCCGGTGCCCTCGACCCTGTGCAAGGTCATCACCGATGACGGCGTCGAGTTGGCCCTGGGGGAAGTCGGCGAGCTGTGCGTCAAGGGCCCGCAGGTGATGAAAGGCTACTGGCAGCGCCAGGACGCCACCGACGAGATGCTCGACAGCGAAGGCTGGCTGAAGACCGGTGATATCGCGATCATCCAGCCGGATGGCTACATGCGCATTGTCGACCGCAAGAAGGACATGATCCTGGTCTCGGGCTTCAACGTGTACCCCAACGAGCTGGAAGACGTACTGGCCACCCTGCCGGGCGTGCTGCAATGCGCGGCCATTGGTGTGCCGGACGAAAAGTCCGGGGAGCACATCAAGATCTTCATCGTGGTCAAGCCGGGCGCCACCCTGACCAAGGAGCAGGTGATGGAACACATGCGCGCCAACGTCACCGGCTACAAGGTGCCCAAGGCCGTGGAGTTCCGCGATGCGCTGCCGACCACCAACGTGGGCAAGATCCTGCGGCGTGAGTTGCGTGATGAAGAGTTGAAGAAACTCGGCCTTAAAAAGTAACCCGGTCCAAATGTGGGAGGGACGGTGCGCCCCTCCCACATTTTTTGTCCTGTGTGCTTACAGAGCGAACTGCGCGAAGCTCACACCCGCACCCGCCGGGCGTACATCCTTCAAGAACGAATCCTTGTCCGCGCTCAGCTCCAGGGTGATCTCCGGGCTGCGCTTGCCCGCGTTACGCACCACCAAGCCTTCGAGCTTCTCACGCAGGAACGCCGTCGGCACCTTCAGGTGCAGCAACTGGTCGGACTCGGCGTTGTGCATCAACAGGTGAATCCACTCGTACTGGCCGACGGCAATACGGCCTACCGGCAGGTCGAACCACCAGATGTTGCGTTTGCGGTCCAGGTCGGTGAAGTGGCAGTTGTTGACGCCGAGTACGGCACCGCCCAATTCCTGGTTTCTGCGGGCGATGGCCTGTGCTTTATTGAGTTTCATAACCTTCCTACGGGATCTGTTATTCAGCGTTATAGCCTGAATGTGCCGGGCATTCTCGTGGGTTGGCCACAAAACATAAAGCCAAACCTGCCGCTTTCGATGAAATGCCTGCCGCAAAATAATTGAAACTCTGTCGAACGGCCTCGGGTCAATCGCTACGCAATGACCAAAACCTTTGATTGTTCCTTCGGAGAAATACCATGAGCAGCACATCGGATAAGGCAAAAGGTTTGGCGAACGAAGCAGCTGGCAACATCAAGCAAGGCGTCGGCAAAGTCACCGGCAACGACAAGCTGCGCGCGGAAGGTGTGATCCAGGAGAAGAAAGGCGAAGTGCAGCAAGCGGTCGGCGATACCAAAGATGCGGTAAAAAAAGCCACCCGGTAAATCGATATGCCGGCGGTCTTGATGCAGCGCTGCGGCCATCCACGGATGGCCGTTTTTGTATCGGTTACTGCAACTAAACTTTCGAAATTGTTTCAAAGTCGCCAAATGGGCTACTTTGATGTAGAAAACGGCCCCTGAGTCGCCCACGACCTCACCCTCTTTGCGGCGAAAGGAGACGCTATGATCTTTCCGGTTCTCGATGGTCTCAAGCTGCACAAGGTTCTGGCGCGCACCGTCAAGGAATTCGTCGATGACGAGATGTCCACCTACGCTTCGGCACTGGCCTACCAGATGCTGTTTTCGCTGTTTCCCTTCCTGCTGTTCCTGATTGCCCTGATCGGTTTCCTGCACTTGCCGGACTTTTTCAGTTGGCTGCGCCTGCAGTCGGAGCTGGTATTGCCGCCCCAGGCCCTGGAGCAGGTCAACCCGGTGATCGACCAGTTGCAACAGTCCAAGGGCGGCCTGCTTTCGGTGGGTATCGTGATTGCGTTGTGGACCGCTTCAGCCGGCGTGCGCCTGATGATGAGCGCGATGAACGCCGCCTACGATGTGGTGGAAGGCCGGCCGATCTGGAAGCGTTTCCCGCTGTCGATTTTCTACACCGTCGGCATCGCCGGCATGCTGCTGGCCGCCGCCGCGCTGATGGTGCTCGGCCCGCAGGTGATGGAGTGGCTGGCCGGGCAGATCGGCATGCAGGAGTTCGTGGTTACCCTGTGGACCATCGTGCGCTGGCCGCTGATCGTGATTCTGCTGATGTTCGCCGTGGCCCTCATGTACTACGTGATGCCCGATGTGGAGCAGCAATTCCGCTTTATCACCCCAGGCTCGGTGTTGGCGGTGGTGGTGTGGATCGTCGCGTCGCTGGGCTTTGGTTATTACGTCAAAACCTTTGCCGACTACAACGCCATGTATGGCAGTATCGGCGCGATCATTGTGCTGCTGCTGTACTTCTACATTTCGGCCGCCGTGCTGCTGCTCGGTGCCGAGATGAATGCAGTGATCGAGCACATGTCGGCCGAAGGCAAGGCGCCCGGCGCGAAGGGGATCGATGAGCCCGCGCAAGAAAAACAGCATGTCTCCGGTCTCGGCCGGGACCACTCCAAACCCACCCCCGTCGAGCCTGATCAATGATCCGTGACATCCTGAAAATGGGCGACGAACGC
Organism: Pseudomonas sp. S3_E10; assembly: GCF_054667615.1. Taxonomy (NCBI): domain Bacteria; kingdom Pseudomonadati; phylum Pseudomonadota; class Gammaproteobacteria; order Pseudomonadales; family Pseudomonadaceae; genus Pseudomonas; species Pseudomonas sp. S3_E10. The sequence goes on from NZ_CP162743.1 coordinate 4,103,015, forward strand.
CTGCTGCGCATCGCCCCTGCGGTTCCGCCGGAAATGTTCGACAGCCCCGAGCTGTGGCAATTGATCGACGACATGTTCCAGACCATGGAGCATGTCGGTGGCGTAGGCCTGGCCGCGCCGCAGATCGGCGTGGACCTGCAATTGGTGATCTTTGGCTTCGAAGCCAGCGAACGTTACCCGGATGCACCGCCGGTACCGCAGACCATCCTGATCAACCCGCTGATCACGCCGCTCAGCCCGGTGTTGGAAGAGGGCTATGAAGGCTGCCTTTCCGTGCCGGGGTTACGCGGCGCGGTGAACCGTTACCAGCAGATTCGCTATGAGGGGTTTGACCCGAAGGGCGAGCCGATTGTGCGTTTTGCCGACGGTTTCCATGCGCGGGTGGTGCAGCATGAATGCGATCACCTGATCGGTCGGTTGTACCCGTCGCGGATTACCGATTTCAGCAAGTTCGGATTTATCGAGGTGATGTTCCCGGACATGGATCCGACGGCCGACGAATAACGTCCACACCGATCAAACGGGTGGAGGGCTTGCCTCGCTACCCTGGTTATTGCAAACCCATCGCAATCATTGGCTTATTACGCCTGTAGCGCACCAACCGCTCACTTAGCGACTGCGGCAGCACGGTGTCCTGGGAAAACCCCATGCGCTGATACAAACCTTCCAGATCCGGATGGCACAGCAGCCACACCGTGCCGTCCACCCCGGCGACCGCCTGTTGAATCAACCGCGTCGCCAGCCCCTGGCCGCGATAGGCCGGGTCGACGAACATCCCCGTCAGCCACTGCCCACCCACCACGGGGCTCAGGCACAGCCCCGCCACAATTTCGGTGTCCCGCACAACCCATAGTCGTCCACCCTTGAGGGCTTTCATCGAAGAGTCATGGCGGCGATAAAACTTGTTCAGCAGCGGCCACAGGGGCTCTGCCAGCAGATCAATGGGCAACTCGGGCATGGTGTTCAAGCACGCGTTATAAAGAGCCGGCGATTATAAGCGCCTTCTGCCGGGTAATAGGTGGTATACCCAATGCTGCATCCCCTTACAGTGGAGTACGCAGCATGGCCAAAGGTATGGATTCAAAGAAAGCCGCGAAGAAAAAACCGGCAAAGACCGCCGATGAAAAACGTGCCGACAAAAAAGCCAAGAAGACCGAAACCGGGCTGTTCGGGCACTGATCACCTTAGCCTCAGTGGTTTTCAGCGGCCAACGCGGCAATCACCGTTGGCCGTGCACTTACCCGTTGTTGAAACGCTGCCAGCGCCGGCCACTCGCGCAGATTGATCGCGTGAATGTCGGCCCAGCGCAGCACCACGAACAAATACACATCCGCTACCGAAAACTGTGAACCCATCAAGTAGTCCTGCCGCTCCAGTGTCTGTACCAGAATCGCAAAGCGCTTGAATAGCGTGGCCATGAACATCGCCTTGATGTCACCTTGGATCGCGCTGTTGAAGAACACCGCTAACCCGCCATGCACTTCGCTGGCAATGAAGTTCAGCCATTCCTGCAAGCGCACGCGCTCCCAGCTGCCATTGGCCGGGGCCAACTCAGCGTCGGGTTTGAGGTCGGCGAGGTATTGCAGGATGGCGCTGGCTTCGGTCAGCACCTGACCATTGTCCAGTTGCAGCGCCGCCACATAACCCTTGGGATTGATCTGCAAGAAATCTTCGCCATCGGCGGTGGTTTTTGCCTGGTTGTCGACTCGCACCAGGTCAAAGGGCAGCGCCAATTCGCGCAGCACGATATGCGGGGCGAGGGAGCAGGCGTTTGGAGAAAAGTACAGTTTCATCAGGGGGCGGCTCCGCAGAATTTGCGCCAGTCTCGCGGGCATGCCACCGTGGGTAAAATTAAACCTTCAGCGCCCTGCCATAAGGACAGCGACTGCCATGATGAATCTGATGCACTGGCGCCTTCTGGTGGCCGTGGCCGACCACGGCAGCATCACCGCCGCCGCCGAGCGCGTGGGCATGACCCAATCCGCCGCCAGCCAGGCCATGGCCGGCATGGAGGCGGCCCTGGGCGCGCAACTGTTCACCCGAGCCCCGCGCAACACCTTGCCCACTGCCCTGGGATTGAGCGTGATCGAACAGGCGCGGGTGATGCTGGGCGCCTTGCAGACGATTCGCCGCACTGTGGATCATGCCCGGCCGATGCTGCGTGGGAGCATTCGTATCGCCAGTTTCCCGAGTGTGCTGGCTAAGTTTCTAACGCCGCAGTTGCAGCGTTTCGCCCAGCTGTATCCAGGTATCGAGGTCACTCCCCTCGAAGTGACCGACAGCGAAGTGGACACCTTGCTCGAGGCCGGCCTGATTGACCTGGGCGTGGTGCTCAACCCCCAGCCTGAGCGCAATGCCACATTGCTGGGGCGTGACCTGTGGCTGGCAGTATTGCCCGCGGACCATGCACTGGCACAGCGCCCCTCTGAGGCCAGCGTGTCGCTGGAAGAATTACTTCAACAACCCTTTGTACTCGCCACCGGCGGCTGCACCGCCAATGCCCGCAGCCTTGGCGCCGAGGCCGGGCTGGCGCTGGGCGATATCCGCGTGCAAGTGCGCGAATGGAGCAGCGCCTTCAGCCTGGTGCGTGAAGGAGTGGGCGTGACCCTGGTGCCGGAAATGACCTTGCCCGTCGAGCGCCGAGGCTTGCGCGTCATGCCGTTGAAGGTGCCGGTGCATCGTGAATTTGCGCTGGTGGCAACCCCACGACGCCCGCTGTCCTCCAGTGCCAGCGCCTTGTTGCAAATGCTGGCTCAATAGCAGCCTTGCGCAAACCCCTGTCATCGTTTTGATCGCCCGCTCAAACCACACGCATCAGGCCAGCGGCGCGGCCTAGATTGCCGCCAGGGTTTCTTTCACTGTCCGGGCCTGCGGGTCTGCCGTTTTCGCCGCTACCTGCTGCTCTTGCTGCTGCTTGAGGCGCTCGGCCACTTGCTTGGAAATAGCGTCCTGTTTTTCCTGCGACATGGTCTGCACATCCGCCTCGGTCAAGCCTTGCTCCTTGAGCAACTGCTCACGAATCCGCTCGGCCGGGGATTTGCTCATGTAGTCGGTGAACTCGGCGCGCGCGCCCGAAGCTGCCGTGGTCGACGGCACATCGCTGGTTGCTGCGCTGGCCTGTAACTGCACGCGGGTCTTGGCGAAGGCTTCATCGATACGATCGGTCGCCTTGTCCAGTTCCTTCTGCGCGGCCGGCACGGTCACGCTTTGTTGCACCGCTTGCAGGGCACCGCTGTACAGCGCGCTGGCGGCGGCGTTGGCGGGGTCCATGTCGGGCCGCTTGATCTGTTGCACGGTCGACAGGGCTTGGGTGTTGTTGTTAACCAGCATGATCGGTCACCTGGGAAAATGTACGGTGCAACCGCTGGAGCAAATAGCGTGCCGGGCATCAAAGCCCCGTGTTTGTTGGGGATGGCATGGCCGCTGCGGCAAGACTTGTGCCGCCAGCGGCCAGGCGTTGCCGTCCGACTCGGGAAAACGTCTTGCCGATTCTAGTTGTGACCGTCGAGGGCGAAGTTCTTGAAGCCCTGATGTTGCCTGAGGCGTTCGTAGTAGGCCGCGATGGCAGGGTAGGGCGGATGCTCCGGGAGTGTCATGCGCCAACGGTGCACCGAAAGGCCGATGAGGATGTCGGCCAGGGTGAACTCTTCACCGGCGACGTAGGCCTTTGTTTTCGCGAGCTGCTGCTCCAGCAGACCCATCTTGTCGTTCCAGGCCTTTACACCGGCCTTGATACGCTCCGGGTCCTGATAGTCGGGGTGCTGGCGCACCAAGGCATGGAAAGCGTAACCCCAAGACGGATTGAGTTCGGTGGCCTGCCAGTCCATCCATTGCTCCACCCGCGCCCGTGGCGCGGGTTCGGCGGGCAACAGGTCGTGGCGCTGATAGAGGCTGACGAGGTAGCGGCAGATGGTGTTGGATTCCCACAGCACGCCATGGTCGTCGATCAGCACCGGTATTTGCGCGTTGGGGTTGAGGGCGAGGAATTCGGCGGATTGGGTGGGTTTGAAGCCGATGCCCCAGTTGTCCTCGTGCGCGTAGTCGATGCCCAGTTCGTGGCAGGTCCAGAGTACTTTGCGCACATTGATGGAAGAGGTGCGGCCGAGGATTTTCAGTGAGTGTCCCATGGTGATTCCCTGGCAGTGGAGAGGGAGACAATCTAGCAGGGCCTGCACGCTACGGCGAGATGCCCAAGCGGGCACGGTAAAACAAGGGGGCTTGCTCCCGATAGCAGTGGTCCAGCTAATGAATACTTGGCTGACACGCCGTCATCGGGAGCAAGCCCCCTCCCACATTTTGACCGAGTAAAGGTCTTAACAGCGCGGAGTATGTTGGTCCATGGCTTTGCCCACCAGCAAGACGGACAGCTCGCTCAGTTGATGAATGGCCAATGCCACATCACGCTGTTTACCACTGAGGTCATTGGACAGGTCGAGCAACAAGGTGCTCACGGCAGACACGGTTTCGTAGCTGTTGATCAGCAGGGTTTCGCTGGAGGAACCAGGAGTGACAGTGAAGAGCGTATGCGTGGGGATGCTTTGCATTGTTGACGTACCTGATGTGGCTGATACCTCATCGCTACTCAACGAGGGTGGCAGCTGTACGCAGGTTAGTAGACCGGTGGACACTCAAAGCCGGCGCACCCGAAGATGCCCTACGCACAGCCGCCATAAAACAGAAAAGGCTCATGCACTAAGAGTGACCAATAGTCGGGCTACTAAACCCGATCACCGAAAAATTCAGCGACCGGCCAACCTTAAAGACCACCTCCCAGGCACACAAGCCGGCGGATTCTGACGTAAGCGTAGGCAACCGGGCAAGGGGCTTACCGCGATGTCAGCCCCGTCTTACAGGCGTCTTACGTGCTTTCCCGTACCTGCAACTCAAACCCCATATCCACCACCGGTTTGGCGATCTTGTTACCCGCCATGATCGTCAACAAATGTTCCGCCGCGCGCCGGCCAATGGCTTCCCGTGGCGTGCTGATGCTGCTCAAGCGCGGCACCATGAACGCCGACGCGGGCAAGTCGTTGAAGCCCAGCACCGCCACGCGCTCCGGCACTTTAATACCATGGCGCATCGCTTCCAGCAGGGCGCCATGGGCCAGGTCGTCGTTGCCGAAGAAGACCGCATCCACATCCGGATGCGCGGCCAGCAGTTGCAAAAACAACTCACCGCCCAGGCCCACGGAAGACGGGCGCGGCGTGAGCAGTTCCAGCGCCGGGTCGTACTTGCCCGCCTGTTGCAATGCCCGGCGGAACCCTTCGCCGCGCAGCAGGGTGCGTTGGTCCAACTGGGCGCCGATATAGGCCAGGCGTTTGCGCCCACGGGACAATAAATGCGCCGCCGCTGTTTCGCCCGCGGCCAGTTGCGAGAAGCCCACGCAGTTCACGCCCGCATTCGGGTCCAGGTCCATCATGTATACGCAGGGCACGTTACTGGCCTCGACCATCCGTCGGGCGCTTTCGGTGCGATCGAACCCCGTCAGCAGCAAACCCCGAGGCTGGTAGGCCATGTAGTTGCGCAGCAGGTTTTCTTCTTCATCGCGCGAATAGTGGGAGTTGCCGATCAGCACTTCGAAGCCCTTGGGCCGCAGCACCTGGTGAATGGCTTCGAGGGTTTCGATGAACAGCAGGTTGGACAACGACGGCACCAATACCACCACCGAATGGCTCTGGGCCGAGGCCAGGGCGCGGGCGGCGGGGTTGACCACGTAGTTGAGTTCGGCGGCGGCGTGCTGCACTTTTTCGACCAGCTCAACGGCCACGGTGCTGATGCCACGCAAGGCGCGGGAAGCGGTAATCGGGCTGACGCCGGCCAGGCGGGCGACTTCGTTAAGGGTCGGGCGACCCGTGGTGCGCGTATTTTTATCGTTCTTGGAGGTCATCAGGCGGCTTGCCAAACAAAAATCGAGGCACTAAGGTAGCGCTGTCTCCAAATGGCTGCAAATTATTGAACTCTGGGTTGCCTGATCCGGTTCAAATGATTGGAGCGGATGCACGCGTCACTCCATAAAAATGACAAGACGGCGCGGGAAAAGCCTGTTTTTGCACTCGCCTCAAGGCGTGCAAAGGTAGCGCTATCTGCGTCTTGAGGTGTTTCATGAGTCAACCTGTTACCGCCCTGGTCATCATGGGCGTCGCCGGCTGCGGCAAGACCAGTGTCAGCGAGGCCCTGTGCCGGCTGAACGGCGCCACTGCCATTGAAGGCGACAGCTTTCACCCCGCCGCCAACATCGAAAAGATGAGCGCAGGCCACCCCCTCGACGACGACGACCGCGCCGGCTGGCTCGACATCCTCTGCGATGAACTGCGCCGCTCTCTTAAAGCCGGTGAACATCCGGTGCTCACCTGTTCAGCCCTGAAGAAGAAATACCGCGACCACCTGCGTGAAGCCGCGCCGGGCCTGGGTTTCGTCTTTTTGGAACTGACCCGTGAAGTGGCCTCGGACCGCGTGTCCCATCGCCCCGGCCATTTCATGCCGGCAAGCCTCATAGACAGCCAGTTCGCCACCCTTGAATCGCCCAAAGGCGAGCCGCTGACCCTGGCCCTCAACGCCAGCGAAGACAGCGTTGAGGCCCTGGCCGAGCAAACCAACGCCTGGTGGCTTCTGCACGGTTTTGAACGAACTGATTAATTTTTTGCCGGAAAAGATAGCGCTATCCCCGGCAGGAGATTCAACACCCGCTTTAATAACAACAACAAACAGGAGAGACCCCCATGTTTGGCATGTCCCACGAGTCGTACCTGCTGCTAGATGCAGTCGTCACCATCATCGGGTTGATCGTTCTGATCACCAAGTTCAAGGTTCACCCCTTTATTGCGTTGATCATCGCGGCCGGCTTCCTCGGCCTGACCTCGGGCATGCCCGTGGACAAGATCATCAAGGCGTTCCAGGACGGTTTTGGCGGGGTGCTCGGCTTTGTCGGCATCATCCTCGCGCTGGGCACCATGCTCGGCAAGATGATGGCCGAATCCGGCGGCGCCGATCAGATCGCCCAGACCCTGATCCGCGCTTTCGGCAAGGACAAGGTCCAGTGGGCCATGATGTTTGCCGCCTTCCTGGTGGGCATCCCGCTGTTCTTCGAGATCGGTTTTGTGCTGCTGATCCCGCTGGTGTTTATTGTTGCGCGCCGCACCGGCGTGTCGTTGATCAAGATCGGCATCCCGCTGCTGGCCGGCCTGTCGGCGGTGCACGGCCTGGTGCCACCGCATCCGGGCCCGCTGCTGGCCATCGGCGTGTTTGGCGCGGACATCGGCAAGACCATCCTGTACGGCCTGATCGTCGCCCTGCCGACTGCCATCATTGCCGGCCCGATCTTCGGTACGTTCATCGCCAAGTACATCCCCGGCAACCCGTCCCAGGAGCTGGTCGACCAACTGGCCCGCGAGACCGATAACAAGTCGCTGCCAAGCTTCGGCATCACCCTGGTCACCGTGCTGTTGCCGGTGTTCCTGATGCTGCTCAAAACCTTCGCCGACATCGCGTTTGCCGAAGGCAACGTAGTGCGCAACTGGATGGACATGATCGGTCACCCGATCACCGCCTTGCTGCTGGCGCTGCTGCTGTCGCTGTATACCTTCGGCACTCGCCAGGGCATCCACGCCAAGCAGATCCTCAAGCTGCTCGACGCAAGCCTGGCGCCCACCGCCGCGATCATCCTGATCATCGGTGCCGGTGGTGGCTTCAAGCAGATGCTGGTGACCAGCGGCGTGGGTGACGTGATCGGCCATATGGCGGTGAACGCGCAGATCAACCCGATTCTGCTGGCGTGGCTGGTGGCGGCGGTGATCCGCGTGGCCACCGGTTCCGCGACCGTGGCGACCATCACTGGCGCGGGCATCGTGGTGCCGGTGGTAGGAATGATCCCAGGGGTTAACCGCGAATTGCTGGTGTTGGCGACGGGGGCGGGCTCGTTGATCTTGTCTCACGTCAACGATGCGGGATTCTGGCTGGTGAAGCAGTACTTCAACATGACCGTGGCAGAAACCTTCAAGACCTGGACGGCGATGGAGACCATCCTGTCCATCGTGGCACTGATCTTCATCATGCTGCTGTCGTTGGTGGTCTAACAGACACCCAATGAAACCGGGCTGATAACCCAATTAAAATGTGGGAGGGGGCTTGCTCCCACATTTTGACCGAGTCAGATTCAGGCTTTAGCGACTAGCCCATCCGCCCTGAACATCCCGCGAATCCCGCGTACCGCCTGGCGAATCCGGTCTTGGTTCTCGATCAGCGCAAAGCGCACATGATCATCCCCATACTCACCAAAGCCGATGCCCGGTGACACGCACACCTTGGCCTCCAGCAGCAGCTTCTTGGCAAATTCCAGCGAGCCCATGGCGGCGTACTGTTCGGGGATCTTGGCCCAGACGTACATCGACGCCTTCGGGTTCTCGACCATCCAACCCAGCTCATGCAGGCCCTTGACCAGCACATTGCGGCGCTGGCGGTATTGCTCGGCGATGTCTTTCACGCATTGCTGGTCGCCTTCCAATGCCGCAATCGCCGCCACCTGCAGCGGGGTGAAGGTGCCGTAGTCGTGGTAACTCTTGATGCGGGCCAGGGCGTTGACCAGTTCCGGGTTGCCCACCATAAAGCCGATGCGCCAGCCGGCCATGTTGTAGCTCTTGGACAGGGTGAAAAACTCCACCGCAACGTCCTTGGCGCCCGGCACCTGCATGATCGACGGGGCTTTCCAGCCGTCGTAGACGATATCGGCGTAGGCCAGGTCGTGGATCACCAGCACGTCGTATTGCTTGGCCAGCGCAATCACCCGTTCAAAGAAATCCAGCTCCACGCACTGCGCGGTGGGGTTGGACGGGAAGCCGAGAATCATCATCTTCGGCTTGGGGATCGAGCCGCGAATCGCCCGCTCCAGCTCGTCGAAGAAGTCCACGCCGGGCACCAGCGGCACCGAGCGCACTTGGGCGCCGGCAATCACCGCGCCGTAGATGTGAATCGGGTAGCTCGGGTTGGGCACCAGCACAGTGTCGCCCTGGTCCAGCGTGGCCAGCATCAAGTGCGCCAGGCCTTCTTTTGAACCAATGGTCACAATGGCTTCCGACTCGGGGTCGATGTCCACTTCATAGCGGTCTTTGTACCAGTGCGAAATCGCCCGGCGCAGCCGCGGAATACCTTTGGAGGTGGAGTAGCCGTGGGTGTCTTCACGCTGGGCCACTTGCACGAGTTTTTCGACGATGTGCGGCGGCGTGGCGCCGTCGGGGTTACCCATGCTCAAGTCGATGATGTCTTCGCCGCGCCGACGCGCAGCCATCTTCAGCTCGGCAGTGATGTTGAATACGTAAGGGGGGAGTCGATCGATGCGCGCAAAGCGGCGCGGCGAACCTTGTTCGGCCATTGTTGCCTCGAAGTACGTAAGCGCCCGGAACCGTCCGAGCGACGTCGGCCACTGCGGTGGCCTGCGGGGCAGACAATACGGTCCGTGATGGCCAGTTGTCTAGATGCGTAGGAAAATTTTCCGGTTGAAGCGCTGCGTGAAAATGCCCCTATACTCGATGCGGGTTTGTTCCCTCATAAGAAGGAGACTGTTCGTATGGATCAGCAGACAAGACAACCGCTGGAGCCACGCATGGAAGCAGGCAAGGCGCTGGTGATCGCCGGGGTACAAGGGCGTTATTCGAAGGCCACCGTCGGCGATATACCCAGGTTGTGGGAGTTGTTCGACACCTGCGTCAAAGACATCAAAAAGCGTGTCGGCGGTGTGACCTATGGGGTTTGCCATAACCCCCACCATGGCGAATTCGATTACATGGCCGGCGTGGAAGTCCCGGCTAAAAGCGCGGTGCCGAGCAACTTTGAAGTGATCGAAATTCCACCGCTCAACTATGCCGTGTTCCCGCATCACGGCCCGGTGCAGGCGTTGGAACAGACCTACGAGCGCATCATGTTCGAGTGGCTGCCGCACTCGGGCTACAAGGTGATGGGCGCGGATTTCGAGCGCTACAGCGCCGATTTTGATGCGCGCAAAGGCACGGGCACAGTGGAGATCTGGTTACCGGTTGGAGAGCGCGGCTGACTGCAATCATGCGGGTGCCGGCTTGCCGGCGCCTGCAGAGGCACCTCAGCCACCAAAGCTGCGTTGGTAAACCTCAGCGGATTGCCGTATGGCTTTCGCCACTTCAGGCGCTGACCGGCAGTAATCGTCTTCGCGCTTGAGCACGACTTCAAGCGTCTGGAGCAACGCCTGGATGCGTGTTTCAGGATTCTCGACTTCGCAGGTTTTGGCGAATTCGAGGATGCCAAGGCGCGAGGCGAACATTGATTTATTTCCGCTCAGGTCCAACGCCAGTGCATCCTCGGGGATGTAGGCCGTGGTGTTTACAATATCGTAGGCAGGTGCCAGTCGCGTATCCAACTGCACTGGATCGCTGTAGAGCACGCCGAAGTTTTTCAGATGTGCATCGCCATTACCCACGATGCAGCTCAGCGCCACGCTATCGAACAATTGATCGAGTGAGCTGCGTTGATGTGCCGGGGCGCAGAAAACGCGCACGGCCTTCGCGATGGCGGCGTAGCTCTTGCTGTATTTTTGCTCGGCAGACAGGCCCATCAGGGTGGTCATATCTTCAAAGCCCAACGGGTTGAGCTGCTCGTCTCGGTCAAAGCGTCGCATGACGAACAGTTTATGGTTCTTCGACAGGTAAAACGGCGGCACGGGAAGGCCTGCATCCCGTGCAATGGACATGCACAGGTACTCATTGATAGCCAACCCCGGAAACTCCTCGCGCCCGCTCTTGATAATCAGATCGTCTGTTTTCGAGGTGAATTTCTGCTCGGGTGTCTGTGGTTTTTCCGGCACCAGTACTTTGGGCTGCACACCAGAAATGCCTGCCCGCAAAATGTAGCGATCCATCAAGTCGGCGAACAAATCTTGCGCACCGTCCCAGGCGAGAATCTCGTCCAGGTTCTCGCCTGTGGTAGAGGGGCTGTTGCGTTGGAGTAATCCGTTCACTTGCTCGGAGGATACGAACACTCGGCCAATCGGCGCACTGCTGCCTGACAATGCCAGTAACAGCATGGGGTCGACCTTCATCATTTTGGCGAGGCGATTGCGCAATTGCTCCAGAACGTAGCCTTCCGGCAGGTTCATCTGGAAAATGGGATGAAGCTCTCTGCGACGGTACTCCTGCGTTCGAACAGGCATAGACAGGCTTACTGCGCTTTGTGCCTTTGCTGAGTCGCTGTATCGAAACAGATAGTCGTCAGCACTGAGCAACACACTACCGCTGTCTCCTTGAGGGGTACGCACATGGAGCGTTGGGCTATTCATCGAACAAATCCTCTAACTCCTCCAGCGTCGGCAGGGTCACGGGTACCAATTTGACCTCGCTGCCCAAGGCCGCCATCACCCGGGCGTAAGCATTCATGGAAACCGAGAGGCTTCCTTGTTCAATTTCAATCAGTTTCTGCCGGGTAATGCCCGCAAGCTTCGCCAGGTCGGCCTGTTTATAGCCCCGATTGAGGCGCATGGCGCGGATTTGATGACCGAGTCGTTGGGTAATAACCGAGGCGTCCATGTTACGTATTCGTTACTTTTGAAAGGTTAAGTCATATATACGTTACATTTCGGCAGTGTCAACGGTGGCCCGACCAAACACCCACCTCAACCTGCGCTCGTAGCCCACCCGCCCTTTATAGGCCTCGCCGCTGTCCACCCATCCGAGCCCCAGATACAAGCCCATTGCCGCCACATTGTCGGTATCCACCGACAACTCCAACGCCTTGATCTGCGGCCACGCCTCAAGCGCCGCCGCCGGCAATGCCTGCAGGCACGCCTTGCCGAACCCACGGCCCTGTTGCCGGCGATCCACCTGCAAGGCATGCAGCGTGGCGCTGTGTTCGTCGGCCCAGTGCGGCAGGCACGGCGGGCGCTTGAGCAACAGGAAGGCCACGGGGAAATCATCGGCCAGCAGCGCAAAGCCTTTGACGCCGGGGCTGGGTTTAGCCAACAGGCTATTGAGCGCGCAATACATGTCGCCGCAAAACGGTAACTGCTCGGGATGCACTTCGATGGCGCTGACGTGCTGTTGCTGTGTGGCTGTCAGCGCGGCGTAATCGACCAGGCGGGTGTGCATCGGGGTGTCCGAACGGCTGCAAGTAAGGCCGCAGTCTATCGGGTTTGGCGGGGTTGAAATTATTTTTCAACGGTCTGTCGATTGGCCCACGGCGCGTTCGACTAAGGGTGTCTTCCATGATTTTCCATCCCAGGAGTCAACACCATGAGCACTGCAATCAACACCCTGATCGAACACTGGAAACACGCCGTACTGGCCCGTGATATCGACAAAATTGTCAGCTATTACGCCGACGATATCGTCTCGTTCGACGCCGTTAGCGCCCTGCAATTCAAGGGCAAGGCCGCTTACCGCGAACACTGGAAGGCGTGCATGGAGCACTGCCCTGGCCCCGGTATTTTCGAGTTCCACGAACTGCGCATCGTGCAGGCCCAGGACAGCGCCTTTGCCCACTGGCTGGCCCATTGCGGCGGCGCCGGGCCGGATGGCGAGGTAAAGGCCTGCTGGATGCGCGTCACCGCCGGTTATCAGCGATTCAACGGCGAATGGAAAGTGGTGCATGAGCATTGGTCGGCCCCGTTCGATATGGCCACAGGCACCGCGCTGTTCGACCTGAAACCTTGAGCGTCGCGAACTATAGTCAATAGTCCGAAAACGGAGAACGCCATGAAATACCTGTGCCTGATCTACAGCAACGAACAGGTGCTGCACACCTCGCCCGACAGCCCTGCCGACCCGGAATGCCTCGCTTACGCCCAGGCCATCCAGGCCAGCGGGCGCATGCTTGCCGCCGAGCCGCTGGAGTCAGTGAGCACCGCCACCACCGTGCGCATGCGCAACGGCAAGCTGTCGATCACCGACGGGCCGTTTGCCGAAACCAAGGAGCAGCTCGCCGGCTTTTACCTGATCGAAGCCCGGGACCTTAACGAAGCGCTCCAGGTAGCCGGCGGCATCCCGGCTGCTCGGGTCGGCAGCGTGGAAGTGCGCCCGGTGCGCGAATTGAATCTCTGAGTACAACAATCCCAACAATCAGGAGGTTTTTCCCATGTTCCGACAACCTGCCGCGTTTGAACCGTCCATCAGCTGCTTGATCAATGCGCCAAGCCATGGGTTTTCATAATGGCCGGGGCCAGAGCCTCGACCGAAGGCATGCGCGATTGACGCCGCAGATCGAGGCGATCTACCGCAGTGAATCGCGGCGCGTGCTCGCCACGCTGATCCGCCTGCTGGGTGATTTCGACCTCGCCGAAGAAGCCCTCCACGAGGCGTTCTTCGTCGCGGTCGAACGCTGGCCGCAGGACGGCGTACCCAACAACCCCCGCGCCTGGCTGGTCTCCACCGGGCGCTTCAAGGCCATCGACCGCCTGCGCCGCCAGGCGCGGTTCACCCCGTTGTTGCAAGCGCAGGCCGACGAACTGGAAGCGGCCGACTGGAGCGTTGAAGACGTGCAAGACGATCGCCTGCGCCTGATCTTCACCTGTTGCCATCCCGCGCTGGCACCTGATGCCCAGGCGGCGCTGACCTTGCGCGAGATCTGCGACCTCACCACTGAAGAAATTGCCCATGCGTTTCTCGTCACGCCCACCACCATCGCCCAGCGCATCGTGCGCGCCAAGGGCAAGATCCGTGAGGCGAAAATCCCCTATCAAGTACCGTCCCTGGCCGAATTGCCCGAGCGCCTCGACAGCGTATTGCGCGTGATTTACCTGGTGTTCAATGAAGGCTATTCGGCGTCCATGGGCGCCGACCTCACCCGCGAAGCATTAACCGGCGAAGCCATTCGCCTGGCGCGCTTGCTCATGGAATTGCTGGCGGAACCGGAAGTGATGGGCCTGCTGGCGCTGATGCTGCTGCACGAATCTCGCCGCGCGGCGCGTACCTCGGCCAATGGCGAACTGGTGCTGTTGGATGAACAGGACCGTTCGTTGTGGGATGCGTCCCTGATTGCCGAAGGCTGCACGCTGGTCGAACGCGCGCTGACCACGCGGCGCTTCGGCCCCTACTGCCTGCAAGCGGCCATTGCGGCGGTGCATGCCGAGGCGCCGAGCGCAGGGCAAACGGACTGGCCGCAAATTGTCGGGCTTTACGATGTATTGCTCAGGGCCATGCCGTCGCCGGTGATCGAGTTGAACCGCGCGGTGGCACTGGCCATGCGTGATGGGCCGCTGGCGGGGTTGCAGCAGGTGGAAGCGATCCTGGCGCGCGGCGAATTGCTCGATTACCACTTGGCACACTCGGCGCGTGGGGAGTTCTGCCGGCGGTTGGGGCGGTGGGAAGACGCACGCCTGGCATACGAAAAAGCCCTGTCCCTGACCCAGCAGGTCCCGGAACAGCGCTTTCTTGACAGCCGCCTGGCTGAACTCAAATCGTCCATGCAATGAAGATCAAACTGTGGGAGGGGGCTTGCTCCCGATAGCGGTGGTTCAGCCAGCACATCGGATACTGTCACACCGCCATCGGGAGCAAGCCCCCTCCCACAGGTGATCTCAGTGTCAGCACCGGCAGTGCTCGTCACTCCAGCATCTTGCCCAACAACCAACTCCCCGCCGGCCCCGGCGCGTGGTGGCGCGACCACAGCGCATCCACCGCCACCGAACGCGGCCAACTGCGTGCGGTGAGTTCGACCAGTTGCCCGCCGCCAAACCGCTCTACCAGCCAGCGCGGAATCGGTGCCCAGCCGAAACCCAGTTGGGCCATCTCCATCAGCATCAGGTAACTGGGTGCCGACCAGACGCGCCCGGTGGCGCGGGTTTCATTCGGGTTGATGATGCTGGCCAGGCGCAATTCGCGGTGTTGTTGCAGGGCGTGTGCGGTGATGGACTTGAGCGCCGCCAACGGGTGTTTCGGCGACACGAACAACGCAATTTCCGTGCGCTCGTCCACGGTTGCGCAGGTCAGGTCCGGCGGGTAAACCGCCTGGTGCTCAATAAACGCAATCTGCGCCCGACCGCTCTGCACCAAGGCAATCAAGTCTTCGCATTCGGCGATCAGGCATTCCAGCTCAAGGTCCGGATAGCGCTGTTCAAATGCGCTGAGGGCGCACTCGAAACGGTCGGATTGGTAGGTATCGGACATGGCGATGGTCAGCTTCGGCTCCAGGCCCTGGGCCAACTGGCTCGCCGCCAGTTCCAAGCGGCTGCTGGCCTCCAGCACCTGCTCGGCGCGTTGCAGCAACACATGGCCGGCCGGGGTGAGGGCTGGTTTGCGGCTGCTGCGGTCGAACAGCACCACATCCAAGTCAATCTCCAGGCTGGCCACTGCCGCGCTGACGGTGGACTGGCTCTTGCCCAGCTTGCGCGCGGCTGCGGAAAACGAGCCTTGGGTCGCCGCCTGGACAAACGCCTGCAGCACTTCATGAGAGGCCATGACTATCGCCTTGATCGATGGTTATTGGTTATGAAGTATCGAGACAAGGGGTGATCATGGCAACCTTCCTCACTCACGGAGACCGGTCATGAGCCCTACCAAATCCATCGCTGAACGCGTGTGCCAAGCCATTGGTTTCGAAGCCTTGGCGTTGTTGATCTGTACGCCCTTGCTGGCGTGGATCATGGGCAAGCCGGCCCTGGAAATGGGCATGGTCACCCTGGCGATCAGCCTTATGGCGCTGACATGGAACGTGATTTTCAACGGCCTGTTCGACCGCCTCAAGGTGCGCCTGCAACTGGCCAACACCGCCTGGACCCGCGTGCTCCATGCGTTGCTGTTCGAAGGCGGGCTGATCCTGGTGTGCGTGCCGTTGATCGCGGCGTGGCTGAAGATCAGCCTGTTGCAGGCGTTTGTCCTCGACATCGGCATACTGCTGTTCTTCCTGCCGTATACCTATGTGTATCACTGGGGGTATGACGTGCTGCGCGAAAAGCTCCTACAAAAACATACCGCCCGAGGCCTCGATCCGTTGGCCGGTGATCCAGTGGCTGCCGTCGGCCAACAGGCTGGCGATGGCCCCGCCAATGTCATCCGGTAAACCGGCGCGGCCCAGCGCGGTGTTGTTGGCGACCATGGCATTCAGGCTGGCGTTGTCGCGCACGGCGCCGCCGCCGAAATCGGTCTCGATGGCGCCGGGTGCGAGGACGTTGACGCTGATGCCGCGCCCGCCCAATTCCTTGGCCTGGTAGCGGGTCAGCACTTCCATCGCGCCTTTCATCGCCGCATAGGCCGCGTAACCTGGCAGGCTGAAGCGCGCCAGGCCGCTGGAGACGTTAAGGATGCGCCCACCGTCGCGGATCAACGGCAGCAACTTCTGGGTCAGGAAGAAAGGGCCCTTGAATTGAATCGCCACCAGTTGATCGAACTGCTCCTCGGTGGTTTCAGCAAAGCTGGCGTGAATGCCGATACCGGCGTTATTGATCAGAAAGTCGAAGTGATCCTGTGCGAAAACTTCCTTGAGCACGCCGGCCACTTCACCGACGAAAGCGCCGAAGGTCGCGCTCTGGCTCACGTCCAGCTTGAGCATGGCGGCGCGGCCACCCAATTGTTCGATCTGCGCTACCAAGGCTTGTGCTTCGTCGGCCTTGCTGTGGTAAGTGCCGATGATGTCGACGCCTTGCGCCGCCAGATGCAGCGCGGCGTTCTTGCCTAGGCCACGGCTGGCGCCGGTGATGAGTGCGATTTTACGGGTCATGGTGCAGTCCTCTTCAGATGTGAGCGTGGGACCGAGTGTATTTGTCCGCTTATAACGTGATAAACAGAGCAGAACCGGAATCACTGGCCGGATAAGGCGAACAATCCATGAACAAGTTGGAGTTGCTGCGCACCTTTGTGCGCGTTACCGAACTGTCGAGTTTTACCCAGGCCGGCGAGAGCCTGGGGCTGCCGCGCTCCACGGTGTCCGAGCATGTGCAGGCATTGGAAGAACTGCTCGGTGCGCGCCTGTTGCAACGCACCACGCGCAAGGTGCAAGCCACCCAGGACGGCCGCGTTTTGTATGAGCGCAGCAAGGATCTGCTGGCCCATATGGACGAGCTGGAAGGCCTGTTCCGCCAGGATGAAGCGCAGTTGGCCGGGCGCATCCGTGTGGACATGCCCAACGTGATGGCCCGCGATTTGATCTTGCCGCGCCTGCCGCAGTTCATGGCCGCGCACCCGCTGATCGAGCTGGAAATCAGCACCACCGACCGCCAGGTCGACCTGCTCGCCGAAGGGTTTGATTGCGTGTTGCGGGTCGGCGCGCAACCGGACCAGACGGTGGTGGCGCGGCTGCTGTGCAGCATGCCGATGATCAACTGTGTCAGCGCCGCCTACCTGCAACGCTTTGGTGTGCCGCAAACCCTGGCTGACTTGGCCGGCCACCACTTGGTGCACTACGTGCGACCGTTGGGTTCGCGCTCGGCGGGGTTCGAATACCTGCAAGGCAACAAAGTGCAACGTATCCCCATGGCTGGGCGTGTCACTGTCAGCAGCACCGATGCGTACACGTCGGCGTGCCTGGGCGGCTTCGGGATTATCCAGGTGCCGGCCCTGGGCATCGGCGATGAGTTGGCCAGCGGCGAGCTGATCGCGGTACTGCCGCAGTACCCGGCGCCGCCCCTGGACGTGTCGTTACTCTACGCCGGGCAGCGGCATTTGCCATTGCGGGTGCGGGTGTTCATGGACTGGTTGGCGGCCATCGTGCAAACCCATCTTTAACGCCGCGCCGACAACTGCTGCGGCGCCAGGAACGCGTCGTGGAAGTAATCGCGCAGCGCCTGCATCGCCGGGGTAAACGCACGCTCGCGGTGCCAGGCCAGGCCGACGCTCATGGGCGTGACGGGGTCGGTGACGGTCAGGGTTTCGATGCGCTTGCCTTCCAGTGACCAGGGCCGGTGCACCAGGTCTGACAGGATCGCCACGCCGCTGCCGTTGGCGACCATGCTGCGCACCGCCTCCACCGAACTGGTGCGCAGCCGCACCTTGGGTGTCTGCCCGGCCTGTTCCCAGTAGCGCATGGCGCTGTGTTCGGCTTCATCCACGGTGAGCAGGATGTAGGGGTGCCGGGCCACCTCGGCCAGGCTGACGCTGGCGTGTTCGCACAGTGGGTGATGGCTGGGCAGCCACAGGCGCCGTTCCGAGTTAAACAGGATTTCGGAGACGATATCGGGGTGGGTCAGGTTGGCAGTGAGCACCACGGCCATGTCGAACTGGCCGTCGAGCAAGCCCTGTTCGATGGCCTGGCGCTCCTGCTCGAACACCTCGATGGTCACGTCCGGATGCCAATGCTCCAGGCGCTGCAAGTGGTGGGGCAGGAAGTAACCGAGCACCGTGTAACTGGCGGCCAGGCGCAGTACGCCGCTGGCGCGATGGTCGGGCAGGGGGCTGTTCAACGCATCGTCGACACTGCGCGCAATCACATAGGCGCGGTTGAGAAAATGCCGTCCGGCGTCGGTCAGGTTCATGCCCTGGGCCGAGCGCACAAACAGCTGCACGCCGAGCATCGCCTCCAGCTCCTTGATCGCCGTGGTCACCGCCGACTGGGAGATATTCAGGTGAATCGCCGCCTGGGAGATCTGGCCGATCTCGGCGGTGGCGATGAAGTAACGCACTTGGCGCAAGGTCAGGGACATCATCGCTCCCAGCATCGGGTTATCTGTTTTTCAGAAGAAGGGCCATCTGATAATAGATCTTCCCAAGGGGTCAAGCCGCGCCTACTTTTCCAGCATTACCTTGGCGGAGCGACCTTGATGCAGGCAGTGGATTTCAACTCGGACATGGGCGAAGGCTTCGGCCCCTGGACCATCGGCGATGGTGTCGATGCAGAACTGATGGCCTATATCAGCTCGGCCAATATCGCCACCGGCTTCCATGCCGGCGACCCCGGCACCATGCGCCGTACCGTCGAACGCGCCAAGCAACTTGGCGTGGCCATCGGCGCGCACCCAGGCTTTCGCGACCTGGTGGGGTTTGGCCGCAGGCACATCAATGCGCCGGCCCAGGAATTGGTGGACGACATGCTCTACCAACTGGGCGCCCTGCGTGAAATTGCCCGTGCCCAGGGCGTCAGCCTGCAACACATCAAGCCCCACGGCGCGCTCTACATGCACTTGGCCCGCGACGAAGAAGCCGCGCGACTGCTGGTGCAAAACCTGCAAGTCGTCGAGCCGACGCTGCTGCTGTACTGCATGCCCAACTCGGTGATCTGGCAGGTGGCCAAGGAGCTTGGGCACCCGGTGGTGCGCGAATTTTATGCCGATCGTGAATATGATCTGAGCGGCTCCATTGTGTTTACCCGTAAGGTCCGGGCGTTGGACCCCGCAACGGTCGCGGCACGTGTGCTGCGGGCTTGCCAGACCGGGCTGGTGCGAACCGTGGAAGGCGAAGACCTGGTTATCGAGTTCGATTCGATCTGCCTGCACAGCGACACCCCCGGTGCGCTGGAACTGGTGGAAGCCACCCGCGAAGCGTTGGACCAAGCGGGGATTGCGGTGCGCAACGCGGCTTGTGTCATCGGGCAGGCCCGCTCATCCCACCCGAGGAACACCCATGGCTGAAACGTCGCCCATCCGCTACAGCTTCGGCGGTGATGAACACCTGTTTGCCGAGGTCAGCGACAGCATGTCGCTGGAGGCCTTTTTCAAGGGCATGGCCGTGACCCGCGCGGTGGAACGCCTGGCGCTGGACGGTGTGCTGGATGTGTGCCTGGCCAACGCCTCGTTCCAGGTCCGCTTCGACCCCGACCGCATCGCGCCTCATGTGCTGCTCGACGCCGTGCAAAGCGCCGAAGCCCAGGCCGTGGCCGAACGCCGTCTGCACACGCGCATCATCGAAATCCCGGTGCTCTACAACGACCCCTGGACCTTGGAGACCTTGATGCGTTTTCGCGACCGCCATCAAGACCCCAGCGGTACCGACCTGGAGTACGCCGCACGCATCAATGGCCTGGCCGATGTGGACGCGTTTATCGCCGCCCACAGCGGTGCGCCGTGGTTTGTGTCGATGGTCGGGTTTGTTGCGGGTCTGCCGTTCATGTTCCAGATGGTCGAGCGCGCGCGGCAATTGCAGGTGCCCAAGTACCTGCGCCCACGCACCGACACACCGAAACTCACCCTGGGGCACGGCGGTTGTTTCGGTTGTATCTACTCGGTGCGCGGCGCCGGCGGTTACCAGATGTTCGGCGTGACCCCGGCACCGATCTATGACCCGGCGCAGCAGTTGGCCTACCTCAAGGAACATATGGTGTTCTTCCGCCCCGGTGACATCGTGCAGTTCAAACCGATTGACCGCGAAGCCTACGACCGGGCCCTCGCCGAGGTGGACGCGGGACGTTTCGACCTGCGTATCCGCCCGGTGGAGTTTTCCCTCGATGCGTTCCTCGCCGACCCGATCGGTTATCCGAAAACCCTGCAGGAGGCGTTGGCATGATCAAAGTGCTCAAGCCCGGTCTCGCCACCTCCGTGCAGGACCTTGGGCGCGAAGGTTATTACCACTTGGGCATCCCGCCTTCGGGCGCGCTGGACCAATATGCGTTGAGCGCGGCCAACCATCTGGTGGGCAACCCACTCGGCGCGGCGGGCCTGGAGTGCACGTTGATCGGGCCTGAGTTGGCGTTCCGGCAGGATGCGTTAGTGGCGTTAAGCGGCGCGCTGATGTCGCCGCGTCTGGACGGTGAAGTGGTGCACCAGGACACCGCCTTTCACGTGCGCGCGGGGCAGGTATTGCGCTTCGAATTTCCCCAGGCCGGTGCGCGCACGTACCTTGCGGTGGCCGGTGGCATCGACGTGCCGCAGGTGCTCGGCAGCCGCTCCACTTATACCCTCGGCGCACTGGGTGGGTTTCACGGGCGGCGTTTGCAGGAGGGCGACGAACTGCCCATCGGCGTGGCGAGCGGGCAGGGCCGGGCGGGTAACAGCCTGCCGATGGCTTTGCGCCGCTCGGTGGGCGGCGACATTACCCTGCGCGTGGTGCCCGGTCTGTATTACGAACGCCTGATGGATACGGCCAAACACAGCTTTTTTGCCGAGCCGTGGACAGTCGGCTCCGAAGCCGACCGCATCGGTTATCGCTTCAAGGGCGGCAGCGCGTTGAGCTTCCAGCCACGGGAGCAGCCATTTGGTGCGGGCTCGGACCCTTCGAATATCGTCGACAGTTGCTACCCCATCGGCTCGATCCAGGTGCCGGCGGGGCTGGAACCGATCGTGTTGCATCGCGATGCGGTGTCGGGCGGCGGCTACGCAATGATCGGCACGGTGATCAGTGCCGACCTGGATTTGATCGGGCAGATGCAGCCGAACCAGCGGGCGGGGTTTGTGGCGGTGACGCTGGAGGAAGCGTTGGAGGCGCGGCGGGTGTACAAAAAACGGCTGAAGGCGATGGCTGCACTCTTTAGTCACTGACACCGCACGGTACTCATGTGGAAGGGAGCAAGCCCCCTTCCACATTCAAGCGATGGTGTGTCAGAAAAGCTTGGTGAACAGCCAGTAGAGGCTGCCCGACAGAAGAATCGCTGCCGGCAATGTCAACACCCAGGCCATCAACAGATTGCGGATGGTCCGCATCTGCAACCCACCGCCATTGGCCACCATGGTGCCCGCCACACCGGACGACAACACATGGGTGGTCGATACCGGCAACCCATACATATCCGCCGCGCCGATGGTCAGCATCGCCACGGTTTCCGCCGAGGCGCCCTGGGCGTAGGTCATGTGGGTCTTGCCGATTTTTTCGCCGACGGTGACCACGATGCGCTTCCAGCCGACCATGGTGCCCAGGCCCAATGCGATGGCCACGGCGATCTTGACCCACAGCGGAATAAAGCGCGTGGAGTTATCGATCTGTTGCTTGAACAGTTGCAGCTTGCCTTGGGTGTCGGCGTCAAAATTGCCGACTTTGCCCTTGTCCATCAAGCGGATGGTTTCGCTGGTCAGGTACATGTCGTTACGTACGTTACCCACCGCTTCGGCGGGGACCTTGGCCAGGGAGCCGTAGCCTTTTACCTCTTCGCCGATATGCCCGGTGAGGGCCGCCAGGGCCGGTACCAGTTGCGGGGTGGCTTCCTTGGTGCGCACGTAGGTCGACAGGATCGGCCGTGGGTCAGCCGCCAGTGCCTGCGGCGCGGTTTTCATCAAGGCCACCTGGGTGACTTCCGCCACCGCCGCAAACTGCAACGATTGCTCGGCCGGCATCGTGCGGTTCAGTGCGTAGGCCATCGGCAGGGTGCCGACCAGGATCAACATGATCAGCCCCATGCCTTTTTGCCCGTCGTTGGAACCGTGGGCGAACGACACACCGGTGCAGGTGGCGATCAGCATGCCGCGAATCCACCATGGCGGCGGGGTGTCACCTTTGGGGGCCTTGTACAGCGCGCGGTTTTTCACGAAGGCGCGCAGGGCCAGCAACAGCAATGCGGCAAACGCGAAGCCGATCAGTGGCGACAGGAGCAGCGCGTAACCGATCTTGATCGCCTGGCTCCAGTCCACACCGCTGGTGCCGTCACGCCCGTGCATCAGGGCATTGGCCACGCCCACGCCGATGATCGAACCGATCAGTGTATGGGACGACGACGCCGGCAGGCCCAGCCACCAGGTACCCAGGTTCCACAGGATCGCGGCGATCAGCAGCGCAAAAATCATTGCGAAGCCGGCCGAGGAGCCCACCTGCAAAATCAGCTCGACGGGCAGCAGGGCGATGATGCCGAAGGCCACCGCGCCGCTGGACAGCAGCACCCCGAGGAAATTGAAGAAACCCGACCACACCACCGCGAAATGCGGCGGCAGCGAGTTGGTGTAGATCACCGTCGCCACCGCGTTGGCGGTGTCGTGGAAGCCATTGACGAACTCAAAGCCGAGGGCGATCAGCAACGCCACGCCCAGCAGCAGGAACGGCGTCCAGGTGGTGACCACCGTGCCCAGCTCCCTCATGTCGTGCATCAGGCTGTAGGCGGTGAACAGCAGGCCCATGGCGAGCACGGCGAAGAAAATGATCACCGTCACCAGGCCGGGTTTCTTGTCCAGCCTGGGTTTGGGGTTGGCAGTCGAGGTGTGTGTGGAAGCAGTCAGGGAAGGGGTGGCCATGCCGGAGCATCCAGGTAATGAAGGATGTCGTTCATAGTCATTGCAGAATGTTACAGAGATGCTGCGATAAGTCACTGTTTGTGAAATTGGCTATGCCGCTCGTCTACAACACCCCGTAGAGCCCTGCGATCTACCCCTTCCCACAGCCGGTCGCCTTTCAATTCGAGAATTTGCGAAAGGCCCAGCGCCCCGCGATCAGCGTGAATGTCGCGACCAGCGCCACCAGAATCCAGAACCCCTCGGGGTCTTGTGAAAGCGGTACACCGCCCACGTTCATGCCAAAGAAACCGGCGATGATGTTGATCGGCAACGCCAGCACCGTGACCACCGTGAGGGTGAACAACGTGCGGTTGCTTTGCTCGTTGAGGTTGGCGGCGATCTCTTCCTGCAATAACTTGATTCGTTCGCCCAAGGCCGTCAGGTCGTTGATGACCAGCGCAAACTCCTCGGTAGATTTGCGCAGTTCCTTGACGTCTTCCTTTTGCAGCCATTGCGGTGGACGGTTGAGCAGGCGCAGCAGCGACCCCGGCTCCAGCGCCAGCAGGCGCTGCAGGCGCACCAGCACGCGGCGCGCGGCGCCCAGCTCAGCGCGGTTGGTGGACAGGCGCGAGGACAGCAACTGGTCTTCGATATGGTCGACGCTGAGGCTGGTCTTGCGCACGATCTGCGTGAGTACTTCGCCCTGGTCGCGCAGCAAATGCACCAGCAATTCCAGGGGCGAGCGAAAGCGCTCACCGGCCTTTACCGATGAGCGCAGTTTGTCCACCGAGTGCAGCGGTTGCAGGCGCGCGCTGACCAGCAGGCGGCTGCGGGCGCATACCCACAGCGTGGAAATGTCCGACGAAACCAAACTGCTGAAGTTGAA
The DNA here is from genome assembly GCF_054667615.1 of Pseudomonas sp. S3_E10. Lineage (NCBI taxonomy): Bacteria > Pseudomonadati > Pseudomonadota > Gammaproteobacteria > Pseudomonadales > Pseudomonadaceae > Pseudomonas > Pseudomonas sp. S3_E10. The sequence goes on from NZ_CP162743.1 coordinate 4,126,906, forward strand.
CACCACGTCGTTGACCACCGCCAACAAGGCCGAGTCGACGTGCTCGATCCGCGTGGAGCGCGAGCCCTCGTGCAGGGCTTCGAAGAACTCTTCGGGCAATTGCAGGTGCGTCTGCATCCAGCGCTCACAGGCGGCGTGGGCCAGGTTCAGGTGCAGCCACAAAAACTCTTCGGGGTCTTGAGGGCTTGTCAGCGCCGCCAGCGCAGCGGCTGAATCAATCTGTTCCGCCTTTTCACCTGGGCGAAAACGAAAACCGTAAAGCAAGCCAAACAGATCGGAGTCCTGATGGCTGTGGTCAATGCTGTGGTTCATGGAGGCTCGCAGAGAAAGCGCCTGTAGGACGTTTCACAGGATCGCGTAGGCGAATCATTGCAAGGCGGTATGACGGTTATGTGACGGTTTAGCGGCGCCCATAAAAAAACCGCGCCACCCGAAGGTGGCGCGGTTTTACAGCGGGGTGACTCAAGTGTCTTGCTTGTTTTCGAGTACGGCGCCGGTCTTGGCGTCGAGCTTGACTTCAAACTTCTTGCCCGCCGTGTCAGTCAGGTCGACTTCGTACACATATTCATTGGCTACACCGTGTTTGGTGTCCAGTTCGGTATCGGTAATCGTCGCCCCTGGGTGGGTGGCTACGGCGGCTGCGTTGAGTTTGTCGAACTGCATGACGGCGCCGGATTTGACCAAGCCTTCGATGTGGTCCGGACGAACATCAGCCTGGGCCAGGCCGGCAGTCAGAGTCAGGGCCGCGGCGGCGAACAAAGTGGTCATGGTTTTCATGGTGTGTCCTTCTGGGGGTGAGCTGTTTAAGTGGGATCAGGTTATCCCGCGCAACTTAATTCACGCTTAATTATGTCAAGTGGTTGCGCAGTTTGTTCAATCCACCCGCCGCCGACACTTTCATGCTGGGGCTCACTTGGAAGGAGACTCGGATGAAACGGTTAATGAGCTGGATCTATGCACCGGCGTTTATGACGGGATTTATCGGTTGGGCCATCGCGCAGCCAAATGGGCTGGTGCTGGTGTTTGCCACGGCGGTAGGGGTGTCATTTTTCATGGAGCAGTGGTTGCCCTATGAGCCGCAGTGGAATCGCAGCCTGGGGGACCGGCGGCGCGATACGCTCCACGCGTTGGTCAACGAAAGCCTGAATGCCGTGGGCCTGCTGATGCTGCCGGGGCTGACTGCGCTGTTGGCGTTCGAAAGCATCTGGCCGCGTGGTTGGCCGTTGTGGGAGCAACTGCTGATGGCCATCGTACTCGCCGACGCAGGCATTACCTTGATGCATTACGCCAGCCACCGCATCGCGCCGCTGTGGCGTTTGCATGCGGTGCACCACAGCGTGCAGCGGCTCTACGGGTTCAACGGTTTGATGAAGCACCCGTTACACCAGATGCTGGAAGCGACTGCCGGCTTGCTGCCGCTGATCCTGCTGGGCATCCCGCTGGAGGTGGCGCAGCTGTTGGCCCTGGCTATTGCCGTTCAACTGTTGCTGCAGCATTCCAATGTGGATATGCGCCTGGGGCCGCTGCGCTGGGTGTTCGCCTGGGCACCCGTGCATCGGTTTCATCACATGAAGTACGGCCGCGCCGGGGATGTCAATTTCGGCCTGTTTTTCAACCTCTGGGACTGGCTGCTGGGCACGGCGTTTTATCGCGACCGCTATCGCATGGGGCCGGGGGATCTGGGCATTGGCAGTCGCCCGGATTTTCCAGTGGCCTATGGGGCGCAGTTGCGTGATCCGTTCCTGCCCGTTTGCGTGCGCAAGGAGCCGCCGCTGCCGGAAGAGTTACGCTAGAAATTGCACGTTCAGTTGGCGCAGCGATGCGGCGGCCGTTACGCCGAACAACTGCTTCATGGTCCGCGAGAAGTGCGCCGAATCGGCAAAGCCTGCGGCATGGGCAGCCTCGGTCAACGTACTACCGGCGAGCGCCAATCCCAGGGCGACGCGCAATCGTCGCCACACCACCAGGCGGCGCACCGGCAAACCCAACTGATGGGTGAACAGGCGTTCCAACTGGCTCAGTGACAAATGTGCCACCTCGGCCAAAGCCTGGGCCGACACCTTGCCGCCGAGCTGTTGGTCCAAGGTGTCGAGGGCGCGCTCCAGGCGTGGATCACCGAGGCTGCGCCGGGGCAGTTGGTGCAGGGCGTCCAGTGACAGGTCGGCGCCGGTCAACAGCTGTTGCAAAGGGGCGGTATCAAATACGGCGGGTTCGGCGTACAGCACCCGCACCTCACCCTCGCTGTCGAGAATGGCATGGGTTTTTCGCGAAGGGATAAACAAGCGCTGGGCCACGGTGATCTGGCCATTGAGGCGGACCGTGATGGCGCCGCCGGGGCAGAACATCAACTGATGGGCGTAGTGCGCATGGGGCGCGGTACGCCCCAGCTCGCCGAGGATCAAGCCGTAGTCGCGCCCCAGCCACAGGCGGCCTGACCATGGGGCCGTCACTCAGTATTTATAGTCGTTGAGCAAATCCTGCACGCTCGATGACGGCCAGCGCTTGTAGAACTTCAGCAGTTCGGCGGCGCGGTTGGTGAAGATGCCATCGACGCCGGCCTTCATGACTTTTTCGAAGTCCACCGGCTCATCCACGGTGTACACATGCACCAGCAGGCCTTTGTCGTGGGTCAGCTGGTTCATTTCAGGCTTGACCAGGTCGGTGTAGCTCTGGTCGCCATGATCGGTCAGCTCGGCCGACGGGCCGGTGCCGATGGCGCCGAGGCTCTTGGCTTCGTCGACCCATTTTTCGAACTCGGCGGCGTCCTTCGGCTCTTGTTTGGCGTAGTAGGCGGCCTTGGTGGGTTCGCCGGACTCGGCGAAGGTCTGCTTGGATTTGGGTTCGATGCTGCCTTCACCGACCCACAACAGCAGGATTTTCGGGGTGTTGGGCATTTCTTTTTGCAGCTCTTTGAGGCTGGCGGTTTCGAAGGTTTGCAGCACCACGCGGCCCTTGCCCTGGCCGACGCCGGTGTTGCTCTTGCCCAGCTTGGAACCGGCGGAACTCAACCAGCCTTTATCCAGCAGTTTGTTTTTCAGGTCGGCTTCGATTCCAGGAAATTGCTTGGGCTCTTTGGTTTCGATGTACAGGCCGGGTTTGTGCTGCGGGTTGCCTTCGGCGATCTTGATGATGTCGTCCAGGCTCAGGATCTTCAGGCCGACGAAACCGGGGCGTGCGCGGTCCGGGTAAGCCGCGTTGAACCAGCTGCCGGCGTCGAGGGTTTGCAGCTCTTTCCAGGTGAATTCGTTGGCCGGCGCGTCTTTGCGCTCAGGGAACTTGGTGGCCACGTCGGTGGTGCGCTGCAGGTTGTTGTCGTGCAGGGCGAACAGCACGCCGTCCTTGCTGCGCTGCAAGTCCAGCTCCAGATAGTCGGCGCCCAGGTCACGCGCGACCTTGTAGGCTGCGGCGGTGGATTCAGGCGCGTCGTACGAGGCGCCACGGTGGGCGATCACGGCGGGGTACGGGATGCCTTCGTTAGTTGCCAATTCAGCCGGGCTGATCGGGTCGGCAGCCTGCGCCTGGCCAAGGCCGAGCATCAGAGCCAGCAGCAAGGCGCTCTTGGTAAACGTGACAGGCATATGCGAAGTCCTTTCGTGGAGGTAGCTTTGAGATGGCCTCCTTTTTAACAATTGATTGCGAAAGGCGCTATCACCAAACCGACATTAACGTGCGCCCGCGCCAATTTTTTCGGTTTTTTTTGCCAGGCATTGCAGTACTCTTGTTCGCAGCCGCCCCGTCAGAGGGCAGTACTTTCCGCCACGCGTGTAAACCATCTTTCCAGTCCATGTAGGACTTTTCAGTGAGGTTTACCATGCGCATCACCTCCGAGCTTATCTGCCAGGCCGCCGACCAACTTAACGGGTTTGTGGGCCTTAACCGCAAGACCGGCCAATACATCGTGCGTTTCAGCGAAGACTCCTTCGGCATGGACGTTGCCGACGACGGCATCATCCCCACCGCCGAATTCGTCTGGTTGCCGGCCCCCGGGCAAACCATGACCCTGTCGCGCGAGCGCATCCGGTTGCTGCTGGACCAGAACATCGACGACCGCATCAACATCACCGAGCCGCTGCGTGTGTACATGCGCCGGGTAGAGATCCCGCAGATCAGCGCGTTGCGCAGTCTTGTGAGCTAGGTTTGCGCGTTGCCCGCAGGGTTTTGCAGTGTGTTATCGACTGCCTTTCAATGCGCGAATCCATAGTCTCGTTCCACCTTGCACACCCGCGTATGAAACGCCGCGTACCAGGTGGAGCGTCCTCTCTCACGCACGGCGCGGTGCTCGGCCTGCTGCTTCCAGGCCAGGATCGCGGCTTTGCTGCTCCAGTACGACACGGTAATCCCCAGCCCATCTTCTCGTGCCGATTCCACCCCGAGGAAGCCTGGTTGTTCCCGCGCCAGTTCCAGCATGCGGCCGGCCGCCTCAACGTAACCGTGGTCACCGTCGGTGAGCAGTGAGCTGAAAATCACTGCGTAGTAGGGCGGGGCGGGCGTCTTGGCGATCATGCCGTTTGCGCCTGGCAAGCCTTGAGCAAGGCCAGCGCCAAGGGTGGTGTGCGACCCTTGAGCGCCGCGCGTTCGGGTTGGAACAGGGTGGCGACGAAGAACGGATGGTCCAGCGACTCGATGGCGCGCAGGTCGCCTGCCGAATCGTGGCCGCTGGCTATCAAGTCACGTGCGAGCAACGCCGCGGCAAAATCAGGGTTGATGCCATAGCGACAGCGGTAGCCTTCCTCAACCTCAAGCGTGTCGTAGGCCTCGGCGATGCGTGTGTAAGGCGCCAAGCGTATGGTGTCGCGCGCTTCCACCAAGGCGCAGCTCAGGGGCGTGATCACCGCGCGCTTGGCATCCGGAGCCAGTTCACCATGTTCGGCGTCGGCCCAGCCCAGTACGTTGCGGGCATATTCCAGCACCGCATGTTGAAAACCGCCGCAGGTGCCGAGGAACGGTCGCCGTTGTTCGCGGGCAAAACGGATCGCGCGCAGTGCGGCTTCGGTGTCGCGATAGGGGCTGGCGGGCACGCACCAGAAACCGTCGAAGTCGTGCAGGGAGTGCGTGAGCGTATCGGTGTCGAGCCAGTGGGCGTTAACTGTCACGCCCAAGTTGGCGGCAGCCTGTTGCAGCGCCAGGGGGATGGCCTGGTGGGCGATCACCTCAGGGTTGTAGTCACCGATCAGGGCAAGGCTCAGAGGGCGGGTTGTCATCGTAGGCGTTCCATGGCTTGTGGTGGGGCTGGGGTGCACTATAGATTGGCGCTCACGCAATCAATATTGGCGTTTACCCATATGCTCAATGCGGCCACGCACTATTCAATCGATTATACCGACCTGTCGCTGATCCTCGCCCTGGTGCGCGGCGGCAGCCTGGCACGCGCGGCGGCGTTGCTGCGCGTGGATGTGTCCACGGTGTTCCGCGCGGTGCGGCGCCTGGAGGCGGCGCTGGGCCAGACGCTGTTTGAAAAAAGCCGCGCGGGTTACTTGCCGACCAGCCTGGCCAGCACCCTGGCGCAGCAGGCCGAGCGCGCCGAGCAGGCGTTGGAGGCCGCGCGCATTGGCGTGGAGCAGGGCGGCGAAGTGATCAGCGGCACGGTGCGCCTGACATGTACCGACTCGGTACTGCAAGGCCTGCTGCTGCCTGCGCTGGCGCAGTTTATGCCGCAGTATCCCGCGCTCACTCTGGAGTTGAGCACCTCCAATGATTTCGCCAACCTCAGCCGTCGTGATGCGGATATCGCCCTACGCTTGACTAGGACGCCACCGGAGCATCTTGTAGGGCGCTGCCTCGGTACTGTGTCGTACGTCGTGTGTGCCAATCCCGACTATGCCCGGTGCCATGCCGGTCGGGAGTTGGCCGAGTTGGCCTGGATCGCACCGGATGATTTCCTGCCCGACCACCCCACCGTCGCCTGGCGCCGCGAACACCTGCCAGGCGTGCGCCCCAGCTATCGTTGCAACAGCATGTTGTCGGTCACCGAACTGGTGAAGGCCGGGCTCGGCGTGGCGGCGTTGCCCGACTTTTTATTGGATGACGCCCTGCAACCGCTGGGGCCGGCATTGGCAGGGCACGACACTGCGCTGTGGTTGCTCACGCGCCCCGACTGCCGGGCGTTACGCTCGGTGGTGACGTTGTTTGACGAGCTGGGACGGCACGTGCGCTTGAATAAATGAACGTTTGGGGCGAACTGCACCGACCTTGGCTTCAGGTTTTTCTCACGAAGTGCTCATGCATTTCACACGTCAGGGTTTCGATGTGTTCCGTCAGTTGCTTGGTCATTTCTGTCAGCCGGGTGTTTTGTTCGAGCAGTTCCAGCAGTTGTCTGGTGGTCTGCGCGGCCTGGGCCTGGCGTTCGGTATTGGCGATGGCCAGGGCTTCGCGGTGTTGCGCGTCGGCGTCTGACTGGGCTTTATCCCGTGCGGCTTGCCGGGTCTGGGCCAGCAGAATCAGCGGTGCGGCATAGGCTGACTGCAGGCTGAAGGCCAGGTTGAGCAGGATGAACGGGTACACGTCGAAGTGGGTGATGCCGGTGGCGTTCAATGCCACCCACAGCACCACGATGGCGGTTTGCGCGCCGAGGAAGGTCGGCGTGCCAAAGAAGCGCGCGAACGCTTCAGCCTTGAGCGCAAAGGTGTCGTTGCCAAAGGTGGGCGCCAAGTGCGCGTGGGCACGATGGAAGCGCAGGTGGTCGACGGGGGCTGTGTCGGGCTTTTCTGAGTGCATGGCGGGCTCGGGTCATCGTTAAGACAGGGGGTGACTATAGCCCTGGCGATCTGTCTTACGCATGAATAACCCGTAGCCTGCTTAGCGCCCGGCGCGCTCGTTGGCAAACGCACTCACCGCCTGCACCGCCTCGCTGGTGCCCTCGCGGATCTGCAGGATGACCGTGCCGGCTCGGTTGGCCAGGTCCACGGCTTGAGCGGCGCGGTCGCGGGTGCCGTCCATGCTCTCGATGGCCTGGCGGGTTTCGTCCTGGATCATCGCGATCATGCTGGAAATTTCCGCCGTTGAGCCACTGGTGCGTGCCGCCAATTGCCGGACTTCGTCGGCCACCACGGCAAATCCGCGGCCTTGCTCACCCGCGCGGGCTGCTTCGATGGCTGCGTTGAGGGCCAGCAGGTTGGTCTGCTCGGCGATGCCGCGAATGGTGTTGACGATGGTGGTGATCTGCTGCGAACGCTCGCCCAGCTTGGCGATCAGGTGCGAAGAGTCGTCGATGTCGGCGGCGATGTCGCGCATGCCGTTGGCGCTTTGCTGGATCACCTCGGCGCCTTTTTCGGCGATGTCCCGGGTACTCAGGGAAATGTGATACGCCTGGGCCGCGCTGGCCGCATCGGCCGCGTGTTGTTGCACGCTCGCGGTCACGTCCGAGGCGAACTTGACCACTTTGCACAGCTGGCCGCTGGCGTCATACACCGGGTTGTAGTTGGCTTCGAGCCAGACGGTCTGGCCGTTTTTGTCCACGCGTTCGAACTGGCCGCTGAACAGTTCGCCCTGGTTCAAACGTTTCCAGAATTCTTTGTAGGCCGCACTGTTGGCCAGTTGCGCCGGGCAGAACAGGCGATGATGCTGGCCCTGGATCTGCGCCAGGCTGTAGCCCATGCGCTGCAGGAAGTTCGCATTGGCCGTGATGATGGTGCCGTCGAGGTTGAATTCGATCACCGCCATTGCCCGGCCGATAGCCGCCAATTTGGCATTGGCTTCGCTCTCGGCCTGCAGGCGGTGTGTGACGTCCATGGCGTACTTGACCACCTTGATCACTTGGCCTGCCTCATCACGTACCGGGTTGTAGCTTGCCTCCAGCCACACCGACTGCCCCTTGTCGCCCACGCGTTCGTACGTACCGGCCTGAAATTGGCCGCTGCGCAGGTTCGACCACAACTGCTGGTACTCGGCGCTACGGGCGAACGCGGGGGGACACAACAGACGGTGGGGCTGGCCCACGATCTGCTCGGCGCGGTAGCCCATGGTTTTGAGGAAATTGTCATTGGCCCGCAACACGTGGCCCTGCAGGTCGAATTCGATCACCGCCATGGAGCACTCGATGGCGTTCAGCAGGCTGGCCTGTTGCGCGAGGGTGTGGTGCAAGAGGCTGATGGTTTTTTTATGGGCGTTGAATAACATGTTCGGGGGCTCGTACAGGCAGACGTGAGGTATCCATGAATGTGCGCCTGTCCCCGTAAGGCATTCTGCCTTACGGTTGACCTGCTCATTGTCAGTGTCCTGTTTCTGACAGCGGGGGGGAACAAGGGGCTCAGAGTGGTCAGCGTGACAAGAAGTTCGCCCCAGGGGCAGGACCTTTTTTGGGTAGGCGACCAGTGGCGGCATTGTGCTATCGCTCAGCCGGCCTGACGGGAGAATCAGACGAGGTGCGTAAGGCCTTTCAACTGCAGTGAGCGACCTTTTTCTCACTGAGGTTGACCCGGTTGCGCCCGGTGTCCTTGGCGGCATACAGCGCCCGGTCCGCCGCATTCAGCCACATCGCGGCGTCGGTGAAGGAAGGATGGAAATCTGCCAGGCCGATGCTCAGGCTCACGCGCAGTTCGGGGATATGCGCGGGACGGTAGTTGCTGAATTTTTCGCGCATGCGCTCCATGATTCGCGCCGCTTCCTCCTGATGCATCTGCGGAAGAATCACACAGAATTCATCGCCGCCATAACGTCCCGCCAAGTCGTTATTCCCCAGGTTGCGCCGGAGCTCCAGGCTCAGTTGGCGCAGCACGGCGTCGCCGACGATATGGCCGTGGGTATCGTTGATCTGCTTGAAGTGGTCGATATCGATCAGCGCGATGGTGGCGTGGCTTTGTTGCTGCCGGCACTTGTGGAACGTGAGGTGCAGCAGGTCTTTCCATGAGCCGTGATTGAGCAGGCCGGTGAGGCTGTCGATGCGGCTTAACGCGCTGAGGGTGCGTTTGTGTGCCGACAGGTTGATCGCCAATTGATAGCAGACCATGCCGATGGCCATCGGGTAGAGGGTCAGCATCGGCAGGCAGGCATAAACTTGCACCAAACCGACGCTGGGGTTGAAGTGCAAGCCAAACAGCAGCACGGCCACCCCGGCGCCGAACAGTTGGGCCAGTGCGCCGCGAATCAACAGGCGTTTGCCGCCGGCGGCCACGTTGTTCATGGACACCATCGACAGCAGGGTGACGCTGGTTAACGGTGTGAACTGCAGCGTCGCGACCCAGAACCCACTGAACAAGGCGTCATACACCAGGTTGCGCTGTTCGCCGTCATAGGGAACCTTGGAATGGGCCGCCCACTGATACGCCAGGTGAGGCCAGACCACGCCATTGAACAGCAGTAATGCCCAGACCCAGCCAGGCATGGCCAACGGATACAGGGCTGCAATCACGCCGATGCTGCACATGGCCGCGCCGATGATCCTTGGCCTGTAGATGCGTCTGGCAAACGAAAGCCCTTTGCCTTGTCTGTTTTCCATAGATTCCCGGTTCAGCTGCTTGACCTGCACGGCGATGCACGCTCGGTGGATTAACCGTTGATCGGATAAGCGCGGTGAATATTGTGGGGACTCGCAGGGGAATAATCAGTGTCCTTCCAGGCCATTTGCGCAGAGCAGAGGGCGAAAGCGTCAAAAACGACCTGGAATGTCGCGCCTGCAACACCTTTTATGGGCGGCGCGGGGCAGTGACTTCGTAGCCGGCCAGGAACAGGTCGATGGCCGACTCGATGACATTGGCCTGGCTGGCAGTGTCGAGGATGGGTTGGCCGAGGGTGATCTGGGGCCAGAAAGCGAAGGCTTTGAGCAGGCTTTGGATCTGGTGGGCGGCAAACGCCGGGTCGGTGCAGCAGAGGCGGCCGTCTTCCTGGGCGGCACGTACCCATTGGGTGAAACCTTCTTCGCGCTGGCTCAGGCGGTTGACCATGTCTTGCGCGCGGTCCGGCGAATGAATGGTCGCAGCGATGGCGACGCGGGCCAGGTCGAGGAAATTGGCATCCGACATCATCTTCATCTTGGCCTCCAGCAACCCGCGCAATTGTTCGCGCAGCGGGCGTTCGCTGGCGTAGCTGACATCGAGTTGCGCGACGCTGCTGGCCCAGAGTTGGTGCAGGATTTCGGCGAACAACTCTTCCTTGCTGGGGAAGTGGTTGTACACGGTGCGTTTGGAAACCCCGGCGGTGGCGGCGATTTTGTCCATGCTGGTGACCTCGAAACCGTTCTCGCGAAACTCGGCGATGGCCGCTGCCACGATGGCTTGGCGTTTACGGTCGGTGAGGCGCTGAGGGGCAGTCATGGGTGGCGTTCGGCTCTTGAAGTAAAATTACACTCGGTAGTTTACTTGCTAACGGTTTTGTTGCAATCTTGAAACTACACTGTGCAGTGTAGTTTAGCTGCGGACCGTAGGAGTCACTCTGCAATGGCCACCGTCTCACCCCGCATCGACCCTTCCTCCACCGCCGTGCAGGGCAAATCGCATTTCAGTAACGCCCCCCCTGTGCCGCACGGTGGCTTCGGCAAAACCTTGCGTATCTTTTGGAACATGCTGTTCAACAAACCGCGTACCACGCGGCCGGTAGGGGCGATTCCGGTGCAACCGTTGTCCCGCGACCAATTGCTGGCCGCACCCGATCACAGCGTGTTTCGCCTTGGGCATTCCACCGTATTACTCAAGATGCGCGGTAAGTTCTGGGTGACCGACCCGGTATTCGCCGAACGCGCCTCGCCATTCAGTTGGGCCGGCCCCAAGCGCTTTCACCAGCCACCGATCAGTCTGGATGAGCTGCCTGAGCTGGAAGCGGTGATTCTTTCCCACAACCACTACGATCATCTTGACCGCAAGGCTGTCATCCAACTGGCCGCCAAGACCCGTTATTTTCTTGCGCCGCTGGGCGTGGGTGACCTTCTGGTCAAGTGGGGCGTGGCGGCCGACAAGGTGCGCCAGCTGGATTGGTGGCAGGGCACCGAGGTGCAGGGCATTCGTTTCGTGGCGACGCCGGCGCAGCATTTTTCCGGGCGCGGGCTGTTTGATGCCAACCAGACGCTGTGGTGTTCCTGGGTGATGGTCGACGGCGCGCGGCGGATCTTTTTCAGCGGTGACACCGGTTATTTCGACGGCTTCAAGCGGATCGGCGAACAGTACGGCCCATTTGACCTGACGCTGATGGAAACCGGGGCCTACAACGTCGACTGGCCACACGTGCACATGCAGCCGGAGCAAACCCTGCAGGCGCACATCGACCTCAAAGGGCGTTGGCTGCTGCCGATTCACAACGGCACCTTCGACCTGGCTTTCCATGCCTGGCACGAACCGTTCGACCGCATCATGGCGCTGGCGTGGGAGCGCAATGTGTCGATTACCACGCCGCCGATGGGGCGCGCGTTCAGTTTGAATCACCCTGAGCGTGGGTATGCATGGTGGTTGGAGGTGGAAACTCAGGATGCGCAACAGCCCCTCGTGAGCTGATGAGGGGGGATCGGAAAAAGGAGTTTTCAAGCTGTTTCAGGACTGCGACACGTGCCCATGAAGGGTGCGATGATCCCCGAAAATGAGTGTTCAGGGGGCAGATCTGATGGAAGGCAAGTGTAAGAAATATGGGTGGCCGGGCATGGGTTGTCAGGTCGGAGCGTGGGGGCCCGCGCTCACGGAATCCACCGGCCTGGCGACGGCAACCTGCCATTCCGCCGTCGAACCCGCGAGCCCGCCCAGCATTGCGTTTGGTGGTGTTCCCTTGCCTCAGGTGCATGCCGACAGCCGCGTCCCGATCCCGGGTTATGACGCACCGGCACTTCCCATAAAGCCCATGCGGGATCCCTCGTTGTCGCTGATCGCCTTGAGCGGTGTCGACCCAAGGGAGCCAGTCATGGTGGCGGTGCCGCCGGTGCAAGACAGTTGCACGTTTACGACCGTCTACGGGTTGTCCGGCAAACGCATAGGGTTTGCCGACTGCTACGGGAGTGGCCCTGATCAAACGTCTATCGCACACCGGCCGCCCTTCACGCGGGCGCTGGAAACCCTGTGTCGGGCCGGGGTAAAGCTGGTTCCGGTACCGGCACGACGGGTTGATGCAAGCCTCCAGTTCAACCTGCACACCCACAATGAAATCGACGAACTGGTGAACGAGTATCGGCTGGATGCCCTGGTATCCGACAGCCAGAGTGCCGCGTTCCATGAGGCGTGTTGGGCTGGGTATCCACGGTTTGGCGAGCCACTCGAGGGCGGCACTACGGTGTGGTTCTACGGTGCGCGATGGTCGAGGGAATCACTGGCCGTGGTGGTGCAGGGGTATCGCAGCGTGCGTTTGAACAACCCCACGCCTGACCCTGGGCACTGAAACCAATGGCTCCATCATTGTGCCCGCGGTGTTCCAACGCCGTGGAGCGAACCCCGCCAAAGTAGGCGTCAAACCTGGGGGGTTTAGCCTGCGCACCTGGCGTCGGCCCTCATTCCCCACCCCGGCGCAAACCCTGGAAAAAATACCAGCCCTTCTGCTTCCAGCCGAAACGCCAGGGCCAGACGGGTTTTGTCATCCACCTCGCCCAGGCCTTCAAACTGTTGAACCGATTCGACCGCGACGCCCGCGTGACGGGCCAGGTCTTCGCGGCTCCAGCCCAGCATGAGCCGGGCCTGTGCGCTATGTTTGGCGGTGAATTGGTGCAGGACGATCTGCTGTTCTACAAAAGAGCTCATTGCCAGAGAGGACATCGGGTTTCTCCAGGGTTCGACGGGGAGGGCAAACTATACTGTGTTTTTGTACAGTTGTTTCGACCGCTCATCAACTGGTTTTTTTTGATGGCTTTTCAGCCTCCCTCTATTCGACCCTCGGCGCCTCCCGAATAATCAGGTGGTCCAGGTTCTCGATATTCGCGCTGAACACCCCGAACGTCTGCTCGGGGTTCTTCTTGCTCGGCACCTGTTTCAGCTCGGGCGTCACTCCATAAAAGAAGCAATACAGCGACCGCTCACTGCTCGCAGCGGCTTTGATCTGCTCCAGGAATGCGGTGCGCTTGCGGTAGTTGTCGATGAGTTTTTTGCTCAGGTAGACGTTCACCGAATACGGCTTCTTGTCGTGCCATACCTTCTTTTCGAAGTCGATGCGAAAGCTGCTGGTGTAATCCTTGATCGCTTTGATCTTGCCCCAGTAGATCAAGCCCTTGTTGTCTTGCAGGTATTCGATTTTCTTGAAAAAAGCCCAATAGGTCGCCGTGTGATCACCGATCTTCAGCGGCATGCGCTTGAGCGTATCCTTGTCGTCGATATTGGACACGTAGCATTCCACCGGGTGGGCGAATACGCTGGTTTTATCCGGGGTATGGTCGCTGGCGCCGTGGGATGGGGTTGCTTGAGGTGACGGCACCTTTGTGTGGGCTTGTGGGAGGCTTCCTTCGGTACCGGCGGGTGCGGGTTTGCGTGGGTACTGACGCCGCGTCAGCACCCATTCCGACGGGAAGTTGTCCTCGCGCTCGTCGTCATTTTCACCCGCAGCGGCCTTGTGCGTACTGGCATAGCGGCAGCCTTCGATATGCCGGGTGCTGGTTTTGTTCTTGAAATGCGGCGTGCGCACATAATTGACGTTTTTCGCGTTGAAGGTGCCCAGTGCATTGCCCGTATCGAACGCCCCACGGCAGGCGTCGTTGGGGCAGAGGAAGCTATCCTGTTCGGAGTCGTAGGCTGCGGTTTCATCGAAATTCAGCTCTCGGACGTCGTAGATCGACAGCTTGTCATCGAGGCTCAGGCTGTAGGCCGTATCGAATTTCATGGGGCTTGGGTCCGGGAGAAGTTTCGCTGGATATTACGCAGATATCGGTCATTGCAGCGATCGAATGTACAGGCTTACGGCCCCCAGCGAAGCTACCGCCAACCCCGCCACCGCATTAGCGCTGCAACCGAGCCCGCTTTTTCTTCTTCGCATGAAAATGCCGAAAATGCGCGTCCTGCGCCGCCGCCAGCAACTCCCGGTCCCCGCGCGTATCGCCCCAGGCCCTGAGCCGGTACTCCCCCAGGTCGCCATACACCGCTTCGAGCCGCAGCACCTTGTTCTCACAGCGGCAATTATTCCCGGTGAGCTTGCCGGTCAACACCCCATCCACCACCTCAAGCTCAGTGCCGATCAAGCGGATGCCAAGCCGATCGGCAAACGGCTGCAACACCAACGCCGGCGACGCCGAACACAGCGTCACCACCGCCCCCGAGCCCAACTCCTGCTCCACCGACAACACCCCCGCCGGGCGCATCAACCGCGCCCAATTGCGCTGGCAATACTCCTCGGCCTTCTGCTGCACCCACGTCTTCTCCACCCCCGTCATAAAGGTGCGGATCAACTGCGCCTTCAACTCATCCCGGCTGATCTGCCGCACCAAAAAGCGCAGCCCCGGCACCGCCAGCTTGACCATCCGGCCATAAAACTCGCCGGGGCCAAAGGCAAACTTGAGGAAGGGCACAAAACTGTCGTGGTGGGTGAGGGTGCCGTCGAAGTCAAAGACGGAAAGTACTTTGGCATCAACGGGGCCGGCTTCGAGCATGTCTGGGTTCACGGGTTGGCCTCGGTCCTATCTAATAGTTTTGAACGTGCATCAGCTGTGACAGCAGGAGTCTACTCCCGTGCCAATCTTCCGATTTTGGCGTAAAGCCCTTCGGTGAAAGCCTCCCGATCACTCGACCGGTGACAACGCTGATGGCAATTGGGGCACAAGGCTACAGCATTGGTGATGCGATCCGAACCCTTCTGGGCCAGGTGCTTGACGTGATGTACTTCAAGGAATGGCAAACGTTTATGGGTAGTCCATTTGTTCCAGCCGTTCAAGGGCCTTGTCCAACGCAGTTTGTTGCACGCACAACCGACAGCGCAGGTCGTCAAGCTGTTCTCTCCGCTGTGCTATCGATAGCTTCGTGGGGTTATCCAATAGCCGCTGCGCATGCTGTTGGATCATCGCGATGTGGTTGTAAACCAGCCTCACGGCAGCCTTTGCAGAGTGTTTGTCCGCTTTGGCTAGATGCTGGGCTTTCAATAGGATGCCGCTTGCAATCAAACTTCCGCCGGCAGCTGCGATGGTGTAGCTGACAAGTGCGGCGGCCAGCTTAAGGTCGCTAAAGTACTTAGCGACTTCGGCGTTATCGGCGGCTTCTTGCAAACTGTAGGAAAGGTATCCGCCGGCGAGGGCCAGGACAAAACCCATGACGCAGAGAACGAACGGTTTTCTGAAGACAAACCCACCGAGAAACATCCAGGTAGCCAGTCCGATTGACGCGATTATGATTAGGGTGGCGTAGAGCATTTCCATGTGCTGATTGGACCTTCTAACTTCCATATATAAAAAAAGAGCCGCCCATGGGCGGCTCTATCTGGTGTTTGTAACTTCAATCCCAGCTCAGCGCGCCGCCAGTCTGGTACTCGATCACGCGGGTTTCGAAGAAATTCTTCTCTTTCTTCAAATCCATAATCTCGCTCATCCACGGGAACGGGTTGGTCGTGCCTGGATACTCTTCCTTCAGCCCAATCTGCGACAAACGACGATTCGCGATGAACTTGAGATAATCCTCCATCATCGCCGCATTCATCCCCAGCACCCCACGCGGCATGGTGTCACGCGCATATTCGATCTCCAGCTGAGTCCCTTGCAGGATCATCTGGGTCGCTTCTTCCTTCATCTCGGCATCCCACAAATGCGGGTTTTCGATTTTGATCTGGTTGATCACGTCGATACCGAAGTTCAGGTGCATCGACTCATCGCGCAGGATGTACTGGAACTGCTCGGCCACGCCGGTCATTTTGTTGCGGCGGCCCATGGAGAGGATCTGGGTGAAGCCGCAGTAGAAGAAGATGCCTTCCAGTACGCAGTAGTAGGCGACCAGGTTGCGCAGCAGTTCTTTGTCGGTGTCGACGGTGCCGGTTTCGAACTTGGGGTCGGAGATCGAGCGGGTGTATTTCAGGCCCCACGCGGCCTTTTTAGCCACCGATGGGATCTCGTGGTACATGTTGAAGATCTCGCCTTCATCCATGGCCAGCGATTCGATGCAGTACTGGTAGGCGTGGGTGTGGATCGCTTCTTCGAAGGCCTGGCGCAGGATGTACTGGCGGCACTCCGGGTTGGTGATCAGGCGGTACACGGCCAGCACCAGGTTGTTGGCGACCAGGGAATCGGCGGTGGAGAAGAAGCCCAGGTTGCGCATGACGATGCGGCGTTCGTCGTCGGTGAGGCCTTCGGGGTTTTTCCACAGGGCGATGTCGGCGGTCATGTTGACCTCTTGCGGCATCCAGTGGTTGGCGCAGCCGTCGAGGTACTTCTGCCAGGCCCAGTCGTACTTGAAGGGCACGAGTTGGTTGAGGTCGGCGCGGCAGTTGATCATGCGTTTTTCGTCAACGGCGACGCGGGCGGAGGCGCCTTCGAGTTCGGCGAGGCCTTCGGCGACGTCGAGTTTGTCCAGGGCAGCCTTGGCGCGGATGATGGCGGCGGAGTCGTTGGCGGTGACGGCGCGGGCTTCGACGGCGGCAGCGGCGCCGGCACCGTCGAGGCGGTCCATGTTGGCTTCGGTGGCGTGGCCGGCGTTGGCGCCTTTAGCGGCTACTTCGCCTTCTTCTTCTTTGTCGAATTCGTCCCAGCTCAGCATGACGTGTCGTCTCCTGCGTGAGGGCTCAAAGGTGCCCGTGTGAAACCGCGTGGTTGGGTGTTCACACGGCCCTGAGGCCGCGGTGGATCTTAAGGAATCGTTTGTTGCAGCAGCTCGCGCAGGCATTAAACGGAATAGGGTTACGGGTACTCTGCGTGAGGCTTGAGGTGCGGAGCGGTGCGCGCTTGCTCCAGCGGAGGCCTCAGGTCTGGCTCTTCGTCCCAATGTAATGGGATATTGCAGGCCCGATTTACCCGCGCATTATAGGGAAAAAATCGGCGCTGTGTTGCGGCGGATGGTCTCGGCGCGCGCACAAAATGAAGACTTTTTTACCCGGAGTGCGGGTTTACAGGGGTTGGCGGGGTAGGAATTTTTTGACGGACGGTGACGAGATTTCAGTGGGCATTTGCCGCATGCAGGCGCCAGCCCTGTAAATCGGGCAGTTGGCGGGGTAGGGCTCAATGTGCAGGGCCGGGTATTTGAGCGCGCAGAAACTGCAGCAGGCTTCTGCATGCCGCCGATTGATACGGCGTGGGCCGGGTGATGATGTGAAAGCGCCTGGACGCCCAACTGTCGCTCAACCCGATGCTGACCAGCCCCGGCCCGTCGGTGTAGCTGACCGCTTTGCGGGGAATGACGGCGATACCCATGTGTGCCTGGATCATCCAGCACACCGCATCGAAGCTCTTTACATGCACGTCGTACTGGATCGTTTGGCTGTCGCTGCGGGCCGCGTGGTCCAGCATTCGGTACAGCGGGCTGTCCGTGTGCAGGGCGATATGGCGGAACGACAGGCTGTCTGAAAAGGCGATCACGCGATGCTGGCACAACGGGTGGCCCATCGGCACCATCAGCACCAGTTCGTCCCAGTGGTAATCATGCACCTGCAGCCCGCGCTCTACCGCGTCGCACAGGCCCGTGCCAATACCCAGGTCATGTTGATTGCCGAGCACCGATTCCAGGACCTCTTCGCTGGTCTGTTCCTCCAGTGCTATTTCAATACCGGGGTACTCCGTACGGAAGGCGCGAAGGTCGTGGGGCAGGAACTGAATGATGCTGGAGCGGTTCGCGCCGATCCTGATATGCCGCGTCGGCCCTTGGCGAAGCCGGACATCTGCGCGCTCATCTGCAATAAGTCATCGACGACCCGCGTTGCGTGTTCAAACAGGCACTGGCCGGCAGGCGTGGCGGTGATGCCTTTTTTGTGCCGATAGAACAAGGGGGTGCCAACGGCTTCTTCCAGTTCCGCAATGCGTTTGCTCACCGCCGAGGCCACCCTGTTTTCTCGTTCCGCGGCGCGCGCAATGCTGCCCAATTCGCAGGCGGCAATGAAGAGCTTCAAGGAGGTGGGGTCAAATCGCCAGATTGATTGCATGGAGCACCGCTATTTGGTGATGGGTGTGCTGAGCAATGATCACTACCGTTAAACGGGTCGAAGTTTAGTCTCGCTCTCAAAAGGAGAGGGCATATGGCTAAAACACCCCTGCGCTTTGAAGGACGCATCCTGTTTTTATCCAGCCACTGCGAGGCCGTTCGTGCCCAGCTCCAGGGGCACGACATCACGCTGACCGCTGCGCTGCCACTGCGTGATGATATTTCCACCGATGAAATCACGCCCGTGGTCGTCATGATGACCTATGACGCGCGGCTGGGTGAGTTTCCCTACGTGGGCTTCAAGGTTGAAGGCGTGTGCCCGATCGGCAATTTTGCGGTTCAGGCGGGCGGGTTCACGGTCACGGTGACAGGCAAGCGTTATGGCAAGGGATCTTCGCGCGAATCCAGCCCACTTGCCGTCGCGTGATGGCAACGTGTTCAACCCGCTCCCGAGCAGCCGGCCTCTCACGTTGGTCGAAAAGATCATCGAGCGTCGTCGCCTCGGGCCTGATAAGGCGGTGGCGAAAGGGGATGGCGTATTTATCTCGGCGGACTGGCGTTTTAGCCACGATTACTTCACCGGGATGTGCGCGCACTTGATGCACGACGCTTTTGGTGACGATGTGGCGCTGGTGCGTGCCCATGAAATTATTGCTTTTCAAGACCATCTCATCCTGGCCAGCCAGAGTGTGGCCCATGTGCGAGACAACCTGCTCGCTGCGGTCGGTGGGCTGGCCAGCGCCCATCACGCGTTTGTACGGCGCTACCCGGTGATCGAGCACGGCGCATTGCAAGACAGGCCTGGCTCGGAGGGTATCTGTCACGCCTTGATGACCGAGAAGTACGCGATGCCCGGCCAGGTCGTCGTCGGTACCGACTCACATTCCCCGCACTCCGGCGCGCTGGGCTGCCTGGCCTTCGGGGCCGGCGCCACCGACATTGCCAACAGTTGGGCCACGGGTTACATCCGTTGCCGGGTGCCCGAGATCATCCGTGTCGAGCTCAATGGCCGGCTTGTGCCGGGGGTTACCGCCAAGGACGTGGTACTGCAGTTGCTGAGCCTGGCATTCATTCGTCAGGGCCATGGGATTGGCGCGGTGTTCGAGTACACCGGCGAAGCGGTGCGGGCCATGTCCATTGATGAGCGGGCCACGTTGACCAATATGGTGGCGGAGCTGGGCGGGTTCACCGGTATCGTGCAGCCCGACCAGAAAACTGTCGATTTCATCCTTGAGCGCCGGGGCGTGGCTATTGAATTGGAAGGGTGGTTATTCAGCGATGCGCAGGCCGAGTACAAAGAGCGGTTGGCGATCGACTGTTCGCGCCTGAGGCCCAGGGCTTGTCCCTGCATGAGCGCACCCGGCTCTACCTGCAATATGGCACGCTGGCAGTTCGCGACTACTGCATCGAAAAGGGCTACCTGGCCACCTTCGAGCGCCTGGGCGTCGAAATGATCATGCCCGGGTGTGGCGCCTGCGCGAACTGTGGGCCGGGGTCATCCACGCGCGCGGACCAAGTAACGGTGAGTGCGATCAACCGCAGCATTGCTATCGCCGGGGGGATTGCCGCCGTGAATACGGTGGGGCAGCTCAGTGGGATGGTCGCGCCGTTGCTGGTGGGCTACATCAACGATGTAAGCGGCAACACCTACCTTGGCATGTTGGCGCTGGCACCGTTCTGCCTGATATGCACAGGCGTGGTGTACTGGGGGTTGCCGGATGATCGCACCACAGGCAAGCCTGCTCGTCGGTTTATGAACGTCGCGCGGCTGGGGCGATAAAAGAGGCTGGGCCTTTGCCGCAAGAACGATTTCTTGCGGCGAGCAAGCATTCAACTTGAAAACTCATTACCCGTTGGAGCAACCATTGCCCATCACGTGATAATTAAGAATATGCCGTTGGCCGTGCGAGTCTTCATATTCCATCTTCACCGGTACAACTTCGCAGACTTCCGGGATATTACTCATGGACACTACTTTGGCGACATCCAAGTGCGTGCTGTAGGTGTAGTCCTCAACAATCGGGGCGTTCTGGCCGGCCAGCTCGGTCGGGGCTTCGTCGGCCAAGACGGTGGTGGCAAACAGGCTGCTGAGGGCCATTGCTACTAGAACTTTCATTTCTTTACTTACCTTCTTTGGGGCGAAAGGGGTCACGGGGCCCTTGTGAGGCCGCGTGCGTAACTTGAAGTTTGGGAGTTCGGATTAACGTTGCCTTCGTGGGGGCTGTTGCGGTGTTAATCAGATTGCCTTGTTGGCGGAGTTGATTTTAGGCGTGGGGGTTATATTCATATACCCGTGGTTTTGATAAACACTTTTAGCGGTTTTTGTAACAATCCCGTGTTAAAGGTTTTTTCACAAACCGTCGAAGCGCCGCAGGCCGCGGGCCAGAGCGCCAAAGCTGGATACCGGGGCAATTTGTAGGGGCTTGTTACTACCATCGTCGAATGGTTCTATAGGCCGGCCCCGGCTACAACAGGGCCATACAAAAACAACTATTGTCACCGAGGTAAGAAAGATGAGTGCGGCTTCCCTGTACCCCGTTCGCCCCGAAGTAGCAGCCAACACGCTGACCGATGAGGCGACCTACAAGGCCATGTACCAGCAGTCGGTGGTCAACCCCGATGGTTTCTGGCGTGAGCAAGCCAAGCGTCTTGACTGGGTCAAGCCTTTCACCGCGGTGAAGCAGACCTCTTTCGACGACCACCATGTCGACATCAAGTGGTTTGCCGACGGCACCCTGAACGTTTCCTACAACTGCCTGGACCGTCATCTCGCCGAGCGTGGCGATCAGGCGGCGATCATCTGGGAGGGTGATGACCCTGCCGAAAGCCGCACCATCACCTACCGCGAGCTGCACGAAGAAGTCTGCAAGTTCGCCAACGCCCTGCGTGGCCAGGACGTGCACCGCGGCGACGTGGTGACGATCTACATGCCGATGATCCCCGAAGCCGTGGTCGCCATGCTGGCCTGTACCCGCATCGGTGCGATCCACTCGGTGGTGTTCGGCGGTTTCTCGCCGGAGGCCCTGGCCGGCCGTATCATCGACTGTAAGTCGAAGGTGGTGATCACCGCCGACGAAGGCATCCGCGCAGGTAAGAAAATTCCGCTCAAGGCCAACGTCGATGACGCCCTGACCAACCCGGAAACCAGCAGCATTCAAAAGGTCATCGTGTGCAAGCGCACCAATGGCGCGATCAAGTGGAACCAGCATCGCGACATCTGGTACGAAGACCTGATGAAAGTGGCCGGCACCGTGTGTGCGCCTAAAGAAATGGGCGCCGAAGAAGCGCTGTTCATCCTCTATACCTCCGGTTCCACCGGCAAGCCTAAAGGCGTGCAGCACACCACCGGCGGCTACCTGTTATACGCAGCCCTGACCCACGAGCGCGTGTTCGACTACCGCCCGGGCGAAATCTACTGGTGCACCGCCGACGTTGGCTGGGTCACCGGCCACACCTATATCGTCTATGGCCCGCTGGCCAATGGCGCGACCACGCTGCTGTTCGAAGGCGTGCCGAACTACCCGGACATCACCCGGGTGGGCAAGATCGTCGACAAGCACAAGGTCAACATCCTCTACACCGCGCCGACTGCGATCCGCGCGATGATGGCCTCGGGCACCGCCGCTTGCGAAGGCGTGGATGGCGGCAGCCTGCGCTTGCTGGGTTCGGTGGGTGAGCCGATCAACCCCGAGGCGTGGGACTGGTACTACAAGAACGTCGGCCAATCCCGTTGCCCGATCGTCGATACCTGGTGGCAGACCGAAACCGGCGCCACCCTGATGAGCCCGCTGCCGGGCGCTCATGCGCTCAAGCCGGGTTCGGCCGCACGGCCGTTCTTTGGCGTGGTGCCGGCGTTGGTGGACAACCTGGGCAACATCATCGAAGGCGCCGCCGAAGGCAACCTGGTGATCCTCGATTCGTGGCCAGGCCAGGCGCGTACGCTGTACGGCGATCATGACCGTTTTGTGGACACTTACTTCAAGACCTTCCGCGGCATGTACTTCACCGGCGACGGTGCGCGTCGTGACGAAGACGGCTACTGGTGGATCACCGGGCGTGTGGACGACGTGCTTAACGTGTCCGGCCACCGCATGGGCACCGCCGAGATCGAAAGCGCGATGGTCGCCCACCCTAAAGTCGCCGAAGCGGCGGTGGTGGGTGTGCCACACGACATCAAGGGGCAGGGCATTTATGTGTACGTCACCCTTAAAAATGGCGAAGAGCCGAACGAAGCGCTGCGCCTGGAGTTGAAAAACTGGGTACGCAAGGAGATCGGGCCGATCGCTTCGCCGGATGTGATCCAGTGGGCGCCGGGCTTGCCGAAGACCCGTTCGGGCAAAATCATGCGCCGCATCCTGCGCAAGATTGCCACGGCTGAGTACGACGGGCTGGGTGATATCTCCACCCTGGCCGACCCAGGTGTGGTGGCGCATTTGATCGAAACCCACAAGACCATGAACGTCGCGTAACGCGGGCTAGGTGGCAAAGAGCCCCATTCGGCATGAGCCGGCTGGGGCTTTTTTGTGCGTTCTCGAAACCACGAAGATCCCCTGTGGGAGGGAGCTTGCTCCGATAGCGGAGGTCCAGTGACCTAGGTGTTGGCTGACACACTGCAATCGGGAGCAAGCCCCCTTCCGCATTTGGGCTGCATTTCAGGTCAGGCTCATGACCAGTCCAATAAATATCGGTTTTTCACGTAGGAGGTTTCTGAATGTTACCGAGCGGCGCAAATGTGTAACCCTGCGCCCAAACATGAGGCAAAGCGCTACGCCCGCGCCGCGAAAAACCGCGTTTTAGACACCCCCGCAAATAAGATCAAACGCCACACTTGCCGTGCTAGAAGGGTTTGCGAATAATAGGCCCGCAATTTGCAGCGTCTACAGGTTTAGTGTCTTTTGTCTCTGCATAAAATTCAGGGGCTGTCAATGAGCTGGAACCGCTTTCTCGGTGCTTCTGTAAATTGTTGTCGCATTGAGGAAATATCGGCTTCCGGCCTGTCGTTAGAATGCCGATCACTCGCTCGTCGTCTCCAGTGTTGAACTGGCGTAGGACGCAGCACCGCTATTCGGTTTCACCTTCGCCGCATCGTGGGCCATGGCTCATACTGCTGTTTTGCCCTATACCGATGGAGTCCCAAGATGAAGAAACTCGTGCTGTTGGGCGCCCTGGCGCTGTCCGTGCTGTCCATGCAGGCTTTCGCTGAAGGCAAGCCTCTGAAAATTGGTATCGAAGCGGCCTACCCTCCGTTTGCCTCGAAGGCGCCGGATGGCAGCATCGTCGGTTTTGACTACGACATCGGCAACGCCCTGTGCAAGCAGATGGACGTCAAGTGCACCTGGGTCGAGCAGGAATTCGATGGCCTGATCCCAGCGCTCAAAGTGCGCAAGATCGACGCGATCCTGTCGTCCATGTCCATTACCGACGACCGCAAGAAGTCCGTGGACTTCACCAACCGCTACTACCTGAGCCCGGCGCGCCTGGTGATGAAGGACGGCACTGCGGTCAGCGACAGCCTGGATGAGTTGAAAGGCAAGAAGATCGGCGTACAGCGTGGCTCGATCCATGACCGTTTCGCCCATGAAGTCCTGGCGCCAAAAGGTGCGGACATCAAGGGTTACAGCACCCAGAACGAAATCTACCTGGACGTGGCTGCCGGTCGTCTCGACGGTACCGTGGCTGACGCTACCCTGCTGCAGGACGGTTTCCTGAAAACCGACGCCGGCAAAGGCTACGCGTTTGTAGGCCCGTCGTTCACCGAAGCCAAATACTTCGGCGACGGCATCGGCATCGCGGTACGCAAGGGCGACAAGGAAAACCTGGACCGCATCAACGCAGCCATCGCCGCGATCCGTGCCAACGGCGAATACAAGAAAATCCAGGACAAGTACTTCGACTTCGATATCTACGGCGCTGACGCCAAGTAAATCGTCGCGGCTGTCTGTGCAAAATGGCGCAAGCAACAGAACACTCTGAAGTTTGCGCCATTTTTTCATCCCCCTTTTCGAGGACCTGAATCATGTTGAAAGGCTACGGGGCCGTCATCCTCGATGGCGCATGGTTGACGCTTCAGCTCGCCTTGTCGTCCATGGCCTTGGCCATTGTTCTGGGTCTGATCGGGGTCGCGTTACGCCTGTCGCCGGTGCGCTGGCTGGCCTGGCTGGGTGACTTGTACTCCACGGTGATCCGCGGGATCCCCGACCTGGTGCTGATCCTGCTGATTTTCTACGGCGGTCAGGACCTGCTCAACCGCGTCGCGCCGATGCTCGGCTACGACGACTATATCGACCTGAACCCCTTGGCCGCCGGTATCGGCACCCTGGGTTTCATCTTTGGCGCCTACCTGTCGGAAACCTTCCGCGGTGCCTTCATGGCCATCCCCAAGGGGCAGGCCGAAGCCGGCCTTGCCTATGGCATGAGCAGCTTCCAGGTGTTTTTCCGGGTGATGGTGCCGCAGATGATTCGGCTGGCTATCCCTGGGTTCACCAATAACTGGCTGGTACTCACCAAGGCCACTGCGCTGATTTCGGTGGTGGGCCTGCAAGACATGATGTTCAAGGCCAAGCAGGCGGCAGATGCCACCCGCGAGCCTTTTACCTTCTTCCTCGCGGTGGCGGCGATGTACCTGGTGATCACCAGCGTGTCGTTGCTGGCCCTGCGTCATCTTGAGAAGCGCTACTCGGTAGGCGTAAGGGCGGCTGATCTATGATCTTCGACTACAACGTCATCTGGGAATCCATGCCGCTGTACCTTGGCGGTTTGCTGACCACCCTGAAACTGCTCGCCATTTCGCTGTTTTTCGGCCTGCTCGCGGCCTTGCCGCTGGGCTTGATGCGCGTGTCCAAGCAGCCGATCGTCAACGGCGCGGCGTGGCTCTACACCTACATCATCCGCGGCACGCCGATGCTGGTGCAGCTGTTTTTGATCTACTACGGGCTGGCGCAGTTCCAAGCGGTACGCGAGAGCTTCCTGTGGCCGCTGCTGTCCAGCGCCACCTTCTGCGCGTGCCTGGCCTTTGCGATCAACACCAGCGCCTACACCGCAGAAATCATCGCCGGCAGCCTCAAGGCCACGCCCAATGGCGAGATCGAGGCAGCCAAGGCCATGGGCATGTCGCGCTATAAGCTGTACCGCCGCATCCTGCTGCCGTCGGCCTTGCGCCGCGCGCTGCCGCAGTACAGCAACGAAGTGATCATGATGCTGCAGACCACCAGCCTGGCGTCCATCGTCACCCTGATCGACATCACCGGTGCCGCGCGCACGGTGAATGCGCAGTTTTACCTGCCGTTCGAGGCCTACATCACCGCCGGCGTGTTCTACCTGTGCCTCACCTTCATCCTGGTACGCCTGTTCAAGTTGGCCGAGCGCCGCTGGCTGAGCTACCTGGCGCCACGGAAGCATTGATATGGAACGTATCGATCACCTATTGCCCTGGGGGCATCTGGGCTGCGAACGCCAACTGAGCGTATTCCGCTTTGGCAGTGGCGAGCGCAAGGCCTATATCCAGGCCAGCCTGCACGCCGATGAACTGCCCGGCATGCGCGCCGCCTGGGAACTGAAAAAACGCCTCGGCGAACTGGAACGTCAAGGCG
This sequence comes from Pseudomonas sp. S3_E10, assembly GCF_054667615.1. NCBI lineage: Bacteria > Pseudomonadati > Pseudomonadota > Gammaproteobacteria > Pseudomonadales > Pseudomonadaceae > Pseudomonas > Pseudomonas sp. S3_E10. The sequence continues at coordinate 4,152,428 of NZ_CP162743.1, forward strand.
CCCTCAACGGGGTAATCGAGTTGGTACCGGTGGCCAACCCGATGGGCCTGGGCCAGTTGCTGCAAGGCAGCCACCAAGGGCGTTTCGAGGTAGGCAGCGGCAAGAATTTCAACCGTGATTTCGTCGAATTGAGCGAACCGGTCGCGGCGTTGCTGCAAGGCCGGCTGGGCGATGATGCCCACGCCAACGTGGGCATGATTCGTCAGGCCATGAGCGCCGCGCTCAGCGCGTTGCCGGCCCCGAGCAGCCAGTTGCAAGGCATGCAGCGTATCTTGCTGAGCCACGCCTGCACCGCCGATGTGGTGCTCGACTTGCACTGCGACGCCGAGGCCGCGCTGCATATGTACGCGTTGCCCCAGCATTGGCCGCAGTGGCGTTCGCTGTCGGCGCATTTGAACGTGAAGGTCGGCCTGCTGGCGGAAGATTCCGGCGGCAGCTCGTTCGATGAAGCGTGCTCGTTGCCGTGGTTGCGTCTGTCGCGGATGTTCCCTGAGGCGCAGATCCCGCTGGCGTGCCTGGCGACGACCCTGGAATTGGGTGGCCAGGCCGATACCGGCCGGGATGAAGCGATCTTCCACGCCGAAGGCATCCTCGCATTCCTCGCCGAGCAGGGCCTGATCAAAGGTCAATGGCCGGAGCCGCAGTTCGAGCCTTGCGAAGGCATGCCTTTCGAAGGTACGCAATTGCTGTTCGCCCCCCACGCCGGGGTCATCAGTTACCTGCGTAAGGCCGGTGACTGGGTTGAGAAGGGCGATGCGATTTTTGAAGTGATTGACCCCCTGGAAGACCGCGTGAGCGTCATCTGCGCGGGCACCTCGGGGGTGTTGTTTGCCGTTGAACGGCTACGTTATGCCCAAGCGGGTTTCTGGCTGGCCAAGGTGGCGGGGCGCGATGCGCTGCGGCACGGGCGCTTGCTCAACGACTGACCACCTGTTTTTGTGAGAACCGACCGCATGTACAAGCTTGAAGTCCAAGACCTGCATAAACGCTATGGCAGTCATGAAGTGCTCAAAGGCGTGTCCCTGGCCGCCGCGGCCGGTGATGTGATCAGCATCATCGGTTCCAGCGGTTCGGGCAAAAGTACCTTTTTGCGCTGCATCAACCTGCTGGAGCAACCCCACGCCGGCAAGATCCTGCTCAATAACGAAGAGCTGAAACTGGTGGCCAACAAGGACGGCGCCTTGAAGGCCGCCGACCCCAAGCAACTGCAACGCATGCGTTCGCGCTTGTCCATGGTGTTCCAGCATTTCAACTTGTGGTCGCATATGACCGCCGTTGAGAACGTGATGGAAGCCCCGGTGCATGTGCTGGGCGTGTCGAAGAAAGAAGCCCGTGAAAAGGCCGAGCACTACCTGGCCAAAGTCGGCGTTGGGCATCGTAAGGATGCGTTCCCCGGCCACATGTCCGGCGGCGAGCAGCAGCGCGTGGCGATTGCCCGTGCCCTGGCGATGGAGCCGGAGGTGATGCTGTTCGACGAACCCACCTCGGCGCTCGACCCGGAGTTGGTTGGCGAGGTGCTCAAGGTGATGCAGGACCTGGCTCAGGAAGGCCGCACCATGGTGGTGGTGACCCACGAAATGGGCTTTGCCCGCGAAGTGTCCAACCATTTGGTGTTCCTGCACAAAGGCATTGTTGAAGAGCGCGGCAACCCGAGGGAAGTGCTGGTCAATCCACAGTCCGAGCGCCTTCAGCAGTTCCTGTCCGGCAGCTTGAAATAACACCCCTGCTGAAATTGCTGGCGCTTTAGGTGGGAGGGGGCTTGCTCCCGATAGCGGTCCATCAGATACACATGTGCTGACTGGTACACCGCTATCGGGAGCAAGCCCCCTCCCAGATTTGTTTTTGAGCTTTGTATTGGTTTACGGGCTAGCATTGCCCCACAGTTTCTTTCACTGTTTTTGTTTCGGATAGCTCCCACATGACCGCCCACAAAATTGGTTTCCTGATTTGGCCCAGCACAAAAGCGCTCACGCTTGCGCTGGCTGAGGAGGCCTTGCGCGTTGCTCAGCGGGTGCATCCGGATGTGGTCTACGAGCTGTCGTTCCTGCTCGCCGAACCTGCCACCGACGGCGCCTGGCAACTGCCGGGCGAGCCATGGGCCGGCAAGCTCGAAGGCTTCCAGAAACTGTTCCTGCTGGCTGACGAACCGCCCACCGTCATCGCCTCTCAACTGAGCAGTGCCCTCAAGCAACTTGTGCGGGCCGGCTGCGTGATCGGTGGTCTGTCGGCAGGCGTGTATCCACTGGCCCAACTCGGTCTGCTCGACGGCTACCGCGCCGCCGTGCACTGGCGCTGGCAGGACGATTTCGCCGAGCGCTTCCCCAAGGTCATCGCCACCAGCCATCTGTTCGACTGGGACCGAGACCGCTTGACCGCCTGCGGTGGCATGTCGGTGCTCGACCTGCTGCTGGCGGTACTTGCCCGTGATCACGGCGCCGAGCTTGCCGGCGCGGTGTCCGAAGAGCTGGTGGTGGAGCGCATCCGCGAAGGCGGCGAACGCCAGCGGATTCCGCTGCAAAACCGCCTGGGTTCCAGCCACCCGAAGCTGACCCAGGCGGTGTTGTTGATGGAAGCCAATATCGAAGAACCGCTGACCACCGACGAAATCGCCCAGCACGTGTGCGTGTCGCGACGACAACTTGAACGCATCTTCAAGCAGTACCTCAACCGCGTTCCCAGCCAGTATTACCTGGAACTGCGCCTGAACAAGGCGCGCCAGATGCTCATGCAAACCAGCAAGTCGATCATCCAGATCGGCCTCTCCTGCGGCTTTTCCTCGGGGCCGCATTTCTCCAGTGCCTACCGCAACTTTTTCGGCGCCACGCCGCGTGAAGACCGCAACCAACGACGCAGCAGCAGCCCCTTTGAATTGTCCTCGGTGCCGTCCGAACGCGGTTGACCCGCAGGCTCTATTGTTCCATTTCCTCCTCGGACACGTCGGGTGACGCAGCAAGCGGGTTCATCTGCGGGTCCAGCGTGACTTCTACTACGCCAAAGTCCACCGCATGGCGTCGGTAGTAAGGGCGCAGCATGGCAATTGTCGCGGGTGAGAGTGGGTTGCCATTCAGATCGAAGCCATCGGCCAGGTCAGGCGTGATTTCAAGAATGTCGCTGGGAAGCTCGGTGATCTGGTTGTCGCTCAAATCCAGTTGATCGAGCAGCGGCAGGTTGAATGCGCCCGCGGGGGCTTCGGTAAGCCCGGCATTCGAGAGCATCAGCGTTGAGAGCCCGGTCATCAAGCGTACGTTCGGTGTAATGCCCAGCGGGTTTTCGCTCAGGTCCAGGTAGTTAAGGTGCTCCAGGCCGCTTAACGCGTCGGCGCTGGCAGGGCTCAGGCGCAGGCCGCTGAACGTCAGGCTCAGCGACCTGAGCTTGGCCAGGTTGAACACCTCCAGTGGGATGTCCGGCAATGCGTAGCGATGCACCAGCAAGCTTTCAAGCTGAGGGAAGCGCTTGAGGAAGCCCGGCGGGATCGACGTATGGTGCTCGCCCACCAGTTCAATCCTCGCGACATGGTTAAAGCTCACGTTCAGTGCCGGCAAATCCCCCAGGATCGCGTGGGTGCTGACCAGTTCGTGAGTGTCTCGCGGCGACTCATGATCCGCGTACAGGGCGGTTTCCCGGCGCCAGCAGTCTTGCAGCAACGTCTTGAACGCCCGCCGTGTGATTTGCTGTTGCGCGCGCGTTCGGGTGTCCAGGGGGGCGTGGGTGACGGGGTGTCGCTCGGGGACTTCCACCGCCCACTGCTCAAGGTCTGTTTGCAGGCGCTCGTAGTCCGCTTTCATGTCGGTGAGGGTAGCCATTGCGTCGTCCAGGCTGCGCGGCAGCTTGAAGATAAATTGGCTGGCCTCCCTGTCGGTGAAGGTAGGGTAGAGCTCATGGACCCGGCGCCGCTCTTCAAGGCCGGCATCCGCGCCGAAGTGTTCGCCGGTTTGCTGGCAATAGGTTTTGACCCGCTCCAGGGTGGCCCGCGAGAGCGGGTTGCCGGAAAAATCAAAGGCCTTGGCGCGTTCGGCCGGCAACGTAAAGAGGGCATCGGGCAGTGCTTGAAACTGGTTGTCGCTGAGGCTGGCGTCGATCAAGTGGGGCAGGTCCGTCAGGCCTTGGGGCGCTTGGGCAATCTCTGTGTGGCTCAGGTTCAGCAGCTGCAAGTCGGTCATGTGTTCAAGGTTGGGCGCCAGCGTCAGCGGGTTGCTGGACAGGTCGAGGGTCTTTAACCCGCGCAGGCTGGCCAGGTTTTCACGGCTTTGCGCGGTCAACTTGATGGCCGTGTTGCGCAGTGTCAGGTCATTGAGATGGGGTTGCGACGTTACCTCGGTGGGCAGTGTTCGCAGGGCTATGCCGTGGATATTCAGGCTGCGCAGCTTGGGGAATTGGGCCAGGAACGCCGGTGTGCCTCGGGTGGACACATAGCTGTTCAATTCCAGGTAGGAGATGTGGTCGAAGTTGGCGCTCAGTTTTGGCAGTTCGCCATAGATCGGCTGGGTGAGGCGCAGCGTGAGGCCGTTGTCATCGGGGTTGGGGAAATGGCTATCGGACGGGGTTTCATGGCGCCAGGCGTGAACTATTTCTTCTACCCACCGCGCTCGATTGTGCCGCTCGGCCGTGATCACCGCGCGGCTCAGGGGGATCTGCGTATCGAGGAACGTCTGCGGCGTGTTGTGAAGCCAGGTCGCCAGGTCGGCTTGCAATCTCAGCAATTCTCTTTTGACGGATTGCAGCGTCAGCAACGGCGGACCCGCCTGGGCGCGCATGGCTTCCAGCACATTGCGCACTTCTTCCGGGTTCAGGCTGGGGTAAAGATCGCGCAGCCGATCTTCCAGCGACGGTTGCCCACTGGGGCCAGGCGTGGGTGAGGTCCGGTCATAGCCTTCCATGCCCCCTGGCAGGCGCATCAGTTTCGGGTCGTAAAGAGGCTTGCGCACGGGCATCTCGGCGAGCAGCGTGCCAACCTCTTCGCGCGTCAGCGCGTGTTGGCGCAAGGTCTGGCGCAGCAATCGGCCTTGGCCGATCTGCATGCCCAGCGCGTCGCGCTGGGCGTCGGGGAGTGCCTGGAGCACCGCTGTATAGAAGTCGGTTTCTCCAAAGAGCGTGCCCTCGCCGTTTTCTGGAACGTAAGCGCCCTCGGCCGTACGCACCAACGTACGTTGGATCGGCGCTTGAGGCGTGCCGATTGAGTCGCGCACGCGGCCTGTGCGCGAGTAGTCGGTGACGACCAGGCGCACCTGGGGCGACCAGCCCGGCAGCTTTTGCAAGGTGTGCAGGGCAAGGCGATGGGTGTCGCTGCTGTCCACCGAGTCCAGGTACAGCCCTTCGTAGGCGCGGCTGATCCTGACTTGGTGCGCCGCCCAACGTGCACGTTCCGTCAAGGTTGCGGGCAGGCTGCCCTGGTCGATTTCCAGCAGCTCCTGGCCGGTCGCTTCGCGCAACACCTCTTCGGCGGTGCTGGTAGGTAGGCCGGGCGTGGTGTCGATGATTTTTTGCACGCGAGGGTCGTGGGTGACCTCCCGGCTGCGATAACGCGCGTCAAACAGGGCAAAGCGTTTCTCCTCGGCTTTGCGCGCCAGGCGTTTGCGCAGTATGGCCGCGCGCACGTGGGGCTGTGTGACGGCCGCGCCAAACTCTTCTTCCAGTAGGATTTTGCGTTCGGGTTCGTCGAGGGTTTCGAGCAGGGTCTTGAGCAGGTCGCCATTTTTCAACTGCGCTTGGTGGACCTGCACCACTGCGGCGTTTTCCTTGCCTTTGAGTTCCCACAACGTGCGGCCTTCGGCGTCGAGAAAGCGCAGGGTTTTGGATGCAGGCCACAGGGCCGTATTGCTGAGCAACCAGAGTTGGGTCTGTGAATCGGCTTTTTGAAACAGCTCAGGGTCGTCGCTGTTCATCTGGTCGATGAAGTCTTGCAGTTGTTGGTCGAGGGTGACGCGCTTGAGTGCGTCGGCTAGCAGGGGCGGCGGTGGCTGGCGGTCCATGAACTGCTTGCGCAGGGCCGGTTCATCGGTACCGCTGATCAGCCGCGCCTCCTCCAGGCGTGCGTCGCTGAGGTGCTCGGCGAGTGGGCCTTGTCGGCGCAGGAGGGTGGCGCGGTCCCAGCTCAAAGGCTGATCCACTTCGGTGACCCAGGCGCCCGCGCCGTTGCCCATGATCCGGGGGCGGTAGGCGTGCGGGCGGGTCGGGTGTTGCATGAATGCGTGGCCGGTGCGTTGCTCAACGGCGAAGTGTTTGCCGTCGAGCGCCAGGATCTGTTTGCCTTGGTGGGTGTGCAGCCCTTCGGGGTTGGCAGATGATTCGGCAGCCAGGGTGATGTCGTGGGCGTAGGGCGTGAGGTCAGGCTTCCAACGGCGGGTTTTGCCGTCTTCGCCGCTGACCGGGTGAAGCGTGTCGAAAAAATCCCACAGTGGCTGGGGCAGCGCCTGTCGTAGCAGGCTTTCGGCAATCGGCGCGCCCACCGCGAACATCCCCAGTTGCACCATTTGTTCAAGGATCGACATCAGGTGGCCGAAGGCCTGGCGCTTGAGCCCTTCGGCCCAATCGAGGATGCCTTCGAAGGTGTCGTCGAGCAGTTGGAAGGCGGTATAGCCGAGCATCAACGCCCCCAGCGGCGGTATGAAGGGGGTGGCGATAAAGGCCGCCACTTCGAGAATCGCCTTGGCGACTTTTTGCACGATGCTCCAGCGTTGCCAGCGCGCCTGGCGATCGGCGTCGGCGCTGGACACGGCGGTCACGCGTGCGTCATTGAGCAGCTGGTTGAGTTTGTTTTCGTAGAGGTGTTCGTACAGGCCGCCGCTGATCTTGGTGGCGAAAAACTGCAGGTTGGGCTCCGCCACGGGCTTTTCGCGCCAGGCCGGTCGTGGGTCGCCGGGTTTGGGCTTGTGCCAGGCCACTTGCGACAGGCGATTGTTAAGGTCGGCGAAAAAATAGCCGCGGTGCTCCTGTTTGACGAAGCGGCAGAAGAACTTCTGGTAGTCGGCGCTGCGCAGCTTCGAGGTGAGGTCGAGCATGAACGCCGTGCCGTTGGGGTAGTACTTGAGCGGCGCCTGTGGGTCACCGGGGATGTAAGCCACCACGGGCGTTGAATCGTGGTGCGCCTCCAGGTCGGCGGCGAACAGCACGATACCGGTCAGCGGCGCTGCCATCAGGCTCAGGTCGTGGCTGAGCAGCAATTTGCCTTCCAGCATCATGCCGCGCAGGCCTTCGAGTTGGCCCTGAAGGGTGTAAAAGGCGGCGTCGCTCACGTCTTTTTTCAGGCGCGCCATATGCAGGCTGGTGTTGGCCTCGGCCTTGAGGCTTTGGATCAGCGTGTCGCGCAGGGTGGCCTTGACGGTGGCGTCTTCGAAGCCGAAAAAGCGCTTGAGGTAGCGTTGGTAGCGCGCGCCGATATCCAGCTCGCGGCACAGCTGGATGAACTGTCGGATGCTGACCTTGCCGGCGAACGAGGGCAACGTGTCGAACTGCCCGGTGGCGCTGGGTTGGGTGATAAAGGTTGAGTCGTTTGTGTAAGCGTGCGGCTGGCTTTCGGCCGCGTCGAAGTTATGCAGGGCGGCCGAAAGCAGCGACACGGTCCAGACTTTCGCGCCGCCGGTCGGCACGGGCAGCAGCGGGGTCGTCAGCGGTGTGTACAGGCGCAGGTAGGTGGTCGTTACATCGGCGTCCAGGCCGAACCGTTGCTTGAGCGCTTGCAGCAGCAGGGGCGCGGCGAACTGTTGCGGGGTCTGGAGTGTCGCCAGGGCGCTGTCCACCTGATTGTGCGCGTTCCAGTTCGTCGCCAGCGCCAGTTTGAGCGGCGCCTGCCGTTCGCGGCTGGTGGTGGCATGCCAGTCGGCAAATACCATCGGTGTGGCTTTTAATGCCTGGCGCTTGGCGGCTGAGGCGTTTCCCAGCCAGCTTGGCAGCGTTGTGTGTACACCGGCGGGCGCGATGCGTGTGGCCTGGATAACGCTTTGAATGACAGCGGAAGCCATGTGGCTGATCCTTCAGTGAATTGAGTCACCGAGATCAAAACAGGCTTTGGGTTCGTTCAGGCTTCAGATAGTTAGCGCGTGGCGGCAAATCAGCCGTGCATGCCTCTGCCTCTCGGGCCCTGCACGGTTTAAACTGCGCCTTTGCGACGCTATTTGTCGCATTGGCGTAAACCCGCCAAAAACGCGGGTTGGCGCTATAAGAAGTTGTCGCTTGGCGGCAAGGCCGCGCTGAAAACTGTCCTTACAATCCCTGCATCGCCCGCCAGTTCCAGGCAGGCGTTCCTCTTCAGGAGACTCCGATGTCCGTTGAGCAAGCCCCGGTGCAACGTGCCGATTTCGACCAGGTCATGGTTCCCAACTACGCACCTGCCGCGTTCATACCTGTGCGTGGCGCAGGGTCCCGCGTATGGGACCAGGCGGGTCGCGAGCTGATCGACTTTGCCGGCGGCATCGCGGTCAACGTGTTGGGCCACGCCCACCCGGCGCTGGTCGGTGCGCTGACCGAACAGGCCAACAAGCTGTGGCATGTCTCCAACGTCTTCACCAATGAGCCGGCCCTGCGCCTGGCGCATAAATTGATCGACGCCACCTTTGCCGAGCGCGTGTTCTTCTGCAACTCCGGCGCCGAAGCCAACGAGGCCGCGTTCAAGCTGGCCCGTCGCGTGGCGTTCGACCGTTTCGGCAGTGAAAAGTACGAAATCATCGCCGCACTGAACAGCTTCCACGGCCGTACCCTGTTCACCGTCAACGTCGGTGGCCAGTCCAAGTACTCCGATGGCTTCGGGCCTAAAATTACCGGCATCACCCACGTGCCTTATAACGACCTGGCGGCGCTGAAAGCCGCCGTGTCGGGCAAGACCTGCGCGGTGGTGCTGGAACCGATCCAGGGCGAAGGCGGTGTACTGCCGGCCGAACTGGCTTACCTGCAAGGGGCCCGCGAGCTGTGCGACGCCAACGACGCGCTGCTGGTATTCGACGAAGTGCAAACCGGCATGGGCCGCAGCGGCCACCTGTTTGCCTACCAGCACTACGGCGTCGTGCCGGACATCCTCACCAGCGCCAAGAGCCTGGGCGGCGGTTTCCCGATCGCGGCCATGCTGACGACTGAAGCGCTGGCCAAGCACCTGGTGGTCGGCACTCACGGCACCACCTACGGCGGCAACCCGCTGGCGTGCGCGGTGGCTGAGGCGGTGATCGACGTGATCAACACACCCGAGGTGCTGGCCGGCGTCAAGACCAGGCATGAACAGTTCAAGGCGCGCCTGGAGCGGATCGGCACGCAATACGGCATCTTCACCCAAGTGCGCGGCATGGGCCTGTTGATCGGTTGCGTGCTCAGCGACGCGTTCAAAGGCAAGGCCAAGGACGTGTTCAACGCGGCCGAAAAAGAAAACCTGATGATCCTGCAAGCCGGCCCCGACGTGGTGCGTTTTGCCCCGAGCCTGGTGGTGGACGAAGCGGACATCAATGAAGGCCTGGATCGTTTTGAGCGGGCTGTAAAAACACTGACGCAAGCATGATGGACCGTTCGATGCCCGCGCGATTGAGCATCGAACCCAAATTTTTATGCCGGGCCCGTCAGTTGGAGCGGTGAAGATCCAAATGTGGGAGGGGCGGTGCGACGATTCGACTTGCTCCCGATGGCGGTGTGTCAGTGAATTCATTCATCAACTGACACACTGCCATCGGGAGCAAGCCCCCTCCCACACCGGACGTCACTGGTTTCTGGACTGTGCCTGGTATTTTTTCCTATGAGTTTTTCGAGTTAAGGAGTGACACCATGCTGGTGATGCGCCCCGCGCAAATGGCTGATCTGGGCGAGGTACAGCGTCTGGCTGCGGACAGCCCGATTGGTGTCACTTCCTTGCCGGACGATGTGGAACGCCTGAGCGACAAGATCGCCGCCAGCGAAGCGTCCTTCGCGGCCGAGGTGAGTTTCAACGGTGAAGAAAGCTATTTCTTCGTACTCGAAGACACCGAGACCGGCCAGCTCGCCGGTTGTTCGGCCATCGTCGCCTCGGCCGGCTACTCGGAGCCCTTTTACAGTTTCCGTAACGAAACCTTTGTGCACGCCTCCCGCGAGCTGAAGATCCACAACAAGATCCATGTGCTTTCCCAGTGCCACGATCTCACCGGCAACAGCCTGCTTACCAGTTTCTATGTGAAGCCTGCGCTGGTCGGTTCGCCGTGGTCGGAACTCAACTCCCGTGGCCGTCTGTTGTTCGTCGCCAGCCACCCCGAGCGCTTTGCCGACTCGGTGGTGACCGAGATCGTCGGCTACAGCGACGAGAACGGTGATTCGCCGTTCTGGGACGCCATCGGCCGCAACTTCTTCGACCTCAACTACGCCGCCGCCGAGCGCTTGTGCGGGCTGAAGAGCCGCACCTTTCTCGCCGAACTGATGCCGCATTACCCGATCTACGTGCCGCTGCTGCCGGACGAAGCCCAGGAAGCCATGGGCCAGGTGCACCCGCGTGCGCAGATCACCTTCGACATCCTCATGCGCGAAGGCTTCGAGACCGACCATTACATCGACATCTTCGATGGCGGCCCGACGCTGCATGCACGGGTTTCGGGCATTCGCTCGATCGCCCAGAGCCGCGTGGTGCCGGTGAAGATCGGTGAGATGGCCAAGGGTGTCGGCCGCCAGTACCTGGTGAGCAACGCGCAATTGCAGGATTACCGCGCGGTGATGCTGGAACTGGACTACGCCCCCGGCAAGCCGGTGACCCTGGACCTGGCGGCGGCTGAAGCGCTGGGCGTTGGCGAAGGCGCCAGCGTGCGTCTTGTTGCAGTTTGAGAGCCGGTATAAAACAGAGTTTCGCGGGTGGCTGCAAAGCGGCCCGTCTGAGGAGATAGCATGATCGTTCGTCCCGTACGCAGCAGCGATTTACCGGCCCTGATTGATCTGGCGCGCAGCACCGGCACCGGCTTGACCACCTTGCCGGCCAACGAAGAGCGCCTGACCCACCGGGTTGGCTGGGCCGAAAAAACCTTTCGCGGCGACGCCGGGCGCGGCGACGCGGACTACCTGTTCGTGCTGGAAAACGATGAAGGCCGCGTGGTGGGTATTTCCGCCATCGCCGGTGCCGTTGGACTACGTGAACCTTGGTACAACTTCCGGGTCGGCCTGACGGTCAGCGCCTCCCAGGAGCTGAACATCTACCGCGAGATCCCGACGCTGTTCCTGGCCAACGACCTCACCGGCAATTCCGAGCTGTGTTCGTTGTTTTTGCACGCCGATTACCGCAACGGCCTCAACGGTCGCATGCTGGCCAAGGCGCGCCTGCTGTTTATCGCCGAATTCCCGCAGCTGTTCGGTAACAAGATCATCGCCGAGATGCGCGGCGTGTCCAACGAGGCCGGGCGTTCGCCGTTCTGGGAAAGCCTGGGCCGGCACTTTTTCAAGATGGAATTCAGCCAGGCCGACTATCTCACCGGCGTGGGGAACAAGGCGTTTATCGCCGAGCTGATGCCGAAGTTTCCGTTGTACAGCTGCTTCCTGTCCGAGGATGCGCGCAACGTGATCGGCAAGGTGCATCCAGACACCGAGCCGGCGCTGAGCATGCTCAAGAGCGAAGGTTTCAGCTACCAGGGCTATGTCGACATCTTTGACGCCGGCCCGGCGGTGGAGTGCGAAACCGCCAAGATCCGTGCGGTGCGCGACAGCCAGTCGCTGGTGCTGGCCATTGGCACGCCGGGGGACGACGCCACGCCGTTCCTGATCCATAACCGCAAGCGCGAAGATTGCCGCATCACCGCCGCACCGGCGCGCCTTGCCGCCGGCACCCTGGTGGTTGATCCGCAGACCGCCAAACGCCTGCAACTGGTGGTGGGTGATCAAGTGCGCGCTGTACCGTTGTCCGCTGCTCGGGAGTCGAAATAATGAATTCGTTGTATATCGCAGGGAGCTGGCTGGCTGGCCAGGGTGAGCTATTTGAATCGCGTAACCCGGTAACCCAACAGGTGTTGTGGGCCGGCAATGGCGCCAGCGTCGAGCAGGTTGAATCCGCCGTGCAGGCCGCGCGCCAGGCGTTCCCGGCGTGGGCCCAGCGCTCGTTGGAAGAGCGCATCGGCGTGCTGGAAGCCTTCGCCAGTATCCTGAAACGCCGCGCTGATGAAATCGCCCGCTGCATCGGTGAGGAAACCGGCAAGCCGCTGTGGGAATCGGCCACCGAAGTCACCAGCATGGCCAACAAGATCGCCATCTCCGTGCAAAGCTACCGTGAACGTACTGGCGAGAAGAGCGGCCCCCTGGGCGACGCCACCGCCGTATTGCGCCACAAACCTCACGGCGTGGTGGCGGTGTTCGGCCCCTACAACTTCCCTGGGCACTTGCCCAACGGGCATATCGTCCCGGCCTTGCTGGCGGGTAACACCGTGTTGTTCAAGCCGAGCGAACTGACCCCCAAAGTCGCCGAGCTGACCGTGCAATGCTGGATCGAAGCCGGCTTGCCGGCGGGCGTGCTGAACCTGCTGCAAGGCGCGCGGGAGACCGGCATCGCGTTGGCGGCCAACCCAGGCATCGACGGTTTGTTCTTCACCGGTTCCAGCCGCACCGGCAATCACCTGCACCAGCAGTTCTCCGGGCGTCCGGACAAGATCCTGGCGCTGGAAATGGGGGGCAACAACCCGCTGGTGGTCGACGAAGTGGCCGACGTGGATGCGGCGGTTTACACGATTATCCAATCGGCGTTTATCTCGGCCGGCCAGCGCTGCACCTGTGCCCGTCGCCTGTTGGTGCCGCAAGGTGCCTGGGGCGATGCGTTGCTGGCGCGCCTGGTGGCGGTCAGCGCCACGATTGAGGTGGGCGCCTTCGATCAACAACCGGCGCCGTTCATGGGCTCGGTGATTTCCCTCGGCGCGGCCAAGGCCTTGATGCAAGCCCAGGAGTTGATGCTGGCCAACGGCGCCGTGGCGCTGCTTGAAATGACCCAGCCGCAGGATCAGGCGGCGTTGCTGACCCCCGGCATCATTGATGTGACCGGCGTCACCGAGCGCGAAGACGAAGAACTGTTCGGCCCGCTGCTGCAGGTGATTCGCTACGTTGATTTCGAAGCGGCGATCACCGAGGCCAACAACACCCAGTACGGCCTGGCTGCCGGTTTGCTGTCGGATTCCGAAGCGCGTTACCAGCAGTTCTGGCTGCAAAGTCGCGCCGGTATCGTCAACTGGAACAAACAACTGACCGGCGCCGCCAGCACCGCGCCATTCGGTGGGGTAGGGGCTTCGGGCAACCATCGCGCCAGTGCGTATTACGCGGCGGATTATTGCGCGTACCCGGTGGCGTCGCTGGAGACCCCGAGCCTGGTGGTGCCGGCCACGCTGACCCCCGGCATAACACTGATCTGAATGTGGGAGGGGGCTTGCTCCCGATAGCGGTGTGTCAGTCACCTGATTCATAACTGACAGACTGCTATCGGGAGCAAGCCCCCTCCCACACTGGATTTATGGTGTTTTAAAGACTTTTGCTGCCTTATAAAAACAGATGTTCGTGGAGCCTCGCCGATGAAATCCTATGAAGTCAATTTTGACGGTCTAGTGGGGCCGACCCATAACTATGGCGGTTTGTCCTTCGGCAACGTCGCGTCCCAGAGCAACAGCCAGCAGCATTCCAACCCCAAGGAAGCCGCGTTGCAGGGCCTGCAAAAAATGAAAGCCCTGATGGACATGGGGTTTGTGCAAGGCGTGCTTGCACCGCAGGAACGCCCGGACGTAGCCGCTTTGCGCAGCCTCGGTTTCGGTGGCACTGATGCCCAGGTGATCGAGCAGGCGGCCAGGCAAGCCATGCCGTTGCTGGTGGCCAGTTGCTCGGCATCAAGCATGTGGGTGGCCAACGCCGCCACCGTCAGCCCGAGCGCCGACACGTCTGACGGCCGCGTGCACTTCACCGCCGCCAACCTCAACTGCAAATACCACCGCAGCATCGAGCATCCGACCACCAGCCGCGTGCTGGGGGCGATGTTTGCCGATGGCAAGCACTTCGCCCACCACGCCGCGTTGCCGGCTGTGGCGCAGTTCGGCGACGAAGGCGCGGCCAACCACACGCGTTTCTGCCGTGAATACGGCGAGGCGGGCGTGGAGTTTTTTGTGTTCGGGCGCAGTGCATTCGACCCGCGTTACCCCGCGCCGCAGAAATACCCGGCGCGCCAGACCCTCGAAGCGTCCCAGGCCGTTGCACGCCTGCACGGCCTGAAGGACGAAGGCGTGGTCTATGCCCAGCAGAACCCGGCGGTGATCGATGCCGGCGTGTTCCATAACGACGTGATCGCGGTGGGCAATGGCGAAGTGCTGTTCTATCACGAGGATGCGTTCCTCAATACCGAACCGATGCTCGCCGAGCTGCAAGGCAAGTTGGGCAAGCTGGGCGGCAACTTCCAGTCGGTGTGCGTGCCACGTGCGCAGGTCAGCGTCGAGGACGCGGTGCGTTCCTACCTGTTCAACAGCCAATTGCTGACCCGCCCGGACGGCTCGATGCTGTTGATCGTGCCGGAGGAATGCCGTGCCAACGAACGTGTGTGGCACTACCTGCAAGGCCTCACCGCCTCCGGTGGGCTGATCCGCGAAGTGAAGGTGTTCGACCTCAAGCAAAGCATGCAGAACGGTGGTGGCCCGGCGTGCCTGCGCTTGCGCGTGGCGCTGAACGAAACTGAACTGGCGGCCGTGAACCCAGGGGTTATCATGACCGCGCCGTTGTACGACACGCTGACCCAGTGGGTCCACAAGCACTACCGCGACAGCCTGCGTGAAACCGACCTGGCTGACCCGCAATTGCTGCTTGAGTGCCGGACGGCACTGGATGAACTGACGCAAATCCTTAAACTGGGCTCGGTTTATCCTTTCCAGATCAATTAATGCCGCACGGCTGAGAGCTTTTATTTATGACCGACACCCTGCAACTTATCCTTGAAGACACCGACGGCACCCAGTTGGAAACCTCCTGCACCCGCGTCGCCGTGGTCTGGCAGGGCAAGGAGATCTGGATCCAGCACGACGGCCGCGGCCAACTGCTGATCGGCGTGGATGTGGAAGAAGGCGATGCCGAGTACGCCAACCTGCTGATGCGCCCACTGGCCACCAACCTGATGAGCCTGCAACTGGAAATGGAACCGGCCGACGTCGAAGGTGATGACGACGATCACGTCCACGGCCCAGGCTGCAACCACTAAGGAAGCTGCGTATGCTCGCCCTCGGCAAACTGCTTGAACTGACCCTCGCCGGTCGCGAACCGGCGCAAAAAATTCAACTGACTGTCGACGGCGTGCAGATGCGCTGGCTCAGCGAGGGTGCGCTTGAAGTGCGCCCGCCGCAGGCTCGGGACAACGGCGGCGACCTGCTGCTGTCGTCCGGCATCCATGGCAACGAAACCGCGCCGATCGAACTGCTCGACCGCCTGTTGCATGGCATCGCCCGTGGGGAGATCAAGCCCCGCACCCGTATTCTGTTCCTGTTCGGCAACCCCGAGGCCATGCGCCGCGGCGAGCGTTATCTCGAACTGGACATCAACCGGCTGTTCAACGGCCGTCATGAAAGCAACATCGGCCCCGAAGCCATGCGCGCCGCCGAACTGGAGCAACTGGCCCGCAGCTTTTTCAGCCAGCCTGGCCGTTCGCGCCTGCATTACGACCTGCACACGGCCATCCGCGGCTCGAAGATCGAGCAGTTCGCCCTGTACCCCTGGAAGGAAGGGCGCCAGCACTCGCGTCGTGAGCTTTCGCGCCTGCGCGCCGCCGGCATGGAAGCGGTGCTGATGCAGAACAAGGCCTCGATCACCTTCTCGGCTTTTACCTACGAGCAGTTGGACGCCGAGGCCTTCACCCTGGAACTGGGCAAGGCCCGGCCGTTCGGGCAGAACCAGGGGGTGGATGTGTCGCGCCTGGAGCTGCGCCTGAAGCAGATCATCGAAGGCACCGAGCCTGAGGCTGACAGCCTCGACGGTCTGAAGCTGTTTGCCGTTGCGCGGGAGGTGATCAAGCACAGCGACGCCTTCCTGCTGCACCTACCGGCAGACGTGGAAAACTTTTCGGAATTGGAAAAGGGCTATTTGCTGGCCGAAGACGTGGCGAAGACCCGCTGGGTGATCGAGGAGGAGGGCGCACGCATCATCTTCCCCAACCCGAAGGTCAAGAACGGCTTGCGGGCGGGGATTCTGATTGTGCCGACTACAGAGGCCGGTCTGGCGTAGATCTCAAGGCTCGTGTAGTTCCAAATGTGGGAGGGAGCAAGCCCCCTCCCACATTTTGTTTGGCGGTGTGGCTTAGACCGCTACCGCACGCGGTTCGCTGCGACGGATCGCACGGACTTTGTGCAGCGTGTCGGCGCAGGTGCGTGCCGCTTCCTGGCCCTTGTGCACGAAGTGATCGTGGAAGAATGCATGGTGTTCGCTGCCCGCATGGAAATGGTGTGGGGTCAGGGAGACCGAGAACACCGGTACTTCTGTTTCCAGTTGCACTTGCATCAGGCCACTGACCACCGACTGGGCGACGAATTCGTGACGGTAGATACCACCGTCCACCACCAGTGCGGCGGCGACGATACCGGCATAACGGCCGGTCTTGGCCAGCAGTTTGGCGTGCAGGGGCATTTCAAAGGCGCCGCCGACTTCGAAGAAATCGATGTCCGATTCCTGGTAGCCCTGAACGAGCATTTCGGCGAGGAAGCCTTTACGGGATTGGTCGACAATATCCTTGTGCCAGCAGGCTTGGATAAACGCGACGCGCTCGCCATGATGGTTTTTGCTTTTGCTGTCGATAGCGGTGGGTTGCATGTTCTGACTCCTGTTTAAGAAAAAAACAGGGCGTTATGAATCGAATGGGATTTAAGGGTACGCATGCGCGAACAGGCGCGCGGCCCTTAGGTGCCAATCCCGTTCTCTCTTCATCCGGACTATGACCGTCGGCCCCGGGATCACACCGGGTCTGCTGACCTTGTCGCCGTCCCGCGTGAGCAGTTCGAGGCGCCAAGCGCTCGCGGGCTATACACATTGCGTGTAATTACCGCCGGTGGGGAGTTACACCCCGCCCTGAGAACGTTACCGCCAGAACCCTGGCGGCGGAGAGTTTTTAACATGGTTTTTCAAAAACTGCACGAGCGCCGTATCGATAAGCTATATCGGTTTGTTTGGTTGGTATTCGATTGAGTGCAGACGGGGCTTGATATTCCTCGGCTTTGCCCGCAGTAATCACTCACAAAAGGACTTATCCAACTTGCCCGAGGCCTGCTTCATGACTGTGATTGACCTGCGTAGCGATACTGTGACCCAGCCCACCCCCGGCATGCTCGATGCGATGGCCAGTGCCGTCAGCGGCGATGACGTCTACGGTGAGGACCCCAGCGTCAATCGTCTGGAAGCCGAACTGGCCAAGCGCCTGGGGTTTGCGGCCGCGTTGTTCGTGCCCACCGGCACCATGAGCAACCTGCTGGCGTTGATGGCTCACTGTGAGCGCGGCGAGGAATATATCGTTGGCCAGCAGGCCCACACTTACAAATACGAAGGCGGTGGCGCGGCGGTACTGGGCTCGATCCAGCCGCAACCGCTGGAAGTGCAGGCAGACGGCTCCCTGGATTTGAAGCACGTGCTGGAAGCGATCAAACCGGACGATTTCCACTTCGCCCGCACCCGCCTGCTGGCACTGGAAAACACCATGCAGGGCAAGGTGTTGCCCTTGGATTACCTGGCCCAGGCGCGGGCCTTTACCCGTGAGCATGGTCTGGCTCTGCATCTGGACGGGGCGCGCCTCTATAACGCAGCAGTCAAGTTGGGGGTAGACGCGCGGGAGATCGCCCGGCATTTCGATTCGGTGTCGGTGTGCCTGTCCAAAGGCCTCGGTGCGCCGATTGGCTCGGTGCTATGCGGCTCCACCGCGCTGATCGCCAAGGCCCGCCGTTTGCGCAAGATGGTCGGCGGCGGCATGCGCCAGGCCGGTTCTCTGGCGGCAGCCGGGTTGTATGCGCTGGATCATCAGGTGCAGCGCCTGGCTGACGACCACGCCAACGCCCAGTGGCTGGGGGACCAATTGCGCAAAGCGGGGTATGAGGTGGAGCCGGTGCAGACCAACATGGTCTATCTGCGCGTCGGTGACCTGGCCCCGGCGCTCCAAGCCTTTGCCGCCGAACGCGGGATCAAGTTGAGCGCCGCGCCGCGCCTGCGTATGGTCACCCATTTGGATGTGAGCCGGGCTCAGATTGAGCAGGTGCTCAAGGCATTCGTCGATTTTTCGCGCAAATGAGCGTGTTGACCGTCTAATTGAGCTTCTCTATCGCATAAACACGCTGTACCACCGGCAAAGGGCCGATATAATGCGGCCTTTTGCCGTCGCTCCGTCTGATGATGTTGCGCACTGGCCTTTGGCCGCAGCCTCCGTGGAAGAACCTAATGAAAAGCGCAGAAATCCGTGAAGCCTTCCTTCGCTTCTTCGAAGAGCAAGGTCACACCCGTGTCTCCTCCAGCTCCTTGATCCCAGGCAATGACCCGACCCTGCTGTTCACTAACGCGGGGATGAACCAGTTCAAGGACTGCTTCCTGGGCCAGGAAAAACGCGCCTACAGCCGCGCCACCAGCAGCCAGAAGTGCGTACGCGCCGGCGGTAAGAACAGTGACCTGGAGAACGTCGGTTACACCGCTCGCCACCACACATTCTTCGAAATGCTGGGTAACTTCAGCTTCGGTGACTATTTCAAGAAAGACGCGATTACCTTCGCCTGGACCTTCCTGACCGGCGTGTTGAAGCTGCCCCAGGAAAAACTCTGGGTCACCGTGTACGCCACGGACGACGAAGCGTATGACATCTGGACCCAGCACATCGGCGTGCCCGTCGAGCGCATGATCCGCATCGGCGACAACAAAGGCGCGCCGTATGCCTCCGATAACTTCTGGACCATGGGCGATACCGGCCCGTGCGGCCCCTGCACCGAGATTTTCTACGATCACGGCGCCGATATCTGGGGCGGCCCGCCAGGCTCGCCGGAAGAAGACGGCGACCGCTATATCGAGATCTGGAACAACGTGTTCATGCAGTTCAACCGCACCGCCGATGGCGTGTTGCATCCGCTGCCGGCGCCGTCGGTGGACACCGGCATGGGCCTGGAGCGGATCAGTGCGGTGATGCAGCACGTTCACTCCAACTATGAAATCGACCTGTTCACCAACCTGCTGAGCGCGTCGGCGGCGGCCATTGGTTGCGCCAATGAAAGCCAGTCTTCGCTCAAGGTGGTGTCGGACCACATCCGTTCCTGCGGTTTCCTGATCGCCGACGGTGTGCTGCCGTCCAACGAAGGCCGTGGCTACGTGTTGCGCCGCATCATCCGTCGCGCTTGCCGTCACGGTAACAAGCTGGGCGCCACCGGCAGCTTCTTCTACAAAATCGTGGCCGCGCTGGTTGCCGAGATGGGCGAAGCGTTCCCGGAACTCAAGCAGCAGCAAAGCAACATCGAGCGTGTGCTTAAGGCCGAGGAGGAGCAATTCTCCAAGACCCTGGAACACGGCCTGAAGATTCTGGAGCAGGACCTGGCTGAGCTCAAAGGCACCGTGGTGCCGGGCGACGTGGTGTTCAAACTCTACGACACCTATGGTTTCCCGATGGACCTGACCGCCGACATCGCCCGTGAGCGTGAGCTGACCGTCGATGAAGCCGGTTTTGAGCGTGAGATGGAGGCCCAGCGCGTGCGTGCGCGTTCCGCCAGCTCCTTTGGCCTGGACTACAACACCCTGGTCAAGGTTGACGTACCGACCGAGTTCACCGGCTACAACGCAACCGTTGGCTCGGCCAAGATCGTTGCCATTTACAAAGACGGCAAATCGGTCGACGTGCTGAACGAAGGCGACGCAGCGGTGGTGGTCCTGGACCAGACGCCGTTCTACGCCGAATCCGGTGGCCAGGTCGGCGACTGTGGTTTCCTGAGTTCGACTTCCGGGCGCTTTGAAGTGCGCGACACCACCAAGACCGGCGGTGCGTTCCTGCATCACGGCGTGCTGGTGCTGGGCAACCTGACTATCGGCGCGCCGGTCGACACCCAGGTAGATGCCGATGTACGCCACGCCACCGCGCTGAACCACTCGGCCACGCACTTGCTGCACGCCGCGCTGCGCCAGGTGCTGGGCGACCATGTTCAGCAGAAAGGTTCGTTGGTCGACAGCCAGCGCCTGCGCTTCGACTTCAGCCACTTTGAAGCGATCAAGCCTGAGCAGATCAAGGCCCTGGAAGACATCGTCAACGCCGAGATTCGCAAGAACACCGCCGTAGAAACCGAAGAGACCGATATCGAGACCGCCAAGGCCAAGGGCGCCATGGCGCTGTTCGGCGAGAAGTACGGCGACAGCGTGCGTGTATTGAGCATGGGCGGCGATTTCTCGGTAGAACTGTGCGGCGGTATCCACGCCAACCGGACCGGCGACATCGCCTTGCTGAAAATCATCAGCGAAGGTGGCGTGGCCTCTGGTGTGCGTCGTATCGAAGCGGTCACCGGCGCTGCGGCCCTGGCCTATTTGAATGCGGGTGAAGAACAACTCAAGGAGGCGGCCAGCCTGGTCAAGGGCAGCCGCGACAATCTGATCGACAAACTGTCCGCCGTGCTGGAGCGCAACCGTGCGCTGGAAAAACAGCTGGAGCAGTTGCAAGCCAAGGCAGCCAGCGCAGCGGGCGACGATCTGTCGGCTTCTGCGGTGGACGTCAAGGACGTGAAGGTCCTGGCCGCACGCCTGGACGGTCAGGACGGCAAGGCGTTGTTGGCCCTGGTCGATCAGTTGAAGAACAAGCTCGGCCGCGCAGTGATCCTGCTCGGCAGTGTCCATGAGGATAAGGTCGTTCTGGTTGCCGGTGTAACCAAGGACCTGACTGGCCAACTCAAGGCTGGTGATTTGATGAAGCAAGCCGCTGCGGCAGTGGGCGGCAAGGGCGGTGGGCGTCCGGACATGGCGCAAGGCGGTGGTGTAGACGCCGGTGCCCTGGACGCGGCCCTGGCCTTGACCGTGCCGTTTGTCGAAGCGGGTATTTAAGGCACAGCTGACTGGCCCGTGGTTCACTCGCGGGCCATGCGGTGTGGGTTGATTGGATATTAGGCGCCCCTTTACGGGCTGAGGCGGCTTGGAAATGGCTTTGATCGTACAGAAATTTGGAGGCACCTCGGTCGGCTCTGTTGAAAGAATCGAGCAGGTGGCCGACAAGGTTAAGAAGTTCCGCGATGCCGGCGACGACCTGGTGGTGGTGCTGTCGGCCATGAGCGGCGAGACTAATCGCCTGATCGATCTGGCCAAGGCCATTAGCGGCGACCAGCAACCGCTGCCGCGTGAGCTGGATGTGATCGTGTCCACCGGTGAGCAGGTGACCATCGCCTTGTTGGCCATGGCGCTGAACAAGCGTGGCGTACCGGCGGTGTCCTACACGGGCAGCCAGGTGCGCATCCTTACCGACAGTGCGCACACCAAGGCGCGCATCCTGCAAATTGATGATCAGAAAATTCGTACTGATCTGAAAGCAGGCCGCGTGGTAGTTGTAGCGGGTTTCCAGGGTGTGGACGAGCACGGCAACATCACCACCCTCGGGCGCGGTGGTTCGGACACCACCGGTGTGGCCCTGGCCGCAGCCCTCAAGGCTGATGAATGCCAGATCTACACCGATGTGGACGGCGTCTACACCACCGACCCGCGCGTGGTGTCGGTGGCCCAGCGCCTGGACAAGATCACCTTTGAAGAGATGCTGGAAATGGCCAGCCTCGGTTCCAAGGTGTTGCAGATCCGCGCGGTGGAGTTCGCCGGTAAGTACAACGTTCCGCTGCGCGTATTGCACAGCTTCAAAGAGGGTCCGGGCACCCTCATTACTATTGATGAAGAGGAATCCATGGAACAGCCGATCATTTCCGGTATCGCTTTCAACCGTGATGAAGCCAAGCTGACTATCCGTGGCGTGCCAGACACCCCGGGCGTGGCTTTCAAGATTCTGGGCCCTATCAGCGATGCGAATGTTGAAGTCGACATGATCGTGCAGAACGTCTCGCACGATAACACCACCGATTTCACCTTCACTGTGCACCGCAATGAGTACGATGCGGCGCTGAAAATCCTGGAGAACACTGCGCGCGAAATTGGCGCCCGCGAAGTGGTGGGCGATACCAAGATCGCCAAGGTCTCGATCGTGGGTGTAGGCATGCGTTCCCACGCCGGCGTTGCCAGCCGCATGTTTGGCGCACTGGCCAAGGAAAGCATCAACATCCAGATGATCTCCACCTCGGAAATCAAGGTCTCGGTGGTGATCGAAGAGAAGTACCTGGAGCTGGCTGTACGCGCACTGCATACCGCTTTTGAGCTGGACGCTCCGGCCCGACAGGGCGAGTGATGTGTTGCCAGGAAGGCGCGGACTACCGCGCCTTTCCTTTTTTTGTAGGGCGCATGGTCTTTTGCCTGCGCTCGACAATACTTAGGCCGTTAGGGCTGCGTCCATCAGGTCGTAGGTCGAACGCCTTTTTTTTGCAGACTGTTGTTCCTGAACTGAAATGCGTGAGGAGAAAGGTATGCTGATTCTGACTCGTCGGTGCGCAGAAAGCCTGATTATCGGTGATGGCGAAATCACCGTGACCGTGCTCGGCGTCAAAGGCAATCAAGTACGTATCGGGGTTAACGCTCCGAAAGAGGTAGCGGTCCACCGCGAGGAAATCTACCTGCGGATCAAGAAAGAGAAGGACGAAGAACCAAGCCTTTAATTTTTATCGTTTTTTATGTTTGCAAACGGGGATGAACGTGGTTAATATACGCCCCGTGTTGCGGAGAGCTGGCCGAGTGGCCGAAGGCGCTCCCCTGCTAAGGGAGTACACCTCAAAAGGGTGTCGGGGGTTCGAATCCCCCGTTCTCCGCCATTATTTGCTTAGTACGTTGCAATCTGGTTTTTTCGTTAAGTTGTTGAAGTTAAACGAAAAAATAGCTTTACATAGAGATTGAACGGCCTATAATGCGCGGCAACAAATGCACTCGTAGCTCAGCTGGATAGAGTACTCGGCTACGAACCGAGCGGTCACAGGTTCGAATCCTGTCGAGTGCACCATTTAAGAGTTAGTTGCAGCAATGCAGGTAGCTTGGCTTCAGCCAGTTGTGATCTGGTCTAAAAACACAATCTGCACTCGTAGCTCAGCTGGATAGAGTACTCGGCTACGAACCGAGCGGTCACAGGTTCGAATCCTGTCGAGTGCACCATACAAACAAAAAGCCCGCCTAGTGCGGGCTTTTTGCCGTCTGGGGTTTGAGTAAGATTTATCCCAAGCGCTGTTTTTCTCTCGCCTTCATGTGTTTTCCTTTCGCGCTGCGTCGTCGCAGATCCTAGATGCAGCCAATACTCAACTTTGGCTCGCAAGCGCTTGTTCTTTCCAGTTTTTTGACGTTAAAACCAGCCGAGCGGTGTATCATTGCGCCCGTCAGCCCCGCCGGGGCTTGTGGAATACCTCCATGGACTTACCCAGTAGTTACTCAGTACCCCGTTTTACCAATCATGAATTGACTGATTGATCCTTCCGGCGTGCCCCGCTGCTGGGAGTGGAGTTCGCCTATGACCGAAGTAGAAGTAAAGAAAACACAAGAAAGCCTGCAGGATCGCCTGGCTCAAGTCATCGAGCTGCTGCAGCGCCAGCGTGTGGTCGAAGACCTCACGCACCGCCAGGAAGGTCCGCATCACGACCGCGTTGAAAACCTGGTCCATCGGCAAAATCTCGTCGAGTTGCAGCGCAAGCTCGACGACCTGCACTCCGCCGACGTCGCCTACATTCTCGAAGCTTTGCCGCTCGATGATCGACTGACCCTCTGGCAGTTGGTCAAGGCTGACCGCGACGGCGACATCCTCCTCGAAGTATCCGACTCGGTCCGTGAAACCCTGATCGCCGACATGGACGATCACGAACTCCTGGCCGCGGCCAAGGAGATGGACGCCGACGAGCTGGCTGACCTGGCGCCTGAGCTGCCTCGAGATGTTGTCCACGAGCTGATGGAGGCTCTCGACGGCCAGCAGCGTGAGCGTGTGCGCTCCGCGTTGTCCTATGACGAGGACCAGGTCGGCGCCCTGATGGACTTCGAGATGGTCACCATTCGTGAAGACGTCAGCCTGGAAGTGGTACTGCGTTACCTGCGCCGGCTCAAAGAGCTGCCGGGCCATACCGACAAGTTGTTCGTGGTCGACTACGAAGGCATTCTCAAGGGGGTGCTGCCGATCAAGCGCCTGCTGGTCAACGACCCTGAGAAGAAAGTGGCTGATTTAATGGCCAGCGATACCGTGAGCTTTCATCCGGATGAAGATGCCTACGATGCGGCGCAGGCGTTTGAGCGTTACGACTTGATTTCGGCGCCGGTGGTCGACAAAAACGGCAAGTTGATCGGCCGTCTGACCATCGATGAAATGGTCGACCTGATTCGTGAGGAAAGTGAAACCGAAGTCCTCAACATGGCGGGTTTGCGTGAAGAGGAAGATATTTTTGCGTCAGTCTGGCGTTCGCTGCATAACCGCTGGGCCTGGCTGGCCGTTAACCTGATTACCGCGTTTATCGCTTCTCGGGTGATCGGCTTGTTCGAAGGCTCCATCGAAAAACTGGTGGCCTTGGCGGCATTGATGCCGATTGTGGCGGGTATCGGCGGCAACTCCGGTAACCAGACCATTACCATGATCGTGCGCGCAATGGCGCTGGACCAGGTGAGTACGGCTAACTCTTCGCGCCTGTTGCGCAAGGAGCTGGCGGTGGGGCTGGTCAACGGTCTGGTGTGGGGAGGCGTGATCGGGGTTGTCGCCTACTTGCTGTATGGCAGTTGGTCCCTGGGGGTGGTCATGACCGCCGCCATGACCCTCAACCTGCTGCTGGCTGCGTTGATGGGCGTGCTGATCCCCATGACGCTGGCACGTCTCGGTCGCGACCCTGCCATGGGGGCCAGTGTCATGATCACTGCCATGACCGACAGCGGCGGTTTCTTCATCTTCCTGGGGCTGGCGACAATCTTCCTGCTTTGATCCCTTGTGGGGGCGGCTTGCGTTGGTGAGCAAGCTTCCCTTGCCGCAGCAGGCCGGCCCCAACCCTTGCCCAGTCCGGGCGCCCTTGAAAGGCGCGCAAAAAAAAGCCAGCACATGGCTGGCTTCGGCTATCAGTTGCAGATCAATTGGCTTCTGCGGCTGCCTCTACGTCGTGCGCGATAAGCGAGACCAGGGCATTTTGCTGGCGATGGGAGAGCTGACGAAAACGCTGCAGCAGTTCGCGTTCGTGCAGTGACAGCTCTGGGCTGTCCAGGCGCATGCTCAACTCGTCGCCCAGCGCACCTTCCTGAATAAGGCTTTGTTCCAGGCGCGCGATGATTTCAGAGTTCATGCTGCGATGATGATTGCGAGCCACCTCGGCAATGCGTTCCCGCATTCCGTCTGGCAGACGTACGACGAACTTGTCAGCCGTACGGCTTGAATAGATTGCCTGTTTCAATGGGCGCATATATTTAACCGGTTAGTTCAGGGGAGCGGTTTTTGGAATTGGCCGCAAGATGAGTGTTAAGACAAGACTCACGACCAAAGTTCAACCCGAATTGCAAAGAGGCCGCATCATGCCTCAGATTTGCCAGTTCCTTGGCGTCAATTCTGTGACAAATATTGAACTGCCTAAAGGCTTTATGCCAGCACTCATTTGCATTTTTGCGGACTGGTTGGAAAAATCTTTCGCGCGGGATGCCCAGGGCGATTTCCGCGCAGAACCAGGCTGCATAAGGGTTTGAGGCCGAACATCCTATCGCAAACTGGCCTTTTGCCCTGTTGTTTAAGACTAGTGGCAATTTGCTGATTTACTAGGTTGAGGCGACATAAGGTAGGGCGGGGAACGGGCTAGCGCAAAATCGGGTCGAACTTGATGCGTCGGCCTACGATAAGCGTCAGCAGCAGAAGGCAGGCGAATACGCCGCTGGCAATCTGTGCGGTGGTGTGGCCGGTTCCCAAGCCGAACCCGGCGGTGGCAATGAACAGGCACAGAAACAGCCAGGCAGATTTGCTCATGAGTGCTTTTCTCAGAAAACCCAATGTTCAGAGGCTGGCGAAGCCTGACTACCTTGAGCCAAGCGCAGTGGCGCTTGCGCGGTCGGGGTCATCACCGCCAGTTGCGGGCGTTGTTGCAGATGGTGTGGCACGGCCTGGCTGATCTGCGCGGGGTCGTTGCTGCCGGTCGATTGGAAATGAAACATCACCAGCGCAGCCAGGGCGACGGTATTGAGGGCTAACAGAAGGGCACTGTTCATGGTCATGTTCTCCGTTTAACGCCGTGGCTGAGGGGGTTCACATGAAACATTGCAGGTCGCGTGCCAATCTATTATTTCAATAAAATCAAATGGTTGAGTCTACCTTAAGTGGCTTTCGGGTTGCAATTTGCAATGCTGGCATTTTGTCGCAGTGCATTCTGCACGATGGCGTCATGTGCCGGTGTTTACAGGGTTGAGCGACGATCGCATTCGCAAGTATCGGCCTACGCTCAAAAAGCCCACGGACGACATGACAAAACCTAACTCGACCGTTAACATGCACGCCGTCCGTCGCAGTGCCCCTGAGCCCGATGGCTGTCATTTGTCCCAGTAGCTCAATTGGATAGAGCATCCCCCTCCTAAGGGGAAGGTTGGCCGTTCGAACCGGCCCTGGGACACCATATTATTCAAGGCTTGTAGCGCTTTTTTTTCTTCTCTTGGCTCTCATGTGGACAGCGTGGGTGCAGCAGTAACAATTCAGGCAGAAAAAATCCCCGCTAAGGTTTGACCTGGTGAGACTTTTTTCGCCGGATGGTGACGAAGAATGCTTATCCGTTGTGCTACGGAGTGAGAGATTTCCCCCACCGCTTGGTTACGGTTTGGATTTCGAGCCCCATTACCTGAATACTCACTTCCAATCGGTGATATTCAGGCGATGTCAGGCGGGCGGTCATGATCGTCGTTGCTATGCTCTTACCCCGATGAAGAGGTCCAAGCTCATCGGCAATTGTTCATTGATTGCTAAGGCAATTTGCTGCACTTGGTTTTCTGTTAGTGGAAGCTCTCCGTCGGCCTCCGCCGCCAAACTTTTCCAGCCCAGCACCTCCATAACCGCTTGCTGAAACTCAGGGCTTATCTCGAGCTCAAATTTAATTGAGTCATCTTCGTTGGCGTCAGCGAGAAACCCCGTAATTTCTAAAAACATCTTGGCCCTCCAATATCACTTTGATGTGGTACGTCCTGGTTCAGCGTCCTTTGTTCGCTCTCCTGTTCCTGGGTTGAACTCCCCCAGGTGCTTGCCTTGTTTGTCGTATAGCTCGACTCTGCCGTTCTCATAATCCCATTCATAAATTCTGCCTTTGCGATCTTTCCAACGACTTCGTTTTTTGCCTGCGCCCTGGACACTCGACATCTGTTTTGCGCGTATTGCATCTGGGCTACATTTTTTGTTGGCATTCGGTCTTTTCACCTACCAATCGAACCTTGCCGCCGATCGAGGTTCACAGCAGGTGCGTCGCGTCTTTTATCGTAACGATGTACCTTGCACGCCACCCGGCAGCGTCTGAGCGGTTAAGCAAAATAATCCCCGGAAACAGCCTCTGCCGCCTGTCCGGAACCTGCCACCCGGGACTATCATGCCGATAGCCCTGTTTCTAACTGCAAGGAGCCGCTCGGAACGCCGATGCGCCAGATCTGGAAATCTTTTCGAGCCCTTTATTTCGCTTCCTTGATGATGCTGATCGGCTCCGGCCTGCTCAGTACTTACCTGGCCTTGCGCCTGGCGGCTGACCATGTCGACAGCTTGTGGGTGGGTGCGCTGATGGCGGCCAACTATTTCGGCCTGGTGCTGGGCGGCAAGATCGGGCATCGCCTGATCGCCCGGGTCGGGCATATTCGCGCGTATGCGACCTGTGCCGGTATCGTCGGTGCGGCGGTGCTGGGGCATGGTTTGGTCGACTGGTTGCCGGCCTGGATCGTGCTGCGGGTGATCGTTGGCCTGGGCATGATGTGCCAGTACATGGTGATCGAAAGCTGGCTCAACGAGCAGGCGGATGCCAAGCAGCGTGGCGTGGTGTTCAGCGGCTATATGATCGCTTCCTACCTTGGCTTGGTGTTGGGGCAGTTGATTCTGGTCATGCATCCTCAACTCGGCCTGGAGTTGTTGATGCTGGTCGCGCTGTGCTTTGCCTTGTGCCTTGTGCCGGTGGCCATGACCCGACGCATCCACCCCGCGCCCCTGCACCCCGCACCGATGGAGCCGCGTTTCTTTATCAAGCGCGTGCCGCAGTCGCTGAGCACGGTATTGGGGGCGGGGTTGATTGTCGGCTCTTTCTATGGCCTGGCACCGCTGTATGCGTCCCAGCAGGGGCTCACCACCGAGCAAGTGGGTTTGTTCATGGGTAGCTGCATTTTTGCCGGACTGCTGGTGCAGTGGCCGCTGGGATGGTTGTCTGACCGCTATGATCGCGCGCTGTTGATTCGTTGTTTTGCCCTGTGCCTGGCGGTGGCGGCATTGCCGCTCGCAATCATGACCCAGGTGCCGCTGGAGGTTTTGTTCGTCGCAGGCTTCCTCTGCTCGCTGGTGCAGTTCTGTTTGTACCCGCTGGCCGTGGCGTTTTCCAATGACCATGTCGAAGGTGATCGCCGCGTGTCGCTGACAGCCATGTTGCTGGTGACATATGGCATCGGCGCCAGTATCGGGCCTTTGCTGGCGGGTGTGGTGATGAAGATGTTCGGCAGCCAGATGCTTTACGCGT
This sequence comes from Pseudomonas sp. S3_E10, assembly GCF_054667615.1. Taxonomy (NCBI): domain Bacteria; kingdom Pseudomonadati; phylum Pseudomonadota; class Gammaproteobacteria; order Pseudomonadales; family Pseudomonadaceae; genus Pseudomonas; species Pseudomonas sp. S3_E10. Next base: position 4,181,095 of record NZ_CP162743.1, read on the forward strand.
TTTTCAGCCTGTGTGCGTTGATTCTGGTGTGGCGCATCCGGCCAAAAGCCGTCACCAACCTGCACCAGGTGGAGGACGCCCCCCTGCATCACGTGGCGATGCCCGACAGTATGTCCAGCTCACCGCTGGTGGCTGCACTTGACCCGCGGGTGGATGAGGCCGTGGTCCAGGAGCAGATGCAGACCACTGCGCCTGAGCCTGAGCCTGAAACCGAGCCAGAGCAGCCGCCGATAGAGGAGCCAGGCTGCGAAGCGCCACCCGAGCATCCGGACCCGGACGAGCATCCCCATGACCTCAGCAGGGCACGCCCCTGAACGAAAAAAACGGGCAGATCCCCAAAGGATCTGCCCGTTTTTTTGTGACGACCTGTATGTATTAAAAATCGTCGTCTTTATCGAACCGTCGCGCTTCACGCTGCAACTGGTACACAAAGCGCTCGACCTGGCGCTGTACCAGCCCACTCATGTTGTGGAAGCGTACGCCGGCAAAGGTCGTATTGATCTTTTCTTCGAAGTGCAGGTAACGCAATTCGACCGAGGTGGTCATGCTGCCAAAGGGCAGGGCGGCAATAAATCGGTCGTAGACCTGGCCCAATTGCAGGCGCTCGGAGATATTGCCTTCAAAACGCAGCTTGCAGCCGGTGGCGGAAATATCCAGCAATTTACCGTTGACCGGCGCCTTGAGTTTTTCGCCACCCAGTTCGATGTTGACCAATTGCGCCAGCTTCAACGCGGCACGGAACGCATTTCGACGCTGATGGTAGACCACCTCGTCCGGCAGGCTGCCGGTGTAAATGCGGTGGCCGTCTTTCGCGCTGATAGCCAGGGTGCCCTTGCTTTCCCAGGCAACGCGAACGCCATCGTGGAAGCCTTCGATGCGGAAGGGCTCGCCGCTCTCAAGGTAGCGTTCGCCGTCGCGTGGAATCATTTCGTCCAGTGCCAGCGTGTTGCTGTCACGGTTGACGTCCACCAGATAGCTTTGGAAGCGCTGGCTGCGTTCGTGGAAGGTGATGATCAGCGGGTCATGGCTGTCTTGCAGCATCCGCAAGGTGCCGGCGATTTCCAGAGGCGTGGTGAGCACCTTGGGTGGCTGCGGGGCATCTTCCGCATTAAGGGCGTTGAACACGGTTCTTCCATCTCCAGACAAAATACGACTACACGCAAGAACCGGCATTTTGCCAGCATGTGGCGCGCCTTGGATAGGGCGCACGGTAAACCGATGTCAGGCTTGGCTGCGGGTGCTTGGTTTGACCAGACGCGAGGTGGAACCCTGGGCGTTATACAGCGCCGGCGGCTCTCCGCCGTGAAGTATGCGTAACTGGTTGGCGGTCGTGGCTTGCTGAAGCTGGATCGACTGACCGTTGAGCCGGTTGGCTTCCTGGCACTGGGCGAGCAACTGATTGAGTTCTTTGCTCTGGGACAGCAATTGGTCGCCAACCGAGGAGTGGCTGGCCAACTGCGCCAGGCCGTCATGGTCTGCCGGCAGGCCGAGACTACTGAGGATCTGGCTGCGTTTTTTGCCGTGTTGCTCCAGCAGCACAATCAGCGATTGCTTGCGCGCCAGAATTTCTTCCAGCAGCGGCATATCCCGGCCATAGAGGGCCAGGGATTCTTCTTTGAGCAGCTCGAGCAATTGTTGCGTCGGCGCTAGATCATCAATGATCAGTTGCAGCAAATTTTCGTCGTGATGCATGGCTGGCCTTGGGGTTTAAGCGTCCAAAAGCCCTGCGCAGGCCTTTGCCTAGCGCTCGGCTTCGAAATTAAGCAGCTTGCTGGCTACACGGTTGCTGTCGACTTTATAGCTGCCATCGGCGATTGCCTGTTTCAACTCGGCCACGCGGGCTTTATTGACCACTGGTTGATCGCGCAGCGAGTCAGTGACCTTCTGCAACTGTTGAGCCTCATTGCTCAGGTGTACGGATTCCCCGCTTTGGCTGACGCTGGCCTGTTCTGTCAGCGGCTGGGCCTTGGCTTCGACGCTTTCTTTGGCAGCGCTGGTACGCGTAGCGCCTGACGTCGACGGGGTGTTATTCAAACGGCTGAAATCGATGACCATGATAAAAAAACCTCTGGGTATTTGGACGCTTGCCATGTTTTCGGCCATACCCGGACAAACTTTAGGCGCGAATGACAATAAATCTCCGCACGGTAAACCGCGTGCACAGTGTAGGAAAACCCAGCGTCCTGTACCAGTAATCTATAAAGCGACCTCTACCTGTCCGGGGGCTGTGACCCGCGCTTTGATCACGCGATTGGAATTGAGATTCTTGACTCGAATTTGTTCACTCATGCCGCCGTTGGACAACGCTTCACCGGGCATTTTTACATTCAGCGTACCGCTGCTGGCGGAAATTACCACTTGGTCGCCCTTGCGAATCACTTCGGCCTGTTCCAGGTGGACCAGCGTGATCACCTGATCGGTGACCACTGGTCGGGTCAATCGTTGGCCGACGGCCTGATCCAGGGACGTCAGGTAGCCCTGGCTGATCAGGCTGATGTCGCGTTCGCGTAATACAACGTCCTCAAAACCGATGATGCCGGTGCGTTTCAGTGGTCGGGCCACTACCACAACATCGCGAAACAACTTTACCTGCGCCGGCACAAACACCGTCCAAGGCGAGGCTCCGTCGCAGCGCACCCGTACCGTCACGCGGCCGATGGGCTGGGCCGGGCTTTCAAGGGTCGCTGTCAATTCCTTGTCGCACATCGGCATGCGCAGGCGGGGGTCCAATTGGTTGACTTGGATTTCATAACGCCCCGGTGTCTGTGTGGTTGCCAGATAATCTTCTACAGTGAACTCAAGAAAGCCCTGAGTGACGCCGATAAGGAGATCAGGCAAGGTGACGTTCTCTGCGCGGGCCGTGGTGTTCAGGCTCAAAGCAAGCAACGCCACCGAGGCGCAGAGCAATCTGCGGTAACGTGGGAGTCGAAGGCGTCGGGAAACTGTCGTTTTAATGTCCATGGCCAATAAATAGCAAGGCTCGTGCCGTTTAGTGTTGGGTGCGCGCTGCCGTGTAGGTACAGCCCAAGGTTTTAGCGTAGGAGTAAAGGCATGGCAGGTGTAATGGATTCAGTAAACCAGCGCACACAGCTGGTAGGGCAGAATCGCCTGGAGTTGTTGCTTTTTCGCCTCGATGGCAAGCAACTCTATGGCATCAATGTGTTCAAGGTACGGGAAGTGCTGCAGTGCCCCAAGCTGACGATCATGCCCAAATCCAGCCCGGTGGTGTGTGGCGTGGCCAATATTCGTGGTGCGACCATTCCGATTCTCGACCTGGCCCTGGCCACAGGTTCGGCAGGCTTGCAGGACCGCGAAAGCCCATTCGTGATCATTACCGAATACAACACCAAGACCCAGGGTTTCCTGGTGCGCTCGGTGGAGCGCATCGTCAACATGAACTGGGAAGAGATCCATCCGCCACCCAAGGGCACCGGCCGCGACCACTACCTCACGGCGGTGACGCGGGTCGATAACCAGTTGGTGGAAATCATCGACGTAGAGAAGATCCTCGCCGAAGTGGCGCCGACCTCGGAATCGATTTCGGTCGGTGTGGTTGACGCGGAGACGGCGCACAAGGCGGTCTCGCTGCGGGTGCTCACAGTGGACGACTCCTCGGTGGCGCGTAAGCAGGTGACCCGTTGCCTGCAAACCGTCGGCGTGGACGTAGTGGCGCTCAACGACGGCCGCCAGGCGCTGGACTATCTGCGCAAACTGGTGGATGAGGGTAAGAAGCCGGAAGAAGAATTCTTGATGATGATTTCCGACATCGAGATGCCGGAAATGGATGGCTACACTCTCACGGCCGAAATACGCAGCGATCCACGCATGCAAAAATTGCATATCGTCCTGCATACTTCGTTGTCGGGTGTATTCAATCAGGCGATGGTCAAGAAAGTCGGTGCCGATGACTTCCTGGCCAAATTCCGTCCTGATGACCTGGCATCCCGGGTGGTCGACCGGATCAAGGCAGCAGAATAATAATAGCCAGGGGCTTTTTCCCTGGCGGTCATACGATTTTAGAGGCGGTATCAGTGTCTACAGGTAATTTGGATTTTGAGCAGTTCCGGGTCTTCCTGGAAAAAGCCTGTGGGATATTGCTCGGTGAAAACAAGCAATACCTGGTATCCAGTCGTCTTAACAAACTAATGGAGCAGCAGGGTATCAAGTCCCTGGGTGAGTTGGTTCAACGGATCCAGGGCCAGCCGCGCAGTGGGCTCAAAGAGATGGTGGTCGATGCCATGACCACCAACGAAACCCTGTGGTTTCGTGACACCTACCCCTTTGAGGTGCTCAAGAGCAAGGTGCTGCCGGAGGCTATCAAGGCCAGCCCGGGCCAGCGTCTGCGCATCTGGTCGGCGGCCTGTTCTTCGGGGCAGGAGCCGTATTCCATCTCGATGTCCATCGATGAGTTCGAGCGGACCAACATCGGGCAATTGAAGGCCGGTGCGCAAATTGTCGCCACCGATCTGTCCGGCACCATGCTCACCAACTGCAAGACCGGTGAGTACGACAGCCTGGCCCTGGGCCGTGGTTTGTCCCAAGACCGGTTGCAGCGCTACTTCGAGCCTAAAGGCGCCGGGCGCTGGGCGATCAAGGCGCCGATCAAAAACCGCGTGGAGTTTCGCTCGTTCAACCTGCTCGACAGCTACGCCAGCCTGGGCAAGTTCGACATGGTGTTTTGCCGCAACGTGCTGATCTACTTCTCGGCCGAGGTGAAGAAAGACATCCTGTTGCGCATCCATGGCACGCTCAAGCGTGGCGGCTACCTGTTCCTGGGTGCTTCCGAAGCGCTGAACGGCCTGCCGGATCACTTCCAGATGGTGCAGTGCAGCCCCGGCATCATTTACCAGGCCAAATAACCGGCGCTTTAAAAACAAAAACGGGAGACCTTTGCAAAGTCTCCCGTTTTTTATTCGCGCAAAATCGCTGCCGGTCCTCATCAACAGCGCTCAGGGCGTGGTGCTCATTTGGAGGGGCCCCAGGGACAGGCCATGTTGCCCGCTGGGCACTGTTGCGTTGAAGATGCCGAGTCGCACGGTTCCCGTCGTGGCGGCGGTAAATGTTCCTGTTCCGATTTGGCGTCGGGCATCGGTAATAGTGGTGACGTCAGGCCCGATCCGGCTGCCGTTTATCGTCATGTGCAGGGTCGACCCGTCGCTGACGGCTGTACTTCCCGTCACCTCGAAGCTGCAGTTATAGGTGCGTCCTGCCGTTACCGGAACTGCACGGGTGATGATGTGGGAGCTGGTGGCCTGATTGTTGAACTGGTTAACGACCACGCGGCTACCGATCACGCTTAGCCGCGACACATAGACGCCTTGTGCTACCCAGCCTTGAAAGGTGCCGTCGCTGAAGTCCCATGACTGGTCTGGTGGCACCACAATGGGCAGGCGACCGATGTTTACTCTCGCCTCCCCTGCAGTGGAATACAGCCCTCCACGCAGGATGCGGGCCCGCAACTGGACTTCGGTGCCCGCACTGGCGATGACAATGTTCGTGGGAATCAGAATCCGCAGCGAAGCGGTGCTGTGGGCAATATTAAAGCTTTGATTGTGCGTGCCACCAAGAACGGTGCTGTTGAGGCTCAAATAGAAATAATCGGCTGGCTGCATAGGAAAATCCAACCTCAGTATGGCGACGTCGCCGCTCAGTCGGGCAGGGTCAAGATTCGGGATCGGCTGTGTCGAATCCTGTTCGACAAACCTGGGGGCCGGGATTATCAACATGTCGAGCCTCTGCGTTGTGCTTAAGGGGGTCGGTTGATAAAGCATCAAAGCCTACGCGTGTCGCAATTGTCATAAATAACAGTACGGACAAACGGTTAAATACCCCGGCCCCCTGCGCACACCGTTTATAGCCCTCCACTCGCAAGCGGCAAGCCCGATTGCCGCTTTACTGGCGCTACGCGGAAATCGCTTGCCGCTTTTCTGGCATCACCGCCGGCAACATTGCCGCAAGCCCTTGAAATTCGGGCTCTGCTCAGGTTGGCATGCACCTTGCTATAGTCCTGTTAACGAACAGCAGGTCAGCCTAAAGGTTTCCGCCATGAGCATCAGCTTCGATAAAGCGCTCGGTATCCACGAACAAGCCCTGGGCTTCCGCGCCCAGCGTGCCGAAGTCCTGGCCAACAACATTGCCAACGCCGACACCCCGAACTACAAGGCTCGGGACCTGGACTTCTCCGCTGTGCTCGCTGCACAGCAGGACAAGACCAAGAACGGCACCTTCGCCTTGAACATGACCAACAACCGTCATATCGAAGCGCAAGGCCTGAGCAGTGGTGACGAGTCGTTGCTGTATCGCACGCCGATGCAGCCATCGATCGACCAGAACACCGTCGACGCCCAACTGGAGCAATCGGCTTATGCCGAGAACTCGGTGAACTTTCAGGCCAGCTTTACCCTGCTCAACAGCAAATTCAAAGGGCTGATGTCAGCCCTGCGTGGAGAGTAAGCCATGTCCCTGTCCAGTGTTTTCAATATTGCCGGCAGTGGCATGAGCGCCCAGACCACGCGCCTCAACACCGTCGCCAGTAACATCGCCAACGCCGAGACTGTGTCTTCGAGCATTGACCAAACCTATCGCGCCCGGCACCCGGTGTTCGCCACCATGTTCCAGGCCGGCCAGAACGGTGGCAGCGATTCGTTGTTCCAGGAACAGGACGCCGCCGGCAAAGGCGTGCAGGTACTCGGTGTGGTCGAAGACCAGAGCAACCTCGAAGCGCGCTACGAGCCTAACCACCCGGCAGCGAACGAAAAAGGCTACGTGTATTACCCGAACGTCAACGTGGTCGAGGAGATGGCCGACATGATCTCCGCCAGCCGCTCGTTCCAGACCAACGCGGAAATGATGAACACCGCCAAAACCATGATGCAAAAGGTCCTGACCCTGGGTCAGTGATAAGGGGCGCCAAATAATGGCCATCGTTGATACGTCTAACAACACGGCAGTCCAGGACCTGTTCAATTCCAAGGTCAAGACTGCAACGGACAACAGCAGCCTGGGTGATGCTTCCAAGACCGCGACGGGCAACCAGTCGCTGGGCAAGGACGCGTTCCTGCAACTGCTGGTGACCCAACTGAAAAACCAGAACCCGCTGTCACCCCAGGACAACGGTGCATTCGTGGCCCAGCTGGCGCAGTTCAGCAGCCTCGAAGGCATCAACACCCTGAACGACTCGGTGAATAACATCTCCAGCAACTTCAGCTCCTCGCAAGCGCTGCAGGCTTCTTCGCTGGTCGGGCGTTCGATCATCACCCAGACCGACAAGGCCCTGGTGGATACCAGCAAGAGCATGACCGGCTCGGTGGCCGTGACCGCGGCGACGGGTAACGTCACCGTCAAGATCACCGACAAAGACGGCAACCTGGTGCGCACCCTCGATTTGGGCGCCCAGAGTGCCGGTACGTCGGACTTTATCTGGGATGGCAAGAACGGCAACGGCGAGGTCGCCCCAGCCGGCACCTACACCTTTGCGGCCACGACCAAGAATGACAAGGGCGACGCAGTGGCCCTGGCAACATCGCTGCCGGCAACCGTGACCAGCGTGACGTTGAGCAAGACCGGCGGCGAAATGCTGCTGAACCTTGCAGGTGGCATGGGCAGCGTGAAGCTGTCGCAAATTCAGACTATTGGTACATAGAGCCGGCTAGATACGGCAGAGGGAGAGAAACATGTCTTTTAACATCGGCCTTAGCGGCCTCTATGCGGCCAATAAACAACTGGACGTGACCGGCAACAACATCGCCAACGTCGCGACCACCGGCTTCAAGTCGTCCCGTGCGGAATTCTCCGACATCTATGCCGCGTCCAAACTGGGTACCGGCCAGAACAGCATCGGCAACGGCGTGAACCTGGCGGCGGTGTCCCAGCAATTCACCCAGGGTGACGTCAACGGCAGCGGCGGTATCCTGGACATGGCGATCCAGGGTGGTGGCTTCTTCGTGCAGAAGGGCAGCGACGGTTCGCTGGAGTACACTCGCAGCGGTGCCTTCCGTGCCGACAAAGACGGCTATATCACCAACAACACCGGTACCTCGCGTTTGCAAGGCTATGCGGCGGACGATGACGGCAAAATCATCAAGGGTGGCCTGACCGACCTGCAACTGAACCTGTCGAACCTGCCGCCGAAGGCGTCCACCAAGGTGGATTCCACCAGTAACCTGAACTCCTCGGAGCCGGTGATCAACCAGACGCTCAAGCCATTCGACCCGACGGATACCAGTACTTTCACCACCCAATACAGCACCACCTTGTACGACGCCCAAGGCAATGCGCACCCGATGGTGCAATACCTGGTGAAAACCGACGGCAACAAGTGGAACGCCTATACGCTGATTGATGGGCGCAACCCTAACGGTTCGTCACCAACGGGCGGTACGCCACCCACTCCGCCTGTGCCTTCGACCCTGACCTTTGACGGCTATGGCAAGCTCACCAGCATCGTCACCGCCGGCGCGTCCAGCACGACGCTGACCTTGACCGGTTGGGTGCCAGGTACCGTGACCAATGGCGTCTGGAAAGCCAACGGCGCGGATGCCAACCCTGACGGCATCGCCATCAACATGGCGAACATCACCCAGTACAACTCGGCCACCTACCGCAACCCACCGATCACCGACGGCTATGCCACCGGCCAGATCACCGGCCTGAAAATCGACGGCAGCGGCGTGTTGTTCGCCACGTTCAGCAACCAGCAGAGCAAGGCCATCGGCCAGATCTCCCTGGCCAGCTTCAACAACGAGCAGGGCCTGCAGCCAGCCGGCAGCACCACTTGGAGAGAGACGTTCGCTTCGGGCCAGCCGGGTTACGACACCCCGCAATCCGGTACCTTGGGTTCGATCGTGGCCAACTCCCTGGAGAACTCCAACGTCAACCTGACCAACGAGCTGGTGGACCTGATCAAGGCCCAGAGCAACTACCAGGCCAACGCCAAGACTATCTCCACCCAGAGCACCATCATGCAGACCATCATTCAGATGACTTGATGCCATGGCGTAATGCGCTTGACTGAAAACCCCTCGATCGAGGGGTTTTTTTTGCCCTGACAAACGTCGTCTGGAACGTCCTACGCCCTGAATGCCACCCATGAAGCCGGAAGCTATCGAGCTTGTGACCTTGGGTGGGGAATAACAATGGGAAATCAGTGGGGGATGGGTCGCAGCGAGGCCGGCGTGCATTTTGACGCGGGAGCGGCACAGTTCTATTTGAGCGGCAAAGGCGCGACACACGCGATCAACGAAGACCGGGACGCAAAAAATAAGGAGGCCGTCGCACAACTGCTCAAGGAGCTTGATGACGCGCACAGTACCGGCAAAAACCAGACTGTCCGGGAATTGCGCGACAGGCTCAATGAAAAACGCACAGCATTGGGGGACGACACGTTCAAGAAAATCCTTGAGCAACTCAAGGAAGAACGCTCCAAGCGATGGCTGGAGCTTTTAAAGATGCTGTTTCCGGACCTGTTTCCGGATACGCCTGCCCCTTCTCCGGCACCACCATCGCCTAGGGATGGCGGTGGCGGCGGTGATTTTCCCGGTCGCGGCGGCTTCGGTCCCAGTGAGTCGATGAGCAACAAGCCGATTACCGAAGGCTCACGGCATCACCACTACAAGCCCGACACGAGCAACCCCGGGAAAAAGCCGGACAATATCTGGAGTGGCTTCAGGCAGGGGCCTGACGGCAATTGCGTGACTGTATCGGCGATAAAGGCGGCGATGATGCGGTATGGGCAAAAACCTACGGACATTTTCAAAGACGTTAAGGCGTTGGGCCACGGCTACGAGGTGACCATGCGTGATGGCTTCAAGCTTTCTCTGTCCAATGACGAGGTGAGGCAGGCGGCCATTCATGCGCGTTTCAAGGGCGATGACCCGGCAATGATGACGGATGCCAACTTCATGTATGCCGCGAGCGCCAAGCGGGCGCAGATGGAAAACAATGACGGTACTGCTGGGCGCAGTTTCCAGGCGGCCATGAACAGCCTCAACGATGGCGAACACTCGCGTGAAGGGCTGGACCGTTTGGGTTTGAGAGGGTTCTACAGGCAGACAACCGTTGCTGATTTGAGAAACAGCAAGGTGGGCACCGTGGAGTTCGGTGGCCATTCGATGGCCGTGATTGATGGCCGGATTGAGTTGTGGGGCAAGCGCGGCGGCATGCCTCAATCAGGTATCGCGACCGTATTGTTTTAAATCGCGAGCGCTTTTCACCCAGCAAAAGAAAGCCCCCGATACGCCGTAAGCCTATCGGGGGCTTTCAACTTGGGTGGTTAACCCAATGGGCTCAGCTTATTGGCAAGCTTCGCAATCCGGCTCGTCAATCGCGCAGGCTTTTGGCACGGGTGCCGGGCCGGCTGGAGCAGCCAGAACCGAATCATCACCATGGTTGCCGCTGGACACTGCGTTCAGCTTGCCGGTGTTGATGGTCGACTTCTCGGTGCTGGTCGCTGCCAGGGCACGGAGGTAGTAAGTGGTTTTCAGACCACGGTACCAGGCCATGCGGTAGGTCACGTCAAGCTTCTTGCCCGAAGCGCCGGCGATGTACAGGTTCAGGGACTGCGCCTGGTCGATCCACTTCTGACGACGGCTGGCGGCGTCAACGATCCACTTGGTGTCCACTTCGAATGCAGTCGCGTAGAGCTCTTTGAGCTCCTGCGGGATGCGCTCGATCTGCTGCACGGAACCGTCGTAGTACTTGAGGTCGTTGATCATCACCGAGTCCCACAGGCCGCGAGCTTTCAGGTCGCGAACCAGGTACGGGTTGATCACGGTGAATTCGCCCGACAGGTTCGATTTCACATACAGGTTCTGGTAGGTCGGTTCGATCGACTGCGATACGCCGGTGATGTTGGCGATGGTCGCGGTCGGCGCGATGGCCATGATGTTGGAGTTACGAATACCTTTCTGCACACGGGCACGTACCGGTGCCCAGTCCAGGGTTTCGTTCAGGTCGACATCGATGTACTTCTGGCCACGGGCTTCGATCAGGATCTGTTGCGAATCCAGCGGCAGGATGCCCTTGGACCACAGCGAACCCTGGAACGTCTCGTAGGCGCCGCGCTCGTCGGCCAGGTCGCAGGAGGCCTGGATCGCGTAGTAGCTGACCGCTTCCATGGACTTGTCGGCGAACTCGACCGCCGCATCCGAACCGTACGGAATGTGCTGCAGGTACAAAGCGTCCTGGAAGCCCATGATGCCCAAGCCGACCGGACGGTGCTTGAAGTTGGAGTTCTGCGCCTGCGGCACCGAGTAGTAGTTGATGTCGATCACGTTATCGAGCATGCGTACGGCGGTGTTGACAGTGCGTTCCAGCTTGGCGGTGTCCAGCTTGCCGTTGACGATGTGGTTCGGCAGGTTGATCGAGCCCAGGTTGCAAACGGCGATCTCGTCCTTGTTGGTGTTCAAGGTGATCTCGGTGCACAGGTTCGAGCTGTGGACCACGCCCACGTGCTGCTGCGGGCTGCGCAGGTTGCATGGGTCTTTGAAGGTCAGCCATGGGTGGCCGGTTTCGAACAGCATGGACAGCATCTTGCGCCACAGGTCTTTGGCCTGGATGGTCTTGAACAGCTTGACCTTGCCTGGGTACTCGGTGAGGGCTTCGTAGTACTCGTAGCGCTCTTCGAAGGCTTTGCCGGTCAGGTCGTGCAGGTCCGGCACTTCGGATGGCGAGAACAGGGTCCACTTGCCGTCATCGAAGACACGCTTCATGAACAGGTCGGGGATCCAGTTGGCGGTGTTCATGTCGTGGGTACGACGACGGTCATCACCGGTGTTCTTGCGCAGCTCGATGAACTCTTCGATGTCCATGTGCCAGGTTTCCAGGTAGGCACACACCGCGCCTTTGCGCTTGCCGCCCTGGTTGACCGCAACGGCGGTGTCGTTCACGACTTTGAGGAACGGTACGACGCCCTGGGACTTGCCGTTGGTGCCCTTGATGTAGGAACCCAGTGCACGTACCGGGGTCCAGTCGTTGCCCAGGCCACCGGCGAATTTGGACAGCATGGCGTTGTCGTGGATCGCGTGGTAGATGCCCGACAGGTCATCCGGCACGGTGGTCAGGTAGCAGCTCGACAGCTGTGGGCGCAGGGTACCGGCGTTGAACAGGGTCGGGGTCGACGACATGTAGTCGAAGGACGACAGCAGGTTGTAGAACTCGATCGCACGGTCTTCCTTGTGCTTCTCTTCGATGGCCAGGCCCATGGCCACGCGCATGAAGAACACCTGCGGCAGTTCGAAACGGATACCGTCCTTGTGGATGAAATAACGGTCGTAAAGCGTTTGCAGGCCCAGGTAGGTGAATTGCTGGTCACGCTCGTGGTTGATCGCCTTGCCGAGTTTTTCCAGGTCGAAGGTGGCCAGGACCGGGTTGAGCAATTCGAATTCGATACCCTTGGCGATGTAGGCAGGCAGGGCCTTGGCGTACAGGTCGGCCATTTCGTGATGGGTGGCGCTGTCGGCCACGCCCAGGAAGCCCAGGCCTTCGGCACGCAGGGTGTCCATCAGCAGGCGCGCGGTGACGAACGAGTAGTTCGGCTCGCGTTCAACCAGGGTACGGGCGGTCATCACCAGGGCGGTGTTGACGTCGGTCAGGGCCACGCCGTCGTATAGGTTCTTCAGGGTTTCGCGCTGGATCAGGTCACCGTCGACTTCTTCCAGGCCTTCGCAGGCCTCGGTGATGATGGTGTTCAGGCGGCCCAGGTCCAGCGGCGCAAAGCTGCCGTCGGCCAGGGTGATGCGGATCGAGGGGTGGGCTTGCACGGCTTCGGCGGCCGGTGCGTGCACGGCACGTTCCTTGGCGCGCGAATCGCGGTAGATCACGTAGTCGCGGGCGACTTTCTGCTCGCCGGCACGCATCAGGGCCAGTTCGACCTGGTCCTGGATTTCTTCGATGTGGATGGTGCCGCCCGACGGCATGCGACGCTTGAAGGTCGCGGTGACCTGTTCGGTCAGGCGGGCAACGGTGTCGTGGATGCGCGACGAAGCGGCAGCGGTGCCGCCTTCAACTGCGAGAAACGCTTTGGTGATGGCGACGGTGATTTTGTCATCGGTGTAAGGAACGACAGTGCCGTTACGCTTGATCACACGCAATTGGCCAGGTGCGGTAGCGGACAGATCCATATTCGAATCAGCGGCCTGCGGCACGGAGCCCTGCGGGTTCTCGCGAGTTGTGTCGGTTTGCATGGGGGGTTGTCTCCACGTTCTATATTTGATTGCGAGTGCCAGGCTCTTCCTGCAACACCCGTACCGTTTTCCATATCGGGATGGAGAAACAGGTGCCATCCGCGTGAGCGGTTTGGTCTACTGAAAATCGGTTGGTTCCACGCTGTGTCAGCAATAAAACGCTTGAATTTCGTGCCACTTGTGTGGTTGGGCAATTTGTTCAAAAACCCTACATGTAGGGTCTGTGTTGTCGCCGAGCTACAAGATAATGCGTTTTGGACGCCTTAGCAACGCACTAACCTGTGGATAACGCTGTGAGTAAAATGTGTATGAAAGGTGGAACTGCCGTGTAGGCCGCATCACTGCTGCATTGCGCCGTTTGTCACTAAATGTTCCAAGGACCAAACAGCCCGGCGAATTTCGAAGGGCGCGAACCCTATCACAAAAAAATGCGATCACCGAATGGATTTCCCGGCTTGTGCGCAAGGGTTGGGGCATGGCTACAATCGCCTCCTTTTATGCCTTCCCAACATGACAAACAGGGTATCTGCCTGGTGAAGACCAACCTGTGGGAGGGGGCATTTTTTATAACAATGAGGACAACGCATGGAGCAAGAAGCCTGGCACATATTGATTGTCGAGGACGACCAGCGATTGGCCGAGTTGACCCGCGAGTACCTGGAGAGCAACGGCCTGCGCGTGTCGGTCGAAGGTGACGGCGCCCTGGCCGCGGCGCGGATCATCGCCGAGCAACCGGACCTGGTGATCCTCGACCTGATGCTGCCCGGTGAAGACGGCCTGAGCATCTGCCGTAAGGTGCGCGAACGCTATGACGGCGTGATCCTGATGCTTACCGCGCGCACCGACGACATGGACCAGGTGCTCGGCCTGGACATGGGCGCCGACGACTACGTATGCAAACCCGTGCGCCCGCGCCTGTTGCTGGCGCGCATCCAGGCCTTGCTACGGCGCAGCGAGCCGGTCGAGCCCGTGGCGGTGGAAAACCAGCGCCGCCTGCAATTCGGCCCGTTGGTGGTGGACAACGCCCTGCGCGAAGCCTGGCTGCATGACAGCGGCATCGAACTGACCAGCGCCGAATTCGACCTGTTGTGGCTACTGGTGGCGAATGCCGGGCGCATTCTGTCCCGCGAAGAAATCTTTATCGCCCTGCGTGGCGTCGGCTATGACGGTCAGGATCGCTCCATTGATGTGCGCATTTCGCGCATTCGCCCCAAAATCGGCGACGACCCGATTCACCCGCGCCTGATCAAGACCATCCGCAGCAAAGGCTACCTGTTCGTCCCCGAAGCCTGCGCCGACATGCCGCTGTGAACTCGATCTTCCTGCGCATCTACGGCGGCATGTGCGCGGCGCTGATTCTGGTGGCGCTGCTCGGTGTGCTGGCCCTGCACTTGCTCAACGAGGTGCGCAGCGGCCAGTACCGCGAACGCCTGGCCCATGGCACCTTCGCCTTGATGGGCGACAACCTGCGCCCCATGAGCGCCATCGAGCGTCAGCGCGCGTTGGCGGTATGGGAGCGTTTGCTGGGCATTCCGCTGGAACTGCGCAGCCTCACCGACGCCCAGCTGGACCTCAGCCAGCGCAATCGCCTGCAACGCGGCCACGTGCTGGTACAGCAGACCGGGCCCCATGCCGCCCGCGTGCTGCGCCTGGTCAGTGATAAAGAGCAGTGGGTGCTCACGGGGGAGGTGCAGCAGATCAGCGAGCAGCTGGCCCGTGCGACCATTTACCTGTTGGCCGACGAACTGGTGCGCTTTGCGGTGGCCGAGCAACCGCAACGGCTGGCGGATATAAAACAGGCCAAGGGCTTTGGCTTCGACATGCACTTGATGACACTCGATCAGGCGGACATGGACGATGACCAGCGTCGCCGTGTGTCGGAAGGCGATACGGTGATGGCCCTGGGCAAGGGCGGCGACTCGATCCGCGTGTTTGCCGGTATGGTCGGCACGCCCTGGGTGCTGGAGCTCGGCCCGTTGTACCAGATGAACCCGTATCCGCCGCAATGGCTGGTGCTGATCGCCTTGATCGGCCTGACCCTGATCGGCCTGATCGTCTATCTCTTGGTGCGTCAGCTCGAGCGTCGGCTGCGCGGCCTGGAAGCCGCCGCCACACGCATCGCCAAAGGCAATCTGGAGGTGCGGGTACCGGCCCGTGGCGCCGACTCGGTAGGGCGCCTGGCCGCGGCGTTCAATGGCATGGCCGAGCACTTGCAACAATTGCTGGCGATCCAGCGAGAACTGGTGCGCGCCGTGTCCCATGAACTGCGCACACCGGTGGCGCGCCTGCGTTTTGGGCTGGAGATGATTGGCGAAGCCGCCACCCCTGAAACGCGGCGCAAGTACCTGGACGGCATGGACAGTGATATCCAGGACCTCGACGGCCTGGTGGATGAAATGCTCACCTACGCCCGGCTTGAGCAGGGCGCGCCGGAGCTGAATTTCCAGCGGGTCGATCTTGATGCGTTGCTCGACCAAGTGATCGGCGAATTATCGCCACTGCGCCCGCAAGTGACCGTCGCCCGTGGGATCTGCCTGTCATCGGCGCATTGGGACGATGCCTGGGTCGACGCCGAACCGCGTTACCTGCACCGCGCCCTGCAAAACCTGGTGAGCAACGCCATGCGCCATGCCCAGGGCCAGGTGTTGATCAGTTATCAGGTCGGCCAGGTACGTTGCCGCATCGATGTGGAAGATGACGGCCCCGGTGTGCCGGAAAGTGCCTGGGAACGCATTTTTACGCCGTTCCTGCGTCTCGACGACAGCCGCACCCGCGCGTCCGGCGGGCATGGCCTGGGCTTGTCGATTGTGCGGCGGATTATTTACTGGCATGGCGGGCGGGCGCTGATCGGCAAGAGCAATAACCTGGGCGGGGCATGCTTCAGCCTGAGTTGGCCGAGGGATCAGGACAAGCCCTGACACCGCTGTCGAAGGTAGCCACAGATCACAGTGTGGGAGGGGGCTTGCTCCCAATAGCGATCGATCAGACGCCGACGGCCACCAGGCTCAACAACTGCCCATCAGCCACCGCAAACTGCCCAACCAGCTCCTTGCCGTGGCACCACTCGCTGGACAGGTCGATCAACAGCCGCAAGCGCACGTGCCCGGCCGGCGACCATTGCACCACCTCGGCATGCTCAAAGTAGAAGCGCGTCTGCACAATCGGATACAGCGCCTTGAACAGGCTCTCTTTGACCGAAAACGTCAGCGTCACCAACAGGGCCGCCTGCTCGCGGTCTACCGTGGCCATGCGCTGCAATTCATCAGCGGTGAGAATCTCCCCGGCCAGGCGCTCCGCCCGTTCTCGTGTCAGCACATTTTCCAGATCCATGCCCAGCCCGCGCCATTGGGCCTTGTGCCCGACAATCGCTGCCGCATGCCCGGTGCTGTGGGTGATCGAGCCACTGATATGCGAAGGCCATACCGGCGCACGGTCTTCGCCGATCGCGGGGATGCAGTTGAGGTGGTCGAGCTGTTGCAGTGCGGCGCGGGCACACACTCGACCGGCGAGAAACTCGGCCTGGCGCTTGGCCACCGAGCGCTGGATGCTCGGCGGTGGCGGCACGGCGCTGCGCTGGAAGTCCCCAGCGGTTAATAGCGCCGGGTCAAAACGGGTGCTGAGAAACACCGTGCCCGGCAAGGGAACGGGCAGCGGCCAATGGGCATCGAGTGGAGTGCAGCAAGCGGGTAGGGGCGTCATGGGGCGGTATTTTGCCGAGTTGCAGCGCCCGCGGATAGCCCGCGGCTGTTCAGGGGGAGTTCAGGGGCGTTTGCGTAGGCTGGTCACAACAGCCCAAACGCGTATGAGGTAACCCACCATGACTGCGATCAAAAAGCTGATGTTGGCCTTGACCCTGCTCAGTGCCACCGCCGGGGCCCAAGCCTCGGAAGGTGCCTTCGCCGAGTTCGGCAGGGAGAAAACCAAGAAAACCAGTAGCCTGATCCAGCGTGTGAGTTTCGAGGATGCAGGCAGCCAGCCCCAGCCTTGGGGCCAGGCCCTGGGGCTTGCTGCCCCGCAGCCAACCTACCGCGTCGGCTATGAACATCTGAGCGGCCGGTTCAATGGCATTAAACTGCGCCCGCAAGACCTGCAGGGCCGCTATGATGTCCTCCTGTCGGACAGTTGATTTGCTTTGGAGAGCCTTATGAAATTGCTGGTGGTGGAAGATGAGGCGCTGTTGCGTCATCACTTGTTTACCCGCCTGACCGACAGCGGCCATGTGGTCGAGGCTGTGGCGAATGCCGAAGAGGCGCTTTACCAGACCGGCCAATTCAACCACGACCTGGCGATCATCGACCTGGGCCTGCCCGGCATGGGCGGCCTGGACCTGATCCGCCAATTGCGCACCCAGGCCAAGACCTTCCCGATCCTGATCCTCACCGCACGCGGTAACTGGCAGGACAAGGTCGAAGGCCTGGCCGCCGGTGCCGACGACTATGTGGTCAAGCCGTTCCAGTTCGAAGAGCTGGAGGCGCGCATGAACGCCTTGCTGCGTCGCTCCAGCGGGTTTACCCAGTCGACCATCGTCGCCGGGCCTCTGCTGCTGGACCTCAACCGCAAGCAAGCGTCGCTCGACGAACAGCCCTTGGCATTGACCGCCTACGAATACCGCATCCTCGAATACCTGATGCGCCATCACCAGCAAGTCGTCGCCAAGGACCGCTTGATGGAACAGCTCTACCCCGATGATGACGAGCGTGATCCAAACGTCATTGAAGTGCTGGTCGGCCGCCTGCGCCGCAAATTGGAAGGCCCGGCCGGGTTCAAACCGATCGACACCGTGCGCGGCCTGGGCTACCTGTTCAATGAGCGCTGCCGTTGATTCGCTCGTTACGCGTGCGCTTGATGCTGGCGGCCACCACCCTGGCCGTGCTGTTTATGCTGGGCTTGTTGCCCGCCATGCAAGGTGCGTTCAGCCTGGCGTTGCAGGACTCTATCGAGCAGCGCCTGGCGTCGGATGTCACGACGTTGATCTCGGCCGCGCGGGTCGAAAACAATCGTCTGCTGATGCCGGCGCAATTGCCGGATGAGCGTTTCAACCTCACCGATAGCCGGTTGCTCGGCTATATCTACGACCGCGAAGGCCATCTGGTGTGGCGCTCGCGGGCGACCCGCGACGAAAACATCAACTACAAGCCGCGTTACGACGGGCGTGGCAATGAGTTTGCGCGGATCCGCGAGGCCGACGGCCAGGAATTCTTCGTCTATGACGTGGAGGTCAAGCTGCTTGGCGGCAAGAGCGCGGCGTTCAGTATCGTGGCCCTGCAACCGGTGCGTGAATACCAGCTGACCCTGGAGGGCCTGCGCGAGAACCTTTACCTGGGTTTCGGCGCGGCATTGCTGGTGCTACTGACCTTACTGTGGCTGGGCCTGACCTGGGGCCTGCAAGCCTTGCGGCGGTTGAGCCAGGAGTTGGACCAGATCGAGGGCGGCACCCGTGAAAGTCTCTCCGAACAACACCCCCGTGAATTACTGCGCCTTACCGGCTCCCTCAACCGCTTGCTGCACAGTGAACGCGAGCAGCGGGCGCGCTACCGCGATTCTCTGGACGACCTGGCCCATAGCCTGAAAACCCCGCTTGCGGTGTTGCAAGGCGTGAGCGAAGACATGGCCCAGCGCCCCGAGGACCGCGACCAGGCCTGGGTGCTGCAATCGCAGATCGAGCGCATGAGCCAGCAGATCAGCTATCAGCTCCAACGTGCCAGCTTGCGCAAAAGCGGCCTGGTGCGCCATCAGGTGCGCCTTGAACCGGTGCTGCAAAGCCTGTGCGATACGCTGGGCAAGGTGTACCGCGACAAGGGCGTCACGGTGTCTTTTGACTTGCCGCAGGCGTGCGACATACCAATCGAGAAGGGCGCCTTGCTCGAGTTGCTCGGCAACCTGCTGGAAAACGCCTACCGCCTGTGCCTGAGCGAAGTGCACATCAGCCTGGTAGAAAGCCTTGAAGGCATCGAGTTGTGCATCGAAGATGACGGCCCCGGCGTACCGCCGGATCAGCGCGCGCGGATTTTGCAGCGCGGCGAGCGGCTGGACCGCCAGCACCCTGGACAGGGGATTGGGCTGGCGGTGGTCAAGGACATCATCGAAAGCTACGGCGCGCGGCTGACCCTGGGCGATTCACCTTTGGGTGGGGCGGCGTTCAGGATTCATTTTCCGGCTGTTTGATCCTTATGGGCTGTAAAGGCCTCATCGGGGGCAAGCCCCTCCCACATTTTGATCTCTGAATACATTCAAGTGTGGGAGGGGGCTTGCCCCCGATGAGGCCCGGCCAGGCGACACATCTTTAACGCTCCTGCGCTCTGTAGGCCCCCGGCGTGAGCCCCGTCCACTTCTTGAACGCCCGATGAAACGCCGACGGTTCTGAAAAGCCCAACTGCTCGGCGATCGCTTGCAACGACAAATCCGCCCGGCCCAAGTGGTAGATGGCGATGTCCCGCCGCAGTTCGTCCTTGAGCGTCTGGAAACTGGTGCCTTCTTCGCGCAAATGCCGACGCAGGGTTTGCGGGCTGACGTGCAGGTGTTGGGCGACGGCTTCCAGATCCGGCCAGGGCGTGCGGTCGCGACTTAACAGACGACGCAACTGGCTGCTCAGGCTATCGCCTTCATCCGGGCGTGACAGCAGGTCGGCGGGGGAGCGTTCGAGAAAATGTTTGAGGGTGCGTTCGTCCTGCAACAGCGGCAGGCTCAAATAGCGGGCGGGAAACACAAGGCTGCTGTTCGGTGCACCGAACACCAGGGGGCAGGGGAACAGCAGGTCATATTCACTGGCGTGGGCGGGCATCGGGTAGCTGAACGTGGCCTGGTGCAGCCGGATGCGCTGGCCAATCAGCCAACTGCCCAGGCGATGCCAGATCACCAGCAGGCATTCGCTGAGAAAGTGGTCCGGGTCCCATAGGTGCGAGTCATCCAGGCTCAAGTGGGCCATTTCGCCATCTAGCGTCAGCTGCCAGCGCGGGCCTTGTGGGAATAGGCTATAAAATAATAAGCCGCGTTCCAGGGCCTTCTCCAGCGTGCGGCAGTGAATCAGCGCGTGGCACATCATGGCAAAGGTGCCGCGTTTGCTCGGGGCCTCGGCGAACCCCAGGTATTCGTCGTCCAGCCCCTGCCAGAGCATTTGCAGCAAGTGGGTAAATTGTTCCGGGGTGATGCGTGCACGCGCTTCGGTCAACAATTCAGGAGTGATGCCCACCTGCTGGAGCAGGCCCGAATAATCGTAACCGGCCCGACGCGCACCCCCGAGGGCAGCGCGGGCGTAGTGACTGGCGATGGTACGTTCACGCATGCGGGGCCCTCGTTGCGGAAGGCCAGAGGGTAGTCATTGACGAGCAGGGCAACAAGGCGGATATCCGCCAAATTGTAGGACGGGATCGGGCCGTGCGGCGGAAATCCGCCAACCGCTTCGGTGGCGGGAACCCTGCTTGGAAACCCTAAACCCTGATGTCTAAAGGCCTTTAGCGGATTTGCCGAAAGTGGCACGGCGTTTGCGATACACAAGACAGCGCAGGCTTAGTCCTACAGGCCTCGTAAACAACAAATCCCTCCAGTGCAGGAGGGTTCGCAATTCAAGTGCCGTGGGCAATGGCGGATATTTGCCCCATGGGACGTTTGAGGAATTTCGCAATGACGACTCGTCAGCCAATCTACAAATCCCTGTATTTCCAGGTGATCGTTGCAATCGTTATCGGTATTTTGCTGGGCCACTTCTACCCGCAGACCGGTGTGGCCCTCAAGCCGCTGGGTGACGGGTTTATCAAACTGATCAAAATGGTCATTGCGCCGATCATCTTCTGCACCGTTGTCAGCGGCATCGCCGGCATGCAGAGCATGAAATCGGTCGGCAAAACCGGCGGCTACGCGCTGCTGTACTTCGAAATCGTATCCACCATCGCCCTGCTGATCGGTCTGGTTGTCGTGAACGTTGTGCAACCGGGCGCCGGCATGCACATCGACGTGGCCACCCTGGACGCGTCCAAAGTCGCGGCTTACGTGACTGCCGGTAAAGACCAGAGCATCGTCGGCTTTATCCTCAACGTTATCCCGAACACCATTGTCGGCGCCTTCGCCAACGGCGACATCCTGCAAGTGCTGATGTTCTCGGTGATCTTCGGTTTCGCCCTGCACCGCCTGGGCGCCTACGGCAAGCCGGTACTGGACTTCATTGATCGCTTCGCCCACGTGATGTTCAACATCATCAACATGATCATGAAGCTTGCGCCGATCGGTGCCCTGGGTGCGATGGCGTTCACCATCGGTGCCTACGGTGTAGGTTCGCTGGTGCAACTGGGCCAGTTGATGATCTGCTTCTACATCACCTGCGTCCTGTTCGTGCTGGTGGTGCTGGGCGCCATCTGCCGCGCCCACGGCTTCAGTGTGATCAAACTGATCCGCTACATCCGTGAAGAGCTGTTGATCGTACTGGGTACTTCTTCTTCCGAATCCGCACTGCCACGCATGCTGATCAAGATGGAGCGTCTGGGCGCGAAGAAATCCGTGGTAGGCCTGGTGATCCCGACCGGCTACTCGTTCAACCTCGACGGTACCTCGATCTACCTGACCATGGCGGCCGTGTTCATCGCCCAGGCGACCGACACCCACATGGACATTACCCACCAGATCACCCTGCTGCTGGTGCTGCTGTTGTCCTCCAAAGGTGCTGCCGGCGTGACCGGTAGTGGTTTCATCGTACTGGCGGCAACCCTGTCGGCCGTCGGCCACCTGCCGGTTGCCGGCCTGGCGCTGATCCTGGGCATCGACCGCTTCATGTCCGAAGCCCGCGCACTGACCAACCTGGTGGGTAACGCAGTTGCCACTATCGTTGTGGCCAAGTGGGTCAAGGAACTGGACACCGACAAGCTGCAAAGCGAGCTGGCGTCCGGTGGTACCGGTATCTCCGAAACCCGCGAACTCGATGACCTGGGCGTGGCCGAAGGCCCTGCACCTGTGGTCAAGTAAACGACTGATGGCGTGAACTCACGCTAGCCGTCATCTGCAAACGCCCCGACTGGTTCGGGGCGTTTGCGTTTGTGCGCGGCCACTTTTGAATTCTTTTGCTTTACAGTAAATAAATATTTCAGCAACAACGCTGGCGGGAGGCGTGATGGACAGTGTGGATCTGAATGTCCTGCGCAGCGTGCTCGAATGGCGCCGCGCCGGGCAGCGAGTGGTGTTGTACAGCGTGGTGCAGACCTGGGGCAGTGCCCCGCGCCCACCGGGGGCGATGCTGGCCTTGCGCGGCGATGGGGTGGTGATTGGCTCGGTTTCGGGTGGGTGCATCGAGGATGACCTGATCGCGCGCCTGCAGGATGGCCGCTTACCCGCTGACGGCCCGCCCGTGCAATTGGTGACCTACGGCGTGACGCGCGATGAAGCGGCGCGTTTTGGCCTGCCTTGCGGCGGCACCCTGCGCCTGACCGAAGAGCGGGTGGATGACTGGGGTTGGGTCGAGGAATTGCTGGCGCGTTGTGAGGACCATCAAGTCGTCGCGCGCGAGCTGAACCTGGTCACCGGCGAAGTCACCTTGAGCAGCGCGAGCAAGACCGACGTGGTGAGCTTCGACGGTGAACGCTTGCGGGCCATCTACGGCCCGCGCTGGCGCCTACTGTTGATCGGTGCTGGGCAACTGTCGCGCTACGTGGCCGAAATGGCGCGTTTGCTGGATTTTGAAGTGTTGATCTGCGACCCGCGTGAAGAGTTTGTGTACGGCTGGGAAGAGCAACATGGTCGTTTTGTGCCGGGCATGCCTGATGAAGCGGTATTGAGTATCCAGACCGACGAGCGCACGGCCATTGTCTGCCTGACTCACGACCCGCGTCTGGACGATATGGCATTGCTGACTGCGTTGAATTCGAGTGCTTTTTACATCGGTGCGCTGGGGTCGCGGGTCAACACGCAAAAACGCCGGGAAACCCTCGCTGCATTAGGCTTATCGGCGGCGGCGATCGCGCGGTTGCACGGGCCGATTGGGTTGCATATCGGCAGCCACACACCGGCGGAAATCGCTCTGTCGCTACTGGCGGAAATTGTCGCGATCAAAAATGGCGTGGCGCCGATGCAGAAAAAACCCTTGCCGGTGGTGGTTGAGTGACGCTCGCCGCGATTGTGCTGGCGGCAGGGCAGGGCAGCCGGTTTCGCGCTGAAGCGGGGAGGGATCAGGATAAGTTGCTGGCGCCCTGCGTCGGCCGGGACGGCGTGACGCGGCCGGTGATCGAACAGGTGCTGGTGAATCTGCCGCAGGGGCTGGTGGAGCGCTGGGTGGTGACTTCGCCGGATCGTACGGCCGTTATTCAGTTGGCCAAAACGTATGGCTGCAAGGTCTTGTTGCTGCAATCGGCCGGCATGGGCCACAGCATTGCCGCAGGCGTCGCGGCCAGCGCTTCGGCGCAGGGCTGGTTGGTGGTGCTGGGGGATATGCCGTTTATTCAGGCCTCGACAATCGAGCGCGTGATGGAAGGTCTCGATAGCATCAACGTGCCCGTGCATGCCGGGCGATATGGGCATCCGGTCGCGTTTGCCCGCGCATTCGGGCCTGCCTTGATGGCATTGACCGGGGACCGTGGTGCCAAATCGCTGTTTGCGCAGGCTGCGCTGAAGGAAGTGCCGGTGGATGACCCCGGTGTGTCATGGGATGTGGATGTGCCCGCGTCGTTGGATTACCGCTAATCAGCAACCATAAAAAAGCCCCGCCTGATCACTCAGGCGGGGCTTTTTAGTGGCTCATGGAATCAGACGAGAGGTTTGGTCTCGTGTTCTTCTTCCTGGGCCTGGTGCTCTACCACTGCTTCAGCAGCGGCGTGCTCAACCACGGTTTCAGCAACCGGGGCTGGCGCCTCGACGGCTTCGACTACGGCTGGAGCAGCAGCAGCAGCAGCGGCGGCAGCGGCGGCTTCAGCTTCCTTGCGACGGCGACGCACTTCACGAGGGTCGTTCGGTGCGCGGCCGTTTTCGGTCAGGGCGCTGGCAGGGGGCGTTTCGACCACTGGCGCTTCAACTTCGGCGACGGCCGGCACTTCGACCGCTGGCGCAGGCTCGGCAACCACAACCGGAGCCGCTTCAACCACTTCGGCAACCGGTGCCGGCGCTTCTTCTACGACAGGCGCAGGCGCTGGGGCTTCAATCGGAGCGGCGGGCTCGGCAGCCCATTGGAAGGCGGTCTGTTCTTCACGAACTTCACGCACTGCCGGGGCGGCTTCTTCGGCAACCGGGGCTTGAGCCGCGACTTCAACCGGGGCTTCAACCACTGGCTGAGGTTCAACCACTGGAGCCGGTTCAACGGCAACCACTTCGGTTTCTGGCTGGGCGTCGCGAACCGGTGCCACTTCCACTTCCGGAACCACTGGGGCTTCGATCGGGGTGGTGGCTTCAACGACAGGTGCTTCAACTACGGGAGTCTCGGCAACAGGCGCTTCTACAGCAGCGGTTTCTTCGACAGCAGCCGTGGCGCGTTCAGCTTGCTCGTGAGCCTGGGCTTCAGCAGGTGCGCTGATGACCGAGCTGGCAACGGCAGCGGTAACGGCCAGCCCGGCAGCCAGTTCGGCGCCGGTCGGTTCGCTGGTGTGGGCTTGCGCGTTCTCGCCGGCTTCTTCCGAGCCTTCGATCACGTTGCCGTTGGCATCACGCTGACGCTCGCGACGGTTGCTGCGACGACGCTGGCCACGGGAGCGGCGGCGTGGACGGTCGCCTTCGGCGCCTTCCTGGCCATCTTCCTGCGAGTGCTCTTCACCGGTCAGCACTTCTTCTTCGCTGGCGGCAGCGGCTTGCTCGGCGCGTGGTTGACGCTCTTCACGCGCAGGGCGCGGCTGGCGCTCTTCACGTGGGGCGCGTTCTTCACGCGGCTGGCGGGCCGGGCGCTCTTCGGTAGTGGCGGCAGCGCCAGCAACGGCTGGCGCGGCGGCGTCCAGCGGCTCGCGCAGTTCACGCACGCGCTCTTCACGCTCGCCACGTGGCTTGCGGTCTTCACGTGGGGCGCGCGGGGTGCGGGGTGCGCGCTCTTCGCGGGGTGCACGTTCTTCACGGGCGACGGCCGGGGTGTCTTCACGGGCTTCGCGAGGCGCACGCTCTTCACGTGGCGCGCGATCTTCACGCGGTGCACGTTCTTCGCGAGGCTTGCGCTCTTCGTCACGGCGACCGTTGCGGTTACGGCTTTGCTGGCGACCGTTGCGACGCTCTTCGTTGCGTGCCGGGCGTTCGGATGCGGGTTTTTCAACCACTACCGGTGCCACAGGCTCTTCCTTGCTGGCGAACAGGCTGACCAGCGACTTCACCAGCCCTTTGAACAGGCTTGGCTCAGGCAGGGCGGCCGGCGCGGCAACCGGGGCTGCGACTTCAACCGGCACCGGTGCGTTGGCGCGGGCCGGCGCGGTCTTCACGGCTGCTTCCTGGCGAACCAGGGTGCGGGTCGCGGCAGCTGGCTGGACTTCTTCCACTTCGGCAGCTGCCGCGGCGATTTCATAGCTGGACTGGCCGCTGTGGGCTTCCGGGCTGTCATCACGCAGGCGCTGCACTTCGAAGTGCGGCGTTTCGAGGTGATCGTTCGGCAGGATCACGATACGGGCGCGGGTGCGCAGTTCGATCTTGGTGATCGAGTTGCGTTTTTCGTTGAGCAGGAAGGCTGCAACCGGGATCGGCACTTGCGCGCGGACTTCGGCGGTGCGGTCTTTCAGGGCTTCTTCTTCGATCAGGCGCAGGATCGCCAGGGACAGCGATTCAACGTCACGGATGATGCCGGTGCCGTTGCAGCGCGGGCAGACGATGCCGCTGCTCTCGCCCAGGGAAGGGCGCAGGCGCTGACGGGACATCTCCAGCAGGCCGAAGCGCGAGATGCGGCCGACCTGTACGCGGGCACGGTCAGCTTCCAGGCATTCGCGGACTTTCTCTTCCACGGCGCGCTGGTTCTTGGCGGGGGTCATGTCGATGAAGTCGATCACGATCAGGCCGCCGATGTCACGCAGACGCAGCTGGCGGGCGATTTCTTCAGCCGCTTCCAGGTTGGTCTGCAGGGCGGTTTCTTCGATGTCGCTACCCTTCGTGGCGCGCGCGGAGTTGATGTCGATGGACACCAGGGCTTCGGTCGGGTCGATCACGATGGAGCCGCCGGAAGGCAGTTCAACCACGCGCTGGAAGGCGGTTTCGATCTGGCTTTCGATCTGGAAACGGTTGAACAGCGGCACGCTGTCTTCGTACAGCTTGATCTTGCTGGCGTACTGCGGCATCACCTGGCGAATGAAGGTCAGGGCTTCGTCCTGGGCTTCAACGCTGTCGATCAGCACTTCGCCGATGTCCTGGCGCAGGTAATCGCGGATAGCGCGGATGATCACGTTGCTTTCCTGGTAGATCAGGAACGGCGCGGAACGATCCAGCGAGGCTTCTTTAATGGCGGTCCACAGTTGCAGCAGGTAGTCGAGGTCCCACTGCATTTCTTCGCTGCTGCGGCCCAGGCCCGCAGTGCGCACGATCAGGCCCATGTCGGCCGGTGCGATCAGGCCGTTCAGCGCTTCACGCAGTTCGTTGCGCTCTTCGCCTTCGATGCGACGGGAGATACCGCCGGCACGTGGGTTGTTCGGCATCAGCACCAGGTAACGGCCGGCCAGGCTGATGAAAGTGGTCAGGGCTGCACCCTTGTTGCCACGTTCTTCTTTTTCGACCTGAACGATGACTTCCTGGCCTTCGCTCAGGACGTCCTTGATATTCACGCGACCTTCAGGGGCTTTCTTGAAGTACTCGCGGGAGATTTCTTTGAGGGGCAGGAAGCCGTGGCGCTCGGAGCCGAAATCGACAAAGGCTGCCTCAAGGCTTGGTTCGATGCGAGTAATACGGCCTTTGTAGATGTTGGCCTTCTTTTGCTCGCGTGCACCGGACTCGATGTCTAGGTCGTAGAGGCGTTGGCCATCTACCAGTGCAACACGCAACTCTTCGGGTTGAGTTGCGTTAATCAGCATTCTTTTCATGTTGTACCGTCGGTTTCCGGGCTGCCGGAAACGGCGTTCGGCACACACGACTTCTCACGGTCGGTGTCAGGTGCGTCAAGAGTGGTTGGCCACTCCAGTGTCCAGCAAAGCCTGCCAATTGGGCGGGCATCGCGACGGACGCGTCCTGCTTGTTAGCGGTGGTGACAAAGGCACCACTTCAACAAAAGCTAAGGTCAGGAGGAGGAATCAACCGACGACTGTGGACGAGATGAAGCGTCTAAATATAAGCCTAGTGCTACACGGTCCGACGGTTGTGCATCTCCACCCTACACGTATCCCTGATAATTCGGGTGCTGCCGCGCGCAGAATCCGCAGCGGGTTGGCATTTACCGTGTTCTCCAATGGGGAGTCCACGCTCATGGCTAAACAAGACTGAATGTGGGCGATTGCGCTCTCACTCAGCTCTTAACAGGCGTTGTTTCCGAAGCATTCGCCATGGTCTGGCACAAGACTGACTGCACTTTGTGAACTGGCCGTAAATATCGGCGCGCAACGCGAGTATTCACTCTGCGCATCGCACTCGCTTCAGGCCTCATGTCACCTGCGCTTGTTACAATCCTGAGCCTTCCAAGGTGGCGAAAGCCCCGTAGGACGGCCTCGCGTCCTGATGAATTGCGATGGTCAGGGCCGGCAGTTTGCCGCATGTCCTCTGGCCAGGCCGCTTTTGGCGGCGTTCGCGACTATAGCAGCAATGATTAAGTGCTTCAATTCCATAAAAATTGTTATCATCGCCGCCATGACGACTACCGCCCCCCCGACCCCCAGCGTCCAGCTGCTTGAGGTCTCGCCGGAATATGCCGGCCAACGCATCGACAATTTTCTCCTGGCCAGGCTCAAAGGCGTGCCCAAGACCTTGATTTACCGCATCTTGCGTAAAGGCGAAGTGCGCGTGAACAAGGGGCGCATCAAGCCCGAGTACAAGTTGCAGGCGGGCGATATCGTTCGTGTGCCGCCCGTGCGCGTGCCTGAGCGTGACGAGCCTGTGCCCTTGGCCCAGGGGCTGTTGCAGCGCCTGGAAGCATCGATCGTGTTCGAAGACAACAAGCTGATCGTGATCAACAAGCCGTGTGGCATTGCGGTTCACGGTGGCAGCGGCCTGAACTTCGGCGTGATCGAAGCCTTCCGTCAATTGCGCCCGGATGCCAAGGAGCTTGAGCTGGTCCATCGGCTGGACCGCGATACCTCTGGCCTGCTGATGATTGCCAAAAAACGCAGCATGCTGCGCCACTTGCACACCGCCCTGCGTGGCGATGGCGTGGACAAGCGCTACATGGCGCTGGTGCGCGGCAACTGGGCCAGTTCGATCAAGAGCGTCCGCGCGCCGCTGCAAAAGAGCAACCTGCGTTCGGGCGAGCGCATGGTCGAAGTGGACGAGGAGGGCAAAGAAGCCCTGACCCTGTTCAAGGTGCTGCGCCGCTTCGGTGACTTCGCCACCATGGTCGAGGCCAAGCCGGTGACCGGGCGTACCCACCAGATCCGCGTGCATACCCTGCATGCGGGCCACTGCATTGCGGGCGATACCAAGTACGGTGATGAGGGTTTCTCCAAGGAAATCCGCGACCTGGGCGGTAAGCGCCTGTTCCTGCATGCCTACATGCTTACTGTGCCGCTGCCGGACGGTGGCGAATTGAAGCTGCAGGCGCCGGTCGATGAGATGTGGGCCAAGACCGTGGAGCGTTTGAGTGTCGCACCTTGATTACAAGCTGCTGATTTTTGATTGGGACGGGACCCTGGCCAACTCCATTGGCCGTATCGTTGAATCAATGCACGTGGCGTCTACCCGTTCAGGCTTTGCGTTGTGCAGCGACCTGGCGGTCAAGGGCATTATCGGTCTGGGCTTGCCTGAGGCGATTCGCACCCTGTATCCCGAAATCACCGACCCTGAGTTGATCACTTTTCGCGAGCACTACGCCGATCACTACATTGCGCTGGAGGCTGAGCCTTCGCCGCTGTTTGAAGGGGTTGTGCAATCGCTGGACACCTTCCGTGCCGAGGGTTACTACCTGGCGGTCGCCACCGGCAAGGCGCGTCGCGGGCTGGATCGGGTGCTCAGGGCCCATGGCTGGGAAGACTATTTCGATATCACCCGCGCCGCCGATGAAACCGCCAGCAAACCACATCCTCTGATGCTGGAGCAGATCCTGGCTCATTGCGGCGTGTCTGCCCGCCAGGCACTGATGGTGGGTGACGCCTCCTTCGACTTGATGATGGCGCGCAACGCCGGCATGGACAGTGTGGCGGTCAGCTATGGCGCCCAATCCGCCGAGGCGTTGCAGCCATATGAGCCCAGGGTCATGATCGATCATTTTTCGCAATTGCAGGCCTGGCTCAGCCGGGCCCGATAAGTCTTAGCCGGGGTTGATGGCACATGAGTGACGAGTGGAAAGCGCCTGAAAAGGCAGAAAGTGGTGACGACAAAAGCTGGAAGCTGCTGGAGAAGACGCTTCTGGCCAGCGTCCAGGAGCAACGTCGCGCACGGCGCTGGGGGATTTTCTTCAAGCTGCTGACCTTTACTTATCTGTTGCTCATGCTGGCCTTGTTCAGCCCGCTGATGGACATGGAAAAAAGCGCGACGCGCGGCGCCAACTACACCGCGTTGATCGAAGTGCGTGGGGTCATCGCCGACAAGGAGCCGGCCAGCGCCGATAACATCGTCGCCAGTCTGCGTGCCGCATTTGAGGACCCAAAGGTCAAGGGCGTGATCCTGCGCATCAACAGCCCAGGCGGCAGCCCGGTGCAGTCGGGCTATGTGTATGACGAGATTCGCCGTCTGCGCGGCCTGCATCCGGATATCAAGCTGTATGCGGTGATTTCCGACCTGGGGGCTTCGGGTGCCTATTATATTGCCAGCGCCGCTGACCAGATTTATGCCGACAAGGCCAGCCTGGTGGGTTCCATTGGTGTGACAGCGGCGGGTTACGGCTTTGTTGGCACCATGGAGAAGCTCGGGGTAGAGCGTCGCACCTATACCTCGGGCGAGCACAAAGCGTTCCTTGACCCATTCCAGCCGCAAAAGGCCGATGAGACCCAGTTCTGGCAGGGCGTACTTGATACTACCCATCGCCAGTTCATTGCCAGCGTGAAGCAGGGGCGTGGCGATCGTCTGAAAGACAAAGAGCACCCGGAGTTGTTCTCGGGTCTGGTTTGGTCAGGCGAGCAGGCGCTGCCGCTGGGCTTGGTCGATGGCCTGGGCAGTGCCAGTTCGGTGGCGCGTGACGTGATTGGCGAGAAGGAGTTGGTGGATTTCACGGTTGAGGAATCGCCGTTTGATCGCTTCTCCAAAAAACTCGGTGCCAGCGTGGCGGAGAAGCTGGCCCTGTACATGGGCTTCCAGGGCCCGAGCCTACGCTGACAGTTCGGGGCAGGTAGATATCAAAAATGTGGAAGGGGCTTGTGCCCGATGACGGTGTGTCAGCCATAAATAAGCTGGTGGGTCCATCGCTATCGGGGGCAAGCCCCTCCCACATTTTGATTTATGTTTCTCCTAGGGGATTTGCACGCCTTCGGCCAGCAGCATGTCCACCAGTCGAATCAGTGGCAGGCCTACAAGGCTGGTGGCATCCGGCCCTTCGGTACTCTGGAACAGGCTCACGCCCAGCCCTTCGGCCTTGAAGCTGCCCGCGCAGTCATAAGGCTGTTCGGTCCGCAGATAGCGCTCGATGCGCTCAACGTCCAGTTCGCGCATGTGTACGGTAAACGGAACGCAGTCCACCTGGCAGTGCCCTGTCTTGGTATTGAGCAGCGCCAGGCCGGTGAGAAAGCTCACACGCTTGCCGCTGGCCGCCAACAACTGCTCGCGGGCGTTTTCGAAGGTGTGCGGTTTGCCGATAATCCGCCCGTCCAGTGCGGCAACCTGGTCCGATCCGATAATCAGGTGCTCGGGGTATTGAGCTGCAAGGGCGCGTGCCTTCTGTTCAGCCAGGCGCTTGACCAGTTCCACGGCAGGCTCGTTGGCACGGTGGCTTTCGTCGATATCCGGCGAGCTGCAGATGAACGGCAGGCGTAGGCGGCTCAGCAAATCCCGGCGATAAACCGAGCTGGAAGCAAGTAATAAAGGCAGCATGGGCATCTCCTCAAAGCAGTCGCGGATTCTAGCGGGGCGACCGGCTGACGCACAGGGCTGAATTTCCTTTGACATGGCCGGGTGCATCCCTATAATGCTGCGCCTATGTTGAATGACCCGATTCCACCTCACGTTGACCCGCGCAAATTGGCTGACCGTGGCACCACCCTTCAAGGTGAACTGCTGCTGGCCGATTTGAAGAGACTCTGCGACCCGCTTTCCGACGATGTCGGTACGGTGCAGGCCAAATTCGTTTTTGAACGAGATGAACGCAAATCTGTGGTGATCCACAGCTTTGTCGACACCGAAGTCAAAATGGTTTGCCAGCGTTGTCTTGAGCTGGTCACCCTGCCGATCCACAGCGAATGCAGTTACGCCGTGGTGAAGGAGGGTGCGAATACCCAGTCGTTGCCGAAAGGTTATGACGTGCTGGAACTGGGCGAAGATCCATTGGATCTGCATGCACTGATCGAGGAGGAGCTTCTGCTCGCCTTGCCCATTGTGCCTGCTCATCATCCGGAAGAATGCCAGCAGCCGGAGGGTCTCGATGACGAGGCCGAGCCGAGCGAGGACGAGGTAACGCGGTCCAACCCGTTCAGTGTATTGGCGCAGTTAAAGCGTGACCCAAACGTTTAGGAGTTAATCAATTATGGCTGTTCAGCAGAACAAAAAATCCCGCTCCGCCCGTGACATGCGCCGTTCGCACGACGCTCTCGAGGCTAGCACCCTGTCCGTGGAAAAGACCACTGGTGAAGTTCACCTGCGTCACCACGTATCGCCAGAAGGCGTATACCGTGGCCGTAAAGTGATCGACAAGGGCGCTGACGAGTAATCACTTGTCTGCTCAAGTCATCGCGATTGACGCAATGGGCGGGGACTTCGGTCCCCGCAGCATTGTTCAGGCCTGCATTGCCAGCCTGTCTGCCACGCCCTCGTTGCACCTGACCCTTGTCGGTCAACCCTCACTCCTTGAAGAATTGATTGCCAGCCATCCGGTTGTGGATCGCGCGCGCCTGACGATTACGCCAGCCAGCGAAACCATCACCATGGATGAAAAGCCGGCGGCAGCGTTGCGCGGCAAGCCCGACTCCTCAATGCGGGTGGCCTTGGAGTTGCTGCGTGATGGCAAGGTGCAAGCCTGCGTCAGTGCCGGTAATACCGGGGCGTTGATGGCGTTATCGCGGCACGTGCTCAAGACTCTGCCGGGTATTGACCGACCGGCGATGGTCGCGGCGATTCCGACGCAGAAAGGCTATTGCCAGCTGTTGGACCTGGGCGCGAATGTGGATTGCAGTGCCGAGCACCTGTTCCAGTTCGCCGTGATGGGCTCGGTGGCCGCCGAAGCGCTGGGCGTGGCCCGCCCGCGAGTCGCCCTGCTGAATATCGGCACCGAAGACATCAAGGGCAACCAGCAGGTCAAGCTGGCCGCTACCCTGTTGCAAGGCGCGCGCGGCCTGAACTACATCGGTTTTGTCGAGGGTGACGGTGTATACCGCGGCGAAGCGGATGTGGTGGTGTGCGACGGGTTTGTCGGCAATATCCTGCTCAAGTCCAGTGAAGGGCTGGCGACCATGATCGCCGCGCGCATTGAGGCGTTGTTCAAGCAGAGCATGGTCTCGCGCTTTGTCGGCGCCCTGGCGCTGCCATTGATGCGGCGGTTACAGGCTGACCTGGCGCCGGCAAGGCACAACGGCGCGAGCTTTCTGGGGTTGCAGGGCATTGTGGTGAAAAGCCACGGTTCGGCCGGTGTGGAAGGGTTTCAAAGTGCCATTGCGCGAGCCGTGATCGAGATCCAGGAAAACCTGCCGCAACGGTTGCACGGCCGTCTTGAGGATCTGTTGCCTTAGGCGAATTGGCCCGGGAGTGCTTAAATGTGACCGGCCAGTTCAATTGACCATCCAATCTGTCAGTTTCGTGCGCTCCCACCCTTCATTTTAAGATCGGGAGCGACCATTTCCGACGACCTGATCATTTAGGGGCTTGTTACATGTCTACATCCCTCGCATTCGTCTTTCCAGGGCAGGGTTCGCAGTCCCTCGGCATGCTGGCCGAGCTGGGCGCGCAATACCCGTTGATTCTGGACACCTTTAAGGAAGCTTCCGACGCCCTGGGTTACGACCTGTGGGCGCTGACCCAGCAAGGGCCGGAAGAGCAACTCAATCAAACCGATAAAACCCAACCGGCCATCCTGACCGCTTCGATCGCCCTGTGGCGCTTGTGGCTGGCCGAAGGCGGCGCGCGCCCGGCATTCGTGGCCGGTCACAGCCTGGGTGAATACAGCGCCCTGGTAGCGGCGGGCAGCCTGACCCTGGGTGAGGCCGTCAAGCTGGTCGAGCGCCGTGGTCAATTGATGCAGGAAGCCGTCCCGGCTGGGCAGGGCGGCATGGCCGCTATCCTGGGCCTGGACGACGCGGTAGTGATCGAAGCCTGCGCCGAAGCGGCCCAGGGTGAAGTGGTCAGTGCGGTGAACTTCAACTCCCCAGGCCAGGTGGTGATTGCCGGTGCCAAGGCGGCAGTCGAGCGTGCCATTGAAGGCTGCAAGGCCCGTGGCGCCAAGCGCGCGTTGCCGTTGCCGGTGAGCGTGCCGTCGCACTGCGAGCTGATGCGCCCGGCGGCCGAGCGTTTTGCCGAGTCCATCGCCGCCATCAACTGGCAGGCGCCGCAGATCCCGCTGGTACAGAACGTCAGCGCGGCGGTAGCCGCCGACCTCGAGACCCTCAAGCGCGACCTGCTGGAACAACTGTACAAGCCGGTGCGCTGGGTTGAATCGGTCCAGACCCTGGCTGCCAACGGCGCTACCGAGCTGGTCGAATGCGGCCCAGGCAAAGTCCTGGCCGGCCTGAACAAACGCTGCGTCGATGGCGTGTCGACTGCCAACCTCAATACCCCGGATGCCTTCGCTGCCGCTCGCGCGGCGCAGGCCTGACCCCTCGAACTTAGGAGAAGCCTGCATGAGTCTGCAAGGTAAAGTTGCACTGGTCACCGGCGCCAGCCGTGGCATTGGCCAGGCGATCGCCCTGGAACTGGGCCGTCAGGGCGCTATCGTGATCGGCACCGCCACGTCTGCTTCGGGCGCCGAGCGTATCGCCGCTACCCTGAAGGAAAACGACGTTCAAGGCACCGGCCTTGAGCTGAACGTGACCAGCGACGAGTCCGTGGCTGCCGTACTGGCCGAGATCACCGCACAGTTCGGTGCGCCGGCGATTCTGGTGAATAACGCCGGTATCACCCGTGACAACCTAATGATGCGCATGAAAGACGACGAGTGGCACGACGTGGTCGATACTAACCTGAACAGTCTGTTTCGCCTGTCCAAGGGTGTTTTGCGTGGGATGACCAAGGCGCGTTGGGGTCGAATTATCAATATTGGCTCCGTAGTGGGTGCCATGGGCAACGCAGGCCAAGTAAACTATGCAGCCGCCAAGGCCGGTCTGGAGGGTTTCAGCCGTGCACTGGCGCGTGAAGTCGGCTCGCGGTCGATTACGGTCAACTCGGTGGCCCCAGGGTTCATCGACACCGATATGACCCGCGAACTGCCTGAAGCACAGCGTGAAGCCTTGCTGACGCAGATTCCGCTGGGCCGTCTGGGCCAGGCTCAAGAGATCGCGAATGTGGTCACTTTCCTGGCATCCGACGGTGCGGCATACGTGACTGGGGCTACAATCCCGGTGAACGGCGGGATGTACATGAGTTAAATTGTGACGGATCGCTTCAAAAAAATGTCATACGAGCTGTCTAAAATCCGTTATAAAGCTGCAACTTAATTTATAGACAGGTGGCCGAGCGGGTACAGGGTGAAGCTTTCAGTTGAAAAGCTGAAATGGCTTTCTATACACTTACCCACTGGCCAGCTGCCTGAATTTGTCCATTAGGAGTTAAACAAGGTATGAGCACCATCGAAGAGCGCGTCAAGAAAATCGTTGCCGAGCAACTGGGCGTTAAAGAAGACGAAGTGGTCAACACTGCTTCCTTCGTAGAAGACCTGGGTGCCGATTCCCTTGACACCGTTGAGCTGGTGATGGCTCTGGAAGAGGAATTCGAGACCGAAATCCCGGACGAAGAAGCTGAAAAAATCACTACTGTTCAAGCTGCCATCGACTACGTTACTAGCCACCAGGCGTAATAGTTTGTAGTCGTCGCTTGCTGTCAGGGAAAAACCGCACTGCTGTAACGGCGTGCGGTTTTTTCTTTAGCGTCTATGAAAACTGGCGCCGATGAAAAGTGAGCTCTGAAACGAAGTGTCGTCATCAAGAAAAAGGAGAGTGCTGTGTCGCGTAGACGCGTCGTAGTCACCGGTATGGGTATGTTGTCGCCACTGGGTACGGATGTGCCGAGCAGTTGGCAGGGCATTCTGGCTGGCCACAGTGGTATTGGTCTGATCGAACACACGGACCTTTCTGCCTATTCCACCCGTTTTGGCGGCTCGGTAAAGGGTTTCAATGTCGAGGAATATCTCTCGATCAAAGAATCCCGCAAACTCGACCTGTTCATTCAATACGGCCTGGCAGCCGGTTTTCAGGCGGTGCGTAACGCCGGCCTGGAAGTCACCGACGCCAACCGTGAGCGCATCGGCGTGGCCATGGGTTCGGGTATTGGTGGTTTGACCAATATCGAAGAAACCAGCCGCACGCTGCATGAATCCGGCCCTCGTCGAATTTCACCGTTCTTCGTGCCTGGCTCGATCATCAACATGATTTCCGGTTTCCTGTCCATCCACTTGGGTGCACAGGGGCCTAACTACGCCATCGCCACAGCCTGTACCACGGGCACTCACTGCATCGGGATGGCGGCGCGCAACATCGCCTATGACGAAGCCGACGTGATGATCGCCGGCGGCGCCGAGATGGCCGCCTGCGGCCTCGGCATGGGCGGCTTCGGCGCGTCGCGTGCATTATCGACGCGCAATGACGAGCCGACCCGTGCCAGCCGTCCGTGGGACAAGGGCCGTGACGGCTTCGTGCTGTCCGACGGCGCCGGTGCGCTGGTGCTCGAGGAGCTGGAGCACGCCAAGGCGCGCGGTGCCACCATCTACGCCGAGCTGATCGGTTTTGGTATGAGCGGCGACGCCTACCACATGACCTCGCCACCGTCCGACGGTGCCGGTGCTGCGCGTTGCATCACCAACGCACTGCGCGATGCGAAGGTCAATGCGGACCAGGTGCAGTACATCAACGCCCATGGCACTTCGACCCCGACGGGCGATCTGGCGGAAGCCGAAGCCATCAAGTCGGTGTTCGGCGAGCACGCCTACAAGCTGGCCGTGAGTTCCACCAAGTCCATGACCGGCCACCTGTTGGGCGCGGCGGGCGCGGTCGAGGCGATCTTCAGCGTCATGGCCATCAAGGATCAGGTCGCTCCGCCGACCATCAACCTGGATGAGCCGGACGAAGGCTGCGATCTGAACTTCGTGCCTCACGAAGCCCAGCCGATGCCGATTGATGTGGCAATCTCGAACTCCTTCGGGTTTGGTGGCACCAACGGTTCCCTGGTGTTCCGCCGGTTCGCCGAGTGATGTACAGCTGGGTCGACGGTCAGCCAGCGGACAGCGTGCCCCTGAAAGATCGCGGCCTGGCGTATGGCGATGGGCTGTTTGAGACCATGGTGGTCAAGGCCGGGCAGCCTGTGCTGCTCGACCGCCACCTGCAGCGCCTCGACGAGGGTTGCAGGCGCCTTGCGCTGGTGGCGGAGCCGACCGTGATCCGCCACGAAGTGCTGGCCTACGCTGGCGCCCTTGGCAGCGGTATCCTCAAACTGATCCTCACCCGCGGCGACAGCCTGCGCGGTTATGGGATCAACCCTGACGCGCCGGTGCGTCGTATCTTGCAGGGCAGTCCGCCCGCTACTTATCCCCCCGCCCATGCAATCGATGGCATCCGCCTGTTTGCGTGTGCCACCCGCCTGGCTGAACAGCCGTTGCTGGCCGGTCTCAAGCACCTTAATCGCTTGGAGCAGGTGATCGCCCGTGCCGAGTGGCAGGATGCCGAGCACGCCGAAGGCTTGATGCTGGATATGTCCGGGCGTGTGATCGAGGGTGTATTCAGCAACCTGTTCCTGGTGCGCAACGGCTTGTTACTAACCGCCGATCTGAATCGTTGCGGCGTAGCCGGGGTGATGCGCGCCGAGATCCTGGCCCAGGCACAAACGCTGGGCGTCCCGGTGGCCGTGGCTGATATCACTGTCGAGCAACTGCAGCAGGCCGACGAAGTTTTCATGTGCAACAGCGTTTATGGCATTTGGCCGGTGCGCGGGTACGCTGCGATGCGCTGGCCGGTTGGCCCGCTCACCCGTAAACTGCAGTGCATTGTTCGCGCGCTATTGGATATTTGAGTTGATACGAAAACTGGTTGTACTGCTGCTGGTCGGTCTGTTCTCGGCGGCGTTGCTGTTGGGCTTTTCTGCCTGGAAATACGACGCTGCCTTGAAGCAACCGTTGAACCTGACCCAGGAGCAGTTGCTCGATGTGCCGGCTGGGGCGACCCCTACCGGTATGTTCAATCGCCTTGAAGCCGACGGCGTGCTCGATGGCGCCTTCTGGTTGCGCCTTTACTGGCGCTTCAACCTCGATGGGCAGCCGCTGCACAGCGGCGAATACCGTATGGCTCCCGGCATGACCGCCCAAGGCCTGATCGGCCTGTGGCAGCGCGGCGAAGTGGTGCAATACAGCCTGACCCTGGTAGAAGGCTGGAATTTCCGCCAAGTGCGCTCGGCCTTGGCCAAGCACGAAAAGATTGTGCAGAGCCTGCCGGGGCTGAGTGACAGCGAAGTGATGGAGAAGCTCGGCCACCCCGGCGTATTTCCCGAAGGACGGTTCTTCCCCGATACCTACCGCTTCGTGCGTGGCATGACGGACGTCGAATTTCTCAAGAAAGCCTACAACCGCCTGGATGACGTGCTTGCCCAGGAGTGGAACACTCGCGCCGCCGATGTGCCGTACACCGATCCGTATCAGGCACTGATCATGGCCTCCCTTGTCGAGAAGGAAACCGGCGTACCGCAAGAGCGCGGGCAGATCGCCGGGGTTTTTGTGCGGCGGTTGAAGGTCGGTATGTTACTGCAGACCGACCCCACGGTGATCTACGGCCTGGGCGAGCGCTATAACGGCAAGTTGACCCGCGCCCACCTCAAGGAAGCCAACCCCTACAACACCTACATGGTGGCTGGCCTGCCGCCGACGCCGATCGCCATGGTCGGCCGCGAGGCGATCCATGCCGCGCTGAACCCGGTGCCGGGCAGCAGTCTGTATTTCGTCGCCCGTGGCGATGGCAGCCATATTTTCTCCGATGACCTGGGTGCGCATAATGCCGCCGTGCGAGAGTTTCAGCTCAAGCGCCGCGCCGACTACCGCTCCAGCCCGGCGCCGGTGGCAAAGCCTGCCGAAGACGTGATGCCGCCCGCAGACGCACCCGCCGAGCCCGCGCCGGACACCGCCGCGCCGCAAAGCCCGCAATGACTCTGACTAAGGACTGCCTGTGACTGGCTTGTTTATTACCCTGGAAGGCCCGGAAGGCGCCGGCAAAAGCACCAACCGCGATTACCTGGCCGAGCGCTTGCGCGCCGAAGGTATCGAAGTGGTGTTGACCCGCGAGCCTGGCGGTACGCCGCTGGCCGAGCGCATTCGTGAAGTGCTGCTTGCCCCAGGCGAGGAACAGATGAACCCGGACACCGAGCTGCTGCTGGTGTTTGCCGCCCGTGCCCAGCACCTGGCCGAGGTGATTTGCCCGGCCCTGGCACGTGGAGCGGTGGTGATTTGCGACCGTTTCACCGATTCTACCTACGCCTACCAGGGAGGTGGTCGTGGCTTGTCTCTGGAGCGTATCGCCACTTTGGAAACCTTCGTGCAGGGCGATCTACGCCCTGACCTGACGTTACTGTTCGACCTGCCGGTGGAAGTCGGTATGGCCCGCGCCAGCGCCCGTGGCCGTCTTGATCGTTTCGAGCTGGAAGGCCAGGCATTTTTCGATGCCGTACGCAGGGCCTTCCTCGCGCGTGCCGAGGCTGAGCCGGCGCGCTATCACCGGCTGGACGCCGCCCGGCCATTGGCCCAGGTGCAGCAAAGCATTGATGCGCTGCTGCCCACGTTATTGGAGCGCGCCCGTGGCTGAGGCCTATCCGTGGCAGGACAGCCTTTGGCAGCAGTTGGCCGGCCGTGCCCAGCACGCCCATGCCTACTTGCTGCACGGGCCAATCGGTATCGGTAAGCGCGACCTTGCCGAGCGCCTGATGGCCAGCTTGCTGTGCCAACGCCCGGTCAACCTGAACGCCTGTGGCGAATGCAAATCCTGCCTGCTGCTCAAGGCCGGCAGCCACCCCGATAACTACCTGCTGGAACCCGAGGAAGCCGATAAGGCGATCAAGGTCGACCAAGTGCGCGACCTTGTCAGCTTCGTGGTGCAGACCGCGCAAATGGGCGGGCGCAAGGTGGTGCTGATCGAGCCCGTGGAGGCGATGAATATCAACGCCGCCAACGCCTTGCTCAAAAGCCTGGAGGAACCTTCCGGCGACACCGTGCTGTTGCTGGTGAGCCATCAGTCCAGTCGCTTGCTGCCGACCATTCGCAGCCGTTGCGTGCAGCAGGCGTGCCCCTTGCCCAGCGAGGCTATGAGCTTGCAATGGCTGGGGCAGGCGTTGCCGGACTGCTCCGAAGACGAGCGGGTGGAATTGCTCACCCTGGCAGCCGGCTCGCCTCTGGCCGCAGTAAAGTTGCAGGCCCAAGGCGTGCGCGAGCAACGGGCACTGGTGGTGGATGGCGTTAAAAAGCTGCTCAAGCAGGAACTCTCCGCGACACAACTGGCCGAGAGCGCCTGGAAGGATATTCCACTGCTGTTGTTGTTCGATTGGTTCTGCGACTGGTCGAGCCTGATCCTGCGTTACCAGTTGACCCAGGATGAAAACGGCCTTGGCCTGCCGGATATGCGCAAGGTGGTGCAATACCTCGCGCAGAAAAGCGCCCAGGAAAAAGTACTGAATATTCAGGACTGGATCCTCGCCCAGCGCCAGAAGGTGCTCGGCAAGGCCAACCTCAACCGTGTGCTGTTGCTCGAAGCGCTGCTGGTGCAGTGGGTCGGGTTGCTTGGCCGACGTTAATTTCCGTGGCCGACAGGTGTATCGTCGGCCAGACAACTT
This sequence comes from Pseudomonas sp. S3_E10, assembly GCF_054667615.1. Lineage (NCBI taxonomy): Bacteria > Pseudomonadati > Pseudomonadota > Gammaproteobacteria > Pseudomonadales > Pseudomonadaceae > Pseudomonas > Pseudomonas sp. S3_E10. The sequence continues at coordinate 4,221,426 of NZ_CP162743.1, forward strand.
TCTGTGATCTCAAGTCGTAATTTCCTATGCTCGTAGACTCCCATTGCCACCTTGATCGTCTCGACCTCGCCCAGCACAACGGCTCCCTGGATGCAGCGCTGCAAGCCGCTCGCCAGCGTGGGGTAGGGCACTTCCTGTGTATCGGCGTCAGTGCCGACAACGCCGCCGACGTCAAGGCCCTGGCGGACCGTTATGCCGACGTAGACTGCTCGGTGGGTATCCACCCACTGGACCTCAAGCCCGGCGAAGCCCCCGCCCTTGATTGGCTGCTGAGTGAGCTCAACCATCCGCGTGTGGTCGCCATCGGCGAAACCGGCCTGGATTATCACTACGAGCCTGAAGCCGCCGAGTTGCAGCAGGCTTCCTTCCGGTTGCACCTGCAAGCCGCCCAGCACACCGGCAAACCGGTGATCATCCACACCCGTGGCGCCCGCGCCGACACCTTGGCGCTATTGCGCGAAGCCGCCTTGCCCCAGGCCGGTGTGCTGCATTGCTTTACCGAAGACTGGGATATGGCCAAGGCCGCCCTGGACCTGGGGTTCTATATTTCCCTGTCGGGTATCGTCACCTTTCGCAATGCCGATGCCCTGCGTGACGTGGCGCGGCAAGTGCCGGCGGATCGGCTGCTGGTGGAGACCGACTCGCCGTACCTGGCCCCCATCCCTTATCGTGGCAAGCCGAACCTGCCGCAGTATGTGCGCGAGGTGGCGGATTACCTGGCGATGCTGCGCGGTGAGCCTTACGAGCGGTTTGCCGAACAGACCACCGAGAATTTCAAGCGCCTGTTCCCATTGGCCCGCGTTGGCGGGTAACGAGGCCAAATCGCGGGCAAAAAAAACCCGGGTTCTGGGGGGTGAATCCGGGTTAAGACCATTAGGAGTAAAACAAGGGCACACAGTCCGTCGGTACCCAGGTCGGCGCTTCACTTGGGGGAGATGTCACGCCGACAGTTGAAGTATTGATCATGTTCTGATTCAGTCCAGTCTTTGCTGCTCGTTTTTTAAACAGATTTGGAATACGTCCACTTCGCTTGAGTTCTCATGGCGGGGTGTACGGGGATAGATGTTGCGTATTATTTCTGACTGATTCCCATGAAAACGTTGGCGTGCTGAAAGTAAGTGCGTGTTGGGTTCACATAGGCGTTGCCCAACGACCGTTCAGTCGGGATAATCCCTTGCACTGGGTAAATCGTATCGCCATGTATTCGTGGCCCTGCGCAACCCTTCCTATTCCGACCTTTGCAGACCTCTTCCTCATGCACAAAGAACCCCGTAAGGTCCGTGAGTTTCGCCGCCGTGAGCAGGAAATTCTCGACACCGCCCTCAAGTTGTTCCTCGAACAAGGCGAAGACAGCGTCACCGTCGAGATGATCGCGGATGCCGTGGGTATCGGCAAAGGCACCATCTACAAGCACTTCAAGTCCAAGGCCGAAATCTACCTGCGGCTGATGCTCGATTACGAGCGCGACTTGAACGAGCTGCTGCATTCGGCCGATGTGGACAGGGATAAGGAAGCCCTGTCCCGCGCTTATTTCGAGTTCCGCATGCGTGACCCGCAGCGCTATCGTCTGTTCGACCGCCTGGAAGAGAAAGTTGTCAAGGGCCATCAGGTGCCGGAGATGGTCGAGGAGTTGCACAAGATCCGTGCCTCGAACTTCGAGCGTCTGACCCTGCTGATCAAGGGCCGTATCAGCGAAGGCAAGCTTGAAGACGTACCGCCGTATTTCCACTACTGCGCCGCCTGGGCCCTGGTGCACGGTGCCGTGGCGCTGTATCACTCGCCGTTCTGGAGCAATGTGCTGGAAGATCAGGAAGGATTCTTCCAATTCCTGATGGACATCGGCGTACGCATGGGCAACAAGCGTAAGCACAGCAGCGAGCCGGCGCCGGTGGAAGCCGCACCCGTCGACGCGCCTGCCACGTAATGATTTGCTGCCAGGCGTAGTACCCCAGGAATATACTCAGGCAAGGACCTTGCTAAAAACTGATTTATAAGTCAGCTTTCAGTGCGCCCGAATTATCCTCTGCCGGAGTGATCCATGATCGTTGATCGTCAAGGCAGGCGTTTTCGCAATTTGCGGATCAGCCTGACCTCAGCCTGCAATTATGCGTGTACCTACTGCGTGCCTAACGGCAAGCGGCTGGTGGCTGCTCAGGACGAACTCTCGGCCGAGGCCATGGCCCGTGGCGTGGCGTACCTGATCGAAGCGGCGGGCATCGACCGCCTGCGCATCACGGGCGGTGAGCCGCTGGTGAGCCCCAAGCTGGAAGCCTTCATGGGGGCCGTGGGGCAAATGGGCCTCAGTGATATCAGCCTGACGACCAATGGCCAACTGCTGGCACGCAAACTTCCGCTATTGGTGGATGCGGGTATCAAGCGCATCAACGTTTCCCTCGACACACTAGATGCCGACGCCTTCCGCGGAATCGCCCGGGGCGGCGACCTCGCCACCGTACTTGATGGCATGGACCAGGCTCGCGCGGCCGGAATCAAGATCAAAGTCAATATGGTGCCGTTGCGTGGCCAGAACCTGGACCAGGTCATGCCGCTGCTCGACTACTGCCTGGAGCGCGGCTACGAATTGCGATTTATCGAGTTGATGCGCATGGGCCACCTGGCCAAGGATTCCAATGCGTTCCTGCAGCAATTCGTCAGCCTGCAGCAGCTGCTTGGCTTGATCGGCGAACACCATGAATACCTGCAAGCCAACGCGCCCGTGGATGCCACGGCGGTACGCTACGAAGTACCGGGCAAAGGCTTCTTTGGCGTGATCGCCAACGAAAGCGTGCCGTTCTGCCGCACCTGTTCGCGGCTGCGCTTGTCATCCACCGGGTGGCTGCATGGCTGCTTGTCGTCGAGCAACCGTCACTACGTCGGCGACTTGCTGGACAAACCGCGTCATCAAGCGCTGCCGGCCCTGCAAGGCTTGCTGATGAAGGCGCTGGGCGACAAGCAGGAAGTGGCGTTCTCCGGAGGGGCCACCATCATGAAAATCATTGGCGGCTGAGCCTATTCCAACCATTTCACATAACTGAAGGTGGGAGGGGGTTCGCAAGCACCCTCCCACCTTGAGTTATGCGTTGTTTGCAGATGGCGCGGTTTCTGCATCTCACGCCCATTCGCCGGTTTTCCGTCACCGGCTTCTGGAGGATTAGGATGCGTAGTCTGGTTTTGTTGCTGGCGTCGTTGACGCTGAGTGGTTGCATGACCGTCAGCGATATGGCCGAAGGCACCCGCTATCAGATGAGCGACGCCGGCTTGCTTGACCATAGCGATACCCGTCGAACCGCATCGGTTCGCATACAACCGGACTCCTTTGTCTTTATAGCCCAAGGCGCTTTCGTGCCGCCGGGCAGCGCCTATCCGCGCCCGAACGTAGTGGCCGAAGAAGCCTTCAATGGCTTCGTTGAGTACTTTCCCATGGTGCGCCGCGCCCGTCAGCCCGAAGGCTTGGAGCAGGCGCTGGCCGAAGCCCGTGCGGCGGGTGCGCACTACTTGCTGTACTGCCGCTTCGCCAAGGCGGATGACCGTATCGGCAACGCCGATGAATGGGCGGACCAAGAGGCCCTGGATCGTGTCGGCCTGGACAATGGCGTTATCCAGATCATGTTGATCGAGACCAGCACGCAGTATTTAATTGATACCGCACGTATCCGCAGTCGTGGCGGTTTACTGACGTTCCACGACAACAAGCCGGAAGACCTGATCGCCCGCCCACTGGCGCAGTACGCACGAGGGCTGCTGGGCATGGGTGATCAGTAAGCCCGGCAGGTAAAAAAGGGAGACCTCATGACCGATTCCGCCAAGGCCAACGATCTGCTCGCCCAACTGCCCAAAGGCAAGGGACCGGCGCCGGTGCACCTGTGGAACCCGGATTTCTGCGGCGACATCGACATGCGCATCGCCCGCGACGGCACCTGGTTCTACCAGGGCACGCCGATCGGGCGTAAACCGATGGTCAAGTTGTTCTCCAACATCATCCGCCGCGATGGCGATGATTACTTCCTGGTGACTCCCGTCGAAAAAGTCGGCATCCGCGTCGATGACGCGCCCTTCGTCGCGGTGACCCTGGAGGTCGAAGGGCAGGGTGAAAGCCAGGTGCTGCGCTTTACCAGCAACGTCGACGAGCAGATCGAGGCGGGCCTCGAACACCCGCTGCGGGTCGTCACAGACCCCGTCACCCAGGAGCCGTCACCTTACTTGCGTGTGCGCACCAACCTCGAAGCCCTGGTGCATCGCAACGTGTTCTACCAATTGGTCGAGTTGGCGGTAAGCCGCCCAATCAACGGTCAGAACTGGCTGGGCGTATGGAGCGGCGGCGAGTTTTTCCGCATTGGCCTGGAGCCCTGAGGTCGGTATTTTCACCTCGCTGAAATAATTCGCTTGCTGCAATCTGACGCTTTCGGTTATCAATTTGGACATGATTAGACATGTGCGATTTGATAAGAAAAAACGCGTCGTCGACGAGCTCATCCGCCGTATCGAGGGTGGGGTGATGGCCGACGGTGTCCTGCTGCCTGGGGAACATCAATTGGCCGAGGAGTTTGCGGTCAGTCGCGGCACCCTGCGCGAGGCCCTGGCCGAACTCAAGCGGCGTCATTACATTGCGACCCAGAGCGGCGTAGGTTCCATCGTCACCTTCGACGGCATGGTGCTGGATCAAAATAGCGGCTGGGCCCAGGCCCTGGCTGACACCGGTGCGCTGGTGACCACCGATATCCTGCGTCTGGAAGCGGTGACCCGGCCGGACCTGCTCAGCCGATTCGGCAACGACCAATTCATTGCTCTCGACCGCCGCCGGCGCACCACTGACGGTACCGCCGTATCCCTGGAGCGTTCGCTGATGCCGGCGTCCGGCGGGCTGGAAAGCCTGCCCAGGGTCGGCCTCATCGATGATTCCCTGACAATCACCCTGGCGGCCTATGGTTACATCGGCGCCGACGGTGACCAATGGATCGGCGCCGAGCCACTGAGCGATGAAGACGCCGAACTGCTGGGTCGCCCGGCGGGTAGCGTGTTCCTCAAGGCGTCGCGTACCACTTACGACCGTCGTGAGCGTTTCATGGAATACGTCGAGAGCTTGCTCGACCCTGTGCATTTTCGCCTGCACTTGCAGTTTGGATCTTCGAAATGACCCCTCAAACCCGCGCCCTCGGCGCCTTCTACGGTCTGGCCCTGGGCGATGCCCTGGGTATGCCTACCCAGTCCCTGAGCCGTGAGCAAGTGCAACAGCGCTTCGGGGCCATCACTGCCCTGGAAGCGGCTGGCCCCGACCAACCCATCGCACCGAATATGCCCGCGGGCGCCATCACCGACGACACTGAACAGGCGATCCTGGTCGGTGAGTTGCTGGTCGAGGGCCAGGGCAAGATCGCACCCACCGTACTCGCCCAGCGGTTGATCGACTGGGAAGCACGGATGCGCGCCAAGGGCTCCCAGGATTTGCTCGGGCCGTCGACCAAGCGTGCCATCGACCTGATCCTTGCCGGGCACACGCCCCAAGAGTCCGGACGCTACGGCACCACCAATGGCGCCGCCATGCGCATCACGCCCGTGGGCATCGCCGTGGATGTGAGCGACCCGGCAAAGTTTATCCAGGCGGTGATCCAGGCGTGCCAGGTCACCCACAACACCACATTGGGCATCTCCAGCGCGGCGGCGGTGGCTGCGGTAGTGTCCGCCGGCATCAATGGCGTCGACTTGGGCGAAGCCTTGAACATCGGCACCCAGATCGCCCAACAGGCGCAAGGCCACGGCCATTGGGTTGCCGGCGGGCGTATTTCCACCCGTATCAGTTGGGCGCGCACCTTGAGCGTCGGCAGTGGCGACAAAGCCCTGTTTGCCGACCTGGTGTATGAACTGATTGGCACCTCCGTCGCCTCCCAGGAGTCGGTGGTGGTGTCGTTCGCCCTGGCTCAGCAAGTGGCGGTGGGCGACATGAACGCGTTCGAAGCCCTGTGCCTGGCCGCCAGCCTGGGCGGCGACACCGACACCATCGCGGCGATTCTGGGAGCGATGCTGGGGGCGTGCCTGGGCATGCAGTGCTGGCCCGAGGCGATGATCGAGCAGGTCAAGCGGGTCAACGGCCTGGATCTGCAGCCGCTGGTGCAGGCGCTGCTCAACATGCGCTAAGCACCGCAGGCAAGCCCTCTGCCACACGGGGCTCGTTCAGTCAGGAAGACATCTGCCACAACCACAACAATGCAGGCATCAGGGAGCATCCTCATGAGCAGCACCTCTTGCGGCCAAAGCGCCGGGCAATTGGAAACACGCGGCATCGAACCGGTCCCCGAAAGCGAGTGCAACGGCCATCCGCTGCAACTGTTCTGGGTGTGGTTTGCCGCCAACATCAGCATCCTGGGTTTGCCGCTGGGGGCGACGCTGGTGGCGTTTCGTGGCCTGGCGATCTGGCAGGCGATCATCGTGGCGGTCCTCGGCGCCGCCGGTTCCTTTGCAGTGGTGGGCATCATCTCCATTGCCGGTCGTCGTGGCCGTGCGCCGAGCCTGACCTTGTCTCGCGCCATTTTCGGCGTGCGCGGCAATATCGGTCCTACGCTGGTCTCGCTGATGTCGCGCCTGGGCTGGGAAACGGTCAACACCACCACGGCGGCGTTCGTGTTGCTGTCGCTGTGTTCGATCCTCTTCGGTTCAGCGGTAGAGGCGAAAAGCGCACCGCTGCTGACGTTGATCTTTATCGGTATTTTCGTGCTGCTGACCCTGGCCGTTTCCGGCCTGGGCCATGCCACGTTGCTGGTGATCCAGAAGTGGGCCACCTATGTGTTCGGTGCGTTGAATATCCTGGTAGGCGGCTTCCTCTGCGCCACCATCGACTGGAGCGCCGTGTTCAACGCCACACCGGCCCCGCTCAGCGCGATGATCATCGGCATCGGCACCATGGCCGCCGGCACCGGTATTGGATGGGCCAACGCCGGCGCCGATATGTCGCGCTACCAGCATCGCAGCGTCAAGGCCGCGCGCCTGGTGGCGTCCGCCGCGTTCGGTGCGGGCATTCCGCTGGTGCTGCTGATCACCCTCGGCGGCCTGCTGTCGGTGGGTAACAACGACTTGGCCTCGGCCACCGACCCGATTATTGCGATTCGCGACATGCTGCCCACCTGGATGGCCGTGCCGTACCTGATCACCGCGTTCGGCGGGCTGTTGCTGTCCAATAACCTGTCGGTGTATTCGGCCGGGCTCACCACCTTGACCCTCGGGTTGAAGGTCAAGCGCGTACATGCGGTGATCGTCGACATTGTCGCGATCTTTGCCGGTTCGATCTACTTCATGCTGATCGCCGACAGTTTCTACGGCCCATTCATTACCTTCATCTCGTTGCTGGCGGTGCCGATCACCGCGTGGGTCGGAATTTTCGTGGTCGACCTGATCCACCGTCACCACTACAGCGCCAAAGACCTGCTGGACGTGAGCCCAAGCAGCGCCTATTGGTATCGCGGCGGTGTGGAATGGCGTGCCTTCGGCGCCTGGGCCGTGGCCATCGTGCTGGGGTTCAGTTTCACCACCATTGGCACCACGGCCGAGAACATCTGGTTTGCCGGCCCATTGTCCGACTCCTGGCTGGGCCATAACGGCTTGGGCTGGATCGTTACCTTCCTGCTGGCCGGCGGGGTTTATGCGGTGTTGGGTGGCGCGGCTGACCGTCGCCCAGTGCCGGTAGAAAGCCACAATGTCTAGATTGCTGCACACCGGCCAGGTCATCGTCGACTTGGTCATGGCCCTGGATACCTTGCCCGCGACCGGCGGTGATGTACTCGCCAAATCGGCCAGTTTCGAGGCCGGAGGTGGTTTCAACGTCATGGCCGCTGCCCGTCGCAACGGGTTGCCGGTGGTCTACCTGGGGCGTCATGGCAACGGGCGCTTTGGTGACCTGGCACGCGCGGCGATGCAGGCCGAGGGTATCGACATGGCCCTTGCCACAAGCCCTGACAAGGATACCGGCCTGTGTGTGTCGCTGACCGAAGCCACCACCGAGCGCACCTTCATTTCCCACCTCGGCGCCGAGGGCGAACTCAGCGCCCAGGACTTGGCTGACGTGGTACCGCGTGCTGACGACTATATCTATGTCAGCGGCTACAGCCTGCTGCTTGAGGGCAAGGCCCAACCCTTGCTTGACTGGCTGCTGGCATTGCCACGAAACACTGTGGTGGTGTTCGACCCAGGCCCGTTGGTCAAGGCGCCGGGTTCGGCCTTGATGCGCAGGCTGTTGCCGCGTATCGACATCTGGACCAGCAACGGGCCGGAAGCGCTGGCGTTTACCGGTGCGTCGGATATCAACGCAGCGCTGCCCGCGTTGAGCCGGCACCTGCCCGCCAACACGCTGCTGGTGGTGCGTGATGGACCCAATGGCTGTTGGGTCGGGCGCGTGGGGCACATTGAGCACGTGCAGGGCTTCAAGGTGCGTGCCGTGGACAGCAACGGCGCAGGCGATGCGCATGCCGGGGTGTTTATTGCGGGGTTGGCAAACGGTCTGGAACCCGCTGAAGCGGCACGCCGAGCGAATGCGGCGGCGGCGTTGGCGGTGACGCGCTGGGGGCCGGCTACCTCTCCCGGTACCGCTGAAGTTGACGCCTTGCTCGCCGAATAAACACGGGCAACCTGTGGGAGGGGCAAGCCCCCTCCCACATTTGGCTCTATGTTTAGCCGGCCTTTTTCAGCGCCGCGATCAGTTCATCCTTACGCATCGTCGAACGCCCCGGAATATTCTTGGCCCGCGCTTCCTTCATCAGGCTTTCCTTGGTTTGCGTCCCCAGCGAAGCACCGCTACTACGCGAATGACCCTTCCGGCTGGCGGCCGCTCGTTTGGCCGATTCCTCTCGGTCCTGGGCCTTCTTCGCCGGGGCCTTGCGCTGGCCCGAGCCCCCGGCCTTTTCGCCACCGCCGGACTGCTTGTTGACGGTAGCCCAGGCACGGGCTTCGGCTTCTTCCTTGGACACGCCCTTGTGCTCGTAACTGTCTTCGATATGAGCGGCTTTGCGCTTCTGTTCGGCGGTGTATTTGGCTTTGCTTCCACGAGGCATCGCGATACTCCTTCTGGCCCTCGGTAACCGGGCCAGGCCAGGCAAAATAGATTACTGAGTGAGTTCACCGTCGAGCTTGCGCGCTTCGTCCACGCCCGATGCGGTCAGCTTGATGGGCAGGTTCAACGAATATTCGCCGGCGTCGTCGGTGGTGACATGACCATCCCTGATAAAACCGCGGTCTTGCAGGCCGGCCAACACGCCGGCCACTTCCTTTTCGCCACGGTAGTTGTCCAGCAGCTCCTTGCCCAGGCCCTGGGGGTGGGCGTGCAACAGGCGGGTGAGCACTTCTTTTTCGAGGTTTCTATCAACGTTCATGCATACCTCTTCACTGGGAAATGATCAGGTGTCGGTGTTGCGTGCGAAGGCTCAAGGCGCCGGTTGTTTCGGCGTGCCTGGCACGTTGGAATCGTCACCTTTGTTGACGCCGGGCTGATTGATTCCGGGGCCCATCTTGCCGTTGCCTACGCCCGCAGGTGCTTGGCGTTGCGGGTCGTCACCTCGGGTGCGTGGGTCGGTGCCGTTGTCGATGATCGCGCCGCCGTTGGTGTCGAGGCCGGTGCCCATGGACTTTTGCGAATCGGTGGTGGCGTCCGGGGTCGGGTCGGTCGGGCCGGTGGTCGAGCCGGCGGCAAATGCGCTCAGCGAAGCGGCGGACAGCAGGCCGGTGAGGGCGAGGGCAGCAAACTTGGTCGTGTTCATGAGGATGTCTCCATAGGGTTATTGTCCTTACCCTTTATTGGTCAGTCCTCGTTTTGCGTTGGTGCCTGGGTGGCGACGAACGGTATCAGCCCAGCTGCAAGATTTTCTCTGCTGTCGCCCTGCGCCACGCCAGCCGCGCCACGCTGATCAACCAATTGCCGGCAGCCACCGTCAGCACGCTGAGCATCAGCGCGGGCAAGCCGAAGTCAACGATGATCCAGCCCGCCAGCCATGGGAAACCGAACACACCGACGAAGTAGGCGAGGCTGAACAACAGCAAGGCCTGGGGCGTAGTGCCAACGGGTGCCTCGTTGGCCACCTGGCCATTGATCACCGAATACGTCAGGCCATAGCCGACCCCCAGGGTCACGGCCGCGAACAGGTAACTGGCATTCCCGCTCACGCCAAAGGTGAACAGCAGGATAGCCCCCAGCATCAGCCCGGACAGCGCACAGGCGGCCACATAGGCATCGCGCTTGACCACGTAGCCGGCGATCAACAGGCGGCTGGCAATCGCCGCACTCACGAAGCCTGCGAAGAACAGCGAGTAATCCAGCCCGTGGGCCGCCGCATAGCTGGTCTGGAACGAAGACAACCCGCCAAACACACACCCTCCGAGGCCGACCATGACGATGGCAAATACCGCCCGCGAAGACAGCACGCGGCGGCAAGCTGCCCAGGAAATTTTCGACACCGGCGCCGTGGTGTGGCGTTTGAGCGCGGTGCCCAATCGCCAGAACACCAGCACCCCGAGCAGGCTGGCCAGGGCGGCAATGTAGAAAGCGCTGGTCAACGGCAGGCCCAGGGCATTCGCGGCCCGGCCCAGCAACGGTCCCGAGCCGATGCCGCTCATCATGCTGCCCGACAGCAGAGCGAAATATCTGGCGCGTTGTTGCGGCTCCACCAGCATCGCCACGATGATCGGCCCCAAGGTATAGAACACGCCCCAGCCCAGCCCGAGGGACAAGCCGAACAGCATCAAGCCCTCGCCAAAACCCGGCGCCAGCGCAAAACCCAGGCACGCCACCACCAGCAACCCACCCATGCCCGCAATCGCCCGCGCCGCGCCCCAGGCATCCGCCAGATGCCCGCAAAGCAGCACCGCCACGAAGGTACTGAGCATCGCCGTGGAGATCACACTGCCCGCGTCGTGCTCGTTGCCGCCGCGCGCATGAATCAGCAACGACAATAGGAACGTCGAGCCGTAGGACAGCGACAACAGGAAACTGGCAAGGCAAAACAGCGCGAACAGCTTCGTGCTCACCGGGGACGTGGACTGCATGGGGCCGCCTGGAGGTGATTGGAGTGATGCACCACTGTTTACCACGCACACCGTCCGGGTTTGTTCTGTGGTTAGTGGTGCTTGCATTGCTTCAGGCCGGAGTAACCCGGCAACCCGCGAAATTGCACTGCAATCAGTCATCAAAGCGCCTTAGTATGTGTGCTTTGAAATTGCCCAAGGCTTGCCCATGACCATCGAGATTCGCCCTGCGGTGCCCAGCGATGCTGCGCAGATCCTGACGTTCATCACTGAACTTGCCGAGTACGAAAAGGCTCGGCATGAAGTGATCGCCAGCGTGGCGGACATTCAGCGCAGCTTGTTCGGCGAAGGCGCCACCGCCCATGGCCTGATCTGCTTGCGCGATGGCTTGCCGATTGGCTTTGCGGTGTTCTTTTTCAGTTACTCCACGTGGCTGGGCAGCAATTGCCTGTACCTGGAAGACCTCTATATCAACCCCGAGCAACGCGGCGGCGGAGCGGGCAAGAAGTTACTGCGCCACCTGGCCAAGATTGCGTTTGATAACGGTTGCGCGCGTTTCGAGTGGAGCGTGCTGGACTGGAACGAGCCGGCGATTGCCTTCTACAAATCCATCGGCGCCCAGCCCCAGGAGGAGTGGGTGCGCTACCGCATGGAAGGCGACGCGCTGCGCGACTTTGCCCTCGGCTGATGGAGTTTTGGTGCTTGGAAAAACCGGCCCTTGAAGCGCCGGTTTTTTTATTAATTTGCTCACAATATGGGATGCAAATTTATATATTGAGATGTTTCTGAGTCTGGGTTTATAGTCGGCGGCATCAGCACTCACTACCAAAAATAAAACAGGTGAAGCGATGCAGGCACAACCGTTGTCACTCCCCGCCGTGCCCGAGCCCACTTACGGCGAGCGGCTCAAAGGCAAGGTGGTGATCATCACCGGCGCCGCCCAGGGCATTGGCGAGGCGATCGTCGCGTGTTTCCAGGCCCAGCAGGCGCGCCTGGTCATCGCGGATATCCAGGGCGAAAAAGTCGAGCGCGTCGCCGCCCATTGGCGCGAGCGTGGCGCCGAGATTGACGCGCAAGCGGTCGACATCACCTCCAAGGAGCAATGGCAGGCGCTGGTCGATACGGCCATTGCGCGCTTCGGTAGGGTGGATGTGCTGGTCAACTGCGCCGGCGTCAACGTGTTCCGCGACCCGTTGCAAATGACCGACGAAGACTGGCGCCGCTGCTTTGCCATCGACCTCGACGGCGCCTGGTTCGGCTGCCGCGCGGTGCTGCCGCACATGATCGAGCAGGGCATCGGCAACATCATCAACATCGCCTCCACCCATTCCAGCCACATCATTCCCGGTTGCTTCCCGTACCCGGTGGCCAAGCACGGCCTGCTTGGCCTTACGCGCGCCCTCGGTATCGAGTACGCGCCCAAGGGCATTCGCGTCAACGCCATCGCTCCCGGCTATATCGAAACCCAGCTCAACGTCGACTATTGGAACGGTTTCCCCGACCCCCATGCCGAGCGTCAGCGCGCCTTCGACCTGCACCCGCCCAAGCGCATCGGCCAACCGGTCGAGGTGGCCATGACGGCGTTGTTCCTGGCCACCGATGAAGCGCCTTTTATCAATGCCACCTGCCTGATGATCGATGGCGGGCGGTCTGTGATGTACCACGACTAGTCCTTGAAACGCTCAATAACAAGAAGAGGTGCTCCATGCTTGGCAAAAACAGGTTCAAGAAGACACTCGGTGCCCTGGCACTGGCGATGGCGTTCAGCGGCGTTGTATCGGCTGAAGAAGTGAAGATCGGTTTCCTGGTCAAGCAGGCCGAGGAGCCGTGGTTCCAGACCGAATGGGCCTTTGCCGAAAAAGCCGCTCAGGACAAGGGTTTCAAACTCATCAAAATCGCCGTGCCCGATGGCGAAAAAACCCTCTCGGCCATCGACAGCCTGGCCGCCAACGGCGCCAAGGGCTTTGTGATCTGCCCGCCGGACGTGTCCCTGGGCCCGGCCATCGTGGCCAAGGCCAAGCTCAACGACATGAAAGTGATCGCCGTGGATGACCGCTTCGTCGATGCCAAGGGCAATTTCATGGAAGACGTGCCGTACCTGGGCATGGCCGCCTTCGAAGTGGGCCAGAAGCAGGGCGCCGCGATGGCCGCCGAAGCGAAAAAACGCGGGTGGGACTGGAAGGAGACCTATGCCGTGGTCAACACCTTCAATGAACTCGACACTGGCAAGAAGCGCACCGACGGCTCGATCAAATCCCTGGAAGAGGCCGGCATTCTCAAGGACCACATCCTCACCGCCCCGCTGAAAACCCTCGACGTTCCCGGCAGCATGGACGCCACCAACTCGGCCCTGGTCAAACTGCCCCGTGACGCGAAAAACCTGATCATCGGCGGCATGAACGACAACACCGTGCTCGGTGGCGTGCGCGCCACTGAAAGCGCCGGTTTTGCCGCCGCCAACGTGATCGGCATCGGTATCAACGGCACCGACGCCATCGGCGAACTGAAGAAAGCCAACAGCGGCTTCTTCGGCTCGATGCTGCCAAGCCCGCACATCGAAGGCTACAAAACGGCCGAGATGATGTACGACTGGGTGACCAAAGGCACCGAACCGCCGAAGTACACCGCCATGGACGAAGTGACCCTGATCACCCGCGAGAACTTCAAGGAAGAACTGACCAAAATCGGGCTGTGGAAATGACTGCTGCGGCCCTGCGGTTTGACGGTATCGGCAAAACCTTTCCCGGGGTCAAGGCGCTCGACGGCATCTGTTTCACCGCCCACCCAGGGCAGGTGCACGCCTTGATGGGCGAGAACGGCGCCGGCAAATCGACGCTGCTGAAGATACTCGGCGGTGCCTACATTCCCAGCAGCGGCACGGTGCAGATCGGCGAGCAGACCATGGCCTTCAAATGCGCCGCCGACAGCATCGCCAGCGGCGTGGCGGTGATCCACCAGGAGTTGCACCTGGTGCCGGAAATGAGCGTGGCCGAGAACCTGTTCCTGGGGCATTTGCCGACGCGTTTGGGCGTGGTCAACCGCGGCCAGCTGCGTAAGCAGGCGCTGGCCTGCCTCAAGGGCCTGGCCGATGAAATCGACCCGGACGAGAAGCTCGGGCGTTTGTCCCTCGGCCAGCGCCAGTTGGTGGAAATCGCCAAGGCGCTGTCCCGTGGCGCCCATGTGATTGCCTTCGATGAACCCACCAGCAGCCTCTCGGCGCGCGAGATCGACCGTTTGATGGCGATCATCACGCGCCTGCGCGACGAGGGCAAAGTGGTGCTGTATGTGTCGCACCGCATGGAAGAAGTCTTCCGCATCTGCAACGCGGTGACGGTGTTCAAGGACGGCCGTTACGTGCGCACCTTCGATGACATGAGCACGCTGACCCACGACCAGTTGGTGACCTGCATGGTCGGTCGCGACATTCAGGACATCTACGATTACCGCCCGCGCGAGCATGGCGAGGTAGCGCTCAAGGTCGACGGCTTGCTCGGTCCTGGCCTGCGTGAGCCGGTGAGTTTCGCGGTGCGCAAAGGCGAGATCCTTGGCCTGTTCGGGCTGGTGGGGGCAGGGCGCACCGAGCTGTTCCGCCTGCTCAGCGGCCTGGAACGCGCGAGTGCCGGCAGCCTGCAACTGTGCGGCGAAAAACTGCAGTTGCGCTCGCCCCGCGACGCCATTGCCGCCGGCGTATTGCTGTGCCCGGAAGACCGTAAAAAGGAAGGCATCATTCCGCTGTCGAGCGTGGCCGAGAACATCAACATCAGCGCGCGGGGCGCCCATTCCACCTTCGGCTGGCTGCTGCGCGACGGTTGGGAGAAGGGCAACGCCGAGCATCAAATCAAGGCCATGAAGGTCAAGACCCCGAACGCCGCGCAGAAAATCATGTACCTCTCCGGCGGCAACCAGCAGAAGGCCATTCTCGGCCGCTGGCTGTCGATGCCGATGAAAGTGCTGCTGCTCGACGAACCGACGCGGGGCATCGATATCGGCGCCAAGGCCGAGATCTACCAGATCATTCACAACCTCGCAGCCCAAGGCATCGCGGTGATCGTGGTGTCCAGCGACCTGATGGAAGTCATGGGCATTTCCGACCGCATCCTGGTGCTGTGCGAAGGCGCCATGCGCGGCGAACAACTGCGCGCGCACGCCACTGAATCCAACCTGCTGCAGCTGGCCTTGCCGCGCCGCGTGACGAACTGAGAGAAGACCATGACCACTCAAAACAACGCGTTGCCAACCGCACGCAAACCCCTGGATATGCGCGCGCTGCTCGACAACTGGGCGATGCTGCTGGCGGCGGTGGGCATTTTTGTGCTGTGCGCCTTGCTGATCGATAACTTCCTTTCGCCGCTGAACATGCGCGGGCTGGGCCTGGCGGTGTCCACCGTGGGCATCGCGGCGTGCACCATGCTGTTTTGCCTGGCATCGGGGCATTTCGACTTGTCGGTGGGCTCGGTGATCGCCTGCGCCGGCGTGGTCGCGGCCATTGTCATGCGCGATACCGACAGCGTCATGCTCGGCATCGGCGCGGCGCTGGGGATGGGCCTGATCGTCGGGTTGATCAACGGCATCGTCATTGCCAAGCTGCGGGTCAATGCGCTGATCACCACCCTGGCGACCATGCAGATCGTGCGCGGCCTGGCTTACATTTTTGCCGACGGCAAGGCAGTGGGCGTGTCCCAGGACCAGTTCTTCATCTTCGGCAACGGCCAGTTGTTCGGCGTGCCGGTGCCGATCCTGATCACCCTCCTGTGCTTCCTGTTCTTCGGTTGGCTGCTCAACTACACGACCTACGGGCGCAACACCATGGCCATCGGCGGCAACCCGGAAGCAGCATTGCTGGCGGGGGTCAACGTTGATCGCACCAAGATCCTGATCTTTGCTGTGCACGGTCTGATCGGCGCGCTGGCCGGGGTGATCCTCGCGTCGCGCATGACCTCGGGCCAGCCGATGATCGGCCAGGGCTTCGAGCTGACGGTGATCTCGGCGTGCGTGCTGGGCGGTGTGTCGTTGAGCGGCGGGGTCGGCATGATCCGCCATGTGATTGCCGGGGTACTGATCCTGGCGATCATCGAGAACGCGATGAACCTGAAGAACATCGACACGTTCTATCAGTACGTGATCCGTGGTTCGATCCTGTTGCTGGCGGTGGTCATCGACCGTATGAAACAACGTTGAAAACCGGTCTGTAGAACACAGAGGATCAAATGTGGGAGGGGCGGTGCGACGATTCGACTTGCTCCCGATGGCAGAGTGTCAGCTTGCACATTTTTCCCTGACCCACCGCCATCGGGAGCAAGCCCCCTCCACATTTGGATCTCCACTGTATTGATATTCAGCATTTGCCATAATGGCGCCGTTTTCGTACTTCCCAATAGGCCCGATATGCAGGAAACCCCCCACACCCCCGTCAAAGACGCCGTTCCCACCGGCACCCAGACCCTGCTGCGTGGCCTGGGCGTGGTGCAAGCGGTGGCGGCCGGTGCGCGGGATCTGAAAGAGATCGCCAAGCGCATCGGCACCACCCGCAGCACCACCCACCGCCTGGCCAGTTGCCTGGTGGAGGAGCGTTACCTGCGCGTGGTGCCGCAAGTCGGTTACCTGCTGGGGCCGAAGTTGATCGAGCTGGGGTTCCAGGCTCGCGAAGAATTGCCCTTGGTGACCCTGGCGGTGCCCTACCTGGATGAGTTGTCCGCGCTGACCGGCGATACCATCCACCTGGCCATTCGCGAATACGACGACGTGCTGTACCTGCACAAGAACCCCGGCCGCAACGGCCCGGAGATGCGTTCGCGGGTCGGCCACCGCATGCCGTTGGCACGCACGGGCGTGGGCAAGGCGATGTTGCTGGATGACTCGGTACAGGAGTGGCAACGCTTGTACGAAACCAGCTTGCCGGCGGGTGGGAAAAACCTGCAATGGCCGCAGCACCCGGAACAGTCCTGGGCGCAGTTCGAGCAGCGCATGCATGAATATGTGTTGGGCGGTTATGCGTTCGATCTGGAAGACAACGAACCGTCGATCCGTTGCGTCGCGGCACCGGTGCGCGATGCCAGCCGGCGAATCGTCGCCGGCATCAGCATCGCCAGTACCGTGCCCTACATGCCGCTGGAGAAAATGGCCGAGCTGATCCCTGTGATCAAACAGGTTGCAGCGCGGCTTTCCGCGCAGTTGGGCGCGAAGGTTTGATCAGGCTTTCAAGGTTGCCATGTCGATAACAAAGCGGTACTTCACGTCACCGGCGATCATGCGGGCGTAGGCCTCGTTGATCTGGCGGATGTCGAGCATTTCGATGTCGCAGGTGATGCCATGCTCTGCGCAGAAATCCAGGACTTCCTGGGTTTCGGCAATGCCGCCGATCAGCGAGCCGGCCAGCACTTTACGCCCCAGCACCAGTTTGGCGGCGTTGACGGGCGGGTCCACCGGCTCGATCAAACCGACCAGAATATGCACGCCATCAAAGCGCAGCACATCGAGGTAGGGGTTCAGGTCGTGCTGCACCGGGATGGTGTCCAGTAGGAAGTCGAAGTGCCCGGCGGCGGCTTTCATCTGTTCGGCATCGGTGGACACGATCACGTGGTCGGCGCCCTGGCGGCGACCTTCTTCGGCCTTGCTCGCCGAGCGGGTGAACAGCGTGACTTCGGCACCCATGGCCTTGGCGAACTTGATGCCCATGTGGCCCAGGCCGCCCATGCCCAGGATCCCCACCTTGTCGCCAGCCTTGACGCCGTAATGCTTGAGCGGCGAATAAGTGGTGATGCCCGCGCACAGGATCGGCGCGGCGCTGGCCAGGTCGAGCGTGGCCGGGATTTTCACCACGAAGTGCTCGCTGACCACGATGCTGTCGGAGTAACCGCCCATGGTGTTGCTGCCGTCCACGCGGTCCGGGGTGGCGTAGGTCATGGTCGGGCCTTCGAGGCAATATTGCTCGAGGTCCGCTTGGCAGGCGTCGCAGTGGCGGCATGAATCAACCATGCAGCCTACGCCGACCAGGTCGCCGACTTTATGGGCGGTGACGCTGGCACCGACGGCGGTAACTTTGCCGACGATCTCATGACCGGGCATCAGCGGGTACACGGCGATGCCCCACTCGTTGCGTGCCTGATGGATGTCGGAGTGGCAGACGCCGCAATAGAGGATCTCGATGGCCACGTCATCGGCGCGCGGGCTGCGGCGTTCAAACGACATGGGGGCGAGGGGCGTGGTGGCCGATTGGGCGGCATAGCCGATGGCGGTGTACATGGAAAACCTCGCAAAAGCGTTGGAAAGTGAGGTGGGCCATTCTCCGTGCCGACCTTGTGGGCGGCCATGGCGATTGCTCCGAGTCTCATGCCTATTCGTCCGGCAGTGCCCTCTGTTTGGATTTATGTACCGTCAGACCTGCGATGATGCTCGCATCTCTTTTTCACGAAGTTTTTTGCCATGTTGTTGACCCGCCATCTCGACGCCAATGCCACGCTGGTTTCCTTGATCGAGGGGCTCACGTCCCGCGACGGTTTCTCCCCGACCCACCTGCCCGGCGTAAAGGTATTGCGCGCCAGTTGCGACGTGGCGCGCGGGCCGCAGATCTATGAGCCGAGCCTGATGTTCGTGGCGCAGGGCAGCAAAGTCGCGTACCTGGGCCCGCGGACGCTGGAGTATGGCGCCGGGCATTACCTGATCCAGGCCATGCCGGTGCCGTTCGAGTGCGAGACCTTCGCCATGGCGCCGGGTGCGCCATTGTTGGGGGTGACGGTGGGTATCGACCGCGTGGTGCTGGGTGAGTTGGTCATGGCCATGGGCATGCAGGCCGGGCCACCGCCGACGGCGCAGACGCTGGCGTCGATGAGCTCCGTGGTGCTTGATGATGCGATGCGCGGTTGCGTCGAGCGGCTGCTGCAGTGCCTGCACGATCCGCTGGAAAGCCGGATCATCGGCCCGTCGCGAGTGCGCGAATTATTGTTCACGGCGTTGCGCGGGCCCCAGGCCGATGTGTTGCGCGCGCTGGTGGAGCAACAGGGGCAATTTTCGCGAATCGCCACCTCGTTGAACCACCTGCACGCGCATTTCGCCGAGCCGCTGAACATCGAGACATTGGCCGGGTATGCGCATATGAGCGCTTCGACCTTTCATGAGCACTTCAAGCGCTGCACCTTGCTGTCGCCGGTGCAATATCTGAAGCGCCTGCGCTTGCTCAAGGCCCAGCAGTTGCTGCTGGTGGACGGCATGAGTGTGGCGCAGGCGGCGCACAGCGTGGGGTACCAGAGCACGTCGCAGTTCAGTCGCGAATACAAGCGCTACTTCGAGCGCAACCCCGGCGAGGAGCGCGCGGCCTAGTAGTAACGGCGCGGGTCGGTTTCGATCAGGCTGGCCAGTTTGGTCAGGGCAAAGCGCAATTCGTTGCGGCTGGTGGGCGACATCAGCACCAGTCGCACGCAGCGTGTCATTTCAGAGCGTTCGGCCTGGAACTGCGTGCCACTAAGTACCAGCACGCCATTGGCCCGAGCCAGCATGGTGAACTCGTCGCTGGTCCATGGCTCCGGCAATGTCAGCCACACATGGTAGGCGTAGGGCTGGGTCTTGAGCTCGAACCTGGCGAAGATCTCGCGGGCAATCGCTTGCCGGCCGGCCGCCTCGTTGCGGTGGATGCGGATCAGTTTTTGGTCCATGCCTTCGGTGATCACATTGCTGGCCAGTTGCGCGGTCAGGGGTGATGGCATCCAGACGCTGCTACGCACCATCGAGCTGAGCCGCGACAGCAATTTTGGCGGGCTGTGCAGGTAGCCGATACGCAATGCGGGCATCACCGACTTCGACAGGCTGGTGAGGTACACCGAGCGGTCCGGGGCAAACGCCGAAAGGGGTTTGATGGACGGGTCGGTGGCAAGAAAGCCGTAGATGTCGTCGTCGAGGATGATGAAGTCGAACTCTTCGGCCAACGCTGCGATTTGCGCCCGACGTTGTTGCGACATGATCGCCGCCGTCGGGTTCTGGCAGGTCGCGACGCACACCAGCATCGCCGGTTTTTCCCGCAGGCACAGTTCGCGCAGCGCCTCGGGAATGATGCCTTCGTCATCCATCGGCACGCCACGCAGGCGGCGTTCAAGGCCATGGGCCAGGGAAATGATGCCGGGGTAGCACAGTGCCTCGCAGAGCACCAGGTCGCCGGCGTTGGTCAGGGCGCTCATCGCCACCATCAAGCCATGCTGCGCGCCGGCGGTGATGATCACCTGCTGCCACTGTGCCTCGGGCAATGAATGCCGTAGCCACTGTGCTCCCGCCTCGCGATGCGCCGGGTGACCGCCGTCCGGGGCGTAGTCCAGGGCGCCCGCGAAATCGGTGCTCCTGGCCAGGCTCACCAATGCGTCGCGCAGCCAGTGTTCCAGGGTTTCGCTGCCGGGCTTGATGATCGACAGGTCGAGCAGTTCCGGCTGCCCCAGATTCAGCGCCGCCGGGCTGTTGCTCGCCGCCGGCCCCGGTGGGTTCTGAGTGAGCACAAACGTACCGCGGCCCACTTCCCCCTGCACCAGGCCCCGGCGCTGCGCTTCGCTGTACGCGCGGCTGATAGTGCCCGGCGTGACATCCAGGGCCGTGGCCAGCTCCCGCAGGGTCGGCAGGCGATCGCCTTTGTTCAACACGCCGTTGCTGATATCGCGTGCCAATGCGTC
This sequence comes from Pseudomonas sp. S3_E10, assembly GCF_054667615.1. Lineage (NCBI taxonomy): Bacteria > Pseudomonadati > Pseudomonadota > Gammaproteobacteria > Pseudomonadales > Pseudomonadaceae > Pseudomonas > Pseudomonas sp. S3_E10. The sequence continues at coordinate 4,242,071 of NZ_CP162743.1, forward strand.
GGCAATCGCCAAATACACCGGCTGGTTGAACTCGCTTAGCTGGGGAACCCACATGAATGATCACTGCCCTTCGTAGAAATGATGAAGCGTTGAGCATATCACAGGGATATTGGATGCCTGATCAGATGAGCTAATCGCTTTATTGATTCGATTGATTCGATAATTTTATGGCTGATTGCTTTTATTGTAGAGGGTGTATTTTAGTATTTTATTTAGTAATCAAAGGGTTGTATTCAAGTCGTTGAGGAGATGCGCTGGTGATCGCAAAAAATATCGAGTGATAATTGAGTTGCTTATTGAATCAACTCAATTTAATCAAATACACTCGCCTCGAATCGAGTCAATCGAATCGATCATCCCCCTGGTCACTGCGCGACGCTGCCGCGCCAAGTCGAGACATCATGGACACACTCAGAAAGGATCTATCCCTGTCAGCCGTGATTGCGGGTTTTATCGCCGTGATCATTTCGTATGCCGGTCCCTTGATCATCGTGTTTCAGGCGGCTAAGGAAGCGCACCTGCCCAATGACGAGGTGTCATCGTGGATCTGGGCAATTTCCATTGGCAGCGGGATTACCGGCCTGTTTTTGAGCTGGCGCCTGCGGGTGCCGGTAATCACCGCGTGGTCGACGCCGGGAGCGGCGTTGCTGGTCTCGATGCTGCCCACGGTGACTCTGCCCCAGGCCATCGGCGCGTACGTGGTTGCGTCAGTGATTATTGCCGTGGTGGGTTTGTCTGGCGCGTTCGACAAGCTGATGAGTCGCCTGCCCAAAGCCATCGCCGCCGCCATGCTCGCCGGCATCCTGTTCCGCTTCGGTGCCGAGCTGTTCACCTCGATCAAGCTGCAACCGGCGCTGGTGCTGGCGATGATCGCGACTTACCTGGTGTTCAAGCGTTTCTCGCCACGTTACGCCATCCTGTCCGTGCTGATTATCGGCTGCGCGGTCGCTGCCTCGTTTGGTGAACTCAACAGCGGGGCAATGACTATCGCCGTCGCCCAGCCGGTGTTTATCGCGCCGCAGTGGAGCTGGCACGCCATCATTAATATCGGCTTGCCGCTGGCGCTGGTGACCCTGACCGGTCAGTACGTGCCGGGCATGGCGGTATTGCGCACTTCGGGCTACCACACGCCGGCGCGCTCAATCATTTCGGTGACGGCGATCGGCTCGATCCTGATGGCACCGTTCGGCTCCCATGGTTTGAATCTGGCAGCGATTACCGCCGCCATCTGCACCGGCCGCGAAGCCCATGAAGACCGCGACAAGCGCTACATCGCCGGGATCGCCTGCGGGGTGTTCTACATCCTGATGGGCATCTTTGGCGCGACCCTGGCTTCGGTATTTTCTGCCTTGCCCAAAGAGCTGATTGCCTCCCTGGCGGGCCTGGCACTGTTCGGCGCAATCAGCACCGGGTTGACAGGCGCCATGGCCGACGAGAAACAACGCGAAGCGGCGCTGATTACCTTTCTGGTCACCGCTTCGGGCATGAGCTACCTGGGGCTGGCCGCTGCGTTCTGGGGCTTGATCTTCGGCCTCGTCGCGCACTGTGTGCTGAGTTACACCCGGCAAAGCAAAGCCGCCGCTGTCGCCGAGGGCAGCCGACCATGAGGCACGGGTTGAGCGCTTGAGCGGGTACAAAAAAAGCCAACGCTTGAGGCGTTGGCTTTCAGGTGTGGCGAAATGCGTTGTGAGGAGCCGCGTTACATATTCGGGTAAGTCGGCCCACCTGCGCCTTCCGGTGTAACCCAGGTGATGTTCTGCGAAGGGTCCTTGATGTCACAGGTCTTGCAGTGCACGCAGTTCTGGGCGTTGATCTGGAAGCGCTTCTCGCCGTCTTCCTGGGTGATCACTTCATACACGCCGGCCGGGCAGTAACGCTGTGCCGGTTCATCGTAGAGCGGCAGGTTGGTGCCGATCGGGATGCTCGGGTCTTTCAACTTCAAGTGGCACGGCTGTTCTTCTTCGTGGTTGGTACCGGAAATGAACACCGAACTCAGCTTGTCGAAGCTCAGCTTGCCGTCGGGCTTGGGGTAGTCGATCTTCGTGCTGTCTTTGGCCAGCTTCAGGCAGGCGTAGTCCGGCTTGGTGTCGTGCAGGGTAAACGGCATTTTGCCGCCGAGGATGTTCTGGTCGAACCAGTTGAAGCCGGCGCCGAGGATTGGGCCGAACTTGTGCATCGCCGGGCCGAAGTTGCGGGTGGCGAACAGTTCTTCGTAGAGCCAGCTGGCTTTGAAACCGTCGACGTAGTTGGTCAGTTCATCGCCGCCTTCGGATTCGGCGAACAGGCGCTCGGCCACGGCGTCGGCGGCGAGCATGCCGGACTTCATGGCGGTATGGCTGCCCTTGATCTTGGCCACGTTCATGGTGCCCAGGTCGCAACCGATCAGGGCGCCGCCCTTGAAGACCATCTTCGGCAACGAGTTGATGCCGCCTTTGGCCAGGGCGCGGGCGCCATAGCTGATGCGCTTGCCGCCTTCGAGGTACTGGGCCAGCACCGGGTGATGCTTGAGGCGCTGGAACTCATCGAACGGCGACAGGAAGGCGTTGCTGTAGGACAGGTCGACGATCAGGCCGACGACCACCTGGTTGTTTTCCAAGTGGTAGAGGAACGAGCCGCCGGTGTTCTCGTTGCTCATGATGTCCAGCGGCCAACCGGCGGTGTGTACCACCAGGCCGGGTTGGTGCTTGGCCGGGTCGATTTCCCAGATTTCCTTGAGGCCGATGCCGTAGTGCTGGGCGTCGGCGTCGCTGTCCAGGTTGAAGCGCTTGATCAGTTGCTTGCCGATGTGGCCACGGCAACCTTCGGCGAACAGCGTGTACTTGCCACGCAGCTCCATGCCTGGGGTGTAGACGCCTTCTTTCGGGTGGCCTTCACGGTCGACGCCGAGGTCGCCGGTGATGATCCCGCGGACCACGCCGTTTTCGTCGAACAGCGCTTCCTGGGCGGCGAAGCCTGGGTAGACTTCAACGCCCAGGTTTTCGGCCTGTTGGGCCAGCCAGCGGCACAGGTTGCCGAGGGAGATGATGTAGTTGCCTTCGTTGTGCATGGTCTTGGGCACGAAGAAGTCAGGCACCTTGGTGGAGGCCTCGCTGCTGCGCAGTACATAGATGTCATCGCGCACCACGGGGGTATTGAGCGGGGCGCCGAGGGCTTTCCAGTCCGGGAACAGTTCGTTCAGGGCGCGAGGTTCAAACACGGCACCGGAGAGGATGTGTGCGCCGACCTCGGAGCCTTTCTCGACCACGCAGACGCTGATTTCCTTACCGGCTTCGGCGGCCTTCTGCTTCAGTCGGCAGGCGGCGGACAGGCCCGCCGGGCCGGCGCCGACGATGACCACGTCGAATTCCATGTATTCGCGTTCCACAGGCTATCTCCTACTCAAGGCTCAACAGGCTTTTTTTCTAATGGGTGGAGGTTCGGTGTGGTCCTGCGGCAACGGCGGGACCCACCTTTCTCTCTAGGTGGCGCATTATATATAGACCACTGTCAGCGTCCAATACAAACGTTTGTTTGAATTGCCCGCAGGCTAGGTAAATCAAAGCAACGCGGCTTATGACTGGCTATTTTGCTGTATTGACCAGAATAGGCGTTCCGGTCAATATACGGTCGGTTTTGCGCTTACCGTAGGCAGACAGCAGGTTTCAAGAGCACGTCCAAAAGCGAAACAGGTGACGCGCGCCTACCCACTGGGGCGCAGTTTACACGCCGCGATAAAGAATGACCTCTCAGTCACCACTGACGAACGGTCATCGTTTCCCGTGAGCAAGGTCATTTGCCTGGGTTTTTGGAGGTGCCCTTGTGTGCCGATGAGCATCAACCGCCAGGTTCGCCTAGGCGATTTTCTTTTCACCGGAGAGTAACGAGGAATCCATGAAGGTTCTTGTAGCTGTCAAACGCGTTGTCGATTACAACGTGAAAGTTCGCGTCAAGGCGGACAATTCCGGCGTCGATCTTGCTAACGTCAAGATGTCGATGAACCCATTCTGTGAAATCGCCGTGGAAGAAGCCGTACGCCTGAAAGAGAAAGGCGTTGCGACTGAAATCGTCGTGGTTTCCATCGGTCCTGCCACTGCTCAAGAGCAGCTGCGTACCGCCCTGGCGCTGGGTGCCGACCGTGCCATCCTCGTCGAATCCGCTGAAGAACTGACCTCCCTGGCCGTGGCCAAGCTGCTCAAGGCGGTTGTCGACAAGGAGCAGCCTTCGCTGGTGATCCTGGGCAAACAAGCCATCGACAGCGACAACAACCAGACTGGCCAGATGCTGGCTGCACTGACCGGTTACGGCCAGGGTACTTTCGCATCCAAAGTGGAAGTGAGCGGCGACAAGGTTGCCGTGACCCGCGAAATCGACGGCGGCGCGCAGACGGTTTCCCTGAAACTGCCGGCCATCGTCACCACCGACCTGCGTTTGAACGAGCCGCGCTACGCGTCCCTGCCAAACATCATGAAAGCCAAGAAGAAGCCTCTCGAAGTGCTGACTCCGGATGCTTTGGGCGTTTCCACCGCCTCCACCAACAAGACCGTCAAAGTCGAAGCGCCGGCTGCACGCAGCGCCGGCATCAAGGTCAAGTCGGTGGCTGAACTGGTCGAGAAACTGAAAAACGAAGCGAAGGTGATCTGATCATGGCTATCCTCGTAATCGCCGAACACGACAACAAGGTGCTGGCCCCGGCCACCCTGAACACCGTGGCCGCTGCCGCTAAAATTGGTGGCGACATCCACGTACTGGTAGCAGGTCAAGGCGCTGGCGCCGTGGCTGAAGCCGCTGCGAAAATCGCCGGTGTGAGCAAGGTCCTGAACGCTGACAATGCTGCTTACGCGCATCAGTTGCCGGAAAACGTTGCCCCGCTGGTTGCAGAGCTGGGCGCCGGCTACAGCCACATCCTGGCCGCCGCTACTTCCAACGGCAAAAACATCCTGCCACGCGTTGCTGCGCAGCTGGACGTTGACCAGATCTCCGAGATCATCTCGGTCGAAAGCGCCGACACCTTCAAGCGCCCGATCTACGCGGGTAACGCCATTGCCACCGTGCAATCGAGCGCTGCCATCAAAGTCATCACCGTGCGCGCCACCGGTTTCGACCCGGTTGCCGCCGAAGGTGGTTCGGCTGCCGTTGAGGCCGTCGCCGCTGCCCATGACGCCGGTACTTCCAGCTTTGTTGGCGAAGAGCTGGCCAAGTCGGATCGCCCTGAGCTGACCGCTGCCAAGATCGTCGTTTCGGGCGGGCGTGGCATGCAGAACGGTGACAACTTCAAGCACCTGTACGCCCTGGCCGACAAGCTCGGCGCTGCGGTCGGCGCTTCCCGCGCGGCCGTCGACGCAGGTTTCGTACCCAACGACATGCAGGTCGGCCAGACCGGCAAGATCGTCGCGCCACAGCTGTACATCGCGGTCGGTATCTCTGGCGCGATCCAGCACTTGGCCGGTATGAAAGACTCCAAAGTGATCGTTGCGATCAACAAGGACGAAGAAGCACCGATCTTCCAGGTGGCCGATTACGGCCTGGTCGCGGACTTGTTCGAAGCCGTACCGGAGTTGGAGAAGCTGGTCTAATCCAGCCGCTTCACTTATAAAGAGCCCGGTCTTATGATCGGGTTTTTTTTGCCCGGTCTTTTGTGAACCTCGGAGAAACCGCCATGGAACTGCGCCCCTGGGCCTTACTGCTGGGCCTGTCGCTGTTGCCGGGCCTGGCGCTGGCCGCCGGCAAATGTGAGCGCCTGGTGATCACCGGCAGCCCGGACACCCCCCTTTGCTCTGGCGTGATCCCCAGGACCCCACCCACCTGATCGGTGCCACCGCCGATGTGTTGCAGCAGGTAGCGAAAGACCTGGGTGTGAAAATCGACCTGCTCTACGGTGGCAATCGTTCGATGGCGCTGGATGAAGTACGCAGCGGGCGTATGGATATTTTTGCCGATGCGCCGTTGAACCACGCGCAACTGGGCAACTTCGACTACATCCACCCGGCCCTGGTGCAGACCGACTATAGGGTCTGGACGCGTACGGATTCGGCACTGGTATATGCCAGCGCTACCGACCTGCAGGGTTTCAAGGGGGCGGCCTCGGAGCGTGCCCGCTTGAGCCAGGGATTCGAAACCCTGGCCCAGCACCTTACCCTGCAACGATTCCCGAGCTTGACCCCCGCCTTCCAAAAACTGCTGCTGGGCGAGGTGGACTACGTACTCGCCGGGCGCTATTCCGGCATGGCCATGGCCCAGACGCTGGGCATGAGCAATGACTTGATTGCCCGCGATACGCCTGTCGATCAGGCCGGCCTGCACCTGGCAATTTCCCACAACTCGGCCTGCAATGATCCGTGGTTGCGCGGACAGCTTGCCAAAAAGATGACAGAATTGCCCGGGTCTGGTGTGACGGAAGCCGCGCTGCAGCGCAACCTCGAGCGCTGGAAGGCGCAATTGCAACAACCCGTCGGCACCCCAACACAGTAGGGATTTTTAGTGACTCTTCGACCTTTTTTCGCGGCCCTCGCCGTTGTTGTAGCCCTGGCGGGATGTGCAGCCGATCCTGCGCCGAATGAACAGATTCGCCTCACCCAGCAGGCCCTGGAACAGGCCAACGCCGTCGGTGCCAGTGCCGATGAATCGCCTGACCTGAAACTGGCCGAAGACAAATTCGCCCAGGCCAAGGCCGACATGGCCGACCAGTCCTACAAGGATGCGCGCATGCGGGCCGAACAGGCCGAGCTGGACGCACGCCTTGCCGAAGCCCAAGTGCTGACCCGCAAAAGCCAGGAACAACTCAACGTGCTCAACACCCGCATCACGCGCCTGCGCAAGCAATTGCAGCTGGGAGAAGCCCAATGAGCCCGATCATGCGTGGTATGAGCTGTGCCGTGTTGCTGGGCAGTGCGGTACTGGGCGGTTGTGCCAGCCATCCCAATGGCGAGCAAGCCTTGCAACAGGCCGGCAATGATTTCCAGAAGGTCAAGGAAGACGCGAATGTGCTGCGCATCGCGCCCAAGGACGTGATTCGCGCCGGTGAATCCCTGGCGCGCGCCGATCGTTTGTCCAGCTATTGGGGCAGCGGCACGGACGTGGTGCATTACGCCTACCTGAGCCAGCGCTACAGCGCCATAGCCCGCGAACACACCGAGCAGGCGCTAAACGAAGAACGCGCCGCCAAGCTCGAACTGGAACGCCAGCGCCTGCAATTGGCCCTGCGTGAAAACAAGCTGATCAGCGTGCAACAGCAGGGCAAATGGCTTGAAGAACAGATCGCCAGCCTGACCACCACTCAGACCGACCGCGGCCTGGTGATGACCCTGGGCGACGTGCTGTTCGACACGGGCGAAGCGGAGCTGAAAAACTCGGCCAACCGCACCGTGTTGAAAATTGTGCAGTTCCTGCAACTGAACCCCAAGCGCGTGGTGCGCATCGAGGGCTACGCCGACAACACCGGCGGCCAACAGGAAAACCTCAGACTGTCGCGTGACCGCGCGCAGTCGGTGGCCGATGTGCTGGTGGACCTGGGGATCGACGAAAAACGCATCCAGGTCGAAGGCTATGGCGACCAGTATCCGGTGGAGGCCAATGCGTCCGAACGGGGCAGGGCGCAAAATCGCCGGGTGGAGATAGTATTCTCGGACGAAAAAGGCCAACTCGGCGCCGCCCGTTAAATGTGGGAGGGGGGCTTGCTCCCGATAGCGGTGGGTCAGTTGAACATCTATGACTGATTCACCGCTATCGGGAGCAAGTCGAATCGTCGCACCGTCCCTCCCACTTTTTGTTCGATGTACACCTGAAACGTCGTGTATCCCGTTTACAGTTTTTACTGTCACTCCCGCCCGCGCTCGACTATTGTGGCAACTGTCCCCGTACACTTTTAAACTGTGCCGGTATGTTTCACACAAAAATAAATACCCGTGAAATCGAGTGCTGCGTCATGACCAATCTGCTGCTTTATCAACGTATCGCCCAGCAACTGGCTGAGGATATCCGGCGCGGTGTCTATCAGCCGGGCGAGCGCGTGCCTTCGGTGCGCAAGATGAGCTCCCAACTCAATGTGAGTCATGCCACGGTATTGCAGGCCTATGCCAACCTGGAAGACCAGGGGCTGATCCGCGCGCGACCGCAGTCCGGCTACTACGTGCATCAGACGCCGGCGCTCACTGCGCCGACACCGGATATCGCACGGGTCGAACGCCCCGGGTTGGTCACCCGCAGCAGCATCATTCAACAGGTATTGGGCGAGTCGCGCCGTGAAGGGGTATTCCCGTTGGGCGCCGCCGTGCCGAGTGTCGACTACTTGCCGGTCCGCGCGTTGCACCAGCAACTGGCCAAGGTCACACGGTTCCAGAGCCCGCGGGCATTCAGCTACATGTTCAGCCCCGGTTTCGAGCCGCTGCGACGCCAAGTGGCGATCCGCATGCGCGATGCCGGCGTAGTGGTGGACCCTTCCGAAGTCGTGATCACCCACGGCTGTGTCGATGCGTTGCAGATGTCGCTGCGGGTGCTGACCCGTCCCGGCGATCTGATCGCAGCGGAATCACCGACCTATTATGGTTTGCTGCAACTGGCCGATCTGCTAGGCCTCAAGGTCATCGAGATCCCCAGCGATCCGTCCACCGGCATGAGCCTTGAAGCCTTGCAGTTGGCGGCCAATCAATGGTCGATCAAAGCGTTGGTACTGACCACGCGCCTGAGTAACCCGTTGGGTGGCACCATGCCCGAGGAGCGGCAGAAACAGCTGCTGCGCCTGGCATCGGATTTCGATATCCAGATCGTCGAGGATGATATCTACGGCGAACTGATGTTCGAGCTGGGCCGCACCAAAGCCCTCAAAGCCTATGACCGCCTGGATCGGGTGATCTATTGCTCAAGCTTCTCCAAGACATTGTCGCCGGGCGTGCGGATCGGCTGGATGATTGCCGGCAAGTACCAGCAGGAAATCCAGCGTTTGCAGATGTTCAGCACCCATTCGGCGTGCAGCGTGACCCAGATGGGGGTCGCGGCCTACCTGGAGAACGGTGGCTACGATCGACACCTGCGCTACATTCGTCAGGAGTACCGCAAGAACCTCAGCGCGTTTCAACTGGCGGTGCAGCAATATTTCCCGGAGGGCACCCAGATGACTCGCCCGACCGGCGGTTTTATTTTGTGGGTCAGTTTGCCGGGCCGGGTCAATACCCAGGAACTGCATGTGCGCGCCCTGCAACAGGGCATCAGCATTGCGCCGGGGTTGATCTTCAGCAATACCGAGCAGTTCAACCACTGTATTCGGCTTAACTGCGGCACACCCTGGAACCGCGAGGCAGAGCGCGCGCTGATGACCCTGGGGATGCTGGCCAGCCAGTTATGCCAGGAAACCGCAGCGGGTTTTTGAGCCGTAAAAAGAGGGCAACTCCGATAGCTGGCGAGTCACCGCGCTTGTCATGCCGCGCACAACAAGCGAGCATATGGCCCTCTGCCGTTAATGCTGTAGGCGATATGACCTGTATTTTTCGCACTGCTATGGTGATTGGCCTGTTAAGCCTGTGTAACGTCAGCACCGTGCTGGCGGCATCACCCGTGACTGAAAACAAGCCTGCTGCCAGCAGCGAACAGAAGCCCTCCGCAAAAAAAACCACGCCAACCCAGCAAGCACCTGCGGCGAAGAAAAAAGCCGCAGCCGCTAAAAAGCGGGCGTCGGCGAAAAAGTCCAAGTCAGCCCAGGAAGTGGCACAGACCCAGCTGCCACCGGCGCAGTTGGACCTGTCCCTGCCTTCGGACATGGTCCGGCACCTGCAGCCGCTAGGCACCATGCCCAAGCCCAAGAGCGTGCCGTTGCTGCCACCGATGTTCGGCGAGAAGCCCACTGACAACAGTGCCTTCCAGATCAACGGCCGTTTGCTCAGCAATGAAATGAAGCTGCAATTGCGCAACGAGGAGCGCCGGGAGGTGGAAGGCGCCGCGTTGGAGTTTGAGTTCAAGCAGTAAACTTTCCCCCGTGCGTGACGCGAGTCATTGACCATCTGTCGCAGACCGGTCGGTCATGTTTGTTTTATGCGAAAAACCCGTGTTAGCCCATTTTAAAACGGCTGTTTAAGGGCGTACCCTAGCCCGGCCATCCCTATTGAGTCGTCGAGGACCTGCTGGTCATGAATTGCCGTGAAGGCTGTGGCGCCTGCTGCATTGCCCCCTCCATCAGTTCGCCGTTACCCGGAATGCCTAATGGCAAGCCCGCGGGCGAACGCTGCCTGCACCTGTCGGTCGAACAGCTGTGCCAACTGTTCGGGCAGCCGGAGCGCCCGGCGGTGTGCAGTGATTTCAAGGCGGATATCGATGTGTGCGGCACCGACCAGGCCGATGCGATCCGGTTGATCGGCTGGTGGGAGCAGATGACGGCGGCTTGATGGGCTTTACTCTCGGAACGTCAACAATAAGGAATACAACAATGGGTTCGCTGAAACGAATGGCGGTGCTGTGCGGTTTTACGCTGTTGTGTGCTGCCACTGCACAAGCTGAAGACTGGCAGGTCGCCAAGGACGAAGAGGGGATCAAGGTGTCCCTGAGCGAAGTGGCGGGTTCCAAATACAAGGCCTATCGCGGTGTAACCGTGATCAAGGCGCCCGTGGCCAAGATCGTTGCGCTGCAAGAAGATGTCGCCGGTGCCTGTTCCTGGATCCACGAATGCAAATCCCAGAAGCTGGTAGATAAAAAAGGCGACGAGGCCTGGACCTACACGCAGTTCAACGCCCCATTCCCGGTGACCGATCGTGATTCCTATATTCATGTCACCACCATCAAAAACGCCGATGGCAGCGTAACCCGCAAGCTTGAGGGCGTGCCGACCTACAAGCCGGACGAAAAAGGTTATGTGCGTGTCGCCCAGGTCGAGGGTTTCTGGAAGCTGGTGCCCAAAGGCGACAACCAGACCGAAGTGACTTACCAGGTCCACACCGAGCCAGGCGGCAGCGTGCCGTCGTGGCTGGCGAACAAATTCGTGGTGGATGCCCCGTTCAACACGTTGAAAGCCTTGAAAGACCACGCTGAAAAATAAGCGCGGTTGATCCGGTGCCTCAGGCCTTGAGCGGAACGTTTAGCGCGCCCTCAAGGTCCAGATACCTGTGAGCCCATACGCGGGCTTTATCGAGGAGGCACCGATGCAAACGTGGCAAATTACCTTCGTTGATGATCACGGCGAGCAGTCCGTGGAGCAGTTCACCTGCGAACAAAAGCCCAGCCTCGAAGACGCTGCGCACATGATTCGCAACAAGCTGGTGCCCGTCGCCGCTGAACTCGACCTCAACGACCTCGAAGGTCGCCAATCCGAGCCGACGGTCAAGATTCTCAAAGACCAGAACAGTATCCAGATCCTCGACATTTCTCCCTCAGCCTGAATATTCCCTTTACGCCCATCAAGCCCCTCTGGTGGAGGTGATAGCTTCGCGCTACTCTGCAAGCGAGATCAGCGAATGAATCGCTAAGGTCTGGTCTTGTCAGCTACATGCTTGTTTTCCAGCGGTGATGTCATGGCCGTTCCCGCGCCGGTAGGTGCGGGCTTCGGGAAGCACGGAAAGTCTATCCATCGGTTTGAGGAGGACGTTTCATGAGCACAGCCTATCAAGAAGACATCAGTACCCACGTTCTGCGCCGCATGAAAGAAGGCGGCTTCGATTTTTCACGTTTCCACCCCATCGAGTTCTACGCCATTTTCCCGGATGAGGAACGGGCGCGCAGGGCGGCGGGTGAGTTTCGCGGCGAGTCGCTGAACGCCCAGGTCAGTGCGCGCGACGATGGCGCCTGGTACCTGGAGCTAAGCAAGGTCATGTTTGCAACCTACGACGGCATAGGAGACTTCGAGCAGGACTTTGAAGCAGTGGTGGAGCCCCTTGGCGGCATCATAGAAGGGTGGGGCGTCAAGCACCCGGTTCGCCCGTTACCCATGTAGTGGGTTGTCACGCGCAACACCGTGTATCGGCTGACCTCAGGGTCGGCCGATTTTGTTTGTATGACCTGAAACGCCGCGCGACGCCTACCGTACTTTTTGAACCCTAAAAAAAAGCCACCCAACGAGGGTGGCCTAAAGGGAAGAGCGGAGCGCCAAAGGTTATTCAGCAGATGGCGCGATTATCCGCAGGCTTGGCCGGGCAGTGAAATCAACTCTGGCTATGCTGTTGATAGTCAAAGCCTGCATTGCGATGAAGCGCAGGACAACACGCCGGGCATTCTGTGCACCAGGAAGGTGCGACAAGGTGCCTGGATTAATTCAACGCACTGATTTTTAAGTGTTTATGCCGATGGCACGGGCCTTGCGATGGTTCTTGCGTCCGAGTGACAAGGAGTACGGCATGATCCGCACTTATTACGATGAGATGTACGATGGGGCGGGGCAGGTGCGCCCGCACTACCGCGAATTCGCCCGCTGGTTGGCCGACACCCCGGCAGAACTCTTGGCCCAGCGTCGCCGCGAAGCCGATTTGCTGTTTCACCGCGCCGGGATCACCTTCACCCTGTACGGGGACGAGCAAGGCACCGAGCGCCTGATCCCCTTCGACACCATCCCGCGCAGTATTCCGGCCAGTGAATGGCGGGTGGTCGAGCGCGGTTGCATCCAGCGGGTCAAGGCGCTGAACATGTTTCTGGCCGACCTGTACCACGAGCAACGCATCATCAAGGCCGGCATCATTCCCGCCGAACAGGTGCTGGCCAACGAGCAATATCAATTGGCGATGCAGGGGCTGGATCTGCACCGTGATCTGTATTCCCACATCTCCGGGGTCGATCTCGTACGTGATGGCGATGGCACTTACTACGTGCTGGAGGACAACCTGCGTACACCCAGCGGTGTCAGCTACATGCTCGAAGACCGCAAGATGATGATGCGCCTGTTCCCCGAACTGTTCGCGGCCCAGCGCATCGCGCCCATCGACCATTACCCCAACCTGCTGCTCGATACCCTGAAAAGCTCCAGCCCCCTGGATAACCCCAGCGTGGTGGTACTGACGCCGGGGCGGTTCAACAGCGCCTTTTTTGAGCATGCGTTCCTCGCTCGGGAAATGGGTGTGGAACTGGTGGAAGGGGCTGACTTGTTCGTGCGTGATGACCGCGTATTTATGCGCACCACCGACGGCCCCAAGGCGGTGGACGTGATCTACCGTCGCCTCGACGACGCGTTTCTCGACCCGCTGGCGTTCAATCCGCACTCCATGCTCGGCGTACCCGGCCTGCTCGCCGCCTATCGTTCAGGCAACGTGGTGCTGGCCAATGCCATCGGCACCGGGGTGGCGGATGACAAGTCGGTGTATCCCTTCGTCACCGAGATGATCCGTTTTTACCTGGATGAAGAACCGATCCTGAAGAACGTGCCGACCTTCCAGTGCCGCAAACCTGATGAACTGTCCCACGTGCTGGCCAACCTGCCGGACTTGGTGGTCAAGGAAACCCAAGGCTCCGGCGGCTACGGCATGCTGGTGGGGCCCGCGTCCACCGCGGCCGAGATCGAAGCCTTCCGTGCGCGTATCAAGGCCAAGCCCCACGCCTATATCGCCCAACCGACCCTATGCCTGTCCACCTGCCCGACCTTTGTCGAAAACGGTATCGCCCCACGGCACATCGACCTGCGCCCGTTTGTGTTGTCCGGCAAGGAAACCCGTGTAGTCCCCGGCGGCTTGACCCGTGTGGCGCTGCGCGAAGGTTCGCTGGTGGTCAACTCGTCCCAGGGCGGCGGCACCAAAGACACCTGGGTGGTGGAGGATTGATGCCATGTTGAGCAGAACTGCCTCGGATTTATATTGGATGTCGCGCTACCTTGAGCGCGCCGAAAACCTCGCGCGCATGCTCGATGTCAGTTATTCGTTGTCGCTGATGCCCCAGGACGGGCGCGGCGATGGCCTGCATGAACTGGCCATGCCGTTATTGATCACCGGCACCCTGGAGGATTACCGCGAGCGCCACGGTGAATTGCATGCCGAAAACCTGCTGCACTTCTTCGCTCTGGACGCGGCCAACCCGGCCAGTATCTACAGTTGTCTCGGCGCCGCGCGGGCCAGTGCCCATGCGGTGCGTGGGCGAATTACCGCCGACATGTGGGAAAACATCAACGCCACCTGGCTGGATATCCGCGATATCGCCCAACAAGGCCTGGGCCGCTACGGCATGAGCCGTTTCTGCGAGTGGGTCAAGGAGCGCTCACATCTGTTTCGCGGCGCCACCTACGGCACCATCATGCGCAACGACGCGTTCCGTTTCATTCGTCTGGGCACATTTATCGAGCGCGCCGACAACACCCTGCGTTTGCTGGACGCACGCTATGAAATGGCCGGCGACCGCGCCGAAGCCGTCACCGACGGCACGGCTCACGCCTACTACCAATGGAGCGCCTTGTTGCGCGCGCTGTCGTCGTTCGAGGCCTATACCGAGATTTATCGCGACGCCCCAGGCGCCCGACACGTTGCGCAACTGTTGCTGTTGCGCGCAGACGTGCCGCGCTCGCTCAGGGCCTGCAGCGAAGAGATCGACCAGATCCTCGCCAGCCTGCCAGGCCTCAACGGGCGACCGGCGCAACGCCTGGCCGCCGAGATGGACGCGCGCCTGCGCTTTACCGCCATTGATGAAATCCTCGAAGAAGGCCTGCACGCCTGGCTGACCGACTTTATCCCTTTGGTTCGCCAGTTGGGCGACGCCATCTACAGTTCCTACCTGGAGGCGGCATGAGACTCTCCATCAGCCACGAAACTACCTACCACTACGAAGACCAAGTGCGCGCCAGCATCCAGTACTTGCGTGTGACCCCCCACGACAGCGAGCGCCAGCACGTACTCAGTTGGCAATTGGACCTGCCGCGCCCGGTGCGCGCCCAAGTGGACCCGTTCGGCAATATCCTGCACGTGCTGACCCTGGATGAGCCGCATGACACCATCATCATCGGTGCCCGTGGCCAAGTGGACATCGACGAGTTGCGCGAGGCCGAACACGAGAGCCAATCGCCGCTTCCGTTCCTGCGCTGCACGCGCCTGACCGAGCCCGACGAGGCGTTGCGTGAGTTTGCCGAACAGCACTGTCATCAACGTCGCGACCGCACGGCATTGATCGACCTGACGCACGCGCTCAACCACGTGATGGTCTATACCCCTGGCGCCACCGAAGTCGACACCAGTGCCGCGCAGGCCTTTGCCGGCGGGGCGGGTGTTTGTCAGGACCACACTCACGCGTTCCTGGCCTGCGCGCGCAGCCTTGGGATCGCGGCACGCTATGTATCAGGGTATTTGTACACCGAAGACAGCACGCACCTGGCCAGCCACGCTTGGGCCGAAGCCTGGTTGGACGGCGCCTGGTACAGCTTTGACGTGACCAACCAACTGGCACGGCCGGAGCGGCACCTCAAGCTCGCGGTGGGCTTGGATTATCTTGACGCCTGCCCGGTGCGCGGCATGCGCCGTGGCGGCGGGCATGAGCAGATGCATGCCAAGGTGTTCGTGGCGCCCACGCCGGTGATCGCAGTGCAGCAGCAATAATCTCAAGGCGCCGCAGATCAATGTAGGGCGGTCTCAAGGCTGTTGTTTACGCCCCGCCATATGCTTCAAATACCCCACCAGCAAATCCAACTCGCTGTCAGGCAACACGCTGGCGGCGAATGCCGGCATCTTCGCCTGGGGCCAATGCCGCAGACTTTGGGGGTCGCGGATATAGCGCTTGAGGAAATCAGCGCCGAAATATTCGGTGGGGCTGTAAGGCGTATTCAAGTCCGGGCCCACCTGTGCATCGCCTGCGCCATTTAGGCGATGGCAGGCCAGGCAGTTTTTCTGGAACAGCGCAAAGCCTCTATTGATCGGGTCATTTGCGGCCAGTGCCGGGTCAGGCAACAGCGCCGGAAAACGCTCGGCCACCGTTTGCAGTTGCTTGATTCTGGAAACTTGGAACGGCCATTGCTCAGGGCTGATATGCCCGGCCTGCGGGTCGGTCCACACCAGGTAGAACGGCCCGGCGCTGGGCTTGCCATCGGCCAGGGCAGGCCATGGTTTGGCGGGGTCTTCCACCGCCAGCCAAGCGCGGGCGCCGTGGTTCTGCAGCAGCGGGGCGGCGGTAAGTTCAGCGGCGAAGCCGTCGAGGGCCACGGCTTGCAGGTGATTTTCAGGCTTAAGGCCTGGTAGGAGTACAGCCAATGGCAATGCGCGATAGGTCATGTTGCGCTTGTAGGAAACGTCATCGACGATCTGCACCGTCTGCGCATCCGGGTGCTTGAGCAGGTCGGCGGTTTGCCAGGTTTTGCTGGTGTGGTCCAGCTCAATGGTCAATTGCGCCGCATGAGCGGGCAGGGCAAGCAGCAAGGCGATAAATGCAAAGATCGGTTTCAAGGCGCAGGCCCCGTGTTAAGTCGCGATGGGGCTCACGATAGCGCAAAAACACGCGTAAAAAGGCAGCCCCTGCAACAGGATCGCTATACACGAAGGCCCGGCAGGTGCTGCCAAAAATCGGTAGTCCTGATGCATGCAGTGCTGCGCACGCGGCATCACCCAATAACTTTGGTCAAGTTGGGCAAGATCAGAATCAGGGTGGTGGCGAACAGAATAAGTCCCGCCTGACGTACTTTTGTGTGCTTGAACATGGCTGACTGCCTTTTGTTGTTATTCCTGAGCGTCAAATACGTGCCGGTTTATTTCAGTATGGCGCGTTGACGTGTCGCTTTTCTTACAGCTGCTCCAGCAAAACCCGGCAGCAACCTCCTACTGATTGAACCTTAGAGCCCCCGTTCTTCAACGCTTAGATCCATTTCATATCAGCTAAGCAGGAAATCAGCTTAAAAACGTATGAGGCATAACGCCATCTTGGCGCCAATGCCTTGGCTAGACAGCTAAAACGATTAACCCGCGAATTACCTTAGGGCCCTACCGTTCGTCCGAGCGTGGGGGTCAAAAGCAATGAGCGCATCCGTCATTGAAACCGTGTCAATCGGGCCTAAGGTAAGGGCACTACTGCGCAATGCTCCGAGGACGTCATGACCCAAGCTTTGATCTTTGATGCGATACGCACACCCCGTGGCAAGGGCAAGGCCGACGGTGCGTTGCACAGCATCAAGCCGGTGAACCTGGTGGCAGGCCTGCTCACCGCACTGGCGCAACGCAGCGACCTCGACACCCAGCAAGTGGATGACATTGTGCTGGGCTGCGTGACCCCGGTGGGGGATCAGGGCGCCGACATTGCCAAAACCGCCGCTCTGGTGGCGGACTGGGCCATCAGTGTCGCCGGTGTACAGGTCAACCGCTTCTGCGCCTCGGGCCTGGAAGCGGTGAACCTGGGCGCGATGAAAGTGCGTTCCGGCTTTGAAGACCTGGTGGTGGTAGGCGGCGTCGAGTCCATGTCCCGCGTGCCCATGGGCAGTGATGGCGGTGCCTGGGTGCTCGACCCGCAAACCAACATGCACAGCCACTTCACGCCCCAGGGCATCGGTGCCGACCTGATCGCCACCCTCGAAGGCTTTACCCGTGAAGACGTCGACACCTTTGCCCTACAGTCCCAGCAGAAAGCGGCCAGGGCGCGCGCCGACGGTTCCTTCAACAAATCGCTGATTGCGGTGCAGGACCAGAACGGCATCGTGCTGCTCGACCATGACGAATTTATCCGTGGCGACTCCACGCTCGACGGTCTGGGCAAGCTCAAGCCCAGCTTCGAAATGATCGGGCAAATGGGCTTCGATGCCACCGCGTTGCGGGTCTACAGCCATGTGGAGCGCATCCGGCATGTGCACACGCCGGGCAACAGCTCCGGCATCGTCGATGGCGCCGCGCTGATGTTGATCGGCTCCGAGGCCAAGGGCCGCGAGCTGGGCCTGCAGCCACGGGCGCGCATCGTCGCTACCGCGGTGACCAGCACCGACCCCACCATCATGCTGACCGGCCCCGCGCCGGCTACCCGCAAAGCCTTGGCCAAGGCCGGTTTGCGCGTGGAAGACATCGACCTGTTCGAAGTCAACGAAGCGTTTGCCTCGGTGGTGCTCAAATTCATCAAGGACATGCGCATTGATGCGGCGCGAGTCAACGTCAATGGTGGTTCCATCGCCATGGGCCACCCACTGGGCGCCACCGGTTGCGCGATCCTGGGCACCTTGCTCGACGAACTCGAAGTGCGCCGGCAACGCTACGGCCTGGCCACCCTGTGTGTCGGCGGTGGCATGGGGATCGCCACCATTATCGAACGCCTCTGATCCAAGGAATTTCTGATGACCGATGCCATTCGTTACGAAAAAGGCCAGGACCGGATCGTGGTGCTTATCCTCGACATGCCCGGCCAGAGCGCCAACACCATGAACGGCGCATACCGCGAGGCCATGGCGGCCACCGTCCTACGTTTGGAAGCAGAAAAGGACCACATCGCTGGGGTGATTATCACCTCGGCGAAGAAGACCTTCTTCGCCGGCGGTGACCTTAATGAACTGATCCAGGTCGACAAGGCCCACGCCAAGGACTTCTACGACGGCGTGCGGGTGTTAAAAGCGCAACTGCGCCGTCTGGAAACCCTCGGCAAACCGGTGGTGGCGGCGATCAACGGCGCGGCCCTGGGGGGCGGTTGGGAGATTTGCCTGGCGTGTCATTACCGGGTTGCGCTGGACGATAAATCGGTGCAGCTCGGTCTGCCGGAAGTCACTCTGGGCCTGTTGCCCGGCGGCGGTGGCGTGGTGCGCATGGTGCGCATGCTCGGCCTGGAAAAAGCCTTGCCGTATTTGCTGGAGGGTAAAAAAATTCGGCCGCAGCAGGCGCTGCAAGCCGGTTTGATCAATGAGCTGGCGGTGAACCGCGACGAGTTGCTGGCCAAATCCCGTGCCTGGATCCTGGCCAACCCGGACGCCAGGCAGCCCTGGGACAACAAGGCCTATCAGCTCCCCGGCGGCACTCCAGCGAGCCCCAAGGTGGCACAGATGCTGGCGATTGCGCCGTCGATCCTGCGCAGCAAAACCAACGGCTGTTTCCCGGCTCCGGAGAAAATCCTCTGCGCCGCCGTCGAGGGTGCCCAGGTGGATGTCGACACCGCGCACCTGATTGAAACCCGCTACTTCACCGAGCTGGTCGTGGGGCAAGTGGCGAAAAACATGATCGGCACCTTCTGGTTCCAGCTTAATCAAATCAAGGCCGGCCGCTCGCGGCCCCAGGGCTTTGCCCCCTATGTGACGCGCAAGGTCGGCGTGCTTGGCGCAGGGATGATGGGCGCGGGTATTGCCTATGCCAGCGCCTGCGCGGGGGTCGACGTGGTGCTCAAGGACATCACCCAGGCCGGTGCCGAGAAGGGCAAGGCGCATTCGGCGGCGTTGCTGGACAAAAAAGTCGGCCGTGGGCAATTGAGCGCCGAGCAGCGGGAAAGCACCTTGGCGCGGATCCATCCTACGGCCTCGGATGCCGACCTGGCCGGCTGTGACCTGATCATCGAAGCAGTGTTCGAAGACCGTGAGCTCAAGGCCAAGGTCTCGGCTGCCGCGCGAAACGTGGTCGGCGCCGATGCGGTGATCGCTTCCAATACCTCCACCTTGCCCATCAGCGGCCTGGCCAAGGCGGTGCCGGATGCCGGCAAATTCATCGGCCTGCATTTTTTCAGCCCGGTACACAAAATGCCTTTGGTGGAAATCATCAAGGGCGCCAACACCTCGGACGAAACCCTGGCCCGTGGGTTCGATTTTGTCCTGCAAATCAAGAAAACCCCGATCGTGGTCAACGACCGTCGCGGCTTCTTTACCTCGCGGGTGTTCGGCACCTTCACCAACGAAGGCATCGCCATGCTCGGCGAGGGTGTGGCTGCGCCGATGATTGAAACCGAAGCGCGCAAAGCGGGTATGCCGGTGGGGCCGCTGGCCGTTTCCGATGAAGTCTCCCTCAGCCTGATGAGCCATATCCGACAGCAGGCGGCCAAAGACCTGCTGGCTGAAGGTAAGAATGTACCTGGGCATCCGGCGACGGCGGTCATCGATCTGCTGGTGAACGAATACCAGCGTTCAGGCAAGGCGGCAGGCGGCGGGTTCTATGAATATCCCAGTGGCGGGCAGAAGTACTTGTGGCCCGAACTGAAAAAGCGCTTTGAACAGCCGGATCAACAGATCTCTGCGCAGGATGTGCGCGACCGTTTGCTGTTTATCCAGGCCATCGAAACCGTGCGCTGCGTGGAGGAGGGCGTGTTGATGTCCACTGCCGACGCCAACGTGGGGTCGATTTTCGGCATTGGTTTTGCGGCGTGGAGTGGGGGAGCGTTGCAGTTTATCAACCAGTACGGCTTGAACGACTTCATCGCCCGCGCCCGTTATCTGGCTGAGCAGTATGGCGAGCGGTTTTCGCCGCCGGCGTTGTTGCTCGACAAAGCCGCACGAGATGAAGTGTTTCGGTGATCGGCGTGTGGGAGGGGGCTTGCCTTGAAGGGGTGTTTCAAGGCAGGCTCTGGGTGTTCAATATTCCCATCGCCGTGTCAGGTATTTTTTATGTCGCTACGCGTCTGCATCCTGGAAACCGATATCCTGCGTCCAGGCTTGATCGATCAGTACCAAGGTTACGGGCAGATGTTCAAGCGCCTGTTCGCCAAGCAACCGATTGCCGCCGAGTTTGTGGTCTACAACGTGGTGCAAGGCGAATACCCGTCGGACGATGAGGTGTTCGATGCCTATCTGGTGACCGGCAGCAAGGCCGATTCATTCGGTACCGACCCCTGGATACAGACCCTCAAGACCTACCTGCTCCAGCGCTATGAGCGTGGCGACAAATTGCTGGGCATCTGTTTCGGTCACCAGCTATTGGCGCTGCTGCTCGGCGGCAAGGCTGAACGCGCCAGCAAAGGCTGGGGCATGGGCATCCATGATTACAAACTCGATACCAAGGCGCCGTGGATGAGCCCGGAGGTACCGGAACTGACGCTGTTAATCAGCCATCAGGACCAGGTCACCACCTTGCCGGACAATGCCACGGTCATTGCCTCCAGCGATTTCTGCCCGTTCGCCGCGTATCACATTGGCGACCAGGTGCTGTGCTTCCAAGGGCACCCGGAGTTCATCCACGACTATTCCCGCGAGCTGTTGGAGATTCTTCAGACAACGCTGGGTGAAACGATCTACACGAACGGCGTAGCGAGCCTTAAGCGTGACCACCACGGCGCCACGGTGGCGGAATGGATGATGCGCTTTGTGGCGCACAAACCTGAGGCGCGCGCTTAAAGCCAACCAGAGCGCTTGAAGCTGGCCCACAAGCCTGTGCAACCTGTCGCAATAAGCCCGAGCACCGCAAAATAGCCGTAGTGCCATTGCAGTTCGGGCATGTTCTGGAAGTTCATCCCATAAATCCCCGCCACTGCGGTGGGGAACGCGAGGATCGCCGCCCACGCGGCAAACTTGCGTTGCACCACGCTCTGGCGCGACGCCTCGAGTAACACACCGATCTCGATGGTCTGGCTGGCAATATCGCGTAGGGTGGTGAGGTCTTCCATTTGCCGTGTCACATGGATCTGCACGTCACGGAAATACGGGCGCATGTTCTTATCGATAAACGGGAAGCTCAGCTTCTGCAATTCCTGGCTGATCTCCACCATCGGCGCTACATAGCGCTTGAGCCGCAGCACGTCGCGGCGCAGGCCGTGGATCTTCTGGATGTCGCGTTCGCTGAGCGAGCTGCACAACACGTTGTGCTCCAGCTCATCGATCTCGGCGTGGATGGCCTCGCTGACCGGCTGGTAATTTTCGGTGACGAAATCCAGCAACGCATACAGTACGAAATCTTCCCCATGTTCCAACAATAGCGGCCGCGCCTCACAGCGCTGGCGCACAAAGCCGTAGGACGCCGAGTGACCGTTGCGCGCGGTGATGATATAGCCGGTGCCGGCGAAGATATGGGTCTCGATAAACTCCAGCTTGCCGTTCTCGCGCACCGGTGAGTAGGTGACGATAAACAGCGCATCGCCGAAGGTTTCCAGCTTGGGGCGGCTGTGTTTTTCCAGGGCGTCTTCGATAGCCAGTTCATGCAGGTTGAACTGGCGCTGCAGGTTGCTCAGCTCCTGGGCATTGGGCTCTTCCAGGCCGATCCACACAAAGTGCCCGGGTTTGGCGGCCCAGGCCGCGCCTTCATCAAGGGTGATATCCGTGACTTTCTTACCGGCGCTGTAGACGGCGGCTGCAACAACTCTACCCATGGTGCTGGTCACTTCTTATAAAGGGGACAGGTGTTGGGCAGCTTAGCTGGAAGGGAGTTCTATTGTTGCGGCGCTTTGAGTTCGCGGTCCATTGCGGCAATACATTCATCCATCTGCGCCTGGCAAGCCTGCATCAATGCTGGGACGTCATCCGACGTCAGCCCGACGGTAGGAATCGGCGTCAGCGAGCGTATGAGCACATCACCGCTGTTCCAGCGATTGAGCCGCATGTGGGTGACGTAATTGCTGACACACACCTGCACGATGGGCACGCCGGCCGCGATCGCCATATGAAACGCGCCTTTCTTGAATGGCCGCAGGCCTTTGCCGAGGTTGCGCGTGCCTTCCGGAAACACCCAGATCGAGGTGTCTTCATGCTGCAAGGTGTGCGTGGTGGTGAGTATCGCGCGGCGCGCCTTGTGCGCGTTGCCCCGGTCGATCAGCACATTGCCTGCCAGCCAGAACAACTGGCCGAACAGCGGTACCCATTTCAGGCTCTTCTTGGCGATACACACCGTACGGTAGGGCACCACGTTGCCACAGACAAACAGATCGTAATTGGACTGGTGATTGGCGATCACCACGCAGGTGCCAGGCTTGTTGCGCAACGAGTCGACATCGGCCTTCACGTTTAAACGCAATATCCACATGGCCGGCAACGCATACAGGCGAGCGCACAGGCGACTGTTGTCCGGGTTGAAAGGGCGACAGAGCCCAATCAACACGCCTAGCACGCCGGCGAGGATAAAGTGCAGGCCCATCAACAACATACGCAACAGGAAAAGCATCGACACGGCCTATGCGGGCAAAAGGTGGCTCAGTGTACGGTTGTGCACTGTATTCAGCAATTGCCCCTATAGAGGTAGGGGATGGCGTTTCGGATTTGCGTGTAAGAAAAAGCCCGACGAAGGTCGGGCTCTGGCACAACAACTGTAAGCACTTAGCTCAGGCTGTGGCTCTGGTCCCGAATGATCGCGTCGTCCAAGGCTTCCAGCAGCGCCTTACGCACTTTCAACTTGGTGTGCTTGTGGGCGTTCATATTGATCTTCTTCAACTGCCGCGCAGCTTCCAGGGCTGCTGCGTGCAAGTCTTCCGGTGCGACCACCTTATCGAGGAAACCGGCGTGCAACGCGCCTTGTGGATCAAACATCTCGGCATTGATCACCGAGCGATGGAACGCCGACTTGCGTAGACGATCCCGCGCCAACTCGATCCCGGCGTGGTGCATGGTCATGCCGATCGCCACTTCATTCAGGCCAATGCTGAACGGGCCTTCCACCCCAATCCGATAATCCGCCGACAGCAACAGGAAAGCGCCCTTGGCCACCGCATGCCCAGGGCACGCCACAATCACCGGGAACGGGTGGGACAGCAGGCGCCGCGCCAACGTCGAGCCCGACGTCACCAGGCTGATCGCCTCTTTTGGGCCGGCCGTCATTACCTTCAGGTCGTAACCACCCGACAAAATCCCCGGCGTGCCGGTGATCACCACCACCGCCCGATCTTTCTCGGCCTGGTCCAGCGCCTCATTAAACGCACTCACCACCGCCGGAGAAATGGCGTTCACCTTGCCGTTGCTCAAGGTCAGGGTCGCGATACCGTCTTCGAGGTGGTAGGCAATCAACTCACTCATGACGCGGTTCCTTGTAGGACTTGTTATAGAAGAATGCAGCAGACGTTACCCACCACGCCCGCGCCGGTAAAGCGCTGTGACTGACTGGCCAGTCAGGCTTTTCACTCAACCCCGCCCGCAAAAGGCCTGCCGCAGGGCGTAGTACCCAGCCTAGACCCTCTTTAACCTGCCCGAGATTGGCACAATCACCACCCCGTACCGGGGCGAATCCGGCATACCCGCCTAAGCGCATGAAAATTCTGAAAAAAACCTTTGCCATCAGCAAGGCTTTCGACTACATTAGCGCGCCTCGACAGACTGAACTGGTTTGACGAGATACGGTGAAGTGTCCGAGTGGCTTAAGGAGCACGCCTGGAAAGTGTGTATACAAGAAATTGTATCGAGAGTTCGAATCTCTCCTTCACCGCCACATTAAGTAAACACAAACCCCCGGTTTTCTAGCGAAAGCCGGGGGTTTGTGGTTTCTGGCGTTTGTAAAAAACAGGCAGGACCCCTGCGGGCTGGCTCTCAGGACAGTGCATACTTGTTCGAAATCTTTGGTAACTCTCCCGCCCCAGCCGGACTGCGTAAATGACCACCCGACCGAAGCCCAAGCTCAACCTTCGCACTCTGATCCTTATTTTTGTCCTGCTCTCTGCGGTCGCAACCCTGGCCAACAGTTTCTGGGTGATGTTCAAGATTCGTAAGCAGGAATTGATTGAGAACGCGCTGGAGGTCAACAAAGCCTATGCCTATAGGATCGCCACGAGTGTCGAGCAGGTATTGCGCTCCGACCTCGATAAGTTGAAGTACGCTTCAGCCGCCATTGGCAAAACGTTTGACGACAAGCGCTATCTGACAGAAGAAACTCAGCGCCTGCTTGGGCAGGATGCCAGTTTCAACTCCGTACTTATCGCCGATGCCACCGGAACCATTATCGCGTCAGCCCCCGAGAGCCTCGCGCTCAATGGCCGTACCCTGCAACACAAGGAACCGCTCAGCCTTCGCGCGCCGATCATCAGCAATGCGTTTGAGTCCATCGCGGGTAATCTGGTGGTGTTTATCTCCCAGCCCGTGTTCGATGGGAAAGGTCAGTATCTGGGCGTTATAGGGGGCAGTGTCCGACTTGAGCAGAGGAATACACTCCAGGCATTGATGGACACCAATGTGCGCCGGGATGGCGCGCATGTTTACTTGATCGATAGCTCACGCCGGGTGCTTTATCACAACGATCCCGAGCAAATCGGCAACATTGTCGCAAAGGGTTCGATCGCCGACGCCGCGCTCAGTCAAGACGCGGGTACGTTGCAGGCAGCGGATGAAAATGGCGTGGAAATGCTCGCGGGGTTCGCCAAGGTAGCCAGCAGCGGTTGGGGAGTGATTTCGCAGCAGCCACTCGACAACATACACGCGCTCCTGCGCCAGACCATGGTCAAGGTTGCACAAGGGATAGCGCCCCTTGCGCTGTTCGGAATCCTCCTGATCTGGTGGTTGGGGGCAAGGATCTCAGCGCCGCTGTCCAAGCTCGCCGACTGCGCCAAACGGTTGGATACGCCTGACAGCTACGAGCGGATCAGTGCAGTCCCGGCGCACTATTTCGAAAGCTGGCAGATTCGCAGGGCGCTGCTATTGGGTGCCAGCCTGCTACAGGAAAAAATCGGCAAGCTGAACCAGCAAGCCCAAACCGATGCATTGACAGGCTTGGCCAATCGTCGAGCGATGCAGGACATTCTGTCGCGTTGGCAGGACGCCGATAAAATGTTCGCCGTCGTTTCCGTGGACATCGATCACTTCAAGCGCGTCAACGACACGTTTGGCCATGCTGTGGGGGATCACACATTGCGGGCCATCGCGGCGCTCATGCAGCAGAATTCACGCTCCAACGACTTGGCCTGCCGGGTCGGGGGAGAGGAGTTCGTACTGCTATTGCCCAACAGTTCGCTTCAGGCCGCAGCCGACGTCGCCGAGCGACTACGATGCTCGATTGCGGCAGCGGATATCGACACAGTCGGGCACATCACCGTCTCGCTTGGCGTGGCGCTTTGGCACCCCGCAAGTGAACCGATCTCTGCCGTGCTTGAGAGGGCTGACCGGTTGTTGTACCAAGCCAAGCAAGAAGGGCGTAATCGGGTCGTGGTGGAGCAGGCCTGAAGGGGCCTCGCAGCCGAGGTCAAAACCCGGGAAGGGTTGGCCTCGTCATGCTGGGTACGCAGCTGTCCAGCCTCATGCTAAAGATGCAACCACGCCAAACTTCCTAACACCACGGCTACCCCTGCCGCCGTATACGCCAAGCGTTTCAACCACTCCTTTCTTGTCAGCAACGTAATCGCCGCCAGCGAAATTGCGATCTGAATCGCGGTCATTGCCTGGGCCCAGCGGTGATGCTGGTGCAGGGCCTGTTCGGATTTTTCATCCCATTGCCGAGACGTGGCCTCAAGTTTCTCCGCTTGTTTGCGCACGTCTTCCTTCTGGTTTTTGTAGCGTTCGCTCTCGTCCTTGTAATGCGCGGCGTCCACGCCGGGAATATGCATGGCCAGTTCCGCCAGGTTCTGTCGGCTGGATTTGGCCTGGTAGTAATTCCACTGGTTGGCGGCTTCGGTCTTGAAGATGGCGGCGTTGTTCTTATCCATCGCCGCTTCGCTTTCGGTGGAGCCGGCCTGGTAGCTGAGCATGGCGCCGAGGGTGGCCATCAGTGCGGTCATCACGGCAATGCGGCTGGCGAAATTGTCCCCGCGGGCGTGGGCATGTTCGGTGGTGTGTTCGAGATGTTTTTCGTGGGGGCTGGGGACTTCGAAGGCTTCGGACATGGCGGCGGCTATGAAGGGGCTGAGGGACTGTGATTCTTCACCACCGCAGCTGTCTCAAGCCTGTCGATAACGTCGGATCAGCCGGGTGTACACCGCGATATTGAAGCACCCACTGGATTTGCGGCGTCAGCCCGGCCGGGTAGATCAAGGTGAGGATGTAGTGTTCGACAGCACAAGGCTGTCGGCGGCGAGACGGTAGAGCATGGCGGGCACTTCAGAAAGGCGAGGCGCACAGTCTAAAGGGTTGCTCGCAGGTAAGCGCGGCCGCTATTGTGCTGAATCCATTTAGTCCTTCCTCCCAGGATCTGTTGTGATGAATGCACCGCGTACCGCTGCTCCGATCAAGGCTGTGATTTTCGATATGGACGGGTTGTTGCTGGATACTGAAGGCATCTACACCGAAGTCACGCAGATCATTGCCGAGCGTTATGGTCGTACCTATGACTGGGGGATCAAGCAGCACATCATTGGGCGCGGGGCACAGGACCTGGCGGATTATGTGGTCAAGGCGTTGAATCTACCGATCACCCCGGCGCAGTTTCTGGAAATCCGTGAGCCGCTGATGAGCGAGCGCTTCCCCAAGGCCCTGGGCATGCCCGGTGCCGAGGCGCTGGTGCGGCACTTGAAGGCGCACAATATTCCGATTGCCGTGGGCACCAGTTCGTCGCGCAATTCGTTTGGCCACAAGACCACGCTGCACCGCGAGTGGTTTGGCTTGTTCGACACGATCGTGACCGCTGACGACCCGGAAGTCGGTGCTGCCAAACCTGCGCCGGATATCTTCCTCACCGCTGCCCGCCGCCTGGGCGTGGCGCCCGAAGATTGCCTGGTGTTCGAAGACTCGCCGTTTGGCGTCACCGCTGCCAAGGCGGCCCATATGACCGCCATCGCCGTGCCCGATGAAGCCATGGCCGACAGCAAGTACCAGCATGCCGACCAGATCATCCGCAAACTCGCGGACTTTGACCTGGCTGCGTACGGCCTGCCGCCCCTCTCCTGAACCTGTCGGTCAAAATGTGGGGGCAGGCTCCCGATGGCGGTGTGACAGTTGGTATCGTTATTGACTGAACCACCACCATCGGCAGTACGCCCCACATTGGGTTTTGCATTTCTGCAGAAAACCTATGCGCTGAACCCGCCATCGATGGTCAGGCTGGCGCCAGTGATGTAGCCGGCTTCCGGGCCTGCGAGGTAAGCCACAAAGCTGGCGATTTCCTCTACGTGGCCATAACGCCCCACCGCCATCAAATTCATCAAGCTTGCCGCGAACTCAGTGTTCGCCGGGTTCATATCGGTGTCCACCGGCCCAGGCTGCACGTTATTGATGGTAATACCCCGTGGCCCCAGATCCCGCGCCAAGCCCTTGGTCAATCCCACCAGCGCGGCCTTGCTCATGGCATACGGCCCGCCACCGCCAAACGGCATGCGCTCGGCATTGGTGCTGCCGATATTGATCACCCGGCCACCTTCGCCCATATGCCGGGCCGCTTCCTGGGTGGCGATAAACACGCTGCGTACGTTGATCGCCAGGGTCTGGTCGAAGTCTTCCAGTTTGAAATCTTCCAGCGGGGCGATGGCCAGCACGCCGGCGTTGTTCACCAGGATATCCAGGCGCCCAAAAGCGGCGACGGTGGCGTTGACGGCGTTGCGAATCGCGCTGGCATCGGCGCTGTCGGCCTGAATCGCCAGGGCTTTGCCGCCTTCGTTGATCACGCTGTTCTGCAATTCTTCAGCCTTGGCGGCTGAGCTCACGTAAGTAAAGGCGACGGCTGCGCCTTGTGCTGCAAGACGTTTGACGATGGCGGCGCCGATGCCGCGAGAACCGCCTTGAATCAAGGCGACTTTGCCGCTGAGGTTAGGGGTGGTCATGTCGATCTCCTGGCTGTGCAAGGCCCAATGCCTTGTTGTTGGATCCGAGTATCGACCCCGCCCACCCCAACCGGTAGACCGTGATTGCTATAGTCTGTGTAAACCAAAAGTTTAGAGTATGGTCTTATGGAGAGCTTTGGCAGTATCGAATGCTTCGTACGCAGCGCCGAAGGTGGCAGCTTTGCCGAAGCCGCGCGCCACCTGAGCCTGACGCCGGCGGCGGTGGGCAAAAGCGTGGCCAAGCTGGAAGTGCGCCTGGGTGTGCGGTTGTTCCAGCGCAGCACGCGCCGTCTCGCGCTGACCGAGGCCGGCAAGCTGTTCCTCGAAGAGGTCAGCGCCAGCCTCATCACCATCCAGAATGCCGTGGCCAACCTGGCCAGCGCCGAGGGGCGGCCGGTGGGCACGCTCAAGGTCAGCATGGGCACGGTGTTCGGCAATCGCTATGTGGTGCCTTTGCTTGGCGCGTTCATGCAACGTTTTCCGGATATCCGCCCGGACTGGCATTTCGATAATCGCCAAGTCGACCTGATCGGCCAGGGCTTTGATGCCGCCATCGGCGGTGGTTTCGAACTGCCCCAGGGTGTGGTGGCGCGCAAGTTGACCCCGGCGCACCGGGTGCTGGTGGCCTCGCCGGATTACCTGGCGAAGCGCCCGCCGGTGTCGGTGCCTGAGGATTTGGCACGTTGCACCGGCATCCTCATCCGTTCACCGCAAACCGGCCGTGTGCGTTCCTGGCAATTGACCAGCATCGAGCGCGACCACAGCCCGTTGGTGCTCAAGCCCGGCATGACCATGAGCGACTCCGAAGCCGCCTGCTGCGCCAGCGCCCAGGGCCTGGGCATCGCCCTGGTCAGCATGCCGATGGCCGTGCCGTTCCTCGACAGCGGCGCGGTGGTTCGGGTGTTGCCCGATTGGTATGTGGATGACGGCAATATCTCCATCTACTACGCCGAGCATAAATTGCTGCCCGGCAAGACCCGGGCGTTTGTGGATTTCATCATCGAGCAGTTCGCCGAGCAGAACTTGGGCCAGAGGTTCAGCGCACTCTAAGGCCAGGCTCAGTTCAAAGCGTGTGTGGGGGCGTGCCCCGATAGCAGTGGGTCAGTCATCCATCAGCCAGCTGACACCCTCGCATCGGGAGCAAGCCCCCACATTCGATCTCAACGGCCGAACGTGCCCGGCCAGCCCATGATCTTTTTAGGCCTTGGCGTCGCATAAGTCCGAATTTTGGACGTCGACAGCCCCAACCGCACCAACGATTCGGCAATCGTCACCGCCGCCGTCACCCCATCCACCACCGGCACGCCGGTGCGCTGGCGAATGTGTTCGTCCAACCCGGCCATGCCGCCGCAGCCCAGGCAGATCACTTCGGCCTTGTCTTCCCCAATGGCCAGCTCCGCCTGGCGCACAATGGCTTCCATGGCGGCCAGCGGGTTTTCTTCCAATTCCAGCACAGCCATGCCGCTGGCCCGCACCGAGGCGCAGCGTTGGTACAGGCCGGCGAGCTTCAGGCGGTCTTCAATCAGCGGCACCGTGCGGTCCAGGGTGGTCACCACCGAATAAGCGTGGCCCAGGAACATGGCGGTGCTGGCGGCGGCTTCGGTGATATCCACCACCGGCACGTTCAACAATTCCTGCAAGCCTTCGCGGCCATGTTCGCCGTAGCCGGCCTGGATCACTGCGTCGAATGGCTGGTCGTAAGCCATGACCCGGTCCATCACGGCGATGGCCGCCAGGTAGCTTTCGAAATTGCCCTCCACCGACTCGGCGCCAAAGTACGGGGTGAGCCCGACGATTTCGGTGCCCGGCGCCGCCACGGCCCGCGCTTGCTGGGCGATGGTGTCGGTGATGGAGGCGGTGGTGTTGACGTTGACCACGAGGATACGCATGGAATGTCCTTGATTAATGACTGACGTTATCGACTGCAATGCTTTCGCCGCTGACATCGGCGTAAAACGGTTCGCGCTTGGCGATCAGCAGGTACAGCACCCCTGCAATACTGGCGCCAAACAGCCAGGAAAACGGCGAGACGCTGGCAAAACCCGGCAACAGCGCCAGCAGGATGGCGATCACCGCCGCAGGAATAAACGCCGCGACGGCACGTAAATTGACCCCACGGCTGTAGTGATAAACGCCTTTCGGATCTTCGCTGTACAACTGCGGTACATCCACCTGGCTTTTACGGATCAGCCAGTAATCAACCATGATCACCCCGTACAGCGGCCCCAGCAGCGCGCCCAGGCCGGAGAGGAAATACACAATCACCAAGGGGCTGTTGTAGAGGTTCCACGGCAGGATCAACACCGCCACGGTAGCGCTGATCAACCCGGCACGCCGAAAGTTCAGGTACTTGGGCGCCAGGTTGCTCAGCACAAAGGCCGGGGCGACGAAATTGGCCATGATGTTCACCGCCACGGTGACAATCAGGAACGCCAGGCAACCCAGCACGAGAAAGAAGGTGTTGGGGATGGCGGCGATGATTTCGGTGGGGCTTTCGATCACTCGGCCATTGAGCTGAAATTGCCCGCCGCACAGCAGCACGGTGATGGCGGCGAACACCAGGATGTTCACCGGCAGGCCCCAGAAATTACCGACCTGTATGGTTCTGCGGCACGGTGAAGAGCGGGCGAAATCACAGAAGTTGAGGATCAGCGTGCCGTAGATCGCCAACCACAGCGCGCCGCCGGCAAAGATATTGCGCCACATCTCGCCGCCGCTCAGGGGTTCGCGGATCGACCAGGCAATATTGCCGCCCGCCTGGAAGTACATCCAGCCGGCCAAGGCAGCCATCGTTGCCAGGATCACCGGCCCGGCGAAGCCTTCGTAGCGCCGCACCATCTCCATGCCGTAGGCCAGGATCACCAGTTGCACGAACCAGATCGCCACAAAACACACCCAACCCAGGGTGGATAAGCCCAGGATCGCGTTGTGGTCATACTCGGCAAAGCCTGGATGAATTGCCGTCAGCAGCACGCGGAAAACCACCGATGCCAGGTAGGTCTGGATACCAAACCAGGCAATCGCAATCACCGCACGGATCAGCGCCGGAAGCTGCGCGCCATGAATACCGAAACTGATACGGCTGATCACCGGGAACGGCACCCCGGTCTTCTGGCCCATATACCCCGACAGGTTCATGAAGAAGTACACCAGCGCCGCGCCGATCCCCAGGGACAGCAGGATTTGCCAACCGCCCAGGCCCAGCGCATACAGGCCGATGGCGAACGAATAATTGGCGATGTTGTGCACGTCATTGGTCCACAGCGCAAAAATGCTATAGCGCCCCCAACGCCGGCCTTCCACCTTGGTAGGCGCCAGGTCCTTGTTGTGCAGGCGTGGGCTGAGTACCAGCGGGCCGGCGGCCTCGGGGTTCAAGGCTGAAGAGGGCAGATCCAGTGCGAGGTCATTCGAGAGGCTAGTACGCATTCCGGCAGGCTCCAGCACATCTGCAGCAAAGCGGCGGATGGCAAAGTGTATGTAGGTTTTGTATTTATTGTATACAAAGCACTTTTCACCTTAAGCCACATGCGTGCCAGTTTTGGATCTATGAAAACCCTGGCTAATTTCGTTTTAATAGGGGATCTAAATAACTGGCTGAATTTAAAGATTTATAAATTGACCGATTGAACAGTTATTTATTTTTAAGGTGTAAGCGTGGGGTTCAACGAGACAGACGATAGTCGGGGGCAGGTGTTACGTTATGGTGCGTCTGAATAAGAATTGCACACATAAATGGCACCAATGGTTACATTTGTGTGTACATTTCAAGCCTAAATACAAAACAAATGTGGGAGGGGGCTTGCCTCCGATAGCGGTGTTTCAGTCAAACATACGCTGACTGACAGACCGCTATCGGGGCAAGCCCCCTCCCACATTTTCCAACCGCGTCAACCCTCACGCCTTGCTGATGATGTTCCCCGCGTGCAGCCCGCATTCCTTCTGCGTGGCCTCTTCCCACCACCAGCGGCCTTCGCGCTCATGTTGGTTGGGCAACACCGGCCGGGTGCATGGCTCGCAGCCGATGCTGATAAAGCCGCGCTCATGCAGGCTGTTGTAGGGCAGTTCCAGCATGCGGATATAACCCCAGATCTCTTCGCTGGTCATTTGCGCCAACGGGTTGAACTTGTACAGGGTGCGTTCCGGGGTGGAAAAGGCTGTGTCGATCTCCAGCACCGCCACCTGGCTGCGGGTGCCGGGGCTCTGGTCGCGGCGTTGGCCGGTGGCCCAGGCGCTCACGCCGGACAATTTGCGGCGCAGCGGTTCGATCTTGCGCACGCCGCAGCATTCGCCATGGCCATCCTTGTAGAAGCTGAACAGGCCCTTTTCCTTGACGAACGGCTCCAGCTTGCTCTGGTCCGGCGAGATCAGTTCGATGTCGATTTTGTAGAACTCGCGTACCTGCTCGATAAATCGGTAGGTCTCCGGATGCAGGCGGCCGGTGTCGAGGCTGAACACCTTGACGTTCTTGTTCAGCTTCCAGGCCATGTCCACCAGCACCACGTCCTCGGCACCGCTGAAAGAGATCCACAGGTCATCGCCGAACTGGCTGAACGCCAGCTTGAGAATGTCCTGGGCGGATTTGTTGGCATAGGTCGTGGCGAGTTCAACGACGTCGAAGGCTTGGTTCATTAGGACGGTTCCTACAGGTCAGTGGCGCTGAGCGCTCTCTAGGTGGGCGATGGTAACAAAATCCGCTCTGCGTTGCGGCGGCGAGCTTGAATCGCTAGAGTTCGGCAGTCGTTTTGCCCGCTCAACCAATAAATCCAATGGAGTGTCTTGTGGAAATTGCCTGTCTTGACCTGGAAGGGGTGCTGGTTCCGGAAATCTGGATCGCCTTCGCCGAAAAAACCGGTATCCAATCCCTGCGGGCCACCACCCGCGACATTCCCGACTACGACGTGCTGATGCAGCAACGTCTGCGCATCCTCGACGAACACGGGCTCAAGCTTGCCGACATACAGGCCGTGATCGCCACGCTCAAGCCGCTGGAAGGCGCCATCGAGTTCGTCAATTGGCTGCGCGAGCGCTTCCAGGTGGTGATCCTGTCCGACACGTTCTACGAGTTCTCCCAGCCGCTGATGCGCCAACTGGGCTTCCCGACCTTGCTTTGCCACCGTCTGATCACCGATGAAAATGACCGGGTGATCAGCTACCAACTGCGCCAGAAAGACCCCAAGCGCCAGTCGGTGCTGGCGTTCAAGAGCCTGTACTACCGCGTGATCGCCGCCGGCGATTCCTACAACGACACCACCATGCTGGGCGAAGCCGACCGTGGGATTCTGTTCCACGCGCCGGAGAATGTGATTCGCGAGTTCCCGCAGTTCCCAGCGGTGCATACGTTTGAGGATTTGAAGCGGGAGTTCATCAAGGCTTCGAATCGGACGTTGAGCCTGTAAGTCATTCAGTTGATGCCCAAAGCCACGAGGGTCGTGCGTTACAAACTTTCCAAGGTTTGTAACAGCACCCGTACCTTGGTCAGCGACTCCTGATACTCCGCCTCCCACTGCGAATCCGCCACGATCCCGCCTCCGCCCCAGCAGCACACCTGGCCATCCTTGACCAGCAAAGTGCGGATGGCGATGGAGCTGTCCATCTCGCCGCGCACGTCCAGGTACACCAGGGAGCCGCAATACAAGCCGCGTCGCGTCGGCTCCAGTTCGTCGATGATCTGCATTGCGCGGATCTTCGGCGCACCGGTAATGGACCCGCCGGGGAAGCTGCCGGCGATCAGGTCGAGGGCGTCTTTGTTGTCGGCCAACTCGCCGATAACGCTGCTGACCAGGTGATGCACGTTGGGGTAGCTTTCCAGGCTGAACAACTCCGGCACGCTCACCGAGCCGGTGCGACAGGTGCGGCCGAGGTCGTTGCGCAGCAGGTCGACAATCATCAGGTTTTCGGCGCGATCCTTGGGGCTGGCCAGCAGTTCGGCGGCGTGGGCGGCGTCTTGTTCAGGCGTTGCGCCGCGTGGCCGCGTGCCTTTGATCGGGCGGGTTTCAACCTGGCCCTCGCTGACCCTGACGAAGCGTTCCGGTGACAAGCTCAGCACCGCGCCGGCATCCGGCAGGCTCTGGAAACCGGAAAAAGGCGTTGGGCAGGCTGCGCGCAAGGCGCAATAAGCCGCCCATGGATCACCGATGCACGGCGCGCGAAAACGCTGGGCAAAGTTGACCTGGTAGCAGTCACCGGCCTGGATGTAATCCTGAATGCGCACGATGGCCTGGTGGTAAGCCTCAGGGGTCAGGTCCGACTTCATTGGCCCCTTCAGCGCGAACGGCGCCGTGGTCTCGGCCGTCGGTTGACTGAACAGCGCGATCAAGCGTTGCCGCTCGCTGTCAGCCAGCGCCGGGTGGAACACCAGTTGACTGGTTTGCACCTGGTGATCACTGATCAGCGCCCAGGCATACAAACCGAAGCGCGCGTCCGGCAGGTGCAAGTCATCCACCGCCAGGTGCGGCATTTGCTC
This sequence comes from Pseudomonas sp. S3_E10, assembly GCF_054667615.1. Taxonomy (NCBI): domain Bacteria; kingdom Pseudomonadati; phylum Pseudomonadota; class Gammaproteobacteria; order Pseudomonadales; family Pseudomonadaceae; genus Pseudomonas; species Pseudomonas sp. S3_E10. Next base: position 4,276,908 of record NZ_CP162743.1, read on the forward strand.
CAGGTGTCGGCCAAAGTCATAGCTCAGGTAGCCGATCAAACCACCGACAAACGGCAAGGTGTAACCGTGGGGCAGGCTGGCGTTACCCAACTGAGTCAGGTTTTTACGCAAACGCTGCAGGAAATCGCTGCCGCTTTCGTCGGGCTCCACCGCCAAGGTCGCCTCGGGCCAGGCGCTGAGCAGGTCATAACGCCCGCGCTCGGCCACCGGCCGGCCGCTGTCGAGTAGCACCGCGCCGGGCGCATGGCGAATCGCCGCAAAATACTCGGCGGGGTTGGCCCGGTAGGGCAGCGGGTGTACGGAACAGGTCGACATGCGGGGTGGATCAGCCAAGGCGCGGGGGAGGGGATTGTAGTCCCCCGTAGGATTTGCTCCTAGAGGGGATGTCGGGGATAGACAGTTCGAAGGCCGGATCAACCTTCGACGGGCGGAATATGCCCAAACATTTCCTGTACGAACTTCACTCGTTCTTCCACCGTTTCCGTCACGCCGGCAGCTTTCAGCGCTTCCAATCGGGCCTCCACCGCATGGGTGCGCAGGGTCAGCCCACAGTCGTTGGCGATCTGGATATTCAGCCCCGGCCGTGCATTCAGCTCCAGGATCAGCGGGCCTTTTTCCTGGTCCAGCACCATGTCCACGCCGATATAGCCCAACCCGCACAGCTCGTAGCAGCCCGCGGCGAGCTTCATGAAACCGTCCCAGTTGGGCAACTGCACGCCGTCCACCGCGTTGGTGGTGTCGGGGTGCTTGGTAATGATGTTATTCAGCCAGGTGCCACGCAGGGTCAGGCCGGTGGCCAGGTCCACGCCCACGCCGATCGCGCCCTGGTGCAGGTTGGCCTTGCCGCCGGACTGGCGGGTCGGCAAGCGCAGCATGGCCATCACCGGGTAGCCCATCAGCACAATGATGCGGATATCCGGTACGCCTTCGTAACTGATGCTTTTGAAGATCTGGTCGGGCACCACGCGGTATTCGATCAGCGCACGGTCACGGTGGCCGCCCAGGGAGTACAGGCCGGTGAGGATGCTGGAGATCTGATGTTCGATCTCTTCATGGCTGATGATTTTGCCGGACACCGTGCGATAGCGCCCTTCAAAGCGGTCGGCCACGACGAGGATGCCATCCCCGCCGGCACCCTGGGCCGGCTTGATCACGAAGTCGCTGCGCCCGGCGATAATTTCGTCGAGCTTGTCGATTTCCTTTTCGGTGGAGATCACCCCGTACATTTGCGGCACATGGATGCCGGCGGCGATCGCGCGTTCCTTGGTGATGATTTTGTCATCCACGATCGGGTACAGGCTGCGCTTGTTGTACTTGAGCACGTAGTCGGCGTTACGCCGGTTGATGCCCATAATCCCCCGCGCTTCGAGGGCTTTCCAGGTCTTCCAGAAGCCGAACATTACGAGTCAGCCTTGAGGAAGGCCTTGAAGCGCACCAGTTCGGTCAGGCGATAGCCGCGATAACGCCCCATGGCCAGCATGAAGCCCACCAGGATCAGCAGGATCGCCGGGAAGGTGAACACGAAGTAGATCAACTCCGGCACGCTCATGATGATGTGCGCCAGGGACGCGGCGAACAGCGTACCAATCGCCACCTTCATCGCATGGCCACCGCCGCGTTCTTCCCAGGTAATCGACAGGCGTTCGATGGTCATGGTCAGGATCACCATCGGGAACAGTGCCACGGAGAGGCCGCGTTCCAGGCCCAGCTTATGGCTGAACAGGCTGATGGCCGCGATCAGTACCACCACGAACGTCAGCACCACCGACAGCCTCGGCAGCATCTGCAGCTTCAAATGTTCAAGGTACGACCTGAGCGACAGCCCCAGCGCGGTGATCACCGTAAACAGCATGATCCCGAAGCCCAACTGCGTTTCGCGGAACGCCAGGGCGATCAACACCGGGGTGAACGTGCCCAGGGTCTGCAGGCCGATCAGGTTACGCAGGATCAGAATCACCAGCACGCCGATCGGGATCATCACCATGATCATGAAGGTCTGCTGGGTTTGCAGCGGCAAGCCATACAGCGAGTATTCGAGGAAATTGGCGTCGGTGTTTTCGTCGGTCAGCTTGGCCAGGCGAATGGCGTTCATTTCGCTGTTGTTGAGGCTGAAGGTGACCATGGCTTTCTTGCCGCCATCGACGGTGATCAGGTTTTCATCGCCGGTCCACCACAGCAGGCGGTCGGCGGGCAGGCCCTGTTCGCCGGTTTCCGGGTTGAAATACAGCCAGTCATTGCCATTGAAGCTGCGCAGCCACAGTTCCGGGGTTTGCGGTTGGTCGGCGACCAGGCGGATGGTGTGCACCTTTTCCACCGGCACATGGGCGATGGACAACAGCAACTCGACGATCTTGGCCTTGTGCGGCGTCGACGGGTCGCCCGCCAGCAACAACTTCACATTGTCGTCATTGAGGTTGTTGGTGCGCTTGATCGCTTCGGTAATGAAGGTCTCGACGTCGGCCGAATGCTGGCGGATCGGTGCCAGCAGGGCTTCGGCGGCGATTTTTTCCGGGCCTTCCACGGCGATGCTGTCGCGGAAGGTCGGGCCTTTGATCTTGGCTTTTTCGCCGCTGTAACGCTTGGTCAGCACCAGGCGGTAATACAGGGTCTGGTTGCCCTTGGCCCGGCGTGCCGACCAGGTGACCTTGCGGTTACCGTCGATGCGGTTGACGCTGACCCCGTAGTTATTGGAAATGAAACTCTCATTAAGGCTGACGAAGTCGCGGCTCAAGGGGGGCACGAACATCTGGATTTTCACCGGGTCTTTCGGGCTGGCGACGAACTCGACTTTGGCGTCGATGTTCCACAGGTCGTCGGTGGCGTCCTCGGTGACGGGAATGCCCAGCACGAAAATCTGATAGGCGGTGACCGAAATACCCAGCACCACCAGGATGGCGATCAGGATTTTCAGGTGCAGGGTAAGAGAGCGCATTCGGTTTACTCGGCGGTATGAGCGTCGGCGGCGCAGGCGGGTTTGCCTGCTGCGTATTTAAGACTGGGGTCGATCAGCGCATCAAAGCGTTTCAACGCTTCGGAGCCGATCAGCAGCGGGTATTGGAAAGCGCTGCGGTCAGTCAAGTTCACTTCGATGCTGCGTAAAGCGCTGCCCATGCAGATATCCAGGGAAATCACCGGGCGGGCGGTGTAGTTCTTGTCTTCATCGGGGTCGTAGTCGCCAGCGCGGCGCTTGATCTTGCTGACGCGGGCCAGGGGGCGCTCGATGGGGTGGGAATGGGCGGCGTCGATGGCCAGGTAGAACCGCACCCAGGATTCGCCGTTGCGCTTGAAACGCTTGATATCGCGGGCGCTGAGGGACGCGGTCTTGGCACCGGTGTCCAGCTTGGCGGCGACCTCCAGGTCGATATCAGCCAATTGGGCATATTCGTTGAGGCCATACACGGTCTTCTCGGCGGCAACGCCAAGGCTCGGTAGGCACAGTAGGCAAAACAGGGGGAAGGGCTTGAGTCTCATAGATCCTGAGGCGGTGCAGTGCGATGTTCAATTCAAGGCGACTGGCATTGCTGCGCAAACTCCCTCGTGCGCCGTTTCATCCAATGATGTCAGGCAAAAGCGGCGGGCATTCTAACATGATGCTTTTTTGGCGCCAGCGCTGGCAGGCGGCCATGCTCTCGGTGAATACGTTGAGGGTTATTAGACGATTGTCGACAATGTGGATTTATTCTTTGACTAATGCAGGCTGATTGGCTAGTTTTTGCGGCATTGCTTTTAAAGGTGTCGACAATATGTGGGTTCAATCGGAATCTCCGGTCGCTGCTTCCGACGAGTCCCAGACAATGTCGGAGAACGTCTTCCGGCGTATCCAGGCCGCCATCGTCAAGGGCGAGATCGCCCCCGGCAGCAAGATCTCCGAGCCGGAACTGGCGCGCACCTACGGCATCAGCCGCGGCCCGCTGCGCGAAGCGATCCATCGTCTGGAAGGCCAGCGCCTGCTGGTGCGCGTGCCCCATGTGGGCGCCCGCGTTGTGTCGTTGAGCCATGCCGAGCTGGTCGAGCTCTATGAGATCCGCGAGTCCCTGGAAGGCATGGCCTGCCGCTTGGCCGCCGAGCGCATGACCGACGCCGAAATCGAAGAACTGCGCCAAGTGCTGCATACCCATGAACGGGATGCGGCATTCCAGGCCGGCGTCGGTTACTACCAGCAGGAAGGCGACTTCGACTTTCATTACCGGATAATTCAAGGCGCGGGCAACCGCACCCTCACTCAAATGCTCTGCGGCGAGCTGTACCAGTTGGTGCGCATGTACCGCATCCAGTTCTCCGCCACGCCGAATCGTCCACGCCAGGCTTTTGCCGAGCATCACCGCATTCTGGACGCGATTGCCGATCGCGACGGTGAATTGGCCGAATTGTTGATGCGCCGGCATATCGGCGCTTCCAAACGCAATATTGCCCGTCACTTTCCGGACGGCGCCCCTGATAGAGGTGAGTCATGAGTTCGAATAATAAAAGCACACCCGGCCAGCGTTTCCGTGACGCGGTCGCCAGCGAGCATCCGTTGCAGGTGGTCGGCACGATCAACGCCAACCACGCCCTGTTGGCCAAGCGCGCCGGCTTCAAGGCGATTTATCTGTCAGGCGGCGGCGTGGCTGCCGGCTCCCTGGGCGTGCCGGACCTGGGCATCACCGGCCTGGACGACGTGCTCACCGACGTGCGTCGTATCACCGATGTATGCGACCTGCCGCTGCTGGTGGACGTGGACACCGGGTTCGGTTCCTCGGCGTTCAACGTGGCGCGCACCGTCAAGTCGATGATCAAGTTCGGCGCGGCCGCCATCCACATCGAAGACCAGGTCGGCGCCAAACGCTGCGGGCATCGCCCGAACAAAGAAATCGTCTCCCAGCAGGAGATGGTCGACCGCATCAAGGCCGCCGTGGATGCGCGCACCGATGACAGCTTTGTGATCATGGCGCGTACCGATGCCCTGGCCGTCGAAGGCCTGGAATCCGCCCTGGAGCGTGCCGCCGCCTGTATCGAGGCCGGTGCCGACATGGTCTTCCCGGAAGCCATCACTGAACTGGAGATGTACAAACTGTTCGCTGCCCGGGTGAAAGCGCCAATTCTGGCCAATATCACCGAATTCGGTGCGACGCCGCTGTACACCACCGAACAGTTGAAATCTGCCGATGTTTCCCTGGTGCTGTACCCGCTCTCGGCCTTTCGCGCCATGAACAAGGCCGCCGAAAACGTCTACACCGCGATCCGTCGCGACGGCACCCAGCAGAACGTGATCGACACCATGCAAACCCGCATGGAGCTTTACGACCGCATCGACTACCACACCTTCGAGCAGAAGCTCGACGCGCTGTTCGCCGCGAAAAAGTAACGAACGCGCCTCCCATAACTACAAAATTGGAGAACGAACATGGCTGAAGCAAAAGTATTGAGTGGCGCCGGCCTGCGTGGCCAGGTCGCCGGGCAGACCGCTCTGTCCACCGTGGGCCAAGCCGGTGCCGGCCTGACCTATCGCGGCTACGACGTACGCGAACTGGCCGCCGACGCGCAGTTTGAAGAAGTCGCCTACCTGCTGTTGTACGGCGAACTGCCGACCCAGGCCCAACTGACCGACTATCGCCACAAGCTGAGCAAGCTGCGCGACCTGCCCCAGGCACTGAAAGAAGTGCTGGAACGCATCCCCGCCGACGCCCATCCGATGGACGTGATGCGCACCGGTTGTTCGTTCCTGGGCAATATCGAACCCGAGAAAGACTTCAGTGTGCAACGGGATGTCACCGACCGCCTGCTCGCCGCGTTTCCGGCGATCATGTGTTACTGGTACCGCTTCAGCCATGACGGCAAGCGCATCGACTGCGTGACTGACGAGCCAGGCATCGGCGGCCACTTCCTGCACCTGCTGCACGGCAAGAAGCCGAGCGAGCTGCATGAGAAAGTCATGAATGTGTCGCTGATCCTCTACGCCGAGCACGAGTTCAACGCGTCGACCTTCACCGCACGAGTGTGCGCTTCGACCCTGTCGGACCTGTATTCCTGCGTCACCGCTGCCATCGGCTCGCTGCGCGGCCCGCTGCATGGCGGCGCCAACGAAGCGGCGATGGAGATGATCGAACGTTTCGGCTCTGCCGCAGAAGCGGTGGAAGGCACCCTCGGCATGCTGGCGCGCAAAGACAAGATCATGGGCTTCGGCCACGCGATCTACAAAGACAACGACCCGCGCAATGAAGTGATCAAGGGCTGGTCGAAAAAACTCGCCGACGAAGTGGGCGACACCGTGTTGTTCCCGGTCTCCGAAGCCATCGACAAAACCATGTGGGAGCAGAAAAAACTCTTCCCCAACGCCGACTTCTACCATGCCTCGGCGTACCACTTCATGGGCATCCCGACCAAGCTGTTCACGCCGATCTTTGTCTGCTCGCGCCTGACCGGCTGGGCCGCGCATGTGTTTGAGCAGCGTGCCAACAACCGCATCATCCGTCCAAGCGCCGAGTACACCGGCGTCGAACAGCGCAAGTTCGTGCCAATCGAACGTCGCTGAAGACCGGCGATCCTGAAGTGGAATGAGATCAAATGTGGGAGGGCGGTGCGACGACTCGACTTGCCCCCTTCCACATTTAAATCGCATGTCAAATCTGGATCAGTGGGTCCCTCTTGCAACCACCGTGACCGAGTCCTGACGATGAACACTGAATTTCGCAAACCGCTGCCCGGCAGCCGCCTGGATTACTTCGACGCCCGCGCGGCAGTCGAAGCCATCACCCCCGGCGCCTACGCCACGTTGCCCTATACCTCCCGCGTGCTCGCTGAAAACCTGGTGCGCCGTTGCGACCCGGCCACCCTTGAGGCGTCCCTGAGCCAACTGATCGAACGCAAACGCGACCTCGACTTTCCCTGGTTCCCGGCGCGCGTGGTGTGCCACGACATCCTTGGCCAGACCGCGCTGGTCGACCTCGCCGGCCTGCGCGACGCCATCGCCCTGCAAGGCGGTGACCCGGCGCAGGTCAACCCGGTGGTGCCGACCCAGTTGATTGTCGACCACTCCCTGGCCGTCGAGGCCGGTGGTTTCGATCCGGATGCGTTCCAGAAGAACCGCGCCATCGAGGACCGCCGCAACGAAGACCGTTTTCACTTTATCGAATGGACCAAAAAAGCCTTCAAGAACGTCGACGTGATCCCGCCGGGTAACGGCATCATGCACCAGATCAACCTGGAGAAAATGTCCCCGGTGATCCAGGTGCGCGACGGCGTGGCCTTCCCCGACACCTGTGTCGGCACCGACAGCCACACCCCGCATGTGGACGCCTTGGGCGTGATCGCCATCGGCGTCGGTGGCCTGGAAGCCGAGAGCGTGATGCTCGGCCGCGCCTCGTGGATGCGCCTGCCCGAAAGCGTGGGCGTCGAGCTCACCGGCAAGCTGCAGCCGGGCATCACGGCCACCGATATGGTGTTGGCGCTGACCGAGTTCCTGCGCAAGCAAAAAGTCGTCGGCGCGTGGCTGGAGTTCTTTGGTGAAGGTGCGTCGGCGCTCACCCTGGGCGACCGCGCGACCATCTCCAACATGGCCCCGGAATACGGTGCCACGGCGGCGATGTTCTACATCGACCAGCAAACCATTGCCTACCTCAAGCTCACCGGCCGCGAAGACGAACAAGTCGCGCTGGTCGAGCAGTACGCACGCCACACCGGGCTGTGGGCCGATGACCTCAAGGGGGCGCAATACGAGCGTGGCCTGAGCTTCGACCTGTCCAGCGTCGTGCGCAACATGGCCGGCCCGAGCAACCCCCACGCCCGCGTCGCCACGCGTGACCTGGCTGCTCAAGGCATTTGCGGCCAGTGGGACGACGTACCGGGGCAGATGCCGGACGGCGCGGTGATCATCGCCGCCATCACCAGTTGCACCAACACCAGCAACCCGCGCAACGTGATCGCCGCCGGCCTGCTGGCGCGCAATGCCAACCGGCTGGGGCTGACGCGCAAGCCGTGGGTCAAATCGTCCCTGGCGCCCGGCTCGAAAACCGTGGCGATGTACCTGGAAGAAGCCGGCCTGGGCCATGAGCTGGAAAAACTCGGCTTTGGCGTAGTGGCCTTCGCCTGCACCACTTGCAATGGCATGTCCGGCGCGCTGGACCCGGTGATCCAGCAAGAGATCATCGACCGCGACCTGTACGCCACCGCCGTGCTTTCGGGCAACCGCAACTTCGACGGGCGGATTCACCCGTACGCCAAGCAAGCGTTCCTGGCGTCGCCGCCGCTGGTGGTGGCCTATGCGATTGCCGGCACCATCCGGTTCGACATCGAAAAGGACGTGCTTGGCCTGGATGCCGACGGCAAGGAGATCCGCCTGCAGGACATCTGGCCGAGCGACGAAGAAATCGACGCGGTGGTCAAGGCCTCGGTCAAGCCCGAGCAGTTCCGCGCGGTGTACATTCCGATGTTCGCGATCCACGAAGACACCGGCCCCAAGGTCACGCCGCTGTACGACTGGCGCCCGCAAAGCACCTATATCCGCCGCCCGCCGTACTGGGAAGGCGCATTGGCCGGTGCGCGCCCGCTCAAGGGCATGCGCCCGCTGGCGGTGCTGCCGGACAACATCACCACCGACCACCTGTCGCCTTCGAACGCGATCATGCTCGACAGCGCCGCCGGCGAATACCTGGCGAAAATGGGCCTGCCGGAAGTCGACTTCAACTCTTACGCGACCCACCGTGGCGACCACCTGACCGCGCAACGCGCCACCTTCGCCAACCCGAAACTGTTCAACGAAATGGTGCAGGAAAACGGCAAGGTCAAGCAGGGCTCCCTGGCGCGCATCGAGCCCGAAGGCAAGGTTACGCGCATGTGGGAAGCCATCGAAACCTACATGGAACGCAAGCAGCCGCTGATCATCATCGCCGGTGCCGACTACGGCCAAGGCTCCTCCCGCGACTGGGCCGCCAAGGGCGTACGCCTGGCCGGTGTGGAAGCGATTGCCGCCGAAGGGTTCGAACGTATCCACCGCACCAACCTGGTGGGCATGGGCGTGTTGCCGCTGGAGTTTCTGCCGGGCACCGACCGCCACACCTTGCACATCGACGGCAGTGAAACCTATGACGTGGTCGGCGAACGCACACCGCGTGCGCAGTTGACCCTGGTGATCAACCGCAAGAACGGCGAACGTGTCGAGGTGCCGGTGACCTGCCGCCTGGACACTGCCGAAGAAGTGTCGATCTACGAGGCGGGCGGCGTGTTGCAACGTTTCGCCCAGGACTTCCTGGAATCGGCGGCGACCGCCTGAGAAGAGGATGCATATGGCACCTGTAGCGCAAATCAAGATCCCCGCCACCTATATGCGTGGCGGCACCAGCAAGGGCGTATTTTTCCGCCTCCAGGACCTGCCCGCTTCGGCGCAGGTCCCGGGGAAGGCCCGCGATGCCTTGTTGCTGCGAGTGATCGGCAGCCCCGATCCCTACGACAAGCAAATCGATGGCATGGGCGGCGCCACGTCCAGCACCAGCAAGACCGTGATTCTTTCCAAGAGCACCCGTGCCGATCACGACGTGGACTACCTGTTTGGCCAGGTCTCCATCGATAAGCCCTTTGTCGACTGGAGCGGCAACTGCGGCAACCTGTCGGCGGCGGTGGGTTCGTTCGCGATCAGTGCGGGTTTGGTCGAGCCGGCTCGAATCCCACACAACGGCGTGGCCGTGGTGCGCGTCTGGCAGGCCAATATCGGCAAGACCATCATCGCCCGCGTGCCGATCACCGACGGCGCGGTACAGGAAACCGGCGACTTCGAACTGGACGGCGTGACGTTTCCGGCTGCCGAAGTGCAGCTGGAATTCATGGACCCGGCGGCGGAAGAAGAGGGCGGCGGTGGCTCGATGTTCCCCACCGGCAACCTGGTCGACGATCTGGAAGTACCTGGTATCGGCACCTTCAAGGCCACGCTGATCAACGCCGGTATCCCGACGATTTTCATCAACGCCCAAGACTTGGGTTATACCGGCACCGAGCTGCAAGGTGCGATCAACGGCGACCCCAAGGCCCTGGCCATGTTCGAGACCGTGCGTGCCCACGGCGCGCTGCGCATGGGCTTGATCAAGCACCTGGACGAAGCGGCCCAGCGCCAGCACACGCCGAAGGTCGCGTTTGTGGCCAAGCCTTCCGATTACGTGGCCTCCAGCGGCAAGGCGATCAAGGCCGGGGATGTGGATTTGCTGGTGCGTGCGCTGTCCATGGGCAAGCTGCACCACGCGATGATGGGCACGGCGGCGGTGGCAATTGGCACGGCGGCGGCGATTTCCGGGACCTTGGTCAACCTCGCGGCCGGTGGCATTGAACGTAACGCCGTGCGCTTCGGGCATCCGTCCGGCACCTTGCGCGTGGGTGCTGAAGCCACCCAGGTGAACGGCGAATGGGTCGTGAAAAAAGCCATCATGAGCCGCAGTGCGCGGGTGTTGATGGAAGGTTGCGTGCGCGTCCCCGGCGACTCTTTCTAAAGCCCAACACCAATTCCCTGTGGGAGGAAGCAAGCCTCCCCCCACAAGGGACATAAGCAGGCATACAGACCTGCGACACGATCAACCCTGACCCTGAGGATGGAACAACCCTAACTTTTGGAGCACTGCCATGAGCACCAACGTCGACCAGAACAATCGCCCCGACTACGACCAGGTCCTGCAGGACATCGCCGACTACGTCCTCAGTTACCGAATCGACTCGCCGCTCGCACTGGACACCGCGCGCAACTGCCTGATGGACACGCTCGGCTGTGGCCTGCTGGCCCTGCGTTTCCCCGAATGCACCAAGCACCTCGGGCCGCTCGTCGAAGGCAGCGTGGTGCCGTTCGGCGCACGCGTGCCGGGCACGTCATTTCGGCTGGACCCGGTCAAGGCGGCGTGGGACATCGGCTGCATCGTGCGCTGGCTCGACTACAACGACACCTGGCTCGCCGCCGAATGGGGCCACCCTTCCGACAACCTCGGCGGCATCCTCGCCGTGGCCGATCACCTGTCGCAAAAACGCCTGGCCAATGGCGACGCGCCGCTGACCGTGCGCGTGGTGCTGGAAGCGATGATCATGGCTCACGAAATCCAGGGCGTGATCGCTCTGGAAAACTCGTTCAACCGCGTCGGCCTCGACCATGTGCTGTTGGTGAAAGTCGCCTCCACCGCCGTCACCGCCAAACTGATGGGGGCCAATCGTGAGCAATTGCTGGCGGCCTTGTCCCACGCGTTTGTCGACGGGCAGGCGCTGCGGACTTACCGACATGCGCCGAACGCCGGTTCGCGTAAATCCTGGGCGGCGGGTGATGCGTCGAGTCGTGGCGTACGCCTGGCGGATATCGCGCTGCGGGGCGAGATGGGCATCCCTGGTGTATTGAGTGCGCCGCAGTGGGGGTTCTATGACGTGCTGTTCAGCCACACCAACAAGGATCTGGCCCTCAAGCCCGAAGACAAACGTGCGTTCAGCCTGTCCCAAGCCTATGGCACCTACGTGATGGAAAACGTGCTGTTCAAGATCAGCTTCCCCGCCGAGTTCCACGCGCAAACGGCTTGCGAAGCGGCGGTGACCTTGCACCCGCAAGTCAAACATCGCCTGCATGAAATCGAGCGTATCGTGATCACCACCCACGAGTCGGCGATCCGCATCATCTCCAAGGTCGGCCCACTGGCCAATGCCGCCGACCGCGACCACTGCCTGCAATACATGACCGCCGTGCCCCTGGCGTTCGGCACGCTGGTGGCCGAGCACTACGAGGATGCGTTCCACGCCGCGCACCCGATCATCGACGTGTTGCGCGACAAGATGGAAATCGTCGAGGAACCGCGCTACAGCCGTGAGTACCTGGAAGCCGACAAGCGTTCCATCGCCAATGCGGTGCAAGTGTTCTTCGTCGATGGCACCTTTACCGAGCAGGTGGCGGTGGAGTATCCGATTGGCCATCGTCGCCGTCGTGCGCAGGGCATTTCGTTGCTGGAAGACAAGTTCAAGGCCAACCTGTGCACGCGGTTTACCGGCCAGCGCAGTGCCGAAATTTTTGCCTTGTGCAAGGACCAGGCGCAGCTTGAGGCCACGCCGGTCAACCGCTTCATGGACCTGTTCGTGATCTGAAAAACGGTGCAGGACTAAATTGTGGGAGGGGCGGTGCCCCTCCCACATTCATGATCGCGTTTACTCAAATCGCAGTATCACCCTGCGGTTGTGCTTGCTCTTTTTCTCGATTTTTTCGCAGAACACCCGGCCGATTTCCTCGGTGTTGAGCACGTGGGTGCCGCCGCAGGGCTGGATATCGATGCCGGCGATTTCAATCACCCGTACCGAGCCCTGGATCACCGGCGGCGCCACCGCCTGGGTGCGGGTGATCTGCAGCAGGGTGGCGTATTCCGTGGCGGCCATCGACAGGGTTTTAACCGGGTGGGCCTGTTCTATCAGCGTATTGAGGTCGCGAGTGATGCTGTCTTTGTCGAGGGTCATTTCCGGTAAATCGAAATCCAGGCGGCCCTTGTCGGCGCTGATGCTGCAACCGGTCACGGGGGCGTCAATGATCGAGCACAACAGATGCAGGCAGGTGTGCATTTTCATGTGTTGGTAGCGCCGCTCCCAATCCAGGCCGGCGTCTACCTGCACGCCGGCGGCCAGTTGCTGCGGGCAGTGTTCCACCTGGTGCCAGATGATCGAACGCAATACCGGATCGCGCACCGTGCCTGTCACGGCTACCTGGGTGCCATCGGGCAGGCTCAAATGCCCGGTGTCGCCCGGCTGGCCGCCACCGGTGGGGTAAAACAGCGTGTGCTCCAGGGCAACGCCGTGTTCGCTGACGGCAATCACCCGTGCGCTGAAGGCGTTCTGGTAGGGCGCGCTGTCGAACAGCGCCAGGGTTTCCATGGTGTGCACGGACATGTTCAACCTCCGACGATCAGTGGGCTGGCTTGCAACAGGTGACGCACCATTGCGCTCAAGCCAGGGGGAGAGAGCAGGGTGATTTCAAATTCGGGGCCGCAGACTTTCAGGTTCAGCGGCAGGCGCGGCAGGTGGTCGCCAGTTGCCACGCGGTGCAGGCGAAATTGCAGGTGGTGGCGTTCCTTGACCGTGGGTTCGAGCATCAGCCCCGGCAAAGGGTGGAAATCGGCGTCGAGCACCGTGACCTTGTGGCTGGCATTGATCTCGCCGACCACGTGCAGGCGCTCATCCAGGGCGAAGGCTCCGAGGTAGTTGCTGTGGTCCGATTCATCGTTTTTTTGCAGTTGGATCTGGTTGACCACCTTGACCTTGGTTCCGGCGGGCACGTCCTGGGTGATCACGCACGAAGGGCTGATAAACACGTTATCGCCGATCAGTACATAGCCCAGCACGCGAGCCCCGGAGCCGACTTCGACATTGTTGCCCAGGCGCGGGTGGCGCTTGCCGTCGGGGTTGTTGGCGATACCGCGAGCTCCCAGGGTCACGCCGCAGAGGATGTAGCAGTCGTTGCCGATCTCACAGGTTTCACCGATCACCGTGCCGTAGCCGTGGTCCAGCACAAAGCGCCTGCCGATGCGCGCTGCGGGGTGAATCTCGGCCCCCGACAACACCTTGCCCTGATTGCTCAGCTTGAGGGCGATGCGTGAGAACACGCCGTTGGTCTGGTCGGGGAAGTTCCACACCAAGTGTGCAAGCCGGTAATACAGAACGGCTTTGAACGAAGCATAGGACTCCAGGATCAGTTCACCGCGCCCACGGGACGCCGGGTCGCGGTAGGCATAGGCGATCAGGTCTTCGGCCACCGCCTGCGCAGCGTTTTGCACCAGCGGCGCCAGATGCGGTTCGAGCTGTTTCATCTGCATGGGCGTGAGGGTTCTGATGAGGTGGGTGAGCAACTCATCGTGCAGTTGTTGCATGTCGATAAAGCCGCCCATGGAGGCACCCCCGCAGTCTGGATGGTTGGAAACCCGGTTATTCGAAGTTGGGCAGGTAGCTGTCGGCATTGTCGTAGACCATGGTCAACACCACCGTTTCGGGCGGTAGTTCGGGGGCGAGCCTGGCGATGGCCACCATGTTGGCGGCGGAGGACAGTCCCAGGCTGATGGCGTCGGTGCGCATGATGCGTTTCATCATGTCGAGGCAGTCCTGGCGCGAGACCTTGAGCATGCCGTCGATGACATCGAGGTTGAGGATGCTCGGGATCAGGCCAATCGACAGGCCTTGGATATGATGCGGCGCGTGCTGGTTTTTCAGCAGGTCACATTCCTCAGGTTCCACGCCCATTACGCGAAGCCCGGGCCAGGCGGCTTTGAGGGTTTCGCCGATGCCGGTGATATGGCCGCCGGTGCCGATGCCGCTGATGAAGTAATCCACGTGACGGTCACCAAAGGCGCGCAGGATTTCCGGTGCGGTGGTGTCGCGGTGGGTCTGCGGGTTGGCGCCGTTGCGTTGCTGGTTGAGCATCACGTAGCTGGGGTTTTCCAGCTGCAGTTCCATGCACTTTTCACCGTGGGAGTTGTTACCGAGACGGCTGTCCGACAGCACCACCTTGGCCCCGTACAGGCGCAGTAGCTTCTGTTTTTCGGGGCTGTAGTTGTCGGGAATCACCAGCACCACCTTGTAGCCCAGCACATTGCCGGCCATTACCAGACCAATGCCGGTATTGCCGCCGCTGGGCTCGATAATGGTTTGCCCGGCATCACGGATCAGCACGCCGCGGCGTTCGGCGTCGAGGATCATGCCCAGGGCGATGCGCGCCTTGTGGCTGCCGCCGGGGTTCAGGGATTCCAGTTTGGCGTAGACCTCGATACCGAGGTCTTCGGAAAACTGCGCCAGGCGCACGATCGGCGTATGGCCGATGGCGTCGAGAATTGAGTTATGCAGCATCGTTCAGCCCCTGCTCAGTACAACGGCATGTCGGGTTCGACGTCGCGAACCCAGTGTTTCATGCCGCCTTGCAGGACTTTGGTGTTGGCGAAGCCGGCGGCAATCAGTGTGCTGGCGGCTTGCTCGGCGCGGGTGCCGGCGTAGCAGATCAGATAATGGGTGTTATCGCGGCTGAGGCGGTCGAGTTGCCCGTCCAGCTCGGCCAGGGGGATATGCACCACGCCCGGCAACTTGCACACCTCCAGTTCGCTGGCGTCACGCACATCCAGCAGTACGTCGGCGCTGCGAGGGTGTTCGAGCAGTTGCTTGAGTACCCGTGGTTTGATGTAGCGCTCTTGGGCCAGTGACGGCGCGCTGGGTACGGCGTCGGCGCACACGGCCGGCGCCACCGATTCGCTGTGGCGCAGCTGCGAACAGCACGGGCAGTCGGCGCGGCGCTTGAAGCGGATCTCGCTGAACTTCATCGCCAGCGCATCGAAGCGCATCAGGCGCCCGGACAGAGGCTCGCCAATGCCGATCAGCAATTTGATCGCCTCGGTGGCCTGGATCATCCCGACCACGCCAGGCAGCACGCCGATCACCCCGCCCGCGCTGCAATTGGGGGCCAGTTCCGCCGGCGGTGCCTGGGGGAACAGGCAGCGATAGCACGGCCCGCCTTTATAGTTGAGCACGCTGATCTGGCCGTCGAAGCGATAGATGGCGCCATACACCAACGGCTTGCCCAATTGCACACAGGCGTCGTTGACCAAGTAGCGCGTGTCGAAATTATCGGTGCCGTCGATCACCAGGTCATAGGCCCCCACCAGCTCCAGGGCGTTGTCGGCATTCAGGGCGGTGTTGTGGGCGTTGATCTGGATATGGCGGTTGAGGTCCTGCAGGCGCTGCTTGGCGGACTCGACTTTGGGCATGCCCAGCGTGCCGTTGCCGTGGACGATCTGGCGTTGCAGGTTGCTGCTTTCCACCACGTCGAAATCCACCAGGCCCAGGGTGCCGATACCGGCTGCCGCCAGGTACAGGCTGATGGGCGAGCCCAGGCCGCCGGTGCCGATGATCAGTACCTTGGCTTTCTTGAGGTTCAGTTGGCCTTCGCGGCCGACGCCCGGCAGGGTGATGTGGCGCACATAACGCTGTACCTCTTCGTTGCTCAGGGTGTCGACGTCGATGCCGCCGGACGTCGCGAGCAACACTTCGATCCGGGCTTTTTCCGGCAAGGGTTCATCGGCTTCAATCAACGCTTCCTCCGCGGTAAACAGGAAGTGTTCCTTGAGCTGGTTGTTCTTGTCGTGAAACAGATGCTGGCGCAACTGCGGGTGGTTGGTGCAGAGGTTTTCAATGACTTCGCGCAATGTCGATCCGGGGCCCACGAGGGTCGATTCCGGCAGCTTGGCCACGCGAACCAGAATGTCGGGGAAAGAGACAGCGTTCATGGACAACTCCGTGTGCAGGTCGTTGAAAGGTTTAAGTGCGAAATGTTTGCCATCCCAGGCAAACAATTTGGAACCCAGGGCCTGGCCCCGGCGAACGTCGACCACCAGGTAGCTGACGGGGTAGATCGGTTCGCCCATGAACAGGGCCTTGTCCTGGTCTTCATCGCTGAAATAGGCGCCCACGTCCGGGTGGGAGTGATAGATCACTACCACCGGGTTGTCGCTGCGAAACGCCTTGTTCATCAGCAGGGTGTCGGCGACCGAAAAGGTGTAGCCGTTGGCCGCGCTGCGTGGGTACATCTCGGGGTTCTTGCGGTGCAGCTCATTCTGGATATTGCTGCCCAGGTACACGCTGCCGTCGGCGAAGACGAAGCCACAGCATTCCTCGGGATAGCTGCGGCTGGCGTGGGCGTAGATCTGTTCCAGGGCGGTGGGGCGGAGGACTTCCATGTTTCTCTCGCGTAGTTGTGGGAGGGTCAATTTTTCTTGGCCAGGAGTTTTTCAACGGGCAACTTGGTGATTGCGAAGCCGGCCAGCAGGATGGCCGAGTACAGCATCAGGTCGCGGGAAATCGACACGCCTTCGTACCAGGCGCCGATGATCACCGCGAACACCGGGAAGATGATGAACACGAACGACAGGATGATCGGGCTCAAGCGCTTGAGCAGCATGAAGTACACGATGAACCCGCCCACCGAGGCCACCAGCCCAAGGTAGAACAGCGCGCTCCAGGAGCGCAGGGTGATGTTTTCGAAGGTGGGCGTTTCAAACCACAGGCCGGCCACGAACAGCATCAGCCCGGCAATGCCGATGGGCAGGGTGTTGTAGGTGATCACGCTGATCGCGCTGCCTTTTTGCTTGGTGATGACATAGCACAAGGCATGCATGATCGCGGCAGTGAGAATCGCCAGTACCCCTAGGAACTCGGCGTGGTCCAAATGCAGGCCCTGGCTCTTGATGATCATGTACAGGCTGCCGAAGCCGATACCGATACCGACCACCTGGGAAAAGTAGATGCGCTCGCGCAGGAACAACGCGGAGAAGATCAGGATGAAGACGGGCATGCAACTGAACAGCAGGGCAGTGAGGCCGGACGAGACATGCATCTCGCCATAGTTGAGCAGGTAGTAGGGCACGCTGAAGTAGGACAGGGTCACGAATACGAAGAACCATCGGCTTTCCCTGGGAAACAGGATCGGCTCGCGGCGCACCATGGCAAAACACAGGAACAGCGGAAACGCGATAAGAAAGCGCAGGCCGGCGGAGGTGAGGGGTGGCACGCTCTCCACGGCGATTTTGATCCCCAGCCAGGTAGTACCCCAACTCAGGCAAACGATAAGAAACATCACACTGGTCACCAGCCCGGCCAACCACTGTTTTTGGGTTTTGGTTTTGGCGGTGTTTTCGATAACGGCGGACATTGGCATCGTTTATTGCTTCCCTGAGCCGGAATTGAACTCTATATTGAGCTTGTAATGAGTTGTAAAAATCGGCGATTGAACCCGTAAAAGCACACTATTAGGGCGAAAGATGGCTGTCAAAACAAATATTGACATGGTGTCAATTATGCGTGAGGGCTTGTCCAACGGGCAGGGCGTGAAGTACAAGCGCCTGTCTGATGTCATGGAGCGGGGCATCCTCGAAGGCTTGATTGAACCCGGACGAAAACTGCCGCCCCATCGGGTGCTTTCCGACAATTTGGGGGTGACCATCGGCACCATCAGCCGGGCCTACGGCGAACTGGAGCGCCTTGGGTTGGTGGTGGCGCGAGTCGGTGACGGTACTTTCGTACGCAAGCGTGGGATGGAACGCCAGCGCGATGAAGGCTTTCGCAACGTCAGCGAGGAGCCGCGCCAGTATTTTGATATGAGTCGCAACATGCACATCCCTGGGCAGGAAACGACCTTCCTGGCCCAGAGCTTCCAGACCCTGTCGACTAATGCCAAATTCCTCCAGGACATCAGCGCCTACACCCCCGATGCCGGGCTGCCGCGTTATCGCGATGCCGGCGCGCAGTGGCTGGTGCAGCGTGATTTTCATCCGATTCCCGAGCAGGTTATCTGCGTCAATGGCGGCCAGCATGGTCTGCTCTGCTCGATGATGGCGCTGTTGCGTGCCGGCGACACGGTGGTCACCGAACAGTTGACGTACCCAGGGCTGATCACTGCCGCGCGCATGCTCGGCATACGCCTGATCGGCCTGGAAATGGACGAAGAAGGCGTGTTGCCGAGCGCGCTGGATGAAGTGTGTCGTAACCATCGGATTTCGGCGTTGTACTGCACGCCGACGATCCAGAACCCCACCACCGCGGTGCTTTCGGTGGCGCGCCGCGAAGCGTTGGTCAAGGTATGCCGCGAACACAATCTGCTGATTCTTGAGGACGAAGCCCACGGCGTGCTGGTGGAAGACCGGCCGCCCCCCTGAGCCATTTCGCGCCCGAACGGACGATTTTGATCAGCAGCCTGAGCAAGGCGGTGTCCGCGGGCTTGCGGGTGGGTTACGTGCATGCGCCGCCGGCGCTGGTCAGCCGGATTTCGGCCGCGCTACGTTCAACCTGCTGGATGGCCACGCCGGTGACCCTGGAGTTGGCCACGCAGTGGATCGAGAATGGTACGGCCGAATACCTGCTGCGCCAGCAGATCACTGAGATCAGTCGGCGCAAAGCCCTGGTGCGTGACCTGTTGGCCGGCCTGGCGTACCGCACCCACCTCAACAGCCCGCACTTTTGGATTGAGGTACCGGAGCCGTGGCGTGCATCGGAAATCGAGGCGGAGCTCAAGCAGCACAATTACCTGATCGCCACCGCCGAGGCCTTCGCCGTGGGGCAGACGGCGGTGCCGCAGTTTATACGGGCGAGTATCTGCAATACGTCAGGGAATGATCAGTTGTTGCGGGCAGGGTTTGATGCGTTGGCGACGGCGTTGGGGCAGGGTGGGGGCAGGTTTCATCTGTAGATCCGAATGTACACCGACCCACCTTTGGGAGGGGCTGCTGCCCCTCCCACAGGTTATTTGAAGCGCCGCTCCACGCCTTTCTCCACCAGAATCTTCGCCGAAATCTCTTCCACCGAAAAATGTGTGGAATTGATGTGCGCAATATTCTCGCGCCGGAACAAATTTTCTACTTCGCGCACTTCGAACTCGCACTGGGCGTAGCTGGAGTAGCGGCTGTTGGGCTTGCGCTCGTTGCGGATGGCCGTGAGGCGGTCCGGGTCGATGGTCAGGCCGAACAGCTTGTGCGAGTGCGCGCGCAGGGCGGCCGGGAGCGTCAAGTGCTCCATGTCGTCCTCGGTGAGCGGGTAGTTGGCCGCGCGAATACCGAATTGCATGGCCATGTACAGGCAGGTGGGCGTTTTGCCGCAGCGCGACACGCCGACCAGGATCAGGTCGGCCTTGTCGTAGTAGTGGGTACGTGCACCGTCGTCGTTGTCGAGCGCGAAGTTAACCGCCTCGATACGCTCCATATAATTGGAGTTATGCCCAATGGAATGGGACTTTCCGACAGAGTATGAGGAATGTTCACTCAGCTCCTGCTCCAGTGGCGCCAGGAACGTCGAGAAAATGTCGATCATGAAACCATTCGACGTTGCGAGAATCTCACGAATGTCCTGGTTGACGATGGTGTCGAAAATGATCGGCCGAAAGCCGTCTTTTTCAGCCGCCAGATTGATTTGTTGTACCATGGCCCGCGCTTTATCCACGCTGTCGATGTAGGGGCGCGTGAATTTGGCGAAGGTAATGTTTTCGAACTGCGCGAGCAGGCTTTGACCCAGTGTCTCGGCTGTGATGCCGGTGCCGTCGGAAATAAAGAAAGCAGATCGTTTCATTTGAGCCCTGGGCCTTAAGCTGATGGCGAATCTTGGATATGATAGGCGCGATTTTGCCGTCCCGCAGTGGGCCGCATTCTCACTTATTTTCCAGGTCCAGGCCACAAGCGCTGGCGAACGCTCCTACTGAGCAGCCGGCGTCCTGAGCTTTTCCAACACAGAAAGTGGAGAGATCACCTTGGTAGAGTACGTAGTTTCCCTCGATAAGCTCGGCGTCCATGATGTAGAGCACGTAGGGGGCAAGAACGCATCCCTCGGCGAGATGATCAGTAATCTTGCAGGCGCAGGTGTGTCGGTGCCCGGTGGTTTCGCCACCACGGCCCAGGCTTACCGCGATTTCCTCGAACTGAGCGGCCTGAACGCTCAGATCCACGCCGCGCTGGATGCCCTGGACGTCGATGACGTCAACGCCCTGGCCAAGACCGGCGCCCAGATCCGCCAATGGATCATGGAAGCCGAGTTCCCTGAAAAGCTCAACGAAGAAATTCGCACCGCCTTCGCCACATTGTCTGCGGGCAACCCGGACATGGCCGTTGCAGTGCGCTCCTCGGCCACCGCCGAAGACTTGCCGGACGCCTCTTTCGCCGGCCAGCAAGAGACCTTCCTGAACATCCGCGGCGTGGAAAACGTGATCCGCGCAGCCAAGGAAGTATTTGCCTCGCTGTTCAATGACCGCGCTATTTCCTACCGCGTACACCAGGGCTTCGACCACAAGCTGGTGGCCCTGTCTGCCGGCGTGCAGCGCATGGTGCGTTCGGAAACCGGCACCGCCGGCGTGATGTTCACCCTCGATACCGAATCCGGTTTCCGTGACGTGGTGTTTATCACCGGCGCCTACGGCCTGGGCGAAACCGTCGTACAAGGCGCGGTGAACCCGGACGAATTCTACGTACACAAGCAAACCCTCGAGGCCGGCCGTCCGGCCATCCTGCGCCGCAACCTGGGCAGCAAGGCCATCAAGATGATCTACGGCGACGAGGCCAAGGCCGGTCGCTCGGTGAAAACCGTTGAAGTCGACAAGGCCGAGCGCGCGCGTTTCTGCCTGACCGACGCTGAAGTCAGCGAATTGGCCAAGCAAGCGATGATCATCGAGAAGCACTACAAGTGCCCGATGGACATCGAGTGGGCCAAGGACGGCGACGACGGCAAGCTCTACATCGTGCAGGCTCGCCCGGAAACCGTGAAAAGCCGTACCTCGGCCAATGTCATGGAACGCTACCTGCTCAAAGAGACCGGCACCGTGCTGGTTGAAGGCCGCGCCATCGGCCAGCGTATCGGCGCCGGCAAGGTGCGGATCATCAAGGACGTGTCCGAAATGGACAAGGTCCAGCCAGGCGACGTACTGGTCTCGGACATGACCGACCCGGACTGGGAACCGGTCATGAAGCGCGCCAGCGCCATCGTCACCAACCGTGGCGGGCGTACCTGCCACGCGGCGATTATTGCCCGTGAGCTGGGGATTCCAGCCGTGGTCGGGTGTGGCAATGCAACCCAACTGCTCAAGGATGGCCAGGGCGTAACCGTTTCCTGCGCCGAAGGCGATACCGGTTTCATCTTCGAAGGTGAGCTGGGCTTCGACATCAAGCAGAACTCCATTGATGCCATGCCGGACCTGCCGTTCAAGATCATGATGAACGTCGGTAACCCGGACCGCGCCTTCGACTTCGCGCAACTGCCGAACGCCGGCGTGGGCCTGGCCCGCCTGGAATTCATCATCAACCGCATGATCGGCGTGCACCCCAAGGCACTGCTCAATTACGACGGCCTGCCGCCAGAGATCAAAGACAGCGTCGACAAGCGCATCGCCGGCTACAACGACCCGGTGGGCTTCTACGTCGAGAAGCTGGTGGAAGGCATCAGCACCCTGGCAGCGGCGTTCTACCCGAAAAAGGTCATCGTGCGCCTGTCGGACTTCAAGTCCAACGAGTACGCCAACCTGATCGGCGGCAAGCTCTACGAGCCGGAAGAAGAAAACCCGATGCTGGGCTTCCGTGGCGCCTCGCGTTACATCAGCGAAGCGTTCCGTGACTGCTTCGAGCTTGAGTGTCGCGCACTGAAGCGCGTGCGTAATGAGATGGGCCTGACCAACGTCGAGATCATGGTGCCGTTCGTGCGCACCCTGGGCGAAGCGAGCCAGGTGGTGGACCTGCTGGCTGAAAATGGCCTGTCCCGTGGCGAAAACGGCCTGCGCGTCATCATGATGTGCGAACTGCCGTCCAACGCCATCCTGGCCGAAGAGTTCCTGGAGTTCTTCGACGGCTTCTCCATCGGCTCCAACGACCTGACCCAATTGACCCTGGGCCTGGACCGCGACTCGGGGATCATCGCCCACTTGTTCGACGAGCGTAACCCCGCGGTCAAGAAGCTGCTGGCCAACGCCATTCAGGCCTGTAACAAGGCCGGCAAGTACATCGGTATTTGCGGCCAAGGCCCGTCCGATCACCCTGACCTGGCCAAGTGGCTGATGGAACAGGGCATCGAAAGCGTCTCGCTGAACCCCGATTCGGTGCTGGAAACCTGGTTCTTCCTGGCCGAGGGCCAGGCGTCCGCCTAAGGTCGCTACGTCAAAAGTGCCGGTCACTCGTTGAGGGTGACCGGCATTCTTATCTGTACAGGGCGGGAATCCTTGCGGACGCCGCCCTTTTTTGTGCAAGAGCATTATGCAAAGCAGCAGCAATTTGTTTCCTGTCGCCTTGATCAGCGCTGAACGTCGTGGCGACTTGAGTGAAGACGTGTACCGCCTCAAACCCGGTAACAGCCCCGACGGCACCGTCGAGCTGGCGGTTACCCGGTTGGGCCTGGCCGATGTCGCGCAAACCCGCGGCACCCCGGTTATTTTGTTGCATGGCAGTTTTTCCAATCGGCGCTTCTGGTACTCGCCTAAGGGCATCGGCCTGGGCGCCTACCTGGCGCGGCAGGGGTTTGATGTGTGGATCCCGGAAATGCGCGGTCATGGCCTGTCCAAACGCAACCACGACTACGTCAAAAATCGTATCGCCGATTACGCGCGTTACGATTTACCGGCCATCGGTGCGTTTGTGCGTGAGCAAAGCGCGCAAATTCCGCACTGGATCGGCCACTCCCTTGGCGGTATTACCCTGGCGGCCGCCCTTGGTGGGCAGTTTCTGGGGGCGCCGGCGGTGGCGTCGGTGGCGTTGTTCGGCTGTCAGGTAAGCCGTACCCACTGGCCGTTGAAAATTCCACCGGTGGAGTGGGGCGGCCGTTTCATTCTCAAGCGTCTTGCCCAACTGTCCGGCCCGCGATTCAAACGGGGCCCCGAGGATGAACCGGCCGGGGTGATGATCGAGGCCATGCGCTGGAACGGCCTGTTCGGGCGGTTCGGCGACCGCGAGCGTGACTGGTGGAAGGGCCTGGCGGACGTCGATGTGCCGCTGCTGGCAGTCAGTGCCGTGGGCGACCAACAGGACCCGGACTGGGCTTGTCGCAAGCTGTTCGAGCAGGTCGGCGCCGAGCATCGGCAGTACCTGTGCCTGGGGCGCCAGCAGGGTTTTAGCGGAGATTTCGGCCACGTGGAGATGCTGGTCAGTAAAGCCGCCCAGGTCGAAGTGTGGCCGTTGGTCGAGCGCTGGTTGAAAGACCCGCTCACACCTTTATTTGCGGCGCCGGCCGAGGCTTTGGCGCCGGTCTGATGCAGGGCTCTGCCATGGGCGTTTCGCTCCTGCAAGGTTGCGGCTAAGATATGACGCGTTAAACGCTTCTGGTCATATTCAGTCGCTTCGCCGCTATTGCGTTGCGGTGAAGCGGGTGGGATGTTGCGCGCCGGCCTCGCTGGCGCCTCTTTCGAAAGACACTTCTTTGGCAGAAAGGAATTTTTCAATGAACCATTACGTGACCCCAGACCTGTGCGACGCCTACCCGGAACTGGTGCAGGTGGTCGAGCCGATGTTCAGCAATTTCGGCGGCCGTGATTCCTTTGGTGGTGAAATTGTCACCATCAAGTGCTTCGAAGATAACTCGCTGGTCAAGGAACAAGCTGACCAGCCGGGTGCCGGCAAGGTATTGGTAGTCGACGGTGGTGGTTCTCTGCGCCGCGCGTTGCTGGGCGACATGATCGCCGAAAAAGCCGCAAAAAATGGCTGGGAAGGCCTGGTGATCTACGGTTGCATCCGTGATGTCGATGTCATTGCCCAGACCGATCTGGGTGTGCAGGCCCTGGCCAGCCATCCAATGAAGACCGACAAGCGCGGTATTGGCGACCTGAACGTGGTGGTCACCTTTGCGGGTGTGACGTTCCGCCCGGGCGAGTACATCTACGCCGACAATAACGGTGTGATCGTCTCGCCAAGACCGCTGAAAATGCCTGAATAAACAGCAATAGCCGACAGGGGTGAGGATGTTCGAGGAAGAAAACGCGCAATGGGGGCTGGTGCATGCCCTGGTGCTGGACGGTAAAGGCGGTGCGCGTTCGATTGCCCGGACTGAGCTCGACGACCTGCAACTGCAGCCCCAGGAAAGCCTGTGGTTGCACTGGGATCGCAGCCACCCCCAAACCCAGACCTGGCTGCGCAAATCCAGTGGGCTGAGCGAGTTCGCCTGCGACCTTTTGCTGGAGGAAAACACCCGCCCGCGCTTGTTGCCGTTGCCGGAGGCCGAACTGCTGTTGTTTCTGCGCGGGGTTAACCTCAACCCAGGGGCCGAGCCGGAAGACATGGTCTCAGTGCGCATTTTCGCTGCCGCCAGCCGCGTGATCTCCCTGCGCTTGCGCCCGCTGCGCGCCACCGATGAGCTACTGGTGGAGCTGGCGGACGGCAAAGGCCCCAAAACCGCGTCTGAACTCATCCTTTATATGGCGCAGTACCTGACCAATAAAGTGCAGGATCTGGTCACGGACCTGTCGGAAGTCGTGGATACCGAGGAAGAAAAACTCGATACCGACGAACGGTATACGCCGGAGCACGGCAGCATTTTGCAGATCCGTCGGCGCGCGGCCGGGCTCAAGCGTTTCCTGGCGCCGCAACGGGATATTTTTGCCCAGCTCACACGCATCAAGTTGCCATGGTTTTGTGACGACGATGCCGACTACTGGAACGAATTGAACAACAGCCTGACGCGTTACCTCGAGGAGCTCGAACTGACCCGAGAGCGCGTGGGGCTTGTGCTTGAGGCCGAAGACCGGCGCTTGAGCGTGCGCATGAATCGCACCATGTACCGCTTCGGGATCATCACCGGAATTTTCCTGCCGATGAGTTTTTTGACCGGCTTGCTGGGGATCAATGTGGGCGGCATACCGTTATCGACGAGTCCTTATGGATTCATGGTTGCTTGCCTGTTGATGGTGTCGGTCGCCCTGGGACAATGGTGGCTATTTCGACGATTACGCTGGGTTTGAGCTGAATATGACCTGAACGTAGGAAGGGTCTCATGTGACCCGACGAATTTTACCCTCGTCTTTTAAAACACTTGCGAGAGGTCTTTTATGCACGATCCGTTCGAACAGTCTTTGCGTGACATGCTCAATGCCTCGCCGTCCAACCGCGACGACGATGCTTGCCTTGGCCGCGTGTTGAAAACCGCCAACCGGCAGGTGGGGGCGGGTGATCTGTTCGGTCTGCTCGGTCGCTGGCTGCCTGCGTTGATGATGGCCCTGAACAACGGTTCGGCCCACGTATCGCCGGTTTCCCGTCATAAACCTCTTGCTCGCACTGCTGATAAGGCTGATTGAATATGGAACTTGATCTCTGGACCCAGAGCCTGGTCACCGCGATGACCGCATTGTGGACCAAGGTGGCGAACTTCATTCCCAACCTGTTTGGTGCGTTGGTGCTGGTATTGCTGGGCTTTGTCGTGGCCAAGCTGCTCGACACCCTGCTATCGAAGTTGCTTGCGAAACTAGGCCTTGACCGCCTGATGGCGGGTACCGGCCTGACCAAGCTGCTGGGGCGCGCCGGGTTGCAAGTGCCGATCTCCACATTGATCGGCAAGATCGTTTATTGGTTTGTGCTGCTGATTTTCCTGGTTTCTGCCGCTCAATCCCTTGGACTCGAGCGAGTTTCAGCTACGCTCGACATGCTGGCGCTGTATTTGCCGAAGGTTTTCGGCGGCGCGCTGGTGCTGCTGGTAGGCGTTCTGCTGGCGCAACTGGCCAATGGGCTGGTGCGCGGCGCCGCCGAAGGCGTTGGGCTGGACTATGCCGCCGGCCTGGGGCGAATCGCCCAAGGGCTGGTGATCATCATCAGTATTTCGGTCGCGATCAGCCAATTGGAAGTCAAGACTGACCTGCTGAACCACGTGATCGTGATCGTTTTGATTACCGTTGGTCTGGCTGTTGCGCTAGCCATGGGCTTGGGAAGTCGGGAAATTGCCGGTCAGATCCTGGCTGGAATCTATGTGCGTGAGTTGTATCAGGTGGGGCAACACGTACGTGTGGGCGAGGTCGAAGGGCAAATCGAGGAGATCGGTACAGTCAAGACGACGGTGCTGACCGACGACGGCGACCTGGTGTCGCTGTCCAATCGGATTCTCCTGGAGCAGCAGGTCAATAGCCGCTAATCCGGCAAACCCTGCTAATGTACGCCGCCGCAAACCCGGCTGACCGGGCTGTAGCGGACATTGACCTGACTGTCGGCACGACTTGTTTTGAATAAAGCCCAAACGCTGTCCACGCGCTATGACCCCCGTGAGCTCTCTGATGAGGAGTTGGTCGCGCGCGCGCACACGGAGCTGTTTCACGTAACTCGCGCGTACGAAGAATTGATGCGCAGATATCAACGCACTCTGTTCAACGTTTGTTCAAGGTATTTAGGGAACGATAGAGATGCGGATGATGTCTGTCAGGAAGTGATGCTCAAGGTGTTGTACGGCCTGAAGAACTTCGAGGGCAAATCGAAGTTCAAGACCTGGCTATACAGCATCACGTACAACGAGTGCATCACGCAGTATCGCAAGGAACGGCGAAAGCGTCGCTTGATGGACGCGTTGAGTCTTGACCCCCTTGAGGAGGCGTCTGAAGAAAAGGCGCCGGCACCCGAGGAGAAGGGCGGACTTGATCGCTGGTTGGTGTATGTGAACCCGATTGACCGGGAAATTCTGGTGCTACGTTTTGTCGCAGAGCTGGAATTCCAGGAAATCGCTGACATCATGCACATGGGTTTGAGTGCTACAAAAATGCGTTACAAGCGTGCTCTAGATAAATTACGTGAGAAATTTGCGGGCGAGACTGAAACTTAGTGCGTGGCAAATATCTCTTACGTGTAGGCAAGTTCTGTTAGACTTGTCGCCGAGTTGTCCCCCGGTTTGTGGGACTGCTTTACAATCACCAGATGGGGATTTAACGGATGAAACTGAAAAACACCTTGGGCTTGGCCATTGGTTCTCTTATTGCCGCTACTTCTTTCGGCGTTCTGGCACAAGGCCAAGGCGCAGTTGAAGGCGAGCTGTTCTACAAGAAGCAGTACAACGATAGCGTCAAGCACATCGAAGACGGCTTCAACCCTGGCGCTCGCATCGGTTACTTCCTGACCGACGACCTGTCCTTGAACCTGTCCTACGACAAGACCAACCACACCCGTTCGAACGACGGTACTGGCAACCAGAAGATCAAAGGTGATACCGGCAGCCTCGTTGCCCAATATCACTTCGGTCAAGCTGGCGTAGACAGCCTGCGTCCATACGTAGAAGGCGGTTTCGGTCACCAGAGCCGTACCAACGTACTGGCTGACGGCCACAGCGGTCGCGACCAGACCACTTTCGCTACCGTTGGTACCGGTGTGAAGTACTACTTCACCAACAACCTGTACGCTCGTGCCGGTGTTGAAGCTGACTACGGTCTGGACAACGGCAAGTGGGACTACTCCGCACTGGTCGGCCTGGGCGTGAACTTCGGCGGTAACGCTGGCGCAGCTGCTCCAGCTCCTACCCCAGCACCAGCTCCAGAGCCAACTCCAGAGCCAGAAGCTCCAGTTGCTCAGGTTGTTCGTGTTGAGCTGGACGTTAAGTTCGACTTCGACAAGGCCGTTGTTAAGCCTAACAGCTACGGCGACGTGAAAAACCTGGCCGACTTCATGGCTCAGTACCCAGCTACCAACGTAGAAGTTGCTGGTCACACTGACTCCGTAGGTCCAGACGCTTACAACCAGAAGCTGTCCCAGCGTCGTGCTGACGCTGTTAAGCAAGTCCTGGTTAAAGACGGCGTGGCTCCTAGCCGTGTAACTGCTGTAGGTTACGGCGAATCCCGCCCAGTTGCCGACAACGCAACTGAAGCTGGTCGTGCTGTTAACCGTCGCGTAGAAGCGTCGGTTGAAGCTACCGCTCAGTAATCACTGAGATGTAGAAAAAAACCCGGCTCCGGCCGGGTTTTTTTTGCGTGAAATTTGTCTCAGGCACTTATCGCAGTTGCGACATAAGCCGCCTGTTCGGCGGCGGCGACACGGCCTATCACCAGGATGGCCGGGCTCTTCAAGGCAAATTCGTGTGCATCTTCCTGCATTCTCGATAGATCGCTGCGGCATTCGCGCTGCTGGGGCAGCGACGCATTTTCTATCATCGCGACAGGCATATCCGCGGCCATCCCGCCTTCCAGCAACTGCTGACGGATCTCTTCCAGCTTGGCCACGCCCATATAAATCACCAGCGTTGTGCCGCCTTCAGCCAAGGCACGCCAATTGAGTTGGCTGTCGTCCTGAGTGTGCGCCGTCACCAGGGTCACGCCGCGGCTGACACCACGCAATGTCAGTGGAATGGCGCAGTTGGTCGCGCCCGCCAACCCGGCGGTAATCCCGTTGACCAGCTCCACTTCGACGCCGCGCTCGCGCAGCCACATGGCTTCTTCGCCTCCGCGCCCGAAGATGCACGGGTCGCCGCCCTTAAGCCGCACCACACACTTGCCCTGGCGTGCGTAACGGAGTATCAGGCGGTGGATAAAGTCCTGCGGGGTTGAGCGGCAGCCGCCACGTTTACCCACAGTAACTACCCGCGCCCCGGTGCAGTGCTGCAGTACCACTGGGTTGACCAGGTCATCGATCAACACCACATCGGCTTCGTTCATTGCCCGTACCGCCTTGAGGGTCAACAACTCCGGGTCGCCGGGGCCAGCGCCCACCAGCCAGACTTTTGCATTCATGAGGGTTCCCTCGTGTAGATGAATTCAGCTATGAAAGAGTGAATACAGCAGTATCAGGTTGATCAGCAGCGACAGCAGCGCCAGGGTTCGCCAGACCTTCAACGGTTCGCGCTCCAGCAGTGGCCTGGGGCGAATGCTCAGCTCGCGTCGATCGGCTTGCTCCAGCACCAGCAACCATTCTTCGGCGGTTTCGTAGCGTTGTGCAGGTTGTGCCGCCACGGCTCGCTCCAGGCTGAGCGGTAGCCAGTCCGGCAGGTCGGGGCGATAGCGGCTGGCGCTGAACGGCTGAGTGAACCTGGGCCGCTGGAAGGCTTCGATTTCGCCGTAGGGGTAGTGCCCGGTCAGCAGGTAATACAGCGTGACGCCAACACTGTATAAATCCTGCTGAGGCGTAGGACGCTCGCCATTGAAGGCCTCGGGTGCGATAAAGCTTGGGGTCCCGGGCAGCGCATGGGCTTGATCCTCTGAAAGGCCCGGGCAATATGCCAGCCCAAAATCCAGCACACGCAACTCACCGTCGTCTCCCAGCAGCAGGTTTTCCGGCTTGATGTCGCGGTGCAGGATCTGGCGGCGATGCAACATGCCCACCGCTCGCAGCAAGCGCTCTGCCACGCACTGCCACTGCGCCAGGGGTAACGGGCCCTGGCGCTGGAAAAGTTCGGCGAGGGTCTGTCCCCGATATTCGCGCATCACGTAATACAAATGCTGACGCGCGCTGGCCGCATGAACTTCGGGAAACGCCCGACCGGCCACGCGTCGCAAGAACCATTCTTCCGCGAGCAGGGCCTGGCCGGCGTCGCTGTCGTTGTCGCGGTTCAGCGGCAGGGTTTTCAGGAGCCAGGGTTGCTGCTGGGCATCGCGTACTCGGTATAACAATGACTGGCGGCTTTGCGCCAGCAGGGCGTCTACCTGCCAGCCCTCGAAGTGTTGGCCGGGTTTCAAGGTCGGCGGCACGGGCCACTGCTGCAAGTGCACCAGGGCATCGCCCAGCGTGGCTTCGCCGAGGGTATCGATGCGCACCAGCAGGGCGCTTGCATTGTCCTGGCTACCGGCCAGGTGCGCCGCGTTGACCAGCGTGTTTACCGCCAGGTCCAGGTCAGTCTGCTCGCGCAGGATCGCGCGGATGCTGTGATCGCCCAGGGTGGCCCAAACGCCATCGCTGAGCAGCAGGAAGCATTCGCCCTCACGCAATTGGCCGTCGAGAAAATCCAGCACCAGGTGTTGATCCAGGCCAAGCGCACGCTTGAGCACATGCTGCATGCCCGGCTGCTCCCACACGTGATCTTCGCTGATGCGCTGCAACTCGCCGTCTAGCCAGCGATACGCCCGACAATCGCCCACATGCGCCAGGGTGAAACGTTGCCCGCGAAATACCAGGGCGCTGAGCGTGGTCAGCAACGGCTGGCCACCGCCATTGGCCTGCAGCCAGCGGTTTTGCGCCAGCAGCAAGCGTTCCAGTGCCTGTGCCACGCCCCAGGTTTGCGGCGTGGCGTAGTAGTCCATGGCCAGGGCCTGTAAGGTCGAGCGGGCAGCCAGGCCACCGTCGGCGCATTGGCTGACACCGTCGGCCATGGCGCACAGGTAACCTTTGCTTGCGGCCAGTTCCGCCACGGGCGTGACCACCCGCAGCGCGTCCTGGTTTTCTGCCCGGGGGCCGATGGCGCTGGCCTGGGCGACGCTCAGTTGCAGGCTCATCAGACGCGCGCAGCAGTCACGGCCGCCGAGCCCCAGGTGGTTCTCCAGCGACGCTTGACGCCATGCAGGCCGAACCAGGCCAGCACGCCCAGGCTGGCGAACAACCACAGGGCCAATTGATAGCTGCCGGTGCTTTGCTTGATGGCGCCCATCCCGGCGGCGAGGGCGAAGCCGCCGATGCCGCCGGCCATGCCGATCAGGCCGGTCATTACGCCGATTTCACGCCGGAAACGCTGTGGCACCAATTGGAATACCGCGCCGTTGCCTGCGCCCAGGCCGAGCATCGTGCAGACGAAAAGTGCCAGCGCCGCGTAGGAACTGGGCAGGTTGAAACCCACCGCCGCAATGCAGATTGCCGCCACGCTGTACATGCCGAGCAGGGTACGGATCCCGCCGAAGCGGTCGGCCAGGGCACCGCCCAGGGGGCGCATCAGGCTGCCACCGAACACGCAGGCGGCGGTGTAGTAGCCTGCGGTCACCGGGCTCAGGCCGTACTGGTCGTTGAAGTAACCGGGAAGGGCACTGGCCAGGCCGATAAAGCCGCCGAAGGTTACGCTGTAGAAAAACATGAACCACCAACTGTCGCGGTCACCCAGGGCCTTGAAGTAGTCAGCCATGGATTTCGCTTTAGGGCGCTCAGGCGCATTTTGCGCCAGCCAGGCGAACACGATCAGGGTCAGGATCAGCGGAATCAGTGCGAAACCGAATACATTGCTCCAGCCAAACGCCGCCGCCAGCACGGGCGCCAGCAAGGCCGCGAACACGGTGCCCGAGTTACCGGCACCGGCAATGCCCATGGCCTTGCCCTGGTGTTCCGCCGGGTACCACTGCGAGGCCAGGGGCAATGCCACCGCGAAGGAAGCGCCGGCCATGCCGAGGAACAGTCCCAGCAGCAACGCTTGCTCGTAAGTGTGAATCCCCAGTTTCCAGGCGCCGAACAACGCGACGATCACGATGACCTGACCCATCATCCCGGCGGTCTTGGGCGACAGCTTGTCGGCCAGCATGCCCATTAAAAAGCGCAGCACCGCACCCGCCAGGATCGGAGTGGCCACCATCAGGCCGCGTTGCTGGGTGGTCAGGTGCAGGTCGGCGGCAATCTGCACCGCCAGCGGGCCCAACAAATACCAGACCATGAAGCTCAGGTCGAAATACAGGAACGCGGCAAACAGGGTCGGGGTGTGCCCGGATTTCCAGAAGCTTGATTTCATCACGCACCTCAACGGTTGGGAGTCTTGTAAGAAGGCCTGGTGATGGAGTCGCCGGCTGAGGCCACCCCACCGGCCCCCATGACGGGGGCCAAAAACGAAAAAACGCCGCCACCGGGTTCGCGTGGGCAAACCGGATGTGCGACGTCTTTGTCGTGGAGGGGCAACCGCCGTTGGTTACCTGTGTTGATTGTTTAGCAAGAGATGAGCCAAATCAGCCGAGCAACTCGCTCATGGCGATAATCTGCTCAGCCACCTGGATCAGTTTCTGCTGGCGGCTCATGGCCTGCCGGCGCATCAGGGTGTAGGCCTCTTCCTCATTGCAGTCTTTCATTTTCATCAACATGCCCTTGGCCAGTTCGATGCGTTTGCGCTCGGCCAACTGTTGGTCCCGGGCCTGAAGCTGGGCGCGCAGGGCCTGGTCGCTTTCGAAGCGGGCCATTGCCACGTCGAGAATCGGCTGCAGGCGCTGGGCCTGGATACCTTCGACGATGTAGGCGCTGACGCCAGACTTGATTGCCTGGCGCATCACATCCGGGTCATGTTCATCGGTAAACATCACGATCGGCCGGGGTTGGTCGCGGCTGACCAGCACCACCTGTTCCATCACATCGCGGCCCGGTGACTCGGTATCGATCAGGATCACGTCCGGGCGCACCGTTTCGACGCGTGCCGGCAGGTCGATGGTCAGGCCCGACTCATCGATCACCTCAAAACCGGCTTCGATCAGTGCGGTTCTGAGGCGTCCGACCTTGCGCGGGGTGTCATTGATCAACAGGATTCGTAGCATGGAAGTACTCCTGTCAGCGCAAGGCTTGGCGGCTGGCGTGATCGGCCAGCGCATGCAGGCGAAAGCTGCGGGCGTAGTCGGCCGGGTCAGAGCCATCCCACACCTTGCCGTCGATCAACTGGCTGCTGCGCATGTCGCGTTGCGCTGCACTGATGCCCAACGCCTCGGCCGCCTGGCGATACAGCGCCAGTTGCTGCACCTGGCGCGCAACGCCCAGGTAGTCGGGGTCGTCGCGCAGCAGGCCCCAGCGGCGAAACTGGGTCATGAACCACATGCCGTCGGAGAGGTACGGCAGGTTTACCTCGCCGTCAGCAAAAAAGCGCAGCGAGTGGGGGTCTTGCCACTGGTTGCCCAGGCCGTCGTCATAAGTGCCCAGCAGGCGCGGTTCGATGCAATTGAGCGGGGCATCCAGATAGTCACGGCCGCTGAGCAACTGCGCGGTGGAACGGCGGTTTTCGGTGCTCTCTTCTATAAACCGGCTGGCTTCGAGGATGGCCATCACCAATACCCGGGCGGTATTGGGGTATTGGTCGACGAATGCCTGGGTGCAGCCGAGCACTTTTTCCGGATGATCGGGCCAGATCGCCTGGGTGGTCGCCAGGGTAAAGCCCTGGCTTTGCGCGACTGCGCTGGCGCTCCAGGGTTCGCCGGCGCAAAAGCCGTCGATACGCCCGGCCTGCAGGTGTGCAACCATTTGCGGGGGCGGGACCACGACGCTGTCCACGTCCTGCAACGGATGAATGCCTTGGCTTGCGAGCCAGTAATACAACCACATGGCGTGCGTGCCTGTGGGAAAGGTCTGGGCAAAGGTCAGTTTTGTTCGGCTTTGGTGCACGTGGCGGTCCAGTGCCTCAGGAGTGACCACCCCCTGCTGCTGCAGGCCGTGGGAGAGGTTGATGCTCTGGCCGTTCTGATTGAGCCCCATCAATACCGCCATCTCGGTGGGCGCGACGCCGCCGATACCCAGGTGCACGGCATAGATCAACCCGTACAGGCTGTGGGCGGCGTGCAGTTCGCCGCTGACCAGTTTATCCCGCAGGTTGGCCCATGAGGATTGGCGCTTGAGGTTCAGGGTCAGGCCATAGGGCTGGGCGAAACCCTGGGTCGCGGCCACCACCAGGGACGCGCAATCGCTCAAGGCCATGAAGCCCAGGTCGAGGCTGCTCTTTTCCGGGGCATCACTGCCGTTGACCCATGCCAGCGGGTCGTTTATCGGGCTGTTGCCAACCGAATCGCTCATCAACACCTACCTTTTCTTTCAAAAAAAAGCGCCGTTCCCGCAGATGACGGTGCACGCCATGGCGGGTAACGACGCCTTTGTCCATCAGCCCGCTCCGCCGTTGGTGCGCGCTTTGATACGGAGTGCATAGCAAGGCACATGCCACGGGCCGGCAGGGGCAATCGCTCGTCAACTTTCCATCAAGATTGAAATCGGGCTGGCTCTCAGTATGGCCGCTTCTTAAACCCAGGCCGCCCCAGGAACCCCACGGTGTACGCTGATTTCACTGCATTGATGTCTCGCCTGCGGCGTTGTCGCGGGCTGCTGTTTGCCGCGCTGATGCTGGGGAACATGCTCGCCAGGGGCGCCACCTATGAAGCGCGGGACGAGAGCCTGCACACTGTTTTCAGCGCTTTGTCGGTGCCCTTGGGCGTGCCCGTGGTTGTGAGCCGGGAAGTGGCGCGTCAACGTTTCAGTGGGGTGCTGGCGCTCGACGCATCGCAACAGACGCTGGAGTCCCTGGCGCTGCAGCACGGCTTGATCTGGTATGGCGATGGGCAAGCGATTTTTGTCTATGACGCCAGTGAGGCGAAAAGCTCGGTGGTGGCGCTGCGGCATCTTTCCATCGACCGGTTTCGCAGCCTCATGCGTCGTTCGGGGCTCGATGAGACGCGCTACCCCTTGCGCGTCAGCGAGGGGCGCACCTTCTATGTGTCGGGGCCGCCCAACTACGTCGACCAGGTGTTGCGCCTGGCTCAATTGATGGACCGCCAGCGCGCCGGGCTGCGCGTGGGTAGCCAGGCCTTTGGCGTGGCTCACGTGCTGAATACCCCTGTGGCCGACCGCGAGTACGCCATGGGCGACCAGAAGGTGACCGTGCCGGGCATGGCGTCGACGATCCAGGCCCTGCTGGCGAGTGAGCACAAGGGGCCGCTGGCTGACCGGAGCCTTGGGGTGACCGCTTATGCCGATACCAACAGCCTGCTGATCAAGGGTAAACCTGCACAGGTGAAGTTTATCGAGCAACTGGTGGCGGAACTGGACACGCCCAGGCGAGCCGTCGAAGTCTCGTTGTGGCTGGTGGACATGAACCGTGACGACATGAAAAAGCTGAACCTCGTCCCGGACAATCAAACCAGCGCATCAAACGCGCACGTTCCGGCGCCGCTGGAAGACCGGCAGTTGATGGAGCAGATCGCCGCGCTTGAACGTCGACGCCGTGCAAGGGTGGTGACGTTACCGGTGGTGCTTACCCAGGAGAACGTACCGGCCGTGTTCGAAGACAACCATACCTTTTACCTGCCGGCTCCCGGAAACGACACGGCTGACTGGAAACCTGTGCCCTATGGTTCTCAGGTCAGTGTGCTGCCGCGCATTGTTGAAGCGAATCAAATCGAGATGTTGCTCAATGTGCAGGATGGCCGCCAGGTCAGTGAGGTGGGGCGGCGTAGTAAACCCACAGCCGTTGGGCGTGTGAGTGTGAGCACGGTGGTGCGCGTGCCCCAGGGCCGGCGCCTGTGGCTGGGAGCGTTCCGGCGTGACGCGCGCGAGCCGGCGTACGGCGTGGCGCGAAGCGATCCTGCCGAGGTTCGTCTGTTTGTGGTTCAGGCCCGGGTGGTCAGCAGCGAAGGGCAGGGCATGTCTGCAGGCTTGGGGCCTCCGCCCTTGACTGCGGCGCAGTACGAGCGGGTGCAACGCGCGTTTGTACGACCGGGCAGTGATCTCTCTCCGTGAATAAGGCGTTAACCCATGCATCTGGAAATTCTTCTGCAGGAACAACTGATCAGTCGCAGGCGCCTGGCCGCCTTTGCGCCTGGGAAGGTGTTGCCGTTGGCGCCCACGGTCATCCATAGCGTTGAGGTGCGGGTCAACGGCCAGCTGTTTGCCTTGGGTGAGCTGGTGCAGTTGGAGGATCGACTTGGGGTTGAGCTGTACGAGGTCTATCAACAATGGGCGCCAGATGGTTGAAGAAAATTCCGACAGGGCAGTTCTTGAAGTCGCCGGATCTATGGCTTTTTTCCTAGCGTGGCTTGCGAAGCAGGTTTCTATAGTCGTGGCGTGGGCGCTGGAGCCCGTATGGAAAATAAGGATTTCAATGTCATTAGTTGGATGCCGAGGTAGCTATGGCCGTCGTGGATGAACGTATGCCGACGACTTCACTGGTCTTTGCCCATTGGACGTTGCATGGCGATGGCCGCCTGACCGGCAGGACCACGGACGTTCAACTGCCGCCCAAGGAGTTGCAGGTTCTGCGGTTGCTGTTGGGGTCTGGCGGGGTGCTGATGACCAAGGATCATCTGTTGGAGCAGGCGTGGCCCCAGGGGGAAGTTGCCGAGGAGTCGCTGACACGTTGTATCTATTCGCTGCGCAAACACCTTGGCGCCGACAAGACATTTATCAAGACGATCTATGGCAGAGGGTATCGCTTTACATGCCCAGTGGAGACCGAGACGCGCATGAGAGCGGCTGGGCAGGTGTGCTTGACCTGCGGCCGAGTCAGCCATGGGTAGGTTCTGGCGCAGGGCCTTCCTGTTTATGGCGGTGATGAGCAGTGAGCAGGCGCTGGCCTTTTGCTGGGAGGAAACGGCCCGTCGCTACGATATCGAGCCGGAATTGCTGCAGGCCATCGCTGCCGTGGAGTCGGATAATCGGCCAGAGGCGGTCAACCCTGCCAACCGCAACGGCAGCCGGGATATCGGCCTGATGCAAATCAACAGCATCCATTTGCCCCGCCTGCTCCAGTCGGGCATTACCGAGGAGCGGCTATTGCGTGAGCCCTGCCTGTCGGTGGAGGTGGCGGCTTCGATTCTGGCCGAATTCATCCAGCGGTTTGGCTACAACTGGACGGCGGTGGGGGCCTACAACGCGGGCACCGGGCCCGAGCGTGAGGCACTGCGCATGCGCTATGCAG
Source organism: Pseudomonas sp. S3_E10 (assembly GCF_054667615.1). Taxonomy (NCBI): domain Bacteria; kingdom Pseudomonadati; phylum Pseudomonadota; class Gammaproteobacteria; order Pseudomonadales; family Pseudomonadaceae; genus Pseudomonas; species Pseudomonas sp. S3_E10. The sequence goes on from NZ_CP162743.1 coordinate 4,313,865, forward strand.
AAAAGATCTGGTCGCGTTATGAGGCGCTGATGCAGCAGCGTTAGTAAGGTTTGGCCGGCACGCCTCGCGTGCATGGTGTGACCCCGGCTATAATCGGCGCCACCTTTCGCTGCCATCCGAGTCTAGCCCGCCCATGTATACCCTGGCCCGCCAGCTGTTGTTCAAACTCTCCCCGGAAACCTCCCACGATCTGTCCCTGGACCTGATCGGCGCGGGCGGCCGCCTGGGGCTCAATGGCCTGGTATGCAAGGCACCGGCAAAAATGCCGGTGTCGGTGATGGGGCTCGATTTTCCCAATCCGGTCGGGCTGGCTGCGGGCCTGGACAAGAATGGCTCGGCCATCGACGGCTTCGCGCAATTGGGTTTTGGCTTTGTCGAGATCGGCACCGTGACGCCGAGACCGCAACCGGGTAACCCCAAGCCGCGTATTTTCCGCCTGCCGGAAGCGCAGGCGATCATCAACCGCATGGGCTTCAACAACTTGGGCGTTGATCATCTGCTGTCGCGGGTTCAGGCCGCCAAGTACAAAGGCATCCTGGGCATCAACATCGGCAAGAACGTTGACACCCCGGTCGAGCGTGCGGTGGATGATTACCTGATCTGCCTAGACAAGGTCTACGCCCACGCCAGCTACGTCACCGTCAACGTCAGCTCGCCCAACACCCCGGGTCTGCGCAGCCTGCAATTTGGCGACTCGCTCAAGCAACTGCTCGAAGCCTTGCGCCAGCGCCAGGAAGACCTGGCCGTGCGCCACGGCAAACGCGTGCCCCTGGCCATCAAGATTGCCCCGGACATGAGCGATGAAGAAACCGTGCTGGTAGCCCAGGCGCTGGTGGATGCCGGTATGGATGCGGTGATTGCAACCAACACTACCCTGAGCCGGGTCGGCGTCGAAGGCCTGGCCCATGGCGATGAAGCCGGTGGCCTGTCGGGCGCGCCGGTACGGGACAAGAGCACCCATATCGTCAAGGTGCTGGCTGCCGAGCTGGCCGGTCGTTTGCCGATTATCGCGGTAGGCGGTATTACCGAAGGTAAGCATGCGGCCGAGAAGATCGCCGCGGGCGCCAGCCTGGTGCAGTTGTACTCCGGTTTTATCTATAAGGGCCCTGAACTGATCCGCCAGTCGGTGGATGCGATTGCGGCATTGCCCAAAAAAGCCTGAGCCACAGCCCATAAAAAGGGCTCCATAAAGGAGCCCCCTGGGCCGAAGCCCGCCGCCCGGATAGGACGTGCGTGGTTAAGTCGTTACATATTCAAAGGTGGTGTGTCGGAATTAAGTGCCCTGATTAGCCGACGGCGTGAAGTTCGTTGAGTCTGTGGATTCCCGCAGTGCCAGTCATACCGTCCCAGTTGTCGCCGCGTCCTTCTCGCCAGCCGTTGATCCAGGCTTGGCGTACCGACGGTAGAGTAAATGGGCAAAGCTCACGGGATTTGCCATGAACGCCATATTGATATCCGCGTAAAAAAGCTCTTTCCAACGGATCACGCTTAAGTCTTCTCATAGGGTGTTTCCCTCACTTGTTGACTGTCTTGATATCCTTCGGCCTCGTCTGAGGCCGGGCAGAGTTTTTCTGCCGTTGGTGGGCTCGCTGCCGGCGTGGCGAGCCAAGTGTCGGCGTCGTTACGGCGCCAACCTGTGTTGAGTTCTAACCAATAGGTCACATGGATTCAATGATCGTTTTGTCATAAGCACGTAACGATAACGATGCTATAGCCATAAGCTGGGCTGGCTTTTCGCCCCATTTGTGTGGCAAAGCCAGCTATGATGCAGCCTGCATAGAGGACGGGTTGAGTCCTTAAGTGAGAATGTCCTCCTGTTGCAGTCGGTTTTTATTCGACGAAGGGTCGGAATATTTCTTTTTGTTGCTTAAAAAATTCATCCTGCCCCGTCACTAAAGGCTCAAGGGCCCGGCAGACGGGGTGGAACGGCACATTCGTGCCACGCGAGCACTCTTCAAGAAAAGTGCTCGATTGAAAATCGAACCGGCGATGCGTCGCCCGTTCACTTATCGCTGAAAAGCCTGGAATGCCCCATGTCGGACCGTTTTGAACTCTTCCTCACTTGCCCCAAAGGCCTCGAAGGCCTGCTGATCGAGGAAGCCGTCGGGCTTGGCCTTGAGGACGCGCGCGAGCACACCTCGGCCGTGCGCGGCATGGCCGACATGGAAACCGCCTATCGCCTGTGCCTCTGGTCGCGCCTGGCCAACCGTGTGCTGCTGGTGCTCAAGCGCTTCCCGATGAAGGACGCCGAAGACCTCTACCACGGCGTGCTGGATATCGAGTGGGCCGATCACATGGTGTCTGACGGCACCCTGGCGGTGGAATTCAGCGGTCACGGTTCGGGCATCGACAACACCCACTTCGGCGCGCTGAAGGTCAAGGATGCAATCGTCGACAAATTGCGCACCCCGACCGGCGAACGGCCCTCCATCGACAAGATCAACCCGGACCTGCGTATCCACCTGCGCCTGGACCGTGGTGAAGCCATCCTGTCCCTCGACCTCTCCGGCCACAGCCTGCACCAACGCGGTTATCGCTTGCAGCAAGGCGCGGCGCCGCTGAAGGAAAACCTGGCGGCCGCGATCCTTATCCGCGCTGGCTGGCCGCGTATTGCCGCTGAAGGCGGCGCGCTGACCGACCCGATGTGCGGCGTCGGTACGTTCCTGGTCGAAGGCGCGATGATTGCCGCCGACATGGCGCCCAACCTCAATCGCGAACTGTGGGGCTTTACGACCTGGCTGGGTCACGTTCCGGCGCTGTGGAAGAAACTGCACGCAGAGGCCACTGAACGCGCGGCCATCGGCATGAACAAAACCCCGCTGTGGGTACGTGGCTACGAGGCGGACCCGCGGTTGATCCAGCCCGCGCGCAACAACATCGAGCGCGCCGGCCTGAGCCACTGGATCAAGGTGTATCAGGGCGAAGTGGGCACCTTCGAGCCGCGCCCGGACCAGAACCAGAAAGGCCTGGTGATCTGCAACCCACCCTACGGCGAACGCCTGGGTGACGAAGCCAGCCTGTTGTACCTCTACCAGAACCTTGGCGAGCGTCTGCGCCAGGCGTGCATGGGTTGGGAAGCGGCGGTATTCACCGGCGCGCCGGACCTGGGCAAGCGCATGGGCATCCGCAGCCACAAGCAGTACTCGTTCTGGAACGGCGCGTTGCCGTGCAAATTGCTGCTGATCAACGTCAACCCGGACCAGTTCGTCACAGGCGAGCGCCGCACCCCGGAGCAGCGCCAGGCCGAACGTGAGCAGGCCGCTTACGATCAGGCCCCGGTCGAGCCGCAAGAGCGTCAGTACAACAAGAACGGTAACCCGATCAAGCCGGCCCCGGCCCCGGTGGTGGAGCAGGCGCGCTTGAGCGAAGGCGGGCAGATGTTCGCCAATCGCCTGCAAAAGAACCTTAAGTTGCTGGGCAAGTGGGCCAAGCGCGAAGGCGTGGACTGCTACCGTGTGTACGACGCCGATATGCCGGAATACTCCATGGCCATCGACCTGTACCACGATTGGGTCCACGTACAGGAATACGCCGCGCCCAAGTCCATCGACCCGGAAAAAGCCTCCGCGCGCATGTTCGATGCCCTGGCCGCCATCCCCCAGGCACTGAACATCGACAAGAGCCGCGTCGTGGTCAAGCGTCGCGAGCGCCAGAGCGGCACCAAGCAGTACGAGCGCCAGAGCGCCCAGGGCAAGTTCACCGAGGTCAGCGAAGGCGGCGTGAAGTTGCTGGTCAACCTCACCGATTACCTGGACACCGGCCTGTTCCTGGACCACCGCCCGATGCGCATGCGCATTCAGAAAGAGGCGGCCGGCAAGCGTTTCCTCAACCTGTATTGCTACACCGCCACCGCCAGTGTGCACGCGGCCAAGGGCGGCGCGCGCAGCACCACCAGCGTCGACCTGTCCAAGACCTACCTGGACTGGGCCCGTCGCAACTTCTCGCTCAACGGTTTCTCTGACAAGAACCGTCTGGAGCAGGGTGATGTGATGGCGTGGCTGGAGGCCAGCCGCGATGAGTTCGACATGATCTTCATCGACCCGCCGACCTTCTCCAACTCCAAGCGCATGGAAGGCATCTTCGACGTGCAGCGTGACCACGTGCAGTTGCTCGACTTGGCCATGGCCCGCCTGGCACCGGGCGGCGTGCTGTACTTCTCGAACAACTTCCGCAAGTTCCAGCTCGAGGACAACCTCAGCGCACGCTATGCGGTCGAGGAAATCAGCGACAAAACCATCGACCCGGATTTTGCGCGTAATGCCAAGATCCACCGGGCCTGGAAAATCACCGCTCGCTGATCGCCGTAGCCAACAGCCGCACGCCTGGTTTATTCCGCGCTTGCGGCTTTTTTGCGCTGGTCAAACCCTGGGTCGGTAGCTATAACTAAGGCCTAGCCAAAGTGACACCCCCGCACGCTGGCGTTGTGAGTGTTGCCTATGCCGTTGCAAGCTGTCCGCCCGAAAATCCTAGGCTTTATCAGTGAACAGGCGTCGGCTTGGCTGGTGGCATTGGTGGTGTTTCTGTCAGGGTGTGCCCTGACACTCGTCGTCGCCTGGGCCGCCTCCGATCTCTATCAGCAACAGGTGCGCCAGCGCTTCCAGTTGCTGGTCAACGAGCGGTATACCCGCTTGCAGGAACGCTTCGATGATCAGGAACAACGCCTGAACAGCCTGCGAAGGTTCTTCGTTAACTCCAATGATGTGTCCCGCGAAGAGTTCGATGGTTTCGCCCAGCCTTTATTGCTGCGCGCCCGTGCCTATGCCTGGGCGCCGCGGGTATTTCATGAGCAGCGCAGCCAGTTTGAGCAAGAAGCGTCGCGCTTGCGCGGTGAGCCTTTTACGATCCGTGAATTGAACTCGGCCGGTGAGTTGGCCCCGGCGCCGGAGCGCAATGAGTACGTGCCGGTACTCTACATCCAGACACAAAGCCAGCTGGGGTCGCCCCTGGGCTTTGACCTGCTGGCCCAGCCCCTGCGGCGCTCAACCCTTGAGCGCGCACAAAAGAGCGGCCGGTTGGCGGTGTCCCAACCTATGCAATTGGTGGGCGTGGAGCCCGCCTACGCCACCGGGGTATTGCTGGTGGCGCCAGTCGCTTCGGAGCAGTCCGCGACTGAGTTTCGTGGCTATGTGATGGCCGTCATCAGCATGCGCCAACTGATGGCCGACGGTTTGCCCAAGCCGGAGCGGGACAACCTGGTGATGCAGATCATCGATACCTCCGACCAGCAAAGCCGCGTGCTGTATGCCTCCGACACTACGTTGGGCGACAGCGGGCTGGTGGGCGCGCGCCGTCTTACCCTGGGTGACCATGTTTACGCGCTCACCCTGCGCCCGAGCCGGGTGTTCTACCAGTCCAACCATTCTTCGCTGACCGCCATCCTGACCATGGGTGGGTTGCTCAGCCTATTGCTCAGCGCCTTGCTCTATGTGCTGGTCAGCCAGCGCCAGCGCGCCTTGAAACTGGTGGAGCAACGCACCGTACAGTTGCGCCTGCGCGAGCAGGAATTGCGCGACGCCCACGGCCAATTGCGCAGTGTGCTGAATGCCGCCACCCAGGTCGCGATCATCGCCACTGACCTGCGGGGCGTCATCAATACGTTCAATGCCGGTGCCGAACAGATGCTCGGGTTCACGGCCGAGCAGGTGGTGGGCAAGTTGACCCTGGAGAGCCTGCACCTGCCGCAAGAGCTGGAAACGCGCTCCGCCAGCCTGAGCGTGACCCTGGGCAAGCGCATTCCCGCCAGCCAGGCGATGCTGGGAGAAAATACCGACAACCTGCATGAAGCCCACGAATGGACCTTGGTGCGCCGCGATGGCAGCCAGTTGACGGTGAACATGCTCGCCACGGTGTTACTCGATGATCATGGTTTGTGGATCGGGCACTTGGCGATCTACCTGGATGTTACCGAGCAGAAGCGCGCCTACGAGGCCTTGGCGGCGCGCGACCGCCTGTTGAAGAAACTCAGCGCCCACGTGCCCGGCGGGATTTTCCAGTTCACCCTGGAACCCCAGGAGAACTGGCGCTTTATCTATGCCAGTGATGGCATGCGCGACATTTATGAAATCGAAACGGGGGTGTTGCAGCAGGACGCGAAGAAGGCCTTCGAACGTATCCATCCGCTGGATGTGGAACGTGTGCGCGACTCGATACGGCTGTCGGCGTTGCAGTTGAGTCACTGGCGCGAAGAGTACCGGGTGATGCTGCCGCAACGCGGCCTGCGCTGGATTCGTGGCGAGGCTACCCCCGAAGAGTTACCCGGTGGCGGTACGTTATGGCACGGCTATGTGTCGGACATTTCCGATCTCAAACGGGTGGAAGAAGAGCTGCGGGCGCTGTCCATTACCGACTCTCTCACCGGTATTCATAACCGTCGTTATTTCCAGGATCGTCTGAAGGCCGAGATGGTTCGGGTCAACCGGACTTGCGGGGCGCTGTCGGTGATCATGCTGGACATCGATCATTTCAAACGGATCAACGACAAGCATGGGCATGCCGTCGGCGATGGCGTGTTGCAGGAGTTATGCAAACGCATCAGCCAGCGCCTGCGGCGCACCGACGTGTTCTGCCGCTTGGGGGGCGAGGAGTTCATGGTGCTGTGCCCCAACACTGACGGTGAGCAGGCCTATAACCTGGCAATGGATCTGTGGCAGTCGCTGCGCAACGAGCCGATGGCCCCGGTGGGTATCGTCACCGCCAGCTTTGGTGTGGCCAGTTGGCGGGTCGACGAAGGCATCGATGGCTTGTTGCTGCGCGCGGACTCGGCGGTTTACTTGGCCAAGCAGACGGGCAGGGACCGGGTGGAAACCGAACTCTTGCGGGTCTGATGGCCGACGCAGGGCAACAGGTGTGCGGTGTCTGTCAGAGTACGGGAGCCGCGGCCGCCAGTTTAGGCTGGCGATACAGGTCCAGCAGCACCTGATCCAACACCGACGAAGCGCCCCATGGCTTCGGATCATTCAGAATCGCTACCACTGCCCAGGTGTTGCCGTTGTTATCACGGCTGAACCCGGCGATGGCGCGCACGGTGTTCAAGGTGCCGGTCTTGACGTGGGCTTCGCCGCGCATGGCGGTGGTCTTCAGGCGTTTGCGCATGGTGCCGTCAGTGCCGGCAATCGGCATCGAGCTGATGTATTCCGCGGCATAGGGACTTTTCCACGCGGCTTGCAGCATGGCGGCCATCTCGCGGGCGCTGACCCGTTCGGCACGGGACAGGCCGGAGCCGTTCTCCATCACCAGGTGCGGCGCGGTGATGCCTTTCTTCGCCAGCCACTGGCGCACCACGCGTTGCGCGGCCTTGGCATCGTCACCATCGGCATCGTTGCGAAACTGCGCGCCGAGGCTCAGGAACAGTTGCTGGGCCATGGTGTTGTTACTGTATTTGTTGATGTCGCGGATGATTTCCGCCAGGTCCGGCGAGAATGCACGGGCCAGCACCTTGGCATCCTTGGGGACCGGTGCCTGGATATCACGGCCCTGGATGCTGCCGCCCAGTTCCTTCCAGATCGCACGCACGGCGCCGGCGGTGTAGGTGGCGTGGTCCAACAGTGACAGGTAGGTCTGCGAACTGCAGCCGTCGGCCAACTGGCCGCTGACGGTGACCGTCACGCTGCCATCGGCGGCGGTGACCGGGTTGTAGCGCACGTCACCGGTGCATTGCTTGGCGTTGGAAACCTTGACCTGATTGTCGATGCGAATACTGGCGATCGGCGGCTCGACCGACACGATCACGCGCCCGGAGTCATTGCGGGTCACGAAGCGCAAGGCCTTGAGGTTAACCAGCAACGCGTCGGGCTTGACCAGGAACGGTTTGTTCTCGTCATTGCCATCGTCGTTGAACTCGGGCAACTGCGGCTGGATAAAGAAGCCGCGGTCCAGCACCAGGTCGCCGGTGACTTGCTGCACGCCGTTGGCGCGCAGGTCGCGCATCAGCAGCCAGAGCTTTTCCATGTTCAGCTTGGGATCGCCGCCGCCCTTGAGGTACAGGTTGCCCTGCAACACGCCACCGCTGAGGGTGCCGTCGGTGTAGAACTCGGTTTTCCACTGATGGTTGGGCCCGAGCATTTCCAGGGCCGCGTAGGTGGTGACCAACTTCATGGTGGACGCGGGGTTCACCGAGACGTCGGCATTGAAGACGGTGGGGGTGCCTGGCCCGTTGAGGGGGATCATCACCAGGGACAGCGCGGTATTTTGCAGCTTGGCCTTCTGAAGGGCCTGCGCAACGTTGGGTGGCAGGGTGTTATTGACTGGGGCGGCCTTGGCGCAGAAGGCCAGTGGCAGAAGAAAACCGGCAAACAGAACTGAACGCAACGAGGGGGAACGCAACGATTTGATCATAAAGAATAAAACCCTACTGCTGAGGAGGGTGAAAAAAGGCGAGGGGTATGGATGAAAATCCCTCAATGGTCATGAAAGTGTCGGCATTATGCCCCAAGGTAGGCGCACTTGTAGCTGAACCATAGCTGGAAATCGGCGTTTTTTTGCCCGCATCGCACCGCCTGTCCCAGAGAGTCGGGCAATCGCCGCCTTAAACTGCTAAAGTGCCGCCCGTTATTACTTAAGAGGATTGTTCCAATGGCGACTAACCGTTCCCAGCGTCTGCGCAAAAAACTGTGCGTTGATGAATTTCAAGAGCTGGGTTTCGAACTGAACCTGGACTTCAACGAAGGCCTGAGTGAAGAAGCTATCGACGCTTTCCTCGAAGCATTCATCAAAGAAGCCATGGAAGCCAATGGCCTGGGCTACGTCGGCGGCGATGACTACGGTCTGGTTTGCCTGCAGAAGCGTGGCTCGGTATCCGAAGAGCAGCGCGCTGCTGTCGAAGCCTGGCTGAAAACCCGTTCCGAGCTGACCAAGGCTGAAGTCAGCCCGCTGCTGGACGTGTGGTATCCGGAAAAGCCGATCAACGCGGCCAAGTGATACTGAAAAAAACGGCGACCTGAGGGTCGCCGTTTTTTTATGCCTTGCGCCAGTTCAGAATCAGCAGTGTCAACACCCCCGCGACAATTCCCCAGAACGCCGACCCGATGGAAAACAACGTCAAGCCTGACGCGGTGACCATAAAGGTGATCAGCGCCGCTTCCCGTTCCTTCGGCTCGTTCATGGCGATGCTCAGGCCATTGATGATCGAGCCAAACAACGCCAAGGCCGCAATGGACAGCACCAGTTCCTTGGGCAACGCGGCGAACAGTGCCGCCAACGTCGCGCCGAACACCCCGGCAATCCCGTAGAACACACCGCACCACACGGCTGCCGTATAGCGCTTGTTACGGTCTTCATGGGCATGGGGCCCGGTGCAGATAGCCGCGCTGATGGCCGCCAGGTTGATGCCATGGGAGCCGAACGGTGCCAGCACCAACGAGGCCAGGCCTGTGGCGGTGATCAGCGGCGAGGCCGGCACGTTGTAGCCATCGGCCCGCAGCACGGCGACGCCCGGCATGTTCTGTGAGGTCATCGCCACCACGAACAGCGGAATGCCGATGCTGATGGTCGCCGCCACTGAAAAATGCGGCGTGGTCCATACCGGCGTTGCCACTTCCAGGTGAAAGCCGCTGAAATCCAGCAACCCCATCAGACCCGACAGTGCAGTGCCGATCACCAGCGCGGCCAGCACCGCATAGCGCGGCGACAGGCGCTTGATGATCAAGTAAGTGAAAAACATTCCCAGCACCAGGCCGGTGCGATGTTGCGCGGCGACGAAAATCTCGCTGCCGATCTTGAACAGAATGCCGGCGAGCAAGGCCGCCGCCAGCGACGCCGGAATGCGCTTGACCAGTTTTTCAAAGCTGCCGGTCAGCCCGCAGATGGTTACCAGCACCGCACAGGTGATGTAGGCACCGATGGCTTCGCCATAAGTCACGCCGCCCAGGCTGGTGATCAATAGCGCGGCACCCGGCGTGGACCAGGCGATGGTAATGGGCGTGCGATAACGCAGGGACAGGCCGATGCTGCACACCGCCATACCGATGGAAATCGCCCAGATCCACGACGAAATCTGCGCCGTGGTCAAGCCGGCGGCCTGGCCGGCCTGGAACATCAGCACCAGAGAGCTGGTGTAGCCGGTCATCATGGCGATAAAGCCTGCGACGATGGCCGAGGGGGACGTGTCGGCCAGCGGGCGCAAGGGCGCTTGAGCGGCGTCGGTCATGGTGAGGTGTTCCTTTTACCGGAGAAATTACAGATTCAAGCCTAAACTCAAACATGACCGCCCCTTGCAATACAGCCGAGGCCGCAAACAGCCGTACAGTGTGTTGGCGCATTGGGTTGTGTACAATGTGCCACGTTTTTAGGTGATACTTGCCAGCGACCCGTTGTTGCCGTATTACCCTAAAGTTGCCGTATTACCGTTAATTCGCCGCCGTTCTCCCTACCCGAGTGCCCATGAACGAACAGTTGCAACCTCTCAAGAAACAACCGCGAGCCGGCAAGGCCGGACGCAGCGGAACCCAGGACGATATCGTCTACGCACATATCTTCGAGGCCATCCTCGAACAACGCCTGGCGCCCGGAACCAAATTGAGCGAAGAGGCACTGGGCGAAATCTTCGGCGTGAGCCGCACCATTATTCGCCGCGCCCTGTCGCGCCTGGCCCATGAGGGCGTGGTGCTGCTGCGGCCCAATCGCGGTGCGGTGGTTGCCAGCCCCAGTGTCGAAGAAGCGCGCCAGGTGTTCCTCGCGCGGCGGCTGGTGGAGCGGGCGATCACTGAATTGGCGGTGCAACACGCCACGGCCGAGCAGTTGGCCGAGTTGCGCCAGATGGTCAATGACGAACGCGACAGTTTCTCCCGTGGGGACCGTGGTGCGGGTATCCGCCTCTCCGGCGAGTTCCACCTCAAGCTGGCCGAGGCGGCCAAGAACGCCCCGCTGATCAGCTTCCAGCGCAGCCTGGTGTCCCAGACATCGTTGATCATCGCCCAGTACGAAAGCGGCAACCGCTCGCACTGTTCCTACGATGAGCACACCCAATTGATCGATGCGATCGAAGCCCGCGACGCGGCGCTGGCGGTGAACCTGATGATGCATCACATGGATCACATCGACAGCAAGCTCAACCTCGATGAAGAGAGCGCGTCGGATGATTTGCATGCGGTGTTTTCGCATTTGTTGCAGACCAAGAAGCCGGGGCGCTCTTCTATAAAGTTGTAAACCCGATCAGAAATGTGGGAGAGGGCTTGCTCCCGATAGTGCTGTATCAGTCACCTCATTCAGTGACTGACACCCTGCTATCGGGAGCAAGCCCCCTCCCACATTTGTTTTGTGTTGTGGCTGAAACTAGCGTTGATGCACGAGTTGGCCGGCGGCATAGGTCTGCAACACCGTCCGATCATCCCCCAGCGTCATGAGTACAAACAACGTCTCGGCGATGTTGTTGGCCTGCTTCAGGCGATAGCTCAGCAGCGGCGTGGCGTTATAATCCAGCACCAGAAAATCCGCATCGGTGCCCGGCTGCAAGGTGCCGATCTTGTCTTCCAGGCGCAGCGCCCGCGCGCCGCCCAGCGTCGCCAGGTACAGCGATTTGAACGGGCTCAAGCGCGCGCCCTGCAACTGCATGACCTTGTAGGCTTCGTTGAGAGTTTGCAGCAGCGAAAAGCTGGTGCCGCCGCCCACGTCCGTGCCCAGGCCGACATTCAATTTGTGTTTCTCTGCCATCGGCAGGTTGAACAAGCCACTGCCGAGGAAGAAGTTCGACGTCGGGCAGAACGCCACCGCCGAGCCGGTCTCCGCCAGCCGCGCGCATTCGTCATCGCACAGGTGTACGCCGTGGGCAAACACCGAACGCTCGCCCAGCAGGTTGTAGTGGTCATACACATCCAGATAGCCGCTGCGCTCGGGGAACAACGCTTTCACCCATTCGACTTCCTGTTTGTTCTCACTGATGTGGGTCTGCATGTACAGATCCGGGTATTCCCCCAGCAGTTGCCCGGCCAATGCCAATTGTTCCGGCGTGCTGGTCGGCGCGAACCGCGGCGTGACCGCATAGTGCAGGCGGCCCTTGCCGTGCCAGCGCTCGATCAGTGCCTTGCTTTGCTGGTAGCCGGATTCGGCGGTGTCGGTGAGGTAGTCCGGCGCGTTGCGGTCCATCATCACCTTGCCGGCGATCATGCGCAGGTCGAGCTTCTCGGCCGCTTCAAAAAAAGCATTCACCGATTGCGGGTGCACGCTGCCGAATACCAGCGCGGTGGTGGTGCCGTTGCGCAGCAGTTCCTTGATAAAAATGTCCGCCACTTCTTCGGCATGGGCCTTGTCGGCGAACTGGCTTTCACACGGGAACGTGTAGGTGTTGAGCCAATCCAGCAACTGTTCGCCATAGGCGCCGACCATGCCGGTTTGCGGCAGGTGGATATGGGTGTCGATCAGGCCTGGGGTGATCAGTGCGTCCTGGTAATGGGTGATGTCGATATCGGCCGGCAGGGTCGGCAGCAGGTCGCTGGCGTGGCCGATGGCGCTGATCTGGCCGTTATCGATTACCAGCAGGCCGTCTTCGAAATATTCGTAGGACGCTTCGATGCCCACTTCGGCGGGGTCGGCGAGGCTGTGCAGGATGGCGGCGCGGTAGGCTTTGCGAGTCAAAGGCATGCTGTTCTCAATTGATAGCTTGGCTGCGACGCGAAGCCGGCAGCAGTTTGGCAATGGGTTCGGCGTTCGCGGTGTGCTGGCCGAAATGGGCGTTGTAGGTGGCGATGATTTCCCCGGCGATGGAGATGGCAATCTCCACCGGCAATTTGCCCTTCACCTCGGTGAGGCCCATGGGGCAATGCATGCGTTGCAATTGCGCGGCGTCGAAGCCGCGATCACGCAGGCGGTGTTCGAACTTCACACGTTTGGTCTTCGAACCGATCAGGCCGAAGTAGGCAAAGTCATTGCGTTTGAGCAGGGCGGCGGTGAGTTCCAGGTCCAGCGCGTGATTGTGCGTCATGACGATGCAGTAACTGCCCATGGGCAAGTCGGCAATTTCGTCCACCGGCTCGTCGCTAACGATTTTACGTACGCCCGGAGGAATATTTTCCGGAAACTCCTGCTCGCGTGAGTCGATCCAGCGCACTCGGCACGGCAGGCTTGCCAGCAAAGGCACCAGCGCACGGCCGACATGGCCGGCGCCAAACACCGCGATCTGCGCCTGCACCCGGCCCATGGGTTCGAACAGCAGCACGGTCGCGCCGCCGCAGCATTGGCCCAGGCTGGCGCCGAGGCTGAAGCGCTCCAGATGGGTGGTCTGCCGGCCGTGCGCGAGCATATCGCGGGCGAGCTGCATGGCTTTGTATTCCAGGTGCCCGCCGCCGATGGTGTCGAAGGTCTGCGTGGCGCTGATCACCATCTTGGAGCCGGCGTTGCGCGGCGTGGAGCCGAGTTCTTCGATGATGGTCACGAGTACGCAGGGTTCGCCACGGTGTTGCAGGTCGGCGAGGGCGCTGATCCAGTTGTTCATAGTCACCTCTTGTGGTGTCTGCCAGGCCGCTATCGGGGGCAGCGCCTCGGTCCTAAAGCGAAGCCGATTCGGTTTCAGTCTCTACAGGCACAACCGCCTGCAACCGCCGCATCTGCTCGCATCCCCACAACACCCGCTCCGGCGTCGCCGGCGCATCGATCTGGGGCTGCTGGCGATAGTCAGCCAGGCTCGCCACGGCATCCTTGATCGCGCACCACGACGCAATCCCGAGCATGAACGGCGGTTCGCCCACAGCCTTGGAATGGAACACCGTGTCTTCCGGGTTCTTGCGGTTTTCCACCAGCTTCACGCGCAGGTCCAGCGGCATGTCGGCCACGGCCGGGATCTTGTAGCTGGCGGGGCCATTCGTCATCAGCTTGCCCTTGTCGTTCCACACCAACTCTTCCATGGTCAGCCAGCCCATGCCCTGGATGAAGCCGCCTTCCACCTGGCCGATGTCGATGGCCGGGTTCAACGAGGCGCCGACGTCGTGGAGGATATCGGTGCGCAGCATTTTGTATTCACCGGTCAGGGTGTCGACGATCACTTCGCAGCAGGCCGCGCCAAAGGCGTAGTAATAGAACGGACGCCCACGGGACTGGCTGCGGTCGTAGAAGATTTTCGGGGTCTTGTAGAAACCGGTGCTCGACAGCGACACCTGGGCGAAATACGCCTGCTGGATCAACGTCTCGAAGGTCAGGATCTGCTCGCGCACGCGCACATGCCCGTTATGGAATTGCACGTCGGCTTCGCTCACGTCGTACTTGCGCGCGGCAAATTCCACCAGGCGCTGCTTGATGGTTTCGGCGGCGTTCTGCGCGGCCTTGCCGTTCAGGTCTGCACCGCTGGAGGCGGCGGTCGGCGAGGTGTTGGGAACCTTGTCGGTGTTGGTGGCGGTGATCTGCACGCGGTCGATGTCGACCTGGAACACCTCGGCCACCACCTGGGCGACCTTGGTATTCAGGCCCTGGCCCATTTCGGTGCCGCCGTGGTTCAGGTGGATGCTGCCGTCAGTGTAGATATGGATCAGCGCGCCGGCCTGGTTGAGGAAGCTGGCGGTGAACGAGATCCCGAATTTCACCGGGGTCAGCGCCAGGCCTTTCTTGAGGATCGGGCTGTGCGCGTTGTACAGGCGAACCGCTTCGCGGCGCTCGGCGTACTGGCTGCTGGCCTCAAGCTCGGCGGTCATTTCTTCGAGCATGTTGTGCTCGACGGTCTGGTAGTAGTGGGTGACGTTACGCTCGGTCTTGCCGTAGTAGTTGGCCTTGCGCACTGCCAGCGGGTCCAGCGCCAGATGCCGGGCGATGGCGTCCATCACTTCCTCGATGGCGACCATGCCTTGCGGGCCACCGAAGCCACGGTAGGCGGTGTTGGACGCGGTGTTGGTCTTGCAGCGGTGGCCGTTGACGGTGGCGTCGCCCAGGTAATACGCATTATCGGCGTGGAACATGGCCCGGTCGACAATCGAGTTGGACAGGTCCGGCGAGCAGCCGCAGTTGCCCGCCAACTCCAGGTTGATGCCGTGCAGGCGCCCGTTGTCGTCAAAACCCACGTCGTATTCGATGTAGAAGGGATGGCGCTTGCCGGTCATCAGCATGTCTTCCACGCGTGGCAGGCGCATTTTGGTCGGTTGGCCGGTCAGGCGCGCGACCACCGCGCACAGGCATGCCGGGCTGGCCGCTTGGGTTTCCTTGCCGCCAAAACCACCGCCCATGCGGCGCATGTCGACGACGATCTTGTTCATCGACACGTCGAGTACTTCGGCCACCAGCTTTTGCACTTCGGTGGGGTTTTGCGTGGAGCAGTAGACGATCATGCCGCCGTCTTCGGTAGGCATTACCGAAGAGATCTGGGTTTCCAGGTAGAAGTGTTCCTGGCCGCCGATATGCAGCGTGCCCTGGATACGGTGTTTCGCGGTGGCCAGTGCGCCCGCCGAATCACCGCGTTGGTGGGTGTGGCTGTCGAGCACGAAGTGCTTGTTGCGATAGGCCTCGATCACATCCAGCACCGGCGCCAGGTCTTCATATTCGATCACGGCGGCCATCGCGGCCTTGCGTGCGGTGTCCAGGTCGCGGGCGGCCACCGCCAGCACCACCTGGCCGACGAACTGCACCGTGTCGATGGCCAGCAGCGGGTCGCCGGGCAGCAGCGGGCCGATGTCTTTGAGGCCCGGTACGTCTTCGTGGGTGATGACGATGCGCACGCCGTCAAAGGCGTAGCACGGCGCGGTGTCGATACTGAGGATTTTCGCGTGGGCGCGGTCGGACATGCGCGCATACAGGTGCAATTGGTTGGGGAATTCCAGGCGGTCATCAATGTACTGCGCTTCACCGCTGACGTGCTTGGCGGCGCTGTCATGCTTGACGCTGCGACCTACCCCGGTGGTCAGGTCCTGGGCGAACAATTGGGCGAGTTCGGCCTGGGTTTTTTCCACGGCGTGATGGTTAGACATAAGCGGTCACCCGAGTCTCGATGTGCGGCGTTTGCAGTTCGATGAAGTATTTGCGCAGCAGGTTCTGGGCGCTGAGCAGGCGGTATTCCTTGCTGGCGCGAAAGTCCGACAGCGGGGTGAAATCCTCGGCGAGGGCGGCGCAGGCTTTTTCCACGGTGGCGGCGTTCCAGGTGGCGCCGATCAGTACGCTTTCGCAGTGCTTGGCGCGTTTTGGCGTGGCCGCCATGCCGCCGAACGCCACGCGTGCATCGCTGACCACGCCGTTGTCGAGCTTAAGGTTGAAGGCTGCGCACACCGCTGAAATATCATCGTCCAGACGCTTGGAGACCTTGTAGGCACGGAACAGAGCATGGCCCTTGGGCACGATGATTTTTTCGATAAATTCGCTGTCCTGGCGGGCGGTGACGCGGTAGTCGATAAAGTAGTCTTCCAGCGCCAGCGTACGTCGGGCTTCACCCTTGCACAGCACGATCTGCGCGCCCAGGGCGATCAACAGCGGCGGCGAGTCACCTATCGGCGAGGCGTTGCCGATATTGCCGCCCAGGGTGCCCTGGTTGCGGATTTGCAGGGAGGCGAAGCGGTGCAGCAAATCGCCGAAGTCCGGGTATTCGTGGTGCAGCGCGCCGTAGCAATCGGACAGCGGTGTGGCGGCGCCGATTTCCAGGCGGTCGTCGAACGACTCGATGCGCTTCATCTCTTCGATATTGCCCACGTAGATCATCACCGGCAGCACGCGGTGAAACTGCGTGACTTCCAGCGCCAGGTCGGTACCGCCGGCCAGCAAGCGCGCTTGCGGGTAGGCGTCATAGAGATCGGCTAGGTCGGCCACGGTGAGCGGCACCAGGCAGCGTTTGTCGCCGCTGTTGAGTTCGCCGGTTTGCGTGGGGGCGATGGCCTTGAGGCGGGCAATGGTCTCGGCCTGGCGGCTGTCGAACTGGTCCTGCGGCTTGTTGCAGCAAGCTTGTTCGGCGGCGGCGAGGATCGGCCGGTAACCGGTGCAGCGGCACAGGTTGCCGGCCAGGGCTTCGTGGGCCTTGGCGCTGTCGGGGGTGTCGCTGTTCTTTTGCAGGGCAAACAACGACATCACAAAACCCGGTGTGCAAAAGCCGCACTGTGAGCCGTGGCACTCGACCATGGCCTGCTGCACGCTATGCAGTTGGCCCTGGTGCTTGAGGTCTTCGACGCTGATCAGCTGCTTGCCGTGCAGCGACGAGACAAAGGTCAGGCACGAATTGAGGCTGCGATAACGGATCCGCTCGGCGCCTTGATCGTCGGTATGCAACTCGCCGACCACCACGGTGCACGCGCCGCAATCGCCGCTGGCGCAGCCTTCCTTGGTGCCGGGCTTGCCCACATGCTCACGCAAATAGTTGAGCACGGTCAGGTTGGGGTCCAGGGCGTGCTCGCTACGGAGTTCCTGGTTGAGTAAAAACTGGATCACGGAAGGCCTCGCAGACTCATTATTGTTGTTAACCGCTTTGCGCCGAATCTAGTCATGTCTGACTTTTCGGTCAATGGTTTTCTGACCTAAGGGTCAAGAAATTGCGATCACAACCTGTTCAATTATGGTTCAGTCTTCTGCAACCGTTGTTTTTGGCGGTGTGTGGCGGTTCACGTCTGCTTATTTCATGCCAAATTCGCCCCCGTGGGCGTAGCGCCATCAGCGGGCCAATGCGCTACACTGCCGCGCTTGTACCGATAGAAGATTTTGAAGGGAAAACATGACGTTCAAGGCGCCGGACAGTCTCGCCGAGCAAATCGCTCACCACCTCGCCGAACGCATCATTCGCGGCGATCTCAAGCCTGGGGAACGGATCCAGGAACAGAAAGTCACGCTGGCGCTCAATGTCAGCCGTGGTTCCGTGCGCGAAGCCTTGCTGATCCTCGAGCGGCGCCACCTCATCGCGATCCTGCCGCGCCGGGGCGCGCACGTCACCGAGCTCACCGCGCACAAGGTGCAGAGCCTGTGCACGCTGATGAGTGAGCTGTATATCCTGCTCGGCAATGCGGTTGCCCTGGGCTGGCAGACTCAGGCCGACATGGCGCCGTTCGTGCAGATCCAGCAGCGCCTGGTAAGCAATTTCGAGCGCCAGGACATCCGCGCCTTTGTCGAAGAGTGCTTCAACGTGATGCGCGCCGCGTACCCCTTCGCCAACAACCCGTATCTGCAGGAAACCGTCGAGAACCTGCAACCGGCGATGAACCGCGCTTATTACCTGGCCCTGGATCAGCGCAAAGCGTCCATGAGCGAGTACCTGGCGTTGTTCGAGCAACTGCTCGCCGCCGTGCTGGCCCGGGACCTGCCGCAGATCCGCCTGGTGTTGTCGGCCTACTGCCAGCGCAGCAGTTCCTTGGTTATCGCAGCGTTGGCGGACGCCTAAGCGTGCGGCTCAAGTGCATCAAGTTGGCGGGGTTCAAATCCTTCGTCGACCCGACCACGGTGAACTTCCCCAGTAACATGGCGGCGGTGGTCGGGCCCAATGGTTGCGGCAAGTCGAACATCATCGATGCCGTACGTTGGGTGATGGGCGAGAGCTCGGCGAAAAACCTGCGCGGCGAGTCGATGACCGACGTCATCTTCAACGGCTCCACCAGCCGCAAACCGGTAAGCCAGGCCAGTATCGAACTGGTGTTCGACAACTCCGACGGCACTCTGATCGGCGAATACGCGGCCTACGCGGAAATCTCCATCCGCCGCAAAGTCACGCGCGACAGCCAGAACAGCTACTTCCTCAACGGCACCAAGTGCCGGCGACGCGACATCACCGATATCTTCCTCGGCACGGGGCTTGGGCCACGCAGCTACTCGATCATCGAGCAGGGCATGATCTCCAAGCTGATCGAAGCCAAGCCCGAAGACTTGCGTAACTTTATCGAAGAAGCGGCCGGCATCTCCAAGTACAAGGAGCGCCGCCGCGAGACCGAAAACCGCATCCGCCGTACCCACGAAAACCTCGCTCGCCTGACCGACCTGCGCGAAGAGTTGGAGCGCCAGTTGGAGCGCCTGCATCGCCAGGCCCAGGCGGCCGAGAAATACCAGGAATACAAGGGCGAAGAACGCCAGCTCAAGGCGCAACTGTCGGCCCTGCGCTGGCAGGCCTTGAACGATCAAGTGGGCCAGCGCGAAGCGATCATCGGCACCCAGGAAATCAGCTTCGAAGCGCTGGTGGCCGAGCAGCGCAATGCCGACGCCAGCATCGAACGCCTGCGTGATGGCCACCATGACCTGTCCGAGCGCTTCAATCTGGTGCAGGGCCGCTTCTATTCGGTGGGCGGCGATATTGCTCGCGTGGAGCAGAGCATCCAGCACGGTCAGCAGCGTCTGCGCCAGTTACAGGACGATCTCAAGGAGGCCGAACGCGCGCGCCTGGAGACTGAATCTCACCTGGGCCATGACCGCACCTTGCTGCTGACCCTCGGCGAAGAGCTGGACCTGCTCACCCCCGAGCAGGAAGTCACCAGCGCCGCCGCCGAAGAGGCTGCCGCTGCCCTGGAAGAAGCCGAAACCACCATGCACGGCTGGCAGGAGCAGTGGGACGCCTTCAACCTGCAATCGGCCGAGCCGCGTCGCCAGGCCGAGGTGCAGCAGTCGCGCATCCAGCAACTGGAAACCAGCATGGAGCGCCTGGCCGAGCGCCAGCGTCGCTTGCAGGAAGAGCGCGTATTGCTCGCCGCCGACCCGGAAGACGCGGCGATCATGGCGCTGAGCGAGCAACTGGCCGAAAGCGAAATGACCCTCGAAGAGCTGGAGGCCAGCGAAGAACAGCAAGTGGAGCGCCTGGAGCAATTGCGTCAACAACTGCAACAGGCGACCCAGGCGCAACAGCAGGCCCAAGGCGATTTGCAGCGCCTCAATGGCCGGCTGGCGTCGCTTGAGGCCTTGCAGCAAGCCGCCCTGGACCCTGGCACCGGCACCGCCGAATGGCTGCGCGACCAACACTTGGCCGAGCGCCCGCGCCTGGCCGAAGGTTTGAAGGTGGACGCCGGCTGGGAACTGGCGGTAGAAACCGTGCTGGGCGCTGACCTGCAAGCGGTGCTGGTGGATGATTTTGGCGGCTTCGACCTGGCCGGGTTTGCCCAGGGCGATCTGCGTTTGCTCAGCCCCGCCGCCGATGGCACGCGGATGCCGGGTAGCCTGCTGGACAAGGTCGAGGCCGCGATTGACCTGTCGCCGTGGTTGGGCCAGGTCAAGCCGGTGGACTCCCTGGAGCAGGCCCTGGCCGGGCGCGGTCAACTGGCCGCCGGCGAAAGCTTGATCAGCCGCGACGGTTATTGGGTGGGCCGGCACTTTCTGCGGGTGAGTCGCGCCAGCGAGGCAGAGAGCGGCGTATTGGCCCGAGGCCAGGAAATCGTCAACCTGACCGCCGAGCGTGAAGAGCGCGAAGCCACCCTGCACAGCCTGGAAACCGAATTGCAAACCCTGCGCGCCACCCAGCGCCAGCAAGAGACCGGCCGCGAACACCTGCGCCGCCTGTTGCAGGACGAAGCGCGCCAGCAGGGCGAATTGAAAGCACAACTGTCGGCCAGCAAGGCCAAGGCCGAGCAACTGACCCTGCGCCGCACCCGCCTCGACGAAGAAGTGGCTGAGATGGGTGAGCAGCGCGCCCTGGAGCACGAACAGATCGGCGAAGCACGCCTGCACTTGCAGGAAGCCCTCGACAGCATGGCGCTGGACACCGAGCAGCGCGAATTGCTGCTGGCCCAGCGCGACAGTCTGCGCGAACGCCTCGACCGTGTGCGCCAGGAAGCGCGCCAGCACAAGGACCACGCGCATCAACTGGCGGTGCGCCTCGGCTCGCTGCGCGCCCAGCACGCGTCCACCGCCCAGGCCCTTGAGCGCCTGGAGATGCAGTCCGAGCGCCTCACCGAAAAGCGCGAGCAACTGAGCCTCAACCTGGAGGAGGGCGAAGCGCCGCTGGAAGAACTGCGCCTGAAGCTTGAAGAGTTGCTCGACAAGCGCATGACCGTCGACGAAGAGCTCAAGACTGCACAAATCGCCCTGGAAGATGCCGACCGCGAACTGCGCGATGCGGAAAAACGCCGGACCCAGGCCGAGCAGCAATCCCAATTGATTCGCAGCCAGCTGGAACAACAGCGCATGGAATGGCAAGCCCTGACCGTGCGCCGCAAAACCCTGCAAGACCAACTGCTCGAAGACGGCTACGACTTGCACGGCGTGCTCAACACGCTGACCGCCCAGGCCAATGAGAAAGACGCCGAAGAAGAACTTGAGCGGATTGCCGCGCGTATCCAGCGCCTGGGCGCGATCAACCTCGCCGCGATTGACGAGTACCAGCAGCAGTCCGAGCGCAAACGTTATCTGGATGCCCAGGACGCCGACTTGGTCGAAGCGCTGGACACCCTGGAAAATGTGATCCGCAAGATCGACAAGGAAACCCGCAACCGCTTCAAAGATACCTTTGATCAGATTAATGGCGGTTTACAGGCGTTATTCCCAAAAGTTTTCGGTGGAGGCAGCGCCTACTTGGAACTGACGGGCGAAGATCTACTCGATACAGGGGTAACGATCATGGCGCGGCCTCCGGGCAAGAAGAACAGCACCATCCATTTGTTGTCCGGCGGCGAGAAAGCCCTGACTGCATTGGCCCTGGTATTTGCCATCTTCAAGTTGAACCCGGCGCCGTTTTGCATGCTCGACGAAGTGGATGCCCCGTTGGATGACGCGAACGTGGGACGCTATGCGCGACTGGTCAAAGAGATGTCCCAGACCGTGCAGTTCATCTATATCACCCACAACAAGATCGCCATGGAAATGGCCGATCAGTTGATGGGGGTGACGATGCACGAGCCGGGCTGTTCGCGTTTGGTCGCGGTGGATGTCGAAGAGGCGATGGCGATGGTGGAGTCCTGACCCACGCTGACTGAGAATTTTCTTAGCACGGCGTAGGGCGATTTACCGGCTTGGCGAAAGTGGCAAATGGACATATTTGTTCAAGGCATTTTGACAGACGGTGTAAAGTTATCTTTGGTCGTGCTAGTTTAATGTCAATTTTTCGTGTGCGTGGGCAAAACGCCATTCAGAACATAGAGTTGGCGCCACGTTTTAAAGCGGTTTGCACGGTGCTAAACCCCTTATTTTTCAGCATTTTTTATTAGAGGCACGGGATTACATGGAAATCGGTCTGCGCGAGTGGCTGATCGTCATCGGCATTATTGTCATTGCCGGTATTCTTTTTGATGGCTGGCGCCGCATGCGCGGTGGCAAGGGCAAGCTCAAATTCCGTCTGGACCGCAACCTGTCCAACTTGCCCGACGACGACGGCAGCGCCGAGCTGCTGGGGCCGCCCCGTGTGCTGGATACGCATAAAGAGCCGCAGCTGGACGAGCACGACTTGCCGTCGATGAGCGCGCCGTTGCGCGAAGCCCGCGAGCCGTCGTCCAAACGTGGCAAGCGTGGCAATACCGGCGCCGCCGAGCCGCATCAGGGCGACCTGAACCTGGATGTGGACGAAGGCCCGAGCTTCAGCAGCCGCGATAATGATTTCCCGGATGAAAACACCGGCAAGACCTCCAGCGCGCCACGTCAGTCGGTCAACGATCAGCCGGCCGCCGAAGAAGTATTGGTGATCAGCGTAATCTGCCGCGACGCCGCCGGCTTCAAGGGCCCGGCACTGCTGCAGAACATCCTCGAAAGTGGCCTGCGTTTCGGCGAGATGGACATCTTCCACCGTCATGAAAGCATGGCCGGTAACGGTGAAGTGCTGTTCTCCATGGCCAACGCGGTCAAGCCGGGTACCTTCGACCTGGACGATATCGACCTGTTCAGCACGCCCGCGGTGAGTTTCTTCCTTGGCTTGCCAGGCCCGCGTCACCCCAAGCAAGCGTTCGACGTGATGGTGGCCGCTGCCCGCAAGCTGTCGCAGGAACTCAACGGCGAGCTCAAGGACGACCAACGCAGCGTCCTCACCGCCCAGACCATCGAACACTACCGTCAGCGCATCGTCGAATTCGAGCGTCGCGCCCTGACACAGAAACGCTGAGGTTTGGTTTCCAGCGTTGTCGATAGAATTAAGCGCACCAACATTTGAGCAGCTTCGGCTGCTCTTTTGCTTTATGAGAGAACACCCATGACCGCCGCCCATACCCGCATCCTCGAACTGCGCGCTGAACTGGATCAGCACAACTACCGTTACCACGTCCTCGACGAGCCGAGCATTCCGGACGCCGAATACGACCGCCTGTTCCACGAGCTCAAGGCCCTGGAGGCCGAGCACCCAGACCTGGTGACGCGTGATTCACCGACGCAGCGGGTCGGCAGTGCGGCGTTGTCGGCGTTCACCCAGGTCAGGCACGAGATCCCGATGCTCAGCCTGGGCAACGCCTTTGACGAAACCACCATGCTGGAGTTTGACCGCCGGGTCACCGAAGGCCTCGACCTGCCGGTGGGCGATCTGTTTGGTGGTGGCGCGGCGGTGGAATACAGCTGCGAACCCAAGCTGGACGGCCTGGCGGTCAGCCTGCTGTACCAGGACGGCGAGCTGGTGCGCGGCGCCACCCGTGGCGACGGCACCACTGGCGAAGACATCAGCGTCAACGTGCGCACCGTGCGCAATATTCCGTTGAAGCTGCACGGCAGCGGCTGGCCGGCGACCCTGGAAGTGCGCGGCGAAGTGTTCATGTCCAAGGCCGGTTTCGAGCGGCTTAACGCCTCGCAACTGGAGGTGGGCGGCAAGACCTTCGCCAACCCGCGCAACGCCGCCGCCGGCAGCCTGCGCCAGTTGGATTCAAAGATCACCGCCAGCCGCCCGCTGGAATTCTGCTGTTATGGCATCGGCCAGGTGACCGCCGACATCAGCGACACCCATATCGGCAACCTGAAGCAGTTGCAGAAGTGGGGCATGCCCATCAGCCACGAGCTGAAGCTGGCCAAGGGGATTCAGGAGTGCCTGGATTACTACCGCGACATCGGCGAGCGGCGTAACAGCCTGCCCTATGAAATCGACGGCGTGGTGTTCAAGGTCAACAGCATCGCCTCCCAGCGCGAACTGGGCTTCCGTGCGCGGGAGCCGCGTTGGGCCATCGCGCATAAATTCCCGGCCATGGAAGAACTTACCGAGCTGCTCGACGTGGAGTTCCAGGTCGGCCGCACAGGCGCCGTCACCCCGGTGGCGCGCTTGAAGCCGGTCAAGGTCGCCGGGGTAACCGTGTCCAACGCCACCTTGCACAACATGGACGAAGTCGCGCGCCTGGGCCTGATGATCGGCGATACCGTGATCATCCGCCGTGCCGGTGACGTGATCCCGCAGGTGGTGTCGGTGGTCACTGAGCGCCGTCCGCAAGACGCCCGCGCCGTGCAGATCCCGCAGAGCTGCCCGGTATGCGGCTCTCATGTGGAGCGCACGCAACTGGTCAAGCGCAGCAAGGGCAAGGAAACCGTCAGCGAAGGCGCGGTTTACCGCTGCGTCGGCCGGCTGGCCTGCGGTGCGCAGCTCAAGCAGGCGATCATCCATTTTGTCTCGCGCCGGGCCATGGACATCGACGGCCTGGGCGATAAAACCATCGAGCAGCTGGTGGATGAAAAACTCATCGGTTCGCCGGCAGACCTCTACAAACTCAAATACGAGCAGATCATCGACCTGGAAGGCTTTGCCGATATTTCCAGCAAGAAGCTGATTGCGGCCATCGAAAACAGCAAGGCGCCGACCCTGGCGCGGTTTATCTATGCCTTGGGCATTCCCGATGTGGGCGAGGAGACCGCCAAGGTGCTGGCGCGCTCCCTGGCGTCCCTGGAACGCGTGCAGAAGGCCTTGCCCGAAGTACTGACGTATTTGCCCGACGTGGGCCTGGAAGTGGCGCACGAGATCCACAGCTTCTTTGAAGACAGCCATAACCAACAGGTGATCGGCGCGCTGCTGTCGCCGCACGAATGCGGCCTGCAGTTGCAGGACCAGGGGGAGCTGAGCGCCGAATTTGCCGCCAGCACTACCTTGGGCGGTTTGCTCGATAAATTGCACGTACCCAGCGTGGGCCCGGGCGCCGCGCAGAAACTCGCGGACAAGTTCGGCAGCCTCGAAGGCGTGATCCAGGCCGACTGGCTGGACATGCGCCAGGCGCTGCCCGAGAAGCAGGCCAAGGCCGTACGGGACTTCTTCGACAATGCCGAAAACGCCCGTCATGCCCTGGCCATCGAGCAGCAGCTCAAGGATTTCGGCATGCACTGGCAGAGCGAGAAGAAGGTCGTCGAAGGCTTGCCTGAGGCAGGCCACACCTGGGTGCTCACGGGCTCCCTGGAGCTGATGAGCCGCGACGTGGCCAAGGAAAAACTCGAAAGCCTGGGCGCCAAAGTGGCAGGCTCGGTGTCGGCGAAAACCCATTGCGTGGTCGCCGGGCCGGGTGCCGGTTCAAAGCTGGCCAAGGCCAGCGAACTGGGGTTGAAGGTGCTGGACGAAGAGGCGTTTGTCGCGTTCCTTGCCAAACACAACATTGTGCTCTGACGCGGCGCCTGTGGTAGCGGGCTTGCCCCGCGCCGGGCCGCCAGGCAGCACCAAACAAAGTGGAACGATCCCAACCCCCAGATGATCTAGTCTCAGTCATCCAGGGAGAGATCGCCATGTTCCGCTACTTCGAGCAACTCAGTTCGCGCATCGCCGCACCGTTCATGGCCGACACCTCGCGTGACAGCAAGGTCTGGCAGTGCCGCTGCGGCCAATCGCTGTTCTTTCGCAACAGCCAGTGCCTGGCCTGCCAGGCGCTGTTGGGCTATCAGCCGCAGCAGAGTCGTTTGTCTTCCCTGCAACCCGGCCCTGTCGAAGGCACCTGGCTACAAGACGGCAACCTCGACGCAGGCGCCTTCCGCCGCTGCGCCAACCTTGACACTCCGGCCGCCTGCAACTGGCTGATCCCCGCTCATAGCACCGCAACGCTGTGTGTCGCCTGCAGCCTCAACCGCACCATTCCCGATCTGTCGATGCCGGAAAACCACGAGCGCTGGCTCAAAGTCGAGACCGCCAAGCGCCGGCTGGTAGCGCAACTGATCAGCCTTGGCCTGCAAGTGGTGCCCAAGCGCGTTGACGAAGACACTGGCCTGGCGTTCGATTTCGTCGGCATTGACCTCGAAGGCAACGCGCCCATGACCGGCCACGCGAACGGCCTGATCACCCTGGACATCAAAGAGGCCGACGACGCCCACCGTGAGAAAATCCGCGTGCAGATGCGCGAGCCTTATCGCACGTTGCTCGGCCATTTTCGCCATGAAGTCGGCCATTACTACTGGGATCGGTTGATCGCCACTGCTCACTGGCTGGAGCCGTTTCGCCAGTTGTTCGGTGACGAGCGCGCCAGTTATGCCGACGCGCTCGACCAGCATTACCAGAACGGCCCGCGCCCGGATTGGCAGCACACCTGCGTCAGCGCTTACGCCACCATGCACCCTTGGGAAGACTGGGCCGAAACCTGGGCCCATTACCTGCACATGATGGACGCCGTCGACACTGCCCTGGGCTTTGGCATGAGCGCTCGCGAGATGGACCTGGAATATCAGCCGTTTCCGCTCACCACCCTCTACGACCCTCAACACCCCGGCGGCCCGGCGTTTCTGTCGTTCATCAACGCCTGGATCGAACTGGCCGCCATGCTCAACGAGCTGTCACGCAGCATGGGCCAGCCGGATTTCTACCCCTTCGTGCTGCCCCCGGCGGTGATCGCCAAGCTGCACTTTATTCACCTGGTGATCCAGCAAGAGGGTGGCAGGGCGGATGAGGCTGTGATTCTGTAGGGCGACAAGTACTTGAACCCCTTGATTTTTTAATCCAAAACCAACGGTTGTAACTTCCGATCAGATCGGTACAATGGCCCCGCTTGCCGAGAGGCAGGCATCGTTATGGTGACTCCATCGGTCCCCCCGCAACGATTACCCGTGAACCTGGTCAGAGCCGGAAGGCAGCAGCCACAGCGGGAACATTGTGTGCCGGGGTGTGGCTGGTGGGGTTGCCTCCATAACGCTCTTCCTTGTGGCAACCCTGCCTGTTTCAAACCAAAAAACTTTTTTTTACGCCCATCTGCCGATTTTTATGCAGTGGCGACGACCTATCGCTGGAAAACCCTTAACCACCTGCTAGCTTGAATCGTGTAAGCGACCCCGTGCTGGAGTAGTGAAGAAGTGATGGCACTCCTTTAATCAATAAGGATAAGTGCCATGACGAGTGTTCAAGGTGTTCCCGAATCCCTCAGTGCCTCAGTCGGCACCCCAGGCAAGGCGCGCAATGTGCTTGCCGATGTTCAAGCCGTTCAACGTCTGTTTAATTTGATCACGCCCGCATCCGCTTCGCTGCTGGTGGTCGACGGCAAGTGCGGCCCTTTATTGCTTCAACGCATCAAGGACTATCAATCCAATCGCCTCCAGTTCACGCATCCCGACGGGGTGATTGACCCGGCCGGCCGGACGTTCAACCGCCTGGTCGAAGATGCGCACAAGGCAAGTCGCGGCATGCCGCTCGCCGCGCCAGGTAAATCACCGTTGGTCACCACGCCTGTGTGCGACGGTCATGTAGCGCTGACAGACGCGGACTTTCAAAGCGCCGCCGCTGTATTGGGCAACGGTATTTCGGTGAATATCCTCAAGGCGTTCGCCACGGTGGAGTCCGGTGGGCGTTCCGGGTTCGGGCCAACATTAATGCCCGTGATCGCCTATGAAGGGCACATCTTCCGCAGGTACACACAGCATAGATTCGACAAGGCCTATCCTTTTCTTTCGTACCCTTATGTGGAAAAGGCCGGTGCGCAATGGCGTGCCAATAACAAGACTCAGGTAACGGCTTGGGCCACGCTGGCCGCGGCGTATAACCTGGACGCGGACGCAGCGCTGATGTCGGTGTCTTATGGGATGTTTCAGATCATGGGCTTCAATTACGCCGCGTGTGGTTATAAGTCGGTGGTCGATTTTGTCACGGCGATGAAACTCAATGCCGGCCAGCAATTGATCGCGTTCGTCGGGTTTTGCCGCAAAAGCCCTGCGTTGATCAAGGCCATGAAGAATAAGGATTTTGCCGGCATGGCTCGGTATTACAACGGAGCAGACTATGGCGACTATGACCGGCGTATCCAAAAAGCCTATGACGCGCTGGAAAAGAAAAAATAGCCGAGCATGATGGGTGTTTCACAACGTCTGAGGCGATCACTGGACAACTCAAAACCATCTTGTTAGTTTCCGCCGGCCACTTGTATCAGAGTATGACAATGGCGCCGAATTGATATTGAAGTGCTATCACTTCTTTAACTAACAAGGATGTATGTGATGAAAAGCCTGCAAGGGTTACCCCGTCTTATCAGTGCTTCGGTCGGCGCGCCGGGTAAAGCCCGCAACTTGCCCGCCGATGTTCAGTGCATCCAGTATCTGTTCAATTTGATCATTCCCAAGATGGGTTTTCCGCTGGCCGAAAACGGCAAGTGTGATAGCCAGTTGGTGCAATGCATCAGCCAGTATCAGTTCCGTCATCTCAAGTACGCGCACCCTGACGGTGTGATCGACCCTACCGGTCGCACGTTTAACAGCCTGATCGAAGAAGCGGTGAAAGTGCCGGTCAAAGCCTTTCCAACCATGCGTATCCCGAGCTTTCTCAACGCGTTCGGTAATGGCAACGGCGATGCGGTGCAGGCGACGGTCAATGTGTACCTGGACCGCATGCGCGCAATGATCGAGGCCGAGCGACGTAACCGGCAGCTGATGCTCCAGGCCACGTGCGACGGCGGCATGACCCTCAGCGAAACCGATTTCCAGAACGCCGCCACGCAACTGGGCAGCGGTATCCCGGTGAACATCATCAAGGCTTTCGCCACCGTGGAGTCCGGCGGGCGCTCCGGGTTCGGGCCGGCCAAGTTGCCGGTGATCGCCTTTGAAGGTCACTTGTTTCGCAAGTACACCAAGCACATCTACGACCAGGCGCACCCGCTGCTGTCTTACCCTTACGTGAAAAAAGCCGGACCGCAGTGGCAAACAAACAACAAGGACCAGATCAAAGCCTGGGAAACCATGGCCACTGCGTTTGCCCTGGACCAGGAAGCTGCACTGATGTCGGCCTCGTGGGGCATGTTCCAGATCATGGGCTTCAACTTTGCATCGTGCGGTTACAAGACGGTATTTGAATTTTCGGCGGCGTTGAAAGTGAATGCCGGCAACCAACTCAAGGCATTTCTCGGTTTTTGCAGCAAGAGCCCGGCGTTGATGAAAGCCATGAAGGCCAAGGACTTTACCGGCATGGCGCGCAACTATAACGGCGAGGACTACGGTAACTACGACGTCCTGATGAAAAAAGCCTACGAAAAACTGGAAGGGAAAAAATAGGATGATCCGTTTACTAGCGGTAGGTGTGTTGTCGTTGTGCGCCGTGGCACCCGCCTTGGCCGGTTCGGCCGCGTTGCATTCAGGCAAATACGAAGGGCTGATGTTGGCGGTGACGCCGGACCATCAGGTCGAAGGCTTCTATTCGGAATCAATGGGCGAGGGCGTCAGCCGCGGTTGCACGTTCTACCTGCAAGGCAAGCCTGGCGCGCTGACCACCTGGCTCGACACAGCCTACCCCGGCAGCGTGGCGCCTTCAGCGGATGGCGTGACCTTGACTGTGGAAGAGGGGCGCCAGCATCCCGGTTGTCTGAATGTGCTGATGCCGGAGATCGCCACCGGCCTGGACCTGACCCAGACCGCCGACAAAAAATGGATCGGCCTGGTCACCGTGTCGGCCGACAAGGCGTACCTGCTGAAAACTCCCAGCGCCAAGCCCGCCAAGCGTCCCTACATCGTCAAGGGTGATGTAGTGGGCCTGCTGGCACTCAAGGACGGCTGGGCTGAGGTGGAGTTCACCAACGCCGATGATCGTTCGTTCACCGGCTGGATCAGCCAGGATCAATACAGCCGCCTCGCCGCGCCCACTGTCCAGAACTGAGTGACTTCCCCCGCGCCGCTGTGTGCCAGGCACGCAGCGGCGTTTTCATGCCTGGGCTCAGGACTTGTTACGGCCGAACAGCTTGCGTACCCCGGCGAGTAACGCCACTACGCCAATCACCAGAAACTTCTTTGCCGCCAGCAGGAATATGCCGATCTTGGCGAACAGCCCGGCCTTGGCGGCAATCCCGCCGGCCACCAGCGCGGCCAGGCCGTACGTGGCCAGCTTGTCGGTTTTGGGGTTGAAGTCGGTGTAGAGGTTGCCGTCGGTGAAGTTGGTAAAGGCCAGGACCTTGGGCAGTTCTTGCTTGATGGTCGACAGGTCGGCCATGGCCGCGACGGCGTTGAGTTCCAGCACGCCTTCACGACCCAGCACGCGGATGCTGTAGTTGAGTGTGTTCTGCTCGGCGTCGTCGGCTTTCAGTTCCCGTGCCCAATACATCTTGTGCGAGGTTTCGTCGTAGTGTGGCGGTTCGGCCCAGCCCAGCAGGTGCAGGCCGGCGTAGCCTTGTTTCTGGCGTTCTTTGTTGTCGGCTTCGTCTTCTTCTTGCATCTGCTTGAGCAGGTCGGCGTAGTCGATTTTTGCAGCGTCCTCGTCGGAAATATGCCCGTCGGCCTTATAGCTCACGATCACGCCCCAGCCACGCTCGGACAACGGGCTGACCGCTTTGGGCACGATCATGCCCAGGGTCTTGAAGCCCGGCGGGTTGCCCCAGCCATCGGTGAGCAGGCGCTCGGTGTCGGCGGGGTTGAGGTAATAGAATTCGTCGTTGAGCTTGAGGGTGGCAATGCCACTGGGCAGGGTGACCGTGCCGGTTTGTTGTTTGAGCGACGCGAGAAAATGCTCGGCGGTCTCGGCGGGCGCACTGGCTTCAACCGGGGCAGCGGGTGTGGAAGCGGCAAAAGCGGGGGCGACAGGCAGGCTCAGCACGGCCGCCGCCAGCAATAGGCGGAAGTAATTCATGGTAGTCCCTTACATTTTGAATTAATTTCGCGGAAGGATAACCGAAATAACCTGTTACAGGTTAGCTGAAGGTCTCGCGCAGCAGGCCGGCAAACGCATCCCGTGCCAGGTGGCGTTGGGTGTCCTTGTGCCAGAACAGCAGGTTGTCCACGGCCTGCAATTCGTCAAACCGGTACGACGCCAACTGATCGGCCTGCTCATAGCGCGCCAGGATGCCCTCCGGCGCCAGGGCCACGCCAATACCGGCACTCACACAACCAATGATCGTGCCCCAACTGGCATAGCTGGCGACGGTCGGCTTGAAGGCGTGGGGTTTGAGCCAGTTTTCCAGCGCCGCCCGGTAAGGGCAGCCCGGCGGCCACACCAGCAGGGTGCGCCCGGCGAGGTCCTCGGCACTGTGGATCGGCGCGCTGCAGGCGCTGGCGATCAGCACCAGGCGTTCGCTGTAGACCACGCTGTGTTCGAGCTTGGCGCGCGGGTTGCTGGCAGCCACCAGGGCGACATCCAGGCGATGGTGCTGCAGGTCGTCGAGCAACTGGGCCCAGGAGCCGGTCACCAGCTCCAGGCTGACGTCGGGGTAGCGTCGGTGATATTCGGCCAGCAGCGGCGGCAGGCGGCCGCTCGCGCTGGACTCCACCGCGCCGATGCGCAAGGTGCCACGGGGAATCGCGGTGGCGTCCACCGCGCGCTTGGATTCGTCCACCAGCGCGAGGATGCGCTCGCAGTATTCCAGGAAAATTTCACCGGCGGCACTGATGGCCAGCCCGCGTCCGGAGCGGATAAACAGCGGCGTGCCCAACTCGCTTTCCAGCTGCTTGATGCGTGTGGTGATGTTGGAGGGCACGCAGTGCAATTGCTGTGCGGCCTGGGCCACGCTGCCGGTTTGCGCCACGGCTTGCACCATTTTCAGTTGGGCCAGTTCCATTGCTCAGTTCCGCTGATTTCAGAAGTCAGAAACACTTAATTGTCCTACGAGGCGCACGGGCCAAGACTGACGCAATCCCTTCGCAGTTTCTGGACGCCATCGATGAAAACCCCGTCACCCGTGAAGCTTACGCTAGTCATTGCCGGCGTGATCCTCTGTTGGGCTTTTTCGCCGACTGGCGTGCACATGGGCCTGCGCAGCTACAGCCCGGGCCAACTGGCGTTGCTGCGGTTTCTGATTGCCTCGGTGTTCATGGGCGGTGTGGCGCTGGTGGTGGGCATCGGCCGGCCGCGCCTGCGGGATGTGCCCTGGTTGCTGGTGTTGGGTTTTTTCGGCGTGTTCCTGCACCACATGAGCCTCAATGCCGGGCAGCAATGGGTGACGGCGGCGGCGTCCAGCGTATTGGCGCAGTCGGTGCCGCTGTTCAGCGTGCTCATTGCGTTTTGCTGCCTGAAGGAACGCGTCAGCGCCTGGCGTTGGGGCTGTGTGCTGCTGGGCTTGCTGGGGGTGCTGGTGGTGATCTGGGGCGACCTGGGCGTGGGCGATGTCGACCCGCGCGGGTTGCTGATCCTGCTGGCGGCGCTGTCATGGAGCGTGTATTTCGCCATCCAAAAACACTATGCCCACCGCTACAGCCCGTTGACCGTGGCGTGCTACATGGTGTGGTCGGGCACCCTGATGCTCTGCGTCAACCTGCCGGGCCTGCCAACCGCCGTGATGCGGGCGCCGTTGCAGCAGAACCTGGCGGTGCTGGTGCTGGGTATTTTCCCCAGCGCCTTGGCCTACCTTGCCTGGGGCTATGTGCTCAAGCATGTCGAGGTCAGCCGTGCGTCGGTGGCGATGTATCTGATCCCGCCGGTGGCGATGGTGATGGCCGCGACGCTGCTGGGTGAACGGATCACCCTGCAGGTGGTGCTCGGCGGCGTGATTGTGTTGGCGAGCGTGGCGGCCATCAGCCTGGAGGGGCGTTGGCGCTCAGTCGTTCAGGCTGAACGCGCGCAAGCGGTGACCGTCGGGGTCTTGGGCGACGAAGGTGTAGCCGAAGTCCACGGCGGTCGGTGACTGCAGGATCGGCGCGCCGCGCTCTACCCATTGATCGTGCAGCGCCCTGACGGCGGCAGTGTCAGCCAGGGCAAAGCCCACTTCGCCGCCCCCGCCGGTGGCCGTGGCGGCCGGCTGCACGGTGTGGCGCGACCACAGGCCCAGCTTCACGCCGTTGTCGAGGATGAACAGGGCAAAGGTCGGATTGAGCTCCACGGGCGGCTTGCCCAGCAGGCGGCTGTAGAAATTGGCGCTGGTGGCCGGGCTGTCGACATACAGCAGGAAGTAATGGGCGAGGGTGTTCATGCAGGCTCCTTGGGGTACGAACGTTGAGTGGCGCCGAGTCTATAAGGCAGCCCTGTCAGTTCCTGTCAGGAGTGTGCAGCGGCACCGGATCCTCGCCGGTGTACAGCTTGATGATGTCGTCGATTTCGCCGGACATCTTCATGTGCAGCAGCGCGCGCAGAATTTTTTGCACCGGTACGGTGGGGTCATTGCGCACGACGCAGCCGAGGTCTTGCTCATTAATCACGGCCACCTTGTGCAGCCGTTGGCCGATCGGCATTTTTTGGTTGAAGCGGTCGACGCTCCATTCGTTGCTCGCCGCGTAGGTGTAACGCCCGGCCACCAGTTTGTGCAGCACCTGTTCTTCGCTGCGTGCATCGTCCCGGCTGAGCTGACCGTTGGCAAACAGCGGATCGAGGATGGCATAGCGATAATTGAGCACCGTGCCGATCGACTGTGGCGCCAGCTTGAGTATCTGTACCGGCTGGCTGCGGGTACTTACCAGTACGTTGCGCTGCACCATCAGCGGCACGCTCCAGATGTAATCGCCCGACAGGTTATCGACCCATGACGGCGTGACGTAACAGCGCACGTCAATTTCACCATGGGCCACGGACGCGGCGATCCGTGCGCGTGCCAGTACCTGGAAGTGCGCCGGATGGCCAACGTGGGTGGCCAGGCTCGACATCAAGTCATACACAATACCCTGGGTTGGCCGGCCATTATCCAGTTGCACCATGGGCATCGCCCAACTGTCGGACACCGAAAAGCGCAGCGGTGCAGGCGCCGCAAGGCTCGCCGTGGTGATCATCCATAAAGCGCCCAGGACTACGCGCATATTCTCTCCGGGTTCAGGCCTTTGCAGGCCACTGCGCAGAGCTTAGTCAGATTAGACGAGCGTGCCGGATGCAATTTCCCCCTTGCTCCGCTAGCATTACGGGCTTCCGCTTCCCAGTTGCGACGGTTTTCGATGAGTTATCAGGTTCTTGCACGTAAATGGCGCCCGCGCTCGTTCCGCGAAATGGTCGGCCAGACCCATGTGCTCAAGGCTCTGATCAATGCCTTGGACAGCCAACGGCTGCACCATGCCTACCTGTTCACCGGCACCCGTGGGGTGGGCAAGACCACTATTGCGCGCATCATCGCCAAGTGCCTGAACTGTGAAACCGGCATCACCTCGACGCCCTGCGGCACCTGTTCGGTGTGCCGGGAAATCGACGAAGGGCGTTTCGTCGACCTGATCGAGATCGACGCTGCGAGCCGCACCAAGGTCGAAGACACCCGCGAACTGCTCGACAACGTGCAGTACGCGCCGAGCCGCGGCCGCTTCAAGGTCTACCTGATCGACGAAGTGCACATGCTGTCCAGCCATTCCTTCAACGCCTTGTTGAAAACCCTGGAAGAGCCGCCGCCCTACGTCAAATTCATCCTGGCCACCACCGACCCGCAGAAGCTTCCTGCAACGATTCTGTCGCGGTGCCTGCAGTTCTCTCTGAAAAACATGACCCCCGAGCGCGTGGTCGAGCATTTGACCCACGTGCTGGGCGTCGAGAACGTGCCGTTCGAAGACGACGCACTGTGGCTGCTCGGCCGCGCCGCCGATGGCTCGATGCGGGATGCCATGAGCCTCACCGACCAAGCCATCGCCTTTGGTGAAGGCAAGGTCATGGCCGCCGATGTGCGCGCGATGCTCGGCACCCTCGACCACGGCCAGGTGTTCGACGTGCTGCACGCGCTGATCGAAGGTGACGCCAAGGCGTTGCTTGAAGCGGTGCGCCACTTGTCGGAACAGGGCCCGGATTGGAACGGCGTGCTGTCGGAAATCCTTAATGTGCTGCACCGCGTTGCCATCGCCCAGGCCCTGCCGGAAGGGGTCGACAACGGTCATGGCGACCGCGACCGCGTATTGGCCCTGGCCCAGGCGCTGCCGGCCGAAGATGTGCAGTTCTACTACCAGATGGGTCTGATCGGTCGCCGCGACCTGCCGCTGGCGCCGGACCCGCGGGGTGGCTTCGAGATGGTGCTGCTGCGGATGCTGGCCTTCCGGCCTGCGGACTCGGCAGACGCACCGAGGCAGCCGCTAAAGCCAGTGGGGATCAGCCAGGCCACAGTTGATTCCGCCAAACCAGTGGCTGGCGCGGCGGTCGTCGCGCCAGTGGTTGCTGCGCCTGCCCCGGCGCCTGCGCCTGTCGCGGCGGCGCCGGTGGCCGAGCCTGCGCCGGTTATCGAAGCCGAGCCCGCGCCTGTCGTCGACCTGCCGTGGAACGACCCGGTAGAACCCGAGCCCGAACCCGGAGTCGAGCTGCAACCCGCCGTGGAGCCCGTGCTGGAAACCACCGGCGAGCAGCCCGAGCTGACGCCAATGCCTGCGCCGACCCCGGACAGCGCAGTGCCGGCCGCGCCGGAGTGGGTGTCGGCGCCGGTGCCCGAGCCGACCGTGGCCCAGGTCGATAGCGCCACGCCGGGCATCGACCTCGATGACGACGAGCCGCCGCTGGACGAAGACTACATCGAGCCGGACATGGATTCGGCCTACAGCTACCTGGACGACCTGGCCAGCGAACACACCGCCGAGCCTGCGCCCGAGCCCGAGCCTGAACCCGCTGCGGCCCCGGCCACCGGCCTGGCGTTGCAATGGCTGGAACTGTTCCCGAAACTGCCGATCTCCGGCATGACCGGTAGCATCGCCGCCAACTGCACGCTGATCTCCATCGAGGGCGACCACTGGTTGCTGCACCTGGACCCGGCCCATAGCGCCCTGTTCAACGCGACCCAGCAACGCCGGCTCAATGACGCGCTCAACCAGTACCATGGGCGCACGCTGACCATCGCCATCGAGTTGATCAAGCCCGAGCAGGAAACCCCCGCCCAGGCCGCCACACGCCGGCGCCTCAACCGCCAGCGCGAGGCTGAAGAGTCGATCCACGGCGATCCGCTCATCCAACAAATGATGCAACAGTTCGGTGCGGTCGTCCGCCACGATACTATTGAACCTGTCGAAGCCCCGGTGCCCCAGGCGTCATAACACCGGGCTATTAACTGATCCACGAACGTTTGAGGTGATTCCCATGATGAAAGGTGGCATGGCCGGCCTGATGAAGCAGGCGCAGCAGATGCAGGAAAAAATGGCCAAGATGCAGGAAGAACTGGCCAACGCCGAAGTCACCGGTAAAGCCGGTGGCGATATGGTCAGCGTGGTGATGACCGGTCGTCACGACATCAAGCGCGTGAGCATCGACCCAAGCCTGCTCGAAGGCGTCAGCGATGACGACCGTGAAGTGCTGGAAGACTTGTTCGCCGCCGCCGTCAACGACGCCGTGCGCAAGATCGAAGCCAACAGCCAGGACAAAATGTCCGGTGTGACCGCTGGCATGCAGCTGCCACCGGGCATGAAGCTGCCGTTCTGATCGGCAGTCTGCGCTAAGCTCCAATGCCAGGCCTCGTGCCTGGCATTTTTTTTGTCTGCCGGTGATCGCTCCAGCAGGTGGGAACGATCTGAACCCCAACCACCTGATGATGGTCTGCACCCTGTACCGATGAATTCGATAAAGGAGCCCCTTCATGCCTCAAGAACCGACACTCAACCAGCGCATCGTCCTGGTCTCGCGCCCTCACGGCGCGCCCACCCCGGAAAACTTCCGCCTGGAGCGCGTGAGCCTGCCGGAGTTGGCGGACGGCCAGGTACTGCTCAAAACGCTGTACCTGTCCCTCGATCCCTACATGCGTGGGCGTATGAGCGATGCCCCGTCCTACGCCGCACCGGTGGAAATCGACGAGGTAATGACCGGGGGCGCTGTCAGCCGTATCGAACAGTCGCGTCATCCTGAATTCGAGGTGGGCGACCTGGTGGTCGGCGCCACCGGCTGGCAGAGCCACAGTATTTCCGACGGCCGCAACCTGATGCCGGTGCCCAAAGGCCTGCCCAGTCCGTCAATGGCCCTGGGTGTGCTGGGCATGCCTGGCATGACTGCCTACATGGGCCTGATGGACATCGGTCAACCCAAGGCCGGCGAAACCCTGGTGGTCGCCGCGGCATCCGGCGCGGTGGGCTCGGTGGTGGGCCAGGTGGCCAAGCTCAAGGGCTTGCGTGTGGTCGGCGTCGCGGGCGGCGCCGACAAGTGCCGTTATGTGGTGGATGAGCTTGGCTTTGATGCCTGTATCGACCACAAGAGCGCGGAGTTTGCCGATGAGTTGGCCCAAGCCTGCTTCAACGGTGTGGACATCTACTTCGAGAACGTCGGTGGCAAAGTATTCGACGCCATAGTGCCCTTGCTCAACTCCAAGGCTCGCATTCCCCTGTGCGGGCTCATCGCCGGCTACAACGCCCATGAGGCGCCCAGCGGGCCTGATCGCTTGCCGGCCTTGCAACGTACCCTTTTGACCAAGCGTGTGCGGATCCAGGGCTTTATCGTATTCGACGACTACGGCGACCGTCAGCCCGAGTTCCTCAGCGCCATGGCGCCTTGGGTACGCGACGCTAAGATCAAGTTCCGCGAAGACGTGGTCGAGGGCCTGGAGCGCGCGCCCGAAGCCTTTATCGGTTTGCTCGAGGGGCGCAACTTCGGCAAGTTGGTGGTGCGCGTCGCCCAGGATTGAGGATTTGACGCTAATCCGGGGCGCGGGTATAAACCGCGTCTCGTTGTTTTGTCGGACCATTGCCCCATGAGCTTCAGCCCCCTGATTCGCCAACTGATCGACGCCCTGCGCACGTTGCCCGGCGTCGGCCAGAAAACCGCCCAGCGCATGGCGCTGCAACTACTGGAGCGCGATCGCAGCGGCGGTTCCCGGTTGGCCCAGGCCCTGAGCCAGGCCATGGAAGGTGTGGGCCACTGCCGCCAGTGCCGCACCCTCACCGAAGAAGAACTCTGCCCGCAATGCGCCGACCCGCGCCGCGACGACACGCTGTTGTGCGTGGTGGAAGGGCCGATGGACGTGTACGCGGTGGAGCAGACCGGTTATCGCGGGCGCTACTTTGTGCTCAAGGGCCATCTGTCACCCCTGGACGGCCTGGGCCCGGAGGCTATCGGCATTCCGCAACTGGTGGCGCGGATCGAAGAGCAGGGCACCTTTACCGAAGTGATCCTGGCCACCAACCCGACCGTGGAAGGTGAAGCCACTGCGCATTACATCGCCCAACTGCTGAGCAACAAAGGCCTGATCACGTCGCGCATCGCCCATGGCGTGCCGTTGGGCGGAGAGTTGGAGTTGGTGGACGGCGGCACCCTGGCGCACTCGTTCGCCGGTCGCAAGCCGATCGCGCTCTAGCGGACACTGCAGGGCTAAAAATGTGGGAGGGGGCTTGCAGTGTTAGTGAGATATATGTTGTCCGCGATGTCCTCAGCCCGGCCACTCGTTAACGTTCAGTCAACGCAAACTGCGTCAGGCAAAAAGTCGGAATCCCCATATCTTCCAAGCGCTGCGAGCCGCCCAGTTCCGGCAGGTCAATAATCGCCGCCGCTTCAAAGACCTTGGCGCCCATGCGCCGCACCAGGTTCGCCGCTGCGATCAAGGTTCCGCCGGTGGCGATCAGGTCATCGAAGATCAGCACCGAGTCACCTTCGCACAGGCTGTCGGCGTGCACTTCCAGGAAGGCTTCGCCGTACTCGGTCTGGTAACCCTCGGCCAGCACATCGGCCGGCAGCTTGCCCTGCTTGCGGAACAGAATCAGCGGCTTGTTCAGTTGGTAGGCGATGATCGACCCGATCAGGAAACCACGCGCATCCATGGCGCCGATATGGCTGAAATCGGCTTCGACATAACGGTGGGCAAAGGTGTCGGCCACCAGGCGCAGGGCCTTGGGCGATTGGAACAACGGCGTGATGTCACGGAAGATCACCCCAGGCTTGGGGAAGTCGATGACAGGGCGGATCAGGGATTTGATGTCGAACGAATCGAAGGTCATCGTCGAAGAGTCCTGGGAGGAAAACGGACTCGGAGTATACCTGCGGCCTCGCTGCTTGGCGCGGCCGCAGATGTCTGGCTCAGCCTTCCAGAGAGCCGCCGGCCAGCGCGCACAGCTGGATCGGATCGAGGATGTGCACTTCCTTGCCTTCGGCGGCCAGCAGTTCGTTCTGCTGGAAACGGGTAAATACGCGGGACACGGTTTCCACCGCGAGGCCCAGGTAGTTGCCGATTTCGTTGCGCGACATGCTCAGGCGGAACTGGTTGGCCGAGAAGCCACGGGCACGGAAGCGCGCCGATAGATTGACCAGGAAGGTGGCAATGCGCTCATCGGCGGTTTTCTTCGACAGCAACAACATCATTTGCTGGTCGTCACGAATTTCGCGGCTCATCACGCGCATCAACTGGCGGCGCAGTTGTGGCAGTTGCAGGGCCAGTTCGTCGAGGCGTTCGAAGGGAATTTCGCATACCGATGTGGTCTCCAGCGCCTGGGCCGACACCGGGTGAATCTCGGTGTCCATGCCCGACAGCCCGACCAGCTCGCTGGGCAGGTGAAAACCGGTGATCTGTTCTTCGCCGCTGTCGCTGAGGCTGAAGGTTTTCAAGGCGCCCGAACGTACTGCATAGACGGAATCGAATTTGTCGCCCTGGCGAAACAGAAACTCGCCTTTTTTCAGCGGGCGACCACGTTTTACGATGTCGTCCAGCGCGTCCATGTCTTCCAGATTCAATGAAAGTGGCAAGCAGAGCGGGGCCAGGCTGCAATCCTTGCAGTGGGCCTGGCCGTGAGCGCGCAGTTTGGCTGGCTCGGACATTTCTTAAATCCTTGTGGGAAAACACACATAAGACGTAAGGGTAACGCACAGTGAGGGGGTGAGGCCAGCCTGTACAAAAAAACGCGGTCGGTATAAAGATCCGCAAAAAACGGCCGATAGTCTGCTATCGACTCTTCATTCACGGGCTAAATTGATGCTTTCTTTCAATACTAATCTCGCAGCCAGCGTCAGCATCCCAGCGGCTCAGGCCACTAAAGACGACGCTGTGAAAGAGAAGGATGACGTGACGGGTGTGGCGGAAGTAGCCAAGCCTGGCGTTTCGGTAACGATTTCCGGTGCCGCAATGAAAGCCGCGGCGGCGCAGAAAACCTCCAACAACGATATTGATGACAGTGGCCTGGCAGACAACGTCAAGCAACTGCTGAAGATGATTCGCGACATCAAAAAGCAGATCGCCGAGAAACAAGCCGAAATGGCGGCCGTGATGGCCGACAAGAACCTCAGCCCTGAACAGGCCAGGGCCAGGCTCGCCGGCCTGCAATCGGCCTTGAGCGGCTTGCAGGCCGGCTTGACCAGTGCTCAGGCATCCTTGGCCAAGGCGATGAAGGATATGAGCGCCGGCGATGCGATCAAGGCCTCCGGCCTGGCGATGAAATAGCCGCGCTTAGATCACCCGCGAAAACCGCTGCCGGTTCTGGTGTTCCAGGTACGTATCGAACACCAT
This sequence comes from Pseudomonas sp. S3_E10, assembly GCF_054667615.1. Classification (NCBI taxonomy): domain Bacteria; kingdom Pseudomonadati; phylum Pseudomonadota; class Gammaproteobacteria; order Pseudomonadales; family Pseudomonadaceae; genus Pseudomonas; species Pseudomonas sp. S3_E10. The sequence goes on from NZ_CP162743.1 coordinate 4,354,253, forward strand.
GCACACCGACCGCACCAGCAAGCGCCCGGCAGGCAATACGCGAATGCCCTGGGCGTCGAGCTCGATCAGGCCGTCGGTGGCCATGGTCTCCAGTTGCGGCCAGATCTCGTCGAAGTACCCGCGAAAATCAATGTTGAAGGCCTGTTCGATGCGTTCGAATGCCAGGCTGAAATTACAGATCAACTGCTGAATCACCTCCCGCCGCAACCGATCGTCCGTGGTGCAGACCAAGCCACGGCTGGTGGCCAGTTGCGCGCCGGCCAAGGTGTTCTGGTAGCCGTTGAGGTCGCTGCTGTTCTGGCAGTACAGGTCGCCGATCTGGCTGATTGCCGACACGCCGAGCCCGATCAGGTCGCAGTGACCGTGAGTGGTATAGCCCTGGAAGTTGCGTTGCAGGGTGCCTTCTTCCTGGGCGATGGCCAATTCGTCATCGGGCAGGGCGAAATGGTCCATGCCGATGTAACGATAGCCGGCCAGGGTCAGTTGCTCGATGGTGGTGTGCAGCATCAGCAGTTTTTCGGCGGGCGACGGCAGGTCGTCGGTGTTGATGCGCCGCTGGGGCATGAAACGCTCCGGCAGATGCGCGTAGTTGAACACCGACAGGCGGTCCGGTTGCAGCTTGATCACTTCTTCCACGGTGCGCGCGAAGTTGATCGGCGTTTGCTTGGGCAGGCCGTAGATCAAGTCGATGTTGATCGAGCGAAATTGCAGGGTGCGCGCCGCGTCGATCACCGCGCGGGTTTCCTCCAGGCTTTGCAGGCGATTGACCGCCCGTTGTACCTCGGGGTCGAGGTCTTGCAGGCCCACGCTGATACGGTTGAAACCCAGCTCGCGCAGCAGGCCCATGGTGGCCCAGTCGGCTTCGCGCGGGTCGATCTCGATGCCGTAGTCGCCGGAATCATCCTCAAGCAAATTGAAGTGCTGGCGCAGGCAGGCCATGACCTGGCGCAATTCGTCGTGGCTGAGAAAGGTGGGGGTGCCGCCGCCGAAATGCAGCTGTTCAACCGGCTGTTTCGGGTCGAGGTGGCAGGCCACCAGTTGAATCTCCTGCTCAAGGCGTTGCAGGTAGGCGTGGGCGCGACCACGGTCCTTGGTGATCACCTTGTTGCAGGCGCAGTAGTAGCAGATGTTCGCGCAGAACGGCACATGCACATACAGCGACAATGGTCGCACGGCCTTGCGGCTTTCGCGCAGGGCATGGAGCAGGTCGAAGGTGCCGACCTGGCTGTCGAATTGTACGGCGGTGGGGTAGGACGTGTAGCGCGGTCCTGCCAGGTCGTAGCGATGAATCAGATCGGTATCCCAACGAATGGCGTCGAGCATGCGGGCGTCCCCCGGATAGGCTAGTGGGCCGAGTCTAGGGGCTGTGCGGGGCAGGCACCTTGATTTGCATCAACAGGGAGCGGCGCTATGCCACATGGCCCTTTAGTGGCCCATTAGCCAGTGCTGATGCGGCCCCGGCAAGGTCCATATGCCAAACACCATCACCAGCAAGCCACCGGCCATACGCACACTGCGTTTACGCAAGAGTGCGGTCACGCGTTCGGCCGCGAGCCCTGTCGCCAGCAACACTGGCCAGGTGCCCAGGCCGAACGCCAGCATCAGCAGCGCACTGTTCAGCGCATTGCCCTGGCTCGCGGCCCACAGCAGGGTGCTGTAGACCAACCCGCACGGCAACCAGCCCCACAGCGCACCCAGCAGCAAGGCGCGCGGCAGGCTCGACACCGGCAGCAAACGGTTGGCGACGGGCTGGATATGCCGCCACAGGCCGCGCCCGAGGCTTTCGATGCGGGTGAGGCCGCTCCACCAACCGGCCAGGTACAGGCCCATGCAAATCAGCAACAGGCCGGCCAGCACGCGCATGAACATCGCCGCCGGGCTATTGGCCACGGCCCAGCCGGCCAGGCCGATCAACAGCCCGGCGGTGGCATAACTGAAGATGCGCCCCAGGTTGTACGCCAGCAGCAGGCGAAACCTGCGGCGTCGTTGCTCCTTGGGAATGGCCAGGGTCAGCGCGCCCATCAGCCCGCCGCACATGCCCAGGCAATGGCCGCCGCCCAGCAAGCCCAGGATCAGCGCGGAGACCAGCAAGGGGGCCAATTCAAGCATGGGGCGGGTCTTGGGGCTTGGGCGGTTGTTCGGCGCTATTGGCTTCGTCGACGGCGGCCAGGTGGTTAGGGTCCTGGTCATCGAACAGCACGCTGTGGGCCGGGCCGTCGAGGTCGTCGTACTGGCCGCTGTCCACGGCCCAGAAAAAGATGTAAATGGCGATCGCCACGATCAGCAGCGCCGCTGGAATCATCACGTATAAAGCTGGCATCTGCACTCCATGCCCGCGCGGCTCACGCCGGCAGCGGGCGGGTGATTGAGGGGGCGCCGCCTGCTGGCGCGCTCGGCAGGCGAGTCAGGCGCAGGGCGTTGAGCACCACGGTCAACGAACTGATGGACATGCCGACCGCCGCCCAGATGGGGGTGATCCAGCCGAGGGCGGCAAACGGCAGCATCAGGCCATTGTATAGACCCGCCCACAGCAGGTTTTCAAGAATCACTCGTCGGGTGCGCCGCGCCAGGCTGAAGGCCTGCACCAGGGCGTCGAGGCGGTTGGACAGCAGCACCGCATCGGCGCTGGTCTTGGCCAGGTCGGTGGCCGAGCCCATGGCCACGCTGATATCGGCGGCGGCGAGTACCGGTACGTCATTGACGCCGTCGCCGAGCATCAGCACCTTGCGGCCTTCCTTGTGCAGTTGTTGCAGCACCTGCAACTTGTCATCGGGGCGCAGGCCACCGTGGGCCTCGTCGATACCCAGCTCAAGGGCGACGCTGGCGACCATCGGCGAGCTGTCCCCCGACAGCAGCAAGGTACGCCAGCCGCGTGCCTTGCAGGCGGCGAGCAGGGCGGGGGCATCGCTGCGCAGGCGATCGTCGAGTACGAACCAGGCGAGGGCGCCGTCGCGGTCGCCCAGCAGCAGCCATTGCCCGGCGTCGTCCGGTGAAGCAGGGGCCGGGCAACCACTGAGTTCACACACAAAACCCGGCTGGCCGATGCGCAATAAGCGCCCGCCCACACAACCCTCCAGGCCCAGGCCCGGGGAGCTGAGTACCTCATCGGCGGCCAGCGGCGCGCGGCCAAAGGCTCGGGCAATCGGGTGTTCCGAGCGGTTTTCCAGGGCGGCCGCAAGGCTCAGGCAGCGGTCGCTGCTCAGTTCGCCCAACGGCCGAATCGCCCGCAGTGCCAAGCGGCCCTCGGTGAGGGTGCCGGTCTTGTCGAAAATCACCGTGTCGATCTGGTTCAGGCCTTCCAGCACATGACCGCGAGTCAGCAGCAGCCCGAGTTTATGCAGGGTCCCGGTGGCGGCGGTGAGGGCCGTCGGCGTGGCCAGGGACAAGGCGCACGGGCAAGTCGCGACCAGCATGGCCAGTACGATCCAGAATGCTCGCGATGCATCCAGTTCCCACCACAGCAGGCCGATCAGCGCGGCGGCGATCAGCGAACACAGCAAGAACCACTGCGCGGCGCGGTCGGCGATTTGCGCCAGGCGCGGCTTCTCGGCCTGGGCCCGTTCCAGCAGGCGCACAATGGCGGACAAACGCGTCTCATGGCCCAGGGCGCGCACTTGGACGGTCAACGGGCCCTCGACATTCAGGGTGCCGGCCGTGACCGCATCACCGACCTGACGCGGTTGCGGCAGGTACTCGCCAGTGAGCAGCGATTCATCGATGCTGGACTGGCCGTCGAGGATCACACCATCCGCCGGCAGCACCGCGCCCGGATGCACCAGTACACGGTCGCCCAGGGCCAGTTCGCTCAACAGGATGCGCTCGCTCTGGCCATCGGCCTGCACGCGCAGGCACGAGGCGGGCAACAGGTTGACCAACTGCGCAGTGGCCGCCGCCGTGCGCTCGCGGGCACGCCGTTCCAGGTAGCGCCCCGCCAGCAGGAACAGCGCAAACATGCCCACCGCATCGAAGTAGAGTTCGCCGACACCGGTGATCGCGGTCCAGATTCCCGCCAGATAAGCCCCGCCAATGGCCAGGGAGACCGACACGTCCATGGTCAGGTGGCGCGTGCGCAAGTCGCGCATGGCGCCCTTGAAGAACGGCGCGCAGCTGTAGAACACGATGGGCGTGGTCAGAAACATCGCAACCCAACGCAAGATGACGTGCAGTTCCGGGCTCAGGTCGATATTGAATTCGGGCCAGGTGGCCATGGTCGCCATCATCGCCTGGAACCAGAGCAGCCCGGCCACTCCGAGTTGACGCAGGGCCAGGCGGTTTTCGCCGGCCAGTTGCTCGGCGGCGCGGTCGGCTTGATACGGGTGAGCGGCGTAGCCGATATGGCGCAGTTCACTGAGCACCTGGCTCAGTGGCAGTTGCCCGTCGGCCCAACGCACTTGCAGGCGATGGTTGGACAGGTTCAGCCGCGCCTCGGCCACGGCGGGCAGGCTGCGCAGGTGTTTTTCGATCAACCAGCCACAGGCGGCGCAGCTGATGCCTTCCATCAGCAGGGTGGTTTCAGCCAGTTCGCCCTGGTGGCGCACGAACGGTTTTTGCACGTCGGCGCGGTCGTACAGCGCCAGTTCGTCCACCAGTTGCACCGGCAGCGTTTCGGGGTTGGCCGAGGCTTCGCTGCGGTGCTGGTAATAGCTTTCCAGGCCGCCGGCGACGATGGCTTCGGCGACTGCCTGGCAGCCCGGGCAGCAGAGCTCACGGCGCTCGCCGAGGATATCGGCGGTGAACCGGCTGCCCGGCGGAACGGGCAGGGCGCAGTGGTAGCAGGGAGTTGGGCTGGTCATTGGTTTGGATCTTGGTTGGCTGGGAGGGCCTCATCGGGGGCAAGCCCCCTCTCACAGGGGAACGCATTCCAACTGTGGAGGGGGGCTTGCCCCGGATGCGCGAAGCGCGGGCTTTTACTTCTTGAGGTCTTCGGCCCCTTGCAGCGGCTCGTCGCCCAGCAGCAAGTCCTTGTCGTGGCTGACCTCTTCTTCTTCGAACAGGCGCCAGGTCTTGTCGCCTTCCACCCCCAGCAGTTCCACGAAGCGGCGGCCTTCGACCTTGTCGGTGACCTGGCCGATGTAGCGGCCGGGTTCGCTGTCGCTGCGGGCCAGGTTGATCTTGCGATCCTTCTCCGGCTGGGTCGGGGAAATCAGATTGAGTTCCAGGGTGGTCGGGTTGCTGTAGCCGGTGAGGTTCAGCTCGACTTCACCGGTCAGCTCATCCAGATGCAGCTTGGCGCGCAATTGCAGGGTCTGGCCCAGGCGTTCGCGGTCCAGGGAGCGGTTGATGCCCTTGCCGGCCTCGTAGTAATTGTCGTTGACCAGGTTGTCCGGGTTGTTCACCGCGATGGTTACCATGGACAAGGTCAAGGTCACCGAGCAGGCGAGGATCCCAATGATGATCCAGGGCCAGAGGTGCTTGTACCAAGGGCTTGCGGCAGTGGTTGCGGGCATTCTCGTGTTCCCTGTTTAACGAACTTGTGGGCCGATGAACCGGCTCTTGGCTTCAATATGGACGCTGGTGTCATCGGCATCCTTGAGGATGAAGGTCACCTCGTTGGTACTCGACGGCAGTTGTTCCGGCGCACTCGACAGCTCCACCGGCATGCTCACGATATCCCCGGCGGCTACTTTGATTTCGCGTCGGCCTTGCAGCTTGAGGTCCGGCAGGCCGGCGGCGTCGAGCACGTAGGTGTGGTCGCGCTGGTCTTTGTTCATGATCTTCAGGCTGTAGACGTTTTCGATACGGCCTTCGGCGTTTTCGCGGTACAGCACGCGGTCTTTGCTCACGTCGAAACCCACCAGTGAACGCATGAAAAACGCGGCGGCCAACAGGCTCATCATCGCCAGCAGCACCAGGGCGTAACCGATCAGGCGTGGGCGCAATTTGTGGGTCTTTTGCCCCGACAGGTTGTGTTCGGTGGTGTAGCTGATCAGGCCGCGCGGGTAGTCCATCTTGTCCATGATGTTGTCGCAGGCGTCGATGCACGCGGCGCAACCGATGCACTCGATCTGCAGGCCGTCACGGATGTCGATGCCGGTGGGGCACACCTGTACGCACATCGTGCAATCGATGCAGTCGCCCAGGCCCTGGGCCTGGTAGTCGCTACCTTTTTTACGCGGGCCGCGCAGTTCGCCACGGCGCGGGTCGTAGGACACGATCAGGGTGTCTTTGTCGAACATCACGCTCTGGAAACGGGCGTATGGGCACATGTAGATGCACACCTGTTCGCGCAGCCAGCCGGCGTTGCCGTAGGTGGCGAGGGTGAAGAAACCCACCCAGAAATACGACCAGCCGTCGGCCTGGCCGGTGAAGAAGTCGAACACCAGTTCGCGGATCGGCGAGAAGTAGCCGACAAAGGTCATGCCGGTGACAAAACCGATCAATAGCCACAGGGTGTGCTTGCTGAATTTACGCAGGAACTTGTTGGCGCCCATCGGTGCCTTGTCCAGCTTGATGCGCTGGTTGCGGTCGCCTTCGGTGACTTTTTCGCACCACATGAAGATCCACGTCCACACGCTTTGCGGGCAGGTATAGCCGCACCACACGCGCCCGGCGTAGACCGTGATAAAGAACAGGCCAAACGCCGCCACGATCAGGATGCCCGACAGCAGGATGAAGTCCTGGGGCCAGAAGGTCGCGCCGAAAATGAAGAACTTACGCTCCGGCAGGTTCCACCATACGGCCTGGTGGCCACCCCAGTTCAGCCACACCGTGCCGAAGTAAAGCAGGAACAGCCCGGCGCCGCCGAGCATGCGCAGATTGCGGAACAGGCCGGTGAAGGCGCGGGTATAGATCTTCTCGCGCGCGGCGTAGAGATCGACCGTTTTACTCTCGGTTTTGGCAGGCGGGGTAACGTCATGTACCGGTATTTGGTTGCTCATCATTGCATCCCACGGCGGTGGAGATTTGCCTCGGCCAGTACGTGCCAACCGGGGTCAAATTAAGGGTCTTGCAGTGGCTTAATGATACGCCCCCGATGGTACGCCAAGGGTGCGACCTTTGGTCGCGTTGGGGGAAATCAATTGATGGTGTACGTGATCTGGATCAATTGACTTGGGAAGTATGGACGGTTTTGGCGGGGCAAGCCTTCAAAACACCAAGGATCCAATGTGAGAGGGGGCTTGCTCCCTCCCACATTTGTCTTTCTGTATTTCTTAAGTAATGGTCAGCCTTACTGGCCCTCAGCCTTCTTGTCCCCATGGGACAAGCTGTACACATACGCCGCCAACAAATGCACTTTGTCGTTGCCTTGCAGTTGTTCCTGCGCCGGCATCTGGCCCTGGCGGCCATAACGGATGGTCTGTTGCAGTTGGGCGAAGCTTGAGCCGTAGATGAACGCACCGGGGTGGGTCAGGTCGGGCGCGCCCATGGCGGGGGTGCCTTTACCGGCCGGGCCGTGACAGGCCACGCAGTTGGCGGCGAAGAGTTTTTCGCCGTTGGCCACGTCAGCCTTGGCGCCTTCCGGCAAGGTGCGACCGTCGAGCTTGGTCACCACAAAGCCTGCTACGTCGGCCACGCCTTGCTCGCCGATGACTGCGGCCCAGCCCGGCATCACCGCATGGCGGCCTTTCATGATGGTTTCCTTGATGGTGTTCGCCTCGCCACCCCAGCGCCAATCGGCGTCGGTCAGGTTGGGGAAACCGTAGGCGCCCTTGGCGTCGGAACCGTGGCACACCGAGCAGTTGGAGGCGAACAGGCGGCCACCCATCTTCAAGGCTTGCGGGTCCTTGGCCACTTCTTCAATCGGCATCGATGCGAATTTGGCGAAGATCGGCCCGAACTTGGCGTCCGACCTGGCCATTTCCTTTTCCCATTCGTGTACGCCGGTCCAACCGGTCTGGCCGTTGGCGAAAGGGGTCTGTTTTTCGGTGTCGAGGTAGTTGTAGCCCGGCAGCAGGCCTTTCCAGTTGCCCAGGCCCGGGTACAGCACCAGGTAGCCAAGGGCGAAGATGATGGTGCCAACGAACAGCATGAACCACCACTTGGGCAGTGGGTTGTCGTACTCCTCGATGCCGTCGAACGAGTGGCCGACGGTTTCGTCGGTTTGTTCGGCGCGCTGGCCCTTGCGGGTCGACAGCAGCAGCCAGGTCAGGGCGAAGATGGTGCCCAGGCTGAGGACTGTGACGTACAGACTCCAGAACGTAGTCATTCTTTGTTACTCCTAGAAGCTCGCTCGACGTGCTTGATGGCTTCGGGATCATCCGCAAAGGGCAGCAAGGTCGCGTCTTCAAACTCCGACTTGCGCTTGGGGCTGAACACCCACAACGCCAGACCGATAAAAGCCACCATCACGACAACGGTGCCCAGGCCACGAATCATCCCGATATCCATGAAGAATCACCGTTTGCTTTTGATGATGGTGCCCAGGCCCTGCAGGTAGGCCACCAGTGCGTCCATTTCGGTCTTGCCCTTCACGGCTGCGGCTGCACCGGCGATATCTTCGTCGGTGTAGGGCACGCCCAGGGTGCGCAAGACTTCCATCTTCTTCGCGGTGTCCTTGCCGTCGAGCTTGTTTTCCACGAGGAACGGGTACGCCGGCATTTTCGACTCGGGCACAACGTTGCGCGGGTTGTACAAGTGCGCACGCTGCCAGTCATCGGAGTAACGCCCGCCCACACGGGCCAGGTCCGGGCCGGTACGCTTGGAACCCCACAGGAACGGGTGGTCCCATACGCTTTCACCGGCCACCGAATAGTGGCCATAGCGTTCGGTTTCGGCACGGAACGGCCGGATCATCTGCGAGTGGCAGCCGACACAACCGTTGGCGATGTAGACGTCGCGGCCTTCCAGTTCAAGGGCGGTGCGTGGCTTCATGCCTTCGACCGGCTTGTTGGTGACATCCTGGAAAAACAGCGGAACGATCTGGGTCAGGCCGCCGATGCTCACGGCGATGACCATGAAGAAGGCCAGCAGGCCGATATTCTTCTCGACTACTTCATGCTTCATCAGTGGGCTCCCACAACGGCGATCTTGGCGGCGGCTTCGGCTTGTGCAGGGTCCGAGGCACGCACGGTGCGCCAGACGTTGTAGGCCATGAACAGCATGCCGGCGGCAAAGAACGCACCGCCCAGGGCACGGACAATGTAGCCAGGGTGGCTGGCTTGCAGCGCTTCGACGAAGGAGTAGGTGAGGGTGCCGTCATCGTTGATCGCACGCCACATCAGGCCTTGGGTGATGCCGTTGACCCACATCGAGGCGATGTAGAGCACGGTACCGATGGTCGCCAGCCAGAAGTGCGTGTTGATCAGCCCGACGCTGTGCATCTGCGCGCGGCCGAACAGCTTGGGAATCATGTGGTACAGCGCGCCGATGGAGATCATTGCCACCCAACCGAGGGCACCGGCGTGTACGTGGCCGATGGTCCAGTCGGTGTAGTGGGACAGCGAGTTGACGGTCTTGATCGCCATCATCGGCCCTTCGAAGGTCGACATGCCGTAGAACGCCAGGGACACCACGAGAAAGCGCAGGATCGGGTCGGTGCGCAATTTATGCCAGGCGCCCGACAGGGTCATCATGCCGTTGATCATGCCGCCCCAGCTCGGGGCCAGCAGGATGATCGACATCGCCATGCCCAGGGACTGCGCCCAGTCCGGCAGGGCGGTGTAGTGCAAATGGTGCGGACCGGCCCAGATGTACAGGGTGATCAGTGCCCAGAAGTGCACGATGGACAGGCGATACGAGTAAATGGGACGTTCGGCCTGTTTGGGCACGAAGTAGTACATCATCCCCAGGAAACCGGTGGTGAGGAAGAACCCCACGGCGTTGTGGCCGTACCACCACTGGATCATCGCGTCCGTCGCGCCGGCGTAGGCCGAGTAGGACTTGAACAGGCTGACCGGCAACGACGCGTGGTTGACGATGTGCAGCATCGCCGTGACCACGATGAAGGCACCGTAGAACCAGTTGCCTACGTAGATATGTTTGGTCTTGCGCTTGACGATGGTGCCGAAGAACACCGCACCGTAGGTCACCCAGACAATGGCCAGCAAAATGGCGATCGGCCATTCCAGCTCGGCGTATTCCTTGGTGGTGGTGTAGCCCAGCGGCAGGCTGACGATGGCGCCAATGATGACCGCTTGCCAACCCCAGAAGGTAAAGGCGGCGAGGCCGTCGGAGATCAGCCGCGTTTGACAGGTGCGCTGCACGACATAGTAAGAGGTGGCAAACAGCGCGCATCCGCCGAAAGCGAAAATCACCAGGTTGGTGTGCAGTGGGCGCAGACGGCCGAAGGTCGTCCAGGGCAAGTCGAAATTCAATTCCGGCCAGACCAGTTGCGAGGCGATGAACACCCCGAGCCCCATGCCAAGGATCCCCCAGACCACCGTCATGATGGCGAACTGGCGGACTACCTTATAGTTATAAGCAGTCGGACTGATTGCTGTGCTCATTCTAAGGTTCCACGGTTTAGGTTTTTTTATAGGTAAAATCGGCCGCAAGTATGGAGAAAGCGAGGGGCCATTGCAACGCAACGGCTGACCTGGATCAATGCGTTCCACGCCAGATTCTGCGCCCTTTCCATGTTTGGCGTAAGGACAAATCCGAAATGGAAAGCTGATCAAGTGGACAGGAAAATTGCGGGGTCACAACGGGTGTCGTTGGGCGTACCGCAATCGCTGCGCTTGAAAGCAAGCGTAGACCCGAATGGCAGGAGGGGAAAGGTGTGCTTTGGAAGGGTGCGACACTTGGTCGCGCCAAAAGATGCCGCACGGTAGCGAGCGAACAAAAAACCTGTGGCAAGGGATCTTGCTGGGGTAAGGGAGCAAGCTCCCCGCAAAAAGTGACCGCCCCAGGGTCGGGGCGGTCGTCAACGCTTACTGCGGTTGGGCTTGCGGCGTTGCGCCGTTGGCGTTATGGGACAGGCTGTACACGTAAGCCGCCAGCAAATGCACCTTGTCATTGCCTTGCAGCACGTCCTGCGCCGGCATCTGGCCCTGGCGGCCGTGGCGGATAGTCTGCTGCAACTGCGCCAGGCCGGTGCCGTAGATATAACCGCCGGGCAGCGTCAGGTTCGGCGCGCCCATGGCTTCCATGCCGTGGCCTTGTGGGCCATGGCAGGCTACGCAGGTGGTGTTGAACGCAGCTTGACCGGCGGCCAGGTCAGCAGTGCTGTCGGCCGGCAGTGGCAGTTTGGCCAAGTCGTGACGCACATAGGCGGCGACGTTTCTTACACCATCATCACCCAATATCTCACCCCAGGCCGGCATCGCCGCGTGGCGACCGTTCAGGATGGTGGTCTTGATCGCTTCGGCCGAACCGCCCCAGCGCCAGATAGTGTCTGCCAGGTTAGGGAAACCGTACGCGCCCTTGGCATCCGAACCGTGGCACACCGCGCAGTTGGAGGCGAACAAACGCCCGCCCATTTTCAGCGCTTGCGGGTCCTTGGCCACTTCTTCCACGGGCATGGCCGAGAATTTGGCGAAGATCGGCCCGAACTTGGCGTCGGCCTTGGCCATTTCCTTGTCCCACTCCTTGGCCTGGGTCCAGCCGCCTTCATAACCGGGCAATATGCCTTTCCAGTTGCCCAGGCCCGGGTAGAGCACCAGGTAGCCGACGGCAAACACCAGGGTGCCGGCGAACAGCATGAACCACCACTGCGGCAGGGGGTTGTCGTATTCCTCGATACCGTCGAAGGCGTGGCCCATGGTCTGGTCGACGCTGCCCTTGGTCTCGCCCTTGCGGGTGCCGATCAACAGCCAGGTCAGGCCGATCAGGCTGCCGATGGTCAGTACACAGATCCATGTACTCCAGAATAGGGTCATGGCCGGGTGCTCCTTATTGCAGGCTCTTCTTGAGCGTCGGATGGAGAAGGTTCATCGGCGAAGGGCAGCAGGCGCGCCTGCTCGAATTCCGCATTGCGCCGGTTGTTGAACACCCACAGTGACAGGCCGATAAAGGCGATGGCGACGACCAGCGTGCCAAGGCCGCGGATGGTGCCCGCATCGAATTCAAATCCCATGGCTCACCTCTTGCTCTTGATGGCGGTGCCGAGCACTTGCAGGTATGAAACCAGCGCGTCCATTTCGGTCTTGCCCTTGAGGCTGGCGACGGCGCCACTGATGTCGTCGTCGGTGTACGGCACGCCGAGGGTGCGCATCACCTTCAACTTGCTCTCGGTGTGGCTGCTGTCGACCTGGGCCGTGACCAGCCATGGATAGGCCGGCATTTTCGACTCCGGTACCACGTTGCGCGGGTTGTACAAGTGCGCGCGATGCCAGTCGTCCGAGTAGCGTGCGCCGACGCGTGCCAGGTCCGGCCCGGTGCGCTTGGAACCCCACAGGAAGGGGTGGTCCCACACGCTTTCACCGGCGACCGAGTAGTGGCCGTAACGTTCGGTTTCGGCGCGGAACGGACGGATCATCTGCGAGTGGCACTGTACGCAGCCTTCGCGGATGTAAATGTCGCGGCCTTCCAGTTGCAGCGCGGTGTAGGGCTTCATGCCTTCGACCGGCTTGTTGGTCACGTCCTGGAAGAACAGCGGGACGATCTGGGTCAGGCCGCCGATACTCACGGCGAGTACCATCAGCAACATCAGCAGGCCGACGTTTTTTTCAATCGTTTCGTGTTTCATCACGGACTCCTCAGGCCAACTGCGCAGTGGCAGTGGCTTCGACAGGCTGCGGCGAACGCACGGTGCGCCACGTGTTGTAAGCCATCAGCAGCATGCCGCTGAGGAACACCGCGCCGCCCACCAGCCGCACGATGAAGCCTGGGTGGCTGGCCACCAGGGTTTCGACGAAGGAGTAGGTCAAGGTGCCGTCTTCGTTGACCGCACGCCACATCAGGCCCTGGGCGATGCCGTTGACCCACATCGAAGCGATGTAGAGCACGGTGCCGATGGTGGCCAGCCAGAAGTGCGCGTTGATCAGGCCGAGGCTGTACATCTGCTCGCGACCGAAGATTTTCGGGATCATGTGGTACAGCGCGCCGATGGAGATCATCGCCACCCAACCCAGCGCCCCGGCGTGTACGTGGCCGATGGTCCAGTCGGTGTAGTGGGAGAGGGCGTTGACGGTCTTGATCGCCATCATCGGACCTTCGAAGGTCGACATGCCGTAGAAGGCCAGGGAGACAACAAGGAAGCGCAGGATCGGGTCGCTGCGCAACTTATGCCAAGCCCCCGAGAGCGTCATCATGCCGTTGATCATGCCGCCCCAGCTTGGCGCCAGCAGCACCAGCGACATCACCATGCCCAACGACTGCGCCCAGTCCGGCAGCGCGGTGTAGTGCAAGTGGTGGGGGCCGGCCCAGATGTACAGGGTGATCAGCGCCCAGAAGTGCACGATGGACAAGCGATAGGAATACACCGGACGCTCGGCCTGCTTGGGTACGAAGTAGTACATCATCCCCAGGAAACCGGCGGTGAGGAAAAAGCCTACCGCGTTGTGCCCATACCACCACTGCACCATGGCATCCGTCGCACCGCCGTAGAGGGAGTAGGACTTGGTCAGGCTGACCGGGATTTCCAGGTTATTGACGATATGCAAAATCGCCACGGTGATGATGAACCCACCGAAGAACCAGTTACCGACGTAAATGTGCTTGGTGTTGCGCTTCATCACCGTGCCGAAGAACACGATGGCGTAGGCCACCCAGACAATGGTGATCAGGATGTCGATCGGCCATTCCAGCTCGGCGTATTCCTTGGAACTGGTGTAGCCCAGCGGCAAGGTGATCGCGGCCAAGAGGATGACCAACTGCCAGCCCCAGAAGCAGAACGCGGCGATTTTCGGCGCGAACAGCTGAGTCTGGCAGGTGCGCTGCACCGAGTAGAACGAGCTGGCAAACAGCGCGCAGCCACCGAAGGCGAAGATCACCGCGTTGGTGTGCAGCGGGCGCAAGCGGCCGAAGCTGGTCCAGGGCAAATCGAAGTTGAGCGCGGGCCAAACCAATTGGGCGGCGAGAAAAACCCCGAGCCCCATGCCGACGATGCCCCACACCACCGTCATAATGGCGAATTGGCGGACCACCTTGTAGTTATAGGCGGTACTTAAAGTAGTGTTCATGGTTCCCCATCCACGGTTCAACCCAAGCAAGTGCGGCACTTGGGCTGGAGTTATAGGCAGACTAAATAGCGAGGCAAGCATGGGCAAAGAGCACAAGGCCAGTATTGACGGGGATCAATGGGCGCAGTGTGCGCGGGAACATGGGTGGTTATGGGATGTCGCATCGGGCCCGGCGGCGGGTACCGCGCCGACGCTGATCCTGGCCCACGGCGCCGGCGCCCCGATGGACTCGTCTTTCATGAGCGACATGGCTGCACGCCTTGCCGGGCATGGCGTGAACGTGTTGCGCTTCGAGTTTCCCTATATGGCTCAGCGTCGGCTGGACGGCGGCAAACGCCCACCGAACCCGGCGCCGAAACTGCTGGGTGCTTGGCGTGAGGTGCATACCGTAGTGCGACGCCATGTCGCTGGGAAACTGGCCATCGGTGGCAAGTCGATGGGTGGGCGCATGGCCAGTTTGTTGGCCGATGAAGTCGGCGCCGATGGCCTGGTGTGCCTGGGGTATCCCTTCTATGCGGTGGGTAAGCCTGAGAAACCACGGGTCGAGCACCTGGCGGGCTTGAAAACACCGACGCTGATTGTGCAGGGCGAGCGCGATGCCTTGGGCAATCGGGCGGCGGTAGAAGGCTATGATTTGTCGCCGAGCATCGAGGTGATGTGGCTGGAGGCGGGGGATCATGACTTGAAGCCGTTGAAGGCTTCCGGGTTTAGCCATGAGCAGCATGTGGAGGCTGCGGCAGTGAGGGTGGCCGGGTTTCTCGGCGCCCTCTAGGGCCCTATCGGGGGCAAGCCCCCGATAGCGGTTTACCGGTTAAACCGCTCCACCAGCGAGTACTGGGTATTAGCGGTATGCGTCAGCTCTTCACTCAACTGCGCCGAGTTCAACGCCTGCTCCGAGGTCTGGTCCGCCAGCAACGCAATGGTGCTGATATTGCGACTGATCTCCTCGGCCACCGAGCTTTGTTCCTCGGTCGCCGCGGCGATTTGGGTTGTCATGTCGGTGATATGCGCCACCGCCTCACTGATGCCCACCAGCGCCTGGTCTGCTTCCATCACCCGCGCCACGCCTTCTTCGGCCTGGCGATGCCCGGCGTCCATGGTCTGTACGGCGGCGGAGGCGGTTTGCTGCAGCTTGGCGATCAGGGCATGGATCTGCCCGGTCGATTCAGCCGTGCGTTGCGCCAGTTGGCGAACCTCGTCAGCCACTACCGCAAAACCACGGCCCATTTCGCCGGCACGTGCCGCTTCGATGGCTGCGTTCAATGCCAGCAAGTTGGTCTGGTCGGCAATGCCTTTGATCACGTCAACCACGCCACCGATCTCATCGCTGTCCTTGGCCAACTGCGTGACGGTCACCCCCGTTTCCCCGACGGCCAGCGACAAGCGCTGAATCGCCTCGCGGGTTTCCCCGGCGATATCGCGACCGCGACCGGTCAGGCGGTTGGCCTCCTGGGTCGCATCGGCGGTGCGCTGCACGTGGCTGGCCACTTCCTGGGTCGTCGCCGCCATCTGGTTGACCGCCGTGGCCACCTGTTCGGTTTCGACGCGCTGGCGTTCCAGGCCGCTGGAGCTGTTGTGCGCCAGGGTGTTGGACTGCGCGGCTTGGTCGTTGAGGTGTTCGGCGGTGTCCTGCAAGCGCGTAAGACAGGTCTTCAGACGTGCCTCCTGGCTGAGGATCGACATCTCCAGGCGCGCCTGGGCGCCACGGCTGTCGGTGTACATCTGCGCGATCAGCGGGTCGGACGTGGTTTGCTCGGCCAGGCGCAACAGGCGCTTGAGCCCGCGCTGCTGCCAGCTCAGGCCCAGCAGGCCCAACGGTACCGACAAGCCCGCCGCCAGGGCAAAGCCCCAGTGGGAATTGAGCGACGCGCCGATCATGAAACTTAACTGGCTGATCAGGATAAATGGCACCCAGTCCTGCAACACCGGCAGCCACTTGTCCCGCTGGGGAACGGCCGACTTGCCCTGGTTGATGCGTTGGTAGAGCGCTTCGGCCCGGCGGATCTGCTCGGTGGTGGGCTTGATGCGTACCGATTCGTAGCCGACCACCTGATTGCCTTCGAAGACTGGCGTCACATAGGCGTTAACCCAGTAATGATCGCCCGTCTTGCAGCGGTTCTTGACAATGCCCATCCATGGCAAGCCTTGTTTGAGCGTTGACCACATATGCCCGAACACTGCAGCCGGCACATCCGGGTGACGTACCAGGTTGTGCGGCGCACGCAGCAGTTCTTCACGGGAGAACCCACTGATCTCGACGAACGCGTCGTTGCAGTAAGTGATCACGCCTTTGGCATCTGTGGTGGAGATCAACCGTTGCTGAGCGGGGAAGGTACGTTCGCGCTGGGTAACGGGTTGGTTATTACGCATGGTTTTTTTATCCGCAAGGCTTTGAAGGGTTGTCGGCCGTGATCTGTGATTGTTGAGTGGATTTTCCGATAAGCAGTGTAGACACAGTCCCGGCGCAAGGGCGCGAGCATTCATGTGGCGTACACCGATGGGCTGCAGAGCGTGGGGTGTTTTTGCGGGCGTTCGGTTGTTTGAGGCGCAAAATCGACACGTCCCTTGGCAGGCTTTTTTCCTGGGCCATAAAAAATAGTTTTTGTCTGTCGGATGACGGGTCTTTTCCTAGACATAAATGACCATTTAAATAAGAATGTTCGGGGTAATTTGTAAGAGAAACGCCATAACCTCCTCCAAACGCTCCGGCGATTTGATTTTTTAGCTCAAAGACTCTAGTCGCTTTGCTTTCGAGTCTGTTCGTCGCGAGGAGGCGAGGGCGACGGCCGAAATAAAATGACATTGCGTAAAGGAGTACAGTGTGGCACTCGTTCCAGTCATTATTTGCGGCGGTGCGGGTAGCCGTCTGTGGCCTGTTTCCCGTTCAGCGCATCCCAAACCGTTTATTGAATTGCCAGATGGTGGCAATTTAATTCGGAAGACTTATGCTCGTGCCTTGGCTTTGGAGTCGGTCAGCGAAGTATTGACCATCACCAATCGTGATCTTTATTTCAAGACGCTCGATGAGTACGGCGCGCAGGCTCCGGAATTCACCAATTTAAGTTTCGTTCTGGAGCCATTCGGACGTAATACGGCTGCCGCAGTCGCACTCGCGGCCCAGGAAGTTGCACGAACTCATGGGCAAGATGCCATCATGTTAGTGCTGCCTGCCGATCACTTAATAGATAATCACGCTGCATTTGCCCAGGCCGTTTGCTCTGCTTCGGAACTGGCAAAAGACGGCTGGCTGGTGACGTTCGGTGTAAAACCGGAGTTTGCGGAAACCGGTTACGGCTATATCCAAAAAGATAATGACGGCCCCCTTGGTAATGGGTTCAAGGTCAAACGTTTCGTCGAGAAACCGGACCTGGAAACGGCTCAAGGGTATGTGGCGTCGGGCGATTATTTTTGGAACTCCGGCATGTTCTGCTTCCGCGCGGGTACGCTGATCCAAGAAATGCAACTGTGCGCGCCGGATGTATCCAGCGCCGTGGACGCGTGCCTCGCAGGTTCCGGCATGATGACGGGTAGCAGCCACCGCAGCCTGCACTTGGAGCCGGGCAGCTTTGCCAGGGTGCCGGACATCTCCATCGACTTCGCACTGATGGAGCGCTCAAGCAAAGTGGCGACGGTGCCTTGTGACATCGGTTGGAGCGATATCGGTTCGTGGAACGCCATGAGTGAACTGTCCCCGGCGGATGAGCACGGCAATCGCATTGACGGCGAGGCTATTTGTCATAACTCCAACAACAACTATGTGCGCAGCCATCGCCGACTGGCGGCTTTGGTCGGCGTTCAAGACCTGATCATTGTCGACACGACCGATGCCCTGCTGGTTGCACACAAAGATCACGCGCAAGACATCAAGGCTATCACTGCTCAGTTGAAGAAAAATGGGCATCAGTCCCATCTGGACCACACCACCGTGCGTCGTCCGTGGGGGGCCTACACCACCTTGGAAGACGGGCAGCGCTTCAAGATCAAGCGCATTGTCGTCAAGCCCCAAGGTTCGTTGTCGCTGCAGATGCACCATCACCGCAGCGAGCACTGGATTGTGGTCAGCGGTATGGCACGCGTGGTCAATAATGACCGCGAATTTCTACTCAATACCAATGAATCAACCTTCATTCCTGCCGGGCACACCCATCGGCTGGAGAATCCGGGGGTCATTGACTTGGTATTGATCGAAGTGCAGAGCGGTGATTACTTGGGTGAAGACGATATCGTGCGGTTCGAGGATATTTACGGTCGGGCCGGCATCTGAGTCATGCGCCGTTGGAAACACGTTTGAGGGCTCGCGGTTTGCCCGGCATCGCTTGGGTTGGGGTAGAGGATTATTCACCCATTGGCGCAGGTTGCGATTTAAGTGCTGATGTTGCCCAGCGTGCCGCCTGCGAAGTTGCAGGGTATTGAAGTAAATGCACTGTCGGGATTGTTTGCGACGCAGAGATTTTGATGAGGTTCACACCGCCGTATTTACAGTTGAGCCGAATGTAAAGTGAAACTCCATTGCGCATGCCCAAGAGCATTCATGGGGCAATTGTGCCGCTGGTTTTTTGCTGGTGTAACAAGATCAATTTTTGGTAAGCGCGTCGCTTGGGCGTGCTCATGTTTTCGGATAGAACGGGTAATGGACTGTACTCTTCATTACGATCTGAGTAGGTCAGCCTCGTTCGTTATAGGATTTATTTTCGAAGGGGATTTTTCATGAAAAAAGCAATTATCACCGGTGTTACTGGCCAAGACGGTGCGTACCTTGCTCAGCTCTTGCTGGAAAAAGGCTACACCGTATATGGCACCTATCGCCGTACCAGTTCGGTCAATTTCTGGCGGATGGATGAGCTAGGTGTCACCCAGCACCCAAACCTGCACCTGGTCGAATACGATCTGACGGATCTGTCCTCCAGCATTCGTCTGCTGCAGACCACGCAGGCCACTGAAGTCTACAACCTGGCTGCCCAGAGCTTCGTCGGTGTGTCCTTCGACCAGCCGGTGACCACCGGTGAAATCACGGGCTTAGGCGCGGTCAATTTGCTGGAAGCCATCCGCATCGTTAACCCGAAGGTGCGCTTCTACCAGGCCTCTACTTCGGAAATGTTCGGCAAGGTTCAAGCGATTCCACAGGTCGAATCCACGCCCTTTTATCCGCGCAGCCCATACGGCGTTGCCAAGTTGTACGCGCACTGGATGACCATCAACTACCGCGAGTCCTACGGGATATTCGGGACCAGCGGTATCTTGTTCAATCACGAGTCGCCACTGCGCGGCCGTGAGTTTGTTACCCGTAAGATCACTGACTCCGTCGCCAAGATCACCCAAGGCAAACTGAGCGTCCTGGAGCTGGGCAACATGGACGCCAAGCGCGATTGGGGTTTTGCCAAAGAGTACGTGGAAGGTATGTGGCGCATGCTGCAAGTCGATGAGCCAGACACCTTCGTGCTGGCGACCAATCGCACTGAAACAGTACGTGACTTTGTATCGCTGGCATTCAAAGCGGTTGAGATCGACCTGGAATGGAAAGACAAGGGTGACCAGGAGCACGCGATTGACGCACGCACCGGCAACACCGTGGTGCGGGTCAACCCGAAGTTCTACCGACCTACCGAGGTGGAGTTGTTGATCGGCGATCCAGCAAAAGCCAAGGCGGTCCTGGGTTGGGAACCAAAAACCAGCCTGGAGGAACTGTGCCGGATGATGGTTCAAGAAGACTTGCGTCGTAACGAACAAGGCTTTTCGTTCTAAGGCCAGAAGGGCGCAGTCACTTGCGTTGCAGTGGGCGGGTTCTATTTGAACCCGTTCGGTCCTACTTATGTTGTTCAGGCCAAAGGTGAATAGCGGTGAAACATGTTCTGGTGACTGGAGCCAACGGCTTTGTCGGTAAAGTCCTGCTCGGGCAACTATTGGCGGCAGGCTATCGAGTAAGTTGTGCTTGCACTACGCCCAACCCGTCACCTCGTGAAGGCGTGGAGCAGGCCATACTGGATATCCGTGATCCAAGTGCCTGTGCGGCGACGCTTGAACGGTTAAAGCCAACCCATATTATTCACCTGGCGGCCATTTCCCACGTGCCAACCAGTTTTCAAGACCCTCTGCTGACTTGGAATACCAATGTCATGGGCAGCCTGAATCTGCTGGAAGCCGTGAAACAGAAGGCTCCGGATGCCTTTGTTGTGTTCGCCAGTTCCTCTGAAGTGTATGGCGAGGCGTTCAAGGCTGGCGTAGCGCTGGACGAAAGCAGCCCGTGCTTGCCGATGAACCCTTATGCGGCCAGTAAATTGGCTGCGGAGTTGGCACTCGAGCAGTATTTCAAGCAGGGTATGCGAGGCGTGATTGCGCGCCCTTTCAACCATATTGGCAGCGGCCAGTCTCCTGACTTCGTGACGGCATCGTTTGCCCGACAGATCGCACGCATCGAAAGCGCAGAACAAGCGCCGGTCATGCAAGTCGGCAATCTGGAGGCATGCCGCGATTTCCTCGATGTGCAGGATGTGTGTGCCGCTTACGTGCAGTTGCTCAAGCTGAGCGATCGTCACGATTATCCCCGTTTGTTCAATATCGCATCGGGGCAGTCGCGAAAAATTCGCGACATTCTTGACGAGATGATCAGCCAAAGTACCGTGGATATTTCTGTTGAGCTTGACCCTCAACGCTTGCGGCCGTCCGATATCCCGGTCGCGGTGGGTAACTGTGACCGCATCCGCGACGTGCTCGGCTGGCAGCCAACTATCCCGCTGGAAGACACCCTGGCTTCGTTGTTGGCTGACTGGCGGTCGCGCACAGACGCATAAAACGTGTCCTCACCGAGCAACTCGCGCCTACAATTTTTGCGGGCGCAACACCAACCCCAACGCCCCCCCAATCAACACCCCTCCATACACGTGCGCCATCGACAACGGCTCCCCCAATAGCAAAGCCCCCCACAACACTCCAAACGGTGGGATCAAAAACGTCGTGGTCATCGATTTCACCGGTCCGATGGATGTCAGCAGCCGGAAGTACAAAACATACGCGAACGCTGTACACACCAAGCCCAACCCCAGCAGCGACATCCACACCTGCCACCCACCCCAGCTCGCGGGCGGATGGCTGATGGCGCTGTAGGCAAACAACGGCAGCAGGAACAACGTGGCGCCGAGCATGCTGCCCAACGCCGACAGGCGGCTGTCCAAGCCGCCGCGTTGGTCCAACCAGCGCCGCGCCAGGAACCCGGCAAAGCCATAACAGGTGGTGGCCAGCAGGCAGGCCAGCGCACCCGTCAACAATTCCAGGTCAAACGCCACTGGCCCCGCGCGGGTCAGTACGCCCACGCCGAACAAGCCCAGGCACACGCCGGCGAGTTTCGAGGGGGTGAGGCGCTCGCTGAAGAACAGCCCGCCGATCAGTACGCCCATCAGTGGCGTGGTCGCGTTGAAAATCGCCGAATAGCCCGCCGGCAGCACTTGGGCCGCCAGCGAATACAGGGTTGCGGGGATGCCGGAGTTGATCACGCCCAGCAGCAGCACGGTTTTGAACTTGCCCTGGAAGTCCCAGCTCACCCGCATCACTGTCAACATCACCAGCAGCCCGGCGGCGGCAATCGATACGCGGAAAAACGCGGTGGGCACGGTGCCGATTTCCGGCGCAATAATGCGCATGAACAGGAAGCTCGCGCCCCAGATGGCAGCCAGCCCCAGCAGGTAGAGGGTGTCGACAGGTCTCACGCAACGCTCCTACATCAATCAGGCGGCGAGTGTTGCACGCCGCTTTCATTGATTACAGAACAAACCGCGTCACCAGCCCATTCAGGTCCACCGCCAGGCGCGACAGTTCCTGGCTGGCGGCGCAGGTTTGGGTGGCGCCGGCGGCGGTCTGGGTGGACAGGTCGCGAATATTCACCAGGCTGCGGTCCACCTCCCGCGCCACCAGTGCTTGTTGCTCGGCGGCGCTGGCGATCACCAGGTTGCGCTGGCTGATCTGCGAGATGGCGGCGGTGATTTTCTCCAGGGCGCTGCCGGCGCTGTTGGCCCGTTGCAGGGTTTGGCCGGCGTGTTCGGCGCTGCTGTTGAGGGCCTCGACGGTGTTCTGGGTACCTTGCTGGATGCTGGTGATCATCTGCTCGATTTCCTGGGTGGAGTCCTGGGTGCGCTGGGCGAGCGAGCGCACCTCATCGGCGACTACCGCAAACCCGCGCCCGGCTTCACCGGCGCGCGCGGCTTCAATGGCGGCGTTGAGCGCCAGCAGGTTGGTTTGCCCGGCAATGCCACGGATCACCTCCAGCACCTTGCTGATGTCCTGCGCCTGTACGGCCAGGCCTTCGGCCTTGTTCGAGGCGCCGAGCACTTCCTCCACCAGGTTCTGGATCGAACTGATGGTTTCGCTGATCTGGTAGTGGCCGTGCTTGCTGTCTTCGTCCGAGGCCTGGGACGCTTCGGCGCTGGACACCGCGTTACCCGCCACTTCGTCCACCGCTGCGCTCATCTGGTTGACGGCGGTGGCGGCCTGTTCGATTTCATCGTTCTGCGCCTGCAGGCCACGGGTGCTCTGGTCCATCACCGAACTCATTTCCTCGGCCGCCGAGGCCAGTTGCTGGGCCGACTCGCTGATGCCTCGGATGGTGCTCTGCAACTGCGCCTGCATGCTGGCCAGCGCGCTGAGCAGTTGGGCCGGTTCATCGGTGCCACTGACCTTGATCGGCTGGCTCAAGTCGCCGTTGGCGATGGTGCGTGCCACGCTCAGGGCCTGGGCGATTGGGTGGGTGATGCTGCGAGTCAACAACCAGGCCATCAGCAAGGTGGCGATCAGCGCACCCACGATAATCAGGCTGACCACCCACTGCGCGCTCGAATACATCTGTGCCGCCGAATCGGCGGCGGCCTCGACGCCGTTCTGGTTGAACACGATCAGGTTTTCCAGGCTCTGGCTGAGGACCGCACCCTGGGGGGCGAGGCGACTGACGAGCAGGTCGAGGGCGTCCTGCTGCTGATCCTTGTCCACCAGCGCGATCATTTGGCTAGCGATGGCGAGGTAGGTCGCCACATTGGTTCTCAGGGTTTTGAGCAACTCGCGTTCTTCGTCGTTGCTCAGCAAGGTTTCATGCCGGTCGAGCAAGGCTTGCAGCTCGCTGCCGGTGCGGGTGATCAGGCCTCGGCTGGTGTCACGCACCCGCGATTCGTCGGTGCTCACCATGCGCAGGGACTCCAGGCGGACCGTGGCGATCAAGGCGGCGCTGTCGTGGATGTTCTCGATGCTCGGCATCCAATTCTGTTCAATGACCAGCGCACTTTCGCGCAGCTTGACCATCTGGCCCAGCCCAAACAGCCCCACGATCACCAGCAAAGCGGCCAAAACCCCAAAACTCAGGCTGGCGCGCAGCCCGATCCGCATATTCCTCAACGACATCTCAATGCTCCTTGTGCGATTAAAACCTGCTCCCGTAGCGGTCTTTTGACCTTGTCAGGGCGGGAGAGGGCGCGCTGTATATCAAAGTGCCATCAAGCTAGTAATCGGGGTTTCCCTTACTTGGATCCAAAATCATGGCGCATTGCCAGGTTCAAGACCGTTGGCGCTTTTCCAGGGCGGGGTGGCAAGCCACGCGTTTGCGGGGCTAGAGGCGCGGCGGCGGGTGACGTGTGCGCACGTTTATTGACCGATTGGTCGACTTATAAAAAATCAAAATAAATGCATGAAGTGAACGAAGCTGTACAACGCGGCGTAAAAAATCGTCCTTCTCCTGCTCTCCTACACTGGCTAAGCTCAGGGCTTCCAGATGCCCGTTCGAGGTTTCCCGCATGCCGCAGTCCGCCCCCGCCATCGCCCGAATGATCCTCGATGGCTTCGATGATTACCGCGAGCACTTCCGCCAGATCACCGACGGCGCCCGCGAGCGATTCGAAAAGGCCCAGTGGCAACAGGGCCAGGCGGCGTCGGCGGCGCGCATCAACCTGTATGAGGACAAAGTTCTTGAGGTGACCACACGCCTGCGCGCCAGCTTCGATGCCGCGCTGTTGCTGAAGATTGACCTGTGGCCCCTGGTTAAAAGCGCCTACATCGGCCTGATCGACCTGCGCTTCGACGATGAACTGTCGGAGACCTGGTACAACTCGATCTTTTGCGGCCTGTTCAGCCACGACCTGATCAGCGACGGCTGCATGTTCATTCACACCACACGGCCAAGCCTGCGCCGGGCACGCGCGGCGCAAACTCGCACGTACGCACCGGCCGGCAACATTGCGCCGGTGCTGGCGCAAATTTTCACGGACTTCAGCTTCAGCGAACCCTACGCCGACTTGCCCGCCGACCTGCGGCGCCTCCAAGCGCAACTGCGCGAGAACCTGCCGGATTGGGTGTGCAAGGACCCGGACCTCAAGATCGAGCTGTTTGCCTCGGTGCTCTACCGCAACAAAGGCGCCTACCTCGTAGGGCGCATCTACACCCGTGACGAACAATGGCCCTTGGTGATCCCGCTGTTGCACCGCGAGGGGCAGGGGATCCAGATCGATGCGTTGATCACCGACGAAGCCGAGGTGTCGATCATCTTTTCGTTCACCCGCTCCTACTTCATGGTCGACGTGCCGGTACCGGCGGAATTCATCGGCTTTCTCAAGCGCATCCTGCCGGGCAAACACATCGCCGAGTTGTACACCTCCATCGGCTTCTATAAACACGGCAAGTCGGAGTTCTACCGCGCGCTGATCAACCACCTGGCGACCACTGACGATCAATTCATCATGGCTCCCGGTGTGCGCGGCATGGTCATGAGCGTGTTTACCCTGCCGGGCTTCAACACCGTGTTCAAGATCATCAAGGACCGCTTCTCACCGTCGAAAAACGTCAACCGCGCCACAGTGATCGAGAAGTACCGCCTGGTTAAAAGCGTTGATCGTGTCGGGCGCATGGCCGATACCCAGGAGTTCGCCGACTTCCGTTTTCCGCTGAGTAAGTTCGAGCCCGAGTGCCTTGCCGAGCTGTTGGAAGTGGCCGCCGGCACGGTCGAGGTGGAGGGCGACACGGTGCTGATTCGCCACTGTTGGACCGAACGGCGCATGACCCCGCTCAACCTCTATCTCGACAACGCCAACCCCGCCCAGGTGCGTGAAGCCCTGGAAGACTACGGCCTGGCCATCAAGCAACTGGCGGCGGCCAATATCTTCCCCGGCGACATGCTGCTGAAGAATTTCGGTGTCACCCGCCACGGTCGCGTGGTGTTCTACGACTACGACGAGATCTGCTTTCTTACCGAAGCCAACTTCCGCCACATCCCGGCACCGCGTACCCCGGAGGATGAAATGGCCTCCGAGCCCTGGTACTCCATCGGCCCGCTGGACGTGTTCCCGGAAGAGTTCCCACCGTTCCTGTTTGCCGATGCCGGCCAGCGCAAGCTGTTCAATGAACTGCACGGCGAGTTGTACAACGCCGACTATTGGAAGGGCCTGCAAGACGCGATTCGGGCCGGCAAGGTGATCGATGTATTTCCGTATCGCAGAAAAGAGCCGCTGTAAGCGTCAAACGGCAAGTGAAAACCACACGGTGCTTACTGACTGCTTGAAGCTTGCCGCTTGCTGCTGCTTTTCTGCGACAATCCGCCCCCTGCCTATATAGAAGACCCTTGCGTATCTGATGACCGACCAAGCGCCCACTATCGACCAACTGCTCAAAAACCTCGATCACGCCATGCTCGCCGACCGCCACCGCTTGCGTCGGCAGTTGCTTGAGCTGCGCAAGAAACCCGACGAGGAGAAGCTGGCGCAGTGGGTCACGCGCCTGCAGGCTTCCTGCGCCCAGGTCACGGCGCGGCGCGCCAGCCTGCCGGTGATTCGCTACGACGACAGCCTGCCGATCGCGGCCAAGCGCGACGAGATCAAGACGGCGCTGCAAAAGCATCAGGTGCTGATCATTGCCGGCGAAACCGGCTCGGGTAAAACCACCCAGTTACCGAAAATCTGCCTGGAGATCGGCCGCGGCCAGTACGGCCTGATCGGTCACACCCAGCCACGCCGGATCGCCGCGCGCAGCGTCGCCAGCCGCGTGGCCGAAGAGCTGGCCACGCCGCTCGGGGCGTTGGTCGGCTATCAAGTACGCTTCGAAGACCAGAGCGACTCCAATACCCTGGTCAAGCTGATGACCGACGGCATCCTGCTGGCGGAAACCCAGAACGACCGCTACCTGGAACGCTACGACACGATCATTGTCGACGAAGCCCACGAACGCAGCCTGAACATCGACTTCCTGCTGGGTTACCTCAAGACCCTGCTGCCGCGGCGCCCGGACCTGAAAGTCATCATCACCTCGGCGACCATCGACCTTGAACGGTTTTCCAAGCACTTCGACGATGCGCCGATTGTCGAGGTCTCGGGCCGCACCTTCCCGGTGGACACCTGGTATCGCCCGCTGACGCTGGAACAGGACGAGGAGGGCAACCGCGTCGAGGACGACTTGACCGTTGACCAGGCGATCCTCGCCACCCTCGACGAAATCGCCGCCTATGAGCGCAGCGAACGGCGCAGCCCCGGCGATGTGCTGGTGTTTTTGCCGGGCGAGCGCGAGATTCGCGACGCCGCCGAGATGCTGCGCAAGGCCCAGCTCAAGCACACCGAAATCCTGCCACTGTATGCGCGCCTGTCGCCGGCCGAGCAGCAGCGCATTTTCCAGTCCCACCCCGGCCGCCGGGTGGTGCTGGCGACCAACGTCGCGGAAACCTCGCTGACCGTGCCGGGCATTCGTTACGTGATCGACAGCGGCACCGCGCGCATCAGCCGCTACAGCTACCGTGCCAAGGTGCAGCGGCTGCCGATCGAGGCCATTTCCCAGGCCAGCGCCAACCAGCGTAAAGGCCGTTGTGGCCGGGTGGAGCCGGGCATCTGTATCCGCCTGTACAGCGAAGAAGATTTTATCGGCCGCCCGGAATTCACCGACCCGGAGATCCTGCGCACCAACCTGGCCGCCGTGATCCTGCAAATGCTGCACCTGCGCCTGGGCGAGATCACCGATTTCCCGTTTATCGAACCGCCGGATGGCAAGGCCATCAGCGACGGTTTCAACCTGCTGCAAGAGCTGTCGGCGGTCGACCGCAACAGCCAGCTCACGCCGCTGGGCCGTCAACTGGCGCGCCTGCCGGTGGACCCGCGCATGGGCCGCATGCTGCTCGAAGCCGCCAAGCTCGGCAGCTTGCAGGAAGTGCTGATCGTCGCCAGCGCGATGTCGATCCAGGATCCGCGCGAACGCCCGCCCGAGCGTCAACAGGCCGCCGACCAGGCCCACGCCCAATGGAAAGACCCGGACTCGGACTTCGCCGGGCTGGTCAACTTGTGGCGCGGCTTTGAAGAACAACGCCAGGCGCTCACCGCCAGCCCGCTGCGCAACTGGTGCCGCAAAAATTTCCTCAACTATTTGCGCCTGCGCGAATGGCGTGACTCCCATCGCCAGTTGAGCCTGATCTGCCGCGACATGCAGCTGGCCCTCAACAAAGAGCCGGCCGACTATCCGAAACTGCACAAGGCCGTGCTGGTGGGCCTGCTCAGCCAGATCGGCCAGAAGACCGAAGAGGGCGATTACCTCGGCGCGCGTCAGCGTCGCTTCTGGATTCACCCGTCATCGGGCATCGGCAAAAAACGCCCGCAATGGCTGATGACCGCCGAGCTGGTGGAAACCACCAAGCTCTATGCGCGCATGGTGGCCAAGATCGATGCCGACTGGATCGAGCCGTTGGCCGGGCACCTGATCAAGAAAAACCACTTCGAACCGCACTGGGAAAAAAAGCGCGGCCAAGTAGTGGCCTTCGAGCAGATCACCCTGTTCGGGCTGATTGTGGTCGGGCGCCGGCCGGTGCATTACGGGCCGATTGACCCGGTGGTGTCCCGCGAGCTGTTTATCCGCGAAGGCCTGGTGCGTGGCGAGATTCAGTCCCGCGCCAAGTGCCTCACGGCCAACCAGCAGTTGCTGGAGCAGCTCGACGAACTGGAAGCCAAGGCGCGCCGCCGCGACATCCTGGCCGACGAAGAAACCCTGTACGCCTTCTACGACGCGCGCTTGCCGGCGGAGATCCACCAGACCGCGACTTTTGACAGTTGGTACAAGGTCAACAGCCAGAAAGACCCGCAGTTGCTGATCATGCGTGAGGAAGATGTGCTGGCCCGCGAAGCCAGTGAAGTCACCGCCGCGCATTACCCGGACACCTTGCACCTGGGCGACCTGGCCCTGGCGCTCAGCTACCACTTCGAACCCAACCACCCGCGCGATGGCGTGACCTTGCGCGTGCCGGCGCCGCTGCTGCCGGCCTTGCCGCCGGAGCGCCTGGAATGGCTGGTACCGGGGTTGATCGAAGCCAAGTGCATTGCCTTGGTGCGCAACTTGCCCAAGGCCCTGCGCAAGAACTTCGTGCCGGTGCCGGACTTCATCAAAGCCGCGCTGCAACGCATCGAATTCGGCCAGGGCTCTTTGCCGCAGGCACTGGGCCGCGAACTGCTGCGCATGACCGGCGCGCGGGTCAGCGATGAAGCCTGGGCTGAAGCGGCGCAGCAGGTGGAAAACCACCTGAAGATGAACCTGGAAGTCGTCGACGCCCAGGGCAAGTTCCTCGGCGAAGGCCGTGACCTGGCCGAGCTGACCGCACGGTTCGCCGAAGCCAGCCAGGCCGCGCTGGCCGTGCCGCACACCGCGAAGAGCCAGCAACCGGTGGAGGCCAAAGTGTTCGCCGCCGTGGCCGAGAAAACCCAGCAGAACATCGCCGGGCTGTCGATGACCGTGTATCCGGCGCTGGTGGAAGAAAACGGCACGGTCAAGGAAGGGCGTTTTTCCACCGCAGCCGAAGCCGAGTTTCAGCACCGCCGCGCCTTGCAGCGTCTGTTGATGCAGCAACTGGCGGAACCGGCCAAGTTCCTGCGCGGCAAATTGCCCGGCCTGACTGAGTTGGGCCTGATGTACCGCGAATTGGGGCGTATCGACGCGCTGGTGGAAGACATCCTGCTGGCCAGCCTCGACACCTGCGTGCTGGACGGCGAAGCCAGCCTGCCGCGTGATGGCGCGGGCCTGGCCGCCTTGGCCGAGCGCAAGCGTGGCAGTTGGACCGAGCATGCCGAACGCCTGGCGCGCTTGACCCTGGACGTGCTGAAACTCTGGCATGGCCTGCAAAAGCGCTTCAAAGGCAAGATCGACCTGGCCCAGGCCGTGGCGCTCAACGATATCAAGCAGCAGTTGAGCAACCTGGTGTACCCGGGTTTTGTGCGCGAAACCCCGGCACAGTGGCTCAAGGAGCTGCCGCGATACCTCAAGGCCATCGAACTGCGCCTGGAGAAACTGCCGGGCCAGGTGCAGAAGGATCGGGTGTGGAGCGGCGAACTCGGCGGGTTGTGGGCGCAGTACCAGAACCGTCTGAATAAACATACCCAGGAAGGCAAGCGCGACCCTCAGTTGGAGCTCTACCGCTGGTGGTTGGAGGAATATCGCGTGTCGTTGTTTGGCCAGCAATTGGGCGCCAAGGTACCGATTTCCGACAAACGCTTGAGCAAGCAATGGGGCCAGGTAGAGCCCTGAAGCCTTGCTCGGTTTCCAGCACACAGCAGGTTCAAATGTGGGAGGGGGCTTGCTCCCACATTTAAAAGAGGCGCTTTTGAGAGAGGGCGCCAAATTCCTGGGTTTGTGGCAAACTTCGCCGCTATAAATCCCGGGATCGCCGCAAACGGCGGCGGCCCGATGGAATAAAGCATTGCCAGTTTGATGTCCGCCAGGCGGAATAAAACTACTTAAAGTTTGGTACGACGGTACCAATATCTTCTGCCTGACAGACATAGAGGAACGACCGTGCATAACGTCGTCATCAGCGGCACTGGCCTGTACACCCCTGCCAACAGCATCTCCAACGAAGAGCTGGTGCAGTCTTTCAATACCTATGTGCAACAGTTCAACCGCGACAACGCTGCCGCCATCGAGCGCGGGGACGTGCAGGCGCTGACCGAATCCAGCGCGGCGTTTATCGAGAAGGCATCCGGCATCAAGAGCCGCTTTGTGATGGACAAGGACGGCATCCTTGACCCGCAACGCATGACCCCGCGCCTGCCCGAGCGCAGCAATGACGAGTGGTCGGTACTCTGCCAGATGGCTATCGGCGCTGCCGAGCAAGCCTTGCAGCGCGCCGGCAAGACCGCCGCCGACATCGATGGCGTGATCGTCGCCTGTTCCAACCTGCAGCGTGCTTACCCGGCGATCGCCATCGAAGTCCAGGAAGCCCTGGGCATCGAAGGCTTCGGCTTTGACATGAACGTGGCGTGTTCCTCGGCCACGTTCGGCATCCAGAATGCCGCCAACAGCATCCAGCTGGGCCAGGCCCGGGCGATCTTGATGGTCAACCCGGAGGTCTGCACCGGTCACCTTAATTTCCGCGACCGCGACAGCCACTTCATCTTTGGCGATGCGGCCACGGCGGTCGTCCTCGAGCGCGCCGACCTGGCGACCTCCAAGCACCAGTTCGACGTGGTGAGCACCAAGCTGCTGACCAAGTTCTCCAATACCATCCGCAACAACTTCGGCTTCCTCAACCGCGCGGCGGAGGAAGGCATCGGCGCGCCGGACAAACTGTTCGTGCAGGAAGGCCGCAAAGTCTTCCGCGACGTGTGCCCGATGGTGGCCGAGCTGATCGGCGTGCATCTGGCGGAAAACCAGCTGGAGGTGGCTGATGTGAAGCGCTTCTGGCTGCACCAGGCCAACCTGAGCATGAACCACCTGATCGTGAAGAAGCTGCTGGGCCGCGAAGCTACCGTGGAAGAGGCCCCGGTGATTCTCGATACGTACGCCAATACCAGCTCGGCCGGTTCGGTGATTGCGTTTCACACTTATCAGGATGATCTGCCCAAGGGCGCGGTCGCGGTACTCAGCTCGTTTGGCGCGGGCTATTCAATCGGCAGCGTGATCCTGCGCAAGCGCTGAGAATGCGCTGGCGCGCGATCAACTGCGGGAGCGGGCTTGCGAAAGCGCTCGGCCAGTCACCGGATACTGTGGCTGACACGGCCCCTTCGCGAGCAAGCCCGCTCCCACATTGACCGTATTCCACGGCAAGATCGAGGTTAACGATGGCAGCAGTGGACGACACGCACCTGCTTGAACGTTTGCTCAAGGGTGAGCAGCGGGCCTACAAGGAATTGGTCGTCACCTACCAGAGCGCCATGCGCGCGGTGGCTTATGCGATTGTCGGCCAGCGCCATGCCGATGAAGTGGTGCAGGACGCCTGGCTGTCGGTGGTGCGCAACCTGGGCAAATTCGAAGGGCGCTCCAGCCTCAAGACCTGGCTGCTGACCATCACCGCCAACGCTGCCAAGGGCCGCTACAAACAGAATCGTCGCGAAGTGCTGCTCGACGATTTACCGTCGCCCCACGGCACCATCGGCGATGATCGCTTCAGCCCCGACGACGGTCACTGGGCTGTTGCCCCGTATGCCTGGCACCAGGACACGCCGGAAGCGCTGCTCACCGAAGACGAACTGCGCAAATGCCTGGAACATACGTTACTCAGTTTGTCGCAACTGCAAAGCAGCGTGCTGGTGCTGCGCGAGCGCCAGGGCCTGGAATTGGAAGAGATCTGTAATCTCCTGAGCCTCACGCTCTCCAATGTCCGTGTGCTGTTGCACCGAGCGCGGCTGAAAGTCTTCGCCACGGTGGAGCATTTTGAGGAAACGGGCGAATGTTGACCTGCAAGGAACAAGTGGCGCGATCCAGTGATTATCTCGATGGGCAATTGACCTTTCGCGAGCGTCTGCTGGTGCGTCATCACTTGATGTTCTGCCCGAACTGCCGCCGGTTTATTCGTCAGATGCGCCTGCTGCAGGCGACGCTGAAGATCATGCCGCAGGAGCCGGTGAAAGAGGCTGATGCCCTGGCGCAGCGGCTGGCGGCCGAGCGGCTCAAGGATCTGTAAGGCGGTTGCAAATCAAAAGCGGCAAGTGACGCGCTTCTCCTTGAAGCGTGCCGCTTGCCGCTTGACGCTGCTTGTTTAGAACTTGGCCTCGGCATCCAACTGCAAGGTATTGGCGTTGGCGTCACGCTGGGTGCGGCTGGCGAAATCCGCCTTGGTCAGGAAGTAGGTGGCGCCGACCGCGAAGTTCTTGTCGATGTCGTAACCCACTTTGAGCTTGTGCCCGCGCGAGCCGGTGGTGCCGTTGGCAAAGTCCGAGTCGGTGAAGGCACCCACCACGGCGTTACGTTGCGTATCGCGGTAGTTGTAGTCCAGGTTGAAACCGAACACCTTGGACTTGGCGCCCAGCAACCAGGCGGTGTCCTGATCGGTAGAGGCGTCGTTGTTTTTCACGTATTGGCCATACAGCGACAGCGGAACAGCCAGGCCGCCGATGTCCAGTTGGCTGAAACCTTCGTACAGGCGGAACTCTTCGTTGGCCGAGTTACCGTTGACCGCCAGGGCGCATGGCGTGGTGGTCGTGGTGCAGCGGCTGTCCTCATCGTTCTGGTAGGCGTACACGCTGCCGCCCACGGTCAGTTTGAGGTTGTCGGTCAGCGCGAAGCGCGAACCCAGTTGGCCGGCCGTCAGGCGCAGGTCGTGACGGAACTGCACGCCGTCGCCGTCCACGTTGTCCTTGAGGTTGTAGTTGCCGATGCTGCCGAACACCTCGGCGCTGCCACCCAATGGGTACTTGTAGGTCAGGGCCAGGCCTTCCGGGTTGATATCGCTATCCCAGATCACGTCGCCCATGTTGACCCAGGGTTGCAGCATCTTGCCGCCGATCACGTGCAGGTTCTTGATCTGGTCGGGGTGGTAGTCGATATAGCCCAGGTCCAGCCAGATCGACTTCTTGTCGAAGTAACCATCCTGGTCCTGGTTGGTGGAACGCGCATCGTCGCCGCCGCCGGTGGCGATACGAATACCGGTGTCCACTTGCGGGTTGATTTCGGTGTAGGCGCCCAGGCGGGCACGAATACGCTGACGGTCCTTGTCGCGCCCGCCGTTGTTGGGTTCGCCATCGATCTTGATGGTTTCCTGACGGAACCGCACATCACCCTTGAACTGCGTCTTGGCGGCCCAGGCCAGCTTCTGGTCGAAGCTGCTCAGCTCGTTGGTTTTTTTCGCGGTGGCCGCGATCTGTTCGTTGGTCTCTTGTTGAGCTTGCCGTGCGATCTGCTGTTCTTTCTGGTCTTTGGCCAACTCACTTTGCAGTTCGGTGTACTGCGCAGCGGTAATCTGGCCGTTGGCCTTGAGCATGTCGAGCAATTTAGCGTCGACTGCGGCGCTGGCCGGAACGCTCAGGGCCAGTAACAGGCCGCCGCACAGGGCCGCCGCAGTTTTAGTGGAAGCAAGACGCATATCAATCTCCGAAAGTGAGGAGGGATGGCAAACCATCCAGGACACAACCGACCGATGACGGACGGAAAAATAGCCGCCTGCTAGAACCAGGCGCTCTAAAAACAGGCGTCAGTATCGCGAGGGTTTATGACGCAGCAGTGGCGAAGTGATGTCATCTACATGACAAATCACTCAGCCTTGGAACTAATGGTTTAGAGCCTTGTCGTGCGATTTGAAGGTGTGCCAGGCCCGCCGATGAGCGATACTCGCCAGGCTTTCACGCCCTGAAGTAGTGAGGATGCCGATGCCGCTGCAACGCCTGGACAGCCTGTCCGAAATCGACCCGCAGGTGTGGGACGCCCTCGCGCCGCAGGCCCAGCCTTTTGTGCGGCATGCGTTCCTGAGCGCACTGGAAGACAGCGCCAGCCTGGGCCCGCAATCGGGCTGGCGGCCCGAGCATTTGCTGCACTGGGAGGGTGATCGGCTGGTGGCGGCACTGCCGGGTTATCGCAAGTGGCATTCCTACGGTGAGTATGTGTTCGACCATGGCTGGGCCGACGCCTGTGCGCGGGCGGGTATCGACTACTACCCCAAGCTGCTCACGGCCGTGCCCTTCAGCCCGGTCAGCGGGCCACGGCTATTGGCCGCCAACGCCGAGGATGGCTTTGAACTGCTCAACAGCCTGCCGGGTTATCTGGAAATCGAAGGGCTTAGCAGTGCGCACGTCAATTTCACCGATGCGTTGGCCGATGAGGCGCTGGCCCGGCAACCGGGCTGGATGCAGCGCCTGGGCTGCCAGTTTCATTGGCAGAACCGTGGTTATCGCGACTTCCAGGATTTCCTCGACGCCCTCAGTTCACGCAAGCGCAAGCAGATGCGTAAAGAACGTGAACAAGTGGCGGGGCAGGGCATCGATTTCGAATGGTTGCAAGGTGGTGAACTGAGCGAGGCGCAGTGGGATTTTGTCTACGCCTGCTATGCCAACACCTACGCGGTACGCCGCCAGGCCCCGTACCTGACCCGCGCGTTTTTCAGTCTGCTGGCCGAACGCATGCCCCAGGCCATCCGCGTGGTACTGGCCAAGCAAGGCCCGCGGCCCGTTGCCATGGCCTTCAGCCTGATCGGGGGTGACAGTTTTTATGGTCGCTACTGGGGCTGCCTGGCGGAATTCGATCGCCTGCATTTCGAAACCTGTTTTTACCAGGGCATGGACTACGCCATCGCTCAGGGCCTGCAACGCTTCGACGCCGGCGCCCAGGGCGAGCACAAACTGATTCGCGGGTTCGAACCGGTGATCACCCGTTCCTGGCACTACCTGCGTCATCCGGGGTTGAAGAATGCCGTGGAGGACTTCCTCGAGCGCGAGCGGGTGGGGATTGTGGCCTATGCCGAAGAGGCGAGGGCGGCCCTGCCTTATCGGCAGGCGTGAGTCGTCCCGATAGCACTAACCCGTCAACGCACTGTTGACTGCCCCAGCGCTATCGGGAGCAAGCCCGCTGTGGTAGAGGCGGGGCAGTATTCAATCGATACCCACAAACCCCCCGGTCTGGTGCTGCCACAACCGGGCATACAGCCCCTTATGCGCCAGCAGCTCGGCATGGCTGCCACTTTCGGCAATCTGGCCTTTTTCCAGCACCACCAGGCGATCCATCCGCGCAATGGTCGACAAGCGGTGCGCAATCGCGATTACCGTCTTGCCTTGCATCAGGGTCTCCAGGCTTTCCTGGATCGCCGACTCGACTTCCGAGTCGAGCGCCGAGGTGGCTTCGTCCATGATCAGGATCGGCGCGTCCTTGAGCAGTACGCGGGCGATAGCGATGCGCTGGCGTTGCCCGCCCGACAGTTTCACCCCGCGTTCGCCCACGTGGGCATCCAGCCCGGTGCGGCCTTCGGCGTCCGACAGCAGCGGGATGAACTCATCGGCGCGGGCCTTGTGCACGGCGGCCCAGAGTTCTTCGTCGGTGGCGTCGGGCTTGCCGTACAGCAGGTTGTCGCGGATCGAGCGGTGCAGCAACGAGGTGTCCTGGGTGATCATGCCGATCCGCTCGCGCAGGGACTCCTGTGCCACCTCGGCGATGTTCTGGCCGTCGATCAGAATGCGCCCGCCTTGCAGGTCATAGAGGCGCAGCAGCAGGTTGACCAGTGTCGACTTGCCCGCCCCCGAGGGGCCGATAAGGCCGATTTTTTCGCCGGCCTTGATCTCAAGGTTCAAGTCGCCAATGATCCCGCTGCGTTTGCCGTAGTGAAAATCCACCTGTTCAAAACGCACTTCGCCGTGGGGCACGCTCAGGCGTGGGGCGTTGTCGCGGTCGACCACCGCCAATGGTTGGGCGATGGTCTTGAGGCCGTCCTGCACGATGCCGATGTTTTCGAAAATGCCGTTGACCACCCACATGATCCAGCCGGACATATTGACGATGCGAATCACCAGGCCCGTGGCCAGCGCGATGGCGCCTACGGAGATCAGCGATTGCGTCCACAGCCACAGGGCCAGGCCGGTGGTGGTGACGATCAGCAGACCGTTCAGCACGGTGATCACCGCATCCATGCTGGTGAGCACGCGTGCCGCCAGCTGGGTTTTTTCGGTTTGCTCAATGATCGCTTCCTTGGCGTATTCCTGCTCATTCTGCGTATGGGCGAACAGCTTCAAGGTGGTGATGTTGGTGTAGCCGTCGACGATGCGGCCCATGAGTTTGGAGCGCGCTTCGGAAGACATCACCGAGCGTTCCTTGACCCTTGGCACGAAGTAACGCAAAGCCAGGCAGTAGCAAATGATCCAGGTGATCAGCGGGATCATCAGCCGCCAGTCGGCCTCGGCAAACAACACCAGCGAAGTGATGGCGTAGATCGATACATGCCAGATGGCCTCCGCGGTTGCCACCGCAGAGTCACGCAGGGCGTTGCCGGTTTGCATGATGCGCTGGGCAATGCGCCCGGCGAAATCATTCTGGAAGAAATTCAAGCTCTGCTTGAGCACGTAGCTGTGGTTCTGCCAGCGGATCTGGCTGGTCATGCCGGGGTTGATGGTCTGGTGCACCAGCAGATCATGCAGGCTGTTGAAAATCGGCCGCAGCAGCAGGGCGACCACGGCCATCCAGATCAGCTCGGCGCTGTGCACTTGGAAGAAGTTGGCGGGCGGTGTGCCCTGGGCCAGGTCGATAATGCGGCTCAGGTAGCTGAACAGCGCGACTTCGATCAATGCGCCGACCAGCCCCACCACGAGCAGCGCGGCAAAGCACGGCCACACCTGGCGCAGGTAGTAGAGGTAGAAGGGCAGGACTTTATCGGGCGGGGCGGCGCTGGGGGCGTCGCGGAAAATATCGATCAGTTGTTCAAAACGACGATAGAGCATTAGGGTTGACGCCCGCCGGGCGGGCTCTCCTTTCAAATGCGCGCGCAGCCTAGTGGGCTACGCGCGAAGCTTCCTGCAAACCTCAGTCGATGCGCTTGGCCGACTTGATGATCACAGGATCGATTGGCACGTTTTGCATGCCCTGCTTGGTGGTGGTCTGGGAGTTGACGATGATGTCGACCACGTCCATGCCCTTGACCACTTTGGCGAACACGGCATAACCGGCATCGCGACCTGGGTCGAGGAAGGCATTGTCGGCCACGTTGATGAAGAACTGGCTGGTGGCCGAATCCGGGTTCGAGGTGCGGGCCATCGACAGTGTGCCGCGCACGTTATGCAGGCCGTTGCTGGCTTCGTTCTTGATCGGCGCTTCGGTCGGCTTTTGCGACATCTGCTGGGTGAAGCCGCCGCCCTGGACCATGAAGCCTGGGATCACCCGGTGGAAAATCGTGTTGGTGTAAAAGCCCTTGTCGACATAGGCCAGGAAGTTCTTGGTACTGATCGGCGCCTTCACCGGGTCCAGTTCGATTTCAATCTGGCCGTTGGTGGTGTCGAGCAAAACGTGCGGCGCCTTGGCCGGCTCAGCCGCCATCAGGTTGGCAGCGAACAAGGCGGAACCGGCAAAGAAGGCGATTTTTTTCAGCATGGGTCAGTGATCCTGGGTAGTGGTGTCGACGGTCGTTAGAAAGTCGAGCAGGGTAGCGTTAAAGACTTCGGGTTGATCCAAGGGCGTGGCGTGACGGGAATCCTCGATCACCACCAGTCGCGCATCGGGCAGCAGTTTTACATAGATTTCTTTCTGGGCCACGGGGGTGTAGTCGTGGTCGGCGCTGATGACCAGGGTTGGACAGGTAATCCGCCAAAGTCGTTCCTGCACACCCCAGCCCACAATCGCATCGAAGCTGGCGAGATAAGCACGTTTGTCGTTTTTTGCCCAGCGTTCGGCCATCTTGCGGCGCAGGTCGGCCTGCTCCGGTTTGGGAAATAATCGGTCACCCAGCGCCTTGCCGATGGTGCTCAGGCTGAGTACGCGGGCCAGGGTCCGGCGCTTGGCCCATTGCCAGTAATCATCGGCGCTGCGCACTTTTACCTCGGGGGCACTGTTGACGATGCACAGGCTCCTGACCAGGGCGGGTTGGTCCACGGCCAACTGAAACGCGATCATGCCGCCCATGGACAGGCCCACTACATGGGCGGGCGGCAGGTTCAAGTGGTCGAACAGTGCCAGCAGGTCATGGGCAAACCCCTGGATGCTGTAGCGCTCGCGGGGTTTGTCGGAGCGCCCGTGGCCGCGAACGTCGACCACGACCAGGCGGTAGTGCCTGGCCAGTACCGGCACTTGCAGTTCCCAGTCCTGGCTGCTGGAGCCGAGGCCGTGGATCAGCAGCAGCGGGGTGCCGTGGCCGTATTCCTCGTAGTGCAGGCTGCAGTCGTCGTGGTCGAACCAGGCCATGCATGAACTCCGTTTCAGGCTTGCCGGGGAGCGGCGAAAGGCGCATCCAGCGGGGCCGTGTCAAAGGTGCGCAGCAGTTCCACGAGGATCTGCGTCGCCGGCCCCAAGGGTTTGTCCTTGTTTGAATACAAATAGAACGTAGGGTGGCGGCTGCCACCCTGCTCCAAGGGTAGTTGCTTGAGCACGCCCTCGGCGAGTTCGCGCTCGATCATGTGCCGGGGCAACCAGGCAAAGCCCAGGCCGCTGCCGACGAAGGATGCCGCGGTGGCCAGGCTGCCGACGGTCCAGCGCTGCTCGGCGCCGAGCCAGCCCACATCGCGGGGTTGCTGGCGGCCGGAGTCGCGGATCACCACTTGCATCTGGCTTTCCAGGTCCTGGAAGCTCAGCTCGCGATTCATGCGGTGCAGGGCGTGCTCGGGATGGGCCACGGCGACGAATTCCACGTCGCTCATTTCCGTGCCCAGGTAACCGGGGATGCTGAAGCCGCAGATCGCCAGGTCGGCCACGCCCTCGATCAGCAGTTCCTCGACGCCCGACAACACCTCTTCACGCAGGCGCACGCGGCAGCCACGGCTCTGCGGCATAAAAGCGCTGAGCGCACGTACCAGGCGTGCGTTAGGGTAGGCGGCATCGACCACCAGCCGCACTTCGGCTTCCCAGCCCTGTTCCATATGGTGGGCGAGGTCTTCCAGTTGGCTGGCGTTTTTGACTAACTGCCGGGAGCGCCTCAATAGCACTTCGCCGGCATCGGTCAGCACCGCCTTGCGCCCATCGATGCGCAGCAGTGGCACGCCGAGCTGGTCTTGCATGCGGGCCACGGTGTAGCTCACCGAGGACTGCGAACGGTGCAGCGCTTCGGCCGCCTGGGCGAAGCCGCCATGGTCGACCACGGCTTGCAGCGTGCGCCATTGATCGAGGGTAACGCGGGGCGCTTTCAAGATAGGTTCCTCTTGTCCTAAGCTGGCGGTCCTTATTGGAGACTGCCGAATGAGAAAATTCTGTTGTGTGTTGCTGGCGCTGCTGCCGATGAGCGCGTTCGCCTACCCCATCGACGTGACCAAAAAGATCGATGGCGTGAGCGTGGACTACACCGCCTCCGATGTGGACGGCGACATCAGTTCGATTCAACTCAATAACTACGGCACCCGAGACGCGGTGTGCTCGGTAACCTTCACCAACGGCCCGGAAGCGCCGCGACGTCGCACGGTCACGGTACCGGCGGGCAAAAGCACCAACACCACGGTGAAGTTCAACCGCGCCATTATCAAGATGCGTATTGCCCTGGCTTGCGCGCCGAAATAAAGCGGCAGCGGAGCATGCCCACAGGAATACTCCGCTTATCAACAAATTTCTAGATGGGTTGCAGCAGTTTTTTGCGCTTTTTTATCGAATGAGCCTTGGTTAATCTTTTCTCCATCGACTTACAGCAGTTTCAGATGGAGCCTACGAAGCCATGTCCAACGTTCTGATCATCGAAAGCAGCGCCCGCCAAACGGATTCGATCTCCCGCCAATTGACCCGGCAGTTCATCAGCCAATGGCAGGCCGCCCACCCGGCGGATCGGATCACCGTGCGTGACGTGGCCCGTGAACCGGTGCCGCACCTGGACGCCAACTTGCTCGGCGGCTGGATGAAACCGGCGGAGCAGCGCAACGACGACGAACAGATTTCTCTGGACCGCTCCAACGAGTTGACCGACGAACTGCTGGCCGCCGACGTGCTGGTCATGGCTGCACCGATGTACAACTTCGCCATCCCGAGCACCTTGAAAGCCTGGCTGGACCACGTGTTGCGGGCCGGCGTGACCTTCAAGTACACCGCGACCGGACCGCAGGGTTTGCTGACCGGCAAGCGCGCCATTGTGCTCACCGCTCGCGGCGGCATTCATACCGGCGCCAGCTCCGATCACCAGGAACCGTACCTGCGCCAGGTCATGGCCTTTATCGGGATTCACGATGTGACTTTCATCCATGCCGAAGGGGTGAACCTGAGCGGTGACTTCCAGGAGAAGGGCATCAATCACGCCAAGGCGCTGATCGCCCAGGTGGCGTGATCCTTTAATCGTCACGTAATCGCCCGGTGTTTATATCGCTTCACGCAAACCCTTCAAGTACGCGTATCGAACCTCCCTTTGCACTTGTTGCTCCTGAGTGCTCCTGCCCGACTGACGCTTTAGCGAGGTCGGGTTTTTTTTGCCCCGAGTTTCTTCACATCCCGAAAACCTTTAATGTCGCGCCCATTCAAAACGAGGCGCGCATGGGCTATCTACTGGTTGTCACCCTGATACAGGCTTTTTCCTTCAGCTTGATCGGCGAATACCTCGCCGGCCACGTCGACAGCTACTTCGCGGTGCTGGTGCGTGTGGTACTGGCCGGGCTGGTGTTTATCCCGCTGACGCGCTGGCGCTCGGTGGAGCCTGCGTTCATGCGCGGCATGCTGGTGATCGGCGCCCTGCAGTTCGGTGTGACCTACGTGTGCCTGTACCTGAGCTTTCGTGTGCTCACGGTGCCGGAGGTGTTGCTGTTCACCATTCTTACGCCGTTACACGTGACCTTGATCGAAGATGCCCTCAACCGACGCTTCAACCCGTGGGCGCTGGTCGCCGCACTGGTGGCGGTGGCGGGCGCGGCGGTGATTCGTTTCGACCAGATTACCCCGCACTTCCTGATGGGCTTTTTGCTGCTGCAACTGGCCAACTTCACCTACGCCGCCGGGCAAGTGATGTACAAGCACCTGGTGGCGCGTTATCCGAGTGACCTGCCGCATTACCGGCGTTTCGGCTACTTCTACCTCGGCGCCTTGTTGGTGGTGCTGCCGGCATTCCTGTTGTTCGCCAAGGCCGATTTCCTGCCGCAAGCGCCGCTGCAATGGGGCGTGCTGGTGTTCCTGGGCCTGGTCAGCACCGCGCTCGGCATGTATTGGTGGAACAAAGGCGCGTGCCTGGTGCATGGCGGCACGCTGGCAGTGATGAATAACCTGCATGTGCCGGTGGGGTTGTTGCTGAACTTGCTGATCTGGAACCAGCACGAGCCGCTGGGGCGTTTGGCATTGGGCGGGTTGGTGATTCTGGGGGCGGTGTGGATCAGTCGGTTGGGTGTGCGCAAAGCCCCGACCCGCGCCTGAGCACACCGCTGAGCCGAGGCGTTATATAGCGCGGTGTTCGGTGGTCGGCAAGTGGCTGGCCCCCACCACCGCCGGCAACATCCCCGCGCGTAAGTCATTGCCACTCGGCTGCTGATATAAGCTCAAGCCGAACTCCGGCAGCACCGCCAGCAGGTAATCGAAGATATCGCCCTGGATGCGCTCGTAATCGGCCCACGCCGTGGTGCGGGTAAAGCAGTAGATCTCCAGCGGCACCCCCTGGGCGGTGGTTTGCATCTGGCGCACCATGCACGTCATGTTCGGCTGGATGTCCGGATGGCTTTTCAGATAAGCCAGGGCGTAGGCGCGGAAGGTGCCGAGGTTGGTCATGCGCCGGCGGTTGGCCGACAGTTGCGCGGTGTTGCCCTGGGCCTCGTTCCAGGCCTTGAGCTCGGCCTGTTTGCGGCTGATGTAGTCGGTGAGCAGGCGAACCTGGGTCATGCGGACTTCTTCATCGTCATGCAAAAAGCGTACGCCGCTGGCGTCGATGTACAGGCTGCGCTTGATCCGGCGGCCGCCCGAGGCCTGCATGCCGCGCCAGTTCTTGAACGACTCGGACATCAGTCGCCACGTGGGAATGGAGACGATGGTCTTGTCGAAATTCTGCACCTTGACCGTGTGCAGGGTGATGTCCACCACATCGCCGTCGGCGCCGACCTGGGGCATTTCGATCCAGTCGCCCACGCGCAGCATGTCGTTGCTGGTGAGCTGCACACTGGCGACGAACGAGAGCAGGGTGTCCTTGTACACCAACAGAATTACCGCCGACATCGCACCCAGGCCCGACAGCAGCAACAGCGGCGAACGATCGATCAGGGTGGCGACGATGATGATCGCGCCAAACACGAACAGCACCATCTTCGCCAATTGCACGTAGCCCTTGATCGAACGGGTACGCGCGTGTTCGGTGCGTGCGTAGATGTCCAGCAGGGCATTGAGCAGGGCGCTCATCGCCAACACCAGGAACAGAATGGACAGGGCCAGCGCAACATTGCCGATAAACAGGATGGCGGTCTTACTCAGGGCCGGCACCAGGTACAGGCCGAACTGGATCACCAGCGACGGCGTCATCTGCGCCAGGCGGTGGAAGACTTTGTTGTGCCGCAGGTCATTGAGCCAGTGCAGCGCCGGTTGCCGGCCGAGCAGTTTGACGGCGTGGAGGATGAGGTAACGCGCCACCCGTCCGAGTAACAGGGCGACGACCAGCAACACCAGAAAACCCAGGCTGGCATGCAGCATCGGGTGTTCGTCGAGGGCGCCCCAGAGGTCTTGGACGTTGAGCCAGAGCTGTTTGATATCCATGGGTGAAACCGATTCTTCTGTTAAGACAAGATGGGGCGATTAGAGCATTTAAGTGCTGCAAAGTTGACCTTGCGTATAAATTCCATGACAAAAATCAGCTGTTTAGCCCCGTGCGCGTAAAGAAACTCGGTTTGGACGCCCGAAACCGTTACCCTATGCAGCTGATATTTTGTATTTCTTCGAGGTAGCACCCGTGTTTTCCCAATTCGCCCTGCACGAACGCCTGCTCAAAGCCGTGGCCGAGCTTAAATTTGTCGAGCCTACGCCTGTGCAAGCAGCGGCCATCCCGCTCGCGCTTCAAGGGCGTGACCTGCGGGTGACGGCTCAAACCGGTAGCGGCAAGACCGCCGCGTTCGTCCTGCCGGTCCTGAACCGTTTGATTGGCCCGGCCAAGGTCCGCGTCAGCATCAAGACCCTGATTCTGCTGCCGACCCGCGAGTTGGCCCAGCAGACCCTCAAGGAAGTCGAGCGCTTCTCGCAGTTCACGTTCATCAAGTCCGGCATTATCACCGGCGGCGAAGACTTCAAGGTCCAGGCGGCCATGCTGCGCAAGGTGCCGGACATCCTCATCGGCACCCCGGGCCGCATGATCGAGCAACTCAACGCCGGCAACCTTGACCTCAAGGAAGTCGAAGTGCTGGTGCTGGACGAAGCCGACCGCATGCTCGACATGGGCTTTGCCGACGATGTGCAGCGCCTGGTCGGCGAATGCGTCAACCGTCAGCAGACCATGCTGTTCTCCGCCACCACCGGCGGTTCGACCCTGCGCGACATGGTCGCCAAGGTGCTGAACAACCCTGAGCACTTGCAGGTCAACAACGTCAGCGACCTGAACGCGACCACGCGTCAGCAGATCGTCACTGCCGACCATAACGTGCACAAAGAGCAGATCCTCAACTGGCTGTTGGCCAACGAGACCTATCAGAAGGCCATCGTGTTCACCAACACCCGCGCGGCGGCCGACCGCATCTACGGTCGCCTGGTGGCCCAGGAATACAAGGCGTTCGTGCTGCACGGCGAAAAAGACCAGAAGGACCGCAAGCTGGCCATCGACCGCCTCAAGGCCGGTGGCGTGAAGATTCTGGTCGCCACCGACGTCGCTGCCCGCGGTCTGGACGTGGACGGCCTGGATCTGGTGATCAACTTCGACATGCCGCGCAGCGGCGACGAGTACGTGCACCGTATCGGCCGTACCGGGCGTGCCGGCAACGATGGCCTGGCCATCTCGCTGATCTGCCACGGCGACTGGAACCTGATGTCGAGCATCGAGCGCTACCTCAAGCAGTCGTTCGAGCGCCGTACCATCAAGGAAGTCAAAGGCACCTACACCGGGCCGAAAAAGGTCAAGGCCTCGGGCAAGGCAGTTGGGGTGAAGAAGAAAAAGACCGACGCCAAGGGTGACAAGAAGAAAACCGGCGCCAAGTCGCCGACCAAGCGCAAGATCGCCAACCGGCCGAAGACCGA
Organism: Pseudomonas sp. S3_E10; assembly: GCF_054667615.1. Classification (NCBI taxonomy): domain Bacteria; kingdom Pseudomonadati; phylum Pseudomonadota; class Gammaproteobacteria; order Pseudomonadales; family Pseudomonadaceae; genus Pseudomonas; species Pseudomonas sp. S3_E10. The sequence continues at coordinate 4,398,223 of NZ_CP162743.1, forward strand.
CAACCTGTCGCTCGTCAGCAAGGACGGCATGGCCCCGCTCAAGCGCCGCAAGCCAGAAGCACCCGCTGCCGAGTAAGGCGCCGGCTGCTGTGAAAAAAAACCGGACATTGTCCGGTTTTTTTTGCCTTCAGTTTTTGGCCTTGGCGGCGGCTTCTTTCAGCTCTTTGAGGCGTGCGTCGATCAACTGGCACTTATCGGGCAATCGCGCGCTTTCGGTGTCCAGGTCCATTTTTTGTAGCTCGGCATTCATCTCCTTGGCCTGGGTCGGGTTTTGCTCGGTCAAACGGGTGACTTCCTTGGCCAGCGCTTCACGCTTGGCCGTGGCTTCTTCGGGCGTGCAGGCCCAGGCGGGCAGGGCGGTAAGCAGGGCGGCGGCGATGGCCAGGGTTTTCAGGGTGCTCATGGTTCGGACCTCCTTGGTAATGATGTGCGGTTGAGGGGGCGAACGTCTGGAAAGTTCAGAGAAGTGACGCTCGTCCGTTTGGCTGAACGGCTGCCGACGCGGTGTGTCACTCCTTATGACGGGCTACTTTTTCGCCTGCAGGAGGAATCAGGATGACGACTTACAACTGGGATTTGATCGAACGTCTGCTGCATGAAGTGCAGAACGGCGAAGGCAGCTTTGCCCCACGCAAATACGCCGAACAGGAAGCAGCGGATAAGGCCACGGCAGGCGAGGACACCGGCAACCTGGATGCGCTGAAGAAGACCGCCGCCGATTACGAGGCGTTGCTGTTCAAGCGCGGTTTTATCGAATCACGCCCGGAGGAAGAGGGCGGCAATGGCGAGAATTTCATTTTGACGGCGCTGGGCGCGCAATTGCTGGCGCTGATCGACAGTTCCATTCCGGGCAATGACCACCCGCGCCAGGTGCTGGACGAGCAAGCGGATGCGCTGGACCCAGCGACATTTGCCGACGTGGCCTCCAAGGCCCAGATCGCCTGACCTCATCACGCGCCGGCACCCGCCTGGCCGGCGCGAAACTGTCGGATCGGTAATCTGCCGCTAAGGTTGCTGACAGCCGGCGCCGCCTAATCTGCTGCCATTCAACTCATGGACTTGAATCGGCATGCATTCCACTACCTCCAGACGCACTTTCGTCAAAGGCCTGGCCGCCGGCGGCCTGTTGGGCGGGCTCGGGCTTTGGCGCCCCCCGGTGTGGGCGCTGACCAGCCCCGACCAGCCGACGGTGCTGGCGGGCACTGAATTTGATGTGTTCATCGGCCAGACCGTCGTCAACCTTACCGGCCAGGCGCGCACCGCGTTGACCATCAACGGCAGCCTGCCCGGCCCGCTGTTGCGCTGGCGCGAAGGCGACACCGTGACCCTGCGCGTAAAAAACCAGTTGGCCGCGCCTACCTCGATTCACTGGCACGGGATTGTGCTGCCTTCGACCATGGACGGCGTGCCAGGGCTGAGCTTCAAGGGCATCGAGCCGGGCGGCGTGTTTGTCTATCAGTTCACGCTCAAGCAGCACGGCACCTACTGGTACCACAGCCATTCGGGGTTCCAGGAGCAACAGGGCGTGTACGGCCCTTTGGTGATCGACCCCAGGGAGCCCGAGCCTTACACCTATCAGCGCGATTACGTGGTGATGCTGTCGGACTGGACCGACGAAGACCCGGTGGCCCTGATGAAGACCCTCAAAAAGCAGTCCGATTACTACAACCTGCACAAACCTACCGTGGGTGATTTTGCGCGCGATGTGGGCAAGCAGGGCTGGTCGGCCACCGTTGCCGACCGCTGGATGTGGGCGCAGATGAAGATGAACCCCACCGACCTTGCCGACGTCAGCGGCCAAACCTACACCTACCTGCTCAACGGCCAGCCGCCCGGTCGGAACTGGACCGGGCTGTTTCAGGCCGGGGAGACGATTCGCCTGCGCTTTATCAATGGCTCGGCGATGACCTATTTCGATGTGCGCATTCCGGGCCTGAAAATGACCGTCATCGCCGCCGACGGCCAGCCGGTGACGCCGGTCAGCGTGGATGAGTTGCGCATCGCGGTCGCCGAAACCTTTGATGTGCTGGTGGAGCCCACGGCCGAGGCTTACACCTTGTTTGCCCAATCGATGGACCGCACCGGCTATGCCCGAGGCACCCTGGCCCGGCGGGCCGGCGCGGTGGCCCCGGTGCCGCCGCTCGACCCACGTGTCTGGCTGAGCATGCAAGACATGAGCATGGGCGGCATGGACCACGGCGCCATGGCGGATATGCCCGCAATGGAAGGCATGGACCACAGCATGGGCGCGATGCCGATGCAGGCGCACCCGGCCAGCGAGGCAAACAACCCGCTGGTGGACATGCAGGCCATGAACCCGCTGCCCAAGCTCGACGACCCCGGTATCGGCCTGCGCGACAACGGCCGGCGGGTGCTGACCTACGCCGACCTGCGCAGCACGTTCGAGGACCCTGATGGCCGTGATCCCACGCGTACCATCGAGTTACACCTCACCGGGCATATGGAGAAGTTCGCCTGGTCATTCAATGGTGTGAAGTTTTCCGATGCCGAGCCTCTGCAACTCACCTATGGCGAGCGCGTGCGGCTGGTACTGGTCAACGACACCATGATGAGTCACCCGATCCACTTGCATGGCCTGTGGAGCGACCTGGAGGACGAGAACGGCCAGTTCCAGGTGCGCAAACACACCATTGATATGCCGCCGGGGTCGCGCCGCAGTTACCGCGTGACCGCCGATGCCTTGGGCCGCTGGGCCTATCACTGCCACCTGCTGTACCACATGGAAATGGGCATGTTCCGTGAAGTGCGCGTGCATGAATAAGGAAGCGAATATGAGCCACCGGGTTTTAGCGGTTTGCATGGCGCTGGTGTTCAGTTCGCTGGCGACCGCCGAAGAAGAGTTCCAGGGGATGAGCCCCGCAGTGCCGGCGTTGACCGAAAGCCGCACGCCGATCCCGGTGCTGACCGACGCGGACCGCGCGGCGGTGTACAACGAGCCGGGCGGGCACAACGTGCATGACAGTGCCGTGCATTCGATGCTGCTGTTCAACCAGTTGGAATGGCAGGGCGGTGAAGGCAGTGGGGCGCTGAATTGGGACGTCAAGGGCTGGGTCGGCGGTGACGTCGACCGCCTGTGGCTGCGCAGCGAAGGCGAGCGCAGCGCCGGGCGTACCGACAGCGCCGAAGCCCAGGCGTTGTGGGGGCATGCGATCAGCCCATGGTGGGATGTGGTGGGTGGCGTGCGCCAGGACTTCAAGCCCGATGACAGCCAAACCTGGGCCGCGTTCGGTGTGCAGGGCATGGCGCTGTACAACGTCGAAGCCGAGGCGACGCTGTTTGTCGGCGAGTCGGGACGCACCGCCGCGCGGCTGGAAGGGGATTACGACGTCCTGCTGACCAATCGCCTGATTCTGCAGCCGACCGCCGAACTCAACTTTTATGCGCAAAACGATCCGCAGCGTGGCGTGGGGGCGGGCTTGTCGCAGAGCGAACTGGGCCTGCGCTTGCGTTACGAAATACGCCGGGAGTTTGCGCCTTACGTGGGTGTCAGCTGGAACCGCACCTATGGCCAGACGGCGCACTACGCCCGGGAAGAAGACGAAGACATCAGCCAATGGCGCTGGGTCGTCGGTGTGCGCCTGTGGTTTTGAGCTTTTTCTTATACCTATAACTCGCCGCCTGGAGCGGCCTGGAGCCTTGCATGTCGATGTTGAAAACTGCGTTAGCGGGAGGTGCCCTATGGGCCGGATTAATGTTCAGCGTGTCGGTTTCGGCCCATCCGAAACTGCTGTCCTCCGCCCCTGCGGCCGGTGCCCAGGGGGCCGCGCCGGGGGTGATTGAACTGCGCTTCTCGGAAAACCTGCTGACGCAGTTTTCCGGGGCCAAGCTGACCATGACCGATATGCCCGGCATGCCCAATTCGCCGATGCCGGTGAAGGCCAGTGTGGCGGCGGGCACTGACCCCAAAGTCATGCTGATCAAGCCTGCGTCTGCGCTGACGGCAGGCACCTACCGGGTCGACTGGCGCGCGGTGTCATCCGATACCCACCCGATCACCGGTAACGTCGTGTTCAGCGTCCAGCCATGAGCGAACTGAGCCAAATCCTGTTGCGCTTCGCGCTTTATCTGGACCTGATGCTGGTGTTTGGCCTGGGGCTTTTTGGCCTCTACGGGCTGAAGGCCGCAGAGCGTACGCTGTTGAATTTCAAGAGACTGCTGGGGTGTACGGCGGGCCTTGGCGTGTTGCTGTCGATCGCATCGATGTTGAGCATCACCCAGGCCATGAGCGGAGCCACGGATTGGCCGACGTTGTGGCCGCACCTGTACATGATGCTGGCGCAGACAGACTTGGGATGGACAGCGTGCCTGCGCCTGGCGGCGCTGGTGCTGGTCGCCTTCAGCGCCAGCCTGCATCTGGCCACGCTGTTTGGCGGTGTTGCCCTGGTGACGCTGATGTGGAGCGGGCACGGCGCGATGCACGAGGGCGCGCAAGGGGTGTGGCACATGCTCAGCGACGGTGCGCACCTGCTGGCGGCGGCGGGGTGGGTGGGTGCGTTGGCGGCGTTTGGCCTGTTGCTGATGCGCGCGTCGGTGCCGGACGCGCGCCGCGTTGAGGCATTGGCCGCTGCATTGGCGGGGTTCGAGCGAATCGGCGCGGGGTTCGTCGCCGTGCTGATCGTCAGCGGGGTGGCGAATTATCTATGGGTGGTGGGGCCGAATCTGGACGGCCTCACCGGCGGCAACTACGCGTTGCTGTTGAGCCTGAAATTGGGCTTGTTCGGCGTGATGTTGGGGCTGGCGGCGCTCAATCGCTTCCATCTCACGCCGTTTCTGCAACGCGCCGTAGCGGCGGGCGACACTGAGCCGGCCATTGCCGCACTGCGGCGCAGCATGGCCCTGGAGTTTGGCGCCGTGGTGCTGATACTCGGGTTGGTGGCCTGGCTGGGGACACTGTCACCTGTTTAGGGCGCGGCGCTCTTCAGGCATTTGAGTGCCTTGAAGTCGCTGCGTACGCCGTCGATTTTTTGCGTGAGCTTGCGGCGTTGCTGCGCAGTGCTTTGCGCCATCAGATCGACCAGCAGGCTGCGTGCGGCGGCTTCGGTCTGGGCATAGGCGGCGCGGTATTCGGGCGTCCACAGGCTTTCGCGGTCCACCAGCAGTTGCTGCATCTTTTGCGGGAAGTCGGCGTTGTGGCGTTGTCGCACGGCGTCGATAAATTGCGCCTGCCAGTTCGCACGGTTGCCTATCCACTGCGTATTCTGCTCACCCAGGGCGATGGACCAGGCCATGACGCGGTTCTGCTGGCCGGCACTGAGCGGGCCCATCCAGGTATCCAGGCGTTTGGTCATGCGCTCGGCGCGTTGCTTGATTTGCTCGGCCAGCGGCGGCTTGAGGTATTCGTCCTGGCGTTTGCGCAGGTCCTTGGCCAACGCCTCGTTCATATCCTGGACTTGTTGATCATCCAGACCCTGGAGCAACTCGATGGCTGACGGCGTGATTTCGCGGGCGACGTCGGCGATGGCCTGTTTGGCCTCGAGGGTACGGCTTTGCAGCGCGGCGTCGTTGACCTGGTTGTCATCGACCATCCGTTGCAGGCGGTCGAGCCAGTCCAGGTAACCGGGCAATTGCGTGGTGCAATGCCAGGCCAGGTGTTCCTTGAGCGTGTCGTTGAACCAGCTCTTTTGCCCGGCGTTCATGTCCAGGTAGTCGTTGAGGGTCCAGGGGATGATCACATCCAGGTTGCGATAGGCCAGGCCTACGCGATTGCAGCCGGCGAGCGCCAGGCTCAGGGTAAGCAGTATCACCAGCAGTTTGAGCCGACGCAGCATGGGTAGGTCCTGGCGCAGAGTGGGTTAATGCATGTGAACCCACGCCGAGGGCGACAGTTCAGCCCATCAATAAAACGGCCGCACGGCCTTCAAGGTCAACAGGCCGTCGCATTGCGAATTGTGCCCTGAATAGGCTGAGCAATCGCCGCCGCTGAGGCTGGAGTCGCTGTAGATCAGGTTCAGGTCAACGCCCTTCCACGCGCGGGAGAACTGCACCGACCAGTCGCTGAAACTGCTGATGGTGCCGCCCTCCACCGAGGCCGGGGTGCCCAATTGATGGGTGGTGTACTTCATGCTCACGCCGATGCCGAAGGGCTGGGTGCCGCCCAGGTCGGCGAACAGGGTGCTGTCCTGGCGGTCCGGATCGTTGCTGAACGAGGCGCCGAAACGATTGCCCAGCAGGTTCAGGCCGCCGTAGAACTCCTGACTGTCGAGTGGGCTGAGCTTGGGATAGCTGTAGTGAATCAACCCCACTTCGTAGCCCAGTGTCTGGTCGAAGGGATGTTTGAAACCCATATAGGAGTCGACTTCGAGGGTATTGGCCGAAGAAAACCCCATGTTGGGTGAAAATTGACCGAAGTACAGCCCACTGTCGTGGCTCAGGTCCAGACCGCCATGGAACGAATCGCTGCCCGGTGAGGTGGGCTTGACCAGGCCCTGGGCCATGCTGCGGCTGGGCGTGGTGCCTAATTTGAGGTCGAAGTCGCCCAACTCGCGCTGGAAAATCTGCGCTTCGGCGAGGGGGCAAGCCACTAAGGCACAGACCAGGAAAATGCAGGGTTTAAGCATGCTTCACTCCATGAAAAGCGAGGAGCAGTAACGGGAAAATCGGGCAGATGCCCGTGCTAGACGTGTGCAAGGATACCGACGTATGCCAGGCGGTGAGGCCCGTTCGTCGATTAGCACGATATTGAATGGGTGGGCGAGGTATTGCGGACTCTAGTCCTAGCGCCTTGAGAACAAGACGCTTAGGGACCAGGCATGTTGCGAGGCTTTACTTTTTACCCAGGCTGATCTGCTTGGATGGGCCGAAAGTCTGGCCGCTGACGCCCTTGGCAATTTGTTGGATTTCGCCACCGGACTTGAGGAAAGCCGCGATTTGGTTGTTGATCGATTCGCTGGTTTCAACGGCGGGAGCTGGCTTTGCTTTGCTGTTGGATGCTTTTACGCGCATGGCGGCCACTAACCTGTAGAAAATTAACTTGGCCAGGCATCGTACAGGAAATACTTGACAATTGCTTGGTAAATATCCCCCCAGGAATAAGCGTTGCGTCGAATCATCGGCAAACTTGCTGTTGGAAATTAGCCGCTAACTTACTGTTTTAACTCGAAACCACGCGGCGAATCGGCGCTGGCGGCGGGACGAAATTCAGCCGATTGATCGGACGAGCGGGGCGGTGCCACTGGAAGGCCACGCCAGGCCGCGATTTTTCAGGTGCGCGCGCGTGGCGGGCGCAACTCGGGTAGAATGCCGCCCACGCAATGAGGGTATTGGAAATGGCTTTAGTCGGGCGCTACAACAGCTTGCAAGTGGTTAAACACACTCACTTTGGTTTGTACCTCGATGGTGCGCAAGATGGCGAAATCCTCTTGCCTAATCGGTATATCCCCAAAGATATTCCCAGTGAAGATGAAGACTGGCTTAACGTTTTCATTTATCTGGACAGCGATGACAAACTTATCGCGACCACCGAAAAACCCAAAGTTCAAGTTGGCGAATTCGCCAGTTTGAAAGTAGTGGAAGTCAACAGTATTGGTGTCTTCCTCGATTGGGGTTTGCCAAAGGACCTGTTGCTGCCGTATTCGGAAGAAAAGCGTCAGCTGACCGCCGGTGAATATTGCGTCGTGCACGTCTACCTCGACAAGCACACCAAGCGTATTACCGCGACCGCACGTCTTGACCGCTACCTGGACAAAACCCCGGCCAACTACCAGGTCGGCCAGGAAGTCGACCTGCTGGTGGCCGAAGCCACTGACATGGGCTTCAAGGCGATCATCAACAACAAGCACTGGGGCCTGATCCACAAGAACGAAGTGTTCAAGTTCCTGCGCCCAGGCAAGGAAGAGAAAGGTTTTATCAAAGAGATCCGCGCCGATGGCAACATCAGCCTGAGCCTGCAGCCGGTTGGCCAGGAAGCGGCCTCCAGCCTGAACTCGAAGATCCTCGCCAAGTTGCGCGAAAACAACGGCACCCTGCCGGTCAGCGATAAGAGCGATCCGGTGCTGATCAGCAACTTGTTCGGCGTGAGCAAAGGCAACTTCAAGAAAGCCATTGGTGCGCTCTACAAACAGGGCCAGATTGTGATTCATGCCGATCGCATTGAACTAAGCTGAATGCGCTTTGCTCTTTTGTAGGCGCCAATCGGCGCCTACAGAGGCTGCGTCCATGTCCAAGAAAATACTGTTTGCCTACCTCGGCACTTTGCTCGCCTTTCTGATCCTGGACGGGCTCTGGCTCGGCGTCCTCATGGGCCCTACCTACAAATCCCTGCTGGGCCCGCTGATGCTCGATCAGCCACGGCTGTTGCCCGCTGTACTCTTCTATCTCTTATACGTTCTTGGTTGCGTGGTGTTCGTGGTCTTGCCCAGCGTCAGTTGGCAGCGTTCTGCGCGCCTGGGGGCGCTGCTTGGCCTGGTTGCCTACGGCACGTATGACCTGAGCAATTGGGCCACGCTGCAAGGCTGGTCCGCCGGGTTGGCGCTGATGGACATGGTCTGGGGAACCTTCCTGAGCGCCGCTTGCTGCACGGTTGGCTACTTGTGTGCACAACGGGTGCACCGATGATTGTGTACAGGATCCCTATGCACCGTTGCTGAGCGTAGCCCTTACGACTAAACCCACGTCAGTGTCTTTGGTGTCCCGTGTTAGAGGGATTGTGTGCTATTGGCACGTATTCTGCTGACTGCCTCGTATACAAACCATGCCGCCTCCCGTATGCACCACCGCAACGGAAGCGCAGGCCGGTATTTCGAGGAGCCAGCGATGACCGAACAATTGCCCAAAGGCTACAGCCCGCGTCTGTACAACCAAGACCTGGGCCCACTGCCGCAAAAATGGACCTGGTACAACATCTTCGCCTTCTGGATGAGCGACGTGCACAGCGTCGGGGGTTATGTATTTGCCGCCAGCCTGTTCGCCTTGGGCCTGGCCAGTTGGCAGGTGCTGATCGCCTTGCTCGCCGGCATCTGCATCGTGCAGTTGGTCGCCAACCTGGTGGCCAAACCCAGCCAACAGGCGGCGGTGCCTTATCCGGTGATTTGCCGACTGGCGTTTGGTGTATTTGGCGCGAACATTCCTGCGGTGATTCGCGGTTTGATTGCGGTTGCCTGGTACGGCATTCAGACCTACCTTGCCTCCAGCGCCTTGATCATTGTGGTGCTGCGTTTTTTCCCACAGATGGCGGTGTATGCAGAGCCGCATTTCGCCGGTCTGTCTTACCTGGGCTGGTTTGGTTTCCTTAGCCTGTGGGTGCTGCAGGCTGCAGTGTTCTGGGCCGGCATGGAATCCATTCGGCGCTTTATCGACTGGGCCGGGCCGGTGGTGTATGCGGTGATGTTTGCCCTGGCCGGTTGGATTGTGTGGAAGGCCGGTTGGGCGAATATCAGTTTTACGCTGTCGGAAAAGGCCCTGTCGGGCTGGCAAGCGGTTGGTCAAGTGATCGTGGCCACCGCGTTGGTGGTGTCGTATTTTTCCGGGCCCACCCTGAATTTCGGCGATTTCAGCCGTTACTGCCGAAGCATGCAAGACGTGCGGCGCGGCAACTTCTGGGGCTTGCCGGTGAATTTCCTGGCGTTCTCCCTGGTCACCGTGGTGATCGTCTCGGGCACCTTGCCGGTGTTTGGTGAAATGCTTCATGACCCGATCGCCACCGTTTCGCGCATCGACAACAGCATGGCCGTGCTGCTGGGCGCCTTTGCCTTTGTGACGGCGACCATCGGCATCAACATTGTCGCCAACTTCGTTTCGCCGGCCTTCGATTTCGCCAACGTGGCGCCAAGCAAAATCAGCTGGCGCGCCGGCGGGATGATCGCCGCCGTGGCCTCGATCTTCATCACCCCGTGGAACCTGTTCAACAACCCGCTGATGATCCATTACACCCTGGACATCCTCGCGGCGTTCATCGGGCCGCTGTTCGGGATTCTGCTGGTGGATTTTTACCTGATCAAAAAACAGCAGATCGACGTGGATGCGCTGTTCGACGACAGCCCGAATGGGCGTTACTACTTTGACGGCGGCGTGAACTGGACGGCGATCAAGGCGCTGGTGCCCGCGACGCTGACGGGCGTCGCGATCACCTTCACGCCGGCGCTGCAAGGTTTGGCCAACTTCGCCTGGTTTACCGGGTGCTTGCTGGGTGGGTTGTTTTTCCTGGTGCTGTCACGGCGTGAACAGATTCGCGCGCCTGCACCGTTGGTTGCCAGCTGACCAACACGCCTCCCGCCAGTAACAGGCCTGCACCGGCGACCACCAACGCCGGTTGCAGGCCGCCGCTCAGGTGACTGCTCACCGAGGCCAGCAATGGCCCGCCCAATTGGCCGATGGCGAAGCTGGCGGTGAGCAACCCGGTGCTGCGCTGGTAGCCGTGTGGCGCGACATCGCGCAGACGGGCCATCACCAATTGCATGCACGCCAGAAATGGCCCGCCGCACAGCAACACGCCCAGTGCCAACCCCCAGCCATTGCCCAGCAAGCAGGCGAACACCCCGGCCGCTTGCAGCCATAACGTGGTCATCAGCCAGCGACGTGTAGTGGTCGGGTCCTTGCGGCGCAGGCTTGCGACTCCCACGCCAATCGCGGCGATCAGGCCAAAACATGGCCAGAACAGGTCGGCCTGCCAGGCACCGTTGAACTGCGCGCTGGCCATTTGTGACAGAAAGGTCGCCGGAATGATGTAGCCCAGCCCGAATAGCACATAAACCCAGCACAGGTGCGTGATGCTGCCGGCGTTGCCCGAAGCGCTGTGGTGCGGGGACGGGGCGCTGGCGCAGGGTTTGGGTAAAAACGGCAGGATCGCCAGCAACATCGCCAGCGCTACGGCGCCATACAGCAGCCACAACGTGGCGGAATTTTGCCCCAGCAGGTTTGAGCCCAGCGCCAGCAAACCGGTCAACAAAATCCCTAGTCCCGGCCCGGCAAATACCAGGGCACCCAGGTGCGGGCGTCCGGCAGCGATCGCCAACGGCTGGCTCAGGCTGGTGATCATCACCAATACCCAGGCACTCGCCACGCCGGTACCAAAGCGCAATAACAGGTGCGGCAAGAAGCCATGGGCCCAGTACGACACGAACGTGAGCAGCACACATAGCCACAGCCCCGCGTACAGCCGGCTCCTGACATGGTGATGGCTGCGGGCGAAAATCGAATCCACCGCGCCCACCAAATAGCCGAGGTAATTCGCGGCGGCGATCAGGCCGGCGTCGGTCAGGTCGATCTGCCCTTCACTCAGCATATGGGGCATTTGGGGGGTGAGGGCGAAGCGGCCAATGCCCATGGCCATCATCAGGGCAATACAACTGGCGAGTAAGCGAGTGAGGGGTGACATGGTCAGTGTCCTGCTGAGAAAACGAATGACCTTCAGCCTAAGGTGGATTGACTTTCTGTAAAATTGAATAATAGTGAGCAACTTGTTTAGTTTTGGAGAAAGGTATGGAGTTCAGTCAATTGCGCATTTTCCAGGCCGTGGCGCAAGAAGGCTCTATTACCCGGGCGGCCGAGCGCCTGCACCGTGTGCCGTCGAACCTGTCGACCCGACTTAAACAGATGGAAGAGCAGCTCGGTGTTGACCTGTTCATACGCGAACGCCAGCGTTTGCAGCTTTCTCCTGCGGGCAAAGTGTTACTGGACTACAGTGCTCGCCTGCTGGCGCTGCACGACGAAGCCCACGGTGCCGTGCAAGGAGGGCAGCCGGTCGGCGACTTCGTGTTGGGCAGCATGTACAGCACCGGCGCAGTGCATTTACCCGGGCTGCTGGCGCGTTATCACAAGGCTTACCCGATGGTGAATTTGCAGGTGCAGTCCGCGCCCAGCGGTGAGCTGCTGGAAGGGCTGATCACCGGGCGGCTGGATGCAGCCTTTGTGGACGGCCCAGTGACCATCGCCACCTTGGACGGCGTGCAATTGTGCGAGGAAAAACTGGTGCTGATCTGCGAAGCCGATCACCCACCCGTACAGGGTCCTCAGGATGTGATCGGGCGCTCGGTATTCACGTTCCGACGCAGCTGCGCCTATCGCACGCGTCTGGAAAACTGGTTCTCCAACGAACACGTGCCCATGGGGCGGGCCATTGAGATTGAGTCGTACCAAGGCATGCTCGCCTGTGTGATCGCCGGTTCAGGTGTGGCGTTGATGTCCCAGTCCATGCTCGACAGCCTGCCCGGCAAGGACAGCGTGTCCGTTCATCCGCTGACTGGGCATTTTGCCACTGCGACAACCTGGCTGATGTGGCGAAAGGGTATGCTCGGCGCTAACCTCAATGCATGGATCGACCTGCAGCAAGAAGGCACGGCCGCGTTGGCGAACGACACGCGCGCCATTGCTTGACCGGTCCGTCAGCATTTGGATGAATCCAGTAATAGTTCGTTGTGGTTTCGTACAAGCAATACGTAGGACTTAGGGCTACTATCTATGTAGGAAAAGGCGACAAAACTGCGCCGAACCGTACTACCCTCAAAGGGGGCAATCATGAAAGAGAAAATCCAGAACTGGCTCCATGACCTCGGCGTGGCCCTGGGCTTGATCGAGCCGCCGCTGCAGCCCGTGCCAATTCGTACGGATGACGAGCAGCGTCGTCCTCGGCGCAGGTAAGATCCGATTTTTTACGTTGTAGGTGCGCTCGTTGTGGCGAGGGAGCTTGCTCCCGCTGGGCTGCGAAGCGGCCCTTCGGGGCCATACACCGCAGCCGGTTCCGGAAACAGGCGCAGCAACGTCAGGTACACCACCGACGCCAACCCCAGGCTCACCGGCAAACTGATATCAATGCCGTCGGCCAAATTGCCCAGCGGCCCGACAAACTGCCCCGGCAGATTCACGAAACACAGGCCCACCAGCGCACTTGGGACCCACGCCCCCAGCCCACGCCAGTTCCAGCCATGGCTGAACCAGTAGCGCCCGCCGGTTTCACCGCGGGTGAACACTTGCAGGTCATCCGGGCAGTAGAAACCGCGACGTGCGATCAGGCCGATGATCATCATCACCATCCACGGCGTGGTGCAGGTGATGATCAGCACGGCGAAGGTCGACACGCTTTGCACCAGGTTGGCGGCGAAACGTCCGATAAAGATGAAGGCAATCGACATCACCCCAATCAGCAACGTGGCCTTGACCCGTGACAGCAGGCGCGGAAACACACTGGACATGTCCAACCCGGTGCCATACAACGCGGTGGTGCCGGTAGACATGCCGCCAATCACCGCGATCAGGCACACCGGCAGGAAAAACCACGTGGGTGCCACCGCCAGCAGACCGCCGACGTAGTTGCTGGCCGCGATGTAGTCCGGGGCCTTGATCGCCACGATGGTCGCGGTGGCGAGGCCGAACAGGAACGGAATCAACGTGGCGATCTGTGCCGCAATCACGGCAAGAAGGATGCGCGCTTTCGGCGTTTCACGCGCAATGTAGCGCGACCAGTCACCGAGGAACGCGCCGAAGGAAATCGGGTTGCTCATGGCCACCAGCGCCGCACCGATAAACGCCGCCCAGAACCCGGGCTGGCCCATGGCGACGCTGCCGGCGAAGTGGCTGTCGAAAGCCTTCGCGAACGCGAATATCCCCAACAGGAACAGCAGGCTCGCCGCCCACACCGCGATGCGGTTGACCCACAGCATGAAGCGAAACCCGTAGATGCACACGGTGAGCACCATCACGGCGAACAGGCCGTAGGCCAAGCCCAGGGTCAGGTCGGTTTCCGGCAGGCCAACCAGACGTTTCGCACCGCCGACCAGCGCATCGCCTGAACTCCACACCGACAGTGAGAAGAAGGCAATTGCCGTCAGCAGCGACAGGAACGAGCCGACAATCCGCCCATGCACACCAAAGTGCGCACCGGAAGACACCGCGTTATTGGTGCCAGTGATTGGCCCGAACAGACCCATGGGCGCCAGGATCAGCGCGCCCACCAGCACGCCCAGCACAATCGCCCAGGCACCGGCCTGGAACGACAGGCCGAACAGCACCGGGAACGCGCCCAGTACGGCGGTGGCAAAGGTATTGGCACCGCCGAAGATCAGACGAAACAGATCCGTGGGGCTGGCGGTACGTTCGTGGTCCGGGATCTGTTCGACCCCGTTGGTTTCTATTTTGCGAATACTGTTGTCGTTGTTTTTATTATTCATGATCAGCTCCGATCACATTGGCTAAGGGGGCGGCAGCCCTTCCGGCATAGCGGACAAATGTTCGTGACAGGCCAGCCACAGGCCTTGTTTTTGTTGTGCGCGCAGCCTTTGCCGTTTGAAGACAATGGTCTCGCGTTCCTGGCTAGAGAATTGCTCCCCGTTCATGCGCAGCTCGGTGGCCACGTCATGCACAAATATCGCCACGTCCTCACCTTGTAGGCTGACGAACGCATTGCTTGAAGTGCATGACAACACTTCAAAGCCCTCGTCCCGACGCCAGCCGTCCCACAACGCCTGGTAGGCCTCGCGACTGAGCAGCGGCCGGGGGAGGGTATAAAACACGAAGCTGGCATCGGCCGTGAACGCGCCGAAGTAGGCGTCGCGGTCATTGCGAGCGAAGGCCGCCACCAGCACGGCGGCGGCGTGCAGTACCTCGCGCGTGCTCATCAGCGATGCGCCACGCCGGGCAGTACGCAGAGCATCTCGTACAGCAGGTTGGCGCCGAGCAACGAGGTGTTGCCGGTGGTGTCGTAGGGCGGCGAAACTTCGACCAGGTCGCAACCAATCAGGTCGAGGCCCTGGCAGCCACGGATGATCTCGATCGCCTGGATGGTGGTCAGCCCGCCGATTTCCGGGGTGCCTGTACCGGGTGCCCAGGCCGGGTCGATACCGTCGATGTCGAAGCTCAGGTACACCGGGCCGCCGCCGACTTTTTCGCGTACTTCGGCCATCAGCGGTGCGAGGGAGCGATGCCAGCACTCTTCGGCCTGCACCACACGAAACCCCTGTTTGCGGCTCCAGTTGAAGTCTTCGGCGGTGTAGCCCTGGGCACGCAGGCCTATCTGCACCACGCGGTCGCAATCGAGCAGGCCTTCTTCCACGGCGCGGCGGAAGGTGGTGCCGTGGGCGATTTTCTCGCCGAACATATGGTCATTGACGTCGGCGTGGGCATCGATGTGCACCAGCCCGACCTTGCCGTGTTTTTTGTGGATCGCCCGCAGGATCGGCAGGGTGATGGTGTGGTCACCGCCGAGGGTCATGGGGATCACGTTGTGTTCGAGGATCTCGTCGTAGGCCTCTTCGATGATGCGCACGGCGTCGAGTAGGTTGAAGGTGTTGATCGCCACGTCGCCGACATCGGCCACCGACAGCGAGTCGAAGGGTGCGGCGCCGGTGGCCATGTTGTACGGACGGATCATCACCGATTCGGCGCGAATCTCGCGTGGCCCGAAACGGGTGCCGGCGCGCAGCGAAGTGCCGATGTCCAGCGGCACGCCGATAAAGGCGGCGTCCAGGCCCTTGGCCGTTTGCAGGTGGGGAAGACGCATCATGGTGGCGATTCCGGCAAAGCGCGGCATTTCATTGCCGCCCAGTGGTTGATGGTAAGTCTTGTCCACGGGAGTGCCTCAGCGTTGTTGTGTTTGTCTTGGGCCGATTCTGCGAAAAGCTGAGGCGGGGAAGAATCGGCTGGGGCAAATACTTAGTTCAGATTTTTCTAAACTAACGCCTGGGGTAAACTCGCCACAAAATGTGTTCCTGGAGCCTTCATGGCCAACGCCTTGCCCGACCTGAAACTGCTGCGCATCTTCGTCAGCGTCGTGCGGCACCAGGGGTTCGCCAATGCCCAGCACGAACTCAACCTGTCGACGTCGGCCATCAGCACTTATATGAGCCAACTGGAATCGGCACTCGGGCTGGTGCTGTGCCATCGCGGCCGGGGCGGCTTCAGCCTGACCAGCAAGGGCGAGTTGTTCCATCAGGAAACCCTGCGCCTGCTCGCTGAGCTCGAAGGCTTCGAGCAGTACGCCGCCGCGTTGAAAGGCGAGTTGCGCGGCACCCTGAAGCTTGGCGTGCTCGACTCAACCGTCAGCGACAAGGCTCTGCCGTTCGCCGAAGTGATCGGCGCCTACAGCCTGGAACACCCGGCGGTGCACCTGAATTTATCGGTGATGAGCCCTTACGAATTGCAACTGGGCGTGCAGGACAACCGTCTGGACCTGGCCATCGGCGCTTTCTCCAACCGCATGAGCGGGCTGATCTACATGCCGCTGTACCGCGAGCAGCACTGGTTGTATTGCAGCACGCGGCATCCGCTATTCAATGAGCGGCGCATTCCCGAGCCAGTGATCACTCAGCAGCGCATGGTCGGGCGCGGCTACTGGAGCCAGGCGGAGCTGGCGCGCCACGGCTTCAAGCACAGCGCCGCCACGGTGGAAAGCATGGAGGCGCAACTGATCCTGGTCCTGTCCGGTGCCTACATCGGGTACCTGCCGGAGCACTACGCCCAGGCCTGGGCGGATAAAGGCGATTTGCGCGTCCTGCTGCCTGCGACCTTCGGTTACCAGGCGCCGTTCTCAATGATCATGCGCCGTGGCCGCAGCCGCGAGCCGCTGATCCAAACGTTTCGCGATCTACTCAAAGCACAGCTCAACCAGGCCTGAAAAACCATGTCCAGACCCCAGTGTTCCCGTTGCCTCAGGCCAATCAGCCACTGCTTGTGCGCGCTGATCCCCAGCCTCGACAGTCGCACCCGCGTATTGCTGTTGCAGCACCCGAGTGAGGTCGGCCACGCGCTCAATACTGCGCGGTTGGCGGCGTTGGGCTTGAGCAATGCGCAATTGGTGGTGGGGGAGGTGTTCGATGATTTGGCTACGTTGTTGAGTCCGCCCGGTTATCAGGCTCGGCTGTTGTTTCCCGCCGACGACGCCCAGCCGCTGCAAACCTATGCGCCTGATGAGCAACCGCTGTTGCTGGTGGTGCCCGACGGCACCTGGCGCAAGGCGCGCAAACTGCTGCATCTGAATCCGCTGCTGGCGGCGTTGCCTCGGGTGACCTTGGCCGAGGGCGGCGTGTCGCGTTATCGACTGCGCAAGGCGCCGGGGCCGGGAGCGCTGTCGACGGTAGAAGCCATCGTGCGGGCGTTGCAGGTGCTGGAGGCGCCGCTTTCGTTCGAGCCGTTGCTCACACCTTTCGAAGCTTTGATTGAGGGGCAGATTGCGGCGATGGGGGAGGAGGTTTTCCAGAGAAATCATGGCGACGGGCATTTGGGGTAGGAGGATGCCTGCCCAGCCACTCCACTCCGCGCTTATTCCTTTAAGCCATAAGCACCACACTTTGCGTGATATGGCCCGCCGGCCTTTCCCGGTATGATGTGCGCCCCGCAGTCTGGATTGCGAATACGCCATGACCTTGCAGTACCCAACAATCGCCGATTGCGTCGGCAACACGCCCCTGGTCCGCTTGCAACGCATGGCGGGTGAAACCAGCAATACCCTGTTGCTCAAGCTCGAAGGCAACAACCCGGCCGGCTCGGTAAAAGACCGCCCGGCGCTGTCGATGATCACCCGTGCCGAGTTGCGCGGGCAGATCAAGCCCGGCGACACCCTCATCGAAGCCACCTCGGGCAATACCGGAATCGCCCTGGCCATGGCTGCGGCGATCAAGGGTTACAAGATGGTGCTGATCATGCCCGACAACGGCAGCGCCGAGCGCAAGGCGGCGATGACCGCTTATGGCGCCGAGCTGGTGCTGGTGACCCAGGAAGAGGGCATGGAAGGCGCCCGCGACCTCGCCGAGCGTATGGCCGCCGAAGGCCGTGGCCAAGTGCTGGACCAGTTCGCCAACGGCGATAACCCCGAGGCGCACTACACCAGCACCGGCCCGGAGATCTGGCGCCAGACCCAGGGCACCATCACGCATTTCGTCAGCTCCATGGGCACCACCGGCACCATCATGGGCAACTCGCGCTACCTCAAGGAGCAGAACCCGGCGATCCAGATCGTTGGCCTGCAGCCGATGGAAGGCGCGGCCATCCCGGGTATTCGCCGCTGGCCCGAAGAATATCTGCCGAAGATCTACAACGCTGCGCGGGTCGATCGCATCATCGACATGGCCCAGCGTGAGGCTGAAGACACCACTCGCCGTCTGGCTCGTGAAGAAGGTATTTTCTGCGGCGTGTCGTCCGGCGGTGCCGTGGCCGGTATGTTGCGCCTCTCCAAAGAAGTGGAAAACGCGGTGATCGTCGCGATCATCTGTGACCGAGGCGACCGTTACCTGTCGACCGGCATCTTCGACGAACCCAACTGATGGCCAAGCACGAGAGAGGCCTGCGCTTCCAACCGACGGGCGGCAGCCGGGCCCCGCAGGTTCCAGTGGGCAAGAAGCAACGCCTGACCATCGAGCGGCTGGCCAACGACGGCCGTGGCATCGTGTTCTTTGAAGGCCGCACCTGGTTCGTCAATGGCGCGCTGGCCGGCGAAGATGTCGAAGCGCGCGTGTTGGGGGCCCATGGCAAAGTGGTCGAGGCCCGCACGGAGCGGGTGTTCAAGCCCAGCGAACTGCGTCGTCCGGCGCCGTGCGCGCATGTTGGCCGCTGTGGCGGTTGCAGCGTGCAGCACTTGCCCCACCACGAACAACTCGCCCTGAAACAGCGCATGCTCGCCGAACAACTGTCCCGAGTGGCCGGTGTCGAGCCGCAAGAGTGGGCGCCACCTTTGAGTGGTCCGGAGTTTGGCTACCGACGCCGCGCCCGCGTGGCTGTGCGCTGGGATGCCAAGGCGAAAAAACTCGAGGTGGGTTTTCGCGCCGTGGCCAGCCAGGATATCGTCGCCATCGATGATTGCCCGGTGCTGGTACAGGCCTTGCAACCGATCATGCAGCGCTTGCCGAACATGCTGCGCCGCCTGAGCAAACCCCAGGCGCTGGGGCATGTGGAGCTGTTCGGCGGTTCGTCCATCGCCGTGTTGCTGCGACATATGGCGCCGCTGTCCGAAGCGGACCTGCACGTCTTGAAAGAATTTTGCAGCTTTCATGAGGCTCAATTATGGCTGCATGGCGAAGGCCGGCCGGAACCCGTCGAGCCCGATCAGGCCCTCGGTTTTCGCTTGGACGCATGGGATCTGGATCTGGCTTACCGGCCAGGAGATTTCGTGCAGGTCAATGCCGGGGTCAACGAGGCGATGGTTGCCCAGGCTCTGGAATGGCTGGCACCGCAGCCTGATGAGCGGGTTCTGGACCTGTTCTGCGGCCTGGGCAACTTTGCCTTGCCGCTGGCCAAGCAGGCGCGGGAAGTGGTGGCGGTGGAGGGTGTGCAGACCATGGTGGACCGGGCGGCACACAATGCCCTCAGCAACAATTTGCATAATGCGCAGTTTTTTCAGGCCGATTTGTCCCAGCCTTTGACTGACGCGGAATGGGCCAAACAGGGCTTTTCTGCGGTACTCTTGGACCCACCCCGCGATGGTGCCCATGAGGTTGTGCGCAAGCTCGCCACTCTGGGGGCCAAGCGCCTGGTGTATGTGTCCTGCAACCCCGCCACGCTGGCGCGGGACACAGTTGAGTTGGTCAAGCAAGGCTACCGGCTAAAACGTGCCGGGATCCTCGACATGTTTCCGCAGACAGCGCATGTCGAGGCCATGGCGTTATTTGAAGCGGGCTAGGATGCCCGTTTAATCCGACTGGCCTGCGTTCTCCAAGGCCTGTGAACTGCCACGGAGCTCGCAGTAAAAGGTCGGCGATGATTCTGGCGCATCGAAGATGCGTCATAGGGAAGGTAAGCAAGATGGTACAGGTGAGAGCACACCAGCCGATCAACACTGACGGCAGTATCAATCTCGAGGCATGGTTGGATCATGCCGTCAGTGTCGATCCGGCACTGGACCGTGAAGCCTTGAAAGCAGCCTGCGAGTTCGCTCGTGAGTCTGAACAGCAAGACAATGCGGCCAAGAACCTGTGGGCCGAGGGCACTTCCAGCTTTCGCACCGGCCTTGAGATCGCCGAGATCCTCGCCGACCTCAAGCTGGACCAGGATTCGCTGATCGCCGCCGTGCTCTATCGCGGCGTGCGCGAAGGGCACATCCCGTTGGCCACCGTGGGCCAGCGTTTCGGCTCCGTGGTGGCCAAGCTGATCGACGGCGTGCTGCGCATGGCTGCCATCAGCGCCAGCCTCAGCCCGCGCCAGTCCCTGGTGTTGGGCACCCAGGGCCAGGTCGAGAACCTGCGCAAGATGCTGGTGGCGATGGTCGACGACGTACGCGTCGCGCTGATCAAGCTGGCCGAACGCACCTGCGCGATTCGTGCGGTGAAGACCGCCGACGACGAAAAGCGCAACCGCGTCGCCCGCGAAGTCTTCGACATCTACGCGCCGTTGGCGCACCGCCTGGGTATTGGCCATATCAAATGGGAGCTGGAGGATTTGTCCTTCCGCTACCTGGAGCCCGATCAATACAAGCAGATCGCCACGTTGCTGCATGAGCGGCGGCTCGACCGCGAACGCTTCATTACCGACGTGATGGGCCAACTGCGTGCCGAATTGCAGGCCACCGGCGTCGATGCCGACATCAGCGGCCGCGCCAAGCACATCTATTCCATCTGGCGCAAAATGCAGCGCAAGGGCCTGGCCTTCAGCCAGATCTACGACGTGCGTGCCGTGCGCGTGTTGGTGCCGGAAATGCGCGACTGCTACACCGCGCTGGGCATCGTGCACACCCTGTGGCGGCACATCCCCAAGGAGTTCGACGACTACATCGCCAACCCCAAGGAAAACGGCTATCGCTCGTTGCACACGGCGGTGATCGGCCCCGAGGGCAAGGTGCTCGAGGTGCAGATCCGCACCCACGCCATGCACGAAGAGGCAGAGCTGGGCGTATGCGCGCACTGGCGCTACAAGGGTACCGACGTCAAGGCCGGCTCCAATCAATACGAAGAAAAAATCTCCTGGCTGCGCCAAGTGCTCGAATGGCATGAAGAGCTGGGTGACATCGGCGGCCTGGCCGAACAGCTGCGGGTGGATATCGAGCCGGACCGGGTCTATATCTTCACCCCCGACGGCCACGCCATCGACCTGCCCAAGGGGGCCACGCCGCTGGACTTCGCCTACCGCGTACACACCGAAATCGGCCACAACTGCCGGGGCGCGAAGATCAACGGGCGCATCGTGCCGCTCAACTACAGCCTGCAGACCGGTGAGCAGGTCGAGATCATCACCAGCAAACACGGCACGCCAAGCCGCGACTGGCTGAACCCGAACCTGGGTTACATCACCACCTCGCGGGCGCGGGCTAAGATCGTGCACTGGTTCAAGCTGCAGGCGCGCGACCAGAACGTCGCCGCCGGCAAGACCTTGCTCGAACGCGAACTGGCGCGCCTGGGCCTGCCTCAGGTGGACTTCGACAAGCTGGCCGAAAAGGCCAACATGAAGATCGCCGAAGACATGTTCGCCGCCCTTGGCGCCGGCGACCTGCGCCTGGCGCAACTGGTCAACCTGGCCCAGCAACTGGTCGAGCCCGAACGCGGTAACGAACAGTTGGAACTGATCCCACGCAAAGCCACCGGCTACAAGCCCGGCAAGCGCGGCGATATCCAGATCCAGGGCGTGGGCAACCTGTTGACGCAAATCGCCGGTTGCTGCCAGCCGCTGCCGGGCGACGCCATCGTCGGTTACATCACACAGGGCCGTGGCGTGAGCATTCACCGCCAGGACTGTGCCTCGGTGCTGCAACTGGGTGGGCGCGAGCCGGAGCGGATTATCCAGGTCAGTTGGGGCCCGGTGCCGGTGCTCACCTACCCGGTAGACATCATCATCCGTGCCTACGACCGTTCCGGTTTGCTGCGTGACGTGTCGCAAGTACTGCTCAATGAGCGGATCAACGTACTGGCGGTCAATACCCGCTCGAATAAAGAGGACAACACGGCGTTGATGTCCTTGACCATCGAGATCCCGGGGTTGGACGCGTTGGGGCGGTTGCTGGGGCGTATTTCCCAGTTGCCGAACATCATCGAGACCCGGCGCAACCGCACACCCTCATGAATAGCTGGATGAACACGGTTCCAACGTGTGGGAGGCAGTGTTCGTACCTGATCGGAAAGAGACTGATGTATTCACTGGATGACCTGCTGCACTTGATGAATCGCCTGCGGGACCCGCAATACGGGTGCCCGTGGGACATCAAGCAAACCTACGCGAGCATCGTGCCGCACACCCTGGAAGAGGCTTACGAAGTCGCCGATGCCATCGAGCGCGGTGACTTCGACCATCTGCAAGGTGAACTGGGCGACCTGCTGTTCCAGGTGGTGTATTACAGCCAGCTGGCGCGGGAAGAAGGGCGTTTCGAATTTGCCGGGGTGATCGACGGCATCACTCGCAAGCTGATCCGTCGCCACCCGCACGTGTTCCCCACGGGCGACCTGTATGCGCCGCTGGATATCCCGCAATTGAGCGAAGAGCAGGTCAAGCTGCGCTGGGAGCAGATCAAGGCCGAGGAGCGTGCACAAAAGTCTGACGCGCCGGAGCAGCTCTCCCTGCTGGATGATGTGCCTAGCGCATTGCCGTCGTTATCCCGTGCCGCCAAATTGCAAAAACGCGCCAGCCAGGTCGGCTTCGACTGGCCATCCGCCTTGCCGGTGGTGGATAACGTGCGCGAAGAGCTGGATGAAGTGCTCGAAGCCATGGCCGATAACGACTCGGCGGCCATTGCCGATGAGGTCGGTGACCTGCTGTTTGCGGCGGTCAACCTGGCCCGGCACCTGAAGGTCGACCCGGAAACCGCGCTGCGTGGCGCCAATGCCAAGTTCGAACGACGTTTCCGATTTATCGAACAGGCATTGCGCGATACCCAGCGTCCCATAGAAGATTGCACCCTTGAAGAATTGGACGCCCTCTGGGGCGAAGCCAAACGTCAGGAAAAGAACGTGTCCAGCTGCGGTTGAGCAGTTGCCTAAGTGAGTAAGCACCATGAGCCTTTCCCTTCGCGACCAGTTGCTCAAAGCAGGTCTGGTCAACCAAAAGCAGGCCAAGCAGGTCGGCAAAGAGAAACAGAAGCAGCAGCGCCTGGTTCACAAAGGTCAGGCCGAGGTTGATGACACCCAGGCGCGCCTGGCCCAGGAAGCGCAGGCCGAGAAGGTCAAGCGCGATCAGGAGCTGAACCGCCAGCAGCAGGAAAAAGCCGAGGCCAAGGCGCGCACGGCGCAGGTCAAGCAACTGATCGAGACCTCGCGCCTGCCCAAGCTGACCACCGAGGACTACTACAACTTCGTGGATGACAAGAAGGTCAAGCGCCTGTCGGTCAATACGCTGATGCGCAACAAGCTGAGCAACGGCTCACTGGCGATCGTGCACCACGGTGGCGGTTACGAGGTGATCCCCCGTGAAGCGGCGCTGAAGATCCAGGAACGGGCACCGGAGCGTATTGTGCAGCTCAATATCCTGACCGAAAGCCAGGTGCCGGATGAGGATGACCCGTACGCGGCCTACCAGATCCCGGATGATCTGATGTGGTAAGGCGCTAACCCCGTAAACCACAAACCCCGCTCAACAGGCGGGGTTTGTGGTTTCTACGCGGCGTATGGCCGACCGCGGGCTACATCAAGCAATCACCAATCCACCGCATAGCTCAGGCTGAACGTGCGCCCTTGAGCATTCGGGTAAGGCGCGCGTGCGTTGGCCTGGGCGAACATGTTCTGGTAGTTGCGGTCGCTGAGGTTGTAGATCGCCCCTTCCAGGCGCCCGACCGGCAACCGCACTGAGCCCAGCAGGTCGACCAACGTATAGCCTTTTATATCGCGACCATTGTTGTCTTTGAACGCAGCGTCATAGTCCGCCAGTTGCATGCCTTGCAGGCGCAGGCTGTAGTCATCGTGGTCATAACCGACGAAGACGGTGGTCTTGGCCGGCGAGATACGCGTGGCGGGCAGGTCGATCCATTTGCCGTTTTGCTTGGTTTCACCTTTGGCGTAAGCGTAGGTGCCGCCAACCGACCATTGCTCGGTCACGTTGTAGGTGAGGCTGGTTTCGATGCCGCGCACCCGCTCTTTCTGGTTGACCAGGCGCAGCACACGATCGTTTGCGTCGTAGAACTGGGTGACATCCGAGGTGTTCTCATAGGCCGTTACGTTGGCCAGCCACTTGTCCCAATTGCCACGCCAGCCCAACTCGTAGCTATCGACCTTGAGCGCTTGTGCGTTGAGTTTCTGAATGTCATAGGTGCTGCTGACGTCGCGCAGGAAGCGCTGGATATCCGGTAGCGAAAAGCCCTGGCTGAAGTTGGCGAACACGTCCTGGTTTTCACTCAGGTGATACACCGCGCCGAGGTTGTAGAGCGTGTCATCGTATTTAAGGGTGCCGCCGGGCAGGGTTGCACGGTTGCCGGTCTGAACGATTTCCCCGTAGGCGATGCTGTCGGCAACGTCGCTTTCGATCCACTCGCGACGCACACCGCCACGCAGGGTCCAGTCACCGATGTCGTAGGACAGCTGACCAAAAATGGCTTTGGTGGTGGTCTCGATGTCCGGGCCCAGTTCGAAGGTAGTGCCGGTCTTGGTGTAGGTCAGGCCATTGACGCGGTATTGGTCGCCGCGCTGGCGTGAGGTTTCATGGTCATAGTCCGCGCCCCACACCAGGTTGCCGGTTGCCGGGCCGATGTCTGGCATCTGGCTGTCAATCGCCGCGCGCAGCCCATACACATCTTGCACGCTGTTGTTGTCGGCCACGCCGGCGCGGCCGCGCGACAGGTCCGGGAAGAACAGCGCGTCGGCGCGCCGCCAGTAGCTTTCGATCTGTAAGCCCTGACCGTAGAAATCCTTATCGGTGTAGTTGAGATTGACCGCCTGGTTGTGGGTATAAGGCTGGTCATCCAGGTCCAGGCCTTTTACCGCGACGGCATTGCTGGTGATGCGTGGGTTCTTGGTGTAGCGGGTGTCTTGTTCGTCTTTGTAGTCTTGCAGTGACAGGCTGATCTTCTTGTCGTCATCCAACTCATAGCCGAAACGACCTTGCAGGTCGTAGGTGTCGGTGTCCATGTTGCTGCCCTGGGACGTGTCCTGGGGAATGCGCTTGCCGTTGCCGTCAAACTGGTCGTTGCGTTGTACGGTGTTGGCCGATAAGTACCAGTCCACGGGGCCTTGACGGCCCGTTGCGCTCTGAAAGGCCTCGTAGGCGAAGCCCTTGTGGCTGAGGTTGTTGCCGGAGGTCATGCCGAGCTTGCTGCTGAACGCCAGGTCTTCACCTTTGTTGCGCTTGGTGATGATGTTGATGATGCCGCCCGATGCGCCTGCGCCATAGACACTGCTGGCGCCGGATATCACTTCGATACGTTCAATGCTTTCCGGCGCCACGCTGTTGAGCTGACGGAAGTTATCGCGCGTTGCGTTCTGGGACACGCCGTCGATCAGGATCAGCGTACTGCGCCCGCGCAGTGTCTGGCCGAAGTTGCTCATACCGCCGCTGGAAGGCGAAATGCCCGGTACCAACTGGCCGAGGATGTCGGCGACCCGGCGCCCCGCGCCTGCCTGCTGGCGAATCTGATTTTCGTCGATGACCTGCACGGAGCCTGGGATCGCTGCAATGCTGGTTTCACTGCGTGTGGCGGAAACCACTGTGGCCTGTAGCTGCAGGTTGGTGGGGGCTGCCTGCGTTTGCTCGGATTGATCGGCCCAGGCCGGCGCGCTGATCGATCCGAGGAGGGGCAGCAAAACCGCCCATTGCGATTTGTTCATGACCTTGCCTTTCAGTTATTAGAAGTATTGACAGAAAAACGCGATGTTTCGGGCGTTCGGGTGAACGAACGGATTGCGCGGATACCCAGGGCGGCCAGGGCATACGTGAGTGCTACCAGCCAGAAGCTATGAGCCAGACCGACTAGGCCCATGCCGATACCGCCTATCAGGACGCCGCACAGCGCGCCGGCTTTGGCGGCGCTGTTGCCCAGGCCGAGCGCGAAACCTTGTTGGCTGGGCGCCACGGTATTGGCGATGAGGGTGTACGCGACCGGCAACAAAGCGCCTTGCCACACGCCCCATATCAACCGGCTGGCGAGGAACCCCAGCCATTCGCTTGCGATCGCCGTCAAGGCCAACGTCAGGGCGCAGGACCACGTGACCCATTCGATGATGCGTAGCGTCTGCGCCGGCTGATGACGGTCGAACAGGCGCCCCCACAACGGAGCGGACACTGCCAGGGTGAGCGCACTGGCGGCATAGCTGGCACCGATCAGCCACGCCGGGGCGTGTAATACGTCGGCGACGTATAGGGCATAAAACGGTTGCGGCATCATCTTGGCGGCTTGAATCAGCACGATGATTCCCAGCATTGCGCCCAGCCAGCCCTTGGGCAGCGCGTTGGCGGGCGTGGTACGCGCCGGCCGCACGTGCTGCGTATCGCCCGGCAAGAACAGGCTGATCACCGCGCACAACAAGCAGACCGCGGTAGCGCTGTAGCACAGCAGGGCGAAGCCCGAGATATCCATCAGCCAGCCGCCCAGCACTGGCCCGGCCAGCGAGCCCACGGCGGTGGCCGATTGCAGGCGCGCCAAAATGTGGCCGCGCCCGCCATCGCCGCAGCAGGCCAGCGCATAGGCTTGGGCCG
Source organism: Pseudomonas sp. S3_E10 (assembly GCF_054667615.1). Lineage (NCBI taxonomy): Bacteria > Pseudomonadati > Pseudomonadota > Gammaproteobacteria > Pseudomonadales > Pseudomonadaceae > Pseudomonas > Pseudomonas sp. S3_E10. The sequence goes on from NZ_CP162743.1 coordinate 4,424,701, forward strand.
CGGCAATGAAGCCGGCCAGTGCACCTTGTGCCACTCTGATGGCCACCAGTAGCCACGGGTCGGTGGTGAAGGCAGCCAACGCCTGGCACACCGCCAGCGCCAGCAATGCCCGGATGATCATCGGCTTATGGCCGGTACGATCACCCAGGCGCCCCCACATCGGCGTGAGCAGCATCGCCGCCATCATCGGCCCGGCATATACCAGGGACGACAGCAGGCCGGTGTAGTGGGCGTCGGCAACTCCCAGCAGCTTCTGGATTTGCAGCGGCCAGAACGGCCCGCTCATTTCCATGGCCCCCATGGACACCAACTGAATCACCACCAGCAGGCGTAGCGCAGTGTGGTTAGCCTGCACGGGCGAGGCTGCTCAGCGGGTTCGGCAGGCGACCCACAATGTCGGCATGGCTTTCAAGCAAGCGCATGCGCATAAACGACTTGGCCGGCCAGTCCTGCTCCAGCAGCGCTTTGCGTTCAGTCTCCCAGCGCTGCGGTTCGACTTGGCTGCGCAAATCATCAAAACACTGGTTGACCTGCGCCGACAGTTCATCCCATAGCAACGCCTGGGGAATATCGAAGTAGCGGGCGCTGAGCAACACCAGCTCTCCCAGATGGCACATGAAGACCGTGTGCAAGAGCTTGTCACGCACGAAGCTCGCGTCGTCGTACAGGGTCATCTTGGGATCGTGCAGTTCGATGTCAAGACCTTGGGCGTGCAAGGTCTTGCGGTCGATCCGGATATCACCGAAGTCACGCAACAACAGGCGGTTCGGTTGCCCATCCGCCGCCATGACCATAAAGGCATTTTGTTGATGGGCCTCGAAAGCCACACCGTAGCGCAGGTACATACCCAGCAGCGCCGGCACCGTGATCGCGGCGTAGTCCCGAAAGAAGGCGAGCATCGCATCCGCGTCGTCAATGCCTTTGCTCAGGCGTACCCATTGCCTCAGCAGGGGTTGCCCATGCTGGTCGATGGCAAACAGGCTGCCCACGGGCACGGCCATTTCGCCGGGCGTGAGCAGGCTCAGCGGGTTGTCGCGGTAGAGCACGGCCAAGTGGCGGGAGCTTTCGTCATTGGCGGGCTGAGGCTTGAAGTGCACGCCGATGCGCTCGGGAACGATGCTGAGCATTTTCTGAATCGCAGGCTCGCGCTTCAAAATGGTCTGCAACAGATGGCTGATGCGCGGGCCCATACGGGCCGAACGGGGTGAAACAGTGCGCTGCACACTGGTCAGTCGCAGTGAAACCGGCAGTTTGACCATCGGCGCGTCGCGCCGGCCCTCGGGCAGCACGGTCCGGAAGGACATGGTGGGGTGGGCGTTGAACGCGACGATGTCGGTCAGCACCAGCAGGCGGTCGCCAATTTCGTTGGCGAACAGTTGCGGCAATTCCTGGCGTGCCTGCCAAGGGTGGGCCGGCAATGGAAGATAGTCGCTGGCCTCAAGCCCCTGGGATGCCAACTGCGCGGTCAGTTGTTGGGCGGCCTGTGGGAAGTGGTGTTGCCACCACGGCCAATAATCCGCCGTACCGGCCAATGTCTCGACATGCGCGAACTGGCGGTGCAGCGCACACAGGAGCACGGGGAAACGAGCTTCGAATTCCGGCGAAAAGTCGATGACCTGGTGCGTGCTCAAACCCAGTTTGGTTTTGTAGTTGGGATGCCACGGATGGCCCAGCGTGCCCCACTGTTCAAGCACCGAGGTAGGGTTGCTGACGCTAGGGTCGTGCTTGAGATGGCTGAGCAGGTTGTGTTGATGCGCAGGGGCCATGGCGGCGTGCAGCTTGAGTGTCCACTGCTCATGGAAGGCGAGGCACAGGGTGTCGTTGACGAAGCTGTCGTCGATCTCTGTGTTGAGCCGGGCCAGTACCTCTGAGGTGGCGGGCGATTCAAGGCAACCGTTGAGCAGCGTCAACAGCTGCGAAGGGAACTGAATTTTTTGTGCAGGCTGATCTGCGCGGCAGAGGGTGACGTGACCGCGCAGGTCCCAACTGCCCATGCGTCCGGGAACAAGGTGATCGAAACGCAGGTGGCTGTGGTCCGGGAGTGCCAGCGAGCATTGACCGCGCTCGTTGTAAGCAAGGGCGTCGCAGGCCAATAGGCCTTCACGAAACAGTGCCTGGACCAAGCGTTGAAAGCTGCGCTCGGCGGCGGGGGCCAGCGTGCAGACCAATGAGTCGAGGGAGATGCGATCGGTTTGAAACTGTGGGGTAGCAAGTGCCTGCGTCCAACGTTCCAGCAATGAAATCTCCGGCGTCCTGCAGTTTCCGTGCGTCACAATCGAATTCCTTATTCGTGGGGCTAGGTAAAACGCGTCGGGATGTTATCGAGAACCATTACCAATTGTCTATTTGTTGTTACATATATTTGTTGGAAACATTTCCCCAGAGCCGTGTTTTAGGGCGGTTGCAGCGCTCATGCGGGGGAGCAGGGGGCTTGGAAAAGCAAAAAACCCGTTCAAAGACGGGTTTTTTGGTTGCAGTGCCCAGGCTGCGTGGGGCCTGGGCATTGGCGCGATTTCAGCGTTTCAGGAGCTTTGCGGCTGACGTTGCATCTCAAGGGCTTCGAGCTCGTTTTTATAATTATGAGCGTCGCTCTCGTTATGGAACATGCCGACCAGCAGGTCTTGTTGGTGTACATCCCAGATGTGAATCCCATGGCCCAAGGCTTCGTGGGACATATGTTCGTCGTCGCGTTCAGTTACTTTTACAGTCATCTGCTTGCTCCAATCTCTGGTGGACCTGCGGCAAGTCGTCGCAGGCCTTTGTTATATGATTTGTTAGCTTGCTAAGTAAACGGCTTTGACGGTTTATGACAGAAGTTTCATGTTGTATGGCAGCTTGATAGGGCTGGGTGGGTCATGCCGCCGCTATCGGGAGCAAGCCCCTCCCACATTTAAAAGTGTTCGCAGTCCAAAACTGGGAGGGGCTCGCTCCCGATGGCGGTAGAAGCTTCAACACAAAATATCCAGGCGAAAAAAAGCCCCGCATTCAGCGAGGCTCCGGTTCAGCTCATCTGCGCAATCAGCTGCCTTTGACGGCCTTACCGTCAACGGTACCGTCCTGCAGCATGATGTTGTATTCCTTGCCGTCGGTTTCCACCTGACGCAATGCAACCAGAATGCCGCCCTGGTCCTTGGCAAACCACATCTGGGTGATGCGCTTGCTTTGCGTCGGGTCGCGCACGCGCTCGACCTTGATCGCATCAATGGAACCGACCTTGGTCTGGACCTTTTCCGGGCCGATCACACGGAAGTCGTAGGTGTCGACGTCGGTGCCTTCCACCACGTTGTAGCTCATGCTCTTTTTGCCGGCCGCCACATCGCGCTGCAGCGCCAGTTGGTAGGTCGACTTGTCGAGCATGCCGCTTTGCAGGGGCACGTTGACCGGGTCTTTGTTTTCAAAGCCGGTGACTTTCTTAGCGGTCTGGTCGAAGTCCAGGTTGATCTTCTTGGCCTTGCCCAGGCCGCCGCGCTCGAAGCTGTAGCTCTTGGGTTGCAGGGCGTCCTTGTCAAACTGGATGACGCTGGTTTCGGTCAGGCTGGCGATCATCATCGAGGCCTTGAAATTCAAGGTCCACGTACCGTCGCCATTCTTGGTCAGGCTGCGTTCAGCCGAACCACTCATGGGCAGCTGTTTCCAGTCGGCGGTGTAGCTGGCGGAGAAAGGGTGAAGGTCTGCCGCTTGCACGGCAGGCAAGGCAAACAGAGCGAAAGCGAAGAGCAAGGCGCGACGCATAAAATCTCCTAGGTTCGAATCAAGTGGCCGCTGGCCGCGAGTAGCTGACCGTCCAATAATGCACCCTGGTCACCAAGAATCAATCGCCCCTCGGCAAACCAGCGTACCGCCAGCGGGTAAATCCTGTGTTCCTGGGTATGGACCCGTTGCGCAAGCGTCTGCGCCGAGTCGTCAGACTCTACCGGAACCACTGCCTGTACGACCAGAGGCCCGCCATCGAGTTCCTCGGTGACAAAATGCACGCTGCAGCCATGTTCGCTGTCACCGGCATCGAGTGCGCGCTGGTGGGTGTGCATGCCTTTGTATTTGGGCAGCAGGGAAGGGTGGATATTGAGCAGGCGCCCTTCATAGTGCCGAACGAAATCAGCGCTGAGGATGCGCATGAAACCGGCCAGTACCACGAGTTTTGGATTGAAGGCGTCGATCAGTTCGATCAAGGCGGCATCGAAGGCCTCGCGGCCTTCGAAAGCCTTGTGATCCAGCGAGCGGGTTTCGATACCCGCGTCTCTGGCGCGTTGCAGGCCATAGGCGTCGCTGCGGTTGGAGATCACCGCAGCGATGCGCACCGGGCTGTCGCCGGTGCGCGTGCTGTCGATCAGGGCCTGCAAGTTACTGCCGGTGCCGGAAAGCAGCACCACGACATCACAGGTCTGAGACATTAATGAGCCTTGAGGTTCTTCAGTTCAACCTGAGCCGCGCCTTCGGCAGCGGTGGCGATCTGGCCGATGACCCAAGGCTGCTCGCCGGCTTCACGCAATACGTTCAACGCGGTTTCGACGTGCTCCTGGGCCACGCAGATCACCATGCCCACGCCGCAGTTCAGCACGCGGTGCATTTCGGTTTCGTTGACGTTGCCTTTTTCCTGCAGCCAGTCGAAGACCGCAGGACGCTGCCAGCTGGCTACGTCGACAATCGCCTGGGCGCCTTTTGGCAGCACGCGCGGGATGTTGTCCAGCAGGCCGCCTCCAGTGATGTGGGCCATGGCCTTGACCGCGCCGGTGTCCTTGATCAGCTTGAGCAGTGGCTTGACGTAGATGCGGGTCGGGGCCATCAGCAGGTCGGTCAGCGGCTTGCCGTCGAGCTGGATATTCTCGATGTCGGCACCGGACACTTCGATGATCTTGCGGATCAGCGAGTAACCGTTGGAGTGCGGACCGGACGATGGCAGGGCGAGCAGGGCGTCGCCGGCCGTCACTTTGGAGCCGTCGATGATTTCGGCTTTCTCTACCACGCCGACGCAGAAGCCAGCCAGGTCGTAGTCTTCGCCTTCGTACATGCCGGGCATTTCGGCGGTTTCGCCACCGACCAGCGAGCAACCCGACAGTTCGCAACCCGCGCCAATGCCGGTCACTACCTGGGTAGCGGTCTCGACGTTGAGCTTGCCGGTGGCGTAATAGTCAAGGAAGAACAACGGCTCGGCGCCGCACACCACCAGGTCGTTGACGCACATGGCCACCAGGTCGATGCCGATGCTGTCGTGCTTGTTCAGGTTCAGTGCCAGGCGCAGCTTGGTGCCCACGCCGTCGGTGCCGGACACCAATACAGGCTGTTTGTAGCCGGCCGGGATTTCGCAGAGGGCGCCAAAACCGCCCAGGCCGCCCATGACTTCGGGGCGCGCAGTGCGCTTGGCGACGCTCTTGATGCGTTCGACCAATGCTTCACCGGCGTCGATGTCTACACCGGCGTCCTTGTAGCTCAGGGAGGGTTGCTTGCTCATGATCCAGGCCTTTAGGGGGGATTTCTGGGTAACGACCGAGCGGGCAGGCGCTTTTGGTAAAAGGCCCAGCCGTTGACGGTCTGCGAAGGCGCGCGATTTTATCAGGCTTGAGGGGCAGCGGCCATCCTCGGGCCGACGGGCAGGGCTATATAGCTGAAAAAAGCGCGTTAAAAAAATGCTAATCGGCTCTGCTTCGGGCCGTATTAAGGTATAGCCTTGAACCCGCTATCGTTATGACGGCGCGAAAACTTACCGAGGCCCTGTGAATGTTTTGTCGGTCGCCATGGTCACAGCCATGGCAAACCGAGATCATGCGGTCTGTTCCAGCCGCTAAATTTGTCGTTCGGGAATCTTCCATGCGTCTGTGTAAATTCTTCTTTGTGGGCTGCTTGTCGTTGGTCAGCCTGGCGAGTCATGCCGAAACCCTCAATGGCCTGTATCAAGTACTTGAACCGGTTAGCAGCCAATCGCCGCAAGAGCGCGATCAGGCCACCCAGCGTGCGGTGCAGACGATGGTGATCCGCCTGACCGGCGACGCCAAAGCCGCCGAAGGCCCGGGCCTGGCGGCGATTCGCAAGGACCCGCAGCAAATCATCACCCAATATGGCTATGACGCCGGGCCGCCCGAGAGCCTGCAAGTGGACTTCGATCCGGTCAGCACCGACCGCGCCCTGCGTGACGCGGGCCTGTCGATCTGGGGCAGCAATCGGCCGTCGATCCTCGGCTGGTGGCTCAACGATTCCACCGAAGGCAGCAGCCTGGTAGGCGATGGCCAGAGCGTTGCCCAGGCCCTGCGCCGCGCGGCACAACATCGCGGTTTGCCGCTGCGCCTGCCCCTGGGGGATCTGGACGAGCAGGTCGTGGCCACCGCGCCGAACCTGGAAAGCGCCGATGCCACCCCCTTGCGCGCCGCTTCCGAACGTTACGGTGCCGACGCCTTGCTGGCGGTGCATGCGCGCCAGGAAGGCAACCAATGGCAAGCCAAATGGCGCCTGTGGCTGGGTGACAAGAGCGAGCAGGGCACCGCCCAAGGTGCCGATACCGGCGCCGTGGCCGACGCGGTGATGCTGGCGATCAGCCAAAAGCTGGCGCCGCGTTTTGCGGTCAAGCCGGGCGTGAGCACCGAACAATTGCTGCAAGTGCAGGGCATGACCCTGGAACGCTATGCGGCGCTGGGGCATTTGCTTGAGCCGTTTGGTGGCCAGCCGCTGCGGGTGGAGGGCGATCGCATCGTGTATCGCGTCAATGGCAGCGCCGATCAGTTGCGCACCCAGTTGAGCCTGGCCAAGTTGCAGGAAATTCCCGCGGGCGAGCCTGCGCCGCAACCGTTAGCGCCAGGCGCGCAACCGCCCGCCGCACCTGAGCCTCAGGCGCAACTGCGGTTTCGTTGGTAAACAGTTCTTCCTTATATAGATAGAAGCATGGAGTGGTGTATGGCGGATACGCGTCGTTGGGTGTGGCTTGGCGGGATTGTCCTGCTGTGCGTTTTTGTGTTCTTGCTGCATTCGATCCTGACGCCGTTCCTGGTTGCGTTGCTGCTCGCCTATCTGTTCGATCCCGTGGTGGATCGCCTGGAGAAGGCCGGGCTGTCGCGGACCTTGGGGGTTGTCGCGGTGTTCGCGCTGTTTACCCTGATCATCACCGCGTTGGTATTGGTGCTGGTGCCGATGTTGGCCAAGCAATTGTTCCGCCTCTATGAACTGGCGCCACAGATGCTCGACTGGTTGCAACACACGGCGATGCCGTGGGCCCAGGCCAAGCTCGGGCTGTCGGACGGCTTCTGGAAGTTCGACAAGGTCAAGGCGGCGATCAGCGAACATATGGGCCAGACCACCGATATCGTGGGTGTGATCCTCAGCCAGGCCACCGCCTCCAGCCTGGCATTGATCGGCTGGCTGACCAACCTGGTGCTGATCCCGGTGGTAGCGTTCTATTTGCTGCGCGATTGGGATGTGATGATGGCCAAGATCCGCAGCCTGCTGCCGCGCAACCGCGAGGAGCGCATCGTCGCCCTGGCCGGTGAGTGTCATGAAGTGCTCGGGGCGTTCGTGCGCGGGCAGTTGCTGGTGATGCTGGCACTGGGGATCATCTACGCCGCCGGCTTGATGGCGATAGGCTTGGAGCTGGGCCTGTTGATCGGCCTGATCGCGGGCTTGGCCGCCATCGTGCCGTACATGGGGTTTGTGATTGGTATCGGTGCGGCGCTGGTGGCCGGGCTGTTCCAGTTTGGCGGTGACCTTTACCCGATGCTGGGCATTGTTGCGGTATTCATGGTCGGCCAGGCCCTGGAAGGCATGGTGCTCACCCCATTGCTGGTGGGCGATCGAATCGGCCTGCACCCCGTGGCGGTGATCTTTGCGATCCTGGCGGGCGGCGAGCTGTTTGGCTTTACGGGCATCCTCCTGGCGCTGCCGGTGGCGGCGGTGATTATGGTGCTGGTGCGCCATGTACATGATTTGTACAAGGATTCCGAGGTGTACACGGGCGTCGAAGACCCCGAGTTGTAATCGCGGCGTCACAAACCCGGCTTCGGCCGGGTTTGGCGTTTATGGCCCTGTGCCGTCAAACAAACCGCAAAAAACCGGCAAGTTAACGCAAACCTTTGATTTTGCTTGTGGTCTGCTGCATTGTGCGCCCGGCTTCACGGGTATAAACTTTGCAAACTTTACACAGAGGCCACTAACGGTTCGATGGGAGCCGTTCAGTCAGCATGAAACCGATTCAGCTGCCCTTAGGTGTGCGTCTGCGTGATGACGCCACCTTTATCAATTACTACCCAGGCGCCAATGCCGCTGCACTCGGCTATGTCGAGCGGCTCTGCGAAGCCGACGCCGGGTGGACTGAAAGCCTGATCTATCTGTGGGGCAAGCATGGCGTGGGGCGTACCCACCTGTTGCAGGCCGCCTGCCTGCGCTTCGAGCAAATGGGTGAGCCGGCGGTATACCTGCCGTTGGCTGAGCTGATGGATCGCGGCATCGGCATCTTCGACAACCTTGAACAGTACGAACTGGTGTGCCTGGATGACCTGCAGGTGATCGCCGGCAAGGCGGATTGGGAAGAGGCGCTGTTCCATTTATTCAATCGCTTGCGTGACAGCGGCCGGCGCTTGCTGATTGCCGCCGCCACGTCGCCTCGGGAATTGCCGGTCAAGTTGGCCGACCTCAAGTCACGCCTGACCCTGGCGCTGATCTTCCAGATGCGCCCCCTGTCCGACGAAGACAAGCTGCGCGCCCTGCAATTGCGTGCATCCCGTCGTGGCCTGCACCTCACCGACGAAGTGGGGCACTTTATCCTCACCCGCGGTACCCGCAGCATGAGCGCCTTGTTCGATTTGCTTGAGCAGCTCGATCAGGCCTCTTTGCAGGCGCAACGAAAATTGACGATCCCTTTTCTCAAAGAGACGTTGGGTTGGTAACACGTTGATTTGTCACGATTCGGCACTTTTCAGGCGCCAGAAAACCTACGTCTGAGCCCGGCGGGCTACGCATTTACGTCATTAATTGGAATCAGGGCTTAGATGTCACGGTCCAATCGCGAAGTCACATAGCGCACGATTGAATTTGCAAATCGATGTGATAGAGGGCATAGTCTCGGCTTCTTTACACATCAGCCACGGTCGTGCCCATGCTAAATCGCTTCGCACCCCTCGTGCCTCTCGCACTCGTTACCCTGTTGTTTGGTTGCGCCTCCCACCCTCAACAAGTGGCAGAGCAGCAGAAGCCTCAACAACAGTCCCAGGCAAAATTCGTCGCTGCGCAGTCTGCTTCCGTTTATGAAGAAGAGCTGGCAACCGAGAAAGAACTGGCCGATTTCTCCGGCAACAAGCCTTACCAGCTTCCAGTTCTGGCCGACAGCATCCTAGAACGCGGCATGTCCCTGATCGGTACCCGTTACCGTTTCGGCGGTACCTCCGAAGCCGGTTTCGATTGCAGCGGTTTTATCGGCTATCTGTTTCGCGAAGAAGCCGGCATGAACCTGCCACGCTCCACGCGCGAAATGATCAACGTGAAAGCACCGTTGGTCGCACGCAACAACCTCAAGCCCGGTGATCTGCTTTTCTTCAGTACGGCAGGCCGTGGTCGTGTCAGTCACGCCGGTATCTACTTGGGTGACAACCAGTTTATCCACTCCAGCAGCCGTCGCAGTGGCGGTGTGCGAGTCGACAGCCTGGGTGACAGCTACTGGAGCAAAACCTTCATCGAAGCCAAGCGCGCACTCGCCATGGCCCCGACTACGGTTACCGCCAGTAAGTAAACTTAAAGTGATACTTGAAGTTTGACGCGTAAGCGCTAGAATCCCTGGATATTGTTGTAACCCGTTCGCGCGAGCTTTGCTTGCGCGTTCTGGTTTTCAGCGTTCGGCAGCGAAAGCCGCATCCAGACCAGGATTGTTCTGCACATGTCGACCTCGGCCCGCCTGATTCTAATTGTTTGCGCCGCGCTTCTCAGCGCCTGCGCCAGCCGCACACCGCCGCCCGCGCCCATCGCGGTCAAGCCCAAGCCGGTGTTCAATTATTCCACCCAGAACTTTTCGCCTGCTGCCGAAGACGTGCTCTTTCGTGCGCTGGGCCTGGTCGGCACGCCTTATCGCTGGGGCGGTAACACGCCGGACTCCGGTTTTGATTGCAGCGGCCTGATCGGCTTCGTCTACCGCGACGCCGCCGGCATTTCCCTGCCACGCACCACGCGCGAGCTGATCGTGATGCGCGCCCAGGATGTGAGCGAGCAGAACCTGCAAACCGGCGACCTATTGTTCTTCGCCACCGGTGGTGGCTCGCAGGTCAGCCATGCTGGGATCTACGTGGGTGAAGGTCGCTTTGTCCATGCGCCGCAAACCGGTGGCACGGTGAAACTGGACACCCTGTCCAAAGCGTATTGGCAGAATGCTTACCTGAGTGCCAAGCGCGTATTGCCGGGCAATCTGGCGCGTAATCCTTAGAATCAATGCCACGTTGCACGCTTAAAGCTGCAAGACGGCGCAATGCCTGCTTGTAGCTTTAGGCTTGACGCTTGCAGCTAGCCCTCCAACCCACTAACCTTCGCCGCTTGTTCCAGGTGCTCTGTGACCCGTGGGTCGACAGAGTGAAACAGGGAAACCGGTGAGTGAGCGCGCTTATACACAGCGCCGCCGCAATTCCGGCGCTGCCCCCGCAACGGTAAATGAGTCAAGACCCTGCATTGAGCCACTGTATCGCTCGCGATATGGGAAGGCGCAGCGTCGGCCTGTTCGCTTCAGAACGCCACTCATGAGCCCGGAGACCGGCCAGGATCATCCAACAGCATCACGGTGGGCGATGCTTGGCTGTCTGTTTTTTCTTTTCCCTGCCCGCCGTTTTTGTTCAGCCCCAACGGAGAGCTGCCATGACCGATACCCCCGACCGCGATGAACGCCACCTGGCACGCATGCTGCGCAAAAAAGCCGTGATCGACGAGCGCATCGCCAATTCACCCAATGAATGCGGCTTGCTATTGGTGCTCACCGGTAATGGCAAAGGCAAGAGCAGCTCGGCATTCGGCATGCTCGCCCGCGCCATGGGCCATGGCATGCAGTGCGGCGTGGTGCAGTTCATCAAGGGGCGTAACAGTACCGGCGAAGAATTGTTTTTCCGCCGTTTCCCCGAGCAAGTGCGCTTTCACGTGATGGGCGAAGGCTTCACTTGGGAAACCCAGGACCGGCAGCGCGATATTGCCGCCGCCGAAGCCGCCTGGGCCGTGTCGCGCCAATTACTGCAAGACCCGTCCATTGGCCTGGTGGTGCTGGATGAGCTCAATATTGCCCTCAAGCATGGCTACCTCGACCTCGATCATGTTCTGAGCGACCTGCAAGCCCGCCCACCGATGCAACACGTGGTCGTCACCGGCCGTGGCGCCAAGCCCGAGTTGATCGAAATGGGCGACACCGTCACTGAAATGGGCATGCTCAAGCATGCGTTCCAGGCCGGTATCAAGGCACAGAAGGGCGTCGAACTGTGAACCCGCCCCGTCATTGCCCGGCTGTATTGATCGCCGCTCCGGCGTCCGGCCAGGGCAAAACCACCGTCACCGCCGCGCTCGCCCGTTTGCATCGTAACCTGGGGCGCAACGTGCGCGTGTTCAAATGCGGCCCGGACTTTCTGGACCCGATGATCCATGAGCGCGCCAGCGGTGCGCCGGTTTATCAATTGGACATGTGGATGGTGGGCGAGCAGGAAAGTCGCCGCTTGTTGTGGGAAGCGGCGGGGGAGGCGGACCTGATCCTGATCGAGGGCGTGATGGGCCTGTTCGACGGCACGCCGTCCAGCGCCGACCTGGCGCGGCACTTCGGCGTGCCGGTGTTGGGCGTGATCGACGGCACCGCCATGGCCCAGACCTTTGGCGCGCTGGCATTGGGCCTGGCGCGCTATCAGCCGGACCTGCCGTTTGCCGGGGTACTGGCCAACCGCGTCGGCACGCTGCGCCATGCGCAGTTGCTCGAAGGCAGCCTCACCGAAGGCCTGCGCTGGTACGGCGCGTTGTCACGTGAGACCGGTATCGAGCTGCCCAGTCGTCACCTGGGGCTGGTGCAGGCCAGCGAATTGAATGATCTCGATATGCGCCTGGACGCCGCCGCCCAAGCCCTGGGCGGTAGTTGCGAAGTCGCGCTGCCGCCGCCGGTGGCCTTCGCCGCACCGCAGGTGATCGAGGCGGAGCCATTGCTCAAGGGCGTGCGCATCGCCGTCGCCCGTGACGAAGCCTTCGCGTTCACCTACGGCGCCAGCCTCGACCTGCTGCGAGCGATGGGGGCTCAGTTGAGCTTCTTTTCGCCGATCCATGATCACGCACTGCCCGACGCCGACAGCCTCTATCTGCCCGGTGGTTACCCGGAACTGCACCACCAGGCGCTGTCGGAAAATACCCCGATGCTCGCTGCCATCCGCGCCCACCACGCCGCCGGCAAGCCGTTGCTCGCCGAATGCGGCGGCATGCTCTACCTGCTGGACTCGCTCACCGACGTCGACGGCAACCGTGCCGAACTGCTCGGCCTTTTACCGGGCGATGCGGTGATGCAAAAGAAACTCGCGGCCCTGGCCCTGCAAAGCGTCGAATTGCCGGAAGGCGTGTTGCGCGGGCACACGTATCACCATTCCCTGACCAGCACCGAGTGCCAGCCGATTGCCCGTGGCCTGAGCCCTAACGGTGGGCGCGGTGCCGAGGCGGTTTACCGACAGGGGCGGATGACAGCCTCTTATGTGCACTTTTATTTCCCATCGAACCCATCAGCGGTCGCCGCCTTGTTTGCACCCAATGTGGGAGGGGGCTTGCCCTCGATAGGGCCATGACCGACAACGCATTTGCCCCGGCCGACCGCGACGCCGTCTACCGCGCCATCGCCGAGCGCCGCGACATGCGCCACTTCAGCGGCGGTACGGTGGCTCCCGAATTGCTTCATCGCCTGCTCCAGGCCGCGCATCAGGCACCCAGTGTGGGTTTGATGCAGCCGTGGCGTTTTATCCGCATCAGCGACCGCCACCTGCGTGGGCAAATCCAGCAAGTGGTCGAAGAAGAGCGCGTGCGCACCGCCCAAGCCCTGGGCGAACGTTCCGATGAATTCATGAAGCTCAAGGTCGAAGGCATTCACGACTGCGCTGAAGTACTGGTGGCGGCGTTGATGGATGATCGCGAGCGGCACATTTTCGGCCGCCGTACCTTGCCGGAAATGGACATGGCTTCGCTGTCCTGTGCGATCCAGAATCTATGGCTGGCTGCCCGTGTCGAAGGGCTGGGCATGGGCTGGGTATCGTTGTTCGACCCCCAGGCCCTGGCCGATCTGCTGGGCCTGCCGCCCGGCGCCAAACCCCTGGCCGTGCTGTGCCTGGGGCCGGTGGCCGAATTCTATCCGGCACCGATGTTGCAGCTCGAAGGCTGGGCCGAACCGCGGCCGCTGAAAGACATGTTGTATGAGAATACGTGGGGAGCGAGTCAATGAGTGTGGCCTTGCTGTGTGTCGCCGGGGTGGCGTTGGATGCGCTGCTGGGTGAACCCAGGCGTCGGCATCCGCTGGTGGCGTTCGGCAATTTTGCCGGGCGCATCGAGCAACGCTTCAATAGCGGTGGCCGTGGCTGGCGCAGCCATGGCGTGACGGCATGGTTTATCGCCGTGGTGCCGTTGACGCTGCTGGCCACCGCGCTGTCGTGGGCGCCCTATATCGGGTGGGCGCTGGAGATTCTGGCGCTGTACTGTGCCCTCGGCATGCGCAGCCTGGGTGAACATGTACTGCCTGTCGCCCAGGCGTTGCGCAGCGATGACCTGGATGAAGCGCGCACGCGGGTGAGTTACCTGGTGAGCCGCCAGACCAGCGAGCTGGACAGCACCGAAGTAGCCCGTGCCGCCACCGAATCGGTGCTCGAAAACGGCAGTGATGCGGTGTTTGCCGCGTTGTTCTGGTTCGTGGTCGCTGGCGTACCGGGGGTGGTGCTCTACCGTTTGAGCAATACCCTCGACGCCATGTGGGGCTATCGCAATGAGCGCTTTGAACGCTTTGGCTGGGCGGCGGCGAAAATCGACGACGTACTGAACTACATTCCTGCGCGCCTGGTGGCCTTGACCTACGCGGTGCTGGGCAAAACCGCCCTGGCGCTCAAATGCTGGCGTACCCAGGGGCCGACATGGGACAGCCCCAACGCGGGGCCGGTGATGGCGTCCGGGGCCGGCGCACTGGGCGTCGAATTGGGCGGTGCGGCGATTTATCACGGCGAGCTGCACCAGCGCCCGCCATTGGGCGAAGGCCCGGCGGCGGATGCCGATTCAATCGAACGAGGCTGGCAACTGGTGCAGCGCGGCGTTTGGCTGTGGCTGCTGATCCTATGCGCGGGGGCGCAATTCTATGCTTGAACACGGTGGTCGGCTGCGCAAAGCGTCGGTTCAATACGGGATTGCCGAGGCCAACTGGCTGGATCTCTCCAGCGGCCTTGCGCCCTGGCCCTGGCCGATCCCCGAGATACCGCTACGCGCTTGGGCGCGCCTGCCGGAAACCGACGACGGCCTGGAGCAGGCCGCCGGCGAGTATTACGGCGCGGCGCACGTGTTGCCGGTGCCCGGTTCCCAGGCGGCGATCCAGTTGCTGCCACGCCTGCGCCGTGCGGGCAAGGTCGGCGTGTTATCGCCGTGCTACGCCGAACACGCCGAAGCTTGGCGCCGCGCGGGTTACGTGGTGCGTGAGGTGCAGGAGCAGGAAGTCGACTTTTTCCTCGATGGCCTCGATGTGCTGGTGGTGGTCAACCCCAACAACCCCACCGGTCTGAGCCTCAGCCCGCAGCGCCTGCTGGATTGGCACACGCGGCTGGCCCAGCGCGGCGGCTGGCTGGTGGTGGACGAAGCGTTTATGGACGTGACCCCGCAATTGAGCCTGGCGAGCCAGGCCCATCAGGTTGGCCTGATTGTACTGCGCTCGTTCGGCAAGTTTTTCGGCCTGGCGGGTGTACGGCTGGGCTTTGTGCTGGCCGAGCGCCGGCTGCTCAAGTTGCTCGCCGAGCAGGTCGGGCCGTGGGCGGTCAGTGGGCCGACGCGGGTGCTTGGCCAAGCGTGCCTGCGCGACACCGCCGGCCACGCGCACCAGCGCGCCCGGTGCCTGGAGGCCGGCCGGCGCTTGTTCGAGTTGCTGCAACGCCATGGCTTTGAACCGCAGGGCGGCTGCGCCTTGTTCCAATGGTTGATCACTCCGCATGCCGAACGCATGCACGAATTCATGGCCCAGCGCGGCATTCTGCTGCGCCTGTTTGTGCACGACAGCAGCCTGCGCTTCGGCCTGCCCGACACCGAGGTCGATTGGCTGCGCCTCGACGCGGCGCTGGCTGCCTATAAGGACGCTGCATGAGTACGCTGATGGTGCAAGGCACCACCTCCGATGCGGGTAAAAGCACCCTGGTGACTGCGCTGTGCCGTTGGCTGGTGCGCCAAGGCATTGCAGTGGCACCGTTCAAACCGCAGAACATGGCGCTCAACAGTGCGGTGACCGCCGAAGGCGGCGAAATAGGCCGCGCCCAGGCGGTGCAGGCCCAGGCGGCCAACCTGGCGCCGCATACCGATATGAACCCGGTGCTGCTCAAACCCAACAGCGACACCGGCTCCCAAGTGATCATCCATGGCCGTGCGGTCACCAGCATGAACGCGGTGGCCTATCACGACTACAAAGCCATCGCGATGCAAGCGGTGCTGGCTTCCCACTCGCGCTTGAGCCAGGCCTACCCGGTGGTGATGGTGGAAGGGGCGGGGTCGCCGGCAGAGATCAACCTGCGCGCCAACGACATCGCCAATATGGGCTTCGCCGAGGCGGTGGATTGCCCGGTGTTGTTGATCGCCGATATCAATCGGGGCGGGGTGTTCGCCCATTTGGTCGGCACGCTGGAGTTGCTCTCACCCAGCGAACAGGCGCGGGTCAAAGGCTTCATCATCAACCGTTTTCGCGGTGATATCGCGCTGCTGCAGCCTGGCCTCGATTGGCTGCAAGCGCGTACCGGCAAACCGGTAGTGGGCGTATTGCCGTACGTGATGGACCTGCACCTGGAAGCCGAAGACGGCATTGACCATCGCCAGATCGACAAGGCCGCGCAGGTACTCAAGGTGGTGGTCCCGGTGTTGCCGCGCATCAGCAACCATACGGATTTCGACCCGCTGCGCCTGCATCCCCAAGTGGATCTGCAGTTCGTCGGGCCGGGCCAACCTATACCCGCCGCCGACCTGATTATCCTGCCGGGCTCGAAAAGCGTGCGCAGCGATCTGGCGTATCTGCGCGCCAATGGCTGGCACACCGCCGTGGCGCGGCACCTGCGTTATGGCGGCAAGGTGCTCGGTATTTGCGGCGGCTTGCAGATGCTTGGCGAGCAGGTGCACGACCCGTTGGGCCTGGAAGGGCCGGCGGGTTCCAGCGATGGCCTGGGCCTGCTGGCGTTCAGCACCACGCTGGAGCACGAAAAACAGCTGCGCAACGTTCGCGGTCGCTTGTTGCTGGAAGATGCCGAGGTCAGCGGCTATGAGATCCATGCCGGCGTAACATCGGGCGAAGCCTTGTCGAGCGCTGCCGTGCACTTGGATGACGGCCGTACCGATGGCGCCCTGAGTGCCGACGGGCAGATCCTCGGCACCTACCTGCACGGGCTGTTCGAAACCCCGGCCGCGTGCAGCGCCTTGCTGCGCTGGGCGGGGTTGGCCAACGTGCAGGCGGTGGATTACCACGCCCTGCGCGAGCGCGACATCGAGCGGTTGGCGGACCTGGTGGAGCGCCACCTGGATACGGATTTGTTGCGCACCTTGTGTGGAGTCGCCTCATGCACCAACTGATCCTGGGCGGCGCCCGTTCCGGTAAAAGTCGCCTCGCCGAAAAACTCGCCAGCGACAGCGCGTTGCCTGTCATTTATATCGCTACCAGCCAACCGCTGGACGGCGAGATGAACACCCGCGTGGCCTTGCATCGCAAGCGTCGCCCCGAGCAGTGGGGCTTGATCGAAGAACCGATCGAGTTGGCGCGGGTGCTGCGCGAAAACGCCGCCCCCGGCCGCTGCCTGCTAGTGGATTGCCTGACGTTGTGGTTGACCAACCTGCTCATGCTCGAAGACCGGGAGCGCCTGGCGTTCGAGCGCGAGCAATTGTTGGAAAGCCTGGGCACGCTGGCGGGTGAAATCATTTTTGTCAGCAACGAGACCGGTCTGGGTGTCGTGCCGCTGGGCGAATTGACTCGCCGCTATGTGGATGAAGCCGGTTGGCTGCATCAAGCCTTGGCCGAACGGTGTCAGCGCGTGGTCCTGACCGTTGCCGGCCTGCCCCTGACTTTGAAAGGTACTGCGTTATGACTGACACTTGGTGGCTCAACCCGTGTAAGGCGATTGACGCCTCTGCGTACGAGCAGGCGCTGGCGCGCCAACAGCAATTGACCAAACCTGCCGGCTCCCTCGGCCAGTTGGAAGCGCTGGCCGTGCAATTGGCCGGCTTGCAGGGCCAGGTCAAACCGTCGATGGACCGGCTGTGGATCGCTATTTTTGCCGGTGACCACGGCGTGGTCGCCGAGGGCGTGTCGGCCTATCCCCAGGAAGTCACCGGGCAAATGCTGCATAACTTTGTCACCGGCGGTGCGGCCATCAGCGTGTTGGCGCGTCAGTTGGGCGCGCAGCTGGAAGTGGTGGACCTCGGCACGGTGAACCCTTCGCTGAACTTGCCTGGCGTGCATCACCTGAACATAGGCGTCGGCACCGCCAATTTCGTCAAGGGCCCGGCAATGACTGCTGCCCAGGGCAGATTGGCGCTGCAAGCGGGTCGCGATAGCGTGCTGCGTGCCCGTGAAAACGCTGCGCAATTGTTTATCGGCGGCGAAATGGGCATCGGCAACACCACCGCCGCCAGTGCGCTGGCGTGTGCGTTGCTCAAGTGCCAGGCCAGTGACCTGACCGGCCCTGGCACGGGCTTGAACGCCGACGGTGTCAGCCACAAGGTGGCCGTGATTGAACGCGCTTTGGCGCTGCACGCCGGGCAGCGCGATGATGCCCTGCACACCCTGTTCAATCTTGGCGGTTTTGAGATTGCCGCATTGGTGGGGGCCTACCTGGCGTGCGCCCAGGAAGGCATCGTCGTGCTGGTGGACGGGTTTATCTGCACCGTCGCTGCGCTGGTCGCCACGCGGTTGAACCCGGCATGCCGCGACTGGTTGCTGTTCGGCCATCGCGGGGCGGAGCCCGGCCATCGGCACGTGTTGCACAGCCTTGATGCGCAACCGTTGCTCGACCTGGGCCTGCGCCTGGGTGAGGGCAGTGGCGCCGCGTTGGCCGTGCCGCTGCTGCGCCTGGCCTGTGCGTTGCACGGGCAAATGGCGACCTTTGCCGAAGCGGCCGTGGCGGACCGCCCGGCATGACCTTGCACCTGGACCTGCTGCGTCACGGCGAAACCGAACTGGGCGGCGGCCTGCGTGGCAGCCTGGACGACGCATTGACCGTCAGGGGCTGGGAGCAGATGCGC
Source organism: Pseudomonas sp. S3_E10 (assembly GCF_054667615.1). Classification (NCBI taxonomy): domain Bacteria; kingdom Pseudomonadati; phylum Pseudomonadota; class Gammaproteobacteria; order Pseudomonadales; family Pseudomonadaceae; genus Pseudomonas; species Pseudomonas sp. S3_E10. Next base: position 4,443,109 of record NZ_CP162743.1, read on the forward strand.
GCCGCAGTGGCGCAGCGAGGACCTTGGGACCGGGTGGTCAGTTCGCCATTGCAGCGCTGCGCGCGGTTCGCCGATGAATTGGGTGCGCGGTTCAACCTGCCGGTGAGCCTGGAGAACGATCTGCAAGAACTGCATTTCGGCGCTTGGGAAGGTCAGAGCGCGGCGGCGTTGATGAACACCGATGCCGAAGGCCTGGGGCTGTTCTGGGCCGATCCCTACAGCTTTACGCCGCCCGATGGCGAGCCGGTGGGCGAATTTTCTGAGCGGGTTCTGGGCGCTGTCTCACGCTTGTATCAGGCCTATGCCGGTAAGCGGGTGTTGTTGATCAGCCATGGCGGCGTGATGCGCTTGCTGCTGGCGCGTGCGCGGGGGTTGCCCCGTGAGCAACTGCTGAACGTGGAGGTCGGCCATGGCGGCTTGTTCAGCCTGCGGGTGGCCGCCGATGGTGGGTTGAAGGAAGGAATCTGACGATGCTGCCGTTCTGGATCGCTCTGCAATTTCTCAGCAGTTTGCCGATTCGCCTGCCGGGGATGCCGCAGCCCCTGGAATTGGGGCGTTCATTGCTGTTTTATCCGTTGGTCGGGTTGCTGTTCGGGTTGCTGCTGTGGAGTTTGAATGCGGCCCTGCTGGGCGCGCCGCTGTTGCTGCATGCCGCGCTGCTGTTGACCGCCTGGGTGTTGCTCAGCGGCGGCCTGCACCTGGATGGCCTGGCGGACAGCGCCGATGCCTGGCTGGGTGGCTTCGGCGACCGCGAACGCACCCTTACCATCATGAAAGACCCACGCAGCGGGCCGATTGCCGTGGTCACGCTGAGTTTGGTGCTGCTGCTCAAATTCACCGCGTTGGTGGCCTTGATCGAACAGCACAACGGTGCGGCATTGATCCTGGCGCCGCTGATCGGGCGGGCCTCGATGCTGGCGTTGTTCCTCACCACGCGCTATGTGCGGGCAGGCGGATTGGGCCAGGCACTGTCGGATCATTTACCCAGAACCGTCGGCCAGCAGGTGCTGGTTCTCAGCGGTCTGGCGTGCGTCCTCATCGGCGGTTTCAACGGCGGGGTGGCCGTGTTGCTCGCCACGCTGTGCTTTATGGGGCTGCGCCAATTGATGATCAAGCGTCTCGGCGGCACCACGGGCGACACCGCTGGGGCCTTGCTGGAGTTGCTTGAGGTCGCGGTAGTGGTCGGCCTGGCGCTGTAACACTTTCTTGCATTCCCTTAATCGCGGGTATATACACGTTCCATGCTTGCCTCCCAATGTTTATGCACCAACCTGCGACGTGCCGCCCGTGGCGTCAGCAGGCACTATGACGGCGCTCTCGACGGCTTCGGGATCAACGTCGCCCAGTATTCCTTGCTGTGTAACCTGCAGCGCCTCGATCAACCGAGCATTTCCAGCCTGGCCGAGGCCATGGGCCTGGATCGCAGCACCCTGGGGCGAAACCTGCGGGTGCTGGAATGCGAAGGCTTGGTGCAATTGGTCGAGGGCAATGACCTGCGCAACCGCCTGGTGTTGCTCACCGAAGCGGGTGCGCAGCGCCTGGCCGACGCCTTGCCGGCCTGGGAAGCGGCACAACAGAAATTGATCGATCGACTCGGCGCGCAAAAACGCGAAACCTTGTTGGCCTTGCTGGATGAACTCGCCTGAGTGCGGGTTTGTTCGAACACAAGCGGGTATATACCCGTGAGCGGAGAATAAGAAATGACCTCGATGTGGCGCACCAGCGGTTGGATCCTTGTGGGGAGTGCGCTGATCCTGGCGCTGTCTTTGGGCGTGCGGCATGGTTTCGGCCTGTTTCTGGCGCCGATGAGCAGCGAATTCGGCTGGGGCCGTGAGACCTTTGCCTTCGCCATCGCCTTGCAGAACCTGATCTGGGGTCTGGCGCAGCCATTTACCGGTGCGTTGGCCGACCGTTTCGGCGCCACCAAGGCCGTCTTTGTCGGTGGGGTGTTGTACGCCGCCGGCCTGGTGCTGATGGGCATGTCCGATTCGGCCTGGACGTTGTCGTTGAGTGCGGGCCTGCTCATCGGCATTGGCCTGTCCGGCACCTCGTTCTCGGTGATTCTGGGTGTGGTCGGCCGCGCGGTGGCGCCGGAAAAACGCAGCATGGCCATGGGCATTGCCAGCGCCGCCGGTTCTTTTGGCCAATTCGCCATGGTGCCGGGCACGTTGGGCTTGATCAGTTGGTTGGGGTGGTCGGCCGCGCTGCTGGCGCTGGGCTTGATGGTGGCGCTGATCCTGCCGCTGGTGATAATGCTCAAGGACCGGCCGCTGCCGGTGCTGGCCGGCCAGCAAACCCTGCGCGAAGCTTTGAAGGAAGCCTGCTCGCACTCCGGGTTCTGGCTGCTGGCCTTTGGCTTTTTCGTCTGCGGTTTCCAGGTGGTGTTTATCGGCGTGCATCTGCCGGCATACCTGGTGGACCAACACTTGCCGGCCACCGTCGGCACGACCGTATTGGCGCTGATCGGCCTGTTCAACATCTTCGGTACCTACACCGCCGGCTGGCTCGGTGGGCGCATGTCCAAACCACGCTTGTTGACGGGTTTGTACCTGTTGCGCGCGGTGGTGATCGTGTTGTTCCTGTGGGCGCCGGTCACCGAAATCAGCGCTTATCTGTTCGGCATGGCCATGGGCTTTCTGTGGCTGTCCACGGTGCCGCTAACCAACGGCACGGTCGCCACGCTGTTTGGTGTGCGAAACCTGTCCATGCTCGGTGGGATCGTGTTCCTGTTCCATCAACTGGGTTCATTCCTGGGCGGTTGGTTAGGCGGAGTGGTCTATGATCGAACCGGCAACTACGATTTGATCTGGCAAATGGCGATCCTGCTTAGCCTGCTCGCTGCGGCCCTGAATTGGCCGGTGCGTGAGCGGCCGGTCGCGCGATTGCAGGCACAGATGGAGGCAGCATGAATTCGATGGGGTACCTGTTCGGCGGGGTTGGCGCGATAGCGCTGCTGCTGGTGTTGGCATGGTGGGGCTGGCAGCGGGGTGGGCTGGCATTGATGCAACTGGGTATGTCGATCTGTTAAGTTCGATGTCCGGATTCTTTAAAGGACTTTTTGACATGCAGATGCGCTGGCTGGCTGTACCTGTGCTGATGGCGACCTTTGGCGGCGTGGCGTTGGCCGCCGAGTGCCCTTCCTTGCTTGAGGGCCAATTGCCCAAGCTGCGCGCCAAGGAGTCCATCGACCTGTGCCAGCGCTTTGCCGGCAAGCCACTGGTCATCGTCAACACCGCAAGCTTTTGTGGGTTCGCGCCGCAGTTCAAAGGCCTCGAAGCCTTGTATCAGCGCTACAAGGACCAAGGGCTGGAAGTGATCGGCGTGCCGTCCGATGACTTCAAGCAGGAAGCCAAGACGGGCGAGGAAACCGCCAAGGTCTGCTACGTGAATTATGGCGTGACCTTCACCATGACCGAGCCGCAGAAGGTCAAGGGGCCGGACGCGGTACACCTGTTCAAGGTGCTGGCGCAGCAGAGCAATGCGCCGAAGTGGAATTTCTACAAGTACGTGGTGGACCGTCAGGGCAAGGTGGTCGCCGATTTCTCCAGCCTGACCAAGCCGGACAGCCCGGAGCTGATCGAGGCGGTGGAGAAGGCCATCGCCTCCAAACCCTGAGCAACCCCGACTAAAAAGCCCCGCCTCCTTTGCAGGAGAGCGGGGCTTTTTTACACCACTGTGAATCAGAAGCGGTAGGTCATGCCCAGGCCGAAGCCGTTGGCGCTGTTTTCATACTTGGCGTTGTAGCTGGCCAGTTGGTTGGAGCGCGTGACCTTGACGTCTTCTTCCTTCAGGTAGGAGTAGGCGACGTCGATGGTCATGTTCGGCATGACCTCGTAGCCCAGGCCCAGGCTGAAGATGGTGCGGTCGCCGGTAGGAATGCGTGGCGAACGATCAGTGTTGTTGGTTGGCGACTGGTCGAATGTCAGGCCGGTACGCAGCACGACCTGTTTGGTCAACTGGTACGAAGTACCCACGGCGTAAGCCCAGGTATCGTGCCAGTTCTGATCTTCCTTGATGGTGCCGACCAGACTAGGCGCGAGCGCGCCGCCGCTGGCACCGCCAACGACACCTTCGTTCTTGACGGTGATGTCTTTCAGGCGGCTCCAGCGGGTCCAGGTGGCGCCTGCGTAGAGTTTCCAGGCGTCGGTCAGGTCTTGAGTCACCGAAAGGTCATAGGACTCAGGCGTGTCGATTTTCAGAGACGCGTCATAACGGTTGCTGCGCAAGAGGCCGGACGTTGCAGCGGGCGCGCTGACTTCGGTGTGACCGTCCAGCTTGTAGCTGACCTTGGAGTGATAGGTCAGGCCCACGCGAGTGGTGTCGGTGGCTTGCACCAGTACGCCGACGTTGAAGCCGAGCGCCGTGTCGTCGCCCTTGATCTTGATATTGGTGTCGGGTAACGCTTGGTTGAACGACAGATCCGATTCCAGCGTGCCGGAGATGCGGTTGATGGTCGGGCCAAAACCAACGGAAACGCGATCATTGAAGGCGTAGCTGACGGTCGGTTGAAAAGTCATGACTTTAACTTCGCTGTTGCTGCCGAAACTGCGGCCCTGGAAGTTTTTTTCGTAATCGGTCACCAGGCCGAACGGCGCATAGACGCCGAAGCCGACAGCCCACTGATCATTGAGTTTATTGGTGTAGAAACCGAAAGGAACCGCAGTGAAAGGCACCATGTCGCCTTTGTTGCTGCCACGCGAACGGCCGCTGGTATCGCTGATATTGGTGGAGGCGTCAATCGCCGCGACACCACCGGTAATCTGCTGGCCATTGAGGCGGGCCATACCGGCAGGGTTACCGTAGACAGTGCTTGCATCATCGGCAGAAGAAGAGCGACCTGCGAAACCCGTACCCATCCCGCTGACGCTCTGTTCGTTCAGTGCGAAACCGCTCGCGAACAGTTGGGAGGATGCCATGGCAACGGCGAGGCTAAGTGTGGTCTTGAGCATTACTTTTTTCATTATTAGAACTCCGGGGTGATCACCGCTGCGGAAAGTAACAATAAAATTAACATCGCGCTATAGGCTGTAATGTAGGAGATAGAGCGGTTTTGTAGGACAATCCGACCAAAATTCAGCGTTTTTGGCGAATCTTGCAAATTGCCCGGTCAGCAAACCACGTGATTCAAGGGTGAAACACAGGTTTTCCAGGTTTGGCTGAAATCACGCAGCCTTCCTTGCGGATGAAATATTTCTTTCCAGATACGCGCCATGGCTAAAACATCACCGGGTGGTGGCAGGGCGGGGCTGTGTTGTTCCACCAGGAGCCAGGCGATGGCCGTGGCGTAACGCAGGTTTACCGTGAGTTCCAGCTGGGGGGCGCTGAGAAAGGCATGTTGACTGGCCAGCCCGCGCACCAGGCTGGCACGTTCTGGATCGAGCGCCAGGTAGGTGTCCCACAAGGCGCGATGCCGGGGTTCGGTGATGCTGTACAGGCCGTGGCCGCGCCGGTCGTGCAGTGCCGAGCCCAGTTCCGACTGGCTGGCCGCAATGCCCAGCAGCAGAGCCTCGGCCGTCGGGCTCTGCCGGCCGAGGTACGACAATGTCGGTCGGATCACATAACAACACAATTCACTGGCTGCGATACCCATACATACCTCAATCCGTGAAAGTGGTTGGCGAGGCCTGAGAGGGGGGCTTGGCAGCAGTGAATCGGATCTCAGGCTCGCCGGAAGCGGATCACGCCGCTTGAGTTGAAGTGTAGTGTCATATTCATGATGTAAAGGACTGTTTTTAAAACATCTTCGTTATTCAGTTATAACGTTTATATCTATTTGAACTTAGTGCAAAAGCTCAATACGTAAATATCAGGCAATAAAAAACCCTGTGTTTTAAACAGGGTTTTTTGGGTTTCAGCAACTCGGGTCGATCAGGCAACCAGTGCCTGACGGGTACGCTCGATCACGGCCTGCAGCGGTTCTGCGCTGGAGTATTGATCGGGGTACAGGCGTTCGCTGTGACGAGCGATACCGTGTTCGTTGACCAGGGTAAAACTGAAGCAGCCTTTGCGAGCGGCCATGATCAGGCAGTTCATCGGGGCAAAAGCATTGGTGAGGGTGCGAATGGCATCCTGAGTATGGATTTGAGTGGACATATTATTGGTGTTCCTACAAATGACACGGATAAGAACCGTGCAACGTTAAAACGTTCCAGTAACGTTGATCACCATTGATCAAACGAAGAACCCGACTGGAACAAAGCAGCCAGTTTAAAGCGCTGTTAATGGGCGCGCTTGGGCTGGCAGGTAGGTACTTAGGAGGGCAGGCATCACAACAGGGGCAAAGGTTCTGGGCCCGAGGTGAAGATCCTGATCAATTTGCAGGTTGGTTCGGTCAGAGTATGAAAACTTCGCGCCACCCTTTGCTTATTCAAAGGCAGTGTCGTCGCAAGTGATACCTGGAAACCATCGAGGTGGTCGATCCCGTGTTGTTCAGGGGAGTTATTCGACCAGAATTGACTTTCAGCTTGGTACTAACGCCGCGGATAGTAACGGATTGATACAGGGAAAGGAAGCGCACTGACCAAAAAACTTCAATCAGCCCCCCAACACGCCGCGATAGACCAGCACCGTGACGGCCGCGGCTAGTGAACAGCCCAGTGCGTAAGCGGCCAGGGTCAGGCGCAGGGATTGGCCGGTCTCGACCACCTTCATCACATCGCCCATGTCATTGATGCGGCCTTCACCCAGTTCGATACACAGGCTCACGGCTGTGAAAGCGGCCGACAGCAAGATTGCAATGGCAAACAAGGCCCCGTCCGGCGACGGCAGTGCGGCGTTGATCCCCAGGGAAGTGGCGCAAATCACCAGCAATAACCCGGCGAATATCAGAATTCCTTTCATCGCGCCTCCCACCGTTGCGCTGTCGGTCGGGCAGTGTGGCGAGCCTTTGAGGGTTTGAAAAGTGCCTGTTATGTCCTGCCGGTAACATTTTTGAGGCTGGCAGCTCCAAAAAAAGCCGGTGATATAACCATCGGGTGGGTACTTGTGCACATTAGTTGCGGCGTGTGTAGCCAGGCTGTCAAGGGTAAGGCAGGGTCGCCATTTGCCTGTAATGGAAATTTAAGTCAATGAAAAATCTGGCTTTTTTTAATTGGTGAAAAAATCGTCAGTTTGACTGCGAGGCCCGCTCCATGGGCGTTTGCGCGAGTTAGAGGGAGGTTGTCCACTGAGTTATCCACAGCTTCTGTGGATTGTCCCAAGCGCTTGCTCTAGGACGGGCGTGCACGGTTTTTTCAGCTTTACCTGTACGAAAAAAAGAGTAGAGTTGCGCGCCTTCCGTTCTGTCCCACAGTGCTTTATGAAGTTTCGCTCAGTATCACCTTCTGTTACCGACGCCCCGCAAGCTGTTACCGCACCCAGGCGCTTCTCCTTGAAAGTCGCCCTGTGGTTGCTCGACAGCCCGCGCCTGGGCCACAGCACCAACGTCAAGCACTTTGCCGGGCGCTTGCTCAAGCAGTCGGCCCGTGAAGGCGTAGTCGCCGCGCAAAGCCGCCTGGGCCAATTGATGTGCCGTGAGTGCGGCAACGCGCGCGACCGCCGCATTGGCCATGAGCTGCTGCGTTCAGCTGCGCGCGCCGGTGACCGCCGCGCCCAACGTGAACTGGGTCAGGTCGAAGACTGAGCTGTCCTCCCGCTCTATGCTTGGTTAACCTTGCTCTTTTTCGGTGATGGCAGAGATGGCTATGGCTTTTGACTGGACCAGTATTGCCTTGGGCCTGGCGGGTGCCGCAGTGCCTTTATTGGCGGTGTGCTGGCAGCTTCAACGGCGGCTGACTGCGCGCACCACCGGCTGGGAATTGCTGGAAGAACGCCTGGCCACGGCGCAATTGGCCCAGGAAGGCCTCGCTGCGCAGTTGGATGCCAGCCGCGATGAAATCAGCGACCTGAGCCACGCCAATGCCGCCAAGCAAGCCGACCTGGCCGCGCTGCGCCGCGAAGTCGAGTTGCTCCACATCGACCGCGACAACGCACGCGACGCCGCCCACGCCTGGAGCCTCGACCGCAGCGCCAAGGAAACCGAATTGCGGCGCCTCGATGCGTTGTCGGCCGCCCTGCGCGCCGAACTGCGCGAGCAACAGGAAAGCCAGCAACAGCGCCTCAATGACCTGCAAGGTTCGCGGGATGAACTGCGTGCACAGTTCGCCGAGCTGGCCGGCAAGATCTTCGATGAGCGTGAACAGCGCTTTGCGCAAACCAGCCAGGAACGCCTCGGGCAGTTGCTCGACCCGCTGAAGGAGCGCATTCAGTCCTTCGAAAAACGCGTGGAAGAGAGCTACCAGAACGAAGCGCGCGAGCGTTTTTCCCTGGCCAAGGAGCTTGAGCGCCTACAGCAATTGAACCTGCGTCTGTCGGATGAAGCCACCAACCTGACCCGCGCGCTCAAGGGCCAGAAAACCCAGGGCAACTGGGGTGAACTGATCCTAGAGCGGGTGCTGGAACATGCAGGTCTTGAGAAGGGTCGCGAGTACCAGACCCAGGTCAGCCTCAAGGGGCCGGATGGTGAGCGCTTCCAACCGGATGTGCTGATCATGTTGCCCGGCGACAAGCAGGTGGTGGTGGATTCCAAGGTCAGCCTGACGGCCTATCAACAATACGTCGCCGCCGATGATGAACTGATCGGCCAGGCGGCGTTGAAACAGCATGTGCTGTCATTGCGTAATCACGTCAAAGGTTTGGCCGGCAAGGACTACAAGCGCCTGGAAGGCTTGCACAGCCTGGATTTCGTGTTGTTGTTCGTGCCGATCGAAGCGGCGTTTTCCGCCGCGTTGCAGGCTGAGCCGAACCTGTTTCAGGAAGCCTTCGACCGCCACATCGTGATCGTCAGCCCCACCACCTTGCTGGCCACCTTGCGGGTGATCGACAGCCTGTGGAAGCAGGAACGCCAAAGCCAGAACGCCCGTGAAATCGCCGAGCGCGCCGGCTGGCTGTATGACAAGTTTGTGCTGTTTATCGAAGACCTGGATGAGGTGGGCAACCGTCTGCTGCAGTTGGACAAGGCTTACAGCGCTGCGAGAAACAAGCTGACGGATGGACGTGGAAATCTGGTCAGCCGCACCGAGCAATTAAAATTGCTCGGCGCCCGCGCCAGTAAAAGCCTGTCGGCAGATTTGCTGGAACGGGCCATGACCGACTCAGACGGCGTGGCACACCTTCCCGAGTAAACGCAGTGCTAAATGTGGGGGCTTGCTCCCGATAGCGCAGTGCCAGTCGGTATTTATTGACTGGCATCCCGCTGGCGGAGCAAGCCGCTCCCACAGGTTGATCTGCTTGCCTACAGCGGTAAGTGCCGGCTGATCAACGCCCGCAACGCCGCCGGCTTCACCGGTTTGGCCAGGTAGTCCAGCCCCGCTGCATGCACTTCGGCGACCATCTCGGGGCGGCCGTCGGCACTGATGACCACGCCGGGAATCGGCTCCGCCAATTGCGCGCGCAGCCAGCCCATCAATTCGGTGCCGGTCTCGCCGTGGTCCAGGTGGTAATCCACCAGCGCCAGTTGTGGCCGCACACCCTCTGCCAGCAACGCCGCGCACTGCGCCTGGTCGGTGGCGGTCCACACTTCGCAACCCCAGCGTGTCAGCAAACTGCGCATGCCGATCAGGATGCTCTCCTCGTTATCCACGCACAGTACTTGCGCGCCGCTCAGTGGCAGGCCATTTTCCTGCGGGGCCTTGACCGGTGCAGCGGTTTGGTTGCGCGCCAATGGCACGCGCACGCTGAACACGCTGCCTTGGCCCGGCCATGAGCGCACGCTGAGGCGATGGCCCAGCACGCGACATAGGCCATCGGCAATCGCCAGGCCCAGGCCCAGGCCTTTTTCAGCGCGAGTCTGATGGCTGTCCAGGCGCTTGAACTCTTCGAAGATCACCTTCTGTTTGTCCTGCGGAATACCGGGGCCACGATCCCAGACTTCCAGGCACAGTTCGCCCTTGCGTCGACGTACGCCAAGCAGCACCGGGCCGTCGGCATAGCGGAAGGCGTTGGTCAGGAAATTCTGCAAAATCCGCCGTAGCAGCTTGATGTCACTGTCGACGCGCAAACGGCTGCCGCGCAAGCGAAAGCGCAGGCCTTGTTCGTGGGCGAGCGCCTTGAATTCGGCACCCAGGGTGTCGAACAGCTCGTTGAGGACAAAGGGCTGACGTTGCGGGTTGATCTTGCCGTTTTCCAGTCGTGAGATATCCAGCAAGTCACTGATCAGGTCTTCGGCGGAGCGCAGCGAACTGTCCAGGTGCTGCACCAGTTGCCGGGCTTCGCTGGACAGCCCGTCGTTCTGGTGGGAGAGGGCGGCGGAGAATAGGCGTGCGGCGTTCAACGGCTGCATCAAGTCATGGCTGACGGCCGCGAGGAAGCGTGTCTTCGACTGGCTGGCGGATTCGGCCACGCCTTTGGCATCGGTCAGCGCCACATTGAGCTGCGACAGTTCATGGGTACGCTCGGTCACCCGTTGTTCAAGGCCTTCGTTGGCCTCGGTGAGGGCCTGTTCGGCTTCGCGGAACGCGGTGATGTCGGTGAAACTCATGACAAAACCGCCGCCCGGCATTGGGTTGCCGATCAGCTCGATCACTCGCCCATTGGGGAACAAGCGCTCAGAGGTATGCGCGCGGCCCTGGCGCATCCAGTGCAGGCGTCGCGCCACATGCACTTCGGCCTCGCCGGGGCCACACAGGCCGCGCTCGGCGTTGTAGCGGATGATATCGGCAATCGGTCGGCCCACGCTGATCAAACCGTCCGGGTAATTGAACAGCTCCAGGTAGCGCCGGTTCCAGGCCACCAGCTTGAGGGACTGGTCCACCACACTGATGCCCTGGGTGATGTTCTCGATGGCGCCTTGTAACAGTGCGCGGTTGAATTGCAGCACTTCAGACGCTTCGTCGGCAATGCGTACCACGTCCTCCAGCTGCATTTCCCGCCCTTCAATCGCAGCTTTTACTACGGCGCGTGTCGAAGAAGCGCCGAGTACACCGGCCAGCAGGCGCTCGGTGTGAGCAATCCAGTCGTTGTCGGCATTCTGGTTGGGGTTGAAGCCTTTGCCCTGGCGGTAAGCGAAGCGGATAAAGCTCTGTTGGGCGCGTTCTTCACCGACAAAGCGCGCCGCCAGGCTGAGCAGGTCGCTGATCTGTACCGACAACATCGAGCGGGCGCTGGCACGCTGGCTGATTTCCTGGCCGATGAAACGCCCGGCTTGCCAGTGTTCGGAGACCCGCGTGCGCGACAACATCGACACCCACACAAATAAGGTGAAATTCCCCGCCAGGGAAAACACCGTGCCCAGTGTAAGAGAGGTCACCGACAAGCCGAGCGGGTGTGAATGCATCCACGTCAGGCCAGGGAAAAGGCTGAGTGACCAACCCAGGCTTTTCGCCGTTACCGGTAGGACCAAGGTGTAGAACCACAGGAACGTACCTGCCGCCAACCCGGCAAACACGCCCCGTCGGTTAGCCTGCTTCCAGTACAGCGCGCCGAGCATGGCGGGGGCGAGCTGCGTCACGGCGGCAAACGCGATCTGGCCGATGGTGGCCAGGCTCGCGGTAGACCCCAGCAAGCGGTAGCTGACATACGCCAGCAACAGAATGATCACGATGCTGACCCGGCGTACCGAGAGCATCCAGTGGCGGAACACTTCGAATGGCCGCTCGGCGCTGGAGCGGCGCAACAGCCATGGCAGCAGCATGTCGTTGGAGACCATGGTCGACAAGGCGATGCTGGCCACAATCACCATGCCCGTGGCTGCCGAGGCGCCGCCGATAAAGGCCAGCACGGCGAGTGCCGGGTGAGCTTCGGCCATGGGCAGGCTGATCACGTAGGAGTCCGGCAATACCGACGTGGGCAACATCATTTTGCCGCCGAGGGCGATGGGTACCACAAACAGCGCGGCGAGGATCAGGTAGGCAGGGAAGACCCATTTGGCCAGGCGCAGATCCTGAGGGTCGATGTTCTCCACCACCGTCACGTGGAACTGGCGCGGCAGGCAAATGATCGCCATCATCGCCACGCCGGTCTGTACCACCATCGACGGCCAGTTGATGGTTTCTTTCCAGTACTCTTCCAGCCGTGGTGCGAGCATCGCCTGGCTGAACAGGTCGCCGAAACCGTCGTACAGGCCGTAGGTCACGAACGCGCCGACGGCAAGAAAAGCCAGCAGCTTGACCAGAGATTCAAATGCAATCGCCAACACCATGCCACGGTGGTGTTCGGTGGCGTCGAGGTTGCGCGTACCAAACACAATGGTGAACAACGCCAGCACCAGCGACACGATCAATGCCGTGTCCTGGGCGCGGGTGCCGGTGGTGTCGGCACCCGCGCCAATCAACAGGTTCACCCCCAGCACGATGCCTTTGAGTTGCAGGGCGATATAAGGCAATACGCCGACGAGGCAGATCAGTGCGACCACGACCGCCAGGGCTTGGGATTTACCGTAGCGCGCGGCGATAAAGTCGGCGATTGAGGTGATGTTTTCCTGCTTGCTGATCAGGATCATCTTCTGCAGAACCCAGGGCGCTAACACCAGCAGCAGCACCGGCCCCAGGTATATCGGTAAGAACGCCCACAACTGTTCGGCGGCCTGGCCTACAGCGCCGAAGAAAGTCCAACTGGTGCAGTAAACCGCCAGCGACAGGCTGTACACCCAGGCGCGCACACGCGGCGGCAAGGGCGCGTGGCGACGGTCACCGTAGAAGGCGATGGCAAACATAATGGCCATATAGGCCAGGGCAACGGCGGCAATCAGCCCGCTGGACAGCGTCATGGTAACTCCGAGCACAAGAACGCCCGGGCATTCCAGGCCCGGTTGGACAGTCTCGCATGATGCTTGGGGTTAGTCAGTGTCGACCATGGTCTGAGCGCGACGTGATGTCGCGGCCTATCGAGGCGGCAGGGTTTTCTGGCGCAGGATGTAGACAGTCACCAGCACGGCACTGGTCAGCATGAACCCACGTGCCCACGGCAGCGGCACCAGGTAGCAGGAGAGGCCGATACTCAGCCACATCAGGCCGATGGCGTAGACCTTGCCCTTGAGCGGGATGCCGTTGCCCTCCAAATAGTCACGGATCCAGGGGCCCAGGCGTGGGTGTTCGACCAGCCACTGGTAGAAGCGCGGTGAGCTTCGAGCGAAGCAGGCGGCAGCGAGCAGGAGGAAGGGCGTGGTCGGCAGCACCGGGAGGAAAATGCCGATCACTCCCAGCGCAACGCTCAACCAGCCGATGGCCAGCAGTGCGTAACGCAGGAGCAGCGAGCGGTTGCCCATGGGTGTCACGGGCAAGCGACTCAGTGGTGACGAGGCTTGAGGATCGCCGGTTTTTCGTCAGGCGCGTTGCACAGCAGGTACAGCGCGGTCAGGGCTTCCGGGATCTGGACGATCATGTCGTCCATCAGGTTGGCATCGCTGGCGATGTCGGCGAATTCCGGCTGGTCGTCGAACAGGCCCGAACCGACCATGATCGGCAGGAGCATTTCGCTGACTTCTTCCTCGGCGGTTTCGAACCAGGCGGCTTCGCGCAGGAACACGCCTTCCATGAAACCGATGCACCAGCCGCGCAGGTCGGAGTCATCCGGGTCTTCACCCAGGTCCAGCTCGCATGGCAGCTCGAATTCCTCGTCGGAGGCCAGTTGACGACCGATGTGGGCCTTGAGGGCGAGCAGGGTGGCTTCGATTTCTTCGCGCTGGGCGTCGTTGGCGTAATGCGGCTCTTCGGCGAACAGTGCGTCGATCCATTCACGATCAGGCACTTCTTCGGCGCAGATCGACAGGGCGGTCAGGTAGCCGTGGGCGGCCACATAGTCCAGCGCCTCGTCATGCAGCTCATCGGCGTCGAGGAAGGCTTGCAGGCGGGTTAGTTGCTCAGCGAAGGACATTGAAGGACTACCTTGGGAATAAACGATGCTGAATTCTAGGCGTTCTTGCGCGCCCAAGCCAGTCGCCATGCAGATTTGCCAGGTTTTAGAGACGGGCTGCAATTCGTCAGTGGTGCCCTTCGGTGGATGACGCTCGGGTATACTGCCGCGTTTTGTGATGCCCTTACAGGTTAGGCGCCAGTCCGCGAAAACTTCGCTTACGGATTATTTCCCGTAAAGCCGTATTTTTTCGGCCAGCCTGTACAGAGGGTTTTCGGGACTATTTTTGGAGTTTTACATGCTCGAGCAGGCTCAACGCGTCCTCAAGGACATCTTCGGCTACGACAGTTTTCGTGGCCGCCAGGGTGCGATCATTGAGCGCGTGGCCAGTGGTGGAGACGCCCTGGTATTGATGCCTACCGGCGGCGGCAAATCCTTGTGCTTCCAGGTGCCGGCCTTGCTGCGCAATGGGTTGGCCGTGGTGGTGTCGCCGTTGATCGCGTTGATGGACGATCAGGTCGCTACCCTGGAAGAACTCGGCGTCGCGGCTGCGTCCTTGAACTCCACCCTCAGCGCCGAGCAGCAGCGCGATCTGGCTGCGCGCATCAAGCGTGGCGAAGTGAAAATGCTGTACCTGGCCCCTGAGCGCCTGGTGCAGCCGCGCATGCTGGCCTTTTTGCAAAGCCTGGAAATCGCCTTGTTCGCCATCGATGAAGCGCACTGCGTCTCGCAGTGGGGCCACGATTTCCGTCGCGAATACCTGCAACTGGGTCAGTTGGCCGAACTGTTCCCCGATGTGCCGCGTATCGCCCTGACCGCCACTGCCGACAAGCGCACCCGCGAAGAAATCGTCGAGCGCCTGCACCTGCAGAATGCCGAGCGTTTCCTGTCGAGCTTCGACCGTCCGAATATCTTCTACCGCATTGTGCCCAAGGAGCAGCCGCGCAAGCAGTTGCTGGCGTTCCTCTCCGAACGGCGCAGCGATGCGGGCATCGTTTATTGCCTGTCGCGCAAGAAGGTCGACGAAGTGGCCGCGTTCCTCTGCGAGCAGGGCTACCCGGCACTGCCGTACCACGCAGGGTTGCCGAATGAAACGCGCTCTGCGCACCAGAAGCGCTTCCTTAACGAGGAAGGCCTGATCATGGTGGCCACCATCGCGTTCGGCATGGGTATCGACAAATCCAACGTACGTTTCGTGGCTCATATGGACCTTCCCAAGTCCCTTGAGGCGTACTACCAGGAAACCGGTCGTGCCGGCCGTGATGGCCTGCCGGCGGATGCCTGGATGGTCTACGGCCTGCAAGACGTGGTGATGCTCAAGCAGATGTTGCAGAACTCCGAAGGCGACGAACGCCACAAGCGACTGGAGCAGCACAAGCTCGACGCCATGCTCTCCCTGTGTGAAGAGACCCGCTGCCGGCGCCAGACCTTGCTGGCGTACTTCGACGAAGACATGCCACAGCCGTGTGGCCACTGCGATAACTGCATGGACGGCGTGCAGACCTGGGACGCCACTGAGCCTGCGCGTCAGGCCTTGTCCACGATCTATCGCACCGGCCAGCGTTATGGCGTGGGGCATCTGGTGGATGTACTGCTGGGCAAGGACAACGAAAAGGTGCGCAGCTTCGGTCACGAAAAGCTGTCGGTCTATGGGGTCGGCAAGGCCCGCGCCGAAGGTGAGTGGCGTTCGCTGTTCCGGCAGATGGTCGCGCGCGGCCTGGTGGACATCGACATTGAGGGCTATGGCGGCCTGCGCCTGAACGACAGTTGCCGGCCGCTGCTCAAGGGCGAGGTGAGCCTGGAGCTGCGCCGCGACCTCAAGCCGCAGACCACGGCCAAGAGCAGCACCAGCCAGGCCAGCCAGTTGGTGCGCTTGGAGGAACGCGAACAGTGGGAAGCCCTGCGTACCCTTCGACGCAAACTGGCGCAGGAACACAGCGTGCCGCCTTACGTTATTTTCCCCGACTCCACCTTGCTGGAGATGCTGCGCGAGCAGCCGACCACGATGGCGCAAATGGGGCGGGTCAGTGGTGTGGGGGCGCGCAAGCTTGAGCGCTACGGCCAGGCGTTCCTCGAAGTGCTCGGCGGCCAGGCCGAAGCGCCGAAGGAAATCGCGGATATTCGCCACGAGCTGATCAGCCTGGCACGTGCCGGCATGACGCCGATCCAGATCGCCGGCCAGTTGCAATGCTCGGAAAAGAACGTCTACACCTTGCTGGCCGAAGCCATCGGCAAACAACAGCTGTCGCTGGAGCAGGCGCTTGATTTGCCGGAAGATTTGCTCGGCGAGATCCAGGACGCGTTTCTTGATGGCGAGGGCGAACTGCCACCGGTGGCCGAGATCGCGCCGCTGTTTTCAGGGCGCGTTCCAGACGGTGTGTTGTACTGCGTGCGGGCCGCTTTGCAGTCTGAATTCGAAATTTAGTGTGCCAATTACGACAATGTAACGAATCAGTACATAGCGACTCTTGCCTACGGGCATGGCGCATGCTTAGCTGACTAATAATTAGCCACAATTTGTTTTTAGTCTAAATCATGAGTTTTTTATGCCGTTAACCGATCAACACCGTTTTGGCATGCAGCTGGCGCAAATGTCCCGAGGTTGGCGCGCTGAGCTGGACCGCCGTTTGGCGGGGCTGGGTTTGTCCCAGGCGCGCTGGCTGGTGCTGTTGCACCTGGCCCGTTTCGAAGAAGCACCGACACAGCGTGAGCTGGCGCAAAGCGTCGGTGTAGAAGGGCCGACCCTGGCCCGTTTGCTCGACAGCCTCGAAGGCCAAGGCCTGGTGCAACGCCAGGCCGTGGTGGAAGACCGTCGCGCCAAACGCATCCTGCTGTGTGACACCGCCCGGCCGTTGATCGAGCAGATTGAAACCATTGCCACCGCTTTGCGCCACGAGCTCTTTGTGGGCGTGGACGAGGCGGATCTGCGCGTGTGCATGCGCGTGCATGGGCACATCCTGGCGAATCTGGAAAAGTCCTGACCTGAACGCTGATGTATGCCGGCCGGACTTGTTGTGGTGAGCGGGCCCGCTCACCTCATTAAGTCCCGCTCATCACCACCCCCCCCACACATTTGATTTGCGTAGGGCTCTAGAACGTCTGCCCGAGGTTCAGGTACACCGCCTTCTGATTATCATCATTGAAGCCATAGCTGAAATTCAGCGGCCCCAGCGGTGTATCAAACCCCAGGAAAATACTCGCGGCGTTGATATAACCGCTATCGAATTCATTGTCGTTGTTCCACGCCCGACCGCGTTCCAGCGACGCGCCGAGGTACAGCGGGAAATCCAGCGGCAGGTACGAACGCGGCGTCAGCCGGCGGTAGTACACCGCGCGCATCAGGCTGATGTTCTGCCCTGAAATCGCATCCTGGCGAAAGCCCGACAATTGCCGCGCACCGCCCAGCAGGAAGCTGGAAATCACCACGTCCGAATCATCCAGGGTGCGCCCGTAGCGACCGCCCAGCACCAACGTGTCCGGGCCGTGGCTCATGGCTTTGTCGAGCTTGAATTCCCACTGCCGGTAACGCTGGTCCGAGCCCAGGCCGGGCTCGAACTCACGGAAGGCCAGGCCAATGTCCTCGCCGGTGTGCGGGAAGTACACGTTGTCCAGGGAGTCGAAGGAATACTTCAACTCATAGAAACCCTCGTTGAAGCTCAAACTCGGTAGGTCGCGGTCGCCAATGCGCACATCGGCTTTGCCCCAGGCCTCGCCGACGCCGAAGCGGATCTCGCCGCTGTTGCCGATCTGGCGCCCCACGTTCAAACCGAAACCATAGCGTTCCAGGCGGTATTCGGAGATGGGGTCGTTGTCCAGGATCAACTCGACGTTCTGCGCCTGGGCGCTGAGATAGGGCGCGATAAAGTAGCGTGAACCGGCGTCCATCGGTTGGTAGAACTCGCTGTACAGTTCTTGCCGATCACCGATCTGCACGCGCGTCAGCCATTCGGCGCCGAGGCGGTTGATGCCATTGATGCGGTAGCTGGCGCCGAGGTTGAAGGCGCCGTCGCCGCGCATGTCGTCCGACAGGTTCAAGCCCAGGCGCAGGTAATCGGTGCCGCTGCGTTTGCCGCGTGCGCTGATGACCAGCGTATTGTCCTGGCCTTTTTTCACGACGCGGTATTGCACCTGATCGAAGTAGTCCAGGCCATACAGGGTGCCCATGTCGGTTTGCAAACGGCCGAGGTTCAGCGGTTCACCCAGCGGTTGACGGATGTAGTAGCGGATCACGTCGTCGCTGACTTTCGAGTCGTTCTCCAGCTTGATTGCAGTGATCACCGGGGTGCGTTCGCCCGGTGTACGCGCGGCCACCAGTGTGGGGTCGATGGGTTCGGCGGGGCGCAAGTGGGCCAGGCGCAAGTCCAGGGCGCGGGTGGCACGGTAGCCGGCGTCGATCATGTCTTTGGCGCGGCCGAAGTCGGTCACGCCATAGGCGGCCAGGGGCGGCTGGATCAGCACGTCCTTGGGGTTCAGCGCCTTGAGCTGCTCTTCGGAATTGCGCCGGGTCATCAGGGTAATGGACTGGTTGAGCACGTCCACCACCGTTGCCAGTTGTTTGCGCGAGCGCAGCGGGGTGCCGATATCGACGACGATGGCGATATCGACCCCCATCTCCCGTGCCACATCCAGGGGGATGTTGTCGGTCATGCCGCCATCCACCAGCAGGCGGCCGTCCAGCTCCACCGGGGCGAACACCGCCGGGATCGACATGCTGGCGCGGATTACCTGGGGCAGGTGGCCCTTGCTGAACACCACCTTTTCGCCGGTGGTGATATCGGTGGCCACGGCGCGGAAGGGGATCGGCAGCTTGTCGAAATTACGCGTGTTGCTGCTGTGGGCGAACATGCTTTCCAGCAGCAGCGCCAGGTTCTGGCCCTGGATCACTCCGAGCGGCAGGCCGAGGCTGCCGTCATCACGAAAGCTCAGCTTTTGCTTGACCAGGAAATCACGATCGTCCTGCTTGCGCCGAAACGGCACGTCTTCGCGCGGCGGCGCATCGGACAAGGCCTGCTGCCAGTCGATACTCAGCGCGAGTTTTTCCAGCTCATCGATCTTGTAGCCCGAGGCGTACAGCCCGCCGATCACCGCGCCCATGCTGGTGCCGGCGATGGCGTCGATGTGGATACCTTGTTCCTCCAGCGCCTTGAGCACACCGATATGCGCCAGCCCACGGGCGGCGCCACCAGACAGCACCAGGCCGATTTTAGGGCGTGGGGCTTCGACGGCATCGGCAAACAGAGGGATGAGGCACAGAAACAGGTAGGGCAACAGGCGGCGCATCGTGAATCTCGAGGCTGGGCGATAAAGGCCGCTATTATAGCCGCCTGACCCTCATCCCTCGTTACGCCAGGAATTTCTGAATTATGTCCGCGAGCAAACCCGAGATCGTCATCACCTATTGCACCCAGTGTCAGTGGCTGTTGCGTGCGGCCTGGCTGGCCCAGGAGCTGTTGAGCACTTTCAGCGATGACCTGGCCAAGGTGTCGCTGGAGCCTGCCAGCGGTGGGGCGTTCCGCATCACCTGTGATGGCGTGCAGATCTGGGAGCGCAAGGCGGACGGAGGTTTCCCCGAAGCCAAGGTGCTCAAGCAGCGCGTGCGCGATCGGATCGACCCGCAGCGCGACCTGGGGCACAACGACCGTACGCAGTAAAAGTCACCGCCGCTGTTGGGCGGTGACCCGGTGGTGCGCCGTTATTTCTCGGCCATCTTGCTTTTGATCAAGCCTACCACCCAGGTGAGCACCAGGCCGCCGACGCCACCGCCGACAATATTGCTGCCGACCGCCGCCACATCCAGTGCTTCGCCACCGGAGGTGCCGGTCAGCGCCGAAACAACCTGGCCCAGGATCAGGCCGCCGACGCCACCGAGAGTGGTATTGAGCCCGGTGCCCAGGCTTTGTTTGGTCATGCCGGCGAGGTTACCGCCGACGGCGCCGCTGATCACCTGAACCAGCAAGCTGATGAGCATTTCCATGGTTAAAGCTCCTGCATCGCGTTGAGGGATGACCACCCACGTGCAGCAACTTCAGAAAACGCCGTGGCTGTCGTCGAGCGGTCTTTATCCGTTGAACGACTACAGACTGTTGCGGATGTTTAAAGTATAGATCAGGCCGTTGCAGCCGGTTGTTTAGCCTGGCTGGCGCTGCCCAGCAGCCCCGAAAGCACGATGGCGACGATGATCAGCACGCCGCCCAGCAGCATGCGCAGCGTCGGCGTTTCGGCGAACAACAGCCAGGCCGCCGTGATGCCGTAGACCGGTTCCATGGCAAACACCACCGAGGCGGTACGGGCCTTGATCACCGCGAGGCTGGCCACAAACAGGCTGTGGGCCAGGCCAGTGCAGAACACGCCGAGCAGGCCGATCCACAACCAGTCCAGCGCGCTTACTTGCATCAGGCCCGGCGCGGCCACGGGCAGCAGGCATACCGCGACCACCACGTTCTGGCACAACGCCGCCTGCACCGCCGGTATACGCCCGGAGCTGGCGCGATTGTTCAGCGAAAGCAGGGAGAACAGCAGCCCCGAGGCGATGCCCCACAGCAAGCCACCGGTGGCTTCGCTGGCCAGGTTGAAGTCCGGGGTGACCAGCACCAGGCCAACGCTCACCAGTACCACCAGCACGATTTCATTGGCGCGGATGCGTTCGCGGAAAATCAGCCCCTCAAGGATCACGGTAAACGCCGGGAACGCCGTGAACCCCAGCGTGGCGACGGCCACACCGGCCACCTTGACCGCGATGAAGAACGTCACCCAATGTGCCGCCAGCAACACGCCGCTGACCAACAGGCGGCGCCAATCGCGCCGCTCCAGGGTTTTCCACGCGGTGTTGCTGGCAAATCGGGCGAATACCGCCAGCGCCAGCACGGCAAACAGGGCGCGCCCAAATACGATGATCGACGGCGAGGCGGCCGCCAGCTTGCCGAAGACGCCGGTGAGGCCAAACATCAATGCGCCGATATGCAGGGCGCCGAGGGCTGAGCGGGGAGTCATTGCGATCCTTGAGCAGACGAGCTAACAGCCTCGCAGTCTAATGGGTTGGTCATGCCGATGTCTGTGGGTTGCAGCGCGTTTGGCCAAACCCGGGCGAACAGGCTCGTCGCTGTCATCAGACTGACGCACAGCTGTCATGGGCTATTAATCGCCAGGGCGCAAGCTCGCCAAAACAGCGTCGAGGGATGCCCATGACCAGTGCCGAGCTCACCCAGCCCAGCCGTAAACAGCGCGTACGTACCTTGTGGATTTCCGATGTGCACCTGGGCACCCGGGATTGCCAGGCCGAACACTTGTCGCAGTTCCTCAAGGGCTACCACGCCGACAAAGTGTACTTGGTGGGTGACATCATCGACGGCTGGAAAATGCGCGGGGGCATGTATTGGCCACAAGCGCACACCAACGTCATCCGCCGCCTGCTGACCATGGCCAAGCGCGGCACCGAGGTGATCTACGTCACCGGTAACCATGACGAGTTCCTGCGCCGCTATTCCAAGTTGATCCTGGGCAATATCCAATTGGTCGATGAGGCGGTGCACGTGACTGCCGATGGCCGTCATCTGTTGGTGATCCATGGCGATCAGTTCGATGTGATCACCCGTTATCACCGTTGGCTGGCGTTTCTCGGCGACTCGGCCTACGAGTTCACCCTCACCTTGAACCGCTGGCTGAACCATTGGCGCGCACGGTACGGCTATGGCTATTGGTCACTCTCGGCGTATTTGAAGCACAAGGTCAAAACCGCCGTGAGTTTTATCAGCGATTTCGAAGAAGCCATCGCCCACGAAGTGACCAAGCGCGAATTGCATGGCGTGGTGTGCGGGCATATCCACCATGCGGAGATCCGCAAAGTGGGCGAGGTGGACTACCTCAACTGTGGGGATTGGGTGGAGTCGTGCACGGCGCTGATCGAGCACTGGGATGGGCATATCGAGTTGTATCGGCTGGCGGATGCGCAGGCCAGAGAGGCACTGCTCAAGGCTGAGATGGTCGCAAGCTGAAGGCCAACCACAGTCCAAATGAGGGAGGTGGAAAACCCCTCCCTCATTTGAACCGGTTTGTTCAGTTGCAGACGTCGGCGATCGCTTCGGCCAATAGCGCCAACCGCGTTGCATCCGCCCCGGCCACGTTGGCCCGGCCCGAACTGACCATATACACACTGTGCTTCTCGCGCAGTTGCTTGACCTGCTCGGCGTTCAAACCGGTGTAGGAAAACATCCCGCGTTGCGCGCCAATATGCGCAAACCGCTCGGCCAGCCCATGGGGCGCGAGCGCCTCCACCAGCCCGGAACGCAACTGCGCGATCCGTGAACGCATGGCTTCGACCTCGTCGCTCCACTGCTTTTTCAACTGGGCATCACCGAGGATGGTCGCGACCACGGCCGCGCCATGATCCGGCGGCGTCGACCACAGGTTGCGCGCGATATTCGCCAGTTGGCTGCGTACGTCCGTCAGCTTCTCGGCATCCGCGGCGCACACGATCAGCGCGCCGACCCGGTCGCGGTACAGGCCGAAGTTCTTCGAGCAAGAACTGGTGACCAGCACTTCCGGCAGTTCGGCGGCAAACAATCGCACGGCCCAGGCGTCTTGCTCCAGGCCATCGCCGAAACCCTGGTAGGCAAAGTCGATCAGCGGCAGCAACTGGCGCTCGCGCACGATCTGCAGCACTTGGCGCCAGTCATCCCGGGACAGGTCGAAACCGGTGGGGTTGTGGCAACAGGCATGCAGCAGCACCACATCACCCTCGGGTACGCGGGCCAATGTTGCCAGCATCGCGGCTACATCCAGGCGGTTGTCCGCGCCTACGTAGGGGTAGTGGCTGACCTTGAGGCCGGCCTTGGCGAAGATGGTTTCGTGGATCGGCCAGGTCGGGTTGCTCAGCCACACGCCCCGGCCGGGCAGGCTGTGGGCGATAAAGTCGGCGCTCAGGCGCAGGGCGCCGGTGCCGCCAGGCGTCTGGGTGGCGCCGGCACGGCGGTCGCGAATCAGCGCGCAATCGGCACCGAGCACCAGTTCGCTGATCAACGCGCCGAAGGCTGCATCGCCGTGGCCGCCGATGTAGGTCTTGGTGGTTTGCCGCTCCACCAGGCGCTGCTCCGCCAGCTTCACCGAAGGGGGAATCGGCGTCAGGCCCTGGTCGTCCTTGTACACGCCCACGCCCAGATCGAACTTGTTCGGGTTGGGATCCTGGGCGTACAGGTCCATCAGCCCCAGGATCGGGTCGCCGGGTACGCGGCCAATGGCATCGAAATGCATTACTTGCGGCCCTCGGCGGTCTTGGCCACTTCGTCGGTGCGCGCGGCCATGATGAAGTCGTTGCGGTGCAGGCCCTTGATCGAGTGGCTCCACCAGGTCACGGTGACTTTGCCCCACTCGGTGAGCAGGCCTGGGTGATGGCCTTCGGCTTCGGAGATTTCACCCATGGCGTTGGTAAAGGCCAGGGCAAACTTGAAGTTCTTGAACAGGAAGACTTTTTCCAGCTGCATCACACCGTCGCGTACTTCGATGTTCCAGTCGGGGATCTGCTTGATCAGTACCGGCAGTTCTTCATCGCTGACCTGTGGGGCATCGGCGCGGCAGGCTTCGCAGTGGGCTTGGTTCAAGGTGGTCATGTGCGGTGTCCTGAATTCGAATGATTGAAGATCAGTGAGCGTCACCCTAAAGCAACGCGGGGCCAGGGAAAAGGCTCACCTGGCCATAAAAATCGTGGTTCACGCGGCTTTGGGTTTGGGCGGGAACTTGGGGGCGTGCAGACCCAGCTGCATGCCGCGTTCGACCATGCCCATGATGTCTTCCTGGGCTACCTCGAACAGGCGCTTGAGCTCGGGCAGCACAAAATAGAGCGGTTGCAGGATGTCGATGCGATACGGCGTGCGCATCGCCTCCAGCGGGTCGAAGGCCTGGTGCTCGGGCTCGGAGGACAGGCTGTACACCGTCTCCTTGGGCGACGACAGGATCCCGCCGCCGTAGATGCGTCGACCCTGGGGAGTGTCCACCAGGCCGAACTCGATGGTCATCCAGTACAGGCGCGCCAGGTACACCCGCTGCTCCTTGGTGGCCGCCAGGCCGAGTTTGCCGTAGGTGTGGGTGAATTCAGCGAACCAGGGGTTGGTCAGCAGGGGGCAGTGGCCGAAGATCTCGTGGAAAATATCCGGCTCTTGCAGGTAGTCCAGTTCTTCACGGGTACGAATAAAGGTCGCCACCGGAAACTGCTTGCTGGCGAGCAATTCGAAAAAAGTCTGGAAGGGAATCAACGCCGGTACCCGTGCGACTTGCCAGCCGGTGGTTTCGGCCAGCACGGCGTTGATTTCGCCCAACTGGGGGATGCGGTCCAGCGGCAGGCCGAGCTTGTCGATGCCGTCCAGGTATTCCTGGCAGGCGCGACCCTCGATCACTTTCAACTGACGTGTGATCAGGGTGTTCCACACCGCGTGTTCTTCCGGCGGGTAGTGGATAAAACCTTGCGCATCGGGCTCGCGGGCCACGTAGTGCGTCTGCTTCATACGGTTCTCCTGCTAGGCATTCGTTCTTGTTATGTCCTGCGATGTACCTATTGATAACCCGTGAAGGGCAGGATTCCACCCGCCTGCGCGGTGTTCTTGTAGGAAAAGACGCGGCTTTTCGTAAAGTATTCGTTACGTTTCTGTAGCCCATCGCCGCGCCGGGCTGTGAAAAGCTCACAGGCTGTAACATAATCTTGACGACTATCTGCGCCCAGCGACAAAAAGACGCGGCGCCTACCCATTGTTCGGGCCTCTTCATGCGTATCAAAGTGCACTGCCAGAACCGCATCGGCATCCTGCGGGACATTCTCAACCTGCTGGTGGAGTACGGCGTCAACGTCGCCAAGGGCGAGGTCGGCGGGGAACATGGCAATGCCATCTATTTGTTTTGCCCGAACCTGGTGAACATGCAGTTCCAGGCACTGCGCCCGCAGTTCGAAGCGATTGCCGGGGTGTTTGGCGTGAAAAGGGTAGGGCTGATGCCCAGCGAGCGTCGACACATGGAACTCAACGCGTTGCTCGGCGCCCTGGAGTTCCCGGTGCTGTCCATCGATATGGGCGGCTCCATCGTCGCCGCCAACCGTGCGGCGGCGCAGTTGCTCGGTGTGCGGGTGGACGAGGTGCCGGGCATTCCGCTGTCGCGCTATGCCGAGGATTTCGACCTGCCGGAGTTGGTGCGTGCGAGCAAATCGCGGATCAACGGCCTGCGGGTCAAGGTCAAGGGCGACGTGTTCCTGG
This sequence comes from Pseudomonas sp. S3_E10, assembly GCF_054667615.1. Taxonomy (NCBI): domain Bacteria; kingdom Pseudomonadati; phylum Pseudomonadota; class Gammaproteobacteria; order Pseudomonadales; family Pseudomonadaceae; genus Pseudomonas; species Pseudomonas sp. S3_E10. The sequence goes on from NZ_CP162743.1 coordinate 4,468,167, forward strand.
CGGATATCGCGCCGCTGCAATCGTCCGAGCACGATGACAGCGAAGCCATGGCCGGCGCCGTGCTGACCCTGCACCGCGCCGACCGTGTGGGGGAGCGCATCTACAACGTGCGCAAGCAGGAGCTGCGCGGCTTTGACAGCATTTTCCAAAGTTCCAGAGTCATGGCGGCGGTGGTGCGTGAAGCCCGGCGCATGGCACCGCTGGACGCGCCTCTATTAATAGAAGGCGAAACCGGCACCGGCAAAGAGCTGCTGGCGCGCGCCTGTCACCTGGCCAGCCCGCGTGGCCAATCGCCGCTGATGGCGTTGAACTGCGCCGGTTTGCCCGAATCGATGGCCGAGACCGAGCTGTTCGGCTATGGACCTGGCGCGTTTGAAGGCGCGCGGGCCGAGGGCAAGTTGGGGCTGTTGGAACTGACGGCGGGCGGTACGTTGTTTCTGGATGGCGTCGGGGAAATGAGCGCGCGCCTGCAGGTGAAATTGCTGCGCTTTCTGCAGGACGGCTGCTTCCGACGGGTCGGCAGCGATGAGGAGGTGTACCTGGATGTGCGGGTGATCTGCGCGACCCAGGTCGATTTGTCCGAACTGTGCGCCCGTGGCGAATTCCGCCAGGACCTCTATCACCGCCTCAACGTGCTGTCATTGCATATTCCGCCACTGCGCGAATGCCTCGATGGCCTGGCGCCGTTGGTCGAGCACTTTCTCGATCAGGCCAGTCGGCAGATCGGCTGCCCGCTGCCCAGGTTGGCGCCTGCCGCGATGGACAAGCTCAGCCACTACCACTGGCCGGGCAATGTGCGGCAGTTGGAAAACGTGCTGTTCCAGGCGGTGTCGTTGTGCGAGGGCGGGACGGTCAAGGCTGAGCATATTCGCCTGCCGGACTATGGCGTGCGTCAGCCGCTTGGCGATTTTTCCCTGGAGGGCGGCTTGGAGGCGATTGTCGGGCGCTTCGAGAAGGCGGTGCTGGAAAGTTTGTATGCCGAGCACCCCAGCAGTCGGCAATTGGGCAAGCGACTGGGCGTGTCGCATACCACCATCGCCAACAAACTGCGCGATTACGAGATTCTCAAGGCCGACAAATAACCCAAGGTGGGAGGGGGCTACACCCTCTCACATTGATCTGCGCCGTTGCCGTAAGCGGCAGTAGTCCGCCGTTTTTTCGACTATCCCTCCCTCCATATTTTTTAATGCCTTTGCGCAAGCCCCCGTGGTTGCTGGGCTTCGTCCTCTTTTGAAAAGTTGGTTCGCAAATTGCTTAAGCCTCCTCAGTACAGCGGTAGGCGGCAAGCCTGCGTCAGAAAGAGGAAAGAGTGTGGACAAGTACCTTTATGTGGCAATGACCGGCGCCAGCCAGAATGCACTGGCGCAGAAGGCCCATGCCAACAACTTGGCGAACATTTCCACCAACGGTTTTCAGCGTGACCTGGAACAGGCGCGTTCGATGCCGGTGTTCGGTGACAGCTTTCCGGCGCGGGCGTTTGCCATGACCGAACGCCCAGCCACCGATTTCAGCCCTGGCGCGATGATCGAAACCGGTCGTGACCTGGACGTGGCCGTCAATGGTGATGGCTGGATGGCCGTGCAAACCCCGGATGGCGGCGAAGCCTACGTGCGCAGCGCCAGCATGAACGTCGATGCATTGGGCGTGCTGCGTGCCGGTAACGGCATGCCGATCATGGGCAACGGTGGGCCGATTGCCGTACCGCCGCAGCAGAAGATTGAAGTGGGCGCCGACGGCACCATCAGCATTCGCGCCATGGGCGAAGGCCCGCGCGTGATGGCCGAGGTAGACCGCATCAAGCTGGTCCAGCCGGACCTCAAGAACATGAACAAGGGCCTCGATGGCACCATCCACACCAAGGATGGCCAGCCGGCCGTGGTCGATGCGAGCGTCAAGCTGACCTCGGGTTTCCTGCAGGCGAGCAACGTCAATGCTGTGGAAGAAATGACGGCGGTATTGGCGCTCTCCAAGCAATTCGAGCTGCACATCAAGATGATGAACAGCGCCAAGGAAGACGACCAGGCCATGACTCGCGTCATGCAGATGAGCTAAGTCATTCACTAATTTCGCAGCACGGCGCCAACAAACAGGCGCACAGAGGAGAACAGCATGCTTCCGGCTCTATGGGTTGCCAAAACAGGCCTGTCCGCCCAGGACACCAACCTGACCACCATTTCCAACAACCTGGCCAACGTGTCGACCACGGGTTTCAAACGTGACCGCGCCGAATTCCAGGACCTGCTCTATCAGATCAAGAAGCAGCCTGGCGCCCAGTCGACCCAGGACAGCGAACTGCCGTCGGGCCTGCAATTGGGTACAGGTGTGGCAATTGTCGGCACCCAGAAAAACTTCAGCGCCGGCAACCTGCAGCAGACCGGCCAGCCGCTGGACATGGCCATCAACGGCCGTGGTTTCTTCCAGATCCTTCAACCGGATGGCACCACGTCCTACACCCGTGACGGTACCTTCCACCTGGACTCCAATGGCCAGATCGTCACCGCCAACGGGTTCTCCCTGGAACCGGCCGTGATCGTGCCGGCCGATGCCAAGACCTTCACTGTCGGCAACGACGGCACCGTGTCGATCACCGTGGCCGGCAACCCGGCGTCGCAAGTGATCGGCAACCTGCAAACCGCCGACTTCATCAACCCGGCCGGCCTGCAGGCGATGGGCAACAACCTGTTCCTGGAAACCGCCTCCAGCGGCGCGCCGCAAATCGGCACCCCTGGCCTGAACGGTTTCGGTACCACGCTGCAAAGCACCCTGGAAACGTCCAACGTGAGCACCGTTGAAGAGATGGTCAACATGATCACCACTCAGCGCGCCTACGAGATGAACTCCAAGGTGATCTCCACCGCCGACCAGATGCTTTCGTTCGTAACGCAGAATCTGTAATCAAGTCTATGGGGCGCTCTTGAGGGCGCCTGCAACACCGTGAGGTAGGGTCATGAATCGCTATGTTTCCGTTCTGGCATTGAGTGGGATTGCCGTGCTCGCGGGCTGCGTCGCCCCGACGCCAAAACCCAATGACCCGTACTACGCGCCGGTGTTGCCGCGCACGCCGTTGCCGGCGGCGGCCAACAATGGCTCGATCTACCAGGCCGGTTTCGAACAGAACCTGTACAGCGACCGCAAGGCGTTCCGGGTCGGTGACATCATCACCATCACCCTCAACGAGCGCACCCAGGCGAGCAAGAACGCCAACTCCCAGGTGGGTAAAACCAGCAAGGCGGGCATTGGCCTGACCTCGTTGTTCGGCGCGGTGCCCAACGTCAATAACCCGTTGGGCGATGGCGACCTGAGCCTGAGCGCCGGCTACAGCGGCGACCGTGCCACCAACGGCAAGAGCGCGGCAGGGCAGGGCAACAGCCTGACCGGTTCGATCACCGTGACCGTGGCCGATGTATTGCCCAACGGCATCATCGCCGTGCGCGGTGAGAAGTGGATGACCCTCAACACCGGTGACGAGCTGGTACGCATCGCCGGCATGGTGCGCGCCGATGACATCTCCACCGACAACACCGTGCCGTCCACGCGGATTGCCGATGCACGCATTACCTATTCCGGCACCGGCGCGTTCGCTGATGCAAGCCAGCCGGGCTGGTTCGACCGTTTCTTCCTTAGCCCGCTGTTCCCTTTCTAGGTGGCCACTTTGAAACTCAAACAGCTGATGGCGGCCGCACTCCTGCTCTCGTTGAGCGCTGTCGCCCAGGCCGAGCGCCTGAAAGACATCGCCAGCATCTCCGGCGTGCGGTCCAACCAGTTGATCGGCTACGGCCTGGTGGTAGGGCTCAACGGTACGGGTGACCAGACCACTCAGACCCCGTTCACCCTGCAGACCTTCAACAACATGCTCTCGCAGTTCGGCATCAAGGTGCCGGCGGGCTCGGGCAACGTGCAACTCAAGAACGTCGCGGCAGTGTCCATCAGCGCCGAATTACCGGCGTTTTCAAAGCCGGGCCAGGCGGTGGACATTACCGTGTCGTCCATCGGTAACTCGAAAAGCCTGCGTGGTGGCACCTTGCTGATGACGCCGCTCAAAGGTATCGACGGCAACGTCTACGCCATCGCCCAGGGCAACCTGGTGGTGGGCGGGTTTGACGCCGAGGGCCGTGACGGTTCGAAGATCACCGTCAACGTGCCGTCGGCCGGTCGTATTCCCGGCGGCGCCACGGTGGAACGTACCGTGCCCAGCGGTTTCAACCAGGGCAATAGCCTGACCCTGAACCTCAACCGCTCCGACTTCACCACCGCCAAGCGCGTGGTCGACAAGATCAACGATATGCTCGGCCCTGGCGTGGCCCAGGCCATCGATGGCGGCTCGATCCGTGTAACCGCGCCGCTGGACCCAAGCCAGCGCGTGGATTACCTGTCGATCCTGGAAAACCTCGAAGTCGACCCGGGCCAGGCCGTGGCCAAAGTCATCATCAACTCGCGTACCGGCACCATCGTGATCGGCCAGAACGTCAAGGTGTCGCCGGCCGCGGTGACCCACGGCAGCCTGACCGTGACCATCACCGAAGACCCGATCGTCAGCCAGCCCGGGCCGCTGTCCAATGGCCAGACTGCCGTGGTGCCACGCTCGCGGGTCAATGCCCAGCAAGAAGCCAAGCCGATGTTCAAGTTCGGCCCCGGTACCACCCTGGATGAAATTGTCCGCGCGGTGAACCAGGTGGGCGCAGCCCCCGGCGACTTGATGGCGATCCTCGAAGCCTTGAAACAGGCCGGCGCCCTTCAAGCCGACCTGATCGTGATCTGAGGCCATGGTCATGGATATGCGCAAGAGCGGTCTTACCAGCACGGCGGACTCGGGGTCTTACTCCGACCTGAACCGGCTTAACCAGCTCAAGGTCGGTGACGACAAGAACAGCGAAGGCAACATGCGCAAGGTGGCGCAGGAGTTCGAGTCGCTGTTTCTCAACGAGATGCTCAAGTCGATGCGCTCGGCCACCGAGGTGTTGGGCAAGGACAACCCGATGAACACCCCGGCCGCCAAGCAGTATCAGGAGATGTACGACCAGCAATTGGCCGTGTCGATGTCCCGCGAAGGCGGCGGTATCGGCCTGGCCGACGTGCTGATGCGCCAGATGCAGAAGAACAAACCGGTGGACGCCCAGGCGGCCACCTTGCAGGGCCCGGCGGCTGCCGAGCCTGCGAAAAAAGCCGATGTGCCGACCGAAATTGCCGCCGGCACCCAGGCCACCGGGCCGCTGGGCCGCTCCAATGGTCAGCGCCCGCTGTGGGCTTACCGCGTAGCCGAGCCCCAGGCCGGTGCCGCTGCTGCCCACAGCAACGACATGGAGCTGATGAACCAGCGCCGTATCGCCTTGCCGAGCAAGCTGACCGATCGCCTGCTCGCCGGCATCGTGCCGACCACCCAGGCCGCCAGCGAGGCCAAGGCCGCGCCGCTGCGTAACAGCGCCTTGCAAGACAACGTGGTCAACAGCGCCGCGCGCAGCTTTGCCGTGCCCAGCGACCGCATGCAGATCTACAGCCGCGCCGTGGCCCAGCCGCCATTGGCGCCGGCGAAAAAGGCGTTCAGTTCACAGGATGAATTCGTCGCCACCATGTTGCCGATGGCCAAGGCGGCCGCTGCGCGCATCGGTGTCGATCCGAAGTACCTGGTGGCCCAGGCCGCCCTGGAGACCGGTTGGGGCAAATCGGTGATGCGCGCCGAGGACGGCAGCAGCAGCCACAACCTGTTCGGCATCAAGGCCGGCCAGAGCTGGCAGGGCGGCCAGGCACGTGCGATTACCAGCGAGTTTCGTGATGGGGCGATGGTCAAGGAAACGGCGCAGTTCCGCTCCTACGACTCCTACCAGGACAGCTTCCATGACCTGGTGACTTTGCTGCAAAGCAATGATCGCTATAAAGAAGTACTGAAGTCGGCCGACAACCCGGAACAGTTTGTGCGCGAGTTGCAAAAAGCCGGTTACGCCACCGACCCGGCCTACGCCAGCAAGATTTCGCAGATCGCAAAAACGATGAACAGTTACCAGAATTACGCTGCCGCTGGCGCGACCACTCATTTATAAGGTCTGAACCATGAGTTTGCTCAATATCGGGATGTCGGGTCTTAACGCCGCTCAAGGATCGTTGTCGGTCTTGAGTAACAACATCGCCAACGTTAATACGCCGGGCTATTCGCGCCAGCAGAGCAGTCAGACCGCCAATGCGTCGAACCAGTTCGGCGGTGTGTTTATCGGCAGCGGTACGACCCTGGCGGATGTGCGCCGGGTGTACAACGAGTACCTCGATGCCGCGTATCAGAACAGTACCTCGCTGAGTGCCGATGCCAATGCGTACCTGGGTCAGGTCAGCAGCGTGGACAAGCTGTTGTCGGATCGCACCACGGGCATGTCGTCGGTCCTCAGCACGTTTTTCGCAACGTTGCAGACGGCGTCTTCGAACCCCAATGATCTTTCGGCCCGGCAGCTGCTGGTTGCCAATGCCCAGACCCTGACCAATCGCTTCAACTCGCTGTCGACGCAACTGACCCAGCAAAAAGAAACCATCAATAGCCAGTTGAGCACGATGAGCGATCAGGTCAACCAACTGACGTCTTCGATCGCTTCGCTCAACAAGCAGATCAAACAGGCCCAGGGTTCGGCCAGCAGCCCACCGGCTAACCTGCTGGACTCGCGCAACGAGGCCGTGCGTGCGCTCAACGAGCTGATCGGCGTGACGGCGACGGAAAAGAACGGCCAGTTCAGCATTAACACCGGTACCGGGCAGTCGCTGGTGGAAGGCGGTATTTCCAACACTATTTCGGCGGTGCCGAGCAAAAGCGATAACAGCCAATACACCATTCAGTTGAATGTCAGCGGCACCACCCTGGACCTCGGTTCGGTCGTCACCGGCGGCAGCATTGGTGGCCTGTTGCGTTATCGCAGCGATGCGTTGATGCCCGCCATCAATGAGCTGGGCCGTCTGGCCGTGGCCACCGCGGACACCGTCAACAATCAGCTGGGCCAGGGCCTGGACCTGAACGGTGAATTCGGCACCTCGCTGTTCAAGGACATCAACAGTGCCACGGCCATCGCTTCACGCAGCCAGGGCGCGTCGGGTAACAGCGCGACGGCAAGCAACCTGAACGTGACGATCACCGACAGCAGTAAGCTCACGACATTCGACTACAAGGTCACCTTCAGCGACCAGGCCAACCCGAACATGGTGACGGTGCTGCGCTCCGACGGTAAGGCCATGGGCACCTTCGACATCACGGCCGCGAACCAGGTGCCGATGGACGGCTTCACTCTGGCGCTCGATGGTAAGGGCACCATGAGCTACCCGGACAGCTTCAAGGTCAGTCCAACCGCTACCGGGGCCAGCGCCATCGGAGTGGATATGGTCGATGCCAACAAGCTCGCGTTTGCCGGGCCGCTGATTGGCGAAAGTGGCAAGACCAACGCTGGCACGGGCACGTTTACCCAGCCGTCGTTGACCGTGCCGCTGGATATCCACGGGGGCGCTGCGACTGCGCAGTTGCGTACGGATATCAAAGCGCTGATGCCGGTAAAAATGGTCTTCGACAAGCCGGCGGCGGATGGCACGCAGTCGTACACGATCAGCAATGCCCAGGGCAAACCGCTGGGTACCGGCACCATCATTCCGGGGCAGGGCAACAAGATCACCGTGAATGTGCCCGAACTGGACGCCACTGGCGCCGTGATCCCGGGGTCCGGTTTCAAATTCGACACCACCATCAACGGTTCGCCGGCGGGTGGTGACAGCACGACCTTTTCGTTCAACAGTGGCGGCAAATCCGATGGCCGTAACGCTCAGCAGTTGCTCGATCTGCAGACCAAGGCCACGGTCGGCCTGGGCGACGGTAACGTGGGGGTGAGCCTGACCGGCGCCAACAGCCGCCTGGTTTCCCAGGTGGGTGCCAAGGCGAACCAGTCTGGCGTTGATGTTTCCGCGACAGGGGCGTTGCTGGCAGCCAACAAAGCCGCGCGTAACTCGGTGTCCGGGGTCAACCTGGATGACGAGGCGGGCGACATGATCAAGTTCCAGCAGTACTACACCGCATCGTCACAGATCATTAAGGCTGCGCAAGAAACCTTCACCACATTGATCAATAGCCTTTAAGGGAGCCTGGGAAGATGCGTATTTCTACACAGCAATATTTCGAAACCAGCTCCGCCAACTACCAGCAGAATTATTCCAGCGTGGTGAAGGCCCAGGATCAGGCCAGCAGCGGCGTGCGCGTGCAAACGGCGGCGGATGATCCGGTGGCGGCGGCGCGGTTGCTGATGCTGCAACAGCAGAAAGATATGCTGGCGCAGTTCAATGGCAATATCGACACGCTGAAAAATTCATTGAGTACCGAAGACAGCGTGCTGGAAAACATCAATATCGCTGTGCAGAAGGCCAGTGAGTTGGCCCTGAAGGCGGGTAACGTGGGTATCAGTGACGCCGACCGCAAGTCGATTGCAGCTGAGGTCGGTTCCCTTGAAGACCAGATCATGGGCCTGCTCAACACCAAGGACGCCAGCGGCAATTACCTGTTTTCCGGAAGCAAGACCGATACCCCGCCGTATTCGCGCAACAACGACGGCACCTACACGTATAAGGGCGACGACACTCCGCTGACCCTGAAAGTGGCAGAGAACTTGTCGATTTCGATGGGTGATACCGCCAAGAGCATGCTTGAGACGGCCGCCAACACCGGGCGTACGCAAGCCACGCGCGTGCTGCCGAACCCGCTTGTGGATGTGGATGACGGTAAAGTCACCGTGTCGGCGGGCCTGATCGCTTCAGGCACCACCAGCGTTAAATTTGCCGACGGCCAACCGTATAAGCTGACGTTTGTCAGCAGTACGCAGTACACCGTCCAGGACGCCGCCGGCCAGGACATCACCGCCGAGATCCCGGGCAATGGCACCTTCGATTCCACCAAGGAGGGGGCTTCCACCATCAACCTGCGTGGGGTCAAGTTCGATATCGGCTTGAACCTGGGCAAAGGCGTATTGCCGGGCGCGCCGTCGGACGCCGTGGTCGCGGGACGTGAGTTCAGCCTCTCGATCAAGCCAGACTCGTTCAGCGTATCCCGTACGCCGAGCAACCCGAGCACGGCGCAGTTGACGGGCGGCGCAGTGACCGATCCGGCGGCCTATTCGAGTACCTTTCCCAACTCCGGCATGGTGGTCAAGTTTGGCGCGGCGGGGGCTTACAGTGTCTATGCCCAGCCATACACTGCCGACAGCAAAGCCATTGCCAGCGATACACTCGCCGCCGGTGCCACCTCAATCACAGTGGCGGGCGTCACGCTGGGCGTGAGTGCCGACCCGCAAGACGGTGACCAGTTCCTGGTCGGTGCCACCAGCAACAAGAATGAAAATGTGCTCGATACCCTGGGGCGTCTGCGTAAAACCCTGGAGACACCGTCGGATGGCAACCCGGCAGCGCAAAAGGAACTCAAGGATGTGGTGGCCAGGTCCATCGGTAACCTGACCAATGCCTACAGTCAGGTCGACCAGATCCGCGGGGGCATCGGTGCGCGCCTCAATACCCTGGATATTCAGGTGCAGGAAAACACCAGCCTCAGCCTGGCCAACACCACCACCATGAATTCGTTGGGCAATGTCGACTTCGCCGAAGCCGCCATCAACCTCAGCCTGCAACAAACCATGCTGCAGGCGTCGCAGCTGGCGTTCGTGAAAATCTCGCAGTTGAGCCTGTTCAACAAGATGTGATCGGCGCTCTGTCATGCAATGGCCCAGCCTGGAAACAGGCTGGGCCATTGTCGTTTTCGCGGCTTAATTGTTTGAAGGTTTTGCATAAACCACACACAATTAGGTGACCTGTGAGTCATAAAGCGCATCTTCACTGTATCGTGTGAAAAGGATAAGTCGTCACAGGGTCCTTGCGGGGCGGCTTTCAGTGAGATTGTTACGGGGTTATCCCCTTTATTGTCAGCACTCCAGGCGTAGCCCGAGGGGTGTTCTCCAGCTATTTAGTATTGGGAAGCCACAATGATTGGCATAAAAAGCATCGCCAGTTACGTGCCGGTAGACGGGATCGATAACTACGCCCAGGGTGCCAAATTCGCCAAGGATGAAGAATTCATCATCGGCAAGATCGGTTCCGCGTTCCTGCCGCGCAAGGCAGCTGCGCAGGAAACCTCCGATCTGTGTGTCGAGGCGGTCAACGCTTTGTTTGCCAACAACCCGGATTTGAAGCGCGAATCGATTGACGCGCTGATCGTCGTCACCCAGAACGGTGATGAAGAGGGCTTGCCCCACACAGCGGCCATCGTCCAGGACAAACTGGGCCTGCCGACCCACGTTGCCGCGTTTGATATTTCCCTGGGCTGCTCCGGTTATGTCTACGGCATCTACGCGATGAAGGGCTTCATGGAAGCCGCCGGCCTGAAAAACGGCCTGCTGGTCACCGCCGACCCGTACTCCAAGATCGTCGACCCGGAAGACCGCAACACCACCATGCTGTTTGGCGATGCCGCCACCGCCACCTGGATGGGAGAAGACGCCTCCTGGCAGCTCGGCAAGGCCAAGTTTGGCACCGACGGTTCCGGCGCGCCGCACTTGAAGGTCAGCGACGGCGTGTTCTTCATGAACGGCCGCCAGGTGTTCAACTTCGCCTTGCTCAAGGTGCCGGCGCATTTGCACGAGCTGCTCAATGAGTCGGACCTCAAGGCCGATGAGATCGATGCGTTCTGTATTCACCAGGGCAGCGCGGCGATTGTCGACGCCGTGGCGCGCCGTTTCGAAGATGCACCGGTGGACAAGTTCATCAAGGACATGGTCGAGACCGGTAACACCGTGTCGTCGAGCATTCCGTTGCTGCTGGAAAAGCACGTGATGGATGCCACCTGGAAACGCGTGGCAGTCAGTGGTTTTGGCGTGGGGTTGTCGTGGGGGTCGGCGATTCTTTATCGTCCGTGAGGCTGTCGTAGACCGCGTTCACCGCAAAAGCAAACGCCGATGATCAAAAGATCATCGGCGTTTTTTATTTGGCGCCAAAAAAACCCGTAAAAGTGGGTGTTTGCGGGGGTCTAAACCCTTGAATTACAAGGGGTGGCACCGCGCCAGTAAAAAAAATCAAAAAAACCCTCAAGCAACCGGCTACCACGACGATAACTATTACGTAGGTTCTCTAGGCCACACCCGGCGGTTGCCAGGGCCGGAAGCCGCAGCATCCAATCAACGAGGATTTCGTCATGGCATTATCAGTAAACACCAACATCACTTCCCTGGGTGTCCAGAAGAACCTGAACAAAGCTTCCGACGCTCTGAGCCAGTCGATGAACCGTCTGTCCTCCGGCCTGAAAATCAACAGCGCCAAAGACGACGCTGCCGGCATGCAGATCGCCAACCGTCTGAACAACCAGGTCAAAGGCCTGAACGTTGCAATCTCCAACGCCAACAACGGCGTGTCGATTGCCCAGACCGCTGAAGGCGCGATGCAAGAATCCACCAACACCCTGCAGCGTCTGCGTGAACTCGCCCTGCAAGCGGCGAACGGTGATAAAAGCGACGCTGACCGTGTTTCCCTGCAGCAAGAATTCACCGCTAAAGTGGGCGAGCTGAACCGTATCGCCAGCACCACCACCTTCGGTGGTCGTAACCTGCTGGACGGCTCGTTCAACAACGTAGCATTCCAGATCGGCGCCAACGCCAACGAGACTATCTCGTTCGGTATGACCGATATCAGCTCTACCGCTCTGAAAGGCAACTACAAAGAAGCTGCCGTAAACGGCGCTGCAATGACTGGCCTAGCTGCTACCGCTACTGGTTCGGTTGTTGGCGATAAGGCAACTGTTACAGGTTCCGCCGCTGCGACTGCACTTGCTGCTGGTGATGCAATTACCATTAACGGTACTTCAATCACTCTGGCCACTGGTGCAGTTGCTGCTGGTGCAGCTGCTGGTACCGCTGCTGTCGCCGCTATCAACGCACAAACAGCAACCACTGGCGTTACCGCAAGCACAACCGCTGCAGGCATTGTCTCTCTGTCTTCCAGCAGTGCAATCACCATTGGTGCCACCCCAGCTACCGGTCCTACCGCTCTGGGCATGACAGCTGGTACTACCGCTGCCGCTACCCCGACCACTCTGGCTGCTGCCGGTTCGGTTTCTGTAAATGGCAACAACGTGACTTGGGCTGCGAACGCTACCATCGCCAGCGTCGTAACAAGCCTGACAACCGCTGCCGGTACTGGTGGTACTGCATCGTTCACCAACGGTCGTTTCCAGGTGACCTCTGGTCAGGGCGCTGACATCAAGCTGGCCAACAACACCAGCGGTTCTCTGTCGCAGTTGGGTCTGTCCGCCGGTACTACTCAGGCCAAGTTGACCGCAGATACCTCGATCAGCCTCAACGGTGTTGAAGTCAAGTTCAAGAAAGGCGATACCGCTGACGCGATCGTTTCTTCGATCAACAGCGCCAGCACCGGTGTTCAAGCCAGCAAAAACGCTGACGGCACTCTGAACTTGTTCGCTGACAAAGACATTACCGTTAAAGACGGCAGCGCAGGTACTGGCCTGGCTGCACTGGGTCTGACCACTGTCGCTGCTGCCGGCACCAAGGCTGCTGTGACCATGGAAACCACCGTTTCCGACCTGAACATCCTGACTGCCGCTTCTTCGCAGCAGGCTATCCAGGCTCTGGACGACGCCATGCAGCAGATCGACAGCCAGCGTTCGCAGCTGGGTGCCGTACAAAACCGCTTCGCCAGCACCGTGGCCAACCTGCAGAGCATTTCGCAGAACTCCTCCGCTGCCAAAGGCCGCGTAGAAGACGCTGACTTTGCTTCTGAAGCTGCTGAACTGACCAAGCAACAAACCCTGCAACAGGCTTCCACTGCGATCCTGTCCCAGGCCAACCAACTGCCATCCTCTGTTCTGAAGCTGCTTCAGTAATAGGCGGTAGCGGTTAAATAACGGGAGGGTGCGTTTAACAACGTGCCCTTCCGTTTTTTCAGTTTGGAGGTGGTGACATGGACATGAGCATCAAGCTGAACACGCCTTACCTCTCTGGCACAGTCCAGCCCAGCGCCACACCCGTGGTCGCTCAGGCCAAGCCTGCAGCCAGCATTGAGCCAGTCCAAGGCGAAGAGCCACAGCGCGTTGCGCTGGAAAAAGCGGTAACCGATATACGTGAGTTTGTGCAGGCTTCACAGCGCAACCTGGATTTTTCCATCGATGACTCCACCGGCAAAGTGGTCGTCAAGGTGATCGCCACTGACAGTGGTGAAGTAATTCGACAGATTCCATCGGAAACTGCGCTGAAGTTGGCGCAGAACCTGAGCGATGCCAGCAGCCTGTTGTTTGACAGCAAGGCTTGAGTTGGCACGAAACATGTTTCTGATTGCGGTCAGGGCGCGCTCGCGCCAAAAAAACGGCCGCTGCAGAACAAGGAGAATGGCAAATGGCTAGTTCAACGATTTCCGGCCCAGGTTCGGGCTATGACACCCAGGCTATCGTCAAGGCATTGGTGGGGGCTGAACAGGCACCCAAGCAAGCTCAGATCACCAGCGAGCAGAAAAAGGCCACCGTGCAGCTGTCTGCGGTTGGTTCGGTCAAGACGGCGCTGGAAGCCTACCAGGCGGCGATCACCAAGTTGAACAATGCCTCGGCCTTCAACGGTCTGGCGGCGACTTCTTCGGAAGAGAAAAACGCTAAGGTCACCCTGACTGACGGTGCGTCCAGCGGCAAATACCGATTGGAAATTGCCAGCCTAGCCACGGCCTCGAAAGTCACTACAGCCGTCAATGCGGACGGCGCATCGGGCAAGGCCAACAGCACGGACGAAGACCAGACGCTGACCATCAACCAGTCGGGCAAGAGCTACGACGTGGTGATTCCGGGCGGCGCGACCTTGCAGCAGGTGCGCGAGTCCATCAATGCCCAGTTCTCGTCCCAGGGCATCAGCGCCAACGTGCTGAGTGACTCCAACGGCGCGCGCCTCGTGTTGACCTCGACCAATATGGGTGAAGGCACCGACATCACCCTGACAGGCGACTCGCAACTGGCTGTCGGTTATGACAAGGGTGCGGCGCCGACTAACGCCAAATACTCCATTGATGGCGTTGCCATGTCATCCACCAGCAACAAGATCACGAATGCCATCAGTGGCGTGACCCTGGATCTGTTGGACACATTCGACATCGCCAAGCCGACGACTATCACCGTGTCCAGTAACACCGACACGCTGAAAACCTCGGTACAGTCCTTCGTTACCGCGTACAACGCGCTGATGACGGCCGTCAACACCCAGACCAAAGTCACCGCGACCGGCGACGCCTCGACCACCACCGCAGGCGCGTTGACCGGCGATGCCTCGATGCGTCAATTGGTGAACAGCCTGCGTTCCGAACTGGTGAGCGGCTCCGGCGCGGGCACCATGACCAGCCTGGCGCAGATGGGGATCACCACTGACCAGAAAACCGGCCTGCTGAGCCTGGACGATACGGCGTGGAACAAGGCGGTGGTCAAGGGCGCTGGCGATATTGCCAAGCTGTTCACAGGCGACACTGGCTTGATCACGCGCATGAACAAGGCGACCAGCAGCTACGTGGGCACCACGGGCACCCTGGCGACCCGTGCCACTGATCTGAATAACAAGTTGACCGACTTGACCAAAGAGACGGACGACCTGACACGGCGTATGGATGCTTTGCAAAAATCCCTGACGGCCAAGTACACCGCCATGGACACCATGATCGCGCAGATCAACTCCAGCAGCTCCAGCATCATGACCACCCTCAACTCACTGAATAATCCGAAGTCGAGCTGATGGGCGGTGCGCCGGCAGGCCCTGCTTCAGGGCCCTGGCGCGTGGTTCTGGATTAAAGTTTTAGCCGCCACGGTCGAAAAACTGGTTAAGCAAACCTATTCGATTGTCGCCAGTAACGAGGTAGCAACATGAACCCGATGAGAGCCCTTCGCCAGTACCAGAAGGTCAATTCCCATGCTCAGGTCTCCGAGGCCAGCCCGCATCGCCTGGTGCAGATGCTGATGGAAGGCGGTCTGGATCGTATGGCGCAGGCCAAGGGGGCGTTGAGTCGCGGTGATATTGCACAAAAAGGGCTGATGCTGGGCAAGGCAATTGAAATTATTTCCGGCCTGCGCGATGGGCTGGAGCCGGAGAAAGCTGAAGATCCGGCAGCCATACAGCGTCTGGATGCGCTGTATAACTACATGGGCAATCGTTTGGTAGAGGCTAATCAGGTCAATGATGCCGACATGATCGACGAAGTCGCCCGTCTGCTGATCACAGTCAAGACCGGCTGGGATGCCATCGCTCCACAATAAGGCGGATCGCCTTGAGGTACGCATCATGAGCCAAGCACTGCAACGCATCGACGAAACCCGCGAAGCCCTGATCGGCGCGCTGGCTGAGCGCAACTGGGAGGCCGTTGGCGAGTTGGACCTGGGATGCCGCGCAGCGATTGATGAGGTGCTCAGTGAGCCACCGGTGGACGAAGCTGCATTGCGCGAGAAGCTAGAGAGCCTGTTGGCGGTTTACCAGCAGTTGCTCGAGGTGACGACGGGCGAGCGCCAGGCGATTTTTGAAGAGATGTCGCAGATCAACCAAGCGAAGAATGCGTCAAAGGTCTACCATCTTTTCGGCTGAGCAGACGCAGTTAATCCAACCGGCGCGTCATAAATTTGACCGTGCCAGCTTTTTTGACTTAACTAGTGCTGTTTTCAGAGTTCAGACGTCTATAGAGTACGAAGTCCTACAGCCGTCTCGATTGCCCTTACACCGGGCAGGAAGTTTTACTAGGGAAGTTGCTATTGCATGTGGCGTGAAACCAAAATTCTGCTGATTGATGACGATAGCGTCCGTCGCCGCGACTTGGCGGTGATTTTAAATTTTCTTGGCGAAGAAAATTTGCCCTGCGGTAGCCATGATTGGCAGCAGGCTGCGAGCTCATTGTCATCGAGCCGTGAAGTCATTTGTGTACTGATCGGGACGGTAAATGCTCCTGGCGCTGTTTTGGGCTTGTTAAAGACACTGTCTACCTGGGATGAGTTCCTTCCGGTGTTGCTGATCGGCGATATTTCTTCTGTCGAGCTGCCGGAAGACCAGCGCCGCCGTGTGCTTTCCACCCTGGAAATGCCACCCAGCTACAGCAAATTGCTCGATTCCCTGCACCGTGCCCAGGTCTATCGCGAGATGTACGACCAGGCCCGCGAGCGCGGTCGCCACCGCGAACCCAACCTGTTCCGCAGCCTGGTCGGCACCAGCCGTGCCATCCAGCACGTGCGCCAGATGATGCAGCAAGTGGCCGATACCGACGCCAGCGTGCTGATCCTCGGCGAGTCGGGCACCGGCAAGGAAGTGGTCGCGCGCAACCTGCACTACCATTCCAAGCGTCGCGACGGGCCGTTTGTGCCGGTCAACTGCGGGGCGATCCCGGCAGAGTTGCTTGAAAGTGAGTTGTTCGGCCACGAGAAGGGCGCCTTTACCGGGGCGATCACCAGCCGTGCCGGGCGTTTCGAGCTGGCCAACGGCGGCACCCTGTTCCTTGACGAAATCGGCGACATGCCGCTGCCGATGCAGGTCAAGCTGCTGCGCGTGTTGCAGGAACGTACGTTCGAACGCGTGGGCAGCAACAAGACCCAGAGCGTCGACGTGCGCATCATTGCCGCGACCCACAAGAACCTCGAAAGCATGATCGAGGTCGGCAGCTTCCGCGAAGACCTTTACTACCGCCTCAACGTCTTCCCTATCGAGATGGCCCCGCTGCGTGAGCGCGTGGAAGACATCCCGCTGCTGATGAACGAATTGATCTCGCGCATGGAACACGAAAAACGCGGCTCGATTCGCTTCAATTCCGCCGCGATCATGTCCCTGTGCCGTCATGGCTGGCCGGGCAACGTCCGTGAACTGGCCAACCTGGTGGAGCGCATGGCGATCATGCACCCCTACGGTGTGATCGGCGTGGTCGAGTTGCCGAAGAAATTCCGCTATGTCGACGACGAAGACGAGCAAATGGTCGACAGCCTGCGCAGCGACATGGAAGAGCGAGTGGCCATCAATGGCCATGCGCCGGACTTCGCGTCCACCGCCATGCTGCCGCCGGAAGGCCTGGACCTCAAAGACTACCTCGGCAACCTGGAACAAGGCTTGATCCAACAGGCCCTGGACGACGCCAACGGCATCGTCGCCCGTGCCGCCGAGCGCTTGCGCATCCGCCGAACCACCCTGGTGGAGAAGATGCGCAAGTACGGTATGAGCCGTCGCGAAGGTGATGAACAGGCGGATGATTGACGCCTGTTTTTCAACTGACTGATTTATAGCTGGTTTTTTTTAGGCACGGGTATTGCTACAGCCCTCGCAACGTTCCGTTTAACTGACGGTCAGCCAAGCGAGAGAGCATGATGCCCCACGCCGCCCAACTTCCTTCGGCCCCTGCCATCCAGGGGCTGGTTCCGCCTGTAGAACCGCTGGCCCGGCAGGGTCTTGAGCACGCGTTCTCGCAGTTCAGCCAGATGTCGAGCCAACTGAGCGATTCCTACAGCCTGCTGGAAGCCCGAGTATCCGAGCTCAAGGGCGAACTGGCGGTGGTCAGCGCCCAGCGCATGGAAGAGCTGGCCGAGAAAGAGCGCCTGGCCAACCGTTTGCAAAACCTGCTGGATTTGTTGCCCGGTGGCGTCATCGTCATCGACGACCAGGGCCGCGTGCGCGAAGCCAACCCGGCAGCCTGCGACCTGCTCGGCCTGCCGCTGGAAGGCGAGCTGTGGCGTCATGTCATCACCCGCTGCTTTGCGCCGCGTGAAGACGACGGCCACGAAATTTCCCTCAAGGACGGGCGCCGCCTGTCTATCGCCACGCGTTCTCTGGATGCCGAGCCCGGTCAGTTGGTGCTGCTCAATGACCTGACTGAAACCCGTCACCTGCAAGACCAACTGGCGCGCCACGAGCGTTTGTCGTCGTTGGGACGCATGGTTGCTTCGTTGGCCCATCAGATCCGCACGCCATTGTCGGCGGCGTTGATCTATGCCAGCCATTTGACCGACGAGCAGTTGCCCGCCGCCACCCACCAACGTTTTGCCGGGCGCCTCAAAGAGCGCCTGCACGAGTTGGAGCATCAGGTGCGCGATATGCTGGTGTTCGCCCGTGGCGAATTGCCGCTGACCGACCGCGTCACCCCCGGCCAGTTGATGCAGGCCCTGCAAGCGGCGGCCTCCACGCATATCCAGGATGCCCACGTGCGCTGGCAATGCGACAGCCACCTTGGTGAGTTGCTGTGCAACCGCGACACCCTGGTGGGCTCGCTGCTCAACCTGATCGAAAACGCCATCCAGGCCAGCGGCCCCGGCGTGCGGCTCAAGGTGCACCTGTACCACCGCGAGCAAACCCTGCGCCTGTGCATCAGCGACAACGGCAGCGGCATTGAGCCGACCGTGTTGCGACGCCTCGGCGAACCCTTTTTTACCACCAAGACCAACGGCACCGGGCTGGGCCTGACCGTGGTCAAGGCCGTGGCGCGTGCCCATCAGGGAGAATTGCAACTGCGTTCCCGTGTCGGGCGTGGCACTTGTGCATTGATGACCTTGCCGCTGTTTTCATGCGCGGCAAGCGCGGAGTAAAAGGAAATGGCTATCAAGGTTCTATTGGTCGAAGAC
Source organism: Pseudomonas sp. S3_E10 (assembly GCF_054667615.1). Classification (NCBI taxonomy): domain Bacteria; kingdom Pseudomonadati; phylum Pseudomonadota; class Gammaproteobacteria; order Pseudomonadales; family Pseudomonadaceae; genus Pseudomonas; species Pseudomonas sp. S3_E10. The sequence goes on from NZ_CP162743.1 coordinate 4,486,768, forward strand.
GATCGCGCCCTGCGTGAAGCATTGGCTGACACGCTGCTGCTGGCGGGCCATGACTACCGTGCGGTCGGTTCCGCCGAGGACGCCTTGGAAGCGGTGGAACAAGAGGCCTTCAGCCTGGTGGTCAGCGACGTGAATATGCCCGGCATGGACGGCCATCAGTTGCTGGGCCTGCTGCGCGCGCGCCAGCCGCAACTGCCGGTGTTGCTGATGACCGCCCACGGTGCCGTGGAGCGGGCGGTGGACGCCATGCGCCAAGGCGCGGCGGATTATTTAGTCAAGCCGTTCGAGCCCAAGGCGCTGATCGAACTGGTGGCGCGGCATGCCCTGGGCGTGGTCGCGGCCGGCGAAGGCGAAGGCCCGATTGCGTTCGAGCCGGCCAGCGCGCAATTGCTCGACCTGGCGGCCCGTGTCGCACGCAGTGATTCCACGGTGCTGATTTCCGGCGAGTCGGGTACCGGTAAAGAGGTGCTGGCGCGGTATATCCACCAGCAATCGACCCGCGCCACGCAACCGTTTATCGCCATCAACTGCGCGGCGATCCCCGACAACATGCTCGAAGCCACGTTGTTCGGTCACGAAAAGGGCTCGTTCACCGGTGCCATCGCGTCCCAGGCGGGCAAGTTCGAACAGGCCGACGGCGGCACCCTGCTGCTCGATGAAATCTCGGAAATGCCCCTGGGCCTGCAAGCCAAGCTGCTGCGGGTGTTGCAGGAGCGCGAAGTGGAGCGGGTGGGCGCGCGCAAGCCGATCCAATTGGATATCCGGGTGATCGCTACGACCAACCGCGACCTCGCCGGCGAAGTGGCGGCGGGGCGTTTCCGTGAAGACCTGTTCTACCGGCTTTCGGTATTTCCGCTGGCCTGGCGCCCGCTGCGCGAGCGTCCGGCGGACATCCTCCCGCTGGCCGAGCGCCTGCTGAATAACCACGTCAAAAAAATGAAGCACGCCCAGGCACGGCTGTCGGCCGAGGCCCAGGCGTGCCTGGTCGGTTACCCATGGCCCGGCAACGTGCGTGAACTGGACAACGCCATCCAGCGTGCGTTGATCCTGCAGCAGGGCGGCCTGATCCAGCCCCAGGATTTTTGCCTGGCCATGGGCAGCGGCGCCGCGCCGCTGCCCACGTTGGCCGCCGCGCCGGTGGTTGCCGAGGCGGAGTCTGTCGGTGCCCTGGGCGACGACCTGCGCCGTCGCGAGTTCCAGATGATCATCGACACCCTGCGCGCCGAGCGCGGCCGCCGCAAAGAGGCGGCTGAACGCCTGGGTATCAGCCCGCGCACCCTGCGCTACAAGCTGGCGCAAATGCGTGATGCCGGGATGGATGTGGAGGCGTATCTGTTTGCCACCTGACTTCGCCCTATAGCCATTGGTCTCTACACAACGTTGGCGTGGGTTTGAACCTGTGGCGGTTCGGGCGCAGACGACTATCTAACTGATGCCCCGCGACTAAAAATGTGGGAGGGGGCTTGCCCCCGATGGCGGCGTGTCAGGCGACTATTTTTTGGATCTGACCGAGTACATATCCGTTTCTGCGGTAACGGCGGCTATTGGTTCCGCTTTTACAGCGGGTCACTTTTGGAAAAGAGCCCCAAAAGTAACCAAAAGGGCTCTTGCCCCAACACTCGGCCCCTCGCTTAGGCTCGGTGTGCCCGAACCTGCGTTCGCCCAGCGTGTTTGACGGGGCGCCTTAGATCAAGATCAAAAGCCAGAGCAACAGCCTGCAGTCGTGTAGATACCCATGCCTATAGCCGGTAACAATTTGGACAAGCTTTGTCGCCTTTTCTTACGAGCTGATAGGAATCTGGCACCCTTGTTGCTACCTCCCCAGGTAAGTACGGCGTAGCGTCAAAAAAATACGGGTTGTCGGAGAGAGAAAGGTCATGAGCCAGGGTATTGAGTTCAATCGGTTGATGTTGGATATGCGCTCCATGCAGATGGATGCCATGGCTCAACCGAAATCCGTCGCGCCAGCGCCGGAATTGGGCCAAAGCAGCTTTGCCGACATGCTCGGCCAGGCGATCAACAAAGTCAGTGATACCCAGCAAGCCTCCAGCCAGTTGGCCAATGCGTTCGAGATCGGCAAAAGTGGCGTGGACCTTACCGATGTGATGGTTGCCTCGCAAAAGGCCAGCGTCTCCTTCCAGGCCCTGACCCAAGTGCGCAACAAGCTGGTTCAGGCCTATCAAGACATCATGCAGATGCCGGTTTAAGGGCGAGATTTAAATCATGGCAGAAGCAGTCTCCGACAACGTCCCCGCCAAGGCAGACGGCAAACCGCCGCTGTTTGGCCTGTCGTTCCTGGAAAACCTCTCGGAAATGACCATGTTGCGTCAGGTGGGCCTGTTGGTCGGCCTGGCTGCCAGCGTGGCGATTGGTTTTGCCGTGGTGTTGTGGTCGCAGCAACCCGATTACCGGCCGCTGTACGGCAGCCTGGCGGGCATGGATTCCAAGCAGATCATGGAAACCCTGGCCGCCGCCGACATCGCTTATACCGTGGAGCCCAACTCCGGCGCGCTGCTGGTCAAGGCCGATGACGTGGCCCGCGCGCGCATGAAGCTCGCCGCCGCCGGCGTGACCCCGTCCGACAGCAACATCGGTTTTGAGATCCTCGACAAGGACCAGGGCCTGGGTACCAGCCAGTTCATGGAAGCCACCCGCTACCGTCGTGGCCTGGAAGGCGAGTTGGCGCGCACCATTTCCAGCTTGAACAACGTCAAGGGTGCCCGCGTGCACCTGGCCATTCCAAAAAGCTCGGTGTTTGTGCGCGATGAACGCAAGCCAAGTGCTTCGGTATTGGTCGAGCTGTTTTCCGGCCGCTCCCTGGAGCCTGGCCAGGTCATGGCGATCATCAATCTGGTGGCCACCAGCGTTCCCGAGCTGAGCAAGTCGCAGATCACCGTGGTCGACCAGAAGGGCAACCTGCTGTCCGACCAGGCCGAGAACTCGGCATTGACCATGGCCGGCAAGCAGTTCGACTACAGCCGCCGTATGGAAAGCATGCTCACCCAGCGTGTGCATAACATCTTGCAGCCGGTGCTGGGCAACGACCGCTACAAGGCTGAAGTGTCCGCCGACGTGGACTTCAGCGCGGTCGAGTCGACCTCCGAGCAGTTCAACCCAGACCAGCCGGCCCTGCGCAGTGAGCAGTCCACCAGCGAACAACGTACCGCCAGCAATGGCCCGCAAGGTGTGCCGGGGGCCCTGAGCAACCAGCCACCATCGCCGGCCTCGGCACCGCAAACCACCGGCGGCGCCACAGCCGCTGCGGGCGCGATCCAGCCTGGGCAGCCACTGTTGGACGCCAACGGTCAGCAGATCATGGACCCGGCCACCGGCCAACCGATGCTCGCCCCGTACCCGGCGGACAAGCGGAACCAGTCCACCAAGAACTTCGAACTCGACCGCTCCATCAGCCACACCAAGCAACAACAAGGGCGCGTCAATCGCCTGTCGGTGTCGGTGGTGGTCGATGACCAGGTCAAGGTCAACCCCGCTGACGGCGTGGTCACCCGCGCTCCGTGGAGCGCCGACGAATTGGCGCGCTTCACACGCCTGGTGCAGGACGCCGTTGGTTTCGATGCCAGCCGGGGTGACAGCGTCAGCGTGATCAACATGCCGTTCTCCGCCGAGCGTGGCGAAACCATCGCCGAGCCTGCGTTCTACTCGCAGCCGTGGTTCTGGGACATCGTCAAGCAAGTGCTGGGTGTGTTGTTCATCCTGGTGCTGGTGTTCGGCGTGCTGCGTCCGGTGCTCAATAACATCACCGGCAACGGCAAGAAACAACAACTGGCGGCCTTTGGTGGCGGCGACGTGGAGCTGGGTGGCATGGGCGGCCTGGACGGCGAACTGGCCAACGACCGCGTCAGCCTCGGCGGCCCGCAAAGCATTCTGTTGCCAAGCCCGAGCGAAGGTTACGACGCTCAGTTGAACGCAATCAAAAGTCTGGTGGCAGAAGACCCGGGCCGTGTGGCCCAGGTCGTGAAAGAGTGGATTAACGCAGATGAGTGATCGAGCCGCAGTTGCCAAACTCTCCCGGGTCGACAAAGCCGCAGTACTGCTGCTGTCGCTGGGTGAAACCGACGCCGCCCAAGTGCTGCGCCACATGGGCCCCAAAGAGGTCCAGCGCGTGGGCGTGGCCATGGCGCAGATGCGCAATGTGCACCGTGAGCAAGTCGAACAGGTGATGAGCGAGTTCGTCGAGATCGTCGGCGACCAGACCAGCCTGGGCGTCGGTTCCGACAGCTACATCCGCAAGATGCTCACCTCGGCCCTGGGCGAAGACAAAGCCAACGGCCTGATCGACCGCATCCTGTTGGGCGGCAACACCAGCGGCCTGGACAGCCTCAAGTGGATGGAGCCGCGCGCCGTCGCCGACGTGATCCGCTACGAGCACCCGCAAATCCAGGCGATCGTGGTGGCGTACCTCGACCCCGACCAGGCCGGTGAAGTGCTCGGCCACTTCGACCATAAGGTGCGCCTGGACATCATCCTGCGCGTGTCATCGCTGAACACCGTACAGCCGGCGGCCTTGAAAGAATTGAACACGATTCTGGAAAAGCAGTTCTCCGGCAACTCGAACGCCTCGCGCACCACCCTGGGTGGTATCAAGCGCGCGGCCGACATCATGAACTTCCTCGACAGCTCGGTCGAAGGCCAGTTGATGGACTCGATCCGCGAGATCGACGACACCCTGTCCGGCCAGATCGAAGACCTGATGTTCGTGTTCAACAACCTCTCCGATGTCGACGACCGTGGCATCCAGGCGTTGCTGCGCGAAGTGTCCTCCGACGTGCTGGTATTGGCCCTCAAGGGGTCCGACGAAGGCGTCAAGGAGAAGATCTTCAAGAACATGTCCAAACGTGCTTCCGAGCTGCTGCGCGACGACCTCGAGGCCAAGGGGCCGGTGCGTGTCAGCGACGTGGAAACCGCGCAGAAAGAAATCCTCACCATTGCCCGCCGTATGGCCGAAGCCGGAGAAATCGTTCTCGGTGGGAAGGGCGGCGAAGAAATGATCTAAGGCGCCACGCATGTCGAACAAAGATGAGGCGCCCAGCGATCTGATTCGCGCACGGGATGTCGGTGGGTTCGACATCTGGTCGTTGCCCAGTTTCGACCCGCATGTGCCGGAGCCCGAGCCGGAACCGGTGGTCGAACTGCCGGTGGAAATGGAAGAAGTGCCGCTGGAAGAAGTCCAGCCACTGACCCTGGAAGAGTTGGAAAGCATCCGTCAGGAGGCCTACAACGAAGGCTTCGCCGCCGGTGAGAAAGACGGCTTTCGCAGCACCACCCTCAAAGTGCGCCAGGAAGCCGAGGCGGCGTTGAGCGTCAAGCTGGGCAGCCTGGAGCGCTTGATGGGCGGGCTGTTCGAGCCCATCGCCGAGCAGGACTCGCAGATCGAAAAAGCCATGGTGCGCCTGGTGGAGCACATCGCCCGCCAAGTGATCCAGCGCGAACTGGTGCTGGACTCCAGCCATATTGAAAGCGTGATGCGCGAGGCCCTCAAGCTGCTGCCCCTGGGCGTCGGCAATGTGCGCTTGTACATCAACCCGCAGGATTTCGAGCAGGTCAAAGCCCTGCGCGAGCGCCATGAAGAAACCTGGCGCATCGTCGAAGATGCGGCCTTGCAGCCCGGTGGATGCCGGGTCGAGACCGAACACAGCCGCATCGATGCCACGGTGGAAACCCGCATCAGTCAGATCATGGCCAAGCTGTTGGACCAACAGCACGAGCAAGCGCTGAACCCGGCCGAACCCGACCTGAGCGTGGACCTGGACGCCGCCGATGCGCCTTGATCGCACCAGCTTCGCCAAGCGCCTGGGCGGCTACGTCGAGGCCACCGAGTTGCCCGGCCAGCCGATCCTCGAAGGGCGTCTGTTGCGCATGGTCGGCCTGACGCTCGAAGCCGAAGGCCTGCGTGCCGCCATGGGCAGCCGCTGCATGGTGATCAACGACGACAGCTACCACCCGGTGCAGGTGGAGGCTGAAGTGATGGGCTTCTCCGGCAACAAGATTTTCCTGATGCCGGTCGGCAGCCTGGCGGGCATCGCCCCCGGTGCGCGTGTAGTGCCACTGGCCGATACCGGCCGCCTGCCCATGGGCATGAGCATGCTCGGCCGTGTGCTCGACGGTGCCGGCCGCGCGCTGGACGGCAAGGGCGGCATGAAGGCCGAAGATTGGGTGCCGATGGACGGGCCGACCATCAACCCCCTCAACCGTAACCCCATCAGCGTGCCGCTGGACGTGGGTATTCGCAGCATCAACGGTTTATTGACGGTCGGCCGTGGCCAGCGTCTGGGCCTGTTCGCCGGTACCGGCGTGGGTAAGTCGGTGTTGCTGGGCATGATGACCCGCTTTACCGAGGCCGACATCATCGTGGTCGGGCTGATCGGCGAGCGGGGTAGGGAAGTCAAGGAGTTCATCGAGCACAGCCTCGGTGAAGAAGGCCTCAAGCGCTCGGTGGTGGTCGCCTCGCCTGCGGACGATGCGCCGCTGATGCGCTTGCGCGCTGCCATGTACTGCACGCGCATTGCCGAATATTTTCGCGACAAGGGCAAGAACGTCCTGTTGCTGATGGACTCGCTCACGCGTTTCGCCCAGGCCCAGCGGGAAATCGCCCTGGCCATCGGCGAGCCGCCCGCCACCAAAGGCTACCCGCCGTCGGTGTTCGCCAAGCTGCCCAAGCTGGTGGAGCGTGCCGGTAACGCCGAGGCCGGTGGCGGTTCGATCACCGCGTTCTATACCGTTTTGTCCGAAGGCGACGACCAGCAGGACCCGATTGCCGACTCGGCGCGGGGCGTGCTCGACGGCCACATCGTGCTGTCGCGGCGCCTGGCGGAGGAAGGGCACTACCCGGCCATTGATATCGAAGCGTCCATCAGCCGGGTGATGCCGGCGGTGGTCACGCCCGAGCATATGACCCGCGCGCAGCAGTTCAAGCAGCTGTGGTCGCGCTATCAACAGAGTCGTGACCTGATCAGCGTCGGTGCCTACGTGGCCGGTGGTGATCGCGACACCGACCTGGCGATCGCCCTGCAGCCGCAGTTGGTGACCTACCTGCGCCAGGGCCTCAATGACAAGATCAGCATGGGTGAAAGCGAAGCGCATTTGCAGTCCATTTTTGCCCCTGCGCCAGGCGGCTAAGCCATGGCCAACAGCCGCGCCGCGCGCCTGGCTCCCGTGGTGGAGATGGCCGAAAAGGCCGAGAAAACCGCGGTTCAGCGCCTGGGTTACTTCCAAGGCCAGGTACGCCTGGCCGAAAGCAAGCTGGGCGACCTGGAGCGCTTTCGCAGCGAGTACCAGCAGCAATGGATCGAACGCGGCACAAAGGGCGTGTCGGGCCAGTGGTTGATGGGCTACCAGGGCTTTCTCAACCAGTTGGAAACGGCGGTCGCCCAGCAGCGCCAGAGCCTGGCCTGGCATCAGAACAATCTCGATAAAGCCCGCGAAAGCTGGCAAGCGGCGTTTGCCAGGGTCGAGGGGCTGCGCAAGCTGGTGCAGCGCTATATCGACGAGGCGCGAGCGCTGGAAGACAAGCGCGAGCAAAAACTGCTCGACGAATTATCACAACGCCTTCCGCGCCAACAACAGTTCTAACTACGCCCGGCAGGAAAAAATGTGGGGGCTTGCTCCCACATTTGATTTGTTGTGTTGCCCACTTCCGGTTCACCTGCTAAACCTTGTGTGTATCTCAATGACAAGGAAGCTGTCGTATGTCAGTCGAGTCAGAAGTATCCCTGGATGGGAAGAAGTTGACGATTGCAATCAAGGGCCGGTTCGATTTCGGCAGTCACCGGGCGTTTCGAGATTCATATGAGCGTTTCTACAAGGTTCCCGAGACTTACATCGTCGACCTGAAAGAAACCACCTACATGGACAGCTCGGCCCTGGGCATGCTCCTGCTGTTGCGCGACCACGCGGGCGGTGACGACGCGGAAGTCAGGGTTATCAACACCCACTCCGACGTGCGCAAGATCCTCGCCATCTCCAACTTCGACAAGCTGTTCGATATCAATTGAGAGTCCTGGCCCCAGTTTCCGAGCCGCTGAGCATTCTGATCGCCGAAGACAGCGCGGCCGACCTGTTGCTGCTGTCGACTATCGTGCGGCGCCAGGGTCACCACGTGCTCACCGCCACCAACGGCGAGGAAGCCGTGGAAGTCTTTGCCCGCGCGCGTCCGCACTTGGTGCTGATGGACGCCATGATGCCGGTGATGGACGGTTTTATCGCCGCGCGATGGATCAAGCAGTTGGCGGGTGAAGCGCTGGTCCCGATTATTTTTCTGACCTCTCTGAGCGAAAGCGCCGACCTCGCCGAATGCCTGGATGCGGGTGGCGATGATTTCCTGCCCAAGCCCTACAACGCATTGATCCTGGCGGCCAAGATCAATGCCATGGACCGCCTGCGCCGCCTGCAAGCCACGGTGCTGGAGCAGCGCGACCTGATCGCCAAGCACAATGATTACCTGCTGCACGAGCAGCGGGTGGCCAAGGCGGTGTTCGACAAGGTCGCGCATTCGGGCTGTATCAACGCCGCGCCGAATATCCGCTATCTGCAATCGCCCTATGCGCTGTTCAACGGTGATTTATTGCTGGCGGCCTACACGCCGTCCGGCGATATGCACGTGCTGCTCGGCGACTTCACCGGGCACGGCCTGCCGGCGGCGGTGGGCGCCATGCCCCTGGCCGAAGTGTTCTATGGCATGACCGCCAAAGGCTATGGCCTGGCGCAAACCCTGCGGGAGATGAACGCCAAGCTCAAACGCATCCTGCCGGTGGACATGTTCTGCTGCGCCACGCTGCTGTGCCTGAGCACCCAGCGGCGCGTGGTCGAGGTGTGGAACGGCGGCATGCCCGACGGCTATGTGCATGAAGTGGCCAGCGGCAAACGCACGCCGCTGCAATCGCGGCATTTGCCCTTGGGGGTGCTGTCGCCGCAAGCGTTCGATGACCGCACCGAAGTCTGGCCGATGGCGCTTGGCGACCGGGTGTTCCTGCTCTCCGACGGCGTACTGGAGACGGCCGATGCCAATGAGCAACTGTTTGGCACGCAGCGTTTGCATCAGGTGTTCGCCGCCAACCGCGAGCCGGACCGCCTGTTCGAAGATATCGAACAGGCGCTGGCCGCGTTTCGTGGTGAGGCGCGCGATGATGTGAGCCTGCTGGAAATCACCCTGGAGCCCGGCCCGGCGGTGCGCGTGACGGGGCCGCTGTATGCCGACAGCGGCCAGTCGTGCCCGCTGGATTGGTCGGTGGATTTCGAGTTCAGGGCCGACACCCTCAAGCGCTACAACCCGTTGCCTTATCTGCTGCAGCTGTTGCTGGAGATCCATGGCCTGCGCGAGCAGAGCGGGGCGCTCTATAGCGTGATGGCCGAGTTGTATTCCAACGCCCTGGAGCATGGCGTGCTTGGCCTGGACTCGCGGCTCAAACGCGATGCCGAGGGTTTCGCCGAGTACTACCGCCAGCGCAATGACCGCCTGGCGCAGTTGAGCGATGGGTACGTGCGGGTGCGCATCCACGTGGTGCCGACCGCGACGGGCGGCAAAATGACCCTGTGCCTGGAGGACAGCGGCGCGGGGTTCGACGTGGAGCAGGTGCTGGCCCGACCGTTGGATACGGACCGCCTGTCCGGCCGGGGCTTGAGCCTGGTGCGCCAATTGAGCAGCGATGTAGGCTGGTCTGACGGTGGGCGCAGCGTCTGCGTAGAGTTTTGCTGGGAGGCTCTGGCATAATCCGCCGATTCTTGATCAAGGAGCGAGCAAGTGGCTGAGGTTCATTTGGACCCGCAGGTGTTGTCGGGTTTGCAGGAAGTCATGGAAAGTGAGTATCCCAAGCTGCTCGACACCTTTCTTGACGACTCCCAGAAACGCGTCGAAGCGCTGCGCAAGGCGCGTGACGATGCCAAGGCGCTGGGGCGGATCGCGCATAGCTTCAAGGGCAGCAGCAGCAACCTGGGGGCGGTGCGGCTGGCCGATCTTTGCCGGCGACTGGAAGACGGGTCGGCCGAACCTGCCCACATAGACTTGGGGAAGCTGGTGAACGAGATTGACCTTGAGTTCGCCCTGGTTCGGCCTTTGTATGAGCGCGAGCGGCAACGGTTTCAGCTGTGATGGCAGGTTAATCGCGAACCTGGCCCGACTCTTGCTCTACCTCCTGATACTGCATCCCCGATCCCCATGCAGTGGAGACCTTTACCTATGCCAGTCGCTCCCAATTCGCTGCTTCAGACTGCCGCCGCGGCCAAACCCCAGGCACCTGCCGCCAACCCGCCGGTGGTGGCCGCGGAGCCACGGGACAAGGGCCCAGGCTTCGCTCAAGTGTTTGCCAGCCAAGGCTCGAAACCGACGGTAAAGGGCGACGATACCCCGACCAAGCCGATGCGCGACAAGACCGCCGATGCCGCCGCCAAACCGGCAGCCGGCAGCGACAAGCCTGCCGCCAGCAAACCGGCGGTTGCCGATAGCGGCAATAGCTTGCCTGCCAAGCCGGCGGCCACCTCCGATGACAGCGCCAGTACGGATGAGGCGGCGCCGGTTGACCCGACCCTGGCGCAACAGCCTGCGGTTGACCCGGTGGTCGATCCGGCGTTGGTAGCCACCGTCACCCCGGTGGCGGTACCGGTTCCCGTCGAGACGCCGGCACCCGCCGCTGCGCCGACTGATCCCAAGGCGCAGGTTGCCGCGCCGATCACGGCCACCGATGAGATCAAGCCCGCCTTCGACCCTGCGGCCGACCCGCTGGATGCGATGCCGGCCGTGCGCCTGGCGATGGAGCAGGGCGGGCATGTGTCGGCCAGCAGTCAGGCCTCGGCCAAGACTGCGCCGCCGCCCGCCCAGGATCAGCCGACCGCCGCGCAGAATTTCGCCGCCGGCCTGGCCGGCATGGTCGACCAGCAGGCCACCAAGGACAGCACCGACCAGGGCGGCGACAAAGCTTTTACCGGGCTGATCGAAGAGGGCCTCAAGGACCTCAAGGGCGCCAGCAGCGACACCCGTGTCGACGACTTCGCCAATCGCCTGGCGGCACTGACCCAGGCGGCCACGCCGAAAACCGCCAACGCCTTGCCGCCGGTGGCCAACGCACCGTTGGCCATGCACCAGAGCGGCTGGACCGACGAAATCGTCAACCGTGTGATGTACCTGTCCAGCGCCAACCTCAAATCGGCGGAGATCCAATTACAGCCCGCCGAACTCGGACGCCTGGATATCAAAGTCAACATGACCGCCGATCAACAGGCCCAGGTCAACTTCATGAGCGCCCACCCGGTGGTGCGTGAAGCGCTGGAAAGCCAGTCCGGCCGCCTGCGGGAAATGTTCGCGCAGCAGGGCATGGGCCAGGTGGACGTCAACGTTTCCGACCAGTCCCGTGGCCAGGAGCAACAACAACAGCAGGCCCAGACCCGTGGTGTGAGCGGCAGCGGCGGGCGCGGTGGTGATAATGGCGATGGCGGCAACCCCATTGATGTGGCTGAGGCCGTGGCGCCCCTGACCTCAACCGTGATCGGCTCCAGCGCCGTGGACTACTACGCCTGACCTGAGCCTGGCGTAGGACAAAATGTGGGAGGGGGCTTGCCCCCTCCCACATTTGCTTTGGGGTGTGCTTTCGTCTGCGACTTGCCGGACAACTCTGGCATAACACTTGCTCTTGCCTTTGCGTAGATCTATGAATCCCCGAATAGTGACGGATTATTGGCATGGCGAAGAGCGACGACGCAGCAAAAGCACCCGCAGGCAAAGGTAAGCTCAAGCTTATCCTGTTGATAGTCGTGGGCCTGCTCCTGGCCATCGGCGCTTCGGTGGGTGGCACCTGGTACATCATGCACAGCAGTGCAAGCAAACCGGCGCCGGTTGCCGAAACCGCCAGTAACGCCAAGCAACCGGCTATCTTCGAACCGATGCTTCCGGCCTTTGTCGCCAACTTCAACCAGAACGGTCGCCAACGCTATTTGCAGGTGAGCATTACCTTGCTGGCGCGCAACCAGTCGGACCTGGACGCACTCAAGGTGCACATGCCGGTGATCCGCAACAACCTGGTCATGCTGTTCTCCGCCCAGAGCTTCGACACCCTGGCCACTCCGGTGGGCCAGGAAATGCTGCGTCAGAAGGTCACTGCCAGTGTGCAGGAAGTGGCCCAGAAGGAACTCGGCAAAGTCGTGATCGAGCAGGCGCTCTTCACTAACTTCGTATTGCAGTAGGATCACGACATGGCCGTGCAAGACCTGCTGTCCCAGGATGAAATCGACGCGCTGCTGCATGGTGTGGACGATGGTCTGGTACAGACCGAAATGGTTGCCGACCCCGGCAGCGTCAAAAGTTATGACCTCACCAGCCAGGATCGTATCGTCCGTGGGCGCATGCCGACCCTGGAGATGATCAACGAGCGTTTTGCCCGTTATACCCGCATCAGCATGTTCAACATGCTGCGCCGTTCGGCGGACGTGGCGGTGGGCGGCGTGCAGGTGATGAAGTTCGGCGAGTACGTGCACTCGCTGTACGTGCCCACCAGCCTCAACCTGGTCAAGATCAAGCCGCTGCGCGGCACCGCGTTGTTCATCCTCGACGCCAAACTGGTGTTCAAGCTGGTGGATAACTTCTTCGGCGGTGACGGCCGTCACGCCAAGATCGAAGGGCGCGAATTCACCCCAACCGAATTGCGCGTGGTGCGCATGGTGCTGGAGCAAGCCTTCATCGATTTGAAGGAAGCCTGGCAGGCGATCATGGAAGTCAATTTCGAGTACATCAACTCGGAAGTGAACCCGGCCATGGCCAACATCGTCGGCCCCAGCGAAGCGATTGTGGTGTCCACCTTCCACATCGAACTCGATGGCGGCGGCGGCGACCTGCACGTGACCATGCCGTACTCGATGATCGAGCCGGTGCGCGAGATGCTCGACGCCGGTTTCCAGTCCGACCTGGACGACCAGGACGAGCGTTGGGTCAAGGCCCTGCGCGAAGACCTGCTGGACGTCGACGTACCGCTGAGCGCCACCGTGGCCCGTCGCCAGTTGCGCCTGCGAGATATTTTGCACATGCAACCGGGGGACATCATTCCCGTCGAGTTGCCGGAAGAAATGATCATGCGCGCCAACGGCGTGCCGTCGTTCAAGGTCAAGCTTGGTTCCCACAAGGGCAACCTGGCGCTGCAGGTGGTGGAGTCGATCACTCGTCGTTGACGCCACCCGTTTGAAACATCCCTATTTATGAATGTTTGCTCCGCCGAGGACATGTAATGGCTACCGAACACGAAAACACTTCCGCCGAAGACCAGGCCCTGGCTGACGAATGGGCGGCTGCCCTGGAAGAAACCGGCGAAGTTGGCCAGGACGATATCGACGCACTGCTGGCCGCTGACGCCGCCACCGCGCCTGCCGGCAACCGCCTGCAAATGGAAGAATTCGGCAGCGTGCCCAAGAACAATGAGCCGGTGAGCCTGGACGGTCCGAACCTGGACGTGATTCTCGACATTCCGGTGTCGATTTCCATGGAAGTGGGCAGCACCGACATCAACATCCGCAACCTGCTGCAACTCAACCAGGGTTCGGTGATCGAGTTGGACCGCCTGGCCGGCGAGCCGTTGGACGTACTGGTCAACGGCACCCTGATTGCCCACGGTGAAGTGGTGGTGGTCAACGAGAAGTTCGGCATCCGCCTGACTGACGTGATCAGCCCAAGTGAACGCATCAAGAAGTTGCGCTGATATGAAACGGCTGATGGTGGGACTGTTGGTCGCGCTGCCACTGGATGCCTGGGCCGCCGAGCCGGTGGTGCAGGCCGTCGCCGCGCCGGTTACCGGCAGCGTTGCAGGGCAATTGACACAACTGGTGTTGGGCCTGCTGCTGGTGGTCGGTGTAATTTTCGTGCTGGCCTGGCTGATGCGCCGCGTGCAGAGCATCGGCCCGGGCAACGCCCAGGTGATTGAGCTGGTCGGCTCGCGTGCGCTTGGTCCGCGTGATCGGCTGGTGCTGGTGCAGGTGGGCGAGGAGCAGATCCTGCTGGGCATCACCCCTGGCCGCATCACCCCGCTGCACGTGCTCAAGACGCCGGTACAAACCACCCAATCCCAGCCCGCCACGCCCGAATTCGCTCAGCGCCTCATGGAGTTGCTGGGCAAGGATCAGAAGGATAAGAAGTAATGCGCGTTTTATTGACGCTCATGCTGTTGCTGGCTGCGCCGTTGGCGTTTGGCGCCGATCCGTTGTCGATCCCGGCCATTACGCTGGGTACCAACGCCGCCGGGGCCCAGGAATATTCGGTCAGCCTGCAGATCCTGCTGATCATGACCGCGCTGAGTTTTATTCCGGCGTTCGTCATGCTGATGACCAGTTTCACGCGGATCATCATTGTGTTCTCGATCCTGCGCCAGGCACTGGGCCTGCAACAGACGCCATCGAACCAGATCCTCACCGGCATGGCGCTGTTCTTGACGATGTTCATCATGGCGCCGGTGTTCGACAAGGTGAACCAGCAAGCCCTGCAACCGTACCTCGCGGAAAAAATGACGGCCCAGGATGCAATCGACAAGGCGCAGGGGCCGATCAAGGATTTCATGCTGTCGCAGACCCGTTCCAGCGACCTTGAGCTGTTTATGCGTCTATCCAAACGTACCGATATCGCCACCCCGGACCAGGCGCCGCTGACCATTCTGGTGCCGGCATTCGTGACCTCGGAACTCAAGACGGCGTTCCAGATCGGCTTCATGATTTTTATCCCGTTCCTGATTATCGACCTGGTGGTGGCGAGCGTGCTGATGGCCATGGGGATGATGATGCTCTCGCCGCTGATCATTTCGTTGCCGTTCAAGATCATGCTGTTTGTGCTGGTGGATGGCTGGGCGCTGATTATCGGCACCTTGGCCGGCAGCTTCGGCGGGGTATAGCGCGATGACTCCAGAAGTAGCCGTTGACCTGTTCCGTGAAGCGCTGTGGCTGACCACCATGATGGTCGCGGTGCTGGTGGTACCGAGCCTGTTGGTGGGCCTGCTGGTGGCGATGTTCCAGGCCGCGACGCAGATCAACGAACAGACCTTGAGCTTTTTGCCGCGCCTGCTGGTGATGCTGGTCACGCTGATTGTCGCCGGCCCGTGGCTGGTGCAGACCTTCATGGAATACATCCTGCAGTTGTACGGCAGTATTCCGCAGTTGATCGGCTGATCCGATGAACTCGCTGCTGGCGTTGACCGATACCCAGATCAGTACCTGGGTGGCTTCGTTCATCCTGCCGTTGTTCCGTGTGACGGCCATGTTGATGGCTATGCCGGTGTTCGGCACGACCTTGGTGCCACGGCGTATTCGCCTGTATTTCGCGGTGGCGATTACCGTGGTGATCGTGCCGGGGTTGCCGCCGATGCCGCCGGTCAATGCGCTGGACCTGAGCGCGTTGCTGCTGATCGCCGAGCAGGTGTTGATCGGTGCCATGCTGGGGTTTTCCCTGTCGCTGTTTTTTCAGGCGTTCGTGATTGCCGGGCAGATCATTTCGATCCAGATGGGCATGGGTTTCGCGTCCATGGTCGACCCCACCAACGGCGTGTCGGCGGCGGTGATCGGGCAATTTCTGACCATGCTGGTGACCTTGCTGTTCCTGGCCATGAACGGCCACTTGGTGGCGTTCGAGGTGCTGACCGAAAGCTTCACCACCCTGCCGGTGGGCTCGGGGCTGGTGGTCAATCACTTCTGGGAAGTGGTGGGGCGCCTGGGCTGGGTGTTGGGCGCGTCCCTGTTGTTGGTACTGCCGGCGATCACTGCGCTGCTGGTGGTCAATATCGCGTTCGGCGTGATGACCCGCGCCGCACCGCAACTGAACATCTTCTCCATTGGTTTCCCATTGACCCTCGTATTGGGCATGTGGATTTTCTGGATCGGCATGGCCGACATTCTCAATCAGTATCAACCGCTGGCGACCGATGCCCTGCAGTTCTTACGTGACCTGGCACGGGCGCGCTGAGCCATGGCCGAGAGCGAGAGTGGTCAGGACAAGACAGAAGACCCCACGGAGAAACGTAAAAAGGACTCCCGGGAAAAAGGCGAGATTGCCCGTTCCAAAGAACTCAATACCGTTGCGACCATGATGGCCGGTGCCGGCGCCTTGCTGATCTACGGCGGTGGTCTGGCGCTGGACCTGCTGGAATTGATGAAGCACAACTTCAGCCTGCCCCGTGAAGTGTTGCTCAACCCGGACTCCATGGGGCAATACCTGCTGCACTCGGGGAAAATCGCGATCCTGGCGGTACAGCCGATTCTGATTACCTTGCTGCTGGCCGCGCTGATCGGCCCGGTCGCCCTTGGTGGCTGGTTGTTCGCGGCCGGCAGCATGGCGCCCAAATTCAGCCGCATGAACCCGGCCGCCGGGCTCAAACGCATGTTTTCCGCCAAGGCGCTGGTGGAACTGCTCAAGGCGTTGGCCAAATTCATCCTGATTCTGTTCGTGGCGCTGTCGGTGTTGTCGTCCGACGTCGACGATTTGCTGCGCATCGCCCACGAGCCGCTGGAGTCGGCGATCATCCACAGCGTGCAGGTGGTCGGCTGGAGCGCGCTGTGGATGTCGGCCGGTTTGATCATCATTGCGGCGGTGGATGCGCCGATCCAACTGTGGGAAAGCCACAAGAAATTGCTGATGACCAAGCAGGAAGTGCGTGACGAGCACAAGGACCAGGAAGGCCGGCCCGAGGTCAAGCAACGTATCCGCCAACTGCAGCGCGAAATGTCCCAGCGCAAGATGATGGCCGCAGTGCCTGACGCCGATGTGGTCATCACCAACCCGACCCATTATGCGGTGGCCCTCAAGTACGACCCGGAGAAGGGCGGCGCGCCGATGCTGCTGGCCAAGGGCAGTGACTTCACCGCCCTTAAAATCCGCGAAATCGCCGTGGCCAACGACATCCTGCTGTTGGAATCGCCGGAGCTGGCGCGTTCGATCTTCTACTCCACCGACCTCGACCAGGAAATCCCTGCCGGGTTGTACCTGGCCGTGGCGCAGGTGTTGGCGTATGTCTATCAAATCCGCCAATACCGCGCCGGCACGGGCAAACGCCCGGACCCGCTCAAGGACCTGCCGATTCCGCCGGAATTGCGCCGCGACTCTTAATTCGCATCTCACCTGGCCTTCAACGGTTGCCGCTACCACCTCTTCTCAATCGGTGTCTACCTGTCAACTCTGACAGTAGCCAGCCGCCGCTCGCCCGGGTTTCATTACAGCAGGCACGGCGCACAGGTCGTAGACGAGAGGCTGGGAGCGTGGCGGTGAATAGGTACAGAGGGCGTGTCGGATCGTATGACCCCGAGACCGGGTTGGGGTGGGTTGTGCCGCGCTCCGGGGAAGAGGGCGTGATGATTCGCCGGGACGATTGGGCTGGGACGGTGCTTTATGCAGGTAAAAAACTGACCTTTCGAATGATTCATCGGCCCGATGGCATTTATGCGTTGCGTGTTGATGCGAGCGCCGATATCTGAGTCGCGGCTCAGTCACGATTAGGGAGAACGACAATGGCTAGGGGTACGGTGAAGTGGTTCAACGCGGAAAAGGGCTTTGGGTTTATTACTCAGGATGAGGGTGGAGCTGATCTCTTTGTTCACTTTTCCGCGATCCAGGGTGAAGGGTTCAGGACGCTCGAAGAAAATCAGAAGGTTGAGTTCGAGAGCGAGCAAGGAAAGAAAGGGCCTCAGGCTATGAACGTACGACCCGTTGCGGGGTAGCGCTGGACGCACACACATCCAAATGTGGGAGGGGGCTTGCTCCCGATAGCGGTGGTTCAGCCAATTAATCTATTGCCTGATACACCGCCATCGGGAGCAAGCCCCCTCCCACATTTAACTGGGGCTAGGGCTGTAGAAACGCTCGCTTGTGAGGTTGTTCACGCCCCCAAACCAAAGTTGGACAGCTTCTTGCAATACCGCCACCAGGATGCCTCCCGGCGTCAAAAGTTTGCTTTACGTTACGAGGAATACCGGTGGTGGATCGCTCTCAAATGCTCGGCACGGCCCGTACGACCCTGACTGACCTCTCGCGGGGCAATCTGGGTGTGCCGTTGTTGTTGCTGGTGATGCTGGCAATGATGATGTTGCCGATGCCGCCGTTCCTGCTCGACGTGTTCTTCACTTTCAACATCGCCCTGTCGGTGGTGGTGCTGCTGGTGTGCGTGTATGCCCTGCGGCCCCTGGATTTTGCGGTGTTCCCGACGATTTTGCTGGTGGCGACTCTGCTGCGCCTGGCGTTGAACGTGGCCTCTACCCGCGTGGTGATGCTTCATGGCCAGGACGGCCACGCCGCGGCCGGTAAGGTGATCCAGGCCTTCGGTGAAGTGGTGATCGGTGGTAACTACGTGGTCGGTATCGTGGTGTTCGCGATCCTGATGATCATCAACTTCGTGGTGGTGACCAAAGGCGCCGGACGGATTTCCGAGGTGAGCGCGCGGTTTACCCTCGACGCCATGCCCGGCAAGCAGATGGCCATCGACGCCGACCTCAACGCCGGCCTGATCGACCAGAACCAGGCCAAATCGCGCCGCCTGGAAGTGGCCCAGGAAGCCGAGTTCTACGGCTCCATGGACGGCGCCAGCAAATTCGTGCGCGGTGACGCCATCGCCGGCCTGCTGATTCTGTTCATCAACCTGATCGGCGGCATTGCCGTGGGTATCTTCCAGCACGGTATGACCTTCGGCGACGCGGGCAAGGTCTACGCCTTGCTGACCATCGGTGACGGTTTAGTGGCGCAATTGCCATCACTGTTGTTATCAACAGCCGCTGCAATCATGGTGACCCGTGCGTCGGGCTCCGAAGACATGGGCAAGCAGATCAGCCGGCAGATGTTCGCCTCGCCCAAGGCCCTGGCCGTGGCGGCGGGCATTATGGCGATCATGGGTATCGTGCCGGGCATGCCTCATGTGTCGTTCCTGACCATGGCCGCATTGGCCGGCGGCGGTGCCTACCTGTTTTGGAAAAAGCAAAACGCAGTCAAAGTGCAGGCGCTGCAGGAGGTCGCGCGCCAGCAGGAGCTGCTGCCATCCCCGGCCCGTGCCCAGGAAACCAAGGAGTTGGGCTGGGACGACGTGACGCCCATCGACATGATCGGCCTGGAAGTCGGCTACCGCCTGATTCCGCTGGTGGACCGCAACCAGGGCGGCCAATTGCTCGCGCGGATCAAGGGGGTGCGCAAGAAGTTGTCCCAGGACCTGGGCTTTTTGATGCCCACCGTGCACATCCGCGACAACCTCGACCTGGCGCCCAGTGCCTACCGCCTGACGCTTATGGGGGTGATCCTGGCCGAAGCCGAGATTTACCCGGACCGCGAGCTGGCGATCAACCCCGGCCAGGTGTTCGGCAGCCTCAACGGCATTACCGCCAAAGATCCGGCTTTTGGCCTGGAGGCGGTATGGATCGAAATCAGCCAGCGCAGCCAGGCGCAGTCCCTGGGCTATACCGTGGTGGACGCCAGCACCGTGGTCGCCACCCACCTCAACCAGATTTTGTACAAGCACTCCCACGAGTTGATCGGTCACGAAGAAGTCCAGCAATTGATGGGTTTGCTGGGCAAGGCCTCGCCAAAACTCGCCGAAGAGCTGGTGCCGGGCGTGCTGTCGCTGTCGCAACTGCTCAAAGTGCTGCAGGCGCTGCTGGCCGAACAGGTGCCGGTGCGCGACATTCGCAGCATTGCCGAGGCCATCGCCAACAATGCCGCCAAGAGTCAAGATACCGCCGCGCTGGTGGCGGCGGTGCGTGTCGGATTGTCGCGTGCAATCGTGCAAAGCATTGTAGGGCTTGACTCTGAGCTGCCTGTGATCACCTTGGAACCAAGGTTGGAACAAATATTGCTCAATAGTATTCAGAAGGCAGGACAAGGCCAGGAAGAGGGCGTTCTGTTGGAGCCAAGCATGGCTGAAAAACTGCAGCGTTCGTTGATCGACGCCGCGCAGCGCCAGGAAATGCAGGGCCAACCGGTGATTCTGCTGGTGGCAGGCCCGGTCCGGGCAATGTTGTCGCGGTTCGGGCGCCTGGCAGTACCGAATTTGCACGTTTTGGCTTATCAGGAAATTCCTGACAACAAGCAAGTGACTATCGTCGCGACAGTAGGGCCCAACGGCTGAGGGTAGTGGGTTATGCAAGTGAAGCGTTTTTTCGCCGCCGATATGCGTCAGGCCATGAAACTGGTCCGTGATGAGCTGGGCGCCGACGCCGCGATTATCGGTAACCGTCGTATTGCCGGCGGTGTCGAGCTGACGGCTGCCCTGGATTACACCCCCCAGGCCCTGGCGCCGCGCGTGCCGAACATGGAGCTTGAAGACGAGCTGCGCAAGACTGCCTCGCGCATCGTCTCGGCCCAGGCCGAACTGAGCATGCGCGGCGACAGCGATGCCACCACCAATCGCCAGTTGTTCGCCGGCCTGCCGCTGACGGCTGCCGAGCCGTTGGTCGAGCCCACTTTCATCGAACCGCCGCGTCCTGCCGCGCCCGCCCCGGCCGCCGCAGTCGACCAGCGCGCGTTCGACTCGATGCGCTTTGAACTCAATGGCCTGCGCGAGTTGCTCGAAGTGCAGCTCGGCTCGCTGGCCTGGACCCAACTGCAAGGCAGCAAACCGCAACAGGCCAACTTGTGGCGTCGCCTGCAACGCATCGGCCTGTCCGGCCCGTTGTCCCGCGACCTGTTGGCGCTGACCCACGAAATCGAAGAGCCTCGCCAGGCCTGGCGCATGTTGCTGGCCCACTTGGCGCGGATGATCACCACGCCACAGATCGAACCCTTGGAAGAGGGCGGAGTGATCGCCATGGTCGGCCCGGCCGGCATGGGCAAGACCACCACGCTGGCCAAGCTTGCCGCCCGTTATGTGCTTAAGTACGGCGCCCAGAATATCGCGCTGGTGAGCATGGACAGCTACCGTATCGGCGCCCAGGAACAGCTCAAGACCCTGGGCCGCATCCTCAATGTGCCGGTTACCCATGTCGACCCCGGTCAATCCCTGGCCAATGCCCTCGACCCGCTGCTGCGCAAGCGCGTGGTGCTGATCGACACCGCCGGCCTGCAAGCCAGCGACCCGGCGTTGCGTATGCAGCTCGAAAGCCTGGCCGGGCGTGGCATCAAGTCAAAAAATTACCTGGTGCTTGCAACCACCAGCCAGAAACAGGTTCTTACCGCTGCGTATCACAGCTACAAACGCTGCGGGCTGGCCGGTTGCATCCTGACTAAACTGGATGAAACCGCCAGCCTGGGTGAAGTGCTGAGCCTGGCTATCAGCCACGAACTGCCGGTGGCTTACCTGACCGATGGGCCGCGGATCCCGGATGATCTGCATCTGCCGCGCCGTCATCAGTTGGTCAGCCGCGCCGTCAGCGTACAAATGCAAGACGAGCCTAGCGAGGAAGCGATGGCCGACATGTTCGCCGATCTCTATCACAACCCGGCAAAACGGGTCGGTTGAGTCAGATGAACACCGTGAAAAGTATCTACATCGATGGTCTGCAAGCGATTCACGCGGCCAAGCCATGTAGCCTGCGTCTAAGCAAGACAAGGTAAAGAAATAAAATGGGCAGCATGCATCCCGTACAGGTGATCGCGGTGACCGGCGGCAAAGGTGGCGTCGGAAAAACTAACGTGTCAGTGAATTTGTCCCTGGCCCTGGCAGAACTTGGCCGTCGCGTCATGCTGCTGGATGCTGACCTGGGACTGGCGAACGTCGACGTTCTGCTGGGGTTGACGCCCAAACACACGCTTGCCGATGTGATCGAGGGGCGCTGTGAGCTGCGCGATGTGCTGCTTCAAGGCCCTGGCGGGATCCGCATCGTGCCGGCCGCCTCCGGCACCCAGAGCATGGTGCACCTGAGCCCGGCGCAGCATGCCGGCCTTATCCAGGCATTCAGCGATATCGGCGACAACCTCGACGTGCTGGTGATCGACACCGCCGCCGGGATCGGCGAATCCGTGGTCAGCTTCGTGCGCGCGGCGCAGGAAGTGTTGCTGGTGGTCTGCGATGAACCCACCTCGATCACCGACGCCTACGCCCTGATCAAATTACTTAACCGTGACTACGGCATGAACCGCTTCCGCGTACTGGCCAACATGGCCCAGAGCCCGCAGGAAGGGCGCAACCTGTTCGCCAAGTTGACCAAGGTCACGGATCGCTTCCTCGATGTCGCCTTACAATACGTCGGTGCAGTTCCCTACGACGAGTGTGTGCGCAAGGCTGTGCAAAAGCAGCGTGCGGTCTACGAAGCGTTCCCTCGTTCCAAATGCGCATTGGCGTTCAAGGCTATTGCCCAAAAGGTCGATACTTGGCCGTTGCCCGCCAACCCACGGGGGCATCTGGAGTTTTTCGTCGAGCGATTGGTACATCAGACGAGCGCAGGACCCGTGCTATGACAGCGAACGGCTATAACGCCTACAAGAAGTCCGCCCGTGACAGTCAGGGCGAGTTGATCGAGCGTTATGCGCCGCTGGTCAAGCGCATCGCCTATCACCTGCTGGCACGCCTGCCCGCCAGCGTCCAGGTCGAAGACCTGATCCAGGCCGGCATGATTGGCCTGCTCGAAGTGTCAACCAAATACGATGCCACCAAAGGCGCGAGTTTCGAGACGTATGCGGGTATCCGTATCCGGGGCGCCATGCTCGATGAAGTGCGCAAGGGTGATTGGGCGCCTCGTTCGGTACACCGCAATACGCGCATGGTCAGTGACGCAATTCGCGCAATTGAAGCAAAAACCGGTCGCGACGCTAAAGATCACGAAGTTGCGGCCGAACTCCAATTGAGTCTCGACGATTATTACGGGATTTTGAACGACACCTTGGGCAGCCGCCTGTTCAGTTTCGACGACCTGTTGCAGGACGGTGAACACGAAGGGCTGCACGAGGACGGCGCGAGTACTCATATGGAGCCGGCGCGAGACCTGGAAGATGAACGCTTTCAGGGTGCGTTGGCGGACGCGATTGCCAATTTGCCTGAGCGTGAGCGACTGGTATTGGCGCTGTACTACGACGAAGAGCTGAACCTCAAGGAAATCGGTGAGGTCCTGGGGGTCAGCGAATCGCGAGTCAGCCAGTTACACAGCCAGTGCGCCGCTCGCTTGCGGGGGCGTTTGGGAGAGTGGCGAGCGCGCTGACAGGCAGTGTGGGGACACTGCAAAGCGATACCGCGAAGGTGATGGATCTTCGCGGGTTCGGCCCGTGGTGCCCCCGGCAGTCCTTTTTGTGTAATGCCTGTTGATTGAAATGACGCGTCCAGGTGCTGGGCGCGTTTAAGACTGCTTGGAGGTCGAATTGGACAAGAACATGAAAATCCTCATCGTTGATGACTTCTCAACGATGCGGCGGATCATAAAAAACCTGTTGCGTGACCTTGGGTTCACAAACACGGTCGAGGCGGATGATGGCCTTACGGCGATTCCGATCCTCAACAGCGGGAGCATCGACTTTCTGGTAACCGACTGGAACATGCCGGGCATGACCGGTATCGACTTGCTGCGTCATGTGCGGGCCGACGAAAAGCTGCGCAGCCTTCCCGTGCTGATGGTCACCGCCGAAGCCAAGCGTGAGCAGATCATCGAAGCTGCCCAGGCGGGTGTTAACGGTTACGTGGTCAAGCCATTCACTGCACTGGCCTTGAAAGAGAAGATCGAAAAAATCTTCGAACGCATCCACGGCTGATGCCATCGCGGGGGAGCTATGGAGCATAACGAAACGTCACAGGGAGACTTTGAGTCGACCCTGAAAAAACATGCTCACCAGTTGGTCGACAGCCTTGAAAAAGGCCAGTTCGGCGACGCGGTGCAGTTGATCCATGAGCTCAACCAGACCCGTGACCGCGGCCTGTATCAGGAAGTGGGCAAGCTCACACGCGAGCTGCACAGTGCGATTGTCAATTTCCAGATTGACCCGCACATGCCCCAGGCCGAAGAAATCTCACAGATCACCGATGCCACCGAACGCCTGTCCTATGTGGTCAGGCTGACTGAGGCGGCGGCCAACCGCACCATGGACCTGGTGGAGAACGCCACGCCCCTGGTCAACGGCATGGCCACTGAAGCCCAGGCCCTGAGCGCCGATTGGGGCCGCTTCATGCGCCGGGAAGTCGGGGCTGAGGAGTTTCGTGAGCTGGCACGTCGGGTTGAAGGCTTCTTGTCGCGCAGCGAGCAGGAAAACCGCACGGTTTCCAGCAACCTCAACGATATTTTGCTGGCCCAGGATTACCAGGACCTCACCGGTCAGGTGATCAAGCGTGTGACCCAGTTGGTCACCGAAGTGGAAAGCAACTTGCTCAAATTGGTGCTTATGGCAGGCCAGGTTGACCGTTTTGCCGGCATTGAACATGACCGCGAAGCGATCCTCTCGGAAAAAGATCCACAAAAACATCTCGCCAAGGGTGAAGGTCCGCAGATTCATGCCGATAAACGTGAAGACGTTGTGTCAGGTCAGGATGACGTAGATGACCTGTTATCCAGTTTAGGCTTCTAAGGAGCACCCACATGAGCTTCGGCGCCGATGAAGAGATCCTTCAGGATTTCCTTGTAGAGGCCGGCGAAATTTTAGAGCAACTGTCCGAGCAACTGGTCGAGCTGGAAAGCCGCCCGGATGATGCGAACCTGCTCAATGCAATTTTTCGCGGTTTTCACACTGTAAAAGGGGGCGCCGGCTTCCTCCAGCTCCATGAGCTGGTGGAGTGCTGCCACATCGCCGAGAACGTGTTCGACATCCTGCGCAAGGGTGAGCGTCACGTTGATTCGGAGTTGATGGACGTGATTCTCGAAGCACTGGATGCGGTCAACGGCATGTTCAGCCAAGTGCGTGAACGTGCCCCGATCACGGCGGCCACGCCGGAACTGTTGGCGGCCCTGGCGCGCTATGCAGAGCCTGCGGACACTTGCGCGCCGGTGGTTGAAGCGGCGCCGGAGCCTGTGGCGGAGCCTGAAGCGGATGTCACGGACACTGAGTTCGAACAACTGCTCAACTCCCTCAGTGCCGTCAAGGCCGAAGCCGAAGCACCGGCCGCCGAAGCCCCGGCAGCGGCGCCGACCAGCGAAGACATTACCGACGCAGAATTCGAATCGCTGCTCGACCAGCTGCATGGCAAAGGCCAGTTCGCCGCTGATGCGGTGGCGCCTGCCGCTGCCGCTCCTGCACCTGCCGCAGCGGGCGGGCCGGTCAGCACCGACATCACCGACGACGAATTCGAAGCGTTGCTCGACCAACTGCACGGCAAAGGCACCTTTGCGGCCGATGCCTTGCCGGCAGTCGCCGCCACCGCCGCTGCGCCTGCCGCCCCTGCGCAGCCTGCCGCTGATGGCCTGATCACGGATAACGAATTCGAAGCCCTGCTTGACGATTTGCACGGCAAGGGCAAGTTCAGCGAGGTTGCACCTGCCGCCGCTACGGCAGCACCGGTTGCCGCCAAAGCGGCTGCACCCGCCAAAGCTGCCGCTCCAGCCGCTCCAGCCGCTCCAGCCGCCAAACCGGCACCTGCCCCAGCGGCGGCGCCGGCTGCGGCCCCAGCGCGTGCCGCCGCCGCGGCGCCGCCTGCGGACAAACCCGCCAGTGAAGCCGAAACCACCGTGCGCGTGGACACCGCGCGGCTGGACGACATCATGAACATGGTCGGCGAGCTGGTGCTGGTACGTAACCGCCTGGTGCGCCTGGGCCTGAGCAGTGGCGATGAAGCCATGCAAAAGGCCGTGTCGAACCTCGACGTGGTGACCGCCGACCTGCAAACCGCCGTGATGAAAACGCGGATGCAGCCGATCAAGAAAGTCTTCGGCCGCTTCCCGCGCCTGGTGCGTGACTTGGCGCGCCAACTGAAGAAAGAGATCAACCTGGAACTGGTGGGTGAAGAAACCGACCTCGACAAAAACCTTGTCGAGGCCCTGGCCGACCCGCTGGTTCACTTGGTGCGCAACGCGGTCGACCACGGCGTCGAAACCCCGGAAGAACGCGAAGCCTCGGGCAAGTCCCGTGGCGGCAAAGTCATCCTGGCGGCGGAGCAGGAAGGCGACCACATCCTGCTGTCGATCACCGATGACGGCAAGGGCATGGACCCGACCATCCTGCGCAATATCGCGGTCAAGCGTGGCGTGATGGACAAGGACGCCGCCGACCGCCTGACCGACACCGAGTGCTACAACCTTATCTTCGCCCCTGGCTTCTCGACCAAGACCGAGATTTCCGATGTGTCGGGCCGTGGCGTCGGCATGGACGTGGTGAAGACCAAGATCAGCCAGCTCAATGGCTCGATCAATATCTACTCGACCAAGGGCCAGGGCTCGAAGATCGTGATCAAGGTGCCGTTGACCCTGGCGATCATGCCGACCCTGATGGTGATGCTGGGCAACCAGGCGTTCGCCTTCCCGCTGGTCAACGTCAACGAGATCTTCCACCTCGACCTGTCGCGCACCAACGTGGTGGACGGCCAGGAAGTGGTGATCGTGCGCGACAAGGCGCTGCCCCTGTTCTACCTCAAGCGCTGGCTGGTTGCATCGGCCGCCCATGAAGAGCAGCACGAAGGTCATGTGGTGATTCTCTCCGTGGGTACCCAGCGTATCGGCTTTGTCGTCGATCAACTGGTGGGCCAGGAAGAAGTGGTCATCAAGCCTTTGGGCAAAATGCTGCAGGGAACCCCGGGCATGTCGGGTGCGACCATCACCGGTGACGGTCGGATCGCGCTGATTCTCGATGTTCCGAGCATGCTCAAGCGTTACGCCGCTCGGCGTATTTGATTCTGGTGGGGCAGGGCGGTCTCGCCCGCCCCACCTAACGGAGTGTTTATGGCAGTCAAGGTCCTGGTGGTGGACGATTCGGGTTTCTTCCGCCGCCGCGTCTCGGAAATTCTTTCCGCCGATCCAAGCATCCAGGTGGTCGGCACGGCCACCAACGGCAAAGAGGCGATTGATCAAGCCATTGCGCTGAAGCCGGACGTGATCACCATGGACTACGAGATGCCGATGATGGATGGCATCACGGCAGTCCGGCACATCATGCAACGCTGCCCCACCCCGGTATTGATGTTCTCCTCGCTGACCCATGAAGGCGCCCGAGTGACCCTCGATGCGCTGGATGCCGGTGCGGTGGACTTTTTGCCGAAGAATTTCGAAGACATCTCGCGCAACCCCGAGAAGGTCAAGCAGATGCTGTGCGAGAAAGTCCACAGCATCTCGCGCAGTAACCGCCGCAGCCTGTTCAGCGCGCCGACACCGACACCGACGCCTGCCCCGGCAGCGGTGGCTCCGCCGGCTGCCTCCAGCCGTGCCTCGTTCGGTCGCCCGGCGCCGGCGCCGCTTGCACGGCCTGCACCGCCACCGGTACGCACGTCGGCCCCGGCCACTGCAACGGCGCATTCGCCGGCACCCAAGCGCAAAGCCTACAAGCTGGTCGCCATCGGCACCTCCACGGGTGGCCCGGTCGCCTTGCAGCGCGTGTTGACCCAGTTGCCGGCCAACTTTCCGGCGCCGATCGTGTTGATCCAGCACATGCCCGCCGCGTTCACCAAAGCCTTTGCCGAACGCCTGGACAAGCTGTGCCGCATCAGTGTCAAGGAAGCCGAGGATGGCGACATTCTGCGCCCTGGCCTGGCGCTGCTGGCCCCCGGCGGCAAGCAGATGATGGTCGACGGCCGTGGCGCGATCAAAATCCTGCCGGGCGATGAGCGCCTCAACTACAAGCCGTGCGTGGACATCACCTTCGGTTCGGCGGCCAAGTCCTACGGTGACAAAGTTCTGGCGGTGGTGCTCACCGGCATGGGCGCCGACGGCCGTGAAGGCGCGCGCCTGCTCAAGCAGGGCGGCAGTGCGATCTGGGCCCAGGACGAAGCCAGCTGTGTGATCTATGGCATGCCCATGGCCATCGTCAAGGCGGACCTGGCCGACGCCGTGTACAGCCTGGACGACATCGGCAAGCATTTGGTGGAGGCCTGCCTCTAATGGATGTGTTGAGCCTGATCGGCATCACCATGGCGTTTGTCGCAATCATTGGCGGCAACTACCTCGAAGGCGGCCACCTGGGCGCCTTGGCCAACGGGCCGGCGGCGCTGATCGTGATTGGCGGCACCGTGGGCGCCGCGTTGCTGCAGTCGCCGATGAGTTCGTTCAAGCGTGCAATGCAGATCGCGATCTGGATCATTTTCCCGCCACGCGTCGACTTGGCCGGTGGCATCGACCGCGTGGTCAACTGGAGCCTCACCGCCCGCAAGGAAGGCCTGCTGGGGCTGGAAGGCGTGGCCGATGCCGAGCCCGACAGCTACGCGCGCAAAGGCTTGCAGTTGCTGGTGGACGGCGCCGAGCCGGAAGCGATCCGCAGCATCCTTGAGGTGGATTTCTACACCCAGGAAAGCCGCGACATCAACGCGGCCAAAGTCTACGAAAGCATGGGCGGTTACGCGCCGACCATCGGCATCATCGGTGCGGTGATGGGCTTGATCCATGTGATGGGCAACCTCGCCGACCCTTCGCAACTGGGCAGCGGGATTGCCGTGGCGTTCGTTGCCACCATCTACGGTGTGGCCAGCGCCAACCTGGTGTTGTTGCCGGTAGCGAGCAAGCTCAAGTCGATTGCCATGCGCCAATCCCGTTACCGCGAAATGCTGCTCGAAGGCATCCTGTCGATTGCCGAGGGCGAGAACCCGCGCTCCATCGAATTGAAGCTCCAGGGCTTCATGGACTGATGGATATGAACAATGACGTGTGGCCAGCGAGCTTGCTCGCTCACCCCTGTGAGCGGGGCGGTTACATAAGTGGTGTACAGAGAGGTGCCTGCCTGTGAGCCGTCGCCGCCGCGAGCCTGAAGAACACGTCAACCACGAGCGCTGGCTGGTGTCCTACGCGGACTTCATCACCTTGCTGTTTGCGTTTTTCGTGGTGATGTATTCCATCTCGTCGATCAACGAAGGCAAGTACAAAGTCATTTCCCAGGCGCTGATCGGCGTGTTCAACGACGCCGACCGCGCGCTCAAGCCGATCCCCATCGGCGAAGAGCGACCCAAGACCGTGACGCCGGCCAAGCCGCTGGTCAACGACAGTGACGAAACAGCCGCCGGCGTGGGGGGCACCAGCGACCCGCTGAAAAGCATCGCCGATGACATCAGTGCCGCGTTCGGCGACTTGATCAGCTCCAACCAGATGACCGTGCGCGGCAACGAGTTGTGGGTAGAGATCGAACTCAACTCCAGCCTGTTGTTCGCCAGCGCCGATGCAATGCCCAGCGACCAGGCGTTCACAATCATCGACAAGGTGGCGGCGATCCTCAAACCGTTTGAGAACCCGGTGCACGTCGAGGGCTTTACCGACAACGTGCCGATCAGCACCGCGCAGTACCCGACCAACTGGGAACTGTCATCGGCGCGTGCCGCGAGCATCGTGCGCATGCTCGCGATGCAGGGCGTAAACCCCGGGCGCCTGGCCTCGGTGGGGTACGGCGAGTTTCAGCCGGTGGCCAATAACGCCACGCTGGAAGGCCGCGCGCGCAACCGGCGGGTGGTGTTGGTGGTCTCGCGAAACCTGGATGTGCGCCGCAGCCTGACCGGGACCGGCACCGCCAATGCAACACCGGACGCGGCCCTGAAGCGCGCTGGCACACAAACTGCACCGGCCCCGGTAAAACCGCTGGTTCGGCAGAGTGCCGTCAATTCTCCGTCACCGGCTCAATAACCTATGCAATGTCTCGGTCGCGCTTGTGCCCACCGGGAGGAACCATCCGAATGAGAGTCTGGGCAGTTGCCAATCAAAAAGGTGGAGTCGGCAAGACCACCACCTCCATCGCCTTAGCCGGCTTGCTGGCCGAAGCGGGCAAGCGCGTGGTCGTGGTTGACCTTGACCCCCACGGCTCGATGACCAGCTACTTCGGCTATGACCCGGATGCGCTGGAGCACAGCTGTTTCGACCTGTTCCTGCACAAGGGCAGTGTGCCTGGCGACTTGCCCGGCCAATTGCTGCTGCCAACCAGCAACGAGAGCATTTCCCTGTTGCCGTCCAGCACCGCGCTGGCCACCCTGGAGCGTCAGTCGCCGGGGCAGAGCGGCCTGGGCCTGGTGATCGCCAAGACCCTGGCGCAACTGTGGCAGGACTTCGACTACGCGATCATCGACAGCCCGCCGTTGCTCGGCGTGCTGATGGTCAATGCCTTGGCGGCGAGCCAGCAACTGGTGATCCCGGTGCAGACCGAACACCTGGCGGTCAAAGGCCTGGAGCGCATGGTCAGCACCTTGGCCATGATCAACCGCTCGCGCAAGCAGCCGCTGCCGTACAGCATCGTCCCCACCTTGTTCGACCGCCGCACCCAGGCCTCCCTCGGTACCTTGCGCGTATTGCGCGACGCCTACCCGCAGAGCATCTGGAACGGCTACATCCCGGTGGACACGCGCCTGCGCGATGCCAGCCGCGCCGGGCTCACGCCTTCGCAGTTCGACGCCAAGAGCCGTGGCGTCATGGCTTACCGTGCGTTGCTCAAGCATCTGCTGTCGCAGCAACTCGTGGCGCAGGTGGCTTGATGATGAACCGCCCCGTTGAACTCAAGACCAAGACCCGGCCGCAACTGGCGCTGGAGTCCTACCTGGACGCCCTGCTGCAAGACGCGACCGCAGAAGAATTACCGGAACCGATCCTGGTGCTGGAACCGGCGGTAGAAGTGCCGCCGTCGGACGCCCTGGATGAGTTTCAGTTGGCTGTATTGGAAGAGCAGGCCCGCGATGCACACGCCGCGCCGCTGACCGTGGCGCCCGAGGCGCCGGTTGTCGTGGAAGCGCTGACGCCGCCGGTGGTGGTCGAGCCGGTGGTGCAAGTGCACCTGCCGCCCAGCATCACACCGCCGCCGGTCACCGGCGACGGTCGTCCGTCGTGGGCCGCCGAGCCGTTCGAGTGCTTGCTGTTCGACGTCGCCGGGTTGACCTTGGCGGTGCCGCTGGTGTGCCTGGGCTCGATCTATTCCCTGGAAGGCCAGGAATTGACGCCGCTGTTCGGGCAACCGGAGTGGTTCCTCGGCATCCTGCCCAGCCAGGCCGGCAACCTCAAGGTGCTGGACACCGCGCGCTGGGTGATGCCCGACCGCTACCGCGATGACTTCCGCCAAGGCTTGCAATACGTGATTTCGGTGCAGGGCTACGAGTGGGGGTTGGCGGTGCATCAAGTCAGCCGCTCGCTGCGCCTGGATCCCAATGAAATCAAATGGCGCAGCCACCGGGGCCAGCGGCCTTGGCTGGCGGGCACCGTGATCGAACATATGTGCGCGTTGCTCGACGTTGCCGAACTGGCCGAATTGATCGCCAGCGGTGCCGTCAAGGCGATGCCTGCCAACAAACGCAGTTGATTGAACAATAAGGGCCGCGCGCAAGTGTGGTCAAAAGCAGTAAATACGCCGCCTACATCGGCATCTGAAGGGGTCAGAGATATGAACAAGTCAGCGTCCGCACAAGGTTTGGATGATCCGATCCTGCAATGGGTTACCTTCAAGCTGGACAACGAGACCTACGGCATTAACGTGATGCGCGTGCAGGAAGTGCTGCGCTACACCGAGATCGCTCCGGTTCCGGGTGCGCCGAGCTACGTACTGGGCATCATCAACCTGCGCGGCAACGTGGTGACGGTAATCGACACCCGCCAGCGCTTCGGTCTGGGTACCGTCGAAGTCAGCGACAACACCCGTATCGTCATCATCGAAGCCGACAAGCAAGTGGTCGGCATCATGGTCGACAGCGTGGCGGAAGTGGTTTACCTGCGCCAATCGGAAGTGGAAACCGCGCCGAACGTGGGCAACGAAGAATCGGCCAAGTTCATCCAGGGCGTGTGCAACAAGAACAACGAACTGCTGATTCTGGTTGAGCTGGACAAGATGATGAGCGAAGAAGAATGGTCGGAACTGGAGAGTATCTGATTGTTCTTTGAGGCTGCGGTGATTGTCCTGGCCCTGTTGTGGGCCGGGACCCTGGGTTTTTTGCTGCGCTACCTGCGCCAGCAACGGGAATTGGCGATGCAGCAGGCCGAGCGCGACGCTGTGCGCGACCGGCGTGTATTGGAGCTGGTCAAGCGGGTCGACCAGTACCAGCGTAGCGCGGTGAAGGTCGGGGATGAGGTGCATGAACTGCGCGCCATTCTCGCGCCGTTGCCGGACAAACTGGTGCAGCTCGAGCAGCGTGATCCCGCCAGCCTGTCGTTCGCTCAGGCCGCGAAATTGGTCGGCATGGGCGCGACGGTGGACGAGCTGACCCAGTCGTGCGGGCTGACCCAGGCTGAGGCGCAGTTGATGAGTAAGTTGCACAAGGGCTGAGTGCGACAAGCTTGTCACTTGCTGCCGCACTTTTGCTACGGGTTCAAGGTCCACATCCTTCAAGCACCTTTGAATCCAGGAGTACCTCGTCCATGACCAGCCCCAAGGCACTGTTGATCCTCCACGGCAAGCAAGCCCTCAACGAGGGCGTGCGCGCAGCCGTGCAGGCCCGGCGTGAGCAGGGCTGGGAGCTGGCGGTACGGGTGACCTGGGAGGGGGGCGACGCCCAGCGCTTGGTCAACGAAGCCCTGGACGACGGATACACCTGCCTGATCGCCGGTGGCGGCGACGGTACCTTGCGCGATGTGGCCGAAGCGATGGCCCTGGCCAGGACCGACGCCAGCCTGGTGCTGATGCCCCTGGGCACCGCCAATGATTTCGCCAAGGCCGCCGGTGTGCCGCTGGAGCCGGCCCTGGCGCTGGCGATGCTGGACGTGCCGCCGCGGGCGATCGACCTCGGCCAGGTCGGCGGGCAGATCTTTCTCAATATGGCCACCGGCGGCTTCGGCAGCCAGGTCACCGCCAACACCTCCGAAGACCTGAAAAAAGTCCTGGGCGGCGCCGCCTACCTGTTTACCGGCTTGACGCGTTTCAGCGAATTGACGGCGGCCTATGCCGAGCTGGACGGGCCGGATTTTCATTGGAAGGGCGAGCTGCTGGCGCTGGGCATCGGCAATGGTCGCCAGGCCGGCGGTGGGCATGAGCTGTGCCCGGGTGCCATGGCCGATGATGGCTTGCTCGACGTGAGTATTCTGCCGGCACCTCAGGAGGTGGTCGGCACGTTGCGTGAGCTGATGAGCAACGGGTGGGGCCTGGACACCATGTTTGTCCGCGCGCGCCTGCCGTGGGTCCGGATCCAGCAGGCTGAAGGGCTTTACATCAACCTCGACGGTGAGCCGCTGCAGGGTGACGATCTGCGTTTTGAAGCCTTGCCCAAGGCGCTTCGTGTGCACCTGCCGCTGGGTTCGCCGCTAGTCATCCAGGCTGATGATCTGCTCGCGCACCGCGAATAACACCAGGCCCGCGACGTCGAATATCTGCAGGCGCTTCATGATTTGCGAACGGTGCGCTTCCACGGTCTTGATGCTCAGGCCCAGGCCGTGGGCAATCTCCCGGGTGGATTTGCCACGCACGATCAGGCGCAGGATCTCCAATTGGCGCGCCGTAAGGTTATGGCTGTGGCCGGCAGGCGCGCTGGTCGCCTGGTTACGCACCAAGGCCTGGTTGATCACGGTGTGGGCGATGGCCGGGCTCAGGTAGCGCTCGTTGTTGGATAAGGCCGCCAGCGCGTGTTCCAGCTCATTGGCGGTGGTGTCCTTGAGCAGGTAGCCATGGGCGCCGGCCTCCAGCGCACACATGATCAACTGCGGGTCGGTGTGCATCGACAGGATCAGCACTTTGCTCCTGGGGTAGGCGCGCTTGAGTTGCTGCAAGGCATCCAGGCCGCTGGTGTGCTTCATCGACAGGTCCAACAGGACGATATCCGGCTGCAGCGCGCTGAACTGCTCCAGCAATTGCGCGCCATCGCTGGCTTCGCCGGCCACCGCATAGCCGGGAATGTCTTGGATCAGCGCGCGTACGCCGGCCCTGATCAGTGCGTGGTCATCCACCAGCAATAATGTACAGGTCACTCGAGAACCTTAGGGGAGCTGGCCCGTTCGAGGGCGCGCGGCGCCCAGGGGAAAAGTGCTTCGATGCGCGTGCCGGCGCCAGGCTGGCTGCTCACGGACAGGGTGCCTCCCAACTGATCGATCCGCTCGGCCATGCCGGCCATGCCCCGTTGGCCTTCGCTACCTGGGTCGATGGCGGGCGAAAAGCCCTGGCCGTCATCACAGATACTCAGCGACAGCCCTTCAGGCAGGCGTTGCAGGCGAACCAGCACGTTGCGCGCCTGGGCGTGGCGCAGCATGTTGGTCACCGCTTCCTGGGTAATGCGAAAGGCCGCCACGGCCATTTCTTCGGGGATGCCGGTCAGCCGTTGCTGGCATTCCAGGCTCCAGTGCACCGGGGTGTTTGCCAGCGTCTTGAGCAAGTGCGCGCGCAGGCTGGCTTCCAGGCCCAGGCTGGCGAGCTGTCGCGGGTTGAGGATGGCGGACACGTCGCGCACCTTGGCCAGGGTCTCATTCAAGGTGTTGCACAACACGCTGCACTGGCTTTGCAGTTCGTCCGGCAGACGCCGCTTGAGCCATTCGCTTTGCAGCTTGGCGGCGGTCAGCAGTTGGCCGATATCGTCATGCAATTCGCGGCTGAGGCGGTGGCGTTCGTTTTCTTGCACTTGCAACAGGCGCTTGGCCAGTTCGTGAGGCTGGAACTTGATGGACTTGCGCGAATACCACTGCTGCAGGCCCACCACCAGCAAGATAGCGAGGTTGAGCAGCAACACCATCAGCGGCAGCGGCGCGGATCGAACGTAGGCCCACAGGCTCAACAGCAGCGAGCCAAGGCACAGGGTGAGGATCAAACGGCGTGCATTGCTGCGGGACGCGGACCTGGCAATGAGTGTCTTGAGGCTGGCATTCATAGCGGATGGAGCCAATAAAGGTTCGCTGCGGGAAGACCGGTCACGGCGGCTGAGCGGTCTTGTTTGGAATACGTTATCGAGTCGTTTATTCGCATCATGAAGTTGGGTCACTTCGAGCGCAGGCATAGTACCACCACTCTTACCGTTGGTCGCCTGGTGCCATGACCGGCAGGCTTACTTGGCCGCGGTCTTGCCCCAGGCGGCATTCCCGGAGTGTAGGCAGTGAGAGGAAGTTGTCGTACTTGAGTGGGGGTGTGGTGATAAACATTAATAGCTAATTGATATCTATGCGCGCCGTTTTAACGGGTGAACAAGCTTCTGGGCTGTAAAGAACACGTGAGTTGAAGACGACCCATCAACTCGCGTGATGCAGGCGTTGCTGCGGCTTATAACTGAAGCTTTTTTGCGGAATCTGCAGGCTTACCGTGGCAATCAAGGTGGTTTGCTCGGTGTCGTCCATGCCCAGCTCACCCGTGCGGGTGTCGATCAATTCCAGTTGCCAGGCCAGCAGGCTCAAGCAGGCGTGCAACGCGTCCAGCGCCTGATCATGCAATTGCAGGGGGCTGGCGGCGTTGGCGATCAGATACTCGATATGCCGGGAGAATTCGCTGATAGCTTGCAGGGCCAGGCTGTCGGCTGTCTCGGCCAGTTTGGCCAAGCTGTTTTTCATGCACTCGATGGCATCGCTGTCGTCGCGGATCAAGTGCAGATGGCTCAAGCATTCTTCTGATTTTGCCAGCAGTTTTTCTGCTTCAATCAAGAACTCGGGGAAGGTGGTCTGCCATTCATTTGCGCTATTCATCATGCAAGCCTCCACAACATACGGTCGGGTGATGAGATGTCGCACTGGGTGGATGGCTTAAAAATAGCGCTGAAATTTGGCTTGGACCTGTAGGTCGCTTCTGATTTTTTAGTAAGACGTTTATTGGAATGACGGCAAGGGCCGTGCGTAGCCTTGGTGAGTGGGCTTTGTTGCACACCTTCACTTGCCGTGACATGGACGTCTGAAAGGCCTGTGGGCCGAGGGCTTGGCATGGCAAACAAAAGCCTGACTCCATTCATGCAATGAGAATGGCGTCACATTAATGGCTATTAGATACTGCGAATATCAGGTTTTGCCTGATTGTGCATAGGGGAACCCCTTACATAGCGGAACCTTGCGTCGATTTGAATGTCACGCAACGTCGCTGTACTGCCGTCTGGAGAGGCCCGCGCAGTAAAGCATGATGTCAGTGTGACATCAATCAATTTCCGTGGCACTTTACAGGGGGTCAAGGTCTGGCATTTGCCGCCGATAACTAGCTCAAGTGAACTGCATAATCCGTTCGCGCCACATTTCCAGCGCACATCAGGAGCATTTAATGGCCGGCATTCTCGACACCGTAGATCAACGTACGCAACTGGTGGGTGAGAATCGCCTGGAGATCCTCATGTTCCGCCTGTTCGGCCGGCAACTGTTTGCGATCAACGTGTTCAAGGTGCAGGAGGTCCTGCAACTGCCCAAGCTCACGCTGATGCCCCAGCGCCACCCTTTTGTGTGTGGCGTGGTCAACCTGCGTGGCCAGACCCTGCCGGTGATCGACCTGTCCCAGGCGATCGGCATGCGCCCACTGGTACCGGGCCCGAACAGCACCATCATCGTCACCGAGTACAACCGCTCGGTGCAGGCGTTCCTGGTCGGTGGCGTGGACCGCATCGTCAACATGAACTGGGAAGCCATCCTGCCGCCGCCGACCAGCGCCGGGCGCCAGCATTACCTCACCGCCATCAGTAAGGTCGATGACCAGTTGGTGGAAATCATCGACGTCGAAAAAGTCCTCGCCGAAATCGTGCCCTACAACGCCAAGGTCTCGCGTGAAAAACTCGAAGACCCGGTGCTGGAACGTGCCCGTGGGCGCGAAGTGCTGCTGGTGGACGACTCCAACGTTGCCCTCTCGCAACTGCGCGACACCCTGGGCCAACTGGGCGTGAAGATGCACATCGCCAGCGACGGCCTCAAGGCGTTGAACATGCTCAAGGCCTGGGCCGATGAGGGTCACGTGATGACCGACAAACTGCTGATGATCTTCACCGACGCCGAAATGCCCGAGATGGACGGCTACCGCCTCACCACCGAAATCCGCAACGACCCGCGCCTGCGCAAACTCTACGTGGTGCTGCACACCTCGCTGTCGGGCAGCTTCAACGAATCGATGGTGAAGAAGGTCGGGTGCGACAATTTCCTGTCCAAATTCCAGCCCGACAAACTGGTGGATGTGGTGCGTCAGCGACTGATGCTGGACGAAGCCTCGGCTTGACCTTAGGGTTGCACTCTTTGCCCCCCGAGGAATGCAGGCCCATGCTTCGTCTCAGCGCGTTGTACCGTTACCCCTTGAAGTCCGGCAAGGCCGAAACCTTGCAGGCTGTCGGCCTGGATAAACTCGGGCTGGAGGGCGATCGACGCTGGATGCTGGTGGACGAAGCCAGCGGGCGTTTCCTCACGCAGCGCGCCGTGGCGAAGATGAGCCAATTGTCGGCGTTGTGGAACGCTGCCGGCGGGCTCACCCTGAGTTCGCCGGGCTACCTGCCGTTGGACGTGGCGTTGCCCGGCAGCGCCAACGAACTGCGCGGCGTGACCATTTGGCGCGACACCCTGCGTGTGCCGGATGCCGGTGACGCCGCCGCTGCCTGGGTCAGCGATTTCATCGGCAAGCCGACGCGCCTGGTGCAGATGCCCGTGGAATATGCGCGCAGCACCCAGGCGGGTTATGGCCGCGATGATGACCAGGTGGCGTTCGCCGATGGTTACCCGTTGCTGCTCATCGGCCAGGGCTCCCTCGATGACCTCTGCGCAAAAATCGGCCGCCCCATGCCGATGCTGCGTTTTCGCCCCAACCTGGTGATCGAAGGCGCTGAAGCCTTTGCCGAGGACGGCTGGAAGCGCCTGCGCATCGGCGATATCGAATTTCGTGTGGTCAAGCCCTGCTCGCGCTGCATCCTCACCACCATCGACCCACAGACCGGCGAGCGCAGCGCCGACCGCGAACCCTTTGCCACGCTGCAAACCTACCGCAACACGCAAGAGGGCGCGATGTTCGGCCAAAACCTGGTCAACGACGGGGTAGGGCGCCTGGAAGTAGGCATGCCGGTGACTGTCCTGGAATAATTTTCAGTGCCCATAAAAAATGCCCGTCTCGCAGGAGACGGGCATTTTTTTGTTCGGTTGAACCCTCAGCCGCGGTATTCGCACAGGTAAGCGGTATCGACGGCGACCTTCAGCTGGAACTTGCTGTTGGCTGGTACGTTGAACTGGCTGCCGGCGGCGAAGGTTTCCCACTCGGCGTCAGGCAGCTTGACGATAAGGGCGCCGGAGACCACATGCATGATTTCACGCTGGGCCGTGCCGAATTCGTATTCGCCCGGGGCCATGACGCCGATGGTCGCCGGACCTTCTGCGGTGCCGAAAGCGATCGACTTGACGGTGCCGTCGAAGTACTCGTTGACTTTAAACATGGGCGATTCCTCGGAAAAAGGGTCTGAAAAGGTCGGCCAGTATGCCCAAGGCCAACGGGGCTGCCTAGACCGGCAAAATCAGCGGCAGCAGGCGCGCGGTGTTGCGCGCATCTTCGAGTGCCCGATGTTGCTGGCCATGGAACTGCATCCCCGCCAATTGCAGGGCGCCATTGAGCCCCAGGGGCTTGTCCAGGCGCCGGGCCTTGGCGAAGCGCTGCTTGAGGTTCACATGGGGCTTTTCGGTGAGTGCGCTGGCCAGGCCATTGCGCTGCCATTCGAGCTCCAACTGCGCGCGATCATAGTCGCCCCAACTGGCCCAGCCCTCCAGGCGCGGTTGATGCTGGCCCAGCCAGCGTTCGAACAGCGGCCACACCTCGGTGATGGGCGCCGCGCTGTCGATGTTCGCCTGGGTGATGTGGGTGAGCTGGCGGCAAAAAGGCGTCAGCAAGGGGCGGCGCAGCGGCCGCACAAAGCGCTGGAAGTGGTCCAGTTCGCGGCCCTGGCGGTTGACCAGGCTCGCGCCGATCTCGATGACTTCCATTTCCGTCACGGGCCAGCCGCCTTCATCCGTTGTGGCTTCAAGGTCAATAATCAGCCAATGAGGCATCGTGCAGGTTCCCGTACTCGTCTCTTCCTGATGGGGATAGAGCGTAGCCCGGCCTTGTAGTTCCGCCCAGGGCCTATTCAATCTCCAGTAAAACCTGGCGATTGCGCACCTGATCGCCGGTTGCGACTTGCACGCCTTTGACGATGCCATCAATGCCCGCGGTCAGTGGATGCTCCATTTTCATGGCTTCCAGCACCAGCAGCAGTTGGCCTTTGCTCACACGCTCACCGGCATTGACGCGCACATCGACAATGGCGCCGTCCATCGGTGCCTTGAGCGTACCGCTGCCGGCGTCGGCCTGAGGGTTGGCGACGGGTTGGGTGCGGTTGGTCAGCGCCAGGCCCGGCAGCCACAGGCGGTCGCCGTCGAGGTGGTAGGCGATGCGACGGCGAATGCCGTTGAGCACAAACGTGGCGTGACGGCCGTCGGTGGTGAGCGGCAGGGCGGCGGCGGTGACGCTGTGGATCTGGTCGTTGACCTCAAGGCGGCAGGTCCAGGGCGTGCTGGCGTTGTTGCGCCATCCCGCCAAGCCTGGGGGATGCGGGCGGGCGCTGTGGTGATAAAACAGCGCGGCGGCCAGGGCGAGTTGTTCGTCGGTCGCAGGCTGTCGGGCAATGACGCTGAAGTGCTCGGCGATAAACCCGGTGGTGAAATCGCCGCCGATAAAGCCTGGATGCGTGAGCAGGTCGGCCAACAGGCGCTGGTTGGTGGTTACTCCGAGCAGTTGCGTGTCTTGCACCGCGCGCAACAACTTGCGCCGTGCCTCTTCGCGGGTGGCACCGTGGGCGATGATCTTGCCTTGCATGGCGTCGTAGAACGGGCCGATGGTATCGCCCTCGCACAGCCCGTGGTCGATTCGCACACCGGGCGCGGGTTCCCAGCGCAGCACCTCACCGGTCTGCGGCAGAAAGCCCTGGGCCGGGTCTTCGGCGTACAGGCGCGCTTCGATGGCGTGGCCGGTCAACGTCACGTCTTCTTGGGTCAAGGGCAGCGCCTGGCCGGCGGCGATCTGCAATTGCAACTGAACCAGGTCCAGGCCGGTAATCAACTCCGTGACCGGGTGCTCCACTTGCAGGCGGGTGTTCATTTCCAGGAAGTAAAACCGGCCGTTGCGGTCGAGCAGGAACTCCACGGTACCGGCGCCCACATACGTCACCGCGCGGCCGGCCCTGAGCGCGGCTGCGCCCATGGCCTGGCGCAGCTCGGGCGTCATCACCGGGCACGGCGCTTCTTCAATGACTTTTTGATGGCGGCGCTGGATCGAACAGTCGCGCTCACCGAGGTAGATGAGGTGGCCATGGGTGTCGCCGAACAGTTGGATTTCGACGTGGCGCGGCTCGATCAGCGCCTGTTCCAGAATCAGCTCATCACTGCCGAACGCGTTCTGCGCCTCGGAGCGCGCGGTGCGCACGTGTTCCAGCAAATGTTCGCGCTGATGCACCAGGCGCATGCCACGCCCGCCGCCACCGGCGCTGGCCTTGATCATCAACGGGTAGCCGATGCGCTCGGCTTCCCGTTGCAACGTGGTGTCGTCCTGGGCGCTGCCCTGGTAACCGGCGATGCAGGGCACACCGGCGTCGAGCATGGCCAGTTTGGACAGGCGCTTGCTGCCCATCAACTCGATGGCCTCGACGCTGGGGCCGATAAAGGTGAGGTTGGCCTGCCGGCAGGCGCGGGCAAAGTCGGGGTTTTCCGAAAGGAAGCCGTAGCCGGGGTGGATGGCGTCGGCACCTGTGCGTCGGGCTGCGTCGAGGATGGCCGGGATGTTGAGGTACGACTGCTGCACCGGCGCCGCGCCGATATTCACCGCTTCGTCCGCCATTTGCACATGCAGGGCCTGGCTGTCGGCCTCGCTGTACACCGCCACGGTGCGGTAGCCCAGGGCTTGGGCAGTGCGCTGGATGCGGCAGGCGATTTCGCCGCGGTTGGCGATGAGGATTTTGTTGAATGCGGGCATTGGGTTATCCCTCGGGTTATACGGGTGTCTGTTCCGGCCTCATCGGGGGCAAGCCCCCTCCCACATTTGAAACGCGTTCCCCTGTGGGAGA
The DNA here is from genome assembly GCF_054667615.1 of Pseudomonas sp. S3_E10. Lineage (NCBI taxonomy): Bacteria > Pseudomonadati > Pseudomonadota > Gammaproteobacteria > Pseudomonadales > Pseudomonadaceae > Pseudomonas > Pseudomonas sp. S3_E10. The sequence continues at coordinate 4,527,645 of NZ_CP162743.1, forward strand.
AGCGTTGCGACGATTCGACTTGCCCCCGATGGCGTCATTTGCACCACCCAGGCTTGCGCTTCTGCACAAAAGCCTGGGTCCCCTCAATCCCTTCTTCACCGGTCACCGCCTCGGCAAACCACTGCGCCGCCTGATCCAGCAGCGGCCCCAACGGCTGTTGCGCGCTGGCCAGCAACAGCGCTTTGGTGCGCGCATTGGCCTTCGGCGCGCACTGCAACACCTGGCCCAGCAACGCGTCCAATCGCTGCGCCAATGCCTGTGGATCGCTTTCGGTAAAGTGCACCAGCCCCAACCGCTCGGCCTCGACCCCATCAAAGCGCGCTGCCGTCAGGGCCAGTCGTCGGGCCTGGGTGAGGCCGATGCGCTTGACCACGAACGGTGCGATCTGCGCCGGCAACAGGCCCAGGCTGGTTTCCGGCAAGCCGAACTGCGCCTTGTGGTCGGCAATGGCGATATCGCTGACGCATGCCAGGCCAAATCCACCGCCCAACACCGCACCTTGCAGCACCACGATCACCACCTGCGAAACGGCTTCGACCTCTTGCAACAAGGCGCCGAAAGCTCGGTTTAATGCGGCCAGCTGATCGCCCGCCGTAACCAGGTCCTTCACATCCGCCCCAGCGCAGAAGTGTCCGCCCGCGCCGCTGATCACCACGGCCCGCACCTGGCTGTCCAATTGCGCCAGGGCCGTGCGCAGTTCGTTGACCATCTGCAGGCTCATGGCGTTGCGGCATTCCGGCCGGTTGAGGGTAATGTGCAGCACGCCGTTGTGCGGTTCGAGCAGTAGAGTGTTCATGGTTTTTCCCCGGCAGGGTGCCCATCAGTTTGCAGATGATGCCCAGCATGATTTCGTCGGCGCCGCCGCCGATCGACACCAGGCGCACGTCGCGATAGGCCCGCGCTACCGGGTTGTCCCACATAAAGCCCATGCCGCCCCAATATTGCAGGCAGCTGTCACTGACTTCGCGGCCCAGGCGCCCGGCCTTGAGTTTGGCCATGGACGCCAGGCGAGTCACGTCCTGGCCCTTGATATATTGCTCGGTGGCCTGGTACACCAGCGCCCGCAGGCATTCGATTTCGGTGCTCAGTTCGGCCAGGCGAAAGTGGATCACCTGGTTGTCGATCAGCGCCTTGCCGAAGGTCTGGCGCTCCTTGCAATAGTCGATGGTGCTGTCGATGCAGTGCTCCAGGCCCTTGATCATGTTGGCCGCGCCGAACAGGCGTTCTTCCTGGAATTGCAGCATCTGCATCATGAAACCCGCGCCTTCATGGCCGATGCGGTTGCGTTGTGGCACGCGCACGCCATCGAAGAACACCTGGGCGGTTTCGGAGCTGTGCATGCCGAGCTTTTCCAGGGGCGGGCTGACGCTGACACCGGGGGTGTTCATGGGCACCATGATCAGTGATTTGTTGATGTGCGGCTTGTCGTCGGAGGTGTTGGCCAGCAGGCAAATGAAGTCGGCGCTGGGCGAGTTGGTGATCCACATTTTGCTGCCGTTGATCACGTAGTCATCGCCATCCTTGCGCGCGTGGGTCTTGAGCCCGGCCACGTCGGAGCCGGCGCCGGTTTCCGAGACCCCGATGCAACCGACCTGCTCGCCACTGATGGCCGGGCGCAGGAATTGCTCGCGCAGCTCATCGGAGCCGAAGCGGGCGAGGGCGGGGGTGCACATGTCGGTCTGCACGCCGATGGACATGGGAATGCCGCCGCAATGGATGGTGCCGAACTCTTCGGCGGCGACAATCGAGTAGCTGTAGTCCAGGCCCATGCCGCCGAACTTTTGCGGCTTGCAAATGCCCAGCAGGCCGAGGTCGCCGGCCTTGCGGAAGATCTCGTGGATGGGAAAACGCCCGGCCTTTTCCCATTCGTCCACATGGGGGTTGATCTCGCGGTCAACGAAGGCGCGCACGCTGCGGCGCAGTTCCTGGTGTTCCTGGGTGAAGATCATGGTTTTTGTTCTCCTGTTAGAAACGCGCCACGCCGAAGCTGTTCGGTTGCAATTGCCGTACTTCGGCCTCGTGGCAGATATCCAGCAAAAAACCGAGCAGCGTTCGCGTATCCCGAGGATCGATCAGCCCGTCGTCCCACAGGTTCGCGCTGCCATACAGCGCAGTGGACTGGCTGTCGAGTTTCTGCGCGGTGACCTGCTCCAGCATGTCTAGCATCTTGGGGTCGGGCACCAGGCCGTCCTTGAGTTGCTTGGCCTCGGTGACGATACGCAGCACCTTGCCTGCCTGCGCCCCGCCCATCACCGCCGTGCGGCTGTTGGGCCAGGCGAAGATAAAGCGCGGGTCGAGGCCGCGGCCGCACATCGCGTAATTGCCGGCGCCGTAGGAGCCGCCCACCACAATCGTGAGTTTAGGCACCCGTGCATTGGCCACCGCCTGGATCATCTTCGCGCCGTGCTTGATCACCCCTTGCTGCTCCGATTCGGTGCCGACCATGAAGCCGGTGGTGTTATGCAGGAACAGCAGCGGCGTGCGGCTCTGGTCGCACAGCTGGATAAACTGCGCGGCCTTGCTGGCGCCCTTGGGCGTGATGGGGCCGTTGTTACCGATCACGCCGACGGCGCGACCCTGGATGTGCAAATGGCCGCAGACGGTGTGGGCGTCGAACTCACCCTTGAATTCGAGGAAGCGCGAGCCGTCGCCCAGGCGCGCGAGGATCTCGCGCACGTCGTAGGGCTTTTTCGGGTCATCGGGGATCAATCCCAGCAGTTCGTCGACGGGGTACAGCGGTTCTGTGTAGGTGCGTTGTGGCGCTGCCGGCAGGCGATCATTCCACGGCAGCAGGCCGACGATCTCCCGTACGATGCGCACGCCGTCGGCGTCGTTTTGCGCCAGGTATTCGGCGGTGCCGGCGGTTTGCGCGTGCATCTGGGCGCCGCCCAGTTCTTCATCGGTGGCCACTTCACCCGTCGCGGCCTTGAGCAGGGGCGGCCCGGCGAGGAACAGTTTGGCCTTGCCGCGCACCACCACCACGTAATCCGACAACCCCGGCTGATACGCCCCGCCGGCCGTGGCCGAGCCATGCACCACGGTGATCTGCGGCAAGCCCATGGCCGACATGCGCGCCTGGTTGGCAAAGCTGCGCGCGCCTTCGACGAAGATCTCGGCGGCGTAGTTGAGGTTGGCGCCGCCGCTTTCGGCCAGGGTCACCACCGGCAGTTTGTTTTCCAGGGCGATCTGTTGCAGGCGCAGGGATTTTTTCAGGCCGGTAGGGGAGATGGTGCCGCCCTTGATCGCGCTGTTGTTGGCCACCACCAGCGTGCGCACCCCGCTGACATAGCCGATACCGGCGATCAACCCGCCACCGGCGGCGCTGCCGTCCTTGTCGTCATGCAGCTTGTAGCCGGCCAGGCTGGCCAGTTCCAGGAACGGCGCCCCAGGGTCCAGCAGCAGGTCCAGACGCTCGCGGGGCAGCAATTGGCCGCGTGTGTCGAACTTGGGCTTGGCTTCCTGGGCTTTGCTCAGCAGGTTCTGCTCCAGTTGGCGCAGGTGCTGGAGGCTTTCCAGCAGGGCCTGGCGGTTCTGCGCGAACTGCGGGCTGTGCGGGTCGATCAGGCTTTCAATCACCGGCATGCGCTATTGCTCCGTCTTGAGCACATCGGGTAGATACGCCCGATGAAAACCATTGAAGGGCTCGCTTGGCGGCTGCGCCTTGTGCAGCGGCCAGGCGCGGCTGCCCAGGCTGGCGGCGCCGTCGATGCGCAGGGTGCTGCCGCTGATGAACGCGGCGGCGGGGCTGAGCAGGAACACAATGGCGGCGCTGACTTCCGATTCGGTGCCGATGCGTTTGAGTGGCACATGTTCGCGCAAGGTCGGGATCACTGCCTTGAATGCGCCTTCGTAGGTGTCCATGCCGCTGGATGCGATCCAGCCTGGCGCTACGGCGTTGACCCGCACGCCGGCGCAGGCCCATTCGACGGCGGCGGTCTTGGTGAAGTTGTCCATGCCCGCGCGCGCCGCGCCCGAGTGGCCCATGCCAGGCATGCCGCCCCACATGTCGGCGAGCATATTGACGATGGCGCCGCCGTGCGTGCTCATCGACTGGTTGAACACTTCCCGCGCCATCAGGAAGCCGCCCACCAGGTTGGTGCGCAGTACGGTTTCAAAGCCCTTTTGATTGATCGAGGCAAGCGGCGAGGGGTACTGGCCCCCGGCATTGTTGACCAACCCGTGCACGGGGCCGTGCTCGTTGATGATCTGCGTGACCAGCGCCGTCACCGCCTCTTCGTCGCGAATATCACAGGCGTGCCAATGGGCGCTGCCACCGTCCTCGGTGATTTCCTGCGCGACCTGTTGCAGCTTTGGCGCCTTGCGCCCCACCAGAACCACGCGGGCGCCCAGGGCTGCCAGCTCGTGGGCGGTGCACCGGCCAATACCGCTGCCGCCACCGGTGACGATCAGGGTGTGCCCCTGGAAAAGGTCGGCTTTGAAGATCGAGTCGAAAGCCACGGCAGCGCTCCTTATTTGAATTGATCGGCGATGTGTTGCGGCACCGCGATGGGGATTTCCAGCAACTGCTGGGCGAAGGCCTTGCCTTGCGGGTCGATGCGCAAGCTGGCGATACCGCCGCCGCCCAGGGCGTTTTCCAGCAGGAAATTCAGGCTGTGGCTGCCGGGCAGGTACCAGCGCTCGACGCGGCCATACACGGGGTCGAGGACGTGGCTCATCCAGTCGACGACGACTTGTGGGGTCAGCGTTTCGGCGATCCACGGCAGGTACTCGGGCTGGCGGGCGATCACGCCGATATTGCTGTGGTTGCCCTTGTCGCCGGAGCGCGCCACCGCGAGTTTCACCAGCGGCACGCTGGCGTCGGCGCAGCCTTGCGCGGTTGGCGGATCAAGTGGCGCTGCGGGAGTGGCCAATACGGTAGCGGCAGGCAAGGTGCAGGGGTGGCGCTTGCCTTCGAACTCGATCAGCGGCTCACACAGGGTTTTGTCGACCAGGAACGAAAACAGCCGAATCAACGGATACACCGTGGGCCGCCCGCCGACGATGCCGGTGAGCCCCGGCGCCATGCCCGTGGCGGCCTGGGCGATTTCGCGGGCGAACAGCACCAGTGCCTGCTTGCTCGGGTGCCGCACCGCCAGTTTCATCACCACCTCGCGGCAGTCGTGGCGCCGGGCGTGGGCGCCATAGGTCGCTTCGCTGCCCAGCAGTTCTATATTCACGTCGGTGTAAGGCGCCCAGCCGCGTTGGCTGAACAGCTGCGAGGTCTTGTGGATGATCGCCTGGCTGACGCGCTCGGCCTTGGCCACCGCGTCGATCCCGGCGATCAGGCAACTGGCGGTGCAGCGGAATCCGTCGGGGTAGGTGGCGCTGACCTTGTACTGGTCGGTCGGCGGCAGCCCTTTGGCGCCGCGCAGGTGAACGCGGTTCTCCCCTTGTTGCTGCAAGGTGACCTGGCTGAAATCGCAGATCACGTCGGGCAACAGATACGCGCGCGGGTCGCCGATCTCATACAGCAGTTGTTCGGCCACGCTGAGTTCGCTGATCAGCCCGCCACTGCCGTCGACTTTAGCGACGGTGAACGAGCCGTCGGCGCTGACCTCGACGATGGGAAAACCGATGTGCTCGTAGTCGGGCACCTCGCGCCAATCGGTGAAGTTGCCGCCGGTGCATTGGGCGCCGCATTCGATGATATGGCCGGCGAGCGCGGCCTGGGCGAGCTGGTCATAGTCATGCCATGCCCACTTGAATTCATGCACCAACGCCGCGCTGACGACCGCACTGTCGACGACCCGGCCGGTGATGACGATGTCGGCGCCCAGCGTCAAAGCCTGTGCGATGCCCGGAGCACCGAGGTAGGCATTGGCCGATACGCACACCGGCGGCAATGGCGCGCCGCTGAACATGTCGCGGATATTGGGCAATTGCTTGAGTCGGGGGTGCAGGTCATCCCCGAGCAATACCGCGATTTTCAACGCGATGCCGGCCTTGTCGCAGGCCGCTTGCAGGGCGGTGGCGCAGGCCTGGGGGTGGATCCCGCCGGCATTGCTGATCACGCGGATGCCCTGGCGCTGGATCTCGGCCAGCAGCGGCGTGAGCACTTCGACGAAATCCGTGGCGTAACCGGCCTGTGGGTCTTTCATCCGCGCACCGGCGAGGATCGACAGGGTGACTTCCGCCAGGTAATCGAACACCAGGTAATCCAGCGCGCCGCCGTGTACCAACTGCGCGGCGGCGGTGCAGGTGTCGCCCCAAAAGGCACTGGCGCAGCCGATACGAACCGTCTTGCTCATGAGAAATCCTTCCTCGAGTGGCTGGCGATGAGACTACCAAGCAAGCGCTTGGTTTGTAAACATTGGATACAAGTTTCACCCAAGCGCTTGCTTGGTTGGCCGGCACCGCCTAAATTGCCGGCCAAGACGTCAGTAGAAGTAAAGGAGAGCAGCATGGATGAGCAAACAGCCCTGCGGGTGATGCGCACCATGGTCGACGGCGGGCAATTGACCGACCCCGACAGCGCCCGGGGCAAGTTGCTGCAAACCGCGGCTCACCTGTTTCGCCACAAAGGCTTTGAACGCACCACCGTGCGCGACCTGGCAGGCGCGGTGGGCATTCAGAGCGGCAGCATCTTTCATCACTTCAAGAGCAAGGATGAGATCCTGCGTGCGGTGATGGAGGAAACCATCCATTACAACACCGCGCTGATGCGGGCTTCGCTGGAAGAGGCCGGCACCGTGCGCGAGCGTGTGCTGGCGCTGATTCGCTGCGAATTGCAGTCGATCATGGGCGGCAGCGGCGAGGCCATGGCGGTGCTGGTGTACGAATGGCGCTCACTGTCGGCCGAGGGCCAGGCCCAGGTCCTGGCCCTGCGCGACGTGTATGAAGAGCTCTGGTTGCAGGTACTGGGGGAGGCCAAGGCGGCCGGCTACATCAAAGGCGATGTGTTTATCGTCCGACGTTTCCTCACCGGCGCGTTGTCCTGGACCACCACCTGGTTTCGCGCCGAGGGCAGCCTGACCCTTGAGCAATTGGCCCAAGAGGCGCTGTTGATGGTGCTCAAACCTGACTGAGGCGCAAGCTATTAATTTGCCGACGGAAAGTTGTTTCGCCAGGCAAAAACGCCTAGCTTATCGCCATCAATGTGTTGAACGGTGTGTGCCTTGATGTTATCGCCATGGCGGTTGGCTGCAGGACTTACTTTATGGGCACTGGGCACCGCGTGGTGGATGCCGGCTTCGGCTGCGCAACTGGTACGCATCGGCGCGGCGCATTTTCCGCCCTACACCGTGCGCCCGGAGCAGGGCGCCGACACCGGTTTGCTGCCGCAATTGGTCGAGGCCCTGAATGCCTCGCAAAGCGACTACCAGTTTGTGCTGGTGCCCACCTCCATCCCCCGACGTTTTCGCGATTTCGAACAAGGCCGGGTCGACATGGCGATTTTCGAGAACCCCGATTGGGGCTGGAAAAACATTCAACACACAGCCGTCGACATGGGCCTGGAAGATGCGGAAGTGTTTGTCGCGCAGCGCAAGCCAGGTCGTGAGCAGCGCTATTTCGCTGACCTCGATGGCAAACGCCTGGCAGTGTTCAGTGGTTATCACTATGCCTTCGCTCACTTCAACCCCGACCCCAAGTACATGGCCGAGCACTTCAACGCCACGTTGACCTACTCCCATGACAGCAACCTGCAAATGGTCGCCCGTGACCGTGCTGATATCGCCTTGGTGACCCGTTCTTACTTGAGCGACTTCATGGTGCGCAACGCCGCCATAGCCGGCACGTTCCTGGTCTCGCAGCGCATCGACCAGGTGTATCACCATTACGCCTTGCTACGGCCCGGGGCGCCGATTACCGGCGAAGCGTTCAGCGCCATGCTCAAGCGTTTGCGCGACAGCGGCCAGATGCTGAAAATTTTCGAGCCGTACCGCATCGATGTGATGGCAGTACCCTGATCGGCTAAATTTGTGCACGCGGCTCACGTCACTTCTTTATCCAGTCGACGCTACCGTGAGCCCTCTCCATGTCCAATCCGAATGACCCGTCGGTCTTGCCCTTGCCGGCCGGGCCGGCCCTGAATGCCGATGAAACCGAAAACCACCTGAGCCTGACCCTGGAAGGCCAGCCACTGGCCCGCTTGCGCCTGGAGCGCGGCGACGAACTGCATGTGCATTGGCAGCAACCCGGCGAGGTGCCGTCCGCAAAGGCGTTGTGGGCCGCCTGCTATTGGTTGTTCGCCAAAGAGCCGACCCGCCAGCGCCTGGCCTGGCACCTTGAACATGTGCCGGAGGATGCGTTGCGCAGCGGTTTGCTGCGGACCACCGAGATTGCCGGGCAGTATCACTGTAAGCGCACCCTGTTTTGGCAACTGCCCCAGCCGTGGCTCGGGCATTCCCCTGCTGGCAGTTACCCGCAACAGATGGTTATCAGTGCCGGCAAGCGCCACCCTGCGCGCCCGCCGAAACCACGGGGTGAGGTTTATCGCCGTTTCGACGCGCGCCTGGGTGCCTGGATTTCCCTGCGAACCGTGGAGATTGACGTCGACCTGGCGCGCTTCAATCGCTGGCAGAACAGCCCGCGCGTGGCGAGTTTCTGGCAGGAAAGCGGCAGCCTGCAACAGCATCGCGAGTACCTGGACAAGCTTGAGGCCGACCCGCACACCCTCACCTTGATCGGCTGCTTCGATGACGAACCCTTTGCCTATTTTGAAGCGTACTGGGCCAAGGAAGATCGCATCGCACCGTTCTACGACGCCGCTGACTACGATCGCGGCATCCACATGCTGGTAGGCGAGGAGCATCATCGCGGCCCGCACAAGGTCGCCAGTTGGCTATCGGCGCTGGTGCACTACTTGTTACTGGATGACCCGCGCACCCAGCGTGTGGTGGCGGAGCCGCGTGCCGACAACGCGAAGATGATCGGCCATATGCACAACCAGTGTTTCCACTGCGAAAAGGAGTTCGACTTCCCGCATAAGCGCGCGGCGCTGATGCTGCTGGGGCGCGAGCGGTTTTTTGAGCGGTGTGGGTTAGCGTGAAGGGGCGCTGATCGTTCCCGTCGTGGGAACGATCAGCGGGCGGTCATACCCGCCGCGCGAAGGTGTCGCTGTGGTTGCCCGAAACCTTGCGGCAGTGCACCAGCGCATCGCGAATCATGAAGTTCACCAGTGTGGGCGAAACCCCCAGCTCCTTGGCGATGTCCTTTTGCGGCACGCCATGCAGGCGGTACATCTCGAACGCGTAGCGGGTGCGCTGGGGCAACTCGGTCAGCGCGTCGGCGATGTTTTCCAGGGTGTTGAAGTTGATGTGCGAGGTTTCCGGCGAGGCGCCGTGAATCACCACATTCAAGCCTTCCTCCTCCGGCCCCGAATATTTGAGCTCCAGGGCCTGCTTGCGGTAGTGGTCGATCGCCAGGTTGCGCACGATCTGGAACAGGTAACTCAACTGGGCCTTGAACGATGAGGTGATCGTAGGCGCCGATTGCAGTCGAAAGTAGGCGTCCTGCACAACGTCTTCGGCACGGGAGCGGCAACCGGTAATGCGTGCCGCGATCTTCACCAGAATCAGCCGATTGTCGACGAATGCCTGGAGAAGGGGTGAGTCGCACCTGCCTGTGGATACTTGTTCCGTCATGGAAATCACCTTGTCGCAAAAGAGGTTGGGAGAGGGCGTCCTTGCTGAGGCCTCCTACACATCGGGCAACAAATTATGCTTAATGATAATTATTGTCAAATGAGAAGAGGAACTAATCTTATGCCTTCCGGTTCGATGTGAACCACCTCTCGCTCGGCGCCTGCGACTAATTATTTGCCGGTGCCGTCCGTTCTTCTGGGTGACAGGTCCGTTAGTCAAGCGGCCAAGGATCAGCCACCCGCAGGAGGACGAAATGGGTTTTTACCGTGCACACAGCGTGTTTCAGTGGGGAGTGCTCAAGCGATGAGTGCACCGACCAGACTGCGCCTGTTCTGCCTGCCCTATTCCGGCGCCAGTGCCATGGTTTATGCGCGTTGGCGGCGAAGCCTGCCGGACTGGTTGCACGTGTGCCCGCTGGAATTGCCCGGTCGTGGCATGCGCATGGACGAGCCCTTGCAGCGCGATATCAAGGCGTTGGCCGCGCAACTCGCCGAGGAGATCAGCCATGACCTGAGCGGCCCTTATGCCGTGTTCGGTCACAGCCTTGGCGGGCTGCTGGCCTTCGAGCTGGTCCATGCGCTGGCCGCACGCAACCTGCCGGCGCCACTGGCCCTGTTCGCCTCCGGCACCGCAGGCCCCGCGCGCCGCGATGTCAGCGAATACGCCATCGAAAAGACCGATGCACAACTGATCGACCGCCTGCGCGAGTTGCAGGGCACTGCCGAAGAAGCCTTGGCCAACCCCGAATTGATGCAACTGATGCTGCCGATCCTGCGCGCCGACTTCCTGCTTTGCGGCAGTTTCATCTACGGCCGGCGCGCGCCGCTGGGCATGCCGATTCATGTGTTCGGCGGCAAGCAGGACAGCGTGCGTGCCGACCAATTGCTCGACTGGCAACTCGATGCCGCCAGCGGCTTCTCCCTCGACCTGTTCGACGGCCACCACTTCTTCCTCGTGCAGCACGAAAGCGCCGTGCTGCGCTGCCTGCGGCGCTACGCCGAAGAACATCTGGCCCGCTGGCGCAATGGCGCGGCGCGGCAACGGGTTGCCGGCTGAAGCCCCCCAATTTCATAATTTCCCGTAAGCCGATTTCAGGCAGGAACCCCATGATGGACGCCTTCGAACTTCCCTCTACTCTGGTCCAGTCCCTTCAACGCCGTGCCGCGCAGACCCCGGACCAGGTGGCCCTGCGCTTCCTCGCCGAGTCCGCCGAGCACAGCGTGGTGCTCAGTTACCGCGACCTCGACCAGCGTGCCCGCACCATCGCCGCCGCGCTGCAAGCCAACGCCGAGCCGGGCGACCGCGCGGTACTGTTGTTTCCCAGCGGCCCGGATTACGTCGCGGCGTTCTTTGGCTGCCTGTACGCCGGCGTGATCGCGGTGCCGGCCTACCCGCCGGAATCCGCCCGCCGTCATCACCAGGAGCGTTTGCTGTCGATCATCAGCGACGCCGAGCCGCGCCTGCTGCTGACCATCGCCAGCCTCGCCGATGGCCTGGCGCAGATCGAGCATGCGCCGCCGCTGCTGAGCGTCGACACCCTCGATGCGCCACTGGCCGACCATTGGATTGCCCCCGACCTGCAACCCGGCGACATTGCCTTCCTGCAATACACCTCCGGCTCCACCGCGCTGCCCAAGGGCGTGCAAGTCAGCCACGGCAACCTGGTGGCCAACGAAGTGCTGATCCGGCGTGGTTTCGGCATTGATCTGAACCCGGATGACGTGATCGTCAGCTGGCTGCCGCTGTACCACGACATGGGCTTGATCGGCGGCCTGCTGCAGCCGATCTTCAGCGGCGTGCCGTGCGTGCTCATGTCGCCGGCGTATTTCCTCGCTCGGCCGTTGCGCTGGCTGGAGGCGATCAGCGAATACGGCGGCACCATCAGCGGCGGCCCGGACTTCGCCTACCGCCTGTGCAGCGAGCGGGTCAGCGAGTCGGCTCTGGATCGCTTGGACTTGAGCCAGTGGCGCGTGGCCTATTCCGGTTCCGAGCCGATTCGCCTCGACACCCTGGAACGCTTCGCCGAGAAGTTCGCCGCCTGTGGCTTCAGCTCGAAGCAATTCTTCGCCTCCTATGGCCTGGCGGAAGCGACGCTGTTTGTCGCCGGTGGCCGCCGTGGCCACGGTATCCCGACGCTGCGCGTCGACGAGCAGGCCCTGGCCGCCAATCGCGCCGAGCCCGGGCAGGGCAGCGCGATCATGAGCTGCGGCACCCCCCAGCCCGAACACGCGGTACTGATCGTCGACCCGCACACCTTGAGTGAACTGGCCGACAACCGCGTCGGCGAACTCTGGGCCACCGGCCCGAGCATCGCCCACGGCTACTGGCGCAACCCCGAAGCCACCGCCAAGACCTTCGTGCAGCACGCCGGGCGCACCTGGCTGCGCACCGGTGACCTGGGCTTTATCCGTGAAGGCGAGGTGTACATCACGGGGCGCCTGAAAGACCTGCTGATCGTGCGTGGCCATAACCTGTACCCGCAAGACATCGAACAGACCATCGAGCGCGAAGTGGAAGTGGTGCGCAAGGGCCGCGTCGCGGCGTTCGCGGTGAATGACCAGGGCCTGGAAGGCATCGGCATTGCCGCCGAAATCAGCCGCAGCGTGCAGAAGATTCTGCCGCCCGAAGCCCTCATCAAAGCCATCCGCCAGGCCGTGGCCGAGGCCTGTCAAGAAGCGCCAAGCGTGGTGGTGCTGCTCAACCCCGGCGCGTTGCCGAAGACCTCCAGCGGCAAGCTGCAGCGTGCCGCGTGCGCGCTGCGTCATGCCGACGGCAGCTTCGACAGCTATGCGCAGTTCCCCGGTGTGCAAGCGCCGGTCAGCGAGGCCGCGCCGGAGTCCGCACTGCACAACCGGATCGCCGCGATCTGGTGCGAGCAGTTGCAGGTGGCCCATGTCGCCGCCGACGATCACTTCTTCCTGCTCGGCGGCAACTCCATCATTGCCACCCAGGTGGTCGCACGCCTGCGTGAAACCCTGGGCCTGGAGCTGAACCTGCGCATGCTCTTCGAAGCGCCCACACTGGCCGCCTTTGCTACCCGCGTTGCGCAGTTGCAACAGGAGGGTGGCGTAGCCCAAGGTGCGATCCAGCCCCTCTCGCGCCAGCACGAACTACCGCAATCCCTGGCCCAGAATCGCCTGTGGATCACCTGGCAACTGGACCCGCACAGCAGCGCCTACACCATCCCCGGCGCGCTGCGCCTGCGCGGCGAGCTGGACGAAGACGCCGTGCGCCTGAGCTTCCAGCAGTTGGTCCAGCGCCACGAAGCCCTGCGCACGCGTTTCTACGAGCGCGACGGCCGGGGCTTCCAGCGCATCGATGAACACGGGGCGTTCGAGCTGCACGTCATCGACCTCAGCGACGTGCCCGCCGTGGAACGCGAAGCCTGCGCGCAGCAGATCCGCGAGGATGAAGCGCGCACCCGGTTCGATCTGGAGAAAGGCCCGTTGCTGAGGGTGACCCTGGTGCGCCTGGATGATGAAGACCACCAGTTGCTGGTGACGCTGCATCACATCATTGCCGACGGCTGGTCGCTGAACATTCTGATCGATGAATTCTCGCGGTTGTACGCCGCCGCTTCACAGGGCCAGCCCCTGGAGCTGCCAGCACTGGCCCTGCAATACGCCGACTACGGCACCTGGCAGCGCCAATGGCTGGCCGAAGGTGAAGGCCAGCGCCAACTGGCGTACTGGAAAGCCCACCTGGGCGACGAGCAGCCGACGCTCAACCTGGTTGGCGATCACCCGCGTTCGGCGCGGCGCCTCAACAGTGCCGCGCGCCACACCACGCGCCTGAGCGTCAACCTCAGCCAAGCGATTCGCCAGACCGCCCAGGCCCATGAGTCCACGCCGTTCATGCTGTTGCTGGCGGCGTTCCAGACCTTGCTCTACCGCTACAGCGGCCAGCGCGATATCCGCATCGGCGTGCCCAACGCCAACCGCCCGCGCCAGGAAACCCAAGGCCTGGTCGGCTTCTTCATCAACACGCTGGTGTTTAGCGCCGAGCTGGACGGGCGCCTGCCGTTCGACCAACTGCTGGCGGCCACCCGCGAGACGGCGCTGGGCGCCCAGGCCCATCAGGACTTGCCGTTCGAGCAACTGCTCGAAGCCTTTGCGCAAGCGCGCGAGCAGGGCCTGTTCCAGGTCATGTTCAACCACCAGCAACGCGACCTCAGCGCCTTGCGCCGCCTGCCGGGCATACTGGCCGATGAACTGCCGTGGCACAGCCGCGAAGCCAAGTTCGACCTGCAACTGCACAGCGAAGAAGACCGTAACGGACGCCTGAGCCTGTCGTTCGACTACGCCGACGAACTGTTCGACCCTGGGACGATCCAGCGCCTGGCCGAACACTTCAGCCACCTGCTGCAGGCGGTCTGCGCACAACCGCGCCAAGCCCTCGGCGACCTGCCGTTGATGCCGGCGAACGAACCACAACCGTGGGCCCAGGCGCCGTGCGCGCCGGCCCGGCAGTGGTTGCCTGAACAGCTCAATCAAGCGGCTTCGGACGACACCGCACTGGTCTGGCAGGGCGGCAGCCTGAGCTTCGCCCACCTGCATACCCAGGCCAACCGCCTGGCCCATTACCTGCGCGACAAAGGCGTCGGCCCCGACGTCTGCGTGGCCATCGCCGCCGAGCGTTCGCCGCAACTGTTGATCGGCTTGCTGGCGATCATCAAGGCCGGTGGCGCCTATGTGCCGCTCGACCCGGACTACCCCGCCGAACGCCTGGCCTACATGCTGGAGGACAGCGGCGTACACCTGCTGCTGACCCAGACCTCATTGCTTGACCACCTGCCGACGCCCGCCGGTGTGTGCGTGATTGCCATGGACAGCCTGCATCTGGATCAATGGCCGACCCAGGCACCGGGCCTGCGCCTGCACGGCGACAACCTGGCGTACGTGATCTACACCTCCGGCTCCACCGGCCGCCCCAAAGGGGTGGGCAACACCCACGCGGCCCTGGCCGAGCGCTTGCAGTGGATGCAGGCCACCTATCAACTGGACACCACCGACGTGCTGCTGCAAAAGGCGCCGATCAGTTTTGACGTGTCGGTGTGGGAGTGCTTCTGGCCACTGATCACCGGTTGCCGATTGGTGCTGGCCGGCCCCGGTGAACATCGCGACCCGCACCGCATTGCGCAACTGGTGCAGGAACACGGCGTGACCACCCTGCATTTTGTGCCGCCGCTGTTGCAGCTGTTTATCGACGAACCGCTGGCGGCCGGGTGCACCAGCCTGCGTCGCCTGTTCTCCGGTGGCGAGGCCTTGCCTGCCGAGTTGCGCAACCGCGTCCTGGCGCAGTTGCCGGCGGTGCAATTGCACAACCGTTATGGCCCGACCGAGACCGCGATCAACGTCACGCACTGGCATTGCCAGGCCGAAGATGGCGAGCGCTCGCCGATTGGCCGACCCCTGGGCAATGTGATCTGTCGCGTGTTGGACGACCAGCTCAACCTGTTGCCGGCCGGTGTGCCGGGTGAACTGTGCATCGGCGGCATCGGCCTGGCGCGGGGTTACCTTGGCCGTGCCGGGTTGACCGCCGAACGCTTCGTGGCCGACCCGTTGGGCGAGCCGGGTGCGCGCCTGTACCGCACCGGTGACCGCGTGCGCTGGAGCAACGATGGCGTGCTCGAATACCTCGGCCGTCTCGATCAACAAATCAAGCTGCGCGGTGTGCGCCTGGAGCCGCAGGAAATCGAAGCACGCCTGCTGGCCCTGGACGGTATCGCCCAGGCCGTGGTGCTGGTGCGCAACGCCACGTTGATCGGCTACTACACCGCCCACACCGCATGGGTGGAGCAGGACGTGAAGGCCGCCCTGGCCGCCGAATTGCCGGAGTACATGGTGCCCGCGCTGCTGATGCGCCTGGACGCCATGCCCCTGAGCCCCAGCGGCAAACTCGACCACCGTGCGCTGCCGGAACCGGTGTGGCAGGTGCGTGAACACCTTGAACCCGAATCACCGTTGCAGCAACAAATTGCCGCCATCTGGCGCGAAGTTCTCGGCCTGCCGCGTATCGGCCTGCGCGACGACTTCTTCGCCCTCGGCGGCCATTCGTTGCTGGCCACGCAAATCATCTCGCGCACCCGCCAGGCCTGTGACGTCGAGTTGCCGCTGCGTACCTTGTTCGAAGCCAGTGAACTGGGGGCGTTCGTTGAGCAGATCAGCCTGATCCAGGCCTCGGGCCAGCGTAACCGGCAAACCGCAATCGCCAAGGTCGACCGCAGCCAACCGGTGCCGCTGTCCTATTCCCAGCAGCGCATGTGGTTCCTCTGGCAAATGGAACCGGACAGCCCGGCCTACAACGTCGGCGGCATGGCGCGCCTGCGCGGCGTGCTCGACGTGGGGCGTTTCGAGGCCGCGTTGCAAGCGTTGATCATGCGCCACGAAACCCTGCGCACCACCTTCCCGAATGTCGATGGCGTGGCCTGTCAAAAGGTCTCGCCGCAGACCGGCCTGCGCATGGCCTGGCAGGATATTTCGGCGCTGGATGAAGCCGCGCGCGCGCAGCGTTTGCAGGAGTTGGCCGAGCATGAAGCCCACACGCCGTTCAACCTGGAAACCGGGCCATTGCTGCGTGCGTGCCTGGTCAAGGCCGGCGAGCAGGAACACTACCTGGTGCTGACCCTGCACCATATCGTCACCGAAGGCTGGGCCATGGACATCTTTGCCCGTGAACTCAGCGCGCTGTACGAAGCCTTTATCGACGAGCGCGAGTCGCCGCTGGCGCCGTTGCCGGTGCAATACCTCGACTACAGCGTGTGGCAACGCCAGTGGATGGAAGCCGGGGAGCGCCAACGCCAGCTCGATTACTGGACGGCACAACTGGGCAATGAACATCCACTGCTCGAACTGCCTGCCGACCGGCCACGGCCACCGGTGCAAAGCCACCAGGGCGAGCTGTACCGTTTCGATCTCAGCGACGAATTGGCCGCCCGCGTGCGCGCCTTCAACGCCGAACGCGGCCTCACGCTGTTCATGACCATGACCGCGACCCTCGCCGTGTTGCTCTACCGCTACAGCGGCCAGACCGACCTGCGCATCGGCGCGCCGGTGGCCAACCGTATTCGCCCTGAAAGCGAAGGGCTGATCGGTGCGTTCCTCAACACCCAAGTGCTGCGTTGCCGGCTCAATGGGCAGATGCAGGTCGGCGAACTGTTTGAGCAGGTGCGCCACACCGTGATCGAAGGCCAGTCCCATCAGGACTTGCCGTTCGACCACTTGGTGGAAGCCCTGCAACCGCCGCGTAGTGCTGCGTATAACCCGTTGTTCCAGGTGATGTGCAACGTGCAGCGCTGGGAGTTCCAGCAGAGTCGCCAACTGGCTGGCATGACCGTCGAGTACCTGGCCAACGATGCCCGCGCGACCAAGTTTGACCTCAACCTGGAGGTCACCGACCTCGACCATCGACTGGGCTGCTGCCTGACGTACAGCACTGACCTCTTCGACGAACCGCGCATCGCGCGCATGGCCGCGCATTGGCGCAACCTGTTGGAAGCGCTGATTGCAGGTCCCGAACAACGCCTCAGTGAACTGCCGTTGCTCAATGCCGACGAGCAACGGGCGTTGCGCGGCAGCCTCGGTGTGGAGGCCGGTGAACATCGTCTCGACCAGTGCATCCACGCGCTGTTCAGCCGGCAGGCGGTCAGTCGCCCGGATGCACCGGCCCTGACCTTTGCCGGCGTGACCCTGACTTACGCCGAACTCGACGCCCGCGCCAATCGCCTGGCCTGGATGTTGCGCGAGCGCGGCGTGGGCCCGCAGGTGCGGGTCGGCCTGGCGCTGCCGCGATCGCTGGAAATGGTCGTCGGCCTGCTGGCGATCCTCAAGGCCGGCGGTGCCTATGTGCCGCTGGACCCGGAATACCCGCTGGACCGCCTGCACTACATGATCGAAGACAGCGGTATCGGCCTGTTGCTTAGCGATGCGGCGATGTTCCAAGCCCTCGGTGAACTGCCGGCCACGCTGGCGTGCTGGTGCCTGGAAGACGACTCGCCAAGGCTTGCCGATTACCCGGCGGATGAGCTGCCGTTTATCAGCCTGGCGCAACACCAGGCGTACCTGATCTACACCTCCGGCTCCACCGGCAAGCCAAAAGGCGTGGTGGTCTCTCACGGCGAAATCGCTATGCATTGCCAGGCGGTGATCGAACGCTTCGGCATGCGCCCGGATGATTGCGAGCTGCATTTCTATTCGATCAACTTCGACGCCGCCACCGAGCGTTTGCTGGTGCCGTTGCTCAGCGGCGCGCAGGTAGTGTTGCGTGCCCAGGGGCAGTGGGATGCCGAAGAAATCTGCGGGCTGATCCGTGCCCATCGCATCAATGTCCTTGGCTTTACCCCCAGCTATGGCAGCCAGTTGGCGCAATGGCTGGCGACCCAGCAACAAACCCTGCCGGTGCGCATGTGCATCACCGGTGGCGAGGCGCTGACCGGCGAGCATTTGCAGCGCATCCGTGCGGCATTCCAGCCCCAGGTGTTTTTCAACGCCTATGGCCCGACCGAAACCGTGGTGATGCCGCTGGCCTGCCTGGCGCCGCAGCAGTTGGAGGAGGGCGCCGGCAGCGTGCCGATCGGCAGCATTATCGGTGACCGCGTGGCGTATATTTTCGACGCCGACCTGGCGTTGGTACCGCAAGGCGCGACCGGCGAGCTGTACGTCGGCGGTGCCGGCCTGGCCCAGGGTTACCACCAGCGTCCGGGCATGACGGCGGAACGCTTTGTGGCCGATCCGTTCAGCACCCGGGGCGGCCGTCTGTACCGCACCGGTGACCTGGTGCGCCAACGCGCCGATGGTCTGGTGGAATACCTGGGGCGGATCGACCATCAGGTGAAGATTCGCGGCTTCCGTATCGAGTTGGGCGAGATCGAAACCCGCCTGCTGGAACATCCGGCCGTGCGCGAAGCCGTGGTGCTGGCGCTCGACTCGCCAAGCGGCAAGCAGCTCGTGGCGTACCTGGTCAGCGACCAGGCGCCGGTCACGCTGCGCGATGCGTTGAAGGCCCACCTCAAGGCGCAACTGCCGGACTACATGGTCCCTGCGCACCTGATCGTGCTGGATGCCATGCCGCTGACCGCCAACGGCAAACTCGACCGCCGCGCCTTGCCGCAACCGGACGCCGAGGCCAATCGTCAGCAGTACGTGGCGCCACGCAGCGAGTTGGAGCAAACCCTGGCCGCGATCTGGTGCGCGGTGTTGAACGTGCGGCAAGTCGGCCTGGACGATAACTTTTTCGAGCTGGGTGGCGACTCGATCCTGTCGATCCAAGTGGTCAGCCGCGCGCGCCAGGCCGGGGTTCATTTCAGCCCGCGCGACCTGTTCCAGCACCAGACGGTGCGCACCCTGGCCGCCGTCGCCACGCGCTCCGAGCGCGTCACGGCTGAGCAAGGCGTGCTCACCGGCAGCTCGGGCCTGACGCCGATCCAGCATTGGTTCTTCGACACCGATATTCCTGATCGCCAGCACTGGAACCAGGCCCTGCTGCTCAAGCCGCTGCAACTGCTCGACCCCCAGCGCCTGGAGCAAGCGCTGCTGGCCGTGCTCGAACACCACGATGCCCTGCGCCTGAGCTTCACGCAGCGGGACGCCCAGTGGCACGCCGAACACTTGGCCGTGCCCCAGGGCGGCGTGCTGATGCAGGCGCATGTGCGCGATATGGATCAATGCGCCGCGCTGTTCACCGACACCCAGCGCAGCCTCGACCTGGCACACGGCCCGCTGCTGCGCGCCTTGCTGGTGGATGGCCCCGACGGCCAGCAACGCCTGCTGATCGCGATCCATCACCTGGTGGTGGACGGTGTGTCGTGGCGTGTGTTGCTCGAAGACCTGCAGAACGTCTATCGCCAATTGAGCGACGGCCAGTCGGTGAACCTGCCGGCCAAGACCAGCGCCCTGCGTGACTGGGCCGCGCGCTTGCAGGCGTATGCGGGCAGCGAATCCCTGCGCGAAGAACTGACGGTGTGGCAGCAGCAATTGGCCGGGCCCGCTGTGGCGTTACCGGTGGACCGTGCGCACGGTACGTTGCGTAATCGCGATGCCGAGACCGTCAGCGTGCGCCTGGGCGCCGAACACACCCGCCAATTGCTGCAACAAGCGCCGAGCGCCTACCGCACCCAGGTCAACGACCTGCTGCTGACCGCCTTGGCCCGCGTGCTGTGCCGCTGGAGCGGGCATGCATCGGCTCTGATCCAACTGGAGGGCCACGGCCGTGAACCCCTGTTCGATGAGATCGACCTGACCCGCAGCGTCGGCTGGTTCACCAGCGCCTATCCATTGCGCCTGACCCCGCAAGCGGAGCAGGGCGCCTCGATCAAGGCGATCAAGGAACAACTGCGCGGCGTGCCGCACAAGGGCCTCGGCTATGGCGTGCTGCGTTACCTGGCGGACGACCTGTGCAGGCGGACCCTGGCGGCGTTGCCAACCGCCGACATCACCTTCAACTACCTCGGCCAGTTCGACCAGAGCTTCGGCGGCGATGCGCTGTTCCATCCGCTGGAGGAGCCTGCCGGCCTGGCCCATGACCCGGACGCGCCGCTGCCCAATCAACTGAGCGTCGACAGCCAGGTGTACGGCGGGGAACTGGTGCTGCGCTGGACCTTCAGCCGCGAACGCCACGACGCCCACACCGTCCGCGAATTGGCCGGGGCGTACCTGGCTGAGCTGCAAAGCCTGATTGCCCACTGCCTTCAGGACGATGCCGGCGGCCTCACCCCGTCCGACTTCCCCCTGGCGCACCTGACCCAGCCGCAACTGGATGCGTTGCCGGTACCGGCCAATGCCATCGAAGACGTCTACCCGCTGACCCCGATGCAGGAAGGCCTGCTGCTGCACACCTTGCTGGAACCGGGTACCGGCCTGTATTACATGCAGGACCGCTACCGTATCAACAGCGCGTTGGACCCTGAGCGTTTCGCCCAGGCCTGGCACGCGGTGATCGCCCGTCACGAAGCCCTGCGCGCCTCGTTCTGCTGGAACGTCGGCGAAGACATGCTGCAAGTGATCCACACACCGGGCAGCACGCCCATTGAATATCTCGATTGGAGCGCCGCGCCTGAGGCCGAGCAGGAGCCGCGCCTGCAAGCGCTGCTCAAAGCCGAGCGCGAAGCCGGTTTCGATCTGCTCAACCAGGCGCCGTTCCACCTGCGCCTGATCCGCGTCGGCGAAGCGCGCTACTGGTTCATGATGAGCAACCACCACATTCTGATCGATGCCTGGTGCCGTTCGCTGCTGATGAATGACTTCTTCGAAATCTACCTGGCGCTCGGTGAAGGCCGCGACGCGCAACTGGCCACGCCGCCGCGCTACCGCGACTACATCGCTTGGCTGCAACGCCAGAACCTGAATGAGGCCCGCCAGTGGTGGCAACACAACCTGCAGGGTTTCGAGCGCACTACGCCGATCCCGAGTGACCGGCCGTTCCTGCGTGAACACGCCGGCCACAGCGGTGGCATGGTAGTGGGCGATTGTTACACCCGCCTCGACGCCGCTGATGGCGTGCAACTGCGCGAATTGGCCCAGGCCCATCAGCTCACCGTAAACACCTTCGCCCAAGCGGCCTGGGCCTTGGTATTGCGGCGCTTGAGCGGGGAGCGTGACGTGCTGTTCGGCGTCACCGTGGCCGGTCGCCCGGTAGACATGCCAGAGATGCAACGCACCGTCGGCCTGTTCATCAACAGCGTCGCGCTGCGCGTGAAACTGCCCGAGGATGACCAGCGGTGCAGCGTGCGCCAGTGGCTGAGCGACCTGCTCGACAGCAATATGCAGCTGCGCGAGTACGAATACCTGCCGCTGGTGACGATCCAGGAACACAGCGAACTGCCCAAGGGCCAACCGTTGTTCGACAGCCTGTTCGTGTTCGAAAACGCCCCTGTGGAAACCTCGGTGCTGGACCGTGCGCAAAGCCTGAACGCCACCTCGGACTCCGGCCGCACCCACACCAACTTCCCGTTGACCGCCGTGTGCTACCCCGGTGATGACCTCGGCCTGCACTTGTCGTATGACCAGCGTTATTTTGACGAAACCACCGTGCAAGGCATGCTCGGCGAGTTCAAGCGCTTGCTGCTGGCGCTGGTGCAAGGCTTCCATGGCGACATGGCCGACCTGCCGCTGATCGGCGAGCAGGAACGCGAGTTCCTGGTGGAAGGCTGCAACCAGAGTGAGCACGACTACCCGTTGGCGCGTAGTTATGTCGAGCTGTTCGAAGCGCAAGTGGCCGCGCATCCGCAGCGGATCGCGGCCAGTTGCCTGGGCCGGCACTGGAGCTTTGACGAACTCAACCGTCGCAGTAACGGCTTGGGCCATGCGCTGGTCGCGGCGGGCGTCGGCCTGGATCAGCCGGTGGCGTTGCTGGCCGAGCGCAACCTGGACCTGCTGGGCATGATCATCGGCAGCTTCAAGGCCGGTGCCGGTTACTTGCCGCTGGACCCCGGCCTGCCAAGCCAGCGTCTGAGCCGCATTATCGATTTGAGCCGCACGCCGTTGCTGGTATGCACCGAGGCGTGCCACGAGCAGGCACTGGAACTGCTGGCGCAATTGGGCTGTGCGATTCGGCCGACGTTGCTGGTATGGGAAACGCTGGCGGCGTCAGAGCAGAACCCGGGTATCTACAGTGGCCCGGACAACCTCGCCTATGTGATCTACACCTCGGGTTCCACCGGCCTGCCCAAAGGCGTGATGGTTGAACAGCGCGGCATGCTCAATAACCAGTTGAGCAAACTGCCCTACCTGGACCTGAGCGCGGCGGATGTGATCGCTCAGACGGCCTCGCAAAGTTTCGATATTTCCGTGTGGCAATTCCTCGCCGCGCCGCTGTTCGGCGCGCGGGTGGACATTGTGCCGAACAGCATCGCCCATGACCCCCAGGGCTTGCTGGCACATGTGCAGGCCCAGGGCATCACGGTGCTGGAGAGCGTGCCGTCGCTGATCCAGGGCATGCTCGCCCAGGACCGCATCAGCCTCGACGGCCTGCGCTGGATGCTGCCCACCGGCGAAGCCATGCCACCGGAGCTGGCGCACCAATGGTTGCTGCGTTACCCGCAGATCGGCCTGGTGAATGCGTATGGCCCGGCGGAATGCTCGGATGACGTGGCGTTCTTCCGCGTCGACCTGGCGTCGACCCGAGGCACCTACTTGCCGATCGGCACGCCCACTGACAACAACCGTTTGTACCTGCTCGATGGCGCGCTGGAGTTGGTGCCTCAAGGGGCGGTGGGCGAGTTGTGCGTGGCCGGTACCGGGGTAGGGCGCGGTTATGTCAGCGACCCGCTGCGCACCGCCCAGGTGTTTGTGCCGAACCCGTTCGGTGCGCCGGGGGAACGTGTGTACCGCACGGGGGACCTGGCCCGCCGCCGCAGCGACGGTGTGCTGGAATACGTCGGGCGGATCGATCATCAGGTGAAGATTCGCGGCTACCGCATCGAACTGGGCGAAATCGAAGCGCGCCTGCACGAGCAACCCGAAGTGCGTGACGCGGCGGTCGGCGTCCAGGACGGCGCCAATGGCAGGCATCTGGTGGGTTATCTGGTGCCAACTGATGAAACGCTGAGTTCAGGCGAACGCCTGGACCGTATCAAGCAACGCCTGCGTGCCGAACTGCCGGAATACATGGTGCCGCTGCACTGGCTGTGGCTGGAGCGCCTGCCGCTCAACGCCAACGGCAAACTCGACCGCAAGGCCCTGCCGGCGCTGGAGATCGGCCAGTTGCAGGGCCAGGATTACCTGGCGCCACGCAACGAACTGGAAACCACGTTGGCCGCCATCTGGGCCGAAGTGCTGAAAGTCGAAAAAGTCGGTGTGCAGGACAACTTTTTCGAACTGGGCGGGCACTCGTTGCTGGCCACGCAGATCGCCTCGCGGGTACAGAAGACGCTACAGCGCGATGTGCCGTTGCGGGCGATGTTCGAGTGCAGCACGGTGGCGCAGTTGGCCGAATACATTGATGGGCTGGCGGCCAACGAGATCAGCGCGCAGAAGGCGGATCGGTTGAGTGACCTGATGGCGGAGTTGGAAGGGCTGTAGATTTGGTTGCCTGTCAGGGCCTCATCGGGGGCATGCCCTCTTCCACAGTTTGAGTGTATTCACAGTCAACCTGTGGAAGAGGGCTTGCCCCCGATAGCGCCCGCCCAGGCACGGCCTATTTGGGCCCGAGTATCTTCACCAGCTTATCCGGCGACGGCGCCCCTTGCTGTTGCTGCAACCCGCCCTTGTCATCCAGGTAGAAAATCGCCGGCGTCGCCGACAGTTCCAGCTCGTCCATCAACTTCATGTTGGCTTCGAGCTTGGCTTCGATATTCGCCGGGATCTTGGTCAGCGCCTGCAATGTGCTGCCTTTGCCGGCGGCTTCGTGTTCTTCCAGGGCTTTTTGCGGGTCTTTGGCGGCGAACAGTGCGGCGGATTTACCGGGGCTGTCTTCGCGAATGATCCCTACCATGATGTGGCGCAACTGCACCTTGCCGGCTTTGACCCACGGCCGCGCCTGTTCCCAGAACATGTTGCAGTACGGGCAGTTGGGGTCGCTGAACAAGTAAACGGTGCGTGGGGCGTTCTTGTCGCCGTCCTGGATCCAGCTGCTTTTTTCCATCTTGGCCCACACTTCCTTGGCCATCGGGGCGTACACCAGTTGTTCCAGGGGCGCGCTGCTCAGGTCATTGCCCTGGGCATCGTACAGGCTGCCGGCGATCACGCTTTTGCCGTCGGCGGTCAGGTACAGGGCCATGCCGCGGTTCTGGTATTGCGCGGCGTAGCCAGTGAGGCCGCTGGGGGCGTCGAATTTGCCGATGATCTTGGCGCCCTTGGCTTCGATCTGTTTGATGGGCGCCGGCCAGTCTTCGGCTTGCACCAGAGTGGCCGCCGCCATCAGCGGCAGCAGGGTCAGCAGGTGGCGGAGGCTTGGCATGAGGGTTTCCTTTCAGGGGCGGTGTCGAAGGGTTCCATGGCATGGGCCAGGCTGGCCT
This sequence comes from Pseudomonas sp. S3_E10, assembly GCF_054667615.1. Lineage (NCBI taxonomy): Bacteria > Pseudomonadati > Pseudomonadota > Gammaproteobacteria > Pseudomonadales > Pseudomonadaceae > Pseudomonas > Pseudomonas sp. S3_E10. The sequence goes on from NZ_CP162743.1 coordinate 4,552,179, forward strand.
GGGACAACTCGCCCAGGTGACTGTTGATCAGGCGTCCGTCGGCTGAGTAGAACAGCGTGGTCGGCAATGCCATGGAACCCACGGCCTGGCCGAGGCGGCCGCTGGCGTCGAACAGCACGTTGTCCAGGGTCAGGCCTTGCGTGGCCAGGTAGGTGCTGACGCTTTGCATGCTTTCGGCCTGGTTGACGAACAGGAAGGTTACGTCGGGGCGTTGGTGCTGCGCGCGTTCCAGTACCGGCATTTCGCGGCGGCACGGCGGGCACCAGGTGGCCCACAGGTTGATCACCAGCGGGCCCCCCTTGTAGTCGGTCAGTTGCACCTCTTGGCCATCGGCCGTGCGCAAGGTGATGTGCGGTAGCTGCGTGCCCTTGTCGTAGAGGCTCAGGGCCAGGCTGGTCATGCCCCAGAACAGCAGGCCGGTGACCACCCCGGCGCTCAGCGGCTTGCGCAGCGCCGGGCGCCGCCAGCCGTAGGCCAGCGCGCCCAGGACCAGGGCGACCACGCCGGGCCAGGCGAGAAAACCACCGTCGCGCAGGTCGACCATCTGCAACCAGTCGCTGCTGTAATAATTCCAGTACATCAACACAAAGCTCACGCGCGCTGCGAGCATGCCCAGCAGGAACAGGCTGAACAGCACCGACTCCGGGTTCTCACCGCCACGCTTTGCCACGCGCCAGCCCACCAGGGTGGCGAGAATCAGTGCGCTGATCAGCAGGATGTGATTCAGCGCAATGGCGAAGGTGCCGATGGTCAGGGTCAGCATCAGAGGGCGTCCCGGGCTTGGGTCCAGCGTTGCAGGAAGGCATCGGCATTCACTTCGCCGGTGATGCGCTGGGCGCGGCGTTCTTCACCGTTGGGGCCGATCCACACAAAGCTGGGCGGCCCCGGCACCTTGTAGCGGCTCAGCAGCTCGCGGCTGGCCGCGTTGTCGGCGGTCACGTCCAGGCGCAGCAGGCGTACGTCTTTCAACGCGTCGAGCACGTCGGGTTTACCGAACACCTGTTTTTCCATGATCTTGCACGACACGCACCAGTCGGCGTAGTAGTCCAGCAGTACCCATTGGCCCTGGGCCTTGGCGCTGTCGAGCTGGCTTTGCAGCACGGCCGGGTCGTTAATCGTCATGAAGGCTTGATGGGCGCTCGGCGCCTCGGCAACCCGCGAGCCGCTGTACACCTTCAACGGTTGCCACAGGTCGTCGCTGCCACCGGCGGCGCCCACCACCAGCACGCAACCCCATACACCCAGTACCACGGCGCCGGCGCCGAACAGCATGGCCACGCGGCCGAAATCCTGGGCCAGGCGCCAGCCGCAATAAGCCATCGCCAGCGCCAGCGCGCCCCACAGGCCGAGCCACAGGCTGTCGCCGATGATCGGGCGAAGCATCAGCACGGCGGTGCCCAGGAACAGGAAGCCGAAGACGCCCTTGAGCACGTTCATCCAGGTGCCCGGCTTGGGCAGGAAGCGGTTACCCACGGTCACCAGCAGCAACAGCGGAATACCGATGCCGATACCCATGGCGAACAACACCAGGCCACCGTGCAGCGCATTGCCGCTTTGGGCGATATACAACAGCGCGCCGGCCAGGGGCGCGGTCATGCACGGGCCCACCAGCAGGCCGGACAAGGCGCCGAGAATACCCGCACCCACCAGGCTGCCGCCGCTTTGCTGGCGGCTGACGGTGTCCAGGCGATCGCGCAGGAAGGCCGGCAATTGCAGTTCAAAGAAGCCGAACATCGGCAGCGCGAGGAGTACAAACAGCGCGGCGAAACTGCCCAGGATCCAGGGGGTTTGCAGCCATGCGGCGAGGTTGGCGCCAAGCAGGGCGGCCAGCACGCCCAGCGCCGCATACACCAGCGCCATGCACACCACGTAGCTGCCGGCCAAGGCAAAGCCGCGACGCGCACTGGCGCCACTGCCTACCACCAGGCCGGCGAGGATCGGCAACATCGGCAGCGAACACGGGGCAAACGCCAGCAACAGGCCCAGCCCGAAGAACACCAGCAAGCTCCAACCCAGGCTGCGCTGTTGCAGGCCGCTGGCCAGGCTCTGGTCCTGAGCCTGGGTGGTGGCCGCAACTGCCGGGTTGCCGCCCAGGTCCACGGTGATCGACTGCGGCGGGTAGCACAGCCCCGCATCGGCGCAGCCCTGCCAGCCCAGCTTGACCTGGCCGGTGACGCCGGCCGGGATCTTCACTTCCAGGCCCTGGCGATACACTTGCTGCTCGCCAAAGAACTCGTCGCTGTGGGCTTCGCCCTGGGGCAGCACGGGCTTTTCGGCCAGGCCATCGAACTTCATGCGCTGCTGGTACAGGTAATATCCGTCGGCAATCTGCCAATACAGCTGGGTCTCGCCGCTTTCAAGACGTTCGGAGGTAAAGGTGAATGCCTTGCCCACCGGCAGGAAATCGGGTTTGGTCTCAAACGGGTTGCCCGGCGCGGCCTGGGCGAACCCTGCGAACAACACCAGCAGAAAGGTAAACAGATGCCGCATGGTCAAGCCTTAGTTCGATGCAAGTGAGGCACACAATGTGTGGCGTTGATTAACCGATGATTAACCGGTCGCTATTCTAGAGTGTAGGGATTGCCGGGTGTTGTGAACTTTGACGGCATAATGCGCGCTTAATCCACGGCTTCTCTAATCGCCCCATCTTTTATGAAGGGTTCAGCATGCACGTACTGGTCTGTGAAGACGACGAACTGATCGCCAGCGGCATCGTGGCCGGCCTCGGTGCCCAGGGCTTTACCGTCGAGCGCGTGGCGACGGCCGCTGCCGCGCGGGCGATGCTCAAGGCCGCGACCTTCGACATCATGGTGCTGGACCTGGGCCTGCCCGACGAAGATGGCCTCAAGCTGCTGCAACAACTGCGCAGCCAGGGCCTGGAAATTCCAGTGCTGATCCTCACCGCGCGCGATTCGGTGACCAACCGCGTCGACGGCCTGCAAGCCGGCGCAGACGACTACCTGCTCAAACCCTTCGACCTGCGCGAATTGGCCGCCCGCCTGCAAACCTTGCTGCGTCGCATGGCGGGGCGCAGTGTCAATTTGATCGAGCATGGCCGGTTGAGCTACGACCCGAGCAGCCGCGAAACCTTGCTCGGCGGCCAGCCGGTTGATTTGTCGCGCCGCGAGCAGGCGCTGTTGCAGGCCCTGCTGCACAACAAGGGGCGAGTGCTCTCCAGCGAACAACTCAAAGACAGCGTCTACGGTTTTAACGACGAACTGGAAAGCAACGCGCTCAATGTGCATATCCATCACCTGCGCCGAAAACTGGGGAATGGCATCGTCGAAACCGTGCGCGGCCTCGGTTACCGCCTGGGCCCGGCGGACGACGGCGAGAGTGCGTCGTGAAGAGCCTGCGCCTGCGCCTGACCTTCAAGCTCGGCGCTGCCTTTGTAGTGATCTGGGCCCTGGCGGCGGCCTGGATGCTCAACGATCTGCGTAACCAGATGATGTTTTCCCTCGACCAGCGCCTGGTGGCGTCGGCGCGCATGGTGGCGGGGCTGACCGAACAGATGCCGGGCCTGGCCAGTATCAGCGGCGGCGCGCACTTGCGTACCGAACAGCTGCATGTGCCGGGCGGCATGGCCTGTCAGGTCAGCTCGTTGCGCGGGGAAATCCTCGCGCGCAGCCACACCACGCCGGATCAGGGCCTTGAGTCGCAACGCAGTGGCTTTCGCGACCAGACGATCGACGGCGTAGGCTGGCGCAGCTTTACCCTGTCCCGTGGCGACCTGTTGATTACCACCGCCGACCGCCAGGTGGAGCGTGAAGCGCTGAACATGTCGATCCTGCTGGCGGCGTCGGTGCCGGTGGGCGTGGCCATGCTGGGCTGCCTGTGCCTGCTGTGGCTGGGCATCGGCCAAAGCCTGCTGCCGCTCAACCGCATGCGTGACGCGCTGATGCGGCGCAGTGCCGACTCCCTTGAGCCGCTGCAGATCCACCCGTTGCCCAGTGAGCTCAAGCCGCTGCTCGACACCCAGAACCAACTGTTGCAACGCATCGCCAAGACCATCGAGCGCGAACGCCGCCTGACCGGCGACGCCGCCCACGAACTGCGCAGCCCGTTGACCGCGATCAAGACCCACCTGCAAGTGGCGCGCATGACCGACGGCGCGGCCCGCGACCAGTCGCTGGCACATGCCGAGGAGGGCGCCGACCGCCTGCATCGCACCCTGGAACAATTGCTGCTGCTGGCGCGGGTGGAAGGCAGCCTGTCGTTTGACGATGGCTTGCAGTCCAGCGCCGAAGAGGTCGCGCGGCTGGCGATTGAGGATGCCAATGCGGGGGATAACGCACGTATCGACCTGATCCTGGCGCAAAACCTCACCGGCGCGCCGGTGGAAATGCCCGTTGGCCTGGCGGTTGCGGCCCTGCGCAACCTGCTGGATAACGCCTTGCGCCACACCCCGGCGGACACTCGGGTCGAACTCAGTGTGTTCACTGCCAAGGATCACGTGGTGTTCCGCGTGCGTGACCATGGCCAGCAGATTTCCAGCGAAGACCTGCAATACCTGACCCAGCGCTTCTGGCGCAACGGCAACAGCGAAGGCTGCGGGCTGGGCCTGGCAATCGTGCAAGCGATCGTGCAGCGCTGTTCGTGCTCGCTGAAATTTGACAGTCAGGTCGATGGGTTGCGTGTCGACCTGGGCATGCCACTGCGACGCTGATCCTTTTTCCAAGTGCCAAATAGTTACCGCCCGCCTGGGGTTCAAGCCTTCAGGATGGCGGTAATTTTTTTGTGCTTGAACGGGCCGAAAGACTCGGCCTGTATTGAAAAGGACGTTTCTTATGTTGGTCATCGACACCAGTTTCCCCGCCACCGGTTTCAACGATCGCAACGGCGAGCCCGTTGGGCAGCTGCTTGTGCATTACACCGCGGCGCCTTTTGCGTCGTCCCTGCGCACCCTGACCCGGGACGGCGTCAGCGCTCACTACTTGCTGCCCGACCCGCATGAACCCAGCTATCGCGCCGCCGGTTACGACGAGTTGCGCGCGTTTCGCCTGGTCGACGAAGACAAGCGCGCCTGGCATGCCGGCGTAAGCCAGTGGGGCGGGCGGGATAACCTCAATAGCCGCTCGATTGGCATCGAGATCGTCAACCTGGCAAGGGATGACGGTGGCGTGTTCACCTTTCCTGCGTATGGCGAGGAACAGATCGAGGTGTTGATAGCGCTGCTGCGCGACATTCTTGGCCGCTACCCACGGGTTGGGCCGACGGACATCCTCGGACATTCGGACGTGGCCTTTTGGCGCAAGAGCGATCCCGGACCTCGTCTGCCCTGGCGGCGTTTGTTCGAGGCGGGCGTCGGCGCCTGGTTTGATGAGGCGACGCGTGCCATGTACCAGCGCCGGTTTTGCCTCGGGCTGCCGCCGGAGGTGGAAGTGGAGCGGGCGTTCCAGCGCTATGGCTATGCACCGGCCAAAAATCGCCAGGGCTTTGAGCTCCGGACGCGGGCGTTTCAGATGCATTTTCGGGCGCGGGATTATTGTGGGTTTCTGGATGCCGAGACCTGCGCGATTTTGTACGCGCTGAACGAAAAATACCGCGGCCTGTAACGCTGATCGCTTTCACATTTCAGGCTTGATCCACCCATAACGATTACCGGCCCTAAATCCCTGCGGCGCTGATGCGTTTCCAGAACAGGAAATCCGTGCGCATGCCCTTGGGCCAGACGCCAACGGATCGGCAGTTTGGTCACCATCATCAGCGTATTGAGGGATCGAGAAATGTCAGTCGCTACCAGTCGTATCGAAGACGCCCAGGTGCATGAAACGCTCTACCAGTTCGACGAGACGCCGCTGCTGGCCCGTCAGCGTCAGCAGGAGTCCAACGCCCGCAGCTACCCACGGCGCATCCCCCTGGCGCTCAAACGTGCCAAGGGCATTTACGTGGAAGACGTGGAAGGTCGCCAGTTCATCGACTGCCTGGCCGGTGCGGGTACCCTGGCGCTGGGGCACAACCACCCGGTGGTGATCCAGGCCATCCAGCAGGTGCTGAGCGACGAATTGCCGTTGCACACCCTCGACCTGACCACGCCGGTCAAAGACCAATTCGTACAGGACCTGTTCGGCCTGTTGCCTGAAGCGCTGGCGCGGCAAGCCAAGATCCAGTTCTGTGGCCCCACCGGCACCGATGCGGTGGAAGCCGCGTTGAAACTGGTGCGCACTGCCACCGGGCGCAGCACCGTGCTTTCGTTCCAGGGCGGTTATCACGGCATGAGCCAGGGCGCGTTGAGCTTGATGGGCAGCCTGGGGCCGAAGAAACCCTTGGGTGCATTGCTGGGCAATGGCGTGCAGTTTTTGCCGTACCCCTATGACTATCGCTGCCCGTTCGGCCTGGGCGGCGCGCAAGGCGTGCGTGTCAACCTGCATTACCTGGAAAACCTGCTCAACGACCCGGAGGCCGGGGTGCTGCTGCCGGCGGCGGTGATTGTTGAAGTGGTACAGGGCGAAGGCGGTGTGATCCCGGCGGACCTCGACTGGCTGCGTGGCCTGCGGCGCATCACCGAGCAGGCCGGTGTGGCGTTGATCGTCGATGAGATCCAGAGCGGTTTTGCGCGCACCGGCAAGATGTTTGCCTTTGAACACGCCGGGATCATCCCGGATGTGGTGGTGCTGTCCAAGGCCATCGGCGGTAGCTTGCCGCTGGCGGTGGTGGTGTATCGCGACTGGCTGGACACCTGGCTGCCGGGCGCGCATGCCGGGACGTTCCGTGGCAATCAGATGGCCATGGCGGCGGGCTCGGCGGTGATGCGCTACCTCAAGGAACACGACCTGGCCGGCCATGCCGCGGCCATGGGCGAACGCCTTGGCGAGCATCTGCGCATCCTGCAACGGGATTTCCCGCAACTGGGGGATATTCGTGGTCGTGGGCTGATGCTCGGCGTGGAACTGGTAGACCCGCACGGTACGCCGGATATCCAGGGCCATCCGCCCGTGGACCGCCAATTGGCGCCGCGTGTGCAGCGCGAATGCCTCAAGCGCGGGCTGATCCTGGAGCTGGGCGGCCGACACGGTAGCGTGGTGCGCTTCCTGCCGCCGCTGGTGATTACCGCCGCCGAAGTCGACCGTGTGGCCGAGATTTTCGGGCGAGCCCTGGCGGCCGCGGTCGCCAGCCTCTAATTTTTCGACGACTTGGTACGTTTCTACAGATATCAGCGCTGCGCGTGGTGCGCAGCCAGCCTTTGAGCAACGGAGAACAGCAATGACCTCAGTATTTGACCGCGACGACATCCTGTTTCAGGTAGTGGTCAACCATGAAGAACAATATTCCATCTGGCCCGACTACAAGGCCGTGCCGGAAGGTTGGCGCACCGTGGGCAAGAGCGGTCTGAAAAAAGAATGCCTGGCCTACATTGAAGAAACCTGGACCGACATGCGCCCGTTAAGCCTGCGCCAGAAAATGGACGGCGCTGCGCTGGCCTGACTCACCCCGTGTGGCGAGCAAGCACGCTTTCTCGCCACCACCGGACGGCTTCTGCGGGTTCACGCGGTCTTGTCTTTTTCCAGCCCGCCCGTAGCGCCCGTCACCACCTGCACACTCAAACGCGGCGTGGCCAGGTCCAGCCCTGCTTCGTCGAGTTGCCGCTTGAGCGCCAGGTTGAATGCCCGCGACACTTCCCATTGCTTGATCGGCGCCGTCTTGAAGCGTGCACGCAGGATCGCGCTGCCTGATTCGAAACTCTCCACCCCCTGGATCTCCAGCGGCGACCAGATATTGCGGCGCTGTAGCGGGTCGTTGCGGATTTTCTGGCCCACGTCGCGGATCAACTTGATCGCGGCATCGATCTGCATGTTGTAGGGGATCGCCACCCGGAAGATCGCATAGCCGAACTCACGGGAGTAGTTCTTGATGCTCTTGATTTCGCTGAACGGGATGGTGTGCACGATGCCGTCGATGTCGCGCAGGCGCACGGTGCGGATGGTCAGGCCCTCGACAGTACCGAGGTGGCCGCCCACATCCACGTAGTCGTCGATGGCCAGGGAGTCTTCGATGATGATGAACAGGCCGGTGATCAAATCCGCCACCAGCGACTGCGCACCAAAACCGATGGCCAGCCCGATCACACCGGCACCGGCCAGCAGTGGAGTGACGTTCATGCCCATGTTCGCCAGGGCCACGATGGCGGCGATGATAAAGATGGTTACGAACAGCACGTTGCGGATCAACGGCATCATGGTCTGCGCCCGCGCATTCGCCAGGCCTTTGCGCGAACGGGTGAGCGCGTGGTGGATCGCGGTGTCGCTGAGGATCCAGATCAGCCAGGCAAACAGCAGCGTGCCGGCCAGGCCAAACAGCTTGACCGCGATTTCATGGCCCTCGCCTTCGGCAAAGCCAATCAGCGACAGGCCCCACACCCGTAGGCCCAGCTCGATAAACACCAGCCACACCGCCAAGTGGGCCAGGGTGTAGATGAAGCTTTTCAGGCGCTCGGAATACAGCGCATGACGTTTGTGCCGTTGGGGTTTCAGGGCATGGCGCCGCACCAGGCCATTGATCACCATGCACAACACCAGCAACACCGTGCATAACAACGATTGGCGCAGGGCGGTGCTGGTGTCGCCGGCCGACAGGAAGGTGGCAAACAGCGAAATACCCACCAATAACATCGCCGGCAGGTACCAGAAGGTGCCGATGATCGACAGCGTGTCGGTGAGCGCGCGTCGGGTGAGGCGGCGCGACAGCGGCTGGTTGCGGATCAGGTGCGCAATCGGCCGGCGGAAACGCAGGATAAACACGCCGGTGGAGAGCGCCGCCATTACATTGGCCACGGTCGCAGCGGTATGGGCCAGGTGCTGGCCCAGGGCGGTCACCAGGCGCGGGTCGCTCAACGCTTCGCCAAAGGCGGCAAAGCTGCCGATCAGCCACAGTGGGCGAAATGCCTGGTGGCGCAGGATATACAGCGCGCGGTGACGGTGCGGGCCGTCGAGCAGGGAAAAGGCAATCACGCAGATCGCCGAAAAACAGGTACCCACCACCAGCGCGTAGGCCAGCACCATCGCCAGGGATTTGCCCAGGGACGAGGGCAGGGCATAGCTCAGGTAAACCGTGATCACCAATGCGATCAGCCAAGGCCCCAGTTTGCGCAGGGCAAAGCGCAGCATGTCCCAGGTGCGCGGGTGTTGGGGAAGTTCTTCCGGCAGGCCGAAGCGCTCGCGCACACGGTGGCTGAGCCAGATCAGCGCGGCCGCCAACAGGCTCCACACCGCCAGGATCAGCGCAAAACCGAAGATGATCGGCAGCCACTCACTGGCCGGCAGCATCAAGGCGTCGAGTTCCTCCTTGGCCTGGTCGACTTCATTGGACCAGCGTCCCAGCGGGCTGTCGTTACCCGAAAATTGCTGTTCAAAACCGGACAGCGTGCTGCCGATCAGCCCGAGCACACCTTGCTCGGCCACGGGCTGGGCCTTTTGCGTGGCGGCACGCAGCTTTTTCAGGTCGCTGAGCAGTTGGCTGCGCTGCTGGTCGTTTTCCAGGGTCTTGATCACCTCATCCAGCGACTGCCCCAGAGGTACCTCGGCCTGAGGTTGAGCCTTGGCGGTGCCCCCCAACAGTCCGGGCAAACCCACGGCGTGGGCAGGCGAAGTGGGAAGCAGGATGAGCAGGGCGATCAACAGGTAGCAGGGCAGGGCGAACAGACGGGAAAGCACGAGGCGGTCAACCTTGGAGACGGCAGGTTGACCGAGTGTACGAGGGCAGGCGTCATTCGGCCAGTTTGGCGAGGATCTTGTACACCACGGTACCCAGGATCAGCAGCATACCGACCCACATGCCGAACACGCCGACGGGCTTGTCCCGAAAATTGAACCCCACGGCAAGCAGGAACATGCCGATCAGGATAGGGATAAGCATGGCGTGGAAGGCGGACATGGAGATCATGGGGCGACGGCCTTGTCGGAGTGGGAATACTGACAAGTCTAGGTCGGATTATGGAAAGTGCAGATGATGCAGATCAGTTTGGCCTGGGTCATATTTCCAGAAACACACAGAACCCAATGTGGGGGCTTGCTCCCGATAGCAGAGTTTCAGTCACCAGATTCATTGACTGATACACCGCTATCGGGAGCAAGTCGAATCGTCGCACCGCCCCTCCCACATTTTTTGACCGCATTCAGCCCTTGAGATCAGGGCAGGTCGTGGCTCGCGTAGAACGCACCCAACACTTTCACCAAGTGCGCCAGGTCATGGCTGCCGCACAGTTCACGGATAGAGTGCATGGCGAACGTCGGCAGGCCGATATCGACGGTGCGCACGCCCAGGTGGCTGGCGGTGATCGGGCCGATGGTCGAGCCGCAACCCATGTCGCTGCGCACCACGAAGCTCTGTACGGGCACTTCTTCGGCCATGCACAAGTGGCGGAAGAACCCGGCGGTTTCGCTGTTGGTGGCGTAGCGCTGGTTGCTGTTGACCTTGATCACCGGGCCGGCATTGAGCTTGGGGCCGTGGTTGGCGTCGTGCTTGTCGGCATAGTTGGGGTGCACGCCATGCGCATTGTCGGCAGACACCAGCAGGGATTTCTGGATGGTGCGTACGAACTCGTCACCTTCGGGCAACAGGCGACGCAGGGTCTGTTCCAGCATCGGGCCGTCGGCACCGCACGCTGAGCAGGAACCGACTTCTTCGTGGTCGTTGCACACCAGCACGCAGGTTTCATCACTGTCGCTGGTGAGCAAGGCTTGCAGGCCGGCGTAGCACGACAGCAGGTTGTCCAGGCGCGCACCGGCGATAAAGTCGCCGTTCAGGCCAATCACCGCAGCACTTTGCGTGTCGTAGAAGCTCAGCTCGTAATCGAGCACCACATCGGCGTTCAACCCATGTTCGCGTGCCAATTGCTCGGTGAGTACGGCGCGGAAGTCCACGCGCTCGTCACCGGCAAACTGCGCGAGTATCGGCGGCAGCTCGGTCTGGGCATTGATCGCCCAACCCTGGTTGGCCTCACGGTTCAGGTGAATGGCCAGGTTGGGGATGATGGCAATGGGCAGCTTGAAGTCGATCAACTGGCTCTCGACCTTGCCGTCGCGGCGGAAAGTCACGCGGCCGGCCAGGGACAGGTCACGGTCGAACCACGGTGCCAGCAGTGCGCCGCCATAGACTTCAACGCCCAGTTGCCAGAAGCCCTGGCGTTGCAGCTCCGGCTGGGGCTTGACCCGCAGGCACGGGCTGTCGGTATGGGCGCCGACCAGGCGGATACCGCCCAGCAGCGGCGAGTGACGGCCGAGCTTGAAGGCGATGATCGAGGAGTCGTTGCGGGTCACGTAGTAGCGACCGTTGGCTTCGGTGGTCCAGGTCTCGCGTTCGTCGAGACGCTGGTAACCGGCCGCTTCGAGGCGCTGGGCCAGGGCGGCAGTGGCATGAAAAGGAGTAGGGGAGGCCTTGAGGAAGTCAATCAGGCCTTGATTCAACGCTTCGCGCATAAATAGCTCCAGACAGCAGTGCCGCAAGTTTACCGTTCGATAGCGGCAAGTGCACAGAACAAATGTGGGAGGGGCTTGCTCCCGATGGCGGTGGGTCAGCCCATACCTCTGGAGCTGATACACCGCCATCGGGAGCAAGTCGAATCGTCGCACCGCCCCTCCCACCTTTGACGGTGTTCACAGCTTAAAAAGGAGCTGGGCACTCGAAGCGCAAGCGCTCACCGCTTTGCGGGTGCGTGAAGCTCAACATGCTGGCATGCAGGCACAGGCGCGGCCAGGCGGCCAGGGCTTGTTCGTGGGCGTACAGGCCATCACCCAGCAACGGGTGGCCGATGGACAGCATATGCACACGCAACTGGTGCGAACGCCCGGTGATCGGCGTCAGTTCTACCCGGCACCACTCGCCACAACGCTCCAGCACTTTCCAGAAGGTCAGCGCGTGCTTGCCGAACTCATGATCCACCACGTGGCGGGGCTTGGTCGGTGGGTCGTAGCGCAGGGGCAGGTCGATGCTGCCGCTGTCCAGTGCCGGTTGGCCCCAGGCCAGGGCGGTGTAGGCCTTCTCGGTTTCACGGTCGTGAAATTGGCGGGACAGTTCGCGATGGGTATCGGCGTCCCTGGCCAGCAGAATGATCCCCGAGGTTTCCCAGTCCAGTCGATGGACGATGCGGGCTTCGGGGTAGCCGTTTTCCTGCAGGCGGGTGATCAGGCAGTCTTTGTTGTCGTCGGCGCGACCAGGCACCGAGAGCAGCAGGGTCGGCTTGTTCACCACCAGGACGGCGGCGTCCTGATGAAGGATATGGATGTTGGACAACGGCATTAAACAGCCTCGTAACAAACGCCAACGGCGGCTCGACCACCCCGCTCTCGCACAGAGATCAAGGTGATCGAGCCGCCGTGGCGGCCGCCTGTTCGATCAACGATCAGGCAGGGTGATATTGAGTTCCAGAATCGAGCAGCTGCCGTCGTTTTCCAGGGCGACATGCACGTCATCGTTGCCGATATTGACGTACTTGCGGATCACCTCGACCAGTTCCTTTTGCAAGGCGGGCAGGTAGTCCGGGGTACTGCGTTGGCCGCGTTCGTGCGCCACGATGATCTGTAGACGCTCTTTCGCGACCGACGCGGTGCTTGGCTTTTTGTTGGCGCGAAAGAAGTCGAGAAATTTCATTGTTTAGTTGCCTCCAAAGATACGCTCGAAGAATCCCTTCTTCTTTACATCGAGGAAGCGATGTTCCACGGTCTTGCCCAGCAAACGATCGACGGCATCGCTGTACGCCTGGCCGGCGTCGCTCTGGTCGTCAAGAATCACCGGCACGCCCTGGTTGGAAGCCTTCAGCACGGCCTGGGATTCCGGGATCACGCCCAGCAGGGTCACCGCGAGGATTTCCTTCACGTCTTCAACACCGAGCATCTCGCCGTTGCTGACGCGCTCAGGGTTGTAGCGGGTGAGCAGCAAGTGCTCCTTGATCGGCGATTCGCCTTTCTCGGCGCGCTGGGATTTGCTCGCCAACAGGCCCAGCATGCGGTCCGAGTCACGTACCGACGAAACTTCCGGGTTGGTCACCACGATGGCTTCATCGGCGAAGTACATCGCCAGGTGAGCACCGGTTTCGATGCCGGCCGGGGAGTCGCACACCACGTATTCGAAGGTTTCCTTCAGCTCGGCCAGGACCTTGCCCACGCCTTCTTTGGTCAGCGCGTCTTTGTCACGGGTCTGGCTGGCGGCCAGTACGTACAGGTTCTCAAGGCGCTTGTCCTTGATCAGGGCCTGTTGCAGGTTGGCTTCGCCGTTTACCACGTTGACGAAGTCGTACACCACGCGGCGTTCGCAGCCCATGATCAGGTCGAGGTTACGCAAACCGACGTCGAAGTCGACGATGACTGTCTTGTGGCCGCGCAGAGCGAGGCCGGTACCGATAGCGGCGCTGGTGGTGGTCTTACCCACACCACCCTTGCCGGATGTAACCACGAGAATCTTGGCCAAGGTGTTTCACCCCTAAGGAAAAAGGACTTTTCAGCCCCTGAAAAACATCTCTTGAAACTCGCTGCAGGCGGACAGCCCTTGTAGGAAAAAGATGTCGTTTGCGTAAAGGAAACGCCAACTTCAGAAGATTCCTACACAAGTATTGCCGGTTTCGCTGTGCTATCAGAGTCTAGAGATGCTTGGAAAATGCGGCAGTATCCGTTAAAGCCGGGTGATGTTCAACACATCGCCCGCCAGGCTGACCTGCACCCCGGCCCCCCATAGCGGATCACGGCGCAAATCTTCGGAAACCTTGTACCGGCCTGCAATGGAGACCAGCTCAGCGGTCAACTGCTGACAGAAAATACGCGCCTTGGTATCACCCTTGATGCCGGCGAGTGCACGTCCGCGCATCGGGCCGTATACATGGATGTTGCCATCGGCGAGAAGTTCCGCGCCGGGGCTGACCGAAGCGATCACCACCAGGTCGCTTCCTTCGGCGTAAATTTGCTGCCCGCCGCGTACGGGCGAGGTGATGATCTTTGTAGGCTTGATCGTCGGCTCGGGTGGTTTTTCCGGTTTTTTCTTCACTTCACCTTCGCTCGGGTCCAGCGGACGCTCGCGAGCGCCGGACGGCGGCAATACTGGCAGTTCAATGGCGATGGCGGCGGCAATGTCTTCGATACGGCTGGCGCGAATGGCCAGAGTGCGCAGGCCATGGGAGCGGCACACGCGCATCAGGCCGGGCAAGTCGATCACGCCCTGGCCGGCGGGCAGTTTGTCCAGGGCCAGTACCAGCGGGGCATTATTGAAAAAGTTCGGCGCCAGCGCGACCTTGGCGGCGAGCTGGCGGTCCAGGGCGTCGAGGTCGTTGCGGGCCAGTTCCAGCACGGTAATGGCGAGCATGCTGCCTTTCAGCTGGAACACGGGATCTTGGTCTAGCGGTTCGGTTTGGCTCATGGTCGGCATAAAGCGGCTTGTCACGAAAAGTGTCGAGACTTATAACGAGAACACTCACCCGCCGCAAGCCGGGTCGAACCGTTGTAGAATGCGCGGCCCTGTCTTTACCGGAATCTGTAATGGATCGCCCGCGTTTTCGAGCTGCATTTTTTCACCCGCGTTTCTGGCTGTTATGGCTGGGGCTAGGCCTGCTGTGGCTGGTCACCCAGTTGCCCTACCGCACGCTGTTGACCATTGGTCGGTTGCTTGGCGCCGGCATGTACCACGTGGCGGGCGAACGTCGCCGCATCGCCGCGCGTAACCTGCAATTGTGCTTCCCGGAAAAAACCGCCAAAGAGCGCAAGCAACTGCTCAAGCAAAACTTTGCGTCCACCGGCATCGCCTTCTTTGAAATGGCCATGAGCTGGTGGTGGTCGCGCCAGCGCCTGGCGCGGCTGGCCCACGTCGAAGGCCTGGAGCATCTCAAACAAGCGCAGTTGGATGGCAAGGGCGTGATCCTCATGGCCCTGCACTTCACCACCCTGGAAATCGGCGCGGCGCTGCTTGGCCAGAAGCACACCATCGATGGCATGTACCGTGAGCACGGCAACCCCTTGTTCGACTTTATCCAGCGCCGTGGCCGCGAACGCCATAACCTCGACTCCCTGGCCATCGAGCGCGAAGACGTGCGCGGCATGCTCAAGCTGCTGCGTGCCGGCCGTGCCATCTGGTACGCGCCGGACCAGGACTACGGCGCCAAGCAAAGCATCTTTGTGCCATTGTTCGGCATCCAGGCCGCCACCGTCACCGCCACCAGCAAGTTCGCGCGCCTGGGCAAGGCGTTGGTGGTGCCGTTCACCCAGGAGCGCCTGGCCGACGGCAGCGGTTACCGCTTGGTGATCCACCCACCGTTGACCGACTTCCCCGGCGAGACCGACGAAATCGATTGCCTGCGCATCAATCAATGGGTCGAAGCCGCGGTGCGTGAGTGCCCCGAGCAATACCTGTGGACCCACCGGCGTTTCAAGAGCCGGCCACCGGGTGAACCCAAACTGTACGAAAAACGCCGTCGATAAGACCGACTTTTCCCCACATGGAGTGACGCAATGCCCCCATCTGAACCGGTTACAGGTTTGATTCTTTCCGGCGGCGGTGCGCGCGCGGCGTATCAGGTGGGGGTGTTGGCGGCAATTGCCGAACTGCTGCCGCCGGGGGCACCCAACCCATTTCCGGTGATCGTCGGCACCTCGGCCGGCGCGATCAATGCGGTGAGCCTGGCCAGCGGTGCGATGGACTTCAGGGCGGCGGTGCAACGCCTTACCGCGTTCTGGCAGGGCTTTCGCAGCCATCTGGTGTTGCGCAGCGATTGGCCTGGCGTGGTCCGCCAGGCGAGTCGCTTCCTGATCCACAGCCTGTTCGGCCTGGGCCGGCAATTTCCTGTGGCATTGCTCAACAGTTCACCGCTGCGCGACTTGCTGCAGGACAAGCTGCACCTGGCGGGGATCGACGAAGCCATCCGGCAACAGCACCTGCATGCGGTAGCGGTGACCGCGTTCGGCTACGAGTCCGGGCAAGCGGTGACCTTCTACCAAGGCGGCGGCACCATCGACGCATGGCTGCGGCACCGCCGTATCGGCATACCCACCCAACTGACGGTTGAACACCTGCTGGCCAGTTCGGCGATCCCGTTGTTATTTGCCCCGGTCAAACTCGACGAGGAGTACTTCGGCGACGGTGCCGTGCGCCAATCCGCACCCATCAGCCCGGCCCTGCACCTGGGCGCCAGTCGCGTACTGGTGGTGGGCGTCAGCGGCAACCCACGGGGCAACGAGCCGGCGATACAACGCACGTACACCGGCCAGCAACCCACGCTGGCGCAGATCGGTGGGCATATGCTCAACAGCACGTTCATTGACAGCCTGGAAAGCGACATCGAACTGCTGGAACGCCTGAACCAGTTCAGCCATTTGCAACCGGCCGACAGCACGGCCCGTGGCCTGGCGCCTGTAGACGTGTTGGTGATTGCACCCAGCCAGCCGATCGATGAAATCGCGGCACGGCATCGCCAGGAGCTGCCGGCGGCGTTGCGTTTGTTCTTGCGTGGCCCAGGGGCGACCAAGACGAGCGGGGCGGGGGTGTTGAGTTATTTGCTGTTCGAGGCGGGGTATTGCAGCGAGTTGATCGAGTTGGGGCGCAGCGATGCGTTGGCCAAGCGCGAAGAAATCACGCGGTTCCTGGGCATAAACCCAATCTGAATGTGTGAGGGGGCAAGCCCCCTCACACATGGGTTTGCAGTGCTCTTTAGAAGTGGTACTTGACCAGGAAACTCGCCGTGTCCTGCGTCGTCTTGAACGCGCCCGAATCTTCGATCCCGTACTTGTTCTTCCAATAGTCGTATTCAAAGCCGACATACAGCTGCTTGTCGCCCCAATGCAACGCCTTGCCCAAGTCATATTTGACCTGCGGGTTGAAGTGCAGGTTGGCGTGATAGGTGCCACGGGCGTTCTTGTCGTTGTCCACCACCCAATCCATAAAGCCGTCGATCAGGATATTGGAGTTGCCCACCGGCAGGGTGTACGACCACACCGGGGTGATCTGCCACACGCCATCACCCGGGCGATTGCCTTCGGTCTGGCGCTGGTAGAAGTTCAGCTGGAAATAATCGAAACCGGGGATGTTCAAGTCAAAGCCCGGGCCGACCAGGTACGACTCGTTGTCGCCTTCGCCGAACTCATAAGTCATGGCCAGCAGCACATCTTTGATCGGGCCGAAGGACAGGTCTTTGTCGAGAATCTTGCCGAATGACAACCGTGGGCTGAACTCGCCGTAGTAAGTATTCGGGCCGACGTTGCCGTCTTCCTTGCCGTTGTAAAAGATGCGGTCGAGGAAGAAGAAGTTGTCGCCGTACTTCCACGCGTCGGCGTGTTCGAAGGTGACGGTCTGCTGGATCTGCGGGTTGATGGTAAAGCTCTTGCCCCACAGGTAGGTCAGGCTGTTGTTCTGCCACTGCAACAAGTCACCCGCCACGGCCTGGCCGCCGGCCAGCAGGGATCCTGCCAACACCAGGCCTTTGAACAGAGGTTTCATTCGGTTGCTCCCGAGTTAAGGTTTTATGGTTTTTCTCATGTGGCGCTCTGATGTGGCGCCTTTGGTTTCGCTGAAAAACTCGTCTGATTGGTCAGCTTTATGACTACAGCAAAAGCCGCGCCAAGGCGGTAAAACCACCGTCGATTCAAGCGGGCGCGGAGAATACTGGCTCCCACGTCTGGGCTCAAGTGCGCCGTTACAGCGCGCACAGGGCGACAATGGGGCATGTTTCAGGTATGGGCGTGCTCAACCGCAACGCGTTCAGCGCCGCCAAGGATGTTAAACAGTATGTTCAGCGACAACGCGCTGAGGGTGGCCATGGCGATGCCGCTATGGGTAATCGGGCTCATCCACAGCGGCAGTTGTGCAAAGAATTCCGGGCGCACCACCGGGATCAGGCCCATGCCGATGCTCACCGCCACCAGCAACTGGTTGCGACGGTCAGCGATGTCGGCTTCCTGGAGGATCTTGATACCGGTGGCCGCAACCATGCCGAACATGGCAATGGCCGCGCCGCCGAGCACTGCCGGCGGTATCGACGCCACCAGATAGGCGGCCTTGGGTAGCAGGCTGAGCACGATCAGGAACGCGCCGGCCATGATCGTCACCGAGCGGCAGCGCACGCCGGTCATCTGCACCAGGCCGATATTCTGCGCGAAGGAGGAATGGGTAAACGTGTTGAAAAAACCGGCGAAGAACGATGCGCCGGCGTCACACAGCAAACCGCGGCGCAGCATCTTCGGCGTGACCTCCTGGTCGGTGATCTTGCCCAGGGCGAGGAACATGCCGGTGGATTCGACAAAGATGATCACCACCACCAGGCACATCGACAGGATCGGCGCCAGCTCGAACGTCGGCATACCGAAGTGCAGCGGTGTCACCACCTGCACCCAGGGCGCCTGGGCCAGGCCACTGAGGTCGACCATGCCGATCATGCCGCACAGGCCGTAGCCCAGGCCCATGCCGATCAACACGGAGATATTCACCCAGAAACCCCGCATGAAGCGGTTGATCAGCAGGATGGTGGCCAGTACCAGGGCGGCAATCGCCAGGTAAATCGGCGAACCGAAGGTAGCGGCGGCGCTGCCGCCACCGGCCCAGTTCACGGCTACGGGAAACAGCGACAGGCCGATGGCGGTGATCACCGTGCCGGTCACCAGGGGTGGAAAGAAGCGCACCACCTTGGACATGAACGGCGCGATCAACATGCCGAAGAACCCGGCGGCGATGGTTGCGCCGAAGATGCCTTGCAAGCCGATACCGGGCATGCCGGCCATGGCGACCATGCTGCCGACGGCGGCGAAACTGGCGCCCATCATCACCGGCATGCGAATGCCCACCGGGCCGATGCCGAACGACTGCACCATGGTGGCAATACCGGCCACCAGCAGGTCGGCGTTGATCAGGAAGGCGATTTCTTCACGGCTCAGGCCCGCGGCCTGGCCGATGATCAAAGGCACGGCGACGGCGCCGCCGTACATCAGCAAGACGTGTTGCAGGCCTACCAGGATCAGTTGCAAGAGGGGCAGCCGCGCCATTGCGGGCGCGGCAGGAGTCTGCGGTTCTAACTGGGACATGCAACACCTCGAATCTTTTTATTGTTGTGTTGTGTGGAACGCACTCTTCAAAACACTGCTGATCCCCTGTGGGAGGGGGCTTGCTCCCGATGGCGGTGTGTCATTCAAAGCATCAGTGACTCAAACACCGCCCTCTGGAGCAATCCTGTATGTATCAGATCAGTTGGTTCGCGCCCCCTGATTGATCCAGGCACCAATCAAATCCCGCTCCTGCTGGGTCATCTGCGTGATGTTGCCCAGTGGCATGATCTGGCTCGCCACGGCTTGCGCCTGGATGCGCGCGGCCTGCTGCTGGATCTGCTGCGGGGTGTCGAACATCACGCCGGCCGGTGCGGTGCTGAACAACGGGCTGGTGGGTTTGGCCGAGTGGCACACCGTGCAGCGTTGCTCGATCACATGGTGCACCTGGCCGAAGTCGGTGCCGGCCTGGGCCGGTGCCGGTTCAGCGGCCGGCGCGGCGGGCGCTGCGGGTTTCAAGCCGCCGCCCAACGCCGTTTCCGGCAGTGGCTGGTATTCGATGGCCGCGGGTGCCTTGGCAATCGGCTCCGCCGGCTTGGGCCCGGTGACGTACGCCAGGCTGATCATCGCCAACGCGCCCACCGGCAGGGTCCACGCGTACTTCTGGCTGTTGTGACGGGTGTTGAAGTAATGCCGCACCAACACCGCCGCCACCGCGATACCCGCCAGGATCAGCCAGTTGTATTGGCTGCCGTAGGTGCTCGGGAAGTGGTTGCTGATCATGATGAACAGCACCGGCAAGGTGAAGTAGTTGTTGTGGCGTGAACGCAGCAAGCCCTTGGCCGGCAGGGCCGGGTCGGGTGTGCGGTTCTCGGCGATGGCGGCCACCAGCGCGCGCTGCGCCGGCATGATGATGCGGAACACGTTGCCCACCATGATGGTGCCGATCACCGCACCCACGTGCAGGTAGGCGCCACGGCCGCTGAACACTTTGCTGAAGCCATAGGCGGCCGCAATCAACAGCACGAACAGGATAAAACCGAGCAGGGCAGGGCGCTTGCCCAGGGCCGAGTCGCACAGGAAGGAATAGATAAACCAGCCGGCGAACAGTGAGCCGATGCCCAGCAACACGCCTTCGGTGCCGCTGAGTGTGCTGCCGGGGGCGAGCAGGTACAGCGTGGGGTTCCAGTAGAACACCACGCACAGCAGCGCGACGCCCGACATCCAGGTGAAATAGGCTTCCCATTTGAACCAGTGCAGGTTGTCCGGCATGGTCGGTGGGGCCAGTTTGTATTTTTCCAGGTGGTAGATACCGCCACCGTGGATCGCCCACAAGTCACCGGCCAGGCCGCTCTTGGGATTGACGCGATTAAGGTTGTTTTCCAGCCAGACAAAGTAGAAAGAAGCGCCGATCCAGGCGACGCCAGTGATCATGTGAACCCAGCGCACGCTCAGGTTCAGCCATTCCAACAGATGTGCTTCCACAGTCTTTACCTCTCGCCTGTCACCCTTGTTGTCGGGTGATCCGGCCTTCTCTTATTGGTGGGGGGCGAGGATCAACCGCTCATCCTCTTCAAAAAAATGCTCATCGCAGTTATTGCCTGTGCCACTGCGATCAACCACCAGGAAGTCATCCCGCTTTTCGATCGTCAGCACCGGGTGGTGCCAGACGCCGCGATGGTAATTAATGCCCTGCCTGCCGTTGGTAACGAAGGCGCGGACCAAGCCCGATACAGGTGCATCGCCAAGTGGCGCGACCACGATCAGAAAGGGGTTGCCGAGCAGCGGAATGAAAGCCTGGCTGCCCAGCGGGTGTCGCTCCAGCATGCACACGGTCAACGGCATATCCAGCGCGTCGGCGCGGAAGATGCTGATGATGGCGCGGTCTTCAGGCTGTGCTGTTTCGACCGTCGCCAGTTTGTGAAAGCGCATGGTCGACCCGTTGTTGATCATGAAGTGATCGCTGCCGTCGGTTTCGATAACGTCTCCGAAAGGGGCGAAGGCTTCTTTGGTCAGGGGTTCGATCATCAGTGTGCGCATGGCTGTCTTCTTAAGTTTTCGAATTTGATGTTGTCTGGTCTACCGCGATTGGGTCGACCCTTATTTGGCTACCTTGCCCAACACACGCAGGCGACTCACACCACCGTCCGGGAACACATTCAAGCGGATGTGGGTAATCGGCCCCAGCGCCTTGATCTGCTCGGCGAAGGTGTGTTCGGCGTGCATTTCCAGCTTCTGCGCCGGCAGCAGTTCGCGCCAGAACAACGATTGGGTTTCGATCTGGCTGTCGGTGCCGCCTTTTACGAAGGCGCCCTGGATCGAGCAGGTGTCCGGGTAGTTGCCCTTGAAGTGCAGGGTATCGACGATGATTTTTTCGATCTCGCCCGGGTGGCCCAGCGCGACGATCACCCAGTCATTGCCCGGTGTACGACGCCGTGCGGTTTCCCAGCCGTCGCCCATGTTGATGCCACGGCCGGGGTTGAGGATGTTGCTCATGCGGCCGAAGTGTTCATCGGAACAGGCCAGGGCACGGCCACCATTGAGCGCGGCGGCCAGGTCGACCTGTTCGTTGTCGCCTACAGACGACCAGTCGCGGTACGGCACGCCGTACACCCGCAGGCGGGCCACGCCGCCATCCGGGTAAATGTTGAAGCGCAGGTGGCTGAACGCCTGTTCGTGGTTGATCTCGTGGTAGTGGTGGCTGTTGCCTTGCAGCTCGACGGCCGACAGCACTTCGGTCCACTGGGTGTTTTCGTCCGGCTCGCCCGAAGCCAGGAAGCAGGCTTCCAGGGAGGCCGACGGCGGGAAGTTGCCGGTGAAGAATGAAGTGTCGATGTCCACGCCCTTGATTCGGCCCGGTACGCCGAGTTGGATCACCGCGCTGTCGTAGCCTTCGAAGCGCTTGCGGCGCGATTCCCAGCCGTCCATCCACTTGCCGTTGTCATCGAAAACGCCCTCCTTCCACACGGCCGGGGTCGGCTGGAACAGGCGGTTGGCGTCAGCGAACCAGTCATCGGTCACCGAGAGAATCTTGGTGCCCAGGCGGGCGTCGGCCAGGTTGACGAACTTCTCGAAAGGTACGGGTTGCGCTTTCATTCTTCTTGTCTGCCTTAGATAGAGTGGCTGGGGATGGACTGCTTAGAGGGTCAGTAAGCGGAACAACGCGATCTTGTTGATCTCGTCCAGCGCGCATTTGAACTCGGCGTCCGCAGAGTTGTGGATGCGCGTTTCGAACGCGGCAAGGATCTGGTGCCGGTTGCTGCCTTTTACCGCCATGATGAAGGGAAACTTGAACTTGGCCTTGTAGGCATCGTTCAGCTCGGTGAAGCGTGAGAACTCTTCGGCCGTGCATTGGTGAATCCCCGCGCCAGCCTGTTCATCGGTGCTGGCTTGGGTGAGTTGGCCCTGGACGGCCGCTTTGCCGGCCAGGTCCGGGTGAGCATTGATCAACGCCAGTTGGCTGGCATGATCGGCGCTCAACAGGATGTCGCTCATGCGCTGGTGCAGGGTTTCGATCTGGTCGATCGACGCGTCCTGGCCCAGGTCGTAGGCCTTTTCGGCCACCCATGGCGAATGTTCGTAGATATCGGCGAAGGCGGCGACAAAGGCGTCACGGCTCAAGGTCGACGGTTTCAGGCTGTGAAACGCAGTCATTTCACCGCTCCCGTGCAGGGGTGGGTTTCGTGCCAGTGGCGGGCAATATCGACGCGACGGGTGAACCACACCTGTTCGTGGCTTTTGGCGTACTCGATAAAGCGCTTCAACGACGCCAAGCGGGCAGGGCGGCCGATCAGGCGGCAATGCAGGCCGATGGAGAGCATCTTCGGCGCCTCGGCCCCTTCGGCGTAAAGCACGTCGAAAGCGTCTTTGAGGTACTCGAAAAAATCATCGCCCTTGTTGAAACCCTGCACCTGGGTGAAGCGCATGTCGTTGGTGTCCAGCGTATAAGGGATCACCAGGTGCGGCTTGCCGGTGGGGGTGTTCGGCTCCCAGTAGGGCAGGTCGTCGTCGTAGGTGTCGCAGTCGTAGAGGAAACCGCCTTCTTCCATGACCAGCCGCCGCGTATTGGGGCCGGTGCGGCCGGTGTACCAGCCCAGCGGGCGTTCGCCGGTCAGCTCGGTGAGGATGCGGATGGCTTCGAGCATGTGCTCGCGCTCCTGGGCCTCGTCCATGTACTGATAGTCGATCCAGCGGTAACCGTGGCTGCAGATCTCGTGGCCGGCCTGGACCATGGCACGGATCACATCCGGATGGCGCTGGGCGGCCATGGCCACGGCGAAGATGGTCAACGGAATATCGAATGCCTTGAACAGCTTGAGGATGCGCCACACGCCGGCACGGCTGCCGTATTCGTACAGCGACTCCATGCTCATGTTGCGCTCGCCCTGAAGCGGTTGGGCCGAGACCATTTCCGAGAGGAAGGCTTCGGACTCTTTGTCGCCGTGCAAGATGTTGCGCTCGCCGCCTTCTTCGTAGTTGAGTACGAAAGACAACGCGATGCGCGCCTTGCCCGGCCAGTGGGGGTGAGGAGGGTTACTGCCGTAACCGATCAGGTCGCGTGGGTAGTCAGCGCTCACTGCAGTCTTCCTTCTTGTGCGTGGTAGCAAGTGTGTGGCGGCCGGCGGAAAAGATCGGGTGGCGTCACAGCGATGGGCTGATTGTATACAACTTGATGATCACTTTGTAAGCCTGTATTTCTGCATTTTTTCCAGCCTGCCCTCACCGCTTAGCCTTGCAATAAACTTGCCCGCTTGGTCAGTAAATGGATAAAAGGTCGTTTAAAAGCAAGGCCTCTTGAGAATTCGCGGCCAAGACCACGCTGGGAAGCCGCAGCAAAACTTTGTAATTTTTATTGTGTACAATTTTTGTTTAAAGTGTCTTAATCAGCCCATCGCCCGCTTTTTCATGCCCTGTAACGGGGCGGCCCGTTTTCACTCGACTTAAGGGAGCCCGATCCATGGGACGACTGACCACACACGTATTGGATGCTGCCCACGGCTGCCCCGGCAGCGCCATCCAGGTTCAACTGTACCGCGTCGAAGGCACGCAGCTTGAGTGGGTCGCCAGCGCGGTCACCAACAGCGACGGTCGTTGCGACGCACCGCTGCTGCAAGGCGACGACTACCGCAGTGGCGTCTACCAGTTGCAGTTCAGCGCCGGCGATTACTACCGTGCCCGTGGCGTGCAATTGCCCGAACCTGCCTTCCTCGACGTGGTGGTGCTGCGCTTTGGCATCAGTGCCGAGCAAGACCACTACCACGTGCCGCTGCTGATTTCGCCTTACAGCTACTCGACCTACCGAGGCAGCTGAGTCGTCACCGCGCTTCACACCCCCAAAGCGACTCAAAGACTTTGCCCGTGCACACTGCGGGCTTTCAGGTGAGTCTCGCCGATAGATCGAGAGGCCCAGGGAACTGTGGGCGGGCACTGCGCGCCTGGGAGGGATCCGCGAAGACTTGCTGGAGTGGGACCGACAGCGCCGACACGAAGAAATCATCTTTGCCAGTACCTCGCCTGACCTGGCCCTGCGAACCGTCGAGCACCAGGTCAAGCGTTATGGGAAAAGCCTGCTGGCGTTGTTGGACCTGGCCGAGCCGGGCCAGGACACGCCGGCCTATCAGGCGCTTTTGGCGTTGGACACTCAGTGCCAGGCTCATGCGGCCACGATACGCACCTTGATAAACGACGCCGGTAAACGCGTGTTCGAGTTCGCGTTCTGCCTTCGAGCCTGTCGTTGAGGAGGGGCGTCTGCCTGCACTCATGAACCGCACGTTGGAAGACCGTGGGCGATTGCAGCTTTTTTCAGCGGCGCGACAGGGGCTGAGTGTGACCGCCCAAAGCCTGTTCACCCTGGCGATGGCCGCGCGAACGCCGCAAGATCTGCGGAAAAACCAGCACGCGTTGCAGCTGTGCGTGGTGCATCTGGTAGGGCACACCATGCAGCACGATCGCTATATCGCGGGCATCGTGGTCATTCATGACCAAAACAGCGGGCACTGCGTGGTGTATTGGCCGGCCGCGCCGCACGCCTTGGTCCTTAGCGAATATGCCAGCCTGCAATTGGCCCATGCCGAACTCAACCGTATCGGTGCATTGGCCGCAAACGTTAAGCGGCTGGCGCGCCAAGTCGCGCCGGACTGGGCGTTTGAGGCGATCACCCATCACCCCGACGCAGCCCGCAAAGCCGGCGTTCTCGATCAACTCATACAGACACCCTTGGGTTTTTACATTCGCGGCGCGTGGGTCGTGGCTGAGTTCATCCGCTCGTTCAAGGTCAAGCACCTTGCACCGACAGCCCTCGCCGACGAAATCGAGCAAGTGGTTCATGAGCAAATCGCCTCGGACCCGCTCAATTGGCTGGCGATTGTCGCTACGTCACAAAGCGATGCGTCGGCGCTGTTATACCGCGCCCCTGTGCAGGATCTGCAAAGGCAGACTCAAGCGGCCTGCAATTCCGCCAAGACATTGGATAAATATCGCGTGCGCCGCCTGGATCAGGGCAGCTCGGTCTGGCGGGGTGCGTGGTCTTTTTTCTCACCGTTATCTGGGTTTATTAACCAAGCCTATGAGCTGCTGCTCGCGGCGCGGCGTTATCACCTGAGTGGCGATGCCCGTGATGCGGTGGATGTGGGGTTTATGGCGGCGTTTTTCATCATTGACCTGTTGATGAACTTTCTGCCGGGGCCGAAGGTGAAAAAGCCCGGCGTTCCCGTTGGCTTTTCTGTGGCCAGGTTGCATGCCGCTTTCAGTCGTATGCCCCGCCTGCGCTTAGCCAGGCCTGGCTCACTCCACCGCTTGACGTCGCCGTCGCCCATCGTTCGCTTCAAGGCTCTGGAACGATTCCGGAGCGGATGATCCGCAATTCTGCGGCTGCTACCGACGAATGGCGTGGCTGGAGCACTGAGATAATCGCCGATCTGCCGGCGGTAGAATCGGCGCCTGGGGGCTTTCTGGTGCAGGTTGAGCCGGTGGTGCCTTTGTCGAGTGCTCCCTTTGCCGCGACCTCGGCTCTCTCCGGGGCCGGAGGGTTGCCGTTGGAACGCAATTACTACGTGCTTAAACAGCAGGGCAAGTATTACCGGTTGCTTGAGACGGGTACGGATGCGCCGCTGAACCGAACGGTCTTCGTCATGAAAGATCAGCGGTTGATCAGCGCTGCGGCACCCGCCCCGCCAAACAACCCCGCACTCACCCGATTGAACCAACTCTGCCCCTTGCCGCTGCGCAAATACCGCGCCGCGCCATGGGCGCCGAGGCCGTAAGCCAGCTTGCACAGCAGGTCGAGCACGGTCCAAGTGGCGATCATGACCAGCAACTGCGCCAGGAAAGGGTGTTCGCTGCTGAGAAACTGCGGCAGGAACGCGGCAAAAAACAGGATGTCCTTGGGGTTGCTGGCGCCCAGCACAAACGCGCGGCCAAACAACGCGCGAAAGCGCGGCACCGCAGCGGCCTGTGGAACCACCGCGCCCTGGGACGGCAGGCGCGATTGCTGCCAGCTCTGCCAGGCGAGGTAGAACAGGTACAGCGCGCCGACGATCTTCAGGGCGCTGAACAACTGTTCCGATGCCAGCAACAGCGCGCCCAGGCCCAAGGCCGACGCGCTCAACAGACAGATCGACGCAAATACCCCGCCGAGGAACGCCGGGTAGGAGCGGCGCAGGCCATAGTTGAGGCTGTTGCTGATCATCAGCAGCGACAGCGGGCCGGGGATCAGGATCACGATCAATGCAGCGCCGCTGAACAGCAGCCAGGTTTCCACGCTCATTACAGTCCTCCATTCATGTAAAAGCCCCGCCCGAAGGCGAGGCAGTATTCGCCACTTCCGCGGTTACAGGAAGACAAACTTGGCAATGAAAATCGCACACAACGCCCACAGGCTCACGGAAATTTCCTTGTGCTTGCCGGTGCCGGCCTTGAGCGCCACGTAGGTGATAAAGCCCAGGGCGATACCGTCGGCGACCGAAAAGGTCAGCGGCATCATGATCATGGTGACAATCGCCGGAATGCTGTCGGTGGCGTCGTCCCACTCGATTTGCGCCATGCCGCTCATCATCAGCATCGCCACGTAGATCAACGCACCCGCTGTGGCATACGCCGGAATCATGCCGGCCAGCGGCGCGAAAAACATCGCGGCGACAAACAAAACGCCCACGGTGACGGCGGTCAACCCGGTGCGCCCACCCGCGGCCACGCCGGCGGCGCTTTCCACATAACTGGTCACCGGTGGCACGCCGACCATGGCGCCGAACACGCTGGACGCACTGTCGGCCTTCAACGCACGGGACAGGTTTTCGATCCGGCCGTCGGCGTTCACCAGGCCCGCGCGCTGGGCCACGCCCATCAAGGTGCCGGCGGTGTCGAACATGTGCACGAACAGGAACGCAAACACCACGCTGATCATGCTGACGTTGAACACGCCCATCACGTCCATGGCCATCCAGGTCGGCGCCAGGCTCGGCGGGCTGGCGACGATGCCTTGGTACTGCACCAGGCCCAGGCCCCAACCCGCCAGGGTCACGGCGATGATGCTGAGCAGGATCGCGCCGAACACGCGGTGATAGCTGAGGATCGCGATTAACAGAAAACAGATGGCCGCCAGCAGCGGCGCGGGCTCATGCAGCGAGCCCAGCTTGATCAGAGTGGCTGGGCTGTCGACGATGATGCCGGCGGTTTTCAGGCCGATCACCCCCAGGAACAAACCGACGCCCGCGCCCATGGCGTGGCGCAGGCTCACGGGAATGCTGTTGAGCAGCCATTCACGAATGCGCGACAGGGTCAGGATCATGAACAGCACCCCTGAGATAAACACCGCACCCAGCGCGGTCTCCCAGTTGTAGCCCATGGTGCCGACCACGGTGTAGGTAAAAAACGCATTCAGCCCCATCCCTGGTGCCAGGCCTACAGGCCAGTTGGCATACAGGCCCATCAGCAGGCAGCCCAGCGCAGCGGCGATGCAGGTGGCGACAAAGGCCGCGCCGTGATCGATGCCGGCGTCGGCCATGATGTTGGGGTTGACGAAGATGATGTAGGCCATGGTGATGAAGGTGGTGAGGCCGGCGATCAGCTCGGTCTTCACTGTGGTGCCATGCAAGCGCAGTTTAAACAGGCGTTCCAGCCAGCCGCTGTGCGGTATGGCGTGGTCGAGCGTTGGGGCTTCGGATTTGCGGCTATCCACAGCGAGTACTCCTCAAGCATTTTATTGTTATGGCCAGCGCGCGGGCGCTGTGAGGTACTGGCGGGTTTGTTGACTAATAGGTCAGGAACTCGCACGAAGCGAATTATGCTTTTGTATACAAATAAAGCAAATAATGTTTTTGATTATGTACTCAGAATTGGATGAAAGGCTAATTCACCCACTCAGGGCCTGATTGACCGCCAACCATCCGGCCACCGCCTCTTCCCCGGTTTCACTGAACGCACGCTGCAACAGCTTTACCTGTTCACGGCGCAACGACTGCTCGAAACGCCGGCCTTCGTCGGTCAACTCCAGCAAGCGTTTGCGCTTGTCGGTCTCGGACGCAATGCTCTGCACCAGGTGCATTTCCTGCAATTGGCGCAGCGGCATGTTCAGCGCCTGCTTGCTCACGCCGAGTAATTCCAACAGCTCTTTGACGCTCAACGCCGGGTAGCGCGCGATAAAAAACACAATGCGCTGGTGCACCCGGCTCAGGCCGCGCCGCTCGAGCATTTCGTCAGCCTTGGCGGTAAAGGCCTGGTAGCCGAAGAAGAACGCTTCCATGGCGAGTTGCTGACTGGTCTGGTTTTTAAGGTCAAGCATATTGACGTATCCACTCAAGTCGTCGTAGTTTCGGTCAACCAGTTTGACGTATTTCCCACAGCCTCCGCCAGCGGTGACCTCCATGCCCTTCTCTGAACGTGTTACCCGCCTTAAAAGCTCCTTGATCCGTGAAATCCTCGCGGCAGCCCAGCGCCCGGAAGTGATGTCATTTGCCGCAGGCCTGCCGGCCGAAGCCATGTTGCCCGCGCTGAACTGGGACGACATGCCGCTGAACATCGGCCAATACGGCATGAGCGAAGGCGAGCCGCAGCTGCGCGAGTTGCTCGCCGCCCAAGCCCGCGCCCTGGGCGTGCCGTGCCAGGCCAGCCAGGTGCTGGTGGTCAGCGGTTCCCAGCAAACCCTGGACCTGGCGGCCAAGCTGTATATCGATAAAGGCACGCAGATCCTGCTGGAAGGCCCGACCTACCTGGCCGCATTGCAGATCTTCCAGCTGTTCGGCGCCGAATGCCTCACCGTGCCGCTGGAAGCCGACGGCCCGGACCTGGCCGCGTTGCGCGCCAATCTCGAACGCCATCATCCGGCCTTCATCTACCTGATCCCGACCTTCCAGAACCCGTCGG
This sequence comes from Pseudomonas sp. S3_E10, assembly GCF_054667615.1. NCBI lineage: Bacteria > Pseudomonadati > Pseudomonadota > Gammaproteobacteria > Pseudomonadales > Pseudomonadaceae > Pseudomonas > Pseudomonas sp. S3_E10. Next base: position 4,581,479 of record NZ_CP162743.1, read on the forward strand.
CCGTGCGCTACAGCGAAGCCAAGCGTGACGCCGTGGCGGCCCTGCTCGATGAGTTCGGCGTGACCCTGATCGAAGACGAACCCTACCGCGAACTGTCCTTCGACGGTGGCAGCGCGCGACCGATCGTCAGCCGCCTGCACAAGGCCAGCTGGATCTACACCGGCACGGTGTCCAAAACCCTGTTGCCTGGCTTGCGTGTCGGCTACCTGATCGCCAGCCCGGACCTGTTCCCGCACCTGCTCAAGCTCAAGCAATCGGCAGACCTGCATACCAACCGTGTGGGCCAGTGGCAGGCGATGCAGTGGGTCGGCAGCGAAAAATATCAGCAACACCTGCTGCAATTGCGCAGCTTTTACCGTGAGCGCCGCGATGCGTTCCAGACCGCGCTCGAGCATCACTTTGGCGATTTGGCCGACTGGCAGGTGCCTCAGGGCGGATTATTCTTCTGGCTGACCTTGAAACGGCCGCTGGACACCCGCACCTTATTGCCCCAAGCGTTGCAGCAGAATGTGGCGTTCATGCCCGGTGAACCGTTCTTCTCCGAGCCGGACCAGCACCTGGGCTCGTTGCGCCTCAATTTCAGCCATATCGACCCGGCCCGCCTGGATGAAGGCCTCAAGCGCCTGGCCAGCGTGATCCGTCAAGCACAGCACGCGCAAGCGGCATAAGGGGAGCCCCATGTACAAGGTTTATGGCGATTACCGTTCGGGCAACTGCTACAAGGTCAAGTTGATGCTGAACCTGTTGGGCATCCGGTACGAATGGGTGAATGTCGACATCCTCAACGGCGACACCCAGACCGCAGAGTTCCTGGCCAAGAACCCCAACGGCAAGATCCCGGTGCTGGAACTGGAAGACGGCACCTGCCTGTGGGAGTCCAACGCGATTCTCAACTTCCTCGCCGACGGCAGCGAATTTTTGCCGAGCGAGCCGCGCTTGCGCACGCAAGTGCTGCAATGGCAGTTCTTCGAGCAGTACAGCCACGAGCCGTACATTGCAGTGGCGCGGTTTATCCAGTTTTACCTGAACATGCCGGAGGATCGTCTTGAGGAATACAAGACGACCCACAAGGGCGGTTACAAAGCCCTGCGCGTGATGGAACGGCAACTGCAGGCCACGCCCTACCTGGTGGGCGAGCAGTATTCGATTGCCGACATCGCGTTGTATGCCTACACCCATGTGGCGCATGAAGGTGGTTTCGACCTGGCGCCTTACCCGGCTGTGCAGGCATGGTTGCAACGAGTGGCCAGCCACCCCAAGCATGTCTCGATGCTGGACTAAACACAGATTAAATGTGGGGTGGTTTGTCAGATAGTTCGTCGCTCAATAGGTCAAAACACTGCCGCGCCGCCGGGCTCAGCCCCATCCCGCTGCGACTGATCAGCCCGATCTCCCGGTTTACGCCGGGATGGTCGATGTTGATGCGCTTCAACCCCTCCAGGCTGTCCGCCGCCGATTCCGGCAGCACGCTGATCCCCAAGCCCTGGCGCACCAACGCCAGCACCGTCGACATGTAGTTGGCCTCCATGCCTGCGGTCATCGTCAGCCGCATCTGATCGAACAAGGCGTCCACCTGCTCGCGCACACTGCTGTCGCGCCCGGTCAGGATGATCGGCTGGTCCGCCAATTGCTCCAGCGTCAACCGGCGGTGACGGGCGAGGGGATGACCCAGCGGCACGAACGCACACAGCCGGTCATTCAGCACCGGTACAAAATCCAGCCCGTGGCTCAGCCGTGCGCGTACGCCGATGCCGAAGTCCACCAGGCCTTCACGCACCTGGGCATGGATGCGGTGCGCGACCAGGTCATGCAAGCGCACGTCGATCCCGGCAAAGCGTTCGCGAAACAGGCGCAAGGCCGGCGGCAGGGCTCCTGCGCACACCGAGGGCAGGGCGGCAATGCTGACCACGCCGCGGCGCAAGGCGGCGAGGTCGCGTGAGCCCGTGACGATGTTGTCCAGGTCCAGCAGCAGCTTTTCCATGGGGCCGCGCGCTTCCTGGCCGGCGGCGGTGATGCTCACATGGCGCGGGCTGCGATCGAGCAGGGGGACGCCGAGCCAGTCTTCCAACTGTTGCACTTGCACGGTGAGGGCCGAAGGTGACAGATGCAATTCGTTGGCAGCCTTGGTGAAGCTGCCCGTCCGCGCTACCGCGAGAAAGGCTTGTATGTGCTGGATAGAGTTCTTCATAGCGATCGCTTCATTTTGTTTTTCCGAACATACCAGGCCGAATATTCCAATTTACAAAGACTAACCCGCTTCCAATACTCCTGGGAAAACAATAACCGGCCGCAAAGGCCGCTCTGGAGTAACCCATGCTCGCTACCCTGGGTGTCATCACCATCCTGTGCCTGCTCGCTGCCGTCATGAGCAAACGCCTCTCGCCATTGGTGGCCCTGATCGCCTTGCCGATCATCGCCGCGCTGCTTGGCGGGTTCGGCCTGCAAACCAGTGCCTTCATCATTACCGGGATCAAGAACGTCGCCCCCGTGGTGGGCATGTTTGTCTTTGCGATTCTGTTTTTCGGGATCATGACCGATGCCGGCATGCTCGACCCCATCATTGATCGCATCCTGCGCACGGTCGGCACGCGGCCCACGCGCATTGTGGTCGGCACCGCGACCCTGGCGCTGTTGGTACACCTGGACGGTTCCGGCGCGGTGACATTCCTGGTGACGGTGCCGGCGATGCTGCCGCTGTACACGCGGCTGGGCATCGACAAGCGCATCCTCGCCTGTGTATGCGCCATGGCCGCCGGGGTCAATTTCCTGCCTTGGACCGGGCCGGTGCTGCGCTCGTCGGCGGCGCTGCATGTGCCGGTCGCGGACCTGTTCCAGCCGCTGATCCCGGTGCAGATCGTCGGGCTTATCTTTGTTTTCGCCTGTGCCTGGTGGCTGGGCCACCGTGAAGAAAAACGCCTGGGCCTGGGGGCCGGTTCCAGCGTGGAGGCGGTGCCACAACGGGTGCTCAGCGACGACGACATCAAGCTGCGTCGCCCAGGGCTGTTTTGGCTCAACCTGATGCTCACCGTGCTGGTGATGGTGGTGATGATCGCCGGCTGGGTCGACCCGGTGGTGATGTTCATGCTCGGCACCGTGGTGGCGTTGTGCATCAACTACCCCAATGTCGACGCCCAGCGCGCACGTATCGACGCCCATGCCAAAACCGCGTTGACCATGGCCAGCATTCTGCTCGCCGCCGGCGTGTTTACCGGCATCATGCAAGGCACCGGCATGCTCAAGGCGATTGCCGAAGTGGCGGTGGCGCAGATTCCCGCCGGCCACGGCAAGCTGATCCCCGCAGTGGTGGGCTTTATGTCCATGCCGCTGAGCATGCTGTTTGACCCCGACTCCTATTATTTTGGCGTGATGCCGGTGATCGCCGAAGTGGGCAAAGCCCTGGGGGTCGACCCGTTGCAAGTGGCCCAGGCTTCGCTGTTGGGCGTGCATACCACCGGATTCCCGGTCAGCCCGCTGACCCCCGCGACCTTCCTGCTGGTGGGCCTGTGCAAGATTGAATTAGCCGATCACCAGCGCTTCACCATTCCATTTCTGTTCGCCGCGTCGGTGTTGATGACCCTGACGGCGCTGCTCCTGGGAGTGATTTAAATGAAAACCTTGCGCATCGGTTCCGGCGCCGGCTATTCCGGCGACCGTATCGAACCTGCCGTGGAACTGGCCGAACAGGGCGACCTGGATTACCTGGTGTTCGAATGCCTGGCCGAACGCACCATCGCCCTGGCGCAACAGGCGCGTATCAGCGACCCACAGGGCGGCTATGACCCGCTGCTGAGTGAGCGTATGCGGCGTGTTTTGCCGTGTGTAGGCGCGCAGGCCGGGCGCCGTCGCCTGCGGGTGATCACCAACATGGGCGCGGCCAACCCGGTGGCGGCGGCGATTGAAGTGCGGCGGATAGCCGGGGAGCTGGGCTTGAACCTCAAGGTCGTCGCCGTGGTGGGCGATGACGTGCTCAGCGTCTTGAACCCCGAGCAGTTGTTGGATAACGGCCAGACGGTTGGCGCGCTGGGTAAACGGCTGATTTCCGCGAATGCCTACCTGGGCGTCGACGGCATCCTAGAGGCCTTGCGCGCCGAGGCCGATGTGGTGATCACCGGGCGCGTGGCTGACCCTTCGCTGTTCCTGGCGCCGCAGATGTTTGAGTTCGGCTGGGCGGCGGACGATTGGCAACGGCTGGGGCGCGGCACGTTGGTGGGGCATTTGCTGGAATGTGCGGGGCAGGTCAGCGGCGGTTATTTTGCCGACCCTGGTTTCAAGGATGTTGACGACTTGGCGCGCCTGGGTTTCCCGCTGGCTGAAGTCGACGCCGAAGGTGAAGCCGTGATCACCAAGGTCGCAGGCTCCGGTGGACGGGTGAGCCGGGCAACCTGCATCGAGCAATTGATCTACGAAGTGCACGATCCGGCGGCGTACCTGACGCCCGATGTGACCGCCGACTTTTCCCTGGTGGGTTTTGTCGAGGATAGCCTTGATCGGGTACGTGCCCAAGGCGCGGCGGGGCGGGCACGGCCGGAGCAATTGAAGGTCAGCGTCGGTTATCTGGACGGTTGGATCGGTGAAGGGCAGATGTCCTACGGCGGCCCCGGCGCAGTCGCACGGGCGCAGTTGGCGCGGGATGTCGTACTCAAACGCCTGGAATTGATGGGTGTAAAGATGCACGACGTGCGCGCCGAGTTGATCGGTATGGACGCGCTGCACGGCCCGCGCAGCAGTGTCGAACCCTGGGAAGTGCGCCTGCGCATCGCCGCGCGTTGTGAGGAGCGCAGCGACGCGGTGCGCGTGGGCAACGAGGTGGAAACCCTCTACACCAACGGCCCGTCCGGCGGCGGCGGGGCCAGTAAAAGCCTACGGCAGGTGGTGGCGGTGGCGTCGCTGCTGCTGCCGCGTGGTGCGGTCAACCCGAGGATCGAAGCATGAAACTGCATAACCTGGCCCATTCCCGTACCGGGGACAAGGGCGATACCTCGAACATTTCGATCATTGCCTATCGCAAGGAAGACTACCCGTTACTGTGCGAGCAGCTCACGGCTGCGCGGGTGGCCGAGTTTTTTGCCGGGCTGCTGGAGCCGGGCGCGGCGCCGGTGCGACGCTATGAGTTGCCGAATGTGCAGGCGCTGAACTTCGTGTTGCCGGGGATATTGCGCGGCGGCGTGACCCGCTCGCTGGCGCTGGATGCCCATGGCAAGTGCCTGGGCTCGGCACTGTTGAGCATGGATCTGCCAATACCGAACTAATGTGGGAGGGATGCAAGCCCCCACATTAGATGGCACACGCCTCTCAGATGGCGGCGAAGCGTTTGTCCAGGTAGTCGATGATCACCTTGGAATCGTACATCCAGCTGGTCTGGCCATTTTCTTCGATACGCAGGCACGGCACCTTGATCTTGCCGCCTTGCTCCAGCAGGGTCTGGCGGTCCTGTTCGTTGTTCTTCGCGTCCTTGAGCGCCACCGGCACATTCAGGCGGTGCAGGGTACGGCGGGTCTTCACGCAGAACGGGCAGGCGTGGAATTGATACAGGGTCAAGCCCTTGGCGGCATCGTTGACCTGCGCCTGTTGCTCGGCGGTGCGCTGCTTTTTGCGCGGGCGGGTCAGGAAGTCGCCCACGATGATGATTTGGCCGAGACCGACTCGAAGTGCTTTGACGAACATGGCTGAAAGCCTCTTGCCCATGAAGAAGGGGTCGCAGCTTACCTGAATTTTGCGGGCGAAAAAAAACCGGCGATGAACGCCGGTTGCTTTCTACGCAGCCTTTACTTGATCAGGCTGAGGAATTCGCTGCGGGTGGCCGCGTTTTCGCGGAACTCACCCAGCATCACCGAGGTGATCATCGACGAATTCTGCTTCTCCACACCGCGCATCATCATGCACATGTGCTTGGCCTCGATCACTACCGCCACGCCCAGGGCGCCGGTCACTTGCAGTACCGCATCGGCGATCTGGCGGCTGAGGTTTTCCTGGATCTGCAGGCGACGCGCATACATGTCGACAATCCGCGCGACCTTCGACAGGCCCAGCACTTTGCCGCTCGGGATATACGCGACGTGAGCCTTGCCGATAAACGGCAGCAGGTGATGTTCGCACAGCGAGTACAGCTCGAGGTCCTTGACCAGCACCATTTCGCTGTTATCGGAGCTGAACAAGGCACCGTTGGTGACTTCTTCGAGCGTCTGCTCATAACCGCGGCAGAGATACTGCATCGCCTTGGCGGCACGCTTTGGCGTGTCGAGCAGGCCCTCGCGGGAGACGTCCTCGCCGAGTTGGCCGAGGATCTCTGTGTAATTGTGTTCCAGGGACATGAAACTACCTGTGGGATTTTCGCAAAGCGCAAGGTTACGGTGGTGGACACATCGCTGCAAGCCTGACGATGGCACTTGTTACTCGTCCCGCCCTTCCATCATCGTGCGCTTGAGCATCACATACACCGCGCCCGCGCCGCCGTGACGGGCCTGGCAGGAGGTAAAGCCGAGTACCTGGGCATGCTGGCGCAGCCAGGTATTGACGTGGCTCTTGATCATCGGCCGCTTGCCGTCCAGTCGCACGGCCTTGCCGTGGGTGACGCGCACGCAGCGGATTTCGAATTTGGTGGCTTCGGCGAGGAAGGCCCACAGGGTTTCCCGGGCTTTTTCCACGGTCATGCCGTGCAGGTCCAGGCTGCCTTCGAATGGGATCTGGCCAGCCTTGAGCTTGCGCATCTGGCTTTCCTGAACGCCGTCGCGGGCCCACATCAGCTCGTCTTCGGGCCCGACATCAATCACGAACTGATCCGACAGGCCATCCACGGTGGTGGCGTGGGTACGCACGGTAGCGGCCTGGCGCAGCGTGGCGATCTGCGCGCGGTCAGCTTTGGGTTTACCGGTGTCGGCGCGGTCGTGCTTGATCGGCTTGACGCCGCGCAGCTCGTTTTTGAACAGAGAAAAATCGTCGTCTTGCATGGTGGCCTCCGCGAAGGGCGGGCAGTTTACCTAATCGCGGCGGCCAGGGCGCAGGAAACGCTATCCAAGCGCCACTAGTCGTGCTTTTTCATCAGGTGCGAAGCGATGTTAAGCGACAGTGGCTGGCGCATTTTGCGCCGGCTGCGGCGCCACAACCACACGCCCAGCCACAGCACCAGTAGGCCGATCCCCGCTAGGAGGGCCGAACCGCCAGGGCTGGCATTCAGTTCGCCAAGGGCCGGTGAATGCCCCAACAAACCGGCGCCACCTGCGCCGGCCAGCAACAGACCAACAATCGCCAGCAGCGCCGCAATGCACGCCAACAGGCGCAGACGCCAATTGCTCGGGCCCTTGGGGCGCAAGCGACGAGCGTCAAAACCATCGGATATCTTCATTCCGACCTTTCCTCCAGGGTATCGGCCCTTCGACCGGAAGATACACAGGTTGTTCCTGTACCGAAGGTAAATGCGCCAAATGAGGAGGCTTTGCGGATGAGCGGGCCGTACCCGGCACCGCTCATCGAGGGGCAGTCAGATCAGATCCTTGGTCAGCGCGAGGGTGGCGAAGTTGTCCGCCATGATCGCCATTTCAGTCTGCTGCACGTGCTCGGCGCTCAGGATGCCGCCTTTATAGGGCAGGTCGCGGGTGGCGCAGGCGTCTTCCACCAGCGTGCAGCGAAAACCCAGGTTCTTGGCGGCGCGCACCGTGGTGCTGACGCTGGAGTGGCTCATGAAACCGCACACGATCAGGTCCAGGGAGCCGAGGTCCTGCAGGTGTTTTTCCAGGCCAGTGCCGTGGAAGGCGCTCGGCAGCAACTTGCCGATGATGGTTTCGTCGCCTTCGGGCTCAAGGCCGGGAATGAATTCCCCGCGCTCGCCTTGCGGGTCAAACAGGCCGCCGACGGTGCCCAGGTGGCGCACATGCACGATCGGGCGCCCGGCGTTGCGTGCCGCGTCAACCAATTGTTTGATGTTGCCGACGGCGGCGTCCATGCCCGAAAGGGCGAGCGGGCCGCTGAGGTATTCCTTCTGGGCGTCGATGATCACGAGGGTCGCATGGTTGAGGTTGGCTGCTGCATAACCGCGACCGCTGAGTTGAAACATCGTCTTTGGAACGGACATTCTGGGGGCTCCTGTGAGGGGGGCTTTTGCGACATTGTCCACTGGCTGAGCGGTTCTGTGAATCGCTACTATCGTAAGGTACGCCGTTGCTGGCGTGCAGCCTTGTCAAGTAGGCGGCTTGTTTATCGCAATAGTGGCAAATTGGATGAAATCCGACATACGGTGCCGAGGGTTTCGTACATCGTCGGTACAGGCGAAGGCTGTTAGAATCGCCAGTCGTTTTTTCAGGAGTCTGCCCCCGTGATCACTTCCCGCCTGCGCACCTTGCGCGACCATATCCGTTGGGCTGTCAGCCGTTTCCATGGGGAAGACCTGTTTTTTGGACACGGTACCGACAATGCCTGGGACGAAGCCCGGCAATTGGTGCTCGGCGCCGTGCATTTGCCGTGGGAAATTGCCGACAGCTACCTGGACTGCAACCTGGAAGAAGAGGAAATCTCTCACGTTCAGCGCTTGCTGCATCGCCGTATCCACGAGCGCGTGCCCACCGCCTACCTGCTGGGTGAGGCCTGGTTCTGCGGCATGTCGTTTATCGTCGACAAGCGGGTGCTGATCCCGCGCTCTCCCATTGGAGAGTTGATCGAAAACCGCTTCGAACCCTGGCTGGCGCAGCCGCCGGCCCGCATTCTCGATTTGTGTACCGGCTCCGGCTGCATCGGCATTGCCTGCGCCTACGAGTTCCCGGACGCCGAAGTGGTGCTGGGCGACTTGTCCTTCGAAGCCTTGGAAGTGGCTAACCAGAACATTGAGCGCCATGGCGCCGACGAGCGCGTGTACACCGTGCAGGGCGATGGCTTCGACGGCCTGCCGGGCCAGCGCTTTGACCTGATTGTGTCGAACCCGCCGTATGTGGATGCCGAAGACTTCGCCGACATGCCCGACGAATACCAGCACGAGCCGGAACTGGGCCTGGCCTGTGGTGACGACGGCTTGAACCTGGTGCGACGGATGCTCGCCGAAGCGGCGGACCACCTGACCGAGAAAGGTTTGCTGATTGTCGAAGTGGGCAACAGCCAAGTGCACGTCGAGGCGCTGTACCCGGAAGTGGACTTTGCCTGGCTGGAGTTCCAGCGCGGTGGGCACGGCGTGTTTATGCTCACTGCCGAGCAGTGCCGCCAGCACCAGGCGGTGTTTGCGGCGCGTATCTAACTGTAAACAGAGCCAATGTGAGAGGGGGCTTGCTCCCGATAGCGGTCTGTCAGGCACTGCATTGAGTGACTGACACCCCCCTCATGCATGTTTGATAGCATGCCGGTCCATTACCGGTGCGTGGCAATCCAGATCAGCAACCCCGCCTGAAACACCGTAAATGCCACCAAACAGGTGATGGTAAACCGTAGCCCGCTGTCCTCACGCTTGAACTTGGTGACCTTTTCTTCCTCCTTGCGCAGCTTCACTTCCTGCTCCAGCAGGTTGTGCTCGGCCTGTTGCAACATCTGCGCGGCTTCGAGGATCTCCACGAACTGCACTTTCTCGGTGTTCCAGCTGTCCAGCACGTCGCTGACCTTGCCGGGCTGCACGTTGCCTTTCAAATGCTGCACATCGGCGTAGGCCACATCAAAGCCCTGGATACGCAGGAAGTGATCGCGACGCAGGCGCGTGGCTTCGTTGAGCGCGTCTTTGTTGGACAGGTCGACACCGTCGACGCGGTAATGCGACCACTTCTTTTTCGCCCACGCCGCCGCTTGGGCCACGAGGAAACGGCCGATGCCGCGGTTGGCCGGTTCGATTTCCAGGCTGTTGCCCGGGCCGAAGTGCACGCGATGGGTATCGTGGTCGACCCAGATATCCAGATGGTTCTGCTCGCGGCGCACACGTTGCCCCGGAAGTTGGATGACCATGCGCAACAGGCTGTGGTGTTTGTCATGGCGCTCGGCATAGCCGAACTGCACGAACCGCAACGGCCGCGCACCGGTGGCACGGTCCGTGGCCAGTGGGGCCAGGCGCAGCATCTTGAAATGCTCGGCCTGAACGTCTGCCCACGGCAGCGACGCCATGTCGACGGCCGCGGTTTTTTCAGCCGTGGTGTCGGCGGTCGGTTCGGGTGTTGCTTCTGTGGTAGTCATGCGACGCGATCCTGTCCAAGCCTTGCGAGCCGACAGTCTTTTGACTGCCGACTGTGGGCTTATCGGCCGCTTTTCCCAAGACTGGAGGCCAATTGCCGCTTAATTGGGTTGAAGTTCATCGATAAAGCGCACCACCCGTTCACCCAGTTCGGCGGCGAGGGGCAGCTTCGGGTCGTTATAGGAGGCCAGTTGTTGCTTCACCTCGTTGGGCACGATGCGCATCACATGATTCATGCCTTCAATCACCGTCAACTGCGCGTCCGGCTTGGCCCGTTTCAGTTGCTGGGCATCGCCGACGCCTACCTGGATATCATGCGTGCCCTGGATGATCAGCGCAGGCATGCGCAGTTTGGCAAAGGCCGCGCGAGGGGCGGCGCGAAACAGGCTGATCAGGTAAGGCTGGACGCTGGGCCGGAAAATGCCTTCCAGCGGGCCGGGCACGTCGGTATCCACTTGGCCGGCCTTCAGGTGATCAAGGATTTCATTACTGCGCAGCAGCAGGGCTGGGGGCAGGTGATCGGCCAGTTGCTGGCGGATCACCTGGTCTACCGGGCGCGCGCTGCCGGACAGCGAGATGACGCCCGCCGGGTCTAATTGCGGCGCAGCCAGGGCTGCCACCAGCGCACCTTCACTATGGCCCAGCACAATCAACGGGCCCATGCGTTTGTCGGTCTTGAGCAATTGGCCCCAGGCCACCGCATCGGCGACGTAGGCATCAAGGGTCAGGTTGCGTTCATCCGGGGTGGCGGCGAGGCTGGCGGCCACGCCGCGCTTGTCATAGCGCACGCTGGCGATGTTATGCCGGGCCAGTACCCAGGCCAGGCGCTTGAGGCTGTCGTTGCGCGCGCCGTCGGCGCTGTTGCCGTTGCGGTCGGTGGGGCCGGAACCGGCGATGATCAGCACCACCGGCACCGGCTTGTCGGACTGTGGCAACAGCAGTGAGCCGAACAGCTCGCCGCTGCCGGTGTCCAGGCTGATAGGGCGTTGCAGTACGACGGGGGAGGCGGCGTGGGCCACGGCGGTAAACAAGGTCAGGGTAAGAAGCAGGACTCGAAGCATCATCGCGCCATCATGAGGAGGTGCCGGTTGGACCAACGTCCACCGGTAAGGTTTCGAGGATGAACTAGTCGGTTAGCCTGCGTATACTGGCCGCCTTAAGTTATTACGGTTGACTCGATTCAACTGATTTCACGGAGCGCCCCGCATGTCCGGCAATACCTTCGGCAAGCTGTTCACTGTCACCACCGCGGGCGAAAGCCATGGCCCGGCGTTGGTCGCCATTGTCGACGGCTGCCCGCCCGGCCTCGAGCTGTCTCTGGAAGACCTGCAGCGTGATCTCGACCGCCGCAAGCCCGGCACCAGCCGCCACACCACCCAGCGCCAGGAGCCCGACGAAGTCGAGATCCTCTCCGGCGTGTTCGAAGGCCGCACCACCGGCTGCGCCATCGGCCTCTTGATCCGCAACACGGATCAGAAGTCCAAGGATTATTCCGCGATCAAGGACCTGTTCCGGCCAGCCCACGCCGACTATACCTACCACCACAAATACGGCGAACGCGACTACCGTGGCGGCGGCCGCAGCTCGGCGCGTGAAACCGCCATGCGCGTGGCCGCCGGCGCCATCGCCAAGAAATACCTGGCCACCCAGGGCATCGTGATCCGTGGCTACATGAGCCAGCTGGGCCCGATTGAAATCCCGTTCAAGACCTGGGACAGCGTTGACGACAACGCTTTTTTCAGCCCGGACCCGGACAAAGTGCCGGAACTGGAAGCCTACATGGACCAGCTGCGCCGCGATCAGGACTCCGTTGGCGCCAAGATCACCGTGGTCGCTGAAGGGGTGAAGCCTGGCCTGGGCGAACCGATCTTCGACCGTCTCGACGCTGAGCTGGCCCATGCATTGATGAGCATCAACGCGGTCAAGGGCGTGGAAATCGGCGCGGGTTTCGCCTGCGTCTCCCAACGCGGCACCGAGCATCGCGATGAGCTGACCCCGCAAGGTTTCCTCAGCAATAATGCCGGCGGCATCCTCGGCGGTATTTCTTCCGGCCAGCCGATTGTGGCGCACCTGGCGCTCAAGGCCACGTCGAGCATCACCACTGCGGGCCGTTCGATCGATGTGCACGGCAATCCGGTGGACGTCATCACCAAGGGCCGCCACGACCCGTGCGTGGGCATCCGCGCCACGCCGATTGCCGAAGCGATGATGGCTATCGTGTTGATGGACCACCTGCTGCGCAACCGCGGGCAGAACGCCGATGTGCGCGTCAGTACCCCGGTGCTCGGCCAGCTGTGACGGGCTGGTTGTGACAGCCCTTCCTTATTGGCGCCTCTCCAGTTTCTACCTGTTCTATTTCGCCCTGCTGGGGGCGACGGCGCCATTCCTGGCGCTGTATTTCGATCACCTGGGGTTCTCCAGCGCGCGCATCGGCGAGCTGGTGGCCATTCCCATGTTGATGCGCTGCGTGGCGCCTAACCTGTGGGGCTGGCTGGGCGATTACACCGGCCGGCGCCTGGCCATCGTGCGGTTTGGCGCGGTGTGCACCCTGGTGAGTTTTTCGCTGATTTTCGTCAGCCAAACCTACGCCTGGCTGGCGCTGGTGATGGCCCTGCATGCGTTCTTCTGGCATGCGGTGCTGCCGCAGTTTGAAGTGATCACCCTGGCTCACCTGCAAAAACAAACCTCGCGCTATAGCCAGATCCGCCTGTGGGGCTCCATCGGTTTCATCCTTGCGGTGGTGATCATGGGCCGCCTGTTCGACCGGTTGAGCCTGGATATCTACCCGGTCGTGATCGTGGTGATCATGGCCGGCATCGTCGGCGCCAGCCTGTGGGTGCCGAACGCGCAGCCCGTCACCCACGGCAGTCGAGTCGCAGGCGACGGGTTCCTCAAGCAACTGCGCAGCCCTGGGGTATTGGCGTTTTACGCTTGCGTGGCGTTGATGCAAATGAGCCATGGCCCGTATTACACCTTCCTCACCCTGCATCTGGAACATCTGGGCTACAGCCGTGGCGTGATCGGCATGCTGTGGGCGCTGGGGGTGGTGGCCGAAGTGCTGATGTTCCTGGGCATGAGCCGTATCCTCACACGCTTTTCGGTACGCCGGGTGCTGCTGGCCAGCTTCCTGTTGGCGGCGTTGCGCTGGTTGCTGCTGGGGTCGTTTGCCGAGTTCTTCTGGGTGCTGTTGCTGGCGCAGGTGATGCATGCCGCGACTTTCGGCAGCTTCCATGCGGCGGCGATCGCCTTTGTGCAACGCAGTTTCGACGCTAAACAACAAGGCCAGGGCCAGGCGCTGTACGCCGCCCTGGCCGGCACCGGCGGCGCATTGGGCGCATTGTATTGCGGCTATAGCTGGAACCTGCTGGGGCCGACCTTCACCTTTAGTATTGCGAGCATCGCCGCCCTGGCCGCGGCCGTTATCATTGGCCTTCGATTGCACGAGCAGAACCAAGGAACCCTTCAATGAGTTATGTCGCCGTCTACCCCGTTGCTACACCGGATACCCCGAACAAGGTATTGACCCATTTCGACGACATCGCCGCCATCCTGGCCGAACACGGCGTACGGTTCGAGCGCTGGCAGCCCAGTCCGATCGAGAAGGGGGCCAGCGATGCGGCAATGATCTCGGCGTACCAGATGCAGATCGACCGCCTCGGCTACGCTCAGGTGCAAGTGCTCAGCATCACCAGCGACCACCCGCACAAAGCCGAGCTGCGCGAGCAGGCTCGCAAGGAGCGCCGCGGCGAGAAAGATGAGGTGCGTTTTTTCATCGCAGGCCTTGGTCTGTTTTGCCTGCACATCGGCGACTACGTGTATGCCGTGCGCTGTGAGAAAAACGACCTGCTGATGATTCCGGCGGGTATGGCGCATTGGTTTGACATGGGCGAGAACCCGCACTTCGTGGCCTTGCGGTTATTCCACGCGGGCGGTGAGCCGGAGTTGACCGGTGACTCAATTGCCAGTCGCTTCCCGGGTCTGGACGACTGAGCCCCCCAGCCATTGGAATGTTCAACCCCAGTGGGTTTGAAACTGCTGTGGGAAGACGCCTAAATATATGTAGGGCAGCGCTGTTTGTCACGAGCCCTGCGCACTGGCTCCATTCATTGTGTAACTCTCTGCGGCCTCAACGTTTATATATCGCCTGTCAACAGGAGGAATCCGAGGGGTGATTAAGGCATCAGCCAAATAAAAAGGAGAGAACGTGATGAATGGCCCAGAGGAGTTGTGTTCGCCGCCGTATTTCGTACCCACTGCCGTCAGGAGGCGGCTTGGCTTGTCCGGCAAGCCCCTGACCCCGGCGGAGTTGGAGATTCTGCGCTGGGCTTCGGAAGGCAAGACCGTCTGGGAGATCAGCCAGATCCGTGCCACGTCCGAGGCCACGGTTAAATTTCACCTGCGCAATATCTACGGCAAATTGCAAGTGACCAACCGCGTGCAGGCCATGAATGAAGCGGCCCGCCAAGGCCTATGGTAGGCCCATGAAAAAAAGGCCGGGACGCTCAACGGCGTCCCGGCCTTTTTTTCGGGGTGTGGCGTTAAGCCGAATGGTAGGTCGGCAGAGCAAAGCGGTTCTGGCTTTGCAACATCGAAATTTGCGGCAGTTCGCTGGCTTGTTCAGCCAAATCACGGCGAATGGCGCTGATCACCCACGTCAGTTGATCGGCGGTGTGCAATTGCTGGTAGGAAATCGACCGCTTGACCTGTTTGCCTTCACTGTTACGCAGGGTCAACAGGATGCCGCCGTCTGGACGTGGTTGGGTGGTGACGTCGTAGTTGGAGAATACTGAAGCGAATTTATCTTGGATCAGGCTCATGTCTATCAGCTCCGTTGGCTCAAGTGGGCAAGCATGGAGTGATAGGTGCAGTGATTGTGCCAGCTAGTGATTTTGTTAAATATCTTTATAAATCAGTCACTTATAAAAATCGTGATTTTTCGATTTCGTGCAATTTGCATGAATGGCCATCATGCACACTGCATTTTGCTCTACTCGCGGAGGCGGCTGGGGGCGCGCTTATTCATAAAGACCGCCGTGGCGTAGGTAAATTCCCTTTTGCAAGGGCATGGGCTGGGATACAAAACTTTTCAAATCGCGCGTGTACAGCCGAAGAATGGCTGGCGTATTTTCCTGCATGGCATTGGGCCTCTCGCCTACGAAGCTTGCGTGGAAAATGCCGGTGTTGCCGGATCATACGAAGAATAAGAAAAAGGACGTTCCCATGAGGCATCCGCAGAGCGACATGATCACCTGGGCCAAGCTGCTGCGTAAGGTGCCCGCCATTGTGCGTGCCTTACCTCGGGTGGTTCGCGGCATGCGTGCCGCCAACGTAACCGACCCCGCGCAGCCGTGCGGGTTGGGCTGGCACTTTGAGCAAGCCACCCTGAGCAACCCCGACGGCCAGGCATTGTTGTATGGCGACCGGGTCCTCAGCTATCGCGAAGCCAATCAATATGCCAACCGCATCGCCTACCACCTGCAGGCCCAGGGCATCGGCAAGGGCGACGTGGTGGCACTGTTTATCGAAAACCGTCCCGAATTACTCCTCAGCGTATTGGCCGTGGCCAAGCTCGGTGGCATCTGCGCCATGCTCAATACCGCGCAAACTCAAGCTGCGCTGGTGCACAGCCTGAACCTGGTGAGCCCGGTGGCGATTGTGGTGGGCACGGAACTCGTGGCTGCCTACGGGGCAGTGCGCGATCAGGTGCAGATCCCGGCGGCGCGAACCTGGTTCGTCGCCGATCAGCTATCCGGCGAAATGCCCGAGGGGTACATCGACCTGCTGGCGGCCAGCGCCGAGTGCCCGGTGGACAACCCCGCCAGCACCGCGCAGATCTTCTTCAACGACCCCTGCTTTTATATCTACACCTCCGGTACCACGGGCCTGCCCAAAGCGGGCATCATGAAACACGGCCGCTGGACCAAAACCGCCGTCAGCTTTGGCCGCATTGCGCTGGACATGGGCCGGGACGACGTTCTGTATTGCACCTTGCCGCTCTACCACGCCACCGGTCTGTGTGTGTGCTGGGGCTCGGCGATTGTCGGGGCTTCGGGGTTTGCCATCCGCCGCAAGTTCAGCGCGAGCCAGTTCTGGGACGATGCGCGCAAATTCAAGGCGACCACCCTTGGCTATGTCGGTGAGCTGTGCCGTTACCTGCTGGACCAGCCGCCCAGTGCAAGCGACCGCGATAACCGCGTGACCAAAATGGTCGGCAATGGTTTGCGCCCCGGCGTATGGGCGCAGTTCAAGGCGCGGTATGGCGTCGAACACATCTGTGAGTTGTACGCGGCCAGCGACGGCAATATCGGGTTTACCAACGTGCTGAATTTCGACAACACCATCGGCTTCTGCCTGCAGCATTGGGCCCTGGTGGACTACGTTCACGACAACGGCGAGCCGCTGCGTGGCAGCGATGGCTATATGCGCAAGGTGCCCACCGGCGGGCAAGGCCTGTTGCTGGCCAGGATTGACGAAAAATCACCCTTCGACGGTTACACCGACCCGCAAAAGAACGGCAAGGTGGTGCTCACCGACGTGTTTGAAAAGGGCGATCGCTACTTTAATACCGGTGATTTGTTGCGCAGCATCGGCTTTGGCCACGCGCAATTCGTCGATCGACTGGGGGACACCTACCGCTGGAAAGGCGAAAACGTCTCCACCACCGAAGTCGAGAACGTCCTGCTGCAACACCCACAGATCGCCGAAGTGGTGGCCTATGGCGTCGAGATCGACAACACCAACGGTCGCGCAGGCATGGTCGCCATCACGCCGAGCGAATCCCTGGCGGCATTGGACATGCGCGAATTGCTGCAATTTGCCCATGGCCAGTTGCCGGCCTATGCGGTGCCGTTGTTCCTGCGAATCAAGGTCAAGATGGAAACCACCGGTACGTTCAAGTACCAGAAGGTCAAGCTCAAGGAGGAGGCGTTTGATCCGGACAAGGCCGGCAATGACCCGGTGTACGCGTGGCTGCCGGGGTCCGACTGCTACGTACCGGTGACGGGTCAATTGCTGGCGCAGATTCAGGGCGGCCAGTTCCGTTATTGATTGTGCCTATGGCGGCTTTTGACAAAAAAGCCATGACAGGTGGGAACTCCATCGCGACACTGGGCGCCTCTATTGAATACCCGACGTCGCCACACCAGGAGCCCCGCATGTCCGACCAGCCAAAACAAATGACCGAAGACGAAGCCGCCGAATTTGCCGAGCAGGTCTTCGACGTGGCCCGCCGAGGCGATGCCGCGATGCTCGCCGCCTTGCTGGCCAAGGGCTTGCCGGCCAATTTTCGCAACCACAACGGCGATACCTTGTTGATGCTCGCGGCCTACCACGGCCACGCCGAGGCGGTAAAAGTACTGCTCGAATTCAAGGCGGACCCGCTGATCGCCAATGACAAGAACCAACTGCCGATTGCCGGCGCGGCGTTCAAGGGCCATTTGCCTGTGGTCCAGGCGCTCATCGAAGGCGGTACGCCGGTGGCAGCGGCTTCATCCGACGGGCGCACGGCCTTGATGATGGCGGCCATGTTCAACCGCGTCGAAATGCTCGACTACCTGCTCGACCAGGGCGCTGACCCCAAGGCCACCGATGCGCAGGGCGCGACCGCGCTGGCGGCGGCCCAAACCATGGGCGCGGTGGATACGGCGGCGCGGTTGCAGAAACTGGTGTAGGCTACGCGCCCTCCAAAACCCGCCCGTCACAGGATTGCCCCATGAAAACCGCCCTCGTCGAACTCATCAGCAAAATCAGCGCCGGGGTCATGGGCGAGGACGAAGTGGCGCGCATCGCCGAGGAAGCCGCCCAGGCCTACGCCGATCCCGCGGCATTCCTGGCGGCCAACCCGGACATCAACTACGACGACAGCTTTCCGATCCCGCTGGGAGAGTGGGTGGTGGTCGGTAGCCTGCCGGACACCGCGCTGTTCCAAGCCGATACCTATGCCGACCTGTTTGCACAAATCGTCGCGTCGTTTGGTCCGGGTGTGGCGTTCAACCTCAAGCCCAAGCAATTGGCCAAGACCGAGGACCTCACTGCACTGAACCGCATCCAGATCCAGATGAGTGCGCTTAGCCCCGAAGAGGGTGGCTATGTGCTGCTCAACTTCAGCCAACTGTTGGATGACGAGATCCAGGCCGTGCTGGTGTTCGGTAACGACCTGCCGCGTGTGCTGCAACTGTGTGCCGAAGTGGGTATCAAGGCCGAGCCGTCCCTGGAAGCGCTGAAGATCGCCGTGCACATCTGAAATAAAACGGAACCCCTGCCAGGGCTGACTATCCTACAAGTGCATGCCCTCACTTAGGAGCGACACCATGGGTTCCACTTTTAACGGCTTGATCGGGCTGATCATCCTGGCGCTGGATATCTGGGCGATCATCAACGTATTCAAAAGCGGCGCGAGCACCGGCGCCAAGGTGCTGTGGATCCTGCTGATCCTGCTGCTGCCGGTACTTGGCCTGATCATCTGGGCGATTGCCGGGCCGCGGGGTAACGTGCGGATCTGATCGCTTCACTCCTGCTGGAGTGGGCACAGTCAATATGGAAGGGGGCTTGCTCCCGATGACGGTTTATCAGTCACAGCTGTTCTGACTGATCCACCGCTATCGGGAGCAAGCCCCCTTCCACATTTGCTTTGGGCGTGCTCCATAGATTTATGTATCGAAATATTCGCTGCACATAATTTTCACACCCCGTCCAAGACAATTCCCCGGCTTTACCTGCCTGCTATTAAAGGTGGCGCAGCGGTGCTCGTTCACTAATTAATAGCCTTGCTGTGATTGATCGGGCACCATTCGCGCCACCGCGATATTTCGTCACATAAACTTCCAATGGGTCCTGAAACGACATGGCAAACCCGGACGCCCTGAGTCAGCAGCGAGCTTCTAATCGCCTGCTGCAACCGACCGTCAAATCCCATCTGGCGTACACGCTGCTCTGCGCACTGGTCATGATGGTGATGCTCTCCCTGCTGCGCCTGGCGCTGCTGGTATACAACCGCGAGATGATCCTCGACACGCCGGCCTCGACCTTCCTTGAAGCGTTCGCCAACGGCCTGCGCCTGGATATCCGCCTGGTGGTGTACCTGCTTATCCCGTTGCTGCTGGCATTGTTCAGCGTACGCGCCATGGCCGCGCGGGGGTTCTTCCGTTTCTGGCTGACTATTGCATCCAGCATCGCCCTGTTCCTGGGCTTGATGGAGATGGACTTCTACCGCGAGTTCCACCAGCGCCTCAACGGGCTGGTCTTCCAGTACGTAAAGGAAGACCCGAAAACCGTCATGAGCATGCTCTGGTACGGTTTCCCAGTGGTGCGCTACCTGCTGGCCTGGGCCGTGGGCACGCTGATCCTGAGCATGGCGTTCAAAGGCGCCGACCGCGCCACGCGCCCACGCGGGCCGTTCAGCGGCGGCAGCATCGGCACCCGCCAGGTGGCCCCGTGGTACTCGCGCATCGCGGTATTCGTGGTCTGCCTGCTGATCGCCGTGGTCGCCGCCCGTGGCACCCTGCGCCAAGGCCCGCCGCTGCGTTGGGGCGATGTGTACACCACCGATTCGAACTTCGCCAACCAGTTGGGCCTCAATGGCACCTTGTCGCTGATCGCGGCGGCCAAGGCGCGGTTCGGTGAAGACCGTTCCAACATCTGGAAGGCTACCCTGGACCAGCCGCTGGCCACCCAGACCGTGCGTGACATGCTGGTGCTGCCGCAAGAAAAGCTGGTAGACACCGATACCGCCGCCGTGCGCCGTGACTACATGCCACCGGCCGAGAAGACCCTGCCGATCAAGAACGTGGTCGTGATCCTGATGGAAAGCTTCGCCGGTCACTCGGTGGGCGCCTTGGGCCGGCCGGGCAACATCACGCCGTATTTCGACAAACTGTCCAAGGAGGGCCTGCTGTTCGACCGCTTCTTCTCCAACGGTACCCACACCCACCAGGGCATGTTCGCCACCATGGCCTGCTTCCCGAACCTGCCGGGCTTCGAATACCTGATGCAGACCCCGGAAGGCAGCCACAAGCTGTCGGGCCTGCCGCAGTTGCTCAGTGCCCGCAAGTTTGACGACGTGTATGTCTACAACGGCGATTTCGCCTGGGACAACCAGTCGGGTTTCTTCAGCAACCAGGGCATGACCAACTTCATTGGTCGCAACGACTTCGTCAACCCGGTGTTCTCCGACCCGACGTGGGGCGTGTCCGACCAGGACATGTTCAACCGCGGCCTGGAAGAGTTGAAGGCGCGTGAGGGCGGCAAGCCGTTCTACGCACTGCTGCAAACCCTGTCCAACCATACGCCGTACGCATTGCCGACGCCGTTGCCGGTCGAGAAAGTCACAGACCGTGGCAGCCTCAACGAGCATTTGACGGCCATGCGCTACTCCGATTGGGCCCTGGGCCAGTTCTTTGAAAAGGCCCGCAAAGAGCCGTACTTCAAGGAAACCCTGTTTGTGATCGTGGGCGACCACGGCTTCGGCAACGAACAGCAGATCACCGAGATGGACCTGGGCCGCTTCAACGTGCCGATGCTGATGATCGCACCCGGCATGCAGGAGAAGTTCGGCGAGCGCGACCACACCGTGGGCACCCAGATCGACATCGTGCCGACCATCATGGGCCGCCTCGGTGGCGACACGCTGCACCAGTGCTGGGGTCGCGACCTGCTGAACCTGCCGGAAGGCGACAAGGGCTTCGGCGTGATCAAGCCATCGGGCAGCGATCAGACGGTGGCGCTGGTCACCGCCGAGCGCATTCTGGTACTGCCCAAGGAGATGCCGCCGAAGTTGTGGGAATACGAATTGGGCGCCAACCCGAGCGGTAAAGTGATCCCCGACTCGCCGGACGAGGCGGCACTCAAGCAGAAACTTGAATCGTTCCTGCAAACGGCCACCAAGAGCCTGTTGAACAACACCGCCGGTGTGGTTGACGGCAAGCCGGACTAACTAACCGGCAATAAAAAAGAGGCCTGTGAAGGCCTCTTTTTTTATCCGGCGTTTATATCCGACCGAGCAACAACAGCACCAGCAGTACCACCAGCACAACCCCGAGGATGCCCGACGGGCCATAACCCCAGTTACGCGAGTGAGGGAACACTGGCAGGCCACCGACCAGCAGCAGGATCAAGATAATGATCAGAATCAGGCTCATGTTTTTTTTCCTTATTGGCTTTCTGCAAAGACCGGTTATTAACGATAGGCCCGGCACTTAATGACGGACGCCTTAATAACTCCGACTCTGTCACTTCAAAGAAAATTCCAAGTTTTTTTAAAGCATTTCGATCGCTCGCTTATTTCTTTTAACGCACGCGTCCGTACGCCTCGTTAGTCAAAAAAGATTGAACTTAGGCCTCGCGCGGGCATCCGACCCGGCCTTCGGTTTGCCTGGGGCATTCATCATTCTGATGGTGCGTGGGTACGGGAAAAACCTTCGCTACACTGCCGATCACTTCTTCTGTGAACCACAAGGCTACTTCCTATGCAAAATCGCATGATGATCACTGGCGCCGGGTCCGGCCTGGGTCGCGAAATCGCTCTGCGCTGGGCTCGCGAGGGTTGGCAATTGGCCTTGTCGGATGTCAGTGAGCCCGGCTTGCAGGAAACCCTGAAGCGGGTGCGTGAGGCCGGTGGCGACGGGTTTATCCAGCGCTGCGACGTACGTGACTACAGCCAGCTCACCGCGTTTGCCCAGGCCTGCGAGGTCAAGCTCGGGGGTATCGATGTGATCGTCAACAATGCCGGCGTGGCCTCGGGGGGCTTTTTCGCCGAGTTGTCCCTGGAAGATTGGGATTGGCAGATCGCAATCAACCTGATGGGCGTGGTCAAGGGCTGCAAGGCATTCCTGCCGCTGCTGGAAAAGAGCAAGGGCCGTATCATCAACATCGCCTCCATGGCGGCGCTGATGCAAGGGCCGGCCATGAGCAACTACAACGTGGCCAAGGCTGGCGTCGTGGCGTTGTCGGAGAGTTTGCTGGTGGAGCTCAAGCAGCAGGAGGTCGGCGTGCATGTGGTGTGCCCGTCGTTCTTCCAGACCAACCTGCTGGACTCGTTCCGTGGGCCGACCCCCGCCATGAAAGCCCAAGTGGGCAAACTGCTGGAAAGTTCGCCGATCTCGGCGGCGGATATTGCCGATTACATTTATCAGCGCGTGGCACAGGGCGAATTCATGATCCTGCCCCACGAGCAGGGCCGGATGGCGTGGGCGTTGAAGCAGAAGAACCCGCAGTTGCTGTACGACGAAATGACCACCATGGCCGACAAAATGCGCGCCAAGGCGCAGGCAGTTAAGGGCTGATTCGGCAGCGGTCTGTCAGGCAAATTACCTGCATCCGTAGGTGTTGCCTGATTTCGCCGCGAGCCATTGAAGCCTCCATCCTCAGCGCGCATGGTCGGGGTCCTGTCACTCCAAAAGGTCCACCGCCATGCTGGTTTTAAGCCGCGCCGTAGGCGAAATCATCTCCATCGGTGATGACATCACCGTGCATATCCTCGAACTGAAGGGCAACCAAGTGAAACTCGGCATCCAAGCGCCGCCTGGCGTGCACGTACATCGTGCCGAGGTCTACCGCAAGATCCTAGAACGCCAGACGCCGTCTGCCCAACCCGTCATCCAACTCTAGAACGCCCTCAGTCGAACAGATGCTTGGGCACGTCATGCTTGAGCATCAATTGGCATTGTTCGCTTTCGGGGTCGAACACGATCAGCGCCTGGCCTTTGGTCAGCGCCTGGCGCACACGCAGTACACGGGTTTCCAAGGGCGTGTCGTCGCCGTTGTCGGTGCCGTCGCGGGTGACGAAGTCCTCGATCAGGCGGGTCAGGGTGTCGACTTCAAGTGCGTCGTAGGGAATCAGCATACAAGCCTCAGGTGTCAGGTCCCGGCGATGCTACTGCGCCGGGGCCTTGCTGACCAGCGTCAGGACTTGTGGCCGACCAGGCTGTCCACCGGCGGCACACGCGTGTCGCTCTCCATCTGCGTCTCATGTTCCAACTGGTGACTGAAGCGGTCCAGTGAGCCCTGGGCCGGCTGCGCGTCGCTGGCAAACACCGGCGGGCTGAGGATATACGCGCCCAACAGGCGGCTCAGCGCGGCCAGGCTGTCGATATGGGTGCGCTCGTAACCGTGGGTCGCGTCGCAACCGAACGCCAGCAGCGCGGTGCGAATGTCGTGGCCGGCGGTCACGGCGGAATGCGCATCGCTGAAGTAATAGCGGAACAGGTCGCGGCGCACCGGTAGGTCATTGTCCGCGGCCAGGCGCAGTAAATGACGCGACAGGTGATAGTCGTAGGGCCCGCCGGAATCCTGCATCGCCACGCTCACCGCATGCTCACTGGAGTGCTGGCCGGGCGCGACCGGGGCGATATCGATGCCGACGAACTCACTCACATCCCACGGCAGCGCGGCTGCGGCACCGCTGCCGGTTTCCTCGGTAATGGTGAACAGCGGGTGACAGTCGATCAGCAGGGGTTCGCCACTGTCGACAATCGCCTTGAGCGCAGCGAGCAGGGCAGCGACGCCGGCTTTGTCGTCCAGGTGGCGTGCGCTGATATGCCCACTCTCGGTGAACTCGGGCAAGGGGTCGAAGGCCACGTAGTCGCCGACGCTGATGCCCAGCGAGTCGCAATCGGCGCGGGTGGCGCAGTAGGCGTCCAGGCGCAGTTCCACATGGTCCCAACTCACCGGCATTTCATCCACGGCGGTGTTGAACGCATGCCCGGAGGCCATCAGCGGCAGTACGCTGCCACGGATCACGCCGTTGTCGGTGAACAGGCTGACGCGGCTGCCTTCGGCAAAGCGGCTCGACCAGCAGCCTACGGGGGCAAGTGTCAGGCGGCCGTTGTCCTTGATTGCGCGCACGGCGGCACCGATGGTGTCCAGGTGCGCGGAGACGGCGCGGTCCGGGCTGTTTTTCTGGCCCTTGAGCGTCGCGCGGATGGTGCCGCGCCGGGTCATTTCAAACGGGATGCCGAGTTCTTCCAAACGCTCGGCGACGTAGCGCACGATGGTATCGGTGAACCCGGTAGGGCTGGGAATGGCGAGCATTTCCAGCAGGACTTTTTGCAGGTAGTTGAGATCAGGTTCGGGAATGGTTCGAGTCATAAAAATTCCTGATGAGATAAGCGTGCTCAGGTCATTGGGCGGCCGGTTGGCTGTGTGGAAACAGCAGGTCCACAAACTTTTGCGCGGTGGGCTGCGGTTCATGGTTGGCCAGGCCGGCCCGTTCGTTGGCCTCGATAAATACGTACTCTGGTTGATCGGCGGCGGGCACCAGCAGGTCCAGGCCCACCATGGGGATGTCCAGGGCGCGGGCGGCGCGCACGGCGGCGTCCTTGAGCGTGGGATGCAGGATCGCGGTGACATCTTCCAGGCAACCGCCGGTGTGCAGGTTGGCGGTACGGCGTACCGCCAGGGTTACGCCACGGGGCAGGACGCTGCTGTAGTCGTAGCCTGCGGCGGCAAGGGTGCGTTCGGTTTCGGCGTCCAGGGGGATTTTGCTTTCGCCGTCGGTGGCGGCCTGACGGCGACGGCTTTGGGCCTCGATCAGGGCGCGGATGGAGTGCTGGCCGTCACCGGTCACCTCGGCGGGGCGGCGAATCGCGGCGGCAACCACCTCGAAGCCGATCACCAGGATGCGCAAGTCTAGGCCTTCATGAAAGCTCTCCAGCAGTACGCGGCTGTCGAACTGGCGCGCGTTTTCGATTGCCTGCTGCACCTCTTCGATGGTCTGCAGGTCCACCGCCACGCCTTGGCCCTGCTCGCCATCCAGCGGCTTGACCACCACGCGCTGGTGCTCGTCGAGGAACTCCAGGTTCTCGTCGGCACTGCCCGCCAATTGCTGCGACGGCAACTGCAAACCGGCGGCCTTGAGCACCTTGTGGGTCAGGCTCTTGTCCTGGCACAGGGTCATGCTGATGGCGCTGGTCAGGTCGCTCAGTGACTCACGGCAGCGCACGCGGCGCCCGCCATGGCTGAGGGTGAACAAACCGGCATCGGCATCATCCACCTGCACATCGATACCGCGTCGGTGGGCTTCTTCAACGATGATCCGCGCATACGGGTTGAACCCCGCCTGCGGCCCAGGGCCGAGAAACAGCGGCTGGTTGATGCCGTTCTTGTGCTTGATCGCAAACGTGGTCAGCGCACGGAAACCGAGCTTGGCATAAAGCCCCTTGGCCTGACGGTTATCGTGCAGCACCGACAGGTCCAGGTAGCTCAAGCCACGGCTCATAAAGTGCTCCACCAAGTGACGCACCAGCACTTCGCCGACGCCGGGGCGCGCGCATAGCGGGTCGACGGCCAGGCACCACAGGCTGCAACCGTTTTCCGGGTCGTGAAAGGCTTTCTGGTGGTTGAGCCCCATCACGCTGCCGATCACCGCGCCGCTGTCTTCGTCCTCCGCCAGCCAATACACCGGGCCACCCTGATGACGCGGCGTGAGGCGTTCGGCGTCGACCGGCAACATGCCGCGCCCTTGATACAACTGGTTCACCGCCTGCCAGTCGGCTTCGCTCTGTACCCGGCGGATACGAAAGCCGCGAAACACACGGGTGGCCGGGCGATAGTCGCTGAACCACAGGCGCAAGGTGTCGGAGGGGTCGAGAAACAATTGCTGCGGGTCAATCCCGAGGATCTGCTGGGGCGCGGCCACGTACAGTGCGATGTCGCGTTCGCCGGGCTGTTCATTCAGCAGTTCCCCCGCCAGGCTGGCCGGGTCGGGGAAGGTATGGCCGATCAACAACCGGCCCCAGCCGCAATGCACGGCAATCGGTTCGGCGGCCAACGCGCTGCCGTCTTCGGCCAGGCGCGCCTGCAGGCGTTCGTAAGTGGGGGCCTGGCCTTTGAGCAAGCGTTGGCTATACGCCGCGGCGTTAGGTTTCATGGATCAAATTCCTTGTTCGCTGAGCCACAGGTTCAGCGCTGCCAGTTGCCACAGCTTGGAGCCGCGCAGCGGGGTCAATTGGCCCTGGGGGTCGGTGAGCAAGCGGTCGAGCATGGCGGGGTTGAAGAGGCCGCGGTCCTGGCTCGGGTCCAGCAGCAGGTCGCGCACCCAGTTCAGGGTGTCGCCTTGCAAATGCTTGAGGCCCGGTACCGGGAAGTAACCTTTTTTGCGGTCGATAACCTCGCTCGGGATCACCCGGCGCGCCGCTTCCTTGAGCACGTGTTTGCCGCCGTCGGGCAGCTTGAACCGGCCCGGCACACGGGCCGAAAGTTCTACCAGGCGGTAGTCGAGGAACGGTGTGCGCGCTTCCAGGCCCCAGGCCATGGTCATGTTGTCGACACGTTTGACCGGGTCGTCCACCAGCATCACCGTGCTGTCCAGGCGCAGGGCCTTGTCCACGGCGGCATCGGCGCCCGGCATCGCAAAATGCTCGCGCACGAAGTCGCCGGCGGCGTCATGGGCGGTCAGCCATTTTGGTGCGACGGTGGCGGCATAGTCGTCATAGCTGCGGTCGAAAAACGCCTCACGGTAGGCAGCATACGGGTCGCTTGCGCCGTCCACTTGCGGGTACCAGTGGTAACCGGCGAACAACTCATCGGCACCCTGGCCGCTCTGCACAACCTTGCAATGCTTGGCCACTTCCCGCGACAACAGGTAGAAGGCGATGCAGTCATGGCTGACCATCGGCTCGCTCATGGCGCGGAACGCCGCCGGCAGTTGCTCGATGATTTCGCTTTCGGCGATACGCAGTTGGTGGTGACGGGTGCCGTAGTGCTTGGCGATCAGGTCCGAATACTGGAACTCGTCACCGCGCTCGCCGCCGGCATCTTCAAAACCGATGGAGAAGGTCGACAGATCCTGCACGCCAACCTCACGCAACAGGCCCACGAGCATGCTCGAATCGACGCCGCCGGAGAGCAACACGCCCACATCCACCGCCGCCCGTTGGCGAATCGCCACGGCTTCGCGGGTGCTGTCGAGCACACGGTCGGTCCAGTCTTCCAGGCTCAGGTACTTCTCATCTTCACGCGGGCCGTAGGGCAGGGTCCACCAGGTTTTCTGCTCGGTGTTGCCGTTGGCCTCGATACGCATCCAGCTGGCCGGCGGCAGTTTTTCAATGCCCGCCAGCAACGTGCGCGGCGCAGGCACCACCGCGTGGAAGTTCAGGTAATGGTTCAGCGCCACCGGATCGAGGATCGGGTTGATGTCGCCACCCTTGAGCAGCGCAGGCAGCGCGGAGGCAAAGCGCAGGCGCTGGCCGGTGCGCGACAGGTACAGCGGCTTCACACCCAGGCGGTCACGCGCGATGAACAAGCGCTGGGCATCGCGCTCCCAAATGGCGAAGGCGAACATGCCGTTGAGCTTGGGCAGCAGCGCTTCGCCCCAAGCGTGATAGCCCTTGAGCAGCACTTCGGTGTCGCCACCGGAATAGAACGCATAGCCCAGCGCTTCAAGCTCCTGGCGCAATTCGGGGAAGTTGTAGATCGCGCCGTTGAACGCCAGGGAAAGCCCCAGTTGAGCGTCGACCATCGGTTGGGCGGAGCCGTCCGACAAGTCCATGATCTTCAGGCGGCGATGGCCCAGGGCAATCGGCCCTTGGGCATGAAAACCCCAGGCATCGGGGCCTCGGGGGGCGAGGTGATGGGTGATGCGTTCTACGTCTGCAAGGCTTGCAGGTTGATGATCAAAGCGTAACTCGCCAGCTAATCCACACATAAGTTCCTTACCGGTTTTTCCGTTGGGGAGGTTTGGGGGTACCCGAAAACTGACCCACCTGTGTTGCGGTAGTTTTAGATCAATCGGTTATAAGCAGGCTGGCGGGCGCGTCGTTGTATTAATTATTACGGCCTTGATTGCGGCGTGAGGTGCCTAAGCTGACGCCTCATTTTTTCAAGGAGCACCCCCCATGGATCAGGACGTCAGTGTGTCGCAGGGTCTTCAGCCGATGACGACGCGTGAGTTATCGATGGCGTTATTGGAGCTCACCGGCGAGCTGGAAAAGGCCGAGGTCCTGCAACAGAACGTGCCCGACTGGTTGATGAACGCCGGTGGCACATTCCTGGAACAACTCAATGAGGCCGCAGACGAGGCGCTGTCCCTTCAGGAAGCCGTAAAAGTGCGCTTGAGTACCTTGGACGATGTCCAGGCTTTTTGCCGCAAACACCTGAAAGCCGCGCTGTCCAGCGAGTTTGGCGACGGCTTCGACGTGGATGAAGACCGTCTGTGGCTGCCACAGCGCGAGTGGTTCAACCTGGGGCCGCCGCTGTATCGGGATGTGCCCACGCCGGCGCGGTGGGTCAGCCACAGCTTGTTGGAAGCCGCGATGCAGAACTTCACCCAAGCGCAGGAAGGTGTCGGTGAGGACGGCATGCCGGCGGTGGCGATGTTGGCCACCCAGGCACCGGCAAAGCCCTCGCCGGCGGCTTTTGCCAAGTGCTGTCGCCGCTTGGACCTGGGTAAGCGCTATCAAGAACACCTGCTGCACGTGCTCACCCAGGGGCGGTCCGCCAACGATGACCAGGCGTTGTTCACACCGGTCGCGCGATCGATAAAACAGCTGAGAGTCGCCGTGTTGAAAATGGAGGTGCTGATTGCCTATCAGAAGCAGCACCTGTCCAAAGACGGCTACGACACGCTGCAGCTGTTCCTCGAAAAAGGCGCGACGCTGGCGTCAGGTGATGTGCTTTATAACGCTAAGCCGGTGAGCCTGCAGGGCCTGGAAATCCACGGCGCCTGCCTCTGGGGCGTGGTGGTGTTTTCCGCACGCTCGGTTGAACAATTCCCTACCGAAAAATGCATGGTTTACATGCCCGGCGAACCTTTTCGCCCGGTGTACGAGTACGCGGCATTCAGCCAATTCCAGCAGTACCTCAGCCTCAAATTGAAAACGAAGGCCTACCGGCAGACCTTCACCCGTTATATCGATGAGGCCAATCGGCTGGATTTTTTCAAGGCGCTGACGGACCAGGCCGAGTTGGGGGTTATCAAACAACGCCCGATGACCCATGACCTCAACAGGTTTTTCTTCGAGAGCCTGCTGGGCAAACTGCAAGTGGACAGTCGGACCCTGGCGGTGCCGACCGCCGATGTGGATGCCGAGCAACGGCAAAAACGTCTTGAGGGCTACTGGGAGGCCGGGCTCACCCTGGCCAACATCTGCGCGATGTTCATCCCCGTCATGGGCGAACTGATGATGGGGGTGACCCTGGGGCAGTTGCTCGGCGAGATCTTTTACGGTTATGAGGATTGGCAGGCCGGGGATAAGCGCAAAGCGTTTTCGCACCTGACCAATGTGCTGGCCAATGTCGCGCTGATGGCCGCGTTCGCAAAGGCCAGCTCCGCGCTCAAACTGCACCCGCAGCAAGACACGGCTGATTGGTTCGATGGCTTCGAAGCGGTCACCCGAGGGGGGTGGCGTCGGCTGTGGAAGCGCAACCTGCGTCGTTATCGCCAGCCGATAGACCTGTCTGACACGCCGGACAGCAACGGCCTCTACCAAATAGGCGACAAGACATTTGTGCGGTTGCAGGGGCATGCGCTGGAGGTGCGTTTCGATGAGCTGTCCGGGGGCTGGCGCTTGCAACCCCAGGCGGGTCACGACCTGTTTGCCCCGCCTGTGGAGCTCAACGGCGAAGGCGGCTGGCGTTACCGCGGCGAACGGCCGGCCGAATGGGATAACAGCCTGTATGTGCTGCGGCGTATAGCGCCTGATCTCAAAGCGCTCAGTGCGCTGCGGCTGGAAGCAGTCCAGGACATCACCCAGGCGCCGCTGCCGCGATTGCAAGCGTGGGCGCGGCAGAACCAACCCGTGTCCAGGCGCTTCAGAGACCAGGCCGAACGGTTCATCCTGGAGCAGCGCATTCGTGACTGTATCTGGCACCTGGTGAATGAGGGCCAGCCCACCGCCGAGAATCAACGGCTGTTGCTGCATGCGTTACCCATGCTGCCGGCATGGCCCAAGCACGTCTATTTCGAATTGTTCAACGACAACGGCGTGCATATCGCGAACTACCCGCAGGGGCTGCGCCTCACGCCCGAGCACACCGGTATTCGTCTGACCGAGCACTCATTGCGTGAAGACGGAGTACTGGGCTTGGCCCTCGATAAGCTGGATGAGCAAGCCACGGCACAGTTGCTCAAGGAGGCGCCCGCTAGCGGCACGCCCGCGCGTCGCCTGGCCCGGTCGGTAGCGGACTGGATGGAGAAAAACGCGGCGCTGTTTTTCGGCAAGCTGTATGAGACCTATGACCGGCCCAACGGGCCTTCGCAAACCCTGTTCAAGCAGCGATTTGCCCAATTGCCGGTGCGCGTCGCTCAGCGTCTGATTGATCGGGCCAGCAGCGTTGAGCGCCTGCGGGTTGTCAATGACCAGCGTATCCCCATGCGCCTGGCCCAGGAGGCTCGAGAAATGATGGAACAGATAGCGGCGGACCGGGCCTGTGCCGAATTATTCCTGCCCGCGCGGGGGTTATCCGAGAGCCGGCTCCAGGTGCTCCAGTTGCTCAAACGCATGCCCGGCTGGCCGGCGGATTTTGCCCTGGAAGTTCGCGACGGCAGTATCGGGGGGCCGTTGCTGGAGCAGGTGGGGCCGTCGGATGCCAAGGTCCGCCGGATTATCGCCAAGCAGGGCGAGCTGCATGAAGTCTTCGACGTCTCGGGGCGAATCTTGGGGCTTCCCACCTCCGGGCGCCAGAGTCTGTACGACGCGGCGCTGCGTGCGCTGCCCGCGGAACAATTGAACGCGCTGGGGTTGTCTGAGCGCGAGCGCTCCCATGGGTTCAAGCTACGCAACGAACTCTTTGAGCATGCCGTCAATGATCGTCCGGCGGTCATGGCGTTGTTGCGCGGCGAGTCTCTGGATAAAACTGAACCGCTTCCCGCGTGCGTCCAGGCCAGCCCGCCGGCCCCCCCAGTGCCTGCCGCTCACTCGCGGGCGTTGGTGCGTCGCACGCGCAGACTGTTTCCATTGTTTACCGAGACCCAGATCAACCATTTCCTGGATGAGCGAGGCGCCGACCACCTGGAGCGTGCCGAATCGATCAAGGCGCATGAGCAGCAGCTACACGTGTTGCGCGCCAGTTTGAAAAGCTGGACCCGCGCCACCCAAGGCATTACCGGCGAGCTGCACACCAGCCGCCTGCAAGTGGCCGGCCTGATCGAAGACGCCTGGCGCCGTCTGACCTTCGTCCCGGGGGAGGGGCGTGAAAGCGTCGCGGGCCTCAAGCTCGACGGCATGCGCGTCGGCGATCTGCCGTCGCTGCCTGGCGCGGTCAAGTTCGATCACCTGCGGCTGGTGTCACTCAACGATATGCAACTCGACGACAGCGTGGCGTACTTTCTCAAGGCATTTACCCACGTCGAATCATTGAGCCTTGAGCGCAACAACATTACCCGGCTGCCGGAAATCCTGGCGCACATGCCCGGGCTCAAACGTTTGCTGATGTCGTCCAACGCCCTGACGCTGTCTGAGTACACGCTGAAAAAACTCGCCGATATGCGCAACCTGATTGCCCTGGACTTGAGTGAAAACCGCCTCGGCGCAACGCCGGAGGTGGGCAAGATGCTGGATATGGTGCATCTCAAACTGCGTAATTGTGACCTCCGCGAACTCCCGGTGGGCTTGGGGCGGTTGCCCTTCCTGGACTTTGTGGATCTGCGCAACAACGCCATTCGACAACTGCCTGATTGGGTGTTTGCCGCACCACGGCGTATCGCCCAAACCATTAACCTGCGTTTCAACCCCTTGTCGTCGACCACGGTCGCGAGCCTCGACGCTTACCGTAGGCGAACCGGTATCGGCATGGGCTACCTGCACGACGATATCGCGGCGATGAATGAGTCGACCGCACGCGGTATCTGGATGCCGGAGTCCCCTGCCGCCCACAAAGCGATCTGGACCGATCTGAAAGACGACCAGCGTTCAGAGAGCCTGTTCGCGTTGTTATCCGAACTGGGTAACAGTGCTGACAGCGAATTTGTCAGAGAAGACATGCACAAGCGCGTATGGGAGGTGCTGGAAGCGGCGCATGACAACACCGAGCTGCGTAACGAGGTATTCAACCTGGCGGCCAACCCCTTCAACTGTACGGACTCGGCGGCCATCAACTTCAGCCATCTGGAAGTGGCGGTGCGGGTGCACAAGGCCGGCGTGGCGAGTGAGCGGGGCACTTCGACGGCGGCATTGCTGCGCGAGGGGCGTGGCCTGTTTCGGCTTGATGAGCTGGAAAAACTGGCCCATGAACACAGCCAGGCCGACCCCTCGGCGGATCCGGCGGAAGTCAGCCTGGCCTATCGCACCGGCCTTGTGGAATCGCTGGACTTGCCTGGGCAGCCGACGCATATGCGTTTTGCCGGGTTAAGCGGAGTAACGCGCGAGGACCTGGAAAAGGCTTCCATGCGAGTGCGCACGGCCGAACTTTCGCCGGCCTTCATGGACTCCCTCACCGGGCGCAAGTTCTGGCGTACCCATTTGCGTAAACGCTATCCCGGCCGGTTTGACTTGATGAACACGCCGTTTCACGAGGAGCAGGATGCGATCATGGAACGCGCTCACTCCATGGACGATGCGCAATTTCGGCGTGAGTTTGAAGCCATTGGCGATCGCAGGGAGGCCGCCGAACGCACGTTGTTCAGGGAGCTGACCCACGAGGAAATGAAAACCGTGGACATGGGCTGCCAAGCGCTCGTGGACTGAGCGACGCCGTTACTTTTGATTGCGCATCAGGCCGCGCACGGCAAACCGATTGGGGTGGCAGGCCTGTGCGACGCCGACGGGCACCGGCAGCGGTTCGTCGTTGAGCCACGCCGCGAGCAGCTCGCCGCACAGTGGCGCGGTGATCAGGCCGCGTGAGCCGTGGCCGCTGTTGATGTACAGGCCTTCGAGCCAGGGGCAGGGCGTTTGCGGGACCTGGCGTGCGTCCTTGCGCAATACGGCGTAGGCCTGGGCGAAGTCTTCGCTGTGGGCCAACGGGCCGACAATCGGCAAGTAATCCGGGCTGGTGCAGCGAAACGCGGCGCGCCCCTGGAGCTGCGTGGGGTCTGCCTGGTCGGCGGCCAGGCGTTCGAGCAAGTCGACCGAGATGTCGCGCAGCATCTGCAGGTTGCCGCTGTGCTCGCCGGCCGTGGGCGTCAGGTCATCGCTGGCGAAGTCAAAACTGGCGCCGAGGGTATGTTCGCCCAACCGTGCCGGCGCGATATAACCCTCGCCGCAGACCACTGTGGCCAGTGCCTGGCTGTCGGCGGTTTGCGGCAACCGGGTGATCTGGCCGCGAATGCGCTTGAGCGGCAACTGGGCGCTGAACGGGAAGCGCTTGATCTCGGCGGCGCCGGCCAACACCACCACCGGCGCGCTGGCCAGCAGAGTCTCGCCGTCGCGTGCCTGCCATTGCCCGTCGACCTGCTGCAAGGTGAGGGCCTCTTGATGCAGCAGCAACTGCACCCCCGGCTGCTGCGCTTGCCACTGGCACAGCGCGGGCGGATGCACCCAGCCACCCTGCGGAAAAAACAGCCCGCCGTGCGCCAGTTGCACACCGGCGCGGGCCTGGGCCTCGGCGCGGTCCAGGGTATGCAGCAGGTCAGGGGCAAAGGCCTGGGCCAATTGCGCCTGGCGCTCGCCTTCCTTGGCATTGAACGCCAGTTGCAGCACGCCGCAGGCCTGCCAGTCGACGTCTTGCTGCAAATGCTCGAGCAGGCGGCGTGTGTAGCCGAACCCGCTGACAATCAGTTGCGACAGTGCCGTGCCGTGGGCCGACAGCTTGAGGTACAACACCCCCTGCGGATTGCCCGAGGCTTCCTGGGCCAACGCCCCATGGCGTTCCAGCAGGCTGACGCGCCAGCCCCTGGCGGCCAGGCTGGCAGCGGTGGCGCAACCGGCCAGGCCGGCGCCGATGACCAGCGCGTGGCGCTCGCCCGTGTGCCGCGCCGGGCGGGCGAACCACGGCGCGCCGGCCGCTGGCGCAGGCAGTTGTTCGGGCCAGCCGATGAACTCACCGCGCAAAATTTCCCATTTATGGCCGATCCCCGGCGTGCGCTTCATTTTGAAGCCGGCGGCGTTGATCAGCCGCCTTACCCAACCCGTGCTGGTAAAGGTGCTGATGGTTGCGCCGGGCGCGGCCAACCGCGCCAGTTCGGCGAACAACTCGGCGGTCCACATGTCGGGGTTTTTCGCCGGCGCAAAGCCGTCGAGAAACCACGCGTCGACCTGGGCATCCAGCTGCGGCAGTTGCTCCAGGGCATCGCCGATCAACAGCGTCAGGGTCACGCGACCGCCGTCCAGCACTAAACGCTGGAAGCCTTGGTGGATGGCGACGTACTGGGCCAGCAACTGTTCGGCGAAGGGCTGCAGTTCCGGCCACAGGGCCAGTGCCCGTTGCAGATCGGCGTAACTCAGCGGGTACTTTTCCACGCTGACGAAATGCAGGTGCGCCCCGGCCACCGCCTGTTGCGCGAACAACTGCCAGGTACACAGGAAATTCAAGCCGGTGCCGAAGCCGGTCTCGCCAATCACCAACCGCCCGCCCACCGGCAGGGCGGCAAAGCGTTCCTGCAAACGGTTCTGTTCAAGGAACACATAGCGGGTTTCTTCAAGGCCCGACTTGTCGGAGAAGTACACGTCGTCGAACACCCGCGAGCGCGGGCGACCTTGGTCATCCCAGTCGAGCTGGGCGTGGGGCAATACGGGGTTCATGGGCGGCTCGGCAAAGGCAAGGCCGCCATTCTAGCTGATCAACAGGCAATCAATTGACCCATGGCAAGCATGCGTGGAATTTCCTCCCGCGTGTTGCTGCCCAATCCGCTAGTCTTGAGCCATCTTGAAACGGAGCTGCCCATGTTCGAATCCGCCGAAATCGGTCACGCCATCGACAAAGACACCTACGACGCCGAAGTGCCGGCCTTGCGCGAGGCCCTGCTGGAGGCGCAGTACGAGCTGCAACAGCAAAAGCGCTTCCCGGTGATCATCTTGATCAATGGCATCGAAGGCGCCGGCAAGGGCGAGACGGTCAAGCTGCTCAATGAATGGATGGACCCGCGCCTGATCGAAGTGCGCACCTTCGACCAGCAGACCGACGAAGAACTGGCCCGGCCACCCGCCTGGCGCTACTGGCGCCAGTTGCCTGCCAAAGGCCGCATGGGCATCTTTTTCGGCAACTGGTACAGCCAGATGCTGCAAGGCCGGGTGCATGGGCAAATCAAGGACGCGCGGCTCGACCAGGCCATCGCCGGCGCCGAGCGCCTGGAAAAAATGTTTTGCGATGAAGGCGCGCTGATCTTCAAATTCTGGTTCCACCTTTCCAAGAAGCAAATGAAGGCGCGACTCAAAGCCCTGGCCGACGACCCGCTGCACAGTTGGCGCATCAGCCCATTGGATTGGCAACAATCGCAGACCTACGACAAGTTCGTGCACTTCGGCGAGCGCGTGCTGCGCCGCACCAGCCGTGATTACGCGCCGTGGCATGTGATCGAAGGGGTGGACAGCAATTATCGCGGGCTCACCGTGGGCAAACTGCTGCTGGAAGGCATGCAGAATGCCCTGAAGCAGCCCAAGGGCAAGGCCAGCGGCATGAACCCGGCGCCGCTGATCGCCGCCGTGGACAAGAAGGGCCTGCTCGACAGCCTCGACATGACCCTGCGCCTGGACAAGGACGACTACGAAGAACAGCTGATCACCGAGCAGGCGCGGCTCTCTGGCCTGATGCGCGACAAGCGCATGCGCAAACACGCGTTGATTACGGTGTTCGAAGGTAACGATGCGGCCGGCAAGGGCGGCGCGATCCGTCGCGTGGCGGCGGCGCTGGACCCGCGCCAGTACCACATCGTACCGATTGCCGCGCCGAGCGAAGACGAGCGCGCCCAACCCTACCTGTGGCGGTTCTGGCAGAAAATCCCGGCGCGGGGCATGTTCACGGTGTTCGACCGCTCCTGGTACGGCCGCGTGCTGGTGGAGCGCATCGAAGGCTTTTGCACACCGGCGGACTGGATGCGCGCCTATGGCGAGATCAATGACTTTGAAGAGCAACTGCGCGATGCGGGCGTGATCGTGGTCAAGTTCTGGCTGGCCATCGATAAAGACACCCAACTGGAACGCTTCCAGGCCCGTGAAGAAATCCCCTTCAAACGCTTCAAGATCACCGAAGACGACTGGCGCAACCGCGACAAATGGGACGCCTACCGCACCGCCGTGGGCGACATGGTCGATCGCACCAGCACCGAAGTCTCGCCCTGGACCTTGGTGGAAGCCAACGACAAGCGCTGGGCGCGGGTCAAGGTGTTGCGCACCATCAACCAGGCGCTGGAGGAGGCGTTCGCCGAAACCGATAAGCGCGACAAGAAGAAAAAGAAATAACCTCACCGTCATGCTTTCGCATCCATGGGGTGAATGATCGTCGCGGTCGGGCAGGCCTGGATCTATCCTCGATCCATCTCCCAACAACCACAAGATCGAGGTAGCCCATGCGTGAAGTAGTGATCGTCGACAGTGTGCGAACCGGCCTGGCCAAGTCTTTTCGCGGCAAGTTCAACCAGACCCGTCCGGACGACATGGCGGCCCATTGCGTCAACGCGCTGCTGACCCGCAATGGCATCGACCCGGCCACGGTAGAAGACTGCATCGTCGGCGCCGGTTCCAATGAAGGCGCCCAGGGCTACAACATCGGGCGCAACGTGGCGGTGCTGTCGCAACTGGGCACCGGCACGGCAGGCATGACCCTCAACCGCTTTTGTTCCTCGGGCTTGCAGGCGATTGCGATTGCCGCCAACCAGATCGCCTCCGGCTGCAGCGATATCATCGTCGCCGGGGGCGTCGAGTCCATCAGCCTGACCATGAAAAGCGTCAACACCGACAACCTGATCAACCCACTGCTCAAGGCGCAGGTGCCGGGTATTTATTTCCCCATGGGCCAGACCGCCGAAATCGTCGCGCGCCGCTATAACGTCAGCCGCGAGGAACAGGATCTGTACGCCCTGCAGAGCCAGCAACGTACCGCCCAGGCCCAGGCGGACGGGTTGTTCAATGATGAAATCGTACCCATGAAGGTCACCTACAAGGTCGAGGACAAGGCCACCGGCGAGGTGCAGCTACTGGAAGGCGTGGTGGACCGCGACGACTGCAACCGACCCGACACCACCCTGGCCAGCCTGCAGGGCTTGAAACCGGTGTTCGCCGAAGATGGCTCGGTGACGGCGGGCAATTCCTCGCAGCTGTCCGACGGCGCTTCGATGACCCTGGTGATGAGCCTGGAAAAAGCCCTGGCGCTGGGGCTCAAGCCCAAGGCGTTCTTCCGCGGCTTTACCGTCGCGGGTTGCGAGCCGGACGAGATGGGCATCGGCCCGGTGTTCTCGGTGCCCAAGTTGCTCAAGGCGCGCGGCTTGCAGGTGGCGGACATCGATGTGTGGGAGCTCAACGAAGCGTTCGCCTCCCAATGCCTCTACGCCCGCAATCGCCTGGAAATCGATAACGCCAAGTACAACGTCAACGGTGGTTCGATCGCCATCGGCCATCCGTTCGGCATGACCGGCTCGCGGCAAGTCGGGCATCTGGTGCGCGAGTTGCAACGGCGCAACCTGCGTTACGGCATCGTCACCATGTGCGTGGGCGGTGGCATGGGCGCGACAGGGTTGTTCGAGGCGGTGCGCTAGCGCAGTGATGCCCTGCGGCATCCGATAACCATTGAAAGGGGGAGCTTGCTCCCCCTTTTCTTTACCTTCAAATAATCAATAAGCCATTAATGGGTCGATGTTTAACACGGTTGGACTTTCAAGTTTATCTCGTTTGGTTCTGACAGTTTTTGCTGGTGAGTAGGTGCGTTAACTAACGCCAATGTAGTCCGCTTCCTTCAGATCAACTTATTATTTATGTAGGACGCCATAAGTTTCCTATTTGTCGTGATGGACTTTGCCTACGCAATCATCTGATGTTGATGGGTTGTTTATCCAAGTGTGGAGTGGGAACTTGCATGCCGTTGATTGGCGGCCCGAAAGCACAATAAAAAGTTGCCAGGGCCAATACGGTCGCCCGATCAAACGCATTGTTTAAACCGCTGATTAGTAAGCGCCTTGCACGTCCGTGGCGGCGCTTTTTAATGACACTTGATAAGTAGGAAACTGTGAATGAAAACGATATTGAACGTTGCGCTGTTGTCTGCCGGTGTGTTGGCCGGTTCGTTGTCCGTTGCGCAAGCGTCTCAAGGGACGGTGACGTTTTTGGGCTCGGTTCATTCGGGGGCGTGTTCCATCAAGCCTGAATCCGTTGATCAAACCGTTAACTTGGGCGCCATTGCAAAGCACCAACTGCAAACCGGTGGCAAGTCCGAGGCCCGGCCTGTGCTGATCGAACTGCAAGGGTGCGATTTGGCCGACCTGACCGATAACACGGTGACCACCACGTTCACCGGGGCACCGTCGGCCGTAGTACCGGGCGCTATCGGCACCGTGGGGGGCGCCGGCGGCATCGGCATCATGATGACCCACGGCGGCAGCGCGGTGAAATTGGGGGTGCCTACTGCCCCGCAGCCAATCAGCGCCGGTGATAACACCCTGCAGTTCGGTGCCTATGTGCAAGGCGTCGCCACGGGGGACATCGTTCCCGGTGACTTCAGCGCGGTGGCCAATTTCACCTTGGCCTATCAGTAAGTTGCGCCCCCGCCACTGCAG
This sequence comes from Pseudomonas sp. S3_E10, assembly GCF_054667615.1. Lineage (NCBI taxonomy): Bacteria > Pseudomonadati > Pseudomonadota > Gammaproteobacteria > Pseudomonadales > Pseudomonadaceae > Pseudomonas > Pseudomonas sp. S3_E10. The sequence continues at coordinate 4,620,181 of NZ_CP162743.1, forward strand.
GTGGCGGGGGCACGCTGGCGGGAGGTCCACGTGAATATATCCATACATATCCCTATCGCCTTTTCAGTGACGTTGCTCCTTGGCCCTTGCGTTTTTGCGCAGTCATCTTCCCAGGGCGAGGGGGTCGTCACGTTAGGCGGCGAGGTGGTTGATTCGGCCTGCGGGCTGGAGCTGAGCAGCCTCGATCAAACCGTCGAGATGCCTGCGGAACCGGTGGGGCGGCTGCTGCGAAACACGCGGGGTGAAACGCATCCCTTCCAGTTGCGCCTGGTCAATTGCACGTTGAGTCGGCCGGACCCTTCGCGCCCCGGGGGAACCTTGCCGGATTGGCAGCACATGCGAGTGACGTTTGACGGCCCGACCGATCGAAGCGGGCGCTCATTCGCGGTCTTCGGCGGTTCACAGGGCGTTGCCCTGCATATCGTCGATTCCGCCGGCGAGGAAAGCGTGCCGGGTGAGCGCATGGCGCCCAGGCCATTGAGTGAAGGCAGCATGACTCTTGACTACACGCTCAGTTTGATCGGCAACGGATTGCCACTGATCGTTGGCCCCCACAGTGCCGCCGTGCGGTTCAAGTTGGAATACTTTTGAACAGTGATGGATTGCTTGCATGTTGAATACATTGAAAGTCAGACACACGTTCGCCCCAAGTGTGTTGGGTGGGCTGATGTCGTTGGCCGGAACGGCATTGGGTGCTGGGGATATCGAGTTCAATACTGACGTGCTTGACCTGAGTGATCGCAGCAATATTGATTTGTCCCGGTTTGCGCACAGCGGGTTTATTCTGCCGGGCACTTACTCAATGGTGGTGCAGGTCAATGCCCAGCCTGTTTCAGAACAATCAGTCACGTTCTATCCGCCTGACGATGATCCAAAGGGCAGTCAGGCGTGTTTGTCGCCGGCCTTGGTTGGGCAACTGGGCCTCAAGGCCACGCAGGCCGCCGGCCTTGCGTCGTGGCGCGGTGGCGAATGCCTTGATCTGAAGGGCTTGCCCGGCACGCAGGTCAGTGCCGACCTGGCCACGTCCAGGCTGAACATCAGCCTGCCCCAGGCGTACCTTCAATACAGCGCTATCAATTGGGACCCGCCCTCACGCTGGGATGAAGGCGTGCCGGGGTTGCTGGTTGACTACAACCTGACGGCGCAGTCGATCTTCCAGCGCAACGACGGCCAGCGCAAGAACCTGAGTGGCAACGGAACGGTGGGGGCCAATGCCGGGGCCTGGCGCCTGAGGGCGGATTGGCAGGGGCGTGTCGAAAATGGTCGCGAGTCGGCGGCCGGGCCCCAGAAGCTGGAATGGAGCCGCTATTACGCGTATCGCGCGGTGCCCTCGCTGAGCGCCCGTTTGCTGGTGGGTGAGAACTACCTGTATTCGGACCTGTTTGACAGCTTCCGTTTTACCGGTGCTGCGCTCAACTCGGACGAAAGCCAGTTGCCCCCCAACCTGCGTGGATACGCACCGGAGGTGGTCGGGGTGGCTAAAACCAATGCCAAGGTGATCGTCAGCCAGCAGGGCCGTGTGCTGTATGAAACCCTGGTGGCGGCGGGACCTTTTCGTATCCAGGACCTCAATGACGCAGTGTCGGGCACCCTGGATGTGCGGGTCGAGGAGCAGGACGGTTCGGTCCACACCTTCAAGATCGATACGGCAGGCGTTCCCTACCTGACCCGCCCCGGCCAAGTTCGTTACAAGTTGGCGAGTGGGCGACCGACCCGGCTTCAACACGGCGCCGAGGGTAAGACGTTTGCCACCGGCGAATTCTCCTGGGGCATCAGCAATGGTTGGTCCTTGTTTGGCGGCGGCATCACCGATAGCAACTACCGGGCAATGTCGGTGGGGGCGGGGCGCGACCTGCTGGCGTTCGGCGCCGTCTCGCTGGACGTGACGCAATCGCGCGCCAGGGTCTGGAATGAAAGCCTCTCGGGTAAGTCGTTGCGCCTTCAATACTCGAAGAACTTTGAAGCCTACGACAGTCAGGTGACGTTTGCCGGTTACCGGTTCTCCCAGGAGAACTTCTTGAGCATGAGTGAATACCTGGACGCGCGTTATTACGGCCTCAATGGCGAACGCGGCAGTCGCGATGAGTACGTTGAAGGGCGCGACAGCTGGAAACCGCTTGGTGCCAGCAAGGCCCTTTATACCGTGACGCTCAATAAGCAGTTTCGCGACCTGGGTGCCACCGTCTATGCCAGTTACAACAAACAGACGTATTGGAACCGTTCGGACACCCAGCGCTGGAACCTGGCGGTGTCGCGCTACTTCAACGTGGGCACCATAAAAAACATGAGCCTGTCGCTGAACATGTACCGCAGCGAGGATTACAACTACAAGGGCAACGGCATGTCGCTGATGGTCAGCCTGCCATTGGGGCGCACCGGTACCTTGTCGCTGGATGCCAACAGCGGTTCGGGTAAAAACCCATTGGCGGCGCGCTACAGCGATCGCCTGGATGAACGCAACAGTTACCAGATCGGTGCGAGCAACCAATCGGCCAGTGGTTATCTGAGCCACATGGGAGATGCAGCCGACATTGATCTGAGCGCCAGTACGCAGAAAGGCAGTTACAGCAGCCTCGGCGTGTCGGCGCGTGGCGGTGGCACGCTCACGCCCTACGGTGCGGCCCTGCATCGCACCCAAAGCACCGGCGGTACCCGGTTGATGATCGATACCGCGGGTGTGCCCGATGTGCCAGTGCGCGGTTATGGCTCGCCCACCCGCAGCAACGCGTTCGGCAAGGCGGTCATTGCCGACATCGGCAGCTACCAGCGCACCTCTGCCAGTGTCGATCTGGAGCGCTTGCCAGCCAATGTCGAAGCCACCCAATCGGTGACACAACTGACGCTCACCGAAGGGGCTATCGGCTATCGCTCGTTGGAAGTGATTTCCGGTGAGAAGGCGATGGCGGTACTTCGCCTGCCGGACAGCAGCGCACCGCCCTTCGGCGCGACGGTGAAAAACCTCAGGCAGCAGGACACCGGCATTGTGAATGACGACGGCCATGTCTACCTCAGCGGGATTCAGGCCGGCGAACGGATGATCGTCAGTTGGGGCGGTGCCGAGCGCTGCACCGTCACGCTGCCGACCATTTTGCCCATGGACGGCCTGACCGATGCCCTGAACCTGCGCTGCCAACTGTTGGCCGCTGATCAATCTTCAACCGACCCGGCAGCATTGACCGGGACGCCTATCGATACGGAGAACACATCCTCATGATGCCGAACATGCGCCTCATCACCCTGGCCTTCGCGCTGCTGGGGCCTGGCTTGATTCACAGTGCCAGCGCCGCTGTCGGCCTGGACCGCACCCGCGTAATTTTCGACGGGGGCAAACAGGCCACCAGTGTGAACATCACCAATAACAACACCCAACTACCGTACCTGGCCCAGGGCTGGATCGAGGATGAAGCCGGCCAGAAAATCACCACGCCGTTGATCGTCCTGCCGCCGGTGCAACGCCTGGAGCCCGGCACGCAAAGCCAGGTCAAGGTGCAGGCGTTGCCGGCGGCCAGGTTGCTGCCCCAGGACCGGGAAACGGTGTACTACTTCAACCTGCGGGAGATTCCGCCGCGCAGCGACAAATCCAACACCCTGCAAATTGCCCTGCAGACCCGCATCAAGTTGTTCTACCGGCCGCAGGCGATCGAGCCGAGCCAGCAAGACCTGTCCAACCCTTGGCAGGAAAAGCTCACCCTGACCCGTGCGGGCGATCACTACATCGTCAACAACCCCACGCCTTACTACGTGACCCTGGTGGATGCACGCAGCACCAAGGACGGCAAAACCGTGGCGGGTTTCGAGCCCATGATGGTGGCGCCCAAAGACTCGCTGAAGTTGAAACCCACGGCGACGGCATTGGGGACGGCCCCCTATTTGAGTTATGTGAACGACTACGGCGGACGTCCGTTGCTGGCCTTCACCTGCCGTGGCGAAACGTGCCAGGTAGCGCCGTCCAATGAGTAACGCCAGGGGTTGGAGAACGTCATGAAGTCGAACACCGTGAAAGTCTTCGCCGGCCTGCTGCTGATGCTGATGGGGCGGGCGCACGCCCAGGACGTGGAAGGTATGAATGGACTGCTGAACGTGCTCGGGTCCCTGCATGAGAGCCCATGCAGCCTGGAGATGACCGCCGTCAACCAAACGATTGACCTGGGTGAGGTCTCGACCAGCCAACTGCAACGGCCCGGCGATCAGGCGAACCCGGTGGCCTTTCAATTGCGCTTCGATGATTGCCAGCGAACCGCCGGCAGCCTCCGCAATGAACGTACCGGGAACCTGACATGGAGTGCCTATCAGCCGGTGCTGTCGGTTGCGTTTATCGCACCCGCCGATGCCGATGACCCGCGGCTGGTCAGGGTGCAAGGCATCACCGGGATGGGCCTGCGCCTGACCGATGCGCTGGGGCGGGATGTGCAATTGGGGGCGCGGGGCGAACCGTTGTTCCTGGCTGTGGGCGCCACCACCCAGACCTGGAAGGTTCAACCCACGCGCACCGCCGCACCCTTGACCAGCGGGGCGTTCAGGGCCGTCGTGGATTTCAGGCTCAACTATGAGTGAGGGCAGAACAATGGCTTACACAAACAGGTCGCGCGCCATTCTGGTCGGGGGCGCCTTGCTGTGGGTGGCCTGCCGGATGGCGCAGGCCGATACTAACCTGACCATCCGCGCGGTGATCGTTGCGCCACCACCGTGCGTCATCAACAGCGGCGGTACGCTGAATGTACCGTTTGGAAATGACCTGCTGACGTCACGGATCGATGGGGTCAACTATCGTCGCGAGGTGCCTTATACCGTCACCTGTGATTCCCCCTTCAGTAACGCCTTGACCCTGGAACTCAGGGGCACGGGCGCCGCGTTCGACCGGCGCATGCTCGCGACCCGCAAGGCGGACCTTGGGGTCAAGCTGTTCGTCAATGGCGCCGACTGGCCGTTGAATACCGCCGTGAACTTTACCTACCCCCAGTTCCCCGCGGTGCAGGCGGTGCCCGTCAAGCGTGCGGGCAGCCGACTGACCGGCGGGGCGTTCGATGCGACCGCCACCCTGGTGGTCGATTATCAATGACGGCGATAAAGAGGAACGACCCATGACATTCAGGCAGCAGCGAGCGCTGTTTTTCCTGTGCGCCGTCGGCCTGCATGGCGGCGCATCGGCCAACGTGACATTCAGCGGAACATTGAATGAACCACCGCCCTGCACGATTGAGGGGGGCAACACCATTGAAGTCGATTTTGGCGATGTGGGGGTCAAGCGCGTCGATGGCGTGAAGTACCGCAAGCACGTGGGTTACACCATCACCTGTGGCACCGACACGCTGCCTTGGGTGCTGAAGTTGAGCGTCAACGGCACACCCACGACGTTTGACGGCTCGGCGGTGCAGACCAGCGTGCCGGCGCTGGGGATACGGGTTTTCCAGGACAGCCAGCCGTTTCCACTCAATACCCCCCTGGACATAACCCTGTCGTCACCGCCGACATTGGAAGTGGTGCCCGTCCAACAACCCGGCGCAACCCTGAGCGCCGCCAGCTTCACGGCGGTGGCCACGCTGTTGGCCGAATACCAGTAGGAGTCGAGTCTATGCGACATGAAAGGGTTCAAAAGGGCGCACTGGCGCTGCTGCTCACCTGCGGCCTGGCCCCGCTGGGGCAGGCGGCGGACAACCTGCGTTTCAAGGGCAGTCTGGTGGAAGAAGCCTGCACCCTGCGCCCCGGTGACGAGGCCATCACCTTGGAGCTGTGGGACCTGACCAGCAAGTATCTCTATATCAACACGCGTTCGGTGGGCCGGCGTTTCCAGCTGCACCTGCAAGAGTGCGACACCACCATCAGCGACTCGGTGACCATCACCTTTGGCGGCACGGGAAACCCAGAGCTCCCCGGTCTACTCGCGCTGGACGCCGGCAGTGGTGCCTCGGGTATCGGGGTCGGGCTGGAAACCCTCGGCGACAAGCCGTTGCCCGTCAATAGCGTGAGCGACAGGCAGGTGCTCAGTGATGGCAGCAATGTGATCGAGCTCAAAGCCTATGTGCAGGGCGAGCCGGCGGCCATCCGCGATCAAACCATTGGGCACGGTGCTTACACGGTGACCTCGACTTTTACGTTGGACTACCCCTAGCAGCGTGCCGCCCTCAAGACGCGGGCTGTGAAGGCTCGTTGGGCAGTATCTGGATAGGCAAGAGCAAGAGAGATCAAAATGAAAGGATTTTTGGGAGCCTTCGCGCTTCTCGCCCTGACGGGTGTTGCAACGACCGCGCAAGCCGTTGATTGCCGTGTGAATGGCGGCGCTTGGCAAACGGGTAATCCTAACTTGCAGGTGCCGGTTACGGTTGCTCTGGCCGCCGATCGTACGAGAATCACGCTGGAAGGCGCGCGGCTTGAATGCAGGTTTTCCCCAGGGTCGCAGAGCCCGTCCTGGAGGGCGGACTACTGGGCCACCGGCAATGCGTCAGGGAGCGCCTGGACACCGGGACCGAGGTTCAGCGGTGAACGCACTGGCCTGCGTATCAACGGTGGGTTTTTCAATACGCCCATCCAAAATGGAGTGCGTGCAGCGACGATGCCGGACGACCTGAGAAGCTACCCGATCGATATCACGCCCTATATTTTGATGCGTAACTACCCGTCCAATCCGTTCGATGTGCGCATCGGCGACAACCTGGGGTTGTTGCGCCTTACCAGTTCGAACAACTACGACGGCAGCCGAGCGCAGCTCAGCGTCACCTATATCGCCGCGAATAACTTTACCGTCTCCCCCTCCAGCTGCACGATCAACAATAACAACCCGATCGAGATCAACTTCGGCACGGTGCACCAGCGCGCAATCGGCACTGACCCGTTGACCTCATCGATCGTCAGCAACCGCAGGCTCACTTACTCATGCCCGGATGGCGGCATTACCACGCCGATCACCATTACCTACAAAGGCACCCGAACAGGGTTCGACACGCGCCTGCTGATGATGAGCAATCCGGATGTGGGTACGGCCATGGTGCATGCCGGCACGGCGGTACCGGTAAATGGCTCGTTCCTCACCCGTATCACCAACAGCGTGGGCGGCGACGATGTGACGTTTTCGCTGGTACGGCGCAATGGCTCCTTCCCGGCGGCCGGGCCCATCAACGGCAGCGGTGTATTGGTGATGGGCGTGCCCTGACACACAATCATCGATACCCAAAGCACAGCGCATCACCCTAGAATGCCGGCTCCTCCACCTCCGGTTTTTGGGGCACTCATGCACATTTCTTCAGGCCGCTGGGTCTACGGTTTTTTCCTGACCCTGTTGACCGCGCTGCTCTGGGGCATTCTGCCGGTCAAACTCAAGCAGGTGTTGCAGGCAATGGACCCGATCACCGTGACCTGGTTTCGCCTGACGGTTGCCGGTGGTTGCCTGTTTGTCTACCTCGCGGCCACTCGACGTTTGCCGAGCCGCAAAGTGCTGGGGCCCAGGGGCGGTTGGCTGGTGGCGATGGCCGTGTGCGGCCTGGTGGGCAACTACGTGTTGTACCTGGTGGGCCTTAAAACCCTCAGCGCCGGCACCGCGCAGTTGGTGATCCAGATGGGGCCGATCTTTCTGATGGTCGCCAGCGTATTCGTGTTCAACGAGCGTTTCAGCCTGGGGCAGATGATCGGGCTGGTGGTACTGATCATCGGTTTTGGCCTGTTCTTCAATCAGCGCCTGGTCGAACTCTTGACCTCCTTCGGCGCCTACACCGCCGGCGTGCTCACAGTATTGCTCGCCACCTCTCTGTGGGTGTTCTACGCCCTGGGCCAGAAGCAATTGCTGACGGTATGGAACTCGCTGCAAGTGATGATGGTGATCTACCTGAGCTGCGCCTTGCTGCTCACGCCCTGGGCGCATCCGCTGGAGGCCCTGCAACTGAGCCCGCTGCAAGGCTGGCTGCTGCTGGCGTGCTGCCTGAACACCCTGGTGGCCTACGGTGCGTTTGCTGAAGCGCTGGCCCATTGGGAGGCGTCGCGGGTGAGTGCGACCCTGGCCCTCACGCCGCTGGTGACCTTTGTGGCGGTGGCCTTGGCGGCCTGGTTGTGGCCGGACTACGTGCAGGCCGAAGAGATCAATGCCTTGGGCTATTTCGGCGCATTCGTGGTGGTGCTCGGCTCGGCGGCCGTGGCGTTGGCGCCCTCGCTGCTCGCCGGGCTCAAGGCCCGACGGCTGCGTGTGACGGCTTAGCTGCCGAGCATGTCTTCGGGGCGTACCCACTGATCGAATTCTTGGTCAGTGAGGTAGCCCAGCGACAGCGCCGCTTCCCTTAGCGTCAACCCTTCGGCGTAGGCTTTCTTGGCGATTTGCGCCGCCTTGTCATAGCCGATATGCGGGTTGAGCGCCGTTACCAGCATCAGCCCACGCTCCAGATGCGCGGCCATTTGCTCGGCGTCTGGCTCAAGGCCGGCGATGCAATGTTCCTGGAAGTTATTGCAGCCATCGGCCAGCAGGCGGATCGACTCCAGCAGGTTGTGGATGATCACCGGCTTGTACACGTTCAACTGCAAGTGGCCTTGGCTGGCGGCCATGCCGATGGTCACATCGTTGCCCATGACCTGACAGGCCAGCATCGACAGCGCTTCGCACTGAGTGGGGTTGACCTTGCCCGGCATGATCGAACTGCCCGGCTCGTTGGCCGGCAGCTTCACCTCTGCCAGGCCGGCACGCGGGCCGGAGCCCAGCAGGCGCAGGTCGTTGGCGATTTTCATCAGGGCCACGGCCAGGGTTTTCAGCGCGCCATGCAAGGTCACCAACGGCTCGTGGCCGGAGAGGGCAGCGAATTTGTTCGGTGCGGTCACAAACGGCAGGCCGGAGAGGGCGGCCAGTTCAGAAGCAATCGCCTCGCCGAAGCCATGGGGCGCATTGAGGCCCGTGCCCACTGCGGTGCCGCCCTGGGCCAGTTCACACACGGCGGGCAGGGCGCTGCGAATGGCGCGTTCGGCGTAATCGAGTTGGGCGATGAACGCCGACAGTTCCTGGCCGAAGGTAATCGGTGTCGCATCCATCATGTGGGTGCGCCCGGTCTTCACCAGCTTCATGTGCCGCGCCGCCAGTTCCGCCAAACCGCCGGACAGCGTGGCGATCGCCGGTAGCAAGCGTTGATGCACGGCCTGCACGGCCGCGATGCTCATGGCCGTGGGGAAGCAGTCATTGGAGCTCTGGGAGCGGTTCACATGGTCGTTGGGGTGCACCGGGCTCTTGCCGCCCCGTTCGTTGCCCGCCAACTCATTGGCACGGCCGGCGATCACTTCGTTGGCGTTCATGTTGCTTTGGGTACCGCTGCCGGTCTGCCACACCACCAGCGGGAACTGGTCGTCGTGCTGGCCGTCGAGCACTTCATCGGCGGCCTGCTCGATCAAGCGGGCGATGTCGGCGGGCAGGTCGCCATTGCGGTCGTTGACCCGGGCGGCGGCCTTCTTGACCAGGGCCAGCGCGTGCAGCACCGCCAGGGGCATGCGTTGCTCGCCGATGGCGAAATTCACCAGCGAACGTTGGGTCTGGGCGCCCCAGTAAGCAGCCTCCGGGACTTCCACTTCTCCCAGGCTGTCGGTTTCAATTCGGCTCATCGGGCACACTCCTTCAGGTTCGTTTGCGCAGTTTAGGCCGTGATCGGCCAGGTGGGTTCCCTAAAAGACGTTTCATCGGCCAATCCATGCCGGATAAGGCCCGGGGTTGAGCCGCGAGGTTTTTTAGGCGCAGAATGGGCGCCCTTGGGGTCTTACCTCGCCAGCTAGAAAGGAAACTCGATGACTCGTCTTCGTGCCATCTGTACCGCGGTTGCTCTGGTGTGCGCCAGCGGCCAGGTTTTTGCCGATACCGCCAGCCACAACGCCAGTGCCGAAGCCTTCCTGACCCTGGCCCATGCCGACAAGCTGGGTACCCCGGTGTACATGCAAGTGCAGCAAATGTTCGCCCAGCGCTTCGAACAGACCAAGGCGCCCGCCGCCAAGCAGTCCGTACTCGACAGCTACCAGGCCAAGGCCAACGCCGCGCTGGACCAGGCCATTGGCTGGCCCAAGCTGAAGCCGGACATGGTCAAGCTCTACACCACCAACTTCAGTGAATCCGAGCTCAAGGACCTGGTTGCGTTCTACCAGTCGCCACTGGGCAAGAAAGTCCTGGAAAAAATGCCGCAACTGACCCAGCAATCGGCCCAGATGACCCAGGCCAAGCTGGAAAGCGCCGTGCCGGTGGTCAACAAGCTGTTGGAAGACATGACCAACGAACTGTCGCCCAAAGCCGCCGCACCGGCCAAGAAGAAGTAAGCAGCGATGACTATGCAACAGCGTATCGAAACGGCCCTCGCCGCCCTGGGCCCGCAACACTTGAGCGTGCTGGATGAAAGCCACATGCACAGCCGGGGGTTGCAGACCCACTTCAAGGCCGTGCTGGTCAGCCAGCAGTTCGAGGGGCTCAACCGGGTCAAGCGCCACCAGAAGGTCTACGCCACCCTGGGCGACCTGATGGGCGAGTTCCATGCGCTGGCGCTGCACACCTACACGCCCGAGGAGTGGGCCACAATCGACGCGGCTCCGGCCTCGCCGACCTGCGCCGGCGGGCATTGAGACCGTGTGCGGGGTTTGCACCGATGCTTATCGGCCAAGCCCCGCAACACGCGGTCCCCTAGAACACTGACGCCTGTATTCGCTTTGCGCATCCGGATACACAAAACGCTCCACTACTACCGCTTTTCAGCGCGCCCCCAGCAATAGCCTTCGTGATCATTTAACAACCGATGATCACAACCCCATGTCCCATGCCCTGCATCAATTCACCCCTTCGCTGACGGCGTACGATCCTCGCGGCTTGACTGTGCGTAACGTCGACTACTATCGCGCGACAGCCTCCGACCCTCCTCAGCCGCACATTTGCCGGCAGGTGCATGACAGCGCCGGTTCGATGGTTGAGCAGTGGGACCCGCGGCTGTTCCAATTGCAACGTTCGCAGCCTGCCACGCTCGCCAATCAACGCACGGTCTACAGTCTTGGCGGCCTAGCCTTGCGCACCGACAGTGTGGACGCGGGCCTGCGGTTAATGCTGCCCGGGGAGGCAGGGCAGGTGCTCGACATCTGGAGCGGCGGCGGTGCACACCAGGCCTATCGCTATGACCCGTACCTGCGGGCCGTGGCGGTGTTCGAACAAGCCTCCGGTGACGCGCAACCTCACTGTGTCGAGCGACTTGAATATGGCGCCTATTCGGTGGCAGAGGCGGCACTCAATCGGTGTGGCCGGGTCATTCGTCATGATGACGGCGGCGGCAGCGTGTTCCATGAGCGTTATGGCGTACACGGGGAGGTCGCGCTGCAGACCCGGCGTTTTCGGCAGTGGGATGCAGTGTTGGATTGGCCGCAGCCCGAGGCGCAACGAGAGGCACGCCTGGAGCTCGAACGTTTCGCCACGACCGCCGGGTTCAACGCGCTCGGTGAGCGCTTGTATCACACCGATGCCAAGGGGCACCGCGTTGAATACGCCTATGGGGTGGACGGTCAAACGACGGGCGTTTTCCTGGTGCTCAAGGGCAGCGTGCGCCAGTGCCTGTCGGATCAATACCGTTACAACGCCGCAGGGCAGTTGCTCCACCAACGGGCTGGAAACGGCGTCGTGCGCACCTTGCACTATCACCCGTGTGATGGTCGCTGCCGACAGATGATCGCCCATTTACCGGGGGCTGCGGCGCAACGGTTGCAAGACGTGCAATACGACTATGACCCCGTCGGCAATATCGTGCGGATCGACGATCGTGAACAACTGACGCACTGGTCGCGCAACACCCGGGTTGATGCGCTCAGCACCTATGAGTACGACACACTGTCGCGACTGACCAAGGCCAGCGGACGGGAAACCGCCGGCAACAGCGGTGGCCCTGCGTTACCGGGTTGGGTGGCGTTCGGCTCCACCGACGACAGTGTCTGGCGTCGTTACACCCAACACTTTCGCTATGACCCGGCCGGCAATCTGCTTCAACTGCGCCATGTGCCGAGCAGCGGGGTGGGCTACACCCGCAACATGACGATAGCTGCGCACAGCAATCATCTTTTGCCCCGGATCGATGGTGCGGCTGCGCCGGGACTGGGGCAGGGTTATGACCGCTGCGGCAATCTTCAGGCCCTGGAGGGTATTCGCGGGATGGGGTGGAATGCGCGCGGCCAATTGACCCACCTGATTCAGGTAGCGCGCGCGGGTGATGACGATGACGAGGAACGTTATGAGTACGATGCCGCAGGGCAACGAATACGCAAACGTCGGTCGTTCAAGGCTCGCGGCCGCCTGCATACGGCCGAGGTGCGATACCTGCCGGGGCTGGAAATCCGCCATGACAGTGCCACCGACGAACAGTTGAACGTGCTCAACCTGGCTGTCGGCACGACGACCGTGCGGGTGTTGCAATGGGATCGGCATCCCGGCGGGGTTGCTCAGCCGGCGCAGATTCGTTTCGGGCTGTCGGACCACTTGGGCAGCAGCACGCTGGAGTTGGATGAGCAGGCGCAACGCATCAGCCACGAGAGCTACTACCCTTATGGCGGCACCGCGTGGTGGGCAGCCAGGAATGCCAGCGAGGCGGATTACACATTCATTCGTTATTCGGGTAAGGAACGCGATGCCAGCGGGCTGTATTACTACGGTTTCAGGTACTACGCGCCGTGGCTATGCCGCTGGATCAGCCCGGACCCGGCCGGCGATATCGATGGGTTGAACCTGTATGCCATGGTCGGCGGTAATCCCGTCACCCACGGGGATGAACAGGGGGTTGGCGCCCTCAATACCCACGGCAGTTTCCCGGCCCAGGCGACTGCGCACAATTTCCTGGACACGCACTGCCGCGCACATTGGTCGAATCCTGAGGCCGCGGATCCAAGCGGCCGGTTCGGCGGCGATTCGCGATGGGTTGTCGACGTATCTGGCCAACGCCATCGCGGCGGGGGTCGATGTGGCGATCTTTGGCAGCACTGCGCCGACAGCGGCAGGCAACCAGGCGTTGCGCTATACCGTCGCGGCGCTGGATGCACTGGCTGTCGTGCACATGAGTACCGGGCTCGCCGGTCGGTGGACGCGCTATGCGCCACTGGTCGGGCTGATAGCGGGCGGTGTGGCGGGAGGAGGGTACGCCGGGCATGCCGAGTCGCTGCATCCGTCCGCAGAGGAGGGTTGGGACCCTGTAGCGCGCCTGCGCTTGGCTGGGCATGTGCGCTCGTTCGCCAGGGAACTGGTGCAACAGATTATTCGCGGGCACGGCAGCGGTTTCTCTTGGGGCGCGACGCCCCTGCGCGCCAGGCTCACAAGAACCGCCGGCGCGACGGCGGCCTATGCGGTCGCGACCGTTGGCAACGCGTTTTTCGGCGCGGACGTGCCGGTGCCCCTCGTGCCGAATGTCACCCCCATGGTCGAGGCCTATGACGGGGCCATGGGCACGTTGATTCGTGCCGGCCATGCAACCGCCGTCGCTGATACGCATGGTGAGACCCTGCAGCTTCCGGACCCGACGGCGATGATGCACGGCGGCCTGAGCCGGATGTTCAATCAAACATGGGCGTACTGGGTCTCGACAGGCATAGAGGCATTGGCCGTGCGCCTGACCGGCTCGTCCATGGCCGGGCAAAGTGCATTGGCGCGTACCGCTGTGACGGCCGCGCGCGGCCTGACTTCAGCGCTCACCGAATGGCGCGGGTTCGCGGTACAGGCGGCCAGGGAAGGGTATTCGAACCTGGCGTCGAGATGGTCGCGAAGCCGGGTTGCGCGGCACTGATGCCCACTTACAACACCGCCCAAAGCCGCCCTTGTGCCCATCCGCCATGTCTTCGCTTTGCGCACCTTTGGATTATTGAGGTTATGTGCCATGTCTTACGCCCAACACCAACACACCCCTACGCTGTCTGCCATTGACCCGCGCGGGTTACCGGTTCGCGGCGTGGCTTATCATCGCGAGACCGCGCGGGAGCGCCCCCAGCCACGTATCACCCGCCGAGTGTTCGGCGCCCAGGGGGCGTTGCACGAGCAGTGGGATTCGCGGCTGATCGCGCTGCAGGCGGCAGACCCAGCGGTTAAACCCAATGAGCGCGTGCAGTTGAGCCTTTCTGGAATGTTGCTGCGCATCGACCGCGTGGATGCCGGCTGGCAGTTGAGGCTGCCGGGAGCGGCTGGGCAATTGCTGGAGCAGTGGGACGCCCGCGGTGCTCATCAGCGTTATGAATACGACCGTCTGCTCCGTACCGTGGCGACGTTTGAACACGCCGCCGATCAGCCTGCCCCGCGTTGCGTCGAACGCCTGACCTATTCCCACGGCACCGCCACGCAGGGTGGCCTGCACGCCGGGCGCCTGGTGCGCCATGACGACACCGCCGGCACGCTGTTTTATGAGGCTTATGGCGTGCAGGGTCAGGTTGTGCGGCAAAGTCGAGCCTTTGCGCAACAACCGCAGATGCTCGATTGGCCTGAATCGCCAACGGCCCGTGAGCCGTTGCTGGAAGCGCAACGGTTTGTCACCACCTGGCACTATGCGGCGTCGGGCCAGCTGCTGGAGCAAGTCGACGCCAAGGGCAACCGCGCGCAGTCGCGCTATGGCCTGGAGGGGCAGCTCATGTCCGGCGCGGTGTTGCTTGCCGGCGGCCGTCGACAGGTGCTGGTGGAGCGCTGTACCTACAACGCGGCGGGTCAATTGCTGTCGGAGCGAGCCGGTAACGGCGTCGTTACCTCGGCCGATTACGCTGAGGCGGATAACCGGTTGCAGCGTTTGCGGGTGCATCGCGCGGGTGGTCAGAACCCGTCACTGCAAGTCTTGAATTATGAATACGACGGTGTTGGCAACGTTGTGCGTATTCAGGACGCGGTGCAGCCGACGCGCTGGTTCAATAACGCGCACAGCGCCGCTGACGCGGTGTATGCCTATGACACGCTTTATCAACTGATCCGCGCCACGGGACGTGAACATGCACACGCCCTGGCGGGACAGGGGCCGGCGCCGATGGTGCTGTTCGGTGCCGTGGATGACAGCCAGTGGCGCGCCTACACCCAGCAGTACAGCTACGACGCGAGTGGCAATCTCAAGACCGTCCAACACCGGCCGGCCGTCGGCACGGGGTACACCCGCGACTTCACGGTTGGCCGCTACAGCAACCACGCTTGCCTGCAACCGACGGCGGTGGATGCGCCAGGCTTGGGCCGAGGTTTCGATGCATGTGGCAATCAGCTGGAGTTGGTGCAAGGGCAGGCCATGTCATGGAATGTGCGCAACCAGTTGACGCGGGTGACCCAAGTGCGGCGTGGCCAGGATGACGACGACGATGACGAAACATACGGCTACGACGGCGGCGGCCAGCGCGTGTTCAAGCGCCGGCGCAGCCGCGGCCGGATGCGCACGTTCGTGCAAGAGGTGCGTTATTTGCCGGGGCTCGAAATCCGCAGCAATACGGCCACCGGGGAACAGTTGAATGTAATCACCGCGTCGCTGGGGCGTAGCCCCGCACGGATACTGCAATGGGAGGCAGGGCAACCCGAGGGGCTGGCGAACGAGCAGGTCCGCTTCAGCATCGGCGACCATTTGGCTAGCCGTTCGCTGGAACTGGATGGCCAGGCGCAATTGATCAGTCAGGAAGTGTTTTATCCGTTCGGTGGTACGGCCTGGTGGGCGGCCAGGAATGCCGTTGAAGCCAACTACAAAACCCTGCGCTATTCGGCTAAAGAGCGAGATGCCAGTGGGCTGTATTACTACGGGGCTCGGTATTACGCGCCTTGGTTGCAGCGCTGGATCAGCCCCGACCCGGCAGGCGCCGTTGATGGGCTGAATCTCTACGCCATGGTGGGCAATAACCCGGTGACGTTTGTTGATCGCGACGGCCTGCAAGGGCAGCGCGCAGCACCTGTGTCACCGCTAGCGCTGACCGCGGTGGCTGTTTTGATGATGCTTTTGGGGGTTATAGGCGGTGCGTTGATGGGACATGAAATGGCAGGCGCTTCTATCGGCGCATTGGTGGGGGCTGCTGTGGTGTATCGCCACCAACGACGCCCTCGAACCGAACCTGCTCAGATGACCGACAGCCAATATGGTGAACAGTTGACGAGCCTCGCCCTGCGGATGGCTGAGCATTACCGGTTGAGCAACGAAGAGGCTTCCAGGCTGCTGTCGCTTGCCTATGAACAGCGACGGGAAGTGGAAGGGGTCTCTTTCCTCGTTTCCTACGAACAAGACCTTATTTACGCGCATGCGGGCCCGTTTGCTGCAAAACCTCAAGCCGAGGCGCTGATCGCCCAGCACCGCAACCCCGCACCCGAGTTGGCTCGCATAGGCTGGGACACTCGCCAACTGCGCGGTCCAACCCGCTCGCAAACCCTGGAAAACGTACAAGCGTCCTCCGCTCCATCATTTGAAGTGGCGTCTACGTCCCATGCTTCCCGTGCACGCCGCCAGCGCAGGTCAGCGGTGGCCGAGGCGCATACGCCGGTTCAGCAAAGCCAGGCGGTAACAGCATCCGGCTTTGAGATCGACACGACGGCCGTGCAAGGAATAGACCCCCTGAGTACCCAGGGGCGCAGTATTGCTCTGGCGCTCAGCCACTTGCGCGAGGGGCGCTTTACTGCGGTTCATTGGCACCAGCATCGGGATCGACTGTGGTCCGTTGATTTGCATGGGTATCCCGGCGCGCGCGGGCGCGGTGCCTATCGGCTCATGCTGCAGCATATGGGCGGGCTGCATTATCGCGTTCAGGGGGTACGTGACCCCCACAGGCGTTGACTGCGGCCGTGGAGGCCAGGCCGTCACCGGCAACCGGTGACGGCCTTTTTTCGAGAGGCATCAGCGCAGCGGTGAATCCAGCGCAGGCTTTACCTCTTGGTAGGTATCGTTTTCATCCTCGCTCACCGTATACCAGGCCCAATACGTCATGCGGCGCATGAAACCGGCGGCGGTGAGTGTCCGTGTCGGGCGCCCAAGGGAATCGTAGAACTGCCGGTCGCTGTAGCCGAGTTCGCGCAGGGATTGATCATTGATGTAACCGTGCCTGTCGGCAAAGTAAGGGCGGTAGGTGCGAATGATCAGGCCTTGGTGGTTGAACTCGACCCGTTCGCTGACTCGCCAGCGAGGATCGGCCTGCACCTGGCGCAGCTGTTTTTTTACCGTGTTGGCATCAGCGTCAGGCGTTTCGTCGACCAGCAGGTTGCCTTGGGCGTCCACGGCGTTGGCCGGTCCTGGTTCGGTTTTTTGCTTGCTCTGCAGGGTGCGGCCAAAACCGTCCCAGTAGGTCAGGGTCATGCGCACCTGCTGTTCGGCATCGTCTGGGTAACGATCGGCCAGCAGCGTAAGCGCGTGTACCGGCGTTTGCCGGGCCGCGTCGATCAACACCTTGAGTTCTTTTTCGCTGTCGTTGAGCGGTCGACGAGTGTCTTTCAGACGTGAGCGTGCAAGGGGCCGAATATGCCCAGTGGGCAGAACATAACCACGGGTCACCCAGTCTTTTTTTACCTGGTCTTTATTGATCGCGCCCATCCAGCTGAAGGGGGCGTAGCAGTGAGCGCCGGCCATGTTCCGCAACACGGTCTTGCTGTTTTCAATGGCAAAGGCAGGCGTTGTATCGTCGGCCCGGGTGTCGTCGGCCAACGCTGAGAAGCCCACTCTGAGCCCCTGCTCATGACCGTAAAAGGTATGGGCGAGTAGCTGTCCAAACCCGTCATACCGTGCCTCTTGAACAGTGCCATTGGGGTCGACGATTTTGGTCGGCAGCAGCGACCCATAGTCATATTCGGCGGTGGTCAAACAACCATCGGGCAGTTTTACCTGGGTGACCTGAAGCCAATAAGGGTCGTAAGTAATGCTTGTTCTGCCATGCGCCTGGGTCGCTTGCAGCGCTTTGAGCCGGTAGAACTGTGTGGCATTTCCATACTGTGGGAAATAGCGTCGGATCGACCACAGGTTGCCGGCCTCGCCCGCGAACGAAAAAAACCGCTCCATGGTGTGGTAACCGCTGTCCTTGAGCTTTTGCGTCAACTCAACCGTGGGTTGGTTCGGCATCACCGGTATGTCTTCATAGATACCCAGCGCCTTTTCATCCAGCTCTGCCGCTTCAAGATAATCGGTCAGGGCCTGCGGGGTCGCGACGCCTGGCGCGAGGGTTTCCCCATGGCCGCCGGCTTCCCGGTAACGTTGCACCGTCAAGCAGCTCAGTTCGCGCGCGGCACCTGCGGCCAAGGGGCCGTTTTTCAGGTCGATGAGGGTTTCATGGCTGATCTGCTCCAGGCTTAACCCACCCGCCGCAGGGGCCTTGCCCAGTACCAGCGCGTTGCTGCGCTGGCGATACGGCAGGGCCAGGCGCTGCGGCCGCGCGTTATCCAGATGAATGTAGTACGCCAACGTCTCGCTCAGGTAATAGGACTGTTGCGCGCTGTCATGGGTGTCGCGCCACCATTGCCGTTGAGGGTCGTCGGTGAGCACGGCGGGTGGCGCGTCCTCGGCGGTGGTCCGGCGCGCGTAGTGTACCGTCACGCCATGCACCAGGCAGCCATAGGCGTCCCGGCGCAGGTTGATCTGGTGCCGGCACACAGGATCGTCCGCTACGCCTTCATATTGATAACTGATCGATTCCAGCGGCAGTAACAGCAGCCTGGCATCGCGCGCGTGCGTGCTGATGGGGGCCAGTTCGCGAACCTGATAACGATGCACCTGCACTGAATAGGGCGGCCGGTGTGGCGCGGTATCCACGGCCACCACTTCGCTGCGTAAAACCATCCCGCTGAGTGCGCGCGCGGCCTGACGCAACAGCGCGGGCGCGGGCGCATGGATCACCTCATCGTGATGGCCGATGGGATCGGCCGGGTCGACGGCCCGGTGTTTGCTGAGCAACGTGGGGCCCAATGCCTTGGCTTGCCGGTCATGCGCGCTGGCGCCGCGGGTCGGCATGTCCAGCTGTTGCCCGGTATGGAACCAGGTTTTGTGCACCACCGGTGCGCTGAAACCGGCCGCGTCTGGGGGGTTACCGTCGGCCTCGGTGTCGGTTTGCAGCAGTAGGCCAAAGCCGCGAAATTCAAGGTCTTCGCGGTCGTAGTAGGCGCAGCGGTAACGCAGGTGATGGGTAAGCCGGTTGCCGGTAATTTCGTCTTGTTGGGTATGCGCGCGCACCACGTGGATCGCAAAGGGCAAATGGCTGATGGCGGGCTGGCCGGCGGCCTTGAGTTCGTGTTTTTCATCCAGCCACTCTTGGGCGCTGCTGCGGTACTGGATGGAGGCTTGGGCGCCCATGTTGTTAGAGGTTTTGATCAGCAGGCAGGGCTTGTTGTTGAAAAAGTCATAGCGCCAGTGAATGGGCGACTGGTGGGCGGCGCTCAGGATCAGGCTCGGGCAGCCCAGGCCTTGCACATCGACCAGGCTGACCTGGCAGTGATCGTCATGCACGATGCCCTTGGGCCAGGGCACCTTGACCGGCTCCGTCTCGAAGCCGTTGCCGCCGTTGTTGAGGAAAACCAGCAGGTGTTCGGGGCTCGGGTACAGTAAGTCCGTGGCACCGCTGCCCGCCAGATCGGCGAGCAGCACATTGCTTGCCTTGAACGTACGGTAAGAGAACGGCAGCGTGGCCAGTACAAAACCCTTGGCGAAACGCCCCCGGCCCAGGTTTGGCCAGCATTTCACTTCGTTGTGACGGATGCGCACCAAGTGCTGTTGCCCGCTGGCGAGGACGTCGCTGAAGGCCACCAGTTCGTCAGGTGAGGACGAGAGCGTCGGCAAGCTGTCGTCGTCCAAGTGAAGGACTTCGGTGGCCGGCGCGAAGCCGGATTTTCTGCGGTTGGCATACAGGCGCACGCTGCGGGGGCCGATCATGGCGAAATCACTGCGTCCGGCGCCCATCAAGTCAGCCAGCGCGCCCCGGGGATGGAAAAACTCCGATGGGAACGCATCGAATGGGGTAAATGCCGACCAGTTGCGCTGTTCGTCCAGGGCGAAAAAACCACTCATTCCAGGCTGGGCGACGATCCAGTCCAAGCGGCCGTCGCCCTCAAGGTCGGCCAGTGCCTGGTGGATGGGGCGGCTGCTGTCAGCGACCGGCACTCGCGCCAGCGCTTGGGCGATGCCGTACGTCACTTCGTCACCGGTAGGTGCGGCGGGTGCCCTGAGCGGCTCTCGGTAGTACCAACTTTTGTCGCTGCGGTAGAGGATCCCCGGGATCCCTTCGCCATACAGATCGACCAATTGGTAGCGATTGCCATCGTTGAGTCCCGCCATCGCACCAAGCGGTTGGTAACGGCTCTGATCCGTCCTGAGCCGGCTCGATTCATAGGCACATTCCAGCGGTGGGCGGCTCACGCATTGGCCCGCGCTGTCGAAGGCCTGCTCATGCACGGCGCCCAACAGATTGACTTTGCCGATGAGGCGGTATTCCAGCAACAGACGCCTGGCCAGCACCGGCTCGGCAGCCATTTTGGGCTCATCGGGAAAGTGGTGAAACATCAGGATCTGCCGGCACAGGCGCAGGGTGCGTAACTCAAAACCGAAGGAAAAGTCCGAGCTGGCGTCAGGTCGTATGCGCCAGGCGCGGGTGGGTTCATAGGTCGTCGGTTTGGACCATTGGATGGCGCGCTCGCCGTAATCGAACAGCAATTGAAAGTGCCAGCCCATAGCCGGCTTCTCGTCGGTATGCCACAGGTACAGGTGTTCTTGTTTCCTGGCCGTGAAGTTGCCGTAGCAGATGCGTTCCAGGTAGTGCTGGGCACGGCAATCGCGTGGGTAGCGCGAGGTGTCGGTCTCTGGCGTGTAGTGATAGTAAATATGCTCGCCGTGGGCATTCAGGCTTTCCTGCAACAACCATTGCGCCACGTGCTGTGGTTCGTCCGGGTCGGCAATGCGCGCCAGCGCTGTTTTGCCATAGAAGTGCTGGCTGCCGTCAGCGCCGTGTATCAGCCAGAAGCCTGCGGTATCGGTTGCTGATCGCCAATGCTCGATGATGTCGAAGCTGCTTTCGACTCGCGCAAAGTAGCGAACCACACGATAGGCCGTGCCCGCTACCGTGGACGGGCGGTCGAGCGTCGCGCCTTGAGCGTCGCGCTCGGGCAACCAGGTTTGCGCGTCGGGCCCGATGAACTCGTCGTGTTCCGTGTAGGCAGGCACGCCATGGGCCGTGCGTCGGCGGATGGCGCTCAGGTTGATCGTCCACCCCAAGCCGAAGGGGCCGTTTCCCGCCGTGCTGTGGTAACTCAGCGTCATGGCCGGCGCATACCCCCTGGCGGGAGAAATCGGTAAGGCAATCTCAAAGGTCGCCGTACCGCTGATGCCGACGTTGGCCCAGCCCTTGCCGGTGCCTTGAATGGCGCCGCCGCCTTTGGGCAGCGTGGGTGGGTTGATCTGCAGGTCAGGCGTGTCGTTGCTCATACCTGGGCCCCCGCTGCGGGCTTGACCCGCGCGGTGTAGCGCAGGTGAATGACAATGTCGTTGATCGATTCCAGGATGGCTTTTTGCATGTCGTGATTGGGAAACGTCAGGGTCCATTCGGAAATGGCGCCCGTGTACTCGAACGGCAAGTAGCGCTCGTGACTGTCGAACGTGAGCGCAAACAGGCCGTTGTCATCCAAACCGGTGGACAGCGCGATTTGCTGATGGGCGCGCTTATCCTTGATCGAGGTACCGTTGGGCAATTCGATCTCGTGGCTGGTCTGGGTCAGTATCGCCTTGATGTCTTCATACGCGCCCAGGGTCGCCGGCAACGACACGCTGATGCCTTTGATGCGCCGCAGGATGTGGTTGGGGTAGTCCTCTTCGAAGAGCGTTCGGGGCAATTTGAAGCAAAGCGCGCCATCGCTGATTAGTTGTTTTTTCAAGTGGGCCCACAGCGCCGGAGTGTCCGCTTGAGCGGTCTCACTGAGTTCGGAGGTGTTGGTCGGGACAAGGGGTTGGACGTTGCAGTCGAGCACGCGGTGTCGCAGGGAAAGGGTCTTGACGATTTCCAGATCGCGAACATTGGTTTGCAGGTACGCGTCGTTCATTTTCAGCAGCGACAGCTTCAGGGCTTCGCCCGCGAGGTAACCGCGGTAACGGGTGTTCCAGGCCCCTGTTTGGATAAATGAGCGGTTGTCGGCCATTTCGTATTGCCAGCTCGCTTCGGCTGCCCGGCACAGGCCCAGGCTCAGGTCGTAGGCCTGGTAGAAGAACTGGCCGAGCTGAGCATTGAGCCAATCGTAGAGCTGGGCGTTGGCGAAGCGTTTGATCAGCAATTGATAGCTCGACCAGGCCTGGGCGAGGGTCGTCTGCGCCAGGCGCAATTGCAGGCGCGTGGCCTTTTCCTGCTCGGCATAGGCTTGCAACTGGGCATCGACCTGGGCCAGTTCGAATCGGGCCTGTTCCTGGGCATGGGCCCACTCTTGTGCGCGACGCTTGAATTGTTCGGTACGGTCCAGGTCCGACGCGGTGCTGCGCAGGGCTGTCGCGGCCCCTTGGGCCAGTGCTTGTGCGGCATGGAATGGGCCTTCCCAGCGCGAACCACCGACCGACGTGCCGACGATGTTCGGCGCCATCATCGCAATGCCGGCCCCGGCGCCCGCGACCGCGCCTGCGGCATCGAACACATTACTGGCCAGGTAAAGCTGCCCCGCCTTGGTTTCGTGGTGGCTGACACCCTCGGTGAGCAGATGCTGGTAATAGCCCAGCCGGGCTTCGATGATCTGTCGGCTGATAGACAGCGCCTGGCGGTTTTTCTCGTCGATCAACAACGCCTGGGTGTGTTGCATGACCACGATATTGGCCAGGTCCCAGGCTTGTTGATGTTGCAGTTCCAGGTATTCGGCCTGGTCCTTGCGCTCATTGAGCGTCAGCAGCGTATTGCCGAATTGGATCACTGCGTCGGTGGCCGCCAGGGCATGGCCGAGCATGATCTGGAAACGATAGTGGCCAACCTGCGCAGAGGGAAAGGCCGCCGCGCCCACTGCCGGGACGAGGCCGTCTTTGACCTGGCTGGCCAACAGCGTTGGCGCTGCCAATGGCGCGCCGTACAACGCCAGCTGCAGCGGTTTGCCGGTGATGTCGAGGTTGTGCCGCAGGTTATGCAGGCGGCTTTCGAGTTTGTCCCAGCGCGCCACGAGGTCGGTGTTGAACGGCAGGCAGAGCTTGTCGGTGGGGGCCGGCAGCGCGCGTGCGGCGTCGTCGACCGGTCTGTCCATATCGATTGACGGTGTCGACCATTCCAATTCGCGTAGCGCCTGCGAAGGGGTTGTGACCAACGTACGCAGCGTGATGCTGGCCCAGGGCTCGGTAGTGGTGATGGTGGGGCGTGCGCCCAGCAGCCGATTGACCCGCGTGTACCAGAGTTTGGCCTGTGTCAGGCTGTCGGGCGTCAGCTGTCGGTAGGCGGCATCGCCACGGTTGATCAGGATATCGAGGAAAAACAGGTACACCGCCTTGCGAAAGTACAGGGGAGTACGAATCGCCAGTTCGTGCGGGTCGTGTGAGATTGCGCCAGGCACGGCCTCCCGCCGGGCCAGTTCGTTGAAGCCCCAGTAGGCCGGGCGGCCGATGGCGGCGTCGGCTGCGCGTGCGGGGTCGAAGATGTAAGTGAGCCAGGCTTGGGCTTCTTCGTGTTGCTGCTCCTGATCCAGGCGGTGAGCGACCAGCCAGGGCAGGTACAGAAACAATTCCCAGAAGTACTGGCCGTAAGCCCCTTGAAAGTCGATAGCCTCGGCCACTTGTTTTTCCGCCAGGGGAGGCTCTTGCCAGTGTTGCGGGGTTAACGAAAACACCTGTTCCAGGCCTGTATTGGCGGCCTTGACCAGCTTGTCGGCAACGCAGGTGTTCATACGAAGGGTCTTGGGCGTATCGCTGGCCGCGTTGGGCGTGCTGCCCGAGAAATCAATGAATTGGGCGGTGCCGAGCGGGAGCGACGTGTAGGTGTTGATACGCGGGGCAAGTTGTTGGAGGGCCGCCGATATCGTGGAGACGGCGGTTGATTTCAGTTCAACCGCTTTCAGGGCACAGCCAAGCGTCTGGGTGCGGTTCTCGTTAATCTCAAGCGTCAACACCCCATGGATAAGCGTAACGCCCGCTTTCAACATTTCGGCTGTCATCGGAATGCGGGCGGTGACTTTATGCCCGATCGACAATTCGGGGCTGGAGCCGACGAGGCTGGTATGGGCGGTGTCCTGCAAGTTGAGGATTCGGGCCGAGCCTTCGTTGATATGCTCTACAAGGGGGTATTCGGCAAAGTTGGAACGCATGACGACATGCTTATACACGCGGTATTTCTCGATTTTTGCGTCGCAGCGAATAAGCGATAGCGCATTCGTTCCGTGAAGTGCGACCAGGCCGCTGGGCAGGGTGGCCGTGGTGAAGCGGTTGGTCAGGACGTCGAACGTGTGATGGGTGTTTTGATACAGGTGTATGAAAGCGCTCCTGTCGATGAACTTACCTTCCAGCGATATAGCCTCTTCGCCATCCGGTGTCGGCTTGATCAAGCGCGACTCGTCATCGTGGATGCAGTTGATGAACTCTTCGTGAGTAACCCCATCTCTGAGGAAGATGGCATAGAAGCCCGCTTTGTAATTTGAGTACGCATCGGTGAAGCGCGAACCGGCACTGAGTTTTAGTTGGGGGGTAGTGGCATCGCCCAGCGTTTCAGTGGTCAGGGTTAACGTGTAATCCCCTTTCTTTATGGTGACCGTGTAAGGGTGCTGAAATGTGCCATTGAGGGTGGAAGTGAATACCAGCTCCTGAGTGTCTGGGTCGAAACTCGATGAGTTGTATTTGGCCTCTTCAATGGATGTTTTATTGCCCAGATAGTCCCAGTTTGTATAGTTCGGCTCCAGGGTGGCCTGGGTGATTGAGTGTTTGGTTGAAGGGGAAAATTTGAACTGGAGATTGCCTTGGTTTGTATGCCCGAACAGCGTGAAGTGCTGTCGAGAAGTGCCGAGCAATAATTCGTTGTAATACTCTTCATGTTCCGGGTCGTTGCCGGCGAGGGCCTGTTTGACTTGTTGCTGCTGGGACGGCTGAAAGTACTTCAATAATTCATGTATTTCTTCGGATAACTCCGAGCCCTGTGGCACTTTGTATCGCCCAGGCGTGCCGCCGTCGGCGATTTTTATCATATTGAAGTGGGGGTCTACCTCTACGGCCTGGAAAAATTTGCCACTGAAGGGTTCCTGTTGTTTCGGATCGGTCGTATGCAAGCCTAAAAACAGCCGAGCCGGCGTATTCGAGGAAGCGGCATCCACGATCGCCACGGTGTGCGTGAGGGATTTGATCGCGGCAAGGTCAACCCCATTGATTTCCTGCGCTGCGCAGTACTCCTCAATACAGGTTTGGGCCGCGCTCCAGCTGTCATTGTGTTTTTTATAAGAAAAATTAAGACGGAATTTAGGAAAGTGACTGTCCGCCCATTCGTTGAGGCGTTGTTTAGTGTCCGGTTTCGCTGGCGTGGTTTTGAAGGCGCTGGTCGGCGCGGGTTTACTGCATTCGGCCCAGACTAAAAACAGCCGGTTATTAAAAAATACCGGGCGAATACTTGCCTCGATGGTGTCTTCGGAGAGTGTCAGGTTGATCTTTTTCCACGCCGACCAAGCGTCTGGAAAAAGCCGCTCGCCGGAGCGTCTGGAGAGGTCAAGGCTGCGCCAGTAATAGGTATTCTCGGAGCTGGACTTGCCAACGAAGTAATAGGTGCTGCGGTACAGCGCAGTGGTGTTGCCGTCGATATAGCCGTTGAGCGTACGGATATTGGCGATTTCTTCGAAACGCGCCAGGTAACTCTGTACCGCCGTCACGACGCTGTCTGATTGCACTCGATACTGGCTCAGCTCGTTTTCCAACTGCTGGAAACTATCGGTTTTATTGCGACGCAGCGTCGGGTCCAGGTAGTTGGCCGGGTGGTAACGCAATTGCTGGCTGGCGCTCCAGACCGGGTAAGTGTGCAGTCGCTCACGCCAAAGCCGGTCATGCTGCGCGCTCATCCCCTGGTTTTCGTAACCCGCTTCCAGGCCCAGTTGAATGCGCGTGATGTATTGCTGAAGGCTGGCAATGGCGCAGGCCACGGGGCTGGTCGGTACCGCTCGGCTGACTTGAACGTCGAGCAGCCAGTATTCGTAGAGGTCATCGGCGTTGCTGAGCTTGTCTTTGAGTGAGGCAGGTACTTTGTGGGCCAGGTAGTACGCGAGCATCGCGTCGCGCAGGCGTTCATCGGGGTGTTGATTGAACAGGTGAGACATGATCAGTCCTTGAACAGGTCGAAAGGGGCGGTGGTGAAGGTGCGGCTATTTATTGATCAGTACGCGCGAGCGCCTCGCTGACGACCTTCCATTCCTCCAGCGTCGAGGTGCTTTGCAATTGGCAGGCGCGCAGGAGCATCCCGGCCGACAGTTGGGTGTCGAGACTTGCCTGGTGGCAGCGCAGCACCCAGTCCAGACGGCTCATTGAGGTAATACGAGGAGGGCTTAAATGGTGGCTCAGCACTTCGATTTCTTCAGTGCGCCAGCCCAATAGTTGCGCGAGGTGCTCATCGGTTTCATGACGGCTGGTCAGCGAGACACCGTTGGGTGGGCGATTGGCATAATCGAAGTAGTCGAATAATTGTTGTTCCGACAGGTTGTAGCGGTCGATGCAGTGTTTGAACCGTTGCAGCAGGTAGAGGGTGTTCAGAGACAATTCCAGCAATGAAAACGTCGGATATGCCTGATCAAGCCAGTGCGGTTTGGCCAGGAATTGATGCAGCGCCTGCGGGCTGATCGACAGTTGCAACAACTCGGTGGCGTTGGGCAGCAACAGGATCAGGTAACCCAGGGTTTGCAGAGGCGGCGCTGATTGGGTGAAGGGCATGTACAACCGGGAGAGCGCGCTATGGCTCTCATATTTCAGGTGCAGCTCGGATTCGCCGGCGGGTTGGGGGTGAGCGTTAATGAGGGGGCGCAGGCGAAGGTAGAGTTCCCATAACTCGCCGATGGTCTTGACCAGTTCGGGGAGTAGTTTTTCCTTCGCTTGCTCAATGAAATGCTTCTGACGGTCATGTTGAACGCTGATAGGGCAGGTGCCGAGGGCTTCGTCGAGCGCCTGCTCCACAGTGCCTGTGAAACGCGCCCGCGACATGGCGCTGTGAATGATTGACTGCCAGTTAATCGCTGTCAGCCGCGGTGTCTCGTCGTAGGGTTGTTGCGGAAGCGTCAGCTTGTTCACTCGATCTGTCAGGGCGTTTTGGTCGTAGTCGGCGAACCTCTTCAGCAGTGCGTTAACCGCCGAGTCAGTGCTCGCCAGCCCTTGCAACCATTGGCGACGCAACCACGATGGGCCAGTGCCCTGGGCCTTGAGCCATTGGCTGGCCCAGTCCAGTTGCATCAGTAGATCCAGGAAGTCAGGCAACCCCTGTGGTGCGGCGCGCAAATTCGGGTTGAGCAGTTGTGGCTGGAGTTGCAGCAGGTTGGCCAGTTGCTGGCATTCCAGGACGGACAGGCCAAACAGACGGGCAATGCGTGCTTGCCTGTAGATTTTGCTGAGGGTGAGGATGTTGCGTTCTGCAAAGGTGTTTGTGCTGATCAGCAACCCCAGCGAGTCGGGTGTGTCTTGCAGGCCAAGGGCGGCGCTGAGTTGTTGCCGGGTGTTCATATCGAATGGCCTGTTATCCAGGCGCAGTGGCGGCGAGTCGGTGCGGTTGAACACCTGATCGAACAGCGACAGATCTTGGCCCGAGCCGTGAACGGGCATTTGATGGACCAGCGCGGCAAACTCTTCGGCGTGTAACCCGTAGCGTTTATTCAGGTAGCGATAGACGCCCAGTGCGCGCAGGGTGTTGTGGTTGATCATCAGCAGCGTGCTATTGGTGCTGTTCTCGCCGCGCATGACGCTGACGATCAGCGTGTCCAAGTGCGCAAACGGGATATCGAGCCAGCGCTGCAAGCGGACCATGCGCTGCAAACGGTCAAAACGTTCAAGCGACACGTTTGACAGTTTGTCCGGCGCTTGCGCGTCCAGGCTGATGGGGGAATGCCCTGGCGCGTTGACGTAGCAGGCGCCATAGGTAAGGCCGGTGTCTTGCAGGCAGTTGGGCGATTTGCTGGGTTGATGGGCCTGTTGCGCAAGCAGCGCCTGAAGCTGTTCGGCGTCCAGCTGAGTATGTTGCAGAAAATCCGCGATCTTTTCCGGCGCGCCCACATCAGCGTTGTAATACGTTCGATAGAAGTCAGCGGCGCCGTGGGTGTGGGCCAATGGGCTTTTGAGCATGTTCTGCTGTTCGGGGCTTAACCCGCTGAGTAAGCACTGCACCTCATCATTAGGGGCGGTGACGAGTCCGTAGACGCTGGAGTTGCCTGCTATGGGCAGCTTGCGGCTGATGCGATAACTGAGCTCCCCCAGCGCGGGTTTTGCCCCAGAGAGCGCGTAGTGGCAGGTGTAATGGTAGACGTTGAACGGCAGGGAGTAGGGGTACCACGTGTCGCTCAATAAGGCATAGGTATCGGTTGTTGGCGTGTCCGCGATATTGCTTAGCAGGGTGTGGTTGATGATCGACAACATGGGCTGTTGTTCCGACACGCTGCGCGAGTCGATCAGCAGGCCCTTCAGGTCGGGGCGGCGCTCGGTCAGCTTGGTGGCGCTGGGCCCCAGGGCGTTTTTTTCCAGTTGCTCGGCGAATAGATAGAGTTCGCGCAGGTAAGCGGCCGGCGAATCGACCGCGGCAATGGATGTGCTGGCGCAGAACTGATCCCAGTTTTCTTCGAACAGGGCTTTATAGGTGGCACCTGCTGCGCTTTTGGCTGCGCCGATGCGCCGTTTGTGGCGCAGCGACGAAGCGTCCGAGCCGACCTGGTTTTCGCGAAATACCCCTTCCAGTTGGGCGACTGCACTCTGGGCCTTGAGGTATATCGATTGGGCGTCGTCGTCGTTATATGCAGCCAGTTGCCTGGCGAATTGCTTTTCGGATAACCGCACGATGTCGAACACCGAATGGATGTTCAAGCGTTGCAAGGCGGTCTTCAGGTCGTCCCGGCCCGGCGCGGGAGGGTTTGCGTGGTCGATCAGTCGAGTCAGTAAAGGGCTGCTGTCGGCGTCCATATCCATACGTTTCCTTGGGCTTCGCCGGTGAGTCGGCGGGTAGCGGGAAACGCTATCACGTAGGTCCCCAAGGTTCAGGTCAGCCATGTCGCGATGGGCGTGGGGAAATATCACTGGCTGCGTGTCGATGGCGCCGGGGTTTTGTTAAACTGCGCGCCGCACGGCTGCGGCCGGCGATTTTTTGCATCCGGTTCACCCCTTACGAGGGTAGCCACCTGGAGAGAACACCCATGACCCAACCCATCGTCGTGGCGGCACTGTACAAGTTCGTCACCCTCGAAGATTACGTCGCCCTGCGCGAGCCATTGCTGCAGGCGATGGTCGACAACGGCATCAAAGGCACCTTGCTGATCGCCGAAGAAGGCATCAACGGCACTGTTTCCGGCAGCCGCGAAGGCATTGATGGCCTGATGGCCTGGCTGAAGAACGACCCACGCATGGTCGACATCGACCACAAGGAATCGTACTGCGACGACCAGCCGTTCTACCGCACCAAGGTCAAGCTCAAGAAAGAGATCGTGACCCTGGGCGTCGAAGGCGTGGACCCGAACAAAAAGGTCGGCACCTATGTCGACCCAAAAGACTGGAACGCGCTGATCAGCGACCCTGAAGTGCTGTTGATCGACACCCGCAACGACTACGAAGTGTCGATTGGCACCTTTGAAGGCGCAATCGACCCGAAAACCACCAGTTTTCGCGAATTTCCCGACTACATCAAAGCCAACTTCGACCCGGCCAAGCACAAGAAAGTCGCCATGTTCTGCACCGGCGGCATTCGTTGCGAGAAAGCCTCGAGCTACATGCTCAGCGAAGGCTTCGATGAGGTGTATCACCTCAAGGGCGGCATCCTCAAATACCTTGAGGAAGTGCCTCAGGAAGAGACCAAATGGCAGGGCGACTGCTTTGTTTTCGACAATCGCGTGACCGTGCGCCACGACCTCAGCGAAGGCGACTACGATCAATGTCATGCCTGTCGCACACCGGTGAGCGTGGAAGACCGTGCATCCGAGCACTACGTGGCCGGCATCAGTTGCCCGCATTGCTGGGATAAGCTGCCGGAGAAAACCCGTCGCAGCGCCATCGACCGGCAGAAGCAGATTGAGCTGGCCAAGGCCCGCAACATGCCGCACCCGATTGGCTTCAACTATAAGCAAACCCCTTCCGAGGTCTGACCCATGTCCGCGCGCCTGCTCTACGTAATGGACCCGATGTGTTCCTGGTGCTGGGGCTTTGCCCCGGTGGCGACGGCCTTGGTGGAGCAGGCCCGGGCGGTCGGCGTGGACGTGCACCTGGTGGTGGGCGGCTTGCGCACCGGCAGCGGCGCGGCGCTGGAACCGACCACCCGGCGCTACATCCTTGAGCACTGGCAGGCCGTCACCGAGGCTACCGGCCAGCCGTTCAAGCGCGAGGGGGCGCTGCCGGACGGTTTTGTCTATGACACCGAGCCTGCGTGCCGCGCCATCGTCACCGCGCGCAGCCTGGCGCCGGATTGCGCCTGGACGCTGTTGGGGCTGATCCAGCAGGCGTTTTATGTCGAGGGCCGCGACGTGACC
The DNA here is from genome assembly GCF_054667615.1 of Pseudomonas sp. S3_E10. NCBI lineage: Bacteria > Pseudomonadati > Pseudomonadota > Gammaproteobacteria > Pseudomonadales > Pseudomonadaceae > Pseudomonas > Pseudomonas sp. S3_E10. The sequence goes on from NZ_CP162743.1 coordinate 4,650,716, forward strand.
CTCGCCAGCGTGCTGGTGGAGTTGGCTGAGCAGGCGGGCATACCGCGCATCGAATTTGCCGGCGAGTTCGACCGCGCCGAGCAGCACGCCGCCACGGCTGCCGATTTCACCTGGGTGCAGGATCTGGGCATCGCCGGGTTCCCGACCCTGCTCGCCGAACGCAAGGGCCAGTTGGCCTTGCTGACCAACGGTTACCAGCCGCTGTCCGAGTTGTCGCCTTTGTTGGGCCGATGGCTGGAGCGAGCCGCCTGTGTATGACCCCAATACACGCACCGATCGCCTGACCTGGGCGGAAATTCGCCGCCTGGCCCTGCGTCACAAGAAATCCCTGTGGGCCGCCAATGGCGTTGCCGTGTTGGCGACCCTGTGCAGCGTGCCCATCCCCTTGCTGTTGCCGTTGCTGGTGGACGAAGTGTTGTTGGGCCATGGCGATGCGGCGCTCAAGGTGATGAACCACGCGCTGCCCCTGGTTTGGCAGAAAGCCGCCGGGTATATCGGCCTGATGCTGCTGGTGACCCTGCTGCTGCGCTGCGGCGCGCTGGTGTTCAACGTGTTACAGGCGCGGCTGTTCGCGCGCCTGGCCAAGGACATCGTGTACCGCATCCGCGTGCGCCTGATCGAGCGCCTCAAGCGTATCTCGCTGGGTGAATACGAAAGCCTGGGCAGCGGAACGGTCACCACGCACTTGGTGACCGACCTGGACACCCTGGATAAATTCGTCGGCGAAACCCTCAGCCGTTTCCTGGTCGCCATGCTGACCCTGGTCGGCACCTCGGCGATCCTGGTGTGGATGCACTGGCAATTGGCATTGCTGATCCTGCTGTTCAACCCGTTGGTAATCTACGCCACGGTGCAGTTGGGCAAGCGCGTCAAACACCTCAAGAAACTGGAAAACGACAGCACCTCGCGGTTTACCCAGGCCCTGACCGAAACCCTCGACGCCATCCAGGAAGTGCGCGCCGGCAACCGCCAGGGCTTTTTCCTCGGGCGCCTGGGCCAGCGCGCCCAGGAAGTGCGTGACTATGCGATCCATTCCCAGTGGAAAACCGACGCGTCCAGCCGTGCCAGCGGGCTGCTGTTCCAGTTCGGTATCGACATTTTTCGCGCGGCGGCGATGCTTACCGTGCTGTTTTCCGACCTGTCCATCGGCCAGATGCTCGCGGTGTTCAGCTACCTGTGGTTCATGATCGGCCCGGTGGAGCAACTGCTTAACCTGCAATATGCCTACTACGCGGCGGGCGGCGCGCTGAGCCGTATCAACGAGCTGCTGGCGCGTGCCGATGAGCCGCAATACGTCGGCGGCGAAGACCCGTTCACCGGGCATGAGACCGTCGGCATCGAGGTGCGCGGCCTCAATTTCGGCTATGGGGAAGAGCGGGTGCTCAACCAGTTGAACCTGCAGATTGCGCCTGGCGAAAAAGTCGCGATTGTCGGCGCCAGCGGCGGTGGCAAGAGCACGCTGGTGCAATTGTTGCTCGGGCTGTACACGCCCCAGGCGGGGAGTATCCGTTTTGGCGGTGCCACCCAGCAGGAGATTGGCCTGGAGACCATTCGCGAGCATGTCGCGGTGGTGCTGCAACACCCGGCGCTGTTTAACGACACCGTGCGCGCCAACCTGACCATGGGCCGCGAACGCAGTGACCAGGCCTGCTGGCAGGCGCTGGAAATCGCCCAACTGGATGCCACCGTCAAGGCATTGCCGCTGGGGTTGGACAGCGTGGTGGGGCGTTCCGGCGTGCGCTTCTCCGGCGGGCAGCGCCAGCGCCTGGCGATTGCGCGCATGGTGCTGGCCGAGCCCAAGGTGGTGATACTCGATGAAGCCACGTCTGCGCTGGACGCCGCCACCGAGTACAACCTGCACCAGGCCCTGGCGCGGTTTCTGAATGGGCGTACTACACTGATCATCGCCCACCGTTTGTCGGCGGTAAAACAGGCAGATCGAGTGTTGGTGTTTGACGGCGGTCATATCGCTGAGGATGGCGATCATCAGCAATTGATTGCCGATGGCGGGCTTTACGCCAAACTTTATGGACACTTGCAACAAGTGCGTTGATTTAGCCTAGTCTGTGCTATCGGAAGCGGGTGTTTGCGTGCGTATCCAGCAGTGCATATGCAAGGGACTTCATGAAGCAAAAGCGGACTCTCGGAACGCCTCGGCTGTTGGGCATTGTCTGGCCTTTTATAGCCGTCGTCCTGTTCCAGGCATTGTTGGGTTGCGTCAGTCTCTACGTGCTTTCAGCGGTGCGTGGTTATGTGGGCGGCGAGAGCTTATGGTCCAAGGGCCAGAAGGACGCTATCTATTACCTGACGCTTTACGCTGATAACCGCGACGCAGCCACCTACCTCAAATACCAGCAGGCCATCGCCGTGCCCCAGGGCGGGCATGAATTGCGCATTGCCCTGGACCGCCCCAGCCCTGACCTCGCCGCCGCGCGCCAAGGCATCCTCAAGGGCGGCAACCATGCCGATGACGTCTCCAGCCTGATCTGGCTGTACCTTAATTTTCGTCATTTCAGCTACCTGGAAAAAGCCATCGAACTGTGGACCGTCGGTGATGGTTACCTGGTGCAATTGGATGACCTCGCCCGCCAGATGCACGACGCGATCAGCCGCGACCAGGTCAGTGCCAACGATGTGCGCGAATGGAAGGCGCATATCACCGCCATCAACGAGGGCGTGACGCCGGCCGCCAAAGCCTTCAGCGATGCGTTGGGCGAAGGCTCGCGCATGATCCTGCGGTTGCTGCTGATCACCAACCTGGCCACGGCCCTGGGCCTGATCGTACTGGCGCTGCTGCGCACGCATAAACTGTTGGCGCAGCGCCATGCCTTTGCTGATGCCCTGCGAGAAGAGAAGGAGCGGGCGCAAATTACCCTGGAGTCGATTGGCGACGGCGTGATCACCACCGACGTCGATGGCGCCATCACCTATATGAACCCCGCCGCCGAAGCGCTGACCCACTGGAACTCGGCCCAGGCCCAAGGCCTGCCCCTGGCGGCGCTGTTCAGCTTGCTGGATGACGATGCCCAGCCCGACGGGTTTACCCTGATCGAACACATCGTCAAGGGCCAGTTGCGGGGCGGCAGCGAGCATGCCAAGACCATCCAGCGCCTGGATGGCAGCACGGTGTCGGTCACTCTGGTGGGCGCGCCGATCCGCAGCGCCGGCAGGGTCAGCGGTGCGGTGCTGGTGCTGCACGACATGACCCAGGAGCGTCAATATATTGCCAACCTGTCGTGGCAGGCGACGCACGATGCCTTGACGGGGCTGGCCAACCGTCGTGAATTCGAGTATCGCCTGGAACAGGTACTGCACCCGGCCGGGGGGCAGCAGGGCGGGCGGCATGCGCTGATGTTCCTGGATCTGGACCAGTTCAAGCTGGTCAATGACACCTGCGGCCATGCCGCTGGCGATGAGTTGCTGCGACACATCTGTGCGTTGCTGCAATCGGACCTGCGTGAGGGCGACACGCTGGCGCGTCTGGGCGGCGATGAGTTCGGCATCCTGTTGGAAAACTGTCCGGCGTCGGCGGCGGAAAAAATCGCCGAGAGCCTTCGCCATACTGTGCAAAATCTGCATTTTGTGTGGAAGGGCCGGCCGTTCATGACCACCGTGAGCATTGGCCTGGTGCATCTGTCATCCCAAACGCCGACCACGCTGGAAACCTCGCTACGGGCTGCCGACATGGCCTGCTATATGGCCAAGGAGAAGGGGCGCAACCGCGTGCAGGTCTACCATGCCGATGATTCGGAGCTGTCGCTGCGCTTTGGCGAAATGGCCTGGGTGCAGCGTTTGCACATGGCGTTGGAGGAAAACCGCTTTTGCCTGTACGCCCAGGAAATTTCACCCCTGGGTGCTACCGACGCCGGCAATGGGCATATCGAAATCCTGCTGCGCCTGCATGATGAAGCGGGCCGCATCATCCTTCCCGATAGTTTTATTCCTGCGGCCGAACGTTATGGCTTGATGACTTCCCTGGATCGCTGGGTGGTGGAAAACGTATTCAAGATCATCGCTCGTTGCATGCTCGAGCGTCCGGCCCGGCCTATGGCTATATGTGCGATTAATCTGTCAGGCATAACTATTGGAGACGACGAATTTTTAGGATTTTTACGTGAGAAATTCGAGACTTACCGCATTCCCCCAGAAATGATTTGTTTTGAAATAACTGAAACCAGCGCGATCGCAAACTTGGGTAGCGCGATTCGATTTATTAATGAACTCAAAGCCTTAGGCTGCCATTTTTCACTTGATGATTTTTGCGCCGGAATGTCCTCGTTCGCGTATTTGAAACATTTACCTGTAGACTTCCTGAAGATCGATGGAAGTTTCGTAAAGGATATGCTGGACGACCCGATTAACCGCGCCATGGTCGAAGTGATCAACCACATCGGCCACGTCATGGGTAAGCGCACAATTGCCGAGTTTGTTGAAACACCGCAAATCGAAAAGGCTCTGCTCGAAATTGGTGTGGATTACGCTCAGGGTTACCTGATTGAACGACCGCAATTGTTTACCTTTGATAGCTTGCAGTGTCGACCTGCGCGGCCGCAGCCTGTGTTATTCAAGGCGCCCGGCACATTCCGCTGAAACAACTGCTGGTCTGTACAACATCACACTTAAAAAGGAGCCTTACAGTGATCGACACATTCAACCGAACCGGTCCGCTTATGGAAGCCTCAAGTTACCCCGCCTGGGCACAGCAATTGATCCTGGACTGTAGCGAGAGCAAGCGCCGCGTTGTCGAACACGAACTGTACCAGCGCATGCGCGATAACACGCTCAGCGCCAAGACCCTGCGCCACTACTTGATCGGTGGTTGGCCCGTCGTGGAACAGTTTGCTTTGTACATGGCACAGAACCTCACCAAAACCAAGTTTGCCCGTCATCCTGGTGAGGATATGGCGCGACGTTGGCTGATGCGCAATATTCGGGTGGAACTGAACCATGCCGACTATTGGGTGCATTGGGCGCGCGCCCACGGTGTCAGCCTTGAAGAGCTGCAAGCGCAGAACGTACCGCCGGAGTTGCATGCACTGAGCCATTGGTGCTGGCACACCAGCTCGGCCGATTCGTTGATCGTGGCGATTGCCGCCACCAACTACGCGATCGAGGGGGCGACAGGGGAGTGGTCCGCAGTGGTGTGTTCCACCGGTGTGTATGCGGCAGCCTTTCCCGAGGAAGACCGCAAGCGTGCGATGAAGTGGCTGAAGATGCACGCGCAGTACGACGACGCGCACCCTTGGGAGGCTCTGGAAATCATCTGCACCCTGGCCGGGATGAACCCGAGCAGGGCCTTGCAGGTAGAGCTGCGCCAAGCCGTGTGCAAGAGCTACGACTACATGTACCTGTTCTTGGAAAGCTGCATGCGCCTGGAGAAGGAGAAAGCGCCGGCGGTGGTGCGCGAGCGCCAGATGCGCGTCGCCAGCGAAGCGTGACGTAAAAGGGATGGCGGGGTTTTACCCCGCCATTGCCAAGCGGTTGCGACCTTCGCGCTTGGCCACATACAACGCGCTGTCGGCCCGGCGCAACAGGCTTTCTGCCGACTCGGCGGCCAGCAACGTCGAGCAACCCAGGCTCACCGTCAATTCAATCCGCGCACCTTCCGCCCAATAGTCCTGGGCCTGTGCCGCCTGGCGCAGACGTTCTCCAACCATCCTGGCCGCATCCCGCCCGGTGTTGGACAGCAGGATCAGAAACTCTTCCCCGCCAAACCGGAACACCATGTCGACGTTGCGCAACTGGCTCTTGATCGCCGCCGCGATAGTGCGCAAGACGTTGTCGCCGGCCGCGTGGCCGTGGGTATCGTTGATGGTTTTGAAATGGTCGATGTCCAGCATCAGCACGGAGAGCGGGCTCAGATGCCGACGCGCCATATCGATTTCGCGCTGCAGCGTCTGGTCCATGGCAATACGATTGCCCGTTTCGGTCAAGGGATCACGCAGGGCACTGCGGGTGGCGGCGCGGTAGAGCAGGGCATTGCGCATCGGGTAGAGCAGCGTCGACAGCAGGGATTCGAGCTGGCCGAGTTCCTCTTCCGTCAGGCGTTGGTTGCGGCGAAACACCAGTTCGCCCAAATGCTCGCCTTCGTGGCTCAGGCTGTAGCTCACCGAATGGTGGCCGCGATGGCCGAACTCCAGGCGCAGGTCGCTGGCTTCGTGCCGGTAGTGCAGGGCGTCCAAGGGGACCAGGCGTTGAACCTCGCGAAAAAATGCGCCGAGGATACGCTCCACTTCCAGGCTGGTTTGCAGTTGCTGCACCAGTTGCTGGCGAAGCTGCACGATGGTCGCGGGGCGACGGGGCAGGGCGGTGGGGTGGCCAAACCCAAGGCGTTGCAATTTGGCACTGTCGAAGTCGATTGCGTGGGTCTGGGTCGGTGTTTTCATCAGCAATCGGCCTCTAAGTACTTAACTGTCTTACAGGCTTGATGAGCGCGGCGAGTGCCAAGCGTATTACTGTTCCTTCAGTTCCGTAAAACATTGGAAACAGTTTAGTCCGCTTTGCCAGGGCGTATAACCCTTGGGCCCTGCCGCACGTCTTGTCATTGCGTGACCTGCTTGAAAATTAATAGAGCGATATTCATGCCAATAGTTACAAATTAATAAATATCCTTATAAATCAACGACCGTTTTCCGGCTGGAAAACAGTCGTCGGGGTATGACGCCGGTTATTTGGCTGCTTGAACCAATGTGTTGGCGTCAATCTGCTCAATCGACGTCACGCCGGTCAATGTCATTGCCACGCGCATCTCCCTGGCGAAGATATCCAACAGGTTTTCCACCCCGTGCCGGCCATCTGCGGCCAACGCATAGGCGGTCGCGCGGCCCAGCAGGCAGGCTTTGGCGCCCAGGGCGAGCATGCGCACCACATCCAGCCCGGAACGGATGCCGGAGTCCACCAGCACCGTCAGGTCCTCGCCCACCGCGTCGGCAATCGGTGGCAGGGCTTTGGCGGTAGACAGCACGCCATCGAGCTGACGGCCGCCGTGATTGGACACCACGATGGCATCGGCGCCGAAACTGACCGCGTCCTTGGCGTCCTGAGGGTCGAGGATGCCCTTGATGATCATCGGGCCCTTCCAGAATTCGCGGATCCATTCCAGGTCTTTCCAACTGATCGACGGGTCGAAGTTGTTGGCCAGCCAGCCGATGTAGTCTTCCAGGTGCGTGGGTTTACCCAGGTACTTGGAGATATTGCCCAAGTCGTGGGGGCGGCCCATCAAGCCCACATCGAACGCCCACTGCGGCTTGGTGACGGCTTGCAGCATGCGCCGCTGCGCCGCAAACGGCCCGGACATGCCCGAGTGGGCATCGCGATAGCGCGCGCCCGGTGTCGGCATGTCCACAGTAAACACCAGCGTGGTCACCCCGGCTGCCTGGGCGCGCTCCAGCGCATTGCGCATAAAACCACGGTCTTTGAGCACATACAGCTGGAACCAGATCGACCGCGGGCTTTGTGACGCCACCTCTTCGATCGAACACACCGACACCGTCGACAGGCAGAACGGGATGCCTTTATTGGCCGCTGCCTGGGCCGCTTGCACTTCGCCGCGTCGCGCATACATACCGGTCAAGCCCACGGGGCTGAGGATGACCGGCATGTCCAGTTCCTCGCCCAGCAGCGTGGTCTTCAGGCTCAGGTTGTCGACATTGCGCAGGATGCGTTGGCGCAGGCTGATATCCGCCAGGTCCGAGCTGTTGGCGCGCAGCGTATGTTCGGCGTAGGCGCCACCGTCAATGTAGTCAAACAGAAAGCGCGGCAGCTTGCGCTTGGCGGCGGCGCGGTAGTCTGAGGCGGACGAAATGATCATGCTCGGGATCTCGGCAGGGCAGGGTGGCTCCAAGATAAGCAAACATCTGTCATGATAAAAGCAACTTTTATCGCTAGTTGCCAGTCGCTAAAGGAATACTGATGAACCTCAGAACATTGCGCGCCTTCGTCGAAGTCGTGCGCCAAGGCGGCTTCTCCCAGGCCGCCGAGGTGGTGTCCCTGACCCAATCGAGTGTGAGCAAGGCGGTCAAGACCCTGGAAGACGAACTGGGCACGCCGCTGCTCAGTCGCCTGGGGCATAAGAACGAACTCACCGCCGCCGGCGAAATCGCCTACAGCCGCGCTTTGGTCATGCTTGCTGAACATAACGACCTCGTCGCTCAAATCAATGACCTGCGCGGCCTCAAGCGCGGTGTGTTACGCATCGGCCTGCCGCCGGTGGGATGTGGCGTCGTGTTCGCGACGATGTTCGCCACCTACCGCAGCCGCTACCCGGACATCGACATCGAACTGACCGAATATGGCAGCAAAAAACTGCGTGAATGCCTGGACGCCGGGGAGGTCGACCTGGCGGCCCTCCTGCTGCCGATAGATGAAGGCTTCGACTATCAACCCGTGCGCAACGAACCGCTGATGGCCGTACTGCCCATCGGCCACCCGCTGGCCGCACGCGCGAGTATCGACTTCACTGACCTGGCGGATTCACCCTTTATCCTGTTCGAAGCCGGCTTTGCCCTGAACGCCAAGATCCTCAAAGCGTGCGAGCGCAAAGGCGTCATGCCGAAGATAACCGCCCGCAGCGGGCAGATCGACTTCATCGTCGACCTGGTGTCCGCCGGACTCGGCGTCGCCTTCCTGCCGCGCATGCTGGCCCACAAGCACCAACACGCTGGCATCGCCCTGATCCCCCTGGACGAACCCCACACCGACTGGCACATCGCCCTGGCCTGGCGCGCCAGCGCCCACCTGCCACCCGCCGCGCGGGCCTGGCTGGAATTGGCCAGGGAGCCGCAACGTTCGACCGGTCATCCGGATTAATCCGCCGAAATGCTGTGCAAAGCTTGACTTATCCTTTTCAATCAGTAACATACGGCGCATTCCGCGATAGCTCAGTTGGTAGAGCAAATGACTGTTAATCATTGGGTCCCTGGTTCGAGTCCAGGTCGTGGAGCCAGATAGGGAAAAGCCTGCAGCGATGCAGGCTTTTTTTTGCCTTGGATTTTCCGGGGTGATCAAAGCGCACAGCGTGACCTGCATGAAAGCATCTCAAATCCTACGATTCCGAGGTCAATATCATGAAAGTCACTGCGGTCGTTTCAACCAAAGGCGGGCCGGGTAAAACCACGGTTGGCGTCAATCTGGGCGCGTTCTGCGCCGATGCAGGGATCCGTACCCTGCTCATCGATCTGGATAACCAGCCGTCGCTGTCGTCGTTTTATGCGCTATCGCATGAGGCGCCTGGTGGCACCTATCCACTGATCGCGAATAACGAAACTCGGGCCGACCAGGTCATTTCGCGGACCTGCACTCCTAATCTCTCGCTGATCCACTCCAATGATCCGTTCAATCAGTTGGGAAATCTGTCGCGGCATGCTGCTGACAGGCGTCTTCGTCTCAAGAATCTGTTGCCTGCTTTCGAGCAGGACTTTGATCTGATTCTGATCGATACCCAAGGAGCTCGCTCCATCGTGCTGGAGATGGCCTTGCTTGGGGCACACATGGCGATTTCGCCCATCACCCCGGATATGCTGACTGCACGAGAGTTGCAGCGTGGGATGCTTCAGCTTTATCGAGACCTTGAGCCGTTGGCAGCACTGGGCGCAGTGACGCCAATGCTGAATGTCGTGATCAACAAGCTTGATGCAACCAATGATGCAAACCTGATTTATCACACGCTGACCGAAACCTTTGCTGATCATCCGAAGGTTCAGATGATCCAGACCACGATCCCGGCGGCAGTGAGTTTTCGTCGGGCTGCCACAGAAGGCATTCCTGCGCACCGCCTGGAATATCGCGTCCCTACTCACCGCCGTTCACCGGACGATTAAAGACGGGATTTTAGATGCCGAACAAGTGCCGCGGAAAACCATCTTCAGAAGGAAGCCCAAGGGACCCGAACGGGCACCCAGGAAGGTTCGGTTTGGAATCTATGACATCCGCTACATGTCGGATCCAGTCTGAGCTTGGTCCGATACGCTGTACCAGGAACCAGATGATAGCGATCTGTCCATAAAGACGGGTGAGTGCACTGTGATCCAACTTCAACGTTTGGAAGTATGGCTCTGCAGCAAGGTCAGGGAGCGCATTCGCTGACACCTGGTTCCAAATACGACTGTGATGTGCACAGCGATTTCGAAGGGTGTTAATTTCTTGCAGCCAAAGCTTGAGTGTCCTGGTGTTCGAGACACCCAGGCGCTGTGCGATACGGTTTTGATGGTTGCCCTTGAGTATCTCGTAGTACTTGGAGAGCGTACCGAAGTCCCAGGCCTCAATGGCTACCCAGAAAGGAATCGCCTTGCGGTTTCGTTTGTGCCACTCAATGCAGTCCTCTTGGCTGCGGGCAACTAGACCGTTTTGTCTTTCAAGCCACTCTAACCAGGTGTTGCGTTGCCTTTTGCTTCTATCCGTCCAGTTTTGGGTCTGCTTTGGGACGATGAAACTGGGATCCGTATAGGCCAATGCCCCGTAATACCCGACTTCATGGGCAGTGACAGTTCGAACGTGGATCTCGATTCGCTCGATGGCATCAAGCATTAACTGGCGCAGCTTTTTGTCGAAAAGGTAAAGGCTAAACGCGTCGTCGAATGTGGTGTCTGGAAGGAAGGAGTTTTGTCGAAGGGGCTTTTGGGTCACCTAGCAGAGCACCACATTCTGCAGGTGGTCTCGTACAAAATCACGAGCCGGGAACCAGTAACCGCTCAGACGGTAGTAGCCTACCTGAGCGATTTTGCGTTCCGAACGGGCTGGGTTGGCGATGCCCATACCGCGTTCAATCAGTAACGCAACGAGGTCTGGGTAAGTCCGAAAGGGCTTCGGTGGCGAGAGCTGCTGCAACTTCCGTGTTCCATAAACAAGAAGGCCCGAACACAGAGCTGGACAAGCCAGCCCCAGAGGATCGGGCGCTATTGGGCCCAAATCTCGGCTATCAGCGTCTCAGTGTCAATCGACTGGCAGCGTGCGTGAGTAGGCTGAGTGTATAGGACTATCAGAGCCTGAAAGCTTTGGCGAATTTATGAATTTGTCACTTTTGATTAATCTTGAGTGGGCTGGAGAAGGGCGGAGCTTCTGCTCTACCGGGCGGAGGTGTTCTGGTGCCGGTACAGGTTCCGACCGCGCCGGTTGGAATGCATCACTGGCCGCATGTTTACGTGGACATTCTGCGATTTAAACACAGAGGTCACGGGTCCGTGAGCTGACTGTTGCCGCCTCCTTTTCCTACAAGTCATTGCTTTGCCACGCTTTGACAACCCAATCCAGCCCGACTAACTTTCGTGATCCGAACGGGCTTGTACGGCGATGGCTGGCACTAGGGTCTCGGTATTCCCGGCACATCCATGTTGATCTTGCGCCAGAAGGCTTGCGAGAAGCTATAAACCGAGAAAGCTATCAGCCCTGATGCCATCACCATCAAAATCAACCAACCAGCGGGTAGGTTTTGCAGCGCGTTCAGTGCTTCCTTCATCCCCGGTGGGTCCATGGCTTGATAAGTGGAGCCGCTGATTGCCAGCAGCAGCGCAATCTCTATAAACACGACCCCACGGGCAACTAGACCGAATCGAGATACAGGGCGGACATACCGCATGACGTCTTCATCGGCCTCAAAATATTTCTCGAACGACGCCTTCCATCCCTTGATGATGTGAGCAATACCGACGCCCAGCGGAATGAGTGCGATCAGGTACAGCATCAAATTCGAGTGATCCCAAGACAAGACATGCGCCAGCCAGTCTTTGGACTGCCCACCGGAATGACCCGAACGTTCAATGCCGCTAATGAGCAGGCCCAATGCAAAGAACGCTAGAGCGCCGTTGACCAGACCTCCCGCCAACAGGCCTGCACGAATCACCAGGCCTTTGAGTGCTTTGCCGTGATGATCGACATCACGCGTAGCTTGCAGCACGCGCCACGCCGCAAATGCGAGCAGACCCGCCACCACCAGCCCCACTAAAAAATAGCCAAATGGTTGGCTTAGCAGTGCTTCCAGGCTCTTATGGCTGTCTTTGGGTTTTGTCGAATCCTGCGCTGCCAGCAGTGCGAAGAGACCGATGATCAAATAAAGCAGCCCCCGAGCGGCGTAGCCTCCCCGAGCAAGTATCACTAGGCTATGTTGCGCGGACATTCGATGTATTCCCAGGTTCTGATAAAGGAGCAGACCCTTCTCGTTGGGCTGGGTTCTATTTTCCAGTCGATGACTGTGATGTGTGATCCGGCTGCGGCAGTCGAGCCTGGCGTGCCGCCAACGTGCGTTAACCTGCCGGATACCAGGAAGGCCACATCAAGCAGACCTCTATGGCTACCCGTCTCAACGCACTGCGTTGCACCGACCTCTGCTATTTCACCCGCGCGTTGGCGCAGCATCGGAACCCGCCTCGCGACGTGGCAAGCGGCCGTTGAGCACGGCATACGCCACCAGCCCGATCAACAACCCCCAGAACGCCCCGCCGATGCCGAACACGGTAATGTTGGCGGCAGCCGCCAGGAAGGTTATCAGCGCGGCTTCGCGGGATTTGGCGTCGACCATGGCGCCGGCCAGGCTGCCGCCGAGGGTGCCCAGCAGGGCGAGCCCGGCCAGGGTTGTGATGAAGGCGGCCGGGAAGACCATGAACACCGCGGCGAGGGTCACGCCGAAAATCCCCACCAGAATATAAAACGCGCCTGCGGCGATGCCGGCGATCCAGCGCTTGGAGGGTTCTTCGTGCGCCTCCTTGCCGGTGCAGATAGCCGCTGTAATCGCTGCGATGTTGAACGCGTGGGAGCCAAACGGTGCCATCAGCAAGGAACCCAGCCCGGTGAGGGCCACGATTGGATTGGCGCTGGTGCGGAACCCATCGTTGCGCAGTACCAGCATGCCAGGCATGTATTGGCCGGTCAGGGTGATCAGAAACAGCGGCAACGCGACGCTGAGCAAGGCATTGAGCGAGAACTCAGGCCGGGTGAACACGGGGGCTGCAAACTGCAACCCAAGCCCTGACACATCGAAACGTCCCTGAATCAGCAAAACGACCAGGCCCAGCGCCAGCACGCCCACCACTGCGTAGCGCGCGGTAAAGCGTTTGAGCAGCAGGTAAGCAACAATCAGCACCCCGACCAGCGTCGGCTCGACGCTCATGCCGCCAAAGGCGCCGATGCCGAACTGCAACAGGATGCCGGCCAGCAGCCCTGCGGCCACGCCTGGCGGGATCAGGCGGATGACTTTCTCGAAATAGCCCGACACGCCCAACAGCACGAAGGCCGCGCCCGAAATCATGTACGCGCCCACCGCCTCGGCATAGGGCGTGGTGGCCAGGGCGACGACCAGGAACGCCGCCGCAGGCGTCGACCAGGCGGTGATGATCGGTTCGCGCGCGACCCAACTGAGCAACAGCCCGGTCACCCCCACGCCAATCGATACGGACCACACCCACGAAGCGGTCAACTCAGGGCTCAGCCCCGCGACCTTGGCCGCCTGGAACACCAGGATGAAGGTACCGCCATAGTTGACGATGACCGAGATCAGCGCGGCGACAATCGGATGGATAAGATCCCTGAGGCGAACAGATGAGTTGGCGGGTGACGAAGACATGGCGTTACGTTGCTCCTTGCAAATGGCGATGAGCAAAGTCTACGGATAAACTGGCCTGTCATTTACGGCCAATTTATTCACGCAGGGCAGACCGCATGGCAAATACGTTCGAACTCGAAACGTTGCAGATACGCCTCAACGATGACGAGTTTCAGAGGCTGGACTTGCATCAGCGGATCCAGCGCGCCCTGCGTGCCTTGATCCTTGAAGGTGCCCTCGGCCCAGGCCTGAAGTTGCCGGCGTCCAGGGTCCTGGCCAAGACGCTCGGCGTGGCCCGCGACACGGTCGAGAACGCTTATGTGCATTTGCACCGTGACGGTTTCATCGTGCGGCGCGAGGGCTCGGGCAGCTACGTATCCGCGGCGGTCGGCGCCGAATTGCGCGGGGCTGCGCGCCGGCGCACGAACGTGCAAGGCGCCCCGCACAGCGAGGCGCCGCCGGGGGCGGGCCTGAGCCAGCGCGGGCGGATGATTTTCAACAGCGGTGGCGTTAACGATCAACAAGTAATCAAGGCATTTGCCACCGGGTTGCCGGAAACCCGAACCTTCCCCACCCGGATATGGGAGCGCCTGCAACGCCAGGTCACGAAGGATTACCAGGCCAATGTCCTGCTGCATGGCGACCCCCAAGGCGCCGAGCCTCTGCGCAAGGCAATCGCCACGTACCTGAACCTTGAGCGCGGGGCCAAATGCTCGCCTGAGCAGATCCTGGTGTTAAGCAGCACGCGCCAAGCCCTGTTCCTGTGCGCCCAGTTGCTGGTGGACGCCGGCAAACCGATCCTGCTGGAAAACCCGGGCTACTTCGGTGCCAAAAAGGCCTTTGAAACCGCCGAGGCCAACGTGGTGCCCATCGATGTCGATGCCCAGGGCATACGCACGGACCTGCTGCGGGCCGATCGCAGCGGTGCCAATTGCGTCTATGTAACGCCCTCGCATCAATACCCCACCGGTGCGACCTTACCGCTGGAGCGTCGACTCGAGCTGATCAACTGGGCGACCGAGCATGGCAAGTGGATCATCGAGGACGACTACGACAGCGAGTTCCACTACGACGGGCTGCCGATTGCGTGCGTGCAGGGCCTGGACAACGATCAACGCACGATCTACCTCGGTACCTTCAGCAAAACCCTGTATCCGGGGTTGCGTATCGGCTACATGGTGCTGCCTCTTGAGTTGGTCAAAGCCTTCACCTACGCACGCAGCATCATGGACGGCCACACACCGCAGAGCCTTCAACTGACCCTGGCGCGCTTCATGGAAGACGGCCATTACAACGCGCATGTCCGCGCCATGCGCAAACTCTACGCCGCGCGCCGTGCAGCCATGCTGGATGCGATCGGCCGGCACCTTGGCGCAATTGTCACGGCCTTAAGCCCCCAGGGCGGGCTGCAGATTCCCTGTTTGCTGGCCGAGGGTTGGTCGGAAGAAAACACCATCCGCCAGGCTGCCCGCGTGGGCGTGCAACTGCCCGGCCTCAGTCGGCTCTATGCCGGCGTAGAGAAAAAACACGGTTGGCTATTGGGATACTCGTCCCTGACCGCCCATGAAATCGAAGTCGCCATGCAGCGCCTGGCCGGTGCGCTGAGCAAAAAATAGGGCAACCTTTCCGATCTGGGAAAGCGCGTCGCGCTATCGGGCAGGAAGCGCGTTCTGTGTCTATGCTGCTTAAGCACAGCGGAATGTGCGTGCAATGGCTTGAATTCAGTTGAGTCACGAACCTCAGCAGTTATTCAGCTACTCCCTGAATATGGAAATAGGCTCGACGTGTCTCTGAAAAAAATCTTGTGTGTTGTCGGGACTCGTCCCGAAGCGATCAAAATGGCCCCGGTTATTTTGGCCCTGAAAAAAGAACGTTGGGTGGATGTGCGTGTACTTGCCACGGCGCAACACCGTCATCTGCTGGACCAGATCCTGGTGTCTTTCGGGATCGAACCCGACATCGACCTGGACGCGATGCGGCCCAATCAGACCCTCACCAGCTTGACCGCCCATTTGTTGCTCGACCTGGACACCGTGCTCCTGCAAGAGCGGCCCGATGCCGTTTTGGCACAGGGCGATACCACGTCGGTGCTGGCCTGCGCCTTGGCCTGTTTTTATCACCGTATACCGGTGGGTCATGTTGAGGCCGGCCTGCGCACCTGGGATATGCAACAGCCGTTTCCAGAGGAAGCCAACCGTGTGATGACCGGCAGGTTGGTGCGTTGGCACTTTGCACCGACGGCAAGCGCCCGGCAAAACCTGTTGAAAGAGGGCGTCTGCGCTGCAGATATTGTGGTCACCGGCAACACGGTGATTGATGCCCTGCTCACGGCAGCGGCCAGGGCGCCGGCGCTCAACCTTGATCTTGACCCCAGCCGACGCCTGGTGCTGGTGACCTCTCACCGCAGGGAACATTTCGGCGCGCCGTTTCTCGATATTTGCCGGGCATTGCGTACCCTGGCCGAGCGCAACCCTGAGGTGCAGTTCCTGTACCCCGTGCATCCGAACCCGAATATCAAGGAGGTCGCGCATGCGTGTTTGGCCGGGATACCCAATTTCAGGCTCTGCGCGCCGCTCGATTACACGACCTTCATCGCCGCCATGCAAGCCGCCTATCTGATCCTGACCGACTCGGGCGGGGTGCAGGAAGAAGCCCCGGCACTGGGTAAGCCTGTACTGGTCATGCGGGATGAAACCGAGCGACCCGAGGCGGTTGAACAGGGGTGCGTAAAACTGATTGGTACGAACGGCGATCACATTATTGAGGCCGTGCAGCACCTGCTTGATGATGAATCGGCCTATCGGGCCATGGCGCTCGGCATTTCGCCCTATGGCGACGGGCAGGCGGCCGGACGTATCGTCAACGCCCTGCGCGAGCACTTTGTTTGAACCGCGTAGTCATCCTTTCGCCGCTACCCTGGGAGAGCTTCGCTCAGCGGCCACATAAGTTTGTCGACTGGCTTCACCGCCGCACGGGCGTGTCGGTGCTATGGGTGGACCCTTACCCCACGCGGCTGCCCAAGTGGAGCGATCTGCGGCGTCTGCGCGCATCCCCAGTTGTTCAGCCACCCAGCCCAACGCCCGCCTGGCTCACGGTTTTGAAGCCGGGCGGGTTGCCCATTGAGCCGCTACCGGGGGCAGGCTGGGTAAACCGTTTTGTGTGGCGGCATGCCTTGAGCTTGATCGAAGGTTTCGCGCGCGAGGCGCCCACCTTGCTGGTGGTCGGCAAGCCGTCGGCGCTGGCGGGGTTGCTGTTGCAGCGTCTGCCGCATTGCCCGTCGCTGTATGACGCCATGGACGATTTTCCGGCGTTCTACACCGGTTTTTCGCGCGCGTCCCTGGCGCGATGGGAGCGGTTGATCGCTCAGCGAGTGGATGTCATCTGGGCGTCGAGCTCTGGCATTAATGCGCAATGGCGCGGTTATCGGGACGATGTGCACCTGGTGCATAACGGTCTGGATCTGGCGGCAGTGCTCGGCATACAACCTGCGCCGACGTCCTCCACGCGAAAGGTGTTCGGCTATGTGGGCACGATGGCCTTCTGGTTTGACTGGGGCTGGGTAGCCGCCTTGGCCCTGGCCAGGCCCCACGACGAAATCCGCTTGATCGGCCCCGTGTTCGAGCCGGCCGCCCATCAGCTACCCCCTAACGTCGTCTTGCTGCCCGCCTGTGATCATGGCGCGGCACTGCAAGCCATGGCTGAGTTCGACGTGGGGTTGATCCCCTTCAAACCGAACGTACTCACCGCCTCTGTCGACCCCATCAAATATTACGAATACCGCGCCCTGGCGTTGCCCGTGATCTCCACCGACTTTGGCGAAATGCACTGCCGCTCAGACCTGCCAGGTGTGTTTATCAGTCATTCGCTGACCGATCTTGCGGCGCTGGCCGAGGCAGCCTTGTGCTGTGAACGTGACGCGGATGAGGCCCATGCGTTTGCCTTGCAACACTCTTGGGAGGCGCGTTTTGATGCCACTAAACTTCATTCATGAGCGCGACGTTGCCGCAGGCCAGTGGTGCGCGCAACGTCGTCGCGGCCTTATTCATGTTGATGGGGCACCCATGGGCCCCATTTGGCCTCGTAGATCGCTTTGTTTTTCTCGAACAGTGCCTGGCGTTCGCTCTGGTTTATTTGCCCGAACGAGGCCGACAGCTGGTGATGAATGAACACATCGCGCGCGCATGCGCAGGCGAGGCCGGCGTGTTCGACACGTCGGCAGTAATCGTCATCTTCGAAAAAGCCTCGGCCATACACCTCGTCGAGCGGGCCGATTTGCGTGTAGGTACTGCGCCGCATCATCACGCAGAAGAACGCCAGGGTCGGCTGCCGGACACGCTCGCCAAGGTGCCGGCAGGTAAAGCGTCGAGCCGCTTGCGGCATCTGCGCCAGGCTGGTGTAGGTGACATCAACCTTGGCTTGATTGCCGATATTATTGGTCACCGGGCCAATCAGGCCGAGTTCAGGGTTACGTTGCAAATGCCGCTGCAAGGTACTCGCCCAGCCTGAAGTCACCTGGGTGTCGTTGTTGAGCAGCACCAGATAATCGCCGGTGGCGACCGCCAACCCCTGGTTATTGGCTGCCGCGAAGCCTCGGTTGTCCGGGTTGAAGATGGCCCTGTGCCCGCTGTCGGCGGCCCACTGCGCCAGGAAGTCTGCGGTGGCGTCGCTGGAGGCGTTGTCCACCACGATAATCTGCAGCGCGATGCCTTCGCGGTGGCGCTCAAGGCTTTCGAGGCAGGCGCGGGTCAATGCCAGGTTGTTATAGGTCACGACGATCACGCTGACCCGCGCGGCGTGGTCGCGGTGTTCAGCCAGGGTGATGAGCGCATCGGCGCGGTGCGTCCAGGTTTGTTGAGCCGCGAACGCCTGTCGTTGAGCGAGGTGTTCGGCGGTGGAGGGTGCCAGTGCCTGGGTGATCGCGGCAATAAACCCAGGCGTATCCCTGGCGACCTGCACCAGCGCGCCAAATTGCTGCATTTCCGGCAGGTCCACCGAAACCACCGGTTTGCCGGCGCTCAAGTACTCGTAAACCTTTACCGGGTTGGTGGCGAGTGTCAGCGGCGTCACGCGAAACGGCACGATGCACACGTCGAAACCATGCGCGTAATAGGGCAGGGCGCCATAGGGCACTTCGCCCATGAACTCGACGTTCGGGCAGCCGCGCAAGCGTGCCTGCACCCCGGCCGTATCGGCACCGATCAGCAGCACCACATGCTGTGCAAAGGCCTCGGCGATGCTGGCTACCAGTTCGGCGTCGAACCAACCGGCAATGGCGCCGTAATAGCCGATCACCCGGCGTTGCAGGCGATCCCGATAGACCGACGCCGGGGGCTGGAAAAATGCGCGAAGTCAGCCGCGTTACGGACGATAGCGCTGGGTTCGTGTGGCTGGGCCGGCCATTGCCGGGCCAGCCAGTCGGAGGTAAACAGCCGGAGGTCGGCGTCGCGCACCAGTCGCCGCTCAAGCTGCAGGATGTCCGGGGCGTTGTCGTCGAACCCTTGGTGATGGTCCATGCAATCGTAGATCAATCGACTGTCGGGCAATTCACCGGCGATGTCGCACCAGAAGGGATGTTGCACCAATGAAATAACACGGGTAGATCCGGACCACAGCAGCACCTCACCGATACTGCGCAGCAATTGGTGAACCTGCGCCGCGTTTGGGGCACCGGCGTAGATACGCGGCGCGCCATGGGCGAACAGGCTGACCTGGAACAGCCGGCCCTGTTCATCCAGCGGCGCCAGTTCAAAGCCGGCATGGCGCGCATCGATCAACGACGACGACACGTAGATCACCCGGCGCCCCGTGGCGCCCAGTGCCTGGGCCAGTTGTTGCGGGCGTTGGTGGCGCAAGTCCCAGTCGATGGCGCCCCAGATGATGTAGTCGGCCAGCCCTGCCTGTTGGGGCTGCGGCACCGGTGAGGGGCTGATAAAGGTTTGTCCTGCGTTCATGGCATTTCGTATGGCGCGCACAGCGCCCAGCAACACCCGTCGATAAATCGCGGCGAGCAGCTTTTTTATACTGGCCGGCAACGGCAGCCGATGGTAAGCCGCGCGCCAGCGGCTAAGCCGCGAGGGGCGTCGATCGATCAGCATGGCGCGGGCCGTTTCATGCGGTTTTCCCCGGCGATGCGGCGACCACCACGAAGTCACTTTTCAGCGTGCCCGACTCGATAAGGCCGTCCTCGATGTCGAACAACATTTGCAGCACCCTGAGCGACTGTGGATTATCCGGCGTGAAGTTGCCGGCGATGCCGTGCAGCAGAAATTGCAGGAGCGAGCCGCCGCAGCGGTTCAGCGCGCGAATCTCGAAGTGCTCCTGCACCACGCGCAAAATGTCGGCGGAGCGCACGGCTTCCGAGGGGTCGACCTTCACCACTTCGATGGGGTCGGGTAATGGCACGGCCTGTTGCACCTGGCCGTAGGAACCCTTGACGAATGAGCGGCGAAACGGTTCTGGAATCAAGCCGAACGCATGGCTGATGGCCGCACATTGTTGCGCATCAAAGGCAAAGTGATTGGCCCCGACGTACTCATTGAAAAACAGCCAGCCACCGGGCTTCAGGCTGTGGCGAACCCGTTGGCAGACGATTTCCAGTTCGCGGATGTGGTGCAGCGAGCCATTGAACCAGACCGCGTCGTAGCAGTTGCCGGGCAGGTCCGTCTGTTCGATGTCGCACAATGAATAGTTGATGCTCGACGCGCCGATCGCCAGCGCCTCGGTTCTGGCAACGTCGAGTGCGCCAGGCGCTATGTCCACGGCATCGCACTGCTCGAAGGCGTTGAGCTTGTAGAGCTCTCGCTCCAGGGTGCCGGTGCCGCAACCGATACTCAGCATCCGCGCGCCGGAAACCGAGTGGCCCAAAAACTCCTTGAGGCAGTACTGCACCCAGCCAGGGTGGCCGCTGCCGGCAGTCGCTTTGTGCTGATGGCGCTGTTGTACGGCGGGGACCGCGAGCCAATACACATCCGCGGAAAATGCGTCGGAGCCGGCCATGTTCTCCGACCAATGATCGGCGGTGACTTGCTTGTCGGCGCTGACCGCTTCCGGCTGGGCGTTGAGCTTTTTCATGATTCGCTTGAACACGATGTCATCCTCCGGTTGGTCAGCGCGCGCGATTGCAGGCGGGGTTCAGGGCGCTTCCATTTACCCCACTTGCTCTCGAAATAGGCCTGGTTCTTGTCCCACAGCGCCTGGTATTCACCGCTGGCGATCAGCTTCTTGAACGAGGCCTGCCCATAGTGATGAATGTATGCATCCTGGGCGCAAACCGTCCTCAGCCCGGCCGCCTGGATGCGCCGGCTGTAGTCGTCATCTTCAAACATACCGATGCCGAATGCTTCGTCCAGCAGGCCTATGCGCTCGAACACCTCGCGGCGCATGGCCACGCAGAACATGGCGAGCATGCTGATATCGAAGGTGCGGCCGCGGTGCCGTGCGACATGGCGGTCGGCGAAGGCTTCCATGTGTTCAAGGTCAACATAGTCGACGTCCACCTTGGCTTCGTTGCCGACCGCGTTCGTCATCGGGCCGACCAGGCCAATTTGCGGGTCTTGCAGGTGGCGCAACAAGGGGTCGATCCACCCCTTGGGTAGCACGGTATCGTTATTGAGCAGCACCAGGCAGTCACCGGTTGCCAGGCGCAGCCCCTGGTTGTTCGCGGCGGCGAAGCCGAGGTTGCGGTCATTGAGCACGACGGTGACATTCGCCTGGGTGCGGCTCAGGTAACGCAGGTAGTTGCGCGTATCGTCCGAAGAGGCGTTGTCGACGATGATCAATTCGTAGTTGGGGTAGGTGGTATTGCGCAACAGGCTCTGGATGCAGCCTTGGGTCAGCTCGACGTTGTTGTAGGTGACCACGATGATCGACACTTTCGCATGCAAGGCCGTCAGCGCGTTCAGATTGGTTTCGAAGCGATGATGCCAGTCATTGGCGCTGGCGAGCGCCACGCGTTCGGTGGCGGCGCGGGTGTCGGTCTCGTTCAGGGCGCACTCGATCTGTTCGATGAAGGCCCGCGGTTCGCTGGCGAAATAAACGAAGTCCTGGTAGATCTTCATTTCTTCCAGCGGCACCGATACCACCGGTTTGCCTGCGCTGATGAATTCGTAGAACTTCACCGGGTCGACCGCATGGGTCACGTTATACAAGCGGAACGGGATCAGGCAGGCATTGAAGTGGTACAGGTACAACGGCATCTGCGCATAGGGCTTCCTGCCGAGCAAATGCACGTTGGGCAGGCGGTCCAGCCCGGCCAGGTCTTTGACGAACAGGTCGCCGATCAATACGAAGTTCCAGTCCGGCCGCTGCCGGGCGATGGCCGCGATCAACGGCAGGTCCACCCATTCGGCCAGGCCGCCATAAAAGCCGATCAAAGGCCGCTTGATGTCCGCCAGCAGGTTGTTGGGCACGCAGTTGCGTTCGAAGAACTCAAAATCCACGCCGTTGCGCAGCAGCAGGCAGTTGTCGCTCGCGGTGGCCCATTTTTCCTGGAGCAAGGCCGCGGTGACCGTCATCAAATCGGCCTGCTTGACCAGGGTTTGTTCTTCTTCGAGCAAGACCTCGCCGATACCCGGGAAGCCAACCCAGTCATCCATGCAGTCGTACTGAATTTTCCAGCCGTGATCGTTGCGCAGTTGGTACGCGAGCGGGGCCCAGAAGGCCAGGTGAATCACTGAAACCGCAGTCTTTATACGCAGGTCCCTGGCCAGCGCATCGATCGCCTTTGTGTAGCCCCGCAGGGTGTTTTCAGTGAGGCGTTGGTTGTAGCAGTCCACGAACTCATCGCGCCGCAACGCAACCTCGAACACGCCAGGCGCCACTTCTACGCTGCTGTAGGCATGCCCAGGCTCGGCGCTGCGGGAGGGGACGATGTAGAAGACACGGTAGCCATGCCGGGCAAACTGGCTCATCAGTTGCTGAGGGCGCTGAAAGCGTGCGGCCCAGTCGATATTGGCAAAACAGAGAATGTCGAAGCGGGCCTCTGTCGGCGATTCGTCCGGCAAGGATGGCTGGGTAGCTTTCGCGATGGGACTTAAGGGGAGATCTTCAGCACGCAGGAATTCCAGGGTGTCGGGTTCGGTGTGCCTGGATTTGTACTTGAGCCAATGCAGCAGCGTGCGCAAGGGGCGGGTAATGCGCCATGAGCGGGTATTTTTCAGCATTGCGATGTAGGCAATCGCCGCGTCTCGTTCCCTGATGGCCGCATCGCGTTCTACCCGTGCGTTTTCGCGCTCAAGTGTGGCCAGATTGTCCTTGTCCATGGGGGCGTCCTTTACACAAGCGTTGCGTTGTTCGGTTCACTGTAAGGGTGCAGCGGTGTCGGGTCATCGGCCGGCCACATCGAGCTGCGTGAGCCTGGACGGTAGAAGGTCACGGTCACGCTGCGCCGGGAGGACCGACAGCCATCCACGACTCGCGAAACCGCGTGCCACGAGTTGTCGGCGCGCACCAGGACCGCCGAGTTGCCGATCACGGGGGGCACTTGGGCGACGACGTCGGCAGGGTCGGCAGAGCCGAGGATTTGCAGGCAACCGCCGTCGGCGGGGTTCCATGTCTCGTTGAAATACAGAATGTGCGTGACCCGTTTGTCGTCCAGGTCGGGATGGGGCCCCAGGTTGGCGCCAGGGCCGTAATGGAAGACATTCACCTCCATGGGCGCGTGGCTCAGGTCCTGGCCGGTCAATGTGGACATCGCATGGCGGTACTGCGCCGAGCGCAGGCTGTCGCTCAATGCCAGCCATGCGCGGCTCAGGGCCTGTGGGTTGACCACCTCGTGGCTGCCCATGGCGATCAATTGCCGTGCCTCGTATTCGTAATCCTTTGCCCCGCCGTAGCCCGATACCGTCTTGAAGTGGTCGTGGGGGTAGGTTCGGGCCAGTGCCTTGGCGTCTTCGGGGCTATACAGCGCGTCGATCTGCGCCCAGGAATAAGGCGCGCTTTTCAAGCGATTGGCGCTCAGTTTGCTCAGGTCAATCATGTCGAAGGGCTCCCAGCCATTTCGTCAGGGTACGGCGGATGTGGCGCAACGGCGCCGTCAGCTTGAAAGAGTTGGAGCGGTACAGCGCCTCAAGCGCGTGTTGGTGTTGCGCGTGGTCGCTTTGCCGCTCGGCGACCTGATGTTGGACCTGTGCATGCAGGTCTTCGAGTACCCCAGGCAAGCCTTGCCAATAACGGTTGAGCGCGGCTGGGGTCGACCTCGGGCCTTCACGGATCAGCTCGGCCACGCGGTCCCAGTGTGCGTCGAGCTGCTCCGTCGCGTGGGCGGTGACCTGGGACAGGGGCTGCCTGCCCAATTGGGCGCGAAACCACTGCGGCTCAATGGGCTGGTCCCGGCGTATCTGGAAGATGCGCCCATGGCTGGGCAGCGCGGTGTATTTACCGGTGCCCAGGTCCGCCGAGCAGAAGATCGGCACGCCAAACACCAGTGAGCTGATCGCCAAGTGATAGCTGTGCCCGATGACGCCCTCGGCATGGGCCAGCAGTTCCGCCAGCAGCAAAGGATCAGGCCAGAACGGCAGGCATCGCGAGCGTTCCAGGCCCTCGCCCAGAACGCTTTCGTGGTCGCCCAGCACCGGTCCTATGGGCAACAGCAGCAGCTGCAAGTCTTCGAACAATCCGGCATGGGTTCGCCACAGGTGCAGGAAGCTGTCCAACCCCCACATCGCATGCACCACCAGATACGGTTGAGTCAGCCCGGCGCTGGCGCGAAGTGCCAGGAAGGCGGCCGACGGCGCTTGCACGTCGAGCAACCGCGCAAGGCCGAAGGCGGTATCGGGGAGCACCTCGACCTGGGCGGTCGGCGACACCTGCGCCAGGGCTGACTGCGAGAGTGCATCCCGCACCCGGATATGCGGGCTGTGATCCAGGCTCAGCTTCACCAGCGGCACGGCCCACGACGGAATCTCGTTGCAATGCATGCCGGGCGCATTCCAGATCAGCGGGATTGCGTGTTGCAAGGCGATCAGCGCCGGCGTCAGCCAGTAACCGGTGGGGTGGTGAATGGAGGCATCCGGCGGGTAATAGCCGGTGGCAACCACTTTGTCGAAGCGAATAATGAAACCGCCGCCGATCAGTACGCCATCCAACTCGCCGGCGATGTCCGGCAAAGCGGTCAGTGAGGTGACCTCGTACGGCCATTCGGGTGGGGTTTTTGCGTGATAGGAAAACCGATGGAGCTTTACCGCGCCCAGGCGCCTGGTCAATTCCACTTCAGCGATGATGGGAAACAGCAAGTCGCCATAGTTGGCGACATCGAACGTGCCGAAGATCCCTACCTGCCACGCGCGACTCATTGGCGCTCCCCCAGAGTGCTCGTTTGCAGGGCGTGACCGGCCTCGATTCCCAGGTCGACGAACCCAAGGAAGTCCTTGGTGCCGGGCAGGGTGTCGAACGCCAGCAGCGCGACCTGCTTCTCGATGAGCTGTGCGGTTTCTTCGCTGTGGCCGTTCATCAGTTTCAGTGTGATGTGGTATTTGCCCGCCGCGAGGGCGGCGGGGAAGTGGACGGTGATGGTCGCCTTGCGCCAGCCATCGTGCGCCGCCTCCATCTGCAGCGGCAGGTTGGCGCCGCCGATCACCAGCAGCCGGGCTTCCTGGATTGTCACGCTGATGGAGGGCAACTCAATGGTGTCGCGAACCTGGGCCTGGATGCATATCTGGATGGTTTCGCCGTACACAAAGCTCGAATAGAGGCTGTCGGTATTGGTAAAGCAGGCGGCCACGATATGCCCCTCATCGGTGCCGAAGGCGATGCCGCCTTGTTTGTCGAGAAACGCCTTGGGAGCGACCGGCACCGCACCGCCACTGGCCCAGCGGCGCTGTTCGTCGCGCATTTCCAGCAGATAGAGTTCGGCCATTTCTTCGGGAGACCCACTGGCGCGCACCCGGCCTTCGCGCAGGTAAATGACTCGATTGCAAAAGCGTTTGACCATGCCCATGTCATGGGACACGAACAGCAACGTGGTGCCTTGCTGGGTCAGCGCCTCCAGGCGATTGAGGCACTTGAACTGAAACGATGCGTCACCCACCGCAAGGGCTTCATCGACGATCAGGATGTCGGGCTGTACGCACACGGCCACCGCAAAGGCCAACCGCACGAGCATGCCGCTTGAGTAGGTCTTGGTCGGTTGGTCGATAAAGTCGCCGATATTGGCAAAGTCAGTAATCTGGGCAAAACGCGCGTCGATTTCAGCACGACTGAGCCCCAGCACCGCGCCGTTCATATAGACGTTTTCGCGCCCGGTGAAGTCGTGATTGAAACCCGACCCCAGCTCCAGCAACGCGGCCACGCGCCCATGGCTGTGAATGCTGCCGGACGTGGCGCTCAATGTGCCGCAGATCAGTTGCAGCAACGTCGATTTGCCACTGCCGTTACGGCCGATGATCCCCACCGTTTCGCCTTTGCGCAGTGTCAGTGACACATCCTGCAGCGCCCAGAACTCGCGATAAAAATGCTTTTTACCCCGGGACAACAGCTGCCACAGACGATCCCTGGGCGTGTCATAGATGTGATAGCTCTTACTCAGGTGGGCCGTTTGTACGGCGATGTCAGAGCACATCGGCAAATCCTTTACGAGACTTCTGGAACCAGCTGAACCCCAGCCAGGCTACGCCCCCGGCCGCGAGTAGGCCGCAGACCCAAGTGAGAGGGTCGGGCAAGACGCCCCAGAACAGCACGTCACGGGTTTGCTCGACCACCAACGTGAGTGGGTTGAGGCGCAGGAGGCCTTGATAGGCCGGCGGAAAGGCGCTGGCCGGGTAAAAAATCGCGGAGACGAACATCAAGGCCGTCGTCAATACGCCAACTATCTGGCCGACATCGCGCAGGTAAACCCCCAGCGAGGCCAGCAGCCATGAAATGCCCAGGGTAAAGAGCACCAGCGGCAATAGCACCAGGGGCAGCAGCAGGCTGGTCAGGGGCGGAAAACCGAAAAACAGCAGGTGGAAGACCAGCCAGATCAATAAGCTGGCCAGGGTATGGAACAGCACCGCGCCCAGCACCACCCAAGGCAGGATCTCCAGGGGGAACATGACTTTTTTGACGTAGTTGGCGTTGGCGATGATCAGGCCGGGCGCACGGCCCACACATTCGGCGAACACGTTGAACACCAGCAGGCCGGCAAACACCAGCAGCGCGAATTCGCTCCTGGAACCGCTGCCTTGAGGCCAGCGCAGCTTGAACATCATGCTGAACACGAAGGTGTACACCAGCAACATGAACAGAGGGTTCAGGAACGACCACAACAGCCCCATGATGGAGCCGCGATACCGACCAATCACTTCCCGCTGAACCATGGAAACCAACAGTTCTCGATGTCGCCACGGGCTGGAAAACATGCCGGCCCGTGCGTTTACTTCACTCATCCAACGATTCCCATGACCAAGTCTGTGCGCTCATCAGTCTAGTCAGGAACTGCCGTTTAGCTATGCGGCCCTGGAAGATTGCTCGCGGCACTGCTCATCCGTCGGTGCTGTGGCCTGTATTCACGGGATCAGAGCCCTGCAAAAAAATTTTTAGGGACGCCGCTTGAAATTTTTTCGCCTGAACCTACTTAGGTTTTACGCGATGCCGAATACGGGTCGCGTATCAAATCACTTGGAGAAAACTCAGGAGATTTTGCAATGGCTACTACTCTCTCGTTGGCCCCACTGTTCCGCCATTCTGTTGGCTTTGACCGTTTCAACGACCTTTTCGAATCGGCGCTTCGCAGCGAGGCCGGTACCACGTATCCGCCTCACAACGTCGAGAAGCACGGTGATGACCACTACCGGATCGTCATCGCAGCCGCCGGCCTGGTGGAGGACGACCTGGAGATCCAGGTGGAAAAAGGTGTGTTGACCGTCGCCGGTGGCAAGCGTGAACACGATGAAAACATCACCTACCTGCACCAGGGCATCGCCCAGCGCGCGTTCCGCCTGTCGTTCCGCCTGGTCGACCACATCGAAGTGCAGGGCGCACAGCTCTCCAACGGTTTGCTGAGCATCGACTTGCTCAGGGTGGTACCGGAGGAAGCCAAGCCGAAGCGCATTGCGATTGGCGGTGCGGCCAAGGCTGAGGTGAAATCCATCAGCGAGCAGTAATGTCGCGATGAATAAAGGCGCTCTTTGGAGCGCCTTTATTGTTTGGCCCTATGAATGTCAACGGGGTTTGTTCCAGCCCGATTACCAGCGATACGTCAACGAACTGATCAACTGCCGCTCATCCCCATACCGGCAAATCGCGAATTCACAATAGGTGTAGCGCTTGTTGGTGACGTTATTGGCGTTGACCGCGACCTCCCAATGCTCGTCGAGCTCATAACTGGCGCGAGCGTCGTACAGGGTGTAGGCGGGCATCGACGAGGGTACGCCGGAGGCTTGGGTGGTGCCCTTGTAGCGGGCGCCGCCGCCGATGCGCAGGTGCGGGATACCCAGTGCCGCCAGGCGGTAATCGGCCCACAGGGCGGCCTGATGATAGGGAGTGTCTTCGCTGCGTTGGCCGATTTCGCTGGCGATATCGCTTTTTGTGATGCGCGCGTCGATGTAGGCGTAGGACGCGATCAGGCTGAGGTTGGGGGTGGCTTCGGTCTTGGCTTCCAGTTCAAAACCACGCGAGCGCACCTCGCCGACCTGTACCGAGAAGTTGAGGTCGGTGCGGTCCTGGCTCAGCACGTTGCGCTGTTCCAACTGATACACCGCCGCGCTCAACAGCGTGGCGCTGCCTTCGGGTTGATAGCGGATACCGATTTCATACTGCTTGCCTTCGGTGGGAATAAAGCTCTCTTCGGCCTTGTTGGTGCCGGCCACCGGAAAGAACGATTCGCTGTAGCTGATGTAGGGCGCCAGGCCATTGTCGGCCTTGTACACCAGGCCGGCGCGCCAGGTGGTGGCTTCATCGCTTTTGCCGCTGTCGACCCCGTTGCGGAACAGTTCGGTGTGCTGGTCGGCCCAGTCGTGACGGCCGCCCAACAGCAGGATCCAGCGTTCGTCGAACTTGATCTGGTCCTGGAAGTAGATGCCTTTTTGCAGGGTGTCGATCTGCGAGCCACGGTCGGTGGCGGGGTGTGTGTTGACCACTACCGGCTGGCCATATTGATAGGTCGCCAGGTTCAACGGCTGTGCGGTGCCGCGAAAGTTATGGGAGTCGTAGCTGGTGTCGTAACCATCGAAGCCCAGCAGGAAGGTGTGCTGCCAGTCGCCGAACTGCCATTTGCTTTCGATATGGGTGTCGCTGGCCAGGCCCCGCGAGCGTTCTTCGCGGTCGCTGTATTGACGGCGCAGCAGGCCGGTGGTCTGCGCGGTGGCGATGTTGTTGCCGGCGATGTTGACCTGCAGGTAGCGCCAGGTCACGTCCGACTGGTAGTAGCGCAGCTTGTGGCTGATGCGCGTGTGCTCATCGAAACGGTGCTCGAACTCATAGCCCAGCGCCGACATCTCGCCGTTCATTTCGTCGTAGTCCGGTTCACCGATAAAGTCGTGGCGGCCGATCTGGAACCGGCCGCTGCCCACGCCCTTGGTCAGTTGATAGGGCAGGGGCGCGGAGAAGCCGGTTTCAGTCTTCTGGTAGAACGACAACAAGGTCAGCGAGGTGTCGTCGTTGGGCTGCCAGGTCAGGGCCGGCGCGACGTAGACCTTGTCGTTGCGGATATGGTCGGCGGCGGTGTCGCTCTTGCGGTCGAGCAGGGTCAGGCGGTAACTCAGGGTGTCGCTGTCGCCCAGCGGGCCGGTGAAGTCGGCGGACAGTTGTTTACGGTTGTTCTGCCCGGCCTGCAGGTTGAGCTCATGGTAAGGCGTTTGGCTGGGGCGCTTGCTCACGGTGTTGATCAACCCGCCGGGCGAGAGCTGCCCGTACAGTACCGACGCCGCGCCGCGAATCACCTCGGCGCGTTCCAGCCCATAGGGTTCCTGTACGCCATCGTACGAGTTGTTTTGCAGGCGCAGGCCATCGCGCAGGGAGCCACCGGTGGCCGACTCCACGTCGAAGCCGCGAATGCGGAAACGGTCCGAGGTGCGGTTGAAACTGGTGGGTTGGCTGGTGAACCCCGGCGTCAGGTCAAGGGTTTGCGAGAGGGTTTCCGATTGCCGATCGCGGATCTCATCGCTGGTGACCACCGACAGCGATTGCGGGGTTTCGATGATCGGCGTGTCGGTCTTGGTAGCACTCAGGTTACGCGTGGCCACGTAGCCCTTGACGTGCTCGGTGCTGCGTTCTTCGGTCAGGCCCGTAATCGACGTCAGCCCCAGTTCCAGCGAGCCGCTGGTGTTGACCGGCACCAGTACATAGCCATTGGCGCCTTGCGCAGCCTGCAAACCACTGCCGCTCAGCAGTTGGGCAAAGCCCTGGTTGATCGGGAACTCACCGTGCAGGCCAGCCGTAGTCAAACCGGCGACGGTTTTGCTGTCGAACAACAACGCCACATGGGCCTGCTGGGCGAACAGGTTCAGCGCCGGGCCGAGCGGCCCCGCGGCGATGGCATAACGCGCCGCCTCTTGCGCGGCAGCCGGGCTGCACAGGGCCAGGCTCAGCGCGGCAACGCTGGCCAGGTTGATCGCCAGGGCGAGGGGCAAGGGGGAACGCTGGAAGTGGCGCGGCATGGAAGACATTCCTGTTATTGAGGTGCTTTCTTCCTTGACGGGGCAGTACGTAAAAGCGGAACCCGGCCTGCGCGATTATTTTTCGTGACGCTCGATCCGCAGCCACAACGGGCTGAACGCGCGGATGCGCACCGGCAGGCCATCGGCAATCAGTTGCAGGGCGCGGCGCGGGTTATCCAAGGGCAAGACGGCGGATACGCGCAGGTCGGCCAGTTGCTCGCGATCGAACTGCAGATGGCCGCCATATTGGCGTGCGAGTTCATCGAGGACCTCTGGCAACGGTCGGTCCTGTACCACCAACTGATGGTATTGCCAGGCGTCGTTCAGGGTGCGCGGGTCAACCTTGCCCACGCGTGTCACCGCGTTTGGCGTGATGCGCGCCTGCTCGCCCGCGCTGACGTTCACCGTGGCGTGATGGCCGGCATCGGTGGCTGCGACCGTTGACTCGAGCAGGGTCAGCAGCGTACCCGGTGCTTCGCGCTTGACCGTGAAACGCGTGCCGAGGGCGCGCATCTGGCCGTCGTCGGTCACCACCACAAACGGCCGCGCGGCATCGTGGGCCACCTGCACCAGGATTTCACCGCGCAGCAAGCGCACCTGGCGTTGCTGGCCATTGAAGGTCAGGTCTACGGCGCTGTTGCCACCAAGAGTCAGTTGCGAGCCGTCGTCCAGGTTGACCTGCTGCCATTGCGCCGGGGCGGTGCGCTGGTCGGCCAACAGATAGCTCGGCGGGTAGGCCCGCAGCGCCAGGGCCACCGGCAACGCCAGCAACAGGCCCAGCAACACCCGACCGCTCGGGTTGCGTCGGCGTACCCGGGCGGCTTCCAGTGCGGCCTGCACCGGCGCCTGTTGCGGGCGCAACGCCTGCAAGCGCCCCACGAACCCTTGCAGGCGCTCGAACGCCGCCGCATGCCGTGGGTCGGCGGCTCTCCAGCGTTCGAACTGCTGTTGCTCGCGTTCGCTGAGGTCGCCTTCGCTCAGGCGGATTACCCAGTTGGCGGCCTGTTGATCGAGGTCGGCGTTCATACATCCAGCGCATGGTGGCAGTGCAGCAAGGCGTTCATCAGGTGCTTGCGCACCATGCGCTCGGAAATCCCCAGGCGGCGGGCGATGTCGCTTTGGCGCAGGCCTTCGAGGAAGTACAGCAGGAACGCCTGCCGCGCGTTCAGGGCCAGGCCGTCGAGTACGAAGGCGATCTGTTCCAGTGCCTCGAGGGTGACGAGGATCTGCTCCGGCGATTGCTGGCACTGCTCCATGATCTCGATGGTCAGCGCCAGCTCGCGCAGATAGGTGCCTTCCAACTGACGGCGGCGCGCGCGGTCGATGATCAGGTGGCGCGCCGTGGTCGTCAAGAACGCCCGTGGTTCGCGCATGGCGCCCAGGGCCTCGCGTGACGCGAGGATGCGCATAAAGGTGTCGTGGGAGAGGTCCGCCGCGTTTTGCGGGCAACCGAGTTTTTTTCGCAGCCAGCCGAACAACCAGCCATGGTGCTCGGTGTAGAGCGCATGGACAGCCTGGTTCAAGGGAAGGTCGCTGGCCGACATCGGAAGTTACGTCTGCGGATAAGAATTATTCGCAAGATTAGCGGTGTGCCATCAACGAAAGCAAGCGTGGCCAGCACTGATTTGTAGTTAAGCCTTCGAATGGGGCGACGCAGGCGTGATCGACGCCGCGACATCCCAGGTGCGCAGGAGCCGGCTGATCGCGGCATCGATGGTTTGCGCCGGCACACCGTCGCGCGCGAGGATCGAAACACCCTGCAAGAAACTATCGAACACTGTGGCCATCACGCTCACCTGAGTGTGCGCTGGCAACTGGCCCAGGCGTACCGCGCGTTCCACACACGCCACGATCCCTGCGCGCGTGCGCAGCCGCGACTGGGTCAGCGCATCCGCCACCCGCGCGTTTTCCGGGCTCGGCGCACTCATCACGCCGAGTGCCACCATGCAGCCTTTGGGGTGGCCGTCTTCGCATTGCATGCGCGCCGATTGGCGCAGCGCGGTTTCGATGGCTTGACGCGGCAATAGGGATTCGTCCCACAGGCATTCGGTGACTTGGGCGTAGGTGGCCAAGTAACGCTGCACGCACTCCTCGAAGAGTGCTTCTTTGGAGCCGAACGCGGCGTAAAAACTCGGCGCGGAAATGCCGCCGCCCAGGCCGGCCTTGAGCTGGGCGAGGGAAGTGGCGTCATAGCCATGCTGCCAGAACAGGTGCAGCGCCTGTTCCACGGCCTGTTCACGATCGAAGTTACGCGGGCGGCCCATTTTTGCCATGGGAGGTCTCCTGTGGAAAGCGAGATAAATACTATTCGATACATAAGTCGTTGACAACGCGCGGTGCGCGCCTGCAACATTTGTATCGATCAGTATTTAAGTCTGCCTCCAAGGAGCTTCACATGACCGCCTCACTGGCCCTATCGGCTTCATCCGAACGCTTGCCCGTCGGCGCTTTGCTCGCCCTGGCCATGACCGGCTTCATCTGCATCGTCACTGAAACCCTGCCCGCCGGCCTTTTGCCGTTGATCAGCGAAGGCCTGGCGATCTCGCCGTCGATGGCCGGGCAGATGGTCACGGCCTACGCGCTGGGTTCGGTGCTGGCGGTGATCCCCATGACCATCGCCACCCGTGGCTGGCGTCGGCGCAATGTGTTGCTGCTGACCGTCGTCGGTTTTTTGCTGTTCAATTCGATTACGGCGTTGTCCTCCCACTATGGCGTGACCCTGGTGGCGCGGTTTTTTGCCGGGGCGGTGGCGGGTTTGGCCTGGAGCCTATTGGCCGGTTACGCACGACGCATGGTCGAGCCGCATCAACAGGGCAAGGCGCTGGCGCTGGCAATGGTCGGTACGCCGATTGCGCTGTCATTAGGCGTACCGCTGGGCACTTGGCTAGGTGGGTGGGTGGGGTGGCGTACCACGTTTGGCCTGATGTCGGGGCTGACCCTGATATTGATCGCGTGGGTGCTGGTGACAGTGCCGGACTACGCACCACAACCCGCGAATCAACGGCTGTCGTTGGGCAAAGTGCTGACCACGCCCGGCGTGCGCCCGGTGCTGGCGGTGGTGATCAGTTGGATGCTAGCGCACAACATTTTGTACACCTACATCGCACCGTTCTTGGCGCCGGCGGGGTTGGCCGAGCGTGTGGATCTGGTGTTGCTGGTGTTCGGGATCGCCGCGCTGGCGGGTATCTGGATCACCGCCCGATTGGTCGAGCCGTTGCTGCGCAACACCGTGTTGGCGAGCCTGGCGACGTTTGCGCTGGTCTGTGTGGTGTTCGGTTTGCTGGGAGCAATGCCTGAGGTGATCTACCTCGGCGTGGCGGTATGGGGCCTGAGCTTTGGCGGCGCCGCCACGTTGTTGCAAACCGCGCTGGCGGATGCGGCGGGCGAGGGCGCTGATGTGGCGTTGTCGTTGAACGTGGTGGCGTGGAACAGCGCAATTGCCGGCAGCGGCGTACTGGGTGGGGTGTTGCTGGACACCTGGGGCGTGGCTGCGTTTGCGTGGGCGATGCTGGTGTTGGTGGGCGTGGCGCTGAGTATCGCGTGGACGGCGCGGGCCCATGGCTTCAAACCGGGAAAACGGTCTGCCGATGGGCCGGCGGCGGCTGGAAACGCCAGCGCAACCGCCAGGGCCAGCACTAAAGTGCAATGTGAGGGTCCATAGGTCCCGCTAAATCCTCACGATAAGATTTAAAAACATGCACTTACGCAACATTGCTATCGGGCTCTCGGCCTTTTTTCTGCTGTCCACCGGGGCGCACGCCCGGGGTGCGATGGACCTCTATTCCAGCCAGGAACAACGCCTTTCGTTCGACAGCTGCGCCGATATTTTCCCGACCGCCACACCGATCAAAACCGCGACCGTCCCCGCCAGCATGAAACCGCTGGCGCTGTGCTCCGACCATTTTGCCGTGCTGTATTCACAAACCAGCAAGACCCCGCTGCTGGTGGTCGAACGCCTCAACGCGCGCCAGCTCAACGACGCCAAAGGCGAAGAACGCACCAACCATTTCTACGCCGACCCGCGCATCCCCAAGGCAGGGCGCGCGGAGTTGAGCGACTACCACGGCCAACACCCGGCCATGGACCGCGGGCATCAGTCTCCGGCCGCCGATGCCCCCGACGCCAAAGCCATGGCCCAGTCTTTTGCGCTGTCGAACATGGTGCCGCAAGACCCCACCAACAACCGCAAGATCTGGAGCAAGGTCGAGGCCGATGTGCGCAAATTCGCCGTACGCGCCGGCGGTGACGTGTATGTGTTCACCGGGCCGTTGTTCGATGCCGGTTACGGCACCATCGGCGATAACCAGGTGTGGGTGCCGACGCGGCTGTTCAAACTGGTGTACGACGCTTCGTCCAAGCGGGCCTGGGCGTATGTGCTGCCCAACGCCGAAACGCGTATCCAGCGGCCGATGGACTACGACACCTTTGTGAAGACCACCGGGCTCAAGTTGCTGGGTAACCTTCCCGTGTCGGGATCGGTGGGGCGCGGCTGACAGCGGTGCGGCAGTGACTGTGTTCGCTGCCCTTGCCAGCGCTTGCGCAGCCTCGGTACACCCGCCGAACCGAGTCGCGCGCATCCCGGCCGCGCTGAAGCGACAGCCCAGTGCCGGTCTGGGTTTATACTCACCCGCTTCGCAACCCGTTCCTACCCACCCACCGAGATACGCCATGAGTATCTCCTTGCCTATCGCCGCCACGCGCAAACCCTTTGCGCCGCTGGTGGCCTTTATCGTCCTGGTGCTGGGCGCCTTGTTTTTGCAAGCCAGCGTCGGCTCGCGCCAGGTGCTGTTGCTGGTGGTCGGTGCCGCATTGGGCCTGACCCTCTACCACGCCGCTTTCGGCTTCACCTCGGCCTGGCGTGTGTTCATCAACGAACGCCGTGGCGCCGGTTTGCGCGCGCAGATGGTGATGCTGGCGCTGGCGGTCTTGCTGTTCTTCCCGGCGCTGGGGGCGGGGACCTTGTTCGGGCAGCCGGTGGTCGGGCTGGTCGCGCCGGCCGGTGTCTCCGTGGTGTTTGGTGCGTTTATTTTCGGCATCGGCATGCAACTGGGCGGCGGTTGTGCGTCGGGCACGCTGTTCACCGTGGGCGGTGGTAATGCGCGCATGCTGGTGACGTTGCTGTTCTTTATCTGCGGTTCGCTGATCGCCACTCATCATGTGGACTGGTGGTTCGCACTGCCTGCGTTCCCGGCGGTATCGATCGTCAACAGTTTTGGCGTCATACCGGCCTTGTTCGCCAGCCTGGCGATGTTCGCACTCATCGCCGCCGTCACCGTCCGCCTCGAAAAACGCCGCCACGGCCAGCTTGAACACGGCGTGCAAAGCGAACACCAAGGCCTGCGCCGCTTCCTGCGCGGCCCATGGCCATTGGTCTGGGGCGCGGTTGGCCTGGCGCTGCTCAACTACGCCACCCTGGCGCTGGCCGGACGGCCTTGGGGCATTACTTCGGCGTTCGCCCTGTGGGGCGCCAAAGTGGCAAGCGGTTTGGGTGTGGATGTCGGCGCCTGGGCGTTCTGGCAGATGCCGGGCAATGCCAAGGCCCTGGCGGCGCCGGTGTGGCAGGACATCACCAGCGTCATGGACATCGGCATTGTGCTCGGTGCGCTATTGGCCGCCGGCCTGGCCGGGCGTTTTGCCCCCAGCCTGAACATCCCGGCCCGCTCGCTGATCGCTGCCGTGATCGGCGGCCTGCTGCTCGGTTACGGTTCGCGCCTGGCGTACGGCTGCAATATCGGCGCGTACTTCAGCGGCATCGCCTCGGGCAGCCTGCATGGCTGGGTGTGGCTGGTGGCGGCGTTTATCGGCAACGGCGTGGGGGTGCGCCTGCGGCCGTTGTTCTTTGCTGGCGAGCGGCCGCAGGTGGCGCTGAGCGGTTGCTGAGATCAGTCCTGCAGGGAAAGGCTTGGCGCCTGATCGGCTTCCGCCGCCAGCTTTTCCCGTTCGGCTTTACTGATGTAGCGGTCCTTGGATTTGGGCGCCAATTTGGCGCTGGCCTTTTTGGCCTTGGCCTTGAACAGCTGCTGCAGTTTTTTCTGGCGATTCATGGAGTTCTTACCTGGGCTAAACGTGCCCGGATGATACCAGCTTAAAAACCGCAGCCAATGCCTAGCAAGGCTGCGCCGCCAAGCTGTTACTGACGCTGCGCCCCAGCACCAGCACCGTCACGAACCCGCAGCCCACCAGGGCCGTCGCCAGGCTCAACAGCACCGCACTGCCCATCTGGTCGACGATCTGCCCGCCAAAGAACGAGCCCAACGCAATAATCACCTGGAACAACGCGACGAACAGCGGCATGCCACGCTCGACATCCTTGGGCGCCACCACGAACATCCAGATACTCGCGCAGGCCGGGAAAGCGCCAAAGGCAAAGCCCCACAGTGCGATCAACATCGCCGCGCCGGTCATGCCGGTGGCGAAGTACGGGAACAACGCGGTGCTCGTGCCGATCATCAACGCCACCAGCAGCAAGGTGTGACGCACACTACGATTGGCCGCGAACCCGGCAAAAACATTCCCCATCACGCCCGCTACGCCATACAGCAACAGCAGTGAACCAATGGTCGGCCCATCGAAGCCGCAGCTGTGTTTAAAGAACGGTGCGACGTAGGTGTAAGCCGCAAAGTGCGCCAGGCCAATCAACAACACCGCGATCAAACCGACCCGCGCCTGTGGGTTGATAAACAGCGCCGGCAGGTCACTGATGCGAATGGCCTTCTCCGGGGTGAGGCGCGGCAGCAGAAACACCTGCGCCAACAGCACCGGGATGCCCACCAGCGCCGTCACCAGGAACGTCATGCGCCAGCCCATCAAACCACTGAGCCAGGTGCCGACGGGCACGCCGAGCACGGTGGCCAGGGTCACCCCCATCATGATGATCGACGTGGCCTTCGCCACGCCCACACCCTTGGGCGCCAGGCGGCCGCTGAGCGCAATGGCCGTGGCCCAGAACCCGCCGATGCTGATACCCAGCAACACGCGGCCGAACAGCAGCAGGTTGAAATCACCGGCAAAGGCCACCACCGAGTTGGCGATGATCATGATCAGCGTCAGGCCGATCAGCAGGTAACGGCGGTCCATGGCGCCAATGCTCACCGACAGAAAAGGCGCAGCGAGCGCGGCCATGATGCCGGGCAGCGTCACCATCAGGCCGGCGTGACCGGCGCTGATGCCGAGGTCTGCGGCGACGTCGTTGAGCACGCCCACCGGCAGGAATTCACTGGTCACCAGGGCAAAGGCACCCACGGCAACCGAGAGAATCGCCAGCCACTGCTGTTTGACGCTTTGTTGATTATGTTCGGGAAGGCCGCTGGGGGCCTGGCTCGCGCTTGGCATGGTGTTGAGTTCCAAGAGGGGATGCGCCTGAAGACAGGCGCAGGGGAAGAAGTAGGAGGCGATTATAGGAAGGCGTGTTTGGCGGGCTATAGGCGAGCGGTTCGATAGTAATCATCAGTGCTATCGATGCGAAGCCTTTGGGCACCTCGCTTCGAGAACGGTTTGCGCTTTATTCAGTGCCGAAACGATCGCCCCAGAAACTCACTGATCAGCCCCACCACCTGCTGTTGAATGACCGCCCTTGGCCGAGCCCCCTCACCATCCCGGCAAATCATCCCATCCCCAGGCGAGTCCTCTTCAATCAACGCCATGCCGTCCGGCTTGCAGATCGCCATAAAGCTGAAGTGAGTAGCGTCGCCGATCTCCACGTACTGCGTGGATGCCTTGGGCATGCGCCCAACCATGTGGGCGGACTCCAATTCAGGCGCCATATCGTCGGTGGGTACACCCCCGGCAATCACCAGCGCAGGCACCGGCAGCGCGGCCAGGCTGGCGTCGGTGAAGCCGCGCGACAGGCCCAGGTCCAGCGACACGATGGCGGTGACGCGCTTGTCGCTCAAGTCAGCGGCCAGTTTGGCCTTGCCGGTTGGCGTGCCGGCAGGGCTCATCCGCGTGTAGCCGATGCAGCCGCCCAGCTTGGGGTGGGCGTTGCAGTCCTGAGCGAACAGGTCGGGGTCAAACCGCGCACCGGCGATTTCCATCACCGTCCAGCCGCCAATGGAATGGCCCACCGCGGCAATCTGGTTGTTCGCTACCGCGCCGAACTGCTGCGGCTGCGCAAGCACCGCATCAATGACGCGGCTCAGGTCTCTGGGTCGTTGCCATAACTGCGCGGCGGCTGCGGGGCTGCGGTCCTTGCTGGTGGTGCCGGGGTGGTTGACCGCCGCCACGATATACCCCTGGCGTGCCAACGCACTGGCCAGCCACACCTGGTTGCCCCAATTGCCGCCATAGCCGTGGGAGAGCACTGCCAACGGATGCTCACCCGCAGCCGGTGGCGCGTCGGACACCGCGAGGGCACCGATGAACACCGCGTTGTCGGCGATCCATTCGGGTTTGGCTGTGGTGGCGGCGGGGTACCAGACGGCCAATTCGAGTGGTCGGCTGTGTTGTGCGTCGGGCAGGGTGACGGTCTTGAAGCCCACGGGATTTTCGTTGGCGAATGCAGGTGCGGTCAGGCAGATCAGCAGCAGGGCGGCGAAGTGGGTTTTCACTGTTGTTATCGTCCTTGAAGTGAGCGGCGCAGCATGACTTGAAACCAGTCGTTTGCATACCGGTGAACCGCCCCACGCCGAGGCTGAGGCCACCATGTTGCGCCCTGGGCTCGTCGAGCTACGGCAGCGCATACCCCTCATAATCCAATGCAATCCGATCCTCTTTCGGATAACTCACGTACACCACCACCGCATCGCTGCTGTCCACCAATGCGTAGGGCCATTTGCCGTTCGCCTTACGCATACGCTCATACAGCGGTAGGAAAAAATCCTTGGTTTGACCGCGTGGGTCGTAGGGGGCTTGCACGTGGAATATCGGATAGTGCCCGCCATTGCACAGTTGTATGCGGTCCAGCGCGAAGTGGTTTTTTTCCAGCAAAGCGCGGGTTGGGTGCTGCCACGTGGTGAGGTCGACGTCTTGGCAGTCTCTGGCGGTTTGGCTGTAGAGGGTAGTGTCTTCCAGAGGCGGCAGCGCGAACGCCAGGGAAGGTAAAACCAACAGCAGCAAGGGAAGAAGGCGTGGCATGGTGGCGATTCGGCAGGAAGGGGAGCGCTAGTGTAGGTTTCCCGCCACCGCGACGCTTCAATTTTGTCGTCGATCATTCGATTCCCAGGCATCGTTCGCGCGGTCACGATGATCAGGTCACTGAGAAAGGTGGGGGGGCTGGGTTGGTGGGGTTCTTGTCTTGATATGGACCGCGACGCCAAGCCTTCACCAAGAAAATGGGGGGGCAGACCACATTCAAAACACTATTCGCTTCTGGCCGAAACCCGTCCAATGCCCCCTAACTCATCCACCACCTCCACCCGCCTTCAAGAGACAGCAACCTGCCTCGATTTCCGGCTTAACCCAGGCGTCATGCCCATAATGCGCTTGAATGCGCGACTGAAAGCGGCTTGGGAGGTATAGCCCAAGCGCTGCGCCACTTCTTCTATCGGCAGCCTTTCGAGCGTCAGCCACTGGCTGGCAAGGCGCATCCGCACTTCGGTGACGTAGCGCAGTGGGGTCATGCCGATAGTCATCTGGAAACGGTCCGCGAAGACCGAGCGAGAGGTATTGCATTGCTCGGCCAACTGGCCGACGGTCCAGTCGCGGCCCGGTTGTTGATGGAGCGCCAGAAGCGCACCCGCCAGCCGTGGATCGCGCAAGGCGGCAACCAGGCCGGAGGCATTGCCGCACGCACACTCGACCCAACCGCGAACGACCATGGCGGCGACCACGTCGGCCAGTCGTGCGAGGATGCCGGCGAAGCCGACGCGTGCGGCGCTGACCTCGCGCTCCATGGTGGTGAGGATAGGCACAAGTCCGGGGTAACGTTGGCCGCCGGCGTCGATCAGCATCAGGCCCGGCATCAGCTTGCCCAGGCCATGAATACTGCCCAATTCGAACTCCATGCAGCCACTGAACACAATCGCGGTCGGTGTGGGGCCGGCGTTGGTTCCGGTGTCCACCGCGCTGACGGTGTCTCCGAGGGGCTCGCGATCCAGCAGGTCGATGTCCTGAACAGGCACGTCCATGTGGGAGAGCAGTTGATGGGCCGCGCCATGGGAGATGAACACGGCGTTGCCGGCGGACAGCGCATAGGGGGTGCCGTCGTCCATCCGCAGCACTGCGTTGCCGACCGCCAGGAAGTGGAACCAGGCATGCCCAGGTCTGGCGGCGAAGCCCAAGCCGAAGGTGGGGCCCGTTTGGATACGGCGGTACTCGACGCCGCGCAGGCGCATGCCGCGCAACAGCTCATTGACGAGGTCCGAGGAAAGGGCAAATTGATCTGTAGACATGGCTCAGGTGTTTCAGTCAATAAATCGAGGTTTTGGATCATAGATCATCCGGTTTCAGGTGCCTAGACTGCGGGACGCCATGAAGATTGGGAGATCTGTGCAAATGACTGACCTTGTATGCAATGCCGTAGCCGACCGCCGTCTTGATGCCGGGCCGGATGCGGAACCTGCAACCCCGGCGTGGATGGCCGTATTTTCGCTGGCAATGGGCGTGTTCGGCTTGCTGACCGCCGAGTACCTTCCGGCCAGCCTGCTGACGCCGATGGCGGGCGAGCTGGGAGTGTCTGAAGCGCTGGCTGGCCAGGCGGTGACGGTGACCGCCGTGGTGGCGCTGTTCGCCGGCCTTCTGGTGCCCGGCCTGACCCGCAGTATCGATCGTCGCTGGGTGCTGCTGGGGTTTTCTACGTTGATGATCGCGTCCAACCTGCTGGTCGCTATTTCCTCCAGTTTCGCAGTGCTGCTGTTGATGCGTATCTTGTTGGGCATCGCCCTTGGTGGGTTCTGGAGCATGGCGGCGGCGGTGGCGATGCGCTTGGTACCGGGGGCTTTGTTGCCCCGAGCGCTTTCGATCATTTTTAGCGGGATTGCCATAGGGACGGTGGTTGCGGTCCCGCTGGGCAGCTATCTGGGAGGGCTTTATGGCTGGCGCAGCGCGTTCTTCGCCGCGGCGGCGGTGGGCGTGGTGACCCTGGCTTTCCAGTCGTTCACCCTGCCGCGCCTTGCGCCGCGCCGGCCGGCACGCCTGCGCACCGTGCTTGAGGTGTTGCTGCGTCCGGGCATCGCCATGGGCATGTTCGGCTGTGTGCTGGTGCACAGCGGCCACTTCGCGATGTTCACCTATATTCGGCCATTTCTCGAAGGCACCACCGGCATCGGCCCGCAAGGGCTGTCGCTGATGCTGTTGGGTTTTGGTGTGGCGAATTTTGTCGGCACGCTGGTGGCTGGGTGGCTGCTGCCCCGTCATCCGCTGGGCACCCTGGTGTTGATGCCCGCGTTGGTAGGCGTTGCAGCGCTGGCATTGGTGCTGCTGCCGGCCTCGGTGCCGGGGCAGGCGGTGCTGCTGGCGGTGTGGGGCCTGGCCTTTGGGGGTGTGCCGGTGGCGTGGTCGAACTGGGTCGCCAGCGCGGTCCCGGATCAGGCGGAAAGCGCCGGGGGCATGGTGGTGGCGTCTGTGCAGTCGGCCATCGCAACGGGCGCAGCCGCTGGCGGGGCAATGTTCAGCCTCGGTGGCAGCGCCGGTGTATTCCTAGCGGCGGCCGTGCTGATGCTGCTGGCCGCGTTGCTGATTGCATGGTGTGTGCGCGTTCCTTCTGCCCACGGCGCTGCCCGGACCACGCCGGCGCCGCACCTTTGATTGCCAGCTTGCCCAGCAACACGGCGCGGTCAGTTATCGCCCCAGCCTTTGATTAGATTGAACAGCCGCATACCCACGGCGCCTAACCCAAACAGGCTGTTTGACGGCACCGCCAGAGCAAGCGGCGTTTACCGGGCTGCAGTCGGCCATGCGCTGAGGCGCATGCGCCGTCGCAGGCTTCAAAGGGGGTTTGAATGACCGAGGAATTCGCAGACTTTTTCAGCACCTACACGATCCTGGGCATTTCATTGGCCAGTTGGGCGCTTGCCGTGTGCGCCGCAGCGCTCAGTTACTGGCTGGCGAGAACCGCCATCCGCTTCGTGTTTCGCAAGGTCCAGACCAGGGCGAGCGCCGGTAATGGTCATCTCAGTTTGATCGCCAGCCAAGTGCTGTCGGCGACCAGCACCACGTTGTTGCTGTTGGCCTCGATTCTGGTCGGGGTCGGTTTGCTGGATTTGCCGCAGCGCTGGCTCGGTCGGGTCAGCAGCCTGTGGTTTGTGGTGGCGGCGTTGCAGATCGGCCTGTGGGCCAACCGCGCCCTGGCGCTGGGGCTGCACCGTTATTTCTCTCGCCACAGCGCCAACGGGGTGTTTCAGGCCAGCGCCCTGGCAACCTTGAGTTTGTGGGGGGGAGGGTGTTGTTATGGGCAGTGATTCTGCTCGCGATGCTGTCGAACCTGGGCGTCAACATCACCGCGTTTGTCGCCAGCCTCGGCGTGGGCGGTATCGCGGTGGCGCTGGCGGTGCAGAACATCCTGGGCGATGTGTTCGCCTCGCTGTCCATTGCCGTCGACAAGCCCTTTGAAGTCGGCGATTTCATCGTAGTGGGCACGCTGGCCGGTACGGTTGAGCATGTGGGCCTGAAGACCACGCGCATCCGAAGCCTGGGTGGCGAGCAGATTGTCATGGCCAACGCCGACATGATCAGCAGCACCATCCAGAACTACAAGCGGCTGCAGGAACGCCGCATTGTGTTCGAGTTTCGCCTGACCTATGACTGCTCCACCGAACAGGTCCGCCAAGTCACGCGACGGGTGCAGGAGATCATCAAGCGTGAAGAATTGGCCAGGTTCGATCGCTGCCATTTCAGGAATTTTGGCGAGAGCGCGCTCGAGTTCGAGACGGTCTATATCGTCCTGGACGCGAGCTATAACGTTTATATGGACGTGCAGCAGCGGATCAACCTGAGCATCATGGAGGCGGTCGCTGAGCTTGGCGCTTGCTTTGCTTTCCCGGCGCGCACCGTG
Organism: Pseudomonas sp. S3_E10; assembly: GCF_054667615.1. Lineage (NCBI taxonomy): Bacteria > Pseudomonadati > Pseudomonadota > Gammaproteobacteria > Pseudomonadales > Pseudomonadaceae > Pseudomonas > Pseudomonas sp. S3_E10. The sequence continues at coordinate 4,693,746 of NZ_CP162743.1, forward strand.
CACGTCGCTTCAATGCCCGACGCTGCCGCACGGCCTTCGCGCACGCCGTCTCCGGCGCGCGCCGAGCATGCTTGATCAGCGCACCAGGCAAGGCTGCTTGTTGTTATAGCGCCAACCCGGTATCAAAAACTGCATCGCCACGCTGTCATCCCGCGCGCCGAGGCCCATGCCTTGGTACAGCTCATGGGCCTTGGCCACGGCGTCCATGTCGATGTCCACGCCCAGGCCAGGCTTGGCCGGTACTTTCACATAGCCGCCTTCGATTTTCAGGGGTTCACGGGTCAGGCGCTGGCCGTCCTGCCAGATCCAGTGAGTGTCGATGGCGGTGATGTCGCCCGGCGCGGCGGCAGCCACCTGGGTGAACATGGCCAGGGAAATATCGAAGTGGTTGTTGGAGTGCGAGCCCCAGGTCAGGCCCCATTCATGGCACATCTGCGCCACGCGCACCGAGCCTTGCAAGGTCCAGAAGTGCGGGTCGGCCAGCGGAATGTCCACCGATTGCAGCTGGATCGCATGGCCCATTTCGCGCCAGTCGGTGGCGATCATGTTGGTGGCGGTCTTGAGGCCCGTGGCGCGACGGAACTCAGCCATCACTTCGCGGCCCGAGTAACCGTTTTCGGCACCGCATGGGTCTTCGGCGTAGGCGAGCACGTGGTGCTGGTCGCGGCACAGGCGGATGGCTTCTTTCAGAGACCAGGCGCCGTTCGGGTCGAGGGTGATGCGTGCATCGGGGAAACGCTCGGCCAGGGCGGTGACCGCTTCGATTTCCGCGTCGCCGCTCAATACGCCGCCCTTGAGCTTGAAGTCGTTGAAGCCGTACCGGGCTTTGGCGGCTTCGGCCAGGCGCACAACCGCTTCGGGGGTGAGCGCGGTTTCATGGCGCAGGCGCAACCAATCGTCGTCAGCGTCCGCTTCGTTACGGTAAGCCAGGTCGGTGGCGTTGCGGTCGCCGACGTAGAACAGGTAACCGAGCATTTTCACCGCATCGCGCTGCTGGCCTTCGCCGAGCAGGGCGGCCACCGGCACGTCGAGAAACTGCCCCAGCAGGTCGAGCAGCGCGGCCTCCATGGCGGTGACCGCGTGGATGGTGATGCGCAGGTCAAAGGTTTGCAGGCCGCGCCCGGCCGAGTCCCGCGAGGCAAAGGTGCTGCGCATTTGATTCAGCACGCGCTGGTACTGGCCGATCGGTTGGCCGATCACCAGGCTGCGTGCGTCTTCCAGGGTTTCGCGGATGCGTTCGCCACCGGGCACTTCACCCACGCCGGTGTTGCCGCAGCTGTCCTTGAGGATGACGATATTGCGTGTGAAAAAAGGCCCGTGGGCGCCGCTGAGGTTAAGCAGCATGCTGTCGTGGCCGGCGACGGGGATAACCTGCAAGTGCGTGACGACTGGAGTATTCATGGCAAGTGTCCTGAAAGGTTCAAAGAGGTTTGCTGACGGCGGCGCTGTTGGGCGCCACGCTTGTCGGGGTCAATACGGCAGAGGGCGCGGTCTTGGCGAAGAACACCAGGATCGCCGCCAGCACCGAGGTGCCGGCCAGGCCGTAGAGACCGCCCTGGATCGAACCGGTGGTCTGTTCCAGGAAGCCGAAGGTGGTCGGCGCAACGAAGCCGCCGAGGTTGCCGATGGAGTTGATCAGCGCGATCACCGCCGCCGCGATGCGCACATCCAGGTAACCCTGGGGGATCGGCCAGAACAGCGATGACGCCGACTTGAAACCGATGGCCGCAAAGCAGATCGCCACGAAGGCGAAAATCGGCCCACCGGTGGTAGACATGAACATGCCTGCCGCGGCAATCAACAGTGCCGCCGCGACCCAGGCCTGCTGGAACTTGAACTTGCCCGACAGCGACGCGAAGGCGTACATGGCGATGATCGAGATCAGCCAGGGGATCGAGTTGAAGAAGCCCACCTGCACGTCACTCAAGTCGCCCATCTTTTTGATGATGCTCGGCAGCCAGAATGTCGCCGCGTAAATCGTCAGTTGGATGCAGAAGTACAACGCGCAAAACAGCAGGATCTGACGGTCTTTGAGCAGCTTGCCGAGGGTGGGTTTGACGCTGGTCAGCGCTTCACGCTGGCGTTGTTCGGCGTCGATGGCGCCGACCAGTGCGTCCTGCTCTTCACGGCTCATCCATTTGGCATCGTGGGGCTTGGAGTCGAGCCAGAACCACACAAAGAACCCGATCACCACCGAGGCCAGGCCTTCGATGGCGAACATCCATTGCCAGCCATGAAAACCAAAGCCTTCGATCTGCAACAGCACCCCCGACAGCGGGCCCGAGATCAACGACGCCACCGCCGAGCCGCTGAGAAAAATCGCGATGGCTTTACCGCGCTCCACGCCCGGCAACCAGCGCGTGAAGTAGTAGATCACCCCAGGGAAGAAACCGGCCTCGGCCACGCCCAGCAGAAAGCGCAGGATGTAGAAGTGGGTTTCGTTCTGGATGAACGCCATCATCGTCGCGACGATGCCCCAGGTGAACATGATGCGGGTCAGCCAGATGCGCGCGCCGACCTTTTGCAGCAGCATGTTGGACGGTACTTCGAACAGGGCGTAGCCAATGAAGAACAACCCGGCGCCAAAGCCATAGGCCGCGGCGCCGATGCCCAGGTCATGCTCCATGTGCGTGCGCACGAAGCCGATATTGACCCGGTCGATGTAGTTGAGGATGAACATGATCACGAACAGTGGAAGCACATGGCGCTTCACTTTGCTCACGGCGCGCGCGAGGACGGGATCGCGGGTGGGTGCAACGGATGCATGGCTTGAACGAGTCACAATGGAAAACTCCCCCTGATTATTTTTATGCGGGTTTGTATGCGTTGTTGATAGACATCATACAAGTGCATTTCTGGGGTTCGCAATCCATGGCGGGGTGTTTTTGTGTTTATAAGGTGACCAGGGGGCTGCTTGGTTTAGTTATTAGTCCGTATTTATTGGGGTTTTGTGAGCGCTTGCGTTGAATTCCTCTGTTTGAAAATGCCCGCTCGATAGCGTCAGTTGTTAAACGCTACAGATTGGTTGTCATACAAGATGATGGTTTTCTCACGCGCTCAGCAATGTCCCTCCAGCAGGATGTTAAGCTCCGCCCAGCCCAACCTCGTGGACCTCCCGCAATGCCCATTGAAAGCCCAGCGCCCCTGCGTAGACGCTCTAACAACCTGGCCCAAGGCGTGGTCGATGCCCTGACCCAGCGCATCCAGCTCGGGCAATTGAAACCCGGTGAAAAACTGCCGTCCGAATCCACCATCGTGCGTGAGCACGGCGTCAGCCGTACGGTGGTGCGCGAGGCGCTTTCCAAGTTGCAGGCCTCGGGGCTGGTGGAGACGCGGCATGGCATCGGCACCTTCGTGCTGGAGCAAAACGCCCAGCAGGGCTTGCGCCTGCATGTGGATACGGTGGCCAGCGTGCGTAACATGCTGGAACTGCGCCTGGGCCTGGAAGTACAAGCGGTAGCGCTGGCCGCGCTGCGCAGAAGCGAGGTGCAACTGGCCGATATGCGCCAGGCGCTGGATGACTACCAGGCCTGCCTGGCCAACCACGACAGCTGTGTGGAAGAGGACAAGCGCTTTCACCAACTGATCGCCGAGGCCACCGGCAATACGTTCTTCAGCGAAATCATGTCGCACCTGGGCAATGCGATGATTCCCCGCACTCAGGTCAAGGGCGCCGAGCGCGGCGGCGCCGATTTTGCCAAGCTCGGGCAATTGGCGAACCTTGAGCATGAGGCGATTTTTAATGCGATCAAACGCCAGGACCCGGACGCGGCGCGGGCCGCCATGGTGCTGCACCTGACCAACAGCCGGGATCGGTTTTCCGGCGAATGACAAGGACTCAAGGTTGAACGAACAGACATTGTCCCAGCGCCTGGAGCGCGTGGCGGCGCATATACCGCACGGCGCACGCCTGGCCGATATCGGCTCGGACCACGCCTACCTGCCGGTGGCATTGTTGCGCCGTGGCGTGATCGAGGCGGCCGTGGCGGGGGAGGTGGCCGCCACGCCTTTTCAAGCGGCCAAGCGTACCGTGTGTGACAACGGCCTGGAGCAGCGCATCCGCGTGCGCTTGGCCGATGGTTTGTCGGCCATCGAACCCGACGACCGTATCACCGCCGTCAGCCTGTGCGGCATGGGCGGCGAAACGATCCGCGACATCCTCGAAGCCGGCAAGGCCCATTTGAGCGGTCATGAGCGGCTGGTCCTGCAACCCAACGGCGGCGAGCAACCGCTGCGCGTGTGGTTGATGCACAACGGCTACCGCATCGTCAGTGAAGAGTTGCTGCACGAAAACCGCTTCTACTACGAAATCATCGTCGCCGAGCGCTCGGAGCCGGTGGTGTACAGCGCTGAAGAATTGTACTTCGGCCCGCTGCACATGCAGGCGCGTACGCCGGTCTTCCTGGCCAAGTGGCAACGCGCGCTGCGCCTCAAGCACAAGACCCTGGCCGGCTTCGAACAGGCACGGCAGACGCTGCCCGAGGCTAAGCGCCAAGAGATAGCCCGGCAGATTCAGTGGATGATTCAATTGCTGGGTTGATCGCTGTTGTCGCCGGATCCGCATCCATGGCGCCGGATATGCTCCAATAACCGCCTCATTCGCTCACCCAGGACACCCGCCATGGCCGACGCCACCGACCAAGCCTTCTACGACCGCGCAGACGCACATATCGAACTGTCGAACGAGCAGCTCAAAACCTTCGAAGACCTCGGTCAGGTCAGCGCCTCAATGATGTTCGGCACCACCCGGTTCAATGCCTGGGCGTGTGCACGTAATTTTAAATCCGGCGCGCACATGGCCGAGGAGCGCGAGGCGATGCTGAAGTATTTCTGTGAGCAGTACCGGATGATGCTTGAAGACAATCTGGACGATCACATCAATAATTTTACTCAGTACATGCAAGTCAAATAGGGCGCCGGTACTGCGTCCACCAGCCATACGCCGTTGTCCGCCTGGAAGAACCGCATGCCTGCCTTTCTCATCGCGTGCGTATCAATGCTGAGCAGCACCGGTTGCCCATAGCGCTTGCCGACGGCCATCGCGGTCTCAGGGTTCTCTGTCAGGTGCACATGGTGCCGGCTGCCCGGAATCAGTCCTTGAATGTCGATGGAGGCCATGAAGCGGCTGGCGGTACCGTGGTAGAGCACGGCCGGCGGTTCCTTTTCGATGTGCTGCACCTGCACGTGTTCAGTGCTATGGCCTTGGGCGGCGCGGATGCGGTAGCCATCGTCGGAGAGTGTGAAGCGCTTTTTATCGTTGGTCTCAACGACATCGAGCAAGGCCTGGCGGTCAACGTTATGCCCGTGGCGGTTGGCTTTTGTGATCAGTTCGTCAATATCGGTCCAGCCGTCGCTGTCCAGTGCAATACTCAATGACTCCGGGGCATGGCGCAGTACGTAGCTGAGGAATCTGCTGATATCGTCGCGTTGTTTCTTATTCAAGAGGATTTCCTTTTCCGAGGTGAGCTTGATTGCCGTCAGACGCATTCAGCCCTTCAAGTTTGTTCGGTTCGCGGCCGATAGGATGCCTGTAATTGAAGATGTTTTGGAGCGCATCTCAGGTAGTCGTCTCCGCCGGTTACAACACCCTGGCCGACACTGAGTGCTTTTGCCCCATTTTCGTGCGCGCCACCGGCACCATAAGCACACCGAGCGCGCTGTTTCGGGGCTGCGTGCCGGCGGCTCGTATCTTGCTAGTGCCAAGCTAATCAATGACATGGCATTTTGCCGTTAGTCATTTCAAGGCTTGGCCCGCCGTTTATTCGCGTGGGTTGTTTTTGGGAGTGGTCGGACATGCACAGCTTGTTATCACCCGGTATCCGCCTGCTCGGACGTCTCGGTTTCGCACGTAAATTCCAGATTCTGTTTTTCCTGTTCATGCTGCCCCTGGCCGGTAGCCTGTGGATGATCGGGCAGGACTATCGTGAAAAATTAAGCGTGATTTCCAACGAACAGTCCGGCGTCCGCCAACTGTTGGCCCTGGACACACTGGACGGCCAATTGACCGCCCAGCGCAACCTGGCCGCGCGCTGGAAAGCAGCAGACATCCTGCACGCCCCGACGCCGGCGGCGAAGGCGGCGATGGACAAGGTCGATGCGAATTTCCCACTGATCCAGCAAAGCCTGCAAACCTTGGGCGATACCCTCAAAACCCAGAACGCCGGGGCCGATATCCTGGCGCGCTTCGACGCGTTGCAGGCCACGGTCAAGGGCATGGACTCCGCGTCCCTGCGCACCGTGGGCTGGTGGCCGGACGGCTACGACCGTTTCACCTCGGCCCTGAGCGCGATGCAAACCCTGCGTGAGCAGATCACCCTGGACGCCGGCCTGATCCTCGACCCCTGGCTGGAAACCTACATGCTGATGCAGATGGGCACGCAGCAGACGCCGGACCTGATCGAGCGCATCGGTCGCATGGCCAGTGTCGGTCAATCGTCCATCGCGTCCGGGCAATTCACCCTGCAAAGCCGTTTGCAGATGCGCGACCTGCGCAGCCGCATCGGCGACGCGCGCGACCAGTTGGACAAGGCTGCGACTGCGCTCAAAGCCAAGCAATTCGACGGCATGCAACCCTGGACCGCGCAGTACGACAACAGCCTGCAGCTGTTGGATAACGAACTCAAAGTGCTCGATGACGGCGTGTTCGGCGGCAGTATCAAGCTTGACACCACCAGCTTTGAGCGCAGTGTCGACACCACGCTCGCCTCGCTTGGCGCGCTGCGTGTGCAGTCGCTCACCTCGCTGGATGCGCGCTTGAGCTACTACCACAGCCACGCCAACCAACGCTTCATTCCCCTGGCGCTGACGTTCGGCCTGCTGGCCCTGGCGGCGCTGTACCTGTTCGTGTGCCTGCAAGCTTCCATCCGCCGCAGCGCCAGTGGCATCACCACCCTGGCCGAGTCCCTGCGCGACGGTAACCTGTGCGTGGAAGTGGCGGTGGAAGGGCGTGACGAACTGGCGGCTATCAGCACCGCACTGAACGTGGCGGTGATGCAGCTGCGCACCAGCCTGCTGGGGGTCAATCACGAAACCCAGCAACTGGGCTCAGCGGTGCTCACCCTCAATTCGCAATCGGGCAGCACCCTCACTGAAGTCGAAGACCAGCAACACCAGATCAGCCAGATTGCCGCTGCCGCCACGCAGTTGGCCGCCACCTCCATGGGCGTCGCCAGAAGCTGCGAGCAAGCCTCGGGCAGCGCCCAGCAGACCCGGCGCATTGCCGAAGACAGCAGCCGTGACAGCCAGCGCACCACCGCGAGCATCCAGCAGCTCAACCAACGCCTTACCGACACCGCCGATGCGTTGCAGCAGGTGAGCCAGCAGGGGCAGCAGATTCAATCGGTGGTCGACACCATTCGCGGCATTGCCGAACAGACCAACCTGCTGGCGCTCAACGCGGCCATCGAGGCGGCGCGTGCCGGTGAGCAGGGCAGGGGGTTTGCGGTGGTGGCCGATGAAGTGCGCAGCCTGTCGCAACGCACCCAGGCTTCCACGGCGCAGATCGCCGGCACCGTCGACAGCCTGCGCGCGACCGTCAGCCAGGCGGTCACCTTGATGGGCGCCGCGTGCGAGCAAGCACTCACCGATGCCGAGTCCGTCACCGGCCTGGGCGCGCGCTTGGGCGAGATTGCCGGCGCGGTGCAGAACGTCACCGACACCCTGGCGCAAATCGCCACGGCCGTGGAAGAACAAGCGGCGACGGCGGACGAAGTGAGCGGCAATATCCAGCAAGTCGATCAGGCCGCAGGGCGCTTATTGGACGGCGCCCGCGCAGTCAACCGCGCGGCCGACACCTTGAGCAAGGGCAGCCAGGCGTTGAGTGACAACACGGCGCGGTTTCGTTTGGGCTGAGCGGCGTTGTGGTGAGCGGGGCAAGCCCGCTCACCACCTGCATCGTTCCCGAAGGGTGCTGAGGGTTACTTCGCCTGGGTGTGCAACACCTCAATCCACAACGCCCCCTTGCCCGACGCCGCTTCTCCCACCCGCTTCAATGCCCCGTTGGCGCTGACCGCATACGCCCCGACCGTGTCGCTTTTCTCGCCCGTCACCAGCAACCATCGGCCATTGGGCGAAAACGCGATATTACGCGGCTGCTTTTCTTGCACCGGGTAGTTGTCGAGAAAGCGCAGGCCGCCCGTGGCTGTGTCCAGCGCAAACGCCGATACCGAACTGCTGGTGCGTTCGCTCATCAGCAGCAGCTTGCCATCCGGCGACAGACGCAGGTCGGCGGCCCAGATGCGCGGTGTCGGGTCGTCTTTGAGGTCATTGTTGCGCGCATCGCGCACTTCGCCGTGGGCCAGTTTCAAGCGTGCGGGGATGCCGTTGGCCACGCCGACCTGGGCCAGCGCGCCGGTGTTGTGGTCGATGGCAAACGCGGTCACGGTGCCGCTCATTTCGCCGACCACATACAGGTATTGACCGTTGGCCGAGAACGCCAGGTGCCGAGGGCCGGTATTGGCCGGCACGCTGACAAAGCCCGTGCCGATCGGCGTGAGTGCGCCGGTGTTGGCGTCGAAGCGGTATTGCAGCACATGGTCGGTGCCCAGGTTGCCGGCGTACGCGAAGCGATTGCTCGGGTCGGTACGCAACGAGTGCGCGTGCAGGCCGGTTTTGTAGGTGAGGATCGGCTCGGCCTTGTCGACGGGCTGCACGCTGAGCAGGTCGGCACCGTAGGAGGCCGCGAGCAGATAACGCCCGGCGCGGTCGGTGGCCAGGTAGGCCATGCTGTCGGCCAGCGGCGCCTTGGACGTTGGCGTCAAATGCCCGCTGGCCGGGTCAATGCTGAACGCCTGCACCTGAAATGGCTTGACCCGCAGCGCGGCAAACAAGGTCTTGCCGTCCGGGCTCAGGGCCATCGGGTTGACCTGATCGCCCGCCGTTACTTGCTCGACCAGGCTCAGTGCACCGTTGCTTTCATCGAGGCGATATTGAGAAATCAAGCCATCGCCGGGGCTGGAGATGTAGGCAAAGGTGGTGGCGTTGGCGTGTGCGACGAGGCCGCAGGCAATGGCGGCGGCCAGAATGAGAGGTGTATTCACGAGCGGACCTTTATTGTTTTGATTGTGGTCAGTCATCGTATGACTATGCGGGAGTCTCGGCAATGGGTGTTTGGTCGGCGCACTGACTTCTTCATCTTGGCGCCTCGCACCAACCTGGTCCTGGGCCGACGGTTTGGCGGCGAGCCGATCCCCTGGCCCATACGGCCTATTTGCCCCAAAGTGCCGATCAGTTAAGCGAACGCAATGTTCAAAGCAATGAAGATCCCCTGTGAGCAAGCCTCCTCCCACAGGGATCTGCGCTTAACGGATCTGCCCACAAACGCGGGTGCGTCAGCGGCTGGCTCAGGAACCTTTCGCGCTCCAAGGGGCTCACTTGTCAGGTCGCTCCGTTTGATCGCCGAAAGGAATCCGCATGCTTTCAGCCTCGCCAGCCTTTGCCCAGCACCCCCCCGTCGAACGCGAACTCAGCCTGCGCGCTGTCATCATGGGGACGCTGCTCGGCATCCTGCTCACCCCTTCCAACGTGTACGCCGGCCTGAAGATCGGCTGGTCGTTCAACATGTCCATCATTGCTCTGTTGGTGGGTTATGCGATTTTCCAGGGCGTGGCCAAGCGTTCGTCCGGGCAACTGCCGTGGACGCTGCATGAAAGCAATATCAACCAGACGGTCGCTTCGGCCGCCGCTTCGATCATCTCCGGCGGGTTGGTCGCGCCGATCCCGGCCTACACCCTGCTGACCGGTAACCAACTGGACGCGCTGCCGATGATTGCCTGGGTGTTTTCGGTGAGTTTCCTGGGTATTTGGATCGCCTGGTACCTGCGGCCGTCGCTCCTCAATGACAAGGCGCTGAAATTCCCCGAAGGCATGGCCACCCTGGAAACCCTGCTGCATATCTATAACCACGGCCGCGAAGCTGCGACACGCCTTAAGGTGTTGCTCAGCGCGGCGTTGTTGTCCGGCATGGTGAAGTGGGTAGACACCTTTATGTGGACTTTCCCGCGTTGGTCACCGACGGCCCATCTGGAACGCCTGACCTTTACCGCCGACCCTTCGCTGCTGTTGCTGGGGTTTGGCGGCATCATCGGCATCCGCGTCGGTCTCACGCTGCTGCTTGGCGCGTTGCTCGCCTGGGGCGGCCTGGGCCCATGGCTGCTGGCGCAAGGTTTGGTGACGTTGCCGGCCGACAGCAGCGGCCCGCAGTTCGCCGCTTTGGTGGAATGGCTGCTGTGGCCGGGCGTGAGCCTGATGGTGTGCTCCACGTTGGCCTCGTTGACGATCCGTCTGTGGGCGTTGCGCTCCTCCATCAAGGCCGGCGGTGGCGCCATCTGGACTCTGCCAAAACCTGGGCCTGCCGCAGGCTTCGTGTTGTCGATTGCATTCGTGGTGAGCCTGCAGGCGCTGTTGTTCGGCATCAACCTGTGGATGGCGTTATTGACCATCCCCTTGGCGATTTGCCTGGCCGCCGTGGCCGCCCGTGTAGTGGGAGCCACCGGCATTCCGCCGATTGGCGCCATCGGGCAATTGTCCCAACTGAGTTTCGGCATCGTCGCGCCCGGCCAGGTGCCGATCAACCTGATGAGCGCCAACACCGCCGGCGGCTCGGCCGGACAGTGCACCGACCTGATGAACGACTTCAAGGTAGGCAAGGCGATTGGCGCCACGCCGCACAAGCAGGTGATCGCGCAGATCCTGGGGATTTTCATCGGCAGCATCGTCGGCGTGTGCGCCTACCTGGCGCTGATTCCCGATCCGCAGTCCATGTTGCTCACCGAGGAATGGCCGGCCCCGGCAGTGGCGACCTGGAAAGCCGTGGCGCAAACCCTCACCCATGGGCTGGATTCGTTGTCGCTGAGTATCCGTTGGGCGATTGCCATTGGCGCTGTGATGGGCGTGTTGTTGGGGGGGCTTGACAGCCTGTTGCCCGCGCATCGCTCCCGTTACCTGCCCAGTGCCGCCGCACTGGGGCTGGCCTTTGTGTTGCCGGCGTCGGTATCGCTGATGATGGCGCTGGGCGCGATACTGACCTGGCTGGTGAGCTGCCGCTGGCCGAGCCTCACCGAGCGTTTCGCGATTACCGCGGCGGCGGGATTGATTGCCGGGGAGAGCATTACCGGGGTAGGGGCGTCGTTATGGCAGATGCTCGGATAGCAGCCACCATTGAGCGCCTGTTATCTACTTGGCAAACGCATACTCGCCACCCTGTTCCAGCGCCTGGCGATACGCCGGCCGTGCCTGAAACCGTTGCACCCACGCCGCCAAGTGCGGGTATGCCTGCAACTTGCCCTGCGCCTTGGCGATTTCGCCGATAAAGCTCATCTGGATATCCGCGCCGCTCAGCTCATCGCCCAAAAGGTACGGCGTCGTTGCCAGCGCGTCGTTGAGATAACCGAGGTAGTTGGCCACTTCCGATTCAATCCGCGGGTGCAACGGCGCACCGGCATCGCCCAACCGCCCCACGTACAGGTTGAGCATCAACGGCAGCATGGCCGAGCCTTCGGCGAAGTGCAGCCACTGCACGTACTGATCGTAGCGCGCGCTCTCCGGGTCCGGTTGCAGGCGGCCTGCGCCATGGCGGCGGATCAGGTAGTCGACGATGGCGCCGGACTCGATCACCACCTTGCCAGCGTCTTCGATCACCGGCGACTTGCCCAGCGCATTGATCGCCTTGAGTTCAGGCGGCGCGAGGTTGGTCTTCGGGTCGCGTTGGTAGCGCTTGATCTCATAGGGCAGGCCGAGCTCTTCGAGCAGCCACAGGATGCGCTGCGAACGTGAGTTGTTGAGGTGGTGAACAATGATCATGGAAACTCCGGCGGCTGAGGGGTAGGTGTAGGAACAGACTGCTGTGCGGGCGCAGAGTGCCCTCAATCGGCGAACGCCGCCTCGATGAACGCGTCCAGGCCCTTCTCTTCGAGGATCTCGATAGAGAAATGCCCAAAGCGCTTGGGCAGCCAGATAATGCGCCCGCCGGCCGGCGTTTGCAGGTTTTGCTTCGCCAATGGCTGGCCATTTTCATCTTCGGGTTGCACGCCCGAGGCCACCAGTTCGTCGTAAGCAACCTCAATGTCCGGCGTCGAGTAGCAATGACGATAGATCATGCCTTCGCCATGGGCGTCCAACAATTCCCGCAGGTTGCCCGCGATCGGCTGAACCAGCATGAAGCGCTCCTGGCCCATCAGCGCCACGGCATAACGCACATGCAGGCCGCCCCGGTCCCAGATGAAAGTCCTGGAAATACGCGCCTTGAGGGTTTGCGCGTAGTAGGCGCAGGCGTCTTCAAGGTTGGCGACCAGTACGTCGACGTGACTGAATTTCAGGTCCATGGGGTGCCTCCTTTGCGAATCGACGACCATCGTAACCACGATAGGTATCACAGGGGTATCCATCTCGACGGCATCCTTTCAGGCACTGAAACACTCAATTGCCATTCGTGCAGGTTCCGCCCAGCAGCCGATAGCGCAAAAATCCAACCGCGCGCTGTGCTTGCTTAACCCAAGGCGCGATCGAGGAGAGCACCAATGGATGAGATCTCGACACCGCCGGCCTCACCGTGGCACGCGGGCGAACTGGCCTTGCAGCGCAGCGTGGGCGCGGTAGACATGATGGCCGGCGTGGGCCAGCGGCAAATGGCACGCGACTGGATGCCAGACCAGCACCGCGAGTTCTATGCGCAACTGCCCTTTGTGGTGCTGGGCAGCGTGGACCGCCAGGGCGATGTGTGGGCGACCCTGCGCAGCGGGCAGCCGGGCTTCATGCAGTCGCCCACCCCGCAAACCCTGCGGATTACGCTGGCGCCGCAACCCCAGGACCCGGCCCAGGAGGGCTTGGGCGAGGGGCGTGCGATCGGCATGCTGGGCATCGAGTTGCATACCCGACGCCGCAACCGCATGAACGGCATTGTGCGTCGCCAACTCAAGCAGGGCGTTGAGATCGAAGTCACCCAGGCCTATGGCAACTGCCCGCGTTATATCAACCTGCGCCAGTACCGCGTGGTCGACGAACAGCCTGGCCCTGTGGTCGAGTTGCCCGCCAACGACCCGTTGATCCGGCGCCTGGTGACCACGGCGGACTCGTTCTATGTGGCCACTTACGTGATCCGCGACGGCCAGATGCAGGTCGATGCGTCCCATCGCGGCGGGCTGCCCGGCTTCGTGCGCGTGGAGGCGGACGGCAGCCTGACCGTGCCGGATTTCTCCGGCAACCTGTTCTTCAACACCCTGGGCAATATTCTGCTGAACCCGCGTGCGGGCCTGGTTTTTGTCGATTTTGCCAGCGGTGACCTGTTGCAAATGAGCGGCAGCGCCCAAGTGCTGTTGGATGACCCCGAAATCGCCGCGTTCCAGGGCGCCGAGCGGCTGTGGCGGTTTACCCCGCAACGCAGCGTCTACCGCAAGGCCGCGCTCGGGTTGCGCTGGGAAGACCAGGCCGAAGGGGTGTCTCCCAGCTCACTGATGACCGGCAATTGGTCGCAGGCCGCCGAACGGTTCAAGGCCCAGGCCCTCAGCGCGCAATGGCGGGCGCTGCGGGTGGCGCGGGTGGTTGATGAAAGTGTACACATCCGCTCGTTTTACCTGCACGCCGACGACGGTGCGGGGCTGCCGGTCTATGCGCCGGGGCAGCATCTGCCGGTGCGCGTGACGTTGCCGGGCCACGCGGCGGCGGTGATTCGCACCTACAGCGTCTCCAGTGCGCCGTCCGATGATTTCCTGCGTATCAGCGTCAAGCGCGACGGCGCGGTGTCTTCGCATTTGCATGCGCAGCTTCAGGTTGGCGACCGGCTGCAAGCGCGGGCGCCCCAGGGGCACTTCACGGTGCGGCCCGCCGAGCGTCGGCCGTTGGTGTTGCTGGGCGCCGGCGTGGGGATCACGCCATTGCTGTCGATGCTGCGCGAGGTGGTATACGAAGGCAAACGCATCAACCGCATGCGCCCGACCTGGCTGATCCAAAGTGCACGCACGGTGCAGGAGCTGGCGTTTACCGATGAACTGAAGGCGCTGCTGGCACGAGCCGGGGACAAGCTGCATTGGTTGCGGGTTGTCAGCCAGGCGCCTGGGCCGGGGCCGGGCTACGACGCGGTGGGCAGGATCGACATTTCGCTGCTCAAGTCGGTGCTGCCGTTGGATGACTACGACTATTACCTGTGCGGCCCCGGCACCTTCACCCAGGCGCTGTACGACGGCCTGCGCGCGCTGCGTATCCCGGACGAGCGCATTCATGCCGAAACCTTCGGGCCATCCACGCTGGTACGCGACAGCGAGGTGAGCGTGGCCGCGGCGCCACAAACGCCGGTCTCCAGCGAAGCGGTGAAAGTGCTGTTTGCCACCTCCGCTAAAGAGGCGCGCTGGGAACCCGGCGCCGGCACCTTGCTGGAGCTGGCCGAAGCACGTGGCCTCACGCCGCCCTTCAGTTGTCGCGGCGGTTCGTGCGGCACCTGCAAATCCACCTTGCGCCGTGGCCAGGTGCATTACCTCAACACCCCCGCCGAGCCTTTGGCGCCCAACGAAGTGCTGATCTGCTGCGCCGTGCCGGCTCAGGGCAGCGAGCCGCTGGTGCTGGACATCTAAGCCCCAGGCGTGGCGCCGATCATTGCGCTTTGTGAAATGCTGGATTGCACACCCTGGTAATTCCGCTGTTGAACGCGACGGCCGAACATGGCCCCACAGACGCACTAGCGTCTTGAACCCTACCTTTGATAAATGGAGCACGTCATGTCCCGCAACCCGATCAAACTGTACCGCCACCCTCTGTCCGGCCACGCCCACCGGGTCGAGTTGATGCTGTCGCTGCTGGGCTTGCCCACCGAGCTGATCTCGGTGGACCTGGCCAACGGCGCGCACAAGACCCGCGAATTCCTGGCCCTCAATCGCTTTGGCCAAGTGCCGGTCATCGACGACAACGGCACGGTGTTGGCCGATTCGAATGCCATCCTCACCTACCTTGCCGTCAAGTACGGCGATGGCCAATGGTTGCCCGCCGACGCGCTGGGGCAGGCCAGGGTGCAGCGTTGGTTGTCGGTAGCGGCCGGGCAGATCCATGCGGGCCCTGCCACGGCGCGGTTGATCACGGTGTTCGGTGCAGCGTATAACGCCGAGGACGCGATCGCGCGCTCCCACGCCTTGCTCAAGGTCATGGAAGAAGAACTGGGCGACAGCCCCTTCCTGGCCGGCAGCGCGCGAACCATCGCCGATATCGCCGCCTACACTTACGTGTCCCACGCGCCGGAAGGCAATGTCGACTTGAGCGACTACCCGCAGGTGCGTGCATGGCTGGGCCGCATTGAAGCGTTGCCCGGTTTTGCCGGCATGCAACGTACCGCCATAGGCCTGCAACAGGCGTGATTCACACCACCACAACGGGTTTGCCATGGATCGCTTTCAAGAAATGCAGGTGTTTGTCAGCGTCGCGGAAGAAGAGGGTTTCGCCGCCGCGGCGCGTCGCCTGCACATTTCCGCGCCGAGCGTGACGCGGGCGATTGCGGCCATGGAGGCGCGCATCGGCACGCAGTTGCTGGCGCGAACCACGCGCAGCCTGCACCTGACCGAAGCGGGCCAGCGCTACCTGGAAGACTGCCGGCGCATCCTGAGCGAGCTGGACGAGGCGGAGCAATCCGCCTCGGGCGGCTACTCCTTGCCGCGCGGCGCCCTCACAGTGACCGCGCCGGTGCTGTTCGGCGAACTCTACATCGCACCGTTGCTGGCTGATTACCTCGACCTGTTTCCCGCCGTACAGGTCAACGCATTGCTGGTCGACCGGCTGGTTAACCTGTCGGAGGAAGGCATCGATGTGGCCATCCGCATCGGCCATCTGCACGACAGCCAGCAGCACGCGATCAAGGTCGGTGAGGTGCGCCAGGTGGTTTGCGGCGCGCCGGTGTATTTTGCGCGTCACGGTCGGCCCAGCCATCCCCACGAGTTGAGCCGCGCCAATGTGGTGATGTCCAGCGCCAGCACGCTGCTGAGCGACTGGCACTTTCGCAGTGATGCCGGCCCCTTGAGCGTGCGCGTGGACCCACGCCTGGTGGTGAGTGCCAACCAGGCGGCGATCCATGTCGCCTGTGAGGGCTGGGGGCTGACCCGGGTGTTGTCCTATCAAGTGGCGCAACGTGTGGCCGATGGCGAGCTGAGCCTGGTGCTCGAAGCGTTCGAGCCTGCCGCGTTGCCGATTCATGTGGTGTACCAGAACACCACACGGGTGCCGGCCAAGGTGCGCACCTGCGTGGACTTTCTGGTCGAGCGTCTGCGCCAGGATTTCAGGCTCAAGCCTGTACACCCCGGCGCCGCGTGATGGACCGCTACCATGAAATGCTGATGTTTCGCGCCTTGTCGCAGCGCCCCAGCCTTGCCTCGGCGGCGCGCCTGCTGGAGGTCTCCGGCCCGACACTGGTGCGCGCCATCGCCCGCCTGGAGGCGCGGCTTGGCGTACCGCTGGTGGTGCGCAGCACGCGCGGTGTGGCGCTGACAGAAGCGGGCGCGGCGTTCATGGCTGACTGTTCGCGCATCCTGGATGACGTCGAGCAGGCCGAAGCGTTTGCCAAGGGCTTGCACGTGCAGGCACAAGGCAGCCTGCGGGTGCATCTGCCGTTGTTGTTCAGTCGTTATGTCATGGCGCCGATGCTGACGCGCTACATGGACCTGTACCCGCAGGTGCGGCTCTTTGCGCATTATCATGACCGCCTCGTCAACCTGCATGAGGAAGGCGTGGATGTGGCCGTGGTGATGGGGCATTTGCCCAACTCCTCGTTGATTGCGCGCCCGGTCGGGCAGGTGCGCTCGATCATCTGCGCCAGCCCGGCGTATCTGGCCGCCCATGGCCAACCCCAGGTTCCACACGACCTGCTGCAGCACCGACTGATCGCCGTGCAGGCCCATCAGGACAAGGTGCAATGGCCGTTCCAGGCCGGCGTCGAAACCTGCCTGCTCAAGGCGTGCCCTCACCTCAGTTGCTCCACCGTGCAGGCAGCCATCAACGCCGCTGCCCATGGCGCCGGGCTGGTGCGGTGCGAAAGTTATGCGCTGTACGACTATTTGCAGAGCGGGCGCCTGCGCCGGGTGTTATCCGCCTGCGAGCCGGCATCGATTCCGGTGCAGGTGGTATACCGCGAAGGCCTCAAGGCGCCGGTGCGTGTACGCAGCCTGGTCGATTTCCTGGTCGACCATCTGCGCGAGCACCCGGCGTTGCGCTGAGGCGCAAGTGCCCGCAGATCCACTGTGGGAGGGGGCTTGCTCCCGATGGCAGAGTGTCAGATACAGATAAGTTGGCTGGCACACCGCAATCGGGAGCAAGCCCCACATTTGGAACTGCGTTGTGATTGGGTCGACTGCCGCTGACGCCCACGGTTTGCCTGCGTGTCGACATCGAGCATGACAATGGCGCAACCAGGCTACTTTGGCCTTGCCGAGCCCCCTTAAGGTGGTGCGAATTCGGTCGCAGAGCACAACAAGAACAATGAATAGCCTGAACTCCACGGACTCCAACGGCCAGTTGGCGCAAGGCTTCAAGCCGCGCCACGTGACCATGCTGTCCATCGCCGGCATCATCGGTGCCGGGTTGTTTGTCGGTTCCGGGCATGCCATTGCGGCCGCCGGGCCGGCGGTGTTGCTGGCCTATCTGGCCTCGGGGCTGCTGGTGGTGCTGGTGATGCGCATGCTCGGTGAAATGGCCGTGGCGCGGCCGGACACGGGCTCGTTTTCCACCTACGCCGACCAGGCCATCGGCCCTTGGGCGGGGTTCACCATCGGTTGGCTGTATTGGTGGTTCTGGGTGCTGGTCATCCCGATCGAGGCGCTGGCGGCCGGGCATGTGCTCAACCAGTGGTTCGCGCAGGTGGACGCGTGGCTGTTCGCCTTGCTGTCGATCATCCTGCTGGTCATCACCAACCTGTTCAGCGTGGCCAAGTACGGTGAGTTCGAGTTCTGGTTCGCGATGGCCAAGGTGCTCGCGATCATGGGGTTCATCGGCCTGGGTTTCAGCGTGTTGATGGGCTGGGTTCCCGACCGCGAGGCCAGCGGCCTCAGCCGGTTGATGCAGGAACACGGCGGTTTCGCACCCAACGGCCTGTCGGCGGTGGTGGGCGCGTTTATCACCATTATGTTCAGTTTCATCGGCACCGAAGCCGTGACTATCGCGGCGGCCGAGTCGAGTAACCCGGCGCAGAACATCGCCAAGGCCACCCGTTCGGTGATCTGGCGCATCGGCATTTTTTACCTGTTGTCGATTTCCATCGTCATTTCGGTGGTGCCGTGGAATGACCCGCTGCTGGCGTCGGTCGGTTCTTATCAACGCGCGCTGGAGTTGATGAACATCCCCCATGCCAAATTCATGGTTGACCTCGTGGTGTTGATCGCCGTGGCCAGCTGCATGAACTCCTCGATCTACATCTCTTCGCGCATGTTGTTTTCCCTAGGCAAACGTGGCGACGCACCGCAAGCGCTCAAACGCACCTCGACGGCAGGCGTGCCCAGGGCCGCGGTGGTTGCCAGCACCATCATCGGCGCGGGCGTGACATTGCTCAGTTACTTCATGCCGGCCGGGTTGTTCCAGTTTCTGCTGGCCAGTTCCGGCGCCATCGCGCTGCTGGTGTATTTGGTGATTGCCATCTCCCAACTGCGCATGCGCCGGTTGCTGCGTCGACAGAACGTCGAGTTGAGCTTTCGCATGTGGCTGTTTCCCTGGCTGACCTACCTGGTGATCGTGTTCATCTGCCTGGCGCTGGGGGTGATGATGGTCACGCCGGAGCACCGTACCGAAGTGTCGTCGACCATTGGCCTGGCGCTGGTCATCTCCTTGATCGGCCTGCTCACGGCGCGTCCGCACGGCCCGACGGCCGAACCGGTTTCGCTGGGGCAATCCTGATCAGCCGTTGGGGGGTACCGGTCATGACGCCTCACGCGCCTGCTTGCCAGAACATCGGCTTTTTGCTGCTGGACCAGTTCACCCTGATTTCACTGGCCTCGGCGGTCGAGCCGCTGCGCATGGCCAACCAACTGGCCGGCGAAGAGCTCTACCGCTGGCAAACCCTCAGCTTCAACGGCCAGCCGGTGTGGGCGAGCGATGGCGTGCCGGTCACGCCGGATGCCTCGACGCAGGACCCGCACAGCTTCGACGCTGTGATCGTGTGCGGTGGCGTGGGTATTCGCACGGCGGTGAAGCCTGAGCACATCGCCTGGCTGCGCAACCAGGCCCGCGTGCATTGCAAGCGCCTCGGCGCGGTGTGTACCGGCAGTTGGGCACTGGCCATGGCAGGCTTGCTCGATGGCTTCCAATGCAGCGTGCATTGGGAGCTGATGGCGTCGATGCAGGAAGCCTTTGCGCGGGTCACTGTCAGCTCCAGTGTGTTCACCCTCGACGGCAACCGCTTCACCAGCTCCGGCGGCACCGCGCCGCTGGACATGATGCTGCACCTGATTGGCCGCGATCACGGGCATGAGCTGTCGGCGGCGATATCGCAGATGTTCGTGTACGAGCGCATCCGCAACGAACGCGACCACCAGCGCGTGCCACTTAAGCACCTGCTTGGCACGCAACAGCCCAAACTGCAGGAAGTGGCGGCCTTGATGGAAGCCAACCTGGAAGAACCCCTCGATCTTGATGACCTGGCGGCTTATGTGCAGGTATCCCGGCGCCAACTGGAGCGCATGTTCCAGCGTTACCTGTACTGCACGCCGTCACGTTATTACCTCAAGCTGCGCCTCACGCGTGCGCGTCAGTTACTGATGCAAACGCCTATTTCGATTGTGGAACTGGCGGTGATCTGCGGCTTCGTGTCCACGCCGCATTTTTCCAAGTGCTATCGGGATTTCTTCGGCGTAGCGCCCAGCGACGAACGCTGCGACATGCGCCTGCAACCCCCGCAGGCGAGCCGGCCGGTGGTGCATCCGCGCTCGTCGGCAAAGCCGAAGAACACGCTGGAACAGGCGCGCGATGAGCCGACCTTTGCGAGTGTGCAGATTCAACGGCGCTGACGCTCGGCAGGGGGGCTGGTTTTCAGCCCCACTGATAACGCAGAACCGTCGCCCTCAGGTTCAACGCACCCGCGTCCTGCTCTGTACGGCCAGGTCCAGTGCCTTTTGCATGTCCAGCCGCGCGGAACGCCCCACGTCCTTGTCATTGAGCTGATAGCTACGCTCCGACGGCAGGATCGGCGCGGTAAGGTCCTGGGCGTCGCTGCGTTCAAAGTCATGGTTGTCGCCAATCGCCATCGAGCTGCGGCGCAAGAGTGTGCGCAATTGCTCGGGTTGCAGTTGCGGGTTGATCGACAGCATGGCCGCCAGCAGGCCCGCGACCATCGGGGTTGCATAGGAGGTGCCGCAATGCACGGCGCCTTCCTCGCCGGCGTCGGCCGTGGATGCATGGGCGCAGGCGGCGGCGGTGATATCGACGCGCATGTCGACGTTCGAGGAACTGCGCGTGACCGCATAGGCCGGGTCATCCACGGCGAGGCCGGCCTGCTCGCCGCGCTGGTGGCCGCCCACCACCAACAGTTGCTCGGTGATAAACGAGGAGGGCAGGCGGTAGTCATCCGTGCCGGAGAACGCCGAGCCGTTACCGGCGGAATTCACCACGATCACGTCGGGATGTTCCTTGCGCAGCCATAGGAAAAATTCTTCCAGCAATTCTTCGTAGCCGCTCATGGCAATGCCCGAGCGCACCAGTGAGTCGACGTCCTGGCCGTTGACGTCCCGGGTGCCGACGCGATGGATGCCCCAACTCCAGTTGAGCACGCGTACGCCGTCTTCCACGAGGTTGACCGATGCCGCGATGTTGGCCGTGATGCCGGCATCGGAATTACGCTCGACGATCACGTCGAAACCACCGCTGGCCTTGTCCAGGCCACGCAAAAAACCGCTGTTGCCGCCGTTGTGCCAACGCGCCGCAAGGATGCCGGCGACGGTGGTGCCGTGGCCGTTTGCACCGTCGGTGTCGCGTGCGTACACGCAGGTTCGACTGGGCGCGCAGGCACCCAGGTAGTCGGCGAAATCCGCCGTGTCGAAGTCCACGCCGCGCTCGATCACGCCTACGCGCACCGGTTTTGGCAGGATCGGCGAGTGCTGCCCCGGGATGCGCCGCTGATAGTAGGCCACCGCGTCGAGAAAGCGGTTGGCGGCCCATTCATCGGAGTCGGCGGGCGGTTTTTTCGGCGCTTCACGGCGCGTGGCGGCGTGCTCGGTTTCTTCGGCGGCGGACTCTTCGATCACCACGGCATCCACGCCGGTCTCGCTGCCCAGGCGCAGCACCAGCGCATCCCGTTGCATCAGGTCCGTGGCCGGCAGGCGCAACTGGAAGACATTCAACGGCGCGATGCTGCCGACCACCGTCGCTCCATATTTGCGCGCCAGGCGCTCGGCTTCCTGGCGGCCGTTCTGGTCTTCTTCGATCAGCACGCTGACCAGGTTCACATAGGTGGTCAGGCCGTCCATGTTCTTCGCCACTTCGCTGGGGCCGGCCGCTACCACCTGGCTGTTGCGCACGCTCAGCCAGGCGGCATTGCTGACGCGCGGGCCGTCTTCCAGCCACAGCGGGCCGCTCTGATAGCGGGCGCTGTCCAGGTGCAGGTGCACGTGGTTGCCGTCGCGTTGTACCGCATCCGCCGGCAGGGCCTTGCCCGCCAGTTTCAGCTGTGGCGGGGCATCGTTCAGGCCGCGAACGGTCAGGCACCAGTCCTGCTGGCGGTTTTCCAACACGTCGCCGCAGCGTTGCAGGTTTTCCAGGCGCAGCGGTGGTTGGGCAGCGCTGGCCGTGGCAGCCAGGCTGAAAAGGGTTGCCAGGGTGGCGAAGCGTAAGGGCATGAGCGGGTTCCTTGCCGGTGGCCTGCTGTTCCGACTACGCCGGGGCTTGCTTCGTTCAGCGCATAAGCGACGCCATTGAATTTGAACTCCCGTTTCAGGCGCTTACTCATAACGGGGAGTGACTTGCACATGACGGACGTGGCCATGACCCAGCAACACGTGCTCCAACGCGACACCGCAGCGGTAGTCTTGCTGGGGCGCTTGTTTGACGTGATCGGCCGCCGCGTGATGATCAGCTTTACTTACGCCATCTCCGGTGTGTTGCTGGCGGTGAGCGGCTATGCCTTCCAACAGGCCGCGGATTGAGGGGCTGACGCCAGCCGCAATGTTCAGCGCTGCTTGCGTGATTCGAGGCCCGCGAACACCAGCATGCCCGCCAGCATGGCCACGCTGAACAGCACCGCCTGCCATCGCCCCGTCAGCAGCAAGGCCACGGCCGGTCCGGGACAGAGCCCGGCAATCGCCCAGCCGATACCGAACACGATGCTGCCCAGCACCAGCCGGCGGTCGATGTTGCGCCGTGTCGGCATCTGCATCGGCGCGCCGAGCAATGCGGTGTCACGCCGCCTGGCGAAGAAGAAAAACACGCTGCTCACCATCAGCGCCCCGAGCATGACCAAGGCCAACGAAGGGTCCCAGTCGCCAGCGAGGTCGAGAAAACCCAGCACCTTGGCCGGGTTTGTCATCCCGCTGAGGTACAGCCCCAGCCCGAAGATCAAGCCCGCCATCAAAGCCGTGATTTTGCGCATGCTCAAGCCCCCACTACATGACGTAGCACGTAGACGCCGGCAAAGCCGCTGCCCATGAAACAACCCACCGCCACCAGCGAGCGCACCGACAACCGTGAAAGCCCGCAGACCCCGTGCCCGCTGGTGCAGCCGGCGCCATAGCGCGTACCGATCCCCACCAACACCCCCGCCAGTACCAGCGCCACGCCACCGACCTGGAACGAGGGCTGCGGCAACGGCGCGCCGAGTAACCAGATCAGGGGCGAGGCGATCAACCCCGCGACGAACACCAGCGCCTCCCCCCGACCATCGCTACGCCTGGACAGCAGGCTGCCGAGCAGACCGCTGATACCGGCAATGCGCCCGTTGAGCAGCATGAACAGGCCGGCGGACAAACCTATCAAGGCACCGCCGAGCAGGGAGGTCCATGGGGTGAAATCGGCGGAGAGGCTCATGGTCGGGACAGCCTTCGGGGATTGGGGGAGTGCATCGATAGCACAGTTTCTGCCCGTATTGCGTGAAATGCCGGTGGTAGATGGGGCGGCTCAAGCCCTGGGGCGCAAGCACCGCTATGATTTTGCGGTGCTGCCTGCATTTCTTTCACCGCTATCTGCCTAACGCACGCATCGTCCGCCCTGAAGACCTGATCCCGGCCGGTGGCGCAGCGGGTATTGCCGCCGCCTTCAATACACCCCTGGCGGAACGCGTGGGGCCTGATGTTTCAAACGACGAAGCGACT
This sequence comes from Pseudomonas sp. S3_E10, assembly GCF_054667615.1. Taxonomy (NCBI): domain Bacteria; kingdom Pseudomonadati; phylum Pseudomonadota; class Gammaproteobacteria; order Pseudomonadales; family Pseudomonadaceae; genus Pseudomonas; species Pseudomonas sp. S3_E10. Next base: position 4,716,995 of record NZ_CP162743.1, read on the forward strand.
CACCATCCTGTTAAGGTCGACCGCCAACTTTGACATTTCTCCGCACGCGCTGGCGGTTTGACTGGCGCCCGCGGAACTCTGCACGGCCAGCTCTCGAATGCTGACCAGATTACGGTCGACTTCACGCGCTACATGAGCTTGTTCTTCAGACGCAGTGGCTATCAAGGTGTTGCGCTCGTTGATCTGCGTAATGGCCTTGGCGATCTGGTCCAGTGAAGTGCTGGCTTCCTGGGCGACGTCGAGGGATTGGGTCGCCAGCTCTTTGCTTTTGCTCATGGCTTCCACCGCTTCGGCTGAGTCGCTCTGCATGGCGGAGATCATCTGTTCGATCTCTTGCGTGGAAGACTGCGTTCGGTGCGCCAGCGCCCTGACCTCGTCCGCCACCACGGCAAAGCCGCGCCCTTGCTCACCGGCCCTTGCGGCTTCAATGGCTGCGTTCAGCGCCAGCAGGTTGGTCTGCTCGGCGATGGCCCTGATCACTTCGACGACTTTGTTAATGCTTTGAGCGCGCTCTGACAGCACCTGAATCTTGTCGCTCGTGGTTTCAACGTTGCCGCTCAGTTTTTGAATGGACTTCAGTGTTTGAGAGACGCGCTCCAGGCCGGTCTCAGTGAACCCCTGGGTGCGACGCGACTCTTCGGAGGCCGACTCTGCATTGCGGGCCACCTCGTCAACCGCCGCGCTCATTTCGGTTACGGCGGTGGCCGCCTGGTTGACCTCATCATTTTGTGAAACAAGGCCTCGACTGGATTCCTCCGTGACCGCCGTCATTTCTTCTGCGGCCGAGGCCAGCTGCGTGGATGAATCACTGATCTGCATGATGGTTTTGCGCAGGTTTTCCTGCATCTGGGCCAGCGCTTTTAACAGGCGTGCGGCTTCATCCTTCCCGCTGACCTGCACTTCTTTGGACAGATCACTGCCGGCTATGCGTTCGGCCACGGACAGGGCTGTACCTATCGGAGTGGTGATGCTCTTGGTCAGAAGGGTCGCCAGCGCGATAGTCAGGACTACGACACCGGCAATAAGGCCACTGATTACCCAGATGCCTTCGGCGTAAGTGGCGGTTGCGTATTGCCCAGCGGCTGTCGCGCCATTGTTGTTGTAGTCAGTCAGGGCTTTGATCTCGCCCTCCAACCGATTCGTCAACGGGCGGATGCCTGTACTCACCTGGCTTACCGCTGCAGGTATGTCAGCGCGCGCCATCAAAGGTTCGAGAATGTCCAGCTGTTTGGCATATGCATCGGCGGACGCTTTAACCACTAGATACAGGGTGCGCTCGTCGTTGCTCGCGATCAGTGGTTCATACTGGGCTACCGCATCCGCCAAGGCCTTGCGGTAGCCTGCAAAGGAGGCAACGGTCGACTGAAGGGTTGTAGGGTCAGCGAGCGCGCGCTGAGTTTCAAGCCTCAGCCGCATCACGCCGGAGTTCATTAATGCTGTTTGCCTGATACTTGGCAGCCAGTTGGTTTCAATATCTTTTTCTGCATCCCGCAGTTTGCCCATCTGCACTGCGGCGACTGCGCCGAGTACAAAGACCAATACGATGATTGACGCGAAAAACAAGGAAGCTCGTGGAGCTACGTTAAGGTTTCTAAGGTTCATGTGAGCTTCCTGGCTGCGAGGGGGAGCGGGTTAGTCAGGGTATCGACCTGACGTTGGGAAACTTAATCGGGCTGCTTTGGATATTCGTGCCACGTCAACGCGCCAGCTGTTACGGTGACCACTCGTGGAGTGAAGGCCACGTTTGCGCCGGCTATTCCTATAGCTGCCAACAGACCTTTCGTTTCACCCCAACGGCGCATCAGGACTATGAATTGATCCTGTTGGACAGTGGCCGGTGTCTGGTCGCGTTGCAGCGTTTGAATGCAGGGGGGAACCTGCAAATGAGGCTGTTGAGAAGGCGGGGCTTTGTAGAGCGATGGATGTCTTTTAATAGCATGCGTCTGGGAAGGGGGCGGGTAAACGAACCCACCCCCGTTCCGCGTCAAAGCCCGCTTCGTTACTTCAATTTAATGAGTGTGTTGGATCGAAAAAAACCATGAGTCAGATCTGCATTTCAAACCCAAGAACCTCCCTGCGCATTCGTTGGCTGAAAGCGCTATTGCCGTTCTCATTGCTCTTTCTGATGTTTGGCGCTGAGGCCGCCCTGGGGGCCGTGAGCGACAAAGCAGTTAGCCTTTTCGCGGCAGGGCAGTATCAGGCGACGATTGAGGAAGCGGATCGCGTGCTTGAAGCCGACCCTGCCAACTCCGAGGCGTTGAATATCAAGGCGCTGGCAGTCTCTGTGCTGGGCGATGACCGTACCGCCATCGTCCTGGTTACCCAGGCACTGGAGGCGGCTAAACAGAACGGCCAAGCCTCGACCGCGCAACAGGCGACCTACTGGAACAACCTCGGCTATCTTCACGAGCGACTACGCAATTTCGAGATTGCCCTTGGCTACTATGAAACATCCTTGAAAATGCGCCTCGCGGTACTTGGCCCGGATGACCTGATAATTGCCGACAGCTACAACAACATCGGTACCGCGCAGAGCAAACTGGGCCGATATGAAGAGGCCTTCGAAAACCTGCGCAAAAATATCGCGTTGAGAAAGCGACTGCTCGGCGACAACGACGCTTCGGTAGCCGTCTCGCTGAACAACTTGGGCAATGCCTATAACCTCCAGGGCAAGTACGAGGCGGCGCTGCCGCTTTTTCAACAGGCGCTGGATATCGACATGGCCCTGCATGGTCCGCGCCATCCGACGGTCGCCATCCGCTGGAACAACCTCGGCGACGCCTATCGCGGCCTGGGCCAGTACGATAAAGCGGAAGCCTTCCTGACGATGGCGCTGAACAGTGACCAGGCAACGTTTGGCGAGCATCACCCCAAAATAATTTTGCGCCACTTCAACCTTGCGCGAGTCTACGAGGCTCAAGGCGACACCGCCAAGGCACGCGCCGCCTATACAAAGGCTCTTCAGATACTCAGGCAGGTCGACCCCGATGACTTGGCGCAAATCCGCTACTTCGAAGAAAAACTGCGAACACTGCAAGGCTAGTGTGTGCGCATCGGAGGGGCATTTTTTTCATGCGTCTCTCCCATGCCGACGCTTGCGTCAGAACCCTTGGCTGAAGCTGATGCCGCGCATAATCGAGAAACGTGGGTCGATCAGTTTCAGCGCCTGTTCGCCCTTCACCTTGGCCACGGTTACGTTGTAGGTCTTGGGCGCGTCGCAGAGAACTTCCGGTTGCGTGCGAGTTTTTCGATGGCCGGGGTTTTTGGGACCAGGCAGCGATGGGTTGCTGGCGGGATGTCGACGGGCAGCATCCAGGATTTTTCCACGGCGGGGCCCATCTGCTGGGGGTTAGCGGTGGTGTTCTGGATCTTGGCGATCTCATACCCCTGGGCGTAACGAAGCCGGACGCCTGCGGTACGTACGCGGTGCGGCCAGGTGTAGGGATCTGGTTTATGGGGAAGGGGTTTTGAGCTTGCGGATGCGCCAACATCCTACGTTCAAGGATTGGCTTTCATCCGCCCCAGAATCGCCGTGCGCAGGCATTGCCAGGCGATAAACCCGATCACCAGAACCTCGGCCACACCCAAAAATACATTGAATGAAAACGCGACCGGCTGCTCGGCCCAGTAGAACGTCGTGTATCCCGATCTAAAACCGCTGATTCGCAGTCGCCCGCTGATCACCGCCGGCACTAATGCGACGATCTGATTCAGCTCCAGCACTGCGAGGAAAGTGCCTATCAGCGCGAGCAGGGCGCGCGCGGGGATGCCGAGTTGTTCGGTCGACTCAGCCGCCGGCACGGGGCCTTTGGTTTTGCGCTGCCTGGCGATCTTCGCCGGCGTTGGCGCCGGCCGATAGGGTGCCGGTTTAGCGACCGCCGATTCAAGGACGACCTCGCCAGGCACTGCCACGTCGAGGTAGTCGGCCAGTGTGCGCAGCCACAGGTCGGTGCGTTTGCTGCCCGGCACCACCGGAATGTTGTCGGTGGTCAACCGGTGCTCGCCGCCATCACGCATTACCAGCCACAACTGGGTGTGGATGGGCTCGGCCTGCTCGCGACGACGCAGTGCCAGGGCGCGCGGGTTATCGATGTTGAATACCGACTTCACACGCTCTCGGCGCCCGAAAAAGTTCTGCGTGCGGCGCTTGCCTTCGCCGCCGACGCGTGACAACAACAACGACTCGCGCGAGCCCATGTACACCATCAGGGACAGGCCCAAGGCAGGCATCAGCAGCAGCGAGAGTATTAACAGGAGGGTCGACAACGGATTCAGATCAGCCAGCTGCGCTTGCCATTCGGTAAGCCAGAACCCGACGCAGGCCACCGGCAGGATGAAGGTGATTGCGCCGGTCAGCAGCATAAATGCGCTTTGCACGAGGTTGCGTGAATGGATATGCAGATCGCCGTTGGCGAGATGTTCGAAGCGGTGGCCGATTAGCATGTCGAGATCCATGGGCGCCGGGCTCAATACCGCTTCAGGGGCCGGTAGGCTGGGGTCGAGGTTGATGTCGCGCAGAATACCGTATGCAGGGCCTGCCTTCTAAGCGCATCCCATCCAGATGACAGCCTCCGTCCATGCGGTCACCCTCGGTGCCAATCCCAGGGGGTGGTTTCCGCGCTCGCCGACACCCTGTCATCGTCCCCGGTGAAACAAACAGATGCCCGCTGAACGTTGCTTGGAGTGCGCCAGCTGTGAAATTCATCTCCAGTTCTGTGGTCTGTACAACAATCCCGTAAAGGACTGGTTCCAATGTCTATTCGCCGTACCCTTTGTTTTCTGACGCTGCCGCTATTTGCCGGCTGTCAGTATTTTCCTCATTTCCATTACTTCAAAGCGCCTGAAAACGAGCCGAACCCCGCTTGGGTCAGGGTCGTGAACTTCACTCAGCATGCCGATATTTATCAATACGAGAACGGCGTGCGTTCGGGAGGCTCCGTCCGGACGGGGCCTCTTCCATTTACCCACACGCAAGACGTGGGCATGCCCAAGGCCGGGCAGAATTTGACTTCCGACTACTATGAAACACCCATAAGACCGGGCATCGAGACGCATGTGAGTATGTTCTGGAAGGGCTCGCGCACCCGCTCGTGCTACGTCACAACTCAATTCACGCCACAGGCCGGGCGCTATTATCAATTCAGGCTGACATCCGGTTCGGGGGGGACTTGTACGTTGTATCCGTCGCTGATCGAACGCGATAACGACGGGACCGGATGGCATCTGACGCCCAATCCTGAGGTTACGTACATAGGCGAGGGGCCCACTGCCAAAATGCATTACAACAATAGCCGCTTTGAAGACCCCAACTACCACCCACCTGCGGATCTCTATCCCGGCATCGACGTTAACTGAAAGGGGGATTTCGTAGATCGAATGGGCTCGTCTGGCCTATAGGAGCCCGTAACCACTGGGAGCATTGACGAAGTTGAGTCAGGCATATGCCGGCGGAAGCCGCGCTGCCACTTGCCCCCAGCATCTTCTGATTTCTCTGATAATGCCGCTGTCACCCAGCTTGTTCGTAGAGACCTCACATACCGACAAATGCTCTAACAGCCATTCATCTGTCCATCCCGCCCATTCACCTGTAATGGACTTGAGGTTGCCTTCAAGCACAGGGAAAACTTCACCCCAAAGGATGCTGTGAATGTCTTGGGGCGAATAGCCTGTTTCCAGGACCACGCGAGCGACGTAGTCAAAAGTCGAGTCGGTGATTTCAGTATCGAGAAAAAACTCTGAAAGTGCCTGCCAGATCTTCAAGCGGTTTGCGTCGACAGTTTTCATGCAATATCCCGAAGCTTGGAGGGCGCCCAGCGGCTAGAAGGCATAGTAGCCGAAAGCGTTCAGACAGATATTCGCCGTCAGGACGGGCCGCTTTCGGCCCAGAGCGGACATAACTATCGTTATTATCGTTCGTCTAAAACAACCACATAATCGGAGAAGTCCACATCACCAACACCGTCGCTACATTCCAATGTCATCTTGCTATCGGACTCGCAGACGTGAATTCCTGCATTGCCAACCCATGCATTAATGCCAAAAGTGCTTTTCCATACGTTCCAGATTTTTAAAGTACTTCCGACTTTGGAAAACACTTCTATCTCTACAGCATCAGGACTGGAATCAGACCACAAAATTATCTCGGGATAGCCATCGCGGGAGCCGTCCACGACGATCTGCCCACTTACCGTCTTTAATGCTAACCCTTGCACTCGACCGTTCGTAGCACCCAATCGGCGAATTGAAAAGACGGTTCTGGGCTTCGTGATCTCGATCTCCATAATCGCAACGACGGTTGTCCCATTGAAAGTTATGGGCTTTCCTTTAGTGCGCATAAATATCGAAGAGAGCGTTTCTTCCATTTTCAGTCCCCGGGACTTCTCAGCCCGTTTGAGTCAGCTTGGCCCAGGCGAGGTTAGCATCTCTATAGTTTGCGGGTCTCATGAGCGGCTACTTTTGGCCGAAAGCAGCCCCTCTCATCGCAAACCGGTCTACTATGCCTTCCCCGGCAGTGGTTCCAAGCGCTACCGACTCAACTGTTAAAGGTATCGCAATGTCCATCGAGCAAATCTCCCTCCCCAAAGGCGTTGGCCCTCACGCCACTAAGCTGCTTGACGCCATCACCGGCGCTGCCACCCATGACGAGCTCAACCGCGCAGGCGGCAAGGCCGAGGGTTTTGTGTTGGGGCTTGAATCCACCAAGGCCATCAAAAGCCAGATCGCCGAGTCGTTGTATGTGGCCTATGACGACGCGGCGAGCAATCGGGCGAGTGAGTTGAAGGGCTGATGATCAGCCGGGGCAGGGCGCTTCGCGGTCGAGGAGTCTGGCGGTGAGGAGTACGCCCAGTTCGCTCAGTTGGTGGATGGCCAGGGCGATGTCGCGGTGTTTGCCGTTGAGGTCTTCGCACAGGTCGGGCAGCAGGGTGCTGACGCTGGTGAAGGTTTCGTAGCTGTTGGTGATGAGGGTTTCGTTGCTGGCGTTGGGTGCGACGCTGAAAAGTGCGGCTGAATCTGGTGCGGCCTTATACATGTTTGAATTCCCGTCTAGGGCCGCCATCCTTTAGCTACTAAACAAAAGGGTGGCAGCTGTGCGCAGGTTAGTAGACCGGGGAATCCAAACGAAAGCCGGCGCGCCCGAAGGCGCCCTGCGCACAGCCACCATCAAGTACAGACTGGAATGTCTGGTTGATAACGCTTGTGCACTTTTGTCTGGATAAACCGTCAGGCTACTAAACCCGATCCCCGAGATGTCGGCGACCGAGCCACCTTAGAGACGGCTACCCAGGTGCACAAGTCGGCGGATTCTGACGCACGCGTAGGCAATGCAGCAAGTTGGAGTCGCTCGATTTTCGCTTGTGAGAACGTGTACAGTCGGCTCCTGGACAAGGACTGCTTACCAAGGACGCACCATGACATTGACCGTCGACACCTTCCTCGAGCTGGCCATGGCCAACCCCATCAACGCCGAAATCACCGCGCGTCTACCCGACCTCGGTGTGGACCAGTGCATGCTCACGGCGGGTTGTCTGTTCCAGGCGGTGTGGAATCACCAGATGAAGCTGCCGGCCGATCAGGGGGTGAAAGACTACGACGTCTTTTACTTCGATACGGACCTGTCCTACGAGGCGGAGGACGCGGTGATTCGCCGGGCTGACGGCTTGTTCAAGGACCTGGGCGTGAATGTGGAGGTCAAGAACCAGGCGCGGGTGCACCTTTGGTATGGGCAGCGCTTCGGTCGGCCTTACCCACAATTGCAATCGGCCCGGCAGGGGGTGGATCGTTACCTGGTGGCGGGGACGTGCATCGCGTTGGATATCGCCAGCGGTGAGGTGTACGCCCCGTATGGGCTGGCGGATGTGGAGCAAGGGGTGTTGCGGATCAACCCGTTGCATCCGGAGCAGGCGCTGTTTGCTGAGAAGGCCAGGAGTTATCAGGCGCGGTGGCCTTGGCTCACGATTGTGGAGCCGTCGGCCGGGCAATAGGGCTTTAGTGAGAGGGCGATGCAGGTGCCTTGGCCAGGCAAGGAGACTGAGGCGATCCCATCGCAGCCTCGCTGGGGCTCGACAGCTCCCACCGGTTAATCCCGTGGTGCCAGCGGCTTTTTTATCCGGCAGTGAGGCTGAGCAGCCATCCCAGCCCAGCGCTTGCCGCCACCACCAGCCACGGCGGCAACTTCCAGGCCATCAACGCCACCAGCGCGAGCACGGCCAAACCGAGGTCGTAGACGCTGAAAATCGCGCTGGTCCACACCGGGCGATACAGCGCGGCCAACAGCAGGCCCACCACGCCGGCATTCACGCCGGTCAGGGCGGCTTGGGTGCGTGGGCTGCGGCGCAGGGTTTCCCAAAAAGGCAGGGCGCCGAACACCAGCAGGAACGATGGGGCGAAGATGGCGAGCAGGCAGATCAGGCCGCCCAGCCAGCCGTTCGGGTCAGGTTGCATGGCGGCGCCGAGGAAAGCCGCGAACGTGAACAGAGGGCCGGGCACGGCTTGGGCGGCGCCGTAGCCGGCGAGGAACAGGTCGTTGCTGATCCACTGCGGCGGCACCACTTCGGCTTGCAGCAGCGGCAGCACCACGTGGCCGCCGCCGAACACCAATGCACCGGCGCGGTAGAAGGCGTCTACCAGCGCCAGGCCTTGGTTGGGCAGGTTTTGCGCCAGCAGCGGCAAGGCCATCAGCAACAGCGCAAACAGCAGTAGCCACAGGGCGCCGGTGCGACGGCGGATGGGCATGGGCAGCGCTTCGTGTTCGGCGTTCGGCGTGGGTTTTAAAAGCAGCAGGCCGATCACGCCGGTGACGACAATCACGCCCACTTGGCCCCAGGCGGAAGGCACGAGCAAGGCCACGCCACCGGCGATCAGCATCAGCATGAGGCGGGCCGCGCCCTGGCACAGATTGCGCGCCATGCCCCACACGGCTTGGGCGACCACGGCCACAGCGACCACTTTAAGGCCGTGCAGCACGCCGGGCGGCAGGGCGCTGCTGTGGTGCGCAATGCCCAGGGCGAACAGCACCAGCAGCACGGCGGATGGCAAGGTGAACCCGGCCCAGGCGGCCACGGCACCGCCATAACCCGCCCGCGACAGGCCCAGAGCGATGCCGACCTGACTGCTGGCGGGGCCGGGCAGGAATTGGCACAGCGCGACCAGGTCGGCATAGCTGTGCTCACTGAGCCAGCGCCGCCGCGTCACGAACTCGGCGCGAAAATAGCCGAGGTGGGCGATGGGGCCGCCGAACGAGGTGAGGCCCAGGCGCAGGAAGATCAGGAACACCGACCAGGGGCTGTTGGAGCAATCGGCGCGGGTGTTGGTCACGGTTGGGGTCTCTGGTGGTGCTCAAAAAAGGTGGAAGAGTGCCATTTTTGCCGCCGTTATTGAATTTATTCGCGGTAGTTCGAGTCACTCAAGCATAGCGTTGCTTTCTACCCCTCCAGCTCAAGGACCGACCATGACCTTCTTCATCTTCCTGCTCGCCTGCGCCGCCGCCGCCAGCACCGGCATTATCTTCAAGCCCGGCGCCTGGTACGAATCCCTGGTCAAGCCCAGCTTCACCCCGCCCAATTGGCTGTTCCCGGTCGCGTGGACCATCATCTACCTGCTGCTGGCCTGGGCCGGTTATCGTCTGAGCCTGATACCGGGCAGCGAAATGGTGTTGGCGCTGTGGGCCGCACAAATCGCCTTGAACACCTTGTGGACGCCGGTGTTCTTCGGTGCCCATCGCCTGCTCGCCGGCATGGTGGTTATCGTGCTGCTATGGCTCACCGTGGCGGCGATGGTGGTATTGGCGGTGCGCCTGGACCTGATCACCGGCTTGATCCTGTTCCCGTACCTGGCGTGGCTGTGCGTGGCGGCGGCGCTGAATTTCTCGATCTTGCGCAATAACCGCTGATGGCTCACAAACTCTGGCCTGCGAGCGAGGCTGAACTGGCCCAAATGCGCCGCTTCAATCAAAAGCTCGCGTGGATGCCGCGCTTTAAAATCCGCAACCGCGTCACACCGCGTCTGATCCAGGCGCTGTTGCGTGCAAGCCAAACGTTCAAGCAGGCGCCCGTGGTCGAATGCAAAGTGGTGGCGGGCGTGCCCGTGCGCATCCTGCGCCCGAGCGGCCCGCCCAAGGGGGTGGTACTGGATATTCACGGCGGCGGTTGGGTGATCGGCAATGCGCAGATGGACGACGACCTCAACCTCGGCATGGTCAATGCGTGCGACGTGGCGGTGGTGTCGGTGGATTATCGGCTGGCGGTGGATACGCCGGTTGAAGGGCTGTTGGAGGACTGCCTGGCGGCGGCGCATTGGTTGCTCGCCGAGGAAGAGTTTGCGCATTTGCCGGTGGTCTTCGTCGGCGAATCGGCCGGCGGGCATCTGGCGGCGGCGACGTTGCTGGTGTTCAAACAATGGCCAGAGTTGCTCAAACGGGTAAGCGGTGCGGTGTTGTATTACGGCGTTTACGATTTGACTGGCACACCGAGCGTGCGCCAGGCCGGGCCGAGCACGTTATTGCTGGACGGGCCGGGGATGGTCGAGGCGTTGCGCTTGCTCACGCCGGAATTAAGTGATGAACAGCGCAGGCAACCGCCGTTGTCGCCGTTGTATGGCGACTTTGAAGGTATGCCGCCAGCGTTGATGTTCGTGGGCGAGTTGGACCCGCTCAGGGACGACACGTTGCTCATTGCTGAACGATGGCCGCAGGCCGAGGCCCATCTGCTGCCGGAGTCGGCGCACGGGTTCATTCATTTTCCGGTGGCGATGGCGGATGGGGTGTTGGGGTATGGCCGAAGGTGGATCACGAAACGTATCAATGGCGAACAATAAAGCCGTTCGCCACAACGGCTGATCGGCATGATTTAAAAGGCTAGGCAGGCGGAAAGTCCTTATAGCACTTTGGCAGGTATCCCCAGATTCTCAGCACACATATCCACCCATTTTTCAGGCCGCCATTAGTGAAGTTTGGCCAGACGTGACGGTCGGCGGGCGCATGGTGGGCTGTTTGTTGTGGGTTTCCCAGCGCTGATCTTTGCTGCCCGACGGCATGGTCGCTCAGTTAGAGCGCAACCGCAGTATTTGCGCCCCATCAAACGGGTCCGTCAGGTAGTGCCCCTGCACGCCGAACGTGTCCTGCAGGCGTTGCGGTGTGAGTACATCCATCGGCTTGCCCAGCGCCACCAATCGCCCGCGATCCAGCACGGCCAACCGATCACAGGTCAGTGCCTGGTTGAGATCGTGCAGCGCAATCAATGTCGTCACCGGCAGCGCCTGGACACCTTTCAAAATCGCCAGTTGATGCTGGATATCCAGATGGTTGGTCGGCTCATCCAGCAACAGAATCTGTGGCCGTTGCGCCAGGGCACGGGCGATGTGCACGCGTTGGCGCTCGCCGCCGGAGAGGCTGCGCCAGGCGCGTTGGCTCAGATGGGTGGCGTCCACGTCGTGCAGGGCCTGGCGCACGATTGTGTCGTGGTCGTGTGACCATGGGCTCAGCGCCGACAGCCAGGGTGTGCGGCCCAGCGCCACGGCGTCGAACACGCGGATCGCGTCGTCGGTGTCGGCCTGCTGCTCCACCACCGCCAACTGTTGCGCGATGGTGCGGCGCGAGAGGTCGCCCAGGCGTTGGCCGCCCAGTCGCACCTCGCCGCTGGCGGGCGTACGCAAGCCCGCCAGCAGTTTGAGCAGGGTGGATTTGCCGGAACCGTTCGGGCCGACGATGCCCAAGGTTTCACCCAGGTTTACCTCCAGGTGAATCTCGCGCAGCAACTCGGCCTCGCGCACCTTGAAGCCCAGGCCCGTGCAACTGAGCACTGTCATCGGGCATTCCTCCGGCCGATCAGGATCAGCGCAAACACCGGCGCGCCGACCAGCGCCGTGACCACGCCCACCGGGATCACCTGGCCCTTGATCAAGGTGCGCGATAGCACATCGGCCGCGATCAGGAACAAGGCGCCGCCCAACGCACTGGCCGGCAGCAGTCGCGAGTGCCCGGTGCCGAGCAACAAGCGCACGGCGTGGGGGATCACCAGGCCGACAAAGCCAATGGAGCCGACAATCGACACCATCACCGCCGTGACCAGCGCGGCGCAGCCCACCAGCACAAACTGTACGCGGCGCACCGCAATGCCGAGGGACGCCGCCGAGTCGCTGCCGAAGGTAAACGCATCCAGCGCACGCCGGTGCCACAGGCACACGGCCAAGCCCGCCACGGCGACCGGCACCGCCAGCCACACCGACGGCCAGCGCACGCCGCTGAGGTTGCCGAGCAGCCAGAACAGGATGCCGCGCGCCTGTTCCGAGCTGGCGGACTTGGTGATCAGGAATGCGGTGAGCGCATTGAACAGCTGCGAGCCGGCGATGCCCGCGAGGATGATCTGCCCGGTGCCGCTCATGGAGCCACTGGCCCGCGCCAATAAAATCACCAGGGCGAATGCCGCCATGGCCCCGACAAACGCGCCGGCCGACAGCGAAACCAAGCCGCCGCCCACGCCCATCAACGCCACCAGCACCGCGCCGGTCGAGGCGCCGGCGCTGATGCCCAACAAGTACGGGTCGGCCAACGGGTTACGCAACAACGATTGCAGAATCACCCCGCAGGTGGCCAGCCCGGCGCCGCAGGCGGCGGCGACCAGGGTGCGCGTGAGGCGGTAGTTCCACACCACGCCTTCGTCGATGGGGTCCAGCAGGTAGCCGGCGTTCCACAGTTTATTGGCGAGCACCTGCAACACCACCTGCGGTTCGATGGCGGTTTCGCCGATGGCCACGCCGGCGAGGACGGCGGCCAGCAGCAGCGCGAGGGCGAGTAGGGTACGGATCATTTGGGCAGGTTGTAGCCGTCGATGGCCGCGGCCAGTTGTTCAAGGCCATCAAAGGTGCGCAGGCTTGCCTGCAGCGCCAGGGCATCGAGGATGATGATGCGGTTGTTTTTTACCGCGTCCATGTTGCGCGTGACCGGGTCGCTGCGCAGGAAGGCGAGTTTCTTTTCATGGTCGTCGGCGGGGTAGCGGCGGCGGTCCATGCGGGCGATCACCAGGAAGGTCGGGTTGGCTTTGGCGAGGGTCTCCCAGCCGACGGCGGGCCACTCTTCATCGGACTGCACCACGTTGTGCAAACCGAGGGTTTCCAACATGAATTCGGGAACGCCCTTGTGCCCGGCCACATAAGGGTCGCTGGCCATCTCGGCGCTGGAGAACCAGACCAGTGCGCTGGCGTGTTTCAAGCCCTTGCCTTGCGCGGTGGCGACGGATTTGGCCAGGCGCGCTTTGAGTTCGTCGTTCAGTTGTTGGCCGCGATCCTGCACGTCGAAGATCTGCGCCAGTTGGTGGATGCTTTTGTAGATCGTCTCGATGCGGAACGGCTCCAGCCGCGTGCCGTCGGCGCCGACCAGGTTGTCTTTGCCTTCACAGTCGGAGGGCAGCAGGTAGGTGGGGATTTGCAATTCATGGAACTGCTCGCGCGTGCCCACCACCCCTTGCGCGCCGACCACCCATTCCAGCTCGGCCGCCACCAGTTGCGGGCGCTTGGCGATCACCGCTTCAAAGCTCGGCTCGTTGTTGGCCAGGCGGTCGATGCCGTCGTTCTGCGCCTTGAACGGCGCCAACACGCTGTTGAACCACAGCGAGGTGCCGACCACTTTGTCACCCACGCCCAGGGCGTAGAGCATTTCGGTGGCGGCCTGGCCGATGGTCACGCTGCGCTCGGGGGCGTGCTGGAAGGTCACGGTGCTGCCGCAGTTTTCGACCGCCAGCGGGTAATGAGTGGGCGCCGCTTGGGCCAGGGCACACAAGCCCAGCCCGGCGATCAGGGCGGTAACGCGTGGCAGCATGGGGCAATCTCCGTGTGAACCGTACGTGCAGCAGGGGCGTTACGGCTCGGAAATACGCCCTCGAACGCTGCCGCTCGGGCAGGCGAGGATGTCCTTCCCGGACACCCCGCCGGTGAGTGATGTTGCTGGGCCGGCAGGTCTCCTGACTGATGCGTCGTCGCCTCGCTCCGGCCTTCCCGGACGGTGTCCAGTGGCATGAAGGAGCAGGCTCGGCATCTACAGTTGCGGGGGCAGTTTCGATTGGCGCCGCGTGCGGCGTTTCGAATTCCCTATTAGTCCCGTTTGGGAACCGGCGCGGTATGGTAGTCCATCTTGGGCGCTGGGTGGAGGTACAATTCGGGTCCGTCCATAACCAACCCAAGGAAGGCCATGTTGATACGTCTGGGAATAGTGCCACTGTTGTTTTGCATGAGCGCACACGCCGCTGACCCTGCGCTCGCCCGCTACACCGACGCGATCGGCGACAGGGCCCGCGCCATCGCCCAGTTGGATGACGCAACCATTCTTGCCGAGGAAGCCAAACTGGCGCCCATCGCCAGTGACCTGTTGCGCAAGGTCGCGCCGCTGATCCGCAAGGGCGGCACCGGCACTGCGGTCCAGGAATTTTTACTCGACCAGTACGCACAGCACGGCTGGCTGCCGATGATGTTCGGTTATCGCGGCTACCCGGCAGCGGTGGCGGTGTCGGTGAATAACCAGGTGAGCGCCGCGCCGCCCACCGATGTGCCGTTCCCGGACGCGGCGCTGGTAAAAGTGGAGTTGATCGCGGCATCGGCGCAGGCCCATGTTGCTCAGGTCTGGACGTTTGCCACACCCAATGCCACCCCGGCGCAACGCCAATTGCTGATGACTGCGCGCCGTGCGCTGGCCAACGGAGTCGCCCACGTTCAGGGCGGCGAGCGGCTGGCCAATGTGGGGGCGGCGATACAACAGGAACTGGACGCGGGCCATGCCGTCGCGGTGCGTGAGTTTGCGGGCTATGCCATGGGGCAGGCGCGCATACAAAAGCCGCAAGTGCTCGGTTACAAGGTCGAGGGTGACAGCCCGTTGATGCAACCCGGGCAAGTGCTCAACGTGTATGTGATCGCCAAGGCGGGCACCGTTGGTGTGAGGTATCAGCCACCGGACTTTTGGAGCCTGCTCTCCACGGACGGTGCCGACGGCGTGATGTTGTCGGCGATGGTCGAGGTGACGGCAGATGGGCACCGGCTGCTTAGCCGGATGCTGGATTGATGCGCTGTACCGCCCTGCGAATGCTTGGGCGATGGGGTGATACGCAGTGATGGCTCAATGATATTATTTGCCGCGCCCTTTCGATTCGCCTTTGTTCATGGAGAACTTATGTCTTTTCGCAACGTCCTTGTCCTGACCCGGCTTTGCACCTTGTTACTGCTGGGTGGTTGCGCCCAGTCAGTGTCGTCACCCCCACCTGCTGCGCCAGTGCCGCTTGAACCGTTAGGACAGGTTTTGCCCTCGAACCCTTCAAGGCTGGGCTGGATCGACCAGATCATTGATCAAGACCCCGTCGTCACTTCTGCGCGCAAGCCCGTACTCCAACCGGCTCCGGATAACGACGCGCGCATTGCCAAATTGCGTAAACAAGACGGTGGCGTGCTGCCCGAGGGCTATTGGGCGCTCTACAAGCAGAACCTGGAAGCCATGCAGTACGACTTGAACCACCAGCATGACGCGGCCCGTGCCGAATACGTAAACACCTACCGCGATGAGTTGAGTCGTTTGAACGACGTGACACTGCAAACCATGGCCACCGCGCCCCAGGCACTGGATGCCCACACCCGCAGCCAGTTAAACGCACGCCTGACTGACCGCACCGCGGCCTATATCACAACCAGCAATCAGTCGTTCCGGGCGGCCACGGACGCCCACATTAACCGCATGGCCTTGATGGATCGCCAATACGATGTCTGCGCACGCCACCCGGATTGCTGGGATGCACCAGTCAAGCACTAGCCTCGATACGTCATACACAGGGAGTGAGTCATGAATGCTGATCAATGGATTGTTTTGTTCGAGCGGGCCTTTCGTGAAATGGGCGATAAACTCGAACAGGTGTTGCAACTGAACAGTTGCCGCGAGCACTGGATTCAGGCCGAAATCAGCTTGTATGCCTGGTTCAAGAATGAGATCAGCCTCTGGACCGATTTGCCGATTGGCGAGCGGCGCAAAGCCGACCTGTATGCCCTGGACGACAGTGGCTCAACGAGCATGGTTGCTGAAATCAAGTGTCTGGGCGACATATCCCAAGCCAAGTGCCTGGAGGGCAATTGGTCAGTGAGGGCTGATGTTGAGCGGTTGCGCTCATTCGAATGCCCGGTCCGGTTGTTTGTGCTGGTGATTGCCAAAGGTGAGCGCGAGACCAACACCGGACGACGCCTTCGCGGGGATGAGTGGGTAGATGGGCGTGACTGCGTCAACGTAGACCTGGGGTTTGCCTTGATCCGCCTGTGGGCGCTTTGACGCAGCTGCTTTCCCTTCGGGCATGCGACTGGCTTACTGCGCGAGCAACGGCTGGAAGCAAGTAAGGGCATGCTGCAAAAGCAGTGGGGGAAGTGACGGTCGATTGGTCGAAAAGCACCGCAGGTCAAAGGTGGGAGCAAGCCCGCTCCCACAGTTGACGGGTGTTGCCTGTTTTATTTGCGATCCCGCCACACCGTCTGTGCATTGCAGAACTCGCGCACACCAAAGTGCGACAGCTCGCGGCCGAACCCGCTCTTTTTCACGCCACCAAACGCCACGCGTGGGTCGGAGACGCTGAAGGCGTTGACGAAGATCCCGCCGGTTTCCAACTGATTGGCAATATCCCGCGCCTTGGCCGCGTCAGTGGTGAAGATGCTGGCGGTGAGGCCGAACTCGCTGTCGTTGGCCAGCGCCACCGCGTGGTCAGCGTCGCGGGCGGTGATGATCGAGGCCACCGGCCCGAACAGCTCCTGTTTGAACGAGGTCATCTGGTCGGTGACGTCTGCCAGTACGGTCGGTTCGTAATAGTTACCGGCCCCTGCGACTTTATTGCCGCCCAATAACAATGTGGCGCCTTCTTGCAGAGTGGCCTGGACCTGGCCGTGCAACTCGTCCCGCAGGTCGAAGCGGGCCATCGGGCCGACGTAGGTGTCGGCTGAGGTCGGGTCGCCCATCACCATGGCGCGGCTGGCCTCGACGAATTTGGCGGTGAAGGCTTCGACCACACCGGCCTCAATGATCAGGCGCTTGGCGGCGGCGCAAACTTGGCCGCTGTTTTGGAAGCGGCCAATCAGCGCGGCCTGTACGGCGGCGTCGAGGTCGGCATCGTTGAGCACGATGAACGGGTCGGAGCCGCCCAGTTCCAGCACGCATTTTTTCAGCGCCGCGCCCGCCTGGGAGCCGATGGCGATGCCGGCACGCACGCTGCCGGTGAGGGTGACGGCAGCGATGCGCGGGTCGGCGATGGCGCTGGACACACCCTCGGTGGTCACGTTGATCACTTCAAACAGGCCTTCGATAAAACCGGCTTTCTGGAAGGCTTGCTGGATCAGGTAGGCGCTGCCCATCACGTTCGGCGCGTGTTTGAGCACGTAGGTATTGCCGGCGAGCAGGGTCGGCACGGCGCCGCGCAGTACTTGCCATACCGGGAAGTTCCACGGCATCACGGCGAGGATCGGGCCCAGCGGGCGGTATTCGATGTGGGCAGTGCCGTTGTCCACCAGGGTCGGCTCCGGCTCAAGCATGGCCGGGCCTTGGGCGGCGTACCATTCACTCAGTTGCGCGCATTTTTCGATTTCGGCACGGGCCTGGGCAATGGGCTTGCCCATTTCCAGGGTGATCATCTGTGCCATGGTTTCG
Source organism: Pseudomonas sp. S3_E10 (assembly GCF_054667615.1). Lineage (NCBI taxonomy): Bacteria > Pseudomonadati > Pseudomonadota > Gammaproteobacteria > Pseudomonadales > Pseudomonadaceae > Pseudomonas > Pseudomonas sp. S3_E10. The sequence continues at coordinate 4,734,642 of NZ_CP162743.1, forward strand.
GCTTGACCGCGCAGCGCGGTCGCCAGGCCCAGCAGCAGTTCGGCGCGTTGGCTCACCGGTGTACGGCGCCAGGTGCGGAAGACACCCGTGGCGCGGTTGAGCGCTGTGTCCAATTGAGAGGCGGTCTCGTACGGGTAGCTGCCGACCGTTTCGCCGTTGGCGGGGTTGATCGACAGGGCGTGGGTCTGGGAGGAAATCGCGTTCATGGCACCGTCCTGTAGGTACGTTGGGATGGTGGTGAGCGTACGGGGCTGGATGTTTTCTGGAAACTGAATAATATTAAGCAATACATTCACGATTGGAGAATGATTTGGATCTGGTGCAGCTGGAAATTTTCAAGGCGGTTGCCGAGCAAGGCAGCATCAGCGCCGCCGCGCAGTTGATTCATCGGGTGCCGTCGAACCTCACCACGCGCATCAAGCAATTGGAGCAGGACCTGGGCGTGGAGTTGTTTATCCGTGAAAAGAGCCGTTTGCGCCTGTCGCCGGCCGGGTGGAATTTCCTCGGCTATGTGCGGCGTATTCTCGACCTGGTACAAGAGGCCCGCGCCACGGTGGCGGGGGAGGAGCCCCAGGGCGCGTTTGCCTTGGGTTCGCTGGAGAGCACGGCGGCGGTGCGTATTCCGGCGTTGCTGGCGGCATATAACCAGAAACACACCAAGGTCGAGTTGGACCTGAGCACGGGGCCTTCGGGCACGATGATCGAAGGCGTGTTGTCGGGGCGGTTGACGGCGGCGTTTGTCGACGGCCCGGTGTTGCACTCGACGCTGGAGGGCGTGGCGGTGTTCGAGGAAGAGATGGTGGTGATTGCGCCGCTGCATCATGCGCCGATCACGCGGGGCAGGGAGGTCAACGGCGAGAACATTTACACGTTCCGTTCCAACTGCTCTTACCGACACCACTTCGAGCGCTGGTTTGCGCAGGACGGCGCGGTGCCGGGCAAGATCTTCGAGATCGAGTCGTACCACGGCATGCTCGCGTGCGTCAGCGCCGGTGCCGGCTTGGCACTGATGCCGCGCAGTATGTTGGAAAGCATGCCGGGGTCGGCTGCGGTGAGTGTATGGCCGTTGGCCGACAGCTTTCGCCTGTTGAATACCTGGTTGATCTGGCGGCGCGGCACGGTGTCGCAGAGTTTGAACAGCTTTGTGAAGTTATTGGAGGAGCGCGGGCTGGTAGCGGCGTGAATCGAAGGCGGGAGTAGGCAAGCCATCTCCCACATCTCGTTGTGTATCAGCCGCCGAACTGGAAGGAGCCCATGGCCAGCTTCGCCATGATTGCCGTCGCGCCCAGTTGCACCAGCCATAAGGCCAATCCGCCGAGAAACACCCCCAGGGCCACTTGCAGCACCAGGCTTTTCTGGCGTTTGGCTTGCGGGGCGCGTGGGGTGTAGTCGTGCAGTTCGTCGCGGTCGGCGCGCAGGTCCAGGTCGTCGTTTCTCATAGGGCTCTCACAGCAAAGGGGCGATCAGGGGCAGTCTAGGGGAGCAGGGTGTTTTCCGACAGGCATTAAAAAAGGGAAGCCGCGGCTTCCCTTCGTATAGCGCCGTCAGGGTTATAGAACCTGAACGATTGCCTGTGTGACCGCGGCAATGTTCGACTGGTTCAACGCCGCCACACAGATACGCCCGGTGTCCAGCGCATAGATGCCAAACTCGCTGCGCAAGCGGGTGACTTGCTCAACGGTCAGGCCGGAGTAGGAGAACATCCCACGCTGGCGGCCGACGAAGCTGAAGTCGTGGCCTGGAGCGGCCTTGGCCAGTGCGGCGACCATCTGCTCGCGCATGCCACGGATGCGCAGGCGCATCTCGGCCAGTTCGGCTTCCCACTGGGCGCGCAGCTCGGGGTTGTTGAGCACCGCGGCCACAATCGCTGCGCCATGGGTCGGCGGGTTGGAATAGTTGGTGCGGATCACACGCTTGACCTGGGACAGGATGCGCGCGCTTTCTTCCTTGGACTCGCCGACGATCGACAGCGCGCCCACACGCTCGCCATACAGCGAGAACGATTTGGAGAACGAGCTGGAGACGAAGAAGGTCAGGCCCGATTCCGCGAACAGGCGCACGGCAGCAGCGTCTTCGTGGATGCCATCACCAAAGCCCTGGTAGGCCATGTCAAGGAACGGTACGAGGTCCTTGGCCTTGACCACGTCCAGCACGTTTTGCCAGTCGGCCGGGCTCAGGTCGACGCCGGTCGGGTTGTGGCAGCAGGCATGCAGCACCACGATGGACTTAGGTGGCAGGGCGTTGAGGTCTTCGAGCAGGCCGGCACGGTTCACATCGTGGGAGGCTGCGTCGTAGTAGCGGTAGTTCTGCACCGGGAAGCCGGCGGTTTCGAACAGCGCGCGGTGGTTTTCCCAGCTTGGGTCGCTGATGGCAACGACCGCGTCAGGCAGCAGTTGCTTGAGGAAGTCCGCGCCGAGCTTCAGCGCGCCGGTACCGCCGACAGCTTGCACGGTGACCACGCGGCCGGCTTGCAGCAATGGCGACTCGCCGCCGAACAGCAGGGTTTGCACCGCCTTGTCGTACGCGGCGATGCCGTCGATCGGCAAGTAGCCACGGGCGGCGTGTTGGGCCACGCGAATGGCTTCCGCTTCGGCAACGGCACGCAAGAGTGGAATCTTCCCCTCCTCGTCGCAATAAACGCCGACGCCAAGGTTGACCTTGGTGGTTCGTGTATCGGCGTTGAATGCTTCGTTGAGGCCCAGGATAGGATCGCGTGGTGCCATTTCGACAGCGGAGAACAGGCTCATTTTTGCGGCAGCTCTATGGGGGAAGGGAGGGACGTGTCGCGCTCCAGCCGAATGCACTAGAGCGGTGCACAAACGGGGAGCTAGTATAGAGGCCATCACGGCTGAGAGCGACAACCGAAATGGCTTTTCGGCCAAGTTTTTCGGTTTATTTGCTGACCGTCAGTCTTATTGCAACATTGCGCCAGGATCGCGGGGTAGGGCGATTGCCTTGAAACCCGTCACATTCGTCTCCACTTCTACAGCTATCATGGTTTTTTCCTACTGCCCGCTCTGAAACTTCGCGGGTCGTGGTCTATTTCGTCCCCGACGGGTCTACAGTCCGGGGTGACTTCACGAGGTACGTTATGTCGGATTTCCAACTCGTCACCCGCTTTGAACCCGCCGGCGATCAGCCGGAAGCCATTCGTCAGATGGTCGAGGGCATCGAGGCCGGCCTGGCGCACCAGACGTTGCTGGGGGTGACCGGTTCAGGCAAGACCTTCAGCATTGCCAATGTGATCGCGCAGATCAACCGCCCGACGCTGGTGCTGGCGCCGAACAAGACCCTCGCCGCGCAGTTGTACGGCGAGTTCAAGGCGTTCTTCCCGAACAACGCGGTGGAGTACTTCGTCTCCTATTACGACTACTACCAGCCCGAAGCCTATGTGCCGTCCTCCGATACCTTTATCGAGAAGGATGCGTCGATCAACGACCATATCGAGCAGATGCGCCTGTCGGCGACCAAGGCGCTGCTGGAGCGCAAGGACGCGATCATCGTCACCACGGTGTCGTGCATCTACGGCCTGGGCAGCCCGGAAACCTATTTGAAGATGGTGCTGCACGTCGATCGCGGCGACAAACTCGACCAGCGCGAATTGCTGCGCCGTCTGACCAGCCTGCAATACACCCGCAACGACATGGATTTTGCCCGCGCCACGTTCCGCGTGCGCGGTGATGTGATCGACATCTACCCGGCCGAATCCGACCTGGAAGCGATCCGCATTGAACTGTTCGACGATGAAGTCGAGAGCCTCTCGGCCTTCGACCCGTTGACCGGCGAGGTGATCCGCAAGTTGCCGCGCTTTACCTTCTACCCGAAAAGCCACTATGTGACGCCGCGTGAAACCCTGATGGGCGCTATCGAGGGTATCAAGGTTGAATTGGCCGAGCGCCTGGAGTACCTGCGCGCCAACAACAAGCTGGTGGAGGCTCAGCGCCTGGAACAGCGCACCCGCTTTGACCTGGAGATGATCCTTGAGCTGGGCTACTGCAACGGCATCGAAAACTACTCGCGTTACCTCTCGGGTCGCGATTCGGGGGCGCCGCCGCCGACGCTCTACGACTACCTGCCGGACGACGCATTGCTGGTGATCGACGAATCCCACGTCAGCGTGCCGCAAGTGGGGGCGATGTATAAGGGCGACCGCTCGCGCAAGGAAACCTTGGTGGAGTACGGCTTCCGCCTGCCGTCGGCGCTGGATAACCGGCCGATGCGCTTCGACGAATGGGAAGCCATCAGCCCGCAGACCATCTTTGTTTCGGCAACGCCCGGCAACTACGAGGCCGAACATGCCGGCCGCGTGATCGAGCAACTGGTGCGCCCCACCGGCCTGGTGGACCCTGAGATCGAGATCCGCCCGGCGCTGACGCAGGTCGACGATCTGCTCTCGGAAATCAACAAGCGCGTGGCCCTGGAAGAACGTGTGCTGGTGACCACGCTGACCAAGCGCATGTCCGAAGACTTGACCGATTACCTGGCCGACCACGGCGTGCGTGTGCGCTACCTGCACTCGGACATCGATACCGTGGAGCGCGTGGAGATCATCCGCGACCTGCGCCTGGGCACTTTTGATGTGCTGGTGGGGATCAACCTGCTGCGTGAGGGCCTGGACATGCCGGAGGTGTCGCTGGTGGCGATCCTGGATGCCGACAAGGAGGGCTTCCTGCGCTCCGAGCGCTCGCTGATCCAGACCATCGGCCGCGCCGCGCGTAACCTCAATGGTCGCGCGATTCTTTATGCGGACCGCATTACCGGCTCCATGGAGCGGGCGATCGGCGAGACCCAGCGGCGTCGCGACAAGCAGATCGCGTTCAACCTGGAAAACGGCATCACCCCCAAGGGTGTGTTCAAAGACGTCGCCGACATCATGGAAGGGGCCACCGTGCCCGGCTCGCGCAGCAAGAAGCGCAAGGGCATGGCCAAGGCCGCCGAGGAAAGCGCCAAGTACGAGAACGAACTGCGCTCGCCGAGTGAGATCACCAAGCGCATTCGTCAACTGGAAGAGAAGATGTACCAGTTGGCGCGGGACCTGGAGTTCGAAGCGGCGGCGCAGACGCGCGATGAGATTGGCAAGTTGCGCGAGCGCTTGCTGGCTGTTTGATTGGCGGTGATGCCACTGGCCTCATCGGGGGCAAGCCCCCTCCCACATTTGACTGGGGGCTTGCCCCCGATGGCCGCGCCTCGGTTTTCCAGAAATCCCCCAGGCTGTTACCATTCGCCTCTTGTTTCAATTTTCAGTTTTATTGCCCATTCGAGACCCGCCATGACCACCGTCCGCACGCGCATCGCGCCATCGCCTACTGGGGATCCCCACGTCGGTACTGCCTACATCGCCTTGTTCAACTACTGCTTTGCCAAGCAGCACGGCGGTGAGTTCATCCTGCGGATCGAAGACACCGATCAACTGCGTTCCACCCGCGAGTCGGAACAGCAGATCTTCGATGCCCTGCGCTGGCTGGGCATCACCTGGGCCGAAGGCCCGGACGTCGGCGGCCCGCATGGCCCGTATCGCCAGAGCGAGCGCAGCGATATCTACAAGCAATACACCCAGCAACTGGTCGACATGGGCCATGCGTTCCCGTGCTTCTGCACCGCCGAAGAACTCGATCAGATGCGCGCCGAGCAACAGGCCCGTGGCGAAACCCCGCGCTACGACGGTCGTGCGCTGCTGTTGTCGAAGGAAGAAGTGGCGCGCCGCCTGGCCGCCGGCGAGCCCCATGTGATCCGTATGAAGGTGCCGAGCGAAGGTGTGTGCGTGGTGCCGGACATGCTGCGCGGCGACGTCGAGATCCCGTGGGACCGCATGGACATGCAAGTGCTGATGAAGACCGACGGCCTGCCGACGTACTTCCTGGCCAACGTCGTCGACGACCACCTGATGGGCATCACTCACGTACTGCGCGGCGAAGAATGGCTGCCCTCGGCACCTAAGCTGATCCTGCTCTACGAATATTTCGGCTGGGAACAGCCGCAGTTGTGCTACATGCCGTTGCTGCGTAACCCGGACAAGAGCAAGCTGTCCAAGCGCAAGAACCCGACCTCGGTGACCTTCTACGAGCGTATGGGCTTCATGCCTGAGGCCATGCTCAACTACCTGGGCCGCATGGGCTGGTCGATGCCGGACGAGCGTGAAAAGTTCTCGCTGCAGGAAATGGTCGACAATTTCGACCTGTCCCGCGTGTCCCTCGGCGGGCCGATCTTCGATATCGAGAAATTGTCGTGGCTCAACGGCCAGTGGCTGCGTGACTTGCCGGTGCAAGAGTTCGCCAGCCGTGTGCAGCAGTGGGCGTTGAACCCTGAGTACATGATGAAGATCGCGCCGCTGGTGCAGGGCAGGGTGGAGACGTTCAGCCAGGTTGCACCCTTGGCCGGTTTCTTCTTTGCCGGCGGCGTGAACCCGGATGCCACGTTATTCGAGTCCAAGAAACTCTCGGGCGATCAGGTTCGTCAGTTGATGCAGTTGATCCTGTGGAAGCTCGAAAGCCTGCGCCAGTGGGAGAAGGACGCGATCACCGCGACGATCCAGGCGGTGGTGGAATCCCTGGAGCTGAAATTGCGCGACGCCATGCCGCTGATGTTTGCCGCGATCACCGGGCAGGCCAGTTCGGTGTCGGTGCTCGATGCGATGGAAATCCTCGGCCCGGACCTCACGCGTTTCCGTCTGCGCCAAGCCCTTGATTTGCTTGGTGGTGTGTCGAAGAAAGAAAACAAAGAGTGGGAAAAGCTGCTGGGCGCTATCGCTTAAGCAGGCTGTTGCAACGGCGAAACCCCGGTTTTCCGGGGTTTCGCCGGTAAGTGATTGTTATCCCGGCAAAAAACTTTGGAAATTGTTGAAAATAAATTTGACACACTTCCAAACCGCCATTAAGATTCGCCCCGTCCTCACCGATGAGGGGCTATAGCTCAGCTGGGAGAGCGCTTGCATGGCATGCAAGAGGTCAACGGTTCGATCCCGTTTAGCTCCACCAATTTACAAGTTCAAGGTCTGGCCACACCGTCCTTGAATTGATCAGTACTCAGCACTGATCGGTTGTACAGAAGGTTTTGTCCCCTTCGTCTAGTGGCCTAGGACACCGCCCTTTCACGGCGGTAACAGGGGTTCGAGTCCCCTAGGGGACGCCAGTTTCAACAAGCAGTTCGAAAGGTCTGCTGCGTCGCGAGACGAAAAATCCGGGGCTATAGCTCAGCTGGGAGAGCGCTTGCATGGCATGCAAGAGGTCAACGGTTCGATCCCGTTTAGCTCCACCAATTTACAGGTTCAAGGTCTGGCCACACCGTCCTTGAATCGATCAGGTCTCAGCCCTGATCCGTTGTATAGAAGGTTTGTGTCCCCTTCGTCTAGTGGCCTAGGACACCGCCCTTTCACGGCGGTAACAGGGGTTCGAGTCCCCTAGGGGACGCCACGATTACCCGCTCTGCGGGATTTTTAAGGGTCATTCAATTATTGAATGGCCCTTTTGTTTGTCTGGCGTTTAGCCAATTTTCCTCTCGACTCCTTTCCTGTGTTCTGACCAGTGGTCATGGCGTTCGCTTGCTTAATATTATTATGGTAATAATATCCACCCCATGAGAGTCGGAGGCTTTGATGAGCGATAAAAAAGCACAAACCCGCGAACGCATTCTTCAAGCCGCCAGCGCCGCGTTGATCCAGCGTGGCCCGGCCGAGCCGAGCGTCGGCGAAGTGATGGGGGCGGCGGGGCTGACCGTCGGTGGCTTCTATGCGCACTTCGAAAGCAAGGACGCGCTGATGCTGGAGGCGTTCAGCCAGTTGCTGGCGCAGCGCCGCGCCTCCATCGACGACATGGACGAACAGATCACCGGCGAAGAGCGCCGTGCATTGGTGGCGGCGTTTTACCTGTCGCGCAAGCATCGTGACTCCACCTCCCAGGCGTGCCCCTTGCCGGCCACGGTTGGCGAGATGGGACGTTTGCCGGAGGCTTTTCGCGAGGTCTTGAGCGAGCATGTCGAGTTAATGGCCGCACAATTGGCGGGCAGCCCCGAAGACACCGACAAGGCCTTGGCAGACATGGCCTTGATGGTGGGTGGCCTGACCCTGGCGCGGGCGCTGGGGCCGGGCGAGTTGTCGGACCGGGTGATACGCGCGGCCAAGTCGGCGGTGCGCTGAAGAGGGTTTGCAGCATGGGCGCATTGACCTGGGTTCGCAGTTTCAACGGCACCGTTGGCCGCCTGGCGCCGCACATGGTTGCCAACCGGATGCGCCGCACCTTCATGACCCCGCGCGATCTGCCGCCGCGTGACTGGGAATTGCCGCTGTTGGCCCAGTCAGAGCGCATCACCTTGCGTTTTGGCTTGTCGGCCCTGCGTTGGGGGCAAGGGCCGACGGTGTTGCTGATGCATGGCTGGGAAGGGCGCCCCACGCAATTTGCCAGCCTGATCACGGCGCTGGTCGACACGGGCTATTCAGTGATCGCCCTGGACGGCCCCGCCCACGGTCGTTCGCCGGGGCGTGAAGCCCATGTGCTGCTGTTTGCCCGCGCCATGCTGGATGCGGCGGCCGAGTTGCCACCGCTGCATGCGGTCATTGGCCATTCCATGGGCGGTGCCAGTGCGATGCTGGCGGTGCAGCTCGGTTTGCGTACCGAGGTGTTGGCCAGTATTGCGGCGCCGTCACGCTTTCTGGATGTGCTGCGCGGCTTCACCCGCATGGTTGGCTTGCCGCCGCGGGCGCGTTCGGCGTTTATCCAGGAGGTGGAGCACACGTTCGGCATGCCGCTCAAGCACTTGGACGTGGCCCACTATCAGATGAACATCCCCGGCCTGATCGTACATGCCGAAGACGACACCTTTGTGCCGGTCCGGGCCTCTCAAGCCATTCACGATGCCTGGTTCGACAGCCGCCTGCTACGCCTGGAGCAGGGCGGTCACCAGAAAGTGCTGGCCGACCCCCGGGTGATCGACGCCGTGCTGGCGCTGCTGGCTGACGGTCGACTACAGCAGCGCCAGAGCGCCTGATACACTGCTGCCGCCGACATTAATCGACCGGGAGCAAGGCATGGGCTGGGATTTGGCAACGCCGTTTATCATTGATCTGCAGGTAGCGGCTGAAGACATTGACGGCCTGGGGCACGCCAACAATGCGGTGTACGTTTCCTGGCTGGAGCGTTGCGCCTGGCGCCACTCCCAGCGGCTGGGGCTGGACCTCACCGAGTATCGCCGCCTGGATCGCGCCATGGCCGTGGTGCGCCATGAGATCGACTACCTGGCGGCGGGCTATGAAGGCGACGAACTGCAACTGGCCACCTGGATCGTCGATTGGGATCAGCGCCTGAAAATGACCCGCCGCTTCCAACTGATGCGCCCGTGCGATGGCACGACCCTGCTGCGGGCACACACCACGTTTGTCTGCATCGAACTGTCCAGCGGCAAGCCCAAGCGCATGCCCTCCGAGTTTCTCGACGGGTATGGCCCCGCCCTGACCGGGGGTTAACGTTTGTTGCGGGAAACCCAGTAAACTGCGCCACGATTTTTGTTGAGTGTTTTCCATGCAAATTGCTTTGGCGCCCATGGAGGGGTTGGTCGACAACATCCTGCGGGACGTGTTGACCCGCGTGGGCGGTATTGATTGGTGCGTGACCGAATTCATTCGCGTCAACGACCGCCTGCTCACCCCCGCCTATTTCCACAAACTTGCTCCTGAGTTGCTGTGCGGTGCCCATACCGCCGCAGGCGTGCCTTTGCGCGTGCAATTGCTCGGCTCCGACCCGGTGTGCCTGGCGGAAAACGCCGCGTTGGCCTGTGAGCTGGGTTCGCAAGTGATCGACCTGAACTTCGGCTGCCCGGCCAAGACCGTGAACAAGTCGCGCGGCGGCGCGGTGTTGCTCAAGGAGCCGGAGTTGCTCAACCAGATCGTCGAGCACGTACGCCGCGCGGTCCCGGCGCATATCCCAGTGACCGCCAAGATGCGCCTGGGCTTCGACAGCCCGGACGGCGCGCTGGTGTGCGCCACGGCCTTGGCTGAAGGCGGCGCGGCGCACATTGTGGTCCATGCGCGCACCAAGACCGACGGCTACAAGCCACCGGCCCATTGGGAATGGATCCCGAGGGTGCAGGACGTCGTCAAGGTGCCGGTGTTCGCCAATGGCGATATCTGGAGCGTCGAAGACTGGAGGCGTTGCCGCGAGGTCAGCGGCGCCGAAGACATCATGCTCGGGCGCGGCCTGGTGGCCCGTCCGGACCTGGCTCGGCAGATCGCCGCTGCACGCGCAGGCGAAGAGGTGATCGAGATGACGTGGGCGCAGATGCAGCCGATGCTCCAGTCGTTCTGGCGCCAGTCGGTAGCGCAACTCACCGAAAAACAAGCGCCTGGTCGTTTGAAGCAGTGGCTGGCGATGCTGACGCGCAATTACCCTGAAGCGGTGGAGCTGTTTACCGCTATGCGTCGGGAAGTCGACTTGGAGCGGGTCAGCCGCTTGCTCGGGATGGAGCATGCCGCGGCCTCTGAGGCATGCGGTAACGCTTGAGTGACGTGAGAGGGCTGCGGTGAGTTATCGGTAGCGCTTTGGGTGTAACAAATGAATGCTCCGTATCGAAAGATGCGGAGCATTTTGCGTTTCTGGGCGCCTCTCACCGGGAATCCGCTCCCATCGCAGGGTATTGGCGGCTTTTGGAAAACAACTGAAAAGTTCATATGTTTTAAGTTTCATAATGGATCGGTGTGTAAGCGTATTTGTTGTATTGCATCGGTGCGCAAAGAATGACTTGGCTGGCATGAGCGGGCTCGCGCTGCGCGGAATATCACAATCTGAAGTGGTGTGGTGTGCGAATGTATATCGGTGAATTGCATACTCGACGGTTTATTATTATGTGTGTCGATTGAAGTGTCATCCAAGTCGCTTGGCGCGTGGTGTTTAAAGCGGGGCATGATAAAAAAGTCGAGAGATTTTTTGATTTCCTTATATGAAGTGTCATTTTCTGGAACTCGATAGCGTCACAGTCCACGTAAGTATCGTCTGCAAAGCAACGCTGTTGTTTTCAGTCGATCAACTTTTTTCTGGCCCGCTGTCGCGCCAGATGACACCGAACAAAGGAACGTGCTCATGTCTTTATCGATTGGTAATCGCCCTGTCGTCCAACTTGATACATCATCCAATGATCAAACCGCCGTCCCCCTCATGAAAACAGCCGCGCATCCGGCATCCACGGCTTCGCATAACAACGTCCATTGCGCGCCTTTGCAGCAGGATAATAGCTGGGCTCCGCGCAGTGAGGTAATGCGCGACGCATCGGTCTTTGCGAGGTTGTTCGATATGCTGGAACTGGTATTCAAAATAATCCGCGATATGTTTCCCGCCAGAACCGTAATGCCTGATGCACGCCAGGAACCGGTCGATTTACGAATAAAGCCGGATGTCAATGAGCCGCCGGTACAACCCGACCTGGGCAAATTGCCAAGCGTGACCCCAACGCCTGCACCTGCTGTCAATCCGAGCCCGGATGAGACTGACTCGGATCTGACCAGCCCGCCCCCGACTGATAAACGATTCAGTCCAAGGCACTAGCGATTCAATTCGCGCCGAACTTTATAACGCTGAGGTTAGCCCCGGCTTTTAAGTGTGGTTAATTAAGTGCATGCATTTCTCCCGGTTTAAAAGGTGTGGAGAAGTGCGTGCTTATGGAGGGATTTATGTCGTGCTGTTCAATTAAAAGTATGCAGCAGATGGTAAGGGTGGGTCGGTTGGTCGCCGTTGAGCCCGTGCGTGCGATTGATGAAGTAGCGCCAAAAATTATGCCTGCCGGTGAAGGGCGGTCTTCTCGCTTTTATGCTCGGCCACGCGCCCTCTCGCAAAGTAAATTCGGTGTAAGGCGAGCATCAGGATCGTTCAAGACATTGACCTCTCTGTTTGCTTCTTTTTTCACCCGGTTAATGAACGTGCTGGGCGGGAAGCAGAACAGGATAATCCCCGATACAAGAGTGTCGGTTATAACCCCGTCGCCAGCCAAAATCACCCCCAAAGTGTTACCCGCGCAGGTGGCACCCCTGCCCACTTCCGACGTGAATCTTCCGGCCTTGTCGAATAAGCGCAATGGCGCAAAGCCGAACAATATCTGGAGTGGGTTTCGCCAGGGCCCGGATGGTAACTGTGTGACGGTCTCGGCCATCAAAGCGGCGATGTATCGATTCGGTCAAAGCCCCACGGACATCTTCAAGGAAGTGCGCAAGACCGGCGACTTGTACCATATCGTCATGCGCGATGATTTTCGGCTCAATTTAACGGAGCGTGAATTGGCCGAAGGTGCGCGGGCGGCGAAATTCACCGGTTCAGATCAGGAAATGCTCAAGGATGCGCGGTTTCTGTTTGCCGCCAGCGCCAAGCGTGCCCAGATGGAGAATAACGACCGTACGGCCAGCAGCAGTTATCAGGCGGCGGTTCGTAGTTTGAACAACGGCGAAGACGAGACCGGGCCGGGCGAGGGGTTCCTGCGGCTGGGGTTGCGCAAGCACATGAAAAGAGTCTCCGTGCGCGAACTGGCGGCCGGGCAATTGGGCATGTGCAATCGCGCCGGGCACTCGGTAGCGGTGATCAACGGTCGCGAAGAACTCTGGGGGCGACGCGGCAGCTCTCCCACCCGAGGGCAAGCGGTGGCCCTTATTTGAGCGCTACTCCAATAACCGCCTGAAGCCCTCGATAGGCAATGGTCGGCTGTGTAAATACCCTTGGAACAAATGGCACCCCAGCTTTTGCAGAAACGCCAATTGTTCCAGGGTTTCCACGCCCTCGGCGATCACTTCCAGGTTCAGACTGCGGGCCATGGCCACAATGGCACGGATGATCTCGGCGTCGTTCGGGTCGTGAGTCGCATCGCGTACAAACGACTGGTCGATCTTCAACGCATCCACCGGCAGGCGCTTGAGGTAGGTCAGCGATGAGTAGCCGGTGCCGAAGTCATCCATCGCAAAGCTCACTCCGAGCTTTTTCAGGCGGCGCATTTTGCTGATCGTGTCGTCGAGGTTCTGGATCACGATGCCTTCGGTGATTTCCAATTTCAGCAGGCTGCAGGGCAGTGAGTGCTGCTTGAGGCTGTGCTCCACCTGTTCGACGAAGTCATTCTGGCGAAACTGCCGGGGGCTGATATTCACGCAGAGGCTGAAATTGAGTGGGTCCACCAGGCCTTGCGCAATCAACTGCTCAAAGGCGGCGCAGGCTTCATCGAGGATCCAGGTGCCCACTTCGAGGATCAGGCCGCTGTCTTCCAGCACCTTGATAAAGTCGGACGGCGACTGCGCACCCAACTGCGGGTGCTGCCAGCGCACCAACGCCTCCGCGCCGACGATTTTGTTGCCGCGCGCGTCTACCTGAGGCTGGTAATGCACAGTGAATTCGCCGCGCGACAGGGCCAGGCGCAGGTCGGTTTCCATGCGCAAGCGCTCGCTGGCGGTCTTTTGCATGCTGTTGTGGAACATCTGCGTGGTGTTGCGCCCGGAGTCCTTGGCACGATAAAGGGCGATGTCAGCGCGTTTGAGCAGGTCGGCCGGGGTGGAGCCATGATCGGGAATCAATGCCACACCGATGCTCGGCGTGACCTGCAAGCGATGGCCATCGAGGAACATCGGCTCCGAAAGCAGTTCGCGCAGGGTATTGGCCAGGTCCTGCACTTGATGGGTGACTTCCACGCGTGAGCCGTCCAGGCCGCTGAGCAGCACCACAAACTCATCGCCGCCCAGGCGTGCCACGGTGTCTTCCATGCGTACGCTGGCTTCGAGGCGCGCGGTGACGATTTTCAGCACCGTGTCGCCCACCGGATGGCCGAGGGAATCGTTGATGTGCTTGAAGTGGTCGAGGTCGAGAAACAGCAGGGCTCCGCGTAAATTATGGCGCTTGAGCAAGGCGATCTGCTGGCTCAGGCGGTCCATCAGCAATGCGCGGTTGGGCAGGTTGGTCAGCGGGTCGTGATAGGCCAGGTGCCGGATCTGCGCCTGGGCGTTTTTCAACAGGCTCACGTCTCGCGCGGTCAGCAACAGGCACGCGGTTTCATTCAGGCTGATGGGCTCCACCGAGACTTCCACCGCCAGCAGTTCGCCACGTTTGTTGTGCCAGAGCATCTCCATGTGATGAATACGGCCTTTGATCTTCAGCTCGGCCAATAGCGCCGAACGCTGGTTCTCATCGGCCCAGATACCGATCTGGTACAGCGTCAGGCCAATCGCCTCTTCGGCGCGGTAGCCGGTCAGGCGGCAGAAGCCGTCGTTGACCTCCACATAACGGCCGGTATCGCGTTCGGTGATGGAAATTGCGTCGGGGCTGGAGTGGAAAGCCTTGGCGAATTTCTCTTCGCTGGCCTTGAGCGCCGCCTCCGAGCGTTGTTGCTGGGTGATATCGCGCAAGGTGGTGACGATGCAGGGTTGGTCGCCGACCTTGATCAAGCGGCTGGAAATCACACAGGTCAGGCTCTGGCCGCTTTTGTGGCGCACCACCACGGCCACGTTGCTCAATGCCTGTTCGCGAATGACGCGCTCGATACGCTCCAGGCGCTTGCTGGAGTCGTCCCACAAGCCTATTTGGTCTGCGCGCTGGTCGAGCACCTCGGCGGCGGTCCAGCCGAAGGTTTGGGTAAAAGCCGGGTTGATCTCGATAAAGGTCCCGGTTTCAAGGCGCGTGACGCAGATGGGGTCGGGGCTGGCCTGGAACAGGCTGGCGAATTTTTCTTCGGAGGCGATCAAGCGTTGTTCGCGTTCCACCTGGTCGGTGATGTCCAGCAAGGTGCCGGCCATGCGCAACGGCGCATGTTTCGCATCACGGTACAAGCGGGCGCGGCTTTCCAGGTAGCGCGAGGTGCCGTCTTCCATGGGGACGCGGTAGGTCAGTTGATAATTGCCGGCCGGGCCTTCACGCAGGGTGCGGTAGGCATTGCGCATGCTCTCGCGCTCTTCATTGGGCATGCCCTCGAAAAAGGCGTCGAAGGATTCATGGAACGGCTCGGGCGGCAAGCCGTGTAGCTGGGCGGCGCGCGCCGAGCCGTAGAGCATGCCGCTGGGGATGTGCCAGTCCCAGGTGCCCAGTTGCGCGGAGTCCAGGGCCAGGTCAAGGCGCTCCTGGCTGTCCTTGAGCGCCTGCTCGGCATTTTTGCGTTCGGTGGTGTCGAGGAAGGTGCTGATCAGATAGGCCTCGCCGTCCAGCTCGACCTTTTGCGCGCTAAGGGTGCCGTCGTGGATCTGTCCGTTGCTGGCGCAAAACTGCACCTCCATGGTGATCGGCTCGCCCTTGCGCTGAGTGGACTTGACCAACTGCGCGCGCTGCTCGGGATGGCGCCACAGGCCCAGGTCGAGGGTGGTGCGGCCGATCACATCGGCGACGGGCCAGCCGAAGAGCATCTCGAAATATTGGTTGGCTTCGCTGATCAGGCCGTCTGACTGGCGCGTGAGCAGCACCATGTTCGGGCACAGGTGAAACAGCGTGGCGAAGCGTTTTTCGGAGTGGCTGAGGGCGCTTTCCCGTTCGCGCTGATGGGTGATCTCACGGATCACGCCGATCATACGGCGCCGACCGCTTTTGTCCGGCAGCAAACTGCCATTGATTTCCAGCCAGTGAAAGCTGCCGTCCGGCCATTGGATGCGGTGGTGCATGGCCTGCTCGAACGGCTCGCCCGCCAATACCGCATGAAAAGCCCGTATCACCCGCGCGCGATCTTCGGCGGCCAGCAGGTCAAGGTAATCGAGGTCATTGGGCAGTGGTTGGCGCGGGTCAAAACCAAACAGTGCCTGGGTGCCCCGCGACCAGTTGATCCTGCCGGTGTCGATTTCCCAGCACCATGCGCCCAGCCGGGCAGCGTTGAGGGCGGCCAGCAGTTGCGGGGCACTCTCCCAGCTTTGCTCCGCCTCTTGGGGGTCCAGGGCGTAGATGCGCGGCAGGGGTGGCAGGGAATCGACGGGGTTGCGCATTATCAAAGGGCCTTGATCCGATGGGCAAACAGCGCGGTTCTACTCAGAACCTGAGGCCGCACGGCGTCATGCCGGTATCCCTGGCAAATCCACCTGTGCATCCAACAGGCTCATGAAAGCCCGCGCAGCGTTCGACAGCGTCCTTTCGGTGTGCACGATATAGCCTAGCTGGCGACTGAGCTGTATGCCCGGCAAAGCGATACTTGCCACCTGATCATCGAGCATGGTGCGCGGTAAAACGCTCCAGGCCAGGCCGATCGACACCATCATCTTGATCGTTTCCAGGTAGTTAGTGCTCATTGCGATATTCGGCGTCAGGCCCTGGGCTTCGAACAACCGGCTGACAATATGATGGGTAAAGGTGTTGCCGCCAGGGAAAACCGCCGGATGGCCGGCAATATCGGCCAGGCTGATAGCGCCGTTGCTGATCAGGCTGTGCTCCGGCGCGACTACAAAATCCAGGGGGTCGTCCCACACCGGCGTGGCGCGCACCAGGTTGTGCGGTTCGGGCGCCAGGGTGATGACGGCCACTTCGGCGCGGCCGTGGAGGATTTCTTCGTAGGCCACTTCCGAATCGAGAAACTGAATATCCAGCGCCACGTTCGGGTATTCCCGGGTAAAGGTGCGCAGCACGGGTGGCAGGCGGTGCAGGCCGATATGGTGACTGGTGGCCAAAGTCAGGCGGCCACTGACTTCACCGGTGAGGTTGGTAAGGGCGCGACGGGTGTCGTCCAGCACATTCAGAATCTGATAAGCGCGCGGCAGCAGGGCCCGCCCGGCTTCGGTCAAACCCACTTCACGGCCCAAACGATCGAACAGGCGCACCTTCAGTTGTTGCTCCAGGCCGGCGATGCGCTTGCTGATGGCCGGTTGGGTCAGGTGCAGGCGTTCGCCCGCGCCGGAGAAGCTGCCGGTCTCGGCGATGGCAATAAAGGCATTCAGGTTGGCCAGGTCCATGGTGCTATTCCAGTTGGTAATCCAAAGCATAAAAAATATGAATTTGAGTTATTTAATGTAGCGCCATACCATCAGCCTCACAAGCCAAAGGGTTATTGAAAAGCCCGGCGCATGAAATACCGCTGATGAGGACCGACTGATGGCCGGCAAAACGCTTTACGACAAGCTTTGGGATTCCCATGAAGTGAAACGGCGCGATGATGGGTCGTCGCTGATCTACATCGACCGTCACATCATCCATGAAGTGACCTCGCCCCAAGCGTTCGAAGGCCTGCGACTGGCAGGGCGCAAGCCTTGGCGTGTCGACTCGATCATCGCCACCCCGGACCACAACGTACCGACCACCCCGGAGCGCAAGGGCGGCATCGAAGCGATTGCCGACCAGGTATCGCGTCTGCAGGTACAGACCCTGGATGACTACTGCGACGAATATGGCATCACCGAATTCAAGATGAATGACGTGCGTCAAGGCATCGTCCACGTCATCGGCCCGGAGCAGGGCGCCACGTTGCCGGGCATGACCGTGGTTTGCGGCGACTCGCACACCTCCACCCACGGGGCCTTTGGCGCCTTGGCCCATGGCATCGGTACGTCCGAGGTGGAGCATGTGTTCGCCACCCAGTGCCTGGTCGCCAAAAAGATGAAGAACATGCTGGTGCGTGTCGAAGGCACCTTGCCGTTCGGCGTCACCGCCAAGGACATCGTGCTCGCCGTGATCGGCAAGATTGGCACCGCCGGCGGTAATGGCCACGCCATTGAATTCGCCGGCAGTGCGATCCGCGACCTGTCCATCGAAGGCCGCATGACCATTTGCAACATGTCCATCGAAGCCGGTGCCCGTGTGGGCATGGTGGCGGCGGATGAGAAGACCGTTGAATACGTCAAAGGTCGTCCGTTCGCGCCAAGCGGCGCCGATTGGGACGCCGCGGTCGAAGCCTGGAAAGACCTGGTGTCGGACGCCGACGCGGTGTTCGACACCGTGGTTGAGCTCGACGCCGCGCAGATCAAGCCGCAAGTCAGCTGGGGCACTTCGCCGGAAATGGTCTTGGCCGTTGACCAGAACGTGCCGGACCCGGCCAAAGAGGCCGACCTGGTCAAGCGCGGTTCCATCGAGCGCGCCTTGAAATACATGGGGTTGAAAGCCAACCAGGCGATCACCGACATCCAGTTGGACCGCGTATTCATCGGCTCCTGCACCAACTCGCGGATCGAAGACCTGCGCGCTGCGGCGGTGATCGCCAAGGGCCGCAAGGTCGCCTCGACCATCAAGCAAGCCATCGTGGTGCCGGGCTCGGGCCTGGTCAAAGCGCAAGCCGAAGCCGAAGGCCTGGACAAAATCTTCCTGGAAGCCGGTTTTGAGTGGCGCGAGCCGGGCTGTTCGATGTGCCTGGCGATGAACCCGGACCGGCTGGAGTCGGGCGAGCATTGCGCGTCCACCTCCAACCGTAACTTCGAAGGGCGTCAGGGCGCCGGCGGGCGTACCCACCTGGTCAGCCCGGCCATGGCCGCCGCGGCTGCCGTCAACGGTCGTTTCATCGACGTTCGCGAATTGATCTGAGGAATACCCGATGAGAGCTTTTACCCAACACACAGGTCTTGTCGCGCCGTTGGACCGTGCCAACGTGGACACCGACCAGATCATCCCCAAGCAGTTCTTGAAGTCGATCAAGCGCACCGGTTTCGGCCCTAACCTGTTCGACGAATGGCGCTACCTGGATGTGGGCTACGCCTACCAGGACAACTCCAAGCGCCCGTTGAACAAGGACTTTGTGCTCAACGCCGAGCGTTACCAGGGTGCCAGTGTATTGCTGGCCCGGGAAAACTTCGGTTGCGGCTCCAGCCGTGAACACGCGCCGTGGGCCCTGGAAGAATATGGCTTTCGCAGCATCATCGCGCCGAGCTACGCCGACATTTTCTTCAATAACAGCTTCAAGAACGGCCTGTTGCCGATCATCTTGACCGACGCAGAAGTCGACGAACTGTTCAAGCAGGTGGAAGCCGATGTGGGCTACCAATTGACCGTCGACCTGGCCGCGCAAACCGTGACCCGTCCGGATGGCAAGGTGTATCACTTTGAAGTGGACGCCTTCCGCAAACACTGCCTGATCAACGGCCTGGATGATATTGGCCTGACCTTGCAGGACGGCGAGGCGATTGCCGCGTTTGAAGCCAAACACCGGGCTAGCCAGCCTTGGTTGTTTCGCGACGCCTGATTTGCTGTAGGCAGGACTGCCGCCATCGGGAGCAAGTCGAATCGTCGCACCGCCCCTCCCACATTTTGATCTGTGAATGCAGTCAAAGGTGGGAGGGGCTTGCCCCCGATATGGCCAGTGTTAACAACACACCACCCAAGGAAAGCCACCATGACCACCACCGCCCATACCCAAGTCGTGCAAAAACAATTCGGCGAACAGGCTGCGGCCTACCTGAGCAGTGCCGTGCACGCCCAAGGCACCGAGTTCGCGCTGCTGCAGGCCGAGCTGGCCGGGCAGGGCGGTGCACGGCTACTGGATCTGGGCTGCGGCGCCGGGCATGTCAGCTTCCACGTGGCGCCGTTGGTTAAAGACGTGGTGGCCTATGACCTGTCCCAGCAGATGCTCGATGTAGTGGCTGGCGCTGCGCAAGATCGCGGCTTCACCAACATCAGCACCGTACAGGGCGCCGCCGAACGCCTGCCATTTGCCGATGGCGAGTTTGACTTCGTGTTCAGCCGCTACTCGGCTCACCACTGGAGCGATCTTGGCCTGGCCCTGCGCGAAGTGCGCCGCGTGCTCAAGCCGGGCGGTGTGGCGGCGTTTGTCGACGTCTTGTCACCGGGCAGCCCGCTGTTGGACACTTACCTGCAAACCGTCGAAGTGCTGCGCGACACCAGCCACGTGCGCGATTACTCCGCCGCCGAGTGGATGCGCCAGCTCAGCGAAGCCGGTTTGCATGTACGCAACAGCAGTCGCCAGCGCCTGCGCCTGGAATACACCTCCTGGGTCGAACGCATGCGCACGCCCCAAGCCTTGCGCGTCGCGATCCTGCAGTTGCAGCAGGCGATGGGCCAGGAAGTACGCGATTACTATGAGATTCAAGCCGACGGCACCTTCAGCACCGACGTGCTGGTGGTCTTCGCTGAACGCTGATTGATTTTTCCCGACCTGCCCACGGGCGGGTTGCTTGATGAAATGAGGAACGCATGAGCAAGCAGATTCTGATTCTCCCTGGCGACGGTATTGGTCCGGAAATCATGGCCGAAGCGGTCAAGGTGCTGGAACTCGCCAACAGCAAGTACAGCCTGGGTTTCGAGCTGAGCCACGACGTGATCGGCGGCGCAGCCATCGACAAGCACGGCGTGCCCCTGGCCGACGAAACCTTGGACCGCGCCCGCGCCGCCGACGCCGTACTGCTCGGCGCCGTGGGTGGCCCGAAGTGGGACAAGATCGAACGTGATATCCGCCCTGAGCGCGGCCTGCTGAAAATCCGCGCGCAACTGGGCCTGTTCGGCAACCTGCGCCCCGCGATCCTCTACCCGCAACTGGCCGATGCGTCGAGCCTCAAGCCGGAAGTAGTGGCGGGCCTGGATATCCTGATCGTGCGTGAGCTGACCGGCGGTATCTACTTCGGCTCGCCACGCGGCGTGCGTGAGTTGGAAAATGGCGAACGCCAGGCCTACGACACCCTGCCGTACAGCGAGAGCGAAATCCGCCGTATCGCCCGTGTCGGTTTCGACATGGCTCGCGTGCGCGGCAAAAAGGTTTGCTCGGTCGACAAGGCCAACGTCCTGGCTTCCAGCCAGCTGTGGCGCGAAATCGTTGAAGAAGTCGCCAAGGACTACCCGGACGTCGAGCTGAGCCACATGTACGTCGACAACGCCGCCATGCAACTGGTGCGCGCGCCGAAGCAGTTCGACGTGATCGTCACCGACAACCTGTTCGGCGACATCCTGTCCGACCAGGCCTCCATGCTCACCGGTTCCATCGGCATGCTGCCGTCGGCGTCGCTGGATACCAACAACAAGGGCATGTACGAGCCTTGCCACGGTTCGGCGCCGGACATCGCGGGCCAGGGCATCGCCAACCCGCTGGCGACGATTTTGTCGGTCTCTATGATGTTGCGTTACAGCTTCAACCTGTCCGATGCGGCGGACGCCATCGAGAAGGCTGTAAGCCTGGTGCTGGACCAAGGCCTGCGCACCGGCGACATCTGGTCGCAGGGTTGCACCAAAGTCGGAACGCAAGAAATGGGCGACGCAGTAGTCGCCGCGCTGCGGAATCTGTAATCTCTCGGGCCCGCTGGCAGTTATTGCCGCCAGGCGGCCCACTTTTTAACAAGGTGTAGTTGCGATGAAACGTGTAGGTCTGATCGGTTGGCGCGGTATGGTCGGTTCCGTGCTCATGCAGCGGATGCTGGAAGAGCAGGATTTCGATCTTATTGAGCCGGTGTTTTTCACCACATCGAACGTGGGTGGCCAAGGGCCGTCCGTGGGCAAGGATATTGCCCCGCTCAAGGACGCCTACAGCATTGACGAGCTCAAAACCCTCGACGTGATCCTGACCTGCCAGGGCGGCGACTACACCAGCGAAGTCTTCCCCAAGCTGCGCGAAGCCGGCTGGCAGGGTTATTGGATCGACGCCGCGTCGAGCCTGCGCATGCAGGACGATGCGGTGATCATCCTCGACCCGGTCAACCGCAAGGTCATCGACCAGCAACTGGACGCCGGCACCAAGAACTACGTGGGCGGCAACTGCACCGTCAGCCTGATGCTGATGGGCCTGGGTGGTCTGTTCGAGGCTGGCCTGGTGGAGTGGATGAGCGCCATGACCTATCAGGCGGCGTCCGGCGCCGGCGCGCAGAACATGCGCGAACTGATCAAGCAGATGGGCGCGACCCACGCCGCTGTCGCCGATCAACTGGCCGACCCGGCCAGCGCGATCCTCGACATTGATCGCCGCGTGGCCGAAGCCATGCGCAGCGATGCCTACCCGACCGAGAACTTCGGTGTGCCATTGGCCGGTAGCCTGATCCCGTGGATCGACAAGGAACTGCCCAACGGCCAGAGCCGTGAAGAGTGGAAGGCCCAGGCCGAGACCAACAAGATCCTCGGTCGCTTCAAGAGCCCGATCCCGGTTGACGGCATTTGCGTGCGTATCGGCGCCATGCGTTGCCACAGCCAGGCGCTGACCATCAAGTTGAACAAAGATGTGCCGATCGCCGATATCGAAGGGCTGATCAGCCAGCACAACCCATGGGTCAAGCTGGTGCCGAACAACCGCGATATCAGCATGCAGGAGTTGAGCCCGACCAAGGTCACCGGCACTCTGAATGTACCGGTGGGCCGCCTGCGCAAGCTGAATATGGGCAGCCAGTTCCTCGGCGCGTTCACCGTGGGCGACCAGCTGCTGTGGGGCGCGGCTGAACCGCTGCGCCGTATGCTGCGGATTTTGCTGGAGCGTTGATTGCTTGTAGGCTGTTTAAAAACCCCGCGCTCTGGTGACAGGCGCGGGGTTTTTTAATGGGCTTTCGGGCCTCATCGGGAGCAAGCCCCCTCGCACACTGCGCAGAACAAAATGTGGGAGGGGCTTGCTCCCGATGAGGCCATCAGCCACA
Source organism: Pseudomonas sp. S3_E10 (assembly GCF_054667615.1). Classification (NCBI taxonomy): domain Bacteria; kingdom Pseudomonadati; phylum Pseudomonadota; class Gammaproteobacteria; order Pseudomonadales; family Pseudomonadaceae; genus Pseudomonas; species Pseudomonas sp. S3_E10. Next base: position 4,757,095 of record NZ_CP162743.1, read on the forward strand.
CCACAACCCCCAGGCTAATTGCCTCACCCCCTGCCACCCGGTAAAGTGCCGCTCCCCCGCAATGCCCGAGGCAGCCCCCATGACCCAGACCTTTGAAATTGCCGTAATCGGCGCCACCGGCACCGTTGGCGAAACCCTGGTGCAGATTCTCGAAGAGCTGAATTTCCCGGTGGGCACCTTGTACTTGCTGGCGGGCAGTAACTCCGCCGGTGCATCGGTCCCGTTTCGTGGCAAGAACGTGCGGGTCAAGGAAGTCGACGAGTTCGACTTCAGCAAGGCGCAACTGGCGTTTTTCGCCGCTGGCCCTGCGGTAACCCTGAGCTTTGCACCGCGCGCCACGGCGGCAGGGTGTGCGGTGATCGATTTGTCGGGTGCCTTGCCCGTCGACCAAGCGCCCCAGGTGGTGCCCGAAGCCAATGCACACGTTCTGGGCAGCCTGAAAAAACCCTTCCAGCTTGGCAGCCCGAGCCCGTCCGCCACCAACCTGGCCGTGGTGCTGGCGCCGTTGCGCGCGGTGCTGGATATCCAGCGCGTCAGCGTTACCGCCAACCTGGCGGTGTCGGCCCAAGGCCGTGAGGCGGTCAGTGAGTTGGCCCGTCAGACGGCGGAACTGCTGAACGTACGCCCGCTGGAGCCGAAGTTCTTTGATCGGCAGATGGCCTTCAACCTGCTGGCACAAGTCGGCACGCCAGATGCTCAAGGTCATACCGCCCTGGAGAAGCGTCTCGTACACGAACTTCGTGCAGTGCTGGAATTACCTTTGCTAAAGATTTCCGCAACTTGCGTTCAAGCCCCGGTGTTTTTTGGCGATAGCCTGACTGTGTCGTTGCAGTTGGGCGCGCCGGTCGACCTGGCGGCGGTCAACCGCGTGCTCGGCACCGCACCAGGCATAGAGCTGGTAGAGGAGGGGGATTACCCCACTGCCGTGGGCGATGCCGTGGGGCAGGATGTGGTCTATGTGGGCCGTGTTCGCACCGGCGTGGATGACCCTGCGGAACTAAATTTGTGGTTGACGTCAGATAACGTACGTAAAGGCGCAGCCCTTAACGCGGTGCAACTGGCGCAGTTGTTGATAAAAGGCCTTGTGTAAAAGATACTTGGCGGCAATTTGTAGATTGATTCTAACCAGGCGCTATGCTTGGCCCCAAGCAGGAACAGTTGCGTGTCGGTGACCTATCGGCTCGCCATGCCTTATGGCAAGCGGTTACCAACCTTCTCGCAGGCCGGGGAGTGTTCAGACAAAGGATGAGGCTATGGTTCAAGTTCGCAAACTGGTGTTAGCAATAGCGGCCGCCTCGGCGCTGTCCTCCGGTATGGCGCAGGCGCTGCAGCTCGGGGAAATGACCCTCAAGTCGAAGTTGAACCAGCCCCTGTCGGTGGAAATCGAATTGCTGGATGTCGGTGGCCTCACGGCGGCCGAGATCACCCCGAGCCTGGCTTCATCCCAGGCGTTTGTGGATGCGGGCGTGGATCGCCAGGCGTTTCTCAATGACCTGACGTTTACCCCGGTGATCAACCCCAATGGTCGCAGCGTGGTGCGTGTCACCTCCAGCAAGCCGCTGCCTGATTCCTATGTGCGCTTTCTGCTGCAGGTGCAATGGCCCAACGGCCGCCTGATGCGCGATTACAGCGTATTGCTCGACCCGGCCAAATTCGACCAACCCGCACCGGTGGCCAAGGCCGCCGCGCCGCGCTTGAGTGCGCCTGCCAGCAGCGCGCCCGCCGCCAGCACCTCGGCCCAACACACCACCACCTCCCGCGACACCCTGTGGGAAATTGCCGAGAAATACCGCAACGGCGGCTCGGTGCAGCAGACCATGCTGGCCATCCAGGCGTTGAACCCTGGCGCCTTTGTCGGCGGCAATATCAATCGCCTTAAAACCGGCCAGGTGCTGCGCCTGCCGGACACGGTGCAAAGCACGGCGCTGCCGCAACCCCAGGCGATCGCCGAAGTGCGTGCGCAGAACGATGCGTGGCGCCAGGGCCGGCGCTCGGCCAATAACCAGGCCGCCGGCAAACAGCAACTGGACGCCACCAAGCGCACCCAGGCGGGCAACGCACCGTCTACCACCAATGCCAAGGACAATTTGAGCTTGGTTTCGGCCGAAGCGGCCAAGAAGGGTGGCAAAGGCAAGTCCGGTGACAGTCAGGCCCTGAGCGACAAACTGGCGATGACCCAGGAGCAACTGGACACGACTCGCCGCGACAACGAAGAGCTGAAAAGCCGCGCGGCCGATTTGCAAAGCCAGTTGGATAAGCTGCAAAAGCTGATTCAACTGAAGAACGATCAATTGGCCCGTCTGCAGGCGGAAAAAGTCGAGCCGGCCGCGCAACCGACGGCGGTAATGCCCGCACAGTTGGCCACTGAGCCTGCCGCGCCCGTGGCGGCCCCAGCGGCCCCCGTCGCGGCGCCGACGCCCGCGCCCGAGCCGGTCAAGCCAGTCGCTGCGGCTGACACCGCCGAAGGCAAATTCAACGAGCTGCTGACCAACCCGGTTGTGCTTGGCGTTATCGGCGGCGCGGCGGGGCTGGTGGTGCTGTTGCTCCTGCTGCTGTGGGCGCGCCATCGCAACGCCCGCCGTGAAGAGGAAAAGCACCTGCGCATGGCGCGGGCCCTGGCTGAAGAGCCTCTGTTCAGCTCGAACATCGAGCAGGACCTGCCATCGGACAGTTTTGAAGGCCTGGAAACGCCGCCGCCAAACGTCAAGCTGACGGCCGCGCCCGCCCCGGCGCCAGTGCAGCCGGCAGCCGTGGTGCCAACGGTTGCTTCCGTGCTCGCGCCGCTGGCCGTCGCCGTGGCGCCGGTCAACTCCAACGATGCGCTGGCGCAAGCCCAGTCCCATATCGATCGTGGTCATCTGAACCAGGCCGCCGATGTGCTGGAGCAGGCGATCAAGCAGGAGCCCAAGCGCAGCGACCTGCGTTTGAAGCTGATGGAAGTCTACGGCCTGCAAAGCGACAAAGACGGCTTCGTGACCCAGGAACGTCAGTTGGTGGCCAATGGTGAAAACCATGCCCAGGTCGAGCAGCTCAAGTCGCGCTTCCCAGCGATGGCCGTCGTGGCGGCAGGCGTCAGTGCTGCGGTAGCTGCTGCGGCGCTGGATGCTCAGTACGTCAAGGAGTTGCTGGAGGACAAACCGGCAGCTGCGGCGCCTGAACCTGAAGCGGCCGACACCGATTTTGATCTGAGCCTGGACGACCTTGAAGCAGCGTCGCCGGCCGATCCGGATGATGTGTTGAGTTTTGAATCGGTGCTGCAACAGCAAACCGCAGCCAACGAATTGTCGGACTTCGACTTGGATCTGCAAGTGGATGGGCCGGCTTCGACCCTGTCCGATGATGACTTCCTTTCGGGCTTGGAAGAGCAGATGAAGGACGTCCCGGCCGTGGAGCCGCCGACCCTCACCCCCGCAGCGCTGGATGATTTCGATCTGCCGGAAGATTTCGACCTGTCACTGGCGGACGAGCCTCAAGCCGATGCCAAGCCCGATGCCTTCGCGTCCGAACTGGATGATGTCAACGCCGAGCTGGACCGCCTGTCCCAGAGCCTTGAGCATCCTCCTATCGGGCCGTCCTTCACGGCCGAAGACGCTGCACTGGGTGATGATGAGCCGGAGTTCGACTTCCTCTCCGGCGCCAATGAGGTTGCCACCAAGCTGGACCTGGCCCAGGCCTATATCGATATGGGCGATGCGGATGGCGCGAAAGACATCCTGGCCGAAGTGCTGACTGAGGGCGATGAGTCCCAGCGCGGCGAAGCCAAGGAAATGCTCGGCAGAATCTGACGGTTGTGGGAGGGGGCACTCCATAACAAAATCGCCCGCCACCCTTGCGCCGTCTTTATAATGGCCGCCTTTGCGCAACCCATCAGGCTCTCAATTCTTGGCAAATATAGATAACGCGGCCGCCGAAATGGCGGCCGCAGGCTTTCACCGCATCGCCCTGGGCGTGGAATACAAAGGTTCGCGCTATCGCGGCTGGCAGCGCCAGGCATCGGGCGTGCCGACCGTACAGGAAACTCTGGAAAAGGCCCTGTCCAAGGTCGCCGATTCGCCGGTCTCGCTGATGTGCGCCGGGCGTACCGACGCCGGGGTACACGCCTGTGGCCAAGTGGTGCACTTTGACACCCAGGCCGAGCGCACGATGAAGGCGTGGGTGATGGGCGCTAATATCAATCTGCCTCATGATGTGAGCGTCAGTTGGGCCAAGGTCATGCCGGCGCATTTTCATGCACGCTTCAAGGCGATTGCCCGGCGCTATCGCTATGTGATCTACAACGACCAGATCCGCCCGGCGCACCTTAACGAAGAAATTACCTGGAACCACCGCCCGCTGGACGCCGAGCGCATGGCCGAAGCCGCGCAGCATCTGGTGGGCGTGCATGATTTCAGTGCCTTCCGTGCCGGCCAGTGCCAGGCCAAGTCGCCGATCAAGGAGGTGCATCACCTGCGGGTGAGTCGCCACGGCAAGATGATTGTGCTGGACATCCGTGCCGGTGCGTTCCTGCACCATATGGTGCGCAACATTGCCGGCGTGCTGATGACCATCGGCACCGGCGAGCGTCCGGTGGAGTGGGCCAGGGAAGTGCTCGAGAGCCGCATCCGCCGCACGGGTGGCGTCACGGCGCATCCGTTCGGGCTGTATCTGGTCGATGTGGAGTACCGCGACGAGTTCGAACTGCCGGATCGTTTTATCGGGCCACATTTCCTTACCGGTTTCAGCGAACTTGGCGGCTGACGCCCGGAAAAGCTTTTGTTACCATCCGGGACTTTCTCGGCCAAACCCTGAGGTTTCTACGACATGTCAGCCGTTCGCAGCAAGATTTGCGGGATTACCCGCATAGAAGACGCGCTGGCGGCGGTCGAGGCGGGGGCGGATGCCATCGGTTTTGTGTTTTATGCCAAGAGCCCGCGCGCAGTGAATGTGCTGCAGGCGCGTGCGATCATCCAGGCACTGCCGCCGTTCGTCACCACTGTGGGATTGTTCGTCAATGCCAGCCGTTGCGAACTCAACGAAACCCTGGATGCCGTGCCGCTGGACATGCTGCAGTTTCACGGCGACGAAACCCCGGACGAATGTGACAGCTACCAGCGCCCGTACATCAAGGCGCTGCGCGTCAAGGCCGGTGATGACATCGCCGCCGCCTGTGCCGCGTACGCCGGGGCGCGCGGGATCCTGCTCGACACCTACGTCGAAGGTGTACCGGGTGGTACGGGGGAGGCGTTCGATTGGACGCTGATTCCCGAAGGGCTGGGCACGCCGATCATCCTGGCCGGCGGCCTTGACCCGGCGAACGTCGGGGCGGCCATCGCCCAGGTCCGGCCGTATGCCGTGGATGTCAGTGGCGGGGTGGAGCAGGGCAAGGGTATCAAGGACCACGCCAAGATTCGCGCATTCCTACACGCGGTGCGCAACAGCAACGGTGGGATGTGACGGCTGGCAGTCTGCCGCCGTCCATAACTACCACTGTGTAAAACAGTCCGGTGCCGCCTGTGGGTGGCCTGGAAACAGAAGTGGCAACCCTGCACTGGCAGGTTGTCTGGAAGGCTGAGGGTGCGGGTTGGAAATGGCAGGTCGAACGTCTGACCCCGTCCAACTGGCGTCATCGTCACATAAATGAATTTAGCTCAAGGGCATACGCGGGGCTGTGTTCAAGCCACCGGTACTGGAGAAAGAAAGCATGAGCAACTGGTTAGTAGACAAACTGATCCCTTCGATCATGCGTTCCGAGGTGAAAAAAAGCTCGGTTCCTGAAGGTCTGTGGCACAAATGCCCTTCCTGCGACGCGGTGCTGTACCGCCCGGAGCTGGAAAAGACCCTGGACGTTTGCCCCAAGTGCAACCATCACATGCGTATCGGCGCGCGCGCGCGTATCGACATCTTCCTGGATGCCGACGGCCGTAACGAGCTGGGCGCGGACCTGGAGCCGGTTGACCGTCTCAAGTTCCGCGACGGCAAGAAGTACAAGGACCGCCTGAGCGCTGCGCAAAAGCAGACGGGTGAGAAGGATGCCTTGATCTCCGTCAGCGGCAAGCTGCTGGGCATGCCTGTGGTCGTGTCGGCGTTCGAGTTCTCCTTCATGGGCGGCTCCATGGGCGCCATCGTTGGCGAGCGTTTTGTTCGCGCCGCCAACTATGCCCTGGAAAACCGTTGCCCGATGATCTGCTTCGCCGCTTCCGGTGGTGCACGCATGCAGGAAGCGCTGATTTCCCTGATGCAAATGGCCAAGACCTCCGCAGTATTGGCGCGTCTGCGCGAAGAAGGTATTCCGTTTATCTCCGTGCTGACCGACCCGGTCTACGGCGGCGTATCCGCCAGCCTGGCGATGCTGGGCGATGTAATCGTCGGCGAGCCGAAAGCCCTGATCGGCTTTGCCGGCCCGCGCGTGATCGAGCAGACCGTTCGCGAAAAACTGCCGGAAGGCTTCCAGCGCAGCGAGTTCCTGCTGGAGCATGGCGCGATCGACATGATCATTGCGCGCGGTGAGTTGCGTCCACGCCTGGGTAACCTGCTGGCGCAAATGATGGGGCTGCCGACGCCGGTCTACATCGCGCCTAAAGTAGAGCCGATTGTCGTACCGCCTGTGCCTGCGAACCTATGACCCAGCGAACCCTGGGCGAATGGCTCGCCTACCTTGAGCAGTTGCATCCGTCCGCCATCGACATGGGCCTGGAGCGCTCGCAACAGGTAGCGGCCCGCCTTGGGTTGGGCCGGCCGGCACCGCGTGTGATCACGGTGACCGGCACCAATGGCAAAGGCTCTACCTGCGCCTTCGTTGCCGCGCTGCTGCAAGCCCAAGGGCTGAAAGTGGGCGTGTACAGCTCACCGCACCTGCTGCGCTATAACGAGCGCGTGCAGCTCAATGGTGTCGAAGCCACCGACGAGCAGCTCTGCGAAGCCTTCGCGGCACTGGATGCCGGCCGGGGCGAAACTTCCCTGACTTACTTCGAGATGGGCACCCTGGCGGCGTTCTGGCTGTTCGAGCGCGCGCAACTGGATGTGGTCGTGCTGGAAGTGGGGCTGGGTGGGCGTCTGGACACGGTCAATGTGGTGGATGCGGACCTGGCGCTGGTCACCAGTATTGGCGTGGACCATGCTGACTACCTGGGTAATACCCGTGAGTCCGTGTCCTACGAAAAGGCCGGAATCTTCCGTCAGGGCAAGCCGGCGCTGTGCGGTGATCTGGACCCGCCACAACCCTTGCTGGACAAGGTGCGAGAACTGGCCTGCCCATTTTTCCTGCGGGGGCGCGAATTCAATCTCGAGGTCGGCGAGCAGTCTTGGCAGTGGCGTGGGCGTGATGCCCGAGGTCAAGCCGTAGAGCTGCGCGACCTGCCGCTGCTGAACCTGCCGATGGAAAACGCTGCGCTCGCGCTGCAAGCTTATCTGCTGCTGGATCTGCCGTGGAATGCCGAGCAGATTGCCGCGACCTTGCTGGCGACGCGCGTGGTAGGGCGCCTGGACCGTCGCGTAGTCGACTGGCAGGGCAAGCGCTTGAGCCTCTTGTTGGACGTTGGGCATAACCCCCATGCGGCGGACTATCTGGCCCGGCGTTTGGCGCGCACGGCGCCGGCCGGTCGGCGCCTTGCCGTGTTCGGTTTGCTGGCCGACAAGGACCTGGAGGGTGTGCTTGCACCGTTGTCGAGCAGTGTCCAGGCTTGGGCGGTAGCGCCGCTGGATACGCCGCGCAGTCGTCCGGCGGCAGAACTCGAAGTGGCCTTGCAGAACCTTGGTGCGTCCGTGGCATCGTATGCAAGCGTGACGGCGGCCCTTGAGGCGCAGTGCGCGGTGGCGACGGCGGAGGACGAGATTCTGTTGTTCGGATCATTTTATTGTGTTGCCGAGGCGCTTGAGTGGTTGGCCCGGCGCTCCACGGAGGAAGCTGCACATGGCATTACTCGATAGCGCGTACAAGCAGCGAATGGTTGGAGCCCTGGTTCTGGTGGCGCTGGCGGTGATTTTCCTGCCGATGTTGTTTTCCCGCCAGGACGAGCAACGCCAGGTCGTGGTTGAAGCCCCGGCTGCGCCGCAGGCGCCGGCCTTGCCGCAGGTGCAGGTTGAGCCTGTGGTGGTGCCCGAGCCCCAGGCGTTGCCGGAACAAGAGCCTGTGCCAACGGATGAGGAAGTGGCCGCGCAGCAGGCGCCGTCGATGCCGGTGCAGCCAAGCGTGCCGGTGGTCAAGCCGGCGCCCGCTGCGCCGGCTGTCGCCGCCAAGCCTGCTGCTCCTGCGTCCCCGCCCAAGCCGGTAGCGCCGCAACCTGCGGCGCCAGGCAAGCCGGATGTGGGGCAGAGCCGCATCGACCCGAATGGCTTGCCGATCAGTTGGTCGATCCAGGTGGCCAGCCTGGGCAATCGCGAAGGTGCCGACGCTTTGCAGAAGAAGCTGCGTGCCCAGGGGTACAACGCTTACATCCGCAGTGCCGATGGCAAGAACCGTGTGTTTATCGGGCCGCTGATCGAGCGCGCCGAGGCGGATCGCCTGCGCGATTTGCTGGATCGTCAGCAGAACCTGAAGGGGTTCGTGACCCGTTTCCAGCCTGAGCGCGGCTGATTCCGCATCGATTTCAGCTTGGAATGCAGTTAAGTGTGGGAGGGGGCTTGCTCCCGATAGCGGTGTATCAGTATCAGACTTTCTGACTGACCCACCGCCATCGGGAGCAAGCCCCCTCCCACATTGATGTGTGGTGGGGGTTGAAATGCGATTGGCTCGCCACAAACTATTGATTTGCAAAGCAGCCGCAATCACAGCTTACCGACAGCCCGGCGCTCTGCTAAAATGCGCCGCCTTATCCGTACGTAGGCTGCACTGTGCCATTTACCTGGGTTGATTGGGCGATTGTTGCCATCGTCGCCATCTCCGCGTTGATCAGTCTGAGCCGCGGCTTTGTAAAAGAAGCACTGTCGTTGCTGACCTGGATCATCGCAGGAGTCGTAGCCTGGATGTTTGGTGGTTCATTGTCGGTTTACCTGGCCGGTTACATCGAAACACCTTCGGCTCGCGTCATCGCGGGCTGCGCCATCATGTTCATCGCCACGCTGCTGGTGGGAGCAATGGTCAATTATCTTATTGGCGAGTTGATACGTGTCACCGGCCTCTCCGGGACCGATCGATTTCTCGGCATGGCCTTTGGTGCCGCGCGTGGCGCATTGCTGGTGGTCGTGGCGGTCGGGCTGTTGAGCCTGGGGCCGGTACAGCAGGATTCGTGGTGGCAGGAGTCGGTACTCGTGCCAAAATTTCTATTGGTTGCAGACTGGTCCAAGAACCTCATTTTGGGGTGGAGCAGTCAGTGGCTGGCCAGCGGAATCAGCGTACCCGCTGATCTTCCGTTCAAGGAACACCTCTTGCCGGCCAAAACGCCTCAGTAAGCTGTGTTCAGTCAAGATCCATTAAGTAGGGGTTGCGTCGCATGTGTGGCATCGTCGGTATCGTCGGTAAGTCGAACGTCAATCAGGCGCTGTATGACGCGCTAACCGTCCTCCAGCACCGCGGCCAGGACGCTGCCGGTATTGTGACCAGCCATGACGGCCGGTTATTCCTGCGCAAGGATAATGGCCTGGTGCGTGACGTGTTCCACCAGCGTCACATGCAGCGGCTGGTCGGGCACATGGGCATTGGTCATGTGCGTTACCCGACTGCCGGCAGCTCGACCTCGGCCGAAGCTCAACCGTTTTACGTCAACTCGCCTTACGGCATCACCCTGGCGCATAACGGCAACCTGACCAACGTGGAACAACTGGCCAAGGAGATTTACGAATCTGACCTGCGCCACGTCAACACCAGTTCCGACTCGGAAGTGCTGCTCAACGTGTTTGCCCACGAGCTGGCCCAGCGCGGCAAGCTGCAGCCGACCGAAGAAGACGTGTTCGCCGCCGTGATCGATGTGCACAACCGTTGCGTCGGTGGTTATGCCGTGGTGGCGATGATCACCGGTTACGGCATCGTTGGTTTCCGCGACCCGCACGGCATCCGCCCGATCGTGTTCGGCCAGCGTCACACCGACGAAGGCGTCGAGTACATGATCGCTTCCGAAAGCGTGTCCCTGGATGTGCTGGGCTTTACCCTGATCCGCGACCTCGCGCCGGGCGAAGCGGTGTACATCACCGAAGATGGCAAGCTGCACACCCGCCAGTGCGCCGTGGCGCCGAAACTCACCCCGTGCATCTTCGAACACGTCTACCTGGCGCGTCCGGATTCGATCATCGATGGTGTTTCGGTATACAAGGCGCGCCTGCGCATGGGCGAGAAGCTGGCCGACAAGATCCTGCGCGAGCGTCCCGAGCACGATATCGATGTGGTCATCCCGATCCCGGACACCAGCCGCACCGCCGCGCTGGAACTGGCCAACCACCTGGGCGTCAAGTTCCGCGAAGGCTTCGTCAAGAACCGCTACATCGGTCGTACATTCATCATGCCGGGCCAGGCGGCGCGCAAGAAGTCGGTACGCCAGAAGCTCAACGCCATCGAGCTGGAATTTCGCGGCAAGAACGTGATGCTGGTGGATGACTCCATCGTGCGCGGTACCACCTGTAAGCAGATCATCCAGATGGCCCGCGAAGCCGGGGCGAAGAACGTGTACTTCTGTTCCGCCGCGCCTGCCGTGCGTTACCCGAACGTGTACGGTATCGACATGCCGAGCGCCCACGAATTGATCGCCCACAACCGCAGCACCCAGGACGTGGCCGACCTGATCGGCGCCGATTGGCTGATCTATCAGGACCTGCCGGACCTGATCGAAGCGGTCGGTGGTGGCAAGATCAAGATCGAGCAGTTCGACTGCGCGGTGTTCGACGGCAAATATGTGACCGGTGACGTCGACGAGGCCTACCTGAACAAGATCGAGCAGGCGCGTAACGACTCCTCGAAGATCAAGACCCAGGCGGTCAGCGCGATCATCGATCTGTACAACAACTGAGTAGACACCGGCCCTGAGGGGCCGGTTTTGCATCATAAATAAAGCATTGAGCAAGGAGTGGCAGCATGAGTCAGGAATGGGATGCCGGTCGGTTGGACAGCGACCTCGATGGCGTAGCTTTCGATACTCTGGCTGTGCGCGCAGGCCAGCACCGGACCCCTGAAGGTGAGCACGGCGACCCGATGTTCTTCACCTCCAGCTACGTGTTCCGCACGGCAGCCGATGCGGCTGCGCGCTTTGCTGGCGAGGTGCCGGGCAATGTCTACTCGCGCTACACCAACCCGACCGTGCGTGCGTTCGAAGAGCGTATCGCGGCCCTGGAAGGTGCCGAGCAGGCAGTGGCGACGGCGACCGGCATGGCGGCGATCCTGGCGGTGGTGATGAGCCTGTGCAGTGCCGGCGACCATGTGCTGGTGTCGCGTAGTGTGTTCGGTTCGACCATCAGCCTGTTCGAGAAGTACTTCAAGCGCTTCGGCATCGAAGTGGACTACGTGCCCTTGGCCGATCTGTCCGGTTGGGATGCGGCGATCAAGGCCAACACCAAATTGTTGTTCGTCGAGTCGCCCTCGAACCCGCTGGCTGAATTGGTGGATATCGCTGCGTTGTCCGAAGTCGCTCATGCCAAGGGCGCCATGCTGGTAGTCGACAACTGCTTCTGCACGCCTGCGTTGCAGCAGCCGCTGAAGCTGGGCGCGGACGTTGTGGTGCACTCGGCCACCAAGTTCATCGACGGCCAGGGCCGTTGCATGGGCGGTGTGGTGGCCGGTCGTGGCGAGCAGATGAAGGAAGTGGTGGGCTTCCTGCGCACCGCCGGCCCGACCTTGAGCCCGTTCAACGCCTGGATTTTTCTCAAGGGCCTGGAAACCCTGAGCCTGCGCATGAAAGCCCATTGCGCCAATGCCCAGGCCCTGGCCGAGTGGTTGGAGCAGCAGGACGCCATCGAAAAAGTCCACTACGCCGGGCTCCGGAGCCATCCGCAACACGAATTGGCGCAGCGCCAGCAGCGTGGTTTCGGCGCGGTGGTGAGCTTCGAAGTGAAGGGGGGCAAAGAGGGGGCGTGGCGCTTTATCGATGCGACGCGCCTGATCTCCATCACGGCTAACCTGGGCGACAGCAAAACCACGATTACCCATCCGAGTACCACTTCCCACGGCCGTCTGGCGCCGCAGGAGCGTGAGGCGGCGGGTATTCGTGACAGTCTGATCCGCATCGCGGTGGGCCTGGAAGACGTGGCTGACCTGCAGGCAGACCTGGCTCGCGGGTTGGCGGCGTTGTGATCGAGTGGTCCATGGAAGCCGCGGCGGCCACTAACGGGCGCGTCGCGCTGGTGACAGGCGCTGCGCGAGGCATTGGCCTTGGGATCGCGGCGTGGTTGATCAGTGAAGGTTGGCAAGTGGTGTTGACCGACCTGGACCGCGAGCGCGGTGCCAAGGTGTCCAAGGTGCTGGGTGAAAACGCCTGGTTCATCACCATGGATGTGGCCGATGAGAAGCAGGTCGCCCAAGGCGTTGCCGAAGTGCTCGGGCAGTTTGGCCGCCTGGATGCGTTGGTGTGCAACGCGGCGGTGGCCGACCCGCGCAATATCACCCTGGAAAGCCTTGACCTGGCCTACTGGAATCGCGTGCTGGCGGTGAACCTCAGTGGGCCGATGTTGCTGGCCAAGCACTGCGCGCCTTACCTGCGTGCCCACGGCGGCGCGATCGTCAACCTGGCATCGACGCGGGCCCGTCAATCGGAGCCGGACACCGAAGCTTATGCGGCGAGCAAGGGCGGTTTGTTGGCCTTGACGCACGCGCTGGCCATCAGCCTCGGGCCGGAGGTGCGGGTCAATGCCGTCAGCCCTGGCTGGATCGATGCGCGTGATCCTGCCGCACGGCGTGCCGAGCCTTTGACCGACGCAGATCACGCCCAGCATCCGGCGGGCAGGGTGGGCACAGTCGAGGACGTGGCTGCGATGGTGGCGTGGCTGCTGTCGCGCCAGGCGGGCTTTGTGACCGGGCAGGAGTTTGTGGTGGACGGCGGCATGAGCAAGAAGATGATTTACAGCGAGTAGGGCCGGCAGCGGTCTTGAAGCAATTTTGTCTTTTTCAGAAAAACTTCAAGCAGGCTATTGACTTAGGTCTGCTACCTGCGTAAATTTCGCGGCCTCAACGAAGCAAAGGGTGATTAGCTCAGCTGGGAGAGCATCTGCCTTACAAGCAGAGGGTCGGCGGTTCGATCCCGTCATCACCCACCACTTCTTGAGAGTTTTGCCCTTGGGCAAGACGCAACGTTAAAGGTTGCACCGACGCGCAGCGGTAGTTCAGTCGGTTAGAATACCGGCCTGTCACGCCGGGGGTCGCGGGTTCGAGTCCCGTCCGCTGCGCCATATTTTCCAGGTTCGAGTTATCGGGCTTGAGATCGAACAGCCAAGGTTGCTCGGTCAGACGTTTAAAGACGGTTGAGGGTTTACGCTCAGCCAGTCAAGCGATACGCAGCGGTAGTTCAGTCGGTTAGAATACCGGCCTGTCACGCCGGGGGTCGCGGGTTCGAGTCCCGTCCGCTGCGCCATATCTGCCTCAAGGCCCACTGAACGCCTTGAAGCACAAAGAAAGCCATTGGCTGCTTTGATCCGATAGCAAAGACCCTGGTCGAAAGACCGGGGTTTTTTGTGTCTGCGATTTGGTGATGTGTTGCGAGAGCCGGCGAGCCGGCCCCCTTGGCAGTGTCAGAACCCCAACTTGTCCCGCAAGCCGTAGTACCAAGCCCCCAGCGCCGCAAACGGCGTGCGCAACAGTTGCCCGCCCGGGAACGGGTAGTGCGGCAGGTCGGCAAACGCGTCAAAACGTTCGGCCTGGCCTCTCAATGCTTCGGCCAGTACCTTGCCTGCCAGGTGCGTGTAGGTCACGCCATGGCCGCTGCAGCCCTGCGAGTAGTAAATGTTGTCACCCAGGCGACCCACCTGCGGCAGTCGCGACAAGGTCAGTAGGAAATTGCCGGTCCAGGCGTAGTCGATCTTCACATCCTTGAGTTGCGGGAAGGCCTTGAGCATTTTCGGCCGGATGATTGCCTCGATATTCGCCGGATCGCGCGCGCCGTACACCACGCCGCCGCCGAAGATCAGGCGCTTGTCGCTCGTAAGGCGGTAGTAGTCGAGCAGGTAGTTGCAGTCTTCCACGCAGTAATCCTGCGGCAGAAGCGTCCTGGCGAGTTCGTCCCCCAGTGGCGCGGTGGTGATCACCTGTGTGCCGCACGGCATCGACTTGGCCGCCAGCTCCGGCACCAGGTTGCCCAAGTAGGCATTGCCCGCGACGATGATGAACTTGGCCCGGACCTTGCCCTCGGCGGTGTGCACCACCGGATTGGCGCCGCGCTCGATACGCACCGCCGCCGATTGCTCATAGATCGTGCCGCCCAGCGACTCCACCGCGGCCGCTTCACCGAGCGCCAGGTTGAGCGGGTGGATATGCCCGCCACTCATGTCCAGCAGGCCGCCGACATAATTGTCGCAGGCCACCACCTCGCGGATACGGCGTTCGTCCAGCAACTCCAGCTGCGTATGGCCGTAGCGCTCCCACAGGCGCTTCTGCGACTCCAGATGGCCCATGTGCTTGCTGTTGAGCGCGGCGAACACGCCGCCGTCCTTCAGGTCGCACTGGATCTGATACTTGGCGACCCGCTCGCGAATGATCCTGCCGCCCTCGAACGCCATCTGCCCCAGCAGTTGGGCTTGCTGAGCCCCGACGCTGCGCTCAATCACATCGATATCGCGGCTGTAACTGTTGACGATCTGCCCGCCATTGCGGCCCGACGCGCCAAAGCCCACCTTGGCGGCTTCCAGTACCGTCACGCGAAAACCGTTCTCCAGCAGAAACAGCGCGCTGGACAAGCCCGTATAGCCGGCGCCGATCACGCAGACATCGGTTTCGACGTCGCCTTGCAACGTCGGGCGAGGCGGAACGGCATTCGCGGAAGCGGCGTAATACGATTGGGGGTAGGGGGTGTTCGCCATCCTGGAACCTCTGTTTTATATTTTTTACGAGTGGCCAGATCCTACCTCAGTTGAAAATTGCCTGCCAGCCACCCGGAAAAGGCGGGTGTGCCAGCTGCAAATAAAAAATTCGCATATTCATAGGCTTAGCTGCAAAAAAGAGGTTGACACCCCTGCGCAATTCCGTAGAATGCCGCCTCACAGCAGGCACGTAGCTCAGTTGGTTAGAGCACCACCTTGACATGGTGGGGGTCGTTGGTTCGAGTCCAATCGCGCCTACCAAACAAAATCCGCTCTGCTGGGCGGTCTAGAGGGGTCATCGGAAACGGTGACCCCTTTTTGCTGTCTGCGATTTGCAAAACGTTGCTAATCCCACCTCAGAACGCCAGCTCTGCATCCTCCTTGCCAACCCGACCTCGTGCTGAGGCCGGTTCAAGAGGGACGCTCGGTGTATTCCCAGTGAAATCAGCGAGCCCGCTGTTTGAGGTACTCGACGAAAGGCTCGATGTCGCTGCTGCAGAGCAGATGGGCCACTGCGCGAACCTCCGCCTCGGGCCACTCCCACCAGGCGGATTGTTCAAGGATTTGGCGAGTCGGTTCATCGAAACGCCAGCGGATGTGCTTGGCCGGGTTGCCTCCGACGATGGAGTAGGGCGCGACGTTTTTTGTTACCACTGAACCGGCCGCGACCACTGCGCCATTGCCGATGGTGATGCCAGACAAAATGATGGCATGGGAGCTTATCCAGCAATCGTTGCCAATGCTGACGTCGCCGTTGCTGCCGCCGAAGTCGGTGATGTGAGCAAGCGCCTTGATCTTCGCCGGGAATGGATAGCAGCTGAGCCAATCGGTGCGATGGTGGCCGCCCAGATAGACTTCGACATCGCCTGCGATAGAGGTATAGGCGCCTACGCGCAGGGTGGTGCCTTCATTCCAGTCGTGGACTTTCACATCACCATAGGTGCCCAGGCCGAAGCTGTACTTCGGGTAACGGTTACGCAATTTCTGGGTGGAACGTTCCAGCGCAGTCATTGCCCGTAACGCTTTGCGTTCCTGATGTTCGCGCCATTTACGCAGTAGCTTCATGCCTTGGCCTTTCGCAGATCTTGAAAACAGTGCGCCATCCTGATGACTGCGCGCGTGCGATGCAAGATCGGCGTGCCATTAGTCTTGCCCGGCCTCTGCTGTTCAAGCCGGCACCGTTCAATTAGCGCTGACGCCTTGCGCCGACAAAATTTATTGGTTCACAGCAACAATTTTTCTTGTTGGACACCTCCCGCTTCCAGGCAGCAAAGTTGCCGCCACTGACGCTCGCCCTTACGGGTCAACAATAAAAAACCGAGCCGACTGCACGCCACTTCCTGCTGTGAACCCTTTGTTCACATCCTGCTGTAATGGCGCCGCAGCGCGCACTTAAGGACTTCATCGCCATGCAAACTGTTGTGAACTTATGGCCGTTGATCGGCGTACTTGTGATCGTGGTTGGCTTTGTTTTGCGCTTCAATCCGCTGTTGGTGGTCACCGCCGCCGCTATCGCCACCGGGCTTGCCGCCCATTTCCCGCTGGAAAAAATCCTCGCCACCATGGGTGATGGCTTCCTTCAAACCCGTGCCCTGCAATTGATCCTGTTACTGCCCCTGGCGGTCATCGGCTTGCTGGAGCGCCATGGGCTGCGCCTGCATGCGCAGAACTGGATTGCACGATTTGAGCGCGCCACGGTTGGGCGCCTGTTGATCATCTACCTGTTTGTGCGCGAATCCACGGCCGCCATGGGCTTGACCAGCCTGGGCGGGCACCCGCAGATGGTGCGCCCGTTGCTCGCGCCGATGGCCGAAGGCGCCGCTGAAAAGCGCTACGGCAAACTGCCCGACAAGCTGCGCCACAAGGTCTTGGCCATGTGCGCGGCGACGGACAACGTCGGTCTGTTTTTTGGCGAAGATATCTTTGTGGCCTTTGGTGCGATTGCACTGATGCACACCTTTCTTCTGGGTTCGGGGATTGATGTCGAGCCGCTGCATATCGCGGTGTGGGGGATTCCCACGGCGATCTGTGCGTTTATTATCCACGCGATCCGCTTGCATCGCTTTGATCGAAGGCTCACCCGCGAGCTGACGCCCGCCGCGACGTCCGTGGAGGCTGCGCAATGATTATCTCCATTCAATACCTGTACTGGCTTGCCGGCGTGCTGCTGCTCATTACCGCAGGCATGATCCTGATGGATCGCGCCCATCCTAAACGTTGGTCCAGCGCACTGTTCTGGCTGTTGTTCGCGATCCCGTTCCTGGTCGGGGAGCGGCTGCCATCGGTGGCCATCGGCGTGGGCGTGGTGGTGATGGCGTTGATCGCAGGATTGGGCGGTGTCGGTCGCGGTAGCCATGCCGAGTTGCATGACAAGGCCTCCCGCGCCAGTGCCGGGCGCCTGGGGCACAAACTGTTTATCCCGGCCTTGGCCATCCCGCTGACCACGGTGATCGGCTCTGTAGTGCTCAAGCACACCGAGATCGGCGGCGTGCCGCTGCTGGACCCGAAAAACACCACGTTTGTTTCGCTTGGCATCGGTTGCCTGATCGCCCTCGGCCTGGCCTGTTGGCTGACCCGCGACACACCGGTGCAAGCCTTGCGCGAGTCGCGTCGCCTCACTGAGGCCTTGGGCTGGGCCATGGTGCTGCCGCAGATGCTGGCGATGCTCGGGTTGTTGTTCAACGAAGCCGGGGTCGGCACGGCCGTTGCGCACGTCACCACCACCTATATCAACCTGGATTACAAGTTGGTGGCCGTGATGGTCTATGTGTTGGGCATGGCCCTGTTCACCGTGATCATGGGCAATGGCTTCGCGGCATTCCCGGTGATGACCGGCGGGGTCGGGGTGCCGGTGTTGGTGGGCATCTACGGCGGTAACCCGGCGGTAATGGCCGCCATCGGCATGTTTTCCGGTTATTGCGGTACCCTGATGACGCCAATGGCGGCCAACTTCAATATCGTGCCGGCGGCGTTGCTGGAGTTGCCGGACAAGAACGCGGTGATCAAGGCGCAGTTGCCGACAGCGTTGATGATGCTGGTGGTCAATATCGTGCTGCTTTATCTGTTGATGTGAGGCCGGGATGCGAACGGTATTGCTGACGGGCTTCGAGCCCTTTGACCAAGACTCGGTGAACCCGTCCTGGGAGGCTGCGCGCCGACTGGATGGTTTTAAAATCGACGAACAGGTGACAATCGTCGCGCGTAGGTTGCCCTGCGCGTTCACCACCGCGGGCGAATGCCTGGTGAAGCTGATCGAGGAGTTGCGTCCGGCAATGGTGATTGCCACAGGCCTGGCAACCGGGCGCAGCGAGATATCCATCGATCGGGTAGCGATCAATATCAACGACGCGCGCATCCCCGATAACCTGGGTGAGCAGCCCGTCGACACGGCGGTTGTGGCCGGTGGTCCGGCGGCTTATTTCTCGACGCTGCCGATCAAGGCCATGGTCAGGGCGGTGCGCGAGGCGGGCATTGCGGCGTCGGTGTCGCAGACGGCGGGGACCTTTGTCTGCAATCAGGTGTTCTACCGTTTGCAACATGTGCTGACGGGCTCAGAGGTGCGCAGTGGGTTTATCCATGTGCCCAGTCAATCGTCGATGGCGTTGCCTACCTTGGTAGATGGGCTGCGTAGCGCAGTGTCGGCGGCGTGGAACACGCCGGTGGATGTGGTCGAAGGTGGCGGCCAGGTGAGTTGACGTGGCGCATTACTCATCAACTTCAACTACAGTTCAATCACGTCCCGGCCTTGGATTATCGTCATGATCAAATCGTTGAAGTTCGTGTCTGTTGCGCTGTCGATTGTGCTGTTTGCCGGGAGCGGCATGGCGCTGGCTGATCCAGGCAATGGCAAGGGGCAAGGTAACAATAAAGGCAATAGCCAAGGCGGGCAGGGCCATGACAAGCCCAAAGGCAAAGGTGGGTCGAGCAGCCACGGCCCTAGTGTTGATCGCGGCAGCGTGCTGAATGTGTTGGGGGGGTATCGCGACTACTGGAGCCCGGGGCCGTCTTTACCGCCGGGTATCCAGAAGAACCTGGCGCGCGGCAAGCCGCTGCCACCGGGTATTGCCAAAAAACTCGATGGCCGTTTATTGGGCCAGTTGCCCCGTTACGACGGGTATGAGTGGCAGCAGGCGGGCACCGACCTGATATTGGTGGCTGTCGCGACAGGCATTATCTACGAAGTGCTCAATGGCGCCTTTGATTGAGCCGATGCTTCCTGTGCTTTACGCCCAGGGAAAAACAGCTCGAAACGCGTCACGCCTTCGTCGCTGCTGACGCTGTAGCGGCCGTTATGCAACTGCATGATGGTCGCCACAATGGACAGGCCCAACCCGTTGGAGTGGGCCGACCGTTCCCTGGATTCGTCCACCCGGTAAAACCGCTCGAACAGCCGCGATAAATGCTCGGCGGGGATGGTTTCACCCTGGTTGTTGACGCACAACTGAATGCCTTCAGCGTTTGGAACCGCCTGGATCACCAGTTCGGAGTTCGGCGCCCCGTATTTGATGGCGTTGGCGCACAAATTTGCCAGGGCCCGACGCAGCAGCATCGGTTCAGCCCAGATCACACCTTTCCCTTCGGCGCGAATATTGATGTTTACGTCGCTCGCCAAGCCTTCAAAGTAATCGGCGATGCGTTGCACTTCATCGGCTGCGCTGAGTTCCTGGCGTTGGCGCAGGGCGCTGGCCGGGTCGGTGCGCGCCAGAAACAACATGTTGTCGAGCATTCGCGCCAGGCGCTCCAGCTCCTCGACGTTGGAGGCCAGGAGTTGCTGGTAGTTTTCGATGCTGCGCGGCTGTTGCAGGGCGACCTGGGTTTCCCCCAGCAGGTTGTTGATTGGCGTGCGCAGTTCGTGGGCCATGTCGGTGGCCACCTGCCCCAGTTGCACAAAGCCCTTGGCCAGGCGCTCCAGCATGGTATTGAACGAGTCAATCATCGGCAGCAGTTCTTTCGGCGCGCCGTGGCTGTCGAGGCGTTCTGCGAGGTTGCCTACGCCAATATTCTCGGCATGTCGTGCCAGGCGCCTCAACGGCAGCAGGCCGCGATACACCAGTAGATAGCCTGCCAGCGCGAGAATAACTGCAGCGATACTCGCCAGGATATAAACGCTGAGCCGGTAGCTGGCGAGCATGGCGGTGCGCTCGGTCATCAGGCGCCCGCTGGTAACTTGCAGGCTGCCCAGGTCGCCGGAGTCGATGGAGGCGGCGAGAGTGGAGAAGGGCACGCCATTCAGGCCTGGCAGATGCTGCACATCGCTTAGCGCAAGCACGTGATCCTTGGGCACCGGTTTGATTGTCGGCAAGTCTATATTGGCGGGGTTTACCAGTAGCAGCGGCGCTTGGCCGGGCGCGGCGATGCTCAGCACTGATTCACGGTTGCCCAACATGTTCTGGAACAATTCCGGCTTGGTCTTGATCAGGTCCAGCGTGTTGCTGTCGTTGAGCAGGTTGCGCAACTGGTCCACACGGGAGATCAACTGGGCGTCGTCGCGGCGGATCAACTCGCGCTCCAGCTCGCGATACAACGCCACCCCCAGTGTTGCCAGCAGGGCGAAGGCGAGCAGCGCGAAAATCAGCGCCAGGCGCAGGGTCAGTGAATAATGCCGACGAGTGCTCATGGCTGGGTATCGAAGCGGTAGCCGATGCCCCGCACGCTGTGGATCAACTTGAGCGGGAACGGGTCGTCGACTTTAAGGCGCAGGCGCCGCACGGCGACGTCCACCACGTTCGTGTCGCTGTCGAAGTTCATGTCCCAGACCCTGGAGGCGATCAGAGAACGTGAGAGCACTTGGTCCTGGTGGGTGGCGAACAGGTGCAACAATGCGAACTCCTTGTTGGTCAGGGTAATGCGCGTGCCGGCGCGGGTGACGCGACGCTTGAGCACATCGATTTGCAGATCGGCGATGTGCAGTTGCTCTTCTTCACGGATCGGGCCGCGACGGGTCAGGGTGCGTAGGCGCGCCACCAGTTCGGCGAAGGAAAACGGCTTGATCAGGTAATCATCGGCGCCCAGTTCCAGGCCTTTGATGCGGTCGGCAATATCATCGCGCGCCGTCAGGAAAAGTACCGGCGTGTCGGTTTCCTTGCGCAGGCGGCGCAGCACTTCCCAACCGTCCATTTTCGGCATCATCACATCCAGCACGATCACGTCGAACGGCGTTTCCAAGGCCAGGTGCAAGCCGTCCACGCCATCCCGGGCGAGGCTTACGGAGTAGCCCAATTCCTGCAAGCCATTGAGCAGGTAGTTGCCGGCCTTGGGTTCGTCTTCGACTACGAGGATGTTCATGGGAGATGCCCTGATTCAATACGTGGCGCCAGTGTAGCCCGATCAATTGTCACTGGCGCAGCCGGTGCCCTGGACCTGATAGTCGAGCACGTGTTCGCGGCCCTGGTGGTCGAGGTAGTCGAGCCGGGCGGGGACGATGCCGCACTGGCCGTTGGTGTCGCTGCTCGACAGCACTTTGGCCACGTCCAGATGCACGAAAAAGCCGGTCTTGTCGTGGATAACAGTGTTCTGGTCAGCAGCAAATACCGGGCCGGTGGCCAACAGCGCGGCAATGGCGAGGGTTAACAGTTTCATGGCGGTCTCTCGTTTAAAAAGGGGGGCTGCCAGGTCATGGCAGTGCGCTCACGGTAACCAGTGCACCCGAACAGCCGGCCAACAGGATGATGACAAGTTCGTAATGATTGGCGGCGCGACACACCCGCAGCGTTTACAAGTCGTGGGGTGATCCGTAGATTGCATCGGGCCGATTATTCGTTTCAGCTCACGAGGAAGCTCCGCAGTGTCCATCCGAGGTTCAGCCGTCTTTGCCCGCCGTTACCGCGCTTTCCTGTTCGATATGGATGGAACCCTGCTCAACTCCATCGCCGCCGCCGAGCGAGTGTGGAGCATCTGGGCTGAACGCCATGGGTTGGATGTGGCGGCGTTCCTGAAGACCATTCATGGTGCCCGCGCAATCGATACCATCACGCGCCAGGCCCTGCCCGGCGTGGATCCTGAAGTTGAGGCGCAATGGATTACCGAGGCTGAAATCAAGGATGTGCGGGGCGTCGTGGCGATTCCCGGGGCCATCGAATTTTTAAAGCGCTTGCCCGCTGATCAGTGGGCGTTGGTGACCTCTGCGCCCCGGAAGCTGGCACTACGTCGGCTCGAAGCGGCGGGGATCGCGGCGCCGGCAGCGCTGGTTACCGCCGAAGACGTGGCTATCGGCAAGCCGAACCCCGCTTGTTATGTGTTGGGTGCGCAACGCTTGGGGGTGTCGGTGCAAGATTGCCTGGTATTTGAAGACGCTGCGGTGGGCATTCGAGCCGGGGAGGCAGCGGGGGCGGATGTGATGGTCGTGACGTCGACGCACTCTGTGCCTATGGTCACGCGTCATCCGTCGATTGAGGGGTATGGGCAGTTGCAGGTGCAGCGCGACGCCGATGGCTTGCTGCGTTTGCAACACACGACGGGCTGACGCAAAAAGGCCGAGCCGCGTTATCGGGCTCGGCCTGCTTTTTTTGGCCCGGGCCGCTGGCACAGCTTACGCTGCACGGCCTTCTGGATGGGCTTGAGGCAGAATATGAACAAATAGCCGCACAGCAGCAATGCCAGGTCCAGCGGCGAGCGCGCGGCGCCTGTGCCTTCTACTTCGAGCCTCAGGCCATACTCCAAACCGACAAATACCAGCCCTATCAGCAGGGTGATCACCCAGGATCTGGGGAGAAATGGCTGCACGGCAGTGGGCCTCATCGACGCGCGCCAGAATGCGCACGAGTGGCAGGATGTCAGTCAGGGGATTCGGCCGTAGAGCGCGCGACAAGTTCCGGGCGTGAAGACAGTTTCATCTTGGGGCGCGGATGAAATAAAGGGCGCTGCGAACCGCGCAACACAAACAAGGACAGTCCGGAGGGGTTTTCGCCAGCCGTTACAGTGAACGAAAGGGCTGGCTACTGAGGGCGCTTCAAGGCGTCTGGTTTTTGTCCGGAGCGGTCAGGCCAGCCTGGATGCGCTGATAGATTTCCTCGCGATGCACGGCAACATCCTTGGGTGCGTTGATGCCGATTCGTACTTGCTGGCCGCTGACGCCCAGGATGGTGATAGTAATGTCATCACCGATGTTTATGCTTTCACCGACTTTGCGGGTGAGTATAAGCATGGACTTCTCCTTGATTACTTTTAAGGACACATGTTTCAGACAGGGCTGGTGTCGGATGTATGTAGCTTACTGCTAAGCGCGTCCCTGTGACTGCCTCTTTTAGGACGCATAGAGGCGGCATTAATTCCCGTGGCGGCATCATACAGGTCTGGGATACATCATTCGCATTGTTTAAGCCAACGTTTATGACGGCCAGAATAGACAGTGAATGATAAAGTCGCCTCTTTATCCGTTGAAGGAGCAGGGTAGTGCGTAAAGTAGCGATGGCAATGGCGGTGTTGGCATTGGCCGGATGCGGTGAGGGCAAGCCTGTCGATACCCCCAAGGCCAAGCCCGCCGCGACCGAAAGCCAGCCACAAACCGGCGCAATTGCCGCCCAGGAATGGGACCTGCGGGTAGGGCCGCCTGATCATAAGTTGCAGGCAATCACCGACCTGACCGCCTGGTTGCTCGAACACGGTTTCAACTTCTATATCGTGAAGGTCGACGGCAAGGATGAGGTTTTGCTGGGCCCATTCGCCACCAGGGCCGAGGCCGAGGCCAAGCAGACGCTGCTGAACGAAAAAATGGCCCGCGCCAAGAAAAACGACACCGTCTCCGAAATTATCGAGCACAAGGCCGCGCAGTAACAGGCCGATTGGGCGGCGGCGCCGCCCATGTTCAACCGCAGGCTTTAAGGTTCACCGGGCCGACAAATTCATTGCCGCGCCCCATCACACACGCCACGGTCTGATTACGCTGGCGCTCCCAGGCTTGTACCGGGTAGGTCTTGTTCCAGGCCTCATACAGCTGGCGATCCTGTTTCGACAGGCGCAAGCCATACTGTTTGCTCATGTAGAAATACGTGCGCGCAATCATCCCGCGAATGGACGGGCGCGGCATGACCTTCTTGGCCTTGAAGTCCACCTGGGTCAGACAGGAGCCGTACTGCCCGCTTTGCACCGGCAGCCAGCCAAAACTAAAATTGTTACGGTCACCGTTGACCTCGCCGATGCTCGGCACCAGGTTGTGCAAGTCGGCTTCGGCGCGCTTGAACACATTGTCATTGCGCGTGCAGTTCTTGCGCCCACCGTTCTGCCAGCATTGGCGCTGGTGCCCGATTTGCCAGGCCGGAACAATATGCTCCCACTCGATGCGCGCGGCGCGGCTGGCGTTCTTGCGGGGGATATAACCGCAGGCCTTCAGGTCCACGCGGTTGCCGGTGTATTTGCAGCCGCAATAGAACTCGGTGGACTGCGGCGAATAGAGCTTCCAGGCGACTTTCTTGGCTTCGCTGAAGGTTCGGGGCGCCTGCGCGTGGGCGGTAATGGCAAAAAACAGGCAGCACAGAGCAATAAAACGGGCACTCATCGAATCAATCTTCCTTCGGCACAACCCAGAAAATCTGCACGCCGCCATCGTCGCGATAAGCGAGGGTAACGTTGTCGTTCTCTGCAATTTCCTCCAGCAAACGCTGCCACTCATCCTCGGGCTCGTCCGGTAGACGGAAAATCAACGCGGCCTTGGCTTTTTGGGCGTTGGTGGAGTTGATGATCTTTTGCACACGAATAGCCAGGCGCTCATAGGCATCAGGCGGGGTAGGCGCTGCGGAAGAGGACTTTGCCACGGGGTATTCCTTAATAAGCTGTACGCACATACAGTATTTAACTGCGGGCGATTTCGCAACTACTTAAAACTCAAGAAGTTCGTCTGACAGCGAATTGGGAGGCTTGGCGTAGGACGCAGAGTGGGATAGGGCGGGAAGCGAGGAAGGTAGAGGCGGGCATGCCCGCCTCTACAGAGGTGTCAGCGCGAATCAATACTCCCAGAACATCCGTTGC
This sequence comes from Pseudomonas sp. S3_E10, assembly GCF_054667615.1. Classification (NCBI taxonomy): domain Bacteria; kingdom Pseudomonadati; phylum Pseudomonadota; class Gammaproteobacteria; order Pseudomonadales; family Pseudomonadaceae; genus Pseudomonas; species Pseudomonas sp. S3_E10. Next base: position 4,781,962 of record NZ_CP162743.1, read on the forward strand.
AGCTCTTTGCTGTCCTGGGTCTTGGTCAGGGCGACCATTGCCAGAATCCGCGCTTTCTGCGGGTTCAGGTCAAGGGCTGCAACCCAGTCGTATTTGTCGTCTGGCTGTTCGGCATTGCGCAGCACCATGCCGCCGGCATTTACGTGGGAAGAGCGAATGATCTGCACGCCTTGCTTGCGCAGTTCCACCAGGGCAGGGACGACTTTGGACGACACCGAACCATTACCGGTACCGGCGTGGATGATGGCTTTGGCGCCAGCCTGGGCCAGGGCCTTGTAGGCGGTGTCGCTCACGTTGCCGTAGCCGTAGGCGATTTCGACATCGGGCAGGCTCTTGATGTTCTTGATGTCGAATTCCGAATCCATGGTGTGACGCTTGGCCGGCAGGCGGAACCAGTAGGATTTGCCTTCAACTACCATGCCCAATGGGCCCCATGGGCTTTTGAACGCTTCGGTCTTGATGTTGATCATCTTGCTGACGTCGCGACCCGATTGGATCTCGTCGTTCATGGTCACCAGCACGCCTTTACCGCGCGCGTCCTTGCTGCCGGCTACGGCCACGGCGTTGTACAGGTTGAGCATGCCGTCGGCCGACATGGCGGTGCCCGGGCGCATGGAGCCGACCACCACGATAGGCTTGTCGGTTTTTTCCACCAGGTTCAGGAAGTAGGCGGTCTCTTCCAGGGTGTCGGTACCGTGGGTGATCACGATGCCATCAACGTCTTTGCTGTCGGCCAGTTCGGCGACGCGGCGACCCAGTTGCAGCAGGTTTTCGTTGTTGATGCTTTCGGATGCAATTTGCATCACTTGTTCGCCGCGCACGTTGGCGATCTGGCTCAGTTCAGGCACACCGGCGATCAACTGCTCGATACCGACTTTGGCCGCCTGGTAGGTGGCGCTATTGGCCGCACTGGCGCCAGCGCCGGCAATGGTGCCGCCGGTAGCGAGGATCACTACGTTGGACAGTTTGGTCTTGGCTTCAACTTCCTTTGCCTGGGCGGCAACGGGGAACAGCAGCAGAAGGGCTAATGCGCCCGGGACAAAGTTCTTCAATGCAGATTTCATTATTTTTCTCTCTGGTTTTTGATGAGTGCTGTAGCCGGTTCATCTAGAACACCCGGGCGGTGCTGAATGCCACGAGGCGCCTGTTAGGAGCAGGATCTGTACCAGGCTGATGGTATTTATGAATATAAATTAACTATTTGATATGTAAGGATTTTCAGTGTTTTCAACAGGCTTCTGGCCGAACCGTCGTCCGGCTTTCCGAACAACCTGAAGTGTCGCGTTCGGTTGTCCGAAAAATATGACAAAAAAATCCTGGAAGGCTCGAAAAAAACGGCGTTTCAGAAAATCATGGCGAGCGCTGGCTGTTTAAGGGGGGGCCAGCACGGGGCGCCAAGGCCTTGCATGAAAGGCTGTGTTCTACCGTTGACAAATCTCGACAAGGTTCGCATAGTTTGAATAACGCAAACGTTTGCGAGATGTTTCGCTGGATGCTCCCTGAGCCCTGTGATCACTCGTACCAGCCTCCCGGGTGGGGGGCTGCCGAAGCGTCTTTCGGTGCAAGCGTTGCTCACAATAATCATAAGATCGGAGTGAACCCATGAAGCTGCCATTCGCTGCACGTCTTCTTGCTGTCGCTGTGCTTGCTGCCGCATCCGCCGCTTTACCTCTTTCCTCGGCATTCGCCGATGACACCGCCGCCAAGCCCAAGGTCGGCCTGGTGATGAAATCCCTCGCCAACGAATTTTTCGTGACCATGCAGGACGGTGCCAAGGCGTACCAGAAAGAGCACGCCGCCGATTTCGACATGATCACCAACGGCATCAAGAACGAGACCGATACCAGCGCGCAGATCGACATCGTCAACCAGATGATCCTCGCCAAGGTCAACGCCATCGTCATCGCGCCTGCCGACTCCAAGGCGCTGGTCACGGTGCTGAAGAAAGCCTCCGATGCGGGTATCAAGGTGGTTAACATCGACAACCGCCTGGACCCGGACGTACTGAAAAGCAAAAAACTCGAGATCCCTTTTGTCGGTCCGGACAACCGCAAAGGCTCCAAGCTGGTGGGCGATTATCTGGCCAAGCAACTGGCGGCAGGTGACAAGGTCGGCATCATCGAAGGGGTTCCGACCACCACCAACGCCCAGCAGCGCACCGCAGGCTACAAGGATGCGATGGACGCGGCCGGCATGAAGATCGTCTCTACCCAGTCCGGTAACTGGGAAATCGACCAGGGCCAGAAAGTTGCCTCGGCCATGCTCAGCGAATACCCGGACCTCAAGGCCTTGTTGGCGGGTAACGACAACATGGCGCTGGGCGCTGTCTCCGCCGTGCGTGCGGCGGGCAAGGCGGGCAAAGTGCTGGTGGTGGGCTACGACAACATCGAAGCCATCAAGCCAATGCTGCAGGACGGCCGCGTGCTGGCCACCGCCGACCAGGCGGCTGCGCAACAAGCCGTATTCGGTATCCAGAACGCGCTTAAGTTGGTCAAGGGTGAGAAAGTCGATGCCAACGACGGCGTGATCGAAACCCCGGTCGAACTCGTCATCAAGCAGTAATCCTGGCAGCACCCAACAGCGTCCGCTCGCCCTGAGCGGACGCCTGGAGATTTTCCTATGTCATCTTCCGCCCCGAACGCTGTCCTCTCGGTCAGCGGTATCGGTAAAACCTATGCCCAGCCGGTTCTCTCTGACATCACCCTCACGCTTAACCGCGGGGAAGTGCTGGCGCTGACCGGTGAGAACGGCGCAGGCAAAAGCACCTTGTCGAAGATCATCGGCGGGCTGGTCACGCCGACTACCGGGCACATGCAATTCAATGGCCAGGACTATCATCCGGCTAGCCGTACCCAGGCCGAAGCGCTAGGCGTGCGTATGGTCATGCAGGAACTCAACCTGTTACCGACCCTGACCGTTGCCGAAAACCTGTTCCTGGATAACTTGCCCAGCCACTGTGGCTGGATCAGCCGTAAGCAACTGCGCAAGGCCGCGATCGAGGCCATGGCCCAGGTCGGCCTGGATGCCATCGACCCGGACACTCTGGTCGGCAGCCTGGGCATCGGCCACCAGCAGATGGTCGAGATTGCCCGCAACCTGATCGGCGACTGCCATGTGCTGATCCTCGACGAACCCACGGCGATGCTTACTGCCCGTGAAGTCGAAATGCTATTTGAGCAAATCACCCGTCTGCAGGCCCGGGGCGTGGCGATCATTTATATTTCGCACCGGCTCGAAGAGCTGGCCCGTGTCGCCCAGCGCATTGCGGTACTGCGTGACGGCAAGCTGGTCTGCGTTGAGCCGATGGCCAACTACAACAGCGAGCAACTGGTGACCTTGATGGTCGGTCGCGAGCTGGGTGAGCACATCGACCTGGGCCCCCGCACGATTGGCGGCCCGGCCCTGACGGTCAAAGGCTTGAGCCGCTCGGATAAAGTCCAAGACGTGTCCTTTGAAGTGCGTGCCGGTGAGATCTATGGCATCTCCGGCCTGATTGGCGCGGGCCGTACGGAGTTACTGCGCCTGATCTTCGGTGCCGACCTGGCGGACAGCGGCACCGTGGCCCTGGGGCCTGCGGCCGAGGTGGTGAGCATTCGCTCGCCGGTGGATGCAGTAGGGCATGGCATCGCCTTGATCACCGAGGACCGTAAAGGTGAAGGCCTGCTGCTCACCCAATCCATCAGCGCCAATATCGCCCTGGGCAATATGCCGGAAATTTCCGGCGGCGGCGTGGTGAACAGTCGCGATGAAACGGCCCTGGCCAAGCGTCAGATCGACGCCATGCGCATCCGCAGCTCCAGCCCGGCGCAATTGGTGTCGGAACTGTCGGGCGGCAACCAGCAGAAAGTCGTGATCGGCCGCTGGCTGGAGCGTGACTGCTCGGTGATGCTGTTCGACGAGCCCACTCGCGGCATCGACGTCGGGGCCAAGTTCGACATTTATGCCTTGCTCGGCGAGCTGACCCGCCGGGGCAAAGCGCTGGTGGTGGTGTCCAGTGACCTGCGTGAGCTCATGCTGATCTGTGATCGCATCGGCGTGCTGTCCGCCGGGCGCCTGATCGAAACCTTCGAGCGCGACAGCTGGACCCAGGACGAATTGCTCGCCGCCGCGTTTGCCGGCTATCAGAAACGTGATGCGCTGCTCAACGAAGCCGCGCCTAGGAATACCCCATGAAAACCACAACATCCCCCGGCAAAACCGGCGGCAACTTCTACGGCCTGGGTACTTACCTGGGGTTGGCGGGCGCTTTACTCGCGATGATCGCGCTGTTTTCGGTGCTCAGCGATCACTTCCTGTCCTATGACACCTTCAGCACCCTGGCCAACCAGATCCCGGATCTGATGGTACTGGCGGTGGGCATGACCTTTATTCTGATTATCGGCGGGATTGACCTGTCGGTGGGCTCGGTGCTGGCGCTGGCGGCGTCGGCGGTCAGCGTGGCGATTCTTGGCTGGGGTTGGAGCGTGTTGCCGGCTGCTGTGCTTGGCATGGGCTGCGCCGCGTTGGCCGGCACCATCACTGGGTCGATCACCGTGGCCTGGCGAATTCCGTCGTTTATCGTATCCCTGGGCGTGCTGGAAATGGCGCGGGGCGTGGCGTACCAGATGACCGGTTCGCGCACGGCGTATATCGGTGATTCGTTTGCCTGGCTGTCCAACCCGATTGCCTTCGGTATTTCGCCATCGTTCATCATCGCCTTGCTGGTGATCATCGTCGCCCAGTTGGTACTCACCCGCACGGTGTTTGGTCGTTACCTGATCGGCATCGGCACCAACGAGGAAGCCGTGCGCCTGGCGGGGATCAACCCCAAGCCATACAAGATCCTGGTGTTCAGCCTGATGGGCCTGCTGGCCGGCGTGGCAGCGTTGTTCCAGATATCGCGCCTGGAAGCGGCGGACCCGAATGCCGGTTCCGGCCTGGAGCTGCAAGTGATTGCGGCGGTGGTGATCGGCGGCACCAGCCTGATGGGCGGACGCGGTTCGGTGATCAGCACGTTCTTTGGGGTGTTGATTATTTCGGTATTGGCCGCTGGCTTGGCGCAGATCGGTGCTACAGAACCTACCAAGCGCATCATCACCGGTGCGGTGATCGTGATTGCGGTGGTCCTCGACACGTACCGCAGCCGACGCGCCAGTCGGCGGGGCTGAACCATGGCAACGATCAAGGATGTGGCGGCGCTTGCAGGTATTTCCTACACCACGGTGTCCCATGTGGTGAACAAGACGCGCCCTGTTAGCGAGCCGGTACGGGTCAAGGTCGAGGCAGCTATCAAGCAGCTCGACTACGTGCCCAGCGCCGTCGCGCGCTCGCTCAAGGCCAAGACCACAGCCACCATCGGCTTGCTGGTGCCCAATAGTCTCAACCCGTATTTTGCCGAGCTGGCGCGAGGTATTGAGGATTACTGCGAGCGTAATGGTTACTGCGTGATCCTGTGCAACTCCGATGACAACGCTGAAAAACAACGCAGCTATTTACGGGTGTTGCTGGAGAAGCGCATCGACGGCTTGATCGTCACCTCGGTGGGTGGCGATGACAGCGGATTGGCCGCAGGCTTGAGTGCGGTGCGCACGCCGATGGTGATTGTCGACCGCGCGCTGGATGGTATCGATGTCGATCTGGTGCGTATCGATCACGAGGAGGGCGCTTATTTGGCGACCCGGCATTTGCTCGAGTTGGGCCATCGTGACATCGCCTGCATTGGCGGCCCGGCGCATACGCGTGTGGCGCAGATGCGTCTGGCGGGGTATCACCGTGCGCTGCGGGAAGCGGGCGTGGAGGTGGCGGCCAATCGCACCCGGGAGAGCGACTTCACCAGTACGGGCGGTTACACCGCCGCCGTTGAGTTGCTGGCGGAGAACCCGCCCAGTGCGATTTTTGCCAGCAACGATATGATTGGTTTCGGCGTGTTACGTGCGGCAGCGGAGCGTAATATCCGCGTGCCCGGCGAGCTGTCGGTCATTGGCTTTGATGACATTCAAATGAGCCGCTACGTATACCCGGCGCTGACGACGGTCGGGCAGTCGATCCTGCACCTTGGCGAGACCGCAGCCGAGCTTTTACTGCGACGAATTGCAACCCCCCAATTGCCGATCGATCAACGCGTCGTAACGCCGAGCATCGTGTTGCGTGAGTCGACGGCCCCCGTCGCCGGTGTGTTTGCCCAATACCGTTGAACCGAATTGATGAGTACTGATGTATGCCAGCAAAAGTAGTGGTAGTAGGCAGCCTGAATATGGACCTGGTCACCCGTGCCAGTCGGCTGCCCCGTGCCGGTGAAACCCTGATTGGCCGCACATTCTCCACCGTTTCCGGTGGCAAGGGCGCCAACCAGGCCGTGGCCTCGGCACGATTGGGCGCCGAGGTGGCGATGATTGGCTGTGTCGGCACCGATGCCTACGGCGCTGAGCTGCGTGGCGCGTTGCTGGTGGAAGGTATCGATTGCCAGGCCGTGAGCACCGTGAATGGCTCCAGCGGCGTGGCGTTGATCGTGGTGGATGACAGCAGCCAGAACGCAATTGTGATTGTCGCCGGCAGCAACGGTGAGCTGACCCCGGCGTCATTGCAGGCCGCTGATGCGGTGTTGCAGGCTGGCGATGTGATCATCTGCCAGCTTGAGGTGCCGATGGCTACCGTCGGATATGCCCTCAGGCGTGGCCGTGAGTTAAACAAGGTGGTGATCCTGAATCCGGCGCCGGCCAGTGGTCCGTTGCCGGCTGAATGGTACGCGTCGGTCGACTACCTGATTCCCAACGAAAGTGAAGCCAGCGCACTCAGCGGCGTGACGGTGGATTCCATCGACAGCGCCAAGCTGGCTGCCACAAAACTGATCGAGGCGGGGGCGGGTAAAGTCATTATTACCTTGGGCGGTGAGGGCGCCTTGTTTGCCGATGGCAACGGCTTTGAGCATCTTGCGGCACCCAAGGTCAAGGCGGTGGATACCACCGCCGCCGGCGACACGTTCGTCGGTGGTTTTGCTGCCGCGTTGGCCGACGGTAAAAGCGAAGCCGAGGCCATTCGTTTCGGTCAGGTTGCGGCAGCGCTGTCGGTTACTCGCGCCGGTGCGCAACCCTCCATTCCCACGCTGCATGACGTTCAAGGTTTTGTGCCCTCATGAAAAAGACTCCTCTGCTCAATATCGCCCTGTCGCGGGTGATTGCATCCCTGGGTCACGGCGACATCCTGGTGATCGGCGATGCCGGCTTGCCGGTCCCTCCGGGTGTTGAATTGATCGATCTGGCGCTGACCCAGGGCATTCCCGACTTCATCAGCACCTTGCGCGTCGTGCTCAGCGAGATGCAGGTGGAAAGCCATGTACTGGCCGAAGAAATCCTGCTCAAGCAGCCGCCGGCGCTGACCGAGCTGAACACCCTGACCGAACAGGCCGCCCTTGGCGCACGACGCCTGGTCAGTCATGAGGCGTTCAAGCAACTGAGCCAAAAGGCACGTGCGGTTGTGCGTACCGGCGAATGCCAGCCTTATTGCAATATCGCGCTGGTGTCCGGCGTCACGTTCTAGAGTTCCCCAACGACAAGGAGTGTTTTTATGCAACGTGGTCTCCCAACCCTGAGAAATCTGTTTCGGAGTGTCCTGCTTTTGTCCGCGCTCACAGCAGCAAGCGCCCATGCGGCGGAAAAAATCGATCTGATCATCGATACCGACCCAGGCGCCGACGATGTGGTGGCCTTGCTCTTCGCCATGGCGTCCCCGCAAGAGCTGAACATTCGCGCATTGACCACCGTCGCCGGCAACGTGCGTCTGGACAAGACCTCCCGTAACGCGCGTCTGGCCCGCGAGTGGGCGGGGCGCGAGGACATCCCGGTGTACGCCGGTGCTCCGGCGCCGCTACTGCGCAAACCGATCTATGCCGAGAACATTCACGGCAAGGAAGGCATTTCCGGTGTCACCGTGCATGAACCAAAAAAAGGCCTGGCGGACGGCAATGCCGTTGACTACCTGATCAAGACCCTTCGTGCGGCCAAACCTCACAGCATCACGATTGCCATGCTCGGCCCGCAGACCAACCTTGCGCTGGCATTGACCCAGGACCCGGAAATCACCCAAGGCATCAAGGAAGTGGTGGTGATGGGCGGCGCGCACTTCAATGGCGGCAATATCACGCCGGTCGCGGAGTTCAATCTGTTTGCCGACCCGGTGGCGGCGGAGATTGTGCTCAAGAGTGGCGTGAAGCTGACTTACCTGCCGTTGGACGTGACCCACAAAGTGCTGACCAGCGAGGCGCGCTTGAAGACGATCGCCGAGATCAACAACAACGCGAGCAAGATCGTTGGGGATATTCTCAATGAGTACGTCAAAGGCGATATGGAGCACTACGGCATTCCTGGCGGCCCGGTGCACGACGCCACTGTCGTTGCCTACCTGCTCAAGCCTTCGCTGTTCAGCGGGCGCGAGGTCAACGTGGTGGTAGACAGCAGAGAAGGCCCGACCTTCGGTCAGACCATCGTCGATTGGTACGACGGCCTGAAACAGCCGAAGAACGCGTTCTGGGTTGAAAGCGGCGATGCCCAAGGCTTCTTCGATCTGCTGACCGAGCGCCTGGCGCGCCTGAAGTAAAGCGTTTGCCGGTCGACGCGCGTCGCCCGGCGTTTATTCGCGCTCGACGCTGCCCACGCCCATATGATCGGCTGGGTATTTCTCGAATACCTGGCCGATGAAGGCTTGGGCCGCTTGGGTGCCCAGCTCCTTGACCAGCAGGTCGATGCCGATGATTGCCAATTCCTCTGGGCTGCCGGGGCTGTAGGAACTCTGTCCCAGGGGCCACTTGGCTTTGATGTCGGCTTGGAGCGTTACGGTGGTCATGGAAATCTCACGGGCTTGAAATACTGGGCAATGCGCTGGAACGCGGTTCCAGCGGGCGCAGTTAAGCACTTTGCGCCGCGTTTGGCACTGCTACTTAGGCATGAAGCGTTTCCGAATGAGGCCGGCGCTATGCGACACTGTCCTTCTGTTTAATTGCCGGGGAACACCGCGTGCAAATCGATTTGAACACCCCCGAGAACCTGACCCTGGAAAGCGTGCGTCAACTGCTCGCCAGTGCCAGCGACGATCAACATACTCAATTGCGCGTCACCAAGGCGGGTATTGCCTACATCTCTTGCGGAACAGTGGGGGGTACTGATATCGACGGGCTGTTGTTTCGTCTGGAGACCTGGGCCAAGGGCTCCGGCTATGTCGGTAATGTGGCTGCCAGCGATGAAGTCTGGGTCATGCAGATTTTCAACGCCCTCAAGCAGAATTGGCCAAAACCGCCGTTCGACTATATCGATATCTACTGATCACGTTCATATCCGGTCACGATTGACCGGGCGAATGCCTGCGCAGACTCAGGCAGACTTGGCCATCGGCGGTTTACGTCTTGAAACCAATCCGCCATACCGCTGTCGCACGATCTCTGTCCATTTTTAACCATAGGAGGCTTCATGCCTTGGAAGCTCGCATCATTCGGTACTTTGTTGGCAGCACTCGCGTTGGCGGGTTGCAGCACCCCGGGTGCCTCTGAGCCAGGCAAAGATGCCGCCGTGACCGATGCCGGTCATAGCCGCTGTGAGTCGAAGGCCGCCGAATTCACCATCGGCCAGAAAGCCTCGCCCCAGTTGCTGGAACAGGCCCGTACCCGTGCCGGTGCGCAGAATGCGCGGATCCTCAAGCCCAACGACATGATCACGCTGGAATACCGTTCCGACCGCCTTAACCTCAATACCGATGACAATCTGGTGATCACGCGGGTCAACTGCGGCTGATCGAGCTCGGGCTTTTCTTGCACCCATAAAAAACCCCGTCACATGGACGGGGTTTTTTTGATCAGCGCAGAAATTACTCTGGGCGAACCTGTGCAGCTTGCATACCCTTTTGGCCTTTCTCAGCCACGAAGGAAACGGTTTGGCCTTCTTTCAGGCTTTTGAAACCGTCGCTTTCGATAGCTTTGAAGTGTACGAACAGGTCGTCACCGCCACCTTGAGGAGTGATGAAGCCGAAGCCTTTTTCATCGTTGAACCATTTAACGGTGCCGGTTTGGCGATTAGACATGGTGTATCTCCAAGAAACATATATTTTCAGTAGTGCTGTGCTGCTCAGGCCAACTGGGCACACCGGGCTATCATAGTCGAAATGTTCGGCTTGGGAGCCCCCCCAAGGCACTGTTTGCTAATCAATAGCGTTGCGTTTGGCATCTTTGTTGGCTGAAAGCCCCGATCTACGGGGCTTTCGCACGAAATATCAGTTGGTAAAAAAAGCCGTAAAAGCTGCGTAATTTGTGAGAAATAGCAGTTTTTTGGCTGTTTTTACTGCGCAAAATCCCGCTGGTCATGGGGCGTTGTTACTTTTTCTTCACCACTTTGCAGGACGAAATAGCCGCGACTGCTTTGTTTTTGAGCTGCGGGCTGGCGTTCTGGTTGGTCATGAGTTCCTTGATTTCGGCAGTGCTCAATTCCGCGTTGATCTTGTCGGCGCCGCATTCGCAATGGGCTTTGGCGGTTTTGACGTCCACGTTCTGGCTGGCGGCGGCACTGCAATCGCTGACGAAGCTGTCGCGGGCACCGGCAGGCCAGTTCGACGGGGCCGCAGCTTGTGCGCCGAGGGAAAGGAGGGTCAGGGAAGCGGCTAGAGCGAGGGTAGAGGTAAAACGCATCATGAGGATGCTCCTTTGGGTCGAGGACGAACGGCGATTCTCAGTGGGTTTGAGGCCTTGCGTACAGCCCAAGTTCATTTTTGCCGCTATTTTGTCTTTACCCGAAGGCGGGCCGGCGCGATGACCGTCCATCTGTGCTAGCATCGTCGCCCTGGCTCTTACGGGCGCGCCATTTGCCGCCTTGCCATGTTCTTTTTTAGCTCACTCCAGTCACTCTGGTTCGATTATCGGTTGGCCGAAAGGCTCCTGCCGCTGTAAGGCAGGCGTTCATCCTTGAACGGCCTGGTATTGGATCTTGTACTGGCTCATCCCAACCCACGTGACCTTTGGTAGGGGTCACCACTAGGAGAGGAGGCGCCATGCCAACTATTACTCTTCCCGATGGCAGTCAACGTTCATTCGATCATGCGGTTTCCGTAGCCGAGGTCGCCGCATCCATTGGTGCCGGCCTGGCCAAGGCCACCGTGGCCGGCAAGGTCGACGGCAAGCTGGTCGATGCCAGTGACCTGATCACCGCCGACGCCAGCCTGCAAATCATCACGCCCAAGGATCAAGAGGGGCTGGAGATCATTCGCCACTCTTGCGCGCACCTGATTGGCCATGCGGTCAAGCAGTTGTACCCGACCGCGAAGATGGTGATCGGCCCGGTTGTTGAAGAAGGCTTCTATTACGACATCGCCTACGAGCGTCCTTTTACGCCGGACGACCTGGCCGCCATCGAGCAGCGCATGCATGCGCTGATCGAAAAAGATTACGACGTCATCAAGAAAGTCACCCCGCGCGCCGAAGTGATCGACGTGTTCACCGCCCGTGGCGAGGACTACAAGCTGCGTCTGGTGGAAGACATGCCGGATGAGCAGGCCATGGGTCTGTACTACCACGAAGAATATGTCGACATGTGCCGTGGCCCGCATGTGCCGAATACGCGCTTCCTCAAGTCGTTCAAGCTGACCAAGCTGTCCGGTGCCTACTGGCGCGGCGACGCGAAGAACGAGCAATTGCAACGTATCTACGGCACCGCCTGGGCTGACAAGAAACAGCTGGCCGCCTACATCCAGCGCATTGAAGAAGCCGAAAAACGCGACCACCGCAAGATCGGCAAGCGCCTGAACCTGTTCCACCTCCAGGAAGAAGCGCCGGGCATGGTGTTTTGGCACCCCAACGGCTGGACTCTTTACCAAGTGCTTGAGCAGTACATGCGCAAGGTACAGCGCGAAAATGGCTACCTGGAGATCAAGACTCCACAGGTCGTTGACCGCAGCCTGTGGGAGAAATCCGGGCATTGGGCCAACTACGCCGACAACATGTTCACCACCCAGTCGGAAAACCGCGATTACGCCATCAAGCCGATGAACTGCCCTTGCCACGTGCAGGTGTTCAATCAAGGCCTGAAGAGCTACCGCGAGTTGCCGATGCGCCTTGCCGAGTTCGGTGCTTGCCACCGTAATGAGCCATCCGGTGCGCTGCACGGCATCATGCGCGTGCGCGGCTTCACCCAGGACGATGCGCATATCTTCTGCACCGAAGAGCAGATGCAGGCCGAGTCCGCCGCGTTCATCAAGCTGACCATGGACGTTTATCGCGATTTCGGTTTTACCGAAGTCGAAATGAAACTGTCCACTCGTCCGGAAAAACGCGTCGGCTCCGACGAGCTGTGGGATCGCGCCGAGGCGGCCTTGGCCGCTGCGCTGGACAGCGCGGGGCTTGCGTACGACCTACAGCCGGGCGAGGGCGCCTTCTATGGTCCCAAGATCGAGTTCTCGCTGAAAGATTGCCTTGGCCGCGTCTGGCAGTGTGGTACCCTGCAGCTCGATTTTAACCTGCCGATCCGTCTGGGAGCCGAATATGTCTCCGAAGACAACAGCCGTAAACACCCGGTTATGCTGCACCGGGCGATCCTTGGCTCGTTCGAACGGTTCGTCGGTATCCTGATCGAGCACTACGAGGGTGCATTCCCTGCGTGGCTGGCTCCGACCCAGGCAGTGATCATGAATATCACTGATAAACAGGCAGATTTTGCCGCTGAGGTTGAAAAAACTCTCAACGAAAGCGGATTTCGTGCCAAGTCCGACTTGAGAAATGAAAAGATCGGCTTTAAAATCCGCGAGCATACTTTGCTCAAGGTTCCCTATCTTTTGGTTATCGGAGATCGGGAAGTCGAGATGCAGACTGTCGCTGTGCGTACTCGTGAAGGTGCTGACCTGGGCTCGATGCCCGTCGCCCAGTTCGCTGAGTTCCTCGCGCAAGCGGTTTCCCGGCGTGGTCGCCCAGATTCGGAGTAATTATTATTAAGCGTGAAATGAGACAAGATAAACGAGCTGCACCGAAAGCCCCGATCAACGAGAATATCTCGGCACGCGAGGTTCGGTTAATTGGCGCTGACGGCGAGCAGATTGGCATCGTCTCGATTGATGAAGCGCTTCGTATCGCTGAAGAGTCCAAATTGGACCTGGTGGAAATCTCCGCCGACGCAGTCCCGCCTGTTTGCCGGGTGATGGACTACGGCAAGTCGATCTTCGAAAAGAAGAAGCAGATTGCTGCGGCGAAGAAGAACCAGAAGCAGATTCAAGTAAAAGAAATCAAGTTTCGTCCAGGGACGGAGGAAGGGGATTACCAGGTAAAACTGCGCAACCTGGTACGTTTCCTGAGTGATGGGGACAGGGCCAAGGTATCCTTGCGATTCCGCGGCCGTGAGATGGCCCACCAGGAGCTGGGGATGGAACTCCTCAAGCGGGTTGAAGCTGACCTGCTCGAGTACGGTTCGGTCGAACAGCATCCTAAGATGGAAGGACGCCAACTGATCATGGTCATCGCCCCGAAAAAGAAGAAGTAATCAACAGGGCACGGCAGGCCTTCTGATTATGTTTATCAACTGAATGCGGAGTATCCGAACATGCCAAAGATGAAGACTAAAAGTGGTGCTGCTAAGCGGTTTCTGAAAACTGCTAACGGTATCAAGCACAAGCACGCTTTCAAGAGCCACATCCTGACCAAAATGTCGACCAAGCGTAAGCGTCAACTGCGCGGTAGCAGCTTGCTGCATCCGTCTGACGTGGCAAAAGTCGAGCGCATGCTGCGCCTTCGTTAATTTTTGGATCAAGAATAGAGGAAGTAACTCATGGCTCGTGTAAAGCGTGGCGTCATTGCCCGTAAGCGTCACAAAAAAATTCTGAAACTTGCTAAAGGCTACTACGGCGCGCGTTCACGCGTATTCCGTGTTGCCAAGCAAGCGGTAATCAAGGCTGGCCAATACGCCTACCGTGACCGTCGTCAGAAAAAACGTCAGTTCCGCGCTCTGTGGATCGCTCGTATCAACGCTGGTGCACGTGTTAACGGTCTGTCCTACAGCCGTTTCATCGCTGGCCTGAAAAAAGCGTCCATCGAAATCGACCGTAAGGTTCTGGCTGAACTGGCCGTGAACGAAAAAGCGGTGTTTGCTGCGATTGTCGAGAAAGCTAAAGCCTCCTTGGCTTAAGTACCCCCGACAGTCACCTTGGGTTACTCCTGTACCCCAAGGTGGTAAACGTCATAAATAGGGGAAGAGCCTTCAAGCTCTTCCCCTATTTTGTATCTGGAGTCTGTACATGGAAAACCTGGACGCGCTCGTTGCCCAAGCTCTTGAGGCTGTGCATAGCGCTGAAGATATCAATGCCCTGGAGCAAATCCGGGTTCACTACCTTGGCAAAAAAGGTGAATTGACTCAGGTGATGAAGACCCTGGGGAATTTGCCGGCTGAAGAGCGTCCGCAAGTTGGTGCGCTGATCAACGTTGCCAAGGAGCGTGTCACAGAGGTTCTCAATGCGCGCAAGGCGTCGCTGGAGGAGGCCGACCTTGCGGCCAAACTCGCCGCCGAATCCATTGATGTCACCCTGCCTGGCCGTGGTCAGGCCTCAGGCGGTCTGCACCCGATTACCCGGACTCTGGAACGTATCGAGCAGTTCTTCACCCATATCGGCTACGGCATTGCCGAAGGTCCTGAGGTCGAAGACGACTATCACAACTTCGAGGCGCTCAACATCCCAGGCCATCACCCGGCCCGGTCGATGCACGACACCTTCTATTTCAACGCGAACATGTTGCTGCGCACCCATACCTCGCCGGTACAAGTGCGCACCATGGAAGCGAACAAACCGCCGATCCGCATCGTCTGCCCAGGCCGCGTGTATCGTAGCGACTCCGATATCACCCACTCGCCAATGTTCCACCAGGTCGAAGGCTTGCTCGTTGATCGCGATATCAATTTCGCTGATCTCAAGGGCACCATCGAAGAGTTCCTGCGGGTGTTCTTCGAGAAAGAACTGGCGGTACGTTTCCGTCCCTCGTTCTTTCCGTTCACCGAACCGTCCGCTGAAGTCGACATGGAATGCGTAATGTGCAGCGGCAAAGGCTGCCGTGTCTGCAAGCAGACCGGCTGGCTGGAAGTGATGGGTTGCGGGATGGTTCACCCTAACGTGCTGCGTATGTCCGGTATCGATCCGGAAGAGTTCTCGGGCTTTGCCTTCGGCATGGGCGTTGAGCGTCTGGCCATGCTGCGTTACGGCGTGAACGACTTGCGTCTGTTCTTCGACAACGACTTGCGGTTCCTCGCGCAATTTCGCTAGTCGTAACGAATCTTTAGGAGAGCAGGATGAAATTCAGTGAACAATGGCTGCGCGGCTGGGTAAGCCCGCAGGTGGATCGCGACGCGCTGGTTGCGCGTCTGTCGATGGCCGGCCTTGAGGTCGATAGTGTTACACCGGCCGCCGGTGTTTTCAGTGGCGTGGTCGTGGGCGAAGTGCTGAGCACCGAGCAGCACCCGGACGCCGATAAATTGCGCGTATGCCAGGTCAGCAATGGCGCGCAAACCTTCCAGGTCGTGTGCGGAGCGCCCAACGTGCGCCCGGGCCTGAAGATTCCGTTTGCCATGATCGGTGCTGAACTGCCGGGCGACTTCAAGATCAAGAAGGCTAAGCTGCGTGGCGTCGAATCCAACGGCATGCTGTGCTCCCAAGCGGAGTTGCAGGTAGGCGAAGGGAATGATGGGCTGATGGAACTGCCGGGCGACGCGCCGGTGGGCCAGGACATCCGCGTTTACCTGGAGCTGGAAGATGCCAGCATCGAGGTCGACCTGACCCCTAACCGCGGCGATTGCTTGTCGCTGGCTGGCCTTGCCCGTGAAGTGGGCGCGCTGTACAACGCTCCGGTGACCCGTCCGGTGGTTGCCAGCGTAGCTGCTGTGCACGACGAAGTGCGTCCGATTGAAGTGCTGGCACCAAACGCCTGCCCACGTTATCTCGGGCGTGTGATCCGTAACGTTGATTTGTCCAAGCCAACTCCGCTGTGGATGGTCGAGCGTCTGCGTCGCGCGGACGTGCGCAGCATCGATGCTGCCGTAGATATCACCAACTACGTCATGTTGGAGCTGGGCCAACCGCTGCATGCGTTCGATCTTGCCGAAATCAACGGTGGCATCCGCGTACGCATGGCCGAAGAAGGCGAGAAGCTGGTGCTGCTTGACGGTCAGGAAGTCAGCCTGCGTGCTGACACCTTGGTCATCGCCGACCACTCCCGTGCCTTGGCGATTGCCGGCGTGATGGGTGGCGAGCACAGCGGTGTGTCCGCAACCACCCGTGACGTGTTCCTTGAAAGCGCATTTTTCGACCAGATCGCCATCGCTGGCAAGGCCCGTTCCTATGGCCTGCACACCGATGCATCGCACCGCTACGAGCGTGGCGTGGACTGGAAGCTGGCCCGTGAAGCCATGGAGCGCGCCACTGGTCTGCTGCTGGAAATCACCGGTGGCGAAGCTGGCCCGATCACCGAAACCGTCAGCGAACAGTACCTGCCGTCTGTAGCACCGATCACTTTGCGCGCCAAGAGCGTTGAGCAAATGTTGGGTCTGGTGATTGAGCCGGCCGAAATCGAGCAATTGTTGTCGGCCCTCGGCCTTGGCATTTCTGCGGGCGGGGAAGGGCAGTGGCAGGTCGAAGTGCCAAGCCATCGCTTCGATATCAGCCTGGAAGTCGATTTGATCGAAGAGCTGGCCCGTTTGTACGGCTACAACCGCCTGCCGGTTCGTTATCCGCAAGCGCGCCTGGCACCGCAACCCAAGGCCGAGGCGCGTGCGCATTTGCCTGAGTTGCGTCGCCTGTTGGTGGCTCGTGGTTACCAGGAAGCGGTGACCTACAGCTTCATCGATCCTAAGCAGTTCGAACTGTTCAGCCCAGGCGTCGAGCCACTGCTGCTGGCCAACCCGATCTCCAACGACATGGCCGCCATGCGTTCGTCGCTGTGGCCGGGCCTGGTGAAGGCGCTGTCCCATAACCTGAACCGTCAGCAAGATCGTGTACGCATGTTCGAAAGCGGCCTGCGTTTCGTCGGTCAGTTGGACGGCCTGAAGCAAGAGCCGATGCTGGCTGGCGTGGTGTGTGGCAGCCGTCTGCCGGAAGGCTGGGCACAGGGCCGCGACGCTGTGGACTTCTTTGACGTCAAGGCTGACGTTGAAGCGGTGCTGGGCTTCGCCGGCGCATTGGATGCCTTCACCTTTATTCGGGGTAGCCACCCCGCACTGCATCCGGGCCAGACTGCACGTATAGAACGTGAAGGTCGCCTGGTGGGCTTCGTGGGTGCGATCCATCCTGAATTGTCGAAAACCCTTGGTCTTGATCGCCCGGTCTTCGTTTTCGAACTGGTATTGGCTGAAGTGGCGTCGGGCAAGATGCCGAAATTCAGCGAGTTGTCGCGCTTCCCTGAAGTGCGTCGCGACCTGGCCCTGATCGCCGACAGCGAAGTCGCCGCAACTGCCGTTCTGGATGTAATCCGTGAAAATGCAGGGGAATGGCTGACAGACCTCAGGCTATTTGACGTCTATCAGGGTAAAGGCATTGATCCGCATAGAAAAAGCCTCGCAGTTGGCTTGACCTGGCAGCATCCATCGCGCACTCTTAATGACGATGAGGTGAATACCACGACACAAAATATCCTCACCTCGCTCGAACAAAGGTTGAACGCCACGTTAAGGAAGTGACGTATGGGGGCTTTGACGAAAGCTGAGATGGCGGAACGTCTGTACGAAGAGTTGGGTCTGAACAAGCGCGAGGCCAAGGAATTGGTCGAGCTGTTTTTTGAAGAAATCAGACACGCTCTGGAAGACAACGAACAGGTCAAATTGTCCGGTTTCGGCAATTTTGACCTGCGGGACAAACGCCAGCGGCCTGGCCGCAATCCAAAAACGGGAGAAGAAATCCCGATCACGGCCCGCCGTGTGGTCACCTTTCGTCCAGGGCAGAAGTTGAAGGCCCGAGTTGAGGCTTATGCTGGAACCAAGTCATAACGACGAGCTACCCGTCATCCCAGGCAAACGCTACTTCACCATCGGTGAAGTCAGCGAGCTATGTGCGGTAAAGCCGCACGTG